>NZ_JALPVJ010000011.1 GCF_023544445.1 Actinoplanes sp. M2I2 | reverse complement strand
AGCCGCTGGAAAACCTTGCGCCACAGCACGATCAGCCCCCGCAGAATCGGCGACGTCGTCGCCGCAGCGCTACACCTCACCCATTTCGAATACCGGTACCTCAACGAACCTTGCTGAGATCACGTCAGTCGCAGCTCAAATGGGTGTTGACCGACCATCTGGACATTGGCGAGCCCGCCCGAAGTCCGCGAGCGCTAATCACCAACGGCGACCTCACCCGACAACGTGACGTCGCCCTACTTACCGGCGGAGCCCTCATCGGCGCGGCCGGCGGCGCGACCCTCGAAATTCTCTTGCTCCTGACCCAGTCCACGCGGCGCCGCCCACGCGAACAGGCGGCACATCAGAACGCCGCGCCGAGCGACCTAATCGTCACCGGCCGAGGCGACGTTCCCACGGGCGAACGATGGTCTGCGTGGAAGCGACGGTCCAGAGACCAGCGCTGAGCTGCTGAAGGCTGCGAAGTCATCGAGGTTGAGGCGGTGATGGCAGCACCACACCCGCCGGCAGCCGAATTCCCTTGTTCACCCGTGCTTGAGCCAGCTGTTGTGACGTAACGCCTACTACTTCGGTCAGGTCCGCGTCTTCCAGGTTCGCGTCGGTCAGGTTCGCCTTCCTTAGACTCGCCGCCGTCAGATTTGCACCTGCCAGAGTTACGTGATCCAGTTTGGCATTATCCAGGCGAGCCCCCGTCAGGTTCGAGTCTTTGAGCGACGCGAAGTTCAGGTCCGCTTAGCTCAGGTCCGCGTCACTTATTCTACGCCCCGTTTAGGATCGCCTTTCTTAGGTTCACGTCGCTCAGGTTCACGTCGGCGAGGTATGCGTAGGCAAGCTCCGCGTTGGCCAGATCCTCTCGGTCGAGGCCGAGCAGGGTGTTGGAGAGGTCTGTGCGGTGCATCTCCGGATAGGGGCGGTGGCTGAGAACATTGAAGGCGGCTCGGACGTCGGCGGGCGACGAGGGCACCGACTTCGGCTTGGAGGCGGGGCGTGGGGCGTGGGTGCGCACGAAGGCGGACAACACCTGGACAACCGCGTACGCGTCGGTCGAGGAGTCGATCATCAATCGTTGCAGGCCGTAGACTCCTCCCATGCGGATGGACAGCTTGTCTTGCTCTCTTCCGTCTTCCTGGCCGAGCTAATTGACGGCGGCGGTGGACCGGTCTGCGCCCTGCCCGGTCAGCCAGAAGAACATGTGAGTGAACGGATCCCAGCCGTTCGCGGCATACAGGCCGATCCAGACGAACGCGACGGCCGATTGCAGCCATGACCCGAACTTGAGCGCTTTCGTCTTCGAGTCGGTGCGGCCGAGGACACGTGGGAAGACACCTTCGCGGCCGAGGGTGAAGTAGTAACGCGCCGCGATGTTCTGGCATGCCAGCAAGGCGGCGCCCAGGCTGTGACATAAAGCATGTGACCAAGGATCACTAGGAAGTTTCTACAACCCGAGCCCGTCGAGGATGCGCAGCACGACGTTGGTCTTGCCCTGGGCGGCCGGCGGCTCGGCGTCGGCGATCATCAGGACGAGGTCGTCGACCTTGGCCACGACGTCGGTGCGACCGGCCGCCTCGGCGGCCTCGCGAAGGTGCTTGGCCAGCATCAGCAGCCGCTCCTGCTCGATCTCCACCGGGCCAGCGTAGTCGAGCCGGGCCACGGTCAAGGGGCGCCGAGACCCCCGGCGATCGTCGTCTCCCGGCTGGTGAACTCACCGGTCAGCATGGGCCTGGCCCGGGCGATCGCTTCCCGCGTCTCGGGCAGCCGCAGGGACGCGTCGTGGTGCTCCTTGGACTCCCACAGCTCGGTCACCCACAGGGTTTCCTCGTCGTCCGCGGCCAGGCCGACCAGGTAGAGGTGACAACCGGCGGCCCGCAGCCCGTCGGCGCCACCGGTGAGGATGGCGGCGACCTCGTCGCGGTGACCGGGCCGGGTCCTCATCGAGGCGATGTATCCGTAGGGCACGCGATCATCCTGGCACAGCCCCCGCCGCCGGCCATCCGGCCAGGACCTCCGCGACGGTCACCGCGGTGGGTGGTCGCGGTTCCCGGGCCGGTGTACGCCCGAAGCGCGGGGCCGGCGCGGGCTGGGTGAGACCGTCGACGTCGAGGAACGTGCGCCGGGCCCGGTTGTGCGGGTGGGCGGGCGCCTCGGTGGGGGAGAGGACCGGGGCCACGCAGGCGTCGAGGTCTTCGAACACCCGCGTCCAGTCGGCCCGCGACCGCGAGGCGAAACGGGCCGTGAACCGGGCCCGCAGCACCGGCCAGCCCGACCGGTCGTCCTGCTCGGGAAGGTCCTCGCCGGTCAGCCCGAGACCGTCGAGCAGGGCCCGGTAGAAGGGCGGCTCGAGCGCCCCGACCGCCATGTGCCCGCCGTCGGCCGTCTCGTACGTGTCGTAGAAGGGCGCGCCGCCGTCGAGCAGGTTGTCGCCGCGCCCGCCCGTCCAGACGCCGGCGCCGATCAGGCCGTGCAGGAACGTCGTGAGCAGCGCCGACCCGTCGACCATGGCCGCGTCGACGACCTGCCCGCGCCCGGAGCGGGAACGTTCCAGCAACGCGGCGAGCACGCCCACCGCGAGCAGCAGGCCGCCGCCGGCGAAGTCGGCGAGCAGGTTGATCGGGGCATGCGGGCGCTCTCCGGCCCGGCCCAGGGGTTCGAGCGCGCCGGCGACGGCAAGGTAGTCGATGTCGTGCCCGGCCCGCGCGGCCAGCGGCCCGTCCTGCCCCCACCCGGTCATCCGGGCGTAGACCAGCCGCGGGTTGATCTTCTCGCAGTCCGCCGGGCCGAAGCCGAGCCGTTCGGCCACGCCGGGCCGGTGCCCCTCGACCAGCACGTCGGCCCGCTCGATCAGGCGGAGCAGGCCGGCCCGCCCGGCCGCCGTCTTGAGGTCGAGCTCGACCGTACGGCGGCCGCGGTCGACCGGCCCGGGCGGCATCAGCGGTCCGCCGGGCCGGTCGACGCGCACCACGTCGGCGCCGAGGTCGGCCAGGACCATGCACCCGAACGGTCCCGGCGCGAGACCGGCGAGCTCCACCACCCGTACGCCGGACAGGGTGGTCATGCCGGCTCGAACCGGCTGCCGTAGCGCGCGGCCAGCGCCCGGGCCCGCCCCCGGAAGTCGGGATGCTGGTCGGCGAAGCGCAGCACGCCGCCGGTCCACGCCGGGTAGCCGATGCCCAGGATCGAGCCGACGTTGCCGTCCGGCTCGGTGCGCAGCACCCCCTCGGCCAGGCAGGCCCGCGCGTCGAGAGCCTCGGCGAACAGGAACCGGTCGCGCAGGTCCTCGAACGGCACGGCCCGGCCGCCGGCGGTGGCCAGCTCGGCCAGTCCGGGCCAGAGTCCGGTGCGCTTTCCTTCCTCGTACGTGTGGAAGCCCCGCCCGGCCGCGCGGCCCGGCCGGTCGTGGTCGTCGACCATGGCGTCCACGAGGGCATGGGACGGCCGGATCACGAACGCGTCGCCCGCGGCGGCCGCGCTCTGCCGGCGGATGCGCTGCATCAGCGACAGGCTGACCTCGTCGGCCAGGGCCAGCGGACCGGTCGGGTAACCGGCCCGCAGGGCGGCGTGCTCGATCGCCGCGGCCGGCACCCCCTCGGTCAGCATGCCGATCGCCTCGTCGAGGAACGTGCCGATCACCCGGCTGGTGAAGAACCCCCGGCCGTCGCCGACCACGATGGGCGTCTTGCCCAGCCGCCGGGCCAGGTCGAAGGCCCGGGCGACGGCCTCGTCGCCGGTCTGCTCGCCGACGACGATCTCGACCAGCGGCATCTTGGCGACCGGCGAGAAGAAGTGCAGGCCGACGAACGAGGCCGGCCGGGCGACCCCGGCGGCCAGGCCGGTGATCGGCAGGGTCGAGGTGTTGGAGGCGAGCAGGGCCCCGGGCGCGAGCACCGGCTCGACCGAGGCGAAGACCTCCCGTTTGAGCGCCGGATCCTCGAAGACGGCCTCGATGACGACGTCGCAGCCGGCCAGGTCGGCCACGTCGGCGGTGGTCGTGATCCGCTCATGCCGGGCCGCCCGGGCCGCCAGCTCGGGCGACACGTCCTTGACGACCACGTCGAGACCGGCCCGGGCGCACGCGAGCGCGATCCCCGCGCCCATCATCCCGGCTCCCAGCACCGCCACCCGGTGAGCCGGGGGCGCCTCGACCGCGGGCCGGGCCAGCCCGCCGTCGACCGCGCGCAGGTCGAAGAAGAGCGCCCCGATCAGGTTCTTGGCGATCGGCCCGGTGAGCAGGGTGATCAGGTGACGCGTCTCGATGACCTGGGCCGTGGCGAAGTCGACCTGCGCGCCCTCGACCGCGGTGGCCAGGATCTTCTCGGGCGCGGGCAGGGAAGCGCCCTTGAGCTGCCGGCGCAGGGCGGCCGGGAAGGCGGGCAGCTGGGCGGCGAGCCCGGGCGAGGACGGCGTGCCGCCGGGCATCCGGTAGCCGTCGCGGTCCCAGGGCTGGGCCGCGTCCGGGTTCGCGGCGATCCAGGCCCGCGCCCGCGCCAGCATCTCCCGCGGCGTGGCCACGACCTCGTCGACCAGGCCGTTGTCGCGCGCGTCGGCCGGGCGCAGGCGCCGCCCGCTGAGCAGCCAGGTGGTGAGCGCGGGGGCCAGGCCGAGCAGGCGGACCGTGCGGGTGACGCCGCCCGCGCCCGGCAGCAGCCCCAGCGTGACCTCGGGGAAGCCCAGCCGGGTGCCCGGCGCGTCGAGCGCGATGCGGTGATGGCAGGCGAGCGCCACCTCCAGGCCGCCGCCGAGCGCGGCGCCGTTGATCGCGGCGACCACCGGGCGGCCGTAGGTCTCCAGGCGCCGGAGGTCCCGCTTGATCGTGGTCAGCAGCTCGAACAGCGTCGGGGCGTCCTCCTTGGTGGCCCGGGCCATCGAGGGCAGGTCGCCGCCCGCGAAGAACGTGGTCTTGGCGCTGGTCACGATGACCCCGGTGACCCGGTCGCGCTCGGCCTCGAGCCGGTCCAGCGCCGCGGTCATGGCCGGCACGTAGGTGGCGTTCATCGTGTTGGCGCTATGCGCCGGGTCGTCCAGGGTGAGGGTGACGACGCCGTCGCCGCCGCGCTCGTAGCCGATCATCAGAGCCTCTCGAGAACGGTCGCGACGCCCATGCCGCCGCCGATGCACAGGGTCACCACGGCCCGCCGCTGGTCGCGTCGCTCCAGTTCGTCCAGCGCGGTGCCGAGCAGCATCGCGCCGGTCGCGCCGAGCGGGTGCCCGAGCGCGATCGCGCCGCCGTTGACGTTGACCCGCTCCGGGTCGAGGTCGAGCTCGCGGACGTAGCGGAGGACCACCGCGGCGAACGCCTCGTTGATCTCGAACAGGTCGATGTCGCCGGTGGTCAGGCCGGCCACGGCGAGGGCCTTGCGGGTGGCCGGGGCCGGCCCGGTCAGCATCAGCGTCGGGTCGGCGCCGGTGACGGCGGCCCCGGCGATGCGGGCCCGCGGCGTGAGGCCCAGGTCGCGCCCGGCCGCCTCGCTGCCGATCAGGACGAGCCCGGCGCCGTCCACGATGCCGGACGAGTTGCCCGCGTGGTGGACGTGCTCCAGGCGTTCCAGCCGGCCGAACTTGCGCAGCGCCACCGTGTCGAAGTCGGTGCCCGCGAACGACGGCCGGAGCTTGCCGAGCGCCTCGACGGTGGTGCCCGGCCGGGGATGCTCGTCGGCCGTCAGGATGTCCAGACCGTTGGCGTCGCGCACCGGCACGATCGAGCGCGCGAAGTGGCCGCCGGCCTGCGCCTTGGCCGCCCGCTCCTGCGACCGCACGGCGTACGCGTCGACGTCCTCGCGGGTGAGGCCCTCGAGCGTGGCGATGAGGTCGGCGCTGATGCCCTGCGGCACGAAGTCGGTGGCCAGCGCCGTCTCGGGGTCGAGGAACCAGGCGCCGCCGTCGGAGCCCATCGGGTTGCGCGACATCGACTCGACGCCGCCGGCCACGATCAGGTGCTCCCAGCCACCGCGGATGCGGGCCGCGGCCTGGTTGACCGCCTCGAGCCCCGAGCCGCAGAACCGGTTGAGCTGCACGCCGGCGACCGTGTCGGGCAGCCCGGCCAGCAGGGCGGCGGCGCGGGCGAGGTCCCCGCCCTGCTCGCCCACCGGCGTCACGATGCCGAGCACCAGATCGTCGACGCGGCCCGGGTCGAGGCCGGGCAGGCGGGCCCGCAACGCGTCGAGCAGGCCGGTGACCAGCGAGATCGGCTTCACCCCGTGCAGCGCGCCGGTCGGCTTGCCCCGGCCTCGCGGCGTGCGCAACGCGTCGTACACATAGGCCTCAGAGGGCACGGGCGATCAGCTCCTTCATGATCTCGTTCGTGCCGCCGTAAATCTTCTGGACGCGGGCGTCGGCGTACATGCGGGCGATCGGATACTCCGTCGTGTAGCCGTACCCTCCGAAGATCTGCAGGCAGCGGTCGACCACCTCGCACTGTCCCTCGGTGAGCCAGGCCTTGGCCATGGCCGCGGTCGACACGTCGAGCTCCCCGCGGGCGTGCCGCACGACGCAGTCGTCGAGGAACACGCGCGACACCCTCGTGCGGGTCGCGCACTCGGCCAGCACCATCCGGGTGTTCTGGTGGCCGGTCAGGGGCTTGCCGAAGGCGGTCCGCTCCTTGGCGTACGCCGTGGTCAGCTCGACCGCCCGCTGCATCGCGGCCACCGCGGCCACGCCGATGACCAGCCGTTCCTGGGGGAGCTGCCGCATCATCGCCAGGAACCCCGAGCCCTCGGCCCCCAGCCGGTTGGCCAGCGGCACCCGCAGGTCGTCGAAGAACAACTCGGCGGTGTCGTTGGCGTGCAGGCCGATCTTGTCGAGCAGCCGCCCCCGCCGGAAGCCCGCCGGGGCGCCGCCCTGCTTGCCCGGCTTGCCCTGCTCGCCCAGCTTGCCCAGCTCGCCCTGCTTGCCCAGCTCGCCCGGCTCGCCCAGCTCGCCCGGCTCGCCCGGCTCGCCCAGCTCGCACACGAGCAGGCTGATGCCCGCGGCCCGCTGCTCCGGGTCGGTTTTCACGGCCAGGATCAGCAGGTCGGCCAGGCCCCCGTTGGTGATGAAGGTCTTGGACCCGCTGACCAGATAGTCGTCGCCGTCACGGACGGCGCGGGTCCGCATCTCCTGCAGGTCCGAGCCGCCGCCCGGCTCGGTCATGCCGATCGCGCCGACCAGCTCGCCCGAGCAGAGACCGGGCAGCCAGCGCTGCTTCTGCTCCTCGGTCCCGTACGCCACCAGGTAGCCCGTGACGATGCCGCTGTGCACGGCCAGGCCGAGGCTGCCCTCGCCGGTCATGGTCTGCTCGTGCAGCACCACCGCCTCGTGCGTGAAGTCGCCGCCGCCCCCGCCGTACTGCTCGGGGACGCTCAGCCCGAGCAGCCCCAGCGCGCCGGCCTGCCGGTAGTGCTCGCGATCGGGGTGGCCCTGCCGTTCGTGGCGGGCCGCGTGCGGCAGCACCTGCTCGGTGAAGAAGGCACGGGCCAGCCCGGCCAGGTCGTCGTGCTCGGGCTTGAGCCACGCCGGGGTGTACCCGTCCAGTCCTGGGGTCGGCATGGTCCCACCCTCCCGGCTTGTTGGCAGGGTGTCAAAAAGCCGGTGCCGTATGGTCGTCGTCGTGAGTGTCCAGGCGGGACCGCGCCGCCGGCTGGAACCGGACGCGCGGCGGGAGCAGATCCTGTCGGTGGCCGTGCGGCTCTTCGGCGAACGGGGCTACGCCGACGTGTCCACCACCGACGTCGCCCGCGCTGCCGGGGTGGCCCGGGGCCTGGTCAACCACTACTTCGGCACCAAGAAAGACCTGTATCTGGACGTCATCCGGGTCATGCTCACCGTCCCCCGGGTGGCGATCGCCGCGCTGCCCGAGGGCGACCTGCCGACCCGGGTCGACGCGATCGTCGGCTGGTTCCTCGACGTCGTCTCCCGGCACAGCCGCTCCTGGCTGGCCGCGATCACGGCGGGCGGCATGGCCGGCGACCGCGACGTCGACCAGGTGATCGCCGACGCCATCGACGCGGCCGCCGACGCCGTCCTGCAAGCCGTCGGCCACCCCACGCCGGGCCCGGCGCTGCACGCGATGGCCCGCTCCTACGTCGGCCTGGCCGTCTCCACCGCCAGCGAGTGGCTGCGGCGCGGCGTCCTCACCCGGCCCCAGGTGCACCGGCTGCTCGCCGCCACCCTGCTCACCATGGCCGACCAGGTCTTCCCGGACGCCTGAGGCGATATTCCCCACTGCTCGTCCGTGAGGTCCACCCGACGATGCCGGGCATGACCATCGCACGACGGGATCCGTCCATTCCAGGGCGTCGGGCCGGTGGTATGACCTGATGGTCGCGGTCACCGGGCCGGCTTCGATCTGCTGCGCAAGCGCGTCCTGCTCCGCTGACAGACCCACGCCGTTTATTGCGGGAGGTCGTCGACCGCCGGCAGGCCCAGCGCATGAATGAAGCGAGCAGTCGTCACCTCGACGAACACATCGGCATCGTCGAGGTCCGGCTCATCCCCATCCTCATCCTCCCCCTTCCTGGCCCGGCGGGATGACAGGAGGCCTCCGTGAAGTCACTGTCATGAACGTCTATCCCATTTGGCCGATCAGTCGCCGGGCGCTTGCCCGGCGTGGTCGACCAGCTCAGCTGCGCTGGCCTGCTCGCCTCGCCGTGCACAGTGTGCGCTGCAGTAGAACACCCCGTCAGCTTCGACGCCGTGCCCAACGACCTTGCAGCCGCAGGTCTCACAGATCGGTGCGAGGCGGTGGATGGCGCATTCGAAGGAGTCGAACACGTGCACGGCGCCCGCCGCGTGCACCTCGAAGCTGAGCCGATAGTCGTTTCCGCATACTTCACAAGCCGCCATGCGTCTGTGATGCCCATGGTCACGGGCGAGAAACCCGAGAACCAACGGCGGTGACCAGGTGCACGGCGGACGAGGCCCGCATCGTGGCGTAGCAAGTCCCCGGGGCCGCGGAGGGGGCGTTCAAGCCCAATCGAGGGCCGCATCGTCATCCACCGCTCCATGATCGGCAATGAGCACCCTCCCGAGCCAGAGCCTCCGACCCGGCACACTCGGCACTCGCTCAGGCAGATCACAATTGTGCGCTGCCGGTAGCCCCGTATGCCTGCCGCTCCGATCAGACACATTTCCATCAGCAGACCCGCACGACTACACCGTCGTCCGAACCAGCCACGACGCGAATCGCGGAAGAGTACGTTGCGGTCTCCAAGGTTAATCCAGAGCCGGAGCACTCGAGCTCTACTCGCCCTCGACGGTCAAGCTGGCGCTGGGCCCTTCCCATGCCACGGCCTGGACGACCGGTAAGAGCCGGCTGATCCAGAGGTCAGTGACGGGATCGTTGAGCCGATCACCGACGAAGCGCAGCTCATGCAGCCGCGTTTGGATCATGGGTGCGCTCAATGAGACGGGCTCTGTGTCACCGAGCATCGGCAGAAGGTGCAGCTCGTAACCCTTCGCTACCTGCACCAATCGTCGGAAGACCCGTTCCGGCACATCGAAGCTGTCGGCCGGGTCCTTCCGGTACAACGCGACGATGAGATCGTTGTCGTATTGGCTTGGGTCCAGTCGATCTGCATAGTCACCGGCCACCGAGTCAGGATATGAAACAGACAGGCCCAGCGCGGGTCGCGGCATGAGAGCGCGCGCCCAGAAGGCTCCCGTGCATCGGCGCTGGCCAGCAGCTAACCTGGTGCGGCGCGCCGGGCAAAGGCGGGTGGGAAATTCCGTGCCAGTGCTCCTATGCTGACGACCGCGAGGTATGAGCCGGTTCGAGTCCGGTAGCCCGGCGCGCGCTGTCGACGACAGAAGCGGGTTGTCGGGTGGCAACATCGGCCTATGGTCGATGATTCGTTGGCGCACGGAACAGACGCCTACTTCCAAAGCTGGTCGTGGTGAAAGTGCCCCGCGTCAACTTGGCTCGCCCGTACCGTGGTCGTCGAGAGGGCGCCGAGTAGCGGATAGGGGTGACGTCGTGAGCCCTTCGGCGGATCGACGGAGCGTGTGGAAGGCGGCCGCCGACAGGTATGCGATACCGCGGCTTATGGGAGAATGGCTGATCGTAGGCAGCAGGCAGCTGATGCTTCGCCCGCTAGGCATGATAGTCAGAGGCGTCACAGCCCAACAGTTTACCGTGTTCGCCATTCTTGAGCCTCTCTTCATGCCGCTCGACTCCTTTCAAGCGAGTTGGCTGATCGCGACCGACTGCAACATGCGCCGGACCTTTTCGTATAACGACCTCAAACTTGGCGGTGAGCATGCCGAGAAATACATGAACGATTTGGCTGAAGCGATTAATGACACGGCGTACCCCTTTCTTGTGGAGAATGGCAGCTTGGAAGGCTATCTTGAACACTGCCGACGAAGAAATGACACCCATCCCAATGGGCGCGGAGACGTTAATGAGCTTTTCAGGCAGGCGGCGACAGCCGTCATGCTGAGCCGCCCCGATGATGCGATGGAGGCGCTCGGCAAGCTAAGGCAAGTTATTGAATCCGATCCGACTGATGACCGGGATTATGTTCGAGATCTATACGAGCAGGCTGGTGCTTTTCGGGATCGAGTCGAAGCTGATGCGGCAGCCGTGCGAGATGAACTGATTGGCGGCATCGACGAGCAGAAGCGGCGTCGGGGATTACCGCTGTCTGCGTAACACCAACAGGAGTGTTAAGCGATGAGTGGCGTGGCCAGGTGTGCTCCTCTGGGCGTGACGATCCGGCGACGGTGGAAACGCTGCTGTACGGCGACCCCGACGAGGAAGACGGAATGCCCGACCCGGAACTGGACCTGAACCTGGACAAGTCGTGGCACGCCATGCACTACCTCCTCACCGGGACCGCGTGGGACGTGAGCGAAGGCGCCGGCGCAGCTATGCTCGGCGGCGACGAAATCGGTGAGGACAACGGGTACGGACCAGCTCGGCTGCTCACCTCGGACACGGTGCGGGTGGTAGCCGCAGCCCTCGACGCGATCGATGTTGACAATCTGCGCAAGCGGTTCGTTCCGGAGGCTCTTGCGGCCGCCGACATCTATTCTGCGATCTGGACGCAGACCGACGTCGACTTCGGCAGCTACCTTGCGCCCTACTTCGTGCAGCTTCGGTCGTTCTACGGTCGCGCCTCGGCCAGCGGCCAGGCGGTGCTGCTCGCCATCAGCTGACGCCCTACTTTCGGCACGAGCGTGCTCGATGGCGTGACACGCTGTAGCCGATCTCAGTGGACGGCGCGCACGCTCGGCGGCAGATTAGGATGTTCGCTGCAGTTCCCTAAACTGAGGCGTCAGGGGAATGTGCGGATCAGTCGGGGCTGGCTGAAAATCGATTCCAGCAGCGCAGAACGGCCGAGGAACAATCCGGCGACACCACCACGATCTTTACTCGGGTGGTTGGGCTTTCCCGATCACCGCGGCCCGGGACCACTCGCGGTTTACCGCGTTGCGGCGGCCAGTGCCGTGCGGATGGCGTCCTCGCCAGCCGGTTGGCCTTTCTCGTTCGAGTACGGCCCGTACGGGGTCCCCCATACCGGGGTGTCGGTCGCTTGCCGCCAGCTGTCGGCCGGCGGTCCCGCGTCCAGCACGCTGTACCCGATGGATTCGATGAATACGGTCACCGCCGCCTTCGCCGGCGCGGAGTCCCCGGCGATCGGCAGGAACGAGCGGTCGCCTGCCTCCGCCTGGCGGGGGAGTGACAGCAGGTGCTTGAAGAAGATGTTGTTGAACGCTTTCACGATCATGGCGTCTGAGAGGTACCGCACCAGCAGCTCGCTCGAGGTGAGCGAATTGTTGTCGAGCTCGAGGATGGGCCCGTCACGCTCGGGGCCGTAGTTGCACGTGTCAATGACCGTCTTCCCGGCCAGTGGCGCCGCGGGCAGGTGGGGGAAGGCCTTGACCGGCACCGTTACCACGACGATGTCACCGGCTGCCGCGGCTTCCTCGCTGGTCGCGGCGGACGCCCGCGGCCCCAGTTCCGCGACCGTGTCCGCGAGCGTTCCGGGACCGCGTGAGTTGCTGAGCACGACCTGGTGTCCGGCCTCGACGGCGAGCCGCGCGATGGTGCTGCCGATGGCGCCGCTGCCGATGAAACCCATAGTTGTCATTTTCTGCGCCTCCATTCGGGTCCCTGCCGTCAGCTGGTGGGGAAGTAGTGGCCGTTGTCCAGATCGGCGAGCAGGCGGGGCTGAGCGGGTTCCCAGCCGAGGGTCCGGCGGGTGATGAGGTTGGACGCCGGGTAGCTCTGCGTGACGATGTTCGCGAGGAACCCGAAGTATCCCGGCAGCACCAGTTCGTCCACGGGAATGCTCACGGCGGGCACGCCAAGGCGGCTGCCGATGGCCTCGGCGATCTCGCGGAACGGGATGCCCCCGTCGTCGACCGCGTGCCAGTATCTGCCGGCCGGGCCCTTTTCCAGCGCCAGGCGGAACAAGGACGCGACATCGCGGGCATGCACGGCGTTCCACAGGTTCGCGCCGTCCGCGGGGTAGCCGATGAAGCCCTTCTCCTTCGCGAGCGCGATCAGCGCCGGGAGGAAGCCGGCACGATCCGTCGTGTCGTGTGCGATGTTGGCGATCCGCACGACCGACGACCGCACGCCCTGCTCGGCGAGTCCGATCACGGTGGTTTCCACGACGTTACGAGCCCGCAGGGTGCCCTTGTGCTCATCGTCGCTGGGCAGGGCCGGGTCCTCCTCGGTGGCTGTCCGGCCCAGGAATCCCTGCCCGGGCGAGCCGATGCTCCCGGCCGCGACCAGCGGCTTCCCGGTTCCCCCCAGTGCTTCGCCGTAGGCGAGCATGATCGGGACCTCCGCGGCGGCGACGGCGTGGACCCCGCCGGAGAAAAGCAGGTCCTGCCGGTGCGCGACGTGGATGACGCCGTCGGAGCCCGCAGCCGCCTCCTTGAGCCCGTCGAGGTCCTGGAGGTCGCCGCGGCGCACCTTCGCGCCGAGCGCGGACAATGCCGCCGCGGCCGTGTCCGACCGAGCCAGGCCGGTGACCTCGTGCCCTGCGGCGATGAGCTCGGCGACGATGTACGACCCGGAATGGCCGGTCCCGCCAGTGACGAAAACGCGCATGCTTCTGTTCCTTATGGGTGAGGTGGCGCGAGAAGTGGTAGTGCGGCTGTGCTCAGCCGAGATTGCTGACGCCGAGGGCGAAGTTGAAGTCCCCCACGCCGTGGCGGGCCAGGCTGACCATCAGCAGGCCGGTACCTTCCAGCCAGTGCGCCATCTCCAGGCCTCCGGCATCCAGGGGGCGCAACCCGAGGCTCTCGATGAACGCCGACACGCTCGCCTTGGCCCGCGCGTCGTCGCCGGCCAAGAGCACGTCCAGGGAACGACCCGGGGCCAGGACGTGGCCGAAGACGGTGTTGAACGCCTTCACGACGTGCGCGCTCGCCGGGGCGGCCTTGGCGATCTGCTGCGCGGCGGATGTGCCGTCCGTGGTGGTCAGCCCGCTGGCGTCGGCTTTCATGGGGTTGGTGATGTCGATGATGACCTTGTCGGCCAGCGCGTTTCCGTACTGGGCGACGACCGGCACGGCGCCGGCGTGCGGCACGGCGAGGATGACGATGTCGCCGGCGGGGGCGGTGCCGAATGTCCCGGCCGTGGCGCCGCCGCCGAGCGCGGCGGCCAGGTCCTTGGCCTTGGCCGCGTCGCGACCGATGACCTCGACGGCGTGGCCGCCCTCGACCGCGCGGGCGGCAATGGCGCGGCCCATACCCCCGAGGCCGATAATGCTGATGCTGCTCATGGAGCGCCTGCTTTCTGGAGGGAATATCTGGAAAGAACGCCACGCCCACTCCGTTATTGTTAACGGTTGTGTCGTCGATGCCATCGAACGACATGACGGGCCTGGCCCAATTCAGGACGTGCTAGGTCAACTTCTGGGACCTGTTATCAAGCCCCGATGTCTGAATCTGGTACCGAATTCGCTCCGGCCTGTCGGGTACCAATTGAGGATGTCATTGGCCTGAGCGGGTGTCCAAGACCTATTTCAGCGATTGCGATACCCTGGAGGCATCGCCACCGGGAGGCTCCATGGATCTGGATTTGGATCTGCGCAAGGTACGCTACTTCGTCGCCGTCGCCGAAAAGCTGCACTTCAGCCGCGCCGCCGATGAGCTGCACATCGCACAGCCGGTGCTCAGCCGGCAGATCCGCGCTCTGGAACACGATCTCGGCACCCCGTTGCTGACAAGGGACAGCCACGGCGTGGCGCTGACCGACGCCGGCAGGCAGTTGCTGACCGACGCCGGCCCGCTGCTGGCCTCCGCGCACGCGGTCCGCCGCCGGGTGACCGAGGCCGCGAGCGGCAGCCAACGGCTGATGGTCGGCTTCCGCGCGGGCATCACGGCCACCGCGGCGGTACGGGAGTTCGCCATCCGGCACCCGGACGTGATCGTCGACCTGCAACGGATCGAATCCGACGACCAGGCCACGATGCTGCTCGACGGCCGCATCGACGTTTGCTATGTGCGGCCGCCCATCGACGAGACCGGCCTGCGCATCACCCCGCTCTACACCGAGCCGCGGGTGGCAGTGCTGCCCGCCGGCCACCGATTGGCCGGCAAGGAGCAGATCACCGAGGCCGACCTGGCCGGCGAGCCGCTGCTCTGGCATGCCGACACGAGTACGCAGCCCACCAAGCGCCCGCACCCTAACGCCGGATACCTGGTGCGCGGGGTGGACGAGACGCTCGAACATGTCGCAGCCGGCCGGGGTATCTCGTTCCTGGCCCGTTCGGCGACCGTGTTCTACTCACACCCGGAAGTCAGCTATGTGCCCGTCACAGATCTGGCACCCGACCAGGTGTGCCTCGCGGTGGCGGAATCGCGCACCTCGCCGCTGGTCGCCGACTTCCTCACCGCGGCGCAGGCGACGTCCGACATCACAGCAGAATGCGGGAACTATGAAATGTGGCAGCTTGGAGGCGAAACCGCTTCAAAGCGCGTTGAGTAGTTCGACCGACAACAGCAGCGCCACAAAGGGCACGCGGCCACGGCAATGGCGAAGGCATTGAGTCTCGATCTCGCCGAGCATGCGCGGAATCCGCGCCGGTGGCATGATCTCCCAAGAGTCGACGAGACACCCCGAGGCAATACCGACCGACCGAAGTGACTGCCGCAATCGATTCCGACAGAATACTCAGCGAATTCACCTCGGCAGATCCGCGCACTCACGGTCAGTCGCACCATGATCGTCTGCACGGAGAGTGAACGGGCTCCGGAGCTATTGCCGGCTTCACCGCCGATAGAGATCCACAAGTGGTGCCGATTCTCGTGAGCGTCTCGGCACTCGGCGCCAGCGAACGTGGTGCCGGAAGTCGCGAACACCGGCGCCGAAACTCGCGAACGAAACCAGGGCCCTGGGCGCTGGTGACTGACGGCAGCCCCTAGGCGTATCTGACGGATCACACGATGTCGACCGTACTGGAGCACGCCGAGCCGCGGCTGGGCCACGGCTCGGCGGACCTCAGGACAGCTCAGGCCGGGTAGTCGGCCGGGGTGGTGAAGAAGCCGATGACCGTGGCCTCGTTGACGTCGAAGCCCAGGGTCAGGAACCGGCCGGGCTCGACCTCGACGCTCGACGGGTTGGCCTGGTCGCCGTGGCCCGAGTCGTAGAGCTGCACGTCGCCGTAGCCGTCCCAGGTCTTGCGGGGGTCGCGGACCAGGCGGCCGACCGTCTCGCGGTGTTTCACCCACCGCTCGGACAGGTCGCCGTAGGTGACCAGCACCTCGCCTGTGCTCAGCGGCAGCGCGTGGTGCGACGAGGCGGGCATGTCGGTCGGCTGCTTCTCGGTCCAGGTGTGGCCGCCGTCGGACGAGCGGCACAGGTACGCCCGGTTGTCGGTCGTACGGATCAGCGCGACCAGCTCGCCGTCGTCCAGCAGGGTCAGGGTCGGCTCCTGGTAGTGGATGCCGCCTGCCTCGTCCTCGGCCAGCAGCACCTCGCTGTCGGCCGGCCAGGTCAGCCCGCCGTCGGTGCTGCGGACGACCGTCGCCTGCATCCACTTGCGGCCGGGCAGCCGCCCGTACAGGGGCAGCAGCACGTCGCCGTTCGGCAGCTGGGTCGCGCTGCCGTGCGAGGCGGCCCAGGTCGGCACGGCCGGGTGGTAGCGGCCGTTCTCGTGGATCATGTGGGTGCCGACCTCGATGGGCTCGCTCCAGGTGCGGCCGCCGTCGGTGCTGCGGTGCACGAACGTGCCGTAGGTCGAGTGCAGCGGCGGGTTCGTGCTCCAGTTGATGACGAAGTAGCTGAGCAGTACGGTCCCGTCGGCCAGCACCCCCAGCTTGGGGTCGCGGTCGTCCCACTGCCCGTCGACCACCACGCGCGGCTCCGACCAGGTCCGGCCCCCGTCGGCGCTCTCGACCAGGCTGATCCGCCCGTCCGACCGGACGTGCGCGGTGCCCTCGCGGTAGCCCGCCAGCAGGCGGCCGTCGGGCAGCTTCACGATGTCGGGGAAGTGGGCCAGCAGACCGTTTCCGGCCCGCGCCACGGTGAACGGCGTCGGCATGCTCAAACCTCCAAGGTTCCGGCTCCGCATCCATCTAACCGCCCGCGCGGCGGGCCCCGGCTGCCGCCCCGGGGCCGTACCGGTTGACCAGCCGTTCCTCCTCAGGGCGGCTTGACGCCTCCTCAGAGCGGCTTGACGAAGAAGACGCGCCGGAAACCGTGCTCGGTCGACCGGCCGACCTCGCGGAACCCGCGCCGCGGGTAGTAGGCGAGGTTCTCGGTCATCGCCTCGTTGGTGCACAGGCGCACCTCGGGCAGCCCGAGCTCGCGGGCCCGGTCCTCGGCGAAGGCGAGCAGCCGCCCGCCGACGCCGCGGCCCTGGGCGGCGGGCGCCACCGCGATGGTCTCCACCTCGAGGTGGTCCCCGGCCGGCTCGAGGTGCAGCATGCCGAGGACGTCGTCCCCGTCGGCCGCGACCCAGCACCGCCCGGCGGCGACCAGGGCGTCGTAGTCGGCGGTCATCGGCCTGGGCGGCGCGCCGATCCGGGGGATGTAGTGCGTGAAGGCGTCGTCGACCAGTTGCCGCACGCGCCGGGCGTCCGTGGCGTTTCGCGCCGGACGTACCTCCATGACGTCACCGTCCCGTCTCACCCGCTCGAGGGCAGCCGCCGGCCGGCCCGGATCCATCCCCCGGCGATCAGGAGGACACCGGAGACCAGCGCGGCCGAACCCACCAAGGCGGCAGCGTACGCCGACACGAGCCACCAGCCCAGCCCAGCGCACGCCAGGCCCGCGCCGGCCGCGCTCAGCGCCCGGGCAGCCCCGCCCCGGCCCGGCGGTTGGGCCGCGTCCACCGGCACCGGGGCGTCGGTCCGGGTGAACTCCAGCCGGGTGCGCCCGACGCCGATCACGTCACCCGGGCGCAGCCGTTCGCGCCCGTCCACCCGGTGCCCGTTGCGGGTGGTCCCGTTGGTGGTGCCCAGGTCCTCCACCCAGAAGGCGCCGTCCGACGGGCTGACCCGGGCGTGCCGGCGGTTCGCGTACGAGTCGGTGAGCCGCAGGTCCGCGTCGGGCGCCGTGCCGATCACGACCGCGCGCCGGGCAGGGAGAGCGAACGACCCACCGCCCGGCGCCCGCACCAGCCGGGCCGGCGATGCCGGGCCCGGCTGTGGCGCCGACGAGCGCGGGCCGGTGACCGGGGCAGAGGACGCGCCTGGCGCCGGCATGGTCATGCCCGCATGGTGTCACGTGATCGGGTGATCGCGGTGCGCCACGATGGCGTCAGCCGACGTGCTTGCCGATCGCGTCGGCGATGGCCTCGAGCGCGAGGACGTGGTGGACGCGCCCGGTGGTGACGGCGGCGGCGGGCATCGACGGGTAGGTGGAGGTGGCCTGGTCCTGGGCGATCACGGTGCCGCCGCAGTGGGCGATCGCCCGCACGCCGGCCTGGCCGTCGTGACCCATGCCGGTGAGAATGACCGCCAGCGCCCGTTTGCCGCAGGTCACCGCGAGCGTGGCCAGCATCAGGTCGGCCGAGGGCCGGGCCGGCGGCAGCGCCCCGGTGGGGATCAGGCCGATCCGCGCCTCCGAGGTGACCAGCAGGTGCCGGGCCGGCGGGATGACCAGCGCCAGGCCCGGCTCCATCAACGTGTGGTCGTCGGCCATCTCCACCCGCAGCTGGGTGCCCCGGCGCAGGATCTCGGCGAGCTGACTGGTCCGAGCCGGGTCCTGGTGCAGGGCGACCAGCACGGCCGCGGGCAGGTCGGCCGGTAGCGCCGTCATCACCTGCAGCAGCGCGTCGACCCCGCCGGCCGAGGCGACCAGCGCCACCACGGGGAACGGGACGGGGTAGTGGTCGGGCGGGGGCAGACGGAGGTCGACCGCGGCCGGTTCCATCGCGGACAGGTCGGGGTCGCGGAATTCCGTCATCGCGGTCAGACTACGCGCAATCCCTTGTCCGGAGCTGTCGGGTTGTCAGGGCGTCCAGCCGATGGCGGGCGCGATGAACTTGGTGATCGTCTCGAGAATCCGGGCGTTGTAGGCGACGCCGAGCTGATTCGGCACGGTGAACAGGATCGTGTCGGCCGCGCGCACGGCGGCGTCGGCGGCGAGCTCCTCGGCGATCTTGTCCGGCTCCCCGGCGTACGTGCGGCCGAAGCGCGACCGGACCCCCTCGAGCAGGCCGACCTGGTCCTCGTTCTCCTGCCCGCCGAAGTAGATGCGGTCGATCTCCTCGGTGATAGGCAGCACGCTGCGGGAGATCGAGACCCGGGGCTCGCGGCTGTGGCCGGCCTCGGCCCACGCCGAGCGGTAGAGCGCGATCTGCTCGGCCTGCAAGTCGTCGAACGGCACGCCCGTGTCCTCGGACAGCAGGGTCGAGCTCTGCAGGTTCAGGCCGACGCCGGCGGCCCACTGCGCGGTCGCCCGCGTGCCGGCTCCCCACCAGATGCGCTCCCGCAGCCCGGGCGCCTGCGGCTGGATGGCCAGCCCACCGCTGACGCCGGTGCGAGCCGGGTCGGTCTGCGCCACCGCCGCGCCGGAGATCGCCTCGAGGAAGATCTCGGCCTTCGAGCGGGCCAGGTCGGCCGCGGTGGCCCCCTCGGGCGGCACGTAGCCGAACACCTCGGCCCCGCGCAGCACCGACTCGGGCGATCCCCGGCTCACGCCCAGCTGCAGCCGCCCCCCGCTGATCAGATCGGCCGCGCCGGCCTCCTCGGCCATGTAGAACGGGTTCTCGTAGCGCATGTCGATCACGCCGGTGCCGATCTCGATGCGCGACGTGCGCGCCCCGATCGCGGCGAGCAGCGGGAACGGCGACGCCAGCTGCCGCTCGAAGTGGTGCACCCGGACGAACGCGCCGTCGACGCCGAGCTCCTCGGCGGCCTGCGCCAGCTCGATGGTCTGCAGCAGCGCGTCACCCGCGGTGCGGGTCTGCGACCCGGCGGCGTTGCGCCAGTGCCCGAACGACAAGAAACCGATCTTCTTCACGTCCTCCTCCAACCCTGACCGTGGCCGGGCGATTCCCGCGACCGCCCGTCTCGTACGCCCGGCGAGCACACCGCTACCATGAGCGCATGCGCCCGAGGCCCGCCCTCTCGCCGCCCCGCTCCTGAGCGGGACGGCTGACCGGTCGATCCGCGTCCGGCCCTGACCGGGGCCCGCCGCGCGTCGGCGCGCACCTCCGGCATGTCCCGCTTCCGCGACCCTTCCCCTCCAGTCGCAGGAGCGATAACCCTTGTCTGTCATCGAACGAACCCGTACCACCCACGGACTTCTCTGGCTCGTCGTCGCCGGCTGCCTGTGGGGCACCGGCGGTCTCACCGGCACGCTGCTCGCCCGCGAGGCCGGCCTGTCCTCGCTCGGGGTCGCCGCGGCCCGGCTCGGTGTCGGAGGTCTGCTGCTGGTCGCCTACCTCCTGGTCACCCGGCGGGCGTTCCCCCGCGGCCGTGCCGCCTGGACCCGCGTCGCCGTGGTCGGCCTGCTCGCCGCCGAGTTCCAGGCCACCTACTTCGCCGCGGTCGCGCACACCGGCGTCGGCCTGGCCACGCTGCTCACCATCGGCGCCTCGCCGGTGCTCGTGCTGGCGGCCGAGGCGGTCACCGGCCGCCGCCGGCTCGGGGCCCGGGCCCTGGCCACGGCCGCGGTCGCCCTGGCCGGGCTGGCACTGCTGGTCGGGGTGCCGTCCGGCGGCCCCGGCACCGGTGAGCTGATCACCGGGGGCGGCTTCGCGCTGCTGGCCGCGGCCGGGTTCGCGACCCTGACGGTCGTCGCCGCCCGCCCGGTCGAGGGCCTCGACGAGCTCGCCGCCACCGGTCTCGGCTTCACCCTGGGCGCGGTGGCGCTCGCGCCGCTCGCGCTCGCGGGCGGTCTCGCCTTCACGGCCACCCCGGCCGCCGTCGGTCTGCTCCTGCTGCTCGGTCTCGGGCCGACGGCGATCGGCTACGCCGCGTACTTCCGGGGACTGCGCACCACGGCGGCCGGGACGGCGGCCCTCATGGCGCTGCTGGAACCACTGGTCGGCACCGCGCTGGCCGTGCTGATCCTGGGCGAGCGCCTGGGGCCGGCCGGATGGGCCGGCGCGGCCCTGCTGATCGTCGCGCTCGCCGCCGAGAGCCGGTCGGGCGACCGGAGCTGACCGCGCCGGGCGCCCGCGGTTAGCATCGCCGGGTGGGGTTCGACGTCGTACCGGGGGATCCGCTGTCACCGGTGATCCTGCACGTGCCGCACGCCTCCCGGGAGCTGACCGCGGACGCCCGCGCCGCCATCGTCCTGAGCGACCCGGCGCTGGCCGACGAGCTCGACCACCTCACCGACGCGTACACCGACCGGATCGCGCTGCGGGCGGCGGACACCGCGGCGGTCCGGCCGTGGATCTTCGTCAACGGGCTGTCCCGGCTGGTCGTCGACCCCGAGCGGTTCCCCGACGAGCGCGAGGAGATGCGGGCGGCCGGCATGGGCGCGGTCTACACCCACGGCTACGCCGGTCGCCGGCTGCGCGACGACGACCCGGTCCGCGACGCCGCGCTGGTGGCCGACCACTACGACCCGTACGCCGCGGCGATGACCGGCCTGGTCGCCGCCCGCCTCGGGGCCACCGGCCGCGCGGTGATCATCGACGTGCACTCCTATCCGGCCCGGGCGCTGCCCTACGAGCTGCACGGCGACGGCCCGCGCCCACCGGTCTGCCTGGGCGCCGACGACTTCCACACCCCGCCCGCGCTGCTCGCCGGCTTCGGTTCGTTCCCGACCGGGGTCAACACGCCGTTCGCCGGCTGTTACGTGCCGCTGCGCTTCTACCGCCGGGAGCGGGCGGTGAGCGCGGTGATGGTCGAGATCCGGCGCGACACCTACCTGACCGGGCCGGGCGGCGCCCCGCACGCGGGTCTGGCCGAGGTCGCCGACGCGCTGACCGCGCTGGTCGGCACGGCCACGGCGGGGCTCAGCTGACGACGACCCGCACCGCGCCGACGCGGAGGATCCCGTCGTCGAGCGGGGTGCACCGGATGCCGCCCTTGCCCCGCAGGGCCTTCCAGGCGCCCGGGCCGACCGTGACGTCCATCCAGGCGCAGGGGTGGGCCCGGCTGGTGACCCGCAGGCGCACCGGGCCGTCGCCCGAGTCGAGGGTGAGCACCGAGCCGATCAGGTCGTCGACCGGGTGACCGGCGAGCAGGACGTTGCGCCGCACGGCGGCCAGACCGGCGCCCGGTGGCAGTGACTCCTGGCTGATCACCGTGACGCTCGCGTCGCGGTGGGCCGGCTTACCGAAATAGCGATCACCGACGATGCCCAGTCCGGCCCGGATCCGTACGTGATCGACCAGCTCACCCGGCGGCGCGGGCGCGGGCCCGGCCGACGGGCGGCCCTCGAAACGGTGCAGCGGCGACGCGAGCAGTTCGACGATCTCCGGCACGTGAGAATGCTAGTCCGTGCAGGCGGCCAGGCCCTTCAGGGTGCCCTCGCGGTAGGCGGCGATGCGGTCGAAGGCCGTCGCGCCGTCGCCCTCGGAGTTGCGGCCGAACGCCAGCAGCGCCTGCACGGCCTCGTCGAGGTCGCCCGGGGAGAGCTGCAGCCGGGAACCCGGGGGCCGGGTGAGCAGGTCGTTGGTCCACGAACCGGCCAGGCAGTCGACGACCAGCTGGCCCTGCTCGGTGCGGGTGGGCTGACCGCGGCGGGTCTGCGCGGCCCGCGCGAACAGGTCGCCCAGCAGCATGCCGATCGCGAAGTCGCCGATCCGGTCGTGCAGCGCCGGGCCGAGCTCGGTGCTGTCGAACGCCACGAAGTCGCCGGCCGGGCAGTAGAACGCCGCGCCCTCGGCCGACGCGTCGGGCTGCGCGCAGTCCGGCGGGTCGCCGGCCCGGAACGGCTGGATCGCCAGGTCGGCCCACTGCCCACCGGCGAGCCGCGGGTACGTGCGCTGCCAGTACGACTGGGCGTCGTCGGCCAGCCCGCTGACGGCGTCGTCGTAGGACAGGTTCCCGCCGCTGGCCGCCTCCTCCTCGGTGCTGAACGGCACCTCGGTGACCGGCAGGTTGGTCCGGCGGTAACCGGCGCAGGTCTTCACACCCTCGTCCACCCCGTCCTGCAGCGCGCGGATCCGGTCGAACGCGTTGCCGTGCGCGCCCTCGGCCAGCGCCGGGGTGCCCGGCTGGTCGCGCAGCGACAACATGCCCGCGACGGTGTCGTCCAGCTGGGCCGGGGTCACGTCCTTGAACGCCGTCGACCGGCCGGCCAGCACGTCGGCCAGCCAGGCTCCGGCGTAACAGTCGGCCTGCTGCTCGAGGACGACGGTGGGCTGGTTCTCCGGGCCGATGCGGGTCTGGATGGCATGCCCGTACTCGTGGGCCATCACGAACCCGACCAGCAGCGGGCCGAAGTCCTTCTGCAGCTCCGGGATCAGCGTCTGGGCGTCCCAGGCGATGAAGTCGTCCGGTGGGCAGTAGAAGGCGTTCGGCTCGTACGAGGACTGTTGCCCGCCGCAGGCCGGTGGCGGGTCGGCCTCCGAGTACGGGAAGTGGCCGCCCTGCACCGGGACGAACTTGGCGCCGTCGGCGATGCTGCCGAACTGGGCCCCCCAGAACCGCTCGACGTCCTGGAGCGCCGGGGTGACCACGTCCTCGGTCGGCCGGACCGACCGGCGTTCCTCCTCGAACGGAATGACCGAGCACCCGCTCAGCAGGCCGATGGCCATCACCAGGCCCGTCGTGAACAGACGCTTCGCCGCCATCGGCCCTCCTCGTCGTCTCGCCGGCGAGGGTGCCCCCGCGCCGGCGATTCATCAACCGCGATGTCAGGATCGCTGCATGCCCGTGATGGCCCCGATCGAACCCGGAACGGTCACGCTTTCCGACCGCCGCACCGAGCGCCGGTGGACGGTGACGCTGCTGCCGTACGAGATCGGGGTCTTTCCGGTGACCCGCGAGGAGTACGGCCGGCCCGGCGACCCCCGGCTCCCGGTCGCCGACGTGTCCTGGCTGGACGCCGTCGCCTGCTGCAACGCGCTGTCCGCGGCCGAGGAACTGCCCCCGGCGTACGAGATGGGGCCGGACGGCGACGTCCGGTTGCTCGCCTCGCCCGGCTACCGCCTGCCCACCGAGGCCGAGTGGGAGTACGCCTGCCGCGCCGGGACCGAGGGCCCGCGCTACGGCCCCCTGGACGCGATCGCCTGGTACCGGGACAACGCGGGGGAGGGCCCGCACGAGGTCGGCGGCAAGGAACCCAACGCGTGGGGCCTGCACGACATGCTCGGCAACGTCTGGAACTGGTGCTGGGACCTGTACGACCCGGAGGTCTACGGCAGCTACCGGGTGCTGCGCGGCGGCGGCTGGTTCGACGAGCACTGGAGCTGCCGCGCCTCGGTGCGCCGGCGCAGCCACCCGGCGTTCCGCGTCGACGACGTCGGCTTCCGGGTGGCCCGCACACTCACCCGCTGACCTTGCCGCCGGCCACCTCGAGGTGGCGGGTGATGGTGACCGCCTCGAGCATCCGGCGGTCGTGGGTGACCAGGAGCAGAGTTCCCTCGTACGACCCCAGGGCCGACTCCAGCTGCTCGATCGCGGCCAGATCGAGGTGGTTGGTCGGCTCGTCCAGCACGAGCAGGTTGACGCCCCGCGCCTGCAACAGCGCCAGCGCCGCCCGGGTGCGCTCACCCGGCGACAGGCTCGCGGCCGGCCGCGGCACGTGCGCGGCCCGCAGGCCGAACTTGGCCAGCAGCGTGCGGACGTCGGCGTCGCTCAGCTCGGGCACCGCCTCCCCGAACGCGACGGCCAGCCCCTGATCGCCCAGGAACAGCCCCCGCGCCTGGTCGATCTCACCCACGACGACACCCGACCCGAGATGCGCAGCCCCCTCGACCAGCGGGACACGCCCCAGCAACGCCCCCAGCAATGTGGACTTGCCCGAGCCGTTGGCGCCGGTGATCGCCACCCGGTCGGCCCAGTCGATCTGCAAGGTGACCGGCCCCAGCCGGAAGTCCCCGCGCCGCACCACAGCGTCGCGCAGGGTGGCCACCACCGAACCGGACCGCGGCGCGGCGGCGATCTCCATCCGCAGCTCCCACTCCTTGCGGGGCTCCTCGACCACGTCCAGCCGCTCGATCATCTTTTCCGTCTGCCGCGCTTTGGCCGCCTGCTTCTCGCTGGTCTCCCCGCGCGCGTGCTTGGCGATCTTGTCATTGTCCGGAGCCTTACGCCGGGCGTTGCGCACGCCCTTGTCCATCCAGGCCCGCTGCATCCGGGCCCGCTCCAGCAGGTCGTCCTTCTTGCCGGCGTACTCCTCGAACTCCTCGCGGGCGTGCCGGCGGGCCCGGTCGCGCTCCTCCAGGTAACCGGCGTAGCCGCCGCCGTACAGGGCGACCCGCTGCTGGGCCAGGTCGAGCTCGAGCACCTTGGTCACCGTACGGGTGAGGAACTCGCGGTCGTGGCTGACCAGCAGCGTGCCCTTGGTCTGGTGCTCCACGAACCGCTCCAGCCGCCGCAGCCCGTCCAGGTCCAGGTCGTTGGTGGGCTCGTCGAGCAGAAAGATGTCATACCGGCTGAGCAGCAGCGACGCCATCCCGGCCCGGGCCGCCTGCCCACCGGACAGCGCGGTCATCGGATGCTCGAGGCCGACGGTCAGATTGAGCTCGGCCGCGACCTGCTCCGCCCGCTCGTCCAGGTCGGCGCCGCCCAGGTCGAGCCAGCGCTCCAGCGCGGTGGCGTACTCGTCATCGGCCCCCGCCCGCCCCTCGGTGAGCGCCTCGGTGGCGGTGTCCAAAGCCAGCTGCGCGGGCCCGACCCCCGTACGCCGGGCGAGGAAGTCCCGGACCGTCTCACCGTCCCGGCGCTCCCGCTCCTGCGGCAGATAGCCGACGTTGGCGGTGGGCGGACTGAGCGACACGGTCCCGCCTTCGAGCGGCACCAGTCCCGCCAGCGTCCGCAGGAGGGTGGTCTTGCCGGCGCCGTTCACCCCGACCAGCCCGATGACATCACCGGGCGCGACCACGAGGTCGAGGCCGGAGAACAGAACGCGGTCGCCGTGCCCAGCGGCGAGATCCCGGGCAATCAGAGTGGCACTCATCGCCGGGTCATCCTATGCGAGGGGAGGACGCCGGTCGGGGCCGCCTCTCGACGGGTCGCCGGAGGCCTCCGACCTTGTGCGCGGCTGCGGGCCCGGGGTGGTTGTCGTTCCGAACCGTTGTCGGTGGTCGGACGGCTGCCGTCCTGGACTGCGGCCAGCGCTGTGGTTGCGGTGGCTGCCGCCGGTAGCTCTTTTCAGATTGCCGGACAAATCACCGCACGGGCGATCTCGCAACTGATGTGAATGCCACCGATCCGGGCAGTGCGGAATTCGCATCCTTGCTCAATTGCTATACTGCGACTGTCTTCGTCGAGCGATATTCGGCGAGCCTCCAACGTTGTTTTAAATCGACTTCGTACTCCCTATGCTAGTTGCCGTCGCGCTCGGGTCCTGCCGCTATTCACCCGCGCACTTCCTCACCGAATCCGATCCTCGCCACCTGGCCGGCCCGCACACTCTCGTGTCGATTCTCGATCCTGCCACCAGTTCGCGATCGCCTCCACCCGCCCAGCTCCCGTCGTGCCGGGCCGGCCGCAGGCATTCGTGCCGCCCATCCCTCGCCGTGCTCTCTTCTGCCATGCCCCGCTTCCGCACCTTTCCCGCGCCCGCGTCTCGCCAGCGCCCGGTCGCACGACCTCGCCGTGCACCCGGCCCCCACGTCCGGCGCCTGGCCCCGCCTCACCCCCCGGCGCCGCGCACCTCGCCCCGCACATCACCCCACATCGGGCGCGTGGCCCGGCCTCACCCTGCGTCCACACCTGCCCGCTCTTGCCCTGCGCCTGGGCTCCCGCCCCGCCACTCCACGCGCCTGGCCTGGTGCCTGGTCCCGCGCCGCGCACCTCACCCCGCACTTCGTTCTACGCCTGATCCCGCACCCCGCCGCCCCGCGCGCCTGATCGGGCGCCTGGTCCCGCGCCGCGCACTTCACTCGGCGCCTGGTCCCGCGTTGGGCGCATGGTCCCGAGTCACCCCTCGTCCGCACCTCGACTGGTCCCGGGTCGGGCGCTTGGTCCCGTGCCCCGCCGCCTCGCGCGCCTGGTCCCGCGTGGGTCGCGTAGGGCGCTTGGCCCCGCCTCATCCCGCGTCCACATTTCGCTCGTGCCCGACCCTGCGCCGGGCGCTCGATTCCGTGCCGTGCGCCCGGCCCGGCCAGGCTCGGCGCCTGATTTGTGCCTCCGCCGAACCCGCTCCGGGCCGCGTGCCCCCCATTTCGCCCGCGCCCGTCTCGCCCGAGCCCGTCTTGCTCCGCTCGCCCGCCCGCCTGTCTTGCCTGAACCCGTCTTGCTCCGCTCGTCTCGCCCGAGCCCGTCTCGCCCGAACCCGTCACACCCCGCTTCGCCCCGCTGCTTCGCCCCAGTTCTCCCACCCCGCCCCGCAACACCGGCCAGGAAGATCGATCGCGCAATATGCTTTGACGAATTTGAAGCATGGCATCCGGATGTGCTCCAAGTTTGCGGATTTCCATATTGCCCTTCGTCGTCGGGTATGCTTCCGGTCGAGCAAACCCCCCATTCCTTCAGCGCCTTGATTCAAGAACTGACCAATCATATGAATGAAGTTTTTTTGGCATGATCCTTCCTGGCCGCGGCGAGCTTTCCGGAGCGGATTGCGGGAGAATATCTGTATGCGGCAGCTGCAGTTCTTCAGCACGGTGGAGCTGGCGAAGATGCGTGACCGTACGCGAGCTCGCAACTATTCTCCGGAGCGCGACGAGTTCCGCCGCGAGCATGAACGGCACCGAGCCTGGGGCCTGAAGCAGCGGCACGCAGCCCGCCTGAGTCTCCTGCGCCGGGAAGCCGCTCAATGCGACCGGCGCGAAAGTCTCGATCTCGCTGACCAGGAGCGTCCGCGCGACGACGAAGTCGGCGTCGGCGTCGGCGTCGGCGTCGAGCACGGTGACGCTGCCAAGCCAGCCGGCGATCCCGAGGCAGGCGTGGGCCCGGGAGCCAGTGGCGGCGCGGAGGCAGTTCTTGGCGCAGGAGAAGGTGGTGGCGCCGGGGAAGGTGGCTCCGGGGCAGGCGGCGCGGGAGCCGGTAGCGGCGCCGGCGCAGATGGTGCGGGAACATGTGGCAGCGCCCAGGCGGGAGGGATTCCGCAGCCACGCCGCAGCTCAGAGCTGGGTGACAGCTCCAGGTTGCGTGGCCGAGCCATGTCAGGCGTTCGCTCAGGTGCCGGCATCGGTGCAGATGAAGGAAACTGTCCCCAACTGCGTGTCAGAAGCGAGGCCATCGATAGGCCCGAACTGCTCCAGGCATCCGAGCCGTCCACGCCACCGGAGGAGTCCAAGGACGCCCCCGCACGAGCTCGGCCGGCGCCGACAATCGACGGGCGGGCCACGATCACGGACGACGCGAATGGCCGACCGGCCGAGACTTCTCCGGCGGACCCCGCGCGCGCCGACGCCTTCGAGAAAAGCCACTCGCAGGCCGAAATGTCAGCGTGCGGAGGCTGGTACGAGCGCGACATCGTCGTGCCTCGCTCACGAAGACCGGCCAACCCGCGCGGGCCGTGTCAACCGCGGCCCGCGACGATCCACCGCCAGTTGCCGCCCACGCTGACCGGGTGCTCCGCTTCACGCGCGATCCGGCCTCAATACGGCCGCCGCGAGGCACAACGAAGACACCAAGCGCTCGGGCCCCCTGGTACTCACCGAGAGATCTCAGGAACGGCAGCCACCTTGTCCGCAGGCCCCGCATGGTCCGCCACCGTCACTATTAGTAGGTCGCGCGGCGGCAACCGAAGACCCAGCTACGCCACGCGCTGGGTCATCGATCGGGCCATGCGCAACCACAACGGAGATCGGGCCGTGCGGAACCACAACGGAGGCTGTCGGCCGGCTCAGGACGCCGCTGGCCTGGACAGCCGCCGGACGATGCCGCGGCGTCGTCGGCTGCCGGACCATTCGGTGGGCGGTGAGGGCGGCACCCGGCCTGGCCATGACACCGCCAGCCTGGTCAACTGCCCGGCCCATCCGGTGAGCGGTGGAGGCGGCACCCGGCTTGGTCAGGACGCCGCCGGCCGGGTCAGCTGCTGGACCATCCCTGGGCGGCGAGTGGCGGCACCTGGCCCGACCACGACGCCGGCGGCCTGGTCAGCTGCTGCACCATCCCTGGGCGGCGAGTGGCGGCACCCGGCCTGGCCACGACGGCGGCGGCCTGGTCAGCTGCTGGACCATCCCTGGGCGGCGAGTGGCGGCACCCGGCCTGGCCACGACGGCGGCGGCCTGGTCAGCGGCCCGCCCATCCGGTGAGCGGCGAGGGCGGCACCCGGCCCAACCACGACGCCGCACGCCTGGTCAGCCCTCGTAGCCACCACCGAACAGTGACGGACGGCAGCCGCCCACCCATAGGCCGCGATCGGCGGCAGTCAACATGAGATCAGCCCGGCCCGGCAGCCCGACCATCAACCGGCACGACCCCGTTCCCGCCGATCAAAGCGATGAAGCCCCACCGACAGCATCGACCTAGGCCAGCGGAACCGCAGCCCCGCTGACCCGCACCCCCGCCTCGCCCGGCACCAGCCTCACCAGAAGCCGGCTCGGCCGCCCGAGATCGTCCCCCTGCCGCAGGTGCAGGGTCGCGTCCGCCGGCACCAGCCGCAACGCCCGCAGATAACCCCCCAGAGCCGCCGCGGCTGCCCCCGTGGCCGGGTCCTCGACGACCCCGCCGACCGGGAACGGGTTGCGGACGTCGAAGGTGTCGTCGGCACTTCGGTGGACGAGCTGGATCGTGGTCCAGCCGCGGGCCTCCATCAGGCTTTTCAAGGCTTCGAAGTCGTAGTCCAGATCGGCCAGCCGCTCGCGGGTGCGGACGGCGATGACCGGGTGGTGGGCGCCCGCGTACGCGACCCGCGGCGGGAGGGACGGGTCCAGGTCCGCCTCGTTCCAGCGCAGCGCCGTGAGCAACGCGGCCAGGCTGCCCGGGGGCAGGTCGGCGATCGTCGGCGGGACGCTGGTCAGGGTGGCTCGTCCCTCTTCGACCGTCACGGGCACGTCGCCGGCCTTGGTCGTGAACGTATAGGCGCCGTCGCCCAGGGCTACCGCTGTGGCGACGGTCGCGTGGCCGCAGAACGGGACCTCGATCAGGGGGCTGAAGTAGCGCACCCGGTAGCGCCCGCCGCCGAGGTCGTGGGTGACGAAGGCTGTCTCCGAGTAGCCCACGTCGGCCGCGATCTTCAGCATGCCCGCGTCGTCCAGCTCGTCGGCGTCGCGGACCACGCCGGCCGGGTTGCCGCCGGCCGGGTCGTCGCTGAACGCCGTGTACCTCAGCACCTCAGTCATGACTTCAGCCTGCCGCCCCGCGCGCGACGTGGTCCAGGGCCACCTGGGAGACCCTGGACGAGGTCCACGTCACAGGTCAGATCCAGGTGGGCGTCAGCTCGAAGTCGGCGGCGGCGACGTGGCGGGTGCCCGGGGATCGGCACCGGGCCGGCAGCCAGGCCACGGCGAGCTGCGAGACGGTGGCGCCTCGGCCTGCGGCCAGGGCTTCGAGCTTCCGTACGGCGTCGAGTGTTCTTCTCGTAGTTGCCGGGCTGCCGGCGCGGGTCGACATCCCGGCCGAGCGCCGAGCGGCGGGCGGTGGTGCTGACGGCGTGCGGCGGTTGTTCCCGGCGGCCGAGCGACGGCAGGTTGTCACAGGGGCGGAGTAGCGTTCTTTCGGTGACAGACGCACCAACCGCGATCACACCGCCAACCGACCTTCCGCGCACCCTGGGCGAGCTACGGGCCTCGGGTCACGAGTTCCGCACCGTCAAGGAGGAGCTGCGCGACAACCTGCTCTCCCGGCTCCGCTCCGGCGCGCCGCGCTTCCCGGGCATCGTGGGCTATGACGACACCGTCCTGCCCGAGGTCGAGCGGGCCCTGCTGGCCGGTCACGACATGGTCCTGCTGGGCGAGCGCGGCCAGGGCAAGACCCGGCTCATCCGGGGGCTGATCGACCTGCTCGACGAGTGGACGCCGGTCATCACCGGCTCCGAGCTGCACGAGCATCCCTACCATCCGCTCACCCCGGCGACCCGGCGGCTGGTGGCCGAGACGGGCGACCTGCTGCCGATCTCGTGGCTGCACCGCTCGGAACGCTACGGCGAAAAGCTGGCCACGCCCGACACGAGCGTGGGCGACCTGATCGGCGACGTCGATCCGATCAAGGTGGCCGAGGGCCGGGCGCTGGGCGACCCCGACACGATCCACTTCGGGCTCGTGCCGCGCACCAACCGGGGCATCTTCGCGGTCAACGAGCTGCCCGACCTGGCCGAGCGCATCCAGGTGTCGCTGCTCAACGTGCTCGAGGAACGCGACATCCAGGTCCGCGGCTACCAGCTGCGGCTGCCTCTCGACCTGCTGCTGGTGGCCTCGGCCAACCCCGAGGACTACACCAACCGCGGGCGCATCATCACCCCGCTCAAGGACCGGTTCGGCGCCGAGATCCGCACCCACTACCCGGTCGACCTGGCTCTCGAGACGGCTCTGGTACGGCAGGAGGCCGCTCTGGTCGCCGCCGTGCCCGACCACCTGATCGACGTGCTCGCGCGCTACACCCGCGCGGTGCGCGAGTCGCCGGCGGTGGACGCGCGGTCGGGCATCTCGGCCCGGTTCGCGATCGCCGCGGCCGAGACCACGGCGGCCTCCGCGCTGCGGCGGGCCGGTCTGCGGCAGGAGCGTGAGGCGGTGGCCCGCGTGTGCGACACCGTGTCGGTGACGTCCACGCTGCGCGGCAAGGTCGAGTTCGAGAGCGGCGAGGAGGGACGCGAGACCGAGGTGCTCGCGCACCTGCTGCGGGTCGCGACGGCCGAGACGTTCCGTGACCGGCTGGCCGGGCTCGACCTGTCCGGCTTCACCGAGCTGGTCGCCGAGGGCGCGATCATCGAGACCGGTGATCTGGTCAGCGCCGACGAGCTGCTCGGTCAGATCGGCACCGTGCCGGGGCTGGCCAAGGTGCTCGACCGGCTCGGGCTGGGCGACGCGCCCTCACCCGGGCAGGCGGCCTCGGCCATCGAGTTCGTGCTCGAGGGTCTCCATCTGACCAGGCGGCTGGCCAAGGAGCTCACCGACGACGGCCGCACCCTGTACGGGAGCTGATCATGGCCGGCAGTCGATTCCGGTACGGCGCGTGGCGGGACGGGCCCGACCCGCTCGCCCCGCCGTACGACGTGCGCGCGGCCGTCGACGAGGTCGGCGAGCGCGTGCTGGCCGGCGACAGCCTGCGCGACGTGCTGCGCGATCTGGTGCGGCGCGGCCCGCAGGAGGGTCGCGGGCTCGACGAGCTGCGCGACCGCGCCCGCCGGATGCGCCGCGAGGCGTTGCGCCGGGGCAACCTGGACGGCGCGGTCACCCGGGCGCAGCAACTGCTCGACCAGGCGATCGCGGCCGAGCGCGACGAGCTGACCCGCCGCGACGACGACGAGGCGCGATTCAGCGAGGCCGTGCTCGACAATCTGCCGCGCTCGACGTCGCGCGCGGTCGAGGAGCTGTCCGACTACAACTGGGCGTCGGCCGAGGCCCAGCAGCTCTACCAGCAGATCCTCGACGGGCTGCGCCGCGAGGTGGTCGAGCAGCGGTTCGCCGGCATGAAACAGGCGTTGCAGCAGGGCGACCTCGAGGGCGTCAACGAGATGGTGTCCGACCTCAACGACCTGCTGGCCAAGCACGCCCGCGGCGAGGACACCAACGACGCCTTCCAGCAGTTCATGGACAAGCACGGCCAGTTCTTCCCCGAGCAGCCCAAGGACGTCGAGGAGCTCATCGACTCCCTGGCCCGGCGGGCCGCGGCGGCCGAGCGGCTGATGCGGTCGCTGAGCCCGCAGCAGCAGGAGGAGCTGTCCCGGCTGATGGACCAGGCCCTCGGTGAGGGTCCGCTGCGGGGGCAGTTGGGCGAGCTGACCGACAACCTCCGGGCGCTGCGCCCGCAGCTCAACTGGGGCCGGGGCGAGCGCATGCGGGGGCCCGAGGACCTCGGGTACGGCGACGCGGCCGCCGCCCTGGGCGAGATCGGTGAGCTGGACGAGCTGCTCGACCAGCTCGGCCAGGAGCATCCGGGGGCCACGCTCGACGACGTGGACGTCGAGACGGTCGAACGACAGCTCGGCCGGGCCGCGGCCGACGACGTCCGCCGGCTCCGTGAGCTCGAACGGGAGCTCAGCCGCCAGGGGTGGGTCACCCGCGACTCCGAGGGGCTGACGCTCTCGCCCAAGGCGCTGCGCCGGCTCGGGCGTACGGCGCTGGCCCAGGTCTTCGACGATCTCTCCGGTCGTAAGCAGGGCCAGCACGACCTGCGTGACGCCGGGGCGGCCGGTGACCTGATCGGGTCGTCGCGGCGCTGGGAGTTCGGCGACGAGCAGCCGCTCGACGTCGTCCGCACGATCGGCAACGCGGTCCGGCGGCGTTCCGGGACGGGCGGGGTGGGCGTGCTGCCCGTCCGGCTCGAGCCCGACGACTTCGAGGTGGCCGAGACCGAACGACGGGCCTCGGCGGCGGTGGCGCTCTGCGTCGACCTGTCCTACTCGATGTACGCCGACGGGCGCTGGGGCCCCATGAAGCAGACCGCCCTGGCCCTCTCGCATCTGGTCGCCACCCAGTTCCCGCAGGACTCGCTGCAGATCATCGGGTTCGGCAAGTACGCCAACGCGCTGTCGCAGGGCCAGCTCGCGGCGATCGACCCGACCGCCGAGAAGGGCACCAACCTGCAGCACGCGCTCAAGCTGGCCGGCCGGCACCTGCGCCGGCACCCGGGGGCTGAGCCGGTGGTGCTGGTGGTGACCGACGGCGAGCCGACGGCCCACCTCGAGCCCGACGGCGAGGCGACGTTCTGGTGGCCGCCGCTGCCCGAGACCATCCGGGCGACCATCCACGAGGTCGACCACCTGACCCGGGCCGGCGCCACGCTGAACTTCTTCATGCTGGGCGAGGACCCCGGCCTGCAGCGGTTCGTGGGCGCGGTCGCCGAACGCAACGGCGGCCGGGTGTTCAGCCCGGACGCCGACGAGCTCGGTCGCTACGTGGTCGACGACTACGTGCGCGCCCGGCGGGGGCGCTGATCGGTCATCCGGGCCGCGCGACTGATCAACCTGGTACTGCTGTTGCAGTCGCGCGGCACGATGACCGCGGCCGAGCTGGCCGCTGAGCTCGAGGTGTCGGAGCGGACCGTCTACCGCGACGTGGTGGAGCTGTCGGCGGCCGGCGTGCCGGTCTACGCGTCGCAGGGCCGCACCGGCGGCTATCACCTGGTCGACGGCTACCGCACCCGGCTGACCGGCCTGTCGCGGGCCGAGGCCGAGGCCCTGTTCCTGGCCGGGCTGCCCGGGCCGGCCGCCGAGATGGGGCTGGGCGAGCCGGTGCGGGCGGCCCGGCTCAAGGTGCTCGCGGCGCTGCCGCCCGGGCTGCGGGACGCGTCATCGGTCGCCGGCCAGCGGTTCCACCTGGACGCGCCGGGCTGGTTCCACGACGCCGAGACGCCGCCGGTGCTGCTCGCCCTGGCCCAGGCCGTCTGGCAGGACCGGGAACTCACCATGGTCTACCGGCGCCGCGACGAGGTGACGCGCGTCGTCGCCCCGTACGGCCTGGTGCTCAAGAACGGGACCTGGTATCTCGTCGGTCAGGTGGGGGAGGAGCTGCGCTCCTACCGGGTCGACCGGATCGTCTCGATCGAGCCGACCGGCGCGACGTTCGCCCGGGATCCCGCCTTCGACCTGCCGTCCTTCTGGGCCCAACGGGCTGTCGAGTTCGTCCGGCAGATGCTGCGCGAGACCATCACGATCCGGCTGTCGCCCGACGGCGTCCGTGTGCTCGGGTTCGTCGCCGAGGCGGTCGCCGTGCGGGAGGCTCTCGACGGCGCGGCCGAGCCGGACCCGGACGGCTGGGTCCGGACCCGGCTCCCGGTCGAGTCCCTCGAGGTGGCGTACTCCTACATGCTCCGGCTCGGGCCGGAGGTCGAGGTGCTGGAACCGGCGTCGTTGCGGTCCCGGCTGGCCGCCGCGGCCGCGCGGACGGCTGAGCTCTACCGGTAATCGGCCGCGTGTGGCCGAGCTCTACCGGTAATCGGCCGCGTGTGGCTGAGCTCTACCGGTAATCGGCCGCGTGTGGCCGAGCTCTACCGGTAATCGGCCGCGTGTGGCCGAGCTCTACCGGTAATCGGCCGCGTGTGGCCGAGCTCTACCGGTAATCGGCCGCGTGTGGCCGAGCTCTACCGGTAACCGGCCGCGTGTGGCCGAGCTCTACCGGTAACCGGCCGCGTGTGGCCGAGCTCTACCGGTAACCGGCCGCGTGTGGCCCAGCTCTACCGGTAACCGGCCGCGGGTCCGGCCCAGCTCTACCGGTAACCGGTCACGTCGGCCGGCTTGCCCGGGTCCTGCACGTCGACCAGATAGCGCCACGCGTCCGGCCGGCTGCCGTCCAGGTCGGTGAAGCCGTACACCTGGGCCAGCTCACCGCTCGACACGGACCGGCCGTTCCATCGGGCCCGATCGGGATCGGCGGCCAGCGCGGCGACGGCCCGTCCCACGTAGGCCGGGGACTCCGAAATCGCGAAGTGCGGGTCCTTGGCGGTGGCGTCGCGCCAGTTCTCCTCGGTGACCCCGAAGGTGTCGAGCATCATCTCGGACCGCAGCCACCCCGGGGTCAGGGCCACGGCGGTGCCCCCGTGCGGCGCCAGCTCCTGCGACCAGGCGAACGCCAGCCGGTTGACGCTGATCTTGGCGAGGTCGTAGAACACCGACAACCGGTAGTTGACCTCGTTGTAGGCGGTCGTGCCGTCCCCCATCTCGATCGCCAGTCCGCCCGGCCGGCGGATCAGCAACGGCATCGCGTAGTGGCTGGTCACGATGTGCGTGTCGACGGCCAGCCGGAGCAACCGGAAGCCCTTCTCGAGCGACTGCTCCCAGACCGGCTTGTGCCAGGTGGCCAGGGGATCACCGCCCCAGATGTCGTTGACGAGCACGTCCAGCCGGCCGTGCTCGTCGTCGATGCGCCGGACGAGCCGCTCGACCTGATCCGGTACGAGGTGGTCGACGGCCACGGCGATTCCGGTCCCGCCGGCCCGGGTGACCAGCTCGGCCGTCTCCTCGATCGTCTCGGGCCGGTCCATCTCGGATCGCTGCCCACGGGTGCTGCGCCCGGTCACATAGACCGTGGCCCCCGCCGCGCCCAGCTGCACCGCGATCTGCCGTCCGGCGCCCCGGGTCGCCCCGGCGACGAGTGCCACTCTGTCGTTCAGATCCTGCTTCGCCATGTCGTTCATGCTCGGTCCGAAACCTGACAACCGATGGCACCTTTTCCTGACCGATGCTGTCTTTGTCCCGGACGGGAGAGCCCAGGTAGGACCGCATGATCGCGTCCGGCGACAATAAGCTAGGTTCCTAGGACGGCGGACGGATTGTGCGACACGTGACGGGATCGCGCCGAGGGTTCTGAAGCTCGTTATAGTTGCTCGGCGAGTGGCCGGTCGGGGGATCCGGGCGTCGGGGGACGCATGCATCCGGGCTGAGCCGTGCCGCTCGCCGGGATGTCGCCGGGCCGCCCGGCACCGGAGGGGGAGAGGAAGTCGCGATGTCGCAGCACCCTGCGCCGTCCATCGCCGCCCCGTCCGACCGCATCTGGACGATCCCCAACGTCATCAGCTTCATCCGTCTGCTGGGTGTGCCGCTCTTCCTCTATCTCCTGCTCGGCCCCGAGCGCGACGTCGCCGCGGTGATCGTGCTGGCCATCGGTGGGACGACCGACTGGGTCGACGGCTTCGTGGCCCGGCGGATGAACTCGGTCAGCCGCCTCGGCGAGCTGCTCGACCCGTTCGCCGACCGGCTCTACATCCTGGCCACGCTCATCGGGTTCACCGTGCGCGGCGTCGTCCCGTACTGGCTGACCGGCGCCCTCCTGCTGCGCGAGCTCGTGCTGGCCATCGCCCTGCTGGTCCTGAGGCGTCACGGGTACGGGCCTCCGCCCGTGCACTACGTCGGCAAGACCGGCACCTTCGTGCTGCTGGCGGCGTTCCCGGTGATCCTGCTGGCGCGGGCCGTCCCGTCGATCGACTCGTGGGCCGGGCCGCTCGGGTGGGGACTCGCGTGGTGGGCGCTCGGGCTGTACTGGGCCGCCGGGGTGCTCTATCTCGTGCAGACCGCCCGGCTCCTGCGGGTCTCCCGGGCGGCGGCCTGATGACTGTTCCACCCGATTCGTCCGCCGACCGGGCCGACGACCAGCCCGCCGTGGGAGCGCCCCGGCGGGCCGGCGACCCGGTGGCCGGCGACCCGATGGCCGCAGACCCTGTGGCCGGGGACCCTGGGCGGCCGGGCGGCGACCAGACCGCCGAGCAGATTCACCGCTGGGCGGACGACGAGGCCGTCGTGGGATCCGTCCGCCCGCCCGACCGTGATGCTGGTCCGGGAGCCGGCGAGGCTACCGCGGGATCAACCCGCCGGCCCCACGATGATGCTGCCCCGGGCGCCGATGAGGCTGTCGCTGGATCTGTCCGCCGGAACGAGGACGAGGACGAGGCCGCCGCCGCTTCCGGCCCGCGAGCTGATGATCACGTCGCCCGGGCACCCGGTGGGCCGGTCGCTGACCGGGAGACCGCGGAAACCGGCGACGATGAGCCTGAGCAACCGCCCAAGCGGGTCTACGCGCCGGACTTCCTGACCGAGCTGTTCCGCAACCCGCTCGACCCCGGCTACGCCGACGCGGCGGCCCGCAAGCTGCGCGACGGTGAGCCCACCGGGGTCCGCAAGATGCTGTCCAGTGCCGTCCTGGCGATCACCCTCGTCGGGCTCGGCTTCCTGCTCGTGGTCGCCTATCAGCAGACCGTCGCCGACGAGCCGGCCCGCACCACCGCCCGCGCCGAGCTGATCGACCAGGTCAAGAAGCGCCGCGAGACCACCAACGAGCTGCAGCAGCGGGCCGACCGGCTGGCCGACGAGGTGTCCCAGCTGCGCGAGCGCGAACTCGGCGGTCAGACGGCGCGCCGGCTGCACGACACCGAGGCGGCCACCGGCCTGGCGCCGGTGCGCGGCTCGGGCGCCAAGATCACGGTGGGGGACGGGCCGACGCCGGTCAACGCGGTCACCGGGGAGCGCAACACGGTCGCCCGGGTCAAGGACTCCGACCTGCAGCTGGCCGCGAACGCCCTGTGGTCGCTGGGCGCCGAGGCGATCGCGGTCAACGGGCAACGGCTGACCGCGACGTCGACGATCCGGCAGGCCGGCGAGGCGATCCTGGTCGACCTGAGCCCGGTCACCACCCCGTACGAGGTGGTCGCGATCGGCCCCGACGACCTCGCGAAGGACTTCCAGGACGGCTACGCCGGACGGTTCTTCGAGCAGCTCGCGGCCAAGTACGGGATGTCGTTCGACGCCCGGAAGGCCGACGACCTGCGCCTGGAGGCCGCGACCGAGCTCAAGCTGCGGGTCGCCGAGCCGTCCACGACCCCCCGGCCGTCCACCCAGTCCTCCGGCTCGGCGCCGACCCCGGCCGAGCCGTCCCGCTCATCGTCGGAAGGCGGCCGATGATCGCCGTACTCGCCCTGATCGCCGGTGTCGCCCTGGGCATCGTGTTCCACCCCACGGTGCCGCCGGAGCTGCAGCCCTACCTGCCGATCGCGGTGGTGGCCGCGCTGGACGCGGTGTTCGGCGGGGTGCGCGCCAAACTCGACGGCATCTTCGACGACAAGCAGTGGGTGGTGTCGTTCATCTCGAACGTGCTGGTCGCGGCGCTCATCGTCTATCTGGGGGACCAGCTGGGCGTGGGCACGCAGCTGTCCACCGGTGTGGTGGTCGTCCTCGGGGTGCGTATCTTCGGCAATGTGGCGGCGATCCGCCGGCACCTGTTCCGGGCCTGAGCGGGTGAGGACTCGATGACCGATCACCAGCCGGAGAACGGCATGCCGACGGCCGGCCGCAAGCCGCGTCCCGTCGAGAACGAGGCCGACGAGGTCACCCAGCTGATGGGCGGTCGGCCGAGACGCCCCGCCCGCGACCCCGGCGAGGTGACCCGGCTGCTCAGCAACCATCTGCGGCCGCCCGGCGAGGACCCCGGTGAGGCCACCCAGCTGCTGAGCGACCCGACCAGGGCCGCGGCGAAGAACCAGGACTCCGGCGAGCCACGGGACGCCGGGAGGACCGACGACGCGCCCACGGTGGCGACACCGCGCCCGACGGCGCCGGCCACGGTCGAACTCGACGGACCGACCCGGCGGCTGTCCCTGCCGTCACCCGATCCGGTGACACCGGTGGAGACGGAGCCGGCCCCGCCGGCCGGCAAACTGCCGACCGGCGAACCTCCGACCGGCAAGTCGCCGATCGATGAGCCACCGGCCGACGTACCGGGCCCGGTCGTCGTACCCGGAAACACCGACACGCCCGGGAAGCCGGTCGAGGCGGCGCCGGAGCACCCGGTGGCCGGTCTCATGCGGGCGCTCGGCCGGCGGCCGACCCCGGCCGGGCTGCTGATCCTGGCGCTGCTCGCGCTGTTCGGCTTCACCCTGGTGGTGCAGTTGCGCAGCAACGACGGCGACGACGGCCTGGCCAGCGCGCGCCAGGAAGACCTGGTCCGGATCCTGAGCGACCTCGAGGCGCGCGACAGCCGCCTGCAGAGCGAGATCGGGGCGCTCGAGACCAGCCAGCGTCAGCTCACCTCGGGCGTGGCCGGACGGCAGGCGGCGCTGGCCGAGGCCGACAAGCGCGCCGACGAGCTGGGGCTGCTGGCCGGCACCGTGGCCGGGCGCGGACCGGGCCTGCGGCTGGTGATCGACGGCGTCAAGGCGTCGGCGATCCTCAACACCGTCCAGGAGCTGCGCGGCGCCGGCGGCGAGGTCATGCAGATCGCCGGGGCCGGTGGCCGGGCGGTCCGGGTCGTCGCGTCCAGCTATTTCGTGGACGCCGAGGGCGGCGGTGTGATCGTGGACGGCGACCGGCTCACCGGGCCCTATGTTCTGACCGTCATCGGCGTTCCCCAGGTCATGCAGACGGCATTGCAGATCCCCGGCGGGGTGGTGGCGTCCGTGAACAGCGGCGGCGGTAGCGTGACGTTGGAACAACGGACCTTGGTCGAGGTGACCGCGGTCCGCGATGCGACCACATTGCAATACGCACGGCCGGCGTCCTGAAAGGGGCGGCGGGGATTCGTGAAAACGGGAGAGAACGCGTGATTCCTGAGGACCTGCGGTACACGGCTGAGCACGAGTGGGTGGCCGGAGACGGCAGCGGGCCCGTGCGGGTGGGCATCACCCACTTCGCGCAGGACGCGCTCGGCGACATCGTCTTCGTGGACCTGCCCGACGAGGGCACCGAGGTGACGGCCGGCGAGACGTTCGGCGAGGTCGAGTCGACCAAGAGCGTTTCCGAGCTCTACGCGCCGATCTCGGGCACCGTGGTGGCCAAGAACGCCTCGCTGACCGATGAGCCCGAGCTGATCAACGCCGAGCCCTATGCGGCGGGCTGGCTGGTGGAAATCGCGCCGGCCGATTCCGCGGCGATTGCGTCTCTGCTGGACGCGAGCGCCTACAAAGCTTTGACGGAGAGCTGAGCCGCGGCTTTCCCGCTGAGCCGAGCCGATGCTGTCCCGGGCCGGGCTGACGGAAGTCAGCGCGTCCGGTTGCCCCGCGATATTGGCGCTGACTAGGCTCGCGGGGCACAACGAATGTTATGCCTTTGAAACCGATAGTCGTGCGTCCAAGCCTTCCGGCTGCGGCGGGGGAGACCCGTGCCGCGAGGCGACGACCAACTGATCCGTGAGGTGGTCCATGACGCGCCCAGACGACGAGTTCCCCCCACTCGACGTCACGTCCACGCTGAACCTCGGCGCCCTCGACGAGGTGCTCGAGGGTCCCGACACCGACGTGGTGCCGAGCCGCATGTCCGGTTCGCTCCCGCCCGGGATGGCGCTGCTGGTGGTGCGCCGGGGTCCCAACGCGGGCGCCCGCTTCCTGCTGGATCACGACGTGACAACGAGCGGCCGGCATCCCGACAGTGACATCTTCCTCGACGACGTGACGGTTTCCCGCCGCCACGCCGAGTTCCACCGCGACGGCGGCACCTTCACGGTGCGCGACGTGGGCTCGCTGAACGGCACCTATGTCAACCGTGAGCGGGTCGAGGCGGCCACGCTGAGCAACGGTGACGAGGTGCAGATCGGCAAGTTCCGGCTGGTGTTCATCGCCGGCCCGCGGCCCGAGGGAGAGGGCAGCTAGCAGTGAATTCGTCGGGGGCGGCGGCGCGCGACCCGGGGGCTTCACGCCCCCAGGGCGGGCGTGAGTCCGCGCTGATGAGCATCGGGGAGGTGCTGGCCCACCTGCGCACCGAATTCCCCGACACGACGATCTCCAAGTTGCGGTTCCTGGAGGCGGAGGGGCTGGTCGATCCCCAGCGCACCGCCTCCGGGTATCGCAAGTACTCGTGGAACGACGTCGCGCGGCTGCGGTTCGTGCTGACCGCCCAGCGCGATCAGTACCTTCCGCTGCGCGTGATCCGCGAGCAGCTGGAGCAGCTGGAGTCCGAGCCGGTGGCGCCCAGCCGCCCGGCTCTGGTCGCCGTGGGCGCCGAGAAGGCGGCCGATCCGTCCGACACCCGGGTCCCCCGGGAGGATGTGATCGAACGCACGGGCGCCACCGCCGAGCTCCTCGACGAGCTCGAGCGGATGGGATTGGTGACCGCGCGACCGCCGGGGTGGTACGACGGCGACGCCGTGATCATCGTCGAGGCGGTCGTCGGTCTGACCAAGTACGGCCTCGAGTTGCGTCACCTGCGCGGCTTCCGGACCGCCTCCGACCGGGAGGTCGGCCTGTTCACACAGCTGCTGGCGCCCCTGGTGCGGCAGAGCGACCCGGCCGCGCGGGCCCGCGCCAACGAGACGGCCCGGGATCTGCAGGCGCTGTCGCAGCGTCTGCACGCCGCTCTGGTCCGCGCCGGACTGCGCGGCGAACTCGGTCGTTGAGGCGGATTCGCCTAGGCTTTCCAGGGGTATGCCGCACCCGTCGGATCCGGACGGCAGGCGTGTAACGTGCAGGTGAGGGGCAGCCGTGCGGGACGGCGCGACAACGACACGGAGGCGGGGCTGTGCGCGAGCTGAGCGTGGTCGGAGTTCGGGTGGAGCTGCCCAGCAACCAGCCGATCGTCCTGCTGCGAGAGGTTGACGGCGATCGGTATCTGCCGATCTGGATCGGCGCCGTCGAGGCGACCGCGATCGCGTACGAGCAGCAGGGTGTCAAGCCGGCCCGGCCGCTGACCCACGATCTTCTGCGCGACATCCTGACGGCGCTCGACGCGCCGCTGACCGCGGTCGAGATCACCGAGCTCAAGGACAACGTCTTCTACGCCGATCTGCTGATCGGCGAGGACGTGCGGGTCTCGGCGCGGCCCAGCGACTCGATCGCTCTGGCCCTGCGCGTCGGGGCGCCGATCCGCTGCGCCGAGCAGGTCCTGACCGAGGCCGGCATCGTCATCCCCGACGAGCAGGAGGACGAGGTCGAGAAGTTCCGCGAGTTCCTCGACCAGGTCCGGCCCGAGGATTTCGCAGGCTGACGACCCTCGCCGAGGGCCTCAAAGATCGACAACTGCCTCCCCGTGCGCGGCGTGTCGTCGCGTTACTTCTCTGTTTCCGCGGGCGCTGAGATATACGCTCGTGAAGTCCAGGTGAAGCGGCGGCACCGCGCAGCGGGGAGGTGGTCGCGTGCACGAGCAGCCTCTTGAACAAGATGGGCCCCTCGTCGGCGAGGACGGCTCGGTCGGTTATCGCGGGGTTACGGCGTGTCAGGCGGTCGGCATCAGTTACCGCCAGCTCGACTACTGGGCCCGCACCACGCTCGTGGTCCCGAGCATCCGGGATGCTTCCGGTTCGGGCACGCAGCGGCTCTACTCGTTCCGTGACCTGGTGGTTCTCAAGGTCGTCAAGCGACTCCTGGACGCCGGGGTGTCGTTGCAGAACATCCGCCGGGCCATCGAGACGCTGCGGTCGCGCGGCGTCGAGGACCTGGCCGGCATCACGCTGATCTCCGACGGCACGACCGTCTACGAGTGCCGGTCGCCCGAGGAGGTCGTCGATCTGCTCCAGGGCGGTCAGGGTGTGTTCGGCATCGCCATCGGCGGCGCCTTCAAGGAGATCCAGGGCTCGCTGTCCCACTTGCCGGCCGAGCCGGCCGGTGGCCCGGTGCCGGTGGGCACCGACCCGGAACCGGCCGCCGGGGACGAACTGGCCGCGCGCCGGGCCCGCCGCCGGGCCGGTTGACGCCCAGCTCCGCAACGCGGTTTTGCTGTCCTGGCAAGGTTCGTTGGCCTGCGGCTCGCCGTCCCCCAGGCTGGTCCCATGAGCGACGAACAAGCGTGGGACGCCCGGTACTCCGAGAACGACCGCATCTGGAGCGGTGACGCGAACGTCGTGCTGGTGCGGGAGGTCGGCGACCTGCCGGCCGGGCGTGCCCTGGATCTGGGCTGCGGCGAGGGCGGCGACGCGATCTGGCTGGCCCGGCGAGGCTGGCAGGTCACCGCCGTGGACATCTCGGGAGTGGCCCTGGCCCGGGCTCAGAAGCACGCGAGCGAAGCCGGGGTGACCGTCGACTGGCAGAAGCGCGACCTGCTGACCGACTTCCCCGAGGGCGAGTTCGACCTGGTCAGCGCCCAGTTCCTGCATTTCTGGGGCCGGTTCGACCGGGAGGGCATCCTGCGCCGGGCGGCCGCCGCGGTGGCGCCGGGCGGCATCCTGCTGATCGAGGGCCACCTGGACACCGGCCCGGTCCGCCGCGCCGAGCACGAGAACGCGCCCGAGCTGCCCGGGCCGGCCGAGGTGATCGAGCGGCTCGAGCTCGACGAGGGCTGGGACGTCCTCGTCGCCGAGATCCACCCGCGGGAGCACATCATCGACGGGGTGGCGCACGAACGCTCCGACAACACCGTGAAGCTCCGCCGCCGGGCTTGACCCTCACATGGTGTCAGTCGGGAGCCTGAAGACATGACATCGACAACGATGACTGATCTCGGCCGCCACGCGGGTGCGGTGGCCGGACTGCCCGGTGACCTCGCCGCGATCGTCTCCGCCGTGCAGGGGCTGTTCCTGCACGAGGGCTGGGCCGGTCGGTACGGGGTGACGGTGGCCCACCCCGGCAGCGCCCACCTCCGGCGTACGGAGGACCTGCTGGACGCGGCCGGGGAGCGCCCGCTCGGTGAGGCCCGCGACCCGGCCGACCGGGTGGCCACCATGTGCCGCAGCTTCTCGGTGGTCACGGTCGCGATGCTGCGCGCGCACGGTTTCGAGGCCCGCGCCCGCGCCGGGTTCGCCGACTACTTCCTGCCCGGCTTCCACGAGGATCACTGGGTGGTGCAGTGGCGTGACGGCGACCGGTGGCGGCTGGCCGACCCGCAGATCGACGCGTTGCAGCGCGACGCCCTGGGGCTCGCCTTCGACCCGCTCGACCTTCCGGCCGCCCGTTTCCTGACCGGTCCGGACGCGTGGCGCCAGGTCCGCTCCGGAACGACCGACCCGGACTCCTTCGGTTTCAGCGGTGCGCCCGAGATGAAGGGGGAGTGGTTCGTGGCCCGCTCGGTGATCCTCGACCGGGCCGCGCTGGCCGGCGTCGAGGCTCTGCCGTGGGACGCCTGGGCGCCGATGCCCGGGCCGGACGACGCCGTCGACGTGGCCCTGATCGACCGGCTCGCGGCCGGCGACGGGCCCGTCACCGTGCCGGCCGAAGTGCTCAACACGCGCCGCGGCACCAGGGAGAAGCTGTAGCGTCAGGTTGTGATTCCGCAGCACTTTCCGCTCTATCTGCGCGAGCCGGGGGCCCGTCCCGCCGACGACAAGGTCTGGCTGGTCGTCGGCTGGATGCCCGACAAGATCTCCGGTCTGCCGCGCCAGCCGGTGGCCCTGCTCTGCGACGGCGACGTCGAGGAGCCGCGGGTCCTGGAGCAGACGACGGTCTACCGCGTGCTCGGCCCCACCCGCCACTGACCGGCGGCCGGGTCGGCACCGTCCTGGATGGAGGGTGCGCTCCCGTGGTTGACTGAGCGTCTGGTGGCACAGGACGTGAGCGTGGCGGAGGCGGCCGAGCCGGACGACCCGGCGGCCCCGGTCTTCTTCGTGAGCTACTGGCGACCCGACCCGCCGGCGTCCGGCGCGGGTCCGCCGCGCGAGGCCAACCGGTTCGTCCGGCGCTTCTTCGACGACCTCACCGAGGACGTCGACAACCTGATCGGCTCGCTGCCCGGGCGGCATCCGGGCTTCCTCGACGTGGTCCGCGGCGGCGAGCTGTGGGAGAAACGCCTTCTGCACGCGGCCGGCACCTGCCAGGTCTTCGTCAGCCTGCTCTCCGGGCCGTACCTGGCGGGCAGCGCGTGGTGCGCGCGGGAATGGGATCTGTTCTCGCGGAGGCGGGTGGTTCCCCGGCCGGGCCGGGCGGAACCCACGGGTCACGACGCGAGCGCGATCGTGCCGGTGCTGTGGGCGCCGCCGGCCGGCCCGCTGCCCCCGGCGGTCGCCGATGTCCCCCTGTTCGTGCCGGGCCGGCTGCGTGACGACTTCCGTGCCGACTACCGGGCCGAGGGCCTGCTCGGCCTGCTGCGCACCGGCAAGGAGCCGATCTACCAGGCCGTCGTCTGGCGGATCGCCCAGCACGTCGAGCGCATCCGCCGGCACCACCGGGTCGAACCGTTGCATCTGCCCGGCCCGGCCGGCCTGCGCACCACCTTCGAACGGGGTGGCCGATGAGGCAGCCGCGGTACTACTTCCACCTCAGCCACGGCCACTCGGTGCGGCTGCGCGCCGACGACCGGCCCGGCGCCGACCACTGGCCGGGGCAGTTGTTCACCGCGTTGTCGGCCGAGGTGGCCCGGCTGGCCGGCGCCGACCGCCGCGTCCCGGTCGGCCACCACGACGGCCTGGTGCGCCCCCTGGCCGACCGGAAGGCCGCCCTGGCCGGCGCGCTGAGCGGCACCGACGTGTTCGTCGCGCTCTACGCGCCGGGCTACTTCAACAAGTCGTGGCCGCTGCGCGAGCGGGCCTCGTTCGTCAGCCGCTACGCCGACCCGGCGATGGGTGAGCGCTTCCTGCTGCCGGTGCACTGGGTGCCCTGGCCGCCCGGGGAGCACGACAGCGAGCGGGTCGCCGCGTTGCGGCTCGGCGCCGGGATTCCCGAGTACGCCGAGGAGGGGCTGCAGGCGATGTCGCGGCTCAGCCTCTACCGCCGGCAGTACCGCACCCTGGTGCGCCGCCTCGCGTACCGGATCGTCACCCTGGCCGCCGACGCCCCGCGCCCGGCGCCGCTGGCGGCGGCGATCGACGACGTCAGCGCCGGACCGGCTGCGGCCGGCGCGATCGTCTTCACGGTGGCCGTGCTCGCCCCCACCCGCCTCGACCTGCCGCCGGGCCGGTCGGCCGCCTCGTACGGGCCGGCCGCGCGCGCCTGGTCCCCGTACCGTGACCTGCGCCGCTTCCCGGTGGCCGCGTACGTGGCCGACGTGGCCGACCGGCTCGGGCAGCCGGTCCGCGTCGTGGACCGCCCGGCCGACATGTTCGCGCTGGGTCAGGGGGCCGCCCTGGTGCTGATCGACCCGTGGGCGGCGGCCACTCCCGACGGGCTCGAACGGCTCTCCGCGCTGACCGGGCGCATCCCCGAGTGGGCGAGCGTGCTGCTGCTCGCCGACCGGTCCGATCCCGAGTACGCCGCGCGCGGCGCCACCCTGCACGCCACGGTGGCCGACACCCTGGTGACCGCCGGGATCGCCCGGGGCCGCATCACCCTGCTGCGCGACGCCGACCGCCTCGTCGAGCGGGCGCCGGCGCTCGTCGACCAGGCGTGCGCCGCGTACCGCCGGAATGCTCCGGAGCGGCGAACGTTAGAGCCTTGACGGTTAGAGCCCTAACAGTTAGAGTTTTGATTATGGACGCACCCCGGCTCACCACCTCGCTCGAACTGGTCCGCTGGATCGGCTGGGCTCAGCGCCGAGCCGGTGAGGACTGGATCCGGGCCCGCGAGCTCAGCCACGAGCAGGCCTTCGTGCTGGGCTACCTGACGCGGCAGCCCGGCGCCATCCAGCGGGACATCGCCCGGATGACCCGCACGAGCGCGGCCAGCGTGTCGAGCCTGCTGCAGGGTCTCGAGCGCCGCGGACTGGTCGAGCGCCGGTCCGAGCCCGGCAACGAGCGCGTCAAACAGGTCTTCGCGACGCCGGCCGGCCAGGAGCTCATCGCCGGCTTCGACACCGCGATGGCCGCCGCCGACGAGACGATCCTGGCGCCGCTCGACGAGCAGGAGCGGGCGACCCTGCACACCCTCTTGGCCAAGATCACGGCAGAACTGCCGCAACCCACCCGCGACTGACCCCCCGGTCCACCGGGCGCCGGCGTCCCGCCGCCGCCCGCTGAACGCTGCTCGATCGCCACCGCGCCGGCATTCCGCCGCCGCCGGACCCCCGCATCGCCACCGCGCCGGCCTCGCCGCCGGACGCTGAATCCTGCCCGGAACACCGCCGCGCCGGCCCCGCCGCCGCGATCCGCCCTGCCCGGAACACCGCCGCGCCGGCCCCGCCGCCGCGCGATCCGCTCTGCCCCGGACCTGCCGAAAGAGGCTGTCATGACCGCTGTCACCCACGAACCCGCCGGAGCTGGCGTCGTCGGCACCAACCGCTGGTACCTCTCCACCGCGCCGATCGTCCGCGCCCTCGTGCACCTGTGCGTGCCGATGGCCGCCGCGATGATCGTCAGCGCCGTCTACAACGTCACCAACGCCGGCTTCATCGGCTCACAGCACGACACCGCGCTGCTGGCCGCGATCACCTTCGGTACGCCGCTGCTGGGCCTGGTCATGGCCATCGGCGGCGTGTTCGGGGTGGGCGGCGGCGCGCTCATCTCGCGCCTGCTCGGGGCGGCCGAGAACGACCCCGCGCAGGCCGGCGAGATCAAGCACGTCTCGTCGTTCGCCGTCTGGGGCTCGGTGATCGCCGGCGCCGTGGTCGGCGGGGCCGGGTTGCTCCTGCTGCACCCGCTGGTGACGCTGCTCGGCGCGGACACCGCCGCGGTGCCGGCCACCCGCGAGTACGTCGCCGTGATGCTGGCCTTCGTGCCGGTGCTCGCGGCCGCGTTCTGCCTCGAGCAGATCGTCCGCGCCGAGGGTGCCGCCCGGCAGGCGATGACCGGGCTCATCCTCTCGGCCGTGGCCAACGTGGTGTTCGATGTCGTCTTCATCCTCGTCTTCCACTGGGGTGTGGCCGGGGCGGCGCTCGGCACCGGGCTGGCCAACCTCGTGACCGTCGCCTACTTCGCCCACCGGCTGCGCCGCAGCGAGCAGATCAGCCTCGCCCCGCGCTGGTTCACCCTGCGCCCGGCCGTGGTCAAGCCGGTCTTCGGGGTCGGCGTCGGCGAGCTGCTCCAGTCCGCGTTCATGATCGTCACGGTGCTGGTGCTGAACAATCTCGCGGCCGCCTACGGCGACGGCCCGCTCGCCGCCATGGGGGTCGCGGTCCGCATCGCCCAGGTGCCCGAGTTCCTGATCATGGGAGTGACGCTCGGCGTGCTGCCGCTGCTGGCCTACGCGTACGGCAAGGGGGACCGCGACCGGCTCCACTCGGCGCTGCGGGCGTCGGCGATCACCGTCGGCGGCGTCCTGCTCGTCCTCGGCGGGGCGGTCTTCCTCTTCCGCGAGCAGGTGCTCTCGGCGTTCTCGGCGGACCCGTCCGTGCTCACCATCGGCGTGACCATCCTGGTCGCCCAGCTCGTCGCCACGGTCGCGAACGGCTTCGCCGGCCTGATCACCTCGCTGTTCCAGGCGGCCGGCCGGGCCACCCCGGCGATCGTGATGTCGATGGCGCAGGGCATCCTCTTCGTCCCGATCGTGCTGGCCGGCAACGCGTTGTTCGGCCTGACCGGCATCATCTGGGCGCTGACGGTCACCGAGGGCCTGGTCTTCCTGGTCGGGGTGGGCCTGTGGCTCGCGGCCCGCCGCTCGATCGACCGCGGTCTGGCCGAGGGCAGCCCCGAGCGCGCCGAAGAGGTGCTGGTGGCGGCGGAGGCCTGACGCCCCGGTTCTGTCGTACCCGCGCGGGAGGATGGCTGGCATGATCCTTGTCGATCGGGCCGGCCACCTCCGTGCCCGCGGGCCGACCGGCGATGCCGGGCTGCGGCCGCCCGACCGATCCGAGGACGCGGATCAGCCGGTGACGTGCGGTTGCGCCGGTCGCCTCGGCTACGAACACGGGCGGGTCGGCAACGCCGGGTTGCGCCTGCCGGCCGGGCCTTCAGGTACGTGTGCGGGGCCGGCGACGCCGGCTGTCCGGCCGGGCCCTCCACGTCTGCGGGCGAGACCTCGGGTCCGGGCTTGGGCGGCCGGGCGATGAAGGGTGAGCGGCTCACGGCTCGGCTGCGGCTCGAGCCGGCCGGGCCGGGCAACGCTCGCGATCTGGCGCTGGTTCTGGGCGACGACGCGGTGTGGCCGTCCTACGGGACAGTGCGGCCCACCCACGAGCAGGTGGAGCGGACGGCGGCGGCCCTGGGCGAGTCGTGGCAGCTCCACGGCGTGCACAAGTGGCTCGCGTACGACCGGCGCAGCGGCGAGGTCGTCGGGCGTGGGGGCCTGTCCCGGACGCCGGTCGACGACGACTGGGGTCAGCTCTACGCGTTCCTGCCCGGCGAGCCGTGGGTCCGGGCCGCGCATCCCAGCCGCCGTCCCTACGTCGCGCACGCGCACTGGGTCGAGCTCGGATGGGCGGTGCGGGGCGCGTTCCAGGGCCACGGCTACGCGTCCGAGATGGGGCGGGCGGCGGTGGCGTACGGCTTCGAGATTCTCGGGGTTCGCGCTGTGGTCTCGTGCGCGGTGCGGTCCAACGTCCGCTCGCGGGCCGTGATGGAGCGGCTCGGCCTGCGCCACGCGGGCGAGATCCGCAGCCCCCACCCGGTCGAGGGCGACGACGCCCCGTACGCGGTCGGTGTGGTCCTGCGCGACGAGGTCGGCCACGGCGCCGGCGACCGAGCACGACCCCCGGCTGGATCAGCACCGGACAGCCGGGGTCAGGCGCACCGCTCGGCCCGTCGGAGGACTGGCCGATGACCCGGATGAAGAGCGGCACCCGGCAGCCGGGGTCAGGTACGGCCAGCTCGGCCTCGAGGTGGCGCATCATGGGGGCGACCGCCGCTGCCGACCTGCCGGTCGGTGGTTGGCGCCGCCGGTCACAGGTCGTGCAGCAGGCCGAGCACGCGCTCGGGGCCGTCGCGCAGGACGTTGTGGGTCGTCGGCCACTCGACGTACTGCCACGCCGGATCGTCGCGCACCCGCTCCATGGCCACCGGCGCCTGCAGCCCGCCGGGCGTCTCGAGCGCGGCGGCGTAGCGCTTCACCGGCACCGACTTCCACGCGCCGGTCAGCCGGGTCTTCTCGAGCAGCGTGGCGAACGGGTGGGGCCGGGCCCGGTCGGCGAAGAACGGCATCGGCGCGAGCCCGAGCCCGTCCGCGCCGACCGAGTCGAGGAAGTACTTCCGGTTCTCCTCGGTGGTGACGTCCCAGCACGACTCGCCGTCCTCGAGGATGTCGCTGTCGAGGTGCACCAGCGCGCTCACCCGCGCCGGGGCCCGGTCGGCCGCGGCGTTGATCACCGGGCCGCCGTAGCTGTGACCGACCAGCACGACCGGGTCGCTGCCGGCGGTCAGGTCCTCGACCAGGGTGTCGAGCTGCTCGACGTGGGTCGTCAGGTTGACCGGGCGGCGGGTGAGATCGTCGTCGGGCCACAGCCCGGCCAGCGTGACGGCGTGGGCGCGGTGGCCCCGCTTCTGAAGTTCGGTGGCGAGCGGCTCGTACCACCAGCCGCCGTGCCAGGCCCCCGGGACGAGAACGAAGGTAGTCATGGCCTCTGTCTATACCAGGCCGGCCGGGCCTGCCCAGCCGGCCGGGGGTCAGGGCTGGAAGCGGTAACCCATTCCCGGTTCGGTGATCAGGTGCCTCGGCCGGGTGGGGTCGTCCTCGAGCTTGCGGCGCAGGCGGGCCATGTACTGGCGCAGGTAGTTGGTCTCGGTGTCGTACTGCGGACCCCACACGTCGTGCAGCAGGCTGCGCTGGGTGATCAGTTTGCCGGGGTTGCGCAGCAGCCGTTCCAGCAGCTGCCACTCGGTCGGGGTGAGCCGCTGCTCCGGGGTGATCGTGTGGCCGGCCAGGTCGATCGTGTGCTGCCCGAGGGTGATCGGGCCGGGCGGCGTGTCCGAGGACTGCGCCCGGCGGGTCACCGCGCGGATGCGGGCGAGCAGCTCGTCCACGCCGAACGGCTTGGTCACGTAGTCGTCGGCGCCGGCGTCGAGCGCGGCCACCTTGTCACCGCCCTCGGCCCGCCCGGACAGCACGATGATCGGCACGGTGGTCCAGCCGCGCAGGCCCCGGATGACCTCGGTGCCGTCCAGGTCGGGCAGTCCCAGGTCGAGCACGACCAGGTCGGGGGAGTGGGCGGCGGCCGCCTTGAGCGCGCTCGCGCCGTCGGCGGCCACGTCCACCTCGTACCGGCGGGCGCGCAGGTTGATCCGCAGCGCGCGCAGGATCTGCGGGTCGTCGTCGACGACGAGGATGCGCGTCACATCGTGCCCATCGGCAGCGTCAGGACCATGGTGAGGCCTCCTCCGGGGGTCTCCTGCGGGGTCAGGGTGCCGTCCATCGCCTCGGTCAGGCCGCGCGACAGGGCCAGGCCGAGGCCCACGCCGGTGTGGTTGTCGCGGTCGCCCAGCCGCTGGAAGGCCTGGAAGATCCGCTCGCGGTCGCCCGGGGGCACCCCGGGGCCGTGGTCGACGACGCGCAGCTGGACCCGGTCGCCGTCGGTGCCGCCGGTGATCTCGGGCGGCCGGTCGGCCGGACTGTAGCGCAGCGCGTTGCCCACGACGTTGACCAGCACCCGGTCGAGCAGCCCGGGGTCGGCCCGCGCGGCCGGCAGGTCGTCCGGCAGCCGTACGGTGATCCGGCGCCCGGCCGGGCCGAGCTCGTCCAGCGCGGCCGGGACGACGTCCTCCAGGCCCACGTCGGTCAGGTGCACGGCGAGCGCCCCGGCCTCCAGGCGGCTCAGGTCGAGCAGGTTGGCCAGCAGCGCGGCGAGCCGGTCGAGCGACTCGTCGGCGGTGGCCAGGAGCTCCCGGCGGTCGTCCTCGTCGAAGTGCACGCCGTCGCTGCGCAGGCCGGCGACGGCGGCCTTGGCCGAGGCCAGCGGCGTGCGGAGGTCGTGGCTGACCGCCGCCAGCAGGGCCGAGCGGACGCGGTCGCCCTCGGCCGCGGTGGCCAGGCGTTGCTGGCGCAGGGCGACGGCGGCCTGGGCGCCGAAGGCGCGGGCGATCGTCTGCTCGTTGTCGTCGAGCGGGCGGCCGCGCAGGGCGAGGACGAGCCCGTCGCCCGCGGGTATCACGAGCTCGTCGGGATCCAGGTTGCGGTCACTGGGAGAAACGACACCGTGGCCGGCCTGTGGAGAACCCGTTTCGCCCGCCGGCGGCGCGGTAGCGTTCGGCCCACCCTGATGGGCGGGGGAGGCGGTGGCACCCCGCACCTTCAGAAGAACGTCCGGTGAGGCGGCGACGACCGAGCGGCCGGCGGCTGCGCGCTCCAGCAGCGCCACGGAATCCAGGCCGAAGAGCTCCCGCAACTCCCCGAGCAGCCCGCGCAGCGGGTCCGGCCCGGCCAGCACCCCGCCGGCCACCGCGGCCAGGATGTGCGCGTCGGCGGCGGCTGCCACGGCCTGCCGGGTCCGCCGGGCGGCCAGGTCGACGATCCACGACACGGCCAGCGCGACCAGCACGAAGACGGCCAGCGCGAGCGCGCCCTCGCGGGTGCTCACGTCGAGGCTGCGGACCGGTGCGGTGAAGAAGTAGTTCAGCAGCAGAAAGCCGCCGACCGCGGCCAGCAGGGCGGGCCACAGCCCGCCCAGCAGCGCCACCCCGACCACGGCGGCCAGGAAAAGGATCACCCCGCCGGCCAGCTCGAGCCCGGCCGCGTCGACCACCGCGGTCAGCGCCGGCAACCCGAGCAGCGTCACCGCGAAGCCGGCCGCGACCCGCCGGCCGTGTCCCGCGGCAGCCCGATCGCGGCCGGCGCGGGCCGGCGGCGCGGGCGCGCCGTCGCCGTCGCCGCCCGGGGACGAGGACGGGGACGGGGACGGGGACGGCGGCCTTCCGGTCACGCCGAGTGCGGGCCGACCGCGGTCACGACGATCGCCGCCGCGCCGATCTCGTCGGAGGCGGCCAGGTCGACGGTGGCCTCGATGCCCCAGTCGTGGTCGCCCTCGGGGTCCTCGAAGACCTGCCGGACGACCCAGGCGGTCGGGCCGGCGTCGATGTGCAGGAAAGCCGGGCCGCGGGCGGCCGGGCCGGTGCCGAGCGAGTCGTACTCGTCGAAGTAGTCCTCGATCGCGTCCTGCCAGCGGCCGGCCGTCCAGCCCGACTCGCCGTCGAGCTCGCCCAGGTCGGTGTAGCGGCGCAGCGCGGCCAGCTCGACCCGGCGGAACAGGGCGTTGCGCACCAGCACCCGGAACGCGCGGGTGTTGCGGGTGACCGCGGGCGGCTTGTCGTCGATGCGGACCTCTTCGACGTCGGCGCCCGGGTTGCGCAGCCGCTCCCACTCGTCGAGCAGGCTGGAGTCGACCTGCCGGACGAGCTCGCCCAGCCACTCGATGAGGTCGGTCAGCTCCTCGGTGCGGGCGTCCTCGGGGACGGTCTGGCGCAGCGCCCGGAACGCGTCGGCCAGGTAGCGCAGCACCAGGCCCTCGGAGCGGGACAGCCCGTAGAACGACACGTACTCGGTGAAGGTCATCGCCCGCTCGTACATGTCCCGGACGACACTCTTGGGCTTGAGCTCGTAGTCGGCGACCCACGGGTGGCCGCGCCGGTAGGTCTCGTACGCCGCCTCGAGCATCTCGAGCAGCGGCCGGGGGTGGGTGACGTCCTCGAGCAGCGTCATCCGCTCCTCGTACTCGATGCCCTCGGACTTCATCGCGTTCACGGCCTCGCCGCGGGCCTTCTGCCGCTGCGCCGAGAGCACCTGCCGCGGGTCCTCCAGCGTCGACTCGATGACCGACACGACGTCGAGCGGGTAGTCGGGCGCCTCGCGGTCGAGCAGCTCCAGGCTGGCCAGCGCGAACGGCGACAGCGCCTGGTTGAGCGCGAAGTCGAGCTGCAGGTCCTCGGTGAGCCGGTAGACCCCGTCCTCCGTACGCTCGATGACCCCGCCGGCCATCAGGGCGCGGGCGATGGCGATGGCCCGGCGGATGTGGCGCCGCTGGGCGGCCGGCTCCTCGTGGTTGTCGGTGAGCAGGTGGCGCATCGCCTGGAACGGGTCGCCGCCGCGGGCCAGCACGTTGAGCAGCATCGCGTGCGACACCTGGAACGACGAGGTCAGTGGTTCGGGATCGGCCGACACCAACCGGTCGAACGTGGGCTGGCCCCAGCCGATGGAACCCTCCGGCGGCTTCTTGCGGACGACCTTGCGCCGTTTCTTGGGGTCGTCGCCCGCCTTGGCCAGCGCCCGCTCGTTGTCGATCACGTGCTCGGGTGCCTGCACGAGGACCGTGCCCAGCGTGTCGTACCCGGCCCGGCCCGCCCGCCCGGCGATCTGGTGGAACTCACGGGCCTTGAGCAGGCGGGTCTTGACCCCGTCGTACTTGGACAGACCGGTGAACAGCACCGTGCGGATGGGCACGTTGATGCCGACGCCGAGCGTGTCGGTGCCGCAGATGACTTTGAGCAGCCCGGCCTGGGCCAGCGTCTCGACCAGGCGGCGGTATTTCGGCAGCATGCCCGCGTGGTGCACGCCGATGCCGTGCCGCACCAGCCGGGACAGCTGCCGGCCGAACCCGGCGGTGAACCGGAAGCCGCCGATGGCGGTGGCGATCGCGTCCTTCTCCGCCCGGGTGGCCATGTTGATGCTCATCAGCGACTGCGCCCGTTCCAGGGCGGCCGCCTGGGTGAAGTGCACGATGTAGACCGGCGCCTGCTTGGTCTGCAGCAGCTCCTCGATCGTCTCGTGCAACGGCGTCATCGCGTACGAGAACAGAAGCGGGACGGGCCGCTCGACGCTGGCCACGACGGCGGTCGGCCGGCCGGTGCGCCGGGACAGGTCGTCGACGAAGCGGGTGGTGTCGCCGAGGGTCGCGGACATGAGGATGAACTGGGCCTGCGGCAGCTCGATGATCGGCACCTGCCAGGCCCAGCCCCGGTCGGGCTCGGCGTAGAAGTGGAACTCGTCCATGACGACCTGGCCGACGTCGGCGTCCGCGCCCTCGCGCAGCGCCAGGTTGGCCAGCACCTCGGCGGTGCAGCAGATGATCGGCGCGTCGGCGTTGACGTTGGCGTCGCCGGTGAGCATGCCGACGTTGTGGGCGCCGAAGACCGCGCACAGCGCGAAGAACTTCTCGCTGACCAGGGCCTTGATCGGTGCGGTGTAGAAGGTGGTGCGGCCGTCGGCCAGCGCGACGAAGTGCGCGCCGGTCGCGACCAGGCTCTTGCCCGACCCCGTCGGGGTGTTGAGGATGACGTTCGCCCCGGTGGCGATCTCGATCAGCGCCTCTTCCTGATGGGTGTAGAGGGCCAGGCCCTGCTCGGTCGCCCACTTCTGGAAGGCGTCGAAGACGGCGTCGGGATCGGTGGTGCCCGGGAGGCGGTCGGTCAGCGTCATGATGCGTTCACTATATGGATGCCGCGCTTTCCTGAGATCAGTGACGTGGCCATTGCCCGAGGCGTTGCCGCAGCTCGGCGATCTGATCCACGGTGAGGCCGTAGAGCGCGAACCGCGCGTCGCTCAGCCGATCGAGATAACGCCCGGCGTCGGCCACATCTTCCGGGTCGAGCGCCGGGTCGGCCGCGCGGGCCAGGGCCAGCAGCCGCTCCAGCGGATAGCGATCGAGCGCGGCCGCCACGTCGATGTAGTCGCGCACCTCGCGCCGGTTGACCAGCGCGGCGACCTTGGTGGCGACCAGGTCGTCGAGGTGCATGACCGGGCCGAGCTCCATGACGACCGGTTTCTTGGAACGGTCGAGCCGGCACAGCGTGAGCCGCAGGGCCCGCTTGTCGGTGGCGACCAGGAACTCCTGCAGGTCCTCGTCCATGCCCTCGAAGAGCTCGTCGCCCTCCTCGCGGACGACCCGGTAGCCGGCCTCGCGCAGGGCGGTGGAGACCTCGCCGGCCGCCGCGGCCACCCCGCCGGCGGTGTCGGTGAACAGGTCGACGTCCTCGGTCGGGCGCTGGACGAGCCCGCTGACCAGCCAGGCGAAGCCGCCGCCGAGGACGAACCCGTGCTTGTCGGCCACGGCCAGCGCGATGCGGGCCACGTCGGAGTAGAAGTCGTCGACGCTCGCCACCGCGTCAGGGTAGCGCCGGGCGCGCGGCTCAGGCGACGGCGTCGGCCAGCCTCGCGGCGTGGCGCAGGCGGCCGTGCCGGGCCTCCCAGGCGGCGCGCACGCCGCGCGGCAGGTTGAGCTCGGGCCACACCCGCACCAGGGTCGGCCCGTGCAGGTGGGTGCGCAGCTCCTCGACGCGGATGGCCTCGCGGAGCACGTTCTCGTACATCCAGGCGAGCATGGTCGGCTCGGCCAGGTCGAACGCCCGCTGCGGGCCCCACCACAACCGCAACGGAAGCTCGACGAGCCCCGCGGTGGGCCCGCACAGCTCACCCAACGTGCCGGCCACCAGGACCGGCCGGTGGGGCCGGGAGAGGTGGACGGCGACCTCAGCAACGGCGGACATGCGATCAGCGTAAACCGACACGCTGCTCAAACCGAGTTCCTAGCCTCCTAGGATGCCTTAGCGGCGGAGCCGCACACCACGGAACGACGCCTTCGGCGACGATCACACGGCAATTGACCGGCGACGACGCGACGATCACACAGTGGACAGGCGGGTGCGCACCACGAGGTCGTTCAACGCGGCCACGGCGGACTCTTCCGGGTACGCGGGCAGGGCAGAGGCGTCGCGAGCCTCCTCCAGCCCGGCCCGCAGCACGGCCGCGTCCGAGCGCAGCCGTTCCTCCAGCCCGGCCGGGAAGGGCGCCTTCTCGGCCGACCGCTTGAGGGCGATCAGTTCCGGCACGTACGGCACGGAGGTGCCCAGCACCGCGAGGTCGGTCTCCAGCTCACCGGTGCGCATCAGGTGCTGCCCGGTCAGCAGGACCCGCAGCCAGTACAGCGCCGCCTTGAGCCGCCCGGTCTTGTCGAACAGCCGCTCCTGCGACGCGGCGAAGCCGAGGTAGTGCTGGGCGTGCCCGGACGTCACGAACGCCGGCGCCAGCGCGACGAGCTGCTCGTGCAGCGGCCCGGTGGTGACCACGAGCGGCGACAGCAACTGCTCCAGGACGTAGCCGTTGCGGCTGTTCAGCAGGCGGGCGAACTTGCGCAGGTCGTGGCTGACGACGTCGAGCTCCACGCCGTCGCGGACGCCGCTGGTCGTCAGCGTCTCGGGTCCGACGCGCAGGCCGACCACTTCGGCGGCCGGCAGCACGTGGGCGGCGCGCAGGTCGAGGTCGGAGTCGACGGACGCGAACCCGTACAGGTGGGCCCCGCTCACCGTCGCGAACACCACCGGGTACGGCAGTTCGGCCACCACCTCGGCCGACCACTGCGGAACGACTGTCGTCACGTCAAGCCCCTCTCCCGTACGCCCAGAAGCAGTTGATCTATCGCCGCGCGGTCCGGGTCCGCGGGCAGGCCGGTGGTGTCCAGGGCCGAGGCCAGCTCGCCGCGCAGGTCGCCGGCCCAGGCGGTGACCGATTCCCACGGCATCGTGCCGTTGCGGACGTCGAGCAGCCGGGAGCGCATCGGGCGCACGTCGACCAGCACCTCGCCGGTGCGCAGCACGTGTGCGCCGGCCAGCAGCAGGCGGATCATGTGCATGGCCTGCTTCCCGTTCGTCTCGCCGGTGCGGTCGCGGCGGGCGGCGACGCGGGTGAGCTGGTCGCGGGCGTACTCCCCGTAGGTCGCGGCGACCTTGCGGGAGAGGAAGGCCGACCGTACCGCCAGCAGTTCCGAGCCGTCGGGGGTCAGCACCTCGACCAGCGGGGACCAGAGCACCTCGAGCACGGTCGGGTTGGCCTGCAGCGCGAGCGTGCAGAAGCGTTCGATCTCCCACGAGAACTGTTCGGGCAGGGGCCCGTCGAAGTGGGTGGGCGGCTTGTCCAGCGACCAGAAGGCCCGGGTCGGCGCGGCGAACACGCCTCGGCGGTCGTGGTCGGAGCCGGGCCCGTCGAGTCCGTAGGCGCGCGATCCGACCACGACCCCGAGGATCATGTTCTCGATCATGAACTGAGGCTATCGGCCCCGGGGAAGCGATTTACAGGTCGAGCACGGTCCCGTCGATGTCGCCGAGCTCGCCCGCGCTCAGCGACAGGTTGCCGATGGTGGCGACGTTGTTCTCGAGCTGCTCGACGCTGCTGGCGCCGATGATGACGCTGGTCATCCGCTCGTCGCGCAGCGCCCAGGCCAGCGCCATCTGGGCCAGCGACTGCCCGCGCCGCTGGGCGATGTCGTTGAGCGCGTGAATCCGTCCGAGGGTCTGGTTGTCCAGGTCGCTCTCGTTGAGGAAGGTGCTGGTCCGCACGCGGGAGTCGTCGGGGATGCCGCCGAGGTAGCGGTCGGTGAGCAGGCCCTGCTGCAGCGGGCTGTAGGCGATGCAGCCGGCGCCGGCCTCCTGCAGCGTGTCGAGCAGGTTGTCCTTCTCGATCCAGCGGTTGAGGATCGAGTACGACGGCTGGTGGATCAGCAGCGGCGTCCCCAGCCGGGAGAGGATGGCGGCGGCCTCGGCGGTCTGCGCGGAGGTGTAGTTGGACAGGCCGACGTACTGGGCCTTGCCCGCGCGGACCACGGCGTCGAGCGCGCCCATGGTCTCCTCGAGCGGGGTGTCCGGGTCGGGCCGGTGGTGGTAGAAGACGTCCACGTAGTCCAGGCCGAGCCGCTGCAGGGACTGGTCGAGCGAGCTGACCAGGTATTTGCGTGAGCCCCACTCGCCGTACGGGCCGGGCCACATGAGGTAGCCGGCCTTGGTCGAGACGACGATCTCGTCGCGGTGGGCCTTGAGGTCGGTGGCGAGGATGCGGCCGAAGTTGCTCTCGGCGCTGCCGGCCGGCGGGCCGTAGTTGTTGGCCAGGTCGAAATGGGTGACGCCGAGGTCGAACGCGCGGCGCACGATGTCGCGCTGGCGCTGCCAGGGCCGCTCGTCGCCGAAGTTGTGCCACAGGCCGAGCGAGATGACGGGCAGGCGCAGGCCGCTGCGCCCGGTCCGCCGGTAGGGCATGGTGTCGTAGCGGTCGCCCGCGGGGGTGTAGATCACAACCCCACCCTAGAGACACGCGTCGGAAACATGGCCGCTGGTAGGTTGGTTGCCAGCCATGCGGGAGAGACCGATCGCATCTCAGTGGTTCGCGACGGCGCCGAAGGGGCAAATCCTCCCCGGAACCTCTCAGGCAAAAGGACCGCGTGGGCAAGCGACTCTGAAGCTTTCGTGCGTGCGCGGCGTGACAGAGGGGGAGGCCGCCTTGTCGACCTCTCTTAGGAGCCGTCATGACGTTCGCTTCCCGGCATATCGGGCCGGACAACGACGAGCAGACCCACATGCTCAAAGCCATCGGGTACGCGTCGCTGGACGCTCTGATGGACGCCGCGATCCCCGAGGTGATCCGCTGGCACGGGTCGCTGAACCTGCCGGCGGCGGCCTCCGAGGAGGAGACGATCGCCGAGCTGCGGGCGATCGCCGGTCGTAACCGGGTCACGACCTCGATGATCGGGCTCGGCTACTACGGAACGTTCACCCCGGCCGTGATCCGGCGCAACGTGCTGGAGAACCCGGCCTGGTACACGGCGTACACGCCCTACCAGCCGGAGATCAGCCAGGGCCGGCTCGAGGCGCTGCTGAACTTCCAGACCATGGTGACCGACCTCACCGGCCTCACGACGGCGAACGCCTCGATGCTGGACGAGGGCACGGCCGTCGCCGAGGCGATGACGCTGGCCAAGCGGGCTTCCAAGTCCAAGTCCCAGGTGTACGTGGTGGACGCGGACACCCTGCCGCAGACCCTCGCGGTGCTGCGGACCCGGGCCGAGCCGCTCGGCATCACGCTGCACCTGCTCGACCTGGACGCCGGCGCCCCGCTGCCGGACGACTTCTTCGGCCTGCACCTGCAGTACCCGGGAGCCTCCGGCGCCGTACGCGACCACGAGCCGTTGATCGAGGCGGCCCATCAGCAGGGCGCGCTGGTGACCGTGGCGGCCGACCTGCTGGCGTTGACGCTGCTGCGCGCGCCGGGCGAGATCGGCGCGGACATCGCGGCCGGCACGACCCAGCGTTTCGGGGTGCCGCTCGGCTTCGGTGGCCCGCACGCCGGCTACCTGGCTGTCCGGGCCGGGCTCGAGCGGTCGCTGCCCGGCCGGTTGGTCGGGGTGTCCAAGGACGCGGACGGCGCGCCGGCCTACCGGCTGGCCCTGCAGACCCGTGAGCAGCACATCCGCCGCGAGAAGGCGACGAGCAACATCTGCACGGCGCAGGTGCTGCTGGCCGTGATGGCCAGCATGTACGCGGTCTATCACGGCCCGGCCGGTCTGCGGGCGATCGCCGCACGGGTGCACGAGCGGGCCCTGGCGCTGGCCGGGGGGCTGACCGCGGCCGGTGTCGAGGTGACGCACGACGCCTTCTTCGACACGGTGACCGCTGTCGTGCCGGGCCGGGCCGCCTCGATCGTCGCCGCGGCCGCCTCCGACGGCGTGGATCTGCGCCTGGTCGACGACGACCGCGTGTCGGTCTCGGCCGACGAGACCACCACCGAGGCGCACGTCGCGACCGTGCTGGCCGCGTTCGGCGCGGCGGCGGCCGAGCCGGCCGTCTCCGGGGTGCGCGGGCTGGGCCGGACGAGCGACTACCTGACCCACCCGGTGTTCCGGACCCACCACTCCGAGACGAGCATGCTGCGCTACCTGCGCAAGCTGTCGGACCGGGACTACGCGCTGGACCGCGGCATGATCCCGCTGGGCTCGTGCACGATGAAGCTCAACGCGACCACCGAGATGGAACCGGTCACCTGGCCCGAGTTCGCCAACATCCACCCGTACGCCCCTTCTGCCAACACCGCCGGCTACGAGCAGCTGGTGGCCACGCTCGAGGGCTGGCTGGCCGAGATCACCGGGTACGACGCGGTGAGCGTGCAGCCCAACGCCGGCTCGCAGGGTGAGCTGGCCGGTCTGCTGGCCATCCGCGGCTACCACCGCTCGCGGGGCGAGGCCCACCGCGACGTGTGCCTGATCCCGTCGAGCGCGCACGGCACGAATGCGGCCAGCGCGGTCATGGCCGGCATGCGGGTCGTCGTGGTGGCCTGCGACGACGCCGGCAACGTGGACCTGGACGACCTGCACGCCAAGATCGAGAAGCACGCCGGTTCGCTCGCCGCGATCATGGTGACCTACCCGTCGACCCACGGCGTGTACGAGTCCTCGATCGCCGACCTGTGCGCGGCCGTGCACGAGGCCGGCGGTCAGGTGTACGTGGACGGCGCCAACCTGAACGCGCTGGTCGGCTTCGCCCGGCCGGGCAAGTTCGGCGCCGACGTGTCGCACCTGAACCTGCACAAGACGTTCTGCATCCCGCACGGCGGTGGCGGTCCCGGCGTCGGCCCGGTCGCGGTCCGCTCGCACCTGGCCGACTTCCTGCCCGGTGACCCGCTGGAGCCCGGCGACCACCACGCGGTCTCGGCGGCGGCGCACGGCTCGGCCGGCATCCTGCCGATCTCGTGGGCGTACCTGCGGATGATGGGCCCCGATGGCCTGGCCGCGGCCACCGGCACGGCGGTGCTGACGGCGAACTACGTGGCCTCGCGGCTGCGTGAGCACTACCCGGTGCTCTACACCGGCTCCGGCGGGCTGGTCGCGCACGAGTGCATCCTCGACCTGCGGCCGATCACCAAGGCCACCGGTGTCACGGTCGACGACGTGGCCAAGCGGCTGATCGACTACGGCTTCCACGCGCCGACGATGTCGTTCCCGGTGGCCGGCACGCTGATGGTGGAGCCGACCGAGAGCGAGGATCTGGCCGAGCTCGACCGGTTCGTCCACGCGATGATCGCCATCAAGGGCGAGATCGACCAGGTCGCCGCCGGGGTGTGGCCCAAGGGCGACAACCCGCTGGCCAACGCCCCGCACACCGCGTCGGCGGTCACCGCCGACGAGTGGGAGCACGCGTACCCGCGGTCGGTGGCCGGTTTCCCGTCAGGGGTGGACCGGACGGCCAAGTACTGGCCGCCGGTGCGGCGCATCGACGGGGCCTACGGCGACCGGAACCTGGTCTGCTCGTGCCCGGCGCCCGAGGCGTTCGAGGACTGAGGGCGTTTCGGATGAGCGATGGGGCGCGCCCTCGGGTCGGGGGCGCGCTTCGTCCCGCGTCGCGCGTGTCGTCGTTGTCCGCGCGGGTAGAACATCCGGCTAGCTTCGTCCGGGTCGGAATCGTCCGGCTCAGGGGATGCATTCAACTACGGTGAGTAGTGATGTGGGTCGAACTCTCCGGGGGTTTTCAGGTCCTTCCCCGTCAGGCCGCGAGGGCGTGCGGGGCCGGACCGCGGTGCGGTTCGATCATGGTGCCGTCGGGCAGGATCTCACCGGTGTCCTCGAAGACGATGACGCCGTTGCAGAGGAGGCTCCAGCCCTGCTCGCGGCACGTCGCGACGGTCCGCGCGGCCTCACGATCGACGGCTTCGGCGGTGGGGCAGGGGTTCATGTGCTGGCACATCAGGTGTTTCTCCGGTCGGGGGGCTTGTGTGATGACTCACAACGACGGTGACGGACGTTACCTCAAATCGAACGACGACGGTTCGAGCCGGTGACGGTGTCGCCATTGACAGAATCCTCGTCTCCGATGGTCCACGGAAGCCGGTCGATCGGCCACTTCCCGGCACCCCCCTTCGTCGCTCCGCCGGGTGCTCCGGGGTCCTGCCAGGGCGGTCACCGTGCGTCAACATGGTTCCGTTGGTCCAGGTGTGACGGTGGCGACCCCGCAGAGCTTGTCTCCGAGTTCCTGGCCGACAACGGACTGAGCGTGCGAAACATTGGCCGAACGGCTGACCACGTCCGGCCGATCGGCGCTGGCTCGATCTGCGGAGCGGCACTGTACGTATCGGCCGATGCCGGTTCCGTGATGGCCGGCGGCGCTCCGGGCGCGCCCTCGCCCGTGCCGTCGATCCCGGACGTCTACGCCGTGGTCTACGAACACGTCCCCGGCGACGACCGCCCCGAGCCGGCCCGGCCGGATTTCACCCTGGGGGAGTGGACGCCGAGCTGGACCCCGTCCGCCCACGCCGCGGCGGTCGGGGCCGTGCGGGCGGCGATCGGGCGCGGCGACGTCTATCAGGTCAACGTCGTGGGGCACGCCAGCGCGCCGTACGGCGGGGATCCGCTGCCCGCGCTGCGCCGGGTGGCCGCGCTGCCCGGGGCCCGCTACGGCGGCGTGCTGGCCGGCGACGGCTGGGCCCTGGCCACCGCCTCGCCGGAGACCCTCGTCGAGGTGCGCGACGGCCGCGTCGTGACCCGGCCGATCAAGGGGACCCGCCCGGCCACCGCGCTGGGCCGCCGGGAGCTGCTCGCGTCGGCCAAGGAACGCGCCGAGCACGTGATGATCGTCGACCTGTCCCGCAACGACCTGGCCCGGCTGCCCGGGCTGGGGCCGGTCGAGGTCGAGGACCTCTTCGCCGTACGCCGGTGGTCGGGTCTGTGGCAGGCCGAGTCGGTGGTGTCGGCGCCGGTCGTGGGCGAGCTCGATCTGGCCTCGCTGCTGCGGGCGCTCGTGCCGGGCGGATCGGTGACCGGGGCCCCCAAGATCGCCGCGCTGGCCGAGATCGCGCGGCTCGAGCCGGTCGGGCGGGGCGTGAGCATGGCCGCGGTCGGGTGGGTCGGGCCCGGCCACCTCGACCTGGGGCTGACCATCCGTACCGTCGCGGTGGACGGGTCGCGGGTGCACGCGTGGGCCGGCGGTGGCATCACCTGGGACAGCGACCCGTGGGCCGAGGTGGCCGAGGCGGAGGCGAAGCTGGCGCCGGTCAGGACCGCCCTCGCCGCCGCCGTGCTTCCCTGAGCCCGGTTCTTGTCGTATCCCGGTGAGAGAGTGCCGGGCATGCCGAAGACGCAGTACTACACGGCCACGTCGATCGACGGTTACATCGCCGACCGGCAGAACTCGCTCGACTGGCTCTTCGAGACCGGCGACGGGCGCGCCGACGACACCGGCACCGAGCCGTTCGCGGCCTTCTTCGCCGGGGTGGGCGCGTTCGCCATGGGCGCCACCACGTACGAGTGGGTGTTCGCGCACGAGAGACTGGCCGAGCAGCCGCAGAAGTGGCGGGAGTACTACGGCGACGTGCCGTGCTGGGTGTTCACCCACCGCGACCTGCCGCCGCTGCCCGGTTCCACGGTCCATTTCGTGCGTGGTGACGTGCGCCCGGTGCACGCGGCGATGACGGCGGCCGCCGGCGGGCGCAACGTCTGGATCGTCGGCGGCGGCGAGCTGGCCGCCACGTTCGCCGACGCGGGCCTGCTCGACGAGATCATCCTGGGCGTCGCCCCGGTGACCCTGGGCGGCGGCGCCCCGCTGCTGCCGCGCCGGCTGAGCTCGTCGCGCCTGAGCCTCACCGGCGTCGAGCGGCGCGGGCCCTTCGCCTACCTGACGTACGCCGTGGCCGCCCCGGCCTGACGCCCCGGCTGGCCGGATCGGGCCGCGGCGGGCACCATGGGACCCGTTCGAGGCCTCCGCCACGGTCACCGAACGGCCCGGTCGGCACGTCTGGGTTCAGAGACGGGTGCGGAGAGGGTGGGTTGTGACCGAAGACCTGCGTGCGCTGCTGCGGGCGGAGCTGAACAACGAGCGGCCGCCGCCGCTGGGCGACGTGGTGGGCGCCGCCCTGCGCGACGGGCGCCGCGTCCGGCGACGCCGCCGGGCCGGGTTCATGGCGGGCGGCTCCGCCACGGTCCTCGCGCTGGTCCTGGCCGGTGGCGTGGCCGCGTACTCGGAACCCCGCCATTCCGCCGGCGTCGGGTCCGCCCCCGCCGCCCCGGTGGTGGCGCCGTCACCGGCCGCGACGGCGTGGCCCAATGCGCCCGGCCAGGCCGCCCAAAAGGCCACGGTCTCTCCCGGATCTGTGCCAGTAGGCCCGACTGCCCTCCTGACCGGCCGCCCCGGGCGTACGTTGGCGATCCACAGCGGCGTCGATCAAGCCGCCGGAACGCGCGAGAAAGCGACAACGGGGGCCATGCTTCACCTACTGACGCAGCTTCTGCCGGCCGGGCGGACGAGCAACGCGGCCGTCTCGGGCGCCGGCGACCCGCACGTGCAGATCCGGCTCGACCGCGGGACCGGGCCCGGCCTGCTCCGGGTGACCGTCGGCCTCCTGCCGGTCGAGGGCGCCCGGCCACCGCGCGGCGGCACGGCCACGGTGACGATCCTGCACGTGGCCGACAACTGCCTGCAGGACACGGTCGCCATCGCCCGCTGGCCCGACGGCACGGCCGTGCAGGTCGACGTCGCGTCCTGCCTCACCGGCTCCAGCCGGGGTCCCCGGGCGCTCACCGCCGACGAGGCGGCCACGGTCGCGGCCGACGCGCGGTGGGGCGTCACCATGGACCCCGACCTGATCAAGGCGGGCGCGAGGGAGTTCGGCCGGGTGCCGGTGCTCGTGTCATGACCGACGACGAGCAGTTCGCCGAGTTCGCCCACGCGCACGCCGAGCGGCTGCGGACCACCGCGTTCATGCTGTGCCGCGACTGGCACCTGGCCCAGGACCTCACCCAGACCGCGCTGACCAAGCTGTTCCTGAGCTGGCGCCGGGCCGTCCAGTCGGACAACCTGGTGGCCTACGCGCAGAAAATCCTCCTGCGGGTTTTCCTCGACCACCGCCGGCGCCGATCCTCCAGCGAGTCGACCACGGCGGTCCTGCCCGAACCGGTCCACCGGGACAGCCCCGAGCTGCGCCTGACCATGCTGGACGCGCTGGCCCACCTGCCCGAACGGGACCGGGCGATCGTCGTCCTGCGCTACTTCGAGGACTACAGCGTCGACCGCGTCGCCGACGTCCTCGACCTGCCGGTCAGCGTGATCAAGAGCCAGACCCGTCGCTCGCTGGCCCGGCTGCGCGAACTCCTCGCCGAGGACCAGCTGGCCCTGTTCGCCTGACCCGGCGCGGGCCCGGGCCGGGGGTGCCCGTAATGGGCGGATAACCTGTGCGCCATGACAGTGCGGCCCATCAGGATCTTCGGCGACCCGGTGCTGCGCACCGAGGCCGACCCGGTCACCACGTTCGACGCGGCGTTGCGCGCCCTGATCGACGACCTGGAGGACACCGTCCGCGAGCCCGGCCGGGCCGGTGTGGCCGCCCCGCAGATCGGGGTGAGCCTGCGGGCGTTCTCGTACAACGTCGACGACACCATCGGGCACCTGATCAACCCGGTCCTCTCCGACTTCGAAGGCGAGCAGGACGACGACGAGGGCTGCCTGTCGATCCCCGGCCTCTACTTCCCGACCAAGCGGGCGATGTCGGTGACCGCCCGCGGTTTCGACCGCAACGGCGACGAGCTGGTCATCCACGGCACCGGCTTCCTGGCCCGCGCCCTGCAGCACGAGACCGACCACCTCAACGGCACGCTCTACATCGACACCCTGACCGGCGACGTCCGCCGCCAGGCCCTGCGCGAGCTGCGCCGCGTCCGCCCGGCCCCGCCGCCGTCGCCGTCACGCTGACCGCCGGTTCCAACCGGCCTTCTGACTGCAAGGCCGTCAGCCGGGCGGCAAGCCTTTGACCGCTGGGCTTGCGGTCAGGCCGCCGGACCCTGACCGTCGGGCCTTCGCCCGCCGACGTCAGCTCGGGAGGATCGCGTCGACCAGAGCCGACAATCCCGCTTCGAGGCGGGCGCGGGGCCAGTCACGGAGCTGGTGGAGCAGGTCGCTGCGCACGGCGGCCAGCAGCGCGTGGGCCAGGTAGTCGGCGTTCTCCGGGCCGCGCGCCTCGGCGACGATCCTGGTGAGCCGGGCGTGCCACAGGTTGTAGAGCTCGTTGTCGAACGGGCTGCCGGCGCCGGCGTTCTCCAGGGCCCGGGTCAGCGTGGAGTTGGCCAGCTTGAAGTCCAGCATCGCCCCGAGCGCCGCCAGGACCCGCTCGGCCGGGCCGGGCCCGGTGTGGTCCCTGCCCGCCGTGACCTTGACGGGCCCGGGGTGGTCGCCGGCCGCCGGGCCGGGGTCGATCGTGCTCAGGGCCGCCTGCAGATCCTGTGACCGGTCGGCGTAGAGCGCCCGGATCAGCCCGACCCGGTCGCCGAAGCCGCGGAACAGCGTGCCCTTGCCCACCCCGGCCGCCGCGGCGATGTGGTCCATGGTGATCTGGTCCGGGTCGGTGACCTGGTCGAACAGCCTGCCCGCGGCGGCCAGCACGACCTCGCGGTTCCGGGCGCCGTCGGCACGCATGGAGACCCCCTCGTCAACCGGACCGTCAGTCCGTATAGTGGATACGGACTACTGGTCCGCATCGTAGCGTGAACCGCCTCCGACCCGAGGAGCACCCGCACATGACCGCCACCCCCGCCGAAGTCCTCCAGCAGGCCGCGCGCCGGCTGCTGGCCAAGGACATGGCCGGCTTCATCGACCTGTACGCCGACGACGCCGTCATGGAGTTCCCGTTCGCCCCGCCCGGCCAGCCCACCGAGGTCGCCGGCCGGGCCGCGCTCGAGGGCTACCTGCTGCACTACCCGGAGCTGCTCGACCTGCGGGAGTTCACCGTCATCGCGCTGCACGAGACCAAGGACCCCGAGGTCATCGTCGCCGAGATCGACGCCTCCGGCTTCGTCGTGGCCACCGGTAAGCCGTACGAGTTGCGGTACATCGCCGTCCTGACCATCCGCGACGGGCTGATCGTCCGCTACCGCGACTACTGGAACCCGCTGGTGACCCGGGAACTGCTGGGCGGGGGACTGGTCCGATGATCCTCGTCCTCGGCGGCACCGGCACCACCGGCCGGCTCGTGGCCCGCAAACTGGACGACCGCGGTCAGGCCGTCCGGGTGGCGGCCCGGCGGCCCCCGGACGGCGGCGTCCGGTTCGACTGGCACGATCCGGCCACCCACGCCCCGGCGCTGGCCGGCGTGCGCGCGGCGTACGTGCTCCCCCCGGTGGGCGTACCCGATCCGGAACCGGTCGTGGTCCCGTTCCTGCAACGGGCCCGCGACGCCGGGGTCACCCGCGCGGTCCTGCTTTCGTCGTCGGCGATCCCGCCCGGCGAGACCGGTCTGGGCCGGGTCCACGCCCGGCTGGGCCAGATCCTGCCGGAATGGGCCGTGCTGCGCCCGTCCTGGTTCATGGAGAACGTGGTCGGTGACCACCCGCACGCGGTCTCCGCCCGCGAGGACGGCGAGATCGTCAGCGCCACCGGCGACGGCCGGGTCGCCTTCATCGACCCCGACGACATCGCCGAGGTCGCCGTCCGCGCCCTCACCGACCCGGAACCGCACAACACCGACCACCTCCTCACCGGCCCCGAGCCGCTGAGCTACGCCGAGGTGGCCGAGCGGATGACCGTCCACTGGGGCCGCCCGGTCCGCCACCGCGCGGTCACGGCCGGCGAACTGGCCACCCGGCTCACGGCCGCGGGCCTGCCGGCCGACTTCGCGCCGTTCCTGGCCGGCCTCGACGTCGCCATCGCCGGCGGCGCCGAGGACCGCACCACCGACACGGTCGAACGGGTCACCGGCCGCCCACCTCGCTCCCTGACCGACTTCCTGGCCGCCCGCTCCGGTTAGGGACGGGTCCGGCTAGGGTCGACAGCCATGAGCGTCGAGATCGCGGTCGTCCAGGACATCACCGAGGACGTGGTCGAAGCCTTCGCCCGGCTGCTGCCCCAACTGTCGCGCTCGGCCCGCCCCCTCGACGCGGCGGCGTTGCGTACGCTGGTCGACTGGCAGGGGAACCGCCTGCTCGTCGCCCGGCTCGACGGCATCATCGTCGGCACGCTGACCCTGGTCACGTTTCCCATCCCGTCGGGCCTGCGGGCCTGGATCGAGGACGTCGTGGTCGACGAGGCGGCGCGCGGCCACGGCGTCGGCGCGGCCCTGACGCAAGCCGCCATCGACCTCGCCCGCGCCGACGGAGCCCGTACGGTCGACCTGACCTCACGCCCGGCACGGGAGGCCGCGAATCGGCTCTACGAGCGGCTCGGCTTCCACCGCCGGGACTCGAAGGTCTACCGTCTCGAGACCTGAGAGCCGGTGTCGGCGATCAGCCACCGCGGCAGGAGAACATTTCGTGATGCACCCGGCGGCGTTCCTCCTCGACGGCCTGCGGCGAGCCGGAATCCGCGATGTGGTGACGGTCGAGCCGGTGACAGGCGGGCTGGCGGCCCTCGCCGGCATAGCAACCCGCCGGGGTGCGCCGCCGGTGTTCGTCAAGGCCTTCGCCGACACTCCGGACGACGACGTCTTCGCCGCCGAGGCCGAAGGGCTGACGGCTCTGCGGGAACTCGGCGGCGTGCCGACCCCCGACGTGATCCATGCGGACCGGGAACTGCTCGTGTTGTCGGTCCTGAAGCCGAGGCCGTCCAGCGAGACCTTCTGGGAGCAGTTCGCGCACACGCTGGCCCGCCTGCATCTGAGCACGACCCACCCACGCTTCGGGTGGCACCGCGACAACTGGCTGGGCCGTCGCCGCCAGATCAACACCTGGAGCGAGGACGGTTTCGCCTTCTTCGCCGAGCACCGGCTGCTGCGGTGGCTCGGCGAGCCCCGCGTGGACGCGGCCCTCGACGCGGCCGACCGTGCTGCGCTGGAGCGCCTGTGCCAACGCCTGCCCGAGCTGCTGCCCCATCGCCCGGCCGCCCTGACCCACGGCGATCTGTGGACCCAGAACCTGCTGGCCACCCCGGACGACCGGCCGGCGCTGATCGACCCCGCGGTGTCGTACACGTGGGCCGAAGTCGACCTCGCCCACGTGTGGACCACCGTGCCCCCGCCCGAGGCGCAACGGTTCTTCACCCGCTACGCCGAGCTGACCTCCCTCGACGCCGGCTGGCCGGCGCGGATGCCGATCCTGCAGCTGCGCCAGCACCTCGCCGTCCTGGCCCAGTTCGACGACGACTGGGGCGCCGCCGACCACATCCGCGCGACCCTGGCCCCGTTCCGGCCGCTGAGCTGACCGGCGACTCGCTGAACGCGGTCGACCTGCTGTACCGCCGGGACGGCGGACGCCAGCCTCAGGTGCTCATTTCGGATACCGGTTCGCATGCGGTTACCTGGACACCTCGTGCCCCGTTGCTGGATGCGGGCGTTTGCTTGCATCGTCCAGCGGGGCGGTCGCGGAGGTGGTCGTGCGGGTCGGGAAGCACCGTCGTGAGAACGGCATGCACCGGGTTGAGCTGCTCGATGAGACGGGCGAGCCGATCGAGGTGGTGGCGGGGACGACCGATGCCGGGACGCCGGCGACGAAGCTGGCCGCGACGACCGTCAACCGGATCCTCGCGGCCGTATCGTCGTTCTACGAGTACCTGATCCTCGCCGGCCGTCTGGACACGGCGAACCCGATCGAGAAGCGCCCCGACCCGGCGCTGGCACGAGTATCCGAACGGCACCAGCCGTTCATGGGCAGGGCCAGTCGGCAACGGCCGGTGCGCCGGGCGGTGCGCGTCAAGACCGTCCAGCGAGTACCCCGGCCACTTGACGAGGACCAGGTGATAGCGCTGCTCGGCGTGCTGCGCTGCCTGCGGGATCGCGCGTTCGCCGCTCCCGATCTGGGCGACGCGCGTCGGCCCCTGCGGGATCCTGATGCTGCGGCCGCGGAATGACCCGGGTCGGGACTTGAGGACTATTGCTCGCGAGAATCACGGTACCGGTGATCTTGATGTGAGTGCGAGGCGTCCTCACGAGGCTCACTGGGGGGATGGCCTTGGGAAAGTCCAGCCCGGCCGCCGCACATATCGAACCCGCTTTGGGCTCCTGAACGCCACCGCCAGGTTCGCCGACGACCGGGGTGGTCACGCCCCTGCGGTCGGCTCGCCCCCGACGACCCCGGAGACAACGCATAGCGGCTGGCGGATCAGCCTACGTCTGCTGTTCGACGGCCTCGAAGCGAGCACCGCGCCCCGGGCGCAGGCCGTTGAGGATCAGGCCCGGCGGGCACAGCCCAGGTAGGTCACCACCGGGCGGGCGCCGGGCTTCTCCAACACGAAGTTCACCAGGGGCGCCACACCATCGTCGGAAATCCGCCCGCTACGCCGGGCGAGCACCGCCTTGATCAGGTCGACTGGGTTGTTGGGCTTGAAGCCTCGGACGTCTTCACTGGTCAGGCCGTGCGCACGCAGGGCTTCTATCACCTCTTCGGGCCGGCGCAGGCGTGCGGCCGCGTAGCGGCCGGGCGGCATGATGCGGGTGGACGGCAGTTTCTGGAACAGGCCGAGGTAGACGATCCGGCCCAGCGGGGTGCGCGTGACGGTGTCGTAGAACAGGACGCCGCCGGGAGCCAGGACGGAGGCCGCCGCACCGATGACCCGGTCGAGGTCGTCGGTGATCTCCAGGGTGTCGGCGCAGTAGACCAGGTCGAACGGACCGCCCAGACGGTTCAGGTCGTCCGCGTCGGCGGTCTCGTAGCGCACTTCGCGGCCGGGATACCGGTCACGGTTACGGGCGCGGCCGGTGGCGACCGGGGACGGGTCTGCCGCGGTCACCCGCAGGCCCAGGGTGGCCAGGTCGCGGGCCAGGTCACCGCGGACACTGCCGATCACCAGCGCCGATCTGCCGGTCGGCGCGACGCCGAGGCGGGCGATAAGTTCCTGGACATACTGCATCCGGACGCTGTTGAAGGCGATGGCGCGCAGGTGCCGGCCGTCGATTGCCTCGTCGGTGGCGGTGTTCAGTTCGATGCGTGCAGCGGGGCGAGCCATGGTGTCCTTTCGAACCGGAATGGGCGGGAACAGTTGTCGGCAGCGTGACGCGCGGGCGTCTCACAAATCGGGACTTCGCGTGGGCCGTCGACCTTCGAGGCTCAGGCGGTGATGACCGGACACGTCGCCTCGTGCTGTGACCTTCTGTGCCGTCTCGGAGGCCCGGGCTGTGCTCATCAGTGCCAGGAGAAGGATCGCCAAGCCGGCGAGAGCGCCGAAGTGGTTGATTCCCGCCAGTGCCCAGAGAGGCTCCGGCGGCGGGAAATCGGGTACGACGGCGAATGCGAAGACCGCCTTCCATGAGCCCCACGCGAACAGGAAGCCGGACGCGATCCAGCTCAGCAGCAGGGGAATCGGTGACCCCGCCGCGGTGCGGCGCGTCACCGTCCACACGCTCCAGGCGGCGATCAGGGCCCACAGGCCACTGTTGCCGGTGAGCAGGTGCCACTGTCCGTCACGGTTGTCGAGGGTCGCCTGGTTGAGGCCGGCGGTGCCGCCGAGCGACCAGTACATCTGCGGCAGGCCGATGCCGACGGCGACGGCTGCGGCGACCGTCGCCACGGTGCCCTGTACGGCCCGGGTCGCGCCGGCCGTCGGCGCCCGGCCGGTGAAGGCGTCGGGCCAGCGGTGGCGTACGTAGAGCGGGAAAGCGATCGCCACCGCGAGGCCGAAGCCGGCGAACGACAGCGACAGCATGATCAGCTCCCAGGACGGCACCGCCGGTGTCACCGGCGCTGCCTCCCCTTCGGGGGCGACCGCCAGTAACGCCGGGATGACCAGGATCATCGGTACCAGGAAACCCCCGCCGATCCAGGCCGGTCCCAACACCGTCCATCCGGGGATCCGCATCCCCCACCCCTGACCCAGGGCCAGGCCCAGCAGGATGGCGGCTCCCGCCATACCGACGGTCAGACCGTTGATCAGCGACCAGTCGAGCCTGCTCCAGGCCCCGTCGTGCAGTCCTCCGCCGCGCAGGCCGTCGAGTGTCCAGACGGTTTTGACGACGAAGTACGGCAGCATCGCCAACGCCGCCCCGTAGCCGGCGACACGTTGCACCCTCGCCCACCGCGGTGGTGTGGTTCCGATACTGACTGCCATGGTCGATCCCCCCGTTGCAGGCCCCGGCATCGAAACACGCGACGTCTGTGGTCGGGCTGAGAGCTCCGCTCCGGGGACGGACCGGCCGGGCGACACCGTGCCGTTGATCCTCAAGAGTGGCCGAGCCCTGTGCTGGGCGAACAGTTCAGGTCGCCGAGTTCGAGGCCAACCTGATCCGGCTACGCACCCGCGAAGGCATGGCCGTCGCCAAACGCAAAGGCAACTCCGCGGCAAGCAACCCAAGCTGCCCGAGTCCGCCCAACGCTCCATCCGCTCCCGCTACGCCGAAGGCGACCTATCCCGGGCCGACCTCGCCGAGGAATACAGCGTCGGCCGCTCCACCATCCACCGCATCATCCACGGTGACCCAGCAGCGGACAGCCACCCATCAGACACGACCGACTCCCACGAAGCAGGGACGTCCGAAACTCAGCCACATGCCCTCTGAGCAGCCGTACCGCTAGTTTTCACAAGATCGTCAGTCGAGGGCCTGATCGGACCGGCGGGAGCAGACTGCCACAGCGAGCAGCGTTCGACCGATGGTGCCGGCGGGTCGAACGACAAGGGAAGCCTGCCTTCCAGACGCCCCGCCGGCCAGGCAGCCGGTGCCGCCCCCCTCGGACATCGAGCGGCGATGGCAACCAGCATCCTAGGATGCCCTAAGGGTCGAGATCAGCAGCACACCGGAAGAGCGACCCTACGGGCCGCTCCCGCCCTCGGTACAAAACACAGAGCAGGTAGCGAGGGTCGGAAGCGACGTCAACAATCCGATGAGCCGCCAGTTCGGCCGTGCGCGTCTGCGCGGCACCGTGCCGTTCCCGCCATGACGCCCGTCGCGGAGCCGGTGTCGCCCATCCGCTGGCCCATCGTTCGTTGCGCTGTCACAGTGGTGCTCGCGAATCCGCCACGTGCCGCACTGCACGCGCCTGGCCGCCGCTGTGTCGGACGTGCCGTAGGCCGAAGGACTGTCCCACCGGCGGGGAGGCGACGGCCTCAGCGCCGGCCGCTATCGCCCCGCGCTGAGGCCGTCGCGGGCCGGGCGACCTCCGGCGGAGGCGTGTGCGTGCAGAAGGGCCCTTCGGCGGGCCAGCAGCACAACCGGTACGACGATCGCCACCGCAGTCGCTGACACGACGGCCGCCGCTGTCGTGAGTGTGGTCCGGTCCACGTTCGGTCCGCCGCCGTACAGGCTGACGGCGAGCTCTTCGGCCAGCGGATGCAGCCACAGCATGCCGATCGGGCCGAGCAGCACCAGCAGAGCCCAAGCGCCACGGAGGTCACGGCGGGCCGCCGGCCTCACGCCGACGAGCAACGTCACCACCAGAAGCGCGATCCCGGCGGCGGGAAGGACCTGACCGGCGGGCCAGCCGAAGTACCCGTAGTCAACGTCGCGACTGTTGTAGGCGTAGGTCGCCGCGATGGGTAGCGCCGCGGCGCCGCCGCCCAGGGGCGCGAGTCGCAGCCACCCAGGCCCGCGGCGGGGAACGGCGAGCGCCACGACTCCGAGGCCGGCCTGGGCGACGAGCATGTACAGCGGAGGCCGGAACTGGTTGACGACGGCGGCAAGCGGTACGACAGCAATGGTGAGGGCGAGGGCGAGACCGATCGCCAGGCGCGTCCACCGGCCGGGGGCGACCGCGTACGCCACGGCTGTGAGCAGCCAGGCCGACCACATGCCGAGGCCGGGAGTGAGGGACAGTCCGTCCTGCTCGGAGCGGAACCACGACGTCGTCCACGGATTGAGCTCCAGCGTGATCCAGGCGCCGGCGAGTCCGGTGGCGGTCGTCAACGCCAGTATCGCGGCCAGGCGCAGGCCCGGCCCGATGCCGGTGGCGCCGACCACGCGCAGGCGCCGACGCAGCCCGCCGCCGGCCAGGTCGCTCACGTCGGCGACCGAAGGCCACTGCCGGCCGGGTGAGGACAGGGCGAGGTACGTATCCACGATCTCGGTGCCGCGCTCGTCGCGGTAGCCGGCCGGATAGAAGAGCCGGACCAACCGCAGGTAGCGGCTTTCCAGGTCGCTCATGCGGTTTCTCCACTCAGCCGGGGCAGGCGCGGACGGGTGCGGGCGGTCAACCGGGCGGTCGCGGCCTCGACGTTGCGGCGCATCCGCTCGGTCTCGTCGGCGAGCAGCTCACCACCGTGCTCGGTGAGCCGGTAATAGCGGCGCAACCGGCTGTCCACCACTTCCTCCCGCTCGACGGTGACCAGACCCGCGTCGAGCAGCCGGTCGAGGGCGCCGTAGAGCGTGCCAGGGCGCAGGGACACGCGGTCGTCGGAGAGCCGGGCCACCTCATGGATCAATCCGTAACCATGCAGCGGCTCGGCGGCCAGAGCGGTGAGGATCAGGAACGTGGGTTCGCGTAACGGTGTCTCCACGCCCTCAATGTATCGGGTGCGAAGATATAACGGCAGATGCCGGGGCTCGGTGAGCCCGGTTCACCGCCGGCGAGAAACCGGGCGCCGAATCGCCGGCACCGTCGGTAGCCTGCGCCCATGACGCCGGACGAGTTGGTCGGGGCCGCTGTCGATGTCGCCGAGGACGGGATGGCCAGCGGAGAGCTGCCGATCGGGGCGGTGGTGGAGACGGGCGGCGAGATCATCGCCCGGGCGTTCACCCGGGACGTCTCGCTGGGGCGCCGGCTGGTGCACGCCGATCTGCTGGCGATGACCGCGGCCGACGAGCAGCTCGGGTGGCGGGCCCGGCCGCATCCGGTGCGGCTCGCGGTCAACCTGGAGCCCTGCCTGATGTGCCTGGGCGCGGCCATGGCCTTGCGGGTCGACGAGGTGTACTACGGCTTGGAGTCACCGGCCGACGGCGGTGCCGCAGTGGCGGCGGGCTGGCCGGGGAGCCCGGATCTGCCCTGGTACCGGCCGCCGGTCGTGGTCGGGGGGCTGCGCCGGGCGCAGGTGCAGGACCAGTTCCGGCGCTACTGCGAGCGCGCCCCGGAGTCCGGTTTCCGCCGCTGGGCGGAGACTCTGCTGGTGCTGTGAGGCTGGTATCAGGGGAGAGCCTGTGGCCGGGACCGGCCGACGTGTCATCGACTGATGCAGCGCCGGCACGGTGACGGGTACTGGAGACAGTGCGCGCCTTGTCGGCAACAGAAAGGTATGTGGCGGTGGAGATCAGAGTCTGGATGGACAACTGGCAGATGCAGTGCTGCGGGGAGCCGTTCGCGGTAGGTGACGAGGTGTCCTGGACGCTGCGAGACCCGGACACCGAATGGCTGGAGAGCGTGCTGGGCAGCGAGTCGGCCGGTGGCGTCGACAAGGCGGAGGAACATCATGGAGGCATAGGCGACGGCGGCACATCGACGGTGGGGATTGTTACTTCCATCCATGCCGTGCGTTGCCGGTATGCTCCGCCGCCCGGTGGAGCGGAGACTGTGCTCGGTCCCGTTCCCGGCTCCGGCACGCTCGACGCGATCCGGTTCGCGGACGGGTGGACACCCGACCGTGGTGAACTCGAATTCGCCGGCTATCTCGTGCGCTTGAAGATCGACGAGGACGTTCGGCCTGAGTGACGGTCCCGGGCATCCGTGGTGCGCCGAGGACGCCATCGGCTGCTCCGAGCCGTACGGGTTGCTTGAGCCCCTGTGCCAGGATCGGCCGATGGAGAACATCGAGTGGCTTCGCCCGGCCCGCGGCGTCACCTATGACGTGCTTGCCGGCGGGCCGGACGACGGCTTGCCGGTTCTGCTGGTGCACGGCAACTGCTCCTCCGCGGAATTCTGGTTGCCCCTCATCCGCCGGCTCCCGGACGGCCTCCGGGTCGTCGCCCCGCACCTGCGCGGGTACGGCCGCAGCGAGGCGGCGCCGGTGGACGCCACCCGGGGCCTGCGGGACTTCGCCGACGACGTCGCCGCGCTGCTCGACGACCGCGTCCTGTTCCCGCGCGGTGGCCCGGTGGTGGCGGCCGGGCATTCGATGGGTTGCGGCGTGGTCATGCAGATGCTCGTCGACCACCCGGGCCGGTTCGCCTCTGTCCTGCTGGAGGCGCCGCTGAGCCCGTACGGGTTCGGGGGCACCCGCGACCTCGACGGCACGCCGACGACCGCGGACTTCGCCGGCACCGGGGGCGGCGGCGCCAACCCCGACTTCGTGGCGCGCATCGAGGCGGCCGACCGCAGCGACGAGGCGCGGACCAGCCCGCTGTCGGTGCTGCGCTCCCTGTACGTGGCTGACCCGGCATCGCTCGGCGACGACGAGCAGCTTCTGCTCACGACGATGCTCAGCACCGCGATCGGCGAGGACAACTACCCGGGCGACAGCAAGCCGGCTGACAGCTGGCCGTTCTTCGGGCCGGGCGACCGTGGTGTCCTCAACGCCATGGCGCCCAACCACTTCAACGTCGCCGACGCCTTGGTCGACGCCGCCCAGAAGCCGCCGATCGTCTGGGTACGCGGCGAGCGGGACGTGATCGTCTCGGATACGTCGCTGTTCGACCGCGCGTACCTGGGCTCGATCGGCGCAGTGCCGGACTGGCCCGGCGCCGACGCCTGCCCGCCGCAACCGATGGTCGGCCAGACTCGCGCGGTGCTGCAGCGATACGCGGCGAGCGGTGGCAGCTACCGTGAGATCGTCTACGACAACTGCGGCCACTCACCACATGTCGAACGCCCGGCCGAGTTCGCCGCCGAGCTCCTGAGCCTCGTCGATACGCGGCCGACGGACCGCGAACACCTGTGAGCAGCCGGCGTTGAGCGGCCCGGCTCTCAGGCCGGAGAGGTCCCGATGCCGCGGAACCAGCACATGGCCCGCAGCTGCCGTCGTCACTCATGGACCCGCGGCTTCCGTTCGCTGTCCGCCGCCTGGGCATTCCTCAGGCGGTACGTAGGCCCGGATGGTGCTGTTGTGCCGCGTGGCCTTCCCGTCGGCGGTAAGGGCCACGACACGCCGGCAGACGGGGCACCGGCCTCGTTGTTGCCGCGAGCGCTGAATCACCATGCCTCCCCACGTCGTTCGTTGCCGGTCGTCAGATCGACGGTCCAGCCATGGGCCACTCCCCGTCAAGAAGCCCTGTTTCGACTTGGGCTCTCGGGCGTCAGTTGATTGGTGTCACTTCCAGGAGGGTCACCTTGAAGCCCCGGAGCTGGTCGCTCGGGTCCGGGGCGACCTCACACACGAAATCAACGCTTCGGGCAACCTCGGGCCGGCTCAGCATGACTCCGGTGACGCGGTACCGGCCCTCACCGAGACCCGTCACCGTCGTGTCTCGCTTGTCGAACCAGTCGTCGAAACCGGCCTCCTCGGCCACCGGCACGGAGCACTTGGCCGAGGCAACGGCTTCACGCTCGTCGGCGGAACAGCCGGCCGCCCCTCCCAAGAGACTCGCAGCAGCACCGAGGCCGAAGACGCGCAACCACCGCTGACGCATATCTCACCGCTCCCTGGAGGCCGCCGACGTCGAACTTCCCCAGCTGGAGGCTACGGGGGACGAGCACGGCCGGGTGTCCGCTGCCCGGCGAGGTGGGGGCCGGCCTGAGGGAGCCGCAGCATGGCCGGGCGGGACCGCGACTGAGCCTGCCCGCGCGAGAACGCACGGGCCAGGCCCAGCCGCGGTTTGTTCTGCGCTACTCGGTCGCCAGGTAGTAGTTCACGAGCGGCAGTCCGGTGAACCCGACTGCTTCATAGAGGGCGCGCGCGGGCGCATGCCCGGGATCGCCACCTGTTCCGACATTGAGGAGCTTGAGCCCCTGATCGCGGAGCCGGTGGATGGCGAACTCCATCAGGGCTCGGCCGTGGCCACGACGCTGGTGCTCCGGGTGCACGGCGATCATCTCGATCACTCCCAGGGACTCGTCCCGGTCCTGCTGGAGAACGACGAAGCCCACCGGGGTGCTGTCGCCGGTGGCCAGGACGAAAGATTCGGCGTCGGGGGCGAGGCAGGTCTTCCGGACGGCGGTGGCTTGCGCTGCCCGCCAGTCCGGGCGGTACAACCGGTTGAAGATCGCGGATCCGAGAATTCTCTCGAACGAGACGAAGACCGGCTCCCAGGCCAGGAGAGACAGGTCGACGACAGCTTCCAGGTCGGCCGGTGTCAGCGGCCGGATCTGCTGCGACGGCTCGACGATGCGGGACTGTTCGGGCATGCGGGTGCTCCGTTTCAGAACGACGAAGGCCGATACGTGACACGTAGGGGCCGGAGACGTTGGAAGCGGCGGAGCAATGCGGAGGTTGCTCGCCGCTCAGGAGCGGCGGGTTCGCCCGGCAGCGGCGCAGCAGCAGAGGAAAGTCATGAGGCACACCCTAAGCGCCACGCGTTCAGAGGCCCTACAGGATGCGGAACACCGGCGGGTCGTGGCGCAGGAAGTCGTGGTGGGAGATGTCCCAGCCGTAGGCGCCGGTGCGGCCGAAGACGAGCAGGTCGCCCGCGCGGATCTGGGTGACGTGCCGGCCCCGGCACAGGACGTCTCGCGGGGTGCAGAGTTCGCCGACGGCGTCGATGTCGGTGTCGGTGGCCGACGGGCGGGGGTACGGGTGGGGCCAGTCGTCGACCGGGAGCACGGTGAACGGGTGGTCGTAGCCCCACGCGGCGGGCAGCCGGAAATGGTGGGTGCCGCCGCGCAGGACCGCGAACGTACGGCCGTGGGTGGTCTTGACGTCGATCACCGAGGCGGCGTACCAGCCGGCGTCGGCGGCCAGGTAGCGGCCGGGTTCGAAGATCAGGTCGATGCCTCGCGGGACGGTGATGGACCGGAGCGGGTCGAGGTCCATGGCGGTGTCGGAGAGGTAGTCGACGCCGAAGCCGCCGCCCACGTTGACCACGCGCGGGTGGATGCCGGTGGCCTGGGACCAGCTGAGCGCGTCGCGGACGAAGGCGGCGTGCGCGTGGCCGTCCAGGTTGTTGGAGACGGCGTGCAGGTGGAAGCCGATGATCCGGACGCCGGGGACGGCCAGGGCCGCCGGCAGCTGGGTCTCGTCGACGCCGAACGGGGTGGGGGTGCCGGTCATGCTGTGGCTGCCGGTCAGGGCGGCGCCGGCCCGGTTGACCCGCAGCACCACCTCGGCGCCGGGGCGCAGGGCGGCGATGCGGTGCAGTTCGTGGACGCTTTCGGCGTTGATCTGCGCGCCGGCGTCGAGGGCGGCGGTCAGCTCGGCGTCGGTCTTGGCCGGGCCGCCGAAGACGATGCGCCGTGCCCCGGCCCGTAACGCCAGGGCCAGTTCTCCTCCGGAGGCCACTTCCAGGCCGTCGCACTCGCGGGCCAGGGTGTCGAGCACCGCCGGGTGGCCGTTGGCCTTCACCGCGTACAGCAGGGAAGCCGGCACCGGCAGGCTCTGCCGGACCGCCGCCACCCGGGCGCGCAGGGTGGCCGTGTCGTAGACGTAGGCGCAGGCCGGGCCGGGCAGGTCGAGCAGGGCCCGGACGACGTGTTCAGGTGGGCGCATGCAGCGGGTTCCGCACCGGGACGTAGATGTCGCCGTCGCCGGCGAGCCGCATGCGCACGAGCGCCTTGTGCGGCACGGTGGGCGCGGTGAAGGCGGCGTGGTCGTCGGGGGTGGCGTGTTCGTCGACGACCGCCCGGATGATGCGCCAGGCGCGGTCCTCGTCGAGGTTCAGGCGCAGGACGATCTCGCCGAGGTGGGCCTGGAACAGGGTGTAGCCGATCTTGGCGCGGAACACGTCGAGGTCGTCGGTGCCGACCACCGAGCCGGGCCACAGGTCGATCTCGTGGCCGGCGGCGGCCAGGCGCGGCCGGTGCAGGCGCAGGCCGGCGAAGTCGCGCAGGGCCAGCCGGTGCGGGCGGCCGCCGACGAAGGTGGGCAGGCAGTTCTGCAGGTGCGCCTCGAGCGCGACGCCCTGGGCGGTGAGCCGCAGCAGCGGGGGCACGACCAGTTCCGCGTACGACCGGAGCCAGTCCCCCGGGTCGCCGGTGACCAGCTCGTCGAGGAGCAGGGGCAGCGCGCCGCCGGGAACGGCCCGCTCGCCGGGACGCAGGCGCCCGGTGAGGCCGTCACGGCGGATCGCGGAGAGGTCGCGGCCGGAGCCGACGGGCACGGCGGCGCCCGCGGTCTCGGCCATCAGGATCAGGTTGTCCTCGCCGGCGGTGAGCCGGTGCAGCAGCGTGGAGACGGCCGGGCCGTTGCGGGTGCTGGCGATGCTGATGCTGCGCCGGGTCGAGGTGACCTGGATGTCGAGCGAGACCTTCAGGTACTGCCCGGTGCCGGGCAGCAGCAGGGTGCGCAGGGCCGCGGTCGGGATGGCGTCGCGTTCCTCGTCGAGGATCCTGATCGTGCCGTCGCGGAGCAGGTCGCCGTAGCGGTCGGGGAGCACGTTGTCGCGCTGCCAGGCGTGCACGGGCTGGACCGCGTACCCGGCCGGCTTGGCCACCTCGGGGAACACGTCGTCGCCGATCAGCAGGGCGGAGCGTACGGCCACGAAGCCGACCCGGGTCCGGTCGGTCTCCAGGTCGTGGGCCAGCACGTCGCCGGTGTCCCAGCCCAGCCGGGTGCGCCCGCAGGGGTGCAGGTTGTGCCCGGCCACCGCCAGCCGTTCCAGGCCGATCGCCTGCTCGTCCGGGTCGTCGGCGACCGCGGGGCGGGGGCGGGCCATCGCGATGGCCAGGTTCATCACCGCGTTGCGCAGTTCGGCCGCGAAGCCGGGGGCGTCGATGTCGCCGAGCAGCTCGACCGGGTCGCCGACGCCGGCCGAGGCGTATTCGACGCGCCCGAAGCCGTGTGCCGGGCCCGGGCCCATGTCGCGCAACCCTTCCCGGACGAGCGCTCCGCGCAGCCGCCGCCCGACGGTGTCGGCCGCCTCGGGCAGCGCCGCGAGGAAGCCGGGCACCAGGCCGGGGGCGTGGACGGCCAGGGCGGCCTCGGTGTGCGCGATGCGTTCGGGTCGCAGCGTCTTGTTCATGCGTGTGCCGCCATCGGGTTGGGGAGCAGGGCCCATCGGTCGTCGAGCGGGTCGGCGGCCAGCCGCATCGCGGTGGTGGCCTTGACCGGGAGGGGGTCGCGGAGCAGGTGCGGGGCGTCCTCGGTGCCGGTGGCCCGGACCGCCCGGGCGACGATGCCCCACATGCGGTCGGGGTCGGCGTTGCGGGTACGGGCGAACGTGGCGATCAGTTCGGCCGCGACGGTGCCGAACGCGGCGGCCGACAGCTTGGCCCGCAGCTCGGCCGGGTCGTCGCTGGGCAGGTCGCCGTGCAGGGCGGGGGGTTCGAGGCCGGCGGCGCGCAGCCGGGCCGGGCTGACCCGCACCCCGCCGAGGTCGCGGTAGAGCATCCGGGCCGGGCGGTCGTCCCGGAGTACGACCAGCGTGTTCTGGCCGTGGGCCTCGAGCGCGACGCCGCGGGCGAGGACCCGGGTGATCGGGGCGAAGAACACCTCGGACAGCCGGGCCAGCCACGCGTACGGGTCCTGGACCCTCGCCTGCAGGGCCGGGGACGCGCCGAAGGCGGCCAGCGGGACGGCCAGCTCACCCGCTCCCAGCTGTGGGGCCTCGCGGACGACGTGGGCCAGGTGGCGTTGCGGGACGCCGTCGACGACGACCGCCCCGGCGGCGATCTCGGCCAGCAGGTCGATCGGCTGGTCGGCCAGGAGGCGGCGCAGCAGGCGGGACAGCACCGGGCCGTTGTGCACGGCGGCCGGGGACACGGTCCGGACGGCGCTGGTCATCCGTACGTCGACCGCGGTCTTGAGGTGCGGGCCACCGTTCACGGGCGCGACGGTACGAAGTGACATCAACGGGCGTACCGGATCGGACTCGCCGTCGGCGGTGAGCCACGGGTAACGCCCGGCGAGCCGGTCGGCCTGCCACGGGTGGGCGTACAGGGTCGGCGGGGCGGTGCCGTACCAGCGGTCCGGCGGCACGCGCAGCCGTCGCAGCCGCAGGACGGGGGAGTGTTCGGGGGCGTACGCGAGGACGTCGGCGACGGTCATGCCGCCGCGGGTGCGGCAGCATGGGTGCAGCGGGTGGCCGTCGGTGACGAGTTGCTCGATGCGCCCGAGCGCGTCGGGGTCACCCGCCTCGGGCAGCTGGTCGGCGGGCCGGTCGGCGCGGGCCAGGGCCAGGTTGGCGACGCTGTTGTCGACCTCCCCGGCCAGGGCGACGTCTCCCCAGAGCAGCCGTACGAGCTCGGCCGGGTCCACGATCGACCGGCGCTCCCCGGCCTCGGCGGCGAGCCCGGCCCGGGCGATGGCGAAGGGTTGCGCGGCCTCGACCGGATAGCGCACGGTCACGGGGCCGGCGCCGGCGATCGCGAAGGTGGCCGCACCGGCGTGACGCTCGGTCAGGCCGGGCAGGGGCTCGCGGTCGACCGCGCCGAGCAGCCGGCCCAGGATCGACGCCCGTGCTCCCGCAAGCTCGGCGTCGTACCGCGCGAGGAGGTCGGGCCGGAGCACCGAGAGGTCGTCGCGGGTCCGGCCGGGACCGGCGCTGGCGGGGGGTCTCGGCACGTCGTCAATTCTCCGTACCGCTCCGGCCCGATCGATCCGGGCCCACTCCGAGGTGAGCGAGAACGCAGTAACCAACCACCATCCTAGGACGGCTTAGCAGGCGTGCGCCTGAACACCGGCGCACCTCAAAACCCAAAACCGAAGAACAAAAAGGAATCAACGACATCCCCCCTTTCGATTTCAGGCTGCGCGGGCGGGCCTCCGGGTGGACTCGCGGTGTTGCGAAGGCGGGGACCTGGGGACGACCGTGCCCACCGACACGGCGAAGGCAGCCGGCGGCGCGGCGGGATTTCGGTTGCGGAGGTGGTCGGGGGCGGGCATTGTGGGCGTCGGATCTGTTGTCCAGCGCAGGGAGTGCCCTTTTCCATGTGAGAGCGACCCGACTTTCGTGAACGCCTCGCCGCTGCCGCGGCTCGCAGGCGCTGTCCTGTCGGTTCTCGCCCCCGTGGAGGGTCTTGTGTTGAAGGTTGTCGGTCTGAGTTGCTCGTATGACGGCGAGCCGTTGTTCGCCGGGCTCGATCTGGTGATCGGGGACGGTGACCGGGTCGGGGTGGTGGGGCCGAACGGGGCCGGTAAGTCGACGTTGCTGCGGGTGCTGGCGGGGGAGTTGCGGCCGCAGGCGGGCAGTGTCACGTACGGGCCGGGTGCCCGGGTGGGTCATGTGCCGCAGCAGATGCCCGATCCGGACGGGACGGTGGGTGATTTCCTCACCGGCGGGCTGGGGGAGCTGGCCGGGGTGACCCGGTCGATGCGGGAGCTGGAGCGGCGTCTGGCCGTCGGTGACGATGTGCTGGCCGAGTACGGGGCCGTGCAGGAGCGGTGGACGGCTCTCGAGGGGTGGTCGGCGGAGGCGCGGATCACCGAGATCCGGCAGCGGCTGGACATCGCGCACTTGCCCGACGATCTGGCGTTGTGGCAGGTCAGTGGGGGTGAGCAGGCGCGGTTGCTGTTGGCCCGGGCGTTGCTGGACGAGCCTGAGGTGTTGTTGCTGGACGAGCCGACCAACCATTTGGACGCCGAGGGTGTGGCGTGGTTGCAGGGCTGGTTGAAGGCGTACCCGGGTGGGGTTCTGACGGTCAGCCATGACCGGGCGTTTCTCGACGCGGTGGTGTCGCGGGTCCTGGAGATCGACGGGATCGACACCGAGGTGCAGGACTATCCGGGTGGCGGTTACACGGCGTACCGGGCGGAGAAGCAGCGTCGCTGGGAGCGGTTGTTGCTGGATTTCGAGGCGCAGGAGAAGGACCGCCGGCGGTGGGAGGCGGATATCGAGCGGACGAAGGAGTTCTCGCGGGGGGTGGAGAACGCGTCGGGGCTGGGGGTGGCCGGTCCGCATCTGCGGCGGGTGGCCCGGTTGGTGGCGCGCAAGGCGAAGGTGCGGGAGCGGCGGTTGCGCCGGCAGATGGAGTCGGTGCGGTGGATCGCGCGGCCCCGGACGCGGCCGCCGCTGACGTTGGCGTTTCCGGCTGATCGGGCGCCCGCGGGTGAGGTGGTGCTGGCCGTACGGGATGTGACTGTCCGGGCCGGCGACCGGGTGCTGCTCGACGGTGTGGCGGTCGAGGTGCGGCGCGGTGACCGGATTTTGGTCACGGGGCGCAACGGGGCGGGGAAGACGACGTTGCTGAACGCGCTGGCCGGGCCTGAGACGGCGGTGTTGCCGCAGACCACGGACGGGTTGCGGTCGGGGTCGACGGTGATGGAGTTCTTCCGGTCGCGGGTGCCGGTGTATCTCGATGATGCCGAGCGGCTGCTGGAGGGTCATCAGTTCGGCGCGGATCAGTGGGACGCGCGGTTGAGTTCTTTGTCGGCGGGGGAGTTGCGGCGGCTTCTGCTGGCGGTGCTGGTGAACAGCCCGGCGCGGGTGTTGTTGCTGGACGAGCCGACCAACTTCCTGGATCTGGATGCGCTGGAGGTGGTCGAGGAGGCGTTGCGCCGGTATCGGGGGACTCTGGTGGTGGTGACTCATGACCGGTATTTCGCGGAGGCGCTCGGGTTCGGCCGGCGCTGGCATGTCGCGGACGGCGCGGTGATCGAAAGCTGACACCATGGGCGGATGGTCGTGGTGCCGAGACAGGGTGGGGAGCTGGCCGTCGGTGGGCCGGCGGAGCAGGTCACGGAGGCGTGGCTGGCGAACCGGCGGTTGTCGGAGCACACGCGGGCGGCGTACCGGCGGGATGTGTCGGCGTGGTTGGCGTGGTGTGCGGAGCGGGGCGCTGATCCGCTGCGGGTGTCGTTCCTGGATGTGAACGCGTACGCGCGGGGTTTGGAGTCGTTGAAGCTGGCGCCGGCGACGGTGGCCCGCAAGTTGTCGGGTTTGTCGAGTTGGTACGACTTCTTGATGAAGATCCGGGCGATCGACGCGAACCCGGTGGCCGGGGCGGACCGCCCGTATGTGTCGCGGGATCATTCGGCGACCCTGGGCCTGGCTCCGGAGGAGGTCGACGCGCTGCTGGCGGCCGCGGCGTCGGCGGGGGTGCGCCATTTCGCGGTGATGACCATCCTGGCCGATCTGGGTCTGCGGGTCGGTGAGCTGGTCGGCCTGGATCTGGGTGATCTGGGCTGGGAGCGTGGTCATCGGACGGTCCGGTTCGTCGGCAAGGGCGGCAAGCAGCGGCGCCGGGCTCTGACTCCGGCGGCGTCGGCGGCGCTGGACGGCTATCTGGCGGTGCGTGGTGACGCGGAGGGGCCGTTGTTCGTCACGTCGACGGGTGGGCGGCTGGATCGGCACGCGGTGTTCCGGTTGATCCGGCGGCTGGCCGGTGAGGCGGGGATCCAGGAGGCCGACCGGTTGTCGCCGCACTCGTTGCGGCACGCGTTCGCGACGGCAGCCCGGGCCGAGGGTGTCCCGTTGGAGGATGTGCAGGACGCGATGGGTCACGCCGATCCGCGGACGACCCGCCGGTACGACCGGGACCGGCACAATCTGGATCGTGATCCGGCCTACATGATCGCTGCCGCGCGTGCCCGCCGCGCCGGGGGATGACGGGGACCCCTATGCTCGGCGGCGGTAAAAAGCGGATCAAAGAGGCGGTCGGGGTTGAACATCTTCGAAGCGGTGCTGCTGGGCGCCGTTGAGGGCTTTACCGAGTTCCTGCCCGTGTCGAGCACCGGCCACCTGACGATTCTCGAGAAGCTGCTGGGTTACCGGATCGACGATCCGGCGATCACCGCGTTCACGGTGATCATCCAGTCGGGTGCGGTGCTGGCGACGATCATCTTCCTGCGCAAGGACATCGTCCGGGTGGTTCCGGCGTTCCTGGCCGGGGTTTTCAGCAAGGACAAGCGGGACAACCCGGATTTCCGGTTCGGGTGGGCGGTGCTGCTGGGCGCGATCCCGATCGTGATCGTGGCGTTGTTGTTCAAGGATCAGGTGGAGACGACGCTGCGGAGCCTGTGGTTCGTGGCCGGCGCGCTGATCCTGTGGTCGGGGGTGATGGCGTTCGCCGATCGCGCGGCCACCCAGGTGCGCCATCAGGAGGATGTGACGTGGAAGGACTCGCTGATCATCGGCCTGGTGCAGTGTCTGGCGCTGATCCCGGGGGTGTCGCGGTCGGGCGCCACCATGTCGGCCGGTCTGCTGCGTGACTTCGACCGGGTGACGGTGACGAAGTTGTCGTTCTTCCTGTCGATCCCGGCGCTGCTGGGCGCGTCGGTGCTGCAGGGCGTCGAGGAGGCCGGGAACATCTCGGCCGGGGTGGGCTGGGCGAACACGCTGATCGCGACCGCGGTGAGTTTCGTGGTGGCGTACTTCTCGGTGAACTGGTTGCTGAGGTTCGTGTCGCGGCACTCGTACAGCGTTTTCATCTACTACCGGGTGGCGCTGGGTGTCCTGCTGATGGTGCTGCTGATCACGAATACGATCGAGCCGAAGTGACGTCGGCCGGCGAGCGCGCGTTGCGGCACGTGCGGGAGTTGTTTCCGCAGGTGACGCCCGCGGAGGTGCCGTCGGCGGCGATCACGGTGAACTTCCATCCGGACAGGTTGCTGGCCGACGGTCTGACGGTGGCCGAGCATCTGGCCGCCGAGGGTGTCTACCGCAGCCAGTTCGAGACGCGGATCTCCAACGGCGGGCTGACCGCGTTCGCGGGCGGCGACCGGGACGGGTGGGAGCAGCGCATGTTCCCGGGCGTCTATGCGGGTCCGGTGGGCCGGCCGGTGTACGGCGCGCTGAATCTGGCCGGTCATCCGGACGGGGCGTCGCCGCGGTTCGGCAGCTGCCATCTGGTCCTGGCCGCTCACGTGTCGCAGCGGGCCACGTTCAGTCATGGCGACAGTTTCACGGAGCCGACGGTGTTCGGGACGGCGGCCACGTTCGGTGCGGTGTGGGCGGCGTTGCTCGACGAGGTCGCCGGCACCGGGCGGGCGCTCAACCTGGCCGCGTCCTCGCCCGCCGAGTGGGTGCGGCAGCTGGGGGCGGACCGGGTGCACGCGGGCCGGGCGATGGACGACTACGTCGAGGCCCAGGTCCACGGCGGCATCACCCTGGCCGAGGACGTCACGGCCGTCGTGGCCGACCCCGGTTTCCGCGGTACGCCGGTGGAGGCGCAGCTGCGCGGTCTGGGCCCGCCGGTGCGGTGGGCGCCCGGTTTCGTGCTGCCCGCGGACGATTTCCCGGCCGATCTGAAGGGCCCGCAGGTGCCGCCGCTGGCGCGGGCCGTCGCCGACCGGTACGGCCGGGAGGTGCTGGACGCGGCGCTGGTCGGCCGGGCCACGCGGGAGCCGCGGGCGTGGGCGTCGTTCGGGTCCCCGGCCGAGGTGTTGCAACTGCTCAAGTACGTGTGGCACATCCTGGTCATGCGCGGGGCCCCGCCCGGCGGCCGGTGAGCCGGTGCCGGGTCAGGGCACCCATTCCTGCCAGCGGCCGACCGGCACGAACCCGGCCCCGGCGTACAGCGTCTCGGCCATCTCGGTCGACTGCAGGCTGGCCGAGGCGTAACCCCGCCGGCGGGCCTCCCACAGCGCCCGCCGCAGGACGGCGCGGGCCAGGCCGCGGCGGCGGTCGGCGGGCCGGGTCTCGACGAACGACACGTTGACGTCGTCGCCGGCGTCGAGCAGCACCAGGCACGACTCGTGCCCGGCGGTGGCGAAGGCCAGCAGGCCCGGCACGTCGCGCAGCAACTCGTCGTCGACCTCGCAGATCGTGGCGACCACCCCCGGGTCGACCTCGACGAGCACGCCGTCGTCCGGGCCGGGGGCCTCGTCGAGGGCGGCCAGGTCGGCCCGCATCGGCACGGTCGTCATGTCCCGGCGCAGCCCGGCCGCGGCCAGCGCGGCCCCGGCCGGCTCGTCGGCCGACCAGATCGCGTAGGAGCCGGTGCCCTCGAACACCGCCCGGGCGTCGCCGACCCGGGCCGGGTCGAGCAGCACGGCGTTGTTGAGCACCGGGTGGCGGGCGAACCGGGCCGCGAAGAACCCGTCGCCGCGGGTGACGGCGGCGTCGTCGTGCGGCGCCGCCAGGGCTTCCCAGGAGCGGGCCAGCGATGCGAGGTAGCCGGCGAACCCGTCGGAGCCGGCCGGTGTCCGCGCAGTCATGCTCCGATCCTCGCATCGGTGTCCACCGGATTTGCGTACCCACCGGCGGGTGACGGCCGGGCTGGCCGTGATCGATTAGCGTCGGCCGTATGCCAGTCCCGGAATACGTCACGCGGATGCGTGAGCACATCGGACACGACCTGCTCCTGCTGCCCGGCGCCGGCGCGGTGGTCCGCGACGAGCAGGGGCGGATCCTGCTGCTGCGGCGCTCCGACAACGGCCAGTGGTCGCTGCCGGCGGGGATGATCGAGCCGGGGGAGCAGCCCGCCGAGGCGATCCTGCGCGAGGTCACCGAGGAGACCGGGGTGGTCGCCGAGATCCAGAACCTGGCCGGGGTGGCCGTGCACGAGACCGAGTACCCCAACGGGGACAAGTGCTCGTACCTGGCCGTGTGGTTCCGCTGCCGGGCCGTGGGCGGCGAGCCCCGGCCCGACGGTGACGAGTCGCTGGAGGTCGGCTGGTTCGCCCCGGACGAGCTGCCCGAGCTCGGCGGCCTGACGAAACTGCGGATCGCGACCACCGCCGACCCGGACGCGCCGGTCTGGTACGCCGAGCCGGGTGAGCTGTACGAGGAGCTGGAGCCCCGGCACGGTCTCTGAGCGGCTTCGCGCCGGTGGTCAGCCGGGTGCCGCGTTCGGCAGGCCGAGGGCCGCCCGGACCAGCGCCAGCGCTGTTTCGGGCGGCACCCCCAAGCCCTGGACCTTCTCGGCGTACGCCTGGGCGGCTCTCTGGGCCTGGGCCGAGGTGCCGGCCGCGCGGGCGGTGACGACCGTGCCGAGCCGGCCCCGGGTCTCGACGAGGCCGGCCAGTTCGAGCTCGCGGTAGGCGCGGGCCACCGTGTTCGCCGCCAGGCCCAGGTCCGCGGCCAGGGCGCGTACGGGAGGCAGTTTGTCCCCGGCGGTCAGGGCGCCCTCGGCGGCCAGCGCGGCGATGCGCAGCCGCACCTGCTCGTAGGGCGGGGTGGCCGAGGCGGCGTCGATGGTGATGTCCATCAGAGCAGTCTGGGGGGTGTGTTGCCGACGGCGGTGATGGCGCGGCGGATCGGGACGAAGGCCAGCAGGACGCCGCCGACCACGAAGAACACGACCAGCGAGATGATGCCGAGCCGGTAGCTGTCGGTGAGCTGGAAGATCAGGCCGAACAGCAGCGGGCCGAGCCAGCTGGTGCCCTTGTCGCTGATCTCGTAGAAGCCGTAGTACTCGCCCTCCTTGCCGTGCGGGATGAGCTGGGAGAACAGGCTGCGGCTGAGGGCCTGGCTGCCGCCCAGGACGATGCCGATGCCCGCGCCGAGCAGCATGAACGGCAGGGGTTGCCCGGCCGGCAGCCAGTACGCGGCGACGATGACGACCAGCCACAGGGCCAGGCTGAGCAGCACCGTCTTGCGGGCGCCGATCCGGGCGGCCAGCGCGCCCAGGGCCAGGGCGCCGCCGAACGCGAGGAACTGCACGATCAGGATGGTCACGATCAGGGTGGACTGGCCCAGGTCGAGTTCCTCGCTGCCGAACTGGGCGGCCAGCGCGATGACGGTCTGGATGCCGTCGTTGTAGATCAGATAGGCGAGCAGGAAGAACAGCGTCAACGGGTACGCCTTGAGGCTGCGCAGCGTGTGCCCGAGCTGTTTGAACCCGTCGGTGAGCACGTTGCCGCGGGTGGTGGCCGCCCCGGCGGCCGGGTGTTCCTTGAGCCAGCGCAACGGGACCAGCGTGAACGCGGCCCACCACAGGCCGGCGCTGACGATGCAGAACCGGGCGATGTCCAGGGTGCGCTGGTCGTCGCCGTCGACCGACAGCAGCATCACCGCGACCAGGTTGGCCGCCAGCAGCAGACCGCCGCCGAGGTAGCCCAGCGCCCAGCCGCGGCTGGAGACCTTGTCGCGTTCGTCGGGGCCGGCCAGTTGCGGCAGGAACGAGTTGTAGACGACCACGGCCGCGCCGAACGCGATGTTGGCGACCAGGAACAGCAGCCCGCCCAGCCAGTAGCGGTCGCCGGTCACGAAGACCATGGCCACGGTGGCGGCGGCGCCCAGGAACGCGGCCCCGGCCAGCAGCGGCTTCTTGCGCGCGGCCCGGTCGGCGACGGCTCCCATGACCGGCAGGACGAACACGGTCAGCAGCACCGACAGCGACACCACGTACGGGTAGAACGAGCCGGCGGCGACGGCGATGCCGAACGGGTGGACCCGGCCGGTGCAGTCGTCGGTGCCCAGCGGGCAGCCGGCGGCTATCTCGGTGACCGTCGTCAGGAACGGGCCGAGGAACACGGTCAGGACGGTCGTGGAGAAGGCCGACATGGCCCAGTCGTAGAAGTACCAGCCGGTGCGCTCCCGGCGCCCGGTCGTAGCGGTCAGGTCGGTGCCGGGTGCGGCCATGTGCTTCGGCTCCAGGTGTCGATCGTCAGCGCCGAAACTATGTCATCCCCGTGCGGGCGGCGGGGAGGGGCCGGGTACTCAGTTTTCGTTCCACCACCGGGCGAGGGTGCTGGTGGCCGGGTCGTCGGAGTCGGCCAGGGCGGCCCACGGGTCCTGCGCCGGGGGCAGGTCGACGCCGGCGTACTCGGCGAGCTCCTCGGGGCGTACCGGGTCGGGGGTCTCGGTCAGGGCGGCGGCGGGCACCACCCCGAGGCTGCCGGTGTCGATCCACGGGAACCCGTCGACCGGTTCGGGCAGGTCGCCCACGTCCAGCGTCGCCGGGAACACGTCGACCGGGTCCTCGGCGGTGACGCCGGTGAGCGCGGCGTGGTCCTCGGCGGCGACCGGTTCGGCGTACGGGGTGTCGTCGTGGTGCTCGAACGGCGCCTCGACGGGTCCCGGGGCGTCGTCGGTGTCGTACAGGTCGTGGTGCTCGTCCGGTGGCGGGGGTTCGTAGTGGTCGGCGTGCGGCTCCTCGAAGATCGGGAAGTCGTCGTGGCCGTCGTGGCCGAAGTCGTGGTGGTCGGTCATCGGTTCTCCTCGTCGTGGGGTACGGGGGTGAGCGCCCGCGCCTTGCCCAGGGCCGCGTCGGTGGCGTGCAGCCGGGCCCGTACGGCGTCGAGCTCGCGCTGGGCGGCGGCGCGGCGCCTGGCCCGGCCGGCCGCGTCCTCGGCGGCGGCCGCGTCGATGTCGGCGATGTGCGCGTCCAGGTCGCGCAGCCGCTTCTCGACGGCGTCGTCGACGGCGACGCTGAGCGCGTACTGCAGGTCGGTGAACCGGTTGGCGATCTCGTCGGCCAGCGCGGCGCGGGCCTCGCCGAGCACGTCGCGCAGCCAGATGCGGGCCTGCTGCCGGTCGGTCTGCACCCGCCGGCGGTACAGCACGTACCCGCCGGCGGCCAGGCCCAGCCCGATCCCGGCGACCGGCACGAGCAGCCCGCCGCCCACGGCCAGCACCGACGCGCCGAGCATGGCGCCGCGCCCGGCCATGAACGCGATCCCCCCGGCGGACAGGGCGATGAGCAGGTTGTCGGCCGAGCCGTCGCGCGGCGGGGCGGTGTCCATCGCGTGCCGCAGGGTGGCGTTGAGCCGGCCCAGCATCTGGGCCCGCTCGTCGTGGTCGAACACCGACGCCAGGACCTTCTCGCCGACCTGGGCGAAGGTCTCCTCCAGCCGGTCGGACAGCTGCACGGCGACGGCCTGCAACTCGGTGTCGAGCCGTTCGGGCAGCTGCGTCAGGGTCTCCCCGCGCCCGGCGTCGATGCGCTCGGAGAACTCCAGCTGGACCCCGGCGATGCGGGTGCGCAGCTGCCCGACGGTCTCCACCCGGGCCCGCTGGGTCTCGGTGCTCAGCAGCAGCGTCCACTGCCGCGACTCGGTGCGTTTGCGGGCGGCCAGCGCGGCCCGTTCGGCGCGCAGCTGCGCTGTCCGGACCGGGTCGGCCTCCACCGCCCGTACGCGGTCGTGCGCGGCCGACTCGAGCCGGGCCAGCTCCCCGCGGGCGGCGCGCAGCACGTTGGCCAGGCTCAGCTGGTGGCCGCGGCCGGCCAGTTCGACCAGCGCGTGCTGCAACTCGGCGATCTTCGACGCGTCGACGAGGGCGGCCTGGTCGTCCGGCCCGGCCTCGACGGCCAGCTCGGCCAGGGCCGACGACACGGCGAACCAGGCGGCGTCGGCGAACCTCGGGGCGTGCGCGCGCAGCAGCGCCTGGTTGTCGTCGAGGATGCGCCGCCACCCCGGATAGGCGTCGATCTTGGTGAGGGTGAACACGACCGCGTCGACGCGTTCGCTGGCGGCGACCAGGAAGTCCAGTTCGGGCTTGGACAGCGGCGCGGACGCGTCGGCCACGAACATCAGCGCGGTCGCCCGTTCCACCGCGGCCAGCGCGACCGCGGTGTGGGCCGGGTCGAGCCCGCCCACCCCCGGGGTGTCGAGCAGGCTGACGTAGCGCAGCAGCGGCGCCGGGTGGCTGACCTCGATGCGGCGGGCCCGCTGCTCGCCGGTCGCCCACCCGGCCAGCCCGTCGATCGTGACCGGGTCGGCCGAGCCGGGCAGCCACGCCCGCGCACCCGGCTCGCCCGGCACGAACTGCAGGTAGGTGGCCGTGGCGACGGCGGCGTCGACCGGGGACAGGCCGGGCACGCCCAGCAACGCGTTGATCAGGGAGCTCTTGCCGCGTTTGGTCTCGCCGACCACGACCACCTCGGGGCGGGTCAGACGCCGGCGGCGCAGCTCGGCCAGCTCGGCCCCCGCGTCCGGGTCGTGGGTGCGCACATAGGCCAGGGCGTCCTTGACGGCGGTGTCCAGGGTGGCGGTCAGGTCGGTCATCGGCGCACCTGCGAGCCGCGCAGCTGCTGGGACAGCAGGTGGAAACCGCGGTGGGCGATCTGCGCCACCCGGGACTGGGCCGGGCCGGCGCCGGCGACGGCGTAGACCCGCCAGCGGTGGGCGGCCGCGACCGCGGCGGTGGCCAGCTCGTCGTCGCCGGCCTCGGGCAGCCGCAGGATCCAGCGCGGGTCCTCCGAGGTGGCCAGCCGGGTCAGCTCCTGCTCCCACTCCAGAGCCATCGGCACCGAGCCGGTGGCCACCCGCTGCGCCGCGTCGAGCAGCCGCAGCCGGTGGTAGGCGGGGTCGCGCAGCAGGCGTTCCACGGCGTCACGCAGCCGTTCCCGGTCGCCCTCGTCGCGGGTGTGCCCGGCCAGCCGTTCCAGCCGGGACAACGCCCAGCCGGCCTTGATCGCGTCGGAGCGCCAGCGGAACGTCTCCTGCAGGGTGTGCCGCAGCCGCGGGAACCCGGACGCGGCGACCAGGCGGCGCACCAGCTCCCCGGTGGACAGGGCCGGGTCGGCGGCCAGCTGGGCCAGCGCGAACCCGATGCCGTACAGGTCGAGCTGGGTCAGCAGCCGCTCGCGCTGCTCGGCGCCGATCACGGTGGCCCGGGCCCGGAACAGGTCGACCGAGGCCAGCAGCAGCTTGACCTGAGCGGCCGGCAGCCCGGCCAGTCGTTGCAGGGCGTCGCGGTCGGCGCCGGTCAGCCGGCCCGACTCGCCGGTCTCGGCGAGCAGCCCCACCACCGGCACCACGTCGGACACCGTGCGGACCAGCAGCGCGGCCTGCTGCCCGGCCAGCGGCGCCGCCACCGGCCACGGGTCGCCGGCCCCGCCGACCAGGGTGTCGACCTTGCCGAACACGCCCAGCGCGTTGATCGGACTGGACGCCAGCCGCGCCGACGCGTCCCGGAACGCCTCCAGGGCCCGCAGGTCGTCGGCCCGCACCGCCTGGGTGAACACGTAGACCACGGCCTCGGCCGCGGCGACCTCGGACGCGGAGTCGGCGTCGATGTCGGCGTCGAACGGGGCGGCCGACACACCGACGGCCTCCTCGGCGCGGGCGCTGACCACCGTGTCGGTCGAGGCCAGCCCCGGCGTGTCGACGACGGTCAGCTCGCGCAGCTTCTCACTGGTGAGGGTGACGTCCACGTACGCCACCCGGGAGGCGGGCACGCCGAGCCGCTGCGGGATCATGCCGTCGTCGTCCAGTGGCAGGCTCCGGCGCTGCCCGTCGCGGCACACCACATCGACCCGGTCGGCCGGCCCGTACCGGAAGCGGGTGACGACCCGGGTGCACTCCCCGACGGCCGTCTGGGCCACCCGGCGCCCGATCAACGCGTTGACGAGTGTCGACTTTCCGGCTTTCAAACGACCCGCAATCGCAACGCGTAGCGGCTCGCCGAGTCGATCGCGGATCTGTATGAGCTGGTTACCGGCCTCCGACCCGACACGGGGGACCATTTCGTCACAGAGCGTCGCTACGCTGGCGCTCAGCGGGCCGCTCACCACGACTCGTCAGCCGGGCACACTGTCGGAGAGAATGTGCAGACCACGGCGGGTGTCACTGCCGGCCCTCCTCGCATGTCGGGGCGGGCCGCCGGTGCCGGCCGCCGCAGGCCCAGCCTACGGACAGCGCACGAGCAGGGGATCCCGTGTTCGTGCCACCCGCACCGGTACATCGCAGAGGAAAGGAGATCAGGTGGCGGAAGCGCTGCGTCAGGCCGCCGCCATGCTGCAACGCCCCGGTCTCGTCGTGCTGACCGGCCCGCCCGGCTGCGGCCGGAGCACTGCGCTGCGCGAGATCGCCGCGGCGGTGCCCGGCCCGGTGCACGCCGGCGGCGGGCTGGCGATGCTGCAGACCGTTCCCGCCCTGGCCCTGTCGCGGGCCGTGCGCGCCCGGCTGCCCGCCGACGACGTGCACCTGCTGGCCGAGGCGGTCCGCTCCCGGGTCCGCGGCGGGCTGCTGGTCCTCGACGACGTCCACTACGCCGACCCGGCCACCCTGGCCGCGCTGCCGCTGCTGGCCGCCCACTGCCGGGTGCTGGCCGCCGTGCGCACACCCCACCGGCTGCCCCCGGCCGCGCTGCGGGCGCTGCGGGACGCGGCGGCCGGGTGGATCGACGTGCCGCCGCTGGACCGGGCGGCCGCGCTCGAGCTGGCCCGGCGCACCGCCGGGCACCTCGACGAGACGGCCCTGACCGCCGTGGCCGACCAGGCCGGCGGCAACCCGCTGGCCGTCACCGCGCTGGCCCGGCAGGCCGCCGCCGGGCGGGCCACGTCCGGGCCCGGCATCGACCAGGTGGCGTACGCGATCGCGACCGCCCTGGCCGACCTGCCCCGCCCGGCCCGCACGGCGCTGGCCGCGCTCGGCCTGCTCGGACGGCCCGCCCCGGCCGGGCTGCTCGGCCCCGGCGCCGCCGACCTGCTCGCCGCGGGCCTGGTCGCCCCGGCCCCCTCGGCCGCCGAAGACCTGCTGCTGCCGGTGTCGACCTACGTGGCCGAGACGGCGGCGGGGCTGCTGGACGCGCCGGCGCGGGTCGAGCTGCACACCCGGCTGGCCGAGCTCACCCCGCCGGCCGAGGCCGCCCGGCACCTCGCGGCGGCCGGTGACTTCGTGGGCGCGCACCGCCGGGCCCTGATCGCCGCCGACCACAGCACCGGCGGTGACCGGGCGGCGCTGCTGCTGTTCGCCTGCGAGCTCGACGTGCCGATCGACCCGCGGGTGCGGATCGCCGCGGCCGACGCGGCCCTGACCGCCGGGCGGCCGGCCGCCGCCGCGCGGGTGCTGCAGACCGGTGAGCCCCTCGGGCCCGAAGCCGACGTGCTCCGCGGCGAAGCCCTGCTGCAGGCCGGCGACCCGGCCGGGGCCCGCGCCGCCGTCCGGTCCGTGCCCGACGCGGCGACCGGGCCGGTGCTGGCCGGCCGCGACCGGGTGCTGCTGCTGGCCGAACTGGCCACCGACCCGTCCGACGCCCCCGACCTGGCCGACAAGATCAGCGCCCGGCACCCGCAACCGGCGCCCGGGGTGGCCGCCGCCCTCGCCGCGGTGCAGGCCCACCAGCGGACACCCGGCTGGGACACCGCGCTGGCCGCGGCCGCCGCCGGCGGCGACCCGCTGATCAGCCGCTGGTCGGCGTGGCTGCTGGTCGAACAGCTGGCCGCCGACGGCCGGCTCACCGCCTCCGCCGACGCCGCCCTGGCCGCCGCCCGGGCCGCCGCCGACGACCTGGCCTACGGCTGGCAGACCCGGTTCACCGCCGCCGCCGACTGGGCCCTGGCCCTGCACGGCTCGCTGCCCGGCGACCTCGTCCCCACGACACCCGGGGCCGGGGCGCCGGCCGCGACCCTCGCGGCGCGGCTGTGGGACGGCGCCGACGGTGTCCTGCGCCGGGTCACCAACCTCACCGACCGGGCCGTGCCCGAGGAGGCCCGCGGCTACGCCACCGCGGCGGCGGCGCTGATCGAAGCCGACACCGGGCTGCTCGGGGCGGCCCGGGCGCATCTGGACAGCGGGCCGGAGCACCCGGCCACCGCGTGGGTGGCGCAGGAGACGGCGTGGCTGGACGGGCAACCGGACCGGGCCACCCGCAGCGGCCCGGCGGCGGCGACCGCGGGGCTGCTGGCCGGCCTGCACGCGATCACCGCCCGGTGGGCCGCCCACGACCTGGGCGAGTTCACCCCCGCGCCGGTTCCGGGCGGGCTGCCCACGGCCGCCCGGCGTACGTTGACCGCCTGGGCCACCGGCAACGGCTTCACCGCCGCCGCGGAGGCCTGGCGGCCCGTCGCCCTGCGCGAACGGATCCGCTGCCTGCTCGCCGCCGGGGTGAGCGACACCGACCCCGCGCGGGCCGTCGCCGCGCTGCTGACCGCCGAGCAACTCGCCGACGCCGCCGGGCTGACCGTGCTGGCCGGCCGGGCCCGCCGCGGGTTGCGCCGCCACAACGTGCACCGCGACACCCGCAGCCCCCGCTCGGGCGACCAGCTGACCCGCCGCGAGACCGACGTCCTGCGGCTGGTCGCCGCCGGTGAACCCACCCGCCGCATCGCCGGCCAGCTCGGCATCTCCGCCGAGACGGTCGACACCCACATCCGCGCCGGCATGCGCAAGCTCGGCGCCCGGACCCGTACGGAAGCAGCCGCCCTGGCCTTCGCCACCCCTCAACCAGAAACCGACACGAATGACACGTACAAGGATGGCCGGTGACCAGACAGCCCGACGCTCCCCGACACGTCGTCGCCAATCACGGCGACGCCGACACCCTGCTGCGCCGACTCACCCGCGACGGCTGGGTGGCCCGTGACGGCTTCGCCCTGCCCGACCCGGCGTGGGACGTCACCGGCAGCCGCCTGGTGCTGCACGGCCGGGTCGGCGACCCCGACACCCTGCAACTGGCGGTGCTGGCCGCCGCCCGCGGAGCCGGCATCATCGCGGTCTGCGACACCGAGTCCGCGCTGGGCCGGGCCCTGGTCGACGACCTGGCCCGCCTCGGCCCGGTCAACCAGGACAGCACCGAACCGGCCGGCGGTGACAGCACGGTGGCCGACCTGGTCCCCGAACAACGAGCCCTGCTCGACCGCCTGGCCGCCGGTGACACCATCGCCGCGGCCGCCGCAGCCGAATTCCTGTCCCTGCGGACGGCCAACCGCCGCATAGCCGAGGCCCGGGCGTTGTTCGGCGTCCGCACCACCCGCGAGGCCGTCCTGGCCTACCTGCGCCAGCGCGGGGCTCCACCCCGCTCCCGCTGACGCGGTCCTTCACGACCGGCTCGGCCGCCAACGAGCCGCTCAAAACCGCCCGGTCAGCCCCGCCCGGTCAGCCCGCGTGTTGTTCCCGCGCGCTCACCAGCCGCAGCCCGGCTCACCGCCGGCGACACGGCCTTCCGTCATGATCGAGTTCTGTCAGCACCCCGCTCGAACGCACCCCTGCGGCGCGGCCCGATCTAGGGTTCGTCCATGGAGGCGAGCGAAGTCCGTGTCGTGGTCCGCAAGTACGACGGGCGGCTGCACTGGCATCACGCCACCCAGCGCCTCGGAACCGACGAGCACGGCATCTGGCTGGGGTGCCCGGCCGGGACGGTCTACCACCGCGGCGACGAGGGGCCCATCTACACCAGCGCCGAAGCGCGGGTCATGCTCATCCCGCGGCACGAGTGGTGGACGGCCCTGTACTGCGCCCCACCGGCCGAGTGCGAGGTCTACTGCGACATCACCACGCCGGCTACGTGGCCGCATCCGGCTGAGGTCACCATGGTCGATCTGGACCTCGACGTCTGGCGTACCCGGCCGGCCGGCGCCGTCGAGGTCCTCGACCGGGACGAGTTCGCCGTGAACCGACGGCGATACGGCTACCCTCCGGACGTCGTCAGCCGGGCCGAGTCGACCGCCGAGCGGCTCCGGTCCGCTGTGACGGGCCGAGCGGAACCCTTCGGCGAAGCCGGCCAGCGCTGGCTCGGCGAGGTCTGACGCCTTCGTCAGGGTGCGCTCGAGCCGGCGCCGAGAAGCGGAGCGAGCCGGCCGGAAAGCGCCGGGTCGACCTGCGAGACCTCCGCGATCAGCGCGCTCGCGGCCGCGTCGAGAGCGCGGCCGAGCTCGGCTTCGTCGAGGACCCGGACCAGCGTGGCGCTCAGCGGAGCCGTCACGTCGGCCGGCAGCAGGTGCGCGCCCTTCGCGTAGCCGGTCGGGTACCCCAGGCGCAGACACGCCAGGGCGAGGATCTGGCCGCGCAGGGCGCTGATCCAGTGTTCGGCCTGCCACCAGCGGCGCCGCCGGATGCAGACACGCGCGTGGAGCGCGTGATGCCAGGCCAGCCCGGTCAGCTCCCGGCGGCTTGCGGCCGGGATCGCCTTCTCGGGTGCGGGACGCCCGAAGACGGTACGCCAGCTCGGGCCGTGCGGACCGAACTCGGCCGCGGGCACGAACGCCACGTCGAGCTCGAGCCCGTTCGACAGGAGGAACACGCGATACACGGCCGGCCCGGCCCGCAGGTCCCAGTGATGGACCGCCTCGCCGTCACGGTAGAGCACCTCGGCCCACCGGTGCAGGGCCGTTTCGAGCGCGCCCTCGACCCCGAACACCAGATCGATGTCGGACCACCGGTCCCCACCGTCGACAGCGCAGGACCCCGTCACCGCGGCGCCGACGATCGCGGCATCCTGCTCGGCCAGACCCAGGAGTCGCTCGCGCAGGTGGTCGCGCTGTTCGACAGTGAACATCGCGCGACTTTAATACATCTTTCCGCGGCCGTGTCGAGAACGCGGCGCCGGCTCCGTCCCCGCCACAGCACCGGCCGCCCGAGGCCGGCAGTGGGACGACGACAGGGGGAACGATCATGCGATCGGACGAGGTCTCCGAGGTGCTGAACCGGCCGCTGAGCCGCGAGCTGCTGGCCCGCGACCTGACCCGGATGGGCTACGTCGCCCAGGACGGCACGCCGCGCACCATCCCCATCGCCTTCACCTGGAACGGCACCCGGATCGTCCTGTGCACGACGAAGAACGCGCCGAAGCTGCCGGCCCTGCGGGCGAACCCGATGGTCGCGCTGACCATCGACACCGAGGTCCACCCGCCCACGATCCTGCTCGTCCGCGGCCGCGCCGAACTGGACGTCGTCGACGGCATCCCGCCGGAGTACCTGACCATGAACGGCACCTACCGGATGACCGCCGAGCAGCGGGTCGCGTGGGAGGCGGAGGTGCGTTCGCTGTACGACGGGATGGTCCGCATCGTGGTGACCCCGACCTGGGCGAAGCTGATCGACTTCGAGACGACGCTGCCGAGCGCCGTCGAGGAGCTGGTGCGGCGGCGCGCCGAACGGCAACCCGCGAGCTGACCCGGCATCATCGCGTCCCAGCAGTGCCCGCCATCGCATCGAGGAGAACACCATGGCCAAGTACCTTCTGCTCAAGCACTACCGCGGCGCCCCGGCGGCGGTCAACGACGTGCCGATGGACCAGTGGACACCCGAGGAGGTGTCGGCCCACATGCGCTACATGGAGGAGTTCGCGGCGCGGCTCGAGACCACCGGCGAACTGGTCGACAACCAGGCGCTGTCGGCCGAGGGCACCTTCGTACGCTTCGACGGCCCGGGCCGCCCGCCGGTCACCGACGGCCCGTTCGCCGAGACCAAGGACCTGATCGCCGGGTGGATGGCGATCGACGTCGACAGCTACGAGCGGGCGCTGGAGCTCGCCGGTGAGTTGTCCGCGGCGCCGGGCGCGGGCGGGCAACCGATCCACGAGTGGCTCGAGCTGCGCCCGTTCTACACCGCGGCCCCGACCATCACGGAGTGAGCATGGCGGACGAGGCCCTGCTGCGGACCCTCACCCCCACGGTGATCGCCGTCCTCGTGCGCCGCGGGGCCGACTTCGCGGCGGCCGAGGACGCCGTCCAGGAGGCCCTGATCGAGGCGGTACGGGGGTGGCCGCGCGACCGCCCGCGCGACCCGCACGGCTGGCTGATCACCGTGGCCTGGCGCAAGTTCCTCGACGCGGCCCGCGCCGACGCCGCCCGCCGGCAGCGGGAGGACCTCGTCGTCGCCGATCCCGCACCGGAACCGGGCGCGGCGGTCGATGACACGCTGCAGTTGTACTTCCTGTGCGCGCACCCGTCGCTGAGCCCGGCCTCGGCGGTCGCGCTGACGTTACGCGCGGTCGGCGGCCTGAGCACCCGGCAGATCGCGCAGGCCTACCTCGTGCCGGAGGCGACGATGGCGCAGCGGATCAGCCGGGCCAAGCGGGCCGTGTCCGGCGTCCGGTTCGACCAGCCGGGCGACCTCGCCACGGTGCTGCGGGTGCTCTACCTGGTCTTCAACGAGGGGTATTCCGGCCCGGTCGACCTGGCCGCCGAGGCGATCCGGCTCACCCGGCAGGTGGCCGCCGCGACGAAGGACGAGGAGGCGGCGGGCCTGCTGGCGCTGATGCTGCTGCACCACGCCCGCCGCCCGGCCCGTACCCGTCCCGACGGCAGCCTGGTGCCGCTGACCGAGCAGGACCGCGGCCGGTGGGACACCGGCCTGATCGCCGAGGGCGTCGACGTGCTGCAGGCGGCCCTGGCCCGCGACCGGCTGGGGGAGTTCCAGGCCCAGGCGGCCATCGCCGCGCTGCACGCGGACGCCCGCACGGCCGGGGAGACCGACTGGGTGCAGATCGTCGAGTGGTACGACGAACTGGTGCGGCTGACCGGCGGCAGCCCGGTGGCCCGGCTCAACCGGGCCGTCGCAGTCGGTCAGGCCGACGGGCCCCGGGCCGGGCTGGCTGCCCTGGCCGACCTCGACCCGGCCCTGCCCCGGCACACCGCGGCCGCGGCCTACCTGCACGAGCAGGCCGGCGACCCGGTGCGCGCGGCCCGGTTGTACGCCGAGGCCGCCCGGGCGGCCTCCAACCTCGCCGAACGCGACCACCTCACCCGTCAGGCGGCCCGGCTCAACGCCCACCTCCGCGGGTGACCCGGCGCGGGGTTGCCGGCGCGCCGCGGCCGCCGCGAGGATGAAACCGGGCCGGCGGACGGAGAATGCTCATGAGCGGCGTGATCGGGCACTACTCGGCGGGCGACGAGGACAGCCGGATGGCCGAGCGGCGCAACGCCGTCGAGTGGGAGCGCACGGCCGAACTGCTGCGCCGGTGGCTGCCCGCGGCCCCGGCGACGGTGCTCGACGTCGGCGGCGGGCCGGGACGGCAGGCGCGGCACCTCCTCGAACACGGCTACGCGGTCACCCTGTTCGACCTGGTGCCCAGGCACGTCGACCAGGCCACGGCCCGCGGGGTGCCCGCGCACGTCGCCGACGCCCGTCATCTGCCCGCCCCGGACGGCAGCGCCGACGCCGTCCTGCTGCTGGGCCCGCTCTACCACCTGCCGGCGCCCGGCGACCGCCGGCGGGCCCTGGGCGAAGCGGTCCGGGTGCTGCGCCGCGGCGGTGTCGTGATCGCCGCGGCGCTGTCACGATGGGGCCGGGTCCTCGTCCGCGCGGCCGCCGGGGAGCTCGGGGATCCGGCCCGCCACGCCCACACCCTGGCGTCGGTGCGCCACGGCCGGGTCGAGGACGCCACCACCACCTGGGACGAGGTGGCCTACCTGCATGACAGCCGCGAGCTCGCCACCGAGCTGGAGACCGCCGGCCTGCACAGGGTGGAGGTCGTCGGCGTCGAGGGCCCGACCGGTGAGTGGGCCCGCCGCGACCCGTCGCTGAACGCCGGCACCCTGGAACTGGCCCGCCTGGCCGAAGCCACGATTCCCGACGCCTCCATTCACCTGCTCGCCCGCGGCGCCAAGCCCTGACGGTGTCAGAGGGTCCGGCTCATGTTGTACGACGAGACCGTGAAGCCCATCTGCTCGTACAGGCTCACCGCGCCCGGGTTGTGGGCGAACACGTGCAGGCCGATCGTGACGACGCCGTGCTCACGGCATTTCTGCTCGGCGGCCAGCATCATCGCCCGGCCGTAGCCCCGGCGGCGCAGATGCTCGTGCACCAGCAGGTCGAACCCGAACGCCGAGGTCCCCCGGATACGCAGCCACAGCACCCCCACGTCGAGGTCGCCGTCGTAGGCCGTCCACACGTGGTGCTCGGGGGTGGCCAGCCCGTCGGGCAGCAGACCGGACGTGCTGCGGGCGGCCTCGGCACGCGCCTCGGCCTCGGACCGGCCGGCGTTGATCATGCTCTGCGCGAAGTGCTCCTCGGTGTATCTGCGGTAGTCGACGAACTGTTCCCCGGTCATCGGCTCGAGCCGCAAATTCCCCATTCATCGCACCCTAGCGGTGGCGGGAAAGCCCACCGGGCGCTGAGGTACGACACTGTGGCGGATGGACGTCCACTGGATCGGCGGGGGCAGCGGCGGCGGCAAGAGCACCGTCGCCCGGCGGCTCGCGCGGCGGCACGGGCTGCGCCTGTACGACACCGACGCGGTCATGCGCGAGCACGCCGCCCGCAGCGACCCGGCCACCAGCCCGCAGCTGGCCGCGTTCCTGGGCATGAGCATGGACGAACGGTGGCTGCGACCGCCGCGGACCATGCTGGAGACGTTCCACTGGTTCCGCGGGGAGAGCTTCGGCCTGATCCTCGACGACCTGGCCGCGCTGCCGCCGGGCCCGCCGGTGATCGCCGAAGGGTTCCGGCTGCTGCCCGGCCTCGTACCCCGCCCGGCCCGGGCCGTCTGGTTGCTGCCCAGCCCGGCGTTCCGGCGGGCGGCGTTCGACAGCCGCGGCTCGACGTGGCAGATCGCCGGGGGCACCAGCGACCCCGGCACGGCCCTGGCCAACCTGCTGGAACGCGACGCGCTGTTCACCGAGCGGCTGCGCGCCGAGACGCGGCGGCTCGGGCTGGCGGCCATCGACGTCGAGCCCGGCCTGGGCGTGGACGAGCTGACCGCCCGCGTCGAGGACGTGCTCGGCCTGGGCGGGCCCGGCTGACCCGCGTACGGGGAAACCGGCGCGAGTCGGATGCCGGACAGCGGCCGACGCCGATCGGCGATATGGTCGTGCGCGCTATGCGTGTGACGTCACCCGGGCGGGGGCCGAAGTGACCGGAACGGTGAGCCGGGCGTGGCCGCGGACGGCCAAGCTCGACGCCCCGCGGATCATCGAGCGGATCGCCGACATCACCGGCGTGCGCCTGACCCTGGAGGGCCCGGCCCCCGGCGGGGAGGTCGGCGCGGCGTACGTGCGCTGGCCCGACGGCCGGCAGTCGGTGCTGACCGAGGGGCGGTCCCGCAGCGGCCCGCTGGTCGACCGGGCCCGCCGCGCCGGTGTCCCGACCGCCCGTCACGAGCTCGCCGCGCACGTCGACGGGGCCCGCGTCATCGTCCAGCAGCGGCTGCCCGGGGCGCCGCCCGCGACGATCGACCCTTCCCTGGTACGACAGATGGTCGCGCTCAACGACCGGCTGGCCGGGTTGCTCCTCGACGTGCCCGCGCCCGAGCCCACCGAGCTGTACCTGACCGGCGACGGCCCCGGGTTCTGCCTGCACCAGCCCCTGGCCGAGCACAGCACCCGCACGGCCGAGCTGCTCGACCGGGTCCACGCCGTCGGCGCCGCCCACGGCTCGGCGATGGTCGGCGACGACCTCGTGCACTTCGATTACCACCCGGGCAACGTGCTGGTCGACGGTGGCCGCGTCACCGGGCTGATCGACTGGGACGGCGCCGCCCGCGGTGACCGCCACTTCGACCTGGTGACGCTGCGTTTCTGGCTCACCGGCCGCGACGAACGGCTGCTCACCCCGATCGACCGGCGCCTGGCGGCCATCTCCGAGCGCCGCCGCGACACCTACTGGGCCCACATCAGCCTGCGCATGGTCGACTGGTCCATCCGCCACCACGACGACGCGACCGTCGACCACTGGCTCGGCGTCGCCGAGTCCGGCCTGCCCGGATGACCCGCCCGGTCACCCGGCGGCGCCGTCCGGCCCGGCCGGGTGACACCGGAGACCGGCCGCACGGGTGATCGAGTCCCCGGCGACGCCCATGCGATCATTGGCGGCCTGATGACCAGCACCTCCGTTCCGCTCATGTGGCGGTTCATGCTCGCGCTGTCCCGCGTGGTCGTTTTCCCGCTGGCCCGGCTGCGGGTCTCCGGCGACATCCCGGCTGACCTGCGGGCCGGCCCGCTGATCCTCGCGGCCAACCACGTCAGCCCGTTCGACCCGATCGTGATGACCGCGGCCTGCCACAAGGCCGGCATCGCCCCGCGCATCCTGGCCACCGGCGGCCTGTTCACCGCCCCGATCGCCGGCGCCGCGATGCGCGCCGCCGGGCACATCCGGGTCGACCGCGAGACCGCCCACGTCGCCGACGCGCTGCCCGCCGCCGCCCAGGCCCTCAAGGACGGCGCGCTCGTCCTGGTCTACCCGGAGGGCCGCATCGGCCTCGACCCGTGGATGTGGCCCGAACGCGGCAAGACCGGCGTCGCCCGCATGGCCGCGATGTCCCACGCCCCCGTGCTGCCGGTCGCCCAGTGGGGCGCCCACGCCGTCCTGCCGTACGACACCCCGAAGCACCTGCTGCGTTCGGTGCTCCGAGCGATCCGCCACCGCCCGGTCGTCCACGTCCGCTTCGGCACCCCGGTCGACCTGTCCGGGCTGTCCGGCACGACCGGCGCCCAGGCCATGCAGGCCACCCGGCTCATCATGGACGGCATCCACGACACCCTGATCCCGCTGCGCCCCGGCGAACTGGAAACGCCCCGCTTCGTCGACGTGACCCGCGCCCACGACAACTCCCGCATCCGCCCCCGCCGCCCGGACCGCGCGCCGGCCTCAAGCCCGGCCCACCGGGACTGACCTTCCGGCGACCCTTCCCCGCACGTCCGCCCCGGCTCGCCGGTCTTCGGGTCAGGAGCAGATGAGGATGGCCGGCCGGAAGGTCAGGCTCGACGGGCTTGGATGAGGAAACGGTGTGCCCGTACCCGGAAATGGCCTTCGGTCCGGATGTGCGCATCGATGCGACGTAGTCCCGCTTCATGAGCCGGCTGAAATCCCGAGCCCTCCAGTGGTGCGGCCAGCGCTTCGGCGACCAGTTACTCGAACGGAAGACGCCGGTGCATCGGCTGACCGTAGTTGCGGATTCGACGTCATCGGCGCGGGCCGGTGTCAGACCTTGCGGTAGCGGGCCTCCGCGATGGCGAACAATCCGTACGCGGTGAAGCCGATCGCGGCCAGCAGCAGGAGCCACATGCCGTAACTACTCTCGGACAGCGCCCGCAGCGCAGCATCCAGGCCACGCGCCTTGTCCGAGTCGTACTGCACGGCAGCCACCACGAACAGCACTCCGGCGATGGCGTAGGCGATTCCCTTCGCGATGTAGCCCACCATGCCCAGCCGGCCGATGAGCCGACGCATCGCGGCAGTCATCTGCCCGACCTTCAGGTGCTTCTCGAATCTCCGGGTGAGGCCGACGATCGCCAGGCCGACGCCGATCCCGGCGACCACCAGCCCGGCACCGACGACAGTCAGCCGGCCCAGATCGGAGCCGAGCAGGCCCTCGGTCGCGTTCTGCTGGGTGTCCGCGCTGGACGTGTTCTTGCCGCGCAGGACCTTCACACCGTTCCAGCCCAGATACAGATAGAACGCGGCGCGGACGGCGGACGCGGCCCGCTCGAGGTGGCGGCGCACCGTGAAGATCTCGAGAATTTGCCACACCGCCATCGCGACCAGGCCGACCACCATGACCGCGATCAGCGCCGCACCGAAGGGCTCCTCGGCGAGCTTGTGCATTGCGCCGGATTGGTCGCCGTCGGCGGCCGGATCACCGACGGCGATCTGCACGATCACGTAGGCGAACAAAAGATGGAGTACGCCGTACCCGAGGAAACCCGCACGGGTCAGCCGTTCGAGCCAGGTGTTGTCGGCGGCGCGGGAGGCTGCGCCGCGGGCGTGCGAGGTTACGGAGGGCATCACCCAGCTTTGACCTGAGAGCTCCGAAACAAAACCTCCCCCGGCATGTCGCGCAGGGGTCTGCCACGCCGGCGAACGTCACGCCCGAACCCGAGCCTGCCCTCGGCGGCAGCATTCGTCATCACCGGCACAGTCAACGCGGGCATCGCCGCCTGGTGCGCCGACCAAGGTGCTCGGATGCAGCTCCTGGCTCCGCATCATGGTGCGTCGCCGGGCACCCGGCGGGCGAGATGGACGGTGACGTCAGTGGTGATCGCGACCGTCTCGGGCAGAACCCGCAGCATCTCGCGGAAGAGCTGCTCCTGCCGCGCGTCCGGCAGTTCCAGGTACGCCGACACGGTCGAGAGGTGACCGACGTAGTCGCGGGCGCTCATGGCCGAACGTCGTCGAACCACTCGGACGACCGCACGCTGGATCAGCGCGTGCCTGCAGGACTGCCGGGCCGCCGTCGGCGCCGATCTGGACGTGGACACCCTCGACCGGCTCTGGCGTGAGGCGCTCGCGCTGCCCGAGCCGTCCAGCCCGCACGTCTGGCTGCACGGCGACCTCAAACCCACGAACCTGCTCGTGAAAGCGGGCAAGCTGCACGCCGTCGTCGACTTCGGCTGCCTCTCGGTCGGCCACCCGGACGCCGAGCACTCCACCGTCTGGGACCTGCCCGAGCACTCCACCGTCTGGGACCTGCCCGAGCCGGCCCGGCAGGCGTACCGGGACCGGATGAGCCTCGACGAGCCGACCTGGACCCGGGCCCGGGCCTGGCCATCGCCGTGGGCGTCAGCGGCATCTCCCCTTACCGGCACACCTATCCCGGCTTCGTCGCCGAGTGCACGACCCGGCTCCGAACCATCCTCACCGACGCCGGCCGGTAAGCGGCGCCGTCACGGTTTCTCGGTCAGCTCGGCCAGCCGCGCCTCGACCTCGGCCAGCTCGGCCCGCAACCGGCGGGCCTGATCCTCGGCCTCGGCCCGCTCAGCCGACAGGATCTGCTCGACCGCCTCCTGAACGCCCGGCACGTCGACCAGCGACACCATCCGCAACGCCTCGGCCGGCCGCACCACATAGGGCTTGGCCAGCACCTTCGCCCCCTGCGAGGCCGCCACCGTCCACTCACCGTCGCCGTAGGCCAGCGTGACCGTCAACGCCGGCGGCGGTTTCGGTTTCGCCGACCGGCCCGCCGCTTTGCGAGGCCCAGGAGCCGCCGTCACGTCATCGCCACCCTTCCGCGGCGCGGGTGCGCCCGCCCTATCCTCGCCGCCGCCCGCCCGGCCCGCCGACGACCCGCCGGAGCCGTTCGACCCCGCCGGCGACCCGCCGGAGCCATTCGACGCCACGTCGCTCGCGGGAACCGGCCTGCCGGAAACGGCCGCTGCCTTGGCCGGCGTCCGCTTGGAACCGGGCGCCGGCTGATCGAGCACGAACGCCGGACCAGCCGGCACCGCCGGCACCGGCGCTGCGGGAGCCGGTGGCGCCGCGGCCTTCCGCGCGGCCGCGCCCCGCGGCGCCACCTGCAGATCACCGGGGGAGAAGGGCAGCTCGTCACGCCCGAACCGCACCACCACCCACTCATCGGACGAGGCCGGATCGCCCAGCTCGATCACCTGGCCCAGCTGCCCGGCCATCTGCCCGGCCCCCTCGGTGAACTGGACCCGCGGCTTGCGACCGGCGGCCAGCCCGTCCCGGATCGTCTGCAACTCGTCGGTGCTCAGCCCAGCCATCGCCTCAGCCCTTCACACGTCTTCGAACGTTTGTATGACACTTCTACCAGGTCCCACCGACATTCCCGCGAGACGCCCCGGCAACGCCGGCGCAGACTCAGCGGCAGAAGCCGGCCCGATGGGTCACCCCTTAGGATTTCCGCCGTGACCTCTGCGCTCGGCCTCTCCCCGCAGCAGCGGATGCTGGTGGACCGGTGGCTTCCCTCCGCGACCGTCGACAAGGACCACAGCTGGGGCCTGGTGGCCACCACCGTCCTCGAGCTGACCCACGCCGGGTCCCGCTTCATCGTCAAAGCCGGCGGCGACGACGACCGTCACATCGGGCGCGAACTCCACGCCCACCTCCACTGGCTGCACCCTTGGACCAGCCGGGGCCGCGCACCGGAGCTGGTGCACGGCAGCGCGGACGCGAAGCTCCTCGTCACCCGCTACCTACCCGGTGACCTGGTGCTCGGCAGCGAGCACGCCGACGAGCCCGCCACCTACCGGCAGGCCGGCGAACTGCTGGCCTCGCTGCACGCCCAGACTGCCGTCACGGACGACGACTACGAGCGACGCGAGAACGAGAAGTCCCTGGGCTGGCTCAGCGAACCGCACCGGATCGCCCCGGCCACCGTGGAACGCCTTCGAGCCGACATCACCGCCTGGCCGGCGCCGCCCGCGACCCTCGTACCCACCCACGGGGACTGGCAGCCCCGGAACTGGCTCATCCACGACGACGTCGTGAGCGTCATCGACTTCGGCCGCGCGGCGATGCGTCCCGCCTACACGGACCTCGGCCGGCTCGCCGTCCAGGACTTCCGCCGCGACCCGAGACTGGAAAAGGCCTTCCTCGACGGGTACGGGACCGATCCCCGCGAGCCGTCCGCCTGGCACCGCAACCGGGTCCGCGACGGGATCGGCACCGCGGTCTGGGCCCACCAGGCAGGCGACGAGCCGTTCGAAGCCCAGGGACACCGCATGATCGCCGAGGCGCTCGCCTCCCGGCCCGGCTGATCGCGCACCGCCCCGGCACGGAAGCGGGGCAGCGCGGCGCGACGGCGACCGGCATCCTGAGCGGGTGCTGCACCTCCACCGCTTCGGCGACGACAACGGCCGCCCGCTGATCGCGCTGCACGGCCTCACCGGTCACGGCGGCCGCTGGCGCTCGCTGGCCGGTCACCTGCCCGGCCACCAGATCATCGCCCCCGACCTGCGCGGCCACGGCCACTCCACCACCCACGCGCCGTGGACTTTCGAACAGCACGCCGAGGATGTCGTCGACGTCCTGGACCACCTGGGCCTCACCCGGGCCACGGTCGTCGGGCACTCCCTGGGCGCCACCGTCGCCGTACACCTGGCCCGCCGTCATCCCGGCCGGATCGAGCGGCTCGTCCTGCTGGACCCCGGCATGGCGCTGCCCCCGGCCCTGGCCGAGGAGCGCGCCGGCGACGCCCTGACCCCACCGGTGTTCGACAACCCGGCCGACGCCGCGGGGGAGCGCGCCCGCACCTGGCCGGCCGAGGCCGCCACCCTGGTCGACGACGAAATCCGTGACCATCTCAGGCAGGGCGCCGACGGCCGCTGGCACTGGCGCTACAGCCCGCCGATGGTCGTCGCGACCTATTCGGAACTCGCCCGGCCCGCCGTCACCCCGCCGGCCGGCACGAGAACGACCCTGGTCGTGGCCCTGCGCTCCCAGGCCGTCCCGGCCGGATACGCCGAGCTGTGCCGGGAAACGCTGCACGACGACTTCACCCTGGCCGAGCTGGACTGCGGCCACCAGGTCCACCTGGAACGGCCCACCCGCACGGCCGCGCTCATCAGTGGAACAGCTTGAGACCGACCACCCCGGCGACGACCAGCAACAACGACAGGATCCGCAGGAGGCTCGCCGACTCGCCCAGGAACACCATCCCGGCCAGGGCCGTGCCCACCGCGCCGATACCCACCCACACCGCGTAACCCGTACCGATGGGAATGCTGCGCAAGCTGTAACCCAGCCCGACCATCGACGCCACCAGCGCCACCACGAAGATCACGCTCGGAACCAGCCGGGTGAAACCCTGCGAACGGCCCAGAGCGACAGCCCACACCGACTCGAGAACCCCGGAGAAGACCAGAACCAGCCAAGCCACGGCGACACACCACCCTCACGCGGTCGTCTTCGCCTGCCGGGTACGACACGTCCTCGTCCGGGATAGCCGCTGCTGCGGTACCACCACCCACGCTAGCAAATCTGAGGCGACCGGCCAGTGACGCAATACTCCCGACCGGCCGGGTCCCGCAACGTCGTCCACTCACCCTCGACCCGGCGCACCACCACGGCCCCCAACCGCACCTGCCGCGCCACCTCACGATCCACGTCGTCGCAGGCCAGATCCAGGTGCATGCCCGCCGACGCCGAACCGGCCCGCTGCAGCAACAACTTCAGCGGCTTCCCCGCGCCCCGCTCCAGATGCTCGAACTGCGGCAGATCCGACGGCCGCCGCGCCCACCCCGTCAACGCCGACCAGAAACCCGCCTCCCGATCAAAAGCCCCCGACGGTACGTCGACACACACCTGATCCACCGCGCTGACCGGCCCACCGGGCCACTCCACCGGCGCCGGCCGCACCGCCTCACCACCCCACGGCACCAGGCAGAACACCGCACCGGCGGGGGAGCGCAACACCACCAGATCACCCTCGTCGAGCACCACCGACGCGCCCAGACCCACCGCTTCCCCGGCCGCCTCCGGCACCGACACGACATGCAGATCCAGATGCGTACGCGGGGGAGCACCAGCCAGAACCTGCACCCGCAGATACGCGTCCCCGTCCACCGGCAGCAACGTCGCGAAATCGCCCCGCCGCGGCGACAACGACGCCCCGGTCACGCCCAGCCAGAACGCCTCCACCCCGGCCGACGGCGAATCCAGGAACCCGGTGACCCACCGGACCTCCACACGATCACCTCCTGACACACTGCACCCACCTCATCGAAGGAGCACCCGATGAAGTGGCTCACCCTCAGCGCCGCCATCATGACCGAAGTCAGCGCCAGCCTCGCACTGCGCGCCGCCGTCGACCACCCCGGCTGGTACGCCCTCGTCGTCGCCGGCTACCTGGCTGCGTTCATCCTCATGTCCCTGCTGCTGCGCCAGGGCATGCCCATCGGCGTCGCCTACGGCATCTGGGCCGGCAGCGGCGTCGCCCTCACCGCCCTCGCCGCCGCGGTCCTGTTCGGCGACCCGCTCACCTGGCTCATGACCGTCGGCTTCGCCGCCATCATCGGCGGTGTCCTGCTCATCGAACTCGGCTCCCACCGCGCCGAACAGGAAGGCCCCCGATGAGCTTCGTCTACCTCGCCCTGGCCATCGCCATCGAGATCAGCGCCACCATGGCCCTGCGCGTCTCCGACGGCCTGCGCGTCAAAAAGTGGATCGTCCCGATCGTTGCCGGCTACACCGTGTCGTTCGTGCTGCTCTCCCTGGCCTTGCAGGAAGGCATGCCCATCGGCATCGCGTACGGCATCTGGTCGGCCATCGGCATCGCCGGCACCGCCATCATCGCCCGGGCCGCCTTCAAGGACCCCCTCACCAAAACGATGGCCGGCGGCATAGCGCTGGTCATCACCGGCGTCCTGCTCGTCGAACTCGGCAGCCACTGACCCCTCGATCCGGCGGGCCGTCGGCCGGCAGGACCAGCACCACGGCGACCACCGGCAAAGCCGCGCATTACCGGCCATCTGGGGAACGACCGCCCGAGCCGGAATCGGGCGTCAACTCATGGAAGCGCAGGCGACGGACTCGCTTGTGGGCTTGGTCAGGTCTCTTCCACGGTCAGCGTGTGCTGTTGATACCGCAGCAGGAGCGAGTGGTTCGACGCCGACCATGCCGTGCCTCGTTCTCGCGCTTCTGCAGCCCATCGGCAGGCCAGCGCAACGGCGTCGGGTGCAAGGATCCGCAGCTGCTGGCGTTGCTCGGCAGGTACGGCCCAGACCCTCATCAGCAGGTGGCTGGCCTCACTGCGTTTGCGATGGGAAACGTAGCCGCTTTGCGCGTCACTGAACCAGTCGACGGTGACCGCCAACAGGTCGGCCCTCGCCGGCCGACCGCCGTAGTCCGCTATGACCAACTCGAGCGTGCCGACGACGGTGTCGGCGTCTCGGAGCGCTTGCTCGACGAGACCGCGCCCGACAGGAAACGACATGCCGGACCGCGGGCGATCACGTCGGTATTCCTCCCAGGGAAGATCGTCGGGCACAAACTCAGCGTATAGGTCTGGGCCGCGTCGTTATGAGGCCAGCAGCTCGCCCCGAGGCCCTTCATGATCATTGGCACGGACGGTGAACAGATCCCGGGACTACCACCTGGCGCCTCGCCGAAGCAGTTCCGTCACTCCACGAGGTTGGGGAACGTTCCGAACGGGCCAACGGCACCGCCGGCCATCGTCAGCGAGATCACCCCGGTAGGAACCCGCGACAACGGCGGCAGCGACGGCGGCACGGCAGTCACCCCCAACGTGATGTGCGGACGGTAATCCGGGCCGACCAGACCCAACGGCCTGTGACCGAGGCTCAGGAACTCGCGGTGCACCGCATCCAGCTCCGGACTCCGGATCATCTCCAGGCCGAAGTAGTAGCCGCCGGTCGGCACGTAGTAATCGCCGGGCGGCACCACCGAGTACAGCAACCCGATGATCCTCGCCGGGAACGTCCGGCCGCGGTGACGTGCGACCGCCGCGGCGAGATCGGCCGTCCGGTCGGCGGCTTCCTCGACGTGCAGCACCGACACATGCGGGGGAGCGTCGTCACCCAGCAGCATCAGCGGCTCATGACCGTCCCCGACGACGTGCGACAGCTCGACCAGCGACCGTGACGTCTCCGCGTCCGGTCGCAGCACCACCCCGTAGGCCACGCGCACCACACTCTTCCCGATACACCACGGACAACATCGCCCGGCGGTCGCCGACAGACGTGAGGCGACCATTGTGCCAGCGCCCGAAAACCGAGGAACGTGTCAGCGAGACACCTGACCAAGGCGATGCCGGATCAACCGGAACACTCGCGCCCGGGGGAGTTGCGACCGTTTCCGCCTGAATCGGCTGAAATTCACGAGCCGGATCGCCGTGTCGCGTCGGCCGGGCTGTCCGGTCCGCCACCATGAACGCCGTGACGACAGGCGACGAGCACCCGCACGGCGGTGCGGACAAGCCGGCGCGGCGACGCACTCGCGACCGGGATCTGCCGCTCAAGTTGCTGCTGGGGACGCTCACCGCCGCCGGGCTGGGTTTGATCCTGTGGCACACACCGGCGGCCCGGGCCCGGCAGGAGCACGGCGTGAGCCGCATCGCCGAGAAGTACGGGATCCGGCCCGTGGGCGGCACGGTGGAGTGGTATTCGTCCGTGGACCCGCCCAACATGCTGATCCTGCCCGACGGCACCATCAAGGTCTGCCTCGTCCAGGGACCATACGATGACCCGCTCGTGCTGTGCGAAGGCCGCGAGCCCGCCCGCCGCAAATAACCATCCGGCACGCACGACGCCGCCCGTTACATCGACAATATTCCAGGTCGAGAATGTGTATTATGTAAACCTAGCCAGGGGAAGGGGTGCCCTAGGAGCCGTCGCGTTGCCGAGCGCGACATGTGGGCCGAACGGCATGGGCTTGCGCTTGGCCGCACAGTCGGATGCGCCCGAGGCCCAAAGGCCGCACCAAACAGCTGGCTGGGCACAACTCATCACGCGCCAAAAGCCACACCGGACAGCCCCGGCCAAGCGCTCAATGTTCGCTGAAACCGCCCCGCGACGCCTTTACGCGTCGAGGAATCACCTGCCGCTTCCGTGCAGAGATTCGGTCCCCTATAGGCCGGGCGGGCGCGCTGAACCTTCGAGGCGTACCGGCCCGGCCGAGCCCAGCGCCGTCCCGGGTGGGCCGGCCCTCCCGACGGCGCTCGGACCCAACGCGTCCGACTGCTTATCGTGAGAACCCAAACAGTACAAACGTGCGAAAGTGCTGTATAATAAGACATATGCATGACAGCGGCGACATGATGATCAGTGAGCTCATCCGGGACTTTCTGGCCGCGCGGGCCGTACGCAAGCCCTCGGTTCACACGCTGGCGGCGTACGAACGGGATCTGACCTCGGTCGTCGCCTTGATGGACCGTGACGATGTCACTCTGGGTGACCTCTCCCCTCGCTCGCTGCGGGCGGCCTTTGCCCGCTTCGCGAGTTCCCGGGCGCCGGCGTCGGTGGCGCGGGCCTGGTCGAGCTGGAACGCGTTCTTCACGTTCCTGGTGACCGAGCAGGTGGTGGCCGGCAATCCGATGTCGGCGGTGGACAAGCCGCGGCCGGCGGTCCACTCCCCCAAGCCGTTGCGGGGTGAGGACACTCCGGAGCAGCTGCTCGACGCGGTGAGCCGGGCCGATGACCGGCAGCGTGATCCTTGGCCGGAGCGTGATGTGGCCGTTCTGGCGCTGGCCCTGTGTGCGGGTCTGCGGTTGTCGGAGTTGCTGGCGTTGCGGGTGGGGTCGTTCGTGGGGCGTCCGGGTGAGCGGCGGGTCGACGTGGCCGGTAAGGGTGGGCGGCCGCGGACGGTGCCGATCGAGCCGGAGCTGGATGCTGTGGTGGAGCGTTATGTGGAGAGCCGCCGGTTGCGGTTCGGCCGGGTCGGTGCCGGTGACGCGCTGATGGTGGATCGCCAGGGTGCTCCGTTGCAGCGCGGTGGTCTGCAATATCTGGTGAGTTCGTGTTATCGCCGGGCCGGGGTCAACGATCGGGTGCCGCGGGGTGCCCAGTTGCATGCGTTGCGGCATACGTTCGCGACGCGGCTGGCTGAGGACGGGGCCAACGCGAGCGAGATCATGCGGTTGCTGGGGCATGCGTCGCTGGCGACGTCGCAGAACTACATCGAGGTGACGGCGGAGCAGCAGCGCGCGGCTGTGCGGGCGAACCGCACGAACCGCGCGCTGGGCCGCTTGGGCTGAACCAACGGCTGAACTGACACGGCTGAGGTCAGGCGACGCTGAGCTTGACCTCGATGTTGCCGCGGGTGGCCTGGGAGTAGGGGCAGAGCTGGTGGGCGGCTTCGATGAGCTGCTGGGCGGTGGTTTCGTCGACGCCGTTGATCTCGGCTTCGATGGTGGCGTCGAGCTGCAGGCCGGGGGTGCCGTCGGTCTTGGGGCTGATGCCGATGTCGACGGTGACGGCCGTGTCGGCGAGGGTGACCTTCTGCTGGCGGGCGACGGCTTTGATGGCGCTGTGGAAGCAGGCGGCGTAACCGGCGGCGAACAGTTGCTCGGGGTTGCTGTGGGCGCCGCCGGGGCCGCCCATCTCCTTGGGGACGGCGAGGTCGAAGTCGAGGACGCCGTCGCTGGAGCGGACGTGGCCGTTGCGGCCGTCGCCGGAGGCGGTGGCGCTGGCGGTGTAGAGGGTGGACATGGGGCCTCTTTCTGTCAGGTGGTGCCGCGGAGGCGGCTGAGCAGGTGGTGGAGCCGGCGGAATTCGTCGTCGGTGAGGTCGGTGGCGCAGGCGATGCGGCGGGGCAGGTCGCCGAGGTCGTCGCGCAGGCGGGTGCCGGATTCGGTGGGGTGCACGACGACGGTGCGTTCGTCGGCGGTGCCTCGTTCGCGGCGGACGTGGCCGGCGGTCTCGAGTCGTTTGAGCAGGGGCGAGAGGGTGCCGCTGTCGAGGTCGAGGTGGTGGCCGAGGTCGCGGACGGTGGTGGGGCCGCGGTGCCAGAGGACGCGCAGGGCGAGGTATTGCGGGTAGGTGAGGCCGTGGGCGTCGAGTGCGGGGCGGTAGGCGGCGGTCATGGCCCGGCTGGCTGCGTAGAGCTGGAAGCAGACCATCTGTTCGAGTCCGGTGCTGTCGACCATGACCGAACGGTAGCGCCCAATTTAGTTGCGCACAACCGGTATCTGGCGATGATCGCCACGGTGTGTGATCATCGCTCGCGTGCCGGACATCCGATTCGTACAGCTCTCCCCCGCGACGCTGACCGCGCTGATCGAGGGTGACCTGGCCGCCGCGAGTGCGGCCGCGGGCACCGTTCTGAGCCGATATCTGGTGGATGAGGCGTGGCTGTGGCGCGTCCGGCTGGAGGACATCGAGGCCGACCCGGCGGCCGCGGAGTGGATCGCGCGGGCGGCGGTGGCCGAGCCGGAGGGTGTGACGGTCGGTCACGCCGGGTTCCATGGGCCGCCGGATGCCGAGGGTGTGGTCGAGGTGGCGTACTCGGTGGCGCCCGAGCACCGGCGCCGGGGTTACGCCAAGGCGATGCTGCGGGCGCTGCTGGAACGGGCCGACGCGGACCCTCGGGTGACGGCGGTGCGGGCCAGTATCCGTCCCGACAATGTGGGTTCGCGGGCGACGATCGCCGGGTTCGGGTTCCGCAAGGTCGGCGAGCAGTGGGACCCGGAGGACGGTCTGGAGGACGTGTACCTGAGGCCGGCGAGCAACGGCCGGTAGGAGCTCTCAGCGGTCGAGCTGGACGACCAGGGGCAGGTGGTCGGAGACGGCCGGGCGGCTGGTGGTGACCTGCACGACCCGGCCGAGGTCGTCGAGGCCGCGCGGGTCGGCCAGGATGTGGTCGAGCTGGGCCCGGGGCATGGGGCTGGGGAAGGTCGCGGCGCGGGCCAGGGTGCGCCAGCCGGTGACGGCGCGGACCGGCCGGGCGGGCATGTTGAGGTCGCCCAGCAGCACCCGGGGCGCGGGCAGGGCCCGCAGGGCGCGGACGGCGTGGCGCAGTTGCCGCAGGTTCCAGCCGGGGACGAACGACAGGTGGGTGGTGGCGACGGTCATCGGGCCGCGCGGGGTGTCCAGGACGGCGGCGAGCAGCACCCGGGGTTCGTCCTTGAGCAGCCGCAGCCCGTTGTCGGGGTCGTAGATGGGTGAGCGCATGGGCGCGCCGGGCAGGGTGGTGATCTGCCAGCGGGTCACCGGGTAGCGGCTGACCAGGGCGATGCCGTACAGGGGGTGCTGGTTGTCGTCGTCGCTGCGCCAGGGTTGCCACGTCTCCCCCGGTGTGCCGACGACGGCGGCGGCGAAGCGGTGCACGGGGGCGCCTAGGGCGTCGGCGGCGATGGCGGTGAGGTCGAGCATGCCGCTGCGGGGCTGGGCCTTGTCGACCTCCTGCAGGCCCAGCACGTCGGCGTCGAGGTCGGCCACGGCGTCGGCGACCCGATCGGCGTGTACGGTGCCGTCGGACAGCGATCTGCCGTGCAGCAGGTTGAAGGTGGCCAGGCGCACGAGTCAGACCCTAACGAACCGGGAGAGGCAGATGTTCATCAAGGCGCTCTGCTGTTCAGTGATGATCTTCATCGCAGTCGCGGCGATCGGCATCTGGTTGCAGCGCCGCCGCGACCGATAATGCTGGGCATGACTGATGATCTGATCGCCGAGCTCGAGTCGCAGGAGCGCGAGCTCGAGCTGAGCCGTTTCGACAACACCGACGCGTGGCGGCTGGGCAGCCTGCTGGTGGATCTGGCGTCGCGGCGGCAGTTGCCGGTGGCGATCGACATCCGGCGGGGCCCGCAGCAGTTGTTCCACGCGGCGCTGCCGGGCAGTGTGGCCGACAACGACCGGTGGATCGAGCGCAAGGTACGGGTGGTCGAGCGCTACGGGGCGTCGTCGTTCCTGGTCGGCCGGCGGCTGGCCGCGAAGGGTCAGGAGTTGGACGCGGGCATGGGCGTGAACCCGGCCGACTACGCGGCGCACGGTGGGGCGTTCCCGGTCCGGATCCGCGAGGTCGGGGTGGTCGGGGTGGTGACCGTGTCGGGTCTGCCCCAGGCCGAGGATCACGCGCTGGTGGTGGAGGCGTTGCGGGCGTTTCGCTCGTAGCGAGAAATCCTTCCGCGCGGGTGGCCGGGCCGGGCAGGGTCGGGCCCATGAGATTGCTGATCCTGGGCGGGTCCGGCTTCGTGGGCCGGGCTGTCGCCGACGAGGCTGTGCGCCGTGGTTTCGACGTGACCGTTTTCAACCGGGGCCTTCGGCCGGCGCCGGCCGGGGTGACGGTGCTGACCGGTGACCGGCTGGGTGATCTGGGCGCGTTGGGCTCGGGGGCCTGGGACGCGGTCGTGGACACCTGGTCGGCCGAGGGTGACGCGGTGCGGCGTACGGCTGAGCTGCTCAGTGGCCGGGCCGGTCATTACGCGTACGTGTCGAGCCGGTCGGTCTACTCCGGCGAGCAGCGCGACCGGGCCGAGGAGGCCCCACTGGTCGACGAGGGCGACGACGGTTATGCCGGGGACAAGGTGCGCGGTGAGCGCGGGGCGGCGGTGTTCGACGGGCCGGTGCTGCTGGCCCGGGCCGGGCTGATCCTGGGACCGCACGAGGATGTGGGCCGGTTGCCGTGGTGGCTGAACCGGCTGGCCCGGGGCGGTCCGACGCTGGCGCCGGGCCCGCGGGAGCTGACGTTGCAGTACATCGACGCCCGCGACCTGGCGACCTTTCTGCTGGACGCGGCGGGCCGCGGGCTCGGCGGCCCGATCGATCTGTTCAGCCGGGCCGGGCACACCACGATGGGTGAGCTGCTGGAGGTCGCCAACGAGGTGACCGGTGGGCGCGCCGAGCTGCGCTGGACCGATCCGGCGGTGATCGAGGCGGCCGGTGTCGAGCCGTGGACGCAGCTGCCGATCTGGCTGCCGCCGGGTGAGCTGCACGACCTGCTGCACGAAGGTGACGTCTCGAAGGCGTACGGGGAAGGTCTGGTCTGCCGGCCGGTGCGCGAGACGGTGGCGGACACGTGGGCGTGGCTGCGGGCGTTGCCGGGCGAGGCGCCGCAGCGGGCCGATCGGCCCCGGGTGGGGCTCGACCCGCAGGTGGAGGCGAAGCTGTTAGGCGAGTAGCTCGGCGAGGCGGGCCGCGCCGATGTTGCCCCCGGAGATGATCACGCCGAGGCGGGCCGGGGGCGGGTCGAGCCGGCCCGCGAGCAGGGCGGCCAGGCCGGTGGCGCCGCTGGGCTCCATGACGAGTTTGAGCCGGTCGACGGCGAAGCGCAGGGCGTCGCGGATCTCGTCGTCGCTGATCAGCACGATCTGCTCGACGAGTTCGCGGTTGATGGAGAAGGTGAGCTCGCCCGGGGTGGGCGCGGCCTGGCCGTCGGCGATGGTGCGGGGCACGGGGATGCTGACGCGCCGGCCGGCGGCCAGCGACAGGAACGTGTCGTTGCCGGCTTCGGGTTCGACGCCGATCACCCGGATGCCCGGTTGCAGGCCGGTGGCGGCGACGGCGCTGCCGGCGATGAGCCCGCCCCCGCCGACCGGGACGACGATGGCGTCGAGCGGGCCGGTCTCGTCGAGCAGTTCGAGGGCGGCGGTGCCCTGCCCGGCGATGACGTCGGGGTGTTCGTAGGGCGGGATCAGCGCGAGGCCGCGGTCGGCGGCGAGGCGGGCGCCGATCTGCTCCCGGTTGCCGGTGTACCGGTCGTAGGTGATCACCTCGGCGCCGTACCCGGCGACCGCGTCGAGCTTGGAGCGCGGGGTGTCCTCGGGCATGACGATGACCGCGGTGGTGCCCAGTTCCTTCGCGGCCAGGGCGACGGCCTGGGCGTGATTGCCCGACGAGTACGCGGCGATGCCCCGGCGCAGCTGCTCGGGACTGAGTTTGCGGATGGCGTTGTAGGCGCCGCGGAACTTGAAGGCGCCGATGCGCTGCAGGTTCTCGGCCTTGAGGAACACCTCGGCGCCGACGCGGGCGTCCAGGGTGCGTGAGTGGATGACCGGGGTGCGGTGGGCGACGCCGTCGAGGCGCGCGGCCGCGTCCCGCACGTCCTGCAAGGTGACCATAAGTCGTTTCCCTCCGGGGCCCGGGGCCGATAACGTGCGCGTCGATGACGCTATCCCATGACAGTGACGGCACCGGCCCGGCTGTTCTGCTGCTGCATTCGACGGTGTGCGACCGGCGCATGTGGGGGCCCCAGGTGGCCCCGCTGACCGCGGCCGGGTTCCGGGTGGTGCGCTGCGACCTTCCCGGGTACGGCGACTCGCCGGTGCCGCCCGGCCCGGTCGATGTCGCCGCGGAGGTGCTCGGGGTGCTCGACGCCCTGGGCATCGGCCCGGCCGCGGTGGTCGGCTCGTCCGGCGGTGGTCAGGTCGCGCTGGAGCTGGCCGGGCGGTGGCCGGGACGGGTGAGCGCGCTGGCGTTGCTGTGCGCGGCCTCGCCCGAGCTGTCCCCCGGCCCGGAGCTGCGGTCGTTGTGGCAGCGCGAGAACGAGTTGCTCGACGCCGGTGACGTCGAGGCGGCGACCGAGCTCAACGTGCGGTTCTGGGTGGGGCCGCACGCCGATGACCAGGCGCGGGCGCTGGTCCGCGAGATGCAGCGGCACGCGTTCGAGGTGCAACTCGCCTCGCCCGGGGCCGAAGAGCTGGAGACCGCGTACGACCCGGCGGTGATCACGGCCCCGGCCCTGCTGGTCTCCGGGGCGCACGACCTGCCCGAGTTCGGAGCGCTGGCCGCCGACCTGGCCACCCGCCTGCCCGACGCCCGGCACGTCGAGCTGGACTGGGCCGGTCACCTGCCCAGCCTGGAGGACCCGGACCGGTTGAACGCGGTGCTGCTGCCGTTCCTGCAGAGGGTCAGCTCCCCGAAGCCTCAGCCCTGAGCGCGGTCCACCGGGCGACCTCGTCGTCGAGCACGCCCATCGGCAGGGCCCCGCCGCCGAGCACGAGGTCGTGGTAGCCCCGCAGGTCGAAGTCCGGGCCCAGCTCGTGTTCGGCCCGGGCCCGCAGCCGTTGCAGCTCGAGCCGGCCGACCATGTACGACAGGGCCTGCCCGGGCATCTCGATGTAGCGGTCGGTCTCGGAGCTGATCGCGACGTCGGCCATCACGGTGGTGGTCCGCAGGTAGTCCAGGACCCGCTGCCGGCTCCAGCCGAACGCGTGCAGCCCGGTGTCGACCACCAGGCGGGCGGCCCGGGTCGAGTCCATCGCCAGCATGCCCAGCCGGGCCAGGTCGTCGGAGTACAGGCCCATCTCGTCGGCCAGCCGTTCGCTGTAGAGGCCCCAGCCCTCGCTGTACGCGTTGATCCCGACCAGGCGGCGCAGCGGCGGGACCCCGGTCAGCTCCTGGGCGATGGTGATCTGGAAGTGGTGCCCGGGGACCGCCTCGTGGAAGGCCATCGCCTCGGCCACGTACCGGTTGCGTTCGCCGGCCCGGTAGGTGTTGACGAAGAACGTCCCCGGCCGGGAGCCGTCGAGGGCGGCCGGGCTGTACGACGCCTCGGCCGCGTTGGGGGCGTCGGCCTCGGGGACGGGCTCCACCACGCACCGGTGCGACGGGGTGCGGCCGAACCAGTCCGGCGCGGCCCGTTCGGCCCGTTCGATCGAGGACCGCGCCGCCGTCAGGACCTCATCGGCGCCACCCCACCGCAGGGTCGTGTCGGTGCGCAGGCGGTCCTGCACCTCGGCGGCGGTCCGCACGCCGAACACACGGGACCCGATCGACACGTACTCGTCGGTCAGTTGCTCGACGAGGTCGAGGCCGAGCTGATGCAGCTGCTGCGGGGTGTGGCCGGTCGTGGTGTGGGTCCGCGCCAGGGCCGCGTAGTGGGCTTCGCCGTCGGGCAGCCAGCACAACCCGGGCTGCTCGGGCGGGCGGCCGTGCGGGGCGACGCCGGCGTCGAGCGCCTCGCGGTAGGCGGCCAGGGCCGGGCGGACCGTGCCTTGGAGCAACCGGTCGCGTTCGGCCTCGCGCGACCCGGTCAGCGGTGGCTGCCGCAACGGGTCACCTGCCGGGTCGGCCAGATACCGGTCGAGGCGGGCGATCGCGTACCGGGCCCGCTCGGCGACCGGGGTGCGCCCGGCGGCGACCCCGGCGCGGTGGCGCCCGGTGACCCCGGCCAGGTACGCGGGGACGGCCGCGAGCCGGGCCAGGTAGGCCTGTTCCTGGGCCACACCGGCCGGGCGCACGGCCGGCACCATGGTCAGCAGCCGCACCAGCGGCGAGAGCACGTAGTCGGCCATCGTGTGCTCGACCAGCCGCGCGTCGAGCCGGTCGATCAGGGCGGCCGCCTGCTGGGCGACCACCGCCCGGGTGACCCGGTCCGGGCGGTCCTGCCCGGCCCGGGCGGCCAGCTCGGCCGCGCGCCGGCGCAGCCCCTGTTCGGCTGCCTCGTCATGGTCGCTGAGGAGATGCTCGTAGCCCGGCAGGCCCTGCAGGAACTCGTTGAGCGGGTCCTCCCGGGCCAGAACGTCGAGCAGGTCATCGGCAAGCGCGGCAGCGGTGTCCATGCCGTCGATCTTCCCCCTAGGGCTGCGGCCCCGATCAGGCGGCGGTGCGCAGGCCCTGGAGGTCGGTGGCGCCCAGGCGGGATGCCATCGTGGTACGGGCGGCGATCTTGGCGGCGTAGACGGCGCGGCGGCGGGCGACGCAGCCGTCCTTGGCCGCGCCGGTGTCCTGCTGGTCCATGTGGGTGGTCAGGCCGTCCTTGAGCAGGGCGAGGGCCTCGGTGCGCAGCTGCGACACCCGCGACTCGGTGACGCCCAGCTCGGCCGCGACCTCGGAGAGGGGCCGCTCGCGCAGGAACGACGCCTCGACGACGAAGCGCAGCCGCTCGGGCAGCACGGCGACGGCGTCGTGCAGGTAGCCGATGCGCTCGCGGTGCAGCAGCATCTCCTCGGGGTTGAGCGAGGTCTCGGTGACCATCTCCTCGGCGGTGCCGGCCGCGAAGCCCTGCAGCGACAGCACGGCGGCGCGCTGCACGTCGTCCTGCACGTTGGCCAGCTCGCTGACGCCGACGCCCAGCAGCGACGCCAGCTCGGTGTCGGTCGGGGTGCGGCCCAGCTGGGCGGTGAGCTCCTGGCGGGCCTGCTCGGCGCGGCGGGCGCGGGCCCGCACCGACCGGCTGGCCCAGTCGAGGCCGCGCAGCTCGTCGAGCAGGGCGCCGCGCACCCGCAGGGCGGCGAAGCGGCCGAACGGGATGCCGCGGGCCGGGTCGAACGCCTGGGCGGCGGTGACCAGCGCGGTGTAGCCGGCCGAGGCGAGGTCGTCGCGGTGCACGTGCGGCGGAACCTTGAACAGCAGCTCGCGCACCATGTGGCCGACCAGGGCCATGTTCTCGCGGATCAGTGTTTCCTGCTCGCGGCTGACGGTCGTGGTGGCGTTCATCGGTGGTTCCCCCTTGTCGTTGCTGACAGGAGGGAACTTTTGTGGGCGCCGGGTGCAACCGGAGGTCACTCACGGTTGCTGATTGGTTGCTCTCAGAAAAGGTGCCGGGGAATGCTCAAGTGAGCAGCCAGCCGTTCTCCACGGCCAGCCGTACGGCCTCGGCCCGCGTGCGGGCGCCGGTCTTGCCGATCGCCGCGGACAGGTGGTTGCGCACGGTGCCCTCGGACAGGTGCAGTTCCCGGGCGATGTCGGCGACCGTGCCGCCGTCGCGGGCCGCGCGCAGCACCCCGGACTCGCGATCGGTCAGCGGCGAGTCGCCCTGGGCCAGCGACTGCGCGGCCAGGCCCGGGTCGACCACGCGCAGCCCCTCGTGCACCCGGCGGACCGCGTCGGCGAGCTGACGGGCCGGGGTGTCCTTGACGATGAACCCGCCCGCGCCGGCCGCCATGGCCTGGCGCAGATAACCGGCCCGCCCGAACGTGGTCACCATCAGCACCCGCACCGCGGGCATCGCCTGATGCAACGCCCGCGCCGCGGCGACGCCGTCGAGGCCGGGCATCTCCACGTCCAGCAGCGCCACGTCGGGCCCGGCGGCCAGCGCGGCCGCGACCACCTCGTCACCGCGGCCGACCTCGGCCACCACCGTCAGGTCGGGTTCCATGTCGAGCAGGGCGGCCATGGCCCCGCGCACCAGAGCCTGGTCGTCGGCGAGCAACAGCTTGATCATGCCGGTACCTCCACGCGTACCCGGAAACCCGGCTCGTCGTCGCGGCGCCCGGCCGTCAGCCGCCCGCCCAGGGCCTCGGCCCGCCGGCGCAGCCCGGCCAATCCCTGCCCGCCCGGCGCCGGGGAGTCACAGCCGACCCCGTCGTCGAGGATCTCGACGCCGGCCGGGGCCAGCCGCACCCGGACATGGCGGGCCGAGCTGTGCCGCACCACGTTGGTGACCGCCTCGCGGATGGTCCAGGCGAACAACTCCCGGTTGCGGGTCGGCACCTCGTCGGCCGCGCCGGGCAGCTCCGCCTCGATGTTCGCGGCGGCCAGGGCCTCGCGGGCGGCGGCGATCTCGCCCGGCAGGGAGATGCCGCGGACCCCCATCGCGGTGGCCCGCACGTCGGCCAGCGCGTCGCGGGCCAGGGCCTCCAGGTCGGCCAGCTCCCGGCGGGCCCGGTCGAGGTCGACGTCGAGCAGCCGCTGCGCCAGTTCGGCCTTCACAGTGACCACGGTCAGCGAGTGCCCGAGGATGTCGTGCAGGTCGGCGGCGATGCGGGCCCGCTCGTCGGCCACCGCCCGGTCGGCCAGCTCGCGCTGGGCGGCGATGAGGCGCTGCTGGCGTTCGGCCGCCATCCGGATCCCGTACGTGGCCAGCGACCCGAGCAGCACGGCCAGGCCGTAGCCGCGGTCGGCCCACCCGTCGACCGCGCGCGGGGCGATCTCCGCCCCGGCGAACAGGATCAGCGCCAGCGGCACGGCCTGCACGATCGGCAGGTTGACCATGGCCAGCGCGGCGACGAAGACCAGGCAGGTCAGCGCGTGGTCACCGGAGCCCGGCACCTGCAACCCGAACAGGGCCAGCAGCGCGGCGATCCCGAGCCAGATCCGCAGGTGCCGCCGCGACGGCGAGGCCGGGCCCGGCGGGGGCACCCAGCGCCAGGGAGACGGGGCCCGGCGGCCGCGCGACACCAGGTACAGGTAACCGGCGGCGAACAGCCCAACGGAGATCAGCCCGGCGACCCGCCAGTACAGGTTGGGCTGCTCCAGCAGCGCGCTGACGTTGCCGCCGAGGTAGAACAGCCAGACGGCGGCGAAGATCCACCCGTAGCGCTGCGCCGTCATACCGAGGAACTTACGGCTCGTACGCGAGCGGTGTCCCGCGCGGCGGTGACCCTGGTGGTGAGGGTCATGCTCTTCATCGTGGGCCCCGGGCCGGGCGTGACATTCGTCAGGGCCGCCCCCTGGCGTACGGGTGCCGGGGCCAGCAGAATGCGGCGATGGAACCGAGCCACAGCGCGCTGATCGTCGCCGTCGCGGAGGCCGAACCCGTCGTCGCCGACCACCGCGACCGCCTCGACCAGGCCGCCTCCTGGGGAGTTCCGGCCCACGTCACCGTGGTGTTCCCGTTCCTGCCGCCGCCACAGATCGACCGGCGGGTGCTGACCGGTCTGCGCCGCGCCGCGGCCGGGGTGCCCGCGTTCTTCTGCAGCTTCGACCGGGTCGGCTGGTTCGGTGAGCGCGTCGTGTGGCTGGCCCCCGAGCCGTGCGGGCCGTTCCAGGCGCTGACGGCCGCGGTGACCGCCCGGTTCCCGGCCGCCCGGCCCTACGAGGGCCTCTACGACGAGGTCGTCCCCCACCTGACCATCGGGCACGACCATCCCCCGGCCGAGCTCAAGGCGGCGGCCGAAGCGGTCGCCGGCAAACTGCCCGTCCGGGCCCGGGTGACCTCGATGCGCCTGGCCGTGGGCTGCCCCGGCCCCGGCCCGTCCTGGACGACCCTGGAGGAGTTCGCCCTGGGCTGACCCGCCGCTATCCCCGCGCCGGGATGACCCGCTCGGCCAGCCAGTGCGCCACCCCGTCGGGGTACGGGGCAGGCACGCTCAGCACGAAATGCCGGAAGCCGGCGTCCAGCGACGCGTTGATCGCGTCCCTCGTGCGGTGCGGGTGCTCCCGGTCGGCGGCCAGGTGGATCGAGCGGGTGATGGCCGCCGGGTCGCGGCCGAGCTCGGCGCAGTACCGGTCGAGCAGGGCGCTGCGGGCCACGACGTCGTCGTGGTCGCCGCCGGGGATGTTCCAGATGTCGGCGTGCCGGGCGGCCACCCGCAGCGTCGCGGCCGACCGCCCGCCGATCAGCACGGGCGGCACCCGTACGGGCACGGGCCGGGCGAAGGCGCCGGTGAGCCGCACCCGCTCGCCGGCGAAGTCGAACGGCTCGGTCGCCGTCCACAGCCGCCGGATCACCGTGCACGCCTCGTCGAGACCGGTCACGGCGTCGGCGGTCGCGGCGAACGGCAGCCCGTACGCGTCGTACTCGCGGCGGCCCAGCGGGTGATCCGGGCGCGAGCCGACCCCGATGCCGAACTGCAGCCGCCCACCGGCGATCACGTCGACCGTGGCGGCGATCTTGGCGAGCACGGCCGGCGGCCGGAACCGGTTGCTGCTGACCAGCACGCCCACCTCGAGCCGGCTGGTCAGCGCGGCCAGGGCGGCCAGCAGCGTCCAGCCCTCCAAAACGGGACCGTCCGGGTCGCCGCCGATGGGCATGAGGTGGTCGAACACCCAGGCGTGGTCGATGGCATCGATCGTGTCGGCCTGCTGCCACACCCGCAGCAGGTCGTGGTAGCCGACGTGCATGGGCGCGGTCATGATGCCGAAGGTCGGCTTCACTTCCATGCGAGCTCTCCCTGGCCGGCGGCCGGCAGCGGCTCGCCCCGCAGGTAGGCGACGGTGGCCCGCTGCAGGTAGGCGACCCGCTCGGGGTTCTCGTCGGTAGTCTCGGCGGCGCCCGGGCCGACGATGCCGCCCAGCGAGTGTTCCGCGCCGTGCAGCGTGAGCAGCGTCTTGGCCCCCGGGCTGTCGTGGTAGGCGTCGGTGAACCAGTCGGGGCCGCGGGTGGTCAGCACGGACTGGTCCTTGTCGCCGGCCACGATCAGGGCCGGGGTGCTCATGGTGGCGAAGCCGGGGGTCATGAAGGCAAGGTGCTCGGCGGCGAACTCGCTCAGGTCGGCCCCGCCGCGGCCGGGGACCGCCAGCAGGATGCCGGAGGTGACGCGCGGGTCGGGCCGGCCGGGGCCGCGCACGCCCGCCCCGAGCAGGGTGCTCGCGGTCTGGGCGCCCCACGAGTGGCCGGCCACGGTGATCCGGGAGGTGTCGGCCCGCCCGGCCAGCCCGGGCACGGCGCTCTCCAGCTCGTCGAGGTGGTCCAGCACGCGGAGCAGATCCTCGGTGCGGATCCGCCAGATCTCGGGCGTCCGCGGGTCCTCGGGCGGCAGAGCCAGCGTGCGCGAGTCCAGATGGGTGGGCTGCACCACCACGAACCCGGCGGCCGCCCAGTGGTCGGCCAGCGGGCCATAGCCGTCCAGCGACCACCCGAACCCGTGGGAGAACACGACGACCGGCAGGCCGGTGCCGGTGACCGGCGCGGACACCCGTACCTGAAGGTCGGCGCCGCGCCCGGGTGCGGCCAGCCGCACCGGCTTGACGGAGATGATGGCGTCCATGGTTGCTTCCCGTCTGCTAATCGGAACCTTGTTCCGCAAACATACGGAGCGATGTTCCGATTGGCAAGTGCCGTCTGGCCGACCGGATGCCGCCTCTGGCATGCTGGTAAGCGGAACAGCATTTCGCTGCGGTGACGGGGGACGACGGTGGCAGGCAAGCGGGCCGACGCGCGGCGCAACGAGGAGACGCTGCTCGACGCGGCCGCCGCGGTGTTCGTCGCCGACGGGGTCGAGGCGCCCGTGCGCGACATCGCCGCCAAGGCCGGCGTCGGCATGGGCACCATCTACCGGCACTTCCCGACCCGCGCCGATCTGATCATCGCCGTCTACCGGCACCAGGTGGAGGCCTGCGCGCAGGCCGGGCCGGCCCTGCTCGAGTCCTGCGCCACCGCGTACGCGGCCCTGGGCCGCTGGATCAACCTGTTTGTCGACTTCCTGGTCACCAAGCACGGACTGGCCGCCGTCCTGCGCGGCGACCAGGCCGGGTTCGAGGCGCTGCACGCCTACTTCCTGGACCGGCTGGTGCCGGTGTGCGCGCAGTTGCTGGACGCGGCCGCAGCGGCCGGGCAGATCCGCTCCGACGTGGAAGCGCTCACCCTGATGCGCGGCGTCGGCAACCTGTGCATCGGCGCCGAGCACGACGTGCGCTACGACGCCCGCAAAATGGTCGAGGTCCTGATCGCCGGGCTGCGCCCGCAGCCGTGACCCGGGCGGTTCTCAGCCGGGCGGTTCGAGCTGGAACCGTTCGAAGCGTTCCAGTTCCGCGTCGACGACCGCGCGGTGGGTGCGCTCGTCGCCGTCGCCGACCCACGTCCACTGCTGCACCAGCAGCCGGCCGGCGGCCCGGTCGGTCTTCAGGTCGATCGCGGCGACGATCCGGTCACCGGCCAGCACCGGCAGCGCGAAATAGCCGTACCGCCGGCGCGGTTTCGGCACGTACGCCTCGAACACGTGCCGGTAGCCGAACAACAACTCCAGCCGGTCCCGCTGGATGATCAGCGGGTCGAACGGCGACAGCAACCGGACGGCGGCGACCTCCGGCGCCGGCGGGATGATGTCCAGGGTCTGCGGGGTGGCCCAGTGCTCGACGCCGGCGACGTCCACGGCCACCAGCTGCCCGCGGCGGACCCGTTGCCCGATCAGGTCGCGGACCGCGGGCTTGAGCCGGGGCGCGTGGAAACACACCGACGCCAGGCTGACCACCCCCTGACTGCGCAGGGCCCGGTCCAGCCGGTACGCCAGCTCCTGCCGCGCGGTGGCCGGGCGCGGCGGCTTGTCCCAGCCGAAGTGCCGGTCCATCAGCTCGTACGTCTTGACCATGCCGGCCCGTTCGCTGACCGTCAGCAGCCCCCACGTGAACGCCACCTCCAGGGCCAGCTTGGAAGGCTTCCGGCTGGCCCAGGCCCAGTCCTTGTCGACCAGCACGTCGTCGGTGATGTCGCGGATCGTCAGCGGGCCGCCCTCGCGCACCCGGGCCACCACGCGCCGCACGTCCTGCGGGCCGGCGTTGCGGTGCCACGGCCCGGTCCGCAGCTCCCGCATCTGCGGCAGGAAGAACCGCAGGTCCGCGGCCGGCACGTACGACAAGGCGTGCGTCCACGTCTCGAACACGCTCTTGTCGACGCTCTGCGCCCGGCGCAGGTCGGCTCGCCGATAGGCCGGGATGCGGTTGAACAGGATGTGGTGGTGGGCGCGCTCGATGACGTGGATCGTGTCGATCTGCACGTACCCCAGATGGGTCACCGCCGCCGCGACCGCCTGCGGCCCCGCCCCGAACGGCTCGGCGGTGCTCAGCCGTTGCGCCCGCAGCCAGATCCGCCTCGCGTCCTCGACCCGTACCCGCACAGTCACGATCATCAAGATAGGCCGCCGCAGGCCCCCGCGCCCGGCCCCGATACCGTCGGGCGGGTGACCGTACGCCTGCGCCCCGCCACCGATGCCGACATGCCCGCCGTCGGCGCCCTGCACCACCGGTCCCGAGCCTCGGCCTACGCCGGGCTGGTCGGCCCAGACGCGCTGACCTTCGGCTCGGAGCAGGCCCTCGGCGAGTGGTGGGCCGAACGCCGCCGGTGGGAGGCCGACACCCACCGGCTGACCGTCGCCGTCGATGACGACGGCATCGTCGGCTTCAGCTACCTGGGCCCCAGCGAGGACGAGGGCGTGACCGAGCTGTACGCCATCCACGTCCAGCCCGGGCACGTGGGCACCGGGGTGGGCCGGGCGCTGATGGACGACGCGCTGCCGCACCTGGGCCCGCGCGCGGTGCTGTGGGTGCTGGAGGGCAACACCCGGGCCCGCCGGTTCTACGAGAAGGCCGGATGGCTGGCCGACGGCACCACCCGCGACGCCCCGATGGGCGGCGAGCTGACCCACCAGCTGCGGTACGCCCGGCACTGATGAGTTTCCGCGGCCGGAGCCGTCTCACTACTGACAGGACAACCCGCCGGTAGAGGAGACACCGATGAGCGACATCGCAGCACAGACCGCGGACGGCAAGGTGCTCTGGCACTTCACCATGTCCCTGGACGGGTTCGTGGCCGGCCCGGACGACGACATGGACTGGATGATGACCGGTATCTCACCCCAGCCGGGCCTGATCGAGCAGTACGTGGCCACCACCGGCGCGGTCCTGGGCGGGCGGCGCGGCTGGGACAGCTTCCCCGACCCGAACGCCGTCTACGGCGGCGCCTGGACCGGGCCCATCTTCGTGCTCACCCATCACCCCGAGGACGCGAAACCGGCCGACGGTGTCACGTTCCTCGACTGCGACGTGGCCGAGGCGGTGCGGATCGCGCTGGCCGCGGCCGGCGGCGCCAACGTCGAGGTGCTGTCGCCCACCATCGGCGCCCAGCTGCTCGAACGGGACCTGATCGACGAGATCGACCTGCACATCGCGCCGGTGCTGCTCGGCCAGGGCGTCCGGCTGCTCGACCTGCCCGGCGCCCGCCCGCACTACCTGCACCGGGTCGGCGCCGGCGACCCGACGGCCGAGCTGAGCGTGCGCTACCGCCCGGTCAGGGCGTGACCTTGTTCCGGGCGTTCGTGGCCGCCGGTTGGACTTCAGGCGACGCCGATCAGGACTTCTCCGGGGCCGCGGCGGCCTCAGCCAACGGGTAGCGGTTCAGCGGTAACCCGTGCTCCCCGCCCACCGGGCCGCACGCGGGGTCCGCATTTCCACCGCCGGGCCCGGCTCGGTGCCGGGGCCGAGCGGCTCAGCCGACGGCCAGGCTGACCCCGCACCACACCGGTGGCCACGGCAACCTCGGTCGACTTGACCGCATCCTCCGGCGAAGGAGCCGAACCGCCGCCCGCCCCGGCAAGGACGCCGGGACGGGCGGCGGTTCTCATGAAGGGTTCGGTGTCGTCAGGTCCGCTCGGGCACGGGATGCACGCCGTCCGTGCCGGGCGACGAGACCGCTGCGCCCCGACTCGAATACCACCGCCAACGGGGTGGCAAGGAACACCGACGAGTACGTGCCGACACTGATACCGATGAGTAGCGCCACGGCGAAGTCCACCAGCGAGTCCCCGCCGAGCACAGCAAGCGCGGTGAGGATGAAGATCGCACCCAGGCCGGTGTTCACCGTGCGTGGCACGGTCTGCAGGCAGCCGGTGTTGGCCAGGCGGGCGAACGGAGTCCGGTCGTTGTCCTTGGCCCTGACCAGTTCCCGGATGCGGTCGAAGGTGACGACCGAATCGTTGACCGAGTATCCGATCACGGTGAGCAGGGCGGCGAGGAAGACTCCGTCGACCGGCCTGCCCAGCCAGGCGAACACGCCGACCAGCACGAGCACGTCGTGGGCCATCGCCAGCACGGCCGCGGCGCCCCACTGCCAGCGGAACCGCACGGCCAGGTAGGCCAACTGGGCGGCGAGGGCGACGGCCAGCGCGATGAGGGCGTTGCGGCGTAGTTCGGCGCCGAGGGTGGGCCCGATCTTCTCGTCCCGCAGCCGTTGAATGTCGCCGCCGCCGGCCTGGGCCAGCGCGGAGCGTACGTCGGTTTCGGTTGCCTCGTCGAAGTTGCCGGCTCGGACGCTGATGTTGCCGTCGCCGGACGTGGTGACTACCGCCCGGTCCAGGCCGGCCGATGTCACGGCGGTGCGGGCGTCGTCGGCCGACAAGGGTGTGGTCGCGGCGTACTCGACCAGTCGGCCTCCGGTGAACTCCACGCCCAGTTCCAGGCCTCGCACCCCGATGCCGGCCAACGCCAGCACGGTGGCCGCCACCGAGACGCCCAGCCACAGGCGCCGGCTCTTCATGATGTCGGGCTCGCGGGCTTCCAGTTTGCGGCGTACCCAGCCGATGCCGGCGAGGCCACTCCAACCTGGCCGGCGTGTCAGCCAGCGGGTGTTGACCAGGGGCGATGCCAATACCCGGGTGAGTATCAGCGCGGTGAACATCGATGCCACGACGCCGATGGACAGCGTGATGCCGAATCCGCGTACCGGGCCGGAGGCGAGGAAGAACAGCAGTCCGGCCGCGAGCAGGGTGGTGATGTTGGAGTCGGCGATCGCCGACCAGGCGTTCGCGAACCCCGACCGCAGGGCGGTACGCAGGCTGCGCCGTTGCCCGCCGGCGGCGTACTCCTCCCGGGCCCGTTCGAAGATCAGCACATTGGCGTCGAGGGCCATGCCGATCGCCAGGACGAACCCGGCCAGGCCCGGCAGCGTCAGGGTGGCGCCGATGGCCAGTAGTGCCGCGTAGGAGATGACGCCGTAGCAGATCAACGCGATGGCGGCGACGCCGCCGACGAGCCGGTACACGGCGACGATGAACAGGATCGTGGCGATCATCCCGATGACGGCGGCCAGCGCCGAGGCGTCGATCGCCGCCTTGCCCAGGCTCGGGCCGACCGTACGCTGCTCGATGATCTCGACCGGGACCGGCAGGCCGCCGGCGCGGACGAGCAGGGCCAGGTCTTTCGCCTCTGCCTCGGTGAACGATCCGGTGATCTGGGTGCGGCCGCCGCTGATGCCGGCGTCGCAGGCGACGTCCTCCTCAACCTGAGGCGACGAGATCACCTCCTGGTCGAGCACGATTGCTACCCGCCGGGCCGGGTCGCCGACCGGTGCGCAGGCGGCCGTACCGGTCAGCTTCCGCCACGCTTCACCGCCGTTGCCGCGGAAGTCGAGGTTGACGTGCCACGCACCGAACTCGCTGAGGGTGGCGGCGGCGCCGTCGATCTGCTGCCCGGAGAGGGCGGGCGGTCCCAGCCGCAGGGGCTGCCCGTCCTCCGACGTAAGCACGATCTCCGCAGGCGTTGCCGGCGTCGGGGCGGCCGGGGCCGACGACGAGGCCGACGGCGTGGGTGCGGCACCCAGGACCGGCCGGAAGCTCAGTTGAGCGGTGCGGCCGATGACCCGTACCGCCTCGGCTGGTTCGGTCACGCCCGGCAGTTCGACGATGATGCGCCGCTCACCGGAGCGGGCCAGGGTCGGCTCGGCCACACCGAGCTCGTCGACGCGGCGGCGCAACACTTCGAGCGCCTCATCGGTGGTAGCCGGGTTCGCCTGGGCGAACTCGCCATCACGGGTTTCGAGAACTATCTGGGTTCCACCGCGCAGGTCCAGCCCGAGCCGGGGCGGCCGGGTGGCCAGAAGCCACCCCGACACCGCCAACACGACCAGGGCCAGAACCGCGCGCACAACAATGGCGCGCGACATTTCGGATGCTCCTCAACGCAGAAGGCCCGCGCGGCTGCTACAGGGCGCCACCGCGGGTGAAAGAACAGGACACTGCTACGCCGGCAGGCGTGGCGGTGCTCGGCCTCTCAACGCGTGCAGGAGCATCGAAGGCGTCGCGGCTGAGGCCGTCCCCGCGGTGGCCGGCCACTCGACCCGCCGTCGAACACCGAAGAGGAAGGCAACGACCGAGGCGACGAACAGCAACAGCGCGCCGCGTAGAGGCTTGCCGACCGGGTGAGCTTCCGGGAGCACCGGCATGACCGAGTACGGAACCGCGGCAACCATCGCGGGGCGGGGCGATTCATCCACCGAGGACCACTCGCCGCGGCCCACACCGGCCAGGGCGATCCAGGCGGCACTCAGCACGAGCGTCAGAACGGCGGCATGCCGTGCCCGCCGCGCCCACCGCTCAACCCACACGCCCGGTCCCCTCTCCGACCCGGCCCAACGTACCGCGCCGAGTCACACCCACCGATCAGGGCTCCCGGTGGCTTCTGGTGCCCGTCGGCCGCGATGGGGATCAGCTTGTGCCCGGTGCCGCACCCGAGCTCCAGCACGCTCCCGCCCTGCCGATCGGCCTCGGCCCGGTAGAAGTCGGCTGCGGCCCCGCCGCCCGGGAACATCAGGTCGTACAGCCTCGCGTGCGAGTAGAACGCTTCGCTCATCAAGCGCCTCCTGCCGTTCGACCCCATCCGCGGGTGGCCAGGGTCGCCCGCTGATTCAAGCGCGTGCGCCGCGTCGTGCCTAAGCGAGGTGGCTCACCCATCCAGATTGCTCGTTGCCGTCCGGAGTTGGCTCAGCCACTCGATGCCGAGTCGGTGGCCGTCGGGGAACTGGTCGTCGCGATCCCAGCGCCACGCCGTGATCATGGACAGCACGAGGGTCCGGCAATCCTTGAGCAGGCGGTGATCGGCACCCGGGTAGTGGTCGCCGACGTCGTCGGGCGCGTGGGCCAGGTCGAACTCGATCAGCCCGCGGCAGCACGTCTCGAAGTCGATGAAAAGAGGGCCGGTCCGGGTCGAGATCAGGTTGCCGGGATGGGGTTCGCCGTGCAGGAGTTGCTCGGGCCGGCCGCTCTCCGTGACCGCTCGTCGCATGCGGTTCAACGTACTGGCGAGGAAGACCCGGTCCGAGGCAGCCAGTTCCGGCGTTAGGGTGCCCCTGTTCGCGGTCGACCTGCGTCGAGCTGGGTTCATCATCCGGCACTTGCTCTGCTGAGGCGTGTGCGTCGGTCTTCGGGGTCGGTCCCATCGTGCACGGCTACACGGCCGGCCTTGCCAAGTACCAGAGCCGCTTGCCGGAAATCTTGAGCAGGACACCACCGGTGTCCTGGCTCCGTGTATCTGGCGAATGGTCAAGGCTCCTACCTGGGTTTTGACAGATAGGCAGAGCCCAAACTTGGCCTCTTGGCTCTGCGAATCTGTCAAATTTAGAAGTGCTCGATGGGCGCATTAACTTTATCCAGAGGTGATGTTGGAATCGACAACCGGCGGCAATGGATGGTGTGCGCCACGGCCGTTTGCGCGTTGGTCCTGCCTTTGGCCGGTGCTCACAGCCGCTGAATGCCGATGGACTGGCACTCTCACCAGCGGCGGGACCAGCAGATGCCCAGGAAGTTCGGCGTGACGGTGACGGACGACCTGATGGAGGCTGTCGGGTCACGCGGCGGGAACCCAGACCTGCCAGGTGACCTGAACGTCGGCGAGGATCTCGCTGTCCGGCTTGGACCAGGCAGGTTGGGCGCATCCGTGCGAGGCGAACCAACCGGACGTCCCGGAAACCGGATGTGACATCGGGATCAGGTCGGGCATCGACATCAGCCGGGCCGTCACCCGGTGCTCGCCGAGAGCCCACCACCGGATGAAGAGCAGCTGATGCGCGCAGCCGTTCATGGTCGCGGGAAAGCCGTCGATCACGGCGGGTCCGGGCCGCCGAACACCCGGATGACGGCATCGCCGGCGCGGTCGAACCGATAGCCAGGCCACGCCGCCGGCCAGTCCGGGCGGTCGGGACCGGCACGGGCGACCAGATCGGCGTCCGCCCACCGGATGTCGGCGTCCGGCTGGCTTCGGCGGCGCAGCCAGAGCACCACCGTCACAACGGCCGCCACTGCGGCGATCACTATCGCGATGACACTGCTCATCTTGTCGGCGGCGTCGAGACCGGCACCAGTAAGCCAGGCGGCAAGGCTGGCGGCCATGAGAAACGTGATCGTCAGGACGGTGGGCGGCAGCCAGTGCGGGTGACGGAATCTGGCGGGTTCTTGAGCACCGGACGCCACGCGACGATCCTTTCCCGACGAGGGTGCAGCGGCTCCAGCAGTGTAGGGCCGGGCGGTGAACCTCGTCCCCAGCTGACCCCCGCCGCACACGCCGCGGCCACCGCACGCAGTCGCGGATCGTCGTCACCTCGAAGCGAGGCGGCATAAAACGCGTTGTCACAGGGGTGGAGCCGCATGGTCTCATGGTCGGATGTCCGTGAAGCCACCGCTTGAACTGGGCCTACAGCATCCCATGTTCCCCATCGCCGCGATCAAGCACATTCCTGCTACCGGTCAGGTGGAGATCACTCGCACCGACGGGCAGACCGTACGAGGAAACACCGGGACGACTCGTGGACACGATTCCATTCGTGAGTCCGTGTTCGTTCCTCGCACGTCATCCCTGGAGGTTGAACTGACCAGCGGGATCACCCTCACGATGGAGATCGGCACGCTGCTGGCCACGGTGGAGCGGCCGGTGGTGTACCTCGATCAGAACCACTGGATTGACCTCGCCCGGTACTGCATCGGCTCCTCGCAGATCTCCGAGGAGCGCGTACGGGTCTGCCGCCGGATCACCGAACTCGTCGAGGCCCGACAGATCATCCTGCCGGTGTCCGGAGCCCACCTTGTCGAGATCGCCAAGAACGCCGGCCGGCAGCGCCGGGACGTCGCCCAGGTGATGATGAAGTACTCCCAGGGGTGGCAGATGATCAGCCCCTTGCGGGCACGAGCCCACGAGTTGCTTCACCTCTTCGGCGCCGAGCCCGCTGCTCTCGGCAAGTCCCAGGTGTTCACCCTCAATCCCCACGCCCTGTGGGCCGACGACAGGAACCGCCAGCGGCCCGCGGACTGCCTGGACGGTTCGCTGCCCGCGGAGCTCCAGGGACTTCTCGACCGGATCACCTGGGCCGAGGCGCTGCTGGAGACCTTCGTCGACCCGGAGCCGACGGTGTCGGACATCGGTACGGAGAGAGCGGAGAAGTGGGCGAACTCCTTCCAGGAGCTCGCGATCCACGTGCGGAACACTCCTCAGGCCCGCCAGCATCTGCGCGGGATGACCCGGGTGCGGGCACTGAACGACTTCATCCAGGACATAGCCCAGGCAGCTCTCGTTGCCGGCTGGAGCACCGAGGAGTTCCAGCAGTGGTGGTCCCTCCGCGCCGAGAACGACATCTCGGCGGTTCCGATGCTCGGACGGTTCCGGGAACTGGTGCACCTGCGGGTGTCCAACGCCGACGACAAGTGGCACCGTAACGATCTCAACGACACCCTCTTCCTGTGCACGGCCGGCGCCTACGCCGACATCGTCGTCGGTGAGAAGAAGATGACCAGCTACCTGATGAGGGTGCAGGGCAAGGTGCCGGACGGCGCCCGGCTGTTCCGCCGGTTGGAGGATGCGCTGCCCACCATCGAGGCGGCAGCGGCCTGAGCAGCACTCAGCGGCTTCGCGTGGTCCTACCGCTCGGGCCCTGGCGGATGAAGGAAGTACTCGAAGGAACGAGATCGCCCTATCCTGTAGGCGTCTAGATCACTGACATCCAGTCGCTGCGGCGCGTGCTGGGAACGGCCTGATGCCCGGCGAGGGCGGGCCAGTTCGTCATCGTCTGGGTTCGTCATCGTCGGGGAATGAAGACCCCCGCGTTGCTTCGAAGGTTTGCCTTCACAGACTCGTAGGCGCGGTCGATCTCGCTTGCCTGCCTAAACTCGCCCTCGCGCGGCTCGAAGTCTTGGAGGCAGGCGGTTAGAGCCGGGAACTCTGCCGGGTTCATGACGATCTCGCCGACGCCCGACGGCCGGAGGAGCTCCTTTGGCAGCGTCGTCACTGCGTTGGAACTGGGGTCCTTCGCGAGTTCATCCAGTTGGGCGAGGAGAACCTTGTCGTCGAGGAGACTCTGTCGTGCGATTCGCAGGTAGTGCTTCTCGTACTCCTGGATCAGTGGCTTCAGGTAGTGGCGCATCCGTTGAGCCTGGCGCCGCAGGTTGTTCTCGGAGTCGGACACCTCCGGCAGCGCGATGACGCGCCGGAGCATCGAGCGCATCTCACGACATCTCTCGATCAGGTCCGCGTATGTCTCGCCATTGGCGTTAGACGTTAGCCGCAGGCACGCATTCTCGATGGCGTCCTGCGCGACGACGAGGTCCTGCAGCATCTGCGTCCACGCATCGCGTTTCGCCCTGGTGACCTCGACCTGGCGTAAGACGGCGGTAATCAGGCCGGCGCCGGCGAGTACTGTGGCCAGTTGGAGCAGCCATCGTCCGATTTCGTACGACGTACCCGTTGACGGCGAGCGGGCGAGCACCACGATCCCGACGACCGAGGCACCCAGGGCAAGCACGAAGGACATAGCCCCGAGAACGACCAGTCCTCGTGAACGCCAGGGGTTGGTTTTCATCCTCCGACTCTGCCACTACTGCTGCGGACTTTCGAGCAGCGCCAGGAGGACCCAGGCAACCTGGTCGATTGTCACCTCCGGATGGATCTGGCGTATCTCGTAGTACAGCCAGTACGGGTCGACCTTGCCATCGTCGCCGGATCGGGGCATCGCCTGAGCGGCCGCCTCGATGGACTGTCGCATCTGCTCGGACGGGAGGACGGTCATCGCTGCGGCCAGGGCCCGCAGACTGGGATCCGAGAGCCTCAGGTGAGGATAGTTCTCGTTGTTGGTGTCGTAAGTCATGAGTACCCCCTTCCGAACGGTAGGTACGACCTCCGTGCCGGTCCATGACTAATCTCCGGGCACGAACCTGACAGGTTGTGTCGGGGTCGTGTCGCGATCGGGTGGATCAGAGCCGGTGCGAGATGATCCTCGATGCTGAGGGCACAACCGGAGGAGGGATCAAACCACGGCACGCGTCGCGGTCGTCGATCCCCTTCCGCTGTACCGGGAGGGTGTCGCCATGGTGCTCGCGGCCGCCGGGCACCGGGCCGAGACACCCGCCGACGTCGTGGGCTGGGCCCGCCGCCGTACCTCTGCCCTGATCCTGCTGACTTTGGTAGGCGAGCCGCAGTGGCAGCTGCTGGCCCGGCTGCGCGATGCCCGCGTCACGCTGCCGCTCATCGTGCTCATCGACGCCGCGTCGGCCGCGCAGGGCGTGCGCGCCGTGCGCGCCGGTGCCAGGTCGGTGCTGCCGCGCAGCATCTCTGGGGAGGAACTACGGCGTACGGTTACGGCCACCATGGAAGGTCAGGCGGTGGTGCCCGCGGAGGTGCTGGCGTCGCTGGCGATCGCCGGGCCGGGTGGCTACACGCCCGTGGTGTCGCCGGATCGGATCGGATGGCTGCGAAAGCTCGCGACGGGCGGCACCGTAGCCGAGCTCGCCGGTCAGGTCGGCTACTCCGAACGCGCCATGTTCCGGCTGCTGACCGTGTTGTATCGGGATCTCGGCGTAAGCAGCCGGGTTGAGGCGATCATGCTGGCGCGTGATCGGGGCTGGATCTGATCCTCATCGGTTGAGAGCGTCGATCACCGGCTGGAGGAGTCCGCGTCGCGGACCGGTCTCGTCGAGGCGTGTAAGCATGAATTCCATCCGATAGTTCAAGCCGGGTGCAGGCTCGGGTCGTTTCATGCCGGGCATTTCGAACGACTCAATGGCGGCGGCCAGGTCGACTCGGCCGGCGAGCACGAGACCGCATCTCGCGAAACCCTGTATGTGCCGGGCAACGAAGTCTCCGGGTCGGGGGGCCAATGGCTTGGCGTCCGGCGCAGACCAGGAGTCGGTGTCCTTGCGGATGCGGTCGTCGGTCTCTTGCAACAGGTCCCTGAACAGCTCTTCGGCGGACGCCGGCTTGGTGATCCGGCAGACCAGCGCGGCCAGTGCAGGCACGACGAGATTCTGGCCGCGCGACCGGTGCCAGCTCGCGCGAGTGATCGCCGTCTTCGCCTCGGCTGGGCGTCCGGCGCGCAGGTGCGCGACGCACAACGTCATACGAGCCTGCCGCAGGGTTGCTCGGTCTTGCACGTCGAAGGCGAGATCGATCGCCTGTCCGGCTTCCTCGATCGCGCGGTCGACCGTGCCCGACCGGAGTCCCTCGAACAGCAGCAGGTCGGCTCGGGTGTCCAGGTAGGTAGCGCGGTGGGAAGCATTGTTGCTCCCATGCATGCTCAGGATCTTCTGCAGCCAGTGCCAGGCTGGCTCTGTCTTCCCTAGTTCGGCGTGCCAGTACGACAGCCGAGCGGCCAGCGCGACCCCCAGTAACGGCCCATCGGTGACCGCATCGTCGTGATCCACGAACTCCTGCGTCCCGTAGACACGAAAACCCTTGCGGGCGCATTCGATAGCCTCGGCGAACTGACCCCAGCGGCGGTGGCAATCGGCTAGGCCGGTGAGGGCGCCCATCCGTCCGATCGAGTCACCGGCCTTGGTCGCCTCGGCCAGCCCGTACTCGTAGTTGACCCGCGCCATGTCGATGTTGTTCATCGCCAGGTGCAGGTTTCCAAGATTCACCTGCTGCCGCCCGATGTCGCGCGCGTCGGTTTGTGGTCCGGCCAGACTCCGGGCCTGTCCGTAGGCAACGTCCGCTTCCTCGACATCGCCGAGTGTGAGGTAGATGCCGCCGAGAGCGTTCTCGTTGACCCTCTCGAGCTCCGAATTTCCGTACCGGCCACGAACGGCGAGTCGCTGCTCGAGCAGTAGCGCGTTGCATCTCCAGTTTTGCAGATGGTTGTCGATAACGGAGATCAGTCTGTGCGCGAACGGGAAGTCCTCGGTACGCAGCACTATGCGAAGCTGCGCGAAATGGTAACGAAGATCTGACAGGGTGCGCGGTGTGTGCACCAAGCAGTCTTGCAGCGCCTTCGTGCAAGCGTAGGACATCGATCGAAGAACGTCCGGCGCCGTCTGATCGAGGACGGTCGCAGCGTCCGCAGCAGGTAAGTAGTACAGGTCCCCATCGCATCTGACCAGGTGGTCGGCGTGAAGGTTCACCAGCATCTGCCTTGCCTTTCCCGGCGAGACGCCGGGCAGCGCGGCCTGTACCGCAAGGACAGGCACCGGGGTGCCGAACACCGCGAGCGCCGTGATGACCTGGCTCACGAGTGTGCGATCGTCGAGCAGGGTCTGAATGAGGTAGGCAGGCGCCGAGGTGTGGGCCGGCAGCTCCGCGAGAATTGTGGACAGCGGAACATTGGCCTGGCACACAGTCGCGTACATCAGTTCACCGATCCGCGGGACGCCTGCCGCGTGTTGCGCCAGTTCAAGTTGCTCGTCGCCGCTCAGGCGGCCCAGTCGGAGCCGGTCGTCCCGATCCATCGACCGGAGCAGGTCGAGAAACTCCTCCGTCGACAGGGCCGGCACCGTGATCGTGTCCGCGGCCGGCCAGGACACCGCCTTTTCGAGCGACTCTCCCTCGATGGTTTCGAGGACCACCGAGACCTGATGTGCCTCGTGGGCGTTGAGCATTGTGAAGGCCTCGTCCAGACCGAGGTCGACAAGCCGGTGGGCGTTCGGATGGAGAAGGTTCTCGGCAGCTTCGACGACGATGACGATCGGTCCCGATGATGTGTTCAGTATCTTCTCGAGCCGCACCAGCGCGGCTCCAGGTCGGCCTCCGGCGGGGGCCGGTTCGCCGCCGATCAGTTCGATGAGCGTGGCGACGTCGAGCCGATAGTCTGGGGTGACGTGACGCTGACCGAAACGAGGGCGCCGCGAACTGTCGTCCTGCGCTTGCAGGGTCTTGATAACGGCATCGACGAGTTTGGTCTTCCCGGCACCGGTCTCACCTTGGACTGACAGGACGCCATACGGTCCGTGGGTGAATCGATCAGCGAGGGCGTCCTGCTGGAAGAACCGGTTGACGATCCCGCCCCGAGGCGGGAGCGCGACGGTCTGCGACGCGAACTCGTCGCCGTACCGGTCGCGGAATCTCGCGGCTGCGGCCACCGCGAGGTCGTAACACCAGCGACGAGATTCTTCGGGACGATCGTCTGCAGCTTTACGACCGACCCGTAGCAGCGCGTCGCCGACGAGGGCCAGCAGGCACTGTTGCCGCCATTCCTTGCCGAGGCCACCTCCGCCGTCCGAGAGAGCGTCCACGACGGCCGAATGAATGGTCCGGCTGATGGTGCTGAAGTACTGGACGCTGTCGGCCACGTCCGTCCGGTTGGGATCGACGATGACCTTGATGAGGTCCTGTCGTGCGGACGGCTCGTGATTGAACTTCGTGAAGTCGTCGAGCGCGAGGGCCACCAGCAGGTGCATCGGGTCACGGGCCAGAGGTGCATTTTCTGAGTAGTGGTCGTAGTCGATGAGTTGGAAATCGTCGGTTCGTACCGTGGGATCGGTGCAGATGAGGATGTTGCGGCCGTTCAGGTCGCCGTGCGCCCTGCCGATAAGCAGGTCCTCCATTACCCAGCGGCTGGGCCCGCCGGTGAGAAACGAGAGTGGGTCCCGGTTGTCAGGATCGATGTTGGCGCGGATCCAGCGATCGACTCGGCCCCGGCGGTCCCCGACGATGTGGGCGACCATCGACCGGACGGTACTCAGCCTGCGGTTTGGGGCCTGATCGTTCCATTTGCTGATCACCGACTTGACGATCATCCCGTAGTCGATGACGCTGGGCGGATTACGGTTGCGTAGCGCCACAATCTGCTGATAGCTACTCAGATCGCCACCGGCGATCCGCATGTATACAGCTCGTGCGTCGTCGTTCCCGATACGGAACGGTTGCCCCTCAGCCTGGGTCAGGTGCTGCTGAACGAACGTATTGCCGGGAACCAAGGCACGAGTGAACTGTTCAGCTCGATGCCGTGATGCGAAGAACTTGAGGACGAGCTGGGTGGCCCTGTCGGCATCCACGACGCGCGCGACTGGGTTTCCGCTGCGACCGCCGCCGAACCACTCGCGGTGTTCGAGGCGGCGGGATCCGCCAGCGAGGTGTTCTTCGAGTTCGTCTAGAAGGTGATGTTGGTCAGGGTGCAACCCTTGCTTCCACTTCGCGGGGTCCACGAGAAGGCGCATGCCTGACAATCTATGTGGAGGGCAACATGAATGGAATATTCCCGACGCCCGCCGGAATTCGCGCCCGACGTAGCGCTCGTCGCCTATCTGAAAGTCTTCTACGAACGCACCGGTGATACGGTCCCTACCCTCGCACGGGAGTCCCCCACTGTAACGATGCTGATGACTCAGCCGGGCACTAAATTGATCTTGGTTGGTCGGTCGCTGGGACCCTGCTAATCAACTTCGCTTGCACCACGATCTGCTGGCACCGATTGATCAAGTGGGCCAGTCCAAGACCTGTTAGGAACTCTTAGGCGGACTGACCGTTCTTGGCGGCTCCAGGGTTCTCGGCGGCGTGGTCGAGTAGTTGGTCGTCGAGGATGTCGCGGGTGATGCGTTCCTTCGTGGTGAGGATCGCGTCGATGGCGGCGCCGCGTACGAGGGTGGACAGGCTTCCGATTCGTCCGTTGGTGCGGGTGTACAGGTATTCGCTGTGGCGGGCCAGGGTGCCGGTGCGGTGTTGTCGTAGGCAGAGTGCCGCTTCGAAGGAAGCCACCATGGTCTCCCATTCCTTGCGCTGGCCGGCGGTGCCGTAAGCGAAGGGGCGGGTGGGTACGAGGGCGAATCTGCTGGCCAGTTGCTGGCCGCGGGGTCCGGTGAACAGGTTGTCGCGGACGTTGATGCCGGCGTAGACGAAGGTGGCGGGGATGCGTTCGGAGAGGTATTTGAGCTGGTCGGAGACCTCGCCGCCGTGGGTGGTGTTGATGTTGAGGTTGTGGATTTCGTCGACGATGATGAGGTCGCAGCGCGCGTCGATGAGGGTCCGGCACACCGATTCGGTGATGTCGGGCATATTCGCGCGGGACCTGACGGGCAGGGCGAGGAAGTGGGCGAACTCGACGGCGATCATCCTGGCGGTGGCGGGGGCCGGCACGGTGATGTAGACGACGGGGATCCGGTCGTGGCCGGGGTGGCGCAGGTCGATGCTGAGGTGGTGGGTGCGGCCGAGTTCGGTGACCGAGGTGCTCTTGCCGGTGCCGCCGAGGCCTTCGAGGATCAGGCCGCGGCGCGCTGAGGTGGCGTGCCGGTTGAGAATCAGCAGCCGGCGGACGGCGGTCATGACGGTGCGGATCGTCGGGGTCTCGAGCACGAACGGTTTGCCGAGATAGTCGAGCCGGTCGGCGTCGTAGCGCTCACAGGCCGCGGGTGTGTCTCGGGCGGGTGGCTGCGGTTTCGGGATCTGGTGGTGCGCCCAGTGGAACCAGCCTTCCCAGGTGGTCGGGACCAACCGTTCGGCGACCAGGTCCGACGGGCTCATGGCAGCCACCGCTGGGCGTGGTCGGCGGCGTCGAACGTACCGAACGGTGCACCCGGCGGCTCCTCAACGCTCGCGTCGTCGTGCTCGTCGGCGATGCCGTCCGAAGGCGGGTCGTCGAGGGTCGGGCGGTGGGCGGCGGCACCGGCTCGGGTACGGCCGACGACGCGGCGCTCATCGGGGGTGAGGGCCGTGCCCGGTGACGGCGGCTGGTCCGGTGGCCCCTGGCCGGCGCGGCGCAGCAGGTCATTGAGCACCCGGGCGGTACGGGTCTCCAACGGCTCGGTGCTGTCCATGGTGGCGGCTTTACGGCGGGCGTGGCGCCAGGTGAAGTCGGCCAGCGGGGCGTTGACCATGGCCCGGTGCGTCCAGTCGAGGGTGAACCAGCCGGTGCCGTGGTGGTTGCGGACCCAGATCCGGGTGATGTCGTACTCGTCGTAGGCGACCTGCCATTTGTTCTTCTGGGCGGTGACACCGGACGGTTGGCGCCGGGGCAGGCCGCGGGTGGTGTAGATCCGGCCGGACCAGCGCACGCCGTAGTCGTTGATGGTCGCCCAGAAGGTGGGGAGCAGTTCGAGGTAGTCGTCGCCGCGCAGCATCACCGGCACGTAGCCGGCGGCCTCGACGAGGGTCGCGTACATCTCGTTCGGTGACAGGCGGCGGCCGGTGTCCGGGCTGGCCAGTTCGTCGTGTGGGCGTGACTGCCAGCTGGCGATGACCCATTCGTCGAACAGGTCCTGCAGTTGGGCCAGGCTCCAGAGCGGTTTGTCGGCGATCCGGGCGCCGCGCCGGGTGGTGTCGCGGCCGACGTAGCCGACGACGTACTGGCAGAACAACGTGTTGATCGATCCGAAGGTCCGTTCGATGACGCCCTTGTAGGTGGGTGTGCCCGGCGGGGCGGGTTGCAGGGAGATACCGAGCCGGCGGCAGGCCTGCACGAAGGTCGCGGAGACGTACACCTTGCCCTGGTCGTAGACGATCGTCTCCGGGTAGATCGCCGGTTTCGCGGCGGCCAGCCGCATCCGGTCGTCGATTCCGATCAGCCGCTCGTAGGGCAGGCAGGAGTGGGTGATCCGCAGGGCGTCGTCCCAGCCGGGCCGCATCGGGTCGGGCACCAGCATCCTCGGCAGCAGCAGCGCCGCGTCGATGGCTTTGGTGCCCTGGGGGCGCAGGATGCCCGCGCACAGCGTCCGGGTCGCCACGTCGACGGCGGCGGTCAGTTCGCCGCGTTCGGCGACGCCGTCGCCGAGGTGGGTGAGGACGTCGATGGTGGTGGTGTCGATCTGCACGACCTGCCCGGGGCGGGGGAAGGTCAGGGTGGTGAAACCACCGGCGGGCCGGTTGTCCATGTTTCTGCGGGTGACGGCGGCGTCGAAGGTGTAGGTGCCGGTGGTCATCGTGCGCAGCAGTTTGTTGAAGGTGCTCTTGGCCGGCACGGGTGGCGGGTCGTCGGGGTACCGGTCGGTGATGATCTGCTGCACGCGCCACCGGAACCGGTCCCTGGTGCCGGTGGAGTCGGGGACCTCGGCCTGCAGGGCTTGCCGGATCACCTCGACGACCCGGGGGTCGGTGTCGCCGGTCATGCTGACCGGCCGGCGGGCCCGGCCGTCGGTCAGCGCGCGGGGGTCGCCCGTGGTGCGCAGGCGTCGGCGCATCCGGTCGATCGTGCGTGGGCTGGCCTGCCAGCCCAGGGCGGTCAACTCGCGGGCCTTGGCGTGACAGCGTTCGGTCAGGGTGGTGGTGGCCGGGTCGTATTCGGGGCGGGGCTGGGCGTGGGGTCCGGCGCCGAGGGGCAGGCCGGTCTCCATTTCGATGATGTGCTGTTCCCACTGGCGGGCGAGGTCGGCGGTGGGAGTGTCCAGGTCGTCGAGATGGGGGTTGATCACGGCCGGGACCGGCGCGGCGTTGAGCAGTGCGAAGCCGTCGGAGGTGAGCAGGTGGGTCAGCAGCACCGCGATCGTGGTGTCGTCGGCGCCGGCGAGGCGCAGATGGGTGCCGGTGAGCGCGACGACCCGGTACTCGCGGTCCTCGTAGCGGACCTGGTCGCCGAGGTGCAGTACCTGCCTCACCGGGGCACGCTCACGATCGACACGCTGTCGAGGCGCAGGGTGAGGTCGGCGTGCAGCCGCTGGTTCCACAACAGGTGATACAGCACCGGCAGCACGGCGAGCGGATCTCCGACGGCGGTCGCCGTCGCCATCAGCGGTCCCGGCCGGTCGTACGCGGTGAGCAGGCCTTGTGCGACGCCGTCGTGGTGGTGGCGGGGATGGCGGTATCCGGCCAGCCACCGCAGGTTCTCGATCCACACCGGGTCGTACCCGGTGACCAGCAGGTGATCCCAGCAGGCGTACGCGCAGGCGTCACGGATCGCGGTGTTCGCCGCCGGGTCGTCGGGCTTTGCGGTGTTGCGGGAGCGGCAGTCGACGACGACGCCGGTGCCGTCGACGCGCCGGGCGAAGAATGCGGGGATGTGTGCCCGCGGAGGGTGCGGGCCGGTCCAGGACAGGGTGAACGGGCGGCTCGCGAAGGCGCGCACCGTGTTGTCGTGGTCGAGGACCATGGCGGTGTCGCGTTCGAGGCGGGTCCGGTAGCTGACGTGATCGCCCAGCCGCGCGGACCAGTAGTGGCCCGGCGGGCTGCGTTGGCCTTTGTACACCGGCAGCGGCGCCACCGGTGGGGTGTGTTCGAACGGCTGCGCCATCGCGAGCGTCAGGGACTCGTCGGTGTCGCCGCGAACCGGATCGCGGTGGCGCACCACACAACCGTGGGCGCTGGTGGGTGGTTGCTGCGGCGCGGTCGTGAGGAGGCTGGACATCAGCAGCCTTCCCGATCGTGTCCCGGCGACAACCTCGCCACGTCGATGCCGGCGGCGCTCACGGTGGCATCCGGGGACCTGCGGCCGCGCGTACGGCGAGTTGTTCGCACCACCGGTGCAGCGGATCGACCGCGTCACCGGTGACGTCGTATCCGGTGCAGCGGCGGACCTCGGCGTGGAAGCGTCGTATCAGCGGGCTGTCCCACAGATCACGGCGTGGTTGCTCGCCGAGAACCCTGATCCAGTACCGGGACACGAACAGGCTGAGCAGTCCGACCGTCTCCGGGTAGTACATCAGGGCGACGATCGGATCACGGTCGCGCGGTGTGCCGCTCGTGAGCCCGGCGAGAAGGTGTCGGCGGGTCACGGCGCCGCTGCTCCAGCAGCCGTGCTGCGCCCACCATGCCGTGACCTCAACCGCCTGGCTGTAGGCGGTCTGCACCGCGGGCCGGCCGTGCCGTCGGACGAGGTTGGTGTGGTGACGCTGGGCGGCCGGCAACTCGGGGACGTCGCGCAGGTCCCACTGACCGTGGGGATCCTGGCCACCGATCCAGAGCGCGTGCTTGAGGCAGATCTGCACTTCACTGGGCGTCCACGCGAGAACCTCGCCGGTGGCACCATGGGCGGCGGCGCATCGCCGGCATACCGGCCTGATCAACACCGACCGGCCCGAGCGGGCGTGCTGGGGCGTCGGTGGGTGCGGCCACCGGTTGTCCGCCGGCAGTTGCAGGTCGTGCTGGGTTGCGCGTAGTTCGGGCAGCGCCAGTAGCAGTGTGCGGGGCGCCCGCCCGGTGAGGGCCCCGAGGGCGTCGGCGCTGAGCAGGCCACGACAGCCGGCGGCGGCGCGCAGGCCGGCCACGGGCAGATGGTTGGCTGCGGCCAGGCGAGCCTCGTAGGACCGCACTGTCTCGTCGCGAAACGGTGCCACGTCGCGGGGCAACCGCCGCACCGTCGCCGTCGGTGGTGCGGGTTGACGAGCAGCCGGTCGTGGTCCGCTGACACGCGGCGCCGACGATCGCCGGGGGCGCCGTTCGCTGCGCGGCGGTGTGAAGGTGGGTTCCACCCGCATGGCCGGAGGGGCTGGGTGTGCCGGGGTGGTGTCTTCCGGGCCGTGGTGCGCGATATACACGTCCGCCATGAGCATGGCGGGATCGCGTTCGAGTGGCTCGTTCACCCAGCGGCGCAGGTACCGGGCGCGCACGTCGGCGGTCTGCTCCGGTGGCTCTTCTGCCGGGGATGCGGCGGTCCTGCGGGTCAGGGCGAGGCCGGGAGCGTGGCGCAGCACCGACGGTGACACGCGACCGGGGTCGTCGAGGCCGGCCGTGGCCGCGACGCGCCGGATCATCGCCGCGGGTGTCGCGGGTCCGAGTCGCGTACCGGTGGCACCGTGGCCCGTGACGAACAGCGGCCCGGTCAGCTCGTGCACGCCGATGCCGTCCGTGTGCGCCCGGGCCGCCAGGTAGGCGTGAATGGCGGCCGCCGCGTCATCGGGTACCCGGTGGCGGTACCGACCGCCGTCGCCGTCGCGCAGCCACATCACTGCCCGCGCGCCGTCACCGTCGAAGCCGAGGTGTTCGATGTCCAACCCGACGACCAGGCCAGGACCGATGTCCGTGCCGATGAACATGCGCAGGATCGCGGCACGGCACAACGCCGTCAGGTACGCACGTGCCCGTGCGGCATGGGCGGCGGCGACGATGTCGGCGTCGGCCTGGGCGCGCAGCCGGTCCAGGTCCGTGGCCGACAACGTGCGACGCTGCTTGCCGTACCAGGCACGGCGGGGTCGTGCCACCTGGTCGAGTGGGCTGGCCGCGACCCGTCCGATGGTGACCAGGTGGCGGTACCAGCTCGTCAGGGTGGACACCCGCCGGGCGACCGTGGCCGGCCCGTACGTGCTGACCTGCGTGTTGATGAAGGTGTCGATGTCGGCGGGCGCGGCACTCAGCGGCTGTAGACCCTGTTCGGCACACCAGGCCGTGAACAGAGCCAGGTCCGTCGCGTACGCGTCACGGGTGTTCGCGGGCCTGCCGATCAGCCAGGTCGTCAGGAACCTGGCGGGTACCTCGTAGGCGCCGTGGTCGTGGCGTCGCGCTGGGCTCGCGGCTCGGCCCGCATCGAGGGCTTCGATGCTCTGCCTGGGCAGGGGCGCCGGACGGGCCATGCATCAACGTTATCGATGCAGGTGTCCGGGCCACCGGCATGTCACCCGAACGGGTAGGCCTCACCGGGTCATGGCGGAGCGGCGAACCGCCTGTCAGTTGTCGACTGTGGCGGCTCGACTCGGGTCAGAAGCCGGGGAAGACGGCGCGCAGCTCGTCGAGCGAGACGTTGCCGGTCACCGCGACGTCGGCCGGGGTGTGCTGCGGGGTGAGCCGGCCGTAGATCAGCCGGATCGCCGATTCCAGCGGCCCGGTGAACGTCGCGGTTGCGGGCAGCGCTTGTGTGGTGAGCCGGGCGGTGTCGTCGAGCACGATCCGGTACGGCGTCGCGCTGATGTCCAGGACCGCGTGCTCGCCCGCCGCGGCCGGCTTGGCGATGAAGCCGAGCAGGAAGCCGAGGCCACCGCTGAGGTGTTCGGCCAGCAGCACCGCCGACGGCTCGGCGAGGCCCGCGGCCGGGTCGACGCCGGCGCGGACGTCCCAGACGTGCGGGGCGACCTCGCTCAGGCGCATGGCGGCGAACGACGCGAGCGACAGCGGCTCGGGCATGAACCCGATCGCGACCTTGAGGTCGTCGTGCCGTTCCTGCGGGATGGCTTCGAGGGCCGTGACCAGCGCGGTGTCGGCCTGCACCCAGCCGGTCGCCTGGTCCTGCGGACTCAGCGCGTTCCACCGGTCCCAGACGCCCTGGTTGAAGTCGGGGCCGGGTGCCGGCGCCTCGCCGAGCGCCGCCCGGAGCCCGGCGAGCGTGATCTGCGCGCCGCTGCCCAGATGCGACAGGACGTCGGCGATGGTCCATGCGGACGCGGCGGACGCGGCGGTGAGCTGTTCGGCGGAAAGCGCGGAGACCACACCCGTGAGGGTGTCGTGCTCGCTGCGCAGGGCCGCGATCGTGTGGCCGGCAAGGGTCGTCATGAGTGGTGAGCCTACCGACGTCCCCACAAGAAGTGGAACGGGCCGTCCATTTTTGTGGGAGCCGGCGGACACTCAGCTCAGCACCGCGTGCGTCCCGAAGGTTCTGCGGTGATAGGTCAGCGGAGCCCGCGGATCGTGCTCGGCGGCCGTGACGCGGCCGATTGCCACGATGTGGTCGCCGCCGGGTATCAGCTGGTCCACGTCGCAGGCGAGCCAGCCGCTGACGGCGTCGAGCCGGGGTAGCCCGTGCTGGTGCGCCCAGGCAACGCCGGCGAATTTCTCGTCGCCTTTGCGGGCGAACGTCAGCGCGAGCCCGCTCTGCTCGGCGGTCAGGACGTTGAGCCCGAACCGCCGGGTCCGGGTGACGATGCTCAGCAGTGCCGAGTCGCGGTCCAGCGCGACGAGCACCATCGGCGGGTCGAGGGACAGCGAGGTGAACGCGCTGACGGTGGTGCCGTGCGGGCGGCCGTGGTCCATCGCGGTGACGACGGCGACGGGCGTGGCCACCGCGCCCATCACGGCGCGGAAGTCGTCGGCCGAAACGCTCATACCGGTGGCCTCCCCTCGATGCTGCCGGTGCGCCGGATCCGGTGCCGGCGCACCGGCTGAGTCAGAGCTGTCCGAGTTCCTTACGGACCTGCGGCAGGACTTCGGTGCCGAGCAGTTCGATGGCCTTGAGGAAGGTGGCGTGGGACATGCCGCCGACGTCCATCTGCAGGATCTGCCGGCTGTGTCCGAGCTGCTGGTGCAGGTGCAGGATGCGGTCGGCGATCTCGTCGGGCCCACCGGCGAAGACCATGGCGCCCGGCTCGTAGTTGAGTTCCCGGCCGGACGGGGCCATCGGTGCGCGGCCGACCTCGGCGGCGCCGGTGGCGAACATCGCCATCTCGTAGTCGAGGTAGTCGGCCTTGGCCTGCTTGTTGTCCGCACCGACGAACCCGTGCACGGCGACGGCGATGTCCGCCTGCTCGGCGGGGTGCCCGAGTTGGGTCCACGCTTCGCGGTAGGCGTGGCCGTACTGTGCCCAGCGGTCCACGGTGCCGCCCAGGATGCCGAGGAACATCGGCAGGCCGAGTTCGGCGGCTCGCAGCACCGATTCGGGGCTGCCTCCGGTGCCGAGCCAGATCTTCAGCGGCTGCTCCGGGCGCGGCACGATCAGCGCGTCGCGCAGGGCTCGTTGCCGGTGCGGGCCCTTGAAGGTGACGCGGTCGCCTGCATTGGCCGCGATCAGCAGGTCGAGCTTGGACCGGAAGAGCATGTCGTAGTTGCGGCTGTCGAGGTCGAACAGGGAGAACGTGATGTCGGAGGAGCCGCGCCCGGCGACGATCTCGACCCGGCCGGGTGCGATCGCCGCGGCGGTGGCCATCTGCTCGAAGACCCGCAGCGGCTCGTCGGTGGACAGCACCGTGACGGTGGTACCCAGCCCGATCCGATGGGTGGAGGCCGCGGCGGCGTTGACCAGCGAGGTCGGCGACGACAGCGGCATCGACGGGGTGTGATGCTCACCGAAGCCGAAGAAGTCCAGGCCGACCTGTTCGGCGACGTGCACGGCCTCCAGCACGTTGCGGATCGCCTGAGCGGTGGTGCCGGGGCCGCCGTCGGCGGTGTGGGGGGTGTTGCCGAACGAGTAGACGCCGAGTTCAAGCGCCATGGCGTGCTCCTTAGTCGAGATCAGGTGGTCGAGCGACTGCCGGGCCCAGTCGGCCGGGTGCGGTCACATCCCTACGGTCGCACAAGTGGAAGGTATCTACCACTTAATCAGCCTGTGAAGTGGAAGATAGTCTCCATTTGCTCGAGCCGCGCCCCGGCGACCACATCGCCGCAGTACGGTCGCTGCTGCTTCCCGCCCGGGCGGGGAATAGCGCCGAGGCGATCGGGTACGCCGACCGGCATGACCCACTTCCTGACGAACGTGGCACCGCGGTGACGGCCGGGCGCGGCCTGCTGCGGACACTGGCGGCGGCCACCGCCGTCGCGGGCTTCGTGGCCGACTGGAATCGCACGCACCTGTTCAACCCGGCCTGGCCGCCACATGCCCGCTTCCACGACGCGATGACCATCGCCCTGGGCACCGCCCTGGGTGGTACGGCTCTGTACCTGCTGCGGGACCGGGCAGACGACCGGGACGTGGCCCTCGGCGCGGCACTGCCGGCGCTGTTCTGGGCTTCCATGGGCGCCGCCTTCACCTTTCCCGGCACCGCGGGCATGGAGGTGGAGTTCCCGCAGTACGTCCCCCAGGTGCGTGGTGTGTGGATCAACGAGCGATTCCCGGCGGTCGCGATGACCCTCGCCGCTGCCGGCGCGTACGCCCTGGAACGCCGCGGCCGGCAGGCGGTGCAGCCCCGCTCGGCGATGTAGAACGATCTTGCCCTGGTGCCAGGGGGCGATGTCGCAGAACGTGGACCCGCGAGGTCAGTTGCTGATGGCGGGGGCCCGGCGGACGTAGGTGTCGTCGTCGACCTGGGCGGCGGTGAACGCGGCGATGTCGGCGCGCGTCACGGCGAAACCGATCCGGTCCGTCGCGAAGAAGCCGGAGCGCACCCGGCCCTTCTTCGCCTCGTTGGTGGGACGGATGAAGCGCACGATCGTCCAGTCGAGACCGGAGGCCATCACCGGGTCGGTCATACCGCGGATCTCCTCGTAGGCGCGGCGGCCGAACGTCTTGGGCAGGAAACGGATGAGCCGCGTCTGCCAGGTCGGCCGCTCCTGGGGGTCCCAGACGGCGGGGGTGGCGTGGCAGACGTAGCGCCGCACGCCGTGGCGTTGCATGGCGTCGAGCAGATGACGGGTGCCCTCGGTGAGCGGGTGCCCGCGCTCGTCACGGGTGAGCACGGGGCCGAGGGCGGACACGACGGCGTCGGCTCCGGCGATCGCGGCGTCGATCGCGTCCTTGTCGGACATCTCGCCGACGACGACGCGGACGCGGTCGCCCCAGGACGCGGGAACCTTGCCGGGATGGCGCGCGTACGCGGTGACGCTGTGGCCGCGATCGAGGAGCTCGGCGACGGTCAGGGAGCCGATAGCGCCGGTGGCGCCGAAGACGGTGACGTTCACGGGTTCTCTCCGTTCGGGTTCAGGCCGTCCAGGCTCAGCAGCCATGACGTGCCGGACTGCGGGGCGGCGAGTAGCTGCCGACGGTCGCCGGCGGCAGCGCCCCTCCCCCGGGCCCGCGGGCCGCACCGTCGTCAGGTCGCCGCTGCGCCCGCGATCGCCGCGAGCAACGTGGAAGGCGTTCAGAGCGTCGCGAGGCCCAGCACCAGCGGAGCCACCGCGACGAGCATGATGGCGGCCGGCGCACCGACGCCCTTCGTGTCGCCCGCACGCAGGTGCGTGATCACGGCACCCAGGAAGTACAGGACGACACCGATCGCCGCCGCGATGCCCAACGGGCGGTAGACGATGCCGGCGAGCAGCCCCAGCGCGCCCGCGATCTTGACAAGGCCGAGGGGCAGGAACCAGCTGTCACGTACGCCGATCGCCTTCAGTGGCTCAGTGATCTTCGGGTCGCGGGTGATGTCGCCACGGGCGGACATGAGCAGTACCAGCGACAGCAGGACAGCGACGACGACATAGGCGATGAACATGGAGAGCTCCAGAGAAAGACGGGACGGGCCCGAGCTGCCGCGACCACACTGCGGCATTAATGTACGGGTGCCGATAATGTAAGTGCCTCAACGATCGACGTCAAACGACGATGTTCAGCTTGGTATGGTCGGGTCATGGCTCCACGATCCGGCGGTAGTGCCCTCACCGTCAGCGTTCCCGCCGACACCCCCGGCGCCGATGGCGCGCCCGCATCCGTCGGCCCGGAGTTTCGCCTCTCCCTGCTCCTGGCCCGGCACGGCGGCAGCACCGACGCCCGCATCCGTGAGGCACTCACGACCTCCGGGGTCACTCCCCGCCACGCCATCGTTCTGATGCACCTTGACGACGGTCAGGTCAGCCAGCGTGACCTCGGCACCCGGCTCGGTGTCGACCCCAGCGTTCTGGTCACTCTCCTCAACGCCCTGGAGGATCGCGACCTGGTACGCCGGCGCCGGGATCCGGCCGATCGACGCCGCCATATCGTCGAGATCACCGAAGCGGGCGCGGCTGCCGCTACCGTTCTCGACGCCGCCATCGGCCGTGTCGAGGACGAACTCTTCGCCGACCTCACGGCACGGGAACGCGACACCCTGCTCTCGCTGCTCGCCCGTGTCCGCACCACTCACCCCGGCGCCTGCGGCGGCGAGGCGGACACAGACCTCTGAGCTCTGCAGGCCACACCGGGCATGCTCGGACGCGGCACTCGGGCTACCCGGCGAGGAAGGTCTGCGGAGCCTGCTCGCCGGCGTCTGCGGGCCCGGACTGATCCCCACCGTGCCCCGTCACCGCTGCCGCACCGGTGCGCCTGGCTCCCCGCTGATAGCCGGTGGCGCGCAGCATGGCGCGGTACATCTGCCGCGGTGCGGGCGGATCGGGCAGCGGCTGGGCGGACTGCGCGGCGCAGGCCTGCAGCAGGTAGCCGACGAACCGGCGCCACGCCTCGGGGGCGGCATCCCCGATCGAGGTGAGCACGCCGGCGTTGGCCATCAGGAACATCGGCATGTCCTCGGTGACGAAGTCGGCACGCAGCCGGCCGGCGGCTTTCGCACGCTCGATCAGCGTGGTGAAGTCGCCGAAAGCCCGGTCACGCGAGGCCTCGAACTGCTTGGCTGTGGGAAACGTCATGGTGAGCACGGTGGTGAAGCCGCGGTCGCCGGCCTGCATGGAGCAGATCTTCTCGACGTAGACGCAGAACCCGTGCCACGGGTCCGGGTCCGCCAGGGCCTGGCGAGCGGCGTCGGCGTAGGCGCGCATCTTGACCTCGAAGGCGGCGGCGACCAGGTCGGCGCGGGTGGGATAACGGCGATACAGCGTGCCGACACCGACACCGGCGCGGCGGGCGATGTCCTCCATCGGCACGTCGAGTCCGGATTCGGCGAAGGCCTCGCGGGCGGCGGCGACGATGCGCTGCCGGTTGCGTTCGGCATCGACGCGCAGGCCGGAAGTGCTGGCGCGGGGTGCTGTCGGGGAGCTCATAGCTGAAGAGTACGTACAAGTGGAAGTGCCCGTCCACTTGTCTGCTACGCTCGGTGCAGCAACTGGAAAGCACACTCCACTTCTTGCTGGGAGATTCGAGATGAAGGCAGTAGTCGTTAGCGAGCACGGCGCCAAGGTCGAGGTCACCGACGTCGCGAAGCCCGAGCCGGCCGCCGGCGAGGTCCTCGTCAAGGTGCAGGCGTCGTCGATCAACGGCTTCGACCTGTCGGTCGCCGGCGGTCACGTGGTCGGCATGATGGAGCACCGCTACCCCGTCGTTCTGGGCAAGGACTTCGCCGGCACCGTCGAGGCGGTCGGTGAGGGCGTCACCCGATTCGCGGCCGGCGACACGGTCTTCGGCGTGGTCACCAAGGCCTACCTGGGCGACGGCGGCTTCGGCGAGTACGTGACCGTCCCGGAAGCCGTCGGCCTGGCCAAGCTTCCCGAAGGCGTCGACATCAACGCCGCCGGCGCGCTGGGCCTGGCCGGCACCGCCGCCGTCGACGCGCTCACCGCGGCCGCCCCGCAGTCGGGCGAGACCGTGCTGGTCAGCGGCGCCACCGGCGGTGTCGGCGCAATCGTCCTGCAGTACGCGGTGGCCGCCGGCGCGACGGTGATCGCCACCGCCAAGCCCGGTGCGGAGGAGGACTTCGTGCGCGGCCTCGGCGCCCACCAGGTCGTCGACCACACCGGCGACGTGCCCGCCCAGGTGCGTGCGGCCAGCCCCGACGGCGTCGATGTCATCGTGCACCTCGCCGGTGACGCCGCCGCCCTGGTGCACCTGCTGACCGAGAAGGGCCGCGTCGCGAGCACCATGGGCTTCGGCGCCGACCAGCACCCGGCGGCCACGTTCGTGTACGCCAACCCGGCCGAGGCCACCCTGGACCGTCTCGCCGGTGACCTCGCCGCCGGCCGCCTCACCGTGCCGGTCGGCAAGACCTACACCTTGACCGAGGTCCCCGCCGCGTTCGGTGACTTCGCCGGCGGCACCCTCGGCAAGATCGGTATCACGGTCTCCTGACCCCCGCTCGCTGGCGCTGCACGCCCGCCCGGCCCTCGACGCCCGGCGGGCGCGGCGCCCACCGTCAACCGGACGGCGTTCGATGTCCGGCTCCCTGACACCGCACTTCCAGCCGTACGAAAACAGGAGAATCAAACATGTCTGTCCTCGTCTTCGGTGCTACCGGCAAGCTCGGCCGCCTGCTGCTGCCAGAACTGCAGAAGCGTGGCACCGCCGCCGCCGACATCACCGCGGCCGGCCGCAAGCAGGAGGTCCTCGACGGCTTGGCCGCCGAGGGCTACCGCACCGTGCAGGTGGAGCTCGGCGACGCCGAGCAGGTGCGTGCGGCTGTCACCGGTCACGACCGGGTAGTGCTCATCTCCGGCGGCGAACCCACCCGCCTGCAGCAGCACCGACACGTCATCGACGCCGCCAAGGCCGCCGGCGTGGGACACCTCTACTACACCAGCGGGCTGCGCGTCGACGACCCGACCTTCCTGCTCGGCGCCGACCACAAGGCCACCGAGGACGCCATCGAAGCCTCCGGGATCACCTACACGATCCTGCGCAACGGCTGGTACATCGAGAACTACATCCAGGCCATGCAGGGCGCGGCGCAGACCGGGGTCTTCGCCGCCGCCGTCGGTGACGGGCGCGTCGCCCCGGCCGGGCGGCAGGACTTCGCCGAGGCCCTGGCCGCCGCCGTCACCGGCGACGATCACGACAACCGCACCTACGACCTCAGCGGCGACCGCGACTACACCTATGCCGAGCTCGCCGCGGCCATGAGTGAGGTGCTCGGCAAGCCGGTCACCTATCAGGCGGTTCCCGCCAAGCAGTACCACGCGATGCTGACCGGCGCCGGCCTGGACGAGGGCACCGCCGGGTTCCTGGTCGCCCTCGACGCCAGCATGGGCGCGGGCATCATGGCGTACACCGGCGACGACCTGTCCCGCCTGACCGGCCACCCCACCATGTCCCTGGTCGAGGGCCTGCGGCAGGGCTGACCCGGGCAACTATGCCGACGCGGGATGAGCTCGTGGTCGAGGCCCGTCCCGCGTCGCCGCTCACTCGGACGGACCGTCGCCCGCCGCCGCGTTGCGGCGCAACAGCGCCAACGTCACCTCGTCCGGGGTGGCCGGATCGGGCAGCGGGCTGGCGGCCTCGGCGGCGAAGGCCTGGATCAGGTACGCGACCAGGCGCCGCCAGGTGTCCTGGGCGGCCTCGGTGGTCGCGGCGAGGACCCCGCTGTTCGCCATCAACACCATGATCATGTCCTGGTGGACGAAGTCTGCCCGCAACCGCCCGGTGGCCTTGGCCTTGTCGATCAGCTCGGACAGCCGGGCCACCGCACGGTCGCGCTCCGCCTCGAACGCAGTCGCCGACGGGAAGGCGACGGTGAGCACGTCGGTGAAGCCACGGTCGGCGGCCTGCATCGCGCAGACCCGCTCGACGCAGGTCCGGAAGCCGTGCCACGGGTCCGGGTCGTCCAGAGCCTCGTCGATGATCTGCGTGTACATGCGCATCTTGTCGGCGAACACCGCCGTGACCAGGTCGTCCTTGGTCGGGAAGCGGCGGAACAAGGTGGCGATACCGACGCCGGCGCGGCGGGCCACGGCGGCCATCGGCGCCTGCAGCCCCTGCTCGGCGAAGACGTCGCGGGCCGCGGCCAAGACCAGGTTGCGGTTGCGTTCGGCGTCGACCCGCAAGTCGCGGTCGCCGTCCGCGGCGGTCTTCGTTCGGGGCATCCCAGCAGCTTAACGGCGCAAGCGGAAGAGCCACTCCACGGCGGTGTGACGTGATCCATCCGACAGCATACGTTAAGTGGAAGCACTACTCCACTTATGCGCTACCATGATGACGGCAAGTGGAGCGCAAGCTCCACTTGCCGTCGGATGAACGGTTCGCCCGAAGTCAACAGACCTCCCCTACCCCTCGACACACAAGGACTGACCCCATGAACGTCACCGTCTTCGGCGCCACCGGTGCCATCGGCCAGATCGTCGTCGCCGAACTGCTCACCTCCCGGCACACGGTCACCGCCTACGCCCGCAACGCCGCCAAGGTCCCCGCGTCGTGGCCCGCCGACGTCCGCGTGGTCGTCGGCGAGATCACCGACGCGGGCGCCATCGACACCGCGGTGGCCGGCGCCGACGCGGTGATCTCCGCCCTGGGCCCCAGCATGGACAAGAAGGCCACCGGCCTGCCCTTGGTCGACGGCACCAAGCTGATCATCGAGGCCATGCACCGGCACGGCGTCAAGCGCTTCATCGGCAACGGCACGCCCAGCGTCACCGACAAGCGCGACAAGGGCACCCTGCAGCAGAAGTTCGTCGGGTTCATGGGCCGCACCATGCTGCCGCGGGCCTACCAGGAACTGCTCGGCATGTCCGACCTCATCATGAACAGCGGCATCGACTGGACCATCGTCCGGTTCATCGCCCCCAAGGACGGCCCCGCCAAGGGCGTCATGCGCCACGGCTTCTTCGGCACCGACAAGATCGGCTTCGGCGTCACCCGCGCCGACATCGCCGCCTTCACCGCCGCCCAGCTCACCGACAACCGCTACCACAACGCCGCCCCGGCGATCAGCAACTGAAGCAGGACGAACCTGGCCCGCTTCCGGAGGGATGCGGGCGAGCCAGGTGTTCCAGATGCTGCCCGAAGGTAGGTGCAAGCCCCTGCTGCGATCACCGGCGAGCGGGCGAACGTCCTGGCCATGGTTGCGGCCTACCGCGGCGGGGTGGCCGGACCAATCTGATCGCTCTGTTGCGGGGGTACGGCCGGACGGATCGGATCGCTGTTCGCGGTGGGAAGCAACGGCGTGTTCCTGCGCCGGTTCCCGGGCAGGGCGAGCCGCATCGCGTTGATGCACCCGTTGCGGGCCGTGTCGATCTTTTCGCGCGGGTAGCGGACCTCAAGATTCATCGCGTCATCGCCCTGCAGAGCCGGTTGTCGCCATGCCTCCTTCATCTGCCCACCGGCTTGGATCTTGGCGGCCCGGACCAGCGCGGCATACTTCTCGGCCACCCTGGGGCACTCGATTTCCAGCAGTGCTTGGTGATTGGCGAGTTCGGACTGGATCTCACTGATCTCTTCGGTGAGCTTGTGCCGTGCCTCGTCGTCGTCGCGGCGTCGACGTACCCGGTACGGCAGTTCGGCGTACCGTTCAACGACCCCGATCGCGGCTGCGAACGCAGCGGCACGCCGCTCCCGCCGCGCCGCGCGCTGGTTGAACCAGTAGGTGACGGCCGCCGCGATGACGAGGCCGATCAACGCGATCAGCGGGACCAGGATGGTAGCGGTCTGCGCTGCCGTCCAGCCCGGATCAGCGGCTGCGCTGACGAGCACCGTGCACCGTCCTTCCCCGTGACGCGGCGGGTTGCGGCAGCCCGTGTGGGCTGTCCTGGACCAGCCAGACCTTGAAGCGCCGCCAGTAGTTTTCCAGGAAAAGGTGCTGGCGGGTCAGTTCGATGAGCTCCAGCAGCCCTTTGTCGGCGGTCCAGCGCCGATCCGGTGGATCCCACGGCGTCCACAGGCACAGGCTGCCGTCCGGCTGGCGGTGCTTGGAACTCGCGCCCGGCTTGGCGAACACCCGCGGATACTCGCTGGGTGCCAGCCCGTAGGTGTCGTAGGGCGGCTCGGCGTAGAACTGGATCTCGACGTCCACCGGATCGCGGTCGCCCACCACGTCGAGGCCGTCGACGAAGTAGCTCAACGTCTGGGTGTCCTCGCGGTGCCGCAGCCTGGCTGGGCCGTACCGGTGCCGCAGGGCGGGCCCCAGCCGGCGACGCGCGTCGCGTTCCAGCGGAGCCCACCAGGCGGCATCGGTCGCGTACCAGCCGGTCACCGTGACGCCCACGCCCGCACCGGCGTACGGGCGGCGACCAACGTGGCGCTGGCCGGTCCGAGGACAACACCGGCCTGCTCCACCATCTGCGCGTCCTCGGTGCTGTCGGCGATCACGCCCGGCAGCACCGAGTGCAGTGCGTGCTGCGCCAGTGCCGGCCGACCGGCTTCCTCGTGCCCGATGGCTTCCGCGACCTTGTCCCGGGCTTCCCGCAGCCGCTGGGCGGCCCCCTCGCGGGTCATTCCCTTCGGCAGTTTGATGGTGCCGGCGACACCGGCCGGATCATCGGTGAGCCCGGCGTCGATCTCGTCCGCCGCGTACTCGAAGAACACGTACAAGGCATCCAGGAGGGTGCGCGGCTTGTCGGCGATACAGCCGAGCGCCAGCGCCTTGATGTTCCACGAGCACAGCGGGTTGCCGTGGTGCTGCCGCCAGTGCTTGAGCAGCCGGACCGTGCGGGCGAAGACGTTGTCGGTGGCGTCGCTGGCCGCCAGCACCAGTTCGGTGTGGCGTTCCGGGTGGGCCCGGTCCCAGCCTGCGTCGGTACGGGTGTTCGGGATCAGCAGGCCGGTGCCGCTGGGGTGGTCCAGTGCGAGGATGACGTCCGCGGTGAAGTCGATCTGCCCGGGCGTCACCGGCGCGCCGAACCGGACGAGCACCGCGCGTTTCTGCCCCTTGATGGTGACCACCAGGTTGGGGAACTCGTCGCCGAGGTCGGCCTTGATCGCCTCTCGGGCTGATTCCATCAACGCCAGCGGACCATCGCCGTCCGGTCCGTATCCCTCTTCCTGCACGACGACGCCGCAGTCGACATCGGTGAGCGGAGTGTTCGCGTCCCCGTGGGCGACAGATCCGTTGATGAACGCCCGGGCCCCCGGGAACTTCTTCAGCAACGCATTGATCAGCAGGGTGCGCCGGCGGCGGGCTTCGTGCAGCTCTTCGAGCGTGACCTCAAGGTTGCGGCGGCCCTCGTCGAGTTGCTCTTGCAGTGACATAGGTGTTCCCGTTCTCCGCGCTGGACAGTGCGGTGGTGCGGCGCCCGGCGGGTGCCGGAGGTCCACGGTGGTCCTCACCCCTGTTTGACGACGCATCGCGGAGATCGTCCACAAACCCGCTGCCGGGTACGTCAGCGGCAGTCGACGCAGGTCGTGCCGCCGCCGGGGAATCGCCCGGGCGCCCACTTGAGGAAGCACCGGTCGCATCGGCGCTCCCGGTCGTGAATGCACTGGCAGTGCCCGGACGGGCAGCGCGGCTCACCGCAGGTCGGGCACACGTCGACGACCGGGAACGTCTCGTCGCAGACCCCGCAGTCGGCCGATCTCGGCACCCGCGGCGCGGCCGGCCCTCGGTTCGGAGAGAACATCGTCCATGGGGCGTGATGCTCGACCAGCACGGCGACGAGATAGCCGTCGCACCAGGCGGCCTGCCCGTACAGCGGGCCGCTGTCGTGGGTGCGGTACCGGATCGTGGTGGCGTCGACGGTCACCGCCAGACCGTCAGCCCGGCCTGGATCCTGCAGAGCCGCGGCGACCAGCGCCGTGCGGGACTGGTCACTGCCCCGCGCCGGCGGATAGACGCCGTGACCGGCCGCGAACGAGACGACCCCTGCCGCGTCGTACAGCACCACCGCGCCTGAGCTGAGCAGATGTTCCGCCGCCCGGACCACGCACGCGGCTCGCGACGCGGTGGACGCCTCATACAGCCGCACGATGTCACCAGCTGACGGTGTCCCGCCGGCGAAGCAGCCAGCCACCAAGTCGTCCGGAAGCAGGACCCGGGCGGCGAAGCCGTCACAGGCGGCGTCCGTGGCCTCGTCGTCGAAGCCGAGCGACGTGGTGGCCAGACCGATGTCGTTGATCTGCAGATGGTGGCCCAACTCGTGCAGCACGGTGAACTGACGCCGCCGATGCGACGCGGACCGGGCCACGCACAGCGCCGGAGGATGCATCAGGTCGTCGTAGCTGCCCGCCACCGAGCAACCGCCGACCCCGGACTGCTCGTCCACCAGGCGGACCTGGATCTCCGGCCAACCGGTCAACTCGGTCAGCGCGTCGGCGTGAAGATGCTCGATGACACCGGGGCGCTGGCGGTCCAGCACCCGTAGCATCGCCTGCACCTGCCCGGCCACCGCCGGTGACCGGTCACGCCCCACCGGACACGTCCTCGACGTCGTGGTCGGCAAGCCAATGGTCGATCCGGCTGGTCCAGTCCGGTGCGCCGGTCCCGCCGGTCTGCCGGTAACCGAGCGCGGACACGCTGGTCCCGATCTGCAGCCGGACAGTGTCCTCCGCCCGGCGTAGTTGGGCGGCCCAGGATCGCCACACGGTGCGCCACCGCGGCTGCTCCAGCTCGACGGCCAACTCGGCGGGCAGCCCGTTCACCGATGTCAGCACGTCGCCGAGGGGCGAGCCGAACAGCCGGGCGAGGATCGCGGCCTGCTCCTCGGTCACCGTCGCCTTGCCTTTGACGATCTTCACCGCGGTGGGCAGCGGCACGCCGAGCGCCGAGACCACCGCAGGCAGCCCGACTCGGGCCGCCGCCGCAGCCACATCCAGGGCGGCGGTTGTGCGGACCGGGACCAGCGGGGCCTCAGCCAAGGTTTGCAGCATGTCCTGCAGGTCGGCGCGCACCTCGGCGTCGGGCCCATACGGCACAGCCGATAGGCCACGGCGCGTATCCGGCGGCGGCGACGATCCCGGGCTGGCACACCACGTCGTCACGTCGGCGTCCCAGATGTCGACCACCCGGCTCAACACGCCGGTCGGCAGCCGAGCAGCTAGCCCCGCCCACGCCGTCACGTCCACCGGGAACGTGGTGCGTTGCGGGCCGAGCACCAGGCTGTCCTCGTCCTGCCCGGTCGGATCGACCGACACCGGAACCGCTCGCCAATGCCGCTCATCGGCCGGACCCAGCAGCAACACCAACAGCGACACCTCCGCCCACTGGGCACGGCGGACCTGCCCGGCCACCGGATCGATGCCGTCCGGGTCGCCGAACCGCTGTCGGAGACCGTCGGTGGTCAGCGCCGGTGGTACGCGCAGGGAGCCGGCCAGCACCCGCAGCGACTCAGGCAAGTCCGTCACGACGTCCTCCCTTCCGCGTTCGCCGGGCTCTTACTGGTATTCGACGGCCCATCGCCGTCGTCGTCCACCCTCGCGGACACGTCGACCTCCGCCTGGCACACCGCGAGCACGTCCAGCACCACCTGCTCCTCGTCGTCGAACGCTCCGGCGAGTTCCCGCACGAGGCTGCGCACCCGCTCGATGTGCTGGTACGCCCGGGTGCGTCCGCACCCCCACTCCTTCTGCACCTGCCGCGCGGCCTCCGCCGACCCGAGGTCCGCGAGCAGCCGCAGCACGTGACGATCTTGCCCGGCCAGTTGCCGCACCACCACGCCAGCACCCTCCGCGGCCGCGGAGGCATCCTGCCGCGCCTGCCAGACATCGGCGGGCAACGGCCGAGAGTCGGCGACCTGCTCGCTCGCCTCATCCAGCACGCCCGGCGGGGACGCCGGCGTGGACAAGGTGGCGGGGAACCGTCGCACGACGACCTCGACGAGCTGCTGCTCGCTCACGCTGCCCGCGGCGGCCACCATCACCGCCCGCAAAACCGCGGACAAGTCTCCCGCCGCGGCGATCGGTGCGCGGCGGGAGTCACTCGTCCACCGCACGGCTGCGGCGCGCACCGTCCACGCCGCCGCCACCAGCTCGTCCAGGCTGCCACCCCACGGTGGCTGCTGCGTGCCGGCCAGCCGCCACCGGCCGGCGCCTGTCTGATCGGCGGGCACCTTGGCGAATTCATCGTGAGCGCTCAGGTGCTTGACCAGAGTCCTGCTCACCGATCCACGGTCGGTGTCGCGGAACTTGTCGATGAGCCAGCGCTCCACAATTGTGTGTAGCTGCCGCTCCACGGATGCGTCGTCGCCGCCCTGACCTACGAACGCGGCGACGGTCCGTTCCCAACGATCAGCGACGAAATCGTGGGTGACCACGGCGCTGAGGTCAGAGTCCGCCCGCTGCGCCCAGTACGCGCCAGGACGACGCCGCACCTGCACACCGACCACCCGGTGCACCAAAGCCAGGAACGGCTCAACAGCACCGACCTCAAGATCCTCCAGGATGGAGATGCCGACCTCCTCCGGTCCGGGCTCCGACATCGTCAACCGATCCATCAACAACGATCGGCGACCTCAATAACGAGCAACACGACAACAGGTGACGGGTACTCAACGCAATTCGGCAATGGCGAACACACGTCGAAGCACTCCGGCATGACGTGCCCCAGAACACCGGAGGCACCACCAGCCGACAGACGCGCGTGTGGCCTCTCGCGACCGTCGGTGATCGGCACTACGAGGCGCTACAACCCGACGTCTGCCAGGGGGTTGGCCTGCCAGCGGTCGACGTCGTCGATGTAGCCGAGCAGCGTGGCCGAGCCATCTTTCCAGCCGCCGGCACGGGCGATGCGCAACGGGTCGGCACCGGTGCGGTAGGTCTCGGTGGCGAATCCGCGCCGCAGGGAGTGCCCTGACCACGCGGCCTTCGGATCCAGGCCGGCGGCGGTGGCGGTGCGGGCCACGATCTGGGCGACGGCCTGGCCGGTGAGCCGGCCGTCGCTGCTGCCGCGGCCCGTGGGCGTGCGGCCGAGCCCGCCGTGCCGGTCGATGCGCACGAACAGCGGACCTGAGCTGCGGTCGTGGTCGGCGAGGGCGGCCAGCCATGTCTGGGCGGTGCGCACCGGGCAGGTCACCGAGTGCGCGCCGTAGGGCAGGGCCGCGGTACGGCCGTGGGAGTCCCGGTCGGTCTTGGAGGTCCGGACCTCGACCTGCACGCCTTCGGCGGTGAAGATCAGGTCAGCGATGTCGAGGGCGGCCAGTTCGCTGCGCCGGGCGCCTAGCGCGAAACCAAGTATCAGCAGCGCGGTGTCGCGGATCCCGACCAGGCTGTTGCGGTCCAAAGCGTCGGTCATGGCGCGCAGCGCGGCGATGGTGACTGGGGCGGCCTTACGGATCCGTACCCCTGCGCCCGTGCTGGCCCGGTCCCGGCGGTAGCTGCGCAGCACCTGCCGCGGCCCATCCGTGCGTAAACCGCCGGCGCCGGCGGCCCGGTGTGCGGCGGTGATCGCGGCGAGCGCGCGTTCGATGGTGGCCGGGGCACGGCCGAGGTCGGCCAGGGCGCTGACGTACTCGGTGACGATCACGTGCAGATCGCCGTGCCGCTTGAGCAGGTGCTGCATCCCGTCCGCGAGTCGTTCGTCGTCAGTGAGCACCGTCGCGGCGAGCAGCTTGCGGTCGGCGCTCCAGGCGAGAAACCGGCGCAGGTCGCCGGTGTAGGCGCGGCGGGTGCTCTCCGGCATGGCCCGGCGCAGCCGGTCGCGGGTACTCGCCGACAACTCCACCGCACCGGCTCCGGAGTCGTCCGGGAGCACCGGGACGTGAGGATCGCTTGTGTCTGGCTTGCCGGGGTTCTCAATCACGGTAAGGAACGTTATCGGGAATGAGCCGGGCTAGCCCCGCCTCCGCTCCTACGTCAGCCATCCGCGCACCCAAAACCCGCCGGCTTGCCAGATAGCCAGAGCCGTCCGCCAGATTCACGGAGCCTTCGCCAGTTACGCAGAGCCTTCGCCAGATACGCAGAGCCTTCGCCAGATACGCGGAGCCAGGACAACCGGTGCGCCCCGGGCGCTACTTACGCTGCCACGCCGTTACAACATAGCAGTCATTATGGTGCGTTCAACGTTATGTCCATTTTCCTATTACTGGATTGTCAATATTAGTAATCCGATAATTAGGTCGGCGTAGAAGTCGGCCACGACGACGTCCCCGTCCCGGGCGATGCTTCGTGGAGTGCACGCCCCGAACTCGAACCAGCAATCACCGCCCCGGCTGGGGAGACCGAAGACTGCCGATCACGGGCCTGGAGAGACCAGCCCTGTCTCGTAGGCCACCACGACTGCCTGGGCGCGGTCCCGCAGGTTCAGCTTCATGAAGATGCGGGCGACATGGGTTTTCACGGTGGCTTCGCTGAGGGTGAGTTCTCGGGCGAGTTCCGTGTTGGACAGGCCGCGGCCCATCAGGGCGAGGACCTCCAGCTCGCGGGGCGTCAGTGCGGCGAGTTCCGGGTGCGTCGATGACGACACCGGGCAGTCAGGGGCGAAGCGTTCGACCAACCGCCGGGTGATGGACGGTGCCAGAAGGGCATCGCCCGTGTTGACCAGGCGCACGGCGGCGGCGAGGTGTTGCGGGGTGACGTCCTTGAGCAGGAAGCCACTGGCGCCGAGTCGTAGCGCCGTGTAGACGTACCGGTCGAGGTCGAAGGTCGTCAGCATGATGACGCGGCAACCGGGGACGTGTTCGAGGGTCAGCCGGGCCGCCTCGAGACCGTCCATGACGGGCATGCGGATGTCCATGAGGACCACGTCGGGTTTCAGACGGCGGGCTGCCTCCACCGCCTCGGCGCCGTTGGCGGCCTCACCGACGACCTCGATGCCGCGCACGGTCAGGATCAGGCGGAAACCCGCGCGGACCAGGGCCTGGTCATCGGTGATGAGGACGCGCGGTTCGGCGGCGGTCATGGCGCCTGCAGGGGGATGCGGGCGCGTACCCGGTAGCCGCCGCCGAGGCGCCGGCGGGCGTCCAGGTGGCCACCGTAGACGGCGACGCGTTCGCGGAGCCCGAGCAGGCCCCGGCCCGTACCGTCGCCCTGGTCGGTGGACGGTGGCCGGGAGTCGCCGGAAAGCACGCTCGGGCCGCCGTTGAGCACCTCCACCCGCAGCGAGCGCTCCGCGTATCGGATGGAGACCTCGGCCTTGTCCCGGTTGCCGTGTTTGAGGGCGTTGGTGAGGGCCTCCTGCACGATGCGGTACGCGGTGGCGTCGATGCCGGTCGGCAGCGGGCGCTGCTCACCCGAGAAGCGCACCTCGACAGGCAGACCGGCGAAGGAGATCCGGTCGATCAGGCTGCTGAGCCTGGTGAGGCTGGGCTGCGGTTCGAGCTCGTCGCCGTCGGCCGACGGGGCGAGCAGACCGAGCAGGTGCCGCAACTCGGTCATCGTGTCCCGGCCCGCGTGCTCGATGGCCAGCAGCGCCTTGGCGGACTCGCCGGGCATCGTGGCGAGCGCGTCGCGGGCGGCGCCGGCTTGCACCACCATGAGACTGACGTTGTGGCTGACGATGTCGTGCAGCTCGTGCGCGATACGCGCCCGCTCGACGTGCACGGCACTGCGGGCGGCGCTCTGCCGCTCCCGTTCGAGCAGCCAGCTGCGCTCTTCGATGGTCGCGCGGTGACGCCGCCGCGACCGGGACAGCGCCGCGCCGAGCCAGCCGGCGGCGAGAGAGGCCACGGCCAGGCTCAGCACCAGCCAGACGGTACCGGACATCCACACCACGTCAGCTTCGCAGAATTCCGTACGGCGAGCGTCATCCCGCATGTCCAGTGACATACATCTGTGGGCTGATGCATGGCGGCGGCGGCCCCCACAGACTTTCCGGCATGACCGAAGACCAGAATGTCGTACGCCTTGAGGACGTCCGCAAGGAATACGGCGGCACGACCGCGCTGGACGGCGTGAACCTTCAGATCCGTGCCGGGGAGGCGGTCGCTGTGATGGGCCCGTCCGGGTGCGGGAAGTCGACCCTGCTCAACATGGTCGCCGCGCTGGACCGCCCCACCTCCGGCACGGTCGTCGTGCAGGGCGAGGACCTGGGAGAACTGAACGAGACTCGGCGCGCGTTGTTCCGTCGGCACCGCATCGGCATGGTGTTCCAGTTCTTCAACCTGCTCGACGACCTGCCCGCGCTCGACAACGTCGCGCTTGCCGCGCAACTGGTCGGCGCCCCCGCCAAGCAGGCGCGCGCCCGGGCGCTCGAGCTGCTCGACGAACTCGGCGTGGCCGATCGCCGCGACGTCTACCCGGCCGCGCTCAGCGGCGGTGAACGGCAACGGGTCGCGGTGGCCCGCGCGCTGATGAACCGGCCGGCCCTGCTGCTCGCCGACGAGCCGACCGGTGCACTCGACAGCCGCTCCGGCGAGCAGGTCATGGACCTGCTGCTCGACCTCAACCAGATCGGTCAGACCCTGCTGATCGTGACGCATGATCAGCGCCTCGCGGCCCGCTGCGCGAGCCGCGTCGTCGAGCTCGCGGACGGCCGGGTGCTGCGCGAACGTGCCCTGGAACGTACGGCGTGAGCGCGGTGTGGCGTGCGGCGCGCGCGGCAGTACGGCGACGTCGGCTGCAGACCGCCGTCATCGGGATCGTCGTCGGCCTCTCCTGCGTGCTGATCGTAGTGGCGCTCGCGCTTCTGGCCGCCGCGTCCGGCCCGTTCGACCAGGCCTATGCCCAGCAGCGGGGTGCCCACCTGGTCGCCTCCTTCGACAGTGGCAAGGCAACGGACACCGCGCTCGCCGACTCGACCCACCGGTCCGGTGTGTCGGCTGCCGCCGGTCCGTTCGATCAAGCCGCCGTCGAGGTGACGTTCGCGCCCGACCCCAGGGCACCCTCGACTGCCTCGCAGCCTCCTCCGCTGGTGATGACCGTCGTGGGACGCGACCAGCCCGACACCGCGGTGGACGAGCTTCATGTCTGGCAGGGCCGCTGGGCCGTCCGCTCCGGCGAGATCGTCATCAATGTGGAGCCCACCGCTGACGTACCTATGACGCTCGGCGACACGGCGACGCTGGGCGACGGCCGTACGGTGAAGGTCGTGGGTCTTGCCTACACGGTGAGCCAGTCGGCGCAGGCCTGGGTCACTTCCGGCGAGATGGCGACCCTGCACCCGACCACCAAACAGATGCTCTACCGGTTCACCGCCGCGGCTACCGACGCAGAGATCAGCGCCGGCCAGGCGGCTGTGACGGCCGGGATGCCGGCGGGCGCTCTGCTCGGCACCCAGTCCTATCTCACGCTCCGGTTCAACGCGGAACTGACCGCGGGAGTCTTCCTCCCGTTCCTGATGATCTTCGGCTGTTTCGGTCTCGTCGTCGCCGTCCTCATCGTCGCGAACGTGATCAGCGGGGCCGTCGTGGCCGGGCTACGGCACATCGGCGTGCTGAAGGCCCTCGGATTCACGCCGAACCAGGTGATGGCCGTCTACCTGACCATGGTGCTGCTGCCCACGGTCGCCGCCGCCGTCCTCGGCACGATCCTCGGCAACGTTCTGGCCGTCACCGTGCTCTCCGGTGCCTTCTTCGAAAGCTACGGCGCCGGCGCGTTCCACGTGGCGCCCTGGGTCACCATCACTGCCCTGTTCGGGGTGCCGGTCCTTGTCGGTCTGACCGCTCTGCTGTCCAGCGTCCGAGCGCGGCGCCTGTCGGCAGTCGAGGCGATCAGCGCGGGAAGCGCACCGAGGCCCGGCCGGGGCCTGCGCGTCCAGCGTTGGCTCGGCGGTACCCGCCTGCCCCGGGCGGTCAGCCTCGGCGTCGGCCTTCCGCTGGCCCGGCCGGCCCGCAGCGCGCTCACCGCGGCCACCGTCCTGCTCGGCGTGGCCGGTGTGACCGTCGCGATCGGGCTGTCCAGCTCGGTGACCGCCTACGTGGACGCGGACACCCGCGCCGACGCCGTCCACCTGGATGTGCGCCCGGCGAAAGGCGGGCCGACACTGAGCGACCAGGCCGATGAGTCGATGCTTCGCGCCCTGCCCGGTGCCGAGCGCGTGGTGGCGAGCAAAGAGCTGACCATGCGGCAGATCGGCGGTACGGAGCCCACCCAGGTACGGTTCTACCGCGGTTCCGACGCCGGCTTCGAAATGCCGAAAGGGCGCTGGCCGGCCGCCGCGGGCGAGGTGGCGGTCTCCCCGCGCTTTTTGACGCAGAGCCGGCTCGCCCTCGGCGACACCTTCACGCTCGAGAGGGACGGCAAGCAACTGCCCGTACGCATCGTCGGCGAGGTCCTGATGGGCGCTGCCGAACCGGTGCTGTCCCATTGGGCGACGCTGACCCGGATCGCGCCCGACAGCCGAGCCGACAGCTACGAGGTGAAGCTCGCCACCGGAGCCGACGTCTCCGCCTACGTTGCCGGCGTGAAGGCCGGCGACCCCGGTCTCATCGCCGAACCGGCTTCCGCACCGTCGGTCATCGTCGCCGTCTATTCCACCATCACGCTGCTCACCCTGCTGCTGGGTGCGGTCGCCGCGCTCGGTGTCTTCAACACGGTCGTGCTCAACGCCCGTGAACGCCGAAGGGACCTGGGAACGCTCAAGTCGATCGGCATGACACCCCGCCAAGTAGTCCTCATGATGGTCACGTCGATGGCCGCACTGGGCTTGGCGGGTGGCCTCGTGGGCATCCCGATCGGCATCGTGTTCCAGCGGTACGCCATGCACGCCATAGCGCACGCCGCCCAGATCGTCATCCCCGACCACATGCTCGACGTCTACTCCGCGCCGATCGTGGTCCTGCTCATCCTGGCGGGCGCCGTGATCGCGGCAGTGGGCGCCCTGTTCGCCTCGCGCTCGGCGTCCCGGCTCACCATCGCGGATGCCCTCCGCACCGAGTGATCGACCAGGCGGCGACCGACTTCCCCTTTTCGGTCCCGGCCGCACACCGTCAGCAATGGCCCATCAGCGGCGATGGATCGCGGGCTGCGGCTAGGATGCCCACCCACCGGGAGGTTCTGCGTGACCGACACCGCCACACCGCTACGCCGGCCCATGTACGCGGCTGGTGTCGCCACCGCTGCGGCCGCGCTGGGTCTGCTGGCCTTCGCCGCCGATTTCGTCGACGGGGCCGGTGGCCGGGTGCTGATCGCGCTGACGTCCAGCGGGTTCGCCTGGGGGCTGGCCGCGATCCTGGCCGGCCGGTCGGCGGACACCGCCCGGCTGGCCGCCGTCGGCGCCGCCGCCCTGCTGATCGGGGCCACCACGCTGTATTACCTGCTGATCGCGGTGGTCAGCCGCCGGTGGAGCGGCGGCTACTTGCAGGACGGCAGCTCCGCCGGTCTGTCCGGCCTGCGCTCGGTCGCCGTGATGGCCGCCGTCTGGCTGGCCGGGTCGATCCTCGGCGGGCCACTGCTCGGACTTCTCGGCCACGCGATCCGGGCTGCTTCCGTACGCGTCGCGGCCCTCGCCGCCGGCGTCGGGTGCGGGCTGCTGTCCGCCGAGGGCTGGTACGCGGCGACGTGGACACCGCCCGGGAGTCCGCTCACTTTCGACGTTCCGTCTTTCAGCCCGTTCGCGTTGGGGCAGAACATCCAGATCGTTCTGCCCCTGGCCGTGCTCGCCTGGCTGACCGTGGTTCACCGGCTCGGCCGGGCCTGGCCCTCGCTGCTCGGCGCCACGGCCGTCACCGCGGCGACCGGTGCCCTGCTGTGGCACGTACTGGAGGTTGTCGAACTTCGCCTGGCCTGAGCCGGACGCCGACCCGGCCCCCACCAGATAAGCCCTAGGTGCGCAGGAATAACAAGACGGCCAGGACGCGGCGGCTTTCGCTGCCGGTGGCGGGCAGGCCCAGTTTGCCGAAGATGCTGGACACGTATTTCTCCACCGCCCGCAGGGTGATCACCAGGCGGTCCGCGATGCCCTGGTTGGAGGTGCCCGCGGCCATCAGCTCGAGCACCTCGCGTTCGCGTGGGGTGAGCCGGGCGAGCGGGTCGTCGTGACGGCGCCGGCCGAGCAGCGTCGAGACGATGGTGGGGTCGATCGCCGAGCCACCGGCCGCGACGCGGCGCACCGCCGCGATGAAGTCGGGCACGTCGCTGATCCGGTCCTTGAGCAGGTAGCCCACCCGGTCGGCCGAGTCGGCCAGCAGTTTCATGGCCAGCCCCACCTCGACGTACTGGGACAGCACGACAACGGCCAGCCCGGGATGCTCGGCCCGCAGTTCGATGGCCGCGCGCAGGCCCTCGTCGGTGTGCGTGGGCGGCAGCCGGATGTCCACGATGACCACGTCGGGGACGCGGACGCGTAGTTCGGAGCGCAGTTGGACGGCGTCGCCGCACCGGGCCACGACGTCGAACCCGGCGTCGGTGAGCAGCCGCGCGATGCCCTCCCGGAGCAGGACACTGTCCTCGGCGATGGCTACCCGCACGGCAACTCCGCCCGCAGCTCGGTGCCGCCGCCGGCCGGTGTCCACAATCGCAGGCATCCGCCGAGGGCCTCGACCCGGTCGGCCAGGCCGCGCAGGCCGGTGCCCCGCTCGGTGTCCGCGCCGCCGCACCCGTCGTCGACCACCTCGATGGCCATGGTGCCGTTGCGCTGCGACACCGCCACCGTGGCGGCCGTGGCCCGCGCGTGCTTGCCGACGTTGGTCAGGCTTTCGCACACCACGTAGTACGCCGCGACCTCGATCGCCTCGTCGACCCGCCCGGGCAGGTCCACGGACAGCCGGACCGGCACCGGGGCCCGCGCGGCCAGCGACTCCAGCGCCACCGCGAGCCCGTGCGCGCTGACCACCGCCGGGTGCAGGCCGCGGGCGAGGTCACGCAGCTCGGTCAGCGAGACCGCGATCTCGCCGCGGGCCTCGATCAGCAGCGCCGCCGCCTCCGGGTCGTCGCCCAGCCGGGTCTGCAGCACGCCGAGGTTGAGCGACAGCGCGACCAGCCGCTGCTGCGCGCCGTCGTGCAAGTCCCGTTCGAGTCGCTGCCGCTCACGCCGGCCGGCTTCCAGCACCCGCGCCCGCGAGCCGCGCAACTCTTCCACGCTGGCTCGCAGCTGGGCCTGCAACCGGCCGCTGCGCAGCGCGATGCACGCCGCCGCGCGTACCGCGTCGAGCAGGGCCGCCTCGTCGCGCAGGGCGGGGTCGTGGATCAGGGCGGCCATCGGCTCGCCGTCGTCGTCGATCAGGCTGACCCTGTCCGGGTCGTCGGGCAGCGTCACCGGACGCCCGTCGGGCCCGGCCCACACACCGAAGCGCGGTAGCCAGTACAGCAGCACCAGGGACGGGTCCCGCAGAGCGTGGGCCAGCGGGGTCCGCACGTCCGCGGGCTCACCGCGCAGCGCCACGACCAGGTCACCGACGGAGCTGCGGGCGAGCCGGGCCTGCAGCAGGCCGGCCAGGAAGGCGACCGGGGCGACCCCCAGCAGGATGAGGCTGATCCGCTGGACCGCCGGGAAGGCGGGGCCGCCGAACGCGCCCACGACCATCAGCGCGGCGATCATCACCAGGCCCAGCGCGAACGAGTCGACCAGCAGGGTCAGCGACCGGCGCAGGTGCCGTCCGTGGGTGCGGCGCCGGGTGAACAGCAGGGCCACGCCGCCCAGCGCGACGGCGCTCACGGTGGTCAGCACCACGTTGTGCAGCACGACGGCCGGGCCGGGTGCTTCCACGACGGTCAGCAAATGTGGGGGGAGACCGCCGAGCATCATGACGACGAGCTGACCGGGGACGGCGGCCAGGTAGCCCACGCCGATCAGGAGTTTCTCGGCCCGGCCGTGCAACCGCCCGGTCGGGAAGCTCACGAACACGTGCACGATCAGCACCAGCGGCACCAGGTCGGCGGCCTGGCCGACGGTCTGCAGGATGCCCTGCTCGGCCCGCCCGGTCGCGCTCACCAGGCCACCCACGCCGGTGAGCAGCAGCAGCGGGCCGAGCCGGTTGGCCGGCCGGCACCACCACGCGACGAGTCCGCTGACCGAGTACGTCACGGTCAGCCAGCTCAGGATGGCCGCGTTCACCGGGGACAGGCCGTTGGCCAGGCTCAGCGACACGGCGCCGGCCAGACCGAGCAGCAGCGCTGTCCCGATCGTGAGGAGCAGAAGTGGAGACGGACGGGCCGGCATCGGCACCCCCTGCAGTCGCCGCTCACGCTACGCCGACCGGGCCGTACCTTCCATAGCTGCGGCACCATACCCTCCACACCAGAAAACCGCCCCCTGGAACGGCCAGTTCACCGCCTTACCGGGCCGGTCGGCGGCTGCGAGCGTGGACCGCATGACAGCAACCGCAGTTCGCATCCTCGCCGCCGGCATCGCCCTGGCCGTGGCCGCACCCACAGCGGCAAACGCGACCCCGGCGCGCCCGCACCGGTTGCAGGCCGCGCTCGACGCGCTGGTGACCGCCGGGGCCCCGGGCGCCGTCCTGCTGGACCGGCACGGTTCCCGGACCGCCCGGCTCAGCAGTGGCCACGCCGACCTCGCGACGCAACGCCCGATGCGCGCCACCGACCGGTTCCGGGCGGCCAGCCAGATGAAGAGCTTCACCGCGACCGTCGTCCTGCAACTGGCCGAGGAGGGACGGCTGCGGCTGGACGACCCGGTCGACCGGCTGCTGCCCGGGGTGATCCCGCACGGCTACGGCCGCGGGGTCACCGTGCGGCACCTGCTGCAGATGAACAGCGGGCTCTTCGACTTCAACTCCGACCCGCGGGTGATCGCGCCCTACCTGGCCGGCGACCTCGGTCACGTGTGGACACCCCAGCAACTGCTGGACATCGCCTTCGAGCACGAGCCGCTGTTCGCACCGGGATCGGCCTTCAACTACTCCGACACCAACTACTTCCTGGCCGCGTACGTGGTGGAGGCCGTCACCGGGCGCACGTTCGACCGCGAGCTGCGCCACCGCATCCTGCGGCCGCTGGGCCTGCGCCACACCGACCTGCCGGTGACCACCGCGATCTGGGGACCACACGCGCACGGCTACTTCGTCATGGGCGACCCGCCGGCCGAGGTGGACCTCGCCTACATGTACCCGTGGGCGTGGGCAGCCGGCGGCCTGACCACCAACGCCGACGACTCGGCCACCTTCTACCGGGCGTTGTTCACCGGGCGGCTGCTCGGCCCGTCGATGATGCGCGAGCTGCGCCGCACCATCGCGGTCACCGACAGCGACCTGCCCAGCCGGTCCGGTCTGGGGGTGCAGCGCTGGACGCCGTGCGGGGTCGCCTGGGGGCACAGCGGCAACGTCGGCGGATACGTGGTCTACACGTGGATCAGCCCCGACGCCCGGCACGAGACCGTCCTGATGATGAACGAGGACCCGCAGACGGTGGGCGACGCCGCGAACGCGGCCTACTACGCCCTGCTCGACCGTTCCTTCTGCGAGAGGTGAGCGCCATGTCCCGACGTGTCGCGGCAACCACAGCCGCCATTCTCCTGCTGCCCGTCGCCGCCTGCTCCGGCGACTCCACCAGCGACGCGATCGCATACCGGATCGACGAGTCGGTCACCGCCCTGGTGATCGGCGCCCGCGCCGCCAACGTCGACATCGTGACCGGTGACGGCCCGGTGACCGTCACCGAGGACCACCACTACTCCCGGGGCAGGCCCACGACCGCGCACCGGGTCGACGGCACGACGTTGCGGCTCACCGAGTCGGGCTGCGGCGACGACGACGCCCGCTGCGACGTCCGCTACCGGATCCGCATGCCCGCGGCCGTGTCGGTCGACATCACCGCCCAGGCCGGCGCGGTGACGATGGACGGCGTCGGCGGGAAGATCTCGGTCACCACCGAGGCCGGCGCCGTCGAAGGGCGGGCCCTGACCAGCGACGCGGTGACCGTCAGAACCGAACTGGGGGCGACCTCCCTGGAGTTCGCCGAGGCGCCGTCGGCCGTCGACACCACCACCAGCATGGGCGCCGTCGACCTGCGGGTGCCGGGGACCACCGCGTACGCCGTCGACGTCCGCACACCGGCCGGCGCCGAGCGGGTGCGGGTCGACCGGGACCCGGCGTCAGCCCACCGGATCCAGGTGCGGACCGACGTCGGCGCCGTCCAGATCGACCCGCTACCGTGACACCGGCAGCCGACCGGCGCAACCCGCACCCGCCCTACCGGCGGCTGCGGGTGGTCCGCGCGCGGCTGGGACTGGCCGGTTGCGCCCTGGCGATCGTGTTCTTCTGCGCGTCGCTGACCCCGTCGCTGCTCCCCCGCCCGGTCCTGCTGCAGGGGGTGGTCAGCGGGCTGACCGCGACGATGGGGTACGCGACCGGCGCGGCCCTCGGCGCGGTCGTGCGCCGGTTCCGGCGGCACGGCAACCCGCGGGCCGCCCGGATCGGCTGGGGCGTCGTGTTCGTCGCCGGTCCGGTGCTGGGGCTGGTGTTCCTGGCGCTCGGCACCGGCTGGCAACAGGAACTGCGGGCCCGGGTCGGGCTGGAGCGGATGGTCACGTACGACATCCTGCGGATCGTCGGCGTGAGCGTCCTGACCTTCGTCCTGCTGCTCCTGCTCGGGCGGTCGTTGCGGCTGGCCACCCGGCAGATCGCCCGGCAGGCCGGGCGCTTCCTGCCCAAGCCGGTCGCGTACGGCACGGGTTTCGCCATCGTCACGCTGCTGGCCGTCGGCTTCGTCGACGGCTTCGCACAGGAACGGCTGCTCGACGTGGCCGACCGCACCGCCTCGATCACCGACGGCGGCACCGACGCCGCCGCCCGGCGACCGGTGACCGGGCTGCGCTCGGGCGGTCCCGGCTCGGCGGCGCCGTGGGACACGCTCGGCCGGCAAGGCCGCACCTTCGTCGGCACCGGACCCGCCGCCGAGGACCTAAGCGCGTTCACCGGCACCGCCGCGGCCGCACCGATCCGCCTCTACGCCGGGCTGCGATCGGCCGGCTCGGCGCGGGAACGGGCCCAGCTTCTCGTGCGCGAGATGGACCGCACCGGCGCCTGGAGTCGCGCCGCGATCGCGGTGATCGTGCCGACTGGCACCGGCTGGGTGGACAGCGCCGTCACCGACTCGCTGGAGTACATGTACGGCGGTGACACGGCGCTGGTGTCCATGCAGTACTCGTACCTGCCGAGCTGGATCTCGTTCCTGACCGACCGCTCGAAGGTGCGCGAGACCGCCACCGAGCTGATCGGGGCGGTCCGCGAACGGTGGGCGGCGATGCCCCCGCGGACCCGGCCCCAACTGCTGCTGTCCGGCGAGAGCCTCGGCTCGTACGGCGCCGAGAGCGCCTTCGCGGGTCTGTCCGGCCTGACCGGCGCCGCCGACGGTGTGCTGCTGGTCGGACCGCCGTTCGCGAACCCGATCCACCGGCACCTCACCGACACCCGGGCCGCGGGCAGCCCCGTCTGGAACCCCGTCCCCACCGGGCCGGCGGTGCGGTTCGCCCACGACCCGGCCGACCTGCGCACCACCCAGGGTCCCCGGCCGCGGGTCGTCTACCTGCAGAACGCCTCCGACCCGATCGTCTGGTGGACTCCCGGCCTGCTGCTCAGCCGGCCGGTGTGGCTCGAGCACCCGCGCGGGCCCGACGTGTCGCCCGACATGCGCTGGTACCCGGGTGTCACGTTCTGGCAGACGCTGGTCGACCAGTTCGCCGCGAACGGCGTACCGGCCGGTCACGGTCACGTCTACGGTTCCGGCCCGGTGGACGGCTGGGCCGCGGTGGCCGCCCCACCCGGCTGGACCACCGCCGACACCGTCCGCCTGCGCGCCCATCTGGACTCCCGAAGCTGATCCGCCGGTCACGTACGTCCGGCCCGAGAACATACCGGTAGAACGAGCGAACCAAGGAGCTTCCCATGAACACTCCCGCGGCGGCGCCGCCCCCCACGACCAGGATCACCAGCGAGCAGCGGGTGGCCAAGATGTTCGGACTGGAAGGGGAGAGCTGGGCCCGGCGCGCCAACCCGGTCAGCGTCTGGACACGTTTCGCGGTGCTGCCCCTGCTCGCCCTGTCGATCTGGAGCCGCGACTGGATCGGCTGGTGGAGCCTCGTACCGATCGTGCTGTCCCTGGTGTTCATGGTGGTCAACCCCCTGCTGTTCCCGAAACCCCGCTCCACCCGGAACTGGGCCTCCAAAGGCGTCTTCGGCGAACGGGTCTGGGCCGACCGCATCAAGGTGCCGGTCCCGGCGCAGTTCACCGCGGCGGCGCTGGCCCCCACCTACGCCATTCAGCTTCTCGGAGCCGCGCTGCTCACCTACGGCCTGATCCGTCTCGACCCGGTGGACACCATCGGGGGCCTGGTGATCCTGCTGACCGCCAAGGCGTGGTACATCGACCGCCAGGTGCTGCTGTTCGAGGACATGAAGCACCGCAACCCGGAGTACGCCCGGTGGGAGTACTGACCATCCGGCGGGCCACGGCCCCGGCGCCGGCTGCGGTCAGAGGCCGTCGCCGGTCACCGCCGGGCCGTCGCGCGGGCCGGCGAAACGCAGCCGGTAGATCGCCGGCATCGGCATCCGCCGGCTGAAGGCCCAGTCCACCGGCACGCCGAAGCCGCACAGCGCCCGCGCGATGAACGTGCCGTGCCCGGCCGCGACCACCACCCGACCGGCATGCTCACCAGCCAGGGCCCGCACCACACCGACGGCTCGGGTGCTGAGCTGGTCCAGGCTTTCCCCGGGCGGTCTCGCGTACGAGGGATCGGCCCAGCTGCGGGCGTAGTGCGGCTCCCAGTCGTCGGTGTAGCGGAGCCCGTCATCCCATTCCCGCAGCTCGACCCGGGTGTGAACGGTGAGGCCGAGCGCCCGCGCCGTGGGCTCGACGGTCTGGATCGCCCGCCGGTACGGGCTCGACCACACAGCCACCGGCCGCAACGCGGTCAGCGGCTCCACCAGCTCGAGCGCCTGCCGGAGCCCGTCGCCGGTCAGCGGGCGGGTCAGCTCGCCGGGACCGTCGGCTGTGAACGGCACGGCCACCGCATGACGAACCAGAACAACGTCGGTGTGCACCGCGGGCACCTCCACGGCCATCCTAAAAGGCTCGCGTTCGCCGTCGCGGCAAGCAACCCACGAAGCGGCGAACGCGTGATCCGCGAAACCGTGAGAGAACGCCGTCAGCAGAACCGGCTCAAGCGGGCTGCCGGGACGGGGCCTCCTGGTGCAGGGCGACCCCGGCGACGACCAGCACCACGCCGACGACCTCGGCGACACCGGGGATCTGGGTGAGCACGACCACGCCGACCACAGTCGCGGTGGCCGGCAACAACGACACCATCAACGCGTACGTCGCCCGGGGCAGCCGAGCCATGGCCAGCTGGTCACTGACATACGGGATGACCGACGAGCAGACACCCACCCCGGCCGCCGCGGCCAACGCCACCCCGTCGGTGAACGCCGGCGCCGCCGGCCCGAACCCCACCGGCAGAGCGACCACCGCGGCGATCAGCATCGACAGAGCCAGACCGTCGATACCCGCGACCTCGCTGCTGCGCGCCACCCGATGACCGAGCACGATGTACAGGGCGAACAACACCGCGTTGACGACGGCGAAAGCGATCCCCAGCGGCTCGGCGACCAGCCGCACATCGGTCAGCAGATACACCCCGGCCACCGCGGCGACCAGCGCGGCCAGATTGCGGCGGGTCCGCGCGGCCACCGCGGCCAGCACGACGACCGGCAGGAACTCGATCGCGGCCACCGTGCCCAACGGCAACCGGTCGATGGCCAGGTAGAACACGGTGTTCATCACGGCCAGCACCGCCGCCCACCCGATCAGCAGCCACCGGGTGGGCCGGTCGAGGCGCCGCCACAACCGCCACGGCCGGCGCCACACCACGAACACCACCGCGGCGGTCGCGATCCGCAGCCACGCCACCCCCAGAACGTCGACCCGCGCGAACAACAACACGGCCAGCGCCGGCCCCAGGTAATGAAAAACCGCACTCACCACGAAGTACACCTGCGGCGGCACCCGTTGCCCGACCGTCCGCGTCGCCGCCATGCCTCTATTCTCGAAACAGAACCACCGCAAGGCCAGGCACGATCGAAGGCCCGGGGGTCCCCACATGTCCACCAGAGAAAGCAAAAGCCAAGCCGGCCTTCCCGCCGGAAACCTGCTCGACGCGACCAACAAACGGCTGCTCGACGCGCTCGGCGCCGACCCCCGCGCCACCGCGGCCGAACTCGCCCGCCAGGTCGGCATGTCCGCACCGGCCGTCCGGGAACGGCTCACCCGGCTCGAAGAAGCCGGAGTCATCCGCGGCTACCGCCTCGACGTCGACCCCGCCGCCCTCGGCCTGCCCGTCGCCGCCTGGGTACGGATCCGGCCCGGCCCCGGCCAGCTCCCCAAGATCGCCGACCTGGCCCGGCGCACCCCCCAGATCAGCGAATGCCACCGCATCTCCGGCGAGGACTGCTTCCTGCTCAAAGTGCACGTCGCCACCATCGAAGACCTCGAAACGGTCCTCGACCAGTTCCTCATCCACGGCCAGACCCACAGCTCGTTCGTCGTGGCCACCCCCGTCGCGCCCCGCACCCCCGCTCAGGACAACCGACCGACCTGAGCGCCCACCCCCTCCAGGCGCCGGCGCAGATGGTCCCGTTCCGGATCGGTGCCGGCCAGATCTAAAGCCCTCCGGTACGCCTCGACGGCCTCCACCAACCGGCCGAGCCGCTGCAACAAATCAGCCCGGGCCAGGTGAAAAGGCGCGTAATCCCGTAACCGCCCCGCACCACCCACCGCATCCACCGCGGCCAGCCCCGCCGCCGGACCGTCGCGCATCGCCACCGCGACCGCCCGGTTCAACGCCACCACCGGCGACGGGTCCAACGCCAGCAACACGTCGTACAACGCCACCACCTGCGGCCAATCCGTCGTCGACACCGACGCCGCCTCGTCGTGCAGAGCCGCGATCGCCGCCTGCACCGCGTACGGCCCGGCCGGCCCGCCGGTCAACGCCACCCGCACCAGCGCCAAACCCTCCGCGATCATCGGCCCGTCCCACAACGCCCGATCCTGATCCTCCAGCAACACCACCGCACCACCCGGCCCCGTCCGCGCCGCCCGCCGGGCATGCACCAGCAGCATCAACGCCAGCAGACCGGTCACCTCCCGCTCGGCCGGCAACAGCCGCCGCAGGATCCGCACCAACCGGATCGCCTCACCGGCCAGATCCACCCGCTGCAACAGCGGCCCGGAACTCGCCACATAACCCTCGGTGAAAACCGAATACAACACCTGCAGAACCCCGGGCAGGCGCCCCGGCAACTCGTCGGCCCCCGGCACCCGGAACGGGATCCGCGCCTCCCGGATCTTCCGCTTCGCCCGCACGATCCGCTGCGCCATCGCCGCCGCCGGCACCAGATAGGCCCGCGCCACCTCCGCCGTGCTCAAGCCGGCCAGACACCGCAACATCAACGCGCCCCGCGCCTCCTCCGGCAACGCCGGATGAGCACACGTGAAGAACAACTGCAGACGATCATCCGGGAACTCGGCCGCCTCCGGCACCTCCGTGACCATGTCCACCCGCACCAGGGCCAGCTTCGCCGCGTACGCCTGATCCCGGCGCAACCGGTCCACGGCCTTACGCCGCGCGGTCGCCATCAACCACGCCCCCGGGCTGCGCGGCACCCCCTGCACCGGCCAATGCACCAGCGCCGCCTCGAGCGCCGCCGAGGTGACCTCCTCGGCCAGATCCAGATCCCCGAAACGCCGTACGAGTGCCGCCAGCAACCGCCCGTGCTCCTCCCGGAACACCGACTCCACCGCCCCCGCCACCGTCTCCACCGGTACGGGAGGCGGGCCGGCGGCCGACGGCTCCGAACCGCCGGCCGACGACACCGTCACGCCCCGAAATCGGCGACCGGGCGCACCACCACCGAACCGCTGCCGCGAGCACCCGGGCACCGCGCCGCCCAGTCCAGCGCCACATCCAGGTCGGGCACGTCGATGACGTAGAAACCGCCGAGCACCTCCCGGGTCTCGGCGAACGGGCCGTCCACCACGGTGCGCGAACCGTCGGCCGCCACCCGCACACTCGTCGCGGTCACCAGATCGGCCAGCGACTCACCGGACACGAAGATCCCCGCGTCCTGCACCGCCTTGTCGAAGTTCACCCAGTCCTGCACGTCGCAGTCCGCGGCCGAACCCTCCCCGGTGATCGCACCGGCATTGATGAGCAGCATGTACTTCACGGTCATCCTCCTTCGTGGCCCGAGCGGCAACCCCGCCGCCCACCATCACGACGATCGGAACCGCCGCCCATCGACATCAGCACCCCAGAAAATTTTCCGGCTCCCGGGACACCGCGCTACAGCCTGCGTTCCGCCTCCCGGCGGGCCCGCTTGCCCAGCGGCACCTCAGCCATGTCGACCGCCTGCGCCGACACGTTCTTCACCGGATAACCCCGCTCAGCCATCCACGCCTCGGCCTTCGCCCGAGCCCGCACCGCCGCCTTCGGCACGTCCTCGGCCCCGTCGACCTCCTCCGCGAACCGGAACGTGAAAAACGGCCGGGCCGGCAGGTCGTACGCCAGATAACCCTCCGACGTGTACCGCGTATTCATGAAATCGTGCGACCCGGCCACCGCCCGAAGCTCACCCACCTGCTCCGCGCTCAACCCGTCGAAACTGCCACGCACGGTCACCCGCACCGTCCGGCCCATCACTTCACACCCTCCGACGACAACAGCGGCCAGTATCAGCCGAGCCGGCACCGCCACGAAACCGGATTACTCACGGCCACCCGACCTCGTCGAGGAACTCCTCCACCGCCACCACGATCCGCGCCAGCACCGCGATCGAATCCGTCAACGGCCCCGGCACATACATGCCATGATCCGCGGCCGGCACCTCCACCACATAAGGCGACAACCGCCGGGCCAACCCGCCGTCCCACACCTTGTCGGCCGTGCCACCCACCAACAGGAACGGCGCCGTCGCCCGGCCCAGCGCCGCCGCGACCTCCGGCGCGGTCAACACCGGCGTCAACCACACCGCCGGCAAACTCCGCTCCACGGCCAGCCCCGCCGCGAAAGACCCCAACGACTTACCGATCAGCAACGGCTGCCCCGGCAAACCCGCCAGCACCGGCTCGATTTGCGCCCGCACCCAACCCCCGGGCGACGCCTCCAGCCCCGGTGGCTCCTCCGACCACTCATGCCGATGCACCACAGCGCCACGATCCTCGGCCACATCACCGGCATACATGGGCAACGGAGCACCCGGCCCGAACGTACGTCCAGGAATCACCACCGCGTCGGCCATGCCTCACGCTAACCGGGCCGGAACCGGAACGCGATGCCCCGCGGATCGTCAACCTCCACCAGCCCCGCCGTCGCCGTGAAACCAGCCAGCCGCTCCACCGCCGCGGCCGCGGTCGAAACACCCCGCAACTGCACGGTGATCCCCTCGAAGCCCAGCCACGAGTCGACCACGATCTCGTCCGGCCCCAGACCGTCGATGTCACCGGACACCGTCGCGACCACCCGGATCCGCTCACCACGCTGCTCGGCCACCCGCGCCACCACCCGGTCGTACCGATGATGGCCCCGGAAACGCACCGAAGCCTCAGCCGGCTCCGCGAACGAACCGCTCGACACCACCAGCCCCGTCATCGCCCGCCAATCGGCCACCACCCACGGCAACCACTCCAGATCGAGCGCCGCCGGCTCACCCTCCACCGGCTCCAACGGCACCGAAGACGTCCAGGTCAACGCCGGAGCCACCCCGACCACCGGGTTGTCGAACAGCAGCCCGGACCAGCCGCCACCCTCGGCGGCGATCAACGCGCGAGCCGCCGGCCCGCCCTTCTCGTCAGCCACGCGCGGCAGTTTGCCACAACGAACCGACAAATCCGGCGATCAACCCACGGGCGCGTCGCGCACCGCCACCGTCAGCAGATGACTGCTCGCCCCCAGCAAGCTCGGCTCGTCCTCGACCTCCCGCAGCAGATCCAGCACCAGCGCCGGATCCTCGAGAGGATCCGCCAGCCCGGAGCGGGCCATCCACACCGGACCCACCACCCGCGCGGCCTCCCGGCAGGCCGACACCCGGTCGGCCCGGTCCTGCAAGTGATACAGCGGACCGAACATTGGCACCACATCCGCGCTCGCGTCGACGGCCGGCAGGTCACGGGCATCACCGACGACCGCCTCCACCCGGGAAGCTCGGACGCGGCCGTCAGCCGGTCTCTTTCGCCTCCGCGCTCGTAATAGTCGAGAACCTCCGGTGGCAACAAGCCGCCGCTCCCCTCACCCGGCCAAGTGCTTTTGATCGGAGTGGGAGCGGCCCGAAGGGTCGCTTCTCCTTTGTGTTCCTGATCTCTGCGCGCAAGGCATCCTAGGAAGATAGGAAAGGGGCTTACCAGCTTCGAACGCACATGGAAGGTCCGACCGCGACACCGACCGACTGATGCGGCGGCGCCACTGGCGCACGCATGAAGCCCGTGTCCGGCGTCCCGGCAGATTGGTGAAGGTCGGCAGATCGGCAGGCAGCCGCAGTCGGGTCGTCGTCATCACCGTGCTTATTCCAGCTGGGGCCGCGGGCAGGTCAATGGGCCGTGCTGTTCGGGGAGCCGGCGGTGGAGCCGGCGTCGTCACCCGCACCGAGTCCCGGGGTGATGCCGCGGGTGCTGCGCAGGCTCCACACGATCGAGACGGTGATCGTGACGACGATGACGCCGAGGGTGACCGGGATGGGCAGCTTGCCGACCGGGGTCTCGGACAGGATGAGTTTGACGCCGGCGAAGGCGAGCAGGACGGCCAGGCCGTAGTGCAGGTGCACGAAGCGGCGCAGCAGTCCGGCGAGGCAGAAGTAGAGGCTGCGCAGTCCGAGGATGGCGAACGCGTTGGCCGTCCAGACGATGAAGGTGCTGGTGGTGATGGCCAGAACCGCGGCGACACTGTCGATGGCGAAGATCAGGTCAGTGGCCTCGACGGCGATGAGCACGACCAACAGCAGGGTGGCGACGCGTTTGCCGTCGACGCGGGTGAAGAACTTGTCGCCGTGGTACCGAGCGTCGGTGGGGATGATGCGGCGGACCAGGCGGACGACAGGGTTGCGGTCCGGCGGGGTCTGCTCGTCGTGGCGGAACGCCATCTTGTAGCCGGTGTAGATCAGGAATGCACCGAACACGTACGCGGTCCAGAAGAATGTCTCGAGCAGCTCGGCGCCGACGAAGATGAACACCAGCCGGAAGACCAGGGCACCGATCACGCCCCAGAACAGCACCTTGTGCTGGAACGCAGGGGGTACGGCGAAGTAGGTGAAGATCAGCGCGAAGACGAAGACGTTGTCGATCGACAGGGCCTTCTCGATCAGGTAGCCGGCGTAGTAGGTGCCGGCGACGTCACCGCCCTGCCAGGCCCACAGGAGGACGCCGAAGAGCAGTCCGGCGGCAATCCAGACGCCGGACCAGATCGCCGCCTCACGGAAGCCGATGACGTGGTTGTCGCGGTGCAGGAACAGATCGACGGCCAGCATCGCCGCGATCGCCAGCATGAGTGAAGCCCAGATCCACCAGGACACAGACATGGTGAAGGGAAGACCTTTCGTCCCGGCCGAACCCTGCGGAGACAGAGGCGAAGTCGGCGCTGCTGGACGAAGGTCTCCCCGGGCCACTGCATCAGTGGCTGCACCGCCGGGATCGGATAGGCCGGCCCGTACTGACGGCGGTGCGCGGATCGTCGGGTACTCCCCCTCGAACTACGACCCAGTATTCAGGAAGCACGGTTCGCACGTCAACGGATCCGGCGCAAGAAGTACGATGCTGATTTCGTGTATCAGGATACGTATATTGGGGCGACCATCCGATTCCTCCCTGGAGGCGCCACATGTCACCGGCAGCTCAACCGGCCACCACGCCCGCGACGGTGCGAGCGTGGACGTTCCTGACCAACCACGCTCACGTCCTGCTGGCCATCGCCCGCGAGCCGACCGCCCGGCTGCGCGACGTAGCCGCATCCATCGGCATCACCGAACGCGCCGCGCAGGCGATCGTGGCCGACCTCGAAGCCGCCGGCTACCTGCACCGCGAACGCGTCGGGCGCCGCAACGAGTACACGATCAACACCGCCGGCCGTTTTCGGCACCCCGCAGAGGCCGATCACCGCATCGGCGAACTCATCGACCTGTTCACCGGCACGCAAGGAAACTGAGCGACCATCCACGCGGTGTGTGATGTCCGACGGGCTCCGACCGGAGCGTGGCCTTCGCCGGCCGATCGTAGAGTGAGACGGATGAAGAGCTTCCGCGAGGCGACCGCCGTCGACGACGACCTGCGCGCCGACCTGGACCCGCAATGGGCCATCGGCGACAAACTGCACGGTGGCTACCTGATGGCGGTGCTGGCCCGCGCGGTGGCGGTCCGCGCGCCGCTCCCCCACCTCGTCGCGATGAGCACGACGTTCCTGCGCCCGCCGGCCGCGGGACCGGCCCGGGTCGAGGTCGAGGCGCTGCGCGAGGGGCGTACGGCCGGGCAGTACCGGGCCCGGCTGGTGCAGGACGACGGCCCGTGCGCCGAGGCGCTGGTCACCCAGGGAACCCTCGACGCCGCCGAGCCGTGGTGGGGCCGGGCCAAGCCGCCCGAGCTGCCGGCCGAGGAGGACTGTCAGCGCCTGCCCTCCGACGCGCCCGGGTCGCCCTTCACGGTTCCGCTGCTCGACGTGGTGGAACACCGGCACGACCCGGCCGTCCTGGGCTTCGCCGTGGGCCGGCCGTCGCGCGAGGGCCGGGTCGCCGGCTGGCTCAGGCTTGTCGACGGCGCCGACTGGGACCCGCTGAGCCTGCTCATCGCCACCGATCCGGCGCCCCCGGTGTCGCTCACGCTCGGGGTCACCGGGTGGGCGCCGACGCTGAGCCTGACCGCGTACGTCCGCCGGTTGCCCGCGCCGGGGCCGGTGCGCGTGGTCATGCACTCGAGCGAGATCACCTCCGGCCGCATGGACGAGATCGTCGAGGTCTGGGACGCCCGCGACACGCTGGTGGCCCAGGCGACGCAGCTGGCCGCGGTCCGCGTATGAGGGCACGATCATGGACGCCTGCGCGCTGTCACGATGATCTCGGGTGCGGCCGGGGTCAGCGGTGAGCGGGTCCAGTCCCCGTACAGGCTGACGGTTTCGAAGCCGGCCGCCTCGAGATCGCGGACCAGGGTGGGAGCGTCGCGGAAGGCCAGCACCTCCCGGTTCGAGGTCTCCTCACCCGTGCGCCGGCTGCGGGTCAGCGTGTCGTAGGCGACCAGCGGCAGGGTCACCTCGGCGGTCTCGTGCCAGAACTCGACCGGGCCCTCCGGGGCGTCCACCGTGCGCAGGGTGGCCTCACGGGTCCAGCGCTCCCACGCCCGCGCCGACGGGTTGCGCGACTCGAAGGCCAGCGTCCCGCCGGGGACGAGCGCCCGGTGCAGGTCCCGCAGGGTGCGCGACCACTGCGCGTCGTCGACGAAGACCTGGGCCACGTGCCCGGACATGACCGCGAAGTCGGCCGAGGCGGTGCCGGCGCGGTCGCTGTACCCGAGCCGCCAGTCGACGCGATCGGCCCCGGGTCGACGGGCGGCGGTCCGCAGCATCCCGGCGTCCGGGTCGATGCCCACCACCGTCAGCCCGCCCGAAGCCAGCCGCAGGGACAGCGCGCCTGTGCCGCATCCGAGGTCGAGGACGCGGGTGGCCCCGAGCTCGGCGGCCCGCGCGGCATAGAAGCGGTGATCCCGGTCGTCCGGGTTGAGCTCGTCGTACGCGGCGGCGAAGTCGAGGGCCATGCGGACATTCAGCCCGCCGGACCGGCCGGACGCAACGCATCACCGCGATAGGCTCGGACGCCGTGATCACTGTTGCCGGGCCCGGGGACCGCCGGGGCATTCTCGACGCTCTCGTCGCCGCGTTCGTCAAGGATCCCGTGCTGCGCCATCTGTTCCCGGACGACGACACGTACCCGCGCTACGCGGAGGCCTTCTTCGGGGTCTGCTTCGACAAGCGCGTCCACCGGCGTACGGTCTGGACCGTCCACAGCGGCGCGGCCACCGCAATCTGGGAGCCGCCGGACGCCACGCACCCGGACGACGGCCTCGACGGCGAGCTGCCGCCCGACGTCCTGCGGCGGGTCCGGGCGTACGACGAAGCCGTCCACGACGCCCTGCCGCGCGAGCCGTTCTGGTATCTGGGCGTGCTCGGCACCCACCCTGACCACACGGGCAAGCGGTGGGCGCAGGCCGTCATGCACGCCGGCCTGGACAGCGCCGCCGCCGACGGACTGCCCGCCGTGCTCGAGACCAGCAACCCGGCCAACGTCGGCTTCTACCGGCGCGCGGGCTGGCGGGTCACCCGGGAGCTCACCGACCCGCTGCCGACCTGGATCATGCAGCGGTGAGGCCGCGGAACGGAGAATCGTCCGTACGGGAGTAGAAATCCGTAAGGCGGCGCCGTCCTGAGGGTGAGACATCCGAGAACGGGAGAGGCCCATGCCGAAGTACCTGCTGATCGTCGACCACCGGCCCGGCGCCGTGGAGACCCCGATGGACGAGTGGGCGCCGGATGACGTCGAGGCGCACATGGACTACTACGGGGCGCTGCGCCAGGAGCTGCTGGACAGCGGCGAGCTCGTCGACCAGCACGCGCTGACCGGGCCCGAGTACGCCAAGGAGGTGACCAGCGACGGCGGCCCACCGGTGGTCACCGACGGGGTCTTCCCGGAGTCCAAGGAGTTCCTGGCCGGCTTCCAGATCGTCGAGGTCGCCGACGAGCAGCGGGCCTTCGCGATCGCCGCGCGCGTCTCCGCGGCGCCGGGGCCGGGCGGGGTGCCGCTGCGACAGCCCATCGGCGTACGCCGGGTGCTGGAAGCGGCCGACTTCGAGGCCCTGCAGTCCCAGCGGTGACCGGCCGGGCCGTCGAGGACCTGCTGCGCGGGCTCGCGCCGCAGGTCGTCGGGGTGCTCACCCACCGCTTCGGCGACTTCGCGGCGGCCGAGGACGCGGTGCAGGAAGCCTTGCTCGCGGCAGCCACGCACTGGCCGGCCGGCGGCCCGCCGGACAACCCCCGGGGCTGGCTGATCCAGGCCGCCCAGCGCAAGCTGCTCGACCAGGTGCGCGGCGACCAGGCCCGGCGCCGGCGGGAGATCGTGGCCGCGTCGCGCGAGGTGGGCGGCGGCGCCGGGGAGCACGACGACACCCTGGACGTGCTGTTCCTGTGCTGCCATCCGGCGCTGAGCGACACGTCGGCGGTCGCGCTCACGCTGCGGGCGGTCGGCGGGCTGAGCACCGCACAGATCGCGCGCGCGTTCCTCGTACCGGAGAAGACCATGGGTCAGCGGATCAGCCGGGCCAAGCAGCGGATCCGGGCGTCCGGGGCGCCGTTCGGCGGGCCGCCGCGCCTGACCGCCGCGCTGCGGGTCCTCTACCTGATCTTCAACGAGGGGTACGCGAGCAGCGGCGGGCCGGCCGTGCACCGGGTCGAGCCGGCGGCCGAGGCCATCCGGCTGGCCCGGCTGGTGCACGAGCGGCTGCCCGGGGACGGCGAGGTGGCCGGTCTGCTGGCGTTGATGCTGCTCACGGACGCGCGCCGACCGGCCCGGGTGGCGGCCGGCGGTGAGCTGGTGCCGCTGGCCGAGCAGGACCGTTCACGGTGGGACCCCGACCGGATCAGGGAGGGCACCGCGCTCGTGGACGCCGCGTTCCGGCGCGGGCGGGTCGGCGAATACCAGCTTCAGGCCGCGATCGCCGCCCTGCACGACCGCGCGCCCTCGGTGCTCGAGACGGACTGGCCGCAGATCGTCGCGCTCTACGGGGTCCTCGAGCGGCTCACCGGCAGCCCGGTCGTGACGCTGAACCGGGCGATCGCGGTCGCCCAGGTGGACGGACCGGCGGCCGGTCTGGGGCTGGTCGGCGCGCTGGCGCAGCGGCTGCCGGATCACCACCGGATTCCGGCCACCCGGGCGCACCTGCTCGAGCTGGCCGGCGACCACGAGGCCGCCGCAGCGCAGTACCGGGTGGCGGCGGCCGCGACCGGCAGCGAACCCGAACGGCGATATCTGACCTTGCGGGCGGCGCGCCTGAACGCCCGTACGCCGGGGCCTCGACCTTGACCGCGGGCCTTGACCTTCGCCTCGGGGCTTGACCTTCGCCTCGGGGCAAGGCCGAGGGTGAGCGGGCCGGTCGCGGTGGCCGGCACGAGGAGGAGAACGTGGGTCTGCTGACGATCGGGGCGTTCGCCCGGGCGGCCGGGCTGACACCGAAGGCCTTGCGGCTCTACGACGAGCTGGGCGTGCTCACGCCGGCGGCGGTCGACGCGGAGTCGGGGTACCGGTTCTACGACCCGTCCCAGGTGGCCCACGCCCGGCTGGTCGCGCGGCTGCGCGAGATCGGGATGCCGCTGGCCGCGGTCCGGGAGGTGTGCGCGCTGCCGCCGTCGCAGGCGGCCGACGCGGTCGCCGGCTTCTGGCAGCGGGTCAGCGCCGACACGTCGGCCCGGGCCCGGTTGACGTCCGCCCTCGTCCAGCACCTGTCCGGGAGGGACACCATGAACGACTTCGCTTACGCGGCGGCCATCGACCCCGGGACCGCCCGCGACGACAACGAAGACCGGGCGTACGCCGGGGAGCAGCTCATCGCCGTGGCCGACGGCGCCCGTGGACCGTTCGGGGCGGCGGCCGCGGCGGCGGCGATCGACGCGCTCAAGGACGGCGCGGAGGTGCTGACCGCGCTGGCGTCGGCCGACCGCACGATCCGCGGGCTCTCCCCGGACGATCAACCGGTGACGACGCTGACCGCCCTGGTGCTCCGCGGTTCGCAGCTGACCCTCGTGCACGTCGGGGACACCCGGGCCTACCTGCTGCGCGACGGCGAGCTGTCGCTGCTCACGCAGGACCACAGCTGGGTGCGGGCGCAGGTCGACCAGGGCCGGCTCACCGCGCAGGAGGCGGCGACCCATCCGCAGCGGGCGCTGCTGGTGCGGGCGCTGGGGTGGAGCGACGGCGTCGAGGCGGATCTGGCGCTGCGCACGGCGTTGCCGGGCGATCGCTATCTGCTGTGCTCGGACGGGCTGTGGACGGTCGTCGCCCGCGAAGCCCTCACGGAGGTGCTCGCCTCGGCCGGGTCGCCGCAGGAGGCGGTCGACCGGCTGATCGCCGAGGCCCGGACCGCCGGCGCGCCGGACAACCTGGCCTGCGCGGCATATTTCAGCATCGCTTAACGGTGGGCCAGCAGAATTAAATAGACCTTACGCGTACGGGTTGGGACCGTACAGGCATGACTCCGAGTGGCCTCTACGTCCCGTTGATCACCCCGTTCGCGCCGGACGGAAGCGTCGCGCTGGACGCGCTGGAACGGCTGGCGCAGGACGTGCTCGGCGCCGGGGCGAGCGGGGTGGTCGCGCTGGGCACGACCGGCGAGCCGTCGTCGTTGTCCCCGGCCGAACGGTCGGCCGTCCTGGACGTGCTCGCCGGCGTCTGCGGCTCGACCGGCGGCCAGCTGATCGTCGGCGCCAACGACCGGGCCACGCTGAACGCCGTACCGGCCTCGGCCACGGCTGCGCTCACCCTCGTGCCGCCGTTCGTGCGGCCCGGCGACGAGGGGGTGGTCGCCCACCTGAGCGCCCTGGCCGGCGCGAGCCCGGTGCCGTTGGTGATCTACCACGTGCCGTACCGGACGGCGCAGCCGCTCACGCCGGGCACCGTGCGCCGGCTGGCCGCCCTCCCGAGCGTCGCCGGCATGAAGCTGGCCGTCGGCGGCATCGACGCGGACACGATCGCGCTGCTGGCCGACCCGCCGGACGGCTTCGCGATCCTCGGCGGCGACGACATCGTCATCTCCCCGCTGCTGGCGCTGGGCGCCCAGGGCGGCATCCTGGCGTCGGCCCACCTCGCCACCGCCTCGTTCGCCCGGCTGACCCGCTCCTGGGAGCCCGCGCTCGGTCACCGGCTGGCCCGGCTGTCGGCGGCGTTGTTCGCCGAGCCGAACCCGACCGTCCTCAAGGCCGTGCTGCACGAGCAGGGCCGCATCCCGACCGCGGACGTACGGCTGCCGTTGCTGCCGGCGGCCAAGGAGTCGATGCGGGCCGCCCTCGACGAGGCGGGACGCATCTGACCGGTTCGCGGCTCAGGCCAGGACGGCGACGGCCAGGACGCCCGCGGCCACCACGAGGTGACCCGCCGCGATCGGTACGCTGCGGGGCTGCTTCTTCTCGGCGCCGAGCCGTTCGTAGAGGACGCCGAGGCGACGGCGGACCCGATCGCCGCGAGCGGCGCCGGCGAGGAGCAGCAGCAGACAGGGCAGGCAGTACACCAACGCGTATCCGGCGATGACCGCCAGGGACGCAGCGGTGCCGACGTCGGCGCCGACGATCCGTTCGATGGCGATGAAGTACGGGAAGGCGTTGGGCAGGTCGGCGCCGGTCATCAGCAGACCGAGCCCGGCCGCGGTCAGCGGATTGACCCAGCGCGGAACGGTGACCGCCGGGCGGATCCGGGTCCGCAACCGGCGCAGACCGGCCACGGCCAGCGCCACGGCGGCCACCGTGAACGCTGTCCGGCGCAGCCAGACCAGACCGTTGCCGACCGCGTCGGCCGCGGCGTCGGCGCCGGCGTACACCACGGCGCCGAGCGCGAAGACGGTCAGATAGGCGCCGGCCACAAAGCCCGCCGCCGCCCGGACGGGATGCGCCATCGGAGCGAGCAGGAGCAGGGCCACTCCGGCGATCGTCGCGGGATTCAGGGCGTCGAGCAGAGCCAGGCCGGCCACCCCGGCGAGCAGCGCCGCGGTCACGGCCGCACCGGCAGGCCCAGGTGGGCCAGCAACTGCTCCACCTCGGCCGCCGTCGGGGGCTGACCGGTCAGCGCGGACAGGAAGAGCCCGTCCCCCACGAGCCGCACCAACCGGGCCCGGACCGGGTCGCCCAGCTCGGCGACGAGCATCTGCTGCCAGCGCTGCTCGGCCTCGCCCACCTCCCCGGGCAGATCGAACTCGCCCGTGGCGGTCAGCCGCATCATCGACATCATCGCCCGGTACACCGTGCGGTCGCCCGGCTCGGGCACCGACAACCTCAGCCAGGCCGCCGCCATCGACCGTTCGGCCGCGGCCGCCGTGAGCTGCTCGTCGAAACGTCGCACGGCCCGGGACACCAGCGCGCGCAACAGGGACTGCTTGTCGAAGTGATAGAGCAGGCCGCCCTTGCTCACGCCCGCCCGGGCGGCCACCGCGTCCAGCGCCGGGGGCACCTGTCCCGCGGTGATCAGTTCCTCGGCCGCATCCAGGATGCGTTCCCGCGATGTCGCCATGGCTTTACTGTACCGTCCGGACGGTACAGTTGCGTGTCCGGTAAAAAGGGCCGCCCCTGAGCGGAGCGGCCCTCGGGGAGCGTCAGATGCGGCGGCGCCGGGTGAGCAGCACGGCGCCCACCCCGGCGACGAGCAGCACGACGCCACCGATCAGCAGCGGCACGGTGGCCGAGCCGGTGACCGGCAGACCGCCGCCACCGCCCTCGCCACTGCCCTCGTCACCGTCCGGCACCGGCGCGGCGCCATCGGTCGGCGCGGCCGTGGGGCTCGCCGGGCCGGGACCGGTGAAGTCCAGCTCGAACGACACCACGTTGTTGTCGTTGCGGCCGCCGCCCGGCGGCAGGTCGGAGACCGACGCGGTGACCGTGACCTTCTTGCCCCACACCTTGCTGCCGGCCGGCACCGACACGGTCCGGGTGGCCCGATAGTCCCGGCCCGCCGCGAGCGGGTTGCCGTCGACGCACTGCAGCTCGGGCGACGTCTCGGCCACGCAGGACAGGTCGGCCGGGGTGAAACCGCCCGACCCGAAAACCATCGGCTCCTGACGTTCGGCGAAACCGACCCCGGTCAACGGCCGGGAGCCGTAGTTGTGCACCACGTACGTGTACTTGACGGTGTTGGCCGGCCCGGACGGGCCGGAGACGTTCTCCACCGTGATGCCGACGTCGACCGGCTCGATGACCGTGACGGTGATCGAGCTGGTGTTGGAGGCCGGCTCCTCTTCCTCGCCGTCGGAGGTGACCGTCGCCCTGATCGGCAGCTTGGACCCGGCCGGCGCGTCCACGCGCACCATGAACCACCAGCTCAACGTGTAGTTCTGGTCGTCCTGACTGTCCGGGCGGGTGACCGTGCAGGTCAGCGTGGAGCCGGGGCCGAGGCAGTCGCCGACGGTGCGGCCGGTGCCGCCCGTCCACGGGACGAGGGTGACGCCCGCGGGCAGGTCGACCACGGTCCGGACCGAGCTGATGTCGAAGTCGCGCGCAACGCCCGACACCAGGGCGCTCACCTCGAGCGTCTGACCGGGGCGAACCTCGCCGAAACTGTCCAGGCTCACGGAGAGGTCGACGGGAGCGGCCTGCGCGGGCGCGGCCAGGCCGGTCAGCGTGAGAGCGAACGCGCCGGCCAGCACGGCCAGCCGCTCGAGTCCGCGACCGGGAGCCCTCCGCTGCCGCCGGCCGGCGTGGGCCGAACGCCGAAACAAGATCATGACGGCGGACACTAGCAGCGATTTTTCCCGCCCGCCGATCGTTCGTTCAGCTGCTCATTCCGCCCACGACAAGGTGGCCGCGAGGTTGTCCTGCCACTCGCGCCGGGCGGCCGCCGGCCCGGCCCGAAACCGGTCGACGAAGCCCTGGCACCGGGCCGCGGCCGCCTGCCGCCGCCGCGCCCACGACGGCCGCACGCCGTAGCCGCCGAACAACTCGCCGAGCGCGTCCACCGCCTTCGGGTGGTGACGCCGCACGATCCACTCGCACCAGGCCACATCCTCGACGGGGTCCCCCGGGTGGGCCCACTCCCAGTCCAGCAGCGCGGTCACCCGGAACGTGTCCTGGTCGAACAGCATGTTGTTCGGGCCGAAGTCGCCATGCACGACGACCCATCCCGTACCGGCGGACGTGCCCGGGAAGACCCGGCTCACATCCACCTGCTGCAGCCGCCGCAGCAGCTCCCCGCAGGATCGCAGCACCGGCCGCGCCAGCCCCTGATCGATCAGATCCTGACCGTGCATTCCCGGCAGCTGCTCCAGGTGGAGCGCCCCCTCGGGTACGCCGAGCACCTTGGGCACCGGCAGCCCGGCCGGGAGCCGCTCCAGCACCTCGAGCTCGGTGGCCCGGCGCAACGCCTCGTCGATACCGCCCCGGTACCGCTTGACCACCACGACCCCGTCCCCCTGGGTGTCGTTCGTGTACCCGTGCCGCAGTGGCCGCACGTCCCACCTCCGCCCGCGTTCGCACCCGGCCGCTTCCGCCGGTCGTGATGTCCGTCGATCTCCGGCCGTCATGATGCCGGGTGATCGTATGGCCCTCACCCGAGGTCGCCCTGCCCCCGCCCCCGCCGGACTGGCCGGTTCTCCGACCGACGCCGCGCGGATGATGCCCGGCCTGTCGGTGTCGGCGCGGACCGAGCAGAGGCGGGATCGGCTCAGTCGGACGGCAGGACGGCCCAGTCAGGACCGGCCCAGTCAGGACCGGCTCGGTCGGGACGGCGGGACCGGCTCAGTCGGGGGCGGCGGGACCGGCTCAGTCGGGGGCGGCTGGGCCGGCGGGACCCCAACCGCGGCGGCGGCCCGAGCGGAGGACGACGGCCACCACGGCGAGCAGCAGGACCACGCCGGCGCCGATCGCGGCGAAGAGCATCGCGTTCTGCTGGGAGCGTTCGCGGCGGGCGGCCAGGGCTGCGACGGCCGGGTCGGCGCCTTTGACCACCTCGGGGGCCGGGGCCGGGCGGCCGCGGGTGTTCAGCGTCGCGGTGAGCGCCCGGTAGGGGTTGAGCGCGCCGGAGCCGTACTCGATGCTCGAAGCCCCGCCCGGAGCCGGGTCGGCCGTGGCGATCAGCCGCTGACGCACCTGGGCCGGGGTGATCGCCGGGAAGCGCTGCTTGAGCAGGGCGGCCGTGGCCGACACGAACGGCGTGGCGAAACTCGTGCCGCTCACCGAGGCGTGGCCGGCCACCCGGTTGGCCACGGTGACGGGCTCACCGATCGCGACCAGGTCGACGTAGTCGCCACGCTGAGAGAACGTCGCGCGTTCGCCGTTGTTGTTGATCGCCCCGACACCGATCACGCCCTCGTACTTGGCCGGGAACGGGTCGGGATTGGCGTCGTCGGGGCCGCCCTTGTTGCCGACGGCCGCCACGACCACGACGCCCGCGGCGATCGCGCGGGCGACGGCGGCCCGGACGGCGTCGTTGTCCTGGCTCACCAGCGAGAGGTTGATCACGTCGGCGTCACCCTCGTCGACCGCCCAGTCGATCGCCTCGGCGAAGTCGGCCGGGCTGCCCCGGTCGCCCCTGACGTCGTCGCCGATCTCGAGCTGCTCACTGATCCGCACCGGGACGATCACCGCGTCGGGGGCGAGACCCTGGAAGCCCGTGTCGGCCGCCGGAGCCGCCGCGATGATGCTGGCGACCGCCGTGCCGTGCCCGGCACAATCCTGCCGGCCCGACCGCTCGCCACGCAGGAAATCCTTGCCCTGGGCGACACGTCCCCGCAGCTGGGGATGCTCGGCGTCGACACCGGAGTCGATCACTGCGACCCGCACCCCCGCGCCCGTGGCGAACCCGCCGAGCCGCCCGGGGTCGTACACCCGATCCTCGACGGGAACGCCGGCCGCGACCGGCGCCGCCGCCCCCGGCTGCTCGCAGACCGCGGCCGCGCGGGCCGGCGCGGGAACCGTCAGCACCGCGGCGAACACCGCCGCGGCGGCGACCACCTGACGCGCGCCCATCGATCACCTCCGAGGCCTGTGGCAACGACTCCCATGGATGGTATCGAGGGGGTGCGACAGTTCCGGTTGTGCGCCCAGGGATCACACAGCTAGGTTGTGGGAACCATCTGCGGCGTCGTGAGGGAAACCGGTGAGAGTCCGGTGCGGTCGCGCCACTGTGAACGAGGACCCCGGTCCTCGTGAGTCAGGACGCTCACGCGTCGCAGCCTGTCCAACGGGACGCGTCATCCCGCAAGGAGGTTCTCTGTCATGCCCAAACTCACCACCGCCGGCCAGCTGAGCACGCCCACTGTCTCCCCGCGGCTACTCGTCACGGCCCTCGCCGTCGTCGCCCTCATGCTGCTCGTCACCTACCTGGTCGCCTTCGACCAGGGCGCGGTGTCGCGCAGCGGCATGTTCCTGCACGAGCTCATGCACGACGGCCGCCACCTCCTCGGCGTCCCGTGTCACTGAGCACGAGCTCGAAAGCGCCGGGCTTCGGCGCGCTGCTGCTGCGGGGCCTGCTGGCCGGTCTCATCGCCGGTCTGCTGGCCGGGGTCTTCGCGTACGCCTTCGGCGAGCCCAAGGTCGACGCCGCGATCGCCCTCGAGGAAGCCGCCGCCCACGCCACCGGCGAGCCCAGCCACCACGCCGACGAACTCGTCAGCCGCGACGGCCAGCGGGGCGGCCTGTTCCTGGCCACGGCCCTGTACGGCGCGGCCATGGGCGGCATCCTGGCCACCGCGTACACCCTGCTGCGCCGCCGCCTGCGCACACCGAGCAACACCCGCGCGGCGCTGAGCCTGGCCGGTGCGGCCCTGCTCGGTCTGGTGCTGGTGCCGTACGTGAAGTACCCGCCCAACCCACCGGCCGTCGGCGACCCCGCCACGATCAACCAACGCACGATCAGCTACCTGGCGATCGTCGTGATCGGCCTGGTGGCGGTCTGGGCCGCGGTCGTCGCCAAACGCACCCAGCCCTCGGAGTGGCGCCAGGCGATCGCCGCGGTCGTCGGCTTCCTGGTCGTGGTGGTGGTCGGCTACGCGTTGCTGCCGAACATCAGCGAGGTGCCGGCGACGTTCCCGCCGGATCTGCTGTGGTCGTTCCGGCTGGCTTCGCTGGGCACCCAGGTCGTGCTGTGGACCGCCCTGGGTCTCGCGTACGCCGCCCTGCTGTCCTACAGCGGCCGGCGTCAGGCCACCCAGCCCGAGCGGCAGTCCGTCACCGCCTGAGCAACCACGTTGCACGGTCGCCGCCGCACCCAAAGCTCGACCCGGACCCGGCGGCGACCACCCAACAAACGGGCCCTCCCTACCTCCACCGTGAAGGCCCCTCCCCCGCCTCCACCGCCTCCACCGCCGTTTGATCAGAGGACTGCGTCAGCCCAGCGGGCGACCACCCTCAGCACCGGCGCGCGGCCGGCCAGCATGGCCTCCAGCCCGCGGGTGTCGTAATTCAGCTTGCGACTGCCGCCGTCCATCACGGCCGTCACCATGCGCGGCGCCAGCCAGAAGTACTTCGCCGCGCCGCACGTCATGATCGCGCGGCGCACCGTCTCGTCGTCGACCGCGCCGTCGAGGCCGCGCCGGTACTGCTCGGCCACCACCGTCAGCACCTCGTCGAGCAGCCCGATGTCGATCAGACCGTCGAAGAACGTGTCCAGCGCCAGGTTCGCCGGGTCCTCCCCGATCGCCCCCGGCCCCACGAACGCCCAGTCCAGCAGCACGGGCCCCCGCCGGCCGAAGACCAGGTTCATCGGCCAGACGTCGTGGTGGCACAACGTACGAGGAAGCTCGTCGGCCAGCGCCAAGACCTCCACCCGCCGCTCCCACAACCGGCGCAACCCGGCACGCAGCGCCGGCTCCCACGCCGCCGCCAGCACCGGGTGATCCCAGTTCAGGTCGGCCCCGGGCGCGTTGGCCGTCGTGTAGTCGCGCAGCCAGTCCCGCGCCAGCCACGGCTCCGCGGGCGGGCGTCCGAGCCAGTGCGCGTGCGCGCCACCCAGCCGGAAGGCCACGTCACCCAGATCGGTCACCCCACCCGCTGGCCCAGCTGTGCCGGTCACGTCCTCCAGCCACATCGCCACCGAACCGTCGGGACAGTTCACCTCCTCGTGCAACTCGGGCCCGGGCAGGCCGGGCAGGCCGGAGGCGACCAGCCCGGAGGCGTACGCCCGGGGCTCGCGCCGCCAGTAGTTGAAGTGACCGGGATCGTCGCTGGCCGCCAGGTGCTCGGCGGCGCCTTCCCTCCTCGGCGTCACGATCTTGAGGATCGCGGTGCCGTCGTCACGGTAGACCCGCCAGACGCCGCCGGTCACCTCGTTCGACGTGCTGTGGACAAGTTCCTCGGCGGTCCATCCCGGACGGAGCAGGTTTTCCACAGGGCGACGATATCGGCGCGAAGTTGTCGGAGCCGCCCACTACCTTGCTCGCCATGACCGCATTCCTCCCCGGTGTCGAGCTCGCCCGCCTCTTCTACGTCGAGGCGGTCCGTCCGCTGCTCGGCGACCTGCCCCACGCCGCCGCCCGGCTCGGCCCCGGCTCCGACGTGCTCGGCTTCGACACCGCGAGATCCACCGATCACGACTGGGGCCCCCGCCTCGAGCTGTTCGTCGACGACGACACCGGCGAGCTCGACGCCCGGCTCAGGGAGACGCTGCCGAAGACCTTCCGCGGCTGGTTCACCCACTTCGAGCCGCCGGGTGCACGGGTCCGCTCGATGGCCGCCACCGACGGCCCGGTCGATCACTATGTGACGATCATCCCGTTCCCGCAGTGGTGCCGCGGCGTGCTCGGCTTCGACCCGGCTGACGGCGTCGGCCCGCACGACTGGTTGAGCACCCCGTGGCAGCGCCTCGCCGAGACCACCGGCGGTGCCGTCTTCCACGATCCCGAGGGTGCGCTCTCCCGCGTACGGATGAGTCTGCGCTGGTATCCGGCGGACCTCTGGCGCTACGTGCTGGCCGCCCAGTGGCAGCGCATCGCCGAGGAGGAGGCGTTCCCGGCCCGGGCCGCCGAGGCCCACGACGACAGCGGCGCGGCCATGATCACCGCCCGGCTCTGCCGCGAGGTGGCCCGTCTCGCGGTGCTCCAGTCGAGGCGCTGGCCGCCCTACCAGAAGTGGTTGTCGGCCGCCCTGCCGCCGGATCGGCTCGCCGAGCGGCTGGCCGAGGCGTTGCACGCCAACGAGGCCAAGGCCCGCGAGGACGCGCTGTGCACCGCGTTGGAGATCGCCGCTGAACGGCAGAACGACCTGGGCCTGGCCGCCGAGCTCTCGCCGACCCGCCGGGAGTTCTTCGACCGCGGCTACGCGGTGATCGGCGCCGGCCGCTTCGCCGAGGCGCTGCGCGACGCCATCACCGATCCGGTGCTGCGGGCCCGGCCGCTGACCGGCTCGATCGACCAGATCACCGACAACGTCGCCGTCCTGACCAGTCCGGCCACCTGCCGAGCCGTCGTAGCGGCGGCCGGCGGTCCCTGAGGACCAGCGACGGCCGCCGCACCGGTCGAGGACCGCAGCCCACAGCGGCGGCACGGGAGCGGGCCGCCTGGCCGGTCTCACGGCACGACAGAACGGGATCAGATCGCGCGGGACCATCGGATAGCTTGCGGACATGATGTCGTTCGCCGCGTTGTGGTCCTTCGTCGTGGTCGTCGGGCTGCTCACGCTCACCCCCGGGCTCGATACGGCCCTCATCCTGCGGACGGCGACGGTCCGGTCGGCGCGGCAGGCGTGGGGTGTCGTGCTCGGCATCCAGACCGGCACGCTGCTCTGGGGCGTGCTGGCCTCGGCCGGCATCACCGCGGTCTTCACCGCATCGCACGTCGCTTATGAGGTGATCCGCTGGGCCGGGGTCTGCTATCTCGTCACCATGGGCCTACGCATGCTGTGGGCCAGTCGCCGTGGACAGCCGGAGCAGCACCAGCAACCCGGCGCCGCGACGGCGGACGGGTTCGTCGTCGGGTGGCGGCAGGGCGTGTTCACCAATCTACTGAACCCGAAGATGGGCGCCTTCTACGTGGCGCTGCTCCCCCAGTTCGTCCCGGCGGGTGCGGCGCCGCTGCTCTCCGGTGTCCTGCTGGCGGGCGTGCATGTCGTGCTCGGTCTCCTGTGGTCGGCTTTGCTGGTTGCGAGCGCCCACCGCCTCCGCGGCTTGCTGAGCCGGCCGAGCGCCCGGCGTCTGCTCGACCGCGTCACCGGCTTCGTCATCGTCGGCTTCGGCGCTCGCCTGGCCACGGAAAGCCGGTGATCCGGCGTCACCGACGCCGGCGCTCAACGAGCGCACCGTGGACCGCGCAGCCGAGCTCCTGACTTCGGATCTCGCTGATCAGTCCGGGCTCTTCGAGGTCGGTCGGTCCGTCGGCTTCGGGCAACCAACAGTCCGACCGTTCATCAGTCGCGGTGCCGCCGGACCTTGCGGGCGGATCCGTCGACTCGCCGTGTCCGGCCTGCGGTCGCTGTACTGAGGCGACGCCGCGCCCCCGCCGAGCGGGCCCTGATCGACGCCAGGCTGCTGCCGAGTGGGCCTTTTAGCGACGCCAGGCTGCCGCTGAGCGGGCCCTGATCGACGCCAGGCTGCCGCCGCCGAACGCCTTGGTCGGGGCCTGCAGGTCAACAGTGGTCGGGCACCAAACGAGTTTATGGGACTCGAAGTCTTCCTTTGATGCAGTGGTGCGCTCGCGCACTGCCCCTAAGGCATCCTAGGATGGCAGTTGTCGCTGATGCGCGGCGCCCGCGCCGGATTTGGGGCAGGCCGTCACCCGCACCGGGCCAGGCCTGGCCCGGCCGGATCCGGCCGGGCCTAGCCGGATCTGAGATCTCGAGGCCTGTCGGGGTGAGCCAGTCCCCCGACGGGTTCGGGCACCTTGCCCGCACTCCGGTGGGCACTTGTCTCGGCTGATCGGGGGTCGGCGATCGGGCCTGCCGACGCAGGCGGGCCACGGTGGATCGCGCGGAGGGCGGATGGAGCCGTGTCGTGGCGGGGTTGGGAGCTCCGGCACGCCTAGGGTGACCTTGCGATGAACGAGAACGACACGGCGACCGAGACCAGGCCCTGCGCGCACTGCGGCAAGCCGGTGCAGCAACGCGCTTCCGCCGGGCGGCCCTTCCGGTACTGCCGGGACAACGACGGCGAATGTCAGCGTGCCTCGCGGAACGTGCGGATGCGGCACCGTTCCTCGCCGGGGCTGGCCGGGGAGGTCGCCCGCACGTGGGAGGTTGTCGACCGGCTCGATCAGCTAGTGGGGTCGTTGACCGAGGCGTTGCACTCGGAGTTGTCCCCTACCGGTGTCGAGCGCCAGGTCGCGGAGATCCGGGCGGAGACGTCGGGACGGATCGCGGCCGCGCACACCGAGCGCGATGACGCCCGTCGTGACGCGGAGCGGTCGGCGGCGGAGGCCGCTGCGGCGCAGCAGCTCGCCTCGGCGGCCGACGCCGAGCGGGACGAGGCGCTCCGGCGGGCCGAGGACTCGGAGCGAGCGGCCCAGGCGGCAGTCGAGCGGGCCGTTGCGGCGCAGGCCGGGCGGGAGGACGCCGAGCGGGCGGCCACGGCGGCGGCTGCGCTGCGCGAACGGGCTGAGGCGGACCGGGACGCGGCCCGCGAGGAGCTCGGCGGGGCGCGGGCGGAGATCATCGACGTACGGCGGGAACGCGAAGCGACCGAGCGTGAGCTTGCCTCGGCCCTGCGCGACGCGGAGTCGGCGGCCACCCGTGGCGAGGAGTTGCGCCGGGAGCGGGACGCCGCGCGGGACGACATCAGGCGGGCCGAGGCGGACCTGAAGGCCGTCCGCCTCGAGGTGACCGAGCAGCGGGCGGCCGCCGACAAGATCCTCGAAGGGGTACGACGGGAGGCCGCGGCCGCTCATCAGGCGGCCGACGCCGAGCTCGCCCGGGTGCGCCAGGACCTCACCACTGCCGTGTCCGAACGGGACGCGCTGCTGCGGACGCGGGAGGAGCTCGAACGCGCCGACCGCGACCGGGCCGAACTGCAACGCCGGTTGGCCGCCGCCCAGGCGGAGGCCGAGGCGGCACAGTCTCGGGCGGCTCAGTTGTCCACGCAGGTCAGCGACCTCGCGTCCGCCCTGGCCAGTCTCGGTACGGTCCGGCCGGCCGCACCACCGGCCCAGCCAGGCCCCGCCGACGCCCGCGTCTGAGCCCCGCCGAGCCCGGCCGAGCCCCGCCGAGTCCGGCCGATCAAGCCGAACCGACGAGACCGATAGGGGGCGAGCCGCGCGAGCCAGCCGAACCGATGGGAGCCGAACCGATGGGACCAAGGGGCCAGGAAGGCCGGGCGGCCCGCCGCTCAGGGCGTGCAGCGCATGAGGCAGGACTGCACCGGGAAGTCGACGGCCGCGAATGCGCATGATCGGCGCGGGGTGGGGAAGAACACCCCACAGGTGAACATTGGCAGGACAGTTCTCATCTTCGGGGACCGACGGACGAATGTGCTCGGTGCGGAGCCACACCAGGGTGGCGATTTGACGGTTACCCGACCGGGTGACCAATGTCGCACCACCTGGAGAACACTCATAGGCCGTAAAGTGGACCAAGGTCCACTTCGGCGGGGGTTCGCGGTGCCGGGTAAGAGCTGCGGGCGGTTACGCTCGTAGCGTTAACACCACCGTCACAACGGTGGTCCAGTGTCTCGGCGACCGTTGGGATCCCACCACAGGAATCCGACAGACGCCCCTTTCGTTACATCAACGGAAGCAGCACCACGAGCGAGGGGAAGCCACCATGGGCGAACGCATGCTGCGCGGCAGCCGTCTTGGCGCAGTCAGCTACGAGTCCGACCGCAACACCGAGCTGGCGCCCCGGCAGACCCGAGAGTACCTGTGCGTGAAGGGCCACCAGTTCGAGGTTCCGTTCGCCGTCGACGCCGAGGTGCCCACCACCTGGGAGTGCAAGTTCGACGGCAGCGTCGCCCGCCTGGTGGACGGCAACGAGCCGGAGCAGAAGAAGGCGAAGCCGCCGCGCACCCACTGGGACATGCTCCTCGAGCGTCGGTCGATCTCCGAGCTGGAGGACATCCTCAACGAGCGGCTCCAGGAAGTCCGCACGCGCCGAGGCCGCTGAACCGGTCCGAACGTAACGAAAAAGGCCGCCCCTCGGGGCGGCCTTTGGCGCAAAAGGGCAATTCAGCGTTGAAGGGTGATCCGGCGCCAAAAAGGGTGATCCGGCATCAAAAGGCTCATCCGCCGCCCGAAAGAGGTGATCCGGCGTCGAGACGAGGTCAGCGCATGACCTCGCCCTCGATGACCTCGCCCTCGATGGCGGCGGCCGGCGTGCGCTGCGCGGGCGCCGGCTCCTCGTCGATGACGACCGGGTTGCCAGGGTGGACCCGCACGTGGCGGGCGCCGAACAGGTCGCTCGCGGCGGCCCCGCCCACGCGGCGCTCGGCGTAGCGCTCCATCTGGTGGCGGGCCAGCTGACGGCCCGGCGGCAGCAGCAGGAGCAGGCCGGCCACGGACGAGACGAAGCCGGGGACCGCGAGCAGCAGGGACCCGAGCAGGCCGACCAGCGAGTTGGCCACGGCCCGGCCGGGCGGGCGCCCCTCGGCGGCGGCGGCCTGGAACCGGCGCCAGCCCTTCATGCCCTCGCGGCGCAGCAGCGCCATGCCCGTGACACTGGCCGCGAGCCCGATCAGGACCGCCCAGACGCCACCGACGGCGTGGACCACGGCGATGAAGACGACGATCTCGACGATCGCCAGTGCTGACAGCCCCAGCGGCAGCAGGGCTAGGCCTCGACCACGCATGCGGTTCCTCCGTGTCAATCGACCTCAAGCATGACACGGAGTCGCGAGGTCACGGCCAGGTGGAACCCTCGGCGGCGCGCTTGCCGAACCGCTTGCGGACCGACTCCCGCCGTGCCTGCACGCCCCACAACGTGACCCTGAGCAGCTGTTCCTTGAAAATGTTGCCGCTCATCTTGCTGACGCCGTGTTCGCGCTCGGTGAACGTGATCGGCACCTCGGCGATGCGGAAACCGGACTGGTAGCTGCGCCAGGCCAGCTCGACCTGGAAGGAGTAGCCGGTCGAGGCCACCGTCTCGACGTTGATCTCGTCCAGGACGGGCATCCGGTAGGCGCGGTAACCGCCGGTCGCGTCGCGGAACGGCATGCGCAGGGCCAGCCGGATGTAGATGTTGCCGCCGCGCGAGAGCAGCAGCCGGCGCATCGGCCAGTTCCGTACGCTGCCGCCGGGGATGTAACGGGTGCCGAGCACCGCGTCGTTCTCCTTGAGCGCGTCGAGCAGCTTCGAGAGCTCCTCGGGGGCGTGCGAGCCGTCGGCGTCCATCTCGACGACTGCGTCGTACCCCTTGTTCTTGGCCCAGGCGAAGCCCGCCTTGTACGCCGCCCCGAGCCCCTCCTTGCCCGCGCGGTGCAGCACGAAGATGTGGTCGTCGGCGACCGCCAGCTCGTCGGCGATGGTGCCGGTCCCGTCGGGCGAGTTGTCGTCGGCGACGAGGATGTCGACCTCGGGGACGGCGCGGCGTACCCGCTCGGTGATCAGGCGGATGTTGTCCGCCTCGTTGTAGGTCGGGATCACCACCAGGACCCGTCCTACCCCCGGGTAGCCTTCCGCGTCGCTCACCGTGCCTCCGTAAAGTCAGTCTTCGTACGCCGGCGGCGACGCAACGGCAGCGCGCCGACCACAGCGACGATCGCCAGGGCGACCATCGCCAATTCGGGCCAGTGGCCCAAACGAGTCGCTAGCGTAGTCGGTCCGCCCAGCCTCATGTCACGCACCATCGTCGCGCCGACATTGAAGCCGCTCGAGTCGTACACCTGACCGGCCGTACCGGCGAAGGCGGACACTCCGACCGTGGAGACCATCAATGCCTCGCGGCCGTGCTCGACGGCCCGCAGCCGCACCATGGCCAGCTGCTGACGGGCCTCGGCCTCGTTGAACGTCGCGTTGTTGGTCTGGACGGCGAAGACCTGCGCCCCTCCGGTCACAGTGTCGCGGACGATGTCGTCGTACGCCACTTCGAAGCAGATGACGTCGCCGACGGTCACGGCCCCGCTGCGCAGGACGCCCGGGTGGTCGCCGGGGAGCATGTTGCGGACCAGGTCGACCTTGTTGCTGACCAGGCGCGCGATCGACCGCAGGGGCATGTACTCGGCGAACGGGACCGGGTGCCGCTTGACGTACGTCTGGGCCAGGTCGGGGCCGGTGCCGGGGTTCCACAGGATGCCGGCGTTCTTGATGTCGCCCGGTTTGTCGGTGCGCAGCACGGTGCCGACCAGGATCGGCGCCTTGATCAGGTCGGCCGCGCGGGAGATCACGGCGGCCGCGTCGGAGTTGCGCAGCGGGTCGATGTCGCTGGAGTTCTCGGGCCAGACGACCAGGGCGGGCTGCTTCTGCCGGCCGGCGGCGACCTCGGCGGCGAGCCGCTCGGTGGCCCTCACATGGTTGTCGAGCACGGCCCGGCGCTGGGCGTTGAAGTCGAGGCCGAGGCGGGGCACGTTGCCCTGCACGATCGCCACCGTCGCGGTCTCGCCGCCCGGCTCGGCCACCGGCACGAGCAGCGGGCCGGCGATCAGGGCGGCGGCGGCCAGGCCGAAGCCGAGCACCGGGCCGAGCGGGCGGCGGGTGTGCGGCGCCCTCGCGCTCGGCCGCCACCCGCGCCAGGCCAGCGCGACCAAAGCGCCACCGGCGGCGGCGACGGCGAAGGTGACCAGCGGGGCGCCACCCCAGGCGGCCAGGCGCAGCGCCGGGGCGTCGTCCTGGCTGAACGCGAGCCGCCCCCACGGGAAACCGCCGAACGGGGCCCGGTCGCGGGCCGCCTCCTGAGCCACCCAGAGCAGCCCGAGCACCGGCGGCCACAGTGCCCGCCACCGGTCGAGAAGGGGTGACAGCCAGGCGGTGGCCAGGCCGGCCAGCCCCAGATAGGCGGCCTGGGCCAGCGAGAGCAGCAGCCAGGGCAGCCAGCCGGCGGCGAACGTCGTCCACCACAGCAGCGGCAGGAACAGCACCAGCCCGGCCAGGAAGCCGAGCCCGAAGGCCCGGCGCAGGCGCCGGCGGTGGGTCGCGCCGGCGAGCAGCGCCACCCCGGCCGGGGCGAGCCACCACAGCCCGTACGGCGGCAGCGCGAGCAGCAGCGCCACCCCGGCGAGCACGGCCATCGGCACGGCGACCCGGCGGCTCACCGGCCGGCGTCCGGGCTGCGCCGTGACCTGCGGCGGAGCGGGGGGCTGCAACGTCATCTCCACGCGCGAGAGGCTACCTGGCGACGACCGGCCCGAATCGGACAGTCGGGGCGCGCGGGCGCATCGATAAGGAAACAATTCATCAGCCTAGCGCCGGGCCGGGGAGATGCGGGCGGATCGGAGCGAAACGAGGCGCGGCCCCGCCCCGGGACCGCGCCTCCTGTGCACCACACCCTGGGCACGGCCGGTGGGCCGTACGGAGGTCGCGGACGCCTTCGGACCGGCATGCTCCGCGCCGGCTGCGCGGGTCACACCGTTGTCTACTGGTGCCCGTTCTCTCCTGCGGCCCACCGCGGACGCGACCGGTCCGCGCCGCCCCGCCGGCCCTCACCCCCTGGACCTGGCTGAACGCGCGACCCCTGCGAGGACTGCGGCCAGTGGGTGAGGGAACGGAGCGAACAGAGTCACTCCCGTACTCAGGATTCGACGACGGTACGTCCGGCCCCCGGAGGTCTGTCAACCGCCGTCCCCGTCCTCGGGCGTGTCGCGTTCGTCGGCGTGTCATCCGACGTACCCGTTCGGGCTACAGGCTGTTCACCAGGGCGGTGGCGGCGGCACGGTGATCGATGGCCAGCAGGCCCGCGGCGGCCAGGACGTACTGCTGGTCGACGACCGTGCGGGCCGAGGTGGGCGCGGCCCAGCCGCCTGACTGGTCAGACAGCACCGCGTCCAGCACATACGGCCCGCCGCCGTGGCGCAGCACGCCCCCGGAGCCGACCACCAGACGGACGTCGCGCAGATCCCGGCCGCCCGTGCGGGGCTGCCCGGGACCGGACGAGTGACCGCGGGCGTGCCGCCGCAGGGCGATCGTGGCGGCCGCCGCGGCTAACTCATAGTCACCCGGCCGGGTCCCCCGATCCGGTAGTGCCAACTTCTCGGCGATCGCGGCCGCGCGGGTGCCGTCGGCGCCGACGGCGACGCCGAGGTCGCCCTCGACCGTCCGGGACCGCCACAGCGTGCCGGCCACGTCGCGCCGCGGACCCGACTCGCTCTCGGCGTCGGGCACCAGAGCCGAATAGACGTCCGTGGTCGCCCCGCCCACGTCGACCACCAGGACCCCCGCTCCCGTGCCGTCAGCGAGCAGCTCGACGCCCGCCAGGACCGCGTCCGGCGTGGCCGCCCGCACCAGCGACGCGAACCGCGGGCCCTTCGAGAGCCGCTTGCCGCCGATCACGTGCCGCAGGAACACCTCGCGGATCGCCGCCCGCGCGGGACCGGGGTCGAGCACGCCGATCCGGGGCAGCACGTTGCCCGTGACGGTCACCGGGACCCGCCGCGCGCCCAGCCGGGCCGCCGCCTCGTCGCGGACCTCGGCGTTGCCGGCCACCACGACCGGCACGCGCAGCCGGGAGGTGGCCAGCCGGTGGGCGTTGTGGGCCAGCACCTCGCCGTCGCCGCCGTCGGTGCCGCCGACGAGCAGGATCACATCCGGACGGGACTCGCGCAGCGCGGTCACGGCCCGGCCGTCCAGCAGCCCGGCCGCCACGTGCACCACGCGGGCGCCCGCCGACAACCCGACCCGGTGCCCGGCCTCGGCGGTGACCAGCGACTCGTAGCCGACCACAGCCAGTCGCAGCCCGCCCCCGGCGGACGAGCACACGTACAGCTCGTCGCCGCCCCCGACCGCCGCCACCGCCTGATCAAGACCGGTCAGGACGTCGCCCGCCGTGGTGGTCGGGACCTCGGCCCGGCGCACCAGCCGGCCGGCGCCCAGGTCGACGAGGGCAGCCTTGGTGTACGTGGATCCGACGTCGACGCAGACCGCGGTGCTCACGCCGCCGGCGGGACGACGACCGTGCCGGTGGCGGTCACCGCGACGATCGGCTCGTCCAGCACGGCGGCGGCCGACCCGGCCGTGCCCCGGCAGACGACCCGCGACTCGAACGCGATCGTCCGCGACCGGGTGCCCATCCGGGTCACCGTGGCGACGATCTCGAGCACGTCGCCCGCCTGGACCGGGGCCTTGAACTGAACGTCGTCGTACGAGGCGAACAGCCCCTCGTCGCCGTCGAGCCGGATGCACACCTCGGTGGCCACGTCGCCGAACAGGCCGAGCGAGTACGCCCCGTCGACCAGGTTGCCCGCGTAATGCGCGTGCGAGTACGGGACATAGCGGCGGTGGGTGACCGTGATCACGAAGAGCTCCCGGTGATGGCGTGGACGAGATACGAGGCGACTTCGCGGGGCGTGGTGCCCCGCGTGAAGATGCGGTCGACGCCGAGCTCGCCGGCCATCAGCTCGTCGAAGCGCGGCCCGCCGACGATCAGAAGCGGACGGCGACCGGCCGGCAGGGCCTCCCGGAAGGCGGCCGACATGGCCCGCGTGTTCTGCAGGTGTGCGTCGCGCTGGGTGACCACCTGGGAGACCAGCACCGCGTCGGCCTTACGCTCGCGGGCGGTCTCGACCAGGTCGGGCACCGAGACCTGCGCGCCCATGTTGGTCACCGACAGCTCGCTGTAGTACTCCAGGCCCTTCTCCCCCGCGATCCCCTTGAGGTTGAGGATCGCGTCGATGCCGACGGTGTGCGCGTCGGTGCCGATGCACGCCCCGACCACGTTGAGCCGCCGGCGCAGCCGCCGCTTGATGACCGCGTTGACCTCCTTGGCGCTCAGCAGCGGGAAGTCGCGCTCGACGACCTGCACCTTGTCGGTGTTGACGAGGTGGGCGACCTTGCCGTAGACGACGAAGAACGTGAACCCCTCGCCCATCGGCTTGGCGTGCACGAGCAGCGCCGGGTCCATGCCCATCTTGTTGGCCAGCTGGACCGCGGCGCCCTCGGCCCGCTTGTCGTGCGGGATCGGCAGCGTGAACGACAGCTGCACCATCCCGTCCCCGGTGGTGTCCCCGTACGGCCGGACGATGCTCACTTCTGCTCCAGAATCGCTGTGACGAGGCGCCAGACGCCGGTCGACGGGTTTCGGACATGCTCCCGCCCACTCGGATCCAGCCGTTGCGCCCGCTCGATCGCGCGGTCCAGCCCGTCGCCGAAGTCGTCGAAGCTGAGCCGGGTCTTGTCGTACGAGGGAAGGATTTTGCGCAGCCTGCGGACCACCGCAGTGCAATTCTCATATGCGGCAGTGCACGGTTCGTGGTGCAGCAACAGCCAGACCTCGAAGCACGGGTTGGAAACGGCGACTTGGATGCCCGCTGCGGCCGCGAGAGTGACGGCCGCCGAGACCTTGCCGCCCTCGCGCTCGTAATGGTCGACGTCCGTCACACACCACGCCTCGTCGAACCTGGTCCGGTCGAACTCGCCCTGCGCATGGTGTACCAGTTGATCCGGCGAACCGGGCTTGAGAGCCAACCGCATTGTGACGGGAGCCGTACGTCCTGACGCCCGCAAACCCCGCAGATAGTCAGCTTCGGTGCGGTCGGCTCCGATCACGACCAGATACCGGGGCAGTGCCGTACGGGAGGGCGGCCGCCGACGCTGGGAAGGCCTACGATTCGGCATCGGCGGATCCCGTCCGATTCCGTCGGAGCGAGTCGACAAGCGTATCGGTGAAAAGCGCGGGGACAGCTCCGTAGCTACCCGCCAAGTATCGACTTTCTCTGTGCTCGCGCTCCGGTCCTTCGAAGTCCGACAAGGGATAAAGGGCCGATGCGCCTTCCCGCTTCTCGACGAACCAGATCTCGTCGCGCGCGAGGACTTCCTCATCGCCGAGGTCCGACCCGAGGAGGGTCGCGTCGTGGGTGGTGAACACCAGTTGAGACTGGTGCCGGTTGGTGTCGTCGTTCCGGAAGAGCTCGACGAGCCGGGCGGTCAGCCGGGGATGCAGGCTCGCATCGATCTCATCGATGACCAGCACCGCTCCTGCTTCGAGCGCGGACAAGGCCGCGAGCAGTAGGTCGGCCCAGGCCAGCGTTCCGTGGGACTGGTCCGCGAGACCGAGCCGACGACCGTCCTTGCCGTGCAGGAAGTTCACTTCCTGCTTGAGCTGCCCGGCTCGCCGCCGGTCATCCAGAAGCGTCTCGGCGATCTGCCGTTGCGCCGTTCCGGAGTCGGCGGCCAGCAGGCGGGCCGCGTGCCGGGCCCGGTCGAGCTCCTCGGGCGACGGGACCACCTCCACGCCGGAAATTCCCAGATCGGCCGCCCTGAGCAGATCCGCGAACTCCGGATGACGGTGCGCCGCTTCGAGGATTCGAGCACTGACTGTGCCGGGCGTCCGGGCCCAGGATCGCTGACTTCCGAGGATCCGCAATTTGTCGCGGAACCATCGATAGACCGGCAGCAAATCCTCCTGTCCGGCCTGAACCGCGGTGCTCAGCAGCAGTGCGTTGTCGCGAAGCAAACTGCCCAGCAGCTCCGCTCGGTCTTGACCGCCCCGCACTGCCGGACCGAACTCGACCGTTCGTCCCCGTCTCTCGAACGTCACCGACCGCTCGTCGTCCGGGTAACTGTGCAACCACTCCTCGATCACGGTGTCCTGGTCCGCGGTGAAGCCGTACACCACCTGCACGCCGTCCAGGATCAGTTCGACCGTGAAATCTGAGGGCTCGGCGGCGGACACGTCGTCCAGCCGATACGGGTCGCGCGGTACCCCGGACTCGGCCTCCCATGAGCGGTAGGAGGATTGCACCGCTCGATCCATCCATCCCAATGCGTCGACCAGGTTGGACTTGCCCGAGGCATTCGCGCCGAACACCGCCGCCACCGGCAGGACCCGGGCCCCGCTCTCCACCGCCGGCATCAGCAGAAGTTCCTGCTCGTTCCGCAAGGAGCGGTGATTGGTAACGCGGAAACTACGCAACATGAATGCGCTCCGTTGAGTTCGGCCACTCGTCGGCGCCAGTAAATCGCAGTCTGGGTGTCCTGTCTGTTCTCACCGGTGCTCCAGCGCCTCTGTCACTGGATTGAAGTAGTCCTCCTCGTGCCGGGCGACGCCGTCGAGGCCCTTGCCCCGGTCGGCCGGCCGCTTCATGATGCCGAAGGTGCCCTCGGCGATCGCGGTCAGCAGCGAGTCGTCGACGATCTTCTCCAGCAGCTCGACGGCCTCGCCCAGCACCGCGTGGGCGCGCTGCTGGATGAAGCCGCCGGGCGCCGGGACGAAGTCCTCGTGCAGGTTGCCGGCCCCGGTGAGCACGTAGCGCACGTTCTGCAGGGCGATGTCGCGGTCGGACAGCCACGGCGTCACCACCGCCTCGGTCATCATGCCGACCAGCAGGATGCTCTGGCCGGTGAGCGCGCCGGCCAGGTTGAAGAACCCGTCGAGCAGGTTGCCGCGGAAGACGTCGCCGGTCATGTGCTTGGTCGGCGGCATCCACTTGAGCGGCGCGTCCGGGAACAGCTCGCGGGCCAGCAGCGCGTGCGCCAGCTCCAGGCGGAACGACTCGGGCAGCTCCGGGTTGATCTCGAAAGCGTGGCCCAGGCCGAGCTGCCAGTCGGCCAGCCCGGCCTCGTGCGCGAAGAACTCGTTGAGCAGCTGCGACACCGTCACCGTGTGGGCCGCCTCGACGGCGTCGGCGGTGGTCAGGTAGTTGTCCTCGCCGGTGTTGATGATGATGCCGGCGCGGGCGTGGACCTGCCGGCTGAACCGCTGGTCGACGAAGGTGCGGATCGGGTTGATGTCGCGGAACAGGATGCCGTACATGGAGTCGTTGAGCATCATGTCGAGCCGTTCCAGCCCGGCCAGGGCGGCGATCTCGGGCATGCACAACCCGGACGCGTAGTTGGTCAGCCGCACGTACCGCCCGAGCTCCCTGGACGTCTCGTCCAGCGCGGCCCGCATCAGCCGGAAGTTCTCCTGGGTGGCGTAGGTGCCGGCGAAGCCCTCGCGGGTGGCGCCCTCGGGCACGTAGTCGAGCAGCGACTGCCCGGTCGACCGGATCACCGCGATCACGTCGGCCCCGGCCCGGGCGGCCGCCTGGGCCTGTGGGATGTCCTCGACGATGTCGCCGGTCGCCACGATCAGATAGATCCAGGGGCGCTGCTGCGGATCCCCGTACCGCTTGATCAGCCGGTCCCGTTCGGCCCGCCGCCGGTCGACGGTCGTCAGTCCGCGGCCGGTCGCCCTCTTCGCCGCCCGGCGGGCCGCCGTGACGTCCGCCTTCCGATCGGGCACGTCGAACCGGACCGCGCCCGCGGCGGCCTTCTGGGCCAGCACGGTGAGATCGTCGACCCCGGAGCTGCGCAGGGCATGAAACACCGGGACGGCGACCCCGTGCCCCAGCCCGACGTCGGCGCGCACCGCGTCGACCAGCCGGTTGACCCAGGGGATGCCGTCCTGGTCGGCCCCGTGCACGCCGGCCAGCCGCAGCACCGCCCGCTCCACCGACACGGTGGTGTGCGAGCGGGCCAGATCGACCACCGGCTGCCCGGCCCGTGCGGCGAGCCGGCGCGCCGCGCGCACCACCCGCGGGTCCAGATCAAGCTTGGACGCCACCCGTACTCCGTTCCTCAGATCTCGTGGATCATTTCGCCCTGCAGGACTGTGCGGCGGCACACCGGCCGCGCGGGTTCCGCGCCGTCGAGCTCCGGCAGCAGGGCGGGCAGACCCTCCCGTACGCCGGACGGGGTCTCCCACACGGCGAAGGTGGCCGACTGGCCCGGCGCGAGCACCCCGGCGTCGCCGACCCCCGCGGCCCGCCAGCCGCCCCGCGTCGACGCCGCGAACGCCGCCCGCACACTCATCCGGTAGACCGGGTTGCGCGGGGCCGCCGCCGCGACGACCACCGCCCACGGGTCGAGCGCGGTGACCGGCGAGTCGGAGCCGAAGGCCAGCTGCACCCCGGTCGCGTGCATCGCCCCGATCGGGTTGGACGCCATCGCGCGTTCCACCCCGAGCCGCTGCGCGTACATCCGGTCGGGGCCGCCCCAGAGCGCGTCGAACACCGGCTGAACCGAGGCGATCACCCCGAACTCGACCATCCGCGCGATCATCGGCTTGTCGATCAGCTCGACGTGCTCGATGCGGTGGTGCCCGGCCCGGACCGCGTCGACGCCGACCGACCGGGCGGCCAGCGCGAACCCCTCGAGGACGGTCTCGATGGCGGCGTCGCCGATGGCGTGGAAACCGCCCTGCACGCCGACCGTGACGCAGTCGAGCAGGTGGTCGGCGGCCTGTTCGGCGCTCAGGAACGCCTCGCCGCAGCCACCGCCGGTGTACGGCGACCGGACCGAGGCCGTGGTCGACCCGAGGGCGCCGTCCGCGTACAGGTCGCCGGCGGCGCCGACCGCGCCCAGCTCCTTGGCCTTGACGGCCCCGCCCAGCTCGCCCCAGTAGCCGTACACCCGCGGCAGGCCCTGACCGTTGAGCGCCAGCACCGAGGTGAAGTCGGCCTCGCTCGACGTGCCCGGACCGCCGCACTCGTGCACCGCCGCGATGCCCAGGGAGGCGGCCCGGGCCAGCGCGGCCCGCTGCGCCGTCGTCCGCTGCGCCGGGGTCAGATCGTTGAGGGCGATGGCCCGTACGGCGTGGTGGTGCTCCTCCTTGACCAGGCCCTGACCGACCGGCAGGCCGGCCGCGGCCAGCAGGGCCGGGGAGGCCAGCGCGGAATGCACCGAGGCCTGCGACAGGTAGACCGGGCGGCCGCCGGCGGCGCGGCCGAGCTCGGCCGCCGTCGGCAGCGTCTGGTCGGCCCACGTCGACTCGTCCCAGCCGTGGCCGTGCACGACCCCGCCGGCCGGACGGGTCGCGGCGAACCGCTCGACCGCGGCCAGCAGCTCATCCCGGGCCCGGACCGCCGACAGATCGAGGCCGTCGATGGCCAGGCCCGTGTCGGTGGCGTGCAGGTGGGCGTCGACGAAGGCCGGGGTGACCAGGCCGTTCTCCAGGTCGACGGTGCGGCCGGCCGGCGGCGCGTCGGCGGCGTCGCCGAGCCAGGCGATCCGGCCGTCGCGGACCAGCATGGCGGTGGCCCGCGGGTCGGCGGCGGAGTAGAAGCGGCCGTGGGTGTAGAGCACCTCAATCATGCCCGTCAGTCTCTCGCGAGACGGGCTTCGAAGAGGGACCGGACCGCCGGTACGCGGCGCAGCAGGCCGACGGCGAACTCGGCGTGACCGGGGACGTAGCCGTTGCCGATGAGCATCGTCACGTCGGCGGCCAGCCCCTCGGCCCCCAGGGCGGCGGCCGGGAAGCTCGTGGCCATCGAGAAGAAGATCACCGTACCGCCGGGGGCGGTGGCCAGGATCGCGCCGTGCTCGCAGCCGGGAACGTCCACGCAGACCACCGTGACCGTGGCCGGCTCCCCCACCGCCGCGGCGACCTCGACCGGGTTGCGCGCGTCGGCGACCACCACCACGTCGGCGATCCCGGCCGCGCGCAGGGCCACCGCCTCGCCCTCGTCGCGCACGACGCCGATCGTCCGGGCCCCGGCCAGGCGCGCGGCGGCCAGGGCGAGCGAGCCGCTCTTGCCCGCGCCACCGAGCACGGCCACGGCCGGCCGGTCGTAGCCGCGGACGACCCGGTCGGTCAGCGCGGGGGCGCCGCACACGTCGTAGACCGCCAGGGCCAGCTCGGGGGCCAGGTCGGCGGGCAGCACCCCGACGATCGAGCGGCCGAACAGGATCGCCGTCCCGGCCGCCGGCACCTGCTCGCCGCGGCCGTCCCAGTCCCGCAGCCCGTCGGTGATCCGGAGCGGGGTGAGGGTCAGCGAGACCAGCGTGGCCACCCGGTCGCCCGGCTGGACGCCGAGCGGCGAACGCGGGCCGACCTCCTCGACGACGCCGATCAGCATGCCGCCCGACCCGGTGACCGGGTTGTGCATCTTGCCGCGGGCGCCGACGATCTCCAGCACCTCGGCCCGGATCGCGGCGCCGTCCCCGCCGTGCTTCTCGGACAGCTGGCGGTAGCTCGCGGCGTCCAGGTTGAGCCGCTCGACCCGGACCCGGACCTCGTCCTCGCTGATCTCGGGGCTCGCGTCGAGCCGCCAGGCCGCCTGGGGCAGCACACCGGCCGGCTCCAGAACCCGATCAAGACCGACAGAAGACGTCATTCGCCCCACCTTCACCAAGAAATCATGGGCGTCTGCCCGGATCCACACCGTAAATCCTACGGGTAGGTGGTTTCTAGACCGGAAATCCTCCAGTAGCGTGATGTTGGCCGAACGATCGATCAGGGAGGCACCGTTGACCCAGCCCGCCGGACAGCCGTACGAATACCGCCGCCGCACCCTGGTCGAGCCCGACTGGAAACGCTTCCCCGGGTGGCGCGACGTGACCGAGGCGCAGTGGCAGTCCGCCCAGTGGCAGCGGGTCAACTGCGTCAAGAACGTCAAGCAGCTGCGGGCCGTGCTGGGCGACCTGCTCGACGAGAGCTTCTACACCGACCTCGAGACCGACCAGAAGCGCCTGGCCACGATGTCGATGCTGCTCCCGCCGCAGATGCTCAACACCATGGTCCCCGATCGGGTCCCCGACACGGAGGCGTTCTACGCCGATCCGATCCGCCGCTACATGCTGCCGGTCGCCACCGACCGTCACCTCGACTGGCCGTCGCACCCGCACGCCACCCGCGACTCGCTGCACGAGCACGACATGTGGGTCGCCGAGGGGCTCACCCACCGCTACCCGACCAAGGTGCTGGCCGAGCTGCTCTCCACCTGCCCGCAGTACTGCGGGCACTGCACGCGGATGGACCTGGTCGGCAACAGCACGCCCACGGTCGACAAGCTCAAACTGTCGCTCAAGCCGGTCGACCGGTACGACGCCCACCTGGCCTACCTCAAGGCCCACCCCGGCGTACGGGACGTCGTGGTCAGCGGCGGCGACGTCGCCAACGTGCCGTGGAAGCAGCTCGAGGCGTACCTGATGGGTCTGCTCTCGGTGCCCACCGTCCGCGACATCCGGCTGGCCACCAAGGCGCTGATGGGTCTCCCCCAGCACTGGCTGCAACCCGACGTCGTCGAGGGTCTGCACCGGGTGGCCATCACCGCCCAGCGGCGCGGCGTCAACCTGGCCGTGCACACCCACGTCAACCACGTGAACTCGCTGACCCCGCTGGTCGCCCAGGCGGCGCAGATGCTCCTCGAGGTCGGCGTGCGCGACGTCCGCAACCAGGGCGTGCTGATGCGCGGCGTGAACGCGACGACGGCCGACTTGCTCGACCTGTGCTTCGGGCTGCAGGGCGAGGCCGGCATCCTGCCGTACTACTTCTACATGTGCGACATGATCCCCAACGCCGAGCACTGGCGGGTGCCGGTGTGGCACGCCCAGCAGCTGCAGCACGACATGATGGGCTACCTGCCGGGCTACGCGACCCCGCGGATCGTCTGCGACGTGCCGTTCGTGGGCAAGCGCTGGGTGCACATGATCTCCGAGTACGACCGGGAGCACGGCATCTCGTACTGGACCAAGAATTACCGGACGTCGATCGAGCAGCACGACGACGAGGCGTTGTCCAAGCTGTACGCCTACTACGACCCGATCGACACGCTGCCCGAGTCCGGCCAGGACTGGTGGCGCAAGCAGGAAGCGGCCGCCTGACCCACGACGGCGAACGGCCCCCGGGAGGTCCCGGGGGCCGTTCGTCGCGTTGCGGTGCCGCGGGTCAGCTGAAGGCGTCGCGGACGTCCTTGCCGGCGTCCTTGACGTGCTCGCCGGCCTTCTTGGCGTGGGCGGCGGTCTCCTGCGCCTGCCCCTCGGCGACCAGCCGCTCGTTGTCGGTGGCCCGCCCCACGGCCTGCTTCGCCTTGCCGGTCAGCTCTTCGGTCTCGTTCTTGACCTTGTCCGTGAAGCTCATGTCGCTCCAACCTCCGTGGTGTCGGCTTGCTGGTGATGTGCCCGTTGAGCACCTCTCCAAAACACACCGCGTAAGGCATCCTAGGAGGCTAGTTTGCACATGTCCGCCGCTGTACAACTCGCGCAGACGAATTTCGGCTCGCGTGATTGTCACGCCGGCATCCATATTGCCCACCCCGTCGGAGTGGACAATATGGAGCACAGTTATGTCAACAGCTCTTCAGTCGCTCGAAGTGGGTGTACTGGGTGCGGGACAGGTTCTTGCCCACTTTCAGCGTGTAGCAGGGGGAGTCCGGAAACAGATCCCAGGCGATAACGAATTTCTGAGTGGTGGAACATCCGTTGAAGACCACTACCTTGGTTCCACCAGAACTGCCACTGGTCACGGATGCGGCGAGGCAGCTCGGCGGTGCCGCGTTGGCGGCGGGTGCAATAGCCGCCTGCCCTAGAGCCAGGACGGCGGAGGCACCCAACAAGGTGACGAAACGCTTCTTCAAGATACTCGTTCTCCTCTCAACTCGCCTACTGCGTAGGCAACGTGAGAAGCGTAAGCGCGAGCCATACATCCATCGTACATTGTCGATATATACATCGCTGCATCCATTGCTGGAACACCACGCCGCACCCCGCAGGCGCATGTCCGGTGCGCTGCCGCAGGCGTGACTTGACTCGGTGCCAGGTCCACCATTGCTCAGGTGCCGGCCCGATGCCCGCGCTGCGACCTGAGCGCATAGCCGAGCCACCTGGGTTGCGATCTCCCTGATCGTGGGGTGGCCGTCCGGGAGCGCCGGGTGGTCGTGGCGCCCGCGCGCATCGGCCCGGAGATAAGATCGTGAATGTGAATGACCGTGCCGCGCACGCCAACTCGTTCGGGCCGGCCGCCGAGGCCTACGAGCGCGGCCGGCCCTCCTATCCCGGCGAGGCCCTCGACTGGCTGCTGCCGGCGGGCCGGCCGCGGGTCGTCGACCTGGGCGCCGGCACCGGCAAGCTGACCCGCCAGATCCGGGAGCGGGGCCTCGAGGTCACGGCGGTCGAGCCGTCCGCGGGCATGCTCGACCAGCTCCGCCGGTCGGTGCCCGGTGTTCCCGCCCTCAAGGGCAGCGCCGAGGAGATTCCGCTGCCCGACGGGTCGGCCGACGTGGTGCTGGTGGCGCAGGCCTGGCACTGGGTCGAGCCGGAGCGCGCGGCGCCCGAGATCGCCCGGGTCCTGTCCCCCGGCGGGCGGCTCGGCCTGCTCTGGAACGTCCGGGACGAGCGCGCCGGCTGGGTCCACCGCCTCGGCGAGATCATCGGCTCGCCGGAGCAGAGCCGGGACACCGCGGTGGGCGCCCCGTTCGGCGCGGTGGAGACCACCGAGTTCCCGTGGACCGAGGTGATCGGCCCGGAACGCCTGATCGACATGGTGGCGTCCCGCAGCTACGTCATCCTGCTGCCCCCGGCCGAGCGGGCGGCGCTGCTCAACGAGGTGCGGCGCCTGATGGCCACCCACCCGGAGATGGTCGGACGGACGGAATTCCGGTTGCCCTACGTCACCGAGTGCGCCCGCGCGACCGTGGGGGCCCTATGACGCCGTCTCGGTGGCCGCCACCGGGGCCGGGGCGATGCGGGGCGGCCGATTCTCGTACGGGGTGGAGAGCACGACAGTCGTGCGGGTGGTGACGTTCGCGGCGGTGCGGATCTCCTGCAGCAGCCGTTCCAGATCGGCCGGGCTGCCGACCCGTACGAGCAGCATGTAGAAGTCCTCGCCGGCCACCGAGTAACAAGAGTCGATCTCGGAAAGATGAGCCAGCCGCTCGGGCGCGTCGTCGGGCTGGGACGGGTCGAACGGCCGGATCGCCACGAACGCGGTCAGCGGCAGCTCCAGTGCCTCGTACGAGACCTTGGCGCTGTAACCGGCGATCACCCCGCGCTGCTCGAGGCGGCGCACCCGCTGGTGCACGGCCGACACGCTCAGCCCGACCCGCTCGGCGAGGTCGGTGTAGGACAGGCGGCCGTCCGCGGTGAGGGCGCCCACGATCGCCCGGTCGATCTCTTCCACGGGCGACACCCTACCGAACCGGACGCGCCCCTCCACGGGACGCGCGGCTCATGATCGATACCCGGACGGCCCTACCCCGCGTTCTTCTCGGCCTCGGCCAGCAGGGCCCGGGCGTCCGTCTCGTCGTCGGGATTGACCTGCACCTGCACGCCGTCGGTGACCGACAGCGCCGGGTCCAGGCCGCCGGCGCTGTCGGCCAGCGCGATCGCCCGCAGCCCGTTGCTGCGCAGCAGGCCGACGATCAGGTCGGCCTCGATCTGGGAGCCGGCGACCGCGACGGTGACACCCTCGATGTTGTCCATGGGTGCCAGCATCGCGGATCGACCGCTCCCGCGCACGCACCCCCCACCGCGACGCGTGTCACCCCTTGACCAGAGCGCGGCTGATCACCAGCCGCTGGATCTGGTTGGTGCCCTCGACGATCTGCAGCACCTTGGCCTCGCGGAACCAGCGCTCCGCCGGGTGGTCGCTGACATAGCCGGCCCCGCCCAGCACCTGCACCGCGTCGGTGGTGACCCGCATGGCGGCGTCGGTCGCGAAGAGCTTGGCCTTGGCCGCCTCGGTCGAGAAGGGACGGCCGGCGTCCTTGAGCCGCGCCGCCGACAGCAGCAGCGCCCGGGCCGCCGAGACCTGGGTCGACATGTCGGCCAGCAGGAAACCGACGCCCTGGAAGTCGGCGATGGGCCGGCCGAACTGCTCGCGCTCCCGGGCGTACGCGACGGCGTAGTCGGTGGCGGCCTGGGCCAGGCCCACGGCGCAGGCGGCGATGCCGAGGCGACCGGCGTCGAGCGCCTCCATGGCGATGCCGAAGCCGCCGCCCTCGGCGCCGACCAGACGGTCGGCCGGCAGGCGGCACCCGTCGAACACGATCGGGGACGGGGCGGACGAGCGCAGGCCCATCACGCGTTCCGCCTTCTGCGGCTGGAGACCGGGGGTGCCGGCGTCGGCCAGCAGGCACGAGATGCCGCGGGGGCCCGGTTCCCCCGTACGGCAGAAGACGTTGTAGAAGTCGGCGTCGCGGCCGTGGGTGATCCAGGCCTTGGTGCCCGTGACGACCCACGTGTCACCGTCGCGGGTGGCCCTGGTCGTGAGCGACGCCGCGTCGCTGCCGCCCTGCGGCTCGGACAGGCAGTAGGCGCCCAGCAGTTCGCCGCCGAGCATGTCGGGCAGCATCTTGCGCTGCCGCTCGCTGCCGTGGGCGTACACCGGGTAACAGGCCAGGGTGTGCACGCTGACCGCCTCGGCGATCGCCAGCCAGCTGCCGGCCAGCGTCTCGAGCACCTGCAGATAGACCTCGTAGGGCTGGCCGGCGCCGCCCACCTCCTCGGGGTAGGGCAGGCCGAGCAGGCCGGAGCGGCCCAGCTTGCGGATGATCTCGCGGGGGAACGCGCCGCGGGTCTCGAAGTCGTGCGCCTGACCGTCGAGCTCGCGGTCGCAGAGCTCGCGGGTCAGGTCGAGCAGGTCGTGGGCCTCGTCGGTGGGGAGGATGCGATCTACCGTCACGCCCGCCAGCTTAACGGTCGTTAGGGCAGCAGGGCGACTAGTGGTCGCTATGGTGGCACGGTGACCGCTCAGCCGCTGCTCGCCGTCGACGCCCCCAGCCTGTACTTCCGCGCCTTCCACGGCATTCCGGAGAAGGCCGCCCAGACCAGCGCCGGGGAGCCGGTGAACGCGATCCGCGGCTTCATGGACATGCTCGCCCAGCTCATCCGCACCCGGCAGCCGGATCGCGTCGTCTGCGCGCTCGACGCCAGCTGGCGGCCCGCGTGGCGGGTGAAGCTCGTGCCGTCGTACAAGAAGCACCGGGTCGCCCACGGCGACGTCGAGGAGGTCCCGGCCGCCCTCGAGAAGCAGATCCCGGTGCTGCTCGACGTCCTCAAGGCGGTGGGCATCCCGGCCTTCGGGGTCGACGGGTACGAGGCGGACGACGTCCTGGGCACGCTGGCGGCCACCCAGCCGTCGCCGGTCGAGGTGGTGTCCGGCGACCGCGACCTGTTCCAGCTGGTCGACGACGCGCGCGGCACCCGCCTGCTCTACTGCGGCCGGGGCGTGGCCAAGCTCGAGGACGCCGACGACGCCCTGGTCCAGACCAAGTACGGCGTACCGGCCAAGTGGTACGCGGACTTCGCGGCCATGCGCGGCGACGCGAGCGACGGCCTGCCCGGTGTGCCCGGCGTCGGCGAGAAGACGGCGGCCCGGCTGGTCATGCGGTACGGCGGCGTCGAGGAGATCCTGGCCGCGCTCGACGACCCGGACGCGGGCTTCGCGCCCGGCGTGCGCACCAAGCTCGACGCGGCCCGGGACTACCTGGCCCGGGCGCTGCCGGTCTGCAAGGTCGCGCTCGACGTGGAGCTGCCCGCCTTCGACCCGGCGCTTCCTCGTTCGCCGGAGGACCCGGAGGCGCTGCTGGCCCTGGCCGACCGCTGGAACCTGGCGTCCTCGGCCAAGCGCCTGGTCGACGCCCTGGCCCACTAGCGCCCGCGGCGTCCCCGGCGCGACGGCGGCTCTCGCCGGCAAGCTGGGCGTCCTCGCCTTCAAGCGGGGCTACGCCGAGTAGTCCGAGAGCGACACCGAGACCGGCCTGGCGCCCTATACGCTGGCCGCCTTGGACGAGTTGCGGGTGGCCGGCGCGTCCTTGCGCTGACCACGCGAGGTCAGCACGTCGGCCAGGGCAGCCACCAGCGCGACGACCACGAAGCTGATCGTCAGCCACAGGGCGCCGCGGAACGCCGGGCCCCAGTCCCCCTGCCCGGCGGCCAGCCGGCTGAAGAAGAACGAGCCGACCGCGGCGATGCCCATCGCCGTGCCGATGCGCTGTCCGGTCTGCAGCACGGCGCCCGCGCTGCCCGCCCGGGCCACCGGCACCTCGGCCAGCGTCAGCGTCTGGTTCGGGCTGATCACGAAGCCGCTGCCGGCGCCGGCCACGAGCAGGGGCAGCGCGGCCGCCCAGCCGCCACCCGAGCCGGGCACGGCCTTGAGCACGAGATCGGTGGCGACCAGGCCCACGATCACGGCCACCAGGCCGCCGACGACCATCTGCCGGCCGAACCGCTGGACGAAACGCCCGCCCACCGCGGCCGCGACCGCCGAGCCCACCGCGAACGGGGTGATCGCCAGCCCGGCCTCCAGGGCGCTGTAGCCCAGCCCGCTCTGCAGGTACAGCGTGTAGATGAAGAAGATCGTGGTGAAGCCCGCGAAGTAGAGCAGCCCGATCAGCGCGCCCAGGGCATACGACCGCACCTTGAACAGGCCGAGCTCGACCAGCGCCGTCCGGTTCCGCCCGTAGCGGCTCTCCCAGAACACGAAGCCGGCCAGCACCACCACCCCGGCCGCCGCGATCAGCCACTTGCCCGGGCCCGGCCACTCGCGCTCCTGCACGAGCGGCAGCAGCACCAGCACGACCCCGAGGCCGAGCAGTCCCACGCCCACCGGGTCCAGGCTCTCCCGGCGGCGCTCCCCGGTGCGGGCCGGGATCCACCGGTAGCCGAGCCAGACCGCGGCGATGCCGATCGGGATGTTCAGGTAGAAGATCCAGCGCCAGCCCTCGGCCGGTCCGATCGTTGCGATCAGCACGCCACCGAGCAGCGGCCCGACGGCAGTGGAGACCCCGATGGTCGCGCCGAGCAGCCCGAACGGGCGCCCCCGCTCCTTCGGCTCGAACATCTGCTGGATCAGCCCGGACACCTGCGGGTTCACGATGCCGGCGGCGGCGCCCTGCACCAGCCGGGCGACGACCAGCCACAGCGCCGACTGGGCCAGGCCGGCGGCCGCGCTGGCCAGCGTGAACAGGACCAGCCCGGCGATGAAGACGTCGCGCCGGCCCCGGGCGTCACCGAAGCGGCCGGCCGGCACGAGCAGCAGGCCGAAGGTGAGCGCGTAGCCGGAGAGCACCCACTGCAGCTCGGCCGAGCTCAGCTGCAACTGGTCGCGGATCGAGGGCAGCGCGACGTTGACGATGCTCACATCGAGCAAGGTCATGAAGCCCGCCACCAGGGCGACCGAGAGCGCCTTCCAGCGCGTCGACTGATCTGTTGTCACAGGCTGACCGGTTCCCCGGTCGATACTTGTATAACCCGCGATCTAATGTGTGCCGCATGACGTCGTTCGCGGTGGTGGGATCCGGCTGGCGGGCCGAGATGTTCTGGCGGCTGGCGGCGGGTCTGCCCGGCGTCGAGTGCGTGGGGGCGGTGGTGCGCACGCCCCGTGACCTGCCGGTGCCGGCGTTCACCTCGCTCGACGAGGTGCGACCCGACTTCCTGGTCACCGCCGTGCCCTGGGCGGCCAACCCGGGCGTGATCGTCGAGGCGGTCGAGCGGGGCATCCCGGTGCTGGCCGAGACCCCGCCCGCGCCCGACGCCGACGGCCTGGCCGCGCTGTGGAAGCGCACCGGCGACAGCGGGCTGGTGCAGATCGCCGAGCAGTACCTGCTGGTGCCCGCGCACGCCGCCCGGCTGGCCGCCGTACGGGCCGGGGTGATCGGCGAACCGAGCCAGGTGCAGGTCTCGTCGACGCACATGTACCACGCGGTGTCGCTGATCCGCGGGTTCCTCGGCGCCGGTCGCGGCCCGGTCACCGTACGGGCCTCCCGGACCACCGCGCCGCTGGTCGACCCGCTGACCCGGGCCGGCTGGACCGACGACGACCAGCCCCGGCCGGCCACCACGACGATCGCCACGCTGGATTTCGGCGACGGCCGGTCCGGCCTCTACGACTTCACCGACAACCAGTGGCACAACCAGTTGCGGTTCCGGCGCATCGTCGTGCGCGGCTCGCACGGGGAGCTGCGCGACGACGAGGTCGTCCGCCTGACCGAGCCGCGGACGATCCTGCGGTCCCCGCTGGTCCGCCGGCAGACCGGCTACGACCTGGACCTCGACGACTTCGACACCGACACGATCTCGCTCGGTGACCGCGTGCTGTTCCGCAATCCGTTCCCGGGCAAGCGCTGGAACGACGAGGAGATCGCGATCGCCTCGCTGCTGCGCAAGATGGCCGACTGGGTACGCGGCGAGGGCCCGCCACCGTATTCTCTGGCCGACGGCGCGCACGACCACCTCGTCGCGCTCGCCATCGAGGAATCGGCCGATACAGACCGGAAGGTGACGATCTCCGCACCTCCGTGGCGGTGAACCGGATCATTCGCTCAGGCGTGGGTCCCGCCGCCCGATCAAACACGGGACGGCTGGGAACGAGGCGGAGGAGGGCCGATGACGACGCGCACAGCACGCGCCGCTTTCGGCGCGTGGATCGTGGTGCTGACCGCGGTCTACTACACCTTTCCCGACGCGCACCTGGTCACCTGGGCCCTGATCGGTTACTCCAGCGCCGCGGTGGTGCTGATCGGCGTACGCCTGAACCGTCCGGCCCGCCGGCTGCCGTGGTATCTGATAGCGGCCGGGCTGGCCTGTTTCGTCACGGGTGACACGCTCTACAACCTGATCATCGTGCTGGGCCGCGAGCCCGAGTTCCCGGGCCCGGCCGACCTGCTCTACCTGCTGGTCTACCCCTTGATCACCGGCGCGTTCCTGCTGTTCGTGCGGGCCCGGGGCGGCGCCAGCAACCGGGCCGCCCTGCTCGACGCGCTCGTGCCCACGGTCGGCCTCGGGCTGCTCTCCTGGATCTACTGGATCGCGCCGTTCACCCGCTCCCACGAGCTGAGCTTCCTCGAGAAGCTCGTCTCGATCGGCTACCCGCTCGGCGACGTCCTCGCGCTGGCCATGACGCTGCGCATGCTGACCAGCCCGGGCCGGCGACCGCGGGCCCTGACCGCCGTCGTCGTCGCCATCGTCGGCCTGCTGATCAGCGACATCTTCTACGGCCAGTCGCAGCTCAGCAGCGCCTGGTCGCTCGGCGGCCCGGTCGACCTGGGCTGGATCGTCTTCTACACCATGCTGAGCTGGACGGCGCTCATGCCGTCGATGCGCGACCTCACCGAGAAGCTGCCCCAGACCGCCGGGGCCGACCTGGGCACCAGCCGCATCGTCTGGATGGCCTCGGCCGCGCTGATCGCGCCGGCCGTCCTGTACGTCGAGTGGATGAACGGCCGCGAGGTCGAGGCGCAGCGCGGCGGGGTCGTCGACGCGCCCGTCATCGCCGGCGCCGCGGCCCTGATGTTCCTGCTGGTGCTGGCCCGGGTCAACGGTCTGGCCGACGCCCAGCGCCGCGCGCGTTCCCGGGAACGGGCGCTGCACCAGGCCGCCGCCGAGCTGTTCGCCGCGACGACGGTCGAGGAGGCCGCCCGCGCCATTCGCGACGGCATCACCACGATGATGCCGGCCGACACGTCCTTCCAGTTCACCCTGGTCTGCGAGGCCGACGTGCCGCACACGCCGGGCCTGCGGCTGCTGTCCGCGGCCGAGGTGCCGGCCGGCCTGCGCACCGAGGGCTTCGGCCGGTTCCTGTACGCGACCATGCCGCTGCCCGGGAACGGCCAGGTCGGCGCCGGGCTGCTCGCCGGACGCGGCCCGGTCCTGCGCGAGCTGATGCCCTCGGTCGAGGCGTTCCTCGGCCAGATCGAGGTCGTCATGGAGCGCATCGGCCTGTCCCGCGAGGTCAGCCGCCGCGACAGCGAGGCCTACTTCCGCACGCTGATCCAGAACGCGTCCGACGTCATCGTCATCCTCGGCGCCGACGACCGGATCACCTACGCGAGCCCGTCGGCCGACACCGTGCTGGGCCACCCCGACCTGGCCGGGACGCCGCTGGAGTCGCTGATCGCGCTGAGCCACCACGCCGCCCTGCGCGACGCCCTGGACGCGATCCGGGGCGGGCGCGACCAGGACGACGCCATCGACCTGGCCGTGCTGTGCGCCGACGACCGGATGCTGCAGGTCGAGCTCACCGGCCGGGACCTGCGCGACGACCCCACCGTACGAGGTCTGGTCCTGACCATGCGGGACGTGACCGACCGCCGGCGCCTCGAGGACGACCTGTCGCACCTGGCGTTCCACGACGGGCTCACCGGGCTGGCCAACCGCGTGCTGTTCCGCAACCGCCTCGAGCAGGCGTTCGCCGTGGCCGGCCGGGACGACGCCACCATCGCCGTGCTCTTCGTCGACCTGGACGACTTCAAGGACGTCAACGACACCCTCGGGCACGCCGTCGGCGACCAGCTGCTGGTCAGCGTGGGCGAGCGGATCGCCGAGATCATCGGCGTGGCCGACACCGCGGCGCGGATGGGCGGCGACGAGTTCGCCATCCTCATCGAGCAGAGCGACGACGACGCCCGCGCCGAGGAGGTCGCCGACCGGATCGTGCGCGCCCTGGCCGTACCGGTGGAGGTCTCGGACGGCATCGGCGGCACCCACATCGTCAGCGGCGCGGCCAGCGTCGGCGTGGCCACCAACCGGGACGCCGTGTCGGCCACCGAGGTGCTGCGCCACGCCGACCTGGCGCTCTACCAGGCCAAGGGCGAGGACAAGGGCACCTGGCAGCGCTACCGCAGCGAACTGCACACCGCGATGGTCCAGCGGCTCGAGACCCGGACGGCGCTGCACGAGGCCATCGACGGCGAGCAGTTCGCGGTCATGTACCAGCCGATCGTCGACCTCGGGACCGGCGAGATGGCCGGCGTGGAGGCCCTCGTGCGCTGGCAGCACCCGGTCCGCGGCCTGCTCGGCCCGTACCACTTCATCGAGGTGGCCGAGGAGAGCGGCGCGATCGTCGAGATCGGCCGGTGGGTGCTGCGCGCCGCGCTGGCCGAGTTCACCCGCCTGCGGGCCGGCACGACCCTGAAGTACGTGAGCGTGAACGTCTCGGCCCGTCAGTTCCGGACGCCTGGGTTCGTCGACCAGGTCCGCGCGGCCCTCGAGGACAGCGGCGCGCGCCCCGAGTGGCTGCTCCTGGAGATCACCGAAAGCCTGCTGCTGCGCGACGCCGACCAGGTCTGGCAGGACCTCGGCGCGCTGCGGACGCTGGGCGTGCGGATCGCGATCGACGACTTCGGCACCGGGTACTCGTCGCTGAGCTACCTGCGGCAGATGCCGGTCGACGTGCTCAAGGTCGACAAATCGTTCATCGACGACATCCTGGGCAGCGAGCAGCAGCGGGCGCTGGTCGACGCGATCGTCACCCTGGCCCGCAACTTCGACCTGGCCGTGGTGGCCGAGGGCATCGAGGACGAGGGTCAGCGCGCCGAGCTGGTCGCCATGGGCTGCCCGTACGGACAGGGCTATCTCTTCTCCAAGCCGGTGTGGCCGCAAGAGATCGTCGCCCAGCCGCAGTCCGGGGTCATGTCGCCCGCAGCCTGAAATTCGGGTTATTCGCTGGCGGTCATGGACGGCGGGCGGCAGGGTTCTGGGTGTGCTGGAGAATCCCGCGTGGGCCGCTCTCTCGGGGCCACAGGCCTGTTTCGCCGAGGCGTCCGGTGACGCCGCCCGCTACCTGTCCGACATCGCGCCCTGGTGCGCGATGGCCGACCTCACCGACCCGTCCGGCTGGGCCGACCTGGCCACGCTGACCGACCACGCCGCGCTGACCGCCCCCGCGATCGACCCGCCGCCGGGCTGGGAGCCGGTCACGGTGCTGGCCGGCGTGCAGATGGTCGGCCACACGATGACCGGCGTGCACGACCCGGCCACCGTGCGCCTCACCGAGACCGACGTGCCCGAGATGCTCGACCTGGTGTCACGGGCCAAGCCCGGACCGTTCGGCAAACGCACCGTCGAGCTCGGCGACTACCTGGGCATCCGGCACGAGGGGCGGCTGGTCGCGATGGCCGGCGAGCGGTTCCGGCTGCCGGGGTGGACGGAGGTCAGCGCGGTCTGCACCGACCCCGCCTTCCGCGGCCAGGGCCTGGGCGCGCGGCTCACCATGGCCGTCGCCGCGGGCCTGCTCGAGCGCGGCGACCTGCCGTTCCTGCACGTCGCGGCCGACAACGCGGCGGCCATCCGGCTCTACGAGCGGCTCGGCTTCCAGGTCTCGCACGAGGTGGTGTTCGCGACCTACCGCCACGTCGGCTAGCCCGCCCCGCGTGCGAGTCCTGATCACCGGCGTCACCGGGCATCTCGGTCGGCCGCCGTGGTGCGGACGTCGGTGATCCTGGGCGGCGGCACCGCTGACCACCCGGGTGCGGGGTGTGCGCGAGCTATTCGCCTAGCGCGCCGTCCGGGTTCGGCTTGGCGTTGCCGGCGTCGGCCCAGCGGTCCTGCAGATCACCGATCTGCTGGAGCACGTCCGCGATCTCGCCGCGCACCTTCGCGAGCCGGTTCTGCTGGTCGGCGGGCAGGCCGCCGCCGTGGTCGTGGGAGGTGAGGGTGCTCTCGGACTCCTCGAGCTCCTCGCGCCGCTCGTGCAGCCGGTTGAGCTCCGACTCGTACTCTGCCTGGCTGATCTGTTCGGGTTGCATGGGCGTCCCTTTCCCCCACGTCCGCGGCGGCGAACCCTCGGCGCGACCCAGCCCACAAATGTCGTAGGCGCGTGGCAGGCTCCGCGGCATGGTTACCGACCCCAAGGCCGACCTCGTCCGCTATCTGCAGGAGGCGCGCGAGGCGTTGCTGTGGAAACTCGACGGACTGTCCGACTACGACATCCGGCGGCCGCTGGTGCCCACCGGCACCAACCTGCTCGGCCTGGTGAAACACGTGGCCGGCGTCGAGGCCGGCTATCTCGGCGTCACGTTCGGGCGGCCGTTCCCCGAGCCGATGCCGTGGATGGCCGACGACGCCGAGCCCAACGCGGACATGTGGGCCGAGCCGTCCGAGACCCGCGAGCAGATCGTCGATCTCTACCGGCGGGTCTGGGCCCACGGGGACGAGACCGTCGCCGGGTTGCCGCTCGACGCGACCGGCCGGGTGCCGTGGTGGCCGAGCAGCGACGAGGTCACGCTGCACCTGATCCTCGTCCACGTCATCGCCGAGACCCACCGGCACGCCGGCCATGCCGACATCGTGCGGGAGCTCATCGACGAGTCCGTCGGGGTGCGGGCGTCCAACAGCAACCTGCCGGCGGGCGACCGCGACTGGTGGGCCGCCTACCGTGACCGGCTCGAGCGGGCGGCCCGCCGGTGGCGCTAACGCCGCGGGCGGCGGGCGCGGGGCGGCAGGCGCACACCCGTCAAGGTCCGCAGCGCCGCGGGCCCGCGCGGCCGCCGGGGCGCGGCCCTGCTGTCCGCCCGGCCCGGCCGGCCGTAAAAGGCGAGCAGGTCGATCGTGTCGTGGGTCCTCGACGGGTGCGACTCGTCGGCCTCGGGACGGGCGTACGCGGCCTCGTCCTGCTCGTAGGCGGGCTCCTCGATCGGCTCGGGCGCACGCCCCGCGGCCGCGGCCGGCCGGAAGAGCGGGAACCGGTCCGTCAAGGCGACGGCGCGGTCGGGCCCGGCGAGGACCAGGGCGGCAGCCAGGTTGGCCACGGCGAAGGGCAGGCCGAGCAGCAGCCAGCCCGGCGTCGACCCGATCGAGCCGGTGGCGAGCACGACCGCGACCACCGCGACACCGAGCGCCGCGCCGGTGCTCACCCGTCGCACGGAGTACGAGCCGAATCCCGACAACCCGGCCACCGCGGCGGCGCAGACGAGCGCGAGCCCGACCGCGACGACCCACGCCACGGTCAGCGGCCACAGCCGCTGCCAGGTGCCGTCCACGTCACCGAAGGCGAACATCAGGAACGGCACGCCGAGCACAGCGACCGCGAGCAGCAGCACGGCATCGACGGTGAGCACGATGGCCGCAGCCATGACCATGTCGACCCGGGAGCCCCGCACCGGCTCCCCCGCCTCCACCGACTCCCCCGCCTGGATGTCGACCATCGTCATGCCGCCGCCCTCCCCAAGATCCTGACGGCAGAACCTAACGTATCGACGCGGGTGGTGTCTGCCGGGCTAGAGCTGGCCGTGATTGGGGGGCGGGGTGTCGCTGAGTTCCCAGGCGGCCAGGTGGTGGTATTTCCAGTCGACCGGGTCGTGGACGCTGTGGGTGCGGGCGTTGCGCCAGTGCCGGTCCAGGTCGTACTTGGCGGCGGCCGAGCTGGTGCCGCAGAGCGCGAAGAGCTCCGACCCCGCCTCCACCGCCACCTCGCTGCCGAAGGCCTTGGCGGCGGCCACGGCCAGCGAGCCGCGCGCGGCCGTCCCGGCGTCGGCGGGCACCCGGCCGATCTCGTCGAGCGTCCGGGCGGCGTCGATCAGCAGCGCCTCGGCGGCGCGCACGCGCGTGGCGAGGCGGCCGTACCGATACATCACGTGGGGGTCCTCCACCGCGGTGGTGGCACCTGCGCGCACCGCCTCGGTGGACGGCCGGGCCTTCTCCCGCAGGTAGGCGCGGGCGTCGGCCAGCGCGCCGCCGGCGATGCCGACCTCGATGGCGGCGTGCACGAGCTGGGCGCGGGCCCCGAGCTGCTGCGGCACCTCGTAGGCGCGGGAGTAGTCCAGGGCGAACTCGACCGGCACGTCGGTGAAGGTCGCAGTGCCGCTGATCGTGGCGCGCTGACCGATCACGTCCCAGTCGGTGCCGACCTCGACCCCGTCCGCGTCGCGCGGCACGAAGGCGAGCACCAGGCGCCCGTCCTCACCGATCGCGCTGACGGCGATCCAGGCGCTGGTCAGGGCGCCGGTGGAGTAATACTTGACGCCGTTCAGGCGACCGCCGGCGACCCGGGTCTTCAGATCCTGAGCGTGCTTGCCGCCCCGCTCGGCGAGGGCGTTGCCGATCCGGCGCCCGGCCAGCACCTCGGCGTAAAGACGCTTGCGCAGATCGGCGCCGCCATGCACGGCCAGCACGTCGATCAGCAGGTAATGGGCCTGCGGCACCTGGGCGATGGCCGGATCGGCCGCGGCGATCAGCCGGGTCACCTCGGCCAGCGTCGACGGGCCGAGACCGGGGCCGCCGTCCTCGACCGGCACGGTGATCGCCAGCAGGCCCGAACGGTCGAGCAGGGCCAGGGCCTCGTACGGGATGACATCGGCGCCGTTGCGGTCCCGCTCCACCGCGCCCGGGACGAGGGCGGCGGCGAGCTCGGTGGCGGCCGCGACGGCCTCGGCGTGGGTCCTCATCGAGGCAACGTATCAGTGCCCCAGCAGCTCCAGCGTGCGCTGGTCGGCACCGTCGTAGAAATGGTCGATGACCTGCTGGAACGGGGCCGGGTCGTCGGCCGCGGCGGCGAACAGCGTCATCGACGAGCGCAGCTTGAGGTCATCGGGGTAGCCGAAGATGTCCTTCGCGCTCCGGTCCGACTTCACGAGGATCGCCGCCAGCTCCCGCAGGCGCGGGCCGAGCACCGGATGAGCGAGGTAGGAACGGGCCTCGTCGAGGTCGCGGATCGCGTAGTGCTGGGCCGTGGGGCTCGAGCCCAGCCCGCTCAGCTGCGGAAAGATGAACCACATCCAGTGGGTGCGCTTGCGGCCGGCTTCCAGCTCGGCCCGGGCGTCCTCGTAGGTGCCGTTCTGCGCCTGCACGAAACGGTCGAGACTCATCGGTTCAGGCTTCGGCGCGACTCCCGGGCGTTGGCCTTCTGGATGGCTTCGACCAGCTCCGCCTTGGTCATCCGGGAGCGTCCGCGGATCTCCAGCCGCTTCGCGATGCCGGCCAGGTGCTCCTTGGACGCGTTGGCGTCGACGCCGCCCGCGGTCTCGGCGCCGGTGTCCCGGCCGCCGGCCGCCTTGGCGTCGCTGGGCCCCTTCTGCTCCTTCGGCTCCCAGTGGTCGCCGACCTTCTCGAACGAATGCTTGACGGCCGAGAAGGCGGTGCGGTGGGCCCGCTCGCCCTCGCCGTACTGCTCGACGGCCGAATCATGCGTCTTCGCGAACGTCTCCTGGGCCTTCTTCGACGACCGCTTCAGCGTCGACGGCAGCTCCTCACGTGCTGGCATGAGTTCCCGGTTCCCCGACGGACGCCCGGCAAACTCCTGCGCCGGGCCTTCAGAACCGGACGAACGTACAGGTATGGGACTGCGACGGGTGGCTCGGCCAGAAATGGCGCCGGTAACGTCCCAAAGCGCCGACAATGGGGGTTCCTGATCATTTCTTGGAGTCTCCATGTCGGACGGCGAATTTCTCGCGTACGCCGGGTCGCTGGCCGCCGCGGGCCTGCTGTTCCTGATCCTGGCCGTGCTGGGTCTCGGCCAGAACCTGATCATGCGCGTGGTCGACGTGCTGCTGGGCCTGGCGTTCCTGGGCTACGCGGGCTACCTGATGGTGGTCGCGCCCGAGTCGCCGTTCACGTCGTGGTTCGTCTTCGCGACCCCCGCGCTGGCCCTCGCCGCGGCCGTCTTCGCGCGCCACCGCTCCCGCGTCAAGATCAAACGCCTGGAGGAGAACGTCACCCAGCCGTACGCGGGCCACCACGCGACCAGCCACGCGGAGCGGCAGCCGTTCCCGTCACCGCCGCCCCCGCTCGACCCGGCCGCACAACCCTCGAAGCCCCGCGAGGAGCCGGAATCCCGCCCCGCCTCCGGTCCCATGCCGTCCGGCCTGCCACCGTCCGGCCTGGGCGCCCGCCCGGCCGAGGCCGAGCCCCGCCCGCCGCGCCCGTCCGGCCTGCCGCAACCACACGCGGAACCCCACTACCACGCACGCCACGGCGCCACCGACGACGAGACAGCCGACCACGACTACGCCGGCGGCCGCCACCGCGCGAACGGCCCCGACCCGGACGCCTGACCCGGCTCGGCCAGGCGGGCGCCGCCCCCAGGCGTGAACGGCTTAGGTTGGCGGCATGGATTACCGCCGGACCTACCGTTCCGCCGCCGTCTCCTTCGTCGACCTGGTGAGCCGCGTGCCGGCCGACCGCCTCGACGGTCCCGGCCTCGGCAAGTGGACGCTGCGCGACCTGATCGGCCACACCGTGAGCTCCGCCCTCGAGCAGGTGCCGGCGGTGCTCGGCACCGCCTCGGCACGCGGGCGCACGTCCAGCGCTTCGACGTCGTCCGGGGAGACCTCCGACGGATCGCCGCCGCCCCCGGGCTCCGGGGCACCCGCCGGCGAACCGTCTTTCCTGCCGGGTTCCGCTGCGAGTTCCGGCAGGTCGACATCGCTGCCCGGCGCGGCCTCCTCCCCCGGCTCCCCGTCGACCTTCCGCCCCGCGCCGCCGACCGTGAACGTCGAGGCCCCCGAGGGCTACTTCGCGTTCGTGCGGGACGTGCCGCCCGAGCTGTACGCCGCCGCGGTGGCCGCCTCCGACGACGACGCCCGCCGAGCAGCCGATCTCCTGACGTCGGCCGGTGACCTCGCGGGCCGCGCCACCCAGGCGCTGGCCGCGGTCGCCGACGACGACGTGGTGTCCACCCCCGTCGGCGGCATGCGGGTCCGCGACTGGCTCCCGACCCGAACGTTCGAGCTGGTGGTCCACGGCTCCGACGTGGCCGCCGCGGCCGGCGTACCGGTGGCCTTCGACCCCGCCGCCGTCTCGGAGGCCACGCTGCTCGCGGCCCGGATCGCCGTGGCATTGGGCGAGGGCCCAGCCGTGCTGAGCGCGCTGACCGGCCGTACGCCCCTCCCGGAAAACTTCTCCGTCGTCTGACCCGGGTGCCGGCCGACTGCAGCCTGTACCCACCCGGCGCTGCTCCTGGCCGGCATCTACCCGCTCGGGCCGATTCCCTACCGGCCGGCTCTTGGTCGGCTTCGGCCTGCGCAGGCGCTGTCCTGTCGGTTCTCGCCCCCGTGGAGGGTCTTGCCCTTGTCGGCTTTGGTCGGCAAGGTGGGTGTTCGGATAACTGGGCCACCGGATCGCGGACTGGGCGGCCCGCCGGCGCCAAGTTGAGTATTTCCGGGCCGCTCTCACCGAACTGCAACCGGTCTGCACTCGTCGCCGACCCGTTCAGCCCGAACAGAGAGGTATGAGCGACACCATGATCATCGAGTTGGGCCTTCAGGCCATGACCATCGCCGCCAAGATGTGCGCACCGGTCCTGCTGACGGCGCTCGCGGTCGGTTTCGCCATCTCCCTGTTCCAGTCGGTGACCCAGATCCAGGAAGCGACGCTGTCCTTCGTCCCGAAGGCGGCCGCGGTCTGCGCCGCCCTGCTCTTCTCGGGCAACTGGATGCTCCACGAGATGACGACCTACACGACGCAGCTCTTCGGCCGGATCCCCGAACTCATCGGCTGACCTTCCAGGCGCGCGGATCCGCCCGCCCACAGGCTCAGACGTCACCAGAAGCGGTCACCAGGCGACGATGAGCCAAACAGCCTGCGGACCCACAGGCCGTCACCGGGCAACCATGAGCCCACACAGCCTGCCGACCCACAGGCCGCCGCCGGGCAACCATGAGCCCACACAGCCTGCAGACCCAGAGGCCGTCGCCGGGCAACCGCGCGCTCACACAGCCTGCAGACCCAGAGGCCGTCGCCGGGCAACCACGTGCTCACACAGCCCGCGGACCCAGAGGCGGTCACCGGGCAGTGATGAGTCCACGCAGCCTGTGGACAGCGTCGGCCCGGGCACCTGTGAGCGACGGTTCCGTGCTCACAGACGCGGCCCGCACCGGCACGGGACGAGGCGATCGCCCGACTTCGGCGGCGATGACGTCGATCAGCTGTGTACCCCACCGTCCCCCGATGACGACCACTTCGGGATCGATGAGCGCCGCGAGAGCCGCGATCAGCCCGCCGACCGCCGTCACCACCTCCGGCGGCCGCTGCGCGAGCAGCCGGTCGACATCCACAGCCGTTGAGTGCTCGTGCCGGAGCCCGAGTAAGCCGAACACCTCGATCAAAGGCATCGCGCGTCCCTCCGGCCCCACCGTGATCAGATGTGCTACTTCACCGGCGACTCCGCGGTGCCCACGGCGCACCTCGCCGTCGCTCACGACGGCGCATCCCAGGCCCTCATCGAGGTAGAGATACGCGAAGTCGTCCAGTGGCGTCGCCGCTCGTTCCGCTTCAGCAGCCCAGTTGACGTCGTTGTCCACAAGCACGGCGCCGCCGACGCGCTCCGCCAGCACCGCCACCGGGTCGATCTCCCCGAGCAGAAACGGCGCATCCGGCAACTGCAGGAGCCGCCCCGTGTGCCGATCGACCGGATCCGCCGCGCTCACCACCGCGAGCCGGGGGCGGGCGTTCAGCCGTAGCCGCCCACGCTGCCGCAGCCCGACACCGTCGTCGCGCGACCCGACACCGTCGTCGCGGCCCACGCCGCCCTCAGACAACCCGACACCGTCGTCGCGGCCCACACCGCCCTCAGACAACCCGACACCGCCGCCACGGCCCACACCGCCCTCAAGCAACCCAAGGCCGTCGTCACGGCCCGCACCTGTTCCGCGCAACTCGACATTGTCGTCACCGCCGACGCCGGCCCCGCGCAACTCGGGACTATCGTCACGGCCCCCACCGCTCTCAAGGAACTCGGCTTCCTGCCGAGCCTCGACCAGCTCGCGAACCGCGTCCACGGCGCTGCCCAGTGCGGCGGCCACATCGTCGGGACGAGCCGGACGACCTATCGGCTTCTCCACTCGGGCGACCAGATCCCCGTACGCGTCCAGGCATTCCGCCACCACGCCCTCGGGCGCGACGCTGACCGCGAGAGCCAGGCCGACATCGGGGGCCAGCGAGTAATACGAGCCCACCCGCCCGCGTCCCCGACCGCCCGGGGTGCGCTGACCGGTATCCACAACGAGGCCGGCTTCGGTGAGTCGGCGGACGCTTTCGCCGGCTGTGGGTTTCGAGATGCCGATCTCGGCGGACAACTCCGCGCGCGTCAACAGGCGGTGACGCATCAGAGCGCGCAACACATGCTCGTCGGTGAGGGAGCGAAGCAGTTCCTGTGACGGTTTGACCGTATCCACAGCATCACTCTAGTCAGGACTCTTGCCTAGAAAGGTCTCGGGACCCTACTCTTCTTCTAGGCAAGAGCCCTGACTAGAAGGAGAACCGCCATGCCGCTCCCCCACTGGGAGGAGACGCCCGCCGACCTCCCCACCGCCATCCGTGAAGTCAAGACCGCCTTGCGCAAGCAGATCGCCGCCTCCGGACGCACGGTGGAGGAAGTCTTCGCCGTCGTCGAGCGCAAGGTCGCCGCCGAGGTCGCGGACATCGTCGCTGCCAAGGCGCGCGGCGAGACGGTCTGGCCGGTCATCTCGTACGACGACATCGAGGCCGGCACGGTGAGCGCCGCCGACGTCGCCCTGCTGCGCAGGCGCGGTTGCCTGGTCGTCCGGGGACATTTCGAGCGGTCTCAAGCTCTGGGCTGGGATGCCGGCATCGTGCAGTACGTCGAGGAGAACAAGTTCTTCGAGAACTACCGCGGGCCCGGCGACGACTTCTTCGGCAGCGTCGGGTCGAAGCCCGAGATCTACCCGATCTACTGGTCCCGCGCGCAGATGGAAGCCCGCCAGAGCGACCGCATGGCTCGCGTACAGGCTTTCCTGAACAACCAGTGGAAGCACACCTCAGACGGTGTGCAGTGGTTCGACCCGGAGCGCGACTCGCTGTACCCCGACCGCATCCGCCGCCGCCCCGAGGGCGCCGACTCCGCCGGCCTGGGGACACACCTGGACCCCGGCACGCTGGACCTGTGGATGACCGAGGCTTATCAACAGGCTTTCCGTCACTTGTTCAACGGGGATGTGGAGAAGTACGACCCGTGGGACGCGGCGTATCGCACGGCCGGCCCGCAGTATCCCGGCACGACCATGTGTTCGGCGTTCCGCACGTTCCAGGGCTGGACGGCCCTGTCCGACATGGCGCACGACCAAGGCGTTCTCCACACGGTGCCGATCCCCGGTGCCATGGCCTATCTGATGCTGCGCCCGCTGCTCAACGACGTTCCTGACGACGACATGTGCGGAGTGACCGTCAATCAGGTCTTCCCGGCCGACGACAAGTGGCACGGCCTGCTCATGGAGGCCCTGTCCGGCATTCCCGACGTCCAGGCCGGCGACTCGGTCTGGTGGCACTGCGACATGATCCACAGCGTCGCGCCCGTCCAGGACCAGAAGGGCTGGGGCAACGTCATGTACATCCCCGCGGCCCCGTGGTGTCCCCGCAACGAGACGTACGCCGCTAACGTGCGCGAGGCGTTCCTCAGCGGCTCCAGCCCGTCGGACTTCCCGGCCGAACACTACGAGCGCGACTGGACCAACCGCTTCACAGAGGCCGACCTGAACGAAACCGGCCGCCGCGGTCTGGGTCTCGTCTGAAGCACCGTCGAACGCCGACCGCCGTGGCCAGCCGCCGCTGCGATCGGCGTCCGGTGGTCAGCTCGCCCCTACCGGGCGGCGGCGTACAACGGCGGGACGGTCCCGCCCGGTGAGGTTGCTGGCCCTTATTCGGTGACGTGATGGGAGGGGGCGTCATTACCCTCTAGCCATGATCGACGTACGCATGGCCACGGTGGACGATGCGGCCGAGTTGGTGCGGCTCCGGGGTGTGCTGTTCGGGGTGGCCGACGATTCGGACGAGGGCGGCTGGCGGGACGTGGCTCGGCAGACACTGCTGCGGCGGCTGGCGGAATCCACGCCGACCATGGTGGGCTTTGTCGTCGATCATCCGGACGCGCCGGGGCGGCTCGCGGCTTGCGCGGTCGGCATCCTCGAGGAGCGGCTGGGCGGCCCTCGCAATCCCAGCGGTCTGGCCGGCTACGTATTCAATGTCGCGACCGACCCGGCCCACCGGCGCCGGGGTTACGCCCGCGCTTGCATGTCGGCTCTGATCGAGTGGTTCCGCGTCCGGGGCGCCGGAGTGATCGACCTGCGCGCCAGCTCGGAAGGAGAGCCGCTCTACGCCTCACAGGGATTCCGTCGTACGTCCGACCCGGCTATGCGCCTGTCTGTCCCGTCGGCGTCTTATCCCCGGGGCGACCACTGACCTTCGGCTCGGAAATCACACAAGCCGACCTGTCATCGGACAGCGACGATCGCTCCGACGAATTCGGGGACCCTCTGTACCGCCGCCCGGCTGTTTCGGGAACGCTCTGCGCCCTCGCTCGACGAGTTCGCAAAGGGTCCGCATCCGGTCCGGCTATTCGACGTGAGCTGTCAGCTCGAGCAGGGCGCCGTGGGTGGCCGGGTCGGCTGCGGCGATCAGGCCCTGGGCGCCGGTGTGGAGGGGGCCGCCGTCGAGGCTGGTCACGATGCAGCCCGCGGCCTCACACAGGGCGATGCCGGCCGCGAAGTGGACGCTGTCTTTCAGGTGGCCGTCGGTGAGGTACGCCGCTCGCCGGCCCGCGGCCACCCAGGCCAGCGCCAAGGTGGTCGAGATGACGCGCGGCCGGAAGCGGGCGGTGAAACGGTCGTCGAGGAGCAGGCGCGCGGCTCGGAAGGCTGGGGCGTTGGGGAACGGCGGGTCGAGGTTGAGGTCGACGAGGTTGGTGGCGGCAGTCGGCGCGAGCAACTCGTCGCGGCCCCGGTGGCGCACCCAGGACTGGGCGCCGTCGGTCCAGAAGACCTCTGCGGCGAACGGATCGGCCGCCGCGGCGGCCGACGTGCGGCCGTTGGTGCGCAGGGCGACGTTGACCGCAACCAGCATGGTCCTGGCGGCGTAGTTCAGCGTTCCGCACAGGGGGTCGACGAGCCACTCGCGCTCGCCGCCGGCGGCGCCGGTGCGACCGCTCTCCTCGCCGACGATCACGTCGCCGGGGCGGGCTCCGGTCAGCCGGGCGAAGATCGCCTGCTCGGCATCGAGGTCGGCTTGCGTGGCGAAGTCGCCGGGCGCCTTGTCGAATCGTGCCAAGTGCGTCCCGTAGTGCTCAAGCACCACCGCCGCGCCCGCCTCGGCCGCTGACACTGCCAGGTCGGCGTCGCTGATCAACATCGCTCGATCATAGAGATGGCGATGCCCTGCTCGATGCGCCCGGCCCATGAGGGAAGTTGAGGTCCGTACCCATCAGATTTTGATCTCGAAGGGGTTCTCCACAGGCGGCCGGCGCGTAAGGATTCGTTGTGACTCTTGAAGAGCAGCGGGCGTACATGTTGACCGGCGCAATGTATGACGACTTGACGAGTGAGCTTGTCGAGGCGCGGAAGCGGACAGTCATGCTCACCGGCGAGTACAACGACAGCTTCGGGCAGCCGCAAGCGGCGCGGGAGGCGATCCTGCGGCGCCTGTTGCGCAGCGTGGGGACGGGCTGCCACTTCGAGCCGACGTTCCGGTGTGAGTTCGGGTTCAACATCACCGTCGGAGACCGGTTCTACGCCAACTTCGACTGCGTGCTGCTCGATGGCGGTGGCATCACGATCGGGGACGATGTGCTGTTCGGGCCGCGGGTAGGCATCTACACGAGCAATCACGCCATCGACCCGGACGAGCGCGCGGCCGGTGGGTGTTACGCCAAACCGGTCACCATCGGTCATCGGGTCTGGGTGGGCGGTGACGTCACGATCAACCAGGGAGTGACGATCGGTGACGGGTCGATCGTCGGGTCGGGCAGCGTCGTGACGCGGCCGGTCCCGGCCGGGGTGATCGTCGCGGGCAACCCGGCGCGGGTGCTCCGTAAGATCACGGAGGCCGACCGGACCGGATTCAGAGGGAGCTCGTCGTGACGCGTGTGGGTGTGATGTTGCCGCGGGACCTGCCTGTGGACGAGGTGCTTCGTTATGCACAGCGGGCCGACGAGCTGGGCTTTGACGAGCTGTGGGTTGTGGAGGACCTCGGCTTCCGGGGCGGGGTCGCGCAGGCCGGGGCTGTGCTCGCCGCGACGTCGCGGATCGTGGTGGGCATCGGCATCCTGCCGGCGGGGGCCCGCAACGCTGCCTTCGCGGCGATGGACCTGGGGACGCTCGCGCAGTTGTTCCCCGGGCGGCTGATCGCGGGTATCGGGCACGGCATGCCCGCCTGGATGCGGCAGGTCGGGGCGTGGCCGGCCAGCCCGTTGACGCTGCTCGAGGAGTACACGGTGGCGGTGCGCACCCTTCTGCGTGGTGAGCCCGGGCCGGCGGCCGGCCGGTACGTCCAGGTGGAGGGTGTCGTCATCGGCGAGCGACCCGAGGTGGTGCCGCCGGTGGTGCTGGGCGTGCGGGGGCCGAAGTCGATCGCGGTCGCCGGGCGGGTCTCCGACGGTGTGCTGCTGGCCGAGCCGTCCGCGCCGCCCTACATCCAGGCGTCGGTAGGGCATCTGGGCTCGTCGTCTCTCGAGGTCATCACGTACGACGCCGCGGTCGTCGGCGACGACGGCCGGGCCGCCCGCGACCTGGTGCGCCCGGGCCTCGCCTGGATCGGCGAGCCCGACTGGGCGCCGCATCTGGCCGCGCTGCCGTTCGCCGGGGATCTGGCCCGCCATCGTGCGGCGTCGGCCGGGCCGGACGAGTTCGCGGCCACCCTGCCCGACGAGTGGGTGCGGGAGTTGTCCCTGGCCGGCACACCCGACGAGGTCCGTACCCGGATCGCGGCCCGGCACGACGCCGGCGCGACAAGCGTCGTGATGATCCCCGCCGAGACCGACCGCCTCGGCGCGCTGGACCGCCTGGCCGGGGTCCTCCGGCGCTGACACCGGCCGGCCGCGGCTGTCCACAGGCACGACGGGTCCCGGTTCGTCCGTGATCGAAGCGGACATACGCGCGCTGTGGACGGCGACACTGCGGGCGGCGACACTCAACCGCACAGCATGGTGGGCGTGGGCCACAACGTCCCGCGGCGACGCCACGCGAGTTCACGCAGGCTGGGCCGACGCGAGCGCGGGCCGACCGACGCGAGCGCAGGCCGACCTGATGCCACCCGTCGAGCACGAGCCCGACGCGAGCGCAGGCCGACCCAGCCACTCATGCCGGACAAGCCCGCGCCGGCGAGGAAGCGCTTGAACCTCAGCCGCGGCTGATCCGCTGCATGGCCTTGATGTAGCGGTCGGTCGCGAGGCGCTGGGCCAGCATCGAGATCGGGCCGCCCAGCCGTACGAGAAGGGTGGCCGGACGGCTGAAGGCGCGCACCTGGAACCGGACCGAGTCGTCGTCGCGCAGCACCACGAAGAAGGCCTCTTCGCCGCTCTCGGGGTGACCCAGCAACGTGCCGTAGCCGAAGCCGCGCCGGTTCGGCTCGTCGACGGTGTAGACCACGCGGCACGGGATGGTCAGCATCAGCAGCCGCAGGGTCACGTTGACCCCCTCCGCGGCCGACGGCCCGTCGGCGCGCACCTTCAGACCGGCCGCGCGGTGCATGCGCCAGTGGAGAAGCCCGTTGGCGGCCCGCTCGAACGTCTCCCGGCCGTGCCCGAGCGGGGCGTCGCGGTGGACGTGGTCGTAGCCGGCGGGCAGCGGGCCCTCACGGGTGGCGCCGACCCGGGCGTACGTCAGGGGCTTCTCCATGGCGTCAACGTATCCGGTCAGGCCCCGCGTAAACGGAGCACCTCGGCCCGCGCGTGGGCCACCCGCGCTGTCTCCTGCCCGCCCGACGCGGCGATCTCCTGGGCCAGGTCGCCGGCGCTCTCGACGAGGTGACGGGCCCGCCGCCGGTCGTGGACGAGTTTGCGGAAGTGCCGACGGTCCTTGTGCAGGCCGCTCACCGCGTCGAGCAGGGGCTGGTCGACGACGCCGGACTCGACCTCGGGGGCCAGCAGCTCGCGCATCCAGGCGCGCTCCTTGGACGAGGCCAGGCGGCGTACGACGAGCAGGACCACGATGGCGAGCGGCATCAGGAGCAGGTACGGCGCGAAGAGCGTCAGGAAGGTGCTCCAGCCGAACAGGCCGGACGCGTCGTCCCACGCGAAGTGCAGGAACATCGCCGCCAGGCAGGCCAGCAGGCCCCGGCCGATGCGCCTCTCCCCCGGCGCGCGGCCGAGGATCCACATCACCCCGGCGCAGAAGATCGCGCTGAACAGGGCGTGCGACGTGATGCCGGCGAACCCTCGCAGCGCCAGGATGAACAGCGACGACTCCAGCTGCCCGACGCCGAAGCTGGCGGTGGCGTTGTTGTAGGCGTACAGGATGTCCTCGGAGACCTGGAAACCGAGACCGATGAACGCGCCGATGATGAAGCCGTCGTAGGCGCTGCGCACCAGCCGGGGCGCCAGGGCGATCAGCAGGATCAGGCCGAGGCCTTTGCTCCACTCCTCGTCGATCGGCGCGGCGAGACCGGCGCCCCATGTCTCCGCGCCGGCCGGACCGAGCAGTTTCGTCCAGATCTCGAGCAGGGCGGTGTTGGCCGGCAGGGCGATCCAGAAGGTGGCGGCGACCGCGCCCCAGATGAAGCCGGTGGCCAGGAGCCCGCCCGGCTGCGCGGTGTAGCGGTTCTGCCGGCGCAGGAACAGCAGCCACGGGATGAGGTAGATCCCGAAGAAGACGATGCCACTGGTCACAGCCAGGCGATAGGTCCCGCCGAGAGCCGGGCCGAAGTACTTGATCATGCCGATCGCACCGGCGCCGACACCGATGACATAGACCCAGAAGGCCGGGTTGTGCGGTTGGAAGAACCTGAAGCGCGCGCCCCAGCCGGACTCGTCGATGGCCTCGAGCTGGGCGTTCTTGGCCGTCGAGGTGGTGATCGTCATGCCGCGGCCTCCGGGGTGATGCTGCGCAGGAACGTCTCGACCTCGCTGGAGACCTGCTGGAACTCGCCCGGTACGGCGGAGACGTTGACGAGCAGGGCGGGGGCGGTCGCCGGGGTGGACAGCGACATCTTGAAGGCGGCCAGGAGCTCGTCGCCGCCCGTGCCGCTGGCGCTGCGGACCACGCCGACCAGGCCGGACGTCGTGGTGAAGGTCGCCGGCGACCCGGAGATGTCGGCCTGCGGGTCCTGGGAGGTGATCACCTGGTCGAGGAACTGGGCCGCGGTGCCGTTGAACGATGCGCCGGTCATCTGGATGGTCGCGCCGCCCTTGGCCAGCTTCACGCTCTCCTGGGTCGGGCTCACTCCCGTACGGTCGCTGACCAGCGTGCCGTCCTCGAGCTGCCAGCCGACCGGGGGGACAGCGGTCGCGCCGGCGCCCAGGTCGAGCACGTCCCCGGCCCTCGTGGGATTGTTCCAGGGCACGATCGCGTTCAGCGCCGGCCAGCCGTAGATCAGCAGCAGGGCGACGACGAGCACGAACAGCGCGGGCCGCAGCATCCGCCGGTCGAGACCGAACCACCGATGTTCCACGGGCACCCAGCCCGGTATGCCTGTACTCATGTCCACCCCCTGGGCAACAACCTAGTGCCGACGGTCGCCGAACGCTCGGATTGACGACCGTGGTGGGAGGGAAGCAACATCCGCATGCACATCTGGCCAGGAAACCCGTACCCGTTGGGTGCCACCTACGACGGCGGCGGGACGAATTTCGCCCTTTTCTCCGAACTCGCCGAAAGGGTCGAACTGTGCCTCTTCGACGAGGACGGCACCGAGACGCGCATCGACCTGCCCGAGCGCGAGGCCCTCGTCTGGCACGGCTACCTGCCCCGGATCGTGCCGGGTCAGCGCTACGGGTACCGGGTTCACGGCCCCTACGATCCGGCCAACGGACTGCGCTGCAACCCCAGCAAACTGCTGCTCGACCCGTACGCCAAGGCGATCGACGGGCGTAACGACTGGAACGAGGCGCTGTTCGCGTACCGGTTCGGCGACCCCGATTCGCGCAACGACGACGATTCGGCGGCGTACGCCCAGAAATCGGTCGTCATCAACCCGTTCTTCGACTGGGGCAACGACCGGCCGCTGCGCATTCCGTTCCATCAGACGGTCATCTACGAGGCCCACGTCAAAGGCATGACCGAGCGGCATCCCGAGATTCCCGAGGACGTCCGCGGGACGTACTCCGGTCTGGCCCATCCGGCGATGATCAAGTATCTGCGGGAGCTGGGCGTGACCGCGGTCGAGCTCATGCCGGTCCACCAGTTCGTGCACGACAGCACGCTGATCGACCGCGGCCTCACGAACTACTGGGGCTACAACACCATCGGCTTCTTCGCGCCGCACAACGGATACGCCTCGTTCGGCGGGCACGGCGGCCAGGTCCAGGAATTCAAATCGATGGTCAAGGCGCTGCACCAGGCCGGGATCGAAGTGATCCTCGACGTCGTCTACAACCACACCGCCGAGGGCAACCATCTGGGCCCGACGTTGTCCTTCCGGGGCATCGACAATCCCGCCTATTACCGGTTGGTCGAGGACAACAAGCAGTTCTACTACGACACCACCGGCACCGGGAACAGCCTCAACGTGCGCCACCACGAGTCGCTGCGGCTCATCATGGATTCGCTGCGCTACTGGGTGACCGAGATGCACGTCGACGGTTTCCGGTTTGACCTGGCGGCCGCGCTGGCCCGCGAATTCCACGCCGTCGACCGGCTGGCCGCGTTCTTCGACCTGGTCAACCAGGACCCGATCGTCTCACAGGTCAAGCTCATCGCCGAGCCCTGGGACGTCGGCGACGGCGGCTACCAGGTCGGCGGGTTCCCCCCGCTCTGGACGGAATGGAACGGTCGTTACCGCGATTCGGTGCGCGATTTCTGGCGCGGCGAACCCTCGTCCCTCGGCGAGTTCGCCGGGCGGTTCACCGGCAGTTCCGATCTGTACGAGATCGACGGCCGCCGCCCGATCGCGTCGATCAACTTCGTCACGGCCCACGACGGCTTCACGCTGAACGACCTGGTGTCGTACAACGAGAAGCACAACGAGGCCAACGGCGAGGAGAACCGCGACGGCGAGAGCCACAACCGGTCGTGGAACTGCGGGGTCGAGGGGCCGACCGACGACCCCGAGATCGTCGCCCTGCGCGAGCGGCAGAAACGCAATTTCCTGGCCACCCTGCTGTTGTCGCAGGGCGTACCGATGATTGCCCACGGCGACGAACTGGGCCGCACCCAGGGCGGCAACAACAACGTCTATTGCCAGGACAACGAAACAAGTTGGGTCGACTGGACGGACGCCCGCAATCAGGACGTGCTGACGAGTTTCACGCGCCGGGTCACGGCGCTACGGGCCGCGCACCCCATTTTCCGGCGCCGGCGATTCTTCACCGGCGAGGCTTTCGGCGACGACAAGGTGCCCGACATCGCGTGGCTGCGCCGCGACGGCCGGCCGATGACCGAGTCGGACTGGAACGCCCGCAGCGGCATGACGATGACGGTCTTCCTCAACGGCCGCGGCATTCCGGAACGCGACGCGCTGGGCGAGCCGATCACCGACGATTCGTTCCTGTTGCTGTTCAATCCCCTGGGCGATTCGGTGGACTTCACCCTGCCCGACCGCACCTTCGGGCGTACGTGGGAGATTGTCGTCAACACGGCGGACCCGCTGCTGGCGGTGCGGCGGAAGACGGCGAAAGCCGCGTCGCAGTTGACGGTCCTGGGGCACACGCTCGTGGTGCTACGGTGCCGCTATTAGTGACGCTCCTTTTGCCCTGTTCCCGTCGATGGGCGAATATCCGGCCTACGACGACGCGGTGTACGACAGCTTCGACGTACGGGATGAGCGGTTCGCCGCCTATCAGCAGGCGATCGCCGGGTCGGTGGCGGGCAAGGTCGTCGTCGACATCGGCACCGGCCGCGACGCCTTGTGGGCCGTCGCGGCCGCCCGGGCCGGGGCTCGGCATGTCTACGCGGTCGAGCGGCAGCCGGACGCGGCGGACCAGGCGCGCCGGGCGGTGGCCGGCCTCGGCGACCGGGTGACGATCATCGAGGGCTCGTCGACCGCGATCGGGCTGCCCTCGCCGGCGCAGGTGTGCATCTCGGAGATCGTCGGGAACATCGCCTCGGCCGAAGGCGCCGTCGCCGTCCTCAACGACGCGCGGCGGCGCCTGTGCACGACGGACTGCGTCTGGATCCCGTTCCGGATCCAGACGTGGGCCGCGGCGGTGCAACTTCCCGACAGCGCGCGCGTCCTGGACCCGGCGAGTCTGCCGTACGTCGAGCGGGTCTTCGCCGCCGCCGGCGCCCCCTTCGATCTGCGGCTGTGCCTCGGTGGTCCCGGCGCGTCGTTGCGCGTCTCGTCGGCGGCGGTGGTCGAGTCGCTCGTCTTCGACCACCGGCGGTCCCTTCCCGACGAAAACGCGGTGGCCACGACGAGGTTGACGGTCGACGTGGCCTCCGCACGGCTGACCGGCCTGCTGCTGTGGAGCCGTATCGCCGTCACGCCGGCCGCGGGCCGTCCGGAAATCGACACGCTGGCCGGCGGGACGCGCGGGTGGGCGCCGGTGTACGTGCCGCTCTCGACGGACGGCCTGCCGGTCCGGCACGGCGACCACCTGGCCCTCACCTTCAGCCGTACGACCAGCGACGACCGTGTCCATCCGGACTATCACGTGGCCGTGCGCACGGGGGACGCGGACGAGTCGCTCACCTGGTCGAGTCCTCATCACGGCTCCGGCTTCCGGGAGTCGGAGCTGCACCGGCACCTGTTTCCCGGTGGTGACGCGGGTCCGGACAGCCTGGCGATCTGAAGCCGGGGCTGGATCGGCCGGTGGAGCCTCGCGCGGTGGCGGGGTTGCCTGAGCCATCGAGGACGGTGGATGGTGGACGCATGTGGCCCACGCCGGAGCCGGACTGCTGGCTGCACCCCGCGGTCGAGGTGCGCCCGTCCGCCGTCGATGGCGACGGCTTGTTCGCGCGAACGCCGATCTCGAGGGGTGCGACCGTCTCCCGCCTGGGTGGGCGGCTCGTGTCCACCGGCGAGCTGACTGATCTGCTGGACAACAGCACCGGGTGGGTCGACACGATCACCGTGGCCGAGGATGTGCATCTGGTGCTGCCGCCGGGCCGGCCCAACGGGAAGGGCAACCACAGCTGCGACCCGAATCTGTGGTGGGGGCCGCCGTACACGCTGATCGCCCGGCGGGACCTGGCCGCCGGTGAGGAGCTGACCAACGACTACGCCACGAGCACCGGCGTCGAGGCGTGGCGGATGAGCTGCCGTTGCGGCACGCGCCGGTGCCGGGGCGTGGTGAGCGGCCAGGACTGGAAACGCCTGGACCTGCGCCAGATCTACGGGGACCACTGGGTGCCGGCGTTGCGGAGCCGCATACGGGGTCTGACCTGACGTCGCGCCTTCACAAAGCCGGCCCAGCGGTGGGCTTACCGTCTGCGGTTGCGCGGGTGCTCGCGGGCCACGCGCTCGTTGCCATGCCGATAGTTGCCGGTGAGCCGCGCCATCAGCTCCTGTGGGTCGGACTCCTCCACATCAGCCAGGAACCGCGCGGCGGCCTGCCCGCGGAGCACACCGGCCGGGCGGCCGTGGTGCAGCAGTTCGATGTCCCCGTTCTTGCGAACGCGGTACGTGAATCCCTCCGGTGCACCCGCCATCACAGCATCGTGCGCGCCGGGACGGACCGCGCGCGAGCGATTATTCCCAGCCGATCACGTCGTCGTCCCCGCACAGCAAATCGAGCAGGTACTGACCCCACCTCGGCACGACGGCCGTCGCATTGACGCGGCGGTGGCGTGGCGCTCGACCGCCGTGTCTCAGCCGGGCAGCTCGGCGGTGGCGTGGCGCAGGACCGCCGTGTCCTAGCCGGGCAGCTCGGCAGTGGCGTGGCGCACGACCGCCGTGTCCTAGCCGGGCAGCTCGGCAGTGGCGTGGCGCACGACCGCCGTGTCCTAGCCGGGCAGCTCGGCGGTGGCGTGGCGCTTGACCGCCGTGTCCCAGCCGGGTAGGTCGGCGGCGGCGCGCTCGGCCGGGCCCACGTAGTCGGCCGACGGACGGATGATCTTCGCGAGGCGCTTCTGCTCGAGGATGTGGGCGCTCCAGCCGGCCGTGCGGGCGCACGTGAACATCGCGGCGAGCATGTCCACCGGGACCTCGGCGAAATCGAGCACGATGGCGGCCCAGAACTCCACGTTGGTCTCGAGCACGCGGTCGGGCTTGCGCTCGCGCAGCTCGGCCAGCGCGGCCTTCTCCAGCTCCAGCGCGACCTCGTAGCGCGGCGCGCCCAGCTCCCGCGCCGCCTCGCGCAGGATGCGGGCCCGCGGATCCTCGGCACGGTAGATCGCATGCCCGAAGCCCATCAGCCGCTGACCGCTGTCGAGGACTTTCTTCACGTACGCCCGGGCGTCCCCACTCCTCTCGACGGCGGCGACCATGCCGAGCGCGCGAGCCGGCGCCCCGCCGTGCAGCGGTCCCGAGAGCGCGCCCACCGCCGCCGAGAGACAGGCCCCGACGTCGGCGCCGGTGCTGGCCACGACGCGGGCGGTGAACGTCGACGCGTTCAGGCCGTGCTCAGCGGCGCAGACCCAGTAGCGGTCGATCGCCGCGACATGCCGCGGGTCCGGCTCCCCCCTCCAGCGGATCATGAACTGCGACGTGATGTCCGGGCCCTCGGCGACGCGACTCTCGGGCACCGGTGGCAGGTCGTCTCCGCGAGCCGACGCCGCCGCGACGCTGAGCATCGCCGCCGACGCTCGTGCCACGTCCTGGCGTGCCTGCTCGTCGGAGATGTCGATGAGCGGTCGTAGCCCGAGCGCGGCCGCCGCGGCCTGCACATCCACCCGCGCGTCCCCCGTCCGCACCGGAACGCGAGGCGCTGGCGACGGGCGGAGCGGCGAGTCGAACGAACTGTCGGCCAGCAGACCCCAGACGTCGGCGAAGGACACGATCCCGGCCAACGAGCGGATGTCGACCCCGCGATATCGGAGGGCGCCTCCGTCCCGGTCGGGCTCCGCTATCTCGGTGTCGAACGCGACGACACCGGCCAGTCCTGGATTGACATTCACCATGACTACAGAGTCAATGTCGTTCATGTTGACGTCAACGTTGATCCAGTCAACATGAGAGGATCTGCACATGGATGTCGACGTGCCCCGCCTGACCACCAATGACGTTGCCCGCCTGCTGGGAGTGAGACCCGCGACGGTGTACGCCTACGTGAGCCGTGGCCTGCTCGGCAGCCACCGGAACGCGAACGGCAAGGGCAGCCTCTTCGACCGCGCCGAGGTGGACGCCTTCCTGGCCGCGCGCCGACGCCCGACCACGCCCGGCATCCAGACCGGCATCACCCTCATCCAGCACGGAACTTTGTACTACCGCGGCCTCGACGCCGTCCAGCTCGCACGAGTGGCCAGTTTCGAGGAAGTCGTCACCTTGCTATGGACAGGCACGCGAGCCTACGTCGACTTCGTCCCCGACGAGTCTCTGCGCCGCCTGGCCGAGGCCGTCATCGCGCCGCTGCCCGAGGCCGCCCGGAACACGGACCGCCTCCGCGTGATAGCCGCCGCGGCCGCGGCCGGCGACCCGCTCCGCTTCGACACCTCGCCGGCCGCGGTGACCGCCACCGGCCGCACCCTGCTCGCCACGATGGTCGCCGCCCTCCCGCTCCCCGCTTGTCCCCCCGCCGCATCGCCGCTCGCCCCTCACCAGCCCGCCGGATTGCCGGCCGGAGCACCCACAACCCCCGCGTCCCCGGCCGCCACGTCCCCGGCTACCGTGCCCACGGCCGCCGCGTCCCCAGCCACCACGTCCCCGGCCGCCATGCCTACGGCCGCCGCGTCGTCGGCCGCGTTGCCGGTTACCGCACAACGGATCGCCACTGATCCGCCCGCCGCGACTCAACCGCTCAAGGCCCAGAACGAGACACCAGCCAAGCCGAAGAAAAACAAAGCGCTCAGTGACCGCGTCGCCGATGAGTCGCTCACCGGACGTACGGCTTCAGCACACTACGAAGGCTCCAGCGCGCCGTTCGATCCGGTCGAGCGATCCGGTACGAAGCGCATCGCGGAGAGGCTCTGGCCGCGCCTCACCACGCGCGAGCCCGCTCCCCGCGACCACAATCTGCTCGACGCCGCGCTGATCCTGCTGGCCGACCATGACATCGCCGCGTCCACGCTGGCCGCCAGGGTCGCGGCGTCGACTCGCGCTCACCCCTACGCCGTTGTCGGGGCCGGGCTCGCCGCGCTCGACGGGCCACTGCACGGCGCGGCCAGCAGCTTCGCGTACGCGCTGCTGACCGAGACGATGACGCGGCCCGACCCGATCGACGCCATCGCCGACAAGCTGCGCGCCGGTGATCCGGTGCCGGGGTTCGGCCACCGCCTCTATCCGAACGGCGATCCCCGCGCGGTGGCGTTGCTGGACATGCTCGGCGACACCCGCGCCCGGGACGCGGCCGAGCGCGTCGCTCATGTCATGCGTACGCGATCGGGCCTGCACCCGAATGTGGACCTGGCCCTCGCCGCGATCACGCTGGAACACAACATGCCGCCGGACGCCGGCGAGACGATCTTCGCGGTCGCGCGCACGGCCGGGTGGATCGCTCACGCCTTGGAGGAGTACGCCGACCGGCCGTCACGCTTCCGCCCGTCGGGCGAATACGCGGGCCGAGCTCCCGCCTGACGAACCGCACCGCGGACCGCGACCGTCACGACCCAATCAATACGTCAACACGTCAACACGTGCACCTGTCAATACAGTCGCGTCAACACACCGGATCAACCGGCCGAGCACCGACCGGCATGTGGCGTCAGCCCGCCAAAGCCACCGCCTAATCGAGGACGAGATGCGCGACTAGGAGACCACGACAGCGTGCAGCATCATCCCGACCTATCACCAGCAGCGTGGATCGGCGCGACGGCCTATCACCACAGCAGCGTGGATCGGCGCGGCGGCCTGTGGAGAACGGCCGGCCGGCGCCCTCAGCCGGTGCCCCCTGTGGAGGGTAAGGTCCGGGAATGTCGCCTGAAGATCCGGCCGGTCTGTCCCTGCTCGAGGGGCTGCACTCCACGCCCGCCCGCCGCTACCTGTCCGCCGAGCCGATCGGCGACGACGTTCTCCGCGTCATCCTCGACGCGGCCGTGCGGGGGCCCAGTGGCGGCAACAGTCAGCGCTGGGCGTGGATCGTGGTGCGGGACACGGCGGTCAAGCGGCAGATCGCCGAGTGGTACCGCGAGGGCTGGGAGCACAGCTACGGGTCGCGCCGGGAGCAGATCCTCGCGTCGGGCAGCATGAGCCCGGCCAACTTCCGGGCCGCCGAGCACCTCGCGCACCACCTCGAGGAGGCGCCCGTCTGGGTCTTTCCCGTGCTGCTCGGGCCCGCGCGGTCGCGGAACCCGCGGCTGGGCTCGTCCATCTACGGCGCTGTGCAGCAATTGATGCTGGCCGCGCGCGCTCATGGCATCGGCTCGACGTTGACGACGCTGTACGCGGCGCACGAGGACGGCGTACGGGCGTTGCTGAACCTGCCCGAGGACGCGATCACCATGGCGCTGGTCCCGCTCGGCTACCCGGCGCGCGGGCGGTGGGCCCAGCCGAAGCGGCGGCCGCTCGACGAGGTGGTCTTCCAGGAGAGGTACGAGGAACGGAGCTGACGGCATGAACCCGTACGTCAAGAGCTTGACCTTCGACTGCCAGGACGCCCTGGTCGTGGCCCGGTTCTGGGCGGCCGCGCTGGGTGGTGAACTCGACGACGACTCGACGTCGGCCAAGGCGTTCGTGGAGGCGCCGGGGTGGGGCGGCCCCAACCTGTGGTTCCAGCGGGTTCCCGAGCCCAAGGAGGGCAAGCTGCGGCTGCACTTCGACCTGCGGGCGCCCGGCGGTGACATCCCGGCCGAGGTGGAGCGGCTGACCGGGCTGGGCGCGACCTTCGCGTGGGAGGCGGACGGCATCATCGTGCTGCGTGACCCGGAGGGCAACGAGTTCTGCGTCGAGGAGTAGCGGGGCGGCGACTCGTAAAGTACGGCGGGGGCCGACCGATATCGGGGTATCGCACGCCGACTTCCCGAGGAAGGACCCACGCCCATGGCTCAGCGGACTCTGCCGGTCCGCGACGACCGGTGGCAGCCCACGGACCGGATCTACGAAGGCCTGATCGCCCGCGCGGTCGACCATTCCGAGGATTACGAGGCCCGTGACGGCACCGCCGAGATGATGGCCGGCGCTTTCCTGCTCGCCGTTCTCTTCATCATCGTGATGAAGGGCGCGGATTCCGTCGCTGTCGCGTTGGCCGTGACCGGATTGTTCGGCGGGCTGGGCTTCCTCTACATGGTCAACGCGGCACGACCGGCCAAGGGCGACCGCTCCCAGACGCTCAGCGAACTGGGTGGGCCGGGCCTGCTCCCGGCCGGCTACCTGGTGCACCCGAAGGCCTGGTCGGCGGGTCTGTCCGACCATGTCGGCGCCGTCCCCGAGTCGCAGTTGCTGGCCGCGGCCGAGCTGTGCAACATCTTTCCCGGTACGGTCGACGACCTGCTGCGGTTCGTCGGGAACGTCGCCATCCACGTGCCGGCGGGTCGCAACACGAGCGCCGAGGATGTGCGCCGGCGGGCCCGTGAGCTGGTGCGGGTGGGCAAGCCGATCGTCGTGGACTACGCGAAGAGCGCCCCGAAGCTGCCCAGCCCGCCGCCCGAGGGCAAGAAGAGCAAGTGACAGCGAGACGCCCCGGGCCATCGGCTCGGGGCGTCTCTCCGTCGGAACTCGACCGCGCGGCCGGGCAGCGACTCGCGTGCCCGGCCGGGCACGGCAATCAACCCCAGGGCCGAGTGAGGCGTCGACTGCGCGGCCACGACAGTGGATGGCGAATCAAGCACTACGCGGCCAGGGCGGCGTAGCGGCCGCCGACGTCGACGAGGGCTTCGTGGGTGCCGGCCTCGAGGATGCGACCGTGGTCGACGACGGCGATCTGGTCGGCGTCGCGGACTGTGGACAACCGGTGGGCGATGGTCACCGTCGTGCGGCCGATCGAGAGCTCGTCGAACGCCTTCTGCACGGCCCGTTCGGTCTCGTTGTCGAGCGCGCTCGTGGCCTCGTCCAGCACCAGGATGCGCGGGTCGCGCAGCAGTGTGCGGGCGATGGCGATCCGCTGCTTCTCGCCGCCGGAGAACCGGTGACCGCGCGAGCCGACCATCGTGTCGTACCCGTCCGGGAGCGACGCGATGAGATCGTGGATCTGCGCCGCGCGGGCGGCCTCCTCGATCTGGGCGTCGGTGGCGTCCGGCTTGGCGTAGCGCAGGTTCTCCCGCACCGACGTGTGCAGGAGGTAGGTCTCCTGGGACACCACTCCGACGATCGACGTGAGCGTTTCGAGGGACATGTCGCGCAGGTCGACGCCGTCGATCGTGATGCTGCCGGCCGTGGGGTCGTAGAGCCGGGCGATGAGCGCCGCGATGGTGCTCTTGCCCGAGCCGGTCTCGCCGACCAGGGCGAGCGACGAGCCCGCGGGCACGTCCAGGGTGACTCCGGCGACGGCGGCGGCCGGGCTTCCGGCGTACGTGAAGGTGACGTCCTCGAAGCGCAGGTGGCCGCGGGGCGCCGCCACCGGCACGGGCCGGGCCGGCTCCTCGATGTCGACCGGCAGGTCGAGGTATTCGAAGATGCGCGCGAACAGCGCCAGCGAGCTGGTGACCGTGACGCCGACGTTGAGCAGGCCCATGAGCGGCCGGAACAGGCCGGTCTGCAGGGCCGTGAAGGCGACCAGCGTGCCGATGCTCATCGAGCCCGACGTGATCGGCAGGCCCGCCGCGAGGTAGATGACGGCGGGGATCGCGGCGAAGACGATGCTCATCGAGGCCATCCGCCAGCGGCCGGCCAGCTCGGAGCGCAGCTCGAGGTCGATGAGCCGCCTCGACGAGTCGGTGAACCGGTCGACCTGGGCCGGGCCGGTGCCCATCGTCTTGGTCAGCTGGACGCCGCCGATGGACAGGCCCTCCTCGATGATGACGTTGAGGTCGGCCAGTTCGCGCTGGCGCTGGGCGGTGATGGCCCGGCGCATGCTCGCGACCCGGCGGGTGAGCCAGATCGACGGCGGCAGCACGAGCAGCGACACCAGCGAGAGCTGCCAGGACAAGGCGGCCATGGCGACCGCGGTGGCGACGACGGTGGTGAGGTTCGAGGCGATCGAGGTGGCGGTGGACGTGACGACCGCTTCCATGCCGCCGATGTCGTTCGTGATGCGCGACTGGACCTCACCGGTGCGCGTCCGGGTGAAGAAGGCGATCGACTGGCGCTGCAGGTGGCGGAAGACGTCGGTGCGCAGCCTGTGCATGACGCGCTGGCCGATCGTCGTGGAGATCCAGGTCTGGACGACGCCCAGCGCGGCGGTCACGGCGGCGACGCCGACCATGCCGACGACGAGCCAGACGAGCAGGCGGACGTTCTGGTCGGGCAGCGCGGAGTCGATGACCTCGCGCAGCAGGAACGGGCTGGCCATGCCGACGATCGACGAGGCCACGATGGTGAGGACCACGACGGCGAGCGGGCGGCGGTGGTCGGTGAACAGGGAGCCGATGCGGCGCAGCGAGACGTTCTTGGCCTGCGCGATCTCGGCGGCGGTGGGCTTCTTGCCGCGGCTGCGGCCTTCGACGGGGCTTTCCAAGTGCGGACCCTCTTCCGTACGGGGACGGTCGCCGCGATAGGCGCCGGTGGGCGCGGGGCGATCCGTGACTTGCTGAGGTTACCTCAACATGAGGGAACAACAGAAGACGCTGGTACGGTATTCCCGTGGACGACGAGGGTCTGCTCGAGGCGTTCTTCGCCGTGTCCCGCCGGTTGCGGCAGCGCACGCGCGAGGCGCTGGAGCCCTGGGAGTTGACGCCCTCGCTGGGCCGGGCGATCAGCGTGTTGTCCCGGCACGGCGACCTGCGACCGAGCGAGCTGGCCGAGCATCTGCGGATAGCACCGCGCTCGGCCACCGAGGTCGTCGACGACCTGCAGGGCGCCGGCTTGGCCGAACGCCACCCCGACCCGGCCGACCGCCGAGCCGTGCTGGTGACGCTGACCGGCGAGGGCGAGCGCGTCAGCCGGGACATCCAGGCGGCCCGCCGGGCGGCCGGCGAACGCTTCTTCGCCACGCTCTCCCCCGACGACCGCGACGAACTCGGCCGCCTCCTGCGCCGCCTGCGCGAGGACGCCGACTGAGGAAGGCCCGGCGCGGTTCGGTGAATCAACGCGGTCAGCGGGTCAGCTGTTGCCGCGAGCCAGCCGGGTACCGCGAGCCGGCCGGGCCGCGCGGATCGGCGGCTTCAGGAGCGGCGGGCGTAAGCGGTCAGGCAGGCCGCGCGGATCGGCGGCTTCAGGAGCGGCGGGCGTAAGCGGTCAGGCAGGCCGCGGAGCCGGTCGCGCAGAAGACGGCCACCAGCAGCGGCATCGGGATCTCGACGCCGACCACCCGGATGAGCACGGCCAGCACGAGCAGCCCCACCAGGCAGACCCCCAGCGCGACCGCCGCCAGGTGGGCGAACGCCGAACGGGCCCGGCTGTCCGGGCCGAGACCGCCGGCCGGCACCCGCAACGACTCGGCGAACGTGTCGGCCACCCGCACCAGCGAGGCGGCGTCGCGGATCTGCTGCTCGGCCGCGCTCAGCCGGCGCAGCTCGGTGAGCGCGCGCGGGTGTCCGGGGACGAGCCGGATCGCGCGCGAGTAGGCCTCCCGGGCGCTCAACGGCCGCCCGGCTGCGAACAGCGCCATCCCGTACGCCACCTGGACGTCGGCGTCGTAGTGGGCGATCTCGGCCGCGGCGCCCAGCACGGACTCGGCCTCGGCGGTGCGTCCGGCGGCCAGCAGCGCGCGCCCGTACCGCTCAGCCGGGCGCGGGTTGCCGGGGTCCTCTTCGCTCGCGGCGGCCGCGGCCGTGATGGCCAGGTCGTGCCGGCCCAGCGCGGTGTACGCGGCGCTGACCCAGTACAACTCCTCGACGCCGCGCGGGTTAAGCGCCAGCGCGGTCCGGGCGGCGTAGAGCGCGTCGGCGAACGTGCCGAGGGCCATTCGCGCCCGGGCGAGCAGAAGCCAGGCCACGGCGTTGCCGGGCTCGGCCCCGACGACGGGGGTCAGCAGGGTCGCCGCCTGTCCGGCGCGCCCGCTGGTCAGCAGGTCACCGGCACGGTCGAGGAGGTTTTCGGTACGCACGATTCTGTGATCGGAATCCACAGGCGCGGATCGCGGTACGGCCCGGGTGCGTCTCGGTTGTGGAAAACGTGACGCAGCTCATCGCGCTCGGTCTTCACCCCGACGGTGCCGATGCCGATCGAGAGCGGTTGCCAACGAGGAGCAGCGCCCCCACCGGGAACACCGGACGGGAAGCGACGCCGCCCTGGAGGAGCAGCAAGGAGCCGATCCCCCGGCTCCGGAGCACGGGAAAGGAACGACAGCCATGAGCCTGACCATCACCGAGACCCGCTGGGCCGCCCACACCAGCCTTGTCCACCTGTACGCCGACGTGCAGCGTTTGCGCGCCGACTTCATCGCCGGCGCCGATCAGCAGGTGCTCGCGGTCGACCGGGCCGCCGTCCACGACAGCCGCCGGATTCTCAACAGCCGCCGCGACGCGCTGGTCGACGTCACCGTCTGAGCAACCCCGGCGGACTACTCCTGTGGGTTCCCGGCCGCGGTGCGGCCGGGGGCCTCGGTCCGCAGTTCCTGGTGGCGTTCCGTGATCGCCTCGAGCATCCCGTCGAGGAAGCGCCGCACGGTCACCAGCTCGTCCGGGCTGAACCCGTCCATCACCGCCTGGCTGCGCACCCCGAGCGGCCGGAAGAACGCCACCGCGAGCTCCATCCCCGGCTCCCCGTACCGCAGGTGCACCACCCGCCGGTCGGTGCTCTCCCGCGTACGCATGAGGTGACCGGCCCGCTCCAGGCGGTCGATGACCGCCGTGGTCGCTCCCGACGAGAGCCCGATCGCCTCCCCCAGCCGCCCCGGCGTGAGCGGCGTGCCGCGCCGCTCGGCGTGCATCACGGCGATCAGCGCCTGCAGGTCGGTGAAGTGCAGACCGTGCCGGCCGGCGAACTCGTGGGCGACCCGCTGCGCCTCGATGCTGTAGAGCCGCAGCAGGTCCACGACGTCACGGCGTACTTCTTCCACAGGCTCAGTGTTGCAGATGTCGTCCCGACGAGTAAGAATCTCGATAGTCGAGATACTTGATCGTGGAGGGGTTATGCGACGCGCCTGGCTGACACTCGTGATCGCGGTGCTGCTCGGGGGTGGCGTGCTCGCCTTCGCCGGCCCGCTCGAGACGACGAACGACCCCACCGCCTCGCTGCCCGGCGCGGCCGAGTCGACCCGGGTGGCCGAGCTCGAGCGCCGGCTGCCCTCCGGTCAGGTCAACCCGGCCCTGATCGTCTTCGCCAAGGACGACGGCACCCCGCTCACGCCGGCCGAGCTCCAGGCGATCGAGACCTTCGGAACGCCGATCGTCGCTCCCGGCAAGGACGCGGCGATCGTCTCCCGGCCCTACCCGGCCGGGTACTCGGCCGAGCAGATCGTCGACGCGGTCGGTCAGCTGCGCACCCAGGTGCGGGCCGAGACCCCGCCGGGCATCACCGCGCAGGTCACCGGGGGCGCCGGGTTCACCGCCGACCTGGCCGACAGCTTCTCCGGCGCCAACACCCGCCTGCTGCTCGTCACCGTCGTCGTGGTGGCCCTGCTGCTGCTGGTCACCTATCGCAGCCCGATCCTGTGGCTGGTCCCGCTGGCCGTCGTCGGCCTGGCCGATCGGCTGAGCGGCTCCGTCGTGGCGATCCTGTCCCGGCACACCGACCTGGCCATCGACGCCTCCACGAACGGCATCATCACCGTGCTCGTCTTCGGCGCCGGCACCAACTACGCGTTGCTGATCATCTCGCGCTACCGGGAGGAGCTGCACACGTACGAGGACCGGTTCGAAGCCATGCGGCGCGCGCTCAAGGGCGCCGGGCCGGCCGTTCTGGCCAGCTCGGGCACGGTCGTGCTCAGCCTCCTGACGCTGCTGCTGGCCAGCCTGGGCAGGAACCTCGCGCTGGGGGTCGCGGGCGCGGCCGGGATCGCCATCGCCGCCGTGTTCGCCCTGGTCGTGCTGCCGCCCGCGCTGCTCGTCGGCGGCCGCAAGCTGTTCTGGCCGTTCATCCCGCGGGTGGGCGAGGCCGGCGTGGGGGCCGAGAAGGGACTGTGGGCCCGCATCGGCCGCGGCGTCTCGCGCCGTCCGGCGATCGTGGCCGCCGGCGCCGTGGTCGTGCTGGCCGCGCTCGGCAGCGGCCTGGTCGGCACCAAGCTCGGCCTGTCGCAGGCCGAGCAGTTCCGGGTCGAGGCCGAGGCGGTCGACGGGCTGGAGACGGTCAGCCGCTACTTCCCGGCCGGCGCCACCGATCCGGCCACGATCATGACCACGCCGGCCCGGGCCGAGGAGGTCCTCGCGCTGGTCGGCAAGACGCCCGGCGTCGCCTCGGCCCGGATCGGCGAGCGTACGGACGAGCTGGCGAGCATCAGCGCGGTGCTCACGGCCGCGCCCGACACCCCCGAGGCGTACGACACCGTGCGGGCCCTGCGTGCGAACGTGGGCGGCGAACAGGCGCTCGTCGGCGGCAGCGTGGCCGCGAGCCTGGACGACCGGGACGCGGCCCGGCGGGACCTGACCGTCATCGTCCCGGCCGTGCTGATCGTCGTCCTGCTCGTGCTCGTCGGGCTGCTGCGGGCCCTGGTCGCGCCCGTCCTGCTGCTGGTCACGGTGATCGCCAGTTTCGGCGCCGCGCTGGGCGCCGGCTCGTGGCTGTTCCGTGAGGTGCTCGGCTATCCGGCGCTCGACACCGGCGTACCGCTGCTGTCGTTCCTGTTCCTGGTGGCCCTCGGGGTGGACTACAACATCTTCCTGGTGACCCGGGCCCGGGAGGAGACGCCGCGGCGTGGCACCCGCGACGGCATGGTGCACGCCCTGGCCGTCACCGGCGGCGTCATCACCAGCGCGGGCATCCTGCTGGCGGCCGTGTTCGCGGTGCTCGGGGTGCTGCCGGTCATCACGCTGACGCAGATCGGCGTCATCGTCGGCATCGGCGTGCTGCTGGACACGCTGCTCGTCCGGACGGTCCTGGTCCCCGCTCTGGCCACGATGTGCGGGGACCGCTTCTGGTGGCCGGGGCGGCCGGGGGTGGTCAGCTCGGAGAGACCGGAACCGGCTCGGACCTGATCGGGACACCGGCGAACGGGATCGCCGACGTGGCCGCCGTGCCGGCCCCGTCGGGGTGCTGCCAGACCCCGCGGCGGGCCAGCTCGGGAAGCACACCCTCGCCGAACCAGTACGCCTCCTCGAGATGCGGATAACCGCTGAGGATGAACTCGTCGATGCCCAGCGCCGCGTACTCCTGGATGCGGTCGGCCACCTCCTGGTGGCTGCCCACGAGCGCGGTGCCGGCACCGCCGCGGACCAGGCCCACGCCGGCCCACAGGTTGGGCGAGACGACCAGCCCGTCGCGGTTGCCGCCGTGCAGGTCGAGCATCCGCCGCTGGCCCTCGGACTCGCTGCGGTTCAGGCCCGCCTGCACGGCGGCGATGTCCGCCTCGCTGACCCCGCGCAGCAGACGATCGGCCTCGGCCCAGGCCCCGTCGGCCGTGTCGCGGGCGATGACGTGCAGCCGGATGCCGAACCGCATGTCCGGCCGCAGCGAGCGGATCCAGTCGAGCTTCCGGGCCACCTGCGCCGGGGGCTCACCCCAGGTCAGATAGACGTCGGCGTGCTCGGCGGCGACCGGCCCGGCCGCCTTCGACGAGCCGCCGAAATAGATGGCCGGCGCCGGGTCGGGCAGCTTGGCCAGCCGCGCCTCCTCGACCCGCAGGTGGGCGCCGTCGAAGGTGACCGTCTCACCGCGGAACAGCGAGCGGACGATGGTCAGGAACTCGGCCGTCCGCGCGTACCGGGCGTCCTTGTCGAGGAAGTCGCCGTACTGCCGCTGCTCGTGCGACTCGCCGCCGGTGACCACGTTGAGCAGCAACCGGCCACCGGAGAGCCGCTGGAACGTCGACGCCATCTGCGCGGCCAGCGTGGGCGAGATGACGCCGGGCCGGAACGCGACCAGGAACTTGAGCCGCTCGGTCACCTCGGTCAGCATCGCGGTGCTGAGCCACGCGTCCTCGCACCACGCGCCGGTCGGGGTGAGCGCGCCGACGAAGCCGAGCTGCTCGGCGCTGCGGGCGATCTGGCCGAGATATCCGATGGTCAGCGGCCGGACGCCACCGGCCGAGCCGACCGGGGTGCCGTGGCCGCCTCCCACGATGTCGCGGCTGTCGCCGTTGGTGGGGAGGAACCAGTGAAAGTCCATGGCCGCACCCTACCTACTTCTCCTATCAATTGGATAGAGTCCCGGGGCATGGATGAGGTTGCTTACGACAAGCTGCGGACGCGCCAGTGGCAGGCCGGCCAGGCGCGCGGTTTCTCCCGCCGTGACCTGCTGAGACTCACCGCGGCGGCCGGCGCCGCCGGGGTGGCCGGGACCCTGACCGGCGCCACGCCCGCCCTGGCGGCCGACGGCCCGATCGTCAAACCGCTGCCCCCCGAGCTGTTCAAGGTGTTCGGCACCAACGCCGAGACCCGCTGGTCGGCGCTGGCCGGTGCCGGTTACCACGTGCCGATCGACCGCTTCTTCGTGCGCAACCACACCAGCACCCCGATCATCGACAGCGCCGCCTGGCGGCTCGAGGTCTTCGGCGCCGGTCTGCGCGGCGGCCCCGTGTCGTTCTCGCTGCGCGACCTCCAGCGGCTGCGGGCGGTCGCCCGGTCGGTGGCCGTCGAATGCGCCGGCAACGGCCGCAGCTACTTCACCACCCAGCAGGGACAAACCGTTTCCGGTACGGCGTGGGGGCTCGGCGCCGTCGGCGTCGCCCGCTGGCGGGGCGTACGGCTGTCGACCGTCCTGCGCCGGGCCGGGCTCAGCTCCGGCGCCGTCGACGTGCAGGCGTCCGGTCTCGACCCGAACTTCGTCACCGGCGGCGTCGACCTGGGCCCCGTGCGGCGGCCGCTGCCCGTCCGCAAGGCTCTGGACGACGTCCTGCTGGCCTACAAGATGAACGGGTCTCCGCTGCCGGCTGATCACGGAGGTCCCGTACGCCTGATCGTGCCGTCCTGGATCGGCATCGCGTCGATCAAGTGGGTCGGCCGCATCGAGGTCTCCGACGAGCCGCTGTTCTCGCCCTGGAACACTCAGTTCTACCGGTTCTTCGGCCCGGACTTCCCGGCCGACGGGCAGCCGTTCGACCGCCAGTCCGTCAAGAGCGCCTTCGAGCTCGACCCCGGCGCCGTCGTCCCGGCCGGGTCCCGGGTACGCCTCACCGGCCGCTCCTGGTCGGCCGCGGGCCGCATCAAGCACGTCGACGTGAGCACGGACAACGGCGTCTCCTGGCGCCGCGCGCGGCCGGTGGGCCCGTCGATCGACCACGCCTGGCAGCGCTGGGAGCTCGACTGGCGCCCGGCCGCGGGCGCCCACGTCCTGCAGGCCCGGGCCACCGACGTACGGGGCAACACCCAGCCCGACGTCGCCCGGTTCAACACCCTGGGCTACCTGTTCGACGCCGTCGTCAAGGTGCCGGTGACCGCCGCTTAGCCGTCAGAGACCGGAAGCGTGGAGGTGCGGGCGGGATCAGATGACGACGCGGATGATCCGCGTCCGTCCACCGATCGCCGCCCGTACATCGTTGAGGAGCTGCGGGTCCAGCGCCGGCCAGTTCTGGAAGAGCACCGCGGGCGCTCCGACCGCGAACGGCCACGGCGCCGGCCAGTCCCCGGCCCGGGCGGTCCAGTCGCACTCCCGGCAGGCCACTGTGGGCTCCGGCCCGCCCAGCCACGCCTCGAAGGCGCTCTGCATCGTCTCGCGATCGGGCTGGCTCCCGCACCGGTCGCAGTTCGGCCGGGCCCAGTTGGTGAAGGCGTGGTACGCCGAGCGCTCGGCGACGATGTCCACGCCGTTGTCCTCGTGGTCGACCCACTGCTCGCCCGGCTCGAGGTGGTCGGCCGCTGCCGGTCCGGGCCCGTACGGCAGCTCCGGCCCGGGGCGGTCGACGATGACGCGCAGCTCGAGCAGGCCCTCGGTCACCTGGCGGGCGCGAGCCGCCGCGTCCACGTCGGTGTCGATCCGGACGACGATCTGACGGTGCACCATCATGCCGTGACCATAGTGGCGCACCCCCATGATCGGGCCCCGGCGGCACCCGGACGGGTGCCGCCGGGCCGGTGTCAGACGCCGGCCGGGACGTCGCCGCGCAAGGTGATGCGGTGCATGACCCGGCGCGCGTCGCCGTAGTCCCGGTTGGCGTAGTGCGCCGTGCTGCGGTTGTCCCACATGGCCACGTCGCCGGGGCGCCAGCGGTGGCGGACGATGTGCTCGGGCTTGGTCAGGTGGGCGTAGAGCAGGTCGAGGATCGCCCGGCTCTCGAACTCCGACACGCCGACGATGTGCGAGGTGAAGCCGGGATTGACGAAGATGCCCCGCCGCCCGGTCTCGGGGTGCACACGGACCACCGGGTGCTCGATCGGCTCCAGCTGGGTGACGACCTCGCCGTCCCACTCGTTGCCGCGGCCCCCGCGACGCTGGGCCAGGTAGTAGCCGAACTCGCGGTTGCCGTCGTGCACGGCGGTCAGCCGGTCGGCCAGGGCCCGGACCGGCGCGGACAGCGAGTCGTAGGCCAGCTGCGCGTCGGCCCAGTTGGTGTCGCCGCCGGTCGGCGGGAGCGTCACGGCCCGCAGGATCGAGCCCAGCGGGGGCCGCCGCATGAACGTCACGTCGGTGTGCCACACGTCGGCGAAGCCGTTGTCGGTGCTGTCCAGGGCGTACACCTCGGGGTGCTCGGCGTCGACGCCGCCGATCACCGGGTGCGAGGCGGTGAGCTCGCCGATGCGACGGCCCAGCGCGACCTGCCCGTCGTCGTCGAGGGTCTGGTCGCGGAAGAACAACACCTTGCGGTCGACCAGGGCGGCCCGGATGTCGGCGATGTCGGCGTCGGACACCTTGGACAGGTCGATCCCGTGGACGATCGCCCCGAAGTGCGGCGACAACTGGTCGAAAATCATGCGGATACCTCCGACGGGGAACGGTCACGGACGGCGGCGCCGATCTCGGCGCGCAGGGCGGCGAACTGCGGCAGCCCGCGCAGCTCGTCCGGGGCGAGCCCGGTGCGCGGCAGGTCGATGGGCAGGTCGAGGGCGATCCGGCCGGGGCGGGGCGTGAGCACCACGACCCGGCTGCCGAGGAAGACCGCCTCGTCGACGCTGTGGGTCACGAAGACGCAGGTGCGGCCGGACGAGGCGCTGACCCGGCGCAGGTCCTCCTGCAGGCGTTCCCGGGTGAGCGCGTCGAGCGCGGCGAACGGCTCGTCGAGCAGCAGCAGCGGGTTCTCCACGGCCAGGGCCCGCGCGATCGCCACCCGCTGCTGCTGGCCGCCGCTGATCTGCCAGGTCCGCCTGCGGGCGACGTCGTGCAGACCGACGCGGCCGAGCAGCTCCTCGACGCGGTCCGGGGTCGCGGGCAGCCCGGCGTACTTGAGCGCGAGCGCGACGTTGCCGCCGACGCTGCGCCAGGGGAAAAGGCGCGGCTGCTGGAACACCAGCCCGGCGCCGCGGCCCGGCACGGGTGGCCCGCCGGCCGCCCGTACGGTCCCGAAGGTCGGCTCCTCGAACCCGGCGATCAGCCGCAGGAGCGTGCTCTTGCCGCACCCGGAGGCGCCGACGAGCACGAGGAACTCGCCCTCGGGCACGGTCAGGTCGAGGGGCCCGACCGCGGTGACGTCGCCGTAGCGGTGCTCGACGTCGGCCAGCCGGATCGCCGCGGTGTCCTCCGAAGCCCGGTCACCCGAGACCCTGTCATCCGAGGACACTGGGCAGGCCCTTCACGTACACGGCGTTCTGCACGTCGGCCAGGGCCGGCACCGCGTCGATCTTCTGCTGGCCCTTGAGGAACTCGGCCGCGCTCACCAGGTTGTCGGCCAGCTTGCCGACCTTGCCCTCGGAGCCCAGCCACTCGTCGCTCGCCAGGTCGGCCGGCTTGAGGAACACGCCCTGCGAGAGCTGGTCCTGCGCCTGCTCGGGGCTCAGGTTGAGCTCCGCGCCGACCGCCTTGCCGGCCGCCGCCGGGTCGGTGGCGATGAGGTCGAGCGCCTGGGCCTCCACCTTGCGCCACGCGTCGACCGCCTCGGGGTGCGCGTCGATGAACGAGCTGGAGACGACGCCGAGGTCGAGCGTCGGCTTGCCCGCCGTGGCCAGCTGCCGGCTCGAGACGAGCACCTTGCCGGTCTTCTTGATCTCGGCCAGCGAGGGCAGCCACGTGTACGCCGCGTCGAGGTCGCCGCGGGTCCAGGCGGCCTGGATGTCCTGCGGCTCCAGGTCGACGATGCTGACCTCGTTCTCCTTGACGCCGGCCTGGTCGAGCGCGGCCAGCAGGCTGTAGTGCGCGGTCGAGGCGAACGGGGTGGCCACCTTCTTGCCGCGCAGCGAGGCCACGTCGGTGACGCCGCTGCCGTTGCGGGCGACCAGCGCCTCGTTGTCGCCGGCCACGTCGAGGACGAAGGCCACCTTGTACGGGATGTTCAGCGGCGCCGACAAGCCGCGCGCGACCGGGCTCGACCCGATGGCCGCGATGTCGACGCTCCTGGCCACGAACGCCGTGTTGATGCTCGCGCCGGAGTCGAACTTGGTCCAGGTGATCTGGTAGCCGGGCAACGCCTTCTCCAGCAGCCCCTGGTTCTTGACGATCAGGTCGCCGCTCGGGAACGCCTGGTACGCGATGCGGATGGTCTTCTTCGCGGCATCCGCGCCGCCCCCACTGGCGGCGCCGTTCCCGCAGGCGGCAGTGGCGCCGGCGGCCAGGACGAGGACAGCGAGGCCGGCCAGCCCGGCTCGAAGCTTGGCCACGGTGAAGGGCTCTCTTCTCTAGTGGTCGTCATGGTCGAAAGTCAGATGCGGCCACGCCACGGGATCAGGCGGTTCTCGGCCGCCCGCAGCAGGCCGTCGATGAGCAGGCCGGAGAGCCCGATCGCGAACAGGCCGAGCACGACGACGTCGGTCTGCGAGTAGCGCTGGGCGTCGCGGACCATGCCGCCGATGCCGGGCACGCCGTTGATGGTCTCGGCCGCGACGACCGAGCTGTACGCGATGCCGACGGCCAGCCGGATGCCGGTGAAGATCTCGGGCAGCGCGTGCGGCAGCGTCACGTCCCGGACCACCGCCCAGCGGCCGGCTCCCAGTGCCCGGGCCGCCTCGACCAGCCCGGTCGGCGCGCCCTGCACGGCGGCGGCGGTGGCCACCGCGACCGGCGGCAGGGCGGCGATGGAGAGCAGCCACAGCTTGGGCGTCTCGTCGATGCCGAACCAGATGATGAACAGGCTGAAGTAGGCCAGCGGCGGCAGCGCCCGCACGAAGGTGACCACGGGCTCGGTGACCACGCGCAACCACGGGACGACGCCCATCAGCACGCCCAGCACGAGACCGCCGGCCACGCCGATCGCCGAGCCGATCAGGATGCGGCGCAGGCTCACCCCGAGATGCTCGACGAGCAGGTGCCCGCTGTAGCCGCGCACTCCGTCGTGGACGGCCGGCAGCTGGACCACGGCCGGGCAGACTGGGCCGGATGGACGTAGAAGCGGCGGTCGAGCAGACGTGGCGGACGGGGGCCGCCGGGATGCTCGGTGTGCTGGCCCGCCGGCTGGGCGACCTCGACCGGGCCGAGGAGGCGCTGCAGGAGGCCGTGGCCGAGGCGTTGCGGCGGTGGCCGTCCGAGGGCGTGCCCGGCAACCCGCCCGGCTGGCTGGTCACCACGGCGTGGCACAAGGCGCTGGACGCGATCCGGCGGGAGGCCACCGGCCGCGAGAAGGTCGCGGCCCTGGCCCGTACGCCGCCGGCCGCCCCCACCGGCGACGACCGGCTCGCCCTGGTCTTCGCCTGCTGTCACCCCGCCCTGCCCGAACCGGCCCGGATGGCCCTGACCCTGCACGCGGTGGCCGGCCTGCCGGCCGACGCGATCGCCGCGGCCTTCCTGCTGCCGCGGGCCACCGTGGCCCAGCGCCTGGTCCGGGCCAAGCGAAACCTCCGGGACCGGGGCGTACGGGTCGAGGTGCCGCCGGCGGAGGAGCTCGGCTCCCGGCTGACGGCGGTGCTGACCGTCGTGTACCTGATCTACAACGAGGGCTATCTGGCCGCGTCGGGCGACGTCGCCGAGCGACGGGACCTGGCTCGCGAGGGGCTGGACCTGGCCCGCCAGCTCGCCGATCTGATGCCGCGTGAGCCCGAGGCGGCCGGGCTCGCCGCGCTGCTCGAGCTGCACGAGGCGCGGGCCGCCGCCCGCTTCGACGATCAGGGGCGGCTCGTGCTGCTCGAGGAGCAGGACCGCTCCCGCTGGGAGCTTCCGATGATCCGGTACGCCGTGCGGCGGCTCGGCCGGGCGGCGGCGCTCGACCGGCCCGGACCGTACCAGCTGCAGGCGGCCATCGCGGCGCAGCACGCGCTGGCGCCGTCCTGGCCGGCGACGAACTGGGTCGCCGTGCGCACGCTCTACGACCGGTTGCAGGCGGTGGCGCCCTCGCCGGTGGTCACGCTGAGCCGGGCCGTGGCGACCGGCTTCGTGGACGGGCCGGCGGTCGCGCTCGGCGAGGTCGAGGCTCTGGCCGAGCGACTGTCCGGCTATCGCCTGTGGCACGCGACCCGCGCCGACCTGCTGCTGCGGCTGGGCCGCCCCGGCGAGGCGGCGGCCGCCCTGCGGCGGGCCCTCGCGCTGGCCACCAACCCGGCCGAACGCGACCTGCTGACCCGCCGCCTGGCCGCCGTGAGCTCACCCTGACGCGGCCGAGCCCGGGGGCGGTCACAACTCCATGATCGGGCGCACCTCCACGCGGTCGCCCAGGGCCACGATGCCGGGCCACGTGGCGGCGACCGCGACGGCGTCGTCCATGTCGTCGGCGACCAGGTGGATGAAGCCGCCCACGACCTCCTTGAGCTCGAGGAACGGGCCGTCGGTCACGGTCGGCGCGCCGTCGGGGCCCCGGCCCACGGTCTTCGCGGTGGACGAGGGCTGCAGCTCGGCGCCGCCCTCGGCCAGCTTGCCGGCCTCCGACCAGGTGGCCCACCAGGACGTGACCTGCTCCATCAGCGCGTCGGCGGTCTCGGGGTCGGACCAGGACGTCTCGTCCCCGGTGAGAATCATGACGTAACGCATGGCGATGTCTCCTCTGCGGTGGTGCCGTATCCGGCGTTTCCCTCTGGTGACGATCGGGACGGCCGCGGAATCGACACCACGCGCTGCTATTTTGCCGCCCGGGTCATGGCGCCGGGGTCTGCCGGCCGAACGCCGTGAAGAACTTGTCGCGGAAGTCGCTCATCGGCCAGACCGGGGCGTCCGGCCGCGGGCGCAGACCGTCGGTCCAGCCCCAGCTCACAATCTTCTCGAGCACCTTCGGATCCTTGGCCAGCACGGTGATCGGCACATCGTGGCTGGCTCCGGCGCCGGCAGCGATCGGGGACGGCTGATGGTCGCCGAGGAAGACCAGCACCAGGTTGTCGTCGCCGTAGAGCTCGACCCAGTTGATCAGCGACGTCAGGGAGTAGACGATCGACTTGCCGTACTCGGCGCGCACCTCGCGCGGTTCGGCCCACAGCGCGCTGGGCTTCTTGCCCTCGTCGACCATCCGGTGATAGACCGAGCCGTCACCGACCTGGTTCCAGTCGGGCAGATAGTCGGGGATCGGCGCCCACGGGGTGTGGCTCGACACCAGCGGCATCTCGATCATCAGCGGGCCCCGGTCGGCCTTCTTGTACTCGATCGTGTTGAGCTGCTTGAGCGTGTACTGGTCGGGCATGGGCGACCAGCTGAACTTCGGGCCCTGGTAGCCCAGGTTGCGCGAGTCCCACACGGTGTCGTACCCGTAGAAGTTGCCTTCGGGCCACGCGCGGGTCACCCCGGGCATGACGCTCACGGTGCGGTAGCTCGCATTTTTGAACGCCCTGGTCAGGGTGAGGCGGTCGGTCGCGACCAGGTTGCGGTAGCGCTGCTCGTTGTTGATCCACAGACCGGACTCGAACGTCGCGTGGGCCAGCCAGCTGCCACCGCCGAACGTGGGCGAGGTGAGCCAGCCGCTGCGCGCGGCGAAGCCGGCCCGGGCCAGCTCGGCCGTGCCCCGGTCGAGCACCGGCGTGACGGTCGGCGCCAGGGCGATGCCTTCGACGGCGCTGCGGCCGTAGCTCTCGACGAACGTGAAGATCACGTCCTTGCCCTCGAGGGCCGTGAGCATCTGCGGCGGCGGCACGGCCTTGAACGGGTCCTGCCGCACCTCCTCGGCGAACTTGGCCTCGTCGCGCAGCCCGGCGCGGGCCTGGTGGGCCCGGTCCCAGGCGTACGTGGCGGTGCTGCGCGCGGCGACCGGCACCGCACCCCAGACCGACAGGCCGAGCGTGAACGACAGCGCCCAGGCCACGCCGGCCCCGCCGGCCGCGATGGCCGACCTCTTGCGGTGACGGCCGGCCAGCGCCCCCACCCGCAGGACGGACCAGCAGGTCACCGCGAGGACGGCGACGACCAGGACGAGGATCGCGACCACCGCGGCGACGGCCGCGAACCGGCCGTACGAGTCGGTGGCGAAGCTGAACGCGTCGTCGAACAGCACCCAGTCGAGCACCGGGTCGAACGGGCGGTTCAGCTCCTCGAAGAAGCCCATGTCCAGGCATTTCTCGAGGACCAGCAGACCGACGACACCGCCGGCCACGACCCCGAAGACCCGCCGGGCCCGCGGCGGCAGCACCGCCAGCAGGCCGAGGATCACCGCTCCCTCGACGGGGATGCGCAGGAAGCCCAGCGGGGTCAGGCGGGACAGGATGTTCGGGAAGATCAGAGCCGCGAAGAGCAGCACGCCGGCCAGGATCGTCAGCGTGAGCTGGACCCCCGGCCGACGGGTGAGGGCGCCGGATCGGGCGAGGAAACGGGCACGGCGGCTCTCGACGGCCGGCCGGCCGTCCTGGATCTCGGGCACGCCAGGGGAAACGGATGAGCGGGCCCGGTCGGTTCAGTGCCCCGCGAAAGTCACTTGCCCCCGGCCGGGGTCAGCTGTCTCCGCCGAGGTCCTGGATCAGCCACCCGGGCGTGTCCAGCTGCACCGGGCCGGTGCCGACGAGCTGCCGGAGCGCGCGCTCGACGTCCCGGACGGCGCCGGCCCCGACCTGGCTCTCCCACTGCTCGCGCAGGGTCTGGAAGATGGCCGCCCCCGTCCGCTGCATCTCGAGCCCCCGCTCGGTGACCTGCAGGCGCATGCGGCGCCGGTCGGTCGGGTCGGGCTCGCGCCGGACATAACCGCGTTCCTCCAGGACCGCGATCGTCTGGGCCGCCGACTGCTTGGTGACCGACATGCGCCGGCCGAGCTCGGAGGCGTTGTCGGCGCCCGAGAGGATCGCCTGCAGGGCGAAGTCGTGGACGGGCCGCACATCCTCGTATCCCCGCGCGGCGAGCTCCGCCGTCGCCCGATCGGCGAAGGTCCGGAAGCCGCCGAGGAGGAGCAGGGCGAGGTCGGCGCCCGATCGAGACATGGGAGCAGGGTATCTGACGCTTGACTTAGACAAGCTTACTGTCTATTATTAGACAGGTAACTTGTCTTTCTGAAAGCCCTCCGAGGAGCTGCAGATGTCCGTCGTCACCCCCGCCGGCGCCACGATCGCCGGCGTCACCCATCACCTGGCCGAGGTCAACGGCGCCCGGCTGCACTACGTCGCGGCCGGCTCGACCGGTTCGCCGATCCTGCTCGTCCACGGGTGGCCGGAGACCTGGTGGGCCTTCCGCAAGCTGATCCCGCTGCTGGCCGGCGGCCACCGCGTCTTCGCCGTCGACCTGCGCGGTTTCGGCGACTCCAGCCACGCCGGCGGCGACTACTCGGTGGCCACCTCGGCCGAGGACCTGCACCACCTGATCGCCCACCTCGGCGCCGGGCCGGTGCACCTGCTCGGCCAGGACATCAGCGGCGGGGTCGTCCACCGCCTCGCCGCCACCCATGCCGGCGACGTCCTCAGCCTCACCGGCGTCGAGACGACCCTGGCCGGGTACGGGCTCGAGATGCTCGCCGACGTCAACCACGGCGGCTCCTGGCACGTCGGCTTCCTCGGCGCGCCCGGCATCCCGCAGCTGCTGCTGCCGGGCAACGAACGGCGGCTGCTCGCCGACTGGGCCTATCCCCTGATGTCCGCGACGAAGGACGCCCTGACCGAGGCCGACGTCGACGAGTTCCTCCGCACCTACGCCGGCCCGGACGGGTGGGCCGGGACGTCGGGGCTGTATCAGTCCCTCTTCACCGACAACGGCGCGACCAAGGCCTTGGCCGAGGCGAACCCCCTGACCGTCCCGGTCCTCGCCGTCGACGGCGTCAACGCCCCCTTCACCGAGCAGACCTTCCGGCAGGTCACCGCGGGCGAGGTCACCGGCGTCCACATCGAGGGCGCCGGGCATCTCGTGGCCCAGGAAGCGCCCGACGCCCTCGCCGCGGCTTTCCTGAAGTTCGTCGACGCCGTCGACTGACCGGCCCAGCTCCCCGAGGGCGGCGCGTCAGGCCCGCGCCTCCTGCGGCTCGGCCGTGGCGATCACGGTGGTCAGGGCGAAATCCGGGTCGGCGACCGGCCGGCCGAAGTGGAAGCCCTGCAGATAGCGGTAGCCGATGCGGTGCAGGGCCTCGGCCTGGGCCGCCGTCTCGACGCCCTCGGCCACCGCGACCAGTCCCAGGCCCGAGCTGACCTGATAGAGCGCCTCGGCGATGACCGTGTGCCGGCCGGCCTCCGTGACGTCGTCGACGAAGGACTTGTCGACCTTCAGGATGTCGACCGGGACGGTCTGCAGGAGGCCGAGCGACGAGTGCCCCGTACCGAAGTCGTCGAGGGCGATGCGTACGCCGAGCGCCCGCAGCTCGTGCAGCGCGACCACGGCCTGACCACCCTCGAAGACGGCGGTCTCGGTCACCTCGACGGCCAGGCACGAGGCGGGCAGGCCGCTGTCGGCCAGTGCCGCCGCGACCGTGGCGGCGAAGTGCGGACGGGCGAGCTGGCGGGCCGAGACGTTGACGCTCACCCGGTCGGGCGCGCCGGCGCCGAGGGACGCGCGCCAGGCGGCCAGCCGGTGACAGGCGGTGCGCAGGATCCATTCGCCCAGCTCGACGATCAGGCCGTTGCGCTCGGCGACCGGGATGAACGCGGCCGGGCTGACCAGGCCCCGGGTCGGGTGCTCCCAGCGGACGAGGGCCTCGACGGCGGCCACCCGGCCCGACGGCAGGTCGACGATGGGCTGGTAGACGACGCGGAACTGGCCGCTGTCGAGGGCCGCGCGGATCTCGGCGCCGAGGCGGACGAACTCGCCGGCCCGCTCGTCCAGCGTGGGCGACCAGCGGCGGACCGGCTCGCCGGTCTGCTTGGCCGCGTACATCGCCGACTCGGCCTGGCGCAACAGCTCCACCGGCGTGACGCCGGCGCCCCCGGCCAGGCCGATCGCGACCCCGACGTACAGCTCGTGGCCGCCGACCGCGACCGGGGCGCTCAGCGTGTGGGCCAGCGTCGAGGCCACCGTGCGGGCCTCCTCGGCGCTCGACGAGACGAGCAGCACCGCGAACTCGTCGCCGCCGATGCGGGCGATCAGGGCGTCGTCCGGCGCCACGGCGCGCAGCCGCGTGGCGAGCGAGGTCAGCAGGCGGTCGCCGACCGGGCGCCCGAGCTCGTCGTTGACGTTCTTGAAGCCGTTCAGCCCGAGCAGCGCGATCTGCGGGCGGCCGCCGCCGGCCAGGGCGTCGCGCAGCGTGTCCTCCAGGCACCGGCGGCTGGCCAGGCCGGTGAGCTCGTCCTGCATGGCGGCCCGGGTCAGCTCGGCCGACTGCCGCCGCACCTCGAAGACGAAGCCCGACATCCGGGCGATGACCAGCAGGATGAGCGCGCCCGCCCCGACGGCGACGGAGAACCGGCCGATCGGGCTGCCGCCGATCCCGGGCACGAACAGCAGAGCGGGCGCGAGCAGCGAACAGGCGCCGAAAAGCAGGAGCCGCGACGGGCCCACGGTGGCGGCGCCGCGAGCGCCGCCACCGCGCTCGCCGGCCATCGACGGGTGCAGCGCGGCGGCCGACCACAGCACGTACGAGAGCAGGAAGATCGGGTCGGCCAGGTGCAACGAGGCCGAGGTGTAGAGCGGGAGCACGGCGAAGGCGGTGTCGGCCGCGAGCATCAGCACGGCGCCGGCGACGAGCAGCCGGGCACTCGGCGACCGGGCTCCACCACTGGTGAACAGGCGCGCGAGAAGCGCGATCAGCAACGTGTCGGCGGCCGGGTAGGCGACCGTCGTGACGCGCTCGAGCGCGGAGACCCCGGCGTCGGCGGCCACCGGCTGCAGCACGAAGAGCCAGAAGACCAGCCCGATCCCGGTGGCCACGATCGCGGCGTCGATCAGGTCGCCGCTCCCGCTGCGGCGCCGGCGCACGAGCAGGAGCAGACCCATGACGAGCATCGGATACGACGCCAGGTAGAACACGTCGGCCGGCGACGGATACGGCGACTTGTCCAGGACCTGCTCGTAGTAGCCGTAGATCACGTCGCCGATCACGAAGGTGATCTGCCCGGCGGCGAACCAGCGCCACATCGCGGGCCGCTCCGGGCGGTGCAGGCGCAGCGCGAGCAGGATGCCCACCGCGGTCGCCAGCCCGATGAGGTCGTAGACGACGCTGCCGGCCAGGCCGCCTTCGGGCAGCACGAAGTGAACCGCGGTCGCGACCACGCCGGCCGCGAGCCACCACATCCAGAGCCGCCCGTTTCTCACGTCCGGTCATCGGAGGGCCGGGCCCCGACATGAGCGTGAGCGAGCGACTTCACAAAAGGTCGGACCACTTCCTCGACGAGCCGGCCGGTCCGGTGATCCTCGCGAGGCTGCTGCGGAATCGCTCGCAGGGTCTCGCTTCGGAGACCGAACCATTGGTAGCGTCTCGCCATGACGACGGATTCCGGAGTTGATCGCGCCCGCCTGGCTGCCCTCGCCGCTCGCGAGCGCACCGTTTTCGCCGAGCGCCGGCCCCGTTCGGCCGCCGCCTACCAGCGCGCCGACCACCTCTTCGGCCGGGTCCCGATGACCTGGATGAACAAGACGGCGGCGGGCTTCCCGGTGTACTTCGAGCGGGCGTCCGGCAACCGCGTCACCGACGTCGACGGCCACGAATATCTGGACTTCTGCCTGGGTGACACGGGCGCGATGGCCGGGCACTCCCCCGCGCCGGTGGTCGACGCGGTCACCCGGCGGCTCGGCACGCTGGGCGGCGCCACCACGATGATGCCGACCGAGGACGCGGCGGCCGTGGGGGCCGAGCTCAGCCGCCGCTTCGGCCTGCCGTACTGGAGCTTCGCCCTGACCGCGACCGACGCGAACCGCTGGGCCATCCGCCTGCTGCGCGCGGTCACCGGCCGGCCCAAGATCCTGGTCAACAGCTACTGCTACCACGGCTCGGTCGACGAGTCGCTGATCGTCGTGGGCCCGGACGGGCACGGCGTGAGCCGCGAGGGCAACGTCGGCGCGCCGGTCGACGTGACCGCGACGAGCCGGGTGGCCGAGTTCAACGACCTGGCCGGTCTGGAACGCGAACTGGCCCACGGCGACGTGGCGGCGGTGCTCATGGAGCCGGCCCTGACGAACATCGGCATCGTGCTGCCCGAGCCGGGCTACCTCGCCGGGGTGCGCGAGCTGACCCGCCGGTACGGCGCCTACCTGATCAACGACGAGACGCACACGTTCTCGGCCGGGCCGGGCGGCGCCACCGCGGCCTGGGACCTCTCCCCCGACGTGCTGACGATCGGCAAGGCGATCGCGGGCGGCATCCCGATCGGGGCGTACGGGCTGAGCGCCGGACTGGCCGGCGAGATCCTCGGTCGTACCGATCTGGATCTGGTCGACATGGGCGGGGTCGGCGGCACCCTGGCCGGCAACCCGGTCTCGATGGCGGCGGCCCGCGCGTGCCTCGAGGAGGTGCTCACCGAGCCGGCCTTCGACGGCATGATCATGACGGCGACGGCCTTCGCGACCGGGCTCCGCAAGATCATCGACGGGTACGACCTGCCGTGGTCGGTGAGTCAGCTGGGCGCCCGGGTGGAGTACCGGTTCGCCGACCCCGCCCCGCGCAACGGCACCGAGTCGGCCGCCGTGGCCGACGCCGAGCTCGAGGACTTCCTGCACGTCTACCTGGCCAACCGCGGCGTGCTGCTGACCCCGTTCCACAACATGGCGCTGATGGCGCCCCAGACGACGACGGCCGACGTCGAGCGCCACCACTCCGTCTTCGCGGACGCGCTCGCCGAGCTCACCGCCTGAGATCACGGCGAGACGACGATTCGGGACGGCTCAGCTCGGCAGGGCATTCAGGGCAAGCACCACTGGCGGTGCGAATTTTTGACGCGTTGTTAACGCCGGAAGCCCGGTCCCAGGAGGTTTCGGTCGGGCGATCGGCGCAGTCGCCTCGTACCCTGACCGGGTGAACGATCAAGGCGGTCCGCAGCAGGCGCCACCCGAGTACGCCGTACCCGCGACCATGGCGTCCCCGGCCCACCAGGCGCCGCCGTCGACGGGGGTGGCCGGTTGGCTGCTGCGCCACCGGGTGCAGCCGATCGGGCCCGCGGCCGGGGAAGGGCACGGCGAGCAGCATTCGTGGTGGAAGGTGATGTGCCTGACCGGGGTGGACTACTTCTCCAGCCTGGCCTACGTCCCGGCCATCGCCGTCGCCGCGGCGGGAGCGGTCTCTCCCCTGGCCACCCTGTTGATCGTCGCTCTCACCCTGTTCGGGGTGCTGCCGATGTATCGGCGGGTGGCCCGGGAGAGCCCGCACGGCGCCGGCTCGGTCTCGATGCTGGAGCGGCTGCTGCCGTTCTGGCAAGGCAAGCTCTTCGTGCTGGTGTTGCTCGGCTTCGTCGCCACGTCGTGGCTGATCACGATCACCCTGTCGGCGGCGGACGCCAGCGTGCACGTGGTGGAGAACCCGTTCTTCCCGTCGTTCCTGCACGGCCACGAGGTCGCGCTGACCGTGGCCCTGCTCCTGCTGCTCGGCTTCGTCTTCCTGCTCGGCTTCAGCGAAGCCGTCAGCGTCGCCATCCCGCTGGTGGCCATCTTCCTCAGCCTCAACGCGCTGGTCATCGGGGCCGGCCTGGTCCACGTCATCACCGACGGGGCCGCCTGGTCGGCCTGGACGTCCGCGCTCGGCGACGTGGGCGGCGGCGGCGTCGGAGGGCTGCTGCAACCCGCCGTGGTCGCGTTCCCGCTGCTGGTACTGGGCCTGTCCGGCTTCGAGACGGGGGTCAGCATGATGCCGCTGGTCGCCGCCGGGAACCTCGAGAACCGCATTCGCAACAGCCGGAAACTGCTCACCACGGCCGCGCTCATCATGAGCGTCTACCTGCTCGCGGCCAGCTTCGTCACGACCGTGCTCATCCCGGCCGAGGAGTTCGAGCCGGGCGGCGAGGCGGCGGGACGGGCGCTGGCCTGGCTGGCGCACGAGCAGCTGGGCGAGGCGGTCGGCACCGCGTACGACATCAGCACCATCCTGATCCTCTGGTTCGCCGGCGCGTCGGCGATGGCCGGCCTGGTCAACATCGTCCCGCGCTACCTACCCGGCTACGGCATGGCGCCCGAATGGGGCCGTGCCGTGCGACCGGTCGTGCTCGTCTACACCGCCATCACCGTCATCATCACGATCGCCTTCGACGCCGACGTCAACGCCCAGGCCGGCGCCTACGCCACCGGCATCCTGGCCATGATGGTCTCCGGCGCCTTCGCTGTCACCGTCTGGGCGTCCCGCCACCGCAGACGCGGCGCCACGGCCGGGTTCGCCCTGCTCACCCTGATCCTGGGCTACGCGCTGGTGGAGAACATCCGCGAGAAGCCGGACGGCATCGCCATCTCCGGCCTGTTCATCGCCGGCATCATCACTGTCTCCCTGATCTCCCGGGTCAGCCGCACCACCGAGCTGCGCGTGGACAGCATCGAGTTCGACGAGACCGCCCGCCGGTTCATCACCGAATCGCTCGACTTCGACGGCGCCCTCGACCTGGTCGCCCACCGCCGCCAGACCGGTGACGCCGCCGAATACCGGTTCAAGGAACACGAGCAGCGCGGCGACAACCCGGTCCCGGGCGCCAACGACATCCTGTTCCTGGAGATCGACGTCGTCGACCCCTCAGGATTCAGCGACACCCTGCTCGTGCGGGGCATCGACGTCGACGGCTACCGCATCCTGCGCACCGAGGCCCCCGCCGCGCCCAATGCCATCGCCGCGATCCTGCTCGCCCTGCGCGACGCCACCGGCGTACGCCCGCACTGCTACTTCGCCTGGGCCGAGGGCAGCCCCCTGGTACACATGGTGCGCTACTTCCTGCTCGGCCGGGGCGACACGGCCCCGGTCACCCGCGAGATCATCCGGAGGCACGAACCCGACCAGGCCCGCCGCCCCGGCGTGCACGTCGGGTCCTGAAAGCAACACGGGTCCGATCAACGGACGAGACGAGGCCGGCATCCGCTCCCGGCACCTGTATCGCCATAGACCCCTAAAGACCGCATAACACTCCGTAACCTGACACCATGGGTCTGTTCGGAAAGCGGGCGTTGGACGAGCCCACCCCGCCGCGCGAGCTGCCGCGCGACATCGAAGCGCTCGAAGAGCTGGTCAGCAACCTCGAGAACGCCACCGACGAGGCCAGCAGCTGGCGGATCTACGCCTCCACCCACCTCGAGTTCTATGACTTCGACTACGTCGCCGTGTGGCTCGTCGACGGCGGCACACCCCGGCTCGAGTTCGAGTGCGGCAAGCTCGCGGGCACGCTCGGCGGCGGCGGGGTGCCCGGCATGGTTCAGCAAGCGGCCCGTACGGGCCACGCCGTCTACTTCACCGCCGCGTCGGCCGGTGGCGACCCGCGGTTCACGGCGGCGCACCGGGCCGGCGCCGTGTCGGCCACGGCGGTCCCGACCACCAAGGGCCACAAGGTCTTCTCGGTGATGGAGTACTACGCGCGCCGCGAGATGGCGCCCGACGCCGCGCTGGCCAGCAAGTGGGCGGCCATCGGGCGGGTGGCCGAGCAGGCCCGGGTGGCCGCGCTCACCGCGTACTACACCCGCCAGATCGCCGACGACCGGCTGGCCGTGACCAACGTGGTCGCCGCGCTCGGGCACACCACCGACTCGTCGATCGCCCTCAAATCGGCCCTCGACGCCGTGCGCACCGCCTTCCACTGGGCCTACGGGTCGTACTGGCAGATCGACGAGAACGACAACGTGCTGCGGTTCTGTGTGGAGTCGGGCGACGCCGGCGAGGAGTTCCGCAAGGTGACGCTGGCGGCCACCTTCGCCGAGGGCGTCGGCCTGTCGGGACGGGCGTGGCGGGCCCGCGACCTCGTCTTCGTGCGCGACATCGGTCAGCTGACCGACTGCGTCCGGGCCCCCGCGGCCCAGCGGGCCGGCGTCCGCTCCGGGGTCTGTTTCCCGATCTCGAGCGGCGACCACATCGTCGGCACGATGGACTTCTTCACCACCGAGTTCGTCGAGCTGTCCGACTCGCGGATGGACGCCCTGCGCAACGTGCAGCAGCTGGTGTCGCAGCGCCTCGACGTGGTCCGTGGCGCCGAGACGGCGGCCCGGAACGCGCGGGCCCTGCTGGACACGGTCGACCGGTTGAGGACGGCCACGGCCGACGCCAGCCGGGTGGCCGACGAGGCGGTCGGGCGGGCCTCGGACATGACCGGGGACGTGTCCTCGCTCAACGACGCGTCGGCGGCGATCGGCGACGTCATCCAGATCATCTCGTCGATCGCCGACCAGACCAACCTGCTGGCCCTCAACGCGACCATCGAGGCGGCCCGGGCGGGCGAGATCGGCAAGGGCTTCGCCGTCGTCGCGGGTGAGGTCAAGGAACTGGCGCGGGAGACGGCGGAGGCCACCAAACGGGTCTCCGAGCAGATCGCGGCGCTGCAGTCGAGCGCCGAATCGGTCGCCGGCGGCATCCGCACGACCGGCGAGACGATCGCCCAGCTCGACGCCGTCCAGGCCCGCATCGGCGAGGTCCTGGAGGAGCAGGCGTCGATGGCCCGCGCCTTCAACTGACGGCCCACGCGGAACGCGCAGGCGGGCGACGGCCTGGTCGAGCGCACCGGCCATGCGGCCGGCCGAGCAGTCCCATGACCACGTGACTCTCCGGTTCTGATCCGCAAAACCGGAGAGGCACGAACGTGTCTCCATCTGAGCAGTCGGGTGGATTGCCCGAACCCTGTGCGCCAGGTCACTCGGCGGCGGTCACGCCGGGATTGGCGGCCATCCAGGCCAGGGCGACCGGCTCGGCAACGCCGGGCAACCGGAGGTCGCCGGCGCGGTTGCGGGTCGGCACCTGCCGCGGCAGCCCGCGCCCGTACAGGAAGAACGAGGTCGCGAGCGCGGCGGCGGCCACGACGAGAGCCACCCGGTTCTGCGACGGCGACAGGTCGGCGAGGACGAACGTCAGCGAGGCAGCCCCGAAGACCAGCCTCGTCACCGGCTCCCACGGCCTCAGCCGCACGAACCGGCGGGCGCTCCGGGCGCTCCGCCGGTCCAAAGGGAGCCGCAGCATGGTCCGTCGACCGAGCCGCCAGTCGCTGACCGGCACCTCGACCCATTCCGGGTCGGCAGTCCCGTCGGTGACCGCCAGCGGCGGGATCACCAGTTCCGGTTCCAGTTCCTCCGGGACGACGAGGTCGATTCTGGTCATGACACCCGGCCTGCCTCCCAAAGATCCTCAGAGTAGCGCCCGTGCCACCGTGGGAGTCGGCGTGCTGGTCCGGCGCCGGGTGGTCGTCCAGGATGGAGTGCGTGACCGTCGACTTCGCCGATCCGGCGTTCCTTCAGGACCCGTACCCGGAACTGGCCCGGCTTCGCGAGAGCGGCCCGGTGACCTGGCACGAGCCGACCGGGCAGTTTCTCGCGGCCACTCACGCGGCGGCCGGCGCGGTGTTGCGCGACCGGCGGCTCGGGCGGTTCTGGCGCGACCGTGAACCGGCCGGGCGGTACGAGCCGTTCAATCTGCTGCACCGCAACCAGATGATGGAGAACGAACCGCCCGTCCACACCCGGCTGCGGTCGTTGGTGGCCCGGGCGTTCGCGCGCGGCCACGTGGCCCGGCTGGGTCCCGCCGTCGCGGCGACGGCCGTCACCCTCGTACGCGACGCGGGACCGGCCTTCGACCTGCTCGCCGACGTGGCCGAGCCGTTGGCCGTCGCGGTCATCGCCGAGCTGCTGGGCGTTCCCGAGGCCGACCGGCCCAGGCTGCGGCCGTGGTCGGCGGCGATCGTGCGGATGTACGAGGTGTCACGGACCCCGCAGGTCGAGGCCGACGCCCTGGAAGCGTGCCGCGAGTTCGCCGATTATCTGCGCCGGCTGGCCCGGCAGCGGACCGCCGAACCGGCCGACGACCTGATCAGCCACCTGGTGTCGGTGCGGGACGGCTCCGATCGGCTCTCCGCCGACGAGCTGGTCGCCTCGGCGATCCTGCTGCTCAACGCCGGCCACGAGGCCTCGGTCAACGCACTCGGCGGCGGCCTGGTCGCGTTGCTGCGGCACCCGGCCGAGCTGGCCCGGGTGCGGGCCGACCCGTCGCTGATCGCGACGGCGGCCGAGGAGATGATCCGGTACGACTCCCCGCTGCACATGTTCGTGCGGACCGCCGCCGAGGACGTGACGATCGGGGGCGTACGGATTCCGGCCGGCGCGTCGATCGCGGCGCTGCTCGGCGCGGCCAACCGGGACCCGGCCGTGTTCACCGCGCCGGACGCCTTCGACGTGGGCCGCAGCCCCAACCCGCACCTCGGGTTCGGCGCCGGCCTGCATTTCTGCCTGGGGGCGCCGCTGGCCCGCATCGAGCTGCGGGCTGCCCTGGAGGCGCTGCTGCCCGGCCGGCTGGAGCTGGCCGCCGAGCCGGTCAACCGGCCCACGTTCGTGCTGCGCGGCTATCGCGAGGTGCGGCTCACCCGGTCGTGACCGGCGGCGCCTCATTCGGTCGTGGCCGGCAGCGGCTCACCCGGTCGTGACCGGCAGCGTCGAGAAGCCGCGCATGACCAGCCGGTCGCGGCGCTCGGCCGGTCCGGCCAGGGCCAGCCGGGGCAGCATCGTGAGCAGCATGGGGAAGGCCACCTGCGCTTCGAGGCGGGCCAGCGGGGCGCCGAGGCAGTAGTGCGCGCCGCCGCCGAACGAGACCGGCTGGACGGCCGGCCGGTCCGGGTCGAACCGGTGCGGGTCGTCGTAGCGGGCCGGGTCCCGGTTGGCCGACCCGAGCAGCATCGTCAGCCCGGCGCCGGCCGGCACGCTGAGGCCGTCACCGAGGTCGAGCGGCCGGGTGGTGAACCGCGACGTCAGCTGCACCGGTGACTCGTACCGGAGGATCTCCTCGACGAAGTTGGGCGCCAGGCCGGCGTCGGCGCGCAGCCGCCCGGCCTGCTCCGGGCGCTCGAGCAGCAGGTGCAGGCCCATGCCGAGCAGGTTGGCCGTGGTCTCGAAACCGGCCACCAGCAGCAGCACGAGGTTGGCGAGCAGTTCCGCGCCGGTCAGCGTGTCCCCGGAGGCGATCAGCGCGCTCGTGAGGTCCTCCCGCGGTTCGCGTTGCCGCTCGGCGATCAGGCCGATGAGGTAGTCCTCGAGGTCGCGCCCGGCCGCGTCGGCCCGCTCCATCTCCTCGATCGTGCTGACCGGCTCGAGCACCACGGTCAGGTCGGCGGCGCGCTGCCGGAACCAGGCGCGGTCGCCGGCCGGCACGCCCAGCAGCGCGCAGATGACCGCGATCGGCAGTGGGTAGGCGAACGCGGTCATGAAGTCGGCGGTCGCCGGCATCGCCCTGATCAGTTCCTCGGCCTGCCCGGCGATGACGTCGCGCAGGCCGTTGATGCGGCGGGGCGTGAAGGTCGCCGCGGCGGCCCGGCGCACCCGGGTGTGGTCGGGCGGGTTGGCCTGCAGCATCGACAGCACCACCGAGGCGACGCCGCGGTTCTGCCGCCACTCGGGCCAGAACTCGTCGTAGTCCTTCGCGTCGGCCTGCCGCAGGGCGGGGTCGCGCAGCAGGCGGTTGATCAGGGCATGGGTGGTCACGTACCAGCGTTCGTCGGGGGCCAGGAAGGCAGGGGCGTGCGCCCGCAGGACGTCGTAGGCCGGGTAGGGGTCGTGACGTCCCTCAGGGGTGAACAGCGAACCGAGCGCGGTCGGGTAGTCCATGCCCTCATCATCCGTTTTCCCGTACGCCGGCCGCGACCCCGCCCGGCCGTCGGTGGGCGGGCCGCCGCCCCGGCTGCCCGCCCACCCCCGGTTACGTGATCACCGCCGCGCGCCTGGACGAGCGTTCCCCCCGGCGGCGATCACCCCGGCGGCCGGCCACGACCCCGGTTCCCGCGGGGGTCGTCGCCGGCTCCTCAAGAAGCTCGAGGTGCCGCCTCCACGCTATGGACGATTGCCGTACCGGCGGAATCGGCCGTATCACCCCGGCACCCCCTCGCCTGAGGGGTGCCGGGCGGCCCGAAGCGCCGACCCCGGCCGGGTTCCGCCGACCCCGGCCGGGTTCAGAGCGACGGCACGTGCGCCGTGATGAAGCCCCAGGCGACGCTGGCCCGGTCGACCCGGTTGTAGATCCCGACCCAGGACTGCGGGCGCCCGCGCAGGTCCGGCGCCTCGCAGGAGACCCGGTCGGCCGCGCCCGCGGTCACCGTGTGCAGCTCGAGCAGCCCGGCGCGCCGCACGAACATCGGCCCGCCGCTGTCCCCCCGCGACGAGCCGCCATCGACCGACGTCACGAAGCTCATGGAAGCCCCGGGCGCGTCCGGGAACAGGCACGGCCCGGTGTTCACGGCGGCCAGGCTGGTGATCCGCACCCGCCCCACATGCTGCTCCGGCCGCCCGGCGAACCCGTGGACCTCGGCCGCCGCCCCGGCCGGCGCCGCCCGGGTAGCGATCCGGGCCGGCGTCACCGACGTCACGGGTCGCGCCAGCTCCAGCAGGGCGACATCGTTGGCCAGCGTCTTGTCGTTGTAGCCGCCCATCCGCCACACGGCGACGACCGCCCACCGGGCCCGGTCCGGCGCCGCGGGCCGGACCACCAGATCGCGGGCGCTGTAGGCCCGCCCCGGTTGCCGGTCCAGGTTGGTGCAGTGCTGCGCGGTGATCACCCACTGGGGCGCGATCAGCGTTCCCGTGCAGGCCAGGCCGTCGTCCAGGAGCCCATGGTCGGCCTCCACCCGGACGACGGCCGCGATGCCGAGGTCGGCGCGGGCCTCGATGCGCGGGCTCACGATCGCCGACGCCTGCCCGGTCATGGCCCAGGCCACGAACGTGACCAGGCCGGCCGAGGCCAGGCGGGTCCATCTGTGCCGAGTCACCACCCGGACTCCTTCGTAGCGTTCCGCCGTGATGCCATCACGCTACGAACAGAACCGCCCTCAAGGGAATCCCCCGTCCCCCTCGGACCCGTTGCCCGATCCGCCTACCTCGAACGGGGCTCCCACCGACGCACAGCCGCGAAGTCCGCTTCGGTCAGCCCGGCCGCCGGGTCGACCCGGTGCAACAGCGCCGGCCCGGGGTGCCGGCCGGCCACCCACCGCCGGTCGGCCTCGCCGATCTCGTCGTCCAGCCAGACGAAGGGCCGCCCGTCCGCCCACCGGGTCAGGAACGCCGTCTTCCAGTGCATGCCCCGCATCGGCACGTCGTCCTCGTCCGGCCATTCGACGACCGGAAGCGCGGGCAGTCCCAGACGGGGCGCGACCACGTCGTTGGCCTCGGCCATCCACGTGGTGGCCCAGACCAGCCGGCACCCGAGCTCCAGCAGCCGGCGCCCGTCCGCCGGTTCGAGCCGTCCCAGAAGCGGGTTCCCCGTCTCCTCGTCCCCGCTGCGACGTTCGTCGCGGCGGGCCCGGAAGGGGATGAGCGGTCCGTCCACATCGAGAAAGAGCAGTGGGCGCTCGGTCATCAGAGGCTTACTGGCCAAGGAGGTGCTCCTCGAAGACTTCCCGCTGGGCCAGGACGTAGTCGGCGTCGGCGAGGTAGCGCACGTGGTGGCCGGCGGCCAGGTGGCCGGCGAAGGCCTCGCTGCCCGCCGCGGCCTCGGCCCGCATCAGCGCGACCAGCGCCTGCAACCGGGCGGCCACCGCGGAGACCAGGGCGGCGCGGGCGGCCGGGTCCAGGCCGTACGTGTCGCAGAACGTGCGCAGCCGGGCGGCCTGGGCCGGGCTCGCGCCGAAGCCGTCGGGATTGTCCGGGGCGGTGAGCGGCACCCAGCGGTAGACGGCGTAGGCGACGTCCCACAGTCGCGGGCCGGGGTGGGCGAAGTCGAAGTCGATCAGGCCGGTGACGCGGGAGCCGTCGAGGACGCAGTTGTGCGGGGCGAAGTCGCCGTGGCAGACGACTTCGACCGGGTCGCGAGCCGGCACCTGCCAGCCGTCGTGCGGCGTCCCGGCGGCGAAGTCCACGGTCGCGTCGTGGTAGGACCGGAGCAACGCCGCCGCGCTGGTCAGGGCTTCGGGCGAGGCCGCCGCGGGCGTCGCCGGGTAGTTCGAGACGTCGCCGGGCAGGAACGACAGGTACTCGTACCCGTCGGAGGTCTCGGGCCGGACGCGCGGCGCGCCGGTGAAGCCGTCGGCCTCCAGGTGGCGCAGTAGCGCGTGGACGTTGGGCGACCACGGTCCGGCGGGGCGGCGCACGGTGTCGCCGACGCGGACGATCTCGTTGATGCCACCCGAGAGGATCTCCATGGCCGCTGACTTTACAAAGCCGGCCGAGAACAGTCAGGACGCGTGGACCCCGGCCACCGCGATCAGGCCGTCGGCGAAGGTACGGCGCCAGTTGATGTAGTCGTGTCCACCGGTGTACTCGGCGTAGGAGACCGGATAGCCGCGCTGTCGCAGCGCGTCGCGCATGGCCCGGTTCACGTCGATCTGGGTGAGGCCGCCCGGCCCGGGCTGGGTCTCGAAGATCCCGACGTCCAGGTAGAACCGGATGTCGGCCGGGGGCCGCCGGGCGACCTCGCGCATCACCGCGCCCGGGTTGTCGTCGGGCCACCAGAAGCTGCCCGACTGCGAGATCACCGCGCCGAACGAGTCGGGCGAGGCCAGGGCCAGGTGGGCGGCGGCGAGACCGCCCCGGGAGACGCCCGCGACCATGTTGGCCCGGCCGTCGGCTCCGGCGCCCAGTTCGGCGCGGGCCCAGGGCAGCAGGGTCCGGGTGAGGTAGGCGGCCAGGTCGGAGCCGGGCGTCAGGTCCTCGTCGCGGGTGGCCGCGTGGTTGCTGACGAAGAGGGTGACGACCGGGGCGATCTCCCCGGCGGCGACCAGATTGTCGAGGATGGTGGGGATCCGCTGGGCCGTGCGGGCGATCCAGCCGTCGAAGACCACCAGCACCGGCAATCCGTCCGTCGGCGTACCGGCCGGGCGGTGGACCGTCACGGGATGCGACAGCGGCGCCTCGAGCAGGGTTCCGGCCTGGACGCCGGGGCGCGGGTCGAGCCAGGGCTCACCGGGCGCGTCGGGCAGCGAGAGCACCGAGAGCCAGGCGTCGTGGTCGTCCGGGTCGCCGGGCTCGCCGGGGAAGAAGTGCCGCAGCGGGTTGTGCGCGTCCACATGACACGTTCCCTCCCCGGAGTCGTCGGCCGGGAGCGCGTCGGCACTGTCGTGCGCGATGCAGTAGATCGTGCGCAGGTCGGACGGCAGGACCCGGGTCGCGTACCAGAGATCGGTGCCGGGCATCTGCTCGAGGGCGACGTCCAGGCCCCACCACACCCGGGCACCGCGAGCCGGGCCCCGCCACAGGAACGTGACCAGTCGTGAGCCGTCGCGCCAGGGCTCGACCAGCGGGGTGCCCGACGCCGTGACCCGCAGCCAGAACTCGTCGAGCGAACCCGGGTCGTCGAGCAGGGCGGCGATCTGCGGACTGAGCACGGCGGCACTCCCGATGGGTGGCGGACAGTGAGCGATCCGCCACCGAGAGTTCCAATCGGATCTTTCGATGTCAAGACGACGATCTTCCTGATGTCCGGCGGCCCCGCCGTCCCGAGCTATTTGGCGTACGTCGAGAGCCCGGCCAGCAAAGCGCCGAGGCCGGCCTTGGCGTCGGCGAAAAGCATGGCCGTACGCGGCTCGGCGTAGAGCTCGTTGTCGATGCCGGCGTAGCCGTGCCCGAGCGACCGCTTGATCACGATGACGCTCCGGGCCCGGTCGACGTCCAGGATCGGCATGCCCGACACCGGGTTGCCGGGCCGCCGGGCCGCCGGGTTGGTCACGTCGTTGGCCCCCACGACCAGCGCCACATCGGTGCGCGGGAAGCCGGGGTTACTCTCCTCCAGGTCGGCCAGCTGTTCGTAGGGCGCGTTGGCCTCGGCGAGCAGCACGTTCATGTGCCCCGGCATGCGCCCGGCCACCGGGTGGATCGCGTACGTCACCTCGACGCCCCGCTCGGTCAGCGCCTGGGCCAGCGCCACCGCCTCGTGCTGGGCCTGGGCGGCGGCGAGCCCGTAGCCGGGGACGATCACGACCCGTCCCGCGTACGCCAGCTGGATGGCCGCGTCGTCGGCGGTGATCTCCCGGACCGGGGCCGAGCCCGAAGCGGCCGCCACCGCGACCGCGTCGCCGGTCCCGTAGTCCCCGGCGATGATCGCCCCGATCGGCCGGTTCATCGCGTCGGCCATCAGCTTGGTCAGGATCGCCCCGGCCGCGCCGACCAGGGCGCCCGCGATGATCAGCGGCGTGCTCTGCAGGACGAAGCCGGCCATCGCCACCGCCGTGCCGGTGCAGGCGTTGAGCAGCGAGATCACGACCGGCATGTCGGCGCCGCCGATCGGCAGCGTGAGCAGCACCCCGGCGGCCAGCGCGGTCGCCGCCGCACCCCACAGCGCGGGAGCCCCTCCGTCGAAGCCGATCACCAGCACGGCCAGCACCGCCGCGACGACGGCCAGCCCGAACGAGATCAGCCGGCCGCGGGGCACGACGATCGGCCGTCCCGGCACCCGGCCGGCGAGCTTGCCCGAGGCGATCAGCGACCCGCTGAACGTGAGCGCGCCGATCAGCACGTCGAGCACACCGGTCACCTCGGCCGCGGTCGACGCCGGGTGCTCGCCCAGCGCGATCAGGGCCGCCGCGCCGCCGCCGACCGCGTTGAACAGGCTCACCAGCTGCGGCATCGCGGTCATCCGGACCACCCGGGCGGCGACCAGACCGGCCACCGCGCCGGCGGCCGTGCCGAGGCCGAGCGCCCACGCCGCGTACGCGTTGATCCGCCCGCCCTCGACGAGAACGGCGACGGTCGTCAGGATGGCCAGGCCCATGCCGGCCGCCGAGACCTGGTTGCCCCGCCGGGCCGTGGCCGGCGCGTTCATCAGGTGCAGGCCGACGACGAACGCGGACGCGCAGGCCAGATAGACCAGATGAACGACCGTGTCGAAGGCGCTCACGACCGGCCCCGGCTCCGGAACATCGCCAGCATGCGGTCGGTGACGACGTAGCCGCCGGCCACGTTCATGGCGGCGAAGAACGCGGCCACCGCGAGCAGGGCATAGCCGGCCGGGGTCGAGATCGTGGCCGCGAGCAGCATGACCCCGACGAGCACGACCCCGTGGACGGCGTTGGCGCCGGACATCAACGGGGTGTGCAGGGTGGCCGGCACCTTGCTGATCACCTCGAAGCCGACGAGCAGACCGAGCGTGAAGACGGTCAGATCGGCCAGAAGCAGAGGGCTCATCGGGTCTCCTGGTGGTCGCGCAGCCTCGGATGGACGACGTCGCCGCCGTGGGTGACCAGCACCGCGTCCAGGACCTCGTCGGCGCGGCCGGCCGGCAGGCGCCCCTCGGGCAGCAGACTGCTCACCAGGGCGACGACGTTTCTCGCGTACGCCGTGGACGCCGCGACGGGCACTGTGGACGCGAGGTTCGGGGCGCCGATGACCGTGACGCCGTGATCGGTGACCGTGCGCGTGTCCGCCACCGCGCCGGCCACGTTGCCGCCCAGGTCGATCACCACCGAGCCGGGGCGCATCGCGGCCAGCGCCTCGGCCGGGACCAGCAGCGGCGATCGGCCACCGGGGACCTTCGCCGTCGTGATCACCACGTCGAACCGCGGCACCGCCCGGGTCAGGGCCGTGAGCTGGGCGGCGGCGGCCTCGTCGGTCAGCCGCCGCGCGTAGCCGTCGGCACTCCCCTGCGTCTCGGCGTCGAGCTGCAGGACGGCGGCGCCGGTCGACGCGATGTCGGCGCGGGCCGCCTCGCGCACGTCGTAGCCGGTGACGAGCGCGCCCAGCCGCCGGGCGGTGGCCAGCGCCTGCAACCCGGCGACGCCCGCGCCCAGCACGAGGACCTGAGCCGGCCGGGAGGTGCCGGCCGCGGTCACCAGCATCGGGAAGAACCCGCCGTACGCCTCGGCGGCCAGCAGCGCGGCCTTGTAACCGGCCACGTTGGCCTGCGAGGTGAGCGCGTCCATCGGCTGGGCCCGGCTGAGCGTGCGCGGCAGCAGGTCGAGGCTGATCGCGGTCACGCCCTGGGCCGCCAGCCGCCCGGCCAGCGCGGGATCGCCGAGCGGGTCGAGCAGCCCGACGAGAACCCGGCCCGCGGCGAGGGCGGCGACGTCCTCGGGCGGCCGCACGACCAGCAGGACGTCGCTCTCGTCGTACACCTGCTGCCGGCTCCCGGCGTCGGCGCCCGCCTCGGCGTACGCGTCGTCGTCGAACCAGGCGCTCCGTCCGGCGCCGGTCTCGACCAGCACCCGGAAGCCGGTGCGGCGCAGACGCGCGACCCCGTCCGGGGTCAGCGCCACCCGTCGTTCGCGGCCGGCGGTCTCGCGCAGGACGCCCACTGTCGTCATCGACATATCGAAGCCCTATCACTTCCCGCCCGGCCCGGCTACCCGCCGGACGATAGGGTCACCGCATGGCGGAGCGGATCGGCGACGGTGTCTGGTCACTGCAGGGCGAGACGATCACCCTGCCGGTGGAGATCACCGAGGCCCGCCTGACCGCCGCCGTCTTCACCACGAAGCTCGCCGCGGCCCGCACGGTGCTGACCGGGACGCCGCTGCGCCCGTCGGCGGTGCTCGGCCGCGCGCTCGGCGTGATCATGTGCGTCCACTACGACGAGTGGGCGCTGAAGTCCTACGACGAGGTCGGCGTGGGCCTGCTCGTGCGCGGCCCGTCCGGCCCGCCCGGCCTGCACCTGGTCGACCTGCCGGTGACCGGCGCCTTCACCCGCGAGGCGGGCCAGGACTTCTGGGCCCTGCCGAAATGGCTGATGGACGTCGACCTGCGATTCTCCAAGATGGAGACCGACGTCGTCGTCCGCGACCGCGCGACCGAGGTGTTGCGGGCCTCGATCCGCCACGGCCGCCTGCGGCTGCCCTTCGCCCTGCGGGCGACGCTGCCGACCTGGTCCTATCTGGACCGTGGCGCCCAGGCCGGCCGTCTGCTGCGGGGCCGGGTCCCGATGCGCCTGTCCGGCGTGCGCCTGGGCCGGGGCGCCTTCCGCGTACGCCTGGGCGAGCACCCGATGGCCGGGCGCATGGCCGCCCTCGGCATGACCGGCAAGCCGTTCCTGACTGTCCACGCCAACCGCCTGCACGGCCCCCTGGACGAGTTCACCGAGGTCGCCCCCTGATCACGCACGCGCCCGCCGGGTTCAGGGCGTAGCGTCCGTACGATGACCGCCATCTCGCTCATGCTCGGAGTGCCGGACGCCGCCGCGGCCACGGCCTGGTATCGGCGCGCGCTCGGGGCCACGGAACTCTGGAACATCGGGCCGGTCGTCGGGATGGAGGTCGACGGCGCGCCGTTCTTCCTCGCCGAGCCGCAGAACGACAATTTCGCGAGCCCGGCCTCGGCCGGGACCACGACGGTGCGGATCGAGGTCTTCGTCGACGACCCGGACGCGTTCGCCGACCGTGCCGCGGCGGCCGGGGCGGACTACCACGACCCCGTGCGTGAACACACCACGCTCTGGGGAGCACATCGGCAGGGCGGCTTCTTCGACCCTTTCGGCCATTTCTGGCTCGTCGGCGACAAGTCGCCCCTCAACCGGCATCCCGCTCCGCCGGCCGGCTGACAGAGGCGCCAAGTCCCGGGATGGTCCGCCCCGGAAGCCTCCCTCCGGCGAGGGACGACAGACCCCAGGACGGGGGATCCGCCGGGGTGGTCGGGCGACCACGCTGGGACCATGTTCACTTCGGGGCTCACTTCGGCAAGGGATGACCGTTCGACCGGCCGGGTTCTGACTGCCGCCGTTGTCGGCTGGGCCGTCGCCTACGGCAGCCTGCGGGTGGCCTGGGCGGCCGGCGACGCGCCGTGGTTTCCGCCGACGGGGTCGGATCTGCTGGGCTTCACCGGCTGGTGGGCGGTCGCGTTGTGCGCGGCGGCCGGCGTGGTCGCCGTCGCCCTGGGCCGGGCGTCGACCTGGCAGCCGGTGCTCGCCGGGGCGGCCTGGGCGGTGGCCGGGGCGCTGGTGGCGGCGGCCGGGTTCCTGCTGCCCGAACTGGTCGGCTTCCTGCTGCTCAGCCCGGGCCCGAACTTCGACCCGCTTCCCTTCGCCAGCCGTCTCGCCTGTGTCGGCGGGGCCGCCCTCCTGGCTTCGGCCACGGCCGCCTACCAGCGCCGCACCCGGGGCGACTGCCCGTCGTGCTGCCGCACCGGCGTCCCGGGTGGGCGACGCAGCGCCCCGGCGTGGTGGGCCCTCGTGGCCGCGTACGGCGCGGTGGCCGGTCTGGTCGCCCGGTTCGTGGCCCAGGCCGTGGTCGGCTTCGACGGGCTGGTCCTGAACGGGTCGGTCGTCGCCCTGGAGGTCGGCATGCTGCTGGCCGGCGGGCTGCTCCCGCTGGCCCTGGTGCACGGGTGGGGCCGGATCTGGCCGCGGTGGGTGCCGCTGCTCGCCGGCCGGACGATCCCGCGCCTCGTGCTGCTGGTGCCGGGCTTCGGGCTGGGCGCCGGCCTGATGGCGTACTTCGGCATGGGGCTGGTGCAGCTGGCCTCCGGCTCGGCCAGTCAGTTCTCCACCGGCTTCCTGCTGGCGGCGATGTCGGCGTACTGGGTCTGGGGTCTCGGCCTGGTCGTCGCGGCCACCGACTATCACCTGCGGACCCGGCGCGCGTGCGAGCGCTGCCGACGATGACCGGGTTTCTCAGGGCAGCAGCGAGTCGAACACCGCCTCGCGGTCGAAGGTCATCGCCTTCTTCAGGGCCCGCTCGGCCATCTCGGCCTTCTCCGGGCCGGTCATCTCCAGGACGGCGTGGTCCAGGGCCTCGGCCAGGGCGTTGATGTCGCCGGGCTCGACGATGATCGCCGTGTCGCCCACCGCCTCGCCGGTGCCGCCGGTCAGGGTGGTGATCACCGGGCCGCCGCCGGCCAGCATCTTCTCGGCCAGGGCGATGCCGAACGTCTCCACGAAGTCGGGCTCGGGCTTGGTCGGCAGGGCGTACGCCGCGCAGCCCCGCATGAGCAGCGGCTTCTCCTCGTCGTCGACGTCGGTGAGGAAGATGATCCGGTCGTCCTCCTTGGCCATGGCCCGCACGTGTTCGAGGGCCGGACCGTTGCCGGCCACCACCAGCTTCACGGTGTCCCGGCTGCGCATCTGCCCGTACGCGATGACCAGGTCGTAGATTCCCTTGGCCCGGGCCACCCGGGAGAGGAACAGGATGTAGCCGTCGCGCTCCAGACCCCGCCGGGCGAGCGCGGCGTCCACCGCCGCCGGGTCGAGATCCACGTACGCCGACGAGTCGATCGGCGGATAGCTGACCGTCACCCGGGCCCGGCACTGCTCGGCGAACGACGTCCCGCACGACGCGTCGACCTCGAGCGCGGCCGCGATGATCTCGTCCCTGGTGTACTCCGAGACGGCGACCACCTCGTCGTTGGCCAGGAACGTCGTGAACAGCACGGTCGCCGCGCCGAAGCGGCCCTCGCGCAGGCACTGCCGGATGACGTTGGTGACGTCGGAGCCGACCGCCTTGGCGATGGTGTGCACCCGCGGGTCGAAGCCGGCCGCCCGCGCCGTGTTGACGGCGTCCACGACCACCGTCGTGTGCGGCACCAGATACATCGACAGGCAGACGGTGGGGACGGGGTCGGCCAGCAGCTCGACCAGGCGCCCGGTGAGCCCGGCCAGATGCCGGCCGTCGGGCACCCGGTAGTCGCCGACCGCCTCGGGGCGTTCGACGGTGATGCCCTCGCTGTACGGCAGCAGCCGGTCGAGCGGTTTGAGCGGCAGACCGGCGGCCTGCAGCACCGCGACGGGCCAGGTCAGCAGCCGTACGTCCGTGAAGCCCCGGGTGAGCGCGACCTCGGCGAGGTTGCGGGCCTCACCGGAATGGCCACAGATCACCGGGTCGGCGCGGACCACGATGACGAGACGGCGATCGGGCTTGTTCAACGGCGGACCTCCACGGGATCAGACCTCCGGCGGATCGGACAGGGAGGGCGGGCGGTTGCCGCTCCCCCAGCTCGACGGCTCCGGGCCCAGCCGCAGGTGCAACCGGCCGCCGCGGTGCACGTCGGCGGCGCTCAGGTGGGTCGCGTGCAGGGGCCGGCCGTTCAGGGTGGCTTCCTGGACGTACAGCGGCGGCGGCTCGTGGTCGAGGCCGTCGACGCCGATCGGGGTCTCGCGGTGGCCGCTGGTCTCGATGACGAACTCGCCCTCGGGGGCCTGGATGGTGGCGTGCTCGAAGGCGGGCGCGTTGATCAGGAACAGCTGCTGACCGGCCACCGGGAACAGGCCGAGCGACGCCCAGACGTACCAGGAGCTCAGCCCGCCGGAGTCGTCGTTGCCCGGCAGCCCGCCCGGTCCGGTGCCGAACTGCCAGGTCAGCGCCGAGTGCACGATCTGCGCCGTGCGGTCGGGACGGCCCGCGTAGTGGTAGGCCCAGGGGGCTTCCATGTCCGGCTCGTTGTTCAGGCCCTCGAAACGCTTGAGCGCGTACCCGGCGGCCATCTCGTCGGGCAGCGGGCGCCGGCCCGGCTGTTTCACCGGCTCGGCGCCGAAGCCGAAGAACCGGTCGAGCTTCTTGAGGAAGCGGGCGTCGCCACCGGCCACCTCGATGCGCGCCCGCATGTCGTGCAGCAGCCGGAACGAGTAGTTCCACTTGCCGCCCTCGTAGAACTCCGAGTTGCGCAGCAGGCCGCTGTCCGGGTCGAAGGCGTTGACCCAGCCGCGGCTGCGTTCCTCGAGATCGGCCGCGAGGCGGTGGTCGTTGAGCGCGCGGGCCACCCGGGCGGTGCAGTGGTAGCCGATGGCCAGGTCGAGCGTGTGCGTGATCGGGTGGACGACGCCGTGCTCGTAGAAGTCCTCGCCGTACATCCGGCGCAGGTCGTCGACCATGTGCACGAGCGCCCAGGCCCAGTCGATGCGCGAGCTGCCGAGCGCGTGGGCGTCGGCCAGCGCCGTGTGGGCCAGCGCGCTGGCCTGCCGGAAGAACCGGTCGGCGCCGCGGGCCATCCGGTAGCCGATCGGGAAGTTGCCCTCCTCCTCGCACACCCGGATCAGCGACTCGAGCAGGTCGGCGGCGCGGTCGGGCACGAGCACCGACAGCAGCGGGATCTGCGTCTTGTAGATGTCCCACATCGTGCAGACGTCGAACGCGTACGGCCCCGAGTCGGGCCAGAACGGGCTCTCGTCGTCGGCGAAGCACGGCTTGATGAGCGAGTGGTAGAGCGCCGTCGACAGCACCGTGCGCCGCGCCGTCGTGCCCCCCTCGACCTGCACCTTGCCCAGATGCTCGCGCCACCGGGCCCGGGTTCTCGCGCGTACGGCGGTGAACGCGGGGCTGCCCGTGCCGCACTCCCGGACGAGGTTCTCGCGGGCCTGCTCGCCGCCGCGCAGCGAGAAGCCCAGGCGCACCTCGATCGTCTGCCCCGGGCGCGTGGACCCCATGAACAGCAGGCCGAACGGGCGCAGGTTGGTGTGCCGGATGCTGTCGAAGTCGAGCCGGGTGCCGCCGTCGATCAGCCGCCGGTCGTACCACAGCATCTGGCGCCAGCCCGGACTGTCGACCTCGACGTAGACCGAGAGCGGCACGCCCTCCATGACCACCGTGCCCTGCGCCCGGCCGCGGCCCATGCTCTCGATCTGCGCCCGCAGCGGCACGGTCCGGCCCAGCTCGGTGGCCAGCCCGCCGCCGGACAGGTCGATGACCACGCGGGCGCTGCTGTGCGCCGGGAACGTGTAGCGGTGCACGGCGACCTTCTCGCCCACGGTGATCTCGCTGCGGATGCCGGTGCCCAGCGTGGCGGCGTAATAGCCGGGCGACGCCTCCTCGTCGCGCAGCGCCCACGACTGCCCGAGGTCGTCGAGCGGCTGCACCATCGGGGTCACCCGCACGTAGTTGTAGTACTTGCGGATGGCGCCCGTGCCGGACTGCTGGAAGTGCGTGAACCCGGACGCCTGCATCCGGTCGAACATCGTCTCGGGCACGCCCTCGGTGTTCTTGGTGTAGACCCCGTACCCCGTCGGGTAGGCGCCGGAGTAGGCGCACGCGGACACCATGCCGAGCGGCGCCGTGGCTCCCGGGTGGGTGTTGCCCACCTGCGGTTTCGGGAACCACCACGTGGCGGCGAGACCGCGGGCGGGAGGCAGGTCCGTCGCCGCGGTGCCGATGAAGGGATCAACGTTGTCGAGGATGGCCGGACTCTATCCAGCGAAAAGCGGCGGGTGGTTTCGGCAAGATGAACTCCAGGTCAGTAAGCGGATCATGGACACGGGCTGCCTCGTGTTCCATGATGCGGTCATGGACGGCGACACCGGCCGCTGAGGCTCACCCGGCCGGTAACGCCGCCGGAGCGACGGCCGGGTCACCGAAGATGACCGTGCACTGCCGGTCGATACCGGCCAGCGCGCACAGCAGCGCGGTGGCGGGCGCGTCAGCGTCGGTGGTGAGCTGCCGGGCCGTCGACCAGCGCGATCGCAGCGTGGCCGACTGACGGTAGTAGTCGCGGAACGCGTACCCGACGGGCGCGGGCCGGGCTTGGAAGAACTCGTCGTAGAGCGTGGTCACCAGCGAGCTCGTGGTGACCAGCCCGGTGTCCGCGCGGCGCAGCGTCCAATCGAAGGCGGGCTCGACGTGCCCGATGAAGGCGCGAGCGGGCCGCGCCGCGCCGAGCAGCGCCCGCGGCAGCTCGGCGCTGACCGGCCCGAGCCCGGCGACCCGCTCCACCGCCCGGGCCGCACGTGAGTCCGGTTCCAGCAGCCCGTCGAACTGGTTGCGACCCGAACCACCGGCCGAGCAGCAGGCCAGCGCGTACCAGACCACGCCGTCGGGCGACCAGTCGGCCAGCAGCCGGTCCGGGTCGAGCAGGGCGTGGTCCGCGTCGACGAGCCGGCCGAGCGTCCCGCCGTCCCATGCCGGGTCGGAGTCCGACCCGGTCATGCCGTGGCTCGTCGTCACGACCACGCCCGGCCGCCGCTCCCCCAGCGCCGCCGTCAGACCGGCGCAGGTCGCGTCGCCGTCGCGCAGGCCCACCGCCCGGTCGCCGATCTGCGGGTCGGTACGCCAAGCGGCCAAGGCGCGTTCCGCCAGCCCCTGACGCATCAGCCAGGTGATGTCGCCGGGCTGGTGCTGCACCGCCCACATCAGCGGGCTGGTGCTGTCGATGGCGGCCGACGCCCACCCGCCGAGCGCCATGTCCACGTAGTTGCCCGCGCCGTGCTGGTCGAGATCCAGCCGGCCGGTGAAGGCGACGTGGTTGAGCTGGAGCTGCAGGTCCCACGGCAGCTCGGCCGGAGAGCCGGCCAGCAGCAGGTAGTAGGGCAGCTCGCCGCGGCCGGCGCCACGCGGCCCGTCGCCGGTCGTGGGCAGCTGGTGTGGCCGGGTCTCGCCGTCGTAGTAGCGGTACAGGTGGTCGAAGTCGCCGGGCCGATGGCGCAGGACGAGCGGCTTGCCGGTGAGGCTGCGGGCGGCGGCGAGACGGCCGATCGGCTCGGGCACGTCGTCGGCCCGGCTCAGGTCGGCCCCGCTGCCCGGCCTCGCGGGCAGCACGAGTCCCCAGCCGACCCGTTTGTCGGTCCAGTCCCGCAGGTCGGGTCGTCGCTGGGCTGCTCGGTGGGACGCCGGGCGGCCGGCGAAGTGGTCGCTCCGCGCCCACTGCCCGGCCCCGTCGGACAAAGCGCCCAGGACCGTCTCCGTGCCGGTCCAGGCGTTCGCGGTGATCTCGGCCGGCCACTGCATCATCAGTCCTGGGCATCCAGGAGCTGGCGCAACAGCCACCAGGTGGACGGGTTGCTCACCTCGCCGTGGCCGCCGATCGTGCGGGTCGCCCGAATGCCGACGACGCGCGGCCCCTTCTGCTCCAGCCCGTAGGAGCCGCCCGGGTCGAGGATGTCCACCCGGCTCACCTCCCCGGCGTCGATTCCGCCGGGCCCGAAACCGCCGAGCGCCGCGTAGCGGTTGGGCGGGTCCTCGCCGGCGAAGTCCGGCTCGCCCAGGTCGCGGCCGCGCAGCAGGGCCAGGTGGTAGAACTTCGTCAGAGGCACGTCGTTGCGGCTGAACGTGCTCAGCACGGGCAGCTCGACCCGCTGCAGCGCGGTCCGGTAGCCGCCGGGCCGGTCGGTGCCGGGCACCTGGCCGGCGAAGGCCAGGTACGAGATGGCCGGTTGCAACAGCAGCGCCGAGCGCACGGGCGGGCCGGACGCGTTGACGACAGCCGAGAGCACCACCTTCGCGCCGAAGGAGTGCCCGACGCAATGCACCCGAACGCCGGTCGCGAGCAGCTGGGTCAGCATCGGCGCGACGCCGTGCTCACCGACCACGCCCGCGCGGTCCTTCATCTGCCAGACCGAGAGCGCCCGCACGATCTGCCGGGGATCGAGCGAGAAACCGCCCGCCGTCTCGGGGCCGGCCTCGAGCGCGCCCCCGGTTCCCTCGGGGTAGTAGCCGAGCTGGTCCAGGTCAGCGACCGGGCCGGTCGGCGCCAGGCGGAGCCACCCGCGGACGACATCGTCCGGATCCGGCCGGCCGGAGTCACCCGTCTCGGCGCCGTCGCGGGTGAGCAGCGGCAGGAACAGCTCGGCGAGCTCGCGGGACTCCGCCGGGTCGAGGCGGTCGCGCTGGGTCAGCTCGTACAGCCGGTCCGCCTTCTCGGGGTCGAGTTGCAGCCCGAGCTCGTCGACGTCGGCCCGGGCCTCGGCCGTGGCCGGGTCGGCCGAAGCTCCGGGCCCGTCGCCGGCGATGGCCGGCCCGCGTTGCCGGGCGCTGGTCAGCGGCTTGCTCGGCCAGAAGAGTCCGACCAGGAGGGTGCGGCGGTTCCGGTCGGCCGGGGGTCGCGAGGCGAGTTGCGCGACATAGCCGTTGACGAATGACTCGTACCGCTCGGTCGCCTCCGTCCAGTCGTTGTTCCAGCCGTGCGAGAAGAGGATCAGATCGGTGAACGCGCCGCTCGCCGCCCGCTCGACGATCTCCGCCGCCGTGCGGGGCGAGGTGCACCGGCCGCCGCGGTCGAACGAGACCATGTACCAGGGCGCCTCGCCGATCCCGGCGGAGACGATGCGGTACGGGCCCTGCAGATACTGCGCTGTCGTCATGGCTGCCTCCTGCGGCCAGCATCGTGCTCGCCGGCGACGCCGGTCAACGAAGTGCAGCCTTTCGGCTACTGTCGGGATTCGGCGAAACCCTGGCCCGGTCCCCCGTCCGGCGGTGCCATGAGTTGTGAGCGTCGTCACTGCCAAAATCGTCGTCTCGGTCTCCGGTGACGGGACCGTGGTCGCGCGCCGTGATGACGGCGTCTCCCAAGAGGGCGGCCTCCGCTTCGACACCATCGACACGGAGGTCGTCCGCGTCTTCGCCCGCTGGCTGGCCCGGCGCACCGACGGCTGGCTCCGGGACGAGGTCCAGGCATTCGGCGCGCTCCTGCACCGCACGCTGTTCCCCCGTGAGGTCTGGTCCTTCGTCGACGCGACCGCGGCCGGTCTGGGCGCGGCCGAGATGATGCGTCTTCAGCTCTCGTTCCCCGCCCGGCACCCGCTCGCCGCCCTGCCGTGGGAGTACCTGTACGTGCCGCCGGGACCGGGCCTGGTACAGAACACCTTCCTCGCCACCCATGACCGGGTGCTGCTGTCCCGCGCGATCCCGGGCATCGGTGGCCCGGTCGTGCGGCCCGAGCCGGCGCTGCGGGTCCTGGTGGCCGTGGCGCAGCCCGACGACCAGGACGACGTGGTCGCGGAGCCCGTCCTCACCGCCCTGGACAAGCTGGCCGGCCACGACCGGCTCGACATCACCGTGCTGCCCGAGAACGCGACTCCCGCCGTCCTCAGCCGCGGTGTCCAGCAGGTACGCCCCCACCTGGTCCACTTCATCGGGCACGGCTTCTACGACGAGCGCGACGAGGTCGGCACGGTGGCCCTGGTCGAGGTGGACGGCAGCAGCAAGATGGTGACCGCCGGCGAACTGGCCGAGCTGTGCAGCCACGACGGTGCGCCACCGCGGATGGCGCTGCTGGAGTCGTGCCACGGGGCGACCAACGAGGCCCGGGGAACGTTCAGTGGCACCGCGCCCCAGCTCGTCCTGGCCGGGACGCGGCTGGTGGTCGCCATGCAGTACGCCATCACGCCCGAGAGCGCGGCGGCCTTCTCCACCGAGTTCTACGCCGGGATCGCCGTAGGGGCGCCGGTGGACGCCGCGGTCCAGCGGGGACGCCGCCTCATCGCGAGCGCGCTGACCACCGACAACGATCCCCGGTTGCTCGGAGTTCCCCTGGTCTACCTACAGAACAACTACGGCGCCTTGACGACCGGAGGTGACGAGCGATGAACGAGCAGGTCTTCGAATACGTGCTCACGGTGCGCCAGCGGACGGTCCAGGCGCGCTGGCAGTACCCCGACGCCGACGGCAACAAGGTCGACGGCGAAACCGCGGAGCAGGCCATCAACGCGGACTCACTCCGCATGCGGACTATCGGCGTGCTGCAGAGCTGGCTGAGCCGGTGGGGTGTGTTGTCCCGCCTCCAGGACACCTATGCCGGCCTGCCCGTGCCCAACACGTCCAAGGTGCTCGGCGAACACCTCTACGGCCTGGTCTTCACGGATGCGGTGGCGAACGCGTTCGACGTCGTGTTCGCCGCCGCCCAGGCCCGCAAGGAGACACTGCGGGTCGTCCTCAGCTTCGAACTGCTCGGAACACAGGGGGCCGACGAGATCGCCGGCTATCCCTGGGAGTTCCTCTACCGGCCCGGCCCGGACGGCTTCTTCATCGCCGCGCAGACCAAGTTCGTGCTGAGCCGGGAGGTCATGGGCCGGGGCCGCCGGACGATGGCGGAGGACCCGCCACCCCTACGGGTCTGGTTCCTGGTCCTCACCCCCGAGTTCGAAGGGTTCGAGGAGGAGCACAAGGAACTCGTCATGACCTTCGGCGAGATCGAGGATTTCAGCGGGGCTCTGCGACCCCGGGCCATCCTTCGCTGGGACGAGGAGAAGATCAGGAAGGAACTGAAGGAGACGAAGAACCCGCCGCACATCATCCACGTCGTCGCGGTCTGCCGCAGCGCTGCGAACGGTAGCGGTGGAACCTTCGAAATCGCCTTTCAGAACGACCAGGGCCGAGCCGTCTGGCAGGATCAGGACACGCTGGTGGGTCTGCTGGAATCGGCGATCCAGGACACCTGGACGCCCCGGTTGGTGGTGCTGCACCTCTGCGAGACGACCGCCGTCGACTACCTCGCCACCTTCGGCCACCTGGCGCCCAAACTCATCCGGGCCCAGTTCCCCGCGGTGCTGGCCATGCAATACCCGCTGCCGGCCACCGAGGCCAAGCGTTTCACCTCGTCGTTCTACAAGCTGCTGGCCGAGGGCCGGCCGATCGGTGACGCGGTGCAGGGCGCCCGCGAGGAGTTCCACCAGGTCGGCGACGCCAACCGGCTGTTCGGCGCTCCGGTGCTCTACCTGCAGGCGGACGACGGCCGGCTGGTGCGCACCGGGAACGCGGGACCGTCGGTGCCGCCCCGGCACGACGCACCGGCGGCTCCCCGCGGCCGCGAGGGTTTGATCGACGCGCTGTTCCGGACCGCGTACGTCGGCGCTCCGGCGCAGGAGATCGGCGAACGGCTCAGTGCCCAGGTCCGGGCCCAGGAATGGCCCGAGAACGTCGACCTGTGGGACGGGGTCATCCGCCTCTGGTGGTTCGCCGAACCCGACCTGCAGAAGGTTCAGGACGTGTACCGCAAGATGCTCGAACTGGTGGCCCGGGAGTCGGGTGGCCGGCCATGAGCTCGCCGGCCGAGAACGCGCGGGCTGAGGTCACCAAGATCGTCGAACGCATCCGCCGTTCGGCCGAGCAGCGGGCGCGCGGGGTGCGGATCACCGTGGCGACCAGGACCCTGTTGCTGCCGCTGACCGGGCTGACCGACTACACCGCACTGCGCCGGCAACTCGAGGAGATCTCGCAGGATCTCCGGGCGCTGGCCGACATCACCTCCGACGCTCTGGCCGAGGTCGACGAGAGCGAGCTGCGCCGGGCCGAGCAGGAGCTTTTCAGCGAGGTCTGGTGGGGCCAGCGGCAACGAATGATCGCCTCCGCGGCGGCGCCCGACGAGGCCTGGGTCCGGACGTTCGCCGAGGCGCTGTTGGCCGACCAGTACGACATCTGCCGGCGCCTGACCACGCCGGGAAGGTCCGCCGTACCCAGCGATCCGGTCCTCCTGGGCGACGCGCAGGCTGCCGCGTCGGGGCTCGTACGGGGACGGCTCGACCGCGTCGTCCCCCTGCTGCGATCCCTGCTGGACGGTCCGTGCGCGCCGGCGCTGCACCGCCCGTCCCGGGTGGCGGTGATGACCCTCCTGGTGCGGTCGCTGCTCTCGTGCGAGACCGACCGCGCGGAGGCCCGGCGACGCCTCGACGTCTTCTTCACCACCGAGTCCGGTCTGCTCGACGACGAGCGTGCCGCGCTGCACCTCGTCCAAGGCGAACACCTGCTGGCCGAGACGAAGACCTCGGCCGCCCGCACGGCGTTCGAGATCGCCGCCCGCCTCGCTCCGGACGATCCCCAGCCCAGGGTCGGACTCGGGATGGTGGCCGAGGCAACCGGCGACTGGTTCAAGGCCCAGGACTGCTACGACGCCGCGGCCGCCGTCGCAGCGGCCGGCCACCGCTTCGGTCGGCGCTTCGCCCCCACCCCGGGCAACCTCTGCTGGCGGGTGAGCCGGCGGCTGCACCTGGCAGGCCGCCTCGAGCCGGCGCTGACCGCCGTCGAGGAGTCGCTGCGGCGCGGTCTGTCCGGCGGCGACCGTTCCCCGGAGTATCGGGCGCTCACCTTGAAGGGGCGGCTGCTCCGGGACCTGCGCCGGCCCAGGGAGGCGGCTGCGGCCTACTACCAGGCCGCGCTGCGCTACCAGGACGCCGACGACTACGAGGGCGCCCGGTCCTGCCTCGAGAAGGCCTGCGAGGACGACGACGAGACACCGGTCTACCACTGGCTGCTCGCCGAGGTGCTGCGGGCACTCGCCCGCAGCATGCCGGCGACGAAGCGGCCCGAACTGCTGAAGCGGGCTCGCGATACGTGGCGCCAGGGCTCCCGGGCGGGACGGCCCGGCCCCGAGGAGTCGTGGGCCTACATCACCGTGGGCCTGATCAAGTACGCCGTACGGGAGCTCGAGGGCGAAGCCCGCACCGGGGGCTGGGAAGCGGCCGTCAAGACCCAGCACGCGCTGTTGCTGGATCCGCAGTACGGGCCGAGCTGGTCGTTCCTCGCGACAATCCACAACCGGCTCGGCAACAGCCGGACCGCCCTGCTCGCCTGCGACCGGGCCCTCGCCCTGAACCGGGACGACGAGATGGCCGACCAGGAGCGGGTCACCGCTCTGCTCCAGCTCGGCCGCCTGAAGGCGGCCGGCGAAGCGCTCGAGCGGCAGCGCCGGAAAGGCCCGTCCTCCACAGAGGTGTACTACTTGCTGCTCCGCGGCGAGCCGGAGAGCGCGTTGCGCGTGCTCGACGCGCTGCCGGTCGACGACGAGCCCCGGTACCGGATGGCTCGGGCCCTTTGCCTGCAACGGGCCGGACGCGACGACGAGGCTCACACGGAGGCCGAGTGGCTCTGGACCAACCCGGACTTCGACAGCGTCCCCTTCGATCAGGAGTCGATCCGAGCGCTCGCCGGCTACGTGCTCGGCCGGTACGACGACGCCGAGGCCATCTGCGAGCGCATGCTCACCGCCGACGTCGACGGCATGACCCTCGCCGTGCTGGGGCTCGCGCGGATGGGCCGCGCGGACGAAGCGCGCTCGGATCTGCGCCGCGGCCGAGCCGACGTGCTGTCCGGGGTGGCGACGACGCGGGACTTCGGCGACATGGCTGTCGTGACCGAGACGATGCTGCCCGAGCTGGTCCGGCGGCTCGAGCGGGAGCGGAGCGCCGGCGCCGGCGCGGTGCGCGATGTGCTGGCCGAGGCCGTGCTGGTCGCGCAGGAGCGCCGGCAGAGCCTGGCCGACGAAGCGCCGACCGCCGCGGAGGAGCTCCGCGAGGCGCTGGTGGACGGCCGGGACGCGGACCGCGACGAGGTCCGCCGCCGGGCCTGCCACGGCGGGCTCGGCCTGCTGGCGTTGACGAACGGGCCGGAAGCCGAGGCGCTCGGTCACTTCCGGCCGCTGATCGAGGCCGATCGGCCGGAGGGCCGTGCCGCTCTCGGCGCAGTCGCCCGCGCACTCCAGGACGCCGCCGACGACCTCGTCGGCGGGGGCGAGGTGGCCCAGGCCCGCGATGGGTACTCGAAGCTTCTGGCCGAGGTCGAGGCGGCCGGCGAACGATCCCGCACCACCCGGGTCGCCGCCCTGCGGGCCGGGTTACGGTGGCGGGCCGCCCTCGCCTCGGTCGAGCTCGGCGACGTCCCGAGAGCCGTCCACCTCCTCGCCGGCAGCCGCCTCGACGACCTCGACGGCGTCGAGACCTCGACCCTGCAACAGCTCGGCCAGCGGTTCGTCCGCGACGTCGGCAGCTACTGGCGACTGGTCGACGGTCTCGCCGAGATCCGCGCCCACGAAAGCATCACGTCGGCGACGGCGGCCCAGATCGACGTCCTGTCGGCGGCGCTACACCTCGACCTCGTCTTCCAGCTCCGCCGCTCCGACGCCGACCCGGCGGCCACCTTCCCGCTGACCAACCCGGTCGTCGTCCGGCTCGGCGGCCCGGGCCCCGACCTCGACGCGGCCCAGCGTCTGCTGCACGAGATGCGCCGCCGGATCGACCAGCTGATGGGCGTCACCGTGCCGGGGATCAAGGTGGTTGCGGGCTCGGCGGGCTACGAGGTCTCCTTCGAGGGCGTCCCGGTCCTGCGGGGCGATCCCGGGGTGAGCCTCGACGGCGTCGTGGCGCGACTGGAGGGCTTCGTCGTCGCCAACCTGGCCCGCCTGTTCGGGCCGGACGACGTGGTGAACTGGGCCGCCACCGCCGGTGGCGAGCTTGGGCCGCAGGCGCGGGCACTGCTCGGCGACAGCGAGTTCCGGCTGGCCGTCCATCGGGTCCTGCAGTTCCTGCTGCGTGAGGGAGTGCCGCTCACCGACCGGGCCCACGTGCTGGACGTGGTGAGCGCCGCCGTCGCGCAGTCCCGTTGCGATGCGGCGCGCGCGCTGCGCACAGCCCGGGCCGCGCTCGTCCCCGCTCCCGAAGGACCGGTCCGGGACCTTCCGGCCGAGCTCGCCACCGCCCTCGAGGCGGGCCTGGTCCCCGGCCTGGCCGATCCCGGTCTGGGCCTGCCGCTGCCGGCCGGGTGGCAGCTCGACCGGCCGTCGGCGTCGGCCCTGACCCAAAAGCTGTGGGCGTGGTGGCGCGAGGGCGACAACGCCGCGGTGGTCGTCGCCGTCCCGGAGCTGCGTCCCGTCGTCTGGCGACTGCTCGCGCTCGGCGGGGAACGCCCCACCGTGCTGACCCGGGAGGAGCTACACCGATGACCGGAAGAACTTCGATGTGGTCGCGGGTGGTTCGCGCGGCCGACCGGCTCTCGGACTCACTGTCCAAGCCGGACGACTTGGACACCGCGATCGCGGTGACCATGAACCTGGCCGTGGAGCCGGACGATCCTGGACTCACCCGGACCGGGTCGACGGTGTCGGCCGTCGTCGCGGCAAATCTGGTGGCGCTGGGGCTGCCCGGAAGGCCGGATGTCACGGTCACCGCCGATCGCGGGTCGGTCGAGCCCTATCTGCTGCGTATCAACGGCCGGCGGGTCCGGTGCACGGCCACCGACCTTCCCGAGCCGTCCGATACGGCGGGTTACGCCGCGTCGGTCTGCGCTGCCGCCATCAACCGCCGCCCGTCGGTGCTCCTCGACGCCGCGTACGCGGGTCGGCTGGCCACGGAGCTGGGCGGGGGAAGCCTCCTGGCCGAGGCCCTCCCGGAGGTGCTCGACCAGGGCGTCTCCCTGGCCGACCGGGCCGCCGTCGGTGAGGTGATCGAAGCCTCGGCCGACGCGTCACACCCGGCGGAGCTCGCCGAAGCGCTGATCGCCCGGCTGCGTTCGCCGACCGTGGACCTCCGGTTCACCCGTGAGACCCTGCGCCACGTGACGACCGCCCAGCCGGCCCAAGAGTCCTTCTCGTCGCTGCGCACCACGTTCTACTCCGATCAAGGCGTCCTCGGGCCCGGGTTCCAGTTCGTCGTCGACCCGGCCGTCCCCGACCACCATTTCGCCATCCGGATCAACGCCCTGACGCTCCCGAGCCGCCCGCTGCGCACCGACCGGCCGCTCGACGAGGTGCACCAGGAGCTGCACGCGGTGCTGCGGCAGCACGCGTCCCGGCTCGTCTCGCTCACCGGGCTGGCCGAGATCCTCGACCCTTTGCGCTGGGCCCTGCCGGACACCATCCGGGCCGTCGAGAAGCGGTACAGCAGCCGCTGGCTCGCCGCAGTCACCCGCGCGCTGGTCGCCGAGGGGATCTCGGTGCGGCATCCGGCCACCCTGCTCGACTGGCTGCTCGACCTCGACCCCACGCCCGCGCCGACCGGGGCGGTCCGGTTCTCGGAGGGACCGATCGCCGCCGCAGCCGTCCGCTCCCCGGCCCGGCTGCCCGCCCCCCGCGACGCCGTCGCGTTGCTGCGGCGACGGTGGCTCGAAGAGCGCTGCCGCATGGCGCCCCACGAGAACACCCTGGCCGTGCACCAGCTTCCGCCGGAGACCTGGCCGGCGGAAGCGTCCGAGGAACTGGCCGACCGGATCGCCGACGAGGTACGGCCCGCGGTGACGCTCCACCCCCACGCCCCGTTGGTGGCGCCGTCGCTCTCCCTCCGGAGCTGGCTGCTCGGCGAGCTGCGGCCCGAGTTCCCTGACCTGCGCGTTCTGGCAGTGCAGGAGATCCCGCCGAACCTCCAGCTCGTTCCCGTCGGCCCGGGGACGCCGCGGACCACCGGCCCGCGCCGGGTGGCCGGGGTGTGGTGAGGCATGCTCCCGCGAGTTACCCGGCGGTAGATTGGCTGGATGACGCACGAGGTCTTCAACCAGGCGCCGCCGCTGGTGGACTATGACGTCGCCGCCGACGTGGCGCTGCTGGCGGCCGTCGAGCGCGAGGGCGCCGGCTGGGCCGTGGGTGACCTGCACCGGCTCGGGAAGCTGGCCGGCACGGCCGAGCCGCAGCGGTGGGCCGACGAGGCCAACCGGTACGAGCCCCGGCTGATCACCCACGACCGGTACGGCAATCGCGTCGACGAGGTCGACTTCCACCCCTCGTGGCACCGGCTCATGGACGTGGCGGTGTCGGCCGGGCTGGCCGGGGCGCCGTGGGCCGGCGAGCGGACCGGCGCGCACGTCGCCCGGGCCGCCGGGCTGCACGTCTGGTCCCAGGTCGAGGCCGGGCACTCCTGCCCCATCTCGATGACCTACGCCGTGGTGCCGGCGTTGCGGCACGCCCCGGAGCTGGCCGCCGCCTACGAGCCGCTGCTCACCTCCCGGTCGTACGACTTCGGGCTGCGCACCCCGGCCACCAAGACCGGTCTGCTGGCCGGCATGGGCATGACCGAGAAGCAGGGCGGCTCCGACGTCCGCGCGAACACCACCCGGGCCACCTCGGCGGGTGACGGCACCTGGCGGCTGCGCGGCCACAAGTGGTTCACCAGCGCCCCGATGTGCGACCTGTTCCTCGTGCTCGCGCAGGCGCCGGCCGGGCTCTCCTGCTTCCTCGTGCCCCGCGTGCTGCCCGACGGCACCCGCAACCCCTTCCGCATCCAGCGGCTCAAGGACAAGCTGGGCAACCGCAGCAACGCCAGCAGCGAGCCCGAGTTCGACGACACCGTCGCCTGGCTGGTCGGCGGGGAGGGCCGCGGGGTCCGCACGATCATCGAGATGGTGGCGATGACCCGCCTCGACTGCGTGACCGGCTCGGCGTCCGGCATGCGGGCCGCCCTCAACCAGGCCGTCCACCACACCCGGCACCGGCACGCGTTCGGCGGGCCGCTGGCCGGCAAGCCCGTGATGCGCAACGTCCTGGCCGATCTGGCCCTCGAGAGCGAGGCCGCGACCCTGCTGGCGATGCGGCTGGCCGGCGCGGTCGACCGGGGGGAGCAGGCCTTCCAGCGGCTGGCCGTCGCGGTGGGCAAGTTCTGGGTGTGCAAGCGGCAGCCCGCGGTGGTCGGTGAGGCGCTCGAATGTCTGGGCGGCAACGGCTACGTCGAGGACTCGGGTCTGCCCCGGCTCTATCGCGACGCCCCGCTCAACTCGATCTGGGAGGGCTCCGGCAACGTCCAGGCGCTCGACGTCCTGCGGACGCTGGGGCGCGAGCCCGACAGCCTGGAGGCCTTCCACGCCGAGGTGTCGCGGGCGGCCGGGGCCGACCGGCACCTGGACGCGGCGATCTCGAGGCTGAGCGTGCCCAAGGAGGACGAGGCCCGGCGCACCGCCGAGCAGCTGGCCCTCGTGCTCCAGGCTTCGCTTCTGGTCCGGTACGCCCCACCGGCCGTCGCCGACGCGTTCTGCGCCAGCCGGCTCGGCGGCGAGTGGGGGCACACGTTCGGCACCCTGTCCGCGAACGCCGACACCGCCGCGATCGTGGAACGAGCCGCACCCGCGTAGCAACCGGCCGACCGTTCAGGCGACGGCCCGCCCGGCCGATCCGGCAGGACATGCGGGCTTGGTGGATCTGGATGGTGGCGGGGGCGCTCGTCTGCGCCGGATACCCGCTGCTCCCGGACGGCGGTCTCACCCCGGTCGTGGTCTACAACGGGTTCGGCGTCCTCGCCTTCGCCGCGGTCGTCGCCGGCATCCGTCGGCACCGCCCGGCCGCCGCGCGCGGCTGGTGGGTGTTCGCGGCCGGGTTGATCAGCTACGTCTGCGCCGACGTCGTGTACGAGGTGAGCGGGCTGGTGCTCGGTGAGCACCCGAGCCCCTACTGGGACGACCTGATCTACTTCTCGGCGTACCCGGTGCTCCTGGCCGGGCTGCTGATGATCTCGCGCGGCCGGGGCCGCCGGGAGCCCGCCGGGCTGATCGACGCCGCGATCATCGCCGCCGGCGCCGGCCTGGTGTTCTGGGTCCTCGTCATCCAGCCGACCCTCGGCGAGCAGGGCATTCCCCTGGTCCAACGCCTGGTCAAGGCCGGTTATCCGACGTTCGACGTGCTGCTCTGCGCGGTCGTCACCCGGCTGATCAGCCGGCCCGGCCCGCGCGTGGCCGGCCGCTGGCTGCTCGCGTTCGGCTGCGCCTTGAACTTCACCGGCGACGTCGTGTGGAGCCTGACCGACAGGGACGACTCGTACTCCGACACCCTGACCCACTCCTGCTTCATCCTCGCGTACGCGATGTGGGCCGGCGCCGCGCTGCACCCGTCGATGGCGCGCATCGGGCACCGGGCCGCCACCGTCCCGCGCTTCCGGCGGGGCCGGCTCCTGCTGCTGGGCGGGGTCACGATGACGGCGCCCGCGGTGCTGTTCCTGCAGGGCGCCCGGGGCGAGGTCATCAACTGGCCGGCCATCGGCGTCGGCGCGGTCCTGCTGTTCCTGCTCGTGCTGACCCGGCTCGCCGGGTTCGTGGGGCAGACCCAGCGGCAGGCGGCCGAGCTCGAGGAGCTGGCCATGCGCGACGACCTCACCGGGCTCGCGAACCGCCGGCGCTTCGAGCTCCGGTTGCGCGCGGCCGTGGCCGCCGGTTCGCCGCAGGTGTGCCTGCTCGACCTCAACGGCTTCAAACGGGTCAACGACCGGCACGGGCACGCGGTCGGCGACCACCTGCTGGTCGCGGTGGCCGCCCGGCTGAGCAGCGAACTGCCCGGCGAAGGCCTGCTGGCCCGGATGGGCGGCGATGAGTTCGCCCTGTTGCTGGCCGACGCGAGCGCCGCCGAGGGCGACGCGGTCATCGACCGGCTCGCGGGCGCGCTGCGCCGGCCGTTCGCCGTCGACGGCCACGAACTGCTGGTCAGCGCCGCGATCGGCGTGGCCGACGGCGCCGACCCGGTCGAGGTGCTGCGCCGCGCCGACGTGGCCATGTACGCGGCCAAGACGTCCCAGGCCCGGTTCCGCCGGTACGCGGTCGAGCTGGACGACCGGGCCGACGAGGAGGCCCGCCTCGGCGCCGAGCTGCGGTCCGCGCTCGACGCCGGCCAGTTCCACCTGGTCTACCAGCCGATCGTCGCGCTGCCCGACGGCCGGATCCGCTACGTCGAGGCGCTCGTCCGCTGGGGCCGGCGCAGCCCGGCCGCGTTCATCCCGGTCGCCGAGCGCAACGGCCTCATCGTCGAGCTGGGCGAGTGGATCCTGCGGGCGGCATGCGACCAGTTCGTCGCCTGGCAGGCCGGGTACGGCGATCGCGCCCCCGAACGGATCAGCGTCAACGTCTCGGCCCGCCAGCTCGCCGAGCCCGGGTTCGCCGGCGTGGTCGCGGACGCCCTGGCCCGGGCCGGCATGGACCCCTCGAGCCTGATCGTCGAGGTGACCGAGACCGCGGTGTTCGGCGGTGGCGTCGCCGTGGCCGCCGTCGAGGAGCTGCACCGGATGGGCGTCCGGATCGCCCTGGACGACTTCGGCACCGGGCACTCCTCGCTCGGACTGCTGCAGACCGTGCCGGTGGACGTGCTCAAGGTCGACAAGTCGTTCGTCGACAACCTCGCCCTGGCCGGCCGGCACGCGGTCATCGCCACCGCGCTGATCCAGGTCAGCGACGGCCTCGGCCTCACCGCCGTGGCCGAGGGCGTGGAGACCGCCGAGCAGGCCGCCCTGCTGCACGACCTGGGCTACCGGTTCGCGCAGGGCTACCACTTCGGGCGGCCCGTGTCGCAGCCCGCCTTCGACGGCGTGGAGGTTCCGGCCCGGTAGGGTGCCCGGGTGGCGCTCGGCTCCGACTTCCGCCGGCTCTGGTCGGCGTACGCGATCAGCGAGCTCGGCACCGGTGTCGGCTTCGGCGCGCTGCCGCTGGTCGCGGTGTTCGTGCTGGACGTGCCCGAGTTCCAGGTGTCGCTGCTGGCCGCGCTCGGCGGTCTGGCCGCCGCCGCGCTGACCTTGCCGGCCGGCCCGTGGATCGAGTACCGCCCGAAGCGCCCCGTGATGATCGCCGCCGACCTGGCCCGGTTCCTCGCGATCGTCAGCGTGCCCGTCGCGATGCTGGCCGGCGCGCTGACCTTCGCCCAGCTCTGCGTGGTCGCCGTGGTGCAGGCGGCCGGCACGATCCTCTTCGCGGCGGCCAGTGGCGCCCACCTCAAGGCCCTGGTCGGCCCGGGCGACCGGGACACCGCGAACGGCCGCTTCGAAGCGACGTTCTGGACGGCGTACAGCGCGGGCCCGGCCGTCGGCGGCCTGCTCACCTCCTGGCTCGGGATCGCCTGGACCGTCACCGCCGACGCCGTGAGCTTCCTGCTCTCCGCGGTGGGAGTGCGTTCCCTGCGTACGCCGGAACCGCCCCCACCGGCGCCGGGCCCCCGCCGGAACAGGCTCGAGGAGATCACCGCGGGGTGGCGCTACATCGCCGGCCACGCCGGCCTGCGGGCGCTGTTCATCAACCAGCAGCTGTTCGCCGGGGCCATGATGGCGGCGTCACCCCTGCTCACCGTGCTGATGGTGCGCGAGCTCGGCTTCACCGCCTGGCAGTACGGGCTGGCCTGGGGCCTGGCCTGCCTGGGCGGGGTGGCCGGCGCCCTCAGCACCAGCCGGCTGAACAGGCGCTTCGGGCGGCGCCGGGTGCTGCTGGTCTCCGGCGTCGGGCGAGCGCTGTGGCTGTGGATCCTCGCGCTGATCCCGGGCGGCGTGGCCGGTTTCGTGCTGGTGGCCGCGGTGGAGTTCCTGGCGTTGTTCGGCTCGGGGGTGTTCAACCCGGCGTTCGCGACCTACCGCATGACCGAGACCGCCGACGAGTTGCTGTCGCGGGTGATCACCTGCTGGTCGGTGACGTCTCGGACGGTGCAGCCGGTCTGCATCGCCCTGGGTGGCGCACTGGCCGCGGTGACCAGCGTGCGGACGGCGTTGCTGGTCTGCGGCGCAGGGGTGCTGGCCAGTTCGGTGCTGTTGCCCTGGCGCAGCTCCCGCCACCTCGACGAAGCCCCGGGAGCGTTGCGGGGAGTCGCCTCCTGAGAACGACCGGGTGGGCACACAGCACCTTCGGCCACGACACGCTGGAGCTGGCTGATCGCCTCGCCGAGCTGGACGACGTCTACGACTGCCGGGAGGTCACCGACATGACCGAACAGGATGTCGACGCTGACGTCATCGCCGAGGCACGCCGCATCGCCGGTTCCACCAACCGCACGGCCACGAATCGTCTCTGGAATACCCGGCTGACCTGATGAGGTCGACGGAGACTGGATCAGCCTGGCCAAGAGACGAAGCACTGGTTGGTCTGGTCGTCGAACCGGATATCGACGGGCCGGTCGGCGAATCCGAACTCCTGGGCTGCCCAGCCGGCGATCGCGGGGGCGAGGGCCTCGTCGACGTAGTCCATCTCGACGATCTCCAACGCGTCGATGACGACGACGAGGTGGGCGGTCGGTTCGGCGCCTGTGATGGCGTCTGCGACGTGGCGCAGTCCGGTCTGCAGCCATTCGATTTGGTTCTGACTCAGTGTCAGCGATGTCCCGCGGAAGCCGTCGGTGACCTCGGACGTGTCCAGCCAGACGCGACCGCTGATGTGATCGGCCCGCATCGGTGGGGTGGTCTGCCGTAGGGCGTGGGCGGTGACACCGACGAAGACGCCGAACTTGCCGGTCTGGCGTTTGAAGCGGTAGTTGTGCACGGCCTTCAGCAAAGCACAGCCATGACACCGGCCGGCCGACGCGAAACAGGTCCCTCCAGGAGCGACTTCGTCGGGGGTAGACCTTGGGGCGCTGCCCCAAACCCCGGCCGCTCGGAGAGATGAACCCGGGCGGCTTTCTTGCGGTGGAGCGGTGGCGGGCTTGGGTGATCTCCCCGGGCCGGAAGCTCGGAGCGAATCGCAAGCAGGGGCAGGACGCAAGCAAAGGGCGCTTGCCTCCTGCCCCTGCTCACGGTGGACTTCGGCTGCCGCCCCGGGGAGATCACCCAAGCCTTCAGCTGGGAGGACTTTGGGGGTGGCGCAGCCGTGATGACGGGCTCAGAGAGCCGCCGGCCTGAGGTGGCCCTCCGAAGCCAGGTGGGCGAAGAGGGCGCAGTTGTAGGAGTTCATGTTCGGCAAGTGGAGCGGGTCGAAGAACTTCAGGTCTGCCGTCTCGAGATCGGTGAGGTCGAGAGCCTGTCAAGATTTTTGTGTAAGTGATCTTGTGGTTTGTTAGTTGATGTAAGGGCCGATGCGGTCTGGGTAGTGCAGGGCGAGGGCGCCGAGGGCTTGTCGCCAGCCCTGGATGACGGAGCCTTC
>NZ_JALPVJ010000010.1 GCF_023544445.1 Actinoplanes sp. M2I2 | reverse complement strand
CGCGCCGGCATGCCGCCCACCGGGCCCGGCCGCCCGGGCGCCGCGCCCGCCGGTCCGGCCGGCGCCCAGGCCGCGCGCCGCCCGTCGGCCGGTGGGCGGATCGAGATCCTGGCCATCGGCTCCTCGACCGGCGGCCCCGACGCGCTCACCAAGGTGCTGACCGGCATTCCGGCCGATTTCCCGGTGCCCATCGTCATCACCCAGCACATGCCGCCCGTCTTCACCAAGATGTTCGCCGAACGGCTCGACCGGAGCACGCCGCTGCACGTGGTCGAGGCCGGCGACGGGATGGAACTGACTCCCGGCTGGGCCTATGTCGCGCCGGGCGACCAGCACCTCGTCCTGCACCGCCGGGGCACCGCCACCCTGACCCAGCTCAGCGGCGCGCCCCCGGAGAACTCCTGCCGCCCGGCCGTGGACGTCATGTTCCGGTCCGTGGCAGCGCTGTACCGCGGATCGGCCTACGCCGCCGTGCTGACCGGAATGGGACACGACGGACGGGGTGGTGCGAAAGTGCTGAGAGACGCGGGCGCCGAGGTGCTGGCACAGGATGAGGCCACCTCGGTGGTGTGGGGCATGCCGGGCGCTGTCGTCGGGGCGGGGCTGGCGGACGAGATCCTGCCGCTCGAGCGGATCGCCGCGCACCTGGTCAGCCGGATCAAGACCGGCCGATCGGCGGCGGTGGCCCGATGACGCTGACCCAGTCCGAGTTCGTCTTCGTCTCGCAACTGGTGCGGCGGGAAGCCTCGATCGTGCTCGCCCCGGGCAAGGAGTACCTGGTCGAAGCCCGGCTCATCCCCGTGGCCCGGGCAGTCGGGGCGGCCGGGGTGAGCGAGTTCCTGGCCGACCTGCAGCGCCGGCCCGACCCGGCCAAGCAACGCCGGATCATCGACGCGCTGACCACCAACGAGACGTCCTGGTTCCGCGACCGGGAGCCGTTCGCGGCCCTCAACGACGTCGTCCTGCCCGAGCTGATCAAGTCGCGCTCGGCCACGCGCAAGATTCGGGTGTGGTCGGCCGCGAGCTCCAGCGGTCAGGAGGCGTACAGCCTGGCCATCACGATGCAGGAGAAGCTGCCGCCGGGCTGGAGCTACGACATCATGGGCACCGACATCTCGACCGAGATGGTCAAGCGGGCCGAGACCGGTGAGTACAGCCAGGTCGAGATCAACCGCGGTCTGCCCGCCGCGCAGCTGGTGCAGTACTTCGAGCGGGCCGGCGCGCACTGGCGGATCAACGCGGCGCTGCGCCGCAACGTGTCGTTCCGGCTCATGAACCTGACCACGCCGCTGCCGGCGATGCAGCCGTTCGACGTGATCTTCCTGCGCAATGTCCTGATCTATTTCGACGTCGCCACCAAGCGGACCGTCCTGCAGAACGTGGCGAAGCTCCTGCGCCCGGACGGCTGGCTGTTCCTGGGCGCGGCCGAGACCACGATCGGGATCGACGACAACTACGAGCGGGTGGCCGCCGGCCGCACCTCCGCCTATCGAGTCCGCACCGGGACGCCCGCGGGCGCCCCGAGAAGGGGATGACGCCGATGCGCGCCATGGTGATCGACGATTCCCGCGCGATGCGCATGATCCTCAAACGTATCGTCACGAAGCTGAATTTCGAGGCGGTGGAGGCGGGCGACGGCAAGGAGGCGGTCGATCTGCTGACCGCGATGACCGAGGTGCCGGAGCTGGCCCTCATCGACTGGAACATGCCGAACATGAACGGGCTCGAGTTCGTCATGCACGTCCGGGCCGACCCACGCCTGCGCGAGATGACGCTGGTCATGGTCACCACCGAGAGCGAACAGAGCCAGATCGTCCGGGCACTCGCCGCGGGCGCGCACGAATACGTGATCAAACCCTTCACCGAAGGGGCCATGATCGAAAAACTGGCCCTCCTGGGCCTCGTCCCGACCGGAGCGAACTCATGAGCGTCGAAGTCGAGGTCAACGAGAACGACCTCGCCGAGATGGTGGAGCAGGTGTGGGAGTCGTATCTGGATCCCGAAGGCGTGAGCCCTCTGATCCCGACCTACGACGAGAACCAGCCTTCCGAGGTGCACTCCTCCGTCTGTATCACCGGTTCCTGGACCGGGCACGTCGTCTACGCGTCCTCGACGCGGGCCGCCCGCCGGGCCGCCGGGGCCTTCCTGGCCATGGAGCCGGACGAGGTGAGCGAGGAGGACATGTCCGATGTGCTCGGCGAACTCGCCAACATCATCGGCGGCAACGTCAAGGCGATGCTGCCACCCGGCGCGTTTCTCTCGCTGCCGCAGGTGGTGCTCGCACCCGAGACGACGGCCCGCTATCCGAGCGCCAGCCGGATCAGCGGGGTCTACGGGCTCTGGGACGAGGAACCGGTGTCCATCTCCATGTGGCACAGCCGCGGCGACACCAGCAGCACCACCAACACCACCAACAACAACAAGGAGGGCGCGGAATGAAGATTCTCATCGCTGACGACAGCCGGGTGATGCGGCAGATCGTGATCCGCACCCTGCGTCAGGCCGGGTTCGGCGATCACGACCTGATCGAGGCGGCCAACGGGCGCGAAGCGCTCGACATGACCCAGTCGGAGAGTCCCGACCTGGTGCTGTCCGACTGGAACATGCCCGAGCTGACCGGCATCGAGGTGCTGCGGCACCTGCGCGCGGCCGGCAACGACGTCAAGTTCGGATTCGTGACGTCCGAGAGCACGCCGGAGATGAAGGAACAGGCCGAGTCGGCCGGCGCGCTGTTTTTCATCGTGAAGCCGTTCTCGGCTGATCGATTCGATGAGGTATTCGCTCCTATTCTGGGATGATTACGACATGTCCGACGTCTCGGTTCTTCCTGGCACTCCGGCCGTTCGCAACCTCTTCGAGGATCTGCTCGGCCGGGAGGTGACCGTCAGCCCCGGGGAGCCCATCAGCGCAGATGAGATTCCCACCTCGACGGTCGCGATCTTCACCGACTCCGCGCAGAAGGTCTACGCCGTCCTCGGCATGGACCTCAAACTGGCCGCCAACGCCGGCGCCGCGCTCGGCCTGCTGCCGGCCGGCGCTGCCGAGGACAGCATCGACGAGAAGCAGCTGTTCCCGAATCTCGCCGAGAACGTCGGCGAGCTCTGCAACGTGCTGACCAGCCTGCTCAACCGGGAGGGGAGCCCGCACATCAAGCTCTACCAGGTCGTCTATCCCGGTGAGCCGCTGCCCGGCGACGCCCGGGCCCATCTGATGGCGCTCGGTCGCCGAGTCGACCTCCTCGTCGAGGTCAACCGGTACGGCAAGGGGAAGTTCAGCCTCTCCCTCGCACCGTGACCTCAGTTCTCCGCAAAGTTCGGGTCTGCCCTGGTGGCAGGCCCGTTCTTTTTTGGTTCTAAGCAAATCGCCGATCCGGTCGAACCTGAGTACGAGCCTGCTAACGGACGGGAGCACTCCATGACCTCGCCGATTCCCGGATTTTCCGGTGCCAGTGCCGCAGCCGCCGCCACCGGCGCCACCGGTACGGAGAAGGAGAAGAGCAAGACCCTCGGCGATCGGGACACCTTCCTCAAGCTCCTGGTGGCCCAGCTGAAGTACCAGGACCCCAGCAAGCCGGCCGACTCGACCCAGTTCCTGGCCCAGACGGCCCAGTTCACCCAGGTCGAGAAGCTCGAAGGCATCGCCGACATGCTCAAGGGTCAGCAGTTGATCACTGCCAGCTCGCTGGTCGGCAAGACCGTGGAGTTCATGGACCCCTCGGGCGCCCGGAGCACCGGCGTCATCTCGGCGGCCAAGCTCAACGGCGACAGCGAACCGATGCTTCGGATCGGGACCACGGAAGTGCCGCTGTCCAAGGTCACGGAAGTCCAGGAGATCAAGCCGGACGCGACCGACGCGAAGCCCAAGCCGTAACCCTCAACCGCTGTAGTCCTCAACCGCAAAGGATCCATTCATGCTGCGTTCCCTCTACTCCGGCATCAGTGGCCTGCACGCGCATCAGCAGATGATGGACGTGACCGGTAACAACATCGCCAACGTCAACACCGTCGGCTACAAGGCGAGCTCGGTCCAGTTCCAGGACACCCTGAGCCAGATGACCGCCGCGGCCGGCGCCCCGCAGAACGGCGGCGCCGGCACGAACCCGGGCCAGGTCGGCCTCGGTGTGCGCAACGCCGGCATCACGTCGAACTTCAGCCAGGGCTCGGCCCAGACCACCGGCAAGGCCGGCGACATGATGATCCAGGGCGACGGCTTCTTCATGACCCGCCGGGGCAACGAGGAGCTCTACAGCCGGGCCGGGTCGTTCTTCTTCGACGCCAACGGCACGCTGGCGACGGCGACCGGTGATCCGGTCCAGGGGTGGACGGCCGACGAGAGTGGCGTGGTGAACCCGGCCGCCAAGCCGGGCGACATCAAGATGCCGCTGGGCAAGAGCATCGCGCCGGTGGCGACGAGCACGGTCGAGATCAAGGGAAACCTGACCAACGACCTGCCCGAGGATGTCACCGACCCGACCACCATCCCGGCCATCGAGATCCCGTTCAAGGCTTTCGACAAGACCGGCAATCCGATCAGCCTGTCGGCCAAATTCTCCCGGACCACCGCAGACCCGGAGGCCTCGCTTCAGGAATGGACCGTGACTCTGACGAAGTCGGGTGATGCCGGGCCCGCTACGCCGGTCACCGCGACCATCCAGTTCCAGGACGGTAAGCCCGTCGCCACGCCGCCGGCGACGAAGGCGACATTGTCGTTCACCGGGGCCGCCACGATCGACCCGAACCTGAGTGACACGTTCACCTTCGACGCCGGGGACATGACGATGTACCACGGCCTCACCGAGGCCCGGGTCTCGGACTCGAACGGCAACGCGGCCGGCACGCTGGCCTCGCTGTCGTACACGGTGTCGGACACCGGGCAGATCATCGGCGCCTTCAGCAACGGCCAGAAGAAGGTGCTCGGCCAGGTCGCCCTGGCCACGTTCAAGAACGTCAACGGTCTGGAGAAGACCGGCGACTCGCAGTGGCGGGCCACCGTGAACTCCGGTCTGGCCCAGGTCGGCCAGCCCACCAGCGCGGGGCTCGGCCAGGTGATCAGCGGCGCCCTCGAGATGTCGAACGTCGACCTGGCCCAGGAGTTCACCAACCTGGTCGTGGCCCAGCGTGGCTTCCAGGCCAACTCCCGCATCATCACGACCTCCGACGAGATGCTCCAGGAGCTCGTCAGCATGAAGCGCTAGCCGTAACAGCAGTCCGGCCGCCGGCCGGGACAGGTGCCTTCGCGCCTGTCCCGGCCGGTGCCGTTTTCCGGAAAGTCTGCACCCGTACGGCCACCGGTTGGATCTCATCGGCAACCGGGATCAGGCCGAAACACATATCGAAGGGCCACGGACGGCCCGCCAGCCAGGACCACACCACCACCCAAGGACGGATGTTAGTGATCCTCGTAACCCGCATCAACGGTGCCGTGTTCGCCCTGAATCCGGACCTGGTCGAGCGTGTCGAGTGCACGCCCGACACGGTCATCACGCTGGTGGACGGCACCAAGTACGTCATTGCCGAGTCCGTGCCCGAGTTCATCGACTCAGTGCGGCACTACCGCGCCTCACTGATCGCCCAGGCAAGTCGCCTCGAGGCCGAGCCCACCAACACCCACTCCTCCGCCACGTCGTCCGACGACGACAACGACGCTAAGGTGCTCCCGCTGCACCGGAATGGACGCTGATGGACATCTCAACCATCGTCGGTGTAGTCGCCGGCCTCATCATCATCTTCACGGTCCAGATCCTCGAGGGCGGTTCGCCGGCCTCCATCATCCTGATCCCCTCGATGCTGCTGGTGTTCGGCGGCGCGTTCGCCGCCGGTATGGCCGGTGGCGTGCTGAAGGACGCGACCGGCGCCGGCAAGACGCTCCAGAAGGCGTTCCTCGCCAAGGTCGTCCCGCCCACCAAGCTGGTCGACGAGGTCGTCAAGCTGGCCGAGCGGGCCCGCCGCGAGGGTCTGCTGGCCCTCGAGGACGCGGTCAAGACGGTCGAGCACCCGTTCCTCAAGCGCGGTCTGCAGCTGGCCATCGACGGCACCGACCCCGACGAGCTGCACGACATCCTGCACGCCGAGATCGCGGCCAAGAAGAAGGCCGACAAGGCGAGCACCAAGCTCTTCGAGAACATGGGCGGCTACGCCCCGACGATCGGCATCATCGGCACGGTCATGGGCCTCGTGCACGTGCTCGAGAACCTGAACAAGCCCGAGACGCTCGGCCACTCGATCGCCGCCGCGTTCGTCGCGACCCTGTGGGGCGTGCTCAGCGCCAACGTCGTCTGGCTGCCCGTCGCCGCTCGTCTCACCCGCCTCAGCGCGATCGAGGCCGAGGAGATGGAGCTGGTCATCGACGGTGTCCTCGCCATCCAGGCCGGCTCGAACCCGCGTCTGGTCGCCCAGAAGCTCCGCAGCCTCCTCCCTCCGGACGAGGCCAAGAAGGCCGAGACGGCCGCGACCACGAAGAAGGCGGCGTAAAGCATGAGTTCCGGCGGCGGCAAGCGCAAGCAGCGCCATGAGGAGCACGAGGAGCACGTCAATCACGAGCGCTGGCTCGTGTCGTACGCCGACATGCTCACCCTGCTGTTCGTTCTCTTCGTGGTCCTGTACTCGATGAGTGACGTCAACATGAAGAAGTTCGCCCAGCTGGCGTCCGGCTTCTCGTCCGGGTTCGGCGCCCAGAGCGTCGCCTTCCAGGGCCAGACCGGCCCGATGGACGGCTCCGGCAACAGCGCGCAGATCGTGAAGATCGACCCGGGCGCCAACCCGGGCGACGGCAAGGCCGGCTCGGGCAGCATGACGTCCGAGCAGCAGGAGGCGGTCAAGGCCGCGATGGCGGCCGAGAGCCGGCAGGAGGCCTCCAAGAACGCTCAGGCCGCGGCCAAGGAGGCCGAAGACCTGAAGAAGGTCGAGAACAAGATCTCCGACGCGCTCGCCAAGGAGAAGCTGCTCGGCTCGGTCAAGTTCACGATCGACCGGCGTGGTCTGGTCGTCACCGTCCTGACCAACGAGGTCGTCTTCGCCGGCAACCGGGCCGACCTGCAGCCCGGCGGCAAGAAGATCCTCGACGCGGTCGCCCCGACGCTGGCCAAGCTGCCCAACCGCATCGAGGTCGACGGCAACACCAACCAGCTCAAGGCCAAGACCACGTTCTACCCGAGCGGCTGGGAGCTCTCCGCGGCCCGCGCCTCGACCACGGTGCGCTACCTGGTCGCCCGGGGCCTGGCCAAGGACCGCATGAGCGCCGTCGGCTTCTCCGACACCAAGCCGCTGATCGACCCGTCCGACCCGCGGTCGATCACCATGAACCGCCGCGTCGACGTGGTCGTCCTGACCACGCTGACCGCCGACCAGGCCGCGCTGCTGCCGGCCGCGTCCGGCGCCGACAGCAAGCTGCACACCGGCGAGACCTCGGCCAAGGCCGCCGAGGCCGCCAAGGCCGCTCAGGAGTCCGGCACTTCCGCCGAAAGCACCACCGAGTCCGGCACCACCACCACTGACAACTCGCACGACTGAAGGGGGAGCTCCCGATGAGCAAGGACGAGACGACCACCGCGGCCGAGACGCCGAAGAAGTCCAAGAAGATGCTGATGATCATCGTGATCGCCGCAGTCGTGCTGCTCGGCGGTGGAGGCGCCGGCGCGTTCTTCATGCTGAAGGGCGACAGCGCCGAGGCGGCGGCCCCCGAGAAGGGCGCGGTCACCGCGATCGACGAGGCGCTGACGATCAACCTGGCCGACGGCCACTACCTCAAGCTGGGCTTCTCGCTGCAGCAGACGGCCGACGCCGGCACCGAGGAGGTCGACGTGAGCGAGGCGCTCGAGCTGGCGATCGACGAGTACACCGGCAAGTCGGTCGCCGAGCTCTCCACCGAGAAGGGCCGCGAGGAGGCCAAGGCCGACCTGACCAGCAAGATCGTCAAGGCCTACACCGAGCACGACAAGAAGATGGTGATGGGGATCTACTACACCCAGTTCGTCACCCAGTAACCGAATAGGTCAGATTAGCTCGGGCGGGCGGGTTCACTCCGGTGAACCCGCCCAATCGTCTGTAAGCGGATAAAAACGCCCCTCCGGCTCAGCCGTTCCGGAAACGAGCCGATGGGGACGACGTGACCAACGCCGCACGTACCTCGGGCCGGATCTCGCGCCGCGGCCATGGCGGCGGGCCGGCGCCGTACGACTTCCGCAAGCCCATCAAACTGTCCCGGGAACACGTCCGCACGCTGCAGATCGCGTTCGAGACCTACGCGCGCAGCTGCGGCACGTTGCTCACGACCCGGTTGCGGGCGGTCAGCAACGTCGCGCTCGCCTCGATCGAGCAGCTGAACTACGACGAGTACGTCGCCTCCCTCAACAACCCCACGGTGCTCGCCGTGGTGGTGCTCGATCCGCTCCCCGGATCGGCCCTGATGGAGGTCTCCACGTCGGCGGCGATGACCGCGATCGATCACATGCTGGGCGGCCCCGGCGGACCCCAGCCGGAGCGGCCGCTGACCGAGGTCGAGATGCCCCTGCTGCGCGGGCTGCTGGAGCGGATGCTCGGCGAGCTGCGGTACGGCTTCGAGACGCTCGTCGACATCCACCCGAAGCTCAAGGACATCGAGTACAACGCGCAGTTCCTCCGCGCCCACCAGCCGGGCGACGCCTGCGTCATCGCCTCGTTCGACGTCAAGATCGGAGCCGAGGAGACCTCGCACACCATCTGCCTGCCCTTCAACACAATCCTGCCGGTGCTCTCGCGCACCGAGACGGTGGTGCTGAGCGAGGCCGAGCGAGCCGCCAAGGACATGGCGCTGCGCAACCTCACCGCCGGGCTCTCCTCGGCGCCGCTCGACGTCGCGGTCCGATTCCAGCCCATTCGGATGCGGACCGATGACATCGTGGACCTGAGGCCCGGTGACGTCGTCCCGTTGGGTCACCCGACCAGCCAGCCTCTCGAGGTGACTGTCAACGAGACCGTTTTTGCCCATGCAGTTCCCGGTAATCAGGGGGCCCGGCTCGCCTGCCTCGTCGTGCCCGCCCCCAAGGAGTCCTCGCCCAAGGAGTCTGGTCGCCCATGACCGCGCCCACGATCACCGCGCCGCAACTGGCGCTCGCCCGCAACGCGGCCGAGGCCGCGCTCGGCGTCCTGCCCACCAGCCGTCCCCTGGTCGCCGCCGAGCCGATGACCGCGACCTCGGACGCCCTGACCGAAGGCCAGGCGGTCACCGCCCGGTTCAGCGGCGCGGCCTCCGGCGAGGTGGTCGTGGTGGTCGGCCAGGATCTGGCCGACGCGCTGCGGGAGAGCCCGCTCGGCGAGCTCGACCTGACCGCGGCCGTGCGGCCGGCGCTCGAAGCGGCGGCCCGCGTCTTCGGCCCGGTGGTGCTCGACCCCGGCGTCGTGATGGAGCCGCAGGTCGCGCTGAGCGCCCTGGCGGCCAAGGACGACGCGGTCGCCGTCCCGCTGGTCGAGGGCAACCAGATCCGTGCCGTGCTGGCGCTGGCGCTCAACCCGTGGCCCAGCGGGGATCCCGGAATGGGAGGCAACGTGGCCCGCCGGGAGGCGTCGCCGCCGGCGATGCAGTTGCGCGGCGGGCTCGACATGCTGCAGGACGTCGAGATGGAGGTCTCGGCCGAACTGGGCCGCACCCGGATGAGCGTCCGCGAGCTGCTCTCGCTGACCCCCGGCGCGATCGTCGAGCTCGACCGGGCCGCCGGCAGTCCGGCCGACCTGCTGGTCAACGGCCGCCTGATCGCCCGCGGCGAGGTCGTCGTGGTCGACGAGAACTTCGGCATCCGGGTCACCGAGATCGTCGCTCCCGGCACCGAGCGGGAGTAACGGCCTTGTTCGAGCTCGTGCTGCGGGTCGGTTTCTCGCTCCTGGTCATCCTCGGCATGATGTGGGGCCTGGCGAGGCTCGTGCGCCGTCCGCTGCTCGGGCGCGGACACGGGTCCCTGGTCGTGCTCAACCGTCAGCAGCTGTCCCGGGGCGCCGCGGTGGCCGTGGTCAAGGTGGCCGACCGGGCGATGATCCTCGGCGTCACCGACCAGCAGGTGAGCCTGCTCGGCGAGGGCGAGATCGAGCTGTTCGAGCACCACCCGGCCGAGCATCGCGACCACCTCGCGGTGGACGCCGAGCTCGCCGCCGAGCTCGCGAACGGCCCGGGCGACCTGCCCGGACGGCACCCGGCGGCGCCCACCGGCGGCCGGCTCGAAGGGTCGATCCTCTCGCCGCGCACCTGGCGTTCGGCCATGGAGTTCCTCCGCGATCGGACCAGTCACCGATGATCAGACGCGCGTTGACGCTGTTGTTCGTGGGGATCGGCCTCGCGCTCGTGCTGCTGCCCGGCCCGGCGGCGGCCGATCCGGGTCGCTCACCGGCGCCGGCCCCCCGCGCCCCCGCGACCGTGGTCGTCGCCCTGCCTGAGCGGGCCCCGGCGCCGCCGACCCCGCCGGCCCGCCCCGGCCGGCCCAACATCAACGTCAACATCAACGGCACCAACCCGGACGGCAGCCGCCCGGCCACGTCGCTGATCATCATGCTCGGTCTGACCGTGCTCTCGGTCGCGCCGGCCGTCCTGCTGCTCTGCACGTCGTTCACCAAGATCTTCATGGTCCTCGGGATCACCCGCAACGCGCTCGGCCTGACCACGATGCCGCCCAACCAGGTGCTCGCCGGCCTGGCCCTGTTCATCAGCCTGTTCATCATGGGGCCGACCGTGTCGGCCATGAACGAGCAGGGGGTCCAGCCCTATCTGCGGGGCGACAAGACCCAGTCGCAGGCGTTCGAGGACGGCGTCAAGCCGTTGCGCGACTTCATGTGGCGCACCACCCGCGACGACGAGGTGGCGCTGATGCTCAACCTCGCCGGTGAGGAGCGGCCGCGGAACCGCGACGACGTGGAGCTGACCACGCTGATCCCGGCCTTCGTGCTGTCCGAGCTCCGGGCCGCGATGATCATCGGGTTCGTCATCTTCATCCCGTTCCTGCTGATCGACATGGTGGTCTCGGCGTCCCTGATGTCGCTGGGCATGATGATGCTGCCACCGGTGACAGTCGCTCTACCCTTCAAGCTTTTGTTGTTCGTGCTGGTCAACGGGTGGGGGTTGATCCTGACGGCGCTGGTGGCGTCGTACCGATGAACCTGAACGTCCCGATCGCCGAGATGCTCGCGCTGCTGCTCGGCGCGGCCCGGACCGGGGCCTGGATGATGATCTGCCCGCCGTTCAACTCGCGGCTGATCCCCGGCCCGGTCAAGGCGCTGATGTCGATCGGCCTGACGTTGCCGGTCTTCCCGCAGCTGCGCGGCGCGCTGCCGTCGCTGCAGACCTCCGACATCATCGTCAGCGTCGCGCTCCAGGTCTTCGTCGGCGCCGGCCTGGGTTTCGTGACGGCCATGCTGTTCGCCGCCCTGCAGGCGGCGGGCGACCTCATCGACCTGTTCGGCGGTTTCACCCTGGCCATGGGGTACGACCCGTTGTCGCAGAACCAGAGCTCGATCTTCGGCCGCTTCTACAACCTGGTCGCGGTCACCCTGCTGTTCGCCACCGACGGTCACCAGATGGTGCTGCGCGGCTTCCTGCAGTCGTTCAAGACCGTGCCGCTGGACTGGACCTTCTCGCCCAACGCGTTCAGCGAGCTGCTGCTCAAGGGGATCGGCGAGATGTTCCTGGCCGCCCTGCAGATCGCCGGGCCGCTGGTCGCCGTGCTGTTCCTGACCGACGTGGCCTTCGGTCTGCTCAACCGGGTCGCGCCCGCGCTCAACGCGTTCCAGCTCGGTTTCCCGGCCAAGATCTTCATGGTCCTGCTCATCTCCGGCATCGCGATCACGGCCCTTCCCGGAGTGCTCGACTCGCTCGTGGAGCGCGCCGTCAGCGCGGTGCTCCAGCTCAGCGGGGGGTGAGCCGAGATGTCGGGCGAGAAGACCGAACAACCGACACCCCAAAAACTCAAGAAGGCCAAGCGGGAAGGGCAGATCGGCCGTAGCCAGGACATCGGCGCCTGGTTCGGCATGCTGGCCGCGAGCGTGATGCTGCCGCGCACCATGGAGTCCGCGCTGGAGCACGCCGAGAAGCTGGTCGCCCAGGTGCCCGACGTCATCGCCGACCCACAGCCGGCCGCGGCGATGGCCCTGCTCAAGGAAGCCATGATGGGCACGATCTGGGCCGTGCTGCCGCTGGCTCTGACCATGATGGTCGTCGGCATCGCGTCGGCCGGGGCCCAGGGCGGCATCCGGGTCGCCACCAAGCTGTTCATCCCGAAGTTCAGCCGGCTCAACCCGTGGCCCGGCCTCAAGCGGATGCTCGGCCCGCAGGCCCTCTGGGAGGGCACCAAGGCGCTGGTCAAGACCAGTGTGCTGGCGGGCGTCCTCTACACCACCACCAAGAACGTCTTCCCGGCGCTGATGAGCGCCGGTCAACTCCCGCTGGCCGCGCTGCTCGGCACGGTCGTGGACGCGAGCCTCAACCTCATCCGGGCCGCCTCGGTGGCGGGCATCGCGATGGCCGCGGCCGACTACTTCGTCGTCCGCCGCCGGACCAACAAGCAGCTGCGGATGACCAAGGAAGAGGTCAAGCAGGAGTACAAGAACACCGAGGGCGACCCGCTGATCAAGGCGCAGATCCGGGCCCGGCAGATGGCCATGTCGCGCAACCGGCAGATGGCCGACGTGCCGACCGCGGACGTGGTGATGGTCAACCCGACCCATGTGGCGGTGGCCCTGCGGTACGAGCCGCAGAAGGGCGCACCCCGCGTGGTGGCCAAGGGGCAGGGTCCGCTGGCCACCAAGATCCGCGAGCTCGCGGCCGAGCACCGGGTCCCCATGGTCGAGGACAAGCCGCTGGCCCGGGCGTTGTACGGCGGTGTCGAGGTGGGCCACGAGATCCCCGCCGAGTTCTTCGGCGCGGTGGCCAAGGTGCTGGCGTTCGTGATGAGCCTGAAGGCACGTGGATCGGCGGCAGGCCTGCACCGCAACCCCAACTCCGCCTCAGAAGCCGCATAACTGAAAACTTGGGAGATTTCCTCACATAGGTCCCTCGTACGAGGGAAGATCCCCTTGTGGGTCAGCGCGCCCCCGCTCAGTGAAGGCGACGGATCGCCGAACAGAGAAACGCCAGGACGGCGACGACCGCGCAGGGATGGCTCCAACATCCACTCCTGGAAGGTGCCGTGAAGAAACGCAACATCAGCCGGCTTGCCGTACCCGTCGGGGTCATCGGCATCATCCTCATGATGGTCGTGCCCATGCCGACCTTCCTGCTGGACTTGCTGATCGCGCTCAACATCACCGCCGCCCTTCTCATTCTGCTGACCAGCATGTTCGTCCAGAAACCGCTGGACTTCTCGGTGTTCCCGGCGCTGCTGCTGGTCGCCACCCTGTTCCGGCTGGCGCTCAACATCAGCGCGACCCGGCTGGTGCTGCGCGACGGCGACGCCGGCAAGGTGATCCACGCGTTCGGCAGCTTCGTCGTCGGTGGCAACCTCGTCATCGGGCTGGTGATCTTCCTGATCCTGGTCATCGTCCAGATGGTCGTGGTCACCAAGGGCGCCGAGCGGGTGGCCGAGGTGGGCGCCCGCTTCACCCTCGACGCGATGCCCGGCAAGCAGATGGCCATCGACGCCGACCTGAACGCCGGCCTGATCGACGAGGACCAGGCCAAGGCCCGCCGGGCCGAGGTGGCCGCCGAGGCCGAGTTCTACGGCGCGATGGACGGTGGCTCCAAGTTCGTCAAGGGCGACGCCATCGCGGCCATCATCATCACGCTGATCAACCTGGTCGGCGGTTTCGCGATCGGCGTGGCCCAGCAGGGCATGGCCGCGGGCGACGCGATGAACCACTACAGCCTGCTGAGCATCGGCGACGGTCTGGTCTCGCAGATCCCCGCGCTGCTCCTCTCGGTCGCCACCGGTCTGATCGTGACCCGCTCGGCGACCTCGGGCGACATGGGCACGACAGTCACCGCCCAGCTCAGCCAGAACAAGCTGGCGCTGCGCATCGGCGGCGCGGCCGCGCTGGCCCTCTGCGTCATCCCCGGCCTGCCCAAGGTGCCCTTCCTGATCGTCGGCGTGGCGGTCCTGGTGGCCGCCCAGCGGATCAAGGAGCCCGAGCCCGAGGACGAGCTGGCCGCCGCGGCCGCCGCCGCCGAGACGGTCGACCTGCCCCCGGCCGACTCGCCCGAACAGCTGCTCGGCGAGATGCGGGTCGACCCGCTCGAGCTGGCGCTCTCGCCCGACCTGGTCGACCTGGTCGACGCCAGCAGCGGTGACCTGCTCGACCGGGTCCGCGCCCTGCGCCGCAAGATGGCCATGGAGCTCGGCGTGATCATGCCGCCGGTGCGCACCCGGGACGACCTCGATCTGCCCCTGTCCTCGTACGCGATCCGCATCTCGGGGGTCGACGCCGGCACCGGCGAGGCGCCGCCCGGCACGGTCCTGGCGATCGGCGACGGTCTGCAGGGACTGCCCGGCAAGGCCGGGGTCGAGCCGGTCTTCGGCCTCCCCGGTAAGTGGGTGCCGTCCGAACTGCACTACCAGGCCGAACTCTCCGGCGCGACGGTCGTCGACCGGGCCAGCGTGATCATCACGCACCTGGCCGAGGTGGTGCGCACCAACGCCAGCCGGCTGCTCGGCCGCGAGGACGTGCGGGCGCTGACCGAGATGGTCAAGCGGACCCACCCCGTGGTCGTCGAGGAGCTCACCCCCGCGGTGCTCAGCCTCGGCCAGATCCAGAAGGTCCTGCAGGCGCTGCTCGACGAGGGCGTGCCGGTCCGGGACCTGGTGCGCATCTTCGAAGCGCTCTCCCTGCGAGCGAAGGTCTCCGTCGACCAGGACAGCCTGGTCGAGTCGGCCCGTGCGGCGCTGGGTCCCGCCATCGCGGCCCAGTACACGACCGCCGGCCGGCTCACGGTGATCACGCTCGACCCCATGCTCGAGCAGCAACTGCTCGAATCTCTGCGGCCCAGTGAGACGGGTGCCTTCATGGCGATCGACGGCATGCGTGCCGAGTCGATCGTGAGTGAGGCGGCCCGGCTCACCGAGACCGCGGAACAGCAGGGCCTGGCCCCGGTGCTGGCCTGCTCGCCACAACTACGACTGCCCCTCATGCGGCTGCTGCGCGCCGGTTCGCGCCGGGTCCAGGTGCTGTCGTACGGCGAAATCTCTGGTTCAACAGCACAGATCGAGACGATAGGGGTGGTGAACGGTGCCTACGCGGGTGCTGCTTGAGGGACCTGCCATCGAGCCGCTGCTGGCTCAGGTACGCGATGAGTACGGCTCCCGTGTCCGGATCATCTCTGCCGACAAGGTCCGCAGTGGCGGTGTCGGTGGCTTCTTCGCGAAACAGCATTACGAGCTTTCCGTCGAAGTGCCGGACCCGAACGAGGACAGGAATGACATGGCACAACGCACGAAGACGGCCGACAGCGGTCAGCACAGCCTGGAACGGCTCCTGGAACGAGCGGAGTCGCAGGACCGGGTCGACGACCCGGCCCGGGGCGCCGGACGGCCCTTCGGCACGTCCTCGCCCCGGTCGGTGACGCCGGCGTCGTTCGGGATCTCCCGGCCGGCCGAGACCCCGTCGCAGCCGGCGCCCGGCAACAACTTCGGCGCCGACGAGGGCCGCAGCGCGGCGCTCGGCGACACCGGGGCCGCCTTCGCCGAGCTGATGGCCGGACTGGACGGCGGGACGGGCGATCGGTTCGCGACGCGGCCCAAGCCCACGCCGCGGGAGGACACCCCGACGGTACGGCCGTTCCGCCCGGCCGCGGCCGGCGAGGCGGCGATCAACGCCGCGCCACGGACGCCGGCCGCGCCGCCGTCGGTGGCGCCGCAGTCGCCTGCCCCGCCACCTGCCGTCGCGGCCGCGCCGGTCATGACGCCGCCACCGGCCCCGCCGGTGATGACGCCGCCGCCGGTCGCGCCGATCATGACGCCGCCGGTCGCTCCGCCCGCGCCGATGGCCCCGCAGGCGCCGATGGCGGCCCAGATCTCGCCGGCGCCCAGCCTGGCCGAGCGGATCGGTGGTCTGGCGGCCAGCACGGTCGAGGTGGACCCGCTGCCCGCGGTGCCCGAGCCGGCCCAGCCGGCCGCCGAGACGTACGGGTTCCGGCAGGCCGCGCCGGTCTCGGCGATCCCGGCCCCGGCCCCGGCCACCCGGCCGGAACCGGCCGAGGCCGACAACGAGCCCGTCGTCCGCAACCTGATGTCGGTGGGCATGCCCGAGTCGATGGCCCGCCAGATCACCGGCAGCGACACCTACGCCGGGGTGCTGAGCGTGCTGGCCGCCCGTCCCGCCGCGGCGGGAATCCCGGACGGCCCGGGCGAGATCCTGGTGCTCGCGGGCGACCTCAACCTCGGGGTGTCGATCGGCCGGCAGCTGCTCGAGGAGATCGGCGTCCCCGAGAACCACCTGCTGCTCGCGGCCCAGTCGACGGCCGGCACCGGGCTGCACTCGTCCCGCCTGATCTCGACGCCCGAGGCGGCCGAGCAGCGGGCCGAGAAGCTGCACAGCGCCGAGGAGCCGTGGGTCGTGGTGCTGGAAGCCCCGGTGGGCGGCACCGATCCGATCTGGATCAACGAGATGTGCGACGCGATCGGGGCCACCGCGGTGTGGGCCGTCGTCGACGCCACCCGCAAGACCGCCGACACGGCCCGCCACCTGCGGTCCCTCGGTGAGGTCGAGTCGCTGGTGGTGCACGGCGTCGAGCTCACCGCCGACCCGGGCTCGGTGCTCGGCCTCGAGCTGCCGATCTATTCGCTGGACGGCAAGCCGGCCACCCCGCACGCCTGGGCCGCCATGCTCTGCGCGCGGATCGCCTCCGACGTCATGCCGGTCGCCGCGATCCCGCGGCGGGTCACCCGCTCGGCACGGCAGTGATTCGTCCGTCGGTCCTGCTGTTCGCGCTCCTGATGAGCGCGCCGGCGCTGTACCGCTACGTTCTCGACGAGGTCGATCTCACCGAGGTACTGATCCGGTTCGTGATCGCCGTGCCGATCGCGGCCCTGCTGCTCGCAGGGTTGCGCTTCGTCACCGCGGGTTACGGCCGGCCGGAGGGGAAGCCGGCAGGCACCCCGGTGACACCGACTCCCGTGGACGTGCGAGACGCGGAGAAGCCGGTCTGACGGGCACAGTCGAAGAGGGGTGATCGCGTTCGCGCGGTCACCCCTCTTGGCATCCCGGTCGTCCGCCGGCGTCAGGGGTGGCGGTTCCCGTCCCGTACCCCGCGGTAGAGGCCCCGCCGAACGACCAGGGGTCGCACGACCCGGTCGATCGCCCAGGGCGGCAGCCGGACGGCCCGGCCGTTGGACAGGAAGAGCTCGTCCCCGTCCGGTTGTGCCCCCGAGGACGGAACCCCACCGCCGGGCCAGATCTTGGAAGGCACGCGTTCTCCGGCCGGTGAGGCCGGCCCAGCCCGATCGCCCACAGCACCGCGTCCGCCTCGGCGGCCGGCTGACCGGTGCTCCAGCGCACCGGGCCGTGGCGATCCGGTCGCCCGTGAAACCGGCCGGCACCGCCGAGGGACCGCCGCCGACCACGATGACCGAGCTGACGCCAGAAGCCGTTGGTGACCCCGGTCGCGATCACCAGGGCGTCGTACGGCTCGGTCCGGGTGACGCCGTTGCTCTCCCGGCGGCCTCAGGCGTGGATGTCGAGACGGCTGGAACCCGGCGCGGCCGGGCGGATCGTCGGCGCAGTGGTCTCGGCCGGCGTGACTCCCGTGTTGTCGCGCCCGCCGCCCCGGCCCGGCGCGGCGAACTGCTGGCGTGCCTGATCCTGTTGGGCGTTGCCCTGGCGCAGGTCCAGCGACGTGTTGCCGAAGCCGGCCTCGTCGAGCTGGCGCCGCAGGTCGTCGAGCGCGTTGCGCAGCGCGTCGTGGCCGGCGTCCGTGCTGCCGGTCAGCTGGACGTTGATGTCGCCGTTGCGGATCTCGGCCACCACCTGCACGGGGCCGAGGTCGACCGGGTGCAGGTGCACGGTCAGCCGGTGCACGCCGTCGGCGTCCAGCTTGAGCGGCACGATGCGCGTGGCCAGCTGGGCGGCCGGTGGCGCGAACGGCTGAGCCGGCGCGGCCGGAGCCGGAGCGCCCGCGGCCGGTGCGGCCGGTGCGGCTGCCTGGGGCCCGGTCACCCCGGCCAGGCCGGCCTGGCCCAGCGCCGAGGTCGCGGCGCCGTCGGGGGCCACGCCCGGAGCGGCGGCCGGGTTGACCGGGTTCGCGGTGACCGTTCCGGTGGTGGCGTCGGGTGCGGCCTGGTCCGGGAGCCCGGTCGGAGCCGGCGCGGGCGCGGCGCCCGGGTCGGCGGAAGCGCCGTCGGCGGGAACCGGCGCGGGGCCGGTAGGCGCCGGAGCGTCGGCCGGGGGAGTGAGAGTGAGGCCTGCCGGGCGGGGACCGGCCACCGCCGGGCCGCCGATGGTGGGCGGCGAGGTGACCGCGGCGGCCGCGTCGGCGGGTGCCGCCGGTCCTGCGGGAGTCGCCGTGCCGGTCGGGCCGGTGCCGGCAGCCGGGCCGCCGGCGGCGGTGGCGCCCGCGGCGCTCTGGGCGACGAGCGCCGGTGGGAGGGGCGTGCCGGTGCCCTGCGGCGGCGTCGCACCCGCGGCGGTCTGCGGGCCCGAGGTGGTCGGTGCGCCGGAGGCCGGGACTTCAGACGCGGTCGGAGGAGCGCCCGGTGTGAGGGGCCCGCCGGCCGGCGTGATGCCCCCGGCGGCCGGGGCGGCCGGGGCTGCCGGGGCGGCCGGCTCGGCCGAGGAGGCTGCCGGGGCGTCGGCCGGAGCCGGTTGCGGGATGACCGGCTGGACCGCCGCGGTCACGAGCGCCGGGGCCGCCGGGGTGGTGGCGGCCTCGCCGGTGGCCGGCTCGGTCTCGGTGGCTTCCGTCGACCCGTCGGCCGTACGATCGCCGGCCCGTGCCTCGGTGGGCCGGGTCTCGCCCTCGCCTCCGGCGCGTTCCGTGGCGGCCCGGTCCTCGGCTCGGGCGGCGCCGCGGTCCTCGGGACGGGTGGCGCCGCGGTCCTCGGGACGGGTGGCGCTTCGGTCCTCGGGACGGGTGGCGCTTCGGTCCTCGGGACGGGCGGCGCCGCGGTCCTCGGGACGGGTGGCGCTTCGGTCCTCGGGACGGTCGGTGCGCGGCCGGTCGGTGCCGGGCCGGCGGTCGTCGGCGTCCGCGCGGCGCTGCCCGGCCCTCGCCGCGCCGGCGGCCCGGTCGGCCGCCTCCCGTTGCAGGGCGCTGCGCCCGGCCGCGGCCCGCTCGGCTTCGGCCCGGCGATCGGCGGCCCGTTCGGCCGTACGCTGATCGGCGGCCCGGTCCGTGACCCGGTCGGTGGCGCGCTGATCGGCGGCGCGGTCGGCCGTACGGCGGTCGTCGGTCCGGGCCCGGCCGTCCCGGTCGAGCTCGGCCGACAGCGCGGAACCGAACTCCTCCGCGCCCTCGCCCTTCTTGCTGCCGGGGCGACGGCCGATGTCGCCCACCGACGCCCGATCGGCGCCGCTGACGGAATTCGGCATCTTCATGCGGCTCTCCTGCTCAGGTTGGTCGGACGCCCGGTCAGCCGCCGAGCGCGGCCAGGGCCTTCTGGACCTTCGGGACGTACGCCTGCGTCTCCGAGAACGGCGGGATGCCGCCGTACTTGTGCACCGCGCCGCCGCCCGCGTTGTACGCGGCCAGCGCCAGCGGCAGGGACTTGAACTCGCGCAGGTTGCGGGCCAGCAGCTTGGCCCCGCCGTTGATCGCCTGCTCGGGGTCGAACGAGTCGCGCACCCCCAGACCCCGCGCGGTCGACGGCATCAGCTGCATCAGACCCTGCGCGCCGGCCTTGCTGACCGCCTGCGGGTTGTAGCTCGACTCCACCTTCGCCACCGCGGCGAGCAACTTCGGTGAGACGCCGTAGCGGTTGCCGGCCTTGACGAACAGATCGGCGTACGGCACGCCGCTCAGCGAGCCGCTGCCCTGCAGGCTCGCCGGGCGCACCGCCGCCGCCGCGTTCTGCCCGGCCACCGCGGAGAAGTCCGAGACGACGCGGCGGATGTGCGTCGGCTTCTCGTACACGGTCTGGATCTTGACCTCGTCACCCGGCTTGGGGGCGGCGATCATCTTGTTGTTGCCCAGGTAGATGGCGACGTGGTCGACGGGGGAGTCGAACGCCAGGATGTCGCCCGGCTTGGCCTGAGCCAGATTGGCCACCGGCTCACCGGCCTTGGCCTGCTGATGCGACAGCCGCGGCAGCTTGATGCCCAGATCGCCGTAGGCGCGCTGCACCAGCGACGAGCAGTCCAGGCCGCGGTCCGGGTCGGTGCTCCCGAAGACGTACGGGGTGCCCAGGTACTTCTTGGCCGCGTCGACCACGTTCTGACCGGTGGCCTGGCTGTTCAGGCGCATCGAACCCGCCTGGCCGGTGGCCGAGGCCAGGGCCGAGGCGAAGGACGACGTGCCCGGAGCGGCGCGGTTCGTGGTCACCGGGCCGGCCGCGCCCGGCGCCGGGTTGACCGGCGTGAGACCCAGATGGCCCTGCAACTCCTGGATGCGGTTGAGCACCCCGGCGACACCCATCATTCGGCGGCTCCCCGCGCCGCGTTACGGGCCTTGCTGGTCATGGCCAGCTCGTCGAGGTTGGCCTGATCCTTGCGCAAGTCGTTGGCGCGAACCATGTCGGCGTGCCGCTCGGCCATCATCTCGACAGCCCGGCGGCGCTTGGCCGCGTCGGCCAGCACGGCCATCCGCTCGCGCTCCAGCTCCTCGGCCTCGGTGACCATCTTCTGCGCGCTCATCAAGGCGCCGGCCAGCGAATGGCGGGCCACGATCGAAGCCACCATCGCCCGGGCGGTGCCCTCGGTCGGTGCTTCGGCGCCGACCAGGTCGAGCTGCTTGCGGCGTACGAGGGCCTCGGCCTCCCGGATCTGGGCGCGGGACTGGATGACGGCGCCCTTGGCCGCGTCCTCCTGGGCCTTACGAGCGCGGAGCACGGGAGAGAGTCGGAAAAACCGGTTCACGTTCTGCCTCCTGGTGCGGCGGGCGGGTAAGCCCTCACTAGTCCGGTCGGCCCGGGCCCCGGATCGCTGAGCCCCTGCAACCGAGCCGCAACTGAGCACATGGCTGTGTCTATGGCCTCGCTTCGCTCGGCGTGCGATTCGCCTTGTAACCGGTGAGGGGCCGATCGGTTTTCCGCCGTCCGCAAACCCGGCGGACGTCGAAAAACCGAGCGTCCCCTCACCGGCGGCGAATCGCGGCGTGCTCAGCCACTTCCAACGTGTAAGGGCGAGATGCCGAGTCAGCGTTGGGGCGTTGGGCGTTCGAGCGGTTTTTCGCAGCGGTGGCGGATCGCGGCGTGTGCAGCCACTTCCAACGTGTAAGGGCGAGATGCCGAGTCAGCGTTGGGGGGTTGAGTGTTCGAGTGGTTCTTCGCAGCGGTGGCGGATCGCGTTGTCCGCAGCCACTTCCAACGTGTGAAGGGTGGGCTCTGTGGGTCAGGCTGCGTTTACCAGGGCGTGTAGGTGGGCCCAGGCTTCGTCTGCGGTTACTCGTTCGTCTAGGCCCTGGCGTAGGAAGGCGGTTATGTGTTGCCAGATGGCTGTGGCTCGGTCGGCGTCGGGGTTGGTGCCGGCTACGTAGGCGCCGATTTCTACGAGTTCTCTCACGTCTCGGTGGGCGGCCATGAGGCGGCGTAGTTCGGTGGCGTCGGCGCGTTGCTCGGGGGTGGTGATCCTGTTGGCTACGCGGGAGATCGAGTCGAGGGCCTGGATGCTCGGGAAGTGGCCGGCGGTGGCCAGCTTGCGGTCGAGCACGATGTGGCCGTCGAGGATCGAGCGGGCCGCGTCGGCGATCGGCTCGTTGTGGTCGTCGCCCTCGACCAGCACGGTGTAGAGGCCGGTGATGCTGCCCCGCGCGCCCGGGCCGGCTCGTTCCAGCAGGGAGGCCAGCATCGCGAAGACCGAGGGCGGATAGCCCCGGGTGGCCGGCGGCTCGCCCACGGACAGGCCCACCTCGCGCTGGGCCATGGCCGCGCGGGTCACGCTGTCCATCATCAGCAGCACGTCGGCGCCCTCGTCGCGGTAGTACTCGGCGATCCGGGTGGCCACCGCGCCGGCCCGCAGCCGCACCAGCGGCGGGGTGTCCGAGGTGGCGATCACCACCACCGAGCGGGCCAGGCCCTCCTCGCCCAGGTCGTGCTCGATGAACTCGCGGACCTCGCGACCGCGCTCACCGACCAGCGCGACCACGTTGAGCTCGGCCGAGGTGCCGCGGGTGATCATGGACATCAGCGTGGACTTGCCGACGCCGGAGCCGGCGAAGATGCCGATGCGCTGCCCGCGGCCGCACGGCACCAGCGTGTCCAGCACCCGGACGCCCAGCGGCATGGGCTTGTCGACGAGCTGGCGTTCCATGGCCGACGGGGGTGCCGCGTCGATGCTCACCAGCTGTCCCTGCAGCGGCGGGCCGCCGTCCATCGGGCGGCCCAGGCCGTCCAGGATGCGGCCCTGCAGGTCGGGCCCGACGGCGACGCGCAGCGGCCCACCCGTGCTGACGACCGGGGTTCCCGCCCCCAGCCCGGCGATCGGGCCGAGCGGCAGGCAGGAGAGCTTCTCGCCGTCGATGGCGGCCACCTCGGCGTACACGGCCTCCGGGCCCTCGCCCATCTGCAGCAGGTCACCGACCCGCGCGTCGACTCCGCTGACGGTCACCCGCAGGCCGACCGCCCCGACGACCTTGCCCCGGGTGAGCGGGCGGGCCGCCGCGATCGCCGCCGTCATCCGGTGGCGGAACACGTCCGTCATCTTGCGCCTCTTCCGTCTCGGTGAAGGGCCGCCCCGAAAGGCCGCGAAGCCGGCGAGCGAGAGCTCACAACAGCCGCAGAGCCTCCCGGGCGCGGGTCACGGCGGCCGCGATGGTGGCGTCCACCGTGGCCATGCCGGTCTCCGCGACCGCGTCGCCGGGCCGCAACGCGCCGTCCGGGCGCAGGCGCACCCGGCGTCCCTCGTACTCGAAATCCGTCTCGCCGGCCTCGCCGACCAGCGTGTGGTAGTCGTCCGGGTGCAGGCTGACGACCAGTGAGCCGGCGTCGGGGGTGGCCGCCAGGGCCCGGCGCAGCGCGGCCACGGTGCGGCCCTGCGGGTCGTCCAGGCTGCGCCCGACGATCGCCTCGGCCAGCTCGAAGGCGTGCGCCAGCAGCACTTCCTGCAGCTCGGCGAAGGTGGGCATGAGCTGGTTCTCGTGCTCGGTGACGGCCCGGCCGAGAGCGTTGACGGCCTGGGCCAGCGCCGCGGCCCGGCGCTGCTCGTGCGCCTGCTCGGACGCGCGGGCGCGGTCCTGCGAATTCTGGGCCGCGGCGGCGGCCTCGCGCTGGCCCTGGGCCCAGCCCTCGGCGTAGCCCGCGGTGCGGGCCTGCTGCCGGGCCCGGTCGAGCGAGTCGCCGTCGGACGGGAACCCGGTGCGCAGGTCGACGCCGAACCGCGCGGCGGTGGCCGAGTCGGCCACCGTGCCGCGCAGGACCGGACTGGTGCTCTCAGGCGATGAGCTCATCGGCCTCGCCACCGCGCTGGACCTCGATCTGGCCGGAGTCCTCGAGCGAGCGGATCACCGACACGATCTTGGCCTGGGCCTCCTCGACCATCTTGACCTTGACCGGGCCGAGCAGGTCGATCTCCTCGAGCAGGTTCTCGCGGCCGCGCTCGGACAGGTTCTTGGTGACCTTGTCCCGTACGGTGTCCGGCACGCCCTTGAGAGCGGTGGCCAGGTCGGCCGGCTCCACCTGGCGCAGCACGAGCTGGATGGCCCGGTCCTCGAGGTTGATGATGTCCTCGAACATGAACATCCGGCGCCGGATCTCCTCGGCCAGCTCGGGGCTGCGGGCGTCCAGGGCCTCCAGGATGAGCCGCTCGGTGGTCCGGTCGGCGCGGTTGATGATCTCGACCAGCGGCTGCAGGCCACCGACCGTGGAGAGCTCGTCGGGCTGGAGCACGGTCGAGAGCTTGCGCTGCAGGGCCTGCTCGACCTGGCGGATGACGTCGGGCGAGGTGCGGTCCATCACCGCGATCCGGTGCGCCACCTCGGTCTGCACCTCGATCGGCAGGCCGGCCAGGATCGACGACGCCAGCGCCGAGGGGATGTGCGCGAGCACCAGCGCGATCGTCTGCGGATGCTCGTACTGGACGTAGGACAGCAGTTGCCGGGGGTCGGCGTGGCTGAGGAAGTTGAACGGGATGTCGTTCATCGAGGCTTCGAGGCGATCCAGGATCAGCGCCGCGCGGTCCTTGCCCAGCGACGCCTCGAGCAGCTCGCGGGCGTAGTCCATGCCACCGGAACCCGCGTAACGGGTGGTGGCCATGGCGTAGAACTCGTCCATCACGTCGTCGACCTGGGTCGGTTCGAGCTTGCCGAGCCGGGCGATCTCGGCCGAGATCATCTCGACCTCTTTCTCCGACATCTGCGACATGATGTGCGCGGACTGTTCCTTGCCGAACTGGACGAGCATGATGGCGGCCTTGCGCACGCCCGTCATCGACATGGTGGTGAGCGCCGGTTGGGTCAACGCGTACTCCTCGGACCGTCAGCAGGAATCAACCCGCGGCGACCGGCTCGAGCCGGTCGCCGCCGGAAAGGTCAGCGCGTCGTGTCGGCGGCCAGCCAGCCGCGCAGAAGCACCGCCATCTCATCAGGTTGATCCTTGACCATCTGCTCGATCTCCCGCTGGCGTTCCTCGCGAGCCTGCACGTTCGTGTCGTCCCGGGCCATTCCGGCCTCCAGCATCTGGGCCGGGATCGCCTGGTTGAGCTCGGCCAGGCGCTGCGCCTCGAGGGCGGCCTGCATGTCCTCGAGGTGCTTGCGCTCCTCGGGGCTCAGCCCACGGCGCTTCTTGCTCTTCCGGCTGAACCGCCAGGCCAGGAACATCAGGATCAGCACCAGAGCGCCGAGCGCGCCGGTCTTGATCAGCGACATCTGCTTGGCCTGCTGGGCCGCGGCGGACGAAGCGGTCAGGGCCTCCTGGGCGGCCTTGGCCGCGCTCTGGTCGAACGGCATGGCCGAGACCGCGATCGTGTCGCCGCGGGTGCTGTCGATGCCGGCCGCGGCCGAGACGAGCTGCTGCACCTGAGCCGGGTCGATGGTGCCGGCCACGTTGCTGTTGAGCAGGACGGCCACGTTCAGCTTCTTGATGCCGCCCGGGGCGTTCCGCCGGGTCTCGTTGATCTCGTTGAGCGCGTTCTGGCGCGAGGAGGCGCTGTTCTCGTACTGGCCGGGTCCGTTGCTGCCGCTGGGACCGGCGATGTTGTCGGGGCCGAGCACGCCGCCGGCGGAATTCCCCTGGGCGTTGTAGGCCTCACGGGTGTTCTGTTCGGAGAGGGCGGGCACCGACGGGTCGGCGTTGTAGGTCCGGCTCTGCGTCTGGGTCTGGTCGAAGTCGAGCTGGGCGCTGGTCTGCACCACCGCGTTGCCCGGTCCGACCAGGCTCTCGACGATCTTCTGGAGCGAGGAGTTCATCCGGTTCTGGAAGGAGACGGTCTGCGCTTCCGTGCCGCTGTCCCCGCCCGTACCTATGGCCGCGCCGCCACCGGTGGAGAGGATCTTGCCGTCGGCGCCGGCCACGGTGATCTCGGTGGGATCGAGGCCCTCGACGCTCGAGGCGACCAGATGGACGATCGCCTGCACCTGGTCGCCGCTCAGCGGCTGGGTCGAGCTGGAGGCGACCAGCACCGAGGCGGTCGGCTTGTCCTGCTCGTCGGCGAAGACGTCCTTCTTCGGGATGACGAGGTGCACGGTGGCCGCCTCGACACCCTCGATCGACTTGATCGTGGTGGAAAGCTCTCCCTCGAGCGCCCGCTGGTAGTTCGTCTGCTGCATGAAGTCGCTGGTGGTGATGCCCTGCTGGTCGAGCAGCGCGTAGCCGGTGCCGGCGTCGCCCGGCAGGCCCTCGCCGCTCAGCGACAGACGCAGCTCGTTCACCTGGTCCTGGGGCACGAGCACGGTCTGGCCGTCGTTGGCCAGCTCGTAGCTCGTATTGGTCTTCTTCAGCGACTCGACGATGGCGCTCGCGTCCTTGGACGAGAGGTTGTTGAACAGGATCGAGTACGAGGGCTTCGACGCCCACGTGGCGAAGAAATACGCGCCGATGACGAGGGCGACTACTGCCGCGAGCGTGACGGCCTTCTGTCCCGGTGTGAAGGACCGGAACGTGTCCGTGACGCGGCGAACCGGAGCGGGAAGGCGGTCGGTCATCTCAGGCCTGCATCCTCATGATTTCCTGGAAAGCTTCCACGGCCTTGTTGCGAACAGCGAGCGTCAGCTGCTGGCCGAGCTGGGCTTCGTTGGCTGCCATGGTGTATTGCGCCGGGTCGTTGAGCGTGCCCTGGGCGACCTGGACGGCCAGGTCCTCGGCCTTGTGCTGCGAGGCCGAGACGCTTTCCAGGCCACGCGACAGCATGCTGGCGAAGCTCTCGTGCTCGCCCTGCGCCGCGGTGACTTTGCCGGGGCCGGCCAGGGCGTCGGCGCCGCCGAGGCCACTGATCGCGTCGAGTCCCGAGACCGGCGAGAAACCGCCGATCGGGCTGATCGGGGAGGTCATCGCCTACCTCACTTTCCGAGGTTGATCGCAGCGGTGTAGGAGTCCTTCGCGCGGTCCACGACCGCGAGGTTCGCCTGGTACGCGCGCTGGGCCATCATCATCTGGGCCATCTGCGAGCTCAGGTCGATGTCGGCCTTGCGCACGTAGCCCTGGCCGTCGGCGAGCGGGTTGTCCGGCTCGTGCACCAGCACACCCTCGGCGCTGCCGAAGGCCACGCCGCCGACCTGCGCGCCGTTGCCGTCCTGGGCTTCCTGCGCGAGCACGTACCGGGCCTGGAACGCCTTCTCCGAGGTCCGCACGGTGTTGTCCATGTTGGCGATGTTGTCCGAGACGGCGTCCAGCCACTTGCGGTAGACGGTCACGCCGGTGCCGGCCACGCCGATCGCGTTGAACGTGCTCATGCTCAGGCTCCCTTGATCGCGTCGCGCAGCATCGAGTACTTGTGGTCCATCGCCCGCAGGGTCAGCTGGTACCGCATCGTCGTGTCGATGTGGGAGAGCGTTTCCTCGTCGAGGTTCACGTTGCTGCCGTTGAGCCGGGTGGGCTCCAGCGACGAACGGGTCTGCGGCGCGACACCCAGCGGGGACATGCCCTTGGCGACGGCGCCGCGCAGCGCCTCCTCGAACTCGACCTTACGGGCCCGATAGCCGGGGGTCTCGATGTTCGCGATGTTGTTGGCGATGGCGCTCTGCCGTGCCGCGAGGCCGGTGGCCGCGACGCGGAGGGAGGACGTGGAGACGTCGTCGAACACAGCAGCTCCTTGTGGGTCGTTCCAAGGTTGCCGATCCGTGGCTTTCCGGTGAGCGATCCGTCGCTCGTACCATGCAGTTCGGCGGGTCCGGCGATCCGCTGAGTGTCAGACGGTTGCCAGCCGGTTGCACGAAAACGTCCCGGCCCCCCAGGTGGGGGAGCCGGGACGATGGTCTGTCCTTTACATGGCCCGATCGACGTAGACGGGGCGTTTGACGGCCTCGCCGGTCTCGATCTTCTTCGTCATCGTCATCTGCTGGCGGGTGGCGGTCATCCGCCGCGCGATCTCCTCGGCCGCCTGGAGCTGACGGGTGAGGATCTCGTCGGCCCGCGGCCGGAGCTCCAGCGGCAGCGCGCCGAGCTCGGTCGGCGGCTTCCAGAGACTGGCCGGCGGAGTCTCGGCGTGGCGGTGCTCGTCGTCCAGCATCGCCTCGACCGAGGCCACGTCGAGCTCCAGCTCGTCCAGCGCGTCGCTCCAGGCGTTCCGCCAGTCGCCGCCGCTCACGTCGTCCCCCGCTCGTCAGTGGGCGACCGCCGTGGCGGCCGCCTCTCGCCAGGCGTCGCGCAGCGGCTCGACGAAGCCGCGGCAGACGGCCACGCGCTCGGCGTCCTTGGCGATGTTGGCCCCGATCAGTTCGGTGATCAGGTAGGTGTAGAGGTTCGCCAGGCCTGGAGCACCCGACCAGGCTTCGACATCCAAGCTGACCTGCAGCTCCATGACGATCTCCTGAGCGTGCGACAGCTTCTCGTGCGCGTTCTCGATCTGCTTGGCCCGGATGGCTTCCTCGCCCTGGACGAGATCGAGGACGAGGCGGTCGTACAGCATCATCAGCAGCTTGGCCGGCGACGCGGTCTCGATGGAGTCCTGCAGGTAGCGGTTGCGAAGGTTCGGGGCTGTCATCGGTCTCCTAAGTCAGGGCCCTGCGATGGCTGGTCGGGGCGGTGGATCAGAGGCCGGAGAGCTGCCCGGCGAGCCAGGTGGACTGGTTCTTCAGCTTGCCCAGCGAGGTCTCGAGGTCGGAGTACTGCTTCTGCAGCGCGGTCCGTTTGGCCGCGAGCCGGAGGTCCCAGCTGCTGATCTGCGTGTTGAGTCCGTCGATCTCGTTCTTGCGACCGGTGATGACCGAGGTCACGTTGGTCGCCTGGTCGCCGGCGTACTTCTCCATCTGGTCGGCGAACTCGATGCCGGCCGCCTGGATCTGGGTCGGATTCTCGTTGTACGCGGTGGTGAACTTGGTCGAGTCGAAGGTCAGCCGGCCGGACCGGTCGAGTTCCACGCCCAGCTTGGACAGCGAGATCGAGATCTTCTCGAGGTTGGTCTTCGTGACCGCGTCGGTCGGCTGCGTCTTGTCGTACGAGGGATTCTTGTACGTCAGACCCAGGCTGATCTTGCCGAGCATGCTCTGCGAGATGTTGCGGACCGAGAAGTCGCCGGTCAGCGGCGAGCCCTTCTTGGTAGCCGCGTCGTACGCCGTCTGCTTGGCGACCTCGCTGAGCGTGCCGTTGGCCGCGTCCACCAGCGCCTGGATCTTGCTGGCGATACCGCTGACATCCTGGTCGGAGGTGACCATCACGTCGTTCTCGAGCTTCGAGACGGTGATCGAGACGCCCGGCATGAGCTTGGTGAAGGTGTTGGTGTCGCTGGTGACGGAGTAGCCGCCGTTCGCGGCGTTGTCGTCGCCGCCGCCGATGTCCAGCTGGGCATTGGCGGCGGACGCCACGTTGGTCAGGGGGGAGGCAACGCCGTCGAGCCCGCTGTCGATCCTGAACGCGGCCTCGGTGCCCGTCTTGGCTCCGCTGATCTGGAGAATGTCGCTGGCACCGCCGGTCGTGACCACGGTCGCCTTGAGTCCGATGCCGGCCGCGTTGATCGCGGCGGCGACGCCCTTGGCCGACTTGTCGTCGCCCAGCGTGATCGTGTTGACCTTGTCCTTGGTGCCGCCGTCGAGCGGCCCGGTGGTGATCTGGATGGTGCCGGAGCTGATGTCGCCGCTGGTGGGCACCTTGGCCGTGGTGATCTGGTTCTTGGCCAGGCTCTTGACGTTGAAGACGGTGGTGCCCGAGGCGCCGTTCGTGCCGGTCAAGGCGGTCGCCGTCACGGTGCTGCTGCTCGAGGTCGCTTTGACCGCGCGCCAGGTGCTCAGCTGGCCGAGGCCGTCCGCCGAGTTCTTGAGCGAGGTCAGTGCGGCGTTGACCGACTGGTAGGAGGCGATCGCGGTCTGCGCCGTGTTCACCTTCGACTTGAGGCGGTTCTGGGGTGCGGCCTCGACCTGCATCAACGAATTGATCATCGAGGACGTCTGAAGGCCACTGACCAGTCCGTCTACCGAGCTGCTCACCGGAGCCTGCCTTTCACTGCGGTTCAAAAGAAGCGGGGGCAGCCGCTTGTGACGGCTACCCCCACCTATTCGGTCGCTGGCGCGAGATATTCAGTTGCTGTCGGTGGCAGTTCGGTTAGCGCAGGAGCGAGAGAACGTTCTGCGCCGACTGGTTGGCCTGCGAGAGCATCGAGGTGCCGGCCTGGGTCAGGATCTGCGACCGGGTGAACGACACCATTTCCTGGGCCATGTCGGTGTCACGGATACGCGACTCCGACGCGGACAGGTTCTCGACGGCCACGTTGAGGTTGTTGATCGTGTGCTCGAAGCGGTTTTGCACGGCACCGAGCGTGGCGCGGCTCTCGGTGACCGACGTAAGGGCCTTGTCGAGGATCTTGATCGCGGCGTCGGGGTCCTTGGTGAGGTCGAGGGCCGCGGTGCCGAGCGACTGGGAGTCGACGCCGCCGATGGCGATGCCGATCTTCTGGTTGGCGTTCGCGCCGACCTGGAACTTGCCGGTGTTGCCACCGGTTGCCTTGAGATCGGCCGCGTCCAGGTCCATGCCCATGCCGGTGATTTCGCCGCTCGTGGCATCGACGCCGGCCGTGGTGGTCATGACCGTCACGGCGGGGTCCGTGCCGGTGATGCTGAAGTCACCCGCGCCGGCGATTTTGAAGGTGCTCTGGTTCTGAGCGTCGACCTTCGCCGACATCGTGATCTCGTTGCCCTGGAAGCCGGCCTGCTTGAGGGCACTCTCGAGTGCCTTGTTGACTGCCTTGGCCAGATCCTGTGCCGTGGCTCCGTCTTCGAGCTTGCCGACAGTCACCTTGATCGGGGTGCCGGCCGGGGTGCTCGTGCTCGAGATGCTGTTGCCCTGGGGGTCCTTGGCGGCGCCGCCGACCTGCTCCAGATTGAACTCGAACCCGCCGGTCATGGATGCGGGGATCTTGGCCGCCTGACCGGCTCCGCCGGGAGCGGTGGAGGCGGTGGCGCCGATTTGGCCGCCCGTAGCGGCCTTTGTCGCGCCGAACGTGCCGTCGAGCAGGTTCTGCTTGCCGAAGGCGGTGCTCTTGCCGATCCGGTCGAGTTCGGCGTTGAGCTGGCCGAGTTCCTTGTTGGCGGCTTCGGAGGCCGCGGAGTCGGTGGCGCCGGAGTTGGCCGCCTGCACCGACAGGTCACGCATGCGCTGCAGGATCGCGGTCGTCTCGTTGAGCGCGCCTTCAGCGGTCTGCGCGACGCTGACGCCGTCCTGCGTGTTGCGCACAGCCACCTTGAGGCCGCCGATCTGCGAACGCAGGCCCTCGGAGATCGAGAGGCCGGCCGCGTCGTCGGCGGCCCGGTTGATGCGGAAACCACTGGACAGCTTCTCCAGCGACTTCGACATCTGGCTGTCGGTCACCGACAGGTTCCGGTAGGCGTTCTGCGCGGCGATGTTCTGATTGATGCGAAGACCCATGAGTTGCTTCCTCCTTGAGGGGTCTGGGAGCCGGCCCATCCCTGGGGCCGTGGCGTTACGCCAGCCCGATCGGCGTGCTGCCGAGGGTTCATGAGAAGTCTCCGAGATTTCTTCGCCCATTTCCGGCGAACACGAAGAAACCCGAGACGACTTCACATGAACCCGGAATGCACCGGATCGGTGTAAATCCCTCAGCGGAGTCGCAGACGTGCCGACGTGTCCGAATGAGCGGGTTCGTCGTGAGGACGGGCCCGACCAGAGGCGAGACGGAGGACCAGGGTGAGCCTCACCGACCTGGCCAGCGTCCTGTGGCGTTCACGTGAGCTGCTCGAGATGCTGCTGTTCAAGCTCGAGGAGGAGCAGTTGCTCCTCGCGGCCAACCGCTCCCGCTGGCTCAGCCACGCCACCCGCGAGGTCGAGGTGGTGCTGGAGCAGATCCGGCAGACGGAGGTCATCCGGGCCGCCTACGCGCAGGACGTCGCGGTCGAGCTGGGGCTGGCCCCCGAGGCCTCGCTCGGCGAGTTGGCCGACGCCGCCCCGGCGCCCTGGTCCGACCTCCTGCATCAGCACCGCAAGGCGTTCCTGCTGCTGACCTCCGAGATCAGCGCGCTCGCCGACGTCAACCGAGACCTGCTCACAGCCGGTCAACGCGCAGCCCGGGAAACCATGCTCGCGTTCGCCGAAACTGTGGAAACCTACGGACCGCAGGGCCAGACCGTTTCCGGCGGCATCCGCCGCTCCAGCCTGGTGGATGAGGCGATCTGAAATGGCTAGCAGCTTCAGTGGTATCAACACGGCGCTCACTTCGCTCTACGCGCAGCGCCGCGGCCTGGATGTGACGGGCCAGAACATCGCCAACGCGAACACCGAGGGCTACACCAAGCAGCGGGTCCGGATGGCGTCGCAGACCGGCAGCCTGAACCCGGGTGTCTACGCCACGACCACGCAGGTCGGCAACGGCGTGACTGTCGCCGGCGTCGAGCGCGGCCGCAACGCGTACCTGGAGGAGCGGGGTCGCACCGAGCACGCGAACTCCGCCTACCTGGCCACGCAGAAGGCCACGTACGACCAGATCGAGAGCGTCCTGGCCGAGCCGAGCGACACCGCGTTGCAGGCCCGCCTGCACGACATGTGGGACGGCTGGAACGACGTCGCCAACAACTGGCAGGATCCGTCGACCCGCTCGTCGCTGCTCGAGAAGAGCCGCACGGTCGCGATCACGCTGAACGACACCCGAGCCTCGCTCTCCAGTCAGTTCGGCGCGAACCGGAACGAGATGAGCGCGTACGTCGACCAGGTCAACACGCTGGCCGACAACATTGCGCAGATGAACAACCAGGTCGTGGTGGCCCGGGCCGCCGGCCTGGAGACGAACGAGCTGCAGGACCAGCGGGACGTGGCCGTCATGCGGCTGTCAGAGCTGGTCGGCGCGACCACCGAGGCCAAGACCAACGGCTCGGTCAACGTCTACGTCGGCACGTCGCCGCTCGTCAGCGACTTCTCCACCCGCAAGCTGGAGCTCACCGGCCCGCCCAACCTCGACTCCTGGGACGCGAACACGCAGGTCGCGCTCAAGTGGAAGGGCACCGACACGACCGCCAACGCGGGCGGCACGATGGGCTCGATGCTCGACACGATGAACACCATCATCCCGGGCATCACCCGGCAGCTCGACGACGTGGCCGCGTCGCTCACGACGAGCGTCAACAACCTGGTCACCACCGGGTACGACGTCAACGGCGACCCGGGCACCGAGTTCTTCACGGGCACGACCGCGCGGGACATCAAGGTCGTGATCGAGAACCCCGACAAGGTGGCCTTCTCGGCCGGCAACCCCAAGGCGGTGCTGCCCGACATCGCGGCCATCGACAACGACAAGGCCGACGAGCTAGCCGCGCTGGGCACCTCGCAGAGCGGCCCCGACGCGATCTACCAGCAGGTGATCGGTCAGCTCGGCGTCGCTTCGCAGGCCTCGTCCCGGCGCAGCGAGATCCAGGATGCCGTCCGCGATCAGGTCGACACCTCCCGCGAGGCCGAGTCGGGCGTCAACCTCGATGAGGAGATGACCAACCTGCTGACCTACCAGCGGGGTTACGAGGCCGCCTCCCGGGTGCTGACCACGATCGACTCGATGCTCGATCAGCTGATCAACCGCACCGGCCTCGTCGGCCGATGAGCGCGCGACAGCCGGTCAGGAGACTCGCATGACCATTCCGAGCAGGGTCACCGACAGCAGCATGCGGCACCGCATGCTCGGCGACCTCAACCGCAGCATGGCCCGCGGCCAGAAGTTGCAGGAACAGATCTCCAGCGGCAAGCAGCTGAGCCGGCCGTCGGACTCGCCGACCGGGACGGTCACGTCGCTGCAGCTGCGCGGAGAGCTGCGTTCCACCCAGCAGTTCTCCCGCAACGCCGACGACGGACTGGGCTGGCTCGGCACCATTCAGGACAAGCTCGGCGACGCCTCGGGGCGGATCATCCGCGTACGGGATCTGACCGTCCAGGGCCTCAGCTCGGCCAACAACGCCTCGGCCCGGAACGCGATCGCGGTCGAGATCGACAACATCCGCCAGTCGATGATCGGCGAGGCCAACACCAAGTATCTCGGCCGGCCCGTCTTCGGCGGCACGACACCGGGCGCCGTTGCCTTCGACGACACCGGCAAGTACGTCGGGAACGACGGACAGACCACCCGTACGGTCGGACCGAACGCCAAGGTCCGGATCGACACGGCCGGCGCCGAGGCGTTCGGCGCCGAGGGCAGCGACACTCAGCTCTTCAAGGTCCTGAGTGACATTTCGACGGCGCTTCGCGGCAATGACGACGAAGCGTTGAACACTGCACTGGGCAACCTCGATACGGCCCACGATTTACTAAAGTCCACCCTTTCGGACGTTGGCGCCCGATATAATCGGATTACGCAGATGAAGCAGTCCGCTGATGACCATTTGCTCTCCGTGACGTCGCAGCTGTCCGACATCGAGGATGTGGACCTGCCCAAGGCGATCATGGAATTGCAGATCCAGCAGACGTCTTATCAGGCCGCCCTGGCCGCCTCGGCCAAGGTGATCCAGCCCTCGCTCATCGATTTCCTGAGGTGACCATGACTACTCGCACCGCGTCCCGAACGATTGAGGACACCATGATCGACCCGTCGCTGGGCCTGCCGACCATCACGATGGCGGTGCCCATGCCCGGTTTCCCGGCTCACCGGGAATTCGTCCTGGTGCGGCTCAACGAAGACGGCCTGCTCTACGCGTTCACGTCCACCGAGGACCCCGACCTGCGCTTCCTCGTGGCGCCGCCGGAGCCGTTCTTCCCGGACTACGCGCCCGAGATCGAGGCCGACGTCTTCGCCGCGCTGAACACCAAGGACGCGGACCGGCTTCTGCTGCTGACCGTCATCACGGCCGGCACCAACGAGACCACGGCCAACCTGATGGCTCCGATCGTGGTCGACCGCGACAGCATGCGGGCCATGCAGGTCGTGCTGAGCGGCTCGGGCTTCCCGGTCCGCGCGGTCATGAATCCGGTCTACTGATCTTCAGCGGGCGCGGTCGCAGGCTCGCGGCCGCGCCCGGCTCGCGATGCTGTCCGTCCACGGATGGAGGAGGGCACCGACGATGCTCGTACTGACCCGGCGCTCCGGAGAGAGCGTGATGATCGGCGACGACGTCGTGATCACCGTGCTCGAGGCGCGGGGCGACGTGATCCGGCTGGGCATCCAGGCTCCGCGTGACGTTCAGGTGCATCGCGAGGAGGTGTACCGGGAGCTGCAGGCCTCGAACCGGGAGGCCGCCTCGCCCACACAGGACGAGGTCCGGGCGGTCAGCGAGATGTTGCAGTCGCCGACCACCTCGGACTGAATGCTGTCCCGAATGCCCCGCCGCTGGCCGGCGGGGCATTCGTGTTTCTGGCGAATTTGGGCGAAAGCGCACCCCCGAGGCAGGAAGAACTGAAAGATGTTCATATCCGCTCAGGCGGTCCTGCTCCGGCCTCCAAGGGGGATCGATGTCGCGACTGGCGCACCTCGGTATCGCGAAACGGCTCAGCCTCATCGTGCTGGTAGGTGCCCTCATGCTGGGCGCGCTGGCCGCGATCACGCTGGTGAGCCAAGGTCGGCTGTCCGATCAGGCCGCCCACGTCTCGCGACTACAGGCGGGACTGGCCGCCCTCAATCACCTCGACACCCGGCAGAGCGAGCTGAAGTTCGACGCCGGCCGGGCCGCGCTCGGTGAGGACGTCAGCCAGGACGTGGCCGAGGACGTGCAGTCGGCGACCGAGGCCGCCGACGCCGTGGTCGCGGCCGGACTGCCGGACGACCTGGCCGCGACCTTCGCCGCCAGCCGACCGGACTTCGTGAGCTTCGGTAGTTTCATCGCCGACTTCGTCGCCTCGGCGAACCGCGACCGGGCTGGGACCCGCGCCCGGTTCGACCAGGTCGCCGAACGCAACAATGTCACCGACGACGTTCTCGGCGGCCTGGTCGACGAGGTCAGGGCCGCGGTCGAGACCGAACGCGGCGACATGGCGAGCACGGTCAGCCGTACCCGGACCCTCACGATCGTGGTCGCCCTGGTCGGTCTCGTGCTGTTGATCGGCCTGGCCATCCCGCTGGCCCGCTCGATCCTGGTGCCGGTGCGTCAGCTCGGCGCCGTCATCGACGCGGTGGCCCGGGGCGACCTGACCAGCCGCAGTGGCGTCACCAGCCGCGACGAGCTCGGCCGGATGGCCGCCGGGCTCGACGGCGCCCTGGAGTCGATCCGGGGCTCGCTCACGACGATCGGCCGGGACGCGGATGCGCTGGCCAGCTCGGCCGGCGAGCTGTCGGCGGTGGCGGCCCGGATCGCCGAGGCCTCCCAGCGCACCGACCGGCAGTCGGCGTCGGCCGCGGTGGAGGCCGACGAGATCTCCCGCAACGTGCAGTCGGTGGCGGCCGGCGCCGAGGAGATGGGCCTGGCGATCCGCGAGATCTCCCGCAACACCAGCGAGTCGGCCCAGATCGCCGCGACCGCCGTGACCGAGGCGGCCCGGGCCACCGAGACCGTCCGCCAGCTCGGCGACTCGTCGGCCGAGATCGGCAACGTCATCAAACTCATCACGTCGATCGCCGAGCAGACCAACCTGCTGGCCCTGAACGCCACCATCGAGGCCGCCCGGGCCGGCGAGGCCGGCAAGGGCTTCGCCGTGGTCGCCAGCGAGGTCAAGGACCTGGCCCAGGAGACCGCCCGGGCCACCGAGGACATCGGCACCCGGGTCGCCGCGATCCAGCAGGACACCGGCGGGGCGGTCGAGGTGATCTCGCGGATCAGCGAGGTCATCGCTCAGATCAACGACTTCCAGACCACCATCGCGTCGGCCGTCGAGCAGCAGACCGCGACCACCGGCGAGATGAGCCGCAGCATCGCCGAGGTGGCCAACGGCTCGGCCCGCATCGCCACCAACATCTCCGACGTCTCGAGCGCGAGCGCCGAGGCGGTGCGCGGCGTCGAGCAGACCCGCACGGCCTCGACCGGGGTGGCGCACACCGCCGACGAGCTGCGCAGCCTGGTCAGCGCGTTCCGGCTGTGAGACCGCGCACCCGGACTGCACCACCCCGTCACCGGGGCTGACAACACCGCGCCCGCATTCTCTTGGTCAGACGGGAAGAACCCGTCGAGCATCAGGCCGGGGAGAGACAGTGAGCGCGAATCGGGAATCGGTCATCGGCGTCATGAGCGCCGTCGACGCACTGGACCTGACCACCGATGCCCACGTGCACACCGGTTTCTCGGCCGGGCGCGACGCGATCGGGGTCGTCGTCTCGGCGGCCGACCTGGCCGGGCTCACCGCGATCACGTTCGCCGACCAGGCCGGCCCGGACACCACGTGGCTCTCCACCTACGCCGACTCGGTGCGGCGGGCTCAGCGCCGTACGGAGATCCGCCTACGCGTCGCGGCCGAGATCGAGGTCGTACGACCCGACGGCTGGCTCGCTCTACCGGCCGACCTCAGCCACCTCGAGCTCGTCTCGGTCGCCGTCTCCGGTCTGCCGCTGCACACCGGCGTCGCCGGACCGCGCGAGGTCCGGGCCATGCTGACCGCCGGCGCGCTCACCGCCGACCAGGTCGCCGAGACGCTGGTGACCGCGACGGTGCGCGGCCTCGAGCGGGCCTCCCGCTATGCCCCCACGCAGCTCGCGCGGCCGCTCAGCCTGCTCGCGCGGGTCGGCCTCGACGACGCCGTGCTGAGCCCGGACCTGATGGACGCCCTGGCCGGCGCCTGCCGCGAGACCGGCACGGTGGTCGAGATCAGCGAGGCCTGGCGGTCGCCGTCGGCCCGGATCGTCGCGCAGTTGCGTGCGGCTGAGGTGCCTTTGGTTCCCGCGAGTGACGCCCGGTACGCGACCGAGGTCGGCCAGTGGCAGTACCTCCGCCGGGTCTGACCGAAAACAGAACTCTGCCCGTAATCGCCTACGTACTCTCAGTGATGCCGACAGTCAGCGAAGGCATGGGAGAGATGCGATGAGCATGGTTCAGCAAGCCATCGAGGTCAGTGCACCCCTGCATACGGTGTACGAGCAACTCGCCGCGTTCGAGAACTACCCGCAGTTCATGAGCGGCGTGCGGGAGGTCACCGCGATCGGCGACGACCGCACCCATTGGATCATGGACGTCGAGGGGAAACGCCGCGAGTTCGACGCGCGGATCACCGAGCGTTCGATGGACGAGCGGGTTTCCTGGGCCACCGTGGACGGCCCGCTGCTCGCCGAGACCATCACGCTGCGGCCGATGGGCGAGACGAAGACCCAGGTGGTCGCTCAGCTCGAGGCCGACGTCGCGTTCCTGATGCCGAGCGACCGGCACGGCCAGGTGTCGCTGAACAAGCGGCTGAAGGCCGACCTGACCGCGTTCAAGGGGCTGGTCGAGAGCGGCGCCAGCACGAAGAAGCTGGCCCGGCCGGTGCCGTCGCCGGCCGCGATCGCCGCCCGGGCGCGCAGCCGCTCGCACCCCGGCGCCGGCTGGGGCACCAGCGCCGCCGAGCACAGCAACGCCAGCCGCGTCGACCTGCCCTATCACGGCCGGTCCGCCTCCACGATGGGTACGAGCGTGGACATCACCAGCGCCCCGGGCATCAGCAGCGCGCACGACCTCGACGACGTGCTGGCTCCCGGCCGGCGCATCGGCCGGGCCGGCGCCGTGAGCAGTGACCCGGGCGGCGCCAGCGCCCCGATGGGCGGTCGCACCACCCGCAAGGACGCGTGGGGCGACGGCATGATCAACGAAGAGGGCCGCGGCAGCGCCTACGACATGTGACGTGCTTCTGGGGCCGGTCCGCGGGCGGGCCGGCCCTTCGCATGTCACACCGGGGCGGCTTCCAGGGTCACGACCAGGCGGGCGCCGGTCGGGACGGCGTGCTCGTAACGGACCGTCCCGCCGTTGGCCTCGACCAGGTGCCGGACGATGAACAGGCCCAGCCCGGCGCCTCGCACGAAACGGCCGAACAGCGTCGGCAGCAGCTCCTCGGCGATGCCGGGACCGTTGTCCTGAACGGCCACCTCGATCTGCTCGTCGTGCCGGGCCGCGCTGACGATCACGGGCGTCATCCCGTACGCCAGGGCATTGTCGACCAGGTTCTTGAGCACCACGCGCACGTGGCCGCGATCGGCCAGCACCGACAGGTCGTCGCCGATCTCGATCCGGACATCCTCGGGAGCGCAGGCCACCGCTTCGGCGATCTCCTTCAGCGGCACGGGATTCCGCCGCGCGGTGACCGATCCCGTGTCCAGCCGGAACAGCAGCTGGAGATCGTTCATCATCTTGATCAGGCGCTGCGTGTTCTTGTCGATCTTGGTCGCCAGCTCGAGCCGGAGGTCGTCGGGCAGATCGGCCCAGTCCGCGTGCAGCAGTTCGGCCAGGCTCGCGATCGAACTGATCGGCTGCGCGACGTCGTGGGTCAGCATCGACGTGAGGTCGTTCTTGAACGTCAGGGCCGTCTCGAGCTTGCCGTGCGCCTCTCGCAGCCGGGCCGCCTCCGCGAGTGCAGCGCTGTTCTCCGACCGCAGATGCGCGACCTCGGTCAGCGCGGCGCTGTTCTCCGACCTCAGGTGGGCGGCCTCGGTCAGCGCGGCGCTGTTCTCCGACCTCAGGTGGGCGGCCTCGGCCAGCGCGGCGGAGTTGGCCGACCGTACCTCTGCGGTCTCGGTCAGCGCGTCGGTGTTCGCCGTGCGCAGTGCGGCGGCTTCGGCATGAGCGGCTGCCCGGCCGTCGGCGAGACGCGCGCCGGCCTGGTTGAGGCCGCGGATCGTCCGGGCGAGCAGAACCAGTGCCGCCAACGCGACCAGGGTCACGGCGGAGGCGGCGATCTGGCGGCGGAAGGCCGCGACGCAAACGGCGGCGGCGAGGACGAAGAGCGCTGTGGCGGAGCCGTGCACGACCCGGCCGGCGTTCCGGCCGACCACCGGCAGCGCCCCTAGAGACAGGGCGATTCCGGCCGGGACGAGCGCGGCCGCCGGTACGGCGAAGAAGCCGTCCGGCGGATCGCCTCGGAGTGACATGAGCAGGGCCGCGACGCCGACGAGGGCGACCGCGGCTCCGGCGCTCCCGGCGATCAGCCGGGACGGCCTGCCCAGATCACGCGCCGCATCATGCACGTAATCCCCTCAAGAGCTGAGGAAAAGAGCATAACGCGATGTATGCGGGTCAAGCGGTTACTTTCCGGCCCACTCGAAACCGTCCTCCAGGACGATCCGCTCGGCGACCCGGACGATGTCGTCACTGTGCTGGTTGGCGTGGTGACCGCAGAACGCCAACTCGCCGCCGCTGGTCAGCGTGACCACCAGCTTGGCGGCGGCGCTGCAACGGTCGCAACGCTCGGTCAGCGCGGCAACGGTGGTGATCTCGGGCGACAGCAGGCTGGACATATCGCACTCCTTGCTCAGTGGCGGTGTGTGGCGGTACTCCGTGTTGATCGGCTCCGTGCCACACCGCTTTAGCTGTTCTCTTCGATCTTCCAGGCCCTTCGTGCGGCCCCGAAGGCGTCGCAACCCGGGTGCAACCGGGCCGCTCCACGAATGCCCTAACCACATAGCGCCATGCATATTCCAACGCGTGAAGTAGGCGACAGGCATGGTCTCGGGCACTGATGCGGCAAAGGCCGGACCGTGCAACCTGCTGCCGATAGCGTGGGACCGGCAACCGGTACGGAACGTGACATCCGAACCACAGGAGGATCCATGTCGCAGGCGCCCGCTTCCGAGACGCGACCCACGGTTCTGGTCGTCGACGACGAGGAGGACCTGCGCGAGATCATGCGCCGGATGCTCGAGCGCCGTGGCTTCGACACCCTGATCGCGGGCGACTCGCAGCAGGCCATCACCGCCTGCCGTGAGCACCCCGGTGCCATCGACATCCTGGTCACCGACCTCGGGCTGCCCGGCGTCTCGGGTGGCGAGCTGTCCCGGTCGGCCACCCAGCTGCGACCGGAGATGAGCGTCGTCTACATCTCCGGGCTGCCCAAGGAGATCGCCGTGGCCGACGGGCTGATCGGCGAGGACGCCCTGCTCGTCAAGAAGCCGTTCAGCAGCGAGGTGCTGGTGAAGACGTTGCGCTCCGTGCTCGACGGCTCGTAACCGGCGCAACCTCTCCGCACCGGCTCGTCCACCTCGGCCGCACCTGCCACCCGGGAATCTGGGTGGCAGACGTTACTCACCCCCTGAGGTCGGGCCGGTCCGCTGCGGAGGACCGGCCCGACTTCGTCTTTTCCGGTCAGTCCTCCAGGCGGTCAGTCCTCCAGGCGGTCAGTCCTCCAGGCGATCAGTCTTCCGGGCGGTCAGTCCTCCGGGCGGTCAGGACGGGTACGGCACGGTCAGCTCGCCGAGTCGCCAGCGAGCCGGGCCGTCGATCACCGGCCGGCCCTCCGACCGCAGCCGCCGGCAGGTCGCCAGCCAGCGTTGCCGCGGCCCGAACGGGGTCGCCTCGGCCTCCCAGGCCCGCCCCAGCGCCCGCAGCAGGTCGTGCACCGGCTCACCTGGCACATTGCGGTGGATCAGCGACTTGGGCAGCCGCTCGGCGAACGTCGCCGGATGATCCAGGTCGGCCAGCCGGGCCGAGAAGGTCAGCGTGCCGGGGCCGCCGGCTTCGACGACGACCCAGGTGGCGATGCGGCCCAGCTCGTCGCTGGTGCCCTCGACCAGCACCGCGCCGGTCGCGGTCATCGCCGCCCAGGCCCCGGGCACCTCGTCCTCGGAGTACTGCCGCAGCACGTTGAAGGCTCGGACCACCACCGGTCGCAGCCCGGCCAGCTCGAAGCCGCCGCGCCGGAACTCCAGGTGCGGGGGATCGGCGTACGGCTGAGCGGCCGCGACCCGTACGGGATCGATCTCGAGACCGACCACGGTCACATCCGGCCGGACCGCCGCCGCCAGGCGGGCCCGCAACTCCACGGCCGTGACCGGGGTGGCGCCGTAGCCCAGGTCGATCACCAGCGGGTCGGTCGCGTCGCGCAGGGGATCACCGCACCGGTACGCCACGTAGTTGTCCACGCGGCGCAGCCGGTTGGGGTTGGTCGTCCCCCGGGTGATCGCGCCGACCGGGCGCCGCGTCGGCCGCGACATGCCCTGCCCTATGCCTCGGCCCCGGTGCGGCCGGTCACGGCGCCTTCTCGCGGTGGACCTTGTGCTGGGCCGCCTGTGCGATCGGGCGCACCACGATGCGGTCGAGGTTGACGTGATGCGGGCGGGTCGCGGCGAAGGCGATGATGTCGGCGATGTCGTCGGCCACGAGCGGTTCCCGGACACCGTCGTAGATCGCGTCGGCCCGGGCCTGGTCACCGCCGAAACGCTTGAGCGAGAACTCGTCGGTGCGCACCATGCCCGGGTCGATCTCGACGACCCGCACCGGCTTGCCCGACAGTTCGAGCCGCAGGGTGCCGACCAGGGCGGTCTGGGCGTGCTTGGCCGCCGTGTAACCGCCGCCGCCCTCATAGACCGTGAACGCCGCGGTCGAGCCGACCGTCACGATCGTCCCGTTGCCGCTCGCCTCCAGGGCCGGCAGCAGCGCCTGGGTGACCCGCAGCGTGCCGAGCACGTTGACGTCGTACATCGATTGCCAGTCGCCGGCCGAGCCGGACGCGACCGGGTCCAGGCCGAACGCCCCGCCCGCGTTGTTGACCAGCAGCGTCACCGGCCCGCCGAGCGCCTCGACGGCCGCGGCCAGCGACGCGACGGCCTCGGCCGACGTGACGTCGCACTCGACCGCGGTCGCCGCCGGACCGATCTCGTCGACCAGGGCTTTCAGCCGGTCGGCCCGCCGCGCCGCCGCGACGACGTGGAATCCCTCGGTGGCGAGCCGGCGGGCGGTGGCCGCCCCGATGCCGCTCGACGCACCCGTGATCACAGCGATGTTCTGCATGCCCCCATCCTTCCCGATGAGATGAGTCACCCCCGGGCGGCGGGATTGTGGTTCGGCGCACCACGGCGGGGAAGATTAACGACGGCGCAACAATCCCCGTGTCACCCGCCCAGGAGGAACAACCGTGGCAGAATGGCCGACCCCCCGGCGCATCGCCACCCTCTCGGTTCACACGTCCCCGCTCGAGCAGCCGGGCACCGGCGACGCCGGCGGCATGAACGTGTACATCGTCGAGGTCAGCAAGCGGCTCGCCCGCCTCGGCGTCGAAGTCGAGATCTTCACCCGCGCCACCCGCGGCGACCTGCCCCCGATCGTCGAGATGGCCCCGGGGGTCACCGTCCGGCACGTGACCTCCGGGCCGTTCGAGGGACTCTCCAAGGAAGAGCTGCCGGCGCAGCTGTGCGCCTTCACGCACGGCGTGCTGCGGGCCGAGGCGGCGCACCCGCCGGGCCACTACGACCTGATCCACTCGCACTACTGGCTGTCCGGTCAGGTCGGCTGGCTGGCCCGGGAACGCTGGGGCGTGCCGCACGTGCACACCGCGCACACCCTGGCCAAGGTGAAGAACAGGCTGATCGCGGCCGGTGACCGGCCCGAGCCGAAAGCCCGCGTGATCGGCGAGGAGCAGGTGGTCGCCGAGTCCGACCACCTGGTCGCCAACACCCGCTTCGAGGCGCAGGATCTGGTCGCCTACTACGACGCCGACCCGGCTCGCCTCGCCGTCGTGCAGCCGGGCGTCGACCTCGACCGGTTCCGTCCCGGGCCGGCCGACCGGGCGCGGTTCGGGCTGCCCGACCGGGGCAAGGTGATCGCCTTCGTCGGCCGCATCCAACCGCTCAAGGCGCCCGACGTGCTGATCTCGGCGCTGGCCGAGATGCGAGCGCCGGACACCACGCTGGTCATCTGTGGCGGGCCGAGCGGCACCGGGCTCGACCGGCCGACCGCGCTCATCGAGCTCGCCGACTCGCTGGGCGTCCGCGACTCGGTCGTCTTCCTCCCGCCCCAGGACAGCGCCGGGCTGGCTGCCCTCTACCGCAGCGCCGACCTGGTCGCCGTGCCCTCCTACAACGAGTCGTTCGGGCTGGTCGCCCTCGAGGCCCAGGCCTGCGGCACGCCGGTGGTCGCCGCCGCGGTCGGTGGGCTGGTCACCGCCGTACGGGACGGGTTGAGCGGGGTTCTGGTCGACGGGCACCATCCGGGCGACTGGGCGCGGGTGCTCGACGGTCTGCTCGCCGAGCCGCGACGGTTGCGGCGGCTGTCGGCCGGGGCGGTCGCGCACGCGTCCGACTTCTCCTGGGACCGGACGGCCGAGGGGCTGGTGCGGGTCTACCGTGAGGCCGTGACCGAGCACCGCGCCCTGATCGCGAAGCGCCTGGAGGCGTACGCATGGTGACCGACCTGATCGAGCGGACGCTGACCGCCCGGGAACTCGAGTGGGAGTCCACCGGCGAGGGCTCGTACGTCGTGACGCTGCCCGGCACGCACAAGCTCAAGACGGCGTGCAATCTGATCGTCGGCGAGCACGCGCTGCGCGTCGAGGCGTTCGTGATGCGGCGTCCCGACGAGCACCACGAGCAGCTCTGGGCCTGGCTGCTGCGGCGCAACGCCCGCATGTACGGGGTGTCGTTCTCGATCGACGCGGCGGGCGACGTCTATCTGACCGGGCGGGTGTCGCTCGGCGGCCTCGACGAGGACGAGCTCGACCGGTTGCTGGGGGCCGTCCTGACGTACGCCGACGAGTCGTTCGACACCATGCTCGAGATCGGGTTCGGTTCGTCGATCCGGCGCGAGTGGGAGTGGCGGGTCAAGCGCGGCGAGTCGGTGGCCAATCTGCAGGCGTTCAAACACCTCGCTCCGTCGGACGAATCCTGACCGTCCATTTCGGTGGATGACCCGGAAAGGCGTAAACGGGTGTCGGCCCGGCGCGACCGGGTAATTGAGGGGTGATAGGAAACCGCCGATGAATAAGAGGTGAAACGGCGTGGCCGCCACGAAGACCACCAAGAGCCGGAACGACACCCCCAATACGCCGGACGTGAGCGAGAGCAAGATCGCTCGGATGAAGGTCGACGAGCTGCGGCGCGAACTCAAGAGTCGCGGCGTCAAGGGGACCGAAGACCTGAAGAAACCCGACCTGGTCAAGAAGATGATCAAGTCTGAGGTGTCGGCGTCGAAGTCTCCCGCTTCGAAATCCCCGTCGTCGAAGTCCACGTCCTCGAAGTCTCCCGCTTCGAAATCCCCGTCGTCGAAGTCCACGTCCTCGAAGTCTTCGGGTTCGAAGGCGTCGGGTTCGAAGTCGTCGGCCAAGGGCGGGAAGAACCCGACCAGCCACAACGACACCCCGAACACGCCTGAGGTGAGCGAGAGCAAGATCGCTCGGATGAAGGCGTCGGAGCTGCGCACCAAGCTGGCGAAGCTCGGGGTCAAGGGCGCCGACGACATGAAGAAGCCCGAGCTGGTCGAGCGCTATGTCAAGGCTGAGCTGAAGTCGGCGCGGGGCAACAAGGCCTCCTCCGTCAAGGCGTCCAGCTCCAAGGCTTCCAGCTCCAAGGCATCGACCTCCAAGGCTTCCAGCTCCAAGGCGTCGAGCCCCAAGGCCTCCACCTCCAAGGCGTCGAGCCCTAAGGCCTCCGCCTCCAAGGCGTCGAGCTCCGCTTCGAAGGCTTCCACTTCCAAGGGCGCGACCTCCAAGGCGAGCGGCGCAGCCAAGGCGAGCGGCTCTTCCGCGCGCAGCGGCGCGGCGAACGGCAGAGCGGCGAACGGCGGCGCGAAAAGCAGCGGCGCGGCGAAGAGCGGTGGCGCGGCGAAGAAGAGCACGGTTGCGAAGTCGGGCGCTGTCGTGAAGAGCGGCGAGAAGGCGGGCGGCAAGCGGTCCGGCAAGAATGCCTCGCGCTCGCTCGACTACTCGCAGGAGATCACGTCGACCTCCGACAAGCCGGAGCGCAACGGTCGCAGCCTGGTCACCACCGACCACGACGTGATCCGCCAGTGGGCCAAGTCGCGGCGCGCGGTGCCGTCGACCGTGGCCGGCACCCAGCACGACGGCCATCTCGGTGTGCTGCGTTTCGATTTCCCCGGCTACGCGGGTGACGGGCTCGTCGAGGTCAGTTGGGCGGAATGGTTCGAGGCCTTCGACAAGCGGCGGCTGAACTTCATCTATCAGGAGCGGCGGTCGGGCGGCGAGCGCAGCAACTTCTTCCAGCTCGACAACCCCGACGAATAGACGAACGCCCGAACTGTCTTGTTTGTCCGAACCAGATGTGGGACAGGTCATCCGCCGATCGGCTAATAGTGGGTGACTGTGATGGTGCAGACAGATGGCAGACAGCCAGTTGGCTTGTCTGCCTTGACTGCCGCAACTAGCGTAATCAATGGACGTCGGACCGTTAGTTCGGGGAACTGGTTGATCGGAGACGATCGCCGCGGCCGGCGTTTGGGGACGGGTGGCATATGCCGTTGGGGGACGGCGCGACCCGAGACCGGCGGTTAGTGCGGGCGACGCCTATGGGGATGGGCGTCGTCCGCCGCCGCCGGCGCCAACAGGACGGCCTGCGGGCCGTCCTTTTTTCGTGCGGCGGTGAGGTCCTGCGGCGGTCAGCGCTGCGCTCGGTGGCCCCGGAACTGGCCGAGAGCACGATCGAGCCTCGCGGGCTCGAGCCCCAGGACGATCCGCTCTGGTGGGGCGCCAGCGCCGTGGTCGACGGGCGCTACGTGGTCAAGTTCGCCTGGGCCGAACCGCCCGCACGACGTATCTGCCACCAGGCCCGCGTGCTCAAACTGCTCCCGGCGGCCGCGCCGCGGTTGCCGTTATCGATCTGGAGACGGCAGGCCCCGGCGAACCCGAATTCGACCTGCGATGCCTGCCCGGTGACTGCGGCCCCGAGCTGTTCCTGGCCGCGGTGAAGCAGTACGAGCAACTCTCCGGCACGACGGTGGAGGTGGACCGGATCATGGCCTGGCACGTGCGCACCGTTCTCGGCGACGCGCTGTGGCGGGCCGAGGCCGGCGTCGCCTTGCCGGACGGCCGCACCCCGGCCCAGTGGGTGGACGACCTGGACGCCAGATTCGCCGTGCTCGGGACATTCGGCCAGGGCGCGTCTGTGTTCGGGCCGCCGGCCGGTCAAATTCCCGAGGCGGGACACGTCTCGGGTTCGGCCGCAGCCGGATCGGACTTCTAAGGCAGGATGCGTCTCGGGTTCGGGCCGTAGGCCGTTCGGAATTCGGTGATGGGCCGACGCGCCGCCGACGATCAGACGCTGGAGCAGGACGTGTCGAGGGTCGGGCCGCAGCCGCGTCGGATTCCTGGAACAGAGGGCGTCGCGGGCCGGTCGGAATTCGGTGATGGTCTGGCGCTCCGCCGACGATCACATGCTGGAACAGGACGCGCCGAAGGCCGGTCGGACTTCTGGGGCACGGTAAGCGTTCCGGTCTGGTGGAGGTCAGCTCACGTCGGCGGTGGTGGTGGCGGTCTCGGCGCGGATGGCCGCCACCCGCCGTTCGCGCGGGGGTCCGGCCAGCAGGTGCAGGGCCGCGGCGACAGCCCCCAGGACGCCGATGACGAGCCAGTGCGCGTTCCCCAGGTATTGCAACCCAGCTCCGCCCAGCGAGGGCGCCAGGAACGACGCGGCCGGGAAGGTCAGGAAGAACACCGCCTGGTAGCGGCCGCGCAGAGCCAGCGGCGCCAGTTCGGAGTTGATCTCGGCGTTCGGCGGTGCGGCGAGCATGCTGCCGATGGTCCAGATCGCCGCGGCGGCCAGGTAGAGGGCGACGTGGTCGGCCACCGCCAGCAGGGCGAAGCCCACGCCGTCGACCAGCAGGGCCAGCGCCAGCACGCGGGCCTTGCGGTGGCCGTCGATCAGGCGGGGCACGAAGAGCTGCCCGAGCACGATCAGGGCGCCGCCCAGGGCGACCACCGAGCCGTACGCGGCCGGGCTCAACCCGTCCGCGTCCATCGCCAGCGGGACGATCGTGCTGGACTGCGTGTAGATCAGGGCCTGGATCAGGGTGAGGCCGACGAAGACCAGGAAGATCCGGTCGGTCAGCACGGTGCCGAGTCCGCCGCGGGTCGCGCCCCGGGACACCGGGTGCCGCAGGGTCTCCGGGACCTTCCACGCGATCAGCAGGCCGGTGATCAGCGTGCAGGCCGCGTCGATCAGGAACAGGCCCTGGTAGCTCCACTGGGCCAGCAGACCGGCCAGCAGCGAGGCTCCGGCCAGGCCGAGGTTGAGCGCCCAGAACTGGAGGTTGAAGGCGCGTGACCGTTTGTCGGCCGGTGTCACGTCGATGATCGCGGCGACGAAGGCGGGGGCGGACATCGACTGGGCCACGCCGAGCAGGGCGCACAGCACGGCGATCAGCACGAGGTCGGTGGTGAAGGCCAGAACGGCCAGCGCGGCGACGGTGGCGAAGTGCGACACCAGCAGGGTGCGGCGGCGGCCCCAGCGGTCGGTGAGGACGCCGCCGGCCAGGGTTCCGGCCAGACCGCCGATCCCGTACGTGCCGACGATGAGCCCGGCCTGGGCGGTGCCGGCCTCGCGCTGGGAAGTCAGGTACAGCGACAGGAAGAGCACCGCGAAACCGCCGACCCGGTTGATCAGCAGGCCGGTCCAGAGGTACCAGTATGTGGCGGAGAGCCCGCCGGCCGTGTCCCGAAGCCATGCCCGCACGGGCCGCTCCCCCTATTGGGTAACCGTCTTAACAGATGCCGACGTTACCTCGTGGGCAACTTCGCCGGGCTGTCGGCCACGGGTTCGGTGACCGCGGGGACAGGGACCTCGGCGGGCTCGGTGGAGGCGACCGTCGGGGCGATCTGCTCGATCCGCCGTTGCCGGCTAGGCCCGGAGACCAGGTGGCCGACAGCGACCAGCGCGCAGACGGCGAAACACCCGATCCACAGGACCGAGTCGCCGAAGTGTTCCTGGGTGAAGCCGCCGGCGATCGGGGCCAGGGCCGTTCCGGCCGACCATGACAGGGAGTTGAGGCCCTGGTAGCGGCCGCGCATGGCCGCGGGGGACAGGGCCGCCACCGTGGTCGCGTAGCTCGGCGACTGGATCATCTCGCCGAGCGTCCAGATCACCACGCTGAGCGCGAAGAACCAGGACGCGTCGGCGAAGGCGTTGAGCCCGAAGCCCACCCCGATGACCAGTGAGCCGAGAGCCAGCACCCGGGACGGCTCGCGCCCGCCGATCAGCTTGGGCACGAACAACTGCCCCAGGACGATGAGCACGCCGTTGACCGCGATCACCCAGCCGTACGTCGCCGCGGACAAGCCGTCGGCGGTCATCGCGATCGGCAGCGTCGACATGTGCTGCATCATCACGACGATGCCGCCCAGCGAAACCAGCAGATACGTGACGAAGACCCGGTCGCGCAGCACGGTGATCAGACCGCCACCGGCACCACCGGTGCCGGCGGCCGGGCGGGCCGCCGTACGGGAAGGACGGGTCTCCCGCACGAGAGTCAGCAGGATCAGCGCGGTGATCAGCGTGGTGCCCGCGTCGACCACGAAGAGCAGCAGGTAGTCGACCTTGGCGGCGAGGCCGGCGCCGATCGCGGCCAGCGCGAAGCCCAGGTTGATGGCCCAGTAGTTGAGCGAGAACGCCCGGACACGGTCGCGTTCGGGCACGACGTCGACCATCATCGCCGAGAAGGCCGGTCGCACCGCCTCGCTGAAGAAGCCGAGCAGGAACGTGACCGTGATGATCTGGCTGTAGTGGTGCGCGAAGCCGAGCGTCAGCATCAGTGCGGCCGCGCCGAACTGGGCGGTCACCATCGTCGGCTTGCGACCCCAGCGGTCGGCCAGCACGCCGCCGACCGTGGTGCCGAGCGCGCCACCGACGCCGTAGAGGCCGATGACCAGGCCGGCCTGGCTCTGCGAGAAGTGCCGGTCACTGGTCAGGTAGATGGCCAGGAAGATCACCACGAACGAGCCGAGCCGGTTGATCAGCGTCCCGGTCCAGAGCAGCCAGAACTGCCGCGGCAGGCCACCGATGGCCTGGTCGAACCAACCCCGCACGTCGCCCCCGTAAGTAGTGGTAGAGCTTCATTCCCTTACAACTTAGGAGACGGCGCAAATCGGTTTCCACGTGGTGGTCCCCACGTGAGGGTCCCCGCCCGGCGAACAGGCGGCTGCGGCAGGATGGAGGTCATGACAGGGACTTTGGTGCTGCTGCGACACGGCAACAGCGAGTGGAACGCCAAGAACCTCTTCACCGGCTGGGTCGACGTCGACCTCGACGCCAAGGGTGAGGGCGAGGCCCGCCGCGGCGGTGAGCTGCTGAAGGAGAGCGGTGTGCTGCCGGACGTGGTGCACACCAGCGTCCTGCGCCGGGCGATCCGGACGAGCGAGATCGCGCTGCACATCGCCGACCGGCACTGGATTCCGGTGAAGCGGTCGTGGCGGCTCAACGAGCGTCACTACGGCGCCCTGCAGGGCAAGGACAAGAAGCAGACCCTCGAGACGTACGGCGAGGAGCAGTTCATGCTCTGGCGCCGTTCCTACGACGTGCCGCCGCCGCCCATCGAGCCCGGCTCGGAGTACGCGCAGTTCGACGACCCGCGGTACGCGCTGCTGCCGTCCGAGGCCAAGCCGGCCGCCGAGTGCCTCAAGGACGTGCTGGTCCGCGCCCTGCCCTACTGGTACGACGAGATCGTGCCGGACCTGCGCGCCGGCCGCACCACGCTGGTGGCCGCGCACGGCAACTCGCTGCGCGCGATCGTCAAGCACCTCGACCAGATCTCCGACGAGGCGATCGCCAAGCTCAACATCCCGACCGGCATTCCGCTGCGCTACGACCTCGACGACGACCTGCGCCCGCTCAAGCCGGGCGGCGAATACCTCGACCCGGCGGCGGCCAAGGAAGCCGCCGCAGCGGTGGCCAACCAGGGCCGATAGCACGGAAGCCGGGACGCCCCCGTGGCGTCCCGGCTCCCGGCCGGCCAGGCGAGCGTGCGCTCAGCTCTGGTCGCCCACCGGCTCTCCGGTGATCAGGTAAACCAGCTGCTCGCCGACGTTGACGGCGTGGTCGGCGTACCGCTCGTAGAAACGGCCCAGCAGCGCGCCGTCGATCGCGGTCTCCGCGCCGTACGGCCAATCGTCGTTCAGCATGATCTTGAAGAGCTCACGCTCCAGCTCGTCGATGTCGTCGTCCTGGTGCTCGAGCTTGGCCGCCAGCTCGGCGTCGGGCTTGGCCAGCAGCCCCGCGATGCTCTCGGCCATCCGGTCGGCCACGTCGGCCATCTGCTTGAAGACCGGCCGCAGCTCGGCGGGCACGGCCGGCGACGGGTGCCGCCGCTGCGCCGTCTTGGCCACGTGCTCGGCCAGGTCGCCCATCCGCTCGAGGTCGGCCGAGATGTGCAGGGCGGTGATGACCATCCGCAGGTCGGAGGCGACCGGCGCCTGGCGGGCGATCGTGTCGGCGACCTTGGCCTCGACCTGGCTGTAGAGGGCGTCGACCTCGTGGTCGCGCTCGATCACGGCCTGAGCTGACTTCAGGTCGGCGGTGAGCAGGGCGGTCGTAGCCTTGCGCAGCGCCTCCCGTACGGCCTCGGCCATCGTCACCATCAGGCGACTGACCTCGTTGAGGTCGGCCTGGAACTCCTCGCGCATGTTTTTCGTCCCGGGGTTCGGTGGGGCCGTCCCAGGTCAGGGCACGACCGTGATTTGCACTTCAAACTATGCGGGCCCGGCAGCGGTCGCGTGAACAGCGATGAACGACGCCGGGCGCAGTGGTGAACATTATTCGACGCGCGTCTGATTTGTCCGTCTCGTGGTAGTAGCCAGGTTAACAATGACCCTACGATCGCTGCGTGGACCTGGTGTACGGCATCCCTCTGATCCTCGTCGCGCTCGCTGTCGGCGCGCTCGCGGGAGTGCTGGTCGTCCGGGGTCGCAAGCCACCGGAGCAGCCGGCCGGTGACGGGCCGAAAAAGAGGGGACGCGCCATCGACACCGACGAGCAGCCGCACGGCAAGAACGGCATGAAGGGGCTGGGTCGCAAGAGCCTCGACTCGCTGCGCGTCGGCGTGGTGGTGCTCGACGCCGAGGACCACCCCGTGCTGGTCAACCCGGCTGCCCGGGCGATGGGCCTGCTGCGTTCGGGCGGGGCGCCGGGCACGATCGCCGCGCACCCCATTCTCCGTACGCTGGCCGGTCAGGTCCGCCGCACCGGAGTGCGCCGCGAGGTCGAGCTGGATCTGCCCCGGGGCCGGGCCGGCGCCGCCGCCGCCCCGCTGGGCCTGCACCTGCGCGCGGTCGCCCTCAACTCCTCGCACGTCGCGATCGAGGCCGCCGACGTCACCGAGTCGCACCGGCTGGCCCGGGTGCGGCGTGACTTCGTGGCGAACGTCAGCCATGAGCTCAAGACGCCCATCGGCGCACTCCAACTGCTGGCCGAGGCCCTGCTCGACGCGACCGAGCTGCAGGTGGCCGACGCCGACGAGGACCCGTCCGAAGACCTGCTGGCCGCCCGCCGGTTCGCCGAACGGATCCACCACGAGTCGGCGCGCATGGGCCGGCTGGTGAGCGAGCTGCTCGAGCTGACCCGCCTGCAGGGCGCCGAGCCGCTGCCCACCCCCGAGCCCGTCGCGGCCGACTGGGTGATCGCCGAGGTCATCGACCGCACCCGCACCACGGCGTCGGCCAAGAGCATCGAGGTCGTCTACAGCGGCCCCAAGGGCGCCATGGTCTACGGCAGCGACAGCCAGGTCGCCACCGCGGTGACCAACCTGGTCGAGAACGCGATCGCCTACTCCGGTGACGACACCAAGGTCGAGATCACCCTGCGGCAGGGGGACGACTGGGTCGAGATCGACGTGGCCGACCAGGGCATCGGCATCGCGCCGCACGACGTCGACCGCATCTTCGAGCGTTTCTACCGCGCCGACCAGGCCCGGTCGCGGTCGACCGGCGGCACGGGCCTGGGCCTGGCCATCGTCAAGCACATCGCGACCAACCACGGCGGCCGGGTCGACGTGACCAGCAGCCTGGGCGACGGTTCGACATTCACCCTGCGCCTACCGGCGCGTCCCCCCGAAGCCCCCTTGCCGTTACCGACGGCAATTGAGATCGAGTCCGGTGCGACCGGGCGTTAGCCCGGGCGACCGGAAGATGGAAGGAACCACATTGGCCCGCGTGCTCGTGGTCGAGGATGAGGAGTCGTTCTCCGACGCCCTGTCGTACATGCTGCGCAAGGAGGGCTTCGAGGTGTCGGTCGCCCCGACCGGGACCTCGGCGCTGACGCAGTTCGACCGGACCGGTGCCGACATCGTGCTGCTCGACCTCATGCTTCCCGAGATGTCCGGCACCGAGGTCTGCCGCCAGCTGCGGCAGCGCTCCGCCGTTCCGATCATCATGGTGACCGCCCGGGACAGCGAGATCGACAAGGTCGTCGGACTCGAGATCGGCGCCGACGACTATGTGACCAAGCCGTACTCGCCGCGGGAGCTGGTCGCCCGCATCCGCGCCGTGCTGCGCCGCCAGGGCACCGAGGCCGCCGAGGTCTCCACGCCGACGCTGGCCGCCGGTCCCGTGCGGATGGACGTCGAGCGCCACGTCGTCACGGTCGACGGCGCCGGCGTGCAGCTCCCGCTCAAGGAGTTCGAACTGCTCGAGCTGCTGCTGCGCAACGCCGGCCGGGTGCTCACCCGCGGTCAGCTGATCGACCGCGTCTGGGGCGCCGACTACGTCGGTGACACCAAGACCCTCGACGTGCACGTCAAGCGCCTGCGGTCCAAGGTGGAGCCGGAGCCGTCGGCACCGCGCTATATCGTCACGGTCCGGGGCCTGGGCTACAAGTTCGAGCCCTGAGCCGTACGGGTCACGAGTTCGGTGGCGCGGCGGGCTCACGTCCGCCGCGCTTCCTCGGCGCCGCGGCTGCCGCTGCGGCGGCGGTCGCCGGGTGCACCGCGACCAGACCCGACTTGACCCGGGCGTCGCACAGCTCGGCCAGTCTGGTGTAGGCGGCCTCGCCGATCAGCGCCGTCAGCTCGGGCCCGTACGAGACGTACATCGGGTCGCTGCCCACGTGGGCCTCGGGCGACGACGTGCACCACCAGTCGAGGTCGTGCCCGCCCGGACCCCAGCCGCGCCGGTCGAACTCGGTCAGCGTCGACTGGAGCAGCTTGGTCCCGTCCGGCCGCTTGATCCAGTCCTGCTCGCGCCGCACCGGCAGCTGCCAGCACACGTCGGGCTTGTACTTCAGCGGGTGGACGCCGTCGCGCAGCGCCTGGGCGTGCAGCGCGCACCCGCCCCCACCGGCGAAGTCGGCCTCGTTGAGGAAGACGCAGGGCCCGTCCTCGGACCGGGTCGCCGTGCGCCGGGCCGGCTTGGCGCCGTCGATGGTGTCCATGTCGGTGTAGTTCTTGAAGCCCCGCCGGTAGTGCTGCCACGTCTCCGGGGTCAGCTTCGCGGCGGCGGCCTTCACCCTGTTCTCGTCGTCGGCGTCGGTGAAGAACGCCCCGTGCGAGCAGCAGCCGTCCTGCGCGCGACCGGCGACGATGCCGTGGCAGGCCGAGCCGAAGACGCAGGTCCACCGGGACAGCAACCAGGTCAGGTCGGCTCGCACCAGATGCTTCTCGTCATCGGGATCAAGGAACTCGATCCACTCACGAGGGAAATCGAGGTCGACCTCGGCGGCGCGGGCGGCTGCCGCGGGGCCCAGGGTGATGCGGATCTGGTCACGGCGGCTCACCTGCGACAGCGTACGCGCGCGGCCCGCCGATGCCCGAGTCGACGCCCGGTATGACGGCATATACCCGGTCGAGGACGAGGCGTACGCGACAATCGGGTCTACGCTTGAGCACGTGAGTTCCCGTGTCCCCGTGCTTCTGTCCAGCTCGTCGGTCTTCCCCGAGCCGACGGCCGCCGCGTTCGAACTGGCCGCCACGACCGGTTACGACGGCATCGAGGTCATGGTGTGGACCGATGCCGTCAGCCAGGACGCCGGCGCGCTCAAAGGTCTGTCCGATCACTACGACATGCCGGTCCTCTCGGTGCACGCGCCCTGCCTGCTGGTCACCCAGCGGGTGTGGAGCCCCGACCCGTGGGAGAGGCTCAGCCGGGCCGCCCAACTGGCCGAGACGCTCGGCGCCCCCACGGTGGTGGTGCACCCGCCGTTCAGCTGGCAACGTGACTACGCCAAGAACTTCTCGGCCGGCCTGGCCAAGATCCAGGCACGTCATCCCGACCTGTCGTTCGCGATCGAGAACATGTTCCCGGTCAAGATGGCCGGCCGCTGGTTCGTGCCCTACACGCCCGGCTGGGACCCGACCGAGACCGGCTTCGACGCCTACACGCTCGACCTGTCGCACTGCGCGGCGTCGCGCATCAACGCGCTCGGCATGGCCGACAAGATGGGTGCCGGCCTCAAGCACGTGCACCTGGGCGACGGCACCGGCGAGGGCCGCGACGAGCACCTGGTGCCCGGCCGCGGCAACCAGCCCTGTGCCGAGCTGCTCCGCTCGCTCTCGGCCCGCGGCTTCACCGGTTCGGTCGCGCTCGAGGTCTCCACCCGCAAGGCCGCCAGCCGCGCCGTCCGCGAGGCCGACCTACGCGAGTCCCTCGAGTTCGCCCGCAAACACCTCGCCCCAGCCTCATCAGCCACCCCCGCCATCACCCGCGCCTGAACCCCGCCGCCGTTCGCCGGCACTCACCCGCGCCTGAACCCCGCCGCCGTTCGCCGGCACTCACCCGGGCGTGAACCCCGTCGATCGCCATCGCCCTTACACAGACACTCGTGTGATCGCCCTTGCCGTTACTCAGACACACATGTGAGCGGCCACCCAGGCAATCGCCGTCGTTGAGATGGCAGCCGTTTTCCCGCCGGCCGCGGGGTTTGCGGACGGCGGGAAAACGACTGCCATCTCAACGACCTAAAGGGCGATTGCCTCGCGGAGCGAAGCGGAGCCAGCAAGCTCAGAGCCGGCAAGCTCAGCTCGTTTTCTGGCTCTGTGGGCGGCCACGTGGGAGCGAGTGGCGCAGCGCTCTGAGCAGAAGCGGCGGCAGTTGTTCGACGACGTGTCCAGATAGACGTTGCCGCAGCGGTCGTCGGCGCAGATGCCGAAGCGGGCGCTGCCGAACTCGCACAGCCACACCGAGAGGCCCCAGGCCGCGCCGGCCAGATATTCCGAGCTGACCGACGAGCCGCGGCTGGTCACGTGCATGTGCCAGTCGGCGGCGTCGTGCCCGGAGATGCGGGGCTGCACCGGGAACACCTCGAGCAGCGCGTTGAGCTCCTTGACCGCGTCACCGTCGCGCCCGGACGTTCCGTACTCGAAGACGTCGCGCAACCGGCGCTGAGCGCGGCGGAACACGGCCACGTCCTTGTCGACGACCTCGTCGCGCATCCAGGCCTGCTCGTCGCCGAACAGGGCCCGCAGCCCGGCGAGATCGCTCAGCTCCGCGTTGACGAGGTCGACCGCGGTACGGGCGTACGCATCGAAGTTCACCCGACAAAGGTAGCCGCACCAGGCCCGCGCGAACATAAGCGTTGTGGCTGACTACGCCCGCGGGGCGGTCGCCGGCCCACCGGTGGCATCCCGCGATAGCGGGTGTTCCGGACGATACGCTCGGGTCATGCTCCGTCACCTGCTCCTGACCGCCGCCGGTTCGGACCGTCTCGGGCGGCTCGCCTCCTCCGCGCCCTTCAGCAAGAACGCCGTCCGCGGGCTGGTCGCGGGTGACGCCGACGAGGCGCTGCGGGCCGGCCGCGCCCTGGCCGACGACGGTCTGGCCCTCAGCTTCGAGCACCTGTCGGCCGAGACCCGCAGCGCGGAGCAGGCGGTGGCGGTCCGCGACGAGTACCGGGCGTTGCTCGGCCGGCTCAAGGGCGCCGGTCTGGCGCCGGCCGCCGAGGTCAGCATCAAGCTCTCGGCTCTGGGTCAGCGGCTCGACGAGAAGCTCGCTTACGAGCACGCTCGGGCCGTCTGTGCGGCCGCGGCCGAGGCCGGCACGACGGTGACGCTGGACGCCGAGGACCACACCCTCACCGACTCCACGCTGGAGATCCTGGCCGAGCTGCGCAAGGACCACCCGGGTACGGGGGCGGTGCTGCAGGCCTATCTGCGCCGCACCGAGGGCGACTGCCGGGAGCTGGCCGTGACCGGTTCCCGGGTGCGGCTCTGCAAGGGGGCGTACGCCGAACCGGAGTCGGTCGCCTTCCAGTCGGGGCTCGACATCGACAAGTCGTTCGTGCGCTGCCTCAACATCCTGATGTCGGGCGCGGGCTATCCGATGATCGCCACCCACGACCCCCGGCTGATCGCGATCGCGGAGGACCGGGCCCGCTGGTTCGACCGCACCGCCGAGGAGTACGAGTTCCAGATGCTGCACGGGGTGCGCACCGACGAGCAGGCCCGGCTGGCGGCCGGCGGCAACGTCGTACGCGTCTACCTGCCGTACGGCGATCACTGGTACGGCTATCTGATGCGCCGTCTGGCCGAGCGTCCCCGCACCGTGGCCGTCCTCGGACGCGCCCTCCTGGGCCGGTAGACGCCCCACCCGCAACAATTCGGGCTATAACCCACCAGAACCGGCGTGTCGGCCTTGACTTTTTCCAGCCATTTTCACGGAACGTATCGCGTTGGTCACAGACGTATCGATACCGTTCTGATGACACGCACGTTCTCCTCCGCGTCGCTGGCCCGCCCGGGTCGCCGCGGCTGTGCCTCCGAAAGGATCGGTGCGACGACATGACGGGTCCAGCCCAGACCGAGGAACGGCTCTCGGAGGTGCGGTTCCTGACCGTGGCCGAGGTGGCCGCGCTGATGAGGGTTTCCAAGATGACGGTCTACCGGCTGGTGCACGGGGGTGACCTCACGGCCGTCCGGGTCGGGCGGTCCTTCCGGGTGCCCGAGCACGCCGTCCACGAGTACTTGCGCGGCGCGTTCTCGCAGACCGCCTAGGGCGGTCCCGGGGTCGTTTTGGCTCGGCCTCGGCCGGGCCGGTACGCTGGTGCGGTTGGTTCCCGGCAGCGACGAGCGCCGGGGCCGTCGACTCAGATCGGAAACGGGTCGCGCCACACCGGCACGCCCGCTCCGAGCCACCAGGTTTCGAGAGGCTTTTCGTATGGGCTCCGTGGTCAAGAAGCGCCGCAAGCGTATGGCGAAGAAGAAGCACCGCAAGCTGCTGCGCAAGACCCGCGTCCAGCGTCGCAAATTGGGCAAGTAGCCTGCGGCCGGGCGTCTTCCCCGGTCCTGTCACGGTTCGCCGTGGGACGACTCCGGGGACGACTCGGCCCGGCCGGGCAGGTTCTTGCCCTACGCACCGCACCCGCAAGCATCGGAAGGTGCGACCGACGTGACCTCTCCGCCCAGCGTCGTCGTGGTCACCGGAGTCAGCCGATATCTCGGCGCCCGGGTGGCCGCTCGTCTCGCCGCAGATTCCCGGATCGACCGTGTCGTCGGCCTGGATCCGCACGAACCGCCCACGGCTCTGCGTGAGCTGCTGGCCGACGTCGAGCTGATCCGGGCCGACGCCCGCGCGGCGTCCGGAGCGCTGGCCGATCTGGGTGCCGAGGCGGTCGTGCACCTGGCGGTCACGAGCGCACCCGACGGGCAGCACGGTCGTGCGGCCATGAAAGAGCAGAACGTCATCGGCACGATGCAGCTGCTCGCCGCCGCCCAGGCCGCTCCCCGGCTGCGCAAGATCGTGGTGCGTTCCTCCACGGCCGCCTACGGCGCGTCGTTCCGCGATCCCGGCGTCTTCACCGAGGACACCGAGCCGCGAGCCGTGCCGCGAGGCTCCTTCGCGCGCGACATCCTCGACATCGAGGGCTACGTGCGCGGATTCCGCCGCCGCCGGCCCGAGGCGTCCGCCACCGTGCTGCGCTTCGCCCCGTTCATCAGCTCGACGGCCGACACGACGCTGACGCGCTATTTCGCCCAGCCGGTCGTGCCGACCGTGCTGGGCCGGGACGCCCGGTTGCAGTTCGTCCACGTCGATGACGCCCTCGAGATCCTGCACCGCTCGGTGATCGAGGAACACCCGGGCACGTACAACGTCGCCGGCGCCGGCATCCTCACGCTCTCCCAGGCCATCCGCCGGGCCGGGCGCATCTCGGTGCCGCTGCCCGAGGGCACGCTGTCCACGCTGGCCGGGGTCGCCCGCAACGTCGGCGTCGGTCAGATCGGCCTCGACCAGATCGATCTCTTCGTGCACGGCCGGGTGGTCGACACGACCCGGCTGGTGAGCGAGTTCGGCTTCACGCCGCGCAGCACGGCCGAGGCCTTCGACGACTTCATCAAGGGCCACGCGAACGGCTCGTCGATCACCGCCGACCGCCTCGCCGCGGCCGAGGGAGCCATCCTCGACGGCATCCGCCGGGTCCGTGCCGGCGCGTCCGCCGGAGGGGAGCGGCGTTGAGCCAGGACGAATTCCGGAGCATGCTGCCGGGGCAGGCCGATTTCACCCTTCCCCGGCCACCCGAGCCGGTACGGGTCAACGGCCGACGCCCGATCCCGGAGGTGCCGTCGATGAACGGGAACGGCCACCACCCTCAGCAGCCCGCCGCCGCCGACCCTGCCGACCCGGTCGACGTGTGGGATCAGCGCGTGGCCCGCGGGCTCGCCTTCCTGCGTCGCCGGTTCGCCGGCGCCTACGAGGTCGACGAGTTCGGCTTCGACCGCGAGCTGAACGACGCCGTATTTCAGCCCATGCTGCGGGTGCTCTATCACGACTGGTTCCGCACCGAGGTGTACGGCATCGAGAACGTGCCGGCCGACGGCGGCGCCCTGGTCGTGGCCAACCACTCGGGCACGCTGGCCCTGGACGCGTTGATGCTCGGCGTCGCCATCCGCGACCAGCATCCCGGGGAACGGCACCTGCGCCTGCTCGGCGCCGACCTGGTCTTCCGCGTGCCGGTGGTGAGCGAGCTGGCCCGCAAGTCGGGCGCGACCGTGGCCTGCAACCCCGACGCCGAGCGGCTGATGAGCACGGGCGAGCTGGTCGGTGTCTTCCCCGAGGGCTTCAAGGGGATCGGCAAGCGCTTCGCCGACCGCTACAAGTTGCAGCGCTTCGGGCGGGGCGGGTTCGTCTCGGCCGCGCTGCGCACGGGCACCCCGATCGTCCCGGTGGCGATCGTCGGCGCCGAGGAGATCTATCCGATCCTCGCCGACATCAAGCCGCTGGCCCGCCTGCTCGGCATGCCGTACTTCCCGATCACGCCGACGTTCCCGTGGCTCGGCCCGCTGGGTCTGGTGCCGCTACCGAGCAAGTGGCTGATCCAGTTCTGCCCGCCGATCCCGACCGAGCACCTGACCGACCTCGCCGACGACCCGATGGTCGTCTACAACCTGGCCGACCAGGTGCGGGAGACGATCCAGGCCACGCTGCTGGAGCTCCTCGAGAAGCGTCCCGACCCGTTCGGGCTTTGAGGCGTTTGTCGCCCAGTGACGGCTTGTGTGCCTATAGTGACAAGTGAGGGGCGGCCCCGGGGAAACCCGGCACCGCCCCTCGCCATGTTCGGCTGTTTCTCGGGCCGCTAGTCGCGTCCCAGAAGTCCCCCGAGCAGCCCGTCCAGCGGGGCCTCGTCCTCAGGCACTTCCTGCTGCTGATCCTGCTGCTGTTGCTGTGTCATGTCGTCGTCGGCCGACGGGCTCGTCCGCAGCGGCGTGCCGCCGAGGGGCAGGTCGGGCGCCTGCGAGGGCGCCCGCTTGCGCGACGGCACCTTGGCGTCGGCGGAGGCGGTCGGCGCGATGGCCGGATCGCTGCGCCGCGGCGTCTTCACGTCCCCATGGCCACCCGGCCGGGGCGCGTGCTTGCTGTTCTGCCCGGACGGGCGGGACGGCGTGGCGTGGTTGTCCTGGCCGGCGTCCGTCGCGCAGTTCTTCAGCTTGGGACCGAGCACGTCGGCGCCCGCCGGGACCGCGTTGTCACAGGACAGGCCCGTACGCAGATTCTCCGCGCGCTTGCTCACCGAGTCGAGCAGGCCGATCGACGCCTGCGCCCGCTCCTGGTTGGCCTCCGACAGCCGGCCGAGCGCCGGGGACAGCGTCTGACGCTGCTGCTCGACGAACGTGTCGATGGTGGACAGCGGCTTGCGGTCCTTGCGGGCCACCGCCGAGGTCGTGAGCAGCTTGACGCCCTTGCGGGTGTCCGCGTCCATGTCGTCGAGCACGCCACCGAAGCTGGTGTCGTTGCCCGGCATGGAGGCCGCCTCGGCCAGCCTCGTGCTGGCGAAGTCCAGGGACAACTGCCCCCGGGTGACGTCCGAGCCGGCCATGGCCAGCTGGGCGCGTTCGGTGGAGCGCTTGACCCCGTACAGGGCGTCCCCCGGCGATGCGTTCTCGCTGGCCGCGGAGATTCCGGAGACTGCCAGCGCGCCGGCGGCGACGCCGATGACGATGGCGCCCCGGGCCCGGATGCGGCCGCCGTGACCGAGAAGTCCGTGACGCAACCGTCCGGCGCGGGCCGCGGGCTCCTCGGGCGCTGCCGCGGCGGCGGTCGCGGTGCGGCCGATGCCGTCCCGCTCGGCGGTGGCGACCAGCATCGCCCGCAGGCCGGTGCGGAACTCGGGCTCGACCCGGGCTCCCGGACGCGCCGCGGACAGGCTGCTGCCGATGGCGACCAGCTCGGCGAGCTGCTCGTCGGCCGGGCCGCGGCTGTGGTGCCGGCGGCCGCCGGTGCTCTCGTCGAGAAGCTCCGCGAAGCGCTCGGCGCTCCGGCGGTCCAGGAAGTCGAAGTTCACCGCGGGCACCTCCCCTCGCTCGTGAATGTCTCGCCGGCAACATCGCCGGCGGTCGCGACGAAGCGGGTGGCCGACAGGGCCGCCCGGGGTCGCACTCGGACAAACGCGCGACACGCGTCCCCGGTTACGGGGACCGACGGCCGGCATCGGGTAATAGGCATAACGAACATCACGCTGAGCCCCCCTGCCGTCACGCTGAGCTGGCAGGTGGCATGCCCTTCTGGCCCTCGCGTTCGAGGCCGTTCGGAGGCTGCGGCTGGTTGCCGCTCGGTGCAGGCGGTCATGCCTGGAAGCCATCCGGTAGGAGGCGAGCGAGAGCTCGTACCGCTCGGTATTGCAGGGCCTTGATCGCTCCTTCGTTCTTGCCCATGGTCTGCGCGGTCTCGGCCACCGAGAAGCCCTGGAGGAACCGCAGCACGATGCACTCCTGCTGCTCGGGGTTGAGCTGCTTGACCGCGGTGAGCAGGGCGACGTTGGTGATGTGGTCGACCACCGAGGATTCCGGACTGCCCTCGGGCCCGCGGGCCTCGCGGTCGGCGTCGAGCACGTCGCCGGTGGTCACCTCGAGCCGGTACCGGCCCGACTTGAAGTGGTCGGCGACCAGGTTGCGGGCGATCGTGACCAGCCAGGCCCCCAGGTCACGACCCTGCCAGGTGAAGCTGCCGATGCGCTTGAGCGCCCGCAGGAACGTGTCCGAGGTGAGGTCCTCGGCGAGCTGGCGGTTGCCGACGCGGAAATAGACGAAGCGGAAGACCGTGTCGACGTACCGGTCGTAGATCAGGCCGAACGCCTCGGCCTCGCCGGCCTGGGCCCGCTCGACCAGCCCCCACACCTCGGCCGCGGCGTCGCCCGGGTCGGGGCGGGCCGGATACTTGGGTGGCTCGGAGTCGCGCTGCGGGCCGGTGGTGCTCTGCGCCGGCACGACGACGGTCTGCTCGCCCACCGCCGTCGCTTCGGGCAGGTTGCTGCGCTGGCCCGCGGTGGGCTGCGCGGGCATCGGCGGACGACCGGGCACGGCCACCCGGCCACCCGGAGTCATCGGCTTGGCATTACCCGTCGGTGGCAGCCGTTGACCCGGCGACTCGTTGATGTGCGGACGGTTACGGGTCCGCTTGGGCCCGTCGCCGCGGATGGTGTTGACGATCAGATCGTCGACCGACCGGCGCAGGCCCGTCAGTCCGTCGGCGAGGGAGCGGTCGGGGTCCCCGGCGTAAACATGACTCACTGCGCCTCCTCGACCCGGCGGCTCTGCTCCGACTGCCGATCCGTCCCGCCAGACTGGGATAGGCAGTTATTTCGTGCTTGTGGCACAGCGGCCTCCTCGGGATGAGGGGTGATCACTCATAGCAAAAGGGGTGAAGTGGCCCGCGTTGCTGCCGACCGACCTCACCCAGGGTTTTGGAGTCCGTTACTCAGACGCGAAGTATCACGGACTCCGAACACACGGAGTCGCACTCCGTGTGCGCTGCGCAAAAAGTGTACGAAGTGGCGCAGACACGACACAAGGAACGTGTGCCACGATGACCGACATGGGGGTCTGTGCGACGGACAGGATGTGCGCCGTCCCCTTCCGTGGATGTCTGTGCCAGACTCGTGCCTCGTGGACGAAGCAGCCCGCGATCCGGTCGCCGCGGCCGCCGCACGCCGGCCCTCCGGTCCGGCGCTCATCACCGGCGAAACTTCCCTGACCTGGTCCGATGTCGATCGGCGGGTGACCGCTGCGGCCCATCGGATCGCGGCTCTCGTGCCCCCGGGCGAACGGGTCGCGATCGTGCTGGGCACGTCGGCCGACTTCGCCGTGACCTATTTCGGTGTTCTCCGGGCCGGGCGGGTGGCCGTACCGCTCAATCCGGGCTACACGCCCGCCGAGCTGGATTTCGCGATCACCGATTCCGGTGCGGCCCTGGTCGTCGCCGAGGAGCCGGGCCCCGGTCGCGTACGCCCGCTCGACCTCGACCTTGACGGCGAGCCACCGGCGGCGGGGTTGCCGGACGTGCGGGCCCGCGACCTCGCCGTGCTGCTGTACACCTCGGGCACCAGCGGGCGGCCGAAGGGCGCGATGCTCACCCATGGCGCCCTGGCCGCCAACCACGAACAGCTGGACGCGATCGACCCGCCCGTGGTCGGCCCCGAGGATGTCGTGCTGCTCGGGGTGCCGCTGTTCCACGCGTACGGGTTGAACACCGGGCTCGGCTCCGTGGCCCATCACGCGGCGACCGGGGTGCAGATCGACCGGTTCGACCCGGCCGCCTCGCTGGCCGTGATCGTCGAGCACGGGGTGACCGTGGTCGTCGGCGTACCGGGGATGTATGCGGCTTGGTCACGACAGCCCGGAGTGGAGATCGCCCTCCGCAGCGTGCGGTCGGCCGTGTGTGGCGCGGCCCCGTTGGCGCCGGACGAGATGGCCCGCTTCGGGGCGGCGACCGGGCGCGGCATCCTGGTCGGCTACGGGCTGACCGAGACCGCCCCGGTGCTCACCACGACCGCCGTCAGCGACCGGGGCAAACCCGGCTCGATCGGGCGGCCCCTCCCGGGGGTCGCGCTGCGGCTGCGTTCGGCGGCCGGTCAGGTGCTCTGGGAGGACGGCACCGCCACCCCGGAGGAGGACCTGGCCGAGCTCGATCTCTCCGTCGAGGACGTGGCCGGCACCGATCCGGGCGAGATCGAGGTGCGCGGGGCCAACCTCTTCTCCGGTTACTGGCCCGACCGGCGCGGTGGTCCGGACGCGGCGGGCTGGTGGGCCACCGGCGACGTCGCGTACGCGGACGGCGACGGCGACCTGCACCTGGTCGACCGGGTCGACGACCTGATCCTGGTGCACGGCTTCAACGTCTATCCGGCCGAGATCGAGCGGGTGCTCGGCTCGCATCCGGGGGTTGCCGAGTCGGCTGTGGTCGGCGTGCCCGACGACGGGTCCGGGCAGCGGCCGCACGCCTTCGTGGTGGCCGCCATCGACCCGCCGCCCACCCCGGCCGAGCTGCAGGTCTACTGCGCCGCCCACCTGGCGCGCTTCAAGCTGCCGACGGTCGAGCTGGTGCGTGAGCTTCCCCACTCGGCGACCGGCAAGGTCCGCAAGAGGGAGTTGAGGTCGTGAGCCGAGTGACCCTGATCAGCCGGGACGGCTGTCACCTGTGCGAGGAGGCCGAGGCCGTCCTCGACCGGATCCTTCCGGGCCAGTGGGTGCGGGTCGACGTGGATTCGTCGATCGACCTGGAACGCGACTACGGCGACCGGGTTCCGGTGGTGCTTCTCGACGGCGCCGAGCACGGCTACTGGCGGGTCGAGGAGTCCCGGCTGCTCAGTGATCTGGCCCGCCGGCCCGGTGAGCCCCGCCTGTAAATTGTTCGCCGTGGCGCGCACTCATCTTGTCTGGGACTGGAACGGCACTCTCCTCGACGACCTGAGCCTGGTGGTCTCGTCGACCAACGTGGCGTTCGCGGCGGTGGGCGGCCGGGCCGTCGAGGCCGACGAGCACCGCAGCCGGTTCCGCCGGCCGGTGGCCGAGTTCTACGCCGAGGTGCTCGAGCGCGCGGTCGACGAGGAGGAGTTCGGCCGGCTCGACCGCATCTTCCACGACGCGTACCGGCTGGGTCTGACCAGCATGACGCTGGCCGCGGACGCCTCGGCGGCGCTCAAGGAGTGGCCGGGTTCGCAGTCGCTGCTGTCCATGTGGTTCCACAGCGAGCTGGTGCCGGCCATCGAGTCGTACGGTCTGGCCGGTGTCTTCACCCGGGTGGACGGGTTGCGCGCCGAGCTGGGCGGGCACCTCAAGGCCGCGCACCTGGCCGAGCATCTGGCCGGGCTGGGCCTGACCGGTGATCAGGTGGTGCTGATCGGCGACTCCCTCGACGACGCCGCGGCGGCCGACTCGGTGGGTGGCGCGATCGTGCTCTACACCGGTGGCTTCACCGATCCGTCGCGTTTGCGGGCTTCGGGTCGTCCGGTGGCGGACACTCTGGTCGAAGCGGTCGCGATCGCTCGTACGCTGTAGCAGTGTGGTCGGTGGTGGGAAACCGGGCATACTTGAACCGTTGGGGTCATTAACACGCCCGATGATCTTTGTCCAGCCGCACCACCAAGATCGCGATTTGTGCACGCCTTCACAAGCGCCTACTCTTTGATTCCGGAGCCCCGGTAGCACAGCCGGTTCAGCCAGGCGCCCGAGGGCTCGCAGGTTCGCCACCTCGTCGGCACGGAGTCAGATGAGTCAGCAGCGTCACGGAAACACGCCCGGCAACGCCGACGGCGGCCGCGCCGGTTCCGTCACCGCCTTTCCGGATCTTCCGGAGGCGACCATCGCGCGACTGCCCGAATACCTGCGCGCCCTGCACAACCTGGGCGAGGCCGGTGCGGACACCGTCTCGAGCGAGGGTCTGGCCGCCGCGGCCGGGGTCAACTCGGCCAAGCTCCGCAAGGATCTCTCCCACCTGGGGTCGTACGGGACCCGGGGCGTCGGCTACGACGTGGCCTTGCTGATCGACCAGATCGAGTACGTCCTCGGTCTCGATCAGCGCCGGGCGGTCTGCCTGGTCGGCCTGGGTAACCTCGGTCACGCGCTGGCCGGCTACGACGGGTTCGCCAGCCGCGGGTTCAAGATCGTCGCGCTCTTCGACGCCGATCCGTCCAAGGTCGGCGAAGAGATACAGGGTCTGATCGTCCGCCACATCGAAGAACTGGGCCGGGTCGCCGTCGAGGAGAACATCGCGATCGGCGTGATCGCCACCCCGGCCGGCGCCGCCCAGGCGGTCGCCGACGTGCTGGTCGACGCGGGGGTCACCAGCATTCTCAACTTCGCTCCGTGCGTGCTGTCGGTGCCCAGCGGCGTCGACGTGCGCAAGGTCGACCTCGCCATCGAGCTGCAGATTCTCTCATTCCACGAACACCGCAAGGCATCGCTGACCGCGCTGCCGGGCGGCCGGTCCGCCACCGCGGCGGGCAATCAGGAGGCGGTCGGGTCGTGAATCTCCTCAGCGTCGGTGCGTCCTATCGCACCGCCGACGTCGCCACGCTCGAACGGCTCACGATCACCGATCAGGCGGTGCCCGGGCTGCTGGAAAAGCTCGTCGCCCAGCCGTTCGTCGGTGAGGCGGTCGTCCTCTCCACCTGCAACCGGGTGGAGATCTTCGCGGCGGTCAACTCGTTCCACGGTGGTCTCGGCGACATCTGCAACGTGCTCTCCGAGGTCTCCGGCATCCCCGCCACCGAGCTGGCCGGGCACCTCTATGTCCACTACGACGAGGCGGCCGTACTGCACTCGTTCAAGGTCTCCAGCGGCCTCGACTCGATGGTGGTCGGCGAGTCGCAGATCCTGGGCCAGCTGCGCGACGCCTATCACGCGGCGACCGAGGCCGACTCGGCCGGCCGGCTGCTGCACGAGCTGATGCAGCAGGCCCTGCGGGTCGGCAAGCGGGCGCACAGCGAGACCGGCATCGACCGGGCCGGGCAGAGCGTGGTGACCGCCGCGCTCGACGTGGCCGAGGCCACGCTGGGCGACCTGACCGGACGACGCGCGCTGGTGATCGGGGCCGGTGCGATGGGCGCGCTCTCGGTGGCCACGCTCACCCGGGCCGGGGTCGGTCCGCTGAGCATCACCAACCGCAGCGCCGCCCGGGCCGACCGGCTCGCCGAGGCGTACGGCGCGGTCGCCGTGTCCTACGACGAGCTGGACGCCGCCCTGAGCGAGGCCGACCTGGTCGTCTCGGCCACCGCGTCGACCGTGCCGGTGCTCACCCGCGAACGGCTCGAGGCCGCCGCGCCGCTGGTCGTGCTCGACCTGGCCGTCCCGCGCGACGTGGCCCCGGACGCGACCGGCCTGCCCGGCGTCACCGTGATCGACATCGACACGCTGGCGGCGACCCGCCGCTCGATGCCGGCCGCCGCCGAGACGGCCGCGGTCGAGCAGATCGTCACCAGCGAGGTCGACCACTTCCTGGCCTGGCTGCGCGGCGCCGACATCGCGCCGACCGTGGCCGCGCTGCGCACCCGCGCCGAGGATGTGGTCACCGCCGAGCTGCGCAAGCTCTACTCCCGCCGGTCGGAATTCACCGAGGAGCAGCGGGCCGACGTTTCCCGTACTCTGCATCGCGTCGTCCAGCAGTTGCTGCACTCGCCGACCGTACGGGTGCGTCAGCTGGCCGCCGAGCCCGGCGGCGACCAGTACGCCGCGCTGCTGCGCGAGCTGTTCGACCTGGACGTGCCGCACGCCACATCGGCGAACGCGGTTCCTGAGATCGGAGGACACGGGTGAGTACCCCCCTATCCGGCCCGGGTTCTCCACGCCGCCCGGAGAGCCAGGCGTCGGGCAAGGCGCTGCGCCTCGGCACGCGAGGCAGCGCGCTGGCGCTGGCCCAGTCACAGCAGACGGCCGACGCGCTGACCGCGGTCACCGGCCGCCCGGTCGAGCTGGTGCGCATCGTCACCAAGGGCGATCGCTCCTCGGCCCCGGTCGCCCAGCTCGGCGTGGGGGTCTTCGTGTCGGCGCTGCGCGACGCGCTGCTCGCCGGCGAGATCGACTTCGCCGTGCATTCGTACAAGGACCTGCCCACCGGCGCCTTCCCGCGACTGCACATCGCGGCCATCCCGCCCCGCGAGGACCCGCGTGACGTCCTGATCACCAAGGGCGACCGCGCGCTCGCGGAGCTGCCGCCGGGCGCCATGATCGGCACGGGCGCGGTGCGCCGAATCGCGCAACTGCATGCTTTGGGCCTAGAGTTGCAGGTCACGCCGATCCGCGGGAATGTCGACAGCCGGATCGCCCGGGTTCACGGACCCGAGGCCGATCTGGACGGAGTCGTTCTCGCCCGGGCCGGTGTGGTGCGTCTCGGCAGGGCCGCCGAGATCACCGAAACACTCGACCCGATGCTCATGCTGCCCGCCCCGGCCCAGGGAGCGCTGGCGGTGGAGTGCCGGGCCGACGACACAGACCTGGTCGAATTGCTGGCCGCGCTCGACCACGCACCGTCCCGGGCCGCCGTCACGGCGGAACGGGCGATGCTGGCCACGCTCGAGGCCGGGTGCTCCGCCCCGGTTGCGGCCCACGCCGAGCTCGCCGAGGGCGAGGACGGTGACGAGATTTACCTGCGCGGTGCGGTGATCAGCCCGGATGGGGTTCGAGCCATCCGGCTGTCGCGTACCGGAACGCCCGCCGACGCGGCGGAGATCGGCAAGGCGCTCGCCGCCGATCTCCTCGACGCCGGCGCCGACACCCTGATCGGGAGCACAGAATGACCACCCGCACCGCCCGCAAGCCAGCAGGACGCATCGCGTTCGTCGGCGCCGGTCCCGGCGACCCTGAGCTGCTGACCCGTCGCGCGCACGCCGCGCTCACCGAGGCCGACCAGGTGGTCTACGACCGGGGCGTCCCCGAGTCCCTGCTGACCGCGATCCGGTCCGAAGCCAAGCAGGACGCCCAGTTCAGCCCGGCCGAGGGGGCGCCCGGCGATGTCGCCAAGGTGCTGCTCTCCGCGGCCAGGTCCGGCCTCTCCGCCGTGCACCTGGTGGCCGGTGACCCCTTCGGTCACGAGTCCGTGGTCAAGGAGGTGCAGGCCATCGCCCGCACCGCCGTGCACTTCGAGGTCGTGCCCGGCCTCGGCCAGGCCGAGGGTGTCGCCACCTACGCCGGTGTGCCGCTGCCCGGCGTACGGGTCACGGCCGACGTCGGCGACGTCACCGCCGTCGACTTCGACGCGCTGGCCAGCGCCGCCCTCAAGGGCTCGTTCGCGGTCGCGGTGGACGCCGGCGACCTTGCCGCGGTGCGCGACGGCCTGCTGGCCGCGGGCGTCGAGCCCGGCACCCCGGTCGCCGTGACCGGCGACGGCACCGGCGAGACGCAGTACACGACGACCTCCACGGTCGACAGTTTCGTCGCCGCCGCCCTCGGCTTCACCGGCCGGGTGGTGCTGACCGTCGGCACCGAGGTCTCCGAGCGCGACACGATGAGCTGGTGGGAGAACCGCCCGCTGTACGGCTGGAAGGTCCTGGTCCCGCGGACCAAGGAGCAGGCCGGCGCCATGAGCGCGCGGCTGCGGGCCTACGGCGCCATCCCGTGCGAGGTGCCGACCATCGCGGTCGAGCCCCCGCGCACCCCGGCGCAGATGGAACGCGCGGTCAAGGGCCTGGTCGACGGCCGGTACGCCTGGGTCGTCTTCACCTCGGTCAACGCGGTCCGCGCGGTCTGGGAGAAGTTCGACGAGCACGGCCTGGACGCGCGCCACTTCGGCGGCGTGAAGATCGCCTGCATCGGTGAGGCCACCGCCGAGGCGGTCCGTTCGTTCGGCATCCAGCCCGAGCTGCTGCCCAAGGGCGAACAGTCCAGCGAGGGCCTGCTGGCCGAGTTCTCCCCGCACGACGAGATCCTCGACCCGGTCGGCCGGGTGCTGCTGCCGCGGGCCGACATCGCCACCGAGACGCTGGCCGCCGGCCTGGTCGAGCGGGGCTGGGAGGTCGACGACGTGACCGCGTACCGCACCGTGCGGGCCGCGCCGCCGCCGGCCGAGATCCGCGACGCCATCAAGTCCGGTGGCTTCGACGCGGTGCTCTTCACCTCGTCCTCCACCGTCCGCAACCTGGTCGGCATCGCCGGCAAGCCGCACGCCCGCACGGTCGTCGCGGTGATCGGTCCCAAGACCGCCGAGACGGCCACCGAGTTCGGCCTGCGCGTCGACGTCCAGCCCCAGCACGCGTCCGTGCCGGATCTGGTCGAGGCGCTGGCGTCGTACGCGGTGGAACTGCGCGAGAAGCTGGCCGCCATGCCGGCCAAGCAGCGTCGCGGCTCCAAGGTCCAGGGACCCACGGCCCTTCGATTCCGTTAAGAGGAGCGCCATGTCGTTTCCGGATGTCCGTCCCCGCCGCCTCCGGCGTTCCCCGGCGATCCGCCGGCTCGTCGAGGAGACCCGGGTCGCCCCGGCCGAGCTCGTCCTGCCCCTCTTCCTCAAGGAGGGGCTGACCGAGCCACGCCAGATCAGCTCCCTGCCCGGTGTTGTGCAGCACTCCCGGGAGTCGCTGCGCAAGGCCGCGCACGAGGCGGTGACCGCCGGGGTCGGCGGCCTGATGCTCTTCGGCGTGCCGGAGAGCGCGAACAAGGACGAGACCGGCTCGTGCGGCCTCGACCCGGACGGCATCCTGAATGTCGGCCTCCGCGACCTGATCGCGGAGGTGGGCGACTCCACGGTCGTGATGAGCGACCTGTGCCTCGACGAGTTCACCTCGCACGGGCACTGCGGCGTCCTGGCCGAGGACGGCTCGGTGGACAACGACGCCACCCTGGCGGTCTACGCCGAGATGGCGGTCGCCCAGGCTGCCGCGGGCGCCCACATGGTCGGGCCGTCGGGCATGATGGACGGTCAGATCGGCGTGGTGCGGCGAGCGCTCGACAAGGCGGGCTACCAGGACGTGTCGGTGCTCGCCTACTCGGCGAAGTACGCGGGCGCGTTCTACGGCCCGTTCCGCGAGGCCGTCGAGTCGACCCTGCAGGGCGACCGCCGGCAGTACCAGCAGGACCCACCCAACCTGCGCGAGGCCCTGCGCGAGGTCGACCTCGACGTGGCCGAGGGCGCCGACATCGTCATGGTCAAGCCGGCCCTGCCCTACCTGGACGTCATCGCGGCGATCCGTGAGCGGGTCACCGTGCCCGTCGCCGCCTACCAGGTCTCCGGCGAGTACGCGATGGTCGAGGCGGCCGCCCGGAACGGCTGGATCGACCGCGAGCGGGTCATGCTGGAGTCGCTGACCTCGATCAAGCGGGCCGGCGCCCAGATCACCCTGACCTACTGGGCCACCGAGGCCGCCCAGCTCCTGCGCGACCGCTACTGAGCGGCTTTCGCCGAGCTCGTCAGTCGTCGTTGCGGATCGTTCCGGTGCCGGTGCTGTCCAGGACGCGTACGGGATAGAGCGCGGCCACGTCGAGCCTGAGTTGCTCGTCGCGCTCGCGCAGGCGGTCTCCGCGCACCTGGATCGGGAAGTCGACGGCGGTCGCGCCGGCCGGGATGGTCAGGCAGCCCAGGTAGGGGTCGAAGTCGGCGTAGGGCAGCGTCGCCGGCCCCGGCACGGTGGCCGCGCAAACCGTCAGCGCCCGGCTCAGGGGCCGGCTCAGCGTCACCGGGAAGATCATCGGCGTACGACCGGTGTGACCCTCGACGACGCTCGCGTCCCCGACCGTGAGCCCGGCCCGCGACTGGAACCGGGCCACCTGGGGGTCGTGGTCGCTCAGCCCGCGCGTGGCCGACTCGGGGTGGTCGGCGTTCACGTGCGCCGACCGCATCTCGATCAGGTCGCCGTGCAGCCCGTCGTTGACGAAGAGCTGGTCGAGCGTCTGGGCCTGGCCCTCGAAGACGTACGAGTAGGCGGACGACGGCGCGTCGGCGACCAGGTCGTCCCAGAGATTGTGCAGGCCGGTCGCGTAGAGCGGGCCCAGCTGATCGCCCGGCTCGGCCGGGGTGGGATCGTCGGGCCGCGGGAAGACGTTCAGATCGCCGCCGAGGACCACGCGCGCGTTCGGGTGGGCCACCTCGATCGCGTCGGTGATCGCCGCACCGTACGCCGCCTGCTCCCGGCGCTGGCCGACCCGGGTCTCCGGTCCGGACGAGAAATGGTTGCCGATCGCCCAGAGCTGATAGCTGTCGGCCGAGCCCGGCGCCGAGCGCACGTCGAAGAGGCCGACCTGCGGGGCCCGGGTGTAGACGTTGCCGCCGTCCACCCCGGTCGAGCGGTCGACGTCAGCCGGGAGCACCGCGTTCAGCGTCTTCGGGTTCGCGACGTCGGTGTTGCCCGGCAGGGCCGTGCCGCGGTAGGTCACCCGCGGCGACGAGCCCAGCACCGGGTCGGTCGGCCCGGCCGCGGCGAGCGACAGCCGGTCGGTGCGGTAGAGGAACGCCGACACGATGCCGCGGGCGTCGGCGCCGCCGCGGTCGGCTGCCGCCTCGTACGCCGGACCGCCGGTCGCGGCGATGGTGAGGGCGAGCTCCTGCAGGGTGTCGGGGCGGCCGTCGGCGTTGTCGGCCGTGCCGCAGGTCAGGGCCCGGCTCACGACGCGGCAGATGTCCTGGTCTTCGGCCTCCTGCACCAGGATCAGGTCGGGGCTGTGCAGGTCGGTGGTCACTTGGCGGGCCAGCCGGGCGAGCCGGGTGTCGTACGCGGTCTGATCGGCCGGCACGTAGTCGAACGGCGGGGCCACCCCCGGGCAGCCACTGTTGCCGGTGAAGTCGCAGCCGTCGTGGGGGTCGTCCCGGAAGTCGTACAGGTTCTCGACGTTGAAGGTGGAGATCGCCAGCTCGCGCTGCCGGTCGGCGGGACGCGGCGGCTGGTTGGCGGCCGGGTCGGCGCCGGGCCGGAACGCGACGCTCGCAACCTGGATGCCGTACTTGCCGAACGCGTAGGAGAGGCCGCCGACCGCGTCACCGGTCGTGGTGTCGAACGTGCGCGCGGGCGGCAGCGACCGGCCGGTGGCCTTGACGCCCATCGGGCCGAGCATGATGCGGTTGCCGTTGCCATTGTCGGCCACCCCGGAGACGTCGTCGAGCGGATGGGCGTCACGGAAGACCCGCCGGGAGTACGGGTCGCTCCGCTTCAGCAGCGGATCGCCCCGGTCGACCAGCCACACCTCGGCGTCCCGGGTGGAGGCGTACGTCTTGGTGTTGGAGACGACGCCCGCGCCGGCGCGCACCCTGAGCTGGGCGCCCTCGCGCTGCTCCCAGAACAGGCCGGCGGCCTCTCGGGCGGCCGGCGGAACGGCGTCGTCGACCTGCACCTCGGCCGCCACGTCGAGGCCCGTGGCCAGGGTCGTCACCCACTCGGCACTGGTCAGCTGGGTCAGGTCGAAGTACTCGGCGACCCGCGCGTTCACCACGATCTCGTCGCCCACCCGGGGGGCGTAGCCGCCGATCAGCGTGGTGAAGGCGCCGAGGAAGACGAAGACGCCATCGGAGGTGGCCGGATCGCCGTCGGTGAGGGCCTTGCGGCTCTGCAGGAAGAACCCGTGCTGCTCTGCGCCGGCGCTGGTGTGCGCGAGGGTGAGCTGGGTGACGACCCCGCGCACCTGGTGTCTCGCGCTGCTCGGGCCGTTGCCGGTGGCCGGGGCGTAGGGGGAGCGGGCAGTCGGGCCCTGGACGGCGCCCACGGTGAGCGGGTCGGCCGGCTCGGCGGCGTGCGCAGTGCCGGGGATGAGAAGGGCAGCCACAGCGAGCAGCGGCAACATCCGGTGACCCAGCACGGCGCCTCCACGGCGGACCGGCGGTCGGGCGTCCGGTCGCAGAGGTTGAGCCTAGTCGATGGGCTCCAAGCTTTGAACCAGTTGCGCGACGTCGGCGCCGTACTCGTACCAGTCGCGGTCGGCCTGATAGCCCAGCTCGGCGTTGACCTTGAGCATGGACTCGTTGTGCTGCGCGTTCCAGGTCTGCACCTCGCGCAGCCCGGGCTCGGCCGACCGCAGCTCGAACAGCATGCGCGCCTTGATCGCCCGGTCGATGCCGTAGCCGCGGTGGTCACGGACGACGATCGTGTCGTACTGGTCGGCGCGCTCGGGATGGTGGGCCGGGACGACGACCTCGGTGAGGCCGGCGACGACCTGGCTGGCGTCGTGGACGGCGAGCACGATGTACGGCTTCAGGCCCCGCTTGTGCAGGGTGTCGAGCGAGTCACGCAGCCGCTGCGGGTCGGAGGAGCGGGGCGCGAGGTCGAGGTCGTCCTCTTCCTCGGGCGCCTCGAGCTTGGCCTGCGCATAGGCCTCGAGCAGGTGGTCGGGCGGGCCGCCGGGGTGGAACTCGACCCGGTAGCCGGCGCCGATGCTGTTGGACATGACGGTCAGCGCGGGCCAGTCCACACCGGACAGGGTGAGGACGCTGCGGGTCTCGACATACTCCCGCTCGAAGCCGAGCGCCTCGTAGAACGCGATCGCCGGGGTGCCGCCGATGGCCTCGACGCCGATCGTGGAGAAGCCCTCCAGGTACGCCCGGCGGGCCGCGACCGCGATGAGCTGGCGTCCCAGGCCGCGCCGTCGCAGGCGGGGCTGCACGATGACCTCGAGCACGCCGATGTCGCCGAGCAGCAGCATGCTGATGTGCGCGAAGATCTCGCTCTCACCCTCGGGGAGCCGGTCGTCCTCGGCCACCCAGCTGATCCGCCGCTCGCCCGGCATGGTCTCGGCGAGGTAGTCGCGGACCTGACCGTCAACCCACGGGGGATCGTCGGGGAGATCGGTGGCGAGTACCGCGTTCACCGTCCCCACGAGCGACCGGATCTCCGCCGCCGAAGCGGTCCGGGGATCCCATTCACGCACCCTCACCCGTACAGCTTGCCGGTAAGCGCAGCGTCTGGGAAGTGCTCCGACCGTAAATGTGTAGGTACCGTCACGCTGCGTGCATGTTTCCGTATCACGTCCGCGACCGGCGTCCGTAGTCGTTGGCCGCGTCGAACACCTTCTGTGCATAAGGCCGGACCGCGTTGTACGACAGGATCGCGTCCCACCACGCCTCGGGCCGGGTCAGGTTGCGCCCGCCCTGGCACAGGTAGGTCGCCGCGGTCAGGGACGCGTCGTCGATGTCGTTGGGGTCGGCCACGCCGTTGTTGTCGGCGTCCACCTTGTAGGAGTTCCAGGTCGCCGGGATGAACTGCAGCGGCCCGACCGCCCGGTCATAGGTGGTGTCCTGGTCGAGGGCGCCCCGATCGGTGTCCGGGATGAGCTGCCGCCCACCCTTGCCGTCGAGCGGCAGCCCGAAGATCGGCGGAAGCGCGGTGCCGTCGGTGGACAGTACGGCCCCGTTGGCCGCCCCGTGCGAAGACTCGATCTTGGCCAGCGCCGCGATGGTCGTCCAGCTCAGGCGGCACGACGGGGTGGTGCGCTGAAGCACCAGCTCGGCATAGCCGTAAGCCTGCGCCGCGACGACCGGGATGCCCAGCCGGGTGCCCATCTGACCCGCCCAGCCGGCCAGCGTGTCGGCCGGGCGCACGCCCGACTGCGCCCCGGCCGTGGGTCCGGCGGTCGCGCCCGCCGCTCCGGTCGGCACGGTGGCGCCGGGCAGCCCACCCGGAACGCCCGGCAGCCCACCCGTAGCGCCCGGCACTCCACCCGTGGCGCCCGGCAGCCCGCCCGTAGCGCCGGGAAGTCCGCCCGTGGCGCCGGGAAGTCCACCTGTGGCGCCCGGCCCGCCTGGCAGGTCGCCCTGGCCGCCGCCCGGGAAACCGCTCGGGACGCCGCCCGGCAGTCCGCTCGGGCCGACGGGCTGACCGGCTGAGGGAAGAGCTCCCGTGGCCCCGAGGGGGAAACCGGGAGTGGCACTCGGCGATGACGCCGACTCGAGAGCCTGGGGCACGAGATAGGCGCCCGCCGTTCCCGCCGCGCCCAGCAACAGGACGGCGATGACCGCGGGCACGATGAGCCGGCCGCTGGGCCTTTTCGCCCAGGCCGCGGTGCCGCGCCCGACCCGTTCCACCACCCGCACGGGCGCCGCCCGCCGCAGTCGGCCCGACCGCCGAACGGCCGTAGCGGCAACCGGCGAAGGCGCTGCCTGACCCGCCGCCGCTGTGGCGCCTGGAGTTGCCGCTCCGCCACCGTTGGTGGCCGCTTCGGTGCTGGCGCTCGGGTCTGCGGCCGGGATGCCGCTCGAGGCGCTCGCCTGCTCGCTGCCCGTCGCCGCCTGCCCGGCCGGGGTTTCGGGCGGTGAGCCACCGCCGGCCCGGTCGGTGGGTGTCCTTTGTGCTGGGATGGCGGGCGGCGAACCGCTGCTCTTCTGCGCCGCCGGGTCCTTTGCCGGCGTGGAGCCGCCGACCGCAGTGCCGGGTGTCTCCGAGTCGGGCGCCGTGACCGGTGATCCCTGCGAGGGGACGACGGGAGACGAACCCGGGCGCTCGGCACTCGGCTCGGCGTCGGTCGGTGCGGGTGCCGGGCTTTCGAGAGGCGCCGCGCCGGAGCTCGCCAGCGGGCCGCCCTGATGCGGAGCCGCGGCTCTCAGCTCGGGCTCTGCTCCTGGTTTCTCCTGCCGCTCCACCACGCGGACGACACTACCCAACCGGGGCCCGCTGCGAAGTGTCCCGTCGATGCCTGTGGACAACTCGCGCGCGACGGACGGGCTGGCTGTCCGGCCGGCGGTCGGAGGCCATACGCTTCTTCCATGCCGCGTTACGAGTTCCGCTGCCGCGCCTGTGGCGACACCTTCGAGGTCAACCGGCCGATGAGCGAGGCGTCCGATCCTTCGGACTGCCCGCAGGGCCACGCCGACACGGTGAAGCTGCTGTCGACCGTCGCTGTGACCGGTCGCGGTGGCGGTGCGTCGTCCGGCCCGGCCGTCCCGGCCGGCGGCGGCTGTTGCGGCGGCGCCTGCGGCTGCTGATCGCCCAGCTCGGGCGGTCATCTCGGCGCGCTGGATGCCATCGCGCCGCCCTTCGGGCCCTCACCCGGCCGGCACCGAAGGCTCGCCATCTGCCGAGCTCAGAATCGTCCGGTCGCGGCCGTAACCGGCACTCGCTCCCTGGGTGACATCACATCGCCTGGGGCAGGTTGCCTGCCCGTCTGGCGACCGCCTGATTGTTCTTCGCCGACGGCGCCGACCGCGCCGGCCAACGGAAGCCGCGGCCCGCATGTGTCTGCTGTTGGCCGGTGGCCAGCGACTTGCGAGCTGCTATTGCTGTCCGCGAGCGGCGAACTGCTGTCCGCAGCCGCTGTCCGCGAGCCGCGAGCCGCTATCCGCCTCCTGTGACCCGCGAGCGGCAGTCGACCGAGTTCGCATCGGCGCTCAGCCAAGCGACCCACCGCCTTCCAGATGGTGGGACGGAACCACTTCCGGCTCCGCCCGGCTGATCTTTTCTCCTTTGGCGGACCCCTGGTGCGACCCGCCACGAAGCCGCCGGAAATATGATGATCTAGCTGCGCGAAACGGCTAGTCCGGCGACCCGTCCGGAGCCTCCGGGACGTCGCGCAGCCTGCCTCGTGCCGGCACCCGCCGAACGAGCGACCGGATCGGGCCGACCACGCCGTGACTCAGCTCGATCCATTTCGTTACGTCACGCGTAGTGCTGTGCGAAGCCGACGATGTCCTCCGTCCGGGGTCGGCCGTGGCGGGTGGACCGTCACCGTCCGTTTCTACGATGGTCGGTGACGCTGCGATACGTCAGCATGAGACGTGACTTCCCAAAGGGGGCGGAGGTTCAACCGTGTCGGGACGCACCGAGCTGCCGAGCGGCATGGTGACCTTTGTGTTCACCGACATCGAGGGCTCCACGCGGTTGGCCCGCCTGCTCGGCGACGACTACGGCAAGATCCTTAATGATCACCGCTCCGTGATGCGAACTGCTCTCGGTGACTTCTCCGGTGTCGAGCTCTTCACCGAGGGTGACAGTTTCTTCGTCGCTTTCCAGGATCCGGCGGACGCCATCGCGGCCTGTGTGGAGGCTCAACGGCAACTGTCCGCACATGACTGGCCGAGCGCGGAGGTCACGCCGAAGGTCCGGATGGGCATGCACACCGGCCCGGCCCGGCCGGTCGCCGGCGAGTACACCAGTGCCGAGGTCCACCGTGCCTCCCGGGTCGCCTCGGCCGCGCATGGTGGCCAGATCCTCTGTTCCGGGGCGACGATGCTGGCCGTCCTCACCTCCGGCGCCGCCGTGCCTTTTGCGCTGACCCTGCCGCGTCCACGCCCCGGTGAGCCCGGGCGGCCGATCGGCGCCGACGTCGACCTGCTGGACCTCGGCCCGCATCGCCTGCGCGGCTTCGACGACGACGAGCGGCTGTTCCAAATTCTTGCGCCCGGCCTCGAACGCGATTTCCCGCCGCCGCGTACGCCGGGCGCCGCCACCCATAACCTTCCGGCGCCGTTCACCGCCTTCCTGGGCCGCCGGGCCGAACTGGCCGAGCTCCTCACCCTCATCCAGAACCGGCGCATCGTCACCGTGACCGGGGCGGGCGGGTCGGGCAAGACGCGCCTCGCGCTGGCCGCGGCCGAGCAGCTCCTGGACGCGTACCCGGAAGGGGTCTGGAACGTCGACGTGGCGGGCGGTCCGGCCGACGTCAGCGCGGCGACGGCGACGGCGGTGGGAGTGCGCACCGAGCCGGGCCGTCCCGTGTTCGAGACGCTTCTCGAGCACTGCGCCGAGCGGCGGATGCTGCTGGTCCTGCAGACCGCGGAGGCCGCGCCGGCCGCCTGCGCCACGGTCGTCCGCCGTCTGCTGGCTCGTTGCCCCCGTCTCGACGTGCTGGTGACCAGCCGGGTGCCGCTCAACGTTCCGGGCGAGGTCGTCTGGACCATTCCGCCGCTGTCGCCCGGCGACGTCTTCGCGCTGCTTTCCGAGCGCACCGCCGAGGCCCGCGGCGGCCGGTCGGCCCCGGTCGAGGACCACGCCGATCTGGCCGAGGTCGCCGCCCGGCTGGAAGGTTCCCCGCTCGCGGTCGAGCTGGCCGCGATCCGGCTGCGATCGCTCTCGGCCGCTCAGCTGGCCGCCCGCCTCGACGACCCGCTCACGGCGCTCGACCCGGTCGGCGCCGGCCCGGGCGATCGGCAGGACAGCCTGACCGCGAGCCTGGACTGGTCCTATCGGACGCTCAGCACGCCGGCGGCCGGCCTGCTCCGTCGCCTCGCGGTCTTCGCCGGCACGGTCGATCTCGGCACGGTCGAGTGGTGCGGCGTCGAAGCGCTCGGCGCGCTCTCCGAGCTCACCGACAAATCCCTGATCGAGCTGGTGCCGGGCCCGCGCTACCGGCTTTCCGGCCAGGTGCGGGCGTACGCCTCCCGGCGCCTAACCGCGGCCGGTGACGAGCGTGCCGCGCGGGACCGGCACGTCGCCTGGTCGCTGCACACGCTGAACTCCGTCGTGACGGACACCGACGGCCAGCCCCGTACGACCTCGCTGACCGAGCTGGCGCCGTTCGTGCCCGAGTGGGAGACCGCGCTGCGCTGGGCCGCCGACCGGGGCAGCGTCCGCTCCGGCCTGCGCCTGGCTCTGGCCCTGGACCCGTGGTGGCGCGAGCACGGCGGCGCCGGGCACGGACGTGACCTGCTCTCCCGTCTCTACCAGCGGCTGGACGGGGTCGATGTCGAGCCGGCCGTGCTGGCGTCCACCCATCTCGTACACGCGGGCCTGGCCACCGACCGCAGCGAGCGCACCCGGTTCCTGGACCGCGCCGAACAGATCGCCCGCACCGAGAAGAACCACGCGCTGCTGGTGCGCGCGCTGGCCGGGCACCGGAGCACGTTGATCGAGGCGGGCCGCTTCGACGAGGCCGAGCAGCTGTGCCGCGACGTGATCGCCGAGGCCGAGCGGTGCGGCGTGGCCGAGGCGGCGCTGCCGGCCGTGATCGCGCTGGCCGAGCTGCTCTGGCGCCGTGACGAGTTGACCGCCGCGGCCGAGCTGCTGGGCGCCGCCCGCCCGGCCGAGGCCGCCTGCCCCGAGCATCGCGGCAAGCGGACGGTCGACTGGCTGCTCGGGATGGTCGCGCTGCGCCGCGGTGACCTGGTCGCCGCGCATGATCACCTGGTGGTGGCCCTGCGCTCGAGGTTGCGGCACGGGTTCAGCGGGGCGGCTGCCGACGCGGTGGCGGCCCTGGCCGTGCGCTGTGCGATGGGTGGCGACCCGGCCACCGCCGCGGTGCTGTTCGGCGGGGCCGAGGCAGCGCGCGGGGCCCGGCGTACGGAGATGTTCGGGCGCTTCTGGTCGGGCCGGCAGCTCTCCCTGCGGACGACTCTGGGCGACGCCGCCTTCGACGGGGCGTACGCCGACGGGGTCGGTCTCGGGTTCGACCGGATCGTCGCGATGGCGCTCGCCGTCGAGCACCCCGACCTCGAGGACGGCGCCGCCCGTTTCGCTCAGACCTTGCGCGGTTGAGCCCGGTCGCGTCGTTGACGTCCCGGAACGATGGCGAGTGTGACGTCCGGGGCAGTTGCTCCGGACCCGCTCGCTATGGTGTCACCGTGCGGGGCATCACATGATCCATCTGCCGAGGGTCCGGAAGGGCCCTCTTCGCGCGCTGGGCATCCGCCTCGCGCTGGCTATCGTGCTCGTGCTGGTCACGGTCACCGCCATCTACCTCGACCGGGACGGCTACCGGGACGTCAACGAGGACGGGCTGACCCTGCTCGACTGCTTCTACTACGCGGTCGTGTCGCTCTCCACCACCGGTTACGGCGACATCACGCCGGTCACGCCGCAGGCCCGGCTGGTGAACGTCCTGTTCATCACCCCGGCCCGCGTGCTCTTCCTGATCATCCTGGTCGGCACCACCCTCGAGGTGCTCACCGACCAATATCGCAACAGCCTGCTTGTCAGCCGGTGGAGGCGACAGTTGAAGGACCACATCATCATCTGCGGCTACGGCACCAAGGGCCGGGCCGCGGTCGCCGCGCTGCTGGAGACCGGCTACACCAAGGCGCGGATCGTCGTCGTCGAGAGCCGGCCCGAGGGCGTGCGCCAGGCCCAGGCCAACGGTCTGGTGACGATCGAGGGCAACGCGACCCGGTCGGCGGTGCTGCACGAGGCCGACGTCAAGAACTGCAAGGCGGTGATCATCGCGACCGACACCGACGAGGCCTCGGTGCTGATCTCGCTGACCGTACGCCAGCTCACCGCCGGTCAGGTGCGGATCATCGCCTCGGTGCGTGAGCAGGAGAACGCCGCCCTGCTCAAGCAGAGCGGCGCGCACCACGTCATCGTCTCGTCGGCCACCGCCGGTCGCCTGCTCGGCCTCACGACCACCGCTCCGCCGCTCATCGACGTGGTCGAGGATCTGCTCACGCCCGGACAGGGCATGGCGCTGGCGATGCGCAGCGCCGAGCGTTCCGAGGTGGGCCAGAACCCGCGCCAGTTGAAGACGCTGGTCGTCGCCCTGATCCGCCGGGGCAAGGTGCTGCCGCTCGGCGGCGAGCAGATCGTCACCATCGAGACCGGCGACATGATCGTCTACATCCGCGACGAGACCAGCGACGCCAACGTCGCCGTCTGAGCTCAGCCCGGTTTGCGGGCCACCCCGGCAAACTCGGAGACCTTGTCGGTGATGCCGGGGTACGCGGGGTCGGGGCGCCAGGCCGAGCACGTCACCACGCCGGGTTCGAGCAGGTCGAGCCCGGTGAAGAAGGCGGCGATCCCGTCGCGGGTGCGCGCGGTGATCGGGGCGGCGCCGCTCTCGTTCCACTGCCGCATGGACTCTTCCACCGCCGGGCCGTTGACCTCGGTCGTCGGGTGCGAGACGACCAGATAGCTGCCGGCCGGCACGGCCTCGACCAGCCGCCGGACCACCGCGTACGCCTCGGCGTCGTCGACCACGAAGTTGACGATGCCCAGGAGCATGATCGCGATCGGTTTCCGGAAATCGAGCGTCCGGGCCGCACCGTCCAGGATGGTCGCGGTGTCTCGCAGGTCGGCGTCGAGGTAGTCGGTGGCGCCCTGCGGTGAGCTGGTCAGCAGGGCCCGGGCGTGCACGAGCACCATCGGGTCGTTGTCGACGTAGACGACGCGGCTGCCGGGCGCGACCGTCTGGGCCACCTCGTGGGTGTTGCCCGCGGTGGGCAGGCCGGTGCCGATGTCGAGGAACTGGCGGATGCCGCCCGACCCGGCCAGGTGCCGGACCGCGCGGCCGAGGAACTCCCGGTTGGCCCGGGCCGACTGGACCAGCTCGGGCATCAGGGCGAGGGCGTACTCGGCGGCCTCGCGGTCGGCGGCGAAGTTGTCCTTTCCGCCGAGCAGGTAGTTCCACAGTCGCGCGGAATGGGCGACCTCGGTGTTCAGCGCCTGGTGGAGCTCAGGATCGGTCACGGCAGGACCCCCGGCATCGATGAGGATGCCCATCGTACCGAGGGTCGTGCCGAGCCGGGAGCCCTAGAGGATCGTCCAGGTGTCGGCCTTGCCGAGCAGTCCGTCGAGCATCTGCTCGGGAGTGCCGTCGGCCTGGGCCTTGGCGTCGACCAGCTGCTTGGTGATCAGCTCGTCGTAGGACGGGCGCTGCACGTTGCGGAACACCCCGATCGGCGTGGTGCCGAGATCGGAGCCGGAGAGGCGGCTCAGCGCGAACGCGTAGGCCGGGTCGTCCACCGTGGCGTCGTGGACGAGCGGCTCGCCGCCCTCCTCGACCTTGAGACCGAAGCTGCCGGCCGGGTGGGTCACCGAGAACTGGTTGTCGGTGCCGAAGGTGATCGGCTGACCCTGCTCGAGCCGGATCAGGTGGTCCTCGCGGGTGGTCGAGTCCTTGATCAGCTCGAACGCGCCATCGTTGAAGATGTTGCAGTTCTGGTAGATCTCGACGAACGCCGAACCCTCGTGCTCGGCCGCCGCGCGCAGCACCGACTGCAGGTGCTTGCGGTCCGAGTCGATCGTCCGGGCGACGAACGTGGCCTCGGCGCCCAGCGCCAGCGAGATCGGGTTGAACGGCGAGTCGGCCGAGCCCGCCGGGGTCGACTTCGTGATCTTGCCCAGTTCCGAGGTCGGCGAGTACTGACCCTTGGTCAGGCCGTAGATCCGGTTGTTGAACAGCAGGATCTTGAGGTTGACGTTGCGGCGCAGCGCGTGGATCAGGTGGTTGCCGCCGATCGACAGCGCGTCGCCGTCACCGGTGACGACCCAGACCGACAGGTCGGGGCGCGAGACCGACAGCCCGGTGGCGATCGCCGGCGCCCGCCCGTGGATCGAGTGCATCCCGTACGTGTTCATGTAGTACGGGAAGCGGGACGAGCACCCGATGCCCGAGACGAAGACGATGTTCTCGCGCGGGATGCCGAGCTCGGGCATGAAGCCCTGCACGGCGGCCAGGATCGCGTAGTCGCCGCAGCCGGGGCACCAGCGGACCTCTTGATCGCTCTTGAAGTCCTTGGCGGTCAGCTTGACCGGAGTCAGGGGCAGATTGCGGGAACCCAGTGTTGAGCTAGCCATTCTTGACCACGTCCTCGAGCATGTTCTCCAGCGTCGCGGCGGTGAAGGGCAGGCCGCTGACCTGGTTGAAGGGGACCGCGTCGATCAGGTACCGCGCGCGGATCACGTGGGCCAGCTGGCCCAGGTTCATTTCCGGGATGACCACCTTGTCGTACGCCGCGAGCACCTCGCCGAGGTTGGCCGGCAGCGGCGCCAGGTGACGCAGGTGGGCCTGGGCGATCGGCAGACCGCGCTGCCGCAGGGCCCGGCAGGCCGCCCCGATCGGCCCGTACGTCGAGCCCCAGCCCAGCACCAGCACGCGCGCGCTCTCGTCGGCGTCCTCGACCTCGACGTCGGGCACCTCGATGGCCTCGATGCGGGCGGCCCGGGTGCGCACCATGTGTTCGTGGTTGGCCGGGTCGTACGAGATGTCGCCGGTCTTGTCGGCCTTCTCCAGACCGCCGATGCGGTGCTCGAGGCCGGGCGTGCCGGGGATCGCCCACGGCCGGGCCAGCGTCTCGGGGTCGCGCAGGTAGGGCAGGAAGCGGCCGTCCTCACCGTTGGGCTCGGTGGTGAAGCCGACGGAGATGTCCGGGAGCTCGTCGGCCGACGGCAGCAGCCACGGCTCGGAACCGTTGGCGACGTAGTTGTCCGAGAGCAGGATGACCGGCGTGCGGTATTTCAGCGCGATCCGGGCCGCCTCGATCGCCGCGTGGAAGCAGTCCGACGGCGATTTGGGCGCGATCACCGCGAGCGGGGCCTCCCCGTGCCGCCCGTACAGAGCCATGTTGAGGTCGGCCTGCTCGGTCTTGGTCGGCATGCCGGTGGACGGGCCGGCCCGCTGCACGTCGACGATGACCAGCGGCAGCTCGAGCGCGATGGCCAGCGAGATGGTCTCGCCCTTGAGCGCCACCCCGGGGCCGGACGTCGTCGTCACGCCCAAAGCGCCACCGTACGAGGCGCCGACCGCCGCGCCGATGGCGGCGATCTCGTCCTCGGCCTGCACCGTGGTGATGCCGAACTTCTTGTGCTTGGACAGCTCGTGCAGGATGTCCGAGGCCGGGGTGATCGGGTAGGCGCCCAGGAAGAGCGGCAACTTGGACCGGACGCTGGCCGCCACCAGGCCCAGCGCGAGCGCCTGGTTGCCGGTGATGTTGCGGTAGGTGCCCGGCTTCATGCGGGCCGGCTTGACCTCGTACCGGACGGTGAAGCTCTCGGTCGTCTCGCCGAAGTTCCAACCGGCCTGGAAGGCCGCCTTGTTGGCCGCGACGAGGTCGGGCCGCTTGGCGAACTTGGTCTCGAGGAAGCGCAGCGTCGACTCGAACGGGCGCGAGTACATCCAGCTGAGCAGGCCCAGGGCGAACATGTTCTTGGCCCGCTCGCCGTCCTTCTTGGCCACGCCGAGCTCGGCCAGCGCGCCCACCGTCATCGAGGTGAGGGCAACCGGGTGCACCGCGAAGTCGGCCAGCGAGCCGTCCTCGAGCGGGCTCACCGTGTAGCCGACCTTGGCCAGGTTGCGCTTGGTGAACTCGTCGGTGTTGACGATGATGTCGGCTCCGGACGGCAGGTCGGCCACGTTGGCCTTGAGCGCGGCCGGGTTCATCGCGACCAGCACGTTGGGCGAGTCGCCCGGCGTCAGGATGTCGTAGTCGGCGAAATGCACCTGGAAGCTCGACACACCGGGCAGGGTGCCGGCAGGGGCGCGGATCTCGGCCGGGAAGTTCGGCAGGGTGGAGATGTCGTTGCCCAGCTGAGCGGTTTCCGAGGTGAATCGGTCACCGGTGAGCTGCATGCCGTCGCCCGAGTCACCGGCGAACCGGATGACCACCCGGTCCAGCTGTTCGACTCGCTTCGCTCCAGCGGACACGTTCACAACCTCCCAAGGGCGCCGGCCGGCGGGAATGAGCACATCGATGGGCCGGCCCGCTGTCGTCACTTCCAGCCTACGTCGCCGCTCCTTACGAACCGGGACAGGCCGTTGACCACAGTAGCCAGGTGAGGCTTGCCTGAACCACAGGAGTCCACTATCCGGCTAGGCTGACCGGTCGTGGACGGCTATCTGGGTTCGTACGCCACGCTGGGCCTGGTGGCGGTGGCCGGCGTGCTCGTCTTCGTGGGGGCGTTCGGCGCCAACAAGCTGCTGCGCCCGGCCGCTCCGGCTCAACCCCCGGGCAAGTACGTGTCGTACGAGAGCGGCATCGACCCGGTCGGCGGCGACTGGGCGCAGGCGCAGATCCGCTACTACGTCTACGCGTACCTCTATGTGCTCTTCGCCGTGGAAGCCGTTTTTCTCTTTCCGTGGGCGGTCGTCTTCGATCTTCCGGGGTTCGGCTGGGCCACCGTGACCGAGATGGGCGTGTTCGTGGCGGTCCTCGCGCTCGGCATTCTCTACGCCTGGCGCAAAAAGATCCTGACCTGGACCTGAGCCCGCGGCGCCGGGAGTGTCGGGGTGGCGGGCTCGCCACGCGCTGTCCGACATGCCAACATTCAGCGCATGGGCCAGCTTCTCCTCTTCATCGTCGTGGCATTGGTCGTGGCCGCGATCGTGTTCGGCGTGACCGTCATGATCGGTGGCGGCGACAACGCCTTGACGCCCGTCGAGCCGGACGGGGCCGCCGTGCCGCTGCCCAGCGACCGGCCGCTCGGTGAGGAGGACATCTCCCACGCGAAGTTCGACACGGCCTGGCGCGGTTACCGCATGTCCCAGGTCGACCAGGCGCTGCAGCGGGCGGCCTACGACATCGGTTACAAGGGCGAGCTGATCGGCGTGCTCGAGGCCGAGGTCATCGCCCTGCGCGAGGGGCGTACGGCGGACGCCGACGTGCTCCGCAAGGCCCGCGAGGCGGCCATCGCCCCGGCCGAACCCCTCAACGAGCTGCAGATCGAGCTCAACGCACAGCCGGCCGACGTCCTCGCCTCGGACGACCCCGCCCAGCGCAGTGGGGAGCCCGTCCAGCGCGGTGCGGAGCCGGCCCAGCGAGGTGGGGAGCCCGTTCAGCGTGGTGGGGAGCCCGTCCAGCGTGGTGGGGAGCCGGGCCAGCGTGGTGGGGAGCCGGCCGGGCGCGGTGCGGAGCCGGCCGGGCGCGGTGCGGAGCCGGCCCAGCGCAGCGAGCCGGTGGAGCCGCGATGAGCGCGACCGGACCCGGCGACGGACTGGGCGACGCCGTCCGGCCCGGCTCCGGCGAGGTCACCGCCACGGTGATCGTCAACGCGCCCGCCGCCCGGGTCTTCGCCGCCTTTCTGACCTGGGAGAAGCAGGGCGAGTGGATCCCGTTCACCAAGGTCCGCGTCGTCGAGGGCGACGGCGGTGAGGGCAGCCTGGTCGAGGCGGTCACCGCGCTCGGCCCCGCGACGCTCCGCGACGAGCTGCGGGTAGTCAAGATCAATCCGCCGTACGAGGTCCGCGTCGTGCACTGCGGCAAGGTGCTGCGGGGGCCCGGCACGATGCGGTGCACCCCGATGTCGGGCGACCGCACCCAGGTGGTGCTGCACGAGTGGTTCCACCTGCCGGCCGGCCCGGTCGGCAAACTGGCCTGGCCGGTGCTCTGGCCCGGGTCCAAGGTGAGCTTCACCGCCGCCCTGAAGAAGTTCGGCCGGCTGATCGAGGACGGCCGCCTGCCTTAAGCGCCTGTTTCGTGGTCTGAGCCAAGCCGATCCGGGCCCAGCCACGCTGAGCCGAGCCAAGTCGCGCCAAGCCAAGCCGCGCCGCGCCGAGCGGCGGCGTGGCTCGGCGACGCCGCCGCGGCCGGGGTGCCCGCGTTCTTGTGCGGCGGTCGACTCGGTTCTGTCAGACCTCGGCTCTACGGTGGTCGCCATGACAGACACCTCGGCGTTCGGCGCGCCGCAGCCTGGTGTGGCCCCGGCCGGCCTGCTCGAGGCCGGTCTCGTGCTGGGCGAGGACGGCAAGGCGCGCTGCTTCTGGGGCGGTGGCAGCCCCGACTACGTGGCCTATCACGACGACGAGTGGGGCCGTCCGGTGCACGGCGACGACCGGCTCTTCGAGCGGATGTGCCTCGAGGCGTTCCAGTCCGGCCTGGCCTGGATCACCATCCTGCGCAAACGGCCGGCGTTCCGGGCCGCGTTCGCCGGGTTCTCGATCGACAAGGTGGCCGCCTTCTCCGAAAGCGACGCCTCCCGGCTGATGACCGACGCCGGCATCGTCCGCAACCGGATGAAGATCGACGCTGCGCTGCACAACGCCCGTGTCGCCGCCGACCTGCCCGACGGTCTCTCCGCCCTGCTCTGGTCGTATGCGCCCGTCCCACGCCCGCCCCGCCCGGCCACCCGGGCCGAGGTGCCGGCCACCACCGCCGAGTCCAAGGCCATGGCCAAAGACCTGAAGAAACGCGGCTTCCGCTTCGTCGGTCCCACCACGGCGTACGCGTTGATGCAGGCCACCGGCATGGTCGACGATCACCTGGCCGGTTGCTGGGTCCCGCCCCCGCCGGCCGACCCGGCCCCGTGATGAGATGGACGGCATGGCGCACTGGGCGGTGATCATTCCGGCGGATCGATGGGCGACCGAGCGGCTGTTCCACCACGACACGGTGACGGTGTCGGGTGGCGCGGGTCCGGTCGAGCCCGACGACGAGGTGCTTCTCGTGGTCGGCGGCGAGGTGGTGGCGCTCGCCCACGCGGCCAAAGCGGACGGTGACGATCTGGTGCTGGCTTACCTGCGGCGTGCCTTCGACGAGCCGGTGTCTGCCGCTGAGCTGGCCCTTGATGAGGATGATCTGCGTATCGCGCCGGTCGATCCTGAGGTGTTCCGGCGGCTTGCGGGTGGTCTTGGGGGGTCGGGGCGCGCTGGGGGGAAGAAGACTTGGCTGGTCAGTGTGGCGCTGCCGATCGAGGCTGCGACTCCGGCTGAGGCGGTTCGGCAGTTCTGGTCTCATGTCGAGGAGTTGGGGCCGGGGGAGCTGCCTACTTATGTGTGGCCTTCGGGGGATGAGTTGGCTATGCAGGCCTTTGTGCTCGGGCAGGAAGCCAATCAGGATCCTGAGGAAGAGGACTGAGCTGGGGTTGCTCGGCGGTCGTGGCGCGCGCCCGTCGACGTGACGAAACGGGCCCTCCGCCTACCCGTCGAATCGGCCCGTCCGCCTACGCGTTGAAACGGCCCGTCCGCCTACGCGTTGAAACGGCCCGTCCGCCTACGCGTTGAAACGGCCCGTCCGCCTACGCGTTGAAACGGCCCGTCCGCCTACGCGTTGAAACGGCCCGTCCGCCTACGCGTTGAAACGGCCCGTCCGCCTACGCGTTGAAACGGCCCGTCCGCCTACGCGTTGAAACGGCCCGTCCGCCTACGCATTGAAACGGCCCGTCCGCCTACGCATTGAAACGGCCCGTCCGCCTACGCATTGAAACGGCCCGTCCGCCTACGCGTCGAAACGGCCCCTCCGCCCACGCTTCGAAACGGCCCCTCCGCCTCACCACGGTTGGCTTGATGGTGGCTGAGCTTGCTGGTGGCTGGGCTTTGGTGGCTTGGTTTTGAGGTGGCTGGGCTGGGTGGGCAACGCTGCTGAGCTTGCTGGTCGCCGCTTCGCGACTCCGGGGGCGCTCACCTTTTAGGTCAATGAGTTGGGCTCGGTTTTCCAACGCCGCAAACCCCGCGACGTCGGAAAACCGAGCCCAACTCATTGACGGCGAGCGCCCAGGCCGCTCAGTAGGAAGGGGCGCACGGAGGAGAAGTGGTGCTTTCGCGCAGTAGGAAGGGGCGCACAGAGGAGAAGTGGTGCTTTCGCGCAGTAAGGAAGGGGCGCACGGAGACGAGGTGGTTTTGCGCTCAGTAGGAGGGGGCGCACGGAGGGGAAGTGGTGCCTGCGCTCAGTGGAGGCCGTGATCACTGGACCCGCGGGGGGTGAGCGGTCAGCCGCCTAGGGAGGTGGCTGCGGTGCGGATGGCTGTAGAGAAGTAGCTGACCTGGGTGTAGACGCCGGGCTTGTTGGGGCGGGCGCAGCCGTCGCCCCAGCTCACGATGCCTACCTGGATCCAGGCGTTGGTGGCGTCGCGGCGGAACATCGGGCCGCCTGAGTCGCCCTGGCAGGTGTCGACGCCGCCTGCGGTGTAGCCGGCGCAGATCTCTTCGGCGGGGATCACGCCGCCGCCGTACATGGTCGACGAGTTGCAGGTGGTGTCGCTGACGAACGGCACTGTGGCCTTCAGCAGGTAGCGCTGCTGGGAGCCGTTCTCGCGGTTGGCGCCCCAGCCCGAGATGGTGAACGTGCCCGAGTCGTACGCGGTGGTCGTCGCGATCGGCAGTGTGGCCAGCGTCGTCACGGGGCTGGCCAGGCGGATGAAGGCCCAGTCGTCGCCGTTGCCGTTGTAGCCGGGCGCCCGGTAGACGTAGTTCGACTTGCGGGTGATCCGGGTGCTCGACTGCAGGTCGACCGAGCCCATCGTGGCGGTGATCGACGTGTTGGCGCCGGTGCGGCTCACGCAGTGCGCGGCCGTCAGCACGAGGGTGGGGCTGTAGAGGGCGCCGCCGCAGCCCATCGACAGCCGCACCATGAACGGGAACTCGCCCTGCGCGGCTCGGCTGCCGCCGACCACCGACGGGCCGGCCACCCCGTCACCCGGCCCGGCCGGCGCTGCCGCGGCCGGTGACGCGGTCGCGCCCCACGCCGCCATGGTGACCGTGGCCAGCGCCGTGCCCACGAAGATCCGCCAATTGACCATTCGGTCCTCCCACCAACGAGCGCGCCCGGTAGGACGCGTAGGGGAGGAGCGTAGGCATCGAGATCCGTAAATGAGGCGATCCCGAAACGGTCATACCGCGGGAGGTGCCCCCCGGGTTTCGCGCCCTTCGGCGGAACGGGTCGGCTACCTGCCCTCGAAGACCGGCTTCTGCTTGGCCACGAACGCCGAGACCGCGGCCTTGTGGTCGGCCGTGGCGCCGCAGATGGCCTGGGCCTGGGCCTCGGCCGCGAGCGCGTCCGAGAGCGTCCCGGCGTCGCCGATGGAGAGCTCCCGCTTGATCGCCCCGTAGGCCACCGTCGGCCCGGCCGCGAGCCGCTCGGCCAGCGCGTGAGCCGCCGGGAGCACCTGCTCGTCGTCCTCGGTCACCTGCGAGAGCAGACCCATCTCGTACGCCCGCTCGGCCCGCACCGGCTCGGCCAGCAGCAGCAGCTCGAGCGCCCGGGCGTGCCCGACGATCCGCGGCAACGACCACGAGACCCCGCTGTCGCCGGCCAGCCCGACATTGGCGAACGCCATCAGGAACGAGGTCGTGGGGCCGCCGATGCGGAAGTCGGCCAGCAGCGCGAACGACGCGCCCGCCCCGGCCGCCGGGCCGCGCACCGCCGCCACCACCGGCTTGGGCATGCTGGCCAGCCGCTGGGCGATCGGGTTGTAGTGCACCCGCACGGTGTCGAGGTCGGTGCGGCCCGAGGCCAGCTGCGCCTCGTGCTCGCGCAGATCCTGACCGACGCAGAACGCCTTGCCCGCCCCGGCCAGCACGATCGCCCGGCACGACCGGTCGGACTCGAGCGAGGCCAGCGTGTCGCGCAGCGCCTCCTTGAGGCCGACGTCGAGGGCGTTCATGGCCTCGGGCCGGTTGAGGGTGAGCGTGACGACAGCACCGGTGCGGTCGACGAGGAGCGACTCGGTCAGGGGCGGTTGGACGGCGGTCATGGCTCTGAGAATCCCACACGGTTGCGAGTCACGGACTGCAGGCATCGCTCGACGTAGCGGTCGGCGGCGGGCCGCAGACGGGTCGCGTGCCGGTCGAAGAAGCCGGCCGCGCCGGTGCCGGGCCAGCGTGGTGGGAGCAGCGACGCGGGCAGCTGCGGATCGCGGAACAGGAACGAACGCCAGGCGTGGACCAGCTGGAAGCGGGCCGCGTAGGCCTGCTCGTCGGTGCTGCGGGCGTTGACCGACGTGACCACCGGGCGCAGGTCGGCGACGAACTGCTCGTACGACCGGGCCAGCCCGGGCAGATCCCATGCCCGGCCGACGACCTCGGCCGCCCCCGGCGACCCGGCCGCGTGGCCGGCGCTGAACCGTTCGTACCCGATCCCGGCCTCGCGCAGCACGGCGTCGGTGTCCTCGGCCGGGCGGGGCGCGACCCACGCGTGGTCGCCCAGGGGCCCGTAGCCGAGGAACGCGAGCCGGCCGGCCTCGCGCTTGCCCAGCGGGGCGTTCAGCAGCACCAGATCGAAGCGCCCGTCCCACCCGGACCGGCCGGTGCGGTAGATCCGGGCCGCTGCCTCGTCGAGCCGGCGCGCCGCCTTGGGGGTGAGCAGATAGCCCGGTCCGGAGACCAGTCGCAGGGGATGCAGCCAGCCTTGTCGCACCATGCGGGAGATCGCCGTGCGGACCGCGGGCGGCGCTATGCCGAGCGGCGCAAGCAGTCTGACCAGGGCGGCGACGGGTGCGCGGCCGCCTCGGGGACGGAGGTAGTCGCCGTACAGGTCGAAGAGTGCCGACCGCGCCTGCATGACCGCACATTGTGACAGCCGGAAAGGCGATATGCTAGACGCTGTCACATCCGCCCGGGCTGGGTTTGGGTTCGCCGGTGTTCATCAGGGAAAATGTTTGATCGGCACGGTGGGCCGGGTCGCGTCAGCACGCGCAATGGCCCTCGGCCGCCGGTCGGATACGAGGTACGGCGTCGTGTGGGGCTGAGCACACGACGTAAGAAGTGGCTGTGGGATCAACCCACCGACACCCTGATGTAGGTCTGAGGGGAGACAAGATGGCGGCGATGAAGCCGCGGACGGGCGATGGTCCGCTGGAGGTCACCAAGGAGGGTCGGGGCATCGTCATGCGGGTCCCGCTGGAAGGTGGTGGCCGTCTCGTCGTTGAGATGACTCCGGACGAGGCCAGCGCGCTGGGTGACGCGTTGAAGTCGATCGCCGGCTGACGTTTCACGCGAGCCCGCCGGTACGGTACCGCCCGGACCGGCGGGCTTTCCACGTCTTCGAGAAAGGTCACGCTCTCGTGTATCCGATTCGCCTGACCGACCGCCTCGACGACGACCGGACCCGCATCGTGCCGATCGGCGCGCCGGGTCCACTTTCGCATGCCGAGGGCGACCTTGGTGCCGAGATCGCAGCTCTGGCCCCCGGGGGCCAGCCGGCCGGCACGGTACGGGAGTTCCCGCGCCCGTTGCGGCGCCCGGCCACGGTGCTGCTGGCCGAGGTCGGGGCGGGCGACGAGGCGGGCTGGCGCGCGGCCGGCGCCGCGGCCGCCCGAGCAATTCCCGGCGACGTACCGGCGCAGGTCCACCTGGGCCGAGCCGCCACCGACGAGGCCGTGCGCGGGGTGGCCGAAGGTCTCTGGCTGGGTGGCTACCACTACCGCGACGGCCGTACGGAACCCCGGACGGCCGAGGTCGAGCTGGTCACCGGCAACCCCGAGGCGTACGCCGGGAGCCTGGCCCAGGCCCAGGCCACCGCCCGCGCCACCTGGCTGGCCCGGGATCTGACCAACACACCGCCCTCGATCAAGAACCCGGACTGGATGGCCGAGGAGATCAGCGGCGCCGCGGCCAAGCGGGCCGGGACGGGCGTACGCGTCCTGTCCGGCGAAGCCCTGGCCCGTTTCGGCGGCCTGCGCGCGGTCGGCGGCGGCTCGAGGTTCCGCCCCTGCCTGGTCGAGCTGACCTGGTCCCCGCCCGGCGCGACCGCCCACGTGGTGCTGGTCGGCAAGGGCATCACCTTCGACAGCGGCGGCATCTCGATCAAGACCCGCGAGGGCATGAAGCGGATGAAGAACGACATGGCCGGCGCGGCCGCGGTCGCCGCCGCCACGCTGGGCGCGGCCGATCTCGGCCTGCCCGTCCGCGTCACCGCGCTGCTGCCGCTGGCCGAGAACGCGGTCAGCGGGTCCGCCTACCGCCCCGGCGACGTGATCACCCACTACGACGGCAGCACCAGCGAGTCGACCAACTCGGACGCCGAGGGACGTCTCGTGCTGGCCGACGCGCTGGGCTACGCCGCCGAGCTCGACCCGGACGTCGTGATCGACCTGGCCACGCTCACCGGCGCCGCCCCGGTCGCTCTCGGGCCGGGCATCGCCGCTCTCTACAGCGACAGCGACGACCTGGCCGGGGCGCTCGAGCGGGCCGGCGCGGCGGCCGGCGAGCGGATGTGGCGGATGCCGCTCAACGGCGACTACCGCGAACTGCTGCGCAGCGACCTGGCCGACCGGCACAGCTCGCCGACCCACGGCGGTGGCATGGCCGCGCTCTTCCTGCGCGAGTTCACCGGGGCGTACGCGGACCGCTGGGCCCATCTCGACATCGCCGGACCGGCCTGGACCGACACCACCGAGCTCGAACTCACCCGCGGCGGCACCGGGTGGGGCGTGCGGATGCTGCTGCGCTATCTCTCATCGTTTGACGGCGCTCTCATCGTTTGACGGCGCTCTCATCGTTTGACGGCGCTCTCATCGTTTGACGGCGCTCTCATCGTTTGACGGCGGCCAGTAACCCGGCCCCGGACGGCACCATCGCCGGGATCCACTCCTCGGACTCCCGCACCGCCCGCAGCGTTTCGCGGACGGTCAGCGTGTCGACGTCGCGCGCGGCCGGGTCGCTGATCCGGCCGCCGGCCATCGCCCCGTTCACCAGCAGCACCCCACCCGGGCGCAGCAGCCGGAGCGCGGCCTCGGCGCAGGCGCCGAACTCGGTCACGTCGGCGTCGACGAAGACCAGGTCGTAGACGCCGTCGGCCAGCCGGGGCAGCACGTCCAGCGCGCGGCCGGTGATGATGCGGGTGCGCGACGGGGCGAAGCCGGCCTCGACGAAGATGCGCCGGGCGACCCGCTGGTGCTCGTTCTCGACGTCGATCGTGGTCAGGACGCCGTCCGGGCGCATGCCGCGCAGCAGCCAGATGCCGCTCACCCCGGCGCCCGTGCCGATCTCGACCACCGCCTTGGCGCTGCCGGCCGCCGCCAGCAGGCGCAGCACCGAGCCGGCGGCCGGGCTGACGCTGTCGAGTCCGAGCTCGTGCGCGAGGCTGCGCGCCGTCTGCAGGACGATGTCCTCGCTCGCGTAGGCCTCGGCGAACTGCATGGCCTGGCCCGTCGACGGGCCGATCGGACGGGCTGGCGGGGCGATGACGACCTCCGGGGCGATGGACGGACGCACGTGGATTCACCCGCGCACATCGGATAAGAGAGTAGAGCGATGCTCTTCGTGGCCGCACCGGGCCGTCGATGCATAAACAGCCCGCGGCAGGGCGTCGTCCGGGATCCGTGTCATCCTGGAGAGGGAGCTCGGCGAGGATTGAGTGGAGGCACCGACGTGACCGACGGCTGGAACGCGCGACCCGCTCCGCCGCCCGCCAACGGTCAGCCCGTTCCACCAGGCTCGCCGTGGTGGTCCGACGCCCTCGCTGACCCGTGGCGCGACCCCTACGCGCCCACCGCGGTGGTGCTGCAGAACGCGCAGTCGACCGGTGGCCCGCCACCCGAGCCGGTCGTCGATCCCGACGCGCCTCGTCGGTCGTACACCCCGATTTTGCTCATCTGCCTGGTCACGGCCCTGCTGGCCGGTGGTCTGGGCGGCACGCTGGGCTATGTCTTCGCTGTCCGGGGCGGGGTCGCGACCGGTGGCGGCGCCCTGGGCGCGACCGCCGAGGACCCGCCCGCGTCGGCCAACCGGGCGCCCGAGTCGCTGGCCGGCGTGGCCGACAAGGTGCTCCCGAGCGTGGTGACCGTCCGGGTGACCGGCGCCATCGGCTCCGGCTTCGTGGTCTCCGAGAACGGCTACGTGATCACCAACGACCACGTCGTGGAGGGCGCGGACGAGACGCTGTCGGTGTCGTTCGCCGACGGCTCCACCGCACGGGCCGAGTTGGTCGGCCGGGACCACGACTCCGACATCGCTGTGATCAAAGTCGCCAAGAGCGGTCTCACCCCGGTCGACTTCGGCAACTCCGACTCGATCGCGGTCGGCGACCCGGTGCTCGCCTTCGGGTCACCGCTGGCCCTGGTCAACACCGTGACCGCGGGGATCGTCAGCGCGCTCGACCGCACCATCGAGGCCGGTGAGTCGGGATCGCCCCGCTACTACGCGGCGATCCAGACCGACGCCGCGGTCAACCAGGGCAACTCCGGCGGCCCGCTGGTCGACGTGGGCGGCAAGGTGATCGGCGTCAACTCGGTGATCCGCTCGGTCGGCGGCACCGAGACCGAGGCCGGCAACATCGGCCTGGCCTTCGCCATCCCGATCAACCAGGCCCGCCGGGTGGCCGGCGACATCATCGACCGCGGCAAGGCCCGGCGTACGGTGATCGGCGCCGAGGTGGCCACCGGGGGGACCAGCACGGCGGGCGCCCGGTTGCGTTCCGTCGAGCCGTCCGGCCCGGCCGGCGCCGGTGGCTTGAAAGCCGGCGACGTCATCACCAAGCTCGACGGGCACGTGCTCGAGGACGGCACCGACCTGATCGCGCTGGTGCGCAAGTACGCGCCCGCAACCACTGTCGCGGTGGAGTACCGTCGCGGGACGAAGACGCAGAACGCCTCGGTGAGGTTGGCCGCGGACTCCAACTGATCGCCGTCCGGACTGCCATCGGCCACCTTGCGTGCGTACGCTTGGCGCGGGAACTTGGGAGGCCACGTGTTCGAGAATCTGAACTGGTGGGAGATCGGCGCACTGCTCATGCTGGCGCTGCTGATCTTCGGGGAACGCTTGCCCAAGGTCATCGGTGACGGCCTGCGCATGCTGCGGGGCCTGCGGGCCATGGCGCAGAACGCGACCACCGACCTCAACCGTGAGCTCGGCACCGACCTTCAGCTGCAAGATCTGCACCCCAAGGCGTTCATCCGCAAGCACCTGCTGAGCGAGGAGGACGAGGCGGCCATCCGGAAACCGCTGCAGGGCCTCCTGGACGACGTGAAGCAGGATCTGAACGGTGTGCGTACCGACCTGAACGACGTCGCCGTGGCGGCGGACATCAAGAACAACCGCTCGAGCGTCTCGGAGCCCGGCTCGGTCCCGGCCCGGCCGGCGCTCGACCTCGACGCAACCTGACCAGGACGTCGCCGGACACACCTCGGCCCCCGCTTCAATGGAAGCGGGGGCCGAGTTTCGTTCCTAACGGCGCGCGTTGACCGTGAGGCCGAGCGGCTTGCCGATCAGCGACTCACGGCGGACGGCCAGCTTGTCGGCCACGGCGTCGAGCGCCCGGGCGGCCGGCGCGTCCGGGGCGACCAGCACGATCGGGTCACCGGCGTCGCCCGCCTCCCGTACCCGGGTGTCGAGCGGGATCTGCCCCAGCAGCGGCACCGAGGCGCCCACTGTGGTGGTCAGCGAATCGGCGACCTTCTGCCCGCCACCCTGCCCGAAGACCTCCATGCGCGAGCCGTCCGGCAGCTCCAGCCAGGACATGTTCTCCACCACGCCGACCAGGCGCTGATGGGTCTGCATCGCGATCGCGCCGGCCCGCTCGGCCACCTCGGCCGCGGCCGTCTGCGGCGTGGTCACGACCAGGATCTCGGCGTTGGGCAGGAGCTGGGCCAGCGAGATGGCCACGTCGCCGGTGCCCGGGGGCAGGTCGAGCAGCAGCACGTCGAGGTCGCCCCAATAGACGTCGGCCAGGAACTGCTGCAGCGCGCGGTGCAGCATCGGACCCCGCCAGACCACCGCGGCGTTGCCGGCGGTGAACATGCCGATCGAGATGACCTTCACGCCGTGCGACTGCGGCGGCATGATCATGTCTTCGACCCGGGTCGGGCGGCCCTCGACGCCGAGCATGCGGGGCACCGAGTGGCCGTAGATGTCGGCGTCGACGACGCCGACCGACAGCCCCCGCTTGGCCAGGGCCGCGGCCAGGTTGACGGTCACGCTGGACTTGCCCACGCCGCCCTTGCCGCTAGCCACCGCGTAGACCCGCGTACGCGAGCCGGGCTGGGCGAACGGGATGACCGGCTCCGCCGCCGCGCCGGCGCCGCCCCGCAGGCTGACCTGCAGAGCCTTGCGCTGCTCCTCGTCCATCACCCCGAAGTCGACGGTCACCGCGGTGATGCCCGGGATCTTGGTGAGTGCGGCGGTGATGTCGTTGTTGAGCTTGTCGCGCAGCGGGCAGCCGGCCACGGTCAGCAGCAGCTCGACCCGGACCGTGCTCTGGGCGACGGTGAAGCCCTTGACCATGCCGAGGTCGGTGATCGGACGGCGGATCTCGGGGTCGTCGACCGTGGCCAGGGCGGCCTGGATCGCGTCCTCGATGGTGGAGACGGGAGCGGACATGAGGCCCATGCTACGTCGGGGCGGTCAATGATCCTCTTCCCAGTCCTTACGATCCTCCTCCCAATCCGAGCGGGCTCTTTTCTCCCGTCGGTGGGCGGCTTCGTCCAGCTCGTCGGCGAGCCGGGACAGCTCGGAACGCAAGAAGTCGCGGGTGGCGACCTCGCCCATCGCGATGCGCAGCGAGGCGATCTCGCGGGCCAGGAACTCGGTGTCGGCCTTCTGCATGGCGGCCCGCCGGCGATCCTCCTCCATGGCCAGACGGTCGCGATCGGTCTGCCTGTTCTGGGCGAGCAGGATGAGTGGCGCCGCGTAAGACGCCTGCAACGACAGGATCAACGTCAGGAACGTGAACGTGTACGGGTCGAAGCGCAGCTGAGCCGGAGCCAGAGTGTTCCACGCGAACCAGGCGGCGATGACCAGCGTCATCCACACGATGAACTGGGCCGTGCCCATGTAGCGCGCGATGCTCTCGGACCAGCGGCCGAACGACTCGGGGTCGAAGCGGGGCAGCCGCACCCGGCCCGGCTCGACGGGCTGGTCGAGCCGGTCCACCCGGTCGCGGCGGGGATCAGTCACAGCGTGACCTCGTCGTTCTCCTGAAGGTCACGGTCACGCCAGTCGCGCGGCAGCGAGTGGTCGAGCACGTCGTCGACCGTCACCGCGCCCACCAGGCGGTGCGTGTTGTCGACCACCGGGATGGCGACCAGGTCGTACGTCGCCATCCGCTTGGTGATCTCGGTCAGCGTGGTCTCGGGTCGCAGCGGCTCGAGGTCGGCGTCGACGAGTCCGCCGAGGATGGCCGACGGGGGCTCCCGCAGCAGTCGCTGGAAGTGCACCATGCCCAGGTATTTCCCGGTGGGCGTGGCCGAGGGCGCGCGAGCGACGAAGACCTGGGCCGCGACCACCGGGGACAGCTCCGGCTCGCGGATGCGGGCCAGCGCCTCGGCCACCGTGGCGTCCGGCGTGAGGATCACCGGTTCCGAGGTCATCACGCTGCCGGCCGTGCCCGGGCGGTAGTCGAGCAGCTGGCGGACCGGGTCGGCCTCGTCCGGCTCCATCAGGTCGAGCAGCACCGCCTGCTCGGCCTTGGGCAGCTCACCGAGCAGGTCGGCGGCGTCGTCCGGGTCCATCCGCTCGAGCACGTCGGCCGCGCGCTCCCGGTCGAGACGGACGAGGATCTCGACCTGGTCGTGCTCGGGCAGCTCCTCGAGGACGTCGGCCAGGGTGCGGTCGCTCAGCGCGGCGGCGACCTCGTTACGGCGGGCGTCGGGCAGATCCTGCAGGGCGTTCGCCATGTCGGCCGGTTTCATCTGCTCGAGCAGGGCCAGCAGGTTGGACGTGCCCTGGGTGTCGGTCGGCCCGACCAGCCCGCGGACCCGGTCGTAGTCGGCCTGGAAGACGTGCCCGCGGCGGGCCAGCCGCCCGGTCTGCCCGCGGACGGCGACCCGGGTCACCAGCCACTCGTTGTTGCGGTTCAGCTCCATGCCGATGTCGACGACCGTGCTCGGCATCGGGGGCCCGTCACCGGTCTCGGGCGCCACGGTCACCCGGCGGTCGAGCAGGTCCTCGACCACGAGCAGCTCGTTGGGCCGCTTCTCGAAACGGCGCAGGTTGAGCACGCCGCTGGCCAGCACCACGGCCTCGGCGTCCATCGACGTCACCCGGCCGATCGGCAGGAAGATGCGCCGGCGCAAGGCCATCTCGGCGACCAGCCCGACCACCTGGGGCGGCCGGTTCGTCGTCCGCAGGCGCACGACAGCGTCCCGCACCCGCCCGACCCGGTCGCCGTTGGGGTCGAACACGGGCAGCCCGGCTAGCCGGGCCAGATAAACCCTCGTCCCCATGGTCACGGCTCCAGCCTAGGTTAGGGTCCGGACATGTCAGGAGTGGCGTACGAGATCGTCGACGTGTTCACCGACCGGCCGTTCGCGGGCAACCCGCTCGCGGTGGTCTACGGCGGCGACGATCTGGCCACCGATCAGATGCACGCGCTGGCCCGCGAGTTCAACCTGGCCGAGACGGTTTTCGTCCTCCCGCCGACCGATCCCGCGGCGACCTACCGGGCGCGCATCTTCACGCCCGAGGTGGAGCTGCCGTTCGCCGGCCACCCGAGCGTCGGCGCGGCGGTCACCTCGATGCGGCGGGGCCTTTTTCCACCGGGAGAGGTGGTGCAGGAGTGCGGCGCCGGTCTGCTCCCGATCACCGTGGAGTCCGGCCGGGCGACGGTCACCAGCGGAGCGCCGCGGCTGGGCCCTCCGCTGGACCCCGCGCCGCTGCTCGAGCTGGCCGGCCTGACCGCCGACGACCACGCCGAGGGTGCACCGCGGTCGGCCGGCGGCGGTCTCGACTGGGTTTTCCTTCCGGTACGCCGGCAGGCGCTCGCCGGCGTGCGGATCGACGGGCCGGCCGCCGAGCGCGCCGGGATCACGGACCTGTGCGTGTTCTCGTGGTCGGCCACGGCCGGCGAAGCGCACTCCCGCGTCTTCGTGCCCGGCACGGCCGTACCGGAGGACCCGGCGACCGGTTCGGCGGCGCTCGGCCTCGGCCTGTGGCTGGTCGCCACCGGCCTGCTGCCCGGTGAGGGGACGTCGGCCTACCGCGTGCATCAGGGCCACGAGATGAAGCGTCCCTCGCTGCTGGAGTGCACCGTCACGGCCTCCGGCGGGGTGGCGACCCGGGCCACCGTGGGCGGTCACGTCTGTCCCGTCGCCCGCGGCGAGATCATCGTGCCGCCGTTCATCGGCTGAGCCACCTGCCGGCTGGTCAGCGCCGCCGGACGCGGTGGAGGCGGAACGGGCGACGGGTCTCGACGCGGGCCGGCGTCTCGCGGGGCTCGGCGGCGCCCGAGTCGGCCGGCAGGTCGGGCGCCGACACCGGCGAGTCCTCCACCGGCGTCAGCCGGACGACGGCGCAGCCCGCCCCGGCCCAGCGCGCCACGACCTCCTCGGCCGTGCCCGACGCGTTCAGCCGCTTGGCCGCCAGCTGCGGAGCGACCTCGGCCCACTCCTCACCGCCCGGCGACAGCCGCGACACGGCGGCCTCGGTGATCACGATGAGCCCGCCGTTGTCGCCGCGCAGCCGCACGGTCGCCCGGGACGCCTCGGCCAGCCCCGGCGCGTACTGCTCGCCGGGCCCGCTGACGACGATCAGCGTGCCGTCGAGCGGCATCACCCACAGGGCCAGGGCCGGGCCGTCGCCGACCGAGATCCAGGCCAGCGCGGCCTTCTTGAGCGCCTCTTCGAGCACCGCGGACGTCACCGCGCCATCCTCCCACGTCGAGGCGGTCAGGCCGCCGCGCGCTGCCGGGTGCCGGCGATGCGGGAACGGTCGACCAGCCCGACGACTTCGGTGAGCGACCGCACCGTACGCCCGGCGAAGTTGGTGTCGGCGTCGAAGACCAGGTGGTTGGCCAGGTCGGGGGCGGCCAGCCGGACCGGGGTCATGCCGACCGAGGCCGCGCCGGTCAGCTCGTGGCTGCCGCCGTCCCCGACATAGAGGCATTCGGCGGGCAGCACGCCGAGCTGCTCGCACGCGGCCAGATAGATGCGGGCGTCGGGCTTGCAGACGCCGAGGCGTACGGAATAGACCGTTGCGTCGAGCAGCGGGGCGACCGGCAGGCTGGGGAGGAACGCCGGCAGCTCGTGGGTGCAGTCGCTGATCAGGGCGGTCGACAGGCCCCGGCGCTTGATCGCGTCGAGCACGCTGACCGCGTCGTCGCGCAGCCGGGTGTCGGCCTTGAGAGCGTCGACCCGGGCCGGCACGCCGGCCCGCAGCTGGTCGCTGCGGGGGCGGCCACCAGCCTGTTCGATCACCCATCGTAGGGTGGCTTCGGCGGAGCCGTAGCGTCCGCGGGCGCGGGCCCGGAACGTGCGGTCGAGCACCCCGTTGACCGCCTCGGGGTCGGCCCCGAGAGATCGTGCGATCTCCGCGTGCTGGGGACCCCGTTGGACAGATCGGGTCAAGGTGCCGAAGAAGTCAAACACGACCGCACGGTATGCGGGCATGGCGAAACGCCTCCTGGAGCATCGAGGGGGGTAAAAGGGGCGAGAAACCTCGGTGAGAGTAGCGACAGCATCACTTTCCGTTCAATAGGGGACCGCAAACTGTGGTGCACCAGTCCGCAAGAAGCGACTGCCGGGGATGAATGAGCGCTCATCGGCTCGATTGCCGACTGTTCTGGCTCTGGTCGTCGCGGTGCTCGCCGTGTCCTCGTCGGCGCCGCTGATCGCCTTCGCGGCCGCCCCGGCCCTGGCCATCGCGTTCTGGCGCAACGCGCTGGCGACCGTGGTCCTCACCCCCATCACGTACGGGCCCCGGCGCGCAGAACTCTTCGGCGCCTCACCGCGGGCGAAAGTTTTCGGCGTGCTCGCCGGCGTCGCGCTCGCGGCCCACTTCGCCACCTGGATGCCCAGCGTCCAGCTCGGCTCGGTGGCGACGGCCACGGCGCTGGTCGCGACCCAGCCGGTGTGGCAGGGCGTGATCGCCGCCGTCCAGGGCCGCCGCCCGTCGACCGCCGGCTGGATCGGCATCGGCCTGGCCGTGGCCGGCGCCGCGTGGGCCACCGGCGCCGACGTGGGCGTCTCGACCCAGGCCGTGCTGGCCGACGTTCTCGCGCTGCTCGGTGGGGTCTTCGCCGCCGTCTACACGGCCCTGGGCGAACGGGCCCGGACAGAGCTGCGCACGACCACGTACACCTGGATCTGCTACGGCGTCTGCGCGGCGATCCTGCTGGTGGTCTGCCTGGCCGCCGGCCTCGATCTCGGTGGCTACGACAACCGCACGTGGGCCGCGATCCTGGCTCTGGTCGTGGGCGCCCAGCTGCTGGGCCACTCGATGTTCAACTACGCGCTCGAGCACACGACGGCGACCACGGTCAGTGTGCTGATCCTCCTCGAGGTGCCGGGCGCTTCGCTGCTGGCCTGGCTGTGGCTAGATCAACAGCCGCGGGTGGCTGCCCTGCCCGGTCTGGCCCTGTTGTTGTCCGGCGTGGCCGTCTTCATCCTGGGGGCGGCCCGATCCGCCCGCCCGGTCGTCGATCCCGCTCTTCCCGACTGACCCGCCGCTTCAGTGCCCGGTCTGCCCGGCTCCACTGTCCCTGACCGCATGTCGGTCCCGTCTTCCTTCCCGCTTTCCATCGGCTCGCTCGGTCCGGGCGGCGATCGCCGGCCTGTCCCTTCCCATTTGTTCTTTTGGCGGCTTTCAGTCGTTGAGCCGGGGAGGCCCACGTCTGGCGGCCCGGGCCCGTGCCGGGTAGAGAGGGGGAATGCGATGTACAGGTCTCGATTCCGGATCGGCTGCCTCGCCGTGCTGGCGGCGATCCTCGTGATCGGCGGCTGCGCCGACTCGGCCGACGACCAGCCGGCCGACGGCCCCGGCCTGACCGGCGGCTGGAGCACGGCCGGCTGCGAATTCCTGCGCCTGCCCGAGCAGATGGCCGTCGCCGGCGTGGCGATGCCGGTCACCCCGGCCAAACTCCAGGCCGCCATGGACCGCATCGACCGGGCCGGCCACGACCGGTTCGGCGACAGCTACGCGGGCCTGGAGATCGACCAGGAGAACACCCGGGCCATCGTGCACCGGGTGCCGTCCGCAGCTTTCGACGAGTTCATCCGCCAGGCCGCCGAGGACACGTGCATCGTCGTGCGCGACGCCGCCCACACCGCGGCCGACCTCACCGTCTGGCACGACCGGGTGCTGGCCGACCTCGACTACTGGAGGCACACCGGCGTCCGGATCGTCTCGGTCGGCGCCCGCCACGACGGCGCAGGCGTGGAGATCGGCACCCAGGATCTGACCAAGGCCCGCGACGAACTGCCCGCCCGCTACGGCCCCGAGGCCCCGCTGCTCCTCGTCCAGGAGGCCCCGGTTCGCCCCCTGACCAACCCCACCGCCACCCCCCGCAACGACTGACCTCCTGGTTCCGGCCGCCCCTCAGTGTTCGTGTCAGGCCGGACCACGCACCTGTCTCACCCTGGCGGCGACGAGGCGACTCCGGCCGGGGTCCGCCCTTCGGTGGGAAACCGTGAGTGAAGGAGGGAATGGCGTCCCTGGGGCTGCCTCGGTGGAAGCGGGCTGAGAGGATGGCCCGGGATGCGCCCCGTCGGCTGCGGCGTCCGTCCGGACGCGTCCGGCCGGCTTCGTCGCAGCGGCAGTCGGATCCGGGCCCGAGGTCGCTACAGAGGTGGAGGTCCACGTGGAGGATGCGGAGCCGCAGGAAGCGCCGGTCACATTACGGCTGGACGGCAAGGTTGCCCTGGTCACCGGGGCCGGCAGTCCGGACGGGATCGGTTACGCGACGGCGCGCCGGCTGCGCGACCTCGGCGCGCGGGTGGCGATCGTCTCGACCACCCGGCGCATTCACGAACGGGCCGCCGAGCTCGGCGTCACCGGTTTCGTCGCTGATCTCACCGACGAGGCCGAGGTGGGCGCGCTGGCCGACGCCATCACCGACCAGCTGGGCGACGTCGAGGTGCTGGTCAACAACGCCGGCCTGACCAGCCGGGCCAGCCCCGAGATCCTGCGACCGGTCTCCCAGCTCACGTATGACGAGTGGAAGTCCGAGATCGACCGCAACCTGAGCACGGCGTTCCTGTGCAGCCGGGCCTTCCAGGGCGGCATGGCCGAGCGCGGCTGGGGCCGCATCGTGAACCTCTCGGCCACGGCCGGCCCGGTCAACGCCCTGCCGACCGAGGCGGCGTACGCGGCTGCGAAGGCCGGCGTCGTCGGTCTGACCCGCGCGCTCGCGATGGAGCTCGTCGCCGACGGCGTCAACGTCAACTGCGTCGCGCCCGGCACGATCTACACGGCCGCGTCCACGGTGTCCGAGATCAAGCAAGGCCTGGGTACGCCCATCGGCCGCCCCGGCGCCCCCGACGAGGTCGCCGCGGCCATCGCTTTCCTCTGCTCGCCGGCCGCTTCCTACATCACCGGCCAGATGCTGGTGGTCGACGGCGGCAACAGCGTCCGCGAGGCCGAGTTCCGCTGACCCCACCCGGCCGCCCCGCGCCGGGTTGGCCCCGCGCCGGGTTGGCCCCGCGCCGGGTTGGCCCCGCGCCGGGTGGCCCCCGCGCCGGGCTGGCCCCCGCCTTCGCACGAGCCAGATCTCACGACGCGTTGTGCCGCTTCGATGTGAGCCCAGTTCACAGCGATGGTCCGATCTTGAGCAACGAGGTGTCCGTGCCGGATCGGGGGCGTGGGGCCGCTCCGATGGGCGCCTAGATCGGATCTTGGGCCGCGAGGGGTTCGGTCACCCTGACGTGTGCCGAGCCAGATCATGGGTGACGAGGCGTCGGGTCGGCTTCCGCGACTGGAGCGGGGTTCTTCGCGCGGCCGGCCGGGTGGTCCGGCCGACCGGCGCGGGTGCTGGTTACGGGCTCGTGCTGGAGGCGCCGACGGCGACGATCCCGATGACGATGTAGAACGCGCAGATCAGCACGTAGATGCTGGTGAAGATGTAACTCAGCCAGAGGCCGGCCGTGGCCAGGCCCTCGCCCTGCTCGCGGGTCTGGCGGATCTGCTTCTTGGCGACGTGGCCCATCACGATGCCGGCGGGCGGGAACACGAACGCGAACACCAGCGCCAGGATGGCCATCGTGTTGGTCGTCGCGACCGGCTGGCCGTAGCCGGGCTGACCGTACGGCTGCTTGTACGCGTCCTGCCCGAAAGCAGCCGGCTGTCCGTAAGGCTGCCCGCTGGACGGCTGAGCACCGTAGGGCTGCCCGTACGGCTGGCCGTAGGGCTGACCGCTGGACGGCTGCGAGCCGTACGGCTGCCCGCTCGACGGCTGCTCGGCCGCATAGGGGTCGTGCGGCTGCTGCCCGTACGGCTGCTGCGGCTGATATGGATCCGGTGTGCCACCGGGTGGGTATGTCATCAAGTCCTCCTCGTTCCCCGGCACCGTACTAGCCGGGGTGTGGAAGAGAACACGATAGGTGCACGTGTCCGCAGGTTGCGACGGCAATCGGACCGAGGCGGCCCGATGCCGGGCTCGCTCAGGGCAGCTTCGTCAGGCTTCCCACGGCCCGCTCGACGGCCAGGCAACGGTCCTCGACGTAGTCGAGCCCGGCCTCCTCGGCGATGCGCCGCGCCTCGGCCGAGAAGATGCCGCTCTGCAGCCAGACCGCCGGCGCCTTGATGGCCACCGCCTGACGCACCACCTCGACCGCGTCGCTGGCCGGCCGGAACACGTTGACCAGGTCGACCGGCTCGTCGAGGTCGGCCAGGGTAGGCACCGTCCGGACCCCGAACACCTCGTCGACGAACGGGTTGACCGGAATGATCCGCCAGCCGTGCCGGAGCATCTGAAGCGGAACCGTGTGCGCCGGCTTGAACGGGTCGCGCGACGCGCCGACCACGGCGATGACGTTCGCCTCGGCCAGGATCTGCTGTGCATCCCTCATGCCATCGACTCTCTCACAACAACGTCAACTGGCGATCCTCCCGCACGTCCGGAGCGGTCTCGGGAACGGGCGTGACTGCCCGGGCCTCGGCGGGCCCGGCCCGATGCAGACCGTGCCGGCGGGCGGCGATGCGCACGCGGGCGCTGATCTCGCGCTGATAGGTCTGCGGCGCATACGACCCGTTTCCGTAGAGCTCGCGGTAGCGCGGGGCCAGATCGGGACGGGTCCGGGTCAGCCACGACGCATACCACTCCCGGGCGCCGGGACGCAGATGCAGCGGAAGCGGCGTCACGCTGGTGGCGCCGGACGCGGCGATCGCGGCGACGGTCTCGTCGATCGACTCGTCGGTGTCGGTGAGGCCGGGCAGGATCGGCGCCATCAACACGCTGACGTCGAAGCCCGCGTCGGTGAGCCGGCGTACCGCGTCGAGCCGGCGGCGGGGGCTGGGAGTGCCCGACTCGACCGCCCGCCAGACCTGCTCGTCGATGAAGCCGACGGAGAACGACAGGCCGACCCGGGTCACCTCGGCCGCCTGGGTGAGCAACGGCAGGTCGCGCAGGATCAGCGTGCCCTTGGTGAGGATCGAGAACGGGTTGGCGTGGTCGCGCAGCGCCGCCAGGATCTCGGGCATCAGGCGGTAGCGGCCCTCGGCGCGCTGGTAGACGTCGACGTTGGTGCCCATGGCGATCGGCGCGCCGGACCAGCGTGGCGCGGCCAGCTCACGGCGGATCAGCTCGCCCGCGTTGACCTTGACGACGATCTTGGAGTCGAAGTCGTGGCCGGTGTCGAGGTCGAGATAGCTGTGGGTGTGCCGGGCGAAGCAGTTGTGACTGACCACGCCGTCGGCGATGAAGTCACCCGTGCCCGTGGAGATGTCGAACAGCGGCAGGGTGAGCCCGAGGTCTTCGATGTCGACCACGGCCAGCCCGCGGCCGGCGCGCACGCCGACCCCGGAGGCGTCGAGCGGTGCGCCGTCGACGCCGGTGAGGTGCCGGAAGCGCAGGGCCGCCCACAGGTCGCGGTCGATCTCGACGGTGCCGGTGCCCCCGCCGCGCACCCGCACCGGGGTGCGGCTGGGCAGGCCGAGGTGGGTGAGCGCCTCGGTCACCCGGGCCAGGAACAGCCGGTCGGCGCTGTCGAAACTGATCGCCAGCCGGTCGGCCCGTCCGACCGCCCCGAAAGCGCCGGCGAGAAAGCCTCTGTACCACCCCGACGTGGGTAGCTCGGGCCAGCGCAGGGCCTCGTGCAACGGCACGTCCTCGAGGTAGCCGTCGGCCCGCACCCACGCGTCGCCGGCCCGGGCCGGCGCGCCGCCGGTGTCGCCCCGCCCGGCGTCGCCCCGGATGAGGCCGCAGAGGAAGCCGCCCAGGTAGTCGGGTGACTCCTTCGGCGGCTCGGCGAAGTGGCCGACCCCGAACATCAGGTCGCCGACGGCGAGCGCCGGCTGGTGGGCCTCGGCCGGGCTGACGTGCCGCCAGCCGCGATCGGTCAGGAACCGGTGGTCGCCGCTGGACACGAGGCGGGTGCCGTCGGCCAGGGTGACGCGGAAGGCGGCCTTGGTGGTCGACCAGTGGTCGAGCACCGTGGTGGGGACGTAGCGGCGGGTGGAGCCGGCACCCATCGTGCCCAGGACGGCGTCACCCGGGCGCAGGTCGGCGAGCCGGCGCGTGGTGCCGTCGGCCATCAGGATGGGAGTGTCGCCCGACAGGCAGTAGGCGCAGGCGTGGGAGCAGCCGCGGTAGGGGTTGATGGTCCACTCGAAGGGCACCCGCGACGCGCCAGGAACACGGTTGATCAGGCTTTTCGCCTGGATCTCGTAGAACGTCATGCCGGCGAAGCCGGGGGTGTCGAAGGTGCGCACGGCGGCTCCGGGCAGCGCCAGCGGCAGGGGTGGTGCCGTCGGCGCTGCCCTGTCCTGGAGCGAAGCCCTGTCTCCGGACGAGCCGTCCCCGATCAAGCCGTCCCTGATCGAGCCGGCCCCGGTGGGGTCGCGCTCGATCGAGCCGTTCTCGGCCGCGGCCGACAGGTTGGACCATCGCATGGCAAGGATTCGAACACATGTTCGATCGGCTTGTCCAGTCACCTTCGGGTGTGTCGGCGGGTGACGCGCCGGCCCACGAAAAGGCCCGCGAACCGAACCGGTTCGCGGGCCTGACGAGGGAGAACGAGAGGTCAGTGGCTGTGGGCGGCCAGCTGCTGGCGAACCTCGTCCATGTCGAGCTTCTCGACCTGCTCGATCAGGTTCTCCAGGGCGGACTCGGGAAGAGCGCCCGGCTGGGAGAAGACGATGACGCCATCGCGGATGGCCATGATCGTCGGGATCGAGCGGATGTCGAACTTCGCGGCGAGCGCCTGCTCGGCCTCGGTGTCGACCTTGCCAAAGGTGATCTCGGTGTGCTTCTCGGAAGACCGCTCGTAGGTGGGAGCGAAGCGGACGCACGGCCCGCACCAGCTCGCCCAGAAGTCGACCAGGACGATGCCGTCCTTGTTGGTGACCTCGTCGAAGTTCTCAGCGGTCAGCGCAGTCGTCGCCATGTTGTCTCCGTCCACGGGAAAATTGGCTTTCGTGCGGTGAAACCCATCCTTCCCATCTGCCATTCCCGATCGGAGCCCGGACGACACGTGGTCTGGAGCACCAATCGAACGCGGTGTGGGGCGGGGGCAACTCATCGTAACGATTAGTGAGGAGGGCGCTCCCGGTAACGAGCCAAGTTGTAACGCCCGCTTTGCGCCCGGTAATCCGGACATGACGTGAGTCGTCAGTCGATCGTGCCGCTGACCTTGGCGGCCGTTCTCGCCGTAAGTAATAGGAAACATTCTTAAATGTGATTCGGATCACAGCCGAGGAATCTTCACGTGGATACGCACGGTAAGGCAGACTCTGCTTCATCAGAGCGTGGGCGGCGGGCGTCGGAGAGGGCCCCGCCGCTCATTGCCGTCTCACACCGCTTTCGCCGCCGGTGTCCCGCCGGGCCGGGCCACGCACCGGAGTCGGGTGCGATCGCCCGATTGGGTAGCGTAACCGCCCATGATTGCCGCCGAGGACGAGTCCGCCGACGTCGGCGTGGGGCCCTGGGCCGGTGACCCGCCGGACGACCCGCGTTACGACCCTGAGCTGCTCGCCCATGGTGATCGCCGCAATGTCGTGGACCGTTACCGCTACTGGCGCCGTGAGGCTGTCGTCGCCGACCTGGACACCCGCCGGCACGACTTCCACGTCGCCATCGAGAACTGGCAGCACGACTTCAACATCGGCACGGTGGTGCGCAACGCGAACGCCTTTCTGGCCGCGGAGGTGCACATCGTGGGCCATCGGCGATGGAACCGGCGCGGCGCCATGGTCACCGACCGTTACCAGCATGTGCGGCACCACGCGACCATCGAGGAATTCGTGGCGTGGGCCGTGGAGCGGGACCTGCCGGTGATCGGGATCGACAACCTGCCGGGTTCGCGGCCGATGGAGACCGTCACCCTGCCGAGGCGCTGCGTCCTGCTCTTCGGTCAGGAGGGCCCCGGACTCTCCGGGCCGGCCCGGGACGCGTGTGCCGAGCTTTTCTCGATCGCCCAGTACGGGTCGACCCGCTCGATCAACGCCGGGGTCGCCAGCGGCATCGCGATGCACGCCTGGATACGCGCGCACGCGGGTCCCCCGCCCGGGTGAATCGGACTCGGCTGCTCGGGTTCTGCAGATCCGCTTGACGCGGCCTCCTGCGCGTCGCACGGTAAGAGGCGTGGGTGTCACAGTGAGTTGCCCCAGATGTAGTGCACAGGTGCGCGAGCCGGACCTGATGCACACCGACTGGCGCTGTGACAACTGCGGCGAGGTCCCACCTTTCCATGTGGCCGAGCACATCAGCACCGACATCATCGAGAGCATGCTGCAGCGCCGGGCGCCCTCGGGTGAGCCGACGCCGTTCTGGTGCCCGTGGCCGCTGCCGACCGGGTGGATGGTCACCGGTGTCGGCTGGGCGGGCGACGACCGTACGGGTGTCCGCGCCTCCGTGGTCGCCTGCAGCGGCCCTGATCCGCTCGGCGGCGGCCCGGCCGACGTCGTGCTGATCGCCGAACAACCCGGGGTCGGGCTGGGCACCAGATTCGGTGGGATTCCCAGCATCGACCCTGGTCACCTGCTTGCCGAAGCGCTCGTCGCCGGGAACGGCCACGCTGGACCGCACGCCAAGATCAAAGCGGCCGGTCACCCCACTCCACTGTGGTGCGTCAAGTCCCCGGAAGATCGAAGCGCGTACGTGAGTGAGGCGAAAGGAATGTGGCTCTATGCGGTAGCGTGGCCCGCAAGCGCGGGCTACTTCCTCGCCGAGCACGTCGTCCTGCACGATCTCTGCGAGGGGATTCCGTCCGAGCTTGTGTACGGAGCGCCGTCGCCGTACCTGCAGGGCAAGGCCTAGCCAAGTTGGCCCCTGACCTGCGGATACGGAATCGGCTTTTCGGCCACATTGTTCACACCGAGCGACGAAGCTGATACCGTCAGTACTGCCGCGGCGCTGACCGTCACCCGCACCCACAGGAGAAGGCCCGCCATGATCAAGAAGGTTCTGACCTGGCTTGGTATCGCGTTCTTGATCTTTTTCATCGCCTTCAACCCGAACTCGGCCGCCTCGGTATTCGAGTCTCTCGGGGGCACGATCGCTGATATTGCCCGGGGCTTCGGCACGTTCTTCACGAACCTCGTCGCTTAGCATCACCCCATGGGTGGTCCAGCTGAGCCGCACGAGCCTCGAGGCGAGGGCGCCGGGCGCCCTCGGGACGACGACGAGAACTTCGGGTTCGACGACCCGGCGTTCGACGGCGATCCCGACTACGCACGGCGACGTCGCGCCTATGCGGACGGACCCGGTTACTCGCCGGACGCCGGTTATTCACCGGATGCCGGCTACTCGGGCGACGCCGGCTACGCGCGCAGCGCCGGGTATCGCGACGACTCGTCCTACGACGACAGCGGCGAGGAATACGAGCCGCCTGTCTTCACCGAGGAGGAGCTCGAGGGCCTCGGCCCCGAGGGCGGGGGAGGCCCACGCCGGGTCCTCCCTCTCGAGGACGAACCGACCACACTGGTCGCCCGCTATCTCTTCCCGACCGAGCGCTACCGCGGCGAGTGGAAGAGGCACTGGATCCACCTGTCGACGCCGCTGGGCATCGGGGCCGGCGCCACGCTGGCCCTGGGCTATCTGGCCGGGTTCCTCACCCGGCAGGACATCAACGGCCTGGTCACCGTCGCCGTCCTGATCTGGCTCGGCGTGATCAGCTGGGTCGCCTGGAAGGTCTTCGACTGGTATTTCGACCGCTTCATTCTGACGAACAAGCGGGTCATGGTCGTCAACGGCATCATCACCCGCCGGGTGGCCATGATGCCGCTGCTCCGGGTCACCGACATGAAGTACGAACAGTCCGCGCTCGGCCGCCTGCTGAGCTACGGCACGTTCGTGCTCGAGTCGGCCGGGCAGGATCAGGCGCTCCGCGAGGTCAAGCACCTGCCCAACCCCAACGAGCTGTATCTGCGCGTGGTCGAGGAGATGTACGAGCCGCAGGCCGTCGAGGCGCGCCTGGGCAAGGACACCGACGGCGACGACGCCTGATCCGCTCCGCGGGCGGCGTGTGACGAAGGGATCGTGCCGGGGGTGCGGCCGCTGGTGGCGCCGGGCCGGTAGCGTTTTGCGGTGACCCGAATAGACCTGCACTGCCACTCGACGGCCAGCGACGGCACGCTCACCCCGGCCGAACTGGTTCGTGCCGGTGCGGCCGCCGGGCTCGACGTCATGGCGATCACCGACCATGACACCACCGGCGGCTGGTCGGCGGCGGCCGAGGCGCGCCCCGACGGACTGCGGCTGGTGCGGGGGGCCGAGCTGTCCTGCCGATGGCTGGGCGCGGAGCAATGGCCGATCGCCCTCCACATGCTGGCCTATCTTTTCGACCCCACCGAGCCGCGCCTGGCCGGTGACCTGGCCCGCCTGCGCACCGACCGGGAACAGCGCGCCGAGAAGATCGTGGCCCGGCTCAGCGCCGACGGCGTGCCGATCACCTGGGCCGAGGTGTACGGCTACGCCGCGGGCGGCTCGGTCGGGCGGCCGCACATCGCCCAGGCGCTGATCCGGGCCGGGCTGGTGCGCACCACGAACGAGGCGTTCGCCTCGCGGTGGCTGGGCGCGCGGTACTTCGTACCGAAAGCGGATCTGGACGTCTTCGAAGCGGTGCGGGCCGTGCGCGCGGCCGGCGGCGTGACCGTTTTCGCCCATCCCCGGGCGACCGCGCGCGGGCGGGTCGTCCCGGACGAGTTGATCGTCCAGCTGGCCGACGCCGGGCTGTTCGGGCTCGAGGCCGACCACGAGGACCACTCACCGGCCGAGCGCGACCATGTTCGCGAGCTCGCCGACGACCTCGGCCTGGTGGTCACCGGCTCGTCCGACTTCCACGGCACGCACAAGACCGTCCAGCTCGGCGCGTTCACGACCACCCCCGAGGCGTACGAGAAGATCGTCTCGGCCGCCACCGGAGTGCCTGTCCTGGGGTGACGCTGGCCGCATCGAACTGCGTCGAGGCCGCGCGACCCCTACCGTGATCGCGTGAACTGGAAGCTGCTGGGCGAGGTCTTCGTGACCCTCCTGGTCATCGTCGATCCGCCCGGCATGGTCCCGGTGTTCCTGGCGTTGACCGGGTCGATGGACGGCCGCGCCCGAATGAAGGCGGGCACCCAGGCGGTGCTGCTCGCGCTCGGGGTGATCGTCGGTTTCGCGGTGGCCGGGCAGACGCTGCTCGACTATCTCCACGTGGAGCTGCCTGCGCTGCAGGGCGCGGGTGGTCTGCTGCTCGTGCTGGTCGCCCTGCAGCTGCTCACCGGCCAGGCGGACGAGCCGTCGGCACAGGGCGGCACGAGCAACGTCGCCCTGGTGCCGATCGGGACTCCGCTGCTGGCCGGTCCCGGCGCGATCGTGGCCACCATGCTGTTCGTACGCCGGGCCGACGGTTTCGACGAGTACCTGGTCATCGGCATCGGCATCCTGCTGGTCATGCTGACCGTGTGGCTGGTGCTGCGCTTCTCCGGCGGGATCGTCAAGCTGCTGCGACCGGCCGGCATCGAGGTGCTCACGCGCATCGCCGGTCTGCTGCTGGCGGCCATCGCGGTGCAGTTGATCGCCGACGCCATCGACGCCTTCGTCCAGCTCTACCTCGCCGAGGGCTGAGCGACTTCTTGTCGTACCCGGCTGGCAGGATTGTCCTGTGCCTTCCACCAGACGCTCCAGCGTGCCCGAGCAACTCGGCTTCGCCGGCATGCCCGAGCGGCTCTTCGTGTGCACCCCCAGCAAGCTCGGTGCTTTCGCCGACTGTGCCCGCCGCTATCGATACTCCTACGTCGACCGGCCCACCCCGCCCAAGGGCCCGCCGTGGGCGCACAACTCGCTCGGCGCCAGCGTCCACACCGCCCTCAAGAACTGGTACGGCGTTCCGGCCGACAGCCGCGAGCCGGGCGTGCTGCCCCGGTTGCTCAAGGCCACGTGGGTCCGCGAGGGCTACCGCGACGTCGACCAGGAGCGCGTGACCTACCGGGCGGCGCTGCGCTGGCTCGAGACCTACGTCAACGGTCTCGACCCGGTCGACGAGCCCCTCGGCGTCGAGCGGGTGGTCGCCACCAAGACGGCGGTGCTGGCCTTCAACGGCCGGGCCGACCGCATCGACTCCCGGCGCGGCGCCGACGGCCCCGAGGCGGTGATCGTCGACTACAAGACCGGCCGTTCCGGCCTGGATGCCGACGACGCCCGTGGTTCCCAGGCCCTGGCCCTGTACGCCTACGCGGCGCAGCGGGTCTTCCGGCGCCCGAGCTACCGGGTCGAGCTCCACCACCTGCCCACGGGCACGGTGGTCGCCCACGAGCACACCGAGGATTCCCTGGCCCGTCAGGTCCGCCGGGCCGAGGACACGGCGCGCGACATCATGGCCGCCGAAAAGGCCGTGGCCGCCGGCGCCGACCCCGACGCCGAGTTCCCGGCCAACCCGGGTGCGCTCTGCTCGTGGTGCGACTTCCGCAAGGCGTGCCCGGTCGGCCGGGAGGCTCCCGCCAAAGACCCGTGGACGGCGGTCGACCATCTGACGCCGACGTCCTGACCCCTCGGCCGCCCGTTGCCACTTCCCGGATGCCGGCGGCCCCGACGCCCTCCGGGTGGCGACTGGGCGGCGCCTCGACCGACCCTCTCCGGGTGGCTCAGCGGAGTGGCTGGCGTTGCCGGCGAGGGGCCGGTCGAGGGGCGTCCACGTCCAGGTCGGCGCTCGCGGGGTGTGGGATCGTCAGGAGTCGGTGATGTTGGCGCGGGCCAGTGCGGCCTGGCGCATCGGGGCGGTCCGGTATTTGCGCGGGAGCGTGTTGATGACCGTCGTCAGCAGCAGCCGCATGCTCCGTACCGACAGGTCGGCCGTGACATCGGTGGTGGGCCAGCCCAGCCCTCCGTAGAGGCGCCTGGCCCACGGCGGAAGCAGGGCGACCGCGGTGCCGGCGACACCGAAGTAGGCCCACCGGGCCGGTCCCAGCGTGAGGCCCAGCCGCAGGGTGCGGCTGCCGAAGAAGTCGGGCACCGGCGGAACGGTGAGGAACAGCGCGGTCTCGGCGCTGTCCTTGGTCAGGGCCAGTTCGGGGCGCATGGTCTCGTAGTAGGCGTCCACCTCGGCGGCCGTCGCGGGCACCGTGGCCGGGTCCAGGCCGACCAGTTCGGCCGATCTCAGCTGCTCGGTGTAGTACTGATCGACCTCGTCCGGGGTCAGCTTCAAGCCGGCCCGGGTCGCCGTGGTGAGGAACGACTCGACCTCGGTCACGTGCACCCAGCGGAGCAGATGGGGCTCGTCGATGCGGAACGTCTCACCCGTACGGGGGTCGGTCGCGGTCATCCGGGAGTGCATCCGGCGCAGGCGGCTGGACGCTCGCTCGACCTCTTCCGTGGTGCCGTAGATGACCGTGCCGACGTACTCCGAGGTGCGGTTGAGGCGGCCCCAGGGGTCGGAGCGGTATCCCGAGTTCTGGGCCACACCGGCGACGGCCCGCGGGTGCAAGGCCTGCAAATAGAGGGAACGGAGCCCGCCGAGCAGCAGGATCGGTTCGCGGTGCAGCTTCCAGGTGACCGATCCCGGCCCGAACAACCCGACGTCGACGCTCATGTACTCAAGATTGCCACGCTCGGCGGCCAGACTTGAACTCGTTCAGTTTCAGATTCCGCCTAGTCAGACCGGTTTAGCGCATCGTGACCGCGATGAACTGGGCGCCCGATCGGAGTCGGTGGTGCGGGCCGCGGCGAATCGTCTCCGACGACCACGCGGGAGTAGCCCGGAATTCCGTTGGTCAAGATCGGCTGAAGTGGTGAACCGGCTCGGGCCCGAGGGCGTAGACGCATACGGTGATGCTTGCGTCGTCAGATACTTCTATCCTGGCGGCCCGACCGGTTCCTGAGGAGGCTTCGTGTTCGACCAGATCAACGGCTTGCCCGTGCACGCACTCGTGCTGCACGCGGCGGTCGTTTTCGTCCCGCTGCTCGTGCTGGCGGCGGTGGTCTACGCGCTGGTGCCCCGCTGGCGGCCCCGGATGGGGTGGGCGCTGGGGATCCTGGCGATCGCCGCGCCGGCGTCGACCTTCGTGGCGATGGCCTCGGGCAACGAGCTCTACAACCGTCTGGTGAGCCAGGGGCTGAGCGGCCCCGGCAAGGAGATCCTCGACGACCACATGGGCTTCGGCTCGCGGACGTTCTGGTTCACGCTGGCCCTCGGCGTGGCAAGCCTCGTGATGCTGGCGCTCACGTGGAAGCGCGGCAGCACCCGCCTGCCGATGGCCGGCGAGGTCGGCGGCGCCGTCGCGCTGATCGCCCTGGCCGCCGTCTCGGGCTACTACGTCTTCCAGACGGGCGACTCCGGCGCGACCGCCGTGTGGGGAACTTACTGAAGCCTGCTCGGTTCCGCCCCGGGGTGCACCACCCCGGGGCGTCGTCGTCCCCGGACCTGCTTGGCGTCGTCCCCGGACCTGCTGGGCGCCGCGCGGGCGAGGGCGAGGCGAGATCAGTCGCGCACTGAGCGCGTGAAGCGAGCGACGCCTCCCCGGACCGGTGCGCCCGCTTGCCGGACCTGAGCGCCGGAGCATGGCAGTACTTCCGGCGCCGGATCCGGTGTGGTGGTCCTTCCAGGCGGCTTCGGTAAGTGGGGCTCTCTGGTCGGAGCGTGGTGAGTGCTTCCAGCGCCGGTTCAGGGTGTGGTGGTCGTTCTAGGCGGCTCCGGTCAGTCGCGCATTGAGTCGGAGCCTGGTGGGTGCTCCCGGCGCCGGTTGAGGGTGTGGTGGTCGTTCCGGGCCAGCTTCGGTCAGTCGGGCACCGAGCCCGGAGCGTGGTGAGTGCTTCCGGCGCTGGACGACGGTGTAGTGGTCGTCCGGGGCGGCTTCGGTCAGTCGCGCGCTGGGTGCGGGGGTGGACGGAGCGCGGGGCTTCGAGCGCTGGGTCAGAAGAGCAGGCGCGTGCACAGGAGGCAGATCAGGATCAGGGCGATCGCTCCGGCCACCAGGCCCACGCCGTAGGTGACGGTGCGGGCGGAGCCCTCGGAGTCGTCCAGCAACTCCATGTCCTGGGGCGGCATGGTGCGCGGCGGGGGTGGGCTGGCGATCGTCGGCGGGCGCCAGTGCGGCGAGGGCCGTGCGGTGCGCGGCGGCCCGGGGTAGACCGGGCCGGGCGGCGGGGCAGGCTTTTCCGGCTGTCCGGCGGGCGCGGCGGCGTCGGGATCCGGCCGCTGCCAGTACGCGTCGTCCGGGGCGCCCGTGGGGGTGGTCACGTTCATCGACGGTACAGCCGAAGGGGGAAGACGTCGGCAGCGGCGCGGGCCTACCCTCATAGGCGTGGACATCCTGGATGAGCCCGAGCGCGACAACGACGCCGAGCGTGAGGTCGACTTCGACGTGGAAGAGACGCCCGTCCTGCCCGACCAGACCCGCGACGACACCGAGCTGGGCTGGGGAGAACGGTCGACCGACAACGACGAACGCCTCCTGGAGGACCGCCCTCCGCACTGGTGACGCCGATCGGCCGCCGTGGTGACTTCGGCGGCTGTGGTGCAAGCTGAGCGGGCCGCCGTGGTGTGACTCCGGCGGCCGCGGCGGCGTCCTGGGTAGCTGTGGTGGCGAGCTGGTCGGCTGAGGCTGCTGGTCGGACAGCCGGCCGCCGACGACCGGCTCACCGCATCGGCCGACGCCGCCCTGGCCGTGGTGTTCGGCCGGCTGCCCCGAACGGTCCTGCGGATGCCGTGACCGGCCCTGCGGATGCCGTGACCGGCCCTGCGGGGATGCAGAGACCGGTCCGCGGGATGCCGTGCTCAGCTGGGCGCTCCTCTGGCGAATAGTGATCCTCCGCGGCGGCCATCGGTCGGCGCGGCTGTCGGCGTGGGCGCGGAACGTCAGCCGGGACGGATCAGGACGGTGAAGCTCTGGCCTGTAGTCACGACGGCTTGCCGGGCCTGGGCCGGGGAGAGCGCCAGCAGGAGGCCGCCGACGGTGGGGTCGTTGCGGGCGGTGACCTGGAGGACGAGGGCCGACTCGGCGAGCGGCGTCGTGCTGCCGTCGGAGCCGTCCAGCCGGAGTAGGTCCACTCGGTTGCCCGGCTCGACCAGGGCCAGCGCCGCCGGGTCGGACAACCGGACCGGCACACCGAGGCTGCCGGTGGGAACGGTGTGCGCCTCGGCCGGTGAGGACGGCGCCGCCGAGCTCGCGGCCGGGACCGCGTAGGTCGGAGGGGCGCAGCTCGGTGGGGGTGACCACGACACCAGAGCGGCGGTGCCCAGCAGGATCGCGGCCGCTGCGAGGCGTAGCAGCAGACCGCGGGCCGGTGGGCGCCAGCGCACGGGGTCGAGACGGCCGTCGCCGCTCGGTGACTCCGTCGCCGGTGGCAGGGCCGAGCCCAACCGGGATGTGCTGGATCGGCCCATGGTGCGTGCCTCCCGCTCGCTCTGGCGTCGCGGTCTGGCGGCGCCGGGCGAACGTTAGGCCGGGCGGGAGATCGTTCGCCGCAGGCCTGTGGACAGACCGGCGATGTGGAAAACCGAACCCCACCCGCCGGACCTGCTAAGGCGGCCACGGCAGGGTGACACCAAGTGCCGAGAGGCGGCTATCGCCAGAGGTGGCGGCGACCGCAGGACGACGTCAGCGTCCCTAAGGCGGCCATGGCCATTGAAGGACGTCGCCAGGATCGCTGCCCCGGGCGACCGGACACGCCGAACCGCGCCAGGCCGGAGAGGTCTGGCGCGGTGAAGGAGCGCGGTTTAGGACGAGGCGGCGGCCTTCGAGCTGCTTCCGGAACTCGAGGACGACGACGACGAGGACGACGACGACGAGGACGACGACGACGAAGAACTCGACGAGGGCGTCGTCGTGGACGCCGGGGTCGACGAGGACGAGGAAGAGTCGCTCGACGACGTGGTGGCGTCGGCCTTCTTGGTGGCGTCGCCGCTGCCGGGCTTCTCGGCGGCCACGTCGCCGGAGCGCGAGTCGTTCCGGTAGAAGCCCGAGCCCTTGAAGACGATGCCGACGGAGTTGAAGACCTTACGGAGCTTGCCGGCGCAGTCCGGGCACTCGGTCAGCGCCGGGTCGGAGAACGACTGCACGGCTTCGAGCTTCTGTCCGCACTCGGTGCAGGCGTACTGGTAGGTAGGCACGGCTCCTCCGGATCTGTCGGCTACTGGCACTCGCCAGCTCCGAGTGCCAAATATGCGCCATCGGAGGTCCTTTCGTCCACTCGGCCGCGCGGCTGAGTTCCGACGACCGGTCAGTCGGCGAAAACGGTCAGGCCGCCGCCGGGGGTGATCGCCGCGTGAACCGGGCGGTCGTGCGGCTCCGACGGCACCGAGTCGACCAGTTCTCCGTCGTGCAGCAGAGCCACCACCAGCGGTCCGCCCGTGGCCGGCAACCGCGAGAGCGCGCGGTCGTAGGAGCCGCCCCCGCGGCCCATCCGCAGACCGCGGCGGTCCACCGCGAGCGCCGGCACGAACACCAGCTCGGCGGTGGTGATGGCCGACGGCCCGAGCCGTGGTCCGCCGGGTTCCAGCAACCCGCGCGGGCCGGCGACCAAGGAGAGCCCGGCGCCGGAAGGCACCCCGGCGCCGGAAGGCACCCCCGAATCGGGTGGCAGTCCAGCGGCCGGTGAAGCGGGAGCCGCCCAGTCCAGGTCGCCATCGGGAAGCAGGACAGGCAGCAGAACGGTCAGCGCGTCGGACGTCAGCGCCTGAGCTTCGGCCGCGAGGGCGGCAACCAGCGAGGAACCGCCGGGCTCGGACCCGATCGGGACATACGCCGCGATGACCGAGGGGCTCCTCCGGCGTACGAGGGAAACGGTTTGGTCCCGGATTTGTGCGGCAGCGGCGGCTAGCTCGTTGGACGAGAGAGAGCGACGGGAAGTGAGGAGACGATTGCGGAGCGCGATCTTGGCAGCTCGAGATCGTTCCGCATCACGGGCTGAATCGGACATGCAACACCCCCTTTTGGAAAGCGGCAAACGGTGCACACTATGTCAGCATCGCTCCGAAGAGGGCCACAGCCGGGAGGATGCGTGACGCTACGTGGCCGGCTCACCACTGCATTCCTGGTGGTTGTGCTCGGTCCGGTCCTGCTCGGTTCCCTCTTCGTCGCCATCACGGTCGCCACGGTGAGCCGGGATCGGACCGCCGAGCGCCTCGACCATGCCGCGACGACGGTGCGGACCGGCGTGGCCGCGACCTGCCTCCAGCTCCAGGCCGCAGCCGACGCGGTGGCCGTGGTGCCCGCCGACGACCGGGCGGACGTGGCCGGCCAGCTCGTCGCCCGCGGCCTGGCCACCGACATCCGGATAGCCGAGACCGCCCCGGGGCCCGTCGGCGACACGACCACGGCCGACGACCGGCGGGACTGCGCGTCGCCGCCCGACGACGTTGTCAACGCTCCCACCAGCTCACTCGCCGCGCGGGCGGTCACCGGCGACCTCACCATCACCGCGGTCCGGTCGGTCGACGACGCCTTCCTGTCCCGGCTCCGGGCGGCCGGCGGCACCGATGTGACCTTCACCTCGACGGAACAGCCCGCGGGAGAACGCCGCCTTCTGCTCCCGCAAACCGGTCAGCCGCTCGCCCTCACGCTGACCGTGCCCCCGAGCACACCGTCCTTCCTGTACGTCGTGCTGCCGGCCGTGGTTCTCGTCGCCGCCCTGGTCGCCGTCCTGGTCGCGCGCTGGCTGGCCCGGTCCACCACCCGCCCGCTGGGTGACCTCGCGTGGGCCGCCGACCGGGTCGCCGACGGCGAGCTCGACACCCGCGTCCCGATCCCGCACCCCGACGAGCTGGGCCGGCTGGCCGCCACCTTCAACCGGATGACCCGCGAGCTGCAGGCCTACGTGCAGGCGCTGACCGCCAGCCGGGACCAGCTGCGCGGGCACCTGGCGATCCTCGGCGAGACCCTCTCCAGCACCCATGACCTGCAGCGCATCCTCCAGGTGATCCTGCGGACGGCCCTGGCCGCGACCGGCGCCCGGGCCGGCCTCGTGCTGCTGATCGACCGGCCCGCCGGCCAGTTGGTGGCCCAGTGCGGGATAGGGCTGGCCGGGCGCTGGGACGTCCCCGAGAGCGACCTGCCCCAGCAGCGCCTGCCGATCGGCGAGGGGGTGCTCGGCGCCGTGGCCGCGACCGGGGAGCCCCGTCGCGGCCGGGGTGGCATCGCCTCGGCCGAGCCGCCCTGCCGTACCTATGTGGCCGTGCCGATCTGCGCTCCGGGCGTGCCCGAGGAGCCCGGTGATCCGACGTTTCCCGAGACCCTGGGCGTGCTCGCCCTCTACGACCGGGTCGGCGGGGACACCTTCGACGACTCCGACCTGAGCACCCTGCGGACGTTCGCCGGTCAGGCCGGCGTCGCGGTGTCCAACGTGCGGTTGCACGAGGAGGCCCAGCGGCTCTCGCTGACCGATCCCCTGACCGGGCTGTGGAACTACCGCTATCTGCGCGAGTCGTTGCGCCGCGAGGTGGAGCGGGCCAGCCGCTTCGGGCGGATGCTCGCGGTGCTGGTGCTCGACCTCGACCACTTCAAGGACGTGAACGACACGTACGGGCACGCGGCCGGGGACGCGGTGCTCGGCGAGTTCGCCCGGCGCATCCGGATCGGGCTGCGCGAGGTCGACGTGGCGTTCCGCCAGGGTGGTGAGGAGTTCGTGGTGCTGTTGCCCGAGACCGACGCGTACGGCGGGGCGATCGTGGCCGAGCGTCTCGGCGCGGCGGTGCGTGACCGTCCGGTGACGGTCGAGGACGCCCAGATCCCGATCAGCGTGTCCATCGGAGTGGCGGTCTATCCGGAGCACGGCGAGAATTCACTGCAGGTGCTGGCGGCCGCCGACCGTGCCCTCTACGCCGCCAAGAAGGCCGGCCGGGACACGTACCGGTTGGCCGAACCGACCGATGTGACGAAGTCAGGGGTTTCACCAGGCGATCATGAAGGGGATTTCCATCCGGCGACGGCTGTGCCGAGCGCGCCACGACCGCCGCAACATAGGCGTGGCCGATAGTCTCGCGGCAGAGCACGGGCACGAATCAGCGAAGGTGCGGTGACCTTGATGACCTCGAACGCGCACGCGTCCGGGCGCCGGGCGGTGAAGGCCGTCATTCCGGCGGCCGGCCTGGCGACCCGGTTCCTGCCGGCGACCAAGGCCGTGCCCAAGGAGCTGCTGCCGATCGTAGACCGGCCCGTGCTGCAGTACGTCGTCGAGGAAGCCGCCGCCGCCGGCCTCACCGACGTGCTGCTGGTCACCGGGCGGGGCAAGACCTCGATGGTCGACCACTTCGACCGGCGCCCGGACGTCGAGGCCCGCCTCGAGAAGAAGGGCGACCTCGAGCGCCTCGCCGCCGTCCGGCGTACGAGCGAGCTCGCCGACATCTACACGGTCCGTCAGGGCGAGGCTTTGGGTCTCGGCCACGCGGTCGGCACCGCCGCCTCGCACGTCGGTGATCAGGCGTTCGCGGTGCTGCTGGGCGACGAGTTCCTCGAGGAGGACAAGCCGCTGCTGCCCGCGATGCTCGATCTCCAGGCCCGTACGGGTGGCATCGTGCTGGCCCTGGGCGAGGTCAAGCCCGAGGAGACATCGCGCTACGGGATCGCCTCGGTGACCCCGTCGGGCGAGGGTGACGACATCGTCGAGGTGAACGGCCTGGTCGAGAAGCCGGCCCCCGAGGAGGCGCCCAGCAACCTTGCCGTCCTCGGCCGCTACATCCTGCCGGGCAGCATCTTCGAGGCCATCGCCGACACCAGGCCGGGCAGCGGAGACGAGATCCAGTTGACCGACGCGATGGCGAAGCTGCTCGCCGACGGCGTCCCGGTGCACGCCATCGTCTACCGCGGCCACCGCTACGACACCGGCATGCCGCTGGGCTACCTGCAGACGGTCGTCATGCTGGCGGCCAAGCGCGACGACCTGGGCGAGGAGTTCCGGAGCTGGCTGGCCGAGTTCGTCGCCGGCGGTGCGAGGGGATGACGGCCACGGCCGATGCCGAGGCGGCCGCCAACGAGCTGAAGCCTCTCGCCGAGTACCTGGGCAGCGTGCTGCGCAGGTTGCGGGCGCTGCCTCCGCTCGACCTCGACCTGACCCAGGCGCACGGCAACGTGCTGGCCAACGACGTGCTCGCGCCGCACCCCTATCCGGCCTTCGACCAGGCCGCGATCGACGGATACGCGGCCCGCTGGGAAGACCTCTCCGGAGCCGGGCGGGTCGGCTCCCACCCGTCCTTCGGGCGGTTCGAGGGCGGGCCGCGACCGGTCCGGCTCAACGTCGTGGGTGACCTCGGCGCGGCCAGCTGGCGCCCGGTGCGGCTCACCCCGGGCACCTGCTTCTCGGTGGCCGCGGGCGCCCCGCTGCCGATCGGCGCCGACGTGGTCGTGCCCGTGCACTGGACCGACCAGGGCATGGCGGCGGTCGAGATCCTGCACGCGCCCAAGCGGGGTTCGGGCGTACGCCGGGCCGGTGACGAGGTCGCGGCCGGCCAGGTGCTGGCCCCGGCCGGGGCGTACGTGACACCGCCGATGGTGGCCACCTTCGCCGCCTCGGGCATCGGGCACGTCGTGGTGCGGCCCAGCCCGCGGGTGGTCGTCGTGGCCACCGGCGACGAGCTGGTCGACGTGGGCCGGCCCAGCCAGCCGGGGCAGGTGGTCGACGCCAACTCGCACGCGCTGACGGCCGCCGCGGTCGAGGCGGGCGCCCTGGCGTACCGGATCGGCATCTGTGACGACGACCCCGAGGGCCTGCGCGGGCTGCTCGAGGACCAGACCCTGCGGGCCGATCTGATCATCACCACCGGCGGTACGGGCACCGGCCCGGGCGACATGCTGCGGCGGGTGCTCTCCCGGCGTGACCCGGGGCGCGGCGTCGTCGAGTTCACCGATGTCGCGCTCTGCCCCGGCGCCACGCTCGGTTTCGGTACGGTCGGCGGTGAAGAGGTGCCGGTCGTGTGCCTGCCCGGCGAGCCCGGGGCCGCGCTGATCGGCTTCGAGGTGCTGGCCCGCCCGGTCATCCAGTTGCTGGCCGGGTCCGAGCCGGTCTTCCGGCCCAGCGTCAAGGCGCACCTGCTCGAGACGGTGTCCTCACCCGGTGGGCTGCGCGAGTTCCGGCCCGCCCACGTGGCCGAACGGCGTGGCGGCGGGCACACCGTGCAGCCGCTGGCCGGTGGGCCTTACACTCTTTCGGGCCTGGCCGAGGCCAACGGTCTGCTGGTGCTCGGCGAACGGGTCACCACGGCGGCCGCCGGCTCGACCGTCGACGTGCTGCTTCTCGACCGGAGGCGATGATGCTGGGGTCCACACCCGGGTGGCCCGCCGTGCTGGCGGACGGTCCGGTGGTGTTGCGGCCCTACAAACGCGGCGACGGCCGGTCCTGGTCCGAGGTGCGCATCGCCAACCGGGAGTGGCTCGCCCCCTGGGAGTCGGCCCCGCCCGGCCCGTGGTCCGAGATGAACTCCACCCGGGCCTACAGCTACGTCTACCAGGACATGCGCCGGTCGGCGCGGCGCGGCGAGAGCATGCCGTTCGCGGTCTGCCTGCGCGGGTCCGACGGCCGCGAGCGGCTCGTCGGCCACCTCAACCTGGGCAACATCGTCCGGCGGGCCTTCAGTTCGGCGTACGCCGGATACTGGGTCGACCATCGGGTCGCCGGTCAGGGCGTGATCCCCACCGCCCTGGCGCTCGCCGTCGACCACGCGTTCGGCCCCGGCGGCCTGCACCGCATCGAGGTCAACATCCGACCGGAGAACACGCCGTCCCGTCGCGTGGTCGAGAAGCTGGGTTTCCGCGAGGAGGCCTACCACCAGCGCTACATGCATATCGACGGCAACTGGCGCGATCATCTTGGATACGCCCTGACCAGCGAGGAGATCGCCGCCGAAGGCGGGCTGCTGGCCCGGTGGCGACGCGTACGGGCCTGACCCGGGTGTGCCGATTGATCCTTACTGCCCGACACGCCCGGCGCGTCGAGCATGTTTCCGCAGCTCGCGCCCGTAGCCTCGGGGAGATTGGGTCTTGCGGTCCGCCACCGTAGACGTGTAAAGCGGGCCGCCCGTAGCTGACGGGAGGGGTGAGGGTGCCGACCTCGGTGCTCCTCGCCGTCCTCGCCGCGGCCGGACTGCTCGCTCTCGCACCGGCGCTCGTTCGCCGGTACGACGCCACCGAGCGGCTCGCCGCGGAGCGGGCGTCGTCCACGGCGAGGGTGCTTCAGCGCCACCGCCGTCGGCGCACTGTGCCCGGACGCCGACCGATCAACCCCGGACGGCTGGTCACGGTTACGGTTCCGGCCACCCCGGAAAAACCTCAGCGCCGTCTGCGCCTGGTCACCCCCGGCCGCCGCCCGGCCCGCCGCGCCCCGCAACGGCGGCACACCCCCGCGGTCGTCCGCCGCCGCCGGGTCTTCGCGGCGCTGCTGCTGCTCAACATCATCGAGCTGGTCGGCGTGCTGGCCGTGGGCCCCGGCTTCTGGATCGGCTTCGCGGTCACCGGCATGCTGCTCGCCATCGACCTGGTGCACCTGCGCAACCGGGCCCTGGCCGACCGCAAGCGCCGCCGGATCGAGGCCCGCGAGGCCGCCTGGCTGGCCGCCCAGCAGGCCATGGTGCGGCGCGAACAGGCCCGGCGGGCGCACGACCGCCGCGAGAAGCAGAAGCAACTGGCCGCCCAGCGCGAGGCGGCCCGCCGGACGGCCATGGGCCTGGACCGCGAGGAGCCACCGGCCGCGGCGCCCTCGGTCTACTACCGCCGGACCGGCGGCCTGCGCGGCCGGGCGTACGAGGCGGGCGGCCGGCACCACACCGCGTAGGTGGGGTCGGTTCGCGGGTGTAGCGCCTGACCTGTTAGCCTTGCTGCGGTTCCCCGGACAGCTGTCCGAGGGCTGGTAAGGGGCTGTGGCGCAGTCTGGTAGCGCACCTCGTTCGCATCGAGGGGGTCTGGGGTTCAAATCCCCACAGCTCCACGAGTTCTGGTGCCTCGTGTCCGCGGAAAGCGCGGACCCGGGGCACTCGTCATATCTGCTCCGGGGCCGAGCCCCGGAAACCCCACGGTGTCGTGGTCAGCCCCGGTGTGGCAGTTACGGCCCCGCGGGCAGCACACAGGCGATCCCGGTGGTGTCTCGGCCTGGCGATGAACGCCCGGCCTGCTGGTGAGCGGTCGGCTCCGGGGGATCGAACGTCAACGTCAGAGTGCTGCGGTAGGCCGCGCCGGTGCCGGAGTGGGTGGACCGGTCGACGGGTTCCCGGTCGGCGGGCCAGAAGCGCACCGCGCGGTAGGCATAACCGTCCTGATCAGCCGGCTCCCATTCCAGCAATACCGGGTCACCGGGGGAGAAGGCGAACTCCCCGGCGGTCGCCGCCGTGCTGAAATGAGCCCAGCAACCGCCGGGGCACCTTGCCGATTCGATGACGCCCCAACCTTCGTCGCCGTTCCACGAACGGATCGTGCCGGGATCAGCCATGGGTGGATCCTGGCATGCCGACAGAGCCCCGGGCGGCAGTCGTCCGGGGACGCTCACCAGGCGGTCCAGCCTCCGTCGACGACGACGTTGGTGCCGGTGACGTAGCTCGAGCGCGGCGAGGCCAGGTAGAGCACCGTGGTCGCGATCTCGGCCGGGTCGCCGACGCGGCCCAGGGGCGTCTGCTGGGCCAGCCGGCCGAGCAGGGCGGGGTCGCCGCCCTCGCCGGGGAACGGGCCGGGGGTCACGCAGTTGACCCGGATGCCGGCCGGGCCCAGCTCCACCGCCGCGTACCGGGTGAGCTGCACCAGGCCGGCCTTGACGGCGCCGTAGTACGGCGGGTTGCCCGCCTCCGGCGTGTCGTACAGCTGCGGTTTGGGGCTGACCAGGCCGTACATCGAGGCGACGTTGATCATCGAGGGGGACCCGTCGGCGGCTGCGGCTGTCAGCAGGTCGCGGGTCGCGTCGAGCAGGCGCTGGAAGGCACCCAGCGCGAGGTCGGCGGCCTCCAGGTAGTCGGCCGTCCGGGACGTGCGCAGCGAGCCGCCCCGGCCCACGTGCGCGTTGTGCACCACCACGTCGACCCGGCCCTGCTCGTCGCGCAGCCGGGCGCCCAGGGCGGCGACGTCGTCGTCGGCGGTGACGTCGCAGCGGGCGGGCCGGGTGTGGTCGCCCAGCTTCGCGGCCAGCGCGTCGAGCCGGGCCTGGTCGCGGCCGACCAGGTAGGTGGTCGCCCCGGCGCCGGCCAGCGCCCCGGCCATCACCTGGCCGAGGCGGCCGGTCGCGCCGGTCACCACGGCGACCCGCCCGCGCAGGCCGAAGAGCTCGTCGGGGGTCATGCGTTCCACCGGCTCGGGTCGAGCAGCTCCACCGGCATCTCGGGCAGCTCGGCCAGCGCCTGCTCCCGTTCCGCCTCGGTGAGCGGCTTGCGGCTGATCAGGTCGGCGTTGCCGCGCAGCTGCTCCTCGGTCTCGGCCCCGACCACCAGCGAGGTGACCCAGGGCAGCGAGAGCAGGTAGGCCAGGCAGAGGTCCCGGCGGTCCTGGCGGCCGAACTCGGCGGCGAGCCGGTCGAGGGTCGCCACCACCGCGTCGCGCTCGGCGTCGGGCAGATGCGGCCACGTCACGCTGCTGCCCGCGGCGAGCAGGCCCTGCAGGTACGCGCTGCGCACGGTCACCACCAGGTCGGGGTGGTCCTCCGAGAAGTCCGGGAAGGCGGACAGCCAGCGCCGGTCGAGGATGTTGCACGGCAGCTGGACGTAGCCGAGATCGGGCAGCCGCAGCACCTGGCGGAGCTCGTCGGGTGACTGCACCGAGACGCCCACCCGGTCGGCCTCGCCGGTTTCCAGGCAGCGGCGCAGGTCGGACCAGCCGGCTGCGGCGTCGGCCGCGCGGTGCAGCAGGACCGTCAGCGGACCGGTGATGCCCAGGGCCTCGCGGCTGGCGGCGAGGCTCTCCCGCACCGGGGCGCCCGGGCCGATCTTGGTGATGACGGCCAGGTCGAGTCCGGGCAGCGCGGCGCCGACCCGTCGCTCGCTGTCGCCGTACGCCCGGGCAGTGTCGAGATGGGTGACCCCGAGCTCCTGGGCGGTGGTCAGCATGCGCGCCGTGGCACCGTCGTCCGGCACGCCGGTGCGGTTGGCTATCCCGTACGCCCCGCCGAGCTGAGCCGTGCCGAGCACCAGCGCCGACTGGCGATAGGCGCCCCGCGCCCGGACCGGGACAACCGGCCCCGCCTGGTCTTTCATCAGTCGTCCTCCGACGGCGTCGACGCCGTTAGTTGATGGTCGATCCGAACGGTACAATCGCTCGCCGTACGTTCCTTTGCGACGCCGACCGACCGTATCGCCCACCGCTGCGCTGTCTGGATGAGGGTATGCACCACGCCAACTACTACTACGGTCACGCCCATCTGCTTGCCCGTTACGCCCAGCTGGACGATTGGATGCACCCGCCGCGCATGCAGGGCTACCTGCAGCACGGGTGGAACATCGGCGACGGCCTGGCCCCCGGGGTGCCGTTCGTCGACGGCAGCCGGCTGCTGGTCTGGTCCGAGCAGGTGCGGCGCCGGGCGTGGTCGCAGGGCCGCCGCGACGTCATCGCGATCGGCTCGCCCTTCGCCTATCTCCTCGAGATGGACGAGACCCCGGTCGACGAGTCGCAGCGGGACGGCACGATCTTCTACCCCTTCCACGGTTGGGAGGGGCAGGAGGTGATGGGTGACCACCAGCGCCTCATCGACGAGATCAAGGCTCACGAGACCGGCCCGCTCACCGTCTGCCTGTACTGGAACGAGCACAAGGTCAAGGCGATCCGCCGGCTGTACGAGAAGGCCGGCTTCCGGGTGATCTGCCACGGCTACCGCGGCTTCTGGTGGCGTGACCACGACCGTGACTTCCTGGTGCGTCAGCTCGCCGAGCTGCGGCGGCACAAGCGCGTCGTGTCCAACCGCCTGTGCAGCGCGATCTGGTACGGCCTGCTGGCCGGGGCCCAGGGCGCGGTCTACGGCGACCCGATGGTGCTGGAGAACGCCGACCCGACGTTCGGCGGCGAGCCCCGGCTGCGGCGTCAGTGGCCCGAGGTGTACGGCTACGACCCCGACCCGGTGGCCGCGCGCAAGGTCGCCGAGACCGAGCTGGGCGCCGACATCCTCTGCACCCCGGAGGAGCTGCGCACCCACCTGGGCTGGCCGGTGGCGACCCAGCCGCTCAAGCAGTGGCGTCCGGCGGGCTCGCTGACCGCCTAGGCGGCTGTCCGAAAAGTCAGGACTGCTACTTTCGTGTGGTACCTCTGAAGCAGGCCTTCGGAGGTGCCCATGAAAGCTCCCCTGCCGGACAACGAAACCGACCGGCTCGCCGCCCTCTACTCCCTCGACATCCTCGACAGCGAACCCGAGCAGGACTTCGACGACATCGTCGCGCTGGCGTCGAACGTGTGCGGCACGCCCATGTCGCTGGTCACCCTGCTCGACACCGACCGGCAGTGGTTCAAGGCGCGGGTCGGCACGGAACAGACCGGAACCGGCCGGGACGTCTCATTCTGCTCGCACGCGATCCTCGGGAGCGACCTGATGGTCGTGCCGGACGCGACCAAGGACCAGCGGTTCGCCGACAACCCACTGGTCACCGGGCCCTTGGGCATCCGGTTCTACGCGGGCGCCCCGCTGGTCACGACCGACGGCTTCGCGCTGGGCACGCTGTGTGTGGTCGACGACCAGCCCCGCCGGCTCGACATCGAGCAGCTGCAGGCGCTGCGGGCGCTGGCCCGTCAGGTGACCTCGCAGATGGAGCTGCGCCGGCACGCGGTCGCGCTGGCCAACACCACGGCCCGGCTCCAGGAGCTCGAGCGGCGCAAGGACGACCTGGCCGGCCTCCTCGGCGGTGATCTCCGGGCCCCGCTGCGGCTGATCTCGGCGTACGTCGAACAGCTGGGCCGGACCGGCTCGCACGACGCCGCGATGGCCGATCTCGTGGGCCGGGCCACCGCCGGGCACATCCGCGGCGTCCTCGACCTGCTGCACCATCTGACCGGGATGGCCGAGGCCGGCTTCGGCGGCGAGAGCCTGCACATGCGTCAGATCGACCTCACCGGCATCACCCGGCGGGCGGTCGAGGCGGTCCGGCCGATCGCCGCGACCAAGCAGATCTGGATCCTCAACCAGGCCGGCGGTCCCGCGCTGCCGATCATCGCCGACCCGGTGCGGCTCGAGCAGGTGCTGACCCACCTGTTGTTCGCGGCGGTGAAGTACACGCCGCCCGGGGGCCGGGTCCGGGTCGGCACCGACCTCGAATCGGGCCCGGCCGTCCATCTCGACGACATGGACATGCCCGACGGCTTGCGTCCCGAGCTCTTCCCGCATCTGTACTACGGCGCGATCGCCAACCCGGCGAACGTGGTCGGGCCCGACCGCGGGCTCGCCGTGGCCAAGAAGATCCTGGACGCGCATCACGCGACCGTGGCGCTGTCGGACCGGCCCGGCGACGGCACCTCGCTGCACGTGGTGTTCCCGTCGGCCACCCCCGACCCGGCCACCCTGCTCGACGAGCTGATCACGACCTAGGTTCTGTTCAGGACGGGCACATCGGCCCGGGCCCCGCTCGGCTGCAGTTCGAGCGGGGCCCGGGCCGACGCATTACCCGGTGTAGACCGGGCCGGAGCCGCCACCCGGGGGCGAGCCGGCTGACGGAAGGTCCTCGGGGCCGAAGTCGGCGTGTTCCCGCACGGTCTGGGTCGGCACCGCGGGACGGGCGACCGCGCGGCCGGCCGCCGGGTGCGACTCGGGACGGCCCTGGCCCAGCGTCGACGGCCAGGTGTCCACGACCGGCGCGACCAGCTGCTGGGGTGGTGGCGGCACCGCGCCGGCCCGCGCGCCCAGGCCGGCCCGGTGCAGCTTGTGCCAGCGCAACCGGCCACCGGTCAGGGCGGTGGTCGCCGACTGCATCAGCACCAGATACATCAGCTGGCGGTACGCGAACTGCTGCAACGGCAACCGCCACAGCGGCTTGAGCGATTCCCGGTCGAAGCGGAACGCCACCGCCGCGGTGAACAGCTGCAGGGCGAGCATGCCGAGCCAGGCGACCACGGTCTCCTCGAGCTCCCAGAAGACCAGGCCGTAGACGAGCATGATGTCGACGACCGGGGCGAGCATCGGCAGGGCCACGCCGAACAGAGCCAGGAACGGCAGGCCGACCCGGCCGAAGCGCCCGGACGGACCCTTGTCGAACAGCGCCCGGCGGTGCTTCCACATCGCCTGCATGGTGCCGTAGCTCCAGCGGTAGCGCTGACGGTAGAGCTGCTCGAGGGTGGCCGGAGCCTCGGTCCAGGCCTTCGCGTCCTCGGCGTACACGACCTTCCAGCCCGCCCGCAGCATCGCCATCGTGACGTCGGTGTCCTCGGCCAGCGTCTCGTCGCTGATCCCGCCCACCTGGGCCAGTGCCTCGCGGCGGAACGCGCCGATCGCCCCGGGCACCGTCGGCATGATGCCGAGCACCTCGTAGAGGCGGCGGTCCAGGTTGAAGCCGATCACGTATTCGATGTGCTGCCAGGCGGCGACCATCTTCTCCCGGTTGCCGACCTTGACGTTGCCGGCGATCGCGCCGACCGCCGGATCGGCGAACGGCTGGACCAGCTTGGTGATCGAGTCGGGTTCGAAGATCGTGTCGCCGTCCACGGTCACGATCAGGTCGTGCCGGGCCAGAGCGATGCCGGTGTTCAGCGCGTTCGACTTGCCGCCGTTGGGCACGCGCACCACCCGGACGTTGGGCAGCCGCATCTGCTCCACGAGCAGGGCCGTGCCGTCGGTGGAGCCGTCGTCGACGACCACGACCTCGATGTGCGGATAGTCGCCGCCGGCCAGCGAGCGCACCGCGGCTTCGATGCCCTCCTTCTCGTTGTAGGCGGGCACGATCACCGACACCGGCTCGGTCACCGGGCGTCCCCAGCTCCAGCCGGGCTTGCGGCGCTGCCGGGTGTGCCGGGTGGCGAGGAGCAGCAACAGCGCCGTACGCCCGATGGTCAGCGCCCCGACGACCAGGAACAGGACGGCGATGACCCAGACCAGCCCGTCGGCCAGGCGGACGGTCCAGACCACCGCGCTGCCGCGCCAGACGTCGCTGGTGGCCGCGTCCGGGTTCTCCGGCAGGTTGGGTACGGGTCTGGCGTTCACCGCGGCGGCGTTGCTCTGCTCGATCGTGCGGTTCAGGCCCTCGGTGACCGTCGTGAACGTGTAGCCGCGCGCCTGCATGGCCGGGATGAACCGCCGGAGGGCGTCGATGGTCTGCCGGCGGTCACCGCCGGCGTCGTGGAACAGGATGACGGCCGAGGTGTCGCCGGGCGGGGTGGCGTTGCGCACGATCCGTTCGGCTCCGGGGCGCTGCCAGTCCTGGCTGTCCGTGTCGTTGACGACCACCAGGTAGCCCTGCCGGCCCGCGTCCTTGATGATCTTCCAGTTCTCGTCGTCGATCGCGTCGTTCTTCGACGAGTACGGGAAACGGGCCAGGTTGGTGTGCACGCCGGTGGCGCGGGCGATCGCGACCTGGGTCTGGGACAGCTCGAGGTTGCGCCGCCAGGGCGCGATGCGCTGCAGGTTGGCGTGGGTGAACGTGTGCAGGCCGAGCTCGTTGCCGTCGTCGGTGATCCGCTTGGTCAGCTCGGGGTGCCGCGAGACCTCGGACCCCACCACGAAGAACGTGCCGTGCGCGTCGTACTCCTTGAGCACGTCGAGGATGCGTGGCGTCCACACCGGATCGGGGCCGTCGTCGAAGGTCAGCGCGATGGTCTTGGGAGGCATCCGGCTGGTGCTCTCCTGGCCGCCGGTCGTGTTGATGACCGGGCCGCCGTTGAGGATCTCGTCGGGGACGGTGGCGTTGTCGCCGACCTCGGATTCGACGTGGTCGCCCTTGAACTCCGCGTTGACGTACGCCTGCACCACCAGGACAGCGACGAAGACGACCAGGAGCAGCGTGCCGAGCAGCACCCGGGGCCGGGGGAGCAGACGCCGGCGCACCGGTCCGCGGCCCCGGGGAGGCTTGCGGACCGGCATCGGCGGCGGCGTGTTGGGCGCCGGGGCCTGGTGGGCGGGGACGTGGGAGGTCACGGAAGCACCTTGGAGGTCAGGTCCTGGGCACGGGAGACGACCAGGTCGGTCGCCTGGAGGGTGGTCGCGACGGGGGCCGGTCGCGCGGGGGCGGGGTCGTCGTCGCCGGAGTTCGTGGTCCGGTCGGCGCCGCCCGAGGAGGCATTCCGGCCGTCCGCGTCCGAGCCGCCGTTCGTGGAGCTGCCGGTGCTGGAGCTGCCGGTGCTGGAGCTGCCGGCCGACCCTCCGCTGCCGGCCGACCCGCTGGTGCCGTTGCCGCCGGACGTCGTACCGGCGCCGCCCGAGCCGCCCGAGCCGCCCGAGCCGCCCGAGCCGCCCGAGCCGCCCCCGGACGAGCCGGAGCCCGAGCCGGTCGGGCTCGGGCTCGTCGGGTCGTCGACGCCGGTTCCTCCACCGGTTCCGCCGGTGCCGCCACCGCCCGTGCCGGGCGGTGCCGGCGGGACCGGGACGGGCACGGTCGGCGGCTCGGTGGTCGGGCTCGTCGGCGGGGTCCCGACCGGCGGAACGATGACCGGCGGATCCGTCGGCTTGGTGGTCACGGTGGCCGACTCGGGCTTCTTGGGCGGCGTGGCCGACTTGGTCTTGGTCGGCGACGCCGACGGGCTCGGCGTCCTGGTCGCCGTCGGCGTCCGGGTCGACTCCAGCCGCGGCGCCGGCGGGCGCGCGGTGGTGCGCCGCGGCAGAGCCTCCGCCACGTAGAGCGCCCGCGCGGCCTGCGTCGGGCTGGGCGACGGTGACGCCGACGGTGGGGGGCTGGGCTTGGCGGCCGGCTTCTCCTCGGGCTCGAGCCCGGGCAGCGGCAGCACGGCGCTGGAACGGACCGGTCCACCGGCGAGGCTGACGCTGATCAGTCCGCCGTAGAGCATGACCAGCACGCCGAAGGCGTACGCGATCCGCCGGAGGAACCGGCTGCGGCGCCCGGTGCTGTCCACGAACACCGGGGCGGGCATCTCGACAGAGATCACCTCGGTCTCGGACACGTCGGTCGCTACGAAATGCGGGTTTTCTGGCTCCTGCGTTGTCACGCAGCGAGCTTAAAAAGATAAATGGCGATCTTGGGCATGCTCACTCCGGCGAGTGACGGATGATCGTTACCCGGATTTCAGCCGAAATGATGAGGCTTCGCGTTTGACCAGATGGTGGGTCGTATGTGCCACGACCGACGTCATTCCTCTGAGCTGCGGGGGAATGGTGGAAGGCGAAAGGTTACGCCAATTTTCTAAATGTTTTCCTGTCGTATTGGTGACAGTGAAAGAGGCGAAATGGCGAAGCTTCTTCACGGCCCTAATTGCGACTCTTAAGGATAATACACGGTTATGTCCGAATTGTTCATGTGAGCATGGTCGAAATTTGAAAGTTCTCCCAGCTGCCCGTTGTATCCGCCCTCAGAGGTGGCTAAGCTTCACCTTGCGCGCCCCTATCGCCCGCTTCCCCCGTGGCAGGCGATCGGGGCGCGCCCTTATCTTTTCAGCCCTCGCTCCGCACTCCGTTGCGGCGGGGGCTGCGCTGTTGATGGGCTCGGCGCGGGTGGTGCGGCTCAGCGCGGGCTCGGCCCGCTCCCCGGCGCGGCCTGAGGCGCGTTCGAGAAGTGAAGCCGAGCCGCACCTCGACCCCGCTCCTCGAACCCGTCTCAGATCCAGCGCCCGCCCAGCCACATGCGGTTCGACCAGCTTTCGTACGGGATGACCTGGCCCACGAAAATAGGGTAAAAATACGCGAAACAGGCGGCCACCAGCACGATGTAGGCAGCGGCCACCACCGTGCCTATCAACTGGCGGTCCGACCGTGACGAGCCCTGCCGGATGCCGCCGGGGGGAGTCATGAGGGCGCCCAGCACGTAGACGACGGCCAGGATCAGGAACGGCAGGGCCGGCAGGGCGTAGAACGAGAACATCGTGCGGCCGTCCTTGACCGCGTAGTAGAACCACGGCAGCAGCCCGGCGACCGCGGGCACCAGGATCGCCCACGCGCGCCAGTCGCGGCGGGACAGGCCGAACCACACCAGTCCGGCCAGCGCGGGCAGGAACGACCACCACAGGATCGGCGTGCCGAGCAACAGGATCTCGCGGGCGCAGCTGGGCGCGCCGCAGCTGCCGTTGGTGTTCCAGTAGAACGCGACCGGCCGGCCCAGCAGCAGCCACTGCCACGGCCAGGACTGATAGATGTGCCGCTCGGTCAGGCCGCTGTGGAAGCGGTAGGCCTCGTGGTGGTAGTGCCACAGGTTGAGCAGCGGCCCGATGACCGGCGGCTCGCTGAGCCCGTTGGCCTCGCGGTCGTGCCGGAACCAGCCGGTGTCGGTGACGAACCAGCCGGTCCACGTGGCCAGGTAGATGCCGAACGTGATCGCGAAGCTGAGGAACAGCCAGCCGATATCGCCCACGGCGCCGGCCAGGAACGGGCCACGCACCCCGGCCGAGCGGCGCGCCTGCGCCCGCCAGACGATGACCAGGGCGGCCAGGAACGGCGCGAAGAACAGCGCGCTCCACTTGACCCCGCAGGCCAGGCCGAACGTCGCGCCGGCGACCAGCAGCCACCACGGCACGATGCGCGGCACCGCGGCGGTCTTGTCGGGATCGAAGCCGTTCTCGAGCGCTCGCAGCCACTGCCGCCGGTAGTGGTCGCGGTCGAGCACCAGCGCGGCGAACGTGGCGAGGATGAAGGTGCCCAGGAAGATGTCGAGCAACGAGGTGCGCGAGAGCACCAGCTGGAAGCCGTCGAGCGTCATCAGCAGGCCCGCGATCCCGGCCAGCAGCACCGAGTGGAACAGCCGGTAGGTGACCCGGATCAGGATCAGGATCATCGCGGTGCCGGCGATCGCGGCCGAGAAGCGCCAGCCCAGCTCGGTGTTGCCGAACAGCAGCTCACCCAGCGCGATCAGCCATTTGCCCAGCGGCGGGTGCACCACGTAGGCCGCGCTGTTGGACTTCTCGTCCCACTCGACGCCGTGCTGCAGCATGTCCCACGCGTCGGTCGGGTAGTACACCTCGTCGAAGATGTACCCCTTCGGGTTGCTGATCCCGTTGAGCCGCAGGATCGCCGCGATCGTCACGATGACGGCGGTGACCAGCCACGAGTGCGGGTTGAGCCAGTTGTCCAGCGTGCTGAGCCGCCGCCGGACGATGTCGGGGACGCCACGGACGCCCCCGGGCTCGGCCGCCGGGGGCGGATCCGGGGTGAGCTGAGTCTCCGTCGCGGGCGCCGTAGTCACTCCGCGATCGTAGGGCGTGCGGCCCGGAGGTGACGCCTGCCGTCACCGCCCCCGGTCGTGTGATGGACTTTCGCCGTGGACGCGACAGAGAAAGGCCGGGTCGTTCTGCTCGGCGCCCCGCTGGGCAACATCGGCGACGCCTCGGTCCGGCTGCGCGAGGTGCTGTCCACCGCCGACGTGATCGCCGCCGAGGACACCCGCCGCCTGGCCCGGCTCACCCGGGACCTGGGCGTGACGGTCACCGGCCGGGTCGTCTCCTATTTCGAGGGCAACGACGAACGGCGTACCCCCGAGCTGGTCGAGGCGCTGGCCGGTGGCGCGGTGGTCGCGGTGGTGACCGACGGCGGCATGCCGAGCGTCTCCGATCCGGGATATCGCCTGGTGCGGGCGGCCCTGGACGCCGGCTATCCGGTCACCGCCGCGCCCGGCCCGAGCGCCGTGACGACCGCGCTCGCGCTCTCCGGGCTGCCCAGCGACCGCTTCGTCTTCGAGGGCTTCCTCCCCCGTACGGGATCGAACCGCCGCACCCGCCTGCGGGAACTGGCCACCGAGCCGCGCACCCTGGTCTTCTTCGAGGCGCCGCACCGCATCGCCGGCATGCTGGCCGACCTGGCCGCCACCTTCGGCGACGAGCGGGCCGCCGCGGTCTGCCGGGAGCTGACCAAGACGTACGAGGAGATCCGGCGCGGCACCGCGGCCGAGCTCGCGGACTGGGCCGTCCGCGAGGAACCCCGCGGCGAGATCACCGTGGTCGTGGCCGGCGCCCCGCAGCGGGCGGCCGAGCGTCCCCCGGACGACGACCTGCGGGCCGCGGTGGCCGAGCGCGAGGCGGCCGGACTGTCACGGCGCGACGCGATCCAGGCGGTCGCCGACGAGTACGGGATCCGTAAGCGCGAGGTGTACGCGCTGGTGCACGGTCAGTAGGCCGCGGCCAGGAACCCGGCCAGCAGCGCCAGCGGGCCGGCCAGGCTCAGCAGCACCGCCACCCGCCGGGCCCGGGCCGTCTCGAGCCGCCGCGCCTTGGTGACCCCCGAGATGGCGTAGCCGCAGAGCAGCACGAGCGCGAAACCGAGCATCCAGCGCAGCTGCAGCAGCGGGCCGGTCCCGGCGACGTACGCCCGCAGGCTGTCCGGGTTGACCATCCGGGCCGGGGTGACCGCGCCGGGCTGCCGCGCCGATCCCTCGACGCCCAGCAGCCGCACCTGCGTCATCGTGTAGGTGCCGCCGGCGTCGGTGAACTGGCCCGCGCAGCGCTGCGTGACGCCGTCGCCGATGCAGCGCGTCGTGGTGGCGTACCCCTGATCGCCGTGACCGACCGCGAGCCAGAACGGTTCGGCGCTCACCCAGGCGAAGAACGCCGCGACCAGGCCGAGCGCCACCAGCGACAGCTGGGCCGACACGGGCCGGCCGCTGGGCCGGCGCGCGGCCCGGCCCTTCCCGCGGTGGCGGGGCCGGTTGAGCGTGGGCGCCGGGGCGGCGGGCTCCTCGCCCGGCGGCACCTCGATCGTGTCGTCGGCCGGGTCGCGCCAGAACGAGGAGTTCTCGAGCCGTTCGAGGCGGGCGTCGGTGACCGGCGAGCCGGTCGCGGGGGGCAGCGGCTCGGTGGGCAGCGGCTCGGTGGGCAGCGGCTCGGTGGAACGGGGGACGGAGGAGCCGCCCTGGCGGGGCCGCGCGGGCATCGGACGGTCCAGCGGCACGGTCGGGCGGTGGTGCAGGCTCGGTTCGGGCAGCACCATCACGTCGTCCGGCGGCGGCGTCACCGTGGCCTTGGGGATCGCCGTGGTCTTGGGAATCTCCGTGGTCTTGGGGATCGCTGTGGTCTTCGGGAAGGGCGCGTCGAGGGGCTTGGCGACGTACCCGGCGGGCGGCCGCAACGGGTTGTAGCGGTGCGGGTCGGGCTGGTCATGGTCGCGTTCGACCGCGGCCGGCTCGGCGAGGACGGGGGCCGCCGGCCGGGCCGGGGCCGTCCCCGTGGTCGCGGCAGCGGGCGTGGCGAGTTGTCCGGCCACGTCCTCGGCGCCGGCCGCGTGGGCCTCGGCCGCCTCGCCGGTGCGGGGCACCGCCGCGGGTGGCAGCAGCACGCCGGTGCCGCCCGCGGGCTGGTCAGCCGGGCGCGCGGACGTGCGGCCGGGCTGAGCGGGTCGCGGGCCGGACGAGCGGTCGGTCTCGCCGCGCCACCAGGACGCGTCGGGATCGGCGAGCGACCACGGGTCACTTTCGCCGCGAGGCGTTTCCCCAGGTTGTGGCGTGTCTCCGAGCACGGCTCCATTGGACTACGCGGCCAGGCCCCGATCGTGTTTTGAACGGGGCGTGTCGTGATAAATAGGGATCTCGCGGAGGGCAGAACGAATCCGTTCGCTCGCCGGCCCGGCCGCTCACTACTCTTGGTACCCATGAGTCACGTTCTCGCCGCGGTCGCCTGGCCCTACGCCAACGGCCCGCGCCACATCGGTCATGTCTCCGGCTTCGGAGTGCCCTCCGACGTTTTCAGCCGGTACATGCGCATGGCCGGTCACGACGTGCTCATGGTCTCGGGCACCGACGAGCACGGCACCCCGGTCCAGGTGCAGGCGGACGCCGACGGGGTGACCGCGCGCGAGCTCGCCGACCGCTACAACCGGGTGATCGTGGAGGACCTGCACGGTCTGGGCCTGAGCTACGACCTGTTCACCCGCACCACCACGCGCAACCACTACGCCGTGGTGCAGGAGCTGTTCACCGCGCTGGAGCGCAACGGCTACATCGTCAAGCGCGTCACGCTGGGCGCGCGCTCGCCGTCGACCGGGCGCACGCTGCCCGACCGCTACATCGAGGGCACCTGCCCGATCTGCGGCTACGAGAGCGCCCGCGGCGACCAGTGCGACAACTGCGGCAACCAGCTCGACCCCGAGCAGCTCATCAACCCACGCTCCAAAATCAACGGAGAGACCCCGGAGTTCGTCGAGACCGAGCACTTCTTCCTCGACCTGCCCGCCTTCGCCGAGGCCATCGGCAACTGGCTCGACCAGCGCGAGAACTGGCGCCCCAACGTGCTCAAGTTCTCCCGCAACCTGCTCGACGACCTGCAGCCCCGGGCGATCACCCGCGACCTCGAGTGGGGGGTGCCGATCCCGATCGACGGCTGGCGCGAGCGCAACGACAAGCGCATCTACGTCTGGTTCGACGCGGTGATCGGCTACCTGTCGGCGTCGATCGAGTGGGCCCGCCGCTCCGGCGACCCCGAGGCCTGGCGCCGGTGGTGGTCGGCCGACGCGCAGGGCAAGGACGCGCTCGGCTACTACTTCATGGGCAAGGACAACATCGTCTTCCACTCGGTGATCTGGCCGGCGGTGCTGCTGGGCTACTCCGGCGAGGGCGACAAGGGCGGCGAGCCGGGCGAGCTGGGCCGGCTCAACCTGCCCACCGAGGTGGTCTCGAGCGAGTACCTGACGATGGAGGGCAAGAAGTTCTCCTCGTCGCGCCGGGTCGTCATCTATGTGCGCGACTTCCTGGAGCGCTACGACGCCGACGCGCTGCGGTACTTCATCGCGGCCGCGGGCCCCGAGTCCAACGACACCGACTTCACCTGGGCCGAGTTCGTCCGGCGCAACAACGACGAGCTGGTCGCCGGCTGGGGCAACCTGGTCAACCGGTCGATCTCGATGGCCGCCAAGAACTTCGGCGCCATCCCGTCGCCCGGCGAGCTCACCGCCGAGGACGAGGCTCTGCTCGCGGTCGCGCGGGCCGGCTTCACCACGGTCGGCGAGCTGATCGGCAAGCACCGGCAGAAGGCCGCGATCGGCGAGGCGATGCGGGTGGTCGCCGAGGCCAACAAATACCTGTCCGACCAGGCTCCGTGGAAGCTCAAGTCCGATGAGGACAAGCCTCGTCAGGGCACGGTCCTCGCGGTCGCGCTCCAGGTCGTCAGCGACGCCAACACCTTGCTGACGCCGTTCCTGCCGCACTCCGCGCAGAAGGTCTTCGAGCTGCTCGGCGGTACGGGCGTGCACGCGCCGATGCCGCGTATCGAGCAGGTCGACGACCTCGACGGCGGCCCGTCCTATCCCGTGCTCACCGGTGACTACACGACCGGCGCGCGCTGGAAGTCGGTGCCGCTGGTGGCCGGCACGCCGCTGGCCGCCCCGAAACCGGTCTTCCGCAAGCTCGATTCCTCGGTCATCGAGGAGGAGCTGGCCCGCCTAGCAGGGTGACCTGGTCCTTCCTGAGGTCTGTCCGCGCCGAAGGTGCGGACAGACCTCATTCATTTATGGGATTGATTCCCGTAACGATGATCAGGTAGCGTCGGCGCTCCACGGGGGAACACCAGCGTTTCATCGATACGGCTCCGTCCTGTTGTGAGCCGTATCCGTCACGTCCCCTTCGTGCGGCTTGATCCCCTCGAAGGAGCATTTTCTTGAACTCTCGCCTCTCGCGTCCGCTGCTCGCGGCCGTTGTCAGCGGTGCGTTCCTGGTCGGTGGCGGCGTGTTCGCCGCACCCGCGCTCGCGGACCCGCTGCCCGCCTCGACCGAGCTGCCGACGAAGCCGACGCCGGAAGAGCCGACCTCGCCGACCACGTCGCCCACCTCGACGGAGGGCGTGCCCACGCCTCCTCCGCCGCCGACGGACGACGAAGAGACCGAGGAGCCGACCACGGCCCCGACGACGACGGCTCCGACGACGCCCACGAGCGAGCCGACGGACGAGACGACGCCGCCGCCCGCCACGACTCCGCCGGCCTCGCCGACGACGACGCCGCCGACCAGCACGCCGCCGGCCGACACGGTCGCGCCCTCGGGCTCGCTGAGCCTGAACCGCTCGACGATCTACCCCGGCCAGTCGGTCACGCTGACCCTGTCCGGCATCAAGGACAACGTGAGCACGCCCGCGCAGATCAAGCGGGTCATCAACTGGGGTGACGGCTACAGCGCGGCCGTGAGCTCGAGCGCGACCAGCGTCGCGCACACCTACAAGTCGTCCGGCAAGAAGCCGATCACGCTGACGCTGACCGACACCGCGGGCAACAAGAAGGTCGTCAAGTCGGCCGGCCCGACCGTCACGTCCGCGACGGTGAAGTACAAGCTGAGCAAGACGTCGGTCCTGCACGGCCAGCGGTTCGTCTGGGAGATCACCGGCGTTCCGGCCGGGGCCACCAAGATCGCTGTCGGCTGGGGTGAGGGCCGCTCGTCGATCCTGCAGCCCAAGAAGCAGAAGGTCACGCGGTACTACTACTTCAACCCGAACAACCAGGTGGTCACCCCGGGCGTGAAGACCCTGAAGGCGACTGTCTTCAACAAGTACGGTGGCGCCACCCCGCAGGTCGTGGGCAAGGTCACGCTGAAGAAGGACGGCTCGCGTCCGGTCGTCAAGATCATCCAGCCGTCGCGGTCGAACAAGGCCTCGTCCTGGAAGGCGATCAAGGGCACGGCGACCGACAAGGGATCCGGCATCAAGGAGACCCTCGCGTTCGCCATCCTCGGCAAGAGCAACGGCACGGTGCTCTGCTACAGCAGCAGCAAGAAGAAGTGGATCACCGCCCCGACGAACGCCGCCGCCTGCCTCATCCCGGTGAAGGTGTCGAAGGGCAAGTTCTCGGTGCCGCTGAAGAGCACGCCGAAGGGCTACCTCATCGTCGAGGTCATCGCCCAGGACTGGGCCGGTCTGACCAACCCCCGGGCCATGGTCGAGAAGAACCTCAGCTGAGCTGACGGCAACGCGAAAGCCGGCGTCACCCCTCGCGGGTGGCGCCGGCTTTGTCGTGTCAGCTTTGTCGTGTCAGCGGCTACAACACGTACGGGATGTCGGCGATGTGGTGGTCGAGCAGCTCGCCCACCGGCGCCCACGACTCGTAGACGCCCCGCTCGTAGCACCGCGCCCCGGTGCGCTGCAGCGAGTCGCTGTCGGGCTGCACGAGCCGCAACCGGGCCCACGCCTCGTCCCGCTGCAACACCCAGCACGGGGTCCCGCGCCACAGGGCCTGCTCGGCGCGCCGGCTCAGGGTGGACACCGGATAGCGGGCGGCCCGGGTCAGCGCCCGCGCCCGGAACTCCTCCGGCGGGTCGGCCACCGCCTCGTACTCCTGGCCCTTGATCTGCCCGACCAGCCGGGCCGAACCGGTCGTCGTGCAGGGCAGGTACTCACGGTCGGGGCTGACGCCGGGCAGGTTCTCCAGCAGGCCGCGCCAGCGAGGCCCGGCCAGCCGCAGCCAGCCGTTCTGCTCCGGCTGGTAGGTGTAGAGGATGACCTCCTCGCCGCCCGGCCCATGGGCGACGATCTGCGAGTTCGCCGGGATCGGCAGGTCGGCGAACCCGGCCGTGACGTACTCCGGGATGAGCTCCTCGGTGCTCGGCGTGAAGCCGGTGCCCAGGATCATGGCGCCCACCCGGTTGTGCGCCGGCAGCTGGGCGAGCCCGGGCTGCCCCGGCCCGCCCGGGATCTCGTAGTCCGACGGGTCGACGGCCCGCCAGCGCAGGGCGTACGCCACCTCGGAGTCGGTCACGCCGTCGGTGCCGAGCAGAGCCAGGTCGTGCGGGTCGGTCAGGTGGGCCAGATCGCAGACGCGGTAACAGAAGCCGTACGCGAGCCAGCCGCCCAGATGACCGGAGACCTGCGCCGGCGAGAGCACCTTGGTCATCCGCGTGCCGCGCCGGACGGCCGCCGTCGCCCGGATCCGGCGCAGGACCGGGTCGTCGCGGTGCTGGGCCGACTGGCTCATCCGTTGCACCCGCGCCCAGTCGAGGTCGCGACGAAGCGGTGCGGAGAGCGCGGGCTCGAGCGGATCGCTGTCGATCACGCTGTCCTCGCCGGTCACGGTCACCCGCCGGAAGGTAGACAACAGCGATGGATGTCGGGTGAACAAACGGTGTCCACGAGGTCGAAGTGCAGAATGTCTCACATGCCATCGTCACCAGCCCAGTCCCGGCGCGAGAAGAACCGCCGCCGGGCCGGCGAGTTCCCCGCCCCGCCCGAGGAGCTCGCCGTCCCCGTCTTCGACAGCCACACCCACCTGGACTTGACCGTGCAGGAGGCCGGCGGGCCCGGTGACGGGGCCGCCGACCCGGTCGAGGCGCTGATCACGGCCGCGGCGAAGGCCGGAGTGGACCGGATCGTGCAGGTCGGCGTGGACGAGCAGTCCTCGCGCTGGGGCGCCGAACTGGCCGCCCGGCACCCGTCGGTGCTGGCCGCGGTCGCGCTGCACCCGAACGAGGCCCCGCTGCTGTCCGATCTGGACGAGTCGCTGCGGGTCATCGAGGCGCTCGCCGAGCAGCCCCGGGTGCGGGGCATCGGCGAGACGGGTCTGGACACCTTCCGTACGGGCGAGGAGGGGCGCGCGGCCCAGGAGACCAGCTTCCGGGCGCACATCGCGATCGCCAAGCGGTACGGCAAGGCGCTGATCATCCACGACCGGGACGCGCACGAGGACGTCCTGCGGGTGCTCGACGACGAGGGCGCGCCCGACACGGTCGTCCTGCACTGCTTCTCCGGCGACGCCGTGTTCGCCGCCGAGTGCGTGCGCCGCGGCTTCTCGCTGAGCTTCGCGGGCACGGTGACCTTCGCCAGCGCCGGCAGCCTGCGCGAGGCGGCCGCGCTCACGCCGGCCGGGCAGATCATGGTGGAGACCGACGCGCCGTACCTGACACCCGTGCCGCACCGCGGCAGGCCGAACGCTTCCTACCTGATCCCGTTGACCGTGCGCTCGCTCGCGGCGACCCGGGGCGGCGACGTGGACGAGCTGTGCGCCGCGATCTCGGCCAACGGGGAACGGGTCTTCGGGCCTTGGCGCTAATCCTCCACCCAGGCCGCGACGCCCAGGGCCCGGCCGAGACGCTCGACCTGCCCGGCGAACTCGGCCGGCGCGGCGGCGAGCGGCTTGCGGGCGGCGAACCGTACCGCCCAGCGGCCCCGCGCCGCCACGTTGAGGACCCGGAAGACCACCTGGCTGCCCCGCTGGTCGGGCTCCACCTCGTAGACCCCGCGATACCACCACTCGCCCTGCTGCGACACGATGCGGTCGGCGGCGTCGACGGCCACCGAGATCCGGCTGCCCTCGTGCACCACGACGAACTCGTCGCCGATGTCCGTCTCCTCGACCGTGCCGGTGACGGCGATCGGGGAGCGGCCCCCGGGGCGTACGTCGAGCAGCAGCTCGGCCACCCGGCCGGGTGGCGCCTCGACCACCGCGCGCAACTCCAGCAACTGCGTCATGCGCTCGTTTGTACCCCGTCTAGGCTTGGAACCCATGGCTGACGCACTTCTCGGCCCGGCGGAGATCCGGGACCTGGCCGCCCGGCTCGGCGTGGCCCCCACGAAGAAGCTCGGCCAGAACTTCCTGCACGACCCCAACACGATCCGGCGCATCGTCACGGCGGCCGGCCTGACCCCGGGCGACGTGGCCCTCGAGGTCGGCCCCGGCCTGGGATCGCTCACCCTCGGCCTGGTCGGCGCGGTGCGTCACGTGCACGCCGTCGAGATCGACCCGCGGCTGGCCGACGCGCTGCCCGGGACCGTCCCGGCCGCCCACCTGAGCGTGCACAACGCCGACGCCCTGCACGTGCGCGGGGCCGACTTCGACCCGGCGCCCACGATGCTGGTGGCCAACCTGCCCTACAACGTGGCCGTCCCCGTGGTGCTGCACCTGCTGGCCGAGCTGCCCACCCTGCGCGGCGGCCTGGTGATGGTGCAGAAGGAGGTCGCCGACCGGCTGGTCGCCGGTCCCGGTTCCAAGGTGTACGGGATCCCGTCGGTCAAGCTGGCCTGGTACGCCCAGGCGCGCTCGGCCGGCAAGGTCCCGCCCGCGGTGTTCTGGCCGGTGCCCAATGTGGACTCCGGGCTGGTCGCCTTCACCCGCCGCACCCCGCCGGCCGGCGCCGACCGGCGCGCCGTGTTCGCCGTGGTCGACGCCGCGTTCGCGCAGCGGCGCAAGACGCTGCGGGCGGCGCTGGCCGGGTGGGCCGGTGGGGCCGGCCGGGCCGAGCAGGTGCTCGTCGCGGCCGGGGTGAGCCCCCAGGCCAGGGGGGAGTCGCTCACCGTGGAGCAGTTCGCGGCGATCGCGGCGGCGGCCACAACGTCGCCCCCCGGCGGTAAGCTCAGCCCGTCCGACGCGCAGCCCGAGGAGGTGGACTCATGACCGCGCAACAGGCTGGTCATGTCCTGTGGTCGCCCGACCCGATCAGGCAGCGGCACGCTGATCACCTTCTCGAGGACATTCTTGGCCTCCCCGAGGACGCTCCCCGCGTCGAACTCCGCGACGGAGTCATGATCGAGGTCCCTTCTCCCACGCTTGAGCACCAGAACATCGGCAATCTCCTGTGGCTGTGGTTCCGGCAGAACGCACCGGAGGAATTCGAGGCCGGCACGGCGATCGGAGTCGCGGTGCGCATCCCGCATTTCTGGCGTACCGAACAGGATCCCGTGCACGTCTACGCCTATGACCTGGTGAACGGCAGGTATGAACCGGCCGGCGATGCGGACACCGAATTGGTGCTGAGCGCGCCCTTCGAGACCAAGCTCCCGATCCTGGACATCACTCCGTGACCGAAGCCTGGGGACCGGACGACGACGAGCCGCGCCGCCACCACGGGCCCGTCCGGGTGCGAGTGCCGGCCAAGATCAACCTCCACCTCGGGGTGGGGCCGCTGCGGACCGACGGGTTCCACGAGCTCAACACCGTCTACCACGCCATCAGCCTGTTCGACGAGCTGACCGCCCGGGCCGGTGACACGCTCACCCTGACCATGGAGGGCGAGGGCGCCGGCACGCTCGCGCTCGACGAGACCAACCTGATCCTGCGCGCGGCCAAGGCCCTGGCGGCGCGGGCCCGCGTCCCGGCCTACGCCCGCCTGCATCTGCGCAAGACGATCCCGCTCGCCGGTGGGCTGGCCGGCGGCAGCGCCGACGCGGCGGCCGCGCTGATCGCCTGCGACCTGCTGTGGGGCACCGGGATGGCCCGCGAGGACCTGGCCGAGATCGGCGCCACGCTCGGCTCCGACATCCCGTTCCTGCTGCACGGCGGCACCGCCCTGGGCACCGGTCACGGCGAGGCGATCAGCCCGATCCTGGCCCGCCCCACCACCTGGCACTGGGTGGTCGCGGTGGCCGACGGCGGGCTGTCGACCCCCGAGGTCTACCGCAAGCTCGACGAGCTGCGCGACGGCTCATGGCCGCCCAAGGCCCTCGGTGACGCCGACGAGCTGATGTCCGCGCTGCGCCAGCGCGACCCCGAGGTGCTCGGCGCCGCGCTCGGCAACGACCTCCAACCGGCCGCGCTCGCCCTGCGTCCCGAGCTGGCCGACGTGCTCAAGGCGGGCAGCGAGGCCGGCGCCGTCGCCGGGCTGGTCTCCGGCTCCGGGCCGACCTGCGTGTTCCTGGCCACCGACGGGGCCCACGCCGGGCGGGTCGCGGCCGGGCTCAACGCGGCCGGGGTGTGCCGCGAAGCGGTCACCGCCCGCGGGCCGATGCCGGGCGCGCGGGTAACCTAGAAGCATCGTGGCGAACATCATCAACCTGGACCGGGTGAGCAAGGGTTACGGCGCCGCCGGCCAACTGCTCACCGACGTCTCTCTCGGGCTCGACGACGACGCCCGCATCGGCATCGTCGGCCTCAACGGCGCCGGCAAATCGACGCTGCTGCGGCTGCTCGCCAAAAGTGAGGAACCCGACTCGGGCCGGGTCACCCACCGGCGCGACGTGCGCGTCGCCACCCTGCCCCAGACGTTCGACCTGGCCGCCGAGGCGACCGTGCGTGACGTCGTGCTCGGCACCGCGTGGCTGGCCGAGGGCATGGGGGCCGAACACGAATGGGCCGGTGACGCCGGGGTCCGCGCCATCCTCGACGGTCTCGGCATGGGCTACCTCGGCCTCGAGACGCCGGTCGGGCCGATGTCCGGGGGCGAACGCCGCCGCGTCGCGCTGGCCGCCCTGCTGGTCCGCGAGAGCGACCTGCTGATCCTCGACGAGCCGACCAACCATCTCGACGTCGCCGGCGTCGACTGGCTCGCCCGTCACCTGGTGACCCGCCGCGGCTCGCTCATCGTCGTCACCCACGACCGCTGGTTCCTCGACGCGGTCTGCACGGCGACCTGGGAGGTCGTCGACGAGCAGGTGCACGCGTACGAGGGTGGCTACGCGGCCTGGATCCTGACCCGGGCCGAGCGGCAGCGCGTCGCCGCGGTCACCGAGTCCCGCCGGCAGAACCTGCTCCGCAAGGAGATCGCCTGGCTGCGCCGCGGCCCGCCCGCCCGCACCTCCAAGCCCCAGTTCCGGATCGACGCGGCCAACGCGCTGATCGCCGACGTCCCCCCAGTCCGCGACCAGGTCAGCCTCCAGCGGCTGGCCACCTCCCGGCTCGGCAAGCAGGTCTACGACCTGGAGAACGTCACCCTGCACGCCGGGCCCAAGACGATCCTGGACGGGCTGACCTGGCAGGTCGGGCCGGGCGACCGGTTCGCCATCCTCGGCGCCAACGGCGCCGGCAAGACCACCCTGCTGCGCCTGCTCGCCGGCCTCACCCGGCCCGAGGGCGGCCGCCTCAACACCGGCTCCACCGTGCGCGCGGCGTTCCTCTCCCAGGAGCTCAAGGAGCTGCCGGGCGACCTGCGGCTGCTCGAAGCGGTCGAAGAGGTCGCGAAAAGGGTCAAAATGGGCGACCGGGAGCTCTCCGCGGGCCAGCTCGCCGAGGTGTTCGGCTTCACCGACAAGCGCATCTGGACCCCGGTCAGCGACCTCTCCGGCGGTGAGCGGCGCCGGCTGCAACTGCTGCGCCTGCTCGCCGCCGAACCCAACGTGCTGCTGCTCGACGAACCCACCAACGACCTCGACACCGACACGCTGGCCGCGCTCGAAGACCTGCTCGACTCCTGGCCCGGCACGATGATCGTGGCCAGCCACGACCGCTACCTGGTCGAACGGGTCACCGACACGGCGTACGGGATGTTCGGCGACGGCCGCCTCGTGCACCTGCCCGGCGGCATCGAGGAATACCTGGCCCGCACCGCGGCGCGCGCCGGGTCGGGGGAACCGCAGACCTACGGCGTACGGGAAGAAGCGCCCGCGGCCGCAAGCGGCCTCTCCGCCGGTGAGCTGCGGCAGGCCCGCAAAGACCTGGCCCGCCTCGAACGCCAGCTGGCCAAGCTCGAGGAGCGCTCCGCCAAGATCAATGAGAAACTGGCCGAGCACGGCAGCGACTACGACAAAATCATGGAACTGGACGCGCAGCTCAAAGCCGTCCAACAGGAACGCGCCGACGTCGAGGAAGCCTGGCTCGAGCTGGCCGAGCAGGTGCCCGGAAACTGATCCGGGGGGTGTGCCTGCGCCGCTCGAGGGGGATACGCGAGAATCGGCGGGAACAACACCAGACCTTGGAGACGGACACCATGGCGCACACCCCGGTCAACCACCCGCTGCGGCCTCTCTATCGCGGGGTCACCTTCCTCACCGGCGCCTACCTGGTCGTGTTCGGCGTCATCGGGCTCATCCAGACCTCCGGCGAGAGCTTCACCGGCGCCACCGACGTCCGCGTCCTCGGCCAGGGCGCCAACCTGCTCTGGTCGATCCTCGCCCTCGTCGTCGGCGCGATCGTGCTGGCCACCGCCGCCCTCGGCCGCAACCTCGACGTCGAGGCCAACAAGTACCTCGGCTGGGGACTGCTGGTGATCGGCAGCTACGAGCTCGCCGTCAACCGCACCGACGCCAACTTCTTCGGCTTCACGATCGCCACCGTCGTGGTCACCTACCTCGTCGGCCTGCTGCTGATCACCGCCGGCCTCTACCTCAAGGTCGCGCCGCAGTCCCAGTCCGGCGCCCCGCGGCAGGTGCGCGAGGGCCGTACGGCCTGATGGCGCACTACCCCCTCAACCACCCCCTGCGCCCGGTCTACCGCTTCTTCGCGTTTCTCGCCGGGGCCTACCTGACACTCTTCGGCGCCATCAGCCTCGGAGTGACAGCCGGCGACCCGTTCTTCCACCGCGGCCACGACTGGGTCCTCGGCCTGCGCACCAACCCGGCCACCGCCTGGGTCACCCTGCTCCTCGGCGTGGTGCTGCTGGCCGCCGTCCTCCTCGGCCGCAACCTCTACCACCAGGTCACGCTGGTGCTCGGCTGGGCGCTGGCCGGCTACGCCATGGTCCTGATGGCCGCCCTGCAGACCGACGCCAACGTCTTCAACGCCTCGATGATCAACGTGATCGTGCTGACCGCGCTGGGCCTGATCGTGCTGACCGCGGGCCTCTATGGCAAGATCGGCCAACCGGACAACGCCCAGGCCGCCGCGCGGGGGCCAGCCTCCTGAGCGACGCTTGCCGCCGCGTTCGGTGTCTCCTCGTCGGGCCGGCTGTTCCGATCGGCCGGTCCCGGCTCACCATGGCTGGTCCGGCCCGCGTTGGCTCGCTCGGCGCACGCGGTCCGGCGTTTCCCGGCCGGGGCGTGCGGATCAGGGCATCTCGCGGGTGAGCAGGGTGGGCTTCGCCTCCAGGTGGGACAGGCCGTTCCAGGCCAGGTTGACCAACTGGGCGGCCACCAGCTCCTTCTTCGGCTCGCGGGCCTCCCGCCACCACTGGCCGACCAGCGCCACCATCCCGACCAGCGCCTGCGAATAGAGCTCGGCGAACTTCGGATCGAGCCCCCGGGTCGTGAACGCGGCAGCCAGAATATGCTCCACCTGGTGCGCCACGTCGTTCATCACACTCGAGAACGTGCCCGCCGGCGCCAGCACCGGCGACTCCCGCGCCAGCACACGGAACCCGTGCGGCTCGTCCTCGATGTAATCCAGCAACGCCAGCGCCGCCTGCTCGAGCAACTCCCGCGGATCGCCCGCGGTCAGCGCCGCCGTGATCCGGTCGAGCAGGGCCCGCACCTCGCGGTCGACGACAACCGCGTAGAGGCCCTCCTTACCGCCGAAGTGCTCGTAGACGACCGGCTTGGAGACCTTGGCCCGGGAAGCGACCTCCTCCACACTGGTCGCGTCGAAGCCGCGCTCGGCGAAAAGCTGACGTCCCGTCGCGATCAACTGCTCCCGGCGCTGCGCGGCCGACATGCGCACCCGAGGCGCCGCGGGCGGCCGCGTGCGCCGTTGTCTGCCGTCGGCATCGCCAGGATCCTTCACCCGGCCATCCTGCCAGCTACGCCCGGACGCCATCGCCCTGTGATTCGGGCGTGACCGGTCACGTCTGTCCGGCCGGCCCGACCTTGAATGGCACGTCTACGGACTTACCTAAGGTCATGCCTTCGTCCTAATGTAGGAACATGGATATGGAGGCTATGCGGGAGGAAGCCCGGCGACTTCGTGTCGATCCGGGTTTGTCGATCTCGCAGTTGAGGAAGCACCTGGGCGTCGGAAGTGGCACGTTGACCGAATGGCTGCGCGGTATAACCCCACCTGAGTGGACCAGGCGTCCGACCGCGAAGGACGACCTGCGCCAGCAAGCTGTCGAGCTGCGCAAACGAGGGTGGTCGGTGAATGACCTGGCCGTGAAACTCGGTGTCGCCAAATCGACCGCCTACAGCTGGGTGAAGCACCTTCCGCTTGACCCCGATGCTGAGCGGGCTCGTGAAAAGAAGGCACACTCCGACCTCATGCTCGCCGCTCGCTGGGATGAGTTTCGCGCTGACCGCGACCGTCGACAGGCCGACGTGTGGGCTGGCGTCGCCGACGAAGTAGGCGAGATCACAGACAGGGACGTGCTCTTGGGCGGCGCGCTGGCCTACATGTGCGAAGGTTCGAAATCTAAGCCTTGGCGTAGGCACGATCGGCTGATTTTCATCAACAACGACCCTCGGCTCCACCGCCTGTTCCTGCGGTTTCTCCGTGCCCACGGTCGCGAGGGCGACTCGCTGCGGTACCGCGTCCAGATCCACGAGAGCTCGGACGCCGAGATCGCGGGTGACTGGTGGGCCGAGCGGCTGGGCGTGCCTCGCGAGTTGTTCCAACGGCCGACGATCAAGCGGCACAACCCGCTGACCAAGCGCGCTAACACCGGAGCCGACTATCACGGCTGCTTGGTCATCTCGGTGCCGAAGTCGAGAGAGCTCTACTGGCGGGTGGAGGGCGTGATGGAAGCACTGGATGCTCAGGGATAGTAGATTCTGCGGAGCGGACGCCAGACGCTAGTGTGGCGACCGAACCAATCGGCCGTAGTGAAATGGCATCACCCTCGGTTTTGGTCCGAGTATTCCGGGTTCGAATCCTGGCGGCCGAGCTTGTTCCTGCGAAGGGGTCCGGGTCCCCGGGCCCGTCGGGCGGTCGATGCCGCCCGACTCTGAGTGACTATTGCGAGCACGGGAGTACCGCGTGAGTCAGGCCCCTCGTCGTACCGTCGTTGTTCTTGCTGCCGGGGAGGGCAAGCGGATGAAGTCCGCTACTCCCAAGGTGCTGCATCCGCTGCTCGGGCGCACCCTGCTCGGGCACGTGCTGACCGCCTCGTCGGCGGCCGGGGCCGAGCAGACGGTTGTCGTGGTGGGGCACCGGGCCGAGCAGGTCGAGGCGCACCTGGCCGAGGTCGCCCCCGACGTCACGACGGTGCTGCAGGCGCAGCAGAACGGCACGGGCCACGCGATGCGCATCGCGCTCGAGGCTCTGCCCGAGGCCGGCGGGACCGTGGTGGTGCTGAACGGTGACGTGCCGCTGCTGCGGGCCGAGACGGTGGGCAACCTGATCGCGGCGCACGAGTCGGGCGCGCGCGGGGCGACCGTGCTGGCGGCCGAGGTGGGGGACCCGTCGGGGCTGGGCCGGATCGTGCGGAACGCCGCGGGGGACCTCGAGCGGATCGTGGAGGAGCGGGACGCGTCGGCCGAGGTGCGGGCGATCCGTGAGATCAACGCCGGTATCTACGCCTTCGACGTGGCGCTGCTGCGGGAGGCGCTGTCGAAGCTGTCGACCGACAACGATCAGGGCGAGGAGTACCTGACCGACGTGTTCGGGATCCTGGCCTCCGTGGGTCACCCGGTCGGGGTCTTCGTGGCGCCGGACGCCGACGAGACGCTGGGGTGCAACGACCGGGCCGAGCTGGCGCGGCTGCGCGCGTTGCTGCGCGATCGGGTGAACGAGGCGTGGATGCGGGCGGGTGTGTCGATCCTCGACCCGACGACCACGTGGATCGACGTGACGGTGCGGCTCGAGCCCGATGCCGAGATCGACCAGAATTCGCAGCTGCTGGGGGCGACGACGGTGGCCGCCGGCGCGATCGTCGGGCCGGATTCGACGTTGATCGACAGCACGGTCGGTGCGGGCGCGGTGGTTCTGCGGACGCATGCGATCGGGGCCGAGATCGGGGCCGAGGCGACCGTGGGGCCGTTCTCGTTCCTGCGGCCGGGTACGCGGCTGGGGCGCAAGGCCAAGGTGGGCGGTTTCGTCGAGACCAAGAACGCCGAGCTGGGCGAGGGCGCCAAGGTGCCGCACCTGTCGTACGTGGGGGATGCGACCATCGGCGCGAAGGCGAACATCGGGGCGGGCACGATCTTCGCGAACTACGACGGGGTCACCAAGAGCCACACCACGGTGGGTGAGGCCGCGTTCGTGGGGTCGGACACTGTGCTGATCGCGCCGGTCGAGATCGAGCCGGGGGCCTATGTGGCGGCCGGCAGCGCGATTCAGAAGTCGGTGCCGGCGGGCAGCCTGGGGGTGACGCGGGCGCCGCAGCGCAACGTGGAGGGCTGGGTGGCCCGGCGCCGGGCCGGCACGGCGTCGGCGGCGGCGGCCGAGCGGGCGCTGGCCGAGAAGGACGCCGACGGCGAGGTCAGCACGGCGGAGTGACGGACGGATCCCGTCCCGGTGCGGTTAGCTGGAGCAAAGCGGTGTCCGGCTGGACTTCGGGTTGGCAAGGCCACTGGCGGGTATCCGACATCCGTCCCGGGCGCGTCTCAGGGCCGGGCAAGACCGGGTGCGACCGGGCGTACGGCGGTGGGTTGACCGTGTCTGAGCTGGAGAGATCCGGTGAGGGTGAGGCATCCCACCCGGCGGCTGTGGAACGTGGCGGCGAAGTGGCCGCGGGGGATACTTCACGAGAATCACATCCCCACCCCCTCGATCCAACGGGAGTAGCGAGCCGATGGGCAGCATCGTCGCGGAGAACCGTAAGTCTCTGATGCTTTTCTCCGGGCGCGGTTTCCCGGAGCTGGCCGAGGAGATCGGCCAGGTGCTCGGCGTGGCGCCGACTCCCGCCGACTCGTACGAGTTTGCCAACGGTGAGATCTTCGTCCGTTTCAAGGACTCCGTGCGCGGTTCGGACGCCTTCGTCGTGCAGTCGATGACCGAGGGTGTCAACCGCTGGGTCATGGAGACCCTGATCATGATCGACGCGTTGAAGCGTGGGTCGGCGAAGCGGATCACGGTCGTGCTGCCGTTCTACCCGTATTCGCGGCAGGACAAGAAGCACCGGGGCCGCGAGCCGATCTCGGCCCGGCTGATGGCCGACCTGCTGAAGACGGCGGGGGCCAACCGGATCCTGACGGTCGATCTGCACACCGCGCAGATCCAGGGTTTCTTCGACGGCCCGGTCGACCACCTGTTCGCGATGGACATCCTGGCCGAGCATGTGCAGAAGAAGTACGCCGGCCGGCCGATGACCGTGGTGGCGCCCGACTCGGGCCGGGTGCGGGTGGCCGAGCGGTGGACGGACCGGCTGGGCGGCTGCCCGCTGGCGTTCATCCACAAGACTCGTGATCCGTTGAAGCCCAACCAGGTGGTGGCCAACCGGGTGGTCGGTGAGGTTGAGGGCCGGGTCTGCCTGATCGTCGACGACATGATCGACACCGGCGGCACGATCACGAAGGCGGCCGACATCCTGTGGGACGAGGGCGCGGCCGATGTGATCGTCGCCTCGACGCACGCGCTGCTGTCCGACCCGGCGACCGAGCGGTTGAAGAACAGCCGGATCAGTGAGCTGGTCGTGACCAACACGCTGCCGTTGCCTCCGGAGAAGCGTCTCGACAAGATCACCGTGCTGTCGATCGCGCCGCTGCTGGCCCGGGCGATCCGGGAGGTCTTCGACGACGGCTCGGTGACGACGCTGTTCGGCGGTCTGAGCTGAGCGCCGCTCAACCGAGCCGGCCTGATCGGGTGCGCTGCGCCGCCCGATCAGGGCCGGCGATTCCGCGATAGGCGGTTGGAAATTCGTGGTGCCCAAAAGTGGCGTTTGTCGGGCAATGCCGCTGTGCAACTTGCACCGAGAGGGTGAAGTTCGCGCACAGTGCCGCACCACGCCGGACCCGCTGATCCGTGCGCTCTCGCGGAAGGTAGGATAGTGCGGTTGCCACGGCGAGGGTGCCCCGCGGTCTGCTGAGGTTCGCAGCCATTCGGGGGCACCGTGATCGACGCGGTGCTCCGGGCCTGTGCCCCGCGCGCCCCCTTGCCCGGCAGCGCCGACGACGGCCTTCAGCACCGACGGCGGCCGCCAGCCCGAAAACTGCCGACTGCACCACTGCAAAGGCAAGCAGCACGCCGACTACGTCGCAGCCCGATCCAAGAGTTTCAGGAGTTTCCCCGTGTCCGAGGTAAAGATCAGCGCCGAGCCCCGCACCGAGTTCGGCAAGGGTGGTGCCCGCCGCACGCGCCGGGCCGGTTTGGTGCCCGCCGTGCTTTACGGCCACGGCGAGAAGCCGGTGCACATCGCGCTGCCTTCTCGTGAGTTCGCGGCCGCCATCCGGCACGGTGGCCTCAACACCGTGTTCACGATCGACATCGTCGGCGCCTCCGGCGCCACGCTGGCCCTGCCCAAGGCCATCCAGCGCGACCCGATCAAGGACACCTACGAGCACGTCGACCTGATCATCGTCAAGCGTGGCGAGAAGGTCCAGGTCGATGTCCCGGTGACGCTGGTCGGCGAGGCCGCCCGCAACACCCTGATCGTCAACGAGTCCAACACCCTGGCCGTGGTGGCCGAGGCGATGCACCTGCCGTCCGGTTTCGAGGTGTCGATCGAGGGCCTCGAGGCGGGCGCCCAGGTGACCGCGGCCGACGTGCAGCTGCCGTCCGGCACCGAGCTGGCCGTCGAGCCCGACTTCGTGCTCGCGATCGTGTCGCAGGCGCAGACCGCCGAGCAGCTCGAGGGTGACACCGAGGGCGGCGAGGCCACCGAGGGTGAGACCGGCGAGGCCACGCCCGCCGAGTAGTGCCCGCCGAGTCGGCGTACGAGCAGTGAACCCGGGGAAAGTGCCGTCAGGTACTTTCCCCGGTGTGCGTTGGGCCTCGAGTCCGGTCTCTTGGCTGGGCGGGGCGATCGGGGCGGGCGGGGCGGTCGGATGGTGGAGGCGTAGTGAGCGACGAGTCGCCGTGGCTGGTGGTCGGTCTCGGTAATCCCGGCAAGGAGTTCGCCGGTAACCGGCACAACGTGGGTTTTCTGGTGGCCGATCTGCTGGCGTCCCGGGTGGGCGCGAAGTTCGGCCGGTCGAAGCGGGCGCACGCCGAGGTCGGTGAGGGCCGGCTGGGCTTCGGCGGCCCGAAGCTGGTGCTGGTGAAGCCGCTGACCTACATGAACCTGTCGGGCGCTCCGGTGGTCTCCATGGCCCAGTTTTTCAAAGTCCCTGTGGCGAACGTGATTGCCGTGCACGATGAGCTTGATGTGCCTTTCGGGCAGGTACGAGCCAAGCGTGGCGGTGGTGAGGGTGGCCACAACGGACTGCGGTCCATGTCGAAGTCGTTGGCGAGCAAGGAGTACGCGCGGGTGCGATTCGGGATCGGCCGCCCGCCGGGCCGGCAGGATCCGGCCGACTACGTGCTCTCCGATTTCGGCTCGGCCGAGCGCAAGGAGCTGGACTTCCTGGTCGACCGGGCGGCCGATGTGGTCGAGGCCATCGTGCTCGAGGGCGTGGAGTGGGCGCAGAACAAATACCACGGCGGTTGATGCGGCGGGGTCGAAACGTTTAGATCGTTTGGGCGGTTTTGTCCGCCTGTCGATCCCGTGACGCTCGCGCCGGTCCGACCGTTGGTCAGACGTATGCACCGATTCGGTGCGCTTTGACCGGCGGATGGGGGAGGTTCGGGGTGCAGCAGGACCTGTCCGCGCAGGAGGCGGTGCTGACCCAGCCCACCGTGCTCCTGCCGGCGATCCGTCCGGTGCGTCCGCCGGCGCAGCCGCCGGAGGGCTACGGGTGGGTCAACCACCCGCCGGCCAACACGGGGCCACGCCGGGCGAAGATCCCCGCCCCGGTCGTGCCGCTGAGCCCGCCGCCGTCGGGCGCGGCCACGCATCCGCACGGAGCGACCATGTACCGGGCTTCGGTAGGGGCGGCCCGCCCGGCTCCGAGCCGGCCGGCCTCGCCCAACCGGATCGATCCCGGAGTCGCCCGACCCGACGTCAAGCCCGACAACGCGCCCCCGCTGACCACGCGCGGGGAGCCGGACCGGGCCCGCAACAGCGCGGTCGACCGGCACTGGTCGGAGCGTCCCAACCGGTCCGCGGCCACCCGTCCGGCGGCCCGCCCGTTCCTGCGGTTCCGCGGGCGGCACGCCGCCATGTCGAGGCGGCAGCGCTGGGAGCGCCGTTACGTGCGCTCGCTGGTGTTGTGCGACCTGCTGGCCGGCATGGCGGCCGGCGCGGCGACCTTCGGGCTGCGGTTCGGCGACGAGGTGACCACCTACAACCGCGCCTACGTCGTCCTGTCCGCGCTGCTGCCGGTGCTGTTGCTGGCCGTGCTGGCGGTTTCGCGGGCCTACGAGCGGCGCTACCTGTTCGTCGGCACGGACGAGTACCAGCGGGTGTTCCGCGGTGGGGTCGGCCTGATCGCCGGGGTGGCCCTGGTGTCGTACGCGCTCGATCTGGATCTGGCCCGCAGTTATGTGCTGGCCGCGCTGCCGACGGCGATCGGCTCGGCTGTCGTGCTGCGGTTCGCCCTGCGCCGGCGGCTGCACCGCTCGCGCGCCCGCGGCGAGAGCCTGCGCCGGGTCATCCTGGTCGGGCACGAGTTGTCGGTCATCGGCATGTCCCGCCAGCTGCGGCGGGAGCGCTATCACGGGCTCGAGGTGGTGGGCGTCTGCCTGCCGCCGGGGCACGACGGCGTCGGCGTCGGCGGGTCGCCGGGGCTGACCGTCTACGGCACGTTCGACGACGTCGCGGGGGCGGTCGAGCAGGCCGACGCGGACACGGTCGTGGTGCTGAGCTGCCCCGAGCTAGACGGCGCGGCGCTGCGACGGCTGGCCTGGCGGCTGGAACGCGACGAGGTCGACCTGGTGGTCGCGAGCGCCCTGGTCGACGTCGCCGGCGCCCGGACGACGATCCGGCCGTTCGACGGGCTGCCGATGCTCCACGTCGAGCACCCTCGGCTGCACGGCGGATCGCGCCTGGTCAAAGAGGTGTTCGACCGGCTCGGGGCGCTTGCCCTATTGATGATCTTCGGTCCCCTGCTGCTGACTGTCGCACTCTGTGTGCGGTGCACATCACGCGGGCCGGTACTCTTTCGACAGGTGCGGGTGGGTCGTGACGGCCGGTTGTTCCGCATCTTCAAGTTCCGCAGCATGTATGTGGATGCCGAGGCCCGGCTGGCCGAGCTGCGGCATCTCAACGAGCACGACGGCGTGCTCTTCAAGATGCGTGACGATCCGCGGGTGACCCCGGTCGGGCGTCATCTGCGCCGTTTCTCGCTGGATGAGCTGCCGCAGTTGCTGAACGTGGCGCTGGGACAGATGTCGCTGGTCGGCCCGCGGCCGCCGCTGCCGTCCGAGGTGGCGGCGTACGCCGACGACGTGCGGCGCCGGCTCGCCGTCAAGCCGGGCATGACGGGCCTGTGGCAGGTCTCCGGACGTTCGGACCTGCCGTGGGAGGAAGCGGTCCGGCTGGACCTGCGCTATGTGGAGAACTGGACACTCAGCTTGGATCTGGTGATCCTGTTGCGCACGATGACCGCAGTGGTGCGGTCGTCCGGAGCGTATTGACGGAGCCTCCAGACCGCCGAGGGCGGCGGGTGGAGCGGGTCGGATGGGGAGTGGCGAGAGTATGGGCGAGCGGACAGAGACGTCGGCGCGCGTCACCCAGCAGCGGGAGAGCGGCGACGGCGGCATGCCGCCGGTGAACGACGCGGCCTTCGCCCGCTGGCTGGCCGACCGGGCCGGGCAGACGCTGCTGCAGGTCCGCGAGGACATGGGCTTCGCCGACGGCAAGGCGCTCAAGGCGGCCGGCGACAAGGCCGCGCACCACCTCATGCGGGCCGAGCTGGCCCGCTGGCGCCCGGCCGACGCGGTCCTCTCCGAGGAGGACGACCACGCCCGCGACGCCTGGCGCGAGGGCGAGCATCACACCGTGCGGCCCGAGCGGCTCGGCGCCTCCCGGGTCTGGATCATCGACCCGCTCGACGGCACCCGCGAGTTCTCCGAGCAGGGCCGCACCGACTGGGCCGTGCACGTGGCCCTGTGGACGGCCGACTGCTCGAGTCCGGCCTGCCTGTCCGCGGGCGCGGTGGCCATGCCGGCCCAGCACCGCACGATCGCCACCGACCACGCGCCGGCGTACCCGCCGATGCCGCTCGACGCGACCGCGCGACCCATCCGCATCGCCGCCAGCCGCACCCGGCCGCCCGCCTTCGTCACCGCGCTGGCCTCGGACATCGGGGCCGAGCTGGTGCCGATGGGCTCGGCCGGGGTGAAGATCGCCGCGGTGATCAGCGGTGAGGCCGACGCCTACGTGCACGCCGGTGGCCAGTACGAGTGGGACTCGGCCGCACCGGTCGCTGTGGCATTGGCCACCGGGCTGCACGCTAGCCGAATCGACGGATCTGCGTTGAAATACAACGAGGCCGACCCTAAGTTGCCGGACCTGGTGGTGTGCCGTAAGGATCTCGCTCCTCGGTTGCTTGCAGCGTTGCAGCGTCACCTTCCGTCAGAATGACGGTTCCCCCATAGCAACACAGCCGCAATCCCCCCGATAAAGAGGTCTGGAGTCCATCGATGAGCCAGGCGAAGCCGTACCGGGTCTCGCATCTGGACGCCCTCGAAGCCGAGAGCATCTTCGTGATGCGTGAGGTCATGGCCGAGTTCGAGCGTCCCGTCCTGCTGTTCTCCGGCGGCAAGGACTCGATCGTCATGCTCCGGCTGGCCGAGAAGGCCTTCGCTCCGGCGCGCATCCCGTTCCCGGTGATGCACGTCGACACCGGGCACAACTTCCCCGAGGTCCTGGAGTACCGCGACACCCGGGTCGCCACGCTGGGGCTCAACCTGGTGGTCGCCAGCGTGCAGGAGGCGATCGACAGCGGTCACGTGCGGGAGCTGCCCGACGGCACCCGCAACCGCATCCAGACGCCGGTGCTGCTGGCCGCGGTCGAGAAGTACCGCTTCGACGCCCTCTTCGGCGGCGCCCGTCGCGACGAGGAGAAGGCCCGCGCCAAGGAGCGCATGTTCAGCTTCCGCGACGAGTTCGGCCAGTGGGACCCCAAGAACCAGCGGCCCGAGCTGTGGTCGCTCTACAACGGCCGGCACCACCCGGGCGAGTCGATCCGGGTGTTCCCGCTGTCCAACTGGACCGAGCTGGACGTCTGGCACTACATCGCCAAGGAGCAGATCCCGCTGCCCAGCATCTACTACGCGCACGACCGTGAGGTCGTCGAGCGCGGCGGGATGTTCTACGCGGTCAACGAGTTCATCCGGCTCAAGGACGGCGAGACCTCCGAGGTGCGCCGGGTGCGTTACCGCACGGTGGGCGACGCCTCGCAGACCGCCGCCGTGCTCTCCGAGGCCGACACGGTCGACAAGGTGATCGACGAGGTCGCCGCCACCCGGATCACCGAGCGGGGCGCGACCCGCGGCGACGACAAGGTCAGCGAGGCCGCGATGGAAGACCGCAAGCGAGAGGGTTACTTCTGATGAGCCAGGCCGTCCTGGAGAACGAGACGGCGCCCGCCGCTCGGATGGACCTGCTGCGGTTCGCCACCGCCGGCAGCGTCGACGACGGCAAGTCGACCCTCATCGGCCGGCTGCTGTACGACACCAAAACGATCTTCGCCGACCAGCTCGAGGCCGTCGAGGCGGCCAGCGCGTCCCGCGGCGACGAGTACACCAACCTGGCGCTGCTCACCGACGGTCTGCGGGCCGAGCGCGAGCAGGGCATCACGATCGACGTGGCCTACCGCTACTTCGCCACGCCGCGGCGCAAGTTCATCATCGCCGACACCCCGGGCCACATCCAGTACACCCGGAACATGGTCACCGGCGCCTCCACCGCCGACCTGGCGCTGATCCTGGTCGACGCGCGCAAGGGCCTGGTCGAGCAGTCGCGCCGGCACGCGTTCCTCACGTCGCTGCTGCGGGTGCCGCACCTGGTGCTCTGCATCAACAAGATGGACCTGGTCGACTGGGACAAGGCGGTCTACGACCGGATCGCCGACGAGTTCACGTCGTTCGCGGCCAAGCTCGAGATCGGCGACCTGACGATCATCCCGGTGTCGGCGCTCAACGGCGACAACATCGCCTCCCGCTCCGAGAACAGCCCGTGGTACGACGGCCCGTCGCTGCTGCACCACCTGGAGCACGTGCACATCGCCAGCGACCGCAACCTGGTCGACGTGCGGTTCCCGGTGCAGTACGTGATCCGTCCCCAGTCGACGACCGTGACCGACTACCGCGGCTACGCGGGCCAGGTCGCCTCGGGCGTGCTCAAGCCGGGCGACGAGGTCCTGGTGCTGCCGTCCGGTCTGACCAGCACGATCGCGTCCATCGACACGGCCGACGGCCCGGTCGGCGAGGCGTTCCCGCCCATGTCGGTCACGGTGCGGCTCAACGACGAGATCGACATCTCGCGCGGTGACCTGATCTGCCGGCCGCACAACGCCCCGGCGGTCGCCCAGGACATCGAGGCGATGGTCTGCTGGATGGACGAGACCGCTCCGCTGCGCGTGGGCGGCAAGTACGCCATCAAGCACACCACCCGGACGGCCCGCACGGTGGTCCGCGGCCTGCAGTACCGGCTGGACGTCAACACGCTGCACCGCGACGAGCAGGCGGGCGAGCTGCAGCTCAACGAGATCGGCCGGGTGCGGCTGCGCACCACCGTGCCGCTGCTCGCCGACGAGTACCGGCGCAACCGCACCACCGGCGGTTTCATCCTGATCGACGAGAGCACCAACCGCACGGTCGGTGCCGGCATGATCATCGAAGCCCAGTAACCGTTCGTCAGGCTGACCGGACGGCAGTCACGGAGTTCGTGGCTGCCGCCGGCCCGGCTCGATCGGCGGTTGCAGCGTCGCCCACACCACCTTGCCGGTGCGGGTCGGCAGGCTGCCCCACGTCACCGCCTGCTCGCTGACCATCCGCAGGCCCAGACCCCGCTCGTCGAGCGGCCGGCCTCGGAGTACCCGGCTCGGCTTGAGCAGCCGGGGCAGTTCGTGGACGCCGTCGGCCACGCTGAGGTGGATGCCCTTGCCGCGCAGGCTGACCACGACCGTCATCTCCGTCCCGGCGTGCTCGATCGCGTTGTTGACCAGTTCCGACATGACCGATCGGCAGGGGTGCAGCAGCGGGAGCCGGTTCCAGGCCAGGCACGCGTCACCGACCAGGTTGCGGGCAAGGCTCGCCGAGTCGGGCTCGGGCCGGAGAGTGAGCGAGAGGCGCTCGCTCAGCGGCAGGCGGCTGGCGATGGCCACCTGGGCCTGCCGCACCTTGGCATAGATCGGCAGGAACCGGCGGGCGCCGAGGCGCTGCATCCGGTCGGCCAGCGGGAGCGCGGGCGGGATGACGAGCGCCAGCTGCACGGACGGCGCCATCGCCGCGGCCGTCTGCTGCGCCGTCACCCAGGTGGGTGCGCTGGCCGCGCGCGGGTCGTCGAGCCCGGTGAGATCCACGATGAGGGCCTCGGGGTGCTCGGCCAGGCATTTGCGCAGCCGCTCGCTGGTGAGCTGCCACAAGGCCTTGTCCCAGTGGCCCTGGACGGTCAGGAGGACGACGGACGCATCGACATCACATTCGACATGCACTGCGCGCTCCTCTGGTTAGTCGAGCTGCGCTTACGGGCATCTCGCCACGGTAGACGCGAAAAGGGCTCGGCGAGGTGCCCCTTAGCTCCCCCGGGTGATCGGACGTAAGTACTGCAACGTTGTATAGTCCACTTTCGTGCCACCAGGGCTCAAGGATGTCGCCGCGCGGGCCGGTGTGTCGATCAAGACGGTCTCCAACGTCGTCAATGGTTACGTGCACGTGGCCCCGACGACCCGCGCCCGTGTGCAGGCCGCGATCGAGGCGCTCGGCTACGTGCCCAACATGGCCGCCCGGCAGCTGCGCAGCGGGCGTTCCGGGGTGATCGCGCTGGCCGTGCCCGAGCTTCAATCGCCCTATTTCGCCGAGATCGCCGGGCTGATCGTGCAGGCCGCCGAGCGTCGGTCCTGGACGGTGCTGATCGACCAGACCGACGGGCTGGCCGAGCGCGAGCGCGACCTGGTCGAGGGGCTGCGGCGGCACGCGATCGACGGGCTGATCTTCAGTCCGCTGGCGCTGGCCGGCGAGGAGCTCGCCCTGCGCGACGGCACCCCGATGGTGCTGCTGGGCGAGCGGGTCTGGCACGGGCCGGCCGACCACGTCGCGATCGACAACACCGCGGCCGCCGCCGACGCCACCCGCCATCTGACCGCCCTGGGCCGCCGCCGGATCGCCGCGATCGGCGTGCAGGACAAGCCGTCGGCGGTGACCGCGCATCAGCGTCTGGCCGGCTACCGCACCGCGCTGGCCGAGGCCGGGCTGACTCCCGACCCGGCTCTGGAGATGCCCGCCGAGGGCTTCCATCGGGCCGACGGGGCGGCCGCCATGGCCCGCCTCCTCGACGAGGGCGCGCCGCCGGACGCGGTGTTCTGCTTCAACGACCTGCTGGCGCTGGGGGCGCTGCGGACGTTGCTGTCCCGCGGCGTCTCGGTGCCGGGCGACATCGCGGTGATCGGGTTCGACGACATCGAGGACGGGCGGTTCTCCACGCCGACGCTGAGCACGGTCGCGCCGGACGCGCCGCGCATAGCGCAGCTCGCCGTCGACCTGCTCGCCGAGCGTCTCGGGGACGGTTCGGCGGCCACCGGCTCGCCCCGCGAGCTCCGGGTGGATCACCGTTTGCTGCCCCGCGAGAGCACCGGAGCCTGAACTCGTTTCCAGAACGTTTCGGGATCTTTACCGCCGTCTCTTTACAACGATGAATGCAACGTTGTAAAAACGTGGGATGGCAGTGGCGCAGCTCACCCTTGATCCGGCATTCACGATCGCCCCCGTCGACCGGCGGCTCTTCGGCTCCTTCGTCGAGCACATGGGGCGGTGTGTCTACACGGGCATCTTCGAACCTGGTCATCCCTCCGCCGACGCCGACGGCCTGCGGACCGACGTGCTCGATCTGGTCCGCGAGCTGGGCGTCACCACGATCCGCTACCCGGGCGGCAACTTCGTCTCCGGCTACCGCTGGGAGGACGGGGTCGGCCCGCGGGAGAACCGTCCGCGCCGGCTCGACCTGGCCTGGCGCGCCCTCGAGAGCAACGCCTTCGGGCTCAACGAGTTCATGCGCTGGTCCTCGCTGGCCGGCGTCGAGCCGATGATGGCCGTCAACCTGGGCACCCGGGGTGTCGAGGCCGCGGCCGAGCTGGTCGAGTACTGCAACCTGGCCGGTGGCACGGCCGCCGCCGACCTGCGCCGCGAGCACGGCGTCGCGCGGCCCCACGACGTACGGCTGTGGTGTCTCGGCAACGAGATGGACGGGCCGTGGCAGATCGGCAACCTCACCGCCGACGAGTACGGCCGCCTGGCCGCCCGGGCCGGGCACGCCATGCGCCGGGTCGACCCGAGCATCGAGCTGGTCGCCTGCGGCAGCTCCAACTCGGACATGCCGACCTTCGCGGCGTGGGAGTCCACGGTTCTCGAACACGCCTACGACCAGGTCGACTACATCTCGCTGCACACCTATTACGACCCCGAGAAGCACGACGACGCCAGTTTCCGGGCGTCCGCGGTCGACCTCGACGGCTTCATCGACAACGTGGTCGCCACCGCCGACCACGTGCGGGCCAAGCTGCGCCGGCAGAAGCGGATCAAGCTCTCGCTGGACGAGTGGAACGTCTGGTACCAGTCGCGGTTCACCGAGCCCGAGGACCGCGGCATCGAGGAACTGCCGCACCTGATCGAGGACGACTACGACGGCACCGACGCGGTGGTGGTCGGCAACCTGCTGATCAGCATGCTGCGGCACGCCGACCGGGTCACCGTCGGCTGTCAGGCGCAGCTGGTCAACGTGATCGCGCCGATCCGCACCCGGCCCGGCGGCGACGCCTGGCGACAGACGATCTTCCACCCGTTCGCGCACACCGCCCGGCTGGCCCGGGGCACCGTGCTGCGTCCCGCTGTCACGTCGCCGGACATGGCCACCGGGCGCTTCGGCGAGGTACCGGCCCTCGACGCCGTGGCGACCCACGACGAGGAGTCCGGCGCCCTCACCGTCTTCCTGGTCAACCGGGGCACCGAGCCGGTGCCGCTCGCCGTCGACCTGCGCGCCTTCCCGCAGCACCGCCTGCGCCAGCACCTCACGATCAGCGCCGACAAGCCCGAGCTCAGCGAGGTCGCCCCCCGGGACGACACCGAAATCCTCCTTCCGCCCGTCTCCTGGCACGCGCTGTGCCTTACTCCCGAGGAGTCCAAATGAATACGAACCCTTTGAATCGAACCGGATTGAACCGCCGCGGCCTGCTGGGCCTCGGCGTCGGCGCCGGTGGAGCCGTGCTCCTCAGCGCGTGCGGCGACGGCGGCCCCAGTGACAAGGTCACCGGAGGCGGGCAGAACGCCGCGCCCGCCGCGACCTCCTACACCGGGCCCAACGTGGCGCTGGCCTTCTGGAACGGCTTCACCGGCGGTGACGGCCCGTTCATGAAGAAGCTGGTCGACCAGTTCAACAGCGAGCACCCCAACATCAAGGTGTCGATGAACACCTACCAGTGGGCCGACTACTACCAGAAGACGCCGGCCGCCGTGGCCACCGGCAACGGCCCGGACGTCGGGGTCATGCACGTCGACCACGTGGCCACCAACGCCGCCCGCGGTGTGGTCCTGCCGCTCGAGGACCTGGCCAAGGCGCTGAACTTCAAGGCCGAGGACTTCTCGCCGCCGGTCTGGAACGCGGGCGTCTACAACAACACCCGCTACTCCATCCCGCTCGACGTGCACCCGCTCGGCTTCTTCTACAACAAGGCCGTGATGGAAAAGGGCGGTCTCGACCCGGAGAAGCCGCCGACCAACAACGACGAGTACCAGGCGGCCCTGGAGTCGATGAAGTCCAAGGGCATCCAGGGCGACTGGGTGACGCCGTTCGAGTTCACCGGCAGCATGCAGTTCCAGTCGCTGCTCTGGCAGTTCGGCGGCAACCTGTTCGACGAGGGCGGCACCAAGGCGCTCTTCGGTGAGCAGCCCGGCGTCCAGGCCCTCACCTGGATGACCGACCACGTCAAGAACGGCTACAGCCCCAAGAACGTGGCCCAGGACGCCGACCTGGTGGCCCTGCGCAACGGCAAGAACGCGTTCAACTGGAACGGCATCTGGACGATCAACACGCTCAAGGAGGACAAGGACCTCCAGTGGGGTGTGGCGCCGCTGCCGCAGATCGGCACGCAGAAGGCGGCCTGGGCCGGCTCGCACCAGTTCGTCCAGTTCAAGCAGAAGGCCAAGGACGACAACAAGCTCACCGCGGGCAAGGTCTTCATCAACTGGATCAGCCAGCACTCGATCGAGTGGGCCCGCGGCGGCCAGGTGCCGGCCCGCGCCGAGATCCGCAACGGCGCCGAGTTCAAGGCGCTGCCCGAGCAGTCGGCCATCGGCACGCAGATCGACAACCTGCACTTCCTGCCGCCCAAGCCCGGCATCGCCGACGTGATGGCCACCGTGGTCACCTCGATCAACGAGGCTGTCCTGGGACGCAAGGAGCCGGCCAAGGCGCTCGCCGACGGCGCCGCCAAGGCCAACCAGCTCCTGGAGCAGAACGCCAAGAAGTATGGCAGCTGAGACCGCAGTCACCCGTACGCCGCCGGCGCTGGTCGAGACCGGCGGCGGCGGCCGGGTGCGGCGTACCGGCAGGCTCACGCCGTACCTGTTCCTGCTGCCGTACTTCGCCGTCTTCGCCACCTTCGTGCTGGCGCCGGCGGTGTACGGCCTGTGGATCAGCCTGCACGACTGGGACTACCTGCTGCCCGGCAAGCCGTTCGTGGGGCTGGACAACTACCAGGCGCTGTTCGACTCGAACTCGGCGGTCTACAGCTTCTGGTGGGAAAGCCTGTCGGCCACCGGCATCTTCACGGTCCTCAGCGTGCCGCTCCTGCTGATCATCCCGCTGCTGCTCGCCCTGTTGCTCAACCGCAGCTTCCGGGGGCGCACCTTCTTCCGGGCGGTCTACTTCGCGCCGTACGTGCTCGGGGTGGCCGTGATCGGCGTGCTCTGGCGCTTCGTGCTCGACCCGAACCTGGGCGTGGTCAACTCCGTGCTCGGCGCGATCGGGCTGCCGGGGGACACGCCGTGGACCACGGCGCTGCCCTGGGGCTGGGTCACGCTGGTCGGGGTGACGGTCTGGTGGACGCTCGGCTTCAACGCGGTGATCTACCTGGCCGGGCTGCAGGACATCCCGCGTGAGCTCTACGAGGCGGCCCGGATCGACGGCGGCGGCAAGTGGGCCGAGTTCCGGCATGTGACGTTGCCGGGTCTGCGCCCGGTGCTGCTGTTCGTCACGGTCAACACGATCCTGGTGTCGGCCAACATGTTCGGGCAGTCCTACCTGATCACGCAGGGGGCGCCGGGCACCGAGACCCGTACGGCGATCATGTACATCGCCCAGGTCGGCCTGAGCGACTACAAGATGGGCAGCGCCGCGGCGATGAGCTACCTGCTCACCGCGTGCCTGCTGGTGATCAGCGTGATCGTGTTCCGCCTGTTCCGGGAGAAGGACGCATGAGACGCGTACGGCCCATCGCCTGGTACACCGTCCTGATCGGACTGAGCCTGGTCTTCATCGCGCCGCTGGTGTGGATGTTGCTGACCGCGTTCAAGACCCCCGGCGAGGCGACCCGGGTGCCGCCCACGGTGCTGCCGCAGGAGCCCACCACGGGCGCCTTCGACACGCTGCTGGGCAACTCGCAGACGCCGGTGCTGCGGTGGTTCCTCAACAGCGTGCTGGCCGCCACCGGTCAGGCCGTGCTGGTGCTGGCGGTCGCGTCGATGGCCGCCTACGCCCTGGCCCGGCTCGACTTCCGAGGCAAGCGGCTGATCTTCGGCATGATCATCGCGACGCTCTTCATCCCGAGCTTCGTGCTGATCATCCCGAACTTCCTCATCGTCGACCGGTTCGGCATGCTCGACACCCTGTGGGCGCTGATCATCCCGGGCGCGGCCGGCGCGTTCGGGGTGTTCTTCCTCCGGCAGTTCTTCCTCAGCCTGCCCCGCGAGCTGGAGGAGGCGGCCGTGCTCGAGGGGGCCAACGCCTGGCAGATCTTCACCAAGGTCGTGCTGCCGCTGTCCAAGCCGGCCCTGGCCACGCTGGCGGTGATCAGCTTCCTGACCAACTGGAACGACTTCATCTGGCCGATCTACGTGCTCTTCAGCCCTGAGCAGTTCACGCTGCCGCCCGGCCTGGCGATCCTGCAGGGCGCCTACACGATCAACTACCCGGTGATCATGGCGGGCGCGCTCGTCGCCAGCATTCCGGTGCTGCTGCTGTTCATGGTGGCGCAGCGCTACGTGATCGAGGGTGTCTCCCGTTCCGGCCTGAAAGGATGATCATGCGACGCCTGACGGCCGCGCTAGCCGCGGCGATCACTCTGCTCGGTCTCACCGCGTCGGCCGCGCAGGCCGCTCCGGGCGGCCCGAGCAACCCCGTCTCGGCGAGCTTCGCCGACACCTTCGCCGACCCGGTGATCGTCCGCGGCGACGACGGTTTCTACTACGGCTACGGCACCAGCGACCCGTTGCGCGAGGGCGAGAAGGTCGCGCACCGCATCCCGATGGCTCGCTCGACCGACCTCAAGAACTGGACGTACGTCGGTGACGCGTTCGGTGACCTGCCGCCGTTCGCGGCGGCCAACGCCTCGCTGTGGGCGCCCGACGTCCGCAAGATCGGCAACCGCTGGGTGCTCTACGCGACCGTCACCGAGACGACCACCGCGCCCGGCGCCTCGGCGATCGGCGTGGCCACCGCGCCCAAGCCGACCGGACCGTGGACCTGGGCCGCCGAACCGGCGGTGCCACCGCGCGCGGCGCCCGGGGGCGGCTGGTTCTGGACGTTCGACCCGGCCCAGCTGAGCACCCCGGACGGCAAGAAGTACCTGTACTACGGCAGCTACTTCGGCGGCATCTGGGTCAGTGAGCTCACCGCCGACGGCCTGCGCATCACCGGCACGGCGACCCGGGTCGCCGTCGACAACAAGTTCGAGGGCGCGTACGTCGTCCGGCGCGCGGGCTACTACTACCTGTTCGCCTCGTCGGCCAACTGCTGCGCCGGCCCGACCACGGGCTACTCGGTGTCGGTCGGGCGTTCGCGCAGCCCGCTCGGGCCGTTCACCGACCGCGACGGGCTGCCGCTCGACGCCTCCCGCGCCGGCGGCACGCCGGTGATCGCGCCCAACGGCAACCGCTGGGTCGGTACCGGCCACAACGGACTGATCACCGACAAGCGGGGCCAGGACTGGTTCGTCTACCACGCGATCGACCGCAACGACCCCTACCTCGACGAGCCGTTCGGCATCAACGAGCGGCCGATGCTGATCGACCGGCTCGACTGGGCCGGCGGCTGGCCGACGGTCAACCGCGGCGCCTGGGCCTCCGACGGGCGGGACGCGCGGCCGGCCCGCACGCCGGCGCCCGGCCGGCTGCTGTTCGCCGACGAGTTCCGCGACGAGAAGGCGGGCTGGAGCTGGGTACGCGAGGACCCGGCGGCCACCGTGAGCGGGGGAGCGCTGAACTGGCCGGTGCAGGGAGCCGACCTGACCAGCACGTCGAACAGCGCGGGCGTGCTGCTGCGGACGCCGCCGGCGGGGTCGTGGATCGCCGAGACCAAGCTGACGCTGCCGCTGGGCGAGGACGTCGTGCGCAACTACCAGCAGGCGGGTCTCATCGCGTACGCCGGCGACGACCTGTTCGCCCGGCTCAGCGCGGTCGCGATCTGGAACACCCGGCAGGTCGAGTTCGGCAAGGAGATGCCGTACGCGGACGCCCTGTCCTACGGCGGCACGATCGCCGGCACGCCGGGCCTGACGACGACGTGGCTCCGGCTCGCGCACCGGGTCGACCCGGTCAACGGCGAGCACGAGTACCGCGCCGGGGTCAGCCGGGACGGCAAGCGCTGGACGTGGGGCGGGGTCTGGACCCTGCCGGCCGACAGCACCCCGCGGGTCGGCCTCGTGGCCCACGGCGGCGCCGAGCCGGCGGTCACGGCCTCGTTCGACTACCTGCGGTTCTACAAGTGGTGAGACGAGTACTGCTGGCCGCGGCCCTGGTCGCGGCCGGCTGCTCGTCCCCGTCGCCCGCCCCGAAGGAGGAACCGGCCGAGGTGACTTTCACGAACCCGGTGTTCAGCGACAACTTCCCCGACCCGGGCGCCCTGCTGGTCGGGTCGACCTGGTACGCGTACGGGACCAACGGGCCGGCCGGCAACGTGCCGGTGCTGACCTCGCCGGATCTGGTCAAGTGGACCCCGGCGGGCGATGTGCTGCCCCGGGTCGGCAAGTGGGCCGAGAGCGGCAACACCTGGGCGCCCGAGGTCAGCGCCGGTCCGGGCGGGACCTACCTGCTCTACTACACGGCCCGCTCGACCGCGACGAACCGGCAGTGCGTCGGCGTCGCGGTCGCCGACAAGCCGGAGGGGCCGTTCGTCGACGACGCCGACGAGCCGCTGATCTGCCAGGCCGACGAGGGCGGGTCGATCGACGCCAGCCCGTTCACCGACGAGTCGGGCGAGCGGTGGCTCTACTGGAAGAACGACGGCAACGCGATCGGGCAGCCGACCTATCTGTACGGGGCCCGGCTGAGCGCCGACGGACGCAAGCTCGAAGGGGAGTCGAAGCGGCTGCTGCGCAACGACGCCGAGTGGGAGGCGCACGTCATCGAGGCGCCGCAGATGGTGCGCCACGAGGGCAAGCTTTATCTGTTCTACTCGGCCAACGCATTCGACCAGGAGGCGTACGCCCTGGGCTATGCCACCTGCGAGGGGCCGCTCGGCCCGTGCGTCAAGGCCGAGGAGAACCCGATCCTCAAGACCTCACCGGCCGCCGCCGGGCCGGGACACGGCTTCCTGGTCACCACGCCGGCCGGCGAGTCGTGGCTGCTCTATCACGCCTGGCCGCCCAGCGCGATCGGCAGCGTCGAACCCGGCCGGCAGCTCTGGCTCGACCGGGTCGACTGGACCGGCGGCCGGCCCGTGGTGAAGGGCCCGACCGTCGAGGCGCAGCAGGAGCCGCGTTAGGACTTGTCGCGGGTGGTGGCCTCGTCGATGCCGTCGCTGATGGCTTCGGTGAGGTCACCGGCCGGCACCGCGACGCTCTCGCCGAAACTCTCCCCGGTGCCGCGCTCGGGCTCGGGCGCGGTGCCGTCACCGGCGAAACCGAACTCGTTGGGCTCGTCGTGTTCCTGCTCGCGGCCCTCGTTCTGTGAAGTGGTCATGCCCACCGGTTACCCGGTGGGCCTGACCTTAAAGCTGGGTCGCGCCCGGCCCCGCGGTGACGGTCCAGGCGGTCGGCGGGGTGAAGCCTTCCTTCGCGTACGCCTCCTCGACCGCCGCGGTGACCGCGTCGGCCGCCCCGGTGTCGATCAGCGCCAGCACGCAGCCGCCGAAGCCCCCACCGGTCATCCGGGCGCCGTGCGCGCCGGCCCGCAGGGCCGTCTCGACCGCGATGTCGACCTGGGGCACGGTGATCTCGAAGTCGTCCCGCATCGAGACGTGCGAGGCGGTCAGCAGCGGGCCGATCTCCCGGACCTGACCGGTGTGCAGCAGCTTGACCGTCTCGAGCACGCGGTCGTCCTCGGTGACGACGTGCCGCACGCGGCGGCGCATGACCTCGTCGTCGAGCCGGGCCAGCACGTCGTCGAGCTGGTCGCCGGTGATGTCGCGCAGGGCGGGCACGCCCAGCAGGCGGGCCGCCTCCTCGCACGTCCGGCGCCGGGCGCCGTACTCCCCGTCGACGTGCTGGTGCGGGGCGTTGCTGTTGATCACGAGGATGGCCAGGCCGGCGGCGGCCAGGTCGAACGGGATCTGGTCGATCTCGTACGACCGGCAGTCCAGGAACAGCGCCTTGCCCTCCTGGCAGCGGATGGACGCCGACTGGTCGAGGATGCCGGTGGGCGCGCCGACGTAGACGTTCTCGGCGCGCTGGGCGATCGCCGGGCGCTTCTCCAGGGGCACGTCCAGGCCGCCGAGGTCGATCAGGGCGGTGAGCACCGACGACTCGAGCGCGGCCGAGGACGACAGGCCGGAGCCGAGCGGCACCTCGGAGGCGATGGCGATGCGCGCGCCGGGCACCTCGTGGCCGGCGTCGTGGAGCGACCAGACCACGCCGGCGACGTACGCGGCCCAGCCGGTCACCTGGCCCGGCTCGGTGAGCCCGAAGGCGACCGCCCGGTCCTCGGACGTGGAGCACACGGTCCACTCGCCGGCCGGGGCCGGGCCGACCGCCGCGATCGTGCGCTGCGGCAGGGCGAAGGGCAGCACGAACCCCTCGTTGTAGTCGGTGTGCTCGCCGATCAGGTTGAGCCGGCCGGGCGCGGCCCACAGACCGGCCGGCTCGGCGCCGAACTCCTCGCGGAAGGCGGCGACGGCGTCGTCGGTGATCATGCGACGTGCTTGCGGTAGAAGGTCCAGGCGTCGCCGATCATGGCCTGCAGCGTGTTCTTCTCAGGCACCCAGCCGAGCTCGTCGCGGGCCCGCGCGGACGACGCCACCAGCGTCGCCGGGTCGCCCTCGCGGCGCGGCGCGATCTCGACCGGCAACTCGGCCCCGGTGACCTCGCGGGCCACCTCGACGACCTGCTTGTTGGAGAAGCCGTTGCCGTTGCCGAGGTTGTAGATGCGGTGCTCACCCCGGGTGGCCGCGTCCAGCGCGAGCAGGTGGGCGCGGGCCAGGTCCTCGACGTGGATGTAGTCGCGCACGCAGGTGCCGTCGACGGTGGGGTAGTCGTCGCCGAAGAGCTGCAGCTTCTCCCGCTTGCCGGCGGCGGCCTGCAGCGCGATCGGGATGAGGTGCGTCTCGGGGTCGTGCCGTTCGCCGATCTCCTGGGCGTCGCGGATATAGGCTCCCGCGACGTTGAAGTAGCGCAGCGAGACGGCGGCCAGGTTGTGCGCGAACGCCTCGGAGGTGAGCGCCTGGTCGAAGGTGAGCTTCGTGGCCCCGTACGTGTTGGTGGGAGCCTTGACCGCGGACTCGGTGATCGGCAGCTCGACCGGGTTGCCGTAGACGGCGGCGGTGGAGGAGAAGATGAAGCGTGACACCCCCGCGGCGCGCACGGCGTCGAGGAAGGCGAGCGATTTCACCACGTTGTCGTGCCAGTACTTCTCCGGTTTGAGCATCGACTCGCCGGCCTGGATCAGCCCCGCGAAGTGCAGCACCGCGTCGAAACCGGCCTCGGGCGTGAGCACCTGGGCCGCGTCGGCGATGTCGGCCTCGACGAACGTGGCGTCGGGCGCGACCGCCTCGCGGAAGCCGGTGACCAGGTTGTCGAGAACGGTGACCTCATGACCGGCGTCGAGCAGCAAGCGGCTGGTGACGCTGCCGATGTAGCCGGCACCCCCGGTGACGAGCAGTTTCACGGCAATACCCCTTTGCTGAGTTGTCTCCATACTTCCATCAACTTCGCTCAAAAGTCAACATCTTCAAACATCGGGTCGAGGCGTACGGGTGGTTCGCGCCCCTCCTCCGGCGGCTGACACAATGGTCGTCATGTCCGATGTCGCCCGCCGCCCCCGCGTGCTCTCCGGCATTCAGCCGACCGCCGACTCGTTCCACCTCGGCAACTACCTCGGCGCCGTGCGCAACTGGGTGGCGATGCAGGAGACCCACGACGCCTACTACTGCGTCGTCGACCTGCACGCGATCACCATGGGCCACGACCCCGAGGCCCTGCGCGCCCGCACCCGCATCTCGGCCGCCCAGCTGCTGGCCCTCGGGCTCGACCCCGAGCGGTGCACGCTGTTCGTCCAGTCCCACGTGCCCGAGCACGCCCAGCTCGGCTGGGTGCTGAGCTGCATCACCGGCTTCGGCGAGGCCGGCCGCATGGTGCAGTTCAAGGACAAGTCGGCCAAGGCGGCCGACAGCACGACGGTGGGCCTGTTCACCTACCCCATCCTGCAGGCCGCCGACATCCTGCTCTACCAGGCCGACCAGGTGCCCGTGGGCGAGGACCAGCGGCAGCACCTCGAGCTCACCCGTGACCTGGCCCAGCGCTACAACACCCGCTTCGGCCGCACGTTCACGATCCCCTCGGCCTACATCCTCAAGGACACGGCCAAGATCACCGACCTGCAGGACCCGACGGCCAAGATGTCGAAGTCGGCCTCCTCGCCCAACGGCATCATCGAGCTGCTCGAGGACCCGGCCCGCTCGGCCAAGAAGATCAAGTCGGCCGTCACCGACACCGGTCGCGAGATCCTCTACGACGAGGAGAACAAGCCCGGCGTGAGCAACCTGCTCACCATCTATGCCGCGCTGACCGCGCGGACCATAGACGAGTTGCTCGAGCAGTACGACGGCCGCGGCTACGGCGACCTCAAGAAGGACCTCGCCGAGATCGTGGTCGAGTTCGTCCGGCCGATCCAGGAGCGCACCCGCGCCTATCTGGACGACCCGGACCACCTCGACAAGGTGCTCGCGATCGGCGCCGAGAAGGCCCGCGCGGTCGCCTCGGTGACGCTCGGCCAGGCCTACCAGAACATCGGCTTCCTCAGCCCCACCCGGGGTGTCTGACTCCGGTGTCCGACCCTCTCACCACCCGGATCGGCGTCGCGATCGACATCCCCGAGCCCTGGGGCGAGCAGCTCACCCGGCGCCGGGCCGACGCCGGTGACCCGCAGGCGGCCTACACCCCGGCCCACGTGACGCTGCTCGGCCCCACCGAGGTGCGCACCGAGGCGCTGCCGCGCATCGAGAAGCACCTGGCCGCCGTGGCCGCGACCCAGGCGCCGTTCACGATCCACCTGCGCGGCACCGGCACGTTCCGGCCGATCACCGAGGTCGTCTTCGTGACGCTCGCGGTCGGCATCAGCGAGTGCGAGCTGCTGGCCGAGGCGATCGTCAGCGGCGACGACGTGCACCGCGATCTGCGCTTCCCGTACCACCCGCACGTCACCGTCGCCCAGGACGTGCCGGCCGCCGCGCTCGACGCGGTCTTCGACGACCTGGCCGGCTTCTCGGCGAAGTTCCCCGTGTCGTCGTTCACGCTCTTCTCGCACGGCGGCGAGGGCCCCTGGCGCCGGCGACGGGACTACCCGCTCGGTGTCGCGCCGGGCGTCTGAGCGCGCGCCGGCCCGAGGTCGGCTACGGTCGGCGCGTGAATCCGATCGATCGGGCGTACGAGGCCGCCGAGTCTCGCATCATGTGGTTGCGCCACAGGTCCCGATATTTCGATCACCTGAGCCGGGCCGTGGTGCGTTACATCGACGTCCAGGGCGGGCGGCTGGCCGCGGCGATCGCCTACTACGGCTTCTTCGCGGTCTTCGCACTGCTGCTCATCGGTTACTCGATCTTCGGCATCCTGCTGGACAACAACGAGGACCTGTTCGACGTCGTCCGCGACTTCCTGCGGCAGAACCTGCCCTTCCTCGACGTGCAGGCGATCCTGGAGAGCGGCCGGACGGTCGGCATCGTGGGCATCCTCGGCCTGACCTTCACCGGCATCGCCTGGGTCGAGTCGATCCGGTCCTCGCAGCGACTGATCTGGCGGCTCAACGAACAGCCCGGCTACATCGGCGTCCGGCAGGCCCTCGACCTGCTCGTGCTGCTCGGCATCCTGCTGCTGCTGGCGATGTCCCAGCTCGCCGTCTACGGCCTCAACCTGCTGCTCGACTGGATGGCCCACGGCATGGTCCGCTCGACGGCCGGCCTGCTGCTCACCGTGGCGGTGAACATGCTGCTGGCCGCCGCGCTGCTGGCCGCGGTGCCCCGGTTGCGCATGACCGTGCGCCGGATGGCCCCGCCGGTGCTGCAGGTCGGCATCGGCATCACGCTGCTGAACACCGTCGGCAAGTCCTTCGTGGGCCTGGTGCAGCGCAACCCCGCGTACGGCCTGGTCGGCTCGGCCGTCGGCGTGCTGGTCTACCTTTACGTCTTCAACCAGCTGCTGCTCTTCGGAGCGGCCTGGGCGGCGACCAGCCCGCACGGACGCGTCGTCGACCTGTCAGCCGACGATAAAACTGCTCCCGTGGGGCAAAACACCTGGATTCGGAACACCAGCCCGGAATGATGAGCACGTGGGCACACTCGTGACGTTGGACCTGCCGGCCGGCTCCCCGGTGGCCGACCTCCCCTGGGTCATCACGATCGGATCCCTGGGCGACGAGGAGGACTGGGAACCGGTCGTCTGCGGACCGTACGAGCGGGCCCACGCCCTCGCGCTGGCTCAGGCCGTGGTGGCCGACGAGCAGCTGATGGCCGTCGTCGAGCCGCTGCTGCCCCGGGCCGACGCCGAGGCCATCCGCGACGAGATCGACCTGGCCCGCGCGGCCGTCGAGAACCCGGCCGGCGACGAGCCCGAGGCCGATCCGTTCGACGAGTACGAGACGCGCCGGGTGCGCCCGGGCCGGCCCCCGACCGAGGCCGAGGTGCGGGCGGGCTGGTCACGCATAGCGTCCCGCCTCACCGCGGTGTAGCCGGCACTGTCCACAGCCGCCAGTCGTCACAGAGTCAGCGATACGGTCGGCAACACGTCGAAGGTGACCCGGCCCTGGTCCTCGGCCGTGATGTACGGGGTGAAGAACGGGTGGCGTGTGCCGACGGCGACGTCGCGCCAGAATCGCTGGAGCGGGTTCTCGTGCGAGAAGCCGCTCGCGCCGTGCAGGTCGAGGAGCAGTTCCATCGCCTCGCGGCACTCCCGGGCGGCGGTCGACAATTCCACTCGGAGCTCGCTCCGGTCGGCGACCGGCATCGCTTCGCCCGGGCCCAGCGCCTCGAGGGTGTCGGCGACAAGTAGCGCGCGCCGCAGAGCCGTTGCGGTGCGCCGCGTCGCCTCGGTGAACCAGAAGCGCCCGAGGGGAGAATCCACGACCCGGGCGTACGTGGTCGCGTAGGGGCCCCGGTCACCGCTGATCGCCGCCGCGACGACATCCTGGGCTCCGCGTACAGCGCCGATCATCGGCGCGAGCGCCACCAGGCCGGCAGTGAACACCTGTTCCTGGGAGGGTTTGGCGCCCGGGCTGACGAAGTCGTCCGACACGAACACGTTCTCGGCCACCAGGGTGTGGCTGCTCGTGCCGGCCAGCCCCGCGGCCTTCCAGGTCTGGTGGATCGTCAGCTCGGAGACCGGTACGAGGACGGGGAAGGCCGCGGGCGCGGCGCCGTCGGCGACCGGCACGATGATCATCGCCCAGGTCGCCACCTCGGAACCCGATGCCATGGCCCATCCCCCGTTGAGGCGAAGTCCTCCGGGCACCCGCTCGCCGTGGCCGCCCTTCGGCACCCCGGAGGCGCAGACGGCGGCGTCGGGATCGGCGAGGAAAGCGTCGCGCGCCTTGGGCGAGAGCATGGACGGGATCAGCGCCTTGGTCGAGGCGCTCAGCCCGACGACCCAGGCGGTCGAAGGGCACCCGCGTCCCAGCTCGACGAGCACCTCGACCAGCGTGTGCAGGTTCACCTCGTGACCACCGGCCTCGCGGGGCGCCGTCAGTGCGAACAGGCCCGCGTCGCGTACCGCTGTGACGCTGTCCGGCGCGGGCCGCATCTCGCGTTCGGTGCGTGCCGCGTTGGCCGAGAGCGTCGGCACGGTTGTCCGGGCAGCGTCCAGCAAAACTTGGTTCATGGCTGGTGAGTGTCCTTATCGGAGATGGCCGTAGGGCCGGGTGTTCAGTTCTGGACGAGGGCGAGGCGGGCGGCGTCGGCCGAGCCTGGTTCCGCGGTGTAGATGACAGCGCGCAGGTCGCCCTCATGGAGGGTCAGGATGTCGCAGTCGACGGTGATCGGTCCGGCATCCGGATGCTGGACCGTGACCTGGTAGTCCCGGTGATGGGTGTCCACGGGCAGCTGCCACATGGTCGCGAACGGCACGCTGGCGGCCTGCAGGTCCGAGATCAGATCCTTGAGCCGGTCATCGCCGGGATACCGGACGGCGGTGCTCCGCAAATCGGTCACGATCGACGACTGGAACCGGATCTCCCGCTCGGACCACTCCTGCCTGTCCCCGGTGAAGGCGCGCCAGGCCATGTTCCGTTCCCGGCCGGCCGCGAGGACAGAGGTGGAGCACAGCATCTCCCAGGCGGTGTTCCAGGCCAGCAGAGTCCAGGCCGCGTCGAGAACGCAGACCGGGATGTCGCCGAGCCGCTCGAGCAGGCGCGTCGGGCCGGGGCCCACCTCGTCGGGCACGCGGCCGACGCGTGACGGAACGTGCCCGGCGAGGGAGCACAGGTATTCGTACTCCGGGCCGGACAACCGCAGAGCCCGGGCCAGCGCGTGGAGTACCGCTGCGGACGGCCGTCCATGGCCCTGCTCAAGACGCTTGATGTACTCGGCCGACACCCCCGCCGCGGCAGCGAGCTCGTCGCGCCGCATCCCGGGCGCACGCCGGGCCCGGGTCGGCTCGAAGCCGTCCTGCGGCGGGGTCGCCCGGTCACGCCAGCGCCGGAGCACGAACCCGAGATCGCTTCCCTCGTTCACCAATCCATGATCCCGCTGACCGGGCGAAACAGCGTGGCCCAATGACTACCAGCAACTTCGGGCTGATCATGCCGGGCGGTTGTAGAGGGCCTGCATCCCGCGCAGGAAGCCCTCCCGGCTCGGATCACCGATGAGCAGACGCTGCAGACCGTAGCCGGGCAGCATCGCGTACACGGCGCTGGCCACCTCGTCGATGTCCGAGCCGGCCGGCAACTCGCCGCTCTCCACGGCGTGCTCGACCAGCACCCGCAGCCGGCCCCGCAGACCCGTGTACCGCTCGCGCACGATCGCCCCGATCGTGGGATCGATCGTCGCCTCGGCCCAGATCTGCAGCCCGATCGGCAGCGCGCCGTCCGGCCCCGTCTGCTGGTCGACGAGCTCGAGGATCAGTGCCAGCGACTCGGTCAACGGCAGCCGCCGGCTCGCGATCAGATCGATCTGCCGGTTGATGCCGCCGACGACCCCTTCGGCGATCGCCGCGATGATGTCGTCCTTGGACTTGAAGTATCGGTAGACGGCGCCGACCGACAGCCCGGCCTCCTTGATCAGGTCCTGCATCGACGTGTTGTGCAGGCCTTTGCGCAGGAAGCAGGCGCGGGCGGCCGTGAGGATCTGTTCGCGGCGGGCGGTCAGGTGGTCTTCCGAGACACGTGGCACGCCCCACACTGTAAAACGAACGCTCGTTCTTGACACGATCTCGTGGCGAAGCGCACGCTGTCCCCTATAAAAGAACGAGCATTCGTTTTAGGGAGACAGCCATGCAACGTAAGCCCCTGGCCCTCGGCGTGCTCATCGCGATCCTCGTGGTCGCCGTCCAAGCGCTCCTCGTCCCGCTCTTCGCCGCCCCGGCGGCCAACATCGCTCCCCGTGACCTGCCCCTCGCGGTCGCCGGGCCACCCGCGCTGGTCGCCCAGCTCGAGGCCGCGCACCCCGGCGCGTTCGACGTCCGCGTGGTCGCCGACGCCGGCGCCGCCGACGCGGCCATCCGCAACCGCGAGGTCTACGGAGCGGTGCTGGTGTCCCCGGCCGGGCCCGAGATGCACGTGGCCTCGGCCGCCTCGCCCACCGTGGCGGCGCTGCTCACCCAGGCCGCCGCCGGGCTCGGCCCCCAGGTTGCCGTCCGTGACGTCGTGCCGCTCGACGCGAACGACCCCCGCGGCGCCGGGTTCGCGGGTGGCTTCCTGCCGCTGGCCATCACCAGCCTGCTCGCCGGTGTCCTGGTCTTCCTGCTCGTCCGGCGGCGCGCGGCCCGGTTGCTCGCGCTGCTGAGTTACGGGGTTCTGGCCGGCTTCTCCACCGCCGCGGTGCAGCAGGGCTGGCTCGACATCCTGCCGGGCGGGTACCTCGCCGTCGCCGCGGCGCTGGGACTGTTCGCGCTGGCCGTCTCCGCCGCCATGACGGGGCTGGCCGCTGTGCTCGACCGGGGTGGGCTCGGGCTCGGCGCGCTGGTCATGTTCTTGATCGGCAACGCGCTCGCCGGCATCGCGGCGGCTCCCGAGTTGCTGCCGCAGCCGTGGGGCGAGCTCGGCCAGTGGCTGCCGATCGGCGCGGGCGCCACCCTGCTGCGGTCGGTCGCCTACTTCGACGGCGCCGGCTCGGCCTTCGCGGTGTCGGTGCTCTCGGCGTACGCGGTGGGGAGTCTGCTCCTGACCCTGATCGGCCGCCGCGGGCTCACCTCGGCGGGTCCGGCCGAGCCGCGGCTCGCAGCCGGCCGGCCCGGCCTCGTTCCGGCCGGCTGACGACCGCTGGAATAGTTGGCGCATGGTCATCTCGCGGCGGTGGGCGGTCTTCCTGACCGGGGTCGGGGTCTGGACGTGGGTCATCTGGCCCCGGTTCGGCCTGGCCATCTGGAAGGACGACCGCTCGTTCGCCGACGGGCGGCCGACCGCCTTCCTGCTGATCCACGCGGTGCTGATCGTCGCCTCGCTCGCGATCGGCACCGTTGTCGGTGTGCTGGGCGTCAAAGCCTGGCGGAAGTCCTGACCCACGCCGCAAGGTTTCCGGTCCGTTACCGCCGGTGCCGATGATTTGCCGCACTAGCGGATAGAAGCCACGCCTCGTGTGCTCGGCGGTTGCGGGCGGATAACGGTGCGCCAACAGTCCGGACCAAACTGCCGACGACGTTCTGGCCTGCGGCTACGCTCGCGCGGTGAAGACTCACCGGCACGTGCCGGTGGGCGTTGGAAGGAGGGGCGTCTTGCGCCCAGTACGTGGGAACCGGCTCGTTGCGCTGCTCGCGGCAGGTGGGCTGACGCTCGCCGCCGCGGCCTGCAGCGACGCGCCTGACGAGACCCCTGCCGGCGGCAGCTCGAGTGCCGCCGCTGCTGCATACAAGGCCTGCATGGTCACCGACACCGGTGGCATCGACGACAAGTCGTTCAACGCGTCCGCGTGGGCCGGGCTCCAGGCCGCCAAGGCCCAGTCGCCCGGCGTCGACCCGAAGTACGTCGCGTCGACCGCCGAGGCCGACTACGAACCCAACCTGCGCGGCTTCGTGACCCAGAAGTGCAACTTCATCCTCTCGGTCGGCGGCCTCATGGGCGACGCCACCAAGGCTGTCGCGGCGCAGAACACGAGCCAGCAGTTCGGCATCGTGGACAGCTCGATCCAGGGCGCCACGAACGTCTTCCCGATGCAGTTCGCCACGCAGGAGGCGGCGTTCCTGGCCGGCTACCTCGCCGCGGGCTACTCCAAGTCGGGCAAGGTGGCCACCTTCGGCGGGCTCAAGATCCCGCCGGTGACCATCTTCATGGACGGCTTCGCCGACGGTGTGGCGCAGTACAACAAGGCCAAGAGCAAGAACGTCCAGGTGCTCGGCTGGGACAAGGCCAAGCAGAACGGCAGCTTCGCCGAGGACTTCGCCAGCCCGGCCAAGGGCAAGGCGCTGGCCAGCACGTTCGTCGCCCAGGGGGCTGACGTGATCATGCCGGTGGCCGGCGGCACCGGCCTCGGCGCGGCCGAGGTGGCCAAGGCCTCCAGCGGCAAGGTGTCGATCGTCTGGGTCGACCAGGACGGTTGCCAGAGCGCGGCGCAGGACTGTGACGTCTTCCTGACCACCGTGGTCAAGAACATCACCGACGCGGTCGAGACCGCCGTCGTCGCCGGCGCCACCGGCCAGCCGCTGAACGCGAGCCCGGGCTACCTGGGCACGCTGAAGAACAACGGTGTCTCGCTGGCGCCGTACAACCAGTTCGACAGCAAGATCGACCAGGGCCTGAAGGACGAGGTCGAGAAGCTCAAGACCGACATCGTCGCGGGCACGATCAAGGTCGAGTCGGCCAGCGCTCCGGCCTGAGCCATTACTGGGTAACATTCGGCCGCCGCACGGCTGCGAGGATTTCTCGTGGCCGGGCGGCGGTCGCCCCTTGTCAGCCGTCGAAGTCAGGAGATTCCGCTGAGACTCGAATTGCGCGGCATCACCAAGCGCTTCGGCGACCTGGTGGCCAACGACCACATCGACATCACCGTCGAGCCCGGTGAGGTGCACGCCCTGCTGGGCGAGAACGGCGCCGGCAAGTCGACGCTGATGAACCAGCTCTACGGCCTGCTCCAGCCGGACGAGGGCGAGATCCTGGTGGACGGGGAGAAGAAGGTCTTCCGCAGTCCCCGCGACGCCATCGCCGCCGGCATCGGCATGGTCCACCAGCACTTCATGCTGGTCCCTGTCTTCACCGTGGCCGAGAACATCGCCCTCGGCGCCGAGGAGGTGCGCGGCGGCCCGCTCGGCTGGCTCGACCGCCGCCGCAGCCGGCGCGACGTGCTGGAGACCTCCCGCAAGTACGGCCTGCCGGTCGACCCGGACGCCCTGGTCGAGAATCTGCCGGTCGGCGCCCAGCAGCGGGTCGAGATCGTCAAGGCCCTGACCCGCGACGTCGACCTGCTCATCCTCGACGAGCCGACCGCCGTGCTGACCCCGCAGGAGACCGACGAGCTGCTCGCGGTCATGCGGTCGCTGGCCGAGACCGGCAAGTCGATCGTCTTCATCACTCACAAGCTGCGCGAGGTCAAGGCCATCGCCGACCGGATCACGGTGATCCGGCGCGGCCGGACGGTCGGCACCGCGTCGCCCGACACCTCCACCGACGAGCTGGCCGCGCTCATGGTCGGCCGCGACGTCAACCTCGAGGTGACCAAGACCCCGGCCGACCCCGGCCGCGAGGTGCTCAAGGTCTCCGGGCTGATCGTCGACGACGACCGGGGCATCCGCGCCGTCGACCGCGTCGACCTGGTCGTCCGCTCGGGCGAGGTGCTCGGCATCGCGGGCGTCCAGGGCAACGGGCAGACCGAGCTGGTCGAGGCCATCATGGGTCTGCGCGAGGTGCGGGCCGGCGCGGTCGAGCTCGAGGATCAGAACCTGGCCGGCCGCACCACCCGGCAGGTGCTGCGCGCGGGCGTCGGTTACGTTCCCGAGGACCGCAGCCTCGACGGCGTGGTCAAGGACTTCACCGTCGCCGAAAATTTGGTGCTCGACCTGTACGACCGGGCGCCGTTCGGCAACGGCTGGAAGCTCAACCCCAAGGCGATCGACGAGTCCGCGCGTGAGCGCGTGACCCAGTTCGACATCCGCACCTCGTCACCGCAGTCGGCGGTCGGCACCCTCTCGGGCGGCAACCAGCAGAAGGTCGTGGTCGCCCGCGAGATGTCCCGCCCGCTCAAGCTGCTGGTCGCGTCGCAGCCGACGCGCGGCGTGGACGTCGGCTCGATCGAGTTCATCCACAACCAGATCATCCACGAGCGGGACGTCGGCACCGCCGTCCTGGTGGTTTCGAGCGAGTTGGACGAGGTAGTCGGCCTGGCCGACCGCATCGCGGTGATGTATCGGGGCCGCATCCTGGCCGTCGTCTCACCGGACACGCCGCGCGAGGAGATCGGGCTGCTCATGGCCGGCGTCACCGGCGCCGGGAACGAAGAAGAGGACAGCGAGTGACCACCGAAGCTCCTGAGAAGAAGGAGGAGGAGCGCGGTAAGGAGGAGTCCTTCTTCGGCCTCTTCCTGCACAACCTCTGGTCGGCCAACACCGTCGTGGTGACGATCCTGTCGATCTTCCTGGCGCTGCTCATCGGCGCGGTGCTGATCGTGATCTCCGACTCCGAGGTGCTCGCGACGTTCTCCTACTTCACCGCCCGGCCCAGCGACGCCCTCACCGCGAGCTGGGACCTGATCAGCCAGGCCTACGCCGACCTGTTCAAGGGGGCGATCTTCGACCCGGCCGCCGTGCAGGCCTGGTTCGACGGCTCGGGCGACTGGAAGACCGCGCTCAACCCGCTCTCCGAGACCCTGACCTACGCCGCCCCGCTGGTCTTCACCGGTCTGTCGGTGGCGATCGCGTTCCGCGGTGGCCTGTTCAACATCGGCGGTCAGGGCCAGGCGGTCATCGGCTGCGTCACCGCCGGGGTGGCCGGCTTCGCCATCGGGCTGCCGGCCGGGCTGCACCTGCTCGTCGCGCTGTCCGCCGGTCTGATCGGCGGCGCCCTCTGGGGCTTCCTGCCCGGCCTGCTCAAGGCCCGCACCGGCGCCCACGAGGTGATCACCACGATCATGCTCAACTACACGGCCACGCTCTTCCTGGGCTGGCTGATCCTGCAGAACGGCGTGCAGGACCCCGACCGCACCGACGCGGTCAGCAAGACGATCGAGTCCAGCGCGGCGCTGCCGTCGCTGCCCCAGCCGTTGCGCGTGCACCTCGGCATCGTGCTCGCCGTCCTGGTCACCGCCGGGGTGGCCTGGCTGGTCAACCGGTCCTCGTTCGGTTTCGAGCTGCGCGCCGTGGGCGTGAACCCGCCGGCCGCCCGCACGGCCGGCATGAGCGTCGGTCGCACGTACATCTGGCTCATGGTCGTGGCCGGTGGGCTGGCCGGTCTCGGCGGCGCGGTCCAGGTGCTCGGCACGGCCGACCGGCTGACCGGGCAGGTGGCCGGCAACATCGGCTTCGACGGCCTGCTGGTGGCCCTGCTCGGCCGGAACCGGCCGTGGGGCACCCTGTTCGCCGCGATCCTCTACGGCGGGCTGCGGGCCGGCGGCAACCTGATGCAGGTCGACGTGGGCGTCTCGCTCGAGCTCGTCACCGTGCTGCAGGCCCTCATCGTCATCTTCATCGCGGCGCCCGCCCTGGTGAAGGCCATCTTCCAGCTCCGCGATGCGCGCACCGCGCGGCTCGGCGCGTCCATGGCGAAGGGTTGGTGAGCGGCGTGTCGACCACGACCGCGGACGAGTTGGCCGAGGCGACCGCCCCGGTCCGGTTCTGGAATCGGCAGCGCCGGCTCGGCGCCGCCCTGGTGATCATCGGCCTGATCGCGGCCGTGATCTTCGGTTCGCTCGCCGACTCGGCGACGGCCCGCTTCACGCTCAGCGAGGACGCCGAGGGCGCCGCGCTCTCGATCAACGGCCAGTTCGGGGCGATCCTGTTCGGCGTCGTCACGATCGCGACCGGCGCCGCGATGCTGGCCGGCGTGGCCAAGCGCTGGCAGACCACGCTGCTCAGCGTCGGCATCGTGACCTTCGTCTTCTCGTTCCTGTGCTGGCAGGTGGCCGGCAAGTTCCTCCCGCTGGTCGACACGGCCAGCGGCTCGCTCGAGCTCGCGCTGCCGCTGATCCTGGGCGCCCTGGCCGGCGTGCTCTGCGAGCGGTCCGGCGTGGTCAACGTGGCGATCGAGGGCCAGTTCCTGATGGGCGCGTTCGGCGCCGCGCTGGTCGGCACGCTGGCCACCAGCGTGTGGGCCGGGCTGATCAGCGCGGTCGTCGGTGGTGTCGTGATCGCCGCGCTGCTGGCCGTGCTGGCCATCCGCTTCCTGGTCGACCAGGTCGTCGTCGGCATCGTGCTCAACCTGCTCGCGCTGGGCGTCACCGGCTTCCTCTACGAGCGTCTGATGCAGCCCGACGCGCTGAAGTACAACGCGCCCCCGCGGCTGCCCGAGTGGCGCATCCCCGGGCTGGCCGACATCCCGGTGATCGGGCCGGTGCTGTTCGAGACCAACCTGCTGGTCTGGCTGGCGCTCGCGCTGGTCCTCGTCATCCACTTCGGGCTCACCCGCACCCGCTGGGGCCTGCGCACCCGCGCGGTCGGCGAGCACCCCACGGCGGCCGACACGGTCGGTGTCCGGGTGCGTGGTCTGCGATACCTGAACGTGCTGCTCGGCGGTGTCGTCGCCGGCGCCGGAGGGGCGTACTTCACGCTGGTCTCGACCGGGGCGTTCAACAAGAACATGACGGCCGGCGCCGGCTTCATCGCGCTGGCGGCCCTGATCTTCGGGCGGTGGACGCCGTTCGGGGCGCTCGGCGCGGCGCTGTTCTTCGGCTTCGCGCAGAAACTGGCGAACTACCTGAGCGCGGTCGGCAGCCCGGTGCCCAACCAGTTCCTCAACATGCTGCCGTACATCGCGACGATCATCGCCGTGGCCGGTCTGGTGGGCCGGGTGCGGGCGCCCGCCGCCGACGGTGTGCCCTACGTCAAGAGCTGACGTCGGAGCACGTCAGGCACAATTTGCACCATGGAGATCGACTGGGCTGGGTTGCGGGCTGCCGCCACCGACGCCATGCGGCACGCGTACGCGCCTTACTCCGACTTCCCGGTCGGTGCGGCGGCGCTCGTGGACGACGGCCGCGTGGTCGTCGGGTGCAACGTGGAGAACGCGTCCTACGGCGTGGGGCTGTGCGCGGAGTGCGGGCTGGTCAGCCAGCTGCACATGACCGGGGGCGGGCGGCTGGTGGCGTTTTCGTGCGTCGACGCCACCGGCGGGCCCCTGATGCCGTGCGGGCGCTGCCGCCAGCTGCTGTGGGAGAACGGCGGCCCCGAGATGCTGGTCGCGTGGCACACCGGGCCGCTGCGCCTGGCCGAACTGCTGCCGCACGCGTTCGGCTTCGAGGACCTGGAACGGGTCAACGGCGCCGCGCCCGTTCCCGAGGTCCCCAACGAACTGGCCAAATGGCGCGGCCGGGGCACCGTTTTCGTGCACCCGGACCTGTCCGGCGGCGAGACTGTCTGGACCGCCTACTGGGAGCGGTCGGGTGGCAGTCCCGCCGAGAGCGACGCCGAGAAGGGCGTGCTCGAGGAGGGCCCCAACTTCCCGGTCGCGGCCGAGGCGGTGGCCTGGGGCCGGGTGCGCACCCCGCGCATCGTGGTCGTGGACGCCGCCGGCGGACTGGCCTGGGCCGGAGAGGGCGCGCCGCCCGAGGGCATCCCGGTTACATGGGAAGAGGACAGCAATGACTGAGTTCGCCGCGGTCGACGTCATCCGGGCCAAGCGGGACGGGCACGTGCTGAGCGACGCCCAGATCGACTGGGTCGTCGACGCGTACACCCGGGGGGTGGTCGCCGACGAGCAGATGTCCGCGCTGGCCATGGCCATCCTGCTGCGCGGCATGACGCCCGCCGAGATCGCCCGCTGGACCGCCGCGATGATCGCCAGCGGGGAACGGCTGGACCTGTCCGCGGTCACCCGCCCGACCGCCGACAAGCACTCCACCGGCGGCGTCGGCGACAAGATCACGCTGCCCCTCACCCCGCTGGTCGCCGCCTGCGGCGCGGCCGTGCCGCAGCTCTCCGGCCGGGGGCTGGGGCACACCGGCGGCACCCTGGACAAGCTCGAGTCCATCCCCGGCTGGCGGGCCTCGATCAGCAACGACGAGTTCAAGCGGCAGCTCGAGGACGTCGGCGCGGTCATCTGCGCGGCCGGCGAGGGCCTGGCCCCGGCCGACCGCAAGCTCTACGCCCTGCGCGACGTCACCGGCACGGTCGAGGCCATCCCGCTGATCGCCAGCTCGATCATGAGCAAGAAGATCGCCGAGGGCACCGGCGCCCTGGTGCTCGACGTCAAGGTCGGCTCGGGCGCGTTCATGAAGAGCCTGGACACCGCGCGCGAGCTCGCGCGCACGATGGTGCGGCTGGGTCAGGACAGCGGGGTCACCACGATCGCGTTGCTGACCGACATGAACACCCCGCTCGGCCTGGCCGTCGGCAACGCGATCGAGGTCACCGAGTCGGTCGAGGTGCTGGCCGGCGGGGGCCCGCCCGACGTGGTCGAGCTGACCCTGGCGCTCGCCCGCGAGATGCTCGCCGCCGCCGGGATCGACGCCGACCCCGCGAAGGTGCTCGAGTCGGGCGCCGCGATGGACACGTGGCGCGCGATGATCCGTGCCCAGGGCGGCGATCCGGCCGCGCCCCTGCCGGTCGCGCGGGAGACCGAGGTGCTGCGGGCGCCGGCCGACGGGGTGGTGAGCAGCGTCGACGCGTACGGGATCGGCATCGCCGCCTGGCGTCTGGGCGCCGGACGGGCCCGTAAGGAAGATCCGGTCAGCTTCGGCGCCGGCGTGCTTCTCAAGGTCAAGCCGGGCGACGAGGTGCGCGCCGGTGACGTCCTGCTCGAGCTGCGGGCCGACGATCCGGCCCGCATCCCGGCGGCCCGCGAGGAGGCGGCCGCGGCCATCGTCGTAGGTACGGAACGGCCGGCTCTTACGAATCTGGTGCTCGACCGCATAGCCTGACCCACCATGCAGAAGGCAGTACCCGACCCGCGCGCCGTCCGGGAGGCCAGCCTCGACGAGGTGGCCCGGCTCGGGCTGCCCCAACCGCCGCCCGGGTTCCCCCTGGTCTGGGAGCCCGGCGACACGGTCGAGCTGCGTCCCACCCCCGAGCTGGAGGCGCGGGCCGCGGTCCTGCACGTGGTCGTGGCCCGCTGCTTCGGCATGCCCACCGAGGCCGCGATGAGCTGGCTGCTCGGGTCGCGCCTGGTCGATCTGGTCACCCCGCCCGAATGGCAGTTCGTGATCGGCGCGAAGGGTGACCATCGATCCTTCGTGCTGCATCACGACGCCGTCTTCGCCCTGGCCTGGCTGCTCGGGCTGAGCGGGCATCTCGACCCGACGACCCCGCCGGAGGGGCGGATGATGACCCAGATGCCCGACCTGCCTGCGGGGGAGACCTTCGGGCAGTGGCGGTCGCGGTCGCTGATGTCCCCGCGGGACCCGGTCGAGGCCGCGGTGCTCCTGGATCTCTACTACTGCCTCGACTGGGCCTTCCAGGAGGCCGAGCACGAGGGCGTGCCGCTGCCCGGTGAGATCGACGGCAACGCCATCGGTCAACGGCGCTGGGCACTCGAGTGGGCGGTCCTTTTCCATGGCCCGTACCACGACAAACCGGCCGAATGGGAAGAAGTCGATCTCTCGATCTAAGGTCGACCGCGCGGTCGTAGCGTGGCGGGGTGTACGGATCGCTGCTCCCGCCGAGGGCCGCAACGCAACAAGCTGGCCGCTGCGCGTCCAGAACGCTCGCCGCGTCACGGCGACGTGCGTGAGCGGTCGCGCTCAAACCGGTCGATAGGCCGTGACCAGGACGGAAGCCGTCACCGTGGCCGGGCCGTCCGGCGCGGTGGCCTCGGTGAGATGGTGGGCGCTCGGGGTCATGCCGATCAGGGTGCGCGCTTCGGTGGCGGTCAGGCGCATCTCGCGACGCAACGGCATCGTGTGGTCGAGCTTGAAGTGCTCACCCAACGCGTCCTGGACCCGGGCCGCCTTGTCGGGATCGACGTGGATCAGATCGTGGGCGGCGACCAGTTCGCGCAGGTGATCGGGTTCCGGCGTGACCACCAGCAGCAGCCCGTCCGGGCGCAGGATGCGGTGGAACTCGGGGCCGTTGCGCGGGGCGAAGACGTTGAGGACGACATCGGCCACGCCGTCCGCGATCGGCAGCGGGCGCCACAGATCGGTCAGCACCGCCGCGGCCCGCGGGTGCGCGCGGGCGGCCCGGCGCAGGCCCGGTTTGGAGACGTCGAGGCCGAGCCCGGTCGCGCCGGCCGTGGCCTCGAGAACGTGGGCGAGGTAGTGGCCGGTGCCGGTACCCGCGTCGACGATCAAGCTGCCGCCGGTCGAACCGCCGGTCGAACCGCCGGTCGAACCGCCGGTCGAACCGCCGGTCGAACCGGCGAGCGCGTCGGCGATGAAGTCGTAATGACCGGCGGCCAGGAAGGCGGCCCGGTCGGCGACCATCTCGGCGGTGTCGCCGACGTGCGGCATGCGGCCCGCGGTGAGGTCGGCGTATCCCTGCCGGGCCATGTCGAAGCTGTGCCGCCGGGGGCAGCGCAGCGTCCGGTCGTCGCGCTCGAGCGGCTGCCGGCAAACCGGGCATCGCAGGTGCGGCAATGCTCCGTCGATCATTGGTCTCCTGCCTCTAGGCTCGGCTGATGGCCGCCATCGCATTCTCCGACATCGTCCCGGCGCCCAAGGCGCTGCTGCACGACCACCTCGACGGCGGGCTCCGCCCCGCCACCATCGTGGAGCTGGCCGACCGGGTGGGCCACCAGTTGCCCACCACCGACCCGGTCGCGCTGGGCGAGTGGTTCGTCGCGGCCGCCGACTCCGGGTCGCTGGAACGCTACCTGGAGACGTTCGCGCACACCGTCGCCGTCATGCAGACGGTCGAGGGGCTGCATCGCGTGGCCAAGGAGTGCGCGCTCGACCTGGCCGCCGACGGTGTGGTCTACGCCGAGGTGCGCTACGCGCCCGAGCAGCACCTGGAGGGCGGGCTGTCCCTCGACGAGGTGGTCGACGCGGTGAACGCCGGCATCGCCGAGGGCGCCGCCGAGGCCGCCGCGCAGGGCACCCCCATCCGCATCGGCGTGCTGCTGACCGCGATGCGGCACGCGGCCCGCTCACAGGAGATCGCCGAGCTCTCGGTGCGCTACCGGGACGCGGGGGTCGTCGGCTTCGACATCGCCGGCGCCGAGGCCGGCTTCCCGCCCACCCGTCACCTCGACGCCTTCGAATACCTGCAGCGTGAGAATTTCCACTTCACCATCCACGCGGGCGAGGCCTTCGGCCTGCCGTCGATCTGGCAGGCGCTCCAGTGGTGCGGGGCCGACCGGCTCGGTCACGGTGTGCGTCTGGTCGATGACATCACCGGTACGCCGCCGGACGGCGACATCGTTCTCGGCCGTCTCGCGGCGTATGTCCGGGACAAGCGCATTCCCCTGGAGCTGTGCCCGTCGTCCAACGTGCAGACGGGAGCGGCGCCGTCGATCGTCGAGCATCCGATCGGTCTGCTGCACGATCTGCGTTTCCGCGTCACCGTGAATACGGACAACCGGCTGATGAGCGGCACGTCGATGTCCCGCGAGATGGCCCTGCTGTGCGAGGCCTTCGGCTGGGGGTGGACCGATCTGCAGTGGCTGACCATCAACGCCATGAAGTCGGCCTTCATCCCGTACGACGAGCGGCTGACGATCATCAATGAGGTCATCAAGCCTGGTTACGCCAAACTCCTGGGCTGACCGGGCACGCTTGGTCCCGATCGCCCGATGGCAACCGACATTGCCGGTTCGGCGGTACTGATCATCCGTTCGGCCAGAATGGTGCCTACAAAAGTTGCGAAATCGGGCATCTCACCTTGCCGATCGTTCGCGACCGCGCCATCGTCTCTCCTGCCGCGATCCTTTACGATCGGGCCCGATCGTTCGGCGTAACCCCCGCGCCGGCTCGATTGGTCTGAGTGACTCAAGAGAACAGGCACATCTACATACCGTGATATCGACCGGCGATGTCCCCGCTTCGGCGGAGCAACATCGCGTCACACAACCGGTCCGTGTCCGGCGGCCCTTTCTCTTTGACACTCGTCGTGATGGAATCTCGGGGGCCCGACGCGGCAGTCGGCCGTGTGCGGCGCCCGGCGAGCCGAGTGCCGGGGCCCGAAACAGGAGGACGGTGACGTGAGCAAGCGCCCCCAGACGGCGACCGGCGTCATGTCGCGTCTCCGTCGCCCGGCCGATCGGCTGCGAGATCTGCCGATCTGGTCGAAGCTTGGCTTGATCATGTTGGTGCCCACCCTGGCGACGATCATCGTCGGCGTCAGCGGCCTGGTCGACCACATCGAGGAAGCCAACAACGCGGAGCGCGCCCGCACCCTTTCGGTGCTGTCGGAGGCGGCCGGTGGTCTCGTCGACCACCTGCAGAACGAACGCGCCTACGGCATGATGATCACCACGATCAAGGACACCAAGAGCCCCGATTACACCAAGGCCAAAGAGCAGTACAGCGCCGAGAACGCCCTGGTCGACGCGGCCAAGGCGCCGTATTCGCAGCAGAAGGCGGCGCTCGACGACGTCCCCGAGAACGTCAGCACGCTGTTGCTCCGCCTGGACCGCAACCTCGAAGAGCTGCCGGCTCAGCGCAGCCAGATCGCGAACAACCGGCCCGGCACCGAGCAGGTGGTCGAGGAGAGCTACACCAAGCTCATCGACGACCTTCTCGGCGTGCGTGACGCCGCCGCGCAGCTGGCCAGCGACACCGAGCTGAGCGACCACCTGCGGTCGGTCGCCGCCGTGGCCCGCGCCAAGGAGTACATCGCCCAGCAGCGCGACATCGGCCACGAGATCCTAGGCGAGGGCCAGCTGACCGAGCAGTTGCGGCGCGACTTCCTGCTCGCCGACACCGGCTTCGAACTCGCGGGCACCACGCTGCACTCCGTCGGCCTCGCCCCGGACGTCACGGCCTTCGACCGCATCCAGAACCTCCCGGCCGGCCGGGCCGCCACCAACTACACCGGTCAGCTCGACCGTCTGCAGGGCGCGAACGTTCGCAACATCCCGTTCAACACCGCCAACTGGGAACAGGCGATGACCGGGTACAACGACGAGTTCCGCACGGTCGAGTCCCGGATCGACTCCGAGATCGTCGCGCAGGCCACCGACCTTCGTAACGACGTGAACCGGCGGGTCTTCCTCGAGACCAGCATCCTGCTCGGCATGCTGCTGCTGGCCATCCTCTTCGCGTGGCTCGTCGCCCGGTCGATGGCCCGCTCGCTGCGCGAGCTGCGACAGGGTGCGCTCTCGGTCGCCCAGTTCGGCCTGCCCCACGCGGTGAGCCGGCTGCGCGATCCGCAGCTGTCCACGTCGCTCACCCCGGCTCAGCTCGCCGACCAGATCGCCGAGCCGCTTCCGGTACGCAGCCGCGATGAATTCGGTCAGGTGACCGAGGCGTTCAACGCGGTCCACCTCGAGGCTGTCCGCACCGCGGCCGAGCAGGCCGCCCTGCGGGCCTCCGTCGCGACGATGTTCGTCAACCTCGCCCGCCGCTCCCAGATCCTGGTCGACCGGCTCATCGGTCACCTCGACCGGCTGGAGCGCGGCGAGGAGGACCCGGACCGGCTGGCCGAGCTGTTCCAGCTCGACCACCTGGCCACCCGGATGCGCCGCAACGACGAGAACCTCCTGGTCCTCGCCGGCGCCGACTCGACCCGCGTGCAGCGCGAGCCCGCGGCCCTGATCGACGTGCTCCGGGCCGCGCAGTCCGAGGTCGAGCACTACACCCGCATCGAGTTCGGCATGATCGACCGGGACATCGAGGTGGCGGCGCACGCCGTCAACGACATGGTCCACCTGGTCGCCGAGCTCTTCGACAACGCGACCGCCTTCTCGCCGCCCAACTCGACGGTCATCGTCGAGGCCCGGCGGCTCGGCGACGACGCGCTGCTCTCGGTGGAGGACCGCGGCATCGGCATCAGCCGCGAGCAGCTGCGCGAGCTGAACGAGCGTCTCGCCAACCCGCCCATGGTCGACGTGGCCGTCTCCCGCATGATGGGCCTGGTCGTGGTCGCCCGGCTGGCCAACCGGCACGGCGTCAAGGTCGAGCTCCGCCCGGCCGACACCGAGCGGGGCACGGTGGCCGAGGTCGGTCTGCCGCTCTCGGTGCTGACCCCGAGCCAGGGCCAGAACGTGCTCCCCGGAGGCCGCGCACAGCTCGGCGCCGGCTACGACGAGCAGGGCCGGCCGGGCATGCCCGAGCCGCTCGCGCTCGAGAGCGGTCGCGGCGGCTACCCGAGCGGCAGCTACCCGACCGGTCGCCCGTTCGACCCGAACCCGCCGATGAACTCGGGCGGCATGCTCGGCACCAACGGCCGCTCGGTGCCGGCCTGGTCCGACCTCACCGGCGCGTCGTCCAACGGCTTCGGCGCCAACGGCTCGCTCAACGGCGGCAACGGGAACGGCAACGGCAGCAATGGCAGCAACGGCTTCTACGGCCCGCGCAGCAACGAGGCCATCCCGCCGCTGCCGTCCGGTCCTGGCGGTCCGCCGTCGTCGCCGCAGGGCTTCTCCACCGCGCCCGACGGGCTGCCGCAGCGCCGCAACGGCGACCAGGGCCGCCCCGACGGCGACGCCAACGGCTTCGGCGCCACCATCCCGCGCCAGCTGCCGGCCAACCCCGAGATCCAGGGCCGCAACCCGTACGTGCCGCCGGTGTCGGCTCCGCCGGTGCCTCCGGTCTCGGCTCCGCCGGTGCCGTCCGGCCCGCCCTACGGCGGCCGCCCGACGTCGTCGCCGACCGGATCGGAACCTCCGGTCTCGGCCCCGCCGACCGGTGCCCAGTCGTTCGCCCCGCCGGTCTGGCCGCCGGTCGCCCCGGAGCGGGACAACCCGGCCCCGCACGTGCCCGAGAGCCTGGCCGCCGCGCTCGACATGACCGCCGAGCTGCCGCGCTACCGGCCCGAGCAGCGTGGCGACCAGCGCCCGCAGGTCGAGCGCCCGACCAACCCGCAGACCGCGCCGATCCCGGCGTCCGCCCCGCCGGCCTCGCCGGTGTCCGCGGCCCCCACGTCGGGCGGCCCGCAGACCGAGGCGGAGCGCGCCGAGTCGCAGCGGGCGTCCGCGGCGGCCCGGGCGGCTCACGAGGCCGCGACCGCGCAGGCCGCCGAGGCTCAGGCCACGGCGGCGGCGCAGATCGCCGCGGCCCAGGCCGCCCGTCAGCGGGACAACAACCAGGGCCAGTTCGCCGACGAGACGATGGAGCTGCCGATCTTCCGGGAGCTCGAGTCGGCCTGGTTCACGACGGCCCGTCCGGCCGATGCCAAGCCGTCGGCCAACGGGCTCGACGAGCCGGTCAGCTCGCAGCGGATCCCGACCGGGGAGCCGTCGCGATCGATCGGCGTGCCGCAGCAAGCCGTCTCGCCCGAGTCTCGCGACCGGGATCCGGCTACTGTGGGTGTCGGCGCCGCCAACGGCGCCGGTTCCAACGGGATCAGTTCCAATGGGATCAGTTCCAACGGCATCAGTTCCAACGGCAACAGTTCGAACGGAAGCGTCGCCACGAACCCGTGGCAGACCGCGGCCGACACGGGCTGGCAGGCCGCTCAGGCGGCGGCCGAGGTGGCAGTCGATACGACGACCACGGCGGGTCTGCCCAAGCGAACCCCGATGGCGCAGCTCGTGCCGGGTGGGGTCGATCGCGAAGACCGATCCGTCCAGCGCCGTACCCCCGAAGGTGTCCGTGGTCTGCTGTCCGCCTACCACCGCGGTGTGCAGCGCGGACGCACCAAAGAATCGACCAACCCGGAGGAGACTCCGGGAGGGCAGCAGTCCTCGCAGGCTGGCAAGGAGCATGAGGCATGACATCTACGCAGGATCTCGGTTGGCTCCTGGCCAACTTCGCCGACCGCGTTCCCGGCGTCGCACATGCGATCGCGGTCTCCGCTGACGGCCTGCTCCTGGCGGCGTCACGGGACCTTCCCCGGGACCGCGCCGATCAGTTGGCCGCCATCGCGTCCGGCTTGGTGAGCCTCACTCAGGGCGCCGCGCGGTGCTTCGAGGGTGGCGCCGTGCTCCAGACGGTGGTCGAGATGGACAACGGGTTCCTTTTCCTGATGTCCATCTCGGACGGCTCGTCCTTCGCGGTGCTCGCGGCGCGCAGTTGCGACGTGGGCCAGGTGGGCTACGAGATGGCCCTCCTCGTCGACCGTGTCGGCGAGGCGCTCACCCCGGCCCCGCGTTCCGCGGCCGGCGTCCTCGGCTGAACGGGCAGCCGGCCGGTTATTTCGGCCGCTGTTCAAAAAGTTGACAACAAGAGACACTTCTAGGGGTTCGAGGAAGGGGTGAGCGGTGACGATGCCCGAACGCGATGAGCCGACCGGCGCGCTGGTGCGGCCGTACGCCGTGACCCGTGGTCGGACCCGACCGAAGCTTGAGATAGCGCTGGAAGCGCTGGTCGAGACAACCGTTCGCGGCCGATCTGGCATGATGCGCGGCGGGCAGGGTGGAAGCGAGCATCAGTACATCGCGGCGATGTGCGACGGCGGCCGAGTTCAGTCGCTGGCCGAAATCGCTGCACGCATGCAACTGCCGCTCGGTGTGGCTCGAGTCATCGTCGCCGACATGGCCACTGATGGTCTTGTCGCGGTGTACGAGCCCACCTCGCTGGACGACGAGACCGACGCGGTAGGCACGGAACTGCTGGAAAGGGTGCTGAGTGGACTTCGCAGGCTCTGACATGTCGCACCGTCCCTCTGCGGGGCGCGTGACGTCGGCGAAGATTGTTATCGCCGGCGGGTTCGGCGTCGGTAAGACGACGCTGGTCGGTTCGGTCTCGGAGATCACCCCGCTCACCACCGAGGCCATCATGACCTCGGCGGGTGTGGGTGTCGACGACAACCGGCAGGTTCCGGGGAAGATGACGACCACCGTCGCCATGGACTTCGGCCGAATCAGCATCGATCGCGACCTGATTCTGTACTTGTTCGGAACACCGGGCCACACGCGTTTCTGGTTCATGTGGGACGAGCTGGTGCGGGGCGCGATCGGTGCGGTCGTGATGGTGGACACTCGGCGTCTCGCCGACTGCTTCGCCGCGATCGACTTCTTCGAGCACCGTCGCCTTCCGTACCTGATCGCGATCAACTGCTTCGACGGCATGCAGTATCACAACGCCCAGGACGTTCGGGACGCGCTGGCGATCTCGAGTGACGTCCCGGTGGTGAGCTGCGACGCCCGCAACCGTGAGTCGACGAAGAACGTCCTCATCTCGCTGGTCGAGTATGTGCTGACGATGCGTCGGACACGCGCGGTCGCGCCCGCCTGACAGTCGGTCGAAGCCCCGCTCCGCTAGGTCGGAGCGGGGCTTCGCCATGTCCTCCGGCCGTTTCGGAGCCGCCGTCTTTCCCGGGTCGCTTCGTCAGGACGTGCTGACCAGCAGGGCCGGCAGCTCGACCAGGTCGTCGATGGTCAGCGCCGGCCGGTACGAGTCGGGGTCGGCCCGCAGCATCGCGGCCCCGGGATGCGCGGCGTTGGTCACCAGCACCGGCCGCATCCCGGCGCGGCGGGCGCCGTCGTGTTCGCGGCTGCCGCCGTCGCCCACGAACCAGCAGTCGGCGGCGGCCACCCCGAGCCGGTCGGCCGCGGTGGCGTACAGCCTTGGGTCCGGCTTGCGGCAACCCTCCTGCCAGGAGAAGACGGCGGCGTCCAGGCGCGAGGCGTACGGCGTGGTGGGCCAGGCCTCGCACAGTTCGCTGGAGCAGTCGCTGATCAGTCCCAGCCGCCATCCCTGGGTGCGCAGGCGGTCCAGCAGCTCTAGAGCTCCGGGCCGGGGAACGCGTACCCGCTCGGCTCCGGCCCGCTGCGCGGCCACGGCAGCGTCAAGCCGGTCGCCGGTGGGCTCCACGCCGCAGCGGCGAGCCATGGCCAGCAGCGTGTGGCGGGTGTCCCCGTACGAGCCGACGATGCGCTCCGGAAAGCTCGCGGCCATCACCGCCCAGAAGTCGGCGAGCGGAACGCCCAGGGCCTCGGCGGTGCCAGCGAAGGACGCCCGACGGTGGGCCTCGGCCGCCGGGTCGGTCAGCGTGCCGAAGAAGTCGAAGACGATCGCGCGCACCCGGACATCATGGCAAGCGGCCGGCCCGGGAAACCGGTTGTGCCCGGTGACACGCGTCGGCAGGATCGCACCAATGCGTGCTTTCGTGACTGTCGACGACGTGACCGGGCTGATGGCGGAGCATTTCGGCAGCGACCGGCGGGTGAACGCACTGACCCGCCTCACCGGGGGCACCAAGAAGGGCGTCTACCGGCTGGTCCTCGATGACGGCACGTCAGTGGTCCTCTATGTCTGAGCGGAAGCGGAGAACTACTGGCCGGGGGCCGCCACCGTGCCGGACGATCCGTTCACCGACGCGTCGGCGGCCTCCCTGTTCGCCGGCAATCAGGCGTTGCTGGCCGGGGCCGGCGTCCGCGTCCCCGACCTGCTGCTGATCGACCGCGACCGTCGTCATCTCGACGCCGACCTCGTGCTGGCCGAGGATGTCGGCAGCGAGACGCTCGAGTCCAGGATGGAGCGGGATCCGGCTGCGGCCGCCGGACCGGTCGACGCGCTGGCGACGGCGTTGCGGCGCATGCACACCACGTTCGGTCCCGACTGGGGCCGCCCGGACCCGGCCGTCGCCCAGACCCGGCCGCCCGAGGAGATGATCCTGGAACGCGCGCTGCTCCACCTCGGCAGCGTGTCGACCCGCGACGACCGGCTCGCGGCCGCCCGCCCCCGGATCGACGAGCACCTGCGTGCTCTGCGCGGCCACGTCACAGCCCGGCACGAGTACGCCCTCATCCACGGCGAACTGGGCCCCGACCACGTGTTCCTGTCGGCGGCGGACGAGCCGGTGATGATCGACATCGAGGGTGTGACCTACTTCGACGTCGAGTGGGAGCACGCCTTCCTCCAGCTGCGCTTCGGGTCCGCGTACGAGTCGTTGCGCCCGGTCGCTCTCGATCCGGCCCGGCTCGAGTTCTATCGCTTCGCCCAGGTGATCGGGCTGATCGAGGGGCCGCTGCGGATCGCCGGCACCGACTTCCCGGACCGGCGGTGGATGCTCGATCTCGCCGAGTTGAACATCGGGAAGGCCCTGGCCGCGGTGGTCTGAGCGCCCTCAGCCGAGCAACGGGAGCTTGCCGACCAGCTTGTCGAGCGGGTTGCGCGGTCCGACGATGCTGACCGCGTAATAGTCCAGGCCGTCCGCCGCGGTGCGACCCACCGTCTCGAGATATTCGCTGTAGACACGGGTGTGCTGGGCCGCGGCCGGCATGTCGGCGACGAAGAAGTCGGCGCGAGCGGCGGCCTTGGCGCGGATCGTGCGCAGCGTGGCCGGGTCGGCGGCGAGCACGGTGCAGCCGGCCCAGGGCAGCCCGGGGTGCGGGTTGCCGTCGGCGTCCACGGCGGCCGCGCCGAGCAGGCCGGACACCGCCTGCGTGGTGGCCGCGGCGGTGCAGATGGCGGCGTTGGCCGCTCGCCCGGCGGGCAGCTCGCCGTCGACCACGACAACCCACTTCAAACGGGCGGCGCGGGTCGGCGCGCTCTGGTCGATCTCGTCCGCGGTGAATCCGATCATTGTCTGCTCTCTCCGTGCGTCTGTGCAGCCTGCGACCGGAATGCTAGGCAGGTGTTAGGTTGAGCCGCAACAACTCCGTACTAGTCTCGGCAGAAGGATGGAAACGGTGGACCTGGACGAACTAGATACGGCGATCCTGCGGGAACTGCAGTCGGATGCACGGAAGACCAACCGGGAGGTCGCCGCGGCAGTCGGCGTCTCGCCCACCACCGCGCTCGACCGCACCCGGGCCCTCCGCAAGCGCGGCGTGATCCGCGGGGCCCTGCTCGACCTCGATCTCAAGGCCATCGGGCGACCGGTGCAGGCCCTCATCGCCATCCGGATCCGGCCGCCGTCGCGGCGCAACATCGAAGCGTTCCGTGAGTGGGTCAGCACCCTGCCCGACACGCTCGGGCTGTACGTCACGACCGGCACCGACGACTTCATCGTGCACGTGGCCGTCCCCGACAACGACAGCCTCTACGAGTTCGTGATCGACCGGCTCACTCAGCGGCCCGAGGTGGCCGACGTGCGCACCTCGATCGTCTACGAGCACATCCGCAACAACCGGATCCGTCCCTCCCGCTGACCGCCCGCGGAGGGAGGATGGGCTCATGACGAAGCTCGATGGAAAGCAGATCGCGGCGGAGAAGCTGGACGGCTGGGTCTACCTGCCCGGCGGCCTGCACACGAGGATCGAGACCAAAGACTTCGGTACGGGTCTGGCGCTGGTCAACGCCGTCGGTGAGGTGGCCGAGCAGATGAACCACCACCCCGACGTCACCCTGCGCTACTCCGCCGTCGACCTGCGCCTCACCAGCCACGACACCGGCGGCGTGACGTCCCGCGACGTCCGCCTGGCCCGAGCCGTCTCGTCGGTGGCGTCCGCGCTGGGCCTGCGGTTGTCGGTGCTCGACGTGTCCCGCGTCGAGTGGGCGCTGGACAGCCCGGCCCACGAGACGGTCCTGCCGTTCTGGGCGGCCGTCTACGCGATGCGGCCGGACGACGGCGATCTCCAGGACCCGGCCGGTCAGCTGCCGGCAATCTGGTTCCAGCGTTCCGGCTCCGAGGAGCCCCGGCAGCGCTGGCACCCGGACATCTGGATCGACCCGGCCCAGGTCCAGCCCCGCATCGACGCGGCCGTCGCCGCCGGCGGCACGCTGGTCAGCGACGCCGAGGCGCCGGCCTTCTGGGTGCTGGCCGACCCCGAAGGCAACCGGGTGTGCCTCTGCACCTGGCAGGATCGCGGCGCCTCGAGCTGAGGCGACGTGCGCACCTGGCAGGATCGCGGCGCCTCGAGCAGGGGCGACGTGCGCACCTGGCAGGATCGCGGCGCCTCGAGCAGGGGCGACGTGCGCACCTGACCGGTGAGCACCTCCCAGGTGCGCTCCCGTCCGCTCAGGCGCGGGTCAGCGCGCTGACCGGGCCGCTCAGGCGTGGGCCAGGGCGCTGACCAGGCCGCGCATCTCGCGGAGGACGCTCGGGTGCGGGCGGCGCCCGCCGGTGTCGACGACCTCGGACACCCCGGCCAGCAGGCGCTCGGCGGTGGCGACGTCGCCCAGCTGGACGACGGCCTGGGCGGCCAGCCAGTCGCAGTAGGTCCGGCCGGCACCGGCCCGGCGCAAATCCTCGACCAGCACCAGGCAGACCTCGTCCAGGCCGGCCGCCAGCACCAGCCGGGCCAGGAAGTCGGTGCCCTGCAGCCACTCCGGCGTTCCCGGGAAGAGCTCCCGCAGCGTCTCCAGGGTCTCGGCCGCCTCCTGCCGGCGCCCGGCACCGATGAGGCTGCGGCCCAGGTCCAGCATCGTCCGGGCGATGAGCGGACGGTCCTCGGGCGTGAGCTCGGCCAGCGCCCGGCGGGCCAGCTCGGCGTTCCGCAGGGCCTTGGCCGCGCGGACCTCGGGACGGGCGTAGCCGCCGTGCCGCAGCACGACGGCCTCCCGGGGTGCCGCGACCGTGTGCGGAGGACGCCCGTCCACCCCGACGAGCCGCTCGTGCACCCGCCCCTGCCAGCAAACGGCGCCCGCCCGGAACAGGTGCGTGGCCGAGTTCGTGTACGGCAGTTCGTCGTGCTCGTTGTCGACGTCGACTTCCACGACGTCGGCCGGGCACTCCGCCAGCATCGCCCGCAGGGCCCGCGGATCTCCCCGGTAGCGCTGGTCGGCGTCCACGCTCAGCACCCAGAGAGCGCTCCACCCGTCCAGAGCGGCGTTGCGGGCCGCGGCGAAGTCCTCGGTCCACCGGCCGACGGTCACGGTCGCGCCGAGCTCTGCGGCGATCTCGGGGGTTCCGTCGACCGACCCGGTGTCATGGACGTGCACCTCGTCGACCACACCCTCGAGCGACGCCAGACAGGCCGGCAGGTCGACCGCCTCGTCGCGCACGATCAGACTGGCGGCCAGAAACGGAATGCTCACTCCTGCATGTTCGACCCACCCACCACCGACCTGACGCGTAACGACGACCCCGTCGCCCACCCGGTCGACCCTGACGCCGGGTAGCTGGGAAAGCGCTCGCCCCGCCGCCATCCGGTGATAGGCGCTGCCCGAATCTGCCCCGCAAATCCGGCCGCCGGACGTCAGCTGATCCCGGCTCCCACTCCGCAGCCCACCCCTGCAGCACGCCGATTCAGCCGCCGGACGTCGCCGAGTCCCGCGCACTGCTCAGGCCGGGCGATGGCCGGGCGATGGCCGGGTGACGGCCGGATGACGGTTCGGGAGGCATGACACGCCTGACAGCGCAGCCACGGAAATCCCGTACAGCCTGGGCATCTATCGTCACACAGCGGCACATCATGGTGACGTCACGGCGAGCGGAGGCAGGATGCCCGAGGACAACACTTACGTACGGGATCAGAACGCTCGGGTGGATCCGATGTTCACCCTCGGGACGATCACCGTTGCGGAGCTGCGCACCATTCTGGCCGACCTGCCCGGCGAAGCCGTCGTCGTCGTCGGGCCTGACGAAGCAGGAGAGGACGACTGTTCACCGCTGGCCGATGTGGAAGAGGTCTGGTATCTCCCCACTGCCGGCGAGTCGGTTCCCCTCGGACGCGATGCCGACGGAAACGTCCACGAGCCAGGATCCCGTGATCTGTACGCCGTGCTCCTACGTCCCACCAGTCGCCGGTGACATCAGCCCTGACCGCCTTCCCCAGCGGCATGAGCGGCTGAAGGATCGAGGCAGGCGCGTCCGGGGGACAGCTCGCCGCGTCCTTGAGTTCGAAGTCCCCGCCCGTCGTGGCAGAACACCTAGGACGACGCCAAGAACTCGCGGATCGCGGCCAGCCAGCGGGTCGGATTGTCGAAGTGCGCCATGCGGGCCGCGTCGGGTATCTCGGCCAGCGTGCTGGCCGGCAATGCGGCGTGCAGACGCCGGGCTGTCCCGATCGGGAAGCTCATCTCTTTCGCGCCGTGCAGGATCAGTACCGGCCCGCCCCAGTCCGACAGCACGCCGGGGGCGTTCTCGGGTCCGCCTGGCAGCAACTCTCCACTGGCGTAAGGCCGGTTGTAGTCACTGGTGAAGCGGACTTGATCGAGGATCTGCCGCCAGGCGTCGAGGCGGTCGAGGCTCCACACCTGCAGGGGCGCGTCAGCGTTGGCCATCGCCCTGCTCAAGGCGCCGTCCGGCGCTGACGGCCCGGTCAGCACCGGGTCGTCGAAGCTGATGTCGGTACACCTGAGGCGGCGCTGCCGGTACTCGGCGGATTGTCTGAGCTCGCCGTCGAAGTCGGCATACGCCGTGGTCGAAGCCAGGATCAGCCGGTTGACGACATCGGGATGTTGCTCCACGAGACGCATGGCGATCCGGCCCCCGAAGGAGAATCCGAGCACATCGACGGGCCCGGCGGACAAACCCTGGAGAGCGCGGCGACGTCGTCGGCGAGCAAGGGAGGTTGCAGCCGGCTCTCCGCAAGGTCCCCGATCGGGGGCGTCCGGTGGCTGCGCCCGCAACCACGCAGGTCGAACAGGACGACCTGGGCCGTGTCGACCAGGTCAGCGACAGTTGGCAACAGATAGCTGTGATCCCAGGTCGGACCGCCGTGGATCACCATCAGCACGGGCAGATCGCGATGCCCGAAGCGGCGGACGAACAGGTCGACCCCGTTGAGCCGGACGACGGCTCCCTCCTCAGCGACGTCATCCAAGGTGGCCCTGTTCACCGTCCTGATCCCAGATCCACGGCCGGGGGCCGGCGGGCGACATGGAGCTCAGGACCACCAGCAGCACGCGCTTTCGGAGACGACCCGCGCGGACCTCGGATCGTCACTGAGTTCGAGCTCGCAGTTCCTCGCGCAGCGTGCGCACCTCGTCCGGGACAGGGTCGGGGAAACGGGGCGCCGATTCGGCGATCGCCTCGGTCTTCTCCTCGCCGATCACCTCGGTGATGGCCTCCCACAGCACGGAACGGGCCCGGGCGAGACGCGGTCCGACGAGCCAGTCGGTGACGAACTGGTCGAGCGTGGCGGCGTCGGCGTCGGCGTCGGCCTCGCGGGCGCCGATGCGGTCCAGCGAGATGACGATGCTCTCCAGGAGCCGGGCAGTTTCGACGGCCTTGTCCAAGGGGATCGCGACGAACGGGTCGGAGCCTTCAGCGTTCATGGTGGGCTGAACATACGCCAACGGCCCGGGTTGCTCCGTCCTGTGACGGAGCGACCCGGGCCGAAGGCGATCAGATCTAGCGGGAGCCGTAGCCCGCGTTGTTGCTGGCGCCGTTGTTGCGGAAGTCGTCGGCGCCCTCGCGGTCGCGGGTGAAGTCCCAGCCGCCGGCCGCCTCGCGGCCCGGGCGGCCGCCCATGGCGAAGCCGCCGATCTCCTGTCCGCGCCGCCAGCCCCGGAAGTAGCCGGTGGTGTGGGCGGCGATGCTCGCCGCGTCGCGGACGATGCGCAGCGGGCGCTCGTCGCGGAGCGGGGAGCCGGGCACCAGGTTGGCCTGGGGCACCCGCTTGGGCAGGCCGGCCGCTGTCTCGGCGGCCACCTCGGGCGTCGAGGCCTTTTCGGCGGCCCGCCAGCCCGTGTCGTTGGGGTTGGTCCAGTCGAGCTTGTCGCTCGCGGCCTCGGTGTGGCCGGTGAACCAGGCCGAGCGGGCCGCCGCGAAGATCAGCAGATCGCCGTCGCTGCTGTCGGCCGCGACCGGCGGCGTGGTGCTGCGGTCGAGCGCCGTGAGCTTGGTGTTGGTCGTGGAGGGGGACCGGCGGGTGCCGTTGCGACCCTCGACCAGGCGCAGCGGCGGAGGCTCGGCGATCGCGGACAGGTCGGTGACCGTCGTGTCGAGCTGGCCGTCGACCAGGCGCAGCGCCGGCGGCTCCTTGGGCATGTCCTGCCAGGGCGGGCGCACCCGGCCGTCGGACGGCGGGCTGCTCGCCGAGGCGGCCGGCGTGGTGGCCGCCTCGTCGTTGCCGCTGTTGATCAGGGGCCAGTTGGCCCGCGAGCCGGGCTCGGGGGTCTCCTGTGCGGGGCGCTGCGAGGGCATCGGCAGCGAGAAGTCGGCGGCGTCGGGCGTCGGCGCCGAGGAACGGGTGGACGGGCGCGGCGGGATGACCGTGCGCTGACGCTCGGCCCGGACGCTGTTGATCGCCGCGTTGGTGATCGTGGCCCGGAACGGCTGGCCGGTGTCGGCCGGGCTGGTGCCGTTGGGCGCCCCGGAGGACGGCGAGGCCGCGGCCGGCGACACCGAGGCCGCCGGGAACACCGTGCCGGTCGGCGGCTCCGAGGTGCGCGAGGCCGGCCGTGAGCCCGGCGTGATCGGGGTCATGCCCGGCGGGGGCGGCGGCACCGAGACGGGCCGGTTGCCCGGCGCGGTGGCCCGGTTGGGGAACAGGGAGGCCGCCGGGGCCGCGGGCGGCGGCGTGACCGGCCGGGGCGCCAGGGGCGGCGGCATGACCGGCGCGGGCGCGACGGGCGGCTTGGTGAGCGGCTGCGGGATGACCGGGCCGGTGCCCGTCGTGGCGGGCTCGGGACGGTTGCGGCGCCCGAACCGGCCGGTGTCACCGGACGCGGGGGACAGCGGGGCGGCCTCGGCGCGCCGCGTGCGGCGACCGGCGTCGGCCAGGGCGCTGCGGGCGGCGATCGTGCCGATCAGGGCCGCGCAGGCGGCGTCACCGGCGCGCACCGAGGCGACCGCCTGACGCACCGTCTCGCCGGCCGCCGGGGCCAGCGACTTGTTGACCCCGCCGCGGCGGGGCGACTCGCTGATCGCGACCTGCAGGGCGGTGACCGCCGAGATGATCTCGTCCTCGGTGCCGTCGCCGGCCCGGGTGAGCTCGACCGCGACCTGCTCGGCGATCTGCTGCGGTTCGCCGTGGGCCGAGAGCCGGCCGGGCTCGGGCAGCGCGTCGAGCACGGCCAGGGCGAGCGGGTGGGACGGGTCGGGATAGGCGCGCAGCGCGGCCGGGTAGAGCTCGCGCAGCACCTCGCGCAACGCGGTGGCGGCGGCGTGCCGCCCGCTGAGCAGGGCGACGTGCGCGGCCAGCACGGGCTTGTAGCTGACCAGGTCGCGCGGCACCGGCAGGTTGCCGGCGACCAGGGCGCCGGCCTGCAACGCCCGGGCCAGGCCGACGGCCCGGCGGGCAGCCGGCGGGGCCTGCATCTCCTCGACGGAGTCGTCGTCGGCGAACCGCTCGGCGAAGTCGTCGGCGGTGTCGTCGTCGGCCACGGCCAGCGGCCGGCCGGCCGCGGTGAGCAGGGACGTGACCAGGTGGTCGTCGCTGTCGGCGGCGACCGCGGCGTCGGTGAATCCACTCGTCCGTTCCACGAGCAGCGCACCGAGCTCGGCGTAGCCGCCGGGGTCGTCGCTGATCTCGTGGACGCCGAGCAGTCGTCCTGCGTCGTCCACCACGGCGATGGTCAGTTGTGCGGCCGAGGCCCCACGCACCGATTCATCCGCCGACGCCAGACCGCAGTACACGCGCACGAGCGCCACGGCGTCGTCCTCCTCCCCGGAGACAGCTGTTATTTGGCCAAGGGTTGATGGTCCCTGGTGAGGGGTCAGTCGCGCCAGTCCACAGCTGCAGAGATCTTGCCGATTACCGAGCGCCAGCCGAGACTTGCCTGTTGTGCCCCGATTTTCTTCAGTCGGCGACGACCGAAGAAACCACTCATCCCGCCGTTCTCCGCGGACCGGAGCGACTCGTCGAGGTCGTCGAGCGGCGAACCGGGCGACAGTGCCAGGATCACCGGCTTGAGCCGGAGCGCGTGACCCAGGTCACGCGCCACCTCGCCGGCGGCGATGAGGAGCGGCAGGTCCCACGTGTCGTGACCGCCACGCAGGTTTTCCACCACGAGGTCGAGCTCGTAGCGGTCCTCCGGCAGGGGGTCGACGTCGGTCGACTGTACCTGCTCGGCGAGGGTGCTCCAGGTGTCGAGCTGGGCCAGGTCGTGCGGAGCACCCGAACGAATGAAGGAGACCAGCGACTCGGGCGTCTTGAAGGCGATCAACCGGCCCTTGTGGCTGAGAAAGGCGGGGACCTCCTCGTCCGCTTCGGCAGAGGTCTCGTCCGCATCGTCCTCGAAGTCGGCCGGATCGGGCTCGTCGACGGGGCCGTCCTTACCGTCGGCCTCGCCCTGGGCCAGCAGCGCCTTGTACTCCTCGTCGACGATGACTTCTTCCTCGTCGTCCTCGTCGTCACGGGTCGTCGCGCGCCGGCGGGCCTCGAACGGGTCGTCCTCGTCCACGTGGATCTCGGTGGGGGTCAGCGTCGACGCCTTGCGGTAGGCCCGCAGGGTGAGGGCCACGCCGCCGGGCAGCGCGATCTCGACCGGCTCGATGCCGACGGAATCCCAGAGCTCACGCCCGGAGAGCCCGCCGCCTTCAGACTGCTCAGCGGACTTCGCGGCCACGGGCGCGGACGCCTCGGGCTCGTCGGACTGGCTGGTCACGGTGACCTCCGGGATATCTGCTGGCCGATGGGACGGGTGATTCTGCCGACACACCCTAGTGGGCGTGCCTGGGCGCGGGCTGACCGTCCCCCGCACTTCCCCTCTGACCGGTGGGAACCGATCAGAAACCCTTGGGATGCCAGACCGTCTTGATCTCCAAGAGGGCGGTCATCGGGCCGGTTCCCGGGTCTCCGGTGTAGTCAACGCCCGACACCGGGCGAAGGACCCGCTTGAGGGTGCCGGCGGCCGCCCGTTCGAGTTCGGTGGCCAGTCCGGCGTCGTCGACACCGGACAGGTCGAGCGCGTTGACGTCGTCGTGCGAGGCGAGCCAGGGCGCGATCTCGGCGCCCCTGCCGGTGAGGATGTTGACCACGCCGCCCGGCACGTCGGAGGTGGCGAGCACCTCGGCCAGGGTGATCGCGGCCTGGGGGTTGGACGCGACGACGACCACCGTGTTGCCGGTGACGATCGCCGGGGCGATCACGCTGACCAGGCCGAGCAGCGAGGACGGGGCGATCACGCCGACCACGCCGGTGGGTTCGGGCGCCGAGATGTTGAAGAACGGCCCGGCGACCGGGTTGGCGCCGCCGGCCACCTGGGCGACCTTGTCGGACCAGCCCGCGTACCAGACCCAGCGGTCGATCACGGCGTCCACCTCGACCGGCGCGACGCCCAGGGCGGCGAACTCGGCCCGCCGCGCCTCGATCATCTCGGCGACGCGGTAGAGGACCTGACCCCGGTTGTACGCCGTGGCGCCGGCCCACTTGGGCTGGGCCGCGCGGGCGGCCACCACCGCGTCGCGCGCGTCCTTGCGGGAGGCGAGGGCCACGTTGTCGCCGTCCACCAGATAGGTCCGTCCTGACTCGCTGCGCGGGAACTTCCCGCCCACATACAGCTTGTAGGTCTTGCGCACGGCGAGGCGTGAGCGTTCCGCGACGGCCGGGGCCGTCTTCGAGGACTTAGGCAAGGTACGCCTCCAGGCCGTGCCGGCCGCCCTCGCGGCCGTAACCGGACTCTTTGTAGCCACCGAACGGCGACGTGGGATCGAACTTGTTGAACGTGTTGGCCCAGACGACCCCGGCCCGCAGCTTGTCGGCCACGGCCAGGATCTGCGAGCCCTTGTCGCTCCAGATGCCGGCCGACAGACCGTACGGCGTGTTGTTGGCCTTCTCGACGGCCTCGGCCGGCGTACGGAACGTCAGGACCGAGAGCACCGGGCCGAAGATCTCCTCACGGGCGATCCGGTGGGCCTGGGTCACGCCGGTGAAGATCGTCGGGGGGAACCAGAAGCCGCGGTCGGGCAGCTCGCAGGGCGGCGACCAGCGTTCCGCGCCCTCGGCCGCCCCGATTTCCGACAATTCAGTAATCCGCGCGAGCTGGGCGGCGGAGTTGATCGCGCCGATGTCGGTGTTCTTGTCGAGCGGGTCGCCGACCCGCAGCGTGGCCATCCGCCGCTTGAGCGAGGACAGCAGCTCCTCGGCGATCGACTCCTGCACCAGCAGCCGGGAGCCCGCGCAGCAGACGTGGCCCTGGTTGAAGAAGATGCCGTTGACGATGCCCTCGACGGCCTGGTCGATCGGCGCGTCGTCGAAGACGATGTTGGCCGCCTTGCCGCCCAGCTCGAGGGTCAGGCGCTTGCCGGTGCCCGCCACCGAGCGGGCGATCTGCCGGCCCACCTCGGTCGAGCCGGTGAAGGCGACCTTGTTGACGTCCGGGTGCTCGACCAGATAGCGGCCGGTGTCCCCGGCGCCGGTGACGATGTTGACCACACCCGGGGGGAGCTCGGCCTGGCGGCAGACGTCGGCGAAGAAGAGCGCGGACAGCGGGGTCGTCTCGGCCGGCTTGAGCACCACGGTGTTGCCGGTGGCCAGCGCGGGCGCGATCTTCCAGGCCAGCATCAGCAGCGGGAAGTTCCACGGGATGACCTGACCGGCCACGCCCAGCGGACGCGGGTCGGAGCCGAAACCGGCGTACTTCAGCTTGTCGGCCCAGCCGGCGTAGTAGAAGAAGTGGGCCGCGACCAGGGGCAGGTCGACGTCGCGGGACTCCCGGATCGGCTTGCCGTTGTCGAGCGACTCGAGGACGGCCAGCTCACGCGCGCGTTCCTGCAGGATCCGGGCGATGCGGAACAGGTACTTCGCGCGTTCCGAGCCGGGCAGGGCCGACCAGCCGGCGAAGGCCCGGCGGGCGGCGGCGACGGCGCGGTCGACGTCCTCCGGGCTCGCCAGCGCGACCTCGGCCAGCACCTGCTCGTCGGCCGGGTTGACGGTCTTGAAGGTGTCCTTGGCCTCGCCGAACTCGCCGTCGATGAACAGGCCGTACGAGGGTGCGAGGTCGACGATCGAGCGGGATTCGGGGGCGGGGGCGTATTCGAACATGCGGCCTCACTCAGTCCAGGGTGAAGTAGTCCGGACCGGCGTAGTGGCCGGTGGTCAACTTGGTGCGCTGCATCAGCAGGTCGTTGAGCAGCGACGACGCGCCGAGCCGGAACCAGTCGGGGTGCAGCCAGTCGTCGCCGCAGGTCTCGTTGATCATGACGAGGTACTTGATGGCGTCCTTGGTCGTCCGGATGCCGCCCGCCGGCTTCACGCCGACCTGCCGCCCGTACCGGTCGCGGAAGTCGCGCACCGCCTCGAGCATCAGCAGCGTGACCGGCAGCGTCGCGGCCACCGGGACCTTGCCGGTGGAGGTCTTGATGAAGTCGGCGCCGGCCAGCATGGCCAGCCAGGACGCGCGCCGGACGTTGTCGTACGTCCCGAGCTCGCCGGTCTCGAGGATGACCTTGAGGTGGGCCGGGCCGGCCGCCTCCTTGACCGCGACGATCTCGTCGAACACGTGGGCGTAGTCGCCGGCCAGGAAGGCGCCCCGGCTGATCACCATGTCGATCTCGTCGGCGCCGCCGGCCACCGCGTCCCGGGTGTCGGCCAGTTTGACGTCGAGCGGGGCCTGCCCGGACGGGAAGGCGGTGGCCACGCTGGCCAGGTGGACGCCCGAGCCGGCCAGCACCGCGGCGGCCGTCGGGACCATGGCCGGGTAGACGCAGACAGCGGCGACCGGCGGGCAGGTCGGGTCGGCCGGGTCGGGCCGCAGGGCCTTGGCCGACAGCGCCCGGACCTTGCCGGGGGTGTCGGCGCCCTCGAGGGTGGTGAGGTCGACCATCCGGATGGCCAGGTCGATGGCCTGCGCCTTGCTCGTCGTCTTCACCGATCGGGTGCCCAGCGCTGCCGCCCTGGCCTCGATGCCCACCTTGTCGACGCCGGGCAACCCGTGCAGGAAGGTCCGGAGATCGGCGGGAGAATCGGGCAGGCCGGACAGCCTTGACGTCGCTGTCGCAGTCATGAATCGGATTCTACGCGGCCCCCCGAGAGTTGATCTTGATTGACCGGTAGGTTGATCGGCGTGGACGTACTCGTCGTAGATCACCCGCTGGCTCAGACCCGGCTCACCGCGATGCGCAAGGCCGAGACCGACTCCGGCGTCTTCCGTGCGTCCCTGCACGAGCTGACCACCATGGTGGTCTACGAGGCGGCGCGCTCGTTCGCCACCGAGACCTACCCGATCAGCACGCCGGTGGCGCCCACCGAGGGCATCCGGCTGGCCAACCCGCCGCTGATCGTCCCGGTGCTGCGGGCCGGCCTGGGCATGGCCGACTCGGCGCTGGCACTGCTGCCCGAGTCGTCGATGGGCTTCGTCGGCCTGGCCCGCGACGAGCACACGTACGAGCCCCGCGCCTACATGGAGTCGCTGCCCGGCGACCTCTCCGGCCAGCCGGTGCTGGTGCTCGACCCGATGCTGGCCACCGGCGGCTCGCTGCTGCACTGCTGCAAGCTGCTGGTCGACCGCGGCTGCACCGACGTGATCGTCTGCTGCGTGCTGGCCGCCCCCGAGGGCATCAGCCGGCTCGAGAAGTCGGGCCTGCCGTTGCGCCTGGTCACCGCCTCGATCGACGAGGGCCTCAACGAAAAGATGTACATCGTGCCCGGCCTGGGCGACGCCGGCGACCGCCAGTTCGGCGGCATGCGCCGCTTCTGAAGAAGTGGCCAGAGCCGCTTCTAGGACGTAAAACTCCAGCTCAGCGCCTTGCCGTCGGCGAACGGCATGACGCCGTGGAAGACGGTGGGGGAGTCGGCGAAGACCAGCGGCAGGAAGTGCCGGTCGGACTCCCACATCGGCACCCGCCCGGCCAGCACGTCGTCGACCGGTACCCAGTGCAGGCTGCCCTCGTCGTTGGCGGTCGCCGGGGTGCCGCTCCACTCGGGGACGCGGAAGAGGAAGCCGAACCAGTTGGCCCCGCCGCGGCCGAAACCGGGCCAGGAGATCGTGCCGGCCAGCTCGACGGCGGCGCACTCGAGGCCGGCCTCCTCGCGGATCTCCCGCCGCAGACCGCTGACCACGTCCTCGTCGGGCTCCAGCTTGCCGCCGAGCCCGTTGTACTTGCCGTAGTGGAGGTCGTCCGGACGGGTGTCCCGGCGCACCATCAGCATCTCGCGGCGGTCGGGGGAGAGCACGTAGCCGAGGGTCGCGATGATCGCCTGCATGGCAGCGACTTTAGGGGACCACCCGCAACCGGGATATAACCGACCTGGCGATCGGATTGCGTGACTGGGGACACTATCGTTGCCATCCATGACCACCATCCCTCTCGCCGAGGAACTGCTCCTCCTCGCGTACGACGACCAGACCGGCAAGGCGACCGGATCCCGCATCGGGCTCGACCTCGGTATGGCCGCGGCCGTGTTGGTCGACCTCGCGCTGGCGGGCCGGATCGCTTACGTCGACGGCTACCTCAAAGTCATCGACCCGAGCCCCATCGGTGACACGATCGCCGACGCCGTGCTCGCCAAGGCCGCCGACGACGAGCCGCACACCCCGGCCCAGTGGCTGCAGCGCCTGCGGCACCGCCTGCGCATCCGGGTCCTCGAGGACCTGGTGGCCCGGGGCGTGATCCAGGACGTGGACGAGACCCAGATGGGCGTCATCCACGTGCACCGCTACCCGACCACCGACCACGCCTTCGAGACCGAGATCCGGGGCCGGCTGGCCGAGGCGCTGACCAGCGCGGCCATCTGTGACGAGCGCACCGCCGCGCTGGCCACCCTGCTGGTCGCCTGCCGCATGGAGCCCAACCTGCGGCTGCCGGCCGACGAGGTCGCGCGGGCCCACGAGCGGCTCGAGCAGATCGCCTCGGGCGCCGGGTTCATGGCCGGCGCCAACCTGGAGGACTCGATCGTCCGCCCGAGCGTGGCCCTGGTCGTCGCGACGCTGGGCAAGGCCATCTCGGCCGCGCTGGGCGCCCCCAAACCGGCCTGATCAGACTCCGAGGGCCGCGGCGATCTCGCGCCGCAGCTCCACCAGACCGTCGCCCGCCCGGGTGCGGGCGGCGGCCAGGTCGCCGGCGGTGACCGGTTCGACCACCTCGAGGTACGCCTTGAGCTTGGGCTCGGTGCCCGACGGGCGGATCACCGCGCGCGCCGAGCCGGTGCGGAACGTCAGCACGTTGTTGGCCGGGTCGTCGGTCGTGGTGACGGCGGCGCCGAGCAGTGTGGCCGGCGGCGCCTGCCGGGCCCGGGTCATCGCCGCCCCGATCTCGGCCAGGTCGTCGACACGTACCGACAGCTGGTCGGTGGCGTGCACCCCGAACTCGATCGCCAGTTCGTCGAGCCGGTCGGCGAGCGTGCGCTTCTCGGCCTTCAGCCCGGCCGCCAGCTCGGCCACAGTGAGCGCGGCGGTGATGCCGTCCTTGTCGCGGACCATCCCCGGCGCGACGCAGTAGCCGAGCGCCTCCTCGTAGCCGTACGCGAGATCTTCGGCCGCCCGCACGATCCACTTGAAACCGGTCAGAGTCTCGGCGTACGGCACTCCCCGGGCGGCGCAGAGCCGGCCCAGCAGCTGCGACGAGACGATCGTGGTCGCGTACGTGCCCGGGACGCCCCGCCGGATCAGGTGATCACCGAGCAGCACGCCCAGTTCGTCCCCGCGCAGCGCCCGCCACCCGCCGTCCGCGGCCGGGATCGCCACCGCGCACCGGTCGGCGTCCGGGTCGTTGGCGATGGCCAGATCCGCGCCCGAGGAGGCGGCCAGCGCGAGCAGCCGGTCCATCGCGCCCGGCTCCTCCGGGTTGGGGAAGGCGACGGTCGGGAACTCGGGGTCGGGCTCGGCCTGCTCGGCCACCACGGCCGGGACCGGGAAGCCGGCGGCCTCGAACGCGGCGAGCAGCGTCGCGCCGCCCACCCCGTGCAGCGGCGTGTACGCGACGGCGAGATCCCTCGGCCCGTCCGCGGTCAGCACGGCCGCGGCGCTCCGGGCGTACCCCTCGACGGTCCGGTCGTCGACGAGCCGGCCCGACGGCCCCAGCGGGATCTCGGCGATCGGCCCGGCGGCGCGGATGGCCGCCTCGATGCCCGCGTCGGCCGGCGGGACGATCTGGGCCCCGTCGCCGCCCGGGCCGCCCAGCTCACGGCCCAGATAGACCTTGTAGCCATTGTCCTGGGGCGGGTTGTGGCTGGCGGTGACCATCACGCCGGCGACGGCGTCGAGCGCCCGCACGGCGTACGCCAGCACGGGGGTCGGTCGCAGGCCGGGCAGGAGGAGCGCCTCGCGACCCGCGCCGGTCGCGACCCGGGCGGTCTGCTCGGCGAACTCCTTCGAGCCGTGCCGCGCGTCGTACCCGATCACCAGCGGGCCCCGGCCGCCCTGCGCGGCCAGCCACGAGACCAGACCGGCGGCGGCGCGGGTGACGACGGCGAGGTTCATGCCGTTCGGTCCCGCGCGCAGCCGCCCCCGCAGCCCGGCCGTGCCGAAGGTCAGCGGGCCGGCGAACCGGTCGCGCAGCTCGGCCGCGGTGCCGGGCAACCCGGCGATCAGCCGGGTCAGCTCGTCGCGCGTGGCCGGGTCGGGATCGTCCGCGAGCCAGGTCTCGGCCAGGGACTGAAGTTCGTCAGGCGCCATCAGGGATTGATAGCACGACCGGAGTCCTCAGGAGGCCTGCAGGGCATAGGTCTTGATCATCTGATCGAAGATCGGCCGGCTGGCGGCGAACTGCGACTCCTTGGTGGTCAGGTAGAACGAATACGCCTTGCCACCCGAGATCGTCGCGCCCCACAGCCCGTGCCGGGCCTCGGCGCCGGTGCCGCACTTGTATTCGAGCACGGCGCCGTCGCGGCCGGAGATCTGGACGTCGTCCAGCCCGACCCGGGTGAAGGGGTCGGCGCAGCTGGCCGACCGGGTCTTGAGCGTGTTCTCCGCGACGCCGAGGAACGACTGCGGCGTGGCGCTGGACGAGGCCGGCTCGACCAGGATCCGCACCTTGCGCTTGGCGTCGTTCGGGTCGGCGTAGTCGACCCAGCTGCCGGCCGACTTGCGGGTCCAGGCCTTCGGGACCTCCACCGTGATGCCGCGCCCGTTGTACTCCTGGGTCGGGAGGGCGGCCGGCTTGGCGGCGGCGTTGCCGGTCGGGCCGGCGACCGGCGTCCCGGGGTCGTCGCTGCCCGAGCCGATCAGCGAGAAGGCCACGATAAGCAGGACCACCGCGGCCAGGGCGCCCCCGCCGGCGATCAGCTGCTGCCGGCGCGGCCAGCCCTTGACCGTGGTGACGGCCTTGCCGGTGGTCTGCTTGGCCGTGTCGACGACCTTGGCGACCATCGCCTGACGCTTGGCCGCCGGGCTCGAGACGACCGTGCCGCCGGACATCGGGTCACGGGCGGCCCGGGCGCCGTTCCAGGCGTCGCGGGGCGGGAGAACGCTGGTGGTGTCGCCGCTGTGCGCGGACGGCATCATCCCGGTCGGGGCGGGGTCGGCCGCGCGCCGGCGACCGCCACCGGAGGTGGGCGCGTTCTCCTGCTGGAGCTTGGCCAGGTGGTCGGTGAGCGACTGGCCGGGCGCGAGCATGGCCCGGCCGCCGATCTGGCCGCTCGGCTGGGGCGGGATCGGCTGGGTCTCGGCCGGCGCGGCCGGCGGCCGCTGCGCGGGGACGACCGAGTAGGGGTCGGTCATCATGTGCGGCGGGCTCTTGCTGGCCAGCGGGCCGGCCAGCTGCTGCCGCAGGATGGTGCGCGCGGTCCCCACGTCCATCCGCCGGGCCGGGTCCTTCTCGAGCAGGCCCATCAGCACCGGGGTGAGTGATCCGGCCCGGACGGCCGGGGCCGGCGGGTCCTCCACCACGGCGTGCATGGTCTCGATCGGGTCGCCCTTGTCGAACGGGGGCCGGCCCTCGACCGCGGTGTAGAGCGTCACACCCAGCGAGAACAGGTCGCTGGGCGGGCCGAACTCGCTGCCCATGGCCCGCTCGGGGGAGATGAAGTGGGGCGAGCCCAGCACCATGCCCGGGGTGGTCAGCTGCACGTCGGTGGGCATGCGGGCGACGCCGAAGTCGGTCAGCACACAGCGGCCGTCCGAGCAGATCAGCACGTTGGCCGGCTTCACGTCGCGGTGCAGCACGCCGTGGGCGTGCGCGACCTCGAGCGCGCCGAGCAGCGCGATGCCGATCTTGGCGACCACGCGCGGCGTGACCGGCCCGTCCTCGATCACCATGTCGGCCAGGCTGCGCGCGTCGAGCAGCTCCATCACGATCCACGGCCGGCCGTTCTCGTGGACGACGTCGTAGACCTGCACCACGGCCGGGTGCTGGAGGGCGGCCGCGGCCCGGGCCTCGCGCATGGTCCGCTCGTACATCGAGTCGCGGTCGCTGGGCGCCAGGCCGGGCGGGAGGATGACCTCCTTGATGGCCACGTCACGGCGCAGCAGCGTGTCGGCCGCGCGCCACACCGTTCCCATGCCGCCGTGACCCACGGCGGCGCGGAGGGTGTATCGCCCGCCGATGAGCGTGCCCGGGGCTGCGCGTCCGCTGGCCGGAGCGTTGTTGCCACCGCTCCACGTCGGAATCTGAGTCACTGAGGATGCCACCGAGGGGTGTAGGGGCCGTCGACCGAACCCCGCTATCTTGCCGTGCGCCCACCCCGATTTGAAAGTCACCGCCGTCGTGTTCCGAAGAACTCGACGGTAGGTGACCGGGAAATCGCATTGGGTGGACAGATTCGGACGCAGAGTGCGAAAGTCCTCACGCTCCCGGTTGAACGAAGCCTTAGGATTCCCGATGTGGAAGCGGAGTCGGGTTTCGAGATCAAACCGGTGTATCGACAGGACGACGTCCCGGCGGACGCCCCGATCGGCGAACCGGGCGAGTTCCCGTACACCCGCGGTGTCTATCCGACGATGTACACCAAGCGTCCCTGGACGATGCGGCAGTACGCGGGCTTCGGCACGGCGGCCGAGTCCAACGCGCGCTATCACCAGCTGCTCGCGGCCGGCACGATGGGCCTGTCCGTCGCGTTCGACCTGCCCACCCAGATGGGCTACGACTCCGACGACCCGATCGCGCACGGCGAGGTCGGCAAGGTGGGTGTCGCGATCGACTCCCTCGACGACATGCGCCGGCTCTTCGACGGCATCCCGCTCGACCGCGTCTCCACCTCGATGACGATCAACGCGCCCGGTTCGGTGCTGCTGCTGCTCTATCAGCTGGTCGCCGAGGAGCAGGGAGTGCCCGGCTCGGCCCTGCAGGGCACGATCCAGAACGACATTCTCAAGGAATACATCGCCCGGGGGACGTACATCTTCCCGCCCAAACCGTCGTTGCGGCTGGTCGCCGACACCTTCGCCTATTGCCGCACCGAGATCCCGCGATGGAACACCATTTCGATCTCCGGCTATCACATGGCCGAGGCCGGGGCCTCACCCGCTCAGGAGATCGCCTTCACCCTGGCCAACGGCATCGAGTACGTCCGGGCGGCGCTCGCCGCGGGCCTGGCCGTCGACGATTTCGCGCCGCGGCTGTCGTTCTTCTTCGTGGCCCGCACGACCCTCCTCGAGGAGATCGCCAAGTTCCGCGCGGCCCGCCGCATGTGGGCGCGGATCATGCGCGACGAGTTCGGCGCCCAGGATCCGAAATCGCTCATGCTGCGCTTCCACACCCAGACGGCGGGGGTGCAGCTCACCGCCCAGCAGCCCGAGGTCAACCTGGTGCGGGTGGCCATCCAGGCGCTCGGCGCGGTGGCCGGCGGCACCCAGTCGCTGCACACCAACGCCTACGACGAGGCGCTGGCCCTGCCCACCGAGAAATCGGCGCGCCTGGCCCTGCGGACCCAGCAGGTCCTGGCCTACGAGTCCGGGCTGACCGGCACGGTCGACCCGTTCGCCGGGTCCTACGCCATCGAGGCCCTCACCGACGAGGTGGAACGGCAGGCCGACGAGCTGATCGAACGCGTCTTCGCCTACGGGTCGGCGGTCGACGCCATCGAGCAGGGCTTCCAGAAGCAGGAGATCGAGACCTCGGCCTACCGGATCGCCAACGAGATCGACAGCGGCGAGCGGGTCGTGGTCGGGGTCAACCGCTTCGCCGCCGACGAGGAGGAGCGTTACGAGCCGCTCCGCGTCGACCCGGCGATCGAGGCGGCCCAGGTCGCCCGGCTGGCCGCTCTGCGGTCGGCCCGCGACAACGACGCGGTCGAGGCCGCCCTGGCGGATCTGGCGAAGGCCGCCGGTGGGACCGAGAACGTCCTACCGTTGATGAAAGAGGCGTTGCGGCTCCGTGCCACTGTGGGCGAGGTCTGCCACACCTTGCGCGGTGTCTGGGGCGTTCACCACCCTGTCGAGCGTTTCTGACCACTGCGTGGCACCGTTGAACCTGAGTCGTCCCTGTCCTCGTAACAGCTTGTAGGGGGCGAGGAGCCACCAGCTCCGGTATCAAGGGCTTTGTCACCGTGCGCTGTTCACTCCGTACGGGAATGGCGTTGCACAGCGTCACCGAAAACGGTCTAGGCTGTCGCGCGTCGCGAAAACCCGACAAAACCTCGAGAACGCTGTATTGGCGCGCACAGAACTGGAAGTCGACGTGACTACTGCTCTGACGGAGCCCGAAGGGGCTCAAGCGGAGTGGCCCGGGCCGCTGCCCGGCGCCGAGCCCCTGCCCGGCCGGCTCGACCGCTGGCTTGCCACGCACGGTGCGGAGCTCGTAGCGATTCGGCGTCACATTCACGCTCACCCCGAGCCCTCGTACCACGAGTTCGAGACGGCAGCCCTGGTCGCTCGTGAGCTCGCCGTGGCCGGGCTGCACCCGCGGCTGCTGCCCGAGGGCAACGGGGTGATCTGCGACATCGGTGAGGGCGACCGGGTGATCGCCTTCCGTGCCGACCTCGACGCGCTGCCGCTGCAGGACCTCAAGAATGTGCCGTACAAGTCCACGGTGCCCAACGTCGCCCACGCCTGCGGTCACGACGTGCACACCACCGTCATGCTCGGCCTCGGCCTGGCTCTGCAGCAGCTGGCCGAGCAGGGACAGCTGCCCGGCCGGGTCCGGCTGATCTTCCAGTGCGCCGAGGAGACCGTCCCCTCCGGCGCCCCCAGGCTGATCGCCGCGGGCGCCCTCAAGGACGTCGCCGCGATCTTCGCGCTGCACTGCTACCCGCAGCTGCCGGCCGGTCTGATCGGGGTGCGTTCCGGCCCGTTCACCGCGGCCGCCGACACGGTCGACATCAAGCTGAGCGGCCCCGGCGGGCACACCGCCCGGCCGCACCTGACCGCCGACCTCGTGTACGCGCTGGGCAAGGTCCTCGTCGACGTGCCGGCCCTGCTCGGCCGTCGCGTCGACCCCCGCGCCGGGCTGTCGATGGTCTGGGGCGCGGTGCACGCGGGCGAGGCGTTCAACGCGATCCCCGGCGAGGGCGTGGCCCGCGGAACCGTGCGGATCCTGAGCCGGGATGCCTGGCGGACCGCGCCCGAGCTGGTCACCCAGCTCATCAAGGACGTGGTCGCGCCGACCGGGGCGCACGTCGAGGTGGGCTACCACCGCGGCGTCCCGCCGGTCATCAACGACCGGATGGCCGCCGCGGTGATCGCGGGCGCGGCCGGCGCCGCGCTGGGCGCCGAGCGGGTGGTCGAGGCCGAGATCAGCATGGGTGGCGAGGACTTCGCCTTCTACCTCGACCAGGTGCCCGGCGCGATGATCCGGCTGGGCACCGGCGTGCCCGGCTCGGACGCCAAGCACGACCTGCACCAGGGCGACTTCGATGTGGACGAGAACAGCATCGGATACGGCGTGCGGGTCATGGTCCACACCGCGCTGGCCGCCCTGGCCACCGCCTCCTTCTGACCTGATCTACGGCTGCTGGTCGGGCGGTCCCGAGACCGGGGCCTGCTCGGCCGGCGGCTGGTGCGCATAGGCCGGGGCGAGCTGGGCGCCGCGGCGGCTGCGGTTGTAGCGCCGCAGGGCGTACAGGACGGCCCAGATCGGCAGGCCGAAGGCGAGCAGCCACGGCAGCAGGGCGCCCAGCACGGTGAGCAGGACGCGCAGCGACGCCAGCAGCGCGTGCCAGCCCGCGCCCAGTCCGCCGAGGAATCCCGGGTCGTCCTCGGCGATCGCCTCGGCGTCCGGGTCGAGCAGGGTGACCGAGATCGTCGAGAGCGCGGTCAGGTCGGCCAGGTTGCGCTTCTTGGCCTGCAGGGACGCCAGATCGGCCTCCCGGGTCGCCACCTCACGCTCGAGCATCACCAGGTCGTTGAGCGACTTGGCCTGGGCCAGCAGCTTGCGGCCGCTGTCCACCCGGGCCTGTTGCACGGTGATCCGGGCGTCCAGGTCGATGGTCTGCTCGGTGACGTCCTCGGTGCTGATCTGGCGCTGCTCCTCGTCGCCCAGCTTGGACAGTTGATCGACCACCGCGCCGAACTTCTCGGCCGGGATGCGCAGCTCCATCGTCGCGGTGGCCGCTCCGGAGCCGCTGCTGCGGTTGTCGCCGCTGACGAAGCCGCCCGCGGTCTTGGCGATGCCGGTGGCCTGCCCGGCCGCGGCCTCGACGTTCTTGACCCGCACGCTGACGGTGCCGCGGTAGATGATCGAGCGTTGTTCCACCTTCAGGTCGGGGGCCTGAGCCGGGGTGTCGGCGACCTTCCCCTTCTGCTCCGCCACGTCGGCCCCGCCCATGGCCGGGGCCGGAGCGTTCTCGGCCCGGCTGCTCGACGCGCTCTGATCGGCGCTGTCCTCCCCGCAACCGGCGAGCAGGACGCCGGCGAGCAGAGCCGTTCCCAGTAGATATGTCGTCCGCGAGCGAGCGCGCATGTTTCTCCCCATCCCCGTTCGGTGTGCCCCTGGGACGTGCGGCGGAGCATTCCCGGTTCCGGCAGACTGCGAGATGAGCGGTTACGAATCGGCAGCGGAGGCATCCCGTGCGCATCACGAAGTTCACCCACTCCTGTCTGCGGGTCGAGGGCGCGGGCGTTCTCGTGGTCGATCCGGGGGCGTTCAGCGAGCGAACGGCCCTCGACGGCGCCGACGCTGTCCTGATCACGCACGAGCACATCGACCATCTCGATCCCGACGCGCTCGCCGAGGCGATCGACAAGCAGCCCGGTCTGCGGCTCTACGCCCACGCCGATGTCCTGGGCCGGCATCCGCGTTTCGCGGCGGTGGCCACCGCGGTCGAGCCGGGCGGCGCCTTCGAGGCGGCGGGATACCGGATCCGGGCGTACGGGGGCCGGCACGCGGTGATCCACCCGGACATCCCGGGCATCGCGAACGTCGGCTATCTGATCGCCGACGGGTCCACGAACCTGTACCACCCCGGGGACTCGTTCACCGTGCCGGAGGACACGACGGTGGACACGCTGTTCGCGCCGTTGAATGCTCCGTGGATGAAGCTTTCCGAGTCCATCGACTTCGTCCGCGCGGTCCGGCCCGGACGGGCGTACGCGCTGCACGACTTTCTGCTGACCGAGACAGGGGCGAAAATCTCCGACGGCCATCTCGAACGACTCTCGGGCACGAAGTACGCCCACGTCGCGCCCGGCACTACCATCACCTGACGTGCCCAGCGCGACCGACGAACTGATCCAGCGGCTCTACGAGTCCCCGCCCGAGGGTTTCGTCGCGGCCCGGACAGCCGCGATCGACCAGGCCCGCAAGTCCGGTGACAAGCCGACCGCCAAGCGCCTGGCTGCCCTCAAGAAGCCGACCGTGGCCGCCTGGGTGGTCAACCTGCTGGCCCTGCGCAAGCCCGAACTGATCGACGAGCTGGTCGAGCTCTCCGGCGCCCTGCGCGAGGCTCAGCGCGGCCTCGACGGCACGGCCCTGCGCGAGCTGACCAACCAGCGCCGCCAGGTCGTCTCGGCCCTGGTCGCCGCGGCCGGCAAGCTGGCCCGGGCCGAGGAGCCGTCGATCAAGCTGCCGCTCGGCGAGGTCGAGGCGACGCTGACCGCCGCCCTGGCCGAGCCCGAGATCGCGGCCCAGGTGCGCACCGGCCGGCTGATCCGGGCCGCCACCTACGCCGGCTTCGGCGAGGTTCCCCGTCCGCGGCTGCGCCTGGTCACCGACGACACCGACGTCGACGAGGCCGACACCGGCACCGAGGACGAGGAGCCGGACGGCGGCGAGGTCGTCGAGTTCCCGCAGCAGTCGGCGCGGGAGCGGGCGGCCGCCGAGCGCCGCCGCCGGGAGCGGGAGCAGCGCCGGCGCGAGCTGCGCCGCGAGCTCGGCAACGCCCAGTCGGCCGAGAAGCGGGCCGACGCCCAGCTGGAGCGAGCCGAGTCGGCCGAGCGTGACGCTGGTCACCTCGTCGAGGATCTGGACGCCGAGCTGGCCGAGCTGGAACGCCGGCGTACCGAGGCGCAGGCCGACGTGGCCCGCCGCAAGCAGGCTCGCCGCCTCGCCGAACGGGAAGCGGCGGCGGCCCGGCGCCAGGTGGGCGACGTCCAGGCGGCCCTCGAAGACCTCGAATCGGACGAGTCGGATTGATCCGGATCGCCCGGCCAGACGAAAAGAATATTTTCCAAGTCGTGTCAGGGAGAGCAGAATCGGGCGGGTGACACCCGAACAGGCTGCCGCCACTGCCAAGACGGGACTCGCGACGATCGTCGGCGCCTTTGCCGAGTCGCCCCAGACGCTGCGCCGCGCGCGCCTGCTGGGTCTGTCCGGCTGGGCCTACCACGTCTCGGCCCGGGCCGGCGCGCTCGGCGACGTGCGTCCCGAGACCGTGGCCGCGTCGATCGGCATGATCGCCCCCGAGGCGGTCATCGACGGCTGGGAGGCGACGGCCAAGTCCTCCGCGCCCCTGGAGGTGGCCACCTGGCACCTGCACGAGCTGTGCACCTGGGGCACCGAGCAGCTCGGCGGCTTCCCCCGGCTGGCCCGGCTGCACGAGCTGACCCATCGCGTGGTGGCCGCGGTCGACTACGCGGGACTGCCGCTGTTCGCCGCGTGGCGGGCCATGCCGGTGACCGACCAGACGCCCGGCGCGCAGGTCGCGGTGCTGCTCCACCTGCTGCACGAGCATCGGCTCGGCGTGCAACTGGTCGCCGTGCGGGCCGGCGGGCTCACCCCGCTGCAGGCCATCATCGCCGGGCCCGAGGGCGAGACCGGCGCGGTCGCCTTCGGCTGGCAGCCGCCCTATCCGCCGGCCGGCCCGATCGTCCGCCGCCTGATCTGGGCCGAGTCGGTCGCCGACGCGATGGCCGGCCAGGCCTATGCGGCTCTCGACCTGGGCGAACGGGTCGAGCTCATCGGTCTGCTGGAGTCGTTGCGCCACCGCCTCGCGCAATAAACGCTGGCCGGGCCGGGCCGCCCCGTGATCCGATGCGCGGGTGACTGAGCTTCCCGACGGCTGGAGCGTTCGCCGGCCCACCCTCGACGACTCGCCCGCGCTCCTCGCGCTGGTGCACGCCAGCGACATCGCCGCCGTCGGTTATCCCGACTACAGCCCCGAAGAGGTGCGCGAGGCGCTGACCGAACCGCACACCGACCCGGCCCGCGACTGCTGGGTCGTGCTCGATGCCGGCGGGCGCATCGTCGGCTGGACCTACCCGGGCAACCCGACCGGCGAGAGCCGTGACTTCATCGAGGTGTACGTGTGGCCGGGCGACGGGCGGCCGGCCATGCGCCCGCTGCTCGAGCTGATGCTGGCGCGGGTGGCCGAGCGCAAGGTCGAGTTCGGCCATGCGGCGTACGAGGTGCGGGCCGGGGCGTTGCCGGCCGAGACCGCCTACATCGACCTGCTGTCCGAGTACGGCTTCACGTTCCTCAAGCAGCACGCCCGCATGCGGATCTCCTTGGCCGGGGTGGCGCCCACCGCCCCCGAGCCGCCCGCGGGCGTCACGATCCGGACGGTCCGCCCCGGCGACGAGGCCGACATGCGCGCCTTCCACGCCGTCGTCGAGCAGGCCTTCCTCGACTCCGACCACCGCAGCGCCTCCTATCAGGACTGGCGCAAGCAGGTCGACGACGATCCCGCGCCGGTCTTCGACGAGTGGTTCGTCGCCGAGGTCGACGGGGTCGTGGCCGGCGTGCTGGAGTCCTCGTACGACAGTGACGAGGACTCCGGCGAGGGCTGGGTCAAGCGGCTCGCGGTGCTGGGGTCGTACCGGAGAAAGGGTCTGGGGGAGGCGCTGCTGCGCCGGGCCTTCGCCGCCTATGCCGCCAAGGGGCGGGCCCAGGCCGGGCTGGGCGTCGACCTGGCCAACCCGACGAGGGCCGCGCGGCTCTACCGGGCCGTCGGCATGACCCCGCTCTACGAGGCGAACATCTATCAGAAAATGATCTAGCCTTCGGGCTTCGACGTGCCGGTGGGACGGCGGCGCAGCTCCTCGACGTAGTCGTCGGGGGCGCCCGCCTTCTCCGCGGCGGTCGCGATCTCGCTCAGATACCACGCCGTGGGCAGGCCGCCCTCGTAGCCGTCGAAGACGTAGACCCAGGCGCTGAACTCACCCTCGAGCGTGGATACACGCACGGTGAGCTTCTGGTATGCGCCCGCGGTGACTCCCTCGACCTCGTCGAGCTGTGACGCATCCCACGGGTGGACGTCGTAGAGCGACACGAACACCCGGTCGCCGGGGGATTCGACGATCGTGCTGACGGCCCCCTCCCAGCCCATCTTTCCCTCCCCGGCGAAGGTCAGGCGCCAGCCTTCTATCCACCCCACGCCCACCATGGGCGAGTGCGGACAGTAGGCCCGCATGCGGGCCGGATCCAGGTTTGAGCCATACGCGGCGTAATGACGCACGGCGATGACGATAGCCGGATCGGGCGGTGGTGGAGAATACAAGGAGTGCGTGTCGGCACATCTGCCATGCGGGAAGAGGTTGAAGCGTCGTGAGTCGGATCGTGATCATCGGTGGGGGGCCGGGCGGGTACGAGGCGGCCCTGGTCGCCGCTCAGCTCGACGCGGACGTCACCCTCGTCGAAGCCGAGGGCCCGGGCGGCGCCTGCGTGCTGACCGACTGTGTGCCGTCCAAGACCTTCATCGCCAGCTCCGAGGTCATGACCGGTTACCGGCACAACGAGCGCTTCGGCATCCGCTCGGCCGGGCTCGAGGGCGTGTCGGTCGACGCGGTCGCGGTCAACCAGCGGGTCAAGAAACTGGCGCTGGCCCAGTCGGCCGACATCCAGGCCAAGCTGATCAAGGCCGGGGTCGACGTCGTGCACGGCCACGCGCGGCTCGGCGAGGACACCCTCGGGCACACCCACCAGGTCCTGGTCACGCCGCACGGCGGCGACACGTACGCGGTGGAGGCCACCACCGTGCTGCTGGCCACCGGGGCCACCCCGCGCGTGCTGGCGACCGCCCGGCCCGACGGCGAGCGCATCCTCGACTGGCGGCAGCTCTACGACCTCACCGAGCTGCCGTCCCACCTGATCGTGATCGGCTCGGGGGTCACCGGCGCCGAGTTCGCCAGTGCCTACCTGGCCATGGGCGTGCGGGTCACCCTGGTCTCCAGCCGCGAGCGGGTCATGCCGCACGAGGACGCGGACGCCGCGATGGCGATCGAGCGCGTCTTCCGCGAGCGGGGCATGGCCATTCTCAGTCAGTCACGGGGCAAGTCGGTGGAGAACACCGGCGACGGCGTCCGGGTGACGCTGGGCGACGGCTCGGTGGTCGAGGGTTCGCACGCGCTCATCGCCGTCGGGGCCGTGCCCAACACGGCCGAGCTGGGCCTGGCCGAGTACGGCGTCCAGGTGGGCGACGGTGGCTACGTGACCGTCGACCGGGTGTCGCGCACCAACGTGCCGGGCATCTACGCCGCCGGCGACTGCACCGGCGTGCTGCCGCTTGCCAGCGTCGCCGCCATGCAGGGCCGCATCGCGATCTGGCACGCGATGGGCGAGGCGGTGGCGCCGCTGCGGCTGCGGACGGTGTCGGCGAACGTCTTCACCGATCCCGAGCTGGCCACCGTGGGCGTCTCGCAGAACGAGGTCGACTCGGGCCGCACGCCCGCCCGTCAGGTGATGCTGCCGCTGACCGGGAACGCCCGGGCCAAGATGGCCGACCTGCACGACGGCTTCGTGAAGCTCTTCTGCCGCCCGGCGACCGGTCAGATCGTCGGCGGCGTGGTGGTCGCGCCCAAGGCGAGCGAGCTCATCCTGCCGATCACGATGGCGATCGAGAACAACCTGACCGTGGACCAGCTGGCCCACACGATCACTATCTACCCGTCGTTGTCGGGGTCGATCGCGGAAGCGGCGCGTCAGCTGATGCAGCACGAGCGGCAATGACGTCGGCCTGACCGGCCGCCGCGGCGGCTTTGGCGGCGGCCTCGAGGGCGTCCTCCTTGCGGCCGCCGAACAGCGCGAGGATCCAGCCGGCGGTGCCGAAGACGACCGCGGCGGTGGCGGCGATGGCGAACAGCCGCCACGCGGACTGGGTGATCGCGGTGCCGCCGATGTGGCCGACCAGGCCGCCGTACGAGCCCCAGGCGAGCGCGGCGGCCCCGTCGTACAGGACGAAGAGCTTGGCCGGGTATCCGCGGCGGCCGGCGTGGAACCCGGCGGCCATGCGCCCGCCCGGCACGAACCGGCAGAGCAGCAGAACGAGCGGGCCGGGCCGGCGCAGGCCGCGGGTGAAGCGCTGGGCCGCCTGCTTGGTGCGGGACGGGTCCTTGTCCTCGTCGTGCTTGGGCGCGTAGCGGGCGCGTAACGCGGCCAGCCGGCCCGAGCCGCGGTCACCGCTGCTGCGGCCGAGGACGAAGGCGATCGTGTCGCCGGTGAACATGCCGAGCGCGCCGACGGCGATCACCAAGGCAAGATCAAGATTGCCGTAGACAGTGAGCGCGCCGGATGTGATCATGATCGCCTGGATCGGCACCACCGGGATCAGCGCGTCGATGGCGAGGAAGCCGAAGAGAGCAAGGTACGCCCATGCCGGTGTTGCCATCATGGTCAACAGTTCGGTCATCGGTCGCCACCTCGCGGCTGTTTTTCGGGGCCCACGACATTGTCCGTGGAGTCACCTGAGAATGTGCTGTGTTCAGCATGCTCCTGATCAGACATGGTCGTCCGTGATGCCTGACACGGTATTGGCTCGATCTCATTTGCGCGCGCGATTTTCGGCACGATGCCGTCTCGAAAGGGCGTTCGGTCCGTTTCGTCCGTGAGATTTTTCGCCGCGGCGGCTGCGGGCGTACCGTGAAGTCGGCCGGAACGCCGGGTCCCCCGTTCCCGGTGTGCCGGCCGGTGGGCCGTCCGTAGGTCCCGTACGGGCGGCCCACCCCTGTGCCCCGGCCGCCGTCGTTCCCGGGGTCGCCGGCCTCGCCTACGCTGGCCGCGTGCCCGCCCTGGTTCCCCCGACCGTCGACGTTCACCTCTCGTTCCTGGCCGCCATGGACGAGTACGTCGCCGAGGGGCGCGGCGGTCCGGACGACTTCAGCAACATCGGCGCGGACTTCCGGGCGTACGCGACGACGTGGTCCGCCCCGGCGGGCTTCCGGCACTTTGTCGGCTATCTGCTGGCGCAGCGGCTCGAGGAAACTCCCCGGCCGCCCGGCTACGTCCCGACGACCGTGCTGTGGTGGCTCGACGGACCTGATTATCTCGGCCGGCTCAACATCAGGCACCGCCTGGCCCCGGGCCCGGCCGGTGAGCGTAACGGGCATATCGGCTACGACGTACGCCCGTCGGCCCGGCGCCAGGGCCATGCCACCGCCATGCTGGCCGCCGCCCGCCCCCTCGCTGCCGCACTGGGCCTGCCTCGGGTGCTGATCACCTGCGACGTCGGCAACGAGCCGTCCCGGCGCACGATCGAACGCAACGGTGGTGTCCCGGCCGCCCGCCGGGACGAGAAGCTCCGCTACTGGTTGTCCACCACCTGAACCGCCTCTCCGGCGCCGGTCTCGCGGTGCGCCGGTCTCGCGGTGCGCCGGTCTCGCGGTGCGCCGGTCTCGCGGTGCGCCGGTCTCGCGGTGCGCCGGTCTCGCGGTGCGCCGGTCTCGCGGTGCGCCGGTCTCGCGGTGCGCCCGTCTCGCGGTGCGCTCGTCTCAAGGTGCGCCGGGTGGAGGGGCCTCAGTCGATGCTGCAGACCACGGACCCGGCCGTGATGGACTCGCCGACCTTGACCGAGAGCCCGGAGACCGTTCCCGCCTTGTGCGCCGTGAGCGGCTGTTCCATCTTCATGGCCTCGACCACGATGATCACGTCACCGTCGGACACGCTGTCGCCGTCGGTCACCGCCACCTTGACGACGGTGCCCTGCATGGGGGCCGTCAGAGCCACGCCGCCGGCCTGGGCCTGAGCTCCGCCGGCGGCCCGGCGCGTCGCCGGCCGGCCCGGTGCGGCCTGGGCCGGAGCCGGCTGGAGGAGCCGGGCCGGCACGGTGACCTCGAGGCGCTTGCCGCCGACCTCGACCACGACCGTCTCCCGTTCGCCGCCGGCCGCCGCGACCCCGGCCCCGCCGGTGAACGGCTCGACGCCGCCCGCCCACTCCGTCTCGATCCACCGGGTGTGGACCGTGAACGGCGCCGAGGTGAACGCCGCATCCCGCACCACCGCGCGGTGAAACGGCAGCACGGTCGCGATCCCGGTGATCACCGTCTCGTCGAGCACCCGGCGGGACCGTTCGAGCGCCTCTTCCCTCGTACGCCCGGAAACGATGATCTTGGCCAGCAGCGAGTCGAAGGTGCCGCCGACGACGCTGCCCGCCTCGACGCCCGCATCGACCCGCACGCCGGGCCCGGACGGCCAGGACAGCGTCTCGACAGTTCCCGGGGCGGGCAGGAAGTTGCGCCCCGGGTCCTCGCCGTTGATGCGGAACTCGATCGAGTGGCCGCGCGGCACCGGGTCGCTGGTCGACTCGAGGCGCTCGCCGGCCGCGATGCGGAACTGCTCCCGGACGAGGTCGAGCCCCGCCGTCTCCTCGCTCACCGGGTGCTCGACCTGCAGGCGCGTGTTCACTTCGAGGAACGAGATGGTCCCGTCCGGCCCGACCAGATATTCGACCGTGCCCGCGCCGTGGTAGCCGGCCTCGCGGCAGATCGCCTTGGCGCTCTCGTGCAGGGAGGCGCGCTGCTCGTCGCTCAGGAACGGCGCGGGCGCCTCCTCCACCAGTTTCTGATGGCGTCGCTGCAGGGAGCAGTCCCGCGTGCCGACCACGATCACGTTGCCGTGCGTGTCGGCCAGCACCTGCGCCTCGACATGCCGGGGCCGGTCGAGATAACGCTCGACGAAGCACTCGCCGCGCCCGAAGGCCGCCACCGCCTCGCGCGTCGCGCTCTCGAACAGGGCCGGGATCTCCTCGAGCGTGCGGGCCACCTTGAGTCCCCGCCCGCCACCGCCGAAGGCCGCCTTGATGGCCACCGGCAACCCGTGCTGCTCGGCGAACGCGATGATCTCGTCCGCGTCGGCCACCGGCTCGGCCGTGCCCGGCACCAGCGGCGCGCCCGCGCGCTGGGCGATGTGCCGCGCGGTGACCTTGTCACCCAGGTCGCGGATCGCTTGCGGGGTCGGCCCGACCCAGATCAGCCCCGCGTCCAGCACGGCCTGCGCGAAGTCGGCGTTCTCGGACAGGAAGCCGTAGCCCGGGTGGACGGCGTCGGCGCCGCTGCGGGCCGCGACCGCCAGCAGCTTGTCGATGCGCAGGTAGGTATCGGCCGCGGTCTCACCCCCGAGCCCGTACGCCTCGTCGGCGAGCCGGGCGTGCGGCGCGTCGCGGTCACTGTCGGCGTAGACGGCGACGCTGGTCAGCCCGGCGTCCTGGCAGGCCCGGACGACCCGGACGGCGATCTCGCCACGGTTGGCGATCAATACCTTGCGCACCGCCCGAGCCTATCGTCAGCGGCCGGCGGATTTACGCTGAGAGAGTGTCCGCGACCCGCATGATGATTCTCGGCCTGGTCCAGTGGCTGGAGCCGGTGCACGGCTACGACGTCCGGCGCGAGCTGATGAGCTGGAGCGCCGACAAATGGGCCAACGTGCAACCCGGCTCGATCTATCACGGTCTGCGCAAGCTGGCCGAGGAGGGCCTGCTGCACGAGGTCGCCACCGAGCAGGTGGGCGCGCGCCCCGCGCGGACGACGTACGGGATCACCGACAAGGGGAAGGCGGAGTTCCAGTCGCTGCTGCGCAACGGCTGGTGGAACGTGACGCCGGCGGTCGATCCGTTCATGGCCGCCTTCTCCTTCCTGCCCGCGCTGAGCCGTGAGGAGTCGTCGGCCGCGCTGCGCAACCGCGCGACGCAGTTGCGCGCCGGCGTGCTGCAGTTGGAGGCCGCGACCAAGGCCGACTGGGCCGACAACAAGCCGGCCTTCGTCGCCTGGATGTGGGAGCGCAACGTGGTCATGGCCGAGGCCGAGATCGCCTGGTGCGAGCGCACGGCCCAGCGGATCGAGACCATGGGCGACGCCTGGGAGAGCATCAGCGGCGCTGCCGGTCGGGGTGAGGCCGACGCCGTCGCCTCTAATAATCAAGTTTGACTAGTAAAACTTGATCTCCGTAGTCTGCTCTCATGATAGAGACGCGCGGGCTACGCAAGTCCTTCGTGTCGCGCCAAGGGCGCGAGAAGAAAAAGGTCGAGGCCGTACGCGGTGTCGACCTCGACGTGGCCGAAGGCGAGATCTTCGGCTTCCTGGGTCCCAACGGGGCCGGCAAGACCACCACGCTGCGCATGCTGGCCACCCTGATCGAACCCGACGACGGCCGGGCCACGATCGCCGGCGCCGACCTGCGCGCCGACCCCGGTGAGGTACGCCGCCGCATCGGCTACGTCGCCCAAGGCGGCAGCACCTGGGACGACTCCACCGCCCGGGAGGAACTGGTCCTGCAGGCCCGCCTCTACGGCGCGTCCAAGAGCGACGCGCTGGCCCGGGCCGCGCGGGTGCTCGACGGGTTCCAGCTCTCCGAGTACGCCGACCGCAAATGCAAGACCTACTCGGGCGGCCAGCGCCGGCGGGTCGACATCGCGCTCGGCATCATCCACGAGCCCAAGGTCGTCTTCCTCGACGAACCGACCACCGGCCTGGACCCGCAGAGCCGGGCCCACATGTGGGACGAGGTCAGACGGCTGCGCGCGGAGGGCATGACCGTCTTCATCACGACCCACTACCTCGACGAGGCCGACGCGCTCTGCGACCGGATCTCCATCATGGACAACGGCGAGATCGTCGCCTCCGGCACCCCCGCCGACCTCAAACGCGAGATCTCCGGCGACGTCGTCCGGGTCGGCCTCCCCGTCGACGCCATCGCCGCGGCGGCCCAGGCCCTCAACTCGTACAAGATCGAGACGTACGAGGACAACGTGCGCCTCTACGTAGAGGACGGCGCCGTGGCCATCCCGCAGATCCTGCGCGCCCTCGACGCGGCCGGCGTCCCCCTGGGCACGGTCGAGCTGCACCGCCCCAGCCTCGACGACGTGTTCCTGACCAAGACCGGCCGATCGCTGCGGGAGAGCTGATCCATGAAACTGCTGCGCGACATCTCCCTGATCTTCAACCGCCAGATGCAGTTACTGCTGCGCAACCCCATCTGGATCTTCGTAGGCGTCTTCCAGCCGGTGATGTACCTGCTGCTCTTCGCCCCGCTGCTCAAGCCGGCCCTGCAGGTGCAGACCAACGCCGAGGCGTACGAGATCTTCGTGCCCGGCCTGCTCGTCCTGCTGGCCATCTTCGGCGGCCTGTTCCAGGGCTTCGGCCTCATCGCCGAACTGCGCGCCGGCGTCATCGAACGTTCCCGCGTGACCCCCGTCAGCCGCCTGGCGCTGCTGCTGGGCCGCTCCCTGCGCGACGTGGTCTCGCTGATCGCCCAGGCCGTGATCATCACTCTGCTGGCGTTGCTGTTCGACCTGCGGGTCTTCCTGCCCAACCTGCTGCTGGCCTACCTGATGCTGGCGCTGATCTCCCTGATGACGTCCGCGGTCTCCTACGGTGTGGCCCTGGCCGTGAAGAGCGAGGACGCACTGGCCCCGCTGATGAACACGGTGGCCCAGCCGGTGCTCCTGCTGAGCGGCATCCTGCTGCCGTTGACGTACGCGCCCGGCTGGCTCCAGGGCATAGCCGACTGGAACCCGTTCTCGTGGGCGGTGAACGGTACGAGGGCCCTGTTCCGGGGTGATCTAGGGGCTCCGGACGTGTGGCAAGGCCTGCTCATCATGGCCGTGCTGGCTGTTCTGGCCGTGGCCTGGGCGGCCAGGCAGTTCGCCCGAAGCGTCCGCTGATCCGCGGCCGGCGTCCTGAAGGTCCGGTGGCTCAGTCGAAGCGTCTGCTGACCGGCTGGCCGTCCTGCCGTCCGGTGATTCGGCTGAAGTGTTGCTGACTGGCATGCTCCGCAATCTGCGGGCATGCCAGTCAGGCATCACGCCCGTAGACGCGGTCGGAGACAGAGCCGCCCTCGAAGTCGAAGGCAGAGCCGCCGGCGAACCCGAGAGCTATTTGCCCCAGAGGGCGATATAGGGGACACCCATCTCGGCGAGAAGGTTACGAAGCAGAGGAAGAGACAGCCCGATGACGTTGCCGGGGTCCCCCTCGATGCGGTCGACGAAGGCGGCGCCCCGCCCGTCGAGGGTGAACGAGCCGGCCACCTGCAAAGGCTCACCGCTGGCCACGTAGGCCGTGATCTCGTCATCACTGATGTCGGCGAAGTGCACCGTGGTCATGCCGACCGCCTCAGCCTGCTTGCCGGTGACCAGGCTGGTGACGTGGTGACCGGTGTGCAGAACCCCGGACCGCCCGCGCATGCGCATCCAGCGCTGGGTGGCCTCCGCAGCGTCGGCCGGCTTGCCGAAGATCTCCCCCTCGAAGGCCAGCACAGAGTCACACCCCAGCACGACAACCCCAGGGTCAGCGTTCAACTGAGCAGCGATGGTGCGAGCCTTCATACGCGCGAGCGCCAGGCAAAGCGTGTACGCGTCATCAGCCTCAACAGTCGACTCATCAACGCCGCTGACCATGACCTCAGCCTCAATACCAGCTGCGCTCAACAGTCCCCGCCGTGCCGGACTGGCCGAAGCAAGAATCAACCGGTACACGATGTCCTTCTCCACGCACCAGAGGCTACAAGCCCCACCCGGCACCGCGAGCACGCAACCCATCGTTTCGGCCCCGAACGAGACCAATTCACCGAGACCGCCGACATCGCAAAGAACGTGGCAGCGGCCGCTGCCACGGAAAAGCGCAACCCGCCGAATAACGACTTGGGGCCCCTGACCCCAGCGCGCCCGGCAACGGGGACGGCTATGTCTTGTTTCTCAACTGCGCCGCCGACGAAGCAAGGCAAACGCGATGAGAACGCCTGCCGCCGCGACAACTCCGGCGACTCCACCCCAGAGGAGCACGTTGTTATTGCCGACAGGCTCAGTCTCCGCCCGGGGCGTAGTGCTAGGAGCAACAACCTCAGGCCGAATAGCACCCGGCGCGCTCGTTGCCGCAGAACTACTTCCAGGGCGAGTGGTTGCCTCACCTTCAAGCGGCGGAACGTCAGCCGTCAGCGCCTTAACAATGTTGAGCCGCCCAAACCCGCACTCGTCGTCTCGACCCGGCGTCCCGACGTCATCCGCAGTTGCGGTTAATCTGTGAATGACCTCAATTGCAGTAAGTCTAGGAAATTTGGCTCGTATAAGCGCTGCGGCACCTGACACGATAGCAGTGGAGTCTGAAGTTCCGGTTGCTGACCCATAGCTATCCGGCGGTTGGGCGGATATAATGTCGACTCCAGGAGCGCAAATCTGGACCTTGTCGTCCTTGACTGAGCTGGAAGAGTACTTCCCGTTGCGCCCTGTCGAGCCTACGGCCAGAACGCCATCGAAGGCGGCCGGATAATTGATGATCGCATCGGACGAGGTATTGCCCGTTGCGGCCACAATTACGATGTCAGCCTTGATGGCGTCGTTTATCGCGTCTTGGAGTTCAAATCCCGGGCCAGCAGCACCCGAAATGTTGATTACACGCGCACTCTTGCTTGACGCCCAACTTACGCCTTTGGCCATTAGGTCTGAGTGTCCGCGCCCGTCGTTGGTGATATCGACGGGCAAGATCTTGGCGGAAGGCGCAATACCTTGTATGCCGGTCACCGATCCTCGCCCGTGGCCAGCAATGAGTGCTGCCATTCGGGTTCCGTGTCCGTCGCTATCCGATCGTCCGTCACCAGGGCCGGAAGGTGTCTGGTCGCTTCCAGTCAGTAAGTTCCGCTTTATATCAGGATGAGGATAGGTTCCTGAGTCAAGGACTGCGACTATTACTCCAGATCCCGTTGTAATCGCCTGCGACTGAGCAATATTGAGACTTCTCAGGTACCATTGACGTTCGCGGACCGAGTCGGCGAAAGCTGGTGTTGACGGAATTTGAGCAGCGACAATAATAGTCACTGTGAGAGCGGCGAAAGCCTTGAAGTGGACCTTCAACTCAGGCCAATCGCGGGTCCCGGGTCAATGCGATGCTCCCGTGCTGGCCGTACAACAGGCTCTACGCCGGATGCTGTACGCCAGGGATTATCTGGGTCCCAACGAACCGCTTCATCTGGGTCGCGCCTCGGTGCACCGCGACCCGCTTGGCCGTAGGGTCCTCCACCGGCTGAATGCTGGACCGATGTGTTTGGTCCTGCATTCTTGCTGGAAGGTGTTGTGCCGCCGATGAGCCCACCAATCGGATTAACCCGCTGAGAGACTGGTCTAGCAGCTGCAGACTGCGCAGCGCCTGCGCCGGGCACGCCTCCAATTAATCCGCCGGGGGGCATTGAATGAGTAACGCCCGAGGCTGATACTCCGGGCCGAATAGTGCCTCCGGGAAGAGGCAACGGCCCGCTACGCCCGCTCGCGGAAGCAGCAGGCGGCACGAGTGCGCCGCCGCCGGGATTGAAGGTGCCCGGAACGGGAGCTACGAGACCAGGACTAAATATGGGACCCGCTGAGCCGATGGGCGTTGCTGGCAGGGGCGAAGAGATTCCTGGAGGCGGAATAGTGGGACTTGGAGGCGTGGCTCCGCCAAGGATAAGTCCTGGCTGCGGCGGGGGAGGCTGCGGAAGAGGCGGCACGTTGAGGCTACCGGAGGTCGGGAAGGTACCTGACTGGCGTGGTCGGCTCGTCGATGTTGAGGTGTTCGTCGCGTAAGAAGCCGTGACCGGGGGGATCGGTGGGGCTACATAAGTCCCAGGCTCGCCGCTGGTCGGGTCGTCACGGCGATTTTCCGGCGTATACGGGCGCGGGGTTTGGATCCTGGTCTGCGCCTGTGCCAGGTCGGCGCTCACGCCGCTTAGCAGCGTTATTGCCCTCTGGTACAGCGCCTCCTGCCGGCCGGGCGCGACTGGAGGCTGTTCGCCGCTCGGGCGCGGGGAGGGCTGAGGCTGTCCACTCGCGTTCTGCTGCTTAGCGGTGTAGTCGGCCAGCGCTAGCTCATTCGACTGGTACTCGCGAGCCAGCTTCTCCATCTCCTTCTGCGCGAGGCTGATGGACAGCGTCGCAGCGGCGAAGGCGTCGTGATTGGAGATAGCGGCTTCGTAGGTCTCGGTAAGGTTCGAGATCAACTCATCGAGCCGAGCGATGTAGGCAGCCGAGGCGGCGTTCTTTTCCGGCGGCCACGCCGCAGCCAGGTTGTCGCGGTAATTTCTCACTTGCCATTGGTGCTCGACAAGCAGGTCAGCCGACTGCTTCCAGCCGGTCAGCAGCTCATAGTGGCGTTCAGTGTCCGGATTCTGGATGAGGTCCTGCATTCCCTGCATGCTCAGCATGCCCCAGGGGGTTCCGCCGGCGCCGCCACCGCCTCCAGCGATCAGCATCAGACGTCCCCCTCCCCGCGCGTAGGCGTGATCGCCGTGCTGGCCTCGGGGATGCCGACCTTGTCCAGTGCCTTGTCGACGTCGCTGACCTTTGCGTGAGCAAAGGCATCAGAGCCTCTGTAGCGCTTGCTGATGTCGGCAGCTGCGCTGGCGAAACCTTGAGTGCCGTTCGCGTAGCTGTAGACGTTCTGGTGGGTGACGTTCTGCGCGTGGTTATGGGCGGTCAGGAACGAGTACAGCTCGGCGAACGCGGCTGGTGGGTCAGGTAGCCGCGTCAGCATGGAGTCGCTCACCGACGACATGTGGGGGGCGTAGCTGTCTTTCACGTTGGCGGCGAGCTGGGCCGCGAACTGTTCCATCGCCTGGATGTCGGCCTCGATCGCGCCGAAATCGGTGGTGCCGTAGTCACGCAGCCACGCGGGACCGCGATCCTCCTCCGGAATCATCCGCGCCTCCCCGACGAACCGGTCACGAGCTGAGCTCAGCTGAGCGATTGTGAGAGTAGTCGGTCACTGCCAGCATCGGGGCCCCTGTGGACAGTGACGAACGATGATCTATCGGGGGAGGGCGGAGGCCTTCCAGGAGCTCGGGCGCATCGACGGTCGTGCGGATCGGGCCCAGCGGGAGGCCGGTGGTGGAACGGCTGGGGCATCAGCCCTGCTGGATGCTGTGAGCAGCACCGTGACCAGCGCGGCCAGCTCGACGTTGGTCGGCTCGCCGCGGAGGATGCTGACCAGCGGTTCCGTATTCATCGACCGAGCGTACGACGCCGCGCCGAAGATCCGGTGACACGCATCCCACACTCGGCTGATCGATTCGCTGTCGCTCGACATGACCGGGTATTTTCTCCGTGATGTCTTCCTCTCCCCCGCTCGTAGTCGCTGACCGTTACCGGCTTGTCGCGCCGCTCGGTCAGGGCGGGATGGGTCGTGTCTGGCGGGCGACCGATGTCGTCCTGCACCGCGAGGTCGCGATCAAGGAGCTGGTGCCCCCGCCGGGGCTGACGCCGGGCGAGCGGCAGGAGATGCGGGAGCGGTCGCTGCGGGAGGCGCGCGCGATCGCCCGGCTCAACAACATCAACGTGGTTCGCGTCTTCGACGTGCTGCGCACCGACGCCGATCCGTGGATCGTGATGGAGTACGTGCCGTCCCGGTCGCTGCAGGACACGCTGGCCGCCGACGGGCCCTACAGTCCGGTCCGCGCGGCCGAGATCGGCCTGGGCGTGCTCAACGCGCTGCGGGCCGCCCACCGGGCCGGCGTGGTCCACCGCGACGTCAAGCCGGGCAACGTGCTCATCGGCGCCGACGGCCGGGTCGTGCTCACCGACTTCGGCCTGGCCACCGTGCCGGGCGACCCCAACGTCACGCGTACGGGCCTGGTGCTCGGCTCGCCGGCCTACATCGCGCCCGAGCGGGCCCGGGACGGCTCAGCCGGTCCGGCCGCCGACCTGTGGTCGCTCGGCGCCACGCTCTACGCCGCAGTCGAGGGCGCCTCGCCGTTCGCCCGGCCGTCGGCGATCGCCACGCTGGCCGCGCTGGCCACCGAGAACCCGCCGCCCGCGCGCAACGCCGGCCCGATGAAGCCCGTGCTGAACGGTCTGCTGCGCAAGGACCCGACGCACCGCATCAACGCCGAGGAGGCCGAGCGTCTGCTGCTGCGCGCGGCCGGCCGGCGATCCAAGCTGAGCTTCCCGATGAGCCCGACGATGCGGCGCCCGGGGGCGGGCCGGGACCGTTCGGCGCTGACGACCGGCACCTCCTCGGCCCCGGTTGTGCCTGGTCCGCGTCCGCCGGTCGCGCGTCCCTCCGGGCGTACGGTGACTCCCGCTCCCGGCCGTCCGGCGGGTCCGCCGCAGCCGCCGGTCACCCCGGGCCGCCCGGCCGCCGGTGAGGGCCGTCCGGTCTACGCGCCGGGCAAGGCTCCGGTGGGCCGTCCCGCCGCCGAGATCCCGACCCGCGTCGACAGCCCCAAGGTCGACGCCCCGCGCCTGGACGCCACCCGGGTCGACGGGCCCAAGATCGATGCCACGCGCGTCGACGGCCCCCCGGTCCAGGACGACAAGACCACCTTCGTCGGTACGCGGCCAGGGGCACCCGCCACGCCGGGGCAGCCCTCGACGCCCGATGCGCCGCGCTCCGGTCCGCAGCCGAGCGGCGGGCTTTCCCGTACGGCCCGGGGTGCGCAAGCCGGCTTCACGGCGGCCGATGTCGCGGCCAACCGGCGCGGGACGGCCGCTCCGGAGCACGAGAGGTCGCTGTCCGACGCCACGTCGCTGCTTCCGCGGGTGAAGCCGGACGAGCCCGCCCCCGCCGACCCGACGACCCGCATCGCCCTTCCGCCCCGGAAGGCGAAGCCGGCCGCCGAACCAGCCGACAAGACCACCAAGATCTCCGAGCCGGTCGACCGGACAGCGAAGGTCTCGGAACCGGCCGACAAGACCACGACGATCGCCGCGCCGGTCGACCGGACGACGAAGATCTCGATGCCGGCCGAGCGGACGACGAAGAGCGCCGAGCCGGCCGACAAGTCGACGAAGACCGCGGAACCAGCGACGACGACGGAGCCGGCCGAGGCTGAGCCGACCGAGGGCGAGCCCGCCAAGGCAGAGCCGGCTGAGGCCGCGTCGGTCAAGGCGGAGCCTTCCACGGCCGAGCCCGCCCCGGATGAGCACGATCAGAACGAACCGGCCGAGCGTGATCGGAACGAACCGGCCGAGCGTGATCAGAACGAGCCGGCCGAGCAGGATCAGAACGAGCCGGCCGAGCAGGATCAGAACGAGCCGGCCGAGCCGGAAACCGCCGACGCCGAGCAGGCGAAGAGCGACGGCCCGGCCGGTGACACCGAGGTCCCGGACGGTAAGGACGACCAGCCGCCCGCCGTGACCGCGACTCCGGTCGTCAGCCTTCCCCAGGACGCCCCGGCCACGGACGCCAAGACGACCAGGACGAAGCCGGCCCGCCGAAAGGGAAAGCTCGCCGCGGCGTCCAAGGTCGCCGCTTCGCCGACCGCGCAGCCCGAGATCGCGAAGGCCGGGAAGCCGGCTGACGACCGCGAAGCCGCAGACGCCACGGCGGAAAGCGCCGACGGTCCCGCGGCCAAGAACGTCCAAGCCGGAGCGGCCGACGACAACGACGCCGTCAAGGACGCCCCAGCCGAAACGGCCGACCAGGACGCCGGCGCCCAGCACTCCCCGGCCGCGACGACCGCCGGAGAGAACGGCAACGCGAAGGCGCCGGCTGACGCCCACCCGGTCGACAAGACGGCCAAGCTGAACGGGCCCGACCCGCTCAAGACGACGCGGCTGCGGTCCGATGCGGGTGACCGGCCGGACGCCACGGTCCTCGTGCCGGCCGCCCGGAGCGCCTCCGCCGACGAACCGCTCGAGCCCATGCCGGCGTTCAACCGGCCGAACCGCCCGGCGTGGACGCCCATGCCCGTCCGGCAGTCACCCGGCATCACCGTCTTCGGCACCCGGCTCACGTACGGTCAGGCGGCCGTGGCCGGAGGCATCCTGCTGCTCATCATCGTGCTGGTGGTCGTCCTCATCGGCGTCCTCGGCCGGGACGGTGGCGGGGACGATGAGGCCCAGCCGCCGGTGACCCCCACGGCCTCGGCCGGCGGTCAGCCCTCGCAGCAGCAGCAACCCACCAGCGCCGCGACGACCGGCTCGAGCCCGTCGCCGGCCCCGTCGTCCGCTCCTCCGTCGAGCCCGGCCGCGCAGGCCCTGCCCACCACGTGGCAGGTCTACACGGACGACTCCGGCTTCAAGGTGCCGCTGCCCAAGAGCGCCTCGATCTCGAACCGCGGCAGCGAGACCCGCATCGAGTGGAACAACCGTCTGCTGCTCATCGACCAGACCGATGATCCCAAGCCCGACGCGCTGGCCGACTGGCAACAGCAGGAGCGCGACCGCGCCGGCCGGGACTACCGGAACTACGAGAAGGTCCGGCTGCAGTCGGTCGGCAACTACTTCAAGCAGGCCGCCGACTGGGAGTTCTTCTACACGACGAGCTCCGGCAATCCCCAGCACGCGGTGAAGCGCAACATCATCGTCAGCGACAACCAGGCGTACTCGATCTCCTGGTATGTCTCGCCCGACGACTGGAACGCCGCGCAGTCCGACCTCAAGCGGATCTACCAGGGATTCAAGCCCAAACCGTAACTCCGGTGAGTGACAACGAGCATGAATGGGTAGTTCAGGTCGTACCACGAAACGGAGGTACGACATGACTGGTCGATCGCACGGTGGCAGGCCCGCACTGGCGCTCTGGATGCTCGTAGCCGTCGCTGACCTGGCGATTCTCGCCGCAGCCGTCGGTACTCTCGTCCTGTTCACGATCGTCGCCGTGCTCGCGGTGGCCGTCGGAGCCGTCGTCGCCGCCCGCCTGATGCTGGCCCGGCGTGCCGCTCCCGTGGCTGCCGAATCAGTGGTGCGACGCCGCGCACAAGGCGCGTAACAGGAACCACCTAGCGAGATCAGATACAGTTCCGCGCTGTGTCGATCCAAGGTGTGACGGACTTCTGGGACAAGCTGCTCGGTGCTCAACCCGACCCGCCCGGCCTGCTCGTGCTGCTCACCGCGCTGGCTGCTCTGATCTCGGTCGCGTTCCGCCCGGTCTGGCGTATCGCCCGCAATGCCGTCACGATCGCCCACGAGGGCGGGCACGCGTTGTTCGCGCTGCTCACGGGTCGGCGGCTGCGGGGCATCCGGCTGGAGTTCGACACGTCCGGCCTGACCCTGTCCTCGGGGCGCCCGACCGGTCCCGGCATGATGCTCACCCTGCTCGGCGGCTACATCGCGCCGTCCCTGGTCGGCCTGCTGGGCGCCTGGCTGCTCGGCGGCAACCGCATCACGCTGCTGCTCTGGCTGGCCGTGGTGCTGTTGCTGCTCATGCTGATCAACATCCGCAACCTCTTCGGTGTGGTGTCGCTGGTGGTCACCGGCGCGATCGTGTTCGCCGTGTCCTGGTACGCGTCGCCCGCGGTGCAAGCGGCTTTCGCGTACGTCGGGGTGTGGTTCCTGCTGATCGGCGGGGTGCGGCCGGTCTTCGAGCTGCAGAGCCTGCGCCGCCGCGGCCGCATGCCGGACTCCGACGCCGACCAGCTCGCCCACGTGTCGCACGTGCCGGCCATCTTCTGGGTCGGCGTCTTCCTGATCGTCGACCTGGCCGCCCTGGTGGTCGGCGCGTTCCTGCTGGCCGGCCAGTGGATCTCCGCGAACGTGTCCTGATCGGCACGACCGTGATGCCCTCGTCCCAACGGCCGATGGGGTGGGTGCACGGGCGGCGATAGCTTCCCGAGATGGACGGTCCGGGGCTGGCGTGGACGACGGCGGTGCTGGCCTTCGTGGCCGCCGTGCCGCTGTGGCGCTTCACGACCCACGCGATCACCATCGCCCACGAGGGCGGGCACGCCATGTTCGGCGCGCTCACCGGTCTGTTCGTCAAGAAGATCACTGTGGAGCGCGGTGGCGGCAGCACCTCGTTCCGGCAGGAGAAGTGGGGCTTCGTCCCGACCCTGGCCGCCGGGCTGGCCGGCTACCTCGGTCCGTCGATCTTCGGACTGGCCGGGGCCTGGATGCTGGTGCACGACATCAGCCCGCGGTCCGTGCTCCTCATGACCCTCGTGCTGATGGCCATGCTGCTCGTCATGGTGCGCAACTTCTTCGGGTTCCTCGCCGTGCCGCTGACCGGCGCGATGGTGTGGGCCGTCGCGATGCGCGCGAGTGAGGACGTGCAGCTCGTGTTCACGTACATCTGGGTGTGGTTTCTGCTGATGGGCGGCACCCGCCAGATCCCGGAGCTGTTCTCGGTCTGGAAGGGCGGCGGCGAGCCCGACACCGGTGTCCTGGCCAAGGCGACGGGTCTGTCCACCGCGTTCTTCGTCGCCTTCTTCTGGCTCGGCTCCATGGCCGCGCTGATCTACGGCGGCGTCCTCCTGTTGCGCAACCCCCTGCCGACCTGAATCGCGTTCTACAGCGGGATGTTGCCGTGCTTCTTCGGGGGCAGGGTCTCGCGTTTGGTCCGGAGCGTGCGCAGACCCAGCGTGATCTGCGCCCGGGTCTCCGACGGCATGATCACCGCGTCCACATAGCCCCGTTCGGCCGCGGTGTACGGGTTGGCCAGCGTGTCCTCGTACTCCTGGATCAGCTCGGAGCGCCGCGCCGCGGGGTCGTCGGCGGCGGCCAGCTCGGCGCGGTGCAGGATGTTGACCGCGCCCTGCGCTCCCATCACCGCGATCTGCGCCGTGGGCCACGCGAAGTTGAGGTCGGCGCCCAGGTGCTTCGACCCCATCACGTCGTACGCGCCCCCGTAGGCCTTCCGCGTGATCACCGTCACCTTGGGGACGGTCGCCTCGGCGTACGCGTAGATCAGTTTCGCCCCTCGCCGGATGATGCCGTCCCACTCCTGCGACGTGCCGGGCAGGAAACCCGGGACGTCGACGAAGGTCACCACCGGGATGTTGAAGGCATCGCACGTGCGCACGAAGCGGGCCGCCTTCTCCGACGCCGCGATGTCCAGCGTGCCCGCGAGGTGCAGCGGCTGGTTGGCGACGACGCCGACCGGCCGACCCTCGACCCGGCCGAAGCCGACCACGATGTTCTGCGCGTAGAGCGGCTGCACCTCGAGGAAGTCCTCGACCACCGTTTCCACGACCGTCTTGATGTCGTACGGCTGATTGGCCGAGTCGGGAACGAGCGCGTCGAGCGCGAGATCCGATGTCGACGGCGAGAGCTCGGCCGGCGACGAGAAGACCGCCGGCTCGTCCAGGTTGTTCGACGGGAGGTAGGACAGCAGCGCGCGCACGTAGTCGATCGCGTCGTCCTCGTCCGAGGCCAGGTAGTGCGCGTTGCCGCTGCGGGTGTTGTGGGTGCGGGCGCCGCCCAGCTCCTCCATGCCGACTTCCTCGCCGGTCACCGTCTTGATCACGTCGGGGCCGGTGATGAACATGTGCGAGGTCTGGTCGACCATCACAGTGAAGTCGGTGATCGCAGGGGAGTAGACCGCGCCGCCCGCGCACGGGCCCATGATCAGGGAGATCTGCGGGATGACGCCGCTGGCCCGCACGTTGCGGAAGAAGATGTCGGCGTAGAGACCGAGCGCCACCACACCCTCCTGGATGCGGGCGCCGCCCGAGTCGTTGATCCCGATGATCGGGCAGCCGATCTTCATGGCCAGGTCGAGCACCTTGACGATCTTCTCGCCGAAGACCTCGCCGAGCGAGCCGCCGAAGATCGTGAAGTCCTGGGAGAACACGCAGACCTGCCGGCCGTCGACGGTGCCGTAGCCGGTGACCACGCCGTCGCCGTACGGGCGGTTCCGGTCGAGGCCGAAGTTGGTGGAGCGGTGCCGGGCCAGCGCGTCGAGCTCCACGAACGAGCCCTCGTCGAGCAGCATCTCGATGCGCTCGCGGGCGGTCTTCTTGCCCCGGGCGTGCTGTTTCTCGATCGCCCGGGCGGAGCCGGCATGGACCGCCTCGTCGTTGCGCCGGGCGAGATCGGCGAGCTTGCCCGCGGTGGTGTGAATGTCGGCCTGGACTGCGTCGTCCTGCTCGATGGTCACGGTGATCCCTCACGCTCTCCGCGGATACTCGTCAGTAATGATCGTAGTGCGCCAGGGGGACCGGCTCGCCGAGCGAACCGCTCGACACCGGCCGACCCCACGCCGCTACGGGTGCGTTTCGCACTCAATGCCCCATTCGTTACCTGTGTCGTGACCAACTGGATGACCGCGGCCGGGATCGCCCTCATCGCCGGCGGGATCGCCACCCTGATCTGCTTCCGTTCCGTGCTGTTCGGTCGGGGCAGCCGGCGGGCCGGCCGCAAAGCCCGCGCGCTCGAGGCCACCCCGGGTCCTCGTACGGCTGAGGCCGCCGACATCCAGCCGAAGTCGCGCCGGGCCGGGGGCGGTCGCCGCCGCGGCCGGGCGCCGGAGCCGGCTGTGGTCACGCCGGCCGATGACGATCCGCACCTCGGACTTGCCATGATCGGGCTGGCCGACGAGGACGAGCGGCCCGGCGTCGGCGAGGAGCTCCGGTACGAGGAGGAGCTCCGGTACGAGGACGAGCTCGCGCCGCCGTCCGGCGATTTCCTGGCCGAGCCGGCCGAGCTCCCGCCCGCAGCCGCCGTTTTCGACGCCGGGCCCGACCTGTACGAGCCCGACGAGTACGCCGCCGAGGATTACCAGGTCGAGAATTACGCCGCCGAGGAGTACCCGGCTGAGGACTACGCGGACTACGCGCCCGAGTCTGTCGAGTACGGTCCCGAACCCGACGACTACGTGCCCGAACCCCGCGAGCGGGCCGGCCTCGAGCTGGTCCCCGACCTCCCACCCGAGCCCCAGGGGCTCCTGATGGACCAGCCGCCCCACCCGGGCGATCGCTACGGCCACCGCATCGCGGGCTGGGTGCGACCCGAATACCGGCAGGTCCGCGAGGAGCCACCGTCCGGCGAGTACTGGACCCCCATCCCCGTCGACCTGGAGCCCGACCCCGAACCCTCGGCCAAGGGCTACGGCTGGCCCGCCCCGGTCGAGCGCCTGCCCGCGGTCCCCGACTACGAGCCGGCCACCGGTTTCGACCTGCTGCCGGTCGAGCCCGAGCCCACCGAGGTCGTCACCTCGCTGGCCGACGAGCGCCGCGCCCGGCAGTCCGGTAACTGGTCGTCCCGCAACGACAAGCGCGAGGTCAAGCGGGAGAGGCGGGAGTGGCGCCTGGAGAACGAGTCGTTGCCGACCACGCAGCTGTTCGCCGCCGCGTCCGAGGACCCGCCGCCCGCCGCCCGCCGCCGTCCACGCCCGCGGCCCCGGCCCTCGGTGGAGCCCCCGGACCGCAGCACCCGGGTCTATGTCAGCCGTCACGCCGCCGAGCCGCCACCCCGATAGCGGCTACGCTCGGCGGATGGCTTCGCCGTTCACCGATCTCGACCGACCTCCGCTGTCCCCGCGCTCGCTCGAACGCGCGCTGGTCACCCCGGGCAGCCTGTGGTCGCGGGTCGAGATCGTGGCCGAGACCGCCTCGACGAATGCCGATGTCGCCGCTGCGGGCGTCCGGGGCGAGCCCGAGGGTCTGATCGTCGTGGCCGAGCGGCAGACGGCCGGCCGGGGTCGCCGCGACCGTCAATGGAGCTCCCCGGCCCGGGCCGGGCTCACGCTGAGTGTCCTGTTGCGACCGGGGCGGCCCGACCGTGAGCGGGGCTGGGCGGCCCTGCCGGCCGCTTCCTTCGCCTGGCTGCCGCTGCTGGCCGGGGTGGCGCTGCGCGAGGCGGTCGAGCGGGTGGCCGAGGTCGACGCGGCTCTGAAATGGCCCAACGACCTGCTGGTGAGCGGTGGGAAATGTGCCGGCATCCTGGCCGAGGTGTCCGGGGACGCGGTCGTGGTCGGCATCGGCCTCAACGTGACGACCCGCGCCGAGGAGCTGCCGGAGACCGCCGAGCTGCCCGCCACCTCGCTGCGCGTGGCCGGGGCCGCCGTGACCGATCGTGATCCCCTGGTGCGGGCGCTGCTGCGCGGCTTCGCTTCCTGGTACGCGGGCTGGCGCGAGGCCGGCGGCGATGCCGAGATGTCCGGGCTGCTGGCGGCCTACCGGCGGGGCTGCGCGACGATCGGGCAGCAGGTGCGGGTGATGCTCCCCGCGGGCGAGACGCTCACCGGCGAGGCGACCGGGGTCGACGGTGACGGCCAATTGGTCGTCCGGACGGTGGACGGGGCCGACCATCGCGTCTCGGCGGGTGACGTGGTGCACGTACGCTGACCGCGTGGCGTTCCCCGCGGAAGTTCTCGCCGAGGAGGAGGAAGTCGTCCTCCACCTGCGTCCGCACTGGCGGACGGCCCTGCGGCCCGGCCTGCTCGTGCTGCTCGCGGTGGTGGTGTGCGCCGTGGCCTGGGTGATGTTGCCGGGCACCGAGGGCGGCCGCATCGCGTTCCTGGTGGTCGCGGCCATCATGCTCTACCAGGGCATCCGGTACGGGGCGGCGCCGCTGGTGATCTGGCGGTGCACCCATTACGTGCTGACCGGCGAACGGATCCTGCTGCAGGACGGCGTGATCGCCCGGGAGCGGCGTGACCTGCCGCTCAACCGGGTCAACGACCACGTGGTGACCCAGTCCGTGCTCGACCGCGTGTTCGGCACGGGCACGCTGAAGGTCGACTCGATCGGCGAGCAGGCCGTGGTGCTGAACGCCGTGCCGCGCGCCCAGCAGGTGCAGACGCTGCTCTACGAGCTGATCGAGCAGGATCGCCTGCTACACCCCGACGAGGACGAAGAAGAGGCAGAGCCGGAGGTTCCCGTCCAACGGCGCGGCCTCTTCAAGAGGCAGAACTAGCGCGTGTTTCGCACCGCTGCCGGGCTCCCACCACGAATGGCTAGCGCCTGGCGTCGAGCTGCGCGACGCTGCCCGGCTCGTCCTCGGTGCTCAGCTCGGCCAGCCCGGCCACCGCGTCCAGCTCGGTGAGGTCGCCCTCGTGCCCGTCGACCGGCGGCTTGAGGAAGACAAACGTGCGGTAGGCCCAGAAGCGGAACACCGTGGCGACCACGATGCCGACCGCGGTCACGGCCATGAAGGCGTGCGCGTCGCGCTCCTCGGTCAGCCCGAAGCCGTACTTGCCGATGGCGATCGCCCCGGACTGGATGACCATGCCGATGAGGTTGAAGCCGAAGAACAGGGAGTACTCGCGCTTCAGGGCCGTGCGGCTGTGGTTGCGGTATGTCCAGTAGCGGTTGGCGATGTAGGCGAGCGTGGTCGTCACGACGGTGGCGATGATGCTGGCCTTGACGGCGCCGATGGGCAGCGCGACCCAGGTGATCACCAGATAGAGCAGCGTGTTTCCGGCGCCGATGACGCCGAACGCCAGCACTTCCGGGGCAAGACGGCGCAGGTGTTCCGTCAGCGCACGAGCTGAGGGCATTGGTCAACCTTACGGGAGAGGGGGCGGTTACGCCGTGTCACGAACGGGGGACGACGGTGGGGTACCCGTCGCACTGTGCTCCAGTCGTGAAGGCGTGCCCGGCGCGGTCGGCGCCGGAAAGACGAACCGGCGGTACGACCAGAAACGGAACAGCGAGCCGGCCGCGGTGCCGACCAGCTGGCCCGAGATGTTGTCCGCGAGCTGGGTCTGGAAGACGGGGGAGAGCTGTCCGAGACCGTAGTGGCTGATCGCCAGGCAGGCCAGACCGATGCCCAGGCCTATGGCGTTCAACACGAAGAAGACCGTGTATTGCCGGGCCATGTTGGTGTGGGCCCGATCACGCCAGGTCCAGAACCGGTTGCCGACGAAGGCGAAGGTCGTCGCGACCACCGTCGAGATGGTTTTGGCGATCAGCGTCTCGAAGTCGGCCTGCAGCAGCACGTTGAAGATCACGATGTCGATGGCGAAGGCGATGCCGCCCACCGTGCCGAACTTGCCGAGCTCACGGATGAGCGCCCGGAACCTGGTGCGCAGGCCGGAGCGCTGCGTCGCTGAGGTGTCGGGCACGGTCCCGAGAGTACCGGGGGCAGTCACGGACCGCTGTTCCCGTTGGCGAGTCTTAACCGCCGGACCCCGCATGGTGACGCTGCCGGTACGGAGGGTGAATCTTGTTGATCTCGGCAATCTCGGCCACTTTCTCCCGGCAATCGGCACACCACCCCAGATGGGCGCGCATCCGGTTGCCGTCCCGCGGCGCGAGCCGTCCGCGGAGGTGGACGCCGAGCCGGTCGCCGGCCCACCGGCACTCGGGGTGGTCGGCGGTCGTCACGTGCTGTTGCAGATAGAGGCTGCGCAGACCCTCCCGGGCCCGATGGGCGAGCACCGCCACCGCGTTGGGCGTCATGCCCAGCTTGCCGGCCACCTCGGCCGGGGTGTTGCCCTCGACGGCGGTGTGCCAGAGGACGTCACGCCATCGCTCCGGGAGCTGCCGGAAGGCGGCCGCGGCGTACGTCCGTTCCAGCCGGTCGAGCGCCGGGTCGGAGTAGGGCTCGCCCTCGTCGTACCGGGTCAGGTCGTCGGTGAACTCGAGCCGGCGGTCGCTGCGGGCCCGGTGGTAACAGACGTGCCGCATGGTCGTGTGCAGGTAGGCGCGGAAGGCGACCAGGGGGCCGCGGCCGGCGCGCAGCGAGGCGAACACCTTGGCGAACGTCTCGGCGACCAGGTCGTCCACGTCGGCCGGGTCGTTGGTCAGGCCCCAGGCCAGCTGCCGGGCCGCCGCGCGGTGCCGTTCGTAGAGCGTCCCGTACGCCGCGGTGTCGCCGGCCCGGACGGCCGCCAGCAGCTCGGTGTCCGGCGGCTCGGGACTTCCGTCCGGCGGACTGGCCGGGATCGTCATTCCTGCCTCCTGCGGCGGGAGTAAGAGGAAAGCCCGATGAAAGCCAGCTTAGGACGTTAAGTCCGGTTTGCGAAAATCGACGGGAGTTGGGCGTGCCCAGCCCCAGGGCTCGGCCGAATCCGACGAGATTGCGCGGAACTGCGCCGTACGGCGAAGGATCGATCGCTTGCGAGCAGCGGAGCCAAAGATTGTGCGGTTATCCACAGCGACGGCCGACGAACTGAATGTGTTCCCGCCTTAGGCTGAGCCAACTCTCAAGACCCCCGGGCCGGCGCCACCGGTCCCTGCGGTCATTGGTCAGTGCCGACCGAAGGAGAACGTCTTGACCCAGCCCGCCGAAACAATGCCCGCCGAATCAACCCAGCCCACCGAGCACCCGACCCTCTTGGCCTGGATCGATCAGGTCGCCGCCCTCACCACCCCCGACCGCGTCGTCTGGTGCGACGGCTCCGACGAGGAGTGGACCGCCCTCACCGACGCGCTGGTCGGGTCCGGAGCATTGGCCCGGCTCGACCCGTCCAGGAAGCCGAACTCCTTCTGGGCGCGCACCGACCCCGGCGACGTGGCCCGGGTCGAGGAGCGCACGTTCATCTGCTCGGCCGACGAAGCCGACGCGGGACCCACCAACAACTGGATGGACCCGGCGGAGATGAAGGCGGTGATGACCGACCTTTACCGCGGCAGCATGCGCGGCCGCACGATGTACGTCGTGCCGTTCTGCATGGGTCCCCTGGACGCGCCCGAGCCCATGTTCGGTGTCGAGCTGACCGACAGCCCCTACGTCGTGGCCAGCATGCGGATCATGACGCGGATGGGCACGGCGGTGCTCGAGGCGATGGGCACGGACGCCGCCTTCGTCCCCGCGCTGCATTCGGTCGGCGCTCCGATCGAGCCGGGCCAGGACGATGTGGCCTGGCCGTGCAACGAGACCAAGTACATCTCGCACTTCCCGGAGACGCGCGAGATCTGGTCGTACGGGTCCGGGTACGGCGGCAACTCGCTGCTGGGCAAGAAGTGCTACGCGCTGCGGATCGCCAGCGTGGCCGCCCGCGACGAGGGCTGGCTGGCCGAGCACATGCTGATCATGAAGCTCACCTCCCCCGAAGGGCAGGTCCGCTATCTCGCCGGCGCCTTCCCGTCGGCCTGCGGCAAGACCAACCTGGCCATGCTCGAACCGACCCTGCCCGGCTGGAAGGTCGAGACCGTCGGCGACGACATCGCCTGGATGCGCTTCGGCGAGGACGGCCGTCTCTGGGCCACCAACCCCGAGTTCGGACTGTTCGGCGTGGCCCCCGGCACCGACTTCCACACCAACCCCAACGCGATGCGCACGCTCGCCCGCGGCAACTCGGTCTTCACCAACGTGGCCCTGACCGACGACGGGGACATCTGGTGGGAGGGCATGGGCACGCCGCCGGCCCACCTCACGTCGTGGCGGGGCGAGGACTGGACGCCGGAGTCGGAGACCCCGTCGAGCCATCCCAACAGCCGATTCTGTACGCCCATCGAGCAGTGCCCGATCCTGGCCGACGAATATCACGACCCGCGGGGCGTACCGATCGACGCGATCCTGTTCGGCGGCCGCCGCAAGACGACCGTCCCGCTGGTCGCCGAGGCGCGCGACTGGGTGCACGGCGTCTACCTCGGGGCCACCCTGTCGAGCGAGACCACGGCGGCCGCGGTCGGCCAGGTCGGGGTCGTGCGCCGCGACCCGATGGCGATGCTGCCGTTCATCGGCTACCACGCCGGCGACTACTTCCAGCACTGGATCGACATGGCCAAGGGCGCGTCGGGCGACGCCGGCAAACTGCCCCGGATCTTCTACGTCAACTGGTTCCGGCGCGGCGACGACGACCGGTTCCTGTGGCCCGGGTTCGGCGAGAACAGCCGCGTCCTCAAGTGGATCGCCGAGCGGCTCGACGGCCGGGGCGAGGCGATCGAGACAGCGATCGGGCACGTGCCGACCGTGAGCGCGATCGACCGTACCGGTCTCGACCTGGACGATCGTGACCTGGAAGCCGTCCTCCGGGTCGACCGCGAGGAGTGGCTGGCCGAGATTCCGCAGATCACCGAGTGGTTCACGAAGTTCGGCGACAAGCTGCCGGCCGTGCTCTGGGCCGAGCTCGACGCGCTGCGCGCCCGTCTGGCCGAGTAAGCCGGGCCCCGACCGGGTAAATGCCGGCCGTGGCAACTGAAACGGTGCGACCCCGCGCGTTACGCGTGCTGACCGCCCTGCTGGTTGCCACGGCCGTGTCGACCGTCGTGGTCGAGGTCCTCAACTACTTGTACGCCCCTGAGCACGGCTTCGGGCTGGCGGTCCGCACCGGGTGGGGCCTGCTGCGCACGCTGGGCTGGCTGCTGCTGATCCGGCAGGTGCGCCGCGACCGCGCCGTCGCCCGGCCGCTGGGCCTGATCCTGGCCGTCACCACGGTCTTCGCGGTCGGCCGGCTCGTCGTGCCGCGCTCCGGACTGCCCCCGTTGCCGGGCGTCCTCGGCTTCGCGGTGCTGCTCCTGCTGTGCGTCGCCGTGGTCGTCATGCTCTACCGCCATCCGGTCGTCCGCGAACACCTGGTGCGGCATCCGACCAAGCTGGTGCTGACCCGTGAGGGACTCAGCCTTCGTGAGGCGGCGCCGCGCCGGGCTCCGGTGACCGGCTGGCTGCTGACCGCCCGCATCGCCGCGTTCACCTACAGCCCGCTCATGCTCGTGCCCTGTCTGATCTCGTTCGGCCAGCTGCGCGACCGTCCGGAGTGGTTGCTCGCGGTGCTGATCTGGCTGGGGCTGGGCATCGGGGTCAGCTACGCGGTGCTGCTGGGCACGTTCTTCCTGCTGCGCGGCAAGGCGGGCGCCCGGCGCTATCTCGGCTGGCTCACCGTCTTCGTGCTGGCCTGGGACCTGCCGCTCTGCTACTTCCTGCTGGGCGTCGACGGCCTGATCCGCGACGGCGCTCCGCTGCTGGCCGCGGCGGTGCTGACCTGGTATGCGCTGTACCGAGCGGCCAGGCTCGACGGGCGCCCGGCCGAGGATGTGGACGGCGCCGCCCAGCGTCCGCGCGCTCCTGTGGACAACTCGGCTCGCGGTGTTGACACCGCGTAAGTTCAGCCCCCAAGCCCCGAGGCGGGTGGGGGCTAGGGATGGAAGGGCGCGCCGGCTTGCGAGATTTTGATGTTGCGATTGTCGGCGCCGGGCCGGCCGGAGCGGCGGCGGCGCTGGCGGCCTGCCGGACCGGGGCGCGCGTCCTGCTGCTCGACCGGTCCGACTTCCCGCGCGACAAGGTCTGCGGCGACGGCATCGCGGCCGAGGCGGTGACCGTCCTGCGTGGACTGGGCGTGGCCGGGGTCACCGACGGCTACCCGGCCATCGAGCGGCTCCGGCTGGTCGGTCCGGGCGGCTCGGCGGTCGCCCGCCCGCTGCCCCGGGCGGCGTACACCGTGCCCCGGCGGGTCTTCGACGAGCGGTTGGTCCGCGCCGCCGTCGCGGCCGGGGCCGACCTGCGCAAACACACCGTACGGTCGGTGCGCGCGGCCGGGGACGGCATCACGATCGACGGTCGTTTCCGGGCCGGTGTGGTCATCGGGGCCGACGGCGCCGGCTCGGTGGTGCGGCGGGCCCTGGGCCACCCGGTCAATCCGCCCGGACACCTGGCTGTCGCCATCCGGGGGTACGCGCCCACCACGAACACGACCGAGCAGGTCATCGTGACGACCCGGCAGCGCTGGCCCGCCTATGCCTGGGAGTTCCCGCTGGGCGACGGCACCGCGAACGTCGGCTACGGGGAGGTCCTGCGCGGTGTGCCGCTCTCCCGGGCGTACCTGTCGGAACGCCTCGACGCGCTGCTGGACGGCGGCGAGCCGACCGGCGTGCGCGGGCACCACCTGCCGTTGTCGACGCGCCGGCCGCCACCCGCACGGGGCCGGGTACTGCTCACCGGCGACGCGCTCTCGCTGATCAACCCGTTCACGGGGGAGGGCATCTTCTACGCTGTCCTCTCCGGGGCGCTGGCCGGCGAGGCGGCCGCGGCCGGTCCCGAGCGGGTCGCCGAACGGTACGGCCGTGCTCTGCGTCACCGGCTCGGCCGGCACCTGCGGCACTCCGGCTTCGCCACCCGGCTGACCAGGCAGCCGTGGGTGGTCGACGCCGCGGTGGGCGCGGCTGCCCGAGATGGGGAGGTCTTCGACCGGATGGTGGAGCTCGGCCTCGGTGACGGGGTTTTCGACCTTCGCACGATCGGTCGTATCGCCGCCCGGTTGGGTCAGCGTCACCCGGCCGACCCTTGAGTCGCTACCGATGAGGGCTAGGGTTTCAAGCGATGAGTCTGCGGTCGTTGATTTCCACTCCGTTCTACCGCGTGTATGAACGTCGGCTGGCCGGCAAGCTGGCCGGCAAGCCCGTGCCTCAGCACGTCGGCGTCATGTGTGACGGCAACCGCCGGTGGGCTCGGGAGATGGGTTTCGTCGACCCCAACGACGGTCACCGCGTCGGCGCGGCCCGCGTCAAGGAGCTGCTGACCTGGTGCGACCAGGCCGGCATCAAGCACGTCACGCTCTATCTGCTGGCCACCGACAACCTGCGCCGCCCGTCGGCCGAGCTCGACCCGCTCCTGAAGATCATCGAGGATCTCGCCACCGAGCTGGCCGAGGACGGCAACCCGTGGCGGCTGCGCATGGTCGGCGCGCTCGACCTGCTGCCGGGGCCGACGGCCGTCGCGCTCAAGGCGGCCCAGGAGAAGACCCGCGACCGTACGCTCGGCGTCGAGGTCAACATGGCGGTGGGCTACGGCGGCCGGCGCGAGATCACCGACGCTGTGCGTTCCCTGCTGCACGAGCAGGCGGCCAACGGGCGCACGATCGAGGAGATGGCCGAGATCCTCGACGTCGAGCACATCGCCGAGCACCTCTACACCCGCGGCCAGCCGGACCCCGACCTGGTCATCCGCACGAGCGGCGAGCAGCGGCTCTCCGGTTTCCTGCTGTGGCAGTCGGCGCACTCGGAGTTCTATTTCCACGACGCCAACTGGCCCGATTTCCGCCGCATCGACTTCCTGCGGGCGCTGCGGTCGTACGGCAACCGGCAGCGCCGTTACGGCGCCTGAGCACCAAGACCCGGCGCCCAGGGCCGGCACCTCGGTGCCGGCCACATCGGCAGTTGCCGCCCCGAGACGCTAGAACCTGGTAAGCCCGGCCGTCAGGAACTGGACGACGGCCTCGGGCGACTCGAGGGTGAGGTCGGCCGCGCTGGACACCTCGGCGCCGGTCTCGGGGTTGGCCACGGCGACCGCGACCCCGAAGAACGACGGGTCGACCGCCTCGCGGGCCCGCAGCGCGTCGAACGCCTTGATGTCGGACATGTCGTCCCCGAAATACCAGGCGCAGCCGGCGTCGCGGACGCCCTCGGTGATGACCATGCCCTTGTCCTGGTCGACCGGCGGCTTGAGCTCGACCACCATGCGGCCGGCCTGGGTGCGCAGGCCGACGCTCTCGGCCTGCTCGTGGGCCCAGCGCTCGACCGCGAGCGCCTCCTGCGGCGCTGTGCGGTAGTGCAGGGCCACGGAGAGGCGCTTGTATTCGACCAGGACCGGCGCGGGCAGCTCGGCCTTGGCCCGCTCGGCCAGGTCGGCCATCGCGGGCACCCAGGGCAGCGCGGCCGGCTCGGTGACGACCTCGCCCTCGTGCCACACCTCGAGGCCGTAGAGGCCGTAGAGGTCGACACGCTCGAGTGACGAGAAACGCGAGCGCAGGAAGCTGACCGGGCGGGCCGACACGATGGCGACCCGCTGGACGACCTCGGCGAGTCGTTCCAGCACACCGGGGACGGCCGGCGCCGGTTGTGAGGCGTCGGGGTCGTCGGTGACGGGTGAGAGCACGCCGTCGAAGTCGAAGAAGAAGGTGGTCGCCGCGGCGTTGGCTGCGGTGAACGCCCAGGCCTCGTCGATGCTCAGAGGATGGGTCGGACGCGGAGTCTGTGCCACGTCGTCAGATTACCCGCCTGAGGTGACGTTTCATGCGAGAGAAATTTGCCTGGACGTCGTCCGTCACCCGTTTTTGCGTACTACCGCGCCGCGCAGTTGACCGCTAGCGTTTGGGTCATGGCACGGGGTCATCCCGAGCCAGCCGGCCGGCCCGGACCTGCGACAAGTGCGCCACGGGGCCCCGCAATCCGACCCCGTGCATGAGAGACGGGCGCCGGAGGTGGCGGACCGCGGGCGTACCGGGTTGCACGCCCGCCGCTGGAGCAGGCCTGTGACATCTCGCCGATCAGACGCCGACGTCGCCCGCGACCCGGCTGCCGAAGTCTCCACGAAGACAGCGCGCCCGGGACGCCAGTCCCGAGACAGGCACGCGGACGCGGAACCGGCCCCGACGGGCCGTGTTTTCGTTCTGGACACCTCGGTTCTGCTGTCCGACCCGGCGGCGTTCCGCCGCTTCACCGATCATGAGGTGGTCATTCCCCTCGTGGTCATCTCCGAGTTGGAGGGCAAGCGTCACCATCCCGAGCTGGGGTGGTTCGCCCGGCAGTCGTTGCGTTTCCTCGACGATCTGCGGATCAAGTTCGGCCGTCTCGACCAGCCCGTCCTCTGCAACGACGAGGGCGGCACGCTCCAGGTCGAGCTCAACCACGCGGATCAGAGCGTGCTGCCGCAGGGCTTCCGCAACGACTCGAACGACACTCGCATCCTCTCGGTCGCCCTCGGGCTGGCCGCCGACGGACGCGAGGTCACGCTGGTCAGCAAGGACATGCCGCTGCGGGTCAAGGCCGCGTCGGTCGGGCTCACCGCCGACGAGTACCGCCACGGCCAGGCCAGCGACCCGACCTGGACGGGCATGGCCGACCTGAAGCTCGGCGAGGACGCGGTCAGCGCGCTCTACAGCGGCGAGGAGCTGGAGCTCGACGAGGTGGAGAACCTGCCCTGCCACACGGGCCTCGTGGTGCACTCGCCGCGGGGGTCGGCGCTCGCGCGGGTCAACCCCGACAAGACCGTACGACTGGTTCGCGGCGACCGTGAGGCGTTCGGTCTCCGCGGCCGTTCGGCTGAGCAACGGATCGCCCTCGACCTCCTGCTCGACGAGTCGATCGGCATCGTCTCGCTGGGCGGCCGGGCCGGCACGGGCAAGTCGGCGCTCGCGCTCTGCGCGGGGCTCGAGGCCACCATGGAACGCAACCGCCACAAGAAGGTCATCGTGTTCCGCCCGCTCTACGCCGTCGGTGGGCAGGAGCTCGGTTATCTGCCCGGCAGCGAGAACGAGAAGATGTCGCCGTGGGCCCAGGCCGTCTTCGACACGCTGGGCGCCGTGGCGCACGCCAACGTCGTCGAGGAGGTCATGGCCCGCGGGCTGCTCGAGGTGCTTCCGCTGACCCACATCCGCGGTCGCAGTCTGCACGACGCTTTCGTGATCGTCGACGAGGCGCAGTCGCTGGAACGCAACGTGCTGCTGACCGTTCTGTCGCGCATCGGCCAGGGCTCGCGGGTGATCCTCACCCACGACGTCGCCCAGCGCGACAACCTGCGCGTCGGCCGGCACGACGGTGTCACGGCGGTGATCGAGGCGCTCAAGGGCCACCCGATCTTCGCCCATGTGACGCTGACCCGTTCCGAGCGGTCTCCGATCGCCGAAGTGGTCACCGACCTCCTCGAGGAGATTCCACTCTGAGTAACGAGGGGAATCCGCGACGTGATCGCGGATTCCCCTCCGGAGTGACACGAATTCCGGGCCCTTTCACCCGTTTTGAGCGCGAATTTGTTGTGAGCAAGTTCACAAGACGGCGTCGTCGTTTCACATCCACTTCACGGTGAGCCATGGTGTCTGACGAGCGCCATGCGTCGTCATCGTCGTCGGAGATCGACGTCGAGCCGGCCGCCGATCGAGGGTGATCGGTGTCGCGGCCCCTCGGGGCTGCGGCGCTCGCGGCGTGTTCCACCACCATTTCCCCTGGTGGCGGACGTGCCGCGTCCTTGCCCCCGACGAAGGGAAACTTCGTGAATCGGCTCTGGAGCCGGGTCGGAGTACGAGTTGCCTCGGTCAGCCTGCTTGTCGCGGGTGCGGCCACCGGCATCTACCTCGGACAGGACCGGGAAGTCCAGCAGCGGAGCGCCGAAGCGAGCGTCGTCGCGCAGGTCGCCGTCGACAACTCGCAGCTGCTGAAGCAACGTCAGTCCGAGCACGCCGCCGCCCGCGCGTTCCAGCGTGAGGCCACCGTCGACGCTGCCGCCGAAGCCGCCACCACCGCGAAGGCCGCCGCCACCAAGGCGCACCAGGCCGAGCAGAAGGTGATCGCGCAGAAGAAGGCCGCCGCCGAGGCCGCCGCGAAGAAGGCCCAGGAAGAAAAGGCCAAGGAGAAGGAGGAGGAGGCGGACTCGGAATCGGGTTCGAGCTCGGACTCCTCCCCGGCGTACACCGGCGACATCCCCGCCTCCTGCAGTGAGTACAGCGGGAACAGGGCTATCGGCTGTTCGATGATGCTCGACGCGGGCTTCAAGATCTCCCAGTTCCCCTGCCTCGAGAAGCTGTGGGACAAGGAGAGTGGCTGGAACAAGAAGGCCACCAACCCCAGCTCGGGCGCGTACGGCATCCCCCAGGCCCTGCCGGGCAGCAAGATGAAGTCGGCCGGCAGTGACTGGAAGACCAACCCGGCCACGCAGATCGAGTGGGGCCTCGGCTACATCGAGGGTCGCTACAACACCCCGTGCAGCGCGTGGGGCCACTCGCAGGACGTGGGCTGGTACTAAGTAGACAAGCGTTGTGACGGGCCGCGCGGCTAACCGTGCGGCCCGTTTCGCTGTGATCAAATGTCCGTATGGTCCGAAAAGCCACGATGCTGGCTCTGGTGGCTGTCCTGCTGAGCTCGCAATCCGCCCAGGCCGGCAGCCTCGTGCGGCCGGCCCGTGACGTCGTCGGCGGGCTGGTGGCGCCGCAGGGCAAGTTCCCCTGGGCGGTACGGCTCTCGATGGGCTGCGGCGGGACCCTGATCGAACCTCGGGTCGTGCTGACCGCCGGGCATTGCGTCGACGGCACCGGCAAGAACGAGAGCATCCAGGTCACCGCCGGAGTGACCGACCTGAAGTCCCGGCGGGCCCAGACCGCCCGGTCCGAACGGGTGATCCGCGCCGAGGGCTTCGTCGACGAGACGCGCGGCGACGACTGGGCGGTCGTCCGTCTCGACAAGCCGCTGCGGCTGCCGACCCTGCCGCTCGCCCAGGACCCGATCGGTGCGGGGGCGTTCGTGGTGATGGGCTGGGGGCAGACCCAGGAGGCCTCGATCCAGCAGGAGGAGCGGCTGCACTACGCGACTGTGCCGATCGTGCCGGATGCGAAATGCGCGGCGGCGTACCAGAAGGCCGGAGTGACCCTCGTGCCCGAGGAGCACCTCTGTGCCGGGTCGACCACCGCAGACGCCTGTCAGGGCGACAGCGGCGGACCGATGATCGGCCACGGCCGGCGCGGGGAATGGGTGCAGGTCGGGATCGTGAGCTGGGGGCTGGGTTGCGCGCGCGACGGTTACCCCGGCGTCTACACCCAGCTGTCCACCTTCCGTCCGGCGATCAGGGCCGCCGTCCGGAAACTGCGGTGAGGACCGGCGCTCAGAAATTGAACGTCGTGTCGGTGGCCGCCGGCCGGATCCGCTTGCGACGGAAGATGATCGCCGCGATCGCGCCGCCCACCAGGCCCAGCAGGTGCCCCTGCCAGGAGATCGGCTGGTCGGTCGGCAGGATGTTGTAGAGCTGGTACCAATACAGCAGGCCGATGAACGCGGCCACGCCGAGGTTCCACCACGAGCGCTCGACCAGGCCGCGGGTGAGCAGCAGGCCGAGATAGCCGAAGACGACACCGCTGGCGCCGACGACGACGCTGTTGGGGTCGCCGACGAACCAGACGCCCAGTCCGCTCACCAGGATGATCACGAACGTCGACCAGATGAACCGTTTGGTGCCGCCGGCCAGGGCGAACGTGCCGACCAGGATGAGCGGCACGGCGTTGCCGTAGAGGTGTTCCCATCCCGCGTGCAGGAACGGGCTGAACAGCACGCCGTCGAGGCCCTCGACCCGGCGCGGGATGATGCCACCGGCCACGTCGAGCTGGCCCGAGCCGATGCCCACGTCGATCGCCTCGACGAGGAACAGCACCGGAATGACGGCGCACATGGTCACGAACGCCCGGCCGAGGGACGCGTAGAAAGCGTCCGTGCCGAACTTCGCCTCAGCGTCCGCGCGAGCTTGCGCCCCGTAACTCATCTTTCGATAGTTCCAGGCAACAGCAAGGCCCGCCAATGGGCGGGCCCTGCCAACAGGTAAGTCTCAGATAACCGGGTCACCGTCACCCAGCGGTACGGTCGGCAGGTGGCCGTCGAAGTCGATGGCCGAGTAGAGGGCCAGTTTCTCGAGCCGGTGGTACGAATCGATCACCCGGATCGTGCCGCTCTTGGACCGCATGACCATCGACTGGGTGTGCGCGCCGCCGGAGCGGTAACGCACGCCCTTGAGCAGGTCGCCCGAGGTCACCCCGGTGGCCACGAAGAAGCAGTTGTCCCCGGTGACCAGGTCGTCGGTGGTGAGCACGCGGTCGAGGTCGTGACCGGCGGCCAGGGCCTTCTCGCGCTCGGCGGCGTCCTGCGGCCACAGTTTGGCCTGGATCATGCCGCCCAGGCACTTGAGCGCGCAGGCCGCGGTGATGCCCTCGGGCGTGCCGCCCACCCCCATCAGGACGTCCACGTCGGATTCGAGCCGGGCCGCCGAGATGGCTCCGGCGATGTCCCCGTCGGTGATGAACTTGATGTTGGCGCCGGCCTGACGCACCTCCTCGACCAGGGTCGCGTGCCGCGGCCGGTCGAGGATGCAGACGGTCACGTCGGAGATGCTGGACCGCTTGGCCTTGGCGATGCGGCGCAGGTTCTCGGCCGTGCCGGCGTTGATGTCGATCACGTCGGCGCAGTCCGGGCCGACGGCGATCTTCTCCATGTAGAAGACGGCGCTCGGGTCGAACATCGCGCCGCGCTCGGCCACGGCCAGCACCGCCACGGCGCCGGGCATGCCCTTGCTCATCAACGTCGTGCCGTCGATCGGGTCCACGGCCACATCGACCTCGGGCCCGGTGCCGTCGCCGACCCGCTCCCCGTTGAAGAGCATGGGCGCCTCGTCCTTCTCGCCCTCGCCGATCACCACCGTGCCGCGCATCTGGATCGAGTTGATCAGCTTGCGCATGGCGTCGACGGCGGCGCCGTCCCCGCCGTTCTTGTCGCCGCGCCCGACCCAGCGGCCGGCCGCCATGGCGGCGGCCTCGGTGACACGGACCAGATCGAGGGCGATGTTGCGGTCGAGATCCTGCGGGACCCGTGCGGGCATGGGCGCCTCCTCGCGACGTTGCGGGGCTTCGTGGGTGCACCGATCCTCACATGCGCGGACGCGCGAAGTCTCGACTCAGCGACATGGTTAACAATGGGTAGGTGGAACCCGCATCGCCCGACGCTCCCTCGCCGACCACCTCCGCCGCCTCGACCGCTTCCACCGCCCCGGCCGCTCCCGGCGAGCCGCAGGAGCCGGTGCGGCTCGCGCGTGGTCAGGAGCGGTCGCCCCGGGACATGGTGATGTCGCTGGCTGTCCTGCTGATCCCGATCGCGCTGCTGCTGACCTTCTACCGCCTCGTGCTGGACGGCGACAAGCCGGTCGCGGTCGACCCGGCGCCCACGATCCAGGAGGCCCAGCAGGCGAAGGCCTTCACCGTGCTGGTGCCGCAGGGCCTGGGCGACGACTGGCACGCGTCGAGCGCGACCTTCCGCCGGGCCGAGAACGGCGCGACGCTGCGGCTCGGCTACGTCGACCCCGACAAGGACCCGATCCAGCTCGTGCAGAGCAGCGTGCCCTCGTCGACGCTGCTGCCGCTGGAGCTCACCCAGGACGCCAAACCGCTCGGCGACTTCCGCGCCCCGAGCGGCGTGTGGCGGCTCTACGACGGCCGCCCGGGGGAGCGGGCGCTCGTGCTGGCCGACCAGACCCGCACGGTCGTCATCGTCGGCAAGACCGACACCGACAACCTCGAAGCCCTGGCCGGCGCCCTGCGCTAGGTCCTGACCTTCGAGCCCTAACCCTCCGAGCGGGCGGCGCGCGCGGTTTCGATGCGCTCGCGGGCGCCGTCGAGCCAGTGCTGGCAGACGTCGGCCAGTTTCTCGCCGCGTTCCCACAGGGCCAGCGACTCCTCCAGCGAGGTGCCGCCCTGCTCCAGCCGCTCGACGACCCCGGCCAGCTCGGTGCGCGCCTGCTCGTAGCTCAACTTCTCGTCGGTCACTGCATCTCCGGTACCGCTGGTCGGCGCACTGCGCTTGGTCACCACAACCTCATCCTCACCACAGCCTCGTCCTCATCAGAGCTCATCCTCATCACAGCCTCGGCACTGCTCACCCGTCGTCCCGGACCTCCGCGCGGAGCTCGCCCTCGGCGAGCCGCAACCGGAGGACGTCGTCGGCCTTGACCTCGTCGGCGGCCCGCACGACATGGCCGTCGGAGCGCTGCACGATCGCGTACCCCCGCTGCAGCGTCGCGGCCGGGGAGAGCGCGCGCAGCCGGGCCACCGTGTGGCGGAGCTCGTCGTCGGCGCGGCGCAGGCGGTGGTCGAGGCTGCGCACCGCCCGGTCGCGCAGCGCGGTCACGTCGGCGGCGCGCTGGTCGACGAGCAGCTCGGGACGGGCCAGCGAGGGCCGGGACCGCCACGACTCGAGGCGATGGGTCTCGCGTTCGACCAGCGTGAGGACGGCGCGCTCGAGCCGGCGGCGGGCCACCTCGATGAGCTGCGTCTCCTCACCCAGGTCGGGCACGAGCCGCTTGGCCGCGTCGGTCGGCGTGGAGGCCCGCACGTCGGCCACGTAGTCGAGCAGCGGCGCGTCGGTCTCGTGACCGATCGCGCTGACCACCGGCGTCCGCGTGCCGAAGACCGCGCGGCAGAGCGCCTCGTCGGAGAAGGGCAGCAGATCCTCGACGCTGCCACCGCCCCGGGCGATCACGATGACGTCGATGGTGTCGTCGTTGTCGAGCACCTTGAGCGCGTCGATGATCTGCGGGACCGCGGTCGGCCCCTGCACCGGGACGTTGACCACCCGGAAGTCGACCGAGGGCCAGCGGCGGCGCGTGTTCATCAGCACGTCGCGCTCGGCCGCGCTGGCCCGGCCGGTGATCAGGCCGATGCGCCGCGGCAGGAACGGGAGCCGCCGTTTGCGCTCGCGGGCGAACAACCCCTCGGCCGCGAGCAGCTTTTTCAGCCTTTCGAGCCGGGCCAGCAACTCGCCCAGCCCAACCTGGCGGATCTCGTCGGCGCGCAGGCTCAGCGTGCCGCGGGCGGGGTAGAACTCGGGCTTGGCGTGCAGCGTGACCCGGGCGCCCTCGGCCAGCTCGGGGGCTCCCGCGTCGAGCACGTCGCGGTGGGCGGTCACGGTGAGGCTGAGGTCGGCCGACGGGTCGCGCAGGGTCAGGAAAACCACGGTGGAGCCCGGCCGGCGGCTGATCTGGGCGACCTGACCGTCGACCCAGACCCACCCGAGCTTGGCTATCCAGGAGCCGATCTTCTGGCTGACGACGCGGACCGGCCAGGGCTCCTCGGCGGAGCTTTTCGGGGGCGCCGCGCTCGGCTCTGGCTCACTCACCCGGCCAGACTACGGAAGCCCTCCGACATTTCCGCTGCCGCCCGACGGCCGCGCCGACGAGGGCTATTGCCGGAGGGTGCGGTCCTCGGCGCTGTCGCCGCGGCTCGGGTCGGGGCCGGGCGACGGTCGCACCGACGCTCCCTGGTCGTAGGCGCGCTTCTCGGCGTGGCCCGGCGGGTTGCCCACCGGCGACGCGTCCGCCCGGCGGGGCTCGGGGCGAGCCGGACGGAGCCAGGCGACGACGGCCATGGCGATCAACCCGGCGCACAGCCAGAAGAGCACGTCGGCGACGGAACGGAACGGGTCGGTACGCCAGTCGCCGGGATCGCGGGCCAGCATCGTGAACGGGAAGCCGTGCCGTACGGCGTAGTCGCGCGAACAGCAGGCCACGGCCAGCGACGGGATCGTGCTGCCCACCAGCCCCAGCACCGCGACCAGCCCACCCGCCGCCCAGGCGAGGCCGGACAGCCGGCTCCCGATCCGGCCCGCGCCCAGCAGGAGCAGCCCGGTGATCAGCAGCACCACGTGGAAGACGACATAGGAGACGTCGTTCAGGCCCATCGCCAGGTCGAGCAGCCCGAGCGCGACGCAGGCCCATCCCACGATCAGCCGGAAGGTCGCTCCCGCCGACGCGAGAAAACCGGGTTCGTCGTCCTCCACAGCCGCAGGCATGCGTCCGAGTATCTCGGCAAAACCATCACATCACCGGCGATTCGCCTTCTTCCGCCCCGATCGGTCAGGCCCGCGACGAACCCGATCGGTCAGGCCCGCGACGAACCGGTCCGGCGGCGGCCGATAACGACGGCGATGACCACCAGCAGGAGACCGGCGTACGACCAGACAAGCAGGTCGACGGCCAGCGAGACGACGTCGATGCTCCAGCCGGCCGACCGCGCCAGCCGGAACGCCGTCTCCGGGTCGTCGGCGAACCCGCCCCGGTGGATCCACTGGAAAGGCCAGCCCCGTTCCGACACGTACGCGAACTCGCAGCACCGGCGGGACTTCTCGACGATCAGGCCGGCCGCGGTGCCGCCCAGCGCCGATCCGGTCATCACCACGGCGGTGACCAGCCGGGGCAGCCGGATGCGGTGGGGCATGAGCAGCACCAGGCCGCCGGCGGCGAGCACCGTGCCGATCGCCGCGTCCAGCGCCGCCGTCGCCACGTGCAGGTTGAGCAGAATCCAGGTCAGCCCGCCGACCAGCGACAACGCGCCGAGGACGAAGCGCAGCGCCCGCCCGGTGACGGCCCACCCCGGCGCCGGACCGGCCACTGCGACCGGCTGCGCCACATCCCGTTGACCCTCATCGAGCACCCGACGAGTATCCCGGCCGGAGCCTCCGTGGTCGAGCCCTCGGCCGGGCGGACCGGCCGGTGGCCGGCGCCCGCCTGTGGACAACGGCACTGTGCGCGACCGGGCGTTGCCGGGACGCCGCCACGTACCATGGCCGGGTGAGCGAACCTCGGAAGCGTGTCCTGCTGGCCAAGCCGCGCGGCTACTGCGCGGGCGTCGACCGCGCGGTGCAGACCGTCGAGGAAGCGCTGAAGCTCTACGGCGCCCCGGTCTATGTGCGCAAGCAGATCGTGCACAACAAACACGTGGTCAACACGCTCGAGGCCCGCGGCGCGATCTTCGTGGAGGAGAACGAGGAGGTGCCCGAGGGCTCGACCGTCGTCTTCTCGGCCCACGGTGTCGCCCCCGAGGTGCACGAGCAGGCCCGGGCCCGCAACCTCAAGGCCATCGACGCGACCTGCCCGCTGGTCACCAAGGTCCACCACGAGGCCAAGCGGTTCGCCGCCGACGACTACGACATCCTGCTCATCGGTCACGAGGGCCACGAGGAGGTCGTCGGCACGTCCGGCGAGGCTCCCCAGCACATCCAGCTCGTCGACGGCCCCGACGCGGTCGACCAGGTCGTCGTGCGCGACCCGGCCAAGGTCGTGTGGCTGTCGCAGACCACGCTGTCGGTCGACGAGACGATGGAGACGGTGGCCCGGCTCAAGACCCGGCTGCCGCTGCTGCAGTCGCCCCCGAGCGACGACATCTGCTACGCCACGCAGAACCGCCAGCACGTGGTCAAGGAGATCGCCCCCGAGTGCGACGTGGTGATCGTCGTCGGCTCGACCAACTCGTCCAACTCCGTCCGCCTCGTCGAGGTGGCGGTGGACGCCGGCGCCCGCTCCGGCCACCTGGTCGACTACGCGTCCGAGATCCAGGACGAGTGGCTCGAGGGCGCGACCACGGTCGGCGTCTCGTCCGGCGCCAGCGTCCCCGAGGAACTGGTCATGGAGGTGCTGGGCCACCTGGCCACGCGCGGCTTCGGCGAGGTCACCGAGTTCACCACCGCCGACGAGCGCCTCACCTTCTCCCTACCCCAAGAGCTGCGGAGAGACATGAAAGCCGCAGCAGCTGTGCTTAATGGCTCCGCTCCGCTCCGCGAGCAATCGCCCCTTCGGGGCTGATGAGCGGGCAGCCAATTTCACGGCACCGCAAACCCGGCGGCGACGCGAAATCGACTCCCCGCTCATCAGCGGGGCGATTGCGGCGGGGGTCAGCGGGGTTCCAGCAGTTCGGGGGCCTGGGGCTGGCGGGGGGCTACCTCGAGCTGGACTGGGGTGGGGATGTCGTCGTCGGAGACGCCCATCTCGGCCAGTTTTCGGGCGCTGACCAGCACGCGGGCTTCCAGGGAACCGACTGCCTTGTTGTACGCGGTGACGGCGCCGCCGAGGGAGGCGCCGAGCTTGCCGACGTGGTCGCCGAGGGTCGACAGCCGGGCGTAGAGCTCGCGGGCGACGCTGTGCACCTCGACCGCGTTGCGGGCCAGCTCCTCCTGCCGCCAGGAGAACGCCACCGTCCGCAGCAGCGCGATGAGCGTGGCCGGGGTGGCCAGCACCACGTTGCGGCGGAAGGCGTGTTCCATCAGCGTCGGGTCATGGCGCAGGGCGACGTCGAGGAACGGGTCGGCCGGCATGAAGAGCACCACGAAGTCGGGCGCCGACTCGAAGGCGGTCCAGTACTGCTTGGCCGCCAGCGCGTCGATGTGTGAGCGCAGATGACGGGCGTGCTGGTCGAGGAATCCGTCGCGGCTGCGCTCGTCGCGGGCCTCCAGCGCCGACAGGTACGCCTCCAGGGGCGCCTTGGCGTCGACGACGACACTGCGGCCGCCGTGCAGACGTACGACGAGATCGGGGCGTACGCCGGAATTGTCGGTTGCCGCCGTGACCTGCTCAGCGAAGTCACAGTGTTCGAGCAGGCCGGCCGCTTCGACGATGCGGCGCAGCTGATGCTCGCCCCAGCGGCCCCGGGTCTGCGGCGTGCGCAGGGCGGCGACCAGCTGCTTGGTCTCGGTCCGCAGCTCGCCCGACACCGTGGCCATCGCGCGCACCTGCTCGCGCAGCTCGGCGTACGCGTCGATGCGCTCCCGCTCCAGCTCAGTGACCCTTTCCTCGTAGCGGCGCAGCGTCTCGTGCAGCGGCGCCACCGCCCGGGCCACCGCCTCCTGCGATTGGGCCGTGGACTCGTACGACAAGGAGCGGAGCGACTGTTCCAGGCGTTCCTCCCCGTCCGCGCGGGCCTGCACGGTCGCCTCGAGCCGGGCGATGTCGGCGGCCGCCCGCAGTCGCGCGGCGAGCCACCCGAGGGCGCCCCCGACGGCGAGGCAGACGAGCACCACGAGCAGCGTCGAAACAGTCACATACCGGAGGTTGCCAGACCGGGGATCCGAGACTCGCGAGGGTACCGTTGAAACATGAGCGTGTTGCTGATATTGGGCATCGTCATCATCGTCCTTCTCGTGATAATCCTGGCCCGGCGCAGCGGCGCGGCGTCACAGCAGACGCGACTCGAGGACGCGCGGGCCGAGGCCCAGCGGTGGTACGAGCGCCTCGGCGGCCAGCTGATGAACCTGCACGGCAACGACGAGGCCGCCCGGCAGGCGCTTTCCGACGCGGGTGAGCGCTACAACGCGGCCGGCGGTCAGCTGCAGCAGGCCAACACCGTCCGGCAGTACGAGCTGGCCCGCGAGTCGGCGCTGGAGGGCCTGCAGTATGTGCGGGCCGCGCGGGTCGCGATGGGCATCGACCCGGGTCCCGACCTGCCCGCCCTCGCCTCGGCCCAGGGCGCCGGCCAGCTGACCAGGGAGCGCGAGGTCAGCGTGCAGGGTCAGCACTACAAGGCCGGCCCGCAGCCCGGTCCCGAAACGCCCTACTACTACCCCGGCGGCCGCGTGCAGGGTCGTCCGGTGCCTTCCGGCTGGTATTCGACGCCGGTCTGGAAGACGGCCCTGGGTGCCGGCGCGGGCGTCCTCGGCGGCATGCTGATCTTCGACGCTCTGCTGTCGCCCGGCTTCGGTGACATGGGCTACGGCGACGGCTTCTCCGACGGCTACGCCGACGCCGCGCAGGACTTCGGCGGTGACGCGGGTGGCGACCAGGGCGCCGGTGACTTCGGCGGCGGAGATGTCGGCGGCGACATGGGTGGCGGCTGGGGCGGCGGCGACTTCGACTTCTAGCCGGCCGGCCCGCAGCGGTTCCGGGGCGTTCTAGCTCGCTCCCGCTGCGGGTTCGTCGTCGGCCGGGAGGTGCTTGGCCAGTTCCCGGCGGAGGCGCCGGGGGCTGGGCCAGACCTCGCTGAGGTCGGCGGTGAACGACTGCCCGTCCGGCGTCTCGGCCAGCGGAGGCGGTCCCACTTCCTCGCCCTGCACGGGGTGGACTCGGTCCATGTCGACCGGGGTGACCTCGAGCAAATTCTTGAAGCCGTCCCGGCGTACGGTCACGTGCTTGATGTCGGCCCAGGCGAGCATGACCGGGTCGCTTTCCTGGGCGGCCAGTTCCAGCCCGGCCGAGGAGACCCGCACCCACGTGCGCAGAGAGCCCCGGGTCGAGTAGGCGTAGGCGCCCGAGGCGAGCGCGGCGACCACCGACGCCTGCGCCGCGGTCTGCCACCACCGGTTGCCGGCTCCGCCCTCGCCCAGGAACGCGACGACCGGCGAGACCACGGCGAACGACACCATCAACAGCAGAAAGAGCGCGAGGAACGTCCGCACCGGCGACGACTTGAACAGCACGGCGTCGCGGGCGGGCGCCTCGACCTGCTCGGGCGCGATCGACATGCCTTCATGCTGCCCTGCCGGCGGCCCCCGCTCCGGCGATTTCCCGGAGCCGCAACCGAAAGCCCGGGCCGACGCCGGCTCCGCGAGGGAGCCGGCGCCGATCGGCGCGGTCAGAAGGCGCAGGCGATGACCAGCTCCGTGGTGCGGCCGGGCAGGGCGTCGAGCTTGGCGATGCGGCCGGCCGCCTTGAGGTCGCTCTCGACCAGGGCGAGCCGCTCCAGCATCTCGGCCGGGCCGAGCGCCTCGGCCAGCGGCACCTCGGCCTTCATCGACAGTTTCCGCTCGGATTTCGCCCGCCGGACCTGGCGCAGCGCCTCGCCGGCCAGATCGAGCAGGCCCGCGTCACCTTCGCCGGCGACCCGGGTCAGCTCGTAGGGCGTCGGCCAGGTCGCCTGGTGCACCGACCCGTACCGCCACCACGACCAGACCTCCTCGGTGACATAGGGCACGAACGGCGCGAACAACCGCAGCAGCACCGACAGCCCGGCGGCCAGCGCCGCCCGCGCCGAGTCGGCCCCCGGCCCGGACGCGTACGCCCGTTCCTTGACCAGCTCGATGTAGTCGTCGCAGAACGTCCAGAAGAAGGCCTCGGTCGCCTGCAGCGCATCGGTGTGGTCGTAGCGGTCGAACGCCTCGGTCGCCGCCGTCACGACGGTCGCGAGCCGGGCCAGCATCGCCTGGTCGAGCGGCTCGGTGACCGGTTGCCGCAACGCGTCGGCCGCGCCCAGCCCGAGGGCGAACTTGGACGCGTTGAGGATCTTGGTCGCCAGCCGGCGGCCGACCTTGATCTGGGCCGGGTCGAAGGCCAGGTCGGCGCCGGGCCGCCCGTTCGCCGCCCAGTACCGGACGGCGTCGGACCCGTTCTGCACCAGCAGATCCATCGGGGTGACGACGTTGCCCTTGGACTTCGACATCTTCTTGCGGTCGGGGTCGAGGATCCAGCCCGAGAGGACTGCCGTCTTCCAGGGCAGCACGTCGCTCTCGAGGTCGGCCCGCAGGACGGTGGAGAACAGCCAGGTCCGGATGATCTCCTGCCCCTGCGGGCGCAGGTCCATCGGGTAGACCCGGCTGAAGAGGTCGTCGTCGCCGTGCCAGCCGCCGACGATCTGCGGGGTCAGCGACGACGTCGCCCAGGTGTCCATGACGTCGGGGTCGGCCATGAAGCCGCCCGGGACGTCCCGCTGGGACTCGTCGAAGCCGGGCGGGCACTCCGAGGACGGGTCGACCGGCAACGACGATTCATCCGGTATGAGAAGCTTGTCGTAGTCCGGTTCGCCAGCGTCGTCGAGCCGGTACCACACCGGGAGAGGCACGCCGAAGAACCGCTGCCGGCTCACCAGCCAGTCGCCGGTCAGCCCGTTGACCCAGTGCTCGAAGCGGTGCCGCATGTGGTCGGGGAACCATCGCAGCTCGCGTCCCCGGGCGATCAGCCGCTCGCGCAGCTCGGGCTCGCGGCCCCCGTTGCGGATGAACCACTGCCGGCTGGTGACGATCTCGAGCGGCGAGTCGCCCCGCTCGTAGAACTTGACCGGGTGCGTGATCGGCTTCGGTTCGCCCAGCAGGTCACCGGTCTCGGTGAGGATGCGGACGATCTCGCGCCGGGCGGCGTTGACGGTCAGGCCGGCGAAGTCGCGGTAGGCCGCGTCGGAGACCCCGGCCGGGCGGTCGGGCAGGAAACGGCCGTCACGCCCGAGCACCACGCGCGTCTCGAGCTGCAGGTCGCGCCACCAGGTGACGTCGGTGAGGTCGCCGAAGGTGCACACCATCGCGATGCCGGTGCCCTTGTCGGCCGCGGCCATCGGGTGAGCCCGGACCGGGACCTCGACGTCGAAGTAGGGCGTACGGACGCTGGTCAGACCCTCGTAGCGCTCGTCGCCCGGGTGGTGGACCAGGGCCACGCACGCCGGCAACAGCTCGGGCCGGGTGGTGTCGACCTCGACCGGGCCGTCCGGCCCGTGGAACCGCAGCCGGTGGTAGGCGCCGGGGCGTTCCCGGTCCTCCAGCTCGGCCTGCGCGACCGCGGTGCGGAACCCGATGTCCCACAGCGTCGGCGCCTCGGCCGTGTAGGCCTCGCCGCGGGCCAGGTTGCTGAGGAAGGCGCGCTGCGAGACGGCCTGCGACCGCCGCCCGATCGTCGTGTACTGCAGGCTCCAGTCGACCGAGAGCCCGAGCCGCCGCCACAGCGTCTCGAACACCTTCTCGTCCTCGGCCGTCAGCCGGCCGCACAGCTCGACGAAGTTGCGCCGGGAGATCGCGATGGCCTGCTTCGGCGCCGTGGCCGGCGGCTCCCACTGCGGGTCGTACGGCAGTGCCGGATCACAGCGGACCCCGTAGACGTTCTGGACCCGTCGCTCGGTCGGCAGGCCGTTGTCGTCCCAGCCCATCGGGTAGAAGACCGTCCGGCCGCGCATGCGCTGGAACCGCGCGACCGTGTCGGTGTGCGTGTACGAGAAGACGTGCCCCATGTGCAGCTCGCCCGATACGGTCGGCGGAGGGGTGTCGATCGCGTATACGTCCGCCCGCTCCTTCGAGCGGTCGAACGCGTACGTGCCCTCCTCCTGCCAGGTGCGCGCCCATTTGTCCTCGAGGCCGTCGAGCGACGGCCGCTCGGGCAGACCGGCGCGCCCGGTCGTTCCCGTATCAGTCATGTGCAGGATGGTACGGCGAACCGCGGCGTGGAGCCGCCGATAAACGGTCCCGCGACGCCGGTCACACAGCCTCGCGACGCCGGTCACACAGCCCCGCGACGCCGGTCACACAGCCAGGCGGCCGCCGTCGACCGGCAGCACGGCACCGTGCACGAAGGACGCCCGATCGCTGATCAGGAAGGCGATGGCGTCGGCGATCTCGCGGGGGTCGGCCGCCCGGCCGGCGGGCAGGGTGCCGGCCAGCGACCCAGCGAAGCCGACGGCGCCCTCGGTCAGGGTCGGGCCGGGGCTGACCGCGTTGACCCGGACGCCGGCCGGACCGTACTCGGCCGCCCAGGCCTTGGTCAGCAGCACGACGGCGGCCTTGCTCGAGCCGTAGAGGGCGGCCCCCGGCATGCCGAACCCGGCCACCATCGTGCTCACGTTGACGATCGCCCCGTCGCCGCGCTCGGCCATCGCCGGCGCCAGTTCGGCGACGAGGAAGAACGGCACCCGGACGTTGATGTCATAGACGGCGTCGTACTGCTCGCCGGTGACCTCGTGGGTCGCCGCGAACGGGTAGACCCCGGCGTTGTTGACCAGGATGTCGACCTTGCCGCCGAGTCGGATCGCTTCCCGAGCCAGTCGCCGGGCGCCGTTCTCGTCGCGCAGATCGGCCACGAGGAAGTCGGCCCGGCCGCCCGCGTCCCGGATCTGCGCGACCGCGGCCTCGCCCCGCTCCCGGTCGCGGCCCGAGAGGACGACGTGACTGCCCAGCTCGGCCAGCCGGATCGCCGTGGCCCGCCCGATGCCGCTGGTGGCGCCGGTGACCAAGGTGGTGGTGGCGGACATTTCCTGCTTCACGATGCGCACCTGTCTGTCGATCGGCCGAGCGCGGAGGGCGCTCGGTCCGCCCGGTGCAACCGCGCGACCTGGTGTCCACTTCCTACCGGGTTGTAGGCCTTTACTTATGGGTGCCATCGCTTTCGCTTGGATCGGCCCGGTCGAGCGCCGCGATCAGGAACCCGAGGTCACGACGCCGCGAGTCGGCCGGCCAGGTGGCCCACGTGCGGCGGACCAGGGGGTTGCCGGCCAGCGGCCGCCAGACGACCCCGTCGGGCAGCGGCTGCGGCCAGTCGGGCGGAGCCAGCGAGAACACTCCGCCGCTCAGCACCGCGGTCAGTTTGACCTCGGGAATGAGCGACTGGCTGCCCTCCGGTTGGGGCCGCGGTCGCAGACCGTGGCTGCGCAGCACCGCCACGATCTCGTCGAACCAGGCCGGGCTGTCGGCCCGCCGGAAACTCAACCACTCCAGCCCGGCCAGCCTGTCCAGTCGGAGGGCGCCGATCCGCCCGTCGGCATCGGGGGTGGCGAGCTCGTCGGCGACACGGCTGGCGAGCAGCACGCCGAGCGGTTCGGCGCCGACCTGCATCGCGTCGAGGTCGTCACCGTCGGGACGCTCGCGGAGCAGGCCGAGGTCGAGCCGGCCGGAGCGCAGGGCGGCCACCTGGGCGCTGGTCGACAGGTGATGGGCCTCGACCCGGCCGGCCGGGCGGGCGCTCGCCAGCTCGGCGAGGGCTCCGGCCAGCACCTCCATCCGCACCTCGAGCGGCAGGCCCAGGTGCAGCACCGGTGGCTCACCCTCCGGGCGGACGACCGCGGCCATCGCCTGCTCGTACCGCGCCAGCACGGCCCGCGCCTCCGCGGCCAGCACCTCACCGGCCGTCGTCGGTCGCACGCCGGTGCTGGCCCGGATTAGCAGCGGCTGGTCCAGCTCACGCTCGACTGCCGCGACGACCTGGGACACCGCCGGTTGGCTCAGCCGGAGCCGGCGGGCCGCGCCGGAGAGGCTGCCCTCCTCGACGACGGCCACGAACACCCGCATCTCGCGTAACTCCACCGGTTCATCGCAGCACACAGGTCATCGCAGCACGCCGGGATCGGCCGACGCCTCGTGATCGAGCAGGAAGTGCTTGACCGGCAGGCCCCAGCGATAGCCGCCGAGCGACCCGTCGAGCCGCAGCACGCGGTGGCACGGGGTGAACAGCGCGACCGGGTTGCGGGCGCACGCGGTGGCCGCGGCCCTGATAGCCGCCGGTCGGCCGCTGAGCCGCGCGAACTCCGAATAGGTCACCGGCGAGCCGGGCTTGATCTCGCGCATGACCTGCCAGGCGTGGCGCAGATAGTCGCCGCCGCTGTGCTGCTCGACGACGACGGCGTCGAGCGCGGCCCGGTCACCGTCGAAATAGGACCGCACGTGCCCGGTGACCGGGCCCACGTCGTCGGCTCGGGTGGCCGGCTCGCGCAGGCTGGGATGGATCAGCTCGGTGAGCTCGCCGACCTCGGTGGTGAAGCCGGCGGCGCGGACGGCACCCGTGTCACTCACGACGACGGTGAACGGGCCGGTCGTGGTCTCCAGGGTTCGGTATTTCAACATCGCGTCCTCCAGGGTTGCGACACAGCCTGGCCCGGACCGGGCCGCCGTGGGAAAGATCTTGGTGGGCTGTGGACGACTACGCCGCGCGCCAGAGCCGGACGAGGGCGTAGCTTCGCCACGGCCGCCACCTTTCGGCGTACGCGGAAAGGGTTTTGACCTGGTCGGGCAGGCCCAGGGCGCGGGCGCCGCGGCGAGCGGCCAGATCGGTCGCCAGGAAGACGTCCGGATCGCCGATCGCGCGCATCGCGACGTAGCCGGCTGTCCACAGGCCTATCCCGGGAAGGTCGGTCAGGCGGGCCAGCGTCTCCTCGCGGTCGGCGCCGGGCTCCAGATCGATCTTCCCGTCGGCGACCGCGCCGGCCAGCCGGCGGATCGTCTCGCGGCGCGCCGTCGGCATGCCGAACGCGCTGTCCGGCAGGTCGGCGATCTCGGCCGCCGACGGGAAGCCGACGAGACCGCCGTCCCGCAGGAAGGGGCGAATCAGCCGGGTCAGCGTCGTGCGCGCGGCCGGGACACTGACCTGCTGGCCGACTGTCGCCCGCACCGCCATCTCGAAGCCGTCCACCGCGCGCGGCACCCGTACGCCCGGCTCGGAGCGCACCCGGGGCCCCAGCGCGGGGTCCGCGCCGAGCGTCGCGTCGACGGCCTCCGGGTCGGCGTCGAGGTCGAAGAGCCGGCGGCAGCGGGCGACGGCCGGCGCGAGATCGCGCACGTCGCTCAGCCGCAGCGTCGCCGAGACCCAGCGGTCGGCCGGGGTGAGCGAGACGGTCGCGCTCCCGTGCGGCAGGGTCAGCCCCCGGCGGTACGTGTTCCCGTCGCGCTCCTCGACACCCGGCAGCGCCCGCGTCCCGAGGAAATCGAGCAGCGCCGGGACGTGCAGCGGCGACCGGTAGGCGAGCCGGAGGGTGATCGTGCCCGCCTCGGCCGGCGCGACCGGCCGGCGCTCGCGCAGCCCGCTCGGCGCCTGGGCGTAGACCTCGAGGATCGTGTCGTTGAACTGCCGCACGCTGCCGAAACCGGCGGCGAACGCGATCTCGGCCAGGCCCAGGTCGGTGGTCTCGATGAGGATGCGCGCGGTCTGCGCCCGCTGCGCGCGAGCCAGGGCCAGCGGGCCGGCGCCGAGTTCGGCGGTGAGCAGCCGGTTGAGGTGCCGTTCGGTGTAGCCCAACCGGCTCGCCAGACCGGGCACGCCTTCCCGGTCGACCACGCCGTCGCCGATCAGCCTCATCGCGCGCCCGACCAGGTCGGCTCGCACGTCCCACTCGGGCGAGCCGGGCGCGGCGTCCGGCCGGCAGCGCTTGCAGGCCCGGAAGCCGGCGCGCTGGGCGGCGGCCGCGCCCGGATAGAAGCGGACGTTCTCCCGTTTCGGGGTCATCGCCCGGCACGACGGGCGGCAGTAGATGCCCGTGCTGGTCACGGCGGTGCAGAACCAGCCGTCGAAACGCTGGTCCCGGCTGTCCACGGCCCGGTAGCACCGCTCGAAGTCCAGTTCCATGCGGTCGAGTCTGCTCTCCCGGGTGCGGTCGTGGCTGGCGGGATTCGGACATCGCCATCACGTGTCAACTGTGGTTGACGGCGGCGATGATGTCAACTACGGTTGACGCATGGACACGATGACAGCGACCCACCTGCGCTATCGCACCTTCGGTTCCGGCGGTCCCAAGGTCGTGCTGCTGCACGGCGGGATGCAGACCTCGGCCAACCTCACCCGGCTGGCCGCCGCGCTGGCCGGCACGTTTACCGTGTACGTCCTGGACCGCCGCCGGGACCACCCCGGCCACAGCCTGCGATCCGAGGTCGACGACCTGGCCGCGATGATCGACGAGACCGGCGCCGGCAACGTCTTCGGGCTGAGCTCGGGCGCGGTCGTCGCGCTGCACGGCGCTCTCGAGTCGCCGCGCGTCGAACGGCTCGCGCTCTACGAGCCGCCCCTGCGCATCGCCGGCTTCGACCCGGTGGCGTGGCTGCCGCGCTACGAAAAGGAACTGGCCGCCGGGCGGACGGCCGCGGCCATGATCACGGTCTCCAAGGGCACCGGCGATCTCCGGTACGTCCCGAGGGCCGCGCTGACCCCGTTCGTCCGGCTGTGGATGCGATCCGACCCGGGGGTCCGGGCGCTGGTGCCGACGATGCGGCACGACGCGGCCGTGGTCGACCAGGCGAGCGGGCCCTTGAGCCGGTACGCGGCGGTCACCGCGGAAACGCTCCTGCTCGGAGGCGAGCGCTCCCCGGCGTACCTGAAAGGGGTTCTGAACGGCTTGGAACCGGTGTTGCCCCGGGTGCGGCGGGTCACGCTCGACGGTGTCGGCCACGTCGCGGCCGACAACAGCGGCAAGCCCGAACGGGTCGCGGCGGAACTGCGGAAGTTCTTCCGGTAGCCGCTGCGTAGACTAACGTTCCGTGAGCCTCACCATCGGAATCGTCGGCCTGCCGAACGTCGGCAAGAGCACCCTGTTCAACGCCCTGACCAAGAACGACGTGCTCGCCGCGAACTACCCGTTCGCGACGATCGAGCCGAACGTCGGCGTGGTCGGGCTGCCCGACGAGCGGCTGGAGAAACTCGCCGAGCTGTTCGACAGCGAGAAGACCATCCCGGCCCCGGTGAGCTTCGTCGACATCGCCGGCCTGGTCCGCGGCGCCTCCAAGGGCCAGGGCCGCGGCAACGCGTTCCTCGCCAACATCCGCGACGCCTCGGCGATCTGCCAGGTCGTCCGCGCGTTCAGCGACCCCAACGTGCTGCACGTCGACGGCAAGGTCTCGCCGGCCGACGACATCGAGACGATCAACACCGAGCTGATCCTGGCCGACCTGCAGACGGTGGAGAAGGCGCTGCCCCGCCTGCAGAAGGAAGCGAAGCTCAAGAAGGACCGCGCACCCGCCGTGGCTGCCGCCGAGGCCGCCTTCAAGCTGCTCAACGACGGCGTCACGCTGCACGCCGGCGCCAAGGCCGCGGGCATCGACGTCGACCTGCTGGGCGAGCTGCACCTGCTGACGACCAAGCCGTTCCTCTACGTCTTCAATGTGGACGAGGCCGAGCTGAACAATGCCGCGTTCCTCGACGAGCTGCGCGCCCTGGTCGCCCCGGCCGAGGCCGTCTTCATGGACGCGAAGATCGAGTCCGAGCTGATCGACCTGCCGCCGGACGAGGCCCAGGAGCTGCTCGAGTCGACCGGCCAGACCGAACCCGGCCTCAACCAGCTGATCCGCGTCGGCTTCGACACCCTGGGCCTGCAGACCTACCTGACCGCCGGCCCGAAGGAGGCGCGCGCCTGGGTGATCCCGGTCGGCGCGACCGCCCCCGAGGCCGCCGGCGTCATCCACAGCGACTTCCAGCGAGGCTTCATCAAGGCCGAGATCGTCAGCTACGACGACCTGATGGCCGCCGGCTCGATGTCCGCCGCCAAGGCCGCCGGCAAGGTCCGCATGGAAGGCAAGGACTACACCATGAAGGACGGCGACGTGGTCGAGTTCCGCTTCAACGTCTGAGTCAACTTGATCTCCGCAGTTTCGCCACGTTCCAGCCAGTGCGCGAACGGACGTCGCAGCGTTCATCATTGATGAGGGCGCACCGCCTGTCCCAGTCGCAGGCTTCGGCGATCGAGTAGAGATACCCGCGTGCGCGTCGGGACGGGCTCGAAACCAAGCACCGCTTGGCTTCGGTTGAGTTGCTGTTCCCCTGGGCAGATTGAGTGTGCGAAGGTGGTGCGGTGGGGGACGGTCTTCGTGTGATCCTGCCCGGGCCGGAGGGCTCGGGTGATGCGCGTCGCGCCTTCACCGTCATGGGGCAGATTCTTGAGCTGCTTGGAGAGCTGGAGGACAAGGCCCTCAATAAGCAGTCTGGTCGAGCGGACGATCGGACCAGTTGGGGTCTTACGGAGCTCAGCTTGGGGAGCATCGTCACCACGCTGGCACCGAATATGCCCAGGCGAGGAGCAACGTCGAAGACGCTCTCCGGCGTGCTGGCCAGTGCCGTTGACGGCTTCGCGCAGGCGGAGGAGCACGAGGGTCTGCCCGAAGGGTGGGACATCCGGTCCGCGCGAACAGCTGCCGACTTGACCCGGCTGCTCGGCCTGATCTCGTCCGATGGTATGCAGATCCAACTCTTGAGAGACGATCACCCGGTCCGCGCCGTCACGGTCACTCATCGTTCCGCTGAAAATCTGAGCGCCACTCTCAAGACGAGGAGGGAGTCCATCGGCTCCGTCATCGGTCGTCTCGACAGTCTGTCGCTTCATGATCGACGCGAGGCCGGCCTGTGGCCTGAGCGAAACGGCCCTCGGGTGGCTGTTCGATTCGAGGTCGGCCAGGTTGATGAGTTGAAAGCAGCCTGGGGTAGGCGTGTCGAGGTTTCTGGACTCATTGTCAGAGACATCGAGGACACAGTTCTTACGGTACGGATGCGCAGAATCGAACTGTTGCCGGATGCGGCCGATGCGCCGGCTGTTGCACTATCCGGATTAAGTTTGGACATGGCCGGCGATCGGGCGCCAGGGGAGCATCTGGAGGACATTCGCGGTGCGTCCTAAGATGCCCAAGTCGGTCTACCTTGAGTCCAACGCTCTTATTACTGTTGTTACCAAAAGTCCGGGTCACGAGCCTATCGCAGAAGCTCTCCGACTCGCCGACGCCAAGAAGCTGACCGTGCTCATCAGCATGCTGGCGTACGTCGAGGTTCGTGGATGGAGCCTGAGGGACCCGTACCCTCAAGACCTTGACGATGAATGCGTTCGCCTGCTCGACAGCCCAAATCTTCTGAGGGTAGAACTCTCACGCGGTGTAGCCGTTCGCGCCCGGCGCTGTGCACACGCCTACGGACTGAAGAACTATGACGCGATCCATCTCGCAAGCGCTCTTGAGTATCCGGCTGATGTGATGATGACGTCAGACAAGGGCTTCAAAGGTCCCCGAAGCATCGAGGGTGTCTGGATCGATGAGCCTTACGAGCTTGGCGATCCGACGTTGATCTAGGAACGATCGAGACCTGCCTGGGAATTATGCAGGCGGATGCCTATCTGTTTGGCTTTCAGTCAATAGGCTACAGCATCATGCGACGCGATGAAGTTCCGATTCAACTTCTGACCTGCTCTGCTGAGTCACGCGATGCTGTGCCGGTTCGCAATGACGCGGTGGCGTTTTCCTATTCGTTTGACACACTGGGTTGGTGGGCGACGCGGTGTACAACATTGGGGAAGGGCTGGCGACGCGGGTGACTCTGTCGATGCCCGAGGGAACGATGGAGGTTATCCGCGCACGGGTGCGCAAGCGTGAGTTCTCCGCGTTGATCGCCGATGCGGTCGAGCAGGAGTTACGCGGCAGGTGCTCGATGAGTATCTGGCCGATTACGAGAGCCGCAAGGGGCTGGTCTCGGAGCGCGCTCGTCAGCAGGCGCGGCAGGTCTTCGACGAGGTATCTGCCGACGAGGGCGAATGGCCCGCTGCAGGCTGATCCATGAAGGGACGCCGGTCCTCGACAGCCAGGGGCTGGCCAAGCTGCTCGCTGGCGATGAGTGGGTGGTGAGTCTGCTGCGCGATCGCCGGCCGAAACTAGCTCTTGCGGCCGGGCACGAGGCCATCGAGGTCGAGCTCGATCGGAAATGGGGTAGTAGTGCGGAGCTCGCGTCGGTGGATTCCGGTCGGCACGTACGACCGGGTGGGTCCGTCCAGTTCGTAGGCGTGGACCACCGGTGATCCGTCCGCTTCCTCGACGCGCCAGTAGTTCGCGATGCCGGCCTCCGCGTACTTGCGAACTTTGACGTCGCGGTCACGGTGGGCCGACTCCGGTGAGACCACCTCCACGACCAGAAGGGTCTCTTCGGGCAGGTAGAACGTGCGGGACGGGTCGTAGGGCGCCGTCGTGGCCAGGAGATCAGGCTCGGGCCGGTTCCACCTGTCGAGCCGGATCGTAATCTCCCGGTCGACCTCGATGCCTTCCGGCGCCTGGGTCGTCAACGCGTTCACCAGAGCGGTGATCATCCGGGCGTGCCAGACCCGCTGGGGAGGCACGAAGACGAGCGCTCCGTCGATCAGTTCGGTGTGGCGGGGTGCTTCGGCAAGCTCGTCGAGGTCCTCGGAGTACCAGCCTTCGGGCCGAGGCGGTCGTATCCACTCGGGCACCGCAGTCATGTCATCACGGTAATACCGGGGTAACGGCGTCGTCCTGGGCGTCGTTTCTGTCTCGTATGTCTAGAGGGTGCGCTCGTAGCAGCGTGAGATCTCCGACCCCACGTACGGGCCGTAGAGAGGGATCTCCCGGTAACCCTCGCGCTCGTAGAAGCGGATCGCTTCCGGCTGCTCAGTGCCGGTCTCCAGGCGCAGGGTCGTCCAGCCGCGGGTGACGGCGGCTGACTCCAGCGCCCGCAGCACGGCCGTGGCGATGCCCTTGCCGCGGAGGTCGGGCAGGACGTACATGCGCTTGATCTCGGCGCTTCGGTCGTCCAGGCGGCGTAGGGCCCCGCAGCCCAGGGCGGCGCCGTCGGGGCCGAGGGCGACCAGGAACAGGTCGATGTCGGCCGCCGAGGGGGCGGCGCCGGGCTCGTGGTCGTCGCTGCCGTAGCGCTCGTCCAGCTCGGCCCGCTGGGCGGCTCGCAGGGCGGCGCCGGCCGGGTCGTCCCAGGAGCGTTGCTCGATGGTGGTCATCGCAGGTCCGAGTCGGTGGCCATCTTGTTCAGGGCGGTGGCCAGGTCTTCCAGGTCGATCTGGCCCAGGTGGTCGAAGATGTGGCGGCGGACGCTGGACAGGTGGGTGACCCAGGCCTGGCGCAGCCGGGCCAGGCCGTCCGCGGTCAGCACGGCGTTCCAGCCGCGGGCGTCCTGCTCGCACTTGACCCGGTTGAGGTAGCCGAGGGACTCGAGCTTGGCGGCCAGCCGGGTCATGCCGCTGAGCGACATGTCGCAACTCTGTGCGAGCTCGCTCATGCGCATGCGACCGTGGGGGGACTCGGACAAGTGCCGCAGAACGCTGTATTCGCTCAGCGTCATGCGTTGCTCGGTCTCCAGGTCGGCGTTCATCGCCCGTGGCAGCACGAGCAGGATCCGGCCGAGCGCCCGCATGACCGCTTCTTCCTTAGCGGAGAGCGCGGTGAGGTCCGGCGGGAGGACCGGTTCGGGTGATGTGGCGGACATGGGGTTGATCGTAGGCCCGCGTCGCAGGAATAGTTGCTTGACGTAGCAAGTTAAGGCGCAAGGACGCACCGACAGCGCAATGGGTTACCACGGCGCGAGAGCACACCACCAGCGCAGGCGAGGAAAACGCAATGACCAAGATCGGAATTATTCTCGGCAGCACCCGCCCGGGCCGTAACGGCGAGGCCGTGGCCAAGTGGGTTCTCGACGTCGCCGCCAAGCGCGACGATGCCGAGTTCGAGCTCGTCGACCTACTCGACTACAACCTGCCCCACCTCGACGAGGCGATCCCGCCGTCGATGGGCCAGTACAGCAAGCCGCACACCATCGAGTGGGCCAAGAAGATCGACTCCTTCGACGGCTTCATCTTCGTGACCCCGGAGTACAACCACTCCACCTCGGGCGCGCTGAAGAACGCGATCGACTTCCTGTTCAAGGAGTGGAACAACAAGGCCGTCGGTTTCGTCGGCTACGGCGCGGTCGGTGGCGCCCGCGCGGTCGAGCACCTGCGGCTGATCGCCGGCGAGCTCATGATGGCCGACGTGCGCGCCCAGGTCCTGCTGTCGCTCGCGACCGACTTCGAGAACTGGAGCACGTTCCTGCCCAGCGAGCGCCAGGAGCAGGCTCTCACCACGGTTCTCGACCAGACCGTGACCTGGAGCAAGGCCCTCGAGCCGATCCGTCAGGCCGCCTGAGGCAGCAACTGATCAAAAACGCCACGAGGCCCCGGATGTTGGCGTCCGGGGCCTCGCGCCGCACAATGCTTAGGTGCAAAACCAGACAACTAGTGACTCTTTGCAGCAATTGCTCGAAATGCCACGAAAGTCTTGGTGGGCCCGGCTGCCGTTCGGCGTACGAATGACGGCCGGGACGAGCGCGCTGCTCATCGCGATCGGCGGGGCCGTGGTCGGCATCGCCACGCTGACCGGGGACAGCCCCGATGCCCCGCGCATCGTCACCGCGATCGGCCAGGCCGACCCGCAGGCCGGGATGCCGGTGCCATCAGCGCCTACGCCGGCCCGGCCCGACCTGGAGCCGGCGGCGACCCTGTCCCGTACGGCGGGTCAGGCCGACCACACCGTCCCGCGTCAGCCGACGCAGGCGATGGGTCAGGCGCACGCTCCTCACCAGCCCGCGCCCGGCTCGAAGACGCTACAGGGCCCCGGAGCAGCCGCCCGAGGAGCAGCCGCCCGAGGAGCAGCCGCCCCCGGAGCAGCCGCCCCCGGAGCAGCCGCCCCCGGAGCAGCCGCCCCCGGAAAGGCCGCCGCCGGAGCAGCCGCCCCCGGAAAGGCCGCCGGAGCAGCCGCGCCAGGAAAAGCTGCGCCCGCACGGCCGGCGCCCGGAAAAGCGGCCCAGCCGATCCGTCCCGCTCGGCCGGCCCGCCCTGCTCGGCCCGCCCGTCCCGCCCCGCCGGTTCAGCCGGCGAAACCGGCTGAGCCCGCGAGCCAGTCGCCCTCCAAGCCGTCCGTCACCACGCGCACTGAGTACGAGAAGCGCGAGATCCCCTTCCAGACCCAGTTCGTGCGGGACGCCGCGCTGCCCCGCGGTTTCCGCAAGGTCCGGACCGCCGGGGTGCCCGGTGAGGAGACGCTGCGCTACCTGGTCACCGTGACCGACGGCCAGGAGACCGGGCGCAAGCTGATCGACACCACGGTCTCTCGCCAGCCCCGGGACCGGGTGATCGTGATCGGTGCCTGGCGTGGCTTCGACCGTCTCCGCGGCGACGGGGACGGGGGCTGCCGCAGGCTCAGGGTCTGCGTGCCGCTGGGGCGCCAGGCCCAGGCGTACTGCCCCGACGACCGCGAGGGCCGGGACGAGCACCACGACCGCGACGTCCGCGACGGACTGACCCTGGCCGGCCAGGACATCGACGTGCTCGACCCGGAGGCCCCGGAGCCCCCGGAGGCCCCGGGCGCCCCGGCCGAGCTGCCGCAAATCGATTGCGCCGAGATCCCGGAACTCCCCAAACTGCCGCAGTGAAGGACTTCGACGCGCTGCTCGACGAGGCCGCGGCCGTCCCGCTCGAAGGCTGGGACTTCTCCTGGTTCGAGGGCCGGGCGACCGAGGCCCGGCCCTCCTGGGGTTACGCCGGCCTGGTCGCCGAACGGCTCACCCACGCCGGAGCGGCGCTCGACCTGCAGACCGGTGGCGGTGAAGTCTTCGCCTACGCGATCGCGAAGGCCGGGTTCACCGGGATGACCGTGGCCACCGAGTCCTGGCCGCCGAACCTCCCGGTGGCCCGGTCCAGGCTGGGCGCCGTCGTCGCGACCGACCGGCTGCCGTTCCGTGACGGCGCGTTCGACCTGGTGGTGAGCCGTCACCCGACCGTCACGGACTGGACCGGGATCGCCCGCATCCTGAAGGAGCGCGGCGTCTTCCTGTCCCAGCAGATCGGAGCGGGCAGCAACCGGGAGTTGTCCGAGGCCATGCTGGGCCCGTTGCCGCCGCCGGTTCGCCAGCACCCCGGGCAGATCGCCGCGGCCGCCGAGTCCGCCGGGTTCGAAGTCCTCCGGGTACGTGGTGAGCGCCTGCGAGCCGAGTTCTACGACATCGCCGCGGTGGCGCACTTCCTGCGCAAGGTCGTCTGGACTGTGCCGGGCTTCACGATCGAGAAATACCGGGACCAGTTGCGGGCCGTGCACGAGGAGATCACCGTGAAGGGCATGTTCGTCTCGTACGCCACCCGGGTCCTGATCGAGGCCCGACGGTGAGCGTGACCGACGCCCGGCTCGCCGAGATCGCCGCCGAGCTCGCGCGGGTGCCCGGCGTGGTCGGCGTCGTGCTGGGAGGCAGCCGGGCCCGGGGCACCCACACTCCGGAGTCCGACACCGACGTGGGCATCTATTACCGCGCGCCGCTCGACGTCGACCGGCTGGGCGCGGTCGCGCGGGCCCTGGCCGGTCCGTCCGCGCGAGTGACCGAGCCGGGCGGCTGGGGACCCTGGGTCGACGGCGGCGGCTGGCTCCAGGTCGACGGCGGTGCGCTCGACTTCATCTATCGGGACCTCGATCGCGTACGGGCCGTGTGCGCCGATGTCGAGCAGGGTCACTACGCCTTCCACCAGCAGGGCGGGCACCCGCTCGGGTTCGCCGATCACGCGTACGCCGGGGAACTGGCTCTCGGCCGGGTCCTGGCCGACCCGACGGGGGAGCTGGGAGCGCTGCGGGACAGCTTGCGGACCTATCCGCCGGCGCTGTCGCAGGCCCTCATCGCCGGGCTGTGGGAGGCGGACTTCCTGGTGGCGATCGCGCGCAAGGGGATCCCCCGGGTCGACACCGCCTTCGTCGCAGGCTGCCTGTTCCGGCTGGTCGGCGTGTGCGCGCACGCCCTGCACGGCGCGGCCGGCCGCTGGCTGATCAACGAGAAGGGCGCCGTGGCCGCCTCCGCCGCCCTGCCCGGCGCCCCCGAGCGCTTCGCCGAGCGGGTCGACCGGGCCTACGCCGCGCTCGAGGGTGATCCGCTGCGGTTGCGGCTGGCCATCGACATCGCCGCCGACCTGGCGCTGGACACCACCGACGCATGCACCATGATGGTGCGGTGACCGCCGACCAGCCCACCATCCTGGCCACCAGCGCGTTCCTCGAGGTCGGCCGGCGTGGCCGCTTCGACTTGCGGCCGGGCAAGATCCATCGGTTCGCCGCCGAGCTCGCGAACGCTACGGCCAAGCCGCGCATCTGTGTGCTGAACCAGGCCTCCGGCGATCTGGAGGAACTCATCGGCGGCTACTACCGGGCCTTCGCCGGCAGCGAGTTCGTGGTCTCCCACCTGCAGCTCTTCCCGTTTCCGAACGTCGCCGACATCCGCGCACACCTGCTCGAGCAGGACATCATCTGGGTGCACGGCGGCAGCGTGGCCAACCTGTGCGCGTTGTGGCGGGCGCACGGCGTCGATGAGGTCCTGCACGAGGCCTGGCAGTCGGGTGTCGTGCTCAGCGGCGTCTCGGCCGGCTCCATCTGCTGGCACCAGGGCGGCACCACCGACAGCTTCGGGCCCGACCTGCAGGCCTTCACCGACGGGCTGGGCTGGCTGCCGTACAGCAATGGGGTGCACTACGACGCCGAGGAGCAGCGGCGGCCCAAGATGCACGAGTACGTCGGCGACGGCACGCTCGGCGACGGCTACGCGACCGACGACGGGGCCGGTCTGGTCTATCACGGCACCACGCTGGTCGAGGCCGTGGCCGACCGCCCCGGCCCGCTGGGGTACGAGCTGAGGCGCGCGGCGGACGGCTCGGTGACCGAGACGCCGCTGCCGACCCGGGTGCTGTGAAACGGGCTTGCTGTGAAACCGGCTCAGCCGTGAAACCGGCTCAGCTGGCGTAATGCAGGATCACGTTGTGCACGTGGTGCGTCTTCTCGGAGCCGCGGAACTCGACCTCGTAGGTGTGCGTGCCGACAGTGATCGCGATGATGCCGGTGGAGAAGAACTGCCCGGCCCAGCTCTTGTTGCTCACCACGCTGACGCTGCTGACCTTCGAGTACGGGATGCTCGTGATCGCGACGCGTTTCCCGGCGAACGACTTGTCCTGGATGATGACGCGCCGGTTGGTCAGCCCGATGAAGCCGGTGCCCGCGCCCACCGCGTCGTAGACGGCGATGATCTGCTCGCCGTCCAGCAGGCCGCTCTCGATCTGCTGAAGCTGACCCTTGTTGTCGTAGATCACTTCGCTCATGGTCCCGAGGGTAGCGATCAAGGGCTATGCGGAGCCGTCACCGTACGGTAGAAGTCCTCGATCCGGGCTGCCAGCGCGACATCACCGTCGGTGAGAGTGTCGCCGTCGCGGTCGCCCAGACAGATCTGAGTGTGACCATCAGCGCGCCGGATGCTGGGGCGTATGCGCAGTGTGTCCGCCGCCACCTTGATCCGCTCCGTCAAGGCGGCATGCTGACTCTCGTCGCACACCAGCTCGCGCTTGATCTGGACGCCGTCGCGCGTCCAGCCGCTGAGCAACGTCAGCGCGTCGCTCAGGTAGTCGGACCGGTTCACACGCTGTCTTCTGGCCCGCATCGCCGCACCCCCTAGGCGTCGTTGCCGGCTTGTGGCCAAACTGTCGCCGTGTCGTCATGGTCGGTGCCCACAAGTCTTGCTTCCCGCGACAATCATGTCCACGCCCACATATACGTGTTTGCGTGACGATCGGGACGCCTCGGGCAACCTGAACGGTAAACTTTTGTGGGAAGCTCTTGATTCATGCCGCCGAAACAGCATGTCAAGGACACGCGGTCACGCAAAGTCATCGTGGCTGCGGTGATCATCACCGATGGACGGGTGCTGGCGTGCGAACGATCCGCGCCGGCCGAGGTGGCCGGCCGGTGGGAATTTCCCGGCGGAAAGGTCGAACCCGGCGAAACCGACCAGCAGGCGCTGGCTCGCGAGTGCGCCGAGGAGCTGGGAGTCCGCGTCGAGGTCGGCGAGCGGGTCGGACCCGACGTCCCGCTCGCGCACGGCCGGGCCGTGCTCCGGGTCTTCGCCGTCCGGCTGCTGGACGGCGACGTGCCGCGGGCGCTGGAGCACACCTCCATGCGCTGGCTCGCGGAGAACGAGCTGGACAGCGTGCACTGGCTGCCCGCGGACAAGCCGATCGTCGCCGAACTACCCGCCCTGCTCGCCGTCCGGCCCACCTGAGGCGTACGTCTTGCGCAGCTCCCGCTTGAGCACCTTGAAGCTCGGGCCGAGCGGCAGCTGCTCGGCGAACCGGATCTGCCGCGGGTACTTGTGCTTGCCGAGCTTCTCGCGGGACCACTCGATCAGCTCTTCGGCCGTGATGCCGCCGGGGTCGGGCACCACCACCGCGCAGATCTCCTCGCCGTGCACCGGGTCGGGCACGCCGATCACCGCCACCTGCAGCACAGCCGGGTGGCGGGCCAGCGCCTCCTCGACCTCGCGGGGATAGACGTTGAAGCCGCCCCGGATCACCAGGTCCTTCTTGCGGTCGACGATCGTGATGAAGCCGGCCCCGTCCTTGGTGCCGAGGTCGCCGGTGCGGAACCAGCCGTCGACCACGGCCTCACGGGTGGCCTCGGGGTTGTTGAGATAGCCGGCGAAGACGTTGTGGCCGCGGATCACGATCTCGCCCAGTTCGCCGTCGTCCATCAGCTCGATCCGGTCGTCGATCTCCGGCCGGGCGATCTCGACGTCGACCCCCCAGATCGCGTGGCCGACGGTGCCCGGCCGGGCGCCGAACGCGGGCTGGTTGGTCGTGGCGGTCGGTGAGGTCTCCGACAGGCCGTAGCCCTCGAAGATCGTCGCGTGGAACGTCTCGTTGAACTTCTCGAGCACCGCCACCGGCAGGGAGGCGCCACCCGAGACGCAGAGCTTGAGGCTGGGCAGCGTGTCGGCCTTGGCCGCGGCCTCGAGCAGCCCGATGTACATCGTCGGCACGCCGTGGAAGATCGTGACGTTCTCACGGACCATCAGCTGGATCGCGGCCTCGCCGGTGAACCGGGCCATCAGCACGATCGTGCCGCCCAGACGGAACGTGCCGTTCATGCCCACGGTCTGGCCGAACGTGTGGAAGAGCGGCAGGCAGCCCATCACGATGTCGTTCTCGTTCAGGTCATGGATGTCGAAGACGTTGACCATCGTGTTCATGACCAGGTTGAGGTGGGTCAGCAGGGCGCCCTTGGGCTTGCCGGTCGTGCCGCTCGTGTAGAAGACGACCGCCACGTCCTCGGCCTCGCGGCTCTCGTAGGTGCGCAGCGGCTTGCCGGCGGCGGCCGCGTCCTCGAGGCGGGTCACCCCCGGGACGGCCGGGCCGACCGAGGCGACGGGGATGCTCGCCAGCTTGGCCGCGGCGGCCGCGTTCTCCAGCTGGCTGGAATGGGCGACCAGCAGTTTGGCGCCGCTGTCGCGCAGGACGTACGCGTTCTCCTCCGGGGTGAGGAGCAGGTGCATCGGGACGATCGTGGCCCCGGCCGCCAGCACGGCGTAGTAGACCCGCGGGAAGTCGGCCAGGTTGGGGATCTGGACCGCGACCACGTCACCGGGCCGGATGCCCAGTTCGCGCAGGCCACCCGCGTACGCGAGGGTCTGCTGCCAGAGGTCGCGGTAGCTGATCCGCTCGGTGGTCAGGCTGTCGATCACCGCGATCTTCTCGGGATGTTTCCGGGCTGACTCCGCCAGGACGGTGGCGAGCGACAGTTGCGTCATGCTGAGCCTCCCGTGGATCGCACTTCGCTGACTCCGGTGCAGTCGGTCATGCCAGGTGCCCTCCGATTTTGGTGTAACCGCGAAGCAGGTCGCGCGAGATGATGAGGCGCTGCATCTCGTCGGTCCCTTCATAGATACGCATCAAACGCACCTGGCGGTACCACCGTTCGATCGGAAGCTCGCGGGTGTAGCCCATCCCGCCGTGGATCTGCATGACCCGGTCCACCACGTTGTTGACCATATTGGCGCCGTAGAGCTTGGCCATCGACGACGAGTGCCGGGGGTCCTCGCCCTGGTCGACCGTCCAGGCGGCGCGCAGGATCAGCCAGCGGGCCGCCTCGAGCTCGACCTCGGAATCGGCGATCATCCACTGGATGGCCTGGTTCTCACCGATCCTGCGCCCGAAGGTCTCGCGCGTGTTGGCGTACTCGATGGCCATGCCCAGCGACCGCTCGGCGATGCCCAGGGCGTTGGAGGGGATGAGGTAGCGGCCCTTGCCGATCCACTTCATACCCAGCTCGAACCCCTGGCCGACCTCGCCCAGGATGTTGCGGCCGGGCACCCGGACCTCGTCGAAGACCAGCGCGGCCGGGCCGCCCTCGCCCATGGTCTGGATGAACTCGGAGCGCCAGCCCATCTCCCGGTCGACCAGGAACGCCGTGGTGCCGCCGCCGCGCACGCCCTTCTCCTTGTCGGTGACCGCGACGACGATGGCGAAGTCGGCCTCGTTGCCGTTGGTGATGAACGTCTTCTCGCCGTTCAGGATCCAGTCGTCGCCGTCCTGCCGGGCGCTGAGCTTGATGTTCGCCGCGTCGGAGCCGGCGCCGGGCTCGGTGATCGCGAAGCAGGAGATCCGGTCGCCCTCGATCGTGGGCACCAGGTATTCCTGCTTCTGCTGCTCATTGGCGTAGTAGAGGATGTTGTCGGCCTCGCCGCCGAACTTGAACTGCACGAAGGTGCGGCCCACCTCGGTCCAGATCAGCGACTGCAGCACGGCCGGCAGGTCCATCCCGCCGTACTCCTCCGGTGTGGACAGACCCCAGAAGCCGAACTTCTTGGCCCTCTGTTGAAGCTCGCGCAGTTCGCTGCGGTCGAGGCCGGGCTCGTGGCGGCGCTCGCGCAGCAGCGCCTCCTGTTCGAGCGGCATGACCTCGCGGGTGATGAACTGGCGGGCGGTGTCGCGAATCGCGCGTTCCTCGTCGGTGAGCGAGAAGTCCATGCCGTTAAACTAGCGGTGTAAGTTTTTACACGTCCAGTGCTTCTTTTCGCGTCAGGAGCTCGCATGGCCCGTCCCCGGCAGACGCTGCTGACCCGGCAGCGGATCGTCGAGGCGGCGTCGGCCCTGGTCGACGCGGAGGGTCTGGAGGCGCTCTCGACGCGCCGGCTCGCCACCGAGCTGGGCGTCCAGGGGCCCTCGCTCTACAACCACTTCGCCACCAAGGCCGAGATCGTCGACGCGGTGGCCGACGCGGTGATCGAGCAGGTCGACGTGTCGGCCTTCGGCTGTTCTCCCTGGGCCGAGGCGTTGCGGCACTGGGCCCACTCCTATCGGGGCGTGCTCAGCGAGCACCCGAATGTCGTGCCGGTGCTCGCCCGGGGCCCCGGCCGCCGGCCCGCGTCGCTGGCGATGGCCGAGGCCGTGTACGGGGCCCTGGTCGACGCCGGGTGGAGTTATGCACAGGCCACGCACATCGGCGCGCTCATGAGATACCTGGTCACGGGCTCGTCGCTCGGGTCGTTCGCGCTCGGCTTCGACGTCGACCCCGATCTGTACGACCGTTATCCACACCTTCGGCACGCACCCCGTCTGGCGGAGCATCATGAAGCCGTGGACGAGGGCGCCTTCGAACTCGGACTGGACCTGCTGATCACCGGCCTCACGGCCCGATACGAGATGGGGACCCGCTGATGACATCGTTCGACCGGCCACACCTCTACATCGGCGGAGAGTGGGTCACACCCGCCTCCACCGAGACGATCGCGGTGGAAAATCCCGCCACCGAAGAGGTGCTGGGCCACGTGCCGGCGGGCACGGCGGCCGACGTCGATCGCGCGGTCGCGGCCGCCCGGGCGGCCTTCGACGGCTGGGCCGCGTCCACCCGGCGGGCCGAGGTGCTCGACCGCCTGCACACCGCTCTGGCCGCCCGCGCGGGCGACATCGCCCGGGTCGTCGGGCTCGAGCTGGGCGCGCCACTCAAGATCGCCAAGGCGGTCCAGGCCGGCCTTCCGCTTGCGGTCCTTCGTTCGTACGCTGACCTGGCGGCGCGGCCGGCCCCGGAGACCACCGTCGGCAACTCGCTCATCGAGCACGAGCCGATCGGCGTCGTCGGCGCGATCACCCCGTGGAACTACCCGCTGCACCAGGTCGTGGCCAAGGTCGCCGCGGCGCTGGCGGCCGGGTGCACGGTCGTGCTCAAGCCCAGCGAGCTGACGCCGCTCGTGGCCTTCCTGCTGATCGACGCGGCCGACGAGGCGGGCGTCCCGGCCGGCGTGCTCAACGTGGTGACCGGCACCGGCCCGGTGGTCGGCGCGGCCCTCGCCGGGCATCCCGACGTCGACATGGTGTCGTTCACCGGTTCCACGGCGACCGGTCGGGCGATCACCCACGCCGCCGCCGACCGCATCGCCAAGGTGGCACTGGAGCTGGGCGGCAAGTCGGCCAACGTCATCCTCGAGGACGCCGACCTGACCCGGGCGGTCAAGGTCGGGGTGGGCAACGCCTTCCTCAACTCGGGCCAGACCTGTACGGCCTGGACCAGGATGCTCGTGCACCGCAGCCACTACGACGAGGCCGTCGCGCTGGCCGCCAAGACCGCCGACGGCTATCCGGTCGGCGATCCCTTCGACGCGAACACCCGGCTCGGCCCCCTGGTCTCCCGGGCCCAGCGTGACCGGGTGCTCGGCTTCATCGAGCGGGCGACGGCCCGGCGCGTCACCGGCGAGCCGTCCCTGCCCGCCAAGGGGCATTTCGTCGCGCCGACCGTCTTCGCCGACGTCGACCCGTCCAGCGAGCTCGCCCAGGAGGAGATCTTCGGGCCGGTGCTGTCGATCATCCCGTTCTCGTCCGACGACGAGGCGGTCGCGATCGCCAACAACTCGAAGTACGGGCTGGCCGGCGGCGTCTGGGGGTCCGACGACCGTGCGCTCGCGGTCGCCCGGCGGCTGCGCACGGGTCAGGTCGACGTCAACGGCGGCTCGTTCAACCCGGTCGCGCCGTTCGGCGGCTACAAGCAGTCCGGTGTCGGGCGTGAACTGGGCGAGTTCGGTCTGTCGGAGTTCCAGCAAGTGAAGGCGATCCAGCGATGACGGCTTACTTCAACGGACTGGTGCTGCGGGAGGGCGGCAGCCCGCCCGCCGTGGCCGAGCTGCGCCTGCCCGAGGTCGGGCCGGGCCAGGTCCGGGTCCGGGTGCGCGCGGCCGGCGTGTGCCATTCCGATCTGTCCATGGTGAACGGCACCATCCGCCCGTCGTATCCGCTGGTGCTCGGTCACGAGGCGGCCGGCGAGGTGGTCGAGGTGGGCGAGCACGTGACCCGGGCCGCGGTCGGCGACCACGTGGTGCTCAACTGGCAGCCGGCCTGCCGCTCATGCTGGTTCTGTGAGAACGGTGAGCCGTGGCTGTGCTCGACGTCGTCGGGCGTGGCCTCGCTCGAGAACGGCGTGACCCTCGACGACGTGCCGGTGCACGTGGCGCTCGGTCTGGGCGCCTTCGCCGACCAGGTGGTCGCCCCGCAGAACGCGGTGATCAAGGTGCCTTCGGCGCTCGAGTTCGAGACCGCGGCCCTGCTCAGCTGTGGGGTGCTGACCGGGGCGGGCGCGGTGCGCAACACGGCCCAGGTGCGCCCGGGCGAGTCGGTCGTGGTGATCGGGCTCGGCGGCGTCGGGTTGTCGGTCGTCGCGGCGGCCCGGGCCGCCGGCGCGTCCGACGTGATCGCGGTCGACGTGTCCGAGGCGAAGAAGGGTCTGGCCGAGGCGGCCGGCGCGTCCGATTTCGTGGTCTCGTCCGACGCGTTGTCCAAGGACATCCGGGGGCGCACCTCGGGCCGCGGGGCCGACCACGCCTTCGAGTGCGTGGGCCGCGCCGTGACGATCCGGGCCGCGTGGCGGGCCACCCGCCGCGGCGGCAAGGTGACCGTGGTCGGCATGGGCTCGAACGACGACCAGGTCATGCTGTCCGCATTGGACATCTTCTCGTCGGCGCGCACGTTGCGCTCCTCGGTCTACGGCTCGGCCGACTTCGACGTCGAGATCCCGGCCCTGGCCGACGAGGTGCTGTCCGGCCGTCTGTCGCTCGGCCACCTCATCACCGACCGCATCGGGCTGGCCGACGTGCCGGCCGCCTTCGACCGCATGGCCCGGGGAGAGGGCGCTCGCTCAGTGGTGACGCTGGCCTGATGGCGGGATGATCGAGGAGGGCGCTGCCCCGCTCACTTGCTTCCGGTAGAAAGAGTGGAATGCGTCCCCGGCCCGGCGAAGTGCTGCACTTCAGCGAAGACCCGACGATCACCCGGTTCGTGCCGCACGTCGCGCCGACGTCGAGAGAGGCCGAGGCGTACGTGTGGGCGGTCGGCCACGACCGTGCGCCCGACTACTGGTTTCCGCGCCAGTGTCCGCGGGCCATGGCCTGGGTGATCGACGGTACCTCCGATGTGGACCGGGATCGCATCGTCGGGGCGGGGTGTGGAGACCGGGTCCATGCCGTCGAGTACGGGTGGCTGGATGCGCTGCGCACGACCAGGCTCTACGCCTATCGGCTCCCAGCGGGGCTGTTCCGGCCCATCGCCTCGCCGGGGTCCCAGCCGCACGCGATGGTCGCCACCGAGCCGGTCGAGCCGCTGGGCCCGGCCGAGGAGGTCGGCGACCTGCTCGCGTGCCACGCCGCGGCCGGCATCCAGCTGCGCGTGCTCGACAACCTGTGGCCCTTCTGGGACGAGGTCGTCCGGAGCACGCTTGGCCACAGCGGCATCCGCCTGGCCAACGCGAAGCCCCGCCCCGCGGTGCCGACCTCATTCCCGCGGCCCGCGGTGCCGACCTCATTCCCGCGGCCCGCGGTGCCGACCTAAATCCCGCGGCCCGCAGTACCGACCTCATTCCCGCGGCCCGCGGCGCCGTCCTGATCCCGCGCGCGAGTCGGCGCACAGCTCGGTTCGGCGCGGGGGACGGCTTGGTTCAGCGCGCTGCCAGCAGGGCGGTGATGGTGCGGGCCAGCGCGGCCCGGGCGGCGGCGACCGACAGGTCCATGTTCTCGCGCCACGTCGACCAGGTGGGCCACATGCTGATGGCGGTCAGCGCGTCGAGCAGCTCTTCGTTGCCGTCGATCTCGGCCGCGAAGAGGGTGGCGAGCTCGTCCCGCACCCGCTTGACGTGCATGCGGCGATAGCGGCGCAGCGTCTCGCTGAACGGCTCCTTGATCGCGGCTGCCTTGGCCGTCGGGCCTATCTGTTCGAGCAGCCGGGCCCGCTGGCGGCAGTACGCGTCGATGCGTTCGGTCAGGGGCAGGTCGGGTGAGATCGGCCGGTGGGCGGCGTCGCGCAGCTCGAGCACCCGTTTGCCGCTCGCCGTGAACAGCGCCTCCATGTCGGCGAAGTGACTCCACAGCGCGCGCAGCGACACGCCGGCCGTCTTGGCGATGCGGTCGGCCGTGGGCCGCAGGTCACCCTCGCGGATGAGCTGCAGCTGGGCGTCGACGATGGCGTTGCGGGTGCGTTCGGAACGGGCTGTGCGCCCGTCGACCCGGGGTTGGGCGGGGGTCATGAGGCTGCGCTCCGGTAGCGGTTCAACTCCCGCCGGGCCAGCGAGCGCTTGTGCACCTCGTCCGGTCCGTCGGCGAGCCGCAGCGTGCGCGCGGCCGCCCACAACGCCGCCAGCGGCGTGTCCTGGCCGACCCCTGCGGCGCCGTGGGTCTGGATGGCCTTGTCGACGATCCACTCGACTGTGGCCGGCAGAATGATCTTAATGGCCTGGATCTCGGTGTGCGCTCCCTTGTTGCCGACCGTGTCCATCAGCCAGGCCGCCTTGAGCACCAGCAGCCGGGCTTGCTCGATGCGCACCCGCGACTCGGCGATCCAGTCCTGCACGACGCCCTGCTCGGCCAGCGGCTTGCCGAACGGGGTGCGGCTCAACGCTCGCATGCACATCAGCTCGAGGGCCCGCTCGGCCATCCCGATCAGCCGCATGCAGTGGTGGATGCGACCCGGGCCGAGCCGCGCCTGCGAGATCGCGAAGCCGCCGCCCTCCTCGCCGATCAGGTTCGACACCGGCACCCGTACGCCCTCGAACAGCACCTCGGCGTGGCCGCCGTGATCACCGTCGGTGTAGCCGAAGACCGTCATGCCGCGCTTGACGGTCACGCCCGGGGTGTCGCGGGGGACCAGCACCATGCTCTGCTGCACGTGCCGGGCCGCGTCGGGGTCGGTCTTGCCCATCACGATGAAGATGCGGCAGTTCGGGTTCATCGCGCCGGTGATGTAGAACTTGCGTCCCGTGATGACGTAGTCGTCGCCGTCGCGCTCGATGCGGGTGCCGATGTTGGTCGCGTCGGACGAGGCGACCTGCGGCTCGGTCATCGCGAAGGCCGAGCGGATCGTGCCGTCGAGCAACGGCAGGAGCCACTGCTGCTTCTGCTCGTCGGTGCCGAACTCGGCCAGCACCTCCATGTTGCCGGTGTCGGGCGCGGCGCAGTTGAGCGCGGGCGGCGCCAGGTGCGGGCTGCGACCTGTGATCTCGGCGAGCGGCGCGTACTGCAGGTTGGTCAGTCCGGCGCCGTGCTCGCCGGGCAGGAAGAGGTTCCACAGCCCGGCCGATTTGGCCTGGGCCTGCAACCGGGCCAGGATCGGCGGCGGTTCCCATCCTTCGCTGTGGAACTCGGCCTCGGCCGGATAGATGTGGTCGTCCATGAACCCGAGAAGCCGCTTGCGGTAGTCCTCGGTCCGCTCGTCGAAGGCGAACTCCATCAGTGTCCCTCCAGCGCCTCGTGGCCGCGCATGACCAGGGGGCCGACCATGGCGCCGATCGTCTCGAAACCCGCGCCGACGGTCTGGCCCTGAACGTAGCGGTAGTGCACGCCTTCCAGGATGACCGCCAGCTTGAAGGCGGCGAATCCCACGTACCAATGCAGGTCGCTGACGTCCCGCCGGCTGCGCTCGGCGTAGCGCGTGCCCAGCTCGGCCAGGCTCGGATGCCCGGGCACCCGCAGCGGCGCGGTGGGCGTGCCGTCGGCGCCGGGGTTGAGCGGCAGGTCGGCGTAGACGAACATCAGGGCGACGTCGCTGAGCGGGTCGCCCAGCGTCGACATCTCCCAGTCCAGCACCGCGTTGACCTGCAGCTGCTCGCCGATCAGCACGTTGTCGAGACGGAAGTCGCCGTGCACGACCGTCCCGGGCCCGCCGTCCGGGATGTGGACCGCGAGACGGGCGTGCAGCTCCTCGATGCCGGCCACCTCCCGGCTGCGGGACGCGTCGAGCTGCTTCTTCCACCGGCGGACCTGGCGCTGGTTGAACCCCTCGGGGCGGCCGAAGTCGGCCAGCCCGATCGCCGCCGGGTCGAGCGCGTGCAGGTCGGCCAGGGTGTCCACGAGCGACAGGCTCAGCGCCCGCATCGATTCCGGGCCGAGGTGCTCGAGCTGAGACACGTCGCGGTAGATCGTCCCGTCGACGTGCTCCATCAGATAGAACGGCGCCCCGATCACCTCGGTGTCGGTGCAGAGCAGCACCGGCCGCGGCGCGGGGAAACCGGCCTTCGACAGGGCTTCGAGGACGCGGTGTTCGCGCGTCATGTCATGCGCCGTCGGCAGCACATGGCCGAGCGGCGGCCGGCGCAACACCCAGCGCTGCTCGCCGTCGGTGATCGCGTACGTGAGATTCGACCGGCCACCGGCGAACATGCTCCCGGTCAACGGGCGCGTACTTCCCAGGTACGCCTGCAGGTGCTCGAGATCGAGCCCCTTCATCGGGCGCCGCTCTCGAACGCGCGCTGCATCTTGTTCATGCCGCCCAGCCAGCGGTCGGGGTCACCGGCGCGCAGGCGATAGAACTCGGCCACCTCGGGGTGCGGCAGGATCAGGAAGCTGTCGCCCAGCAGGGCCTCGCCCACCTTGGCCGCGACCACGTCGGGCTCCAGGGCGCTTTCGGCCAGCAGCGCGGCGCTGGCGCTGCCCCGCTCGCTGCCCCGGGTCAGCATGTCGGTGCGGACACCCTGTGGGCACAGCGCCTGCACGGTGATGCCGCGGTGGTGGTAGGTCGCGCGCAGCCATTCCGCGTACGCGAGGGCGGCGTGCTTGGTGACCGCGTAGGGGGCGCTGCCCAGCAGGGTGAGCAAGCCGGCCGCGCTGACCGTCATGAGCAGGCGCTTGGGCTGGTCGTCCTGCAGCCAGCGGGGCAGCAACGCGCGGGTGACGTAGACGTGGGACATCACGTTGACGTTCCAGTCGCGGGTCCACACGTCGTCCGGCGTGCTCTCGTCGCCCGCGGTCAGCACACCGGCGTTGGCGCAGAACAGATCGATGCCGCCGAGCTCGGCCCAGGCGGTGTCGATCAGGCGGCGGGTGTCGTCCTCGTTCGCCGCGTCGCCCGGCACCGGCAGGCCGCCGATGTCGCTGGCCACCGCCTCGGCCGCGGCCGGATCGAGGTCGTTGACGATGACCTCGGCCCCCTCGCTCGCGAACCGGCGGGCCAGGGCCGCGCCGATCCCGCCGCCGGCGCCCGTCACGACGACGCGCTTCACTGCATCTTCCCGGTCAGCGTGACGCCGCCGTCGATGACGATGGTCTGCCCGGTGATCCAGCCCGCGTCGGCCGAGCTGAGGAACGCGACCGCGCCGGCCACGTCCTCGGGGACGCCCAGCCGGGCCAGCGGATAGCCGGCCGACACCTGATCCTCCCGTCCCTCGAAGAGCGCCGACGCGAACTTGGTCTTGACCACGGCGGGAGCGACCGCGTTGACCCGCACCTTGGGCGCCAGCTCGACGGCCAGCTCCTCGGTGAGGTGGATCAGCGCGGCCTTGGTGACGCCGTAGAAGCCGATGCCGGGCGCCGGGCGCACGCCCGAGACCGAGGAGATGTTGACGATCGAGCCGCCCTCGGCCAGCCCGCCGCGCAGGGCTTCCTGCACCCAGCCGAGCGTGCCGAGGACGTTGACCTCGAAGATCTTGCGGGCCGCGCCCAGGTCGATCGAGCCCAGCGGGCCGTAGACCGGGTTGATGCCGATGTTGTTGACCAGCGCGGTGACCGGCCCGAACTGGCCGAGCACGGTGTCGACGACCGCGGCCCGGTGGTCGGGGTCGTCGCCCTTGCCGGCCACACCGATCGCCACGTCGGCGCCGCCCAGGTCCTTGGCCGCCGAGTCGAGCGCGGCCGCGTCCCGGCCGGTGATGCAGACCTTGTACCCGTCGGCCACGAAGCGTTGCGCGATGGCGAACCCGATCCCTCTGCTGGCTCCCGTCACGATCGCCACTTGGTCCGCCATCGCCGCTCCCTCGTCAGTTTCGATCATTTGATCCCGCAGCCCACCTTAGGCAGCCGGGATGCCGTTCGCTGGCGGGGCCACCGCCGCGGTCTTGTAGACCTCGACCGCGCCGTCCGCGTCGTCGGTGCGGTAGGCGTCGCCGAAGTACTCGGCCTTGCCGCCCTTGATGGTCGTGAGCTGCTCGCCGCCGTACCCGGAGTGGTCGCTCGCCGAATAGCGGACCGGCACCAGGCCGGGGCCGGTGAAGCCGCCCTTCTTGACCGCCTCGATGACGCCGTCACGGGTCAGATCCTTGCCGGCCGACTGCAGCGACTGGACGAACAGGTACGCGACGGACATGCCGTACACGACGTTGTTGTCCAGCTCGGCATTGGCGTTGTACTGGGTGTTGACCTTGGAGTAGAGCTGGATCCACGGGTTCGCCGTGTCGGTGGCCAGCGGCAGGTAGTTCGCCGCCACGACGCCCTCGAGCAGCGGCGCGGCCGCGCCCAGCGTCTTGGCCAGCGTGGTCGGGTCGGACCCCACGTTGCTGACCACGAACTGCGGCTTGAAGCCGATCTTGGCGGCGGTGCCGATCGAGAGCGCGGTGAAGCCGGGGACGGTGGCGAGCATGACGACCTGGCAGCCGGCCGCCTTGAGCGCGCCCATCTGCGGCCCGACGTTGGGGTTGCTGGTCACGTACGACTGCTTGGCCGCGACCGGGCCGAGGATCTTCTCGATACCGGCCAGGCTGTCGCGCCCGAAGTCGTCGTCCTGGCCGAGGAAGCACACCTTCTTGCCGGAGTGCTTCTCCTTCACGTGGGTGGCCAGGATCTTGCCCTCGACGGTGTAGTCGGGGTTGAAGCCGAACGTGCCGGGATATTTGTCGGGCTGGTTCCAGCTGCGGCTGCCGCTGGCCACGAAGAGGTCGGGCACCCGGTTGGTCTTGAGGAAGTCGAGCACGCCGCTGTGGGTGGGCGTGCCCAGGCCGTTGAGGATGGCGAAGACCTTGTCCTGCAGCACCAGCTGGCGTACGACCTGCTGGGTGTTGGCCGGGTTGTAGCCGTCGTCCATGATCTTGTATGTGATCTTGCGGCCGTGGACGCCACCGTTCGCGTTCACATAGTCGAAGTAGGCCTTGGTGGCTGGGGCGATCTTGGAGTAACCGGCGGCGGCCGGACCGGTGAGCGGCATGTGCGTGCCCACCACGATCTCGGAGTCGGTCACCCCCGGAGTGTCGGCACTGCTGCCACCACCGTTGCTGTTGCCGGAATTGCTGCAGCCGGCCGCGGCCAGGAGCACGGCGGCGAGGACGATCGCGGTGCGTTTCATCGTTGGCCCTTCTTTTTGAGCGGGATTCGCAGCGAAGCAAGGCCGCCGGGGGCGGCGAGCATGACGACGACGAGGACGACGCCGAAGAAGGTGAGCGCGAGGTTGCCCTCCAGCCGCTGCGAGCCGGCCGCCTCGCCGATCTCGTGCGCCACCGCGGGCAGCGCGACCAGCAGCAGGGCGCCGATCAGGGCGCCGGTGAGCCGGCCGAGACCGCCGATGACGATGGCCATCACCAGGAACAGCGACAGGGTGAGCGGGAACGCGCCGGGGGAGACGCTCTGGGCGATCACCGCGAACAGGGCGCCGGCCAGACCGGCGCAGGCGGCCGAGACGACGAACGCCGTGACCTGGGTGCGGGCGATGCTGATGCCGGCGAGACGGGCTGCTGTCTCGTCATCGCGCACGGCCCGCATGTCGCGTCCGAACCGGCCCCGAGTCAGCAGCGCCAGCGCGAGCACGGTGAGCAGGGCGCCGCCCCAGCAGACCCAGGCCTGCCACTGCTCGACGGTCATGGTGTCGGGAGGTGGGTTCAGGATCACCGACAGGCCCTGGTCGCTGTTGAAGGTCCCGTCGAACGTGCTGGCGATCGAGGGGACGACCACGGCGACGGCCAGCGTGAGGCCGGCCAGGTAGGGCCCGCGCAGTCTCGCCGCCGCCAGCCCGATGACCGCGCCGACGGCCGTGGTGACCAGGATTGCGACGACGATGCCGACGGCGAGCAGGTTGAACTTGTTCTGCCAGAGCGCCAGCGTGTACGCGCCGGTCGCCATCAGCGCGCCGTGGCCCAGCGAGAGCTGGCCGTTGAGTCCGGTGAGGACGGTCAGCCCCGCGGTGACGCACAGGTAGGCCCCGACGGTGGCGAGCTGGTAGGTGCGGAACGGCGGCAGCGTGTAGGTCAGGGCCACGACGATGGCAGCGCCGATCACCACCACGAGCAGCGGGCTCAACCGCCGGTGCATCGGGGGTGAGGCGATTCTCGTGGCGACCCGGTCACGGACGACGGTCATGCTGTCCTCGCCTTCCTGCGGTCGCTCGGGCGCGGTCCCGGCCTCATGCGGTCCTCGCTTTCGATCGGGCGAACAGTCCGTCGGGGCGGCTCAGGAGGACGACCACAAGCAGGGCCAGGACGGCCATCGGGGCGACCGTCGCGCCGAGATAACCGCTGATGTACGACAGCAGCAGCCCCACCATCAGGCCGCCGAGCACCGAACCGATCGGGCTGTCGAGCCCGCCGACCACGGCCGCCGTGAACGCCGAGATGAAGACGATGTCCATCGCTGTCGGGTGCAGGCCCAGCTCGGTGGGCAGGACGAGCATGCCGGCCAGCGAGCCCACGGCGGCGGCGAGCGCCCAGCCGAGGGTCAGCATGCCGCCGACCGGGACGCCGAGCAGCCGCGAGACGTCCGGTGCGAAGGCCGCCGCCCGCATGCGCAGGCCGGTGGACGTACGGGTGAAAAGGAGCGTCAGAAGGACGACCACCGCGCCCACCGCGGCGAAGACGAACAGGTCGTAGCGGGAGAGCAGGGCGACGCCGCCGATGTCGAAGGCGTCACGGCTGAACGGGGCCGTGGCCGGCCGGAACTCGTTGCCGTAGATCATGCCGAGCACGCCCTGGATGATGAGCACCAGCCCGAGCGCGACGACGACGCCGTTGAGCGGCGACGAATGGTCGACGAAACGCATGACCACGCGTTCGACACCGGCCCCGAGCAGCAGGCCGGCTACGAGCGCGACGATGAACCCCAGCCAGTAGGAACCGGTCGCGTCGGCCACCGAATAGGCCACGTAGGCCGTCGCGACCGCCATCGCGCCCTGCGCGAAGTTGACGATGCGCGTGGCCCGCCAGATGAGCACCAGGGCCAGCGCGAACGCCGCGTAGACGGCGCCCCGGCTGAGCCCGTCGAAGGTCAGGAAGAGAAAACGGTCCATGTCAGAACCCCAGGTAGGCGTGCCGGAGGTCGGCGTCGTCGACGAGCGTCGCGGCGTCGTGGCGGGTCACGATGCGACCGAGCGACAGCACGACGCCCTCGTCGGCGATCGAGAGCGCGCTGCGGACGTTCTGCTCGACCAGCAGGACGGCCAGACCGGTGCGATCACGCAGGTCACGCAGCAACGCCATGATGTGGGCGGTGATCTTGGGAGCGAGGCCGAGGGACGGCTCGTCCAGCAGCAGCAGGCGGGGCTGGGCGACCAGGGCGCGGCCAAGTGCGAGCATCTGGCGCTCGCCGCCGGAGAGCTGGTGGCCCAGGTGACTCTTGCGTTCGGCGAGCCGGGGGAACAGCTCGTAGATCGGCTCGAGCGGGGGCTGCGGCTTGCGCCAGAGGCCACCGAGGCGAAGGTTCTCGTCGACGGTCAGCTCGGTGACGACGCCGCGGCCCTCGGGCACATGGGCTATGCCGTGGTGCACCATCCGCTCGACCTTGATGCCGCTCAGATCCTTGCCGTCGAAGAGGATGCGTCCCTGCTGAGCCGGCAGCAGGCCGGACAGCGTGCGCAGGAGCGTCGACTTGCCGGCGCCGTTGGCCCCGAGGACCGCGACAATCTGTCCAGGCTGGACGGTCAGGCTGACCTCGTGCAGCACCGGGGCGGCGCCGTAGCCGGCCGTGAGCCCCTCGACGTCGAGCAGCGCGGTCATGCGGCAGCCCCCAGATAGGCCTCGGCGACCTGGTCGTTCGTGCGGATCTCGGCCGGGCTGCCCAGGGCGATGGGTTTGCCGAAGTCGAGAACGAGGATCTCGTCGCACACCGACATGACCAGTTCCATGTGGTGCTCGACGAGCAGCACGGTGGTCTCGGCCCCCTGGATGAGGTCGGCCAGCCAGCGGATCTCGTCGGCGTCCAGGCCGCCGGCCGGCTCGTCGAGCATGAGGATGCGTGGCTTGGCGGCCAGGGCGCGGGCCAGCTCGACGCGTTTGCGTTTCGCGTAGGGCAGCGAGCCCGGCAGGGCGCGGGCGTGCTCGGCGACGCCGCAGCGTTCCAAGGCCTCCCAGGCGTCGGTCTCGGGCCGGCGGGAGCGGGCGCCGACCAGCACGTTCTCCAGGACGGTCATGCCGCTGAACTGGCCGACCCCCTGCAGCGTGCGGGCGATGCCGTGCCGGTTGAGGTGGTGGGGCCGGGGACGGAAGGGCTTCCCGTCGAGGGCGAGGGTGCCCGACTGCGGCGGGACGAAGCCGCAGATCACGTTGAAGAGGGTGGTCTTGCCCGCGCCGTTGGGCCCGATGATGCCGACGATGCGTCCCGGCGCGACCCGCAGGGAGACGTCGTCGAGGGCGAGCAGCCCCCCGAAGCGAACGGTGATGTGGTGCAGGGACAGTCCCTGATCGGCGTCGGTCGAGTCGTCTCGCGGATCCGTTGACATGGTCACCTCGGCTCGGAGCGGCGGAGTGGCCGGACGAACGGAAGCGCCGGAAGGCACGGCCCGTCCTCTGTGGAGCGTGAAGGTCAACTATTTACACTCGCAGTGTAACTTTCTCTCCGCGCACGTCAACCGCCTGTTTCCAAGTTGTTTCCATCGAGATTTATCGCACGGTATGGGGTCGCTCGGGGCTTCCGACGGCGAGCTTTGCGCCAGGGCGCAGAACCGGGCGTTCGGGTCTGGCGGTCGGGCGTCGGGTGTCGGTAGCGGGGCACCGGAGGCACAGTGGCCCGACGGGGCGGCGGCTCGGAGCCGGGTGCGCCCGGCCGGCGGCGAGGTGCGGCCCGCTCAGTAGCGGCGGCGGCCCGGCAGGCGTGGTGGCGCGGCGTGGTGGCGCGGCGGCGCGGGGCGGTGGCGCGGCGGCTTGGTGCCGGTGATGCGGCTGCGGTCGATGGGTGCCGGGTCGGCTCAGGCCACGTTGACGGGGCGGAACTGGATGCTGATGCGCGGGCCGACGGGCCGGGCCGTCTTGAGGATCGCGTGCTCCCAGGTGCGTTGGCAGGAGCCGCCCATGACGATCAGGTCGCCGTGGCCGAGCGGGAAGCGCAGCGTCTCGTGGCCGCCCGCCCGCGGGCGCAGCGAGAGGTGGCGCGGCGAGCCGACGGACACGATGGCCACCATCGTGTCGTGCCGGGCCGAGCGGCCGATCGTGTCACCGTGCCAGGCGACGCTGTCGCGGCCGTCCCGATAGAGGCACATGCCTGCGGTGACGAACTCCTCGCCCAGCTCGTCGGCGTAGTGGGCGTTGAGCGAGGACCGAGCCTCGGTGAGGGCGGGATGGGGCAGCTGCTCATCGCCGCCGAACCAGCGCAGCAGCCTGGGCACGTCGACGACGTTGTCGTACATCTGGCGGCGGTCGGCGCGCCAGTCGATGCCCAGCAGGGACTCGAAGACGTCGTCCGACCCGTGCAGCCAGCCGGGCAGCACGTCGACCCAGGCACCGGCCGTGAGGCGATGACGGGTGACGCGGCCGGCGAGCTCGCCGACGCCGGAGGCGGGGCCGCCCCCGGCGTCGCCGGGCAGGTCGAACATCGACGGCTGGTAGGTGCTGGTCATGCCGCCATGTTAGTACGGTTGTTCGAGGATCGTTTCGTTGTCCACAGCCCTTTTCGTCCGGGCCCGAGTTGTCCACAGGCCTCAGCCGGCCAGTTGCGACTCCGGCTCGGCGGCGGCATCGTCTGGTACGCCCTTCGGCGACGGACGCAGGACGGCCACCGCGACCACCGCTGCTACGACTCCGCCGACGAGACCGATCAGAGAGGTTGATGCGATCGCCGAGACGAACGAATCCTGCGCGGCCCGGGCGAGCGCCGCATCACCGGTCGCCGTCGCGATCCGCAGCGCCTCGCCGATCGAGTCGCGGGCCTGGTCGGCCGCGTCGGTGGGCATGGCCGCGCGATAGGTGGCGGTGAGCACGCTGCCGAGCACGGCAACGCTCAGCGCGGTGCCGACCTGCTGCACGGTGTCGTTCACCGCCGAGCCGACGCCGACCCGCTCGGGCGGAAGCGCGCTCATCAGCGTGCCGTAGGCGGCCGGCCCGGCTGTGCCGCTGCCCATGCCCATGACGACGAGGGCGAACGCCAGCTTGAGATAGCCGTCTCCCGGAGAGAGCGAGGTGAGGATCCCGAAGCCGCCGGCCATGAGCAGCAGCCCGGCGGCCAGGGCCGTACGGGTGCCGAATCTCTTGTCGACGACGACGCCCACGCCGTTGAAGACCATGGCGGTGACGATCATCGGAATGAAGGCCGTGCCGGCTTTCAGGGGTTCGTAGCCGAGCACGAACTGGAGGTACTGCGTCAGCGCGACCAGCACCCCGCCCGCGGAGAACGAGAGGAGGACGATCGAGAGGCTGGCGCCCGCGAAGTTGCGGTTGCGGAAGAGCTTGAGTGGCAGCATCGGCTCGGCGACTTTGCGCTCCCACAGGGCGAAGGCGGTGAGTCCGAGGGCCGCGACGACGAAACCGCCGAGGGTGGAGATCGAGCTCCAGCCGTCCTGGGCCGACGAGATCACGGCCCAGACCAGGGCGGTCATGCCGATCATCGACAACAGCGCGCCGAGGAGGTCGGGCCGGCTCGCCGTGCCGCGGGACTCGGGGATGACGGCCAGCGCGGCGAGGATGCCGAGGATCGCGATCGGCACGTTGAGCAGGAAGATCGAGCCCCACCAGAAGTGCTCGAGGAGCAGGCCGCCGAGGCTGGGCCCGCCCAGCGCGCCGAGCATGAGCACCGAGCTCCAGATGGCGATGGCCTTCTTGCGCTCGTCCTCGGCGAAGACCGTGGTGAGGATCGAGAGGGTGCCCGGCATGAGGAACGCGGCCCCGACCCCCATCAGGCCGCGTGCGGCGATGAGCTGCTCCGGGGTCCGGCAGAGGGTCGCCAGCACCGAGGCGCCGCCAAAGACGACCAGGCCGATGACCAGTCCGCGGCGACGGCCGTGGCGGTCCGACAGGCTGCCCGCCGTGAGCAGCAGGCCGGCGAAGACCAGGATGTACGCGTCGATGATCCACTGAATCTGGGCGGTGCTCGCGCCGAGGTCGCGGATGAGCGACGGGATCGCGATGTTCAGCACCATGTTGTCGACGACGACCACCAGCAGGCTCAGACACAGCACACCGAGGATCAACCAACGCCGAGGGTTGCGCTCCGTCATGACGGCCTCTCTCGTACGGTGTTCGATTGGCTCGCACACCGTACCAGTGGGCTCGAACACTGTGCGAGTGGCTTTAGGATGGGCAGGTCGAGAGGAATGTGCATGCCGCCGAGGTCCGACTCGTTCACCGGCTCCGTCTGGTTGCGCCCACCGCGTGCCCAGACCGGCCAGCCGACCCTGAGCCGTGAGCAGATCGTCCGCGCGGCGATGGAGTTGCTCGACGCCGAGGGCCCGGCCGGGCTCAGCATGCGCCGGCTGGGCACCAAGCTCGGCTCGGGGGCGACGTCGCTCTACTGGCATGTGGCCAACAAGGACGAGCTGCTCGAGCTGGCCGTCGACGAGGTGCTCGGCGAGATCTACGTGCCCGAGCCGGGTGACACCGGCTGGCGGATCGGCGCCTCGATCAGCGCCAACGGGATGCGGTCGGCGCTGCTCCGGCACCCGTGGGCGATCGGCCTGCTCGGTCTGCATCCCACCATCGGGCCCAACGCGATGCGTCTCGGTGAGCGGTTGGTGGCGCTCTTCATCGCGGCGGGCTTCCGAGGCATGGCGTTGTCACACGCGACCGCGGTGCTCAACTCACACGCGATCGGGGCGGCCACGTCCGAGTCGGCGATCAAGTCGGCCCTCAAGCGCACCGGCCAGACATACGAGCAGATCGCCGAGGACGTCGAGCCCTACCTGCAGCGGCTCGCCTCGGACAACCCCAACTACGAGAAGTGGCGCCAGGAGACCGGCCCGATGCCCAACGACCCCGATCAGGTGCTGGAAGAGACGTACGCCTTCGGCCTGGAACGCCTGCTCGACGGCCTGGAGCTCTGGCTGGAAAACAACACCGGCAAGCCGTCCGGCCCCTGAGCCGAGGGCGCAACAGCCACGGACACGACCGGCCGCCGACGTGGCGTCGGCGGCCGGGTGTTCGGGGTCTGGGCGGGCTGATCAGTGGGTCTGGTGGTGGCCGTCTTCGCTGCGGTTGCCGTCCTCGCCGAGGCTGCCGTGCCGCGGGCCGGGCTGCTGGTAGCTCACCTTGTCGGGCGGCAGCGGGAACGTCTGATCGCCGAACGGGGACGGGCCGCCCGGGTTGGGCAGGGTCACTTCGGTGACGTCCATGCGGCCGTCCTCGCGGACCGGCGGGTTCTCCGGCAGGCGATTGGTCGTGTAGGGCGCGCCCTTGGCCACGTCGGTGACGCCGACCGAGGTGCTCGGCGCCATCGACTCGCCGTCGGAGCCGTTGAGCTGGTCGCGGCGGAAGATCTTGCGGCCGAGCCAGACCAGCGGGTCGTAGCGGCGGTCGACCACGCGTTCCTTCATCGGGATGATCGCGTTGTCGGTGATCTTGATGTGCTCGGGGCAGACCTCGGTGCAGCACTTGGTGATGTTGCACAAGCCCATGCCCTGGTGAGCCTGCGCGTACTCCTTGCGGTCCTCACGGTCGTCGAGCGGGTGCATGTCGAGCTCGGCGGCCCGGATGAAGGAGCGCGGGCCGGAGAACGCCGCCTTGTTGTCCTCGTGGTCGCGTACGACATGGCACGTGTTCTGGCAGAGGAAGCACTCGATGCACTTGCGGAACTCCTGGCTCCGCTCGACGTCGATCTGCTGCATCCGGTAGTCACCCGGCGCCACCCCGGGGGGCGGCGCGAAGGCCGGTGTCTCGCGCGCCTTGTCGTAGTTGAACGACACGTCGGTGACGAGATCGCGGATGACCGGGAAGGTGCGCAGCGGCGTGATTGTGACCGTCTCGTCCTCTTCGAACGTCGACATGCGGGTCATGCAACCCAGCCGCGGCTTGCCGTTGATCTCCATCGAGCACGAGCCGCACTTGCCGGCCTTACAGTTCCACCGGCACGCGAGATCGGGGGTCTGCGTCGCCTGCAGCCGGTGGATGATGTCGAGCACGACCTCGCCGTCGTTGACCTCGACATCGAAATCCTGGATGTCGCCGCCGGCCGAGTCGCCCCGCCAGACGCGGAAGTGGCGCTTGGTGCCCATTACTTCGCCTCCGTCTTGCTCTGCCCGTCGGTGCGGACGCCGGGGATGCGGGCGTCGCCCTTCGGGCCCTCGATCGCGTCGAACTGGGACAGCTCGTCCTCGGTCAGGTATTTCGACAGCTCGGTGCGCTCGAACAGCTGGATCAGCTCGTCGCGCATGCGGGGCAGCGACTTGCGCTCGAGGTGCACGTCGCCCGAGCGGTCCAGCGAGCAGACCAGGTTGACCAGCCGCCACTGCGGGTTCATCTGCGGGAAGTCCTCGCGGGTGTGACCGCCGCGGGACTCCTCACGCTCGAGCGCCGCCTTGGCCGTGCACTCCGAGACGATCAGCATGTTGCGCAGGTCGAGCGCAAGGTGCCAGCCCGGGTTGTAACGGCGGCCACCGGCCGCGCCGACCTGGGCGACGCGCGCCTTGAGCTCCTGGAGCCGCTTGAGCGCGTCGGTCAGCTCGCTCTCGCGCCGGATGATGCCGACCAGGTCGCCCATCACCGCCTGGAGATCCTGCTGCAGGGTGTACGGGTTTTCGCCGCCCTGCCTCTCCAGCGGCGCGAGCGCCGTGAGCACCGCAGCCTCCACGTCGGACGTGTCGACCTTGGGCCGCTTGGGCAGCGACTCGGCATACGCGGCGGCGTGCTCACCGGCGCGCTTGCCGAACACCAGCAGGTCGGACAGCGAGTTGCCGCCGAGACGGTTGGAGCCGTGCATGCCGCCGGACACCTCGCCCGCGGCGAACAGGCCCTCGACCGAGCCCATCGCGGCCGCGCTGTCGGGCTCGACCTCGACGCCGCCCATCACGTAGTGACAGGTCGGTCCGACCTCCATCGGCTCCTTGGTGATGTCGACATCGGCCAGCTCCTTGAACTGGTGATACATCGACGGGAGCCGCCGGGTGATGGTCTCGGCCGGCATCCGGGTGGACACGTCGAGGTAGACGCCGCCGGCCGGGGTGCCGCGCCCGGCCTTGACCTCGGAGTTGATCGCCCGGGCGACCTCGTCACGAGGCAGCAGCTCGGGTGGGCGGCGGTTGTTGTCGGCGTCGTTGTACCACCGGTCGGCCTCCTCCTCGGTGTCCGCGTACTGCTTGCGGAACACGTCGGGGACGTAGTCGAACATGAAGCGCTTGCCCTCGCTGTTGCGCAGCACGCCACCGTCGCCCCGGACCGACTCGGTGACCAGGATGCCCTTGACGCTGGGCGGCCAGACCATGCCGGTCGGGTGGAACTGGAGGAACTCCATGTTGATCAGCGTCGCGCCGGCTCGCAGCGCGAGGGCGTGGCCGTCGCCGGTGTACTCCCACGAATTCGACGTGACCTTGTAGCTGCGGCCGACACCGCCGGTCGCCAGGATCACGGCGGGCGCCTCGAGCAGCAGGAACTCGCCCGACTCGCGGTAGTAGCCGAAGGCGCCGGCCACCCGGTTGCCGTCGAGCAGCAGCTCGGTGATCGTGGTCTCGGAGAAGACCCGGATGCGCGCGTCGTAGTTGCCGGTCTCGGCGAAGTCCTCCTGCTGCAGCGAGACGATCTTCTGCTGCAGGGTGCGGATCAGCTCGAGGCCGGTGCGGTCGCCGACGTGCGCCAGCCGGGGGTACTCGTGGCCGCCGAAGTTCCGCTGGGAGATCTTGCCGTCCTTCGTACGGTCGAAGAGCGCGCCGTACGTCTCCAGCTCCCAGATGCGTTCCGGGGCTTCCTTGGCGTGCAGCTCGGCCATGCGGAAGTTGTTGAGGAACTTGCCGCCGCGCATGGTGTCGCGGAAGTGGACCATCCAGTTGTCGCGCGAGTTGACGTTGCCCATGGCCGCCGCGGCGCCGCCCTCGGCCATCACCGTGTGGGCCTTGCCGAACAGCGATTTCGAGATGATGGCGGTGCGCTTGCCGGCCAGCCGGGCCTCGATCGCCGCGCGCAGCCCGGCGCCGCCGGCCCCGATCACGACGACGTCGTAGTGGTGTCGTTCGATCCTTGCAGTGCTCATGTGTGCGCCGCCCCCTAGCCGACGAACCGAAGATCGGAGAACCAGCCGGCGGACACGGCCATGACGTAGAAGTCGGTCAGCGCCAGGGTGCCCAGGGTGATCCAGGCCAGCTGCATGTGGCGGACGTTCAGCTTCGACACGAAGGTCCAGACGCGGTAGCGCACGGGGTGCTTGGAGAAGTGCTTGAGGCGGCCGCCGGCGATGTGGCGGCACGAGTGGCAGGACAACGTGTACAGCCAGAGCATGACCACGTTGCCGACCAGAATGATGTTGCCTAGCCCGAAGCCGAACGAGTCGCCGCTGCGGAACGCGATGATCGCGTCGTAGGTGTTGATCAGCGAGATGATCACGGCGGCGTAGAAGGCGTAGCGGTGAGCGTTCTGGAAGATCAGCGGGAACCGCGTCTCGCCGGTGTATTTCTCGTGGCCGTCGGGAACCGCGCAGGCCGGCGGGGAGAGCCAGAAGGCCCGGTAGTAGGCCTTGCGGTAGTAGTAGCAGGTCAACCGGAAGAGCAGTAGGAACGGCAGGGTGAAGGCGGCCTCGGGCAGCAGCCAGAAGCTCGGCAGCGGCGTGCCGAACAGGGCCGAGCCTTCCACGCACCGGTCGGTCAGACACGGCGAGTAGAACGGTGTGAGGTAGTGGTAGGCCTCCACGAAATACCACTTGTGCATGAAGACGCGAACGGTCGCGTAGGCGACCCATGCCCCCAGCCCGACGAAGGTGATGAGTGGGGCTAGCCACCACCGGTCGGTGCGCAGCGTCTTGGCCGTGATCGCCGCGCGTGGTCGATCGGGACCGGAGGGTCCCACGCCCGGCCTCGTTGCCGTCGTCGTCATTCGATCTCCTGACGTGCCAAAGTGACCCGGCCGGCGAGCGAGGGGGAGCCCGGCAGCCGCCATGCTTGCGTGATGTGGGGCACACGTTACGCCGAGGGCCGGACACTTTCGCGCCGAGGGATGGGGTCTGGATCACAAATCTCGACCCCCATCACATCGACACGCTCCCACGTATTAATGGATCTTGCGCCGCCTGATCCGAAACGGACGGTCGGGCGGCGGCCGGACAAGACGCCGGGGCGCCCCCTCGTGTCGGCCGCCGAGCGGTGGTCAGGGCCGGTCAGAGGTCCGGAGCGGCCAGGCGGCGGATGGGGCCGGCGCAGGGCGCGGGGGACCAGTCGACCAGGTCGCCGGCGAGAGGCTCGTCGTCCACGTTCCGCGGCGGGACGTAGAAGGCCGGCGTCCGCGCTTTCGCCTGACGGTCGAGCGCGTCCGCGTAGACGGCCCGGGCGTCCAGGAGCTGCCGCCAGCCGTCCTGGGCGCGGGCCTCGTTGATCTCGCCGACGTAGATTCGGACAGCCGCGTTCTCGTCGCGGATCGCCACGGCCCGAGCGGGCGGAGCGGGCGCGGCGCCGGGCGGGTTCAGGCGGTTGAGGCGGCGTTCGAGTTCGAGGCAGCTCTGGTCGCGTATCTCCCGCGTCTCGCGGGCCTCGGAGGCGCTGTCCTTGACGTCGGAGACGGCGTCGACGACGGCGAGCGCCCCGGCGCAGAGCGCGATCACCACGAGCGCCGCCCCGATCGAGATGCCCGCCACGAACCATTGGCGCCGGCGCCGCTGCCGCCCGGCGGGCGCCCCCGACGCATCGCCGACGCCGGCCAGCCGCTGCCACGCCGGCCTGGACCCACCGGGGCCACCGGCGGCCGCCGTTCCCGGGCCGTTGCGGCCGGAAGCAGAACTGTCCCCGCCGGCGGAAGCAGAGGCCGCACCGGCACCGGCCGAGCCTGCGCCGGCGGTCGAGTCGATGTCGGAGCTGTCACCCGGACCGCTGTCGGCCGGCCCGGCGCCGATCGAAGCGAAGGGCGGACTCCCCGGCTCGGCCGGGACGGCCGCCGGACGGTCCGGAGGGGAGCCGGTCGGCCGGAACACGGGCGAGCCGGCACGATCGGATCTGGGCAGACGCGCGGTGGCGTCGTCGTCCTCGTCAGGGTCGCGCCGCATGTCGCTCACCGGCCCAGTGAAGCACGCCGGTCAATGCGCCGCCGGTCGATGGGAACGGGTGGGCCGGGCCGGTCAGCCGGAGGCGTTGCCGGTCAGGTTCCAGCTGGCCAGATGCAGGGCGGGAGCCGCGTACCGCGTGCCGGACCAGCGGTCGGGCAGCAGCACCGACTCGCCTCCGATGCCCAGCACCCTGCCCACGCCGAGGGCCTGCGGGTAGGACTGGGTGAAGCGCATGTTGCCGACCGCCGCGGTCACCTCGCCGTTCTCCACCAGCCAGACGCCGTTGCGGGTCAGCCCGGTGATGACCAGCGCCTTCTGGTCGAGGACGCGGGTGTACCAGAGGTCGGTGATCAGCAGGCCGCGTTTCATGCGGGCCACGAGCGGGCTCGCCGACGCGGCCGCGGGGCCGATCGGGTCGGTGGCCGGCAGGGTGCCGGCCGGGGAGGCTTCCAGGCGCAGATGGGTCGGATAGGGCCCCCACGTGCGGGAGGCGCCCGAAGCGTGGCCCGTCGACACCGCCCCGGCCTCGGCGGCCGACGTGCGGTCGTGGGCCACCGCCTTGGTCACGCCCTCGCGCACGAGCACCAGCGACTCGCGCGGTGTGCCCTCGTCGTCGAACGGCAGACCCGGCGCGTGCTCGTCACGGCTGCCCAGCGGCTCGTCGACCAGGGTCACCGAAGGGTCGAACTGTTCGGCGCCGAGCTCGGCGAACGACTGTTTCTGGGCGTACGCCTTGCCGTTGAACCCGAACACCGCGAAGTTGTCGAGCAGGTCGGCGACCGCCTCGGGCTCGAGCACCACCTCGTAGCGGCCGGGCGGCAACTCGACCGGGCTCTGCCCGGCCCGCGCCTTGGCGGCCGCCCGGGCGCCGAGCGCCGCCCCGTCGAGATCGGCCAGCCGGCCGCCGGCCAACCGGGCCACGCCGTCGGCGCCGGACAGCCGGGCGATGCCGTCCATCGCCGCCTCGGCCGTACGCCCCTCGGCCGCCTGCCCGGCCGTGTTGGCGAAAGCCGCGGACGTGTACGTCGTACGGCAGAAGCCGGCCGTCTCGAGACCGTCGGCTGCCCGGACGAAGTCGCGGACGCGCTCGGCCCGCTCGGCCGGGGTCGCGCGGGCGGTCGCCTCGTCGAAGCCGAAGTCGAGCCGGGAGTGCTCGCCCGAGCCGTGATAGCCGGCCGAATGGTGCAGCGGGCTGGGCGGCGTGAGACCGGGCCAGGTGACGTCGGGCGGGCTCAGCCGGGCCGCCGCGACCGTACGCTCGACCAGCCCGCGGAGCCCGTCGGCGTCGACGACCGTGGTGGCGCCGGATGCCGTCCGGCCGTCGAGGTGCAATCTCAGGCCGACGGTCGTGACCGCGCTCGCCACGTTCTGATGGATCATCGAGACGGCGAACCGGGTCAGTGCCTCGGCGTCGTGCCGCACCATGACCTCGGCCTCGGCGGACTGCCCGGCCGCCCGCCGCACCAGCTCGACGACCCGGGCGGCGAGCTCGAGCTCCGCCCCGGGCCGGATGGACTCGAGACTCATCCCCGCACCCCCACGCGTACGTCGGTGAACCTGGCCGGAGCGGCCGGATGGCCGGTGTGACCGACCTGGCCGGGCTGGCCCTTGCCGCAGTTGGGCGTGCCCCAGGCGATGGACTCGGAGGAGAGCATGTCCATCGACTGCCAGAACTTGGGGCCGATGCCGGTGTAGGTCGGGTTGCGCAGCATGCGGCCGAGCTTGCCGTTCTTGATCTCGTAGCCGATCTCGCAGCCGAACTGGAAGTTGAGCCGCCGGTCGTCGATCGACCAGGACCGGTTGATGTCCATGAAGACGCCGTCGTCGGTGTTGGCGATGATCTCGTCGAGCGTGTGCGGCCCCGGCTCGAGGCCCACATTGGTCATCCGGACCATCGGCAGCCGGGCCCAGCCGTCGGAGCGCACGCTGCCCGCGTAGTCGAGCCCGGCCACGGCGGCCGAGTCACGCCCGGCCAGCACGCCCACCCAGATGCCGTCGCGCACCGCGTCGCGCTTGGTGGCCGGGGTGCCCTCGTCGTCGTAACCGAAGCTGCCCAGCGCGCCCGGGAGACCGGGGTCGATGGTGATGTTCATCAGGTCGGAGCCGTAGCGCAGCGAGCCCAGCTGGGCCAGGTCGAGCCAGCTGGTGCCGGCGAAGGCCGCCTCCCAGCCGAGAATGCGGTCGAGCTCGATGGCATGGCCGACCGACTCGTGGATCTGCAACGCGAGCTGCTCGCCGCCGAGCACCAGGGTGGTCTCGCCGGTGGGGCAGAGCGGCGCGGTGAGCAGGGCACGCGCCTCCTCGGCCATGCGGGGCGCGTGGCCGACCAGATCGAGGCTGTCGACGAGCTCCCAGCCGCTCGTGCCGTACTGCCCCCGGTGCGACGGCCAGGACCGGCGCTGGATCTCGCCGTCGCCGAAGGCGCTGGCCGTGACGCCGGCGCCGCACTCCCGCAGGTGCTGATCGATGCGATGGCCCTCGCTCGACACGAACCACTTGCGGGTGTCCCAGATCTGGTAGATGCCCTCGGCCAGGTCGGCGCCGGCCTCCTTGGCGGCGGCCGTGGCCATCACGAGCAGGTCGCCCTTGACCGAGGGCGAGACCCCCAGCGGGTCGACCTCGCAGGCGCTGGCCCAGCTGGCCTCGACCGCCGTGCTGGGCACCAGCTCGATCGGCGGGCCCGGCACTGTCGCGCTGGCCAGGGCGATCTGGGCCGCGCGCCGCCCGGCGGCCCGGGCGGCCGAGTCGGAGAGGTCGGGAACGGCGTAGAAGCCCCAGCTCGACCCGACGAGGGCCCGCACGCCCAGGCCGGCGCTCTCACCGGAACCCAGCTCCTCGACGTCACCGTCGCGCGCGGTCATCGACTCGGTGCGGCGCACCATGACGCGGCAGTCGGCGTAGCGCGCCCCGGCCTCCAGGGCGGCCTGCACCGCCGCCGAAGCCTCATCGAAGTGACTCATGGCCCGACCCTATGGGACGGGTACGACAATCGGCACACCCCGTGATCAACTCCGGCGGGCGACCAGAGCCTCCGGGTCGAGACGAGTGGTCACCGGCTCGGTCAGGTGGAGGACCTCACCGGGGCCGGCGGTCGAGTGTTCCTGGTAGGCGGCCCCGGCCAGTTCGTAGAGACGCAGTGTCGGGCCTCGAGGATCGACCATCAGATACCACGGGATGCCTGCCTCCGCGTAGACGTGCATCTTCAGGACTTTGTCGGTGGTCGGGTTGGACGGGGACAGAATCTCGCAGATCAGGACCACCGCCTCGGCGTCGACGAACACCACCTCCCCGACGTCGGCCGAGTAGACCGCGACGTCGGGGATGAAGAACCGGTCGGGACCGAGCCGGACGTTCACGGCCTCGTCGACCTGAACGATCGCGGGGTCCGCGTCCTTGTCCAGCGTGTTGGCGAGGTGCCGAGCCAGCCGTTGATGCTTGTTGGTGGGGTTGGCCGTCACGAGCAGGCAGCCGTCGAGAAGTTCGACCCGGGGGGAGGTCACGCCGAGGGCCAGATAGTCGTCGCCGGTCATCGGCCGGCCATCGCGGAAGACCGTCGCGTTCGCGGGCGGACGATCCGCGATGAACACCGTGGCCATGGCGTCTCCCGAGATGTCGGGGGTGAAAACCTGCCGACCAGACTAGTCTTATGACAGCTGTCGCACGACTACCGCTTCACTGTGGGCCCGAAAGGAAGGCCAGCTCCTCATCGAGGGTGGCGGCCTCGACCGATCGCAGGCCGGGGGCGGTGGCGCCGATCAGCAGCACGGCGTCGGTGGGGTCGGCGTCGTGCAGGCTGTGGTGGGCGTAGACGTCGGCCGAGTCGCGGCGGTCGCCCAGGTAGCGCTCGGCCAGCGGCGCCGGCGCGTCGTGCCAGTCGACGATCGGGTCGCGGGCCGCCGCCCGGTGGAAGACGTCCGGGCGGCGCAGCACGGCCATCGCGGCCAGCCAGCCGCCCAGTCCCGTCCCGCGGACGGCCACCGACGACAGGTCCAGGTCGGGGTGCTTGCCGACCAGGGCCTGCAGGGCGTCCGCCTGGTCGGCCAGCGACACGTCGACCAGCCGGCGGTGCACCACCTTCTCGAAGCTGGGCGCCACCCCGGGCGTGCCGCGGCCGTCGATGCTCACGACCGCGAAGCCGGCGTCGGCCCACCACTGCCTTTCCTGCCAGGCCGCCCGGTCGTTGACCACCTGCTGGTGGCCCGGCCCCTCGCCCAGCGTGACCAGGACCGGAAGCTTGGTGCCGGCGACGAAGCCGTTTGGGTAGAGGACCGCGGCGGGCAGCCGCCGGTCGGTGACCCGCTCGAAGGCCGGCTTCGGGTGGTACGGCAGCGGCGCCGACAGGTTGCCCAGCGCGGTCACCCGGGCCGTGCCACGCCACACGACGTCGTCGACGACCAGCACGTCCCCGCCGCTCGCGGCGTGATGCCAGCCGGGGTCGGCGGTGACCGGGCGCGCCTCCGCGCCGCCGCCGCCGAGCGACGTGCGTACCCGGAAGACCGATTGGGTGGCCGGGTCGCCCTGGCTTCCTTCGACGATCAGATCCGGGGCGGGGGAACCGGGGCGGGCGGCGACCCCGACCACGCGCCGCACGTACAGGCCGGGCGGGGTCAGCAGGCTGCCGTCGGCGAACAGGCACCTCGCGTCGAAGCCGTCGTGCGCCAGTTCGCCGCCGACCAGCACCCGGCCGTCGGGCAGGTGGCGGGGCGTGCCGGGCACGGGCTCGACCCAGCGGGCGTCGGCCAGCTCGGCGTGCACCTGGGTCTCCCCGGTACGCGGGTCGACCGCCAGCACCAGGCCGTGCTGCTGCATGCGGCGCAGCACGGTGATCAGCGGCCCGCCGCCGTCGGCCCAGCGCACGCTGACCACGTGCGGGTAGGTCTCGCGGTCCCAGTGCACGTCGACCCAGCCGTAGTCGAGGTCGAGCAGGTGCAGGCTGGTCGACGCGGCCGTGCGCGCGGCCAGGATCTGACTGCCGTCGGGGGACCACCACCAGCCGCGGTCGCGCCCGAACCGCAGCGCCGTCTCGTCGGGCTGGCCCCAGCCGATCGTGCCGCCGCGCTCCCGCCAGGTGTTGCCCGACTCGCCGGCGAGCAGGCGGTCGCCGTCCGGCCCGACCACGCGCAGCGACGGTGATCCACCCGTCCGGCTGAGGTAGCCGATGGTGACGCCGTCCGGACCGGGGCGCGGGTCCTCGGCGGGCTCCTCGGTCGGCACCCCGGTCACCGTGCCGCGGACCAGGTCGGCCCGGAACAGCCGGCCGTCCCGGCTGAAGGCGGCCACCCGGGCGTCGCGATCCACCGCGTACGACCGCAGGGGCCCGGCCGCGACCAGGGACTCGGTCGCCGTGGCGACGTTGAGCACCCAGAGGGAGGAGATCGGGTCCTCGGGGCCGGTGGAGCGCAGGAACACCACCCGCCGGCCGTCCGCGCCGACCGTCACCATGTGCGGAGCGCCGTGCCGGAAGTGACCTGTGCGCTCCGCGAGTCCGGGGAAGTCCACCCGGACAGCATCGCCGATCAGACCGCTCCCGCGCGCCCCAAACCGGGCACGGCGTCGCGGAAGCCGCACAATGATCCCGCGTAGAGTTGCGCGCGTGACTGACGCCCTGCCCGCCCGCCGGCTCCTGCTGGTGCACGCTCACCCGGATGACGAGGTCACCGGCACCGGCGCCACCATGGCCCACTACGCCGCCTCGGGCGCCCACGTGACGCTTGTGACCTGCACTCTCGGTGAGGAGGGGGAGATCCACGTTCCCGAGCTGGCCCAGCTCGAGGCCGCCCAGGCCGACCAGCTCGGCGGTTACCGCCTGGTCGAGCTCTCCCGTGCCTGCGCCGCGCTCGGCGTCACCGACCACCGGTTTCTCGGCGGCGCGGGCCGCTTCCGCGACTCCGGCATGATGGGCCTGCCGACCAACGACCATGAGCGCGCGTTCTGGCGGGCCGACGTCGACGCCGCCGCGGCCCTGCTCGTCGAGGTGATCCGCGAGATCCGGCCGCAGGTCATGATCACGTACGACCCGAACGGCTTCTACGGTCATCCCGACCACATCCAGGCGCACCGGGTCGCCATGCGCGCGGCCGAGCTGGCCGGGGCGGACGGGCCCCGCAAGATCTACTGGACGGCGATGCCGCTGAGCGTGCTGCGCGACGGCATGGAGGCCTTCCGCGAGCTCGCCGACAATCCGTTCGCCGATGTGCAGAAGGTCGAGGACCTGCCGTTCGGCCACCCGGACGACGAGATCGCCGCGCGGATCGACGGCACCGACCATTACCAGGAGAAGGTCGCCGCGATGAAGGCGCACGCCACGCAGATCCCCGACGACTCGTGGCTCTACGGCATCGCCGGCGACTTCGGCGGCGAGTTCATGGGCGTCGAGTACTTCACGATCGCCAAGGGGTCGCGCGGCCCGGGCGAGGGCCCGCACAACTGGGAGAGCGACCTGTTCGGCGGCCTCGACCTGGAACAGCCGGCGATATCCGACTCGGCCGCGCAATGAAGACCGACCCGGCGAAGACCGACTCGACGAAGACGGAACCGGCGAGGACCGACCCGACGAAGATCGACCCGATGACGATCGGCGACGCGGGGAACACCGCCGGGGCGCAGGCGTTCGAGCCCACCCCGGAGACGGACGAGCAGACCAGGCCACCGTGGGCGGGCTGGGACCAGGTCGTCCGGGTCGCCGGCGTCGTCGTCGCGGTCGTCGCCGCCCTGGTCACCGGCTTCCTCGAGATCCTGCTCAGCACGCTGCGGGCCGGTGACGTGGTCTCGATCTGGCGTGGCGACGCGATCGGCTCGGGCGGCGGTCCGCTGCTCTGGCTCTCCGTCGTGCTGGCCGTGGTGCTCAACTACGCGATCGCCTGGTTCTCGGTCACCACGACCCGCCGTCGCTGGTCGCTGGCCCCGCCCTGGGCCCTGTGGACGCTGATCATGCTCTTCGCCGCGGGCGTGCGCACGAGCGAGGGCGACTACCTGCTGGGCGGCGAGAACTGGGTCGCTCTCGTGACCATTCTGGCCGGGAGCCTGACCTATGCTGTCTACTCCTATCGCCTGATCTTGAAGCGCCGGCTGCCGTAAGGCGCCCCCCGACCGGTGAGGTGAGCACGTGACTTCCAGGAGCGAGGGCGCGAGGCCGGACGACACCGTCATCCTCAACGAGGCGGCGGACGGCAGCGTTGTGGTTCCCGATGGGGCCGACGCCACAGTGCCGTTGCCGATGAGCTCGGAGACGGTCGTGATGCCGGCCCAGCGCGACGCCCCGCGCGAGGAGCAGCTTCCGCCGGTCGAGCCGCCCCCGGAGGAACGGCAACGTTCCGGTAAGCGGTGGCTGGTGGTGTCCGGCCTGGCCGCCTTGCTGGTGGTCGGGGCCGGGGGTGCCGGGGCCTATTTCACGGTCGGCGACATCCCGCGCGGCACCGAGGTGCTCGGACTCGATCTGGGCGCGCTGAGCCGGGCCGAGGCCGAGAAGGCGCTCGGCGACCACGTCGCGTCGCGGGCGTCCCAGCCGGCCCGGGTCCGCATCGACGGCAAGGACGTGACGGTCGAGCCGCAGGCGGTCGGGCTGGCGGTCGACGTGCCGGCGACGGTCGACGCCGCCGCCCGGAGCGGCTTCCGCCTGGTGGGCACCAAGGACATCACCCCGGTCGTACGGGTGGAGCCGGCCCGGCTCGAGGCGGCACTCCGCAAGCACGTGTCGACCGAGCGCGTCACCGTGCGGAAACCGGCGATCACCTTCCGGGGTGTCGCGCCCGTGGCCACGTACCCGAAGGCGGGTCTCGATCTCGACGGGGCCGTCGCGGCCGAGCGGGTGCGCGGCGCGTGGCCGGCCGGGCAGGTCGCCGACGTGCCGCTGACCACGCGCGCCCCGGCGATGACCAGGGAGCAGGTCGACGCGCTGATCTCCGATGTCGCCGAGCCGGCCGTGGCCGCTCCGGTGACCGTCACCGTGGGCGACCGGTCGTTCCGGCTCAGCCCCGCCGCGCTGGCCAAGGGTCTGGTCTTCCGATCCGACGCCGCGGGCCGGCTGAAGCCCGCGATCGACGGCGCCAAGCTGCGCGCGGCCGGCCGGGCCGAGTTCGGCAAGGTCGAGACCGCGGCCAAGCCCGCCACCGTGCGCCTGACCGGTGGCAAGCCGCGGATCGTGCCGGGCGCGCCCGGCCGCCAGGTCGACGTGACCAAGCTGGCTCCCGAGCTGCTCACCGCGCTGGCCGGGCCGGCGCCCCGGGCGGTTGCCGGGGTGCTCACCTCGACCGGCTCCGGCACCGGCGAGGCCGAGGTGGCCAAGCTCGGCATCAAGCAGCGGGTCTCGACCTTCACCACCTACTTCACCGGCGGCCGCAGCTCGCCGCGCAGCCAGAACATCATCACCGTGGCCAAGGCCGTGGACGGCGCGATCGTGCGGCCGGGCGCCACCTTCTCGCTCAACGGGCACACCGGCGACCGGAACTACGCGAAGGGCTACAAGGACGCCCCGGTGATCGTGAACGGCGTGCTCGAGCCGGGCGTGGGCGGGGGCGCCTCGCAGTTCACCACGACGCTGTTCAACGCCGCCTACTACGCGGGCCTCGAGGACGTCGAGCACAAGCCGCACTCGTTCTACTTCTCGCGCTATCCGTCGGTCATCGAGTCGACGATCTTCTACCCGACCCTGGATCTGAAGTTCAAGAACACCACGCCGTACGGGATCCTGATCGACACAGCCACGACCGGGCGCTCGGTGACCGTCTCGATGTGGAGCACCAAGGTCTACGACAGCGTCAAGACCGTGTACGGGCCCCGGCGCAACGTGACAAGCCCGCCCACCGTGCAACGGGAAGCCGGTCCCAAGTGCATCACTTCCAGCGGATTGCCAGGCTTCACCCAGGACGCGTGGCGCGTCATCCGCAAGGATGGCCGGGAGGTCGAGCGCGAGAAGTTCAGTTGGCGCTACGATCCCGAGCCACGGTTCATCTGCGGCGGTGATTGAGTCGCCGGCAAGGCCCCGGGAGGGGAAATGAGGCAGCAGCGCTGGTTCCCGATCGCGGCTCTCGCGGTCGGCCTGTTCGCGATCAACGTGGTGGCCCGCCTGGTCACCCGCTTCGCCTTCGACGACAACGACGCGGCCGAGACCCGCACCACGATCGTCATGTTCTCGGTGATCGGCCTGGTGCTCGCGGTCTACGCGTTCATGGCCTCGCACAACCGGCGCCCGGCGGACTGGCTCGTCCCCGACTGGGCGCTCGGCGTGGGCGCCGCGATGCTGCTGACCCTCCTGGTCGGACCGTTCATCAGCGGTGATCAGCCGTTCGCCGGCGGTTCCGACAACTTCTTCGCGCAGTTGGCCCTCTACCTTGCCTTCGCCGGCGGTGGCACGCTCGTCGGCTACTGGATTTCGGTGGCCATGGCCCACGACTACCGGTCGCGTTCGCTGCAGGCCTACACACAGCAACGCCAGGCCAAGCCCCGCCGGATCGTCCGGCGCTAGCGCACGGGTGCTTCCCGGGTCAGATAGGTGTGGTGGGTCGTGAAGCCCACCCGGCCGTAGAGCGCGACCGCGCCGGTGTTGCGCTCCTCGACCTGCAGATAGGCCCGGTTGCTGCCGTGCTGGGCGCCCCACTGCACGAGCTCGCGCAGCACGTGCTGGGCCAGGCCCTGCCGCCGGGCGTGCGGGGCCGTCTGCAGCAACGCGACGCCCAGCCAGCGGTCGGGGCCGGTGACCGCGCCCCGGCCGACCGCCAGTAGCCGGCCGTCGGCGTCGCGCACCTGGGCGAAGGCCACCTCGGCCGGCCCGGTGAGGATGCGGGCGGCAGCGGCCGGCAGCGTGCCCTTGTGCTCGGCGACCATCGCGAACCAGTCGTCGCCGGGGCTGTCGGCCAGCTCGACGGGTGGCCGGTCGTGACGGGTCGGCAACACGCCGAGCAGGGCGGCGACCGACGCCGTCTGCACCAGCGTGAGCGGGCGGGCGCCCCAGCCGCGGGCGTCGAGCGTGGCGTTGACCGGGGCGGCGAGCGGGAGCGGCGCGTTGATCAGCGCGCGCTGGCCGTGTGCCGCATACCACTCCTCGACGGCGTCGATGGCCGCCTCGAGCGGACGGTCCGGATCGCCGACGGCCAGAGCCGAGTTGGCCCGGCCGGTCCAGTTGTCGGCGGCGCGCAGGATCCATTGGCCGAGCCGGGCCTGCGTGGGAGCCGGCCAGGCGTCGTTCGCGGCCAGTTCGAGCGCGATGACCTCGGCCGCGGGCGGGCGGCGCGCGGCCGGCACCCGCTTGGCCCGGTGGACCTCGCGCAGCGGCACCCGCACGGTGCCCTTGGCGGTCGCGATGGTGAGATCGGTCTCGGTGAGGTCGACCAGCTCACCGAGGGCGTCCGTGTAGAGCGTCCGATTCTGGGAAACGCCTACAATTCGGCGCACCACCACCCGGTGTCCCACATCCTGCCGACGGAGCACGTGTCACCTCCTCCGGCGGAGATACTAGGCTCTGCAACTGTCGCCGGCGGTCCCCGCAGGCGTGGCTTTGGAGGGAAAGACCCGTGACCTACATCATCGCTGAGCCATGCGTCGATGTGCTCGACAAGGCATGCATCGAGGAATGCCCGGTCGACTGCATCTACGAGGGCAACCGGATGCTCTACATCCACCCCGATGAGTGTGTCGACTGCGGGGCATGCGAGCCGGTCTGCCCGGTGGAGGCCATCTTCTACGAGGATGACGTGCCCGAGCAGTGGAAGGACTACACGACCGCGAACTACGAGTTCTTCGAGGACCTCGGTTCGCCCGGCGGCGCCGCCAAGGTCGGCAAGATCGACAAGGACACGCCGTTCATCGTCGGTCAGCCGCCCCGGGGTGACGCCCACTGAGCGCGCTCTCCGCCGCTCTGCCGGACTTCCCGTGGGATCTGCTGGAGCCGGCCAAGGCCCGGGCCGCCGCCCACCCGGACGGGATCGTCGACCTGTCGGTCGGCACCCCGGTCGATCCGGTGCCGCCGCTGGTCCGGCGCGCGCTCGCGGAGACGTCCGACACGCCCGGCTACCCGCTGACCGCGGGAACGCCGGCACTGCGGTCGGCGATCGCGCAGTGGCTCACCCGGGCCGGCAACGCCTCGGGTGAGCTCGGTGTGCTGCCCACGATCGGCTCCAAGGAGCTGGTCGCCTGGCTGCCCACGCTGCTCGGCGTCGGCCGCGGCGACACGGTGGTGATCCCGTCCGTCTGCTACCCGACCTACGAGGTCGGGGTGCGGCTGGCCGGGGCCACGGTGGTGCGTTCCGACTCGCTCACCGCGATCGGGCCGACGCCGCTGACCGGGCCGGGGCGCGTACGCCTGCTCTGGATCAACTCGCCGTCCAACCCCACCGGCAAGGTGCTGCCCGTCGAGCACCTGCGCAAGGTCGTGGCCTGGGCCCGGGAGCGGGACGTGACCGTGGTCAGCGACGAGTGCTACCTGTCGCTGGGGTGGGAGACACAGCCGGTCTCGATCCTCGACGACGCGGTCACCGGCGGCGACTACACCGGCGTACTCGCCGTGCACTCGCTCTCCAAGCGGTCCAACCTGGCCGGGTATCGCGCGGGCTTCGTCGGCGGCGACCCCGCTCTGGTGCGCGAGCTGCTGGCGGTGCGCAAGCATGCCGGCATGATCGTGCCCGCCCCGGTGCAGGCGGCGATGATCGCCGCGCTGGGCGACGAGGAGCACGTGACCGCTCAGCGCGCTCTCTACGCCGCGCGGCGCGAGCAGCTGCGGGTCGCGCTGACCGGGGCCGGGTTCGAGATCAGCCACTCCGAGGCCGGCCTCTACCTGTGGTCGACGCGCGGCGAGGACTGCTGGAAGACCGTCGACTGGCTCGCCGACCGCGGCATCCTGGCCGCTCCGGGCGCCTTCTACGGCCCGGCGGCCGAGCAGCACGTGCGCGTCGCCCTCACCGCCACCGACGAGAGGGTCGCCGCCGCGGTCGCCCGATTGTCCTGAATCCTCGGTATTGCCCCGGACCCTTGGTGATCATGCGGTCGCTCACGGCTCCCTCCGTTCGACAACGGTCAGTACCCTCGGCTGCGTTGCGAGACGACGTAGCTGACGGGGAGGCGGTCGTGAGTGACGGCATTCGGGTCGATACCGACGGGCTGAACACCTTCTCCGAGGCGGTGCGGGACGACACGTCCCGCACCCTCGGGTCGGGCTATGCCGACGCGCGGGTCACGCTCGGGACGGGCGTGCGCTTCGGCGTGAACAACGCGAGCGGCAGCGTCCACGCCGCCAAGGCCCGCTATGCGGCCAGTGTGGAGGCGTCGACCGCCAACGTCGAGGAGTACCTGGCCGCGGCCCGCGTGCTGGCCGACGCGGCGACCAAGGTGGCCGCGGCCCTCGACGCCTCCGACAACCGCTCGGCCGAGCGCACCGACTGGGTCACCGGCGCGCTGGCCGCCGCCGCCCGCGAGGCCCAGGAGCGCCGGCTGGCCGCCGAGCGGCGCATCGCTCCCGGAACGGCCCGGGCGATATGAGCGACCCGGTGCTGACCAGCAGCTACTGCACGGCGTGGGACGCGTTCAACACGCCGCGCATCTGGTCGATGGTGATGAACGAGGATGACGCCCTGGCTCGCGAGCAGGTGCTCGGCTGGCGGCGGCTGGCATCGTCGATCCGCAGCCAGCATCAGGCCCTCGCCACCGCCAAGGCCGACCTGATGGCCGCTTGGCCGCCGGAGGACAACGCATCGGCCGAGGCGTTCCTGAGCGAGCTCGACCGTTTGATGACGCGACTCGAGACGGCCGCGGCCGACGCGGACACGACGGCGACCGGGCTCGACCGGATCCTCAACGCGCTCGACACCGCCAAGAAGGCGGTCCAGCCGCTCTGGGAGAAGTACAAGGACAAGAGCGACGACCTCGTACCGCGCTGGTTCGACAGCGCCGAGGACGAGCTCGACGACGAGGCCCGTAACCACATGATCGCCATGGAGCTGGCCGTGGCCGACGCGGTCGCCGATCTGAGGGTGCCCGAGGCGTTCCAGTTCACCGTCGTGGGCGGGCCGGACGGGTGGCCGCCTCGCCCGGTGCCGGGCGGAGGCGGCCCCGGCTCGGGACAGCTGGGTGACGGCGGGATCAGCGCGGGCGTGCCGCACGATCCGGTGCCACCTCTGCCCGGGCAGAGCCCGATCGCGCCCGACGCCCCTGGCCCGGGCTTTTCGGGGCCCGGCTCATCCGGGCCGGTGCTTCCCGGGCCTGGTCTTTCCGGGGCGGGCAGTGATCCCGGTGCCGTCGGCGGACCCGGCCCGGGTGGCGCCGGCGGTCCCGACCTGGCCGGAGTGATCAATCCACCGGTGACACCGCCGGGGCTCGGCGGGGTCGGCGACGTCCCGGGCGGCGCGGGGCCGCTCCCCGGTGGGCCCGCGCAGTCGCCGCCGGTGACGGGTGCGCCCCCGGTCGTGCCGGGGGTCATCCCGGGCGGCGGCCCGCCGGCCGTTGGCGGGGCGGGACGCCCTCCACTCGGGACGACCGGGCGTGGCCCGGCCGCCGGACGGGCGTTGCCCTCGGGCACCGTCATCGGCGCGCCGGGGTCGATCGGTGGCCCGGGTGCCGGTGCTGGTGGCCGGGTCGGTGGTCCGGCTGCTGGTCGCGGAGTCGGTGGTCCGGGTGCGGGTGTAGGTCGCGGCATCGGTGGTGGCGGGGTCGGTGGGCCCGGCGCGGGCATCGGTCGTGGGATTGGGGGTCCGGGCGCGAGCGCCGGTCGTGGGGTCGGTGGTTCGGGCACGATAGGCGGCCGTGGTCCGGGCAGCCCGGGAGCGGCGAGCGGTCCTGGTGCGGTGAGCGGTCCCGGTGCGAGCGGCTCCGGCGGTGTGGGCGGCCCGGGAGCGACGGGCGGTCGTGGCGCTGGTGGCGTGAATCGTGGCGGTGCTGCATCTCGTCCCGGTGGGGCCACCTTCGAGAGCGAAGCGGGACGAGGCGCCGCAGGCGGACCTCGACTGGGCGGCGTCGGTGGGCCAGGAGCCGGTGCCGGGAGAGACGCGGCCGGTGGCCGGCGAGGCCCCGGTGTTTCGTCGGGGCGAACGCGTGGCCGGCCAGGCTCCAGCGAGGACCGCGACGACATCCGTCCTACCTCCAACCCACCAAACTTCGGAGGAGGAGCAGGTGGGGTGAGCGGGGCAGGCGGAGCCGGACAGGCGGGAGGCCGAAAGGGCGCCGATGGGGGAGCGCGGCCGCCGAGACCGCCCTGGCTTCCCGACGACCCGGTGGGCCGCGACCGTCATCTCGCCCAATCGGGTCGACCCGGCCGGGCCTGGCCGAGCCGTGACGACGAGCCGACCGGCTTCGCGTCCGACACCCCGTGGCGGGTCACCGAGGGCGTCACCCCGGTGATCGCTCCCGGTGTGGACGACGACCGGCACGATCCCGGCCCGAACGTGATCGGCCGGCGCGGGTGATCCGAGCCACCCGCCGAACGAATGCGGCCGTCTGTGCCGCCGGCCGAACTGTTTCGGCCCGCCGGGCGGGTGCGGCCTTCCTTACCGGCCGCCGAGCGGATGCGGCTTTCCTGGCCGCTCGGCGGGGAGGTGCGGCTTTCTTCGCCGCCCTGCTTGTCGTGCTGCTCACCGGCGTGCCCGCGCGGGCCGACACCTGGCGCGACCGGCAGTGGTATCTGGGCCCGATGCGCCTGGAGCGGGCCCAGCAGCTCGGCCGGGGCGGCGCCGGGGTGATCGTCGCGGTCATCGACACCGGTGTGGACAGCGGTCACCGCGACCTGCGCGGCGCCACCGTGCCGGGCTGGGTCGTCACCCGCGAGGAGCCGACCAACAATGTGGACACCGGACCGCACGGCACCGGCATGGCGGCGCTCATCGCCGGCCGCGGGCACGGCGACGGGGCGGGACTGCTGGGCGTCGCCCCGCGCAGCAAGGTCATGCCGATCCGCCCGGTCAACGACGATCTGCTGATCTCCAACGGGATCCGCTGGGCCGTCGACCACGGGGCCAAGGTCGTCAACATGTCGTTCCACCTGGCCAGCGACCAGGTGCTCGCGGACGCGATCGCCGAGGCCTACGCCAACGACGTCGTGCTGGTCGCGTCGGCCGGCAACGGTGGCGGCGCGGTCGGCGAGCCGGGTGCCTTCCCGCACGTGGTCACCGTCGGCTCGGTGGGCCGCGACAACCGCGTGGCGTCGTTCTCCAACCGCGGGCCCCAGGTCGATCTGGTCACCTACGGGGTCGGCATCCCGGTGGCCCGCCCCGGCAACAGGTACGACGTCACGAACGGCACCAGCGTCTCGACCGCCCTGGTCTCGGGCGCGGTGGCGCTGGTCCGGGCGCGCTACCCCGACATGAAGGCCCCCGAGGTCGTCGACCGGCTGCTGTCCACGGCGGTCGACCGGGGACCGAAGGGCCGCGACGACCGGTACGGCGCCGGGCAGCTCGATGTGATCGCCGCCCTGACCGCGCCCCGGGCCGCGCCGAGCACCAGTCCCGCGTCGACCCGGGACCCCGTCGCGGCGCCGGCCGTCGCCCGGTCCACACAGGATGACCGGATGCCGCCGTGGCTGATCGTGACCGTCGGGGTGCTGATGCTGACCGTCGGTCTCTCCGTCCTCATGGTCCTTCGGGCACGACGAAGTTCCTGATCAGGCCGGTCGGCTGGCATTCGGCCGATCGTCGATGTGCGCTACCCTCAGTCGTACCGGAGATCGGGGGAGCGCCGGTGAACACCTATCGAAATTGTCGGATCACCGGATCCGACCGCACCGGAACGGCCTATGCGGTCGTCGATCCGATCGGCCGATTCGTCGACATAGGTCTGCGTCCCGGCTGGTGGCCGGCGCTGGGCCCGGCCCGGGTGGCCGCGGGGCTGCTCGAGGCGCTCGAGTCGGCCCGGATGACGGCGGCGACGGCGCCCCTGGTCGAGCGGGGCGAGGCCCTCGACACTGCCCGGGGCCGCATCGCCGAGGCCTACCGGCTGATCGCCGAGGGCGACGAGCAGCCCGCCATCCGGGTCATCATCGGTCCGCGCGGCCTGTTCCGGGTGCACGTGCGGGGCGGCCGCATCGACCGCGCCGAGACCGGGGCTCTCACCCCGGCCGACACCGAACGGCTCAGCGCCGATGCCCGCGACGCGCTGGCCGAGCTGGCCCGGCCCACGACCGACGCGCAACCGGCCCCGGCCGGGTAGCGCCCGGCTCACCACCCACGCGCAACCCGCCCCGGCCGGGTAGCGTCGGGCCATGGCCGATCAACCCACCATCGCCGTCCGCGGCGAGGCGTTCCGCGAGGTGCCGCCCGAGCAGGCGATCATCTCCGTCACCCTGTCGGCCCGCGACCGCGAGCGCGAGACCGTGGTGTCCCGGCTGCTCGAGCGGTCGGCCGCGCTGCACGCGTTGCTGGCCGAGGCCGGTGACGCGATCGAGCGGCGCGAGACCGGTGGCGTGCGGGTGTTCCCGGAGCTCAAGCGGGGCAGCGAGCGCGTGGTGGCGTACACCGGAAATGTCGACACCACGGTGACCGTGGCCGATTTCGAGCCGCTCGGTCAGCTTCTGCTGCGGCTGGCCGCGCTCGAGCACGCGGCCGTGGCCGGGCCGTGGTGGCAGCTGCGGCCGGGCAGCCGGGCCGGCTCCGACGTGCGCCGCGAGGCCATCACCGACGCGCTGTCCCGCGCCCGTGAGTACGCTGCCGCCGTCGGCGCCCGCATCGACAAGCTGGTCGAGATCGCCGACGAGGGCGCCGGTGGCGGCGGGCCGATGTTCCGGAATCTGTCGATCGACGCGGGCGGGCCGGAATCGGCCGGCTTCGAGATCGACCCGCAGCCCCAGACGGTGCAGGCCTCGGTGACGGTCCGGGTGACGATCACGGAGCCCGAGCTGACGCCCTGAGCTGAGCGGGTTCGTGTCCGAAAAAGGCGTTTCGGGCCCGCTGGGCGGCATGATCAGCCAGACTCGGCACCATGCCGAAGGGCCGCCGAGACGTGCTGCTGCGGGTGGCGAACGTCAACCCGGCCAGCGTGACCACCCACACCGACCGGGTGCTGTACTCCGCGATCGGCGTCTTCATCCTTCTCTACTTCGCGTATGCCACGCTCGGTGGCGCGGCCTTCATCGACGCGAGCTCGAACTACTCGCGTCCGTGGTACCGGTGGCTGGTCGGGCCGCTCGTCGCGGCGGGCGTCGTCGCCTACGACCGGGCGGTCGTCGGACGCGTCGCCATCAGTTACGAGCACCTCGACTCGACCGACCCCGGGCACCTGCTCAAAAGGCCGACCATCGGCCTGTACGCCGGCCGGCTCGGGCTGGCGCTGCTGTTCGCGCTGCTCATCACCGAGCCGCTGATGCTCGCGCGCTACCGGGGTGAGATCGACGCCCGGCTCAACGAGGTGCACAACCAGCAGCTGAGCCGCATCGACCGGACCGGCGTGGTCGGCACCTGGACGGCCCGGCTGGCCCAGCTCGACCGCGAGACGGGCGGGGACGACGCCGCCGTCCGCGGGCTCACCGACCAGGCCGCGCAGAAACGCCGCGACGCCCGCGAGCTCTACCGGCAGGCGGTCGCCGACTCGGCCGGTGACGGCGTGACCAGGGCGGCCGGCTGCCCCGCGGGCGGCTCCTGCGACCAGCTCGTCCGGCGGTCACGCACGCTCGACGACGAAGCCGCTGCTCTCGACGTACGGGCCGGGCGGCTCCTCGACACCCAGCGCACCGCCCGCGAGGCCCGCGCCGATGAGAAGGCCGACCTCACCCGCCAGATCAACGAGCAGCGCGAAGCCAACGAGAAGGCGGTCGAGGCCGACTCCGGCTTCGGCGCGCGCACAGCCGCGATGTGGCACCTGGTGTCCGGCGACTTCTGGGGCGTCGGCGTCTTCTACCTGGGCATCACGCTGCTGCTGGTGGCGCTCGACTGCGCCGCCGTGGGCCTCAAGTTCGCCTCCCGCGGCAACGGCTACGAACGCACCGAGGCCCGCCTCGCCCGCCGCCGCGAACACGAGGCCACCCTCATCCACGAACGCGAGATCCAGGACGCCCGGACGTACGGGGCGGCGCTGGCACGCGTGGTGGCCGACGGCATCGAGGCGGCCAGCCACGACGAGGCGGTCGTGCGCGACTCGGCCGAACGGGCCAGCGCGGTGCTGCGGACGTCGGTCGTGGTCCCGGCCGAAATACGCGAACTCACCGCCCATCCCGGACGGCACCGTCCCGTGCACGCCGAACTGCTCAGCGGCCACCGCGCGCGGCACCTGCGCCCGACGGCCACCGACAACGACTAGCCGGTCAGCTGTCGGTGCGTACGCCGGAGACCCGCACCGGAACCGTGAAGGCGGCACCCCGGCAGTCCGGGTCCGCGGTCGCCCGCATCGTCAGCCCGCCGGGCACGTTGAACGCGCCGATCGAGTTGCGGCCGACGTCCCACACCACGGCGAAGGTGGGCTTGCTCAGCCGTACGCCGGTGGCCGTGCAGCCGTTCTTCTGATGCTCCGGGTCGGCGACGACCGGCCCGGCCGCGGTGATCGAGGTGATCCTGATGGGGAAGCCGTTGTCGTTGGTCACGGTGACGACCAGGTCACCGGTGGCCCCCGGCTGCAGCGCCCGGTCGAGGTCGGAACGCGCCCGCAGCGACATCGCGACCGGTGCCCCGCCGCTCGTGGCCTGAGCCACCTCGGTGTCGGTGATCTGCCAGTACGCCCAGGCGGCGCCCGCGTTCACGACGACGGCGAGGACCGCGGCGATGCCGAGGATCACCCGCGTACGCCGGTCCAGGCGCCGCTTGGCCCCCGCGACCTGCGGGTGCCGGACCTCCCACGTGGGTTCCTCGTGGTCGGCCGGATCCAGCTCGATGTGCATGCCCGTGACCCTGTTGCCGTCCTGCTCGCGATCGTTCAAGCCGCCGCCCTCTCGCAGCCGGCTGAGGACCTCGCGCCGCATCATGACCGTGCCTTCGTCGTACACATGCGGCGCCTTTCTCCTCCAGCGACTGGTGATGCCTCTCGTCTCATAACGGTCGCCGACGACCCGTGGTCGTGTGATCGGGATTCCGTCCGCGCTTCTACGCGCATAAAGCGCACAGGTGCGCCTGTCCGGCTTAATCCCAAAGAGGGAAGCTCAGGGATCACCGAGCATGGCGCTGACCAGCGTTTTTGGCAATCGGGGCGGACGCGGTGACCCTACCGGGACAGATACGCGGGATGCCGAATCCACAGGTATTCCGCGCGGTCCGGCCAGAGGGCCCTCAACCGAATGTCGGCGGCATCGGTGTCTTCCGCCTAACCCGTCCGGGGCACAAAGCGATCGAGCCCGCGGCGTGGGACCCCGCCGCGGGCTCGATCATTTACCCCACCTATTTCGGAATGCCTTCTCCGGGCGAACCGCTGGCGGACGGTTCCGGCGCCGTCGTCGTAGGCTTCGGCTCCGCGGGTGTGGACGCGGGCGGAGGTGCGATCTTTTCTTGGTTCTGCTCAGGCGTCGGCGTCGGCGTCGGGGTCGGCGCCTGAGCCGGCGTAGTGGGGACAGGCGCGGTGGCCGGCTTGCTCGCCGATTCCGAGGTTGTCACTGGCGTCGGTGTGGGATGCGAGGTGGTAGGCGTGACCTTTTTCGGTGCGGGGGCCTCGGGAGGAGCGGTGTTAAGGGTTGGAGCGAAGGCGAGTGCCCCGCTAGGAGGTCCCTCGGCTCCGATCCACCGGCCGAAGCGGGGAAGGATCGTCCACCTCCACTTACCTCCCGCGACCTCGTCAGCGGCGAAGGTGATCGACTCGCTGACACCGCCGGAAGCGACGACGTCACGGACGAGCTTCTGCCTCGCCGGAGAATCCAGGCTATGAGCAGTAACGACATAGCCTTCCATCCTCACGCCCGGTGCGATCTCTTGAGCGCTCCATGTGACCACGGCAGCCCTGGACTGGTTCTCGACGCTTGGCCTCGTGCCGTTGGGCATTCTTTCAATGCGGGCTCTGACCTGGCTGGTGCCGTTGACTCCCCATTCGGCATTCGCTGCCACGGTTCCGGCGCCGATCACTGCGGTGACAGTGGTGGTGATCAAAGCGTAGACAGTTCGCTTCTTCATCGGCCGGCCTTCCTGCCTGAACCGGCGAGAGCGATCAAGAACTTTGTGTCCTCGCAGTCGCTTGGCATGGTGACGGCTATCGAGCCGTGCTGGAGGCTGCGGCCGCAAGGGGCGCTGCGCCACGAAAGCGAGAACTCGAACGGGTTGCCGAAGATGACTCGGATCTGCCGAGCTACCCCAGAGCAAAGACCGTTCACTGGCTGACCCTTCAAGGTGAAGCGCGCGGTGTCGTAGGACTTTTGCTCGTCGTGAGTGAGCGCCATTGCCTTCTCGCCGGACTTACCTTGCTGAGCGCCGGCGGTCACGGCGAACGCCGTCACCAGCGTTGCCGCAGCGGTGATCATCGATCGGCGTGCCTTCAGCAAAGTCCACCCACACCTCAAGAAACGCCTGACATCGGGGTGGACGCGTCGGCGTCCACCCCCGACCGAAGTCAGCTGTCGCCCGTGCCCGTTGAGGCCTCGGCAATCCCGCCCTGAAGGGTTGCGGTGACGACGAGGCTGCCGCCGGCGCAAATCGGGTCGGCCGTCCTGGACATCGTGAGCGTGCCGAGCGGAACGTTGGTGACCGGAGTGGCACTCTTGTCAAACGTCCGGTTCGTCAGGTTGGTGAGGGTGAACCCGGCCTGCTCCTGCGTGCACCCTTCCTTGCCCGAGACCGCGATGTTGGTGAGTCCGGTGAGCTGGACCGGGAAGTCGTTCGGGTTCGTGACGGAGGCGTTGGTGATGTCCACTGCCTTACCCGGGAAGAAGTTGTTGTCGGCATTGCCGCGCAGATTGACGGTGGCGGTCACGTTCTTGATCGTCGAGGTCGTCACCTGCGTCGTGCTGCTGCCCTGGAACCAGCCGCTTGCGTAGGCGAACGCCGCGGTTCCCCCGGCGACGGCGAGAACGGAGCCGGTGACGATGGCGGCGGAACGCTTGGTGAACTGACGCATGGGAAGTTCCTCCTGGAACAGACGACAAACTTTGGTGCTGGGAATTGTTGTGGCCGGGGCTCGAAGCGTTCCGGCGCTGGGACAAAGATGGCGGATGTGACAGGCGAGAGCGATAGTGCTTACGCCCGTCCTATCCAGAACGGCAAGTCAGTCGATTGCCGATGATCGGACGAACCCGGAAGCCTGACGCGGCCACAAGACATCGAGCGCACACCGCACGTTGGCGATCACCAATACCCGCTGGTGACGGCGTCAGGCAGCGGAAACGGTGGCGTATCAGGACCGCGCCCCGGGCGCAAGCGAAGAAAGATCCAAGGCGGGCCGTAACCCCACGAATCGACGGTCGCCGTCGGCCCGAAAGTGAGCATTAATCGCGGCCCTTGCATCACGGCAAGGGCACATTTCCTCTAATGGGTTAAGCGATCCGTCAGCCCACTCACCTGAAAGATGCTTACCGCCGACGCTTCTGTCGGCAGCGTGCTCGGCGGCGTGCTCGGCCGCGAGGGTTGCCGGGGCTCAGCCGGCCGGCAGCGCCGCGACGGCTTCGATCTCGACCCGGAAGCCCGGCTGGACCAGCCCGGCGACCTGGACCAGTGAGCTCGCCGGCGGCCGCTCCGGGTCGATGACCTCGTCGCGGGCGGTCCGGAAGGCCGGCAGATCCGCGATGCTGGTCAGGAACACCGTCAGCTTGACCACGTCGGACATCCGGGCGCCGGCCGGAGCCAGGGCCGCCGCGATGTTCCGGAACACCTGGCGGGTCTGTTCGAGCGTGTCGTCCTCGCCGACCAGGCGGCCCTCCGCGTCGAGCGGCACCTGCCCGGAGACCATGATCGTCGTGCCGGTGAAGGACACGGCGTGGCTGTAGCCGTTGGTCGGCGGCGACCCCACGGGCCGGACGTGGTGCTTCACGGATCGAGCCTAGACGCTACGGTCGAGCTCATGGTCCAGGTCTTCGGCGAGGTCGCCGCCCTCTACGACGAGGTACGCCCGGGCTACCCGGAGGAGGTTCGGCAGGCGATCCTCGACTACGGCGGCCGGCCCACCGGCATCGTCGAGCTGGGCGCCGGCACCGGCAAGGGCACCGAGCTGCTCGTCGCGTACGGGGAACCGGTTGTGGCTCTTGAACCCGACCCGCGCATGGCGGCCCTGCTGCGCGCCAAGTTCCCGCAGGTCGAGGTGGTCGAGACGACGTTCGAGGAGTGGTCCCCGCCGGCCCGCCGGCCCAGCCTCGTCGCGTGCGCGCTGGCCTGGCACTGGATGGACGTCGCGACGCGCAACCGCCGGTCCTTCGACACGCTCGCCCCGGGCGGCACGCTCGCGATCTTCGGCCACAAGTACGGCTACGCCGACCCGGCACAGGAACAGGCCATCACGGACGTGTTCCACCGGGTCGACCCGACGGTGGCCGACCGGGCCGACCACTGGGTGCGCGACGACGTGGCCGGCGCCGGGCTGTGGTCGGACGTCGAGGAGTGCTTGTTCACCACGTACCCGGACTTTTCGACGCAGCGCTATCTCGAACTGGTCCAGACGTTCTCGCCGTTCCGCCGGCACACCCCGGACGAGCAGCGGCGCACCCTGGACGGCCTGCGCGCCGCGGTCGACAGCTTCGGCGGCTCGGTCACGCTGGCGCTGCACACCAGCCTCGTCCTGGCCCGCAAGAACTAGACCGGAGAAACTGGACCGGAAAAGCCAGACCCTGAAAGGCCCGGAAACTAGACCCGGGCCAGGCGCTCGGCGAGCAGGGTCGCCCGCGCGATCTCGCCGACCGCGCTGCCGGCCCGGGCGGCCACCTTGCCGTCCGGCGCCCAGATGCCCGAGCGACCGGCCGTCTCGGGATAGGCGGGGCCGGTCGCGCCCGCGCAGGACGAGATCGCGACCCACACCCCGTACGTCCGGCTGATCCGGCGGGCCCTCTCGGCGTGCACGACGGCGGCCTCGGGCTCGTCGGCCACGCCGGCGATGTACGCGTCCATGCCGAGTGCCGCGGTGGTCGCCGCGTGCTCCTCGACGCCGGTGTCGCGGCAGATGCCGAGGCCGAGGCGCCACCCGTCCACCTCGATGACCTCCGGGCCGGGCCCGGGCTCGAAGCGCGCCTCGGTGTGGTGCGGGTTGACCTTGCGGTAGGCGACCCGGGCGCCGTCGCCGTCGATCCGCAGGGTGGCGATGTGCGGGCCGGCGACGGGCGCCCCGGCCAGCGCGATCGTGTCGGTGGCGGCGCAGGCCTCGATCAGCGGGTGCAGCCGTGGGTCGTCCGGCGACAGCAGGGGCGCGTCCAGGTCGTACCCGGTCAGGGAAAGCTCGGGGAAGACCACGACCCGGGCCGCCGCGGCGCGCACGGTGGCCGCGTGGCGGGTCGCGTTGGCCGCGACGTCGAGCGCGTGGACGGGCGGTTGGGCTACGGCGATGACCAACGAGCGCATGGGCCGATCTTTCTCGCGGGGGGGTGTGTCAGGGACGGACGGCTTCGACCAGGAAACGGTGAGCGGCGACGGTGAAACCGCCGTGCAGGCGGATGAAGGTGTCAAGACGTTCGAGAGCGTTCTGGTACAGCCTCGGCGAGAAGTCACGGATCTGCCAGGGAAGATCGCGAAGTTGGCGCACCACCGCGCCGACGTCGTGGAACGTGACCGGCGGGCGTTCCTCGCGCACGTCGACGACGTCGAGACCCGCGGCGGTCAGCGCCGACACGGCGACGTCGGCGTTCCAGGGGGCGCGGTGAGCCGGCGGCGCCCCCAGCGCCGCGTTCAGCTCGGCCAGGTCGTCGCTGCCGACCTGCTGGCTCAGCACCGTGCCGCCGCCGCGCAGCAGGCGGACGATGTCGTCGGCCGGGAGCCGGCCGTGGCGGCTCAGCACCACGTCGAACTCGTCCTCGCCGCCGGGCAGCTCGGTGCGCACCTCGACCGCCAGGGGAGTCAGCCGGTCGCGGGCCACCGGGGTGTTGCGGGCCCAGCTCTCGACGGCCACGGTGTGCGGCGGCAGCGGGGCCAGCTCGGCCAGCAATTCACCGCTGCCGGTGTCCAGGTCGAGCGCCGAGGAGGCGCGTCGCAGCAGCGTACGGGCCAGGGCCGGGTACGACCAGGAGGGCTCGGAGCCCACGTCGCGCCCGTCCAGCCAGGCGAACTCCCAGCCGGTGGCGCGCTCGCCGGCTGATTCCTCGTACTGCTGTCCGATGCGCACCCGACGACCGTAGCCAGTGGCGCCGGGCGCGGAACACCGTTGTGACGCGGCTCAAGCGCTATCGCGTGACGGGAACGTAAATTGTTACGCCGCCGCGACCTCGACCCGGCGCCTGCCCTCGAGCAAGGCCGAGCCGGGCGGCAAGCGGTCAGGGGCGGACGGGCATCAGGATCGAGAAGCGGGAGTCGTCGCCGGGGACGCGGACGGCCAGTGGCTTGATCGGGCCGTCCAGCTCCAGCACGAGCTGCCCGGCGCCGCCCGCGTCGAGCGCCTGCAGCAGGAACTCCCGGTTCACGGCCAGGTGGGCCTCGCCGCTGCACTCCGCCTCCGGCACCAGGCTCACGCCGCCGGTCGGATCGAAGGCCAGGACCGCGACCTGGTACGCCGTGCCGTCGTGCACGCGTGTCGCGGCCGACGCCGCCTCGACCCGGGAACGCAGCGCGGCGGTGTCGACGGTGACCCGGGTGGCCGGTGTCGTGAGCCCGTCGAGCAGGCGGCGGTGATCCGGGTAGTCGATGTCGAGGGGCTCGGCCTCGAGCGCGGCCGGCTCCGCCCGTACCCGGCCGGGGGTGAGATCGAGACCCGCTTCGCCGCCGGTGAGCCCCCGCCGCAGCTCGTCGACGAAGGGCAGCGGCAGCACCGAGCGGATCGGCGGCCCCTCGACCCCGGCGGGCGCCGACGCCACCGCCATCCGGAACCGGTCGGTCGTCACCAGCGTGAGCAGGCCGCCGGTCACGTCGGCGAGCACACACCGCAGCATCGGCAGCTCGGGGTCGGCGCCCGCGGCGAAGCGGACGGCGTCGATCGTCGCGGCCAGGGCAGCGGCGGGCAGACTGACTCGGGTCATGAGTTCCTCCAGGTCGAGCAGGGCGTGGATGCGGAGGAGCTCACGCCGGGCGTCGGCCAGCCCGGCCTCGAGGCGTTGCCGGTGGGCGTCGAGCCGGCGACGCACCGCCGGCAGGTCGTCCAGCTCGCGCACGGCCTCGGCGATCTCGGCCACCGGCAGCCCGACGCGGCGCAGGCCCGCGATCAGCCGGGCGGCCCGCACCTGGTCGTCGCGGTAGCGCCGGTAGCCCGTCGCCGGGTCGACCTCGGCCGGCACCAGCACGCCCGCGCTGTCGTAGAACCGCAGCGCGCTGACGCTGAGCCCACTGTCCCGCGCCACCGCCCCGATGCCCCGCATGTCTCCTCGCACATCCCGACCCTGCTGCCTCGACCTGGTCGAGAGTCAAGCTAGCGCCTGATCCGGCGGGGGCATGGGAGCGGTGTTAGCCGAGCAGCAGCATCGCGGCGACGGCCAGCATGACGACCGCGATCAGTCCGTCGAGCACCCGCCAGGCCGACGGCCGGGCCAGCAGCGGCGCGAGCCGGTGCGCGCCCGCGCCCAGCGCCGTGAACCAGACGAGACTGGCTGCGGCCGCCCCGGCGCCGAAGAGCCACCGGTGCGGATGCTGCTGGGCGACCGATCCGAGCAGCAGGACGGTGTCGAGGTAGACGTGCGGGTTGAGGTAGGTGAGCGCCAGGCAGGTGAGCAGGGTCGCGCGGAGTGTGGCCGGGGCCCGGTCGGCGGCCTTGAGCCCGGCCGGCCGCAGGGCCCGCCGGGCGGCCATCCCGGCGTACGTGATGAGGAAGGCCGCGCCGACCCACTTGATCACCGTGACGGCGTCGGGCCGGGCCGTGACCACCGCGCCCAGCCCGCCGATGCCGGCCAGGATCAGGAACAGGTCGGAGAGAGCGCAGACCAGCACCACGGCGACCACGTGCTCCCGGCGCAGGCCCTGGCGGAGCACGAAGGCGTTCTGGGCGCCGATGGCGATGATGAGCACGGCGGAGGCGAAGAAGCCGGCGACGACGGAGGTGAGCACGGATTCGACGCTAGGCGGGCGGTCAGACGTACTCAAGCTAAAGATTTTGACGTTGCATTAGAATCGCTAATGTGGATTTCGCGCAGCTGGCCACCTTCCAGGCCGTCATCGAGTCGGGCAGCTTCGAGGCGGCGGCCCGCGAGCTGCACGTCACACCCTCCGCGGTGAGCCAGCGCATCAAGGCCCTGGAGCGCTCGGTCGGCCAGGTGCTGGTGCGCCGCACCAAGCCGTGCGTGGCGACCCCGGCCGGGGAGGCGCTGGTCCGGTTCGCCGGGCAGGTGGCTCTGCTCGAACGGGAGGCCCTCGGTCAGGCGCGCGACGGCACCCGGGTCTCGATCGTGGTGAACGCGGACTCGCTGCACACCTGGTTCCTGCCGGCGCTGGCCGCCGTGCCGGGCCCGTCCTACGAGCTGCACACCGACGACGAGCACTACACGGCCGACCTGTTGCGAGCCGGTACGGCGATGGCCGCCGTGACCGCCGACCACGAGGTCGTGCAGGGTTGCCGGATCGAGCGGCTGGGCGCGATGCGCTATCTGGCGGTCGGCCGGCCCGAGGACGAGGCGATGATCCTGTACGACCGGCGGGACCGGCTCCAGCACCGGTTCCTCGAGATCGACAAGTCCGATGCGCCGGTCCACCACGTCCCGTCGGCCTCGGGGTTCATCGAGGCCATCCGGATGGGGCTGGGGTGGGGCATGGTCCCGGACTGGATCGCCCGCGCGGACATCGCGGCCGGGCGGTACGTCGACCTGCACCCGGGCCGCCACCTCGACGTGCCCCTGTACTGGCAGTACTGGCGGATCGGCTCCGAGGTGCTGGAGATGCTGACGGCCGCCGTCAAAGCGGCGGCCGCCCCGTACCTCCGGTGAAGCTCAGGAGTTGGCGTGCAGCGCCGCGTTGAGCTCGATGCCGGTGCCCTTGCGCGGCTTGGCCTCCAGCGCGCCGGTGACCGAGTTGCGCCAGAAGAGCAGATTGTCGACGCCGGAGAGCTCGCGAGCCTTGACCACCCGGCCGTCCGGCAGTGTGATCTTGGACCCGGCCGTGATGTAGCAACCGGCCTCGACCACGCAGTCGTCGCCGAGCGAGATGCCGATGCCCGCGTTGGCCCCCAGCAGGCTGCGCTCGCCGATGCGCACCTTGTCCTTGCCGCCGCCCGAGAGCGTGCCCATGATGGACGACCCGGCGCCGATGTCGGAGCTGTCGCCCACCACGACGCCCTGCACGATGCGGCCCTCGACCATCGACGTGCCCAGCGTGCCGGCGTTGAAGTTGGTGAAGCCCTCGTGCATGACGGTCGTGCCCGAGGCCAGGTGGGCGCCGAGGCGCACCCGGTCGGCGTCCGCGATGCGGACGCCCGAGGGCACCACGTAATCGGTCATCCGCGGGAACTTGTCGACGCCGAAGACGGCGAGGTGACGGCCCGCGGCGCGCTCGAGGAAGCGCAGCTCGTCGACCCGGTCGGGCGGGCACGGCCCGGCCGACGTCCAGGCCACGTTGGCCAGCGCGCCGAAGATGCCGTCGAGGTTGAGCGAGTTGGGCACGACGAAGCGGTGCGACAGCAGGTGCAGCCGCAGGTACGCGTCCGAGGCGTCCTTGATCGGGTCGGCCAGCGACGCGATGGTCGTGCGGACCTCGACCGTCGACAGGCCGGGCAGCGCCCGGGGCCCGGTCAGCCCGGCCGGCAGCGCGGGCTCCTCGGCGGGCGCCGCGCCCAGCCCGAGGAAGCCCTCCGGGTACCAGGTGTCGAGCACCTGCCCCTCGGCGGTGACGGTGGCGAGGCCGATGCCCCAGGCGGGGGAGGTCGAGATCGCAGTATCCACGGCCCGAACCCTACTAAAACGCTGAGCCGGATCGTGATTCACCATCGGCCGGTATCGTGCGGCCTATGGCCAACCCGCTTACCCCGGACGTGTTGGTCGACCCGGTGGAGCTCACCCGCACCCTGGTCGACATCGAGTCCGTGTCCCGCCACGAGCAGGAGATCGCCGATCACGTCGAGGAAGTGCTCCGACAGGCGGCCCACCTCAGCGTCGACCGGCTCGGCAACACCGTCATGGCTCGTACGGACCTGGGGCGCGACCAGCGCGTCGTGCTCGCCGGCCACCTCGACACCGTGCCGCTGAACGACAACTTCCCGTCCACCGTCGTCGACGACCTGATCTACGGCTGCGGCACCTCCGACATGAAGAGCGGGGTCGCGCTGGCCCTGCACCTGGCGGCCACGCTGCCCGACCCCCGCTACGACCTCACGTTCCTCTTCTACGAGGCCGAAGAGATCGACTCCCAGTACAACGGACTCAACCTGGTCGCCGAGGCGCACCCCGAGTGGCTGCTGGCCGACTTCGCCGTGCTGCTCGAGCCGACGTACGGGGTGGTCGAGGCCGGCTGCCAGGGCACGCTCCGGGCGCTGGTGCGTACGACCGGCCGGCGGGCCCACACCGCCCGGGCCTGGCGCGGCGTCAACGCGATCCACGCGGCCGGTGAGCTGCTGCGGCGGCTGTCGGACTACCGGGCGCGGACGGTGACGATCGACGGCTGTACGTACCGTGAAGGCCTCAACGCGGTCAAGATCCACGGTGGCGTGGCCGGCAACGTCGTGCCGGACGAGTGCGTGATCGAGGTCAACATGCGCTTCGCCCCCGACCGTACGGAGAAGCAGGCGCTCGAACACGTGCACGAGGTCTTCGAGGGTTTCGAGGTCGAGCTGACCGACTCGGCGCCCGGCGCGATGCCCGGTCTCTCGGCCGCGCCGGCCCGCGAGTTCCTGACCGCGGTCGGGGCCGAGCCGGCGGCCAAGCTGGGCTGGACCGATGTGGCCCGGTTCGCGGCGCTGGGCATCCCGGCGCTCAACTACGGCCCGGGCGATCCCCTGCTCGCGCACGCCCCGGACGAGCACGTCGAGATCGGCAAGATCCGCGACGGGGCGACGACGCTGCACCGCTGGCTGGCCTCCTGAGGATCACGCCGGCCGGATCGACACCCGCCCGATGGCCCGCGCGGCGGCCAACGGCTGTATCTCCACCGTGGCGTCCGGGTCGGTCACGACCTCGCTGTCGGCCGGGCGTCGCACGCCGAACGCCATGCGGCGTTCCTCGACCACGAGGCGGATGCGCCGCTGCATGCGACGCTGCATCTTCAGGCGCTCGTATCGGTTCGTCACGGTGGCTCCTTAAGCCCGGGAGCCCGGCTGTCGAGCCGGGCGCCGTGCGTGCGTTGCCGCGAACTGGAATCGCTGAGGGGCGGTTTTTTTCGGGAGTGGTTACTGAACAGACGCGCCGGAGCTACCGTCCGTTGCTTCAATCTGGCAAAAAGGTCGCCCACCCGCAATCCTCTTACCGAAACCCACCCGGTTGTTCACCGGGTAACTGACCGTCCGCACTACCTTTTAGGCATGACGGACAGCACCAACGGACGACGTGACGGTGCGCCGGAGCGTCATCGCGGCGCGGTCACGCTTCGCCGCGAGTCGATCCCGCCGAGCACAGCCGACGAGAAACTCCTCGATTCGCACCACCGGCGCGAGTGGAAGACCAAGGACGCCTGGCGGGCCCTGCGCATCCTCTCCGAGTTCGTCGAGGGCTTCGACACCCTCGCCGACCTGCCCCCTGCGGTCAGTGTCTTCGGCTCGGCGCGCAGCCGGCCCGACAGCGCCGAGTGCGAGATGGCCGAGGCTCTGGGCGCCGCGCTGGCCGAGGCCGGCTACGCGGTGATCACCGGCGGCGGCCCCGGGGTGATGGAGGCGGCCAACCGCGGAGCGACCGAGGCCGGCGGGATGTCGGTCGGCCTGGGCATCGAGCTGCCCTTCGAACAGGGCCTCAACGACTGGGTCGACGTCGGCATCGACTTCCGCTACTTCTTCGTCCGCAAGACCATGTTCGTCAAGTACGCCCAGGCGTTCGTGGTGCTGCCCGGCGGCTTCGGCACGCTCGACGAGCTGTTCGAAGCGATCACCCTGGTGCAGACCAAGAAGGTCACCCGGTTCCCGGTCATCCTGATGGGCACGGCGTACTGGTCGGGCCTGCTCGACTGGGTCAAGGGGACGCTGCTGGCCGACGGCAAGATCAGCGAGAGCGACCTGGACCTGATCCTGGTGACCGACGACGTCGACGAGGCGGTTCAGATCATCGTGGACGCCGACGCAGCCCTGGCCGACACCCAGGAGCGGTGACGTGGCCGCCATCGGCGTCTTCTGCGCCTCCTCCAGCACCCTCGACCAGAAATGGCTCGACCTGGCCACCCGCACCGGCGCGGAGATCGCGGCGCGCGGGCACTCCCTGGTCTCGGGCGGCGGCTGCGTCGGCATGATGGGCGCGGTCGCCGACGGCGCCCGCTCCGGCGGTGGCCACACGCTCGGCGTGATCCCGCAGTCGCTTGTCGACCTCGAGGTGGCCGACCTGGCCTCGGACGAGCTGATCGTCACCGGCGACATGGGCGAACGCAAGAACATCATGATCGAGCGGTCGGACGCCTTCATCACGCTGCCGGGCGGGCTCGGCACGCTCGACGAGCTCTTCGAGGTGTGGACCACGGCCACCCTCGACCTGCACCACAAGCCGATCGTGCTGCTCGACCCGGAAGGCTTCTACGACGGGCTGCTGGCCTGGCTCGACCGGCTGGCCGACACGGCGTTCGTCCGGTCGTCCGCGCTCGAACGGGTGATCGTGGTCAAGTCCATCGGCTCGGCGTTGGACGCCATCGAGGAACGGGTAACCGCGGCCTGAGGGTGTCACGCCGGGTGGGTGTCACCACACCCACCCGGCGTGACCAGAGCCCCGGCGGGCCCGCCGGACGGTGCGGGGCGCGCCGGGCGCGCTCTCACCGGGACACGCCGGTGCGCAGACTCCGGCCGTCCGGCGGCGTCGCGCCCGCCGGGGCACGCGCTGGATCGGTTGAGCCGACAGTGCGCCCCGATCTCGCCGGGCGTCAACGTGGCAATTGCGAACGTTCGCGTGGTGCCCGTTCGGGGGACCGTGGAAGACTGCGGGGCATGCCCCCGCAACGGGCGACCCTCCTGCAGGTCGCACAGCGGGCCGGCGTGTCCCGCAGCACAGCCTCCTTCGTCCTGGCCGGACGCCATCTGGACATGCGGATCTCGGAGGACGCGCGGCAACGGGTGCTCCGGGCCGCCCAGGAACTGGACTACCGGCCCAACCTCATGGCGCGCAGCCTGCGGACCAAGGTGACGCGGACCATCGCGCTGGTCTCCGACACGCTGGCCTCCGACCCGTACGCGGGCAAGGCCATCCACGGCGCCCTGGCCGCCGCCGTCGCGCACGGTCACCTGCTCTTCATCGGCGAGACCGAAGGCGACCCGGTCGTCGAGGAGAAACTGATCTCCGACTTCCTCGACCGGCAGGTCGACGCCTTCATCTACGCCAGCATGTTCACCCGGCCGGTGCGGCTGCCCAAGCTGCTCAAGGGACACGCGGTGGTGCTGCTCAACTGCCTGACCGGCGGGGCGCGGCCGGCCCATCACCAGATCATCCCCGACGAGCTGACGGCCGGCTGGAGCGCGGCCGCGACCCTGCTCGAGGCCGGGCATCGCGACGGGATCCACCTGGTCGGCAAGACCGGCGAAAACGTCTTCGCCGGGCGTGAGCGGCTGGCCGGCATCCGCGAGGGACTCACCGCGGCCGGCGTCCGCCTGGCCGGCGCGATCGACTGCGACTGGTGGCCCGATTCGGCGTACGAGGCGGTGCGCCGCGCCCTGGCCGACGGGTTCGCGCCGCGGGCGCTGATCTGCCTCAACGACCGGATAGCGTTCGGCGCCTACCAGGCCCTGCGGGAAACCGGCCGGGTGATTCCCGACGACGTGTCGGTGATCTCCTTCGACGACTCGGATCTGGCCGCCTGGCTGCGGCCCCAGCTGACCAGCATCTCGCTGCCGCACTACCAGCTCGGATGGCAGGCGGTCGGGAAGCTGCTGGGCCCTGCGTCCGACCCGGCGGTGCTGCGCGTGCCGATGCCGGTCCGCCGCCGGGCCTCGGTGGGCAAACCGGCTGTTCGTTAACGTCGGACCCTCGTGGTTTCCTTGTTGCCGTGAGCACGCCGGCCTCCTCCTCCGCCGCGGTGCGCCGCCCGGCGTACCGTCTGGTCCGGCGTCCCCCGACGGTGCTGCCGCCGCGCCTCGACGACCCCCTCCAGACGTACGTGACCTCGCACGTCGACGGCCCGCTGCTGGTGATCGGCGGACCCGGCACGGGCAAGACGGCGACGCTCGTCGAGTCGGTCGCCGCGCGCATCGCCGAGGGCGTCGATCCCGAACGCATCCTCATCCTCACGTTCGGCCGGCGCGGCGCGACGGCCCTGCGCGACCGCATCGAGGCCCGCGTCGCCGGCGACCCCGGCCGCATCGTGCACGAGCCGCTGGTCCGCACCTTCCACGCGTACGCCTTCGGGCTGCTCCGCCGGGCCGCGGCCGACCGGGGCGAGCCGTCCCCCCGGCTGCTCACCGGCCCCGAGCAAGACCTGATCATCCGCGAGCTGCTCGAGGCCTCCGGCACCACCGACGAGCCCGACCCCATCGGCTGGCCCGCCGCCCTGCGTCCCGCGCTGCCCACCCGGGCGTTCGCCCAGCAACTGCGCGACCTCATGCAGCGGGCGGCCGAGCGGGGCGTCGGCCCGGTCGAGCTGGCCCGCCTCGGCGAGCGCCTGGGCCGCGACGACTGGCCGGCGGCGGCCCGCTTCCTGCGCGAGTACGTCGCCGTCCTAGCCCTGCGCGACGTCACCACGCGCGGCTCGTCGGCCTACGACCCGGCCGAGCTGGTGCGGGCCGCCTCGGGTCTGCTCACCGACAGCCCCGAGCTGCTCGAGGCCGAGCGCCGCCGCCTGGCCTACGTCTACGTCGACGAGCTGGCCGACACCGACCCGGCCCAGATCGAGCTGCTGTCCCTGGTCGCCGGGGGCGGCAAGCCGCTGGTGGCGTTCGGCGACCCCGATTCGTCGATCTACGGCTTCCGGGGCGCCGACCCCGGTGCGGTGGCCGGCTTCCCCACCCGGTTCCGGACGGCGTCGGGCGCCCTGGCCGAGACGCTGACGCTGCACACCAACTACCGCGCCGAGCCGACGCTGCTCTCCGCCACCTCGCGGGTGTCCCGCCGCATGCGCGGCCCGATCACCCACCGCCCGATGCACCCGCCGCCGCCGGTGCTCGGCCCCGAGCCACCACCCGCGGCCGCCCCGCACGCTGTCACTCCGGCCGAGCCGGCCCCCTCCAGCCCGCCCGCTTCGGCTGACGCTCACGCCCCGGCCCTCGCCCGCTCCGCTCGTCCCGTCGGTGGCGAGCCGGTCGCCGAGGCGGTGGTCCGGACCTTCCGGGCGGCCACGGCCGAGGCGGCCTATGTGGCCCACGCGCTGCGGGAGGCCCACCTGCTGCACGGGGTGCCCTGGTCGCGGATGGCGGTCATGCTGCGCAGCACGTCGTTGCAGCTGCCCTCGCTGCAGCGGGCGCTCACCGCGGCCGGCGTGCCGACCGTGACCCACGCCGAGGACCTGCCGCTGCACCTCCAGCCCGCGGTGGCGCCCTTCCTGCTGCTCCTGCGGTGTGCGCTCGATCCCGAGGCGCTCAACGAGGAGACGGCCGTCGCGCTGCTGCACTCGTCGCTGGGCGGGGCCGACCCGCTGGCCGAGCGGCGGCTGCGGCAAGGGCTGCGGGCGCTCGCGCTGGCAGCGGGCGACCGGCGCCCGTCGGGCGAGGTGCTGGTCGACGCCGTCCGCGACCCGGCCGGCCTCGACATGGTGGAGCGGCGCTGGGCCCTGCCCGCGCAGAACGTCGCCCGGCTGCTGGCCACCGCGCGTGAGGCGGCCGCGGCGCCGGGGGCCACCGCCGAGCAGGTGCTGTGGACCATCTGGCGGGCCAGCGGTCTGGCCGACCGGTGGTACGCGATGAGCACCCGCTCCGGCCCGGCCCCGGAGAACACCGACGCCGGCCGGGCCCGGCAGTGGCGGGCCGAGGCGGCCGACCGCGATCTCGACTCGATGGTCGTGCTGTTCGACGCGGCGGCCCGGTTCGTCGACCGCCTGCCGGGGGCGCGCGTCGGGGTGTTCCTCGAGCACGTCCTGGGTCAGGATCTGCCGGCCGACTCGATCGCGCCCAGCGCCGACCGCGGCGAGGCCGTCCGGCTGCTCACCGCCCACGCCGCCAAGGGCCTGGAATGGGACGTCGTCGTGCTGGCCGGGGTGCAGGAGGGCATCTGGCCCGACCTGCGGCTGCGGGGCAGCCTGCTCGGGTCGGAGCGGCTGGTCGACGTGCTCGCCGGCCGCGCCGCCCCGGGGCCGGCCGCGGTCGTCGGTGAGACGTCCGCGCTGCTCGACGAGGAGCGGCGGCTGTTCTACGTGGCCACCACCCGCGCCCGTCGCAAGCTCATCGTCACCGCGGTCGCGTCGGCCGGGGTGGGCGGTTCCGAGGGCGAGGAGCAGCCCAGCCGATTCCTCACCGAGCTCGGCATCCCCGACACCCCGCTGCCCCCGGAGCCGCTGCCGCCCACCGATCCTCCACCGCCGCCCGGCCCCGACCTCTGGGACACCGACCCCCGAGGCCCGCGCGACTCCGGTCCCGCGGGCGGGGTCGAGGCGGGCGACGATCCGGTCGTCATCGACCGTCCTGGCGGCGCCACCGCTGGTGGACGAGACTCAAGCGCGGCCGGTGCAGTGGATCTCGGTGACCTGGGGGAGTGGCCGGCCGAGGAACCGCCCGACGAGGACCCCGGTGAGGCCGCAGTGGCCGACGACCCGGCGGAGATCCCGGTGGGGCGGCCGCCGCGGGCCCTGACGCTGTCGGCGCTCGTGGCCGAACTCCGTACCGTCGTGGTCGGCAGCGACCAGACACCGGCCCGGCGCCGGGCCGCGGCCGCGGAACTGGCCCGGCTGGCCGCCGCCGGCGTGCCCGGGGCCCACCCGGACGAGTGGTGGGGCCTGCGGCCGCTCTCCGACGACCGGCCGCTGGTCGACGAGGGCCAACCGGTCAAGGTCACCCCGTCCTCGATGGAGAGCGCGCTGCGCTGCAGCCTGCGCTGGCTGCTCGAACGGCACGGCGGCGCCGCCCCGCCGGGGCCGGCCCAGGGCGTCGGCAACCTCGTGCACGCCGCCGCCATGCTGGCCGAGGACGCCAACGCCGACCGCGAGAAGCTGGTCGAGTACGTCAGCGCCCGGTTCGAGGCGATCGAGCTGGCCGCCCGCTGGCTCGCCGGGCCGGAGCAGGAACGCGCGCAGGGCATGGTCGACAAACTGCTGCGCTGGCTGGCCGTCAACCCGCGCCGGCTGCTCGCGATCGAGCACGAGTTCAGCGTGCGCCTGGAGGACCCGCAACGCCCGATCCAGCTCACCGGCCGGGTCGACCGGCTCGAGATCGACGAGGACGGGCGCCTGGTCGTCATCGACCTCAAGACCGGCAAGAGCACCGCGGTCGCCGCCGCCGAGGTCGAGGAGCACGCCCAGCTGGCCGGCTACCAGACCGCCGTGCAGGCCGGCGCCTTCGCCGACTACGGCGCCGAGAGCGGCGGGGCGGCGCTGGTGCAGCTCGGCCCGGGCAAGCAGGCCCGCGAGCAGATGCAGCTGCCGCTGGCCGAGGCCACCGATCCGCAATGGGCGTACGAGATGGTTCGCCGCACCGCCGACACGATGGCCGCCTCCACGTTCTCGGCCGTCGCCAACAGCCGTTGCCGGGTGTGCCCGGTGCGCACCAGCTGCCCGGTCTCGGGCAAGGGACGTCAAGTCGTAGAGCAGGGCCAGTGACCCAACCGAGTCTGTTCGCCGACGAGCCGGCGGCGCCCCGCCGCCGTGCCGATTCCGGCCCCCGCTACACGCCCGAGGAGCTGGCCCGGCTGCTGCGGCTGCCCCGGCCGACGGCCGAGCAGTCCGAGATCATCTCGGCGCCGGTCGAGCCGTTGCTGGTCGTCGCCGGGGCGGGCTCGGGCAAGACCGAGACGATGGCGTCCCGGGTGGTCTGGCTGGTCGCCAACAGCTACGCCCACCCCGACGAGATCCTCGGTCTCACCTTCACCCGCAAGGCCGCCGGTGAGCTGGCCCATCGCGTGCGCACCCGGCTCGGCCAGCTCGTGCGCCGGCTCGGCCGCGACGACGCGCTCACCGGCGAGGCCACCATCTCGACCTATCACTCGTACGCGGCCCGGGTCGTCACCGAGCACGGCCTGCGCGCCGGCTTCGAGCCGTCGGCCCGCCTGCTCACCGAGGCCGCGCGCTGGCAGATCGTCGACTCGCTGGTCCGTTCGTACACCGGGGAGATGACCGGTGTGAACCGCGCCCCCGGCACCGTCACCGACGACGTGCTGGCGCTCTCCGGCGAGCTCGCCGAGCATCTGGTCTCCCCGGACGACCTGGCCGCCTGGACCGGCCGCTTCTTCGCCGAGGTGCAGGAGCTGCCGGGCAAGGTCTACAAGGACGTCCACGACGTGCTCACCCGCCAGCGTCAGCGGCTCACCCTGCTGCCTCTCGTGCGCCTCTACGAACAGCGCAAACTCGACCTCGAGGCGATGGACTTCGGCGATCAGATGGCCCGGGCCGCGTTGGTGGCCCGCGACCACCCCGAGGTCGGCGAGATCGAGCGGGGCCGGTTCAAGATCGTTCTCCTGGACGAGTACCAGGACACCAGCCACGCCCAGGTGACCATGCTCAACGCGCTCTTCGGCGGCGGGCACCCGGTCACCGCGGTGGGCGACCCCTGCCAGTCGATCTACGGCTGGCGCGGCGCCTCGGCCGGCACCCTCGACCGCTTCCCCGACGAGTTCACCCGGCCCGGCGGCGAGCCGGCCCCGGTCGGCGAGCTGACCCGCAGCTGGCGCAACCGCCCCGAGATCCTGCGCGTGGCCAACACCCTCTCCGCGCCGCTGCGAGCTTTCGGCGCCCGGGTCACCGAGCTGCGGGCCGCGGAAAGGGTGTCCGGCGCGGTCGGCGGCCGCACGGTGGCCTGCGCGCTGCTGCCCACCTTCGCCGACGAGGCGGCCTGGATCGCCGACTCGATGCTCACCGCCTGGCGGATCACCGCCGGTCTGCCCGAGGCCCTGCCCGGCGAGATCCCGGTCGACAAACGACCCACGAGCGCCGTCCTGGTCCGGGTCCGCAGCCAGATCGCCGCGATCGAGGAGGCGCTGCGCTCGCGGGGCCTGCCGGTCGAGGTGGTCGGCCTGGGTGGTCTGCTCGACACCCCCGAGGTACGCGATGTCGTCTGCACGCTGCGGGTGCTGGCCGACCCGACCGACGGGGCGTCGCTGCTGCGCCTGCTCACCGGCGCCCGCTGGCGGATCGGGCCGCGCGATCTGGTGGCCCTGCACCGGCGGGCCCGCGGGCTGGCCGCCGCCCGCGCCGCCGTGGTGGCCGGCGCCGAGCCCGACGACGTGGTCGCCGACCGCCTCGACGACGCCACGCTGGTCGAGGCGATGGCCGACCTGGGCGCGCCGCAGCAGTACTCGGCCGAGGGCTACGCGCGCCTGCACGCGTACAGCCGGGAACTGAGCGCGCTGCGGCAGCGCCTCGACCAACCGCTGCCCGACCTGGTGGCCGACATCGAACGCACGATCGGCCTGGACGTCGAGGTGGCCGTGCGCGGCTGGGCCGCCGGGGACGCCGGTCTGGCCCGCGGGCACCTGGACGCGCTGGCCGACACCGCCGCCCGCTACGCCGCCGAGACCGACGGCGGCACGCTGGCCGGTTTCCTGGCCTTCCTCACCGCGGCCGAGGAGGAGGAGCGCGGCCTCGAACCGGGACAGGTCGACGTCGTCGAGGGCGCCGTCCAGATCCTCACCGCGCACGCCGCGAAGGGTCTGGAGTGGGATGTCGTGTCGGTCGCCGGGCTGGCCCGGGGCGTCTGGCCGGGCCTCACCCGCAGCTCCGACCACTACCTGATGGGCATCGGCGTGCTGCCGTTCCCGCTGCGCGGCGACTCCGACGGTCTGCCCCGGCTCGACCTGTCACCGGCGGTCGATCAGAAGGGTGTGCTCAACGCGGTCACCTCGTTCGGCACGGCCTGGCGCGAGCACGACGAGCGGGAGGAGCGCCGGCTGGCCTACGTCGCCGTGACCCGCCCCCGTCGTCTGCTGCTCGCCTCGGGCTACTGGTGGGGCGACGGCGTGAAGCGCCCGCGCGGCCCGTCGGTGTTCCTCGACGAGATCCGCTCGGCGTGCGACGAGGGCGCCGGCGTCGTCGACGTGTGGACGCCCGAGCCGGCGCCGGACGCGACCAACCCGGCGGCCGAGGCGGTGGTCTCCGCGCAGTGGCCGTTCGACCCGCTGGGCCTGCGCCGCCCGGCCATGGCCGCCGCGGCCGACCTCATCCGCCGCCTGATCGCCGCGCCCGATGCCGAGGCGGCCGAGGCGTTCGCCGACCTGGCCGAGGCCGAGCCCGAGATCGCGGCCCGGGCCGAGCTGGCCGCCGAGCTGGTCGGCCTGCCCGACCCCGACTCCGACATCGCCCGCTGGCGTCGCGAGGCCGATCTGCTGCTGGCCGAGCGGGACGAACGGGCCCGCCACGACGGGCCGATCGAGGTGGCCGTGCCCGCGCACCTGTCCGTCTCCCAGCTGGTCGTGCTGCGCCGTGACCCGCAGGCCCTGGCCCGCTCGCTGCGCCGCCCGTTGCCCCGCCGCCCGCTGCCCCACGCCCGCCGGGGCACAGCGTTCCACGCCTGGCTCGAGCAGCGGTTCGGCGCCGTCCGTCTGATCGACATCGACGAGCTGCCCGGCGCGGCCGACGACGACGCGGCCGGTGACGAGGAGCTGGCCGCCCTGCAGCAGGCGTTCCTGGCCGGCGACTGGGCCGAGCGCACCCCGGTCGAGGTGGAGGTCCCGTTCGCGACCACGATCGCCGGGGTGGTCGTGCGCGGGCGGATGGACGCGGTTTTCGCCGACACGGCCAACCGCTACGACGTCATCGACTGGAAGACCGGCCGGCGACCCGAGGGGGCGGACGCCGAAGCCGCCGCGGTGCAGCTGGCGGCGTACAGGCTGGCCTGGGCGTCGCTCGCCGGCGTGCCGCTCAACCGGGTGCGGGCCGGCTTCCACTACGTCCGCGAGCAGGTCACCGTGCGGCCGGTGGACCTGCTCGACGCGGCCGAGCTGGCCGCGCTCATCGAACGACTGCCCGAACGGGTGAATTAGGGCAGGTCGGCACCTGCCGCGGCGAGCAGGTGCAGCAGCGCTGCGGCATAGGCGCCCTCGACCGTCTCGCCTTCGAAGGTGCGCTCCTCGCCGAGCAGGTCGATGAGCACTTCGTACCCGGCCGCGCCGCGCCGCAGCGTGCGGAACGTGCCGCCGAGCAGCTCCCGTAACTGGTCCTCCCGGGGCAGCCAGACGGTCTCGTCCAGCTCCACGTCGTCCAGCGCCCACTCGGTCGTGCCGTTGAAACCGATCACCTGGCCCTCCGCCATCGTGTGCACCTCGATGGTCATGTTGCTCAGGACGAAGGTCTCCTCGTCCAGATCACGGTCGGGGATCGCGAAGCGATCACCGAGCACGGGCTTCCAGACCAGCCCGGCCTCTCTGAGCTGCCGTGCCAGTTCGACGCCGATCACCAGCGAACCTCCTCGGACGTGTTAGGCTCTCCGCGTTGTCAGTTTGGTTCCCAAGTACTTAGGAGCGCCTGTGGGGGAATTCTGCCCCAGGCGCTCTTTGTCGTAACCCGGATTCCTCCGGTACGGGCGATCAGTACGGCGACACGAGTCCCACGAAGTGTGGGGTCTTATTACCTCGTTCCGACCATGTTGGGCGGAACGATCGACCGTCGAGGAGACGATCATGGTTACCGGCGTTGTGAAGTGGTTTAACGCGGACAAGGGCTTCGGGTTCATCACCCCGGACGACGGCGGCGCCGACGTCTTCGCCCACTTCTCCGCTATCCAGTCTTCCGGCTACCGCAGCCTGGACGAGAACCAGCGTGTCGAGTTCGAGGTGACCCAGGGCCAGAAGGGCCCGCAGGCCGCGAACATCCGCCCGCTCTGATCATCCTGATCAGCTAGCACGGCAAGACGAGGGCGCCGCATCCCGCAGGGGGTGCGGCGCCTTTCTGCAGCCTGCACAGCCCGCCCAAGGCCGGCATGGGCCGCCCAGACCTGCGGCTGCCCACCGCGCGCTGCTGGCTCGGGACCTCGTAGCCCGGCTCGCCACCGCGCGCACCTCACCCGGGGCCGCACGGCCCGCCTGAGCGGGCCGCACGGTGGGCTCAGACGGCGGCCGCCTCCGGTAGCGGGGCGGTGCCGCCGAGGTGGGCCGGCAGCCACCAGCGGTCGTCCGGGCCCGAGGGCTTGTCGGGGTAGGCCCGCTGGGCCGAATCGAGCAGGCCGCTCAGGCGCTCCTTGAGGGTCGCGGTGAGCGCGTCGGGCGAGGTGCCCTTGGGCATCTCGATCGCCTGGCCGATCTTGATGAGCACCGGCACGTGCCGCTTGGACAGGTCTTTCTTGTGGCCTTTGGTCCACAGCCGGTGGGGACCCCAGACAGCCATCGGGATCAGCGGCACCTTGGCCGTGCGGGCCAGCCGGACGGCGCCCGACTTGAGCTCTTTCACCGTGAAGGACTCGCTGATCGTCGCCTCGGGGAAGACGCCGACCACCTCACCGCGGCGCAGCGCCTCGGTGGCCGCGCGGAACGAGGCGGCGCCGGCGTCGCGGTCCACCGGGATGTGCCGCATGCCGCGCATCAGCGGGCCGCTGACCTTGTTGTCGAAGACGGACTTCTTGGCCATGAAGCGCACCAGGCGCTTGGCCGGCTGAGCGCCCAGACCACAGAAGATGAAGTCGAGGTAGCTCACGTGGTTGCTCGCGAGCACTGCCCCGCCCGTGGCCGGAATGTGCTCGGCACCATCGATCTCGATCTTGAGATCGAGCACCCGGAACATCGTCTTGGCAAGGGTGATGACCGGCGGATACACGAGTTCCATGGCAAGACCGTAGCGGAAGTCGCTGAACTTCTCCTGGGACGGCTGCAACGTCCGGGCCCGTTCGCGCGTCTAAGAACTATCGGCCCTTTTCGCTCGGACGTGACTTTGGAGGTACCGCCATGCTCACAGGTACCGGCATGTCGGGACGTACCGGCATGGATCGACCCACTGGCATGGAGCGACGTACCGGCACGCAGGCGTGTATCGGCATGGGCGGGCCCTCTGCCCGCCGGGAGTTCGGATTCGTGCTCGCGCTCGCCGTCCTCGGCATCGCGCTCGTGATCGTCGTGGCCTTCGCCCCCTGGTATCCCGCGGTCGGCGACGCTGCCCCCGACGTCGGTCCCACGCTCTGGCAGCAGGTCAGCGCCCTGTTCGGCGCGGCCGAGGGGACAGTCACGCCGACGCCGTGACGTGATCGCCACCGGCGTGGTGTTCACTAGGTTTCATGTCCGAGCAGACCCCGGAGTCGTTCCCCTGGCAGCAGCCGGGCGGCCGGTTCGGATCCGGCCTGGTCACCACCGCTCCGGTCACCACAGCTCCGGGCGGGGCTCCGCCGCCGCCCCCGCCGTCACGGCCCGATCCGCCGCAGCCGGACGGCCCGCAACGCCGCCGCCGGCAGATGCTGATCTTCGGGGGCATCGCCGGCGCGATCCTGGGGCTCGGTCTGACCATCGTGCTGATCCTCGTGTTCTCGTCCGAGGGCAACCCGTTCCGCTCCCGGGAGTCGGCCCCCACCGACGTACGCCCGCCGCTCGCCCAGGCGTGCCCGGCGCCGACCGGTTCGCCCAGCGCGCCGTCCACGCAGGCGCCCAGCGCGCCGCCGCCGGCGACCGGGGCGCGCACGACCGACGACGAGGCCGGCATCTCGTACCGGGCCTACGGGGCGCCCTGGGTGCCCTGGACCGATGTGTGGCGGGCCGGCACGCTGGAGGTTCCCTACCGGGTCGGCCAGCACTTCGTCACCGAGCAGTACAGCGCCGGCAGCTATCACGCCTCGATCCTGTCGGCCGCGGTGCCGGCGGCCGACAACGACGCGGTGACGCTCGACCTCGAGTGCGTGGGCCGGCAGGTGGCCGCTGACGTGCGCGCCGAGTACTACCCGCAACCCAACACGATGGACCCGATCCGCGACGAGCTGACCACGCTGGGCGGGCGACCGGCCTGGGTGAGCTCGTTCCGCCTGCACTTCTCGGCGCCGGGCCTGACCGCCACCTCGGAGCTCTCCGCGGTGGCGGTCATCGACGTCGGCAAGACGACCGCGGCCGTCCTCTACGTCTCGGTCCCCGGCACCCACAAACAGTGGGATCACGTGGTCGACGAGGTGCTGGCCTCCGTACGGCCCGTCTAGGGCGCGAGCTGGGGCGTCCCGGGAGCTTCCGCCCGCCGGCTCGGTGCTAGCGGGCCAGGCCGAGGGCGTAGTCGGCCCACCACTGGCCGGCCGGCGGGGCGCCGTTGCCGCACGCGCCGTCGGACTCGCCCGGGCGTTTGATCCACAGGTAGGCGTCGACCAGCTTGTGGTTCGTACGGGTGGTCGGCGGCTCGCCGAGGCTGCGGTCCGGGGGGTTGCACCAGTGCTCGTTGCCGTTCGGACCGCGGGGTGCCGGGCCGTTGCCGTTGCGGCTGGTGTCGATCACGAAGCGGGCGCCGTCGAGGTGACCCGACAGCGCGGTCCCGTACTCCCGGTTCGCCGCGGTGCTCTCGAAGTTCGCCACGTTCAACGAGAACCCGTTGCTCCTCGCCACCCCGGCCGTCCGCAGGGCGGCGGCCATCTTCTCGGTGTCGGTGATCCAGCTCGGGTTGCCGGCATCCAGGTAGACGACCACGCCGGGGTTCTTGCGCAGGGTGTCGATCGCCTCGCCGAGCAGGGCGAACCGTTCGGCGGTGCGCCCCGGGTCCAGGCAGCCCTGCACGGCTTGCGGGACAGCGTCCGGTTCGAGGATCACCACGGCCGGGTGGCCGGCCATGGCGTTGGCCATCGACGCGACGTAGGAGCGGTAGGCGTCCGCCCCGGAGGCCCCGCCGGCGGACTGGCCGGAGCAGTCGCGGTGCGGGATGTTGTACATCGTCAGCACCGGCAGCCGGCCGGCGCCGGCCGCGCCGGTGACCAGCTTGCGCGCCCGGGTGGTGTAGCCGGGCGCGGTGTCGGCGAACCAGGTGGCGGTGGGCTGGTCCGCGATCTCGCGGATCAGCCGGGCGTCGGCGTCGCGTCCGGCGGCCTGGAAGTCCCGGAGCTGCTTGACGGCCGCGCCGGTCCGGTCGACGTAGAGGTTCTTCCCGGCCAGCGCCCCGCCGCTCGCCGCCGGCGAGCCGGCCGACTTCGTGGCCGGCCGGCTCGTGGGCGGGGTGGTGGGGGCAGCGCTGGCGCTCCCCGGCGCACTGACGGCCGGGGAGGGTGGCGCCGGTGAGGCACTGCCGGTGCTGGACGGCCCGCCGTCCGCGAAGACCGGCGCGATGGGTTGATCGTCGCCGCGCACGGCCATGGTCACCGCCACGCCCGTGGTGACCGCGACGACCGCGAGGGCCGCGGAGGCTGCGAGCACCAGCCGAGGGCGCCGGAGGGGTGGCTTGGCGTGGTGGGCCATGAGGTCAGAGCACCTGTACCCAGCGGGCCACCGACGGCACGCCCTTGTCGTCCACCAGGAACAGCATGTACCAGCCGGACGGCACCAGGCCCTTCGTCTTGGGGATGGACAGGCCCAGGGTGTCGCCGCCGGCCGGGGTGATGTCCAGGGCGACGGAGCGCTGGTCCACGTCCAGGGCGTGGGTCACGGCGCTGGGCCGCACCAGCCGGGCGGTCTTGATCTGGGCCGCCTCCGCCGAGGTGAACGAGACCGTGGTGCCGCGCTTGACCTTCTCGGGGCCGTCGGTGATGGCCGGTCGCGCCCCCTTGAAGAGGTAGGGAGGCGAGTACACCTCGATGCGCTTCTCGAAGGTGCCCGGTCCCTTGCCCGACTCGTCGTAGAGCGGGTCGCTGCCCATCGTCACGACGCGCCCGTCCGGCAGCAGGATCGCCTCGGAGTGGTAGTTGCGGCCCACTGTGGACTCGGCCGCCGTGGCGAACGCGTTCTGGGCCGGCTGGTAGATCTGGGCGTTGAACAGGTCGCTGCGGGTCTTGTCGCCGTACTTGCCGCCGCGGTAGCCGGAGGAGCCGCCGCTGGTGAAGACGGTGTCGTCGGGCAGCAGGACCGCGCTCAGGTAGCGGGCCGGCGCCGGCAGGTCCGGTCCGGGCTGGAAGCGGGGCTTCTTCTCGGTCAGGTCGATGATGTCGGTGCGCTTGGTGGAGACCTCGGACTCGCCGACCCCGCCACCGCCGAGGATCATGACCTTCTGGTCCTGGGCGGGCGGCAGCAGGACCGAGGAACTGGTCTCGGTGAGCGTCGCGTCGCGCAGGCCGGGAACGGTCACGAACTTGTTGTTGCGGACGTTCCAGACGCCGGGGGTACGGCCCACGGTGTCCGAGCCGTAGCCGGCGTTGGAGCCGGAGTAGAAAAGGTTGCCGTTCGCCATCATGTGGAAGGCCGGGTACGTCGGGAACGTCCGCTTGAGCTTCGGGGCGTCGACCCACTTCTTGGTGGCAGCGACGTACTTCTCGTTGTTGCCGGGGATCATCCGGCCGAACTCGTCGAGGCCGGACACGGCGAGCACGTCGCCGTTGGGCAGTTCGGCCAGCGTCGGGTACCAGCGGTGTTTCACCATGTCGCCGACCCGCACGTAGCGCTCGGTCCGCGGGTCGAACTCGTAGGACGTCTTGTCCCCGCCGTACTCCTGCTTATCCCGGGTGATCTTGTCCGAGAGGCCGTAGATGTTCCGCGCGTCGGCGCCGGCCAGACCCTCGACGACGTACTGCTGCGGCTCGGCGACGATCGACTTGTCGCCCTTCTCGACCGCGTCCACGAAGACCTCGACCTCACCGGCGTGGGTCATCACCTCGGCGCCGTGCTGCATGGTGGTGGCCGCCGGCAGGGTCACCTTGGCGCGGGTCCGGTACTTCTTCCCCGCCTTCGAGACGATCGTGGTGCCCTTGGCGAACGTGCGCGGCCCGCCGGCGACCGACTCGTTCTTCAGCTTCATCACGCCGTACGCCTTGTCGATGTCCTCGGCGAGGACCTCGTAATCCTTCGTGCCGCCGGCGACGAGCAGGTTGCCGTTCGCCAGGAACGTGTGGCCGGCGCAGAACACGTCGGTCGGCGTGGGCACGTCGGTGAACTTGTCCGCCGCGGGGTCGTAGAGGATCGTCCGGAAGGTGCCGGCCTCGAACGCGTCGCGGTTGTTGCCGCTGCCCGCGATGATGAGCAGCTTGCCGGTGCTGAGCATGGCCGCGTGGATAGCGTTGATCTTGTAGTCCTGCGGGACCGGCAACGTGGCCCAGTGGCCGAACTCTTCCTTGTAGGCCTGCCGGTTGATGTTGAACTGGTGCAGAGCGGTGGCGCCGGCGGCGACCATCGGCCGGTTCACCACCACGACGACGCCGGAGACCAGGACCACGGCCAGGCCGGCCGCGATCCTGCGGGCTAGGGAGGGGCGGGTACGGGGCTTCATACGTACGTCTTCTCCATGGTCTTCGGGTCGAGGACTCGCTTGCGGGCCGGTGGCGGCCTCATGGTCTGGATCTTCCACACGATGATCGGCAGCAGGCAGATCACCAGGTTGAGGCTGGGCCACAGCCACATCGCGCCGTCCACGTGCCCGAGGAACGGCGAGGCCGCCAGCAGCGCGGCGTAGAACGCCGCCCAGGCCAGGCTGTACTTGAAGGTGGCCGGGCGGTCCGGGCTCGTCGAGTCGCCCTTCGGCGTCACCACGAACCCGGCCTTGCGGCCCAGCAGCGCGCCGACGAACGACGACACGTAGAGCGGGCTGGACAGGGTCGACACCAGCATCCCGGACAGGCCGGAGGAGCCCTCTTCCTCGTGCGGGCTCACGTTGTGCCGGCGGTTGAAGAGGTACAGGCCGATCTGGAACAGCGCGGCGTCGACGTAGAGCATCAGCCACACCTCCTGCGGCACCTGTACGCCCTTGGCCCCCAGCAGCAGGTAGCAGGCCGCGACGCTGGCGCCGAGCAGCCAGGCGAGCGCGGTCAGCGGGTAGTACGCCATCAGCAGCCCGTAGTGCAGCGCCCGCCCGAACCCGAGCTTCCAGCCGATCCGGCCGAACTTGCGCACCACGACCTCGTCCGTGCCGCGCGACCAGCGATGCTGCTGAGTGAAGTAGTCGGTCCAGGAGGACGGGCCCTCACCGACCGCGAGCACGTCCGGCGTGTACACCGAACGCCAGCGGGCGCCGGTCGCCGGGTTGGCCGTGCTGTGCATGACCAGGCTGGTGGCCATGTCCTCGGTGATCGAGTCCTGCAGGCCACCGATGCTGCGCAGGGCGGAGATGCGCACCGCGTTGTTCGTGCCGACCAGCATCGCGATGCCACGCTTGTTCCCGGCCCGCTGCAACAGCGAGTGGAACAGGTACTGCTGCGACTCGGCCCAGCGGGTCACCACGCTGTCGTAGTTGCCGTAGACCTGCGGCCCGACGACGAACGCGACATCCGGGTCGTTGAAGTAGCCGAGCAGGCGCTCGCAGAAGTTGGGCTGCGGGACGTGGTCCGGGTCGACCGAGACGAACACGTCGTACGAATCTCCGTGCCGATCGATCCACGAGTTGTAGTTGCCGTGCTTGGTCTTGGCCTTCATGGCGCCGACCGGGGTGTTGTACTGCGGGAGGCCGCGGCGGGTGTAGTGCCGCACGCCGATGCGCCGGCACATCGCGCGGACCTCGGGGTCGTCGCCCTCGTCGAGCAGCCACACGTCGTACGGGCCGGTGTGGCGGATCTTCTTGGCGGCGACCAGCGTGCGCTCCACCATGTCCACCGGTTCCTTGCCCGGGACGATCGTGGTCAGGAACGCCACCCGCAGCCTCGCGTCCGGGATGACCGGCTGCGGATCCCGCGCCCAGATCGTCGCCAGGCAGAGCGTGACGACGTTGAGGAGCCGGAACAGCTCGATCAGCGTGGTCGCGGCGATCATGAAGATCGTGGCGCCGAACAGCAACGGCCGCAGGTCGGGGTCGGGCAGCTCGATGGCGGAGATGAGCCAGCCGAAGAACGTGGTCTCGAACGCGAAGGCGAACAGCGTGATGAACACCGTCGCGATCGGGCGCCGCCGGGCGAGCGGGCGCATCTTCACCCGGTACGGCTTGCCTTCCGACTTCCCGACCGGCGCCACCGCGGGCCCGGCGAGCACGCTGTAGGCGCTGTAGCTGTACTTGTCCGTGAAGATGTGGGTCTGCTCGAGGTGAGCCCACGGCCCGTCCCGCTCCAGAGCCGTGCGGGGCAACGGGATGACCCGGGTGTCGTCCACGGGCGCCGGCCTGTGGTGCGGCGAATCTGGTGACGGAGTCCGCACGGCGCTCACCGTTGACGTCCTCCGCTCGGCCGGCGCCCGGCCCGGCGAAGGGCATGACAATTCACGGTCGAGCTCGATGGGAGCCGACGCCGACCAGATTCCACTTCAACACACCCCGTAGTGCTACGGTCAGTAATCATCGACGCATTTCTATGTCAGTACTGCGTAGGCGTTTGTAAAAACAGTGACCGAGGGTCGCATTGGGAAGTTGAAGAGCTGTTACTGGGGACGAGATAGAGAGTTACATCACTCATTTCTATACCCCTATGCCACAACTGTCCGGTTTGCTCGGTCGCCCTCGAGGGCCGGCGGCACGACATCGCCGCCGTCCCGGGTCGGCCGGGATCAGTGCGTCAGCACGCGGTCCCCGAGCCTGTTCTCCCGGGGTACGAAGGTGCGAGCTCTGGCGATTAGACAGCAACCGGCAGCACAACACCAGATCGCCAGTGGGAATACCGCGACCCGCTCCATGCCGCCGACGCCCAGGCCCAGCCCCTGCCCTCGCGGCCAACATGTGAAGGCCTCCGTGGCGGTCCGCCGGGAAGATCCCGCTCAGGCCCATTTCGGAGGCGCGGGCGCAGGTGGGGGAAATGGGGAAGATGCCATGCCCGTACCGTATTGATGCAGTCTCAGGCAGTCCATTTCGGACTTATGGCGATGGGGAACCCGTCTCGTATGCCACGGGACGAGAAAGGGACCAGTGTCGAAAGCCCGCCGGCACTCGGTCGCCGGCGGGCTTCGAACCACTGATCAGGTCAGGACATCCGGACCGGCCTCAGCTCCCGACCAGGCCCCAGCGCTTGCGCAGAGCGTTGTCCGCGGTGTTGAACAAGACGTCGATCAGGATGCCGATCACCAGCACGACGATGATGTAGGAGATCACCAGGCTCGAGTCGCTGAGGTCACGGGCCTGCTGCATGCGTACGCCGATCGACAGCGCCCCCGGCACGATGACCAGCAGCTCGCCCGCCATCAGGCTGCGCCACGAGAACGCCCAGCCCTGCTTGAGGCCGGAGATGAACGAGGGCAGCGACGCCGGCAGGATCAGGTGCCGGTATTTGGCGAAGCCCCGCATGCCCAGGACCTGGCCCACCCGCAGCCACGTGCGGGGCACGTAGTCGATGCCGCTGATCAGGCCGTTCGCCACCGACGGGGCCGCGCCCAGCACGACCACGAACAGGATGGCGCTCTCGCTCAGCTGGAAGAGCAGGATGGCCAGCGGGAACCACATGATCGAGGGCATCGTCTGCAGGCCGGTGATCAGTGAGCCGATGGCCGCCCGCAGCGGCGCGAACTGCGACACCAGCGCGCCGATGATCGTGCCGATCGCCACCGCCAGCAGGAAGCCGGTGAACGCGCGGGTCATGGTCACCCGTACGCCGTCCCAGAAGTCGCCCGTGGTGATGACCGTGCCGAGGTCGGTGAAGACGGTCGCCGGGGACGGGAGCACGTAGATCGGCTTCCACTCCGACCAGACCGCGATCTGCCAGATCAGCAGCACGATGCCGATGGCCAGCACCTTGGGCCAGGTGCTGCGCCAGATCCGCCGGCTCAGCCGGCCCCGGTCGCGATGCGGCTGCAGCTCGAGCGCGTCGAGCCCGCTGACCTCCGCGGCGGCGACCTTCTCGGGCGCCTCCGGCACGTCCGCCTGGGCGGTCGTGCCCTCGAGCCCGGCGCGCGCGGACGGGTACTTAATGGCCATGACGGGCGACCTCCGCGCGGAGACGGTCGGTGATCTCGGCGGCCTGGCCGGAAACCTCGGGGGAGTCGATGCGCCGGGGGCGCTCGTGGGTGATCGCGTAGTCCTCGATCACCCGGCCCGGGCGGCTGCTGAGCAGGATCACCCGGTCGCCCAGCCGCACCGCCTCGCGCACGTTGTGCGTGACGAACATGACCGTCAGCTGTTGCTCGCGCCAGATCCGTTCGAGCTCGTCGTGCAGGATGTCGCGGGTCATCGCGTCGAGCGCCCCGAACGGCTCGTCCATCAGCAGGATGTCGGCGTTCTGGGCCAGCGCGCGAGCCAGGGCGACCCGCTGGCGCATGCCGCCGGAGAGCTCGTGCGGCCGCTTGTCGCCGAAGTCGCGCAACCGCACGATGTCGAGCAGCTCGTCGGCGCGCTTGCGGCGCTCGGTCCGGGAGACGCCGGCCAACCGGAGCGGGAGCTCGACGTTGCCCCGGACCGAGAGCCACGGGAAGAGCGCGGCCTCCTGGAACATCAGCGACACCCGGCGACCGCCGATGTCGAGCGAGCCGCCGCTGATCCCGTCCAGCCCGGCGACCAGGGAGAGCAGCGTGCTCTTGCCGCAGCCGGACGCGCCGAGCAGGCAGACGAACTCGCCCTGCCGCACGGTCAGCGACACCCGGTCGAGGGCCAGGAGGTCGCCGTAGCTCTTGGAGATGCTCTCCAGGCGTACGACTGCTTCGGTCTGTTGCAGGAGGCTCATGAGATCGGACCCTTCAGGCCGCCGCGTCGCTGACCTCGGGCTTGCCCGCGGCCCTGAGCAGCTCGTTGAGCGGCCCGAGGTCGTAGATGCCCTTGAGGTCGACCGGCTTGAGCAGTCCGACGTCCTCGGCGTGCTTGGCGCTGGTGAACAGCGACGAGGCGACCGGGTCGGCGGTGAAGGTCAGGTTCTTGAACGACGCGGCGAGCACCTCGTCCTTCAGCGGCTTGCCGCTGAGCGCCTCGAGCTGGGCGTTGGCCGTCTTCTGGGCCTCGGCGTTGTTCTTCTCGATGTAGTCGAGCGACTCGAGGTGGCCCTGCACCAGCTTCTTGACCGTGGCCGGGTACTTCTTGAGGAACTCCTGGGTGACGATCAGGTGGGTGGTGACGAACAGCCCGCTCGGCCACAGGTCCTTCTCGTTGACCAGGACCTTGCCCTTGGACTCGAGCACCAGCCGGCTCAGGTTGGGCTCGGGCACCCAGGCGCCGTCGATCGCGCCCTGGGCGAAGGCCTGCAGCGCGGTCGCGTTGTCCTGCGGGAGCACCGACACGTCGCCGCCGCCCTGCTGGTCGGCGTTGAGGCCGTTCTCCTTGAGCCAGGCCCGCAGCGCGACGTCCTGCGTGTTGCCCAGCTGCGGGGTGGCGATCTTCTTGCCCTTGAGGTCGGCCGGGCCGTTGATGCCCTCCTTGACCACCAGGCCGGCGCCGCCCGAGGTGCTGCCCGCGATGATCTTCAGGCCGGTGCCCTTGGACTGGGCCCAGCCGTTGATGGCCGGGTTCGGGCCGATGTACGTGGCGTCGATCGCGCCCGAGAAGAGCGCCTCGATCGCGGCCGGACCGGCGTTGAACGTCTTGGTCTCGAGCTTGGTGCCGCCCAGGGCGGTCTGGAAGTAGCCCTTGTTGACCCCGATCAGGGCCGGGGTGTGGGTGATGTTGGGGAAGTAGCCGAGGCGCAGCGACGCGGCCTCGGCCGAACCGCCGGCTCCGCCGGCTGCCGCGTCGTCGTCGCCGCCGCACGCGGTCAGCAGCGAGGCGGACAGAAGGGCGGTGGTGGCCAGGGCCAGCGCGCGGATGGCGCGGAAGCTCATGCGGACTCCTTAAGGGTGGACAGTTCGGCCAGGGTCTTGTGATCGACGACGCCCTCGATGGCTTCCTCGACGGCGACCCACACGTCGTGCAGCCCGGTGGCCGCGCCGTGGTAGGTCGCGATGGCGGTGGGCAGCCCGCGCACGGTGGCCAGGGCCCCGCCGACGGCCCGGACGACATCGCCGACGGTGATCTGGTCGGCCGGCCGGGCCAGCGCGTAGCCGCCGTCGACACCGCGGTGGCTGTGCAGCAGGCCGGCCCGGCGCAGGTCGAGCAGGATGCCCTGCAGGAAGCTGAGCGGGATGTCCTGGGCGGCGGCGAGCGAGGCGGCCTTCACGAGCCTGGGCTGTTCCGCCGTCACCGAGAGCATGGCCCTCACGGCGTAGTCGGTGCGCGCCGAGACGTACACGTGGCCCCCTGTCCCGCATACCCGCGTTTGCCTACCTAGTAGATGGGAATGATGGTCTAAGTAGGGATTGGCGTCAAGCCTCGCCCCCCGGAAGTGCGACGACCGATCGATGCCGCCGGGTGGCCGCGTGGTGACATGCAGTCGCGACGCTGGCCGGAGAAGGCGCTAATGTCATTTCGTGGCGCGCAGAATCAAGATCCCCGCGACGAAGTACCCGGTGGAGCGTTTCACCCTGGCCAACGGATTGCGGGTGGTGCTCACCCCCGACCGCAGCGCCCCGGTCGTCGGGGTGGCGGTCGTCTACGACGTGGGCATCCGATCCGAGCCCGAGGGCCGCACCGGCTTCGCCCACCTCTTCGAGCACCTGATGTTCCAGGGCTCGGCCAACCTCGAGAAGCTGGCCCACTTCCGGCACGTGCAGGGCGCCGGCGGCACCTTCAACGGGTCCACCCACCTGGATTACACCGACTACTTCGAGGTGCTCCCGGCGGGCGCTCTCGAGCGGGCGCTGTTCCTCGAGGCCGACCGCATGCGCGGGCCGCGGCTGACCGAGGAGAATTTGCTCAACCAGATCGACGTGGTTAAGGAAGAGATCCGGGTCAACGTGCTGAACCGGCCCTACGGCGGGTTCCCCTGGCTGCGGCTGCCCCCGGTGATGTTCTCGACCTTCGCGAACGCCCACGACGGCTACGGCTCGTTCGGTGACCTCGACAGCGCCACCGTCGAGGACGCCCAGGCCTTCTTCGACCGCTACTACGCCTGTGGCAACGCCACCCTGGCGGTGGCCGGCGACTTCGACGTGGCGACCGCGACCGAGATGATCCACCGCCACTTCGGCGACGTGCCGGCCCGTCCGGCGCCGCCGCTGCCCGACTTCGACGAGCCCGACCTGACCGGCGAGAAGCGCGACTCGTACACCGACCGGCTCGCACCGCTGCCCGGGGTGGCCGGGGCCTGGCGGGTGCCCGACCCGATCGGCGACTTCGACAACTACCTGCCGTTCGTCGTGCTGGCCGAGGTGCTCACCGACGGCGACGCCTCCCGGCTGGTCGAGCGCCTGGTGCAGCGCGACCGCACGGTCACCAGCATCGGCGGCTACATCGGCTTCATGGGCGACGAGTTCCAGGTCCGCAACCCCACGGCGATGCTGATCCAGGCGCACATGCCGCCCGGCGGCGACGCCGACAAGGTGCTGCGCACGGTCGACGAGGAGCTCGACCGGCTGGCCGCCGACGGGCTGGCCCCCGGCGAGCTCGAGCGGGTCCAGGCCCGCATCGCCACCCACCTGCTGCGGGACACCGACGCGGTGCTCGGCCGGGCGCTGCCGATGGCGGTGCTCGAGCTGCAGCGCGGCCGTCCCGAGATGCTCAACGAACTGCCGAAACTGGTCGGCGAGGTCACCGAGGCGCAGATCGTCGCCGCGGCCGCCACCCTGCGCCCGGAGCGGCGCGCCACCGTCGAGGTCATCCCCGGAGCCGTCGCATGAGCCACACCCTCCCCGATCTGATCCCGGACGCGAAGCTCAAGCTGCCCAAGGAGGCCGAGCGCACGCTGGCCGGGGGCCTCACGGTGATCGCCATCCGGCGTACCTCCGTGCCGCTGGTCGAGCTGCGGCTGCGGGTGCCGTTCGGCAAGACGCCGCTGCCCCGGGCGACCGTGCTCTCGCAGGCGCTGTTCACCGGCACCAGCACGATGAGCAGCGTCGACATCGCGGCCGAGCTGCAGGCGGTCGGCGGCGGTCTGTCGGCCGGCCTCGACCCCGACCGGCTGCTGGTCACCGGCAACTCGCTGGCCTCCGGGCTCGACCGCATGCTCGAGATCCTCGCCGCGGTGCTGACCGACCCGGCGTACCCGAACGACGAGGTGGCGACCGAGCGCGACCGCCTGGTCGACCACATCCAGGTGGCGCTGACCCAGCCGGCCCACCTGGCCCGCACGGCGCTGCTCAAGAGGATGTTCGGCAAGCACCCGTACGCGGTGCAGACCCCCGGGCCCGACCAGGTGCGCGCGGTCCGCCCGGCCCAGCTGCGCACCCTGCACGCCGAGCGGGTCCGTCCCGAGGGCGCGGTGCTGGTGCTGGTCGGCGACCTGAACCCGGAAAAGGCGATCGACGCGGCGGAGAAGGCGCTCGGCAGCTGGACCGGCCCGGCCAAGGCCGTCGAGGTGCCGCCCATCCCGGCGCTCGAGCCCGGCCCGCTGCTGCTGGTCGACCGGCCCGGCGCGGTGCAGTCGTCGCTGCGCATGGCCCTGCCCGCGCTCGACCGCACCGACCCCGACTACGCGGCCCTGCAGCTGGCCAACCTGGTCTTCGGCGGCTACTTCTCGTCCCGCTGGGTCGAGAACATGCGCGAGGACAAGGGCTACACCTACGGCCCGCACACCGGCATCGAGCACTTCCTGGCCGGCTCGGCGCTGGTGGTCTCGGCCGAGGTCGCCACCGAGGTGACCGGTCCGTCCCTGCTCGAGACCCTGTACGAGCTGGGGCGCATCGCCAGCCTGCCGCCCGGCGAGGAGGAGCTGGAGCAGGCCCGCCGATATGCGCTGGGCACCCTGCGGCTGGGCATGTCGACCCAGGCCGGCCTGGCCGGTCTGGCCAGCATGTACGCCAGCTTCGGTCTGCGGCTCGACCACCTCCGGCAGTACTCGGCCGCGCTGGCCGGCGCCACCCGGGAGCAGGTGGCCGAGGTGGCCGCCCGCTTCCTCGCGCCGACGAACGCGGTCACGGTGGTGCTGGGCGACGCCGCCCGGGTCGAAGGGCCGCTGTCCGCGCTGACCACGGTGGAACGAAGCGCCGAGTGAGCTCCCCTGAAGAGCCCGATGTCCCCGAGCCCGATGTCAGGGAGCAGCCGGGCGGCCGGGTCGACTCGCCGCCACTGGCGCGCAGCACCCTCGACCGGGCCGCGGAGCACCGCACCGACGAGGCATGGCTGGCCGCGGCCTGGACCCGCGGTCAGGTCGTCGTCGTCGATCTGAGCAAGGGTGGCCGGGCGATGATCGCCGACGACCGGCTGGTGCTGCTGCCGTCGGCCGCCGCGCCCGACGGTGAGCACTGGTTCCTCGGCCTCGACACCGACGGCACCCCGCTGTGGATGGTCGACGCGCCGCTGCCCGAGTCCGCGGGGGCCGCGCCGGCCACGCTGCGCGACATCGGCCACCTGCTCGACGCGCGGGACGCCGGGGTCTTCACCACGGCGGTGGCGCTGGGCAACTGGCACCGCAGCCACACGTTCTCGCCGCGCACCGGCCTGCCGACGACAGTGGTCGAGGCCGGTTGGGCGCGCAAGGACACCGAGGGCAACACGATGTGGCCGCGCACCGACCCGGCCATGATCGTGCTGGTGCACGACGGCGTCGCCGGCCCCGAGGGCCGCTGCCTGCTCGGCCACAACGCCACCTGGGGGCGCGCGGCCGACGGCGGGCTGCGCTTCTCGTGCCTGGCCGGCTACGTCGAGCCGGGCGAGTCGGCCGAGGCCAGTGTCGCCCGCGAGGTGAGCGAGGAGGTCGGCGTCGATCTCACGTCGCTGCACTACGCCGGCAGCCAGTCCTGGCCGTTCCCGGGCTCGCTGATGCTCGGCTTCCACGCGACCGCCGACCCGGAGCAGCCGATCCGGCTCGACCCGGCCGAGATCGACGAGGCGCACTGGTTCACCCGGGACGAGGTCGCGAAGATGATCGCGGGCGACTACCACCACCCCGGCACCGGCACAGCGATGAGCCTCCCGATGCCCTCTTCCATCGCTTTCTATCTCATTGAGCAGTGGTTGGGCGGTTTCGCCCGCTAAGGGAATCAACTTCGTCGAATCAGAGAAGTTTTCTCCTTTCGAAGTAACCAAAAGAGGGCTCAGCCGCGTCTCGGTTTACAAAGACCGAGAGGTGGATTCGATGACGCAGGTGCAAGCGCCCGCATGGGCCCCGATGACCGCGGAAGAGCGCGCCCGGTTCGACCGGGACGGTTTTCTCGTGGTCCGCGGAGTGCTGTCCGAGAGCGAGATCGCGCTTGCGCGTGACGCTGTCCTGGGCGCCTTCGAGCGGGCCGGCCAGCCCGGCGGGCACGGGCTGGGCTCGACGGGTGCGCTGCACCAGCTCTCCGCGGTGACGTCCCTGCCGGAGCTGGCGTTTCTGCTCGACCACCCGGTGGCGTTCCGCTACATCTGGTCGCTGCTCGGGTGGAACGTGCACGTCTACCACTCGCACATCGACGTGCACCCGCAGATCCACGAGAAGCAGAAGGAATGGTGGCACTGGCACCAGGACGGCGGCCGCCAGAATCGGGAGATCGAGACCGACCCGCGCCCGACGTTGTCGGTCAAGCTGGCCTACTGGCTCTCCGACGTGAGCGAGACCGGCCGGGGCAACTTCACCGTCCTGCCCGGCAGCCACAAGACCAACTGGCTGCCCGGCCCGCCGAGCCGGGGCGTTCCGTGGCCCGAGCCCGAGGGCGCCCTGCAGATCACCGCGAACCCCGGCGACCTGGTGGTCTTCGACCGCCGCCTGTGGCACGCACGGTCCGACAACTACTCGTCGATCACCCGCGTCGGGGCGTTCTTCGGCTACACGTACCGCTGGATCGCCGGCCGTGACGATGTCGCCGACCTGCCGAACAGGCCGGAGTGGGCGGGCTTCACCGACGTGCAGAAGCAGCTGCTCGGCGGGGCCGGCGACGGCAGCGGCGACCACGCCTGGGGTCACTTCCCCGAGACGACGCCGCTCTACGGCGCGCTCAAGGATCGGGGTCTGCTCGACTCCAGCATCCCGGCTCTCATCCCGTAACAGTGGTCCTCCGGATAGCATCCGGAGGTGGGGCAAAGCGGGACAATAGATACAGCGGCGACCGCGGCGGGCCGTCTCCTCCTGGACGCACTGGGGGAGGAGAGCCCGGCGCGGTCGCTGTCACGGGCCGGCGGCTCACCCCGGGCCGCCCGGCTGCTGCACGAGCTGTTCACGGTGGCGGTGCGCCGCAGCTTCGTCGGCCGTGATCCCCGGGACGTCACCGACTACATCCGGGACCTGCTCGACTATCAGGCGCTGCCGTCCGGCGGCCGGCTCGCCCGCCAGGCCGAGGCGGTCGTCCGGTCCGTCCTCGGCGAGCCCGAGCTGGCGTACGCGATCCCGGCCCTGCGCCGGGCGGAGATCATCTGTGTGGTGGTCGGCGACCTCGCGCGGCCACCGGGCGTCCCCGCCGACGAGCTTCGCGCGCTGGTCCGCCAGGCCGAGCGACGGGTGGACCGGTCATGAGCCCGATGTTCTCGCCCGCCACGGGCGTACGCACCCAGGCCGGGCACCATCTGCTGCGGGTGGCCGCCGAGGAGACGCCGTCGCCGTGTGACGCGCCGGACGAGGACGCGCGCCGGCTCTGGGCGATCGCTTTCGGACTGGCGGCCCGTCGCCGCTTCGACGCCGACAGCCCGCTGGCCGAGATCCGGCGCACCGTGGCCGCGGGCCTGCCGACGCTCGAGGCCGAGATGCTGATGCGCGACGCCCTGGGCGAGAAGGTGCCGGTGGAGGAGATCGACGAAAGCGTCCGCACCGGCGCGTACCTGCTGCTCTTCGCCCGGCTGGTGGACGAGATGGCCTTGACCGACGGCGAGCTCGAGGGCCTGGTCGCCCGGGCCGAGGAACTCGCCGCCGAGCCCGGCATCAGCCCGCGGCCAGAGCCGACAGGCGCTCCTTGACCTGGACGATCGACGGATTGGTCAGCGCCGAGCCGTCGTCAAATTTCATCGTAGGGACGGTCTGGTTGCCGCCGTTGACGCTCATCACGAAGTCGGCCGCTTCGGGCTGCTGCTCGATGTCCACCACCTCGTAGGCGATGCCCTCCCGATCGAGTTGCGACTTCAGACGGTGGCAGTAGCCGCACCAGGACGTCGAGTACATGGTCAACATCGGTCGGAACTCCTTCGGATGGGTCACATGGCACAGCGCCTTCCGGCACAACGTCCGACCCGGGTGCCATGATTCCCTACCGTGCGGACTGATGCGGTGCTGGCCGGGCTCGACCCCGAACAGCGGACGGCGGTGACCGCCCCGGCCGGGCCGGTCTGCATCCTGGCGGGTGCGGGGACCGGCAAGACTCGTGCGATTACCCACCGGATCGCGTATCGAACGCTCACCGGCGAAGTGAGCCCCCGGCACATCCTCGCGGTGACCTTCACCGCGCGGGCCGCCGCCGAGATGCGTTCGCGGCTCACCGAGCTGGGCGCCTCCGGTGTGCAGGCGCGTACGTTCCACGCGGCGGCGCTGCGCCAGGTGCGCTACTTCGCGCCCCGGCTGCTCGAGGGCCGGGCCATGCCCGAGCTGCTCGAGAGCAAGGCCCGCATGGTCGGGCTGGCCGCTGCGCGGGCTGGGGTACGCGCCGACCGCACCGGCGCGCGCGACCTGGCGAGCGAGATCGAGTGGGCCAAGTCGTCGCTCGTCGAGCCGGACGAGTACGCCGTGGCGGCCCGCAAGGCCCTGCGCGAGCCGCCCTTCGAGCCGGCCAAGGTGGCCGAGGTCTTCGCCGCGTACGAGTCGCTCAAGCGCCGTCAGGGCGTGATCGACTTCGAGGACATGCTGCGCGCCGCGGTCTGGGGCATCGAGGAGCACCCCGATGTGGGCGAGCAGATCCGGGCGCAGTACAGGCACTTCGTCGTCGACGAGTACCAGGACGTCAACCCGTTGCAGCAGCGCCTGCTCGAGGCCTGGCTGGGCGGCCGGGACGACCTCACCGTGGTCGGCGACGCCAGCCAGACGATCTACTCGTTCACCGGCGCCACGTCGTCCTACCTGATCGACTTCCCGCGGCTGCGGCGCGAGGCCGTGGTGGTCCGGCTGGTGCGCGACTACCGTTCCACGCCCCAGGTGGTCGGTCTGGCCAACGCGGTGATCCGGCAGGCCCGCGGCAACGAGGCCCGGCTGCGGCTCGAGCTCGTCGGTCAGCGCCCGCCCGGGGCCGAGCCAGAGCTCAAGATCTTCCCGGACGAGGCCGGCGAGGCGGCCGCGGTGGCGCGCCGGTGCCGCGACCTGATCGCGTCCGGCACCCCGGCCAGCGAGCTCGCCGTGCTCTTCCGGACCAACGCGCAGTCCGAGGCGTACGAGAAGGCGCTGGCCGAGGCCGAGGTGCCCTATGTCGTCCGGGGCGCCGAGCGCTTCTTCGAGCGGCCGGAGATCCGCCAGGCGATGATCGCGATGCGGGCCGCCGTCCGCTCCACGCCCGGTGAGACACCGCTGGTGCAGGCTGTGGTCGAGGCGCTCGCGGCCACCGGCTGGCAGCGGGAGCAGCCCCCGCCCGGCGGCGCGGCGCGGGAGCAGTGGGAGGCGCTGGCCGCTCTGGTCGCCCTGGCCGAGGACTACGCGCGCCTGCCGGTGGTCGAGCCGATCGGGCAGGCCGGGGCCGTGCAGCGTGACATCACGCTGACCGCCTTCAACGACGAGCTCTTGCGCCGGGCCGAGCAGCAGCACGCGCCCACCGTCGCCGGTGTCACGCTGGCCTCGCTGCACTCGGCCAAGGGCCTCGAATGGGACGCCGTGTTCCTGGTCGGCCTGGCCGACGGCACGCTCCCGACGACGTACGCTAAGACGCCCGAGCAGCTGGAGGAGGAGCGCCGCCTCCTCTACGTCGGGGTCACCCGCGCACGGCAGTGGCTGTGGTTGTCGTACGGGCAGTCGCGCTCGCCCGGCGGCCGGGCGCGCAGGCCGTGCCGTTTCCTGCCCCAGCTCGAACGCACCTCGTCGACCGAACGCGCCGGCGACCGGAGTCGGAAACCCGACCGAAGGCGTTCCCAGGTGTCCTCGTGCCGCATCTGCGGGGCCACTCTCCTGGCCGGGGCCGACCGCAAACTCGGCCGCTGCCCGACCTGCCCGTCCGACCTCGACGAGGAGCTTTTCGAGCGTCTCCAGAAGTGGCGGGCGGCCACCGCGGCGGAGCTCAAAGTGCCTGCTTACGTGGTCTTCACCGACGCCACGTTGGTGGCCATGGCCGAGCGTCGCCCGTCGTCGCCCGCGGAGCTGCTGGCGATCGCCGGGATAGGGCCTCGCAAGCTGGGCCAGTACGGCGAGTCGGTGTTCGCTCTCGTGGGCGGCGCTTCACCCGAAGAGGTCGCTCAAAAAAACTTTGAAAACTAGTCCGTTAATTCGTTTGCCTCGCCTGTGGAGGCAGGCATAGCCTCAGGACACACCTCACCGAGCAGGGATGTTCGGTGAGTTCACATCAACGAGTGCAACGCAAATGGAGGAGGTGGCCACGATGGGAAGCATGACGATGACGATGCAGCTGTCGGCGCCGCTGACCCTTGCCTGCGCTCCGTCCGCCTCGCTGTTCGCCCCGGCCCACGTGTGGGCCCCGGCAGCCGCTGAGCGGGCTCCGTTCGTGGCCACCGCACCGATCACTGTGCCGGTGATGGCCGCCGAGCGAGCTCCGGTTTCGTACCTGCACCAGGTTTCCGTCCAGGCCGAGCTGGACGTTCTGGCGCTTGACCGGATCGAAGGCACCACTGGCACCAACGGCACCAACCCTGGGTTCAAGGGCAGCAATGTCTCCATCAGCAAGCGCTACACGGATGGTGGCAACGGTGTCCCGCCTCGAGGAAGGCCGGTCTGACCAACAGACCTCCGGCTCACCTCGAGGCCGCGGAACCCGTAACTGGGATCCGCGGCCTCATTTTTTTGCCGGCTCACCGGCCGGACGCATGACCTGAACGGCGATCCAGAAGATCGAGAAAAGAGAGAGGTGACCGGGCTTTATGAGTCTGGCGCTGGCCCCGCTCGACGTGAGCGTCGAGATCGAGGCAAACCTGCCCTGTCGGAAGTTCGACCCGGACCTGTGGTTCTCCGACTCCCCGGCCCAGCTGGAACTGGCCAAGTCGCTCTGCGGGGACTGCCCGCTGCGCGTCGAGTGCCTGGCCGGCGCGGTCGAGCGGAACGAGCCCTGGGGTGTCTGGGGTGGCGAGATCTTCGAGCGCGGTGCCGTGGTTCCGCGCAAGCGGCCGCGTGGCCGTCCCCGTAAGGCCGACGTGGCGCGCGACGCCGAGTTGGCTCACGAGGTCGAGGAGCGGCTCGCCGCCAACGGACTCGAGTCCCGCAAGACCGTCAGCCTGGCGGCCTGAAGATGACCACCACCGTCCCCTCCTACCGGAAGCAGAAAACTGACATGCACTCGAACGGAGCAACCAAGATGAGACTCCTCCAAGAGGCGTTGAGCCGGGCTCGAATGCGTCGGCCTCAGAGTGACTACACACCTGAGGCCCACCGTCCCGCTCGCCAGGTAGCCATGGAGGCGCGTCACACCGCCTCACGTGAACTCGGCGGTCGGCGATTCTGATACCCGACACGCATTGAATACCGATAGATGAGCCGAGAGGCCCGCCCGCATTCCGCGGACGGGTCTCTCGCTTGGTTCAGCGGGTCCGCGGCCGGCCGGATCGGGGCGGCGGGAATCCTGCTGCGCGCGGATCGGCGGATGTCTACGTTGGTGGCTGTGGAATCCCGCCTCAAGGCCATCACCGAGTCGAACCGGATGAGCTGGAACACCATCGCCCCCAGACGATCGGGCATCGCGACCGATCGCCTCCGCGCGGGCGAGGTCAGCTTGGCGGACTTCGAACGTCGGCTGGCCGGTGATGTGACGGGCCGGCGTGTCGTCCATCTGGCGTGTTCGTACGGGGACGAGGTGCTCTCCTGGGCGAACCTCGGCGCCGTCGCGACGGGTGTCGACATCTCCGACGTCGCCGTGGCCGAGGCGAAAAGCCGAGCCGCCGAGGCGGGGATCGAGGCCGACTTCCGCCGGGCCGACATGCTCGACCCGCCCGCCGATCTGGCCGAGCTGGATCTCGTCTACCTCAGCTGGGGCGCGATCTGCTGGGTGCCCGACCTCATCGGCTTCGCGACCATGATCGCCGGCCGGTTGCGCCCCGGCGGCGCGGTGCTGCTGTGCGACCACCATCCCGCCTGGGAGGTCCTGGCCGTCCGCGGCGACGACCACTTGGCCGTGGCCGGCGACTATTTCGGGCGCGACCGCCCCAACGTGGATCAGGACGACGCCAAACGCCCGCAGGGAGCCCGCGGCGAGCCGGATGCGCCGCGGTTCTCGGCCTTCGTGTGGCCGGTGAGCGATGTCGTGATGGCCCTGGTCGGGGCCGGTCTCCGACTGGACGCCTTCTTCGAGGCGCCCGAGCCCGCTCTGTACGCCGGGCTCGGGCAGACCGCCGGTGCGCTGCCGGCCTACTACGTCATCAAAGCCACCAAGCCCGACCCCACCAAGCCCGATCCCACCAAGCCCGATCCCACCAAGCCCGACCCCATCAGGCCCGGCCCCACCAAGCCCGAGCTCACCAGGCCTGAGCCCATCTAGCCTGAACTCAACACGCCTGGGCCCATCTAGCCCGAGTTGACCACGCTCGAGCCCACCACGCCTGAGTCCACTTGGCCCGACCCCACCTAGCCGGCCCAGCGACCGACGCCGTCTTCCCGGCGCGATCCGTCGCGTGATCTCAGGGCTGTGCGGACAAGAAGACGCGTGCGGCGGAGCTCAGGTAGGCCGGGTCGTCGACGTGGCAGAGCTCGCGAGCCGAGTGCATGGAGAGCAACGGCACGCCGACGTCGAGGGTGGGGATGCCGATGCGGGCCGCGGTGATCGGGCCGATCGTCGAGCCGCAGGGGACGGAGTTGTTCGAGACGAACTCCTGGTAGGGGACCTCGGCGGCGGCGCAGGTCCGGGCCCAGAGGGCCGCACCCGTGCCGTCGGTGGTGTAGCGCTGGTTCGCGTTGATCTTCAGCAGGGGGCCGCCGCCGGGGACGGGGCGGTTGACCGGGTCGTGGCGGTCCGGCCTGTTCGGGTGGACGGCGTGACCGGCGTCGGAGGAGAGGCACCACGAGCCGGCGATCGCCCGGGCCAGGTCGGAACGGTCGCCGCCGAGACCGATCGAGATGCGCTCCAGCACGTCGGCCAGGAACGGTCCGGCTGCGCCCGACCGGGTCTCCGAGCCGACCTCTTCGTGGTCGAAGGCGGCCAGCACCGCGATCGCCTGGGTGGGCTCGGCGGCGAGCAGGGCGACCACGCCGGCGTGCACCGAGGAGAGGTTGTCCAGGCGGCCCGAGGCGAAGAGGTTCTGCTCCGCGCCGAAGCGGGCGGGGCTCGCCGAATCGACCGTGATGATGTCGTAGCCGGCCACGTCGGCGCCGCCGATGCCGGCCAGGCCGGCCAGGTGGGCGACGATGTCCGCGTTCTCGGGGCCGCCGGCGCCCCAGATGGGCTGCAGCTCGCGCTGCTTGTCGGGGGCGAACGAGTCGTTCACCGCGCGGTCGAGGTGGATGGCCAGGTGCGGGATGCGGGCGAACGGGCCGGTCCGCACCAGGGTCGCCGTGCCGTCGCGATGCACGATGCGGCCGGCGAACGCGAGCTCACGGTCGAACCAGGAGGGGACGACCGGGCCGCCGTACACCTCGACGCCGGCCTGCCACCAGCCGAACGCGACCGTGGACGGCTTCGGCTTGAGCTTGAACCCGGGCGAGTCGGTGTGCGCGCCGAGGATGCGGAACGGGGTGCCGCGCCCAGCCGCCGGGGGCAGGGCCAGCGCGATGACCGAGCCGTCGCGCACGATGGTGAGCCGCGCTCCCGGGCGTACGGAATCGCTCCAGTCGGCGGTCTCGTCGAGCGTCTCGTAGCCCGCCTCGCCCAGCCGGCGGGCCACCTCGGCGGCCGCATGGTACGAGCTCGGTGACGCCGAGACGAAGGCGGCCAGGTCATCGATGTGCGCGGACGCGTCCATGTCGCCCATCAGATCATGAGCGGTCACCGGATGGTCACCCGACCGGCGCGAACCCGGGCAGCCACTTCTCGAGGATCGAACGGTAGGGCGCCTCGGCCTCGAGCTGGCTCAGGACGCCGATCGAGCCCAGGGTCACGCGGTGGATCAGCAGGTACGACGGGGGCAGGTTGAGCTTGCGGCTGAGCTGGTAGGCGGGCGAGCGCGGGCTGCTCAGCCGGGCCGCCTCACCGCGCAGCCACGAGCGGGTGAACCGGAACTGGTCGACCGCGACCGGCTCGATCATCGGACGCAGGAAGTCGAGCAGACCTTGGGCGTCGATCTCGTCGTCCTGCTTGACGAAGCCCTCCTCGCGCAGGCCGTCGGCGACCCCCTGGGCATCGCCCGCGAGGGCCAGCCGCACCAGGCGGCCGATCGGCTCGGGGTGGCCACCGGGCAGCCGGGCCACCGCGCCGAAGTCGATCACGCCGAGGCGGCCGTCGGCCAGCATGCGGAAGTTGCCCGGGTGCGGGTCGGCGTGCAGCAGACCGGCCCGGGCCGGCGCCGAGAAGTGCAGGATCGCCATCAGGCGGCCGGCCTGGTCGCGTTCCTCGACCGTGCCGTCCGAAATGATCTTGGCTAGCGGCGTGCCCTCGACCCACTCGGTGACGAGGACCTTGGGCGCCGCGGCGATCACCTTGGGCACATAGATCTCGGAGTCACCGGCGAACGCCTCGGCGAAGGTCCGCTGGGTCTCGGCCTCCATCGCGTAGTCGAGCTCCTCGGTGATGCGTTCGCGGAGCTCGGCCAGCAGCGGCTTGATGTCCATGCCGGGCTGAATGATCTTGAACATCCCGGCCAGCCGGGACAGCTGCTTGAGGTCGGCGATCAGGGCGTCGCCGGCTCCCGGGTACTGCACCTTGACCGCGACCGCGATGGTCTTGGGCTTGGCGTTCTTTCGGGCCGGGGGCAGTTTCCAGACCCCGCGGTGCACCTGGCCGATGCTGGCCGCCGCGGCCGGGCTGTCGTCGAACTCGGCGAACTTGTCGCGCCAGTCGGGACCGAGCTGCTCGGCCAGGGCCTTGTGCAGGCTCGCCACCGGCATCGGCGGCGCGGCCTCCTGCAGCTTGGTCAGGGCCTGCCGGTAGGGGCCGGCCATCTCTTCGGGCATGGCTGCCTCGAAGACCGACAGCGCCTGCCCGAATTTCATGGCACCGCCCTTGAGCTGCCCCAGGACGCTGAACAGCTGCTCGGCGGTGCGCCGTTGGATGTCCTCCGAGATCACGTCGCCGGCGATCCCGACGGCGCGCTTGCCGAAGCCCAGTGCGGTCCGCCCCGCGAAGCCCAGCGGAAGTGCGGCCAGTTTGGCGGTGCGGGCGGCCGCACGCCGCGGAATGTCGCTCACCAGATCATTGTGACCCAACTCGGGAGGTTCGATCGCCCGGCTCAACACCAATTGCCCGTTAGCAACGTGAAAGTCCATCCCGATTCCCGCATCATGGCCCGGTCGGGCGGCTCCGACGCCGCGGCGGGCGCGAGCAGTCGCAGCTCGGATGGGATGGCCACGTGCGGCGGCGAAGGCGGGACGGTGAGGTCAGCTCGGTCGAGACCCCCAGCGTCTCGGGGGCGCCGCCGTCGATGAACGTCAGGACCTCTTCGACGGCGTAGGCGGTGGCGGCCAGCAGAGTCGCGACGGTGCACGGCTCGGGCCCGGTGCGCTGCGGCGGGCCCGGCCAGGTGGCGTCCCGGTCGCGGCGATGCAGATCGAGGCAGGCCAGGCACGGTCCACCGGAGGGCGGGACCAGGGGGCCGATCACGACCGCGCCGTCCCGGATCGTCACGGCCAGATGGGGTTGGTGGCGCTGCCCGTGGGCCGCCGCGAGCAGGGTGACCGGCATGTCGGAGTCGAGCTGGACGACGAGGGTGGCCGGACCGCGGACCGCGCCGGTCTCCAGGCCCGGCGCCGCGCGCGCGAGGGCCGACACGACCGCGACCTCGCGGGGTTTGCCGACGTCGGACCCGCGCAGGGGGCCGGCCGCCAGCTCGCCCGGATGCACCAGTCCCGGCAGGTCGGGGCGGATATGGCCGACACCCGCCTCGGCCAGCGCCACCGCGATCGGCGCGCCCAGCCGGCCCCGCCCGCTGATCACCACCCGGGCGGCATGACGCCGGCGCAGGCGGGTCGCGGGAGTTCGGGACGCATCACCGCGCAGCGCGAGGACGGCGGCCTCGCCGATCAGCCGGTGTGCGGAGGGAAGCGACGGGGGCAGAAGCGACGCGGCCGGCACGGCGAGCCCGGCGGCGCGAAGAGTGTCGACGACGGCACGGGTGTCGTCGGGAGGTATGCCCTTCTCGGCCGCCTGCAGCAGCACCACCCGCTCGGGCCGGCTGCCGTCGAGGAGATCGAGCACCAGCGCAGTGCGGGGATGGGGAAGGCGCAGCATGACGGCCCGGGAGGGGTCGGAGCCGAGCTGCAGCTCGCCTCCGTCACGCCAGATGCGAGGGAGGCCGGGGATCAGAGTGGGGCGGTTCACGTGTCACAGGATGTCACCGCAAGGATGCGGAGCGAATAAGTTGTCCACAGGCTCCGACGGCTCGCCACACGGACTGTCCACAGGCCTCAGCTAGTTATCCACAGGCCCTGAGGGTTATCCACAACCTCACTCAACGTTCCGCGGGGGATGTGGATATGTGCCGCGGCGGTAATGCACCGGGGAGGGCGACCTGCCCTCCCCGGGTGGGTGAACGGCCTTGCCGGGGGCTCGACGATGGCCTAGTGGGGCCAAGCCCTCGGGGCCGTCCGGATCAGGCCTTGGCCTTGCCCAGGATGCGGTTCACGGTCGTCCCGCAGACCGGGCACTTGCCCTTGGCCATGTTCATGCCGGTCTTCGAGACCTCGACAGTGCCCTGGAAGTCGCGCTTCTCCTTGCACTTCACGCAGTAGCCGTTGTACGTGTTGTCGGCCACGGTTCCTCCTCGTCATGTTGTCGGCCGGGTCGGCCCGATGCCTGCTCGCGGTGGCAGGCCGCGACCTGTGTTCGGCGCTGGACCGCTCCGAGACCACGTGGATGTGGCCACCCATCGGGGCGACCACTACCCAGGTCAGGCCAGTTCCATGTCAGCGCGGCGTCGGCGGTGTCACCGACGACGTGAGTGTGCCCGCCCGAATCGCCCTTTTTGGGATGTTGTGCCGCAACACGCCGTACGGTGCCATCAAACGGGCAGAAAAGGGACGTTGGGCTCGATGGTGGCGGATCGCGTCGTGGGCTAGGTTGGGCACTCGGCGCTCCGGTTGTGCCACGTTGGAAAATTTTTTCGGTATTACGCGGACGAAGCACGCATATCCGGCGCGTGTCATCGGGCGTACTCTTGCGGTGACATGGGTCTCACGGATTAGCGTCTCAACGTGAACCCGAATCTGGGCCGCGCGAGCCGGTAATGGCCCGGACGCGCAAGCCTGTCGTGGAAGTGCGGCGCAGCCAGCGCCGTCGTCGCACAGTGTCCGCGTACCGCGATGGAGAGCGCGTCGTCGTGCTCATCCCCGACCGGTTCTCCCGTGCCGAGGAGACCGAGTGGGTCGAGCGGATGCTGGCCCGCCTGGCCGCCCGCGAGGAACGCATCCGGCGCACCGACGACGAGTTGCTTCTGCGCGCGCGCCGCCTCACCGGCCGCTATCTCGCCGATCATGTCTCTCGGGTGCAGCCGGCCAGCGTGCGCTGGGTGACCAACCAGAACGGCCGCTGGGGTTCCTGCACCCCCGATGACGGCACGATCCGCATCTCGCACCGCATCCAGGAGATGCCCGACTGGGTGATCGACTACGTGTTGCTGCACGAGTTGTCCCACCTCGTCGTGCCCAGCCACAGTCCCCGCTTCTGGGAGCTGGTCAACCGCTTCCCCAAGGCTGAGCGCGCGCGGGGCTATCTGGAGGGCATCTCCGCGGCGACCGGTCTGGTGCTGGCCGACGACTGAGCGGGCCGGGGCGTTGTCCACAGGCGCCGGGCGGGGCCCGGGGCGCCGATAGGGTGGGCCTGTGGTTCGACGGGTGGTTGCTGTGCTGCTGGTGCCGGTGCGATGGAGTCCGCCCGGGGTTGATCTGACGGCCTGGCGGGCGGCGCTCGCCGAGGACGTGGTCGACCTGCTGGCCCGGCTGGCGCAGGCCGAGGCCGCCGTCGCGGCGACTCCTGACGACGTGCCGCTGGCGCGCGAGATCGCCTGGCCCGGCATGCGGATCTACGAGGTGCCGACGGCGACCTACCGGCCCGTGCTGACCGCGGCGACCGAGGACGGTTTCGATCAGGCCGCCGTGATCGCGGCCGACGCCCCCGACGTGCCCGGGATGATCCTCGGCAAGCTGCTGCGGCCGCTCGAGAACAAGGCTGTCGCGGTGGCGCCCGGTGGCCCCGGCAACGGGTTGTTCGGGCTGGCCACCGCCTTGCCGGCGCCGGACTGGCTGGTCGATCACGACCTGGACACCGCTTCCGCCCAGATCCTGCGGAAGAACGCTCCCCGTCCCGGCGACGTCTCCTCGACCCCGGAGTGGCGGCGGCTGCGCGGGGCCGCCGAGCTGGCGAGTCTCGACCCGGCCCTGGAGGGCTGGGAGAACACCCGGGCCCTGTTGGGCGGCTGAAACGGCGGAGGCCGGGCCTCTCCAGCAGGAGAAACCCGGCCTCAGGGCCGTGCTCGGTGCTTACTTGGCGCCGGTCTCGCCGTCGTTCTCGCCGTCGGGCTTGTTGCCCGGCTCCTGGTTCTCGCCCGGCTCGAGGTTGTCGAGCTCGCTGATGTCCCAGTCGAGGTTGTTCTGGGCGAAGGCCTCCGGGTTGGCGAAGTCCTCATCGGTGGGAAGCAGGTCGGGGTGACCCCAGAGGGCGTCGCGACCCTGGACACCCCGCTGCTCGGCCACGGCGGCCCACAGGGCCCCCGCCTCGCGCAGGCGGCGGGGGCGCAGCTCGAGGCCGACCAGGGCGGCGAACGTCTGCTCGGCCGGGCCACCCGCGGCCCGGCGGCGGCGGAAGGCCTCGCCGAGCTGCACGACCGACGGCAGGCGGTCGCCGGCGGCGCTGTCGACCACGTGACCGACCCAGCCCTCGATCAGCGCGAGCGCCGTCTCGAGACGGGCCAGGCTGGCCTTCTGCTGCGGGGTGTCCTCGGGGGTGAAGATGCCCTCGAGCGCCATCGCCTGCATCGACTCGGGGTCGCCGGGGTCGACGCGGCTCATCGCGTCCTCGATCGCCTCACGGTTGACGGTGATGCCGTTCGCGTACGTCTCGACGGCGCTCAGAACGTGGGCCCGCAGCCACGGCACGTGGCCGAAGAGCCGCTGGTGAGCAGCCTCGCGCAGGGCCACGTACAGGCGTACCTGGTCCTCCGGGATCTCCAGGCCCTCGCCGTACGCCTTGATGTTGGCCGGGACGAGCGCGGCGGTGCCGGTGGGGCCGAGCGGCAGGCCGATGTCGCCGGCCGAGAGCACCTCGGCCGCGAGCTGCCCCAGGGCCTGGCCGAGCTGACCGCCGAAGAGCGCGCCGCCCAGCGTCGCGACCATCGACTGCATCGGGCCGAGCTGGGCCTTCGCCTCGTCGGGGACCAGGTCGCCCATGGCGCCGACCATGCGGCCCGCGATCGGGTCGCACAGCTTCTTCCACACCTCGAGGGTGTTGTAGATCCACTCGTTGCGGTTCCAGGCGGCGGCCGTGCGGATGCCGCTGGGCAGCGCGGAGGCCGGGTCGAGCCACAGGTCGGCGAGGCGCAGGGACTCCTCGACCTGGTGGCGCTCGAACATGTTCACCGCGGGGTCGCCGGCGGCGGACAGCTGGCTGGCGGCGACCTGCCGGGCCAGGTCCCAGTTCACCGGGCCGCTGCCCGGGCCGGCGAACATCTGCTGCAGTTGCGCCATGAACTGCTGCATCTGCTGCGGATCGGAGGGGTCGGGCGGCTGGGCACCCGGCAAGGAGAATCCGAACGGGATATCAGGCACGGAGTCAACGGTACGCGCGAAAAGCCCGCTCGGGACCCGTCGCGGTGTCAGCTCAGAGAGAACTCAGGCAGGGACGATAGTCTCTCGCGCATGAGACGTCGTGGTGTCACTGTAATCCTCGGCGCCCTGATCACCGCTCTGCTGGCAGTCGGTGTGATGGCCGCACCCCTGCCGTACGTCGTGCTGAAGCCCGGTCCGACGGTGAACACGCTCGGGTCGGACAACGGCGCCGAGGTGATCCAGGTGACGGATGCGAAGACCACCACGTCAGCCGGTCAGCTCCGGCTGACCACCGTGAACGTGCAGTCGCAGGTCGAGCTCGTGTGGGCGATCAGCAGCTGGTTCACCTCGTCGGACGCGGTCGTCCCGCGGGAGCTGATCTATCCGCCCGACCGCACCGAGAAACAGGTCGAGCAGCAGAACGCCGAGGAGTGGACCGAGTCGCAGGACAGCGCGATCACGGTCGCCCTGACCAAGCTGGGCTACCCGGTCCGTACGGTGGTCGCCAAAGTGACCGACGGCGGCGCGGCGACCGGCATCCTGCGGGCCGGCGACGTGATCACGGCGGTCGACGGCTCCGCGGTCACCGACCCGTCGAAGCTGACCGAGCTGGTCCGGGCCAAGCCGGCCGGCACGGCGCTGACCATCGCCTACACCCGGGAGGGCAAGGCCGCCACGGCCAAGGTCACCACCAAGGCAGCCGAGGACAACGTGCCGCGGCTGGGCATCGAGATCGGCACCAAGCAGAACGCGCCGTTCAAGGTCGCGATCGATCTCGACAAGATCGGCGGTCCGAGCGCGGGGCTCATGTTCACGCTCGGCATCATGGACAAGCTGGAGCCGGCCGACCTGACCGGCGGCAAGATCATTGCGGGAACGGGAACGATCGACAACAGCGGCAACGTCGGCCCGATCGGCGGGATCCCGCAGAAACTCGTCGGCGCCAAGAAGGCCGGAGCTCAGGTCTTCCTGGTCCCCAAGGGCAACTGTGCCGAAGCGCTGCGCAACGCGGTCGACGGGCTCCCGATGGCCGAGGTGGCCACCGTGGACGACGCGCTCACCGCGCTCAAGACCTTCACCGGGGGTGGCACCCCCAAGCCGTGCTCGGCTGAGTGACAGATGACGTACTGTGAGACACCGGCCCAACTGATATGTGGAGCCTCCGTTGGTAATGCGTAACAGCCCTCTACCGAGGATGAGCCGGCGCGGTCGCGTCACCGTCGGCGTCCTGGTCGGGGTCTTCCTTCTTTTCACGCTGCTCGGGTGGGGCATCGACGCGTACACCGATTATCTCTGGTTCAACGAAGTCGACTTCGTCAACGTCTTCTCCGGTGTCCTCCTCACCCGCCTCCTCCTCTTCCTGGCCGTCGGTGTCCTGGTCGCGCTGATCATCGCCGGCAACCTCTATCTCGCCTACCGGCTGCGCCCGCTGCTGCGGCCGCATTCCGCCGAGCAGGCGACGCTCGAGCGCTACCGCATGATCATCGCGCCGCGGCTCGGCACCTGGATCACCGTGCTCACGCTGATCATCGGCTTCTTCGCCGGCCTGTCCGCACAGGGCCGGTGGAAGGACTGGATGCTCTTCCGCAACGGCGGCACCTTCGGGGTGCAGGATCCCGAGCACGGTGTGGACGTCGGGTGGTACATCTTCGACTACCCGATGCTGCGCTACGCGCTGGGTGTGGCCTTCACCGCCGTGGTGCTCTCGGTGCTCGGCGCGCTCGCCGTGCACTACATCTTCGGCGGCGTGCGCCTGCAGGGCGTCGGCGACCGGATGACCACCGCCGCACGGGCTCACCTGACCTCGCTGGTCGCGCTGTTCGTCCTGCTCAAGGCCGTGGCGTACGTGCTCGACCGGCGCGCCCTGCTGCTGGAGCAGCACGTCTCCCCGGGGCTCTACGGCGCCGGGTACACCGACGTCAACGCGCTGCTGCCGGCCAAGGAGATCCTGGCGTACATCTCGATCGTCGTGGCGATCGCGATCATCGTCTTCTCCAACGTCTGGATGCGTAACCTGGTCTGGCCCGGCGTCTCGCTGGCCCTGCTGGCGATCTCGGCGGTGGCGATCGGCGGCATCTACCCGCTCGCGGTGCAGAACTTCTCGGTCAAGCCCAGCCTGAGCGAGAAGGAAGCGCCGTACATCCAGCGCTCGATCAACGCGACCCGGGCGGCGTTCGGGTTGGACGGCACCCAGATAGCGCCCTACCGGGCCAACAACGTCGTCCCGCCCAGTGGTCTGGCTCGCGACAGCAGCGCGCAGAACGCGCGGTTGATAGACCCTCAGCTGGTCTCGCAGGCCTTCACCCAGTCGCAGCAGTCCCGTGGCTTCTACGACTTCGGCAAGAAGCTGGACGTCGACCGCTACACGATCGACGACCAGACCGCCGACTACGTGGTCGGCGCCCGCGAGATCAACGACGACAAGCTGACCCCGCAGCAGCGCAACTGGCTCAACCGGCACACCGTCTACACCCACGGCTACGGCCTGGTGGCGGCGCCGGCCAACGAGGTCGTCTGCGGTGGTCTCCCGTTCTTCGTCTCCGGCTTCCTCGGCGACGACCGCCCGCCGGGCTGTTCCTCCGCGACCGAAGAGATCAAGGTCGAGCAGCCGCGCATCTACTTCGGCGAGCAGTCCACCGAGTACGCGATCGTCGGCCAGGAGGACGAGGCCCGCAAGGTCGAGTTCGACCGTCCGCAGGAGGACAACAACAACGCCGAGGAGCTGTACACCTACAGCGGTGAGGGCGGCGTCGAGATCGGCTCGTTCTTCCGGCGGCTGGTCTTCGCGATCAAGAACACCGAGAGCAACTTCCTGCTCTCGGACGCGGTCAACGGCGACTCCCGGCTCATGTACATCCGCGAGCCGCGGGAACGCGTCGCCAAGGTCGCGCCGTTCCTGACGATCGACGGCGACCCGTACCCGGCGGTGGTCAACGGCCGGATCACCTGGATCCTCGACGGCTACACCACGTCGGCGACCTACCCGTACGCACAGAAGATCAACCTGGCCACCGAGACGCAGGACGAGCTCACCGGCCAGGGGACGTTCGCCCTGGCCCGCGACGACGTCAACTACATGCGCAACTCGGTCAAGGCCACGGTCGACGCCTACGACGGCACGGTCAAGCTCTACGAGTTCGACGAGAACGACCCCGTGCTCAAGGCCTGGAACAAGTCCTTCGGCGGTGACCTGATCATCCCGAAGGCGGAGACCCCGGCCGCGCTCGCGGACCACTTCCGCTACCCGCAGGACCTGTTCAAGGTGCAGCGCAACCTGCTCACCCGGTTCCACGTGACCGACCCGCAGGCGTTCTTCTCCGGCCAGGACTTCTGGCAGGTGCCGAACGCGCCGGACGCTCCGTCCAGCAACCAGAAGCAGCCGCCGTTCTACTTGAACGTGCAGCTGCCCGAACAGGACCAGACCCGGTTCCAACTGACGGCCGGCGTGACTCCGGCCAACCGGGAAAACCTGGCCGCCCTGATCTCCGGCTCGTACGTGGACAACAAACCGCAGCTGGAAGTCCTCGAACTACCGGATCAGACGGTCATCCCCGGGCCCACCCAGGTCCATCAGAAGATGACCAACAACGCGTCGGTGCGGCAGCAGATCAACCTGCTGTCCAACAACGCGCAGAGTCAGGTGCTCTACGGCAACCTGATCTCCCTGCCGGTCGAGGGCGGTGTCCTGTACGTCGAACCGGTCTACGTCAAGACCGGCAACCAGGAGAACGCGGCCCCGCTGCTGCAGAAGGTCCTGATGTCCTACGGCGACGGCGGCACCTACGTCGTGCTGGCCGACAACCTCAAACAGGGCCTCGAACAGCTCGTCACGCAGGGCAAGCAAGCCAACGCCGGCAACAACAACACTGGTGGCAACAACAACAGCGGTGGCAACAACAACACCGACAACAACGCGCCACCATCGGCCCTGACCGGCGAACTGGCAACGGCGGCAGCCGCCGTCGACAAGGCCATCGGCGACGTCCGGACAGCCCAGCAGTCCGGCGACTTCACCCGGTACGGCCAGGCGCTCCAGGCACTCGAAACCGCGATGGACAACTTCGAGAACGCGCGGAACGCGGCCGCCGGAACGCCCAGCCCGGGCGCCTCGGCCACCCCGTCCGCGCCGGCCAACCCGTCGACGGCCCCATCCGGTAACCCGGCGCCGACACCCAGCGGCTGACCTCGGCGTCGACGCTCACCGGGGCCCGTTTTGCAGCTAACGACAGGGTTGCGCTAGTCTTAACAAGCCGACGCGGGGTGGAGCAGCTCGGTAGCTCGCTGGGCTCATAACCCAGAGGTCGCAGGTTCAAATCCTGTCCCCGCTACGAGTCGAGGGGCCCTTGTCCGCGGAAAGCGCGGACCGGGGCCTCTTCGCATTTCTGCTTGGGGGCCGAGCCCCCAGACCCCACGGTGCGGCGGTCGCGAGGGTGGGCTTTGCGCTTCGCGCTCGCCGAGGTGCTGCTCTGCGGGGGTGCTTTGCGCTTCGCGCTCGCTCAGGTGCTGCGCCGCACTCCACCCCAGGCGCTGCGCCCACAGCACCGCACCCCATTGCGCCGCACCGCAGTGCACTTGCACCCCGCTGCACTGCGCCGCACCTCACGCACCGTAGCCCGTTGCGCTGCGCCGGACCGCACCCCACTTCATTGCGCTACGTCGGACCGCACCGCACTGCACTGCGCGCTCTGCACTGCAGCCCATCGCGATGCGCCAGACTGTCCTTTGCCATCGAAGTGTGTCCGTCTTGCCAGCGGACTTTGTCCCTGGTGAGATTTCCGCCATCGAAGTTTGTCCGCCGCGTTGAGACGATCGGTCGGGGGCAGGCAGATCGAGGCCGGCTCGGCTCGGCTCGAGGTCGTCGAGGTGACGGGCTCCCGCCGTCGCGGCTCGTCACCGAATTCGGATGCGACCACCGCTGGATTACCGAGCTGGCGCCCGCCGCCGCCACCTCCGGCGCCGACCGACCCGTAGTCCAAAGATCACCCAAGGGATCGAGAGGAGATTGGCAAAGCCATGGGCACCTGGGACGCTGGGCCGTTCGATAACGACGACGCGGCAGACTTCGCTTATCAACTGGACGAAGCGCCAGCACCAGCCCGCATCGAGATGATCGGTGCCGTCCTCGAACGTGTCGCCGACCCAACCGACGATGACTCCCGCCTCTCCGATGCTCCACGAGCCGTCGCTGCCGCTGCCCTCATTGCCGCCCAGGGCCCAGGCGGCGTCCCCGTCGACCCGAACTACGGCCCGAGCACACCCATGCCGCAGTTCCCGGCCTACCTCCGGGGCCTCGCCATCAACGCTCTGGACAGCGTGATCTCGAAACCGACATGGCTGGCCGAAGCCTGGGACGAAAGCCCCAGCGGCCCCGAGTGGCGCCGGACCATTTCCGACCTGCGCACCATTCTCGACCCACCGCAGGAAGAAACGCTCTTCACACCGTGACCGGCGCGTCCAGCAGGCAAAGCCCACTGTCACAGACCGCCGCTCAGACATCCCTCACTGGCACGGACATAGTTCGTTAGCAACGGACACGGGCCGGCCCCGCCGGCGCCCGGCGGGCGGCCGGTGTGACGGTCTCATCTGGGCCCCACCATGCGGCTCGTTCACCAACTACTAGTGTCACCGCAGCTTGGGTAGCGAGCACACGGATCGCGGCAGATGCGAATGCAGCGGTGGCGGACTGTGAATTACTATCGCGTCACCACGCTCCGTCAGTGTGGTGACGCGATCGCGGGAGTCAGGTTGACCATTCGTGAGCAGGTACAGCGCTTCGTTGAGCTTGGACCACTTCCGTCCGAGGAGGACAATTCTGAGGACGGCGACGCCGATTTCGACAATCTTGAGCAGGTGCTACGCGGGATAGAGCGGCCGGTCAATCAGGTCGAGGCGGCAGCCTTGTCCGGCTCGTTCGGCACGGACAACTGCTTCGGGCTTGCTTGGACCCTGCTCCATCTAATCGAGACGGCGCCTATACCCATACCGTTGACTGAGCCGGCCGCCGACGCAAATCCATGGATTCGGCGCTTGTGGCTCCGCCAGCAGAACGCCTTGGCCGCTTCCTGTTTGTCATGATCGATCGTTGGGTTGATGGTGTGATGAGCTAATCGGCAGGCTGCTGCCGCATCTTGACGACGTAGAAGTCAACGAGGTCACCGCCTCCAGTTCTGGCGTCGTTCTTCATGCTGCGGTGCGCAACGGTGAGCAGCGCTGCCCGGCGTGCTCAGTGGTGTCTGGACGGGTGCATTCGCGGTATCGGCGCCGGTTGGCTGATCTGCCGGTCGGGGGCCGACTGGTGGAACTGTGCCTGACGGTGCGCCGCTTCTTCTGCCTCAACACCGCCTGCGGGAGGCGGACGTTCGCCGAGCAGATCGCCGGGCTGACACGCCGCCGCGCTCGTCGTAGCGAACCGTTGCGGACGATGCTGACCTCGATCGGGCTGGCGCTGGCCGGCCGGGCCGGTGTCCGGCTCGCCGCCAAGGTCGGGATCCGGACCAGCCGCAACAGCCTGCTGCGGCTGGTCCGAGCAGTCCCCGACCCTGAGGTGGGCTCGGTGCGGGTGCTCGGCGTCGACGACTTCGCCGTCAAACGAGGACACCACTACGGCACTGTCCTGATCGACTGCGAGAACCACCGCGTCCTCGATCTGGTTGAGGGACGCGACGCGTCACCGCTGGCGGTCTGGCTGCGGCAGCACGAGTCTCCAGAGGTGATCTGCCGGGACCGGGCCAGTGCCTATGCAGAAGGCGCCCGAACCGGAGCGCCGGACGCGGTGCAGGTCGCTGACCGTTTCCATCTCTGGCAGAACCTCGCCACCGCGGTCGAACGCCTGGGTCGCCAAGCACAAGGACTGCTTGATCGAGAAACCCATCGCTGCGACCGTCGACAACGACGCAGAGATCGTCGCGCAGCCGCAGGGCGCGATGGCACAACGCCGCCGAGCCCATCACACCCTGGTCCACGAGATGCTCGCGCAAGGCGCCGGGTTCCGGCAGATCGCCCGCCACATGGGCTGGAACCACCGAACCGTGTCCCTCTACGCCCACGCCGCGACGTGGCAGGAAATGATGATCGTGCCCAAGCAACGGGCAAGCGCGCTCGACCGATACAAGCCCTATCTGGCCGAGCGGATCGCCGGCGGGTGCCTCAAGGCCTCGGTGCTGCACCGAGAGGTCGTCGCGCAGGGCTTCACCGGTGGCTACGGCATCGTCCGCGGTTTCGTCGAGCAGCACCGCGCCCGGCCAGACCTGCAGGCGATCCCGAAGCCCGTGTCGACACGGCAGGTCACCGGCTGGGCATCCCGACAACCTCACCGACCGCGACGCCAACCGCCTGGCCATGATCCTCGATACCTGTCCCGAACTGCGAACCGCCGCCGAGCTCGTGCGGTCGTTCGCCGCGATGATGACCCAGCGACACGGCCACCGCCTCAGCGCATGGCTCACCCAAGCCGAACAGGCCGACCTGCCCGGCATCAACCGCTTCGTCAACGGCGTGACCGCCGACCTCGAGGCCGTGACCGCCGGACTGAGCCTGCCCCACAGCTCCGGACCAGTGGAGGGCAACGTCAAACGGATCAAGATGCTCAAGCGGCAAATGTATGGCCGAGCCGACTTCGACCTTCTCCGCAAACGAGTCCTGCTGGCCCACTGACCTGAAGATCAATCACGCTTCGCGGGACAGAACCCCCAACACTCGCGAACGAAGCCGCGCTGCGCCAGACCGCACCGCAGCCCACTGCGCCGCGCCGGACCGCACCGCAGGCCATTGCACTGCGCTGGTGGCTGTCGGGTCTGTCAAGAAACGGTGTGACTCGACGTTGTGATGATCAGTTGCGGCCTGCGGTGAGGCGGCCGTCGGAGGCAAGGTCGAAGGCGTTGAGAGCGGGTTTCCAGCGGGTGATCCAGTGGCGTCGGCCGGCGCCGGTCGGGTCGAGGACCATCACCCCGAGGTAGCCGCATATTAGGGCGGCCTTCGCCACACCGAGCGACCGAGCGACAACGCCACCGCGCCTCTCGCATTGCGCTGTGCTGGGGCTTTGCGTTGGGCGGGGGTTTATAGGGGGTGGCCTGTTGTTGCGTCTATGTGGGTGGGGATTTGGTTGGGGTGGTCGCCTACGGTGGGGGTGCCTGTGGGCTCGACCATGAGGATGGCGGCGCCTGTTGGGGATGAGGGCTTGTGTTCTGTTCCTCGGGGGACGGTGAAGACGTCGCCTTGGTGCAGGACGACGGTGCGGTCGCGTAGGGCGATGGTCAGTTCGCCGTCCAGCACCAGGAAGAACTCGTCGGTGTGGTCGTGGGTGTGCCAGATGTGCTCGCCGTGCACCTTGGCTATGCGGATGTCGTTCTCGTTGACCCGGGTCACGATGCGCGGGCTCCACAGCTGGTCGAAGGAGGCCAGGGCCGCGGTCAGGGAGATCGGTTCAGTCACGTTCTCAGGATGAAGCCTTGGTGGCTCCGGCGTGAGTGCTAGGAATGTCGAATGACGCAAGAATCCTTGCACCGCGTCGTGGCCGTGGTCGACGCCGGCTCCAACCCGTTCGAGCTGGGCTGCGTCACCGAGGTGTTCGGGCTGCGCCGGCCGGAGCTGGGCCGTGAGCTGTACGACTTTCGTCTCTGCGCGGCCACCCGCACCACCCGGATGCGGGACGGCTTCTTCGACCTGACCGGGATCGCCCCGCTCGACGCGGTGGACGAGGCGGACACGGTCATCGTCCCGAACCGTCCCGACGTCGAGGTTCCGCGGCGCCCGGCCGTCCTGGAGGCGATCCGCCGGGCCCATGCTCGGGGCGCCCGGCTGATCGGCTTCTGCAGCGGAGCGTTCACGCTGGCCGAGGCCGGGGTGCTCGACGGGAGGCGGGCCACCACCCACTGGCAGTGGGCTGCCGAGTTCCGCGTGCGCTTTCCCCGCGTACATCTGGAAACCGACGTCCTCTTCGTCGACGACGGTGACATCCTCACGGCGGCGGGAAGCGCCGCGGCGCTCGATCTGGGTCTGTACGTGGTGCGGCGCGACCACGGTGCCGAGATCGCCAACGCGGTCAGCCGCCGGCTTGTCTTCGCCCATCGTGACGGCGGTCAGCGGCAGTTCGTCGAGCGCCCGATCCCCGATATCCCGGACGACTCGCTGGGTCCGCTGCTGACGTGGGTCCAGGAGCACCTCGACCGCCCGCTGACGGTCGCCGACCTGGCCGGCCACGTGTCGGTGAGCCAGGCGACGCTGCACCGGCGGTTCCGGGCCGAGCTCGGTACGACGCCGCTGGCCTGGCTGACCGGCGAGCGGGTCGCTCTGGCCTGCCGGCTGCTCGAACGCGGCGAGTCCCGGCTGGACGTGGTCGCCCGCCGTTCCGGCCTCGGCACGGCGACGAACCTCCGCACGTTGCTGCGTCGCGAAACCGGCCTGACCCCGACCGAGTACCGCCGCCGCTTCGGAGCGCCTCCCGTCGTCAGCCGGGCCGGGTGAGCGGTACCGGGCCGTCTGCAACCGCGTCCATCGCGTACGCCTGGGGCTGACGCTGCGATGCCGGTAAATCCGGTCGGGTGCCGGGTTCTGGTCTCGCCCGGTTCGAAAACGAGGCCGGAAGGCTCGCCCATGGGGCGCATCGGTGCTGGTGGGAGGCGTGCCGCCGCTGGTGGTGCGGGGTCCGCGGCCGGGAGCGGGAGGCGTGGACGACCCCTCTGTGGTCGTTCCCGACAGGGCAGGGTAGGGTTTAACTACCGACGCGGGGTGGAGCAGCTCGGTAGCTCGCTGGGCTCATAACCCAGAGGTCGCAGGTTCAAATCCTGTCCCCGCTACGATTGTGATGTCTCAGGACATCGGAATAGCCTGAACCTACGTTTCGTAGGTTCGGGCTGTTTTGTTTTTGGGGGTGGGTCCGGGTGGCCGGCCGGTGGGCTGGTAGTCGCGTCGGGGGTCGATGGTGAGT
>NZ_JALPVJ010000009.1 GCF_023544445.1 Actinoplanes sp. M2I2 | reverse complement strand
GCCGCCCGCGCCGCCCTGCCGCGCCGCCCGCGCCGCCTGCCGCGCCACCCGCACCGCCCTGCCGCCCGCCCCGCGCTTGGCGAGCCGCGGCCCCGGCGTGCGGCTGTGGTGTTGGTGCTGGTCGCCCCGGGTGAGCTGGTCCGGCCGTTCCCAAGAATCGGTGAGCGCCAATGTCCCGAGCCAAATTTGGGCGCGCTCCCACGAGTCGCTTTTCCTTTTGAGACCTTTACTTCCGTCGATATGAGTCATACGTTGCTCACATCAGACCGAAGTTTTGACTTCTTCGAGAAAAGTCCGTAACACGCGCTCGGTGGCCATGGCGGCGACCGGCCGGGCGCGGGCGTTGCCGTGGCCGAGGGCCGGCATCGCCGCAGATCCGCACGCCCACCTCTCGACAGCATGGCGCACCGGTTCGCACGCCGGAGGCGCCCGGAGGACGCGCATGAAAGACAACGTTGTCAACCGGGACGGGGAGCATCTTCGCCGCCGGTCCCTGCTCGCCGCGGCCGGGGTCCTCGGTCTCACCGGCGGCGCGGTGGCGGTGACCCGGGGCGAGCCCGCCCGAGCCGCGGCCGGAGTCACCAAGAAGGTCACCATCTACGCCGAGGCGCTGCCGGGCGGCCTGTTCGGCTATGGCCTGACCCGGGGCGGCGCCACCATCCCGGGGCCCGTCCTCGAGATGTACGAGGGCGACACGCTGGAGATCACCCTGGTCAACACGACCAACCAGCGCCTGTCGATCCACCCGCACGGCGTCGACTACGACACCGACTCGGACGGGTCGCCGTTCAACGCCTCCTTCAACGGGCCGGGCGAGACCCGTACGTACGTCTGGCGCTCGCACGAGATGACGGCCGCGGCCGGACGCCGGTTCATGCCCGGCAGCGCCGGCTACTGGCACTACCACGACCATGCGATGGGCACCGACCACGGCACCGGCGGGTTGCTCAAGGGCCTCTACGGCGCGCTGGTCGTGCGGCGGCGCGGCGACCTGCTGCCGGACAAGCAGATCACCGTCGTCTTCAACGACATGCTCGTCAACCACAAGTCCGCGCCGAACACTCCCATGTTCGAGGCCAACCTCGGCCAGCGCGTCGAGTGGATCGCCATCGGGCACGGCAACCTGTTCCACACCTTTCACCTGCACGCGCACCGCTGGGCCGACAACCGGACCGGCATGCTCGAGGGCCCGTCCGATCCCAGTCAGGTCATCGACAACAAGGACCTCAACCCGGGCAGCTCGTTCGGGTTCCAGGTGCTCGCCGGCGAAGCCGTCGGACCGGGCGCGTGGATGTACCACTGCCACGTTCAGCTGCACTCGGACACCGGCATGGCCGGGATCTTCCTGGTGCGCAACGCGGACGGAACCATGCCGGCCGGCGCCCAGGAGGCGATCGACCGGTTCCACGGCCACCAGCACGCGGCGGCCGCGAAGACCCACCAACACGGAGGGACTGGCTCATGAGGCTGAGACGAGCCGTGGCCACCGCCATGGCCGCGCTGTTGACCATCGGGGCGGCGCCACCGCGCGAAGCGGCCGCGGCGCCGGCGGCGGCGCCGGAGAAGCCCGGGATTCTGGTCTTCTCGGGCGCGGCGGCCGCGCAGCAGGACCCGGTGACCCGGGCGGCCGCGACGATCGAGGAACTCGGGGCGGCGCAGGGGCTCGACGTCACGGCGAGCACCGACGCGTCGGTCTTCAGCGCGAGCGGCCTGGCGGCGTACCGGGCTGTGGTCTTCCTCTCCGCCGACGGCGTGGTCCTGAACCCCGTACAGGAAGCGGCTCTGAAGGGATTCGTCAACGCCGGCGGCGGTTTCCTCGGCATCGGTGACGCGGCCAAGGCCCAGCTCGACTCGGCCTGGTTCACCGGGTTGATCGGCACCCGCCCGGCCGGGGCGATCCCCGTGTCCCACCCGGTCGCGGCGGTCACCGCGAGCGGCGAGAACCCGCCCGGCGAGACCGCGGTCAAGCTCAACGACGGCGACGCCGACACCAAGTGGCTGGTGCGCACCCCGACCGGATGGGTGCGGTACGAGCTCGCGTCGCCCGCCCGGATCACCGGGTACGCCCTGACGTCGGCCAACGACTCGTCGGGCCGCGACCCCCGGGACTGGACGCTGCAGGGCTCGGCCGACGGACAGGCGTGGTCCGATGTGGACCGGCGCACCGGTCAGACCTTCCCGGATCGTTTCCAGATCCGGCGTTTCGACGTGACGACCCCGGCCGACTACAAGTTCTACCGGCTGAACATCACGGCCAACAGCGGCGAACCGCTGACCCAGCTGGCCGATCTGCGCCTGTTCACCGGCACCACCGAGGCGCCCGCGCCGCCCGCCGTGAACCGGGCTGTCGTCGACATCCTGGACCGCCAGCACCCGGCCACCAAGGGTCTGCCGCTGACCGTCACGCGCGAGGACCGCTGGTACAACTGGGATCCGAACCCGGTCGGCGCCGTGCACACCCTCGCCCAGGTCGAGGAGCGCCACTACAACCCGGGTCTGGGCGCGAACGGCCCGTTCCACCCGGTGTCCTGGTGCCGCGACTACGACGGCGGCCGCTCCTTCTACACCGGCATGGGCCACACCGAGGGCAGCTACGGCGAGGAGGCGTTCCGCAAGCACCTGACCGGCGCGCTCGGCTGGACCAGCGGCATCGTGCGCGGTGACTGCCAGGCCACGATCGCCGCCAACTACAAGGTGGAGCGGCTGACCGCGGCCAACCAGACCGGCCGGCTCGACCAGATCGGGGAGCCGCACGGGCTCACCATCACCCCGGACGGCACGGTGTTCTACGTCGGCAAGGCGGCCTGCCCGGGCGGCCCGGTCGTCGAGTGGACCAACCCGAACGTCGGCCTGGGCTGCGGCACCATCCACTCGTGGAGCCCGGCGACCAAACAGGTCAAGCTGCTGACGACACTGCCGGTGATGGGCAACCGGGGCAGCGGCTCCGAGCTGGTCAAGAACGAGGAGGGCCTGCTCGGCATCGTGCCCGACCCGGCGTTCGCCACCAACGGGCATCTGTTCGTCTACTGGATGCCGCACGCGTCGATCGACCGCGAGAAGCGCATCGGGCAGCGGACGGTCTCCCGGTTCACCTACGACCGGGCATCCCAGACCATCGACCAGTCCACCCGCAAGGACCTGCTCACCTGGCCGGTCCAGATCCACAGCTGCTGTCACGCCGGTGGCGGCATGGCCTTCGACGACCGGGGCAACCTGTACGTCGGATCGGGCGACAGCAACTCGTCGCAGGGCTCGGACGGCTACTCCGGCAACAACTGGACCGCCGAGTACGAGGGCACGTCGTTCCAGGACGCGCGGCGCACCGCGGGCAACACCAACGACCTCAACGGCAAGATCATCCGCATCCACCCCGAGGCCGACGGCACCTACACGATCCCGGCCGGCAACCTGTTCGCCCCGGGCACCGAGAAGGCCCGGCCCGAGATCTACGTGATGGGCGTCCGGAACATCGCCCGTCTGCAGATCGACCCGAAGAAGCAGTGGCTGACCGCCGGCTGGGTCGGCCCGGACGCCGCGGCGCCGAGCCCGGAGCTGGGCCCGGCCAAGTACGAGACCGCCACGATCATCACCGAGGCGGGCAACCACGGCTGGCCGTACTGCATGGGCAACCGGCAGCCCTACCGGGACCGCAGCACCACCGACGCCAAGGTGCTGACCGGCTGGTACGACTGTGACAACCCGAAGAACGAGTCGCCGCGCAACACCGGCCTGACCAACCTGCCGCCGATCAAGGACAACATGATCTGGTACTCGCCCGACGGCGGCGGCCCGGTCTTCCCGAAGCGCGCGGGCAGCGACATCCCGACCTACCAGGCCGCGGACGCCACCTACACCCAGCCCTACCTGCGTGGCGGCGGGCAGGCCGTGATGTCCGGCCCGACCTACCACCGCGATCTGGCCGACGCGTCGAGCGGCGTGGCCTGGCCGTCGTACTGGAACGACAAGTGGTTCCTGGGCGACCAGTCGAACGCGGCCAACCGGGTCGCGGTCACGGTCGACCAGCCCGGCAAGCCGCCGGCCTTCGGGGAGTCGCTGCGGGCCATCATCCCGGCCGGTGGCGGCGCGAACCAGCTGCAGTCCTGGATGGACGCCAAGTTCGGCCCGGACGGCGCGCTCTACATGCTCGACTACGCCGGCGGGTTCTTCAGCCTGCACCCCAACCAGAAGCTGATCCGGGTGACCTATCAGGGCGGCGCGCCGACGCCGGCTCCGGCCGCGACCTCGGTGGCCGTCCAGGACAAGCCGCTCACGATGGCGTTCAACGGCTCCCGCTCGGGCGGGCTGTCGTACCAGTGGACGTTCGGTGACGGCGGCACCTCGACCGAGGCCGACCCCCGCCACACGTACGCCCGGGTCGGGTCCTACACGGCCACCCTGACCGTCACCTATGCCGGCGGGGAGACCACGACCGTCCGCACGACCGTCACGGTCGGCTGCGCCGTGGGTGATCCCGGCACCTCCGTACGGCTGGACGCCACCGACACCGGGGTCCCCAACCGGAACGTGGGTCAGGGCTGCACGATCGACGACCTCATCGACGACGAGAGCACGTGGGCGACGCACGACGCGTTCGTCCGGCACGTCACCGCGGTGGCCGGCATCCTGACCGGCGACAACCTGATCAACGCCCGCGAGGCCGGCGCGCTGACGCGGTCCGCCGCCGCCTCACCGATCGGCCGCGAGGGGCACACCGGCTACGTCTCGCTCTACAACGGCACGCCCGAATCCTTGCGGGACTGGGCTCAGGCGCCGAGCGGGCAGTTCGCCATCCAGCCCGACGGGTCGCTGCGGCCCAGCGGCGGGCTCGGCATGCTGTATCACACCAAGCCGGTCAAGGACTTCTCGCTGACCCTGCAGTTCCGCGACGTCGCACCCGGCGACGCCCGCGGCAACAGCGGAGTCTTCACCCGCTTCCCCGATCCGCGGATCCCGCTCGACCAGCGGCCGCCGGGCAGTTGCGGCACGGTCGGCTCGGCCCGCACCTCGCCGGCCTGGGTGGCCATCTACTGCGGCCACGAGGTGCAGATCTACGACGGCGAGACCGGCGAGCCGCAGAAGACCGGCTCCATCTACAACTTCGACCCCAACCCGCTGAGCGCGGCCGGCGTCACGGCCAAGAACGTGTGGAACCGCTACGAGATCCGCGTGGTCGGCCAGCACTACACCATCATCCGCAACGGCAAGGTCATCAACGAGTTCGACAACACGCCCGGCAAGCAGTCCTCGCGGGCCGGCGACCCACCGACCGACCTGCGACAGTTCACCGAGGGGCTGATCGGCCTGCAGAACCACAGCGACACCGACCTCGTCGACTTCCGTGACATCCGGGTGCGTGCGCTGTGAGGCGGCTCGTGGCGCTGCTCGGCGCGCTCCTGCTGATCGGTGCGGTGGCGCCCGCTCCGGCCCTCGCGGCCCAGACGCTGACCTGGACGGCCGACGACAGCGTGACCGCGTACAAGTCGGCGCCGGCCCAGGCCGTGGCCGGCGAGACCACCATCGTGTTCGAGAACAGCCCGGCCACCGGCAACACGACCGGGATGCCGCACACGCTGACCTTCGACACCTCCACCGAGGGCTACAACCACGACGTCAACCTCAACATCCTGGCCAACCCGTTCGACGCGAACAACGGGCGGCACGAGGCCACCGTCACCCTCACCCCGGGCCGGTACCGCTACTTCTGCTCGATTCCCGGGCACATCTCGATGGTCGGCGAGCTCGTGGTCACCGACGGCGGCACCACCCCGGACACGATCCCGCCGACGGTGACGGCCCAGGCGGCCGGAACCCGGGACGGGGACGGCAACTACGTGGGCACGGCGACCGTCACGGTCGGCGCGACCGACAGCGGTTCGGGGGTCGGCACCATCGAGTACGCCCTGGACGGCGCCGCCTTCCAGCCGTACACCACGCCGGTGGCGGTGACCGCGGTCGGCGAGCACACCGTCCGCTACCGGGCCACCGACAAGGCCGGCAACGTCTCCGCGGAGGGCTCGCTGGCCTTCCGGGTGGTCGAGCCGGCGCCGGACGAGGACACCACGCCGCCCACGGTCACCGCCCAGCTGGCCGGCGACCGCGACGGCCAGGGCAACTACCTCGGTACGGCCACCGCCACGCTGACGGCCTCGGACGGCGACTCGGGGGTGGCCCGGATCGAGTACTCCTTGGACGGCGGGGCCTTCACGGCGTACGGGAATCCGGTTGTCGTCAGCACGGCCGGGCCGCACATGCTGCACTACCGGGCGACCGACAACGCCGGGAACACCTCAGCCGAGCAGATGGCGCACTTCACCGTGGTGGCGCCGGACACGACCGCGCCCACTGTCACCCTGACCGTGAGCGGCACCCAGGACGACGACGACGCCTACGTCGGCGTGGCCACGGTGTCGGTGACCTCCTCGGAAGCGGGCCGGATCGAGTACCGGCTCGACTCCGGCGCCTGGACCGCCTACAGCGCCCCGGTCGAGATCCGCGGACTCGGGGCCCACACCGTGCGGGCCCGGTCCACGGACGCCGCCGGGAACACCTCGGCCGAGAAGTCGGCGACGTTCACCGTGGTCGGCTCGGGCTCGGGCGCCTGCCCGGCGCCCGACACCCGGCCCACGGTGGTCATCGACGGCGACGACACCGGCGTCGGCAACGCCCGGCTCAGCGACGGCTGCACCGTCAACGACCGGATCGCCGAGCACGCCGAGTACGCCGACCACGCCGCGTTCGTCCGGCACGTCGAAACCGTCACCGCCGCGCTGGTCACCGGCGGCACGCTCACCAAACGGCAGCAGGGCACGATCGTCCGCGCGGCCGCCCGTTCGGACATCGGATCATGAGAGGCCTCCCCATGCGCAAGCGTTTCCCGTCCATCGTCGCCGCCGGTGTCCTGGCCGGCCTGTTCCCCGCCGTGCCGGCCTCCGCCGCGCTGGTCACCCACTGCATCGGCACCGGCGGCGCGGTGACCGTCCCCAACGACCTGTACGTGCCGGCCGGCGAGTCGTGCGCCCTCACCGGCACGATCGTCACCGGCAACGTCAGCGTCGCCGCCGGGGGCAACCTGGTCATCACCGGCGGCAAGCTGTCGGGCGACGTGCGGGTGGCCGGCAACGGCTACCTCGACGTCTCGGACACCGAGGTCGCCGGGCCGGTCGTGCTGGCCGCGGGCGGGTACGGCGTCTACCTCAAGGAGGCCACGACGGGCGCGGTGACCGTGCGCCCGAAGGGCACGACAACCGTCGACAGCTTCCTGTACGTCGAGGGCAGCACGGTGACCGGCAGCGTCAACGCCCAGGCCGGCGAGGTCCGCCTGGACCGGGGGAGCGCGGTCACCGGCAACGTCAGCAGCACGGGCACCTACTACACCGACGTGCACGACTCGTTCGTCGACGGCACGCTCTCGGTGCTCAACAGCGCCACCGGCAGCGTCGTGTGCGGCAGCTCGGTCCGCGGCAAGGCGACGTTCGCCGGCAACCTCGGCGGCGTCCAGCTCGGCCCGAACGGCGCCCTGGACTCCTGCGCCTCGGGCGGCTTCTACGGCAAGGACGTCAGCGTCACCAGCACCACGGGCGGCGTGACCGTCGACGACAACATCATCGACGGCGCGCTGACCGCCACCGGCAACACCCCGGTAGCCCAGATCGCCGCCAACAACCGCATCCGCCGCGGCGTCGTCATCGACCCCCCGGCGGCAGCGGCGGCCCGTTCCGCCGCCCGCCCGGCCACGCCCCGCACCGACGACACCGCCAAGGCCGACGAGCGCCGCACGGACGCCGTCCAGGAGGCCACCGCTGCCGGTCCCGCCGACCTCTGACCTTCCTCCCACCAGCCGGCCCCGGACCTCGACGGTCCGGGGCCGGTCTTATCCGGTTCAGTGGCGGAAAGGTGACATGGCACAACGGCGCCAGACCGGAGATCGCACTGTCCACATAGCCTTGGGGCGGTTTCTTCGAACCTGGTCTATGAATCGGTTAACGAAGCCGTGACAAACCGGATTTATCGTCACCCCCATCGCTGGCACTGCTGGAAGGCGGGGCATGACGGAGATTGCGGTCCCATCGTTGGCCATCGGCATCGCCTCCTCGGCGGACGGCCGGATGAGGCTGGCCCACCTGCTCGGTGGCGCCGAGGCTTTCCTGATCGTGGCCACGGCCGACCAGGCACGCCAGTTCCTCGACGTGGTGTCGCCACCCGCCGTGGTGGTTGCCGACCCGGAGCCACCGGGGTTGCGCCTCGACTCCGACCGGCGGGTCGTCTGCTGGCTGGACCGGGAGATCGAGGTGACCCGGCTGGAGCACGACTTCCTGCGCTGCCTGGTCGAGGCGCCCGGCCGGGTCTGGACGTACGAGAAGCTGCACCTCGAGGTCTGGGGCAACGGTCACGTCGGGCGCGGCTCGGACATCCACTCGATCGTCCGCCGCCTGCGGGCCAAACTGGCCTTGCTGGGCGCGGTGGCCACCATCCACGCGATCCGCGGAGTCGGCATCCGGCTCGTGTTCTGAGTGGACGAAACGGCCCGCCCGCGTCACCGCGGACGGGCCGTTTCGTCTCATCCGATCAGCAGCGCACCGGCTGCAGGGCGAAGTTCTCCACCTTCGGCTCCGCGGTGCTGACCTTCGAGGTACGGGCCTGGGGCTTGAACCCGTCCTTGGCGGCGATCAGCGTGAGCGGGTTGTTGCGCTTGTCGAGCCAGTACGCGTAGGCGCCCCCGGCGTCCGTGGCGAACGTGTGCGACGAGGCCCACGAGTCGACCTGGACCGTGGCGCCGGCCAGCGGGGTGCCGCTGCCGCCACCACAGGGAGCACCGGTGACCGTGCCCATCAGCTTCGCCCACGTCTTCGGGGGCAGGGCGTTCAGCGTGACGCCGACGGCCGGAACCGCGTACGGGGTGTCGGTCTTGACCGTGACCGCGCCGGTGTAGGCGCCCGGCTGGTCCACCGCGGCGGTGAGCCCGACGGTGACCGTGACCTTCTTTCCGGGAGCCACCGTGGCCTCGGTCCTGTCGAGGGTCATCCAGCTGACGTCGCCGTTCTCGGCGCACTCGGCCAGGCCGGGAAGCACCTCGCTGGTCTTGGTCGGGTTGAAGCCGCCCGACGAACCGCCGACCTTGTAGAAGCCGCACGCGGCCGCGCCCCGGTACCGAGGAGCGTTGGCGTTGGGCAGAGCGGCCCACGAGTCGGCCGCCGGGTCATAGGCGAAACCGGCGTTGGTGACTCCGGGTCCCTGGCTGCCGCCGACGACGAGCAGCCGGCCATTCGCCGTGGCGAAGGAGCTCGCCCAGTGGTCGGAGGGCGCGTCGGCGATCGCCGTCCACGAGCCGGTGGCCGGGTCGAAGGCGTAACCGGCCTTCTGCGACGCGCTGCCGTCGTTGCCGCCGGAGCAGTAGAGCACGCCGTCGAGGCCGCCGCACGAGGCGAAAGCGAGCGACTTCGGGTAGTCGGGCAGGGTCTCCCAGGCGTCGGCCGCCGCGTCGTAGCGGACCACGTCGTTGGACATCGGGAGACAGTCGGCCGACGTGCAACCACCGACGGCGTACAGCTTGCCGTCCACGACCGCCTGCCCCGCGGCGGACCGCGGCGCCGGGTTGTCGGCCTTGCGCGTCCAGGTGTCCGCCCCCGGGTCGTATGCCCAGGTGGTGGCCATCGGGGCGGTCTCGCTCCAGCCTCCGGTGGCGATGATCTGCCCGTCCAGGACGCCCACCGTCATCGCGCTGCGCGCCTCGGGCAGGTCGGCGATCGGCGACCAGGCCTGCGCGACCGGGTCGTAGACGAAGTTCGACTTGTACGTCGTCTCGCCGCTCGAACCGCCGATCGAGTACACCTTGCCGTCGAGGCTGACGACCCGGTTGTCCATGACCACCGACGGGTAGTCGGCGATGTTCGTCCACGGCTCGGCCTGCGGAGCGTCCTTGACCACGGCAGCGGCCGCGTTCTTGCCGCCCGGCTTCGCGGCGAACGAGGTGTTACCGGTCAGCCTCTGCGCCGGCGCGCCCGGCGACCCGAGGATCTCACCCAGGCTCGTCCGGGAACCGTCGGCCCGTAGCAGGTCGAAGCCGCCGTCGCGCTCGCCGAACTTCACCTCGACCGGCCGCGTGCCGGTGTTGGTGACGGTGACCTTCCGGCCGGCCGTGCCGTCGGGCATCCGCACGTCCGCGCTCACCGAGGCCGGGGTGACTTCCAGGCGACCGGCGGCCAGCTCGAACGCCGCCGGGGTGACCCAGTCGGCGTCCACGTCGACCGTCCCGGTGTCGCCCGAGTAGCCGGTGGCCTTGGCGTCGAACGTCCGTGAGCCGGGCTTGGACAGCAGCCAGAAGAAGCCGTCGGCCAGGCCGGTGTCGTCCGGGGTGGCGACCGTGGTGACCTTCACGGCCGGGTCGTTCTTGTCGGCGACGGTGGCGTTGTTGACGTAGCCGCTGGTGTTGCCGTCGCGCACGTGCCCGATCACCAGGCCGCCGTCGACCGGTTCGCAGTTGAGCTCGCCGACCAGCACGTTGTCGACTTCCCACCACCAGGCGAACGAGGCGTCGTAGTAGTGGAACCGCACCTGCACCTGCGACTTGTCCGCGGCCTGCGGGATCGCGACCGTGGTGCGTTGCGGACCCGGCGTGTTGGTCGTCTGCTGCAGCGCGGTGGTCCAGGTGGCGCCGCCGTCGACGCTCACGTCGACGTCACCCTTCTCGGCGCCGTACTGGCGGTACTCCTGGTCGAAACGGATCACCGGCTCGGTGATGCCGGTGAGGTCCAGCACCGGGCTGACCAGCGACGTGTCCTGGGCGCCGCCCGAGCCGTAGCGGTCGCTGTCGATGATGGCGAAGCCGCCCTCGCCGCCGGTCTTGTTGCCGCGCCCGCGGTCGTCGGTGAACTTCCACGACTGACCGGCGCCCTTGTTGTCGACCACGGTCCAGCCGGCCGGGGCCGAGGTGCCGTCGAACGACTGGAACTCGCCCGAGGCGTCGTTCACGTAGCCGGGCGCCGTGGTGCAGTCGTCCGTCGAGACGGGAACCGCCACGTTGTGCGTGACGTTGCGGGTGCCGACGACCACGTCCTTGGTCACGGCCTGATAGCCCGGATACTGCGAGGTCACCGTGATCTTGTACGTGGCCCCGGCCGGCAGCCGGAAGCTGTAGCGGCCGTTGGACGGGGTCGTGTAGTCGGAGACGCCGCCCGGTCCGGCCACGGTCACCTTCGCGTACAGCGGCCAGCCGTGACCCGAGCCGTCGGTGACCGCGCCGCCCACCGAGACCGTCGGCACCGCGGTCAGCGCCACGTCGGTGGTGGTGGTCTGGTTCGCCGTGACCGCCGCCGGCACGGTCTTGCCGGCGTAGCCGTAGGCCGCCACGGCGGCCTGGTAGTCGCCGGCCGGCAGCCGCGTCGAGTACGTGCCGTCGGTGCCGGTGGTCAGCTGCCGGTCCGCCGCGCCGGTCAGGGTCAGCGTCGCGTTGGCGATCGCCGTGCCCGTCCCCGCGTCGGTGACCTTGCCGGCCAGGGTGCCGGCGTCGCCGGTCGGCGCCTCGGCGATCAGCTTGAGCGCGTCGAGCCGGCCCTCACCGAAGACGTTGTTGTCGTCGGTGGTGCCGCCGCACTGGCTGTTCTCCGCGTCGACCGCGGCGTCGTCCAGCAGCGCGCGGGTGGCGGTCACGTCGCCGGCGAGCGCCGGAGCGGCCGACCACAGCAGCGCGATCGCGCCGGCGAGGTGCGGGGCGGCCATCGACGTACCGCTGATGCTGTTGTACCCGCCGTTCGGCCAGCTCGAGCGCACGTTCACGCCCGGAGCCGAGATGTTGGGCTTGAGCTCGCCGATCTGCCCGGCGCCGCGGCCGGAGAAGTCGCCGATGATGTTGTCGATGCCGTACGCGCCGGCCGAGTAGTTGCTGGCCAGGCTGCCCGGCGCCCCACTGCTCTGGCAGGCCGGGCCGCTGTTGCCGTTGGCGAAGACGCCGAAGATGCCGGACGCCGTCCAGGCCAGCGACACGTCCTCCATGAACGGGTCGTTGGAGGGCGTCTGGGTGCCCCACGAGTTGTTGATGATGTTCGGCCGCTTGCTCGCGTCCGGGTTGGCCCCGGTCGCGTCGGTCGGCTCGAGCATCCACTGACCCGAGGAGATCAGCGCGGTGTCGGAGGGGCAGCAGCCGTTGGCCGTGATCCACCGGGCGCCCGGCGCGACACCGATCTGGTTGGCCTCGGCCGAGCCGGCCATCGTGCCCATCGTGTGGGTGCCGTGGCCGTTGCTGTCGCACGGCGCCCCGTTGCACGCGCCGGCGGCGTCGAACCAGTTGTAGTCGTGGGTGAAGGTGCCGTCCCCGTTGTTGCCCCGATAGGTGCCGACCAGCGCCGGGTGGTCGAACTGGACGCCGCTGTCGATGCTGGCGACCGTGACGCCCTCGCCGGTGATGCCGTCCTGCGCCCACACCTTGTCGGCGTTGATGTTCGCGATGCCCCACTCGACCGCGTTGGCGACCTTCTCCTTGGTACCCTCGGCGACCTTGGGCGCCTCGACCTTCACCGCGGGGTACAGGCCCTCGATCTCCGGGCGGGCGGCGAGGCTCTGCACCATCGCGGCCGAGCCCTTGCTGACCTTGATCGCGTTGGTGCCCCAGAACGCCTGGTACGTCGCGCCGTCCCGGTCGAGCTCGGCCCGGACGCCGGTCTGACTGCTCGCCGCCGCCTTCTTGAGGGCCGCGGCCACCGCCGTACCGCGCTGGTCCCAGTCCTTGATCTGACTGGCCGCGCCCAGGTCGGCGCGGGCGCCGAACCTGATCCAGAAGTCCCCTCCTCCTCTCGCCGCCATCTGCGCGGCGAGCTCCGGCCGGACCTTGTCCTTCGAGCCGGCGGCCGGCGCGGCCTGGGCGCTGCCCGGCGCGGCCAGACCGGCGCCGGCGACGAGCAGCGCCATCCCGGCGCCGACCAGGGACCGGACCGTGCGTCTGAGTTGTGGACCTGTTGCCATGCTGTCTCCTTCAAGGCGGATGAGCCTTAAGCCCGGCCGCCGGACGGATCACGCCGGCGGCCCGAACAGCACGCTAAGATCCATAAGTTTCGATCACCAAGCATCGAAGTGAGCAATGCGTCAGCAAGGTGCGTTGCGAGGTTTGGCGCCCGGCCGAGTGGGCGGCGTTTCTGTCGTACCCCTCTGCTTTCCTTGCGACACGGTCAGTCGCTGATCGTGCGAACGGGCGATGGTTGAGCCGACCGTCGTCGCCCATCGTGGTGGGGCGCGAGTGAGGGGAGTGCCGGTGGATTCGGTGCCGGAGGTTCTGGCCGAGGAGCAGAAATACTTCGACCACGTGTCGGATCAGCGCGAGCGCATGCGCCGCGGCTTGCTCGACGCGCCGGCCGCCGCGGCCCATGCCGGCGCCGCGGTCCACCTGCGAAAAGACGCCGAGACGCGCCTGCGGCGGATCGGTGATCCCGACGACGCCGTCGCGGTCGGCCGGATGGATCACGAGGACGGCGACGTGCTGTACGTCGGCCACCACACCATCTTCGACGAGGACTCCGAGGTGCTCGTCGTCAACTGGCAGGCGCCGGCGGCCGCGCGCTACTACACGGCGACTCACGCCGACCCCGGCGGCCTGGTCAGGAAGCGCACGTTCGAGTGCGACGGCAACACGATCGAGTCGTACAGCGAAGTGGTCTTCCAGCAGTTGGCGGCCGCGGTGGCCGAGCTCGAGGAGCCCGGCGACGCCCTGCTCGACGACCTCAACCGCGACCGCACCGGCCAGATGCAGGACATCGTCCGCACCATCCAGGCCGCCCAGTTCGACCTCATCCGGGCGCCGCTCGACGAGCTGCTGGTGATCCAGGGCGGCCCCGGCACGGGCAAGACCGCCGTCGCCCTGCACCGGATCTCCTGGCTGCTGTTCAACCATCGCGACGCGCTCGCCGCCCAGGACGTGCTCATCGTCGGCCCGACGCCGACGTTCACCCGCTACACCCGGACGGTGCTGCCCAGCCTCGGCGACAGCAGCGTCGTCCAGCGCGACATCGGCCAGTTCCACCCGCCGGTCCGGCGCGGCCGGGCCGAGGAGCCCGAGGCCGTCCGGCTCAAGGGCGACGGCCGCCTGGCCGGGCTGCTGCGACGGGCGCTCTACGACCGCGTCGGCGTGCCGGCCGGCCAGCCCCCGGTCGAGGCCCACCTCGACGGCCGTCCCGTCGTCCTCACCGCCGACGAGATCAACCAGATCGTCGAGCGCGCCCGGCAGACCCCGGGCACCTTCACCCAGCAGCGGCAGATCTTCCGCAGCCTGATGGTCAACGTCGGCCTCGACCGCGCCCGCGAGCGCCGACTCGGCGTGCGGACGCCGCTCGACCAGCTGATCGAACGTCTGTGGCCGTCCTTCACCGCCGCGGCGTTCCTGCGCGAGCTGTTCGGGTCGCGCGACCGGCTCGCCGCCGCGGCCGGCGAGCACTTCACCACCGACGAGATCGCCCTGCTCCACCGCCGGGCCGGCGACCGCATCACCGAGGAGGTGTGGAGCGAGGCCGACCTGCCGCTGCTCGACCATCTCGAGACGCTGATCCACGGCCTCGACGAGCGGTACGCGCACATCGTCGTCGACGAGGCCCAGGACCTCTCGCCGATGCAGCTGCGCTCGATCGCGGCGCGCTCGTCGTCGGGCTCGATGACCGTCGTCGGCGACATCGCCCAGTCCACCGGCCGGTGGGCCCGCGACGACTGGGACGACGTCCTCGAGCACCTGCCGGCCCAGCTGACGCCCCGCATCGCGGAGCTGCGGTACGGCTACCGCGTGCCGCGCCAGGTGTTCGAGCTGGCCGAACGCCTGCTGCCGATCGCCGCGCCCGGCATCACCGCGCCGTTGGTCGTCCGGGACGGCCCGGCCGACCCGGTGCTCCGCCTCGCCGACGACGGCAACCGGGCCGCGACGGCTGTCGAGGCGGCCATGGCGCACGCCTCGCACGGCCGCTCCGTGGCGATCATCTGCCCGGCCGTCCACCGCGGGGCGGTCGAGTCCGAGCTGACCGCGCGCGACGTCGCCTGGCGGGCCGCGTCGCGCAGCGAGCTCGGTCAGGGGGTCAACCTGGTCAGCCCGCAGGAGGCCAAGGGCCTCGAGTTCGACGCCACCGTGGTGGTCGAGCCGCGCGACATCGTCGCCGAGGACGAGCGCGGCCACCGCCTGCTGTACGTAGCTCTCACCCGCACGACCCGCTACCTGCACGTCATCGGCGTCCTCCCGCCGATCGCCGGCGGCGGCCCCTTCGACCTCGGCGGCGCCGATTCCACCGCCGACCCCGGTCCGGCCGAGCTCGCTCCGGTTAGCGATTCCGGGGCGGCCGTGACCGCGCACGATTCCGGGGCGGCCGGCGGCGGGCGCGATGACGAGGTGACCGCGACGGTGCCCGAGCCGAGTGGCAGCGTGGCCGAGCTGTCGGTGACCGGCTCGGCAGCCACGCGGGGGCCGCGCCACGGCGGCGAACCTCCCGAGCCGACCGGCGCGGAGTCCCGGCTGGAGCCGAGCGGCGGCGATCCGTCGGAGCGGTCCGGCGCGCTGCGGGAGCCGGCGCCGAGTGACGGCGTGCATGACTTCGAGCCCACCGGCCCGGTGCACGAGCCCGGGTCGAGTCGCGGGGGCCATCGGTTCCAGCCCGCCGACCCGGAAGCCGAGCAGGAGCCGAGAGACCACGCGGATGACTTCGAACTGACGGGCACGGTCGGCGAGAGCGAGCCGAGCCGTGGCGCGGGCGACTTCGGTCTGCACCGCGCGGTTCGTGAGCTCGGGTCGAGCAGTGGCCCGGGCGGCTCTGGTCTGTACCGCACGGGCCCTGAGCCTGAACCGAGTCGTGACGCGGCCGATACGGGTCTCACCGGCAGCGCGAGGCAGCTCGGGCCGGCCGGCGGCGGTGCCGGCGACCTCGACTTGTCGGGCAAGGCTCGTGAGCATCGGCTGAGCAGCGACGCCGGTCTCGGCGGCGGCGCGAGGAACTCCGGGGCCGCCGACGGCGATGCCGGTGAGCTCGGGGTGCCCCGCGCCGTTCGCGAGCCTGAGCCGAGCGGTGGTACGGACACTCTCGACCCGATCAGCGACGGCACGGGTGGCATGGAATCGCCTCGCACGGCTCACGATCGCTTGCCGGGTAGTAGTGCGGACGGCGCCCGCTCCACCGACGGCGCCGACTCCGATGACGGCGCCAGCTCCACCGACGGCGCCGACTCCGCTGACGACGTCCGTTTTACTGACGGCGCCGACTTCGCTGATGGCGTGCGCTTTAGTGACGGCGCTCGCTCCACCGACGGCGCCGACTTGACTGACGGCGTCCGTTTCACTGACGGCGCCTACTCCACTAACGGCGGCCGGGATTCCGAGCCGGTCGGCGGCCGGGAGAAGACTGATTCGTCCGGCCGTCCGGCCTACTGGGGGTCAACCAGCGGCGCCTGGGAGCTCGGGTCGATCAGCCGCGGGCGCGAACTCGGGTCAACCGGGGGCGCTGACGATTTCGTGTCGACCAGCGGCGGAAACGACTTCCCGTCAACCGGCGGTGTGGGCGAGTTCCGGCCGGTCGGCGGGACGGGCGATGCCGCATCGGCCGGCCGGACAGGCAAATCCGGAGCGGACGTCGGGGCCGGTGAAGCAGAAGTGACCGGCACGCTGAGCGGGCTGAGGCCGAGCGGTCGGGTGGACACCTCGAACCCGGACGGCGTGGAGGGAAACCTCCGGTCGGAGAGCGCTGCGAGCGAATCCTCTTCGATCAGCGATCGTGCCGTCGGCGGAGCCGTGAGCCGCTTCGAGCGGAATCGACCGGCCAGTGACTTCGAGGTCACCCGCACGATCACCGTGTCCCCAGCCGTCGGCACCGCCACCGTCCCCTCCCCGCGTGCCGTGGTCAATGAGCCGCAGCCGGCGCGAGCGGTGGCGGCTCAGCCGGCCGGGACGTCGACGTCTGCGCCGACGCCACATGCGAGCGTGACGCCGAACCCGACGGCGGTGCCGACGCCTTCAGCGACGGAGACGCCGTATTCGGCTGTTGCTCCCGCTTCGGCGGCGGTAGCCAATCAGGTTGTGGTGCCGACCCCTGCGGTGGTGGAGATGCCGCCTTCGGCTATTGGTCCGGCTTCGCCGTCGGTAGTCGATCAAGTGGTGGTGCCGACTCCTGCGGTGGTGGGGATGCCGCGTTCGGCCGTCGGTCCGGCATCGACGGCGGCGCGGGCGCCTGTAGTGACGCAGCCGCCTGAGGCGGAAACGCCATCGATGTCGACCGCGGCCTGGCAGTCGGATTCGTCCGCGGCAGCACCTCAGTTCGGTGTGACGCCGTCGTCCGCAGCGGCACCACAGTCTGGTGTGACGGCGTTGTCCGCAGCAGCACCGCAGTCTTCCGCAGCAGCGCCAGAGTTTGCTGTGACGCCGTTGTCGGAAGCGTCTACGCCACAGCCCATCCCGGCCTCGGCCGCGTCGACCGCGCCGTCGTTGCAGCCGGTTCTGATACCGCAGTCTGCCGAGACGTCGGCCGCGATGGTGACGGCAGAGCCGGCACGGGAAGTGATGCCGCAGCCCGCCGCGATGTCGGCCGCAATCGCAACCCCAGCCGCGAACGGAATCCCGGCGGCAGTGCCGAATACTGTCACGACGCCGATCGCGACGGTCGCTCCGACGCCAGCAGCGACGCCAGAGCCGGTCGAGGCCACGACGCCGACGTCAGCCACGACGCCGCACCCGACCACGGCGCCGACGTCAGCCACGACGCCGCACCCGACCACGGCGCCGACGTCAGCCACGACGCCGCACCCGACCACGGCGCCGACGTCAGCCACGACGCCGCAGCCGGCCACGACGCTGACGCCGACCACCACGTCGGCGTCAGCTACGACGCTGCAGCCGACCAGCACGCCGACGTCAGCTACGACGCCGCAGCCGCCCCCGACGTTGACGCCGGCCAGCACGCCGCAGCCGGCCGCGATGCCGCAGCCGGCCACGACGCTGACGCCGGGCACGGCGCCGACGGCAGGGCCGGTGCCGACGGCGGTGCTTGCTCCGGTGGTGACTCCGGTGCCGGCGCCCGCCGTCGGTCTTTCCGCGCGGATCGTCGAGTTGGTGGCGGTCGAGCTGGCCGGCCAGGTTCGGGAGAACGTTCAGCCGGGGCAGTGGTCGGCTGTTGTCCGGCGGTTCGGCGAGCTTCTGGGCGAGGGGTAGGGGACGGTCACGTGGTCGTGCAGACGGTGCCGTTGAGGGTGAAGGCCTGGGGCAGCGCGTTGGGGCCGCTGTAGGAGCCGACGAAACCGACCGTGGTGGTGGCGCCGGCGGCCAGGCTGCTGTCGGTGGTCACGCGGACCGTGCGGCCGGTCTGTTCCCACGTGGCGCTCCAGCCGCTGCTCACGCTCTGCCAGGTGGTGGGCCAGGTGAAGGCCAGCGTCCAGCCGTTGACCGGGGCGGCCGCGTTGTTGGTGATGTCGATCGAGCCGACGAAGCCGTTGCCCCAGTCGCTGGTGTCGCGGAACTTCACCGTGCACGCCGACGCGGCGGGGGTGCCGGTGGTGAAGGTCAGCGGGGGCGAGGCGGGTGACAGGCGTCCGGCGTTGTCGCGGGCCAGCACGTTGACCGTGTACCGGCGGCCCGGCTCCAGGTTGCGCACGGTCAGTGAACTGCCGGTGGTCTCGCCCAGCAGTTCGCTGATGCCGCCGTTCTGCCGGTACACCTCGTACTTGAGCCCGGCCGCGCCCCGGGGCCAGGTGATCGTCGCGGTGCGGTCGGTCGTGGTGGCGGTGGGCCGCGCGGGGGCTGACGGCACCGCCGTGCCGGCTGCGGCCGGATGCAGGGTGAGGAGCGTGATCGAGTACGGGGCCAGGGTCTGCGCCGTGGCCGTGCCGGCGGTCGTCGTGGTGATCTCGTCGTCGCCGTTGGCGAAGGTCGCGACCGCCGGGGTGCCCGCGGCCGGGGTGAAGCCGTGGTAATTCACGGTGACCGTGCGCGACTCGGCCGGGTCCTTGTTGATCAGCAGGACGGCGATGTCGCCGTCGGGCCGGCGGACGGCGTGGGCGCTGACCAGCGGATCGCCGGAGCCGGTGCCGACGAACCGGTCGCCGGTGCGGGCGAAGTCGCCCATCAGGGACAGCGCGTGGTAAGGCGCGAACGGCGTGTTCAGCGGTGGCTGGCAGACCGACCCGTCGGCCGTGCAGTTGCCGCTGGAGAGCAGCCCGTAGTCGTCGTAGTCGGTCTGCCCGGCGACCGTCGACACGTCGCCGATGCCGTTGTGGACGTTCCACCAGTGCACCGTGAAGACGCCCTGGGCGAGCAGGCCGCTGTAGACGTCGGCCAGGAACAGCGCGCCCGGCTGGGTGTTGCGGCCCACGTCGACGTTGGTCTCGGTCATGCTGATGCCGATGCGTCCGGCGTTCGCCCCCGCGTACTGGTCGATCTGCTGCCGCAGCAGGACGGTGGCCTCCTGGATGTGGGAGGTCTTGATGAGGGTCTCGGCCGGGGTGCTGCCGCCGGGATACCAGTGCACGTCGGCGAAGTCGATGACCGAGCCCGCCCGGCTGAGCACCTCCTGGTTCCAGCTGCCCTGGTCGCCGGGGCCGACGATGCCGTCGGGCCAGTTCCCGGGCATGGTGAGCACCGCGCCGATCTTGATGGTGGGGTCGACGGCCTTCATGGCTTCCGCGTACGCGACGACGGTCGCCGCGTACTCCTTCGGGCTCTTGTCGGCGTGCTCGTCGGCTTCCCACGCCGAACCGTAGTGGCCGTTGCCGTAGTTCTCGTTGCCGATCGTCCAGTACGTGGCGTCGTACCCCTTGGTGATGTTGGCGTACCGGACCCAGTCGGCGGCCTCCTGGGCGGTGCCGGTGCCGTAGTTCGCGATGATCATGGGTTCGGCGCCGGTCCGCCGGGCCCCGGCCATGAACGTGTCGAAGTCGGTGCCCGGGGCGACGTACCCGCCGGGCGCGGTGTGGTCCCGCCAGTGGTAGATGTCGGCGTAGGAGCCGCCGGGGTAGCGCAGCATCTGCACCCCGGCGTCCTTGAGCAGGCCGGAGACGGCCGGGGTGCCGAGCTGGGCGTCCCAGATGGCGTGGTTGACGCCGAGCGCGACGTCGCCCACGGTGGCGAGGCCGGCCCGCACGTCGACGTCGACGCGCGTCTCGGCAGCGAGCGCGCGGGCCGGCGCGGCGGCGAGAGCGGGTGTGGTGGCGCCGGGTGGCGCGGCGGTGACGGCGGTGACCGTGGCGAGCAGGACGGTGCTCGCTAAGGCACGCCGCAGGAGCGGCAGGTTCATCGGATCTCCACGGGCGAGACGGGCTGGGAGCGCTCCCATAGTCCGGCCACACAGTGACAGATGTCAATTGCCCATTAAGGCGTGCCCGGCTGGGTAGTCAGGATGGCGTGAGCGCCGAGTCTGTCGCCGTCCCGGGCGCCGCGCCGTCGGCGTGGGCGCCGTTGCGTGTCGCCGCCTACCGCAACCTCTGGCTCGCCCTGCTGGCCAGCAACATCGGCACCTGGATGCAGACCGTCGGGGCGCAGTGGCTCCTGGTCGAACAGTCCGGTACGGACACCCTGGTGGCGGTCGTGCAGACGGCCAGCACGCTGCCGATCGTGCTGCTCGCCCTGCCGTCCGGCGCGCTCGCCGACACCCTCGACCGCCGGCGGCTGCTGATCGCGGTGCAGAGCTTCCTGGTCGCGGTGGGCGTGCTGCTGACCGTGTTGACGCTCACGGGTCGCATGCCGCCGGCCCTGCTGCTCACCCTCACGTTCGCGCTGGGCGCGGGTCAGGCGCTGACCGCTCCCGCGTGGCAGGCGCTCATCCCCGACCTGGTGCCCCGGCCCCAGCTGGCCTCCGCGTCGGCCCTCGGGGCGATCAGCATGAACCTGGCCCGCGCCGTCGGCCCGGCCATCGCCGGGGTGCTCATCGCCCGGACCGGCCCCGGAGTGGTGTTCGCCCTCAACGCCGTCACTTTTGCCCTCTTCACGTTCGTCCTGTGGCGCTGGCACCCACCGGCGGCCGACCTGACCGCCGTGCCCGAGCGTTTCGCCGCGGCCGTGCGGGCCGGCGGCCGCTATGTGCGGCACTCGCCGGTCGTGCGGCGCATCCTGCTGCGGGCCACGCTGTTCCTCCTGCCCGGCAGCGCTCTCTGGGCCCTGCTCCCGCTGGTCGCCAGCCGCCGGCTCGGTCTCGGTTCCGGCGGGTACGGGATCCTGCTCGGCGCGGTGGGCGTCGGCGCGGTGATCGGCGCCTTGTTGCTTCCGCGGTTACGCGCCCGCTGGTCGATGAACACGCTGCTGCTCGTCGCCGGCATCCTGTTCACCCTGGTGCTCGCCGTGCTCGGGCTGGTCCGCTCGGAGCTCGCCGTCGTACTGGTCCTGCTGCCGGCCGGCGTCGCCTGGGTCATGGTGCTGTCCAGCGTGAACGCTGCCATGCAGCTCTTCCTGCCCAACTGGGTACGGGCCCGCGGGCTCGCCGTCTACCAGATGGTCTTCGCCGGGGCCCAGGCCGTCGGGGCGCTGGCCTGGGGGGCGCTCTCCGACACGTCCGGGCTCGTCGCGGCGCACGTCGCCGCGGCCGGTCTGATGGCGGTCGGCGTGGTCACGCTGCGCTGGTGGCCGATGCTGAACACCGCCGGCATGAACCGCGACCCGGCGGCGTACTGGCCCGAGCCCCACCTGGAGCTCGATCCCGACGACCACGACGGGCCCGTCCTGGTCACCGTCCGATATCCCGTACGCGCGGAGCGGGAGCGGGAGTTCGCGGTGGCGATGAGAGCCGTGCGGCGCAGCCGGCTGCGCACCGGCGCCGTGCAGTGGGGGCTGTTCCGCGACGGCGAGAAGCCGGACTGCTTCGTCGAGGCCTATCTGGTGCCGAGCTGGGACGAGCATCAACGGCAGCATGCCGGACGGCTCACCGGCGCCGACCGCGAGGCCGAGGAGCGGGCGCTGCGGCTGGCCGACGGGCCGCCGCAGGCCACCCATCTCCTCACCGTGAACTGAGCGGGGAATGAAGGCCGGGACCGCCAGCCGTGGCGGATCTGCACCCGGACGGAGCACAATGAGGTAATGGTGCGATTACGGTGCGAGATCGACCAGGTGGGCACCAGTCTTCTTGTGCACCTGGAAGGCGAGTTGACCCTCGAGACGACTCCCCAGGTCCGGGCGACGTTGCTGAAGTGCCTCGTCGAGCAGCCCGACGTGCTGGTGGTCGACCTGAGCGGGGCGCTGGTGCCCGATCCGCTGGCGCTGTCCGTCTTCAACGTCGTGGCCGCTCAGGCCGCGATGTGGCCGGGCACCCCGGTCGTGCTCAGTGTTCCGCAGGCCGACCTGGCGGCGTTGTTCGCGGCCGGCGGCTACGGCCGGATCGCCGTCTTCTCCTCGCCCGAGCAGGCTTTGGCGGCGGAACCCCGGGAGGGCCTGCCCTTCCTGGTCGAGACCCTGCTGCCGCTGCTCGGGTCGCCGGCCCGGGCCCGTGAGCTGGCCGGCGAGGCGTGCGCCACCTGGCGGCTGCCGCATCTGGCCGCCCCGGCCCGGCTGGTCGTCGGCGAGCTGGTGACCAACGCGGTGGTCCACGCGCAGACCATCGTCGACGTGCGGATCACCCTCGGCCGCCGCTATCTGCTGATCGCCGTCCGCGACGGCTCCCCGGTGGAGCCACACGTGGACTTCGGCGTGCGGACCGAGATCGCCACGGGGCGCGGGCTCCTGCTCGTCGACGCCGTCGCGGTCCGCTGGGGGAGCCGGCTCACGGACGGCGGCAAAGTGGTGTGGGCGGCCCTGTCCCGCCACGAGACCGGGACGGCCACCGGCTGATCACTCGGCCGGTGGCTGCGATGCGCGGGTCTCCCGGCGCGCCTGCGATCGCACCAGGACGGCGGCCCGGTCCACCCGCCGCACTTCCTCGAGATAGCGGAGCCGGGCGGCCGGGTCGTGGCTGCGCTCGGCCAGGCCCCGGAGCGCCGTCACCTTCTCCTGCATGGCGCTGACGGCGGTCCAGAGCGCGTCCTCGATATCGTTCTCGGTGGCCGCGACGAACGACTGCGGCGACCACGAATGGCCGACCTGGCACACGTACTGAACGTCGTCGCCGTCGCGGATCTCGCCCAGCCCGCCGCGGCAGTCCGGGCAACCCATCGCCACGCCGGTCCGGCCGTCGGCGGCCGGAATCAGGTGCGCCATCGACCGCCTCCTCGTGTCCGGCGCGGGCTTCCCGGCGGGACACCGGCCAAACCCTCCCGGCCAAGACCCGATCATCGGCGCCGGCATGAAAGCCGCGGGCCGGGGAATGCCGGGTCAGTCCGGGAAATACTGTCATATACGACTATGTCGGTGCCGCATCCTCGAGGTGGGTGGACCGATGGGCCGGCCTGTGAGGGGATGGAAATGAGCGGGCCGTTCGCGGTGCACAAGCACGACGAAGGCGGCGGGGTGGTCCGCGTCGCGGTTCACGGCGAGATCGACCAGGACGTGGGCGCCGCCCTCACCATGATCATCATCAACGCCACCGACCAGGCCGATCTCCGGTTTCTCGTCGTCGATCTGGAGCGTGTCTCGTTCCTCGCGGCGGCCGGCGTCCGGAGTCTGCTCGAAGGCCACGAGGCCGCCCGGGCGCGGGGTTGCGGCTACCAGGTGATCAACGCCAACGGGGTCGTCGCCGACGTGCTCACGGCCGCCGCCGGCGCGGGTGTGGTGCTGCCGTCCGGTCCGGCGCCCGCCGTCCCGGGGAGAAGCGGGTCGATGTGACCCTTGACACGCCATGGTCATCCCGAGAAGGGTTGGAGGCCCGATCGAGGAGCTGCTGTGGCGACTTCCGACGACGTTGGCAACAAGCCGGGGGTGGCGGCAGCCTTCCCCACCCGTTATCTGTCCTCTCCTCAGATTCGTGACATGCCCGATGAGCCGCGCAACTACTGGCGGCTCATCGGTCCCGGCATCATCGCCGCCGGGGTCGGGCTGGCCTCGGGCGAGTTCGTCCTGTTTCCCTACATCGCCTCGCAGGTGGGGCTGGTCTTCGTGTGGGCCGCGTTCGTCGGCCTGATCACGCAGTACTTCCTGAACATGGAGATCGAGCGCTACACGCTGGCCACCGGCGAGACCGCGCTCACCGGGTTCAGCCGATACTGGCGGCACTGGGGCCTGTTCTTCGCGATCCTGACGTATTTCGCGAACCTGTGGCCGGGCTGGGCCACCAGCTCGGCGACCCTCACGACGTACATCTTCGGCGGCAACCGCACGGTGATCGCCGTCTGCATGCTGATCGTGATCGGCCTGATCCTCACCCTCGCGCCGGTCGTCTACGTCGCGCTCGAGAAGGCCCAGATGGTCAAGGTCGCGGCCGTGCTCACATTCTTCGTCATCGCGGCGATCTTCGCGGTGGGCGCGTCCGCCTGGAGCGACCTGCCCCAGGTGGTGACCCAGCCGCGGCTGCCGATCGACGAGCTCGGGTTCGCCCTGCTGCTGGGCGCCCTGGCCTTCGCCGGCGCCGGCGGCGGGCAGAACCTGGTCCAGTCCAACTGGATCCGCGACAAGGGCTACGGCATGGGCAAGTACGTGCCGCGGCTGGTCAGCCCGGTCACCGGTCAGCCCGAGGCCGCCCCGAGCACCGGGTACGCCTTCGAGCCCACGCCCGAGAACCTCAAGCGGTGGCGGGGCTGGTGGAAGTTCGCGAACATCGAACAGCTCTCGACGTTCGTGCTCATCACGTTCGTGACCATCCTGTTCACCTCGCTGCTGGCCTACTCGACCGTCTTCGGCCGCGACGGGCTGGAGAACAGCATCGGCTTCCTCGAGATCGAGGGCCAGGTCCTGGCCGACCGGGTCGGTTCCTGGTTCCAGTACCTGTTCTGGATCATCGGCGCCTTCTCGCTGTTCGCGGCGGCGCTCGGCATCGTCGACTACACGAGCCGGCTGGCTGCCGACGTCATCAAGACCTCGTACGCCCGCGGGGCCAACGAGAGCAAGGTGTACGCCCTGCTCGTGTGGGGTCTCGTGCTGATCGGCATCATCGTGCTGCTCGCCGGGTTCAGCCAGCCGATCGTCCTGCTGGTCATCTCGGCGGTCGTGGGCGGCTTCATGATGTTCGTCTACTCCGCCCTGCTCATCCTCATCAACCGCCGCATCCTGCCCGAGCCCATCCGCGTCCGCGGCGTCCGCCTGGGCATGCTGGTCTGGGCCTTCCTGCTGTTCGGGGTGCTCTCGGTGCTGACCCTCCAGGACCGGATCGGGCAGCTTTTCGAGTAGGCGGCTGAGGCCGTCGCCGGTGCCGGTGTGACACGGCACCGGCGACGTCCCGCCCGCCGCCGCGTCACGTTAGGAAGCGGCGTCCGGGGGTAGCGGACACCTGTCAGGCCCGAGCGGAGCGGCTTGACGTCCGACTGCCGACGCCGCTGGAGCCCGACATGCCGAAACCCGTATCCGAACAGGTCGTCGTGATCACCGGCGCCTCCAGCGGGATCGGGCGGGCCACGGCGCTCGCCTTCGCCGCCCGCGGGGCCAAGGTCGTGTGCGCGGCGCGGTCCGGCGAGGCGCTCGACACGCTGGTCCGGCAGATCCGGGCGGACGGCGGCCTGGCGGTGGCCGCGCCGACCGACGTCGCCGACGCGGGACGGGTGCGGGCCCTCGCCCATCTGGCCGAGCAGACGTACGGGCGTATCGACACCTGGGTGAACAACGCGGCCGTGGGGGTGTGGGGCCGGGTCGAGGACATCACCGACGAGGAGTTCGAGCGGGTGATGCGGGTCAACTTCCTCGGTCAGGTGCACGGGGTGCACGCCGCGTTGCCGGCCCTGCGCCGGGCCGGCGGCGGCGCGATCATCGGCGTCGTGTCGGTCGAGGGCGTCCGGGCCGTGCCTTTGCAAGGCCCGTACACGGCCAGCAAGTTCGCCTTACGCGCCTTCTACGACACCCTGCGCATGGAGCTGGCCCAGGAGGGGGCGCCGATCGGGGTCACCGCGATCCTGCCCGCCTCGATCGCCACGCCGTTCTTCGAGCACGCCCGCAGCCGGATCGGGTCGATGGCCAAGCCGCCCCCGCCGGTCTACGCGCCCGAGGTGGTGGCCGAGAGCATCGTCTACGCGGCCACTCACCCGCGCCGCGAGATCCTGGTCGGCGGGGCCGCGGCGGCGTTCGCCCTGGCTCAGCGACTGTCACCGGCGCTCACCGACGCCGTGCTGTCGATCCGGCGCCTCGGTGCCGGCTCCCAGCAGACCGACCGGCCCGACAACGGCGTCGACAACCTCGACGCCCCGCTCGACGGGCCCGGCCGGATCTGGGGTACCTTTCCCGGCCGGGTGCTGCGCCACAGCCTCTTCACCCAGCTGATCGGCCACCGGCCCCGCCCCGCGGAGCTGCTGACGGCGGCCGTGCGGCGCCTGCAACCCGTACCCGAGGAAAGCGCGACCGAAGGGAATGCCGGCCGCCCGCTGCCGGTTGAGTGAGAAGTCGGTGCGCCTTGTGTCCCAGGGCCTCACCCATTGCCTTCGCGGAATACCGTTCGGCTGGAGCCGCGTCGCGCCACTCGCCTTCAGGCGACCAGCGCACCGACCTCGCTTCCGGCAGCCCGGCGCTCGACAGCGCCGGGCTGCCGCGTTTTGCGCTGCCGGCAGCGCCGGACGATCGCTGGCGCCCGGGCGAGCCCCGGGGCCGGACGGCCGCGTTTCCCGGTCCGGGTTACGGGTAGCCGGGCGCCATGCTGAAGAGAGCCGCATGGCAGGGAATGGTGGCCGGACTGGCCGGCGCGACCGTGATGACCGCCGCCGAGAAGATCGAGCAGCGCTTCACCGGCCGGCCCGGCTCGTTCATGCCGGCCCGCGTCCTGAGCCGCCTGGCCGGCCTGCCGGAGAAGCCGGGCCGTCAGCCGCTCTGGCGCAACCTCACGATGCACTACGGGCAGGCCGCGCTGGTCGGCGTCGTCCGCGGCGTCATGGCCCAGTCCGGCCTGCGCGGCCCGGTCGCCTCGGGCATGTTCACGGTCGTCCGGCTGACCACCGATCAGATCCTCGAGAACGCGACCGGCGCCGGCGCCCCGCCGCAGACCTGGCCGCGCCGGGAACTGGTCGTCGACGTGCTGCACAAGGCCATCTACGCGTTCGCCACCGGTGCGGTCGCCGACGCCCTGGCCCGGCGGGACGGCCCGGGCCCCGGTCAGCTGCACGCGGCGAAACGCCCCGGGCGCCGGTCCGATGTCGGCCCTATATCTCCTCGCGTTGCAGCGGCCGCACGGCGGGGCCGTGGATGACCGTCCCGTCGGTGGCGAAGCGTGAGCCGTGGCAGGGGCAGTCCCAGGTCGTCTCGGCGTCGTTGAAACTCACGATGCAGCCCAGGTGGGTGCAGCGGGCCGACACGGCGTGCAGCTCACCGGCCCGGTCGCGGTAGGCGGCGCACTGCCGGCCTCGCACCCGGACGACCGCGCCCGAGCCGGGGGTCAGGTCGTCGACCGACTCGACCGGGGACGGGCGCAAGCGGTCGCCGACGAGGTGGGCCGCCGTCTTGGCCTGCAACTTGAGCAGCGGCCCGGCCTCCCGCAGCAGGTGCAGGCGCCGCGGGTCGTAGAGGGAGGCCCATGGCGGCGCGATCCCGGTCAGCAGGGCGCTCAGCAGCTGACCGGACAGGACCCCGCTGCTCATGCCCCAGCCGCCGAACCCGGCGGCCACGAACACGCGCCGGGTGCCGGCGTGGAACGGGCCGATGAACGGCACCTGGTCGGTGGTGCTGTTGTCCTGGGTGGCCCAGCGATAGGCCACCTCGGCGCCGGGATACCGCTCGTGGGTCCAGTCGATCAGGCGCTGCCACCGTACGGTGACGTCGGCCGCCCCGGGCGTGAAGTGCTCGCCGGTGACGATGAGCAGGCGCTGCCCGTCGGCGTAGGGCGCTGTGCGCACCGACCGCGTGTTCTGGTCGGGGGTGATGTAGACGCCGCCGGGGTCGAGGGCGGCCGGGATGGGGGCGGCCACCACCAGTTCGCGGCGCGGCTCCAGGCGGGCGAACAACAGCCCCCGGTCGAAGATCGGGTAGTGGGTGGCGATCACCACGTTGGCGGCGGTGAGGGTGTGCCCGCCCTCGGTCGTCACCCGGCACGGGTCCCCGTCGACCAGGCCGGTCGCCCGGGTGTGCTCGAAGATCTGCCCGCCCCGGCGGGTCAGGTCGGCCGCCAGCGCGAGGAGGTACTTGCGCGGATGGAACTGGGCCTGGTTCTCGACCCGGACGGCCCCGGCGACCGGGAAGGGGAGTCCGGTCCCGGTGACGAAGGACGCGGGCAGCCCCGCTTCGGCGGCCGCCTCGGCCTCGGCGCGGACGGGGCCGAGCGAGCCGGGCGACTCGGCGTACGTGAAGGAGGGCACCCGTTCCAGCTCGCAGTCGACGGCCAGGCGGGCGGCGACCTCGGCGACCCGCTCCACGGCCTGCTGCTGCGAGGTCGCGTACTGCCGGGCCGCCTCCGGTCCGGACGACCGGCGCACCCGGTCGTAGATCAGCGTGTGCAGCACCGACAGCTTGGCCGTGGTGTGCCCGGTGACCCCGGCCGCGATCCGGCCGGCCTCGACCAGCGCCACCCGCCGCCCGGCCTCGGTCAGCTCCCACGCCGTGCTCAGGCCGGCGATGCCGCCGCCGATCACGATCACGTCGGCCGTCACGTCGCCGGTCAGGGCCGGGTACGCCGTGGCCGGCGTCGACGTCAGCCAGAAGGACTCCTCGCGCATTTCCGGCGGTTACCCGCCCGGCGCGGGAAGATGCGGAGATGCGGTTGCAGGTGCTCGAGACATGGCCACTGACGTTCGACGACGGGACGCCGGTGCGCGCGGCGTCGGCCGTCGCCCCGTTCGGCGACGGCTGGCTAGTCGTCCAGGACGACGCGACCCACGCGGCGTGGGTGCGTCCGGGGTCGGTCACCCCGGTGCGGGTCGTCGGCGCGGTCGACGGGCTGGAGGTGTTCAGCTCGGCCGCGGGCACGAAACATCTCAAGCCCGACTTCGAGGCGGCCTGCCCGGTGCCGGTGGCCGGTGGCGCCGGGGTGCTGCTGCTGGGCTCCGGTTCGACGGCCGCGCGGATGCGGGCCGCGCTGCTCACTCCGGGCGAGACGGTGGTGGCCGAGCTGTCCCCGCTGTACGCGCGGGTCGCCGCCGCGCTGGGCCTGGACCTCGACCGGCTCAACCTCGAGGGGGCCTGCGTGGCCGGCGACCGGTTGCGGTGGTTCCAGCGCGGCAACTCGGCGGCCGGGGTGCCGACGGCCTCGGTCGACGTCGAGCTGGCCGCCGTCCTGCGGGCGATGTCCGGGTCGACCGAGCCGATCAACCCCTCGGCCGTACGTCGTTACGACCTCGGCTTCGTCCGGGGTGTGGCGCTGGCTGTCACCGACGCGGTGGCCCTCCCGGACGGGCGGGTGCTGGTGAGCGCGGCCGCCGAGGACACGCCCAACGCGGTCGACGACGGGCCGGTCGTGGGCGCGGCGCTGGCTCTGCTCGACGACGAGGCGGTCGTCGCGGTGGCCGAGCTGCCGGCCGTGGACGGCGTCGCGCCCAAGGTCGAGGGCCTGGCCGTCCGCGAGGTGGGCCCGGACGGGGTGCGGCTGCTCGCGGTCGTCGATGCCGACGACCCGCTGGTCCCGTCGCAAGCGGTGGAGATCACTCTCCGGTGGTGAGGTCCTCGTCACGCCGGGCGTCTGATCGGGTTCGGATTGGGTAACCGCCATTTTCCATCAGTGAGAGAGCGAGTTGTCGCACCATGAAGATCTGGCCTGGTTCGCCGTACCCGTTGGGCGCGTCCTTCGACGGCGGCGGCACGAACTTCGCCCTGTTCTCCGAGGCGGCCGAGCGCGTCGAGCTGTGCCTGTTCGACGACGACGGCACCGAGACGCGCATCGACCTGCCCGAGCGTGAGGCGATGGTGTGGCACGGCTATCTGCCCCGGGTCGTCCCGGGTCAGCGCTACGGCTATCGGGTCCACGGCCCGTACGACCCGGCCAACGGGTTGCGCTGCAACCCCAGCAAGCTGCTGCTCGACCCGTACGCGAAGGCGATCGAGGGGCACAACGACTGGAACGAGGCGCTGTTCTCGTACCGGTTCACCGACCCGGATGCGTTCAACGACGACGACTCCGCCCCGTACGCGATGAAGTCCGTCGTCGTGAACCCGTTCTTCGACTGGGCCAACGACCGGCCGCTGAAGATCCCGTTCCACCAGACCGTGATCTACGAGGCCCATGTCAAGGGCATGACCGCCGGCAACCCCCGGGTCCCGGCGGATGTCCGGGGCACGTACTCCGGCCTGGCCCACCCGGCGATGATCAGGCACTTCAAGGAGCTGGGCGTCACCGCGGTCGAGCTGATGCCGGTGCACCAGTTCGTGCACGACAGCAACCTGGTCGAGCGCGGGCTGCGCAACTACTGGGGCTACAACACCATCGGCTTCTTCGCGCCGCACAACGACTACTCGTCGTTCGGCGGGCGCGGCGGGCAGGTGCAGGAGTTCAAGTCGATGGTCAAGGCGCTGCACGCGGCCGGCATCGAGGTCATCCTCGACGTCGTCTACAACCACACCGCCGAGGGCAACCACCTGGGCCCCACCCTGTCGTTCAAGGGCATCGACAACCCGGCCTACTACCGGCTCGTCAACGAGGACAAGCAGTACTACTACGACACCACCGGCACCGGTAACAGCCTCAACGTGCGCCACCACGAGTCGCTGCGGCTCATCATGGACTCGCTGCGGTACTGGGTGACCGAGATGCACGTCGACGGTTTCCGGTTCGACCTGGCGGCCTCGTTGGCCCGTGACTTCCATGAGGTCAACCGGCTGGCCGCGTTCTTCGACCTGGTCAACCAGGACCCGATCGTCTCGCAGGTCAAGCTCATCGCCGAGCCCTGGGACGTCGGCGACGGCGGCTACCAGGTCGGCGGGTTCCCGCCGCTCTGGACGGAGTGGAACGGCAAGTACCGCGACAGCGTGCGGGACTTCTGGCGCGGCGAGCCGGCGTCGCTGGGCGAGTTCGCCTCCCGCTTCGCGGGCAGTTCCGACCTGTACGAGATCGACGGCCGCCGCCCGATCGCGTCGATCAACTTCGTCACGGCCCACGACGGCTTCACGCTGAACGACCTGGTGTCGTACAACGAGAAGCACAACGAGGCCAACGGCGAGGACAACCGGGACGGCGAGAGCCACAACCGGTCGTGGAACTCCGGCGCCGAGGGCCCCACCGACGACTCCGAGGTGGTCGGCCTGCGCGAGCGGCAGAAGCGCAACTTCCTGGCCACCCTGCTGCTGTCGCAGGGCGTGCCGATGATCTCGCACGGTGACGAGCTCGGCCGCACCCAGGGCGGCAACAACAACGTCTACGCCCAGGACAACGAGATCAGCTGGATCGACTGGAAGGACGCCCGCAACCACGACGTGACGACGGTCTTCACCCAGCGGCTGACCAGACTGCGGGCCGACCATCCCATCTTCCGGCGCCGCCGCTTCTTCACCGGCGCCCCGGCCGGCGATTCCCAGCTGCCCGACATCGCCTGGCTGCGCCTGGACGGCACGCCCATGACCGCGCAGGACTGGACGCCCGAGGCGACCCGGACCGTCGCCGTGTTCCTCAACGGCCACGGTGTCCCCGAGTCGGACGCCCTGGGCGAGGCGATCGTGGACGACTCGTTCCTGGTGCTGTTCAACCCGTCGCCCGGTGAGGTCGAGTTCACCCTGCCCGACCCGGCGTACGGCCAGGCCTGGGAGGTCGAGCTCGACACGGCCGACCCGCTGCTGGCCACGCACAGCACGGTCAAGGCGCAGGAGGCCCTCCGGGTGCACTCCCGCGCGATGCTCGTCCTGCGCTGCCAGTACTGATCAAGCCGCCCGTGTAGGGCGGGACGAACGGGGAAAGCGCCGCTGTGCGCGACTCCTTCCCCTACCGTCCCGCCCTCGACGGCGTCCGCGGCCTGGCCGTCAGCGCGGTCCTGCTGTTCCACGGCGGGGTCGCCGCGCTGGGCGGCGGCTTCCTCGGCGTCGACGCGTTCTTCGTCCTGTCCGGCTTCCTCATCACGTCGCTGCTGCTGGCCGAGCACCGGCGGTCGGGACGCATCGACCTGCGGGCCTTCTGGGCCCGCCGGGCCCGCCGGCTGCTGCCCGCGTTGCTCGTGCTGCTGACCGTGGTGCTGCTGGTCGGTCGCCGGCTGCTCGCCCCGGAGGAACTGCCCGCGCTGCGCCTGGACGCCCTGGCCGCGCTGGCCTACGTGGCCAACTGGCGGATGGCCGATCGGGGCGGCGGCTACTTCGCCGAGACGGCCGCGCCCTCGCCCCTGCAGCACACCTGGTCGCTGGGCATCGAGGAGCAGTTCTATCTGCTGTGGCCGCTGATCGTGGTGGCCCTGCTGGCGCTGCTCGGGCGGCGATTCCTGTTGGCCGCCTGCCTCACCGGGGCCGCGGCGTCGGCGATGGCGGCCGCGGTGCTCGGTCCGGCCGGCCCGGACCGGGCCTACTACGGCACGGACACCCGGGCGATGGCGCTGCTGATCGGCGCCGCGCTCGCTGTCGTCCTGTCGGGCGGCCGGGTCCGGTCCGACAAGCGGCTTGTGTCCAGTGGGCGGGTGCGGTTCGGCGGGGGCCGGATGGGCGGCCTGGCGCGGTTCGGCGGGCGGCGGGTGGGCGGCCGGCTGCTGGGCGCCCTCGCGGCCGTGGGCGCCGGGGTCACCGGCTGGCTCTGGGTCACGGCGGACGGCGCCGATCCGCGGCTCTATCGCGGCGAGCTGGTGATCGCCGCGCTCGCCGTGGCCGCGGTCCTCGCCCACGCGGTGGTCTCGCCGCGGTCCCCGACGGCCCGGTTGCTGGCCCTGCCCCCGCTGGTCTGGCTGGGGCGTATCTCCTACGGCGTCTATCTGTGGCACTGGCCGCTGTTCCAGTGGATCGACGCCGAGCGCACCGGACTCACCGGGCCGGCCCTGCTCGGCGTGCGGTGCGCCGCCACGGTGGCAGTCGCCGTCGTGTCCTATGTGCTCGTCGAGCGTCCGGTCCGGCGGGCCCGGTGGATCGGCCGGCCGTTGCGCACCCCGGCCCTGTCCGGCGGGGCGATCGCCGTGACCGCGGCGGTCGCCGTGCTGGCGACCGTGCCGCCCCCGCTGCCGCCGGCCCCGCCCATCGACCTGGACCAGGCCCTGGCCGGGCCGGCCGGTCCACCGGCCCCGCGGGCGTTCGGCGAACCACCGGCCCGGCGGTCGGGCGGAACGGCGACGGGGCCGGCTCGCAAGACGGAACCGGCCCCGGTCGACCGCCCCGGGCGGCGGGCCGGCGGGCAACCGCGGATCAGCATCTTCGGCGACTCGGTGGCCTGGACGCTCGGCACCTATCTGCCCGAGCAGTCGAAGCTGGACGTCGAGTCCCGCGGCGTGCAGGGGTGCGGCATCGCCCGGCTGCCGGACGTCCGCTACATCGGCTTCGCGCACACCAACTATCCGGGCTGCGAGACCTGGGACCGGCGCTGGCGCCGGGACGTCGGCCGGGACGACCCCGACGTGGCGGTGATCCTGCTCGACCGCTGGGAGCTGATGGACCGCAAGCTGGGCGGCCGCTACCGGCACGTCGGCGAGCCCGCCTACGACGCGTACCTGCGCAAGGAACTCAATCTCGCGATCGACGTCGTCACCGGCCGGGGCGCGCTCCCGGTGCTGCTCACCGCGCCGTACACGCGCCGCGCGGAACGACCGGACGGCGGACTGTGGCCGGAGGACGAGCCCGGGCGCGTCGACGCCTGGAACACCCTGCTGCGAGCCACCGCCGAGCGCCGCGGCGCCGTGGTCCTCGACCTCAACCGCCGGGTCTGCCCGGACGGCCGCTTCACCTGGCGCGCCGGCGGCGTCCGGATCCGCAGCGACGGCCTGCACTTCACCCCGGCCGGCGTACGGCGTCACATCGCGCCCTGGCTGCTGCCGCAACTGGCGCGCCTGGCTGTCACAACTCCGCCGTTAAGCCCGGTGAAGCCGGGGTAGGCATCGGCATGGACAGCACCGAATGGGCCGAGGTGGCCGAGACGCTGCGCGCCGCCGGCTATCCGGCCAACCGTCAGGACCTGCTCAACCACGCCCGGAGCCAGACCGGCGACAGCCACCTCCTGGGGCTGATCGCCGACCTTCCGCTCGGCGTCTATCGCAACCTCGTCGACGTCCGCGACGGGCTGCGCACCAAGCACGCCTGACGCCCACGAACGGCTCGAGACCCACGAACGCCTGGCGCCGGGAGCCTCCGCGTGAGCGGACGCTTCCCGGCGCCGACGGGTCAGGCCGGTGGCCGCGGATCAGGCCGGTTTCGACGCGTCCTTGGCGAAGAGGCGCTCCTCGTCCAGGGCGGAGGTCTGCACCACCAGCACGTCGCAGACGGCGTTGCGGACGACCGCGGCCGGCACCGAACCGAGCAGCTGGCCCTGGCTGGCGCCCAGGCCGCGGTTGCCCACGACGATGAGGTTGGCCGGGTTGTTGCCCACCGTGTCCAGCAGGGCCTGCGCCGGGTCGCCCCGGACCAACAGCTGCTCGATGTAGCGGGCCCGTTCCCGGGTCAGGTTGGTGACCGACTGGCTCAGCGCCTGGCGGGCGGTGTCGGCGCCGTACAGGTCGCGGTGCACGCCCTCGGCGGCGGCGCCCGGCGGGTCGTCGTCGTCGCGGTACGCCGTGACGACCACCAGCCGGGCCTGGGCCGCCTGCGCCACCTCGGCCGCCCGGTCCACCGCGTACAGGCTGGTGGCCGTGCCGTCCGAGCCGACCACGACCCGGTCGTAGACGGTGATGCTGCGCCGGCCGCCCAGCGGGACGATCGGGGACTCGTCGGCCTCGGCGGGCGGGTCGACCCAGAGCATGGCGATCGCGCCGATGCCGAGCAGCACACCGGCCAGGGTGATCGCGTTGCTGCCCTTGCCGTCGAGCCAGTGCTCGTAGATCCAGCCGAACGTGATCGTCTGCACCAGCATCGGCACGACGATCATCATGTTGAGGATGCCCATGTAGACGCCGGTGCGCTTGGCCGGCACCATGCTGGCCACCATCAGGTACGGGATGCCGACCGCGCTCGCCCAGAAGATGCCGACGCCGATCATCGGGACCAGCGCGGTGTACTGGTTGTCGATGCGGGCCAGCCAGACCAGCGACAGGGCGGCCAGGCCGAGGGCGATGGCGTGCACCCGCTTGGCCCCGATCCGCTGGGCGAAGCCGACCAGGAACAGCGCCGAGACCATCGTGACGAAGTTGTAGGCGCCGTTCTGGAGGCCGCTCCAGCCGATCGCGTCGTCCCAGGCCGGGCCGCCCTGCTCGGGGTCGGCGCCGAACACCGTCTCGCCCAGGCTGACCGCCAGGAACTGCCAGTAGATGAACATCGCGTACCACTGGAACGCGAACACGACACCGATCTTGTGCATGGCCACCGGCATCGTGCGGACGGCGTCGGCGATCTCGCGGACCGCGTGGCCCAGGCCCTTGGGGGCGGACCGCATCTCGGCCAGCTCGTCCTCCGACGGCTGGATCTCCTTCGTCCGGGCCATGGCCGTCAGGACGGTGAGCAGGATGCAGACCGTGCCGATCATGAAGCAGACGAACATCCAGTACGGAACCCCGTTGCCGGCCTCGGTCTGCAGGGCGTCGACCTTCTGGAGGGCGAACAGCGACACGTTGGCCAGCACCGCGCCCGCGCCGGTGAACATGCTCTGGGTCAGGAAGCCGCGGGCCAGCTGGGACTTCGGCAACCGGTCGGAGATGAAGGCCCGGTACGGCTCCATCGAGGTGTTGTTGCCCGCGTCGAGCAGCCAGAAGCAGATGACGCCGAGCCAGAGCACGCCGACGAACGGGAACAGGAACAGGATGAGCGCGCAGAGGATCGCGCCCGCGACGATGAACGGCCGGCGCCGGCCCCACCGGGGATGCCAGGTGCGGTCGCTGATGGCGCCGATCAGCGGCTGGATGATCAGGCCGGTGACCGGTCCGGCCAGGTTGAGGATCGGCAGCTGCTCAGGATCAGCGCCGATCAGCAGGAACAGCGGATTGACCGCGGACTGGGTGAGGCCGAAGCTGAACTGGACCCCGAAGAACCCGAGGTTCATCATCAGCAGAGCGGTGCCGGTCATCAGCGGTTTGCGCTCGGCCCCGGACTCCGTGGAGACGGTGTCCGACGTGGTGGTGGTCATGGCTCCGGCCTCCCGGTTGTCGCTGAGAGTGATCTAGATCACACACTCCGTTTCCGACGCTAAACCGATCCGGGAGGGCTCGCAACCAGAGATGTCGATACATGCATCTGGCTGCGGTTTCCTCACCGGAGCGTTGATTCCGCTCCGGCGCCGGGCCTGTAATCAGCACCGGAGGTGACGTGATGAGCGGATGGACGACCATCGTGGTCGGCGTCGACGGGTCACCGGGCAGCCGCGCGGCTCTCACCTGGGCCGCCGCGGAGGCTGCGGATCACGGCGCTGGCCTGCGCGTAGTCAACGTCTGGGAGCACACGCTGCTGCCACCGGTGGGCAGTGTCAGCGTGTCGGAGCGCATGGTGCCGGAGCCCAGCCAGACGACGTCCGAGGAGCTGCTTCAGGTGATCAAGGAGGAGCTGGGCGAGAACCCGCCGGTGCCGGTCGAGGCGCACGTGCGGCAGGGCCGGCCGGCAAAGGTGCTGATCGACGAGTCGGCCGGCGCCGATCTGCTCGTGGTCGGACACCGCGGGCACGGTGGCTTCGCGGGGCTGGTGCTCGGCTCGGTCAGCCAGCACGTCGCGGCGTACGCGAATTGTCCGGTGACCGTCGTGCGCTGAGGCGCCGCACTTGCTGAGCGCCCGGGGCTCGCGGGCTTAAGGTGAGCGCCATGGATCGAGCGACCGACCTGCGCTGGTTCGAGGCGATACAGGACCTGCTGCGCGGCGTGCACCTGTGGCTTCCCCAGGATCTCGCGCCGTCCCTGGCCGAGGTGATGGCCCGGGTGGGCCTGCACACGCGCGTCTGGGTGGTGAACTACGAGCAGACGGCGCTGATCCCCCTGCGTCAGCCCGGGGCGGCGCCGGAACCGCTGCCGGTGGACGGCTCCCTGGCCGGCCGGGCGTTCGCCCGCGTCCGCTCGGCCCGGGCCGGGGACGAACGACGGTGGTGGGTGCCGATGGTCGACGGCACCGACCGCCTCGGCGTGATCGAGGTCGTGGCCGAGGAGACGGCCGACACCGCGGAGCCCGATTTCCTGCGGCGCTGTGAGCTGGTCGCCGGGCTGATCGGGCATCTGGCCGCCGCCGTCGAGGTGCGCGGCGACGGGCTCGAGCGGGCCCGCCGGTCCGGGTCGATGTCCACCAACGCGGAGCTGCTGTGGGCGCTGCTGCCGCCGCTGACCGCCAGCTTCGACCGGGCGGTGGTCAGCGCCTTCCTGCAGCCCTGCTACGACGTGGGCGGCGACGGGTTCGACTACGCGGTCGACGACGGCATCATGTCGCTGGCGGTGCTGGACGGCGCCGGGCGCGGCCTCGAGGCCGGCCTGACGTGCGCGGTCGCCCTGGCCGCGATCCGGGCCACCCGGCGGGCCGGCGGGGGACTGGTCGACCAGGCCCGGGCGGTCGACCGGGCGCTGACCGAGCAGTTCCACGACAGCCGCTTCGCCACCGGCGTGCTGGCCGAGCTCGACCTCGAGACCGGCCGCCTGCGCTACCTCAACGCCGGGCATCCGGCGCCGATCGTGCTGCGGGACGGGCGGGCGGTGGGGCAGCTGACCGGTGGGCGCCGCCTGCCGCTGGGCCTGCCCGACACGGACGTCGAGGTGGCCGAGGAGGCGTTCGAGCCCGATGATCGGCTGCTGCTCTACACCGACGGCGTGACCGAGGCGCGGACGGCCGCCGGCGACCGGTTCGGCGAAGCCCGCATGATCGACCTGGTCGAGCGCAGCGCGGCCGCCGGTCTGCCCGCGCCCGAGACGGTGCGTCGGCTGACCCACAGCGTCCTCGAGCACCAGGGTGGCCCGCCGGCCGACGACGCCACGCTGATGCTGGTGCAGTGGTCGGCCGCCGCCGCGTTGAATACAGTGCCCAAGGCGGCGCAGGAAGACAAGGACGAGGACGCGGAATGACGGATCAGTTGACGGTGACCGTGGGCAAGGCGGACGGCCGGGTCACCGTGCTCACCGTCGGCGGCGAGCTCGACCGCGACATCGCCCACGTGCTCGAGGAGGCCGGCCGGGCCGCGCTCGGCTCCGGCGTCGAACGGCTGGTCCTCGACCTGGGCGGTCTCGCCTTCTGCGACTCCAGCGGTCTGCGGACGTTCGTCCTGCTGCACCGGCTGGCCGGCGAGCGGGGCGCCTCCCTGCGGCTGGCCGAGGTCCACCCGCCGGTCTCGACGGTGATCGCGGTGGTCAACCTCGACCGGATGCTCGCCCTGTATCCCAGCGTCGAGGACGCCCTGGCCTGAGCGGCGCTCGAGATCGGTCCTCGGCGAGGATCGGGGACGCCGGCATCGGTGCTCAACGCGGGTCGGTGACCCGGCCGAGGAACAGGATCGTCCCGGTCTCCCGGTCGGAGATCGTGAACAGGAACGGCCGGTCCACGCGGAAGGTCAGCGTGCCCGTCCGCGCCGAGGTGGTCATCACCCCGCCCGTGACGGCGGCCGCCTCGGTGCCCCGTTCGTCGACCTTGACGTACGTCTTGTGGACGACCCGGCCCAGAGCCGGCGCGGCCGGGGACATCGGGCGGAAGTCGGCCCGGCCCGGGTCGAAGGCGGCGGCCAGGCCCAGGCGCCGCAGCGGGGTCCCCAGCTCGGCCGACCAGCGCAGCTCGAAGCGGGGCAGGGCGAGCTCGTCGATCCGCGCCGGGCTGAGGCTGCCGACGGCGGCGCGCCACTCGGCGGCGTCCAGATCCGGATCGCGCCCGTCGTCGGGCAGAATGATCTCCATGCCGAACCGGCCGTCCTCGCCGTAGGGCAGGCGGACCATGCGGTAGCCGTCGCGGTCCGTGTAGGGGAAGCTCTGGGCGTCCAGATGCATCATCGGGACGTCGGCCCGGCCACCGGGCGCGGCGAACGGCGCCGGCCGGGTGTCGTCGTCGTCGAAGCTGCTCGTCCACTCGCCGAGGAAGTAGACCGTGTTGAGCAGCACGAGAACCGCTTGCGGGTCGGGCAGCCCGAGGTCGGCGGCGATCTCGGGGATGCGGCCGTTGGTGTTCTTGCTCACCCAGTCGTCGATGGCCTCGGCGGCCTCCGGCGAGGCGAGATCACTCTGTTCCAGGGTGGCGCCGAACGCGCGGCGGACGAAGCTCAGGTAGTCCTGTTCGAGCGGGCCGTCACTGTGCAGCGCGTTGGCGACCGAGAGGGTGACGTCCTCGGTGTCGGCCAGCGATCGCAGCAGAGCGCCGACGCGGGGGTCGGGGCCCTCGCGCAACCCGAGCACCTTCGCCATCTCGGCGCCGGTGTCCCCGTCCGCGCCGGCCGAGATCATGGCCAGCAGCACCGCGACCGACAGCGGTGACGTGACGGCGTTCCGATCGGCCTCGGACACCTCGTCGAACAGGTCGAACGCGAAGTCGCCGACGGCCCGGCCGACCGCGACGGCGTCGGCCGGGGTGAGATCGGCCACCAGGCTCGCGTCGATCCGGGCGGCGTCGCCGGGCGGTGCGCCGCCGCCGCAGCCGGCCGTGACAAGCAGGCCGCTGACCAGGGCGGCTGTGGTCAGAAAACGGATCACCACCCTCCGACGACGGCTGATCTTCGGCGGTTCCCCCGACCTGAGAGCATTTTCACGTTCGTGCTGTCGGAGTTGGCCGTACGGGGTCACTCGTGGTTACCGTCGGCCGGTCCGCCATCGCGGACGCCCCGGGCGGATCGCCGAGTCCCTGCCGTCGCCCGGTGGACCCGATCCTGAGGCAGGGAGCGGGGGACCCACACGTTCTCCGGCGCACGGATGTGCGCCTCGGGGTGAAGCCGCCACGTGCGGCCGGGCACCTCAGCCCGAACCCGACAGCTGACCTCGCAGGCGTGGAGGTTTTTTGTGATGTCCACATTCGGAAAGAAGACCCGGGTCGCTCTCGGCCTGACGGCGGCCGGTGTCGCCGGCGCGGTGAGCCTGCTCGGCCCGGCCTCGCCCGCTCAGGCGGCCGTGAACTGGGACGCCATCGCCCAGTGCGAGTCCAGCGGCAACTGGAGCATCAACACGGGCAACGGCTACTACGGCGGTCTGCAGTTCAGCCGCAGCACGTGGAAGGCGTACGGCGGTACCAAGTACGCCTCGACGGCCGACAAGGCGACCCGCTCCGAGCAGATCCGGATCGCCGAGAAGGTGCTCGACGGGCAGGGCATCGGCGCCTGGCCGGTGTGCGGCAAGAAGGCCGGCTCGAGCAAGTCGTACGCGGCGAAGAACACCGGCGGCGCCAAGAAGTCCTCTTCGGCCACGAAGAAGTCCACTTCGGTGACCAAGAAGTCGACGGTGAAGAAGTCGACGGTGAAGAAGTCGACGGTGGCGGCGAAGGCCACGGGCAAGCACTACGTCGTCCGCTCCGGCGACACCCTGGCCAAGATCGCCTCGAAGAACCACGTCAAGGGCGGCTGGAAGGCTCTCTACCAGCTCAACCGGTCTGTCGTGGACAACCCGAACGTGATCTTCCCGGGTCAGCGGCTCGCGCTCTGACGCCGCCGGGTCCGGCCCGGCCGTCGCGGCCGGGCCGGACCCGTCACCGGCGAAATCCCATTTACCTCGATCATTGGATTCACTCCGATCTTGAATGGCCGGCGTCCTTTTCGGGCGGAACATTCCCACCGCATTCCACGATCGTTTGGTGATCGTTGTGTGGTGTGCGCAACTCTGTAACACTGTGGTGGCCGGGCGTGGCGCTCAGTAGAAGTGATCTCTTCTGACGGGGGTCGTGAGTTGGCATGGAACCGATCGAACTGGGCCACCGCTTTGCCTGATAGGAGGCGTTCTCACCGGTCACCGGCCTCGTGAGATGTCAGCACCTGACGGCAGTTATCGGTCCGCCCCGGCGGAGGCCGACGCCTTTCCCGACGTGACGATCGGGATCATCGCCGCCCTGGCGATCGAGGGAGCGGCGATGCGCACGCTGATGGCCGGGCCCCGCACGGTCCGCATGGTCGACGACCCGAACGAATACCGGATGGGTCACCTGGACAGCGCGGAGCCGGGCCGCCCGCACCGGGTGGTGCTGGTGACCCTGGCCGAGGACAACACCCGCAACGCGGCGGCGACCTGCACCGACATGCTCCGCAGCTTTCCGCACGTGCGCTGCGTGATCATGGTCGGTGTCGCCGGCGGGGTGCCGTCCCCGCGCGAGCCGCAGCAGCACGTCCGGCTGGGCGACGTCGTGATCGCCCTCGACGGCATCGTGGACTACGGGCACGTCCGGGAGGGGCCGCACGGGGCCGAGCAGCGCCGGCCGGTCGGAGGCATCTCGATGGACCTCAAGCGCATCGCCCATCGGCTCGAGGAGGACCAGATCCTCGGCCGGCCGCTGGACTGGGCCGGCCTGCTCACGCCGCCCGACGACTACCCGATGGCCGTCTTCGCCCGGCCCGACGAGAGCAAGGACCAATTGCACCGCGGCCGGCGAGCGGTGCCGCACCCGGACCGGCGCGACTCCGGCCACCCGGACGGCCGGCCCAAGGTCCACTTCGGCGCGATCGGGTCGGCCGACGTGCTGCTCAAGAACGGCGCGCTGCGCGACCAACTGGCCGTCCGCCACCGGGTGCTGGCCTTCGAGATGGAGACGGCCGGTGTCGCCGCGGGGGTGGCCAACCGCGGCGTCAACTGGTTCGTCGTCCGCGGCATCGTCGACTACTGCGACGAATACAAGAACAACGAGTGGCACCAGTACGGCTCGCTGGTCGCGGCCGGCGGCGTGCGGGGTCTGCTGGCGCAGTGCCCGCCGTTCCCGGTGTGGCGGCTGGAACGCGACGGCGCCCGCAGCCTGTTGCCCGACCTCGAGATGACCCGGCTCCGCGAGTACCTCGACCAGGCCGGGGACATCGACGGCGCGGCCGCGTGGCACGCGGCCGTCGGCGGGCTGGTCCCCCTGCCGGACGAACGGACGTCGCTGACCGGGATGGCCGTCCGGCTGGCCGGCCGCAACGCCGGACCGGACCGGGTCCCCCCGCTGGTCGCCTTCGTCGAACACGTGGCCGCCCGGGCGCCGGCCCGGCTGGCCGGTCAGATGCGCGCGTGGACCGACCGGGTGGCCCGGCAGATCCTGCAGATCGGCGAGCTCGACCCGGCGTACCGCCGGACCGTCGAGGAGGCGGTGGCGCGGGAGAGGAACGGCAGCCGCCCACCGATCCGGCCCTGCCTGCTCATCCAGATCGAGCGCGACGGCATCGAGAGCGGCGGCTGTCAGGTCCGGTACTGGATCCAGCGCCGGCAGCGACACTGGGACCCGGAGCCCAGCGATCCCCGGCGGACGACGTTCCGGGACCTCGAACGCGTGCTCCAGGAAGCGATCCGGCACGCCGAGTCCACCTGGCACGACCTCGACGAGCCGGTGGAGATCGAGCTGCTGCTCCCGGTGGATCTGCTCAACACCGCGGTCGAGTGGTGGCACACCGAGCTCGGCTCGCCGGCGCCGGTGCCGATCTGCCTCGACTACCGCGTGGTGGTGCGCAGCCTCGATCGGATGCGCGAGCCCGGCCGGCATCGCGTCTGGAACCGGCGGTGGCGCTCGCTCTGGCAGAACCCGCCGCAACCGCGCGTGCACCGGGGCCGCGCCGATCCCGCCTCGGAGGAGCTGGGACTGTGGACCGCCCGGCTGCGGGAGGACCCCGACCTCACCACGGTCGTCCTGGGCAGTTCGCCGGACGACCGGGCCGGCGGTCAGGAGCTGCAATCGGCGCTGCTCGCGGGCATCCCGGTCATCCTCTGGGACCACCGGCCGGGCACGCTCGGCGCCGAGCCGGCCGGTCACCTCGACGAGATCACCGCCGAGCCGCCGGGCGAGCTGACCGACCGGGTGCACGCGCTGCGTCACGACGCCGGTCTGCTCGCGCCGGACGCGCGGGACCGGCACCCGGGCCGGCACCTGGCCGTGCTCTGGGACGACCCGGACCGCAACGTCTATCACACGGGGGCCCAGCCATGACGACTGCCGAACAGCCGCCCGGCTGGTGGTTCTACCGGGGCGACGGCATCCCGGCGGCCGAGGACGGGCGGCTGCGGCTGCCCGACCCGCCGGCCTGGCGTTCCTTCGACGGCGGGCCGGTCGAGGCCGCGCCGCCCGAGGAGGACGTGGACATCGCCCGTAAACTCGGCCGCTTCGACACGCTGCCGGTGCGCCGGGCCTCGCGGGCCGAGTGCGACATGGTCAACGCGGCGCTCTGGCTCCGCCGGCCGTTGCTGGTGACCGGGAGCCCCGGCACCGGCAAGTCCGCCATCGCCTTCCGGATCGCCCGGGAGCTGCGTCTGGGACGCGTGCTGGAGTGGTCCATCACCAGCCGCACCACGCTGCGGTCCGGGCTCTACGAGTACGACGCGATCGGCCGGGCCCAGGAGACCCAGGCCGGCGGCGGCCCGGCCGGCGTCGGTGACTTCGTCCGGCCCCCGGCTACGAGATCCCGGTCGCCGCGGCGGCCAACGTGGCCCTGGACAGGCTGGCCGTGGAGAACCCGGCGGCGCTCCAGCTGCTGCAGGTGTGCTCGTTCTTCGCCCCCGAGCCGATCAGCCGCGACCTGTTCGAGGGCGTGCGGGCGGCCATGGGGGCGCCGGAGCTCGACGAGGCGCTCAAGAACCCGAGCCGGCTCAACCAGGCCATCCGCGACATCCAGAAGTACGTGCTGGCCCGCATCGACCACCGGGGCAACAGCCTGCAGCTGCACCGGCTGGTGCAGAAGGTGCTCCAGGACAGCATCCCGGCCGAGCGGCAGTCCGTGATGGAGCACGGCGCCCACCTGCTGCTGACCGGCGTCAAACTGGGCGATCCGGCCGACCCGGACCAGTGGCTGCGCTACCAGGCGCTCGCCTCACACCTGATCAACTCGCGGTCGTGGGCCTGTGAGGACGACTGGGCCCGTGACGTGGTCAGCAACCTGGTGCGGTTCTACTTCTACTGGGGCGACTACAGCACCGGACGTGACCTGGCCCGGCAGGTCGTCGACGACTGGCGGGCCCGGCTCGGGAGCGACCATCTGCAGACGCTGAGCGCGGCCAAGTGGCTGGGCTACTACTGGTGGGTGATGGGCAACTTCGGCGACGCGGCCGACATCCAGCGCGAGAGCCTGCGGATCTATCAGGCCACGGTCGGACCGGACGACGAGGGCACCATCGACGCGATGGTCCAGGTGGCCACGACCCTGCGCGCCTTCGGCAACTTCACCGAAGCCCGGGAACTCGATCTCGAAGCCTTCCGGACGGCTCGCCGAAGCCTCGGTGAGGACGACCCGCAGACGCTCCGGGCGGCCCACAACCTCAGCGTCAGCCTGCGACTGACCGGGGAGTTCCGGCTCGCGCGGCAGCTCGACGCGGACACCTACCGCCGGCGGATCGCGGCGCTCGGGCACGATCACCCGGAGACCCTGCGGACCCTGAACAACCTCACCATCGACGAGCGCGAGTGCGGCGAGTACCTGCGCTCGCGGCGGATGGTCGAGGACAACTACAACCGGTACGCCCGGCTCTTCGGCCCCGCACACCAGGAGACCATCCGGATCGCCCGCAACCTCGCCGTGGCCCGGCGGCGGGCCGGTGACCACGACGCGGCCTTCAAACTGGCCGAGGACACCATGAACCGGTTCCGCGACCGGTTCGGCCCGACCCACCCCGACACCATCGCGGCGGCGCTCAACTTCGCGGTCGACCTGCGCGAGTCCGACGACCTGCCGCGGGCCCGGGAACTGGCCGAGCAGACCGCGGCCGACTACCACGCGACGCTGGGCGCCGACCACCCGTACACGCTCTACGCCCGGACCAACCTCGGCATCGTCCTGCGCCTGCTGGGCGACACGACCGACTCGGAGCGGCACAACCGGGCGTCCTGGGAAGGCTTGCGCGCGAAGCTGGGCACCAAGCACATCCTGACGCTCACCTGCGGCATCAATCTGGCCAGCGACCTGGCCGCGCAGGGCCGCCACCAGGAGGCGTACGACCTCGACGCGGAGATCCTGGCCCTGTGCCGCGAATTCATCGGGCGCAACCACCCCTCGACGCTGGCGTGCGCGCTCAACCTGTCGTTCGACCTGACCGCTCTCGGCCGGTCCGAGGAGGGCACGGCGCTCTACGGCGAGACCATCGCCGCCTACACCGAGGTGCTCGGCCCGGACCACCCGGCCATCCGCGCCGCACAGGCGGGCCAACGGGCCAACTGCGACGTCGATCCGATGCAGTTCTGAGCCGATGCAGTTCTGAGCCGATGCAGTTCTGACCCGTGCGTCAGGGCGTCGCGGCGAAGGCCGGCGCGAGCCGGCGGGCGACGTCGACCGGCGTGACGGACCGGTCCGTGGTGGCGTAGAGCGCGCGTACCAGATCCGGTCGCCGGAGGACGGCGTCCGCGGCGGGCGCGTCGCCCTCGGCCGCCAGGCTCATCGCGAGGCCGGCCCACGCGCGAGCCTCGTCGTCCGAGATGGACGGATCGGCGCCGGCGGCGAGGCCGGTGAGCGCGTCGGTGAACCCCTGCCGGGCGGTCGCCGCGTCCCGGGCCAGCAACGCGTCCTCGGCCGCGGACACCGGGTCGGGGGTGGCCGATCGCGGCTGGTCGCCGGTGACGGCGTGCCGCCGGGCGGCCACCGGGATGCGCTGGCGCCAGCGCAGCCGGGGATGCGGCTCGACGACGGCCGCCGTCACCGTTGCCGGCTCGAGCACTTTGCCCGCCCGGAGCAGCGCGGCGAGAGCGGCGACCTCGTCGGCGCGGGGACGGCAGTGCCGTACGCGCCAACCGAGCCGGTGGCTGTCGGCGGTCAGCCGGGCCAGCCTCTCGATCCGGGGCTCGACAGCTTCCGAGGGCTTGGCCAGCCATTCGTCGACCTGGTCACGAAGCCCTGCGAGAAGGTCCCGCCCGGCGGCGGTCAACCCGGCGGCGGCCAGTCCGATGCGGACCGACTCGACCGTCTGCTGGAGCGTGTAGGCGTACTCGAAGGCGGCGATCTCCCGTTGGGCGCCCGTCGTCTTCTGCATCCGGGTCTGCCAGAAGCGGGCGATGCCGAAGAAGGCGTAGATGCCCTGGACGAGGCCGCCCAGCGGCCTCGGGTCGTCACGCCAGGGCGCGTAGTACAGCGACCCGTCGTCGGGCCCGGTCATGGGGATGAGATGGAGCAGCGCGCCCAGCTTGATGTGCTGATACTCGTGGATCAGCGACACGGCCATGATGACCTCGTCGGGCGGTTCCGAGACCATGACACTGCCGAAGGCCTCGCCGTTCGAGGCGCTCCTCGTGTCCCAGCCCTCCAGGTGCTTGAGGGGGACGATCGCCGTGAGGCCCCCGGCCATCGCGTCGGCGTCGGCGGGGTAGTCGCGGCACAGCAGGTCCCAGGCGTCCTCGATCAGGCGGCGCCACCGCTCGAAGGCCTCGTCGTCGAGCCGGCTCGGGGGAACGGGGTCGCCGAGGTCACGCATCGGGTCCAGGTCGTCGAGCCAGACCGAGATGCGGAGGGTGCGGCCGGCTTCCACCCGTCGCAACGGCCACCAGCGCGGGGCGTCGGACCCGCCGGCCACCTCGTCGCCGGCCGCCTCGTCGCCGGCCGTCTTGTCGCCGGCCGTCTTGCCGCCGGGGACGACCAGGGTGTGCCGGCCGTCGTGGAGCCGGATGACTCCGCCCTCGGTGGTGGCCTCGACCGTCGTCGCGGACCCGGCGAACCGGGCCAGACCGTACGTGTGGAGCATGAGGTCGCCGTCGCGCAGGGGGAGCCGGGCCGACCAGGTCAGCCCGGCCCGGGCGGCCGCCACGAGGGCGATCGTCGGCACGATGCCGAGGTCGACGAAGAGGGGGGCCGAGCCGCCGGCGCCGCCGCGGAGCCGGCGCAGGGCGTAGGCGCATCCGCTGCCGACGCCGGGGTTCATGAGGAGGTCGCGCACCGCCTCCGGCGCGCGGTGCTGCGCTTCGGTCAGGATCGCCAGGGCGGACCCGACCGGCGTCAGCGGTCCCAGCCCGCCGGGCTGCTCGGCGATCTCGGTGAGGAGGGTGCTCACCAGGAGCAGCCGCCGGCTCTCCTCGGTCTCCCAGAAGTCGCGGGTGATGTCGGCCGAGCCCTCGCCTCGGGCCAGCGTGGCGAACGACGTCGTGGGCAGGCGGTGCCGGGTGACCGGGTTCATCGAGTGGTTCCTCCGAGGCGGCGAGCGGGTCTGGCGGTCAGTCGGCCCGCCCCGGCGGTCCCGAGCCGATGTTCGGGCGGGGACGCTCCACCTGGCCGATCAGGACACGGCGATACGGCTCCAGGGCGTCCTGAAGCGCCCGCCGGCACAGCTGGTCCAGGGTTGTGCCGCGCAGATCGGCGAGATCTGTTTCGATCGCCGGAGTGTCTGTCAAGGTATCCACCGTATGAAGCGATATGGCGATAAACTAGGACATAATCGTGTTCGATCCTAGAGGTGCGGGGTTGCAACCGTAGGGCGAACATGCCGCTAGGACCGTTCGGAAAACGGACGGTGAGGACGTTAGCGGACGCCGGGCGATTGGGTACTGTCCGTTCGGCTTAACCGTGCCACCGTGTCCGCCACCTGCGCTTTTGCGGCGGCCTGTCGGGTGCGGCCGGGCGTGGCGCGGGCGTGCCGGACGATCGCCGGCGCGTCGAGCGCGGGATGGGCGCGCGGCACGCCGTTGACGAGGCCGGTCGGGCCTCGGTCCCACCCTAGTCCACTGACTAGGCTCGTGGGGCCCGGGTCGCCCGGCCGGGCGACCCGGGCGACGTCACTTCTCCTGGTACGACGGGTAGCCGAGACGCTCGACCAGGTTGCCGGTCGCCTTGGCGAAGGCCTCGTAGATGTCGTCGTCGAAGTGGTTCTGCCAGTCGCCGGCCTGGCCCTTGCGGTAGTGCGAGACCGAGCCCGCGCCCTGCCGCTCGTTCATCTTGGCGAAGCTGTACTTGTCGAGCGTCTGCGCCAGCTCGGCCGGCGGCAGGTGGATGCCGCAGTGGCGCAGCAACTGCTCCATCTCCTGGGCCTGGCCGTCGCCGGTGAGGTCCTCGTAGCGCACGAGGCGTACCTCCTCGGACGGCGGCGCGTCGATCCACGAGCGCAGCACGTTGAACCGGCCCTTCCGGGCCAGGTCGTCGACCAGCCAGAGCAGGCCCTCCTTGCGCGGCATCTCGAGCAGCACCCGGCGCTGCTCGAGGACGTCACCCATCGGGCCGTGCGAATTGCGGGTCGAGAAATAGCTCGAGACGACCATGTCGCGCGGATCGCGCATGACGAAGAACGCGCGATACCTCTCGGGTTTCGGCATCTTGTCGAAGCGGGCCCGCGGAATGAACAGCGACAGGCCGATGCGTTCCCGCGGAACGACGTGCGGATGCTTCCAGCCGTAGAAGCGCGGGTCGTAGGTCAGCAGTCCGGAGTGGCGATAAACGACCGGGTCGCTGAACACCGCCTTGATCCACTGGCTGGCCGTCTTGCGGACCGCGCAGTGGTAGACATTCTGGAATTCGCTGCGTGTGGCCACGGGCACGGTGACGCGCAGCCGGGCGTTGTAGGCCTCGAGCATGGTGCGGCGCGCCAGGACGCGCACCGATTCCGGGGCGTTCTGCTTGGCGAACATGACAGCGCTGTTGAACATCGTCCGAGCCCGTGTCCTTTACCTACGAAATCGCGGGAGACGCTTTACGACAGGTGGAGTTATGTGTCGCCTGGTCAAGGCTGATCAGGAGGCGGGCCGGACCGGGGGATAAGTGATCTTGCGCAGCCTCGTGTGCACGGACTTTACAACAATTCAGATCAAGATTGTGAGATTGGCAGCTGGGAGCTTCCTGAGTGCGAGTCCGGTCATGCCGGACGAATCGGCCGGCCTGTCGGCTCTGTCCGAACGCGACAGGGGGACCGCCGCCCAGCGCGGCGGTCCCCTCGCCGGTCAGCCGCGGGAGCGGATCATCCGGCGCAGTTCGTCGGCGTACTCCAGAACGGTCTGCCGGACCACCGGGGCGGCGCCGGCGACGGCCTTCTCGGCCTCGGCCGGGAAGTCGGCCGTGGTGGCGACGCGGGGGAGCAGCCGGCTGGAGTAGACCATCGACGGCACCATGCCCCCGCGACCGAAGCCGGGCAGCAGAGCCAGATACTTTTCCCCGTACGGGGCCAGGATGTCGTCCTGCCCCGGCCGCCAGAAGGCCCGGGCGACCACGCCCAGCGAGCCGACCGGGACGGCCCGGTCGACGGCGAGCGCCTGCCAGACCGCGGCCTTCTCCTCGGCGTCGGGACGCGCCGCGCGCACCGCCAGCGCCTGGTACGTCGCGTCCGGGTCGGGGTCGCGCTCGAGCAGTTCACGCACGTCGGCATCGGTCTCGGCACCCAGCTCGGCCGCGCGCACGAGGCAGCGCCACTGCAGGTCCACATCGGCGTCGCCGGCCGTGCGGAGGCGGGCCAGCTCGTCCGGGTCGGCCGCCGTGCGGGCCAGGCCGCGCAGCGCCACCTGACGGCGGGACGGCTGCCCGGCGAGCCGGGCGCAGGTCGCGTGGACCAGCGCGAGCAGCTCCGGGCGCTCGGCGTCGCCGGCCCAGAACTCGGCCGCGTCGCCGGCCCGGCGCAGGTAGGGCTCGATCACCGTGTCGGCCGTCTCGGTGGCCAGCACGGAGGTCAGGCAGCGCACCGCCTCGGCCGCCGTCGCCTCGCCGTTGGTCAGCATGTCCCACACCGTGGCGACCGCGACGCCGCGCGACACCGCCGTCGGCAGCGCCCCGGCCTCGTTGATCAGGGTCGCCCGGTCGGCGGCCGACGGACGGGTCGTCGCGAACGTCAGGTCGTCGTCGTTGACCAGGTAGAAGTCGGCGTCCGCGGGCAGCGGCACCGCCGTCTCGGGTCCCCGCACCTCCACCCGGGCCAGTCCCGTGCGGGTCAGACCGGACGGACCCTTCGCGTACGAGCCGACGGCCAGCACCTGCGGCCGGGGCGGGCCGGCCGGGCCGCTGCCGGTGAGGGTCAGGCCGGCGAAGGTGAACCGGTCGACGCCGGCGGTCTCGAGCCAGCCGGCGCGCCACGCGTTCAGGTCGCGCCCGGACGTCTCGGCCAGGGCGTCGATCAGGTCCTGCAGGGTGGTGCTGCCCCAGGCGTGCCGGGCGAAGTAGCTCTTCATGCCGGCGACGAACTGCTCCTCACCGACGTAGGTCATCAGCTGGTGCAGGACCGCGGCGCCCTTGGGGTAGGTGATGGCGTCGAAGATGGACGCCGCCTCGGCCACGTCGGGCACGGGCTGGCGGATCGGGTGCGACACCGGGCCCTGGTCGGCCAGGTAGGCCACGAGCTTGTCGGCGGCGAGCAGGCCGACCCACGCGTCGGTGTAGCGGGTGGCGTGCTCGGCCGCCCAGTAGCAGGCGAACTCGGCGAACGCCTCGTTCAGCCACAGATCGTCCCACCAGCGCATCGTCACCAGGTTGCCGAACCACATGTGCGACATCTCGTGCAGCAGCACCACGGCCAGCATCTCGCGCTCGGCCGGGCTCGGCTCGGACCGGCTGAGGAACGAGTCCTCCCAGGTCACGCAGCCCCAGTTCTCCATCGCGCCGCCGAAGTCGGGCATGAACACCTGGTCGTACTTGCGCTGCGGGAACGGCAGCCCGAAGACGTCGCCGAAGAACGCCAGGCCCTGCTCGGTGACCGCGAAGATCTCGTCGGCGTCGCGGTCGAGCAGCGGGGCCAGCGAGCGGCGGCAGAACAGGCCGAGGTCGTGGCCGCCGGCCTCACGCCGCACCTCGTGCAGCGGCCCGGCGTTGACGACGGTGTTGTAGGTGGCCAGCGGCGGCGTGTCGGGGAAGGTCCACCGGCGTACGCCACCGAGGTCCTCGATCCGCGGGTCGCCGCTGTTGGAGGCCACCGTCCAGGCCGCGGGCGCGGTCACGGTGAACGCGTGCGGCACCTTGACGTCGGGCTGGTCGAAGCAGGCGAACAGATGGCGTGCCTCGTCGGGCGCGAAGGTCGTCCAGACGTACACCTCGCCGTCGGACGGGTCGACCGACTTGTGCACGCCCGCGCCGTCCGTGGTGTCGGCCTGCACCGTCTCGACGCGCAGGGTGTTGCGCCCGGCCAGCCCGGGCAGCGGGATCCGGCCGTCGACGGCCTCGGGCAGCGGCTCGCCGTTGAGGGTCGCCGAGATGACCGGCGCCACGCAGTCGGCGAAGGAGGAGGCCCCCGGCTCGTGACAGGTGAAGGTGACGGTCGAGACGCAGACCACGGCCGAGCCGGTGGGCAGGTCGGTGAGGTCGATCGAGATGTCGTAGCGCTCGACGGCGAGAAGGGCCGCGCGCTGCTCGGCCTCGACCTGGGTAAGACTCCGAGGGCTCATCCGCCCGATGGTAGGGGCCCGGGCCCGCCGGAGGCGCCCCGTTTTCAGCCGGCGGGCTGGGCAGCGCGGCGGCGGCCCCGGCTCCCGAAACAGGCTCGGTGGCGCCGCGTGACGGCGGTCGCACGTGACCCTCGTCCCTCGGGCGGAATACTCCCCGGGCGGTGGGTAGATGCTGCAGACATGAGCGCCGCCACCGCACCCGCCGCCCCCTCCGGGCTCACGCACCGCCAGGTGCTGCAGGTCCTCGGGGGCCTGCTGCTCGGCCTGTTCCTCGCCGCCCTCGACCAGACCATCGTCGCGTCCGCGATCCGCACCATCGGCGACGACCTGCACGGGCTCAGCGCGCAGGCCTGGGTCACCACCGCGTACCTGATCACCGCGACGATCTCGACCCCGCTCTACGGCAAGCTGTCCGACATCTACGGCCGCAAGAAATTCTTCCTGGCCGCGATCGCGATCTTCGTGGTCGGCTCGGCGGCCAGCTCGTTCGCGACCTCGATGTACCAGCTCGCCGGTTTCCGCGCCTTCCAGGGCCTCGGGGCGGGCGGCCTGTTCTCGCTGGCGCTGGCCATCATCGGCGACATCGTGCCGCCGCGGGAACGGGCCCGCTACCAGGGCTACTTCCTGGCCGTCTTCGGCACGTCGAGCGTCATCGGCCCGGTGGTCGGCGGGTTCTTCGCGGGCGCCCCGAGCATCCTCGGCATCACCGGCTGGCGCTGGGTCTTCCTGGTCAACGTGCCGATCGGCATCCTCGCGCTGATCGTGGTGGCCCGGGTGCTGCACGTCGACCAGGTGCGTCGCCACCACCGCATCGACTGGTGGGGCGCGGTCGCGCTGGTCGTCGGGCTGGTGCCGCTGCTGACGGTGGCCGAGCAGGGACGCGACTGGGGCTGGGGCTCGGCCCGCTCGGTCACCGCGTACGTCCTCGGAGCTCTGGGTCTGGCTCTGTTCATCTGGGCCGAGCGGCGGATGGGCGAGGACGCGCTGATCCCGTTGCGCTTCTTCCGCAACCGCACGTTCGGGCTCACGGCGATCGGCGGCTTCATCGTCGGCATGGGAATGTTCGGCGGGCTCGCCGTGCTGCCGCTGTACCTGCAGATCGTGCGGGGCGCGTCGCCGACCGAGTCGGGCCTGCAGCTGCTGCCGCTGACCGCCGGGCTGATGGTCGGCTCGATCGTCGCCGGCCAGCTGATCAGCCGCACCGGCCGCTACCGGATCTTCCCGATGCTGGGTGCGGCGCTGTCGGCCATCGGGCTCTACCTGCTGCACACGATCGGCGTCGACACTGCCTTCTGGCGTACGGGCATCTTCATGGCCATCCTCGGCCTGGGGCTCGGCCTGATCCTGCAGCCGATCACCCTGGCCGTGCAGAACGCCATGTCGCCCCGCGAGATCGGCGTCGCCACGTCGTCGGCCACGTTCTTCCGCCAGATGGGCGCGACGGCCGGCACCGCGGTGTTCCTGTCGCTGCTCTTCTCCACGGTGGGCGACAAGATCGCCGCCGCCTTCCGCACCGCCGGCCCGGCGTTCCAGCAGGCCGTGAACGACCCGGCCGTGGCCGCCGACCCGGCCAACCAGCCGGTGATCGCGGCGCTGCGCGACGGGGGCGGCCTGAACGCCTCGGCGGTCAACGACACGTCGTTCCTGAACCACGTGAACCCGGCCCTGGCCTACCCGTTCAAGGCCGGCTTCTCCTCGTCGATGGACATGATCTTCCTGGTGGCCGCCGCGATCATGGTGGTCGGCCTGGTGGTCTTCCTGTTCCTGCCGGAGATCCCGCTGCGGACCAAGGCGGGCGTGGACGCCGCCGAGGAGGCTGCTCCCGCGTCGCTCGCGGACGCCGGCGAGCCGGCCACCGTCGGCCCCGGCGGCTCCGACCCGAAGGCTGCGCCCGGCAACCCGCCGGCGGGTGTCGCCGGGCCGGCCGGGGACTCCCCGGAGGCGGAGACACCGGGCCGGACGAGGCTGTAGCGCGGCACGGCCCGGCTCACCGGTCGCCTCAGGAGCAGTGGCGGGTGACGGGGGAGAGCCAGCCGGTCAGGGTCGGGCCGAGGGTCTTGTTCACGTCCTTGGCCGTCTTGATGCCGTCGAAGAACTTGGCGTCGGTGGACTTGGCGTGCATCTGGTTCGCGGCCTGCTTGCCGGCCGCCTTGAGGTCGGGGTCGTCGCTCGTGGCGGTCGCCTCCTGGACGGCCGTGGCGAATGAGGCCAGTGACTTCTGGGCGCCGGCGATGGTCTTGCGGTCGGCCACGAGAGCGGTCAGGGACTCGGCCAGGGGAGCCATGTTGGCCTGGTAGGTCCGGCCCAGAGCCTCGCAGGTGGTGCGGATCGCGCCGGTGGCCGGCGCGCCGGAGGCGCCACGGGCCGCGCCCGATGCCGGCGCCCCGCCGGGAGCCGGGGCCGCGCCGGGAGGCTGAGCCGCCCCGGGGGTCTGGGACGAGCCGGGCGACTGGGCCGTTCCGCACGCCGCGGCGACCGACAACAGTCCCAGCGCCACGAGGCCCCGCAGGGCGCGGCCGACCGTTCCCTTCCGGCGGGGGCGGCCCCTCGGCGGAGCCCCACCGTGATCGGCGGGCGTGGGCCGAGTGGTGGGGTGGGCCGTCGCGGCCCGGTCGGCAGGATCCCGCGCCGGGTGGGTGTCGTGATTCCGGGCCGGGTGGGTCGCGTGGACCGATGTCCGGTGAGCGGCGTCATCGGGGATCGGGCCGGCGGCGGGTTCGTCACGGATCTCGTCGTCGACCAGGGTGGCGGTTTCGGCCGGAGCGTGCCGGACGCCGGTCGGGGCCGGTTCGGCGGGGAGGGCTTCGGTCGGCCGGACGGGGTGGCGCATGCGGGGGACCTCCTGGGGATGAGGTGGGACTGGTGGGAGCGCTCCCACAGACCCTGCACCCTACGGCCTCCAGGGAAGGTTGTCGATCAGTCGCGCCGTAGTCGCCGCGGAGGGAGCCGGAGCAACTCGTCGGGGCGCATCCGGGCGACCTCAGTGTCGCCGCCGTCTCCGCTGGTCTTGCCTTCGCGCGAACGCCTGCCTTGCCTTCGCGCGAAACGCCTGGCCTTGCCTTCGCGCGAATCGCATTGAATACTGCCGATGGGAGCGCTCCCAGCTGCCGCCACCGTGCAGCGCACTCCGATCCCCGGGAGTCCATGTGTTCCGTACCCGAGTGACCACCTGCCTGGCCGCCGTGCTGGGCCTGACCCTGACGCTGCCTGCCCTGGCCGCGCAGGCGGCATCCGATCCCCCGCTCCGGGCGGCGGCGCCGGCCGCCGCCGCCGTGCCGGCCACCGACTGGCTGCACGTCGACGGCAACCAGATCGTCGACGCCGCCGGCGACCCGGTCTGGCTGACCGGCGCGAACTGGTTCGGCTTCAACGCGTCCGAACGGGTCTTCCACGGCCTGTGGTCGGCCAACATCACCGACATCACGAAGTCGATGGCCCAGCGGGGCATCAACATCGTGCGGGTGCCGATCTCGACCCAGCTGCTGCTGGAGTGGAAGAACGGGCAGGCCGCCGTCCCCAACGTCAACACCTTCGCCAACCCCGAGCTGGCCGGGATGGACAGCCTCGAGATCTTCGAGTTCTGGCTGGACCTCTGCGAGACGTACGGGATCAAGGTCCTCCTCGACGTGCACTCGGCCGAGGCCGACAACTCCGGGCACATCCACCCGGTCTGGTACAAGGGCTCGGTCACGCCGGAGCTGTACTACCAGGCCTGGGAGTGGGTCGCGACGCGCTGGAAGACCAACGACACGCTCGTCGCCTTCGACCTCAAGAACGAGCCGCACGGCACGGCCAACGACACCACCCGGGCCAAGTGGGACAACACGACCGCCGTCGACAATTGGAAGAACACCGCCGAGACGGCCGCGCGGCGCATCCTCGCCATCAACCCCGACGTGCTCGTGCTGGTCGAGGGCATCGAGATCTACCCGCGGGAGGGCGAGACCTGGAGCTCGCCCAACACCGACCCCGACCTGTCGCCGAACTACTACAACAACTGGTGGGGCGGCAACCTGCGGGGCGTCCGGGATCACCCGATCAACCTCGGCGCCAACCAGGACCAGCTGGTCTACTCCCCGCACGACTACGGGCCGCTCGTGTACAACCAGCCGTGGTTCGACAAGCCGTTCGACAAGGCCTCGCTGACCGACGACGTGTGGCGGCCGAACTGGTTCTACCTGCACGAGGACGGCACCGCGCCGCTGCTGATCGGCGAGTGGGGCGGCCGGCTCGGCCAGGACGCGCGGCAGGACAAGTGGATGACCGCGCTGCGCGACCTGATCGTCGAGAACAAGCTGCACCAGACGTTCTGGGTGCTCAACCCGAACTCCGGCGACACCGGCGGCCTGCTGCTGGACGACTGGAAGACCTGGGACGAGCAGAAGTACGCGCTGCTCAAGCCCGCGCTGTGGCAGTACGGCGCCAAGTTCGTCGGCCTCGACCACCAGGTGCCCCTGGGCGGTACGGGCAGCACGACCGGCATCAGCCTGGGCCAGCGGTACAGCGACGGCGGCGGCGAGGCCGACACCACCGCGCCGAGTGTGCCCGGGCAGCCGGCCGCGACGAACGTGACGGCCACCGGAGCCACCCTCACCTGGGCCGCCTCGACGGACAACGTCGCAGTGACCGCGTACGACGTCCTGCGCGGCGGTTCGGTCGTCGCCACGGTGTCCGGGACGACGTACAACGCGACGGGTCTGACCGCGTCGACCGCCTACACGTTCAGTGTCCGGGCCCGGGACGCGGCCGGTAACGTCTCGGCGGCCTCGCCCGCGCGCACGGTGACCACGACGACCGGCGGTGGCGGCCCGTCCGACCAGGGCTGCACGGCCACCTACAAGACCACCACCTCGTGGACCGGTGGGTTCCAGGCCGAGGTCACCGTCCGCAACAGCGGCACGGCTGCCGGCGCGCGGTGGACCGTGACGTGGACGTACCCGAGCGGCACGACCGTCGGCTCGCTGTGGAACGGCGTGCTCACCACTCCGGCGGTGACTGTGCGCAACGCCGACCACAACGGTGCTCTCGCGGCCGGCGCGAGCACGTCGTTCGGGCTGGTCGGCAGTGGTCCGGCGGCCACCCCGGCGGTGAGCTGCACGCTGAGCTGATCTCCAGGGACGTCAACCGGTGCGACGGGGCGTTGCCCGGGCCCAGAATGGGTCATGAGCAACGTCCCGATCGCCGACCACGCGCTGCTGTCCGACTGCCACTCCGCGGCGCTGGTGACCCGCGACGGCTCGGTGGACTGGCTGAGCTTCCCGCGCTTCGACAGTCCGTCGGTCCTCGGCCGGCTGCTCGACGACGAGGCGGGGCACTGGCGCGTCAGCCCGGTGGCCGAGCACCGGTCGGAGCGGCGCTACCTCGCTCGTACGATGGTCCTGGAAACCCGGATGACCACCGCGACCGGGGCCGTGACGGTGACCGACGCCCTGGCCCTGGGCGCCGGGAACCGGGGACACGACCTCGGCGCCGGCTCGCCCCACCTGCTGATCCGGTCGGTCACGGGCGTCGCCGGCTCGGTCGAGCTGGCGATCGAATACCGGCCGCGACCCGAGTACGGCATCGTGACGCCGCTGCTCGGGCACGTGGACGGCGGCGTCACGGCCCGCGGCGGCGCGGAGTGGCTGGTGTTCTCCACGCCCGTACCCCTCGATCTCGACGAGTCGACGGCGCGGGCCCGTTTCGTCGTGCGCGAGGGTGAGACCCTCATCTTCGCGCTGCACCGGTCGACGCTCGAGGAACGACCGGCTCACGTCTGGACCCAGGGCGAGCTGGCCGAGCGCCTCACCGACACGATCGAGGGCTGGCGGTCGTGGTCCGGCCTGCACCAGGCCTATGACGGCCCGTGGCGCGATCTCGTGCATCGCAGCGGCCTCGTGTTGCAGGCCCTCACTTTCCGGCCCAGCGGCGCGATCGTCGCCGCGGCCACCACCTCGCTGCCCGAGTCCGTCGGCGGCGGGCGCAACTGGGACTACCGCTACTCGTGGGTCCGCGACGCCAGCTTCACGATGGAGGCGCTGTGGGTGGCCGCCTGCCCCGACGAGGCCGGCGACTTCTTCGCCTTCATGACGACCGCGTCGACCCCGTTGCAGATCATGTTCGGCGTCGGCGGCGAACACGACCTCACCGAGCGCGAGCTGCCCCACCTGCGGGGCTGGCGCGACAGCGCCCCGGTGCGGGTCGGCAACGGGGCCTGGCGCCAGGAGCAGATCGACGTGTACGGGGAACTGCTCGCGGCCGCCGACCGCCTGTCCGAGCAGCTCACGACCATGGACGACGACGTGCGGGCGTTCCTGGTGGCGATGGCCGACGCGGCCGCCGACCGGTGGCGCCAACCGGACCGGGGCATCTGGGAGATCCGGGGCGAGCCCCGGCACTTCGTCTACTCCAAGGTGATGTGCTGGGTGGCCCTGGACCGGGCGATCAGGCTGGCGCCGCTGATCGGCGTCGAGGACCCGGCGCGCTGGAAGGCCGAGCGGGACGAGATCCGGGAGACCGTCCTGCGCGAGGGCTGGGACGCCGCCACCGGGGTGTTCACCCAGTCGTTCGGCTCCACCGACCTGGACGCGTCGCTGCTGATGCTGCCGATCGTCGGGTTCCTGCCGGCCGACGACCCGCGGATGCTCGCCACCGTCGAGGCGATCGCCTCCCGGCTCACCGACGAACGCGGCCTGGTCTACCGCTACCGCGCCGGCGACGGGCTGACCGGCGACGAGGGTACGTTCCTGCTCTGCACGTTCTGGCTGGCCCAGGCGCTCGCCCTGGCCGGCCGGGCCGAGCGTGCGCGGGAGGTGTTCGAGCTCGCCGCCGGGCACGTCAACGACGTCGGTCTGCTGGCCGAGGAGGTCGACCCGCGCACCGGGGAGATGCTGGGCAACTTCCCGCAGGCGTTCAGCCACATCGGGCTGGTCAACGCGGCGTGGGCGATCGCGAATGCTCCGGCACGGTGAACCAGAAGACGCTGCCGCCCTCCGGGTTGGCGTCGACCCCGACCTGGCCGTGGTGGCGCTCGACGATGCGGTGCACGATCGCCAGGCCCAGCCCGGTGCCCTGGAAGTTCTCGCTGCCGGCCGCGCGGGTGAAGGCGTCGAAGACGGACGCCCGGTCCTGCTCGGGGATGCCGATGCCGTTGTCGCTGACCTCGCAGCACCACCGCCCGTCCTCGACCGGCCGGGCCACCACCCGCACGTGCGGCTCCCGGTCCGGCGGCGTGTACTTGATCGCGTTGCCGATGAGGTTGTCGAGCACCTGGCGCAGCAGGGTGGGGTCGCCGTGGACGGTCGGCAGGTCGCCCACCTCGATGCCGGCGGGCCGGTCGGCGGCCCGTTCGCGGGCCACCTCGTCGGCCAGGCGGCGCAGGTCGACCGGGACGTCGGCCATCGGCCGGTTCTCGGCGGTGGCGTAGTCGAGCAGGTCGTCGATGAGCACCCGCATGTTGTCGGCGCCCTTGCGCAGCCGGGCCAGGAAGTCGCGCTGCGTCCCGTCGAGCCGGTCGAAGGCCTCCTCGTGCAGGAAGTCGGCGTAGCCCATGATGCGGGCCAGCGGGCTGCGCAGGTCGTGCGCGACCACACCGGCGAAACCGACCAGCTCGGTCTCGCGCTGCCGCAGCCGGTGCTCGACCTCCTCCCGCTGGGCGATGTCGTGGCGCAGCGCGGCGGTGGCCTCGTCGACCCGCCGCAGGGCGCGGTTGCGGGAGGTCACGACGGTCCCGGTCAGCGCGACCAGCAGCGCGGTGAGCACGAGACCGATCAGCCAGGCGATCCGGTCGAGGCGCCGGTCGATGCCGGCGAGCAGCCGCTCGGTGGCCGCCACCCGCAGGTTCCACTCGCGCTGGGCGACCGGGACGGTGGTGTCGATGGCCGGCACCGACACGTCGAGCGGCTCGTCCGGCTGCCAGGCGGCCATCGGGATGGGGTCGCCGGACACCCCGTCGAGCAGCGTGACCGCCACCGCGTCATCGGCCGCCTCGGCGACCGCCTCGCTCAGGAAGTCCCCGCCGCGGGTGCCGAGCACCAGCCAGCCCCGGAACCGGCCGGCGTCCGCGGCGGTGGGCGAGGAGGCGAAGACCGGCGCGACGAAGACGAATCCCAGCTGGCGCCGCTCGGGTGGCAGGCTGGAGTCCTTGAGCAGCCGGTAGGTGCGGCTCACGGTGACCCGGCGGTCCCGCGTGGCGATGTCCATCGCCTCGACCGCCTGGGCCGACCCGGAGATGTCCATCCCGGCCGACGACCCGGTGTCGTCCAGCGTCTTGTTCAGCACCGCGATTCGGTGGGTGCCCTCACCGGTCGGGCTCACGAGCAGGTTCGGCGAGCCCAGCTTGCGCCACCGGTCCTGCACCTCGTCGACCTCCGAGTGCGCGACCGGCACGATGAGAGCCAAGCCGGTGGCCCCGGGCAGCCGGTCCCGGTCGACCGCGGTGGCGATCGCGTCGAACTCGGCCGTCTGGAGCTGCGAGTGGGAGCCGACGGCCGCGGCGAGGTCGGCCATCGAGGTCGCGTAGCGGTCGACCTCGGCCGTGATCGCCTGCGCGACGATCGCGGTCCGCTGCTTCAGGGCGCGGTCGAGGCGGTCCTCCTCGACCCGGCTCAGTGTGAGCGCCGACAGCGCCGTGCCGGCCAGCCCGACGGCGCCGACCAGCACCAGCGCCAGGACGGACCGGCGCATCCCGGCCCACCGGGCCCGGCGGTCGGCGGCGCTGCGCATCACATTTTCCGACGGTACGCCGGATATGCGCGTTCCACGGGCGGTTCGGTCAGGCCTTTCCCGGGTATTCCCGCCGGCATGGCACGACCGATCTGGACCGGCGCGATCACCTTCGGCCTGGTGTCCGTCCCGGTGGCGATGTATTCGGCCACCCACGAGCACGAGGTGAGCTTCCACCAGTTCGAGAAGGGCACGGCCGACCGCATCCGCTACCGGCGGGTCAACGAGCGCACCGGCAAGGAAGTCGACTACGACGACATCGTCAAGGGCGCCGACGTCGGCGACGGCGATTACGTGATGCTGGAGCAGGACGAGCTGGACTCGGTCGCGCCCGGCCGCTCCCGCAGCCTCGACATCCACCGCTTCGTCGAGCTGGCCGACATCGACCCGCTCTACTACCAGAAGACGTACTGGCTGGGCCCCGGAAGCGAGGAGACGGCCAAGGTCTACGGCCTGCTGCGCGACGCCATGGCCGACACCGGCCGGGCCGCCGTCGGCACCCTGGTCATGCGGGGCAAGGAATACCTGACCGCGATCCGGGCCGACGGCGAGCTGCTCGTGCTGCAGACCATGTTCTTCGCCGACGAGGTGCGCGACCCCCAGGAACAGCTGGACGACCTGCCCCGCCGCAACACGGCCAAGCCGGCCGAGCTGCACATGGCCCAGCAACTGATCGACTCGATGTCCGGCCCGTGGAAGCCCGCCGACTTCCGCGACACCTACACCGACCGCGTCAACGACCTGATCAAGGCCAAGGCCAAGGGCAAGGAGATCACCGCGGCCGAGCCCGCCCCCGAGCCCACCACCGCCTCCGACCTCTTCGAGGTCCTGCGCCGCAGCGTCGAGGCCGCCTCCCAGCGCCGCTCCGCCGCCGGCTCGTCGTCCCAGCCCGCGAAGACGACCAAGCCCGCGAAGACCACCAAGCCCGCGAAGACCACCAAGCCCGCGAAGGCCACCAAGCCCACGAAGACCACCAAGGGCACCGAGCCTGCGAAGGCCACCAAAGCCGCCAAGACCGCGCCGAAGAAGTCCGGCGCCGCCGCGAAGACCGGCGGCATCGACGTCAAGGGCATGTCGAAGACCGACCTGGTCAAGCTTGCCCGTGATCTCGACGTGCCCGGTCGCTCCTCGATGTCGCGGCCCGATCTGGAGAAGGCAGTCGGCAAGGCCCAGCGCAAAGCCGCCTGACGCCTACACGCCGCAGGGGGCATCGCTCACAACCGCGGATGAGCCTCTTCGATGGTGTCGGCCTTGAGGTAGGTAAGGAAGAGGTCGCGGTCGCCCGGCGGCAACTCCGCGAAGGCTTCGTACGCGGTCTGCCGAGCCTGCGGCGTTTCGGCCGCAAGTAGTCCGATGATTGCAGCCCAGGCCAACGAGACATAACCGTGCAGCCGGTCGCCTCGCAGAACCGGCAGACGGCTCAGCGCCCCGAGCGCGTTCGCCGCCACGTCGTCATTCCGAGCGCGGGCAGCCAGCTCGAAGACGGCCTTGGCGCGATAGACGTCCCGCCGCTCGACCAGGGTGCGCAGTTCCCCCACGGTCAGGTTCTGGACGGGAGGTTCAGGCGGAAGCGCCGGAGGCGGCGGGATGGTCACGGTGCCACTCCAAAGATGTACTCGTACTCCTGCCGCAACAGCTGGTGTAGCCGGTCCACCGATTCCTGGTCCCCGATAGACCGGGCATAGTCGATCTCTTGCTGGTAGGCGCGTGCTTCGTTCTCGTAGCGTGCCCGGGGATCGCCCATCGCACCGGCCATGCCCGCCCAGCCGGCGTCGCGGTCGTCGCGCAAGTGTGACATCTCGTGCAGGAGAGCCCCGTACGAGGCCTCGGGGTCGAGGATCATCTGTCCCGGATTGCCGGCCGAGGGCGCCGGTCCATACGCCATCGCGCCGTCCCGGACGACGACTTCCACGCCCGCCGCTTCGGCTTCGCGCATGGCGGCATCCCATTCCGCAGGGTGTGTCTGCCTGGCGGAGCCATGCCTGCGTAACGGGTCAGCCTCGGCGTGGAACAGGTGGGTGGCGCGTGCGGGTGCGGGCGCGCCTGTTTCGGCGTTCCGGCTGAGCCGGCGCAGGACGCCCTGGACGTCCTCGATGATCCGCTCGAGGCCGCGCATCAGCGGCGCCAGGCGGCGAAGGCTGCTGATCAGACCGTCGAGCAGCTTCGCTATGCGCGCCACCCACTTACCGGCCAGCGTGGTGACCTGTGCGATCACCCACGGCGTACCGAGGCCGAGGGTGACTCCGGCTTCGGCCAGCCATTCCCACAGACGCACGGCGAGGATGGAGACGAAGTCGGCGATCAGGTCGCGGACCATCATGCGAACCGTGGCCACGAGCATCCCGGCGCCGGCGGTGATCTGGCCGAGCGCAGCCGTCGCCTTGGCCAGCGCCTGCAGGGCGGCCTCGTGTTCGCCGGCGACGTGCTGGTACGACCTTGAGGCGGTGCCTGTCCACTCGCTGACCTGCCGCGCAGTCCCTTCATGCAGGCTCGTTCCCGCAGCGGCCATGGCTCCCGCGACGTTGTTCCAGGTCAGGGCGTACGCGTTGATCTGGTCGGGATCTCCGGCCAGCGCGTCGAGGGCGTCCGAGAGCGGCTTCACGTGTTCGATCAGCCAGCCCACGCCCCACGAGACCAGTTGTCCGAGCGGGTCGGTGACGAAGGCGAGGGCGTCGAGGCCGGCGGCAATGCTTCCGATGGCCGGATCGATCCACCCGCCGCCGTCGAAGGAAACCATCAGCGAATCGATGTCCTCAGCCAGGAAGACGCCGCTGAACCAGCGAGTGCTGTCCTCCCGCGGTGCGATCAGTGGGTTGGCGACATCGCTCATGGCCCGCGTCCGCCCCGGAAACCACTTGCGGTGCGATCGTCCGAATCCTGGTAGGCGCGCGCCGTGGAGCGCAGATCATCGGCCGATCGCTGCAACGAGTCGGTAGCCTCCCGCAGGGCGTCGACAGTCGCCTCCTGCAAGGGGGTGAGCAGCGTAGGGATGAGCTGACAGAGGAACCCGTAAGCATCTCGGCCGATGGTGACCGCGGAAGCGGCGGACCGCCCTTGAGCCACCTGATCGGCGATCTCGTCGACCGTCGTCGCCTGCCGGGTGATCGCGTCGGCCTGAACTTCGAAACCGGACTCAGTTCCCATGGTCGTCCTCGTCCGGATCGACGGGGAAGCGGCGCTCGAAGCTGGAGACAACCGCACGTCCGGTCGCACTGTCCACGCCGACCGTCTGCCCGGCGATCTCCGCTACCTGCCGGGTGAGGGCCACTTGCGCCTCGCGCATCGTTCGCATGATCACCTCGGCCAGCCGGGTCATCTCGAGGCGGGCGGCTTGCCGCTCGAGGCGCAGGTCGGTGAGGCCTCCGGATCCGTCGACCGTGACGGTGACGAGGCTTTCCGGGTCGGTGGCGGTGACAGCAAGCCGACTGACCTGATCCGAGAGGGATTGGGTCAGAGCCGCTTGTTCCGAGACGGAGGCCGACCAGGTTCGGACCCATTGCTCCGCATCGTCGGCAACGTCCGGCATGACCAACCTCCGTGTCTTCGCCCGGTCCACGACGGTATCGATGCCGGGCAACAGCTGTCATGTCGTCGCGAAGGGGATCAGAGCTCGCTGAGGCGACCGTCCGATTCGGCGTATCGCGTGCCGGTCGCCGGGCAGACGAACGTGCCGTCACCCTCGGGTGTCAAGGGGCGGCCGGCTCGGCCGACCCAGCCGACGCGGCGGGCCGGGACGCCGACCACCAGGGCGAAGTCGGGGACGTCCTTGGTGACGACTGCGCCGGCGGCGACCAGGGCCCAGCGGCCCACGGTGACCGGGGCCACGCAGACCGCTCGGGCGCCGATGGCCGCGCCCTCGCCGATCGTCACGCCGACCGCCGTCCAGTCGTCGCCGGACTTGAGGCGGCCCTCGGGGGTGACCGCGCGCGGGTATTCGTCGTTGGTCAGCACCGCGGCCGGGCCGATGAAGACGCCGTCGCCCAGGCGGGCGGGCTCGTAGACGAGAGCGTAGTTCTGCAGTTTCACGTTGTCGCCCAGGATCACGCCGGGGCCCACGTACGCGCCGCGGCCGATGGTGCAGCCGGCGCCCAGCGTCGCGTCCTCACGGATCTGGGCCAGGTGCCAGACCCGGGCGCCGGCACCGACTTTCGCCCGTTCGTCCACGTCGGCTGTCGGCGCGACGGTGACGCCGTCCTGGTTGGTCATGCGGGGTCCTCTCCGGACGTTCGGAACGGGCAAGCCTAATGACCGCAACGCGTCCCGCGACATCAGAACATCGACACTTCGGCTCACTCTGACCGATGGTCGTCGCCCGCCATGGCCGACAGGCGGAAGCCGGTGACCGAAGGTACCGGCGGCCCCTCCCGGCTTCCGACGGATTTCCATCAGGACTCTGGCGCCGGGCCCGGCGGCGTCGATAGCTTCCGGACGAACGAACCGTCCACCATGCACAAAGCGTGCCGTTCCCGCAGAAGCCGTGGCTTCCAGAACGAAACGGATGTCCGTGACCACTCCCACCGCTTCCAACGAGCCGATCGGCGTCGCCGTCATCGGGGCCGGCTACTGGGGTCCCAACCTCGTCCGCAACTTCCAGGCCGCTCCGGCCTTCCGCCTGCGCCGGCTGTGCGACCTCGACGTCGAGCGCGCCCACCGGGTCCTCGGCGACTACTCGACCGTTCAGGTCACCGCCAGCCTCGACGAGGTGCTGGCCGATCCCGAGGTGCACGCCGTCGCCATCGCCACCCCGGCGGGCACGCATCTGAGCGTCGCCATGGCCGCCCTGCGCGCCGGCAAGCACGTCCTGGTCGAAAAGCCGCTCGCCGCCACGTACGAGGAAGGTCTGCGGCTGGTCGACGAAGCCGACCGGCGCGGTCTGACGCTCATGTGCGACCACACCTACTGCTACACGCCGGCCGTGCTGCGCATCCGCGAGATGCTGCACTCGGGCGAGCTGGGGGAGCTGCACTTCCTCGACTCGGTGCGGATCAACCTCGGCCTGGTGCAGCGCGACATCGACGTCGTTTGGGATCTGGCGCCGCACGACCTGTCCATTCTGGACTTCGTGCTGCCGCCGGAGGTCACCCCGGTGGCCGTGGCCGCGCACGGGGCCGACGGCATCGGCGCCGGCCGGGCCTGCGTCGCCTATCTGACGCTGGAGCTCAGCAACGGCGCCATCGCCCACATCCACGTCAACTGGCTGTCGCCGGTCAAGATCCGTACGACGATCGTCGGCGGGTCCAAGCGCACCCTGGTCTGGGACGACCTCAATCCCAGCCAGCGGATCGCCGTCTACGACCGCGGGGTCGACGTGGCCTCGCCCGACGAGCTGGGCGACGAGCAGCGCCGCGACATGCTGGTGTCCTACCGGTCCGGCGACATGGTCGCGCCCGCCCTCCTCGAGCGTGAGGCGTTGCGGACGATGGTGGACGAGTACGCGCGGGCCATCACCACCGGGACCCCGGCCCTCACCGACGGCCGCTCCGGCCTGCGGGTGCTGGAGATCCTGCGAGCCGCCTCGGTCAGCCTGGCCGAGGGCGGCACGATGATCAAACTCGACGAAGGGCACATGGCGTGACGGGCGTACAGATCGAGGGCTCACGGGTCCTGGTCACCGGCGGGGCGGGCACGATCGGATCGCACGTCGTCGACGAACTGGTTCGCGGCGGCGCCGCCGAGATCGTGGTGCTCGACAACTTCGTCCGTGGCCGCCGGGCCAATGTGGCCTGGGCGACCGGCAACGGGCCGGTCACGATCACGGAGGGCGACATCCGCGACCGTGCCCTGGTGCGCGGTCTGACCCGGGACAAGGATCTGGTCTTCCACCTGGCCGCCATCCGCATCACCCAGTGCGCCGAGGAGCCCCGGCTGGCCAACGAGGTGCTGGTCGACGGCACCTTCAACGTCGTCGAGGCGGCCGCCGAGGAGGGCGTGCGCAAGCTGATCGCCTCCTCGTCCGCGTCGGTGTACGGCCTGGCCGAGCAGTTCCCGACCACCGAGCGCCACCACCCGTACAACAACGACACCTTCTACGGCGCCGCCAAGGCGTTCAACGAGGCCACGCTGCGCAGTTTCCATGCCATGCAGGGCCTCGACTACGTGGCCCTGCGGTACTTCAACGTGTACGGCCCGCGGATGGACATCCACGGCCTCTACACCGAGGTGCTGATCCGCTGGATGGAGCGCATCGAGTCGGGCACCGCGCCGCTGATCCTGGGCGACGGCCTGGCCACGATGGACTTCGTGCACGTGGCCGACATCGCCCGGGCCAACATCCTGGCCGCCCGGGCCGACGTCACCGACGAGGTGTTCAACGTGGCCAGCGGCACCGAGACCAGCCTGCGCGATCTGGCCCGGGCGCTCAGCGAGGTCATGAAGTCCGACCTCGAGCCCGAGTTCGGCCCGGCCCGCTCGGTCAACGGCGTCACCCGCCGTCTGGCCGACACCGGCGCCGCCGCCGAAAAGCTGGGCTTCCGGGCCTCCCTGAGCCTGCACGAGGGTCTCGAGGGCCTGGTCGACTGGTGGCGGACCTCCCGGGAGGCGCGATGATCCCGGTCATGATCCCGCTGCTGGGGGAGGAGGAGGCCCAGGCCGCGGCCGAGGCGGTCCGCTCCGGCTGGGTCGCCCAGGGGCCCCGGGTCAAGAGCTTCGAGCAGCAGTTCGCGGCCACCGTCGGGGCCGGCCACGGCGTGGCCACCAGCTCCTGCACCACGGCGCTGCACCTGGCGCTGGTGCTGCTCGGCATCGAGCCGGGCGACGAGGTGGTCGTGCCGTCACTGTCGTTCATCGCCACCGCCAACGCGGTTCGCTACGTGGGCGCGACCCCGGTGTTCGCCGACGTCGACCTGACCACCGGCAACGTCACCGTCGAGACGGTCGACGCGGTCCGGACCCCTCGCACCCGGGCGGTGATCGCCGTGCACCAGGGCGGCGTCCCGTTCGACACGGCCGCGCTGCGCAAGGCTGCCGCCGGCTGGGGGGTCGAGCTGGTCGAGGACGCCGCCTGCGCGGCCGGTTCCACCGCGTACGGGCAACCGGCGGGCACGGGCGCGGCGGTGGCCGCCTGGTCCTTCCACCCGCGCAAGCTGCTCACCACCGGCGAGGGCGGCATGGTCACCGTCGACGACGCCGCACACGCCGCCCGGCTGCGCCGGCTGCGCGAGCACGGGATGAACGTCTCCGCGGCCGACCGGCACGCCAGCTCCCAGCCGGTGCTCGAGGCCTACCTGGAGACCGCCTACAACTACCGGATGACCGACATCCAGGCGGCGATCGGGCTCGTCCAGCTCGGCCGGCTCGCCGGTCTGGTCGCGCAGCGCCGGCAGCTCGCGGCCCGCTACCACGAGCTGCTGGCCGGCCTCGACGGTCTCGTGCCGGTCCGCGACCCGGCCTACGGGCAGACCAACTACCAGTCGTTCTGGGTGCTGCTCGACGGCTTCCGGGTGGGCCGCGACGAGGTGCTGAGCGAGCTGGCCGCCCAGGGCGTCTCGGCCCGGCGCGGCATCATGGCGGCTCACCTCGAGCCCGCGTACGCCGACGTCCGGCCGGCGCCGCTGCCGGTGACCGAGCGGCTGACGCGCGACTCGCTGATCCTGCCGTTGCACCATGCTCTGACCGCCGACGACCAGCAGCACATCGTCTCCGTCCTGCGCCGGCTGGCCCGGTGAAAGACCTCGTCATCGTCGGCGCCGGCGGTTTCGCCCGCGAGACCGCCGCAGCCGCCCGAGCGGCCTGGAACGTCCTCGGCTTCCTGGACGACGACCCGGCGCTGCACGGCGCCATCCGCACCGGGCGGCCGATCCTGGGCGGCACCGAGCTGGTCCACCGGATGCCGGACGCCGCCGTCGTGGTCTGCGTGGGCAACCCGCGCAACTTCACCGCCCGGCGCCGGATCGTGGAGCGGCTCGATCTGCCCGACGAGCGGTACGCCACCGTCGTGCACCCGCTCGCGTCGGTCGGCGCGGGCAGCGAGGCCGGCCCCGGCACGGTGCTGCTGGCCGGCACAGTGCTGACCGCCGACGTCAGCATCGGTTCGCATGTGGCCGTCATGCCGCAGGCCGTGCTCACCCACGACGACCGCGTCTCCGACTACTGCACCATCGCCTCCGGCGTGCGCCTCGGCGGCGGCGTGGTGCTCGACGAGGGCTCGTACGTCGGCGCCGGCGCGCTGGTCCGCGAGAGCGTCAAGGTCGGCGCCTGGTCCCTCATCGGCATGGGCTCGGTCGTGCTGCACGACGTGCCGTCCAACGAGGTCTGGGCGGGCAACCCGGCCCACCTGATCCGCCCCCTCCTGAGGAGCTGACCCATGTCCCGGATTCCCCTGGTCGACCTGGCCGCCGCCCACGCCGAGGTGGCCGAGGAGGTCGAGGTCGGGTTCAAGCGCGTGATCGCCGAGACCGCGTTCGTCGGCGGCGCCGAGGTGGCCGCGTTCGAGCAGGAGTACGCGGCGTTCAGCGGCGTGCGCCACTGCGTCGGCGTGGCCAACGGCACCGACGCCCTGGAGCTGGCGTTCCGGGCCGTCGGCGCCGGCCCCGGCGGCGAGGTGATCCTGCCGGCCAACACGTTCATCGCCACGGCCGAGGCGGTCGCCCGCACCGGCGCCCGGGTCGTGCTGGTCGACTGCGACCCCCGGACGTCCCTCATCGACGTCGAGGCCGCACTGGCCGCGGTCACCCCGGACACCCGGGCGATCGCCCCCGTCCACCTGTACGGCCAGATGGCGGACGTGGCGCGTCTGCGGGCCGGCGGCGTCCCGGTCGTGGAGGACGCCGCTCAGAGCCAGGGCGCGACCCGCGACGGCCGGTCCGCGGGCGCCGGCGGCATCGCGGCCACCAGCTTCTACCCCGGCAAGAACCTCGGCGCGTACGGCGACGCCGGCGCGGTGGTCACCGACGACGAGGGGCTGGCCACCGCCGTACGGACGCTCGGCAGCCACGGCGGCCTGGCCAAGTACCGGCACGACGTGATCGGCGTGAACAGCCGCCTCGACGGCCTGCAGGCGGTCGTCCTGCGGGCCAAGCTGACCCGCCTGGCCGACGGCAACGCCCGCCGCCGGGCCGCCGCCGCCCGCTACGGCGAGCTGCTGGCCGGCCTGGACGTCGTGCTGCCGGAGACCGACGAGGGCAACGAGCACGTCTGGCACATCTACTGCGTCCGCGTGCCGGGCGGCCGTCGTGACGAGGTGCTGGACCGGCTCAACGCGGCCGGCATCGGCGCGGGCATCCACTATCCGGTCCCGGTGCACAAGACCGGCGCCTTCGCCCACCTGGGCGGCGTCCACCCGAACGCCGAGGCGCTCGCCCAGCAGATCCTGTCGCTGCCCCTCTATCCCCAGATCACCCCGGACCAGCAGGCCCGCGTGGCCGAGGTTCTCGCCACCGCAATTCGTTAGGGAGCATCGTCGATGATCACGGGGTTCCGCCGGAGCCGGGTGCTGACGGCCGCGGCCGTCAGCCTGGTCCTCACCGCCACCGCGCTGGCCGGCACCGCCGGCGCGGCGGCCGCCGACTGCTCGGCGAACCCCGTGGTGTGCGAGAACGCCGAGACCGGAACGTCCTCCGACGAGTGGGAGGTGCACGGCGCCGGTGACGGCTCGATCCAGGGCTTCGCCACCGACATCAGCGCCGACGCCGGCGAGACCGTCCACTTCAAGGTGCGGGCCGAGCACGCCTACACCATCGCCATCTACCGGCTGGGCTATTACGGGGGCGCCGGGGCGCGCCGGATCACGACGCTGGACGGCGCCTTCCCCGCCCAGAACGAGGAGACGCCCTGCGTCACCGACGACGAGACGCAGATCTACGACTGCGGGACCTGGGCCGAATCGGCGAGCTGGCCGGTGCCGGCCACAGCCGTGTCGGGCGTCTATCTCGCCAAGCTCACCCGCACGGACGACACGCAACGGGCCAGCCACATCACGTTCGTCGTCCGCGACGACGCCGGGCAGTCCCGGGTGCTGTTCAAGACCTCCGACGCGACGTGGCAGGCCTACAACTCGTACGGGGGATCGAATTTCTACGGCGGGCCGGGCGGGCGGGCCACCAAGGTGAGCTACAACCGGCCGTTCGCCACCCGGGACGCGTTCTGGGGCCGTGATTTCCTCTTCAGCAACGAGTACCCGATGATCCGCTTCCTGGAACGCAACGGGTACGACGTCAGCTACACCACCGACGTCGACGCCGACCGGGACGGCGACCGCATCGCCGACCACGACATCTTCCTGTCGGTCGGCCACGACGAGTACTGGTCGGGCGCCGAGCGCGCCTCCGTCGAGGCCGCCCGGGACGCCGGCACCCATCTCGCGTTCTTCAGCGGCAACGAGGTGTACTGGCGGACCCGCTGGGAGAACAGCAAGGACGGCGCCGGGGAGTCCCACCGGACCCTGGTCTGCTACAAGGAGACCTGGGACGGCACCAAGAGCGACGACAGCTCCGAGGAGTCCACGGCCACCTGGCGCGACCCGCGGTTCAGCCCGCCCTCGCAGGGTGGCGGGCTGCCGGAGAACGCCCTGACCGGCACGCTGTTCATGGCCAACAGCGACGACCTGACCCTGGCCGTGCCGGCCGCGCAGGGCCGCAACCGGTTCTGGCGGCACACGGACGCGGCCGGCCAGGATGCCGGGGAGACTCTGACCCTGGCCCCGCACACCGTCGGCTACGAGTCCGACGAGGACGTGGACAACGGCTTCCGCCCGGCCGGCCTGATCCGCCTGTCCACGACGACCGGCCCGACCCCGGAATACCTGCAGGACTTCGGCAAGGAGGTCAAGGCCGGCACGACCACCCATCACCTGACCCTCTACCGGGCCCCGAGCGAGGCGCTGGTCTTCGGCGCCGGGACGGTCCAGTACGCCTGGGGGCTCGACGCCGAGCACGACAGCGCGCCCGGGCAGGCCGAACCGGCGGATGAGCGGATGCAGCAGGCGGTGGTGAACCTGTTCGCGGACATGGGCGTGCAGCCGGCCACCCTGATGGGCACGCTGCACCCGGCGACGGAATCGACCGACACCACCGGGCCGGCGGTGGCCATCACGTCGCCCACGGCCACCGCCTCGGCCGCCAACGGCGCGAAGGTCACCGTCTCGGGCACCGCGAGCGACACCGGCGGCGGCGTGGTGGCCGGCGTGGAGGTCTCGCTCGACAACGGCGCCACCTGGCACCCGGCCTCGGGCACCACGACCTTCTCGTACGCCGGGAACGTGACCGGCGACGGCGCGGTGACCGTCAAGGCCCGGGCCACCGACGACAGCGCCGTCACCGGGCCGGTCGCCGCCCGGACGGTGACGCTGACCGGCTCGGCCAGCCTGTTCGGCGCCCGGGTGCCGGCCGTGCCCGCGGCCGCCGACGCCGCGGCCGCCGAGCTCGGTGTCAAGGTCGTCCCGCAGGCCGACGGCTTCGTCAAGGGCGTGCGCTTCTACAAGGGCGCCGGGAACACGGGCGCCCACGTCGGCACGCTCTGGTCGGCCGACGGCGAGCTGATGGCTTCGGGCACGTTCGACGACGAGACCGCGACCGGATGGCAGACGCTGCTGTTCCCCTCGCCCGTGCCCGTCGTCGCCGGCCGCACCTACGTCGCCTCCTACAGCGCGCCTCAGGGGCGCTACGCGGCTCAGGCGTGGGCGTTCGCCTACGGCGCCCACGGAGCGTCGCCGCTGACCGCGCCGATCGGCGTGCACGGTCCGATCGGCGAGTTCCCAAAGGAGTCGTACGAGAAGACCAACTACTTCGTCGACGTGGTCTACGACTCGCTGGCGCGGACGGCGCCAGGGGTGTCGGCCGTGTCGCCCAAGCCGAACGCCCGCTACGTGCCCGTCTCGGCGCATCCGGCGGTCACCTTCAACAAGGCGGTCGACGCCTCCACGGTCCAGTTCACCGTGACCGGCGCCGCGGGCCCGGTGGGCGGATCGGTGGCCGGCTCGGCCGCCCTCGACCCGGCCACCCGGAAGGCGACCTTCGTGCCCGCGGCGGCGCTGCCGGCCGGGCAGAAGCTGACCGTCTCGGTGACCGCGACCGACACCGACGGCAACGCCCTGCCCGAGGCCGAGACCTGGTCCTTCCACACCGATCCGGGCTCCACCACGGTCGCGAGCCTGTTCGCGGCCACCGACGTCCCGCCGCAACCCGCGGTCGACGAGGCGGCGCCGGTCACGCTCGGCGTGCGGTTCACCCCGCAGGTCTCCGGGACAGTGTCCGGCGTCCGCTTCTACAAGGGGCCGGGCAACGGCGGGACGCATTCCGGCAGCCTGTGGTCGTCGGCCGGCTCCCGGATGACGTCGGCGACCTTCGTCAGCGAATCGGCCGACGGCTGGCAGGAGGTCTGGTTCGCGACGCCGGTGAAGGTGACAGCGGGCGCGACCTACACCGCCTCGTACTTCGCCTCGCGGGGGCACTACGCCGCTGACGACGGCTACTTCGAGGCGGCCCGCACGACCGGGCCGCTGAGCACGCCGGCCGGCGCGGGCGTCTACGCTTACGGCTCGGACACGTTCCCCGAGACCTCGTGGTCGGGCAGCAACTACTGGGTCGACGTCATGTTCGTCGCCGACCCGGCGCCCACCCAGCCGGTCGTCCCGGCCGGCGCGACGACCGTCTTCGCACCCTCGGCCACGCCGGCCAATCCGAGCTGGAACGACCCGGACGAGATCGAGGTCGGCCTGGCCTTCACCTCGGACGTGGCCGGCCGGGTCGACGGGGTGCGCTTCTACAAGGGCGCCGGCAACAGCGGCCCGCACACGGCCACCCTGTGGTCGGCCGGCGGCGCCCCGATCACCAGCGGCGGCTTCATCAGCGAGTCCGGCGCCGGCTGGCAGACCATGCTCTTCGACGACCCGATCACGATCACCGCCGGAACGCAGTACGTCGTCTCGTACTCGGCGCCCAACGGCCACTACGCCGTCGACGTCGGCGGGCTCTCCGCGCCGGTGGTGCGGGCCCCGCTGAGGTCGGTGGCCAACGGCGGCCGGTACGCGTACGGCAGCACGTTCCCGGGCACCGCGGTCGGCCACAACTACTGGGTCGACGTCGTCTTCACGCCGGCCGGCTGAGCGGCCGGAGCAACCGTGTACGTATCCCTGCGCGACCGGCCCGGATCGGACGAGGACCGGTCCGGCCGCGCGCTGCGGCGGGTGTCGTCGACCGTGTTCCTGCTGGGCACGGTGAGCCTGCTGACCGACGTCTCCTCCGAGATGGTGGCGTCGGTGCTGCCGCTGTACCTCACCGCGTCGGTCGGCCTCAGCCTCTTCGCGTACGGCTTCCTGGACGGCATGTACCAGGGCGTCAGCGCGGTCGTCCGGATCGCCGGCGGCTTCGCCGGCGACCGTGGCGGGCAGCCCAAGTGGATCGCGGTCCTCGGGTACGGGGTGTCCGCGCTCAGCCGCCTGGCCCTGCTGCCCGCGGCCGGGTTCGCCGCGATCACCGCGGTGGTGACGGCCGACCGGCTGGGCAAGGGCCTGCGGACGGCCCCGCGCGACGCGCTGATCGTCGAGGCGTCCGACCCGGCCCTGCTCGGCCGCTCGTTCGGCGTACACCGGGCCTTGGACACGGTCGGCGCCGCCCTGGGCCCTCTGGTGGCGTTCGCCCTGCTGGCCAGTGTGCCCGGCAGCTACGACTCGATCTTCGTGGTGTCGTTCGCGTTCGCGGTCGTCGGGGTCGCTGTCCTGGTCCTGTTCGTGCCGAACCTGCGGACCGCCGGCGGGGCCGCCCGGATCGGGCTGCGCCTGGCCCTGCGCGAGGTGTCCGGCCGGCGACTGCGGCGCCCGCTGCTGGCCGCGGGCGTGCTCGGCCTGCTGACCGTCGGGGACGGCTTCCTCTACCTGTCCCTGCAGGAGCGCGACAACCTGGCCGCGGTCTACTTCCCCCTGCTGTACGTCGGCACGAACGTCGCCTATCTGGCGCTGGCCGTGCCGCTGGGCCGGGTGGCCGACCGGGTGGGACGGGCCCGGGTGCTCGTGGCCGGGCACGGCGCTCTGCTCTGCTGCTACCTGCTGGCGGCCTGGCCGGCCGGCGGTCCCGCGCTCACCGTCGGTGTCCTGGTGCTGCTCGGGGTCTTCTACGCGGCGACCGACGGGGTGCTGCCGGCGCTGATCGGCCGGCTGGTCCTGCCCGAGGCGCGCGGCAGCGGCATCGCGGCCGCCCAGACCGTGGTGGCGCTGACCCGCTTCGCCGCCTCGCTGCTGTTCGGGCTGCTGTGGACGGTTCAGGGTCCCGGCCGCTCGCTTCTGCTGTTCGCGGCGCTGCTGACGGCGGCCGTCCCGGTGGCGGCCTGGCTGCTGCGCGGGAGCGACCGGTGAACGCCCGGCTCCGCGTCCTCGTGTTCGCCGCGATCCTGGTCGTCGCCGGGCTCGGGGCCGGCGGGTTCGTCTGGAACGAGCGGCAGGGCCAGGCCCGGACCCGGGCCGCGGCGCCCGTCGTCGCGCAGGGCGGTGACCTCACGTCGCTGCGTGCCCGGCCGCATCTGGTCTTCCGCAGCACCGCGCTGGGCGACGGCTACGGCAAGGTGGCGGTCGTGCCCCTGTCGGCGCCGGACGGCCCCCGGACCTTCACCCCGGCGTCCTGCGAGCGGGTGCACGCCACCGCCGGGGACGCGGTCTGCCTCTTCGCGGACCGCGGGCTGGTCACCACCTACCACTCCCGGCTGCTCGACAGCTCCTGGCGACCGGCCCGCGAGTTGCCGCTGACCGGCCTGCCCAGCCGGGCCCGGCTGTCCCGCGACGGCTCGCTGGTCGCCACCACCACGTTCGTCCACGGCGACTCCTACGCCGATCCCGGGCAGTTCTCGACGCGTACGGTGGTGACCCGCACGGACGGCGACGTGGTCGGCGACCTGGAGAAGTTCCAGCTGGTCGTCGACGGCAAGGTGGTCAAGGCGGCCGACCGGAATCTGTGGGGCGTCACCTTCGCCGACGACGACAAGTTCTACGCCACCGCCGCCTCCGGGGGCCGGACGTGGCTGGTCGAGGGCAGCCTGAGACGACGTACGGTCAGCGCGCTGCACGCCGACGTGGAGTGCCCGTCGCTGTCGCCCGACGGCACGCGCATCGCCTACAAGAAGCACGGCGACCTGGCCCCCGGCAGGTGGCGCCTGGCCGTCCACGACCTGCGTACCGGCGAGGAGACGCTGCTGGCCGAGACCCGCAGCGTCGACGACCAGGCCGAGTGGCTGGACGACACCACGGTCCTGTACGGCCTGCCCCGCACGGCCGGCAACGGCGCCGCCACGAGCGACGTGTGGCGCGTGCCGGCCGACGGCGGCGGCCGGCCCGAGGTTCTCGTTCCCGACGCGTGGTCCCCGGCCGTCGTCAGATGACCTGGCGGTAGCAGTCGAGCAGCGCGCGGCCGGCCTCGTCCCAGGACAGGAACGAGCGTTGCGCCGTGCCGCGGGCCGAGAGCCGTGCGAGTTCCGCGGGGTCGCGGTGCAGCATCGTGAGCTGGCCGGCGAGCGTCGCGACGTCCGCGACGTCGTGCTCCAGGTAGTCCAGGCCGGGCCGGCCGAGCGGGCCGCACGCCGTACTGACCAGGGGGACACAGCCGCTGGCCTGGGCCTCCAGGGTGACCAGGGCGCTGCCCTCGGTCCACGACGGCAGCAGCAGGACGTCGGCCCGGGCCAGCAGCGACGGCACGTCCGACACGAAGCCGAGAACGCGCACGCTCGGATCGGCCAGCCCGTCGCGCAGAACGTCGGCGTAGTCGTCCTCGACGCGTCCGGCGACGAGCAGTTCGGCGTTGTCGAGCCCGGCCGCCCGCCAGGCCGCCAGGGCCACGTGCAGGCCCTTGGTGGCGTCGCCGCGACCGACGAAGGCGGCGGTGAACGGCCGGTCGGCCGGACGCTGCGCCGGTCTGGGCGCGAAGGCCTGTACGTCGCAGCCGTAACGATGCCGGAGGAGACGGTCCTCGGGAAAGCCTTCGCGGACGAACTCCCGCCACGCGTACGACGAGGGCACCAGCACGCGGGTGGCGCTCAGGTACTCCGCGATCTCGCGGTCCAGGACGGCGTGGTCGGACGCGTGCGAGTGGTCGCCGCGAAGTCTCACCCCCGCGTGCCGGACGGCCGCCTCGGATTCGCGGAAGACGCTGGCGGTGTGGGCGTTCGGCGACTCCCGCAGTGCCGGGATCCCGGCGGCGGCGGCCGCCCGAAGCGTATGCAGGCAACCGCGCGGCCAGGCGTGCACCACGTCGACGTCACCCGCATGCCCGCGTAGCCACCAGGCCGTGAGGCGATCGTGCAGCGTGTACGCCCGCTGCACGCCGAGGGCCCGGTGCGGGATGCGCCGGCCCGCGAGGGCGAGCGTCTCATGGACCCGGACGCTCGCCGGCAGAACGGCCGAGCCCACGGACGCGCAGAAGAGCGTGACGTCGGCGCCGAGGGCCGCGACGCCACGGATCTGGCTCAGCGCGGTCAACGCGATGCCGGGCCGATCGAGCACGTGCGGAAAGCTGTAGAGCAGCCTGACCATCGGACGGTCTCTCCTTCTCCGGTGGGCTCCCCGCATTCTCCGCGATGCGGCGCGTGAGGTGGTCCCGCCGACCGGCCGGTCCTCCTGCCTCTTTGGACGGTGTGACCCGGCCGCGCCGATTGCTTTACTCCTGAGGTGAAGGAGCGCGTAACAGAGCCGATCCGCCGAGCCGTCGCCGCCTACCGGCGCAGCACGGATCTGCGGATCCGCCAGGTTCCCGACTTCCGCGCCGGTGCGCCCACCGCGTCCCGGCCCACTGCGTACTATCTGGCGCCGCACGGCAGCGCTCCGAGCGGTGGCGTACGTGTCATCTATCGCCATGTCGACCTGCTCAACGAGCTGGGATTGCCCGCGACAGTCGTGCACGAGAAGGCGGGCTTCCGATGCGCCTGGTTCGCGAACGACACCGCGGTCGCGGCGGCCGCCGACGTGACGCCCGGCCCGCGCGACGTGCTGGTCGTGCCCGAGTGGTACGGCCCGACGCTGCACCGGGCGCCCGGCGAGCCACGCCTCGTGGTCTTCAACCAGCGGGCCTACGACACGTTCGACGCGGTTCCGTACGGCACCACACCGGCCGGGGCGCCGTACGCGAGCCCACGGCCGTCCGCGGTGCTGGCTGTCTCCGAGGACAACGCCGACCTGCTGCGGTACGCGTTCCCCGAGATCCCGGTGCACCTGACCCGCAACGTCATCGACGACCGGGTGTTCTTCCCGGCGTCCGGCCCGCGCCGCCGCCGCATCGCCTACGTCCCGCACCGCCGCCAGGCCGAGCGTGAACAGCTGCTGCACATCCTGCGGTCGCGGGGGGTGCTGCGCGACTGGGAGCTGACGGCGATCAGCGGCCGCACCGAGAACGAGACCGCCGACATCATGCGCGACAGCGCCATCTTCCTCAGCTTCAGCGACCGTGAGGGCTTCGGATTGCCACCGGCCGAGGCGATGGCCTGCGGGTCCTACGTGGTGGGCTATCCCGGTCTGGCCGGCCGGGAGTTCTTCGACGCGGCGCACTGCTCGCCGGTGGCCGACGGCGATCTGCTGGCCCTGGCCCGCGCCGTCGAGGACGCGTGCGCCACCGATGCCGCGTTGCTGGCCAAGAAGGGCGAGATCGCGTCGCGGCAGGTGCTCTCCCGATACTCACCGGCCAACCTGCGCGAAGACCTGACGGCCTTCTATCAGCCGCTGCTCCAGGGAAAGTCCTAGACCCCTCGCTCGATCCACCGGCGGTAGTTCGCGTCGTTGCGCAGCCGCCGGTAGACCTCCCAGGCGAAGAACGTCGGCACGACGGGGGACAGGCGAGGCCCGAGCCGCCGCCGGGCCTCGAGCCGCCGCCAGTCCTTCAGCTCGCGCGCCGCCGGATAGGTCTCGAGCGCGAAGGCCACGTACTCGTCGATCGGCTCGACGCCGGTGAGCCTGCGGTCGTAGGCGTGATAGCAGGCCTCGAGGGCCTCGGTGGCCAGAGCCCGCCGAGCCCGCTCGTGCAGCTGCGTGGCCTGCGCCAGCTTGCCGCCCGGTCCCTCGAAGACGGCGTCGAAGGCGACCCGCCTCTCGCGCAGGTCGAGCAGGCGCCCCGAGCCGGCGTTGACGCTCAGGCTGGCCGAGTGCTCGCGGTGCAGGGCCTGGTCGGCGCCCTCGATACGGGCCACGTCGGCGACTGCCGACACCCGCATCCAGGCCTCCATGTCGCACGCGTAGCGCATCCGGGTGTCCCAGGGGCCGACCTCGGCGTAGACGCTCGCCCGCACGACCGCCTCGGGTGTGGTGATGCAGTTGACGCCGGTCCGGCAGCGCTCGGCGAGCCAGTCCTCGCCGGCCCACACCGTCCAGCCGGTGGCCTCCGTGCGCGCAGCCGGCGGGTTGTCGCTGTGGAAGTGGACGGGATGGCCGTAGACGAGCCCGACGTCGGGGAAGGTGTCGAAGACCCGTACGGCGCGTGCGAGGCTGCCCGGCGTCAGCAGGTCGTCGGCGTCGAGGCGCACGACGAACTCGCCGGTGGCCCGCTCCAGCCCGTCGTTGAAGGCGGCGCAGGGCCCGTGGTTCGCCGGGTTCTCCACCACGATCACCCGATCGTCGCCGTGGGCCAGCTCCCGGGCCACGGCGCGGCTGTCGTCGGTGGAGCAGTCGTCGACCACGACGACCTCGACCTCGACGCCCTCCTGGGCGAGAACACTGCCGACGCTCGACGGCAGAAACCGACCGTAGTTGTAGGTCGGGATCACGACCGACACCCGGGCCGTCGTGCGGGTGGACGCCTCGCTCCGCGGCGGCGCCACAACTGTCCGGGCACGTAGCTTGTTCATCTCAACCCTTCGCCGCGACGGCGAGCGCCGCTTGGTCGATCTCGGTGGTGACCGCCGGGTCGCTCGCGATCCCGCGCAACTCGGCGAGCCGGCGTCGCAGCCACGGCAGCAACGGGACGACGTAGACGGCCGCGGTGACGGCGCCGCCCAGCAGCAGACGCGGGAACGCGCCGGAAACGACGGTGACCGCCCATCGCCCGGCCAGGACGGCGGGCACGGCGAGCAGCGCGGGGGCCAGCAGGCGCAGGGCGAAGGTGCCGAGCGGCACGTGATGGCGGCGCAGGAAGACGGCGTAGAGCGGCAGCACCAGAACCGCGCAGACGATCACCTGGGCCCAGCCGGTGCCGGCCAGTCCGAACTCGCGCTGGCCGACGATGACCGCGGGCAGGAGGACGACGAGCCAGACGGCCTGGACGACCAGGACCGGGCGGCTAGCGCCGACCGCGATGAGGAACGTCGCGATCAGGTCGAAGAGCACCCGGAGGGCGCCGAAGACCGCCAGCCCGGCCAGGGCGGCGGCGGCCGGTGACCAGCGTTCGCCGTACAGCAGAGGGACGATCACGGGGGCGAGCGCGGACAGGCCCACCCCGACGAGCAGAGCCACACCCCAGGTGAGGGCCGCGGCCGCCACGAACCCGTCGGCTCGGCGGGCGTCGTCCCGGGTGCCGGCGAAAGCGGGCAGCGCGACGACCCGGATGGCCATGCCGAGCGCGCTCATCGGCCACGTCGAGATGTTGAAGGCGAGGGTGTAGAGACCGAGCATCACCGTGCCGGCCACGGCTCCCACGGTCAGGTGCCCGGCGTTCATGACGACCCAGGACAGCACGTTGGCCGCGGCCAGCGGAACCCCGAAGACGAGAAGCTGACCGGTGACGCCGCGGTCGAACCCGAAGACCGGCCGGGTGCGCGTGAGGATGAACTGGAACACCGTCACGACCGCCTGGGCGATGACCCGGGACAGGGCCAGGGCCATCGCGCCCATGCCGAGCAGGACGAAGCCGACGGTCAGGGCCGTGCCGAGCACGAAGCTGGTCGTGTCGAGACCCATCTGGGCCGACTGCCGGTACTCCCTCTGCATGATCGCGTAGGGCACCACCGACAGGCCGCTGAGCAGCAGCGTCAGCGACATGACCCGGACGACCGGCGCCGCCTGCGGGCTGCCCATGGCGTCCGACACCGGACCGGCGGCGAGCCACATGCCGGCGGTGAGCAGCGCGCTGGTGACCATCGAGATGGTGGTGACCGTGCCGGCTCGCCCCTGGACGCCGTGCCGGACGATGTCGGCGCTCATGCCCAGATCGGCGAGCGCCATGACGATCGCGAGGGCCGTCATCGCCACCGCGAAGACACCGAACTCCTCGGGCGACAGGAGCCGGGCGAGCAGAATGCCCACGGCCAGGTTGCTGACGCGCAGGACGACGTTGTTGACGGTGCTCCAGGCGAGCGCCCGCTTGACCTTGTGAGCCGTGGCCATGAGGTTCCTATCGCGCCCGGCGCTGACGCGCCAGGTGAGCTTTGAAATTGATCAGGTGCGCCGTCGGATGAGCCAGCGCCGCCGCTCGGCGGAGCCGGCCGGCGGGACGGCGCACAGCGTCCGTGTAGATGTCGAGTTGGCGCTGCGCCGCGGCTGCCAGGCTGAACCGGTCGACGACCACCGACCGGCCCAGCTCGCCCAGCCCGGCCCAGCGGGCCCGGTCACGGCTGAGCTCGTCGAGCGCCGCGGTCACGGCCGGGGTGCCGTCCGAGCCGTCGCCGACGCCGTAGAAGCCCTGCTCGAGGAAGACCGGCAGCGTTGCCGGCGTCAGCGTGAGCCAGAAGCCGGCTTCACCCTGCACGATCAGGGGCTTGGCGAAGGACATCGAGCGCAGCGCGGACATGCCCATGCCGATCATGAGGTCGGCGGCGGCGTACGCGTCGTGCGGATCGAGCATCGCCCCGGTCAGCGTCACCACCTCCGCGCCGCGATGGGCGTTCACCTCGTCCGCGGCGGCCTGGATCTCGGCGCGGCAGGGGCCGTCCCCGACGATGAGGAGCCGGACCCGCAACGCCGGGTCGAGCGCCCCCACCGCGCGGGTCGCAGCCAGCAGACCTTCCAGCTTGAGCGCCGCGGCCAGCCGGGACACCGACACCACGGCGATCTCGTCGTCGGCCAGGCCCAGGTTCTTGCGGGCCTGCCGGTTGTCGGCGACCGGGGCGTTGGCCTCGGTGTCGACGGGCGGCTCGATGACGTGGACATCGGGACGCAGGCCACGCTCGCGCTCGGCGATCTCGTGGGTTCCCACGATCAGCGGCAGGTGCCTGGGCACCCAGGCCGGCACCTCCATGGACAGGACGGTGGAGACGAGCGGCACCCCATCGCGCAGATAGGCGCCATAGGCCGATTCCAGGGTGGGTGCCCACTCGTACGCGTGGACCAGGTCGATGTCGCGCCCGCGCACGACCTCGGCGATGGCAGCCACGTTGCGCCGGGACGGCGGTTCACCCTTCGGCGGGGCCGGCACGAACTCCAGGCCCAGGCCGGCCACCATCGGGCGCAGCTCGCCGTCCGGGCCGTAGATGATCACCTCGTGCCCGTGCCGGGCCACGCTCGCGGCGATCTCGATGGCGTTGATCTGGCTGCCACCGATCTCCAGGGTGTGCAGGCAGGTGAGGATGCGCATCGTCGGCCTCCGTCGGGTCGGCCGGGCGGGGGCCGCGCGGCCAAGGGCAGGAAACACGGTCATCGGTCGGCCCGGAGCGGCGCCGAGGTGCGGACGGCTCGGGCCGGGTGGGTGAAGCGCCAGACGGCCCCGCACAGGCCGAGCATCAGCGCCAGCACCGTGGAGTACGTGCTGAAGCCGAGGGCGTCGAAGGTGGCGTTGGCCAGGATGCCGGTCAGGGCCACGGCGATCAGGCAGGCGCAGAGATGCCGCTCCGCGGCCACGGTGGTGCGCCGCAGGGCCAGGCCGGCGAGCCAGACAGCGCCGATGTACAACGTCGCCAGGGCGGCGACCCCGACCACGCCGTTGGACAGGGCCGTTCCCAGCCACTGGTTGTCGAGGTACTGGTACTGGGGGGAGACCCAGGTGCCGGTGCCCCGGCCCAGCCACGGCGTCTGCGAGAAGTAGTGGCCCACCATCTCGTACCGTTTGGTCCGCGCGGTGATGCTGGGGTCGTTCTCGGCGTCGAGGAAGATGCCCGAGATCGTCGACGCCACGTTCGGCTTGGCCACCGCCATCGCGACCAGCAGACCAGTGCCGATGACGAGCATGTTGTAGCGCAACCGCCACCCCCACACCGGGACCAGCACGGCCAGCACGACGCCGAGGGCCAGGAAGCCGGTGCGGGACATCGTCACCGGTACCGCGCCGGCGATCAGCAGCGCGGCCACCGCGAACAGGTGCCGTTGCCGCGGGGTCGGCGCGAAGCGGGCGAAGTGGATGGCGAACGGCAGGGCCATCACCATGATGAGGCTGAACTCGATGTAGTGGAACGCGGTGCTGGCGACCCGGACGCCGCCGCCGCGCAGCTCCAGGCCGACGATCCAGCCCTTGGGCTGCAGGCCGGGGATCATCAGCCGCTGCGTGAGGTCGATGTAGAGCAGGGCCTGGACCAGCCCGATGACGGCCATGAAGCAGGCGCACCAGACGAAGACCCGCAGAACCCCCTGCAGCCGGGCCCAGTTCGGGATGCCGTCGGCGGCGATCAGCATGACGCCGAGGAACGCGATGGCGCCCAGCATGGCCCGGTCCGCCGAGTTCATCTCCATCGTCGTCAAGCCCCGCAGGAAGCCGACGGCGTACGACACCAGGAGCGACAGGACGTAGACCAGCGCGATCCACCGGGCCGGCTGCGGGCCGACCATCATCAGCCGCGGGCTCAGCCGGGCGACCAGCCACCAGCAGCCCAGCAGGAAGGCCCCGATCAGGGCGGGCCGTCCGAGGTCGGTCAGGCCCGGGACGATGAGATAGGCGGGGAAGAGGGTCAGCAGGCCGATCGTGAGCGACAGCACCGCCGGCGCGTCGACCGTCGTGAATCGCCGCCGGGTGAGATACGTCCGGTCGGCGATCAGGGACGGATCGAAGTCGGCGAGGTGGGCGCTCGACGTCAAGGCCGCGGGTCCTTGCCGTTGTGCCCGGCGCCGGACTCGCTCGGCCGGCTGCCGGGTGTGGGCAGCACGATCGTCGCCTCACCGGGAATGCGTAACGGGGAGGACTTCTGGGCCGGCCGGATCTGGACGGTGCGGTCCCCGGGTTCGTCGTCGAGCGCGGAGGACGCGTACTCCCGACCGGCGGGCCGGGGCGCCGGCGCGGGCGCGGAGGCGGGGACGGGGGCAGGGCTCACCGGCACGACCGCTGTTCCGGCCGGTGGGCCGCTGGTGGGCGTCGTCCCGGCGTCGTCCGCGGCGCGGGCCGCCTTGAGCCGGGAGCGGCGCCGCAGCAGGGCGTCCACCCCGATCGTCACGGCCGTACTGGCCAGCACACCGGCCCCGAGGACGGCGACCAGCGCCCGCTTGACCTTGGAGTTCTTCTCCACGATGTTGGTGCCCTGGTCGAGGCGCCGCGTCGTGGCGTAGCTCGTCTTCTTGGCCCCGTACTCGGCCTGCAGCTCTCGGACGCTCACGTCGAGGCGCTTGACCACCTCTTCGGTGGTGGCCGCGGCCTGCTCCTTGGTGGTGCCGATGGCCTCGATCGTCACCACGGGCGATTGGTCGTCGAGGGTGATCAGGACGGTGTCGGACAGGCCCTGCGCCTTGAGCTGTTCGAGCACGGTGGTGTCCTGCACCGTCAGCACGGCAGCCTGACCCAGGGCGTTGTAGCCCAGGGAGAGCCACGGGTTGATCGGGCCCGGATTCTTCTTGGGTACCCCGGTCTGCGGCTCCTCCGGGGCGGTGGGCGGGACAACCTGGACGTACGACGTGGCGACGTAGTCGGGCTGGATGGTGGAGCCTGTCCAATAGGCCGCATAGGCCGTCAGCAACAGGAACGGCACGGTGAGATACCACCGCCGCAGCAACACCTTCGTGAGATCCCAGAAATCCACGTCTTCCTCTCAGTTTGCTCTCACGGAACGACTCGGTAGATGTGGTAGGAAGACTCACTACCGAAGGTGTCACGCAGGTGGCCGCCGGTGATCGGGACGGTTCTGTTCTCGAACATGACCTCGGCCCGGGCCCCGGTCAGACCGGGCGGCAGCGCCAGGGTCTGCTCGCCCGTGCCGCCTTCGCGGCCGGGCATCGCGAAGATGTAGTACGACCCGTCGTGCGCCTTGAGCATGGTGTCCAGGGCCGGGTTGAACGTCCACTGGTACGACTGGGTGTTGAGCACGGGCGCCAGCCGGGTGATGCGCCGGTTGACCTCGGTCACGGCCGGGCGCACCGCGTCACCGCACTTCTCCCGCAGGACATGCTGGGAGACGCAGGGGCCGCCGAAGTTGTGATTGAAGTAGATGATGCCGCGGGCCTCGTGGATCAGCGAGCTCATCACCGCGCCGGCCAGTTGCTCGCCGGTGATGGTGGGCAGGGCCGCGTCGCTGCCGGGGTGGCTGACCTCGACGAAGTTGAAGACGGGCTGGCGTTTGCCGTCGGCCGCGTCGAGGGTGCGCATGCGGTCGACGGTCAGCCCGTAGTTCGCGGCCCGCCGGCAGAACTCCTCCTTGACTCCCAGGACACGACCCTCGTGGTCGGCCCGGCAGACGTTGCCGTCGGTGTACCAGTAGATGTCGTTGGACACGACGGCGGAGTAGCTGTTGACGAGCTTCGCGGCATCCGCGTCGGACTGCCAGAACATGACGCCCTTGCCGTAGTTGGCGTAGGCCATGCGGCCGTCCTTGGGCAGCTTGCCGTGCAGCGTCGCCTGGATGTCCTTGCCGCAGCCCGACCCCTTCGGCGTGCAGACCTCGCCCTGACCGGGCCACTTGCCGGTCCAGCGGCCGTCGCCGGCGCCGCCCCACATGTCGGCCTCGTCGGCGAGGACCCACCCGACGCTCTCGTCGCCCCGGTCCTTGTGGTCCTCGGCGATCATCGCGGACATCCCGTTGCGGCGGATCAGCTCGAGGTCCGAATCGCCGGTCAGCATGATGTAGGTGTTGAGGCCCATCTTCTTGTCGAGGTCGACCTCCTGCTGGCGGCCGACACCCTCGTACCAGACGGCGACGGGGAAGAACGAATCCTTGTCCCAGCCGGAATTGCGGGCCGGCGCGAACGACTTGTAATACGACGGGCCGCCCTCCCAGGGGATGCGGGGCAGGCTCAGCGCCGCCGCTGCGGCCGCGCCGGACGAGGGCGTCGCCGCGCCCGGCGCCGCCGCGCTCGCCGCCGCCGCCGGCTGGAAGACGACGTCCACCCAGTAGTTGCTGGCCTGATAGGACAGGGCGGGCAGGGTTCCCTTGTCGTAGGCGAAGACACCGGCGTCGGCGACCGCGCTCAGCGGCCCGGCCTGCGCCGGTTTGCGGAAGAATCCCGTGCTGGCCCGGTAACGGTCGGCCTGGTACGAGACGACGTACTGCTCACCGGCCTTGATCGGCACCGGCGACGACAGCGGCACGTCCTGCCAGCCGGTGAGGGTCGCGCTGGAGGTCGCGCCGGCCAGCTTCTTGCCGCCGCGCACGCTCCAGACGGTCACCGGGTGGCTGCTGCTGTCGTTGTGGGCGCGCAGGAAGCGCACGGCCGACAGGACGCCGTCGCTCCGGGACGAGAAGCGCAGCCCGATCTCGACCGGCGCCTCCTCCTGGGTGGTCTGCACGCCGGTGATGTCGTCGCCGGCGAAGAAGGAGAACGTCTCGGCCGCGGCGGGGGCGGCGGCCGGCCGGGGCGTCTCGGTCGTGCCGCGGTTGACCACGAGCGCCACGATCACCGCCACGATCAGCAGCGTGACCGCGGCCGCGACGGCGATCAGGCGGCGCCGGTCGGTGGTTGTCACTCGCACAGGTCTGTCCCTCTCACCGTGGTCAAGGCGTGTCGCGCGCGGGCACGGGGTCGGCCGGTGTCCGCTGTCGCGGGACCGGGACGGCCGGACGTCCCCACCCGGAGCGGACGTCCCAGGAGGCCGAGCGCCTCGTCCGCTCGGCCAGCAGCACCACCGTGACGTAGACGACGGCCGAGGGCAGCAGCCACGGTCGCCGCAGGACCACGTCACGCAACCACGATGCCGGGTCGGCCGTCGCCGGCGTGGCGACGACCTCCGGGTGGGCCCGCAGGTAGCGCTCGAACTCGGCGTTGCCGTCACGGGCGCGGGCGACCCGGCGGATCAGGTCGCCGGCCGTGCGGGGCGCCACCACGCGCACCGGGACGTCGATCTCGGCCTTCTCGCCGTCGGGCACGACCGCGTCGAGAAACATGTCGTCGGCGGTGATCTCGGGGAACCGGACGAAGCGGGACCGGGCGTGCGACGAGACCGCGATGATCCCGCGGCCGAACAGGCGTCCCCGGAACACGGGCAGGCGGCTGTTCACCGCGTAGAAGGCACGGACCGGCCACGTGCTGGCCGACGTGTCGACGGCCGGCCGCGGCACGGCCGCCTCGATGCCGGGCCGGTTCACCTCGTCGGCCAGCCGGCGCAGCACGCCGGGGTCGGCCGGGACGTCGGCGTCGAGGTAGACGCGGACGTCGCCGGTGGCCACCTCGTCGGCCGCGTTGAGCGCGGCCGTCTTGGAGGGAGCGCCGACCTCGACGACCCGGACCCCGAACGAGCGGGCCACTTCGGCCGTCCGGTCGGTGCATCCGTTGGCCGCCACGATGATCTCGATGTTGTCGTCGGCGTTTCCCGTCAATGTCCGCAAAGTCGGGCCGATGCCGGCTTCCTCGTTGAAAGCGGGCAGGATGACGCTGATTCGCACACCGTGATGCTTCCGGCCGGGCGGGCCGGCAACAACCGGTCGAATGGACGAGCCGCTATCGCGTTCTCGACACACCTGAGGGCCATTCGGGTCTCCGTCCACAGAGTCGCGGGTCGGTAACTTCCAGAGCATGCAGGCGTCTCGAAGCGTCCCGGAAACCGTTGTGGCTCAACGGAAGACCGTCGACCTGGCCGGTGTCCATTTTGATCCGTTGGCTGAACAAGAGGTGATCGCACGGGTTGTGGCGGAGTTGTCCGGCGGGCGGGGCGGGCAGATAGTCACCCCCAATGTGGACATCCTGCATCGAGTCGTGCGAGATCCCGAGTTGAAGGGACATCTGGCGGCATCCGAGATTGTGGTGGCTGACGGGAAACCTCTCATTTGGGCCTCGCGCCTGGCCGGCGATCCGTTGCCGGCCCGGGTTCCGGGCTCGGATCTGATCTGGAGCCTGTCCGCCGCGATGGCCGAAGCCGGGCGGTCGGTGTATCTGCTCGGCGGCGAACCGGGGACGGCGGAGCGGGCCGACGAGGTCCTGCGCGAGCGGTTGCCCGATCTCAAGCGGGCCGGCCATCTCAGCCCCTCGATCGGTTTCGACGCCCGCCCCGAGGAGTACGACGAGGTCTGTGACGAGGTCGCCGGCGCCGCCCCGGATCTGGTCTTCGTCGGCTTCGGCTTTCCCAAGCAGGAGCGCGTCATCGCCCGGCTGCGGCCGCGTCTGCCGCACACCTGGTTCCTGGGCTGCGGCGCGGCCATCGGCTTCGTCGCCGGGGTGCAGTCCCGGGCGCCCGGCTGGATGCAGGACAGCGGCCTGGAATGGGTGCACCGGCTCCGGCTCGAGCCGCGCCGGCTGATGCGCCGCTACCTGGTCGACGACCTGCCCTTCGCCGTGCGCCTGCTGGCCGGCAGCGCGGGCCGGCGCCTGCGGGGCGGAGCCGTCCGATGAGCCGTCCCGACGTTTCGGTCGTCATCGTCTCGTACAACACCCGCGAGCTCACGCTGGACGGGCTGAAGAGGCTGTCGGCCAGCCGCACCGACGACGTCAGCTTCGACGTCACGGTGGTGGACAACGCCTCGTCCGACGGTTCGGCCGACGCCGTGGCTGCGGAGTTCCCGGAGGTACGGCTGGTGCGGCTGCCGGTCAACGTGGGCTGGGGCCGCGGCGTCAACCGGGGCGTGGTGGCCGGCACGGGCCGCTACGTCCTGCTGCTCAACCCGGACGCGGCCCCGGTCGGGCACCCCGTGGCCGAGCTGTTCCGTTTCGCCCGGGCCCATCCACGGCACGGCATCTACACCGGGCGGACCCTTCACCCCGACGGGACCGACGACAGGTATTCCTGCTGGGGCCTGCCCAGCCTGCGCGGCTACGTCGGGTTCGCCACCGGCCTGGGCTCGGCCATCGGCTGGTTCGACCCCGAGGGCCTTCCCGGGTACGACCGCCGCAGCGTCCGTGAGGTGCCGGCCGTCTCCGGCTGCTGCATGCTCGTCGAGCGCGACCTGTTCGACCGGCTGGGCGGGTTCGACCCGGTCTACTTCCTCTACAGCGACGACATCGACCTCTGCACCCGGGCCGCGGCGCTGGGCGCCAGCCCGGTCGTGGTGCCGGACGCCGCCGTCATCCACGTCGGCGGCGCGTCGTCCAGCTCCGAGGGCCAGCGCATCAAGATCCTGCGGGGCAAGGCGACCTACGTCCGGCGGCACTGGTCGCCCGGTCGTGCCCGCGTGGCCCTCGGCCTGATGACGACCGGGGTCGGCCTGCGCGCGGTCGGCAAGACCCTGCTCGGCCGCGACCGGGCCCGCGGCGTCGACTGGACGGCCGTCTGGCGCGAGCGCCGCACCTGGCGGGCCGGCTGGCCCGAGGTCGACGAGCCCCGGCCCCCGCACAGCGCTCTCCTCGAGAACGTCCCGACGGCCCGGTAAGGCGGTACCCACCATGCCCCGATCGTTGCGGCCCCTTCTCGCGCTCGTCCTGGTCGTGGCCGGCCTGTCCGTGCCGGCCCCGGCCCGGGCCGCCGATCCGTGCGCCCCGCTGGTCAATCCGGTCGCGTGCGAGAACAGCAAGCCCGGCACCCCGTCCTCGACGTGGGACGTCGCCGGGTCGGGCAGCGCGGCGATCCAGGGCTTCGCCACCGAGATGAGCGTCAACGTCGGGGGGACGCAGCGGTTCAAGGTGAAGACCACGGCCGCCTCGTACCGGCTGGACATCTACCGGATGGGCTACTACGGCGGGGCCGGGGCCCGGCTGATCACGACCGTGAACCCGGTCGGGCGGCAGACCCAGCCGGACTGCCTCACCGCCCCGGCGACCGGGCTGGTCGACTGCGGCAACTGGGCGGTCTCAGCCTCCTGGCCGGTGCCCGCGACGGCGGTGTCCGGCATCTACTTCGCCCGGCTGACCCGCACCGACGGCACCTCGGGCGCGAGCCTGGTCGTGTTCGTCGTACGCGATGACGCCAGCCGCTCCGACCTGGTCCTGCAGACCTCGGACACGACCTGGCAGGCCTACAACCAGTACGGCGGGAACAGTTTCTACGCCGGGTCGCCGGCCGGGCGGTCGTACAAGGTCAGTTACAACCGGCCGGTCACCACGCGCGGGACCGGCCCGGAGGACATGGTCTTCAACGCCGAGTACCCGATGGTGCGGTGGCTCGAGGCCAACGGCTACGACGTGAGCTACCTCGCCGGCGTCGACACCGACGCCCGCGGCTCGTTGCTGACCAACCACAAGGCGTTCCTGTCGGTCGGCCATGACGAGTACTGGTCGGGGCGGCAGCGGGCCAACGTGGAGGCCGCCCGGGACGCCGGCGTGCACCTCGCCTTCTTCAGCGGCAACGAGGTGTTCTGGAAGACCCGGTGGGAGACGTCGATCGACGGCTCGGGCACCCCGTACCGGACCCTGGTGTCGTACAAGGAGACCCACGCCAATGCCAAGATCGACCCGGCCGCGGAGTGGACCGGCACCTGGCGCGACCCGCGGTTCAGCCCACCGGCCGACGGCAACCGTCCCGAGAACGGGCTGACCGGCACCCTCTTCAAGGTCAACGCGGGCACGGTGAGCCTGCGGGTGCCGGCCGAGGACGGCCGGATGCGGTTCTGGCGCGGCACCTCGGTGGCGACGCAGGCGGCTGGCGCGACCGCGACCCTGGGCACCGGCACGGTCGGGTACGAGTGGGACGAGGACGCCGACAACGGGGCCCGGCCCCGCGGCCTGATCCGGCTCTCCACGACCACCGCGAGCGGACTCGACGTCCTGCAGGACCACGGCTCGACCTACGCGACCGGCAGCGCCACCCACCGCCTCACGATGTACCGCGCGCCCAGCGGCGCGCTGGTCTTCGGGGCCGGGACGGTCCAGTGGTCGTGGGGTCTCGACAGCACCCACGACCGCGGCTCCGGCGCGGCCAGCACCCCGATGCGCCAGGCCACCGTCAACCTGTTCGCCGACCTGGGCGCCCAACCGGCCACGCTCCAGTCCGGTCTGAGCGCCGCCACGCGGTCCACGGACGCCACCGGTCCGAGCGCCGCCATCACCGCGCCCGCCGCCGGCGCGAGCGTGCAGGCCGGCTCCCCGGTGACCGTCGCCGGCACGGCCACCGACGCCGGTGGCGGCGTGGTCGGCGGGGTCGAGGTGTCCACCGACAACGGCGCCACCTGGCATCCGGCCACCGGCCGGGCGACCTGGACGTACGCGTGGAACCCGACCGCGAGTGGCCCGGCCACGATCCGGGTGCGGGCCACCGACGACAGCGCCAACGTGGGCGCGGACACGGCGGTGGCCGTCACCGTCGGGGCCCGGTCGTGCCCGTGCAGCCTCTGGGGACCGGGCGCCACCCCGGGGATCGCCGCGGACCCCGACTCCACCGGCACCGAGGTCGGCACGAAGTTCCGCGCCGACGTGGCCGGCCGGGTGACGGCGATCCGGTTCTACAAGAGCCCGGCCAACACCGGCACCCACGTCGGGCGCCTGTGGACGGCCTCGGGCACGCTGCTGTCGACCGTCACCTTCACCGGTGAGACGGCGTCCGGCTGGCAGCAGGCCACCCTGTCCACCCCGGTGTCGCTGGCCGCTGGCACGACGTACGTGGTGTCGTACTACGCGCCGAACGGCCGCTACGCCGCCGACCCGACCTACTTCGCGGCCCGAGGCTACGACAACGCCCCGCTGCACGCCCCGCGGGACGGGGCCGACGGAGCCAACGGCGTCTACCGTTTCGGGCCGGGCTTCCCCACCCTGGCCTGGGAGTCGGCCAACTACTGGGTCGACGTCATGTTCAGTCCCGGCGGCGGCACGCCCGACACGACCGCGCCGGCGGTGGTCGCGCGGACCCCGGCGGCCGGCGCCACCGGCGTGGCCCGGACGACCGCGGCGACCGCGACCTTCAGCGAACAAGTGTCCGGCGCCGTCGTGACGCTCACCGGTCCGGCCGGCGCTGTCGCGGGCGCCACGGCCTACGACGCCGCCACCTCACGGGTGACCTTCACCCCGGCGGCCCAGCTCGCCGCGTCGGCTCAGTACACGGTTGCGGTCAGCGGCGCGCGGGATGCCGCCGGCAACGTCCTGCCGGCCACCTCCTGGTCGTTCACCACCGCGGCGAGCGCGCCCAGCGGCTGCCCCTGTTCGATCTGGGCCGCCTCGGCGACGCCCGGCACCCCGGCCGAGCCGGACACCGACGCCGTCGAGGTCGGCACGAAATTCCGGTCGGACGTGGCCGGGCTGGTGACCGGCGTGCGGTTCTACAAGGGCAGCGGCAACACCGGTACGCACGTCGGCCACCTGTGGAGCGCCGCCGGGGCCGGCCTCGGCACGGTCACGTTCACGGGTGAGAGCGCCACCGGCTGGCAGACGGCGACGTTCGCCACGCCGGTGCCGATCAGCGCCGGCGCCACGTACATCGTCTCGTATTACGCGCCGGCCGGCCGGTACGCCGCCGACAGTGGCTACTTCACCACCGCCGGCGCCGACAACGGTCCGCTGCACGCCTTGCGGGACGGCCTCGACGGCCCCAACGGCGTCTACCGCTACGGGGCCGGCGGCGGCTTCCCGTCCGCGAGCTGGCAAGCCAGCAACTACTGGGTCGACGTCCTGTTCGAGCCGGCCACCTGAGGAGAGCCGCATGCGCCGACGCGCGATGGGTTGCCGTCGGTCGACGCTTCCCAGCGGACCGGCAGGAATCAGGCGGGCAACCCGAACCAGCGCGCGAGGTGATCGTCGAGGTCGGACTGATCGTCGCCGGCCAGCAGCACGCGCCCGGCCCGATACCGTTCGGCCAGCCGGGTGGTGTCGGAGAAACGCGACAGCCAGCGCGGGGAGTGCACGCCGAGATCGGTCCCGGTGATCGTGCGCAACTGTTCCCGGAAGTCCTCGACAGTGGGCGTCGCACGGTCGCCGGCTCCGGCCGCGGGGACGATGACGCGATAGACGCCGTTGCCGAACGGCTGGAGGCTGACCCGCCGGTCGGTCCGGCCGATCTCGGCCATCGTGGCGGCGACCTCCTCCGGCGGCACGCCCACTTCCATCTCGCCCATCAGCGTCGCGGTCCGCGCGGGCTCGCCGGGGAAACCGATCCCGGCCAGTTTGCGCACCGTGCTGCGCCCACCGTCACAGCCGACGAGATAGCGGGCGCGTAGTCGTTCGCCGCCGGCCAGCTCGACCGTCACACCCTCGTCGTCCTGCTCGAGACCGGCCACCGCGCAACCGTGGCGGACCTGAGCCCCCAGTTCGATTGCCCGCTCCTCGAGCAGGCGCACGATGACCGGCTGGGGGATGCCCACCAGGTAGGCGTACCGGGAATCCAGGTTTCGCGGCGCGGGCTTGGCGATGGCGGCGAAGAAACCGGCGGCCGGCCGTCGCCGGCCGTGTTCGAGGACCCGGTCCAGGAGCCCGCGCATGGCCAGCAACTCGAGGGTGCGGATGTGCAGGCCGACGATGCGGACGAACGAGGCGGGCTCGGTCTCCTTCTCGAGAACGAGGACCCGCACATCGTGCAGTCGAAGCTCGGCAGCCAGCATGGCGCCGGCCGGTCCGCATCCGGCGATGACAACGTCGTACATGGGTGTGGCCTTTCGGGAGCGTCGGTCAGGCGCTCCTGGCGACACCTACGTCGATCGCCCGACCGCGACGGCCGGCGGGAGCACCCACATCGATACAGCGTTCATGGGGCTCACCTCCTCGGGCGTCGTCGCGGTCGGCTGCAAGCTACAAGGCCGGGCCTCAGCGCGTCCAGTTCTTTCCGGCCCACCGGGTCAGTAGGCGCCGGAGCTCCGGACCACCGCGCTCACCGTCCGGGCCAGGATGGCCAGATCCATGGACAACGACCAGTTCTCGACGTACGTCAGGTCGAGCCGGATCGACTCCTCCCAGGACAGGTCGGAGCGGCCGGACACCTGCCACAGCCCGGTCAGGCCGGGCTTGACCACCAGGCGCCGCAGCATGTCGGACGGGTAGCCGGCCACCTCGCGGGCCAGGGGCGGCCGCGGGCCGACCAGCGACATGTCGCCCTTCAGCACGTTCACCAGCTGGGGCAGCTCGTCGAGGGACAGGCGGCGCAACCACCGGCCGACCGGCGTGACCCGCGGGTCGTCGCGCATCTTGAACAGCTCGCCGTCGGTGTCGTTGAGGTCGCGCAGCTGGGTGAGGCGCTGCTCGGCGTTCACGACCATGGTGCGGAACTTGTAGAGCACGAACAGCCGCCCGTCCTTGCCGACCCGCTCCTGCCGGAAGATCGCCGGGCCACGGCCGCCGGGGCCGAACATGACCAGGGCGGCCACCACGGCCAGCACCGGCGCGCCGAGCAGGAGCAGGGTCAGGGCGCCGACCCGGTCGAATACCGCCTTGACCAAGCGGGCGCTGCCCTTGAGGCGCGGATGGTCCACATGCAGCATCGGCAGGCCGTCGACCGGGCGGATCGTCGTGCGGTCACCGGCGACGTCGACGAGCGTGCTGGCCACGATGAGGTCGGTGTCGTCGCGTTCCAGCTGCCAGGCGAGCCGGCGCAGCGCGGCGCCGTCGATCTCGGGGCAGGCCAGCACGACCACGGTGTCCGCCCCGGCCCGGCCGACCGCCGCGGCCACCCCGTCGAAGGTGCCGTAGACCGGGGGCATGCCGGCGTCGAAGCCGGAGCGGCTCGCACCCGGCGGCAGGCACGCGCCGATGACACCGAGGCCGTGGTGCCGTTCCCGGCGCAACCGGCGGGCCATGTCGGCGACGGCCCGCGCGTGGCCGACCAGAATGACCCGGTGGAGCCGTTCGCTGCGGGCCCACGAGCGGTGCAGCCGCTGCCGCATCACATAGCGCGCGGCCAAATTGGCCGTCACCGCCAGCGGCACCGCGACAATGACGTATCCCCGGGCCAGGCGGAGGTCGAACGAGAACGACACAATCGCCAGCACGGCCGTCAATGCCAGACCGGATCGGAATACCCGGGCGTACTCGTCGGTGCCCACGAACAGGTGCCGGGTCTCATACGCGCGATTGAGCGCCAGGCAGGCCATCCAGATCGCCGGGAACACCAGGCTCATCAGCAGATAGCCACCGATCAGCGGCTCCCGCACGGGTGAGCCGAAGCGCACCACCAGGGCCGCCGACGCCGCGCCGAGGCCGGCCACCGCGTCGATGAGGTAGAGCGCCCGGACGTATCTGCTCTGCCAGCCGACCCGGGTGGCACCGGGCGGAATCCGAGTGTCGAGCGGGCTTTTCCGGGCAGCGAGGTCGAGGGTGGATGCTGATCCGACTGTCTGCACGGGGTGCCTCCGTCAGCGACCGAGCCTGAACTGTCCGAGTTGCGGACTTCGATGCACAATCGGTGTCCCGGCGGTCACTCACGAGGACTCCTCGCCAAGACTGGCAACCCGGAGACCCGGTGCGCTAGGCCTTTCCGTGCGGTGCGAATTGGAGGATCGGGTGAGTCTGAGAACCGTTCGCGTCCAATGTGTTCACATCGGACTATCGGCATTACCGGCGCACACCGTGCCGCAATAGCCGTCGCCGCTCCGAACGCTTACTACAGCGGATGTCGGCGGTCAATCATCTGTGACGGAAACGGGGCTGTCAGCATCACGACGAAGTGTTTTCACGTACTGTCCACACTCTTCATAAGTCGGCAGCAATCCGGTCGCCCGAGCCTCGGCCAGCGAAGGCGCCGCACTGTCCTTCGTGGACATCAGCGGTACCGCGGCCGGCCAGACGATGCCGAGTTCGGGATCGAGCGGGTCGACGCCGTGCTCGTGCCCGGGGCGATAGGTGCTCGAGCAGAGATAGGCCACGGTGGCGCCGTCGGTGAGCGAGCAGAACGCGTGCCCCAGCCCCTCGGCCAGGTAGACCGCCCGCCGGTCGGCGTCGTCGAGCAGCACCGACTCCCAGGCGCCGAACGTGGGCGAGCCGACCCGCAGATCCACCACCACGTCCAGCACGGCCCCGGCCACACAGGTGACGTACTTGGCCTGTCCCGGTGGCACGTCGGCGAAATGGATGCCCCGCACCACATCGCGGGCCGAGGTGGACAGGTTGGCCTGGGCCAGATCGAGCGGGTGACCGACGGCGGCGGCCAGCGCGTCGAAGCGGTACCACTCGAGGAACACGCCGCGGGCGTCGCCGTGCTGGGCCGGCGTCACCTCGTACGCGCCCTCGATGGACAGCGGACGGACCTTCATCGCACACCGCCGTCGAGCAGCCGGACGAGGTACTCGCCGTACCCGCTCTTCATCAACGGGCCGGCCAGGCCGCGCACTTCTTCGTCGGAGATGAAGCCCAGCCGCCAGGCCGCCTCCTCCACGCAGCCGATCTTGAGGCCCTGCCGCTCCTCGATGACGCGGACGTACTCCGACGCCTGCACCATCGACTGGAACGTGCCGGTGTCGAGCCACACCGTGCCCCGCTCGAGGACGGTCACGTCGAGCCGGCCGCGCCGCAGGTACTCCTCGTTGACCGCGGTGATCTCGAGCTCGCCGCGGGCACTGGGCTCGAGCTTGTCGGCGATGGCGACCACCTCGGCATCGTAGAAGTAGAGCCCCGGCACCACGTACGTGCTCTTGGGCTTCTCCGGCTTCTCCTCGATCGAGACGACCCGCCGGTCGTCGTCGAACTCGACCACCCCGTACCGCTCGGGGTCGGCCACCGGATAGGCGAAGACCCGGCCGCCGGCCGGATCGCGGAACCGGGCGAGCTGCCGGCCCAGACCGACGCCGTGGAAGATGTTGTCGCCCAGGATCAACGCGACCGGTTCGTCGCCGATGAAGTCGGCGCCGATCCGGAAGGCCTCGGCGATGCCGTTCGGTTCGGCCTGCTCCGCGTACGACAACGACAGCCCGAAGCGGCTGCCGTCGCCCAGCAGGCGCCGGAAGAGCGGCTGGTCGTCCGGTGTGGTGATGACCAGGATCTCCCGGATGCCGGCGGACACGAGCGTGGTCAGTGGGTAGTAGATCATCGGTTTGTCGAAGATCGGCATCAGCTGCTTCGACGTCGCGATGGTAAGGGGCCAGAGTCGCGAGCCGGTTCCCCCGGCGAGCAGAATTCCGCGCACGACCGAAGGTTACGCAGCGCTCCCACCCTGTCTACACTCGCCAGCCGTGCACATTTTTGTGACCGGTGGCGCCGGTTTCATCGGATCGGCTTATGTCCGTGGCCTCCTGGACGATGACAAAACGACGGTGACCGTCCTCGATCTACTGTCCTATTCGGGCAATCGAGACAACCTCCCGCAGGAACACCCCCGTTTACGGTTCGTCCGTGGCGATATCGCCGATGACCACCTGGTGCGCGAGCTTCTTCCCGGTCACGACGCGGTTGTCCACTTCGCGGCCGAATCGCACGTGGATCGGTCGATTACCGGCGCGATGCCCTTCGTGCGAACGAACGTGCTCGGCACCCAGGCGTTGCTCGACGCGGCGCGGGCCGCCGGCGTCGGGCGTTTCGTGCACGTCTCCACCGACGAGGTGTACGGCTCGATCGACGAGGGCTCGTGGACCGAAACCTGGCCGCTGGACCCGAATTCGCCCTACGCGGCGTCCAAGGCCGGCTCCGACCTGCTCGCCCTGGCCGCCCACCGGACCCACGGCCTGGACGTCGTCGTCACCCGGTGCTCCAACAACTACGGACACCACCAGTTCCCGGAGAAGGTCATCCCGCTCTTCATCACCAACCTGCTGGACGGCGAGCAGATCCCGCTCTACGGCGACGGCGGCAACGTGCGCGACTGGCTGCACGTCTCCGACCACTGCCGCGGCATCCAACTGGTGCTGGAGAAGGGCCGCGCCGGCGAGGTCTACAACATCGGCGGCGGCACCGAACTGACCAACCGCGAACTGACCGGCCGTCTGCTCGAAGCCTGCGGCGCCGGCTGGGACCGGGTGCGCCCGGTGGCCGACCGCAAGGGCCACGACCGCCGCTACTCACTGGACATCACGAAGATCAGCGAGGAGCTCGGCTACGCCCCGCGGGTCGGCCTCGACGAGGGACTCGCCGCCACGGTCGCCTGGTATCGCGACAACCGAGCCTGGTGGGAGCCGCTCAAGGCCCGGGGCGCGGCCTGATGCGCTGGCTCGTCACCGGGGCCGGCGGCCTGCTCGGCCACGACCTGTGCGCCGCCCTGGCCGAGGCCGGCGAGACCGACGTGGTCGCGGCAACCCGGGCCCAGCTCGACATCACCGACCCGGCCGCGGTGCGCGCCGCGATCGACGGCGACCGTTTCGTGCTCAACGCCGCGGCGTGGACCGACGTCGACGGCGCCGAGACCGCCGAGGAGGCGGCCACCGCGATCAACGGCCACGCCGTCCGCCATCTGGCCTCGCCCCGGCTGATCCACATCTCCACCGACTACGTCTTCGACGGCCGAGCCACCACCCCGTACGCCTCGGACGCACCGCCGTCGCCGGTCAACGCCTACGGCCGCGGCAAGGCCCTGGGGGAGCGCCTCGCCCTCGAAGCGGGCGGCTCGGTCGTCCGCACGGCCTGGCTGTACGGTGCCCACGGCCCCAACTTCGTCCGGACCATGCTGCGGCTGGCCGCGGAGCGCGACACGGTCGACGTCGTCGACGACCAGACGGGCCCGCCCACCTGGTCGTGGGCGCTGGCCCGGCAGGTGGTCGCCCTGGCCCGTTCCGGCGCCCGGCCGGGCGTCCACCACGGCACGGCGGCCGGCTCGACCACGTGGTTCGGCCTGGCCCGAGCCGTCTTCGAACAGGCCGGCCTCGACCCGGCCCGGGTCCGCCCGACCACCAGCGACCGTTTCCCCCGCCCGGCCCGCCGCCCGGCGTACAGCGTCCTGTCCCACGACAGCTGGGCCGCCACCGACGTCGCCCCCCTGTCCGACTGGCGCCCGATGCTCACCGAAGCCCTGCCCACCCTGCCCCGCTGAGACCGGCGGCCGGTCACGCGAAAGGGGGACACGATCGCCGCGCTGGCTAGGATTCTTCGATGCCCGTGTCGCGTAAGCGCAAGACCAAGACGAACCGGCGTCGATCCTCGTCGAAGCAGACGAGCGCGGCCCGTGACCTCCTCGACGTCCTCGACGGGGCCGGGCGCGTCAGAACCAGACGGGTCGAGCTGGGTCGTCCCGTGGCGGACGCGCTGATCGGTGAACTCGCAGCGGGCGCCGCGACCAGGGACCAGGACGCTCTCCAGGATGAGCTCTGCGCGCGGCTCGGGCCGGTGCTCCACGAGTTGGTCCAGCGGCCCGTCGAGCAGTACGTCGGGGCCGAAGACTTCGCCGTCTCCCTGGTCGGGTCCGCGGCCGCGGCCGTGAAGGCCGCGCTACTGGGCGGTGAACCGGTCGCGGCAGCGTGGAAGATTCTGGACACCACGCTCTCGACCGTGCCGGTCGGGTTGATCGAGCGCATGGGCACGCCGGTCGACGATCTTCGCCGGCTGCCCGGTGGCGGCGGTCTGCCGGCGCTCACCGAGGTGGCTCCGGCGACCGGCGACGTCCGGTGGGCCCGGGACCGCTACGGCAGCCGCATAGCGGTGCTCGCTCGGTTCGGGGAGCGCTGGTATCTGTGGGACATCGACGTCTGCACGTACCGCCCGATCACCGTGCACAGCGGCTTCCACAGCTCACCCGCGGAGGCGCTCGACGCGTGGCGAGCCGGCGTCGGAGACTTCGCGGCCGGTGACGCCGAGTGGGCCGGTATCGACGACGGGCTGCTGCTCGAGAGCATCCTGCCCCGCGTCGAAGGACTACTGGCCGTCGGCGCCGAGACGATCGCCCAGCACGCCGAGTACTTCCGCAGCCGCCGGCTGGCCGAGGCTCTGCTCGACGATGCCTCGTCCTACCCGGTGCGGCCGGCCGTCCCCGGCCGGCCCGATGCGGCGGACTTCGTCGCGTGGCAGCGGAACCGCCCGGCCGAGGCCGCCCCGGACGATCTCGACGACCTGGCCGAGGCTTTGGCCGAGATCTGGCCCGCCGACGTGTCGGAGCTTTATCACTGCTGTTCACCGCACCGGGTGGCGCACGTCCGGCTGATCTGCGGTGAGGAGTTCGAAGCGGGCTACGCCGACCGGGTGGCCGCCCTGCTGCCGGACTGGGTCACCTGGCTCGCCGACCGGGCCGGCACGCCCGCCGACCTGCTGCAGCACGCGTTGCCGTACGCCGCCGGAGAGATCCACCCGGCCCTCGGTGACGTTCCCCGGCTGGCCGATTACCAGGCCCGGGTGATCGAGTAGCCGGTCAGACCCCGATCGGCTCGTCCTGGTCGGCGGGGTCGGCCGGGACGACGCGCGTGGCCGGGCCGGTCTCGTCACGGACCTCGTAGGCGACCGGTGGGCCGGTGACCGGCCAGCGGACGCCGACCACGGTGGCCGGGCGGCCTCCGGCGCGGATCCGCGCGCCCGGCGTCGGCCCGTGGAAGGGCCCGACGAGCACCGCGTCCAGCGTCTGCCGGGCGCCGGGCACCGAACCCCGCAGGCTGACCGCGCGCAGCTCCCGGCCGAGGGTGATCGCCGCGTCCCGTACGCGCCGGTCGTCGCCGTTCTCGCCGGCCGTCAGGGCGGCCTCGACGCGGTTCCACAGGCGCCAGGAATCCTCGTCGAGCAGCCGGCGGGCCGCGCGGTCGAGCGCCCCGCAGGTGATGTCGACGGCGGCCTCCTCGCCCAGCTCGGCCACCCACGACAGCTCGTCCGGCGCGGGCTTCAGCGCCGGCGACTCGTGCAGGAGCACGGCGTAGAGCATGGCCAGGACAGTCTCCCGGTGACCACCGTCGTAGACCACCCCGGCCGGGGTTCGCAACCGCGGGAAACGAGCCGTCAGGTGAGCCGCCCGGCCCAGGGGAAGCTGCACCGCCTCGCGCGTGTCGCGGACCCGGGCGTGGAACGGGCGCTGTTCGCGCTGGGCGAACAGCGACTGCCGGTGGTCGTCGGCCAGCAGGCGCGCGGCGACCGAATAAGCCACTCCGAGCTGGGCGGCCAGCGCGCGGACGGCCCGGCGGCGAGCACGGTCCCCGGCTGGTCGGCGTCGTGTTGTCCCGGTCATCGCGTCCTCCTTCCGGTCATCGTAGGACCACCCGTTGTATCGTGAGGGGGCAGCCGCGCCTGCACGAGCGTCGCGAGGCCCCCCACGCGGGCCCCGCCTTCACGCCAAGAGGCTTCGACTCAGCGCACTCCACCCGATCGCGTTTCCGCGCGCCTGCCGGTGGGGTGCGTGGGCCCTCGCCGCGAGGACGTGATTGTCGTGTTCGAACGATTCACCGACCGTGCCCGTCGAGTGGTGGTGCTCGCCCAGGAGGAAGCCCGCCTTCTCAACCACAGCTACATCGGCACCGAGCACCTTCTGCTCGGCCTTCTCCACGAAGGAGAGGGCGTGGCGGCCAAGGCCCTGCAGACCGCCGGGGTCACCCTCCCGGCCGTACGGACGAGGGTCGAGGACAAAGTCGGCCTGGGCGCGTCATCGCCGGGCGGGCACATGCCGTTCACGCCACGGGCCAAGAAAGTGCTCGAACTGGCATTGCGGGAAGCCCTGCAACTCGGCCACAACCACATCGGCACCGAACACCTTCTGCTCGGCCTGATCCGTGAGGGCGAAGGCGTCGCCCTGCAGGTTCTCGGAGCAGACCCTTCCCGCGTACGCCAGGAAGTGCGCACGCTTGTGGCCGAGGCCCCGTCGTCGGAACCGGCGGTCGCCCCGGCCATTCCCTCGACGCTGCTCGAGCAATTCGGCGAGAACCTGACCCGGCGGGCCCGGGACGGAAAGCTCGACCCGGTCATCGGCCGCGACCGCGAGATCGAACGGGTCATGGTGGTGCTTTCCTGCCGCACGAAGAACAACCCGGTCCTGCTCGGCGAGCCCGGTGTCGGCAAGACCGCCGTGGTGGACGGTCTGGCCCAGCTGATCGCCCGCGGCCGGGTGCCGGAATCGTTGCGCGACAAGCAGGTCCACACCCTCGACATGAGCTCGCTGGTGGCCGGCTCGCGCTATCGCGGAGATTTCGAGGAACGGCTCAAGAAGGTCGTCAAGGAATGCCGCACCCGGGGCGACATCATCCTGTTCATCGACGAGATCCATCAGCTGGTCGGGGCCGGCGCCGCCGAGGGCGCGATCGACGCGGCCAGCATTCTCAAGCCGATGCTGGCCCGGGGTGAACTGCGCACGATCGGCGCCACCACCACGACCGAGTACCGCAAATACTTCGAGAAGGACGCGGCCCTGGCCCGGCGCTTCCAGGCCGTGCCGATCGAGGAGCCCACGTACGCCCAGACGATCGAGATCCTCAAGGGCCTGCGCGACCGGTACGAGGCCCATCACCGGGTCACCTACACCGACAGCGCGCTGACCGCGGCCGTGACCCTGGCCGACCGGTACGTCGCCGACCGGTTCCTGCCCGACAAGGCGATCGACTTGATCGACGAGGCCGGCGCCCGCCTGCACATCCGGCCGCCGGACACCGGGGAGACCCGGGAGGTCGGGGACGAACAGATCGCCGAGGTGCTGGCCGGCTGGACGGGTCTGCCCGTTCGCAAACTGACCGAGGAGGAATCCACCCGGCTGCTCGGCATGGAGGACGAACTGCACAAGCGGGTCATCGGCCAGGACGCCGCGGTCGCCGCGGTGTCGCGCGCCATCCGGCGTACCCGGGCCGGTTTGAAAGACCCCAGACGGCCCTCCGGCTCGTTCATCTTCGCCGGCCCGTCCGGGGTCGGGAAAACGTCGCTGGCCCGGGCACTGGCCGCCTTCCTGTTCGACTCCGAGGACGCGCTGATCCAGCTCGACATGTCGGAGTTCCACGACCACGCGACCGTTTCCCGCCTGGTCGGGGCGCCACCCGGATATGTCGGCCACGACGAGGGCGGCCAGCTCACCGAGAAGGTGCGGCGCAAGCCGTTCTCGGTGGTGCTCTTCGACGAGATCGAGAAGGCCCACCCCGACGTCTTCAACACGCTGCTGCAGATTCTCGAGGACGGCCGGCTGACCGACGGCCAGGGCCGGATCGTCGACTTCAAGAACACGGTCATCATCATGACGACCAATCTCGGCATGCGCGCCGCCGCGTCCGGCCCGGTCGGCTTCCAGTCGTCGAACGGCGCCACCGCGACCTACGACCGCCTGAAGAATCAGGTCGGCGACGCCTTGAAGGAGCATTTCCGCCCCGAATTCCTCAACCGCGTCGACGACACGATCGTCTTCCCGCAACTGACCGAGAACGAGGTGCTCCGCATCGTCGACGTGCTGATGGCCCGCATCGACGCCCAATTGCGCAACAAGGACCTGACGCTGGAACTGACCGACGCGGCCCGCGCCTATCTGGCCCGGAAGGGCTTCGACCCGTCGATGGGCGCCCGGCCGCTGCGCCGCACCATCCAGCGCGAGGTCGAGGACGCCCTGGCCGAGAAGATCCTCGTCAACGAGCTGCGCCCCGGCCAGCGGGTCGTGATCGACGCCGGCGACGACGAGCTTCTGTTCGGCGAGCCCATCAGCGCCGTCCCCGCCTGAAACTGCAGGTCCGGGGCGCTACCGAGGTTCGTGGCGCCCCGGACCCGCTAGCATCGGGGCATGTCACGGCGGGTGGCGCTGGCCCTGGGGTCCGGTGGGGCGAGAGGTTTCGCGCACATCGGCGCCATCGAGGTGCTCGAGGAACGCGGCTTCGAGGTCTCCGCCGTCGCCGGCTCCTCGATGGGCGCGCTGGTCGGCGGGGTCATGGCCGCCGGCCGCCTCAAGGCGTTCAAGGACTGGGCCGTGGCCCTCAAACAACGCGACGTCCTCCGCCTGATCGACCCCAAGTGGGCCGCCGCCGGCGCGATGGGCGCCGACCGCCTGATCAACCACCTGAACGAGTTCCTCACCGACATCGAGATCGAGAACCTCCCCATCCCGTACACGGCGGTGGCCACCGACATCGAAGCCCGGCGCGAGGTGTGGTTCCAGAAGGGCCTGCTGCGCACGGCGATCAGAGCCTCCGTAGCCATCCCCGGCGTCATCACCCCGGTCGTGGTCGACGGCCGCCTGCTCGCCGACGGCGGCCTGCTCAACCCCGTCCCCATCGAGCCGACCGCGGCCTCCGGCGCCGACCTCACCGTCGCCGTCTCCCTGCAGGCGCCGCGCCCGGCTCAGGAGCCCGCCAGCCCCGTACGCGCCGCCGCGGCCCCGCAGTGGGTCGAGGACTGGCGGGGCCGCCTGCGCCAGGTGCTGCACACCCGCGAGCCCAAGGCGGCCGCGTTGCCCGAGGACCTGCGCATCGGCACCGTGCTCGGCCTGTCGCTGGACGCCATGCAGGACTTGATCGCCCGCTACCGGATGGCCGGCCTGCCCCCGGACATCCACATCGCCGTCCCGGTCAGCGCGAGCGGCATCCTGGACTTCCACCGAGCCGCCGACCTGGTCGTCCTGGGCCGATCCTTGACGACGAAGGCCCTGGACGACGCCGGCTACTGAGCGCGAAGCAGGTGGCGCCTGGCTCACTGGGCGGCCTGTTCGTAGACCGTTTCCAGGCCGCGAGTACACGATTCGTCAGCTCGATCGCGCCATTGAGAAGCGCTGTTGTCGCACGTTAAGCAAACTCGGATGATCGGCGTTCACCTGCCGTCCGAAGGCCCCAGGCCGCAGTGCACCTGAACCCCTACGGTTCGCTGATGGCCATCGCTTTTGAGCTGTGGGGACAGCGCGGCTACCCGCACGCGGACGTCGCCGGGGAGTCGCATCGGGCGACCGCGATCCGAGCCCTGTTCGGCAAGGACTTCAAGCCGCACGGGTCCGAGATCTTCGAACCGGCCCTTCTGGTGCCCGAGCCGGGCAACCGCCACGACAGCAATGCGGTCGGCGTCTGGATCCGGGGAGGACTCGTCGGTTACCTGCCGCGGGAGGAGGCCGCCCGGTATGCGCCGGTCCTCACTCAACTGGTCGACAGCGGGTGGGCGCCGCAGGTCACCGCGCGGGTGTGGGGCGCCGAGTGGGACGACTTCGAGGGCCGGCGACCGACCTTTCGTGGCTCGATACAACTCGACCTGGCCGAGCCGCACCTGATCGTGCCGGCCAACCTGCCACCGAGCGAGGCCCACCGGCTGCTGCCGGCCGGGAACGCCATCCAGGTGGCCGGCGAGGAGAAGCATCTGGCCGAGCTGACGCCCTACCTGCGTCCCGAGGGGGAGTGCTGGGTCCACGCCACCCTGCACGAGATCACGGAGCAGACGGCCCGCACCTCGAAGGCCCTCGTCGAGGTACGGCTCGACGGGGTGCGCGTCGGTCAGCTGAGCCCGAAGATGAGCAGCGAGCTGCTGCCGGCTGTCCATCACCTCGCCGAGCTCGGCTCGACCACGGCGGTGCGGGCCAGGGTCAAGGGCAACCGCATCAAGACCGAGGTCGTCCTGTACGTCGTCCGCGCCCACGAACTGCCGGAGAGCTGGCTCGGGGAGCGCGTTCCGGTCGTCCTGGGCAAGAGGGAACACGGTCCCGTCCCGCCGGCTCCCACGGGTGTCCGTTTCGCCGTGCCACCGGGCTGGCCGGCCCCGCCGGCGGGCTGGACACCCCCGGCCGGCTGGCTGCCGGACCCGTCGTGGGAGCCCGCACCGGACGGCTGGCAGTGGTGGGAACTGGTCTACGACTGACGCGATGAAGGCGGACGAAGCAGCCCGGGGGTGATCACCCCTTAGGGTGGCAGCGTGCGCGGTGCTGAGTGGGTTCCGGGGATCCAGGCCGCTGCGAGCTATCAGGTCCGCTGGCTGCCCCGCGACGTCGTCGCCGGGCTGGTGCTGACCGCGTTGCTCGTGCCGCAAGGTATGGCGTACGCGGAGCTGGCCGGGCTGCCGGCCATCACCGGGCTCTACACGTCGATCCTGTGCCTTCTCGCGTACGCCGTCTTCGGACCTTCGAAGGTGCTCGTGCTGGGGCCCGACTCGGCGCTGGGGCCGATGATCGCGGCCGTCGTGGTGCCGGTCGTGCTGGCCGACGGGGATCCGGGCAAGGCGGTGGCGCTCGCCTCGGTGCTGGCGTTGCTCGTGGGGTTGTTCATGACGGTGGCGGCCGTGGCCAGGCTGGGCTTCGTCGCCGATCTGTTGTCGCATCCGACTCAGCTGGGTTACATCAACGGGCTCGCGGTCACCATCTTCTTCGGGCAGCTGCCCAAGCTGTTCGGCTTCTCCGTCGAGGGGGACGGGCTTTTCGCCGACATCGCCGGCTTCGTCACGGGGCTGGGGGACACCGTGCCGGCGGCAGTCGCCATCGGCGCCGGGGGACTGGCCGTCATCCTGGTGCTGCAGAAGTTCCTGCCCAGGGTGCCGGGCATCCTGGTGGCCGTGGCCGGAGCCATCGCGGCGGTCACGCTGCTCGGGCCGGCCGACGTCGACGTGGTCGGGCCCCTGCCGCAGGGGTTCCCGCCGTTCACGTTTCCGCTGGTCTCGATGGGCGAGCTGGGGATGCTCGCGGCGGCGGCGGTCGGCATCACGCTGGTCTCGGTCACCGACACCATCTCCACCGCCTCCACCTTCGCCGCCCGGGCCGGCGAGGAGGTGCGCGGCAACCAGGAGATGGCCGGCATCGGAGCGGCCAACCTGGCCGCCGGGCTGTTCCAGGGTTTCCCGGTCAGCACCAGCGGGTCGCGTACGGCCGTCGCGGCCGCGGCCGGGGCCAAATCGCAGGTCACGGGGCTGGTCGGGGCGGCGGCGATCACGTTGCTGCTGCTGTTCGTGCCGGGGTTGCTCAAGGACCTGCCGCAGCCCATGCTCGCGGCCGTGGTCGTCGCGGCCTCGCTCGGGCTGCTCGATGTCCGGGGCATGGTCCGGCTCTGGAAGCAGCGGCGCGTCGAGTTCGCCCTGGCTGTGGCCGCGTTCGTCGGGGTGGCAGTGCTGGGGGTGCTGCCGGGCATCGCCGTCGCCGTCGCGCTCTCGGTGCTCAACGTGTTCCGCCGGGCGTGGTGGCCCTACCGTACGGTCCTCGGAAAGCCGGACGGCGTGGACGGTTACCACGACCTGCGCCAGTACCCGGCCGCCGTCCAGACCGAGGGTTTGATCGTCTGGCGGTTCGACGCGCCGCTCATCTTCGCCAACGCCCGCACCTTCCGCGAGGAGGTCCGCCGCCTTGCGAAGCAGTCACCACGCTGGATCGTCGTCGCGGCCGAGCCGATCACCGACGTCGACACGACGGCGGCCGACATGCTCGAGGAACTCGACGAGGAGCTCAACGCCCAGGGCATCTCTCTGGTGTTCGCCGAGCTGAAGCATCCGGTCCGGGAGAAGATCGACCGGTACGAGCTGACCCGCACGATCGACCCGGCGCATTTCTACCCGACGGTGGACGACGCGGTCGAGGCGTTCAAGGAGCTGACGAGATGACGGCGGTCTACGAGATCAACACGTGGCCCTGGCTGGCCGGGCTGGGGGTGCGCGGCCTGGCCGACGTGCCCGCCGAGGTGTGGGACAGGCTGATCGGCTTCGACGCCGTCTGGCTGATGGGGGTCTGGGAGCGCAGCCCGGCCGGGGTGGCTGTCGCTCGTGGCGACGCGGGCCTCCAGCGGGACTTCCGCGCCGCGCTGCCTGATCTGTCCGGGCAGGACCTCGTCGGTTCGCCCTACTGCGTCCGCCGCTATCAGGTCGACGAGCGTCTCGGTGGGGCCGGCGGGCTGGCCGCGGCCCGCGCCGAGCTGCGCAAGCGGAACCTCAAGCTGATCCTCGACTACGTTCCCAACCATGTCGCGCCCGACCACCCGGCGGTCACCGAGCATCCCGGCTGGTTCATCAACGGCACCGCCGAGGACCTGGCCGCCGATCCTGGGGGCTGGTTCGCCGCGGGCGACCGTGTCATCGCGCGCGGCCGTGACCCGTACTTCCCGCCCTGGCCCGACGTCGCGCAGCTCAACGCGTTCGACCCGGGGCTGCGCGAGGCGACCGCGGCGACCCTGCTCGACATCGCCGGGCAGTGCGACGGGCTGCGCTGCGACATGGCCATGCTGGTCTTCAACGACATCTTCGGCGGGACCTGGGGTGACCGCGCCGGCCCGCGCCCGGAGGCCGAGTTCTGGCCCGGCATCATCGCGGCGCTGCGGGCCGAGCACCCGGGGTTCCTGCTGATCGCCGAGGCCTACTGGGACACCGAGTGGGAGTTGCAGCGGCAGGGCTTCGACCTCTGTTACGACAAGCGCCTGTACGACCGTCTCGCGCACGAGGACGCCGCCTCGGTCCGCGACCACCTGCGGGCCGGGCTCGACTACCAGAACAGGCTCCTGCGTTTCGTCGAGAACCACGACGAGCCGCGCGCCGCCACCGCCCTGCCCGGCCCGCGCGGGAAGGCCGCCGCGGTCGCGATCGCCACACTGCCGGGCTCGACACTCTGGCACGACGGGCAGTTCGAGGGCCGCCGCGTCAAGCTGCCCGTCTTCCTCGGCCGCTACCCGGACGAGCCGGTCGACGAGGACCTGCGCGACTTCTACGACCGGCTCGTCGTGCTGAAGGACGCGGGACGGTGGCACCTGCTCGACACGCCGGACGTGCTGGCCTGGACGTGGGAGGGCCGCGACTCCCGGCACCTGATCGTGATCAACTTCGCGGCGGCGGAGATCTGGACCCGCGTACGGCTGCCGTGGTCGTCGGCGGGGGAGCGGTGGCGCCTGACCGATCTGCTCGACGGGCGCGTCTTCGACCGGGACGGTGACGAGCTGGCGCGGGACGGTCTGGTCGTCGGGCTGCCCGCCTGGGGTTTCCACGTGCTGGAGGTGCGATCGTGAACGAGCGGATGCGACACGCTGTGCGGCAGGCCACGGAGGCCGGCCTGGACGGGCTGCTGATCACACCCGGCCCCGACCTGGTCTACCTCACCGGGCACCGGCCGCCGGTCACCGAGCGACTCACGATGCTGCTCCTGCTGGCCGGGGTGCCAGGCCCGGCTCCCACCACGAAACCGGCGCTGGTCGTGCCCGCGCTCGAACTGCCCGGCGACCAGCCCGATCTCGAAGTCGTCGCCTGGCCGGACGGCGAGGACCCGTACGCGATCGTCGCCGGGCGGCTGCGGGACGGACGCCATGCCATCTCGGACTCGGCGTGGGCCATGCACCTGATCGCCCTGCAGGAGGCGGCGCCGGGAGTCCGCTACACGTCGATGACCGCGACGCTGCCCATGCTGCGGGCGGTCAAGGACGAGGCCGAGGTCGCGTTGCTGGCCGCGGCCGGCGCGGCGGCCGACGCCACGTACGAGCAGATCCTTTCCGTACGCTTCGCCGGGCGCACCGAACGGCAGGTCGCCGCCGACCTGGCCCGCCTGCTGCGCGAGCACGGCCACGAGCAGGTCGACTTCACGATCGTCGCCTCCGGCCCGAACGGCGCCAACCCGCACCACGACATCGGCGACCGGGTCCTCCGCGAGGGCGACATGGTCGTGCTCGACTTCGGCGGCCTCAAGGACGGCTACGGCTCCGACACCACCCGCACCGTCCACGTCGGACCGCCGTCCGCGCCCGAGCAGGAGGTCTTCGACGTCGTGCGGGCCGCCCAGCAGGCCGCCTTCGAAGCCGTACGCCCGGGGGTCGCCTGCCAGGAGATCGACCGCGTGGCCCGGCAGCTCATCGAGGACGCCGGGTACGGGGAGTTCTTCATCCACCGCACCGGGCACGGGATCGGGCTGACCACCCACGAGCCGCCCTACCTGGTCCGCGGTGAGGAGCGGCCGCTCGTCCCCGGCATGTGCTTCTCGATCGAGCCGGGGATCTATCTGCCCGGCCGGTTCGGCGTGCGCATCGAGGACATCGTCACCGTCACCGAGACCGGTGGCCGGCGGCTCAACACCACCGGCCACGGCCTCGCGATCGTCGGTTAGGCGCCGGAGCGGCGCTTGTCGGCCTCGAGGTCGTCCTCGCCCACGGGGACGCCGTCGGAGTCGCGATGGGCGTCGCCGGAAGCGCCGCCGAGCAGGCCGCCGTCGGTGTCGGCCCCCGAGCGGGCCGCGTCGGCCTCGGCGTCGTCGGCGCCCACGGTGGGCCCGCTGCGCTCGGCGCCACTCGCCTCCTTGTTGTCCTCGCCGAACTCGCCGGCCACAGCCGCCGCGACCGGCAGACCCTGCGGACTGTTGGGATTCGTCATGACGTGCTCCTTTCGCCCAGGCGTACGTCCGAGTGATACCCGGCACGTTCGTCGATAACCAGTGGATGTACGGATCCTTTCGCCGCGCCGGCGGGGCAGGGTGAGGGGGTCCGATCGCGGAACCTGGGGGAGAAGCTCATGAAACCGACCATCGTCCTCGTGCACGGCGCGTTCGCCGAGTCGGCCAGCTGGGACGGCGTGATCAAGCTGCTGCGGGCCGACGGCTACCCGGCGGTGGCGCTGGCCAACCCGCTGCGCGGCGTCAAGTACGACTCCGACTACCTGCGGGCCACGCTCGCGTCCATTGCGGGCGACATCGTGCTGGTCGGCCACTCGTACGGCGGCATGCTCATCACCAACGCCGCCACCGGCGTCCCGAACGTGAAGTCGCTCGTCTACGTCGGCGCGTTCGCGGCCGACGCGGGGGAGAGCGCCGCCGCCCTGTCCGGCCAGTTCCCGGGCAGCACGCTGGGCGAGACGCTCAACCCGGTCAAGCTGCCCGACGGCAGCACCGACCTGTACATCAAGCAGGACGTCTACCACCACCAGTTCGCGGCCGACTCGTCCGCCGACGACGCCGCCGTCTGGGCCGTGACCCAGCGGCCGATCACCGAGGGCGCGCTCAACGAGGCGTCCGGCGAGCCGGCCTGGAAGTCGATCCCGTCCTGGTTCCTGTTCGGCAGCGACGACCTCAACATCCCCGTGGCCGCGCACCGCTTCATGGCCGAGCGGGCCGGTTCGCGCCGCACGGTCGAACTGGCCGGGGGCTCGCACACCGTGGCGATCCCCGAGGCGGCCGCGCTCGTCACGCTGATCGCCGAGGCCGCCGCGTAGATCACCCGATCGAGGGTAGCCATGCCGTCACGCGAGGAAGGGTGGCGGCATGGCTGACGAGCGGACGGTCTCGGACCTGGTGGTGGAGCGCCTGTCGGCGTGGGGGGTCGACCGGGTCTTCGGGTACTCCGGCGACGGGATCGACGGCGTGATGGGGGCGTTGCGCCGGGCCGGTCGCCCGGTGTTCGTGCAGGCCCGGCACGAGGAGAACGCGGCGTTCATGGCGGTCGGCCACGCGAAGTACACCGGCGGCCCCGGCGTCTGCCTGTCCACCCAGGGCCCCGGCGCGGTGCATCTGCTCAACGGGCTCTACGACGCCAAGCTCGACGGCAAGCCGGTGGTCGCGATCGTCGGTCAGCAGGCCTCCAGCGTGCTCGGCAGCGCCTACCAGCAGGAGATCGACCTGCAGCGGCTGTTCGGCGACGTGTGCGCCCAGTTCGTCCAGACGGCGCACGCCCCCGAGCAGCTGCCCATGCTGCTCGACCGGGCCTTCCGTACGGCTCTGTCCACGCGCAGCCCCACGTGCGTGATCCTGCCGCACGACGTGCAGACCGCCCCGGCCCCCGACGAGCAGGCCCAGGAGCACGGGGTGATGGTGACCAGCCCTGGTCTGCGCCCGGCCCGGGTGGTGCCCTACGACAGCGACCTGCGGGCCGCCGCCGAGGTGCTCTCGGCCGGTGAGCGGGTGGCCGTCATGGTCGGCCAGGGCGCGTACGCGGCGGCGGGCGAGATCCTCGAGCTGACCGACCGGCTGGGGGCGGGCCTGACCAGTTCGCTGCTGGGCAAGCCGGTGCTCGACGAGACCCTGCCCTTCCACACCGGCGTGATGGGCCACCTCGGCACCACCGCCAGCGCGCAGCTGCTGCAGGAGTGCGACACGCTGCTGCTGATCGGCACCAACGACCCGTGGACCGAGTTCTATCCGAAGCCGGGACAGGCCCGGGCGGTGCAGATCGACATCGACGGCCGCCAGCTCGGCGTGCGCTACCCGGTCGAGGTGCCGCTGGTCGGGGACGCCGCCGAGACCGTGCGCGCGCTGATCGGCCTGGTCAAGCCGGCCGGCCACCGGGCCTGGCGCGAGCGCGTCGAGGGCTGGGTGACCCGCTGGCACGACATCGCCGCGTCGCGCGCGGCCGCCGAGGCCGAACCGCTGAACCCGCAGCACGTGGTGCGCTCGCTCAACGGCCGGCTGCCGGACGACGCACGGGTCGCCGTCGACGTCGGCTCCGTCGTCTACTGGTACGCGCGCCACCTCCGGCTGCCGCGCGGGGTGCCGGCCCATCTGTCGAGCACGCTCGCCTCGATGGGCTGCGGGATCCCGTACGGGATCGCGGCGAAACTGGCCGCGCCGGGGAGCCCGGTCGTCGTGCTCAGCGGTGACGGCGCCCTGCAGATGACCGGCCTGGCCGAGCTGGTCACCGTGGCCGCCCGCTGGCGCGACTGGCCCGACCCGCGGTTCGTGGTGTGCGTGCTCAACAACCGCGACCTGGCCGAGGTGAGCTGGGAGCAGCGCGAGATGGAGTCCGAGCCGCGGTTCGCGACCTCGCAGGAGCTGCCCGACGTGCCCTATGCGGGATACGCCGAGCTGCTCGGGCTGCGCGGCCTGCGGGTCGAGTCGCCGGCCGAGATGGACGCGGCCTGGGAGACGGCGCTGACCGCGGACCGGCCGGTGGTCATCGACGCCCGGACCGACCCCGCCATGCCGCTGCTGCCGCCCAACCAGCCGTCCGAGAAGGTGCAGGGCATGTACACCGGCCTGGCCGCCGAGGAGGGGCCGCTGGCCCGCCGGGCCGAGGTCCACCTGCGCCGCGAGCGTGCCGACGAAGGATTCGACGACTAGTTTCCTCGCATGGATGTGCTCGGCAACCGTGCGCTCAACCGGGCCCTGATGGCGCGGCAACTGCTCGACGAACGCCGGGCCCGGCCGGCCGTCGAGGCCGTCGCCCAGCTCATCGGCATTCAGGCCCAGGAGCCGCAGGAGCCGTACATCGGTCTGTGGTCCCGGCTCGACGGGTTCCGGCCGGCCGAGCTGGTCGGGCTGCTCGAAAGCCGTCAGGTCGTCCGCACGCTGCTCATGCGGCGCACGATGCACCTGGTCACGGCGGCCGACTGCCTCGAGCTGCGCGGGCTGCACCAGCCGATGCTCGAGGCCCGGATCCGGGCCGTCTACCGCCGCGACCTCGAGGGCGTCGACCTCGACGAGCTGGCCGCCGCGGGGGAGCCGCATTTCGCCCGCGCCCCGAGCACGCTGCCCGAGGTGGGGCGCGCGGTCGGCGGGCGCTGGCCCTCGGTGCCGGCCCGGGTGCTGGGCGACACGCTGAGCTCGCTCGTGCCGCTCGTGCAGGTGCCGCCACGCGGGGTCTGGGGTCAGGTGGCGCCCGCCCGCAACACGACGATCGCCGCGTGGCTGGGCCGCCCCGTTCCGCCGCCGTGCGTCGCCGACGACCTCGTGCTGCGCTACCTGCGGGCGTTCGGCCCGGCGTCCTCGGCCGACATCCGGGCCTGGTCGGGGCTGAGCGGCCTGCGCGAGTCGATCAAACGGCTGCGGCCCCGGCTGCGCAGCTTCCGCGACGTCCGGGGTCGCGAGCTGCTCGACGTGCTCGACGGCCCGCTGCCCGATCCCGATCAGCCGCTGCCGCCGCGCTTCCTGCCCGCCTTCGACAACGTGGTGCTCGGCTTCGACGACCGCAGCCGGGTCATCGACAACGCGCACCGCGGGCTGAGCGTCGAGGGCGCCCGGTTCGTCCTGGTCGACGGGCGCGTCGCGGGCCGATGGACCATCTCGGACGACACCCTGCGTGTCACCATGTTCTTTCCGGTGGACCTCGATCCCGTGGTCGCCGAAGGGGACAATTTGCTCGCCTGGCACGGGATCGCGGGGCGTACTGTCATAGATGTCCGTGAATGACGGGAGGAGCGCAGGCATGTCGCAGAGCGTCCGGGACAATCTGGCCGACCCGAGGTTCCACGCCGATCCCCATCCCGCGTACGCGACGTGGCGGCGCGACGGCCCGGTCCGCGAGGTCCGGATCGCCAGCGGCGCGGTCGTCTGGCTGGTGACCCGCTACGACGACGCGCGGCAGGCGCTCACCGACCCCCGGTTCTCCAAGACCGGCCGCAACGACGGCCACCCGTCGAGCGAGATCGAGCGGGCTCTGTCCCGCCACATGCTCGCGGTCGACCCGCCCGACCACACCCGCCTGCGCCGGCTGGTCTCGGCCGCCTTCACGGCCCGCCGCATCGAGGCGCTGCGCCCGCGCATCACCGAGATCACCGACGCGCTGCTCGACGCCTTCCCCGCTGCGGGCGAGACGTTCGACCTGATCGACGCGTTCGCCTTCCCGCTGCCCATCCAGGTGATCTGCGAGCTGCTCGGCATCCCGGCCGACGACCGGGACGCCTTCCGCCGATGGTCGAACGTCATCGTGGGCGGCGTCGCCTACCAGGCCGACTTCCCGGCCGCGGCGCAGGCGATGGTCGCGTACATCAAGGAACTGGTGGCCGATCGCCGCGCCCGGCCCGGCGCCGATCTGCTGTCCGGCCTGATCGAGGTGCGCGACAGCGAGGACCGGCTCAGCGAGGACGAGCTGATCTCGATGGTCTTCCTGCTGTTGATCGCCGGTCACGAGACGACCGTCAACCTGATCGGCAACGGCGCCTACCTGGTGCTCAGCGAGCGGGAGCGCTGGGAGCGGCTGTGCGCGCAGCCCGACCTGCTCCCCACGGCCATCGAGGAGTTCCTCCGGTACGAGTCCCCGGTCGAGACAGCCACGTTCCGCTTCACGACCGAGCCCGTCACCCTGGGCGGCCGGCGCATCCCCGCGTACGCCCCGGTGGTCATCGGCCTGCTCTCGGCCAACCGTGACGAGGACCGCTTCCCCGACCCGGACGACCTGCGGCTCGACCGCGCGCAGAACCCGCACCTGGCCTTCGGTCACGGCATCCACTACTGCCTGGGCGCGCCGCTGGCCCGGCTCGAAGCGCAGATCGCCTTCGGGGCCCTGACCACCCGGTTCCCGTCGCTCCGCCTGGCGGTCCCGGCCTCCGAGCTGACCTGGCGCCCCGGTCTGCTCCTGCGCGGCCTGTTCACCCTGCCCGTGTCGCGGTGACCCGACCCGGATGAGCCGGGGAGGGCGGGCTTTGGCAAGCTTCCGGGGGTGGAAGCACTCCGGTTGATCCTGCTCTTCATCCACCTGGTCGGCTTCGCGCTGCTGCTCGGCGGGGCGGTCGCCCAGTTCCTCACCGGCAAGTTCCGGATCAACCCGGCCGTGCTGTGGGGTTCGGTGATCCAGCTGCTGTCGGGTCTCGCGCTGGCCGCCCCGCTGCGCGGCGGCGGCGACGCGGAACCCAGCCCGATCAAGCTGGGCGTCAAGCTCCTGCTGGCCATCCTGATCTTCATCATGGTCTTCGTCCCGCGCAAGCGCGAGGCCGTGGACAAGGGCCACTTCATCGGCATCATCACGCTGACCCTGGCCAACGCCGCGGTCGCCGTCTTCTGGCGCTGATCGTCGCCGCGGTCCGCTCCTGCGGGTCCCGGTAACAACCGTGCACGGCTCATTCTCGGCCATTCCTGTGTCCGTGCACAGCTCGCGGTCCGGAACAGAATCGGCCGAACTGGTGATGATGCCGGGACGAATGGCCGTCGACGCTTTCCCGCTTCCCGTAGCGGCCGGTCCACCTCACCGTGAACAGCCTCGGATCGGACTACCCGCTCATCCGTACCCCACCACGCTGGGCAAACGAACCAAGTGCCCCGCTGGTTTGCTTTACGTGGCAACTAGGTCAGCTTGATCCGGTTTCGGCCCGCGCGTCGATGAAAGCGCCCTTGTCCGAAGCATTTCCGGGACCGAAACAATGGCGCCGGAACTGTAAATGATCGCCGGTCACACTCTTATCGCATTCATAGCTTCGATGTGTAGCTTCCGCATCGCCGGTTGAACGAGCCGGCTTGCGAACGCCCACACCTCCGCTTTTTCTCTGTCCGGGAGAGCCCGCCATGACCGACAGCATCGACGCCAGCGTCATCATCCCTACGCACAGCGAGCACCGCTGGGCTCCGCTGCGGCGTACGGTCGCGTCGGCCCAGGCGCAGAAGGCCGCCCCGGCCGAGATCATCGTCGTGGTCGACCACAACCCCGCGCTCCTCGAGCGGGCGCGGGCCGAGTTCACCGGTGTCACCGTGCTCGAGAACGCGTCGGTGCGAGGCGCCTCGGGCAACCGCAACACCGGTGCCTTCCACGCCCGCTCCGAGCTGATCGCCTTCCTCGACGACGACACGGTCGCCCACGACACCTGGCTGAGTCACCTGGCCGCCCCGTTCGACGACCCGGCGGTCCTCGGCGCGGGCGGCCTCATCGTCCCGGCGTGGGAGCGCAGCCGCCCGGCCTGGCTGCCGGACGAGCTCCTGTGGACCGTCGGGGTCTCGTACGCGGGCCTGCCCACGTCGGTCGCCGAGATCCGCAACGTCTGGTCGGCCGGCATGATGGTCCGGCGCGACGCGTTCGAGCGGGTGGGTGGCTTCCGGGCCGGGTTCGGCAAGCTCGGCGACCGGAACCGTCCCGAGGACACCGAGCTGTGCCTGCGGATCAGCGCCCAGCTCGGCGGCCACTGGATGTACGTCCCCGACTCGGTCATCGAGCACGACGTCCCGCTCGGCCGCTCGACGTTCGGGTTCTTCCTGCGCCGCTGTTACGCCGAGGGCCGCGGCAAGGTCCAGATGGCCGGCCTGCTCCCGCGCGGCCAGAAGCTGGGCGCCGAACAGGACTACCTGCGCCGCACCCTCCCGCGGGCGGTGGTCCACAACCTCAAGGCCGCCACCCGGCGCCACGGTGGCCACCACGCTCTGCGCGCCGCCACGGTGATCGCCGGGGTGGCCGCGGCCGGCTTCGGCGGTGGCGTCGAGACGATCGCTGCCCTGAGCGAGTCCGAGACGGCGGCCCGGCAGCTCACCTTTTGACCATTGCGCCCGCCCGCGCAAGCCGTTCGTCGATCCCGCTTAACCCGCGGTCCCTAACCTGCGGCCATGCGAAAGATCGTCCGCCTTCTGGCCGGGACCGGTGTCCTGGCGCTCACCGTGTCGCTGGCCGGCACCGCCTCGTACGCCGGCGGCCACCGGGTCACCACGCCCACGCTGACCGGGTGGGCCGCGCTGCCCGCCGGCACGTTCGTCCCGGGCAGCGAGCAGTCCGGCGCGCTGGCCACCGGCAACCTCAACGGCTTCACCGTCCCCTTCGCCGACCAGCCGATCCAGGGCTTCTCGGGCATCGTCGACAACGGCGACGGCACCTTCGACGTGCTCTCCGACAACGGGTACGGCAACCAGGCCAACTCGGGCGACTTCCTGCTGCGCATCCAGAGACTGGCGCCCGTCTTCCGTACCAAGCAGGTCGACGTCGTCGGCGGCATCAACCTGACCGACCCCGACGGGCTGATCCCGTGGACCCTCACCCGCACGGACCGGGTCCTCACCGGCGCCGACTTCGACCCCGAGTCGATCGTCCGCGCGGCTGACAACTCGTACTGGATCGGCGACGAGTTCGGCCCGTACCTGCTGCACTTCGACCGGGCCGGCCGTCTGCTCGACGCCCCGGTCGCGCTCGACGGCGTGGTCGCTCCCGAGACCGCCGCCCGCACCGGCGTCACCGCGACCGCGCGCAGCAGCAAGGGCTACGAGGGGCTGGCCCAGTCACCCGACGGGCGTTACCTCTACGGGCTGCTCGAGGGCACGGTCACCGGTGACCCGGCCGGCGAGCTGCGGCTCAATGAGTTCGACGTCCGCGCGAAGAAGTACACCGGCAAGCGCTGGACCTATCAGCTGGACAACCCCGACCTCGCGATCGGCGACGCGATCTCGGTCGACCGCAACCGGTTCCTGATCATCGAGCGGGACGGCGGGCAGGGCGCCACGGCCGTCGTCAAGAAGATCTACCTCGCCGAGAAGCGCGGCACCAAGCTCCAGAAGACCCTGCTGGTCGACCTCATGAACGTGGCCAACCCGCGCCGGGTCGGCGGCTTCGGCCCCACGTTCACGTTCCCGTTCCAGACCATCGAGGACGTCGTCATCCTCGACGACCGCACGATCGCCGTGCTGAACGACAACAACTTCCCGTTCTCGACCGGCCGCAGCGCCACCGCCGCCGACAACAACGAGTGGATCACCATCGCGCTGCCCAAGCCCCTCAACGTGGACAAGCGCCTGCTGAAGTAGCGCCCCACGTACCTGCCCGACGAGCGCCCGGCCGTTTCCGAACGGTGCCGGGCGCTCGTTCTTTTGCGCCATGGAAGTCACCTAGCCTCCTAGGATGCCGGAAGCGACAGGGGCGAGGTGCACGTCACGGCAGGTGCGGCCTTGCTCACTCTCCGACGGCCTTCGCTCGGCGCGGCGCAGCGTTTGAGTCGCCCCGCGTATCCGCCCGAGCCCGGACGTCCCGGCCGAGGTGGCGTCGTCCGTCTGCCCTGGTGGGCGCGGACAGTCGAGACAGGTCCGGCGGTGTCCGGGTCCCCGGGGGAGGCCCCGCCGGGGGCGGGGAGGCAGACTTTTCTCGGCCTTGAATGTCTAAAGTGGAGTGATCACTCCGTTACAAAGGGGACGCTAGGCTGATGAACGGTCAACCGGCGGTGAAAGCCGCAAAGCGGACGGGGAGTGAACCATGGCTGCACGCGCGCCGCGTGCTGATGCGTTACGCAATCGGTCCCGCGTGCTCGCGGCGGCCGAGCAGGTGTTCGTGGCGCGAGGCACGGCAGTCTCCACCGAGGAAGTGGCCCGCGCGGCGGGTGTCGGCATCGGCACCGTCTTCCGGCACTTCCCGACCAAGGCGGCGCTGATCGAAGCGGTCTTCCGCGAACGGCTACGGCGCTTCGGCGAGGAGGCCGACCGGCTGGTGCGATCCGAGGAGCCGGGCGAGGCGATCTGGGTCTTCCTGCACCGGGTGGCCGAGGTGGCCGCGGGCAAACAGGACTGGGCCGACGCCTTCGCCGCGGCCAACCTCAGCGAGGCCCTGTCCCCGGCCCGCGAGCAGTTGCCCCGCGCGCTGAGCTCCCTCCTCGCCCGCGCTCAGCAGCAGGGCGCCGTCCGGCCCGACGTGACCGTCCCCGAGCTCGTCGCGCTCATGCTGGCCGTCTCGCGGGTGCCCGAGCTCGACGCGGACGGCGCCGCGCTGCGGGCCCGCGTCCTGTCCATCGTCTTCGACGGGCTGAAAGCCAAGGCCTAAAGTGGGCGGATGGCTTCGCTGACCGTCGCTCTCGTCGTCCCTCCGGTGACCCGGTCGGCGGCTCGGTGACGAGGCTGCTGCGGGCGCTGCACGACGACGCCGACCAGCCCGCCGCCGTCCGCGACGCGCAGTCGGCGATCTCCCGGCACGACCTGCTGGGCCGCGCCTCGGCCCTGGCCGCCGGGCTGGCCGGGCGCCGCATGGTGGCCGTGCATGCCACCCCCACGATCGACACCGTCGTGGCGATCACCGCCGCGCTGCTGGCGGGCGTCCCCGCCGTACCCGTCCCGCCCGACGCCGGCGAGCTCGAGCGGGCCCACATCCTGCGGGACTCCGGCGCCGAGCTGATCGATCCGGCGGCGGCGGGCACCGGTCAGGCCGTGCCGGACGAGCCCGATGCCGACGCGCCCGCGCTGGTCCTCTACACCAGCGGCACCACCGGGCCGCCCAAGGGCGCCGTCCTCTCGCGCCGGGCCCTCGCGGCCGACCTGGACGCGCTGGCCGAGGTGTGGCAGTGGACGGCGGACGACACTCTCGTGCACGGTCTCCCGCTCTTCCACGTGCACGGCCTGGTGCTGGGCGTCCTCGGTCCGCTGCGGCTCGGCTCACGACTGGTCCACACCGGCCGGCCCACCCCGCAGGCGTACGCGGCCACGCCCGGATCGATGTACTTCGGCGTCCCCACCGTGTGGTCGCGCGTCTGCGCCGCCCCCGCCGAGGCCCGCGCGCTCAGCCACGCCCGCCTGCTGGTCTCCGGCAGCGCGGCGCTGCCCGTCCCGGTCTTCGACGACCTGGTCGCGCTGACCGGTCAGGCTCCGGTCGAGCGGTACGGCATGACCGAAACGCTGATCACCGTGAGCGCCCGGGCCGACGGCGAACGGCGTCCCGGGCACGTCGGCGTGCCGATTCCCGGCGTCGAGACCCGCCTGACCGGGGAGGCCGGCGAAGACGTGCCCACCGGCGAGATCGGCCACCTGCAGGTGCGCGGGGCCACCCTGTTCGACGGCTATCTCGGGCAGCCCGATCACGCGAGGCCGCTCGATCCCGGCGGCTGGTACGCGACCGGCGACGTGGCCACGATCGGCCCGGACGGCTGGCACCGCATCGTCGGCCGTGCCTCCACCGACCTGATCAAGACCGGCGGCTACCGGGTCGGCGCGGGCGAGGTCGAGGACGCGCTGCTGCTGCATCCCGCGGTGCGCGAGGCCGCCGTCGTCGGCACCCCGCACCCGGATCTCGGCGAGCAGATCACCGCGTACGTGGTGGCCGACGGCGCCCGCGAGGGTGACCTGATCGCCTGGGTCGCCGACCGCCTGGCCGCCCACAAGCGGCCCCGGGCGGTGCACCTGGTCGACGCGCTGCCGCGCAACGCGATGGGCAAGGTCCAGAAGGGAGCGCTGCGGTGAGGGTGGGACTGACCGCGCAGTTCTGGCTGCGGGTGCTGATCGTCGGCTCCGGCCTGACGGGTCTGCTTCTCGGGGAGCACCGGCTCGCCTTCTACACCAGCCAGAGCAACATCGTGACGCTCGGCTACTTCGGCGGCGTCCTCTACTGGATGATCCGGCGGCGCACGACCGGCCCGGCGGCGCCCCGACTGCGCGGCGCGGTCACCCTGTGGATCGTCATCACCGGGCTGATCTCGCATTTCATGCTGCAGAACGGCGAGAACCCGCTGCCCGGCCTGGCTGTCGACGACCCGGGCCGGCAGATGCTCAACTGGTCGCGGTTCCTGGTCCACTACGTCGTGCCGGCGCTGGTGCTGACCGACTGGGTCGCGTTCGGGCCGCGGCGGGCCTCGCCCTGGCGCGACCTTCCGCTGTGGATCCTGTTCCCGCTCGGCTACGGCGCGACCTCGGTGGTCCGGGCGGTCGTGTTTCCCACGGTCAGCGACCGCTATCCCTACTTCTTCCTCGACCCCACCTCCCAGGGGTACGGGTGGGTGGCCGGGCAGTTCGTGAAGCTGGGCGTCATCTTCGGCGTCCTCGGGGCGGTGCTGCTGGCCTACGACCGGCTCGCCGCCCGGGTCGGGGCCCGGTTCGGCCGCGCGGAACCCGGCGCCGGGGCACCCGATCCGGCGGGCGCGGCCGGGACCGCACCCGCCGGGTCCGCGGAGACTGCGGTCAGCTCCCGATCCGGCCGAACCTGACCTGGCTCCACGACCAGATCGGGGCCAGCTTCACCCGGTCGCCGGGCTTGGGCGCGTGCCACACGCGGCCCGCGCCGGCGTAGACGGCCACGTGGTAGGCGCGGCTGCCGGACATCCAGAACACCAGGTCGCCCGGCCGGGCCACCGCGCTGGAGATCTTGCGTGCCGCGGTGTACTGCGCCTGTGCCGTGCGGGGCAGCCGGAGGCCGACCTTCGCGTACGCGAACCCGGCCAGCCCGGAGCAGTCGAACGCACCGGGCCCGCGGGCCCCGTACCGGTAGGGCTTGCCCTGCTGGGCGCGGGCGACGGCGACGATCTTGTTGCCGCGGATGATCGCCGCGGCGACCGGGGTCGCCTTCGGGACGGCCGGCGCGGCGGCGGTCCGGGTGGTGGCCTGAGCGGCCGACGGAGTGACGAGCAGGGTGGTGGCGATGGCCGTCGCGGCGATGAGGAGCAGCAGGCGGCGCAGCGTCGATGGGAAAGACAAGACGATCCTCGGTCCTTCAACCGCCTGCGAGGTTAGCTGTCGGATTAGGCCTGAAGGCGGCCCGTCGCTCGCGCGACCTCACCCCGAGCCGGCCTGTCGGCCGGCGATCTGGTTCCCCCGTTCCCGCCCACTGAAGTTCCTGTCGGTGTCAGGTCGGGCCGCCCCCAGGTGGGCGGGACTCGGCGTCCCGGGGCGGCACGTGATGACGATCGGCCGGATCCGGCGAACCTGACCCTTTCTCAGCTGTCCCATCGGCACCGAAAGTCCCGGATCGGAATCCCGGTCCGATCTCTTTCCGGACATCCGGGAGCACCAGCCGGTTCCGGGCGCGATATCCGGCGCGCCGGCCGGTGAGGCTCGTCACCCGATTGGTCCGCCGTGGCCGCCGGGATCGCCGGCGTCCGCTCCCGGCGCGGACCGCCGGCGACTACGCCGAGCAACCTAAGGCATCCCTTAGGTAGCTGTTGACTTTGGATCGCGCTCAGGAAAGATGCTCGTCAATCGCAGGAGGTGCAGCGTGCAGGTGCCGGCCCCGTTCGAATACGAGCGTGCCACCAGTGTGGACCAGGCCATCGGACTGCTGGAACGTCTGGGCAGCTCAGCGCGGCTGGTGGCGGGCGGGCACAGCCTGCTGCCGATGATGAAGCTGAGGCTGGCCACGTTCGACTACCTGATCGACATCAACCCGCTGCACGCCGAGCTGGGCTACATCCGGGTCGGCGCCGGCGAGGTACGGATCGGGGCCCTGACCCGCCACCGCGAGCTGCTCGAGTCCGACGAGCTGGCCGCCGCCTTCCCGATCTTCCGGGACGCCGAGCGGGTGATCGCCGACCCCGTGGTGCGCAACCGGGGCACGCTGGGCGGCTCGCTGTGCCAGGCCGACCCGTCCGAGGACCTGTCCGCGGTCTGCACGACGCTCGACGCGAGCTGCGTGATCCGCGGTCCGGGCGGCGCCGAGCGGGTCGTGTCGATGGGGGAGTTCCACGTCGGGCCGTACGAGACGGCGGTCGGCGACGGCGAGATGCTCACCGAGGTGCGTCTGCCGGTGCGGCCGGGTGGCGGCAGCGCGTACGTGAAGGTCGAGCGACGGGCCGGGGACTGGGCCGTCGTCTCGGCCGGCGCCGCGGTCTGGCTGGCCCCCGACGGCACGATCGCCGACGCGCGCGTGGGCCTGGCCGCGGTCGGGCCCAACACGACCGGCATCCCCGAGATCTCGGCCGCCCTGCGTGGCCGCGAGCCCGCCGAGAAGCTGTACGAACAGGCCGGCGCGATCGCGGCGCGCAGCTGCGACCCGGCCACCGACCAGCGGGGCAGCGCCGACTACAAGCGCCACCTCGCCGACGAGCTGACCAGGCGGACGCTGCGGACCGCCGTCGCACGGGCGAGGAGCTGAAGTCATGCAGGTCACGATGATCGTCAACGACGCCGAGGTCACCCGCGAGATCGAGGGCCGGCTGCTGCTCGTGCACTTCCTGCGCGACGTGCTCGGCCTGACCGGCACGCACTGGGGCTGCGACACCAGCAACTGCGGCACCTGCGTGGTGTGGCTCGACGGCGAGCCGGTCAAGTCGTGCACGGTGCTCGCCGCCATGGCCGGCGGCCATGAGGTCCGTACGGTCGAGGGCCTGGCCAAGGGGGCCGAGCTGGACCCGATCCAAGAGGGCTTCATGCAGTGTCACGGCCTGCAGTGCGGCTTCTGCACGCCGGGCATGATGATGACCTGCCGGGCCCTGCTGGACAAGAATCCCGACCCGACCGACGCCGAGATCCGCGAGGCCATCTCGGGTCAGATCTGCCGGTGTACGGGCTATTCGACCATCGTCCGCTCGGTGCGCTGGGCTTCCGTGCACGAGGCCGCCGCGGCCCAGACCGAGGGAGCGCAGGCATGACCGCCGTGCAGGAGCCGCGCACCAGCACGTTCGACGACAACGATCAGAAGCCCGTCGGTTTCGGCCGGATGCTGCGCAAGGAGGACCCGCGCCTGCTGCGGGGCCGCGGCCGTTTCACCGACGACGTCCAGCTCCCGGGCATGCTGCATCTGGCCATCCTGCGCTCGCCGTTCGCCCACGCGCGGGTCGTCAGCGTCGACACCAGCGCCGCCGAGGCCGCGCCCGGGATCCGGGCCGTGGTCACCGGGGCCAAGCTGGCCGAGCTGGGCCTGGCCTGGATGCCGACGCTGTCCAACGACGTGCAGGCCGTGCTCGCGACCGACAAGGTGCGCTTCCAGGGGCAGGAGGTCGCGTTCGTCGTCGCCGACGACCGGTATTCGGCCCGCGACGCGCTCGAGCTGATCGACGTGGAGTACGAGGTCCTCGACCCGGTCATCGACGTGCGGCAGGCGCTGGCCCCGGGCGCGCCGCTGATCCGCGACGACCTCGACGGCAAGACCGACAACCACTGCTTCGACTGGGAGACCGGCGACGCCGACGCCACCGCGGCCGTCTTCGCCCGGGCCGACGTGGTCGTCCAGCAGGACATCGTCTATCCCCGGGTGCACCCGGCGCCGATGGAGACGTGCGGCGCCGTCGCCGACTTCGACGCGGTCGAGGGCAAGCTCAAGCTGTGGTCGACCACCCAGGCCCCGCACGCCCACCGCACCCTCTACGCCATCGTGGCCGGCCTGCCCGAACACAAGATCCAGGTGATCGCGCCGGACATCGGCGGCGGCTTCGGCAACAAGGTCCCGATCTACCCCGGCTACGTCTGCGCGATCGTCGGCTCCATCGTCACCGGCAAACCGGTGAAGTGGATGGAGGACAGGTCGGAAAACCTGATCAGCACCGGGTTCGCCCGCGACTACATCATGCGCGGCGAGATCGCGGCCACCCGCGACGGCAAGATCCTGGCCATCCGCACCAACGTGCTGGCCGACCACGGCGCGTTCAACGGCACCGCGGCTCCGGTGAAATACCCGGCCGGCTTCTTCGGCGTCTTCACCGGCAGCTACGACCTCGAAGCGGCCTACTGCAGCATGACTGCCGTCTACACCAACAAGGCGCCGGGCGGGGTCGCCTACGCGTGCAGCTTCCGCATCACCGAGGCGGTCTACCTGGTCGAGCGCATCGTCGACTGTCTCGCCGCCGAGCTCGAGATGGACCCGGCCGAGCTGCGCCTGAAAAACTTCATCCAGCCCGACCAGTTCCCGTACGAGACCAAGACCGGCTGGGTGTACGACTCGGGAAACTACGAGCCGACGATGCGCCAGGCCATGGACATCGCCGGCTACGCCCAGCTGCGCGCCGAGCAGGCCGAGAAGAGGTCCCGGGGCGAGCTGATGGGCATCGGCATCTCGTTCTTCACCGAGGCGGTCGGCGCCGGCCCCCGCAAGAACATGGACATCCTCGGCCTCGGCATGGCCGACGGGTGCGAGCTGCGGGTGCACCCCACCGGCAAGGCCGTCGTCCGCCTGTCGGTCAAGACGCAGGGCCAGGGCCACGAGACGACGTTCGCGCAGATCGTGGCCGAGGAGATCGGCATCCCGCCGGCCGACATCGAGGTCGTGCACGGCGACACCGACCAGACGCCGTTCGGCCTGGGGACGTACGGCAGCCGCTCGACGCCGGTGTCGGGAGCGGCCGCCGCCCTGGTCGCCCGCAAGGTCCGCGACAAGGCGCAGATCATCGCGTCGGCCATGCTCGAGGTGACCGTCGCCGACCTGGAGTGGGTGAAAGGCTCGTTCCAGGTCAAGGGCGACCCGGGCAAGTCGGTCACCATCCAGCAGATCGCGATGCGGGCCCACGGGGCGGGCGACCTGCCCGAGGGCATCGAGGGCGGTCTCGAGGCCCAGATCTGCTACAACCCGTCCAATCTGACCTATCCACACGGGGCCTACATCTGCGTCGTCGACATCGACCCGGGCACCGCCCAGGTCAAGGTGCGGCGCTTCATCGCGGTCGACGACTGCGGCACCCGGATCAACCCGATGATCATCGAAGGCCAGGTGCACGGCGGGCTCACCGACGGCGTGGGCATGGCCCTGATGGAGATGATCGCCTTCGACGAGGACGGCAACTGCCTGGGCGCGTCGCTGATGGACTATCTGATCCCGACCGCGCTCGAGGTGCCCGACTGGGAGACCGGCTACACGGTCACGCCGTCACCGCACCACCCGATCGGCGCCAAGGGGGTGGGGGAGTCCGCGACCGTCGGCTCGCCACCGGCCATCGTCAACGCCGTGGTGGACGCGCTCAAGCCGTACGGGGTGCGGCACGCCGACATGCCGCTCACGCCCTCACGGGTGTGGGACGCCATGCGCGGCCGGGCCACCCCGCCGATCTGAGGCCGGCCCATGACCACCAGAGACGTGACCACCAGAGACGTGACCACCAGCGTCACCTCCCGTGCGGCCGAGCTCGTGACCCAGCGGCGCCCGTTCGTGCACGCCACCGTGGTCCGCGCTCAGGAGCCCACCTCGGCCCGGGCCGGCGACGACGCGGTCATCCTCGACGACGGCTCCATCGAGGGCTTCGTCGGCGGGGTGTGCGCCGAGAGCTCCGTCCGGGCGGCGGCGCTCGACACGCTCAAGGACGGCAACACCATGCTGCTGCGGGTGCTGCCCGACGACGCGTCCGCCTTCCCCGAGACTCCCGGCGCGCTGGTCGTGGTCAACCCGTGCCACTCCGGCGGGGCGATCGAGATCTTCCTGCGCCCGATCCTGCCCCGGCCCCTGATCGGCGTCGTGGGCAGCACCCCGATCGCGCGCGCGGTGGTCACCCTGGCCGCGTTCCTCGACTTCGACGTGCCCGCCCCATCCTCCTTCGAGGGCGCGACCGCGGTCGTGGTGGCCGGCCTGGGTCGCGACGAGGAGCGGGCGATCCGCTCGGCCCTGGACGCCGGGGTGCCGTACGTCGCCCTCGTCGCCAGCCGCACGCGCAGCGCCGTCCTGCTCGACGGCATGGGCCTGACCCCGGCGGAGCGGGCCCGCGTCCGGCCGCACGCGGGCCTCGACATCGGCGCGCGCACGCCGCAGGAGATCGCCCTGTCCCTGCTCGCCGAGGTGGTCCGCGAGCTCCGCTCGAACGGCTCTCCCCTGCCGGCGCCCTCCCAGCCCGCGCCGACGCCCTCCGCTCCGACGCCGTCCCCGGTCTTGTCGTTGCCATCCCTGCCCACGTCGGCGGCGTCCGTCGACGGTCCCACGGTTGTCGCGCTCTCGTCGTCGCCGCCGCGGAGCGCGGTCGACCCGGTCTGCGGGATGACGGTGTTCATCGACGACGACACGCCGCACGCCGTGGTCGACGGGCAGGATCACTGGTTCTGCCGGGTGGGATGCCGCGACAGCTTCGTGGCGGCCTGACCGGTGAAGTCGGCCGCCGAGGTGCGCGCGAGGCTCGATGTCGTGGACTACCTGGTCGACGACGGGCTGGCCATGGCCGTCTTCCTCGCCTTGCGGCTGGGCAAGCCGCTGCTGCTCGAGGGCGAGCCCGGGGTCGGCAAGACCGCTGCCGCCAAGGCGCTGTCGCTCGCGCTCGAGACCCCGCTCATCCGGCTGCAGTGTTATGAGGGGCTGACCGCCGGCGAGGCCCTCTACGAGTGGAACTACCAGCGGCAACTGCTGGCGATCCGGTTGGCCGAGGCCCGGCAGGAGAAGCTGACCGACGCCGACCTGTTCACCGCCGAGTTCCTCCAGGAGCGGCCCATCCTGCGCGCCGTGCGGCATGCCGGGCCGGTCCCGCCGGTCCTGCTGATCGACGAGATCGACCGCGCCGACGACGAGTTCGAGGCGCTGCTGTTCGAGTTCCTCGGCGAGGCCGCGATCACCGTGCCCGAGCTCGGCACGTTCACCGCGTCGCGGCCGCCGGTCGTGGTGCTCACCTCCAACCGCAGCCGCGACCTGCACGACGCGCTGCGCCGGCGCTGCCTCTACCACTGGATCGAGTTCCCGGCCCCGGCGCGCGCGGCCGAGATCGTCCGCCGGTCCGTTCCCGGCGCCACCGAGCCGCTCATCCGCAGCGCCGCCGAGTTCATCGGTCGCGTACGCGGTCTGGAGCTCGACAAGGCACCCGGCCTGGCCGAGACGATCGACTGGGTGTCGGCCCTGTCGGCGCTGGGCGTCACCGACCTCACCGACGCCGCCGTCGTCAGCACGCTCGGCACGATCGCCAAGACCCCCGACGACCGGACAGCCGTGGCCCTCGCCGCCCACCAGGAGACCCCATGAAGATCACCAACGAGTTCACGGTGCACACCCCGATCGACCGCGCCTGGCAGGTGCTGACCGATCTGCCGGGCATCGCCCCGTGCCTGCCCGGCGCCCAGCTGACCGGGGTGGACGGCGACGTCCACCAGGGCAAGGTCAAGGTGAAGGTCGGCCCGGTCATCTCCGACTTCAGCGGCACGGCCCGATTCACCGAGAAGGACGACGAGGCCCACCGCGCGGTCATCGACGCCAAGGGCCGGGACGCGCGCGCCGGCGGCAACGCCTCGGCCCTGGTCACCGCCGTTCTCCGACCCGACGGCGACAGCACGGTCGTCAGCGTCGACACCGACCTGAAGATCAGCGGCAAGCTGGCCCAGTTCGGCAGCGGCATGATCAAGGAGATCTCCGGAAAGCTGCTGGCCCAGTTCGTCACCAACCTGGAGGCGAAGCTCGCGGCCGACCAGTCTCCGGTGAACGGCGGCCCGGCCGACTCCCCGGCGAACGGCGACGTGCGGGCCGAGTCACCGGCAGGCAGCGACGCGCGGGCAGAGTCCCCGGCGAACGACGGCGCGCCGGCCGCCGCCGCGACCACGCCATCAGCCGCCGCCGCGACCACGCCATCGGCCGCCGCTACGACCACGCCATCGGCCGCCGCGGTCGAGACGGTTCCGGCGACAGCCGCGGTCGTGGCGCCAGGCGTCCCCGGGCCGAAACCGGGCCCGCAAGCGCCGAGCGCCGCCTCCCTCACCGCCGACCTGGTGCCCGCCGATCCAGGCGCGGCCGAGCCGGCGACCCCCGCCGTCGCCGGAAGCGAACCCCTGGCCGCCACCACGACCGACCCGTCCGGCGTCACGTCGCCCCCCGCGACCACCAGCCCGCCGGCGCCGCCGACCGCGCCTGCGGACCCGGGCGCCCCGATCCGGGACCCGCACGAGGCGGCGTCCCCGGAAAACGCCCGGGCCGGGCGCGCCACCACCACCGTGGCGGCGCCCCGATCGGCCGTGCCCGCGACCGAGGAGCCCGAAGCCCTCGACCTGCTGGCCGTGGCCGGCGGCTCGGTCTACAAACGACTTGTCCCGCTCGGGGTCATCGTCGCCGCGCTTGTCGCTCTCATCGCGTGGCTCGTTGGCCGCCGCTGAGCTCCCCTCCGGCGCGGCCCCTGGGCCCCTCGGCGCGGCGCCCGGGGATTCCGGGGCGGCACCGCGGTCCTCCGGCGCGGCCCCCGGGGACTCCGGGGATTCCGGCCCGGCGCCGCAGCACCCCGGCATGGTGCTCCCACCGCCGATGCGACCGGCCGTCCCGCTGCCGGCCGTCCCGCCGCCGGCCGTGCCGCCGCCCGCCCGGCCGGTGTTGCTCCGTGGCACCGACCGGGCCGCGCTCGCCGTGGCGCTGGTCGATCGGCTGCGCCGGGCCGGGCTGCCCACCGGCCTGACCGAGACCGGTGATCTGGTCCACGCGCTCGAGGTGAGCCCGCCCCTCTCGGTCGACGCCCTCTACTGGACCGCCCGCGTCGCCCTGGTCCGCCGCCAGCCCGACCTCGCCGTCTTCGACCAGGTGTTCGCCGCCGTCTTCGCGGACGCCCCGCCGTTGCCCCTGACCCGCACAGCCGGTGGCCCGGCGGCCCGCCGTGACGACGTCCACGTGCCTGTTCCCAGCCGGGCCGACGACGTGTCCGACGGCGGCGGCCTGCCCTGGGCGACCCGTCCGCCCGTCGTAGCCCCCGCGGAGCCGGGTGACGAAGCCCTGCACCTGCCCGAACGCCGCCCCAGCGCCCTGGCCGCCCTGGCCGAGCAGCCCTTCGAGGACCTCGACGCCGCCCAGACCGAGCACCTGGCCGACGCCTTGCGGGTCACCCTGACCCGCTGGCCGACCCGCCGGAGCCGCCGGCACACCGCCGACCCTTCCGGCCGCCGCACAGCTCTGCGGCCCACCATCGCCCGCGCCCGCCGCACCGCCTGGGAGCCCGTCACCCTGGTGCGCGAACGCCCGGTCCGCCGCCCCCGCCGGGCCGTCCTGCTCTGTGACGTCAGCGAATCCATGCGGGCCCAGGCCACCGCCTATCTCCACCTGATGCGCGCCTTCACGCTGGTGACCGACGCCGAGGTCTTCGCCTTCGCCACCACGCTGACCCGGCTGACCCCCGCGTTGCGCCACGCCTCGGCCGCCGAAGCCGTCGCCCGCGCGGGCGCCCTGGTGACCGATCGGTTCGGCGGCACGAGGATCGCCACCAACATCGCCGCGGTCCTCGACTCGCACCACGGCAACGCCCTGCGCGGCGCCCTGGTGATCGTCGCCTCCGACGGCTGGGACAGCGACCCACCGGACCACCTGGCGGCCGCCATGGCCCGGCTCCGCCGCCGCGCCCACCGCATCCTCTGGCTCAACCCCCGGGCCGGCGCTCCGGGTTTCGTCCCGCGGGTCGCCGGGATGGCCGCCGCCCTGCCCTACTGCGACCGCCTGCTCCCGGCCGCGACCTTCCACGACCTGACCCGAGCCGCCCACCTCCTCCAGGACCTGACCGCTCCACCTCGCTGGTGAAGCCGCCCCGAGAACGCCTGATCAGTTCCCGACCGTCGCGGCCCGGCTCGCGTGATCAGCTCCAGAGCGTGACGTGCACCGACGGGCGGAAGTGGCCGACCTTGGCCCCCGCGCCGCGCATCATGGCCTGGATGGCCCGTGGCGTCGAGGCGAAGCGGGCCAGTTCCGCGGCGGCCGACGGGGCCCGCTGATCGGCCAGGGTCAGGGCGTGCCAGCCGGCCTCGAGCGCGGCCTGCGGGCCGGGAAGCTGCACGAGGGTGCCGTTGCGGATGTCGGGGGCCACGGCGAACGACAGGGCCGGCGCCAGCCCCTTGCCCCGCTTGGCCTCCTCGAGCGCGGCCGCGTTGCTCTGGTAGATCTGCTGGCGTTCCTCGGGGACACCCAGGCGGGCCAGCAGGTCGGGGATCGCGCCGGCCGTGGCCGTGGCCGACGGGCCCAGCATCCAGGTCTGGTCGCGCAGCTGGGCCGCCGACGGGCGCAAGTGGACGATCGGGTGGTCGGGGCCGGCCACGACCACGATGCGGTAGTTCATGACCGGGCGGGCGGCGAACGCGGGCCCGGGCACGGCCGGCGGGGGCGGGCCGATCGCGATGTCGATCGTGCGGCTCAGCAGCAGCGCCTCGAACGACCCGGGGTCGCGGACGCTCAGCTCCAGGTCGAGGTCGTCGGCGCGCGCGGCGAACCGCTCGATCAGGCCGGGCGCGGCGTGCTCGGCGAACAGGCTGGAGGCGCCCACCCGCAGCAGGCGGCGGCCACGGCCGGCCGCGCTGACCTCGAGCACGGTGATGTCCTGCAGGCCGAGCAACTCGATGGCCCGGCCGGCCAGGCGCAGACCGCCGGGGGTGAAGGCCAGACCCGCGGCCGTACGGGAGAAGAGCTGATCGCCGAGCTCGCGGCGCAGCTGACCGACGTGCAGGGAGATCGCCGACTCGGAAACCGACAGGTGAGCCGCGGCCTGTTTGACCGAGCCGAGCCGGACGACGGCGGCGTAGGCCCGCAGTTGCGTCGGCGTCATCACCGGCCTGCACCGCGTCGAGCCATGATCGCCCCCCATGCCGTCACGAGCCTTTCCCGCAATCTATCCCGGCGACCTGGGCGTACGCTGCCTGTCCACAGCCGCACGCGGCACCGTCGTCAGGGGACGGTGCTCACCGCTCGGGTGGGGCGTCGTCGTCCTCCGGCGGCTGCGGGAACTGCTCCGCGTACGCCTCCCCGATGAAGCCGGCCGTTTCCGACCCGTCGCCGTAGATCTCCGTGACCAGATCGTTCATCCGCGACGCGAGCCGGGACTGCGCCCGCCGGCTGGCCTCCAGGATGGTCCGGGACAGCTCATCGGGCGACAGGCGCAGCGCCCGCTCGGTGAGCTCGAGCCCGGCCAGCCCGCCCGCGTGGTCGACGGTCACCTCGACCTCGCCCCCCGCCGCCGAGGCGCTCGCGCGCACGTCGCGCATGCGCCGGCTCAGCTCGGTGGTCTGGGCCGTCTGCCGCTCGACCCGGCGCTGCCAGTCGGTCAGGAAGTCCTCGGGATCCGGCACCGCGCACCCTTCGCAGAGATCGAAGCCCGCATCGTATCCAACCGTCCCCGAGCGCACGGCCCCGAAAAACCAGCCCTTGCCCGCCCCGAACCTGACATCTAACATTTCAGTCGTGGAACGGGTGGAACGGCGGCTGCTGCGCACGACCGCGTACGAGTCGATCCGCGACGCCGTCGTCCGGGGTGATCTGGCTCCCGGCGCCGTGCTCAACAGCGCCGACCTGGCCGGCCGGCTGGGCCTGTCGCGTGCCCCGGTGCGCGATGCCCTGGCCCGGCTGGCCGACGAGGGCCTGGTCGAGATGAAGCCCCAGAGCTACACCCGGGTCACCCCGGTGCTGCCGCGCGAAGTGCGGGACGCCGTGGCCGTCGTCCGCGCGATGCACGAGCTGGCCGCCAGTGCCACTGCGGGCGCCCTGTCCGGCGACGACCTCGAGGCGATGGGCGAGGCCAACCGGCGGTTCGAGGCCGCTGCCCGGCGCGGCGACATCGACGCCGCCATGGCCGCCGACGACGACCTGCACGGCGTGCTCGTCCGGGCCAGCGGCAACCGCGCCCTGGCGGCCACCATCGAGCGCTACACGCCGCTGATCCGCCGGCTCGAGCGCCTGCAGTTCGCCCGCAGCCACGCCCGCCGCTCGGTCGAGCGGCACGACGACCTGATCGCCGCCTGCGCCGCCGGCGATGCCGCCACCGCAACTCATTTGACCGGCCTCATCTGGCGGTCTTTGGAAGACCTGGGAGTCGACGATGTCGATTGAGTTCGAGCGTTACCCGCTGCTGTTCGGGCCGTCGCCGGTGCACCGGCTCGACCGGCTCACGGCCCACCTGGGCGGCGCCGCCGTCTGGGCCAAGCGCGAGGACTGCAACTCGGGCATCGCGTACGGCGGCAACAAGACCCGCAAGCTCGAATACCTGGTCGCCGACGCGCTCGCCCAGGGCTGCGACACGCTGGTCTCGATCGGCGGCGTGCAGTCCAACCACACCCGCCAGGTCGCCGCGGTCGCCGCCCGGGCCGGTCTCAAGTGCGTGCTCGTGCAGGAGAGCTGGGTCGACTGGCCGGACCCGGTCTACGACAAGGTCGGCAACATCCTGATCAGCCGGCTCGCGGGGGCCGAGGTGCGTCTCGTGCGCTCCGACTTCGGCATCGGGTTCAAGGAGAGCTGGGAACAGGCTCTGCGCGACATCGAGGCCTCGGGCGGCAAGCCGTACGCCATCCCGGCCGGCGCCTCCGACCACCGGCTCGGCGGTCTCGGCTTCGCCAACTGGGCGTACGAGCTTCAGGCGCAGGAGGAGGAGCTGGGCGTCTTCTTCGACACGATCATCGTCTGCTCGGTTACCGGCAGCACCCAGGCCGGCATGATCGCCGGTTTCGCCGCCCTGCGCGACGCCGGCGCCCGCCCGCGCCGCGTGCTCGGCATCGACGCGTCGGCCAAGCCGGCCGAGACCCGCGATCAGGTGGCCCGGATAGCCCGCGCCACCGCGTCGCTGATCGGCCTCGAGCGCGACCTGACCGAGGACGAGATCCTGCTCGACGAGCGCTACCACGCCGGCGTCTACGGCATCCCCGACGAGGCCACGCTGGACGCCATGCGCCTGGCCGCCCGCACCGAGGGCATGGTCACCGACCCGGTCTACGAGGGCAAGTCGATGGCCGCCCTGATCGACCTGGTGGGCCGGGGCGAGATCGCCCGCGACTCGACCGTCCTGTACGCCCACCTCGGTGGCCAGCCGGCCCTGAACGGCTACAGCGCGCTGTTCTCCTGAGCGGACGGCCCGAGTGCGTCCAGGCTCGCCGGCAGACGGAGCGTGAAGGTGGCGCCCTCGCCCGGGGTGCTCTCGACCGTGAGGGTGCCGCCATGGGCCTCGGCCAGCTTGCGGGCGATGGGCAGGCCGAGCCCGCTGCCGCCGGTGGCCCGGCTGCGCGACTCGTCGGCGCGCCAGAAACGGTCGAAGACCTTGGGCAGGTTCTCCGGCGCGATGCCGATCCCGGTGTCGCGCACGGTGACGGTGGTGTCGTGGGCCTCGACCGTCACCGTGCCGCCGGGCGGGGTGTGGCGGATCGCGTTGGACACCAGGTTGCCGACGAGCTGACGCAGGCGTACGGGGTCGGCGGTGACCACCGGATCGCCCTCGATCCCGGTCCGCAGCCGCACCCCGGCGGTGTCCGCGGCCGCCCGGTGACCGTCGGCCACCTGGGTCAGCACGTCGGCCACCGGGGTCGGCGCCGGATGCACCCGCAGCGTGCCGGCGTCGGCCGCGGCCAGGTCGCTCAGGTCGTCGATGACGTGCTGCAGCAGCATCGCCTCCTCGTGCAGGAGGGAGAGCAGTTGAGCGTCGGTCGGCGCCAGGTCGTCCTGGGCCGCCTCGAGCCAGCTGCGGATGTTGGTCAGCGGGGTGCGCAGCTCGTGGGCCACGTCGCTGACCATCGCGCGCCGCTGGGTCTCGGCCCGGTCGCGGCGTTCGGCCGAGTCGTTGAGGGCCCGGGCCAGGCGGCCGATCTCGTCGTGGCCGGACACGGGCGCCGGCGTGTGCCGGTCGGCCGCCTCGGTCAGCGCCCGCAGCGGGCGGACCAGCCGGCGCCCCACCAGCACGGTGACGACGATGGTGACCAGCAGCACCGCCCCGGTGGTGGCCACGATCCGGGTCGTGTTCGCCGGGGACAGGGTGAAGCGGGTCCGGTCGGCCCCGGTGCCGGGGTCGGTCACGAACAGCAGGGCGGGCGGGGGCACGTGCGGCCGGAGCATGGCCCGCCGCGACTTCTCGACGCAGCCGCGGACACGCGCGGCGCCGGCCGCGTTGGTGGGCTCGAAGAGCGCCAGCATCGGCACGACCTCGTCGCCGACCCGCGCGCTGTCGCTCCTGGACTTGGCCAGCGTGGTCTCGAAGCCGGGGCCGACCTGCACGGTGAAGGTCGCCGGCATGTTCAGGCAGCGGGCCGCCGACCGGCCCAGCCGGTCCAGCGCCTTGCGCTCACCGGGCGTCGTCGCCGATCGGAGGTCCGCCCCGCAGCGGGGCGCGATGCCGTCGGGGTCGGCGGTGGTCAGGGTGACCGTCGGGCGGCCGTTCGGCAGCTGCTCGACCTTTCCGCCGACGCTGTTGCGGCGCAGGCACGACAGCTCCGCGGTCGCCATCTTGCGCAGCATCGGGCGTTCGGCCGGCGTCACCCGGAACGGCCCGGCGGCCCGGGGGTCGATGCGCTGGTCGCCGCCGGTCAGGCCGAGGTCCAGGTCGAGCGGGTCGATCCGGGCGGACGGCCGGGCGGTCCGCAGCGACGGGCCCGTGCCCGAGTCGGCGATCAGCGCGCGGTCCTCGGTCGTCAGGGTGATGCGGCGGCCCAGCTCGGCCGCCCGCTTGTCGATCAGGGGCGCGGCGCCCTTCCAGTCGGCGTGCGTGGCCGCATAGCCCACGAGCAGGTCGTAGACGCCCTTCTCCTCGGTGAGGGAGCGGCCCTGCTCCTGGGTGATCGCCCGGGTGGCGGTCCGGGTGGCCAGCCACGCGGTCGCGGCGATCGCGGCCACGGCGATCAGCACCGAGGTCACCAGCAGCCGGGTCACCAGGCTGTGCCGCAACGGCACCCGGGTGCTCACGACGCGTCGCCGGTCGGCGGGCCGGCGGACAGCTTGTAGCCGACCCCGTAGACGGTGAGCAGCTGGACCGGCCGCTGCGGATCGGTCTCGATCTTGCGGCGCAGGTTGAGCACGTGCATGTCGATGGTGCGCTCGGTGGAGCTGCGGTCGATGCCACGGGTGTGGTGCAGCAGCTGGGCCCGGGTGAACACCCGGTCCGGCTGGCCGGCCATGGCGGCGAGGATCGCGAACTCGCCGCGGGTGCACTCGACCTCGGCGTCCTCGACGCTCACGCGGTGCCGGGCCGGGTCGACGGTGACCCGGCCGATCCGCCGTTCCCGCGTACCGGCCGGCGACGGGGCCGGCCGGGAGGAGCGCCGCAGCAGCGTCCGGACCCGGGCCATCAGCTCGCGCGGGCTGTACGGCTTGGTCAGGTAGTCGTCCGCGCCGAGCTCGAGACCGAGCAGCAGGTCGTCCTCGGCGGCCCGGGCGGTCAGCATCAGGACCAGCACGTCCGACTCCTCGCGCAAGGTGCGGCACACGCGCAACCCGTCCAGGCGCGGCATCATCACGTCGAGCACGAGCAGACCCGGCTGCCACCGCCGGGCCTCGTCGAGCGCGGCCCGGCCGTCGTGGACCACGAGCGTCTCGTGCCCCTCGGCCACCAGGTAGCGCCGCACCACCTCGGCCTGCCGGGGGTCGTCCTCGGCCACCAGGACCTTCGCGCACATGGCGGCGATGATAGGACGGCCGGGAAAGGGCGGACCCCGACGCCGCGATACCTGACAGGATTCTGACGAGCGCGGGTCAGGAGCCGGTCAGGGCGGCCCGTAGCCAGTGGTAGGAGTCCCTCGGCGTACGGGTCAGGGTCTCGAAGTCGACGTGGACCAGCCCGAAGCGCTGGCTGTAACCCTCGGCCCACTCGAAGTTGTCGAGCAGCGACCACACGAAGTAGCCGCGCACGTCGACGCCGGCGGCGATGGCGTCGTGCACCGCTCGCAGGTGGGCGTCGAGGTAGTCGATGCGGAACTGGTCGTGCAGGCCGGGATCGGTCGAGCAGCCGTTCTCGGTGACGTAGACCGGGGGCAGCGCGTCGCCGTAGATCTCCCGCGACCCGGTGAGCAGGTCGGTGAGCCCGGCCGGCACGACCGGCCAGCCGAACGCGGTGGTCGGGTAGCCCTCGATCGGCCGCAGCTCGAAGGGCAGCGGCGACTCCCCGGACGGGGCTCCGACGGCGGTGGGGTTGTAGTAGTTGATGCCCAGCGCGTCGAGCGGCGTGCGGATGATGTCGAGGTCACCCTCGCGCACCACGTCGCCCAGGGCGCCGGTGAGGAGATCGGGATACGAGCCGAGCAGCACCGGATCGTTGAACAGCCGGTTGTGGAAGGCGTCGTAGACGGCCGCGGCGGTGACGTCGCCCGCGTCCTCGCCGACCGGCCGGACCGGCGTGCAGTTGTTGGTGATCATCACTTCGGCGGCGCCCGCGGCCCGGAGAGCCCGGGTGGCCAGCCCGTGCGCCAGCAGCTGGTGGTGCGCGACCGGCAGCGCGTCGAGCAGCAGGGCGCGGCCCGGGGCGTGCGTCCCGTACGCGTACCCCTGCGCCATGTGGACGACCGGCTCGTTGAGCGTGATCCACCGGCGTACGCGATCGCCGAGCCGGGTCACCACGTGCGAGGTGTAATCGGCGAAATACGCGGCCGTGTCGCGGGACAGCCAGCCACCCCGGTCCTCCAGCGCCTGCGGCAGGTCCCAGTGGAACAGCGTCGGCACGGGAACGATGCCCCTTGCCAGCAGCCCGTCGACCAGCCGGTCGTAGAAGTCGAGGCCCGCCGTGTTCGGCCCGCCGGACCCGGTCGGCTGCACCCGCGGCCAGGCGATGGAGAACCGGTAGGCCCCGGCCCCGAGCCCGCTCAGCAGGTCGAGGTCCTCGGCCGAACGGTGGTAGTGGTCGCAGGCCACGTCGCCGGTGTCGCCGTTCAGCGTCCGGCCGGCGGTGTGCGAGAAGGTGTCCCAGATGGAGGTCCCACGCCCGTCCTCGTGCACCGCCCCCTCGATCTGGTAGGAGGCCGTGGAGCAGCCGACGAGAAAGCCGTCCGGGAAGCGGGGCAGCGGGTCCACCATGCCCCGAGGCTAATGCCGGCGCCCGAGCCTCGGGCACCACCGCCCGCGGCCGGTGTGGTCGAACGGCAACGTCTGGACGCCGCCGGTTGATCCGTGATCTTCTAGCCCGATGAGCACTGTCGCTGACCTCGCCCGTCGCAACCTGCTGGGCGTCTTCGCCGAGCGTGACCCCGGCCGGCGGGCGGCCGTCATCGAGGAGCTGTACGCCGAGGACGTCACCTTCTCCGACCCGGACGAGGTCGTCGTGGGCCGCGACGCGCTCAACGAGAAGGCCCAGCGCCTGCTCGACCAGGCCCCCGAGTTCGTGTTCACCCCGGCCGGCGAGGTGCGGGTCAGCGGCAACCTCGCGATGCTGGCCTGGCATCTCGGCCCGGCCGGGCAGCCGCCCGTCGCCAGCGGCATGGACATCTCGATCATCGAGAACGGCCGGATCGCCCACCTCTATACGCTGCTCGACCCGCCGGTGACCTGACGGGGGAGCCGCGCGGGCCACTCGACGAGCCAGTACATTGGGTCAGCTGTCGAACGCATCGAGCGACCGCCGCCGCCGGCCACGGTGGGCCGGGGCGTAAGTCGTGGGAGAAAGGGTAGATAGAGCCGCTATGGAATCGCTGCGGTTGCCTTTCACCGACCGCACGGACCTGCGCTCCCTGCGGGGCGGCGCCCGCCAGGTCCTCGGCCAGCTGCAGAGCCCCGACCTCGTCGAGGACGTGCTTCTGGTGATCACCGAACTGGTGGAGAACGTCATGCAGCACACCGACGACGGCGGTGAGCTGGTGGTCCGCCGGCGCGACGACGCCGTACGGATCGAGGTCGCCGACTCCAGCCCCGAGCCGCCCCGGCAGTATCCTCCGGACCCCCGCCGCATCGGCGGACGCGGCATGTTGCTGGTCGCGGCGATGACCCGCGAATGGGGCACGCACCCGCTCGACGGCGGCAAGGTCGTCTGGGCCGACGTGCCGCTCAGCCAGTGACGTGCCGCTCAGCCGGTGACGTGCCGCTCAGCCGGTGACGTGCCGCTCAGCCGGTGAGGTCCACCGGCTGAGCGGTCGCGGTGACTACTGGTCGCCGAGCTGCCCGCGCAGCTTGACCAGGGCCTTGGTGAGCAGCCGGGAGACGTGCATCTGGGAGATGCCGACCTGCTCGGCGATCTGCGACTGCGTCAGGTTGCCGTAGAAGCGCAGGTGGACGATCCGCTGCTCGCGCTCGTCCAGCGTCGCCAGGGCCGGGGCCAGCGCGACGCGGAACTCGGCCACCTCGAACTCGCGGTCCTCGCCACCCAGGGTCTCGCCGAGCTCGGTGTTGCCGTCGGCGCTGACCGGGGTCGAGAGGCTCGTCGCGTTGTAGGCGCGGGCGCCCTCCAGGCCTTCGAGCACCTCCTCCTCGGTGATCCCGAGGTGCGTGGCGACGTCGGCGACGGTCGCGGACCGGCCGAGCTGGTGGCTCAGCGTCGCGTTGGCGGCGGTGATGGCCAGGCGCAGTTCCTGCAGGCGGCGCGGCACCCGGATGGACCAGGTGCGGTCGCGGAAGTGGCGCTTGATCTCGCCGACGATCGTCGGGATGGCGTAGCCGGCGAAGTCGACCCCGCGGTCGGCCTCGAACCGGTCGACCGACTTGATCAGCCCGACGACGGCCACCTGGAACAGGTCGTCGGCCGGTTCGCCCCGACCGGCGTAGCGCTGCGCGAGGTGACGGGCCATCGGAAGCCAGGCCTCGATCGCGCGGTCGCGCAGGGCCGGCCGCGACGGGTGGCCGGCGGGCAGGGCGGCCATCGCGGTGATCAGTTCACTCGCGGTGTCCGTGCTGGTCAGATCGACCTTGCCGGTGCCGGCGGTGCGGGTCGAGGTGGTGACGGTCATGTACGAGGCTCCTTCTCCACGGACGGCCGGTTCGGCCGCCTGCATCGCCGCCTCTTGTGCCCGCCACCCAGGTGGACCCAAACTCACCCGAACAGGTGGGACATGCCGACTTTCGGCCGATACCGGTTCCTCCTTATGAGTCGTTGGCGTACCTACTAGCGGCCGGGCGTTGCCTGCTGTCCGCGGGTCGCCTTGCCGGGCGTCGGCCCACCTGCTAGCCGGCGTCCGGCCGGAGAGTCCCGCGCACCCGCTCGGCCAGGGCGGACCACAGCGCCGGGGCGGCCCCGACGGTGAGCTCGGTGGTGAAGTCCGGACCGTGGCCGCCGAGGACCACGCCGGCCTCCCGCGCGACGAGGGCGCCGGCCGCGATGTCCCACAGGTTCGTGTCGAGGGCGAGGCCGCCGTCCAGCCGCCCGGCCGCCTGATAGACCAGGTTGAGCGCGGCCGGCAGCCGGCGGATGTCGCCCGCCACCGGGAGCAGGTCCCGGATCACCCGGCCCGCGCGCTCCTTGGTCGCCGGTCCGGGCTGGAAGCTGACACCGATCAGCGCCTCGCCCAGCGGTGGTCCGCCCGACACCGTGATCCGCTCCCCGTTCAGGAACGCCCCGCCACCGTCGACGGCGCTGAACGTCTCGCCGGCCACGGGCTCGTGCACGACCGCCACCCGGGCCTGGTCGCCCTGATAGAGCGCGACACACACCGACCAGGGGCCGGTGCGGCTGATGTAGTTGCGGGTGCCGTCGAGCGGGTCGACGACCCACGTCCAGCCGCTCGTGCCGGACCGGCCGTGACCCTCCTCGGCCTGCATGGCGTCGTCGGGCCAGTGCTCGTGGACGGCGTCGACGATGAGGCGTTCACTGGCGATGTCGACGTCGGAGACGACGTCGTTGGCGTGCGCCTTGGGGGCACCCACGCGCAGCGTGTCGCGCCGCTCGATCTGCAGCCGGCCGGCCCGGACGGCCAGGTCGGCGGCCAGCTCACGGGCTACTTGAAGATCACGATCCATTCGGATCACCCTATCGAACGCGCCGTTCCGCTAGAGCCATCGGCGTACCCGGCGCTGGTAATCGGTGTAGGTGCGGCCGAACCGCCGGGTCAGGTAACGCTCCTCGGGACGGATGACCAGCCGGTGCACGGCCATGATCACCAGCGGCCCGAGGACGGCCGGCCACCAGGAGCCGATCATCAGCGTCAGGCCGAGGTAGAGCACGGCGAGCCCGGCGTACATCGGGTTTCGCGACAGCCGGTAGACCCCGCCGGTCAGCAGGGTGCCGACCGGGTGGTGCGGCACCAGGGTGGTGCGGTGCCGCACCACTGTGGCGACGCCGGCCGAGGTCAGCGCCAGGCCGGCGACCGCGATCACCCCGCCGGCGACGAGGGTGGCGGGCCGCGCGCCGATCGGGAGCGCGACCGCTTGGTCGAGCAGGACGCCGGCGGCCAGGCCGGCGGCGTAATACAGCGGCGGCGGGATGCGCATCACTTCGGCGCCTTGTCGCGGTTCTGCCGTGGCCGACATCGGTACCCCTTAGATAGAGTGAGACTCTAACCAATAGAGCACTACACTCACCTCGTGGCTGTCAAGAGACGGTACGAGTCGGCACATCGACAGGAGCAGGCCCGGCAGACCCGGCAGGCGATCCTGGAAGCGGCGTCGGCCCTGTTCGTCGAGCCGGGCTACGCCGCCACTCCGCTGACCGCCGTCGCGGCCGGGGCCGGCGTGGCGATCCAGACCGTCTACAAGGTCTTCGGCAGCAAACAGGCGTTGCTGTCCGCGCTGGTCGATGTCACGGTCGCCGGCGACGACGAGCCCGTGGCGCTGCCCGATCGCCGATTCGTCGACGAGATCCGGGCGCTCCCCGGCGTGCGGTCCAAGCTCGAGCGCTACGCCCGCCACCTGGCCGGCGTCCACGACCGGCAGGCCCAGGTGATGCTCGCCCTGGCGGCCGCCGCGACCGCCGATCCCGAGGCGGCGGCGATCTGGCACAAGAATCTGGACGACCGCCGCCACGGCATGACCATGTTCGCCGCCGAGCTCCTCGCCACCGGCGAGCTGCGGCCGGACCACACCGTCGACACCGCGGCCGACGTGCTGTGGCTGGCCATGGACGTGCGCAACTACGACTGGCTCGTGCGGCAGCGCGGCTGGCCGGCCGAGCGCTTCCACCGCTGGTATGTCGACACGGTCAGCGCGGCCCTGCTGCCCTGACCGGGGCCGGGGCCGGGGTCGGGGTCGGGGTCGGGGTCGGGGCCAGGGTCGGGGTCGGGGTCGGGGTCGGGGGCCAGAGCCAGAGCCGGAGCCAGGGCCGCAGCCGCGGTCGGGGCCGGGTACGAACACAGTCGCGCCCGGCGGTCGGATGACCGCCGGGCGCGCCCCCGATGGGTGCGAGCTGCTATTTGGTGGTGCCGCTGGAGGCCAGCGGCCCCGGGATCGCGGCGGTCTTGCCGCCGTCGGGCTTGATGGCGAACCACTTGCCGTTCAGGCCCTGGCCGTTCAGGTCGCCCGCCTTGGCGTCGGCGACGAAGTAGTAGACCGGCCAGCCGTTGATGGTCACCTGGCACGTCCCGTCGCCGCGCTCGACGAAGCCGACCGTCTTCGGGTCGACGCCGTCCGGGAAGATCTTGCCGGGGGAGCGGATCAGCAGCGGCGGCCAGGCGGTCGCGCAGTCGCCCTTGCAGGTGGTCTTGGGCGGCTTGTTGCTGTCGTTGTCGAAGCGGTAGAGCGTGCGGCCGGCGCCGTCGGTCACGTAGGTGCCGATCTGCCCGTTGTCCTGGGTGTTCAGCTCGACCGTCTTGCTGCCGGCGGTGCGCGACTTCGGCGGCGTGATGTCCGCCTGGGACGGGCCGCTGAAGATCTTGACCCAGCGCTGCGTCTTGGCCACCGTGGGCGAGGCGTCGGGCTCCGGGGCGGCTTGCTGCTCCTCGTCGACCTGGGCGTCCTCGTCGGCGACCGGGACGCTCGCGGTCGGCGCGGCGGTGGGTTCGGCAGTGGGTTCGGCAGTGGGTTCGGCCGTCGGGGCGACCTCGTCGACCTGCGCGCCGGCCAGATCGGGCAGCTCGCCCGGGCCCTGCGGGTTCAGCGGCGCCTCGGAGGCCTGCACCGCCACCGGCACCGGCAGGTCGGCCGCGGCGTCGGTCGGCGCGGCCTGGTTGCCGCAGGCCGCCACGCTCGCCAGACCGGCCAGCATGGCCACGACGTACATCGTCCTGCTCCGCTTGATCATGGCTCGCTCCATCTCAGTACCCGTTCGCCGGTGCCCGTCCAATGGGGATGCCCTCCACACGCCCGGCTCCTCGGAGCGGTTCACCGGGATGTGCCACTTTCCGGAAAATCTTGATCCGGGGAGGCGATGGGGCGCGTACTCCCGGTAGCCGCGGCGCAGTACTTTCATCGATGTCGTCATACGCCTGCGAAGCAGACGGCACCGGAGAAAAGTGCCGCGGGGAGAGAAACGGATGCCGTCGAGCAGACAGAGACCACACCGGGAGGTGGCCGATGAGGCGCTGGTCAGATCGTTGTTCCAGGAACACGGCCGGGCCATGCTCGCGTACGCCACGCAGCTGACCCGCGACCGCGCCGCCGCCGAGGACGTTGTCCAGGAGGCGCTGGTGCGCGCCTGGCGGCACCCCGACAGCCTCAACAACGGCAAGGGCTCCGTCCGCGGCTGGCTGCTCACGGTCTGCCGCAACATCGTGCTCGACCAGATCCGCGCGCGGAACAGGCGGCCGCCCGAGGTGGCCGAGAGCCCGCCCGACGCCGCGGTCGAGCAGGACCACTCCGATCGGGTGGTCACGTCGATGGTCGTCGTCGACGCGCTCAGCCGGCTCTCGTCCGAGCATCGTGAAGTGCTCGAACAGGTCTATCTGAGAGGCAACACGGTGGCCGAGGCCGCCGAGGTGCTCGGCATCCCGCCGGGCACCGTGAAGTCGCGGTCCTTCTATGCGCTGCGGGCCTTGCGCGAGGCCGGCACGGAACGGTTGGCATCATGAGCACGCCGGAGAGCGCGCCGATCAACGACCACGTCGACCTGGCCGGTTACCTGCTGGACATGCTGTCCGAGGAGGAGAAGGCCCGAGCCGACGAACACCTGTCCGGCTGCTCCGAGTGCCGGGCCGAGCGGGACTCGCTTCGGCAGTGGTCCGACCAGCTGGGCGCGGTGCCCGAGGAGATGCTGCTCGACGGCCCGCCCGAGGACGCCGATCTGGTGCTTCAGCGCACGCTGCGTCAGGTGCGGCGGGAATCGTCCGGCCACCGCTATCGCCGGCTGGCCGCGGTCACGTCGATCGCCGCCGCGGCCGCCGCCGTCGCGATCGCCGGCGGGGTGCTGGTCGGGCGGGGAACGGCGCCTCCCGCGGAGCCGGTGGCCCAGCCCACGGCGACGCTGTCGGTGCCCGCGGGCGCCCGCCTGGGGTCGGCCACCGACGCCTCCACCGGGGCGCGCATGCAGGTGGCGATGACCCCGGCGGCCGGCTGGGTGCGGGTGACGGCCACCGTCGGGGGCATCCCGGCCGGGGAGAAGTGCGTGCTCGAGGTGGTCGCCCGGGACGGGACGACGGCCTTCGCCGGCAGCTGGCTGGTGTCGCCGGCCGGCGAGTCGGGCGGCACGACGCTCAACGGCAGCGCCCTCATCGATCCCGAGCAGGTCCGGTCCGTACGCGTCGTCAACACCAGCGGCAAGCAGTTCGTCACGGTCGACGTCTGAGCCCGTCCGCCGGGCTCAGCCCGCTCAGCTTGTACAGCAGCTCAGCGCAGGGTGACCAGGGCTTCGGCCAGGGCGTCCTTGGCGTGGAAGACGTCGATCTCGGTCCTCTGCAACGGCCCGCCGGGCTCGGTGAGGCGGGCCGCCTCGGCCCCGCCGGCGTAGAACGGCGCGAAGCCCATGTCGCGGATCAGCGTCGAGGCGGCCTGACGGGCGTCGCGCAGGTCGGTGCAGACGAACTCGGCCAGCAGCGGGTCGTGCCCGCGCCGGCGCTGCAGCACGTTGGCCGGCAGCGTGTTGAGCGCCTTGGCCCAGTGCGCCTTGGGCGCCAGGTGCATCAGGCTCTCGAACCCGCTGGGCGCGCCGTCGAGCAGCGGACCGGTGGGGTTGGTGGCGTCGATGACGATCTTGCCGTCGAGTGTCGTGCCGGCCAGCTCGATCGCCTCGGGCGCCGACTCCCAGTTGGGCGCGAAGAGCACCACGTCGGCGAACTCGACCGCCGCCGGCACCGGCAGCGCCGTCCCGTGCCCGCCGAGGTGACTCACCACGTCGCCGAGCCGCTCCGGATGCCGCGAGGTGACCGCCACGTCATGGCCGCCCTCCACACACCACTCGGCGAGGGTTGCGCCGAGCTGTCCTGCCCCGATCACGCCGATGTGCATGCCCACAGCGTGCCCGGTCCCGGCGGCCGGCGAGGGCCGAACTGTCATTTTCGCCGGCCGTGATCCGGGGCCTGACCTGCGTCGTTTCGCTAAACAGCCGGTACCGGCCGCGTCGGTTGGCGGCTCAGCGCAGCACGCGGCGGATGCCGGCGCCGGCACTGACGAGCGCCGGCACGGAAGCGGTCGGATCGACCCCCGTACGCAGGACCGGGGTCCAGCCGGCGTCCGGGGCGAGGTCGGGGTCGTGGGCCGCGTTGTAGGCCGCCACCAGGTCGACCGGGCGAGGCGCGTTCCCCGAGACCTGCACGAGCGAGCCGCGCTCGGTGATCCGGGTTCCCTTCCAGTACGCGATCACGTCCGACGCGGGCACGTCGGCGCTCAACCGGAAGTAGTTGTTCTCGGCGTAGATGCTCGACTCGACGCCCACGCCGAGCGAGTAGCCGTACTCCTCGTCCGTGGCCACATAGAGGTTGTTGTAGACGTCGACCTGCCCGAACCGCACCCGCGGCGCGCGCTGCACGACGTTGCCGAAACGGTTGTGGTGCACGGTGACGCGCAGCTTGCCGACGTCGACGCCCGGCGTGTCCGTCGAGCCGATCAGCATCGTCTTGTCGTGGTCGTAGTAGTCGTTCCAGGACACCGTGATCAGGTCGGAGCCGCGGATGAAGTCGGTCGCGCCGTCGTGCACCTGGTAGGGCCGGCCGAAGTACAGCGGCTGGTCGGCGTCGTGGTTGTTGCCGTCGCTGAAGGTGTTGTGGTCCAGCCACACGTTGGTCGCGCCGCTGAGCGACACCAGGTCGTAGAGCGAGTTCCAGTTGCCGGCCGAGCCGTCGGTCGGGTCCCAGGCCGGGAAGCAGTCCGCGGCGTCGGTCACCTCGAGGTTCCGGACGATCACGTTGCTCACGTTGGTCAGCACCAGGCTGCCGTGCTCGAGCCGGCCGCCGTCGAGACCGATGATCGTCGTGTTGCTGCCCACGACGACCCGGATCTGCTCGGACTGGGCGCGGGCCGAACGCACCCGGGCGTCCTCGACCGGGCCGGTGGGACGGGTGGTCCAGCCCTCGTACGCGGCCAGGAAGGCGTCGAGCGAGTATTCCGGGTCGGCGAAGTCCTGGCAGCTCCGGCCCTCACGCAGGTCGATCCGGCCCCGCACGAAGACGATCTTCGGGGTGTTGCCGGCGACGGCGGCCACGAGCTCGTCCCGGTCGCGGGCGACGAACACGTCGGCGTCGCCGGCCGCCGAGCCACCGGTCGTGCCCGCGCCGGCCGACGCCCAGCCGTCGCCGGGCGAGATGCCCTGCCGGGCCAGGGCGAGCGCCGCCGGAGGGACGGCAGGCGCCGCGGGTGGGGGAGCGAAAGCCAGCAGAACAGCGGCGACAAGTGACGTGGCAATGGGCATGGCGGATCCTCTCGGCGATCGCCTGACGTGCGGGTAAGCGCTTGCCGCCACGGTCACACGCCGGTCGACCACCGTCAATGGATGGAGTGACGCAGGAAATTTGCAGACGGAACTCTGAAATAAGCGTCTCTTGAACGAATATTTCACAACGGGGTAGATCGAAGCCCTTCGTCCGTGATATCCACTGAGGACGCAACACCGATCGCGCGCGCGGGAATGCCGGGAGACTCGTCCCTGGCCCCGCCGACGGGCTGAGGACCGGGGTGCGTCGACCCGCCAGTCGGCGCACCCCTCCCGCCGCGGGTCGGGACCGGGGTGGCCGCCGGTGCCACCGGCAGGCCGGAAATAGATCAACCAAATTGGCACACGCCTATTTCGGATAACTGTCCTACGTGGCCGGACGGGCGCGTAATCTACCGACGCTCGTCGATACGGGGGCGACGATCCAGCCGACTTGGCGCAGGTAGGGGCCGATCTATGGCTCGTGTCCTCGCTATCGTCGGTTCCTGGTTGGTGCGCTCCCGCCGTTTCCGCACGCGATAACGGGAGGTCACGTGCACCACTACCATTCACCGCGAGACAGAAAGATCGTCGGCGCCGCCTTGCTGGCCCTGGCCGCCGGCGCCTTCGGGCTTCCGGCGCCGGCTGCCGCAGCCCCACCGACCGCAGCGCCACCAACCGCAGCTGTGCCCGCCGCGGCCGATTGCGATTCGGCGCCCTCGGAATGGACCCGCTGCGCCACGGTCGGGGCGACGTTGAGCGCGGCCCCGGCCGTCGGGCAGAAGGCCCGGCTGAGCTTCACGGTCGACGCTCAGATCCCCCTGGACGACCTGACGGTGCGGGTCGCCCTGCCGGCGCCGCTGACCTGGGCCGAGGTCCCGGCCGGGTTCACCGCTGCCCGGACGGCGTCCAAGCTGCCGTCCGACCTGGGCGCGGTCAGCACGATCACCGCCGGGGTGGCCGCCGTTCCGGGCCGTACCCTGCGGTTCGAGGCCGACGTCACGGCGGTCGCGGCCGGAGCGACCGTGCTGCGCGTGCAGGCGACGTCGGCGCGAGGCCCGGAGTACGGCAGCAACGAGTTCCACCTGCCGCTCACGATCGGCGCCTCGGCGCGAGAGTCGCGGCTGGGACTGGCCGACGGTGACGTGGCGAAGTCCAGTCCGCCGGGCACCGTGCGGGTGCCGGCCAACCCCTCGGTGCCATATCGGCCCGCCAGCAAGGCCGGCCTGCCCAAGCCGTTCAGCGACGACCCGGCCTCGCCCGGTGCGGCCGTCGAACAGCCGACGTGCGTCACCGCGACGCTCGAGTACCTGGACAACAACGGCGTCCCCCACCCGTCCAAGAACCTGCAATACCAGGTCTGGGACGAGGACACGTTCGGCGACGACCTGCTGGCCTCCGGGCTGGCCGACGGGCAGGGCTCGTTCCGCGCCTGCTTCGACAACAACGACGGCCTCGGCGGTGGAGGTCAGGACGTCTACCTCCGAGCCGTCACCGAGGGCTCGCAGTACAAGGTCGAGAACGACGACGACGACCCGTATCAATACGACACGGCGACGCGGAACAACGTCGGCACCGGCCGGACGATCGGGTTCGGCACCCTGCGGCCCACCAACGCCGCGCAGATGCCCGCCTACCACGCGTTCGACACGGCCGACACCGCCGCGGCCTGGACGCCGGGCGACTGCTGGGACGAGCGCGACACCAACTGCCAGAACATCGACATCGAGTGGGAAGCGGGCATCAACCGCGGTGCCTTCTACGATCCCCGCGACGACGAGGTGCGGCTGGGCGCGCCCGACCCGGGTGAGCCGTGGGTGGTCGTCCACGAGCTCGGGCACGGCGTGATGGACGACGTCTACGAGGACAACATGCCGCCGAGCGAGCAGCCGGCCTGCCGCACCCACTTCGTCACCCGGCAGTCCGGGCCGATCTGCGCCTGGGTCGAGGGCTTCGCCGACTGGTACGGCACGGCGGTGCTCAACAACCCCGACATCTCCGGCGGCCGGGGCAACATCGAGACCGCGACCTGGGGCACGCCCGGCTGGGACAACGGCGATCAGGTGGAGGGCCGCGTCGCCGGCGCCCTGTGGGATCTGGTGGACACGGCCGACGACGGCACCGACACCTACAACGACAGCCTGACGAACGTCTGGGACACCTTCCTCAACGCCCGCGTGACCACGTTCGCCGGCTACTGGGCGACCCGGGGCCAGGAGAACAAGCAGGTCGGCGATCCCGCGCTGGGGTCGCTGTTCCAGAACACGATCGACTACGGCTACCGCCAGCCGCTCACCGACGGCGCGGCGGTCCGGGGCACGTCCCCGCCCGCCGAGCACAACTACCGCTACGACACCCGGCACCAGGCCTGGTCGGTGGTGGCGGTGCGACCGCCGACGGGCGCCGACGACGACCTGCGCCTCTACGACGACCGGGCGCTCACCCAGTTGCTCGGCACGAGCGCGATCGGTACCGACACCGTCGACTTCGTCGCGGTCAACTCGTCGCCCGGGCACCGGCCGCTCGGCGACTACTACCCGCAGGTCCGCCGGCTGGCCGGCACCGGCGAGTACGTCGTCCAGCTCTCCGACAACGGCGAGCTGCTCACCGGCACGGCGACCCGGCAGCTGGGCGCGGGGGACGTGGTCACGTCCTGGACCTCCTGTCTGACGGCCGGCCAGCAGGTGACGTTCACGGTCACCCCGGGCGCCGCCGCGCAGGACCCGGAGTTGTTCCTGGTCGAGTCCGGCGGCACCGAGCCGGACGTCAAGGCCCGTGGCGCGGCCATCGCCGCGACCCCGGCCGGCCCGGGTCAGCCGGAGCAGGTCGGCTACACGGCGCCGGCGGACGGCTGCGTCGGCGTGATCGTGGTCAACAAGGCCGGCGCCGGCACGTACACGGTGGCCCGGTCCTGAGTTGAGGGTTCCGGTGGGTCTCGCGAGGGGCCCATCGGAACCCGTTCACCCCGGAGAGCGTCCGACAACGATGAACCGCAGACTGCCGCTGTACGCCGGCCCGATCCTGTTGTTGCTGTCGGCGTGCGGCTCGGATGAGCCTCCGCGCCGGCCGACGGACCCGGCGACCGCGATCGTGACGGTGGACCGGGGCGGTGGCCTGGCGCCACCCGTCGAGCAGTGGACCCTGCCGGATTTCACGCTCTTCGGGGACGGAACCGCGGTGGTGCGGGGCGAGACCCGCGGCGCGGTGCTCAGCGGCGTCCGGCGCACCGTCCCGGCCGACCGGATCACCGAGTTGTACCGTCTCGCGCAGGAGGCCGGTCTCTTCCAGGGACGCGTTCACGACAGCGACATCGTGGACGGCGACGTGCTCACCGTGCGGATAGCCGACGAGGCGGGCACCCACGAGACCACTGTGGCCGGCCCGGATGCGGACGACGGCGGTGACCGGGGGGAGGTGGTGGCGTTCGCCGACGCCGCGCTCGGCAGCGGCGCCGACGCCGGCGAATACCGGCCGGAGCGGTACGCGGTGCTGGTCCCGGCCGGGTCGGACGGTCGAGGCGAGGCCCGGCCGTGGCCGCTCGCCGTGCCGTTGTCCGGGCTCGCGGGGGCGCCGTCGCAACCCTGCCAGGTGCTCGGGCCGGCCGAGGCGGGGCCGGTGCTCGCCGCGCTGGGCGACGCGGGCCCCGACACCCGCTGGGAGTCCGAAGGCCGCCGGGTCGCACTGGTGATCCGCCCGTTGCTGCCCGACGAGCGGACGTGCGCCGATCTGTGAGCCCGGCCGTGCCCGGCTGCTACGGGGCGGCCCAGGTGCTGTCCCGGCGGATCAGCTCGGCGCCGACGTGCTCGATCCGGGGCGGTGACCCCGGCGGCGGCGGGTCGAGGGCCAGCTCCATGGCCCGCTCGCCCAGTTCGGTCAAGGGCAGTCGTACGGAGGTCAGCGCGGGCGTGACGTCGCGGGCCACGGGCATGTCGTCGAAGCCGACGACGCTCAGGGCGCGGCCCGCGCCGCGCAGGGCGGCCAGCGCGCCGACGGCCATCGAGTCGTTCAGCGCGGCCAACGCGGTCAGGCCGGGCTCGTCGGCCAGCAGCCGCGCGGCCGCCGCCTCGCCGCCGTCGCGGGTGAAGTCGGCGTGGACCACGCGCAGCGTCCGGTCGTGGGCCGCGGCGGCCCGTCGCAGACCGGCCAGGCGGTCGGCGGTGGTGGTCAGCGCGGCCGGGCCGGCGATCACGCCGACCGCCGTGTGGCCCAGCTCGAACAGGTGCTGCCCGGCCAGGAAGCCGCCCTCCTCGTTGGCCGGCAGCACGGCGTCGGACGTGTGCGAGTGGCGGCCGATCACCGCGATGCGCCCGCCGGTCGTCTCGAAGGCGGTCAGGCGGTCGTGCAGCTCGGTCTCGGCGTCGGAGGAGAGGTATCCCGAGCCGGCCACCACGATGGCCGCGACCTGGTGGGCGTGCAGCAGGTCGATGTACTCCAGCTCCCGCGCGGGCTCGCGGAAGGTGTTGCAGATGATGACCAGGCGGCCGTGGGCCGTGGCGACGCGCTGCAGGCCGCGGGTGATCTCCGCGAAGTACGGGTCGGAGACGTCGTGCACCAGCACGCCGACCGCGTTGCGGTTGGAGCGGGCCAGCATCTGGGCGTGCGCGTTGGGCACGTAACGCAGCTCGGCCACGGCGGCCAGCACGCGCGTCCGCAGCTCCTCGGTGACCGGCTTCGAGCTGCCATTGATGATCCGCGATGCGGTTGCGGTGGACACCCCGGCCCGGCGCGCCACGTCGGCCAAGGTCGCCACGCCCACCCCCACGAGAGTCCCGATGTCGGTCGGAGGATACCGCCGCCGGTCTTGCCCGCCCGGCGGCACGCCCGTACGGTATCAGGAAAGCGCTTACCTCAACGTTTTCCAGCTCCGAGCCGGAGGCATACCCATGGACCGCACCCCCCTCGGCATCGTCCTCAACGGCGTCACCGGCCGCATGGGCCTGCGACAACACCTGATCCGCTCGATCTTGGCCATCCGGGCCGACGGCGGTCTGCCGCTGCGCGACGGCACCGTCCTGTGGCCCGAGCCGGTGCTGGTCGGCCGGAGCGAGGCCAAGCTGCGCGCGCTGGCCGAGCAGCACGGGCTGACCGACTGGACGACCGACCTGCCCGGCGCGCTGGCCCGCCCCGACGTGCGGATCTACTTCGACGCCCAGGTCACCTCGGCCCGGGTCAAGGCGCTGCGCGCGGCGATCGAGGCGGGCAAGCACATCTACACCGAGAAGCCGGTCGCCGAGAGCCTCACCGAGGCGGTCGACCTGGCCCGCGAGGCCGACGCGGCCGGCATCAAGCACGGCGTGGTGCAGGACAAGCTCTACCTGCCGGGTCTGCAGAAGCTGCACCGGCTGGTGCGCAGCGGCTTCTTCGGGCGCGTCCTCTCCGTACGGGGGGAGTTCGGTTACTGGGTCTTCGAGGGCGACTGGCAGGGCGCCCAGCGTCCGTCGTGGAACTACCGGGCGGCCGACGGCGGCGGCATCACGCTCGACATGTTCCCGCACTGGCACTACGTCCTCGAGCAGATCTTCGGTCCGGTCAACGCGGTCACCGCGCGCTCGGTCACGCACATCGACCGCCGCTGGGACGAGGCCGGCGAGCCCTACGCGGCCACCGCCGACGACGCCGTCTACGGGCTGTTCGAGCTCGACGGCGGGGTCATCGCCCAGATCAACTCGTCCTGGGCCGTCCGGGTCAACCGCGACGAGCTGGTCGAGTTCCAGGTCGACGGCACCCACGGCAGCGCGGTCGCGGGCCTGCACCACTGCCGCATCCAGCCCCGCGGGGCCACCCCCAAGCCGGTCTGGGACCCGGACGTGCCGACCGCGCAGCGCTTCCGCGAGCAGTGGCAGGAGGTGCCCGACAACGAGGTCTTCGCCAACGGCTTCCGCGCCCAGTGGGAGCAGTTCCTGCGGTACGTCGCCGAGGACGGCCCGTACACCGGCGACCTCTGGGCCGGCGCCCGCGGCGTGCAGGTGGCCGAGCTGGGCCTCCGGTCGTCCCGCGAGGGCCGCCGCCTGGAGATCCCGGAGCTGAGCCGATGACCGTCGAGTTCAGCGGTCACGGCGCTCAGTACCGGGCTCAGGGCGCCTTCACGAGCCGCATCGCGTACGCCGCCGCACCGGTCACGGCCGACCCGCACGCCGAGAACATCCCGGGCGCGCCGGCCGCGCTCGACTGGGACGCGACGCTGCGCTTCCGTCACCACCTCTGGTCGTACGGCTTCGGGGTGGCCGAGGCGATGGACACCGCCCAGCGCGGCGCCGGGCTCGACTACCCGGTCACCCGCGAGCTGATCCGGCGCAGCGCGGCCGAGGCCCGGTCGGCCGGCGGGGCCGTCGTCGCCGGCGTGGGCACCGACCAGCTGCCGCCCGGCCCGGCCACGATCGACGAGATCACCAAGGCCTATCTGGAGCAGCTGCACGACGTACGGGACGCCGGCGCGACTCCGGTGCTGATGTGCAGCCGGCACCTGGCCGCGGCCGCCCGCGACGCCGATGACTACAAGCGGGTGTACGGCGAGCTGCTCGCCCAGTCCGACAAGCCGGTGCTGCTGCACTGGCTGGGCGAGGCGTTCGACCCGGCGCTGGCCGGCTACTGGGGCCGGCGCGAGACGGTGCTCGAGATCATCGACGAGCACCGCGACCGTGTCGAGGGCATCAAGCTGTCGCTGCTCGACGCGGAGTACGAGATCGAGATGCGGCGGCGGTTGCCGGCGGGCGTTCGCATGTACACCGGGGACGACTTCAACTACCCGTCGCTGATCCTCGGGGACGACCACGGCCATTCCGAGGCGCTGCTGGGCGTGCTGGCGGTCATCGCGCCGCCCGCCGCGGCTGCGCTCCGGGCACTCGACGAGGGCGACGTCCCGGCGTACGAGCGGATCCTGGGTCCCACGCTGCCGCTCGCCCGGCACCTGTTCGCCGCGCCGACCTACCACTACAAGACCGGCATCGTCTTCCTCAACTGGCTGGCCGGGCACCAGGACCACTTCACGATGGTCAACGGGGCCCAGTCGGGACGGTCGCCGCGGCATCTGCTGACCCTCATGAGACTGGCCGACGAAGCCGGGCTGCTACCGGACGCCTCGCTCGCGGCCCACCGGGCCGGCGCCTGGCTGACGACGGTGGGGCTGGACGCATGAGGGGCTTCTCGCTGAACCAGGCCACCACCAAGCGGTGGCCGCTCGACGACCTGGTGGCCGGGTGCGTCGAGGCCGGTGTGGGCGCGGTCGGGCTGTGGCGTGAAGAGGTGTCGGAGTACGGGACCGACAAGGCGGCCGCGCTCGTCCGCGACGCCGGCCTGACCGTCTCGTCGCTGTGCCGGGGTGGCTTCTTCCACGAGAGCCACTGGTACGACGAGAACCGGCGCGCCATCGAGCAGGCGGCCACCCTCGGCACCGACACGCTCGTGCTCGTCAGCGGCGGCCTGCCCGGCACCAGCCGCGACCTGGACGGCGCCCGCCGCCACGTCGGCGACGCCATCGGCGCGCTGGTCCCCGACGCGCTGGCCGCCGGCGTCCGTCTGGCCATCGAGCCGCTGCACCCGATGTTCTGCTCCGACCGGTGCGTGGTGGCGACCCTCGACCAGGCGCTGCAACTGGCCGCGCCGTACCCCGCCGAGGCGGTCGGCGTCGTCATCGACACCTATCACCTGTGGTGGGACGACAAGGTGTGGGACGGCATCGCCGAGGCCGGCCGGCAGGGCCGCCTGGCCGCCTTCCAGCTGGCCGACTGGATCACGCCGCTGCCGGCGGGGGTCCTGCTGGGCCGCGGGCTGCCCGGCACCGGGTCGGTCGACCTGCGCCGGTTCGCCCGGGCGGTGCGCGAGACCGGCTACGACGGCCACGTCGAGGTCGAGGTCTTCCACGAGGACGTGTGGGCCCGGCCGGGCGCCGCCGTCCTGGCCGAGGCGATCGCCGGCTACCAGGCGGCCGTCGCGTGAAGTCGCTGCAGGTCGGCGATGTCGAGGTGGCCACCTACGTCGTCGACCCGCCCCTCGACATCCGCCTGGCCCCGCGCCCCTACCTGCATCCCGTCCGCACCCTCGGCGGCACGGTCGTCACCGACGAGTTGTGCTTCGACCACCCGTGGCACCTGGGCGCGTCGGTGACGCTGGCCGACGTGAACGGCCGGAACTTCTGGGGCGGCCGCACCTTCGTCCGCGACCGGGGCTACACGTGGCTCGAGGACCACGGCACCGTCCGGCACGACCGCTGGGACGGCGACACCGAGCTCCTGCGCTGGTGCGACGGCGACGAGCGCACGGTTCTGACCGAACGCCGCCGGATCGCGGCCTCGCCCGCGCCCGGCGGCTGGGAGCTCTCCTTCCGGTACGCCCTCACCGCGCCCGACGACCAGCCGGTCACCCTGGGCAGCCCGGCGACCAACGGCCGCACCGGCGGGGCGGGCTACGGCGGCTTCTTCTGGCGCTGCCCGAGCGCGGACACGGCGGTGGCGGACGCGGAGCACGGCAGCGCCGCCCCGGCCCTGACGCTGACCGTCGGCGACAACTACGCCCTGACGTTCCGGGGCCTGGCCGCCGACGACCGCTGGTTCGTCCGCACCGGCGACTACGTCGGCGTCTGCGCCGCTCTCGCGTACGAGAAGCCGCTCCTGATCCCGGCCGGCGACACCCTGACCCGGCATCTGCGGGTGCTCGTCCGCGACCTCCGCTAAGACGCCCGGATCCGCGCCGCGATGGGGAGGTGGTCGCTGCCGGTGCGGGGGAGCGACCACAACGACGTCACGGTCAGCCCGCGGCCGAGGATGTGGTCGATGCGGGCCACGGGAGCCCGGGCGGGCCAGCTGAAGGCGAACGCCGCGTCGGTGTGCACGAGCTCGGTGACCGGTCGCAGGCCGCGGTCGTCCACCGTGCCGTTCAGGTCGCCCAGCAGCAGCACCCGGTCGTGCGGCTCGGCCGCCAGCGCCGCGCCGAGCCGGTCCGCGGCCTCGTTCCGCGGTCCGGTGGCGAAACCCTTGACCCCCATCCGTACGGACGGCAGGTGCGCGACGAAGACGGCGATCTCGCCTCGCGGGGTGCGGACCACCGCGCGCAACCCCCGGTTCCAGTCGGCCCCGAAGGCGCGCGGCCGGATGTCGAGCGGCCCGACCGAGGCGAAGGGATGCCGCGACCAGAGGGCCACGGTGCCGTGCACGGCGTGGTACGGGTAGGCGGCGCCGAACGCCGCCTCGTACGCCGGAACGCTCTCGGGCAGCACCTCACCGAGCGCCACCAGATCGGGTGACACCCGCAGCAGCTCGCGCACCGTCCCGGCCGGGTCCGGGTTCTCGTCGCTCGCGTTGTGCTGCACGGCGATCAGGTCGTGCCCCCGGTCGTCGGGCCACAGCGCCGGCCCGAACACGACGAGCCAGGCGGTCAGCGGCAGCAGCACGGCCGGCAACGCCACCGCGGGCCGTCGCCACCAGCCGAGCACCGCGAGCACCGGAACGCTCAACCCCAACCACGGCAGGAACGTCTGCACCATGCTTCCCGGGTCGCCACCGACACGGGGGATCAGGCTGTGCCCGGCCAGCACGGCCGCCACGAGCACCGCCAGCACCACGATCACCCATCCACGCCGCCGCACCGATGGATCGTCGCAGGCCGGAGCAACCCGGCTCGGCCCTACTCCGGGAACACGCCGGGCGCCGGATCCTTGCGGAGCCGGTCGCTGATCTCGTGGCCGAGAGCGGTGGTGAGGGGACCGGACGCTTGCTCGGCGAGCGCCGGCCCGTAGAGGTCGGCGGCGGTCTCCACCAGATCACCGACGGTGGCGGTGGCGGCCCGGGCCCGCAGCACCCCGACCCCGCCCAGCACGGCGCCGATCGCCACGGCGGGCCACCACACCACGCCCAGTGCGCCGTACAGCACGGCCCAGCCGGTCAGCGTGGACGCGGATGTGTAGGCGAGCTGGGCGGTGGAGATGTCGGTGCGCAGGTGGTCCGGCAGGACGGTCCAGAGGCGGGGCCAGACGACGGTCGGATCGAGGCCGTACGCACGGTGGACGCGCACGAAGGCGGCCCGCCAGCGGTCCCCGATCCAGGTGGGCGGTCGGGGAACTCCAGGGCGATCGCGTCGCGGCGGGCCAGGGCCTCCGCGATCGCGGGCCTGGTCACCACCTCGGCCGTGGCGCCGGACGTAGCTCCCGCCGTGGTGACGGCCTCGGCCACCAGCGCGTCGACCCGCCGGGACACGCGCTGCCACCGCTCTGCACCACGCCGTCCGCGCCCACCGCGCCCGCCGTCCCGCGCTGCCGACGCAATGGGCCGCCCACGTGCACCACGGCCGCTGACCCGGGCCGCGATCGGCTCCCGCGTCAGTCGGCCAAAGTCTCGAGCGGCCGCAGCGCGTCACCCCGGCGGACGAAGGTGCGGAGCGCGACGCACGTGCCGGCGTCGAAACCCCGTACGCGAACCAGCTCCGCGCCCCCGCAGTTGGCCACCTCGACCGGGCCGGCTCCGTCCGGGCCGGCTCCGTCCAGGTCGGCGCTGTAGCGCGGCCGCCCGTCCACCTCGAAGTCGGCCCGGTCGACGCCCAGCACCTCGAAGACCGCGGTGATCGAGCCCTCGTCCTCGGAGAGCGTGACGTCGAAGCGGCGCGGCGGCGACTTCTCCAGCAGGCCGGCCGCCGCGGTCAGCAGGTCGGCGTCGTCGTGCAGGATGTCGCGGCGGGTGGTGTGGTGGCGTGCGTCGGGCACGACGCCGTAGTCCTCCAGGGGCGTGCCGGCGTTGGCGCCCACGCGGAGCACGCGCCGGATGACCAGCGACAGACCGGCGCCCAGGGGCAGCGGCTTGAACGGCCCGTCGGAGCGGCCGGCCAGCGCGCCGATGAGGTCGCCCAGCTGCCAGACATTGCCGCCGCCGGCGCCGGTGTTGCCGTCGGTGCCCAGCACCGGGCCGATCCCGTTGTCCTGGAAGCCGGCGGCGAAGATGTCGGTGGCCGAGTAGCAGCGGGCGTCGGTGAGCAGCACGACCGGGCCGAAGTAGGCCTGCGGGACCGCCTCGAGCCATTCCCGCTCGGTGAACGGGATGCCGGCCGAGTACGGCGCACCGGACTCCAGCGACTGCTCCATCGACCGCAGCCACGGCCGCAGGTTGTCGTTGCTGCGGCACAGGCGCAGGTTGAGCGACGTCACCGCGAACTGGGCCGGCTCGGGCTCGACCGGACGGGCGGTGAGCGCCTGCAGGCACAGCTCGGAGGCGACGACCGCGCCACCGCCGTTGCCCCGCACGTCGAGCACGAGGCCGTCCGGCGGGAGCACGGCCAGCAGGCGGGCGAACTCCCGGACGAAGCCGACGATGCCGCTCGCGGTCGGCAGGAACGTGCGGATGCGCAGATGTCCGACGGCCCGGCCGCCCACGGTGACGCGCCGCGCCTCGAAGACGGTGGTCAGCTCGGGGGTGACCGGAACACTCTCGGGCCCGGCGGCGGCCGGCCGACCGGCCAGCGCTTCGGGGGCGAACAACTGGGCGCGCAGGTGGGCCAGCTGGGCCCCTTCGACATCGAGCCCCAGCGGCGTGTCGGCCGACGGCGATGCGGAAGACGCGGTCGCGGTCTCGATCGGCGTCGCGCTCCACGTCAGCCGGATCTCGCCGGGCTGCCCGTCCTCGCCCCGGTAGCCGAGGGTGATCCACTCCTCGTCGGGCGGCGCCGCGAACGCCAGCGAGCGGACGGTGAACATCTGCACGGCCCGCGCCCGGCGGGCTTCGGCGTTGGCGCCCGGCAGCCGCTCGGCGAAGCGCTCGACGGCCCGCGCGACGGGCACGCCGTTCCAGTGCGTCACCTCGACGCCGAAGCGGAACCCCCGGTCGTCCAGCTCGGGCTGGCCGGCCTGGCGGCGGCTGACCAGGTAGCGCCGGCGGCCGTCCTCGGTGAACTCCTTGAGCAGGAACGGCAGGAACACGGCGACGCCGTTGAACGGCTGCGGCAGCGTGTACCGGGTGTGCAGGTCGCGCAGCGAGTTGAAGACCTCTAGCAGTTCCCGGTGCGTCGCCCACTCGAGCTCGGCGTCGCCGTCGCGGCCGAGGCGCTGCAGGAGCAACCGCAGGCGCTGCAGCGGGTTGATGCCGTAACGGGCCACTTTGAACGGCAGCAGCGCGTAGTTCTGCTCGAGCAGCAGCAGCGCCTGCTCGACGATCAGCCGCCGCTGATCCGCGGTGAGCCGGCCGACCTCGGTCGTACCGAGGAAATCGGCGAGTGACGTCGTCTGTGTCATCTCCGCAGCGTAGGACGCCCGGGCGGCGACGGCCCTGTCCGATCCGCGACCCTAGGTGGCGGGCAAACGGCGACGGTACGGGGTGACCGCCCAGGGCACGCCGAGCTCGGACGGCAGCGCCGGTGTCGCCGCGGCCCGGCGCAGCAGCGCGTTGATGCCGGTGATCGTCCGGTCCGGCCCGTCGACCCGGACCGTGTCCGAGTTGAGCAGGTGTGGCTCGGGCGCGTCGGGCAGGGTCAGCGCCTCGAGCACGACGGTGAAGTCGGCTGTCGCCTCGAGCGGCACGAGCAGCGGCGTGCCCTCCCGGCGGTGCCGCAGCAGATCGGTGAGCAGGTCGGTGCGGCCCGGCACGTCGGTCAGGCCGGCGCCGGGCAGCGCCAGCCGGTCGGTCGGGTATTCGAGCAGCGCCCGCCCGTCCGGCCCGCGCGCCTCGATCTCGCCGGCGATGAAGTCCTCGCCGGCCAGGGTCACCGCGACCAGCAGCGGCAGCCCGTTGTCGAAGGTGATCCGGGCGAACGCGGTGTCCTCCACGTCGATCCGCCGCACCCGGTAGCGCTCGACCTCCAGCTGCCGGGGCCGGCCCGCGCCGGCCGCCGCGCCCGCGGCCAGGGCCTGCATGACCGCGTGGGCGAGCGGGTTGACGAGGGCGCCGTCGACGACCGGCCGGCCGCCGACGACCCGCCGCCCGGCCCACGGCGAACGGGCGTAGTAGGCGTCGTCGCGTTTCCACGAGGCCACCGCGGTGAGCCCGGTGACCGGCGACGGCAGCGCCTCGCGGAACCGGGACCAGGCCACCGATCCGAGCGCCTGGAAGCCCACCTGACAGGCGCGACCGGTGGACCGCAGGGCGGCCAGCAGGGTCTCGTGGGCGGCGACCGAGGTGACCGGCGGCTTCTCCAGCAGCAGGTCGCATCCGGCCGCCAGGGCGTCCAGCGCGATCGGCAGATGAGTGTGCGGCGGCGTGCAGATCACCACCACGTCGGGCGCCGTGGCCGCCAGCAGCTCACGGTGGTCGGTGAAGGCCGGTACGTTCGGTGCCGGGTCGATCGGCTGGGGATCGGCCAGCCCGGCGAGCGACGCGATCCCGTCGGCCGACAGCTCGGCGATCCGGCGCCGGTGCCACCGGCCGTGCCCGTTCGCCCCGATCAGCGCCACCCGCGGCGCTCCTGCCGTCGTCATCACACACCGGCCAGCGTCGCGGCCGCGCCGTGCTTCTCCAGGGCGGTCAGCCACTCCACCAGGGCGGCCCGCAGCTCCGCGTCCTCGGCCAGCGCCGGGTGGAAGACCGTGTCCAGGCCGAGCAGCGCCTCGACCACCCCGTCCGGGGTGGCCGGCGACGCGGCGAGCCGTGCCCGGATCCGGTCAGCCAGCGGGTCGTCCAGCGGCAGCGGGCTTCCGTCGTCGGCGACGCCCTGGACGAAGCGCATCCACGCGGCCACCACCAGCGCGGCCCACCGGGGCACCGCACCGGCCTCCCGCCGGTTCTGGATCGTGTGCAGCACGCGCTGCGGCAGTTTCTGCGTGCCGTCCATCGCCACCTGCACGGTCCGGTGCCCCATGGCCGGGTTCGCGAACCGGGCCAGCACCTCCTCCCCGTACGCGACGGTGTCGACGCCGGGCGGCGGCACCAGGCTCGGGGCGATGTCCTCGGCGATGAACCGGCGCATCGCCCCCTCCAGGCCGGGCATCGCCAGGGCGGCGGCGATGGTCTCGTGCCCGGCCACCGCGCCGAGGTAGGCGATCGCCGAGTGCACGCCGTTGAGCGTCCGCAGCTTGAGGCTCTCCCAGGGCCGGGGGTCGCCGGTCAGCACCGCCCCGGCGAGCTCCCAGGTGGGCCGCCCGGCGGGGAAGTCGTCCTCGATCACCCAGGCCGAGTACGGCTCGGCGCTGACCGCGGCCCGGTCCCGTACGCCCAGGGCCCGCGCCGCCACCGCCAGGGTCTCGGCCGTGCTGGCCGGCACGATCCGGTCGACCATCGTGCCCGGGAACGTGACGTTCTCGCGCACCCAGTCGCTGATCGCGGTCGCCGCCGCCAGCGTGGTGATCAGCCCGCGCATCCGGTGCCCGTTGGCCGGCAGGTTGTCGCAGCTCATCAATGCGATCGGCCCGGCGTCGGCCCGCCGGCGGGCACCCAGCCCGCGGATGAGCAAGCCCGGCACCGTACGCGGGGACCGCCCGGTCTCGAGGTCGGCGCGCAACTCGTCGTCGAGCAGCAGGCGCCCGGTGGCCGGGTCGAGCTTGTAGCCCTTCTCGGTCACGGTCAGCGTCACGATCCGGATGGCCGGGTCGGCCAGCAGGGCCACCACGACGTCCGGGTCGGCCGCGGCGTGCAGCTGCCCGGCCGACGACCCGACGACCCGGGTGCTGCTGCCGTCCGGGCCGAGCGTGGTGACGCTGAACAGCCCGTCCTGCGCCCGCAGCGCGTCGACGACCTCCCGGGAGCGTGGCGCGACGCCGACGATGCCCCAGTCGCCGCCGCCCGCGGCCATCGCGTCCTCGGTGAAGACGGCCTGGTGGGCCCGGTGGAAGGCGCCCATCCCGAGATGGACGATCCCCGGGGCGGGCGGCGCGATCCGGGGGCGGCAGCCGGCCGGCACACCGGGCAGAGCCGAGCGGGTCAGCTCCATGCCGGACCGTCCGGGAACGAGAACTCGGCGATCGAGGCGGGCAGCATGTCGGAGCTGTAGCCGGGCCGCTCCGGCACCAGGTAGCGGCCGTCGCGGGTGCGCACCGGATCGGCGAAATGCTCATGGAGATGGTCGACGTACTCGACCATGCGGCCGTCGAGCGACGTGCCGACCCGCAGGTAGTCGAAGATCGCCAGGTGCTGCACCAGTTCGCACAGGCCCACCCCGCCGGCGTGCGGGCAGACCGGCACGCCGAACTTCGCGGCCAGCAGCAGTTCGGCCAGCACCTCGGGGATGCCCGCGACCCGGCAGGCGTCGACCTGCAGCACGCCGATCGCCTCGGCCTGCAGCAGTTGCTTGACGATGACCCGGTTGGCGGCGACCTCCCCGGTGGCGACCCGGACAGGGGCCACCGCCCGCTGGACGCGCGCGTGGCCGAGCACGTCGTCGGGGTGGGTCGGCTCTTCGATCCAGTACGGGTCGAACTCGGCCAGCCGGGCCATGGTCGCGATCGCCTCGTCGACGCCCCAGATCTGGTTGGCGTCCATCATGAGCAGCGCGTCGGGGCCGATCTCGGAGCGGATGATCCGGGCCCGGCGCACGTCGTCCTCGACCGGGCCGCCGACCTTCATCTTCATCGCCCGCCAGCCCTCGGCGTACGCGGCCCGGGTCAGCTCGCGCACCTTGTCGTCCGGGTAGCCCAGCCAGCCGACGCTGGTCGTGTACGACGGGAAGCCGTCGCTGCGCAGGGTGGCGAGCCGGTCCTCGAATCCCACCCGGCCCTTGTCGAGGATCGCGGCCGCCTCGGCCGGCGTCAGCGCGTCGTCGATGTGCCGGAAGTCGACACAGGACACCAGCTCGTCGGTCGGCAGAAGGGCCAGCAGCTCCCACATCGGCCGGCCGGCCAGTTTGGCCCGCAGGTCCCACACCGCGTTGACCAGCGCGCCGGTCGCCATGTGGAGCGCGCCCTTCTCGGGACCGAGCCAGCGCAGCTGCGGGTGGGCGGTGAGCGAGCGCAGGAACGCGAGCGGCTCGGCGGCGAAGGCGTCCATCGACAACCCGACGACCTGCGGGGCCAGAGCCCGTACGCAGGCGCAGGTGATCTCGTTGCCCTGCCCGTTGGTGAACGTGAAGCCGGTCCCGGTCACGCCCTCGTCGGTGCTCAGCTCCACGTAGGTCGCGGAGTAGTCGCCCCGGTTGATCGAGTCGGAGCCGTCGCCGGCCGCGGCGGTGGGGAACCGGACGTCGTGCACCTCGACACCGGTGATCGTGGTCATGAATGGGCGCCCTTCTCGAGCTTGAAGATCCGCTTGGGCAGGTGGTACGCGAGGTCGGCCATCGTCTCGGCCGCCTCGTCGAACGGCAGGCGGTCCTGCGCCACCAGCGAGGCGAGGTGGGCCGCGTCGACCCGCCGCGCGACGTCGTGGCGTACCGGAATGGAGCAGAACGCCCGGGTGTCGTCGACGAAGCCGGCGGTGTTGTAGAACCCGGCCGAGTCGGTGACCGCCTCGCGGAACCGGCGCATCGCGTCCGGGGTGTCGAGGAACCACCACGGCGCGCCCAGGAACAGCGCCGGATAGCCGCCGGCCAGCGGGGCCAGCTCCCGGCTGAACGCCGTCTCGTCCAGCGTGTAGAGCACCACCCGCAGGCGGGGGTCCATCCCGTACGCCTCCAGGAGCGGCCGTAGCGCGTGCACATAGTTGGTCGGCTGGGGGATGTCGCCGCCCACGTCCCGTCCGTGCGTCGCGAAGAGCGCCCCGTTGTAGTCGCGCGACGCCCCGGGATGCAGCTGCATGACGAGACCGTCGTCGATCGACATCCGGGCGAACTCGAGGATCATGTGCCCGCGGAACGTCTCGGCGTCGGCCGCCGACGCTTCCCCGCGCAGCCCCCGCTCGTACAGCAGGGCCGCCTCGGCCGGGGACAGGGCGACCGTCCGGGCCGTCGGGTGGCCGTGGTCGGACGAGGTGGCGCCGGCCTCGATGAACGCCTGCCGGCGGCTGCGCAGCGCGGCCAGATAGCCGTCGTACGTGCCCGTGTCCTCGCCGGCGAGCTCGCCCATCCGGGCCACGTTGCCGGCCCAGCCCTCGCGCTCCAGGTCGACCACGTCGTCCGGGCGGAACGTGGTGATCACCCGGCCGCCCGGGCCGCCCCACCCGTCGGCGGCCAGCTTGGCGTGCCGGGCCAGGTCGTCGGTGGGGGACTCGGTGGTCGCGAGCACCTCGATGCCGAACCGCTCGAACAGGGCCCGGGGGCGGAAGCCGGGCTCGGCCAGCCGCGCGGCGATCGCGTCGTACACCTCGTCGGCGGTGTCCCGGCTCAGCGGGGTCTCGACCTCGAACACCGTACGGAAGGTCTGCTCCAGCCACAGCCGCGAGGGCGTGCCCCGGAACAGGTGCCAGTTCGCCGCCAGCAGCCGCCAGATCACCCGCGGGTCGCTCTCGACCGGACCGCCGTCGCGGCGCGGCACGCCCAGCCGGTCCGGCGGGATGCCCTGGCTGAGCAGCATGCGCGTGACGTAGTGGTCGGGGACGATGAGCAGCCGGGCCGGGTCGCCGAACGGCTGGTCGTCGGCCAGCAGCGCCGGGTCGACGTGGCCGTGCGGGCTGATCAGCGGCAGGTCGCGCGCCACCGCGTACAGCTCGCGGGCGAGGTCCGTCGTGAGAATGGGATCCGGCACTAGTCGGTCACCTTCCGGGTCAGCAGTTCGGTCACCCGCACCGGCCCGCCGGTGCGCAGGCTCTCGTTGGCGGCCAGGCCGGTGAGCAGGGCCAGCGCGCCGTCGCGGGCCGTCGCCGACCGGTGCATGGGGTCGGTCTCGCCGCCGAGCAGCACGGCGGTCATCCGCTTGTCGGCCCCACCGTGCCCCGCACGGTCCACGGGCGGCAGCTCCACCGCGTACGGGGAAGACCAGAACGGCCGGACGGTCAGCGTCACCGACCCGGCCTCGGGGCTGGCGCCCTGTTTCACCATGCCGGCCGCCGCCGGGCTGACGTGGTCGCTCTCGATCACCTCCAGCTCCAGCCGGCCCCGGCTGCCGTTGACCATCAGCCGGTAGCCCTCCCACGGCGCGTACGCGGTGAGGTGGTAGCTCATCGTGGCCCCGGTGTCATAGCGGACCAGCACGGCCAGGTCGTCCTCGATGGTGATCCCGGGCGCGAACACGTTCTGGTCGCGGCGGTAGCCGTCCTCGGCCGCGGCGTCGAGATACAGCGCCCGCAGCTTCGGGTCGGCGGCGAGATCGAGGGCGAACCGCTCGTCCGGGTGCCCGTGCCGCCGGCCCTGCTCGCCGTAGAAGAACAGCCGCCCCGACGCGTAGACCTCGGCCGGCGCGGCACCCAGCCACCAGTTCACCAGGTCGAAGTGGTGACCGGACTTGTGCACCAGCAGACCGCCCGAGTTCGCCTTGTCGCGATGCCAGCGCCGGAAGTAGTCGGCGCCGTGCCGCACGTCGAGCAGCCACTCGAAGTGCACCGAGCCGATCTCGCCGATCTCGCCGCCGGCCAGCAGCGTGCGCACCACCTCGTGCACCGGGTTGAAGCGGTAGTTGAAGGCGACCCGTACGCGGTGACCGGTGCGTTCGACGGCGTCGAGGATGCGCTCGCAGCTCGGCGCGTCGACGGTCATCGGCTTCTCGGTGATGACGTCGCACCCGGCCTCGAGGGCGGTGACGATGTGCCCGGCGTGGGTGCTGTCCACACTGGTCACGATCAGCTCGTCGACGCGCTCCCGGGCCAGCATGGCGGCCAGGTCGGCCGCCTGGTAGGTGGGCACGGGCGTGGTCAGCCAGCCGTTGTGGGCGTCCATCCGGGACTGGTTGACGTCGGCCAGCGCGACCAGCTCCGACGTGCCGGCGTGGTCGCCGGTGACCGCGCGGATGAACATCTCGGCGCGCGAGCCCGTGCCGACGACCGCGAACCGGCGTCGGCCAGGTGTGCGGCCGTCAGATCTGTGCTTGTCCATGATCACTCCCGGTTCGCCGGGCGGCAAAGGTTTGCAGCGAAGTTAGGACGATCGATCCCACGGCGTCAATAACCTCAGCCAGTTGACGCGTATTTGCCCGGCTAAGAGCGGGTATCGAGATGCGGTTCGCAACCTCGCCGCAACAGAACGGCATTGACAGCAGTGCAACCGCTTGCATTAATGGGCGTCATCACGTGACCGGGGCCACAAAGGAGGCTGGGCATGGCTGTCACCATCCGCGATGTGGCCCGGGCGTCCGGCGTGCACATCTCCACGGTGTCCCGCACGTTCTCGGCGCCCCACCTGGTCAACCCCGACACCCGCAGCCGCGTGCTGGCCTGTGCCGAGCAACTGGGCTACCGCCCCAACCGGGCCGCCCGCGCGCTCATCACCGGCCGCACCTACAACATCGGCCTGATCGTGGCCGACATCGCCAACCCGTTCTTCCCGCCGCTGATCAAGGCGGCCGAGAGCCAGGCGCGCAAGCACGACCACCACATCTTCGTCGCCGACACCAACGAGGACGCGGCGCTCGAGGAAGAGGTGGTGCGCGCCCTGGCCAAGCAGGTCGACGGCGTGCTGCTGGTCAGCCCGCGCATGAGCAACACGCTGATCGAGCAGCTCAGCCGCGAGGTGCCGCTGGTCGTGGTCAACCGGCAGATCGCCGGCATCCCGGCCGTGGTGATGGACGTCGCCCGCGGCGCCCGCATCGCGATCGAGCACCTGACCGCGCTCGGGCACCGCCGGGTCGCGCTGCTCGGCGGTCCGCGCGGCTCCTGGACCAGCCGGGAGATCCGGCGCTCGGCCGGCGCGACGGCCCGCAGCGCCGGGGCCGAGCTCGTCGTCATCGGCCCCAACCCGCCGACCGAGGTCGGCGGCCTCACGGTCGCCGAGGACGTGCTGCGATCCGGCTCCACCGCCGTGCTCGCCTACAACGACCTCATGGCGATCGGTCTCATCGAGGGTCTGCTGGCCGCCGGGGCCCGCGTGCCCCAGGACGTCAGCGTCGTCGGGGTCGACGACATCATGCTCAGCCGGCTCACCCGCCCGAAGCTGACCACGGTGGCGACTCCCACCGCCGCCGCTGGTCGGGCGGCCGTCGACATGCTGCTCGCGCATGGCGACGACCGCCGCACCAACGCACATATCCATCTGCAGACCGAACTGGTCATCCGCGACTCGACGGGGCGGGGCCCGGGTCCGCACAGCCCTGCGGACCCGGGCGACGTGATCGCCCACGGAGGTGTCGCTTCCTGAAGGAGAAGCGTCATGGAGCCCATCACGCGGGGCATCACGCCCGCTCAACGTACCGTGCCACCTCTCAGCCGGCGACGGCTGCTGGCCGCCGCCCTGACCGTGCCGCTGCTCCTCGGCGCCGCGGCCTGCGGCGGGGACGACGAGGGCGGCAGCGGCGGCAAGACCGAGCTGTCGATCTACTGGTGGGGCGCCGAGAAGCGCGCCGAACTGACCGACCAGGCACTCGCCCTCTACACCCAGAAAAACCCGGACGTCACGTTCAAGAAGACCTGGCAGGGAAACCAGGGCTACTTCGACAAGCTGGCCACGCTCACCGCCGGCGGCAACGCGCCCGACATCTTCCAGATCGACGACAACTACATCTCCGAGTACGCCGGCCGCGGCGTCACCCTCGACCTGACCGAGTACACCGGCAACGGCAAGCTCGACGTCAGCAAGTTCCCCGAGAGCCTGCTCAAGTACGGCGAGGTCGACGGCAAGCTGGCCGGCATCGCCATGGGCGAGAACACGCAGGGCCTGGTCTACGACAAGACCCTGCTCAGCAAGAACAAGCTGCCCGAGCCCAAGACCGGCATGAGCTGGGAGGAGTTCATCGACTGGGCGGCGAACGTCTCCAAGACCGCCAATCTGCCCGGCACCCAGGACGCCAGCGCGGTCTACCAGGCGCTCTGGGTCTACCTGCGGCAGGGCGGCAAGGACCTGTACGCCGGCAAGCAGCTGGGCTTCGACGAGGCCGACATCACCAAGTGGTTCGCGCTCTGGAAGGGCGCACGGGACAAGGGCGCCACCCCGACGCCGGATGTCATCCACGAGGGCAACGCCAGCGACGTCAGCAAGCAGCTGGTCGCCACGGGCAAGGCCGGCACGTCGTGGGTGTGGGCCAACCAGATGCCCGAGCTCAAGAAGAGCACCGACAGCGAGCTGGGCGTCATCGCGTACCCGGGTGACCCGAGCGCGCAGTGGGCCCGGGCCTCGATGTACTTCTCGGCGTTCCGCGGCAGCAAGCACAAGGACGTGGCCGTCGACGTCATCAACTTCCTGGCCAACGACCCCGAGGCCGGCAAGATCCTGGGCACCGACCGCGGCCTGCCGCCCAACCTCGACGTCCGCAAGCAGGTCGCCGACACGGTGTCCGACCCCAACATGAAGCAGACCATCGCGGTGCAGGACGAGCTGGGGAAGAAGTTCGGCCCCAACCCGCCGACCGTGCCGCCGCAGGGTCACAGCAAGGTCCGCTCCGAGCTGGTCCGGGTGGCCGAAGAGGTCGTCTACGGCCGTCAGACGCCGGAACAGGGCGCGGCCTCCTTCGTCACCGCCGCCAAGGCAGCCATCGGGCAGAGCTGAGCACCGAAGTGACCATGGCACAGATGCCGGTCCGTCCGACCGACCCGGCCTCCGCCGCCCCCGCCGCCCCCGACGACCGGGGGCCGGGGCGGCGGGTCCGCCGGCGTCGCGAGAACCTGGCCGGGTACGTCTTCCTCTCCCCGTGGCTGCTGGGCCTGATCGGGATCACGGCGATCCCGATGCTGATCTCGCTGTACCTGAGCTTCACGGACTACAGCCCGCTGATCCCGCTGACCGAGGCGAACTGGATCGGCCTCGACAACTACCGCCGCATGTTCACCGCCGACCAGTCGTACTGGCACGCCGTACAGGTGACGGTGACCTTCGCCCTGGTGGCCGTGCCGCTCAAGCTGGCCGCCGCGCTCGCCGTCGCGATGCTGCTCAACCGCACCATGCGCGGCATCTCGGTGTTCCGGGGTCTGTTCTACCTGCCGTCCCTGCTCGGCGGCAGCGTCGCGCTGGCGATCGTGTGGGTCAGCATGTTCAACCGCGACGGCGCCTTCAACTCGTTCCTGGCGCTGTTCGGCATCGAAGGCCTGCCCTGGGTCAACGACCCCGACTGGGCGCTGTCCACCCTGATCCTGCTGGCCGTCTGGCAGTTCGGCGCGCCGATGGTGATCTTCCTGGCCGGGCTCAAACAGGTGCCGGTCGAGCTGTACGAGGCAGCCTCGGTCGACGGCGCGAGCGGGTGGCGCAAGTTCGTGCACATCACCCTGCCGATGCTGTCGCCGGTCATCTTCTTCAACCTGGTGCTCGAGACGATCAACGGCTTCCAGGGCTTCACGTCGGCGTTCGTGCTCTCCAACGGCACCGGCGGACCGGTCGACTCCACGCTCATGTACACGCTCAACCTCTACATCGCCGGCTTCGTCGACCTGGACATGGGCTACGCGTCCGCGATGGCGTGGGTCTTCCTCCTGGTGATCGGCGCGATCACGGTGCTGCTGTTCAACACGGGCCGCTTCTGGGTCCACTACTCCGACAACGAGGAGCGGTGATGCGACAAGGCGCGGTGATGCGACAAGGCGCGGTGATGCGACAAGGCGCGGTGACGGTCACGCGGGGTCAGGCTCTGCGCCTGGGCGCCCTGCTGCTGATCCTCGCGGTGGTGCTCTATCCGCTGGTGTGGATGGTCGGCACGTCGTTCAAGTCGCCGCAGGAGATCGTCAACAACATCGGGCTGATCCCGCGCACCTTCACGCCCGGCAACTTCAGCGACGGCTGGAACAAGTTCGACGTCGGCTTCGGCCGGTTCTTCGTCAACAGCGCGCTGGTCTCACTGATGACCGTGGTCGGCAACTCGGTCTCGTGCCTGCTGGCCGCCTACGCCCTGGGCCGGCTGCGGTTCCGATTGCGCGGGGTGTGGTTCGCCCTCATGATCGGCACGCTGCTGCTGCCCGGTCACGTGCTGATCATCCCGCAGTACATCCTGTTCCGCAGCCTCGGCTGGGTCGGCGGCGACTGGCCCTACCTGCCCCTGCTGGTGCCGCAGTTCCTGGCCACCGAGGCGTTCTTCGTCTTCCTCATCGTCCAGTTCATGCGCGGCATCCCCCGCGAACTCGACGAGGCCGCGGTCATCGACGGCGCCTCGCCCTACAGCATCTTCCGGCACGTGATCCTGCCGCTCTCCCGGCCGGCCCTGGTGACCACCGCGATCTTCTCATTCATCTGGACCTGGAACGACTTCTTCCGCCAACTGGTCTTCCTGTCCGACCTGAAGGACTACACCGCACCCGTGGCCCTGACCCTGTTCATCGACTCCAGCAGCGAAAGCGCAGTCGGCCCCATGTTCGCGATGTCCCTGCTGTCCCTGATCCCGGTGTTCCTGTTCTTCATAGCCTTCCAGCGCCTGCTCGTAGAGGGCATCAACACCAGCGGCCTGAAGGGCTGACGCCGTGCCTCCCCACGCCGTTGCGCACGACGACCCGACGATGACCCCGGCCGCCACCGTCAGACCCGGGGTCGACTGGCGCGACTCACTGCGACTCGCCGCCGACCTGGCCCTGCTCGGCGTCCTGGTCGTCCTGGCCTGCGCCCCGATCGTCACAGCCGGAGCAGCCTGCGGCACCGCCAGCGCCGCGGTGCACCGGCTGCTGACGATCGGACGGTGGCCGACCGCAGCCGAATGCTGGACCGACTTCCGCACCCGCCTGGCGCCCGGCCTGCTGTCCGGCCCACTGGTCCTCGCCGTCGGCTGGCTGGTGGCCGTCGACGTCGCCGCACTACGCCGCGGCGCAGTGCCAGGCGGCGCCCTCATGATCGCAGCCGTGCTCCTGATCGCGGCCGCAGCCGCCGGTTTCGCCGCGCTGGCAGCCGGCCTGGCCGGACAGTCCTCCGCCCATCCCGTACGCCGAGCGGCCGCTCTGGTCGCCGCCAGACCATCCGCCTTGGCCGCGACAACCGGCGTGGTCCTGGTCGCGGTGACCCTGGCCGCCTTCATCCACCCGGCCCTCGTACCGGTGCTGGCCGGCTACACCCTTTTCGCCGTGCATGCGGTTTTGCGGCGCCCACGGATGCGGTCGGAGGGCTGACGTCGCGTGGTGGCTCTGCTGGGGTTGCGGGTGCTGGGGTCGGAGGGCTGACGTTGCGCGACCTCTTCGGAACTCGCCCGGCGCGCCGTCACCCCGTCGGCCGCGGTGGCTCTGTGAGCGGTGGCCGGTGGTGGGTTTCGGTGGGCTGACGTCGGCGCTGGCTCCTCTGGAGAGTTGCCGGTGGTGCGTTTCGGTGGGCTGACGTCAGCGTTAGCTCGTTTGGAGAGTTGCCGGTGGTGGGTTTCGGCCGGCTGACGTCGGCGCTGGCTCCTGTGGAGAGCTGGCGGTGGTAGGTCTCGGCGGGCTGACGTCGGGCGGTCGCTCGTGTGGAGAGAGTGACGGGGTTGGGGTCTCAGCAGGCTGGTGCCCGCGGAACGCTGGTGCGGAGGACTCTGCGTGGTTGAGATTTCGGCTAACCGGAAGTCGAACCTGAGGCTTGGGCGCAGCCGGCGGCCGGAATGTCCTGGGCAAGCTCAGGGTGGACGTCCGTGAGCATGGCCGCCGGCGCTGTAGGCGTTCGGGAGGCTGATGTCGGGAGGGCGCTCGAAACCGGGCCGCGAGTGGCGAAATCGGGTTCGTGGTCTCCCGATGGCTGTTGGCGTCAGATCTATTGGCGTCAGATCTATTGGCGTCAGAGCTCTTGTCGTCTGGCGTCATGGCTATGGCGTCTGGCGTCATCACTATTGGCGTCGGTGGTAGAGGTTGCGGCGGGGTGTTCGCGTGGGGTCGACGGTTGGTGGAGGAATGAAGTCGGGATGTCGGTCGGCGCCGAGGCGGATCTGCCAGCCGGCGGTGGGGTGGTGCACGAGACGGTGATGGCGGCGGCAGAGCAGCACCATATTGTCCAAGTTCGTCGGGCCGCCGGCGGTCCAGCCGACGATGTGATGGGCGTCGGTCCAGCGGGGTGGCCGATCGCAGTCGGGGAAAGCGCAGCCCCGGTCACGGATGTGCAGGGCGCGGCGTAAGGCTCCGGTGGCCAGCCGGCGGGTGCGTCCGGCGTCCAGGATCTGTCCGTCGCCGCCGAGGACGATCGGCAGGACGCGGGCATCGCAGGCGAGCCTGCGGGCAGTGTCGCGGCTCAGGCGCCGGCCGGTGTCGGTGATCGCGGAGCCGAGGTTCCGGGTCAGCGGATCGTAGGCGACGGTGACAGCCAACTGGGGTGGCTCACCGCCGTCCTCGGGCAACTGTCCGGTGCGGAGCGCCAGCCGGCACACGTCGATCAGAGCGTCGGCACGCCGCTGAGCCGCCGTCCGGTCGTCGCCCGGCGTCGGGGCGCACAGCGGGTGCAAGGCGGCTTCCACCGTGGCGACATCTTCGGCTCCCAGGAACCCCGAGACTCGGACCAGTCCGTCGACCGGCAGGGACAAGGTGACACCGCGACGCTGGTGGGCGCGTGCTTCCTGACGGGCCGAGGTGGCTTCGTCGGCTCGGTCCGCCAGCTCCGGGGCGACGTGGACGAGGATGCGTTCGCCGATCCGGCGTAGCTGGTAGGCCGGAAGCCGGCCGGCCATGTCGATCATCGTGGTCTCGGCCTGCCGGGCGATCTGGGCGGCGTCGACCAGGCTGACCTCGTCGAGGCCGCTGATCTCGGCGGGCAACGCGGCGACCGTCGTCGAGATCACGGCGGCCTGGCGAAGGTCGATGAAGCCGTCGAGGACCGCCTGCTCCAGCGTGGGATGGTGAGTCAGCGCGGCAGCGTGTTCGGTGAGCTCGCGGGCCGGGTGCGGGTCGATCCGCAGCGTGCTGCGCAACCACGCAGCCATCTTGCGGTGGCCTTGCGTCGCGGGCAGGCCTCGGGTGCCCGCCTGCTGCACCAGCCGGGCCTGCAGTGCTGCGGCGGCCTGCTCCAGGCGGTGAGCCGTACGCAGAAGATCGGTGATCTCATCGTCGGCGAGCGGCCACAATGGGGCCGCGGCGAGCTTCGCCGCTTCCTCAGTCAGTCGCTGCACGTCTTCCATCACACGACCATCTTCGAACACACGTACGACAAGTTCCGGCCAGCGATGGCGACTGGCGAGATCCACATCCGCCATTTGAAAAGCCGACATCGCGGGGGCCCGTGGGGTACGCCGACCATGGGGCTTGCGGCGCGCCGACCATGGGGCTTGCGGCGCGCCGACCATGGGGCGTGCTGTGCTCCGATCAGGCAGCGCTGCGGTGCGCCGGTCAAGGGCGTGCGGTGCGCCGATCCGGCAGCCGTGCGGTGCGCCGGTGCAGGGGCGTGTGGTGCTCCGATCAGGCAGCGCTGCGGTGCGCCGGTCAAGGGCGTGCGGTGCGCCGATCCGGCAGCCGTGCGGTGCGCCGGTGCAGGGGCGTGTGGTGCGCCGATCAGGCAGCGCTGCGGTGCGCCGGTCAAGGGCGTGCGGTGCGCCGATCCGGCAGCCGTGCGGTGCGCCGGTGCAGGGGCGTGTGGTGCGCCGGTCAGCGGGCCGTGCCATGCGCCGGCGAGGGGCCGTGCGGTGCGCTGACCATTGGGCCGCTCTCGTGTCGCAACACCACCGAGGGACTTTTCATGGGCAGGCCTACGAGTCGTATGGTTCGGCACCGTGTCGTCGGCGGCATTGCCTTGCGTCAGGAGGCTGCCGCCTCATCTCGCGGCCCGGGCTCAGTGATGCCTCGCTCTGCCGGTCGAGGTGGTGTCGGCTCCGTGATGAGGAATCGGGGCGACACGTCCCTGCGTGGCAACGGATGCCAAGTGGGATCGCGGTGAGCACCGCCTGGAGGATCTGCAGTGGCTGCTCCGCCTCGACGGGCCCGCCGCCTGTTCCACGATCAGAACGGGGACACCTCCGCGATGGCCGGGCCACCAAGCAGCAGTACGAGGGCGTACGCGGGACCGAGCCAGCCCCTACGGTCGGCCTCACGCATCGTCGGCGGGTGATCGGGCGACTACGCCGCAGGTGCGCACTGGAGTTGGCCCTCATCGGCGACCAAAGTGCCAAGCATGCCGACTCGTCACGCCGACCCGATCGGGCACCGTACAGATCAGCGGCCTCAGATGGAGCTGATGCTGCGTCAGCTCCCGGCTCAGCACCGGGATGTCCTCGTCGCGACCTACTTCAGCCACCGGACGACACACGAGGCGGCGCGACTGCTCGGCCTGTCCCCGGAGGCGGCGAAGTTCCGCGTCTATCAGGCTATGCGGGCGCTCTCCGACATGCTTTCCGAGCGCGGCCCGGCACCGGTCCGGTCCCCAAAGCCAGCCTCGTCACACCGACGTGATCGATCGCCCCGGAGTCTTTCGGCCTGGTGGTGAACAGCGGGAGGCCGTGGCCCGTGGGCCTGCCCCGCCCGAATCGGTGCGGGCGGGGCGGCGGCTCCCACGGAAGGAGCGGTGGTCATTCCGTGGCGTCGACGAAATTGATCGCGGCCGCGGCGAACAGCGGGGACATGAACACGTTGTAGTGGGTCAGACCCGGCAGGATGGCGAGCGCGTGCCCGCCCTTGGGCCGGCCCTCGCCCATCCAACCGCCGTCGCGCTGGCCGCCGTCGAGCAGCGCAAACACCTCGACGAAGTGGCTCGGCGGGCACATGTCGGCGTCGGCGGCGAGGATCAGCGTCGGCACCTGGAGGTTACGGACCTCTTCGGTGTAGTCGTAGTCCTTCGCCATCGCCTCGCCGATCTTGCCGAGCAGGCGGGGGAAGTCCTCCGGCCGGGGAGCGACCCGCTGGTACAGCTCGTACATCGGGGTTTCTTTCATGAATTCCGCGGCCTCCGGGCCCACCTGGCCCTGCTGCTCGAGGATCTCGGGGTACGTCGCGCTGCGCCGGATGCCGGCCGAACCGGCGACCAGCCGGCCGACCTTCCCGGGGTGGCGGATGGCGAGCTGCAGGGCGACCCCGCCGCCGAGCGAATACCCGACGACATCGGGCTTGTCGAGGCCCAGGTGATCGATGAGCGCGGCCACGTCGTCGGCCATGAACCGGATGTCGAGCGGCCGGTCGATGTCGGCGGTGCGGCCGTGTCCCTGCAGGTCGACCAGGATGACCCGGTGGCCCGCGGCGAACTCGCCGATGATCGGGCCGAACATCTCGCCCGAGCCGAGCCCGCCGTGCACCAGGATCAGCGGACGCCCCTGGCCGTGCGACTCGTAGTAGAGGTTGATCCCGTTGACCTCGGCGTACTCGCCGTTCCCGAGGCTGTCAGCGGTCCAGTTCGTCATCGTGAGCTCCTGTGAGGTCTCGTTCCTGTGCGACAGCCTTAAGACCGGGCCCGCCCGGCGGACTCATCGGCGTGACGGAAGGTTTTTCTTGTCGTACCCCTCCACTAGGTTCGGACAGGTGAGCGACGTAGTGATCCCGATCGAGTCCCAGCTGGAGACGTTCCGCCCCGAGCTGACCGGTTACTGCTACCGGATGCTCGGCTCCGCCTTCGAGGCCGAGGACGCCGTCCAGGACACCCTCGTGCGCGCGTGGAAAAGCTATGAGGGCTTCGAGGGTCGCTCGGCCCTGCGGTCCTGGCTCTACCGCATCGCCACGAACGTCTGCCTCACGATGCTGGGCAGCGCCCAGCGGCGGGCCCGGCCGATGGATTTCGGCGGGCCCGGCGACGGCCACGCGACGCATCCGGGGGAGCCACGGCCCGACGAGATCTGGGTCGGTCCGGTGCCCGACGGGCGGGTGCTCACGGCGGTCGCCGACCCGGCCCAGGTGGTCGCCGACCGCGAGTCGATCCGGCTGGCCTTCGTCGCCGCGCTGCAACACCTGCCGGCCAAACAGCGGGCCGTGCTGATCCTGCGCGAAGTGCTCGCCTGGTCGGCCCAGGAGGTGGCCGATCTGCTCGAGACGTCGGTGCCGAGCGTCAACAGCGCCCTGCAGCGTGCCCGGGCCACGATCGCCGCCACCGACAAGGGCGCCCAGGTGCTCGAGCCTTCGGACGACGAGCAGAAAAAGCTGCTGGCCCGCTACGTCCAGGCCTTCGAGGCGTACGACCTCACGGCGCTCACCGCCCTGCTGCATGAAGACGCGACGCTGTCGATGCCCCCGCTGCCGTTGTGGCTGCGCGGCACCGGCGACATCACCGCCTGGATGTCGGGCACGGGCGCCGGCTGCGAAGGGTCGCGCCTTCTTCCGGTCGTGGCCAACGGGTTGCCGGCCTTCGCACAGTACCGGCCGAATCCGTCCGGGCCCGGCCATGTGCCGTGGGCGCTGATAGTCCTCGAGATCTCGGACGGCCGGATCACCGGGATCAACAACTTCCTCGACACCGCGCGGCTGTTCCCGCTCTTCGGCCTGCCCGCCCAGCTCACTCCGGAGGACTGACGCCGCTGGTGCTCGTTCACCGCCCGCGCTCGAAAGCTGCGGAACGGCGATCGCTGCTGAGCGGGTGGCGGCGGCCTTCGATCCGCCGGTGCCGCCGGTGCCTCGGGTGTCGCGGGTGTCGCGGGTGTCGCCGGTGCCGCGGGTGCGGCCGGTGCCGCGGGTGCGGCCGGTGCCGCGGGTGCGGCCGGTGCCGCGGGTGCGGCCGGGGACAGGGGAGTGCGGCCGGGAGGCGGATGCCGCCGGTGCGGGCCGGGGCGGCTATGTGGGCGGCGGTGGGGCAGCGCTGGCCTGCGGGGCGGTGGTTTGCGGGGTGGCGGTGGCTTGTCGGGTGGCGGCCTGCTGGGCGGCGGCGAAGAAGCCGCCCAGCCCCATCAGGCTGAACAGGTCGATCAGTTCGGGGCGGGCGCCGCGCACGGTGAGGCGCCAGCCGTGGCGGCCGGCGGTCAGGCGCAGCCGGGCGAGGGCCTCCACGGTGACCACGTCGGGGCGGGCCGCGGACACGTCGCAGACCACCTCGCTCGAGGGCGGCTGGTGGCCGGCCCGATCGACCTGCTGCCGATCGGGACGGGCACGCAGCAGGTCGGCGAGGCCCGAGCACAGGCACGGGATGTCCGCGCGGGTCACCTCCGCGCCGACGGCGAACAGGACCGTCATGTCAGCTTGGACTCGGCGAGCCCGTCGAACTCATCGCAACGTCAGCCGGATCGCCCGCGCGCCGTTGCGCCATGCGCGGTTCAGGTCGTCGACGTTCGGGTTGCCGCCCGCGTCCAGGCCGATCTTGTTGAACCTGGCGAAGCTGTGGTTGGCCCGGGCCAGGACGGCGTAGTCGGCCACCACCTCGTCCTCGGCGGCGTGGACCCGTACGCCGGCGGTCTTGATCTTGCCGAGGTGGCAGACCTCGAGCTGATCGCCGGTGCGCAGGTTGCGAGCCCAGGCGAACGGCGTGCCGATCAGCAGCGTGCCGTCGTGCCGCACGTAGGCGACCGGGATCGAGTAACGCTTGCCGGAGCGGCGGCCGATCACATAGAGCGTGATCAGGGAGCGGCCGATGCCGCGGGCAAGCACCGGCGTGCGCAGCAGACCGCGCGCGATGACGTTGACCACGCCCTGCGCGGCCATGGTGCGGGGTTGCTCCTCGGCCATCTCAACTCCTCGGCCATCCCAGCTCATCGGCCATCCCAGCTCATCGGCCATCCCAGCTCAACGGCCATCCCAGCTCATCGGCCATCCGGCTCACGCCTCCATCGGCCTTCCCGACCGTACCGCCTCGGCCACGGGGCTGCGGACTGTCCCGTTCCGGTCGGTTTTTGCAGTGGGTTCCGATTCCGGAGCTCCGGCCGGGCGGGCGGGCCTGCCGGTCGTACAGGTAGGCGATTTAGGGTGGTCGAATGAGCGAGCGAGTGACCAACTGGGCCGGCAACGTCGTCTTCGGCGCGAAGAGCGTGCGCCGGCCCGCCTCGGTGACCGAGGTGCAGGAGATCGTGGCCGAGGGTGGGCCGATCAAGGTCCTGGGCAGCGGCCACTCCTTCAACCGGATGGCCGACACCGACGGCACCCTGCTGTCGCTGGCCGAGCTGCCCCGGCTCGCCGAGATCAGCGCCGACCGCAAGTCCGTACGGGTCGACGGCGGCATCCGCTACGGCGTGCTTGCCGCCCACCTGTACGACAACGGCCTGGCCTTGCACAACACGGCCTCGCTGCCGCACATCTCGGTGGCCGGCGCGGTCGCCACCGCCACGCACGGCTCGGGCGTCCGCAACCGCAACCTGGCCACCGCCGTCTCGGCGATCGAGTTCATCGACGGCTCCGGCAAGCTGGTCACGCTGTCCCGTGGCGACGCCGACTTCCCGGGCGCGGTGGTCGGCCTGGGCGCGCTCGGCGTGGTCGTCGCCCTGACGCTCGACGTCGTGCCCGCCTTCGAGCTGCGGCAGTACGTCTACGACAACGTGCCGCGGGCCTCGGTCGAGCAGCACCTGCACGAGATGCTGGCCGACGGCTACAGCGTCAGCCTCTTCACCAACTGGACGAGCGTCGACATCAGCCACGCCTGGCTCAAGCGCACCGAGCCGATGACCGGCGACTGGTACGGCGCTTACCTGGCCGACGGTCCGCGCCACCCCGTGCCGGGCATGCCGGCCATGAACAGCACCGAGCAGGGCGGCGTCCCGGGCCCGTGGCACGAGCGGCTGCCGCACTTCCGGATGGAGTTCACCCCGTCGAGCGGCGAGGAGCTCCAGTCCGAGTACCACGTCGCCCGCGAGGACGGCCTGGCCGCCATCGACGCCGTGGCCGCGATCCGGCAGCGCGTTGCCCCGGTGCTCCAGGTCTGCGAGCTCCGCACCATCAAGGGCGACGACCTGTGGCTGAGCCCGAACTACCAGCGCGACAGCATGGCCCTGCACTTCACCTGGATCGCCGACACCGAGGAGGTGCTGCCGGTGGTGGCCGAGCTGGAGCAGAGCCTCGCGCCGCTGTCCCCGCGGGCCCACCTGGGCAAGGTCTTCACCCAGACGCCCGAGACGATCCGGGCGAGCTACGAGCACTTCGGTGACTTCCAGGAGCTCGTACGCCGTTACGACCCGGCCGGCACGTTCCGCAACCCGTGGCTGGCCGCGATCCTGGGCTTCTGACCGGTCGCCTGCGGGGCCGAGCGCAGCGGCAGCGCCGTCAGCAGCGGTCGCGCCGGACGACGTGCGCGTCGACCAGCGCGAGGAAGGCCTCGGCGGCCGACCCGGTTGCCGGCGACAGGCCGACGAACGGTTCGTCGGCCACGGCGGCCGGGGAGACGCTCGGCGCCGAGGCGAGAGGATGCCCGGCGGGCACGAGCAGGCGCGGCTGGAACGTGGCGAGGCCGTGCACGTGCAGCCCTGGAATCCTCGTCGAGGGGACGCCGACGAAGGCCAGGTCGAGCGTGTGCGCGCGCTGGTCGGCCAGCAGGCCGTCGGTGCCGGTCGCGGCCACGTTGAGGCTGAGCCGCACGACCCCGCCTGACCTGCTGTTTCGTCGAGGGTCGAGAAAGATCGTCTTAAGTGTTGCTTAAGCGGTCAACTCTCATGGGAGCGCTCCCGTATGGAAGGCCGAAGCCAATTTCGGTCCCCCGTCGCGGAAGGCGCAGCCCCAATGTACAGAGCCCGGTACAACAAGTCCCGCACGACCTCGCGCCGCTGGCAGATCGGTGCGGTCGTGGGGGTCGCGGTCGTCATCACCGGCGTCGGCCTGGGCGTCGCCTCGGCCGCGGAGGCGACGCCCACCGTGAACTGTCCGCAGCTGACCGCCCTGCCGGCCGTGCCCGCGCAGGCCCAGGCCGAGGTGCAGCGCAACCTCGAACTGCTCAACACGCAGATCGCCGAGGCCGACAACCGGCTGCGGACGTCGGTCGGTCAGGGCGGTGCCAACTTCGTCCAGAACGCGATTCTCGGGCCGCTGAAGGACAAGCGGTTCGCGACGATCAACCGGATCGAGACGGCGATCGGCCGCAACGCGGCCAAGCCCGACCTGAACGCCGAAGGTCTTTCGACCTGTTCGCTCAACCAGGACGGTGGCTCCTCGGCGCAGCAGCCGGTCGACGTGCCGTCCACTGGCGACAACGCCGGCGGTGGCGACAACGCAGGCGGCGCGGCGGTGCCGACGGTGAACTGCCCGTCGGTCGATAACCTGCCGGCCGTGCCGGCCCAGGCGCAGGCCGAGGTGCAGCGCAACCTGGAATTGCTCAACACGCAGATCGCCGAGGCCGACAACCGGCTGCGGACGTCGGTCGGTCAGGGCGGCGCCAACTTCATCCAGAACGCGATTCTCGGGCCGCTGAAGGACAAGCGGTTCGCCACGATCAACCGGATCGAGACGGCGATCGGCCGCAACGCGGCCAAGCCCGACCTGAACGCCGAAGGCCTGTCGACGTGCTCGCTCAACGAGAACGGCGGGAACGGCGAGGGCGGCGAGAACGGCGAGGGCGGCGAAGCCCCGGCCGAGCAGCCGACCGAGGTGCCCGGTGCAGGCGGCGAAGGTGACGGCGCGGCCGGCGGCGGCAACGTGGCCCTGCCGACCGTGAACTGCCCGTCGGTGGACAACCTGCCGGCCGTACCGGCCCAGGCGCAGGCCGAGGTGGACCGCAACCTCGCCCTGCTCGACACGCAGATCGCCGAGGCGAACAACCGCATCGCGTCGAGCGTCGGCCAGGGTGGCCCGAACTTCATCCGCAACGCGATCCTTGGCCCGCTGGAGGACAAGCGGTTCGCGACCATCAACCGGATCGAGACGGCGATCGGCCGCAACGCCGCGAAGCCGGACCTCGACGCCGAGGGCCTGGCCCCCTGCGACCTTCGGCAGTAAACCCTTCCCCTCAGGCAGGCGCGCGTCCGGACCCCCACCCGGGCGCGCGTCTTCCTGGTTCCGGTCCAGCCCCCGCCGCACCGCGATCTTGCAGGAAATTGGCAGGAGTCACGCGCGTCACGACGACGCATTTGTGTCACCCGTCAGGGGTAGCTTCGCGCCATGCCCGCCGATGCTCCAGACGCGAAGCCGTCGCAGCGCCCCCACCCGTGGAAGGTGGAGGGTGTGCCACCCACCCCCGCACCCGGTGGCCCGAAAAGGCCGCGTTCGTCCTGGATTCGATTCGGCGGCATGCTCGTCGTGCTGCTGGCCCTCAACTGGATCATCTCGTCGTTCTTCCTGGCGCCGCCCGAGCGCTCCCCGGTGTCGTACACGTTCTTCCTGAGCCAGGTCCAGGGCAACAACGTCGCCGAGATCACCTCGACCGCCGACACCATCGAGGGCCAGTTCAAAAAGGAAGTGGCCTACACGCCGACCGGTGACACCAAGTCCGAGCAGGTCGAGCGTTTCACCACGCAGCGGCCCTCGTTCGCCGACGACGACCTGTTCTCGTCGCTGCAGGCCGACAACGTGCCGGTCAACGCCAACCCGCCGGACGCGCCCGCGCCCATCTGGCAGCAGCTGCTGATCGGCTTCGGGCCGACGATCCTGCTGGTCGCCCTGTTCATCTGGATCAGCCGGCGCATGGCCGGCGCCGCGGGCGGGGGTGGCGTGCTGGGCAGCTTCGGCAAGTCCCGGGCCAAGCTCTACCAGCCCGAGGGCGGGCCGCGGACGACCTTCGCCGACGTCGCGGGCATCCAGGAGGTCGAGCAGGAGGTCACCGAGATCGTCGACTTCCTGCGCGAGCCCGACAAATACCGCAAGCTCGGCGCGCAGATCCCGCACGGCGTGCTGCTCTCCGGCCCGCCCGGCACGGGCAAGACGCTGCTGGCCCGCGCGGTCGCCGGCGAGGCCCAGGTGCCCTTCTTCTCGATCTCGGCGTCCGAGTTCATCGAGGCCATCGTCGGCGTCGGCGCCAGCCGCGTCCGTGACCTGTTCGACCAGGCCAAAAAGGTGGCGCCCTCGATCATCTTCATCGACGAGCTCGACGCGATCGGCCGGGCCCGGGGCAGCGCCCAGTCGCTCGGCGGCAACGACGAACGCGAACAGACGCTCAACCAGATCCTGACCGAGATGGACGGCTTCACGGGCAGCGAGGGCGTGGTCGTGCTGGCCGCCACCAACCGCTCCGAGGTCCTCGACCCGGCGCTGCTGCGCCCCGGCCGCTTCGACCGCCGCGTCGTGGTGAGCCCGCCCGACCTGGCCGGGCGTCACGCCATCCTCGTCGTGCACACCCGCGGTGTGCCGGTTGCCCCGGGCGTCGACCTCGACGGCATCGCCGCGTCCACGCCGGGCATGGTCGGAGCCGACCTGAAGAACTTGGTGAACGAGGCCGCTCTGCTGGCCGCCCGCCGCGGTCACAGCCAGGTGCAGAACAACGACTTCACCGACGCGCTCGAGAAGATCGTGCTGGGCACGGTCCGCGGCCTGATGCTGACCCCCGACGAGAAGGAGCGCACGGCGTTCCACGAGTCGGGGCACGCCCTGCTGGGCATGCTGACCCCGGGGGCCGACCCCGTCCGCAAGATCTCGATCATCCCGCGCGGCCAAGCCTTGGGCGTCACCTTCCAGAGCCCGTCAAGCGACCGGTACGGCTACTCGGCGATCTATCTGCGGGGGCGCATCATCGGGGCGCTGGGTGGGCGGGCCGCCGAGGAGGTGGTGTTCGGCGACATGACGACGGGTGCGGAGAGCGACCTCGACCAGGTCAGCAACATCGCCCGCCAGATGGTCGGCCGGTGGGGCATGTCCGACGCCATCGGGCCGGTCACGGTGCTGCCGCCGCCCGGGCAGGAGTCCCCGTTCGGGCTGGACGGCGTGGCTCCGGCCACCCGGGAGCTGGTCGATTCCGAGGTTCGCAAGATCGTGGAGGAGTGCTACACCGAGGCTCTGTCCTTGTTGCGCTCGCATCGGCCTCAGCTCGACAGCCTGGCCCATCGGTTGCTGCAGACCGAGACCCTGGACGAGGCGGACGCGTACGCCGCGGCCGGCATCAGCCCGTCCGAGGCTCCGGGGGCGGTTGCTCGGGGTGAGGCGCCGGGGTCTGCTCCGGCTCCGGGTATTCCTCATCCGGTCGCTACCGACGCTGCGTCTGCTAACGGGGTTGCTGCTTCCTCCTGAGGTGGGGTGGACGGTCGCTCGTCGGTCCTGCGCCTGGGGATGATCTTGGCTGGGTGGGGTTGCGGCGGCTTGGTGGGTTGGGGTTTGTTGCGGTGGACGGGCGGGCCCGGGGCCCCCCACCCTGCCCGTAAACCCACATTGGGCGGTGCTGGGCCCCCCCCGGCCCCGCCCTTGGGGGCGAGCAGGTGACGGCTTGTCGTTGGCTCACCGGCTGCTGGGTGCGTGATTGTGGCGGCGGTCACCTTGGCGGGTGTGGGGTCTGGCTGCCGCGCTGTGGTCGGGGGACTGTGGGGCGGCTTGGGCGGGCGGGCCTTTGTGGTGGGTTGCGGGAGCAGGACCGTGCCGGTTGCGGTCAGTACGTCGCGGTTGTGAGTCGGTCGAGCCGGTCTTCGACCTGCGGTCGGCGGCGTCGGCTCCTTGCTGGTCAGCGGAGGTTGAGCTCGCCGGGATGCGAGCGGAGCGGGATGGTCTGCGGATCGAACGGGTGCTGCTGATTGCACTGCACGGCGTCACCGGTGTGAAGCGGGGCGGGGAACCGGGACCGTTCTGGTCGCCGAGATGGGCGTCCGGTAAGCGTTCGGTTCCGAGTGAATTCGCCGGGTGCGGACTGGCGTGGCTTGAGCGACAACGCGTGGGTGGCCATCGTGACGATCGGAGTCGCCGTCGCTTCATGCGCGGGCCGGGTGGCGTGCGGATCGCTGGACAGGAACTGGGCTGGCGCCCGCTTCGGCGTGGGCGCATCTTGCGGGCCTCGCCGTGGCTGCCGTGGCCGCCGTGGCTGACGGGCATGGCTGGCGTGGCCGGGGTGGCCCGAGGGCATGGCTGGCGGGCGGGGCCGGCGGGGCCGATGGGCGCTGGCTGGCGGGCGGGGCCTGCGGGGCCGATGGGCGCTGGCTGGCGGGCGGGGCCCGCGGGGCCGATGGGCGCTGGCTGGCGGGCGTTGCCGGCGGGGCCGATGGGCGTGGCTTCAGGCGTGGCCACACGTGGTTGGGTGGCTTGGGTGGTGGGCGGCCGGCGTGGATGGGACAGGCCTCTTCGGCTGCTGTGGGTGTTCGGCGTCCGGGTCGGTCGTCGGGGGAGATCGGGGCGGTGACTGAGGCCGGAGCCGGGCAGGGTGGGGGTATGGGCGTGGAGGGAACGGTGGGCGGGGGGATGCACGCGCTGCCGGCTGACAGTCATGTGCACAGTGAATGGTCTTGGGATACGTGGGTGGGAGATATGGAGGGCACCTGCGCGCGGGCGGTGGAGATCGGGCTGCCGGCGGTGGCGTTCACCGAGCACGTCGACCACGTTGTCTGGACGGCGGATCGGGGGACTCTGGAGGCCAGCCGGGAGGTTCGGGCCTTTGCCGATGCGGCGGGGCGGGTCAGGGCGCCGGTGTTCGACGCGGCTGGGTATCTCGCGGGGGTCGAGCGCTGCCGGGAGCGCTTTCCCGGGCTGCGGGTGCTGAGCGGTGTCGAGATCGGTGAGCCGCATCTGCATGCTGAGGCTGTTGCGAGGATTTTGGGGGCTGGGCGGTTCGATCGGGTGCTCGGGTCGCTGCACGGGTTGCCGGTGGGGGTCACCTTCTACGAACCGCCGGGTCTGTTCGAGCACTACGGGCGGGATGCGGCGCTGCGGCGTTATCTGGGGCAGGTTCCGGCTGTCATCGCGGGGAGCGCGGTGTTCGAGGTGTTCGCGCACATCGACTACCCGGTGCGGGCCTGGCCGGTCGATGCCGAGCCGTTCGACCCGTGGGCGTTCGAGGAGGAGTTTCGTCTTGCCCTCGGGGCGATCGCCGCGGGTGATCGCGTTCTCGAGGTCAATACGCGCGTGCCGTTGCACCCGGAGATCCTCCGGTGGTGGCGCGAGGAGGGCGGCCGGGCCATCTCCTTCGGCAGTGACGCGCACCTGCCGGCGGCTCTGGCCACCGGGTTCCGGGAGGCCGCGCACGTGGCCGAAGCGCACGGCTTCCGCCCTAGCCGGCGGCCCGAGGACTACTGGATCTGCTGAGGGCCGGCGGTCGCCTACCGGTTTCCGGCGGCCGGTACGCCGGCCCCGCACCGGCCGGGACAGGGATGCGGCATCGCGCCCCTGTCGGCTGAATGCCCGGCCGAGTTGTCGGAGCGCGGCGCTCGGTGGGGTGTTGTCGGGTGCCGCGAGCGTGCGCCGGCTGGATGCCCGCCCCGGGTGTTGACGTGCGGCGTTCGGTCGGGTGTGGCGAGCGTGCTGGCTCGATGCCCACCCTGAGCGTTGGAGCGCGGCGTTCGGTCGGGTGTTGTGGGGTGCGGTGAGCGTGTGGGAGGCCCCCGGCGGCGATGCCGGGGGCCTCGGGGTGGTGGGGTGGGTCAGTGGCGGCCGGCCAGTTCGGGCTCGGGGGTCGGTGGGGCGGTTACCTCGGGGGCCTCGTGGCGGCCTCGGGGGCGCAGGAAGCGCGGCGCCCACCAGTTGGCCTGGCCCAGCAGTGTCATGGCGGAGGGCAGGACCACGGCGCGGATGATCGTCGCGTCCAGGAGGATCGCGGCGGCCAGGCCGATGCCCAGCTGTTTCATGTCGATGGTGGACAGGGTGGCGAAGATCGAGAACACGGCGACCATGACCAGGGCGGCGCTGCTGACGGTGCCGGCCGAGCCGGTGATGCCTTCGGCTACCGCCTCGCGGGTGGGGACGCCGCGCTGGACCGCCTCGCGGATCCGGGAGACCACGAAGACGTGGTAGTCCATGGACAGGCCGAACAGGACCACGAACAGGAACAGCGGTAGCCAGCTGACGATCGCGTCCATCGACGTGAAGCCCAGCGGACCCTCGGCCCAGCTGCCCTGGAAGACCAGCACCAGCAGGCCGTACGCGGCGCCGACGGACAGCAGGTTGAGCAGGATCGAGGTCAGCGCGACCACGACCGAGCGGAACGTCCAGGCCATCACCAGGAACGTGAGCACCAGCACGAACCCGGCCACCAGCGGCAGCTTCTTCCAGACGTGTTCGGCGTAGTCCTCGCTCGCGGCCACGCTGCCGCCGACGGCGTAGTCGAGACCGTTCAGCGCGGCCGGCGCCAGGGTGGTGCGGAGCTCGTGCAGGGAGTCGGCCGCCTCGTCGCTGCGGGAGGTGAACGGTGTCGCCAGGTCGAGCACGGTCACCGTCTTGTCGGGGGAGACCTCGATGTCGGGGCCGGTCTGCTCGGGCGGGGCGAACAGGCGGTTGCCCCGGGTGCTCTCGGCCAGGTCGGTGAGCGCGGCCTTGACGTCGCCGGCCGACGTGGCGGCGGCCTTCACGACGACCGTGTGGTTGGTGCCGTTGCTGGGGTACGCCGGGGCGAGCCGGTCGTAGGCCTGCATGGCCGGCGTGGTGCGGGGGAGGTCCTCCGTACCGGGGAACTTGAGCTTCATGCCGAGCGCCGGGGCGGCCAGGGTCAGCAGCGCGAGCACGCTGACCAGCAGGGTCGCCGCGGGCCAGCGCAGCGCCGGGTGCAGCACGGCCCGCCAGAAGCGGGAGCCGGACGCGCCGTCGGGACGGCGGGCGGTGAGGCGCCACAGGAACGGCACGCGGGGGCGGTCGACCCAGCGGCCCAGCTTGGCCAGGATCGCCGGCAGCACGGACAGCGAGCCCAGCACGGCCACGGCGACCACCAGGATGGAGCCCACGGCGAGCGACGAGAACGTGGTGTCGCCGGCCAGGAACAGCCCGGCCATGGCGATGATGACCGCCGTGCCGCTGACCACGACCGCGTGCCCGGACGTCTCGGCGGCTATCTCCACCGCGTCGACGTGGCCGCGGCCCTTGGCGCGTTCCTCCCGTTCCCGGCGTACGTAGAAGAGCGAGTAGTCGACGCCCACCGCCATGCCGATCAGCAGGATGACCGGGGCGGTGGTGTCGGTCGAGGGCACCAGGTGCGAGGCCAGCGTGGAGAGGCCCATCGCGGCGGCCACCGACGACAGCGCCAGCAGCACGGGCACGCCGGCGGCGATCAGCGCGCCGAAGACCACGATGAGGATGGCCAGGGTGACCGGCAGGCTGAGCAGTTCGGCCCGCTTGAAGTCGTCGCCGAGGGTGTCGTCGAGGGCCTTGGTGATCGACGGTTCGCCGACCTGTTCGACCCGCAGCTCGGGATGGGACTCCTGGACCCGGGCCGTCGCCGCGCGCAGCGGCTCGACGCGGTCCGAGGCGGTCTCGGGATCGCCGGCCATGGTGATCGGCACGAGCAGCGCCGAGCCGTCGTTGGCCGGGATCGGCTTGCCCACCGAGGCGACACCGGTGACCGACCGTAGCGTGGTGGTGGCGTCGGCCGCGGCGCGCTGGGCGGCCGCGGTGTCGAGCCGGCCGGAACGGGCGGTGATCAGAACGTTGTCGACGGCGGGCTGGTCGGCGAACCCGCCCTCGTCGATCATCACGTACGCGCGGCCGGCCTCGCCGATCGCGTCGTCCTGGGCGGTGGCCTCCTGCAGGCCGGCCGCGTTGCCGCCCAGGAAACACACCGCCACGAAGACCACCCAGAGCGCGATCGCGCGCCACGGATGTTCGGCGCTCCAGCGCGCCATGCGTACCGTCACCGGTCGCCTGCCCATCAGTTCCCCCCAAGCCCGAATCCTGTGTCGAACCTGAAACTAGGCAGGCAAGCAGCTGGGAACATCCGGGCCGGACCCCGGTCGTACCCGGACCCGGGAACGGGGCCGGAGCGTCGGAAAGGTGACGCGGGAAGCGGGGAAAAGCCGCGCACGCCGTCAAATGGCCTCCGCGACACTCAGGGTTCACCCGGGGTCTTCCCCGATTCGCCGGGGTTGATCGATCGGTCTAGGTTGTCCGAATGGGACAGAGGAAGAGATCGATTCTCGCCGCGTCCGGGGTGGTCGCCGCCGTGCTGTTCGGGTTCGCCGGGCCGGCCGGCGCGATCGCCAACGGTGAACAGGTCAAGCCCGGTCGGTACGCCTTCTCGGTCAAGCTGACGATGACCGGCATCCCGACGGCCGACGGCGGCAAGCGCAACAGCGCCTGCTCCGGTGCGCTGATCGCCCCGCAGTGGGTAATCACCGCGGGGCACTGCTTCCGGGACGCGAGCGGCGTCCGGGTCGAGCGCCCGGTCGCCGACTCGACGATCGCGACCGTCGGCCGCACCGACCTCACGAACACGAAGCGTGGTCATGAGGTCGAGATCGTCGCGGTCCGGCAGTCGACGACCGCCGATGTGTCGCTGGCCAAGCTGGCCGAGCCGATCCGGGACGTCCGCCCGATCCGGGTCGGCCGGACGGCGCCCGAGGCCGGGGACATCCTGCGGCTCACCGGCTACGGCTCCACGACCAGCACCAGCCCGGCGCCGGTGACCTGGCTGCGCACCGGAAAGATGGAGGTGGTCGGGCTCACCGACTCGGTCACGCAGCTGAAGGGCAACTCGCCGCAGGCGGACACCACCCCGTGCCCGTACGACTCGGGGGGCCCGTTCTTCGTCGAGCGGGGCCGCAAGGGCCCGGCGCTGGTCGCGATCGTCAGCAACGGCCCGTCGTGCCCGCACACCGAGATCGAGAGCGCGGCCCGGGTGGACAACCTCGCCGGGTGGGTCACTGAGGTCACTCGCTGAGGAAGAGCACGGAGAGGTTCGACGGCCGGTTACGGGGAAACCCGTAGCCGGCCGCTCCGTCTGCGGTAGGCCTGAAGGAAGCACCTGAAGGACGTCAACGCCCACTGTGAGGACCGCCACGGTCGGTCGCCGACCAGTCTGGTCCCTCACCGACTAGTCTGGTCCCCATGCCGCGGCCCACCAAGCAGCAGATCGACGACGAGATCCTCGAAGCCGCCGCGACCCTGTTCGCCCGGCACGGCTTCAAGGAGACCTCGATCCAGCGCATCGCCGACGCGGTGGGCTACTCCAAGACGGGCCTGTTGCACCGCTACCCGACCAAGGAGTCGCTGCAGCAGGCGGTGATCGACCGGGTCCGGCGCGACATCCGCGAGATCGCCGACGAGGTCTCCGCCCTCGCGCCCGGCCCGGTCCGCGACCGCGCGGTGATCACCAGCGTGGCCCGGCTCGCCGCGGACGGCCCGGGCACGGTGGCCCTGCTGCTCACCGGTCTGGCCAACTCGCTCGACAGCGAGTTCGGCGCGGCCATGGAGAGCATCGGCGAGCCGGTCTTCGAGGCCTTCGCGGTCGACCCCGAGGCCGATCCGGTCCGCGCCATCCGGGTGGTCGGCGCGCTCGGCGCCCTCGCCGTGGCCGGAGTCGCGCTGCGCGAGAAACCTCTCGGCGCGGACATCGGCGACCTCATCGACGTCAGTTATGACGCGCTCGGCCACGGGCGCGAGGCCCCTCAGCAGTAAGGAAACGACGGACATGGCAACGTTGCTGCACCGCTTGGGACTGGGCGCGGTACGCCACAAGGCGCTCGTCATGGTCGCCTGGCTGGTGGCCGTGATCGCTCTGGGCGCCGGCGCCGCCACGCTCTCGGGCACGATGGTCAACTCCTTCTCGATCCCGGGGCAGGAGTCGACCAAGGCGCTCGAGCTGATGGAGGAGCGGTTCGGCGCCGCCTCGGCCGGCGCGACCGCCCAGGTGGTCATGGAGGCCCCCGGCACCGGCCGGATCACCGACCAGGCGAGCGCGGCCCAGGTCGCCGCAGTCGTGGCGAGGCTTCAGAAGCTGCCCGGCGTGGTCGCGGCCAGCAACCCGCTCGACCCCAAGGCGCCGGCCGTGTCGCAGGACCAGCGGGCCGCGTACAGCACGGTGACCTACGGCGTCCAGGCGTCGGAGATCACCGTCGAGGAGCGTGAGGCGCTGACCGCCGTGGTCGACGAGTCCCGGTCGGCCGGGCTGATCGTCGAGGCGCGCGGCGAGGCGACCCAGGAGTCCGGGGCCGACATCGGCGGCACGGGCGAGATCCTCGGTGTCGTCGTGGCCCTGGTCGTGCTGGCCATCACGTACGGCTCGCTCGTGCTCGCGGGCATGAACCTGCTGACCGCCCTGGCCGGCGTGGCGATCGGCGCCCTCGGCATCACCACGCTGAGCGGCTTCACCGAGCTGCAGTCGACCACCCCGATCCTCGCGATCATGCTCGGCCTCGCGGTCGGCATCGACTACGCGCTGTTCATCGTCACCCGGTTCCGTCAGGAGCTGCGCCGCGGCCTGCCGGTGCCCGAGGCGGTCGCGCTCGCGGTCGGCACGGCCGGCTCGGCCGTGGTCACCGCCGGCCTGACCGTCGTGATCGCGCTGGCCGGCCTGTCCGTCGCCGGCATCCCGTTCCTGACCGAGATGGGTCTGGCCGCGGCCGGCACCATCGTCTTCGCCGTGCTGGTGGCCATCACGCTGGTGCCCGCGTTCCTCGGGGCCGTCGGCCTGCGGGCGCTGCCCCGCAAGGAGCGGGGCAACCCGGTCGCCACCCAGAAGAAGGACCGCGGCTTCTACCGCGGCTGGGCCCACATGGTGACCCACCAGCGGGTGCTCAGCCTGATCGTCGCGGTGGCGGCGCTGGCCGTGATCGCGATCCCGTTCTTCTCGATGCAGACCACGCTCATCCAGCGGCCGGCCGAGGGCAGCAGCCAGGAGAAGGCCGACCAGATCATCAGCGAGCGCTTCGGCCCGGGCTTCGCCGGCCCGCTGCTGGTGCTGGTGGACGGCTCCGGCGCCCCGGCGTACGCGGCGTCCGTACGGGAGAAGGTCGCCACCCTGCCGGATGTCGCCTTCGTGGCGCAGCCCCAGGTCAGCCAGGGTCAGAACGCCGCCCTGATCACGATCATCCCGGGCTCCGGTCCCGAGGACACGGCCACGATCGACCTGGTGCACGCCATCCGCGACGACGTGGCCGACGGCCCGGGCGCCGAGGTCTACGTCACCGGGCAGACCGCGGTCAGCATCGACGTGTCGGAGAAACTCGACCAGGCGCTGCCGATCTATCTGATCCTGGTCGTCGGTCTGGCCTTCGTGCTGCTGGTGCTCGTCTTCCGGTCGCTGCTGGTGCCGGTGGTCGGCGTGGTCGGCTTCCTGCTCACGATCGGCGCGGCGCTCGGCGCGACCACCGCGGTCTTCCAGTGGGGCTGGCTGTCCGACCTGGTCAACGCCCAGACCACGGGCCCGCTGCTGAGCCTGGCGCCGATCATCATCGTCGGCATCCTGTTCGGTCTCGCGATGGACTACCAGGTCTTCCTGGTCTCGCGGATGCACGAGGCGCACGCCCACGGGGTCGCGCCGCGCGAGGCGGTGGTGACCGGCTTCCGGCAGGCCGCCCCGGTGGTCGTGGCCGCGGCGACGATCATGTTCTCGGTCTTCGCCGGCTTCGTCCCCGAGGGCAACGACACGATCAAGCCGATCGCGTTCGCGCTGGCCATCGGCATCCTGTTCGACGCCATCGTGGTCCGCATGATCATCGTTCCGGCGGCCATCGCGCTGCTCGGCGGTACGGCCTGGTGGCTGCCGCGCTGGCTGTCCTGGCTGCCGGTGGTCGACGTCGAGGGTGCGGCCCTCGAGAGGACGCCGGAGAAGACGCGCGACGTCGAGGAGCCCGCCCACGCGGCGTGACGGCGGCCGGACGACCTCGGTCAGGCGCCCCGTTTCGGGGTGCCTGACCGAATTGCCGTAAATATCCGGAAGCACGTAGCCGAATCACCAGCGTGACGGGCGTCCGACTTGCTGAAATTGAGGCATGTGGCCGGATCATGAAGCGGATTCGAGTGGGATCCCAGGCGCCGACGTACGGTCGGCCCTGGAGAGCTGGCGTTCCGGCCTGGTCGATCTGACCGGCAGCAACCCCCTGCTCAACTTCGCCCGCGTCTCCTCGGGCGCCGTCGAGATCACCGGCCCGTCGCCGAAGATGATCGTGAAGGTGCTGCAGGAGGGCGGTGGCTACGCCTTCCACGACGAGGGCGACGCCACCGGGCACGTGCTGCGCACCGAACTGCCCGAGGAGCAGCTCGGCGCGCTGCTGCACCACTTCTGGCGCCGCAGCCGGCTCGAACTGCTCGACCGGGGGGTGTCCCCGCTCTATCTCGGCGTGGGCATGTTGCACTGGTCGGACGAGGACGGCCCGCACGAGAGCCCGATCCTGCTGGTCCCGGTCGAGATCGACGCGGCCGGGCCGCGGCTGGTCGCGCGGCCCGAGGACCCGATCGTCAACCCGGCGCTGGTCGTGCGGATGGCCGAGCTGGACATCGACATCCCCGAGATCAACTCGCTGGCCGAGCTCGACGTCACGGTGCTGTGGGCCAAGATCGATGTGGCCATCGGCGAGCGGCGCGGCTGGTACGCCGACGAGACGGTCACGCTGTCCTGCCTGAGCGTGCACCGCGAGGCCATGTATTACGACCTCTACGAGAACGAGCCGCACATCGTCGAGCACCCGGTCGTTCGCGCGCTGGCCACCGGCGACGCCGACCGGGCGTTCGCCTTCGAACCCACCCCGGTCGAACGGATCGACGTCGTCGCGCCGCCCGAGGACGTGCCGCTGATCCTGGACGCCGATGCCAGCCAGCGGGTCGCGGTCGCCGCCGCGGTGGCCGGTCGCAGCTTCGTGCTCGACGGCCCGCCCGGCACCGGCAAGTCGCAGACGATCGCCAACATGGTCGGCGGGCTGATGCACGCCGGCAAGCGGGTGCTGGTCGTCTCCGAGAAGGCCGCCGCGCTCGACACGGTGCAGCGCCGGCTGACCGACGCCGGGCTCGGCAACTATCTGCTCGCCCTGCACAGCGACCTAGTCGGGCGGCGTCAGGTGGCGGCCGCGCTGGCCACCGCGCTCGACACCGACCCGGTGCCGCTGGCCACCATGGATCCGATCGACCGGCGGGCGGTCCGGGAGCGGCGTGAGCGGCTCACCGCGTACGCGGAAGCCCTGAACCGGGTCCGGCAACCGCTCGGCCGGAGCCTGTTCGAGGTGCTCGGCCTCTCCGCACGCCTGCTCGACGTGCCGGCCGCGCCGGTCGCCGCCGTCGCGCCGCAGGAGCTCACCGGCGAGGCGCTCTATCGCCTGCGCGACGCGGTGGCCCGGCTGGGCCGGGTCCGCAGCGAGACGTACCTGTGGCGGGAGGCGATCGACCGCGAGCCGCTGGACGGCCGGCTGCGTCAGGCCCTGACCGCGCTGGGCAAGCTGGCCGAGACGGTGATCGCCAACTCCACCCTGGCCGACGCCTTCGACCTGCACGAGCCGTCCGGCGCGGCCCGCCTGGCCGCCCTCTCGGCGCACGCGGGCAAGCGGCCGCCCAAGGTCGAGGAGGACTGGCTCACCGTCGACAGCATCCACCCGGTGCAGAAGGCGGCCACCGACCTCACCCGCCACCTGGCCGCCCTGCGCTACGGCGGCATCCCGTGGTCGGAGCTGCCGTCGGCCGACGACCTGTCGGGCGTGCCGGACCTGTCGCACTTGGTGCCCGAGGCGGTCGACCTCAAGCCGCTCAACGCCGCCCAGGCCGACCACCTGGCCAACAAGTTCGCCGAGGAGGCCGACCGCCTGGAAGCGCGGCAGGAGAGCCTCGACCGGGTCACCGCCCGGCTCGGCCTGCCCAACGTGGTCACCTTCGGCGACTCGACCCGGGTCATCACCATCGCCGACCTGATCAACCGTGAGCACAAGCCCGAGCCGGCCTGGTTCGAGACCGGCGGGATGCCGGCCGCGCACGCCGCCGTCCGCACGCTGCGCCTGGCCATCGAGCGGGTACGCGAGACCGAGACGCAGGCCCGCCGGCACTTCGACGAGGGTGTGCTCGAGGAGCCGATCACCGAGGTGGCCGACCGGCTCACCCGGCACCGGGGCCCGCGCAAGCTCCTGCGGCCCTACCGCCGCGACAAGCAGAAGGCGGTCGAGGCGGCGCTGCCCGACGTCAAGCCGGCCCAGGCCGTGGCCAACGTCGAGGACGCGGCCGCGTGGAAGCAGGCCGTCGAGGATCTCAAGGAGGCCGAGGCCGAGCACGCCGAGCTGCTCGGACGGCACTGGAACGGCCTGGACACCGACTTCCACGCGATCCAGGAGGCCATGCACACCGCCGACGAGGTGATCCGCGAGGTGCCGGCCGAGGCGCTGCCCGCCGTCACCGTGCACGTCTGCGCGCCCCGGCCCAACAGCGCGCTGCTGCGCATCGTCAACGAGGCCCGCGACGAGTTCACCCGCTTCCGCACCACCCTGCGGTCCGCTCCGGCCCGGGCGCCGCGGCCCGAACTGGGCGAGGGCGCCATCGCCGACGCTGTGTCCTGGCTGCGCGCGCACATCAAACCGCTGCACGCGGCGGCCGAGATGATCCGGGCCTACGCCGCCCCGACCGGACGCGACCTCACGCTGGACGAGACGATGGAGATCGCCGAGCAGCGGCAGGCGGCCACCGACGCCGAGGAGGCGATCTGGGCCGAGGCCGCCGCGCACGCGGCCGTGCTGGGCTCGGTCTACCGCGGCGCCAAGACCGACGACGAGGCCATGAACGAGGTCGTCGCGTGGACCGTGCACGCCCGGCGGCTGATGACCGGCGAGGACGCGGCGATGTCGGCCGACCAGGCCCACGCCCTGATGATCGCCCAGCCCACCGAGGGGCTGGGGGCGACGGTGGCCGGCTGGGAGTCGGCCCGCGCCCAGGTGCTCGACGCGTTCGGCCCGGCCCGGCACGGTGAGCTCACCGAGCGGCTGGGCGACTACGACAACGCCCGCGACCTGCTGGTCGAGCTGCTGCACGACCCGGAGGGCCAGCACGAGTGGTTCCGGCACGAGGACGCCCGCCGGCTGCTGGTCGAGCACGGTCTCGAGGAGGCGCTGGACTTCTGCGCCGAACAGGAGATCCCGGTGGAGCGGGTCTGGCCGGTGCTCGAGCGCGCGCTGCTGCGGGGCTGGGCCGACGCGGTGATCCGCGACGACCCGGGTCTGCAACCCGTCTCGGCCGAGGACCGCAGCCATCTGGTCGAGGTCTACCGGCTGCTCGACCGTGAGCTGGCCGGGGCGGCGCTGGCCGACATCGTCTACGCCGTCGAGGCCCGGCGCCCGTCCGCCTCGTCGGCCGGCGAACCGGGCGTGATCCGGCGCGAGGGCAACAAGCAGTCGGGCCACCTGCCGGTGCAGGAGCTGCTCGCGCAGGCCCGGCACGCGGTCCAGGGTCTCAAGCCCTGCCTGCTGATGTCCCCGCTCGCGGTGAGCCGCTACCTGCCGCCCGAGATGGAGTTCGACACCGTCATCTTCGACGAGGCGTCCCAGGTGACCACGGCCGACGCGATCAACTGCATCTACCGCGGTGACGCCCTGGTGGTCGTGGGCGACGACCGGCAGCTCCCGCCGACCTCCTTCTACGACCGGATCGAGGACGACGTCGTCGACCACCCGTCGATCCTCGACCTGGCCCGCGAGACCTTCCCGATCCTGCACCTGGGCTGGCACCACCGCAGCCGGCACGAGGCGCTGTTCGCGTTCGCCGACCTCGCCTACTACCACGGCCGGCTGGTCGGGCTGACCCGCAGCTATCCCCGGGAGCCCGACCACGGCGTCGAGATGTTCCTGGTGGACGGCGTGTACCGGCGGCAGACCACGTCGGACAACCCGATCGAGGCGGACGCGGTGGCCGAGCGGGTGCTGCACCACTACGCCACCCGGCCGGACAAGACGCTCGGCGTGGTCACGCTCTCGGTGGCGCAGGCCGACGCGGTCGACGAGGCGGTGCGCCGGGCGATGGCCGAGCGCCCCGACCTCGAGCACCACCTGGACGACGGTGACCGGCTCACCGGCTTCTTCTGCAAGAGCCTCGAGGCCGTGCAGGGCGACGTGCGGGACGTGATCATCCTGTCGATCGGCTACGGCTACGACGAGAACGACAAGATCAGTACGAACTTCGGGGCGCTCAACCGTCCCCAGGGCTGGCGTCGCCTCAACGTCGCCATCACCCGCGCCCGCCAGCGCGTCGAGGTGGTCTCCTCGATCCGCTCGGGCGACGTCCCCGACATGGGCAACGAGAGCGTGCGGCATCTGAAGGCCTATCTCGAGTACGCCGAGCGGGCCGCGGCCACCCTGGGCCGGGAGGTCACCGACCGCGAAGACGCGTCGCCGTTCGAGGATGCCGTGCTCACCGCGCTGCTGTCGTGGGGCTATTCCGTACGCCGGCGGGTCGGCGCGGCCGGGCACTTCATCGACCTGGCCGTGCTGCACCCCGACCAGGACGACGACGTGTTCGCCATCGGCATCGAGTTCGACGGCCACGACTACCAGTCGATCGCGTCCACCCGGGACCGGGACCGCCTGCGCGAGGAGGAGCTGCGCGCGCTCGGCTGGCACATGCACCGGATCTGGTCGGTGGCCTGGTATCAGAACCCGGCCGAGGAGCAGAACCGGCTGCGCGCGGCGATCGACCGGGCGATGGCCGACCCGGTCGGCGTCGATCAGCTCGCCGTGCCGGAGTGGCCGCCGTACCGGGCCATCTCGGGGGAGCTGCTGCCCCCGGAGGTGCGGGACGCGGGGAACCGCTGACCCGAACGAGGGACCCCTTTAGGGTTAATCGTCGATATTCGCGCATGGTGATCTCTTCGGGGGGAACCCGTCGCCGCCTATGCCGAATCTTCGTTGGCCGGTCATGAACAGGCGTCAATCCTTCGGCCGTCCCGCGCCGCGCGACGCCGGCGGCAGCGTGCTCGTCACGGCCGACGCGGACACCGCGATCACGGTCGTCACCGTCCGCGGCGCCTGGGGGAACGCGCTGCGCGGCACCGTCTTCGAGGCGGTGAAGAAGGCGCTGGGCGGGCACCCGGCCGGGCTGATCCTCGACCTGTGCGATCTCGCCGACCCGCGCGCGGAGGGCGCGTCGGCCTGGCTGACCGTGTCGCGGGTGGCCGCGACGATGGCGCCGCCGGTGCGAATCGCGGCCTGCCTGCCCGGGCGGGCCGCCCTGGCCGACCGGTTGCGGCGGCTCGAACCGTCGTACTCGCTGCCGCTCTTCGACGAAATGGGGGCGGCCCGGGCCGCGGTGGCCGCCGGCCCGATCACGAACCGGTTCCGGCTCGCGCTGCCGGTGCACCCGGACACGCCCGCGCTGGCCCGCAACCTGGTCACCGACGCGTGCGGAGCCTGGACGCTGTCCGAGGTGCTCTATCCGGCCCGGCTGGTCATGAGCGAGCTGGCCGGCAACGCGATCGAGCACGCGCGTACCCCGATCGCGGTGGCCGTGCTGCGCCGCGGCGCCGGCGTCCATCTGACCGTCTGCGACGGCGACCCGCGCCTGCCGCAACCGATCGACCAGACGAAACCGCCGGGCAACCTGTGGGAAGCCCGCGGCCAAGGGCTGCGGACGGTCCAGGCTGCCTCGGCGGCTTGGGGAGCGTTGCCGACCCGCGAGGGCAAGATGGTCTGGGCGACCGTCCGCCCCCGCTGATCGGGGCTATTTGCCGACGGTCGCCTTCTCCGGCGCGACTGTCGCCTTCTCCGGCGCGGCCACGCCGGCCGGGTGCTTCTCGGCGGGCATGCCGGCCGACACGTCGGCGTCGGTCGGCGCCGGGTTGATCTGCCCGGCGGCGTCGGCCTCGTGGGCCGCGCGCACCAGCTGGTACGGGTCGCCGTAGTGCTTCATGGCCCGGCGGGCGAAGGCCTGCTGCTCGGTCGCGACGCGCTCGGAGCGGCCCCGGCCCAGGAAGCTGACCGCCCAGTGCAGCACCGTCGTGAACCTGTTCTTGAAGCCGACCAGGTAGAACACGTGCACGGCGAGCCACATCAGCCAGGCGAAGAAGCCGGACAGGCGGAACTTGCCGACGCTGGCCACCGCGGAGAACCGCGAGATCGTGGCCATGCTGCCCTTGTCGAAGTACTTGAACGGCTTGGGCTCGGGCTTGCGGCGCAGCCGGCGCTCGATGACGTCGGCCGCGTACTTGCCGCCCTGGATGGCGACCTGGGCGACCCCGGGCAGCGGGCGCCCGTCCGGGCCGGCCAGGTTCATCATGTCGCCCAGCACGAAGATCTCGGGGTGCCCGGGGATGGTCAGGTCGGGCTGCACCAGCACCCGCCCGGCCCGGTCGGTCTCGGCCCCGGCCGACTCGGCGAGCTGCCTGGCCAGCGGGGGAGCGGCGACGCCGGCCGCCCACACCTTGGTCATCGACGGGATGCGCTGGTGGCCGCGCTCGGACTCGACCTCGATGCCGTTCAGGTCGACGTCGACCACCTTGGTGTTGAGCTCGACCTCGACGCCCATCAGGTGCAGCTGGCGCAGCGCCCGGGTGGACAGGTGGTCGCCGAACGTGTTGAGCACCGCGCCGACCGCGTCGACCAGGATGATGCGGGCCTTGCGCGGGTCGATGTGCTTGTACTGGCCCGGCAGGTTGCGGTGGGCGAGCTCGGCGATCTGGCCGGCCATCTCGACCCCGGTCGGGCCGGCGCCGACCACCACGAAGGTGAGCCAGCGCTCCTGCGCCTCGGGGTCGGTCTGCAGGTCGGCGATCTCGAACGCGCCGAAGATCTTGGCGCGCAGCTCGAGAGCGTCGTCGATGCTCTTCATGCCGGGCGCGTAGTCGTTGAACTGGTCGTTGCCGAAGTAGGACTGCGAAGCGCCGGCGGCGACGATCAGCGTGTCGTACTCCACCGTGTAATCGATGCCCGGGCCGGACACGGACACGACCTTGTTCTCCGTGTCGACGTGCTGGGCCCAGCCGAGCTTGACGTCGACGTTGTCCTGGCGCTTCAGCACCTCACGGATCGGCGGGGCGATCTCGCCCTCGGAGAGCACGCCGGTCGCCACCTGGTACAGAAGAGGCTGGAACAAGTGGTACGCCGTGCCGTTGATGAGCGTGATGTCGACCGGTGCGTTGCGCAGCGCCCGGATCGCGAACAGACCCCCGAAACCGGCTCCGATAACTGCCACCCGATGCCGCTGCATTACCACTCCCTCGGTGCTCGGTGTCTCGTTAAGTAGAGCACCCTGACCAGGCCGATTATGCCGTGAGTATCAACACTGTGGAGGCCTGGTGGGCAAACCCCGCAAGGCTCTCGAACGGCTACATTCCCAGCCCGCCAAGGGGAAAACGCGGATACGGCCATCATGCCGCACATCACCGGGTTATGGTGAGCGATCACGGGTAGATCGGCCCGCATGGCAGAAGTGCGCACCAACGTGCCGGCGCGGCTCGACCGCCTGCCCTGGGCCCGTTGGCACTGGATGATCGTCATCGGCCTCGGGACGGTGTGGATCCTCGACGGTCTCGAGGTCACCATCGTCGGCAACCTCTCCGGGCGGCTGGCCGAGCCCGGCAGCGGTCTGGACATCACCCAGAGCCAGGTCACCGGCCTCGGTGCGGCCATCTACGTGCTCGGCGCGTGCTTCGGCGCCCTCTTCTTCGGCTGGCTGACCGACCGGTTCGGACGCAAGCGGCTCTTCATCCTCACGCTGGCCGTCTATCTCTTCGGTACGGCGATGACCGCGCTTTCCTTCGACGCGTGGTGGTTCTTCGTGTTCCGGTTCGTCACCGGCGCGGGCATCGGCGGCGAGTACGCGGCCATCAACTCCGCGATCGACGAGCTCATCCCGGCGAAGTACCGCGGCCGCATCGACATCGTGATCAACGGAACCTACTGGGCCGGGGCGGCGTTCGGCGCGCTGCTGACCGTCCCGATCCTCACCGCGCTGCCGGTCAGCTGGGGCTGGCGGGTCGCCTTCGGGCTCGGTGTCGTGCTCGGCTTCGTGATCCTGCTGGTACGCCGGCATGTGCCCGAGAGCCCGCGCTGGCTGTTCATCCACGGCCGTGGCGACGAGGCCGAGAAGCTGGTCGGCGAGGTGGAGCAGACGGTCGAGCGTGAGGACAAGGTCACGCTGGCGCCGGCCGACAAATACATCACCATCCGCCAGCGCCGCACGATCGGCTTCGGGGAGATCGCCAAGACCCTCGTCCGGCAGTATCCGAAGCGGGCCGCGCTGGGGTTGTCGCTCTTCGTCGGCCAGGCCTTCCTCTACAACGCCATCACCTTCGGGTACGCGCAGATCCTGCAGACGTTCTTCGACGTGCCACCCGGCCGCACCGGCTACTACTTCGCCGTGATCGCCGTGGGCAACCTCTTCGGCCCGTTGCTGCTGGCCCGCCTGTTCGACTCGGTCGGCCGCAAGATCATGATCACCGGCACGTACGTGCTCTCCGGGGTTTTGCTCCTGGTCACCGCGTGGCTGTTCAGCCAGGGCGTGCTCAACGCGGTGACCATGACGGCCTGCTGGTGCGTGGTGCTGTTCTTCGCCTCGGCCGGCGCGAGCTCGGCGTACCTGACCGTCTCGGAGATCTTCCCCATGGAGACCCGCGCGCTGGCCATCGCCTTCTTCTACGCCATCGGCACCGCGGTCGGCGGCATCACCGGCCCGCTGCTCTTCGCCGGCCTGGTCGGCACCGGTCAGGTCGGCGACACCGTGCTGGCCTTCGTGATCGGCGCCTGCCTGATGATCGCCGCCGGCCTGGTCGAGGCGGTCCTCGGGATCAAGGCCGAGGGCCGGAGCCTGGAGGACCTGGCCACCCCGCTGACCGCCACGGACGGCAAGCCGACGGCGACCTGAGCTTCAGAATTCGTGACGGGAGCTTCAGGACTCGTGGCGCGAGCTTCAGAATTTGTGGCGCGAGGTTCAGAACGAGTACGGGCCGAACCGGCCCCAGGCCACGATGGCGGCGAGGATCAGCAGCACCGCGTTGATGCCGATGGGCTGGTTCTCCTTGCGCCGCGCGTGCACCACGATCGCGCCGATCATGACGAGGACCAGGCCGAGGGCGGCCAGCGGGACCAGGACCGGCGCGATGTCGAGCGCCGCCGGCAGGATCAGGCCGATCGCCGCCAGCACTTCGAGCGCGCCGATCAGCTTGACGGTGCCGGCGCTGAAGTCGGTCGCCCACCCCATGCCCGACGCGGCCAGCTTCTCCCTCGGTTGCACGATCTTCAGGACGCCCGAGGCCAGGAAGGCCGCGGCCAGCAGGCCGGCGATGATCCACAAGACGACGTTCACGGGGCCCTCCGGCCGATCGATGACTTAAAGCGTTGAGTCAAACTAGGGCAGCTTCACTTCAAGTCGCAAGTCATCAGTCGAGAAGATCACTTTAGTTGTGAAGTTATGATCGGGGCATGGGTACGGGTGACGAGCCGCGCTGGCTCACCGACGAGCAGCAGCAGTCCTGGCGGGAGATGATCGGGCTGCTCATCCGGTTGCCGGCCGCCCTCGACACGCAGATGCAGCGGGACGCCGGCATCAGCCACTTCGAGTATCAGGTGATGGCCGGCCTGTCCATGTCGCCGGAGCGGACGCTGCGGATGAGCGTCCTGGCCGCTTTCGCCGAGGGTTCGCTGTCCCGGCTCTCGCAGGTCGTGGCCAAGCTGGAGAAGCGGGGCTGGATCAGGCGTATCCCCGACCCGGCCGACGGCCGCTACACGCTGGCGATCCTCACCGACGACGGGTGGGACAAGGTCGTCGCGGCCGCCCCCGGGCACGCCGCCGAGGTGCAGCGCCTCGTCTTCGATCCGCTCACCAAGGGGCAGCAGCGTCAGGTGGGCGAGATCGGCCGGCGGATCCTGCGGACCATCGATCAGGACGGCGCCTGCCCGGCCGACGGGTGAGAGCGGCACGTCAAGGACCGGTCCGGCGTATCACGGGCGTAGTACGCTGGGGGTGTGCCGTACGAGTGGGATGACTGGGCGCTGGCCGCCCTGCTGGGCATCCGGCATCACAGCATCCAACATCACGAGGTGCGGCAGGCACTGGAGGCTCAGCGGCGGTGGCCCCGGCGAGCGGTCAGCGCCGAGGGCGTCCCGGTCCTGACCGTGTGGAGCCGGACGGCGGCGGGCCGCCCGCTGATCGTGGCGGTCTACCACGCCGGGGAGCTCACCTGGAAGATCATCGGTGCGCGCGACATGACGGACGAGGAACTGACGGAGTTCAGCCGGTGGGAGGGGTCCCGATGAGTCACGACAACGACATACCGCAGTCGGCCGAGCAGCTGGCCACGTTCATGGAGGGCCTCACCTTCCAGCCCCCGCCCGCGCCCGAGGACGAGCAGGCCCTGCTGGAGTCGTTGCCGCCGGTCGGCTCCCCGGTCATGGTCGTGCGTTCCCTGCGCCTGCCGACCGAGCTCGACCAGGCCGTCGCCGCTGCGGCCAAGGCGGCCGAAGTGCCCAAGACGACCTGGATCAGGCAGGCGATCGAGATGGCCCTGGCCGTCCAGGCCGAGGACGACCAGCCGATCTCCCGGGCCGAGGCGCTGCGCGCGCTGACCCTGCTGCGCCCGGCCCGACACGTCGCCTGACCCGGCACGTCGCCTGACCCGGCACGTCGCCTGACCGGGCACGTCGCCTGACCGGGCACGTCGCCTGACCCGGCGACCCCGGCATCTCTGCCGGGTGCCGCCGGGTGCGGGCGACGGTCTAGCTGCTGCGGCTGATGCCGACCATCTCGTGGCGGGGCACGACCTTGACCCGCTTACGGCCGTGCGGGCTGCCCAGGCCGACCTCGTGCTCGTCCAGGCGCTTCCAGCCGTCCCACGTGGTGTAGTCGAGACCGCGCTGGTCGAGGTAGCCGAGCACGTCGGCCGGGTCGCGGTGGACGGCCGCCGGCAGCGTGTCGGCGTCGGCCAGCAGGCTGGTGACCGTCTCGTTCGCGTCCTTCTTGGTGTGGCCGATCAGGCCGACCGGGCCGCGCTTGATCCAGCCGGTCGCGTACAGGCCCGGGACCCGCTCGCCGTCGAGGTCGAGCACGCGGCCGGCGTCGTGCGGGATGGTGCCGGTGGTCGCGTCGAACGGCAGGTCGGCGATCGGGCGGCTCAGATAGCCGATGGCCCGGTAGACGGCCTGCACGTCCCAGTCGGTGAACTCGCCGGTGCCGCGCACCGAACCGTCACCGGTCAGCTCCTGCGTCTCGGTGCGCAGGCCGGTCACGCCGGTCTCCTCGCTGCCCAGGACCGCGGCCGGCGCCTGCAGGAAGTGCAGGTGCAGACGGCGCGGCCGGTCGCGCGGGTCGCGGGCGCACCAGTTCTGCAGGGTGTCGACGCACATCTTGAGCGAGCGCCGGGCCCGGATCGCGGCCAGGCTGCCCTCGTCGAACTCCATGCCCTCGGGGTGCACGACGACCTCGACGTTGGGTGACTCGTCGAGCTCGCGCAGCTCCATCGGGGTGAACTTGACCTGCCCCGGGCCGCGCCGCGAGAACAGGTGCACGTCGGTCACCGGGCTGGCCAGCAGACCCCGGTACACGTTGTCGGGGATCTCGGTCTCGAGCAGCTCGTCGGCGGTCTTGGCCAGGATCCGGGCGACGTCGACGGCGACGTTCCCGGCTCCGAGCACAGCCACCTTCGTCGCCGTCAGAGGCCATTCCCGCGGTACGTCCGGATGGCCGTCGTACCAGGAGACGAAGTCGGCCGCGCCGTGGCTGCCCGGCAGCTCGATCCCGGGGATGTCGAGCTCCCGGTCACGGTCGGCGCCGGTCGCGATCACCACGGCGTCGTAGAACGGGGTGAGCTCCTCGGGCTTGACGTCGACGCCGTAGTCGACGTTGCCGATGAAGCGGATGCGCGGATCCTCCAGCACGTGGTGCAGCGCCGTGATGATCTCCTTGATCCGCGGGTGGTCGGGCGCCACCCCGTACCGGATCAGTCCGTACGGGGTCGGAAGCCGGTCGATGATGTCGACCGTGGCGGCCGGGGCCGCCTTGGTGAGAATGTCGGCCGCGTAGATGCCGGCGGGTCCGGCGCCGACGACGGCGACGCGCAGGGCGCGATCCATATATGTGTCCCTCAGGCGTTCTTGGTGGCCCAGAAGATCGTCGAGATCTCCTCGATCTTGGCGAGCAGGCGGTCCCCGACCTCGGGGTCCGCGGAGCCCTTGGCGCCGGACGCGCCGGCGAGCTTGGTGGCCTCGTTGAAGAGCTGGTGCAGGTTCGGGTACTTCTCGAAGTGCGGGGCCTTGAAGTAGTCGGTCCAGAGCACCCACAGGTGGTGCTTGACCAGCTCGGCGCGCTGCTCCTTGATGATCAGGGCGCGCGTCCGGAACTCGGGGTCCGAGCTGGCCTGGTACTTCTCGCTGATGGCCTTGACCGACTCAGCCTCGATCCGCGCCTGGGCCGGGTCGTAGACGCCGCAGGGCAGGTCGCAGTGGGCGCTCACCGTGGTGGCGGGCGTGAAGAGGCGGGGCAGTCGCATCGCGGTCCTCAATCTCGGTCGTTCATGTGCAAAGGGTTGCCTTACCAACCTAGAACCTCAACCAGACTTCAGGTCAACGCAAGATCGGGCGACCCTGGTCACAAAAGTGGCCGAACCGGAGGGCAGTTGATGCAGGCACAGCGATTCGTCGTTCAGTCGGTCTCCCGGGCGCACGCTTCGGTGCGTCCCGATCTGTGGGGTGCCCGGCCGCGGTGGCGGGGCGGCTGGTGCCTCTTGTTCCGCAGGCTTGGGGGTGCCACAAGGGCGGAGAGTGGAGGCGTCGATGACCGAGATCATCGCTGGGGTCGAGATTCCGGATACCGGGCTGGTGCGGGCGGCCACGGATCTGGTGCGGGAGAGCGCCGACCGGGTGTTGTTCGACCATTCGCGGCGGGTGTACCTGTTCGGGAGCCTGAAGGCACGGGGCCGAGGGCTGAAGGCGGACCCCGAGCTCACGTACGTGGGGGCGATGTTTCACGACCTCGGGCTGACCGGGCGCTATCGCCGTACGGATCAGCGGTTCGAGATCGACGGCGCCGACCTGGCCCGCGACTTCCTGCTCGACCACGGGCGTACGGCGGACGAGGCCCGGGCCGTCTGGCTGAGCATCGCGCTGCACACCACGCCGGGGATCGTCGAGCACCTCGAGCCCGAGGTTGAGCTGGTCACGCTCGGGGTGGAGACGGACGTGCTGGGGTTCGGCCTCGACGAGATCGGCGCGGGGGAGCGGGCGGCGGTCGTGGCCGCCCATCCGCGGGCGGGCTTCAAGGAGGACATCCTGCGGCGGTTCGCCGACGGGATGAGAGAGCGGCCGGACACGACGTTCGGGACCATGAACGACGACGTGCTGGCGCACTTCGTGCCGGGATTCGAGCGGGCCGACTTCGTGGAGATCATTCGCGGCAACTCCTGGCCGGAGTGACCGCGCGCGCGTGCGATCCTGGTCGGGTGCACCGGGTCACGGCTCTTGTCTTCGACGGGCTGAAGATGCTGGACCTGGCCGGTCCGTTCGAGGTCTTCGCCGAGGCCAACCGGTTCGGGGCGGACTACGCGCTGGAGGTTCGCTCGACCGACGGGCGGCCGGTGCGGGCGTCGACCGGGATGCCCGTCGCCGTCGACGGTGCGGCCGGGGACGCGGCCGGCATCGGCACGGCGGTCGTGGTCGGGGGCGACGACCTGCCGATCAGCCCGATCAGCGCGGAGCTGACGGAGGCCGCGGCCTTCCTGTCCCGTCACGCCGGTCGTACGGCTTCGATCTGCACCGGCGCCTTCGTGCTCGCCGCGGCCGGGCTGCTGGACGGGCGGCGGGCCACCACGCATTGGCGGCATGCCCGGCTGCTCGCCGCCGCGTACCCGAAGGTGGTTGTCGCCCCGGACGCGATCTTCGTGGCGGACGGCCCGGTCTTCACCTCGGCCGGGGTGTCCGCGGGCATCGACCTGGCGCTGGCCCTGGTCGAGCGCGACCACGGCGAGGAGCTCGCGCGCTCGGTGGCCCAGTCGCTCGTCGTGTTCCTGCAGCGGCCCGGCGGGCAGTCGCAGTTCTCGCCGTCGCTGTCGCTGCCCCGGCCCAGCACCCCGGCCCTGCGCGAGGTGACCGACGCCGTGGCGGCCGACCCGGCGGGCGACCACTCGGTGACCGCGCTGGCCGCCCGGGCGCACCTCAGCCCGCGCCACCTGTCCCGGATGTTCCGGCAGGAGCTGGGCAGCACCCCGGGCCGGTACGTCGAGGGCGTGCGGGTCGACGCGGCCATGCGCCTGCTGCACGCCGGTCAGTCGGTCACCGCCACCGCCCGGCAGGTCGGCATCGGCAGCCCGGAGACGCTGCGCCGGCTCTTCGTCGCCCGCGTCGGGGTCTCACCCCGCGCCTACCAGCAGCGCTTCCGAAGCCGATGACCGGCACCCGGGCCGGCGACGGCGCGGTCGTCGGCAGGCGGCTTTCAGCGCCGGCGGGTCGCCACCCGGGCCGCCGCGCCGGCGACCAGGAGCACCAGGCCGAACAGGGCCACGGCGGCGGTGTCACTGCCCGTGATCGGCAGGCTGCCGCCTCCACCCTGGCCGCCTCCGCTGCTGTCGTCGCTGTCACCGCCGTTGTCGCCGTCGCCGCTGCCTCCGGTGTTCGGGGCGGAGGCCTTGATCACGATGGCGGCGGTGTCGTCGGCCGGGACGGGGTCGCCGGCGGGTGGCGGGCCGGAGCGCTCGGCCTTCACCGTGCCGCGCAGGGTGCCGGGCTTGTCGAGGCGCAGGGTGAAGTCGAAGGTGACCGTCTTGCCGGGTAGGTAGGGCACGCCCTCGACGGGCGAGGTGAAGCAGTAGTAATTGCCGTCGTCGAACGAGGCGCCGTCCGGGAACGGCACGCCGGGAGCGGGGTTGTTGATGCTGAACTGCTCGCACAGCGGCGAGTGCTTGACCACTGTGGTGCCCGCGGGCGGGGTCACGGTGACCGCCACATAGGAGCCCTGAGGCGCGCCGTAGCCCTCGATGCGCGCCGGGCCGTTGTTGCGCACGCCGACGCGTACGGCCACGGTCTTTCCGACCTTGCCCTTCGCCGTGGCGCCCTTCGCGGTGAAGTTGGACTGGTTGACGCCGGTGACGACGATGCGCCAGGTGTCGGAGTTGTCGTTGCGGCCGGTCTCGGTCTCGGTCTGCGGGTCGGCCAGGCTCGTCACCGTCCCGGCCGGCTCGAGCTCGAGCTCCGGGCCGGAGCCGGAGGGCACCGGGTGGCCCAGATCGACCCAATCCTGCGTGGTGTGCCAGGTGAGGTTGCCGAACCACTCGCTGGGCGCCCACACCGCGGGGGCGGCGGTGAGCTGCCACGGTGTGGCGAGCCGATAGGTGCTGCCGGGGGCCAGCTCCGTGTCGAAGAAGCAGGCGGCGCCGAACTCGACGGGCGCGCAGTTGCTGTGCGCGGCGGTGGCGAAGCCGCGGACCGTGCTCAGTTGAAGGACCACGCCGGTCACCGGGTCGGTCCCGGTGTTGCGGACGCTCGCGGCCAGGCCGGTGGACGCGCCGGTCTGGAGGGAGATGTCACTTTGGACCTGCAGCGCGGACAGCGACACCTGCTCGGCGATCGTGACCCGGCCGGTCGCGGTGGCGCGCGTGCGGCCGTCGACGACGGCCCGCGCTGTCACCTGCGCGTTCGCGCCGAGCGTGGCGCCGGGCTGGGCGGCCACCGTGAGCGCGGCCTCGGTGATCGTGCCGGGGCAGGTGAGCGTCGTGCCGCTGGTGGTGCACCCGGACCCGGCCCACGGCGTGACCGTGGCGATGGCGCTCACCGCGGCCAGGTCGAACACCAGGGTTCCGCCCGGCTCGCCCGCGGGCGAGGTCATGGAGTAGAAGAACCTGAGGGCCTTGGCCTCGCCGCCCGGCTCGACGCTGACACTGGCCAGGTCGAGCCGCCACACCGGGGCGGCCTGAGCGGCCGCCGAGGGCAGGGCGGCGAAGCTCAGGGCTGACAGGGCGACGCTGGCGAGTCTGCGCATCGACGGGCTTCTCTCGTCCGGCCGGTTCGGTGGGCGCAGCGTACTGCTCAATCAGAATGCATGCGGCCCGGTCCGCGGGTGGCGATCCGGGCGACCGCGCCGGCGATCAGCAGCGTGAGGCCGATCAGAGCGACGGCCGGGGAGTTGCTGCCCGTGATGGGAAGGCCGCCACCCTCACCGCCGTTCCCGGCGGCGGGCGCGGTCGCGTCGACGACGATGGCGGCTCGCTGACGGTCCGGGCCGGCGGGGGTGCCGGCGTCGGCCAGCAGCGTCGTGAAGTCGCCGCGGAGGGTGCCCGGCTCGGTGATGCGCAGGGTGATGTCGTACGTGTAGGTCCGGCCCGGCAGGTAGGACGGGAAGAAGAAGTCGCCGGGCCAGCAGTAGACCTTGCCGTCGCCGATCTCGGCGTCGAGCGGGAACGGCGGATAGGGCGCCGGGTGGCCGATGCTGAACGGGTGGCACGACTTGCTGTGCTTGACGATCGTGGTGCCGCGCGGGGGCGTCACCACGGCGATCATGGAGGAGCCGGGCGGCTGTTCCGTGCCCTCGAGCCGGGCCGGGCCGTTGTTGCGCACGCTCGTGCGTACGGTGACGGTCTGGCCCACCCGGCCGCTGACGGTGTCGCCCTCGACCGTGAAGGTCGAAGCGTTGCGGCCGGTGACCAGCAGGGTCCAGTCGTCGTCGTTGTCGCCGTTGAGCGCCGGCTCGGTCTGGGGGACGGCCCGGGCCGTGGGAGCGTCAGCGAGTTCCAACCGAGGGCCGCTGCCACCGGTCGGCAGCTCGCCGCCCTGATCGAGGAAGTCCTGCGTGGTCCACCAGGTGAACGACGAATACCACCCGCTGGGCGCCCACACCTGGTCGGTGACGGTGACCCGCAGCGGAGTCTTCAGCCGGTAGGACCGGCCGGGCGCGAGCTCCTCGTCGAACAGGCAGACGGCGCCGGAGGCCGGCGGGAACTGGTAGGGGGCTTCGACCGGGACGCAGTTGGCGTACTCGGCCGGCCGGATGCCGTTGGCCGTCCGCAGCCGGGCGATGACACCGGTCACGGGCTTGTCCCCGGTGTTGCGCACGCCGGCGGCCAGCCCGGCCGTGGCGCCACTGGCGATCGGCAGGTTGTCCTGCGCGTCGATCGCGGCGATCGTGACCTGCTCGGCGATGGTGATCGTGCCGGTCGCGCCCGCCACCGTCCGGCCCTCCTGCACGATGCGGCCGGGCAGTCTCATCGTCGTGCCGACCGGGGCGCCGGACCTGGCGGCCACCGTCACGTGAATCGACGCGTCCAGGCCCGAGGCCGGGCAGCTCACCGTCGTGGCCGTGGTGACGCAGGCGGAGCCCGGGAGGCTGACCGTGACCAGGTCTCTGGTCGCCGTGATGTCGAAGACCAGGTCGAACTTCTGCCGGTCGTTGCCGGCGCCGGCGACGCGGTAGCTCAGCGGGAGTGATTCCCGGCCGCCGGGCGGGACGCTCTCCTGGCCCATTGTCATGGCCCACGTGAGGGGCGCGGCGTGGGCCGCTGCCGCGGGCACGAGGGCGGCGAGGAGGGCGGTCAGAACGGCGCCGGCGAGCCTGCGCATCAATGGGTTCCCTTGTCCGGGCGGCGGTCAGCTGCGCCCGGAGCGTACCGCCTGATCACGATGCATTCCGGACATTGCCGGTCACCACCCGTACGGGCTGTCGGCCGGGCGGTCCCAGCCGTCGCAGGCGTCCTCGTCGTCGACCGTCTCGCGCAGCGCGTCGAACAGGTCGGGCCCCTCGTGGCCGGTGTCCACCGACCGGCCGGTCAGGCCGAGCTGGGCGGCGCAGTCGCGACCGAAGCCCTTGACCATGCGGTCGGCGCGCGTCGGATGCCCGCACCGGGGACACCGCCGCATCGCCACGGGACGTTCCATGACCCCAGTATTCCGGACGTTCACGAACCACGTGGCGCCCACGTGCGGGTGCGGGAAAGCTGGGTTAGGGTCGTGATCGTGGGAGTCAAGACCTGGATCGAGGGGTGGCCGGTCTACCGGCAACTCACCGGCAGCGACCCGCTGGGCCGCGGCGCCGCCGCGCAGTCGGCGAGGTCCAAATCGCTGACCGCCCGCACCGAGACCGCCGACCGGGTCGCCAAGTCGGTCTGCCCGTACTGCGCGGTCGGCTGCGGGCAGCGCATCTTCGTCAAGGACGAGAAGGTCGTCCAGATCGAGGGCGACCCCGACAGCCCGATCTCGCGCGGCCGGCTCTGCCCCAAGGGCTCGGCCAGCCTCAGCCTGGTGACCAGCGACCGCCGCCAGCAGAAGGTGCTCTACCGGCGGCCCTACGCGACCGACTGGGAAGAGCTCGAGCTCGACACGGCGATGGAGATGATCGCCGACCGGGTGCTCGCCGCGCGCGACGCGACCTGGGAGGACAAGGACGACGAGGGCCGGCCCCTCAACCGCACGCTGGGCATCTCGAGCCTGGGCGGCGCGACGCTCGACAACGAAGAGAACTATCTGATCAAGAAGCTCTTCACCGCGATCGGCGCCATCCAGATCGAGAACCAGGCCCGTATTTGACACTCCGCCACCGTCCCCGGTCTGGGGACTTCCTTCGGCCGTGGCGGGGCCACCAACTTCCTCCAGGATCTTGGTAACGCCGACTGCATCATCATCCAGGGCTCGAACATGGCCGAGGCGCACCCGGTGGGCTTCCAGTGGGTGATCGAGGCCAAGAACCGCGGGGCGAAGGTCATCCACGTCGACCCGCGCTTCACCCGCACCAGCGCGCTGGCGCACACCTACCTGCCGGTGCGGGCCGGAGCCGACATCGCGTTCCTGGGCGGCGTGGTCAACTACATCCTGAGCAACGAGAAGGACTTCCGGGAGTACGTGGTCGCGTACACCAACGCGTCCATGATCGTCAGCGAGGACTTCCAGGACACCGAGGACCTCGACGGGCTGTTCTCCGGCTACGACCCCGAGACCAACACGTACGACCAGTCGAGCTGGCAGTACGCCGGTCAGCAGGACGAGGGCCAGGGACAGGGGGAGTCGCACGTCGACCGGGAGACCGCCTCGGGCCTCGAGCAGGAATCGCACGGCCCGCCGATCCCGGCCGACGTCCCGCGCGACCCGACCCTGCAGGACCCGCGCTGCGTCTACCAGGTCCTCAAGCGCCACTACGCCCGGTACACCCCGGAGGTCGTGGAGCGCCTGTGCGGCGTACCGCAGGAGAAGTTCCTCGAGGTCTGTGAGGCCTGGACGGCCAACTCGGGCCGCGAGCGGACGACCGCGCTGGTCTACTCGGTGGGCTGGACGCAGCACAGCGTGGGCGTGCAGTACATCCGCACCGGCGCCATCATCCAGCTGCTGCTGGGCAACATGGGCCGGCCCGGCGGCGGCGTCATGGCGCTGCGCGGGCACGCCAGCATCCAGGGCTCGACCGACATCCCGACGCTGTTCAACCTGCTGCCCGGCTACCTGCCGATGCCGCACTTCAAGCAGCACCAGTTGTTCGACCAGTGGATCGACGCCATCCGGCATCCCGAGCAGGCCGGCTTCTGGGCCAACGCCAAGTCGTACGCGGTCAGCCTGCTCAAGTCCTACTGGGGTGACGCGGCGACGGCCGAGAACGACTACGGCTACGGCTGGATGCCCCGGCTGACCGGCGACCACGGCACGTACCAGCAGGTTCTCGACATGATCGACGGTAAGGTCAAGGGATACTTCCTGCTTGGGCAGAACCCGGCCGTCGGCTCGGCTCACGGCAAGGCCCAGCGTCTGGGCATGGCCAACCTCGACTGGCTCGTCGTCCGCGACCTCTTCATGATCGAGAGCGCCACGTTCTGGAAGAACGGGCCCGAGATCGGCACCGGCGAGATCGTGCCCGAGGAGTGCAAGACCGAGGTCTTCTTCATGCCGGCCGCCTCGCACGCCGAGAAGTCCGGCACCTTCACCCAGACCCAGCGCATGCTGCAGTGGCGCGAGCAGGCCGTCGAGCCGTCGGGCGACGCCCGCAGCGAGCTGTGGTTCTTCTACCACCTGGGCCGCATCATCCGGGAACGGCTGGCCGGATCGACCCGCCCGCGCGACGCGGGCATCCTCAACCTGACCTGGGACTACGAGCTGCACGGCGAGCTCGAGGAGCCCAGTGGCGAGGACGTCCTGAAGGAGATCAACGGGTACGACGTGACGACCGGCAAGCTCCTCAGCAGCTTCACCGAGATGAAGTCGGACGGCTCCACCTCGGGCGGCTGCTGGATCTACACCGGCGTCTACAAGGACGGGGTCAACCAGGCCGCCCGGCGCAAGCCCGGCAGCGAGCAGAACTACGTGGCCCGCGAGTGGGGCTGGGCCTGGCCGGCCGACCGCCGCACCCTCTACAACCGCGCCTCGGCCGACCCCGACGGCAAGCCGTGGTCCGAGCGCAAGAAGTACGTGTGGTGGGACGAGGCGAAGGGCGAGTGGGTCGGCGACGACGTGCCCGACTTCGAGAAGACCAAGCCGCCGTCCTACCGGCCGGCCGAGGGCGCGACCGGCGTCGAGGCCATCTCCGGCGACGACGCGTTCATCATGCAGGGCGACGGGAAGGGCTGGCTGTACGCGCCGAGCGGGCTGATCGACGGCCCGATGCCGACCCACTACGAGCCGGCCGAGTCGACGGTGCGCAATCCGCTCTACGGCCAGCAGGCCAACCCCACCCGCAAGGTGTACGAGCGCTCGGACAACCTGACCAACCCGAGCCCGCCCGAACGCCACGCCGAGGTCTTCCCGTACGTCTTCAGCACCAGCCGCCTGACCGAGCACCACACGGCCGGTGGCATGAGCCGGCAGCTCGCCTACCTGTCCGAGCTGCAGCCCGAGATGTTCGTCGAGGTGTCGCCGGAGCTCGCGGCCGAGCGCGGCCTGGAGCACATGGGCTGGGCCCACATGGTCACCGCCCGCGCGGCGATCGAGGCGCGGGTGATGGTCACCGACCGGCTGGCCCCGCTGCGCATCGACGGGCGCGTGGTGCACCAGCTCTGGATGCCCTACCACTGGGGCAGCGAAGGCCTGGTCACCGGCGACTCGGCCAACGACCTGATCGGCATCACGCTCGACCCCAACGTGCTCATCCAGGAGAGCAAAGTGGGCACCTGCGACATCCAGCCGGGCCGCCGCCCGACCGGGCCGGAGCTCCTGACGTACGTGCAGGGCTACCGTGACCGGGCGGGCCTGACACCCGGGCACCGCACGCCGATCGAGACCCCGAGGGACGCAGACGATGGGCAGCAATAGCCTGTACGGCCCGCTCGATCCGGCGCCGGACGCGGGATACACCGACGCGCCGCCGCGGATGGGCTTCTTCACCGACACGTCGGTGTGCATCGGCTGCAAGGCCTGCGAGGTGGCCTGCAAGACCTGGAACGCCGTGCCTGACGACGGTTTCGACCTGCTTGGCCACTCCTACGACAACACCGGCGGACTGACCGCGAACTCGTGGCGGCACGTCGCCTTCATCGAGCAGCCGCGCTCCTCCTCCGGCGCCGGCACCGACGTCCCGGGCGCCTTCGCGGGCCTGCCGGTCGGGCCGTCGTCCGTCCCGGCGACCAACGTGGTGGCCGCCCGTGCCGGCGCCGACACGGGCACCTCGCCGGGCATCCGCCCGGCGGTCGACGCGCTCGCCGCGGCGGCCACCGCGGGCACCGAGTTCCTCGGCACCGCGCCCGCCACCCAGGCCTCCCCGGCCGGCGGCGCCCAGTTCCTCGGCATGCCGATGACCGACCTCCCCGGCCGGGTCAACGAGGCGCCGCGCACCGACTTCCGCTGGCTGATGATGTCCAACGTGTGCAAGCACTGCACGCACGCCGGCTGCCTCGACGTCTGCCCGACCGGCGCGCTCTTCCGCACCGAGTTCGGCACGGTCGTGGTGCAGGAGGACATCTGCAACGGCTGCGGCTACTGCATCTCGGCCTGCCCGTACGGCGTGATCGACCGGCGCGAGGACGACGGCCGGGCCTGGAAGTGCACGCTCTGCTACGACCGCCTCGGCGACGGTCTCGAGCCGGCCTGCGCCAAGGCCTGCCCGACCGAGTCCATCCAGTTCGGTGAGCTCTCCGAGCTGCGCGAGCGGGCCGCCCGCCGGGTCGAGACCCTGCACGAGAACGGCGTCGCCGAGGCCCGGCTCTACGGCAACGACCCGTCCGACGGCGTGGGCGGCGACGGCGCCTTCTTCCTGCTGCTCGACGAGCCCGAGGTGTACGGGCTGCCGCCCGACCCGCACGTGCCGACGCGCGACATCGTGTTGATGTGGAAGCGCGCCGGGCTCGCCGCCCTGACCATGGCGGCCACGGCGGTCGTCGCGTTCGCCGGGAGGCGTCAGTGAGCTCGGTCTCTCCGCCGCCGGCCGGGCACCCGGGCAGCGGCCTGTCCCGCGACGAGGCCCCCGGCGGCCCGACCCGTTCCCCGCGCAAGCGGGGCGGATCGTCGCGCAAGCGTGGTGGCGGCGACCGCTCGATGGTGCCGGAGGCCGACTTCCAGTCCTACTACGGCCGGCCGATCGTGCGCCCGCCGGTGTGGACCCACGACATCGCGATCTACCTGTTCACCGGCGGTCTCGCCGCCGGGTCGTCGCTGCTCGCGGCCGGCGGGCAGGCCACCGGCAACGCGGCGCTGCGGGTCGCCGGCCGGACGACGGCGCTGGGCGCGCTCGGCGCCAGCACGTTCTTCCTGATCAAGGACCTGGGCCGGCCCGACCGCTTCCTCTACATGCTGCGGGTGGCCAAGCCGACCTCGCCGATGTCGATGGGCACCTGGCTGCTCAGCCTGTTCGGCGGCGCGGCCGGGGTGGCCGCCGCGGCCGAGGTGGCGCCGTTCCTGCCCGACCACGGGGTGCTCGGGCTGGCCCGCAAGGTGCTGCCGCCGGTCGGCTCGGCCGCCGGGTACGGCGCCGCCGTGCTCGCTCCCGGCCTGGCCACGTACACCGCGGTGCTGTTCGCCGACACGGCGGTGCCCAGCTGGAACGCCGTCTACCCCGATCTGCCGTTCATGTTCGCCGGGAGCGCGCTGGCCAGCGGAGCCGGGGTCGGGCTGATCGCGGCCCCCGGCCGGCCCGCGCGGCGGATGGCGGTGGCCGGCGCCGCGATCGAGCTGGCCGCCGGTCATCGGGTGGAGCACGGCTACGGGATGCTCAGCGAGCCCTACACAACCGGCCGGCCAGGCAAGCTGCTGCGGGCGGCCCGGATCCTGACCGTGGCCGGCGCGGTCGGTGCGGTGGTCGGACGCCGCAGCCGGGTCGTGTCCGCGCTGGCCGGGGTGTCGCTGCTCGCCGGTTCGGTGCTGACCCGGTTCGGGGTCTTCGAGGGCGGGGTGCACTCGGCCGAGGACCCGCGCTACACGGTCGTACCGCAGCGGGAAGGTTTGAACAAGGCGGGCGGGAACAAGGTCAGCGGGCCGGCGCCGACGACGTGACCTGCTCCTGCTCCTGCTCCTGCTCGCGCTGGATCTGATCCATCTCGCCGTACAGCGCGATCTTGATGTCGAGCATCGCGAGGTCCTGCCGCAACTCGTCGATCCGGCCGAGCACCCGCTCCCGGTGCTCGACGAAGAGCCGCAGCCGGTCACCGACGGTGTGATCACCCGCCCGCACCATCTCGGCGTAGCGGCGCATGTCGCGCACGGGCATGCCGGTGCCGCGCAGCCGGATCAGCAGCCGCAACCAGTCGAGGTCACGGTCGCAGTAGCGCCGCCGGCCCGCGCTGTCCCGCTCGATCGGCTCGACCAGGCCTTCCTGCTCGTACCAGCGCAACGTGTGCACGCTGAGCCCGACAACCTCGGCGGCCTCGCCAACCGTGAGTCCGTTCGCCATGCGTCCACCCTCGCAGCTCGAGTGCACTCGAAGTCAAGCGGTGACGACGAGGGTCTTCCCGTCCGGCCGCCCGGCGATCAGCTCGCCGATGACCGGGTAGCCCGGCACCTCACCGGCCACCAGCAGCCCACCGGAGGTCTGCGCGTCGGCCAGCAGGAGCAACTCGTCCTCACCGACGCCGGCCTCCAGATGCGGCCGCACCCAGTCGAGGTTGCGCCGGGTGCCCCCGCTGACGTACCCGTCGGCCAGGGCCTGCCGTGCCCCGTCGAGGTAGGGAACCGCCCGGGCGTCGACCCGTGCCGTGACACCGCTGGCCCGGGCCAGCTTGTGCAGGTGCCCGAGCAACCCGAACCCCGTCACGTCGGTGGCACAGACCGCGCCCGCGCCCAGCGCCTTCGCCGACGCGGCCCGGTTCAGCGTGGTCATGGCCGCGACGGCGTGCTCGAAGACCTCGCCGGTGGACTTGTGGCGGCTGTTGAGCACCCCGATGCCGAGCGGCTTGGTCAAGGTGAGCGGCACTCCCGCCACCCCCGCGTCGTTGCGCATGAGCCGCTCCGGGTCGGCGATGCCGGTGACCGCCATGCCGTACTTGGGCTCCGGATCGTCCACGCTGTGCCCGCCGGCCAGGTGACAGCCGGCGTCCCGGGCGATGGCCAGGCCACCGGCCAGCACCTCGGCGGCCAGCTCCATCGGCAGCAGATCCCGGGGCCAGCACAGCAGGTTGACCGCCACCACGGGCGTGCCGCCCATGGCGTAGACATCGGAGAGAGCGTTGGCGGCGGCGATGCGCCCCCAGTCATAGGCGTCGTCCACCACCGGCGTGAAGAAGTCAGCCGTGGCCACGACGGCGGTGCCGTTGGCCAGACTCACGACGGCAGCGTCGTCCCCGTCGTCCAGCCCGACCAGCAACTCACCCGGCCCCTTGGGCAGCCCCGTGCCCACCAGCCCGGCCACGACGGCCTCGAGCTCCCCGGGCGGAATCTTGCAGGCGCAGCCGCCGCCGTGCGCGTACTGGGTCAGCCGAGGCGCATCAATAGCCGTCACGGATCCCACTGTGGCACGGCGGTGATCGAAGCGCCCGCCGGGGCGGCTAGTGTCGGGGGCGGAGGCGTTCAGGTGGCTGGTGCCCCTCCCGGTCTTCAAAACCGGTGTGGCTCGGTATCCGGGCCAGGCGGGTTCGATTCCCGTCCGCCTCCGTTTTCACCAGCCGGCCGTTCTCGACGGTGTAGCCGCGGCGAACCTGCCTGGGGCGGGAGCGCTGATGCGCTATGAAGGTCGGCATGGCGGAAGGACCTTCGGTTGGGCGGGCCGGTCGTGGCATGGCGGTGGCGACGTTGGCATCGCGGGCTGCCGGCTTTGTGCGGCTGGTGGTGCTGGCCTCTGCGCTGGGGCTGGGTGGCGCGCTGCTGGACAGCTACAACGTAGCGAACACGCTGCCCAACGCCGTCTATGAGCTTGTCGTCGGGGGCGCTATGGCCAGCGTGGTGGTGCCGCTGCTGGCCCGGGCGGCGCTGACGGAAGCCGATGACGGGGTGGCCTACGCCCAGCGGCTGCTGTCGCTGATGGTCTATGGCCTCGGTGCGGTCACTGTGCTGGCCATGGTGTCGGCGCCCTGGCTGGTCGCGGTCTACACGCCCGGGTTCACCAGCGAGCAGCGGGAGCTGGCGGTCGTGTTCAGCCGGTTCTTCGTGCCGCAGATTCTGTTCTACGGGGTCAGCGCCACCGCCGGGGCCGTGCTCAACATCCGGGGGCGGTTCGCCGCTCCGATGTGGGCGCCGCTGGTCAACAGCCTCATCGTGATCGCTGTCGGCCTCGTCTACCTGGTGATCGGCGGTGCCACGAGCATCGCGTCGATGACGTCCACGCACCTTCTGCTGCTCTCGGTCGGCACCACGGCGGGTGTGTTCGCTCAGATGATGGTGGTGGTGTGGGCCCTGGCCCGCACCGGGTTCGCGTTGCGGCCCCGGCTCGACCCGCGGGGCATCGGGATGCGCCGGATCGGGCGGCTCGGTGGGTGGGTGCTGGTGTCGGTGGTCGCCGCTCAGGTGTTGCTCGCGGCGGCCACGCGTGCCGCGTCGATCAGCGGGCCGGGTGGGATCAGTGCCTATCAGAATGCGCTTGCGGTGTTCCAGATGCCGTTCGCGATCATCGCTCTGTCGGTGATGACCGCGATGCTGCCCCGGCTCAGCCGCCACGCCGCCCGGCTCGACCACGCCCGGATCACCGAAGACCTGTCCCGGGCCGTCCGGCTCGCCGCCGTGGCCCTCGCCCCGGTCGCCGCGGCCATGCTCGTGCTCGGTCCGCAGATCGCCACCCTGCTGTTCGCCCACGGCCGCAGCTCACCACCGGCGATCGCCCTGCTCGGGGCGGTGGTGGCCGCCTTCGGGGTGGCCCTGGTGCCCTTCACCGGCTACATGATTTTGCAACGCGGCTTCTACGCCCTGCAGGACACCAGGACCCCGGCGCTGATCACCACGGGGGTGACAGTCGTCGGCGTGGCCGGGTGCCTCGTCGCGACCTGGCTCCTGCCTCGCGCGGACATCGTCGTCGGGATTCCCCTCGCCTACGCTGCCGCCTACACCGTCGGCCTCATCGCCGCCGCCGCCATCCTGCGCCGCCGCCTGGGTCGCATCGACGGACATCGGCTGCTGCGCACCCACGCGCGGGTGGCCGTCGCCACCGGGGTCGCGGGCAGCTGCGGCGCCGTCACCGCGTTCGCCCTCAGACCTGTGATCGGCTCCGGCTTCAGCGCGGCGCTCATCACGCTGACCACAGCTGGAGTCGTGGGCGCCGCCGTCTACGTTGCCGTCGCCCGGCTGATTCGCCTCACCGAATGGAAGCAACTCGTGGCCACCAGCCTCGCCGGTATCCGCCGGTGACAAATGAGGAGGCGGACCGGGATGGCTCTCGGTAGCGCGCAACGGCGTACGGAACGCAGGCCCGCCATCGAAGCGGCTTTTCCCGGCGGTCAGGTCGAGGCCGCGCTGGACCTCCTGCACCTGGCCGATCTGGCCTGGCACGACTGCTACGGCCCGGCTGACCTCGCCTTGCCGGCCCGCGTCCTCGAAGACGTCCTGCTGCTGGCTGACGGCGATCTGGCGGTTCTGGTCCGCGTCGCGCTGCTGGCCGTCCGCGATTTCCGGGACGTCCGGGTGGCCGCCGACGGTCGTCGGGACCGGTCCGGAGGTCGCTGACGGCCGCTGTCCCGGGTCGGCTCAGCGAGCCCACAGAGGATCGACGGAGGACGTCAGGTGGGGCAGGAAGCCCGCGACCGCCGGGGGTGGGGTGCGGCCGGCGAGCGTGGCCAGGTGGATGCGGCGGGTCGGCTCGTCGTCGCGGTGCAGGCGCAGCAGGATGATGTCGGTGGGGGTGCCGCGCATGGCCAGGGCGGGGACCAGGGCGACGCCCAGACCGGCGGCCACGCAGCCGAGCTTGCCGGTCCACTCGGCGGCGACGATGTCGATGCGGGGGCGGAAACCCGTGGGCAGGCTGGCTCGTAGCAGGGTCTCCTCGGCGTCGGCGGAGCCGGCTATGAACGAGTCGTCCTCCAGGTCGGACAGCCGGACGGTGCGGCGGCGGGCCAGGCGGTGGGTTCGGGAGACGGCTACCAGCAGGCGCTCGTCGAGGATGTGGTGCAACGTGTAGCGGTCGGGGTCGATCGGGCCGGCGGGGGACTCGCTGACGACGGCCACGTCGGCGTCACCGGTGGCCAGTCTCTCCAGCAGGGTGGGGGTCAGGCCCTCGACCAGGCTGACGGCCACTTCGGGGTACGCCCTGCGGAAGCTGGCCAGGGCCCGCGGGACCAGGGCGGCGACGGCGGTGGGGAAGGCGCCCACGCGCAGGCGGCCGGCGTTCAGGGTGTGCAGGTCGTCGACGGCCCGGTGGGCGGCGACCAGGCGGTCGAGGATCGCGTCGGCGTGGGGGAGCAGAGCCCGGCCTTCCTCGGTCAGGGCCACGCCGCGCGGCAGGCGGTCGAAGACTCGGGCACCCACGTCGGCCTCCAGCGCGGCTATCTGGCGGGAGACGGCCGACTGGGTGAATCGCAGACGGCGTGCGGCCGCGGTGATCGAGCCCAGGTGCGCGACGGTACGGAAGACGTCGAGCAGGATCGTGTCCATGACCGGCAAGCATGGCAGGCATGCGTGACATTCGCTGGTGGCATGGGTGGGTCGGAGCTTAGCGTCGCGGCATGGTGAAAATGACGCTGGACAATCCGGCTTCGGTCGCGGCGCCGTTCGGTGACCGGTTCGCCCATGTGGCCCGGCTCGACCTGGGCGGTGGGGCGTTGCTGTTGCTCGCCGGGCAGGTCGCGGTCGACGACGCCGGTGAGGTGGTGGCGCCGGGGGACGCGGCAGCTCAGGCCGAGCGGATCTTCGAGATCGTCGGCGGGCTGCTCGCGGCGCATGGGGCGGGCCTGGCCGACGTGCTGTTCATCCGGACGTTCATGACCGACCTGGGTGATCTGCCGGCGTACGGCGGGGTCCGGCGACGGCTCTTCGCGGCACCGGGCCGCACGCCGCCGGCCAGTACGACGGTCGAGGTCAGCCGGCTTTTCCTGCCGGGCGCCGTGCTCGAGGTGGAGGTCACCGCGGCGGTCCGCTGTGAGTAAGCAGGTGGAGGTCACCGCCTCGGTCCGGGCGCCTGCGGAGGGGGCTGCCGTCGGCGGCGGCGGAGTCAGCGCACCTGGCGGCGGTCGTCGGGGAGCCGGTGGGTGAGGCCGCGGCGGTCGAGCAGCTCCAGGAGGGGAACCGCGACCCGGCGGGTGGTGCCCAGGGCCCGCCGCGCCTCGCTGAGCGTGAACGGCTGCGGCAGGCCGGCCAGCACCTGGGCGGCCCGCTCGACCGCACCGGTCGCCAGCACGACCTGCGGGGTCACGGGGACGACCAGGCCGGTGCGGGCGGCGGCGGCCAGCTGCCGGGGTCCCAGCCCGAGCGCCACCAGGTCGTGGGCCTCGGGGGCGGCGAAGGGACTCAGACCGTCGAAGGCCCGGCCGACCAGGGCGACCAGCTCCGCGGGCGGGCCGGCGGCGGCTGGGGCGACGCGGCCGCCGCGCATCGACAGGGGCGGGCGGATCAGGGCCGTGACCAGCGCGCGATCGGGCAGGCCGAGGCGGTGGCGCAGGGCGTCCAGCGGCATCCCGGGCTCGAGCGGGTTCTCCTTGGCGTAGGCGGCGACCTCGGCCGGCAGGCGTTCGACCAGCGCGGCCCAGTGGGACGGGTCGGCGTACCAGTCTCCGGCCACCGGGGTTGCCGAGGCGGGGACGGGGACGCCCATCGTGGCCAGGTCGCCGGCTCGCAGCAGACGGCGGCGGGACAGCTCGCCGGCCAGGTCGGGACGGCCGTCGAGCTTGGCCAGCACCTCGGCGCGGGCGGCCGCGGCGCCCCGGCGTTGCAAACCGGGCGGCGCCACGTCGAGGACGGTCACGCCGCCGGCCACGTGGTGCAGGCCGGGATCGCGCAGCAGGGCCCGGTCGCCGATGCGCAGGGGCAGGGGGCGGGACAGACGCAGGCGTACGGTGTCGTCGCCCAGCGGACGGACCCGGACCGGGACGGCGGCCGAGCCCGCGTGCAGGGTCATCGTCGCGGGCAGCGACGCGGCCGGGTCGCCGTGGACCCGTACGTCGATGAGGTCGGTGTGGCGGAACCGGCCGGGGCTCAGCAGGGCGTCGCCGCGGCCGACGTCGTCACGGGGGGTGCCGCGCAGGTTCACGGCCACCCGGGCCACGGCGGGCACCGCGGCGGCCGGCCGGCCCAGCGACTGCAGGCCCCGGACCCGCACCACCGCGTCGCCCAGGGCCAGTTCGTCGCCGACCCGCAGGACGCCCGCGCCGAGCGTGCCAGTGACCACCGTGCCCGCGCCCTTGACCGTGAACGCCCGGTCGATCCAGAGGCGCACGGGCTCGTCCGCGGAAGGGGCGGGCAACCCGGCCACCAGCTCGTCGAGGGCTGACCGCAGCTCGTCGAAGCCGGCGCCGGTGCGGCCGCTGACGGCCACGGCGGGCACCCGGCCCAGCGGCGTCGCGGCGATCTCGGCCAGGGCCTGCTCGGTCGCCGGGCCGGGATCGGCCAGGTCGCTGCGGGTGACGACCAGCAGACCATGGCGTACGTCGAGGGCGGCCAGCGCGGCCAGGTGCTCGGCCGACTGCGGCATCCAGCCCTCGTCCGCGGCTACCACCAGCATCGCCGCCGGGACCGGGCCGATGCCGGCCAGCATGTTGGGCACGAAACGCTCGTGGCCGGGCACGTCGACGAAGGCGACCGTCTCGCCCGAGCCCAGCGTCGTCCAGGCGAACCCCAGGTCGATCGTCATGCCCCGGCGGCGTTCCTCGGCCCACCGGTCCGGTTCCATGCCGGTGAGCGCCCGCACCAGCGTCGACTTCCCGTGGTCGACGTGCCCGGCGGTGGCCAGCACGTGCATGTCAGCCCGCAACCGAGGCGACGGCGGCGACCATGTCCACCACGATGGGGTCGGACGCCGGCGGGACGCACCGGAGGTCCAGCAGGAGACGGTCACGCTCGACCCGGCCGACGACGGGAGTGGCCGCGGTGCGCAGCCGGTCCGCGTACGCCGGGGGCAGCGAGAGGGACCACGACGGGAGGGTGAGTTCCGGCGCGCCGCCGCCGCCGACGACCGCCTCCGACGCGACGATGCCGGACTCGACGCCGACCTCGGCCAGCCGGGCCTGAACCTGCCGGGTGCGGGCCAGCAGTTCCTCCGGTGCCAGGCGCAGCGCTTCCCACGTCGGCGTGGCCGGGCCGGTCAGGGTGGCCTGGAGGGCGGCCAGCGTGAGCTTGTCGACGCGCAGGGCGCGGGCCAGGGGATGGCGGCGCAGGCGTTCGATCAGCGGGGCGGTGCCGAGCAGCAGCCCGGCCTGCGGCCCGCCCAGCAGTTTGTCGCCGCTGGCGATGACCAGGTCGGCTCCCTCGGTCAGCGTCGAGGCGGCGTCGGGCTCGTCCGGGAGCAGGGGGTCGGGAGCGAGCAGTCCGGAGCCGATGTCGGCGACCACGGGGGCGGGCAGGGCGGCCAGGCCGGCGATCGACGCCGCGCTGGTGAAGCCCCGGACCACGAAGTTCGAGGGGTGCACCTTGAGGATGAAGCCGGTCGCCGGGCCGATCGCGCGCTCGTAGTCGGTCACGGACGTGCGGTTGGTCGTCCCCACCTCGCGCAGCCGGGCGCCGGTGGACTCGAGCAGGTCGGGCAGCCGGAAGCCGTCGCCGATCTCCACCATCTCGCCGCGGCTCACGATGATTTCGCGGCCGCCGCCGGCCAGGGCGGTCGCCGCGAGCACCAGCGCGGCGGCCCCGTTGTTGACCACGTGCACGTCGCCCGCGTCCGGGACCGCCCGGTGCAGAGCGGCCAGGGCGGTCCGGCCCCGCTTGGCGCGACGGCCGGTGGTGAGATCGAGCTCCACATCGGTGTGACCGGCGGCGGCCGACACAGCGTCGCGGGCGGCGGGCGAGAGCGCGGCCCGGCCCAGGTTGGTGTGCAGGACGACCCCGGTCGCGTTCAGCACCGGCCGCAGACCTCCGGGCAGGGCAGCCAGCGCGGCGCCGACGACCGCGTCCGGGTCGAGCTCTCCCTCCCGTACGCGCTGGAGCGTCGCCACGACGGCGGCCTTCACGGCCGCCCGGCCCTCGCGCGCGGTCGCCTCGGCCAGGCCGGGATCGGCCAGCACCACATCCGTCCGCGGCACCCGCCGCCGACGGTCCACCGTGGCCTCACCCATAGCCGCCTCCCTCACCGCCCGCATGCCCGTAACGAGGGCCGCCATGCGCCCGGCCGCACCGCCGAACCCGACGCACCGAAAGCTACCCGTCCGCGCGACGGCCCTCGTCCGCCGGGCGGAAGTTGCGAGTCATCGCAGGTCAGACGCATAGGACGAGCGTCAGCGGGTACGTCCGGACCATGACGATCTTCGCCAACCGGGACGAGGCCGGGCGGCAGCTCGCCGAGGCGGTCGCCGCGCAGGTGCGTAAGCATCCGGGGCCGGCGCCGCTGGTGCTGGCCCTGCCGCGCGGGGGCGTTCCGGTCGCCGTGCGGGTCGCCGCGCGCGTCGGCGCCGAGCTCGACATCGTGATCGCCCGCAAGCTGACCGCGCCGGGCCGGCCCGAGTTCGGGGTCGGGGCGATCGCCGAGGACGGGCCGCCGGTCTTCGACGAGGACAGCCTGGCCGACCTCGGGCTGGCGCCGGAGGACTTCGCGGAGAGCGTGACCGCCGGGCGGGCCGAGCTCACCCGGCGTACGCGGGAGTACCGCGGTGACCGGCCGCCGCCCGACCCGACCGGCCGTGAGGTCGTGGTGGTCGACGACGGGCTGGCCACCGGGGTCACCGCCCGGGCCGCCCTGCGGTGGCTGCGCGGGCATCACCCGGCGCGGCTGGTCTTCGCGGCGCCGGTCTGCGCGCCGGAGGCCCACGACCGGCTCGGTGGTGCGGCCGACACGGTGATCTGCCTGAGCGAGCCGCCGGACTTCCACGCGGTCGGTCAGTGGTACGAGGACTTCGGGCAGCTCTCCGACGCCGATGTCGACCAAGCGCTGAGAGGCTTCGCTCACACCTGACCATCGCTATGTACGGACGTACACATCGTGTGTACGCTCGTCCGCATGACGACTCTGGCTGCCGTGCCCACGCGGCAGGCTCGCTCGGCCCGCGCCGCCGTGGCTGCGCTGTTCCTGACCAACGGTGCGGTGTTCTTCAACGTCGTGCCGCGCTACCCGCAGATCAAGGCCGACCTCGGCGTCAGCAACGCGATCCTCGGCACGGCCATCGCCGCGATGCCGATCGGCGCGCTGCTCGCCGGCCTGCTCGCCGGCGCGGCCATCCGCCGGCTCGGTTCGGCCCGCGTGGCCTCGTACGGCGTCGTCCTGACCACCCTGGCCACGCTGATCATCCCGTTCGCGCCGCACTGGCTGGCCTTCGCCGGGGCGCTGTTCGTGATCGGCGCGCTCGACTCGATCGTCGACGTCGCCCAGAACGCGCACGGCCTGCGGGTCCAGCGGCTCTACGGCCGCTCGATCCTCAACTCGCTGCACGGCGTCTGGAGCATCGGCGCCGTCCTCGGCGGTCTGATGGGCTCGGCCGCGGCCGGTCTGTCGGTGCCGCTCGGCCTGCACCTGACCATCTCGGCCGTGCTGTTCAGCGGCGTCGCGCTGGTCGCCCTCCGGTTCCTGCTGCCCGGCGCCGAGGACGCCGAGCGCGCCCCGGCCGGCGACGCCCCGCCCGCCACCCGGTCCTTCACCAAGGCCGCCGTACGGATGCTGGCCGTTCTCGGCATCCTCGCCGCCGCCGGCGCCCTGGTCGAGGACGCCGGAGCCTCCTGGGGCGCGCTGTTCCTGACCGAGGACCTGCGCGCCGGGGCCGCCACCGCGGGCCTCGCCGTCGTGGCCATGCAGGTCGCGATGACCGTCGGCCGCCTCGCCGGTGACCGGGTCGTGGACCGCTTCGGGCAGCGCACGGTCGTCCGCGCCGGCGGGGCGCTGGCCGCGATCGGCATGGGGGCGGCGCTGGCCGTGCCGTCGGTGCCGACCGCGCTGGCCGGGTTCGCGCTGGCCGGGCTGGGCGTGGCCACGCTGGTGCCGGCGGCCATGCACACCGCCGACGAACTGCCCGGCCTCGCCCCCGGCACCGGCCTGACCATCGTCAGCTGGCTGCTGCGCGGGGGCTTCCTGCTCTCGCCGCCCCTGGTCGGCCTGGTCGCCGACCAGACCAGCCTGCGCGTCGGCCTGCTGTCGGTCGTGCTGGCCGGCGTCGTCACCGTGATCTTCGGCCGCGTCCTGGTGAACCGTCCCCCGGCGACGTAGTTCGCGGCCGGGCCGCAGTTTCGCAGCTGAGCCGTACTTTCGCAGCTGAGCCGTAGGTTCGCGGCTGGGCTCTAGTTTCGCGGCTGGGCCGGCCGGGCACGCTGATCACATGAGAACGGGAATCCTGGCCGGCGCCGCCGCTGGTGCTGCCGGCACCGCCGCCCTCAACGCCGTCACCTATCTCGACATGGCCGTCCGCGGCCGGGCGAGCAGCAGCACCCCCGAACAGACCGTCGAGGCCATCGAGGAGCAGCTGCCGGTGTCGGTGCCGGGCGAGGGGGAGACCCGCGAACACCGGGTCGCCGGCCTGGCCAGCCTGAGCGGCATCGTCACGGGCGTCGGCATCGGCGTCACCTTCGGCCTGCTGCGCCGGGCCGGCGTACGCCCACCGGCCCCGGTCGGCGCGGCCCTGATCGGCGCGGCCGCGATGGCCTCGACGAACCTGTCGATGGCCTACCTCGACGTCAGCGACCCCCGCTCCTGGTCGGCCACCGACTGGCTGACCGACGCCATCCCCCACCTGATCTACGGCGCGGTCACCGACGCCGTGCTCCGCTCCCTCTACCGCTGATCGGACATCCCTAGCTGGTTCGGGTCAGGCGCCACCACGGCGACGGGTCGGTGGTTGTGGTGTCGGCGCGCAGGTCGACCCGTACGCCTGCGGCCTGGAGGGTGCCGACCGGCTGGCCCGCGGTCACCGAGGCGCCCGGCGCCGAGGTGGTGACCTGGACGGGCACGGTCTGGCCGGGCCAGCCGACCACCTTGAGCGGCGTGGCGGGGCGGACAGCGCTCGTGGAGCCCCAGGCCGTACGGATCTCACCGACCGGCTCGGCCGGGACCAGGGTGTACTGCTTGACGGTCTGGCGTACCGCGCGGAGCAGCCGGCGGACCTCCTGGTTGACGTTGGCGAGCTGCTCGGGAGTGTTCAGGCCGGGCTGGTTGAAGACGGCGCCGACCACGGTGAGCTTGCGGTCGCCGACGGTGAGGCGGGCCGAGAAGAGCAGGCAGCCGCCGGCCTCGTCGGTCGAGCCGGTCTTGATGCCCGCGACGCCCTGCACGCCGAGCAGGTCGTTGTAGTTCTGGATCTTGCCGGTGACCGGGATGGTGGCGCTGGGCAGCGCGACGATCTCGGCGAAGACGTCCGACTTGAGCACGGCCCGCGCCAGCTTGACCTGGTCCGGGGCGGTGCTGATGGTCGTGGGCAGATAGCCGCTGGGATCGGTGTAGCGGGTGGCGGTCATGCCGAGGTCGGCCGCGGCGGCGTTCATCTTGTCGACGAAGGCGCTCTCCGAGCCGGCGTCCCAGATCGCCAGCTGGTGCGCGACGTTGTTGGCCGAGGGCAGCATGAGAGCCTCGATCGCGTCCCGCTCGGTCAGCTTCTGACCGACCCTGACCGGTACGAGTGACTGGTTGCTGGCGATGCGCGCCTGATAGTCGGCCACGTCGGCGGCGGTCACGGTCAGCGACGGGCCCTCCTCGTCGCCGCTGATCGGGTGGTCGCGCAGGATGACGTACGCGGTCATGACCTTGGCGACGCTGCCGATGGGCGCCGCGTCGTCGCTTCCCGAGCCGCCCAGCCGCCCGAGGCCCTCGATCATGAGTTCGGCCGAGCCCTGATCGGGCCACGGCAGCGACACCGCCTCGCCGGGGATCCGCATGGTCGTGGCCACGGTGGTGGACAGCGTCGCCTCGGGCAGCGACCGGGTGAGCTGCGCCGTCGCCCCGGCCCCGAGCAGGAGAACAAGCAGGAGCACGGCGAGGAGTACGGCGGTCGGGCGCTTCCGCCGCGGGGGCGCGCTCCCGTATTCGCCGCCGCCGGAGCGCTGCCCGTACTCGGTGGGCGGGCTGGTCTTGTCGCCGGCCCCGGTTGCCGTGCGCCCGTATTCGGTGGGGCGGCCGGTGGCGCGCCCGTACTCGGTCGGGCGGCCGGCCGGGCGTCGGTCTTCGGTTGGCACGCTCCGATCCTGCTCAGCCGGCGGTGTCGTCCGCTGCCCGTATTCAGTTGATTTGGCGACTTTCTCGGCCGACGGCGGACTCGGAGCCGGTGACGTTGTGTCACCCGGTGCTGGTGTGGTGGTCGACTGCTCGCGCTGGGTCGGCGTCGTGGTCGCGCGGCCGTACTCGCCGGGCCGGGAAGTGGCGGCGCCCGCGCCGGGCGCATCGGGCCCGGTAGTGGTGGCGCCCGCGCCGAGCCCGCCGTAGACCTTGCCGGCACCCTGCTCAGAGGCCGGCGCGGAGCCGCTGGGCGGCGATGCTTCCGGCGCCGGGCGTGGCGCCGGAACCGATCGCGGGCCGGTGGGCCGAGTCGAGGGCACGGCCACCGACTCGGACCCGCCGGGCCGGGTCGAGGGCGCGGGGGCCGGGCTTCCGGCACGGTCGGCGGTCGTGCTCTTCGCTGATGACGGCCGGCTCTTCGCTGATGACGGCCGGGCGAGGGCCTCGCCCAGGTTCGTGGGACGGGACGCGACGTTCGTCGCGATCGGCGCGGTGCGGTCGGGGTCCGGCGGTGGCGTGGCCGCGCGCTGCGGTGGCTGGTCGCGCCGGGGCGCCGGAACGGAGATCATGCCGCCGCCCGAGGGCCCGGCCGGTTCCGCGCTGCCGCCGGGCGCGAGCGGCATCGCGGCCGTCGCGTCGGCGTCCTCGTCCGGGCTCGCGGGTGCGGGCCGGGCGCCACCGGCGGGCGCGGCCGGGCTGCCGGGATCCGCCGTCGGTGTGCTGCGGGAACCGGCTTGGACCGGTGGGATGACCGTGGTCCGGTCGGGGTCGGACGGGCTGGTCGCCGGCTGCGGCGTGGCTTGGACCGGTGGGATGGCTGTTGTCCGGTCGGGGTCGGAAGCGTTCGTCTCGGGCTGGGCGGCCCGGTCCCGCTCAAGCTCGGCCGGCGCGGGGGCCGAGGCCGCCGCTCGCTGGGCGGGGATGGCCGCGGTCGGCTCCTCCTCCGTTCCCGTGGGCGTCGGCTGGTTCTCGTCCGTCGGCTTGGCCGGCTGCGTCACTACTGGCTCCTCTCCGCCCGTCCGCACGGGCGCCGGGGCAAGTATCGCCGGAACGCGCCACCCCCGGCCCGCCCGGTCACCCGGCCGCCGGGCTGAACCCGGCTCCTCCCCGTGTCGTGTGGGTGATTGCGCCGCCGTGCGGTCACCCGCTACAGACAATGCACACCTCGGGAGGTTCGGATGCTCACCGCAACCCGGCCGCAGCTGCGGCCCGCCGGTCAGGCCCGGGCGGCGTACCTCGGGCTCTGGCTCTTTCTGCTGCTCAACCTGGTGATCGTCGAGTTGATGCTGACCCGGCCGAACACTCCCGCCCACAACACCCTGACCACCGCCGGGCGCGTCCTCGGCCTGCATCTCGGCTTCGCGCTCGCCCTGCAACTGCTGCTGATCGCCCGGCTGCCGTTCCTCGATCGCCGCATCGGCATGGACCGGCTCACGACCTGGCACCGCTGGACCGGCTTCGCGATCTTCTGGCTCGTTCTGCTGCATCCGACTTTCGTGCTGCTGGGCTACTCCCGGCTCGGCCAGGTCTCGTTCCTCGGTCAGATCCCGGTCCTGGCCCGGCAGATGCCCGTGCTGCTCGGCATGATCGCCGCGGGCCTCGTCGGCGTCATCGCCGTCACCTCGGTGCGAGCCGCCCGCAAGCGACTTCCGTACGAGGTCTGGCACGCCATCCACCTGCTGGTCTACGCCGTGATCGTGCTCGGCGTGATCCACCAGGTCTACGAGGGGAGCGCCTTCAAGACCAACACCTTCACCCAGGCGTACTGGTGGGGGTTGTGGGCCTTCGCCGTCGGAGCGCTGCTCACCGGCCGGCTGATCCTGCCGCTGGTCCGCAACGCCCGGCACCGGCTGCGGGTGGCCGCGGTCGTGACCGAGGCCCCCGACGTGGTCTCCGTGCACGTGACGGGCCGTGACCTGGACAAGCTGCGGGCCCGCGCGGGGCAGTTCTTCCTGTGGCGCTTTCCCGGCCACAACCGCTGGTGGCAGGTGAACCCGTGGTCGCTGTCGGCCGCCCCGGACGGTCGTTCGCTGCGGCTGACGGCCAAAGCCATCGGTACGACCAGCGCCGGCCTGCGCGAGCTGCCGGTCGGCACGAGGGTGTTCGCGGAGGGACCGTACGGGGCCTTCACCGCGGCCGGCCGCACGCGGGCCGACACGCTGCTGATCGCCGGCGGCATCGGCGTGACCCCGATCCGCGCGCTGCTCGAGGACCAGACCCTGGACGGCGACATCGTGGTGCTCTACCGCGTGCGGACGCCGGGCGACGCGGTGCTGCTGGGCGAGCTGCGCAACCTGGCCCGGCTGCGGCACGCGCGACTGCACCTGCTGACCGGTCGCACCGCCGGGGCCAACCAGCCGTTCAGCCCGGAGAATCTGCGCGCGCTGGTCCCCGACATCACCGAGCGGGACGTGTACGTCTGTGGTCCGGCCGCCCTGACCGACGCGGTGCTGCGCAGCCTGCGGGCGTTGCGGGTGCCCGCCCGGCAGCGCCACAGCGAGGTGTACCGGCTCGCGAGCTGAGCGGCGCTCGATTCCCCGGAGGCGGATGATCGGGAGATGACCACTGATACGGCACACCTCGCGGAGCGCATCGACCGCCCGGTCGACGACGTGTACGCGTACGTCGTCGACCCGGCCAACCTGATGAGCTGGGCGCCCGGCCTGGGCACGTCGGTCGATCAGGTCGACGGCGCCTGGTACGTGCGGTCGGAGGCGCTGGGCCGCGTCCGGGTCGAGTTCGCGCCCCCGAACGGCTTCGGCGTGCTCGACCACGTCGTGACGCTCGAATCCGGTGAGCAGTTCCTCAATCCGGTACGCGTCGTCCCGTACGGCGAAGGCGCGGAGCTCGTCTTCTCGGTGCGGCGACCGCCCGGCACGTCGGACGAGGACTTCGCCCGCGACAGCGCCGCGGTGGCCGCCGACCTGGCCCGCCTCAAGGCCATCCTCGAGCAATGAGCCGCCCAGGGAACGCCGGCGGGCCGCCAGGCGTCTTCAGGGCATGAGCCTTCCCGCCCGTCTCGTGCCGCCGGTGGTGGCGTGTCTGCTGGCCGGCTGCTCGGCCGGCCCGGTGCCGTCGCCACCGGCCCAGCCGCCGTCGCCACCGGCCCAGCCGGCGCCGCCAGCGGCCCGGTCCGCGCCGCCACCGGTCCCGTCCGCGCCGCCGCCACCGTTCTCCGCGGCCGCCGGCGCCATCGACTGTGCCCACGACCTCGGCGCCCGGCCGCCGAGCGAGGGCTACCCGCTGGTGCTGGACGCCGTGGCGCTGCCCACCGCCGTGCTCCAGGCGAACGAGTCGGGTGAGCCCGGCCGCCTGTTCGCCAAGACGGGCCTGCTGGTGCGGGCCGGCACCGCGGTCGAGCTGTCGGTCGCCCCCGAGGCGGCCGGCGACGTGATCATCGGCTGGGGCAGCCCCGGGCCCAAGGGCACCACGGTCCGCGTCCCGGCCTGCCCGGACGCCAAGGGCTGGGTGGTCTTCGCCGGCGGTTACACGGTCTCCGAGCCGGTCTGCGTCCCCTTGATCGTGCGGGTCGGCGACCGCGAGCAGCGGGCCGAGGTGAGCGTCGGTGTCAGTTGCTGAGGCGGGCCCTCGATGAGCGCCCGGGTCGCCGTGCTCAGGGCGTTCTTGATGGCATCCGTCCCGGTGGAAGGCCGTCCGAGCGGGTAAGGCTGGACGTAGCGCTACCCGAGGCTGAGGCGCTGTTCGAGGCTCAGCGCTATTCGGGGCTCAGCGCTATCTGAGGTTCAGCGCTATTCGGGGCTCAGCGCTATCTGAGGCTGAGCGCTATCTGAGGCTCAGTGCTATGTGAGGCTCAGCGCTATTCGAGGCGAAGGAAGAGGGTTCACCATGCAGTATCGGCAGCTCGGCCGCACCGGTCTGAGGGTTTCGACGTTCACCCTGGGCACGATGGGCTTCGGCGGCACCGGCTGGGCGTCCGCGGTCGGCAAGATCGACGTGGCCGGGGCGCGGGAGCAGATCGCGATCGCCCGGGACGCCGGCGTCAACCTGATCGACACGGCCGACGTCTATTCGGCCGGTCTCAGTGAGGAGATCCTCGGCGAGGCCCTCGGCGACAAGCGCGACGACGTCCTGATCGCCACCAAGGTGCGGATGCCGATGGGCGACGGCCCCAACGACGCCGGTCTGTCCCGGCACCACATCATCCGCGGGGCCGAGGCGAGCCTGCGCCGGCTCGGCACCGACTACATCGACCTCTACCAGGTGCACGAGTGGGACGGGCAGACCCCGCTCGAGGAGACCCTGACCGCGCTGGACGACCTGGTGCGCAGCGGCAAGGTCCGCTACATCGGCTGCTCCAACTACTCCGCCTGGCACCTGGTCAAGGCGCTCGGCATCTCCGACGCCCGGCAGCTCGAGCGCTTCGCCAGCACCCAGGTCTTCTACTCGCTGGCCAACCGCGACATCGAGGCCGAGATCGTGCCGGCCGCGCTCGATCAGGGCGTCGGCATCCTGGTGTGGAGCCCGCTGGCCGGCGGTCTGGTGTCGGGCAAGTACCGGCGCGGGGTGCAGGCGCCCGAGGGCAGCCGGCACCTGTCCGAGTGGAGCGAGCCGCCGATCTACGACGAGGACAAGCTGTACGACTCGATCGAGCTCGCGGTGAAGATCGGTGAGTCGCACGGGGTCTCGGCGGCCCAGGTGTCGCTGGCCTACATCGCGCAGAAGCCGGGCGTCACCTCGCTGATCGTCGGCGCCCGCACGACCGAGCAGCTGAGCGACAACCTGGCCGCGGCGAATCTGGAGCTCACCGCCGACGAGGTCAAGGCGCTCGACGACGCCAGCGGCGACAACCTGCGCTACCCGTACTGGCACCAGCGCAACACCAGCACCGACCGCCTCAGCGCGGCCGATCTGTCGCAGATCCAGCACTACCTGTAAGCGGCGAGAAGGGGGACGCGCGGGCGTCCCCCTTCACCAGCCGTCGATCCGGCTCAGCCGAGGACTGAGGCGATCGTGACGGACGGCAGACCCAGCGCGGCGCCGACCGGCTCGTTCGTCAGCTTGCCGTCGTGCGCGCTGAGACCCAGTGCGAGGGCCGGATCGGCGGCGAGGGCGTCCCGCCAGCCGAGGTCGGCCAGCTTGAGCGCGTACGGGAGGGTGGCGTTGGTCAGGGCGTAGGTCGACGTGTTGGGCACCGCGCCCGGCATGTTGGCCACGCAGTAGAACACCGACTCGTGGACCTTGTAGACCGGCTCCTCGTGGGTGGTCGGGCGCGAGTCCTCGAAGCAGCCGCCCTGATCGATCGCGATGTCGACCAGCACCGAGCCGGGCTTCATCCGCTTGACCAGCTCGTTGGAGACCAGCGTGGGCGCCTTGGCCCCGGGCACGAGCACCGCGCCGATCACCATGTCGGCCTCGATCACGGACTGCTCGATCGCGTAGGCCGAGGAGACCAGGGTCTTGACCCGGCCGCCGAACTGGGCGTCGATCTGGCGCAGCCGGGCGATGTTCAGGTCGAGCACGGTCACGTCGGCGCCCAGGCCGAGCGCGATCGTCGCCGCGTTCACGCCCGAGACGCCACCGCCGATCACGGTGATCCGGGCCGGGCTGACACCCGGCACGCCACCGGGCAGGACGCCGCGGCCGCCGGAGTTGCGCATCAGGCTGTACGCGCCGACCTGCGGCGCGAGGCGGCCGGCGACCTCGCTCATGGGCGCCAGCAGCGGCAGCGAGCCATCGGCGAGCTGCACCGTCTCGTACGCGATGGCGGTCGTCCCACTGGCCAGCAGCGCCTTGGTGCCGTCGGCGTCGGCCGCGAGATGCAGATAGGTGAAGAGCACCTGTCCGGCGCGCAGGCGGTGGTACTCGGCGGCGATCGGCTCCTTGACCTTGAGCAGGAGGTCGGCGCGCTGCCAGACGGTGTCGGCGTCGGGGGCGATCTCGGCGCCCGCGGCCACGTAGTCCTGGTCGGTGATGGCCGATCCGGCGCCCGCCCCCGCCTCGACGAGCACCTGGTGCCCGCGGCGGACGAACTCGGCGACACCCGCGGGGGTGATCGCGACCCGGTACTCGTGGTTCTTGATCTCTGCAGGCACGCCGATGTGCATGTCCAGCTCCTTCGCCGTTTCCCGGTAGCGTGGAACGATGTGCTGTCGAGTCGCAAGGCAGGCGCATAAGATTCTGGCAGCGTGCCAGACGGCGAAGATTATGCGGAAGAGCGAGAACAAATGACCGACGTACCGAATGATCTTCGAGCTCTGGACCAGATCGACCGGGATCTGCTCGCGCTGCTGGAGGTCGACGGCCGCATGCCGAACAACGCTCTGGCCGAGCGCGTGGGCATCGCCCCGTCGACCTGCCTGACCCGCATCCGGCGGCTGCGCGAGATCGGCGCGATCCGCGGCTTCCACGCCGACGTCGACCCGGCCTGGATCGGCCGCCCCATCCAGGCGATGATCGCGGTCCGCATCCGGTCGGAGTCGCGCGACGCGATCGGCAAGTTCGCCGAGTCGCTGGCCGGCATCCCGGCCGTTCGGGACGTGTACTTCGTCTCCGGTTCGTACGATTTCCTTCTGCACGTGGCGACGGCCGACGTCGAGGATCTGCGTGAGGTGATCACCGAGCGGCTCAGTGGCACCCGCCTGATCGCCGGCACGGAGACCTATCTGATCTTCGAGCACCGGCGCGGCAACCCCTGATCGTCGGGGCATCGGCGCGGGCACCGCGGGGCAACCCGGCGGCACCACCCTGCACCCGGTCCTTCGCTCAGGCGGCGGGGTCGCCGACCGACTCTTCACCGGTGACGGGACGCCCACTCACATGCGAAGGACGCGGGACATGTCGCATTCTCTGGTTCTGGCGGGTGCTGTGGAAAAACAGCGTCTCGCGGCCCTTCGCGACTACGGCGTGCTGGACACCGCGCCCGAGAGCGACTTCGACGACATCGCCGTCCTGGCGGCCCAGCTGTGCCGCACCCCGATCGCCGCGGTGACGCTGGTCGACGGCGAGCGCCAGTGGTTCAAGGCCCGTATCGGCCTGGAGGCCTGCGAGACCGCCCGCGAGGATTCGTTCTGCGCCCAGGCCATGCTCAGCGACGACGTCATGCAGGTGCCCGACGCGCGGCTCGACCCCCGGTTCCGCGCCAACCCGCTGGTCACCGGGGAGCCCGGCATCGTCTTCTACGCGGGCGCCCCGCTGATCACCGCGACCGGCGAGATGCTGGGCAGTCTCTGCGTCATCGACCACGAGCCCCGGCTGCTCACCCCGGCCGAGTGTCAGGGCCTGCGAACCCTGGCCCGGCACGTCATGGCCCAGTTCGAGTTGCGGCAGTACGCCCGCGGGCTGGACGTGGCCAACGAACGGTTGCGCGACGCCGACCGGCTCAAGGACGAGTTCGTCTCGCGGGTCACCCATGAGCTCCGCACCCCGCTGACCTCGATCAACGGCTATCTGGAGATGCTCGCCGACGAGGACGTGGGGCCGGCCGCCGGCGTCGAGTTCCTGGCCCGCATCCGTCGCAACTCCGATCGCCTGATGGCGCTGGTCGACGACATGCTGCTGGCCGCGCAGACCGGCCGGCAGCAGATGCGGCTGACCAAGCGGACACTCAACCTGTCCGACCTGGCCCGCGCCGCGGTGGTGCGCAACGGCGTCCTGGCCGAGAGCCGGGGCCTCGAGATCCTCGCCGACGCGCCCGGGCCGGTGCTGGTCGAGGCCGACGAGGTCCGCCTGATCCAGGTGATCGAGCGCCTGGTGCTCAACGCGGTCAAGTTCACCCCGCGCGGCCGCATCACGGTCGGCGCGTCGGTCCGGGGCGACCAGGCCGAGCTCGTCGTCCGGGACACCGGCGTCGGCATGAGTCCCGAGGACAGTGAGCGGGTGCTGGCCCCGTTCCGCCGGTCGGCCGACGCCGAGCGCGCCGAGGTGCAGGGCGCCGGTCTGGGTCTGAGCATCGCCAAGGCGATCGTCGACGGCCACGGCGGCACGCTGCGCATCGAGAGCGAGCCCGGCCGGGGCGCCGCGGTGATCGTGTCGCTGCCGCGGCTTCCGGAAAATGTATAAGTGCTGTTAGGTTTTCCCGGTGGACCTTCTCGACAGCAACCACTGGAGCGACCTGCACGCGCTGCTGGCCGAGCTCGACCGGGACATCGCCGCGCTCTACACCGAGGCCGGCATCGAGGGGATGCGCACCCGGTTCGTCGGCCCGCTGATCGCCCTGCACCGGTTCGGGCCGATGACGATCCGCGACCTGGCCGCGCGTCGCGGGGTGTCGCACTCGGCGATGAGCCAGACCGCGGCGGCGATGGCTCGCGCCGGGTTCGTCGAGAGCACGGCCGGCGACGACGCCCGGACGCGGCCGATCGATCTCACCGCCCGGTCGCGGGAGATCATGCCGTTCCTCCTCGCCGAGTGGCGAGCCACCGAGACGGCCGTGCGGCAACTCGACGCTGAACTGCCCTACTCGCTCAGCCAGGTGACCGCCGACCTGCGCGCCCTGCTGGCGAGCCGGTCGTTCACCGAGCGCCTGCGCTCGTGAGGGCCCGCGCCCTCCTCGACCTGCGGCCCCTGCGCGAGAACCCGACGTTCCGGCGGCTCTGGCTGGGCACCACCGCCTCCGGGTTCGGTGGCCAGTTCGGCGTGTTCGCCGTCGTCTTCTATGTGTGGGACCGCACCCACAGCGCCGCCGCCGTCGGCCTCGTCGGGCTGCTCACCGGCGTGCCCCTGATCGTCATCGCCCTCGCCGGCAGCGCCTTCACCGACCACGTCGACCGCCGCCGGCTCGCCCTGCGCTGCACCGCCGCCGAGATCGTGCTCAGCGCCGCGATGACCGTCGTCGCCTTCACCGACGCCGGCGGCGTGCCCGCCATGCTGGTGCTCGTGGCCCTGCAGTCGTCGCTGGCCGGGCTCGTCGGCCCGGCCCGGCAGACGTTCGTGCCCGCGCTGCTCACCGGGGAACGGCTGGCCGCCGGCTTGGCCCTCAACCACCTGTCCTTCCAGGTGGCGATGCTGCTCGGCCCGGCCGCCGCGGGGGCGCTCACCGCGTACGCCGGGGTGGGTTGGTGCCTCGCGTTCGACACGCTCACCTTCACGGCCGCGCTGATCGGGCTGGCCGGCCTGCCGTCCGGCGTCCCGCCCGCCGAGGGTGCTCCCGGCTGGCGGTCGGTCCGGGCCGGGCTGGCGTACGCGGTGCGGACCCCACCCGTACGCGGTGCCCTGCTGGCCGACCTGGCGGCCACCTTCCTCGCCATGCCCGTCGCGCTCTTCCCGGTCGTCAACGCCGAGAAGTTCGGAGACCGCCCCGAGGTGCTGGGCCTGTTCACGACGGCCCTGGCGGTCGGTGGCGTGCTGGCGATGATCCTGTCCGGCCTGGCCACCCGGCAGCCCCGCCCGGGTCGCCTGCTGCTGATCTGCGGCGCGATATGGGCGGTCGCGCTCGGCCTGGCCGGGCTGACCGGCACCCTGCTGCTCTTCCTGGCCCTGATCGCCGTGGCCGGCGCCGCCGACACCTGGGCGGTGGTCTCCCGCGGCACCGTCGTCCAGTCCGTGACGCCACCGGGCTACCGGGGCCGCATCTCCGCCCTCGAACACATCGCCGGCGCGGCCGGTCCGCAGATCGGCAACCTGCGCGCCGGCCTGGTCGCCACGGCCACCAGCGGCGGCGTGGCGCTGGCCCTCGGCGGCCTGGCCGCGGTCGCCGCCACCGCCGCGATCGCGGTCTCCACGCCCGCGCTGAGCCGCTTTCGCAACACTCCGACCAGGGATTGACCGGAGCGATCATGTTGTCGCAAGCGCCGGGCAGGTACCTTGTGTCGGGCGCGACCGCCGGTCGCGCTCCCGCCGGCGCGTCGATCAAGCGCGCCGGCATCCGGCGCGACGACCACATCGCGCCTGTGTCGGGCGCGATCACCGAGCGCGCCGGGGGAGGTTTCACGCGATGACGACGGAGCGGAGCCGGGCCAGCGGCCGGCCGACCCTGGAAGAGGTCGCGGTGCGCGCCGGCGTCGGCCGGGGCACCGTGTCCCGGGTGGTGAACGGTTCGCAGCAGGTCAGCCCGCGCGCGCGGCAGGCCGTCGAGGACGCGATCCAGGAGCTGGGCTACGTGCCCAACCGGGCCGCCCGCACGCTGGTCACCCAGCGCACCGACTCGATCGCCCTGGTCATCTTCGAGTCCGGTGAGCGGTTCTTCGCCGAGCCGTTCTTCGGGCGCATCGTGCAGTCGATCTCGTCCGTCCTGGTGGCCCGCAACCTGCAGATGGTCCTGATGATCGCGCAGGCCCCCGAGGAACGCCGCCGGCTCGAGGGCTACCTGACCCGCCAGCACGTCGACGGCGCGCTGCTGCTCTCGCTGCACGGCGACGACCCGCTGCCGTCCGTGCTCGAGGAGCGAGGCGTCGCCACCGTCCGCGCCGGCCGCCCGACGTACGCCGAACGCGGCACCTACGTCGACGCCGACAACCGCGCCGGCGCGCGCGAAGCGGTGTCGTACCTCTGGTCGCGAGGCCGTCGCAAGGTGGCCGCCATCACCGGCCCGCTCGACATGGCCGCCGGCATCGCCCGCCTCGAGGGCTACCGCGACGTGGTCGGCGACGGCCCCGTGGCCTTCGGCGACTTCAGCGAGGAGAGCGGCGCCGCGGCCATGCACCGCCTGCTGGAGCAGTACCCGGACCTGGACGCGGTCTTCGCCGCCTCCGACATGATGGCCGCCGGCGCCCTGCAGGTCCTGCGTCAGTACGGCCGCCGGGTCCCCGACGACGTGGCCGTGATCGGCTTCGACGACTCGGTGATAGCCCGCCACACCGACCCCCCGCTGACCAGCGTCGACCAGCCCATCGCCGAGATGGGCCGGGAAATGGTCCGCCTGCTCCTGGCCAAGATCGACGGCGAGGACATCGGCGACCTCGAGATCGTCCTCCCCACCAGCCTGGTGATCCGCCGCTCGGCCTGACCGCGGGCCGGGCGGCAGTGGCTGGGCTTTGTTGTGGTCGGGGCGGCAACGGCTGGGCTTTGTTGTGGTCGGGGCGGCAACGGCTGGGCTTTGTCGTGGTCCGGGCCGGCAACGACTCGGTCTGAGGGCGGCCGGGGCCTGTTGCTGCGAAGGGGTGGAGTCGCCGAGCGTCCCGCCGTGATGGTGGCCCGGTCACCGGCCACCATCGGCTTGGCCCCTGATTGCGGGTCGGTTGGCCGCGGTTTGGCTTGGTGCCGGCTCGGCAGCGGCTTGGCGCTGGCTCGGCTCGCTCGCCCCGCAGCAGCTCGATGTGGCAGCGGCTCGGTGTGATTGCCCGCCGGCTGCGGCTGTGCGGTCCGACGTCTGTGTCGGGGACCGGCCGGCCCTTCGGGTCGAGCAGGTCATGGCTGCCCGTGTTGCGTCAGGGGCGTATCGAAGCCTGTGGACAAAGCGGCCCGTCGGGTTGACGAAGCGATAGTTTGGCCGGCAACCCCGGGCGGGTGGGCAGGCCAGGAGTCGTCAGGGAGGGCACCCAAGATCGGGTAGCTTCGCGCGGTGGAATCGGTGATGGTGCCGACGTTCGAGCCGTCCGCCGGTCGGGCTGGTAGTGGGGCGCGCGGCCGGAAGTGGCGGCTGGTCGGGGGTGCGGTTCGGCGCTTGTCGGTTGCCTCGTTGTCTCTGGTGGCGTCCTGTGGCGTCGCGTCCTGTGGCGTGGTGACTGAGCGGGAACGGGACTTGGCCGTGAGCGTGCCGGCCGGTGGGGTGTCGGCGGCGGTCTGTTCGGATCCGCTGAACGACGAGGACGGACACTGCGCGCTCGAGCTCAAGGACAGCCACCGGCGCACGAGCGCGCCGGTCGCGGGGCAGGACGAGGCGCTGGACGAGGCCGCCGTGGCGGTGCACCGATGGGTGCATGACGCGGGGTGTGTGGAGCGGACGACCGGCGCTGATGGGCCTTGTGCGGGAGCCGGTGAGCTCTCCGCCACCGAACAGGACGTGGCCGAGGTGCGGCGGTCGCTGGCCGCCGGTGGCTACCGGGAGGCCGTCGTGCGGCTCGGGCGTGACACCGATCCCACGCTGCCGGGGGCGCTGATCTATGCCGTACGGGTCGGGGAGGTCTGCGTTCTCGGCGACGTCACACCGCCTCCGGACGAGCGGTGGCACGAGTGGTACGCGGGCCTGCTGCCGGACGGGCGCTGCCTCGACGCGTAGCCGCGCCGACCGGCGAGGGCCCCGCAGCAAAGGCGCCGCCTGACGACAAGCCCGGGGACACCGCGTGAGGGGAGGCCCGACGGGGTGCCGCATGACGGGAGAACCGGCGGGCGCCGCGTGAAGAGAGCCCGACAAACCGTCGGCGGACGGGCGGCGCGTCAGGTGCCGGCGGCCCGGTTGACGTCGGCCAGGCGGGAGCGCAGCAGGGTGGCCTGGGCGGGGGTCACGCTGCCCTCGCCGGCGCGGTCGTCGATCTTTCGGCGCAGCGCGGCTACCTGGTCGCCGCGCGTGTCGGCGTCGCCGTTGCCGTCGGCCAGGGGGCGCAGCAGGTTGAGCAGGTCGGTGGCTATGTCCGGGCGGAAGTCTCCGTCCCTCACGGCGCTGCGGAAGCGGGTCACGGCATCGTCGAAGCCGAGCGTGGGGGTCGGCTTGCGGGTGGGTGCGGCCGACGCGGTGGTGGGCGGGCTGCTCGCGGGGGCTCGTGAGGGCGTCGGGCCGGCCGACACGACCACCGGGGGCGGCGGTTCGGGGGCGGCCTCCCTGTCCTGCCGGGGCCAGTTGAGGGCCAGCGCCGCGCCACCCACCGCGGCCAGCAGCGCCACCACGGTGCCGCCCAGCATCCTTCGCCTCTTCGGCGGCGGGGTCAGCGCCAGCGTCGCGGCCGGAGCCCGGCCGGTGGCGTAGGGGCGGTCGCCGTCGCGGGGGCGGGGGGCCGGGCTGATCGGGCGGGCGCCGCGCGCGGCGCGGCCGGGTGGGGTGGCGCTGGTCCGGTGGTCGGGGTGGGTTCCCGGGCGGCCGCCGGGCGGCCGTTCGCCGCCGGGGCCGGTCGTCGGGCGGCCCCGGACGGGAGCTGCCGCCGGTCGGGTCTCGACGCGCTGAGCGGCCCGGACCGGTTCGGCGGCGGGGCCGCCGGCGGTGGCGGGCGCCGGGTCGTTGCCGCCGGCGTCTGCGCTTGGCGCCAGGCCGCCGTCGGGGCCGGGATTCAGCCACAGGGCGGTCAGGTCGAAGCGGACCTCGGCGGCGCCGGGGCGCTCGTCCGGGTCGTCGGCGAGGCAGCGGTCCACCAGCGTGCGGAAGGCCTCGGGGAGGTCGTCGGGCAGGACCCGCGGGCCGGTCGCGCGGGCCGCGGCCAGTTCCTCCCAGGTGTCGACCGGGTACGGCGGGTCGCCGGTCACCATCTCGAAGAGCAGCACGCCGAGGCCGTACACGTCGGTCGCCGGTTCGGCCGGCATGCCGTCCAGCCGCTCGGGCGCCACGTAGGCCGGCGTCCCGAACGTCGAGCCGGTGTCGTCGTCGTCCGGCTCGCCGGCGGTGGCGCTGATGCCGAAGTCGAGGATCTTGACGCCGGTGGGGGTGAGCATGACGTTGCCGGGCTTGATGTCGCGGTGCACGACCCCGTTGGCGTGGGCGACGGCCAGCGCGTCGGCCACCGCGGCGCCGATGCGGGCGGCCTCGGGCAGTTCGATCGGCTCGCGTTCCAGCCGGGCCGCCACGCTCTCGCCGGCCAGCAGCTCCATCACCACGAAGGGCGCCACCGTGCCGTCCGGCCGCACCGCCTCGCGGTAGTCGTGCACCGCCGCGATGGTCGGGTGCTGGAGTTTCGCGGCCATGCGGGCCTCACGCCAGACCACCTGGGAGCCCTTGGGCAGTTTGACCGCGACCGGGCGGGCCAGCAGCTCGTCGTCGGCCCGCCAGATCTGGGCCATGCCACCCGTCTCGAGGAGCGTGACCAGCCGGTATCGCGCCGCCAGCAGGATTCCCGCAATCGGCCACTCGTCGCTCACCAGGGAACATTCGCCCGGATCGGGACGGGTGTCAACTCCTGCCACGACCCGGGACGGCCGTGGTTCACCAGTCGGGCTCGGCTCCTTGCCGGTCGGGCTGGGCCACGTCGATGGCGATGTAGTCGATGTCGCCGGCGAAGTAGTCGCAGCCCACGTCCACCTGGTCGCAGTCGGTCTTCCCGCCGATCGCGATGGGCCACGAGTTGGCGATCGGGCCGGTCCAGCCGGGCCGCTCGGCCACGACGCGCCCGTCGATGCTCAGGCTCACCCCGTCGCCGGTTCGCGAGCACCGTACGAGATGCCACTCGCCGTCGTTGATGGGCCGGGGCGCGGTGGCCAGGAGCGAGGTCCGCGAGCCCCGGAACCAGCACTGCACGCGACCGTTCGGGATCTGGAGCTTGAAGCTGCCGCCCCGCACCGTCGCCTGTCCCTTCTGCACGATGTTGCCGAAGTGGTCGCGGGTGCGCAGCCGCATCTCGATCGCGTAGTCGCGTTCGCCGGGGTCGAGCCGGGAGTCGTCGTCAACGAGCACCACGTGACCGGGCCGGGCCGGCGGGGTGTCCGGTTCGAGGCGCTCGAAGCCGTACGCGATACGGTCGCCGGCGCGGAGGCCGACCGCGACGTCCTCGCCGATCCGCCCGTGGAAGCCGTTTCCGCTGACGTCCCGCATGGTTCGCGCGCCGGGGGCCTCGTTCATGGTCCAGTACGCCAGTTCGTAGTCGGGCGAGGCGACGGCCGCGCCTCCCGTGGAGGCCAGCAGGCCCGCCGCCGCGACAGAGACAATCCACAAACGGCTATTCCTCAATGGTTCATCCCCGTTAGCGCCGTATTGCCGTATTTGACGTTTTGATCCTACGCAGACCAGGGTGAATCACACAGGGAAGGCGACCGGATTCGCCCGAGCGCCGGACACCGTTGGGAACCGGCACCATGGATGTCATGATGTGACCCGTCACGCAAGGGGAGTGAATGCCGAACTTTGAGGCGAGTACCCACGAGGGCCCCGGTCACGTGCGGGTGACGCTGGCCGGGGAGTGCGACCTCGCGGTCCGCGACGAGCTGCACGCCGTGCTCGACGCCGCCGTCCAGGCCTCGCCCCTGGTGATCGTCGACCTGACCCGGCTCGACTTCCTCGATTCCAGCGGCCTGCACGGCCTGGTCGTCGCCCATCTCGAGGCGCAGGCCCGGGGCGGCCGGATCACCCTGGCCAACGCCGGCGGCGCCGTGGCCGACGTTCTCGACATCACCGGCGTCGCCGCCCTGCTGGGGTCGGCCGGCGGCGAAGCGGGCCGGGGATGAGCAGCGAGCCGGCCGAGGCGACGGACGCCGAGATCGCCTATGCCGAGCCCGGCGACCTGGCCCGGGTCCGCGAGTTCGTCCGCGTCCGGGCCGTCGAGCTCGGTCTGCCCGAGCACCGCGCCGAGCTGCTCACGCTGGCCGTCAGCGAGCTGGCCACCAACACCTTGCAGCACACCGCGGGCGGCGGCGTCGTGCGCCTGCACGCGGTGGACGGGCGGGTCGTCTGCGACGTGACCGACGGCGGTTCGATCCGTCCGCTGGGCCGACCGATGCCCGCCGCCGACGCCCTGCGGGGCCGCGGCCTGGCGATCGTCGAGCGGATCTGCGACGACGTGCGGGTCGATCCGGCCGGGGACGGCACCCGCGTACGGCTGACTCTCGATCTGGACCAGCCTTAGCGCTCAGCCCACTTGCGGCTACAGCACCTCGACGAGCAGGGTGCACGTGTCGTCGTCGGGGCTCGAGCGATGGAGGCCGGTGGTGAGCGGGAGCATCGCCCCCGGCTCGGCCGACGCCGTGGCCAGCAGGTCGAGCACCCCGGGGAGCAGCGACGGCCCGCCCCGCCGTTCGACCAGCCCGTCGGTGTAGAGCAGCAGCAGGTCGCCCGGGTCGAGCCGGGGCCGGTGGACCTCGTACGCGGAGTTCTCGTCGGCGCCGAGCAGCCGGCCCACCGGAAGCTCCAGCGGGGCCGCCTCGCCCCCGCGGGCCAGCAGCGGAGCGGCGTGCCCGGCCCGGCCCCACACCAGCTCGCGCGACCGGGGGTCGTAGACGCTCAGCACCGCCGTCCCGGTCAGCCCCAGCTGCCCGCAGAGCCGGTTGAGATGCCGGAGCAGCTGATCCGGCTCGTGCACCCCGATCGACAGCCACGCGATGAGCGCAAACCGCAGGTGCGCCATCCCGTTGGCCGCGCCCAGCCCGTGCCCGGCCACGTCGCCGACCGCGAGCATCACCCGGCCGTCGGCCAGCCGTTCGGCGTGGTACCAGTCACCGCCCACCCGGATGGTGTTCTCGGCCGGCCGATAGGTGACCAGCACCCGCAGCCCGGGCAGGGGGAGCGGCTCGCGGGGGACCGGCTGGATCAGGTGCTGCAAGTGCACGGCCAGGCGGTGCTCGGCGATCGCGGTCATCTCGCGGGTGTGCAACTGGTCGCGGAGACGGTCGAGGGCCGTCCGGGAGTCCTCGCGCGCGGTGACGTCCTGCACCACTGCGTTGATCTTCAGGGGGCCGCCGTCCGCGTCGGTGACCAGGTCGGACAGCACCCGCAGGTGTTTCACCGCCGGGCCGATCCGGAAGCGGACGGTCACGTCCGAGGCGGCGCCGCTGTCGAGCGTCTGCCAGGCCGTCTCGCTCACCCGGCGGTCCTCGGCCAGCATGGCGGCAGCCTGCTCGCCCCGGCTCATCGGGCCCAGCTCCGGATCGCGTTCGAAGATCCGGTACATCCCCGGCGACCACGTGACCTCGCCGGTGACGAGGTCGTACTCGGACCAGCCGAGGCTGCCCAGCAGCTCCGTCCGCTGCAGCCGGCGGCGGTCCTCGTCGAGGCGCTGCCACCAGACCAGCAGCCCGCCGAGCACCCGATGGACGGTCACGTCGAAGAGTGAATGTGCGACGACGCCGGCCTTCTTCTCCTCGTACCGGAACTCGCGCAGCTCGGCGGGCTCGCCGGTGGCCACGACCCGCAGGTAGAGCTGCCACAGCGGGCCGTCGACGATGCTCGGGTAGAGCTCGCTGAGGAGCCGGTCGACCCGGCCGGTGCCCCGGTGGTAGATGTCGTGCTCGCGGCCGCCGGCCGCGGCCACCCGAAAGTCCCGTACGGTGCCGTCCGCGCTGGTCACAGGCAGGAGCCAGGAACAGCCGGCAGGGATGACGGACAACACTTCGCGTACGACGCGGGCCACCTCGTCGTCGGCCATGCGCTCAGCCTAGTGGGAGCCGGGCCCACGGCCGATACGTCGCACCGCAGGCTCTCGCCTATCCCCTGCTCAGCTTGGTAGCATCCCGCGGATCACGCCAGCCCCGTGCGAGTGGGCGCGACCCGGGCTCGCAACAACGGAGGTCTACCAGTGTCCGACAACCGCATGAAGGATCGTGTCAAAGTGCTGCTCAATGGGACGTCACCGGACAGCCAGACCTCGGAACACGCTCTCGTCGCCCCCCAGCAGCAGGGTCAGCACGGTCAGCAGCCGGGCCAGGCGCAGGCGGCCCAGCAGGCGCCCGCGCAGGCCGGTCCCGCGCCGGCTCAGCCCGGCAACCAGGCGCTGCAGGTCCTGACCCTCGCGCAGCGCACGGCCGAGGAGCACGTGGCCCGGGCCCACCACCAGGCCGACAAGATCCGTACGGACGCCCTCGCGGCCGCCGAGCAGGTCGCCCGCGACGCTCAGGTGCACGCCCACAACGTGCGCCGCGAGGCCGAGAAGATCCTCTCCGACGCCCGCGCCGCCGCCGAGCAGATCGCCCGCGACTCGCACGCCCGCACCGAGGAGGCGCGCCGCAACGCCGAGAAGATCGTCAACGACGCCCGCGCCCAGGCGAGCACCATCGGTGACGACGCCCAGGCCAACGCCGACCACCTCAACCTGCAGGCCCGGCAGCGCTACGACGACGTGGTCGGCAGCCTCGGCACCAAGCGCGAGGCGCTGCAGCAGCAGATCGAGGCGCTCGAGCAGTTCGACCGTGAGTACCGTGCCCGCCTGACCACGTTCATGCAGGGCCAGCTGCGGGCCCTGTGGGTCGACCAGCCGCAGATGAACGGCGAGATCGACGGCGACACCGGCCTGGCCGAGAAGGCCGGCCCGCGGCACGGCGCCGACGAGGCCGAGGACGCCGTCCCGGCCCAGCGGCACAGCGCGGAGGACAAGGTCGGCAGCGGGGACAAGTCCGCCGAGAAGTGATCCCGGCACGTTCGGTTATGGACGGACGTGCGTCGGGGTTTTACCGTCGGTGATGCGTGGCCCGCCCGGGCCACGCTCCGACGGGAGTCGTCGCATGGGCGAGTTCGTGGGACGCCATGCCGAGCTGCGGGAGCTGCTCGGCTCCGCCCGCCGTCCCGGACTCGTCGTGCACGGCATGCCCGGCATCGGCAAGAGCCGCCTGGTGACCGAGCTGCTGCCCCTGCTCGAGCGGGAACGGCCCGGCGGCCGGACGGTCCGGGTGCCCGGATCGGCCACCGTGGCCGAGGTCATGATCGCTCTGGGTGAGGCCCGCCCGGTGACCGAACCGATCATCCTCGTCGTCGACGACTTCGCGGCCGTGCCCCGGCCGGGCACGGGCGGGCGGGCCGAGCCGGTCGACGCCGGCCTGACCGGGTTTCTCACCGCCTGGGTCCGCGAAGCCGGGCCCCGCCGGCTGGTGATGACCAGCCGCTATCCCGTCACGCTGCCCGGCGACGCCCATCGCGGCCTGGCCGAGCTGCATCTCGGCCCGCTGACCGGCGCCGACGCTCGCTTGCTGATGAAGTCGCTGCCGTCGCTGTCCGGGCTGGGCGCCGACGAGCAGGCGCGGGCCTGGGCGTTCTGCGGCGGCAACCCCCGCGCGCTGGAAGACCTCGACACGCTGCTCGGTCACGGCGGCGAGGAGTTCGCCGGCTTGGCCGAGCGGCTCGAACGCGTCCTGGCCGACAACGGCGTGGTCGACCCGGCCCGCTGGGTCCCGAGCCTGCAGGCCGGTCGGGACGAGGCGGCGGCCGGTCGCGCGCTCGCCGAGGCGATCACCACGATCGTGGACGACATCCTGGTGGGCGAGCTGCTGTCGGTGCGCCAGACGGCCTATCGGGACGCCGACACGGCCGACCGGGGGCTGGCCGTCGACGAGCAGCTCGGCCGGCGGGCCGGACTCGCGGGCTGGCAACGGCTCGGCCTGCCCGGCGGGGCCGACGACCCGGCCGCGATCGAGCACCACCTGCGGCAGGCCCTGGCCGTCGACGCCGAGCGGGGCAACCGGGCCGCCATGGCGTCCGGCCTGCACCGGCTGGGCGTGGTCTGCGCGCTGACCGGCCGGCTGCCCGCGGCGGTCACGCTGCACTGCCGGGCACTGGCCACCGAGCTCGCGCTGAGCACCCCGGAGGCGCCGATCGAGCTGGCCGACCTGAGCCGGTTGCGGGCGGCGCTGGGCGACGCGCCGTTCCGCCGGGCGGCGGCCGAGGTGCTGCCCGCGGAATCGCTGAACGGCCTGGTCCGGATGCTCGACAACTTCGTCGTGGCCACCGAGAGCCGGCTGAACTGAGCGCGGACCGGTCTCAGGCCGAGCCTTCCATCACCTTCTGCAGGGCGGACAGCAGCTGGTTCTTGCTGAACGGCTTCTCCACCAGGGTGACGCCGGGCGCGAGGGTGCCCTGGGAGGCGAGGACCGGCCGGGCGTAGCCGGACATGAAGAGCACCTTGGTGCCGGGATAGAGCTCGGCGAAGCGCTCGGCCAGGTCGCGGCCCAGCATGTGGGGCATGACGACGTCGGTGAGCAGCACGTCGATCGGTCCGTCGTGCCCCTCGGCCAGCTCGAGCGCGGCCGGGCCGTCGGCGGCGACGAGCACCTGGTGACCGGCGGCGTGCAGGATCCGGGTCAGCACGCCGCGCAGGGCCGGCTCGTCCTCGACGGCCAGGATCGTGCCCGGGCGGGTGATGCGGGGCGCGGGGCCGGTCTCGTCCTCGATCGGGGCCGGGGCGGCGTCGGTGGTCGGCAGCAGGATCGTGAAGGTCGTGCCCATGCCCTGTTCGGAGTAGATGTGCAGGTCGCCACCGGCCGCGGTGACGATCCCGTACACGGTGGCCAGGCCCAGCCCGGTGCCCTGCCCGGCCGGCTTGGTCGTGTAGAACGGCTCGAACGCCCGCTCGATCACCTCGGGCGGCATGCCGGTGCCGGTGTCGCTGACCCGCAGCCGCACGTAGCGGCCGGTGCGCAGGTGCGGGCGGCCGGCCGCGTAGTCCGGGTCCACCTCGATCTCCTGGGTCTCGATGCTCAGCTGGCCGCCGCGCGGCATCGCGTCCCGCGCGTTCACGGCGAGGTTGACCAGCACCTGATCGATCTGGCCGGGGTCGGCGGTCACCGACGGCAGGCCCTCGTTCAGGCGGACCGAGAGGGTGATGTGCTCGCCGATCGAGCGGCGCAGCATCTGCTCGATGTCGGTGATGACGTCGTTGAGGTCGAGCGGCCGCGGGCGCACCACCTCGCGGCGGGCGAAGGCGAGCAACTGGTGGGTCAGGTCGGCGCCGCGCTGGGCGGCCTTGGTGATCTGGGCGGCGTCCCCGGCGATCTCGGCCAGCCCGGCCTCGGCGGCGGACTCCTCGATGAAGGTCGCGTAGTTGGCGATCACCGCGATGAGGTTGTTGAAGTCGTGCGCCACCCCGCCGGCCAGTTGCCCCAGCCCCTCCAGCCGCTGGGTGCGCTGCAGCTGCGCCTCGACCCGGGCCCGCTCGGCCTCGGCCTGCAACTGCCGCACGCGGTCCTGGGCGCGGACCCGCTCGGTGACGTCCCTGATCACCGCGCAGCGCAGCCGCCCCTCCTCGGTGGGCAACGGGCTCATCGACACCTCGACCGGCACGGTGCTGCCGTCCAGGCGGACGGCCGTCGCGGGCTCGGCGGCCGGGTCGGGCGTCTCGCCCAGCGGCGCGTCGAGCAATTCGCCGATCGGGCGGCCGAGCAGGCCGTCGCGGGTCTCGCCGAACAGCTGCTCGGCCTGGACGTTGGCCAGCACGACCCGGTCGTCGTCGCCGATCCCCACGAAGGCGTCCGGCGCCGCCTCGAGCAGGGCCTGCAGGCTCGACTCGAGCCGTTCCCGGTGGCCGACGGCGCGGGCGATCACGGTGAACCCGAGCAGGTCGTCGCCGTCGAGCAGCGGCGACATGGTGAGCGTGACCAGCACCCAGTGGCCGTCACGGTGGTGGCGCTGGGTCCGGAAGCGTTCCAGCCGGGCGCCGGCGGCCAGCAGGGTCAGCATCTCGCGCTGGTCGTCACGGCGGTCGGGCGGCACGAGCAGGTCGGCCTCGCGCCCGATGATCTCGGCCGCGGTCCAGCCGAGCAGCTTCTCGGCGGCCGGGTTCCACGAGCGCACGGTGAAGTCCGGGCCGACCGTCCAAATCGCGTCGTGAGCCGACCGCAGCATCGCCCCGACCAGATCAGCGCCGACGGGGACAGCGTCGACCAGGGCAGCGTCGGCCATCGCCGCATCGGCCGGCGCGCTTGCGATCGATCCGTGCGTATCGCCCATAACCGGACCACCTTATCGATTACGGCGGACCGGGCGGGCTGATTTGCCTACGCTCGTGGCCATGAACGTGCTGGGGGAGCAGGCGGCCACGCTGCCCGAGGTGGATCCGCAGCGGCCCAGCGTGGCCCGGATCTACAACTACCTGCTGGGCGGCCGGCACAACTTCGCGGTCGACCGGCAGGCCGCGGTGGCCGCCCGGGGCGCGATGCCCGACCTCCCGGCGATCGTCCGGCTCAACCGGCAGTTCCTGGGCGAAGTGGTGCGCCGGGCCACCGAGGCGGGCATCGACCAGTTCCTCGACCTGGGCTGCGGCATCCCGGCGGCCGGCAACACGTACGACGTCGCCCGCCGGCTCGATCCGGCCAGCCGGGTGGTCGGCGTCGACCTCGAGCCGGTCGCCTTCGTGCACGCCCGGCGGCAGCTCGCGGACGATCCGGCGGCCGACGCCCTGTACGCCGATCTGCTGGACGCCGATCAGGTGCTCGCCTCCCCGCCCGTACGGGATCTGATCGATCGGGACCGGCCGGTGTGCATCCTGCTGGTGTCGGTCGCGCACTTCGTCCCCGACACCGAGCGGCTGACCACGGCCCTCGCCGCCTATCGCGCGGCCGTGCCGACCGGCAGTCTGCTCGCGCTCACGCACGCCTGCCGGAAGGGCCCGTCGCCGCAAGTCGAGCAGGTCCGGCGTGTCTACAACAACACCACCGCTCCGCTGGTCGCCCGGGACGCCGGCGAGACGACGGCGCTCTTCGGTGACTGGGACCTGCGCGCGCCGGGTGTGCGGACGTTCGGGGACGGGTGTCCGACACCGGGCCGGCAGAGCGAGAGCGAGAGCGCCGAGCAGGCGTTCCTGGTCGGGCTCGCGGTCAAGCCATAACCGGAAACCGGCACATCCCGGACTTCTCGGGCGCATGCTGGAAGGTGACGTTGCTGGAGTGCTGTGGCCCCGACCAGCGGAGCGAAGATGCCGGTAGTACTCATCGCCGAGGACGACGAAGACATCGCCCTGATCCTGAGCCGGTTGCTCAAGCGGTCCGGCTACACGGTGCTGCACGCGCCCGACGGTCAGCGCGCGTTCGACCTGGCGATCGCCCACCGGCCCGACCTGGTGCTCACCGACCTCGGCATGCCGGTGATGGACGGCCTCGAGCTCACCCGGTCGATCCGCGAGCACGCGGAGCTGCGCGACACCCCGATCGTCATGCTCAGCGGGCATCTGCACCCCGGGGACGGCGCGCCGGTGCGGGCCGGGGTCTGCGTGGTGCTGCTCAAGCCCTGCCCCAACGACAAGCTCCGGGAGGTCGTCAACGACCTGGTCGAGCTGGGCGCGCACGGGCATTCCGGGGCCGACTCCGCTTGCCCGGCGCGATGGCCGGTGTCGGTCTGACGGGGGTCCGCATCCCGGGCTCAAAGAGAATCGTCGAACAGGACCTCCACGAGGGGGCTGCCGGCCATCCAGTCCTCGACGGAGGTCTTGCGGCCGATGCGGGCCGGGTCGTGCGGCTGGTTGAGGTCGGCGACGAAGTGCGTGAAGGCGCGACGGCGTTCCTGCTCGTCGGTGACGATCCGGGCGGTGGCCGGCAGGTCGGCCTGAACGCCGTTCTTGAGGTGGAAGGTCAGACGCGGTGTGGCGGCCAGATTGGCCAGCCAGCCGCGGCGTCCCGGGAGGCCGCTGAGATAGATGCGGTCCTCGAAGCGGTAGAACCAGATCTCGATCCGGCGCAGCCGGCCGGTGCGCGCCCCGGTCGTCGTGATGTCGGCCGTCCGGTCCCGGGCGCTCGAGGCCGGGCTGATGGCCAGGGCCCGGCGGATGAGCTCCCGGTCGCCGGCAGTGGCGTTTCCCATGGTGATCCCTTCGATGTGACCTGTTCCGTCAGACCCTACCCCAAAAATAAACTAACTGGTTTGTATCAGCCGGTGACCTGGACCGCACGGGCCCCATCCGCCTCAGCGGGCACCCGCAGGCGGCACGACGGTGCGCATCCGGTTGCCGATCGGTGCCGGGGCGCGAAACGCTCAGCCGTCGTCGCCGAACGTCCGATCAAGCGAGCACAGGGACGACACTTTGACGGTTTCGCGGGGGACAAGAATGACCGGACGGCCGACCGTGCTGCTCGTGGACGACGAGAGCACCATCCTCGAGACGCTCTCGCTCCAGCTGCGCCGTGACCACAAGGTGCTCGTCGCCGAGAGCGGCGCCGACGCGCTGCGCCTCCTGGGCGAATTCGGCCCGGTGGCCGCGGTGATCAGCGACCTGCGCATGCCCGGGATGGACGGCGTCGAGCTGCTGCGCCGCGTACAGCTCGAATACCCGGACACGACGCGCGTGCTGCACACCGCGCAGAGCGATCTCACCTCGGCCATCGCCGCGATCAACGACGGCGGCGTCTACCGCTACCTGGCCAAGCCCGTGGGCACCGACGAACTGCGCGACACCGTGCGCGAGGCGGTGGAGCTGCACGGCCGGTCGACCGCCGACCGCCAGCTGCTCGACAAGACGCTCAAGGCCAGCCTCCAGGCGCTGTTCGGCTGTCTCGAGCTGGCCAGCCCGGCCGCGTTCGCCCGGGCCGGCCGGATCCGCACCCTGGTGTCCGAGCTCTGCCACGAGATGCAGCTCGACGCGCTGTGGGAGATCGAGGTGGCCGCCATGGCGTCCCAGCTCGGCGCGGTCACCCTGCCGCCGGCCGTGCTGGCCAAGCTCGACAAGGGGCTGCCCTGCACCGAGGACGAGCAGGCCATGGTCGACGCCCTGCCCGGCGTCGCGGTCCAGCTGCTCAAGAACATCCCGATGCTCACCGACGTCATCGAGATCGTCCGTGGCCTGAGCCTGAACCCGCCGCCGCACCCGAGCCCGCTGGTCGAGACCGCGATCGACGTCGTGCGCACCGCGACGGACTTCGAGACGCTGGAGAGCCGCGGGCTCGAGCGGGAGAGCGCGATCACCGTGCTCGAGTGCCGTGACCACGGCGCCCTGCACGTGCTGGCCGCGTTGCGCAAGGTCACGGGCTGCATCCAGGTCAAGGACAAGGTCCGCGGGCTGCGGGTGGTCGACCTCGAGGTGGGCATGCGCGTCGCCGAGGACATCGTGGCCACCAACGGCCTCGTGCTGATCGGCCGGGGCATGGTCGTCACCGAGCTGCTGCTCGACCGGCTCAACAACTACGCCCGGATGATCGAGATCATCGAGCCGGTGCTGGCCGTCCCGGGCGCCCGCCGCTTCTGAACGTCGTCAGGGCCCGGCCGGGGCGTCGCCCGCGAACCGTTCGAGGATGGGCACGACCAGGGCCTGCTCGGCGGCTATCCGGCCCAGCGTGAGGTCGGGATCGGGCACGTCGCCGACCCGGGCCGCCCGCTCGACCTCGGCGAAGACGGCGGCCAGGCTGTCGGCCCCGATGTTCGACGCCGATCCCTTCAGCGCGTGGGCTTGTTCGCGCAGCGTGGCGGTGTCGCCGCCGCGCAGCAGCTCGCCCAGCCGGTCGACGCCGCCCGGTGTCTTCTCCAGGTACGACCGGATCAGCCGGCCGATCAGGGCCTGCTCGCCCGGTCCCGGCTCGGGGCCGGCGATGTCGGCCAGACGGCTCCGGACCTCGTCCTCCCGGCTGCTCTCCATGCTCTCCATCCTGCTTGCCGGGGTCCGTTCCGGTGGCCGTTTCGACTGTGATCTGCGAAGGGAACCGGTGAAGAGTCCTACGGTGCCGTCCGGCGATGCCGAATCAGGCGGGGTGAACACAGACCAGCGCGCGCCGCTCCGGTATGTCGTGGCCGCCGCCACGGTCCTGCTGCTCGGCACGCTGTGGTTCCTCACCCGTCCGGGGCCGGACGCCGTCGCCTATCTGTTCATGCCGCTCGGCGGGGTGGCCGCGATCTCGTCGATCGCCGCGCTGCTGCGCCGGGCCCGGCTCGAACCGGCGGGCCGGCGGTTCTGGCAGCTGCTCCTCGTCGGGATGGCCGGGCTCACCACCGGGTACGGGTGGCTGGCGGTCACCGCCTTCGCGATCTCCCCGGAACTGCCGTACATGTCGTATGGCACCGCCGTGCCCGCGGGCGTGGGGCTGCTGGCCGCGATGTGGGCGGTCGTCCGGGTGCCGCTCGGCGTCTCGGGCGCCGCGGCCCGTCGCAGACAGCTCGTCGACCGGGCGATCGCCTTCGTCGGCGGCGGGAGCCTGATCTGGATCTTCGGACTCGTACCCATGGCCACCGCCACCGACCGCTGGACCACCCAGGCGCTCGTGCTGACCGGCCTGACCTTCCTGATCGGCCTCGGGGCGGTCGTCAAGGTCTCGTACATCGCCGGTGGCCCGGTCGACCGGCGGGCGCTGCGGCTGATCGCCGCGTCGGCGCTGGTCGCGGGGGGCATCGCGGTGCTGTCGCAGTACGGCGACGAGGGTGCGCTGCTGGCCCAGGCGATCGTCATGCCGGCCGCCTTCCTGCTGACCACGGGGGCCGTGCACCAGCAGAGGAACTCGGCCGGGTCCCGCGCGCGCCAAGCCAACCAGTGGCTGCCCTATCTGGCCATGATCGCCATCGACGCCTCGCTGCTCGGCGTGCTCCGCGGCGGCCTGTCCGGGCCCGACCGCGTGGTCGTGCTCGCCGTGGTCGTGCTGACCGCGCTGATCGCCGTACGCCAGCTCACCGCCACCCGGGAGAACACCCGCCTGCTCGACGAGAAGCGCGCCACCGAGGAGCGGCTGCGCCACGACGGCGCCCACGACGGGCTCACCGGCCTGGCCAACCGCGGCCTGTTCCGCGAGCGGGTCGCCGCGGCGCTCGGGAAAGGCGGGGCGACCGTGCTCCTGGTCGATCTCGACGACTTCAAGACGGTCAACGACTCGCTCGGCCACGACGTCGGTGACGAGCTGCTGGTCGCCGTGGCCGACGCGCTGCGGACGACGGCCGGCCCCTGCGCACTGCCCGCCCGGCTCGGCGGCGACGAGTTCGCCGTGCTGCTGACCGGCCCCGACGTGGTCGGCGAGGCCGTGGCCGACCGCCTGCTCAGGACCCTGACCGAGCCGATCGGCGTGCACCGCCTGCTCACGCACGCCAGCGTCGGCATCGCCACGGCGACGCCCGGCATCGAGGTCGACGACCTGCTGCGGCACGCCGACCTGGCCATGTACGCCGCCAAGCAGCGCGGCAAGGGCAACCGGGTGCGCTACCACGACGGCATGGAGGAGCCGGTCCTGGCCCACGCCCGGATCGGCGGCGACCTGCGCCGGGCCGTCGACGCGGGCGAGTTCCACCTGCAGTACCAGCCCGTCATGGCGCTCGACGGGGGTCAGGTGATCGGCGTCGAGGCGCTCGTCCGCTGGCAGCACCCGACCCGCGGCCTGGTCCCGCCGGGCGAGTTCATCCCGGCCGCCGAGGCCACCGGTCTCATCGTGCCGCTCGGCCGCTTCGTGCTGCGCGAGGCGTGCCGGCAGGCCGCGGCCTGGCTCGAGGAGTTCGGCCCGGACTCCCTGCAGAAGACCGGGGTCAACGTCTCGATGCGTCAGCTGCACGACCCGGATTTCACCGACGAGGTGCGCACCGTGCTGGCCGAGACCGGACTGCCGGCCGACCGTCTGGTGCTCGAGCTGACCGAGTCGGCCGTGCTGCGCGGCAAGCAGGTCTCGCGCACGCTGTACGAGCTGCACGAGATGGGCGTACGGCTGGCCCTCGACGACTTCGGCACCGGGGAGTCCTCGCTGAGCCTGCTGCGCGCGTTCCCGGTCTCGATCGTCAAGCTCGACAAGTCGTTCGTGGACGGCATCGAGTGGGACGAGCCCGGCACCCCGGCCGCCGAGGCGCGGCAGGCGGTGGCCCGCGCGGTCGTCCAGCTCGCCGGCGCGCTCGGCCTGGACGCCGTGGCCGAGGGCATCGAGTGCCAGGAACAGGCCGACCGGCTGCAGGCGCTCGGCTACCACCTCGGCCAGGGGTATCACCTGGCCCGGCCGCTGACCCGCGAGCGCATGACCGAGATGCTGGCCCGGCGCTCCGAACCCGCCGTGGCCGGGGCTTAGGGTTTGACGATGGACACATCGGACGACGGCACGCGGACGGCGCGGTCCCTGGCCGACCGGCTGGAGGCGCTGCACTTCGCCGAGCTGAGCAACGACCAGGCGACCGCCCGCGTCATCGACACGATCGCCGAGTGGGGCGAGAGCCGGGGCTGGCGGGTCTACCGGCGCGCGCCGAGCGTCTTCCCGTTGCCGCCGCCGTTGCGCGGCACCTCGGTGCTCGACGTCGCCTGCGCCCGCCCCGACGGCCCGCCGATCGCGATCGAGGTGGACCGCCTGGATCGGCCGCGCACGGTCGACAAGCTGCTCGCCGAGGCCGCGGCCGGGCGGGTCGCGATCTGGGTGCGCTGGGGCGCGGGGCCGTTCACGCCGCCGCCGTTGCCGGTGCACATGGTGACCCGGGCCGCCGCCCGGACGGCCGGTGCCTGGCACACCGTCGCCGATCGGCCACCGCCGGCGCACTCGTCCGCACCGATCGAGAACGCCGTAGCCGAGGAACTGCCGTGGGGCGGCTCGGAACGAGGACGGCCCGAATGACAGTCCGAACGAGGGGAGTGCGCCAGTGAGCGAGTCGCCGCAGAGGCGGGCGTGGCGCGTGACCGAGCCGCTCCACGCCATGATCTATTTCGCTCCGGAGGCCACCGAGCGCTACGCCGAGCTGGGGGTCGGGCCGCAGGACGGCTACTTCGCCTCCCGCGGGGCCGTGTTCGGCGAGTGCGGGCCGGGCGTCGTGATCGCCACCTTCTACAACTTCAACCCGGCCCTGGTCGCCCACGCGTTGCCCGCGGCCTGGGAGCGCACGACGCCGGACGCGATCTCCGAGGCCCGGCTGGCCGCGGCCGGCGCGGCGCTGACCCGGGGGCTCGGCGCCGCGACGCTCGCCTCGCCCGAGGTGGCCGAGGCGGCCGCGCTGGCCCGCCGGGCGGCCGAGGCGGCGACCGCCTGGCCCCAGGGCCGCCCGCTGTTCGCCGCGCACGCCGAGCTGCCCTGGCCCGACGAGCCGCACCTGGTGCTGTGGCACGCGCAGACGCTGCTGCGCGAGTTCCGCGGCGACGGGCACGTGGCGGCGCTGGTGACCGCCGGCGTCGGCGGGATCGAGGCGCTGCTGCTGCACGTCGCCTCGGGGGAGGCGGACGAACGCTTCCTGCGGGTCAGCCGGGGCTGGCGGCGCGAGAGCTGGGCCGAGGCGGCCGACGGGCTCCGGGGCCGCGGCCTGCTCGACGCCGAGGGGGCGCTCACCGACGCCGGCCGGGAGCTGCGCGCCGGCCTCGAGGCGATGACCGACCGGCTCGCCGAGCCGGCCTACGACGCGATCGGGGCGGACGCCTGCGTCCGCCTCGCCGAGCTCACCCGTCCGCTGAGCCGCACCCTGGTCAAGGCCGGGATGCTGCAGCCGCGGCTGCCCGACCGAGGAGGACGATCGTGAAGCACGCGGGACACCCTGCGTCGTGGTGGGCCCAGTTCCTCGACGCGACCGAGCGGTTCGACGTCGCGTCGGTGACCGAGGGGCTGAGCGACGAGATCATGCCCAAGATCAGCTCGCGGCTGCTCCGGCGGGAGGCCGAGCTGGCCGCCGACGTGATGGTGCGTCACCTGCACAAGCCCTCGAGCAGCGAGCTCAGCGAGCGGGCCGGGCGGGCGGTCGACCGGCTGGAGGCGACCGTGCAGCGGCTGAGCGAGCGCGCGGCCGACGAGGAAGGGCTCGTCGAGGCGTACGCGCTCCTGCATGTCCTGCGGGGCCGCTATCCCGAGGCGGCCGCCGAGGCCGAGAAGTTCGTCGGCACGATGCCGTTGCTCAAGGTCTTCGTCGAGGGCATGCGCCTCGAGCGGTTCGACATGAGTCTGGCCATGCGCCTGGTCGGCGCGGGCCAGACCCCCGCCGCGGCCGTGCGGTCGGGGCTGGTGGTCGGCAAGTACGGCTGGTGGCCCGACTGGCTGCTCGGCGTCGTCACCGAGCGGGCCCTCGCGGGCACGCTCGACGCCGCCACGATCAAGGCCCTGGATCAGTGTGCCTACGCCGATCTCAGCCCTTGGCAGGCCAAGATCGCGCGCCGGTTGCTCGGCGGCGACGAGGAGCTGATCGAGGCGACCGCGCAGCGACTCGAGAGCCTGGGCGCGATCGGGGCGGCCGGCAAGCTGCGCGACGGTGACCTCACCGCGGTGGCGCTGGCCGCACGGATGGTCCCGATCTGACGGGACCACCCGCGCCGGCCGGGTGGATCAGGCGCCGCCCTCGGTGAGGGTGACGGTGGTGGGCTGGAACGATGTGCCGTTGACATCGACGCCGGCGCCCTTGGCCGCGGTGATCGCCTGGTTGATGTAGTCGTTGGTGAAGGCCAGGCCGTCGGGGGCCTTGGTCAGCACCGTGTCGCCGGTCTGGTTCTTCGTGGTCATCGAGATGTCCACGGTCTGCTTCCAGTTGGCGTCGTCGATCACGCCGATACCGCCGGCGGCCGGCCAGATCAGCTTGTTGACCTCGTTGACCTGCCACAGCTGGTGGCTCTTGCCGAGCTTGGAGCCCTTGGCCACGACCAGGTCGCGGCACTTCTCGGCGTTGTCGCGGCAGAACGCCCAGCCCTTGATGGTGCCGGTCAGGAACTTGACGGTCTGCTGCTGGTACGCCGGGTCGTTGAGCTTCTCGGTATTGGCCCAGACGGCGTCCTGGAGCATCGAGGAGCCCTCGGTCTTCCAGTCGATGATCGAGAAGTCGTCGGCGGTGTAGAGCTTGCCGGTGGCCGGGTTCTTGGCCTCGAGCAGCTGGGCGTACTCGTTGTAGCTCATCGCCTGGGCGGCGTCGATCTCCTTCTTGAGCAGCGCCTGCATGTCGAACTGCTGCTGCACCAGGGTGACGTCCTTACCCGGGTCCAGGCCGGCCTTGGTCATGCCGGCGAACAGCTCGAACTCGTTGCCGAAGCCCCAGTTGCCGACCTTCTTGCCCTTGAGGTCGGCCGCCTTGGTGATGCCGCTGTCCTTCCAGGCCACCTGGTACGTCCCGGACCGCCCGAAGATCTGCCCGACGTCGGTGATGCCGGCGCCCTGCTCGCGCGACGCGAGGGCCTTGGGCACCCAGGCGACCGCGTAGTCGGCCTTGCCCTGCGCCAGCACGGTCTGCGGCACGATGTCGACGCCGCCCTCGAGCAGCTGCACGTCGAGCCCCTGCTCCTTGTAGAAGCCCTGGTCGACGGCGGCGATGTAGCCGGCGAACTGGGCCTGGTAGAACCACTGCAGCTGCAGCTTGATCGGGGTGAGCGCGCCGCCGCTGCCGCCGGGCGCGGGCGTGGCCGAGTCCTGGTCGGCCGTGCCGCAGCCGGCCACGAGCAGGATCGCGGCGGCGGCCAGGGAAGTCACTGTCCGGATGCGTCGCATGAGGGTCCTCCGAGGGGTCGATTGATGAAGAGTGCGGTGAGGAAGACGGAGGTGCGAGCGGTGCTCAGGCGATCAGCCGCGTTCGCCACGGCATGGCCAGGCGCTCCAGCAGGAGCGTGGTCAGATAGAAGAGGAGTCCCAGCAGGCAGGCGCCGACCACGAAGGCCCAGGCCCGGGGATAGGCGGTGAACGCGGCGGCGGAGGTGATCCGCGAGCCGAGCCCGGTCTGCAGTCCGCCGAAGTACTCGGCGACGACCGCGGCGATCACGGCCAGCGACGACGCCTGCCGCAGACCGGTGAAGACGTAGGGGAGGGCGCCGGGCAGGCGGACCTTGCGCGCGAAGGTCCAGCCGCCCGCCGCGTACGTGTGCATGAGCTCTTGATGGATGGGGTCGACCTCGCGCAGGCCGCGCAGGGTGTTCACGAAGACCGGGAAGAACACGATGATGGCGGTCACCAGCCGCCGCGGGATGCTGCTGGTCGACTCGAACATGTTGTTGAGGATCGGCGCGAGCGCGATGATCGGCAGCGCGTTGAGGATGGCCGCGAACGGGATGGAGACCTCGGTGAGCGGCTTGAAGCGGCTCGCCGCCATCGCCGCGAGAACGCCCAGCGCCGCCCCGGCGACCAGGCCGATCAGCGCGTTCTGGCCGCTGGCCAGCGCCGCCTCCCACACGTTCTGCCGCTGCGCGACCAGCTCCCGCCAGATCGCCGACGGCGCGGGCAGGATGAACGGCGCTATCCGGCCCAGCGAGACGGTGAGCTCCCAGGCCACGACGGCCAGCACGCCGACGAGCACGGGTGGCAGGACCGAGCGGGCCCCCTTCATCGTGCGTCCGATCCGGCCGCAGCACCCTCCGTGGGCCGCGCGGCGGGCGTGCCCCGAAGAGCCTGCCGAACCTCGGTGATCTTCTCGAAGAAGACCGGTGACAGCCGGCCCGCCTCATCGCGGCTCGGCAGATCGACAGTGACCGACGCGGTGATGCGCCCGGGCCGGGCCGACATGACGACCACCCGGTTCGACAGGAACACCGCCTCCGAGATGGAGTGGGTGACGAAGACCGTGCTCGTGCCGGTCGTGGCGCAGATGCCGAGCAACTCCGACTGCAGCCGCTCCCGGGTCATCTCGTCGAGCGCCCCGAACGGCTCGTCCATCAGCAGCAGCGGCGGCTGCACGGCGAGCGCCCGGGCGATCGCCACCCGCTGCTGCATGCCGCCGGAGAGCTGGGCCGGGTAGTGACCGGCGAAGTCCTCGAGCCCGACCAGCGCCAGCATCTGTTCGGCCCTGGCCTTGCGCTCGGCCCGCGAGAGGCCACGCAGCTCCAGCGGCAGCTCGACGTTCTTGAGCACGGTCCGCCACTCGAACAGGCCGGACTGCTGAAAGGCGATCCCGTACGCCTGCTCCTGGCGCGCCGCGCCGGCCGGCTTGCCGGCGACGGTGACCGTGCCGGTGGTCGGCGTGATGAGATCGGCGATCAGCCGGAGCAGGGTGCTCTTGCCGCAGCCCGACGGCCCGATCAGCGACACGAACTCGCCGTCGCCGACCGTCAGGTCGACCTCGGACAACGCGACGACCTCGTCCGCCCGTCCCTGGTTGAAAGTCTTGGTGACGCCGTTGATGTCGACCGCGTTCACAGTGTCACCACCTCCACGTGCCGCCGGTGCCGCATCAGCGGCACCTCCAGCAGGCTGACGAGACCGGCGACGACGAGGCCGAGCAGGGCGGCGCCGAGCATCGCGGTGTAGACCTTCGCGGGGTCCGAGGTGGCCTCGCGCGAGTATTCGATGATCAGGCGGCCCACGCCGCCCCGGGTGCCGGTGGAGATCTCACCGACCACGGCGCCGACCACCGCCGCCGCCCCGGCCAGACGCAGAGCCGGGAACAGGTAGGGCAGGGCGGACGGGAACCGCAGCTTGACCAGCGTGCGCCACCACCCGGCGGCGTAGCTGCGCATCAGCTCGACCCCGCTGGCCGACGGCGACTGCAGACCGCGCAGCATGCCCACCGCCACCGGGAAGAAGGCGAGGTAGGCGGCGATCACCGACACGGTCGCCCAGGGCGGCATGATCGTGCCGCCCCAACCGGCCACCAGCGGCGCCAGGGCCACCAGCGGCACGGTCTGGCTCAGGATCACGTACGGCAGAAGGCCCCGTTCGACGAGGCGGAACCGCTCCATCGCCACCGCGAGCAGCAGGCCGACCAGCGCGCCGATGACGAAGCCGGCGGCCGTGATGCCGAGCGTGAACAGGCACGCCTGCACCACCACGATCCAGACCGGCCGGCCGCCCGTCAGCTCCGGGCGGCCGAGCCGTTCCACCACCGTCCACAGGTGGGGCATCGACAGGTCGTCGGCTCGCGGCAGCACGCGGACGCCGAGGAGCACCGTGCCCTCCGGGTTGCCGACGAGCTTGTAGCCCTCCCAGAGCACCGCGAAGAACGCCAGCCCGGCCAGGACGTACAGGGTCTTCCTCACGAGACGGCCGGGATGATGTGCTCGCCGTACGCCTGGAGGGTCTCCTCCTTGGCGTCGTGCTGCAGATAGACGGCGAACTGGTCGACCCCCAGCGCGCGCAGTTCCTCGAGCCGCTTGAGGTGGTTCTCGACCGGCCCGAGGATGCAGAACCGGTCGACCACCTCGTCGGGCACGAACGACGTGTGCGTGTTGCCGGCCCGCCCGTGCTCGGCGTAGTCGTAGCCCGACCGGCCCTTGATGTAGTCGGTGAGCACCTGCGGCACCGTGCCGTCGCCGCCGTAGCGGGCGACGATGTCGGCCACGTGGTTGCCGACCATGCCGCCGAACCAGCGCGTCTGCTCGCGCTGATGGGCCAGGTCGTCACCCACGTACGCGGGCGCGGCCACGCAGAACTTGACGGCCATCGGATCGCGGCCCGCCTGCTCGGCCGCCCGTCGCACGGCGCCGATCATCCACGCCGCGATGTCCGGGTCGGCCAGCTGCAGGATGTACCCGTCGCCGACCTCCCCGGTCAGGGCCAGAGCCTTGGGCCCGTACGCGGCCACCCAGACCTCGAGCCGGCTGTCCGGGGCCCAGGCCAGCTGTTGCTCCGTGCCCCGCAGCTCGACCTTCTCGCCGTTGGCCAGCCCGCGGATGACGCCGATCGACTCGCGCAGCTGGGCCAGTGACTGCGGCTGGGCGCCGAGCACCCGCAGCGCCGAGTCGCCCCGGCCGATGCCGCAGATCGTCCGGTTGCCGTACATCTCGTTGAGCGTCGCGAACAGCGAGGCGAGCACCGTCCAGTCGCGGGTGCCGGGGTTGGTGACCATCGGGCCGACGATCACCCGTTCGGTCTCGTCGAGGATCTTCGAGTAGATGACGAACGGCTCCTGCCAGAGCACGTGCGAGTCGAAGGTCCAGACGTGGCTGAACCCGGCCGCCTCGGCCCGCTTGGCCAGGTCGACCACCGCCAGCGCGGGCGGGTTGTTCTGCAGCACCACACCTATGTCCACGCGCTGCTCCTCAGATCAGGTAGTCGGAGAGGCCGCGGGGGACGTACTTGCCCCGGCCGGCGCGCCCGGTGTACTCGCCGCCGGACGCGATGACCTCGCCCCGGGACAGGACCGTGTCGACCTTGCCGTCGATCTCCCAGCCCTCCCAGGCCGAGTAGTCCATGTTCATGTGGTGCGTATCGACGCTGATCCGGGTGCGGCCGGCCGGGTCGTAGAGCACGATGTCGGCGTCCGAGCCGGGCGCGATGATGCCCTTGCGCGGATACATGCCGAACATCCGGGCCGGGGTGGTCGCGATCGTCTCGACCCAGCGGGCCAGCGACAGCTTGCCGTCGACCACGCCCTGATAGAGCAGGTCGACCCGGTGCTCGACGCTGCCGATCCCGTTGGGGATCTTGGAGAAGTCGCCCAGGCCCATCTCCTTCTGGTCCTTCATGCAGAAGGGACAGTGGTCGGTGGAGACCACGGAGAGGTCGTTGGTGCGCAGGCCCTGCCACAGGTCGGCCCGGTGACTCTCGTGCTTGCTGCGCAGCGGGGTCGAGCAGACCCACTTGGCGCCGTCGAAGCCGGGCGCGCCGAGCTGGTCCTCCAGCGTCAGATAGAGGTACTGCGGGCAGGTCTCGGCGAAGACGTTGCGTCCCAGGTCGCGGGCGGCCCGGACCTGTTCCAGGGCCTTCGACGCGCTCAGGTGCACGATGTAGAGCGGGCAGTCGGCGGCCACGCTCGCGAGCCAGATGGCCCGGCTGGTCGCCTCGGCCTCGAGCTCCTGCGGGCGGGTCAGTCCGTGGAAGACCGGGTCGGTCTCGCCGCGTTCGAGGGCCTGCTTGACCAGGACGTCGATGGCCGGCCCGTTCTCGGCGTGCATCATGATCAGGGCGCCGTTGTCCCGGGCCTTCTGCATCGCCCGCAGGATCTGGCCGTCATCGGAGTAGAAGACGCCCGGGTACGCCATGAAGAGCTTGAAGCTGGTGATGCCCTCACTGGCCACGAGCTGGTCCATGGCCTTGAGCGAGTCGTCGTCGACGCCCCCGACGATCATGTGGAAGCCGTAGTCGATGTGGCACCGGCCGGCCGTCTTGGCGTGCCACGCGGCCAGCCCGTCCTGCACCACCTCGCCGTACCGCTGGATCGCGAAGTCGATGATGGTGGTCGTGCCGCCGATCGCCGCGGCCCGGGTGCCGGTGTCGAAGGTGTCGCTGGCCTCGGTGCCGCCGAACGGCATCTGCATGTGGGTGTGCGCGTCGATCGCGCCCGGGATCACGTACTTGCCGGTGGCGTCGATGACCTCGGGTCCCTCGGGGGCCTGTCCCGGCGCGAAGATCGCCGCGATCCTCTCCCCGTCGATCAGCACGTCGGCCGGATACGGACCGGTCGGCCCGATCACCGTCCCACCCCGGATCAGCGTGCTCACAGCTCGACCGTCCGGGTGTAGGACTCCGGCCGGCGGTCGCGGTAGAACTGCCAGCGCTCGCGGACTGTCTTGATCAGACCGAGGTCGAGGTCGCGGATGATCAGTTCGGGTTCGTGGGTGTCGCCGACCTCGCCGACGAACTTGCCCTCCGGGTCGACGAAGTAGGACTGGCCGTAGAAGTCGTCGTCGCCCAGCGGTTCGATGCCGACCCGGTTGATCGCGCCGATGTAGTACTCGTTGGCGACCGCGCTGGCCGGCTGCTCGAGCTGCCACAGATAGCTCGACAGGCCGCGGCTGGTGGCCGACGGGTTGAAGACGATCTGCGCGCCGCCCAGGCCGAGCTCGCGCCAGCCCTCCGGGAAGTGCCGGTCGTAGCAGATGTAGACGCCGACCTTGCCCACCGCCGTGTCGAAGACCGGGTAGCCCAGGTTGCCGGGACGGAAGTAGAACTTCTCCCAGAACCCCTTCACCTGGGGGATGTGGTGCTTGCGGTACTTGCCGAGGTAGGAGCCGTCGGCGTCGACGACCGCCGCGGTGTTGTAGAGGACGCCCTCCTGCTCCTTTTCGTACATCGGCAGGACCATCACCAGGCCGAGCTCGGCGGCCAGAGCCTGGAAGCGTTCGGTGGTGGGGCCGGGGATCGACTCGGCGTACTCGTAGAAGCTCGAGTCCTGGACCTGGCAAAAATACGGCCCGTAGAAAAGTTCCTGGAAGCAGATCACCTTCGCGCCCTGCGCGGCGGCGTCGCGGGCATAGTCCTCGTGCGCCTTGATCATCGATTCCTTGTCGCCCGTCCACGTCGTCTGGACGAGGGCCGCACGAATGATGTCGCTCATGACTGCCCCTTTCTTGAAGCGGCGGCGCGGTGAAAGCGCCTGTGATCGTGTGTCTACTCCCCGTCATAGCCGCTGCGCTAGGACTTGCTTGAAGCCGCCGGATGCCGTAGGACACTAATGACACACATTCAGGCGGACAATTGCTTGAACGTAACGGATTGTTTCGGAGAGGTAATTTGCTCGCGCTGATCACCGGGGCGGTCGACGACCGCACGGCCCGGGGCATCGCCGCGGCCGTGAGCCGCCTGGTGACCGCCGGGCGCCTGCCGGCCGGCACCCGGTTGCCGACCGTCCGCGACGTCGCGCGCGAGCTCGGGGTCAGCCCGACCACGGTCAGCGAGGCGTGGCGCAGCCTCACCCGGGCGGGCGCGATCGAGACGCGGGGCCGGTCGGGCTCGTACGTGGCCGCGCCCGTGCTGCCCCGGCAGCGGTTGCGCTACGCACAGCTCGGGGGCCCGATCGCCGCCGTGCCGCTCGACCTCTCCACCGGCGTGCCCGACCACGATCTGCTGCCCGACCTGACCGACGCGCTCAAGCGGATCGGGGACGGGCGGCTGACCTCCAGCTATCTCGACGCGCCGGTGCTGCCCGCGCTCGAGGCCCGGCTGCGGGAGCGGTGGCCGTTCCCGCCCGAACGGTTGACCGTGGTGGACGGCGCGCTCGACGCGCTCGACCGGGTGATCGGCGAGGTGGTGCGGTTCGGCGACCACGTCATCGTGGAGAACCCGGCCTTCCCGCCGCTGCTCGACCTGCTGCAGACGGTCGGCGCCACGGTGGTCGGTGTGCCGCTGGACGAGGCCGGGATGCGTCCCGCCGCGTTGCGCCGCGTGCTCGGCGACTATCCCGCCGTGGCCGTCTTCCTGCAGCCCCGGGCCCACAACCCGACCGGGGTGAGCCTGTCGCCGGCGCGGGCGTCCGAGCTGGCCGCCGTGCTGGACGGCTTCCCCGACGTGCTGGTGGTCGAGGACGATCACGCCGGCGACATCTCGTCGGCCCCGCCGGTCAGCCTCGGCGCCCTTCTCGGCGAGCGGACGGTGCACGTCGCCAGCTTCTCCAAATCGCACGGTCCCGACCTGCGCCTCGCCGCCGTCGGCGGTCCCGCGAGCGTCCTGGGCCCGCTGACCGACCGGCGGCTGCTGGGGCCCGGTTGGTCCAGCCGGCTGTTGCAGGGGGTGCTGCTCGACCTGCTCACCGATCCGGGAGCCACGGCCCAGGTCGCGCGGGCCCGGGACGCGTACGCGGACAGGCGCGCGGCCCTGCTCGGCGCGCTGCGGGAGCGGGGCGTGACCGCGACCGCCGCCGACGGCATCAACCTGTGGATGGCCGTCGACGACCAGCAGATCGCCATGGTGACGCTGGCCGCCCACGGCATAGCGGTCTCACCCGGCGCGCCCTTCTGCGTCACCCCGCTCGACCGCGATCACGTGCGCGTCACCGCCGGCCTGGTCGCCGGGAACGTCGGCGAGGTGGCCGACGCTCTGGCCGCCGCGGCCCAGCTCGACAGCCGGGGCAGCGGACCCCGGGCCCGCCCGCATCCGCGGGGCTGGCGATGACCCGGCCCGGCTCGCGGGCGCCGATCCGACGTGCAGTCCCATCACGCGCGCAGTCAGACGCGCAGTCAGACCTGCGAAGGAGCCGACCATGACCGATGACCTGCTCGCCCGCCACCGGGCCGTCCTGCCCGGGTGGATGCCGATGTACTACGGCGACGACGCCCTCGAGATCGTCGAAGGGTCGGGGCGCCGGGTGAAGGGCGCCGACGGGCGCACCTATCTGGACTTCTTCGGCGGCGTGCTGACCACGATGATCGGTTACGACGTCGCCGAGGTCAACGAGGCCGTCCAGCGCCAGCTGGCCACCGGCGTCGTGCACAGCTCGACGCTCTATCTCATCCGCCACCAGGTCGAGCTGGCCGAAAAGATCGCCCGGGTCTCCGGCATCCCGGACGCCCGCGTCTTCTTCACCAACTCGGGGAGCGAGGCCAATGAGGCGGCGCTGCTGATGGCCGCGAACATCCGCCGCTCCAACCAGATCCTGGCGGTCAAGAACAGCTACCACGGCCGGACGTTCGCCACCATGGCGGTCACCGGCCACCGCAGCTGGTCGTCGAGCTCGCTCAGCCCGCTCAACGTGCAGTGGCTGGCCTCGGGCGACCGGCTGCGCGGGCGGATGGCCGGGCTGGCCGACGGCGACATCCTCGACGCGGCGGTCGACGACCTGCGCGAGGTGCTGGCCACGGTCACCGCCGGGGACGTGGCCGCGCTGATCGCCGAGCCGATCCAGGGCGTCGGCGGGTTCGTGGCCGGCCCCGACGGGCTCCTGGGGGCGTACCAGAAGGTTTTGTCGGAGAGCGGCATCCTGCTGATCGCCGACGAGGTGCAGACCGGGTGGGGACGCACGGGCGAGCACTTCTGGGGATATCAGGCGCACGGCGTCACGCCCGATCTCATCACGTTCGCCAAGGGCATCGGCAACGGCTTCGCGCTCGGCGGCGTCGTGGGCCGGGCCGAGGTGATGAACGCGGTCCCGGCGATCAGCTTCTCCACGTTCGGCGGCAACCCGCTGTCGATGGCGGCCGGCAATGCCGTGCTCGACTACGTGCTCGACCACGACCTGCAGGGCAACGCCGCCCGCACCGGCGCCATCCTGCTGGACGGGCTGCGCGCGCTCGACCTGGGCTGCGTGGGGGAGGTGCGCGGCCGGGGCCTGATGATCGGCGTCGAGATCGTCCGGCCCGGCACCACCGAGCCCGACCCGGCCGCCACGGTGCGCGTCTTCGACGAGTGCCGGGCCGGTGGTCTGCTGGTCGGCAAGGGCGGCCTGCACGGGAACGTGCTGCGGATGGGCCCGCCGCTGACCCTGACCGAGGAGGAGGCCCGCGAGGGACTGGCCATCCTGACCGGCGCGCTGTCCCGGGTGGACGCCGAGGCTCGCATCAGCTGACCCATAGTTATATCAATGAACGCCTCGGTCACCCCTGGTGGCCGAGGCGTTTTGTATCCACGTTGGAAACTTTCGCTTGATCTGAAGAAACTTAGCTTCACTTCGGACGAAACACATCGGTAATCTCATCGAACGATGTCGTTCGAAGGAGACGCAATGCCGCAATCCCTGAACCGTCGCCAACTTCTCGGCGCCGCGGCCGCGGCCGGCGCCGCAGCAACCCTGGCCGTTCCCGGCACCGCCAGCGCCGGGGGCTCGCACGCGTCCCGCCGAGTGCCCCGCGACCAGATCAGTGTCCAGCTCTACACGCTTCGTAATCAGTTGAACGTTAACCTCGAGGACAGCCTGGCCGAACTGGCCGAGATCGGCTACACCCGGGTCGAGCACGCCGGGTTCGTCGGCCGCACGGCCGCCCAGTTCCGGGCCGCCCTCAACGCCGCCGGCCTGCGGGCCACCTCGGGCCACGTCGGCATCCCGCAGCCGTTCGACGCCTCCGTCTGGGAGGCCGCCCTCGAGGACGCGAACATCGTCGGCAACAAGTTCATCGTCCACCCGTTCTTCGGGCAGGGCGCGAACGGGCCGATCCGCGACGCGGCCGTCTACCGCGCCTTCGCGGCCGACCTCAACAAGGCCGGCCGGCTGGCCCGGCGGGCCGGGCTGTCGTTCGGTTACCACAACCACCACGCCGAGTTCTTCCGGCAGACCGGCACCAAGCTCACCGGCATGGACATCCTCTTCGGTGAGACCGACAGCCGGTATGTCCACTTCGAAGTCGACCTCTACTGGGCCTTCCGTGGCGCCCATGACCCGGTCGACATCATCAAGGAGAACCGCGGCCGCATCAAGCAGGTTCACGTCAAGGACCTCGACGTGAACGCCGCCTTCGCCGACCCGGGTGACGGCCTGATCGACTTCGGCCGCATCTTCGAGAACTCCCGGGAAGCCGGACTGATCGAGTACATCGTGGAGCGTGACGACGCCGGGTCGCCGCCGCGTACTCCCGCCGACGCGCTGGCCACGGCCGAGCGCGGCTACGACTACCTCGAAGGACTCCGTTTCTGATGCTGAACTGGCAAAACAGGGGAAGGCTGGCGACACTCAGTGTCGTCGGCGCGGCCCTGCTGCTCACGCCCTCCGCGGCCGTGGCCGGCGGAGGTTCGTCCGCCCAGCCGCTGCCCCCGTCCTCCGACTTCCAGAAGGTCACCCTCAACGACCTGCCCGGCGAGCCCATCGCGCTCGCCGTGCTGCCCGACCGGCGGGTGCTGCACACCGCCCGCGGCGGCGAGGTGCGCATCCACGAGCCCGCCACCGGGCGCAACGTGCTGGCCGCGACCATCCCGGTCTACCTGCACGACGAGGAGGGCGTGCAGGGCATCGCGATCGACAACGACTTCGAGCGCAACAAGTGGGTCTACGTCTACTACTCGCCGCCGCTGGACACCCCGTCCGACGACCCGGCGACGCCGGCGGTCAACGAGGGCGACGCGCCCACCGAGGGCACCGCCGCCGACTTCGCGCGCTTCAAGGGCTACCTGCAGCTGTCGCGTTACAAGCTGGCCGGCAGCACGCTGCGGCTCGACACCGAGCAGAAGATCCTTCAGGTGCCGGTCGACCGCGGGCAGTGCTGCCACGTCGGTGGCAAGATCGACTTCGACAGCAAGGGCAACCTCTACCTGTCGACCGGTGACGACTCCAACCCGTTCTCGTCCGACGGCTACGCGCCGATCGACGAGCGGGCCAACCGCAACCCGGTCTTCGACGCCCAGCGCTCCGCGGCCAACACCAACGACCTGCGTGGCAAGGTGCTGCGCATCAAGGTCGGCGCGAACGGCCGCTACACGATCCCCCGGGGCAACCTGTTCAAGCCGGGCACGGCCAAGACCAAGGCCGAGATCTACGCGATGGGTCTGCGCAACCCGTTCCGGTTCACCATCGACCCGGAGACCGACGTCCTCTACCTGGGCGACTACTCGCCGGACGCGCAGAACCCGAACCCGGCGCGCGGTCCCGCGGGTCACGGCCGCTGGCTGGCGATCGACAAGCCGGCGAACTACGGCTGGCCCTACTGCGCCGACGCCGACAAGCCGTACGTGGACTACGACTTCGCCACCGGCACCTCGGGCGCGCCGTTCAACTGCGCCGCGCCGGTCAACGAGTCGCCCAACAACACCGGTCTGCGCAACCTGCCGCCGGTCGAGAAGGCCGAGATCGCCTACTCGTACGGCGCCAGCGCGCAGTTCCCCGAGCTCGGCACCGGGGGCATCGGCCCGATGGGCGGCCCGGCCTACGACTACGACAAGCGCTCGCGCTCGCCGTTCAAGTGGCCGGCCGCGTTCGACGGCAAGCCGCTGTTCGCCGAGTGGACCCGCGACTGGGTCAAGGCGCTCACGCTGGACCGGCGCAACCAGGTGACGAAGATCGAGGCGGTCCTGCCCGAGCTGGTCTTCGACAACCCGATGGACCTCGAGTTCGGCCCGGACGGCGCGCTCTACGTCCTCGAGTACGGCGACGGGTACTTCGCCGAGAACCCCGACGCCCAGCTCTCCCGGTTCGACTACGTGCGCGGCAACCGCACCCCGATCCCGCGCATGACGGCGACCCCGACCCTGGGTCAGGCGCCGCTGACGGTGCAGTTCTCCAGCGCCGGCACGGCCGACCCGGACGGTGACGCCCTGCGGTACGAGTGGTACCTGAACAACGACAACCGGGTCGACTCGCGCTCGCCCAACCCGACCTTCACCTTCACCGAGAACGGCAACTACCGCCCGACCCTGAAGGTCACCGACAGCACCGGCCGCTCGGCCTCGGCCGAAGTCCGGCTGCCGGTCGGCACGGCCGCCCCGGTGGTCACCTTCACCACGCCCGAGGAGGGGCAGCCGTTCCAGTTCGGCGACACCGTGAACTTCCAGGTCGCGGTGACCGACGACCAGCCGGTGGACTGCTCGCGGGTGACCGTGACGTACATCCTCGGCCACGACGAGCATGGGCACCCGCTGTCCACGGCGTCCGGCTGCACCGGCTCGATCACCACGTTCCTCGACCCCGGGCACGCCGGGGCCGACAACCTGACCGCGGTCTTCGTGGCGTCGTACACCGACGCCGGCACCCCGCCGCAGACCGGCACGGCGACCGTCGTGCTGGAACCCAGCAGCTGACAGTTTCCTGAGTAAGAAGGGCCGGACCCCCCGGGTCCGGCCCTTCGCCGGTAAAGTTCGGCGACGGTTCCCCGGTCCGAGGGCTTCGGGACCGGTGAAACCTGGCCGAAGCTGACGATCCGGCGAACGGCCGGTGTGTGATCTCCCAACGGGTTTCGAACCTTCAGTTCCTGCTCACAGGGGCCTTTCAGGTCTGACTTTTCCGAGCGACGCTGTCGCTTGTGACAGAGACAACGGTCATTCTGGTCCTGGTGGTGATCACGGCCCTCGGGTTCGACTTCACCAACGGGTTCCATGACACGGCGAACGCGATGGCCACGTCCATCGCCACGGGGGCACTGCGGCCGAAGGTGGCCGTGGCCCTCTCCGGCATCCTCAACCTGGTCGGCGCGTTCCTCTCGGTCGAGGTCGCCCTGACCGTCAGCAACGCGGTCGTCCGCATCCAGAACTCCGACGGCACCCCCAAGGAGTCGCTGACCTCCGACGGCGGGTCGGCTCTCCTGCTCATCGTGCTGGCCGGCCTGGTCGGCAGCATCGTCTGGAACCTGTTCACCTGGCTCCTGGGGTTGCCCTCGAGCTCGTCGCACGCGCTGTTCGGCGGCCTCATCGGCGCCACCATCGCGGGCCTCGGCTGGGCCGGGGTGAACTGGAACGGCGACGGCTCCAAGCTCGACGGTGTGGTCGGCAAGGTGATCCTCCCGGCGCTGCTCTCGCCGGTCATCGCCGGCGTGGTGGCCGCGGTCGGCACCTGGCTGATCTACCGGCTCACCGTCGGGGTGGCCAAGCGGTTCACCGACAACGGTTTCCGCTGGGGTCAGATCGGCAGCGCCTCGCTGGTCTCGCTGGCCCACGGCACCAACGACGCGCAGAAGACCATGGGTGTCATCACGCTGGCGCTGATCGCGGCGGGCGACTGGACCGATACCAAGAGCATCCCGTTCTGGGTCAAGGCGTCCTGTGCCCTGGCCATCGCGGCGGGCACCTATCTCGGTGGCTGGCGGATCATCCGGACGCTGGGCAAGGGTCTGGTGGAGATCGCGCCGCCGCAGGGCATGGCGGCCGAGTCGTCGTCGGCGGCGGTCATCCTGGCCTCCAGCCATCTGGGGTTCGCGTTGTCCACGACCCATGTGGCGACCGGCTCGATCCTCGGTTCCGGGGTGGGCAAGCCGGGCGCGCAGGTGCGCTGGCGGGTGGCCGGGCGCATGGTCGCCGCCTGGCTGATCACGCTGCCCTCGGCCGCGGTCGTGGGCGCGCTGATGTGGTTCATCGGCGACTCGATCGGCGGCCTCGCCGGCGCCCTGGTCGTCTTCCTGATCCTGGTGGCGGCGGCCGGTTACATGTACTGGCACTCGCGCAAGACGCCGGTCGACCACAACAACGTCAACGACGAGTGGGACGAGACGGCCGAGCGCCGCGAGCCCGCGGGAACGGCGGTCTGAGTGAGTAACCTGGGATTCGCTCTGGAAGGCGCGTGGAAGGTGCTGCTGGCCGGCCTCATCCTCGGCGCCGGTCTGCCCGCCGTGTTCGCGCTGGGCATCCGCTCGATGGCCTTCGGCGCCGGCGGCGACGCCGAGGTCGACCACGCCGCGCCGCACCCGGTCGGGCGCGTCGTGGCCTACGCCCTCTTCGTGCTCGTCGTCCTGGTCGCGCTGATGGGCATCATCTTCATCGTGGCCAGTGGCTTCGGCAAGACGCTCAGCTTCGAGCACATCTATCCGACCATCGTGGACAATTAGAGGCGAGGCCGTGACCGACAGTCGCTCCAATTTCCTGGTTCGCGCGGTCGACTGGTTGCGCGCCGGATACCCGACCGGCGTGCCGCGGCGGGACTACGTGGCGCTGCTGGGCGTGCTGCGCCGCAAGCTGACCGAGGAGGAGGTTCGCAAGATCGCGAACGACCTGGCCGAGCAGTCGCTGCAGAGCCCGGACCCGATCAACGCGCAGGACATCGAAACCATGATCAACGATTCGATGCTCCAGAGTGCCACTCCCGAGGACGTGGTGCGGGTGTCGGCCCGGCTGGCCGCCGGGGGCTGGCCGCTGGCCGACCCGCCCAACGACTGACCGGGAAGAGCGCGATTACCTGCGTCACGTCGCGGTTGAACATCCGGTGAACTGTCCATGATCTCGCGGGTAACGAGCGTAATATCAAATTCACAGTTGCTGAACTCTGTTGCGCCGCTGTCCGGGCAGCGACTCTGGCCGTGTGACAGAGACATCGGTGATCCTGGTTCTCGTGGTGGTCACAGCCCTCGGCTTCGATTTCACCAACGGGTTCCACGACACGGCGAACGCGATGGCCACCTCCATCGCCACCCGCGCCCTGCGCCCCAAGGTGGCCGTCGCGCTCTCCGGCATCCTCAACCTGATCGGCGCGTTCCTCTCGGTCGAGGTCGCCCTGACCGTCAGCAACGCGGTCGTCCGCATCCAGAACTCCGACGGCACCCCCAAGGAGTCGCTCACCAGCGACGGCGGCACCGCCCTGCTCCTGATCGTGCTGGCCGGCCTCATCGGCGGCATCGTCTGGAACCTGTTCACCTGGTTGCTGGGGTTGCCCTCGAGCTCGTCGCACGCGCTGTTCGGCGGTCTGGTGGGCGCGACGATCGCCGGGCTCGGCTGGGCCGGAGTGAACTGGAACGGCAACGGCTCCAAGCTCGACGGTGTGGTGGGCAAGGTGATCCTGCCCGCCCTGATCTCCCCGCTCATCGCCGGAGTGGTGGCGGCGGTGGGCACCTGGCTGATCTACAAGGTCACGGTCGGCGTCGCGGCCCGCTTCACCGAGAACGGTTTCCGCTGGGGTCAGATCGGCAGCGCCTCGCTGGTCTCGCTGGCTCACGGCACCAACGACGCGCAGAAGACGATGGGTGTCATCACGCTGGCGCTGATCGCGGCGGGCGACTGGACCGACACGAAGAACATCCCGTTCTGGGTCAAGGCGGCGTGCGCGGTCGCCATCGCGCTGGGCACCTACCTCGGTGGCTGGCGGATCATCCGGACGCTGGGCAAAGGTCTGGTGGAGATCGCGCCGCCGCAGGGCATGGCGGCCGAGTCGTCGTCGGCGGCGGTCATCCTGGCCTCCAGCCACCTCGGTTTCGCGTTGTCCACGACGCACGTGGCGACCGGCTCGATCCTCGGTTCCGGGGTGGGCAAGCCGGGCGCGCAGGTGCGCTGGCGGGTGGCCGGCCGGATGGTCGCCACCTGGCTCATCACGCTCCCCGCGGCTGCGGTCGTCGGCGCCCTCATGTGGTATCTCGGCGACTTCGTGGGCGGCGTCGCCGGCGCCGTCGTCATCTTCGCGCTGCTGCTCGTCGCCGCGGGTGGCATGTGGCTGCGTTCCCGGCTCGCGCCGGTCGACCACACCAACGTCAACGACGAGTGGGACGAGCCGGCGGCCGTGGCCGAGCGCGTCCCGACGGGAGCCGTGAGCCGATGAGCAACCTGGGATTCGCGCTCGAGGGCGCCTGGAAGGTGCTGCTGGCCGGGCTGATCCTCGGGGCCGGGCTGCCGGTCCTCTTCGCGCTGGGCATCCGGTCGCTGGCCGCCGGCGCCGGCGGCGGGACGGCCGCGCCGCGTCCGACGGGCAAGGTCGTGGCGTACGCGCTCTTCGCGATCGTCGTGCTCGGCGTGCTGCTCGGCCTGACCGTCATCGTGGCGAGCGGCTTCGGCAAGACGATCAGCTTCGACCAGGTCTATCCGGCCATCGTCGACAAGTAGGCGTTGCCGGTCATCTGCTCGGAGACGTCCCACAACCGGCGGCCCGTGCCGGGATCGGTGGCGACCGGGGCCGGTCGCACCACGCCCGGAGCGCCGCGCAGGCCGGCGAAGCCGGTCGGGCCGATGAACTGGCCGCTCTGCACGCCCGGTTCCGTGGCGGCGTGCACCGCCGGGCGGGCGCCCTGCTCGGCGCTGACCGCGATCAGCGGGTTGCCGACCCGGGTCAGCAGGGTGCGGTAGAGACCCGGCCGGACGCCCGCCTGCAGGCCCGTCACGGCGTAGCCGGGATGCGCGAGCAGGCTCTTGACCGGCGAGCCGGTCGCGCGCAGGCGACGGTCCAGCTCGAGGCCGAAGACGGCGTTGGCCAGCTTGGAGTTGTTGTAGGCGGCGGTCGCGCGATAGCGGCGCTCGCCGTTGAGGTCGTCGAAGTCGAGCCGGCCGTTCTTGTGCAGGACCGAGCTGACCGTGACCACGCGCGGGTCGATGCCGGCCGCGAGCCGGTCGAGCAGCAGCCCGGTCAGCAGGAAGTGAGCCAGGTGGTTCACCGCGAGTTGCAGCTCGTATCCCTGCTCACTGACCGTGCGCGGGGGCGCCATCACGCCCGCGTTGTTGATGAGCACGTCGGCGTGGTCGAGCCCGGCGGCGAAATGGCGGACCGAGTCGAGATCGGCCAGATCGACGTGGCGCACCTCGCCCGCGCCGCCGAGCGCGGCTCGCGCTTTCCGTCCCTTCACTTCGTCCCGTACGGCCAGAACGACGTGCCCGCCGCGCTCGGCGATCGCCCGTGAGGTCGCGAGCCCGAGTCCGCTGCCGGCCCCCGTGACCACAAAGGTTCGTCCCGCGAGTTCCCCGTGTGCCTTCATGCGCCTCATCGTGCCCCGCATGACACAGTGTGTCAACAAAGGCGTGCTGTAGCATGCGCATCATGTCGTTGTCCGTGCCCGACCCGGCCCCGCCCGCCGCGCTGCCGCCCACACTGGCCGAGCGCAAGCGCCGCCTGGTCAGTGAGGAGCTGCGCGAGACGGCCCTGCAGCTGCTGGCCGTCCGGGGCTACGACGAGACCACGGTCGACGACATCGTGGCCGCCGCCGGCATGTCCCGGCGCACGTTCCACCGCTACTACGCGTCCAAGGAGGACGTGGTCATCCAGCTGCTGGCCGACCTGGGCGATCAGATGCGCGCGGAGCTGGAGTCCCGGCCGGCGGGGGAGCTGCCCGCGCAGTCGCTGCGCCACGCCGTGACGGTGGCGATCGACTTCTGCGCCGGCCACCACGACGCGGCCAAGACCCTCGCGGTGGTCCGGCTGATCCTGCGGACGCCGGTGCTGCACGCGCGCTCGCTGGAACGCCAGTCGCGGTGGCAGGCCGACCTGGCCGTCGTGCTGGCCGCGCGTCTGGGGCTCGAGCCGGGGGCGCTTTTCCCCGAGGTCGCCACGCGCCTGGCCTTCGTGGCTCTCAACACCGCGCTGGAGCGCTGGGCCCACAGCGACGGCCGGGTGGATCCGATGGAGCTGACGGATCAGGCCTTCGAGCTGCTCGGCCCCGCGCTGCTGCACTGACGCCGCCGGGCGGCACCCGGCGGGCCCGGAGCGGTCGGTGGTCGCGCCGCGCTCGGCGCGACCACCGTCCGGGGTCAGTCGGCGAGCGTCCGGGAGAGCACGCCGATGTCGGGCTGGTCGGTGAACAGGCCGTCGATGCCGGTCTCGAGGAACGTGATCTGCTCGTCGATGGCCCGGCCGTAGGCGGTCGGGTCGGCGCCCACCCGGTAGTCGGCCGGGAGGAACTGGTTCTCGGCGCGGAACGTGTACGGGATGACCTTGAGATCGGCCGCGTGCGCGTCGCGCACCAGCGTGGTCGGCGTGCCCAGCGTCCCGTCGGCCTTGCGCGGGATGACCTGGTTCTTGTCGGGGCCGATGCCGTCCACGAAGGACGACAGCTCCTTGAGGCCGGCCGGCGTCAGATACTGCGCGTACGTCCGGGTGTCGTTGAACGGGCTGCCGGTCGCGCTGGTCAGGAAGATCAGGTTGACCTGCACCCGGTACTGCTGCTGCAGCACCTTGAGGTTGGCCGCCTCGAACGACTGGATCCACACCCGGGCGCCCCGCCGGTCGAGGCGGTTCTTGCGCAGGGTCCGGACGAGCGGGGTCTCGAGGTCGAGGCCGAGCCGGCGGAAGTACGTGGGGTGCTTGGTCTCGGGGATGACGCCGATGTCCCGGCCGAGCTCCTGGGACAGCCGGGCCCGCAGATCGAGCACCTCCTGGAAGGTGGGCACGGGGAACAGGCCGTCGTACAGGGTGTTCTCCTGGCGGACGGCGGGGAGCCGCTCGATCGCGCGCAGGGTCTTCAGCTCGGCCAGGGTGAAGTCCTCGGTGAACCAGCCGGTGACGCTGACCCCGTCGAGCAGCACCGTCTTGCGGCGGGCGGCGAACTCGGGCCGGCTCGCCACGTCGGTGGTGCCGCCGATCTCGGGCTCGTGCCGGCACACCAGCACCTGGTCCTTGGTGGCGACCAGGTCCGGCTCGATGTAGTCGGCGCCCATCCGGGCCGCGAGCTCGTACGACGCGAGCGTGTGTTCCGGCCGGTAGCCGGAGGCGCCGCGGTGCCCGAAGATCTCGGGCTGCTTGTGCCGGGGCCCGTGCGCGAGCGCCGGGGCGGCAACCGTTCCGGCGAGCGCGGGCGCGGCCGCGGCGACAGCCCCCATGCGCAGCACCTGACGTCGGTCGGCCACGTGATCCTCCACGGGATTCGCCGCGGCGTCCGTCGCCGGGGGTCCCGGGATGAGTCGAAGGGACAAAACCGACGCCGAGGCATCGTCGGCGTAGCGATCACGGAAACGGCGCGGGAAGGCTGCGCGGGTTCACGCAAAGTTAACTCGACCTGCTTACAGTGACCGGCGAATCCCTGACCAGGAGTGACGTATGCAGCCGAACGTCGTCCCGCGAAGCGACCTGACCCAGCTGCTCGGACAGAACCTGCTCGAGGGCCGGGCGCTGGCCGTCAGCCGTGAGTACGGTCTGATGGCCACCCAGGGTGCCCGCACCTACGAGTCACGCGACCACGGCGTCTCGGTCGCCGTCGACGAGCACGACCGGGTCGGCCGGGTCGTGCTGCACTTCAACGGCGACGCCGGGTTCCGGTCGTTCCGCGGCGCCATCCCGGGTCGCGGGGGCACGATCGCCCGGCGCAGCAGCCTGTGGGCGGCCCTGGGCCGTCCGGCGAGCAGCACCGACCCGGACCGGTCGGGGCACAACGCGACCGGCCCGGCCGACGAGTGGGCTTTCCCCTGGTTCGTGATGCACGCCCGGTACGCCGCCGACGGTGAGACGCTGCTGCGGCTGGTGCTGGCGCGCTGATTCGCGGTCAGCGTTCGGCGCTGGTGCGCCGGGCGCTCTCCCCGTTGCTCGTGCGCTGCCGGGGCGCGGGGCCGCGTCGGTGCAGCAGTCTGCGGCTGCGCGGACCGGCCGGCTGGGGCGTACGGTGCGGGCGCGCCTGGGGCTGCGGGAAGACGAACCGCTTGAACGCCCACAGCCGGAACACCATGGCGACCAGCGTGCCGAGGATGATGCCGCTGACGAAGTCGGCGATCTCCTGCACCGGCCGGCTCACGGTCGGCACCTGCAGGTGCAGGAGATAGCGGGAGACGCCGAGCGGGATCAGGTTGAGCCCGATGGCGATCGCGCTGACGGTGAAGAACATGGCCGCCTCGTGGTGCCGCTCCCGGCCACCGCGGTGCCGGAACGACCACTCCCGGTTGAGCACGTAGCTCAGAACGGTCGCCAGGATCGTGGCGATGGCCAGGGCGGTGACCGGCTTCTCGTGCAGGACGGTCAGCTTGAGCGCGTAGTTGATCGCGGTCGTGACCACGAAGCAGACGCCACCCACGAGGAGGAATTTCGCCGCTTCGTGGTGCTTGTCCCACACCTGCCGTAGCCACATTCCGGCGAGCCTAGGCCAGCCGCCCGGTCCTCGCCGCCCCGGGCGGCCGTGCGCCGTCCCGATCGTGATGGCTTCGTTGCCGTGCTTCCGCGCGGGGACTCACAGCCGCAGCTCCGGCCAGTCGAGCAGGCCCGCGCCCAGATCGCGGACCGTGGCCAGCAGTCCCAGGCGAGCCGCCCGCAGCGCGGGCTCCTCGGCCATCACGAAGACCTCGTCGAAGAAGCGGGCCAGGGGCTCGACCAGCGGCTCGACCGCGGCGGTGAAGGCGACCAGGTCGGTGCCCCAGTCGACCTTCACGCCGGCCACGGCCTCGTGCAGGGCCAGCTCGGCCGGCTCGGTCAGGACCGCCGGGTCGTAACCGGCCACGGTGTCGGCGGGCAGGATGCGGCGGGCCCGCTGGATGGCCGCGGCCACCGCCACGAAGTCGGGGTTGCCGACCAGCGTGCCGAGCTGGGCGAGCAGCGTGTCGACGACCGACGGCCGGGCGTAGTGGGGGAGCGCGGCCCGCACGCGGTCGACCGGGCGGCCCTCCTCGGTGAGCGCCTGCTCCAAACGCCGGGCCAGGAACTCGCCCGCGCTGTCGATCACCGCGGGCGGGACCGGGACGGGCTGCTGCTCGGCGGCCGCGCGCAGACCGTCGAGCAGGGACAGGCCGGACAGGGCCGGGTGGGCCCGGTGCACCGCCAGCAGACCGAGCACGGCCCGGCGTACGGCGAAGGGGTCGCTGCTGCCCGTGGGCAGGCCGACCGTGGCCGCCAGGCCGGTCACCAGGTCGAGGCGGTCGGCCAGCGAGAGAAGCGCGCCGGGGATCGAGGACGGCAGGTCGTCGCCGGTGTTGCGGGGCAGCTCGGCCTCGTAGACGGCCTGGGCCACGTCGCGCGGCTCACCGGCGTGCAGGGCGTAGTCGCGGGCCATGACACCGGCCAGGCTGGTCATCTCGGTGACCAGCTGGGAGCCGAGGTCGAACTTGACCAGGCGCGCGGCCCGGCCCAGCGTGGCCGACGACAGGCCGAGCGACTCGGCCAGGGAGGTGGCCAGGGCGGCGATGCGGGCCGACCGGTCGGCCATCGAGCCCAGCTTGTCGGTGAACGTGAGCCGGGACAGCCGTTCCCGCATGTCGGCCGGCGACGTGTTGCGGTCGGCCCGGTAGAAGAAGGCCGCGTCCTCGTAGCGGGCCCGCAGCACCGCCTCGTTGCCGGTGCGCACCAGGTCGACGTCGACCGGCCCGTTGGCCACGGTGACGAACATCGGCAGCAGCGAGCCGTCGGCGGCCCGGACCGGCAGATAGCGCTGGTGCTTGCGCATCACGGTCGTCAGCACGGCGTCGGGCAGCGACAGGTAGCTCTCGTCGAACGTGCCCAGCAGCGGGGTCGGCGCCTCGACCAGGTAGGTGATCTGCTCGATCAGCGCGGCCTCGCCGGCCACGTCGATGCGGCCCTCGGGGTAGACCTCGTCCTGCGCGCCGGTGACGATCAGGTCGTGGCGGTCGTCGGGGTCGGCCACGATGCCGGCCAGCGCCAGCGTCTCCATGAACGTCTCGGCCGACGCGATCTGGGTGATCGGCTCCGCGGCGGTCCGCAGCAGACGCGTCTGCCGGCCGGCCGACAGCACGCCGACCGCGACCGGCACCACGTCGTCGCCCCACAGCGCGGTCAGCCAGCGGATCGGGCGGGTGAACGAGAGCTGCGGGTCGTTCCACCGCATGTTCTTGGCGCCGCGCAGCCCGCTCACGACCTTGGCCAGGACGGGCGCCAGCACCTCGGCGGCCGCCCCGCCGGTCTCGTTCTTGCGGACCAGGTGATGCTGGGCGCCGTTGATCTCCCCGGTCTCCAGGTCGTCGACGGCGACGCCCTGGCCGCGCGCGAAACCCTCGATCGCCTTGGCCGGCGCGCCGACCTTGGGACCCCGGACCTGGCGTACGTGGTCGGGCTCCCGGGCCGCGACCGAGGCGACCAGGGCGACCAGGCGCCGGGGGGTGGCGAACACGCGTACCTCGTCATGCTCGAGCCGCGTGCCGTCCAGGCCCTCGGTCAGCGCGCGCCGCACGTACTCCCGCGCGGCCCGGGCCTCCGACGGCGGCAGCTCCTCGGTGCCGATCTCGAAGACCAGCGTCCGCGGGTTGGCCCGGGAGGCCGGGGCGGCCACCGCGGCGGCGGGCGGCAGCGCCGCGACCAGGCCGAGCGGATGACCCTGCTCCTCGCGCCGGGCGACCCACAGCCGGGCGACGTCGCCGGCGAGGCGGCGCATGCGGGCGAACTCGGCCGCCCGGTCGGCGGTGGACACCGCGCCCCGGGAGTCGAGCACGTTGAACGCTTGCGAGCACTTGAGCACGTAGGTGTGCGCGGGCACCGGCAGACCGGCGTCGATCAGCCGCTGGGCCTCGGCCGCGTAGATCTCGAGCAGCTGCCGGTTGGCGGCGACGTCGGCGTCGTCCAGGTAGTACCGCGACATCTCGTACTCGCTCTGGCCGAACACCTCGCCGTAGCTGATGCCGTCGGCGTACTCGACGTCCTTGAAGTGGGTCTTGTCCTGCAGCGCCATGATGATGCGCTCGATGCCGTAGGTGATCTCGACCGACACCGGCTCGAGGTTGAGGCCGCCGGCCTGCTGGAAGTACGTGAACTGGGTGATCTCCAGGCCGTCGAGCCAGACCTCCCAGCCCAGGCCCCAGGCGCCGAGCGCCGGCGAGGCCCAGTTGTCCTCGACGAACCGGACGTCGTGGGCCTTCACGTCGATCCCGATGGCCTCGAGGCTGCCCAGGTAGAGCTCCTGCGGGTTGCCCGGGTCGGGCTTGAGGATCACCTGGAGCTGCGTGTGCGTCTGCAACCTGTTCGGGTTCTCGCCGTAGCGCGAGTCGTCGGGGCGCACGGACGGCTCGACGTAGACGACCCGCCACGGCTCCGGACCCAGCACCCGCAGGAAGGTCGCCGGGTTGAGCGTCCCGGCACCGACCTCGGTGTTCATCGGCTGGACGGTCAGGCATCCCTGAGCCGTCCAGTACGCGGTCAACCGGGCCAGGGCGTCCTGCATGGTGAGCATGGCTTGGAAGTCTAGGGCGGCCCGTTCGCGGGTAGGAACGCAATATGCTCGCCGGAGACCTTTACGCCTTTCAGGACCTGCTTTCGGATGACGAGGCCGCGGTCGTGGAGCGGGTCCGCGCCTTCCTCGCCGACGAGGTCGCGCCGATCGCCAACGACCACTGGCAGCGCGCCGACTTCCCGCACCACCTGATCAAGAAGTACGCCGACCTCGGCATCGCCGGCCGGGAGGGCTCGTCGTCGCTGCTCAACGGGTGGCTGTCGCTCGAGATGGCCCGGGCCGACGCGTCGATGGCCACGTTCTACGGCGTGCACGCCGGCCTGGCCATGGGCAGCATCAGCATGTGCGGCTCGGCCGAGCAGGCCGAGCGCTGGCTGCCCGCGATGGCGGCCTTCGACGAGGTCGGCGCGTTCGCCCTGACCGAGCCGACGGGCGGCTCCGACGTGGCCGCCGGTCTGCGCACGACGGCCCGGCGCGAGGGCGACGAGTGGGTGCTCGACGGCGAGAAGCGCTGGATCGGCAACGCCACGTTCGCCGACCTGATCGTCGTCTGGGCCCGCGACGTCGCCGACAACCAGGTCAAAGGCTTCGTCGTACGCGGTGACGCGCCGGGCTTCGAGGCGACGAAGATCGAGAACAAGATCGCCCTGCGCACCGTGCAGAACGCCGACCTGCGGCTGACCGGGGTGCGCGTCCCCGAAGCCGACCGCCTGCAGAACGCGAACACGTTCAAGGACACCGCCAAGGTGCTGCGCCAGACCCGCAGCGGCGTCGCCTGGCAGGCGGTCGGCGTGATGCTGGCCGCGTACGAGATCGCCCTGGACTACGCGAAGGAGCGCGAGCAGTTCGGCCGCCCGATCGCCAAGTTCCAGCTCGTACAGGATCTGCTGGTGCGCATGCTGGGCAACGTCACCGGCACGCTCGGCATGTGCGTGCGGCTGGCCCAGCTGCAGGACGCCGGCCAGTACCGCGACGAGCATTCCGCGCTGGCCAAGGCGTACTGCACCACCCGCATGCGCGAGGTGGTCGGCTGGGCCCGCGAGCTGCTGGCCGGCAACGGCATCGTCCTGGAGTACAACATCGGCCGGTTCGTGGCCGACGCCGAGGCTCTCTACTCGTACGAGGGCACCCGGGAGATCAACACCCTGATAGTGGGCCGGGCCATAACCGGTGAGAGCGCCTTCGTCTGACCAAGCGTGCGAGACTGCGCCTTGTGTGGGGGTGGGTGCGCGGGCGGGATCCGCAGCTGATCGTCGTCCGGCGGGCGGTCCGGGTGACGTTGGTGGCCTGCCTGGGGTTCTACCTGTGCCGCTATGTGGTCGGCAGTGCGGACGCGGCGCCGTACGCGTTGTTCGGGGCGGTGGCGCTCGGGGCGCTCTCGCAGATCCCCGGATCGCCCCGGCAGCGGGCCCGCACCCTGATCGCGGTGCTGCCCGTCGGGTGGGCGCTGATCTCGCTCGGCACGCTGCTGTCGGTGAACGACTGGGTCGCCGCGGCCGGGATCTTCGTGCTCGGCTTCGCCGTCAGCTTCGCGGGCGTGGGCGGTCCGCGGCTCGTGGGGCTGGCCGCCGGCATGCAACTGCTCTACATCCTGCCGTCCTTCCCGCCGTACGACCCGGGGTCGCTGCCGGAACGGCTGGCCGGCTTCACCCTGGCCGTGGTGCTGCTGGCCGTGGCCGAGGTGGTGTTCTGGCCCGACCCGGCCCCCGTGCCCTACCGGCACCGCCTGGCCGACGCGGTCTCGGCCGTCGCGGCCTGTCTCGAGGCGCTGGCCGACGACTGGTCCGGCGACCCGACCGGACGCGAACGGCTCGCCGCGCTGGTGCCCGAGGCCACCGAGGCGGCCGACGCCCTGCGCCCCTCCCGGCTCCAGCCGATCGACCGGCCCGCCTCGGCCGGCCGCCGCGACCGCGCGCTGTCCTCGGCCGCCGGCACCTCCCGGCTGCTGCTCGGCCGCGTGGTCGACCTGTACTTCTCGGCCGACCGCGAGGCGATCACCCGGCCGGCCGCCATCGAACTGCTCCGCACCACCGCCGGCTGCGTCGGCGCTACCGGGGCCTGGCTGCGCGACGACGGGCCGCTGCCCGACACCAACCTGGTCGTGGCGGCGATCACCGACTTCCGCGTGGCCCGCATGAACACCGACCCGAACGGGCTGCCCCCCGAGCGTCTGCGGCTCGGCGCGCTCGCCCTGTCGCTCGGCGAGTGGACCAAGACGCTGGTCTTCGCCGTGCGCGTCGCCGCCGGTGAGCCGCCCCGGCACCCCGACCCCACTCCGGTCTCGGGCCGGCCCGGTCAGTTCTGGTTCGCGTACCGCCGCACCCCGGCCCTGTACTGGCACCGCCTGAAGGAAAATCTGACCCCGCGCTCGGTCGCCTTCCAGGGCGCCCTGCGCCTGGCCGCCGCGCTGGCGGTGGCCCGCCTGATCGCCGGCGCGCTCGACCTGTCACACGGCTTCTGGGTGCTGCTGACCATCCTGACCGTGCTGCGCACCTCGGCCGCCGAGACCCGCTCGGCGCTGCGCCCGGCCCTGATCGGCACGGTCGCCGGCTCGATCGTCGCCGCGCTGCTCCTGCTGCTCGGGGCCGACCCGCTGATCTTCGCGATCGCCCTGCCGGTCGTGATGATCGCCGGGTTCGCGGCCGGCCCGCTGCTCGGCCTGGGCTGGTCGCAGGCGCTCTTCACGCTGGTCATCACGCTGGTCTTCGCCCAGGTCACCCCGGTCGACTGGCGGCTGGCCGAACAGCGGGTCACCGACGTGCTGATCGGCGCGGCCGTCGGCGTGCTGATCGGCCTGTTCGCCTGGCCCCGGGGCGGCGCCGGCGAACTGAACCGCGCGACCGGCACGTTCCTGGCCGCGGCGGCCGAAGTCGTCCGCGAGACGATCGCCGTCATGGCCAAGGGCGCCGACCCGGGCGCCGCGCTGCCCGAGGCCCGCCGGGCCGGGCAGCTGGCCGAGGCGTCGTTCGCGCTCTACCAGAACGAGCGGCACCCGGCGGCGACGCTCGACTGGCAGGCCACGCTGGTCGCCGGTCACCACGCCGTCCGGGGAGCGGAGGCGCTCGTACGCTCGTGCCCGGCCGGAGGTCTGCTGCCGTGCGTCACGCAGCTGACCGCGCTGGCCGCCGACGTCGCCGGCTGGTACGACCGGTCGGCGGAGCAGTTGCTGCGCAACGAGACGCCGCCGCGGCCGGGGGAGCAGAAGGGGCCGATGGCATGGCCGGACGACCTCGGGCAGGACCTGTACATCGTCGCCGATCTGCGGGCCTGGCTCGACGGCCTCCGCGAGGACCTGACGAACATGACGGGCCGCCCCGAGCCGGGCGACGACCTGCGGGCCCAGGTGTCCCGGGTCGCCGACGGCGCGACCTGACCCGGTCCGGTCCGGCGGGCCGGTGGCGGCCAGGGCGATTCGGGCTTCGCCAGGGGACGGCTGAGACGCCCGTGTCAAGCAGCGCGGTGGCGATGCCGAGCCTGCGCCGCGCCGATCCATCGCGTCAATGTGTCGCCGGCGGCGCCAGTGTCGACTGCGTGAGCGCACTTCCCGAATGCGAGCCGGATCCGGTCTGTGACGGTGGCGTTCGAGGGAGTTGTCGCGGCCAGCGCAGCGGCGGCGTTGAGAAGGACCGCGTCGCGGATCGGCCCAGCTCTCCCGGCGAGCATTTCGTGCACAACCCGCGTGTTGGTGTCCGCGTCGGCGCCCCGCAGCGCATGGGCAGCGGGAGGGGTTACGCCGAGTGCGCTCGGGTCGATGATCTCATGGCGGACGAGTCCCTCGTGCATGGTCCAGACCTGCGAAGTCGTCGCAGTACTGATTTTGTCGAGGCCGTCGTCACCTCGGACGACCATCCCGCTGGCGCCGCGTGCGCGGAGGACCTCGACAAGGACGGGTAGAAGCGCTGCGTCCGCAACGTCGACAAGCCGGTGGGTCGGGTCAGCCGGGTTGATCAATGGGCCGAGCAGGTTGAACACGGTCGGCACGCCGAGCTCACGGCGGACCGGTCCGGCATGGCGCATGCCGGGGTGGAGGCGGGGTGCGAACAGGAACGTGACGCCTGCTTCAACGGCCACGGCGGCGAGGTCTTCGGCAGCAAGGTCCAACGGGATGCCGAGTCGTTCCACCACGTCCGCCGAGCCGGCGCTGGTCGACGAGGAGGCGCGTCCACCATGTTTGACAACAGTGGTGCCGGTGGCGGCGACGACGATCGCCGCCATGGTCGAGATGTTGACCGCGTTGGTGCCATCTCCGCCAGTGCCGGCGATGTCCAGTGTCGGTCCGGGTACCGATACGGGGACAGCGGCCCGCATGAGCGCATCGACGAAGCCCTCGATCTCCGCTGCGGTCTCTCCTTTGGCTCTGAGCCCGATCAGCACCGCGGCCAGCAGTACTGGTGGAGCATCGCCGCGGATGACCTGCTGCATGATCCAGGTTGTCGCACCGCTGCCCAGATCATGGCGGGCCATCAGTCGGGATATCAATGCCGGCCATGACTCGACCGCTCGTCCGGTCGGCGTCGAAGCGTTTGCGTCCATGGGGTCCTCCACGGGTTGGGCCGCTGGGTGCAAGCCGATTCCGTGGACACAAGAACGGCCGCCCCAGGCGGCCGTTTGAGGTGCATGAGCAAGGGCGGTCCGCCTACGAGACGGGCCACCAGTTGGTCATGCGATCGATCACCCAGACACCATAGCGGCGCAAATCTGCACACGCCACTACCAAAGGCGGTGTGACGCCGCAAGCGCGGCGGCGTCCGTTCGGATGGTGAATGGTGGCGGATTTGCGAATCGGCCGGTGCTTCGGAGTCGACTGGGCGAGGCTGTGACGGGTGAGCCAGAGCAGCCGGGCCGAGGTGACCCGCGGGGTCGAGCAGCGGCTGGAGACGACGCTGCACGCGTATCCCGGGTTGCGCCTCGACCCGGTTCCGGCCGCGCTGCTCACGTCGCCGCCGCCGGCCACCCGGGTCGTGCGCGGCGGCCGCCTGCCCCTGCTGGGTGATGAGACCCCCGAGGTGTACGACGTGACGCGCGACCTCTGGCAGCAGTCCGGCTGCCGCGTCGTCGACTCCGGGCCCGGGGACGGCCGCCGGCTCGTGATCGAGGACCCGGCCGGCTACGTGATCACGCTGGTGCAGCACCCGGGCGACGACCCGGTCCTCACCGTGGCCTCGCCGCCGCTGCCGGCCCGCCTGATCGACCCGCCGCTGCTGGCCGGACTGCTGAGCGGGCTGGCGCTGGGCTGCATCGGGCCGTGCGCCGCGGTCGGGCCGATGACCCTCTTCCCGTCGATGGCCGGGCTGGCCGCCCCGTTCTGGGCCTGGGTGCCGCTCTACCTGCTGATCGGCGTCGGCTCGGTCTGGCGCCCGGAGACCCGCCGTTTCGGCATCGGGCTCCTGGCCACCGGCGCCCTCGTCGGCGTCGCGGTCGCATGGGTCTTCTCGTAGCCGGATCGAGCCGTGCCCCCGGCGACCATCAGCGGGACGGTGGCGTGAACAAGTTGACCAGCGTTCCGTCGGGGTCGCGGACCAGCAGCGACCGGTTCCCCCACGGCATCGTCGTCGGCTCCTGGACGATCTCGCCGAGCACGTCGCGCAGCCGCGTGAAGGCAGCGTCGACGTCGTCCACCCGGAACTCGATGATCGCCGAGCGGTTGGCCGCCGGCTCGGCCGTGCCCTCGCCGAAGAGCCTGACCGTCGCCGTCCCGCCGATGGCCAGCGTCGCCCCGGGCAGGGCGATCTCGGTGAAGTCGGGCGTGTGCCGCCGGGCGGCGACCCCGGTGACCTGCTCGTAGAAGTCGGTGAGCCGGTCGACGTGGTCGGTGATGATGCGGACCGATGCGAAGTTCATGGAGACCACGCTAGGCTCGATACCGGGCACTTTCCGCCCGGTATCGAGGATCAGGATGACGCGACCGACCGCTCGAGTGCTCAGCCTCCTCGAGATCCTGCAGTCGGGCGGCACCCACACCGCCGGCGATCTGGCGGCACGCCTCGGCGTCGACGAGCGCACCCTGCGCCGCTACGTCGAGCATCTGATCGACCTGGAACTGCCCGTGGAATCGGTCCGCGGACGGTACGGCGGCTACCGGCTCGCGCCGGGCCTGCGGATGCCGCCGCTCATGCTGACCGGCGACGAAGCGCTCGCCGTCCTGCTCGGCCTGGTCCGGGCGTCGTCCCCGGCCGCCGGTTCCGCCGCCGCCAAGCTGCGCCGGGTGCTTCCCAAGGCCCTCACCGTACGTCTGGACGCGCTGTTCGCCAGTGCCGAGTTCACCTCGCCCGGGCCGGCCGAGCCGACGCCGGAAGCCGCCGTCCTGCTGACCCTCGCCGAGGCCACCCGGCACCGGCGGCCCGTGCTGATCAGCTACACCGACCGGGCGGGCCGGCCCTCCGAGCGGACGGTCCACCCGTACGGGCTCGTCGCCCACTCCGGTCGCTGGTACGTCACCGGGGCCGACTCCGTCTCGGCGGAGCGGCGCACCTTCCGGCTCGACCGGATCGCGCAGGCCCGGCCGGTCGACGGCGCCTTCACGAGACCCGACGGGTTCCCGGCCGCCGACGCGGTCCTGACCAGCCTGGCCGGCACGCCGTGGCGGCACCGGGTGGTGGTCGCGGTGCGCGGCCCGGCCGACGAGGTGCGGGCCCGGCTGCCACGCGGGCTGGCTGTGGTCGAGCCGTCCGCGGACGGCGCTCTGGTGCGGCTGCGAGCCGAGCGCCTCGACTGGATCCCGGGCCTCCTCGCCGGGCTGGAACTGCCCTTCGAGGTGCTCGAGCCCCCGGGGCTGCGCGACGTCGTGCGATCATGGGCCACCCGCTTCGCAAGCTGGGCAGCCGGAGACCGGCCAGCCGGAGACCGGCCAGCCGAGGCTCGGCCAGCCGGAGACCGGCCAGCCGAGGGTCGGCCAGCCGGACAAGGGCCGGCCGAGAAAAGGCCGGCCGAGGACCGGCCGGCTGAGGGCTGAGCCCCGCTCAGAAGCCGGCCCGGGCCCGCCGGAAGCCGCCGCCGCTGCCCTTGGTGGCCCGCTTGGCCTCGTACATCGCGGCGTCGGCCCGCCGCATCAGCTCCTCGTAGTCGGTGGCGTCGTCGGGGTAGAGGGCGATCCCCACGCTGCCGCCGATCGACAGCTCCCGGCCGTCGATGGCGAAGGGCCGGCGCAGCCGCTCGCAGATGCGGCCGGCGACGACGCTGGCCACCTCCTCGTCGGCGTCGTTGGTCAGCAGGATGGCGAACTCGTCGCCGCCCAGGCGGGACACCACGTCGTTGTCGCGGACGGTGCCCAGCAGGCGCTTGGCCACCTGCTGCAGCAGGACGTCGCCGACCTGGTGGCCGGCGGTGTCGTTGACCAGCTTGAAGCCGTTCAGGTCGAGGACCATCAGCGCCACCCGGCTGCGGGTGACCGCGGCGTCGCGGACCACGCGCTCGGCCCGTTCGATCAGGTGGGTGCGGTTGGGCAGGCCGGTGAGCGAGTCGTGGAACGCCTGGTGGCTGAGCTCGGCGACGTGGGCCTGGGCGGTCTGGCGCATGCCGGCGCTGTCGACGATCAGGCCGCCCTCGCCCGAGAGCTGCTCGGCCAGGATGCGGTCGCGGAACGTCCAGTCCCGGGTGCCGCTCGAGTCGCCGCACATGATCATGCCGACCGGGCCCTGGGCGGACCGCAGCGGCATGGCGACGAACGACTTGAGCTTCATCAGCAGGGCCAGGTCGCACGGGCGTACGGAGGAGGTGGCCGAGTCGTTGGCCAGCGCGACCTTCCCGTCCTTGATCGCCTGCCACACGGGCGACTCGGTCGCGGGCTTGCCCACCACCCCGGCCAGTGTCGCGTCGCCGTCGGGCAGCCCGACGCTGTGCACGTAGCGGACCGTGCTGTCCGGGTCGACCAGGATGACGGCGGCGTGCTCGGTGCGGAAGCCCTCGGCCGAGGAGGCGGCCAGCACCCGGCCGGCGGCTTCGACGCTGGCCGCGGCCATGCCCCGCTCGAAGAGGCCGCGGATCGTGTTCGCCGTGTGGGACACGAACTGGCGCTGCTTCTCGGCCGCCAGACCCTGCAGCGTGGTCGCGAAGTGCAGCGCGAGCGAGGCGAGCACGTCGGCGCGCAGGGCGGCGAGGTCGCTGCCGGTCAGCAGCAGCACGCCCACGGTCTGCCCGCCGATGCGCAGCCGGACGGCCATCTGCTCGCCGCTGACCAGCGGCTTGGCGCCGGCGGCCATCCGGAAGATCTTGCCCGCGGTCAGCTGGTCGCGCGGGCCGGGCGGGCCGACCCGGGCGGTCACCGTGAGCAGGCCGGTCTCCGAGTCGAGCTCGAAGACGGTGGCCGCGGTGAGGCCGGCCGCCTCGCGCAGGTGCGGCTCGCCCAGGTCGAGCACGTGCTGCACCGAGGGGGTGTCCTTGGTCATGAACGAGACGAGCTCGGCCAGCAGCGCGTCCTGGGGGTCCGCCCCGAGGACGGCTCCCGCCGGTCCGGTGCCGCTGCTCATGCTCATGCCATGAACGTCGGCATCCGCACGGTGCGCCTGACGAGCAGGGGGTCGCAGTTCGGGTGCAGACGCTTGCGCTCCGGGTGACCAGGATCAGGGGGGCGCGACCAAGATCAGGGGGCGCGGCCAGGATCAGGGGGCGCGGCCAGGATCAGGGGGCGCGGCCAGGATCAGGGGGCGGCCAGGATCAGGGGGCGGCCAGGATCAGGGGGCGGCCAGGATCAGGGGGCGACCGGGATCAGGGGGCGACCAGGATCAGGGGCGACCAGGATCAAGGAGGGTCAGTGACGGGACGGCGCCGCTTCGGCCTCGCCGGGGGCCGGCGTGGCGGCGGTCTGCCGGCGGGCCTCGGCGACGTCGGCCATCAGCTCGTCCCAGTCCGGGTCGGCCCGCAGCGAGGCGACGCCGACCGGGCCGCCGACGCGCGCGTTCGCGTACTCCCACCACGCCGCCACGCGTACCGGCCAGAGGCCGACCCGCATCGCCCCGGCGAGGAAGCACCGGTGGGCGAGCAGGGTCGCGGCCAGGGTCTCGGCTTCGAGCTCGAGAGCCGGATCGTCGATGGCCTTGCCGAGCGCGCGGACGTCGCGGTGCATCTCGGAGTACGAGATGAGGTTGGGCAACGCGGGCAGTTGGCGGTGGGCGCCCGGCTCGACCAGGTCGTCGGCGTAGGCCGGGTTGAACACCAGGTCGTCGACGGTCACGATCAGCGGCAGGACGGCCCGCCCGTCGCGGACGTCGAGCTGCACGGCCGGAGCCCGGGTGGGCACGAAGACCGGTTCGGCGGCCAGGATCTCGTCGGGATCGAGCCTCGCCGTGTCACCCAGCGCGGGCATGTGAATGGCCAGGAGCCCCCGGCGAACAGCGACTTCGACACCCGGAACCTCGGCCAGCGCCTCGGTGAGCTCCCATACCTGCACGCGTCTGTTATACGCGATGCATCCAAGTCGAGCCCGTTGTTAACAGACGATTGCGGTGGGAGCGCTCCCATGTCATGCTGTCGAAACAGCCGGGGAACGATGCCCCTCGATGTATCTCCGGCTCATCCCCGGGCGCTACGGGCGCCGCCGCATGTCTCGAGGAGCCACCACATGAGACCTGTCCTCATCCGCGGTCTGACCGCGGCCGCCGCCGTGTCGCTCGTCTCCGGTCTCGGCGTGTTCGCCGCGACCAGCGCGAGCGCCGCGGCCGGCTGCCGGGTCGACTATTCCGCCAACAGCTGGAGCACCGGCTTCACCGGGTCGGTCAGCGTGACCAACCTCGGCGACCCGATCTCCGGTGGCTGGCGTCTGACCTGGGCGTTCCCCGGCAACCAGCAGATCAGTCAGGGCTGGAGCGCCACCATCACCCAGTCCGGCCAGAACGTGACGGCGGCCAACCCGTCCTGGTCGCCCTCGCTGCCGACCAACGGCAACGTGACTTTCGGCTTCAACGCCAGCTACTCCGGTACGAACACCGCGCCCGCCACGTTCTCGCTGAACGGCACGGCCTGCACCGGCGCGACGACGCCCTCGACGCCGCCGACCACGCCGCCGACGACCCCGCCGACGACTCCTCCGACCACGCCGCCGACGACTCCGCCGACCACGCCCGGCGTCAAGGTCGACAACCCGTACGCCGGCGCCCGCGGTTACGTCAACCCGGAGTGGAAGGCCAAGGCCGAGTCCGTGGCCGGCGGCAGCCGGATCTCGAACACCCCGACGGCCGTCTGGATCGACCGGATCGCCGCCATCAACGGCACGGCGGACAGCAGCTCGAACGGCGCGATGGGCGTCCGTGACCACCTCGACGAGGCCGTCGAGCAGGGCGCGGGCTACATCCAGTTCGTCATCTACAACCTGCCCGGCCGGGACTGCGCGGCGCTGGCCTCCAACGGTGAGCTCGGCCCGAACGACCTGCCGAAGTACAAGACCGACTACATCGACCCGATCGCGGCCATCCAGGCCGACGCCAAGTACGCCGGCCTGCGAATCGTCAACATCGTCGAGATCGACTCGCTGCCGAACCTGATCACCAACACCTCCGGCCAGGCCGGCGGCACGGCGACCTGCGACACGATGAAGGCCAACGGCGGCTACGTGCAGGGCATCGGCTACGCCCTGAACAAGCTGGGCGCGCTGTCCAACACGTACAACTACGTCGACGCCGCCCACCACGGCTGGATCGGCTGGGACTCCAACTTCGGCCCCACCGCCGACATCATGCTCGAAGCCGCCCGCGCCTCGGGCAACGTCAGCAACGTGACCGGCTTCATCACCAACACCGCGAACTACTCGGCGCTGCGGGAGCCGTTCGTCCAGCCGACCACCACGGTCGGTGGCCAGAGCGTCCGGCAGTCGAAGTGGGTGGACTGGAACCAGTACACCGACGAGCTGAGTTTCGCCCAGGCGTTCCGCCAGAAGCTGGTCTCGATCGGCTTCAACGCCAACATCGGCATGCTGATCGACACCAGCCGCAACGGCTGGGGCGGCTCGGCCCGGCCGACCGCGGCCAGCACCTCCACGAACATCGACACCTTCGTCAACCAGTCTCGCGTCGACCGCCGGATCCACGCCGGCAACTGGTGCAACCAGGACGGCGCCGGCCTCGGTGAGCGTCCGACCGCGGCCCCGGCCAGCGGCATCGACGCCTACGTCTGGGTCAAGCCCCCGGGTGAGTCGGACGGCTCCTCCTCGCTGATCCCGAACGACGAGGGCAAGGGCTTCGACCGGATGTGCGACCCGACCTACACCGGCAACGCCCGCAACGGCAACAGCCTGACCGGCTCACTGCCGAACGCGCCGATCTCCGGCGCTTTCTTCCCGGCCCAGCTCACTCAGCTGATGAACAACGCTTACCCGGCGCTTTCCTGACGGGTAGACAGGACCGCCGGACCCCGCTCTAACCCACGAGGAGCGGGGTCCGGTGTATGAAACAGGTGTAAAAAGGACGGGTGGACATCAGCAAGGTCGCCTGGACAACTGCCGGTCGTCGCCTCACCGCGGCGGCCGGCAGTGTCGTCGGGAAGCGCTACCAGGACAACTACGACGTGGTGCACCTCGAGCCGGGCGACCCGCTGGCGGTGGTGGCCGACGGGATGGGTTCCGGCCCGGGCAGCACCGTCGCCGCGCACACCGCCGTCGAGGTCTTCCTGCGCGAGGTGATGGTCGGCGAGACACCCTCCGCGCTGCGAGCCGCGGTCTCCGCCGCTCAGGACGCGGTCCGCAAGGCCGGCAGCAACCTCGACGAGCTGACCGGCAGCACGCTGACCGCCTTCGTGGCCGAGCACGACGGCGAGAACGCGGCCGCCTGGATCGTCCAGCTCGGCGACTCCCGCGTCTATCGCCTGCGCGACGGCCTGCTCGAACTGCTCACCGTCGACCACACGATCGCCTGGGTCGGGGTGCTGCACGGCTGGTTCGGGGCCGACTCCGAGGAGGCCCGGGCCGCCCGGTACCGGCTGACCCGCTACGTCGGGCACCCCGACGCCCCCGAGCCGGACCTGCTCAACGTCACCCTGCGATCCGGTGACGTCTACCTGCTCGGCACCGACGGCGTGTCCGACCAGCTCAGCTACGAGCGCCTGACCCGCATCCTGGCCACCGACGACCCTGCCGCGGCCGTGCACACGCTGCTCGACGACACCCTGGCGGCCGGCGGCGACGACAACGCCACCGCCGTCGTCATCCGCGTCGAGCGTTCCGTGGAATGAGGCCGGTTCATCGGCGGCGACGGTCCGGCATGCTGTAGAAGCCGGTCGGCAGCGTCGGGGCCGGGCCCGGGACGGCCGGTTGCCGGCGGTTGCGCAGACGCAGCCGCAGGAGCATGCCGACGCCCAGGAAGACCATGACCGCGCCGACGATCAGGCCGATGCCCAGCACGCTCGAGTTGCTCGACGCCGGGTTGAGCGCGGCCGGCTCCGGCGAGGTCTCGTCCGCCGGCGGCTCGTCGGCCACGGCCTCCTCGTCCTCCTCGGCCGGGGGCGCCGTCCGGGTCGGCGTGGGGGAGGGGGTCGCGCTCGGGCTCGGGCGGGCTGCGACCGGGCTGACCACCCGGGCCTCGGCGCCGGTCGAGCTGAGCAGGCGGCCGGCGCCGTCGAAGGCCTGGGCCGCGAACGTCACCTCGCCGTCGTCGGGTCCGGTGAACGCGACGTCCCAGCGGCCGGTGACCGTGCGGCCGGGGCAGAGCCGGCCGGGGTCGAGGCGCTCGTCGACAACGGTGGCCGCCTCGTCGCGCACGTCAGCGCGTACGGGGAAGGACCGGCCGTTCTCCACCCGGGTCACCCGGATCTGATCGAGGCTGACGCCCTTGGTCTCGACGGTCAGGGCCCAGCGCACCTTGAGACAGCGGCCCCGGTCGGTCGAGGCGACCGCGGTCAGCGTCCCGGCGTCGCGGCCGATGGTGAACGTCGACGGGGCCTGGCCCACCTTGACCTCGAAGCCGGGCACGTCGGCCCGCGCCGGCGAGCCCACGCCCACGGCCAGCGCGACCAGGGCGGCGGCGCCGATCCCCGACGCGATCCGGGCCAGGTGTCGCATGCCGATCATCTCCTTCTCGCACGGCAGCCGATACGCGTGCACACGAGATGGTTCGCACCTCGCGGCCGAAAGGTTCACCGAGTGCGATGGGTCACTGATTCGTGACGCCTTAATTTTCGCTTAGGCATCAAAATCTTCGGCGTGTCCGCGCTGCTCAGCATCGGTTCGAGGCGCCCGGCTGGAAAGTTCCCGACAAAAGTCGCCCCGGGCGTTCATCCGAACTCGCTCGCCGCACGTAGTTGGGGGATGGGCAGAGACCGGCCAGGCGCCGATCGCTGCCCGGCACCAACCTGAAGCAGGGGGCATTCCCCACGGATGCCTGCGTCCCACCGCCCACGGGACGTGACCACTGCGGAGAACGAGGAGTCAATGGCCCGGACGAAGAACACCCAGCGATCCGCCAATCGTGTGGCCGTCGATGTCGGAGCTACCGGAACCCGTCCGCCCTCGCGGGGGGCTGTCGCGATCCTCGCCGTGAGCGTGATCGCGGCCCTCTGGGCGGTCGCGATGCTGACCGGCCCGGGTCGCCAGGGGTACATCTACTTCTTTTACTACGCCAAGTGGTACATGGGCGTCATCACGCTGGTGTCGCTCTCGATCACGATCATGATCGGGCTGGTCGCCACCGACCGGCTGGTCCTGTCGATCCGTCAGCGGGTGCTGCTGCAGTCCGCCCACCGCACCACCGGCGTGATCGCGGTCGCCGCCCTGTTCGTGCACGTCTGGACCAAGGTCGTCGCGCAGAACGCCTCGCTGATCGACGTGTTCGTCCCGTTCCTGCACAACGGCCCCAACAAGCTCTACGTCGGCTTCGGCACGCTGTCCGGTCTGATCATGGTGCTGGTCATGTGGACGGGCATCGCGCGGTCCCGGTTCATCGGCCGGGGCAGCCCCTGGATGTGGCGCAGCCTGCACGCGGTGTCGTACCTGATGTGGCCGATCGCCCTGATGCACGGCCTCAACGCCGGCCGGGCCGCGGCCACCTGGGTCACGGTGAGCTACATCGTCTGCGTGCTCGCCGTGCTCGTCGGCCTGGCCGTCCGCCTGTCGGTCTCGCTGAACCGCCGCAAGGACTTCTCGACCGCCGCGTCGGGCGGCCTCAAGCCGGTCGGCTCGCTGGTCCCGACGACCTCGCCCGGTCTCAAGCGCCCGAGCCGGCGCGAGAAGGCCCCCCGCGTCGAGCCCGAGGTGCTCGGCCCGGTCGCCGCGATCGACACCTTCCGCCCGGCCGCCCACCCGGTCACCGCCCCGCCCGTGGCCCCGCCGCCGCTCGGTGACGACCTGGTCGCGCCGGCCGCCCCGCGTCAGCGCCGGGCCCGCGGCGACGAGATGTACGACGAGCCCACCGGCATGATGCCGCGGTACGACCAGGAGGAGCGCCCCCGTCGCGGCCGCCGGGTCGAGGACGAGATCGAGTACGACGAGCCGCGCGGCCGCCGCTACCCGGGCGAGGACACCAGCACCCGCCTGCGCCGCGACGACATCGAGAACACCGGCACCCGGATGCGCCGCGACGAGATCGAGAACACCGGTACCCGCCTGCGCCGCGATGAGATCGAAGGCACCGGCACCCGGATGCGGCGGGACGAGCCGGAGGACACGGGCACCCGCCTGCGGCGCTCCGAGATGACCCCGTACGAGGAGCCGGCCCCGCGCCGCCGCCGGTATGCCGAGGACGAGGAGCCCGCGCCCCGGGCCCGGCGCCGCGGTGGCGACATGCCGCTCTACGAGGAGCCGCCGCGCGGCAGCCGGCACGGCGACCGCGACGAGTACGACGAGGTGCCCCGCCCGCGCGGCGGTCAGTACCCCGACGCGCGTTACGAGGACGACTTCGACGACGCCCCGCGCGGCCGGCGGGCCGACGACTCGGGCCGGCACAGCCGGGCCGGGTTTGTCGACGGCGCCGGCTTCGTCGAGGCCGACGAGACTCCGACCCTGGTCGACATGGCGTCCCGCCGCGCCCGCCGGGACGGTCCGGACCCGGCCCGCGTCCCGGCCGCCCCGCGCGGTCGCCGCGGCCGCGGGCGGGAGAACGACGAGGCGGCTGACGACGGCTACTGGTCGCAGCTGCGAGGGGAAGCGAATTGAGCGCGTCGCAGGTTCCGCCGGTCACCTCGATCGGCACTCCGCGCATCACCGCGGGCTTCGACGAGTACGGCCGTCTCGACCTGCTCGCGCACCAGGAGGTGCACGGCGGTTTCGCGGCGCTGTCCTCCGGCGAGCTGATCGGGCTGGCCGACCGCATCGAGCTGCGCGGCCGCGGCGGCGCGGGCTTCCCGTTCGCCCGCAAGGTGCGGGCCGTGCTCGACTCGTGCCGCCGGCAGGAACTGCCCCCGGTGATCGTGGTCAACGCGACCGAGGGCGAGCCGCCGTCGTGGAAGGACAAGGCGATCCTCACCCGGGCGCCGCACCTCATCCTCGACGGCGCCGCCCTGGCCGCCGCCGCGCTCGACGCCGAGGAGATCGTCATCGGCATCGCCGACGACGGCATCGGCCAGAGCTCGATCACGGCGGCCCTGGCCGAGCGCCGGATGCCCTGCCCGACCCGCATCGTCACCGTGCCGCACCGGTTCATCTCGGGTGAGGGCGGCGCGCTGGTGCGCGGCATCAACGGCGAGGCGCACATCCCGCCCGGCCGCAAGGTGCGCTCCAGCGACAACGGCGTGATGGGCCTGCCCACCCTGCTGTCCAACGCCGAGACGTACTCGCAGCTGGCGATCGCCGCCCGGCTCGGCCCGTGGGAGTACAACGCGGTCGGCATCCCCGAGGAGCCCGGCACGGTGATGCTGACCGTGGGCGGCTCGGCCAGCAACCCGGCCGTGATCGAGGCCCCGACCGGCACGCCGCTGATGGACGTGCTCCGGATGTGCGGCGCCGACATCGGCCCCGGCCTGCTGGTCGGCGGCTACCACGGCAAGTGGATCACCGCCGAGGCCGCGCAGACGGTCACCATCTCGCGCAAGGGCTTCGCCGCGGTGGGCGGCACCCTCGGCGCCGGCATGCTCATCCCGATCGGCTCCAAGACCTGCCCGCTCGGCGAGATCTCCCAGGTCGTGCAGTACCTGGCCGGCGAGTCGGCCGGTCAGTGCGGCCCGTGCCGGCTCGGCCTGCCCGACCTGGCCCGCGCGGTCACCCTGGTGTCGCTGGGTGGCAACGCGGTCGAGAACGTGCGGCAGGCCGCCGGCGTGGTGAAGGGCCGCGGCGCCTGCAGCCACCCGGACGGCACGGCCCGGTTCGCGCTGTCGGCCCTCGAGGTCTTCGCCAAGGAGGTGGAGGCCCACACCAACGGTGAGGGCTGCGGCAAGAGCGTCCGCGGCATCCTCCCGCTGCCGTACACGGCCGAGCAGGGCGCGCGGCGGCTGGCGGTCGACTGGTCACGCTGCGACGGGCACGGCCTCTGCTCGGCGGTCGCCCCCGAGATCATCCGGCTCGACGCGAACGGCTTCCCGGCGTTCCCGCAGACGCCGCTGCCACCGTGGCTCGAGAACGGCGCCCGCAAGGCCGTCAACGTCTGCCCGGCGCTGGCGCTGCGGCTGACCGAGGCGACGAAGTGAGGCGGCGGGCGCTGCTGCTGTCGGCCGCGGGCGTGCTGCTCGCGGCCGGGTGCGGATCCGGAGAGGACGAGCCGGCGGCGTTCGTCGACCCGCCGCCGTCGTCGGCCTCCTCCCCGGCCTCCGCGCCGGCGGCGCCCGTCACCGTGCCGGCGACCCTGAAGTTCGGTGGCCGGACCCTGGACGGCAAACCGTTCGAGGCGAGCACGCTGGCGGGCAAGCCGGCCATCCTGTGGTTCTGGGCGCCGTGGTGCGCGACCTGCGCGAGCGAGGCGCAGAGCGTGCAGACCCTGCAGGAGGAGTACGAGGGCCGGCTCAGCTTCCTCGGCATCGCCGGCCTGGGCGGCAACAAGGAGATGCACCAGTTCGTCGCCGACCTCGAGGTCAGCAACGTGACCCACCTCGACGACGGGGCCGGCAAGATCTGGAAGAAGTTCAAGATCACGGAGCAGAGCCTGTACGTGGTCCTGGACCGCGCGGGCAAGGTGGTCACCACCGGCTACCTGGACGATCAGCAGCTCCGGTCGCAGGTGAAGTCGCTGGTCGCCTGACGTGGCCGGCGAGCTGCTGCTGGCCCTGACCGCGGGCATGCTCGGCGCGGTCAACCCGTGCGGCTTCGCGCTCCTGCCCGCGTACCTGTCGGTCCTGGTCGCCGCCGACCCCGCGCACCCGCGCCGGGCCGTGCTGCGGGCGCTCCGGGCCGGTGCGGCCCTCGCTCTCGGGTACGCGCTGGTGTTCGGCGCGTTCGGGCTGGTGCTGACGCCGATCGCCGGTGCGCTGCAGCCGCGCCTGCCCTGGCTGACCGTGGTGCTCGGGCTGGGTCTGGGCGCGCTCGGGGTCTGGCTGCTCGCCGGGCGGTCGCTGCCGTCGCCGACCGTACGGGCGCCCGCCCTCGGGGCGACCGGCTCGACCGTGCTCTTCGGGATGGCGTACGCGGTGGCCTCGCTCGGCTGCGCGGTCGGGCCGTTCCTGGCGCTCGTCGTCTCGAGCCTGCGGGCGGGATCGATCGGGTCCGGCGTCGCGCTGTTCCTGGCCTACGCCGGGGGAATGGCCCTCGTGGTCAGCGCGGCCGCGGTGGCCGTCGCGCTGGTGCGGTTCTCGCTGCTCGGCCGGGTGCGCCGCCTGCTCGGCGTGGTGCCCCGCGTCGGCGGAGCGATCCTGGTGGTCTGCGGCCTCTACGTGGCCTACTACGGGTGGTACGAGGTGCGCCTGGCCGGGGATCTGCGCCGGGCCGGCACCGACCCGGTGATCAACGCCGCCGCGGTGGCCCAGCGCGGGCTCAGCGACCTGGTCTCCTCGGCCGGGGCGATCCCGTTCGTGATCGTCGTGGGGCTGGCCCTGCTCGTTCTCACGAAAAAGCGGCCCGCACGAGGCGGGCCGCTTCCCAGCGAAGGGCTTTCGGAGGCCGGCGATCCGGTTGCCGGCGGCCTGGTGGGTGAACCGGTCCCCGAGCGGCCGGTGGGCGGCCGGCCGTCCCGGGCGACCTGAGGATCAGGCGACCGGCGGGTACGGGGTGGCGGCGAAGGCCGGCTTCTCCGACGGCATCAGGATCCAGAGGATCGGGTAGACGAGGATCTGGCTGCCCGGGATGACCAGCAGGACCACGACGAAGAGCAGCCGGGCCAGCCACGGGTCGATCCCGAAGCGGCGGGCCAGCCCTGCGACGACACCGGCGATGAGCCGGCCCTCGCGCGGCCGGGTGAGGCCCTGGCGGGACATGCTGTCGTGCACGGTGTTCATGGCTGTCTCTCTCATTCCTTCTGGCTCGTTCGGCCTGATGTATCCATGGTCGGTCGCACGGGTGCCGGACGGCATCGGGATCTGCCCTGGCTCGACCCTGATCCGCCGACCCTGAGACGGCTCGCCGCTCAGCTCTGCCCCCTATTTCTGCCCGATCGGCGCTCGCAGCCACTTGCTAGAGGAGTCTTTCTAAAGCATGCTCTAGGAATGTCGACCCCCGATGCTGTGAAGATCACCGATCCGCGCACGCTGCGGGCCTATGCGCATCCATTGCGCATCCGGCTGATCGGGCTCCTGCGCTCCGAGGGGCCGATGACGGCGACCCGGGCCGCGGCCGCGCTCGGCGACAATGTGCCGAACTGTTCGTTCCACCTGCGTCAGCTGGCCAAATACGGCTTCGCCGAGCGCGTGCCCGGCGCGGACGCCCGCGAACGACCGTGGCGCGCCACCGCCCGCATGACCTCGTGGGACGACGACAGCGACGACCCCGTCATGCGGGCCGCCACCGATCAGCTCAACAGCGTGCTGCTCGGGGTCTTCACCCAGCGCGCCCAGGACTACCTCGCGTCGCGGGCCGACGAGCCCACCGAGTGGCGGGCGGCCGCCGGCTTCGGCGACGCGCTGGTCCACGTCACCGCGGCCGAGCTCCTCGAGCTGGTCGAGCAGATGGAGGCCCTCACCGCCCGCTTCGCCGACCGGGCGACCGCCCCGGCGGCCCGCCCGCCCGGCACCCGCCCGGTGCAGCTGATCCAGCTGGCGATCCCGCGCGGTCCGGCCGCGCGATGACGGCGACCGTCGGCGTCCCGGGCGGCCCCGTCCGGCTGCTGCGCGAGACCGCGTTCCGGCGCTACTGGTCGGCCCAGACCGTGTCGCTCGTGGGCGACCAGATCACGCTCATCGCCGTACCGCTGCTGGCCGTCCTGGCCGTCGGGGCCGGCCCGGCCCAGATGGGCTATCTGACCGCCGCCGCGCTGCTGCCCAACCTGTTCCTCTCGCTGCCGGCCGGCGCCTGGGCCGACCGCCGCCGCGACAAGCGCCAGGTCATGGTCGTGGCCGACGTCAGCCGGGCCGTCCTGCTGCTGGCCGTGCCCGTGCTCTGGTGGACCGGTGGGCTCACCCTGCCGCTGCTGTACGCCGTGTCGTTCCTGGTCGGCGTGTTCTCGCTGCTCTTCGAGGTGGCCCACGCCAGCCTGTTCGCCACCCTCGTGCGCCGGGACGACTACGTCGACGCCAACTCCCTGCTCAACGGCAGCCGCGCGGCTTCGTTCGTGGCCGGTCCGAGCCTGGGCGGCCTGCTCGTCCAGGGACTGACCGCCCCGGTCGCCCTGATCGCCGACGTACTGACCTACCTCGCGTCGGCCGCCTTCCTCAGCCGGGTGCGGCTGCCCGACGCCCCCGCCGAGACGGGCGAGGAGATCCGCGGCATGGTGGCCGGCATCCGGTACGTGGCCCGGTCGGCCGTGCTCCGGGCGGTGCTGCTGGGGGCCACCACGCTCAACCTGTTCAACTACATGTTCGCCGCGCTGTTCGTGCTCTATGTGACCACCAGCCTGCACCTGTCGCCGGGCTCGCTCGGCCTGGTCATCGGGCTCGGCTCCGTCGGCGGCCTGCTCGGCGCGGTGCTGGCCGGCCCGCTGACCCGGCGCATCGGCATCGGTCCCACGGCGATCCTGGGCTTCCTGCTGTTCCCGGCCCCGCTGATCCTGGTCCCGCTGGTGTCCGGCCCGGCCTGGCTGATCTTCACGGTCCTGGTCGTCGCCGAGTTCTTCGCGGCGCTGGGCGTCCTGGTCCTCGACATCGCCGTCGGCTCGGTCCAGACCGCCGCCACCCCGCCGTCCCTGCTGGCCACGGTGTCCGGCTTCAAACGCACGGTCAACTACGGCATCCGCCCGATCGGCGCCCTGATCGGCGGCGCGCTCGGCACCGCCCTGGGCGTCCGCCCGACGCTGTGGATCGCCACGGTCGGCGCCCTGCTGGGCGTGTTCTGGGTGATCTTTTCCCCGCTGCGCACCATGCGGGTCCTGCCCCGCTTCTGAGCGCCGGGACGCCCGGGCGCCCGCGGCGGGCGGTCAGCCCTCGGTGATGTCGGCGACGATGACCGTGACGTTGTCGGGCGCGCCGTTCTCGAGGGTGCGGTGCACCAGCTCGGCCGCCGCGGTCTTGCGGTCGGCGTTGGCCAGCAGCGTCTCGGCGATCACGCTGTCTTCCACGTAGTCGGACAGGCCGTCGCTGCAGAGCAGGAAACGGTCGCCGGGGCGGACCGGGATCATGCGGCCGGCCGGGCGGAACGGGCCGCCCTGCACGGCCTGCGTCACCAGGGCCCGCTGCGGGTGCCGGCGGGCGTCGGCCGCGCTCAGCACGCCCTGGTCGACCAGCGCCTGCACGTAGGTGTCGTCGCGGGTCAGCTGGGTCATCTCGCCGTCGCGGACCAGATAGCAGCGGGAGTCGCCGACGTTGAGAGCGGCCACCCGGTCGTCGGACAGCATGATCGCGGTGACCGTCGTGCCCATGCCGTCGCGGGCGTCGTCGTCGGCCACCGCGGCCTCGATCTGGCCGTTCGCCGTGTCCAGCGCGGTGATCAGATCTTGCAGCGGCTCACCCGACTCAGGCATCGCGTCGACGACGCTGAGCGACTGCACCAGGATGTCGCTGGCCAGCTCGCCGGCCGGCAGGCCGCCCATGCCGTCCGCGACCACGAGAAGCCGGTTTCCCACGAAGACCGCGTCCTCGTTGTTGGACCGGACCAGGCCCTGATCGGTGGCGGCGACCGCCCGGACAACAAGCGTCATGTGACAAGACTGCCAAAGCCCCGATCAGATGTCTCTAGTACCTCCTGCGTCGTGCGTGCGGGAGTTTGTGTTAGAGCGCGGCCCGACGCTGTGAGCTGGGCAAACGCGGAACGCCCGGAAATGCGGGCGACACCCGACGGGACTACAGAAGGGGCCCGTCGGGACAGCGGAGGTCGTCGTCGGTGACAATCGTCGTCGTGACGCTCACCATCCAACAGCGCATTGCCACCGAACTCGGCGTCCGTGAGGGCCAGGTCACCGCCACGGTCGACCTCCTCGACGGCGGGGCCACCGTCCCCTTCATCGCCCGGTACCGCAAGGAGGTGACCGGCGCGCTCGACGACACCCAGTTGCGCACGCTCGAGGAGCGGCTCGGTTACCTCCGCGAGCTCGAGGACCGGCGGGCCGCGGTGCTGGAGTCGATTCGTACGCAGGGAAAGCTCGACGACGCGCTGGAGCAGGCGATCCTGGCCGCCGACTCCAAGGCGCGCCTCGAGGACATCTACCTGCCCTACAAGCCCAAGCGGCGCACCCGGGCCCAGATCGCCCGCGAGGCCGGCCTCGAACCGCTGGCCGACCAGCTGCTCGGCGATCCGACGCTCGACCCGAAGGCCACGGCGGCCGCGTTCACCAACGAGAACGTCGCCGACGTGCAGGCCGCGCTGGACGGCGCCCGCGCCATCCTGATCGAGCGGTTCGCCGAGGACGCCGACCTGATCGGTGAGCTGCGCGAGCGGATGTGGACCCGCGGCCGCCTCATCGCCAAGGTGAGCGAGGGCAAGCAGACCGAGGGCGCCAAGTTCGCCGACTACTTCGACTTCGCCGAGCCGTACGCCAAGCTGCCCTCGCACCGCATCCTGGCCATGTTCCGCGGCGAGAAGGAGAACGTGCTCGACCTGACGATGGAGCCCGAGCCCGAGGACGAGTCGACCTTCGAGCCGCGCGTCGCCGCCCGCTTCGGCATCACCGACCACGGCCGCGCGGGCGACCGCTGGCTGCTCGACACGGTGCGCTGGGCCTGGCGGACGCGCATCCTCATCCACCTCGGCGCCGACCTGCGGGTCCGGCTCTGGCAGGCGGCCGAGGACGAGGCCGTGCGGGTCTTCGCGGCCAACCTGCGCGACCTGCTCCTGGCCGCGCCGGCCGGCACGCGCGCGACCATGGGCCTCGACCCCGGTTTCCGTACGGGTGTGAAGGTGGCCGTGGTCGACCCGACCGGCAAGGTCGTCGCGACCGACGTGATCTATCCGCACGTGCCGCAGAACAAGTGGGACGAGTCGATCCACCGGCTCGCCGCCCTGGCCAGCAAGCACAACGTCGACCTGATCGCGATCGGCAACGGCACCGCCTCGCGCGAGACCGACCGGCTCGCCGCCGACCTGATCAAGCGGCACCCCGAGGCCGGGCTGACCAAGGTGATGGTGTCGGAGGCCGGCGCGTCGGTCTACTCGGCCTCGGCCTACGCGGCGCAGGAGCTGCCGGGCATGGACGTGTCCCTGCGTGGCGCCGTGTCGATCGCCCGCCGCCTGCAGGACCCGCTGGCCGAGCTGGTGAAGATCGACCCGCGCTCGATCGGGGTCGGCCAGTATCAGCACGACCTCTCCGAGTCGAAGCTGTCCAAGTCGCTCGACGCCGTGGTCGAGGACTGTGTGAACGCGGTCGGCGTCGACGTCAACACCGCCTCGGCGCCGCTGCTGGCCCGCGTCTCCGGCATCGGCACCGGTCTGGCCGAGAACATCGTGCTGCACCGCGACTCGAACGGCCCGTTCAAGAACCGCGGCCAGATCAAGAAGGTGGCCCGGCTCGGCCCCAAGGCGTTCGAGCAGTGTGCCGGCTTCCTGCGCATCCCGGACGGTGACGACCCGCTCGACTCCTCCGCGGTGCACCCGGAGTCGTACCCGGTGGTGCGGACGATCCTGGCCGAGGCCAAGACCGACATCAAGTCGCTGATCGGGAACAGCCCGCTGCTGCGCGCGCTGCGACCGGAGCAGTTCGTCACCGACGCGGTCGGCGTGCTGACGGTGACCGACATCCTGCGCGAGCTGGACAAGCCGGGCCGCGACCCGCGCCCCGGGTTCACCACGGCCACGTTCGCCGAGGGGGTCGAGAAGATCGCCGACCTCACGCCGGGCATGGTGCTCGAGGGCGTGGTGACCAACGTGGCCGCGTTCGGCGCGTTCGTCGACATCGGCGTCCATCAGGACGGGCTCGTGCACGTGTCGGCGCTGTCGAACACGTTCGTCAAGGACCCGCGCGAGGTCGTGAAGTCGGGCGATGTCGTCAAGGTGCGGGTGGTCGAGGTGGACGAGCAGCGCAAGCGGATCTCGCTGACCATGCGGCTCTCCGACGAGCCGGCGCGCAAGCCGCGCGAGGATCGCCCGCAGTCCGGCCAGTCCGGCCAGGGCGGCCAGGGCGGCCAGGGCCGTCCGCGCCAGGGGCAGCAGCCGGGTCAGCCGCGCCAGCAGGGTCAGCGGCAGCCGGGACAGTCCGGTCAGCCGCGTCAGCAGGGGCAGCGTCAGCAGGGACAGCAGGGTCAGCGTCAGCAGGGGCAGCGCCAGCAGGCGCCCAGCACCTTCAACGGCGGGGCGATGGCCGACGCCTTGCGCCGGGCCGGCCTGACCAAGGATTGAGCGGGGTCAGCGGGGGCCGGCGACGGCCGGTCCCCGCACCTCGATGTGGTCGAAGGCCACCTCGGCGCTGCCCGTGCCGGGGGTGTCTCGGTCGAGGAAGACCCCCAGCAGCACCCGGTTGCCGCTGATCTCGGCCTCGCCCAGCGGGGCGTCGCCGAGCGGCACACCGTCGCGCGAGACGCTCACCATGTCGCCCAGGACGCGCAGACCGATCCGGGCCGGCGGGCCGCCCGCGACGATCGGGTTGTCGAGCGGCAGGGTCCGCGTGACAGTGACGTCGGAGCTCTGGTGGGTGCCGACGAAGATGTTGTCGCGGCAGACCCGGACGAGATGACCGCCGCGCGGCAGCTTGAAGTGGAACCAGACCGCGGCGCAGGCCCCCTCGCTGACCAGCCGCACGCCGACGTCGACGCTCAGGTCGGCGGGCAGCGTGTCCTGCGGGCCGCGGCACTTGTAGAGCGGCTTGGCGTCGATCCGGACGTGCAGCTCGCCGCCGGTGAACACGCAGGACGACCGGCCGTCCGGCTCGGCCTTGGCCAGCCACAGCCGATCCTTGTCGAGGGCGTCGGCGAGCAGCAGCGGCCCCGCGGGCGCGGTCGAGGTGGGCGGCGCGGCCACCGGCGAGGGCAGGCCCGGACCGGCCGTCGGATCGGGCGGGGGGCCAAAGACGATCATCATCGTGCCGGCGATCACGGCCAGCACGAGCAGCGCGATCGCGGCCGGCAGGAACCAGCGGCGCCGGGTGTCCGCCGCGTCCGGCTCGTCCATGCCGGGCACGGCCGACACCTGCGCCGTCGCTTCCTCGGGCGGCGGGGTGGGCATCAGGCCGGTCACCGACTGGGCCTGGCTGGCCGCGGCGCGCAGGTCGGGCTGACCGGCCAGGGCGGCGGCGGTGGCGGCGGGCCGGGACGGGCCGGCCACCAGGCGGTCCAGCAGCTCGCGGGCCGAGGGCCGGTCGGCCGGGTTCTTGCTCAGCGCGTCCGCCACCAGCTCGCGCAACGGGTCGGCCAGGCCGGACAGATCCGGCTCCTGGGTCAGGATGCGACCGGCGGTGGCCAGCGGCGAGTCGCCCTCGAACGGGGTGCGCCCGGTGCCCGCGTACGCGACCACGCCGCCCCACGCGAAGATGTCGGCCGCGGCGGTCAGCGGCACGTCGGCCTCGCCGAAGCGCTCCGGCGCCATGTAGGCCACCGTGCCCATCATGAACTCGGGCGACGTGTTGCCGGTGGCGGTGCCCCCGACCGCCCGGGCGATGCCGAAATCGATCACCTTGGGCGTGCCCGGCGCGAGCAGCACGTTGCGCGGCTTGAGATCACGGTGGATGACGCCGGCGCCGTGGATCGCGGTGAGCGCGGTGGCCACGCCGATCGCCACACTGTGGAGGTTGGCCGCGGTGAGCGGGCCCCGCTCGTCGACCACCTGCGCGAGCGTGGGGCCGTCGACGTACTCGACGACCAGGTAGGGGTGATCCGCGTCGGGGTCGGCGTCGAGCACCTCGGCCGTGCAGAACGGCGGCACCTGCCGGGCCCGGGCCACCTCGCTGCGGAACCGGCGGCGGAACTCGTCGTCGGGGGTCAGGTCGGCCCGCACGACCTTGACGGCCACCTGCGTACCGGCAGCCGTCCTGGCCAGATAGACGGTGCCCATGCCGCCCTCGCCGAGCCGGCCGACGAGCTCGTAGGAGCCCAGCCGGACCGGGTCGTGCGGACGTAACGGCTCCGGACGCATGACCGCCCCCAGTCCCGGAGAAATCAGAAGGTGTCACTCTAACGGGTGGTGTCCCGGCTCTCGCCCCCGCTGTCGGGTTTCTTGCGGGTCGTGATCAGCGGCCTATGCTCGGCAAATGCTGATCGAGACGGAACGGCTCGTCCTGCGGCGCTTCCGGAAGGCGGACGCCGCGACGCTCGCCGCGTACAGATCCGATCCGGAAGTCGCCCGCTATCAGTCGTGGGACGCGCCGTTCTCGTCGCTGCGGGCCGAGACGGCGGTGGCCAACTTCATCGCCTCCGACCCGGACAAGCCCGGCTGGTTCCAATACGCGGTCGAACGCACCGCCGACCGCGTGCTCATCGGCGACGTGGCCGTCCACCTGCACGACAACCTCCGGCAGGCCGAGATCGGCTTCACCCTGGCCCGGGAGCATCAGAAGCAGGGGTACGCCTTCGAGGCGGTCACCGCCGTGCTGGACCGGTTGTTCCGGGTGCAGGGGCTGCACAAGGTCGCGGGGGAGTGCGACGCCCGCAACGTGGCGTCGGCGGGCCTGCTCGAGCGGCTGGGCTTCACGCGCGAGGGCCTGCTCCGGCAGCAGACCTACATCAAGGGCGAGTGGACCGACGACCTGATCTACGGCCTGCTGTCCACGGAGTGGCTCATCCCGGCGCCCTGAGAAAAGTGTCGGACCCGTCTGGTTGAGTGCCGGTCAAGCACTTCCGTCGTCCACACCCTCCGGAGGCACCGTCATGGCCCACCGCAGCCGGTTGTCCACCATCCTGATCGACGTCCCCCAGGACCAGACCGACAGCGCCGCCGCCTTCTGGTCGGGGGCCCTGGGCGTGGCCGCGCGGCCGGTGCCCGATGAGCCGCAGTTCACGTCGCTGCCCGGCGTGCTGCCCGGGCTCACGCTGGCGATCCAGTCGATCGACGGCACCGCGCGCTACCACCTCGATTTCGAGACCGACGACGTCGAGGCCGAGACCGCACGGCTGATCGCGCTGGGCGCCGAGCAGATCGACCAGTGGCTCGACTGTCACATCCTGCGCATCCCCGGCGGCCAGCTGGTCTGCGTGATCCCCCGCCACAGCGACGACGAGACCTTCGACCGTCTGGCCACCCGCTGGGACTGACCGGACAAGTCCCCTCCGGCGGATCGGATCTTCTTCTCGTCGGGAGGTGCCATTCCGGCGAAGCTAACCGACCGCGCCGCCATGGTCATCCGGATGACGCCGCAGCACGTGGTGGACGATGCCCTCGAAGTCGGGCTCGGGATCGTCGGGGCGGAAACCGGCCGCCGCCGCGCACCGGCTGCTGGCCACGTTGGCCGGTTCGATGCCCGCGGTGAAGACGGCGACGTCGGCCACCGCCGGGTGCTCGATCAGGGCGAGCAGGGTCGCGGTCCCGTATCCCTGCCGCCACCGGGCCGGGTCGACGACGTAGGCCAGACCCAGCTCGGGCCCGGGGTCGTAGACGTCGCCCCCGGTGAGGGCCACCGGATCGCCGTGGCTGTCCAGCGCGACCCAGGTGTGGTCGCGCAGCACCCGCCGCCCCCGGTAGATCTCGCCGATGCCGTGCCCCCGCAGGCGCAGGGCCCGGGCCGGCCAGTCGGGGCCGCCGAGCCACCGCCCGACCTCGGTGTCGGTGAACCACACCTGCACCAGCTCCGCGGTGAACGGCACGAGAGTCACGGCCGGCAACCGATCCATGGGTCCATCCTCGCTCACCGTCCCGGCCGAGCCGCTCCGGTCGCGGCACGAGATTTCCCCGGTGACGGCGGGATTCCCCGGTCAGGGCGTGCATACTCGGTCGCGCATCGAGGGCCGTACGGCGACGATGAAGCGGTGTCTGTGCCATCGTTGCAAGACCGGGTCGTGGTCGTGACCGGCGCGAGTCGCCGGATCGCGATCGGAGCAGCCATCGCCCGGAGGCTGGTTGCGGACGGTGCCGTTGTGTTTCTGCATTCCTGGGCTCCGCACGACGCCGAGCAGCCCTGGGGCGCGGATCCCGGCGGCCCTGAGGCGCTTGTCGACGAACTTCGTCAGGCCGGCGGCCGGGTCGAGCACTTCTCGGCCGATCTTGCCGATTCCGACGCTCCGGCCGCCCTGATCAGCGCTGCCCGAAAAGCGTTCGGGCATGTCGATGCCTTGGTGGTGAACCACGCCCGGGGTGTCAACCAGTCGCTGGAGGATCTGACGGCTGACGAGCTCGACCTGAGCTACGCCGTCAACACCCGGGCAGCGCTTCTCCTGGCCCAGGCATTCGCTGCCCAGCATGACGACACGCTATCCGGCGGGCGCGTGCTGTGGATGACCTCGGGGCAGTACCACGGCGCCATGCCTGGCGAGCTTCCCTATATCGCTTCCAAGGCGGCACTGCACGAGCTCACCCGCACTCTCGCGACGCACCTGATGCCCCGCGGTATAACCGTCAATTGCATCAACCCGGGGCCCAACGACACCGGCTACGCCGACGATGACCTCCGGGCCGAGGTGAGCCGGCTGAGCCCCGGCGGGCGCTGGAGCACACCAGCCGACACCGCGCGTCTGGTCGCCTGGCTGGTGAGCGACGAAGCGGACTGGGTCACTGGTCAGACCATCGCTTCGGACGGCGGATGGTCATCACGATGACGCCGTCCTATTGATCTATCAGCTCGGAGAAGCGGCCGACGAGACAATGCCTGCCAAGGCCATCGCCCGCTACGGCTGAGTCGATCTCGTATGTATCGAAGATCTCGGCTACCTGGAACGGCCTGATGCCGCGAAGGGCTTCAAATATCACTGTCGTGCACTGCTAGCGGCTCCCTGTGGTCCTCGAATGAGGATCACGCTGCGAGCTCTGACAGACGAGGACATTGAGGCGCACAACGCCGGCGAGGACGAGCACACCGTTCGCCGGCTGACCGGCGCCCCCGGCACCGCCGAGACGACGGCCGCCCACTTCAACTAGCTCGCCGGGAACCACGGCTCACTCCAACCGGGACTGCTGCTCAGCGGTGAGGCGTACGGTCCCGGCGGCCACGTTGTCCTCGAGGTGGGCCAGGCTCGCGGTGCCGGGAATGGGCAGCATGACGGGGGAGCGGGTCAGCAGCCAGGCCAGCACGACCTGGGCCGGGGTGGCGCCGAGCTCGGCGGCGACCGCGTCGACCTCCCCGCCGTCGTGCGCCAGCGGGCGCCACGGCAGGAAGGCGATGCCGAGCCGGGTGCAGGCCCGCAGCACGGGCTCGTGCGTCCGGTCGAGCAGGTTGTAGCGGTTCTGCACGGTGGCGATGTCGACGATCGTGCGAGCCTCGTCGAGCTGATCCACGGTGACCTCCGACAGCCCGATCCGCTCCACCTTGCCCTCGGCGGCCAGCTCGGCCAGGGCGCCGACCTGGTCGGCCAGCGGCACGTCGGGATCGACCCGGTGCAGCTGCAGCAGCGATATCCGCTCGACACGCAACCGGGTCAGGCAGCCGTCCACCTGCCGGCGCAGCGAGTCGGGCCGGCCGTCCAGCCGCCAGTCGCTCAGCGCCCCTGAGCCGGACACGCCCACCTTCGTCGTGACGACGACCTCTTCGGGGTACGGGTGGAGGGCCGCGGCGATGAGCTCCTCGTTGGCGCCGCCGCCGTACAGGTACGCCGTGTCGATCAGCGGAACGCCCAGCTCGACGGCCCGCCGCAGGACCGCGACCGACGACGCCCGCTCGTCCGGCGACGTCGGCAGCTGCATCGCCCCGAACCCGATCCGTCCAGTACTGATATGCGGCACTATTTTCCCTCTCGATCAGGAACCGGTGGAACGCCGTCGGCTGGGCCGGAGTTCGACCCGGTGAATGGCTGCGTGCCGCCGCCCGCATTCCGCTGGAGCGGCGGTGAGCGTGGCCGGGCTGTCAGCCGGTTCTGGTGTGCGGGCGATGAGCTGGGTTGCTTCGGCTCGGCCGGCGGGACGCTGGTGGGCGGGGTCCAGCCGGTCCGTCGGTTGAGCCTCACCAAGGTCACGGGACTCCAACGCGCCGGGATGCCCGCACTTTAGCTTTTCGGGAAGATGCGCGTCGTCCCGTCTCGAAGCCGCCCCGCACGTGAGTCTCGACCCGTGCGGCGCGGTCATCGGGTGGTCGAGGTCTTCTTCAGCGGTTGCGCTGCTGGGACGGCTTGATCTGGTGACGATGTGGACCTCGCAGCGGGATGCTGGTTGCGGCGTCAGTGGCCGGCCCGTCCCGGCTGCGCCCCGCAACGCGAGGAGGCGGCTGCGCAGGATCAGGTGGCGAGCCAGGTGGTGAGCCCGGTGATGTCGCCCGGCGCGGCCCGGTGCAGCGCGGCGACCAGCTCGGGGCGCCGGAAGAGCGCGGCGACTGTCTCCTCGTCGGCCAGGTGGCGCAGGCAGAGCGCCACGCCGGCCCAGGACTCGGGGCTGTCCGGCGAGGCGGTGTAGAGCGCCAGCGCCCGTTCATAGTCGCCGTCGGCGTAGGCCACGTCGGACGCCGGGGTGTCCGGGCCGGGCTCCACCCCGGCGGCCCGGTTGAGCTTGAGGTGGCCGACCGGCAGCCGGGTGGGCGCCGGCACGTCGGCGGCCGGCACCACGACCGACTCGGGCAACGGGCCCGGGGGCAGGCCGGCGAGCCGGCGTTCGTGCAGGCCGGTGACGTCGACGGTCATGTTGCGCACCCGCCACGCCACCAGGTGCCCGGCCGACGACTCGCGGGCGAGCGACTCGAGGTGGCCGGGGACGTCCTCGGAGGACCAGTGCCGGATCGCCCGGCCCATCGCGGTGACGAAGGCCGTCCCGGCGTCGGTGAGCAGCGGCGACGCGGCCGCCACGAGCAGGGCCTGGCGCACCTGGGCGCGGCGGCGGGCGAACTCGACGTCGGCCGTCAGCGACCGGGCGCCCGCCTCGCGCCGGGAGGTGCGCCAGAAGTCGGCCACCCCGAGGTGTGCGTAGATGCCCTGCAGCAGGCCGGACAGCGGCCGCGGGTCGTCGCGCCAGGGCGCGTACAGGTCGCTGACGGTCGACGGTTTCTGCAGCTCGACCTGGTCGGTCAGCGCGCTCAGCTTGGCGTGCTGGCACTGACGGATCAGCGTGAGCGCGAACTGGTGCGGCCCACCCGCGGCGCTCATGGTCACCGCGCCGTAGGCGTGCGGCGAGGTGGTGCTGACCCCGTCGGCCATCGGCTCGGCGGTCAGCGGCTCGGCGGTCAGCGGCACCACCGTGCGCAGCACCTCGTCGATGCCGGCCGAGTAGCCCTCGTACTGCCGCCGGAGGATCTCCAGCGCGCCCAGGAAGGCCCGGGACCAGGCGGCCGCCTGCGCCGCCGTCAGCCGCGGGGGAGGGGCGGTCGGCTGCGCCCCGGTGTACGGGTCGGAGAGGTCCCGGAACGGGTCGAGATCATCGAGGTGGATCGTCCGCAAGGTCGAGTAGGTGGTGCCCAGCTTGCGCAGCGGCAGCCACCGCTCGTCGGCCTCGCCGCCGGGGTCGCGCACCAGCAGCCGGGTGTCGCCCATGGTGAACTCGAACCGGCCGGACAGCGTGGCCGAGCCGTGCGTGCCCGGCGCGGCGAGCCGGGCCAGGCCCAGCCCGGGCAGCATGACGGCGCCGTCGCGGACGACGACCTCGACGCTGCCGGCCTGACGCGACGTGATGAACCGGGCGGCCCGCAGCCAGCCCAGGTAGCCCAGGTCGGCCCAGAGCGGCACGTCACCGTCGTCCGGGCGGGCGAGCCGGCGAAGGCAGTGCGTCAGCCAGACGCCCAGGTTCGGGTGGTCGAGCACCTCGTCGGTGACGTGCCGGGCGGCCTCGGCCAGCCCGGAACGCTCGATGCCGGCCGCGTCGTCGAGCAGCATCCTCAGCTGCACCTTGCGCTTCTGCCGCTGACCGGCGGCCAGCCGGGCCAGGCCGGCGGGCGATCCGAAGCCCGTGCCGAGGTCCCGCACCAGCACGTCGGCGTTGTTCTCCACCGGTACGTCCATGGTGATGGGCGTACACCTCCGTCTGGTCCGGCCCGCCAGGGTGACCCCGGCGGGCTTTACCCGAACCTATTGACGAAGGTCGAACGGTTGAAGACGCCTGTCGCCTTCGCGACAGTCGCCGCGACGGATCAGGGGACGAGCCGCAGCCAGACCGCGCCGAGCGGCGGGACCCGCAGCGACACCGATTGGTCGAAGCCGTGCCACGGCAGGTCGTCGGTGTGGACCTCGCCGAGATTGCCGACCCCGGAACCGCCGTACAGCTCGCTGTCGGTGTTGATCACCTCGGTCCACCGGCCGGGGCGGGGCAGACCGATGCGGTAACCCTCCTGCGGGACCGCCGAGTAGTTCACGACGCAGGCCAGCGGGTCGCCGTTCGGTGCGAACCGCACGAACGAGAACGTGTTGTGCTGCGAGTCCTCGCTGGTGATCCAGCGGAACCCGCTCGGCGACGTGTCCTGCGTCCACAGGGCCGGCGTCTCGCGGTAGACCCGGTTGAGGTCCTTGACCAGCGTCTGGATGCCACCGAACTGCGGGTCCTCGAGCAGCTGCCAGTCGAGGCCGCGCTCCTCGCTCCACTCCCGCAGGTCACCCATCTCGCTGCCCATGAAGATCAGCTGCTTGCCGGTGAAGGCCCACATGAAGCCGAGCAGGGCGCGCGTGTTGGCCAGTTTCTGCCACAGGTCGCCGGGCATCTTGCCGGTCAGCGAGCCCTTGCCGTGCACGACCTCGTCGTGGCTGATCGGCAGGACGTAGTTCTCGCTCCAGGAGTACACCGTCGCGAACGTCATCTGGTGGTGGTGCCACTGGCGGTAGATCGGCTCCTTCTCCATGTAGGACAAGGTGTCGTTCATCCAGCCCATGTTCCACTTGAAGCCGAACCCGAGGCCGCCCAGGTGGGTGGGGCGGGTGACGCCCGGCCACGCGGTCGACTCCTCGGCGATGGTCATGACGCCGGGGTTGTTCTTGTAGACGGTCGCGTTCATCTCCTGCAGGAAGCTGATCGCGTCCAGGTTCTCCCGGCCGCCGTACTGGTTGGGGGTCCACTCGCCTTCCTTGCGCGAGTAGTCCAGATAGAGCATCGAGGCCACCGCGTCGACCCGCAGGCCGTCGGCGTGGAACTCCTCGCACCAGTAGAGCGCGTTGGCCACCAGGAAGTTGCGGACCTCGGTGCGGCCGAAGTCGAAGACGTACGTACCCCAGTCGGGCTGCTCGCCGCGGCGCCAGTCGCCGTGCTCGTACAGCGGGGTGCCGTCGAAGCGGGCCAGCGCCCACGCGTCCTTGGGGAAGTGGGCGGGCACCCAGTCCAGGATCACGCCGATGCCGGCCTGGTGCAGCTTGTCGACCAGGCAGCGGAACTCGTCCGGCGTGCCGAAGCGGGACGTGGGCGCGAAGTAGCCGGTGACCTGGTAGCCCCAGGAGCCGCCGAACGGGTGCTCCATGACGGGCATCAGCTCGACGTGCGTGAAGCCGGTCTCGAGCACGTACTCGACCAGCTGCTCGGCCAGCTCGGTGTAGGACAGGCCGGGCCGCCACGAGCCGAGGTGCACCTCGTAGGCGCTCATCGGCTCCTGGTGCCACTGCTTGGTCGCCCGCTCGCGCATCCACTCCGCGTCGGCCCACTCGTACGAGGTCTCGTACACCACCGAGGCGGTGGCCGGCGGCACCTCGGTGTGCTGGGCCAGCGGGTCGGCGTGCTCGCGCCACACGCCGTCCCGGCCGAGGATCTTGAACTTGTACTTGCTGCCCACCTTGGCGTCGGGCAGATAGATCTCCCACACGCCGCTGGAGCCCAGCGACCGCATGGGCCACCCGTCGTACGGTCCCCAGCCGGTGAAGTCGCCGATGACCTGCACCCCGCGAGCGCTCGGAGCCCACACCGCGAACGCGACGCCCTGACCCTCGGGCCCGCGCGGCTGCGCGCCCAGCACCTTCCAGAGCTTCTCGTGCCGGCCCTCACCGATCAGGTGCAGGTCGAGCTCGCCCAGGCTCGGCAGGTGCCGGTACGGGTCGTCGACCACCTCGCCGTCGACGTCGAGGCGGTAGTCGAGCACGAGCCCGGGCACCTCGGCGGCGAAGATGCCGTCCGGGTGCACCGCGGTCATCTCGACGCGCTCGCCCTCGTGCACGAGCGTGACCGACTTGGCCCCCTTGCGCAGGGTCCGGATCACGGTCCGCCCGCCGCTCGGGTGAGCGCCGAGGATGCCGTGCGGGTCATGGGTGTCACCGGCCACCACGCTGTTCATGGCGCGCTGGTCGGCGGCGAGCGGGTTGGCGGTGTGGCCGATCACGAGGGGGATCTCCTTAGACGTCTTGGCTGACCAGGCGCGCGATGGACCGCAGCGGGATGCGCAGCCATCCGGGCCGGTGCCGGGCTTCGTACGCGGCCTCGTAGACCGCCTTGTCGAGTTCGTAGGCCGAGAGCAGCGAGCCCTGCTCCCGCGGGTCGACGCCGGCCACGTTGGCGTAGCCGTCGCAGAAGGCGGCCCGGTTGCGGTCGACCCACTCGCGGGCCCGCGCGGCCAGGTGCTCGTCGTCGTCCTGGTCGACCAGCAGCTGGTAGGCCGCGTACTCGTACGAGCGGAGCACCCCGGCCACGTCGCGCAGCGGCGAGTCGGGCAGGCGGCGCTGATCGAGCGGCATGCCGGGCTCGCCCTCGAAGTCGATCAGGAGCCAGCCCGCGGGCACCCGCAGCACCTGGCCCAGGTGCAGGTCGCCGTGCACGCGCTGCACGTCGACCGGTACGCCGTCGAGGTCGCGGAACCGGGCCTCGATCGACGGGACGTACTGCTGGATCTCGGCGACCGCCTGGGCCGCGCCGCGCAACCGGGCCAGCATGGCGTCGACCGGGAACACCGACGGGCCGGAGCCGAGCGCCTCGGCCAGGTCGGCGTGCACGGCCGCGACCGCCTCGCCCAGCCGGTAGGACTCACCCTGGAAGTCGCCGCCGACCTCGTCGGCGCGCATCTCGGCGTCCGCGAACAGGTCTCGCGCCGAGGCCGTGGCCATCGCCCAGCCCTCGGCCGAGTTGCCCGCGTACGCCGTGACCATGCCGAGGGGGCAGGGCTCGCCGCTCTCGGTGGTCTGGAACGAGCCGAGCAGCCGGGCCACGTGCGGGTTGTCCCGCCGCCCGAGCACCCGGTTGAGCTCGACGTCCGGGTTGATGCCGGGCGAGACGCGGCGGAAGACCTTAAGGATCGCGTCCTGCTCGAAGATGACGCTCGTGTTGCTCTGCTCGGAGTCGAAGACCCGTGGCCACGCCTCGACCGGGAAGGTCGCGCCCGGCTCGGGCTCGAACGAGACGTCCCCGTGGGTGCCACCGGCGGCGATCAGACCGAGCAGCTTGCGCGCGGCGGCGGTGTCGTACAGGGCGTCGTAGCCCGTCCGGTCACCGTCGGTGCCGATCGTCGCGACCTCGCTGTACTCGATGATCGGGCCGGACTCCCAGGCCACGATCACCTGGTACCGCTCGGAGCTGCCGTCGGTGTACTCCACGTCGATCAGTACCAGGTCGAGGTTGTCGTCGAGCGCCGTGCTCGACGCCTCCTTGACCGACGACAGGGTGCGGGATTTTCCGGCGTACCACCGCTGCAGGGGCAGCCATTCGGCGAAAGGCAACGTCATTGCTTCTCCTCGGACCCACACAGCTGGAACCAGTAGAAGCCGTGCCCGGGGAGCGTGAGCAGGTACGGCAGCTGGCCGATGCGCGGGAAGTTCACGTGCCCGGTCAGTTCAACGGGGGTATACCCGTTCCAGTGCTGCAGGTTCAGCTCGATCGGTTGCGGGAAGCGCGACAGGTTGTTGACGCAGAGCACGACGTCGTCGCCGTCCTCGCGCAGGTACGCCAGCACCGAGGGGTTCGATCCGCCCAGTTCGCGGAAGGTCCCGACGGCGAACGCTTCGTGGCGGCGTCGCACCGCCAGCATGGTACGCGTCCAGTTCAGCAGCGACGTGGAACTGTCGCGCTGAGCCTCCACGTTCACCGCCTGGTACCCGTACACCGGGTCCTGGTTGGCCGGCAGGTAGAGCCGTCCCGGGTGGGCCGTGGAGAAGCCGGCGTTGCGGTCGGGCGTCCACTGCATCGGCGTGCGCACGCCGTCGCGGTCACCGAGCCAGATGTTGTCGCCCATGCCGATCTCGTCGCCGTAGTAGAGCACCGGCGAACCGGGCAGCGACAGCAGCAGCGCGGTGAACAGCTCGATCTGGTTGCGGTCGTTCTCCAGCAGCGGGGCGAGCCGGCGGCGGATGCCGACGTTCGCCTTCATCCGCGGGTCCTTGGCGTACTCCGAGTACATGTAGTCGCGTTCCTCGTCGGTCACCATCTCGAGCGTGAGCTCGTCGTGGTTCCGCAGGAAGATGCCCCACTGGCAGTTGTCCGGGATGGCCGGCGTCTGGGCCATGATCTCGGAGATCGGGAAGCGGGACTCGCGGCGGACCGCCATGAAGATGCGCGGCATCAGCGGGAAGTGGAACGCCATGTGGCACTCGTCGCCGCCCGCCTTCGGGTCGCCGAAGTACTCGACCACGTCGGCCGGCCACTGGTTGGCCTCGGCCAGCAGCACCCGGCCGGGGAACTCGTCGTCGATCACCTTGCGGCAGTGCTTGAGGAAGGCGTGCGTCTCGGGCAGGTTCTCCCCGTTGGTGCCGTCCCGCTCGAACAGATACGGCACGGCGTCCAGCCGGAAACCGTCGATGCCCAGGTCGAGCCAGAAGCGCAGGACGTCGAGCATCGCCTCCTGCACGGCCGGGTTGTCGTAGTTGAGGTCGGGCTGGTGCGAGAAGAACCGGTGCCAGAAGAACTGCCGGCGCACCGGGTCGAACGTCCAGTTCGACTCCTCGGTGTCGACGAAGATGACCCGCGCGTCCTGGTACTTCTCGCTGGTGTCGCTCCAGACGTAGAAGTCGCCGTAGGGCCCGTCGGGGTCGCGCCGCGACTCCTGGAACCACAGGTGCTGGTCGGAGGTGTGGTTCATGACCAGGTCGGTGATGACCCGGATGCCCCGCTTGTGAGCCGCGTCGAGCAGCGCCACGAAGTCCTCGACCGTGCCGAACTCGGGCAGCACCTGGTAGAAGTCGCTGATGTCGTAGCCACCGTCGCGCAGCGGCGACTGGTAGAACGGCGGCAGCCAGAGGCAGTCCACGCCGAGCCACTGCAAGTAGTCGAGCCGTTCGATCAGGCCGCGCAGGTCACCCGAGCCGTCGGTGCCGGAGTCGTAGAACGCCCGGACCAGAACCTCGTAGAAGACGGCTCGCTGGAACCAGGTCCGGTCGGCCGGCAGGGTCCGGGCGTGCTCGAAGTCCTCCGCGTTCGGGTGCTCCACCACGCCCTGCTCGACGTGGCTGCCCTCCGTCGGATCGGCGCTGAGTTCGTTCTGGTCCATCAGGTTCCCACCTACCCACCCGCAGGTACTTGTTAACTAGCCGGCTGGATCACGAAGACGTGCGCCGGCTCGACGTACGGATCGATCCGCACGGCGTTGTGCTGCCCCCACTCGTACGTGGCTCCGGTGATCTGGTCGACCACCGTGAACCGGTCGTGCCAGTCCAGGCCGAGTTCCGGCATGTTCAGCACGGTGTTGCCCCACTGCACGGTCGTCGAGTCGAAGCTGACGACGACAAGAACCGTGTTATCGGTGTCGGGGTCACGCTTCGAGAAGCACAGCAGTGCCCCGTTGTCGATGTCGTGGAATTTGAGGTTCCGGAGCCAGTGCAACGCGGGGTTCTCGTCGCGGATCCGGTTGAGCCGGGTGATGTACGGCGCCAGTGACCGGCCGGACCGCTCCGCAGCGGCCCAGTCGCGCGGCTTCAGCTCGAACTTCTCGTTGTCGATGTACTCCTCGGCGCCCGGCCGCGGAACGTGCTCGAAGAGCTCGTACCCGGCATACATGCCCCACGACGGCGTGAGCATGCTTGCCAGTACCGCGCGAATCTTGAACATCGGCGGCCCGCCGTTCTGCAGCGACTCGTGCAGGATGTCGGGGGTGTTGGGCCAGAAGTTGGGGCGCATCCAGTCGATCGTGGTGAGCAGCGTTTCCATGTACTCGCGCATCTCCCAGGCCGTGGTGCGCCAGGTGAAGTACGTGTACGACTGGGTGAAGCCGACCTTGCCGAGCCCGTTCATCATGGCCGGGCGGGTGAACGCCTCGGCCAGCCACAGCACCTCGGGGTTGGTCTCCTTGACCTTGGCGATCAGCCACTGCCAGAAGTTCAGCGCCTTGGTGTGCGGGTTGTCGACCCGGAAGATCTTGACGCCGGTGTTCACCCAGTGCATGACGACGCGATAGACCTCCTCGCGCAGCGCCTTGTAGTCGTTGTCCCAGTTGATCGGGTAGATGTCCTGGTACTTCTTGGGCGGGTTCTCGGCGTACGCGATGGTGCCGTCGGCCCGCCGGGTGAAGAACTCGGGGTTCGACTTCACCCACGGGTGGTCGGGGGCGGCCTGCAGGGCCAGGTCCATGGCGATCTCGAGGCCGTGTTGCTCGGCGGTGGCGATGAAGGCCTTGAAGTCGTCCAGCGTGCCCAGCTGCGGGTGGATCGCGTCGTGACCGCCCTCGTCGGAGCCGATCGCCCACGGCGAGCCGACGTCCTCGGGCCGGGCCACCAGCGTGTTGTTGCGGCCCTTCCGGTTGATCTTGCCGATCGGGTGGATCGGCGGCAGGTAGAGCACGTTGAAGCCCATGGCGGCGACCGCCGGGATCCGCTCGGCCGCGGTGGCGAACGTGCCGTGCCTGATCGGGGTCGCGTCCGGGCCGACCTCGGCGCCCTCCGAGCGGGGGAAGAACTCGTACCAGGCCGAGTAGAGCGCGCGCTCGCGGTCGACCCAGATCGCGTACGACCGGGTGGTCGTGACCAGCTGGCGCACCGGGTTGTGCCAGAGCAGCTCCTCGAGGTCGAGGGCGGGGGAGACCCGGGCGAACAGCGACCGCTGCTCGTCGCGCAGGGCCGCGGCCGCGTCGCGCACCCGCTCCTCGTCGTGCTGCGGGACGATCTTGGTGGCCAGGTCGAGCAGGTCGGCGCCCTCGGCCAGGTCGTTGGCGAGGTCCTCGAGGCCCTGGCCGGCGCCGATCTTCTTCACCACCGCGTGGCGCCAGGTGCGGTAGGGGTCGTCGAACGCCTCCACCGTGAACGTCCACCGGCCGACCCGGTCGGGGCGGATGAACCCGTGCCACTGGTCGAGGCCGGGCTCGCCCGGGCGCAGGCGGGTGAACGGCTCGGACTCGCCGTCGGGCCCGCGCCATACCACGTTGACGCCGAGCGCGTTATGACCTTCCCGATAGGACACGGCGGAGACCGGCACCAGTTCGCCGACGACCGCCTTTGCCGGATAGCGGCCACACGACACCGAGGGCGTCACGTCTTCGATGGGAAAGCGACCGGTCATGATCTCCACCGTAATCTGAGGGCGCGGACGGGTTCGGCGAATTCAAACCGCCGTCAGGGCATACTTCTCCGCTGTGGAGGCGCCGCAAACGGTGGCGTGCCGATGCGCTCAACCTACCGGAGCCGGGTCAGCCCGGCTCATCCAGGCGAGGCCTCGCGCCCCCGATGAAATCCGCCAATCCGGTCCCGTCGATGATCCGCTCATCCTTGCCGATTTTGATCATCGGCACGTTACCGGCCAGCAAAATGATGTTTCCCGCGCGTCGGCCCCGCAGCACCGCCGCCGGCCCCAGCAGAGCCACGTCGGCGAAGGCGGACCGGATCGTCGCGGCCTGGACGCGGGTGTGCGCGAGCGGCGGCACGTCGGTCAGGTTGACCACCAGCAAACCGTCCGGCACCAGGGCTCCCCGGAGCTTCGCGGCGAAGCCCGCCGACGACACGCTGGCCGGCATCGCCGCACCCTCGAACACGTCCAGGATGATCAGGTCGTAGCCGGTCGCCCGGTCGACGCTGCGGCCGGCCTCGCCGACCTCGACGGTGATCGACGACGGGATCGGCAGGAACCGCTCGACCAGCGTCACCAGCCCGGCGTCGCGCTCGACGACCCGCTGCCGGGCGGCCGGCCAGAGATGCGCGATCAGCCGGGGCATCGTCAGCCCGCCGCCGCCCAGATGCAGCACCGAGTGCCGCCGCCGCGACCGCACCACCCGTCCCAGCTCTTTCGCGTACGGGAACTCCAGGTGCTCCGGGTCGGCCAGATCCACGTACGACTGGGCGACCCCGTCGACCAGCACGGTCCACCCGTGCTGCCGGGCCGGGTCGGGGCGCAGTTCGGCCGTTCCGAGGTCGACGACAGCGTGTACGGGAGCGCGTCGGTTGCCGGGCGGTCCCATCCTGGTGACCCTACTCAGGTACCCCTGCCCCGCCGCCGAGAGAACCGGTGTGACGCGGCCGACCGGGCCGCGCCGAAGCGGAGGAGTACCCACGTGGCCGGACCGTCTGTCGAGCTGTCGCCCGTCATCGCGGCGAGCACGCACTGGCTGTCGCGTGCTTACCCCTCGGGGAGCGCGGACACGATCGCGCACACCCTCTCGGAACTGCAGGCCCGGCAGGCCGTGACCGTGGCGGCCTGGCTGCGCTACCCGACCGCGGTCGACGCGGCGCTCGTCGCGATCGCCGGCCCCGGCGGCTCGGCGGTGCTCGACTGGCGGGCCGGCAGCGAGCCCGCCGACGAGGAGGCCGAGGAGGAGGGCTGGCGCACCTGGGTCGACGAGGTCGTCGTCAGCTGGGCCGCCTGCCTGCTGGCCGACCCCGAGCTGGCCCGCCGGGGCGTCGACGCGGTGATCGCCGCGGTGCCGCTGGCCCAGGACCGGCCGCTGCCCTACCCGCGCGTGGGCAAGGCTCCGGCCGAGTTCCGCCGCCTGCTCGAGCCCGACCGGCGTGACCTGGACGCGACCGTCCTGCTGCGCCACCCCGACCTGCTCGAGCCGATCGCCACCCTGCACCGCGACACCCTGCTCTACCTGCTCGACGCCGAGCACGTCGAGCAGACCGCCTGATCTCCCGGTGATGAAGGCCGGCACCCCGCGGGGTGCCGGCCTTTTCGGCGCCTGGCCCGATCCCGATTCGGCGCCTGGCCCGAATCCGGTTCGGCGCTTGGCCCGAATCCGGGAAGAAATCTTCGCGCGAATGCAGCATTCTTGCGGCGCCGGGCGTTACCGGTGCACAAGCGAAGACGAACGGGGAGTTCGCGGATGCGTGATGCGGACAGCTTCGACGAGTTCTACCGGGACACGTCCGCCAGGATGTTGCGCTACGGCTACGCGCTGACCGGGGATCTCGCCGAGGCTCAGGATGTGGTGCAGGAGGCGTACACGAGAGCGTGGCGCCACTGGGGGAGGGTCGCCGCCCACCCGACGCCCGAGGGGTGGCTGCGTCTCACCGTCACGCGTCTGGCCACCGACCGGTGGCGCCGGCTCAGCGGCTGGCGGGCCGCCGTCCGCCGCGCCGGGCCGCCCGAACCGGTCGGGCCGCCCAGCGAGGACGCGGTCTGGCTCACGACCGCGCTGCGCCGGCTGCCGGGGCCCATCCGGCAGGCGGTCGCGCTGCACTACCTCTTCGATCTGCCGGTGGCCGCCATCGCCGCCGAGACCGGCGCTCCGGTCGGCACGGTGACCGCACGGCTGCACCGGGGCCGCACCGAGCTCGCCGCGATCCTCACGCCGGGTTCACGTACGCCGGAGGTCAAGAATGCCGAATGACATCGAGCGCGGATTCGCCGCCCTCTCCACCGACACCGACCGTGGCCTGCTGCTCTCCGGGCCCGAGCTGCGTCGCCAGGCCGCGCGTCGCGGGTCCCGCCGGGTCGCGCTGACCGCCTCCGCCGCCGCGGTGCTCGTCGTCGGGGCGATCGGCGCCGGCTGGGCCCTGGCCGGCGACGACGGGCGGCAGACGGTACTGCCGACCGCGGCCGGCAGCACCGGCGTCGGCGAGCCGTCGGGCGCGGCCTCGCTCGGTGACCCGGCGCCGAGCCTGCCCACCCCGTCCTCGGCCCCGCCCTCTCCCTCGGCGCCGCCGACGACGACGCCGTCCTCCGCGTCGCCGACCAGCCGGCCGCCGGCGATCCCGCCGTCGGTCCCGGCCCGGGCGTTGCTCTCGGGCGCGGACGCCGGCATCTCCGACGTGGCCCGCTCCGAGGATCGCTTCGAGCCGCTCGAGTTCTGCTCCAAGGCGAAGTTCGGCAGCGAGGACGAGGTCGGCGTACGGGCCACGGTGCGCATGTTCTACCGCGGGCCGGAGGCCGGCGCCGGCTCGGTCCCCGACGACACGGTCTACAACACCGTCACGGTCTATCGCGGCGACGGCGCCGGGAACTACCTGGACGAGCTGCGGCGGGCGGTGGAGGTGTGCCCGACCGGCAAGGTCGGCGACTCCCAGGCGCAGTTCGACTCGCTCGGGTCGCTCGGCGTGGGCGACGAGTCGATCCTGATCGACCGCTCGTTCGAGTCCCGCGACGGCCAGGGCGAACCGGTCGACAACGGCTCCCGCAACCACACGTACATCGCGGCCATCCGGGTCGGCGACGCGGTCACCCTGGTCGACGGGCGGGGCTACGAGGGGTGGGGCGCCAGCCGGGCCAACTTCACCAAGCAGCTGGCCGGCCGCGCGGCCGCCCGGCTCGAGGACTGGCGAGGCTGAAGCGGCGTCGCTCCCGGCGGCAAGTCGGTGCCCGGCCAGCCGGCCCAGGACCCCGACGGCGGCTGAGCGCACCGGATCAACTGGACCGGAGCTGTAGAACCGCCGGCCGGGCATCGGCCAGGTCAGGATTCCTCGCTGACGGCCCGGACGGCCCGGACGGCCCGGACGGCCCGGACGGCCCGGACGGCCCGGACGGCCCGGACGGCCCGGACGGCACTGACGGCCCGGACGGCACTGACGGCCCGGACGGCACTGACGGCTCGGTCGGCACTGACGGCTCGGTCGGCACGAGGCCTCCGGTAGGGGCGGTTCAGCCTGGTCGCCGAACCGACCACCGGAGACCTCGTCGTCGGGGGGCCGCCGTGTGAATCGCCTAAGCCAGGCGGGCCGGGAAGCCGCCGGTGGCGATCGGGCCCCAGCGGTCGACGGTGATGCGGATCAGGGACTTGCCCTGCTCGCGCATCGCCGTGCGGTATTCGTCCCAGTTCGGGTGCTCGCCCGAGATGACCCGGAAGTATTCGACCAGGGGTTCGAGCGCCTCGGGCAGGTCGAGCACCTCGGCCGTACCGTCGACCTGCACCCACGGGCCGCCGAAGTCGTCGGAGAGCACACAGACCGACACCTGCGGGTTGCGCCGCAGGTTGAAGACCTTGGCCCGCTCGGGGTAGGTCGAGATCACGATGCGGCCCTCGGTGTCGACACCGCACGTGTTGGGCGAGGCCTGCGGGCGGCCGTCGCGCCGGGTGGTCATCAGGATGGCCTTGTGACGCGGGCGCAGGAACTCGAGCAGTTCCTCGCGGGAGGCCTCGGTGTTGGTGGCGATCGTGCGTGGCATGGCTTTACTCCGTCACCCTCGCGCCGGCCTCGTGCGGCGTCACTCCGGCGTCAGCGGTCTTGCGCCCGTCGATCTCGGCGACCCGGGCCGCCCCGATGATGCCGGCGTTGTTGAGCAGGGTGGCCGGGACCATCGGCGTCCGGATGTCGATCAGCGGCAGGAAGCGGTCGGATTTCTTGCTGACCCCGCCGCCGATGATGAACAGCCGGGGGGAGAGCAGCATCTCGACGTGGGCCAGGTAGTCGCGGACCCGGCCGGCCCATTTCTCCCAGCTCAGGTCCTCGTTCTCGCGGGCGCGGTCGGAGGCCTTGAGCTCGGCGTCGTGACCGTCGAGCTCGAGGTGGCCGAACTCGGTGTTCGGGATCAGCGTGCCGTCGAGGAACAGCGCGCTGCCGATGCCGGTGCCGAAGGTGAGCATCATGATCAGGCCGGTCTGGTCGCGGCCCGCGCCGAAGGCCACCTCGGCCACCCCGGCGGCGTCGGCGTCGTTGAGCACGGACACCGGACGGCCGAGCCGCTCGGTGAACAGCTGCGCGGCGGGGGCGTCGAGCCACGACTTGTCGACGTTGGCCGCGGTGCGGGTGACCCCGTCGACCACCACGCCGGGGAACGTGATGCCGACCCGGTCGTAGCCGCCCTCGAACTGCGCCGCCACCTCGGCGACCGCCTCGACGACGCGGGTGACGTCGGACGGCTGCGGGGTGGGCACCCGGAACCGCTCGGCGAGCAGCTCGCCCTTGGCGGTGTCGACCGGGGCGCCCTTGACCCCGGAGCCGCCGATGTCGATGCCGAGAATGGCCATTCTGTTTCCCGTCTTGAGGTGCTGGTTGTGCCCCGCTGTTTACCACGGAGCCCCGACATTAAATCCCGTCGTCGATTCGGGCGCTGCAGCGGTTGCCGGGTGACACTCGTACTTTCGGCTAGTCACGGCTCCCCTTCTCGGTTAGCGTTGAAGGACTGAACGGTCGCCGCGTGCGGGCACGGCTCTCTGCCCGCCCCCTGGAGGACCTCTGATGACCGTGTCCGTCGCCGAGCGCACCGCCGCCGATCTGCTGGCCGGCCTGGCCGCCCTGCCCGATGACCACCACGACCGTCCCCGCCTGCGGGACCGCGCCATCGAGGCGTGGCTGCCGCTGGCCCGCCACCTCGCCCAGCGCTACTCCGGGCGGGGCGAGCCGACCGACGACCTGGTGCAGACCGCGACCGTCGGCCTGATCAAGGCGGTCGACAAGTTCGACCCTTCCCGCGGGGTGGATTTCGCGGGTTACGCGATCCCGACCATCATCGGTGAGATCAAGCGTCACTTCCGCGACCGCACCTGGTCGGTCCGGGTGCCGCGCCGCCTGCAGGAGCTGCGCCTGGCCATCACCGAGGCCAACAGCACCCTGACCCACAGCCTGGGCCGCTCCCCGACAGTCGCCGACGTGGCCACCCACCTGGGGGTCAGCGAGGAAGACGTCCTGGAGGGCCTCGAGGGCGCCCGCGCCTACAACGCGACCAGCCTCTCGACGCCGGTGACCGCGGACGGCACCACCGAGCTGGGCGACACGCTCGGCGGCGAGGACAACGAGTTCGAGCTGGCCGAGACCCGCGTGGCGCTGGGCCCGGCTCTCGCGCGGCTGGACGAGCGGGAGCAGAGGATCCTGACGCTGCGCTTCTACGGCAACCTGACCCAGTCGCAGATCGCCGACCAGGTGGGCATCTCGCAGATGCACGTGTCCCGCCTGCTGACCCGCGCCCTGGCCAAACTCCGCTCGGAGCTGCGCGACGCGCTCTGATCCGACGCGCTCCGATCCGCGGCTCTTCGGCGTGACCACTCACTCACGTCGCCCGGGTGTGGTGAGCGTTCTGGGCGCTCCGGCGCCCTGCTCGCCGCACCCGGGCCCTCGACGGGAGTGACGGTCCGTACCCACCGCCCCACTACGACAGCTTGAAGCCCTTGATCGAATGCTTACTGGGCGCCTGAAGCCTGCCAGTTGAGCGAGACGAGAAGCGACCGCGCCTGCTCCGCCACGTCCGGGTCGGTGACGACCGCGTACTGGCCGGCCTGGATCGAGGACCGGGACGCGAAGTCGCGGCGCCCACCGGTGGCGGCGTGGGCGATCGCGCCGAAGACGGCTCCCCAGGCCGCGCCGATCAGCAGGCAGACCAGGATGACGGCGAGCCAGCCGGAATCGCTGAACAGGCCGAACAGCAGGCCGACGAAGAGACCGAACCAGGCGCCGCTGGCCGCGCCGGCGAGCGCCGCGCGACCGACCGTCAGGCGCCCCAGCACGTTCTCGATCAGGCGCAGGTCGGTGCCGATGATGGCGGTGCGCTCGACCGGGAACTTGTTGTCGCTCAGCGTGTCGACGGCCTTCTGCGCCTGCGCGTACGTGGGGTAGGTGCCGACCACGACGGTCGGTGATCCGCCGCCGGCGACGGTCTGTGCCGGCAGGCTGGGCACTCCGGCCGGACCGGGCGGGATGCCGCCGGCCGAGGTCGGGTTGTCGGGGGTGGGTGCGGTCATTTCTGCCTCCCTTGACGCGGCGACCGGCGGCTGCCGGAGCACCGGACTACTTCTTCGCGGGCATCGGGTCGGGCACCGAGGGGGGCGCCGGAGCGGACGTCGGAACGGGGTAGGCCGCGGCCATCCGGGCCCAGATGAGGAACGCCGCGGCCGCGGCGGCGGTGATCGCCGCCGAGCCGGCCAGGAAGGCGAACCGGCCGGAGACGAGATCGGGCATGGCTCCCTCGGACAGGGCGACCGCGGCCAGGCCGAGCAGGCCCGCGGCGGCGGCCACGGCGCCGAAGACGAGCAGCGGCATGCTGACGACCCGGCTGGCCGCCCGGGTCTCGACCGGCGTGCGCAGCCGGATCACGAACACCGCGAACGCGCCCCAGGCCAGCGTGACCAGCAGCGCGGCCAGCGTGTCGCTGGGGCGGTGCCATTCGGCCCAGACCGTGGCCACGGCGATGACGGTGACGTAGCCGAACCCGACCAGGGCGACCATGCCCCGCAGCGCCTGCGGCAGCACCAGGATCACCGCGAACGCGACCGAGGCGGCGGCGGTGGTGTGGCCGCTGGGAAAGGAGTTGGCCATGGCCGTCCCGTCCAGGTCGGGCCGGGGCAGTTGGGTCTTGAGCAGCTGGGTCGTGCCGTTCGCGCCGATGACCAGCAGGGCCGCGCCGACCGCGAGGTCGAGCCGGCGGCGCAGGGCGCCGAACACCGCGGCGAACAGGCAGACCAGCACGAGGCTGACCAGGGTGGTGCCGTTGAGCGTGCGCTCCAGCACCTCGACCACCCGGGGATGGTGGACGTCGGCGCCGCGCATCACGAGGGTGTCGACCCGCTGGCCCATCGTGCTGCGCACGGCGACCTCGTAGAGCGCGACGACCGCGAGCGTGGCCAGCACGGCGACGGACAGCGGCGCGAGCAGGTGACGGGAGGCACGCGAACGCGCGGCCGTCGCCGGCTGGGGGGACGCCAGGACCGTCATGGGCGGTGTCCTTCGAAAGGGCTGAGCAGGGCGCTAGGCGCTTTTCCCCACCGGCTGTGTTTCTAAGCGCGCCGCATCATAAGTCTCAGGAAGGTTCCGGCGACACATCCGTCCCGGATGGATCCGGTCGCAACTTGTCTGCACCCGTGCGCGCTCTCGCCTCGCAACGCCCCGACGCCATCTTCGTAACCGACGCCGCCCGTTACGAAGGAGACGTTTTAGATGAGGCAGTACGCCCGCCGGTTCGCCGGCCCGTTGCTCGTGTTCACCGTCGGCGCCGGTCTGGTGGCCGCGCCGGGTGCGGCGAACGCGGCCGCGGTCCCGGCCACGATCGACGTGCGCACCACGCTCAAGGTGCGGTCCGCGCCCTCGCTGGCCGCGCAGGTGGTCGGCTCGCTCCGCGACAACCAGAGGATCACTGCCGTCTGCGCCGTCACCGGCCAGAGCGTACGGGGCTCCGTGCGCACCACGACCCAGTGGGACAAGCTCAGCACGGGTGGCTACGTCACCCACGCGTACGTCCGTGGCGGCGCGACCGTCAAGCGGTGCGCCACCACCTCACCGCAGGCCGAGGCGGTCAAGGCCAAGCCGGTCAAGGCCAAGCCGGCCCCGGCCAGGAGCGCCGCCTACCAGGTCGGCACCGTGCGCAGCGCCGACGGCAAGGTCAACATCCGGTCCGCCCCGTCGACCACCGCCCCGGTGCGCCGCGTCGTCGCCAGCGGCGTCAAGGTGAACGGCGTCTGCTCCGTGCCCGGCCCGATGGTCAGCGGCACGGTCCGCTCGACCACGCTGTGGAACAAGCTGACCGACGGCAACTACATCTCCCACGCGTACGTCGTGACGGCCGCGCTCAAGGCCTGCCCGGGCACGCCGTCCACCCCGTCGGCCCCGGCCGTGTCGCTCACGCCGGAGCAGTTCGTCCAGGCCGCCGTGCCGGGCGCGCAGCTCGGCTGGCGCGAGTACGGCGTACCGGCCTCGGTGACGATCGCGCAGGCGATCCTCGAGTCGGGCTGGGGCCGCAGCGGCCTCGCGGCGGTCGACCGCAACTACTTCGGCATCAAGTGCCAGAACGGCCGCTACGGCACGCTGGCCAACGGCTGCCACGACTACCGCACCCAGGAGTGCACCAAGGCCGGCAACTGCTTCACCACGACGGCGACCTTCCGGACGTACGCCTCGATGGCGCACTCGTTCCGCGACCACGGCAACTTCCTGCGGGTCAACCCGCGGTACACGCCGGCGTTCTCCTACACCAAGAACGCGAACGCCTTCATCTGGAACGTGTGGAAGGCCGGGTACGCGACCGACCCGAACTACTACACCAAGGTCACCACGCTGATGGCGCAGCAGAAGCTGTACCAGTACGACGTCTGGAAGTAGTCCGCCTTTCCTCACCCCCGTCCGCCGAACCCGGTGGGCGGGGGTGATTTGCGCCTTATGCTGGTTTTGGTGAAGCGACGGGAACTCTCGGCCGCCGCGGCGGATGCCCGCCGCGGACGTTTCACCGGTCTTCTGCTGGCCGCGACGATCCTGCTCGCCGGGCTCACCGTCGTCATCTCGGTCTATGCCGTGATGCGCTCCGGGCAGCGCCAGAGCGCCGAGCGGGTGATGGACCAGCGCACCGAGATGGCCCGCGCGGCGGTGCAGACCGAAACCGAGCGCTACCGGTCGCTGCTCGAGACCGCGGCCGCCGGAATCGGCACCGACCCGTCCCTGACCTGGGAAGACTTCGACGCGGCGACCGCGCCGCTGGCCTCGGCCAACCTCGTCGGCGCCGCCTCCCTCGCCTACGTCGTGCCGACCACCACGAACCGCATCCCGGACGTGCAGAGGCTCTGGCGTTCGCGTGGCTCCGAAGGACTCACCCTGCGCCCGGCCGTCGCCGGTCAGGAGCACTACTTCTCGATCTTCACCCGTCCGCTCAACGTCGCCGGCCCGCAGATGAACGGGCTCGACGTGGCCGCCGCGCCCGAAGCGGCCGCCGCGCTGCGCGAGTCGCGCCGGATCGGCCAGCCCAGCGTCTCCGACACGTACGTGCTGCTGCGCGACCGGAATCTGCCGGCGGCCCAGCAACAGCGCTCGTTCATCTTCGCCGCCCCGATCTGGACCCGCGCCAGTCACCCGGAGTTCCGCGGCTGGATGGTCCTCGGCCTGCGCGGCGAGGACTTCCTGCGGGGCATGCTGGCCACCGTCAGCCAGGGCCAGCTGGACGGCCGGCTGCTCGCCACCAACCGCGACGGCGGCCGGCCGGTCGTCGCCGAATACGCGGTCCCCGGGCGGACGGACCTGCGACGCGAGACCGACTTCATCGTCGCCGACCGCAAATGGGCCCTGGTCACCCGGGCCGCGGCGGCACGCCTGCCGGGCGCCTCGAGCACGCTGCCGCTGACCATGCTGCTCACCGGCAGCGGCATGTCGGTGCTGCTCGCCGGTCTCGTGTACGTGCTGGCCACCGGCCGGGCCCGGGCCTGGGCCCGGGTGCAGGTGGCCACGGCCGACCTGCGGGCGGCCGAGGAGGAGAGCCGCCGCCAGGCCGGTCTGCTCGGCGCGATCATGGCGAGCATCGGCGACGGGGTCGGCGTGGTCGACGAGCACGGAGCCTTCCTGTTGCACAACCCGGCCGCGAAGACGCTGCTCGGCGTGACCGAGGACTTGAACGACCCGGCCGGCTGGCAGCAGCACTACGGCCTCTACCGGCCGGACGGGCGCACCCCGTTCCCGCTGGAGGAGACACCGCTCATCCGGGCCCTGCACGGCGAGTCGTGCGACGGCGTCGAGATGCTCGTGCGCAACGACCGGCGCCCCGAGGGTGTGCTGGTCAGCGTCGACGGACGGCCGCTGGACACCAGCGCCGGCCGGCGCGGCGCGGTCGCCGTCTTCCACGACATCACCGCGATGCGGCGCTACGAGAACGACCTCGCGGTCTTCGCCGGCGTCGTGGCCCACGACCTCAAGGCGCCGCTGAGCGTCATCCGCGGCCACTGCGAAGTCGCCCGCGAGGACCTCGACGACGGCGAGCCGGCGGCCGCCCGGGAAAGCCTCGGCCGCATCACTCTCGCAGTCGACCGGATGGCCGGGTTGATCGACACGCTCCTGGCCTACAGCACCGCCCGCGATGCGCCGCTGCGCACGCGCCGGGTCGACCTCGACGAATTGGTCGGCGAGGTGGTGCACGACCGCACGGCCCACCTCCGCCCCGGTGACCGGCCGGTGATCACGATCGGCGCGCTGCCCGCGGTGACGGCCGACCCGGCGATGCTGCGGCACGTGCTCGACAACCTGATCGGCAACGCCCTCAAGTACGTGCGGCCGGGCACCGCGCCGCACGTGGACATCACCGGTTCCGTGGCCGGCGGCCGGGCCCGCGTCGAGGTGGCCGACCGCGGGATCGGCATCCCCGACGACGCCAAGGACGACGTGTTCGAGACCTTCCACCGGGCCCACGCCGAGGCCGGGTACGCCGGCACCGGCCTGGGCCTGGCCATCTGCAAACGCATCGTGGAGCGCCACGGCGGCGAGATCGGGGTGTCCGACAACCCCGGCGGCGGCACGCGGTTCCACTTCACGGTGCCCCACCCCGAGGAGACCGAGATGAAATCCACGTCCGACGACGAGGCCACCACCCGCGCGGCCCTGGAACGGGCCCTGGCCGAACGGACCGCGATGGAGAACTCGCGGCTGCCCGGCCTCAGCGCCCTGCCCGCCGCCGACCCGTCGTCGCACGACCCCGCCGCGGCCCGCCTGCGCGCGCCCGTGCCCGACCACCACCCGCGCCCCGAATAACCCGGGCCACCGGCGGCCGGAGGTGTCGCACCCCTGATCGAGGGGCAGGATGGGAGTCATGACGATTCCCGCACTGCCGCTACCCAAGGCGGCCGACGGCACCCCGGTCGAGATGCCGCTGCTCGGCTTCGGCACCTGGCAGCTGAAGGGCGAGTCCGCGTACCAGGCGGTCCGGGACGCGCTCGAGGCCGGCTACCGCCACCTGGACACGGCCACCATGTACGGCAACGAGGCCGAGGTCGGCCGCGCCCTGAAGGACTCGGGCGTCCCGCGGGACGAGGTCTTCCTCACCACCAAGCTGCCGCCCGAGCGGGCCGGCCAGGAACGGGCCACGATCAGCGCCTCGCTGCGAGCCCTGGGCGTCGAGGCGGTCGACCTGTGGCTGATCCACTGGCCGCCGCACCGGGGCCGCTCGGTCCAGGTGTGGCAGCAGTTCGTCGCCGCCCGCGAGGAGGGCCTGACCCGCGCGATCGGTGTCAGCAACTTCGACGCGGCCGAGATCGACGAGCTCACGTCGGAGACCGGCCAGACCCCCGCGGTCAACCAGATCCGCTTCGGGCCGTCGCTCTACGACCCCCGCATCCTGGCCGCGCACCGCGAGCGCGGCGTGGTCCTCGAGGGCTATTCACCCTTCAAGACCACGAACCTGAACGACCCGGTCCTGACCCGGATAGCAGCCACCCACGGCGTCGACCCGGCCCGCGTCGTCCTGCGCTGGCACATCCAGCACGAGATCGTCGTGATCCCCAAGTCCCAGACCCCCGAGCGCATCGCCCGCAACGCCGACCTGAACGGCTTCGTCCTCACCGACGACGAGATGCGAGAGATCGACACCCTGAGAAACTGACCGATCGGAGACGTCGGCGGCGTCGGAGTGAAATCTGATTCTCAGATAAGGTGGGCTGTATGCGGACGATGACCGCCACTGAAGCCTCCCGTAACTTCTCCGACCTGCTCGACGCCATCGAGCGGGGCGAAACCGTGACCATCACCCGGGGCAACCAGCCGATCGCGGAGATCGGACCGGCTCGCCGTCGGACCGGCGCGGACCTGCGTGCCGCTCTGGCCGGCCTCCCCGCACCGGACGATCGATTCGAGGAAGACATCGCAGCTGCGGTGCGCCTTCTGGATTCCGAGCGTGGTGACCCGTGGGCCGACGCCTGATTCTCGATACCAACGTGTTGATCGCCTACGAGCGGGGAGCGATCGACCGATCAGCGCTGGACCACGACGAACTGGCGGTCGCCGCCATCACCATCGCCGAATATCGCGTCGGCATAGAACTCGCCGACACGGCGGAACGGGCGGCCAGCCGCGCGCGTGCGCTGGCCGCCATCGAGAGCGTTGTCGATGTTCTCGACTACACGAAGACCACGGCGACCCACCATGCGCGCCTGATAGCTCAGGTGCGTAGAGCGGGCACTTCCCGAGGCGCGCATGGTCTGATCATCGCGGCTCATGCCGCCGAAACGGGCCGGACGGTTCTGACTCGTGACGTCAAGGCCGCCTTCGCTGACCTTCCGGGAGTCTCGGCGATCGACACGCCGTAGGTGATTCCCGACTCGGGGGCGGTGTTAATCACCAGGCGTTCGCGGCCGGATCCGCCTATTCTTGCTGCGCGATGTCGACAACACCTGCTGCACCGGCCCTGGCTGAACTGCGCAACCGGATCAACGAACTCCTTCCGCGGGACGAGCGGCGCCTGCACCGACGGCTCGAGGGCACGCGGCGCCTCCGGGACGAGGAGTCCCGGGCCGCCGCCCTCGGCGAGATCTCGGCCGAGGTCGAGAAGGCCGCGGCCCGTCTCGCCGCGCGCGTGGCCAGTGTGCCCCCGATCAGCTATCCCGAGGCGCTGCCGGTCAGCCAGTGCAAGGACGACATAGCCGCGGCCATCCGCGACCACCAGGTCGTCGTCGTGGCCGGGGAGACCGGGTCGGGCAAGACGACGCAGATTCCCAAGATCTGCATGGAGCTGGGCCGGGGGGTCCGCGGGCAGATCGGGCACACCCAGCCGCGGCGGATCGCGGCCCGCACCGTGGCCGAGCGGATCGCCGAGGAGGTCGGGCGGCCGCTGGGCACCACCGTGGGCTACAAGGTGCGCTTCACCGACCAGGTCGGCGACGACACGCTGGTCAAGGTGATGACCGACGGCATCCTGCTGGCCGAGATCCAGAACGACCGCAACCTCTTCCGGTACGACACGCTGATCATCGACGAGGCGCATGAGCGCAGCCTCAACATCGACTTCATCCTCGGCTATCTGCGCGAGCTGCTGCCGCGGCGGCCCGACCTCAAGCTGATCATCACGTCGGCGACGATCGAGACGCAGCGCTTCGCCGAGCACTTCGCCGACCGGGACGGCAAGCCGGCCCCGGTGATCGAGGTGTCCGGCCGTACGTTCCCGGTCGAGGTGCGTTACCGGCCGCTGGTGACGACGACCGAGGACGACACCGAGGAGCCGCTGGACCAGATCGACGGCATCGCCGAGGCGGTCGACGAGCTGGGCCGCGACGGTGACGGCGACATCCTGGTGTTCCTGTCGGGCGAGCGCGAGATCCGCGACACCGCCGACGCGCTCGGCAAGCGCAACCTGCGCAACACCGACATCGTCCCGCTCTACGGCCGGCTCTCCGCCGCCGAGCAGCACAAGGTCTTCGAACGGCACTCCCAGCGCCGAGTCGTGCTGGCCACCAACGTGGCCGAGACCTCGCTGACCGTGCCGGGCATCCGCTACGTCATCGACCCGGGCACCGCGCGGATCAGCCGCTACTCCAGCCGGCTCAAGGTGCAGCGCCTGCCCATCGAGCCGGTGTCGCAGGCCAGCGCCAACCAGCGCAAGGGCCGCTGCGGCCGGGTCGCCGACGGCATCTGCATCCGGCTGTTCTCGGAGGAGGACTTCGAGTCCCGCCCGGAGTTCACCGAGCCCGAGATCCTGCGGACCAACCTGGCCAGCGTCATCCTGCAGATGACCAACCTGGGCCTGGGCGACCTGGCCAAGTTCCCGTTCATCGACCCGCCCGACCGGCGCAACATCACCGACGGCGTCAAGCTGCTCGAGGAGCTGGGCGCGCTCGACGACCGCAAGCTCACCCCGCTGGGCCGCCAGCTCGCGCAGCTGCCGGTCGACCCGCGGCTGGCCCGCATGGTCATCGAGGCCGACCGGCAGGAGTGCGTCGCCGAGGTGATGGTGATCGCCGCCGCGCTCTCCATCCAGGACCCGCGCGAGCGGCCGGTGGACAAGCAGCAGCAGGCCGACGAGAAGCACGCGCGGTTCACCGACAAGGAATCGGACTTCTTCAGCTACCTCAACCTGTGGCGCTACCTGCGCGAGAAGCAGCAGGAGCTGAGCGGGAACCAGTTCCGCCGGCTGTGCCGCAGCGAGTTCCTCAACTACCTCCGGGTACGCGAATGGCAGGACATCTACGCCCAGCTGCGCCAGGTGGCCCGTACCCTCGGGTTGTCCCTGGTGGAGGACCGGGAAGAGATCGCCGGCGGGCAGAACGTGCACACCGCCCTGCTGTCCGGCCTGCTCTCGCACATCGGTCTCAAGGAGACCGACAAACGCGAGTACCTGGGTGCCCGTGGGGCCAAGTTCGCCATCTTCCCGGGCTCGGCGCTGTTCAAGAAGCAGCCGCGCTGGGTGATGTCGGCCGAGCTCGTCGAGACCAGCCGCCTCTGGGGCCGCGTCAACGCCCGCATCGAGCCCGAGTGGGCCGAGAAACTCGCCCCGCACCTGGTCAAACGGTCCTACAGCGAGCCGCACTGGGAAAAGAAGCAGGGCGCCGTGATGGCGTACGAGAAGGTGACCCTGTACGGGTTGCCGATCGTTCCGCGGCGCAAGGTCGGCTATTCCAAGGTCGACCCCGTGGTCTCGCGGGAGCTGTTCATCCGGCACGCGCTCGTCGAGGGCGACTGGGAGACCCACCACAAGTTCTTCGCCGAGAACGCCCAGCTGCTGGCCCGGATCGAGGAGATCGAGAACAGGGCCCGCCGCCGGGACATCGCGGTCGACGACGAGACCGTCTACGCCCTGTACGACGCCCGCATCCCGGCCGACGTCGTCTCCGCGCGGCATTTCGACTCGTGGTGGAAGAAGGCCCGGCGCGACGACCCCGACCTGCTCACGTTCACGCGCGACATGCTGGTCAACGCCGGTCGCGACGGTGTCGACCCGAACGCCTACCCCGACGCCTGGCTGGCCAACGGCGTGCGGCTTCCCCTGACGTACGCGTTCGAGCCCAACTCGCAGGCCGACGGGGTGACCGTCGAGGTGCCGATCGCGCTGCTCAACAAGCTCGACGCGGACGACTTCGGCTGGTCGGTGCCGGGCTTCCGCAAGGACGTGGTGATCGCGCTGATCCGGGCCCTGCCCAAGGCGCTGCGCACCAACTTCGTACCGGTGCCGGACTGGGCCGAGGCGGTGCTCGACCGGGTACCGGCGCGGCGGGGCCCGCTGCCCGACGCCATCGGCAACGAGTTGCGGCGGCTCACCGGGACGGTCGTGCCGCGCGACGCCTGGCGGCCGGACGAGGTTCCCGGCCACCTGCGGGTCAACTTCCGCGTGGTCGACGAGCAGGGCGAGGTGCTGGCCGAGGGCCGCGACCTGGACGTGCTGCGGCGCTCGCTGGCGCCCAAGGTGCGGCAGACCATCGCCCGGGCCGCCGGCGACATCGAGCGGCGCGGGATCACCACCAACGACTTCGGCATGCTGCCCCGCCGGGTCGCCCAGGTCCGCGGCGGCTACGAGGTCAACGTGTTCCCGTCGCTGGTCGACGAGGGCGACAGCGTGGCCGTCAAGGTCTTCGAGACGGAGGCCGAGCAGCGGGTGGCGATGGTGGCCGGCACGCGCAAGCTGCTCCTGCTGACGTTGCCGCCGGCCGCGCGTTACCTGCAGGGCCGGCTCGACAACCGGGCCAAGCTCGAGCTGACCCGGGGCAACCCGTACCGGTCGATCGCCGACCTGCTCGACGACTGCGCCGGCGCGGCCGTCGACAAGCTGGTGGCCGACGCCGGCGGCCCGGTCTGGTCGTCGATCGAGTTCGCCTCGCTGCGCGACACCGTCCGGCAGGACCTGGTCGACGCGGTGGCGAACGTGGTCACCCAGGTGCGGCAGGTGCTGTCGACCGCGTACGACATCGAGCAGCGCCTGAAATCGCTGCGGGACCCGACGCTGCTGCCCGCCCTGGCCGACATCCGGCAGCAGCTCAAGGGGCTCGTGCACGCCGGCTTCGTGACCGAGACGGGCTGGCGTCAGCTGCACCACCTGCCGCGGTACCTGCGCGGCATCGTCCACCGGCTCGACCGGCTGGGCGGCAACCTGGCCCGCGACCGGCAGCTGACGGCGCAGATCCACGAGATCGAGTCGGAGTACCGCGAGTTGCGGACGCTCGGCGCGCCCGAGGAGGGGCTGCGGGAGATCCGCTGGATGATCGAGGAGTTGCGGATCAACTTCTTCGCTCAGTCGTTGGGTACCGCCTATCCGATATCGGACAAACGGATCTATAAGGCGATGGACCAGCTACCGGTGTAGCGCGCTCGTTGGCGCTCGGGTGCCGTTCGGTTACCCCCCTGTCATGGGGTTCCCGGAGGCCCTAGCGTTCTGGCCATGACGAACGAATTCCTGGCTTTCGCCCCGATTTCCGCGCTCGTTCCGGCCTCGCCGGCGACCGGCCTGCTGGACGAGATGATGGCGCGTGTGGGCGTCGACGGGATCGTCGCCGCGCTGGCCGACCCCGGCCTGCTCGCCCTGGTCGACCAGCACGCCGCCGCTGTCCGGGACACCCTCGCGTCGGCCGGCCGGGAGGCCGACGCCGACGGTCTCGCCGGGTATGCCCGGGCGATCGCCGCCGGCGCCCGCCGGATGAGCCGGGTGCTGCCCGAGCCCGGTCAGGCGCCGGCCGCGCCGGCCGAGTGGAAGGCCGCCGACTGGCACCTGCTGCGCCTGGTCGCGATCTGCATGATCGCCGAGGAGCACGGCGTTCTCTGACGTTTCCGCCGGGCGCGGGCGAGCCGTCCACCTTTCAGGCTCGCCCGAAACGCCTATAGGGGGGTGTTGCGGCGAAATCGGTCAATACGCCATCTTGTACGTATGAAGCTCGCTCTCGCTCTGGCCGCCATCACCGGCCTCGTCGTTCCCGCGGTGCCCGCGGCCGCAGCCCCGGCGCCCGCTCCCTCGGTCACGCCACCCGCGACCACCACCCCGGCCACGCCACTCCTGGTGGCCCGCTGGACCTTCGACGCCGGCGCGGTCGACGGCCGCGTCGCCGACACCTCGGGCCGCGGCCCGGCCCTCACCACCCGCACGGTCGACCAGGGCGTGATCCGCTTCGACACAGCGACCCCGAGCGGCCGTTACGCCTCGTTCCCGACCGCTTGTGCCACCACCGCACCCAAGTGCCCGCGTGCGCTGCTGGAAACCGCCAGCGTCCCCAACCTCAACCCGGGCACCCGCAACTTCCGCTGGTCGGCCCGGATGCTGACGATCAAGACGCAGATCACCGGCTCCGCCAACATCATGCAGAAGGGCGTGGCGACCACGTCGAGCCAGTGGAAGATGCAGGTCGGCAAGACCAACGGCCGCGCCCAGTGTGTCCTCGTCGGCACCGGATCACCCACCGTCTACATCGCCCGCTCCTCCGCGTCCGTCGCCGACGGCGAGTGGCACAAGGTGCTGTGCCAGCGCCGGGGCACGAGCCTCTCGGTGTGGATCGACGACCAGCTCGGCGGTCAGACCACGGTGCCGGCCACCCTGTCGATCAGCAACGCCCTGCCGCTGCGCATCGGCGGGCCGAACTTCAACACCAAGACCGACATGTACCACGGCCGCCTCGACGACGTCTACGCCGAGCTGGGCTGACCGGCGCGGTTACCTGAAGGTGCCCTGAGCTCGGAAAAGTGCGTTCTTCCGGGCTCGGGGCGGGCCTCCTACTGTCGTAGGGGTAACCCAACCCCGCAGGAGGTGTCAGCATGACCGTGACCTATATCGATCCGCCCGGGCTGCCGGAGAACGACGTCTACCGGCACGTGTCGGTGGCGACCGGATCGCGGCTCGTCCACCTGGCCGGCCAGGTCGCCTGGGACGGGGGCGACTTCGCCACCCAGGTCGAGCAGAGCTATCTGAACGTGGCCACCGCGCTCGCCGGGGCCGGGGCGACCTTCGCCGACGTCGTCAAGCTGACCATGCACGTCGTCGACTGGACGCCGGAGCGCATGCCGGAACTGCTGGACGGGATCGCCCGCGCGTCCGCCAAGCTCGGTGTGACCATCCAAGCGCCCGCTTCGCTGTTCGGCATCGTGACGCTCGACGTCCCCGAGCACCTGGTCGAGGTCGAAGCGATCGCCGTGCTCGACTGAGACGGTCCGCCGTCAGGCCTCGAACTTCCGGCGCGACGCCTCGATCTCGCCGAGGTAGGTCTGGGTCCAGCCGCACATGCCGTCGACGACCTTCCGCAACGCCTGGCCGGCCTCGGTGAGGGTGTAGTCGACGCTGGGTGGGACGGTGGGGTGCACCGTCCGCTCGACCAGGCCGTTGCGCTCCAGAATCCGCAGGTTCTGCGTCAGCACCTTGTGGCTGATGCCGCCGATCTCCCGGCGCAGTTCGTTGAAGCGCAGCGTGCGCTCCCCGAGAAACTCGATGATCAGCATTGACCACTTGGTGGCCACGTCCGAGAAGATCTCGCGGGCGAGTGAGTCGGCCCGGGCCAGATCGGCTTCCGGCGGAAGGTCGCTGATCTCCTGCCTGGTTCCCATCGCACGACCCTACGCCGGGCGCTCGCCTGCGGCCCAATGTTGCGGGAGTGGGACCGGCTCGACGGCACGGCCCCACTCCCTGGTTGTTTCAGCTGCGCCGACTGGTCGATTCAGCTGCGCCTGGTCGGTTCAGCTGCGCCTGGTCGGTTCAGCTGCGCCGGGTCGGTTCAGCCGCGCCTGGTTGGTTCAGTTTCGCCGGGTCGGTTCAGCCGCGCCGGGTCGGTTCAGTTTCGCCGGGTCGGTTCAGCTGCGCCGGAAGGCGTAGGAACGACCCGTGGTCGCACCGGACGCGCGGCCGGCGCGGGCACGCTCGGACCGTTGCCGGGCGGCCTGCCGCTCGTCGTGGGCGCCATGGTGCTCGGCGGCGCCGCGGCGGCTCCTCTCCGGACGGGAGAGGGCGGCCGCGAACGCGGTCACGGCGAGATCATCGGGGTTGAGCTGAACGGTGAAGCGCTGGTCAGGCATACCGACCTCCCATGCGTGGAGCCAGGGAAAGAAGCCAGGGAAGAGAACGTGATGCTCCGGGTGTCGGGCACGGTGGCGGCTCCACGGCGGACAACCCCGCCGGAGCACCCGGAACCGAGCACGGTGGACGGCCCCAAGGGCCGGAACATCAGGAGATCATGCGGTAGACGGTAGAAGGGCGCCGACGTGCGCGCCACTCATTTACCGGCGGGTGCCTCGATCGCGGCCTCGCCGGCGTTGAGCACCGCCATGGCCGTGGGGTAATCGCGCAGCTGGGACCGGACGGACTCCAGACCGACCCGCAGGGCCACCGGCGGGACGCCGCGGGCCTGCACCACACCGCTCGTCCAGGCCATGAAGTCGGTGAAGATCTGCGTCTCCGACACGTAGAGCGCGGCCGCCAGGAAGTCGACGATGTAGGCCATGTCCTCGGCCGTCGCATCCAGCTGGCGCTGGTTGTACTCGCGCATCGGGGGATAGGCGTCGGTCAGGCGGCGCATGGCCGTGCCGATCAGGACGCCGCGGTTGCGGACCACGTACGTGTATTCCTCGTCGCCCAGATAGGCCGACAACTGCGGGTCCGGGCTGTGCGGTGGCCAGTTGCGGGCCAGGCGCTGCACGGCCTCCTCGGCGCCGGCTGCCCACGCGTCGGCGCCCAGATGCTGCGCGTACCGGCCGCCGGGACCGAAACCGCGCCCACCGGCGATGACCGGCACCCCGGCCGCCTTGCAGGCCGTGATCGCGGCGTGCGCGCGGGGCAACCTGGTGGCGATCATGCAGCTCAGCGCGACCACGTCGGGACCGGTCTGGTGCAGGTGGGTGAGCAGGTGCGGCCCGGGCACGTTGGCGCCCAGGAAGTCGACCCGCCAGCCGTCCAGCCGCAGCATCTCGGCCAGGATGCGGGTCGGCAGCGCGTGCCACTCGCCGTCGACACAGGCGATGGTCACCCGCCCCCGGGTGGGTGGCACGTTCGTCCGGGCCGCCACCGCCGCCAGCGCGCGCTCGCTGATCGCGGTCGCGGCGTGCTCGCGGGCCACCGACCACTCGTTGGCCGCCCACAACTCGCCCACCCGGGCCTGGGTGCCGGCGATCAGGTCGATCATGACGCGCTGCGGCGTCACACCGCTGTCGAGCAGAGCCGTGACCACCTCGACGGCGCCGTACTCGTCACCGTCACCGACCAGGCGCAGAAAGTCGTCGGCCAGCCCGGGCTCGTCGAGCGAGCGCCGCGAATCGACGCTCATGACCGCTGTCGCACACGCCGGTCGTTGCGCCGGGCGTCGATCGCGAAGGGGGACTGGTTGCGCGAGCCGTTCCGCACACTCAACTGGGTGCGGGCCGGCGCGCGCACGGCCAGCATCGCGATGTCGTCGCGCGCGCCCCCGTGCACCCAGTCGCTCACCAGCTGGCGCACCCGCTCGACGGTCGCCACGGCCGGCATGCCGCGGCACTCGGCCAGCGCGTGGTGCAGCCGCTCCTCGCCGAACTGCTCGTCGCCGGTCGGGCCGCCCCGCGCCTCGGTGAGGCCGTCGCTGTAGAGCAGGCACAACTCGCCCGGCGCGAGCTCGACGTCGGCCGGGCGGACCACCGTCCGGGCGACGGCGCCGATCAGGGTGCCGCTGATCGGCACCTCCTCGACCGTGCCGTCCAGGCGCAGCACCAACGGCGCCGGATGACCGCCGGTGGCCAGCTCGAGCCGCACCCGGCCGTGCTCGCCCCGGCTCACCGAGCCGACGACCAGGGTCACGAACCGATGCTGGCGGCCCGACTCGAGCAACGCCCGGTTGAGCACCCGCAGCATCTCCTCGGGCGCCGCCCCGACCAGTCGCAACGCGCGCAGCGTCTGGCGCACCTTGCCGGTCAGCACCGCCGCCTCGGGCCCCTTGCCGCACACGTCGCCGAGGGCGATCACCGTGTCGGAGCTGGTGTCGGTCGGACCGAACACGTCGTAGAAGTCGCCGCCGATCCGCATCGCGTCGCGGGCCGCCTGGTAGGAGCCGACCAGCTCGATGCCGTCGGGCTGGATCAGCTCGGGCGGCAGCAGGTCGGCCTGCAGCACCGCGGTGGTGTCGACCTGCTCGCGGTAGAGCCCGGCGGCCGAGATGGCCGCCCCGGCCCGGGCCGCGAAGATGCGGGCGAGGATCTCGTCCTCGGGGCTGAACCGGGCGTTGTCGCCACGACGGGCCAGGATCAGCGCCCCGGCCGGCTCGGCGTTGCCGGGCAGCGGCGTGACCAGCAGCGCGCCGATCGGGCCGAAGTCGTCCGGCAACAGCCACTCGGGCGCCTGCGACGCGTCGAGCCACTTGCTCGGGATGGGCGGGAAGCCACCGAGCGCCTCGACCAGCCCCGGCACGTCGGCGAGCAGTGGCTCGCGCAGCAAGCCCTCGACGGCCGCCTCACCGGCGACCAGCCGCACCCACGGGGCCTGCCGCCGGTTGACCGGCAGCACCACCACGGCCGCGTCGGCCAGGTGGGCCACCGCCAGCTCGGCGGTGATGCGGGTGCAACGACCCTGATGCAGCGAGGACGAGAGACGGCGACCGGCCTCGGCCAGGAAGGCCGTGCGGGCCCGCTCGGCGCGCAGCGCGTCGGCGCGGGCCACCTCGTCGGTGCGATCGCGCAGATACCACCCGTAGTGGTCGGGCCCGAGCATCCGGCGCCGGCCCTGCAGGTGGCGGCCCTCGTACACGTCGGTGAAGGTGTCGTCGCCCGCGGCCAGGGCGCCGGCCAGGCCGGGAAGCGGCCCCTCGACGGCGTTGCCGCCGGCGGACAGGCCCGGCACCAGCGTCCGGGCCGCGGCATTGACCATCAGAATGGTGTCGTCGGCGGCGCCGCACAGCACGACCGCCTCGCTGGCGGCGTCGAGCGCGGCGCGCAGCAGGGCAGGCGCGGGCCCGTCGGTCAGCTTTTCGCCGGTGGAAATCGGCGACTGCGCCGGCAACCGTGTTGTTGGCGACTGTGCTGTCATGGTCCCTCCCGTCTCTCCCCGCCCGGACACGATCTCAGCTCACAGATCACGATCTCAGCTCACAGACTACGTGCCCATGAGCCGGACGGCCGGGCCCAGGTGGTCGATCAGGCCGCCTCGTCGCCGAGGTCGACCACGATCGGGGCGTGATCGCTGGGGCCCTTGCCCTTGCGCGCCTCCCGGTCGACCACCGCATCTGTCACCCGCCCGGCGACCGACGGGGTCGCATAGACGAGATCGATGCGCATTCCCTTGTTCTGGTGGAACATGCCGGCCCGGTAATCCCAATAGGTGAACGGGTGATCACCCTTCATCGGCCGCCCGACGACATCCCGCAGCCCGACGGCTCGGATCTCGGCCAGGGCCTCGCGCTCCGGCGGCGTGACGTGGGTGGAGCCGGCGAAAACCTTCGGATCCCACACGTCGTCATCGGTCGGCGCCACGTTGTAGTCGCCCGCCACCACGAGCGGCCCCGCGGCGACGTCGGCGACGAGCGCCGTGCGCAACGCGGCCAGCCACGAGAGCTTGTAGGTGTAGTGCGGGTCGTCCGGGGTGCGGCCGTTCGGCACATAGATCGAGTAGAAGCGGATGCCGCCGCAGAGGGCGCTGACGGCCCGCGCCTCCGGATCGGGAAAGCCCGGCTCCCCGTCGAAACCCCGGCGTACGTCCTCGATGCCGACCCGGGACAGCAGGGCGACGCCGTTCCACCGCCCCTGACCGTACGCAGCCGTGTCATACCCGAGGTCGCGGACCTCATCGGCCGGAAAGCCGTCGGCGGCGACCTTGGTCTCCTGGAGGCAGAGGACGTCGGGCTTGGTGGTGTCCAGCCACTCCAGCAGGCGCGGCAGCCGGGCCTTGACCGAGTTGACGTTCCACGTGGCGAAGCGCATCAGACCAGACTGCTACATGATCGCCCGCCACGCCCTCCCGGCGGCGGCGAGTCACACCGACCGGAGGGGAGGAAACGCCCGTCGGGGTTGGCAAGGCGATGCTCCGCCCGAAAGGAGAGCGGTGGCGCGGTGATCCCTGGGATGCGCGCCGGGACATGCGTCGGACGATCGGCGTGCGAAATGTCTGCCCAGCGCCGGCCGATCAGGGAAAGAGGTCCGCTCAGTGTCGGCGGATCATGCGTGTGGCGAGGAAGAGCGCGGCAGTCAAGCCCGCCGTGAGGATGAGAAGCACCGCGACCATCCAGACCACGGCTCCCTCGGAGCCCACCAGCGCCGCCATGCCATCTCCCTTCCGTATCAACCATAGGCCGAGTGTGATCCCCGTTACTACCGAACCCGGCCAGCGAATGATGCCCGAATCCCGCGCGGGATGCCAGTGCGGGCGCGAGGTTTGTCAGCATCCGTTCGCCCGCGCCGGCCGAGTGGTGGGGGCAAGGCGAAAAGACTGATTCGCGCCAGTCGCGGCGACCAGGTCGGCGCATCAGAGAAACGCGCAGGCCGCACTGGTTGCGGTCGGCGGAAGGCGGAGCTGAGACATACGCCGGGGCTCTGAGACTTGGTGGCCGTTGGTATTGGGCCGCGGCGGGTGGATGCGGCCGGCGGGTGTGAGCGTCAGGCTGGGCCGGGTTGGTGCGGTTCGCGCGGGGCGGACCTGCGAAAGGCGGATCTGCGCCGGGTGGGTGCGGCCCGCAGGTGTGAGCCTCGCAGGCTGTGCCGGGTGGTGCGGTTCGCGCGGGCGGGCCTGCGGTCGCGAGGTCCGGCCGCGCTCGGGGGTGCGGCCCGCGGGGGTGAGGCCCGGGCGGCGCCGGCGGTGTCAGGTGGCGGTGGTCTGGCCGGCCAGGGCGGCGGCGCGGCGGGCGTGCCAATGGCGGGCGAACTCGGCCGGCGGGACGGCCGGGCCCCACAGCCAGCCCTGGCCGCGCGTCACGCCGACCGCGGCCAGGGCGTCGCGCTGGACGCGGGTCTCCACGCCCTCGGCGATGACGCTGAGGCGCAGCGCTTGGCTCAGCGACACGATGGCCCGGACGATCTCGTCGTCCTCGTGGCCGGCGCCCAGGCCGGTCACGAACGAGCGGTCGATCTTGATGCCGGTGACCGGGAAGCGCCGCAGGTAGCCGAGCGCGGAGAAGCCGGTGCCGAAGTCGTCGATGAGGACCTGGCAGCCCAGCTCGCGGATCCCGAAGACCACGCGCCCGGCGACGCCGGTCGAGTCGACCAGCACCGACTCGGTCATCTCGACCGCCACGCAGGCCGGCGGCACGCCGTACGCCCGCATCTCGGAGGCCAGTTGCCCGGGCAGGCCCGGGTCGAGCAGCTGGCGGCCCGAGACGTTGACCGACACGTAGAAGGCGTCGCCCACGGTGCCGTCGGTGCGCCATTCACCCACCTGGCGCAGGGACTCCTGGCGCACCCAGTCGCCGATCGCGCCGATCAGCCCGGCGTCCTCGGCGATCGGGATGAACGTGGCCGGCGAGATGGGCCCGCGTGACGGGTGGGTCCAGCGCACCAGCGCCTCCGCGCCGGTCGGGCGGCCGGACAACAGGTCGACGATCGGCTGGTAGACGACGCTGAGCTGGCCGTCGCCGAGGGCCTTGCGGAGCGCGACCTCCAGCTCGATCCGCTCGCGCACCTGGGCGTGCATGGCCGCGTCGAAGGCGACGCGGCTGCCCGGGCCTTCGGCCTTGGCCCGGTACATCGCCGTGTCCGCGTCGCGCATGAGCGCCTCGGCCACCGCCGCCAGATCCGCACCGGAGGAGCTGCCCGCGCTCGAGAAGCCGTCCGCGCCGAAGAAGTTGCCCGCACGGGAGGAACTGCCCGCGCTGGAGGAACTGCCCGCATCGGCGGCGCTGTCTGCACCGAAGAAGCCGGCGGAGGCGTCACCGCTGGGCGGGGGAGCGGTCCCGGGCCGGGTGCTCTCCCCGGTGGTGAAGACCGGGTCCGAGGCGGACGACGAGCAGTCCGTGGCGAACGGGGCGCCGGCCGACGAGATGCCGATCGAGCAGGTGATGGTCAGTTCCGTGCCGCGCACCGGGAACGTCTGCGCGAAGCAGTCGCGCACGTCGTCCGCGAGCGCCGCCGCCTCTCGATCGTCGCCGGCGGTGGCCAGCAGGAACTCGTCGCCGCCGAGCGCGGCGACCGGCACCCCGGGCGGCGCCGCGGCGCGCAGCCGCCGGGCCACTTCGACGATCAGCTGGTCGCCGGTGTCGTGGCCCCACCCGTCGTTGACCAGTTTGAAGCCGTCCAGGTCGAGCAGCAGCACCCAGACCCGGCGGCGCCCGTCCGGCTCCAGGCGAGCGAGCAGGTCGGTCAGCTCGCGGCCGATCCGATAGCGGTTGGGCAGGCCGGTCAGCGCGTCGTGCATCGCCTGGTGCTCGGCCCGCAGGTGGGCCGCGGTCTGGGACCGTACGGCGGTGATCGCCCGCACGAGCAGCAGGGCGACGATCACCACGCCGGCGACCGCGATGGTGATCCGCTCGCCCCGGGAGTCGCGCACCGCCATCAGCACGAACGGACTGGCCAGGGCCGGTGCCAGCACCGCGATCCGCCGGGCCGACCAGGCCTGGACGGGGGGCCGCGCGGCCAGGCCGAACCGGGTCACCGACGGATGCAGGGCGGTCACGCCGACCAGCACGAAGCCGAGCAGGAAGGGGGCGTCGAACAGGGGCGAGGCGTACGTGATGCCGTTGGCGCCGACGATCGCGTACGCCGTGTCGCCCACGAACATCGACGTCATCGCACCCATCAGCGTCACCAGGCTGACCGGCCAGGTGGTGGCGGTGAAGGTGAGGTTGACGAGCAGCAGCAGCACGACCACGTCGAACAGCGGGTACAGCCCGGCCACGAACGACACGGGTCCCGGCCGGTCGGAGATCGCCGCGGCCGGCGCGGCCAGGAGCACGCCCACGACGAGCGCGCCGGCCACGCAGACGATCAGCCCGTCCAGCACCGCGTGCGGGTCGATGCTCTGCCGCCGGCGCAGCATGAGGCCGAGGAAGGCGCACAGCATCGCGTAGCTGCTGATGCTGCCCCCGTCGGCCAGCAGGGGCCAGAGCCCGGGCAGGCCCTCGACGGCCGGGCGGAGCAGCACCCCGGCCAGGCCGCCGAGCACCGCGCCGCCGAGCAGGCGCCAGGCGGTGCGGGGCTCGGCCCCGTGCCGGCGCGGCCCGGCGAAGCAGGCCCACACCGAGCCGCCCGCGACGACGAGCATGCAGGCAGCGTTCAGCGCCGGCGAGACGTCGGCGGTGTAGACGACGGTCGCCAGCAGGCCCAGCGACGCGAACAGCCGCCAATTCCTGATCATCAACCGTTGTTTCGGACGTTTCCGACCAAGGCTGAGGCACGAGGGGCCGAGACGCCGATGCGGCTAGCGCGCGAGCGCCTTTCCCGTACGGAAGGAAGTCGCGGTGCGTTGCGAGGGCACGCTGCCGCCGTGAGCGAAGAGCGTAGGGCTGGCCGCCCGGCGCAGCACCGTCCGCGCGACCGAGCCGAGCAGGCCCGTGTCGTGCCGCCCGCGCGGGCCCAGCACGGTGAGCCGGGCCTGGCTGGAGGCCTGCACCAGGGCGGCGGCGGGCGTGCCGGTGAGCAGCCGGAGCCGGTGGTCGGCCAGTTCGGGGACGGCGGCGACCGCGGCGGCCAGGAGGTCGCGGCCCTTCCGCTCGGCCGCGGGGCCGGCGCCCTCGATCACGTGGGCGACGACCACGCCGACGTTGCGGCGGGCGCCCTCCGCGGCCGCCAGGTGCAGGCCCAGCAGCGCTCCCGGCGAGCCGTCGACCGCCGCGAGGATCGGACCGGCCTTGGGTCGCGGGCCCCGGGCCACCAGCACGGGGGACCAGGCCCGGGCGACCGTCTGCACCAGCACCGATCCGGAGGGCAGCCAGGGCAGGGTGGCCAGGTCGTCGTCGCCGAGCACCAGCAGCTCGGCGGTGCGGCTCAGCCGTAACAGCACCTGGTCGGCCGGCCCGTCGACGACTTGGCCCTGCGCGCGGACGCCGGGTGTGGAACGCTGGGCAGTGGCGACGGCCGCTTCGACGATCCGGGTGGCTGTCCGCCGGGCCCCGTCGTAGTCGTGGTTCTGGTCGGGGTAGTTCAGATCAGGGTGAGGGTTCGACCACGTGAAAGCGTGCACGATGCGGAGCTCGCGGCCCCGCGACACGGCTTCCCGGGCGGCCAGGCGCACGGCGGCCAGGCCGGCTGAGGTGCCGGTGACCCCCACCACCACTGGAGACGGACTCGGATTCGGCATGTCTCGCACCTCCGGTTCGACTACAACCATTATCTATACAAAGGCGCCACTCTTCGTGATCAATCCCTCAGCAGGGATCCGCCTGATGACCCATTCAGGTTGAGGGTTTACGGTGAACTACAAAATTTGTGGGACATCTGCCGGTGAAGTGAGGGAAATACATGACGGATGTCAAGCTCGACCACCCTGGTGGCCAGCTGTCGATGCCGGTACGCGAGGCGGTCGAGGGCCCGGGCGGCATCGACGTCAGCGCCCTCCTCAAGGAGACCGGCTTCGTCACCCTCGACCAGGGTTTCGTCAACACCGCTTCGACCACGTCGACGATCACCTACATCGACGGTGACGCCGGCATCCTGCGCTACCGCGGTTACCCGATCGAGCAGCTGGCCGAGCGGTCGTCGTTCCTCGAGGTCTCGTACCTTCTGATGCACGACGCGCTGCCGACGCCCCAGCAGCTCAAGGACTTCGCCGACAAGATCCGCGTGCACACCCTGCTGCAGGAGGAGATGCGCGCCTTCTTCTCCGGGTTCCCGCGCGACGCACACCCGATGGCCGTGCTCTCCTCGGCCGTCACCGCGCTGTCGACCTTCTATCAGGACGCGCTCGACCCGCTCGATCCCGAGCAGGTCGAGATCTCCGGCATCCGGCTGATGGCGAAGCTTCCGACGATCGCGGCGTATGCGTACAAGAAGTCCATCGGGCACCCGCTGCCGTACCCGGACAACAGCTTCGACTACGTCGAGAACTTCCTGCGGATGACGTTCGGCCTGCCCACGGTGCAGTACGACGTCGATCCCAAGGTCGCCAAGATCCTGGACATGCTGTTCATCCTGCACGCCGACCACGAGCAGAACTGCTCCACGTCGACCGTGCGCCTGGTCGGCTCGGCGCAGGCCAACCTGTTCGCGTCGGTCTCGGCCGGCATCAACGCGCTGTCCGGTCCGCTGCACGGCGGGGCCAACGCGGCCGTGCTCGAGATGCTCGAGCAGATCCGCAAGGACGGCGGCGACGTCAACTCCTTCGTCACGCGAGTGAAGAACAAGGAGAAGGGCGTCAAGCTGATGGGCTTCGGCCACCGGGTCTACAAGAACTACGACCCGCGCGCCGCCATCGTGAAGAAGGCCGCCCAGGAGATGTTCTCGACGCTCGACCGCCCCGACCCGCTGCTGGAGATCGCGTTCCAGCTCGAGGAGATCGCGCTCAGCGACGAATACTTCGTCTCGCGCAAGCTCTACCCGAACGTCGACTTCTACACGGGCCTCATCTACAAGGCGATGGGCTTCCCGACCAAGATGTTCACGGTGCTGTTCGCGCTGGGCCGCCTGCCCGGCTGGATCGCCCAGTGGACCGAGATGATGAACGACCCGGGCAACAAGATCGGCCGCCCGCGCCAGCTCTACACCGGTGCCGCCGAGCGCGAGTTCGTGGCGATCGACAAGCGCTGACACCGACGATCTACCAACGCCCCGTCCGGCCTCTGCCGGGCGGGGCGTTCGTCATACGATCGCTGTGGGTTCACGAATTCTCAGGGGAGTAAGAATCACATGGAGACGTTGGAGTTCCAGGCCGAGGCCCGGCAGCTGCTGCAGTTGATGGTCCACTCGATCTATTCGAACAAGGACATCTTCCTGCGGGAGCTGATCTCGAACGCCTCGGACGCGCTCGACAAGCTGCGTCTGGCCACACTGCAGGACGGTCTCGAGGCGGACGCCTCCGACCTGCACATCGAGCTGGCCGTCGACACCGAGGCCCGCACGCTCACCGTGCGCGACAACGGCATCGGCATGACCCGCGAGGAGGTCGTCGAGCTGATCGGCACGATCGCCAAGTCGGGCACCGCCGAGCTGCTGACCAAGCTGCGCGAGGCCAAGGAGAGCCCGGAGCTGATCGGCCAGTTCGGCGTCGGCTTCTACTCGACCTTCATGGTCGCCGAGAGGGTCACCCTGGTGACCCGCAAGGCCGGCACCGAGGGGCACGGCACCCGCTGGGAGTCGGCCGGCGAGGGCACCTTCACGATCGACGAGGCGCCGGACGCCTCGATCGGCACGAGCGTCACCGTCCACCTGCGCCCCAAGGACGAGGAGGACGCGCTCTACGACTACACGGACAACTGGAAGATCCGCGAGATCGTCAAGAAGTACTCGGACTTCATCTCGTTCCCGATCCGGATGGGCGACGACACGCTCAACTCGATGAAGGCGCTCTGGGCCCGGCCGCGCTCGGAGGTGTCCGACGAGGAGTACCACGAGTTCTACCGGCACATCAGCCACGACTGGTCCGAGCCGCTCGAGATCATCAACATGCGGGCCGAGGGCACGTTCGAGTACGAGGCTCTGCTGTTCCTGCCGTCCCGCGCCCCGCACGACCTGTTCCAGCGCGACGCCGCCCGGGGCCTGCAGCTCTACGTCAAGCGCGTCTTCATCATGGACGACAGCCGCGAGCTCATCCCCGACTACCTGCGCTTCGTCAAGGGCGTGGTGGACGCGGCCGACCTGTCGCTGAACATCTCGCGCGAGATCCTGCAGCAGGACAGGCACATCCAGATGATCCGCCGCCGGCTGGTCAAGAAGGTGCTGTCCACGGTCAAGGACCTGCTGAACAACAACCCCGAGAAGTACGCGACGTTCTGGCGCGAGTTCGGCCGGGCGGTCAAGGAGGGTCTGCTCAACGACCCCGACAACCAGAAGGCCATCCTCGACGTCGCCACCTTCGCCTCGACGGCCGGCACCGAGCCGACCACGCTGGCCGCCTACCTCGAGCGGATGAAGGAGGGCCAGGACGAGATCTACTACCTGACCGGCGACAGCCGTTCGCAGGTGGAGAACTCGCCGCACATGGAGGCGTTCCGCGAGCAGGGGTACGAGGTTCTCGTGCTCACCGACCCGGTCGACGAGATCTGGGTCGAGGCGGTCCCCGACTACGACGGCAAGAAGCTGCAGTCCATCGCCCGCGGCTCGGTCGACCTGCCCAAGGACAAGGAGGAGCCCGAGCCCGAGGGCGACTTCGCGCCGATGCTGACGTTCCTCAAGGAGCAGCTGACCGAGCAGGTCAAGGACGTACGCCTGTCGCACCGCCTCACCACCTCGGCGGCCTGCCTGGTCAGCGACGCCGACGACATCACGCCCGCGCTCGAGAAGATGTACCGGGCGATGGGGCAGGAGGGCCCGCGGGTCAAGCGGATCCTCGAGCTGAACCCGAACCACCCGCTGGTCAGCGGCCTCCGCACGGCCCACGAGCAGCGGGCCGACGACGCGGCGCTGCCCGAGACGGCCGAGCTGCTCTACGGCACGGCGCTGCTGGCCGAGGGCGGCGACCTGGAGGACCCGGCGCGCTTCGCCAAGATCCTGGCCGACCGCCTGGCCCGCACCGTCTGACGGCGACGCCCGGCTACAGCCGCCGGAGCCAGTTCCGGGGGCCGGGGTGCACGACGCGCACCCCGGCCACCCGGATCGCCTCGGTCAGGGCCGCCTCCATCGTGGACCCCTGGTGCAGGGCGAAGGCGAGCGCGCCGTGGAACGCGTCCCCGGCGCCCGCGGTGTCGGCGGCGTCGACCGGCGGGACGGCAATCGAGCGCGACACCCCACCGGACGACCAGGACACCGGGCCGGGGCCGTGCGTGACGACGACGTGCGGGGCTTCGACGGCGCCGCCGGGCGGGCAGAAGGCGGCCGAGCAGGCGACCACCTCGGCGTACGGCAGAAGGTCGGCGAACACCGGCCGCCACGTTCCCGCGTCCACGACCAGGCGCCGGGCCGAGCGGGCGGCGGCGACGGCGAGCACCGGGTGATGCCCGTCCACGAGGGTCACCGCGGCCTCCGGCAGACCCCCTTGCGGTACGCCGACCAGCAGCTCACCAGCATTGCGGCTGACGATCGTGCGCTCGCCGGTGCCGTCGGCCACCACGATGCTCGACACCGGCGGCAGCCCGCCGGACGCCCGGGCCGCGTCGATGACCCGTACGCCGTGGTCCTCCAGATCGGCCCGGACCAGGTCACCCAGCGGGTGCGAGCCGATCGCCGTGATCAGGGTGACCGGCGCGCCCAGCACGGCCGCCGTGACCGCGGCGTTGGCGGCCGGGCCGCCGGCCGCGACCTCGAACGACGTGGCCTGCGCCTTCTCGTCCGGGCCGGGGATCCGGTCGACGCGGTAGACCAGGTCGACGGTGGCCAGGCCGACACACAGGATCATCGCGGCGCCGGAGTCGCGCCCGGTCGTCCGCCGGCCCGACGGGACGGGCCCGGTGCGTCGGCGGCGACCGGCTCCCCACCGGGCGGCACGCGCTCCAGGACGGCCTGCCACTGCGCGGCGGTGAGCGGGAACGGGTTGCTGCCGGCCGGCATGCGCAGCACGAGCGCGTCCCGGAACCGGTCGTCGGCCCGGAGCTCGTCGCGTCCGATCAGGCGGTCGGTGAACGTGCGCATGAAATCGACGGTGATGAGCCTGTCATGAGGCGCCTCGGTGATGGTGCCGACAGCCGCCACCCCGCCGCCACGCCCGCTGAGCCAGAGCCCCACGTCGTCGCCGGCCGTGATCAGCTCACGGTAGCGGCGGACCGTCCACTCGCCGCTGCCGCAGGTGCCGCGGGCCGGGTTGTGCTGCAGAAGCCAGTGCGCCATGAGTCCAGTGTGGTGCTCAGTCCGACAATTCCCGCAGGAAGACGCCGATGTTGCGGAACACCTCGGCGAAGCCGTCGCCGATGCTTCGCGCGATCTCCGCCGCCGGCCCCGGGTTGGTGCCGATGTAGAAGATGATCAGGACGAGCACGATCCAGCCGATGGCCTTCTTCATCAGATCGGCTCCCTTCCCGGGCCGGGCGACTGCCTACATGATCGTGGCATGCCCGCGCACCCCTTCGGCGCACTTTCACCCGCGCGGCGCGAAGAGGACCTGCGCATTCGTCCAGCAGACGGCCCGCAGCCAGTCGTCGCCGAGCTCCAGGCGGGCCAGTGACTCCAGCTGGTGCTCGTACGGATACGGAATGTTCGGGAAGTCGCTGCCGAGCAGAACCTTGCCGCCCAGGCCGAGCTCGCGCAGCCGGGGGAGCAGCCCGCGCGGATAGGGCGCCATCTCCTCGAAGAAGTCGGTGAACGCCATCGTGGTGTCGAGCCGGACGTTGTCGTAGCGCTCGGCCAGCTCGAGAAACCCCTCGTACTCGGGGGCGCCCGCGTGGGCCACGATCACGCCGAGGCCGGGATGGCGGGCCAGCACCTCGCCGATCGGCCCCGGACCGGTGAAGCCGGCCGGGACCGGACCGGAGCCCGCGTGCACGACGACCGGGGCGCCGGCCTCGGCGAGCAGTCCCCAGGCCGCGTCCAGCTCCGGCTGCCGCGGGTCGAAGCCGCCCACCTGCAGGTGCACCTTCCAGACGCGCGCGCCTCGATCAAGGGCTTCCCGCGTGTACGCGGCCACACCCGCCTCGGGGAAGAAGGTGGCACTGGGCAGGCAGCCCGGGGTGCGCGCGGCGAAGCCGAGCGTCCAGTCGTTGAGGTCGGCGGCCATGTGCGGCCGGTGCGCGTACGCCAGCGCACTGAACATCGACACCCCGAGGCCGCGCAGGATGCCGACGCGCTCCTGCTCGTCGCCCCGGTAGGTGATCGGCCAGGGCCGGCCGATCAGCGGGCCGGCCCGGTCGAAGTGCTCCCACACGCGGCGCTGCATGCGCGGCGGCAGGAAGTGCGTGTGCACATCGGCGAGCCCGGGGAGGCCGAAGCGTTCGATCACATCGGCAGTCTACGTGTTGACAGTTACTCCGAAATGACAGCTACTATCAAAACATGTTGACTTCCACTTCGCGCTGGTTCGCGCTCGCCGCCCTGGCGCTCAGCACCCTCGCGGTCGCCCTGGACACCACGGTGCTCAGCGTCGCCCTGCCCACCCTGGCCCGCGATCTCGACGCCGGCACCGGTGACCTGCAGTGGTTCACCACGGCCTACCTGCTCGTGCTGGCCGCGGCCCTGCTCCCGGCCGGTCTGCTGGGCGACCGGCTCGGCCGCCGGCGCCTGCTGATCGGGGCCCTCCTGCTGTTCGGCGCGGCCTCCGTCGCCTGCGCCTACGCGCAGACGTCCGGCCAGCTCATCGCCGCCCGCGCGGTGCTCGGCCTCGGCGCCGCCGCGATCATGCCGCTCTCCGGGGCGGTGCTCACCGTGCTGTTCCCGGCGGGCGAGCGGTCCCGGGCCATGTCGATCTGGGTCACCGCGAGCGCTCTCGGCATCCCGCTCGGCCCGCTGCTCGGCGGTTGGCTGCTCGACAACTTCTGGTGGGGGTCGGTCTTCCTCATCAACGTGCCGGTCGTGATCGCCGGCGTGATCGCGCTGACGCTGTGGCTGCCCGAGTCGCACGGGGCCCGCTCCCGCCTCGACGTGCCCGGCCTGGTGCTGTCGACGGCCGGGCTGGTCGCGGTCACCTACGGCATCATCGAAGCCGGCGAGCGGGGCTGGTCGGACGTCCGGTCGCTGATCACCGTCGCGGCCGGGCTGGTGTCGCTGACCGTCTTCGTGCTCTGGCAGCGCCGCGCGGCGAACCCGCTGATCGATCTCGCCCTGTTCCGCAACCGGGCCTTCACCGGCGGCGCGGTGCTCGCCACGGTGGCCAGCTTCGCGATGCTCGGCCTGCTGTTCTCGCTGCCCCAGTTGTTCTCGGCGGTCGGCGGTCAGGACGCGTTCGGCTCGGGCCTGCGGCTGCTGCCGGTGATCGGCGGTCTCATCGTCGGCGCGCGCCTCGCCGAGAAGCTCTCCCGGCGACTCGGCGCCCGGCTGGTGATCGCCGGCGGACTCACCATGATCGCGGTCGCGTCGCTGCTGGGCGCGCAGACCACCGCGACCACGGGTTACCCGTACATCGCCGGGTGGATCACCCTCACCGGGCTCGGGCTGGGGCTGACGATGCCGCCCGCCCTGGACGCGGCGCTCGGCGCGCTCACCCCGGAGACCAGCGGTGTCGGCAACGCGTTGCTGCAGGCTCTGCGTCAGGTCGGCGGGGCCATCGGGGTGGCCGTGCTGGGCACGGTGCTCAACTCGGCCTACCGCGAGCACGTGCCCGCGGTGGCCGCCGACAGCGTCACCTCCGGCGTGGCGGTCGCGCGCCGGCTGGGCGACGACGGGCTCCTGGCCTCGGTGCGCGAGGCCTTCGCGTACGGGATGGAAAGGTCTCTGCTGGTGGCCGGGTCGCTGGCCCTGGCCGGGGCGGTGCTCGCGCTGGTGGTCATGCCGAAGCGTGCCGCCGAGCCGCAGCCGGAGGTGCTGGCAGAATCACTGCTATGACCACTGAGGTGCCCGCCGGGCTGCGCGAGCGGAAGAAGGCCAGGACTCGCGCGGCCATCCGGGACGCCGCGATGCGGTTGTTCACCGAGCAGGGCTACGCGGCGACCACCGTCGAGCAGATTGCCGAGGCCGCCGAGGTCTCGCCGAGCACGTTCTTCCGCTACTTCCCGACCAAGGAGGACGTCGTGCTCACCGACGACGTCGACCCGGCGGTCGTGGCGGCGATCCGGGCCCAGCCGCCGGAGACGCCCGTGGTCGACGCCGTGCTGGCCGGCATGCGGCAGGTGTTCGAGCAGCTCACCGAGGAGGAGTGGGCCGGCGAGCGGCGGCGGCAGCGGCTCTTCGACGAGGTTCCCGACCTGCGGGCCCGCCAGCTGCAACAGACCGTCGCCGCCGTCGACCTGCTGGCCGGGGTGATCGCCGAACGCCTGGGCCGGCCGGCCGACGCCGACGAGGCCCGGACACTGGCCGGCGCGCTGGTCGGCGTGACCCTGACCTTTCTGCGCCCCGGTGAGGCGGTCAGCTTCCACCTGGAGGACTTCGACCGGGTCAGGCGGGCCTTGATCAGCCTGCGCGACCATCTCGCCCCCTTGTAATCATCAGACGTATCGACCGGACGGTCCCCGCACCGCGATTGAAGGACATCGGGCCGGGTAAGCGCGCGTTCATGACAACCCTGGCCGCCGAGGCCATCACCAACGCCGGAACCGGTCAGCTCGTCCTGGCCGCCGTCCTGGGCATCGTGGTCGTCGTGCTGCTCATCGCCTGGGCGAAATGGCATCCGTTCCTGGCCCTGATCCTCGGCTCGGCGACGCTCGGACTGGTCGCCGGCGCCTCACCGGGCGACACCATCGACTCGTTCACCGCCGGGCTGGGCAGCACGGTCGGCAGCGTCGGCCTGCTCATCGCGCTCGGCTCCATGATCGGCGCGCTGCTGGCCGAGTCGGGCGGGGCCGATGGCATCGTGAACCGCATCGTCAACAGCGTCAGCGGCTCGGCCCTGCCGTGGGCGATGGCCGGCGTGGCCGCGCTGATCGGCCTGCCGCTGTTCTTCGAGGTCGGCGTCGTGCTGCTGGTGCCGATCGTGCTGCTGGTGGCCCGGCGCACCGACATCGGCCTGCTGCGCGTCGGCATTCCCGCGCTGGCCGGGCTGTCGGTCCTGCACGGCCTGGTGCCGCCGCACCCCGGCCCGCTCGTCGCCATCGCCAACCTCAACGCCGACCTGGGCCTGACCCTGCTGTTCGGCATCATCTGCGCGATCCCGACGGTCATCATCGCCGGGCCGGTCTTCGGCAACTGGATCGCCAAGCGGGTCCCGCTGGCCACGCCCCCGCTGCTGGCCGCCGTCGGGGCGGGTGGGGGACCGACCGGTGGCGGACCTGAGGGCGGACGCGACTTCGTCGACCGGGACGACGTCGCCAACCCCGGTGCGGAGGGACCCCACGAGCCCACCGACGCGCAGTTGCCGCGGTCCCGGCGCAACCCGGGCTTCGCGGCGGCGGTGCTGACCGTGCTCGTGCCGATCGTGCTGATGCTCGCCCGCGCCATCGCCGAGCTGGTGCTGGCCGAGGGCAACAGTGTGCGGGGGTTCTTCGAGGTGCTCGGCGAGCCGGTCGTCGCCCTGCTCCTCGGCGTCCTGCTGGCCATGTGGACCCTCGGCAAGAGGGCCGGCTTCAACCGTCAGCAGACGTCGGCCGTGCTCGGCGGCGCGCTGCCCCCGATCGCCGGCATCCTGCTCATCGTGGCCGCGGGCGGCGGGTTCAAGCAGGTGCTGGTCGACGCCGGGGTCGGGAACGTGGTCGCGGACGCGGCCAAGGACGCCAACATCAACGCGCTGGTGCTCGGCTTCCTGGTGGCGGTGGGGATCAGGGTGGCGACCGGGTCGGCCACCGTGGCGACGATCACCGCGGCGGGCATCGTGGCGCCGCTGGCCGCCACCCTGGACAGGCCGACGGTGGCCCTGCTGGCACTGGCCATCGGGGCCGGGTCGCTGTTCTTCTCGCACGTCAACGATGCGGGGTTCTGGCTGGTCAAGGAGTACTTCGGGATGACCGTGGGCCAGACCGTGAAGACCTGGTCGGTGATGGAGACGATCATCTCGGTGGTCGGGTTCGGCTGCGTGATGCTGCTGAGTCTGGTCGTTTAGGGAGTCGGTGCCGGCGTGGCGGTCAGGCCTGATGGAGGCCGGCCGCCGCGAGGGCGGTGTCGGCGGCGTCGCGGAGGACCGACTCGTCCATGCCGGCCTCGGTCAGTGCCTCCATGCCGCGGAGCACCGCCAGGAGATGGTGGGCCGTCCGCTGAGGATCACGGTCGCCGGGGATGTCGCCGGCGGCCTGGGCACTCTCCACCTCGGCCCGCAGGAGGCCGGCGAGCATGGTGAACGTCTGCCGTGCCCGGAGGGCGACCTCGGTGTTCGTCGCGGCCAGCTCCGCGGTCGCCTTCGCGAGCAGGCAGGCGCGGTGCGGGCCGGGTGCGGCACCGGCGGCGACCATCATGTCGAACAGAGCCCGCAAACGGGTGGCCGCCGACGAGTCCGGGCCGCTCAGGCGCTTGCTCAGACCGGCCGTGACGTTCGCGCAATAGCCGTCCAGGACCCGCTGGAACAACGCCTGCTTGTCGCCGAAGGCGCCATACAGGCTGCCCTTGCCCAGGTTCGTCGCCCGCATCAGGTCGTCCAGTGACGTCGCCGCGAAGCCGGAGGTCCAGAACGCCTCCGTCGCGGAGTGCAGCACCTGTTGCTCATCGAACTTCCGGGGCCGGGCCATGCGGCCAGGATATTTGTTCTGGACCGAACGGTCAACATATGGTTGTATCTGACCGCACGGTCCATAACAGCAGGGAGCGACAACTCATGACTGAACTCGACGGCAAAGTGGCCCTGGTGACCGGTGGCGCGTCCGGCATCGGCCTGGCGGCGGCCACCCTCTTCGCGGCCGAAGGCGCCCGGGTCTTCATCACCGGCCGCCGGCGGGCCGAGCTCGACGCGGCCGCCGAGAAGATCGGCGCCACCGCGATCCGCGCGGATGTCGCCGACCTGGACGATCTCGACACGATCGCGGCCCGCATCGCCGACAGCACCGGGCGGCTGGACGTGCTGTTCGCGAACGCGGGCGGCGCCGACATGCTCGCCCCGGTCACCGTGTTGCCGCCCGAGAGCTTCGACTACATCTTCGGCATCAATGTCCGCGGAACCGTGTTCACCGTGCAGAAGATGCTGCCGCTCATGCCGGACGGGTCCTCCATCGTGGTGACCGGCTCGTCGTCGGCCAGCCGCGGAAACCCCGGATTCGGCACCTACTCGGCCTCCAAGGCGGCGATCCGGCAGTACGCCCGGGTCTGGGCCGCCGAGCTGGCCCCCCGCCGTATCCGGGTCAACGTCCTGGTCCCCGGCCCGACCGACACTCCCGGCCTGCGCGGCATCGCAGGCGATGACCAGACGCAGGTCGCCGCCCTCCTGGCGGAGATGGCCGCCACCACGGCCCTGCGCCGGGTCGCCGACCCGGCCGAGATCGCGCAGGCGGCGCTGTTCCTCGCCGGCGACCGATCCAGCTTCATGACCGGCAGTGAGCTGTTCGCCGACGGCGGCGAGGTCCAGGTGTTCCCCGCCGCCGTCTCTTGAGCCTTGCTCAGGGGGTGGCCTCGCCGTGGTGCTGGACGAGGATGGGCTGAACGATCGCGGTTTCTCGGGGTGGGGGGCGGCGCAGCTTGAACGGCGTCTGGAAGGTGCCGCCGGCGGCCGCGCTTCAGGAGGATTGCTTCCTGGGGGTGGCGCCAGGCGGTCGCGATCCCGATCTCGGACCTGGCGGTGAGGCGGGCTTAGGTGTCGCCGTTGCGCCGGTGGGTCAGGGCTGGCAGGGGCCGGTGGGTCAGGGCTGGCAGGGGCCGGTGGGTCAGGGCCGGCAGGGGCTGGTGGCCGGCGTCGTCCTACGTGGACATCGCCATTCCGCCCCGCCGATGACCTGCACCGTCACGATGGAAGGCTCATTGTTGTCGGGGGTGGACCTCAGGGCTCTGCCCCGAACCCCGGCCATCGCTGGAGATCTCTCTGGCGATGGTTGCGGTGGGGGGCTCGGGGGATCTCCGGGCGGCGGCTGCCGTAGCGAATCGCAAGCTGAGGGAAGCCGCAACCAAACCCCGGTTGCGGCTTCCCTCACCTCGCGATGAGCTTGGGCTGCCGTCGCCCGGAGATCCCCCGAGCCGGGGGGCGGGCTGTAAAGAACGTGGGCTGCACGATGCTTGTTCCTGCCCGCAATGGACCGGTTTGGTGGGCGCGGCTTGCAGTCAATTAAGCCGTGCCGTGCCGTGCGGCGCGGCGCGGCGCCGATAAAGCCGGCTGTGCCGGCCAGGTCCGGCAGAGCCGGCTGTGCCGGCCAGGTCCGAGTTCTCGCGCGTCCGGCAATGCGACCCGATCGGCTTCAGAGGCCAAGTTCGCGCGACTCCAGCAGGCTTCAGCTCGCGCGATTCACCAGTCGGGTCGGCCGGGCACCGCCGCGCAGCGGCAGATGCCCGCCCACCGGGAGGGGACCACCCGCTCAGCCCACCACTCAGCCCCGCAACCCACCGCCCAACCGTGACGTGCTGACCGCAACCGGCAGGGTCCTGCTCCCTTGACCCACCACCCAGGCCCGCCCGCCCGCACCGGCTTCCCCCGGTGATCACAGCGCGGCAGCCAGACCCCATCGCCGCCAGGTGACCGCCCACCCTGACCAGGCAATCAGCAGCTCGCAACCCACCGCGACGCCGCCAGAAGCGACCCCCCAAGGTCGGGGCCGAGGGTGACCAAGCTCAGACATAGATGCCTTACCGTCAGAGCTTGGTCACCCTCGGCCCCGACCGTCAACCGCAAGTAGCCGACCAACCCGAATCAACCGCAATGCCCATCCAGCTTCTGCCCCACAGACTGAAACCCACCGTCGATGTAAGCCTGAGGATCGGCCGCCCGACCCCCCGAAGCGAGGTCATCGCTGATCTCCCGCAACGCCGCCTGCAGGCCCGGATCGGTCGCCCGGCTCACTTCCTCTTCGACCTCGGTCGCCATGTCGGAGAACGTCTTTTTCATTTCCGCCTTGGCCTCGTCCCCCGACGACGCCCCCTGCTCGGCCAGGCGCAGCGCACCCTCGGTCAGGACCTTGTAGACCTGCGAGCACACGTACTTGGGCACGCCCGCTGATCCGGACGGGGTCGGCGCGATGCTGATCGGGGGTGGGATCGAGCCCGGGGCTATGTCGATCTCGCAGGCGGTCAGGCATGTCGCGGCGAGCAGGGCGAGGGGCAGGGCGGCGAGGCGGTGGGGCGGCACGGCTTCTCCCTCGGCTGGTGCGGCGGCGGTCGCCGGGGACAGCATAGTTTGCGCATCGACGTACGGAGATGGATGCGATGCGGCAGGGGTGTCCGGGCCGGGTGGGCGTCGTCCTTTCGGTCCGTTTTGGTACCTGATCGGGCGCGCATCTTCGTGGTGGAAGCGTAGTTAACGAGCAATGTGCCTTACATCCGAAAAGCCGTCCGCCGTAGCCTGACTGTCGCCCTGGGTGTCGTCGTGATCGCCACGGGGGGCGCTGCCATCGCCGGGGTGGTCGCCCCGGAACCGGTGAGCTCGCCGTCGTTCAACGGGCCGGTGTACGCGGTCGCCTACCGGGGGTCGACGGTCTACGTCGGCGGGAACTTCACGAACGCGATCGTGGGTGGGAAGAGCTTCGCCCGGACGCGGCTGGCGGCGCTCGATGCCCGTACCGGAGCCTTGCTGGACTGGAAGCCCAGCGCCGACGCCAATGTGCGCGCGCTGGCCGTGGCCGGGGACGTGGTCTACGCGGCAGGCGACTTCGACAAGGTGAACGGGACGGCTCGGGACGCGGTGGCGGGGATCGGGGCGGCGAACGGGGTCCTGACGCCGATGCGGCACACGGTCGTGGGGCAGCCCAACGCGCTCGCGGCGGGCAACGGGCGGCTCTACGTCGGTGGGCGGATCATCGCGGTGGACGGGGTGCCGCGCGGCAACCTGGCGGCCTTCTCGCTGCGGTCGGGCGCGCTCGACCCGTGGGCGCCGACGACCGACGACGTGGTGAACGCCGTCGCTGTCACGTCGCGGCGGGTGTATGTGGGGGGACGGTTCCACCGGACGAACAAGGTCAAGTCGACGTTGCGTCTGTCTGCTGTGGACCCGGTGACGGGGGCGGCCGATCCGGCGTTCGTGCCCAAGCCGGTGTCGCAGGTGTTCGCGGTCACCGCCGACAACTCGGGGGTCTATGTCGCCCTCGGCGGGCAGGGTGGGCGGGCCGTGGCGTACACGCCGGCGGGTGTCACGCGCTGGACCCGGGTGTTCGACGGTGACGCGCAGGCGATCGCCGTGCTGGACGGCACGACATATGTCGGCGGGCACTTCGACAAGGCGTGCACGACCACCAGCAACGGCGCCCGGGGGACGTGCACCGACGGGTCGGTGCCGCGGGGCAAGCTGGCCGCGATCGACGCGCAGGGGAATCTGCTGCCGTGGGCGCCGCAGGCCAACGGGGTGGCCGGCACCCGGCAGATCGCGACGAGCGCGGCGCTGGGGTCGATCAGCGCGGTCGGCGATTTCACCATGGTCGGTTCGGTGACGCGCAAGCGGTACGCCGCGTTCGGCGGGATGCGCTCACGGGGGGAGTCGGCGCCGGCGGACGGGCCCGTGGCCTCGTACAACTTCGACTCGACGATCGCCGACGGGACGTTCGACGACGGGTCGGGGCACGGTCACCTGCTGCGGGCGGCGACCCGCAACGGAGGCACGATCTCGATGGAGCCGCACGGTTCGGGGCAGGCGCTGACCTTCCCGCCGCGCTGCTCGGGCGCCAGCTGTCCGCGGTTGGTGCTGCGGGCCGAGGCGACTCCCGACCTCAACCCGGGCAGCCGGCCGCTGCGGTACGGCGCCGGGGTGCGGCTCGCGTCCGCGCCGGCCGGTGCGAGCGGGCCGGACGGGCAGAACATCCTGCAGAAGGGGTACGCGGCGGCCGGCGGCCAGTACAAGTTGCAGGTGGACGGGGTCTCGGGCAAGCCGAGTTGCGCCCTGACCGATCGGGCCGGCGGCACCACGTACGTCGCCCGCAGCCGGGCCTCGATCGCCGACGATCGGTGGCACTCCCTCGAATGCCGCCGCACCGGGCCGACGCTGGCGATCGCCGTCGATGATCAGGTGCAGGTCACCGTGGCCGTTCCCGAGGCGCTGTCGATCGAGTCCGCGCAGCCGTTCAGCCTCGGGGGCAAGGGCCTCGGCGCCGACAACGACCAGTTCCACGGTGCTCTGGACGACGTGTGGATCCACATCGGATGAGGTGAGGCCGGCTCAGTTCGATCCGGCCCCGGTGTCGTCATCGTCGCCGCCGCCCGGTCCGTCTTCGCCACCGCCGGGTCCCTCGTTCCCGCCGCCGGGCCCCTCGTTGCCGCCGCCGGGCGGCTCGGCCGACGTGCCGGGGTCGTCGGGGGGAGTCGTGTCTCCGGGCTCCGACTCGCCCGGTCCCGGGCCCGGGTTGCTCGGCGCCTCCGAGGCCGGATCGGACGGCTGGTTCGCCGGCGGGGCCGGCCGGGTGGTGGCCCTGGTCGGCGAGGGCGTGGCCGGGCGGGTCCGCGGACGGGTGCCGGTGGTCGCGGCCGGAGCGTCGCCGCTGCCGACGGTTCCGGTCACCGAGGCCGACGGGGTGGTCGGGCCGGGGGCGTTGTTGTCCTCGTTGCCCAGGGCGAAGGCGATCGCCGTCACCGCCGCGATGACGACGAGCGCCCCGGCCGCGGCCAGCACGACCAGGGTGCGGCGGGAGCCGGGGGAGCGGGCACCGGGGATTGCGGGCGGCTCGGCCAGGGTCGTCGGCGTGGGGACCGCCGCGTACCGGGGAGCGGCCAGGATGGCGGTGGTGTCGCCGCCCGACACGGCGCGGTCGGCGGCGTCGGCCATCGCCGCCGCGGTGGGGAAACGGTCGTCCGGGTTCTTGGCCATGGCCCGCAGGACGACGGCTCGCACGGCGGGCGGCACGTCGTCGGGGAGTTCGGGCGGCGGATCGTTCACGTGCTGCATCGCGATGGCGATCGGGTTGTCGCCGGTGAACGGCGCCTGCCCGGCCAGGCAGTGGAAGGCGACCACGCCGAGCGCGTAGAGGTCGGCCGGTGGACCGGTCGTCTCCTTGGTGACCTGCTCGGGGGCGATGTACATGGCCGTGCCGACGACCTCGCGGGCGCCGGTCAGCGTCGAGGAGGAGGCCGAGCGGGCCACCCCGAAGTCGACGAGCACCACGGTGCCGTCGGGCTTGATGATCAGGTTGCTGGGCTTCACGTCGCGGTGCACGATGCCCGCCTCGTGCGCGGCCTCGAGCGCGCGGGCCGCCTGGGCCACCACGGACATGGTCTCGGCCGGGGTGAGTCGTCCCCGCTCGGCGATCCGCTCGGTCAGTGGCTGGCCGTCGATCCGGGCCATCACGATGTACGCGTCGGTGCCGCCCTCGGTCTCGCCGAAGTCGTACACGTCGGCCACACCCGGGTGGTGCAGCGCGGCCATCGACCGGGCCTCGTGGCGGAACCGCTCCTGGAAGCCCGGGTCGCCGGCCCGGTCGGCGTGCAGCGTCTTGACCGCGACGTCGCGGCCCAGCACCGTGTCGGTGGCCCGCCAGACCTCACCCATGCCGCCGGCCGCGATCCGATCGTCCAACCGGTATCGATCACCGAGCGTCTCTCCTGGGGATGGCATGCCACCTCCTCTACCCGATCGCTGATCACAACATACGCGGCGGTCCGGCGGCCACGGTCAGCGTCCGGGCACGGGCGCGGAGCTGAGGTCCCCCGTGCGGTCGATCGTCTGCCACTTCAGCCGCCGCCCGGTGACCGCCGCGACCGCCGAGTGCAGAAGCACCAGGTACATGACCTGACGGTAGACGATCTGCTGCAGCGGCAGGCTCCAGAGCGGGCGCAACGGCTCCCGGTCGAGCCGGAACGCCAGCACCGCCGTCAGCACCTGCACCACCAGCATGGTCAGCCACCCGATGACGGTGATCTCGCGGTCGAGGAACAGCAGCCCGTAGACCGCCATCAGGTCGACCAGCGGCGCCAGCAGCGGCAGCAGCACGCTGAAGAGCGCGATGAAGAGCAGGCCGCGGCGGCCGAACCGGCCCGACGGGCCCCGGTCGCGGACCGCCCCGCGGTGCTTCCACATCGCCTGCATCGTGCCGTAGCTCCACCGGTACCGCTGCCGCCACAGCTGCCGGGCCGTGGCCGGCGCCTCGGTCCAGGCCTTCGCCGACTCCTCGTAGACGACCCGCCAGCCGGCCCGGTGGATCGCGATCGTCAGGTCGGTGTCCTCGGCCAGCGTGCCGGTGCTCAGCCCGCCCGACTCGGTCAGGGCGGTCCGGCGGAACGCGCCCAGGGCGCCCGGGATGGTGGGGATGCAGCCAAACGTGTCGTAGAGGCGCCGGTCCAGGTTGAAGCCGATCACGTACTCGATGTGCTGCCACTTGCCGATCAGCCCGCGCCGGTTGGCGACCTTGACGTTGCCGGCGACCGCGCCGACCGCCGGGTCGGCCAGCGGTTGCACGAGCCGGTGCACGGCGTCGGGCTCGACCACGGTGTCGGCGTCGACCATCACGATCAGGTCGTTGCGCGAGAGCGCCACCCCGGCGTTGAGCGCGTTGGCCTTGCCGCCGTTAGGGATCCGGACGACCCGGACGTTGCCCAGCCCGAGCCGTCGCACCACCTCGGCCGTGCCGTCGGTGGAGCCGTCATCCACGACCAGCACCTCGACACCCGGGTGGGCCGACCGCGCGAGGGACCGGACGGCCGGCCCGATGGTCTTCTCCTCGTTGAACGCGGGCACGACGATCGTGACCGGCGCGGTGACCGGCAGCCCCCACGACCAGTCGGGGTCGCGCCGGTGGCGCGAATGGCGCCAGGCGAACAGGAACAGGATCAGGGTGCGGATCACGATCAGCCCGCCCGCGGTGATCAGCAGGGCCCACAGCACGGCCAGCACGGCGTCGGCCACGCCGACGGTCCAGACCAGGGCCCGCCCGCGCCACACCGCGTCGTCGGCGGCCGGCGGGTTGACCGGGCCGCCGATCGCCGCGCTGACCGTGCTGAACCGGTAGCCGCGCTTGCGCAGCTGGGGGATCAGCCGGTCCAGCGCCGCGACGGTCTGCGACCGGTCGCCGCCGGCGTCGTGCAGCAGCGCGATGTGCCCGGCGGTGTCCTTGGGCGTCAGGTTGCGGACGATCGCGCCGGCGCCGGGCCTCTTCCAGTCCTCGCTGTCCATGGTGTCGAGCACGGTCAGGTAGCCCTGCGCGCCGACCGCCTGCACGGTCTGCCAGTCCTTGTCGGTGAGCGCGTCGGCGAACGACGAGTACGGCGGCCGCATCAGCGAGGTCGACCGGCCGGTGGCGTTGGCGATGGCCAGCTGGGTCTGCGAGTTCTCCATCTCGCGCCGCCACTCGGGCAGCTCGGCCAGGTCGGGGTGGGTGAACGTGTGCCCGCCGAGCTCGTGGCCCTCGCGGGCGATCCGCTGGGCGATGCCGGGGTGCCGCGCGACCTGCGAGCCGACGACGAAGAAGGTGGCCGGTGTGCGGTGCTTCGCGAGCACGTCGAGGATCTTGGGCGTCCACTGCGGATCGGGGCCGTCGTCGAAGGTCAGCGCGATCGTCCGGGCCGGCATCCCGTACGTCCGCGGCTCGCCCCCGCCGGTCAGGTCGATCACCGGCCCGCCGTCGCGTACGCCGGCCGGGACCTTGCCGTTGGCCGACGAGGCCGGGGTGGTGCCGTCCGGGCTGAAGCCCGCGTCGGTGTAGACCGAGACCAGGATGACGGTCGCCAGCAGCAGCAGGACGGTCAGCCCGATCCCGCCTGCCAGCACGCGGCGCCGGCGGATCCGTCGCCGGCGCTGGACCGGGGGCAGCCGGGCGGTCGACTCGCCCGGATCACCCGGCGGCGGGGCGGACCGGTAGACCGTCACCGCGGGCAGCTGCCCGCGGGCGCGGCGCTCGGGCACGGGCGGGCCGGCGGCCGGGCCGGCTCGATCAGCTGGGACACCCAGATCGTGATCAGGGCCAGGACCAGCAGGATCCCGATCGCGTAGGCCGTCCGGCGCAGCCACCGCCGCCGGCCTCCGGTGGGATCGACGAAGACCGGGGGCGGGGCGGGCTCGCCCACGGTGAACATCTGCGTCCTGGCGTTCTCGGGCAGCGGCGCCTTGCCGACCGCGCGACCCACCCGCGCCCGTCCGTGGGACCGGCGTCCGACGGACGCCCGACCGATGTTCGGTTCCTCCGCCACACCATCGAAGCTAGAAGATATGCGCGACTTACGCACCTCCCGGCGGAGGCGCGCGGGTCGGCAAACCGGGCAAAGGCCACCGTGGAGGACCGTCAGCGACCTTCTTGGCTGGAGGCCGTCCCCCTTTCGGGTGCCGTTGGCCGCCGGCGGGGCAGTCCGAGGGCGAGCACGGCGCCGACGGCGACGATGATCGCCCCCACGACGACGGCGGGACGCAGGCCGTCGACGAAGGACTGGTGGCTGGTGTAGCCGCCGTACGTGCTGAAGATCGAGGCCAGGGCGGCGACGCCGGCGGCCACGCCCACCTCGCGGATCGTGTTGTTGACGCCGGAGGCCACCCCGCGGTCCTGCTCGGACACGCTGGCCAGGGCGACCGTGCTGATCGGAGCGAAGGTCAGGCCCATGCCGACGCCGGCCAGGGCGAAGGCGACGACCAGGCTCCCGTACGAGACGTCGGGGCCGGTGGCCAGGCCGATCCACAGGATGCCGGCGGCCAGGAAGACCTGGCCGGTGAAGATCAGCGCGCGCTGGCCGATCCGGTCGCCGAACAGCCCGGCCAGCGGAGCGACGATCATCGGCGCGGCGGTCCAGGGCAGGGTGCGCAGGCCGGCGTCGAGCGGGCTGAGGCCCTGCACCACCTGGAAGAACTGGGCGAGCAGGAAGACCGAGCCGAACGCGCCGGCCGAGAAGGTCAGGGTCACGGCGTTGACCAGGCTGAAGCCGGCCGAGCGGAACAGGCGCAGCGGCAGCATCGGGGCCGGGTTGCGGGCCTGCCAGGCGAGGAACGCGGCCAGCAGCGCGCCGCCGCCGATCAGCATCGCCAGGACCCGGGCCGAGGTCCAGCCGTGGTCGGGGCCGTCGACGACACCCCAGATGACCAGCAGCATGCCGGCCGCCGAAAGCACCAGGCCGAGCGGGTCGAGGCGCCGGGCGCCACCGCGGGACTCGCCCAGGACCGTCAGGGCCAGCACGATGGCGACGACGCCGATCGGAACGTTGAGCCAGAAGATCCAGTGCCAGTCGAGGCCTTCGACGACCGCGCCGCCGACGACCGGGCCGACCGCGACGCCGAGCCCGCTGATGCCGCCCCAGATGCCGACGGCCGCCGTCCGCAGGCGGTCGGGGACCGCCTCGGCGAGCAGGGTGAGCGACAGCGGGGCGACCGCGGCTCCGCCCAGGCCCTGGACGGCCCGGGCCGCGGTGAGCTGCCACGACTCGGCGGCCAGGGCGGCGGCGGCCGAGGCGAGCGTGAAGACGATCAGGCCGGCGATGAACATCCGGCGGCGGCCGATGCGGTCGCCCAGGGCGGCCGCGGTGAGCAGGAAGGCGGCGAACGGCAGCGTGTACGCGTTCACGAACCACTGCAGGTCGGTGAGCGAGGAACCCAGGTCGGCCCGGATCACCGGCAGCGCCGTGCTCACCACCAGGTTGTCGAGCGTGACCATGAAGGTCGGGATGCCGACGGCGGCCAGCACCCAGCCGAGCGGCCGGGTGCGGCGCCGGGGCCCGGCGCCGGGTGCCTCGAGGACGGTGGCCATCAGTTTCTCCCCTAGTTGTTATTCACTGATAACTACGATCGCCACGTTAGTTATTGACTGATAACCTGTCAACTGTGACCCGAACCCGCCTCACCGCCGAGGAACGCCAGGAACAATTGATCTCTGCCGCCGTCACCGCGTTCAGCCAGCGCGGCTACGCCGGTACGACGACGGATCAGGTGGCCCGGCTGGCCGGTGTCTCCCAGCCGTACGTCATCCGGCTGTTCCGGACGAAGCAGGAGCTGTTCCTGGCCGCCGTGCGGCAGGCCGGCGACCGCATCGAGGCGACCTGGCGCGGAGCCGCCGAGCGCGAGCCGACCCTGGCGAGCCTGGGCGAGGCGTACGCGGAACTGCTGGCCCAGCCCGAGCTGATCACCATGCTGCTGCACGGCTTCGCGGCCGCCGGGGACCCGGCCATCGGCGACCCGGTGCGCGCCTGTTTCGGCCGCCTCTACGACGTTGTCCGGGAACTGACCGGCGCCACGGCCGAGGAGACGCGCGACTTCTTCGCGACCGGCATGCTGCTCACCTGCCTTGGCGCGATGCGGATCCTCGGCCCCGACGCGGTGCCGCTCCAGCCGTGGTCGGCCGACCTGGTGAGCAGCATCGAAGGGCTCGACAAGAAGCGTTAGCTACACGTTGTGGCGGGCCTCGAGGGGTTCGCGCCAGCCCAGCATCGCCTCGGTCATGCGGACGGCGTCGACGGTGGCCCGGACGTCGTGCACCCGGACGACGCGGGCGCCGTGCAGCACGCAGAAGACGACGGCGGCCAGGGTCCCGGCCAGACGGTCGGGCTGATCGGCGCCGAGCGTCTCGCCGATGAAGTCCTTGTTGCTGACCGCGGCGAGCATCGGGTAGCCGATCGCGGCGATCTCGTCGAGCCGGCGGGTCAGCTCCAGCGAGTGGTACGTGTTCTTGTTCAGGTCGTGGCCCGGATCGACGATGATCTGATCCGGCCGTACGCCCCGGTCGAGCGCCACCGCGACCCGCCCGCGCAGGAACTCCGTCACCTCGGTGGTGACGTCGCCGTACTTCGGGCTCGGCCAGAGGGTGCGCGGCGGGGCCAGGCTGTGGGTGATGACCAGTTGCGCGTCGGTGCCGGCGACCACGTCGGCCATGGCCGGGTCGCGCAGTCCCGAGGTGTCGTTGACGACCCCGGCGCCGGCCCGGATGACCTCGGCGGCGACCTCGGGGCGGAACGTGTCGACCGAGACCACGGTGCGGGCGCGGGCGGCCTCCACCACGGGCAGCACCCGGTCGAGCTCCTCGGCCGCGCTCACCTCGGGGCCGGGCGCGAAGGGCACTCCGCCGACGTCGATCCAATCGGCGCCCGCGTCGGCCGCCGCCGTCACCGCCTCGATCGCCTTTTCGAGCGCGAACGTGCGGCCACGGTCGTGAAAGGAATCCGGAGTGCGGTTGACGATGGCCATCACCGCGACGCGCCGGGAGAAATCGAACGGGCGGCCGCCGATGGTCCGGGCGCGGTTGGGCTCACTCACGAGTGTGCAGCGTAACAGGGTTGCGAGGGCGGTTTTCGAGCGGTGCAAGATTTAAAAAGGCCATCGTGTGTACCCGCTTTTCGGCGGACTATGCGGCGCAGATTCACCTTTATTGCAGTACGGAAAGTATGAATGGCGGAGTCACCGATCGGGTAGCTGTAAGGGCGTAGGCACAAAGACGAATCCCCTTTGGAGGAATCCCCATGAGTGACGTGCCATCGGGCGTTCGCCGGCCGGACGACGCCTACGGCGTCGACGTGCCGCTCACGACCGACTATCCGACGCAGGCCTACGCCACCGAGACGACCACCGCGACCTACGGTGACCAGTCCGGTTCCGGCGGCGGTTCCGGCGCCAAGGAGAAGGCCAAGGAGGTCGCGGCGCAGACCGGGCAGGCTTCCAAGGACGCGGCCGTCGATGTGAAGGACACCGCCAAGGAGCAGGCCGCGCGGGTCGGCCAGGAGGCCAAGGCCCAGGCCAGCAACCTCGCTTCCGAGGTCCGTGGGCGGGTCACCGACCAGGCTCGCAGCCAGAACGACAAGCTGGTGAGCACGATCCGCCAGACCGCCGACCAGCTCGACGAGATGCGCGGCGACCGCGGCGACTCGCCGGCCTCGGCCGTGGTCACGCGGGTGGCCGAGGGTGGCCGTCAGTTCGCCGACTACCTCGACCGTAACGGCCCCGACGGCGTGCTGCGCGAGGTGCAGGACTTCGCCCGTCGCCGTCCCGGCGCCTTCCTGGCCACCGCGCTGGCCGCGGGCTTCGTCGTGGGCCGGCTGGGCAAGGTCGTCGCCAAGGCCGACTCGGACGCCGGTGTGGCCAAGCCCAGCAGCGATTCCTTCGTGTCCGGCACCGGCAGCGGCTACTCCGCCACCACCACCGGCGTCGAGACCGGCTACCCGGCCGCGGGCACCGGCGCCGGTTACCCGGCGGCTCCCGTGACGCCGACCCCTGACTACGCCACCGGGACGACCGGCACGACCGGCGCCGACTACACCACCGGCCCGGGCTACGCCAGCACGACCGAGTACACGTCCACCGGCACCGGCACCCCCGTTGTCCGTGAGGAGTACGTGGTCGAGAGCCCGGAGCGCCCGCGATGACCGCACCGTACCCGCACGACCGGATCGACGCCGAAGAGGTCTCCGAGACCTCGGTCGGCGAGATGATCGGCAACATCAGCAACGACCTCTCGCAGCTGTTCCGCCAGGAGGTCGAGCTGGCCAAGGCCGAGCTCAAGCAGGAGGCGTCCAAGGCCGGCAAGGCCGGCGGGATGCTCGGTGGCGCGGCGTTCGCCGGCTACCTGGCCGTCGTCCTGCTCAGCTTCGCCCTGGTGTTCGCGCTCGACGCCGTCATGCCCGCGGGCTGGGCGGCGCTGATCGTCGCCGTCCTGTGGGCGGCGATCGGTGGCGTTCTCTTCATGACCGGTAAGAAGAAGCTCAAGACCGTCGACCCCATGCCCCGCCGCACCGTCGACACGCTCAAGGAGGACGCCCAATGGCTGAAGAACCCGACCGGCTGAGGCAGCAGATCGAAGAGACCCGGGCGTCGCTCACCCGCGACGTCGACCTGCTGGCCAACAAGACGAGCCCGACCAAGGTCGCGCAGCGACGCTGGTCGGCGGTGAAGGAGAAGGTAATGGGTACCAGTTCGACGGTGGGGGACAAGGCATCCTCGGTCGGCAGCACCGTGAGCGACAAGGCCTCGGCGGTGGGCAGCTCGGTCAGCGACACGGCCTCGTCCGTGGGCAGCACGGTGAGCGACAAGGCCTCGCAGGTGGGCGACGTGGCGAGCGAGAAGGCGCACCAGGCGGCCGACGCTGTGCGCAGCGCCCCGCAGGCCGTCACCTCGCAGACCCAGGGCAACCCGCTCGCGGCCGGCATCATCGCGTTCGGCGTGGGCCTGCTCGCCTCGACCCTGATCCCGGTCAGCGACGCCGAGAAGCGCGCCGGCCAGCAGATCAAGGACCACAGCGGTGACCTGACCGACAAGGTCAAGGACGTCGCCGCCGAGATGAAGGACGACCTCGCGGGCACCGCTCAGGAGGCCGTCGGCCAGGTCAAGCAGACCGCGCAGGACGCCGTCCAGACGACCAAGAGCACCGCGCAGTCCAACGCGCAGGACGTGAAGGAGCAGGCCCGTTCGGCCGCTTCCTGATCTGATCCCGTCTCCGAGCCGGTCCCCGTCACGGGGCCGGCTCGGACGTGTTTGTGCCGGTTCAGCCGGGGAAGCTCAACCAGTATGAGATTCGGATACAAGCTGGCCGCGGAGGCCTTCGGACCCAAGGAACTGATTCGCCAGGCGATCCGCGCCGAGCAGGCCGGATTCGACTTCGTCGAGATCAGCGACCACTACCACCCGTGGCTCGACGTGCAGGGTCACTCGCCGTTCGCCTGGAACGTGCTGAGCGCGATCGCCGTGCAGACCGACCGGCTCGGCATCGCCACCGGCGTGACCTGCCCGACCGTGCGCTACCACCCGGCGATCATCGCCCAGGCGGCCGCGACCCTGGCGATCATCTCGGACGACCGCTTCACGCTCGGCATCGGCGCCGGCGAGCGGCTCAACGAGCACGTGGTCGGCCAGGGCTTCCCGAGTGTGCGGGGACGGCACGAGCGGCTCATCGAGGCCCTCGACATCATCAACCTGCTCTGGTCGGGCGGCTACCAGTCGTACGAGGGAAAGCACCTGCAGCTGGAGGACGCCCAGGTGTTCGACCTGCCGTCGAAGCTGCCGGTGATCGCCGTCGCGGCCGGCGGCAAGCAGGCCGCCGAGCTGGCCGCGACCCACGGCACCGGTCTGTTCGCGACCGAGCCGCGGGCCGACCTGGTCGAGACGTTCACCGCCGCGGGCGGCTCCGGCCCCAAGTACGCCGAGGCGTCGGTGGCCTGGGCGCCGACCGCGGAGGCGGCGGTGAAGGCCGCGCACGAGACCACGCGGTGGGCCGTGACCGGCTGGAAGGTGATGGCCGAGCTGCCCAACCCGGTCAACTTCGAAGCTGCCGCGGCGACCGTGCGGCCCGAGGACATCGCCGAGAAGTTCGCCGTCGGCCCCGACCCGGAGCCGTATGTGCAGATGGTCGGCGAGTACAAGGACGCGGGCTACGACCACATCGTCCTGATGAACGCCGGTCCCGACCCGGACGGCTTCCTCGACTTCTTCGCCAAGGAGCTCAAGGGCCATCTGTGACGGTGACGTCACTCGATCAGGGGGCTTGCGGGCGGGTGAGACGGGTATAGGCGATCCTCGTGACGCTGACTCCCGAGATCTACGGCACCGAGCTCGAGACCGACGAGGTGACCGTCGTGGTCGCCACGCGTAACCGGGCGCGCCGTCTGCTCGAGACCTTCCCGCACCACCGGGCCCGCACGATCCTGGTCGACAACGGATCGGACGAGCCGCAGCCGCTGTTCCCGGGCGTCGACGTGGTGCGGCTCGGGGAGAACCGCGGCGCGGCCGCCCGCAATGTCGGCGTCGAGCGGGCCCGGACGCCGTTCGTCGCCTTCGCCGACGACGACTCGTACTGGACCCCGGGGTCGCTGGCCCGGGCTGCCGAGCTGCTGCGGGAGCACCCGCGGGCGGCCCTGCTGGCGGCTCGGGTGCTGGTCGGGGCCGAGGGGCGGCTCGATCCGGTGTCGGCCGAGATGGCCGCCTCGCCGCTGGGTACGCCGGCCGGGGCGGCCGGGCCGTCGGTGCTGGGCTTCCTGGCCTGTTCGGTGATCGTCCGGCGCGATGCCTTCCTCGCGGCCGGCGGCTTCGAGCCCCGGCTTTTCGTCTACGGCGAGGAGGGGCTGCTCGCGATGGACCTGGCCGCGGCCGGGCACGAGCTCTCGTACGTCGACGAGCTGGTCGTCCGCCACCTGCCGCAGGCCGCCGGGCGGGACAACGGCGCCCGGGCCCGCGTCGAGACCCGCAACAAGGTGCTGACCGCGATGCTGCGCCGGCCGCCCGCGGTGGTGGCCCGCACCGTCGCGTCGGCCGCCCGCGAGAACCTGCTCGGCACGGCCGACGCGCTCCGCCAGGCCGGCTGGGCCCGCCGGCGCCGCAGCCCGCTGCCGCCGCAGATCGAGAGCGACCTGCGGCGGCTCGCCTAGCCTCCTACCAGCCGGTGGGCGGGGCCTCGATGTGCACGGCCTTGGTCGCCGTCATCTCGTCGAGAAGTTCGGGGCCGAAGCCGAAGCCCTGACCGCTGCCGCCGCGGGGGTGGGCGGCGCCGCCCGGCGCGCCGCCGAACACGGCGTTGACCTTCACGGTGCCGGTGGGCAGCCGCCGCCAGGCCTGCTGGGCGTTGCTCATCGACCGGGTCAGCACGGTCGCGGCCAGCCCGTACGGCGAGTCGGCGGCCCGCTCCAGGGCCTCGTCGAACGAGTCGACGACGACCACCGGCGCGACCGGGCCGAACGTCTCCTCGCGCACGACCGCCATGTCGTCGGTGCAGTCGGCCAGCACCGTGGGCGGGTAGTACGAACCGGGCCCGGCCGGCGCGGCGCCGCCCCGCAGCACCCGGGCGCCCTCCTTGACCGCCTGCTGCACCTGCTCGTCGACCGCGTCGCGCATCCGCTTGTCGACCATCGGGCCGATCTGGGGAGCCCAGTTGTCGGCCTCGGCAGCCAGGGCGGCCACAAAGGCCTCGGCGACGTCGCGGTGGGCGTAGATGCGCTCGACCGCGACACAGATCTGCCCGGAGTTGACGAAGGACCCGACCGCGGCCTGCGACGCCGCCCAGACCGGGTCGACCCCGGCGTCCACGATCAGCGGGTCGCTGCCGCCGTTCTCGAGCAGGGCCTTGGCGCCGGTGCGGGCGCAGGCCGCGGCGATCGAGCGGCCGGTCGCGGTCGAGCCGACCTGGGCCACCACGTCGACCGGGGAGGCGGCCAGGGCCGCGCCGGCCTGGCCGTCGCCGTTGAGCAGATTGAACACCCCCTCGGGAAAGTGCGGGGCGAGCAACTGCGCGAGGCGCCACCCGGTCGCGGGCGTCCGCTCGCTCGGCTTGTAGACCACGGTGTTGCCGGTGACCAGGGCGGCCCCCAGGAGCCCGCAGGACACCGCGACCGGGTCGTTCCACGGGGTGATCACCGCGACCACCCCGCGCGGGCCGTAGGCCATCAGGTCGATCGCCTCGTCGTTGCCGGCCAGCGTGCGCCCGCGGTGGGTCGGGCCCAGCTCGGCGTACTGCCGCAGCGTGCCCACCCCGGCCAGGATGGACTCGCGGGAGCCGTCGACCGGCTTGCCCATCTCGGCGGTCATGATCGCGGCCAGGTCGTCGGCCGCCTCCTCGATCGCCGTCGCCGCCGCGTGCACGGCGGCCGCGCGGGCCGCCGGGGCGGTCGCGGCCCACTGCTGGGTGGCCGCCCGCGCGGCCCGGACGGCGGCCTCCACGTCGGCGTCGCCGGAGATCGGCACCGCGGTCACGGGGGTGTCGTCCGCGGGGTTGAGAACGGTCATCGTCCGGCCTGATCCGCCTGGGTTCCAGGCGCCGGCCACGTATTGCTCCACGTCGTACATGCCCCGGCGTTTGCCCTGGAGCAACGGATCCAAACGCACTATCAGTGCAGGTCAGAGTGCCATAATTTTATTTGCAAGAAGTCAATGATCTTGGGAGTAACGGCGAGATCCCTGGGTATCCGGCGCGCCATGCGAGTCCTGGGAATCAATGCGATCTTCCATGATCCGGCCGCCGCGCTGATCGTCGACGGTCAGGTGGTGGCGGCGGCCGAGGAGGAGCGGTTCAGCCGCCGCAAGCACGGCAAGCGCCCGGTCCCGTTCGCCGCCTGGGAGCTGCCCGAGCTGGCCGCCGCCTGGTGTCTCGAGCAGGCCGGACTGCGCCCGGGGGACCTGGACGCGGTCGCCTACTCGTTCGATCCGGGTCTGACCCGTGACGCCGCCGACCTCGGGCTGAACGACCCGTGGGACCACCTGCGGGTCGACTACGCCCGCCGCGCGCCGCAGTTCCTCGCCTCGGCGCTGCCCGGCCTCGACCCCGAGCAGGTCCGTTTCGTCCCGCACCACGTCGCGCACGCCGCCTCGGCCGGCCTGTCGGTGCCCGAGGACAGCGCGGTGCTCGTCCTGGACGGGCGCGGCGAGGTGGCCAGCCACCTGGCCGGCGCCTATCGCGGGGGTGAGCTCGAGGTCCTCAAGAGCCAGGAGCTGCCGCACTCGCTCGGGCTGCTCTACGAGGACCTGACCCGCCACCTGGGTTTCCTGCACTCGAGCGACGAGTACAAGGTGATGGCGCTCGCCTCGTACGGGAAGCCGAAGTTCCTCAGCCTGCTGCGCGAGCTGGTCCGGCCCACCGAGGACGGCGGCTTCCAGATCGACCGCATCGACTGGGACGCGCTGGCCAAGGCGCGGACGGCCGACGGCGAGATGACCGAGGCGCACGCCGACCTGGCGTCGAGCGTGCAGGTGCGCCTCGAGGAGGTGCTGCTCGACCTGGCCCGCTGGACGTTCGAGGCGTCCGGCGGCACGCTCCGGACCCTGACCATGGCCGGCGGCACCGCGCTCAACTGCGTGGCCAACGCGCGGATCGCCGCCGAGGGGCCGTTCGAGCGGGTCTGGGTCCAGCCGGCCGCCGGCGACTCCGGCACCGCGCTGGGCGCCGCCCTCGCCGTCCACGGCAAGAACGTGCCGTTCGGCACCGCCGCGCTGGGTCGCGGGTGGACCGACGAGGAGCTCGAAGCCGAGTTGAAGCGGGCCGCGCTGCCCTACACCCGGCCCGAGTCGATCGCCGCCGAGGCGGCCCGGGTGCTCGCCGACAACGGCATCGTCGCCTGGTACCAGGGACGCAGCGAGTACGGCCCGCGGGCGCTGGGCCACCGCTCGTTGCTGGCGCACCCCGGCGACCAGGACACCCAGACCCGGATGAACAACGTCAAGGGCCGCGAGCAGTTCCGGCCGATCGCGCCGATGGTGCGGGCCGAGCGCTTCGACGACATCTTCACCGGCGTCTACCCCAGCCCGTACATGCTGTTCGTGCACAAGGTCAAAGCCGAGTGGAAGGACCGCATCCCCGCGGTCACCCACATCGACGGCACGGCCCGCGTGCAGACCGTCCACACCGAGACCGAGCCGCTGGTGGCCGAGATGCTGACCGAGTTCGAGCGGCTCTCCGGCCTGCCCGTGGTGGTCAACACCTCGCTCAACACGGCCGGGCGGCCCATGGTGGACACCCCGCGCGAGGCGATGGAGCTGTTCGGCTCGGCGCCGGTCGACCTCCTGGCGATCGGGCCGTTCGCGGTGCACCGGGCGAAGGCGTTCGGCGCGTGACGGCGTCCGTCGTCGTGCCGACGCTCGGCCGCCCGAGTCTCGGCACCCTTCTGGACGCGATCGCGCCGGGCGTGGCCAAGCACGGCTTCGAGCTGCTGGTCGTCGACGACCGTCCCGGCGCGCCCGAGCCGCTGGACGTGGACGCCACCGTCCTGCCCGGACCGGCCCGGGGGCCGGCCGCCGCCCGCAACGTGGGCTGGCGCGCCGCCAAGCACGACTGGGTGGCCTTCCTCGACGACGACGTCGTGCCCGACCCGGACTGGGCCGACCGGCTGGCCGAGGACCTGGCCGCGGCGGGTGCCGGCGTCGGCGGGGTGCAGGGCGTGCTGCGGGTCCCGCTGCCGGACCACCGGCGGCCGACCGACTGGGAGCGGGTCACCGCCGGGCTGGCCGACGGCGCCTGGATCACCGCCGACATGGCCTACCGGCGCGACGCGCTGGAGCGCTGCGGCGGCTTCGACGAGCGGCTGCCGCGGGCCTTCCGGGAGGACGCCGAGCTGGCCTACCGCGTACGCCGGGAGGGCTGGACGCTGCGGCGGGGTGCCCGGCGGGTGACCCACCCGGTCCGGCCGGAGAGCCCCTGGGTCAGCGTCCGCACCCAGCGCGGCAACGCCGACGACGCGCTGCTGCGCCGGCTCTACGGCCCGGCCTGGCGCGAGCGGCTCGAGATCCCGCCCGGCCGGCGTCCCCGGCACGTGGCGATCACCGTCGCCGGCCTGACCGCGCTCGCCGCCGCGGCCGCCCGCCGCCCCCGGCTGGCCGCGCTGGCCGCTCTGGCCTGGGCCGCCGGCACCGCCGAGTTCGCCGCGGCCCGGATCACGCCCGGCCCCCGGGACGCCCGCGAGGTGGGCACCATGCTGGTCACCAGCGCGGTCATCCCGCCGGTGGCCACCTTCCACTACGGGCTCGGCTGGTGGCGGTGGCGCGCCCGTGGCTGAGCTCTTCGACGCGGTGCTGTTCGACCGGGACGGCACCCTCATCGTCGACGTGCCCTACAACGGCGACCCCGAGCTGGTCGAGCCGATGCCGGGGGCCCGGGCGGCGCTCGACGGGCTGCGCGCGGCCGGTCTGCGGATCGGCGTCGTGACCAACCAGTCCGGTCTGGCCCGGGGCCGGTTCACCGCCGATCAGCTCGCCGCGGTCAACCGCCGGGTCGAGGATCTGCTCGGCCCGTTCGACGACTGGCAGATCTGCCCGCACGACGACACCGCCGGCTGCCGCTGCCGCAAGCCCGCCCCCGGCATGGTCGTCGCCGCGGCGGCTGCCCTCGGCACCGTCCCGGCCCGCTGCGTGCTGGTCGGTGACATCGGGCGCGACGCCGAAGCGGCCCAGGCCGCCGGCGCGGCCGCGATCCTGGTGCCCACCCCGGTCACGTTGCCCGGTGAGGTCGCCGCCGCGCCCGCGGTCGCCGCCACCATCGAGGCCGCCGCCGACCTCATCCTCGAGCGGGAAGCCCTGGTCACTCCCGCGCCACGGTCCTCGCGCGGCCGGACGGTCCTGGTCGTCCGGTCCGACTCGGCCGGGGATGTGCTGGTCACCGGGCCGGCGATCCGCGCCGTGGCCGCCGGCGCGGACAGGGTGGTGATGCTCTGCGGGCCCCGCGGCCGGCACGCCGCCGAACTGCTGCCCGGCGTCGACGAGCTCGTCGAGTGGCGGCTGCCCTGGATCGACCCCCAGCCCGGCCCGGTCGACCCGGCCGACGTCGCCGCCCTCACCGAGCGGCTGCGGGCCACCGGCGCGTCCGAGGCGGTCGTCTTCACCTCGTTCCACCAGTCGGCGCTGCCGCTGGCGCTGATCCTGCGGACGGCCGGAGTCGGCCGGATCACCGCGATCAGTGAGGACTACCCGGGCTCCCTGCTCGACGTGCGCCACCGCGGCGTACCGGCCGGGGTGCCCGAACCGGAACGCGCGCGCAGCGTGGCCGCCGCCGCCGGATTCGCCCTGCCACCGGGCGACGACGGCCGGCTGCGGGTCACCGCCGCCACCAAGCGCGCCGGCGAGTACGTCGTCGTCCACCCGGGAGCGAGCTGCGAGGCCCGCTCGGTCCCGCCCGAGGCGATGCGCCGGATCGTCGCCGGGCTGGCCGACGCCGGCCACCGGGTGCTGGTGACCGGCGGCCCGGACGAGCGTCACCTGGCCGCCTACGTCGCCGGCACGGCGGGCGAGCAGGTCGGGCGGACGTCGATGGCTGAGCTCGCGGCGATCCTGGCCGACGCGACCGCCCTGGTCGTCGCCAACACCGGTCCGGCCCACCTCGCCGCGGCCGTCGGCACGCCGGTCGTCAGCCTGTACGCCCCCACCGTCCCGTACGGGCAATGGGGCCCCTACCGCGTCCCGAACGTCCGGCTCGGCGACTCCGCCGCCCCCTGCCGTGACACCCGGGCCACGACCTGCCCGGTCGACGGCCACCCCTGCCTGTCCACCATCGAGCCGGCCGAGGTGGTCGCCGCCGTCGCGCGGCTCGCCGCCCCCGCCGAGATTGCCGAGGCCGCCGCGTGAACATCCTGCTCTGGCACGTGCACGGCTCCTGGACCACCTCCTTCGTCCAGGGCAAGCACCGCTACCTGATCCCCGTCAACGACGCCCGCGACGCTTGGGGGCGTGGCCGGGCCCGCACCTTCGACTGGCCCGCCACGGCCGAGGAACTGCCGCTCGAGGAGATCCGCGACGTCGACATCGCCATCGTGCAGCGCCCCGAGGAACTCGAGCTCGTCCCCAAGGGTGTGCCGGTCATCTACCTCGAGCACAACACCCCCAAGGGCGACGTGCCGTCCAGCCGGCACCCGATGGCCGACCGGGACGACCTCGTGATCGCCCACGTGACCGACTTCAACGACCTGTTCTGGGACACCGGCGCGACCCGGACCACGGTCATCGAGCACGGCATCGTGGAGCCCAAGGCGCGCTGGACCGGCGAGCTCGGCCACTTCGCCGTGGTCACCAACGAGCCCGTACGCCGGCAGCGGGTCACCGGCACCGACCTGTTCCCGCGGTTCGCCTCGGTGGCGCCGGTGGACGTCTTCGGCATGGGTGTCGAAGGGCTGCGCGGCGACCGGATCACGCCGTACGACGACCCGCCGCAGCACGAGATGCACACCCAGGTCGCCCGCCGCCGGGCGTACCTGCACCTGTGCCGCTGGACCTCGCTCGGCCTGAGCCTGATCGAGGCGATGCAGATGGGCATGCCGGTCATCGGCCTGGCCACCACCGAGGCGGTGGTGGCGGTGCCGCCCGACGCCGGGGTGCTCGACACCCGCGTCGCCACGCTCGTCGAGGCCGCGCACTGGCTGCTCGAGGACGACGCCGCGGCCCGCAGCCTCGGCGCCCGGGCCCGCCAGGTCGCCCTCGCCCGTTACGGCCTGGACCGGTTCCTCGCGGACTGGGACCGGCTGCTCGAGGAGGAAACATGCGCATCGCGATGATCTCGGAACACGCCAGCCCGCTCGCCGCGCTCGGTGGCATCGACGCCGGCGGTCAGAACGCGCACGTGGCCGAGCTGGCCGGGGCGCTGGCGGCGGCCGGGCACGAGGTGCGGGTCTACACGCGCCGCGACAGCGCCGACCTGCCCACGGTGATGCCGATGGGCGAGCGGATCGACGTCGTGCACGTGCCGGCCGGGCCGGCGAGCGTGCTGGGCAAGGACGAGCTGCTGCCGCACATGGGAGCCTTCGCCGAGTGGCTGGCCGAGCACTGGCGTACCGAGTGGCGGCCCGACGTCGCGCACGCGCACTTCTGGATGAGCGGGCTGGCCGCGGTCACCGCCGGCCGGCGCTGCGACGTGCCGGTGCTGCAGACGTACCACGCGCTCGGCTCGGTCAAGCGCCGCCACCAGGGCTCGGCCGACACCAGCCCGCCGCGCCGGGTCGCCTACGAGCGGGAGCTCGGCCGGGCCGTCGACCGGGTCATCGTGCAGTGTCAGGACGAGGTGCGCGAGCTGCTGCGCCTCGGCGTCCCGCGCTCGCAGATGACTCTGGTGCCGTCCGGCGTCAACGTCGAGCGGTTCAGCCCCGACGGCCCGTCCGTGCCGCGCGATCGGAGCGTGATCCGGATCCTGACCGTGGCCCGGCTGGTCGAGCGCAAGGGCGTCGAGGACCTCATCCGCGCCCTGCCCGGCGTGCCGCGGGCCGAGCTGGTCGTGGTCGGCGGGCCGCCCGGGGGCGATCTCGAAAGCGACCCGTACGCCCGCAAGCTGCGCCGCCTGGCCGAGACGAGCAACGTCGGCGGCCGCGTCGTGCTGGCCGGGGCGGTCCCGTCGCACGAGATGCCGCAGTGGTACCGCTCGGCCGACGTGCTGGCCGCCACCCCCTGGTACGAGCCGTTCGGCCTCACCGCCCTCGAGGCGATGGCCTGCGGCGTCCCGGTCGTCGCGACCTCGGTCGGCGGGCTGGCCGACACCGTGGTCGACGGCGTCACCGGCGACCTGGTGGCCCCGCGCGACCCGGCCGGCCTCGGGGTCACGCTGCGCCGGCTCGTCGGCGACGAGGTGCGCCGCCTGTCCTACGCGGCCGCCGCCGTCGACCGCGCCCTCCACTCCTATGCCTGGCCCCGTATAGCGGACCGGCTCGCTCAGGTCTACGCGAGCGTCGCCGGGGTCGCCACCGAACCCACCCGGGAGGCAGTCGCCTGATGGATCACGATCTCACCCTCACCGACGACCACCTGACCGCGCTGGCCGCGGCCATCATCCCCTTCCGCGCCCGGTCGGCGCAGCTGGCCCAGTGGGGCGCCGACCTGGCCTGGCACCTGGGGCAGGGCGGTCGTCTGCTGGTCGCCGGCAACGGCGGCAGCGCCGCCGAGGCCCAGCACCTCGCGGCCGAGCTGGTCGGCCGGCTGCGCACCGAGCGGCGGCCGCTGTCGGCGATCGCGCTCACCCCCGACTCGTCGGCGGTCACCGCGATCGGCAACGACTACGGCTTCGACGAGATCTTCGCCCGGCAGGTGCGGGCCCACGGCCGTCCCGGCGACGTGCTGCTCACGCTGTCGACCAGCGGGCGCAGCCCCAACCTGCTGGCCGCCGTGCGGGCGGCCAAGGAGTGCGGCCTGCGGACCTGGGCGATGACCGGCCCGGACGGCCCGCTGGCCGACGCGTCCGACGAGGCGCTGCGCTGCCCTTCCCCGGAGAGCCAGGTCGTGCAGGAGCTGCACCTGGTCGCGGTCCACCTGATGTGCGAGTACCTCGACCGGGCGCTGCCCGCGGTGCTCGGAGGACACCGCGAGGCCCCTTTCGCGGACTTCAAGGTGGAGGTCGGCGTATGAGTCTGGTCATCGTCGGCGACACCCTGCTCGACCGGGACGTGAACGGAAGCGTCCGCCGGGTCGCCCCGGACGCCCCGGCGCCCGTGCTCGACGAGGAGCACGTGTCCGAGCGTCCCGGCGGCGCCGGGCTGGCCGCGCTGCTGGCCGCCCAGTCCGGGGAGGAGGTCGCCCTGGTCACCGCGCTGGCCGACGACGCCGGCGGCGCCCGGCTGAGCGAGCTGCTGACCGAGGCCGGGGTCCGGGTGTACGCGTTGCCGCTGCCCGGTTCCACGCCGGAGAAGGTGCGCCTGCGCGCCGACGGCCAGGTCCTGCTGCGCCTCGACCGCGGAGGCGAGCCGCAGCCGCCCGGCGAGGCCGCCGAGGCGGTCCTGGAGCTGCTCCGCGGGGCCAAGGCGATCCTGGTCAGCGACTACGGGCGGGGCGTGGCCCGGCACCCGGCGCTGCGTCGCGCGCTCGGCGAGACCAAGGCTCCGATCGTCTGGGACCCGCACCCCAACGGCCCCCAGCCGGTGCCCAACGCCCGGCTGGTCACCCCCAACCTGGCCGAGGTCCGCAAGCTCTCCGGCGACGCCGGTGGCGGCTCGACCCTGGCCGCGGCCCAGCGCGGCGGTCAGGCCCTGCGGCAGCACTGGCGGGCCGGCGCGGTCGTGGTGACCTGCGGCCCCGACGGCGCGGTGCTGTGTCACTCGGGCCAGACGCCGCTGGTCGTGCCGGCCCCGGCGGTCGCGGACGGCGACACCTGCGGCGCGGGCGACCGGTTCGCCGCGACCGCCGCGCTCGCGCTGGCCCAGGGGGCGCTGGTCTCCGAGGCCGTCCAGCAGGCGGTCGAGGCCGCCTCGACCTACGTCGCCGCGGGCGGCGTGAGCGCGGCGCTGGCCCCACCGGCCGAGCCGGTGGAGCAGGCCCCCGAGCGGATCGGCGCCGAGGAGGTCGGCAAGCTCGCCGCCGAGGTGCGGGCCCGGGGCGGGACCGTGGTGGCCACCGGCGGCTGCTTCGACCTGCTCCACGTCGGTCACCTGGCCACCCTGCGGGCCGCCCGCAAGCTCGGCGACTGCCTGATCGTCTGCCTCAACAGCGACGACTCGGTCCGCGGGCTCAAGGGCCCGGAGCGCCCGCTCAACTCGCAGAACGACCGCAGCCGCCTGCTCGCCGCCCTGGACTGCGTCGACGCCGTCGTGGTCTTCGACGAGGCCACCCCCGAGGCCGTGCTGACCTGGCTGCGACCGGACGTCTGGGTCAAGGGCGGCGACTACGACTCCGTCCCCGAATCCGAACTCGTCGAACGCTGGGGCGGGCAGACCGTCTTCGTGCCCTACCTCGACGGCCGTTCGACCACCCGCACCATCGCCGCGGCTCAGGCCGCACCCACCCGGAGGTAGAAACAGCATGGACGCAGTCATCGTCACCGGCGGCTCCAGCGGCCTCGGCGCAGCCGTCGTCGACGCCGTCGTCAAGGCCGGCGGACGCCCGTTCGTCATCGACCGGCAGGCGCCGGCCGACGGCGTCCCCTGGATCGAGTGCGACCTGAGCGACACCCGCGCCGCCGAGGCGGCCACCCGGCAGGCCATCGAGCAGGCCGGCGGCGGCATCGACGGCGTCGTGACGGCGGCCGGCATGGACGTGCCGGGCGCGCTCGCCGACATCCCGGGCGAGACCTGGGACAAGATCGTCACGATCGACCTGCTCGCCACGGCGGCCGTGATCCGGGCCGCCATCCCGGCCCTCAAGCAGTCGCACGGGGGCGTCGTCACCGTCGCCTCCACGCTCGGCGTCAAGGCGGTCAGCGACGCGACCGCCTACTGCGCGGCCAAGTTCGGCGTGGTCGGCTTCACCCGGGCCCTGTCGGCCGAGCTGGCCGGTCAGGTCAACGTCACCCTGGTCGTCCCCGGCGGGATGCGCACGAAGTTCTTCGACGACCGCGACGAGCAGTACAAGCCGGGCCCGGACGCGATCCTCAACGACCCGGCCAACGTCGCCTCGGCGATCATGTTCGCGCTCGGCCAGCCGCGCGGCTGCGCCATCCGGGAACTCGTCATCGCCGCCGAGCAGGAGAGCTCCTACCCGTGATCCTCGCCCTCCGCGCGCTCGGCGTGGGCGATCTGCTGACCGCGGTGCCCGCCCTGCGCGGGCTCCGCGGCGCCTTCGCCGGGCGCCCGCTGGCGCTGGGCGCCCCGACCTGGCTGACGCCGCTGATCGACCTGATCGGCGGCGTCGACCGCGTCGTGCCGATCTCGTCGCTCGACCCGGGCACGCCCCTGCCGGCCGCCGAGATCGCGGTGAATCTGCACGGCAGCGGGCCCGAGTCGCACCGGCTGCTGCAGTCGGCCCAACCGGCCAAGCTGTGGGCGTTTGCGAACGCCGAGGCCGGGCATCTCGACGGTCCCACCTGGACCGCAGAGGAGCACGAGGTGCATCGCTGGTGCCGGCTCGTCCGCCACTACGGCGTCGTCGCCGACGAGACCGATCTGCGGATCGCCGCGCCGCCGGCCGTCGTGGACCGGGCGACGATCATCCACCCGGGGGCCAAGTCGCCGTCGCGCCGCTGGCCGGTCGACCGTTACGCGGCCGTGGCCCGGCGGTTGCGCTCGGCCGGGCACCGCGTGCTGATCACCGGCTCGGCTTCCGAGCGGGAGCTGGCCGTACGGGTCGCCGAGGGCGCGGGACTCGACGCGTCGGCCGTGCCGGCCACCGACCTGGGTGAGCTGGCCGGGCTGGTGGCCCACGCCCGGGTCGTGATCAGCGGGGACACCGGCATCGCCCACCTCGCGACGGCGTACCGGACGCCGTCGGTGGTGCTCTTCGGGCCGATGTCACCGGAGCGCTGGGGGCCGCCCGACCGGCCCGAGCACCGGGTGATCTGGCACGGCACCCGCAGCGAGCCGGGCGACAGCATGGAACCCGGCGTGCACCCGGCACTGCTCGCCGTCGAACCCGACGAGGTGACCGATGCGGCTGCGGCGTTCTGATCTCGGCAAGCCCGGTTACAGCCGGCGACGGGCGGGCAAGGGCTTCAGCTACCGCGACACCGACGGGTCGGCCCTGACCGACGAGGCCGAGGTCGAGCGGGTGAAGAAGCTGGTCATCCCGCCGGCCTGGAAGGACGTGTGGATCTCACCCGACCCGCGCGGGCACATCCAGGCGACCGGTATCGACGCGGCCGGGCGCAAGCAGTACCGCTACCACGACGACTGGCGGACCGCCCGCGACGAAAAGAAGTTCGACCACGCGCTCGAGGTGGCCGAGCGGCTGCCCGAGATCCGGGAGAAGCTCTGCGGCGATCTCACCTCTGAGCGAGGGCTGACCAAGGCCCGGGTGCTGGCCGCCGTGGTCCGGCTGCTCGACATGGGCATGTTCCGCATCGGCAGCGACCAGTACGCGGTCCGCGAGGACGACCCGTCGTTCGGGCTGTCCACGCTGCGGCCCGAGCACGTGCGCACCAAGGGCGAGTGCGTGCTGCTCGAGTTCACCGGCAAGTCCGGGGTGCACCACTCGGGCACGGTCGGCGACGGCGAGGTGTGCCAGGTGCTCAAGGACCTCAAGCGCCGCCGGCGGGGGGAGCAGCGGCTCTTCGCGTACTACGACAAGCCGGCCCGCCGCTGGCGCGACCTGCACGCCGACGAGATCAACGAGTACCTGCGGCAGGTCAGCGGCGAGAAGATGACGGCCAAGGACTTCCGGACGTGGCACGGCACGGTCAAGGCGGCCGAGGCGCTCGCCGAGGCCGGCCCGCAGCCCACCGAGGCCAAGCGCAAGAAGGCCGTCTCGCACGCCATGAAGGAGGTCGCCGAGCTGCTGGGCAACACGCCGACGGTGGCCCGGGCGTCCTACGTCGACCCGCGCGTCATCGAGGCGTACGAGGAGGGCGAGGTCGTCGACTCGCCCGACGAGCAGGCCGTCCGCGAGCTGCTCACCGACTGATCGCCGCCGCGGGCGGCATCGCGCCCGTCACTGCGGTCCGAACCTCACGGTGGGAGCATCACCCTCATGACCGTCATCGCCACGCTCACCGTCGAACGCCCCTCGGGCCACTGGTTCGACCGGGCCCGGGCCTATCAGATCGTCGTCGACGGCGCGGTCAAGGGCGTCGTGCGGTGCGGGCGCGAGTTGTCGCTGGCCCTGGCGCCCGGCCCGCACACGGTCCGCGCCCGCCTCGACTGGACCGGCAGCGACGACCTGCCCGTCCACCTCGGACCGGGCGCCACGGTGCGGCTGCGGGTCGAGCCGCGCGGCACCCGGCACGCGGCCGGGCGGCGCTACCTCCGTCTCACCCGGGTCGATTGACCAGCTGTCGCCCGGTCGCGTGATCGGCCGGGCCGCGGTCGCTTGATGTGCTGTCGTCTGGGTAAACCCCCCGCATGACCGACCGGGTGATGGTATTCGCTCCCGCGCCGATCCTGACCGTGACGATCGAACAGCAGGCCGAGCCCGAACTGCACGTCCACCCCGGTGGGCAGGGAGTCTGGCAGGCGCGCATGATCACCGCCCTCGGTGTGCCGGCGACGCTCTGCGTCGCGCTGGGCGGCGAGGTCGGCACGCTGCTCGAGTCGCTCCTGGGCGCGGAGGAGTTCGAGGTCCGCGCGGTTCCCCAGCGCTCGGCCACCGGGTGGTACGTGCACGACCGCCGCGACGGTGAACGCGCATCGGTGGCCGAGCATCCGGGCGAGCCGCTGAAACGCCACGACCTCGACGAGCTGCACAACATCGCGCTCACCGAGGGACTGCGCTCCCGGGTGGCCCTGCTGAGCGGGCCGCACGCGCCGTCGGTGGTCGACGCGTCGCTCTACCGTCGTCTGGCCGCGGACCTGACGGCCAACGGCGTCCGGGTGGTGGCCGACCTGTCGGGCGACTATCTGAGCGCCGTCCTGGACGGCGGGGTCTCGTTCGTCAAGGTCAGCCACGAGGAGCTGATCGACGACGGCCTGGCCGACGACGACAGCGTGGAATCGCTGCTGGCCGCCGGGCGCAAGCTGCGCGACGGAGGGGTCGACGGCGTCCTGATCAGCCGGGCCGGCGATCCGGCGCTGGCCCTCTTCGACGACAACGCGTGCGAGGTGCACCCGCCGCCGCTGACCGTGAACGAGCATCGCGGGGCGGGCGACTCGATGACCGCCGGCGTGGCGTCGGTGCTGGCCCGGGGCGGACCGATGGAGGAGGCGCTGCGGACCGGTTCGGCCGCGGGCGCCCTCAACGTGACCCGGCACGGACTGGGAACCGGTCGCGGCGAGGCGGTGCGCGAGCTGATGAGCCGGGTACGGATCGAGGCGCTGTGACACGGGTACTGATCACCAACGACGACGGGGTGGGGGCCCCGGGCATCCACGCGCTGGCGTCGGCCGTCGCCGGCGACCACGACGTGGTGGTGGCGGCGCCCCAGGACGAGGCCAGCGGGATGAGCGCCGCGCTGACCGCGGTGGTGTCCGACGGGCAGATCGTGATCTCGGCCTACGACCTGCCGGGGATCAAGGCGTACGGGGTGGCCGCCTCGCCGGCCTACATCGTGGTGCTGGCCTCGCTGGGCGTGTTCGGCCCGCCGCCCGACATCGTGCTGTCGGGGATCAATCGGGGCGCCAATGCGGGGCGGGCGGTGCTGCACTCGGGAACGGTGGGGGCGGCGCTGACCGCGGCCAATTACGGGATGCGGGCCCTGGCGGTGTCGCTCGACGTGCTGAACCCCGACGCGTCGGTGTCGTCGGCGTCGGGCGGCAACGCGATCGTCGTACCGTCGGACGACGCGCTGCACTGGTCGACCGCGGCGTCGCTGGCGGCGACCCTGATGGAGACGGTGGCGTCGGCGCCGGCCGGTACGGTGCTCAACCTCAACGTGCCCGACCGGGAATCGGCACCGGAGCTGCGCGAGGCCAAGCTGGCGGCGTTCGGCCAGGCCGGCATCGCGGTGGCCGAGGCGGGCGAGGGTTTCGTCCGGACGACGATCGAACGCAGCGGCGAGCACCTGAGGCCGGGAACCGATCTGGCCCTGCTGGCCGAGGGTTTCGCGACGGTGACCGCGCTGCGCCCGCCGGCCGAGGTCAGCGGTGTGCGTATTCCGGCTCAGCGACCGGCGCGGTGACGACTTCCCGGCCGGTGGCGAGCGGGACCAGCGCGGCGACGGCGACCGCCAGCACCAGGCGGGACTCGCTGAACAGAGGCGGACCCAGCGCGGTGACCGGCAGGATCATGACGGCCAGGACGCACATCCGCCACGCGGCGCGCGCCCAGGCCGGGCCGGCGACCGGCAGAAGGGCGGCCAGCACCAGCCAGACCTGATGGTGGGTCCAGGACACCGGGCTCAGGATCACGCTCGCCGCGCCGGTGACGGTCAGGGCGGCGAGCCAGTCCGACCGGCGCGCCAGGCCGACGGCCCGGATCAGGGCGACCGCGGCGAGAGTGCCGCCGATGGCCACGACCAGCGTCGACCGGGCCTCGGCGGCGATGCCCAGGCGCAGCAGGGCGCCGTTGAGGGACTGGTTGCCCACGCCGTCGACATAGCCGAGGCGGTCGGGCCGGAACACCTTGTCGGTCCAGAACGCCCAGGAGTCGGTGGGCAGGGTGGCCGCCCCGACCAGGGCGCAGCCGGCGAAGGTGGCGGTGGCCACGGCCGCGGCCGCCCGCCGGCCCGCGAACCACAGCAGCGGGATGAAGATCAGCGGCGTCAGCTTGATCGCGGCGGCCAGGCCGATCAGCGCGCCGTGCCCGGGCGTACGCCGCAGAGCCAGCAGGTCGACGGCGACCAGGGCGGCCAGGAAGAGGCTGACCTGGCCGTACTTGATGTCCGAGGAAACCGGCGCCGACAGGATCAGCGCGAGGGCGGCCACCGCCGCCGGCACGTGCTGGGACCGCGCCGCGGGCTGCCGGGTCACCAGGACGGCCAGCCCGGCGACGGTGGCCAGGGTGGCCAGGGTCCAGGCGATCTGCACCACTCCGGCGGGGAGCCAGGTCAGCGGGGTGAACAGCAGTGCCGCGAAGGGTGGATAGGTGAAGGGCGCGGCGCCGCGGGTGAAGTCGTAGAGGCCGGCGCCGTCGGCCAGGCCGGAGACTGCGCCCAGATAGACCGAGAGGTCGGTCAGCCGGGCCCCGGCCGGCTTCCAGAAGGCCGCCGTCGCCGTGGCCAGCGCCGCTGCCGCGGCGAGCGTCCACATCCATCGCTTACCCATAGTCGGAACGCTACATAGGGTCAGAGCTGCGAGGGAAGGGCTGTGGCGTGTTTGTTATCCGGGCCGGCGGTCGACCGCGCGCATCGCCAGCACCGCGGCCAGCAGGGCGACCGCCCCGAGCCCGGCCGGATGCTCCACGAAGCCGAACCCGAACGCCGTCGAATTGTCGAGCATCCGCCGGAGCGCGGCATCGGCGTCGGCGCCCGCGGTGGGCAGCGCCGGCGCCACCGCCAGGGCCACCAGCGCCGCCGACAAGCCCGCGAGCGTCCGGCCCGCGTCGGTCCCGAGGCGTCGCACCACGCCGCTCGTAGCCGCCGGGCGGGGGCGGGGGACCGGCCCGCGGCGCAGGGCCGGGGCGAGCAGGAAGGCCGTGCAGAGCAGCAGCGGACCGGCCGAGACCGCCGCGTTGGCCGCCAGGATCTCCGAGGCGTGGAAGGCCGGTCCCGACGCCCGCAGACCACCGAACGCCGCCGTGCCGTCACCGAAGAGCGGGCCGAACGACACCACGTCGCCGGGCAGCAACGCGAGCGGGAACCAGGCCGGGGCGGTCCACGCCGGCACGCCGAGCACGGCCGCCGCGTGCGCGGAGCCGGCGATCGTGGCCAGGTCGAGCGTGACGAGGCCGGCCGCCGCGACGGCCCAGCGCCGTCTCAGCCGCAGCGCCAGGGCGATGCCCGCCACCCACACCGCGATCAGGGGCGCGATGTCGGCCGCGCCCAGGAACGGCATCATCGGCACCGGGTTGCCGGCGAACAGGAAGGCGAACAGCGCCACCCCGACCAGGGCGACCGACCCCCGGACCCGCCGCCCGGCCACGATCAGCCCGGCCACCGCGGGCAGCAGCAGCGCGGGCGCACCGGAGCCCCGCGCGACGTTCGTCGCCACCGCGGCCAGCAGCGTCACCCCGGCCGCCACCGCGGCCGCGCGTCCCACCGCGCCCGCGCGCTCGCGCCACGACGGCTCGTCGACGGCCGGCGAGACCGCCAGCGACGCCGCGAAGGCCAGCTTGCGGTAGGCCCGCCGGGGCCCGGCGACGGCGGCCAGCTCGGCCAGCCACTCGTCGCGCAGGGTGGGAGCCAGATCGTCCGGCCAGCGCCGGGCCGCCGCCCGGACGGCGGCCCGGGCGACCCGATCGACCGGGCCCATCACGCCTCCCGGGCGTGGCCCAGGGGGCCGGCGGCCCGGGACATCTGCTGACGCATGAGCGCGACCTCGCGCCGGGCGGCGACCGCGCCGTCCGCGGTGAGCACGTAGTAGCGACGGCTGGGCCGGCCCTCGGCGGCCGGGTCGATCTGCTCCCAGCGCGACTCGACCCAGCCGGTCCGCTCGAGGCGGGCCAGGATCGGGTAGAGGGTGCCGCTGGGCAGGCCGGTCACCTGCATGAGCTCGAGCCCGTAGCGCTGCGCGCCCGGCTCGGCCAGGAGCCCGGCCAGCACCTTCAGCACCGACGCGGTGATCCGTGGCTCGCCCATGTCCGTACTCTACATAGGGTCCGGTCTCCCGGCCAGGATCGTTCGTGGTGGCTTGATCACGACACCGGTATCCCGCGGGAACGGTGATCGGAGTAAGACTGTGGCCATGCTGGTTTCGTTTCCACGGTTGGTGTCGCGGACGCAAGGGTTCTCGCTCGGGCGGCCGCACCGGTTCACGGTCGCTCCGGACGGCAAACGCCTCGTGTTCCTGCGCAGCCGGGGCGGGGACGACCCGGTCCGGCTGCTGTGGGAGCTCGACCTCACCACCGGCGAGGAGCGGCTGGTCGGCGAGCGTGGGGCGTCGGCGGCGGACCAGCCGATGTCGGCGGCCGAGCGGGCCCGGCGGGAACGGACGCGCGACCGGTCGGCCGGCATCTCGGACTACAGCACCGACGACAGCGTGCGCTTCGTCGCGTACACGTCGGGGGAGAAGCTCTTCCTGGCCGACACCGGGACGGGGGAGGTGCGCGAGCTGCCGGCCCGCACGCCGCTGACCGATGCCACGATCAGCCCGGACGGCCGCGCGGTGGCCTACGTGCACGACGGCGGGCTGCGCGTCATCGGCAGCGACGGCGCCGGGGACCGCGCGCTGGCCACGCCCGAGGGCGACGACATCACGTACGGGCTGGCCGAGCACGTCGCGTCGGAGTCGATGGAACGGACGCGCGGGTTCTGGTGGGCGCCGGACGGGCAGCGCCTCGCGGTGGCGCGGGTCGACAACACGCCGCTCGAGATCTGGTATCTGAGCGACCCGACCGAGCCGGCGCAGCCGCCGACCGCGCAGCGCTACCCCCGGGCGGGCACGGCCAACGCCGTCGTGGAGCTGTTCGTGCTGGGCCTCGACGGTGATCGGCAGGCTGTCGACTTCGGGTGGGACGACTACGAGTACCTGGTCGACGTGGTGTGGGACGAGCACGGGCTGCTCGCCGTGCTGCAGAACAGGCCGCAGACGACGATGCGCGTGCTGGACGTGGAGCGCGCCGGGGTGCTGGCCGAGCTGACCGATCCGATGTGGACCAGCATCGTGCCGGGCTTCCCGCGGCGTACCTCGGGTGGGTCCCTGGTCTGGACGGCCGACCGCGGGGACACCCGGCACCTCAGCGTGGGTGGCGAACCGGTCACGCCGCCGGGCTTGCAGGTCTCCGCGTTGTGCGGGGTCGACGGCGACACCGTGCTGTTCACCGGCTCGTCCGAACCCACCGAGGAACACGTGTGGACGTGGTCGGCGACGGACGGGCTGCGCCGGCTCACGACCGAGCCCGGGGAGCACAACGGTGTGCGCGCGGGCGGGGTCACCGTCATCACCTCGGCGACGCTCACCGGGTCGACGGTCACCTGCGCCGGGCGTACGGTGCGGAGCCTGGCCCTCAGCTCGCCGGTGGTCCCCAAGGTCTCCCTGCTGCGCGCCGGCCCCCGCGAGCTGCGCACCGCCGTGCTGTTCCCGGCCGTGTGGCAGCGCGGCGAGCGGCTGCCGGTGCTGCTCGACCCGTACGGTGGCCCGGCCGCCCGGCGCGTCCTGGCCGACCGGCGGCAGTTCTACGTCTCGCAGTGGTTCGCCGACCAGGGGTTCGCGGTGATCGTCGCGGACGGGCGGGGCACCCCGGGACGCGGCCCGCGGTGGGAACGCGAGGCCCGCGGCGAGCGGATCGGCAAGGTGCTCGACGACCAGGTCGAGGCGCTCGAGACCGTGGCCGCGCTCTACCCCGAGCTCGACCTGGGACGCGTCGGCGTCCGGGGCTGGTCGGACGGCGGCTACCTGGCGGCGGCCGCGGTGCTGCGCCGCCCGGACGTCTTCCACGCCGCGGTGGCCGGGGCGCCGGTGACCGACGAGCGGCTGTACGACACGCACTGGCAGGAGAGGTACCTCGGCGATCCGCGGGTCGACCCGGCGACGTACGACAACGAGTCCCTGATCGGTGACGCGCCGCGGCTGGAGCGGCCGCTCATGCTGATCCACGGCCTGTCCGACGACAACGTCTACCCGGCGCACACCCTGCGGCTCTCGGCCGCCCTGCTCGCCGCCGGCAAGCCGCACACGCTGCTGACGCTTCCCGGCGCCAGCCACATGCCACCCGACGTCGACCTGCTCACGCCGGAACTACGCTTCCTGCAGGACGCACTCGCCCCGCGCTGAGCTCCAGCACGCGATCGACCCGGTCGAGCCCTTCGGGCCGGTGGGCCAGCAGCAGGACGGAGCCGTCGGCCGCGTCGAGCAGGTCGGCCATCAGCTCGCCGGCGACGTCCGCGTCCAGGCCCTCGGTCGGCTCGTCCAGGATGAGCAGCGCGGGCTCGGCCAGCAGCGCCCGCGCGGTGGCGAAGCGCCGGGCCTGACCGCCCGACATCGTCGTGCCGCCGCTGCCCAGCCACGTGTCCAGCCCGTCCGGCAGGCCGTCGAGCCACCGGTCCAGCCGGACGCGGGCCAGGACGGCCCGGAGGTCGTCGTCACCGGCGCCGGGCCGGGCCAGCCGGAGGTTCTCCCGCACCGTGGAGGCGAAGATGTGGTCGGTGTCGTCGCCGACCAGCACGACGCGTCCGGCGTCCCGCGACACGGTGCCGGCGCGCGGATCGAGCAGCCCGGCGACGACCGCCGCCAGCGTCGACTTGCCGGAGCCCGAGCGGCCCACCACGGCCACCCGCGAGCCGGCCGGGAGGTCCAGGGTCAGCTCGCGCAGGGCGGGCCCGGCGGCCGGGTCCCAACCGGCGGTGACCCGCTCGAGACGAATGCCCCCGCCGCCCTCGGCCGGCTGCGCCGTCGCGACGGGCGGTTCCGTGGTCAGCCCGGCGAGGCGGGTCTCGGCGCCGGCCGCCCGTTGCCGGGCCACGGCGGCGTCGGGCAGCGTGAGGACGGTCTCGCCGAGCACGACCGTGGCCAGCAGCAGCACCGCGGCCCACTCGGGGCTCAGACCGCCCAGCGCGAACGCCACCCCGACGACGGCGAGGCCCCAGCCGAGATGCGCGAGCGCGGTGGCCCCGCCGGCCGCCCGGGCGGCCCGGGCCTCCAGCCGGGCCAGGTCGTGGCTGCGCCGCCGCGGTACGTCGGTCAGGCCCTCGCCGGTGGCCAGGTCCTCGAGGCCGTCGACCGTCTCGACCATCGCGTCGCGCAGCCGGGCCCGGGCCTCACCGGTGGCCGTCTCGTCACGCGCGGACTGACGGGCGGCCAGCGCGGGGGCCAGGATCCCGGAGATCAGCAGGCCGGCGGCGAGAGGAAGCGCGGCCGCCGGGCTCAGCAGGACGGCGGCGGCGCCGGCGACCACGACGGTGACGGCCGCGACGAAGGCCGGCATACGGCCGCGGAGCAGACCGTCGACGCGGGCGTCCACGTCGTCGGCCACCTTGCTGAGCAGGTCGCCGCGGCGGCGCAGCCGGGGGCCGGGCACCCGGGGGATCAGGTCGGCGAAGACCCGGGCGCGCCAGGCGCCGAGCCGGGCGAACGCGACGTCGTGCGCGACGAGCCGTTCGAGGTAGCGCAGCAGGGGGCGGGTCACGGCGCTGCCCCGGACGAGGACCACGGCGGTGGAGAGCGTCAGCACGGGAGGCAGGAAGGAGGCGCGGACGAGGAGCCAGGCGGCGGCGCCGGTGAGGACGAGGCCGGCCAGCGAGGAGCCGCTGCCGAGCGCGACGGCGACACCGGCCCGGCGCCACCAGGGCCGGGCGTGGTGGCTGTCGGCCGGCGCTGTCGTTGCCCCGGCGGTGTCGAGCAGGTTGTGTGTCTCGGCCGCGGTGGCGCTGCGTTGGCCTTCGACCGCGGTGGCGGCGGCGCTGCGTCGGCCGTCGACCGCGGCGGCGCTGCGTTGGCCGTCGACGGGCGTGGCGGAGGCGCTGCGTTGGTCGTCGACCGCGGTGATGGAGGCGGTCCGCTCGGACGGGGGTGGGGTCAGCCGGACGATGCGGTCGGCGGCGGCCAGGAGTGCCGGACGGTGGGCGACCACGAGGATCGCGCAACCGGCCCGGGCGGCCTCGCGCAGGCGGGCGATGACCAGCGCTTCGGTGGTCGGGTCCAGGTGGGCGGTCGGCTCGTCCAGCAACAGGGTGGCCTGCGCGTTGTCAAGCTGGTCCACGGGGTTGTGGACGAACGTGGCGCCTGTGGACAACCCGGACGCGCTCGGCGGCGAAAAAGTAGAGTCGACCTCACCTCCCCGGGTGGGTGGGCAGGCTAGGGGGCGTAGGGCGGAGGCGTTGGCCTGGTGCAGGAGGGGACCGTGGGCCTGGTGCAGGAGGGCGGCCAGGGCCAGCCGCTGGCGCTGGCCGGCGGAAACACCGGTGCCACGCTCGCCGAGCGGGGTCGCCGGGGTCAGGCCGGTCAGGCCGACGGTGCCGAGGGCTTCGGCGATGACGTCGTCGGTGGTGCCGGCGGGGAAGAGGTCGGCGATCGTCCGGGCGTGCGGCAGCGCCGGGCGTTGCGGGAGATAGAGCGGCCGGGTGGCGTGGGCGACGCCCGTGTACGCGTCCTGCAAGCCGGCCAGCACACGCAGGATGGTGGTCTTCCCGGCGCCCGACGGGCCGCTCAGCGCGACGATCTCGCCCGGCCGCACGACGAGGTCGTCCAGCGCGGCCGCGTCCCGGGCAGTCCCGGGATAGCGGGAACGCACGCCCGCGGCGACTACGCCGGCGCGCTCGGCTGAGCTCGCGGCCGGTGCGGTCAGGTCCGGCGCGGCAAAGCCCGGCACCGCGCCCGGCCCGGCAACGCCTGGCCCGACGGCGTCCGGCCCGACGGCGTCCGGCCCGACGGCGTCCGGCCCGACGGCGTCCGGCCCGACGGCGTCCGGCATGGCGGCGCCCGGCACGACCGCGCCCGGCACGACGGCGCCCGGCACGACGGCGCCCGGCACGACCGCGCCCGGCACGACGGCGCCCGGCACGACGGCGCCCGGCACGACCGCGCCCGGCATGGCGGCGCCCGGCATGGCGGCGCTCCGCCCGGCGGCGCCCGGCTCGTTCCTGTCCGGCGCGGCGGCGGTCGGTGTGTCGGTGGGCGGGGTGGTCAGGATCTCGTCGACGTCGGAGATGACGGCGGTGGCGTCGGTGGAGGCGTGGTAGCGGGCGGCCATCTCGCGCAGCGGCCGGTACGCCTCCGGCGCCAGCAGGATGATGAACAGCGCCGGACCGAGGGCCAGGTCGCCGGCGGCCACGCGCAGGCCGGCCTCGACGGCGATCAGCCCCACCGACAGCGTGCCGACCAGGTCGAGGGCGGTCGACGACAGGAAGGCGACCCGCAGCACCCGCAGCGTGGCCGATCGGTGCTGGTCGGTCAGGTTCTCGATGACCTCGGTCTGCCGGTCGGCCCGGCCGAAGACCCGCAGGGTGGGCAGGCCGCGGACCACGTCGAGGAAGTGCCCGGCCAGGCGGGCGTCGGCCTGCCAGCGGCGGCGGGCGCGGGCCTGGGTGGCCCAGCCGATCAGCGCGCCCAGCACGGGGATCAGCGGCAGCGTGACCAGCGCGATGATCGCCGAGGCGGGGTCGACCAGGGCCATCGCCACGATGACCAGCGGGGGCAGGGCCACGCCGAGCACCAGCGCGGGCAGGTAGCCGCTGAACCAGGGCTTGAGCGCGTCGAGCCCGGTGGTGAGGACGGCGGTCAGGCGGCCGGCTCCGAAGGCGGCCACCCAGGCCGGGCCACGCCGCGGGAGCACGGCCAGCATCGAGCGGCGCAGTTCGTCGGTGACGCGGGCGGCCGTGCGGCGGGCTACGACCTGCTCGGCCCAGGACAGCACGGCCCGGGCGACGTACGCGCCGGCCAGCGCGGCTGCCGCCCAGCCGGGGCCGCGGGTCACCAGCAGGGTCAGCGCGACCGCGACGAGCAGGGTGGCGGCGGCCTGGCCGGCGCCGAGCAGGGCCAGCCCGGCGATGCCGCCCCGGCTGGTGCGGGCGTGCCGCACCAGCCGGGGGTCCAGCGGCCCGCGAGGCGGCGCCGACCGCTGGGGAGCCACGGCCTCCGTACCCGGAGAGGAGGGAGAGGTGGCCGTGGCAGTCATGAGGGGACCCGTTCGCTGGCGACCCGGCGGCGGAACACCCAGTAGCTGTAGGCCTGGTAGGCGAGGACGCCGGGGAGGATGAGCAGTCCGGCCCAGGTGATCAGCTCCAGGGCCTGCGGGGTGGCGGCCGCGCTGTCGCGGGTGAGGGCCCACGCGGGGTCGAGGGTGCTGTGCAGCACGACCGGGCCGCGGGTGGTGAACACGGCGATGACGGCGCCGGCCACTCCTGCGGCCGTCGCGGCGAAGGCCAGGGCTTCCCGGCCGGTGCGGGCGAGCAGGCCGGCGGCGAAGGCGAGCACGGCCGCGACCAGCGTGAGCCCGGAACCCGTGCTGACGCCGGCGACGAGCAGCGCGACCGCCCCGCCGGTGCCCAGCCACCGCGCCAGCGTCCGGGCGCGGCGGCGCAGCGGGCCGCTCGTGCGCAGCGACAGGAAGGTCGCCCCGAGCAGCAGCGCGGCATAGAGAGCGGCCAGCGCGCCGAGCCCGGCCGCCGGGGTCAGCACCGGGCCGAGGGTGCGGTCGAAGCCGCCGCCCACGACGTTGCCGTCGGCGTCGATCGCCAGGCCGTGAGCGAAGGCGGCCAGCAGGGCGCCCCAGACTCCCACGATGCCCAGCGAGCTGACCGCCAGGGCGGCGTCGGCCCGGCGGCGGTAGCGCTCGCCGTCGCCCTTGCCGCGGAATTCCAGGGCCACGCCGCGGACCGCCAGCAGCAGCAGGAGCACGACCATGGGCAGGTAGAGCCCGGACAGCAGGGCGGAATACCAGGCCGGGAACGCGGCGAACGTGACGCCGATGGCGGCGACCAGCCAGACCTCGTTGCCGTCCCAGAACGGGCCGATGGTGCGCACGGCCGCGCCCCGCTCGTGGTCGTCGCGCCCGAGCACCGGGCCGAGCAGCCCGACGCCGAAGTCGAAGCCCTCGAGCACGAAGAACAACACCCAGGCGAGCACGACGACCGAGAACCAGAAGGTGATCATGTCGCTCCTCAGTAGACCGGGACGGGTTCGGGCTTCTCGGCGGCGACCTCGGCCGGGGCCAGCGGCTGGCGCGCGAGGTGGCGGACCAGGCGGAGCCAGACCACGGCGACGATCCCGTAGACCACCGTGAAGCCGGCCAGCGACGCGACGACCTCCGAGCTGGTCAGTCCGGGGGAGATGCCGTCGGCGACCTTGGAGATGCCGAACGCGATCCACGGCTGCCGGGCGGTCTCGGTGAAGATCCAGCCGAACGTGTTGGCCGCGGCGGGCAGCAGCGGGATGAGCGGGAGCCACCGGGTCAGCCAGTGCGGGGCGGTGCGGGCCTTGCGCGTCCGCCACAGGTAGTAGGCGGCGATCGCGGCGGCCAGCATGCCCACGCCGATCATCAGGCGGAACGTCCAGAACGCGACCGGGATCATCGGCACGTACGAACCGGGGCCGTACTCGGCCACGTACTGGGCCTGCAGGTCGTTGATCCCCTCGACGGTCGCGCCGGGGTTGCCCTTGGCCAGGATGGACAGCAGCCACGGGATCTGCAGCGAGAACTCGGGCAGCGGGGCGCCGGTGGCGAAGACCGAGAACGGCGCGCCGGAGGTGGAGTTGTAGAGCGCCTCGGCCGCGGCCATCTTCATCGGCTGGACCTCGGTGATGACCTTGCCGAGGTGGTCGCCGGTGAGTGCCGTCAGCGCCCCGCCGCTCAGCGTCAGCCAGGCGCCGAGACGGGCCAGGACCCGGTACGCCGGGTCGGCCGCCAGGCGCCACACGCCGATGGCCAGCAGGAGCGCGCCGCCGACCATGATCGCGCCCGCCATCGTGTGCGGGAACGCGGCCAGGTTGACCTTGTTGAGCATCAGGTCGGTGAACGACGTGAGCCTCGCCCGGCCGGTGACCGGGTCCAGGGCGTACGCGACCGGGTTCTGCATGAAGGAGTTGGCGGCCAGGATGATGAACGCCGAGAGCAGCGTGCCGGCCGCGACGATCATGATGCAGGCGGTGTGGATCGCGCGGGGCAGGCGGTCCCAGCCGAAATACCAGAGCGCCAGGAACGTCGCCTCGAGGAAGAACGCGAGCATCCCCTCGATGGCCAGCGTCGGCCCGAAGACGTCGCCGTAGAACTTGGCGAACGCGCTCCACCCGAGCCCGAACTGGAACTCCTGGACCAGGCCGGTGACCACGCCGACCGCGAACGTGACGATCAGCAGCTTGCCGACCAGCTTGGTCAGGTGCAGGTAGTCCTCGCGCTTGGTGCGCAGCCAGGCGATCTGCAGGCCGGCGGCGGTCGCGGCCAGGCTGATCGACAGCGGCACGAAGAAGTAGTGGTAGATCGTCACGACCGCGAACTGCAGCCGGGTCAAGTCCAGCACGTCCATGTGGGTGCCCCTCTACGACGTCTCGTAGTAGATACTACGCCTCGTAGTACGACATGGTGAAGTAGAGGCGGTATGCTCGGTCACATGGCTCTCGGGGATCTGGAACGCGAGGTCATGACGCAGTTGTGGGACGCCGGTGAGCCACTCACCGTGCGACAGGTGCACGAGCGCCTGAGCCGTCAGCGCGACTTGGCCTATACGACGGTGATGACCGTGCTCGACCGGCTGGCGAAAAAGGGTGTGGTCACGCAGCAGAAGGCCGACCGGGCCTACCGGTACGCGCCGGCCCAGACCCGCGAGGAGATGACCGCCTCGGTCATGCTCGACGCGCTCACCTCCAGCGACGATCAGGACGCCGCGCTGGCCTACTTCGTCGGGCGGCTCCCACCCGACGCGCTGGCGGCGGCGATCGAAGCCGCCCGGAAGAAATGACCGGGTGACCGCCCTCCTGCTGGGCGCGCTCGGCCTCACGCTGTCGCTGATCGTGCCCGGCATCCTGGCCAACGCGCGCTGGCCCGACCGCGCGCCGGTGGCCGCGGTCGTCCTCTGGCAGGCCGTCACCCTGACCGCCGTGCTGGCCGCTCTGGGGGTCGTGCTGGCCGCGCCCGAGGAGGTCACCCGGGCCGCCGGGTCGGGCCGCCCGGTCGTCGAGGCCGCCCTGATCGGCGCGCTGGCCGTCGCCGCGCTGATCATCGTGCGGCTGCTGGTCTCGCTGATCGGGGTCAGCCGCCGCTCGCGTGCCCGCCGGGCCCGGCACCGGATGCTGGTCGACCTGCTCGACCGGGCCGAGCAGCACCGGGAGCTCGGCCCCGACAACCTGCGCGTGCTCGACGGCCCGCTGCCGCTGGCCTACTGCGTGCCGGGCCGCGAGCCGCGGGTGGTGCTCAGTCACGGGGTGCTGCAGGTGCTCGACCGCGAGCAGGTCGACGCCGTGCTGGCCCACGAGCAGACCCACCTGCGTCACCGGCACGAGGTGGTGATGGAGTCGTTCACCGCCTTCTATCGCGCGGTGCCACGCCCGCTGCGCAGCCGGCTGCCGCTGGACGCCGTCCACCTGCTGCTCGAGATGATCGCCGACGACGTCGCCCGCCGCCGGGTCGGCGCCGCCCCGCTGCGGGCCGCGCTCGAGCGGCTGAGCGACGCCGTCCCCCTCACGGAGGACGCGGCGGCCGATCCGCGCGGTGACGCCCGCCGGCGCCGGCTGGCCCGGCTCGGCGAGTCGCACACCGGGTCCGTCGCCCTGACCGTCCTCGTGACAGTGGCCGCGGCCGGCCTGCTGGTGTTACCGACGGTGATTCTGGTGGTGCCCTGGCTAGACAGAGCCCTGGAAGCGTGGCCACTCTCGTGACGCTGCGTATAGGAAGCGGTGCTCAAAGTTCCGGGCCGGAGTGCCTTCAACCGACGACATGATCGGGAGTACGGTGTTGTCCGGTCCGCCAGCCCCCCATCGTCCAACCGGCCGATCTGACGGGCCACCGCCCAATCGCCCCGCGGGGCGAACCGGGGACCCGAGTAGTCGGGGTGAAGCCGCGAGGTGTCGCGGCCGGGCGCGCTTCCCGTCCGAACCCGTCAGCTGACCCGGTCGGCGGCGTGAGGGAAGAAAGGACACCACACCTCCGTGCGTCGTGCCGCAGTAGCGCGCAGCCTGGTCTGCGCCCTCGCCGCGGCCGGGATCATCTTTTCCGGCCCCGCCGTGGCGCAGGCCGCGCCCTCGCCCTCGACGGTCGAGGCGCAGATCGACAAGCAGTGGAACCAGCTCGAGCCGGTCATCGAGCAGTACAACGACGTGCACGGCAAGCTGATCAAGAACCGTGCGCAGCAGAAGAAGCTCGCCGCCCAGATCACCCCGCTCGAGGCGAAAGTCGACGCGGCGATGCGGCAGGTGCGCGGGATGGCGATCGACGCGTACAAGCAGGGCGCGCCCAACGCGGTCAACGCGCTGCTGGTCACCGGGTCGCCGACCGGGCTGACCGACAAGTTGCTCTACCTCGACCAGCTCGCCCGTCAGCAGCGCGAGCAGATCGCCGGCGTCGCCGCGCTGCGCGACAAGCTCACCGCGACCAAGACCGACCTGGACGTCGTGACCAAGGCGAACGCGGCCCGCGACGTCGACCTGGCCCAGCGCAAGACCGCCATCGAGAAGAAGATCACCTCGCTGCAGAAGCTGCGGATCCAGGCGTACGGCTCGGCCGACGTCAACGACGGGCCGTTCCGGCTCGGGCCGTGTCCGGTCGACTACACCAACGACAAGGGCGGCCGGGCGGCCCAGCGGGCGTGCGACCTGATCGGCAAGCCCTACGTCTTCGGTTCGGCCGGGCCCAACTCGTACGACTGCTCGGGCCTGACCCAGGAGGCCTGGGCCGGCGTCGGCGTGCACCTGGACCACTACACGAAGGATCAGTGGAACCAGGGCCGGCCGGTGTCGAGGGCCGAGCTCCAACCGGGGGACCTGGTGTTCTACTACCCCGGCAGCCTGCATCACGTCTCCATCTACATCGGCGGCGGCATGGTCGTGCACGCGCCGCACACGGGCGACCATGTGCGGATGGCGACGATCGAACGGGGCCCGATCGCGGGTTACCGGCGACCGGGCTGATCCACGGCTTGCCAGAACGTCGAAGGCCGTCGGGGCGTGCCCCGGCGGCCTTTCCGTATGGTCGCCGCGGGCATAATGCGCTGTCATGAGCGACTCGCCCTTGATCGACAGCCTCACCGCGGCCGTCGAGGCCCGGCCCGACGACCTGACGCTGCGCCTGCACCTCGCCGAGCTGCTGGTCGGGGCCGGGCGAGGGGCCGAGGCGATCGGGCACGCGGCTCAGGTGCTGGCCCGGGAGCCCGGTAACGGCGCCGCCCGGAAACTGATGAGCTCCGCCCTCGGTGAGCCGCAGCCGGCCCCGGGTGAGAAAGCGCCGGCCAAGCCGGCGGACGGCGTCGACTGGGCCGCGATGGAGCAGGAACTCGGCGACATCGTGCCGCCGCGCTTCTCGGACGAGCCCGAGCCGGTGCGGGGCGAGGAGGACCGGACCTTCGACATCGAGCGGTCGACGATCACGCTCGCCGACGTGGGCGGCATGCAGGAGGTCAAGAAGCGCCTCGAGGTGTCGTTCCTCGGGCCGCTCAAGAACCCCAAGCTGCGGACGCTGTTCGGCAAGAGCCTGCGCGGCGGCCTGCTGCTGTACGGCCCGCCCGGCTGCGGCAAGACCTTCCTGGCCCGGGCCGTCGCGGGGGAGATGGGCGCCGCGTTCATCTCGCTGTCGATCACCGACGTGCTCAACATGTGGATCGGCAGCTCCGAGCGCAACCTGCACGACCTGTTCGACTCGGCGCGCGGGCACGCCCCGTGTGTGCTGTTCCTCGACGAGATCGACGCGCTCGGCCACAAGCGCAGCCAGCTCGCCTCGTCGTCCATGCGTACCGTGGTCAACCAGCTGCTCACCGAGCTCGACGGCGTCGACGGCAACAACGACGGTGTCTTCGTGCTGGCCGCCACCAATGCGCCCTGGGACATCGACCCGGCCCTGCGCCGTCCCGGGCGCCTGGACCGTACGCTGCTGGTCCTCCCGCCCGACAAGCCGGCCCGGGCGGCGATCCTGCAGTACCACCTGCGCGACCGCCCGGTGGCGGCCGTCGACCTGGGCCGGGTCGCCGACGTGACCGAGAACTACTCCGGCGCCGACCTGGCCCACATCTGCGAGACCGCGGCCGAGTTCGCCATGCGCGACTCCATCGCGACCGGCGAGATCCGCATGATCAACCAGCAGGACGTGCTCGACGCCGTCCGCGAGATCCGCCCGTCCACCGACGGCTGGTTCGCGACGGCTCGCAACGTCGCCATGTTCGCCAACGAGTCGGGCGAGTACGACGAGCTGGCCGCGTACCTGAAAAAGCGCCGGCGGTGACCTCGCTGCCGCCGGGCGTGTGAGGAGGGGTGTCCCCCTCCTCACGCCGCGCTACTTGTCCGAAGACGGCTTCTCGGCCGGCGCGCCGGCGGGTTCCGGGCGGCGGCCCGAACGCGCGTAGGCCAGCATGGCCACGATCAGCGCGAGCACCCCGGCGACCAGCCCGGCGATGCCGAAGCCGTTCGAGCTGTTCGACTCCTCGGCGGCGGGCTCGGCCACCGCGGTGGCGGCGGGAGCGGCCGCGGCGGTGTCGCCGCCCTCGGCGGCCGCGGCCCCGATCTTCAGCACGGGAGCGGGCGACTCGGGCTCCGTGCCGTCGGTGGACGGCTCGTCGATCCAGCGCACGACCGTGCCGTCCGAGTACGTCTGGAGCGCCTTGAAGATCATCTCGCCCGACTCGGGCAGCGGGCCCATCGAGACGTCGAACTCCTGGAACTGACCCGGCTTGACCTCGAATCCGCCCTTGGCCGTCCAGGTGATCTTGGAGACGGCTTCGGTGATCTGCGCGCCGTGCGCCTCCAGCGGCTTGGCGAGCTTCGAGACGGTGGTGGCCACGTCCCAGCCGGTGACCGGCTTGACCGACACCGAGGCGATCGGCTTGTCGGCCGGCAGATTGACCTCGACCTTGGTCGTGGAGTCCTTGTCGGACTCGTTGGGCACCCGGAAGGTGACCTTGGCGTACCCGCCGGCGGTCGCGGTGTCGGGGTTCACCGTGACGTGGGCGGCGGCCGGGGCGGCCAGTGCCAGGGTGAGCCCGGCGACGGTGGCGCCCACCAGTGCCGAGCGCTTGATCAGGGACATCCTTGTCGTACCTTCCGCGAGGGGGATTCCGCCCGGTGCCGGGCACTCCTCGTTGGTCGGGCCCCGCCGCGGAAAAGTTCCCCGCGTCTTTTTCTTTTCCGGAGCCGGCTCCGGTCTCTATCTCAGGGCCGGGAGCCGTACGTCGACCCGCAGCCCGGGATCGGCGTCGCCCAGGGTCACCGTGCCGCCGTGCCGCCGGGTCAGCTCGCGCACGATGGCCAGGCCCAGCCCCGACCCGCCGGCGTCCCGGGCCCGCGCGTCGTCGAGCCGGGTGAAGCGGTCGAAGACCCGCTCCCGGTCGGCCGCCGGGATGCCCGGGCCGTCGTCGGTCACGGTGATCAGCCGATGCGTGCCGTTGGCCGTCACGGCCACGTCGACCCGTGATGTGGCGTGCCGGACGGCGTTGTCCAGCAGATTAGCGACCACGCGGCCCAGAGCGTCCGGCTCACCGGTGACCTCCGTCGGCGCCGCGGGCCGGACGAAGGTGACCGTCGGGTAGCGGTCGGCCACGTCGCCGACCAGCGCGCCCAGGTCGACCGAGCGGAACGGCGCCGACACGGCCCGGCCGCCGCCGTCGTCGGACCGGGCGAGCAGCAGCAGGTCGTCGACGAGCCGGCTGAGCCGGTCGACGTCGGTCAGCAGGTCGTGCGAGAGCGCCTGCCAGTCGGTGTCCGGCAGCCGCTGGGCGACCTCCAGCTCGGTCCGCATGTTGGTCAGCGGGCTGCGCAGCTCGTGCGCGGCGTCGGCGACGAAGGCGCGCTGCCGGACCCGGGCCGACTCGAGCCGGTGCAGCATGCCGTTCAGCGTGACCGCGAGCCGGTGGATCTCGTCGCGTGACTCCGGCACGGGCAGCCGTCCTTCCCTCGTACCCCCGGTGATCTCCTCGGCTCCGGCCCGGAGCGCGTCCACCGGGTGCAGCACGGCCCCGAGCACCCGCCACAGCACAGCGGCCAGCAGCCCGATCAGCAAGGGAAAGGTCACCAGCAGGGCCACCCGCAGGATGTGCACGCCCTGGCTGAGATCGTTGGTGGAGCGGGCGACCAGCACCCGCACCGGGTCGGTCGGCGGCCCGGCCACCTTCATCACCACGCGGGCGCCACCCCCGGACAGGCCGATCCGGCTGCCCGGGATGTCGCGCACCTGCTCGTCGGCGAGGTCGCGCAGCTCGTCCTGGTAGAGCATGGGGGTCAGCCGGTCGGCGCCCGGCGAGAGGGCCAGCACCCGGCCGCTCGCGTCGATGACCTGCACCTGCATCGCCGGGTTGACCTCGATGCGCTCGCTCAGCGACTTCTGGTCGACGAGCTTGGCCACGCCCCGCGCGGTGTCCAGGGCCTCGGTGTTGACCGCGCGCAACAGCGCGAAGTTGAGCACCCCGACCAGCAGGACCCCGCCGACGGCGAGCCCGGCGGTCAGGGCCAGCACCGAGACCAGGACGAGCCGGCCCCGCAGGCTGATCTCCCCCAGGCGTTTCACCGCGGCCGGCCCGGCGCCGGATCGAGGCCCGGCATCAGACCGCGGCCAGCCGGTAGCCCGCTCCGCGCACGGTCTCGAGCCGATCCCGCCCGATCTTGCGGCGCAGATAGCCGACGTACACCTCGACGGCGTTGGGGGCGGTCTCGATCGCCGCGTCCCACACGTGGTCGAGCAGCTCGATCTTGCTGACCACCTCGCCCGGGCGGCGCATCAGATATTCGAGCAGCGCGAACTCGCGGGCCGTGAGCGTCACCTCGTCGCCGGCCACCATCACCCGCCGCTCGGCCGGGTCGAGCTCGACGTCGCCGTGCCGCAGCACGGTCGGGCGCTCGTGCACCCCGCGGCGCAGCAGCGCCCGCAGCCGGGCGAGCAGGACGACGTACGAGAAAGGCTTGGTCAGATAGTCGTCGGCGCCGCAGTCCAGGCCGTCGGCCTGGTCGTACTCGCCGTCCTTGGCCGACAGCATGAGCACCGGCACCCAGTTCTGCTCGGCGCGCAGCTGACGCACCACCCGATAGCCGCTCAGCCGGGGCAGCATCACGTCGAGAATCATCGCGTCGTAGCCACCGTGCCGGGCCAGCTCGAGGCCGTCCTGCCCGTCGCCCGACACGTCGACCGCGAATCCCTCGGCCTGCAACCCACGCTGCAGCGCGGCGGCAAGCCGCGCTTCGTCTTCCACCACCAGCAACCGCACCCCACTACCTTGGCATGACAGGGGCAACCCCTAGGGGCTGCTCTCAGCCCGGTCACAGCGGTGCGGGCGCACTCTTGTGGCAGATCAACGGGAGGTGGACATCGTGTCCGTGTTCAGGTCAAGGCCGGCGCTTCGCTGGCTCGTACCGTCGGCCGCAGCGGTCGTCGTCATCGGTGGCGGCGCCGCGGCGGGGACGATCGTTGCGAGCGCCGATCCGGCGTTGCCCGAGCGCAGCGCCGCACAACTGCTCGTCGACCTGCAGAACGCCAGGGTCGACGGGCTTTCCGGCACCATCGTGCAGAGTGCCGATCTCGGTCTGCCCAAGATTTCCGGGCTCACCGACGGGGCGTCCGGGCAGGCCGCGCTGGCCAACCTGGTCGCCGGCAGCAACACCGCGCGGGTCTGGTACGCCGGTGAGGACAAGGCCCGGTTCGCGCTGGTCGGCACGGCGGGCGAGACCGACGTCATCCGCAACGGCCCGGACGTGTGGCTGTGGCAGAGCGAGGGCAACAAGGCCACGCACCTGAAGGTGCCGGCCGAGGCCGGTAAGAAGCCGCAGGAGCTGCCCACGGGCGTGCCGACGACGCCGCAGGGTGCGGCCGACGCCGCGCTGGCCGCGATCGACGACACGACCAAGGTGTCGACGACCGGCGCCGCCAAGGTGGCCGACCGGGACGCGTACGAGCTGGTGCTGACGCCGAAGGCGGAGCGGTCGCTGATCGGTCAGGTGCGGCTGGCGGTCGACGCCGAGAAGCACATCCCGCTGCGCGTCGACGTCTACGCCAAGAACGCGACCAGCCCGGCCATCCGGGTGGCGTTCACGCAGATCAGCTTCGAGACGCCCGACGCCCAGCAGTTCGCCTTCAACCCGCCGCCGGGCGCGAAGGTGACCGAGTCGAACGTCAACCAGCTGCACAAGGACGCCGAGAAGGCGGCCAAGGAGCGCGAGGCCGTGCCGCCGGCCGCAGCCAAGGCCAAGGGTGCCGAGGCGCCCAAGGTGATCGGTGAGGGCTGGGCGTCCATCGTCACGGCCAAGCTGCCGGAGGGCGGCGACTCGTCGAGCGCCGAGGCCAAGCAGGCCGAGGGCCTGCTGACCATGCTGCCCGAGGCGAGCGGCACGTGGGGCAAGGGCCGGGTCTTCTCCGGATCGCTGTTCAGCGTGCTGATCGTGGACGACGGCCGGGTCTTCGCCGGTGCGGTCGCCCCCGAGTCGCTCTACGAGGCAGCGGCCAAGAAGTAACCGCCCAATAGTTCTAGAACTCTCGACCGCGTTGTGCAACACTGCGGGAGAGAGTTCTAGAACTTTGGAGGCGGCGCATGTCCATCTCAATGATCGAACCGGTCGCCGGTCGCTTCGGCGACTTCGGCGGCCGGTTCGTTCCCGAGTCTCTCGTCCCCGCCTGCGGGGCGCTGGCGGCGGCCTTCCGCGACGCGTGGGCCGATCCCGCCTTCCGGGCCGAACTCGACGAACTGCTGGACGTGTACGCCGGCCGTCCCACGCCGCTCACGCCGGCCCGGCGGCTGTCGGCCGAACTCGGCATCGAGCTGCTGCTCAAGCGCGAGGACCTGGCCCACACCGGCTCGCACAAAATCAACAACGTGCTCGGTCAGGCGCTGCTCGCCCGCCGGATGGGCAAGACCCGGCTGATCGCCGAGACGGGCGCCGGCCAGCACGGAGTCGCCACGGCCACCGCGGCCGCGCTGCTCGGCCTCGAGGCCACGATCTACATGGGCGAGCGCGACATCGAGCGGCAACAGCTCAACGTCCTGCGCATGACGACCCTGGGCGCCGCCGTCGTCCCGGTCACCACCGGCAGCCGTACGCTCAAGGACGCGACCAACGAGGCGATGCGCAACTGGGTGGCCGACGTGGACGACGCCCACTTCCTGCTCGGCTCGGTCGGCGGCCCGCACCCCTACCCATGGATGGTGCGCGAGCTGCAACGCGTGATCGGCGACGAGGCCCGCCGCCAGGTGACCCGGGTGCCCGACGTGGTCGTGGCCTGCGTGGGCGGCGGCTCCAACGCGGCCGGCACGTTCGCCGGCTTCGTCGACACGCCCGCCCGCCTGGTCGGGGTCGAGGCAGCCGGCGGCGCCGCCATGAGCAACGGCCTCCCCGGCGTCGTGCACGGCGCCCGCTCGATGGTCCTGCAGGACGCCGACGGCCAGGTCGCCGAGGCCGAGTCGATCGCGGCCGGGCTCGACTATCCCGGCATCGGACCCGAGCACGCGCATCTGGGCGCCGTCGGCCGGGCCGAATATCACACGGTCAAGGACGACGAGGTCGTGCTCGCGGTGCGGCGCCTGGCCCGGGCCGAGGGCATCATCTGCGCCCTCGAGACGGCCCACGCGGTGGCCTGGGTGCTGCGCGAGGCGGGCAGCCCGCTGCTGCCCGCCGGTTCACGGGTGGTTCTCACCCTGTCCGGCCGGGGCGACAAGGACATGGCCACGCTGGGAGCCGTCGCATGACCGCGAAGCAGGCCGCCGGCCGCAGCCTCCTGGGCCCGGCCCACCCCGCCGCCAACCGTCCACTCCCGGCCGACAAGCCCGTGATCCACCGCTCCGGCCTCGAAGCCGACCAAGCCGACCAAGCGGACGAAGCGCCGGGCGTCCAGAAACTCGCAACTCGCCGGGCCGGCGGGGCGGCGGGCGGCGATCCGGGACCTGGCGGTGCCGGCGGGAATGCTGAGCCTGAGCCGGGAACTGGCGGTTCCGACGGGGACGCTGTCGCTGAGCCGGGGCCTGGCGGGGATGCTGGGGCGAAGCCGGGGCCTGGTGGCGCGGGCGGTACTGGTCCGCTGGCCGGCGGCGGGGGTGGCGCTGATCCGCTCGCTGGTCGGGCGGCGGCCGGGGCGGGCCGGCCGGGGCGCAAGCTGCTGGTGCCCTACCTGACGGCGGGCGTCACCGACAACTGGATCGACTATCTGCTGGCCATGCAGGAAGCAGGGGCGGACGCGGTCGAGATCGGGCTGCCGTTCTCCGACCCCATGCTCGACGGCACCACCGTGCAGCAGAGCGCCGACCGGGCCCTGGCCCGCGGCGTCACGATGACGTCGATCCTGCGTGAGCTCCACGAGGCGCGGGGTCGGCTGCGGGTCCCGCTGATCGCCTTCACCTACGCCAACCTGGTGTTCCGGCCGGGTCCGGCGGTCTTCTGCCGGCGGCTGGCCGAGGCCGGAGTCCACGGCCTGATCGTGCCCGACCTGCCGCTCGACGAGGCCGGCGAGGTCGAGCGGGCGGCGGCCGAGGCCGGCGTCGACCTGACCCTGCTGGTCGCTCCGGTCACCTCCGACGAGCGGCTGGCCGAGATTGTCCGGCGCAGCCGGGGCTACATCTACGCGATCAGCCGCATGGGCACCACCGGCGAACGCGACTCCCTGGCCGCCTCCGCCGCCACCCTGGCCACGCGGATCAAGGCAGCGCAGGCGGCCGCGACTTCGGCCCCGGCCAGCCCCCGCACAGGCACCAGCACCAGCGCGGGCGCCGCCATCAGCATCGCCACCGGCACAACCTCGAGCACGGATGCCGCCACTGCCACCGACATGGGCACCAGCACCAGCCTCGGCGCCCGTGCTTTCCCGCCGCCCCTGGCGGGCGCGACGCCCTCGCACGGGCCGGTGGGGCGGTTGCCGGTGTTGATCGGGTTCGGGGTTTCCGGGCCCGGGCAGGCGGCCGAGGCGGGACGCGCGGGGGACGGTGTTGTGGTCGGGTCGGCTCTGATGCGTAGGGTGCTCGACGGGGCCACGCCGCGCGACCTGACCGAGGATGTCGCGGCGTTGCGTGCGGCCCTCGACGCTCTCGACCAGGAGGCTTCCGCTGACCGCGCCGCGTACGCCGAAGTATCGGGTGATCGCCGATGACCTGAGCACCAAGATCCGGGGCGGGGAGCTGTCGCCGGGGTCGGCCCTGCCGCCGCAGAAGGAGCTGAGCGCCCGTTACGGCGTCACGCTGGCGACGCTGCGGCAGGCCCTGCAACAGCTCGAGGACGACGGGCTGCTCTCGCAGCAGCCGGGCCGCGGGACGTTCGTCGCCGAGCCCCGGGCCGCCTATCGGCTGGACTCGCTGCGCGGCTTCGCCGAGGATCTGCGCGCCCAGGGCCGGCTGGTCGCCACCCAGATCGTCGACCAGGTCGTGGGCCGGCCGCCCGCGTGGGCGGTCGCGCGCTTCGGCGACGCGCTCCCGGCCGTGCGGCTCGAGCGCCTCCGCCTGCTGGCCGGTCGTCCCGCCGTGCACCAGGTGTCGTGGATCCGCGGCCTCGAGCTGGCCGAGACCGACCTCAGCGGGTCGTCGCTCTACGCCGCGCTGGCCGACCACGGCATCGCGGTCCACCGGGCGAGCGAGTCGGTGCGTCCCGGCGCCCTCGACCAGACCACCGCGACGCTGCTGCGCCAGCCGATCGGCACCCCCGCTTTCCTCTCCGAACGTGTCACCTACGGCCTCGACGACCGGACGCTGGTGGCCGACCGGGCCACCATCCTCGGCACCATGCTCGAGATCCGCACCGAGCGCGAAGTGACCGGCCTGTCCATGCAGTGGGCCGAGCTCTCCTGACCCGCCGGCTCCGGCTCGTCGGACGGCGACGGCGTCAGCTCGCGTAGCGCTTCTCGGCCCGGGCCCGCGCCTTGATCGCCTCCTCCTCGCGGTTCTTCGGCGGGGCGGTGGTCACCAGCTCGTCGAGCAGCTCGGCCGTGGCGGCGGCGATCGCGGCCACCGCCCGGTCGAAGGCGGCCTGGTTGGCCTGGGACGGGCGGGTGCTGCCGGCGACCTTGCGCACATATTGCAGGGCGGCGGCGTGGACCTCGTCAGACGTGGCGGGCGGCTCGAAGTTGTGCAGCTGGTGGATGTTGCGGCACACGGTGGGCACCTCCGGGGGAGCGGCTGCGGGACGTCTGTCAAATTACGCCTGGGGTACGACGAAATACGATGGGTTCATGGCGCACTGGTATGAGTCGTCCATCGAACGGCAGCTGCGGGAGGCCGCTGAGCGCGGTGAGTTCGACAATCTGGCCGGCCAGGGAAAACCACTCCGCGGCCACGGCGGGGAGTACGAGGACGACTGGTGGGTGAAGGACTGGCTGGAGCGCGAGGGCGCGACCGCCTCGGTCATCCCGGCGACCCTCGCGCTGCGCCGGGAGACCGAGGACCTGGAGGAGAAGGTCGATCGGCTCCCCACCGAGCACGAGGTCCGCGACTACGTCGCCGATCTGAACGAGCGTCTGCACAAGGCCCGGGTCGGCCTGATGGACGGCCCCCCGGTCGTCCTCCCGCCCCGGGACGCCGACCGGGTGATCGAGGGCTGGCGGCAGCGCCGGTCGGCCCGCTGACGCCCGCCGGTCAGGGACGCCCGCCGGTCAGGGAGCAGGCGTCAGGCGCTCGCGGATGTCCAGCGGGTCCGCGGTCAGGGTGTCGCAGTGGACGTAGGCCAGCTGGATCGTCACGTCGGTGAACCAGAGGACCGGGAGCGTCAGCGGCGGGGGCTGCTCGGGCGTGAAGGTGACCGGGATCAGGCCGAACAGCTTGCCCTTGAAGTTCGGCGTGTAGAAGCGCACGTTCCCGTCGGTGACCAGCTCGTTGCTCTTGATCACCGTGGTGGCGGCGCCGGCCTCGTCGACGGTCAGCGTGAAGGGCTTGTTCACAGCCTTGTCCATGCTGAACTTGAGGGCCTTGAAGCTGCCCTTCGACGTCGGCATGTCGACCACGCCGTCGTACGTCGAGTTGTACATGGTCAGCGAGCCGACCTCCATCACCCCGGGCTTCAACCCGACGCGGGGGATGCCGTCGGCGTTCGCCTGCAGACCCAGCACCCGCGCGCCCAGGCACGGGATCTCCTCGCCGGCCGAGGGAGCCGAGGGAGCCGGGGAATCCGAGGAAGCCGAGGGAGAGACCGAGCGCGGCGAGGACGCTGACCCGCCGGAGGCGGCCGGGGCACCGGCGGACGGAGTGGCCGGCGCGGACGCCGTGCCCGGCGGATCGGCCGAGGCCGGAACCGCGGTCGTGGCCGAGGCCGACCCGGGTGAGGGCGACGACTCCGACGGCGACGACTCCGACGGCGACGGCGACGTGCTCGGTGAGGGCGAAGCGTCGCCGATGCCGAGCAGGTTGCCCACGCCGTCGAAGAAGTCGCCGATCCCGTCCAGCACCGGGTCGGCGGTGTCATCGGCCACGGCCGGAGCAGAGCCCCCGTCCTCCGCGCCGGCCGGAACCGGCGCGGAGGACGTGGGCGAGCCCGTCGCCGTCGGCGACTCCGGGTCGCCTCCGGCCGGCGGCTCGGTGCCCGGCTGTGGGACCGCACCGGTCGGGGGAGCCGGTGCGGTGGTGGCGGCCGACGCCGACGCCGAGGTGGCCACCGGGGAGCGGGACGGGAGCCCCTCGGGGCACTCCTCGGCCCGGGCCGGGGAACCGCTCCCGGCGACCAGGATGCTGCCGGTCACGGCGATCAGGAGCAGGGCGACGCCCAGCGCGCGCGGGTTGGGCAGTCCGTCCCGGCGCGGGCCGGGCGCGCCGTCACCGGGTTGCCCGTCGGTTACGGGCCCGGCGGACCGGGGCTGCGGGTGCGGGCCGCCCAGGCCGGGGATGAAAGCGGTGTCGGCCTCGTGCGGGCGGTCGTCGTGCCCGGCGACCTCGACGGGACCGGCGGAGGGGGCGGGGGCCGGGCTCGGCTCGTGCGCCGGATCGTCGTCCGGCGCCTCGGCGATCGGCGACGGCTTGACCCGCGGCGGCCCCCAGGCGATCACCAGCGCGCCGCCGACGATGCCGAACAGCATGCCGAGGAAGAAGCCACCCAGGTTGAGCCCGACGAACGTGTAGAGCGCGGTCAGCACGCCGATGATGCCGTAGAACAGGCGCTGCGCCGGCGAGAACCAGCAGAGCAACCCGCACAGCAGCAGCAATGTCGGCAGCAGATAGGACAGGAAGCCCTGCGGGCCCAGGTGGACCTCGAGACTCCCGAGGTTCATGTTGGCGGTGTAGAGCAGTTCGAGGGCCGCCACCACCAGGAAGAGCCCGCCCCAGAACGGCCGCTTGCGCCGCCATGCCCGGAACCTGCTCCAGAAGCCGTCCTGTGCCACCTGCGTCGCCTCCAGAGCGATGATCAAGGCCGTACGAGAGATCGGAGTCGGACTGAGGGGCCCGCGGATCGCTTCCCGCGAGCCCCTGAAGCGGATCAGCCCTGGAAACACTCTTTGCTGGTGTCGCCCAGGTAGAGCTTCAGGCTCATGCCGGTCAGCTTGAAGGTCGACGCCGAGGTCATGTACGCCTTCTGCTTGAGCCCGACGATCGTCACACCGCTGGCCTGCTGGCCGAAGCCGCCGACCTCGCCGTGCTCCTTCTGACCGTCCTGGTCGAGCGTCGAGGCGTCCTGACCGATGTCGATGTTCTGGAACGTCGCGTCGCCGCTCAGCTCCGACATGCCGATCAGCAGGTTCTCGGCCTCGGCCGGCTTGTCCGGGGCGGAGCCGGCCTCGATGCGGAGCACGACCGGGCCGGCCGCGACCGACTGGCACAGCTTGTAGATGTCGGCGCTCTCGATGCCCGACATCGCCGCGACGACGTACTTCTGCCCGGTCGTCGGCTGGACCTTCTCGGTCGGCAACTGCTTGCTGTACTGGGTGAAGCCCTCACCGACCAGCCGGTCGGCGGAGAGCTTGAACTGGGTGCCCGACACCGAGAAGCTGGCGGCCAGGGCGCCGTTGGCCAGGGCGACGACCAGGCCTCCGGCGACCACGGCGGGCACACCCACCGCTACGGCGAAACGGCGCCAGTTGGTGCGACCGTACGCCGGATCGCCTTGCGCATCCTTCACGGATCCTCCTAGTGGTGGAAAACGGCTCCGGTGGGGCCGCACCTCACGGAACGCATCGACGATGGGCCGTGCCGATACACCACTGACAGTGAGGTCCGTCGATGCCGTCGTTTAACGTGCGGGAGATGTTGCCGTTCCGGCCGCGCGGGGACAAGGGGCTTGGCTACTAGTCAGTAACCCACGTCACGCGAGCGTCGTGACTGAGCGTGACATCGAAGAGCATGTCCGTCACAAATTCGGGCAGATCGATGCCGCTGGGAGCGTGTGATGGTCACCACGCGTACGGGACCCGCCTTAAGTTACGGATCGGTAACGAAACCCAGGTTGTTTTCAGGAAGCGGTGTTACCGCTGGGTCCAGGCAACGGAAAGAGGACCTCGATGATCTCCCGCGACACTCGTGCTCTGGCCCGTCTCGGCGGTGTCCTCGTGCTGGTCGGAGCCCTGGTAGGGCTGTCCGCCATCCCCGTCGGCGCGGTGTTGCGAGCCGGTACGTCGTGGAGCCGCCGACAGCGCGCCGAGCTGCCGCCGCAGCTGCTCGACCCGCCGGCCGCCCAGCTGACCCGGGTCTACGGCGACGACGGCACGACGCTGATCACCACGTTCTACGACGAGGATCGGCACGACGTCACGCTGAGCCAGATCGCCCCGGTGATGCGTCAGGCGATCGTGGCCGCCGAGGACACCCGGTTCTACGAGCACGGCGGGGTGGATCTCAAGGGCGTGGCCCGCGCGCTGGTCTCGGACGCGCGCAGCGGCAGCGCCGAGCAGGGCGCCTCGACGCTCACCATGCAGCTGGTGCGCAACGTGCTCAAGGAGGACCCGAGCCTGACCCCGGCCGAACGGGCCCAGGCGACCAGCGACAACGCCGGCCGCAAGCTGCGCGAGATCGAGTACGCCGTCGAACTGGAGAACCGGCTCACCAAGCAGCAGATCCTGCGGAACTACCTGAACATCGTGTACTTCGGCGACGGGGCGTACGGGATCGAGGCCGCCGCGCGACGGATCTTCGGCGTCAGCCCGGCCCGGCTCGACCTCGCCCAGGCGGCCCTGATCGCCGGCGTCGTGCAGTCGCCGGACGCCGACAACCCGATCAGCGGCGACCGGAGCAGGGCCGAGACCCGCAAGGGCTACGTGCTCGCCGCGATGCTCAAGGCCGGCCTGATCACCCGGGCCCAGCACGACGCGGCCGCGGCCGAGAAGCTCACCTTCTCGGGGCAGACCCAGCCCAACGGCTGTGTCGACGCCACCGGCCAGGCCGACGGCCGGGGCTTCTTCTGCGACTACTTCGAGCGTTGGTGGGACGCTCAGCCGCAGTTCGGCGCCACGAAGACGGAGCGTGACGACGCGCTGCGCCGCGGCGGCTACAACGTCGTCACCACGCTCGACCCGGATGTGCAGAAGGTCGCGGCCAAGCAGTCGCGCGAGGTCTACGGGCTCGGCGACCGCAAGGCGCTGCCGATCGCGGTCGTCCAGCCCGGCACCGGCAAGGTGCTCGCCCTGGCCGTCAACCGCCACTTCGGCACGGCGAAGAAGGGCGTCGACACCGTGAACCCGCTCGTCAGCGGGGGCAGCGGCATCAACGGCTACCCGTCCGGCTCGACGTTCAAGATGTTCACGATGCTGGCCGCGCTGGAGGCCGGACTGCCGCTGAGCTCCGGCTTCGACTCGCCCGCGAAACTGGTCACCGGGTGGTCCGACGAGGGGCCGGGCAACTGCGACGGCCGGTACTGCCCGGGCAACGACAACCCGAGCTGGATGGACGGCTACCGGACCATGTGGGATGCCTTCGGGCGCTCGGTCAACACCTACTTCGTCCACCTCGAGGAGCAGGTCGGGCCGGCCGCCGTGGTCGCGATGGCCAAGCGGCTCGGCATCAGCTTCAGCGCGCCGGCCGACGCCCGGATGGCCGCCGACAATGCGGACTCGTGGGGCTCGTTCACCCTAGGCGTCATCGACACGACCCCGCTCGAACTGGCCTCGGCGTACGCGACCGTCGCAGCCGGCGGCCGGTACTGCGCGCCGCTGCCGGTGGAGTCGATCACCGGCCCGGACGGCCGGGCGGTGCCCGTGGCCACCAGCTGCCGGCAGGTGCTCGACCCCGGCGTCGCGCGGGCCGCCGCCGACGCGGCCCGCTGCCCGGTGGGTCAGCAGAGCGCGTACGGGAAGTGTGACGGCGGCACGGCCGAGCAGGTGGACGGCATCTTCGGCGGCCGGCCGGTGGCCGGCAAGACCGGCAGCACCGAGGACAACCGCACCGAGACCTTTGTCGGCTTCACCCCGGCGATGGCGGCGGCCGGCATCGCCAACGACCCCGTCAACCCCTCGGACCGGGTCGGCAGCGGCGTCGAGTCGCGGGTGGTCACGGCCGTGGCGCGTACCTTGCGCGCGGCGGTCGGCAACGGCGCCTACGAGGGGTTCCCGCCGCCCAGCGCCACCCTGGCGTACGGCGGGTGACGCGCTCAGGTCACCTATCTGCCCTACGCCGGTCTCGATCCGGCGTACTGCTGGGCGACGCGCTCCGATACCGCCGGGCCGACCGTCCCTGCCACATCGAGGTCGGCGCGTCGCGCGACGGCGACCGGTGGCGCGTCGCGGTGACCGACAACGGGGTGGGCATCAGCCCGCCGCCGTCATGACGGTGGCGCGGTTCGCGTTTCCGGCGCCCGCAGAGCCGACCAGAGCCGGTCCCGGGTGAAGGGCAGGTCGGTCAGGCGTACGCCGGTGGCGTCGCGCACCGCGTTGGCCAGGGCCGGCGCGACCGGGTTGAACGGGCTCTCGCTCATGGACTTGGCGCCCAGCGGCCCGATCGCGTCGTCGGTGTCGGCGAACAGCACCTCGGTGCGCGGCACGTCGGCGAAGGTCGGCAGGTGGTACTGCCGGAACCCCACGGTGCTCACCTGACCGTCGGGGCCGAGGTCGACGTGCTCGGCCAGCGACGCGCCAAGCGCCTGGGCCACACCGCCCTCGATCTGACCACGGCACTGCAGCGGGTTCATCACCGTGCCGGCGTCGGCGCTGTGCACGCTGCGCAGGATCCGCAGCTCGCCGGTCTCCGGGTCGACCGCCACCCGGAACCACTGGGCGTTGAACGCCACCGACCGCGGGCTGCCACCCCAGTGCCCGGTCGCGCTCAGCGGGCTGTCCGCCCGCGCCGCCAGATCCCGGAGCACGGCCTCGGTCAGCTCGGCCCCACCCGACGAGGCGCGCAGCCGCGCGTGCAATCCCCGGGCCGCGTGCAGCACCGCCTTCCCGGCCACGACCACGCCGGTGGAGGCGAAGGCGCCCGTGTCGTGCGGCACGACGTCGGTGTCCGACTGCCGCACGGTGATCCGGGCGGGCGTCGTGTGCAGCGCGTCCGCGGCGATCTGGGCGTGCACGGTCGTGCTGCCGTTGCCGAACTCGGCCGTGCCGACGGCGATCTCGAAGCTCCCGTCGGACCGCAGGGTCGCCGTGGCGTCCGCGTGGTGCCCGCCGGGCGGTCCGGCCGCGATCATCGTCATCGCCATGCCGTCGCCGACCAGCCACCCCTCCGGCACGTCGGGCGGCCCCGAGGCCGCCGCCGCCCGGAGGTGGTTCAGGCACTGGTCGAGGCCGTAGGACGCGATCGTCAGGTCGTCGGCGTGGTCGCCCGGCGCGGTCAGCTTGTCCCCGGCACGCACGACGTTGCGCTCGCGCAGCGTGATCGGGTCGACCCCGAGCCGGCGGGCCAGCTCGTCGAGGGCCGACTCGACGGCGAACGACACCTGCCCCAGGCCGTACCCCCGGAACGCCCCGGCCGGCACCGTGTTCGTGTAGACGGACCACGCGTCGGTGCGCATATTGGCGCAGCGGTAGACGGCCACCGACTCGTGGCACGCGTGGTACATCACCGCGGGCCCGTGGTTCCCGTACGCCCCGGTGTCCGAGACGACGCGCAGCGCCAGCGCGGTGAGGGTCCCGTCGGCGCGCGCCCCGGCCCGGACGGTGACGGCGAACGGATGCCGCGTGGTGGCCGAGGTGAACTGCTCGGCCCGCGTGTACTCGTGCCGGACCGGTCGCCCGAGCCGCAGCACGGCCAGCGCGACCAGGTCCTCGACCAGCATCTCCTGCTTGCCGCCGAACCCGCCGCCGACCCGGCCGGCGATCACCCGCACCTTCTGCTCGGGCAGGTCGTACAGGACCGCCAGCGCCCGCCGGGTCAGGAACGGGGTCTGCGTGCTCGTGCGGATCACCAGGCGGCCGTCGTCGTCGAGCCAGCCGAGGGCGCCGTGGGTCTCCAGGCTCGCGTGCTGCACGCGCGGCGTCCGGAACGTCCCCTCGTACACCTGGTCGGCCTCGGCGAAGCCCGCGTCGACGTCGCCGAGCTCGGCGTGCAGCTCGGCCACCACGTTGCCGGCGGCGTCCGGATGCAGCCGGGGCGCCCCCTCGGCCATCGCCTCGCCGGGGGAGAGGACGGCCGGCAGCACCTCGTAGTCGACGGCGAGCGCGCGGCAGCCCTCCTCGGCGGCGGCCTCGGTGGCGGCGACCACCGCGGCGACCCGCTGACCGGCGAAGCGCACCACGTCGTCGAGCACCCGGGTGTCGGCCGGGTCCTCGCCCGCGTGCTCGTGCTGGGCGGTGGAGAACCGCCGGGCGGGCGCGTCGGCGTGGGTCAGCACCAGCTCGACGCCGGGAACGGCCAGCGCGGCCTCGGTGCGGACGGCCAGGACGCGCGCGTGCGGGTGCGGTGAGCGGAGCACCTTGAGATGCAGCGCGCCGGGGACGTCCACGTCGAACGTGTAGCGGGCCCGGCCGGTGACCACGTCGGGCCCGGCCGGGGCCCCGAGGCTCGTGCCGACCGCCGCCCCGGCCGCGGCGCCGGCCACGGTGACCACGCCGTCGAGGGCGTCGGCGATGGCGCGGTAGCCCGTACACCGGCAGAGGTTGCCCTTGAGGGCGCGCGGCAGGTCGGAGCGCTGGTCGTCGGTGAGGGCGGCCGTCGTCATGATCAGTCCGGCCGTGCAGAAGCCGCACTGGAAGCCCTGCGCGTCGAGGAACCGCCGCTGCACCGGATGCAGGCCGTCCTCGCCGCTCAGGCCCTCGACGGTGGTGATGCTCCGGGCGGCCGCGCGGAACGCGGGATAGACGCAGGAGTGCACCGGGACGCCGTCGACGTGCACGGTGCAGGCCCCGCAGTCGCCGGTGTCGCAGCCCTTCTTGACTCCGAAGCAGCCCTCCTCGCGCAGATAGGTGCGCAGGCACTGGCCCGGCCGGGGCGCGCGGTCGTGCTCGGTCCCGTTGATGATCATGGGGCCAGCTCCACCCGGATCTGCTCCGCGTAGAGCCGGGTCAGATGCCGCCGCCAGACCGGCAGCCCGTGCACGTCGTCGACGTAGGCGTCGTCCGGTATCCGTTCGGCGATCGCCCCCTGCACCAGCTCGGCGGCCGGCGGCGAGGGGAAGACCAGCACGTAGGGGCGTTTCGTCGCCGCGGTCACCGTGAGGACGAGGCCGCCGCCGGTCGTCGCGCGCCCGATCACCAGCACCCCCGAGCGGCCGTGGGCGTGCAGCGACCCCTGGCGGTACGCGGTGCGCGAGCGCAGTGCCGCGGCCGGGAGGAACATCGAGCGCAGCAGTTCCCCCTCGCGCAGCACGGTGGCGCCGTCCCCGGTCACGAAGCCGGCCACCGGCACGGTCCGTTCGCCGTCCGGCCCCTGGAGCAGCACGGTGCCGTCGAGCGCGGCGCCGAGGGCGATCATCGGCCCGGCCGGCAGCGCGGCGCACAGATTGCCGCCGACGGTGGCCACGTTCCAGATCTTGAAAGAGGCCAGGAACGCGTGGCAGCACTTCTCGACGATGTCGTGACCGCCGGCCGCCAGCTCGGCGATCGTGCACGTGGCCGCCACCTCCAGGCCGTCCTCGCGCGAGGTCAGCGCGGGCCAGCCGGCCGTGGTCAGGTCGAGCAGCCGGGTCAGGTGGGGGCGCGGCTCGCCGAACAGGGCCGTGCCGCCGCCGAGCCACGCGTCACCCGGCCGCCACTGGCCCACCCGGGCCGGGCTGATCACTTCGGCGACGGTGTTCAGGTCCACGTCCGTACGCTACGCGCGATCTGTTTCGCTCAATTGACGATCAGTGTCGTCGCGGCAACGGAAACCGCCCAGGCCACCAGGAGCGCGACCGGCCGGCGGGGCGGCTCGATCAGCGGCGGCGGGGGCAGCGGGCTCATCTCGAGCGCCCGGATGCGGGTGTCGCGCAGCGCGGCCACCAGCTCGTCGGCGCTGCGCTGGTGGGACCGCGCGGGCCAGGGCGCCGGCACCGGCACGTTCAGCACGGCCTCACCGGCGGTCAGCACCACCGTGCCCTCGTCGTCGTGCACGATCGCGCTGTCGGTGGCCCACGGCTGCCGGGTGCTCTCGCGGAAGCCGACCGCGGCCAGGCCACCCGCGTGCCAGCGCAGCCGGGGCCGCAGCTGGGAGCGCCACCCGTACTCGTACCCGGCCGCCCCGGCGACCGCGGCCGTGGCGATCAGCGCCTCCCGCGGCAGTCCGGCCAGCTGCGCCAGCTCGGCCAGGCCCAGGGCGGCGCCGAGGCCGATCGCGATCGTCGCCGTCCAGGCCCGCCGCGGCGAGATGCGGTGCTCGCGGGGCTGGAAGGCGTCCGCGTCCCGGTCGGCCGGGCGCAGCGCCTCGGGGTCGACCAGCTGCTCCTCGTCGTCCTCGATCTCGCGCGGCAGCCCCTCGACCACGTCGTAGGGCACCTCGATCACCTCGCCGACCGGCCCGACCGGCACATGGAGGCGGTCGCCGACCTCGAGCGCGCACCACGACCCGGGCCGGGGATCGCCGTAGAGGACCGCGGCCTCGGTGTGCACGTCGTCCTCGTCGTGCCGGGGCTCCGGCTCGGCGACGTCGAACGCGAACTCGCGGGCCGTGCGCCCGTCCTCGGCCGGGAGCAGCACGTGGACGTACCCCTCCTGCTCGACGGCGCGCACCGCGTGCACCGGCTGCGGCACGCCGAACAGCCGGCGCAGGGCGGCCTGGGCCCGGACGGCCCGGGTGAGCAGCGCGCAGCCCAGGCCGAAGGCGGCGATCGTGGCGGCCAGCCAGGGCACGGCCGCGTCGTCGACGCCCACCCAGATCACCCCGGCCGCGGACGCGACCAGCAGCGCGAAGCCGCCCACCTCGGCCGGGGCGGCGACGTGCGGCAGGGCGTACGGGGCCGGCGGGCGCCGGTGCGGGACGGGCAGCGGGGCCGGGGAAGTGTCGAGGCGGGCGACGAGGAGGGCCACGGCCGCGTACGCCCACGTGGTGAGGACCGTCGCGAAGCCGGTCGCGAGCGGGGTCCACAGCACCGCGCCGAGGATGCCCGCCCAGGCCGCCGCGCCCCGATGGGCGTACACCATGATCGCCGGAGCCAGCAGGACGCCCAGGCCGACCCACCGGGCCGCCGGGGCCGGGTCCGAAGGACCACCGAGAACGCCGAAGACCAGCAGGAACGTGACCAGGCCGGCGGCCGGCACGCTCGTCTCGACCCGGAACAGCGGACGCATGCCCCCATCGTCGGCGACGGCGCCGGACGACGGAGGCGGAATCGAGGAGCCCGGCCGCACAGCCGCCGGGCTCCTCGCCTCGAGCCGCTAGGGGCCGCTGACAATGCTGGTCATCTGGTTCAGGGCTTATGTGAAGTAGTAACCAGCGTCCAGGTCGTCGATCAGTGTGGGGCCGGCGGGCTTCCAGCCGAGGAGTTCGCGGGTCAGCGTGCTGGAGGCCGGGCTGTCGGCGGCGAACATCGGTCCGACCCAGCCGAGGTCCTCCACGGCCGACGGGGCGGTGGGCATGCCGAGGCCCCGGCCGATCGCGTCGGCGATCTCGCGAGCGGTGATCGCCTCCTCGGCGACCCCGTGCAGCACGGCCTGGGCGGGAGCCTGCTCGATGGCCAGGCGGAAGAGGGCGGCGGCGTCTTGCCGGTGCACGGCCGTCCAGCGATTGTCGCCGGCGCCGACGTAGCCCGCGACGCCACGCTCGCGGGCGGCCTTGACGAGCGCCGCGACGAAGCCGTGGTCGCCCTCGCCGTGCACGGTCGGAGCCAGGCGGACGACGAGTGGCTTCACCTGCCGATCGGCCAGCGCGAGGGCCGCGGCGGCCGACTGCTGGCGCGGGTGGGCCGTGGCCGGGTCGGGCCGGTCCCGCTCGGTGGCCACCCGGCCCGGGGTCAGGCCGAGCGTGCCCGAGGCGATCGCGAACGGGCGGCCGGTGCCCTCGAGGGCGTCGCCGATCGCGTCGATGGCGGCGCGGTCCTTGCGCAGCGATCCGGCGAAGTCGCTGAAGTCGTGCACGAAGGCCAGGTGGATGACGGCGTCGTGGGTCCTGGCGCCCTCGCGCAGGATCTCCAGGGCGTCGAGGTCGCCGCGCAGAACCCGGGCGCCGCCGGCGGTGAGCCGCTCGGCCGACGCGTCGGAGCGGGCCAGGCCGGTCACCTCGTGGCCGTGGGCGAGCAGTTCCGGCACGACGGCCGACCCGATCCAGCCGGAGGCGCCGGTGACGAATACGCGCATGGCAGTTCCTTCCTCACTCAATGCGAAGCAGCGATGTCGGCTCCCACCGCGGTTGCGATGTCAGCCACTGTCGTCACCGTAACACCATGATGTCAGCGACTGACATAGTCTTGCCCTGTGATGTCAGGAACTGCCGTCGCCTACGATGGAGGCATGGGCCGATGGGAGCCGAACGCGCAGTCCCGCCTCCGCCAGGCGGCGATGGAGCTGTACGCCGAACGCGGCTTCGACCGGACGACCGTCGCCGAGATCGCCGAACGGGCCGGCCTGACCGAGCGCACGTTTTTCCGCCACTTCACCGACAAGCGGGAAGTCCTCTTCGCGGGATCGGAGCGCCTCCACGAGATGCTGGTCGCGTCGGTCGCCTCGTCGTCCGAGCCACCCGGTGTCGCCTCGGTCGCCGCCGCCTTCGACCGGGCCGCGGCCGAGTACTTCCCGCCCGTCGCCTACTCGCGGCAGCGGCAGCGCGTGATCGACGCCAACCCGGCCCTGCAGGAGCGGGAACTGGCCAAACTGGACAGAGTGGCTGCCGCGCTGGCGTCGGCCTTGCGCGAACGCGGCCTCGGTGACCCGGCCGCCGCCCTGGCCGCCGAAGCCGGCGTGGCCGCCTTCAAGGTGGCGTTCGCCCGCTGGATGACCGACCCGGCCGACGGCCCGCTGGTCGACCACATGCGGGAATGCTTCACCGGCCTGCGCTCCCTGGCGGCGCCGGCGCCGGCCGGAAGCTGAAACTTCCTCAGCATCTCCGGTACATTCCCGGGCCATGGACGCAGACGTCATCGTCGTCGGGGCCGGGCTCGCCGGGCTGGCCGCCGCACACGAGCTCACCTCGGCCGGCAAGCACGTGATCCTCGTGGACCAGGAGAACGCGGCCAACCTGGGTGGCCAGGCGTACTGGTCCTTCGGCGGCCTCTTCCTGGTCGGCACGCCCGAGCAGCGCCGCATGCGGGTGGCCGACTCCGTCGACCTGGCCTGGAGCGACTGGCAGGGCAGCGCCGGCTTCGACCGCGTCGGCGACCAGGACGCCTGGGGCGTCAAATGGGCCCGGGCGTACGTCGAGTTCGCCGCCGGGGAGAAGCGGGCCTGGCTGTCCTCGCTCGGCCTGTCGTGGCTGCCCACCGTGGGCTGGGCCGAACGCGGCAGCCTGCGCGCCGACGGGCACGGCAACTCGGTGCCGCGCTTCCACGTCACCTGGGGAACCGGGACCGGGGTGGTCGCGCCCTTCGTGCGGTCCATCCAGGACGCCGCCGCGCGGGGCCTCGTCACGTTCCGCCACCGCCACCGGGTCGACGAGCTCGTGGTGGAGAACGGCGCGGTCACCGGCGTACGCGGAAAGGTCCTCGAGCCGGCGGACGGCGCCCGGGGTGAACCGTCCAGCCGCGAGACCACCGGCGATTTCAGCCTGACGGCGCAGGCGGTCGTCGTGGCCTCCGGCGGCATCGGCGGCAACCACGACCTCGTCCGCAAGTACTGGCCCGACAGCCTCGGCTCGGCGCCCCGGCGCATGATCACCGGCGTGCCCGCCTACGTCGACGGCCGCATGCTGGAGATCTCCGCCGAAGCCGGCGCCCGCCTGGTCAACCGCGACCGCATGTGGCACTACACCGAGGGCATCCAGAACTGGAATCCCATCTGGCCCGCCCACGGCATCCGCATCCTGCCCGCCCCGTCGTCGATGTGGTTCGACGCCCTCGGCCGCCGCCTGCCCGCGCCCTGCCTGCCCGGCTACGACACGCTGGGCACCCTGCGGCACCTGCGCACGACGCCGGACCTGGCCGGGCACGACCACTCCTGGTTCATCCTCACCCAGAAGATCATCGAGAAGGAGTTCGCCCTCTCCGGCTCGGAGCAGAACCCCGACATCACCTCGGGCGACAAGAAGGCCTTCCTGCGCGAACGCATCTTCGGCAAGGGCGCCCCCGCCCCCGTGGAAGCCTTCAAGCGCAAGGGGGCCGACTTCGTCGTCGCGTCCACCCTCGACGACCTGGTCACCGGCATGAACAAACTGACCGACGAGCCCCTGCTCGACGCGGCCCGCATCAGGACCCAGATCGAGTCCCGCGACCGCCAGATCGGCCACCCCTACGCCAAGGACGCCCAGATCCAGGGAATCCACAACTCCCGCCGCTACCTGGGCGACCGCATCGGCCGCACGGCGGCGCCGCACCGCCTGCTCGACCCGGCCGCCGGCCCGCTGATCGGCATCAAACTGCACATCCTGACCCGCAAGACGCTCGGCGGCATCCAGACCGACCTGAGCTCACGCGCCCTGGCCGCCGACGGCAACCCCATCCCCGGCCTGTACGCCGCGGGCGAGGTAGCCGGCTTCGGCGGCGGCGGCGTCCACGGCTACAACGCCCTCGAAGGCACCTTCCTGGGCGGCTGCCTCTTCAGCGGCCGGGCCGCCGGCCGCCACCTGGCCGCATCCCTCTGACGCGGCGCTCGGATGGAACGGCGCTCGGATGGAACGGCGCTCGGATGGAGCGGCGCTCGGATGGAGCGGCGCTCGGATGGAACGGCGCTCGGATGGAGCGGCGCTCGGATGGAACAGCGCTCGGATGGAACAGCGCTCGGATGGAACGGTGGCCTGACCGCGAGTCGTCGCCTGGGTAGTCTGCTATGCGTCGGCGGCCGGGCGCGTCGGAGCTGGTCACGGCCGCGTTCCCCACGGTCGCTGAGCGGCGGGCCGCCGTCTGGTCCGTCCGCTTCAGGGCGTGGTGTCAGGGGAGGGACCAGCGTTGGCTGGCTGAGCCGGCGCAGGTGGCGACGGTGACACCGGTGCCCGCCCGGGCGCCGCCGGACGGGTCGGTCAGGCAGGTGTTGGTGGCTGCGTTGATCAGGCGCTGGCCGGAGACGCGCCACTGGGCCGGGGTGCGACCGTCGCAGGTGACGACCTCGATCGAGTTGTCGCCGACGGCCAGGGCGCATTTGCCCTGCACCCGCAGCGTGCCGTCGGTGGCCAGGGTCCAGCTCTGGGCGATCGTGTTGTTGCACTCGTAGACCTGGACGTGGTTGCCGTCGAACGGCACCGCGCCGTTGAGGTCCAGGCACAGACTGTTCTGGCCGCGGACCACCCCGACCCGGTCGGTGGACGGCGGCGAGGGCGCGATGCCCTCCGGAGCGCCTGTTGTCGGGGTCTGGTCGCCGGTGGGTGGCGGGACGAGGGAGATCGGCTCACCGGCGGACGGGCTGCCGGTCGGCACGGTGGGGGAGCTGGTGCCCGCGGACGGCGAGGCGGAGCTGCTCGCGCCGGCCGAGGGGCTGGGCCGGGTCGCCGCCCCGGCACGGGGACGACCGCCGGTGGCGTCGGACGTGGCGGGCACCGACGTGGTGGCGCTGGACGTCAACGGCGCCGTCGCGGCGGGCAACGGACCGCCGGGCAGCCCCGTGGTGACCGACGGCCGGACGTCGTCGCGCAGCGCCGCGAAGCCGGCCGCCGAGGCGCCCAGCACCACGACGGCAGCAGTGCCGGCCAGGACGATCAGCCGTCGGCGCCGGTTGGTGGAAGCCGGGGCGGACGCGGCGGCGTGGCGGCGGAACGGCAGGTGGAAGACCGCGGTGGGCGCATCGGCATCGCCCGGCGGCCGGTTGCCGGTCGTCTGATCGTGCGGCTGACCGCCGATCGGCTGATCCGGTGGCGGGTTGCCCGCCGCGGGCCAGGTCTGCGTCGACTCGTCATCGTCGGGCGTGCCCGGCTCGCGCAGCACGAACGGCCGCACAAGCAGAGGATCCTGCTCGTCGTCGTGGTCGCCGTTCGTCACGCTTCACCCGCCGCCATCGAGCTGCCAAGAGACGATCGGCCGCCCAAGTTACCCGCCGCGATCACCATCCCGCCGTCCCCTGAACATCCGACTTTCCGCCCCTTGCGGCCGATCAGGCAGGGAACGACCAGCTTCCGTCGGCTTGGCGACAGGTGACCGTGCGGCAACGCGCCCACTCCAAAGCGGAGAACCGAAATGATCTCGCACGAACCTACCGCCTCCACCACCCCGCCGCGACACGAGCGCCCACGACCAGACCACGTCCCCACCCGCGCGCCCTCCCCACCCGCCGGCCGCGCGCCCTCGCCACCCGCCGGCCGCGCGCCCTCGCCACCCGCCGGCCGCGCGCCCTCGCCACCCGGAGAGCCGCGCGTCCTCGCCGGCCGGTGACCGCGCGCCCTCGCCATCCGTCGGCCGTCGCCGCGTGATGACCGGGCGGGCGCTGCCGTGTGATGACCGCGTTGGGGTCACTGCGGCGTGATGACCGCGTGAGCGCTGGCCCGTGATGACCGGGTGAGGCACTGCGGCGTGATCACCGGGTGCGCGTTGCCGTCTGCTGACCGCGTGGCCGTCGCCGCGTGATGGCCGGATCGTCGCTACGGCTCAATTGCCGGGGTGCGCGCCACCGCGTGGTGGCCGGGGTGCGCGCCGCCGCGTGGTGGCCGGGTGCGCCGCCGATTGAGGGCTCGTTGCCCGCCACTTGATGGCCCGGTGGGCACCGCCGCTTGGTGAGGCGGTGCCCGGTACCAGCGCGTCGGCTGATGGCGGTCAGCGCTTCCAGAACGCCTTGCGTTGCGGAGCGCCGTCGGCGGCGGGGGCGGGCTGATCGCCGGCCGTGTGCGGCGCGGCGGGTGGCGGGCCGGCGAAGTCGCTCAGGACCTGGAGCGCGGTCGTCCACTTCTCGGCGACGGGTGTGTCGGAGCGGAGCTTGTCCACCAACTCCTTCAGTGGAGTCACCTCGGGATCGGTGGACGAGCCGATCAGGACGTCCAGGCGGCTGGCCAGGTCGTCGAGGAGCTCTCGCCGCTCCCACTCGGGCAGGGTGGTCGCCGCGTCGCGCAGGCGCTGCGCTTCGGTGGCGGCCAGGGTGCGCACCTCGTCGAGCGACGGCGCGCCGGACCCGGCGACGGCCTTTCCGGCACGGGTGGCCATGAATCCCGGTGTGCGGGCGCGACCTCGGGATCCGCCCCGGGCGACGTGGCCGCCACCGCCGGCGGGACTGCCCAGGATGCCGCCACCGCCACCGCCACCGCCACCGGCGCTCCCGGCAATACCGGAGAAGCCGGCATCTCCCGGATCGGCCAGTGACTCCGCGGCGAAGGTCGGGGAGAAGCGACCGGGTGCGGCCGGGGCCGGCGGCATCGGGGCCGATGCGGCGGTCAGGCGCATCATCGCGGGCGCGGCATCGCCGGGGGCCTCCCAGCCGTCGGGCAGCTCGACCGGCTGGGTGATGCGGCGGGCCTCGCCGCCCTCGTGCACGACTCGGCTGTCGACGGCGACGAAGGCCGTGAAGCGGCACAGCACGCCGTAGCGCAGGGACGTCGCCACGATGCTCTGCTCCAGGCCGCGGTCGCCGGCCGCGTACGCGTCCTCGAGATCGCGCAGCCGGGCCCGCGCCCACTGGGCCGCGACGGCCGGCTCGGAGCGCTGCTGGACCGGCACGGTCGTGCGGAACTCGCGGTCGTCGCGGGTGCGGCCGGTGACGACGAGCTCGCCGGCGGCCCGTCCGGTGTAGCGGCCGCTGATCACCAGCGGCACGCCGGGGTAGAGACCGGGCATCCGGGCCGGCGTCCGCTCGTCGTCGACCAGCCGCAGACCGGTCGCCGTGATGCGCAGGTCGGTGACCACCGGCGCGCCGATGCGGCGGTGGATGTGCTCCATCGCCTCGTCCAGACGGTCCTCGCTCTCGACCAGCTCGGCGCGGCCGGCGCCGAGGGCGGCGAGCCGGCCCAGGAAGCCGGCGTTGACCGCCCGGTCGATGCCGATCGTGTGGATGCGGGTCGTGCCGATCAGCGGGGCGATGTCGTGGACGATCTGATCCTCGTTGCCGACCTGGCCGTCGGTGACCAGCACGAGCACCCGGTCGCGGCCCTCGCTCGCGCCCAGCAGCCCGAGCCCGTCGGCGAGCGGGCGGAGCAGCTCGGTGCCGCCGCGGGCGGTGGCCCGGGCCAGGTGCTCCACCGCACGGAAGCGATGGCGGTCGGTCGCCTCGGCCAGGCCCTCGGGCAGATCGTCGGGGCGGTCGACCTGGTGGTCGAAGGTGAGGACGGCGAAGCGGTCGGCGGCGGTCAACGTGTCGACGACCCGGGCCGCGGCGCGGCGGGCAGCCACCATCTTCCAGCCGCCCATGCTGCCCGAGCGGTCGAGCAGCAGGACGACGTCCTTGGGGCGGGGGGCCGTCGCGTCGGCCGGCGGCAGCACGACGAGCTGGTAGACGCCCGCGGGCTCGTCGGCGGTGTCGCCGGCCGTCTCGTCGGGCACCGCAATGGCCGTCTCGCCACCACCGGCGTAGGGCAGTCGCAGCACGAAGTCGCGGTTGGCGCGCTCGTCGGCGCCGATCGTCAGCACCCCGTCGTGGTCGACCACCGTGTGCAGGCTCGAGCGGACCTCGCCCAGCTCGAGCCCGGCCGGGTCGATCTCGACGGCGATGCCCAGCCGCAGCGGGTTGGGGAAGCCGGGCAGCAGCACCGGTGGGGTGATCCGCGAGGCGTCGGGGACGGCGTCGGTGTCGGGCACCCAGCCGTCACCGACCGCCGGACCGGACAGCGGCGTGCCCGGGATGTAGCGCGGCGCCACCACCAGGGGAAACCGGAACGTCGCGGCGCCGTCCTCGAACGGCAGCGGCCCGACCAGGCTGAGCTCGATGACGACGCGCTCGCCGGGAAGAATGTTGCCGACCCGTATCGTGAAGACGTCGGGCCGTTCCTCCTCGGCGATCGACGCACGCTGACCGGCCGCGATGGCCCGGTCGTACGTCTCGCGGGCCTGACCCCGCTCCTGCAGCTCGGCGGTGACCGTGCGGTCGTCGGCGCTCATCGTCATGCCGGTGACCGCGGCGCGGTCGGGCAGCGGGAAAATGTAGGTCGCCTCGAGCGCGACGTCGTGCACGTTGACGAACTCGGTCCGTACCACCGTGCGCGCGACCAGGCCGCTGATCCGGGCCCGCACGTCGAGGCGGTCGAGCGGGAGTGCGCCCCGATCTGTCCGCAACGTGCCGAAGCCGGCGTCGGGCAGGATCGTGATGCGGCTGATCTCCCCGGCATCCATCGGGGTGACGGAGAGGGTCATGACGGACTCCCATCGTTCGAGCCTTCGGCGAGAGTGAGGCCTCGGGCGGTGAGCAGGTCGAGCAGGGGTGCGGCGGCCTCGGCGACGGCGTCGCGGTCGCGGTCGGACAGGGCGCGGGGAACGAGCAGCAGCACGCCGCCGCCGAGCGCCAGGCCGGTGAAGGGCTGAGCCGGGAGCGCGCTCAGGACCGGTGTGGAAGGTGACTGTGCGGGCGTTGACTGTGCGGGCGTTGACTGTGCAAGCGGTGAGTTTGCGGGCGGTGGTGAGGCGGGCTGGTCGGCCCAGAAACGTTCGCGGTGATCGTGGCGCTGGCGGTCGAGGGCCTCTTGGTCGACCTCGATGAGCAGGTGGGACGGCACGAGGGCGATGTCGGTGAGCGCGGTCGGGGACAGGCCGGTCAGCTCGGCCTGGATGTCGGCGAGCGCGTGCCCCTCCGCCTGCCGGCGCTTGATCGCGACCAGTTGCTGCAGGTGGCGAGGACCGTAGAGGGCGGTGCGGCCGCGCATGCCGAGGGGCTTGTCGACCAGGCCGATCGTCGAATACCAGCGGATCGCCCGGCGATCGGGCACGTCGCGGACGCGTCCGTTGGGTGCGCCGGGGTACTCGGCCTCCAAGGCTTCCCGCACCCGTTCCACCAGCTCGTCGAGCGTCCACATGCCCATCACTGTGACACTGTCACGGTGACACTGTCAATGGGCTAGAGTGGCTGCCATGCGGCTCATCAGCCTCTCCCACGTGAACGACCCCGCCACGACCAATCTCTATCCCGGCGATCCGCCGTCCGAGCTGGAGACGGTCGCCACGATCGACAAGGACGGCTACTACCTGCGCCTGATCCGGCAGGGTGAGCACACCGGCACTCATTGGGGCGCGCCCGGCCACTTCAACGAGGGCGAGCCGCTGGCCGACGAGCTCGATCTGGCCGATCTGCATCTGAGCGCCGTCAAGCTCGACGTGCGCGAGCGGTGCGCCCGCGATCCCGACTACGCCGTGTCGATCGCCGACGTCGAGCGGTGGGAGCAGGTGCACGGGCGCATCCCGGCCGAGTCGATGGTCATCATCTGGACGGGCTGGGACGGCAAGTGGGGCACGGCCGAGTTCACCAACGCCGGCGTCGACGGCGCGCCTCGTCATCCCGGCTTCGCGGTCGAGACGGCCCGCTGGCTCATCGACACCGGCCGCATCGGCGACCGGGGCGGCACGGGCACCGACGCCTTCAGCCCCGACGTGGGCATCGATGCCACCTACACCGTCTCGCATCTGATCTACCAGCGACATCGCATCAGCCTCGAGATCCTGGCCAACCTCGAGGCTCTGCCCGAGACGGGCGCCCAGATCCTCTGCGGCGGTCAGATCAACCGGGCCGGCTCCGGCTCCCCGGCCCTCATCTACGGCCTGCTGCCATGACCACGCCCACCCGCGCCGCCGGCATACGCGCCCGAAGTGTTGCCGGGCGACGCGCCCGCGGGCGCGTCGCCCGAGCTGGTGGGCAATGGTTCGGTGGCCGAGGGGTCGGTGAGGCCGCCGGGTTGAAGGACGCCGTTGGCTTCGACGCGGTAGGGAGCGGAACGTGTCTCCGTCTCGTCCGGAGCGTCGTGGGAGACGATCGCCACGACCCGGGGATAGTCCTTCAGCCGGGCGAAGTCGGACAGCGGAACGATCTCGGCGTGCCGGTCGCGCAGGCCCACGAGCCGGACGTGCCAGTTGTGCACCGGGGTCGGGACGATCTCGGTGGGCGACTTCCACCCGGTCAGAGTGGAGCCGTCGCTCAGGGTGCGCCCGGCCAGGGTCACCGTGCCGATGCGCCAGCCGCCCCGCGACACGGCCGCGTCGGTGACATACCGCAGGCCCAGCAGCACGGCCCTCCCGGCGTACGGGGCGAGGGGGTAATTCGCTGTGACGACTCCACCGCTGGCGCCGGTGAGACCCGGGCCCAGCGGCCCGGGAACGGTCCGGTCGCCGGTCACCGAGTGGAAGGTGCGGCCGCCGTTGGTCGAGATGGTGACGTAGGCGAAATCGTTGCGCTCCTCGGTCGCGTACGAGGTCTCCAGCGAGAGCACCGGCTGACCGGCCGGAATGGTGACCGGCAGCACGACCTGCGAGTCGAGGTCGTCGCGGTTGCCCGAGAAGAGCGTGCGGTCGGCGACCGTCCAGCCGGTCGGCCGCGGATCCAGATGGGTGGCGCCCCGGAAACTCACCGACGTGAGCGGCGTCGGCAACGGCACGTAGTCGGCCCCGTTGGGCGCGGCTCCGGGCTGCGCGTGGGTCGACCCGTTGGCCAGGTTGACCGACGAGCGCAGGCCGGCCGCCGTCACGTTCGCGATCGGCGCCCCCGAGACGGTCCCGCCCGGCTCGCCCACGACCCCGTCGACCAGCGTCATCACCTGGTAGTCGTGCAGCACGTCGTAGAGCGTCACCCCGGTCGGCAGGGCGGCCTGCACCGCGGCCAGCCCCTGGCGCAGGCCGTCCCGATGCAACATGGACACCACGCCCAGGCCGAAGCGGTCCCGCAGGTAGAGGATGAACTGGTACGCGTTGCCGTAATCGGCGAGCACCTCGCTCGGCGTGCCCTCGTCCCACAGGTTCAGCGAGTTCTGCGGACCGCCGCAGTCGCGCGTGTTGGCGTTGTACTTGGTCTTCACGATGCCGTGGCCCTGGAAACACATCAGATGCGTGTCGTTTCCGGGCTCGTCGATGGTCGCGCGCGCGTCGGTGTAGCCGGTCAGCGTCGCCGCGAAGTCGGCCAGCCCCTCGTCGAGCCACGTCGTCTCCTCGCGGTCGGCGTAATACTCGAGGAGGTGCTGCCACTCGTGGGCGAAGGTCGCCTCGTACAGGCGGGGCCGCGCGGGCCGGCTGGTGCAGAGGTCGTCCGTCGGGTCATCGGCCGGCTGCGCCCCGAGGCGGTGCTTCCAGTCGTACGCGTCGATCGTCATCACGTTGCGGTCGAGCAGTTCGTTGAGCTGCTGCGAGAAGAAGCCGGCGACGTAGGTGACCGCTTCGGGGAACGTGTAGTAGTTGGCATCGCGGATGTTGTCGACCAGCGTCACCGTCTTGTCGCCGTCGCCGGTGAAGTCGCCGCGCGTCGTCGCCCGCGTCCCGTCCCGGGCGGGCGGCGTGCTGAAGACCGCCGTCTCCTTCGGATGGATCGTCCGGTCGAACTCGTCCACCAGCGCCGCGATGTTCGCGTCGGTGACCTCGATGGAGTTCGTGCGGCAGTCGGTGGCCGGAAAGGCGAGGTCCTGGGCCACCCACACCTCGAGGTGCCGCCCGACCGCCTTGAGCGCGAACGTCTTGCGATACAGCTTGCCGGTCGTGTCGTCGAGCGCCAGCCATTCCCGCACCGTCCCCACTGGAGGCGTGGGCTTGGCCGCCGCCCGGCCCCGCGGCCCGGGCCTCAGCGGTTCGTCCAGCGTCAGATGGGTCCGGGTCATTTCCCGTACGTCGGAGGTCGGCCCAGCCTCGCGCGCCTGGGCCGGGACCGGGACGCCGACGAGCAGAACCATGACGACAAAAGCTGCAAAACGGGCGCGGCTCATGCACCGGTACGCTACTAGCCGGGGGCAGCGGCCACCCGGCTATTCGAAGAGGGAATGGTCGCGTCCACCCTCGGCGCGACGGCGGGCCCGGCGGCGCAGTTGCACCACGACGATGTCGATCAGGGCGACCGCGGCCCAGGCCAGCAACAGCCAGCCGGGCACGGGCCAGCCGGAGCGGAAGAGCACGATCGCCAGCACGACACAGACGACGAACCCGAACGCGGCCAGGATCAGCCGCAGGTTGAGCGGGCTGTACGGTTCCTCGACCGTGCCGCGCCGGCCGGGGGGCTGGGCACCGATGGGCATGAACCCGACGCTACCCACCCCGACCGGCCGCAAACGGCACCGGCGCTACGAGACTTCGCGCCGCAGCATGCGCCAGACGCCGAAGGCCAGGGGCACGAGCACCCAGACCACGGCCGTGACGCCCAGCCGGGCGTATTCGTCGCCGGTCATGCCCGGCTCCGAGAGGGGCGCCGTCGTGGCGTTGATGTCCAGCCAGCCGGCCGCCGTCCTCAGGGCCTGGATCGTCTCGCCGAGGATGCTCCAGACCAGCGGCAGGGCGAAGTACGCGACGATCGCGACCGGCGAGTTCATCAGCAGCGCGCCGAAGGCCAGTCCCATGAGCACGAAGATCACCTGGAGCAGCAGGCCCTGCCAGAGCAGCGAACCGGGGATGTCCCAGTCGCCGTCGCCGCCGATGGCCCGGCCGAGCAGGTTGGCCGCGGCGGCCAGAATGATCGTCGCCGCCGTCGACGCGGCCGCGACGAGCACCCCGGCGGCCAGCTTGGCGCCGATCACCCGTTCCCGCGCCGGGACCAGGGTGAAGGTGGTGAGAGCGGTTCGCTGGGACCACTCCGCGGTCATCGACAGGATGCCCAGCACGGGCAGCAGCACCGCCGAGGGCAACAGGCCGAAGGCGAAGAAGCCGGCGAACGTCATCTCGTCGTCGGGCGCCCAGCCGAGCACGATGGCCGAGGTCCCCAGCGTGGCGAAGCCGATCACGATCAACAGCCACAGCCCGGCCCGGGTGTCGGCGAGTTTGCGCAGCTCGACCAGGGTGAGGCGGCCCAGGGGCACCGGGCGCCCGTCGCGCCCGCGCAGCTCCGTGGCGGGGGTGTTCTCCAGTACGGCGGTCATCGGACTGCCTCCTTGACGGAATCGCCGGCGGTCAGGGTGAGGAACATCTGCTCAAGGCCACCGGATCCGGCCGGTCGCAGCTCGAGCAGGACGAGCCCGGCGTCGGCCGCGGCCCGCCCGATCACCTCGGAACCGGCCGGAACCACGACGCCCCCGTCGGTCGTCTTCGTCCCGGTCAGCCCCGCGCGCTCGAGAACCATGGCCAGCGCCGCCGGATCGGCCGCGCGCACCAGAGTGCCGGTCTGCGCGAGCAGCTCGGCCTTGTCGCCCTGCGCGACGACCTTCCCCGCGCCGATCACGACCAGCTGGTCGGCCACGGCTTCGACCTCGCGCAGCAGGTGCGAGGAGAGCAGGACGGTGCCTCCCCGGTCGGCGAAGTCGCGCAGCAGACCGCGCATCCAGTAGATGCCCTCGGGGTCGAGCCCGTTGGCCGGCTCGTCCAGGATCAGGACGGAGGGGTCGCCCAGCAGAGCCAGAGCCAGGCCCAGCCGTTGCCGCATGCCCAGCGAGTACGCCCGGACGCGTCGCTTGCCCGCGGTCGCGTTCAGCCCCACCCGGTCGAGGGCCCGGGGCACCTCACGCCGGTCGACGCCCATGGTGAGCGCGGCCAGGGAGAGCACTTCCCGGCCCGTACGCCCGGCGTGCTGAGCCGACGCGTCGAGCAGCACGCCGACGTGCCGGCCCGGATTGCCCAGCCGGCGATAGGGCGTCCCGCCGACGGTCGCCGAGCCGGTCGTGGGCGGCGTGAGCCCGCAGATCATCCGCATCGTGGTGGACTTGCCGGCGCCGTTCGGGCCGAGGAACCCGGTCACCGTGCCCGGTTCGCACGTGAAGGAGATGTCGTCGACTGCGGGGTGACTGCCGTACCTTTTCGTGAGTCGTTCGACCGTGATCATGCTTCTCAGCGTGCTCGGCGCGGCCGGTGGGGCGCGTCGGCCGGAAGTCGGCTCCCGAGAACCTTGGTAGGGCCCGACCACCGACTTTGGTAGGTATCCGGCCTCGCCGACCATCCGTAGAGTCGGCTGCGTGGGAAAGCTCAAGCCCGAATACCGCTGGTTGTTGCCGTCCGGTCTGGAGATGCCGTCGCCCACCCGGCGCTCGACGCGCGACTGGGTGATCGACGCGCTCTGCTTCGTGATCGGCTACGGCTTCTGTCTGCTCGTCACCTACGACCTGCACAGCACCGAGTTCACTTTTGTGCCCGAGTGGTCGAGCACCCCCAGGTGGCTGGCCTGGCTCGACTTCGCCGTCGGCACGATCATCGGCATCGGGCTGTGGTGGCGGCGCGGGCGTCTGCTCATCCCGCTCGCCGTGCTGGGCGCCGTCACCTCGGTCTTCACCGTCGCGGCCGGGCCCGCCAGCATGATCGTCCTGTTCAGCGTGGCCGTGCACCGCCGGTTCACGGTGCTGGCCGTCTTCGCGGCGACCACGCTCGCGACCAGCGCGGTCTTCCCGTTGGTGCGCCCCGAGGCGGACAAGAACTACTTCGAGACGGCCGGCTGGGGTGCGGCTGCCATCGTCATCATCTGCCTGTGGGGCATGGTGATCCGCTCCCGGCGCCACCTCGTGATGTCGCTGCGCGACCGAGCCGAGCGCGCCGAGTCCGAGCAGCAGCTGCGGGTCGCCCAGGCCCGCTCGGTCGAGCGCACCCGCATCGCCCGCGAGATGCACGACGTGCTCGCCCACCGCATCTCGCTGCTGAGCCTGCACGCGGGCGCTCTCGAGATCAAACCGCACGCCACGCCCGATGAGGTCACCAAGGCGGCCGCCGTGATCCGGGCCAGCGCCCACCAGGCCCTGCAGGATCTGCGTGAGGTCATCGGTGTGCTCCGGGCCGACCGCTCCGACGACGGGCCCGAGCCGCCGCAGCCGACGCTGTGCGCGCTGCCGGCGCTGGCCGACGAGTCCCGCTCGGCCGGCGTCAAGGTCAAGCTCGACGTCCGCATCGAGCCCGCAACCGTGCCCGACGGCACCGGCCGGGCGGCCTACCGGATCGTGCAGGAGGGCCTCACCAACGCCCGCAAGCACGCGCCCGGCACGGCGGTCCGGGTCGACGTGGCCGGTGCGGCCGGCGCCGGCCTGATCATCGACATCCGCAACCCGTGGCCGGTCGGCGGCTCGGCCGGGGCGATCCCGGGCACGGGCACCGGCCTGGTCGGGCTGACCGAGCGGGCCCTGCTGGCCGGGGGCCGGCTCAGCCACGGCCGGACCCCGCAGAACGAGTTCGTCCTGACCGCGTGGCTGCCGTGGCCGCAGGAGGCCCGACCGGCCGAGCGAGCGGTGGCCGCCGCGTGACCGTGGCGGGCGGGGCCGAGCCGGTACGGGTGCTCGTCGTGGACGACGACGCGCTCGTCCGGGCCGGGCTGAGCATGATCCTGTCGGCGGCGTCCGACGTGGCTGTTGTGGGGGAGGCGAGCGATGGCGCCGAGGTGCCCGGGGCGGTGTCGCTTCACCGGCCCGACGTCGTGCTGATGGACATCCGGATGCCGCGCGTCGACGGTCTCGCGGCCACCGAGACGCTGCGGGGCCGTCCCGGGGCGCCCGAGGTCATCGTGCTGACGACCTTCGACGCAGACGAGTACGTGTTGCGGGCGTTGCGGGCCGGGGCCAGCGGTTTCCTGCTCAAGGACACGCCGCCGGCCGAGATCCTGCGGGCCGTGCGCCGGGTGGCCGCGGGCGAGGCGATGCTGTCGCCCACGGTGACCCGCCGGCTGATCGCCCACGTGGCCGCGCCGGCCCCGCCGTCCCGCGGCCGGGCCGCCGAACGGCTCGACCAGCTGAGCGAGCGCGAACGCGACGTGGCAATGGCGCTCGCCCAGGGCCGCTCGAACGCCGAGATCGCCACCGCGCTGCACATGTCGGTCGCCACGGTCAAAGCGCACGTTTCCCGGCTGCTCATCAAGCTGGAGCTCAACAACCGCGTGCAGGTCGCGATCCTGGTCCACGACGCCGGCCTGGCGTGATCCGTCCCGCCGGCGTCACCGCGGCCAGAAGTGCCGGCCGGCCGGGAGCGTCAGCGGGCCGGGGACAACGGCCAGAGCGGCTCCTCGGCCAGGCGGTCCGCGTCGTGCAGCACCCGCAGGATGTTGCCGCCGGCCAGCTTGTCCAGGTCCTCGTCCGACCAGCCCCGGCCCGACAGCTCGGTCAGCAGCAGCGGATAGCTCGACACGTCGCCCATCCCGTCGGGCAGCTCGGGTGTGCCGTCATAGTCGCCGCCCAGCCCCACGTGGTCGACGCCGGCCACCTCGCGGGCGTGCTCGACGTGATCGGCCACGTGGGCGACGGTCACCGGCGGGCGCGGGTTGGCGGCCAGCCACGACGCGTACTCGGGCTCGACCAGCCGATCCGGTCCGGGCCAGCCGGGCAGGGCGGCCGGGTCCTCGCCGGGCCAGGGTGCGCGCGGCCAGTCGGCCGGGCGCGGCGGGGGGCCGAGTCGCTGCCACTCCGCGTCCGACGCGGCCGACCAGGCTCGGGCCTCGGCCGTGAGGAACGGCGCGACGAAGGTCAGCTGGATGACCCCGCCGTTGTCGCGCAGCCGGGCCAGCACGTCGTCCGGCACGTTGCGCGGGTGGTCGTTCAGGGCGCGCACCCCGGAGTGGCTGAAGATGACCGGAGCGGTCGCCGTGTCCAGGGCGGCGTGCATCGTCACCCGCGCCACGTGCGACAGGTCGACCAGCACGCCGATGCGCTGCATCTCCCGTACGACCGCTCGGCCCTGGTCGTTGAGGCCGCCGACCCGAGACTCCCGCACGGCCGAATCGGCCCAGGACGTGTTCTCGTTGTGGGTCAGGGTGACGTAGCGGACGCCGAGGCGCGCGAAGGCCCGCAGCACACCCAGCGAGGTGGCCAGGCTGTGCCCGCCCTCGATGCCGATCAGCGAGGCGATCTTCCCGGCCGCGATCGCCCGCTCGACGTCGTCGGCGCTGCAGGCGATGGCGAGGTCGCCGGGGTGGGCCGCGACCATCCGGTAGACGGCGTCGATCTGTTCCATCGTCGCCACGACCGCCTCGGGTTCACCCAGGTCGCCCGGCACGTAGACCGACCAGAACTGCCCACCGACCCCGCCTGCCCGCAGCCGGGGGATGTCGGTCTGCAGGTCCGGGCGCGGCTTGTCCAGCCCCTCCACCCGGTAGCCGTACCGCCCGCGCAGCTGCATGGGCAGGTCGTTGTGCCCGTCGATGATCGCCATCCTGTCTGGCTACCCGCCCGAGGCCCGCGAGCGCAAGTCGGGGCCGGGACGCGCGGGCGCGATCGGGCCGACTTGAGGAAAAGCGCCCGCGCAACCTGACCGCACCGTCGCGGGCACTGGACGTGCACCTCCCGCACCGGAATCTCTTTCCCATGCCCGGCTGACAACGGCCGGACAGAGCGGGGGAGTGAAACAGTGCGTCGTTCGAAGCTGAAGAAGTACTCGGTTCTGACCGCGGTGATCGCGGGTGCCGCCGGCGTCACCGCCGCGAGCCCGGCCGACGCCGCGGCGGCGACCCTGAAGATCGCCGCGGGCCACGACGCGTACGTCTCCAGCGCCCGGACCGGTGTCGTCTTCGGGGCCGAGAACAAGCTCGTGGCCGGTGTCTCCGGCAAGGAGGCCAAGACCTCCTTCCTGAAGTTCGCCGTCCCGGCGGGCACGAAGGTCGCCGGCGCGCGCCTCACCCTGACCACCCAGGCCGCCACGCCCAGCAAGGTCACGGTGCGCCAGGTCGCCAACACCACCTGGACCGAAAGCAAGCTGACCGCGGCCAACGCTCCGGCGCTCGGCGCCACGCTGCTGTCCGCCGTCCCCGGCGCGACCCTCAGCGTCGACCTCGGCAAGGTCGTCACCGGCCCGGGCACGTACTCGTTCGCCCTGTCCTCGACGGGCGCGGCGGTGCGCTTCAACTCGGCCGAGGCGGGCGGCGGCGCTCCGGTCCTCGAGGTCACCACGCTCGGCGACGTGTCGCCGCCCGTGCCGTCGGCGCCGGTGAACAACGGCAACTGTGTGACCGACGCGAAGCTCGTGCCGTCCTGTGGCGTGCTCTGGGGCGCCGCGGCCGGTGGCTTCACCGACGCGCCGCGTGACCAGGCGCTGCGCGACTGGGAGAAGCTCAGCGGCCGTACCTCGACGATCTTCCACACGTATCACAAGGGCGACGAGGTCTTCCCGACCAAGTCCGAGATCGCGATGACCGCCGAGACGGCCAACCCCCGCGTGCTGCTGACCAACTGGAAGATCGCGTACGGCTCGACCTGGGCCAAGGTGGCGCAGGGTCAGCAGGACAAGCGCATCGACGCGTTCGCCGCGCGCGCCAAGGCCTACGGCAAGAAGTTCTTCCTGGTCCTCAACCACGAGCCGGAGAACGACGTCGTCGCCCGGGCCGGCTCGGGCTTCGAGGCCAAGGACTTCGCCGCGATGTACCGCCACACGATCCTGCGCCTGCGTGCCCAGGGCGTCACCAACGTCGTCAACGTCATGGCCTACATGGGCAACGAGAAGTGGATGGCGCAGAGCTGGTGGAAGGACCTCTACCCCGGTGACGACGTCGTCGACTGGATGGGCCTGGACTCGTACGTGAGCGCCGAGCCCGGCTACTACCACTTCGGCAAGTTCAACGACCTGCTCGACCGCGCGCCGACCGGCGGTGGCACCGGCTTCTACGACTGGGCGGTCACCAAGCACGCCGCCAAGCCGATCATGGTCGCCGAGTGGGGCGCCTACCACCGCGTCGGCAAGATCGCCGACAAGGCGCCGGTCTTCGCCAGCGTCCGGCCCGAGCTGGCCAAGCGCCCCGGCATCAAGGCGATCGTGTACTTCGACACCAAGCGGGACGACGAGGGCGACCGCGACATCAGCATCAACAGCACCGCGACGGCCCTGGCCGCGTTCAAGAAGCTGGCCGCCGACCCGATCTTCAAGGTCAAGCTCGGCTGAGGCAAGCCGGAGCCGAACAGCAGTGACGAGTGTTTCCCACGATCATCTTCGTGGTCGTTGACACATCCTGTTCATCTTCGTTGGCCGTACGGACGGCTTCGGTTTCCGTACCGTTAACGCGTGGCGCCGATGTGGGCGCCGACGACGGTGAAGGGAGGTCCGCCATGGCGAAGAAGTCCAAGAAGGACAAGAAGAAGGACAAGAAGAACAAGAAGAAGAAGTGAACTGACTTCTTCAGCCGCGGCGGCTCTCCTCCGGGAGGGCCGCCGCAGCCGTTCTCTCAGGTGACCGCCTCAGATTCCGATCAGCTGTTCGGGGCCTGCCGCGGGTGGCCCCGGCTACGGGAAGGAGTCCGATGACGTCCGGCGTCGCGCCCGGCCTCCTTCTGCTGGTGATGAGCGCCGGCGTGCTCGCGAGCCCGGCCGGGCCGGGTCGTCTGGTGTTCGTCGTTCTCGCGGCGCTGTGCCTGCTCGCGATGCCGTCGCCGCCCGGCAACCGGCTGACCCGGCTGCGGACCGGCATCGACGCGTTGCTGGTGGGCTTCTCGTTGTTCGCGACGTCGTGGAACTTCGTGATCGGGCCGGCGACGGCGGCCGGAGTGCCCGATGCCGGCACCCACGCCCTCGCCGATGTCCTGCTCGCCACGGTGGCGCTGACCGCGCTGGCCCGCTGGAGCCCGCTCCGGCCGGGCCCGCGGACGCTCGCGCCGGCCTGCGCCGGTCTGACGCTGATGGCGGTGGCCGACAGCGTCGCCCTCCGGCTCCGAGCCGGCGGCGGCGACTGGCAGCCCGCCCTGGTCGTCGCCTGGTGTGCCGGGCTCGGGCTGATCCTGCTGGCCGCGCTGCGCGCGCTGCGCCTTCCGGCCGGCGCCGACGCGGCCGACGAGGACGTCCGTTCCGGCCGGTGGTCGGTGGGGGTCGTCCTCCCGTACGCGGTGGTCCTGGTGACCCTTCTGCTGAACAGCGTCTGGCCGGCGCTGGGCGGCGCGACGACACCGGTCGGCACCTGGTGCCGCTTCCTCACGATTCTGCTGATCGTGCTGCGCGGTGTGCTGCTGGCGCGCGACAACCACCTGCTGGCCCGCCGGCTCGAGGACCGGGTCACCGCCCGTACGGCCGAGCTGGCCAACCGGGAGCAGCGTTTCCGCGCGCTCGTCGAGCAGAGCTCGGAGTCGCTCGCCATCCTGGAAGCCGATTCGACCGTGCGCTTCCAGAGCTCGTCGATCGAACGCATCTTCGGCTTCCCGCTCGCGACGCTCGTCGGCCGCCGCCTGGTCGACGTGGTCGGTATGCACGCCGCGCCGCGGATCCAGGCCGCCATCGACGACGCCGCCGGCCGTCCCGGTGGCATCACGACGATCGAGGTGCTGCTGCCGCACGAGGACGGCACCCGGCGCCTGTCCGAGATCACCATCACCAACCTGCTCGACGACCCGTACGTCCGGGGTCTGGTGTTGAACACCCGTGACGTCAGCGAGGCCCGCCGTCTGCAGGAACAGCTGCGTCACGAGGCCTATCACGACGCGCTGACCGGGCTGGAGAACCGCGCGTTGTTCCGCGAACGGCTGGCCGCGGCGGTGGCCGGCCGGCCGAGCCGCGAGCACGTCTCGGTGCTGTTTCTCGACCTGGACGGCTTCAAGGAGGTCAACGACAGCCTTGGGCACGCGGCCGGCGACCAGTTGCTCGTGCAGGTCGCCGGGCGGCTGCTGCGCGCGGTGCCGGCGCCGCACACGGTGGCGCGTCTGGGCGGCGACGAGTTCGCCGTGATCGCGGTGTCGCCCGACGCCCGCTCGGACGCCGAAGCGCTGGCCGCCCGCATCCTCGAACACCTCGACGAGCCCTTCGACATCGACGGCCGTGTCCTGCACGTGGGCGCCGGGATCGGCATCGCCTCGGCCGCCGACGCGAGCGACATCGAGCAGCTGCAGCGCAACGCCGACCTGGCCATGTACCGGGCGAAGGACGCCGGCGGCGGGGTGTACGCGACGTACCACCCCAAGATGCACGACGCCCTCATGCAGCGGCTCTCCCTGGCCGACGACCTGCGGCTGGCCCTGGAACGCGACGAGCTGGTGCTGCACTACCAGCCCACGGTCGACCTGGCCGCCGGCACGATCATCGGCTTCGAGGCGCTGGTGCGCTGGAACCACCCGGCGCGCGGGCTGGTGCCGCCGCTCGAGTTCATCGGCCTGGCCGAGTCGACCGGCCTGATCGTGCCGCTGGGCCGCTGGGTGCTGGGCGAGGCGTGCCGCCAGGCGGTCGCGTGGGGGCGCCCGCTGAAGATGGCCGTCAACGTGTCGGTACGCCAGTTCGAGGCGGGTGACCTGTCCGCCACGGTGGCCGAGGTGCTGGCCGAGACCGGCATGCCCGCCGACCGGCTGTGCCTCGAGATGACCGAGAGCGTGCTGCTCACCGACACCGACGAGAACCTGGGCCGGATCGTCAGCCTCAAGGCGCTCGGCGTGCTGCTGGCGATGGACGACTTCGGCACCGGGTATTCGTCGCTGGCCTACCTGCGGCGCTTCCCGATGGACGTCCTGAAGATCGACCGGTCCTTCGTGGACCGCCTGGGCGCCGGCGACGCCGAGGACGAGACCCTGGTCCGTACGATCGTCCGGCTGGGTCAGCGTTTCGGCATGCAGACGGTCGCCGAGGGCGTGGAGAACGCCGCCCAGGTGGCCCTGCTGCGCGAGATGGGCTGCGACTACGGCCAGGGTTACTTCCTGTCGCGACCGCTCCCGTCCGCCGACGCGGGTCGCTTGCTGGAGGCCGGGTTGCCGGCCCTGACGGTCGCTAACTGACGGCTTGCCGGGACCTACAGGCTAGCCTCCTAGGATGCCTGAGGCCGCGTGGCGACGGTCGCCGTTTCGAGCGAGTGCATCGGAACGGAGATCGCCTGTTTCCGTGTGAGCCCGCGGACAGGGGGGAAGGATCGGGTGAAGGTGATGCCCGCCATGGAACCCTGGTGATCTCCACTGCGTCGCCGTCGCCCTGGCGCGTTTCGTGCCAGGATGAGACCGGGAGTCCGGGTTCGAGGAAGAGACTAGGACAATGAGCGATCACGTTTCCGACAGCACCGAGTGGCAGACGCTGCAGGGTCACGCCGAGAAGTTCAACGCCGTGCATCTGCGCGACCTCTTCGGCAGCGATCCGACCCGCGGCGAGCGTCTGACCGCCCAGGTCGCCGACCTCACTGTCGACTACAGCAAGAACCTGATCACCGATGAAGTGCTGACCGGACTGCTGGCCCTGGCCGAGCGGGCCAAACTGCGCGAGCGGATCGGGGCGATGTTCGCCGGCGAGCACATCAACGTCACCGAGGACCGCGCCGTCCTGCACACCGCGCTGCGCCTGCCGCGCGACGCGACCCTCGTGGTCGACGGGCAGGACGTGGTCGCCGAGGTGCACGAGGTGCTGGGCCGCATGGGCGCGTTCTCCGACCGCGTACGGTCCGGGGAGTGGACCGGTCACACCGGTGAGCGCATCAAGACCGTGGTCAACATCGGCATCGGCGGCTCCGACCTGGGCCCCGTCATGGCGTACGAGGCTCTCAAGGCCTTCAAGGCGCCCGAGATCGAGTGCCGGTTCATCTCGAACATCGACCCGACCGACCTGTACGAGAAGACCCACGACCTCGACCCGGCCAGCACGCTGTTCGTCGTGGTCTCCAAGACCTTCGGTACGCAGGAGACGCTCACCAACGCGACCGAGGCGCGCAACTGGCTGCTCGAGGGGCTCGGCGGCGACCAGGCGGCCGTGGCCAAGCACTTCGTCGCGGTCAGCACCAACGCCCAGCGGGTGGCCGACTTCGGCATCGACACCGAGAACATGTTCGGCTTCTGGGACTGGGTGGGCGGGCGCTACTCGCTGCCCTCCGCGGTCGGCCTGTCGGTCATGATCGCGATCGGCCAGGAGCAGTTCGCCGACCTGCTCGGCGGCTACCACGCGGTCGACGAGCACTTCCGCACCCAGCCGCTGGAGTCCAACGTGCCGGCGCTGCTCGGCCTGCTCAACGTCTGGTACGACACGTTCCTCGGCGCGCAGTCGCACGCGATCCTGCCCTATTCGCAGTACCTGCACCGGTTCGCGGCCTACCTGCAGCAGCTGACGATGGAGAGCAACGGCAAGTCGGTGCGGCTCGACGGCTCACCGGCCACGTTCCAGACCGGCGAGGTCTTCTGGGGCGAGCCCGGCACCAACGGTCAGCACGCCTTCTACCAGCTGATCCACCAGGGCACCAAGATGATCCCGGCCGACTTCATCGGGTTCAGCAAGCCCAACCACGACATCGGCGAGATGCACGACCTGTTCATGTCGAACTTCTTCGCCCAGACCGGGGCGCTGGCCTTCGGCCGCACGCTCGACCAGGTGCTCGCCGAGGGCACCGACCCGGCGATCGCGCCGCACCGGGTGATGCAGGGCAACCACCCGACCACCACGATCATCGCCCCGTCGCTGACCCCGGCGGTGCTCGGCCAGCTCATCGCCCTCTACGAGCACATCACGTTCACCCAGGGCACGATCTGGCAGATCAACTCGTTCGACCAGTGGGGTGTCGAGCTCGGCAAGGTGATGGCCAACCAGCTCGCGCCCAAGCTGACCGACGCCGCCGCGCCGGCCGCCGACGCCGACTCGTCGACGAACAATCTGATCAGCCTGTACCGCTCGCAGCGCGGCCGCTGATTTCTGTCGGACCCCGGCTCTAGGGTCGTCGTCATGGATGCGACGACGGCCCTGGGGCTGCGAATGACCAGTCTGCTGCTGCGCGGGAACGGTCCCGGCTCCGCCACGGCGACCGGCGCTGCCTCGGTGGCCTCCGTCGTCGAGTGGTTCGGCGCCATGCAGGCGCAGGACGTCAACAGCGCGCTCTGGTCGCTCGGGTGCCGTCTGCCCGGGGTGTCCCTGGCCCAAGTCAACGAGGCTCTCGAGGACCGTTCCGTCCTGCGCACGTGGCCGATGCGGGGCACGGTCCACTTCGTCCCCGCGGCCGATGTCCATTGGATGCTCGACCTGATGGGGGTCCGCGCCCTGGGCGGTGCGGCCAAGCGCCGCGAGATCCTCGGGCTCGACGAGCACACGGTGGACCGCGCGGTCGAGATCCTGGCCGCGGCTCTGCGCGGCGGTGGCCGGCTGACCCGGTCGGAGTGCCTGACCGCGATGGTCGAGGGCGGCGTCGAGGTCACCGGGCAGCGGGGTTACCACCTTCTCTGGTACGCGTCGCAGCGCGGCGTGACGGCGATCGCCCCGCACGTCGGCAAGGAGCAGACCTTCGTGCTGCTCGACGAGTGGGTTCCCGATCCCCGCCGGCCGTCGCGCGAGGAGGCGCTGGGCATCATCGCGTTGCGCTATTTCCGCAGCCACGGGCCGGCGTCGCGCAAGGATTTCGCCGGCTGGACGGGCCTCACGATGACCGACTGCCGCGCCGGCATCGCGCTCGCCGGCGACGCCCTCGTGACGGTCGACGTCGACGGCACCGAGATGATCATGGCGGCTGACGCGCCCGACCTCGGCCCCGGCGAGTGGCTGGCGGTGCCCGGCTTCGACGAATACCTGCTGGGCTACAAGGACCGCACGCTGATGGCCTCGGCCGACGATCTCGCCGCGGTCATCCCCGGCGGCAACGGCGTGTTCCGGTCGACGCTCGTCCGCGGCGGGAGGGTGATGGCGACCTGGACGCGCACGCTCACCAGCAAGGGCGTCACTGTCACAGTGCAGCCCGTCGCCGCTCTCACCGCCCGCGATCAGGCAGCCGCCGCCCAGGCCCTGGAGCCGTACGCCGCTTTCCTCGAGCTACCGCTGACTGTTAAGAACCCTTGATATTTATACATGTGAACTTCATGATGTGCGTATCGCAGGTCACGTACGCATCGAGGGAGTCGCCATGGGTGTCCGTCGTCGAATGGTGGCGTTGGCCGCAGCGCTCGGGATGGCAGCCGGCGGCCTTGCCGTCGCCGTCGGTGGTGGCGGTGCCGCCTCCGCCGCCGTGACCTGCTCGGGCACGGTCTGGCGGGAGGGCCCGACCTACACCGCGGGCCAGCAGGTCACCTACAGCGCCCACCTCTACCAGGCGCTGGTCACCCACACCGCGTGGGCCGGAACGGGCTGGAACCCGGCCGCCACGCCGACGCTGTGGCGCGACCTCGGCGCCTGCACCGGCGGCCCCACCACTCCGCCCCCGACGACGACTCCACCCCCGGCCACCACGCCCCCGGTCACGACCCCACCGCCCACCACGCAGCCGCCCGTCGGTTGTGCCGTCCGTGGCAAGCCCGCCGGCAAGGTGCTGCAGGGCTACTGGGAAAACTGGGACGGCGCCTCCAACGGCGTGCACCCCGGCCTGGGCTGGATCCCGATCAACGACAGCCGCATCGTCCAGCACGGTTACAACGTGCTGATGGCCGCCTTCCCGGTGATCCGCTCGGACGGCACGGTGCTGTGGGAGAACGGCATGGACGCCGGCGTCAAGGTGCCCACCGCCGCCGAGATCTGCGCGGCCAAGGCCCAGGGCGCGACGATCCTGATGTCCATCGGCGGCGCGACCGCCGGTGTCGACCTGAGCTCGGCCGCCGTCGCCGACCGGTTCGTCTCGACCATCGTGCCGATCCTGCGCCAGTACAACTTCGACGGCATCGACATCGACATCGAGACCGGCCTGACCGGCAGCGGCACCATCAACCAGCTGTCCACGTCGCAGGCCAACCTGATCCGCATCATCGACGGCGTGCTGGCCGCGATGCCCTCGAACTTCGGCCTCACCATGGCGCCCGAGACGGCCTACGTCACCGGCGGCAGCGTCACCTACGGCTCGATCTGGGGCTCGTACCTGCCGATCATCAAGAAATACCTGGACAGCGACCGCCTGTGGTGGCTGAACATGCAGTACTACAACGGCTCCATGTACGGCTGCGCCGGCGACTCGTACGGCGCGGGCACGGTCCAGGGCTTCACCGTCCAGACCCAGTGCCTCAACAACGGCCTGACCATCCAGGGCACCACCATCCGCATCCCGTACGACAAGCAGGTCCCCGGCCTGCCCGCCCAGCCCGGCGCCGGCGGCGGCTACATGACCCCCGCCCTGGTCACCCAGGCCTACAACTCCGTCCCCGGCATCAAGGGCCTGATGACCTGGTCGATCAACTGGGACGGCTCCAAGAACTGGACCTTCGGCGACAACGTGAAGCGCCTCCAGGGCCGGTGACCACGGAGCCCAGGCCGGGTGGAGTCATCGGCCTGGGCTCCGTGCTCAAGGCGTCGGTGCGGATAGGCGGGGCTTTTTGTGGATGTCGGCGACGATGTCGGCGACCTCGTCAGCGCATCCCCAGGAGAGGCTGACTCCTGAGCCACCGTGCCCGTAGTTGTGCACGAGGTGCCGTTCGCCGAAGTCTTCATGCTCGAGGCGGACGGTCTCACGGTGCGGTCGGATGCCGACCCTGCGAAAGTCGTCGATCGGATCGACGTGGGCGAGAACCGGAAACGCCGCGCGACAGCGCCGCATGATCGCCTCTTCCGCATCGGAGTTCCAGCGCAGGTCGGAAACTCCCAGCTCAGCGCTGCCGCCCAGGAGGAGGGTGTCGCCGTGCGGTAGGACGTAGGTGGTGTCGCCGATGTAAGAATCGCGAACGTGCTCGACGAAGAACTCGCGGATGCCGGGGTTGGGTACGGCCACGAGCTGCCCCCGAATCGGCCTCACCTCATTGTCAGGCACCAAGGTGCGTGCGCCGATGCCCGTGCAATTCACCACGATATCGGCGTCGGCGAACCCCTGGTCGAGATCTTTCAGCTCCCTTTTCTCGATCTTGACGCCGAGGGAACGCAGCCGCTGCTCGAGCCAGTCGAGGAAAGGCGGCATCTCGATCAAGGGGGACTGATAGCGCCATCCCGACCGGAACCCAGGCGGTAACTCCGCCCTGCTGCACGGTCGATAACGCGGGAGTTGTGGCGCCCACTTCGGCGGACTCAGTGGAGTACGTGACGCTTCGATCCCCTCGAGCAGTCGCGCCCAGACGTGACCCTCGCTGTGGAGGTTCTCGAACTCGCGACGCGTGGCCTCGGCCCGTTTGTCTCTAAGATCGTCATTCTTGTGTTCGGCCATGTAAGGATCAAAAATGGCGCCGGCCGCATATGAGCTGGTCGTGTCGGGGCCCTGGCTCCTGTAGATCATGATGCGTAGATCGCGCTCGTATGGCCGAGCCTGCTTCGCGAGCCGCGCACGTTCGGCGAGACGAATGGCCGTGGTCAGACCGATAACGCCCGCACCGATGATCAGGATATCCGCTCGAAGGGAGGCCATCCCTTGAGACTAGCCTCCCGGCGCACGGGCAGACCGCACGCATTCGCGCTTGACGCGGGTGTCGTTACGAGCCGCAGGGCACGTCGGGTGGAGAAGCGAACAAACATCATCTTCGGCGTCCGGTGGCGACCATCATGCCGTCGTAGCCCGGCCGGAGACCTTTACTCCGGACCCGCCGAACCGTCACCTTGCGTGCCACCGGCGCCAGGGCGCGGTGCACGTCGTCCTCGTCGATCGAGCATGCCGGGAAGTGCTTCTGGGCGACGAGATATCCGGACGAGCGTCGCATGAAGGCGGCGGCGAACGGCGCATTGTGCTTGAGAGCATTGACGAAAAGCCGGGTTGCGCGCTGGAACTCGTCGACCCGCCTGGTGATCGACTCGGCGACGAAGAACATCGTCCCGACGTCGTACTGGTCGGGCTCCAGACTGAAAACGTTCCCGCGCTCGAGTGTGACCCGGCCGTGCAGAGTTTCCATCGGCTTGTTGATCGGGTCATAGGCCGACCGGCCGGCCGAGATCGCATCCCAGAATTGCCACCACGAACCGTGCGGCTTGTCCAACTCCTTCGCCAGCCAGTTGCGGTTGACGAAGGAGCGCTCGAACAAAACGACCTCCGATGCGTAGGGCAACAGCATCAGCGCGGGGTACAAATTTGCGCCAGGGCCGACATCGATGGCCCGGCCGAGCTCCGGGACAGGCTGATTCCTCTTGAAGTAATCGGCAACGATCTGGATGATCGTGGAGTCGTCCGAACGAAGGCGTCCGTAGTTGTCGCTGAAATAGGCGTCGGAGTCGAACTTCTCCCAATCGACTGCGGTCTCGTTCTCGGGTCTGTCAAAGGCATCGTCGGGCGGCGATGTCGAGCGCGGATGGGTTTCGCTCATCGGGGCACCCTTCGTCGCTGCTTCGCACGGTCCTGCTGTTCCGCCGCCACTGGTCAGGCGACTGGATCAGCATCCGAAGCCTCGTCAGGATCCCTGAGCTGCGTCCCACAGATCCTCGAACCGCTTCTTCCGCTTTCCCAGCTGCTGGGGGCTCGATACCAAGGCGACGTTGCTGATCGATGGGGTCACGTCACTCTGCAGCACCCGAGCGGTCTGGAGTTCGTAGCTTAGCTTCTGGTCGAAGAGGATGAAGTCGTCAAGGTCCTTCCGGTAGAGGAAGGGGATGCGGTCGTGGCTGAGCACCCTGACTTCGACGTCGATCTTCCGATGTGGTTCCAGCAGGCGCTGAAGCTGGTCGTCGTCGTCGGCGCTGTCGGTCAGGAGGAACAACCGGCGGATGCGGACTTTACGCACGATCGCCTCCCGCTGGCGATCGAGATATCTGAGACCTAGTTCACTGGACCAGAAGTCGCCTTCGTCCACAAAGCCATGTGACCTGTCGAACGAGGTCATGCTCGTGGCGTCGATGCTCATCGTCGCCGCGTCGGTCAGATCCAACAGCCAATCGGGGTTCTCGCCCTCATGGTCTGCTCGCCCGGAGCGCAAGCCTTCCAGGAGGGTGGCCAGGCTCTTCAATTGGCTGTCGGCGAACTGGAGAAGGAAGGTCTCGCCGGCCTTCAGCCGACCTGCGGCCTCGACGACGCGAACGACGCTGTCCCGGCCCAGGAGGTCCTCGACGCGGGCGAGGTGCGTGGCGGCCTCGCTGATGCGCTGAATCTTGTCGGTCAAACTATGTGTTCCTTGCGCGGCGTCCTCCCCGATGGCCCGTACCAATTTGCGGGACTGCTCGGCCGACTCGATCAGGAACTGGACGACCAGGACGACGCCGGCCACGAAGATCGACATCGTCTGCTGCCAGATCTCGGGCTGCTCAGTGGCGTTGGTGAGGAGGTAGGTCAGGCCACCGGCGATGCTCGTGACCATGATTTTGATCAGGATATGCACGTGTCGTCTCCCCGGGTCAGAGTCCCTCCATCACAGTCGATGACTGCAAACTCACGCAATGTGCGTGCAGGCGAAGTTGTGACCGGCGCCGCAGCGTCAGTCTTTTAGTTTTGAAATACTTTGGTGGTCGGCGTGGTTGTGGCTGGCAGTCAACGGGATGCAAGCGGGTCCCGGCGGAGAGGGAGCGGTCATGCAGTTCGGAATCTTCAGCGTCAGCGACATCACCACCGACCCGACCACCGGGCGGACGCCGACCGAGCACGAGCGCATCAAGAACATCGTGACGATCGCCAAGCACGCCGAGGAGGTCGGCCTCGACGTCTTCGCGCTCGGCGAGCACCACAACGAGCCGTTCTTCTCCTCGTCGCCGACCACCACGCTCGCGTACATCGCCGCGCAGACCGAGAAGCTGCTGCTCAGCACGGCGACCACGCTGATCACCACCAACGACCCGGTGAAGATCGCCGAGGACTACGCGATGCTGCAGCACCTCTCGGAGGGGCGCGTCGACCTCATGATGGGCCGCGGCAACACCGGGCCGGTCTACCCCTGGTTCGGCAAGGACATCCGCGCCGGCATCCCGCTGGCCATCGAGAACTACGCGCTGCTGCACCGGCTGTGGCGCGAGCACGTCGTCGACTGGCAGGGCAAGTTCCGTACGCCTCTGCAGTCGTTCACCTCGACGCCGCGCCCGCTCGACGAGGTGCCGCCGTTCGTCTGGCACGGCTCGATCCGCAGTCCCGAGATCGCCGAGCAGGCCGCCTTCTACGGTGACGGCTTCTTCGCCAACCACATCTTCTGGCCGGCGTCGCACACCCAGCGGATGATCGAGCTCTACCGGCAGCGCTTCGCCCACTACGGCCACGGCGACCCCGACCAGGCCATCGTCGGCCTCGGCGGCCAGGTCTTCATCCGGAAGAACAGCCAGGACGCGGTCAAGGAGTTCCGCCCGTACTTCGACAACGCCCCGGTTTACGGCCACGGCCCGTCGATGGAGGACTTCACCCGCGAGACGCCGCTGACCGTCGGCAGCCCCCAGGAGGTCATCGACCGGACGCTCGGCTTCCGCGAGTACGTCGGCGACTACCAGCGCCAGCTGTTCCTGATGGACCACGCCGGCCTGCCGCTCAAGACGGTCCTCGAGCAGCTCGACCTCCTCGGCTCCGACGTCGTGCCGGTGCTGCGCAAGGAGTTCGCCGCGCTCAAGCCGGCCCACGTGCCGGACGCCCCGACCCACGCCTCCCTGCTCGCCAAGCACGCCGAGGAACTCGCCAAGGAAGAGGTGGCCGCATGAAGCAGCGCACCCTGGTCGTCGTCTCGGCCGGCCTGAGCCAGCCGTCGTCGACCCGCCTGCTCGCCGACCGGCTCGCCGCCGCGACGGTCGACGCCGCCGCGGAGCGCGCGATCGAGCTGCACGTGAAGACCATCGAGCTGCGCGACCTGGCCCACGACATCACCAACCACCTGCTCACCGGCTTTCCGGCCGGGGCACTCCGGGAGGCTCTGGAGGCGGTGGCCGGGGCCGATGGCGTGATCGCCGTGTCGCCGATCTTCACCGCCAGCTACAGCGGCCTGTTCAAGTCGTTCTTCGACGTGATCGACAAGGACGCGCTGGTCGACAAGCCGGTGCTGATCGCCGCGACCGCCGGGACGGCCCGTCACTCGCTGGCGCTGGAGCACGCCCTGCGCCCGATGTTCGCCTACCTGCGTGCGGTCGTCGTGCCGACCGCGGTCTTCGCCGCCGGCGACGACTGGGGTGCCGACTCGTCGGACGGTTTCCTGCAGTCCCGCGTCGCCCGCGCCGCGGCCGAGCTGGCCACCGAGGTCGGCCGGCGGGAGCCGGCCGCGGTCGCCGACCCGTTCGCCCTGACGGTCGACTTCCAGGACCTGCTCAAATAAGTCAGACGACTACCGAGGCGGCTCCGCACATCGCGGAGCCGCCTCGACGTCGTCCGCCTGTGGTCGAAGGCACCTGGCCGAACCGGGAGGGGAATCGGCTCCGGCGGGGTACAAAGGATCGAACCGACGAAGGAGTCACCATGGGCGAGATCGTGCTGATCCGGCACGGGCAGACCGAGTGGAGCGCCAACGGCCGCCACACCTCGTACACGGATCTCGACCTGACCGAAGAGGGCGAGCGGCAGGCCGAGGCGGTCGGTCCCCGGGTCCAGGACCGCAAGTTCGTGGCTGTCATCTCCAGCCCGCGCCACCGGGCGCTGCGGACCGCGGAGCTGGCCGGTCTCACGGTCACCGAGACGACCGAGGACCTGGCCGAGTGGAACTACGGCGAGTACGAGGGCATCACCTCGGCGACGATCCACGAGACCGACCCGGACTGGTGGTTGTTCCGCGACGGCGCTCCCGGGGGTGAGTCGCCGGCCCAGATCTCGGCGCGCATCGACCGCGTCCTGGAGAAGGTCCGGCCGCTGCTCGACCAGGGGGACGTGGCCCTGATCGGGCACGGGCACGCGCTGCGGGTCGTCGGGGCGCGGTGGGTCGGCATGCCGGCCGAGGGTGGGGGTCGCCTGAAGCTGGGCACCGCCACGCTGTCGATCCTCGGTTTCGACCACGGCCGCACCGCCATCGACACCTGGAATTCCCCCTGTGGATAAGGCGATTCGCCCGATTCAAAGCGCGTAGCCTCAGCGCCCGGGATGCTCCTATGGATGTCAAGGGGTTGGTTGTGGGTCGTTGGCGGTGATGAGCTGGTAGAGCTCGCGGGCGACATATCGTTTGAGGCAGCGGATGATCTCTTTTTTGGAGAGGCCTTCTTTGGTG
>NZ_JALPVJ010000069.1 GCF_023544445.1 Actinoplanes sp. M2I2 | reverse complement strand
CCTTTCAGACCGAACCGCACCCCGTGCCACCTCTGGCCTACCAGCGGCGCAGTACGAACTGGTCGAGGCTGAAGTCACCGGCGAGCGTGAGGTCCAGCCGCCCGTCGAGCACGACCGGACCCCGAGGGGTGGCCGCTGCCGTCGTCGGCGCGGGGTCCGGCCACGGCACCAGCCGGGTTGTGGTCGCGGAGCGCCACCCGTCACTCGACCGCAGCACCCGCACCGCAGCGGTGCCGGCCGGGTTGCCGAGAGAGTTGGTGACGACGAGCAGGGAGCCGTCGCGGCGCAGGACGAGGCCATCGGCGCCGGGAGCGAGCTGGTCGAGTTCGACCGGCCGGATCCCGCTGCCGTCCAGCCCGACCCGCAGCACCTGCCCGCTGTCGTACTTACCCACCAACAGATATCCGGCCGGGTGCACAACGACCCCGTTCACTCCGAAACCCGTCGCCGCGAACAGTGGGCTGTGGAACTGGCCGGTGACTTTCCCGGCTGTGTCGATCTTGAACACCGTGCCGCCGAAGGTGTCGGTGACGTAGGCGTTGCCGTTGCGGTCGACCGCGACGTCGTTGGCGGCGTGTGGTCCGGTGCCCAGCGCCAGA
>NZ_JALPVJ010000068.1 GCF_023544445.1 Actinoplanes sp. M2I2 | reverse complement strand
GCCGGTGACTTTCCCGGCTGTGTCGATCTTGAACACCGTGCCGCCGAAGGTGTCGGTGACGTAGGCGTTGCCGTTGCGGTCGACCGCGACGTCGTTGGCGGCGTGTGGTCCGGTGCCCAGCGCCAGATCGACCAGATGCAACGGTTTGCCGGTGCGCAGGTCATAGATGCCCAGTGCGGATTGCTGGCCGGTGGTTGCCGGCGTCGACCGTACGGCGGTGCCGATGTCGGCGTAGGTCACCAGCAGCCGGTTGCGGGCCGCGTCGACGGTCAGACCGTAGGAGGCGATCGCACGCCGGTCGTCGATCAGGGTGCGGACGGTGTTGTCCGGGCGGACCACCGACACGGTGCCGTGCCGGCTCGAGCTGACCAGAAACGTGTTGCGGGTCTGGTCCCAGGCCACCCCTTCGGGATACAGCGAATCGGCGGTCACGGTACGGGCCGCCGCCGCGTGGTACCGGTGGTCAGCGGCCATGTTGTGAGTTGCTGACGACGCCGGTCGTGCCACCGGTGTCGATGCGGATGCCGGGGCGCCGGCCAGCGGCACGAGCACGGCCGTGGCCAGGACAGCCAGGGCCACGTGGGATTTGCGTTGCCTGAGCACTGCTTCCTCCTCGATCGGATCTCTGATGCCCACCGTGGCACCACCACCGAGCGGTCAGGCAGTGCAAGCTTTGCCTGGACACACCAATCCCACCCTCCACCACGGC
>NZ_JALPVJ010000067.1 GCF_023544445.1 Actinoplanes sp. M2I2 | reverse complement strand
TCGGAACTCAGGAAAGCGGTGTAGTCACCGACGCGGCCGGCCTGCTGAAGGTTGTGGGTGACGATCACGATCGTGACGCCCGGTGTGAGCTCGTGCATCAGGTCCTCGATGCGCGAGGTGCTTCTCGGGTCGAGGGAGGACGCCGGCTCGTCCATGAGCAGGATGTCGGGCTCGATCGCCAGGGCACGGGCGATCACCAGGCGCTGCTGCTGGCCGCCGGACAGCCCCAGCGCGTTCTTGCCCAGGCGGTCCTTGACCTCGTCCCACAACGCGGCGCGGCGCAGCGCGTTCTCGGCGATGTCGTTGATGTCGCCGTGGAAGCCCAGCGTGCGCGGGCCGAACATGACGTTGTCGATGATCGACATGGGGAACGGGTTGGGTCGCTGGAAGACCAGGCCGATGCGGGTACGCACGGCGACCGGATCGACGTCCGGCGCGTAGAGATCCATACCCCGGTAGCGCACGTCGCCGGTGACGCGGCACCCGGGCACGAGGTCGTTCATGCGGTTCAGGCAGCGCAGCAGCGTGCTCTTGCCGGAGCCGGAGGGACCGATGAGCGTGACGATCGAGCCGCGTGGCACGGGGAACGTCACCTCCGCGACCGCGAGTTGTCCGCCATAGCTGACCGACACGTCCCGGTACGAAGCCACCGGATCCTCGCCGGCGTTCGGCCACCACCGCTCCGGCTGCGCCACGCACGGGCGGCCGAGCGGCGAGGTGCCCTCGACCGGGCCGGTGTCGGGCCGGCTGGTGTACTCGGCGTTGCA
>NZ_JALPVJ010000066.1 GCF_023544445.1 Actinoplanes sp. M2I2 | reverse complement strand
CAGACCTGTTTCCTTCGCAAGAACTGGTCTATCGATGGCTCCACGCCTATATCCAGCACCGTCCGGTACTCATACTTTTGCCCGTGTCGTACCGAATCAGACACCTCTCCTTGCTGAGATCACGTCACTGGATCGGCCGCCAGTCGTGGCCGGTCAAGATCGTCGTGGGGCTGGTGAGCTTCGTCTTCGTGAGCGCGATCGTCTACATCTCGGTGCGCCTCAGCCTGGGGATCGACCTCTTCCAGGAGGCGAAGGACATCCTGGCCTGACCCCTGCTCGCGGATTCCGGGGCCGGTCTAGTACAGTCTGTCTTCGTTGAGGGCGATTAGCTCAGCGGGAGAGCGCTCCGTTCACACCGGAGAGGTCACTGGTTCGATCCCAGTATCGCCCACGAGACTGGGGCTGGATCCTGTCCGCGGAACGCGCGGACCGGCCAGCCTCGTTCCTTTGCGCGACTTCGTCGCGCGAGCGGGGGCTACGCCACCCGCACCCCCTCTGCCGCGCGGTCTCCGACCGTCTCGCGCCGCGTGAGAGAACCGCGACTTCGTCGCGCGAGCCAACGCCAACCCACCCGCACCCCGCCTGCCGGGCGGTCACCGACCGCCTCGCGCTGCACGGGGTGAACCGCGACTTCGTCGCGCGAGCCAACGCCAACCCACCCGCACCCCGCCTGCCGGGCGGTCACCGACCGCCTCGCGCCGCACGGGGTGAACCGCGACTTCGTCGCGCGAGCCAACGCCAACCCACCCGCACCCCGCCTGCCGGGCGGTCACCGACCGCCTCGCGCCGCACGGGGTGAACCGCGACTTCGTCGCGCGAGCCAACGC
>NZ_JALPVJ010000065.1 GCF_023544445.1 Actinoplanes sp. M2I2 | reverse complement strand
GGGATGCTCCTATGGATGTCAAGGGGTTGGTTGTGGGTCGTTGGCGGTGATGAGCTGGTAGAGCTCGCGGGCGACATATCGTTTGAGGCAGCGGATGATCTCTTTTTTGGAGAGGCCTTCTTTGGTGCGTCGTTGCATGTATTCGCGGGTGCGGGTGTCCCAGCGCAGGCGGCTGAGTACGACGGTGTAGAGGGCGGCGTTGGCTTGCCGGTCGCCGCCGCGGTTGAGGCGGTGCCGGGTGGTTTTCCCGGAAGATGCCGGTAGTGGGGCGGCGCCGCAGAGCATGGCGAATGCGGCTTCGGAAGTGAGCCGGTTGTGGTTCTCGCCGGCGGTGACCAGGAGTTGCCCGGCGACGTCGGCGCCGACGCCGTTAGCGGCTCGCAGGGCGGGATTGATGGCGGCGACCAGGGGCTCGAGCAGTTCGTCGAGGTCGGTGATCTCGACGGTTAGCTGCTGGTGACGGCGGGCCAGTGAGCGCAGGGCGATCCTGGTGGCGGTGACCGGGCTGGCGGCGTCGGCGTGCTCGGGTCGCGTGTTCGCGCAAACGGTGATCAGTTGTGTGACGTTCAGCCGGCGTAGCTGGGTGCGTAAGGCGTCGGGGGCGGTGATGATCAGAGCTTTGATCTGGCGTTGTGTGTCGGCGCGTTGTTTGACGGCGCTGCGCCGGGCGACGCGCAGGGCGCGGACGGCTTCGACTTGCCCGTCGTGGCGTTTCGGGGTGCCGGTGCGTTCTCCGGCTAGTGCCGCTTTGGCCGCTGCGATCGCGTCGATCGGGTCGGATTTGCCGTGGAAGCGTCGGGTTTTGCGGTCGGGCCGGTCGATTTCGATGACGTCGACCTGTTCGATGCGCAGGCGGTGGGCGAGTCCTGCGCCGTAGGCGCCGGTTCC
>NZ_JALPVJ010000064.1 GCF_023544445.1 Actinoplanes sp. M2I2 | reverse complement strand
TCGGGGGCGACTTTCCGGGCGATGCGCAGGACCCCGTCGTCGCCGGTCTGCAGGTCCTGGCCCAGCACCGTGGCCAGCAACCGGATCGCCTCAAGCACCGCTTCAGGCAGATCCTGGCGCCCGTCCAGGGTGCTGAGCAGGGCGTAACCGTCACGGGCCCGCGAATCGACCAGCGCCTCCCGGGCGCTCTTGTCGTCCCAGTCCACGACCGGTTTGCCGGCCGCGGTGTAGTCGTCACCGCTGGACAACACCGCCCGCAATTCAACGGCCAGGCCCCGGCCGGCCGCGGTGAGCAGACCACGGATCGCCGAACGGATCAGGGTGATGGTGTCCATCGTGGCGACCGCGTCATACAACGGTGTCGAGTCCAGGACCCGGCGGCGGCCCACCAGCCCAGCCTGCCCGGCCGCCGCGAGAGCAACCTCGAAGATCCGGTCCGGGCGCTTCGAACGGCGCAACCGTTCCCGCATGTCGACCAGGACCGTGTGCGCGAACCCGGCCCGCGCAGCACCGTCCCAGCCACCGACTCCGGCGGCGTATCGCCATCGGACGTCGAACGCGAACCTGTCCACGGCTTCCCGGTCGGACAAACCTTCCAACCGCTGCAGCACCATCACCGCCGCGACCACCGACGGCGGCACCGACCGCCGCCCGACCCGCGCGAACAGATCGGAGAACAAGCTGTCCGGGAACAACCGGTCACGATGCTCATGCAGAAACGCATAGATCGAGTTCGCCGGCAGCGACTCAGCGCAGAACCGGCTGACCGGATCAAGAAGATCCAACTGCTGCGACGCTTTACCCAACGTCATCCCAGCAAACTACTAGATATCGGGGTTAACGATGCCTGCCACACCGGCAGCAGTCATCGTTTAACACCAGTCACCTAG
>NZ_JALPVJ010000063.1 GCF_023544445.1 Actinoplanes sp. M2I2 | reverse complement strand
TCGCCCCCGACCGGGTGATCTCGACGGTCGACCCGCAGGCCCGGCACGGACACAAGACCAGCCACCGCGGGTTCGACGGCTATAAAGGCCACCTCGCCCTGGACCCGGACAGTGAGATCATCACCGCCACCAGCGTGACCGCCGGGAACACCGGCGACGCCGGACCGGCGGCCGACCTGATCACCGATCTCACCGACCCACCCACCGGCAGCCCCGACGGCGCATCAGCGGGCGACGCGGCTGTCTACGGTGACGCCGCCTACGGCGCCGGTGAAGTCCTGCAACGGCTGCACGACGCCGGGATCGACATCAAGACCAAGGTCCAGCCGCCGAACTCACCAACCGGCGGATTTACCAAGGACCAATTCGACGTCGGCGCCGGAACGGTGACCTGCCCGAACCAGGTCACCATCGGGATCCGGCCGGTCAAGGGACACCCCCGCCATGCCGGACAAGCCGATTTCGGTGCAGCCTGCACCGACTGCCCCCTGCGAGCGCAGTGCACCACGTCCAAGACCGGCCGGCACATCACCATCAGCCACTGGGAAAACCACCTCACCACAGCCCGGACCCGCCAGAGGGACCCGGCTTGGAAAGCCGACTACCGGGCCACCCGCCCCAAAATCGAACGCAAGATCGCCCATCTGATGCGCCGCCGGCACGGCGGACGCCGCGCCCGCATGCGCGGACTGCTCCGCGTCACCGCGGACTTCACCCTGCTGGCCGCCGCGACCAACCTCGCCCGGCTCGCCACCCTCGGACTTACCCACGATCAAAACCAGGGCTGGGCCACCGCCTGACCGCGGATCAAAGCACCCGCACCACCCCCGGCCGTGACACCCCAGAACCTCTGAGAAGACCCACAACCATTACTGGCAAACACATCCGCCCGCACCACCAGGCACATCACCGACACACCTACCGCCCCAATCCACAACAGGGGTCGATCGGCTACGCCGATCAACCCCTGTTTAACACCAGTCACCTAG
>NZ_JALPVJ010000008.1 GCF_023544445.1 Actinoplanes sp. M2I2 | reverse complement strand
AGGCAGCCTCACCCTCGGCCCGATACCGGGCGATGAGCTTTGACACCCAGCCCTTGGACACGCCGTAGGCGCGGGCGGTCTCGGCCTGGCTACGACCCTCGAGGACAACGGCAGTGATCACGACACGCGCTAAGGACACCCCGCGACGATCACCGTCATCCAAAGTTTCCTATGTCCCGACACACCAGTTTCCGATGACTTGAGACAGGGGTTTCCTATGTCTTGAGCCAGGACACTACCGGGGGCACCAGGTCAGAGCCTTGACCACCGATCATGAGTCCTGCTTCAGGCACGTCCGCGGGTTTGTATCGCGCTTCCGAGCTCGGCGACCGGCCGGTCAGACGCAGGACGCTTCACTCTCCAAGCCCCGCCTTCCCTCAGCCCGTCCAGCAGGCGAGAGCTGACGCCGCGGGCAGATGACGGCCACCCGTGATGGTGTCAGGCTCGTCAGTGGTGGATAGTCGCTGGCATGGAGGAGAGCGACCACCAGCGAGCCCGCGCCCGGATGTCCGCCGCGGCCGACAAGATGGCTGAGAATTTCGAGGCTCTGGCGGAGCGGGCCGATGAGTTTGCTGAGACCGCCGCCATGAGCGCCGACATCCATGACCGCGCCGCACCGAACCTTCCCGGCGCGGCGGAGCATGCTGAGCGTGAGCGGGCTTTTGCGGCGGCGGAGACGGCGGCGGCGGACGCGTACCGCAGTGGGGAGGTGCCGTCGGATGAGGTGCGGCAGTCGGTTCGCGCGGCCGGGTCCGCGTCGGATGAGCAGCGTGATGATGACCAGCATGTGGTTGACCTGGAAGTTCGGGACACCCGGGCCACCATTCGCGAGTTGGAGCTGAACGTGCGCGAAGGGGTTGGTGACGCCCGCGAGGAAACGCGCGACGGCCGGCACCGGCTGCGGGAGGGGCAGGCCGACGAGCGGGAGCGGGCCGCGGAGGCCCGGGACCGTGCCGCCGACGCCCGTGACCGCCTCGCTGATTCCCGGGACGCTCAAGCCGATGAACGCGACCGGGCCGCCGACCAGCGGGAGATCGACTCCCAGGCCGGCTAGGTGTTCCCACGAAGCAGGAGCGTGGACCTGTGCTGAGCGACCGGGATCGCACTCTGCTGGCCCCGCATCTCGCGCTGCTGCGGTCGGCTCAGAAGGACCTCGCGGCGGCCCGGCGCGGCTTCGACGAGGCCGAGCGTGGTCTGGCCGAGTCGTCCGGCGGCACCGACTGGCGGGATCGGATGTTGGGCGGCCTGTTCAGTGCCGACGACGGCCGCACCCAGCGATACCGGCGCGCTCGCGATGCCCGCCGTGCCGCCGAGAAGACCTTGGCGGAGGCCGAGGCCGCGTACGCCAAGTATGCGCAGCGTATGGACGGGCTTCTCGACCCGATCCTGACCCGCGACGACCCCGGCTTCCGCGCGCTGCTGGATGCCGTACGGGCTTGCGACAAGGCGCTTCGGGCCTGCGAGGGGATGCGCCGGGCCATCGCGGCGACCCTCCGGACCGAGGCGCCCAAGGGTAAGCCCGTGCGTGACAGCGAGAGCTGGCACGAGGCTGAAGCCGCCCGCCGGCGTCGCACCGAGCTCGTCGACGACATCCGCGCGAAGGGGCCGGGGCTGGGACGGACGATCGAGCGGGCCGCGCGGGCGGTCGAGGAGGTGACCGGGGAGGCGCCGCGGCGACGGATCGAGCTTGATACGGGCGATGTGGCGGCCACCGGGATGGCTGTGGATCAGCGGCTGCGGGCTCTGCAGCTGCAGCTGGACGGGGCGATCAAGGAAATCGGCCGGTGGCGGGCCGCCGCCGATCAGGCTCGGGCCTCGGCACTGCGAGCTGCGCACGACAAGGTGTGAGCATCAGCCCGCGGCGGGGACGCCGCGGGCTGTTCTGCGCTGAGCGTCAGCCGACGCCCTGCTTGGCGTCCTTGAGGACGTGGACGCCGGCGCCCAGTTCGACGATCTGCGCCTCGGTCAGGCCGAGCCCCTGCCACACCTGGACGATCAGGTAGATGCCGGACGGCTGCTTGACCCACAGCGACCAGCCGCTGTCGCCGTTGGCGTCGGCCGGTTCCAGGCTCTTGAGCAGGATGCCTTCCTGGTCGCCGACTTTGACGGTCTTGCCTTCGCGTCCCGGTCCGCTCTGGTCCTTGGACTCGAGCATGACGGTGATCTTGTTTTCGAACGACTGGGGGTTGTCAAAGCCGGCGCCGGGCTTCGCCTTCTCGGGGGCGATCGTCAGGAAGCCCTGCTCGCTCGTGTGCACGTACCAGCCGTCGGGGACCTTGTCGACGGTGAAGCCTTCGGGCTGCTCACCCTTGTAGGCGACGAGCTGTACGGCAACCGTGGCGGCGGTGGTCCGGTCGGCCGGTGCGCTGGGAGTTCCCGTACTCGTGGCGACCGCGATCGCCGCGGCCAGGGCGGCGACACCGAAGGCCGAACCGGAGCAGGCCTGGACGACCCGGCGGCGGCGCAGGGCGCGGCGGCCGCGGGCGAGGTCGGCCTCCACCTGGTCTTCGGTGGGGTCGGGGACGGGACCGGCGATGTTGCGGAAGTGGTCACGCAGGTCGGTCATGGGGTGGCTCCCTGGCTGAGAAAGGTGGGTCGGACGCTGTCGTGCAGGGCGGCTCGGAGACGATCCAGAGCGCGGGCCGTCTGGCTCTTGACGTTGCCCTCCGAGCAGCTGAGCGCGTCCGCCGTCGCTGCCACGTCGAGGTCGTAGAAGTAGCGGAACACCACGGCGGCCCGCATGCGGGGCGGCAGTTCACGCAGCGCCTGCTTGACGGCCTCGCCCGCGGCTCCGGCGCCGGCCGGCGTGTCACCGGGGACGTCGGGGAGGACGGCCATGCTGCGTTCGCGGTGCCGCCAGACCCGCCGCTTCTCGTCGATCAACGCGTTGACCAGCACGCGACGCACGTACCCGTCCGGGTTGTCGGCTCGCTTGAAGGCCGGCCAGGCGACGTACAGCTTGGTGAGCGCTGCCTGGACGAGGTCCTCGGCCAGGTGGATGTCGCCCGCGGTCAGCAGGGTGGCCGTGTGCAGAAGCCGAGGGCGCCGGCTGACCACGAAATCGTGGAACTGCTCGTCTCGCTCGGTCCGGCCCGAGCCTCTGTCTCGTCTCACACCCCCATGACGATCGGCTCGGCGGCTGGGTTGCATGCGGCCCATCATCGACCAGCTCAACAACGCGAGAACAGAGATGTCCGGCTGGGCATTGCGCATGATCGATCACTTAGATCATTCTGGTGACGTCACGATGACCCACAGCGACGGGAGTGACCTGGTGAACGCGGACTCCATGCGTACCCTGCAGATCGACCTGGACGAACCGGGACCCGATCTACGTCTCGAGTCGTCGACTCAGGAGATCCGCCGGAGCTTGGCGGATCTCGGCCTCGCGGTCACTGTCCCGACGAAGCCCGCTCCACCGGGAGGCCGAGGCGTCGACCTGGTCGAGATCGGCGCGCTGATCGTGAGCTTGAAGCCCACCATCGAATTGATCACCGAGATCGTCAAACTCGTCGGCGAGTGGCGCGGCCGGGACAGAGGCGCCCGAGTTGTCCGGCTCACTTCGGGCGGCCGGGAACTGGTCGTCGAAGGCGCTAGCGATGACGACATCGCGAAAGCACTGGAACTGTTCGACGACGACGAAGACGACGAGTAGGCCGGGGTGGCGGCCTACGGGCGGGCTCTGGTTGTCGCCGTTCAGGACTTCGAACATTCGGGGATCCCTACGCTGACCGCCCCGCTCGCCGACGCGGAGCGACTGGCGAACGTTCTGCGCCGCCCTGACATCGGCGAGTACGCGGTCGAGAGCGTGCTGGTCAACCCGGATCGGTTCGCGCTGGTCAGTCGCCTGAGTGCCTTCCTCTCCGAGGTCACGGACCACGAGGTGGCGCTGGTGCACATCGCGACCCATGGGCTCGTCGCCCGCGACGGCATGTTCTATCTGGCCGCAGCCGACACCGACCCGGGCAGCCCGGACACCGGCCTCGACGCCGACACCCTTCACCGGCTGATCCGGGAATGCCGATCCCGCCGGCTTGTGGTGATCCTCGACTGTTGTTACGCCGCTCGTGCCTTCGGGGGGCCGCTCGAGCCCGTCGAGAAGTACGTCGGCCAGGTGCTCGGCCGGCCCGACGGAGGCGGCGGCAAAGTGATCATCGCTGCCGCGGCCTCCCGGGAGACCGCCTACGAGAATGAAGGCCGGTCGGTGTTCACCGGCGCTCTCGTTGCCGGGCTGGAAGGGGGCGCCGCCGACGTCGACCGCGACGGCTTCGTCACGGTCGACGACCTGGACCGCTACCTGCACAAGGCCATGCAGAATCTGGCGCAGGACCAGACTCCGCGAATGCTCGCCGACGTGCGGGGGCTCCGGTTCCGCATCGCGACGAGCCCGCTCGGCCCGGCCAAGGACAATGAGGTGCGATACCGCGAGAACTTGGATCTCGCGGTCAAGGACCGGCGCATTCTGGAGGACCTCGGTCGCCGCTACCTGATCGACAACCCGACCGACCCGGAACACGTCCGTGAACGGGTCGACTGGACGGTGAACTTCTGGCGCGAACTACAGGTGCGAAACGAGTACGAGTATCTTGCCCTGCTCCGGTGGCTCCAGAATGAGCACAAGACCAAGTACGAGGCCGTCTTCGCCGATCCCCTTGAAGATCGGCTCTTCGAGATTCAGCATGTCGTCGAGGACAGTCGCGACGCCTCCCGGGACCCGCGGAACAGGATCACCGGGATCGCCGGTTCCTGGCAGATCTGCCGGCGCAGCGACGCCGAGCGGATCCGGCAGGAGTCCGGCCTCACTGCCGAGGACCTCGAGCGCCTCGTCGACGAACTGGGCATCTATCTGGAAGAGCCCGCTTCACTGCCGGTTCTGACGCCGCTGCTGCGGGCGACCCAGGTCCAGCAGGTCATCGTCAGCACCGGCGCACGGCACGTCCTTGACCTGCTTTGGGCGGGTGACAACGCGCTCGCTGACATTCTCGGCGTGCTGGGCGATGACGTGCAGGTCGCTGATCGACCTGAGATCCGGCTCGATGAGGCGGCGGTGGCAGCGGCCGCTCGGCGAAGGCCGGGCGAGCTGAGGACTGTCTGGTCCGCACTGGAACCTTTGACGGCCGGCGATCTGCGGCACCTGTTCCTCTGGCAGATCGCCGAGCACGGGCGGAAGACGCGTCGCGCCGGATCGGACCTGATGGCGGCGCTCCGAAAGTGGGGGCTGGTCGAGGAAGACGTACGACGGCTGGCGTATGCCATCGATGCCGAAAGCACGCCGAAGCAACGACCGGCACTGGAGCACTTGCAGTCCGACCTTGACCTCGGCCGCTGCTATGGCTCCTATACCTACGTTCGGAATCTACCGCCCGACCGTCGCGACAAGGAGCTGGAACGCGCCGCTGTCTGGCTGACCCGACGGGTCGAGCAGGCCCAGGAGTGGCTTGAGGAGGCCGGCCGGGAAGAGAAACCCGAGCTTGCGTGGCAATTGCTTCACTACGCCGAGACGTGGGTGCCGGATCTGCCCGGTGTTGCGGAGGCGTGGCGACGGTTCCCGCCGCCGGCGCCGGAGCAGGTCGAGGTGACCGTGCGAGACCTCAGCGTGGAGATTCGCTGGACGCCGGCCGGGCCGCCGTCGGACGACGTGACGTACCGGGTGGTCAGGAAGATCTCGGCCAAGGACGACTTCCGTCCCGTCGAGACGGAACCGGGCGCTGATGCCTTCAGCGCGATCGACAACCGGCCGCCCGTGAGACAAACCGTGTGGTACGCGGTCGTCGCCGAACGGAACGGTGTGTCGTCTGCCCCACGTCCCGCCGAGAGCGTTCGAGTTCTCCCGCCGGTCACCGGGCTCAACGGCAGATTCGAGGCCGACCGCATCATCTTGTCCTGGCAGCTTCCTCCGGGGGCGGAGGCAGTCATGATCCGCTGTGGTGACCGAGCCGAACCGTGGGAGGTACGCGGCTACAGCTACACCGACACCGATGTCTCGGCCGGCCCGACGTACGAGTACGACGTGCTGGCCCGCTACCAGGAAGGCACGTCGGCGCCGCGCCGGGTGACTGTTTCCACGACGCGTGCGGGGGAGGCGGTGCGGCGGCTGGACGTCGGATACGCGGCGACACCCGGTCGGCTCAGCGTGAAGTTCGATCATCCGGATCGCGGCGAGTTGATGATCGCCTTCTCCCGCTCCGAGCCGCCCGCCTTCGGTACGACTCTCCGGGGTCAGGGCCTTGAAGAAGCCGGCACCATGGTCGGCGGCACTCACATCGAGATGATGATGCCGAACCGACCAGGTTGGGTCTACGCGGTCACCGTCTCCGGCGATTGGCGAACCTACGGTGCACGAACGACCTACGCGCCGATCCCTTCGATCGGCGAGCCGCCCACGGTGCTACGCCGGGGAACCGACATTCAGGTGTCCTGGAGCTGGCCGGTCGGCCTGCTCGAGGCCGAGGTCAGCTGGACGGCGACCGACGGAACTGACGGCCGCCAAGCCGTGACCAGAGGCTCGTACGAGAACCGGGGTGGCGTCTGGATACCGGCGACGGGCGCCGCCACCACGGTGCGTGTTTTCCCGATCGGGGTGTGGGCCGGCGAGCGCAAACGGGGAGCCGCCGCCGATGCCCAGGTGGCCGCCCGCCCGTTCGTGCGGTACACGCTGGACCGGACTCCGGACGGCGGGATCGACATCGGCCTGGTGAGCCCGACCAAGGTGCGCATTCCCCGGCTGCTCGTGGTGACCGCGACCGACCGCCAACCGCTGCATGGGGATGACGGGCTGGTGCGGGAACGACTTTCGGACGTCGTCCTGGACGGAGAGACGCCCTATCGGCTGACGGTCGGACCGCCGGCCGCCACGGTGAGATGGGTGCGGTGTTTCGCCCCGGAGTCGGACGTCGAACTGATCGATCCGCCCATCGGCCGGCAGCGTCAGTGGGGTGAGCGGCGGTGAAAATCTTCTGTCCGTACTGCCGCCGGCGACGGGCGACCACCGACATTCTCTATCGCTGTTCCGAACATCACGGCTGCCAGCCGATCCGGGGCCGATTCTTGCGACAGCCGACAGTGTGCCCGAAACGCCACGAGATCGAGGAGCGGGTTTGCCTCTGCGGACGCCGCCTGCCCACCAACTACTGCGAGTCCCGCAGCTATGTCGTGGCGATCGTCGGAGGTGCCGGCTCGGGGAAAAGCACGTACCTCACCGTCCTCATCCGGCTGATCAGTAAGGTCGTCGCCCCGGAACTGCACGCGGGGTTCAGTGACGCTGACGACGACACAGCACGCCGCTATCTCGAGATGGAGACCCGGCTTTTCGAGAACGGCATCGCGTTACCGGGGACGCAAGTGGAGACGCCGGCCGATCCCCGAGACCCGCTGATCTTCCGGTGGGAGCGGGGAACGGACTCGCGACACCAGAAACTCGGCTTCCTGCTGTTCTACGACACAGCGGGCGACGACGTGGCTGATGAGCAGCACACCAGGTACATCGGTGGCTACCTCAGAGAGGCCGCGGCCCTGATTCTGCTCGTCGACCCGGAGCATCTTGATTCCGGCGCGGACCTGGCCGATCGGCTGCCGGCCCAAGCGCGCCACCGGGTTCCCGGCCCTCGTACGGTTCTGGAGTACGTGACCCGCCCCCGCCGCGCACCGGGGAGGAAGTCACCGCCGATAGCCGTCACCTTGACCAAGATCGACGCACTCGCGGAACGGCTGACAACGCAGTCCGCGATGCACCGTCGACGTAGCCCGGACAGTGACGACCGCGAGTCGGTCGACGAGCAAGTTCGGTCGCTCCTGCACAGCTGGAATGCCGACCTCGAACAGTTCCTGTCGCTGCACTACCGGCGCAGCGGGTACTTCGGAGTCTCATCGCTCGGTGCGGCGATCGACCAGGGCAAGGTCGACAGTCTCGGCGTGCGGCCCCACCGGGTCACCGACCCGTTCGTCTGGCTCATCGGCGAGATCGGACTGGTCTGATGGCGTACGAGTTCTGGTACATGAGCACGTCGGCCGGGCTCGAAGCTCGCTCGGGGTGGCAGTTCGTCGCTGTTTCGGCCGGTGCCGGCACCGCGATGCGCGACGCCGTGCTCCCGTGGCTGAGGTACAAAGCGCCGCCCGACACTCCGATCGACCTGGTCGCCGAGGACGAGGCTCGGCTGCCCGTGGCTTTCTCGTACGCGCCATCCGAACTCGGCCTCGTCTTCGCTGAATGCCGGCCGCACGGCGAGGACTTCATGGGCCGGCCCGGCAACTTCCTCGGCCATGCCGTCCTCACCACCCCGGACGAGATCGAAGGGCTCCGGCCGATCGAGCTCTGGCAGTCGGCGTGGTCGACCGCGACGCCGCCGGCGCGGCTGCCGGACGACAACCTTCCGCCGGCTCAGCCCGCGCTGCCGGGAACCGAAGTCGACCCGGTGCGCGTCATGTCCTGGCTTCGCCAGGCCGGCCCCCGCGCCGAGCATTTCCTCGCTGCCCTGATCGAGGCGGTGCTGCCCCTGCTGGGCGGACATCGAGGACGCATCGTGATCGTCACCGACGAGGCCCCCGACGTTGTCAGATGGATCGCCGCCGTCTCCTACTCGCTGCCGGCCGACCTGGCCCAGCGCTTGTCGTTCGTGACGTACAGCGGCGATCCGGCCATCGCCGGCACCCTTGTCGTCGGGACCACGCCGGCGGTGTGGGCCGCGGTCGGGGGTGGCCCCGCGTACTTTGCGGAGTCGCTCGAGGCGCCGGCGACAGCCTCGAGCATTTTCGCCCGTTCGATCGCTCAGTTGTGGGCGTCGGAGGAGCTCAGAGCCTTGGGCGAACTCGTCAGCATGGCGGGCTCGCTGGCCACGGTCGCGATGCCACAGCACCATGAGTACGCGGCGATTCTGGGGCTGTTGAGCCGACCCGGGGAGAGCACGGCCGACCTGCTCCGGCTGGCGGGCACGAAGGCGATAACCGAGGCGCTGCGGGTGGGGGCACACCACTTCCCCGACGACGACTGGCAGCATCGGGAACTCGGCGTCGGCTGGACGTTCGAGGCGTACGCCACGGTGGCCGAGTCGGCCGCCGCGGCCGGACAGCAGCGATTCGCCGAGTCGGCGGTCCTGCACTGTGTCGAGGCGGTCTGCCGGGTGCCGGCCCGGCAATCCCGGGTGCCGCGAGTCAGGTCGCTGTCGGCCGCGACCAAGGACGCCGCGGCCGGGATGCTGATCACGGCCCTCAACTCGATCACATCGGTGGATGAGCTGACCGACCTGGTGACGCTGGCCGACCAGCTCACCGGGGTGTGCCCGGAAAGTGACATCCGCCGGGCCGCGGTCGGATGCGGACGCCGCGGAACGGTCGACCTCGTGAAGGTCCTCACCATGCCGAAGTATCCGCGGGAGCTGATCCTCGCGGGCGTCCTGGGTGGACTGGAGGAAGCCCCGACCGAGGTGATGGACCGTGTCCTGACTCCGCAGGCTCGCCTGGGCCTCGAGGACCGTGACCTGACGGCAACCCCGCGGATCGCGTTGGTCGTGCTCGTCGACATCGCGCGACGGGTGCCGAAGCGGCGGATCGAATGCTCGCGTCGCGCGCTGGCACTCGTCTCCGCCCACGTCTCGGTGGTCTCGGCACTCAAGCACATCTGGGAGGTGCCGCCGACCCCCGAGAACTGCCTGGAGATCTTCGGCCGGCCCGGGCACCCGCGCCCCGTACCGCCGGCATCGCCGGAGGTGCTCGAACTGTGCAGCCGCGCCTGGGCGACCTACGCCGTGAGCGGTACGGCGCCGGTCATGCTGGCGCGACGGTTGCAGGAGTTCCCCGGCGCCGGCAGGCCGGTGGGCGCCATGGTCGACGCGGTTCTGGTCCTCGGTCTCGCCGCGCTGGACGGCACCGACGAACGCGAAGCGAGAGAAGGCGCCCGGGCGATCGGCCAGTGGTACGGAGCCGCCGGTCCCGTGACCGCGCGGCGCGTCCTCGACGCCGTGGCCGCCTGGATGCTGCAGGTGTCACCCAAAGGCGTGCGAGCCGTCGGTCCCTCCCTCCGGGCGCCGCTGGCCGCCTTCGCGTCCTCGGCGCCGGACGGCCCGATGCGGAAGGCCGTCGATCGGATCGACCAAGTGAACAAGCCTCGGCGCCACTTGTTCCGGAGGCCGTCATGAGCGAAACGGGTGATCAGGACTCAGGCGTCACCCGTTTCCGTGAAGGCATGGACAAGTTCGTCTTCTACGTCCTGGTGGCCGCGGTAGTCCTCCTGTTTCTGCTCTTTCCACTGGTGACGATCGTCTCGCTCGTGATGGTCAGCGTGCAGGGCGGCCGGGCCCTGCTGGACGGGGTGCGAAACGCACCTGCCGGCAGTGCCTCCGAGGAAGGCACCACGTATCCGCCCTATCTTCAGCACCGGCTGTGGCCGGACTTCAAGCAGTTGTCGGGCCAAGGCGCGGAAACGGCGCGCGCACGGCTGGAACGAGCCTCCAACGACGCCGCCCACTGGTTCGCCCGGCCGGGCACCAAGCAGCTCTTGATTCCTGTACGTCTGGCTTATCGGCTGGGCTGGGGACTGGCGGTGGCGGTTCTGGCCATCTCCAGCGCGGTGGTAGCGGTCCTGCTCGCCGTGATCTGGCTGCTGCTCAGTGGATCGCGCTGGGCCGCCGGGTGGCTGCTCCGAGGAGTGGACGCCGCCCTGGGGTGGCGTCGCCGGATCCGGACGACCTGCCCACACAGCTCCTGCTGGCGAAAGATCAATCAGGCCGAGTACCTGTGCCCGGGAACGCGGGACGCGGCCGATCCCCACGTGCACACCGACCTGCGACCCAATCGATTCGGCGTGTTGTGGCACGTCTGCCGATTGTGCAACCGGCGTCTGCCGACCGCGACGGTGCTCGGTCGGCACCGGCTGACCGCACGTTGCCCACACTGTCACCAGCAGTTGCCGGCCCGCACCGGACGGGTGCCGATCGAGCCGATCCCGATCATCGGGGGCACGGGCGCCGGCAAGACCACGTATCTCACGTTGGCCCTGCACGAACTGACGGGGTCGTTTCACGGCGCTGTCACCATCACCGACCCCGCACAACACAACGAGCAAGAGCGTCGCCACCAGGAACTGCGGGCCGGCAATACCCGGCCGACCCAGCGAGACATGCCCACGGCCGTCGTGGCCGACGTTTCCCGGGTCGGCCGGGGAGGACGCATCCTGACCATCTTCGACGCGGCCGGCGAGCTGTTCCGAGACGAGAGCCGGACGACGCGCCTTGGTTACCTACGGCACGTTCGCAGCCTGATGGTTGTCGTGGACCCCGGCGCGGTGGCCGAGTTGCACGAGGTTGTCCGGGACAGCCGACCCACTGCCACCGGTCCCGATCCGTCGCGGGACGATCCCGTCGACGTCCTTCGGGCCGTTCTGCTGAAGATTCTGAAGGACCGATCCACCCTTGACCGGATCGCCGTGGTGATCACCAAGGGCGACCTGTTGAACGACTCGATCGTCGGCCGGCCGGCCGACGGCGACGAGGCCCGAGCGTGGTTGATCGACCGGAACCTGCGACCGTTGGTGGACCGTCTGGAACGGGTCGCGCGCGAGAAGGTCCGGTATGTCACCTCGGACCGTGACACTGATGACGACGGCCACCGCCGAGCCGACCTCCTGCTGTGGCTGGCGCACGAGGACCGCAGCAGATCACCGCTCGGACAACCGGCCACGTCCGAACGTATACGCGTCCCGGCCGGCCACGCCGGCGATCCTCCGCTGTCTTACCGCGCCGGCCGGAAAGCCATTCTGGGCCTGTACGCCGTCGGCCTCGGCGCGCTGCCGATTGCCTCGACCGTCCTGGCCATGACCGTCCGGTGACACCCGCGGCCCCGAAGTGCGCACACAACCGGGCCGGGCGGTGGGACCGCCCGGCCGTACGGCTGCTCTTTGATCCAGGACTTAGTCGAGGGCGCCCTTGATCTTGTTGACCACGTTGGCGACGCCCTGGCCGTGGGCGGCCGCGCCGGTGCCGGGCTTGCCCTTGCCCATGGAGCCGTCGTAGGTGACGTACAGCTTGGGGTCGGGGGCGGGGCCCAGCGGCTTGTCGTCGGTGAGGGGCTGGGCGTCGGGGACGTAGTCGATCTTGTCGCCGAGCAGGGTCTCGCCCTGGGCCCAGCGGCCTTCGCCCGCGGTGCTCTCCGGGTCGAAGCTGTAGAAGGTGCGGCGGGCGAAGTCCTTCTCCACGTCGGCGTTGGACTGCTCGATCGGGGAGTCGGTGAAGCCGTCCGCGATCAGCTGCTCGATGCCGAGGAGCCACTGCTGCTGGTGGTAGGTGTCACGCGCCAGGTTGAACTGGAGCATGTCCTTGACGCCGCGGTCGTCGGTCATGTTGTAGACGCGGCTGGTCATCAGCCTGCTTTGCGCCTCGGCGGCCACGTTCGACCGGAAGTCGGTCAGCAGGTTGCCGCTGGCGATGATGTAACCGGTGTTCCACGGCACGCCGGCCGCGTCGCGGGGCAGCGCTCCGCCGCCCGTGACGATGGCGTGCTGCGGGTTCATGCCGCCGATCACCGCGGCGAGCACCGGGTTGGCGGCGACCGCCTTCTCGGTGGTCTCGCTGGGAGCGCCCTCGAGCAGCCGGGCGAGCATGGTCGTCAGCATCTCGACGTGACCGATCTCCTCGGTCCCGATGTCCATGATCATGTCTTTGTACTTGCCGGGCACGCGACAGTTCCAGCCCTGCCAGAGGTACTGCATCATCACGGTCATCTCGCCGAACTGGCCACCCACCAGCTCCTGGAGCTTGGCGGCGAAGAGGGCGTCCGGCTTCTCCGGCTTGGCCTGGAACTGCAGGTAGTCGACGTGCTTGAACATCAAGTCCTCCAAGTCGATGGAAGCGGAACACTCCTCACCTACCCGAAGGGCTGTCCCTGGCGGGACAGCCGGTGGCCCGGCGGTGTCACATCACTCGCGCACCACCCGGAACGTCTTCAGATCGGGATCGGCGCTGTCCGGGATCGTCATGCCCGCGGCCAGCCCGGCCCGCAGATAGTCGACGACCGCCTCGTTGAAACGCTCGCCGGGCAGGATGGCCGGCACCCCGGGCGGGTACGGGCTGATCATCTCGGCCGAGATGCGGCCGGCCGGGTCGGCGACCTGCTCGGTGGCGGCGAAGTAGGCCTCGCGGGGGTTCATCGCCTGGTCGAGGTCGAGGTCGTGCAGTTCCGGAACGGCCGGCGCGGGACGGTCGGGACGGGGCGGCTCGGCCGCGAGCTGTTCGAAGGCGCCGGCCAGCCGCTCCATCGCGACCTCGTTGTCCGAATAGGTCAGTGAGCAGATCACTCGCCGGGCGTCGCCGAGCTGGACGAGCAACCGGTGCCGCTCCTGCATCCAGTCCTTGACCTGATAGCCGGTGAGCCCGAGCTGGGACACGTCCACCGACAGCTTGAGGGCGTCCCATTCGGCGACGCTGTCGTGACCGATGATCGACTCGTCCAGCACGCCCAGACCGGGCACCTTGCCGAGACGTACGCGCAGGTGGTTGGCCCGGCGCAGGGCCTCGTCGAGCAGTTGGTGCCCCTCGGCCACCATCCGGCGGCGGAAGCCGTCGATCGAGCCGTAGAGCAGCGCCGACGGGCTGGTGGTGGTGAGCAGGTCGAGCCGCAGGCGCAGGTCGACCGGATCGACCAGGTCGCCACCGACCAGGATCATCGACGCCTGGCAGAGACCGCCGTCGGCCTTGTGCAGGCTCTGCACCACGAGGTCGGCCCCCGCCTGAATGGCCGCCGTGGGCAGGTCGTTGTGGAACGGGAAGTGCGCGCCCCAGGCCTCGTCGACCAGCAGCGGTACGCCGTGCCGGTGCGCGAGTCGGGCGATGCCCCGGACGTCGGCGCCGGTGCCGTACTCGGTCGGCGTGATCATCAGGACGGCGGAGATGTCCGGTTCGCGGCGCAGCGCCTCGGCGACGTCGTCGGCGCTCGCCGGGTGGGCGATCTGGTTCTCCGGGTCCCAGCGCGGCCGCAGCCAGACCGGGTGGGCCCCGGCCAGGATCAGCGAGGCCACGACCGACTTGTGGACGTTGCGGTCGACCAGGATCTTCTTGCCCGGCCCGGTGACGGTGAGCATCGCGGTGTGCATCGAGACGGTGGAGCCGCAGGTGGCGAAGACAGCCTGCCTGGCGCCGACCGCATCGGCCATCAGAGCTTCGGCCTCGGACACGGCGCCCTTCGCCGTGATCACGTCCGCCTCGAAGGCGCCGCGGGACAGGACCGCAGCGGTGCGGTCGTCGATGCCGAGCCCTAGGCGGTGTCCGGGCAGCGCGAAGGTGTACCGGTCTTCCTGCCGGAACTGCTCGATGGCGTCCAGCACCGGTGTTCGTCGTTGGTCCATGGCGCGCCGGATCCCCCGGGGTCATAGGCATAAACCTTGGCCCCGACGGGTCTGCCGGTGGCACTCCTGGGACACCCGATCGGGGGACAGGACCGGCCATGGTGGTTCTCGACGTCGCGCTCCCGATCCGTCGACAGGTTGCGCGGGTGGCCCCCTGGTTCGGGCCGGCGTTCGTGGCCGCCATCGCCTATGCCGACCCCGGGAACTTCGCCACCAACTTCACCGGCGGCGCCACCTTCGGCTATCAGCTGGTCTGGGTCATCGTGGCGGCGAACCTGATGGCCATGCTGATCCAGTCGCTCTCGGCCAAGCTGGGTGTGGTCACCGGCCGCGACCTGCCGGAGCTCTGCCGCGAGCACCTGTCCCGCCGGACCTCGCGGGTGCTGTGGGTGCAGGCCGAGCTCGTCGCCATGGCGACCGACCTGGCCGAGATCATCGGCGGGGCGCTGGCGCTCTATCTCATCTTCGGCATCCCGCTGCCGGTCGGCGGGCTGATCACCTGTGTGGTGGCGTTCGCGCTGCTCGGTCTGCAGAAGCGGGGCGTACGGCGGTTCGAGGCCGTCATCGGCGGTCTGCTCGGAGTCATCCTGCTGGGCTTCGTCTACGACGCGCTGCGGGCCGGCACCGACGTCGCCGGGATCGCGGGCGGGCTCGTGCCGACGTTCTCCGGCACCGACAGCCTGCTGCTGGCCACCGGCATCCTCGGCGCGACGGTCATGCCGCACGTGATCTACCTGCACTCCGCGCTGACGAAGTCGCGGGCCCCGGCCGCCGCCGACCCGGAACAGCGGCGCACGGTGCTGCGCTGCCAGCGCGTCGACACGCTGGTCGCGCTGGCCCTGGCCGGACTGGTCAATCTGGTGATGCTCACGATCGCCGCGCGACTGTTCTTCGGCAGCGGCATCCCCGGCACCGACACCCTGGAAGGCATTCACGCCGGGCTCGGCGTCACCCTCGACCGGTACGCTGCCCTGGCCTTTGCCATCGCCCTGCTGGCCTCAGGGTTCGCGTCGTCGAGCGTCGGCACCTACGCCGGCCAGGTGGTGATGCAGGGCTTCATCGGCCGCACCATCCCGCTGACCCTGCGCCGGCTGGTCACGATGGCCCCGGCGATGGTCATCCTGCTGATCGGGGCCGACCCCACCGCCGCCCTGGTCTGGTCGCAGGTGGTGCTGTCGTTCGGCGTGCCGTTCGCGCTGGTGCCGCTGATCTGGCTGACCCGGCGCCGCGACATCATGGGCGACCAGACCAACCACCCGGTGACGACGGCCGTCGCCATGCTGGCCGCCGCTCTGATCATCGCGCTCAATGTGTTCCTGATCGTCCGTACTTTCGCCGTTTGATCCGGAAGGCCTCGGGAATCCCGCCGACCATGTCGACCTGGGGTCACAGCAATCCGGCGCTGCCCGCCAGCGCGGCTGCCTCGGCCCGGGTCGAGACGCGTAGTTTGCGCAGCAGGGTGGCGGTCTGCCGCTTCACGGTCCGCTCCGAGACGTGCAGCTTGGTGGCCATCTCGGTGGTCGACGCCCCGGCCGCGATGAGCTGGAGCAGGTCACGTTCCTCTTCGGACAGTGGTACGGAGATCCGCCGCGGCCCGGGCGACTGGGCCATCACCGAATGCAACAGGTCGGACGGCAGCACGACCCAGCCGTCCAGCGCGGCCAGCAGAGGCTGCAGCAGATCGGCCGGCTCGCTGCTCTTGGGCAGGAAACCCTCGGCCCCGGCCCGCAGCGCCTGCACCGCGGGCGCCGGGTCCTCGTCCCCCGACATGGCCAGCACGCGTACGCGGGGAGCCTCCTGCCGGATGGCGGCGATCGCCCGCACCCCGCCGGGTGGCGGCATGTGCAGGTCGACCATGACCAGGTCGGGCACGCAGCGGCGAACCATCCCGGCCGCCGAGGCCGCGTCGCCGGTGCTGTCGATCACGGTGGCCCGGCCGCCGCTGACCTCGGGCAGCAGCAGTTCGAGTCCCCGGACGAAGAGAGGGTGGTCGTCCACGATGGCGATCCTGATGCCAGCACGCATGGCGCGCGCATTCCCGGAAGAAGCCGACTCATGCGCGTGAGGCCGCGCCCCGCCGAGCCCGACGCCGCGCTACTGGCCCTCCGCAGCGTCTGCCACGAGTTGCGGCCGCCGATGGCCACGCTGTCGGCCCTGTTGAAGGCCATCGAGCACCAGTCCTCCCCGGAGCGCCGGGCGGCGATGTCCCAGCTGGCCGCCGAGCATGTGGCGCACGCCGAGGAGGTCCTCCGGCAGGCCGCCGCGGTCGCGCAGGGCATGAACACCCGACCGCCCGAGCCGGCGCCGCTCGACGAGGTGCTGCCGGTCGTGGCAGCCACCGCGCCGGCCGGCCGCCTGAGCGTGCGGGCCAGCCCGGCCGCGATGCGCTGGCGGGTGCATCCCCAGCACACCCGGCAGATCCTGATCAACCTGGTCGGCAACGCGGTGCGCTACTCCCCCGGCCCGATCCGGCTCGCCGCCCGCCTGCACGGCCGCCGGCTGCGGCTCACCGTGGCCGACGAGGGCGGTCCCAACCCCGACTTGATGACGGCCATGAGCCGGCAGAGCCCCCCGCCGGACGACCGCGGCCTGGGCCTGTGGGTGGTGCGCCAGCTGACGAGGGCGCAGGGCGGCACCCTGCGCGCGCTCCCGATCACGCCGGCCGGCCTGCTGATGGAGGTGAAACTCCCCCGCTGCCGCGGCTGACCCCGCGGGGCCACCGCGGGCCCGATCGGGTCAGACGACCGGGCACCCGGCATCCATGGGACTCGCGATACTGCTCCGGACGATCGTCCTCACCCCATGGCTGGCCGGCCTCTTCTGGCGCGGCACGGCCGACGTCGCGGCCGCGGTGCTGGCCGTGGCCCTGGTCGCCCTCTGGGTCGTGCCCCTGCTGCGCGACCAGGCCCAAGCCCGCCGCGTCGCAACCGGCGACCTGCGCCTGCGAGGCGTCGGCGCGAGCTAGCGCCGGCTCCATCTGAGCGCGGTTCCCGTACGAGTGGCACGATGCCGCCGAGGCTGAGGTCGCCCGCAAACTCGACCCGTCGGCGGGCACGGTGTCCCGCCATGGCCAAAACCTAGAGGCGCCCGGCTCGACGGATGCGCTCCGCCGCCGCATTTGCGGCTCGAATGCTTCCCGTCCGCCGGCGCAAAGCCTCGAGTTTCGCCGCATGAGCGCGGATCTGCTGGAGGTCGGCCGCGTATCCCTCCGTCATCTCGCCTGACCTTTCATCGCCCGCAGCACCCCCAGCGTCTCGGCGTAGGAGTGGAAACGCACGTCGCTGCGGTTCGCGCGCTCGGCCAGGGTGAGGACGAGGCCCCGTACGAGGGGAAGGGCGTCGATGATTTCGCGAACGTTGCCCGGTGTGTAATCCAGTCCCACGATCGTCGGGTGACGGCCGGCCAGCTCGTTCAGGTCGGCGATCTGGAATTCCTCTTCGTACTCGGGGGCGCGGTCGCGCAGGAACGCCCAGGAGTCGCGATACTCCGGCAGCACGTCGGCCTGGAAGAAGGACGCCTGCAGATCCGGGGCATCGAGATAGTCGCTGAGCACCCACGAAGGGTCGTCGTCGTGGGCGATCTCGATGCTGCCGTAGACGATGCCGATACCGGCGTCGCTGAGCCTGGCCCGGATGTCGGCCGGGGGAATCATGCGCCGCACGGGCTGCACCATCCGAGCGTGCACAGCCTCCGCGATCCGCAGAACCCGGATCGGGTCGCCGGCCAGATCCAGTACCGGCACCACCGAAGCCCGCGCGAGCCTGGTGTCGATCGCCACGGCCTGCTCGACGGAGATCTCCCGACCGTCGTCGAAGCGCGGATCGGGCGTCAGGTCGACCCCCAGCAGGTCGGCGCCCCACCCCTCGAGCTCGACGGCCTCGTCCACCGAGCGGACCCGGTCGACTTTGATCAGGCTATTCGTCATAGCGCACCACTTTCCCGCCCAGTTCGTCAGCGCCCCGGAAATCCCTCGGTACGACCCAGATCTTTCCCTGGGTACTCGTGGAGATCTTCCAATACGGCGACCCTTCCGGCGTGTGCCGACCGCCGCCGGGGTGAACTTGAATGTTCGTGACCTCGGGATGCCCTTCGATACGTACCTGCTGCGCCCGCAGCGAAGTTCCCCTCTTGGTGCTCTGCTCGACATGAGCCACGTGACCGGCAGCGGTGAATTGGTCGGCGATGTCCTGGGCTGATTTTCCCGCCACCGACCGTGGTTCGCTGACGACATTGTCGACAAAGCCGCGTGGGCTTACGACGTCTGGCCGGACCGCGCTGAGCGCGACGTCACCGTTGGTGTGTCGGTCACGGCCGATGTTCCCGGACGCTTCGCCGGCCCGCCCCGCTCGGAGCCGCGCCGACGCCATCTCCTGCTGAGCCGCCACGCTGTCGTCGCCCTCGCCGCCGGGCTTGGGACGTGGCGCGGGCGGCGGACCGTCATCACCGCCTCCGCCGCTTCCTCGCGATTTGGGCGGCGCCATGTGTCTCCCCACCAAGCGATGATTGCCATCGATGGGTGACTGTAGTTATCAGGCGCTACTGCACTAGCACACCGAGCGAGCCTGCCGACCGACTTGCCAAGCCGACAGGAAGGCGGGGAACAGCAGCTGTCCCGCCGCGCTTGCGCGGAGGGACAGCCGGACCAGGGCTGGCCGGCAGCGCGAGCGGCGTATAGCTCTCAGCGCGGGTTGGCGGCCACGAAGGCGGCGATGTATTCGTCCAGGCTGCGTTCGGGGCGCCAGCCCAGCTCGGCGGCCTTGGTGATGTCGGCCTGGCCTCGGATGCGTTCGCCGCGGAGGGCGGGGATCAGCTCGTAGGGGACGCCGAACATCTGGGCGACCTCGATCAGGGGCCACTCGTGGCCGGCGCCGAGCAGGTAGCCGTCGCCGCTGCCCTTCTGGGCGACCAGGACGATGCCGCGCACGATGTCGTCGATGTGGGTGAAGTCGCGGGTCTGGGTGCCGGGGGAGACGACCGGCAGGGGCTCGCCGCGCAGGTACTTGTCCTCGAAGATGCCGATCACCGTCGCGTACTTGCCGTTGGTGATCTGGCCGGGGCCGTAGACGTTGTAGAAGTACGTGATGGCGTAGTCGAGGCCGTACCAGCTGGCGTAGTTCCTGATGTACTCGATGTTCTTGGCCTTGGTCCACGCGTACGGGTTCAGGTGCTCGTCCTGGCCGTCGTTGCCGAACTTCGAGCTCGAACCGGCGTAGATCAGCTTGGCGCCGGCGGCCGAGGCGAACTTGACCACCTCTTTGGTCCCGAGGAGGTTGTAGTCCCAGGTCAGGTCGTGGTCCTCGAACGAGGTGACGATCCGGGAGTACTCGCCGAGGTGGAAGACGATCTCGGGGCTGGGCAGGCCGCGATCGGCCCAGATCTTGGCCAGGTCGGCGGTGGAGCCGTCGAGGTAGGTGACGCGGGGGTCGTTGACGTGGTTTTCCGGGACGCCCGTGAAGTAGTTGTCGAGCGACACGACCGCCGCCGCCGGATAGTCGGTGAGCAGGGTCTTGATCAGTGCGGAACCGACGAAACCGGCACCACCGGTGACCAACAGCGTGTGACTCAACGTAACTCTCCCGACTGACGACTCCCAGCGGAAAAGGCTACCAAGACCAGGCCGTCCCGCCCGAATCGTTCGGACGGGACGGCCGCATCGGCTACCAGGGAGCGGGGGCCGGAGGCGCGACCACCGGGGGCCGGTCGTCGCAGGTGATGGTGTTGGGCAGCAGCCACGGCGCGAGCCAGCCGCCGTCGTTGCCGCCACGGTCGGTCACGGTGAATTCGGAGCCGGCCGGGGTGAAGCCGAAGCTGCCGCAGTTGTTGACGCCGACCGCGCCGACGTTGCGGGCGTCGACGTTCTCGAAGGTCGCGCCGCCGGCCACCCGAGCGCTCAGCACGCTCGTACCCGTACCGTCGATTTTCAGGTCTTTGAAGTGGACGTTCGGGATCGAGTAGAGGTCCTTCACCGGCCAGTCCGAGACCATCATGATCGCGTTGTAGGTGCTGTCCAGGTAGTGGTCGTCGGTGACCTGGATGTCGGCCTCGATACTGCGGTCGAGCGCGAAGATCCAGATCGCGCCCAGGCCGATGTTCCAGTTCAGCTCGTACGTGCCGGCGCGCACCGTGGTGTTGCCGGTGATCTTCAGCGTGCCGGTGAACGGCTCGGCCCCGAACCGGGCGCCGGCGTGGATCGCACTGCCCTCGCGGATCGGGTCGGCGATCAGGTTGTTCGACACCGTGGTGTCCCGGCCGCCGTAGATGGCGATGCCGTTGGCCAGCACCGGCGTCTGCACGGTGTTGCGGTCGAAGGTGTTGCCGGCGTTCGTCGTCTTCTCGGCCCACATGGCCAGGCCGTCGTCGCCGCTGTTGCGGACGAAGTTGTTGCGCGCCGACGAGCCGGTGACGCCGGTGTGGAAGTTCAGGGCGTCGGCGATCTGGTCCACGATGATGTTGTTCTCGACCCGGGTGTTGGCCATCGGGCCGTCGAACCAGAGACCGACCTTGGTGTGCCGGATGTACAGGCCCTTGATCGTGGAGTCGCTCATCGCGCCGCCGACGCCGTTGACCTGGTCGGTGTCGATGCGCTCGCGGACGTCGCCCTGGATGGTGAAGCCGGAGAGGTGCACGTTGCGGCTGCCGCCGTCCTTGGCGTCCTTGCCGTAGAAGCCGACGCCGGTGTGCACCGAGCCGTCGGGCGCGGGCTCACTGAGCGCGACCTCGCGGCCCCGGATGATCGTGTACCAGTTGCCGGCGCCCTCGATCGTCACGTCGTCGACGATGATGTGCCGGTTGACCTGGAAGGTGCCCGGCGGGACGTACACCTTGAGGTTGGTCTTGCGGGCGAACGCGACGGCCTTGTCGAACGCGGGGGCGGAGTCGCGCCGGCCGGTCGGGTCGGCTCCGAAGGCCAGCACGTTGGCGGCGGCCAGGTTCACGTGGGGCAGGCCGACCAGTTCGGAGTCGAGCAGGTCGATGACCGTCCAGGGCACGGCCGACGACGCGGTGAGGCGGACCTTCTCGCCCGCCTTGACCGTGCGGCCCAGCAGCAGGCGCTGCTCGTCGTAGAAGTGGCTCGGCCGGAACGGCTTGGTGATCACCGGCGTGGGCGTGGTGGCGGCGGGCACGCAGGCGCACTCGGTGATCCACCAGTCCGGGTGCAGCAGGTCGGCGTTCGGGTCGTTGGTGAACGGATATTGGTTGTAGAGCCACGAGTACTGCGAGGTCAGCGTCATCGTCCGGCTGGCGCTGCCGGCCTTGACGGCCAGCGGGGCGGTCAGGCCGCCGCCGGTGGCCGCGTCCGGGATGCTGTAGCGCACGGTGATCGCGTTGGCCGCCCTGGGCACGGTGAACTCGACGTACTGACCGGGGGTGAGGCGGACGGCGGACCGGCCGGACGCCTCGGCGGGCAGCGTGTAGGCGGTGCGGTCGGGCCCGATGACCGTGCCGTTGGTCCGGGCCCGCTCGGCTTCCTGTTCGAGGAAGGGCACCGTGGCGCCGCGACCGGCGACGAGCGCGGGGGCGAGCGCGGCCCGGGTGACCGAGGGAGCGGCGGCGGGGGCGGCCTGGGCAGCGCCGGCGGGGACGGCCGCCACGGCACTCAACGCTATGACGGCCACGGCGACGGGCCGTCGGAGTTCCAAAAACATCGACGAACTCTTCTCTTCGCGGAGCGAGCGGGAGCAAGCGGGTGAGCGGGAGCAAGCGGGGTGAGCGGGAGCAAGCGGGGTGAGCGGGAGCAAGCGGGGTGAGCGGGAGCGTGGCTGTGACCATAAGATTGCTGTGACGTAGTCCACAAGGTTTGGTCCATTGTTTCCGGCAGATTGCTCGGTGCTTACGTGAGGTGGTCGCTTTCTTTCACGCTGGTTGCCCTGCTGCTCGCCGCTTGCAGCAACGCGCCGCAAGAGCCCGCGTGGACCAGGATCGATCTGCCGGCCGACGGAACTGTCGTGCTCAGCGAGGTCGCCGACTGCGGTGGGCAGTGGTGGGCAGTCGGAGCGGTCAGGACCGGGGAGACGACCCGTCCGGCCGCGTGGACCGGTCCACCGTGGCGGCCGGTGTCCTTCGCGCCCCGGCCGGAGAGCTACTACGGCCCGCGCCAGGTGATCCGGAGCGTCGCCTGCGCCGGTGACCGGGTCGTCCTGGTCGGCGCCACACCCGGCGGCGCGCACGGCAGCCCGCGGGTCAGCACCTGGCACCGCCGGCCCGACGGGAGCCTGGCCGAGAACGCGGCGCCCTTCGAGACGTACGGCGGGGACGAGGCCGTCGACGTGGGCCCGATCGCCGCCGGCCCGGCCGGTTTCGCGATCGCCGGTAACCGGACGAGCGGCGCGGCGGCCTGGTTCTCGCCGGACGGCACGACCTTCACCCTGAGCCAGTCCGGCCGGGCCGGCACGGCCGCACGCGACGTGGTGGCGCTGCCCGGCGGCCGGTGGCTGATCGTGGGGACCGGCGGCTGGACCGGCTCCTGGGCGCGGGACACCGAGCTCGGCGAGATGCAGCGGGCGGTCCGTGACGGTGACGACGTGCTCGCGGCCGGCCTCGACGGCGCCGACTTCCAGGTCTGGCGGCGGCACGACGGCGAGTGGCGGGTCACCGAGACGTTTCCGGGCGACCCCCGGGGCGTACGGTCGCTGGCTGTCGCCGACGGCCGGAGCGTCGTCGCCGGCGGTGGCCTGTGGATCGCCGGCGAGCGGCGCGAGGCCCCGGCCGAGCCGGTCGCCGTCGCCGCCCGCGGTTCCACTGTGCTGCTCGCCTCGGACGACAGCCTCTGGCAGACCACCGTTCACCGCTGAGACATCCATCGCTGTCGCTGCCTTGGGATGCTCGGGCCATGACCGGCCACGAACACCACCACCACTCCCCCGATCCCCTGACCCGCCGATCCCTGCTCGCGGCGTCCGGCGGCCTGCTGATGCTGGCGGCCACGCCCGGCACCGCGCACGCGGCCACCGCCGGCGTCGCCGTCGACGGCTCGCCGAAGCGGGCCACCGGCGCCTCCCGCACCTCGCGGCTCACCCAGGGCACCGCGCTGGTCCACGCCGACCTGCACAACCACACCCTGATGTCGGACGGCGACGGCGACCCGGCCAACGCCTTCGCCTCGATGCGCTCGGCCGGCCTCGACGTCGCCGCGCTGACCGACCACACCACGCTCTTCGCGGTCGAGGGGCTCTCGTCGTCGGAGTGGCGACGGGCCGGGCAGCTGGCCGACGCGGCCAACGTGCCCGGCGTCTACACCGCGCTGCGCGGCTTCGAGTGGTCGCACCCGCTGCTCGGGCACGTCAACGTCTGGTACACCGGCGGCTTCACCGACCTCGGCGGCTCCTCGAGCATGGGCCGGCTCTACGACTGGATCGAGGGGGCGGGCGGCATCAGCGGCTTCAACCACCCCGGCCGCGAGCTGCTGCGGTTCAACGACTTCTCGTACGACGCGAGCCTGCGCGACCAGATGGTCGGTCTCGAGATGTTCAACCGGGGCGACGACTACCTCTTCGACGGCTGGTCGAACGGGCAGAGCTCGCCGCTGAACGCGTGCCTCAACGCCGGCTGGCGCACCGGGCTCACCGGCGTGACCGACGAGCACGGCACCGACTGGGGCTTCCCCGAGGGCAAGGGGCGCACCGGTCTGTGGGTCGCCGAGAACACCCGCAACGGCGTGCTCGAGGCCATGCGGGCGCGGCGCTTCTTCGCCACCCGGGTCAGCGGCCTGCGGCTGGACGCCACGGCCGACGGCGTACGGATGGGCGGCAGCCTGCCGGTCGCCCAGGGCGACGTACGGTTCGCGGTCGACCTCGACCGGGGGCCGGAATGGGCCGGCAAGCCGCTGCGGCTGCAGGTGCTGCGGCCGGGCTCGCGGGCGCCGCAGGTGGTCGACGTGATCGACACGACGGCCGGCGTGACCGCCGAGTTCACCGTGCCGCTCGACCTGGCCGACGGCGCCTGGGTGGTCCTCAGGGTGTCCGACCCGGCCCAGGCCAACGCGTCGCCCGGCCCGGCCGGGCACCCCTGCAACGACTGGGGAGTGGCCTACTCGAGCCCATGGTGGCTCTCGGCCTGACCGGACGACCTCATACGGACCAATCCGCGTGCGCCCTTGCGCGATTCACCCGCCCGTCACCCGGGGCCTTGGCATGCTCCTCGGGTGAGCGCGAACCAGCACCGAGTCCGACGCCGATCCCTGCTGACCGGCGCCGGCGGCCTGCTCGTGCTGGCCGGAACCCCCGGCCACGCCCGAGCCGCGCCCGCCGGCGCCCGGCGGCGGTCGCGGGTCACCCACGGCACCACCCTGGCGTACGCCGACCTGCACAACCACACGCTGCTGTCGGACGGCATGGGCGAGCCCGAGCTGGCGTTCGCCTCGATGCGCAAGGCCGGGATCGACGTGGCCGCGCTGACCGACCACGCCACCGACTCGGCGTTCATGGGGCTGACGAGCCACAAGTGGCGCAAGCTGGGCGCGCTGGCCGACAGCGCGTACCGGCCGGGCGAGTACACGACGATGCGTGGCTTCGAGTGGTCGCACTCGCACCTCGGCCACATCAACATCTGGGGCACCGACGACTTCACCGACCTGACCGACTCGGACGACACCGCCGCGCTCTACAAATGGCTGGCCGGCACCTCGGGGATCGCCTCCTTCAACCATCCCGGCCGCCAGCGCGAGCAGTTCGGCGACTTCGCGTACGACCCGCGGCTGGCCGGTCACATGGTCGCGCTCGAGATGTTCAACAGCGGCGACGACTACCTCTTCGGGGGCTGGCCCACGCACCGCTCGCCGCTGGTGGCCTGCCTCAACGCGGGCTGGCGGACCGGGCTCACCGGGGTCTCCGACGAGCACGGCAGCGACTGGGGACACGACGAGGACAAGGGGCGTACGGGTCTCTGGCTCTCGCACAACACCCGGGCCGGGGTGCTGGCCGCCATGCGGGCGCGCCGGTTCTTCGCCGGCCGGGTGGACGAGTTGCGCCTGGACGCGACGGCCGACGGCGTACGGATGGGGGGCCGCCTGCCGATCACCCGGGGGGACGTGACCTTCCGGGTCGACCTCGACCCGGGGCCGCGCTGGGCCGGCCGGCCGCTCTGCCTGCAGGTGCTGCGGCCGGGCTGGGACACGCCCGAGGTGGTCGACATGGTCGACCTGACCGGCGGGCCGGTGGTCAAGGTGACCGTGCCGCTCGACATCGCCGACGGCGACTGGGTCGTGCTGCGCGTCTCGGACCCGACCCTGGAGAACCCGACGCCGGGCCCGGTGGGGCACCCGTGCAACGACTTCGGGCTGGCCTATTCGAGCCCGTGGTGGCTGACCGGCGGTTCCGTCCGCGCCAAGTCGTCAAGTTCCCATCGGCCCGGCCGATAGGCAGCGCGTGAGATCATCGGAGTCAGCGGACGGCACCAAGCTCGTGCACGTCGGTCGCCAGCCGATCTTCGATGTGCACGGCGACGTGGTCGCTTACGAGTTGCTCTTCCGCGGGAGCATGGACGCCGTGGCGGCCGGGCGGCAGGACACCTACGCCACCAGCACGGTGATGATCAATACGTTCACCGAGTTCGGCATCCGCGAGGTCGCCGGTGACCGCCTCTGCTTCATCAACCTGACCCGCGAGTTCCTGTCCGGCGAGCTGCCCCTGCCCTTCGGCCCGGCCCAGGTGGTGCTGGAGGTGCTGGAGACGGTCGAGATGGACGACGAGGTGGTCGCCGGGATCACCCGTCTGGCCGAGGCCGGCTATCGCATCGCGCTCGACGACTTCGTCTGGGGCTCCGGGCACGAGCAGCTGTTCGGCCTGGCCTCGTACGTCAAACTGGATCTTCTCGACGGCGATCTGAGCGACCTCGACGAGGTGGTCGCGGCGGTCCGGCAGTTCCCGAACGTCCAGCTGGTCGCCGAGCGGCTCGAGACCGACGAGCAGCTCGCGGTGGCCGATCGCTACGGCATGGAACTGCGCCAGGGGTACGTGCTGAGCCACCCCCAGGTGCTGACCGTGGCCAGCCTCTCGCCCTCCCGCCTGCGCCGCCTCGAGCTGGTCACCGCGCTGAGCGCTCCCGACGTCGACATGCCCCGCATCGTCGAGATCATCGGCAGCGACCCGGCGCTGTCCCTGCGCGTCCTGCGGGCCAGCAACTCCGTCGCGGCCGGGCACGCCAACCGGGTCTCGTCGGTGCGCCAGGCCGTGGTGATGGTCGGGCTCAAGCACATCCGCCAGTGGGCGATGCTGATGGTCCTGGACGACGTCGGCGGCGCCACCGAGGAGCACATGCTCGGGGTGCTGACCCGGGCCCGGCTCTGCGAGACCGTCGCGCAGCGGTTCAACGCCGCCCCCGACGCGGCCTTCATGACCGGGGTGATCAGCGGTGTGGCCAAGGTGCTGGGCATCCCGCCGGCCGAGATGGCCGAGCAGTTCCCGCTCGCGCCCGCGGTCACGGCCGCACTCACCAGCCACACCGGGCGGCTGGGGCAGGTGCTGCTCGCGGTGGACGCCTACGAACGCGGCGAGCTGGGCGCGTTCGACCTGGCCAAGCAGTACATGGACGCGGTGCGCTGGTCGACCCGCGCGCTCGACGCCTCGAACCGCCTCGCGGCCGCCTGAGACCGCACGGGGCTACATCTCCGCGGCCCGGGTCAGCAGGGCCCGACGCTCCGGCCCGTCCGGGGTCGCGTCGGCGGCCTCGCGGAACAGGGTCGCGGCCCGTCGCCGGTCGCCGGCCCGGGCGGTCAGGTCGGCCTCGACCGCGATGACCATGGGGTAGTCGTCCCGGATCTCGCGGACCTCGCGCAGCAGCGCCAGTCCGTCCGCCGGGCCGAAGGCGTAACCGTGCGCCACCGCCCGATTCAGGTTGACCACGGGGGTCGGCTGCACCCGGGCCAGTTCGTCGTACCAGAGCGCGATCGAACGCCAATCGGTGTCACCGGGCGTCGCCGCGGTGGCGTGACAGGCGGCGATGCGAGCCTGCAGGGCGTACGGGCCCTCGACCGGCGTACGCAGCAGGATCCGCAGGGCCTCGGCGATGGCGGCCCGATCCCAGGCCGCGCGGTCCTGCCGGTCCAGCGGCACCAGCTCCCCGGCCACGTCGCGCCGGGCGTGCCGCCGCGAGTGCTGCAGCAGGAACAGCGCCAGCAGCGACGACACCTCGGACTCCGCGGGCATCAGCGTCGCCAGGAGCCGGGCCAGCCGGATCGCCTCGTCGGCGAGGAGCGGCTCGCCGTCGTACCCGCGGTTGAACAGCAGATAGAGCACCGCCAGCACACCCGAGAGCCGCTCACCCAGCGCTTCGCCCTCGGGCACCCGGTACGGGATCCGGGCCGCCGCGATCTTGGACTTGGCCCGGGTGAGCCGGCGGGTCATCGTGGCCTCGCTGACCAGAAAGGCGCGGGCGATGTCACCGGTCGAGAGCCCGGCCACCGTACGCAGAGTGAGCGCGACCCTCGCCTCGAGCGCGAGAGCCGGATGGCAGCAGGTGAAGATCAGCTGGAGCCGGTCGTCCTCGTCCTCGTGCGCCGGACCGGTCATGGCCACCTCCCGCAGCTTGCGCTCCTCCACGGCCGCCCGGCGCAGCACGTCGAGGGCCCGGTTCCGGGCGACCGTCACCAGCCAGCCGCCCGGATTGTCGGGGACGCCGTCCCGTGGCCACCGTTGGAGCGCGGTGGCCACGGCGTCCTGCGCGCAGTCCTCGGCCAGCGTCCAGTCGCCGGTCAGCCGGATCAGGGTGGCGACGATGCGCCCCCAGTTCTCCCGGTGGGCGGTGACGACGGCTTCCATGCGTCTCCTCGCTCGACGACCGACCGGTCAGAGGTCGGCGTAGGGCCGGAGCTCGACCCGGCCGCCGTGGGCCATCGGGTGGGCCGCCGCGACGGCGATCGCCTCGTCCAGATCGGCGCACTCGAGGATGTCGAAACCCACGATGACCTCCTTGGTCTCGGTGAACGGCCCGTCGGTCAGCAGCACCTCGCCGCCGCGGACCCGCACGGTGGTCGCCGCCGTGGGCGGGGCCAGCACGTTCCCCTCGACCCGGCGCCCGGCGGCGTCGTTCTCGGCCACCCAGACGTCGATGTCGGGCACCCGGGACTCGTCGGTCTCGGGCTCGGTGTCGGTGCAGACGAACATCATGTACTTCATCGTTGTCTCCCTCGATCGTGCTGCCTGCCTGTCATCGGGATGACGAACGGCCCGCACCCGATCCGGACCGACCCCGGAAAGATATTTCAGAACAGCGGCAGATGGATCGGGGTGAGCACCTGAACGGCCGACGAGGTCGAGCACACCGGGCCCGGCACGGCGCCGAGCGCCCGCAGCACGGCCAGGCAGGCCGAGCGCAGGTCGGAGCGCAGATCGTGATGCAGCACAGCTGACAGGCGTCCGGCGCGCAGCAGAGCGACGCTCTGCTCGTCGAGCCCGTGGGCCACGAAGACGTCATAGTTGCGGCGCTCGGCGGCGAAGCCGGCCCGCACGGCCTCGGTGCCGCCGCTCACGGGGGTGTAGACGGCACGCACCGAGGGACTGCCGGCCAGTTCGGCCCGCAGCCGGTCAGGGCCGGTGACGAGCAGCCGGCGGTTCGGGGCGCGGGAGCTCAGCTCGGCCCGGAAGCCGGCGACCCGGCGCCCGGCGGCGCCCGAGGCCACCACCAGCACGTCCCCGGCCCGATCGGCCAGCCACTGCTCGACCAGGTACGCCGCGGTCGCGCCGGCCCCGGCCTCGTCCAGACCCACGTGCGCCACCCGCTTGCTCGCGGGCAGGTCGGCGCCGAGCGTGACGACCGGGATCTCGAGGTGCCCGACGGCCTCCACCAGCTGCGCCGCGAGCGGGGTCTCTGATCGCCGGCCTCCCGGCGGCTCGGCTCCCGGCGGGTCGGCTCCCGGCGGGTCGGCTCCCGGCGGGTCGGCTCCCTGCGGCTCGGCTTCCGGCGGGTCGGCGGCCTCCAGGATCAGGCCGTTCGAGCGGGAGCGGGCCACCCGGGCCAGCGCGGCGAGCGGGTCGGCGGCCGGGTGCAGCCGGGTGCGGATCACCGCGGGACGCAGGCCGGGCAGCTCGGCGCGGAGGGCGGCCCCCACCCGGGCCGGGTCGGCCACGATCAGGTCGATCGTGAACCGGGGCGCGGGCAGCGGCGGCCCGGTCCGCTGCCGGTCGAGCGCGGCCATGGCCAGCCGGACTTCCCGTACGGTGCTCGCCCGCACGCCGCCGCGCTCATGCAGCACGCGGTCGACGGTGGCCAGGCTGAGCCCGGCCTGGTCGGCGATCTCGCGGATCCGGTACGGATGCTTCACGAGAGACCACACCTCCACCCCGGGCCCGCGTCGGGCGGGTTCAGGATGAGGGGTTTCTGATGGCTTATGGAAGAGCTTTGATGTGTGGTCAGTCCATCAAGCGACTGGTCACGCGTCACCGTTCAGCAGGGCGACCATGTGGCGGTGCTCGTCGGCCATCTGGGCCAGCAGGAGGTGGCGCTGGGTGGCCGGCATCTCGGGGTTGTCCATCAGCTGATCCAGCTGAACGCCCAGGTCGGCCAGGCTGGGACGCAGCTCGGCGGCCCGGTCGAGGACGGGCGCAGGAGCAGGAATCGGAGCAGGCGCCGGCTCGTTGTCGGGCGCGGCAACCGGGGCCGGCGTTCCGGTCGGGGCCGGCGCTCCCGTCGGGGCCGGCGCTCCCGTCGGGGCCGGGGCTCCGGTCGGGGCGGGCGCTGCCGTCGGGGCCGGGGCTCCGATCGGGGCGGGCGCTTCCGCCGGGCCGGATGCCGCATCACGGGCGGGCGCCGGATCGGAAGCCGGTCGCTGCGCCTGCACGGCTTGCATTTCGACTGTCGGGCCCGTCACACCGGCCGGCATCCGATTCACGCCGGCGTCGGCGTGATCGGGCGGGGCGGCCGAGGGTGAGGTGGAGCGGGCCCGGACGAGCAGGTCGTTGACCGTGGTGGTCAGCTCGGCCACCTCGCGTGGGCTCGTCACCTCGGGCAGGCGCTGGTCGGGGTCGGCCGGGTCGAGCTCGCGCGCGGCGGTCAGCAACCGCTGGAACGGTCGCAGCACGAGCCCGGTGGCGAACCAGACCCCGGCCGCGCTCAGGAGGGCCGCGAGCAGCACCAGCAGATCCACGACCAGCACGTTATCGTCGTGCTGCTCGGCCAGGTCGTCCAGGCTGACCAGAACCTGCAGCTGGGCGCCGGAGACCAGGGTCTCGGCCAGCGACCGCCACTCGTCGTCGCCCGAGCTGACCGTCGAGTAGCCGTCGCTCACCGGCAGCGGGAAGCCGGCCGACGAGCCGACCTGCTTGAGCATCTCGCCGTCGGCGAGCAGCCGGATGGCGAACGTCCCGTCGGTCGGCAGCGAGCCGTTCTTGACCGCCGCGGCCCGCACCTGTCCGGCCCGCGCGGCCAGGACGCGGTCGAGGTCGTCGCGGTCGCGGTGGTCGATGCGCACGACGATGACCAGCCCGGCCAGCGCGACCACCAGGGCCACGAGCACGGTCACGATGAGGGTGAGCTGAGTGCGGAGCCTCATGGCCGGGGCAAGATCCTCACGACGTAGGCGGGAAAGCAGTCTGGCACTCGGTTAAACTAGACCTGCCCGCGTCGAGAGGCGCTGCGACGGACACCGGCAGGCCGGTCTCCGCCACGCTCGGCCCGGGTTGTTGACCTCAAGGGCGCCTCCTGATGAGGGAGGAGCCCTCGCGTGAGCACAGATCTTGCCAAAAGTCGTCTGACCACCGTCAACGGGGTCGAGTTCGCGGTTGCTGACCTTTCGCTGGCCGAGGCCGGCCGGCACCAGCTGCGTCTGGCCGAGCACGAGATGCCCGGTCTGATGTCGCTGCGCAAGGAGTTCGGTGAGTCGCAGCCGCTGCGCGGCGCCCGCATCGCCGGCTCGCTGCACATGACCGTCCAGACCGCCGTGCTGATCGAGACGCTGGTCGCGCTCGGCGCCGAGGTGCGCTGGGTGTCCTGCAACATCTTCTCGACGCAGGACGAGGCGGCCGCCGCCACCGTCGTCGGCCCCACGGGCACGGTCGACGCGCCCGCCGGCGTGCCGGTCTTCGCCTGGAAGGGCGAGTCGCTCGAGGAGTACTGGTGGGCCACCATGCGGCTCTTCGACTTCGGCGACGGCCAGGGTCCCAACATGATCCTCGACGACGGCGGTGACGCCACCCTGCTCGTGCACAAGGGTGTCGAGTTCGAGGCGGCCGGCGCTGTGCCGCAGGCCACCGAGGACGACAACCACGAGTACCGGATCATCCTCGAGACGCTGCGGGCGAGCCTGGCGGAGGACCCGCAGCGGTTCACCCGCATCGCGGCCGACATCCGCGGTGTCACCGAGGAGACGACCACCGGTGTGGCCCGGCTCTACAAGCTGGCCAAGGAAGACGCTCTGCTCTTCCCGGCGATCAACGTCAACGACGCGGTCACCAAGAGCAAGTTCGACAACAAGTACGGCATCCGGCACTCGCTGGTCGACGGTCTCAACCGGGCGACCGACGTGATGCTGGGTGGCAAGCTGGCCCTCGTCTGCGGCTACGGCGACGTCGGCAAGGGCGCGGCCGAGACGCTGCGCGGCCAGGGCGCCCGCGTCGTGGTCACCGAGGTCGACCCGATCTGCGCGCTGCAGGCCGCGATGGACGGCATGCAGGTGGCCCGCATCGAGGACATCATCGGCGAGGTGGACATCTTCATCACCACCACCGGTGGCACCGACATCATCACGGTCGAGCACCTGTCGGCGATGAAGCACAACGCCATCGTCGGCAACGTCGGCCACTTCGACGACGAGATCGACATGGCCGGCCTGGCCAAGGTCCCGGGCATCGAAAAGGTCGAGATCAAGCCGCAGGTGCACGAGTGGCGCTTCCCGGACGGCCACGCGGTGATCGTGCTGTCCGAGGGTCGCCTGATGAACCTGGGCAACGCCACCGGCCACCCCAGCTTCGTGATGTCGAACTCCTTCACCAACCAGGTGATGGCCCAGATCGAGCTGTGGACCAAGCCCGGCGAGTACGAGAAGCAGGTGTTCGTTCTCCCGAAACACTTGGATGAGAAGGTGGCCCGGCTGCACCTCGACGCCCTGGGTGTCCGGCTGACCACGCTCACCAAGAAGCAGGCGGAGTACCTCGGCATCGACGTCGAGGGTCCGTACAAGCCCGAGCACTACCGCTACTGACAGCCGCTTTCCCCGCCCGGCCGCATCGGTGGGGCTGGGCGGGGAAAGATGGTTTTGTGCACGTCGAGGAAAGTCTGCTCTTCATCCTGGCCGCCGTCGCGGTGATCATCGCCATGCGGTGGATCGCGGCGCGGACCGGGTTGCCGGCCGCCGCACTGCTCACCATCGCCGGCATCACGTACGCGGTCCTGCCCGGGCCGAACGTCGAGCTCGAACCTGAGCTGATCATGACGTACGTGATCCCGCCGCTGCTCTACAGCGCGGCGCTGGACTCCTCGCTGCTCGACATCCGCCGGCACCTGCGCACCGTGATCAGCCTGTCCGTGCTGCTAGTACTGGCCACGGCGCTGCTCATCGGCGTCGGCATCAACCTGTGGGTGGGCGGCGCCACGCTCGCCGCCGGCATCGCGCTCGGCGCCGCCGTGGCCCCGCCCGACCCGGTCGCCGCGCTGGCCGTCGGCCGCCGCGCCGGGCTGCCCGGCAAACTCATCACGCTGATCCAGGGCGAGGGCCTGCTCAACGACGCGACCGCGCTCACCATCCTCACCGTGGCGATCGCGGCCGCCGACGGTGACGGCTTCTCCTTCCCGTCGGCGACCGGCAAGTTCTTCGTGATGGCGATCGGCGGTGTGGTCGCCGGTGTGGTGGTGGCCTACGTCATCCGCTTCATGCGCCCGCTGCGCAAGGACCCGCTGACCGCGAACGCGATCTCGCTGGCCGCCCCGCTCGCGGCCTACGTGTTCGCCGAGTCGGTGCACGTCTCGGGCGTGCTCGCGGTGGTGATCGCCGGCCTGATCATCGGTCACGACTCGTCCCGGCACAGCGTCGCGGCCAGCCGGCTGCAGACGACCGCGGTCTGGCGGCTGGTCGACTTCCTGCTCGAAGGCCTGGTCTTCCTGCTGATCGGCCAGCAGCTGCCGATCGTGGTCGACGAGCTGAGCAACTACTCGACGGGGACGATCGTCACCGCCGTGGCTGTGACCGTCGGCGTCACGCTGCTCCTGCGGCCGCTCTGGCTGATCCTCACCCAGCTCCTGCCCCGGTCGCTGCACCTGCGGCTGGGCGGCGAGGACCTGGTCGAGGCCGACTCGGCCGGGGCCGCGGAACGCAACCGCGACATGGAGAAGGCGCTCAACGGCCGGGAGGTCACCGCGCTCAGCTGGGCCGGCACCCGAGGGGTGATCAGCCTCGCGGCGATCTTCACGCTGCCCGCCTCGGTGCCCAACCGGGGACTGCTGCACTTCTGCGCGTTCGTGGTGGTGCTGGTGACCCTGCTCGGCCAGGGTCTGACCTTCGCGCCCCTGGTGCGCTGGCTGGGCCTGCGGGCCAACAAGGCCGACGAGGCCCGCGAACGCAACGAGGCCCGGTCGGCGGCGGTGCAGGCCGCGATCGACCGGCTCGACGACATCCGGGCCGAGGAGCACGATCACGTCGAGGACGTGGCCATCGAAGGCATGCGCCGGCAGCTGGAGGTCCGCCTCGAGCGTTACCGCCGCCGGCTCGACCTGCTCGAAAAGTCCGATTCCGACCAGGTGCCGATCTCACATCAGTACGAGGCCGCGCTGATGGTGCGCCGCATGACGATCGAGGCCCAGCGCGAGGAACTGCTCCGCTGGCGCGACGCCGGCAACCTCAACGACGAAGGCCTCCGCATCCTGGAGCGCGAGCTCGACCACGAGGAACGCCTTCTTCCCGACCGGTCTTAGATTTCCGGCCCGACCACTCACGCACGTCGCCGTGGTGGGGTGAGCGTTCTGGGCGCGCCGGCGCCCAGCTCACCTCGCCGCGGCCCTCGGCGTGAGCAGCGGTCCGTACCCCCCACCCAGCCACGACATCGATCTTGACTGATTGTTGGCACATCCAGCTACACACGTGTGTAGTAATCTGCACAAGTGAGTAGTGATCTGACCGCACGCGCACGGATCCGGGATGCCGCGATCGAGCTCTTCGCGGAGCGTGGGATCGACGGCGCCACCATTCGTGACATCGCGCAGCTGGCTGACGTTTCGTCGGGGCTGCTGCGTCACCACTTCGGCTCCAAAGAGGGGCTGCGGGACGCTTGTGACGAGTGGGCGCTCGGGGAGCTGACGAGGGCCGGCGGCCGGTTCACCGAGTTCGACACGCTCGACGGGCTGACGCCGCGCGTCCAGATGCTCCAGCGCTACCTCATCCGGTCCATGATGGACGGCTCGCCGACCGGCGCCGCCATGTTCGACCGCATGCTCGAGTACGGCCACCGCTGGCTGGCCACCACCGATCTCAAGGTGGCCGATCCCGAGGCGTTCGTCGCGGTGCTCGCCGTCATGAAGATGTCGCTGTTCACCATGCGTGACCTGATGTCCCGAGCGCTGGGCAGCGACGTCACGGAGACCGCCACGTGGGCGCGCATGCTCCGGGCATCGCTCGATCTCTTCTCCCAATCGCTCATCACCCCGGAGCAGGCTCTGCGGGCGCAGGCCGCTCTCGACCGGCTGGCTGCCGGAGAGGACCCATCATGACCGAGGCCATCGACGCCACGGGGATCGTCAAACGATTCGGCAAGGTCACCGCCCTCGACGGGCTCGATCTGCACGTCGCCACCGGCGAGGTGCACGGATTCCTCGGTCCCAACGGGGCCGGCAAGACCACGACCATCCGCATCCTGCTCGGCCTGATGCGGCACAACGGCGGGACGGTCCGCCTGCTCGGCGGCGATCCGTGGAGCGAGGCGACCGCGCTGCACCGCCGCCTGGCCTACGTGCCGGGCGACGTCACGCTCTGGCCCACCCTGACCGGCGGCGAGGTCATCGACCTGCTCGGGCGGCTGCGCGGCGGGCTCGACCTGCGGCGCAAGGCCGAGCTGCTCGACCGGTTCCAGCTCGACCCGCGCAAGAAGGGCCGCACCTACTCCAAGGGCAACCGCCAGAAGGTCGCGCTGATCGCGGCTCTGTCGTCCGATGTGGAGCTGCTCATCCTCGACGAGCCGACCTCCGGGCTCGACCCGCTCATGGAGGAGGTCTTCCGCGAGGTCGTCCTCGAGGAGAAGAGGCGCGGCGACCGTACGGTGCTGCTCTCCAGCCACATTCTGGCCGAGGTCGAGGCGCTGTGTGACCGGCTGACGATCATCCGGGACGGCCGCACGGTCGAGACCGGCACGCTCACCGACATGCGTCACCTGACCCGCACCACCATCCAGGCCGAGCTGGCCGGGCCACCCGACGGGCTGGCCACGCTGATCGGCGTGCACGATTTCCAGCTCGACCACGACCGGGTCCGCTTCGACGTCGACGCCGACGCGCTCGAACCGGCCCTGCGCAAGCTCGTGCAGGTCGGTGTGCGCAGCCTGGTCAGCCAGCCGCCGTCGCTCGAGGAGCTGTTCCTGCGGCAGTACCAGGCCGAGCGATGACCGGCACCGGCAAGCTCATCCGGCTGATCCTGCGCCGTGACCGCGTCGTCCTGCCGCTGTGGGTGGTGCTGCTGGGGCTGGTTCCGGCCGGTTACGCGGCCTCCTTCGAGGGGCTGTTCCCGACCGAGGCCGAGCGCGTCGGCTACGCCCAGATCAGCGCGACCAACGCGGGCTTCGTGACGCTGTACGGGCCGCTGCACGGTTCGTCGATCGGCGAGCTGGTGGCCTGGCGGGCCGGCTTCCTGCCCGTTCTGGTGGCGTTGTGTGCGCTGCTCACGGTCGTCCGGCACACCCGCGCCGACGAGGAGGCCGGCCGCACCGAGCTGGTCGGCGCCGCGGTGATCAGCCGGGCCGCGCCGATGGCCGCCGTGCTGATCACCACCTGCCTGGCCAGCCTGGCGCTGGGCGCCGTGCTGACCGCCGCGATGCTCGGGCAGGGCCTGCCGGCCGAGGGGTCGCTGGCCTTCGGCGCCGAGATGGCGTTGACCGGCTGCGCGTTCGCCGGCGTGGGCGCGATCGCCGCCCAGCTGACCAGCAGCGCGCGTGGCGCCCGGTCGATCGCCGTCCTCGCCCTCGGGGTGTCCTTTGTGCTCCGCGTGGGCGGCGACGTCTCGGCCCTGGGTGACGGTTCGCTCTCCTGGCTGAGCTGGCTGTCCCCCGTCGGGTGGGTCCAGCACCTCTTCCCGTACGGGGGGAACGACTGGTGGCCGGCGGTGCTCGCGATCCTGTTCACCATCGGGACGGCCGCCGTGGCGGCGGTTCTGCTCACCCGGCGCGACTTCGGCGCCGGTCTGCTGCCCGCGCGGCTGGGCCCGGCCACCGCCCGGGCGTCCCTGCGCGGCCCGTTCGCGTTGGCCTGGCGGTTGCACCGCGGCCTGCTGCTGGGCTGGACGATCGGGTTCGCGCTGCTCGGGCTGATCTTCGGCGCGGTGGGCGGCAGCGTCCTCGACATCGCCTCGGACAACCAGAGCCTGGGCGACATCTTCGCCCGCCTGGGTGGTTCCAGCACGCTGGTCGACAGCTACTTCGCGGGTACGGCGGGCATCGTCGGCCTGATCGCCGCCTGCTACGCCGTGCAGGCCACGCTGCGGCTGCGGGACGAGGAGCAGAGCGGTCACGCCGAGGCGGTGCTGAGCACGGCGGTGTCCCGCTACGCGTGGGCCGGTTCCCACCTGTTCTTCTCGCTGCTCGGCCCGGCCGTGGTGCTCACCGTCGAGGGGCTGGCCACCGGCTTGGCCTATCCCGAGGGCGGCCTCGGCGGCATCGTCGCCGGCCCGGTGGTGCAGTTGCCCGCGGTCTGGGTGCTGGCCGCCCTGGCTGTCCTGACCTTCGGCCTGGCGCCCCGGTTGTCGATCGTGGCCTGGGCCCCGCCCGCGATCTGCCTGCTCATCCTGCTGGCCGGCCAGACCCTGCGGCTCGACCAATGGTTCCTCGACATCTCCCCGTTCACCCACGTGCCCCACCTGCCCGGTGGCCCAGCTCCGGCCACCCCGCTGGTGACGCTGACGATCGTGGCCGCCCTGCTGACCGCGGCCGGCGTCGCGGGCCTGCGCCGGCGCAACATCCCGGACTGAGGGCGTCCGGAACGCGCGCATCCTCGGGGCGCGTGGCGCGTTGACACGGCGTGCGAATCCTTCAGCATGTCCGCCAGACGGCCGTCGCCAGCGCCGCGTCGCCCGTGCGGTCGGCCGCGGCCGACCGCACGGGTGCGCTCACCGGCTGGGCGCCGCAGGCCAACGGCGTGGTCGGCGCCCGCATGATCGTGGTGAACCGGGGCGCGGTGGCGGCCGGTGGTGATTTCACCACGATCGGGGGCCGGGCCCAGAGGCGCTTCGCGTCCTTCGGGTGATCCGGTGCGACGCCTCACGATCTGCCTGACGCTGCTGCTCACCGTCGGCGCCGCGACGACGGCCGCCGCCGCCCCGCCACGCGACTCCACAGCCCACGCGACTCGGACCGCTGCCCCGCCGCGCGACAGCACAGCCGGCGCCACTCGGGCCGCGGCTGCTCCGCCACGCGGCAACGCCGTCGTCGCGGCCATCACTGCGATCGCCGCGCCGCCGCCCGCGGCCGGGCCGACCGGCAAGCCCACCGCGGCCGCAGCCGGGTCAGCGGGTAAACCCACGTCGGGCGCGGCCGGGCCGACCGGTAAGCCCAAGCCGTCGGCGGAGGCGGTTCGCTACACCTTCGACGGACCGGCGCCGCTGGCCGACGTCTCCGGGCACGGCCATCACCTCAGCCCGGTGAGCCGAAACGGCGGCGCCTTCAAGCTGGTCGCGCACAAGGGCGGGAAGGCGCTGGCCTTTCCGCCGCCCTGTCGCGACGAGCCGTGCCCGCGGATCGCGCTGCGGGCGGGCAGCACGACCGAGCTCAACCCGGGCCGGCGACCGCTGCGCTACGGCGCCTCGGTGCGGCTGGCCGCCGACCAGACGACCAAGGGCGAGAACGTCATGCAGAAGGGCTATTCGGTGCGGGGCAGCCAGTACAAGCTGCAGATCGACGGGCTCGCCGGCCGGCCGAGCTGCGTCCTGGTCGACGACCGCCGCACGGCGATCCACGCCGCGATCAGCAGCTCCGGGGTCGCCGACGACCGCTGGCACAGGCTGGAGTGCCGCCGCTCGGGCGCCCGCCTGAGCATTCTGGTCGACGGTGTCGTGCGGGGACGGGCCACGCTGCCGGCCGACCTGTCGGTGAGCAACGGTCTGCCGTTCAGCATCGGTGGCAAGGGCTCCTACGCCGACAACGACCAGTTCCAGGGCCTCCTCGACGAGGTCTGGGTGGGGATCGGCTAGCTTTTGGGCAACGCGTACGGGCGGGAGACGACCTCGACGTTGCTGAACCAGGTCGTGATGTGGACTTGGACCTCGGGGGTGCCGGGCAGACGGGGCACCGCGGCCAGGTGGAGGTTGCGTGACGAGAAGACGACCGTGCCGGTGACGTCGACCTCGACACCCTCGGGGACGATGATCTTCAGCTCGCCGAACGTGCAGGAGCCGGCGATCTCGATGACGTCCTGATCGGTGAGCACCTCGCGCAGGTCGAGCTCGGTCGAGCCGAACAGCGTGAACAGCTTGAGACGGGCCTCGCGCAGCCGCCACCGGCCGCGGCGCTTGCTCTCGCTGAAGATGGTGACGACCTTGTCGACCGTACGGGCCGAGCCGACGATCGGCGTCTGGCTCAGCCCGGCTGTGGCCTCGGCCAGCTCGTCGGCCGACTCGGCGGCCCAGACCGCGCCGACGCGCACACTGAACTGCTCGAGGGTCAAACGGCCGTCACCGCACGCTTTCTGCAGCAGCTCGGCCGCCCGCTCACGCTCGGGCTCGGACGGCGGCACGCGCATAGGTGTGGTCACGCGGCGAGCCTAGGGCATATCTGGTGGGTCACGCGGGGCTGCGGCGTGGCCCACCAGATATGCACCTAGGGCTTGCGCGCGACGAGGCCGTAGACCGCGACCTCGGCCGGCGTGGGACGCGGCTGCGACTCGTCGCCGGCGCGCCACTCGCTGACCACGGTCAGTCCCGGCTCGACCACCTCGAGGCCGTCGGCGAACGACCGGACCTCGTCGGCCGTCCGCGGGTGGGCGTCGAGGCGGCCCTGCTTGGCCAGCGCGTCGAACCGGGCGCGGGTCTCGGCGTCGGCGAAATCGCTGGTGCCGTTGCTGAGCACCAGATAGCTGCCGGAGGGCAGGGCGTCGAGCAGAGTGCGCACGATGTGTCTCGCGTTGTCGGTGCCCTCGACGAAGTGCAGCACCGCGATCAGCATGAGGGCGACCGGCCGGCCGAGGTCGAGGATCTCGTGCAGCGCCGGGTCGGCCAGGATCTTGTCGGGGTCACGCAGGTCGGCCTCGAGATAGGCCGTGCGCCCCTCGGGCGTGCTCGTCAGCAGCGCCCGGGCGTGGGACAGCACCATCGGGTCGTTGTCGACGTAGACCACCCGCGCGTCGGGAGCGATGCGCTGCGCGACCTCATGGGTGTTGTTCGCCGTCGGCAGCCCGGTGCCGATGTCGAGGAACTGCCGGATGCCGGCCTCGCCCGCCAGGAACGTGACCGCGCGCCTCAGGAAGCCCCGATTCTCCACCGCGGTCGTGCGGATCGTGGGGAAGGCGGCCGCGATCTGGTCACCCGACTCGCGATCGACGGCGAAGTTGTCCTTGCCGCCCAGCCAGTAGTTGTAGCGCCGCGCCGAATGCACCCGCGTCTCGTCAACCATCGACGTAGCTTAATCCTTTGTAGAGGCCTCCGTGACCCCGCGCAGCGCTTCGCAGGCCCAGGAGTGCAGGGTCGTCGGCGTCGAGGTGCGGAAGTCCCGGCTCTGCTCGGGCACGAAGTCGTCGGGGATGCCGGAGGTCATGCCGGCGATGCCCGACGCGGCCGCCTCGCTGAGCCCCGCGCCGATCAGGGCGTCGCGTAGCTGGTCATCGGTGATCCGGACGGCCGACACCGGCGTGCCCAGCACCGCGCTCAGGATCTCGGCGGCCTCGTCCCAGCTCAGGTCGGCCGGCCCGTGCACGGCCTGGACCGACGAGCCCGACCACCCGGCCAGCAGGCGCGCGGCGGCCACCTCGCCGACGTCGCGCGGGTCGACCCACGGCATCCGGCGCGACGGTGGGGCGGTGGTCGTCAGCACGCCCTCGCGCAGCCCGTCGAGCAGGCCGAACAGGTTGGTGAAGTAGTAGCCGCAGCGCAGGGTGAGCAGGTCGGCCCCCGCCGACGCGAGCTGCTCCTCGTTGCGGGCGAGCCCGTCGATCAGCCCGGCGCCGCGCCGCAGTTCGGCGCCGACGCTGCTGATCTGCAGCACCCGGCGCACGCCGGCCGCCCGTACGGCGCCCGCCGCGTTCTCCCCCATCGCCACCATCTCGGCCAGCGGGTCGGGCACGTCGAACGCCTCGGGGGTGACCCAGAGCAGCGTCTCGGCGCCCTCGACCGCACCGGCCACGAAATCAGCGTCCCGCAGGTCGCCCCGGGCCACGTCGACCAGCGGGAGCAGGTCGGCGGGCAGGCGGGACGGGTCCCGCACGAGCACACGTGGCCGGACGCCGGCCTGCACGAGCACCTGGACGACGCGGGAGCCGACATGTCCGGTCGGGGTGGTCACGACGATCGTCATGCACCCTTCATACCCGCCTCAGACCTGCCGGAACTCGATGCCCAGCAGGCTCGCGGCGGCCCGGTAGTCGGCGGCGCGGTGCCCCAGCGACAGCGACCAGTGGTGGCCGACGCCGGACGCGCTCCAGTCGTCGACCCACTCGCCGGGGTCACGGCCGAAGTCGACCCGGCTCGTGGTGTTGCCGATCGCCAGCAGCGGCCCCTCGACCACGGTGCCCTCGCCGGCGATGAACGACAGCGAGCCGTCCCGGTCCTGACCCAGCCCGAGCAGGGTCACCGGCCCCGGGCGTACGTCGAACTCGACGCTCACCCCCCAGCCGCGCTTGCCGTGATAGACGCCGAGGCCGCGCAGCAACGGCTGCCGGGAGCTGACCGCGAGGTGGGCCGGCCCGTCGTGACCCATCTCGACCACGTTGTCCTCGAAGTTGAGCGCCTGGATCTCGCAGAACGACCCGCCCGCCCCGGCGACCTGGGTGGCCAGCTGGGCGACCGTGGTCCGCAGCTCGTACTCGCCGGTGGCCGGGATGCCGCGGGCGGTCAGCAGCGACGCGCCCAGGATCATGCCGGCGCCCAGCCGCTCGTGCTGCTCGCCGGCCAGCCCGCGGTGGTAGTAGGCCAGGCTGTCCAGGTCGAAGTCGTCGGCCAGGCGGTCGAGGCCCACCGAGACCCGCGCGCCCCAGGCGAAGTCGTCCTGGTCGACCGAGTCGTCCACCACGAAGATCTTGCGGGCCAGCTCCATCCGCTCGGCGACCTCGTCGTCGGTGACGGCCAGCGCGCGCTCGCGCAGGTCGTCGAACTCGAGCACCTCGACGTGCGAGCCGAACGTGGTGGGCAGCAGGGTCAGATCGGTCGACACGTCGAGCATCCCGGGATAGAGGTGGCCCATCAGGCCGTGCCGGGCCTCGCGCAGGGCGGCCCGCACCCGGGCGGCGGTGATCCACCGGGAGATGCGCGCCCACGCCGACTCCTGCCGCAGCCAGCCGGTGACCGAGCGGAACGGAATGCCCGCGCGGCGGAACAGGTTGCCGACCTCGGGCACCGGGCACTGCCCGCAATAGGCCAGCCAGGCGCCGGTGTCGAACGAGGCGTGGTCCATCCGCTCGGTCGGCTGCAGGTCGATGACGAGCACCGGGCTGTTGGCGCGCTGCGCGATCGGCAGCACCATCGACGACGTCAGATAGGTGGTCAGGAACAGCACGATCAGGTCGCAGTCGGCCCGGCGCAGCTTCTCGGCCGCGGCTGTGCCCTCCTGCGCGTCCGAGATGAAGCCGACGTCGGTGACCTCGGCGTCCATCTCCTGGAAGCGCTCGGAGACGTACCGGGCGGATTCCTCGAGCTGGGGAAGCAGATGCGGGAACTGCGGCCAGTACGTGCCGAGCCCGCCGGCCACCAGCCCGATACGGATCTTGCGGCGTGGCTTGGGCGTCAGGATCATGCGGTCTCCCGGAGGACGATGTGGAGGTTGCGGGGGCCGTGCACCCCCTCGACCCGGTTGAGTTCGATGTCGCTGGTCGCCGACGGGCCGCTGATCCAGGTCAGCGGCCGGCCGGGGGTGAGCCGGGCGACGGCCTCGGGCACCGAGGCCACCACCTGGTCCGGGCGCAGCACGCAGATGTGCAGGTCGGGCAGGAGCGAGAGGATGCGCCGGCCCTGATCGGGCGACGCGTCGAGCACGATGGTGCCGGTCTCGACGACGGCCACCGCGGCCGCCGTGACCACGCCGTCGGCCGCGGCGATCTCGGCCGCGGAGAGACCGTCGTCGACGGAGAAGGGGACGTCCGGCGGCAGCCAGGCGGTGGGCAGACCCGGTGGCACCACGAGCCGGCCGGCCCCGATGATCCCGCGGATGGCGCCCGGAACGTCGGACACGCGATGAACCACGGCCTTGTAGTCGACGAGCCGCTCGACCAGCAGGTCGAGATCGACCGGAGCCGGACCACGCCGATAGTCGCGCGGGACGTCGACGACCTCGGGGTCCGGGCCGAGCGCCTGCCGGATCCGGCCCAGGATGAGATCTCTGCTGCTCATCGCCCCCGCCACCAGTCACGGAAGGACTCCGCCGGCGGGTCGGGCAGATCGCGGCTCGCGGCCCACCCGTTCAGCGGCGGCGGCAGCCCCCGGCCCCGCTTGCCGAGCAGCTTGGAGAACCTGACCGCGCGCTGGGCCCGCTCGTACAGCCGGGGACGGTCCATCGTGTACGCCGCCGCGGCCATCGCCGCCTTCTCGGAGCGCGGATGCGGCGCCTGGTTGCGCAGGTGGACCAGGATCGACGGGATGTCGATCTTCACCGGGCAGGCGTCGAAGCAGGCCCCGCAGAGCGACGACGCGTAGGGCAGCGACGCGTTGTCCTCGACCCCGGTGAGCTGCGGCGACAGCACCGCCCCGATCGGGCCCGGATAGACCGACCCGTACGCGTGCCCGCCCGTCCGCTCGTACACCGGGCACACGTTGAGGCAGGCCGAGCAGCGGATGCAGTGCAGCGCCTGCCGTCCCACCTCGTCGGCCAGGACGGCCGTCCGCCCGTTGTCGAGCAGCACCAGATGGAAGTTCTGCGGCCCGTCCCCGGGTGTCACGCCGGTCCACATCGACGTGTACGGGTTCATCCGCTCACCGGTCGACGCGCGCGGCAGCAACTGCAGGAACACCTCCAGGTCGGGCCAGCTGGGCACGACCTTCTCGATGCCCATGACCGTGATCAGCGTGTCCGGCAGGGTCAGGCACATCCGGCCGTTCCCCTCGGACTCGACCACCGCGAGCGTCCCGGTGTCGGCGATCGCGAAGTTCGCCCCCGAGACGGCCACCCGGGTGCTGAGGAACGTCTCCCGCAGGTAGCGCCGGGCCGCCCCGGCCAGTTCGGGCGGGTCGTCGGTGAGCGCCGGGTCGACGCCCGGCATCTCCCGCAGGAAGATCTCCCGGATCTCCGAGCGATTGCGGTGGATGGCCGGCACCAGGATGTGCGACGGCTTGTCGTGGCCCAGCTGCACGATGAGCTCGGCCAGGTCGGTCTCGACCGGGGTGATCCCGGCGGCCTCGAGCGCCTCGTTGAGCCCGATCTCCTGGGTGGCCATCGACTTGACCTTGATGACCCGCTGTTCGCCGGTCGCCCGCACCAGCTCGGTGACGATGCGGTTGGCCTCGTTGGCGTCGGCCGCCCAGTGCACCACCCCGCCCGCGGCGGTGACCTTCTCCTCGAGCTGTTCGAGGAGCTGGGGCAGATTCGCCATCGTGTACGCCTTGAGCGCGGAGCCGGCCGACCGGAGCTCCTGCCAGTCGGGCACCTCGGCGATCACCCGCCCGGACTTGCCCCGGATCGTGGTGGTGGCGTGCTGCAGGTTGCGCCGCAGCTGCGGGTTGGCCAGCGCCGTCCGGGCCGCGGCCGGAAACGGCTCGTCGCCCCGCAGCTGGCCCACTCCCCGCGGCGCGTGAGCGGGCATGCCCAGAAAGGTGCTCATACTGTGCTCCAGTTGTCATGCACTCCTGGCCCTACGACCGCTTCGCTCACTCCGGTGCAGTCGGTCATGACGTTGCTCCAGTTGTCATGCACTCCTGGCCCTACGACCGCTTCGCTCACTCCGGTGCAGTCGGTCATGACGTTGCTCCAGTTGTCATGCACTCCTGGCCCTACGACCGCTTCGCTCACTCCGGTGCAGTCGGTCATGACGGTGCCTCCGTAGACGCCAGGATCTCGGCCAGGTGGACGGTCCGTACGCCGGTGCGCAGCCGGGACAGGCCGCCGCCGATGTGCATGAGGCAGGAGGCGTCGCCGGCTGTGCAGACGTCGGCGCCGGTGTCGAGCACGTGCCGCATCTTGTCGGCCAGCATCGCGGTCGAGGTGTCCGCGTTCTTCACCGCGAACGTGCCGCCGAAGCCGCAGCACTGCTCGGCCGCGGGCAGCTCGACGAGGTCGAGGCCGCGCACCTGGCGCAGCAGCCGCAACGGCCGGTCGCCGACCCGCAGCACCCGCAGCGAGTGGCAGGTCGGGTGATAGGTGACGCGGTGCGGGTAGTACGCGCCCACGTCCTCCACCTTGAGCACGTCGACGAGCAGTTCGGACAACTCGTACGTGCGCCCGGCGACCGCCTCGGCCCGGGACGCCAGCCCCTCGTCGCCGGCCTGTCGCGCGACCGTCGCGTGCTGGTGCCGGATCGAGCCGACGCAGCTGCCCGAGGGCGCCACCACCACGTCACACGGCTCGAAGGTGCGCACGTAACGGCGTACGAGGGGAAGGGCTTCTTGCTGGTAGCCCGTGTTGATGTGCATCTGGCCGCAGCAGGTCTGCGCCTCGGGGAAGACCACCTCGTGACCGAGCCGCTCGAGCAGCTGAACGGTCGCCTTGGCCGCGGCGGGGAACATGGTGTCGGCCAGGCAGGTGGCGAACAGAGCTATCCGCACTCCCGGTTACCTCCCTACGGGGTCGTACCGGATGACCCGCTGAGTGTCGCGCAGAACGGAGCGCAGCGCTGCCAGGTCGCCGCCGATCACCCCGGCCGTCCGGGCCTGGACCAGCAGGTTGCCCAGCGCCGTGGCCTCGACCGGGCCGGCCAGCACGGGCAGCCCGCAGGCGTCCGCGGTGAGCTGGCAGAGCAACTCGTTACGGGCGCCGCCCCCGACGATGTGCACCGCGTCGACGTGCCGCCCGGACAGCTCCTGGGCCTGCTCGACGGCCTTGCGATGAGCCGACGCCAGACTGTCCACAATGCAGCGGGTCAGGACGGCCGGACTCGCGTCGACCGGCAGCCCGGCCGCCTTGGTGAGCCGCCGGACCATGTCGCCCGGCGGGAGGAAGACCGGGTCGTCGAGGTCCACCACGGCCGTGAACGGCTCGCGCGACGCTCGCCGCAGGAGCTCGGTGATGTCCGGCGAACCCCACTCGCGCATGCACTCCTGCAGCGGCCAGAGCCCCATCACGTTGCGCAGGTAGCGGATCGTGCAGTCGACCCCGCCCTCGTTGGTGAAGTTGGCCGCCCGCGACTCGGCGCTGAGCACCGGCCCGGGCAGCTCCACACCGACCAGGGACCAGGTGCCGCAGGAGATGTACGCGAAATGCTCGCCCGCCGCCGGCACGCCCACCACCGCGGAGGCCGTGTCGTGCGACCCGACGGCCACGACGCTCGTACCCCGGAAGTCCCCGATCACCGACCCGGGCGACCGGACCGGCGGCAGGAGCGAGGGCCGCAGGCCGAGCTCGGCGATCAGCGGGGCCGACCAGTCCCGGGTGCGCACGTCGAGCAAGCCGGTCGTCGACGCGTTGGTGTATTCGGCGCCGATCTCGCCGGTCAGCCAGTAGGCCAGCAGATCGGGGATGAGCAGCATCTGCTGGGCCGCTTCGAACTGCGGCGTGCCGCGCGCGGCGGCGAGCTGATAGATGGTGTTGAACGGCAGTTTCTGCAGGCCGGTGATCTCGTACAGCTTCTCGTCGCCGAGGTCCAGGCGCACGCTGTCGGTGCGGCCGTCGCGGTAGTGCACCGGGTTGCCGAGCAGCGCGCCGGACGCGTCGAGCAGGCCGTAGTCGACCGCCCACGAGTCGATGCCGATGCTGTCGACCGGACCGGCCTGGGCCAGTCCCTCGAGGACGCCGCGATAGAGCCCGAGGATGTCCCAGTGCAGGGTGCCGCCGATGCGCACCGGCTCGTTGGCGAACCGGTGCGTCTCGGTCAGCGTGACCGCGCCGCCGGCGAAGTCGCCGACCATGACGCGCCCGCTGGACGCGCCCAGGTCGACCGCGGCGAAGGACGTCATCGCGGCGCCGTCATCGCAGGAAGGCGGCGGCCACGCCGGCATCGACCGGGACGTGCAGGCCCGTCGTGTGGGTCAAGTCGCCCCCGGTCAGCGCGAACACGGCGTTGGCCACGTGCTCGGGCAGCACCTCACGCTTGAGCAGGGTGCGCTGGGCGTAGTACTCGCCCAGCTTCTCCTCGGGCACGCCGTAGACCGCGGCGCGCTGGGCGCCCCAGCCGCCCGCGAAGATGCCCGAGCCGCGGACGACGCCGTCGGGGTTGATCCCGTTGACTCGTACGCCGTGGGCGCCCAGCTCGGCGGCGAGCAGGCGCACCTGGTGGGCCTGGTCGGCCTTGGTGGCGCCGTAGGCGACGTTGTTGGGCCCGGCGAAGATCGAATTCTTGCTGGAGATGTAGATGATGTCGCCGCCCAGCCCCTGCGCCACGAGGATGCGGGCCGTCTCACGCGAGACCAGGAACGAGCCCTTGGCCATCACGTCGTGCTGCCGGTCCCAGTCCTGCTCGGTGGTCTCGAGCAGCGGCTTGGAGATGGAGAGCCCGGCGTTGTTGACCACCAGGTCGACACCGCCGAAGGCGAGCACCGCCTGACGCAGCGACGCGACGATCGCGTCGGCGCTCGTGACGTCGACCGTCGTGGCCAGGGCGACGTCCGGCCCGCCGATCTCGGCGGCGGTCCTCTCGGCCGCCTCCCCGTCGCGGTCGGCCACGATCACGCAGGCGCCCTCGGCCGCCAGCCGCAGCGCGATCGCCCGGCCGATGCCCGAGCCGCCGCCGGTGACATAGGCGATGCGGGTGGCCAGCGGCTTGGGCTTGGGCATCCGCTGAAGCTTGGCCTCCTCGAGCGCCCAGTACTCGATGCGGAACTTCTCGGCCTCGTCGATCGGCGCGTACGTCGACACGGATTCGGCGCCGCGCATCACGTTGATGGCGTTGACGTAGAACTCGCCGGCGACGCGAGCCGTCTGCTTGTTGGCGCCGAACGAGAACATGCCGACGCCGGGCACCAGCACGATGGCCGGGTCGGCGCCCCGGATCGCCGGGCTGTCGGCCGTGGCGTGCCGGTCGTAGTAGGCGCGGTAGTCCTGGCGGTACGCCTCGTGCAGTTCCTTCGCGCGGGCGACGACCTCGTCGAGCGGGGCGTCCGGCGCGGTGTCGAGCACCATCGGCTTGACCTTGGTGCGCAGGAAGTGGTCGGGGCAGGAGGTGCCCAGAGCTGCCAGCTCGCCGAGGCGGGCGCTGTTGACGAAGTCGAGGACGACGTCGGAGCCGGTGAAGTGGCCGACCTGCGCGCGGTCGGTCGAGGCCAGGCCGCGCAGCACCGGGAAGAGCGCGGCGGCGCGCTCCTCGCGCCGGTCCGCGGGCAGCGTTTCGTGGACCTGGTCGCCGAACGGGTTCCTGCGGCCCTTCTCAGCGAGATAGGCCGCGGCCGTCTCGATGATCTCGAGCGAGTTGCGCTCGCACTCCTCGCTGGTGGCGCCCCACGCGGTGATGCCGTGACCGCCGAGGATGACGCCGATGGCCTGCGGGTTGGCCTTGTGCACGGCGGCGATGTCGAGGCCGAGCTGGAAACCGGGACGGCGCCACGGCACCCACAGCACCCGGTCGCCGAAGATCTCTTTGGTCAGCGCCGGGCCGTCGGCCGCGGTGGCGATCGCGATGCCCGAGTCGGGGTGCAGGTGATCGACGTGCGGAGCGTCGACGAGCCCGTGCATGGCGGTGTCGATCGACGGAGCCGCGCCACCCCGGCCGTGCAGGCAGTAGTCGAAGGCGGCGACCATCTCGTCCTCCCGGTCGACGCCCGGGTAGGTGCGGGTCAGCGCCCGCAGCCGGTCGAGCCGGAGCACCGCGAGACCCCGCTCGGTCAGGGTGCCGAGGTCACCGCCGGACCCCTTGACCCACACCAGGTCGGCCGGCTCGCCGGTGACCGGATCGGTCGCGGTGCCCTTGGCCGAGGTGTTCCCCCCGGCGTAGTTGGTGTTGCGCGGGTCGGCGCCGAGCCGGTTGCTGCGCTCCAGAAGCTCACGCACTGCGGGGTTCGTCATGGTGTCCTTCGGCCTCGTAAGATCCGTGAAACGTTTCAGACGTTGCCGACACATTACGGGCCGGTAGCGGGCCCGGTCAAGAAGCGTCTGTCGATTGAAACGTTGCCTTGCGTCGCTTGGCGATCTCGCTGTTTGATCATGTCCATCCGACGAATCGGCCGCTTCCTCACCGTTCGGCCGACCCTGAAGGGGTCAACTGCTCACGAGCCGCGGATCTTCGGTCTGACCTGCACCGATTCGCCCATTCTTCAGTGTTCAAGCAATCTTGGGCGTGCCAATGTTGGCGCCGACATCAAGAACGACCCCGTTCCTCGTGACCGTCTGTCACGGCACGAGAAGGAGGAGTTAAGTGGCGAACATCGAGACTTCGCTGAAAGAAGCCATGACCATCGAGGGCGCCATCGGCGTGGCGCTCGTCGACTACACCAGCGGTCTCACGCTGGGTGTCATGGGCGGCGGCCTCAACATGGACATGAACATTGCCGCCGCCGGCAACACCGACGTGATCCGGGCCAAGGTCCGCACGCTCGAGATGCTCGGCCTGGCCGACAGCATCGAGGACATCCTGATCACGCTGGACTCGCAGTACCACCTGATCCGCCTGCTCCAGGGCCGCGGCAACGAGGCGTTCTTCCTCTACCTCGCGCTGAACAAGAGCCGCGCCAACCTCGGCCTGGCCCGGCACCAGCTGCGCAAGATCGAGAGCGAGCTCGACGTATGACGGCCGTCGACGAGACCGGGCTCGGCATCCGGAGCACCACGCAGCTGATCGGCGACGCGGTCAAGCACTTCCGGGTCCAGGTGCCCGAGTGCGTCGGCGCCGGCCTGGTCGACATGTCCACCGGCATGCTGCTCGCCGCCGACACCCTCGAGGACCACCCCGGCGAGGTGCTCGACCTGATCGCCGCGGCCACGTTCGACCTGTTCCAGGGCCGCAACGTCACGATGATCGAAGAGATCTTCAAGGCCCGCTACGGCGTGCTCGACGACCGGCACTACTTCCAGGAGTTCCTGGCCCAGAGCGACTCCTACGTGCACGTGTTCCTGCGCAGCGCCAACCAGGACATCGTCGCGGTCGTGATCGCGCGGAAGACGGCGAACACCGGCATGATCCTGACGCAGGCCCGCCTCGTCATGAAGCAGCTGGACGCCGGCCTCAGCTGATGTCCGTGCCACCGCTGACGGAGGCGCTGGGCATCCCCGGCGCCCACGCGGTGTCCCTGCTCGACCCGGACGGCCCCAAAGTGCTGTGGTGGGCGGGTGAGACCGCGCCGACCGAGCAGGAAGCAGCCGCTGCCGTCACGCTCGCCGCGGCATCGGCCGGACTGGTGCTGCTCGACGGCAACGGGGCCGACGAGCTCGGCGACATCCTGCTCACCAGCGCGGACGCGTTCCACGTCGTACGCCTGGTGGGTCTGGAGGAGCCGCTCGTCGCTCACCTGACACTGCGCCGGGCCGGCGCCAACCTGGCGATGGCCCGGCGCGAGTTCGGCTCGATCATCGAGTCGTACGCGGGCCGGATCGTCCGACCGGCCCCGGCCGCCGACAACGCGACGGCGCCCCCCGGCGCCTCCCTCGACCTCGACCTGATCCGCCGCGACGTGGGCGGCGGCACCGTCGACCTCAGCGCCTCGGTCACGGCCCCACCGGGTTTCCGGTCCGCGGGATTCTCCCCGGGCTTCGACCCGGCGGACGCCGATGACGCACCCGCCGACCTGCCCCGGCGGCACCGCCTCGACCCGGCCGAACCCGACGAGGCGGCCGACCTGCTCAGCCTGCTGGGCCGCCCGTACGTGACCGACGACGACGTCCTCGACCGCGTGCTGGTCGGCCTCCGCCACCTCTGAACCCTCCGTGAGCCGGCTCCCACCCCCAGGAGAAAGCGTGCAATCCTCCTCCGATCCCTACCAGCCCGTCCGAGCCGAGCTCGCCGCGCTGCGGCACCAGGTCACCGGGGTGCGCGGCTGCGTCGTCGCCGGCGTCGACGGCCTGCTGATCCTGCACGACACCGCGGCCGGCCCCGAACCCCACGACATCGCCGCGCTGGCCGCGGGCGCACACGGCATCAGCCGCACCTGCGGGGCGGCCCTGCAGCAGGGCACCTTCCAGGAGGTGACGATCCGCAACCAGGGCGGCTACCTGGCGGTGTACGCGATCGGCGACCTGGCCCTGTTGGCGGTGATCGGCGACAGCGGCCTCAACATCGCCCGCCTGCACCTGGAGGCCCGCCCGGTCACCGGCCGCCTGGCCGGCCTGCTGCGCATCCAGACCGTGGAGCCTTCCGGCTACTTCGGCTGAGCTCCGCGCGCATTCGACCGGGCCGTCCGACGGCCCGGTCTTATCGTTTTCCCCAGCGTGACCCCGGTCACGACGTCTCCTGTGGACAGCCGGGGCCGCTCCCCCGACAACGGCGTGTCTTTCGGCCCGCCCTTGAGTGGGCGGGCCCGATGCAGCGCTGCCTAGAGCACGCGGGCGCGGTTTGCGGTGGAGGCTCGGGCCACCAGCTCGGGGGTGAACTGCAACTGCTGGTGGCGGTGGTCGGGGTTGGTGGCCTCGTCGAGCACCAGCTGGGCGGCGGCGCGGCCCAGTTCCTGCCGGGGCTGGCGTACCGAGGTGAGCGGCACGGCGGCGGCCGCGGCGAACTCGATGTCGTCGAAGCCGACGATGGCCAGGTCGTCGGGGACGCGCAGGCCGGCGCCGATGCTCTGCTGCAGCAGGCCCAGGGCCAGCAGGTCGTTGGCGCAGAAGGCGGCGGTGGGCCGACGGCGCGTGGGCAGCCCGGCCAGGCGCTCGCCGGCCGTGCGGCCCTCGGCGACGGTCAGCGCCTCGGTGGGCAGATAGACGAGGTCCTCGGGGTCGCGGCCGAGTGACTCCCAGATCTCGCGGGCGCCGGCGAGGCGTTCCCGCACCTGGCCGAGCGACTCGGGACCGCCGATGAACGCGACCCGGGTGTGGCCCTGCTCGGCCAGATGTTCCACGGCGATGCGGCCGCCGAGCACGTCGTCGACCGCCACCGAGCAGCAGCTGTCGGCGCCGCGGACGCGGTCGACGATGACCATGGGGACACCGCGGCGGGTCAGCTCGTCGAGGTGGGGGGCGGCCGGGTCGACCGGGGTGATCAGGATGCCCTGCACGCGTTGCTGCAGCAGGCGGTCGAGGTGCACGGCCTCGCGCGCGGAGCGGCTGTTGCTGTTGCAGATGAACAGCGACAGGTCCGCGTCCTCGGCGGCGAGCTCGATGCCCTGAGCCACGTCGTGGAAGAACGGGTTGGTGCCGTCGAGCATCACGTACGCCAGGGTCCGGCTCGTGCCGGCGCGCAGCTGGCGGGCCGACTCGTTGCGGACGAAGCCGAGCTCGGACATGGCCCGCTCGACTCTTTCCCGGGTGCGCGCGCTGACCACCTCGGGGCGGTTCATCACGTTGGAGACGGTGCCCAGCGAGACGCCCGCGGCTGCCGCGACGTCCTTCACGGACGGCGTCCGGCCGTTCAGCACAGCATCCTCCCGGCACGACCCCGTTGAAACGTTGAAGCCGCATCTTACGGCACACCAGGAATAGCGACGGCGGTGTTTCCACAACGTTTCCGAGCAACGCTTGACAGCTGTGATCGGCGCCACCTACGTTGCTCGTACTGTCACTGAAACATTTCAAAGACGGCCCGATATTCCAGCACCGGGGAAGACGACCGGGGAAGACGGAGGTGGCCCGTGGCGGAGGCAAACGCCCGGCCCGAGAACCAGCCGCCCAAGCCCAGGACCCAGCCACCCGGGCGGGAGAGCACGGCGCCCAGGCTCGAGGTCCACGACGTCACGAAGTCGTTCGGCGCGGTCGCCGCCGTGCAGGGCGTGAGCTTCCCATTGTACCCGGGTGAGGCGCACGCGCTCGTCGGCGAGAACGGGGCCGGCAAGTCCACCATCGTCAAGATGCTGGCCGGGGTCCACCGTCCGGACACCGGCACCCTGCGGGTCGACGGCGCCGACGTGGACTTCGCCGGCCCCGCCGACGCCAAGGCGGCCGGCATCGCCGTCATCTATCAGGAGCCGACGCTCTTTCCCGACCTGTCCGTGGCCGAGAACATCGCGATGGGCAACCAGCCGCTGACCAGGCTGCGCCAGATCGACCGCAGGGAGATGACCGCGAACGCCGAGCGGCTCTTCCGCCGGCTCGGCGTCCCGATCGACCCGAGCCGTCCGGCACGTGGTCTGTCGATCGCCGACCAGCAGCTGGTCGAGATCGCCAAGGCGTTGTCGGCCGAGGCCCGGGTGCTCATCATGGACGAGCCGACCGCGGCCCTGTCGGCCGTCGAGGTGCAACGGCTCTTCGCCGTGGTGCGGTCGTTGCGGGACGAGGGCGCCGCGATCATGTTCATCTCGCACCGGTTCGAGGAGATCACCGCGCTGTGCGAGCGCGTGACGATCATGCGGGACGGCCGGCACGTGGCCACCGACCTGGTCTCCGGACTCAGCGTCGACGACATGATCCGGCGGATGGTCGGCCGTGACCTGAGCGCGCTCTTCCCCAAGCAGGACGTCGAGCCCGGCGAGGTGGTCCTCGAGGTCGAGGGGCTGAGCCGCGAGGGCGTCTTCCGCGACATCTCCTTCTCGGTGCGGGCGGGCGAGATCGTCGCGCTGGCCGGCCTGGTCGGGGCCGGGCGCTCCGAGGTCATGCAGGCCGTGTTCGGCGTCGACCCGTACGACGAGGGCTCGGTGAAGGTGCACGGCCGGCGCCTGCGGAAGAACGCGCCCCGCGCCGCGATGGCCGCCGGCATGGCGCTCGTTCCCGAGGACCGCCGCCAGCAGGGGCTGGTGATGGAGCTGTCGATCGAGCGCAACGTGACCCTGCCGCGGGCGCGCAAGCTGGCCCGGCTCGGGCTGCTGTTCGGCGGGCGCGAGCGCGAGGCGGCCGAGACGTGGACCCGCAAGCTGCAGACCAAGCTGGGCCGGCTCAGCGACGCGGTGGGCACGCTGTCGGGCGGCAACCAGCAGAAGGTCGTGCTGGCCAAGTGGCTCGCCACCGGGCCCCGGCTGCTGATCGTCGACGAGCCCACCCGCGGCATCGACGTCGGCACCAAGGCCGAGGTGCACCGGCTGATGTCGTCGCTCGCCGCGGACGGCCTGGCCGTCGTCATGGTCTCGTCGGAGCTGCCCGAGGTGCTGGGCATGGCCGATCGCGTCGTGGTGCTGCGCGAGGGCCGGGTCGCCGCTCAGCTGACCCGCGCCGAAGCGACCGAGGAATCCGTCATGTACGCGGCCATGGGCCAGGAGGTCACGGCATGATCGACCGCACCGGAACCGGGGGCTCAGCGTGACTGTCACGTCTGATCGGTCCGCGCCGGCCGACGCGCCTCTGGGCGCTCCGGCCCCGAAGCGTCTCGGCAACCTGCTCAAGACGCGTGAGCTCGGCATCGTGCTGGCGCTCGCGCTGCTGGTCGCGTACACGGCGATCGACAATCCCCGGTTCCTCTCCGGACAGAGCATCCGCGACAACCTGCTCAACACGGCGATCCTGGCCGTCATGGCCACCGGCCAGGCCGTCGTGGTGATCACCCGGAACATCGACCTGAGTGTGGGCTCGGTGCTCGGCATCAGCGCCTTCGCCGTGGCCACGCTGATGAGCGACCACCCGGGCCTGCCGATGGCCGTCGCGATCCTCGTCGGCCTGGCCGTCGGCGCGGTCGCCGGCCTGATCAACGGCGTGCTGGTGCGCTACGGCAAGGTGCCCGCGCTCGTGGTCACCCTGGGCACGCTCTACATCTATCGCGGCATCACGTACTCGTGGGCCGGCGGCTCGCAGGTCAACGCCGACGAGTTGCCCCGGCACTTCCTGACCTTCGCCAACGACAGCCTGCTGGGCATCCCGTGGCTGGTGCTGATCGCGGTGATCGTGGTCGGCGCCGGGTCGGTCCTGATGCGCAACTACCGGGTCGGCCGGGAGCTGTACGCGATGGGGTCGAGCCCCGCCGCGGCCGAGCTGGCCGGCATCAAGGTCGCCCGCAACCTGCTCGGCGCGTTCGTGCTCAGTGGCGCGCTGGCCGGTCTGGCCGGCGTGCTCTACGCGGCCCGGTTCGGCACGGTCGACGCGGCCGCCGGCACCGGCTACGAGCTCAACGTGGTGGCCGCGGTGGTGGTCGGCGGGGTGGCGGTCTTCGGCGGCAGCGGCTCGGTGTGGGGCGCCGCCCTGGGCGCTCTGCTGCTCACGGTGATCGGCAGCGCCCTGGCGGTGCTCGACATCAACCAGTTCTGGCAGCAGGCCATCGTCGGTGCGCTGATCATCCTGGCCATCTGCGCGGACCGCCTGGTCGCGGTGCGGATCGCCCGCTCGCTGCGAAAGAGGGACGCGCATGTCTGAGACGCTGCGCCGGAGCGACGCGCCGGGCGGGATCGACCTCGACCGGCGCCCGGATCGCGCGGGCGCGATCAAGAGCCGGCTGACCAGCTGGGACAGCATCATTTTGGTGCTCACCGCGCTGGTGCTGCTGATCGCCTCGGTCACCGTGGACAACTTCGGGACGAGCCGGAACTTCACCTTCATGGTGCTCGACCTGCTGCCGATCATCCTGATCGCGCTGCCGATGACCATGATCATCGTGACGGGCGAGATCGACCTCTCGGTGGCCAGCACGCTCGGCCTGACCAGCTCGATGATGGGCTGGTTGTGGAACCAGGGCCTGTCGATCGAGACGATCATCCCGATCTGCGTGCTGATCGGCGCGGTCTGCGGGGTGGTCAACGGCTTCCTGATCACCGGGCTGGGCCTGCCGTCGCTGGCCGTCACGATCGGCACGCTGGCGCTGTACCGCGGCCTCGCCTTCGTCGTCCTGGGTGACGGCGCGGTCGCCGACTTCCCGTGGAACTACACCGGTTGGGTCACCGGCACGATCGGCGGCGGCGCCGTTCCCAACGTCCTGATCCTGATCGTCGCGCTGGCCCTCGTCTTCGGGGTCGTGCAGCACGCGACCCCGTTCGGGCGCTCGCTCTACGCCATCGGCGCGAACGCCCAGGCGGCGCATTTCTCCGGCATCCGGGTGGCCCGGACCAAGTTCTGGCTGTACGTCGGCAGTGGCGCGGTGGCCGGCCTGGTCGGTGTGCTGTGGACCCTGCGCTACTCCAGCGCCCGGGCCGACAACGGTTCGGGTCTCGAACTCGCCGTCGTCGCGGCCGTCCTGCTGGGCGGCGTGTCGATCTTCGGCGGCAAGGGCAGCCTGCCCGGCGTGCTCGCCGGTGTGGTGCTGCTGACCGCGCTGCAGAACGCGTTGCGCCTGGAGGACGTCTCCGGGCAGGCGCTCAACATCGTCACGGGCTCGCTGCTCGTGCTCTCCGTCCTGCTTCCCAACATCACCACCGCCGTACGCGGCAACTGGCAACGCCGCAAGCTGCGCCGAGCCGCGGCTGCGCGATAACCGAGAACGAAGAGAATGGAGTACGCCGTGCTTCGCTCCCCCCGCACACTACTTTCCGTAGGCTCAGCCGCACTTCTCGTCATCGGGCTGAGCGCCTGCGGCGGCACCACCAAGGACAGCGCGTCCAACGACACCGCCGCCGGCGGGCAGGCCTCCGCGGCCGCCGACCCGAACGCGGCGATCAAGGAGGGCCTGAAGATCGCCTTCCTGCCCAAGCAGCTGAACAACCCGTACTCCGACGTCGAGACCGGCGGCGGCAAGGTCGCCGTCGACGAGCTCAAGGGCGAGTACAAGCTGGTCGGCCCGAACGACGCGTCCGCCTCGTCGCAGGTGTCCTACATCAACACGCTGATCCAGCAGCAGCAGGACGTCATCGTGGTCGCGGCGAACGACCCGAACGCGGTCTGCCCGTCGCTCAACCAGGCTCGCGCGGCCAAGATCAAGGTCATCACGTTCGACTCGGACGCCAGCAAGGACTGCCGCGACGCTTTCATCAACCAGGCCACCACCCAGGGCATCGGCGAGTCGCTGGCCAAGATGGCGCTCGAGCAGGCCGGCGCCGACGGCGGTGAGATCGCCGTCCTCTCGGCCACGCCGAACGCCACGAACCAGAACTCGTGGATCGACGTCATGAAGAAGGAGCTGGCCAAGCCCGACTACGCCAAGCTCAAGCTGGTCAAGGTCGCGTACGGCAACGACGACGACCAGAAGTCCTTCCAGGAGGCTCAGGGCCTGCTGCAGTCGTACCCGAACCTCAAGGTCATCGTCGCGCCGACCACCGTCGGCATCGCCGCGGCCGCGCGCTACATCTCCTCGTCCAGCTACAAGGGCAAGGTCGCGGTGACCGGTCTGGGCCTGCCCAACCAGATGCGCGAGTACGTCAAGGACGGCACGGTCGCCAAGTTCGCGCTGTGGAACCCGGCCGACATCGGCTACCTGGCCGCCTTCGCCGGCGCCGCGATGGCCTCCGGTCAGATCACCGGCGCGCCGGGCGAGAAGTTCAAGGCGGGCAAGCTCGGCGAGTACACGATCGGCGCGGACGGCGAGATCGTGCTCGGCCCGCCGACCGAGTTCACCAAGGCCAACATCGACCAGTTCAACTTCTGAGGTCGTACGCGGATGCGCTATTGCTTCTCCCTCCAGGTCCGCCCCGAGCGGATGGCGGAGTACGTGGAGCGGCACCAGACCGTGTGGCCCGAGATGCAGGACGCACTCCGGGCCACCGGCTGGCGCGACTACTCCCTCTTTCTCCGCACCGACGGGCTGCTGATCGGCTACGTCGAGGCGGACGATCTCGAGGCGTCCCAGGCGGCAATGGCGGCGCTGGACGTCAACACCCGGTGGCAAGCGGAAATGGCGGAGTTCTTCGTCGGCGGCGGGCCCAACGACGAGGGTTTCCCGCTGCTCACCGAGGTTTTCCACCTTTCCGAGATTTCTCAGGAGACCTCATGACCGACCTCGCCGCCGTCAAGCGCGCCTTGGCGGCACAGCGCATCGAGACCCCGTCGTGGGCCTTCGCCAACTCGGGCACCCGCTTCAAGGTGTTCGCCCAGCCGGGCGTGCCGCGCACCCCCCAGGAGAAGATCGCGGACGCCGCGGTGGTGCACCGCCTCACCGGCGTGGCGCCGACCGTGGCGCTGCACATCCCGTGGGACCGGGTCGACGACTATGCGGCTCTCACCGCGTACGCGGCCTCGGAAGGTGTCGGGATCGGCGCGATCAACACCAACGTCTTCCAGGACGACGACTACAAGCTCGGCTCGGTCACCAACCCCGACCCGGGCATCCGGCGCAAGGCCACCGATCACCTGCTCGAGGCGATCGACATCATGGACCGCACCGGGTCGCGCGACCTCAAGCTGTGGTTCTCCGACGGCATCAACTACCCCGGGCAGGACGATCTGCGGAGCCGGCAGGACAGGCTGGCGGCGGCGCTGCGCGAGGCGTACGACCGGCTCACCGGCGACCAGCGGATTCTGCTCGAGTACAAGCTGTTCGAGCCGGCCTTCTACGCCACCGACGTCCCGGACTGGGGCACGTCGTACGCGCACTGCGTCGAGCTGGGCGAGCGGGCCACGGTCTGCATCGACACCGGCCACCACGCGCCCGGCACGAACATCGAGTTCATCGTGGCCTTCCTGTTGCGGCAGGGAAGACTCGGCGCGTTCGACTTCAACAGCCGCTTCTACGCCGACGACGACCTGATGGCCGGCGCGGCCGACCCGTTCCAGCTGTTCCGGATCATGTACGAGATCGTTCGTGGCGGCGCGCTCGACCCGGCGTACGGGATCAACTTCATGCTCGACCAGTGCCACAACATCGAGCAGAAGATCCCGGCCATCATCCGCTCGGTGCTCAACATCCAGGAGGCCACGGCCAAGGCGCTGCTGGTCGACCGGGACGCGCTCGGCCGGGCGCAGCAGTCCGGCGACGTCCTCGAGGCCAACGCGGTGCTGATGGACGCCTACAACACCGACGTGCGCCCGCTGCTGGCCGAGGTCCGCGCCGACGCCGGCCTCGACCCCGACCCGGTCGGCGCGTACCGCCGCAGCGGTTATCAGGAGAAGATCGTCGCCGACCGCGTGGGCGGCACCCAGGCCGGCTGGGGCGCCTGACCGACCCGGCGACGGACGGCCACCGGAGAAGACGCTGCCGGTGGCCGTCGCCGCGGCTCAGGAATCGCAGCTGAGAAACCGCGGCTCAGGAATCGCAGCTGAGAAACCGCGGCTCAGGAATCGCAGCTGAGAAACCGCGGCTCAGGAATCGCAGCTGAGAAACCGCGGCTGAGAAAACCGCGGCTCAGACGTCGAGGTCGACCACCACGGCGAAGTGGTCGGACGGGTGCCGGCTGTTGATCGCCTGGGTGCCGGCCAGGAAGGCCTTCCGGGCGGTGAGATCCGCGCCGGCCCGGCCGGGCCGGGTCAGGATGTGGTCGATCCGGCGGTCGATCTGCTTGGTCGCCTCGAGGGGCGCCTCGAGCAGGGCCGAGCTCAGCGTCACCGCGCCGGGGTCGCCGCCGGCCAATGACCAGGTGTCGGTCAGCACCGCGAGGAGCGGCGCCAGATCGGGCTGGCTCACGTCGGCGTTGAGGTCGCCCAGCAGCAGCACCGGGAGGTCGCCGTCCAGGCGCGGGTCCGTGGCCAGCGCGGCCAGCGCCCGGCTCTGGGCGAGCTGGTCGGCGGCGTACGCGGGCTCCCACTCGATGCAGGTGACGATGACGTGCAGCGGGCCGCGCGGATGGTCGAGGGTGGCCAGCAGCGCCGTCGGCGCCGGACCCGGACGTTGCTCGTGCGGCAGGTCGTGAACCTCGGTGTCCCGGATCGGCCAGCGGCTGATCAGTCCCAGCCCGACCTCGATCCCGGCCTGCGACGGATATTCGGGCGGCTCGGGCCGGGGCGGCAACGAGGTGGGCGCGAAGGCCGCGTGCCGGTCGCCCAGGTCGTCGGCGAGCAGTTGGGGCTGGGTGAGGCCGTCACCGGACCAGGTCTCGACGAGACCCACCACGTCCGGGTCGAGCTCCTTGAGCACATCGGCGATCGCGGGTTCGCGCTCGCGCCAGGCGCCGCCGAAGCGCCACCACACGTTCCAGGTCATAGCTCGCATGCCCGGAACTCTACGAAGTCCGGCCGAATCGCTCAGCCCCGGCACTCCGCGGCCGATCCTGGGGGCCGACTTCCCCGACGAGACGATGGGACGACGAGGAGCCAAGGATGGATCAGTACCTCGAGACCGCGTACGACGTGACCAGCGCGCTGTTCGGGCCGTCCTCGGGCGTGCCGTGGTGGGCCTGGATGGCCGTGCTCGTGGCCCTCTTCTGGAAGGTGGCCGTCAAGGAGCCCAAGAGCGTGCGTGAGGCCGCCGCGGAGCGCGACGACCTCATGCTCGGTCAGATGTTCTCGGACGGCAAGGGCAAGAAGAAGTAGTGGTCAGGCGGTGTGCGGGGGTGGCTCGGCGGCGCCGGTCATGATCGCCACCGCCTCGCTCATCGAGTGACTCCTCGGCGTGATGACCGTGGCCCGGCGACCCAGCCGCTGGATGTGGATGCGGTCGGCGATCTCGAACACGTGCGGCATGTTGTGACTGATCAGGATCACCGGCAGGCCGCGGTCGCGCACGTCGCGGATCAGCTGGAGCACCCGGTTGCCCTCCTTGACGCCCAGCGCCGCGGTCGGCTCGTCGAGGATCACCACCTTGCTGCCGAACGCGGCCGACCGGGCCACCGCCACCGCCTGCCGCTGACCACCGGAGAGCGACTCGACGGCCTGGCCGATGTTCTGCAGGGTGGCCACGCCCAGCTCGCTCATGTGCCGCTTGGCCTCCGAGCGCATGTGCGCCCGGTCGAGCATGCGGAAGACCGAGCCCAGCGGTCCGGGGCGGCGCTGCTCCCGGCCCAGGAACAGGTTGTCGGCGATGTCGAGGCCGGGCGCGACGGCCAGGGTCTGATAGACGGTCTCGATGCCGGCGGAGCGCGCGTCCATGGGCGTACGGAATTGGACCCGTTGCCCGTCCAGGAAGATCTCGCCGCTGTCCGGCACCAGCGCGCCCGACAAGGCCTTGATCAGGCTGGATTTGCCGGCGCCGTTGTCCCCGATGACCGCGAGGATCTCGCCGGGGTACAGCTCGAGGTCGCTGCCGTCGATCGCGACGACCCGCCCGTACTTCTTGACCAGCCCCTTGGCCTGCAGGACCGGTGTCTGGTCGGCGGCGTGCCGCGGGCTCGCCGGGTTGACGTCCGTTTCCGAGCTCATGCCTGAGCCTCCCTGGACATGCACTCCTGGCCCTCGCCTGCGAGGCCGTCCAGCGGTGCGGCTGGTTGCCGCTCGGTGCAGTCGGTCATGTCTTCACCTTCCTGATCCACTGGTCGAGCGACACGGCGATGAGCACCAGCAGGCCGATCGCGAAGCCCTGCCAGACCACCTCGACCCCACCCAGCTGCAGCCCGTTGCGGAACACGCCGACGATCAGCGCGCCGATCAGCGTGCCGATCACGGCGCCCCGGCCGCCGAAGAGGCTGGTGCCGCCGAGCACGACGGCGGTGATCGAGTCCAGGTTGTACTCGACGCCCACGTTGGGGCTGGCCGAGGCGAGCCGGCCGATCAGGATCCAGCCGCCGATCGCGTAGAGCAGGCCGGCCACGGTGTAGACCGAGAACAGCACGCGGTTGGTGCGGATGCCGGCGAGGCGCGCGGCCTCGGCGTCGTCCCCGGTCGCGTAGACGTGCTTGCCCCAGGCGGTGCGGCTGAGGGCGTAGAAGAAGAAGCCGAACAGCAGCAACATGATGATCGACCCGTACGTGAGCCGGAAGTTGCCGATCGGGATCGACTGGCCGGTCCAGGTCATGATCGAGGGCATGTCCGAGCCGCGCACCGTCTCGCTGTTGCTGACCACCGCGTTGAGCGAGAAGAAGATGGTCAGCGTGCCCAGCGTGACGATGAACGGTGGAAGTTTGATGCGGGTCACCAGGAAGCCGTTGATCGCCCCCATGGCGGTGCCGCAGGCGAAGCCGAGCAGGAGCGCGATCACGCCGGGCACGCCCACGTCGACGCAGAACGTCGCCATCAGGATCGACGAGAAGACGGCGATCGCGCCGGCCGACAGGTCGATGCCGGCGGTCAGGATGATCAGCGTCTGCCCGAGCGCGAGCGTGGCGATCACGGTGACCTGTTGGAGGACGAGCGAGAGGTTCGTCGCCGTGAAGAACCGCCCGTTGACGATGGAGAAGGCGATGATCGCGACGAGCAGCACGGCCAGCGGCCCGAGGATCGGGTTGGCGTGCAGGAGGTGTTGGAGGCGCAGGCCGAGCGAGTCGTTCTTCTGTACGTCGAAGTCAGCGGTAGCGGTCGCCATTGGTCAGCCCCAGCAGTTCTGCTTGCCCCACGCGGAGTCCTTGGACTCCACGCCGGCCTGCGGGTCGTCGGTGATCAGGTCCGTTCCGGTGTCGACGAAGTCCTTGCCCTCGGTCGCCTGCGGCTTGGTGCCGTCCTGGGCGAACCGCGCGATGGCCTCGACGCCGAGCTGGGCCATCTTGAGCGGGAACTGCATCGAGGTGGCGCCGATGACGCCCTTGGAGACGTTGTCGACACCCGGGCAGCCGCCGTCGATCGAGACGATGACGGTGTCCCTCTCGCGCCCGGCCGACTTGAGCGCCTCGTAGGCACCGGCCGCCGCGGGCTCGTTGATCGTGTAGACCAGGTTGATCGTCGCGTCCTTCTGGAGCAGGTTCTCCATGGCGGTCCGGCCGCCCTCCTCGGCGCCGTCGGTGACGTCGTGACCGGCGATCCGCGGGTCGTTCTCGTCGCCGATGCGGTTGGGATCGCCGACATCGATGCCGAAGCCGTCGAGGAAGCCCTGGTCGCGTTTGACGTCGACGGAGACCTGGTTGGCGTTGAGATCGAGCATGGCGATCTTCGCCTGTTTGCCGTCCTTCTCGAACTTGGCCTTGGCCCACTGCCCGATCAGCTTGCCGGCCTGGTAGTTGTCGGTGGCGAAGGTGGCGTCGGCGGCGTCGGGCGGATCGACCGGCGTGTCCAGCGCGATCACCAGCATGTCGAGCTCGTGCGCCTTGTCGATCGAGGGCACGATCGCCTTCGAGTCGTTCGGCGTGATCAAGAAGCCCTTGGCTCCGAAGGACATGAGGTTCTCGATGGCCTGGACCTGGGCCTCGTTGTCCCCGTCCTGCTTGCCGGCGAAGCTCTGCAGCTCGACACCCTGCGACGTGGCGGCGCCCTGGGCGCCCTCTCTCATCTGGACGAAGAACGGGTTCGTGTCGGTCTTGGTGATCAGCCCGACGATGTCCTCCCCCGAGCCTCTGTTGCAGGCGGCGGCCGAGCCCAGCGCCAGGGTCAGCACGCAGCCGGCGGCCACCATCCTTCCGGCCCGGGACATGGTGGGATCGCGCATGATCCCCTCCAAACCGATTTAGCAGAAATTGAGAGACAACGTTGTCTGGCAGTAGACGCTCGTAGTCACCGCGTGTCAACAATGGGTTTCCAAGATGTTGCATTGAGTGATCAACATCGACGGAGGTTGATGCATGACGCCTCAGCGGCCCACCATGAACGACGTCGCCCGCACCGCCGGGGTCAGTCTCAAGACGGTGTCGCGGGTGGTCAACGGAGAGACGACCGTGGCGCCCGACCTGGTCGCGAAGGTGCACGCCGCGGTCGAGTCCCTGGACTACCGGCCACACCTCGGCGCGAGCATGCTGCGCCGCAACGACCGTCGCACCCGGACGATCGGCGTGCTCCTCGACGACGTGTCCCACCCCTTCTCGGCCGCGCTGCACCGGGCCGTCGAGGACCAGGCCCGTGCCCGCGGCATCCACGTGCTCACCGGCAGCCTCGACCAGGATCCGGTACGGGAACACGCGCTCGCCGAGGCCTTGGCGGAGCGCCAGACGGACGGCCTGATCCTCGCTCCGACCGGCGGCGACCTGGGACACCTCCGGGCGTACGCGGGCATGCCGGTCGTCTTCGTCGATCGCGTCCCGGCCGGGATCAGGGGCGATTCCGTGGTCTCGACCAACGTCTCCGGGGCGGCCGGCGGCGTACGCCACCTGATCGCCCAGGGCCACCGGCGCATCGGCTACCTGGGTGGCCGCCGGCTGCTGTCCACCACCCGCGAACGTCATCGCGGCTACCTGCGCGCGCTCGGCCGCACCCCCGGCCCGGCGGTGCACGATCTGCACGATCCGACCGACGCCGAGAGGGCCGCCGTCGGTCTGCTGCGCGGCCCGAATCCGCCGACGGCTCTGTTCACCACGCAGAGCATGGTCACCATCGGGGCCGTCCGGGCCCTGCGCCGCCTCGGCCGCGAACACTCGGTGGCCCTCGTCGGCTTTGACGACTTCCCCCTGGCCGACCTGCTCGACCCGCCGGTGACCGTGATCGCCCAGGACCCGGTCCGGATGGGCCGCACCGCCGCCGCGGCCCTTTTCGAGCGCATCGACGGCTACGCCGGCCCACCCCGCGAGATCAGAATCCCCACGACCCTGATCCCGCGAGGTTCCGGGGAGCTGTGACCTCCGAAGCAGCGACTCCCCCGACGCCACGCCCGATCGTCTTCAGCCAGTCCGCAGATGTCAGGCGCACCCGCCCGCAAATCGAAAGAACCGAAGCCCGCAAATCGAAAGTCGGTAGGCCCGCAAATCGAAAGCGTCACCCCTCGCAGATCGAAAGTTTGCTGGACTACTGAGACCGGGAGCGCCGTTCGGACCCCTGCTCGAGTCGTTCGTGATCTCCGAACTGGCTCGTCAGCTCACGTGGTCGAGGCAGCGGGCCGACTTGTCCCACTACCGAGATCGAGACCGATACGAGGTCGACGCCGTACGGGAAAGCCGATCCGGGCAAGTCGTCGGGATCGAGGTGAAGGCCGCCTCGACGGTGCGAGCGGACGACTTCCGCGGACTACGCCGGTTGAGCGATCGCCTCGGAGAGGACTTCATCGCCGGGATCGTCCTGTATACCGGCACGTCGACGCTGCCGTTCGGTCCCAAACTTCGGGCCATGCCGGTCAGTTCCTTGTGGCAGGTGGCCGCGCCGTGAAAAGGGCGACGCCGCGGGACAGGCCCGCGGCGTCGCGTCGTTCAGGAAGGATCGGTCACGGGAAGTTGGTCACTGTGGACGGTACGACGTTGCTGGCCTGAGCCGGAGCGCCGATGTTGTTGACCACGTGGTCGATCGTGCCCGAGGCCAGTGAGATCGTGAAGATGTTGTGGAACTTCACGCCGCCGTGGGTCGGGGCCTGGAAACCGTTGGCCGAGTGCACCGCCGGGTTGTCCTGGAAGAAGGCGTAGCTGCCCATCGCCCACGCCTCGTGGGTCTGCACGCTGTCGGCCACCTTGTAGGCCGGGTAGCCGAGGACGCCGTCGCTGCGCCACGCGGCGTTGGACGGCGGGTCGTACGGCTGCTCGTTCTGCAGGAAGTAGGTGCGGCCGCCGTTGCCGTTCCAGAGGACCTCGGTCTTCTGGTAGTGCTCGACGAACAGGCCGTACGCGGTCACGTTGTTGCCGTTGACGATCAGGCCGCTGTCGGCCGTGTTGATCGTCCAGCCGTAGGTGCCGGCGTTGCCGTGGTCGGCCCGCCAGGCCCAGATGTGGTCGATGATCACGTTGTTGCTGTTGACGAGCAGGCTGTTCGTGGCCTTGCCGGCGATGTAGCCGCCGATCCGGAAGAACACGTCCTGGACCGTCGACGGGTTGCCGGCGTGGTTGGCCGCCGAGCCGTTGGGGCCCATGACCAGCAGGTTGGGCGAGTTGGTGGTGCCCGCGTCGAAGAGCAGGCCGGCGAGCTTCACCCCGTCCACGTCGGCCACCTGCATGGCGGTGACGCCGTTGTCCGGGATGATCGTGGCGTAGCCGAGGCCGAGGACCACGGTGTTCGCCCGGTTCACGTTGATCGTCTGGTTGATGTGGTAGATGCCGGGCTGGAAGATCAGGTTGAGGCCCTGGGCCAGCGCCTGGTTGATCCGCGCGGCGCTGTCACCGGGCTTGGCCACGTAGAACTGGCTGAGCGGGATGCTCGTACCCGGGGTGTTGCCGTTGAGCCAGGTCGCGCCGGTCACGTTGGTCTGCAGGCTGGGCACGAAGACCGCGTAGTCGCCACCGGTCTGGTAGAGGTACGGCTTCTCCCGGATCACCGGGGTGTTCGGGATGACCGTGTACGGCGGGGTCGGGTAGCTGGCCGCCGGGGCGCCCTGCACACCGACGAACGTCTGGTTCCACACCGCGTTGCTGTTCGAGCCGATCGTGCTGTTGCGGGTGAACCACTGCTGCTGCGAGTACTGGCCCTCGGTGCCGGTGATCCGGGAGTCCGAGATGTAGCCGCCGGACGCCCAGCCGTACCCGTTGGGGGCCAGGTTCAGATCGCCGTGGATGTCCATGCGGCGGAACGGGGCGGCCTGCGAGACGGCCCAGCGGTTGGCCCCGTTCACCGGGTAGACCGACACGTTCTCGGTGCTGCGCCAGAAGTTCTGGGTGGCGTTGCCCTGGAACCAGCCGGCGTCGACGGTGATGTCACCGTTGATCCGTACGTCCTGCGGGTTCTGCCCGAGGCCGACGACCGAGGTGTAGAAGCCGACCTGGATGTTCAGGCCGTTGTAGGTGCCCGGCTTGAACGCCAGCACGTAGCGCCCGGTGCCGAACTGCGCCTTCTCCTGCTGCTGGAAGATCTGGTCGGCCCGCGCCTGGATGCTCGCGCTGGACATCGACGGGTCGAAGACCACCACGTTGGCGCCGAGGCTGCCACCGGCGGGGACGGGATCCCCGGTGGGCGGCGGCGTGGTCGGCGGCGGAGTGGTGGGCGGAGTGGTCGTGGTGCCGCCGTAGACCTTGAACTCCCAGAGCGAGTAGCCGTAGCCGGTGGTGCGCTGGGTGCCGTACATCCGCACGTAGCGCCCGGTGCCGTTGACCGTGAGGGACTGGTTGCCCCCGGCCGACGTGGTGGTCGAGTAGATGCTGGTCCAGCTGCTCGCGTTGTCCGAGACCTGGATCTGGAACGCCTTGGCCGCGGCGGTCTCCCAGTTGAGCTCGACGCGATTGATCGCCTGCGAGCTGCCCAGGTCGACCTGCAGCCACTGCGGGTCGCTGAACGCCGAGGCCCAGCGGGTGCCGGCGTTGCCGTCGACGGCTTCGGCCGCGGCGTAGGCGCCGGCGGCCTCGGTGGACGACGCCGTGGCCGGCTTGCCCTGGGACAGCAGAGTTTCCGCGGCGCTGGCGCCGACGGCGGTGGCAGCGGCGTAACCCGCGACGACGGTGGCGACCAGGCCGCTGATCGCGGCGAGGCGCCAGGGGGAGCGTCTCCGCTCGGGTGCGGAGGAGACGGGGATGGTCATTGCTTCTCCTTGGGCGGGGATGCGCAAGGGGGACTCTTGCGCCCTAGGGAAGACCGATCTCTCCTCGCAGCGAGGGAGAGCGCTCCCCCGGGACCGACGCTAAGGATGCGTTCATCAGCTGTCCATAGATGAACACGGTTCCGGAACTTCGAAGGACTTGCGGTTGTCACAAAGCTCCGGCCCGGCGTGTTGCCCGTTCGGGCATAAGACCTGGTCGATGCTGTACGACCATCGTCGGCACCGCCGAGGCGGAGCCCGATAACACCGATCTCGGAACCGGTTCCGGCGCAGTTCAGCACAAACGGCATGCCCGGCAATTCGGTCGATCTTGGTCCGGAGAGCGCTTCCCGAAAGATTGTTTCCTATCCTGGACCGATGCGGCTGGTCCTCACGAGCGACACCCACCTGCCCAAGCGCGCCCGTGATCTGCCACCGCCACTGTGGGCGGCGATCGACGCCGCCGACGTCGTGGTGCACGCCGGGGACTGGGTGGACGAGGCCGCGCTGGACGCCTTCGAGGCACGGTCGCGGCGGCTGATCGCGTGCTACGGCAACAACGACGGGGCGGCGCTGCGGGCCCGTCTTCCCGAGATCGCGTACGCCGAACTGGACGGGCTGCGACTGGCGGTGGTGCACGAGACCGGGGCGTCCACCGGTCGCACCGAGCGGTGCGCGGCCCGCTTCCCCGATGCCGACCTGCTCGTCTTCGGGCACTCGCACATCCCCTGGGACACGACGGCGGCCTCGGGTCTGCGGCTGCTCAACCCCGGGTCACCGACCGACCGGCGCCGGCAGCCGTTCGCCACCTATCAGACGGCCGTCGTCGAGTCGGGCAAGCTGACCGAGGTGACGCTGCACGAGCTGCCCCGGCGCACCTGAAGCGGGTCGCCGTCCGGCCGGCGGCGTGGCCACGCGCCCTAGGTTCGGCCACGTCCCAGGTCGCTCGCCAGTTCCAGGGCCGCCCGTCGCGGGTCGCCGGACCACCGGCTGGCGAAGCCGTCACGCAGGCGCCAGCCCTTCTGGGTGAGGGCCCGCTGCCGGGCCAGGTGCGCCTCCGGGCCGTCCGGGTGCGGTCCGCACAGGACGCCGACCGCGTTGCCGGGCGGGCCGATGCAGAGGTCGATTGTCCAGCGGCCCACCGCGTACCCGGGCCGGACCTCCACGTCGAGCCGGCTCAGCTCGGCCGCGAGCTCGGCCGCCCAGCCGGTCGGCGGCTTCTCGCCGGACATCCCGGGCGGCGCGTCGGCGTACCGGAAGAAGTCGCCGATCAATCCGTCGGCCTGGTCGAGGGTGGTCACCACGACGAGCCGCCGCCGCGCCCGGGTGACCATGACGGTGAACAGGTTGGGGTCGGCGACGAAGCGGCGGCGGGCCGGCGGGTCCCCCGGCAGCAGCCCCAGCGAGACGATGACGACGTCGGCCTCGCTGCCCTGGAACGCGTGCACCGTGCCGGTGCGCAGCCCGAGCTCCTCGATCCGCTCCACCGGGTAGGCCTCGACCAGCGCGGCCTCGAGCGCGTCGGCCTGCGGGCGGAACGGTGTGATCACGCCGATCCCCAGGGTGCCGGCCGCGGCCTCCTCCTCGACGATCTTGAGGACGGCCGGGAGCTCGTCGGCCACCCGCACGATGTCGATCGCGTCGGCCCGCTCCGTGGCCGGCGTCCGGGTGAGGACCTCGATCCGATCGCCGTAGAAGCGCCCGGCCGCGAACCCGATGAGGTGCGGCACGCTGCGGTGATGCTCGGCCAGCCAGGTCGCCGGCGCGGCCCCGGCGGCCAGGTCGTACGCGCTCACCCGGCGCACGTCGAGCCGCTCGTCGGCCCCGTGCCGGCGCAGCACCTCGGCGACGTCGACGTCGCTCACGAACGAGACGAACCGCAACTGCCGCGGATCGCCGACGACCATCGCCCGGCACGCCCGGGCCAGCACCGGCGCCGCCCGCACCTGGTCCACATGGGACGCCTCGTCGAGCACGACGAGGTCGAACAGGCCGGGCATGGCCGGCAACAGATCCTCGACGTCGGCCACCGTGCCGATCCAGAGCGGGAGAGCGCGTACCAAGGGCTCGGCCCGCAGACCGGCGAGCAGCTCGCGACGACGGTTGCGGCCGGCTCGCAACGCGGTGGCCAGGTCGGCTGCACCCCGCCGGGCTGCGCGGTCCCACCGCTCACGGCTGCGGGCGGCCCGCCGCATGGCCGCGCCGACGGCCGCCGCCAGCTTCTCCTCGGCGTCGTCGAGCGCCCGCCACTGCGACTCCAGGTCGGTGCCGCCGGTCGCGGCCAGACGGGCCGCGGCCCGCTGCGCGGTCGCCGCCGCGAAGGCATCGGTCACCCTTTCCGGCGGTACGCCTTTGCGCACGCCCAGCCGTCGCCGGGCCCACCACCCCAGCCGGGCCGGCCGGGCCCGTCCGGTGAAGGCACCCGGCACGTCCGCGGCCAGCGCGGTGAGGCGAGGTTGCCACTCGGGCAGCTCGGCCGCCCGATCCTCGAGGTCGAGCGCGGCGGTCAGCCCGGCGCGGATGTCCCGTACGGCGTCGTGCGCCCGCCGGACGGCCTCGGCGTCCGCCCGCAGGTCGTCGTCGGACGCGCCCTCGTCCAGCCCCGCCGTCAGGTCGGCGGCCAGGCTCTCGCGGCGGCCGGCGTCGCCGAAGAGCACCGGTACGGGCCCCGGATAGCGTTCCAGCAGCCGGGCCAGCACCTCGGCCGCGTGCGGCGACTGCGTCGCGACCAGCACCGACCCGCCCCGGTGCACGACCTCGAGGGCCGCCGCGACGACGGTGTGGCTCTTCCCGTTGCCCGGCGGACCCGACACCACCGTGATCGGCGCGTCCCGGACCCGGGCGACCACCTCGGCCTGCGCCTGACTCAACGGCAAGGGCGACAGCACGGGCCCGCCCGGCGCACCGCGGCGCCCGGCTTTCCCGCTCCCCTCGTCCCGGGAGTCGTAGAGCGCGGCCAGGGCGGTGCCCGACAGATCCCGCGCGGCCCAGCTGCGCAGGCTGTCCGCGAGCCCCGCGCCGAAGACATCGCGGACCACGAAGAGCGCGGCCTCCGGCACGAGAACGACCCGGTCACCCGGCGACCGCCGGTCGCTCGCCACCGCGTCCACCGGCAACCCGGTCGCCTGCGCCGCCGACCACAACCAGGCCCGGCTGCCGGTGGCCTCGAGCCACCCGGGCCCGGCCAGACCCGGCGCCGCCTCCAGCGCGGCGGCCAGCCCCCGATCCTCGATCAGCGGCGTGATCTCGACGTCCCCGGCCGGCACGACCCGATAGCCCAGCAGCCCGCGCTCGAGCTGCACCGGCTGGCTGAGCAGCGGCACCCGGATCTTGCGCTGCTTCCCGTCGATCTCGGTGCGCCCGGCCAGAAAGCCCCAGCCCCGGCGCAACGGCCGCTCCTCGCGGTGCAACGCCCCGATCGCCGCGAGCCGGTCGACCTCTTTCCGCCGCGGCGCCCGCTCGGCGTCCGCCAGCCACACGACCGGCTGCCCACCGCGCCCCACGTCCAGCACCCGGTCACCACCGGCCGGGGCAAGCTCGGCGAGCACAGCAAGAACGGACGACGGCACCATCGAGCCGACGCTACCGGTCACCCCGACCGACCCCGACGACGGCCAACTCAGCCGTGGTCAACCGGAGTCATCAACCCATGCTCCGTCGCATAGGCGGGAAACTCTCTACCGGTGCAGGGCAGGCGAGCACCGGTCGTTCGCAGCGCGTCGACAATGCTTCCCGCTCCGATGCGAGTCAGCTTGCCGTTCCGGCAACCTTGGGCCAGATGCCAGATGGTTCCGTGGACCTTTGCCCCATGATGACGCGCAACAACTGTGGCATCACGATCGTCGGTGATGGCGATACCGGCGCGTAGCTCCGCGGCGGCCAGGACGCTGGCTTCACCGAGGTCTCTTTCCCGGGAACCGATCAGACCTGCCCACTTCACGAAACAGCGGAGTTCGTCGAGTGCTTCCAGGTTGGCGATCTGTAACCACTCGAGCTCCAGGGCGTCGGCCAGCAGCGGATAGGCACCGACGCCTTGGCGCAGCTCGGCCAGGACACAGTCGTGGTCCAGCATTCCCGCCCGAGCAGAAGATCACGCAGGACGTCGAGCCGCTCCGCGCGCGCGAAGTGCGCGAGGCACATGGTGTCGAAGCAGTAGGGCTCGGAAGCTTTCTCGACCACCCTCAGGGCTCCAGATCGACTTCTGCGTTGTCGGGCAGGTCGCCGTCCGTTATCTGCCCGTGCATGAGTTCCACGCAGCGCCGCCGGGTGATGAGTCCACGCCGCCATGCCCGCATGACGGCGTTGGCCACCGCTGGGGAGACGCGAACCGATCCCAGGTCGGCTTGGGGCACCCAGCCGAGAGCGTCCAGGAATTCGGCCTTCGTCGGATTCGGCCACGTCCACGCCCTGGGCAGTGGGCCCACGCCGGCCACGGCGGCCTGCTTGAGAGTCAACGACCATGAAGTGCGGTAACGCGCCGCGATCTCCAGGAGCCGCTCGCGCGAAAGAGATTCCGCGCTCTCCTCCGTGAGGAAAACCGAGGAAGGCAGAAGCAGTTCGGCGGCAAACGTATCGATCAGCGCTTCCCGGCCTGCGCGTGACGCGTGCACACCGAGGTCGCTCGAGTATTCGTCACCGAGCACGAGATGACCGAGCTCGTGCGCGGCGGTCGCCCGTCGCCGGCCCGGGTCTCCCTTCAAACTGACGACGGCCGCGCCCAGTTCACCGTCGAGGGCAGAAGCGCCGTCACCGTCCAGTTCGGTCACCAGCACGAATTGGCCGGCTCGCTCGCAGAGGCTCAGCATGCTGTCCACGGGTTCGACGCCCAGCCGCAGCTCGTCACGCACCCACGCGGCAGCCACCCGGGCAGCCTGTCCGTCGTCGACGGGCGACGGATACGTCAAGGCCGGGCGCGCCTCGAGCATGCCCAGTTCGATGAGCTGCCGCAGTTCCCGCATCCAGCTCTCGAGCGCCAGTCCAAGCATGTTCGACTCGCGGCCGGCCCGGGTCTCGACGTCGTCGGTCAGCGCAACCGTGCGACGTGACAGCACGAGCGGTTGACTCTCGAGAAAGTGTGCCATCGGCACCTTGAGCACTGTGGAGAGCCGGGACAGCTCGAGCGCGTCGACCCGGCGGGTGCCGGCCTCGATCTTGGCGACCATGGTCCGATCGAGGCCCATGGCCTCGGCCAGCTCGGCCTGAGACATGCCGAGACCCGCGCGGGTCAGTTGGACCCGCTCGCCGATGTCGCTCCAGTCTCGCCCCGCCATGGTGCGATAATCGCACATCGCACATCGCCCCGAGCCGGGGTGGATCTTCCGTTTTCCGCCACTACCGCAGGTTGACCGGGCCGGCGTCGATCGGGACTCGGAACAGGGAGTACGGGTACTGGCGGCGGTCCTCGTCCTGCTGGTATTTGGCCTGGCGGTGCAGCTGGTTGGACGTCACGTAGAGGTAGCCGTCGGCCACCGACATGGTGTCGGGCCAGAGCAGGCGCGGGTCGTGGACCAGCGTCTCGACCGTGCCGTCGGGCAGGCGGCGCAGGACGGCGTTGTGTTCCCAGTCGGTCATGTAGAAACGGCCGCGGTCGTCGGTCTCCAGCCCGTCCGAGGCGCCGCCCTTGTCGCCCTCGTCCTTGACCGTGGCCGCCACGTCGGCGTCGCTCAGACCCCGGTCGAACAGGGCCTCGGCCGACACGCTGTGCCAGCGGCGGGAGATCAGCGGGCAGTAGAGGATGCGGGAGCCATCGGCGGCGATCGCGATGCCGTCGGCGCCCATGGTCACCGGCTGCGGCGGGCCGTCCTTGGGGCGTTCGAAGAAGGGCTTGCCCTCGACCATGGGGATCATGTCGGCCGGGGGCACGGCCTTGGTCGAGGGGTGGTCGTGGAGGCGCCGCCACGATTCGCCGGTGTGCAGGTCGACCACGATCAGGCCGTTGGGGCCCTGGTCGGACGAGTCGGTGATGAAGGCGGCGTTGCGGCGCAGGTCGAAGCGCACGTCGTTGAGGTAGGTCGTCGGCAGCGCCACGTCCTGGTCGAAGACGATGGTCCGGACGACCTGGTCGGTCTCCAGGTCCACGCAGACGAGCTTGGGGCCGCCGTGCTGGGTCGGCTGGAACAGCGGGCTGCCGGTGTCGAGGATCCACAGGCGGTCGGCCGGGTCCACGACGATGCTCTGGACCGAGACCAGCGCGTTGGGGTCGGCGTCGCTCGACGGGGTGTTCCAGTCGAGGTCGGGGTAGGGCACCACCTCGCCGTCCCGGATCTCCGCGACCGTGTGGCGGACGTCGTCGCCCCACTTGGGGAAGTTGACGAAGACGCGACCGGTCCGGGAGACGGACACGCCGGTGGGCATGGGCCCGTCGTCGAAGGTGTGAACGGTCTCGAGGGTGCCGGAAGGGGTGTCCTGCGGTTGGTTGCTCACGCCGGGCGGATACCCCGCCCGAACAGGTCGTAACGGGCTGGAGACCGGGTGGGCGAGTGCGCCGCCCACCCGGCTCCGGGACGTGTCAGCCGAGGTCGACCTGGGGGTAGAGCGGGAAGCCGGCCAGCAGCTCGTGGGCCTGCTTGTGGACGCGGTCGGACACCGCCGGGTCCAGGTGGAACTTCGCCTTGGAGCCCTCGGCGGGGGTCGTCCCGGAGAGCACGGTGTGGATCAGCTCGGCGATCTGGTCCATCTCGGCGGTGCCGAGGCCGCGGCTGGTCAGCGCCGGGGTGCCGACCCGGATGCCCGAGGTGTACCAGGCGCCGTTCGGGTCGTTCGGGACGGCGTTGCGGTTGGTCACCACGCCGCTGTCGAGCAGCGCCTGCTCGGCCTGGCGGCCGGTCAGACCGAACGGGTGCACGTCGATCAGCACCAGGTGGTTGTCGGTGCCGCCGCTGACCAACTGGACGCCCCGCTTGCTCAGGCCCTCGGCGAGCGCCTGGCTGTTGGTCACGATCTGCTGGGCGTACGTCTGGAACTCGGGGCGACGGGCCTCGGCGAACGCGATGGCCTTGGCCGCCATGACGTGGGCGAGCGGGCCGCCGAGCACCATCGGGCAGCCGCGGTCGACCTGGTCGGCCAGCTCGGGCTGGGCGAACACCGCACCGCCGCGGGGGCCCCGCAGGCTCTTGTGGGTGGTGGTGGTGACGATGTGCGCGTGCTCGATCGGGTTGAAGTCGCCGGTGAAGACCTTGCCCGCGACCAGCCCGGCGAAGTGCGCCATGTCGACCATGAAGGTCGCGCCCACCTCGTCGGCGATCTCGCGCAGCGTCGCGAAGTTCACCTTCCGGGGGTACGCCGAGTAGCCGCCCACGATGATCAGCGGCTTGAACTCACGGGCCGTCTCACGCAGCGCCGTGTAGTCGATCTGGCCGGTGCCCGGGTCGACGCCATAGCTGCGCTGGTCGAACATCTTGCCGGAGATGTTGGGCCGGAAGCCGTGGGTGAGGTGGCCGCCGGCGTCGAGGCTCATGCCGAGCATGCGCTGGTTGCCGAACGCCTGCCGCAGCTCGGCCCACTCGGCGTCGCTCAGGTCGTTCACCTGGCGCTTCTCGAACTTCTTGAGGTGCGGCACCTCGACCCGGTCGGCCAGGATGGCCCAGTACGCGACCAGGTTGGCGTCGATGCCGGAGTGCGGCTGCACGTACGCGTACGGCGCGCCGAACAGGGCCTTGGCGTGCTCGACGGCGACCGCCTCGACGGTGTCGACGTTCTGGCAGCCGGCGTAGAAGCGGCGGCCGATCGTGCCCTCCGCGTACTTGTCGGAGAGCCAGTTGCCCATCGCCAGCAGCACGGCCGGCGAGGCGTAGTTCTCACTGGCGATCAGCTTGAGCGACTCGCGCTGGTCGGTGAGCTCCTTGGCGATCGCGTCGGCGATGCGCGGCTCGACGGACCGGACGACCTCGAGGGCGGAGCGGAAAGCTGCGGATTCGGGATTCAGCTCGGGCATGGGACCTCCCTATCACGGCGAAGAGGCCCAGGCGCACGGCAGGTTCGTCATCAGACGAGGCCGCTCCCCGATGGTTCACCATCTTGACGCGCCAGTCACGGCCCGCCGACGAGCATACCGGGCGACTTCTCCCGGCAGAAACGATCGATCCATAAGGTGGGCGAGTGAACGGCGTACAGATCCTGCTCATCATCGGGGTGGGCATAGCCGTGTCGTCGCTCGCCCGTAGGCGTGGCGTCGAGCCCGGCATGATCATCGTCGTGCTGGCGGCCGGCGCGTCCTTCATCCCGGGCGTGCCCCGGCTCGAACTCGAGAGCGAGCTGATCCTGGCGATCGTCATCCCGCCGCTGCTCTACTCGGCCACGCGGGAGGCGTCGTTCGCGAGCTTCGGGGCCAACCTGCGGGCGATCTGGACGCTCGGGGTCGTGCTGGTGGTCCTCACCACCGGCGCGCTGGGGCTGCTCACGTCGTGGCTGCTGCCCTCGCTCGGGCTGGCCGCGGCGTTCGTGCTGGGCGCCGTGCTGGCCCCGCCCGACACGATCACCACGGTCTCGCACGGCGACGAGATCGGGCTGCCCCAGCGGGCGACCCCCTCTGCGGCAGGTACGGGATCGTCACCAGCAGCGTCGGGGCGCGGAGCCGCTGCCCGCGCCGACACACAAGGAGCGGCTGCTGGTCGGGTGGACCGGCATGCGCGGCATTCTGACCCTGGCCGCGGCCGCCTCGATCCCCGAGCACACGGCGTCAGGTGAGGAGTTCCCAGGCCGCGCCGCGATCCAGGCCATCGCCCTGTTCGTCACGCTCGGCACGCTGCTGCTGCAGGGTACGACGGTCGGTTGGCTGGCCCGCAAACTGAAGTTCGACCTGAGCGCCGAGCGGGCCCGGACCGAGGCCGAACGCGAGCGGGGACGTCAGATCGCCGCCGAGGCCGCGACCCGACCGGCCGCCGACGTCGACGCCGGTTTCGAGGCTCAGCGCCTCGCCCTCGGCAAGGCCGTTCGCCACCGCCACCTGAGCGAGGAGACCGCCCGCGAGCTGATCGAGGACGTCGACCTGCGCCAGGCGGCCCGCCACACCACGCCCTCCACCGGTCCGGTCTAATAGCCGGCGGCTGTGTGGACAGCGGCGCCCGCACCGGCCAGGTGGCCCGAGGCGACGGCGGCGGCCATCGACGGCGGGACCGCGGTGGCCGCGTCGCCCGCCGCGAACAGCCCGGGGATCCCTGTGCGGCCCATCGCGTCCACCGTGATCGCCTGCACGCTGAGCATCTCGTCGGGGGCGGTCAGCGTGGCGCCGAGGTCCCGCGCGAGCGTGGATCGCTGGTACAGCGTGCTCTTGACCAGCAGGGCGGTGACCGCGAGGTCGGCGCCATCGGTGAAGGCGACCGCCTGCAGCCCGGCGCCGGGCCCGATCAGCCCGGCGACCGGGCGTTGGTCCCAGCCGACACCTCCCACGGTGAGCAGTCCGCGCTGCTCGGCAGTCAGCTCGGCGCCGTTCGTCAGCAGGGTGATCCGGTCGCTCCAGGCACGGAGGTTCAAGGCGCCGTGGACGCCGACGGGACCGGCGGCGAGCACGCCCAGGGACTGGTCCCGCACCTCCCAGCCGTGACAGAACGGACAGTGGAACGCCGCAGAGCCCCACCGCTCGGCCAAACCGGGCACGTCGGGAAAGCGATAATCCATGCCCGGAGCGAGGACGACTGTGCGAGCCGTCTCCCGGCGGCCGTCGGCCAGGGTCACCGCGTAGGTGCTGTCGTCGTGCCGTGCCGCCCGGACGATGTCACCCGCCCACAGGTCGACCGACGGGTACGCGGCCACCTCCGCCCGGGCGGTGTCATAGAACTCGGAGGGCGGCCGGCGGTCGTACCCGAGCAGGCCGCCGAGGCCGGTGGCGACCAGGTTGCTGGGCCGGCCGGCGTCGACGAGCAGGGTCGACCGGCGGGCGCGGGCCAGCGTGAGGCCGGCGCTCAGGCCGGCTGCTCCGGCGCCGATCACGATGCAATCCTTCATGGCTCCAGGCAACCAGCCGGGCGGCCGGGCAGCCATGCTCGAACGCGGCACGACCATGTGCGTAGGTAGCATCGAGCCGGTGGATCAATTGAGTCAGGCGGTCTCCACACTGCGGGTGGGACGGGGAACGGTCCGGCGGTTCCGGCAGTCCGGCGCCTGGGGGCTGAGCTACTCCGGCCTGGTCGGGAGCGGTTTCCACGTCGTCCTGCGGGGCAGCGGCTGGCTGCTGTCGGCGGACGGGCCACCGGTGCCGCTCGTGCGCGGTGACGTCGTGCTGGTGACTGCGGGCGCGGACCACGGGCTCAGTGCCGAACCCCGGTCGATGCTCGGGCTGCCTCCCGTCCAGCTGGGCACCGCCCGGCCGGCGCCCGGCCCGGCCGACTTCGAATTCCTCTGCGGCGCCTATCGGCTGACGCGCGGCCACGTGCACCCGTACCTGGCCGCTCTCCCCGGCCTGATCGTGGTGAACGGCGCCGGTCGTACGGTCATCGATCTGCTCGACAAGTACGAGGAGGACGGCCCGGCCGCGGGACCCGGCGCCGATGCGGCCCGGCAGGCTGTGCTGGATCTTGTGCTGGTCGACGCCCTGACGCGGTGGCTGGAAGCGACGGATCGGCCACCGACCTCTGACCCGGCGATCACCGCGATCCTGGGCACCATCGACGGCAGCCCGGACACCCGGTGGAGCGTGCTGGATCTGAGCCGCGCGGCCGGCATGTCCCGAGCCACCTTCACGCGTCGCTTCACCTCGACGGTGGGACGGACTCCCCAGGCATACCTGAAGGCCCATCGCCTCGGCCGCGCCGCCCGGTTGCTTCACGAGACGGACGCCCCGCTGGCCACGATCGCCCGCCGCACCGGCTACGCCACGGAGTTCGCCCTGGCCGCCGCGTTCCGCCGGGAGTACGGCACAGCACCGGGCCGTTTCCGTCGCGCCCACCGCGCCTGAACGGGTTCCGGAGGCGAAGACTGACAGGCGATCCCCAGGGCGCCCACAAGGTGCGGACCTACGGTGGCCGCAACACCGTGCGGCACCAGGATGGGAGTACAGCGATGGTGCAGGACCGGAGACCGGCGTACGAGGGCCGGACGCTGCCCCGCCCGGACGAGGAGATCGTCGACCAGGGTCTCGGGTTCGACCTCGGCACCCTGCTGAGCCGGCGGCGGCTGCTGCGCGGCTTCGGGCTCGGGGCCGCCGCGCTGGGTCTGGCAGCCTGCGACAGTGCTCCGGACAGTGCGACGCCCACCGCCACGGCCACGTCGTCCGGCTCGTCGGGCGAGATCCCGGACGAGACCGCCGGGCCCTACCCCGGTGACGGGTCGAACGGCCCGGACGTGCTCGAGCAGAGCGGGGTGGTGCGCAGCGACATCCGGTCGAGTTTCGGCTCGGCGGGCGGGACAGCCGAGGGTGTCCCGATGACGTTGGAACTGACCATTCTCGACATGAAGGACAAACCGCTCACGGGTACGGCCGCCTACGTCTGGCATTGTGACCGCGCCGGGCAGTATTCGATGTATTCCGACGCCGTCCGGGACGAGAACTACCTGCGCGGCGTCCAGATCGCCGACGGCTCGGGCAAGGTGCGGTTCACGAGCATCTTCCCGGCCTGCTACCCGGGTCGCTGGCCGCACGTCCACTTCGAGGTCTACCCCGGCCGGGCCGACCTCACCGACGCCTCCAGGGTCGTCGCCACCTCACAGGTCGCGCTGCCCGGGGACACCTGCGAGGCGGTCTACGCCACTTCCGGGTACGAGTCGTCCGTGAGCGCCCTGAGCCGGGTCAGCCTCGACAGCGACAACGTCTTCCGCGAGGACTCGGCCGCGCTGCAACTCGGCACGGCCACGGGTGACGTGACGAAGGGGTACGCCGTCTCGCTGACCGTCAGAGTGGACACCAAGGCCACTCCGGCGACTTAGTTCCGTAACCAGTTTTACTTGCCTGTAACACATGCATCGACAAGACTGACTTTTGTCGGACGCACCCCGCCGCCGAATCCCCCACCGGATCACCTCGGCCCTTCCCCGGACCGATCCCGGCGCGGCGGCGAGGGTGCTGTCCCTTTCTCAGGCCGGGTACGCACGCCGGACACGCGCGATCAGGCGGACCCGCCCTACCGACGGTCGCGCTGGGCGCGCCGCAGGTTGCTGATGAGTTCCTCGCGGCTCTGCCCGTCGACGTGGTGGCGCCACATCGGCGTGCCCGGCCCGCTGCGCCACGATTCGCTCAGCGGGCTGTTGTCGACCGCGTCGAACCCGAGGTCGTCATAGAACCGGGTCACGAGCTCGACCGCTTCCGGGTGGTCGCTCGAGACGACCAGCGCCTTGCGGTCGGGCGCGCCGGCCGGCCGGGCCAGCCGGACGACGCCCGGCAGCAGATCCGCGGGACCACGGACCGGCGAGCGCTCGTGGAACTGGACGTGGGTGAAAGCCTTCGCCACCTTGGCGGCGGGCAGTTGCTCCTGCCGCAGCTCGTGAATCGTCCTGAGCCCGGAGTCGATCTCGGGATAGTTCCCGTCGCGCCAGGCCATGTAGTTGTTGGTGTCCAGAACGACCTTCCCCGCGAGCTCCTCGACGGGCAGCCGGTCGGCGGGCCGGTAGGGGAACGCGGTCACCACGAAATCGGCGTCCGCCGCCGCCTCCACGGCGTACGCGGCTCGCGCCCGCGGGCCCAGCTGGTCGACCAGGTCCTTCAGGGTCTCGGGCGCCCGTGAGTTGGCGATCACGACGTCGTAGCCGGCCGCGATCGACACCCGGGCCAGCGTGCGGCCGGCCTGGCCGGAACCGAGAATGCCGATCGTTGTCATGAACGGTCCCCGAAATCGGAGGTGGTCACCACGGCAGGTGGCCGGCCTCGTCCTGAAGGGTGCCGGTCGGGCCGGAAGCGTCGAGGGTAGCCAGGCGGACGACGACCCGGGCGCTCTCCTCGACCGGCCGTCCGATGCCGAAGGCGGCCGTCATGTCGGTGGCGGCGGTGCCGGGCTCGAGGGCGTTGAACTTGATCTCCGGGTGAGCTTTGGCGTACTGCACGGTGAGCATGGTGGCCGCCGCCTTGGACGCGGCATAGACCGCGAGCGGCATGTCGTGCTCGGGCCGGTCGGGGTTGGTCACCGCCCAGAAGGAGCCCATGCTGCTCGAGACGGTGACCACGGTGGGGTTCGAGGACTTACGAAGCAGGGGCAGCGCCGCCTCGGTCACCCGGATCATTCCCACCGCGTTGACGTCGAACGCCCGCAGGGCCGCCGGCCCGTTCACGGCCTCGGCCGCGAGGACACCGGCATTGTTCACCAGGACGTCGAGCCGGCCCTCGGCCGCGTCGATGGTGGCCAGCGCGTTGCTGACCGACGCGTCATCGGTCACGTCGAGCTGCACGAAGCGCGCGCCCAGCTCGGCCGCGGCCTTCTCGCCGCGTTCGGCGTCGCGGGCGCCGACGTACACGGTGTGACCCAGCTCCGTCAGCTGCTTGGCAGCCTCGAACCCGATGCCCTTGTTCGCTCCGGTGATCAGTGTGACGGTCATGAGTTCTCCTTCAGGAGCAGGACCGCTGAACTGCGGTTCCGAATTTTGTACCGATTGGTTGCCTCACGCTAACACATTTTTGTACTGATCGGTTAGAGGGCAGGTCATTTTTTGTACCGAGCAGTAGAGTGGAGTCATGAGCACTGAGACGCCGACCGCGGGACGACCGCGGGCCTTCGACGAGAACACGGTTCTCGATCGGGCCGCCGAGGTCTTCTGGCGGCGTGGCTACGAGGGCGCGTCGCTGAGCGCGCTGACCGGCGCGATGGGCATCAACCGCCCGAGCCTGTACGCCACGTTCGGCAGCAAAGAAGAGTTGTTCAAGCGCGCGTTCGCCCGCTACCACGACAGGCAGGTGGCCACCGCCCGCGCCGCGCTCGACCGGCCGACCGCGTACGCGGCCATCGAGGCCTTCCTGCGCTCGAGCGCCGACGGCCTCACCGCGGACGACCACCCGCCCGGCTGCTTCTCCATCCAGGGCGGCCTGGCCAGCGCGCCGGAGAACGCCCGCGTCAGCGAAGCGCTGGCCACCGGCCGCGCCGCCACCGAGGGCGTTCTGCGGGAGCGTCTGACCCGCGCGGCCGCCGAGGGCGACCTCCCGGACGACGTCGACCCGCGCGCGCTGGCCCGCTTCGTCATGGTGCTCAGCGAGGGCAACGCCGTCCACGCCGCCGCCGGCGCCCGGCGCGCCGACCTGCACGCCGCCGTCGACATCGCCCTGCGCGCCCTGCCCACCCGGCCGGGACCAGCCACGGCGTGAGTCACGGCCGTACGGGTGGGGACCGGCGTCAGGCCGGGGAGAGCCGCAGGCCCAGCCACAGCGCGAGCACTCCGGCGACCAGCGCGGGTGGCACGGTCAGCAGGCCGAGCCGCAGGAAGTCCCGGGCGTCGGGCGCCGCGTCGTACGTGTGCAGGATGCGCCGCCACAGCAGGGTGGCCAGCGAGCCCACGTAGGTCAGGTTCGGGCCGACGTTCACGCCGATCAGCATCGCCAGCAGCAGGCCGGGCCGGGCCTCGACCACCGGCAGCAGCACCAGCGTGGCCGGCAGGTTGTTGAGGAGGTTGGCCAGCAGGGCGGCCAGGAAGGCGACGGCCACCAGACCGGGCAGGTCGGCGTGGTCGGGCACGATCGCGTGGATCAGCCGCTCCAGGCCGTGTTGCTGCACGGCGAGCACCACGACGCCGAGGGCCAGCACGAAGGCACAGAACGCGGGGTTGGCCTCGCGGATCAGAACGCCGACCGGAACGCGGCGCGGCACGGCGAGCAGGACGGCGCCGGCGACCGCCACCCAGGCCGGATGGATCCCGAGGGGATGCACCGCGGCAAAGCCGGCCAGGGTCACGGCCAGAACGACCAGGGCATACCGCGGCGCCGGGCCGTTGCCGGTGGCCTCGACCGGTTCCTCGGTCGCTCGCAGGTCCCCGGCGAAGTAGGCGCGGAAAACCAGGAACTCCACGACGATCACGGCGATCCAGGGCAGCGCCATCAGCGCGGTGAAGCCGAGGAAGCTCAGCCCGCTGGCCGCGAAGGCCAGCAGGTTGGTCAGGTTGGAGACGGGCAGCAGCAGGGAGGCCGAGTTGGCCAGGTGCGCCGCGGCGAAGGCGTGCGGGCGGGGCCGGGCGCCGGCCCGGGCCGCCGTGGCCAGCACGACCGGGGTGAGCAGCACGACGGTCGCGTCGAGACTGAGGAACGCCGTGGTGAGCGCGGCCGCCACGAAGACCGCCACCAGCAGCCGGGGCGGGTGACCGCCGCTCAGCCGGGCCGCGACCGTCCCGGCGTACCGGAAGACGCCGTGCTCGGCCGCGAGGTGGGCCAGCACCAGCACCGCGGCTAGGAAGCCGACGGTCGGGCCGAGCTCGCGGAACTCCCCCAAGGCGTCGTCCCACGACACCAGCCCGACGGCGATCGCAAGGGCGGCCGCGGGCACGGCGGCCACCGCCTCGGGCAGGCCGCGCGGCCGTACGACGGCGAAGGCCAGCACGCCGGCCAGCAGGACCGCCGAGATGATCAAGGGCACCGCGGCAGGTTACGAGCCGGACGGCTCCCCCGCAGCGTCGAAGAGCTCCTGTGCGCCTGAGACGTTGAGCACCCGCGCCACCCCGCGCTGCGCGTTGACGACCTGGTAGCCCGCTCCGTTGGCGACCGCCGCGTTGTAACCCTCGATCAGCGCACCGAGTGCCTCGGAGTCGATGAAGGTGACCCCGGCGAGGTCGATGACCACCCGGTCGGCCGTGCGGAGCGCGCCGAGGATGCTCGCGTACAGGTCGTCCCGGGCGTTGATGTCCAGTTCGCCGAGGGGGCGCAGGATCGTCGCGGCCGGGCCGGCCGAGCGTTCCCGGCCGATCTGAGAGGAGTCCGCCACGGGGGCCTTTCTATCAAAACCACGGGGATTCAGCCCGGGAAGCTGGCCCACACATGCTTGGTCTCGTCGGCGATGTACCAGCCGACGTCGATGGCGAAGGTCTTCGTGAGCTGCAGCCCCAGCCCGCCGGCGCCCAGCGGGCGATCCTCGTCGACCTCTGGGAGCGTGCCCAGATCGTGATCCGCCACGTCCAGGATCAGGTGGTCGTCCTCGCGGAGCAGCCGCACCTCGGTCGGCGGCAGACCGTGCCGCAGAGCGTTGGTGGCCAACTCGGTGGCGACCACCGCCATCTTGTCGAACAGGTCGTCGACCTCGGCGGTCTGCTGCGTCTCGATCGCCTCCCGCAGCGCCGCGCGCAGACTCCGGAGCTCACCGAAGGTGTCGAGCTTCCATAGGCGCAGCTCAGCGGCCGACGGATGCGGAACCGAGGAGCGCAGAGCAGCCATGTACTTAATCTTTCCCGGTGCGACGTGTTTGACACAGGCCCGTGCGGGTCACCACAACAACCGTACGGACTAATCCCCCATCAGGAGCATTCAGGGTTCTCGATCCGCTCGGGCCGCCGCTACAAGATCCGCTACGTATATTTGCTATCACGCAAAGTAACTCATACTTTCGGCTAGTCTTCCTTGGCCTTGTCGGCTAGGTTAGTCATATCCGAACGGCCCAGCATGCGCGGTTGACGGTGATCTCATCGATCGTCGTCGACCAGAAGATAGGGACACCCGACCGACCCGGATCACGCTCTCGAGCGTGATCGGCTCTCCGGACAGGTGCCAGGGAGGACCACCGTATGACGATCACCGAGACCACCACGAGCGTCGAGGTCGTCGCTGTTCCGGTTGCGGCGACCGCGCCCGCCGACAGCGCCGCCGAGCTGCTGAACGCGATGGCCGCGATGCCCGCCGGTCACCCGTCCCGCGCCTCGCTGCGCGACCGGGCGATCGAGGCCTGGCTGCCGCTGGCCCGCCACCTCGCCCACCGCTACTCCGGCCGCGGCGAGCCCACCGACGACCTGGTGCAGACCGCGACCGTCGGCCTCATCAAGGCGGTCGACAAGTTCGACCCCGAGCGCGGTGTCGACTTCGCCGGCTACGCGATCCCGACCATCATCGGTGAGATCAAGCGTCACTTCCGCGACCGCACCTGGTCGGTCCGGGTGCCGCGCCGCCTGCAGGAGCTGCGCCTGGCCATCACCGAGGCCAACAGCACCCTGACCCACAGCCTGGGCCGCTCCCCGACAGTCGCCGACGTGGCCACCCACCTGGGGGTCAGCGAGGAAGACGTCCTGGAGGGCCTCGAGGGCGCCCGCGCCTACAACGCGACCAGCCTCTCGACGCCGATCTCGGCCGACGGCAACACCGAGCTGGGCGACACCCTGGGCGGCGAGGACTACGAGTTCGAGCTGGCCGAGACCCGCGTGGCGCTGGGCCCGGCCCTGGCCACCCTGGACGAGCGTGAGCAGAAGATCCTGACGCTCCGCTTCTACGGCAACCTGACCCAGTCGCAGATCGCCGACCAGATCGGCATCTCGCAGATGCACGTCTCCCGGCTGCTGACCAAGGCCCTCACCAAGCTGCGCGGCCAGCTGGCTTCCGACACCCTGTAAGACAAATCAAGATCTTCGTGGCCGGCCCGGTTCGGGCCGGCCACGAGTGCTTTCAGGCCACGAGTGCTTTCCGGCCGGCCGCGAGTGTCTTCGGGCCGGCCACAAGTGTTTCAGGCCAGGGGCGAGATCCCGCCGTACCCGGCGGCCAGCTGGAACGGGGCGCGCAGGCGCGAACCGGCCCCGGCCAGCAGCACCAGGTGGCCGGTCGTCTTCCGTACGGCGGCCAGGTCGGGATAGCCGTCCCGGTCGAAGTCGCCGACGCCGACGAGGTCGCGCAGATCCGCGGCGGAGACGTTGAGGGCGACGCGCCGGCCGGTGAAACCGCCCCGGCGGCCGGGCCACAGATAGAGCCGTCCATCGGTGGCCAGACGGGCGATGAGATCGGGGAAACCGTCCCGGTCGAAATCACCGGCGCCGGCCAGCTCCGTGCGGCCGGACCAGCCCCGGCCGACCAGCCTGGCGCCGGCCAGTTTCGCACCCGCCTGACCGGCGTACAGGTAAAGGTTGCCGGCCGGGGAGACGGCCAGCAGGTCGGGCCGGCCGTCGCCGGTGAGGTCGCCCATCGGGGTGATCTCGCGCAGCGCCCGCCAGCCCCGGGTGAGCCGCTTGCGCGGGCCGAGGCCGGTGCTCGTGCCCGGGTGGAACCACAGGTCGCCGTTGGTCTGCCGGGCGATCACATCGGCGCGGCCGTCGCGGTCGAGGTCGCCCGCCCGGACGATCGCGTTCATCGTCCGGAAGCCGGCGCCGAGGGTGCGGCGCTGGTTGTTGTCGACGAGGGACCCGTTGCCGAGGAAGGCCGACAGGACGCCGGTCGGCGACCGGCCGAGCACATCGGACCAGCCGTTGCCCGAGAGGTCGGCCGCTCCGGCCCTGGGCAGCGGTGCGAAGTCGACGTAATCGTTGTCGATGTTGATCGTGACGCCGCCGTACGTCTCCCGATGGCCGCCGCGGTATTGCTTCATGCGCCGCTTGCCGGGCCAGGCCGTCGCCGGGATGAGCGGATCGGCCGTCGTGACCTGAAGATCCCAGCGGGCGAAGTCGACGTAGTCCGGCCGGGTGTATCCGGGCGTCGCATAGTTCGCGACCTGGTCGGCCACCCCGGACGACACGCTCGAGTAGAAACCCGAGAGATAGCCGTTGTCGTGCAGCCGGGCGGTCCAGCCGTTCAGGAAGTCGAGGACGCCCCGGCGGCACGTGGGGTCGTCGGTCCGGTACGCCTCCATGTCGTAGATGATCACGCTTTCCCGGGCCAGTCCCAGCGCGACGGCCCGCGCGACGGCATCCGAGGCGGCGATGCGACCCTGCGTCCCGGCCCGCGCGTTGTCGATCAGCTCGCGGCCACCGCCGATCGTCGTGCACGTCGCCTGTGGTCCGACATAGAGCGGCAGAAGCTTCCAGCCCGCCCCCACCTGCTGCCGGACCCAGTCGGCGGTGAGCTCGGGCTGGGCGCACCCGCGGTTGACACCGCCGAGGTAGATGCCGATCGCCCGGTACGGCGAACGGGCCCGCCAGGCCCGCATCGACGCGTCGGGCGGCGCCGTGCAGGCGTCGAAGGCGTAGCCGGTGAAGGCGCCCGGCTGCACGGTCGACCAGGCGGCCGCGTCGGCCCGCCTCGTGACGATCGACGACAGGCCCACGACGACGACGGCGATGAGCACGCCGACCGCCGTGCGGCGTGCGGGTGACAGGACGGCCATGGCTCCCTCTCCGGCGACGGGCGATCACCGGGCGAAGCAGACGGCCGCTCAGGCCACCCCGGCCGGACGGCCGCTCGTCCTCGCCCGCGCGGACGCCCGGCTCACCAGCAGCAGGACCGCCGCCAATCCGAGCGCGCCCAGTTCCATGGCCGCTCCGACCAGGGGCGTCGAGTCGTAGCCCCAGCCGGCGGCGATGGCCCGGCCGCCCAGGTAGGCGCCCGCGGCGTTCCCCAGGTTGAACGCGGAGACGGCCGCCGACGATACGATCAGCTGCCCGTTCCCGTCGGCCGCGGTGATCACCCGGGTGGTCAGGCCGGGCACGGTGGCATAGGCGACGACGCCGAGAACGAAGAGCGTCACGGCCGCCGGCGTCCGCGAGTGGGCCGTCCAGGCGAAGACCACCAGGACAGCCAGCATCGCCGCCGAGGCCACGACGATCGTCGCCATCAGATGACGGTCGGCCGCCCGCGCGCCGATCACGTTGCCCAGCACCAGGCCGAGCCCGAACAGCACGAGCAGCCAGGGCAGAGCGCCCGGGCCGAAGCCGGCCACCTCGGTCATCAGCGGCGCCACATAGGTGAAGGGCGCGTAGACGGCGCCGAACGCGAGCGCGGTCATCCCCAGGGCGAGCCAGACGGTGGCGCTGCGGAACGCGCCGAAGTGCGCGCGGGCCGTGCCGTAGGCTGCCGTCGCTGGGACGAGGACAGCGGTCGCCGCGGCGGCGGCCAGGCCGAGCAGGGCCATCGCCCAGAAGGTGGCCCGCCACCCGAGTTGCTGCCCGAGCAGGGTGCCCAGCGGGACCCCGGCCACGCTGGCCAGCGTGATGCCGCTGAGCATGGCCCCGATCGCGCTGCTCCGGCGCCCGGGTCGCACCAGGTCGCCGGCCACGATGGTGGCGATGCCGATGAACGCGCCGTGGCAGAGCGCCGCCACGACGCGGCCGGTCATCATCACGCCGAAGGCCGGAGCGACGGCCGACAGGAGGTTGCCGGCGACGAAGAAGGCAAGCAGGCCGATCAGCGCGGGCTTGCGCGCCCGCCGGGCCAGCAGCGCCGTGACGATCGGGCCGCCGACCACCACCGTCAGCGCGTACGCGGAGATCAGCAGCCCGGCGGTGGGGATGGAGACGGCGAAGTCGGCCGCGATCTCGGGGAGCAGGCCGGTGATGACGAATTCGGTCATTCCGAGGGCGAACGTGCCGACAGCGAGGGCGGCCAGCGCCGGTGCCGATCGCGGTGCCATCCGGACACTCTCACAGAGACGGGACCTTTTCGCTACGCCGTGAACAAAGTCCGGAACGGGTAGCGTCGGCGGGGTGGAGCCCGCCTTCGTGCTGCATGATCACCGCAAGCCGAGGCCGCATTTCGACCTGCGGCTGGAGGAGGACGGCGTCCTGCGTTCCTGGGCGGTGCCGCGCGGGCTGCCGACCGACCCGGCCCGCAACCGGCTGGCCGTCGCCGTTCCCGACCACGCCCTCGACCACCTCACGTACACCGACGCCGACAAATCGATCGCGGACATCGGCTGGTGGCAGGAGGAGGACCGCAACGCCAAGCGGATCGTCTTCACCCTGCACGGCCGGGACGGGTCGCACCGGTACGCGCTGATCCACACCGGCGGGGTCAACTGGTTGCTGCATCGCACCAAGGAACAGCCGCGGTAGCGACTCCCCGGGGCGCGCCCGCGCAACCCCGGCTACCGTTGACCCCGATGCCACCTCCAGCCGATCTTCCCGGGTTCCTGCAGAGCGTGGCCCCTGTTCTTGATCGCTGGGGCTACTTCGCCATCGGCGGCGTGATCGGCGTCGAGAGCTTCGGGGTTCCCGCGCCCGGCCAGACGATCATGGTGGCCGCCTCCCTCTACGCCGGCGCCGGCCGCATGAACATCTTCGCCGTGGCGGCCATCTCGTTCGTCGCGGCGGTGCTCGGCGACAACATCGGCTACTGGATCGGGGTGCGCGGCGGCCGCAAGGTGGCGCTGCGCTGGGGGAAGTACGTGTTCCTGACCCCCGAGCGGCTGGACCGGGCCGAGGGCTTCTTCGCGCGTCGCGGCGGCCGGATCGTCGTGGTCGCCCGCTTCATCGACGGTCTGCGTCAGTTCAACGGTGTGATCGCCGGCATCACCGCTATGCCCTGGCGCACGTTCCTGCTCTACAACGCCATCGGGGCCGCGCTGTGGGTAGGCTTCTGGACGACCATCGCGTACCTGCTGGGCACGCAACTCATCGAGATCATCGAGCACGCCCATCGATATCAGTGGTGGGTCATCGCCGGCGGGGTGCTGGCCGTGACCGGCTACGTGACGCTGCATGTCCGGCACATCCGCCGGCGCCGCGCGCAGAAGGCCGAGGCCGCGGCTCAGGACACAACCTCCTGAAGATTGCTCACCTCCCACCGGGGTAGGGCCTCTCGGGAGGAGGGGAGAAAACGTGACCAGCAAGCAGCTCGACCGTCGCCGGGAGCAGTCCGCGGCCGCGAACGCCGCCGCCGAGCGGAGCCGGACGACCGTCACCGAACTCGAGAACAGGCTGCGCACCAACGCCGACCTGACCCGCCGGCAGACCGAGGCCCTGCGCAACGCCGAGGCCGAGGCCAAGCGGCTCAAGCGGTCGCTCAAGACGCAGGCGCGCGACAAGGATCGTCTCGAGAAGGCGCACCGCAAGGCCGTGGCGCGGGCCGGGAAGGCGCAGAGCCGGGCCGCCACTCTCGACGACAAGTACGGCAAGAGCCTGTTGAGCGACCTGATCAACCGCGAGAAGGAACGGGATCGGGCCACCGCGACGACCTCGGAGCCGGAGACGACGGCCACACCGGAGGCTCAGCCGGCCGCGGCGGCCGCACCGGTCAGCCCCGCGCTGCCGCCCGTGTCGCCGGCTGACGACCAGACAGTTCCCCCGGCGACGTCCGACACCGCCCGGGCCACCGCCGCCCGGCGTACCGCCGCGAAGGCCGCCTCGTCAGCCGCGACCACCCCGCGCACACGCACTCCCCGCAAGACCGCCCCGGTGGCCGAGGCGCCGGCCACGACAGCCCGGCGAGCCGCGCCTCGCAAGCGCACACCCTGATCCCGTACGGGATTCCGAGCCCCGCACGAGGGCGCCCGGCACGACCGAGGGCGTCCGCGTGGCGGGGTGGCGACTCACCGCCCGGCCGGCCGGGCGCACCCCCGTGGAGGCCTCAGGTGCCCGACAGCCGGGACCGGTTCGACGTGACCACCGTGCGAGCCGTGCTCTTCGACATGGACGGCACCCTCGTCGACTCCGACGCGGCTGTGCTGCGGTCGTGGGTGTCCTGGGCCGCCGAGTACGGCGTGGACGGCCAGGAGGCGTACGAGATGGCCCACGGCAGTCCGAGCGCGGCCACCGTACGCAAGCTCCTGCCCCACCTCGACGAGGCCGCCCAGGTCATGGCGTCGGCGCGGCAGCTCGAGCTGCAGTACGACGACCTGTCGGACGTGTCGGCGACGCCCGGGGCTCACGAGCTGCTGGAGCTGCTCACCCGCCGCGGCCTGCCGTGGGCCGTGGTGACCAGCGCCGACACCCGGCTGGCCAAGGCCCGGCTGGCCGCGGCCGGCATCGTCGCGCCGGTGCTGGTCACCACCGACGACATCGCGGCCGGCAAGCCCGACCCCGAGGGATACCTGCGCGCCGCCGAGCTGCTCGGCGTCGACCCGGCCGACTGCCTGGTGGTCGAGGACGCCGACGTCGGGCTGGCCGCCGGGCGAGCCGCGGGCGCCCGCACCGCCGCGCTGCGCGGGCTCGACGGCGACCTACGGCTCGGCACCCTCGCCGACCTGGCCGCCCGGTTCGGCTGACGGCGCCGGGGGCGCGTCCGGCAGGTCGTCGAGGAAGCCGGCGACCGGGACGAAGAACAGCGACCCCGTGACGGCTCTCGAGAAGTCGAGGATGCGGTCGTACGTGCCGTAGGGCTCGCCGAGGAACATCCGCCGCAGCATCAGCTCGGGCACGTCCGGGGTGGCGGCGTAGGCGATGTAGTACGTGCCGAACTGGCCCTCCTTGACCGAGCCGAACGGCATGTTGTCCCGCAGGATCTTCAGTTCGTTGCCGTCCGCGTCCTCGACGACGTTCAGGGCCAGGTGCGAGTTCGGCGCCTTCTTGTCGTCCGGGATCTCGATGTTGTCGAGCTTGGTGCGGCCGATCGCGGCCTCCTGGCCCTCGACCGTCAGCGCGTTCCACGCCTCGAGATCGTGCAGGTACTTCTGCACCATCACGTAACTGCCGCCGGCGAACGCCTCGTCCTCCGGGCCGATCAGGACGGCGTCCATCGCCTTGGCGCCGGTGGGGTTCTCGGTGCCGTCGACGAAGCCGAGCAGGTCGCGCTCGTCGAAGTACTTGAAGCCGTGGGTCTCGTCGACGATGTCGCCGGCGCCGCGCAGCCGCTCGCCGATCTTGGCGGCCAGCTCGAAGCACACGTCCATCTGCCCGGCCCGGATGTGGAAGAGCAGATCTCCCGGGGTCGACGGCGCGCTGTGCCGGGGGCCCTTCCAGGCGCGGAAGCGGTGCAGCTCGGCCGGGCGCGGACCGGCGAAGAGGCGATCCCACAGGTCGGCGCCGATGCCGGTGACGCAGGACAGCTGGGCGGCGGGCAACCGGAAGCCGACCGAACGCTGCAACGCGCTCAGATCCTCGAGCAGATCGCGCACCACCTGCTCGCCACCGGGACGGACGGTGGCCACGAGGAAGATCGCGGCGTCGGTGAGCGGAGCCAGCACGGCCTGGGATTCGACGGTCGGGCCGACGGAGCGGGGCGCGGTCATGGCCGCAGTTTAGGGGCCCGGCCCCGGCCGGGGGCCCGTTGAGTGATCGGGGTGACGCCGGCCGTCCCGCCGGCCGGGACGCCGCCCGTCCCGCCGGCCGGGACGACTCAGAACGCGGCGAAGCGGCGGCGGTCCTGACCGTTGATCGTCGTGAAGTCGCCCCCGATCTCGATCGTCCCGGCCACCCGGTTGACGCTCATCACCCGGACGCCGATCACCCCGTTCGCGGTCGGCGCCCAGCTCGTGAGCTGACCCTTGGACGTCACGGCGGCCAGCTTGAAGCGACCCCGGGCGCCGTCCACGCAACCGCCCTTGTCGCCGTTGCGCTCGGTCAGACAGGCGCTGTCGAAGTGCCCGCCCACATACGTGATGCCGCCGGTCGTCGCGATCGCCGACGCGTCCCCGTCGAAGACCCGCTGCCAGCGCATCGCACCGGCCCAGTCGTACGCGATGGCTCGTCCGCCCACGCCCGCGGTGGCCACGTGCACCCCGGCCGGGTCGAGCGAGATGGCCCGTACCTCGGCCGGCACCCGCGGGCGGAAGGGCTCGACCGCGCCGCTGACGCCGTTGACCCCGGCCAGTCGCAACGTGCCCTTGACCGCGTTGACGGTGTGGAAGCCGCCACCGAGGTAGACCCGCGTCCCGGTGACCGCGAGCGCGTGCACGGTGTCGTCGGCGGCCGGGCGCCAGCGCGGGTCCAGCACGCCGGTGGTCAGCGAGAAGGCGGCCAGGTTGCTGCGCCGCGCGCCGGAGACGTCGGTGAAGCTGCCGGCCAGATAGAGGCGGCCGTTGCCGGTGGCGAGCGCGTAGGCCGTACCGGAAAGGGAGTGCTGGAAGGATTTGACCACGCCGCTCGTCGGGTGCAGCCGGGCCAGCGAGTCGCGCTTCTCGCCGTCGACCCGGTGGAAGTCACCCGCCGCGTAGACGCTGTCCGGGGTGGCCGCGAGGGCGCGCACCACGCCGTCGGCCCGCGGCGCCCAGTCGAGCAGCTTGCCGGTGCGCGAGTCGAAGGCGGCCATCCGCTGGCGCGGGTAGGTGCGCCCGCCGGCCGTGGCGGCGGTGAACGAGCCTCCGACATAGGTGATCGCGCCGCGGTGGGCGATGGCGTAGACGCCGCCGTTGAAGGTGGGGGCCGCGGCGCGGGGCGGCGGGGCCACCGCCGCCGCCGGGGAGGCCGGAACCAGGGCTACCAGGGCCACCAGGGGCAGCAGAAGTCGAAGCACAAAGTGCTTAACCGTCGTGCGCGCGGGAAAGTCTCGGGATCACTTCCTCTTCGAGAGCCTCGTGCTCGAGAGCGCGCTGCTCGTCGGCCACCGGCGGCTGGGTGCGCAGGCCGAGCATGGCCAGCCATTCGATCAGCTGGCGGTGCACGGCGTCCGGCCCGTCGATCTCGGCCTCGGTGATCGGCCAGCGGGCCGGGTGCACCAGCACGGCGTCGGTCTGCCAGCCGCCGAGGCCGCCGTGCGAGCCGACCAGCTCCTCGAACGCCGCGACCTCCTCGGTGACCGCGTCGACGCAGCTGATCAGCACCAGATCGCCGAGGTGCACGGACTCCTGGTGGCGGAGCAGGTCATGACGGGCGCGCGGGCCGTAGGGCAGCAGCGGGTCGACGCCCTCGACGACGCCGTCGCGCAGGCGGTGGCTGCCCGAGCCGCCGATCGCCACCGGCCCGTCGCCGGTTCGCACGACGACCAGGCCGATGCCCGGGTGCGCGGCCAGACCGTGGATGAGTCGCGGGTACGCCCGGTCGATCGCGGCCCGGTCGAGCCGCTCGGTGAAGCGGGTCAGGTAGATCAGCGCGAGGTTGCCCGACGAGACGACCAGCAGAGGGGCCAGCGGCGGCTCGGGGAAGTCGGGCTCCTGGGTCGCCTCCGACTCGGCCGCCGACGCCGGCATGGCCGCCTGATCGGGCCCGGAGAACCGCTCGACCACCTCGTCGAGGCTCTCCCCGTAACGCTGCTTGAACGTCGCGCCCTGGCTCTGGCCGTGGTCGGACAGCACCACCAGGTGGTACCGCCGGGCCGCCTCGGGCGCCAGCCGTTCCAGCACACCGAGCATGCGGTCGAGGCTCTCCAGCTGACGCATCGACTCGGGCCGCGCCGGGCCGGCGTGATGCGCGACCTCGTCGTAGTCGACCAGGTCGCAGTAGATCGCCGGGGCGCCCCGGGCCATCTGCTCGGCGATCAGCGACACGTTGACGTCGCGCAGCAGCATCGAGGCCGGCCGCAGGGCCAGGAACGCGCCGGAGCGGCTCACCCGCGGCTGCAGGTTGCGGCGGCGCTGCAGACGGGCCTGGTGCAGCTCGGTGATGACCTCACCGACGCCGAGCACCAGGGCCCGCGTGAAGCCGTAGGGCGAGGCCATGAACGCCGCCCAGCCGCGCGCCGACCGTCCGGGCAGGGCCGCGTGGCTCACCGTGAGCAGGCTGACCGCCGCGTCCCCGCTGAACGCGTTGCCGATGCTCACGCCGCCGTCGCGCAACAGCCCGCGGCCGTCGCTGAGCCGGGGCTCGAGAATCGCCGCGTCGCGCGGCCGGTTGGTCACCATGAGCTTGCCGGTGTCCTTCTCGAACCACCGGAACGCCGGGATCTGCCGCGTCGCGCCGTGCAGGATGCCGGCCTGGGAGGCGGGTGTCGTCGAGGGCAGGCCGGTGTGCCAGCCCCGCATGCTGTGACTGCCGGAGCGCAGCCAGTGGCCCAGCGTGGGCAGGTTGCCGGCCCGCACGGCCCAGCGCAGCACGGGCTCGGAGAGGCCGTCCAGCTGCACCATCAGCAGACCGGGCTCGGTGCCCGGACGGGGACGGCGGAAGGTCAGCAGCGGGCCGCCGGCGAGCCGGGCCTGGCGGCGGCGCACACCGCGCATGAGCCGCGTGGCCTCCCGGACGAACGTGTCGTCGGTGCCGCTGTCGGCCATCCAGTCGACGATCGCGGCGAACACGACCGCCAGGATCGCCGTGATCACCAGCGACGGCAGGCCGCTGATCCGGTCGGCCGGGTCGAGCTCGAGCGCCACCACGATGACCACGACCTGGACCAGCACGCCGAGCAGCATCGCGCCCCAGCCGCCGAGCGCCACGACGCCGGCCAGCAGCAGCGGCCGCAGGACGGCGCCCACCCCGGCGACGAGCACCACGAGACCGAGCGTGTCGACGACGTCGTTGCTCTCCACGCCCGGCATCAGCCAGAGCGTGAGGGTGAGCACGACAAAGGTCACGAGGGCGCTGCGCAGCACGGCTCGGAGCCGGTTGAGGATCCGGCGCCAGCTCAGCAGGACGCGCAGTTCGGCGCGCCAGCTGCGGGCGGCCGGGGCGGAGGCGGGTTCGTGGGGGCTGATGGCCACCGGGAAACGATCGCACAACCCCGGCCGCCGGTGACCGGCCGTGCCCCGAATCACCGCCCCCGGCGGTACACCCGGACGAGTGATCACGGGTGGCCGGGTTGCCCCGTCCGGTTAGCTTCGGAGCGGTGCGCGCCCGATTCGTCTTGATCATCCTTATCCTGCTGGGCTCGACCGCCGGCCTCGCCGCCTGTGGAACGACCGAGGAGGAACCCGGCCCGGCGCCCGCCGCCAAGGTGGTGGGCTACTTCGCCGGCTGGGGCGTCTACGCCCGCGACTTCCAGGTCAAGGACCTGGACACCAGCGGGGCGGCCGGCCGGCTGACCCACCTCCTGTACGCCTTCGGCAAGATCAACAACGGTCGGTGTGCCGCCGCCGACCGCTGGGCCGACTACGAGAAGCCGATCGCAGCGGCCGGCAGTGTGGACGGCGTCGCCGACCAGGCCGGCGCGACCCTGCGCGGCAACATCGGGCAGCTCCGCAAACTCAAGGAGAAGCACCCCGGCCTGCGGGTCCTGTGGTCCTTCGGCGGCTGGACCGGCTCGAAGGGCTTCACCGAGGCGGCCCGCGACCCGGACGCCTTCGCCGCGTCGTGCCACGACCTGCTCACCGACCCGCGGTGGTCGGGCGTCTTCGACGGCATCGACGTCGACTGGGAGTACCCCAACGCCTGCGGCCTGACGTGCGACAAGAGCGGACCGGACGCGCTGACCCGGGTGCTCGGCTCGCTGCGCTCGGCGTTCGGGCCGGACTCGGTGATCACGGCCGCGGTGCCGGCCGACGTGGCCAAGCTGACCGTCGCCGACTACCGGACGGCGGCGGACTCGGCGAACTGGCTGAGCGCGATGACGTACGACTACTCCGGCGCGGGCGGCCAGGCGGCGGTCCAGAAAACGGCGCCGCACTCGCCGCTGACCGCGTACCCGGGCATCCCCCGCGAGAACGCGAACACCTCGGCCACCGTCGACGAACTGCTGCGCCTGGGCGTCCCGAGCGGCAAGGTGCTGCTGGGCATCGGCTTCTACGGCCGCGGCTGGACCGGGGTCTCGACCGCCGAGCCCGGCGGCGACGCGAGCGGGCCGGCCGCCGGGCGCCACGAGAAGGGCCTGGAGGACTATCACGTCCTGAGCCGGCGCTGTCCCCCGACCGGCATCGTCGCCGGCACCGCGTACGCGTTCTGCGGCTCGCAATGGTGGTCGTACGACACCCCCGAGACGATCAAGGCCAAGATGGCCTACGCCCGCGGCAAGGCTCTGGGCGGCGCGTTCGTGTGGGAACTGTCGGGCGACACCCCGCAGGCCGAGTTGCTCACCGCCGTGTCCGACGGCCTGGCCGCCGCACCACGCTGACTGGCAGCCGCGGGTGGTCCGGGACGGGCGGCTGGTTACCGGGCAGAACCCGCAGAGCGCCACCGCGGTGGCGAAGGAGATGCTGGCCGCCCTGGGCTAGCCGACCTGCACCCAGACGTTGTCGAGGGCGCCGTTGAACTGGTCGTTGTCGGCGTAGGCGCCCTTGCCCCCGATGCTCATCGGACGGTTGTTGGTGACCGACAGGCCGGGCGGCAGGGTGGTGCGGCCCCGCAGCCGCTCGTCGACGAAGACGGCCAGCACGGTGCCGGCCCGGGTGCAGCGGATCCGGTGCCAGCGGGCGTCGGCCACCGTGACCGAGCTGGTGGCCATCCGGATGCGGCGCTGCTTGTCGCCGACGAGCACGCAGCTGGGCCGCCCGGCGGCGCCGTCGATCTGCAGCTTCCACTGGCTGCCCGTGGTCGAGTAGCCCTTCTGGATGACGTTCTGACCCTTGCTCGTCTGCGTGGGGCTCAGATAGACGTCGGCGCCGAACGAGATGTTCCGGGTGCCCGGGTTGAGGTCGGGGGTCGATGGGGTCTGCAGGGCCACGTGCGGGCAGATCCGGGCCAGGCACCGGGACGGGAAGAGCAGTGCCGAGCCCTCACCGTGCACGACCTGGCGTACGGCGCCGCCATGACCCGAGATGACGCGCAGCGTGTGCCCGCGGCCGGACAGGTCGGCGATCGGGGCGGCCCGCCCGTTGAACGCGTACCTGGCCATCAGCACGGCCGGCGCGTCGGCCACCGCGACCGGACCCGCCTTTTCCGACGGCCGGCTGCGCGCCGGCGCGGGGGCACCCGTGCCCACGACGACAGCGGCCGAGACGGCAACGACCATCCCGCCGAACCACCACGATGCCATGTCTGAATTATGGCTTGTGAACGGTTCGCCGGCCCCGGGGACCTCCGGCTGCCCGCCCGAGACCACCCACCTGAACGGCTGATCCGCTCAACTCGACGCGGACGTGCTCTCCAACGGGATCGAGGAGCCCCGGACGACCCCGAGCTGCACGCCCTGCCGGGGCAGCACCGCGTCGAGCAGCCAGTCGGCAGCCACCCGGACGCGGTTGCCGGGCATCGAGAGCAGGTGATAGCCGCGGGTCACCACCTTGGCCGGGAGGCCCGTGAGCGGCACGCCGAGCGGGTTCGCGGCCGCGTCCAGGCCGCCGAGGTCGACGACGAAGCCGAGGTCGTAGTGCTTGTACGGCCGGCGTCGGCCCTGCCCGTACGAGGCCGCGATGTTCTTGGCCACGGCGGTGCCCTGACGGGTCGCGTGCTGCGCGGTCATGCCGGTGTACTCGCCCGGGCGGGTCAGGTCGGGCACGGCGGCCACATCGCCGATCGCGTACACGTCGGGGTGGCCGGGCACGTTGAGGAACTCGTCGACCACGACCCGCCCCTTCTCCAGCGGCAGGCCCAGGCTCTCGACCACCGGGTCGGGACGCACGCCGACGCACCAGATGAGCGAACGGGTGGGCACGAAGTCGCCGGTCGACAGGTGCACGCCGCGCTCGGTGGCTTCCTTCACACTCGTCCGCAGAAGGACCTCGACCCCGCGCGAGCGCAGCACCTCGTCGGACGCGACGGCCAGCCGCTCGTCGAGCGAGGGCAGCACCCGGCCGGCGGTGTCGAGCAGGATCCAGCGCACCTTGTCGCGCAGTTCGGGCCGCTCGGCCGTCAGCGCGTCGGTGAAGAGCACGCCCTGGGCCACCACCTCGGTGCCGGTGTAGCCCGCGCCGGCCACGACGAAGGTGCACCGGGCGCGTTGCTCGTCCTCGGACGTGGCGGTGGCGGCCAGCTCGATCTGGCGCGTGATGTGGTCACGCAGGTAGAGCGCCTCGGGGATGCCGCGGAAGCCGTGCGCGTACATCGTCACCCCGGGCACGGGCAGCAGCTTGTTGACGCTGCCGGCCGCGATCACCAGACGGTGGTAGCCGATCGAGGCGGTCCCGCCCTCGGGGTCGCGATAGCTGATCGTGCGACCGTCCAGATCGAAACCGTCGACGTCGCCGAGGATCTGCCGCACTCCCGGGAGGGCCGCCTGCAGCGAGACGGTGACCCGCCGCGGCTCGAGGATCCCGGCCGCCACCTCGGGCAGCAGCGGCAGATAGAGGAAGTGGTCGGTCGGGTTCACGACGACGATCTCGGCGCCGCCACGGGAGAGTCTGGCCAGGGTGCGCGCCGCCGTGAAACCGGCGAAGCCGGCCCCGACGATCACGATGCGCGGGCGTGCCATGGGCGATCCTTCCCTCCAGGGCGCCATCGCGCCGCCGAGCGAACCGATGCCCTGCCGACGCTACCGAAAACTGCTCCACCTGCGATGTGAGCGGCATGACAATCGCGGCGGGTGCCGCGATTGACCGTTCGGCCGAGCCGCGAAATCGACCGAACGGTTGTCGTCCGGCAACTGAGGTTCCGGCGTCTTGTAAGGCGCCCGGTCGGTGTCCTCACGGGGAGGCATCGCCCGGTGTTGTCGCTGGTCGGTGCCCACACGGGGTGGCATCGCCCGGCATCGTGGCGGTGGAGGGGGCGACGTGGCCGGCAGCGCGGTGTTTGAGCCGCCTGGGTACGCTCACGTCTCCCTCGACACCTCGAACGGACACCTTCGAATGGACGCCCGCGAGGCCGACTATGCGCATTTCGTCCGGACCCGGACGACCGCATTGTTGCGCTCGGCGTACCTGTTGACCGGGGATCAGCATCTTGCCGAGGACCTGGTGCAGGAGGCGCTCGCGCGGACCCACCGGGCCTGGGCGCGGCTGGACCGGCCGGAGAACGCGGAGGCGTACGCCCGCAAGGTCATGTATCACGCTCAGGTGTCGGTCTGGCGCCGGCCCAGGGTGGCCGAGATCCTGCCCGCCGACTTCCAGCCCGATCGTCGCCGGGGCGCCGACGATCCGGCCGACGCCGCCGTCGAGCGCCTGGTGCTGCGCCGCGCGCTGCTGACGCTGAGCGCCAGGCAGCGGGCCGTGATCGTGCTGCGGTTCTTCGAGGACCACACCGAGGCCGAGGCGGCCCAGCTGCTCGGCGTCTCGGTCAGCACGGTGAAGACCCAGACCGGCCGGGCCCTCGACCGGCTCCGCACCCTCCTGCCCGACCTGCGGGTCCTCACCGAAGTGCCGGAGGGCGGCCGATGAGCGCCGAACACGACCGGCTCCGGGCCACGCTGCGCGACCTGGCCGACATCGCCGAACCCACCGACCTGTACGACCGGGCCGTGCACCGCTCACGCCGGATAGCCCGGCGCGAGGCCCTGGTCGGCACGGGCGCCGCCGTCCTCGTGCTCGCGGTGCTGGGCAGCGGCCTGTGGCGCCTGCCGCAGCACCAGCCGGCCGAGGCGCCCGCCGCCGCCCGCCCGCCGTCCGCCGCCGCGGCGTCCAGCTCGCCGGCCTCGTCGCCGGCCGCGCCCGCCCCGGCCACGTCCCCGCCCACCGAGCCACCGCGGGAGCAGCCCGTCCCGGTCCGCCCGCCGCAGGGTGACAAGCCGGCTCCGAGCCGGAGCGGCACCCCCGAGCCGCGGTCCCGGGTGCTGTCCGACCTGACCGGTCACGTCTTCTACGCCGACCGCGAGGCGAACCCCGACGTCGTGCGCCTGTCGCCGGCCGACGGTGACACCCGGGTCGTGCTGCCGGACGCGCCCTCGTCGGTCGGCATCTCCCCCGACGGCAACCGCATCGCCTACGTGGCCGACGGCCGGCTGCTGATCAGCGAGACCGGCGGCCAGACCGAACAGCTGGCCGTGGGGGTGGTCGCCACCGAGCAGGCGCCGGTCTGGTCTCCCCAGGGCGACCGGCTGCTCATCGACGCCGAGGTGCCCGGGGTGCTCGACGTCGAGACCGGCACGATCACCTCCCTGCCCGCCGGGCTGGCCGCGGGGCAGCACTTCCGCTGGTCCGGTGACGGCGGCACGCTGGTCTACGCCACCTCGTACTGCGGTCTCAAGCTGGCCACCGGCGACGCGACGAGCAGCACGAGCGTGCCGGTGCTGGGCGCCACCCAGACCAGGGACAACCCGGACGGCCTGGCCGCGTGCAAGCCGACCAGCGTCGACATCACCGGCCGGCGGGTGACCGTGCCGCTGCAGACCACGGGCGAGAGCGCGACCGGCACCGACACGGCCGACGCGATCGTCGACACGTCCACCGGCAAGCTGGAGGACCTGCCGGTCCGCGGCACGGTGGTCGGCGCGGTCTTCGACGCCGAGGGTAACCTGCTGGTGCGCACGGACGAGGACGGCAAGCGGGTGCTGTCGCTCTTCACGCCCGGCAACCTGTTGAAGGTGCAGGCCACCGAGCCCGCCTCCGTGCGCGATCTCGACTTGCTGGCCTACACCCGCTGAAGCCGCCCGGACCTGCGGAAGCCCGGCGCGTCCCCGGGGCGGGGTGCGACGATGATCTCGATGGCCGTGCAGCAGGAGACCGCCCGGCCCCCGGCCGGGGCGCCGCCGTGGTGGCGGCGGGGGCCCGCCGTGGCCGCCATCGTCGTGATCGTGCTGGGGGTCGAGCTGGTGCTGGGCTGGTCGGCGCTGGCCGGGGCGCTCACCCAGCTGCGCGCCCCGCGCTGGAACTGGGTGGCCGCCGCGCTCGCCGCCGAACTGATGTCGATGGGCACCTACGCCCGCATGCAGCGCGCGCTGCTGCGCGGGGCCGGCACCAAGGTCAGCATGAAGCGGCACGTGGCCACGGCGTACGCGGCCCACTCGCTGAGCGCCACCCTGCCGGGCGGGCCGGTCTTCTCGACGACGTTCAACTTCCAGCAGCTGCGCCGGTTCGGCGTCTCGCCGGCGGTCGCCTCGTGGTGCATCGCGCTGAGCGGGGTCCTCTCGGCCGGCGCCCTGGTGGTGATCGGCGCCGTCGGCGGCCTGCTGGCCCGCAACACCGGGAGCTGGCACTCGCTGGTCGGCTATGCGGTCGGCGCCGTGGTGGTCGCCTTCGGCGTACGCCAGCTGGCCGAGCACCCGCAGCTGCTGGATCGTCCGGTGCGGGCCCTGCTGGGCGGGGTCAACCGGGTGCGCCGGCGCCCGCCCGGGCACGGCCACGACCGGCTGCTCGGCTTCGTCGGCCAGCTGCGCGAGGTGCGCGTGCGCCCGGCCAGCTTCGCCCTGGCCGTGGTGCTGGCCCTGCTCAACTGGCTCTTCGACGCGTTCTGCCTGTGGTTGTGCTGCGTCGCGGTGGGCGCGGGCGACGTCAGCCCGGTCAGCCTGGTGATCGCGTACTGCGCCGGCATGGCCGCGGCCAGCGTGCCGATCGTGCCCGGCGGGCTCGGGGTGGTGGATGCCGCGCTGGTGCTCGGGCTGGTCGCGGGTGGCCTGGTGAGTTCGCTCGCCGTGGCCGCGGTAGTGCTCTACCGGCTGATCAGCTTCGGTTTCATCATCGGCCTGGGCTGGCTGGTCTGGCTGGCCATCCGCTACCGGCACCGATCCTGAGGCCGGTCAGCCGCGCCCGAACAGGCGCCATCCGCGTTTCCTGGTCGCGGCCGGCCGTTCGGCCTCGCCGTTGAGCATGGCCAGACGGTGCTGGGCGACCGGGTTCTCGGGTTCCATCCGGAGCGAGATGAGCATCGCCTGGCGAGCCTGGTCGACGTGGCCGAGCGCGTCCAGGGTCACGCCGTGCGTGTAGTAGTAGTGCGCCTCGGTCGGGTCGAGACCGATCGCCGTGCGGGCCGCCTGCTCGGCGTCGGCGATCTGCCGCTCGGCCGAGAGCAGCGCCCAGGCGACCCGGTCGTGCCAGAGCGCATTGCGCGGTTCGGCGATGACCGCCCGGTAGGCCATGGTGACGGCCTCCTCGTGCCGGCCCAGCACGGTGAGCGCACGGCTGGCCAGGGCGAGCGGCCTCGGGTCGCCGGGGTCGAGCCGGATGGCGTGCTCGGCCGCGTCGAGGGCGTCGGCCGCCACGTCGAGGGCGAGCTGGAGCCGGGCGAGCAGGATCCAGCCCTCGCGCGCGGCCGGGTCGGCCGCGAGCACCGGCTGGAGCGTGGCCACGGCCTGCTCGTGCTGCAGCTGTTCGAAGAGGGTGGCCGCCCGGGCGACGGCCAGCTCGGTCGGGCCGCTGAAGGCACGCGGACCGCCCGGTGGTCCACCGGCGTCGAGTTGCTGATCGGGGTCGGCCCGCGGGGGGTTAGCGGTCACGTGGACCCATTCGGCCGGATCCGGCCGGGATTGAGTTTTTCGCCTAGGTCTGTTTCGTAGCTGGGGTGGGAGCGAGGCGCGGTCCAGATTTCGTCTGGTGGTGGCCCGTGGAAGCCCGGCTCCCGGTGTTGGAACCGGGCTTTCGCGGGACGCCGCCAGGCGGGATCTGGGCCTCGCCGCAGCCTCGCCCCGGCTACGAAACAGACCTTAAGAAGGCCGGACCGGCTGCCAGCCCGCCGACCGGGTGTGATCGTGCGACTCGAGCCACGGCACCTGGGCGTACGCCCGCACCGGGAACGTGCCGAAGGCGGTGATCCGCGGCGGTGCGGCGGTGAAGCGCGCGCCGTGCGGCGGCACCTCGCCCAGGCCGGTGAGGTGCTCGACGATCGGGATGCCGGCGGCCAGCAGCACGGTGTGCGCCGGCCGCTCGCCGCCCGGGACCGGGTCGTCGATGTTGACCGAGTCGATGCCGACCAGGGCCGCGCCCCGCTCGACCAGCAGCGCGGCGGCCTCGCCGGTCAGGTAGGGCGCGTCGACGGCGTACCCCGGGGTGCCCCAGCCGCGGTCGCCGCCGGTGTGCAGCAGCACGGCGTGGCCGGCGACGGTCAGCGGGGCGAGGTCGTCCTCGGTGACCGCACGGCGACCACTGCCGGCCGTCCGCACCACGACGGCGGGCAGGTCGGCCAGCCGTTCCAGCGGCAGGCCGGCCAGGTCGGTGCCGCCCGCGTAGCGGTGGCGGGGCGTGTCGAGGTACGTCCCCGTCTGGCCGAGCATCTCGACGCGGTCGAGGCTGAACTCGGTGCCTTCGGCGTAGAGCGGGCGCGACTGCTCCCAGGTCTGGTGGGCCGTGATGACGGGGGCCGCCATGCCGGGGTACGTCGTCATGCCGTCCGAGATCACATGGCTGAGCTCGACGAACCGCAGGCGGGGCCGGGCCGGGATCCCGGCGATCACCGGCTCGGCGAACGTCCGGACGCCGGTCACCTCGACCCGTTCGACGTCGCGCAGCCCCAGCGAGCCGACCAGCAGCGCGACGAGCTCGGCCTCGGTGACGTCCGGGTGCGGCACGTCGACCCGCAGGCCCTGCGCCTGAAGGCGGCCGCCGGTCGCGAAGACGACTTCGGCGGTCAGTTCGGCCCGGTACTGCTGCACGGCGACTCCCCACGGCTGATGAACTCAACGCAGCTCGATGATCGCTTCCACGAGCAGCCAGATGCCGAAGATAGCGAAGAGCGCGGCCGCCCCGTACTTGATGGCCTTCTCGGGCAGGTGCCGGCCGAGCAGCCGGCCGACGAGGATGGCCAGCGCGTCGGCGGCGACCATCCCGACCGTCGAGCCCAGCCAGGTGCCGAACCAGCCGTACTGGGTGGCCAGCGTGATCGTCGCCAGCATGGTCTTGTCCCCCAGCTCGGCCAGGAAGAACGCTCCCCCGACGGCCAGGATCGCCGAGCCGGTGCTGCGCTCGGCCTTGGTCTTCTCGTCGTCGGTGAGCTTGTCGCCGCGCAGGGTCCAGGCGCCGAAGGCGAGAAATGCCACACCGGCGACCAGGGAGATCCAGCCGGTCGGGAGTGTCGCGCCGAGGCCGTAACCGATGCCGACCGAGACCGCGTGGACGACCGCCGTGGCCACGGTGATGCCGATCAGCACCGGCACCGTCTTGAAGCGGGTGGCGAAGGTCAGCGCCATCAGCTGGGACTTGTCGCCCAGCTCGGCGACGAAGATCACCGCGAAGCTGACCGCCGTCGCGATGAGGAAGCCTTGCACAGATAACTCTCCCGGTATCAGGACCGGGAGGAAGGTGCGCAGGGCGGCCTCGACCCGGCCGTCATGTGAACAGCCAAGTCGAAGGTCTCGCTCGCCTTGTGGAAAGGCCGCGCGGCCGGACCCCGAACGAATCGAGGGTCAGTATGTCGACCGCGACATTGGGAACTACTCCCCTTCGCGGTGGGAACTATAGCGAACGGCCCCCACCCGTGGGCAGGGGCCGTGAGCGCCGTCTCATCGTCCGGTGATGAGTCTCCGCACCTCAAGGCGTTCGGCGGGCACCGGCGCCCGCTTGGCCTTGGTCGCCGCAACGGCGGCCGGCGGCTCGATCGGGCGGCACCGCTTGTCGGAACGCTCGCCCGGCTGCCGCTTCGGGAGCTTGCCGGTGGCCAGGTAGTCGGCGATCGTGTTGTCCACGCACTTGTTGCCGTAGAGCGAGCCCGAGTGGGTGGTGCCGCCGACGCCCTCGATCAGGACCGAGCGCGGGAACCGCTTGCGCACCTCGAGGCTGCCGCTGAACGGGGTGGCCGCGTCGAGCGTCTCGCTGATCAGCAACACCGGCGGCACGGTCTCACCCGAGACGGTGACCGGGATGCCGCTGCGGGCCGGCCAGGTCCGGCAGGGCGCGTTGTACCAGGCGTTGGCCCAGGTCTCGAACGGCGCCTTGCGGTGCACCTCCCAGTTGTCCGCGGTCCACTTGGTCCAGCTCTTCGGCCACTCCGCGTCGGTGCACTGCACGCCCAGGTAGACCGCGTAGTTGTTGTCCGCGGCCTTGCCCTGGGGGTTGTTGGTGTCGTACAGCTGCTTGAGCCCGGCCGCGTCGCCCTCGCGCACCCAGTCACTGAACGCGCGCGCGATGTCGGCCCAGCCGAAGGTGTAGTAGCCGGCCTGCAGGAAGATGTCGGTGAGCTCGGACGGGCCGATCACACGTCCGGCCGGCTTCTTGGCCAGCTTCTTCTGCTCGGCGTAGAAGCGCTTCTCCACCTCGCGGGCGGTCCGGCCGAGGCGGTACGCGCGGTGGTTCTCGGCGATCCAGCGGAAGTAGATCTTGATGTTCCGGTCGAACGCGATGTCCTGGTCGAGGTTCGAGTCGTACCAGACGCGCGCCGGGTTGACGTTGCCGTCGAGCACCATGCGGCGGACACGCTCGGGATAGCGGGTGGCGTAGACCTGCCCGAGATAGGTGCCGTAGGAGAACCCGTAGTAGGTGATCTGGCGGGCGTTCAACGCCTGCCGCAGCAGGTCCATGTCGCGGACCGTGTCGAGGGTCTTGAGGTGCTCGAGCAGCTTGCCGCCGGCCTTGCCACAGGCCTGGGCATAAGCCTCGGCGCGCCGGAGCCAGGCCTGCTCGATCTTCGTCGTGACCGGCACGTACGCCGGACGGTTGTATCCCGTGTAGCCGGCATCGCAGCTCAGCGACGGCTTGCTGGCGCCGACGCCCCGCGGGTCGAAGCCGACCCAGTCGTACGCCGCCCCGGCCCTCTTGGGCACCAGGGAGCCCATGACCGAGAGCCCCCGGCCCTTGCCGCCCGGCCCACCCGGGTTCACCAGCACGACGCCCTGATACTTGCCCTCGGGAACGGTGTGCCGGATCCGGGACACCGCGATCTGGATCTTCTCGCCGTCCGGGGCGGCGTGGTCGAGGGGTACGGACAGGAACCCGCATTCGGCCTTGCGCAGGCGCAGGGCCGACTCGGTGCAGGGGCTCCACGTGATCGTCGGCGCCACCTCGAGGGCCGGCCCGGTTCGTTCGCCCGCCGCCCGCGCGTCGCTCGCCGGGGCCGCGATCACCGTCAGGGCGATCGTGGTGGCCGCCGCCAGAAGTCGTCTCATACCAGCCTCTCGTGTCCAATTCGCCCCACTATGGTGGGGCGTGGACCGCCCGATCGGGGTAGTCCACGCCGGGGCGCCACGAAAGGTTCAGGCGACGGCCCGCCGGCGCAGGCGCTGCGCGACCAGGGCGGCTCCGCCCAGCAGGGCCACCACCACGCCGTAGACCAGGGCGGTGTCGTGCAGGCCGGCCGACGTGGCCGCGACGCCGGCGATCACGGCCGGAACGCTGAAGGCGACGTAGGCGATGACCAGCGCCACCGCGAACAGCTCACCACGCTCGTGCGGGGCGGCCAGCACGGCGAGCGTGCCGAACGAGGCCAGCGACGAGGCGCCGAACCCGACGCCGGAGATCACGGTGCCGGCCGCGGCCAGAACGGCGCTGCCCAGTTCGAGGCCCGTCACGCTGAGCACGGCGCCCGCGGTGAGCAGGCTGCCGGCGACGAGCAGGACCCGCTTGGTCGCGACGTTGCGCAGCAGGAACGAGCTGACCGCGCCGGTGCCGCAGAGCAGGGTCACGACCAGGCCACCGACGAGGTGGCTGCTGAGGCCGAAGACGCCGGCCGCGACCGACGGGCCGAGGGACAGGTAGAGGCCGCCGATCGCCCAGCTGGCCACGATGATCGGGGTGAGCGCGAGCAGGTCGCCGCGAAGCCGGGCGGGCACACCGAGCCGGGGTGCGAGCGACGCGGCCGCTCCCGGGCGGAGGGCCGACGTCTCGGGGATGCGGGCGACGACGACGGCGGCCAGGGCCATGCCGGCCAGGAGCAGCGCCCAGACGAAGTGGGTGGGCGAGGGGGCGTACTGGACCAGGACGCCGGTGCCGAGCGCGCCGACCGCCAGCCCGGCGACCGGAGCCAGACCGTTGATCAGGCCGGCCCGGCCGGGCGCGTGCGGCGGGTTGAGGTCGACCAGGGCCGCGCCCAGCGTGGTCATCGCGGCGCCGGTCGCGACGCCCTGGAGCAGCCGCGCGGTGAGCAGCACGCCGACGTCCCCGGCGGTCAGGAACAACACGAGCGAGACGGCTTCGAGCGCGATCGCGGCGGCCAGCACGGGCCGGCGGCCGATGTGGTCGGAAAGCGCGCCCAGGATCAGCAGCGAACCGATCAGACCGACCACATAGACGGCGAAGACCGCGGTGAGCGTGGTGGCGGAGAAGTTCCACAGGTGCTGATAGACGACGTAGAGCGGGGACGGCGCCGCGGAGGCCGCGGAGAACATCACGAAGATGGCCGTGATCGCGGCGAAGGCGACCGGACGGGAGAGCCGCCGGCTGCGGAGGGACGGCGGCGCGTCGGCAACGGTGGTCATCGGGCCTCCGGTGAGCAAGTAAACAGACAGGTCTGTCTGACTTCGCTCTACAGCACCTTCGGCAGCAAGGACGAGCTGGTCCGGGCCTATCTCGAGGGCCGGCACGAGCTACGCCGCACGCGCCTGCTGGCCGCCCTCGAGCGCTACGACGACCCGCGCGACCGCCTGCTCGGCGTGTTCGACGTGCTGGCCGAGCTGGCCGGCACGCCAGGCTTCCGGGGCTGCGCCTTCTACAACGCCAGCGCCGAGTCCACCGCGGGCGGGCCGATCGAGGAAGTCTCGGCCGCGAACCGGGCCTGGACGCGCGGCCTCTTCTTCGAGCTGGCCCGCGACGCCGGCGCCCGGGACCCGGCCGCCCTGGCCGACCAGCTCGTCGTGCTGTACGACGGCGCGTCCGTCGGCGGTCGCATGGACAAGGACTCCCGGGCCGCGCTCGTGGCGCGCGAGATCGCCACCATGCTCCTGGCCACGGCCACCCTCTGACGGGTCAGCCCCGCGGGCGCACCCCTTCGAGGGCCAGATCGACCAGGCGGGTGGCCTCGGCCGCCGCGTCGGTGCTTCCCTCGGTGGCCAGCGAGACGGCGTTGACCAGGGTGAGCAGGTCGACGATGGACACCTCGGGGCGCACCGCGGCGGCGTCGTGGGCCAGTCGCAGCAGCTCGCCCCCGGCGCCCACGAGCATCGCCTCGCAGGTGCTGTCGACCGGCGGCGCCGGGTCGCGCCCGCCGTCGAGCAACGAGCGGGCCAGGCCCCGGGTGGTCGCGCCGTAGACCGCGACGGCCCGCAGCCAGTCGACCAGCGCGGCGCCCGCATCGGGACGCTTGGCGAGCTCGTCCGCCTGCGCGCACAGCACCTCGACGCGATCGTGGAACACGGCCTCCAGCAGGGCCTGCCGCGTGGGGAAATGCCGGTGCAGCGTGGCTGAGCCCACCCCGGCCCGGCGGGCGATCTCCTCCAGGGAGGCGTCGGCCCCGTGCCGGTCGATCTCGGCCTCGGCCGCCGCGACGATCTGGTCGTAGTTGCGCCGCGCGTCGGCCCGCTTCGGCTTGGCCAGTGCCACCGGCTCCTCCATAAGTGGTGGGATACCCCACTTCTCTTGGTGAACCGGGGTGCCGCCCCATATCGTACGACAGAGAAGCGGGGCGCCACCCCACTTCCTTTCCCTCAGGAGACACCATGAACGACGCCCCTCGAGTTGTGCTGGTGACCGGCGCCAGTTCCGGCTTCGGCCGGCTGACCGTGGAAGCGCTGGCGCGACGGGGCCATCAGGTCTTCGCCACCGTGCGTGACCTGCCCGGCCGGGGCGCCGCCGCGGCCGCCGAACTGACCGCGCTGGCCTCGGCCGAGGGAATCGACCTGCGGGTCGTCGAACTCGACGTGACCGACCAGGCCTCCGCCGACCGGGCGGTGAGCGCCGTCCTGGACGCGGCCGGCCGCCTCGACGTGGTGGTGAACAACGCCGGCATGATCTTCCCCGGACCCCTCGAGGCCTTCACCGCCGAGGAGGCCCAGCGGCAGCTCGACGTCAACGTGCTCGGTGCGCTGCGGGTCAGCCGGGCCGCCCTGCCCCAGCTGCGGAGCCAGGGTCACGGCGTCCTGATCCAGATCGGGTCCACGTCCAGCCGTGTCACGCTCCCCTACTCGGGGCTCTATGCGGCGAGCAAGGCCGCGCTGGCCAGCCTGACCGAGGCGTGGCACCACGAGCTGGCGCCGTTCGGGGTCGAGTCGATCATCGTCGACGCGGCGCCCTACCCGACCAGCATCGGGGTCAACGCCGTCCTGCCGGCCGACACGGCTCGCCTGCAGGTCTACGTCGAGCACTTCGGTGGGTTCGTCGCCGGGCTCACCGAACAGCAGACCAGCGACCCCGGCGACCCGCAGGTGGTCACCGACGCGATCGTCACCCTGGTCGAGACACCGGACGGCAAGCGCCCCGTCCGGACCGTCGTCGCGCCGGCGGCCCAGTACGACGCCGTGCAGACAGTGAACATCCACGCGGCCGAAGCCACCCGGAAGGTCGGCGCCGACATGGGCGTCTCCGCCTTCCTGGCGAGCTAGCGTCCGTCTCGTGGACGGGGGTCGAGTCGGGCTCCCCTCCAGAACAGACGCTACGAGGCCTGCTCGGCGGCGAGGTCGCTGAGCCGCTCCAGGGCCGGCAGCGCGCCGACGACGGCCTCGTGCTGCGCCGGCGTCAGGCCCTGGAGCAGCTCCGCGAGCGCCTCGGCGCGGACCCGGCGGCGGTCGGCCACGGCGGCCCGGCCGGCGTCGGTGATGCTCACGACCACGGCCCGGCCGTCGTGGGGATCGCTCGTGCGCTGGGCCAGCCCCTCCTTCTCGAGCCGGGTGACCAGCTGGGTCATCGCGGGCTGACTGATCCCCTCGGGGGCATAGAGCTCGCAGAGGCGGTGCGGGCCCGAGCGCTCGAGGCGGCGCAGGGTGGAGGCGGCGGTCAGGCTGAGCGGACCGCGGGGCGTGAGGCGGCGGAGCGTCTCGTAGAAGCGCTCGAAGCCGGCGGCGATGGCGGCGTCGTCGTCCGTGACGGTGGCGGCAGGCTGCACCCCTGATTTATATCACCGGCTTATGCACGCCAGAATTCGCCCGAACGTGCCGCGCGGTCCGGCAGACCCGCGGGCGACCGAAATGTCACCATGCAGGGATGGTCGACCACAGCTCGGACCGTGACTCCTGGCTGCACCCCCACCTGGGCACCACCACCGGCGGCGGCTTCGCCCCGCGCGAGTACGTGGTCGCGCTGCGGCACGTCGCCCTGACGCTGGACGCCGACCCGCGCTGGCGTTCGTGGTGGCGGCAGTCCGGGCTCTCGGCCTGCGAGCTGGGCATCGTCGCCGAGGGGCGGCTCGACCACCTGCGGCCGAGCGCCGACATCCGCCGGTTCGACGACCGCCTGCAGGCCAATTTCACCTGCGCCTTCCCCTCCGGCACGGCCTCGGCCGGCTCGGAGGTGGCCACCCGCACCGCCGCTCAGGAGGTACGGGCGATGTTCGAGGTGATCCGCCAGGCCCTCACCCTGCCCGCCCTGCCGCCCACTCCGCCGGTGCCGAGCCTGCCCACCGACGTCCCCGACGTGCAGGTGACCGCCCGGCGCCTGCCCGAGACCGCGCACGAGCCCGAGCGGCAGGGCTACCTGACGCTCACCCAGATCCAGGAGTTCTTCGCCTGAGCCCCGGCCCTCACCAGGTCAGGGCGATCAGCTCACCGAGCTGCGCGAGCGCGTCGCCCTTGGCCGGGCCCTCCGGGAGCTCGCGACGGGCGGCCGCGAGCAGACCCGAGCGCAGGAGCGCATAGACCTCGTCGCGGCCCGCGTCCGGCAGGTCGGGGATCCAGAGGCTGCCGAGGTTCTCGTCGACGACCATGCGGAGCCAGCCGGCGGTCTTCTGGTCGTCGAGGCGCGGGATGAGGTATTCCAGCGTCCACTCGAAGAGCCCACCCGTCGCCTGCCAGTCGCGGCCCGGCCGGACCATGATGAGAGCCGCCATTGTCGCCGTCCCAGGATGAAGACCCGCGGGGCCAGGCCCAGCTCGGCCACGAACTTTTCCACCTTGGCCACCTGGTCGGAGGTGAACTGCGAAACGTCCACCGGCACCAGATCAGCCTTTCTCAGATGCAGCACGATCTGCTGCGAGAATCGCGCCCACTGCCGCTCGAACCGGTGAGCCGCGAAGGGTCCCACCGCGTCGTACGAGCGGCCGTCCTCATCGAACCAGTCGGCCCGGCACCCGGGTGCGGCCCGGGTCAGCCGCACGCCCAGTTCTCTCTCGACGCGGACGGCGGTCTCGGCCTCGTTGCGGCGGAACCGGCCGGTGGCCGGATCCATGCCCAGCGCACGGATCCGTTCCCGTTCGGGAGGCGGATCCGGCGCGCGCATCAGCGGTGCACTCGCTCGGGCCGGTGCGCGCCCGGCTCCGGGGACGACGGTCGAGGTCGGGAGGGCGGCGGAGCGGGCGACAGCGGCCGGGGAGCGGCCGGGGTGACCACCACCGGGACGCCGCCCTGGCCGATGCCCGCATAGACCACCGGACGGGCCGCGCGCAGGATCAGCGCGTGCAGCACGCCGATCGAGGCGACCGCGGCCAGTGACACCGGCACGATCCAGCGCCACGGGGAGCTGCCCGGCACGCCCAGCAGGAAGGCGAGGTCGCGGACGACCAGATAGGCGATCGAACCCAGGGCGACCGTGGCCAGCGCCGGGGCGACGAAGCGGGTGAACGCGCCCTCGCCGTCCGGCACGCGGTTGAGGTGCAGCAGCGTGGCCACCGACGTGACGAGCACAAGGATCAGGACGCCGAGACTGCCGGCGATCATCAGACGGCGGCCGATCAGCGGCGCGTCGGGCACTCCCACCGCGGCCGCTCCGGCCAGCAGCAGGGCGGTGACGGCCGACTGGGCCAGCGAGGCGGCGCGAGGCGCGAGCGTACGACGGGAGGTGCGCCCCCATCTGCTCGGCAGCACCCTTTCCCGGCCCAGCGCGAACAGGTGGCGCGACAGGGCGTGGTGCAGCCCCAGGATCGCCGCGATCAGACCGGTGAGCAGCAGGAGCCGCCCCAGCGTGACCGCCCACGGCGCGAGCCGGGCGCCGGCCAGGTCGAACAGCAGCTCGGAGCCGCGGGTCCGGGCCAGCTCGGTGATCCGGTCGGCGCCGGCGGCCGCGCTCAGCGACCACGACGTGCCGGCGAGCAGCACGGCGAAGACCGCGACGGTCACCACCGCGGCCCGGCCGGCGTCCCGCCGCGGGCGGATCGCCTCCTCGGCGTACGCCCCGGTGGCCTCGAAACCGACGAAGGCCAGCATGCCCACGGCGAGCAGCAGGCCGAGGGCGGGCCGGTCGAGCTCCGGCCCCGAGGGGAGGATGGTGCCGGCGGTGAGCCCGCCGGCGCCCGGGTCGAGCGCGTTGGCCGTGGCGAACCCGGCCGCCACCGCGGCCTCGGTCAGCACGAGCAGCGCGATCAGACCGCTGCTGACCTCGATCCGGATCGTGCCGCAGAGCGCGACCAGCAGCCAGCAGCCGGCGGCGACCACCCACCATTCGGCGCTCACCCCGAACCAGCTGCCCAGCAGGGGCGCCGCCGCCGCGCCGACCAGGCCGTAGAGGCCCAGCTGGAGCACCTGATAGGACCCGAGGGCGAGCCAGGCGGCCCCGACGCCGGCCGGCCGGCCCAGACCGCGGGTGACGTACGTGGACATCGCGCCGGCGAACGGCGAGCGGTTGGCCATGGCCGCGTAGCCGGTGGCGAAGAGGATCAGGACGACGCCGAGGACCAGGAAGCTCAGCGGGACCAGCGGCCCGCCGCCGGTGGCGTAGGCGGCGGGTACGACGGTGATAAGCACGGCGATGGGCGCGGTCACGGCGAGCGCGAAGAACGCGATGGCAGCCGCGCCGAGACGGCCGGGGGCGAGGGTGTGCGGGACTGGGCGGTCAGGAACAGCGTCGGGCGTACCCACCCACCTATTTCAACCTGCCGGGTGACCATCTGACAACTGGCCGTAAGGTTTCACTCACGGTTCGATGAGGATCTTCCTTCCGACACCGGCGCGGAACTGGTCGAGGGCCTGGGCGTAGTCGTCCAGCGGGAACCGGTGACTGACGAAGATCGACGGGTCGAGCACGCCGGCCGCGAGCAGTTCCCCGGCCCGGTCGAAGCTGTGCAGCACCGCCATCGAGCCGGTGATGGTGATCTCGCGGCGATAGATCTCGTACGGCTCGATCGCCACCCGGGCGTCATAGCTCGACACTCCGAACTGGAGGAACGTGCCGCCCCGCCCGACCCGGGACAGACCGTCCCGGATCGCCGCCTCGGCCCCCGTGCAGTCGATCACGACATCGAACCCGCGCGGCGCGTCGAGCTCCTCGGCCGAGGTGGTCGCGGCCGAGCAGCCCAGCCGTTCCGCCGTCGCCAGCCGGGCCGGATTGAGGTCCACGACCGACACCGACTCGGCCCCGGCCCGCTTGGCCAGTTCCAGCATCATCAGCCCCATCGTTCCGGAGCCGTAGATGAGGTACGAGGTAGCCATCGCCCGCGGCAGCACGTCGAAGCCGCGCACCGCGCACGACAGCGGCTCGATCAGCGCCGCGTCCCGGGCGGCGAGGTGATCGGGCAGCGCGAACAGGTTGGCCATCGGCGCCGCCACGAACTCGGCCGCGCCGCCGCTCGCCGTCACCCCGATCGCCGCCCAGTTCTCACACTGGTTGCCTCGGGCGCGTTTGCAGTAATAGCAGTAGCCGCAGTACAGCGACGGGTCGACCGCCACCTGATCGCCGACCGCGTAACCGGACACCTGCGACCCGACCGCCACGATCTCGCCGGCGAACTCGTGGCCCGGCACGATCGGGAAGGACGGCGCGAACTCCCCGTCCATGATGTGCAGATCGGTGCCGCAGATGCCGACGGCGGCCGGCCGGACGACCACGTCGGTGGGGCCGGGCGTCGGGTCCGGCACCTCCTCGACGGCGATCCGGCCGGGGGTGACCACGACGGCTGCTCTCACTTGACCGCCCCCATCGACAGACCTCGTACCAGTTTGTTCTGCGCCAGCCAGCCGGCGATGAGCACCGGCAGGGACAGCAGGGTCGCGGCGGCACAGAGGCGGGCCAGGAACGCGCCCTCGGAGGAGATGAAGCCGACCAGGAAGATCGGCGCCGTGCTGGCGTTCGTGGCGGTCAGGTTGAGGGCCAGGAAGAACTCGTTCCAGCTGAAGATGAAGCAGATCAGCGCGGTCGCGGCCAGGCCGGGACTCACGATCGGCAGGATGATCTTGCGGATGGAGGTGAGCAGGCCCGCCCCGTCGACCTCGCCGGCCTCCAGCACCTCGCGGGGCACCTCCAGCAGGAAGGACCGCATCATCCAGACTGCGAGGGGCAGGTTCATCGAGGTGTAGAGCAGAACCATCGTCCAGATGTTGTCGAGCAGGCCCAGATGCTTGACCAGCAGATAGACCGGCAGGAAGGCCGCGACCACGGGCATCATCTTGGTGCTGATGAAGAAGAACAGCGAGTCGCTCCACTTCGCCACCGGGCGCAGCGACAGGGCGTACGCCGCCGGGGTCGCCAGCACCACGACCAGCAACGTCGAGAAGACGCTGGCCATCAGCGAGTTGAGCAGGAACGGCGTGATGTTGCGATCGAAGACCTGGCCGTACTGAGCCAGGGTCGGCTCGAAGAACCAGGTCGGCGGGTTGGTCGCGGCCGCGTTCTCCTGCTTGAAGCTGGTCAGCGCCATCCAGAGCACCGGGAAGACGAAGATGATCGCGGCGATCCAGGCGACCGAGCCCCAGATCGTGTTGCTCATCCGCTTCGTCATCTTGACTCCCACCGCGGGGGCCGTCATCGGTTCTCCTCCATCTTGAAGAGGCTCGAGATGACCCGCAGCGCGAAGGTCGCCACGCCGATCGTCAGGATCACCACGATCACGCCGGCCGCGGAGGCCTCGCCGTACTCGAACTTGCGGAACATGGTCAGGTAGATCTCGTACGGCAGGTTGGTCGTCGCCGTGCCCGGACCACCCTGCGTGATGCTGAAGATCGCGTCGAACGTGTTGACCAGATAGATCGAGCCGAGCAACGCGCCCAGCTCGAGATACTGACGCAGGTGGGGCAGCGTCATCCGGCGGAAGATCTGCCACGCGTTCGCGCCGTCCACCCGGGCCGCCTCGATCACGTCGTTCGACTGCGACTGCAGACCGGCCAGCAGGATCAGCATCATGAAGGGCGTCCACTGCCACACCATCGTGGCGATCACGGCGCCCTTCGGATACGACGAGACCCAGTCGGTCGAGCCTCCGAAGAGACCGTTGATCAAGCCGTACGTCGGGTTGAAGATGGCGTGCTTCCAGAGCAGCGCCGCCGCGATCGGCATGATCAGGAACGGCGTGATCAGCAGGGTCCGGACGACACCCCGGCCGAAGAACTGCCGGTCCAGCAGCAGGGCCAGCAGCAGGCCCAGGATCATCGAGAAGACCACCGCGCCGGCGGTGAGCAGCACCGTGTTGAAGAGCGCCGACCGCAACCGGGTGTCGCTGAGGACCGTGACGTAGTTGTCGAACCCGACGAACGGCTTGTCGCCCGGCCGCAGCGCGTTCCAGCTGAGCGTCGAGAGATAGAGGGTGTAGAGGAACGGCACCTGGGTGATCACGATCGCGAAGATCAGTGCGGGCAGCAGGGGCGCTCGTCGAATCCAGCGGTCCTTGGCTCCGCCCTTGGTGGGCCGGACGGGCGGCTGGGTCCGCTCGTCCGGCCGGGCAACCAGGGTGGTCATTACTTCCGGTACTTCTTGGCCACGTCTTCGGCCTGCTTCTGACCGTCGGCAAGAGCCTTGTCGACGGTGTTGCTGCCGGCGATGGCCGCGCTCACCTCCTGCGACACCTTGGTGCCGAGGTCGGCGAACTCGGGGATGCCGACGAACTGCACGCCGAGCGCGGGCCGCGGCTGGACACCGGGGTTGGTCGGGTCGGCGTTCTCGATCGAGCCGAGCGTGACGTCGGCGAACGCCTTGGCCGACTCCTTGTACTCCGGGATCGAGTAGGTCGAGGTGCGCTTGCCCGACGGCACCCGCGACCAGCCGAGCTGCTGGCCGACCAGCTTCTCGTAGTCCTTGCTGGTCGCCCAGGACATGAACTTCCAGGCGGCGTCGGCCTTCTTGGTGGTCTTGGGCATCGCCCACGCCCACGTCCACAGCCAGCCGGAGTACTCGGTCTTGTTGACCGGGGCGTAGGCGTAGCCGACCTTGCCGGCCACCTTGCTGGCGTTCGGGTCCTCGAGCGTGCCGGCCGCCGACGTGGCGTCGTACCACATAGCCGCCTTGCCCTGGCCGAACGTGTTCAGGCACTCGGTGAAGCCGGACTGCGGGGCGCCGGGCTGGCCGTGCTGCTTGAGCAGGTTGACGTAGAAGTTCGTGGCTTCCTTGAACTGCGGCGAGTCGACCTGGGCGTTCCAGTCCTTGTCGAACCAGGCGCCGCCGTAGGTGTTGACGACGGTGGTCAGCGGCGCGAACAGCTCACCCCAGCCGGGCAGGCCGCGCAGGCAGATGCCGGAGACGCCCTTGCCCTTGTCGTCCAGCTTCGCGGCGAAGTCGGCGACCTGCGCCCAGGTGGGCTTCTCGGGCATCTTGAGGCCCTTGGCGTCGAAGAGCTCCTTGTTGTACATGAGGAACGACGACTCGCCGTAAAACGGCGCCGCGTACAGCTTGCCGTCCTCGCCGCTGAGCGACGACACCATCGGCTTGATCAGGTCGTTCACGTCGTACGCGGAGTCGGCCTGAGCCTGGGTCGACACCTCGTGCAGCCAGCCGTTCTTGGCCCAGATCGGCACCTCGTAGGCGCCGACCGTGGCGACGTCGTACTGCCCGCCCTGGTTGGCGACGTCCTGGGTGACCTTGTCCCGCAGTTCGTTCTCCGGGAGGATCGTGTACTTCACGGTGATGCCGGTCTGCTTCGTGAAGTGCTCGGCGGTCAGCTTCTGGATGTCCTCCATCTGCGGGTTGCCGACCATCAGCGCGGTGATCGTGTTGTCGGCCGAGTCGCCGCTGCCGCCGCCGGTCGAGCCGGCGCCCGAACAGCCGGTCGTGACCAGCAGCAGTCCGGCCGCAGCGGCCGCCGCTGCCTTGGTGTATCTGGACATGGGGGAACCTCCGTTTTATTCGAAAACGGCGAGTGGGAATTGTTGAATCAGACCCGGATGACTTGTGGACCCAGCCGGGCATAGCGGTTCGCCTCGGACACCGGCAATGCGGTGTCCGTGACCAGTGACTCGAAATCAGATATCTCGGCGAATCGACAGAATGTGCGAACGCCGAATTTTGTGTGAACGCCGACGAAGACCCGGCGGCGGGCGGCCGCCACCGCGCGCGCCTTCACGTCCGCGACGGCCGGGTCGGGCGTCGTGAGACCCACCTCGCGGGAGATCCCGTTGGCCCCGATGAAGGCCAGGTCGATCACGAATCCGGAGACCATGGCCGCCGCCCAGTGGTCGACGGTGGCCAGCGTGCGCCCCCGCACCCGGCCGCCGAGCAGCAGAACGGTGGCCGGGGTGGAAGCGGCCAGCCAGGCCGCGGTGTTGAGCGACGCGGTCACGACGGTGAGCGGCCGGTCGGTCGGCAACGCCTCGGCGATCAGCTGCGGGGTGAAGCCCTCGTCGATGAAGATGGTCTCCGCGTCCCCGATGAGCCCGGCCGCGGCCGCCGCGATCCGCCGCTTCTCGGGCACCCCGCGGATCGTGCGCATGGCCAGGTCGGTCTCGAACTTCGCCGTCTCCACCGGGTACGCCCCGCCGTGGGTACGGCGGATGAGCCCGTGCTTCTCCAGCAGGCGCAGGTCGCGGCGAATGGTCTCGGCCGAGACGTCGAGTTCGGCCGCGAGCTTTCCGACCTCCACCTCGCCGTGCCGGCGGGCCAGCGCGACGATCTGATGCTGTCGCTCGTCCGCATTCAATTGCCGTCACCTCCCCCGCCATCGACCGACCTATTTGTAACACCGGAGAAACCTGTGGCCTCCATCACAAGCTCACGGACTTCGTTGTTTACTTGCCCGTTTGACCGGTCGGTCCGGCCGACCAAGATCACTCTAAATTAGGGCAGGCGCCACGAAACGCCTGACCGTTTCGCGGGAAAGCATGACCACATCGTGACCGGTCGTGTGAGCTCGGGCGAGCCTGCTTCCGTCCGGTCGTTTCGCTCAAGTCCGGGCCCCGGCGGACGACTGGCAACATGTGCTAGCGACGGATCAACTGGGCGAGTTCCTCTCCGCGGTCGCCGACCGGCCTGCCGGTCCGGCCGCGCACGACGCCGCCGTGGAGTGCGCCGCCCGCGCCCTCGACGCGGACGTCGCCGTGCTCATGATCGACGGCAGCGTGGTGGCCGGCATCGGCCTGGCCGCCGACCGCGTGCCCGTCCCGTTGCTGGCCGAGGTCGCCGCCGGCCGGCGCTCGAGTCTCGAGATGTGCGACGGCCGGTACGCGGTCACCTACGCCACCATCGGCGGCGCCGCTCCGGGCGTGCTCGTCCTCGGGCGTACGCGGCCCTTCACGCCCGAAGAGGTATGCCTGCTCCGCGGCATGGCCCGCGTCCTCGAGCTGAGCCTGCAGTCGTTGCACATGATCGAGTCGGAGCGCCGGTACGCCGAGGAGAACGGCCGCCTGCTCGGCTATCTCGACCAGGGCCGTCGCGTCTTCGAGGAGATGGCCGCCGTACAGCGGGCGATCGGCCGCCGCCTGCCTCTCCCGCAGATCTACGACATGGTCCTGGTCGCGCTGCGCGACCTGCTCGGCGTCGACATGGTCGCGATCAACCTGCTCGAACGGGACGACCCGGCCCTCGGCAGCACGGTGGCCGCGCTGGGCGTGCCGCCCGAGGTGGCCGCCAACCGCCGCCGCGTGCCGGTCGCGTCGAGCGGGGTCACCGGCCTGGCCATCCTGGGCGACGAGCTGATCGCGGTCGAGGACTACGCCTCCTGCCCGATCGCGCTCCGGCCGATGACGGCCCTCCAGGTCGAGTCCGTCATGGCCGCTCCCGTGCACGAGAACGGGCAGGTCGCCGGCAGCATCACGGTCGCCACGATCGGCGCCCGCCGCGACTGGGAGAAGCCGGCCCGCGACATCCTCCGGGCGTTCGCCGAGCACCTCAGCCTGGCGCTGACCGACGCGCGCACCCAGGAGGCGATGAACCAGGCGTTCCTCGACTCGCTGACCGGACTGGCCACCCGAGCGCTGTTCCAGACCCGCATGGAGGAGGCGCTCGGCCCCGCCGGACTGGGCGCCGCGGTGCTCTTCGTCGACCTCGACCGTTTCAAGATCGTCAACGACTCGCTCGGGCACGCGGCCGGCGACGCGCTGCTCACCGGCGTGGCCGACCGCATCCGGGGCTGCCTGCGCGACGGCGACACGGCCGCGCGCCTGGGCGGCGACGAGTTCGCCGTGCTGCTGCCCGGGCTGCTGGACGCGGCCGAGGCCGTACCGGTGGCCGAGCGCATCCTCGCGGCGCTGCGCGAGCCGTTCGACCTGCTCGGCTCCGAAGCCTTCATCAGCTCCAGCATCGGGCTCGCGTTCAGCCGCCCCGACCAGCACGACGCCGCCCAGCTCATGGTCCACGCCGACCTCGCGATGTACCAGGCCAAGAAGCAGGGCGACCGGTACGAGGTGTTCGAGCCGGCCATGCAGGAGGCGTTCCAGGCCCACATCGCCCTGGAGGCCGACCTGCGCCGGGCGGTCGTGCGGCACGAGTTCGAGTTGCGCTACCAGCCGATCGTGCACCTGCGGACCGGCGAGATCACCGGCGTCGAGGCCCTGATCCGCTGGCAGCACCCCCGCCGCGGCATCGTGCCGCCGATGGACTTCATCCCGCTGGCCGAGGAGACCGGCATGATCGTGCCGATCGGCGAGTGGGTGCTGCGCGAGGCCACGACGCGGGTGGCCGGCTGGAACGCCCAGCGCAGCGGGCCGCCGCTGACGGTCAGCGTGAACATCTCGGCGGTGCAGCTCGAGCAGCCGGCGCTGGTGCAGGTGGTCGACTCGGCCCTGAAGTCGGCCGGCCTGCCGCCCGACCGCCTGGTGCTCGAGCTGACCGAGTCGCTGCTGGTCGACCACCGCGCGACGACGCTGGAACGGCTCGGCGCCCTCAAGGCCCTGGGCCTGCGCCTGGCGATCGACGACTTCGGCACCGGCTACTCGTCGCTGGCCTACTTGCGCAACTTCCCGGTCGACATCATCAAGATCGACAAATCCTTCGTGGACGACGTGGTCGACGAGCCCACGGCGGCCGCCCTGACCCACGGCATCATCCAGCTGGGGCGCGCGCTCGAGCTCTCGACGATCGCCGAGGGCATCGAGCACGCCGGCCAGCTGACGTCCCTGGCCGGCGGCAACTGCGAGCTGGGCCAGGGCTACTACTTCGCCGAGCCCCTGACCGGCGCCGACATCGCCGACCTCCTCTTCCCCCCGGCCGCCTGACTCCCCTTCCCCGGCCCGCCTGACTCGCCCTTCCCGGCCGCTCAGCCTCCGCCATTTCGCCGGGCCATGTGGTACTACGACGTATTACGATCCGGCATGGGCAATGACCTGAAGTAGGGCGCGAGGGGCCGGCCGGCGCAAGGGGCCACTGCATCGCGTAGGCCGACGTCACCGACGGGCGTCCCGCCGCGGGAGGCGAGGCACGCGCTGGGGAGAAGAGGCAGCCGTGAGCAAGACGCAGATCGACCACACCGATCCTGACCTCGGAGCCTTGCCCCGGAGGGACAGACGGCCACCGTGGCCGAGGGGAACGACCGCGTGAAGTGCGTACCGTGCACGACCCGGAGGACGGGCCGCTTCAGGTGAGGGCAGTCCGGCTCCCCGCATCGATGATCGCCGCCGTCGAAGCCGCCGGGCATCCGGCCGGGGTGTCCGGCGTGGTGCGGGAAGCGCTCACCGACTGGCTGGCCCGCCGCGCGGGTCGTGACAACGAGGTCCGCGACGCACGCGAGGCACTCGCGGTGCTGCAGCGCGTCATCAGCCACCTCGACAGCGCGGCCTGACGCCGCCCGGTCACGCCTTCACCTGAGCAGCGGGATGATCTCGGCGAGGTGGGGTGGCTCGAGGCGGTCGGGGAGCGCGGCGAAATCGGCCGGGCTGACCCAGGCGTGACCGAGCAGCTCCTCGACCTCGTACGGCATCAGGCCGGCCCCGGAGAGGGCCGGGCGCGGGGTGTCGTAGCGGGCGGCGAAGAACTGCTCGTCGCCGGTGTAGAGGCGCCCCTTCCAGCGGGACTCGCGATACACGTCGAGGTAGCTCTCGCCGACGCGGGCCGGGTCGAGCCCCGTCTCCTCGGCCAGCTCGCGCCGGGCCGTCTCGAACGGGGTCTCGCCCTCCTCGATGCCGCCGCCGGGCGGTTCCCAGAGACGCGAGCCGTCGTGCGGGTCGCGCCAGTTCATCAGGAGCACCCGGCCGTCGGCGTCGAAGCAGATCACGCGTACGGCCGGCCGGTGAGTCTCCATGATCCGACCCTAAGGCGGGAAGTCCGGCGAGAGCAGCACGCTTCAGGCGGCGGGGGCCTCGGCGGGCAGGAGCGCCTCGAAGTCGGCGGCGGACATCGGGCGGGCGAAATGGAACCCCTGGGCCGCCTGATAGCCCAGTTCGCGCAGCCGTTCGGCCTGCTGCTGGGTCTCGACGCCCTCGGCCACGGCGTGCAGGTGCAGCGCCTCGGCGAGATGCGCGAGGCCCGCGGCGACCGACACGCGGCCGTCGGGGTCGGCCTGGGTGAACGAGCGGTCGAGTTTGACCTCGTCGACCGGCACGTCGTGCAACAGGCTGAACGGGGAGCTGCCGGTGCCGAAGTCGTCGAGGGCCAGCTTGACGCCGAGCGCCCGCAGCTCGTTCAGCACCGTGAGCGACTCCCCCGGCTCCACCGGCATCGACTCGGTGATCTCCAGGGTGATCTGTGAGGCGGCCACCCCGTACTCGTCGAGAAGGGCCGCCAGGGCCGGGGCGAAGTCGGCTTCCCGCAGGTCGCGCGCCGAGATGTTGATGTTGAGCGCGGTGCCGGCGGGCCAGTCGGCGAGCTGGCGCAGCGAGGCGCGCAGCACCCAGCGGCCGAGCGGGACGATCAGACCCGTCCGTTCGGCGAGCGGCAGGAACGCGTCCGGGGCGAGCAGTCCGTGCACCGGGTGGTTCCAGCGCACGAGGGCCTCGGCGCCCAGCACCCGGCGGTGCTCGTCGAGCGTGACGATCGGCTGGTAGAGCAGGAACAGCTGGTCGTCGCGGATCGCGTCCTGCAGTTCGGCGCCCACCGACGTCGCGGCCATGTCGGCCTCGTAGTGCAGCGCCGCGGTGCCGGGCAGCGCCTTCGCGGCGTACATGGCGATGTCGGCCCGCCGCAGCAGCACACTCGCGTCGTCGCCGGCGCGGCCGTCGGCGATGCCGATGCTGGCGCGGATCGGCAGTTCGTGCCCATCGGTCAGCACCGGCGCCCGCAGCGAGTCGATCATGCGCTGGGCGGCCAGGTCGGCAGCGGCCGGATCGGCCCCGTCGATCACCACGACGAACTCGTCGCCGCCCAGCCGGGCCACGGTGTCCTCGGCCCGCAGGCAGCCGGCCAGCCGCTGGGCGACCGCGATCAGCAGCTGGTCGCCCACCTCGTGGCCGAGCGTGTCGTTGACCTCCTTGAAGTCGTCCAGGTCGATCAGCGCGACGGCGACCGGCCGGCCGACCGGCGAGCCCAGGGCCCGCCGCAGGCGCTCGTGGAAGAGCACCCGGTTGGGCAGCTGGGTGAGCGCGTCGTGGGTGGCGTTGTGGTCGAGCCGGAGCAGCAGCCGGCCGTTGTCCTGGAACGCGGTGATCTGGCGGAGCACGACGACCGCGGTGAGCAGCACGGCGCCGACCACGACGATCCGGCGGTCGGCGTTGTCGTCCCGCCAGGTGACGGTGAGCAGCAGCGCGTCGACCACGGCGACGGCCAGGTAGGGCAGGAAGCTGAACGGGCGCCGGCGGACCGGCTTGGCGCCGCGGCGGGGGCCGGTCTGCGCGGCTCGCTGGCGGTGGGTGGCGAGCGCGGCGCAGAAGTAGAGAGCAGGCAGGTCGATCATGTCCGGGAAGAGGTTCGGGTCGAGCGGCTCGAAGACCGGGCGCAGCGCCGGCCCGACCGCGCCGATCGCCACCGCGATGCCGATCATCCGGAGGGCCCCGGCGTCCATGTGGTTCTGACTGGTCAGCAGGAACTTGGCGACCGCGAAGACCGCGAGCAGCGCCAGGATGCTCAAGGCCAGCGAGGTGAACAGCATGCGGGGGTCGCCGTCCTCCAGCGCGTACCGGCCGGCGAAGTGCCACAGGAAGACGGCGCAGGCGAGCATGACGGTGCCGGCGTCGAGCACCACGCGGAACAGCTCGCCGCGAGTCTGCTGACCGAACGGCAGGCGCAGGAGGGTGTACATGACGAGCACGACGGCGACGCCCTGCAGGGCGATCTGGCCGGCGCCGGCCGCGGCGTACCGGGGGTCGGGCACGGTGAGCGCGTGGTAGGCCTGCGCGGCGTTGCCGAGCCCCACCGGCAGACAGATCACGGCTATCCGGCGCCAGAACTGCCGGACCGCCGGAGGGAGGTGTTCGGCTCGGGCGGTCCGGACGCTGTCGACGGCCAGCACCGCCGCCCCGAGGATGCCGGGCAGCCAGAGGAGCGCCCAGGGAATCACCGGCTCGATCGCGTTGACCGCCACCATGACGATCGTGACGAGCAGCAATGCCCCGGACACTAGTAGTGGCCGGCCCGGCCGACTACTGAGCACGCCCATCCGGTTCACCTCTCGCAGGGGGATGTGCCGGATCCATCGGCCACGCGGGCCCGAGGGTGAGGAATTGCGCTGTGACCCAGGTCCCCGACGGGAACGCTCGCGGGGCGGCCATACTTTGACACTGTGCTGCGACCTGCGACCTACGCCGAACGGGATCTGATCCTGCCCTGGCGCAACCACGAGTCGGTGCGTGCCGTGAGCCTGACCACGCACGAGATCAAGCCCGAGGAGCACGCGAGGTGGTGGGAAAAGCGTTGGCGTGATGTGTTGATCTACGAGGACGATCGGGGCACACCCGCCGGCGTCGTGATCTTCGACGGGAACACCTGGTCGTTCTACCTCGACTCGGCCGGTCTGGGTGACCGGCTGCTCGCGGCGTGGATGCGCCTCGAGAAGGAAGCGGTGGACTACGCGTTCGGCACACTGGGCCTGGAGACGCTCGGTGGCGAGACGCTCGCCGACAACAAGCAGGTGCTGGCGCTCCACCGGCGTTTCGGCTTCAAGGAGACGCGGCGCTACGAACGGCTCGTGGACGGCGAGATGAAGACTGTCGTCTGGACGGAGAGAGGGAAGTAATGACTAAGTTCGGGCCCGACAAGCGGCCGTACATCGTCGCGGAGATGTCCGGGAACCACAACGGCTCTCTCGACCGGGCACTCGCGCTGGTCGACGCGGCGGCGGACGCCGGCGCGGACGCGATCAAGATCCAGACGTACACGGCCGACACCATGACCGTGGACGTGAAGCACCCGCGCTTCCAGATCTCGAAGGGCCACGAGCTGTGGTCCGAGGCCTACCTGTACGACCTGTACGAGCGCGCGCACACGCCGTGGGACTGGCACCAGCCGATCTTCGAGCGGGCCCGCGAGCGAGGCATCACGCCGTTCTCGAGCCCCTTCGACCGTACGGCGGTCGAGCTCCTCGAGAAGCTCGACGCCTCGCTGTACAAGATCGCGTCGTCCGAGATCACCGACCTGCCGCTGATCCGCCTCGCGGCGAGCACGGGCAAGCCGATCATCATCTCCACCGGCATGGCCTCGGTGAAGGAGATCGCCGCCGCGGTCGAGGCGGCCAAGGGCGTCGGCGCCACCGACATCACCGTGCTGAGCTGCACCGCTTCGTACCCGGCCCCGCCCGAATACACCAACCTGCGCCGCATCCCGGTGCTGGCCCAGATGCTCGAGCTGCCGATCGGCCTCAGCGACCACACGCACGGCATCGGCGTGCCGATCGCCTCGGTGGCCTTCGGCGCCTGCCTGATCGAGAAGCACGTGACGCTGGACCGGGCGGACGGTGGCGTCGACTCGGCCTTCTCGCTCGAGCCGGCCGAGCTCAAGGCCATGCGCATCGAGTCGGAGCGGGCCTGGCAGGCCCTGGGCACCACGCACATCGGCCCGACCGAGGCCGAGAAGGAGGGGCTGCGGTTCCGCCGCTCGCTCTACGTGGTGGCCGACGTCAAGGCGGGCGACCGGGTCACGCCCGAGAACGTCCGGTCGATCCGCCCGACCGGCGGGCTGGAGCCCGACGCGATCGGCCTGGTCCTCGGCCGCACCTTCGTCGCGGACGCCGCGAAGGGCACGCCGCTGACCTGGGAACTGATCTGATCTGAGACACGGAGAAGGGGGCCCCGGCCGGGGCCCCCTTCTCGTATGAACACCTAGGCCTTGGTGGCGTTCTTGCGGGCCCGCCGGGAGCGCATGAACTTGCGGCCGTCGCGCATGATCACCCGGTAACCGCTGCGGGCGACCATGAGGACCCGGCCGGGCCAGGTCTTCTTGTAGAACTGCACTTCCCAGTCCATCTTGCTGACCGCGAGGTCGCGAGACTTGATCATCTGCTCGGTCCAGTCCATCATCGCCAGCAGATGGCTCGCCTCGTACCGCTGGCGCCACAGCGCCTCGGTGAGCTCGCGGAACCCGGGGACGTCGACCGAAGCCGTGCCGGGCGTGACGGCCAGCAGCTGGAGCCGCCGGTCGTGCTGGTCGGCCAGGCTCAGGTCGAAGTCGGCCGCCTCGAGCTGAACGTGCAGCTCGACCGCCGCGCGTACCCGGTCGGCGTCGACACCGCGGCCGACCATGCCGAGCATGATCGCGGTCAGGTCGACCGCGCTCGACGTGATCTGCCACGGGTGCGGCTGACCCGAGGTGATCAGCTGCACGGCGAACTGCCAGACCGCGCGGACCTCGGCCGTCTCGACCGACACGGGCTCGATCGGCTCCCAGCGGGTCGGCAGCAGCGACGGGCCCTGCTCGGTGACGAAGACGTCGGCCAGGCCGGCCAGCGCCACCGGGCCGGCCAGCAGGCCGTCCTGGGCCTGGGCGCGCAGCCAGGAGTCGTACTGGGCCAGCTCGACGCGCAGGCCCCGCAGGTCGTTGGTGGCCGCCAGGTGCAGCAGACGCTCCTCGACCACGTAGCCCGCGTCGGCGCCGGGGGCGGAGGGGTCGCTGACGCGGCGCAGGCCGGCCCGCTCGAGCGGACCGGAGAGCGGCTCCAGGACGGTGGTGCGCACGTCGCCGGCCACCGAGGAGACCTCGTACGCGAAGGTGCCGCTCGGGTCGCCGACGAGCAGCTCGTGGCGATCGATGCCGGACGTGGCACCGGCCCGGGCGATGACGAGCCAGGCCGGGGCCAGCGCGGACTCGGCGCCGGCCCGCAGGGCCCGGCCGACCAGGCGGCGCGGGTCGCTGAGCACCGGACGGCCACGGTAGGCCGCGGTGAACGCCTGGGACAGCGCGGTGCCGAGCCGGGGCCGCAGGGGCGAGGAGACCTGGTCGAGAAGCCCGTCGCCGACCAGCACGGTCGGGACGGACGGGTCGGGGAACACCGCGTACGACGCGCCGACGGTCAGGCCGGACTCGGCGAGCCGGGCGGCGAGCTGCTCCTGGGAGGCCGGCCGCTGCGGGTCGTGCTCGTCCTCGGGCGAATACCAGTCCGAGTCGAGGCGCTCACGGGCGCCGGGCTCGAGGCGGACCGTGTGGTGCACCCCGAGGTGGTTATCGTGCACCAGCAGCAGGACGCCGTCGGGGCGGACGGCCTCGGCGAGCCGGTCGATCAGGTGCGCCGGGGAAACCTGCTCACCCTCGGAGGAGTTCAGCCGCTCGACCCCGTCGGCCGCGACCACCAGGTCGAACCTCTCGCCGGCGTCGAGCTTGACCGCGGCACCGGACAGGACGGTGACCTGCGAGTGGTTGCGGGCAGCGTCCTCGGCGTCGACCAGCGAGCGGAGCAGCCAGGTCACCGAGGCGCCGCTGTCGGCCAGGGCGACGACGACCTCGTCGGCGTGCGGGCCGGCGACCAGGACCGTGCGACCGGGACCGGCATACCGCCCGATCAGGTGGCGAAGGACGGCGCCGCGCGGCAGCGCCTCACTGCGCTGCGGGTCGCGGTCGCTCCAGTTGAACATCTCGCCGCCGATGCGCCGCAGGTTGTTGACCGGCGGGGCGGTGAGCGCGGCAGCGAAGTCCGTACCCTGATCGGGAAGCAGGGCAGCGGAGCGTTCCGACATCACTTCACCCTCTCTGTGAAAGCGGGCCGACCCAGCTTGTGCTGACGGGCCGGCGGGTGGACGTGACCGGTGTGATTGTTGACGTGCTGCATTCCCTCGTCCATCGCCGGCTGCTGGTGCGCTGCCATCCCGTGTCACTCATCCCGTGTCACTCGGCATCAGTGCCACTCGGGCGCGCGATATCGCCAGGTCTTTCCAGACCTGCAAAGTCGGACGCCGAAAGGTACCACTCAAGGTTAAGTTCCGCGCAGACCGTTAGGGAATCGTTCCCCGGTCGTCACGGCGAGCCGAATGGGTGAAATGTCGGCAGCTGACCAGCAAACGGCCCGTCGGCGGCCCCGTCTCTGAAGCCGCACCGGGACCACCATTGTGTCACACATCACCAGAACGATCCCGTAACGCCGCCCCGACCGGCGACCGCTCCCACTGTGGACAGTTCGCTCGGGACCGACGCCGCCACGTTTGCCCCGGTCACCGGCCCGAGTAGCCTGATCAGCGTGAACGCCAGGGCACTCGCCGTGATCTCGGCCGGCGGGGCGCTAGGGGCGCTGACCCGCTACGGCTTGAGCGCCCTCTGGGCCCACCCGCCGGGCGGTTTTCCCTGGGCCACCTGGGTGATCAACGTGTCTGGATGCTTCCTGATCGGCATTGTTTCGGTGCTTGTGCGCGATAGGCGTCATACGCGGCTTTTTCTGACGACCGGCCTCCTGGGCGGATATACGACCTTCTCGACCGCGATGACTGATGTCGTGGTGTCACCGAGCGTGATCGGCGGGGCCTATCTGATCGCCACCGTGGGGACCGCGTTGGCGGCAGTCTGGGCTGGGAGTTCCCTCGCCTCCAGGGTGCGCTCGCGGCCGGACTCGCGGGCGGGCTCGCGGGCGGGCTCGCGGGCGGGCTTTCGGGTGCGGCGATGACCGTGCTGCTGGTCGCCCTCGGCGCCGCGGTGGGGGCACCGCTGCGCTATTTGATCGACCAGGCGCTCAAGAAAAAGGCCGGGACGTTCCCCGTGGGCACGTTCGTCGTCAACGTGGCCGGGTCGGCGCTGCTGGGATTCCTCATCGGCGTGCCCACCCCGGCGGACATGACGGCGCTGCTGGGAACCGGATTCTGTGGCGCCCTCACGACTTATTCGACGTTCAGCCTCGAGGCGCTGACGCTCGTCGAGAACGGCGAGCGGTTCCGCGCCATGCTGTACGTGCTGGCCAGCCTGGCCGTCGGCCTGGGCGCGGCCGCTCTGGGCCACGCGGCCGGCGCCGCCCTCTGACCCTCCCGCCATCAACGCCCGAGCCGTGGCTGCCCACCACCCAGGAACAGCCGCCGCCCCGCTTGATCGACGCGGGCCCCTCGATCTCGACCGGCGCCGCCCTCACACCGCCTAGACCCACGCCCAACTGACGCCAACAAGCCCGCCCTCAACCTGCCTCGGCCGACACCCGACCGCCACCATCACCCGATTAATACGGCGACCGCCAGCGCCACGGCCGTCGCACGCCTCAGCCGACCCAGACACATTCCTCCCGGCCGGCACCCCACCAACATCGGCGCACCCAGCCTTCGCCGCGCCTCAGCCGAGGGACAAACGCCACCTCAGCTCCCACTGGACCGATTCCGACCCACCCAGCCATCAACCCGCCTCCGGTACACCCGGCCATCAGCTCGCCTCAGCCGACCCAGATACGCCACCCCAGCTCCCACCGGACCGATTCGACATACCCAGCCATCACGCCGCCTCAGCCGCCACCGTTACACACCACCCGCCACAGCTGACGCCGGCACGCGCCCTCGCCCGCAGGGGTTGTCCACACGCGCGACTCATCCACAGGAACGGCGGCCTGCAGCGCCCAAGGACCCCCGCGTAGACGGAGGATCGACGCATGAAGTTGGCGAAGATTTTGGCAGCGGCCGCCGCCGGGGCGTTCCCGCCGCCCGACGGGCGCACGACGGTGGTGCCGCAGCCGAGCGAGCGTGACGCCGGTGTGCTCGCCTTCACCGCGCACACCGTGATCTTTCTCGACGACGACCCGGAGTGGATCCACGCCACGATCGCCGGCCTCGACTGCGACCCCCTCGCGGCCACCATGAACCCGGTCTTCCTGGCCGCGCTGATGACCCGCACCGGGCGCACCACCGAGACGATCGATCTCCTCACCGTGGCGCCCGCGCTCGCCGGGCCACCACCGCTCCCGCTGACCGAGCAGGAGCGAGACCACCCCCGCGTACGCCGGGCGCTGACCCACCGCGACGCGGTGCGCACCTGGTCGGCGCCGGGCGGCCTGCTCACGGTCGGTCGCGGGGTCGCGGGCCGCTGGGAGGTGTCGATCGAGGTGGACGAGCCGGCCCGTGAGCGTGGCCTGGGTCGCGCGCTCGCTCTTGCCGCCCGTCACCTCATTCCCGCGGGCGAGGTGCTCTGGTCGCAGCAGGCCACGGGGAACGCCCGCAGCATCCGCGCCTTCCAGGCGGCCGGTTACCGCCCCGTCGGCGCCGAGATCCTGCTGCACCGACCACCGGAGCCGGACCCCGCCACCGAGACCCGAGCCACGTGAACCCAGCGACGACATCCGACCTCGCCACCGCCTCGTTCGTCCGGCTGACCGCTTACGCGGGCCGTTGCGCTCGACCCGGCTGCCGCCGACCGGCTGAGCACCACGATCGCGACGCTGAAGATGATGCCGATGGAGGTCTGCTCGGCGTCGAAGTGGGAGACGAAGGAGGTCTGGTAGACGCTCTGGGCACCGTCGCGGTGGCGCGGATGCGTCTCGGGCACCCTCCCAGGTGGCTGGCCCTTGTGCGGGTGCCCACGCTCCCGGAGGGAGGCCGCCGGTGGCCGGCCGCGATGCGCGCGGCGAGGACATCACCACGATCCACCTCGCCGGGCCGACGACAACGGGCCGCGGCATCGCCGCGGCCCGTGGGGAGCAGTGCTCAGGAAATCGCGGCCAGCTCGCGCTCCGGCTCGGGGACGGCAGCGGGCGGGGGCTCGTGGGCGATCTGCGGCAGCCAGCCCAGCCAGCGCGGCAGCCACCAGTTCTTCTCGCCCAGCAGGGCCATGACGGCGGGCAGCAGCACGGCCCGGATGATGGTCGCGTCGAGCAGCACAGCCGCGGCCAGGCCGATGCCGAGTTGCTTGGTCGAGGCCAGCGGCAGCGTCGCGAACAGCGCGAACACCGCCACCATGACCACCGCCGCGCTGGTGATGACGCCTGCGGTGCGGCCGATGCCCTCGCGGACCGCCTGCCGGGTGGAGAGGCCGCGGTCGTGGCCCTCGCGGATCCGGCTCAGCACGAAGACGTGGTAGTCCATCGACAGTCCGAACAGGATGATGAACAGGAACAGCGGCATCCAGTTGATGATGCCGCCGGCGGCCTGGAAGTCGAGCACGCTCTCGAAGTGGCCGTACTGGAAGACGAAGACCAGCATGCCGTACGCCGCCGCGACCGACAGCAGGTTGAGCACGACCCCGGTCAGCGCGACCACGACCGAGCGGAACGACACCAGCAGCAGCAGGAAAGCCAGGCCGAGCACGAAACCGAACACCCACGGCCGGCTCGCGTCGAGCCGCGCGTTGAAGTCGGCGCTGCCGGCCGCTCCACCGGTGACCAGGGCCGACGAGCCGAAGACGGCCGGCGCCACGTTCTCGCGCAACAGCTTCAGCGCGGCGTCGTCGTCGGCCAGGCCGACCGAGACGACAGCGACCGTGCCGGCCGGGTTGATCCGCACGTCGACCGGGCCGGTGAGCCGGCCGTCGCTGGTGCGCACGGCTTCACGGAACCGGGTGACCTTCTCGTCCAGATTCGTTCCGGGTGACGTGACGACCACTTCGGCGGGCGAGGTCTCGCTCGGGAACGCCTTGTCGATCGCCAGGTACGCCTGCACGATCGGCGCGCTCGGCGGCAGGTCCTCGAGGCCCTCCGCTTTCGTCTTCAGGTCGAGCGCCGGCGCGGCCAGCGCGGCCAGCGCCCCCACGGCCAGCACGGCCGAGATCAGCGGCTTGGCCAGCACGAGGCGCAGGAACGCGTTCCACATCCGGCCGTCGCTGCGCTTGCGGTACAGCCCGGGAATCTTGATCGCGTCGACCTTGTCGCCGAGCGCCGAGAGCAGGGCCGGCAGCACGGTGAGCGAGCCCAGCACAGCCGTGGCGACCACGAGGATCGTCGCCACCGCGAAGCTGGTGAAGGTGGTGTCGAAGGTCAGGAACATGCCGGCCATGGCGACGATGACGGTGAGGCCGGAGATCCAGATCGAGCGGCCCGAGGTCTGCGCCGCGATCACGAGCGCCCGGTGCGGGTCGGCTCCGTTGCGGCGCTCGTCACGTTCCCGGCGGATGTAGAAGAGGCAGTAGTCGACGCCGACCGCGAGCCCGACGAGCAACATCACGTGAGCCGTCGTGTCCACAGTGGGCGCAAGGCGGCTGGCGAAGGCGAGGAGGCCCATGGCGGCCATCACGGCCATGATCGCCAGCGCGACCGGCAGCAGCGCGGCCACCACGGCGCCGAAGGCCACGAGCAGAATGCCGAGGGTGACCGGGATCGAGAGGATCCCCAGCTGGGTGAGGCCCTTCTCGAGGTCTTCGCCGATCAGCTTGTCGCCGCTGGCCGAGCCGCCCTCGGCGACGTAGAGGCCGGGGTGTTTCGCCTGCACCGCGGTGACCGCGTCGAGCGCCGGCTGGACCCGGTCGGCGGCCGTCTCGGCGTCGCCGCTGATGCTGAAGGCGACGAGCGACGAGCGACCGTCGGGCGATTCGATCGGCTTCTGGACGTCGATGACGTTCGCCGTCTTCCGCAGGGCCGCCGTGACGTCGGTGACCGCCGCCGCCCGGTCGGTGCCGGTCCGGTTCTGCACGATGACCATCTCGCCGGCCGGGGTCTCCGGGAAGCCGGCCGCCTCGACGATCCGGTCGGCCTTGCCCGAGTCCCCGTGACCCTGGTCGGCCGACGTCGCCTCGACGGTCCCCAACTGTCCGCTGAGGACGGTCACACCGATCACGAAGGCGATCCACCCGAGGATCGCGAGCGTCCGGTGGCGGGCGCTCCACAGCGCGGCCCGGGCCGCGATTCCCTTGACTCTTCCGTCGTTCTGCATGCCCAGAACGCTAGGGAGCGCGGCGATCGCGATCGATACCGCAGACCCGCGTATCGGTGGTGGTGGTAGCCCTACCCCTGGAGGTAGGCCAGCACGGCCAGGACCCGGCGGTGCTGCTCCTCGTCCTGGTGCAGGCTGAGCTTGGTGAAAATGTTGCGCACGTGCTTTTCGACGGCGCCGTCGGTGACGACCATCTTGCGGGCGATCGCCGTGTTCGAAAGGCCTTCGGCCATCAGCCCGAGCACCTCGCGCTCGCGCGGGGTCAGGGCCCGCAGCGGGTCGTCGCGGCGACGCCGGACGAGCAGCTGGCTGACCACCTCGGGGTCGAGCACGGTGCCGCCGCCGGCGACCCGGCGCAGACCGTCGAGGAACTCGCCGACCTGGGACACCCGGTCCTTGAGCAGATAGCCGACCCCGCCCAGGCGGTCGGCCAGCAGATCGTCGGCGTACGAGACCTCGACGTACTGGGAGAGCACGAGGATCGGCGTGCCGGGCACCAGGCCGCGTGCCTCGACCGCGGCTCGAAGTCCCTCGTCGGTGTGCGAGGGCGGCATGCGGACGTCCACGATGGACACATCCGGCTTGTGCGCGGCGATCGCCGTCACGAGGGACGGCCCGTCGCCGACGGCCGCCACCACGTCGTGGCCGTTCTCCTCGACGAGCCGGACAAGTCCCTCACGCAACAACACCGCGTCGTCGGCAATCACCACCCGCATGCCGCCACTCTGTCAGATCGACACGGCCCCCGTCGCTCCGCGGGTGACCGCGGGGGACCGCGCCTCAGACGGGGAGGGCGGCCGTGAGCCTCGTCCCGCCGCCGGCCGGGCTCGACACGTCGAGGACGCCGCCGGCCGCGCGGACCCGGTCGTCGAGACCGGCCAGGCCGTGGCCCTTCGCGACGCTCGCGCCGCCCACACCGTCGTCGGCGACCGAGACGATCAGGCCGGTGGCGTTGCGGCGCACGCTGACGTGCACCTCGTTGGCGTTGCTGTGCTTGGCCACGTTGGTGAGCGCCTCGGCGACCACGAAGTACGCCGTCGACTCCAGCGTCGGCTCGAGCCGGTCGGCCAGGGGCGCGTCGAGCTCGACCGGGATGAGGCTGCGGCCGGCCAGCGCGGTGAGCGCGGCCTGGAGCCCGCGGTCGACCAGGATCGGCGGGGCGATGCCCCGGGACAGGGCCCGCAGCTCGTCCAGCGTCTCGCGGGTCTGGGTCAGCGCTTCGGCCACGGTGGCCCGGGCGGCGGCGGGGTCGGTGGCGAACTGCTGCTCGGCGCGGCCCAGATCCATCGCCAGCCGCACCAGGCGCTGCTGCGGGCCGTCGTGGATGTCGCGCTCGAGCCGGCGCAGGGCGTTGGCCTCGGCCGAGACCGCGGCCGCCTTCTGCTGCTGGGCCACCGTACGGGCCGCGTTGGCCTCGGCGACCTGCTCGCGCAGCTCGTTGACGCCGCAGAGCAGACCACGAGCGAAGTACGCCTCGAGCAGGGCCGACGCGCGCAGCACGGGATAGAGCGTGCCGGCGAAGAACACGCCGATCGCGAAGTACAGGAGCAGGCGCGTGCCGGTGCCGTCGCCCATCCCGAGCAGCTCGGCCAGGTCCTGGTCGTCGGGGCCGCGCGGGATCGACCAGTCCCACATCCACGAGGTGAGGCCGGCGATCGCACCGGACCACCAGGTCACCACGAAGCAGAAGGCGATCGTGCTGGGGATGAACCGGAACATGCCGTGGACCACGTCGAGCCAGGCCTGACCGTCGGCCAGCGGGGCCAGCATCCGGCGCAGCGGGCCCGCGCCGGGTTCGCTCCGGTAGTGCGGGCGGTGCACCGGGTGGCCCAGCACCGGCGCGATCCGGGCCCGCTCGAGAACCGCGAACCCCCGGGCCACCATGAACGTCAGCACCAGGATCGGCAGACCGACCCAGATGATGACCAGCCCGATCCCGGTGAAGAACAGGCTCATGAACAACGTGACGGTGATCAGCCCGAGCGGGAAGCCGACGAGCACGAACTGCGTGTCGATGGCCACCTGTCGCAGCAGACGCCGGATCGGTGCGGGTGGTTGTGCAGCGTGCGTCGTCGTCATGGTGTCGACGCTAGGCATCCGCGCGCTCCGTTCCGATCCTGCTCGCCGCCCGATCGACGGTAGGGTTAACCCCACCGTACGGGTCAGCGCAACCCGTCATTCCCGGCGCGACCGGCAAACTCACCGCACCTCAAAGACCAGCGCACGTCGAAGACCACCGCACCCCGCAACTCGGCGCGCCTACCAGAAGCGCACCCCGCAGATCAGCGCACCTACTAAAAGCGCGCCCCCAGATCAGCGCACCTCGTAGATCGAGACCGGGCCCGAGGTGAAGCGCAGGTCGGCCACCTCGGCCAGATTGCCGTTGATGCCCCCGGGGGCCCGATCGTCGGCGAAGAGCCACTTCACGTTGTAGAGCCGCTTGAGCTCGGCGACGTCCTCTTCCTGCCCGTGGGCGAAGACCCGCTGGTTGAGCAGGTAACGCATCAGGTCGGGGGCGGGCTGCTTGAAGTAGCGCTCGCCGTTCACCCCGTCCTGCGCGACCGCTTCGTCGGTGTAGCCCCAGCTCTCGATCACGGTGCGCCGACCGCCGAGCCCGGCCACCCAGAACGCCCGGGAGTCGCAACTCTGCGTCCAGTCGATCGGGATGCAGTGGACGTTCGTGGCGACGATGTCGTCGCGGCCGGCGTTGTCGTCGAGCCACTCCGCCGCGATCATCTCCTCGCGCAGGACGAGCTTGCCGGGGTCGTGCTGGCCGGTCATCACCGGGTCGAGCGCCTTGCCGACGTCCTCGATCTGGAGCTTGGCCCCGCCCACCAGGCCGGTGGTGAGCACGGCGGCGAGCAGCGCGGGCGGGATCGCCCGCCACGGCGTGCGACCGGTGACGACGCGATGCGCGATGAGCGCGATCGCGGCCAGGCCGACGGCGATGACCGCGGTCCGGATCAGCGGCTCGGCCAGCACGAAGACCCAGTTGACGACCCGGTCCATGCGGGGCGGGTACATCTTCGGCGCCAGCAGGGCCCAGGTGCCGCCCGCGAGCGCTCCGGCCAGCGCCGCCCGCCAGCCCCGCGACAGGTCGGCCATCATCCAGGCGACCGCGGCCGCGCCGAAGGGCAACGCGCCGGCGAAGAAGTAGACCTGGCTGGCCGACGGATGCCAGAGCAGGAACATGGCGCCGGCGCCGGCCGCGGCCATGCCGGCCAGCAGCCACATCGCCGGTTCGCGCTTGGTGGTGCCGCTGACGATGCCGAAGAGCCCGAGCATGCGCGGTGACTGCATGACGAACCAATAGAGCACCAGTCCCGCGATGAAGACCCGGCCCGCCGTGCCGGTCGTCTCCACCCCGTACAGCAGGAAGCGGGAGCCGTCGATGACGTCGGCGTGCCCGATCGTGTCGCGGTAGGGCGACATGATGTAGAGGATGGAGAGCGGCTGGAGACCGAGCGTGCCCGCGCCGCCACCCGCGAAGAGCCGGAAGCCCAGCGCCACGCCGGCCAGGGTGAGGGCGAAAAGCGCCAGCACCGGCAGGAGCCGGCGGCGATAGCGGATCAGCACGAGCACGGTCGCGGCGAGCAGACCGGCCAGGAACGGCGGCAGCGCGCTGGACTTGGCGCCCGCGCACACCAGCGCCAACGGGAAGATCATCACCCAGGCCCAGCGCAGCCGGCGGCCCCGCAGCACGTCGACCGCGAGCACGACCATCAGGGCTTGAAGCGGCAGCACGTACGTCTGCGAGGGGCTCAGCGCGCTGACCGGGCTCGCGCCGACCGGGATGTACGCGGCGCCGAGGATCAGCGGCAGCCCGAGGATGGAGGCCGTGCCGCCCAGCGCGCCGGCCCACCATTTGCCGCTGAGCCCGCGGATGAGCGCGGCCATCACGAACACGGCCGTTCCGGCCACCGGCACCAGCCACAGCCGCAGCAGCACGACGGCCGGGTCGATCTTGGTGACCATGCTGGCCGTGGCGATGTCGGCGTCGGAGAGATAGTGGTAGTGCAGCGAGTTGCCGGCCACCTGGGGCACCTGGAACGGCATCGGCCGCATCATCTCGTGGACGAGCGCCAGGTGGTAATAGAGGTCCTGATAGAGCAGGCCGCCGGCCGGCGGCAGCGGAGTGGACCGCCATCCGGGGTACTCCGAGAGCACCAGCAGCACGAGGCCGGCCGCGACGATCCACGACCAGCGCATCGGCAGCGGGCGCGGCCGGCTCACCCGCCAGAAGCGATGAAGCTTGGGCACCGCGAGGAACGGCACCACGATCAGCATCGGCCACCAGGGCAGCAGCACGAACTTGTCGATGGCGGCCGAGAGCGCCCACGAGCCGATCATGATCACCATGCCGGTGGCCGCGCCCAGACCGAGGTCCTCCGGCACGTTGCCCCGGCTGCCGCGCAGGGCCCGGTGCACCAGGGTGCCGGGCAGCACGACGTCGACAGCGAAGTAGAAGGCGTAGAGCGCGATGTCCCGCCCGGAGACGCCCGTGTCGAGCAGCGTCAGGACGAGCGTCACCGCCGGGAACAGCCACGGCACGATCGCCAGTGGGGACCGCACCCGGCGGTGGATCGAGAAACGGCGTCGGGTTGGGGCCGCCGAGGGGCGCTCGACCGGCGCCACCTCGACAGCCTCGAGCACAGCGGTCACTCGACGAGGGTCGTCAACCGGGTGAACTCGCGGGGAAGGTCGAAGCCGTCCCAGATCGAGCCGAAGGTCAGAGCCGACCCGAACGGGACGATCCGGTCGACTCCACGCCCGCCGAGCTCGAGCGCGAAGGCCTTGAGCTCGTCGTGGGTGAAGCCGAAGTGGCTGAACGTCTGGTCCTGCCGGTTCATCGCCGGCACGAGCTCGAGCAGCGAGCCGACCTGGGCGAACGGGAAGGCGCCGGCCCCGATCCAGCGGCGCGGGGCGTCGGGCACGGTGATCAGCGACATCGCGGTGACCGAGTTGGCCGGGAACTGCATCGACGAGATCGCCCCGGTGGCGGCCAGACCGTACGCGTTGACCCGCTTCTCGACGGCCATGGCGGCGTCGATCTCCCAGCCGCGCTGGTCGACGACCTGCAGCAGCAGCTCGACGAACTCCTCACGGACGTCGTCGGTGTCCTCGCCGACGAGGAAGACCGTGCGCGGCGACGAGCAGGCCGCCTGGTCGAACCAGTACGAGTCGTTGGTGAAGCCGAGGACCGCCTCACGCCGCCGGGCCGGGTCGGCCGCGCGCCAGCCGGCCGCCGAGACGGCCGCCCAGGACGTCCGGTCGGGGAAGGTCAGGTCGCGGGCCGACGGGCGCAGCGGGTGCTTGCGGATCGCCGCGACGGCCGAGTCGCCGCCCCAGATGACCCGCAGGTCGGCCCACTGGCTGAGCGCCGCGGTGACCTGGTCGTCCCGGCCGTAGGTGATCATGCGCTGGGTGCGGCCGATCACCGGGTCGGCGTCGGCCAGCACCTCGTTGAGCGCGGTCAGGATGGTGTCGGCCGCGGTGGCCGAGCGCTCCGAGATGCGGACGACGTTGTGGTTGCCGGCCAGGGCCGAGAGCGCCCACGAGTACACGAAGATCGTGTCGACGTTGGCCGGCGGGATGTGGAAGACGTTGCCGCGCGGGAAGACCAGCGCGTCGTCCCGCTTGAGGTGGTTGACCGTGCGGTGGAGCTCGGCCGGGCGCAGGAAGAAACCGAGCGAGCCGAGCTCGGCGTGCCGCCGCGCGACGGCCGGGGCCAGCAGCTTGCGGGCCAGCTTGGCCAGGAAGTCGATGACCCGGGGGTCGCCGACGGTGAGCCGGTCGTCGGAGGGGGCGGTCAGGTCGCCCTCGGCGCCGAAACGGTATTGCATCACGCCGCCTCCCGGTAGGTGTCGGAGCAGCCTCGGGCCTCGGCCCGCGGGAGCCGGCCGAGCACCGAGAAGCGCTTGCCGGGCCAGTCCCCGTCGTCGATGCCGTGCACCACGCCCAGGTCCTCGGTCAGCAGCACGTGACCGGGGTACGAGGTGGGCAGGGTGCTGATCACCTCGAGCAGACCGGGCTTGCCGGGCGGCAGTTCCTCCCACGTCACCGGGTCGCGCACGACGATGTCGGCGAAGTCGGGGCAGTAGAGCGAGCCGCCGGTCGGGCCCTCGAGGAAGATCGTGCCGATCTGCTCGATCATGCCGTAGTAGTTGTGCACCTTGGTCAGCCCGACGCCGGCCAGCCGCTTGCGGAACTCCTCGGGCGAGACGGCCTGGTCGACCAGCTTCTTCCAGCCGCCCGAGTGGATCAGGATGCCGTTGCTGAGGTCGAGACCGTTGTCCCGGGCGACCTCGTAGAGGTGCAGCCAGACCAGGTAGGTGAAGCCGAAGATCAGGAAGGGCTCGTCGCCGTATTTCTCCAGGAAGTCCCGGAGGGCCTGCACGTCGACGTGGCCCTCGTTGTCGAGCGCCCACACGTGGTTGCGACCGAAGTTCGACATGCCGAGCACGCCGGCGCCGCGGGCGCTGAACGACTTGCGGTCCTTCAGCATGGCCTTGGTGTCGACCAGGATCATCGGCAGCCGCTTGGGGCCGAGCACGCTCTGCACGGTGGCGCCCAGCTTGCGGGTCTGCTCACCGGCCGCGGCCTTGTCGAGGTAGATCTTGCTGACCTCGGCGCCGGTGGTGCCGCTGGACGTGAGGACCTTGTACACCTGGTCGTCCGGGATGCTCTTGAGTTCGAGGTTCTTGAACAGCCGCACCGGCAGCCAGGGCAGACCCGCGACGGTGGTGGCGGGCTGATAGCCACTGGCCGCCAGGATCCGCTCGTACGGCTCGCAGTTCTCCCGGTGGTGCTCGACCAGCGCGGAGAGCTCCTTGAGAAGGATCTCCTCCTTCGCGGCCTGAGGCAGGGTGAAAACACTACTCACAGCGAAGACTCCAGCGCCCGATAGTCGATCTTGCCGTTGGGCAACAGCGGCAGCGACTCAACACTACGCACGACGACGCCGGAGAAATGTGTCCCGAGCCACTCGGAGATCTTGGTACGCAGGCCACGAGCCTCGTCGTCCGAAATGTTCTCCGCGAAGACGTGCAGTTTGTCCTCCCCGGCCACCGCGGCGACCGGGAAGTTCTTCTCCACGTCGTCCAGGTTGATGCGGACACCGAAGACCTTGCCCATGCGCTTGGTCCGGCCGGTGATGAAGAGGAAGCCCTCCTCGTCGACCCGGCCCAGATCGCCGGTGCGCAGGACCCCGCCCTGCTCGTCGCCGAGCAGCAGATCGGCGGCCGTCTCGGCGTAGCCCATCATCACGTTGGGGCCGCGATAGACGACCTCGTCGTCCTCGATCGTGAAGGCGCCGCCGGGCAGCGCCTGACCGACCGAGCCGAGCTTCTCCTCGAGCCGGGCCGGCGGCAGCGTGGCCATCCGGGGCGCCGCCTCGGTCTGGCCGTACATGACGTAGAGCCGGCCGCCGACGCCGGTCATCCGCTGCGCGAAGTCGGTCACCAGGTCGGCCCGGAGCCGGCCGCCGGCCTGGGTGAGGGCGCGCAGCGTGGGGTATTTCGCCGGGTCGAAGCGGAGCCGGCGCAGCATCTCGTACTGATAGGGAACGAAGGCCATCGAGGTGACGCCGTGCTCGTTCACCGCCGTCCAGAAGTCGCGCTGCATGATGCCGGTGCGCTCGAGCACCACCGTCGCACCCGTCAACAGGTGCGAGTTGAGCACCGACATCCCGTACGAGTAGAAGAGCGGCAGCGTCGTGATGGCCACGTCCTCGGACGTGATGTCGAGGACCTCGGCGATCTGCTCGGCGTTGGCCCGCACGGCCGAGGCGGAGAGCCGTACGAGTTTGGGGTTGCCCGTCGACCCGCTCGTGGTGAGCAGCAGGGCCAGGTCGGGGTGCACCTCGGTGGTGGTGAAGCGCTCGATCAGGTCGGTGTGGTCACCGTCGGGGTCGAGCAGCACGACCGGACGGCCCAGCCGGAGCGCCGCCAGGTAGCGCGCGATCGACGTGACAGTCGTCTCGATCGGCAGGAAGACCACACCGCCGGGCTCGGCGGCCAGCTCGGCCTCGGCCGCGGCGACCCCGTCCTCGGTCAGCGTCTCGCCGGTGACCGCGTCGATCACGCGGGCACCGGGGTGCAGCAGGTTCACAGCGTCAGTCCTCCGTCGACCCCGAGCACCTGGCCGGTCACGAACCGGGCCTGCTCGGAGAGGAGGAACGCGATCACGTCGGCGACCTCGTCGGCCTGGCCCAGCCGGCCCAGCGCCGTGTCGGCGATGCGTTCCTCGCGGCCCTTGTCGTCCAGGGTGTCGAGCATGTCGGTGGCGATGAAGCCCGGCTCGACGGCGTTGACCCGGATGCCCTGCAGGCCGAGCTCCTTGGCGGCCGACCGGGCCAGGGCAGCCACGGCCGCCTTGGACGCGGCGTAGACGGCCTGACCGGCGATGCCCCGCGAGGCGGTGATCGACGAGACCAGGACGACGGCCGGGTCGGTGCCCCGCGCGAGCAGCCGGGCCGCGCCGCGCAGCGTGTAGACCGCGCCGGCCGAGTTCACCGCGAAGAGCCGCTGGATGGTCGCGTCGTCGGTCATGCCGAGCATGCCGGCCGCGTGCGTGCCGGCGTTGACCACCAACGCGTCCAGCCGCTTGAAAGTCTGGAAGGCCAGCTGCGTGAGCGCCTTGGCCGTCTCGGGCTCGGCGATGTCACCGTGCCCGCTGACCACCGTCACGCCGTACTTACCGGCGAGTTCCTCGGCGACCGGGGTGATCGACTCGGCCCGGTGACCGTGCAGGACAAGGTCGTGACCCCGCTCCGCGAGACGCGTGGCGGTGGCCCGGCCGATGCCACGGGAGGCGCCTGTCACCAGGGCCACCCGATTACTCATTGAAGTCAACCCCGTACTTACCGAGAATGCTGATCGCCTCGGTGAAGCTGGACATGTTGATGACGTCGTCTGTGTCAATCATCACCGAGAACTCGTCCTCGATCGCCGCCACCAGAGACATGTGAGCGAGGGAATCCCACTTCTCGTTGTCCTGGTACCGCAGGTCGTCCACGGGCGCATCCGCCGGAAGGTCCAGGGAGGTGCGGAACGCCTCGCGCAGTCGCTGCAGTTCACTCACGGTGGTACTCCAAAAGGGGGGCAGGTGGACAGAGGCTTCTTAAGGTCGTCGCAACCGGCGACGAGGTCGTTAATGCTAGCGGAAGCACCGATGAACTACGGTTGTCGTTCGATGTTGGCCCGCGAATCGGCTGGTGAGCTGGTTATGCTTCCGGCTCGTATTGCGTCCTGCCCACCCCCCGGGAGAAAATCAAGTGTCTGTACTCAGCGGATCGTCGATCCTGGTCACCGGTGCCACCGGGTCCTTCGGGAAGGCGTTTCTCAACTACGCCCTCACCCACCTCGACCCGCAGCGCATCGTCGTCTTCTCCCGTGACGAGCTGAAGCAGTACGAGCTCCGGCAGATGTTCGGCGACGACTCGCGACTGCGCTTCTTCCTGGGAGACATCCGCGACAAGGCCCGGCTCGACCGCGCGATGCACAACATCGATTACGTGGTCCACGCCGCCGCCCTCAAGCAGGTCGACACGGCCGAGTACAACCCGTCGGAGTTCGTCGAGACGAACATCAACGGGTCACAGAACGTGATCGACGCCGCGATCGACAAGGGCGTCAAGAAGGTCGTCGCGCTCTCCACCGACAAGGCCTCGAGCCCGATCAACCTGTACGGCGCCACCAAGCTGGTCGCCGACAAGCTGTTCATCGCCGGCAACCACTACGCGGCGACCCACCCGACCCGCCTCGCGGTGGTTCGTTACGGAAACGTTATGGGCAGCCGCGGTTCGGTCGTCCCGCTGTTCCGCAAGCTCGCCGCCGAGGGCAAGAGCCTGCCGGTGACCGACAAGCGGATGACCCGCTTCTGGATCACGCTCCCCCAGGCCGTCAAGTTCGTCGTCGACTCGTTCGACGTCATGCAGGGTGGCGAGCTGTTCGTGCCGCGCATCCCGAGCATGCGGATCCTCGACCTGATCGAGGCCGTCGCGCCGAACTCGGCCACCCACGAGATGGGCGTCCGGCCGGGCGAGAAGCTCCACGAGGAGATGATCGCCGCCGACGACAGCCGTCGCACGCTGCGCTTCCCCGACCGCTACGTGGTGCAGCCGGTCGTCGCCAGCTGGGGCTACGAGGCTCCCGAGGGTGGCGAGGAGGTCGCCGACGGCTTCAACTACCGCTCCGACAACAACGACCTCTGGCTCTCCGTCGAGGACATGCGCAAGCTGCTCGAGGAGGGCTGATGCTGCCGTACGGACGGCAGTCGATCGACCAGTCCGACGTCGAGGCGGTCGTCGCCGCCCTCGGCAGCGACTGGCTGACGACCGGGCCCCGGGTGGCGCAGTTCGAGGCCGACATCGAGGCGGTGGCCGGCGCTCCGGCGGTCACGGTCACCAACGGGTCCACCGCGCTGCACACGGCCTACGCGGCCGCCGGCGTGACGTCGGGCGATGAAGTGATCACCACGCCGATGACCTTCGTGGCGACGGCCTCGGCCGCGGCCCGGCTGGGCGCCAAGATCATCTTTGCCGATGTCGAGGACGAGACGGCCAACATCGACCCGGCCGCGGTCGAGGCCGTGGTCACCTCGCGGACCAAGGCGATCGGGGCCGTCGACTACGCCGGTCACCCGGCCGAGTACGACGCCCTGCGCAAGATCTCCGAGGGCGTCGGCGCGGTGCTGATCGGCGACGCGGCCCACTCCATCGGCTCGACCGTCCACGGCCGCCCGGTCGGCACCCTCGCCGACCTGACGACGTTCTCGTTCTTCCCGACGAAAAACCTGACCACGGCCGAGGGCGGCGCGGTCGCGTCGATCCGCCCCGACCTGCTCAAGCGGGCCCGCACCTTCCGGACGATCGGCGTGGTGCGCGAGGACCTCCGCCGTCCCGACGAGGGCAGCTGGTTCTACGAGGTGCACGAGTTCGGCGAGAACTACCGTCTCCCCGATGTGCTCTGCGCCCTGGGCAGTTCCCAGCTCAAGCGGCTGGCCGCCTTCAAGGCCCGGCGCCAGGAGCTGACGGCCCGCTACGACGAGCTGCTCGCCGACGTGCCCGGGCTGCGCCTGCCGATCCAGCGTGAGGGCGTCGACCCACTGCGTCACCTGTACCCCGTCCGGGTGCTCGGTGGCCGGCGCCGCGAGGTCTTCGAGCGCATGCGCGAGGCCGGCATCGGCGTGCAGGTCAACTACATCCCGGTCTACTGGCACCCGGTCTTCGAGGACCTGGGCTACCAGCGCGGGATGTGCCCGGTGGCGGAGGCCTTCTACGCTGAGCAGCTATCGTTGCCGCTCTTCGTCGACCTCAGCGATTCCGACCAGGACCGTGTCGTCGAGGCGTTGCGGACCATCCTCGGGAGCTGAACGGGTGCACCACGCCAACCACTTCTACGGCCACGCGCACATCCTCGCGGAATACTGCGGCCTCGATCCGGAGCACCCACCCCGGATAGACGGCTATGTGCAGCACGGCTGGAACGTGGTGGACGGGCTCGGCCTCGGCACGCCGTACGTGCCGGGCCGGCCCATCTTCGTCTACTCCGAGCGCACCCGGCGCCGGGCGTGGTCGATGGGACGCCGGCAGGCCACCGTCGTCGGCGCCCCCTTCCTCTATCTGCTGGCCATGCGGCCCGAGCCGGCCGACGCGCCGCCCCGCGAGGGCACGATCTTCTACCCCTTCCACGGGTGGGAGCGCCAGCACGTGCTCGGCGACCACCAGCGCCAGGTCGACGAGATCCTCGAGACCGAGGACGGGCCGGTCACCTTCTGCCTGTACTGGAACGAGTACCGCGACGACACGGTCCGCTCCGCGTACGAGAAGTACGGCCGGGTCGTCTGCCACGGCTACCGCGGCCGCCAATGGCGCGACACCGACCGGCACTTCCTCGACAAGCAGCTCGCCGAGATGCGCCGCCACCGCCGGGTCGCCTCCAACCGGCTGAGCAGCGCAGTGTTCCACGGGGTGGCGGCCGGTTGCGAGCCGGCCGTCTACGGCGACCCCATGCAGCTCGACAAGGAGGACACGCCGACCGCCGAGCGCATCCGCCGGGAGTGGCCCGAGCTGCACGGCAAGCATCTCGACGGCCCCGTCGCCCGCGCCTCGGCCCTGAGCGAGCTGGGCGACGGTTCTCTCGCCTCCCCGGCCGAGCTGCGCGCCATGCTGGGGTGGACGGCACACCACCGGGCGACGACGGCTAGGGTGCCCGCGTGATCGAGATGATCGGGGGCGAGATGCCTTCCTTCACCGAGGACCGGCCGCGCGCCGGCGGGGCCCTTTTCGGCCACCTCGCCGAGCAGCTGCCGGCCGGCGTCCCGGTCCTGATCGCCGGGCCGCACGACGACGCCCTGATCGACGCGCTCGCCGCCCGCTCCCCGGTCACCTGCCTGGTCCGTTCACAGCCCGAGGCGGCCGGCCTGCAGGCTCGCGGCCTGCGGGTGCTGTGCGGCACGCTGCCCAAGCTGAGCGGCGACGAGCAGTACGACGTCGTCGTCGCGCTCGACGGGCTGGGCCGGCTCTGCTCGGTCGAGGGCCCCCAGCTCGACTGGGTCGAAAGCCTTCAGGCTCTGCGGCGTGTCCTGCGCCCCGGCGGCACGCTGTTGCTCGCCGTCGAGAACGACCTCGGCCTGCACCGGCTGGTCGCCCCGGGCAGCGCGACCTCGGCCTGGACCGACAGCGACTGGAGCCCGCTCGGCGAGTTCGGCGCCCGGCCCGGCAGCCCGGCCCGCCTGGCCGGCCGCCTCGCCGCCGAGGAGCTGACGATCGACTGGCTGGGCGCGGCCTGGCCGGTCTCCGGGGCGCCGACCCTGATCGCCACCCCGGAGGCGTTGCGCGACGGGCCGGCCGACGCGCTGGCCGCCCTGACGGCGAGCGCCGCCGCGCGCGCGTACGCGGGTGAAGAGGTCCTGAGCGACCCTCGCCGGCTCGCCGCGGCCGCCGTGCGCGGCGGCCTCGGTCCCGAGTTCGCCTCCGCCTGGATCGTCGTGGCTCACCTCGGCCCGGGTCCGGCGGCCGGGCCGGCGCTGCCGCCGGTGCTGGTGGGCGACGGCCCGGTGGTCGAGCTGGCGCCCTGCCGTGACGGCGGGTGGATCCGTCGTGTACTGCGTGAAGTTCCTGGTCGTGACGTCGCCGGGCTGAACGGGCCGCTCCCGCCGGGTCGTCTGCTCGAGGAGTTGCTCCTGGCCGCCTGCCTGCGGCACGATCTCCCGATCGTGCGGCGCCTGCTCACCGGCTGGGCCGCCGCACAGCCCGGTGCCACCGCCGACAACGTGGTGGTCCACCGGGAGACGTACGAGAGATTGGACCCGAGTGTCCCGCCGCGGACCGACGTGATCCGCCGGTTCGCCCAGACGCTGATCCGTGGTGGCTACGCGCACCCCTGGCCCGCCGCCGTCGACCTGCCGGCCCTGACCGCGATCCTGCACGCCGCCGCGGGCCGGCCCGACGACACAGCGGCCGGCTCTCCCGACGAAGAACCGCCGCTCGAGGTTTCAAGCCGGGACAATATGGAACAACTCCGGGCACTGCGCCGGCAACTGGCCGACGCGACCGCCCGCGCCCAGAAGGTCGAGCGCGAGCTCGACAAACGGGATACAGAACTTCGCAAGGCTCGTACGCAGATCGCGACCTTCAGCGGCTCCGTCAGCTTTCGCGTCGCGAAGCTGGGGTACGGAGTCGCCCGCAAGGCACGTAATCGCCTTCGAAAAGGACTTTCATGACAACCCTCGGCATCATCCAGGCCCGGATGGGCTCTTCCCGGCTTCCCGGCAAGGTGCTGCGCAAGCTGGGCAGCCGCAGTGTGCTCGAGCGGGTCGTCCGGGCCGCTCAGCACAGCGGTGTGCTCGACCAGGTCGTGGTGGCCACCACGACCGAGGCGGACGACGACGCCGTCGCGACCGAGTGCGCCGCGATCGGCGTGCCCTGCTACCGGGGCTCGGTCGACGACGTGCTCGACCGGTTCCTGGGCGTGCTGGACGAGCACGAGAGCGACATCGTGCTCCGCTTCACCGCGGACTCCCCGCTGCTCGACCCGGAGCTGATCGCGCTCACCCACCGGGTCTTCCTGGCCGCCGGGGTCGACTACCTGACCACGTCGATCACCAAGACGCTGCCCCGGGGCCTCGACGTCGAGGTGGTCCGCACGCCGATCCTGCGCGAGATCGACGCGCTCGCCACCGAGCACCACCGCACCCACGTGACGTCCTACATCTACACGCACTCGGAGAAGTTCGACGTGCTCGGGCTGACCCTGCAGCCCGACCTGTCGCACCTGCGCCTCACGCTCGACACCGAGGACGACTGGAAGCTCATCGAGGCGATCGTGGCGCACTTCGGCGACGAGCCGATCTCGGTCCGCAAGCTCACCGACTGGCTCGCCGGCCGGCCCGAGCTGATCGAGCTGAACGCCCACGTGCTCCAGAAGGCCCTGGTCCAGGCGTAGCGGTGACCATTGTCGGTATTCGTTGCGACGCCGGTGCCAGCACCGGCGTCGGCCATCTCGTCCGGTGCGTCGCGCTGGCCGAGGAACTGCTCGCCCGCGGCGTCGGGGTGCGCTTCCTGAGCGACCTCGGTGGCGTCGAGTGGGCCGAGTCCCAGCTCGTCCAGCGCGGCCTGCCCTGGCACCCGGCGCCGGCCGACGAGGCCGGTCTGGTCGCGGCGGCCGAGCAGCTCGAGCTCGACGCGCTGGTCATCGACTCGTACACGTTGCCGCCGGCGCAGTCGGTGGCGGTCCGCCGGACGGGCCGGCCGGTGCTGGCCATCGTGGACGGGGACTTCCGCGGGCAGACCGCGGACATCTACGTCGACCAGAACCTCGACTCGGTGGTCGACGTCGAGGGCGCGCTGGGTCTGGCCGGGCTCGACTACGCGCTGTTGCGCAGCTCGGTGCGGAGCCTGCGGCCACCGGCGCCGCCGGTGCACACCCCGTCCCGTACGCCGAAGGTCGTGGCTTTCTTCGGCGGGACCGACGCCTATCGGGCCGCCCCCGAGATCGCCGTCCGGCTGGCGCAGACCGGGGCGCCGTTCGACGCCACGATCATCGGCGCCAACGAGAGCCTGCGCGACGAACTGCACGCCGTCGTGCCGGCCGAGGGGCAGCGCTTCGAGATCATCCCGCCCACCGACGACCTGCCGAAGCTGCTGTCCGGCGCCGACCTCGCGGTGAGCGCCAGCGGCACGTCGACCTGGGAGCTGCTCTGCCTCGGGCTGCCCGCCGCGCTGGTCTGGGTCGTCGACAACCAGATCCTCGGGTACGACCGGACGGTCGCCCGCGGCTACGGCGCCGGGCTCGGCCGGCTCGGCCACCTGGGCGCCGACGCCGTCGACACGCTGCACGGGCTGCTCACCGACGCGGCCGCCCGCACCGAGCTGGCCCGGCGGGCCTGGTCGGCGGTGGACGGCCGCGGGGTGGAGCGGGTGGCCGACGCGCTCCTGGCTACGGTGCGGTCACCTCGATGACCACCTTGCCCACGACGTGCTGCTCGACGGCCTCGTGGGCGTCGGCGATCCGCTCGAAGGGGAACCGGACGATCGGCAGCCCGGCCTCCTCCCCCACCCGGAAGGCCCCGCTGTTCACCGCCTCGGCCACGGCGGCGACGGCGTTGTCCTTCTCCTGCTCCGAGGTCGTGTAGGTCAGCACGAAGTCGAGGCTGACGTTCTTGAGCATCGCCTTGAAGCTCGGCACCGTCACCTCGCCGCCGACGTAGATCGCGATGTTGCCGCCGGGCGCGACCACATCGAGGTCGAGGCGCAGGTTGCCGGTGTTGACCTCGACGACGACGTTCGGCCCGCTCTCGCTCAGCTCGCCGATCCGGGCCGCCACGTCCTCCTCGCGGTAGTTGATCACCGCGTCGGCCCCGGCCGCCGCGGCCAGGTCGGCCTTCTCCTTGGACGAGACCGTGGTCAGCACGGTGGCGCCGGCCCACCGGGCGAGCTGGATGGCGGCGTTGCCGACCGCGCCCGCACCCCCGGCCACCAGCACGGTCCGGCCCTCGAGAGCCCCCGGCGCCAGCCGGTCGGGTCCGTCGCTGGCCAGGGTGAGGCAGCGGTGCGCGGTGAGCGCCGGAATGCCCAGCGCGGCGCCGACCTCGAACGGGACGTCCTCGTTCATCCGCACCACCTGACGGCGGGGCAGAACGACGTACTCCTGCGCGGTCCCGTTCTCCCGGCCGTAACTGGCGTCCCACACCCAGACCCGGTCGCCCGGCTCGAGCCCGGTCACCCCGTCCCCCACCGCGTCGACGACGCCGGCGCCGTCCTGGTCGGGAACGCGCGGCGGCGAGACGCCGTCCGGCACGCCCCGGCCGGCCCGGGTGCCGGTGTCGGTCGGGTTGACCGCCGAAAGGACGATCCGGACCCGCACCTCACCGGGCCCGGCGGGCGGCAGATCACGCTCGACGATCTGCAGGACGGACGCGGGACCTGGCTCACTGAAGACGGCTGCACGCATCATGCATGCCACCCTAGTTTCACGTCCGGCCGAGCGCCGCCAAGCAGGCACGGGCGTGAATGGTGACCTGCGCAACCAGCCTTTCCGGCAAGTCCGAGCCGAGGGCCGTCACCGCATCGGCCCCCGCCGCCTCGCGAAGCGCCTCCGGCAGCCGCCCGGCAAGCTCCGCGATCCGATCGAGCATCCGGTCCGGGTCGAGTCGATTGCGTTCGGCAAATGCCCGCCAGTGCCGTCCGGTGATCGCCCCCACCCGATACTCGGAGGCGATCTTCATCGCGAGCCGAAGGCGAGGCAGGTACATGTCGTCGTACGGCAAGCTGCTCGCCACATCGTAAAGCGGCGCCAGCCGGGTCTGGCCGGGTAGCAGAAGAAGCGAATAGTTCTTGGCGTGCGCGTCGGTCCCGGCGATCAGCCAATTGAAGGCCAGCGCATCGATGAATCGGCTCACCTCTTGCTCGGCCACCACGGCCGGCCGAACCACCCGCCGAAGCAGCTCGATGATGCGCTCGGGCGACGGTCCTCCCTCACTCTGATACTTGGCGGTGGGCGGCATCCCGAGCGCCTGGCACATGTCCTCCTGATGAATTCGTTTCACTTGCCCACCACCGGATGGCAAGCGGTCGTAGCGCTCGACTACCACAGCACGTTCTGATTCGAACGAGAGCACGTGGGAAGTGGCCGCTCGCAGTCCGAGGATTCGAGACGCTTGAAGGCACAGGTGTTCGTTCAAGTCATGGTCGTCGAAGCCGGTGATGGCCGGCTTGAGGATGTGTGTGGTCGGCACCGCACCGGACGGGTCACCCCAGTACTCAGCCGCGCCGTCGTAGTACAAAGCCGTCTTGGCCTGCGCGCCGGCCAGGCTGAACTGGCCCGTACCGGCAAGATGCCAGGCAGAGGGATCACGCCGCAGTGTGCGTAGACGCTGGGCGATCTTCTCTTCGCTCAGGGGGACAACTTGCCCGTCCTGCGCGAGCATCGCCGCGACCCGGTCCCCAGTAACGAATTGAGCCGCGCCGGCGCAGTCCTCACCCACGTGGGTGAGCAAGGCGAACGGGTTGCCGGCAGATACTTGAAAGTCGCGACCCCACCGTTCCAGAACGATGTCGTTGTCAGGCAGAAGACCTTGACAGTAGGCACGGACGGCTGGTCCGGCATGGACGCGTTCCGAGAGCGGCAAAGACAAGGAAAGCGGCAGGGAAGCCTCCGCGTCTCGATAGTCGGCGTCATAGGCGAGGCCGAGGACGCCGCCTGTTCCCTGGGTCAGCAGCCCTGCCCGGCGACCGCCGATAAGCACCACGAGGTCACGGCTCATGACCGGCTGTCTCCAAACGAATCAAGATAGGCGTCAAGGTCGAGTGCGGGCTGAGGCTCAGGACGTACGTCGAGATACAACCCCAGGGCTGCCACTACTCGGAAAATCAGCCCCACTTCGGCAGTTGGCTTTCCGGACTCCAGATCGGTGAGCCAGCGACGACTCACTCCGGCCCGCTCAGCCAACTGGGCTTGAGTCATCGATACCGATCGTCGACGATCGCGCAGGTAACGGCCGAGATCGAAGGGATCGTTGAGACGCACCGGCTCTCCTTTCGCGCACGTTCGTGCACATCTTAAGCATTGCGCACGAACGTGCGCATCCTCAATCGTGCGCACGTACATGCGCAAACTAGCGAGGGGCTCAGTCGTACAGCGGGCGCACCGAACAGCAGAGTGGGTCCTTTGCTGCTCGTGTCTGGAGGTCGCCATGCCGACCGTGCTCGTCGCCGACGACGACGCCGATCACCGGGAGCTTCTGACGTTCGCGCTGACCCGGGCCGGCCACCGGGTGATCCCGGTCGGGGACGCCGGGGCGGCGATGACCGAACTGCTGTCCCGCGACGTCGACGCGGCCCTGCTCGACGTACGGATGCCCGGTGAATCCGGCATCGAGCTGTGCCGCCGGCTGCGGGCCGAGCCGGACACCGCGCTCCTGCCGGTCATGCTGATCAGCGCCGACGTCAGCGACGACCGCATCCTGACCGCGCTGTATGCCGGCGCCGACGACTTCGTGCCCAAGCCGTTCCACCGGGCCGAGCTCTGCGCCCGGCTCGACAACCTGCTGCTGCGCCGGTCGAGCGTGGGTCTGCGCCCGGCCCAGGCGGCCACCGCGGCCCTGCTGGCGGCGCGCAACGCCGTGCCCCGCACCCTGGCCGCCCCCATATCGACCGTCCGGCCGGACGTGGCACGACGCACGGCGTGAGCAGTCAATTAACCGATCCCCGGCGCGATGATCAGGGTTAATGTCGCCTGATGGAACTCACGACCGGTCAGCCGGTCCGCTACAGCTCGGCGGCCGGCCGGTGGGTGCTGCTCGCGACCGTCCTCGGTTCGAGTCTGGCCTTCATCGACTCGACGGTCGTCAACATCGCGTTGCCCGAGATCGGCCGCGACCTGGGATCCGACGCCGCCGGTCTGCAGTGGACCGTCAACGGCTACGCGCTCAGCCTGGCCTCGCTGGTCCTGCTGGGCGGTTCGCTGGGCGACCGCTACGGGCGGAAACGGATCTTCCTGATCGGCGTGGCCTGGTTCGCGGTCGCGTCGCTGCTCTGCGGGCTGTCACCGAACATCGAGACGCTGATCTTCGCCCGGATCCTGCAGGGCATCGGGGGCGCCCTGCTGACCCCGGGCGCGCTCGCCATCCTCGAGGCGTCGTTCAGCCGTGAGGACCGGGGCAAGGCGATCGGCGCGTGGTCCGGCCTGGGTGGCATCGGCGGCGCGCTCGGCCCGTTCCTGGGCGGGTGGCTGGTCGACATCGGCGACTGGCGCTACATCTTCCTGATCAACGTGCCGCTCGCCGCGCTGGTGCTCTGGGTCGGCGCCAAGCACGTGCCCGAGTCGCGCAATCCGGCCGCGGCCCGGCAGATCGACTACGTCGGCGTGCTGGCCGGCGCGGTCGGGCTGGCCGGTCTGACGTACGGCTTCACGGCCTGGCCCGAGCACGGGCCCGGCGACCCGGTCGTGATCACCTCGCTCGCCCTCGGTGTCGGCTCGCTGGTCGGGTTCGTGCTGTACGAACGGCGCGCGGCGCACCCGATGCTGCCCGTCCGGATCTTCCGGAACAAGGCGTTCAGCGGCGCCAACCTGGTCACGTTCCTGACGTACGCGGCGAACGGCGGCGTCTTCTTCCTTTTCGTGATCAACCTGCAGGTCGTCGCCGGCTATTCGCCGCTGGCCAGCGGGATCGCGCTGCTCCCGACGACCGCGCTGATGCTGCTGCTCTCGGCCCGGGCCGGTGGGCTCGCGCAACGCATCGGCCCGCGCATCCCGATGACCGTGGGCCCGTTGATCTGTGCCGTCGCGCTGGTGATGATGTCGCGCATCGGGCCGGGAGCGAACTACTGGACCGACGTACTGCCGGCGGTGCTGGTCTTCGGGCTGGGGCTGTCGACGCTCGTCGCGCCGCTGACCGCCACGGCTCTCGGCGCGCTCGAGGACGCGTACGCGGGCATCGCCTCCGGGGTCAACAACGCCGTCGCCCGGGCCGCCGGCCTGCTGGCGGTCGCCGTGCTGCCGCTGGCCGCCGGGCTGGGCGGCGGAAACCTGACCGACGCGGCCCAACTGCAGCCGGTCTACCGCAACACGATGATGATCTGCGCGGTCCTGATGGTGGCCGGCGCCGTGCTGGCCTTCCTGCTCGTACCGAACCGCCTGGTGGCGCACCCGCCGGCCCGGACCTTCTGCGACCCCTGCGCCCCGCCCGTGCAGCCCCAGGTGCCCGAGCGGGTCGCCTGATCAGAAGTGGGCCACGATGCGGCGACCGGGTCCGTCGACGGTCATCCGGCCCCCGTACGGCAGGATCCACTGCGGTGCCGTGTGTCCGAAATCGATACCGAAGACGACCATCGCGCCGGGGTTGTAGTCGCCGAGCGCCCGGAGCACCGCCTCGCGCTGGTCGTCGCTCCTCGTCACTGAACTCGGCCACCGGCACGATCGGGAAGTCCACGGTCTCGAAGAGGGCGGCTCGTAGCGAGGAGGCGTGCTCGGGGTCGATCCCGCCGCCGCGCGCCAGGTGCACCATGGTGGACCCGCCGTGATATCCGGCCACGCCGTGCGACCAGAGCCAGTTCAGCAGGTTCGTGTTGTCGGAGTAGCCGAAGTACGGCTTCGGGTCGGCCACGAAGGGCGCCGGGTCGAGATGCGGCAGCACGGTGATCTGGTCGTCGCCGCCGATGGTCGCGAAGACGGCCCGGATCGACGGGTCGGCGTAGGCAGCCATCAGGTCGGCGGCGCGTTCGGCGGCCGGCGCATCGGCCTTGCGGGTGGTCGGGAACGCTCAGATCATGCCGGCGCGAAGCGCATATGCCACAGCGTGGGACCGGTTGCGCAGCTTGAGCCGATGGGTGACGCCGTAGATCACGTTCTTCACGGTCCGCTCCGAGTAGCAGAGCTTGCCGGCGATCTCGTTGGTGTCGAACCCGTCGGCCATCAGCCGGAGCACGTCGATCTCGCGCGGGGTCAGGCCCGAGGCGTTCAACCCGTTCGGGGTGAGCACGTCGCGCTGCATCCGCTCGACGTGTTTGAGCAGCTCACCGACCAGGTTGGGGGGCAGCACCCCGCCACCGGTGGCGGCCGCCTTCACGCTGTGGACGAGCCGTTCGGGCGAGACCCCGCCGCGGGGCAGGATGGCGACGACGCGGCACTCGACCGCGGTCAGCAGATCCGCCTCGTCGATCTCGGAGACCACCAGCACCACCGGAGCGCCGGCCTCGGTGCCCGCGCGGCGCAGGGTCGCCACCACCTCGGTGCTGAGCCGTTCGGCCGCCACGACCAGCACATCAGCTTCCGCACGCTGGGCGTTGCGCACTACGGTGAGGTCGCCGCGGAACTGGAGCAACGCGGCGAGGCCGGCGTGGCTGAGCGGGTCGGTCGCCTGCACGGCGACGCGGATCTGTTCCATGGCGGCCTCCCCATAAGGTCAGGGAGGTCAGTCTGCGAAAAGTGCCTTCAGGGAACCTTCACGGAACCTTCATCGCGGGCGGACCGCCGATGAACCAGTTGACCAGAGGGCGGCGGCCGCGCGGAAGGCCGGCCGATCAGGAGTGCCCCTCCGTGCGCTTTGTGTTATCCGTTGGCACCTAGGTCGTCTCCCACTGCGTCCCCTTCGATCACCGAACCGGGAGGACACGTGCCGAACGTGCGCGTCAGTGTGCTCGGCCCGGTCCGGGCCTGGTTGAACGAGACCGAGCTCGATCTGGGTCCGGCCCGGCAGCGCGCGGTGTTCGCGGTGCTCGCCGCGCACGCCGGTCGTGTGGTCGGCCGCGACGAGCTGATCAGCGCCATCTGGGGGGACTCGCCGCCGGTCACGGCCGTGGGCAGCGTCTACACGTACGTCTCGGGGCTGCGCCGGGTGCTCCAGCCGGACAACCTGGGCTCCGGCTCGGGCGGCTACGTGCTGCGCGTCGGCGCGGACGCTCTCGACTCGGCCCGGTTCCACCGGCTGCGGGCCGCCGCGGCCGAGCGGCTCGCCGCCGGGGACGCGACGGCCGCCGTCGCCCGGCTGGACGAGGCTCTGGCCCTGTGGCGCGGGGACGCATACGCGGGTCTGGCCGGCCCCTTCCTCGAGCTCGACCGGCAACGGCTGGCCGAGTTGCGGCTGGCCGCGGCCGAGCAGCGCGCCCGGCTGCGGCTCGAGGGCGGCGGCGACGACGAGCTGATCGCCGAGCTCACCGGCCTGGTACGCGACCACCCGCTGCACGAGCCGCTGCACGAGTTGCTGATGCGCGCGTTGCACCGGGCCGGTCGTCACGGCGAGGCGCTCGAGGTCTTCCGGACGGCCCGGCGCACCCTGGTCGCCGAGCTGGGCATCGAGCCGGGGCCGGCGCTGCGCTCGCTGCACCGTCAGCTGCTGGCCGGCTCGGCCGAGCGCGGCGCCGCCCGGGCCGTTCCCGATTCCTTCCGGACGGTGGTGCCGACACCCATCGCCAAGGCCCTGCGCGACGGCCTCGGGGGGCGGTCCTGGGTCGGGCGGGTGGCCGAAATCGATCACCTTCGCGGGCTGGTGCGCACGGTGGCGGCGGGTCGCGGCGGCGCGGTCTGGATCTCCGGTGAGCCCGGCATCGGCAAGACCGAGCTGCTCACCCACGCCTTCGCCGACGCGGCCCGCTTCGGGTGCCGGGTGGCCTGGGGCGCGGCCGACCAGCTCGGGTCGCGCGTTCCCCTGCAGGTGCTGTCGCGGGCCCTCGGGCTCGAGACCGCGTCGCGCCGGCCGCAGCTGGCGGACGCCGAGCCGGCCGAGGACCAGATCGTCGCGGCAGTGCGGTCGGCCTGTGCCACCTCGCCGCTGGTGCTGGTCGTCGACGACATGCAGTGGGCCGACAACGCGACCGTACGGGTCTGGGAGCGGATGCTCGGCCTGGTCGGCAAGCAGCCGCTACTGCTGGTCGCCGCGGCCCGGCCCGACGCGCATCAGGCCGGGCTGCGCCGTCTCGTCCAGGCCCGGCAGCGGATGCCGCTCGACCTCGGCCCGCTCGCCCCGGCCGAGCTCGACCGGCTGGTCACCGCCCTGGTCGGCGCTCCGCCCGGCCCCCATCTGCGGGAGGTGACGGCCCGCTCCGGCGGCAACCCGCTCTTCGCCCGCGAGCTGGTCACGGCCCTGCGGCAGCGGGACGCCGTCGCGATCAGCGGTGGCCGCGCCGACATCGGCCCCGACGTCACCGTCGAGCCGCCGCAGACTCTGCTCGACGCCGTGCACGCCGCGCTCGACGTGCTCACCCCCGAGACCCGTGAGGTGCTGCGGCTGGCCGCGCTGCTCGGCTCGGAGTTCTCGGTGAGCGAAGTCGTGGCGGTCACCGGCCGCTCGGCGCTCGACCTGGTCGGCGCGCTCGAGGAGGCCCTCGACGCGGCCGTGCTGGTCGACAGTGGAACGGATCTGGCGTTCCGGCACCCGTTCCTGCGCCAGGCGCTGGTCGCGAGCGTGCCGCCGGCGCTGCGGGCGGGGCTGCACCGGCACGCGGCCGAGGTGCTCGCGGCCGGCGGCAGCCCGCTCACCCGGGTCGCCGAGCAGATCGACGCCTCGGCCCCGCTGGCCGACTCGTGGGTGCTCACGTGGCTGGTCACCCATCACGCGGCGGTGGTGCGCCGGGCCCCGCAGATCGCGGGCGACCTGATCCGGCGCACCCTGGCCACCGACCTGCCCTCGGCCGAGGAGCGGGCGACCCTGCTGGTCGCCCTGGTGCGGCTCGAGTACCGGCACGGTCGGGTGCCGCTGCACCAGGCCGAGGAGGCGATGAGCCTCACGACGGACCCGGTCGATCGGGCCGAGATGCGCCAATTGCTGGCCACCATGCGGCACCGCCGGGGCGAGACGGCCGAGGCCGAGGCGATGCTGCACGAGGCGGTCGACGACGACCGGGTGCCGGCGATCTGGCGCTCCCGGCACCGGGTGCTGCTGGCCAACTTCCGCCGCGGCGACCTGGACGATCTGGACGCGGCCGAGCGCCGGGCCCGGGCGGTCTACGACGACGCGGTGACCGCCGGCCAGCCCTACGAGACCGCCTTCGCCCTGCAGACCATCTGGATGACCAGTTCGATCCGGCGTGACCACGAACGCGCCCTGGAGCATGTGGACCGTGCGCTCGCCGTGGTGCGGGGTCGCCCCGGGCTGGCCGGCACATATTTCGATCTGTTGGACAACCGCCTGTTCTCGCTGCAGAACCTCGACCGGCTCGACGAGGCGCAGGAGACGCTGCGCACCGCCGCCGCCTTCGCCGCCGAGGAGCGCCTACCCGCCGGCCTGCAGGTGGCCACCGCGGTCCAGGACTACTGGCTCGGTCGCTGGGACGAGGCGCTGGCCGAGGTGGGCGCGGTGACCGAGGACGGCCCGGGCATCACGTTCCACGGTCAGCGTGAGCCGGGCGCGGTGACCATGCTGCTGCACGGGGTGGCCGCGCTGATCGCCCTGCACCGGGACGCGCGGGATCTGGCGGCGGCTCACCTGGGGGCGGCCGACGCCGTGCCGGCCAGCGAGGCGGAACGGGAGAACTGCGACTTCCTGCTGGTCGCCCGGGCGCTGGCCGCCGAGCAGCACAACCGCCCGGACGAGGCGCTCGAGCTGCTCGCGCCGCTCCTCCAGCCGGCGTACGCCCCGATGATGCTGCGTCACCAGTGGCTGCCCGACGTGCTGCGGCTCGCCCGCCGGCACGACCGCCCGGACATCGCCGAACGGGCCGCCACGATCTGCGCCACCGAGGCCGCGCACGAGGTGCGACCGGCCCGGGCGTACGCGGCGAACCTGCGATGCCGGGCGCTGCTGCTCGGCGATCCGGGCCCGGCGCTGACCGCGGCCGCCCACTACCGCAAGGTCGGTCGCACCTTCGAGCTGGCCGGGGCGCTCGAGGACGCCGCCGTGCTGAGTGGCGAGCGGCCCGAGGAGGCCCGCCGCCTGTACGCCTCCATGTCGGCGCGCTGGGACGTCGCGCGGACATCGACTCCCATGGTTTGATCAAGCCGGTCCGACAAAGACGATCGTGGATCGCGTGCACTCGTGAGCATCTATGGATCAACGTCTTGACAGAAAAAGTTCGATAGTGCGTGAATGTGTTTCGAGGTGGTTACTCCCCGATGTCACATCCACCGCTAAGGAGCACTGTCATGAGCGTTTCCCCCGGCCGTTGGCGGCCGGCGGCCGCGATCCTAGGTGCGGCTCTTCTCTTCCTCAGCGCCTGTGCCAAGTCCGAGGACAGCGGCACGACGGCGAGCGACACGCCCGCCTCCGCCGGTGCCCAGGTGGCGCAGTCGGCCGATCCCAGCGCCGCGACCTGCACTCTCGAGCAGTACGGCGGCTCCAAGTTCGACCTCAAGACGGCGAAGGTCGGCTTCTCCCAGTCGGAGAAGGAGACGAACCCGTTCCGCATCGCCGAGACGAAGTCCATCCGGGACGAGGCGGCCAAGCTCGGCATCACCAACCTCACCGCCACGAACGCGAACTCTCAATTCAACAAGCAGATCAGCGACGTCGAGCAGATGATCGACTCCGGCGTCCAGCTGCTGGTGATCGCCCCGCTCAACTCCGACGGCTGGGATTCCGTCTTCGCCAAGGCGACCGCCAAGAAGGTCCCGATCATCACGATCGACCGCAAGATCAACGCCGATCCCTGCAAGGACTACCTGACCTTCATCGGGTCGGACTTCGCCGAGCAGGGCAAGCGCGCGGCCGACGAGATGGCCAAGGCCATGGGCAACAAGGGCAAGGTCGCCATCCTGCTCGGCTCGCCCGGCAACAACGTGACCACGCTGCGGACGAGTGGCTTCAAGGAGCAGATCGCCAAGGTCGCGCCGGACATCCAGGTCGTCTTCGAGCAGACGGGCAACTTCGCGCGCGAGGAAGGGCAGAAAGTCACCGAGCAGCTCCTGCAGTCCAATCCGGACATCAACGGCATCTACGGCGAGAACGATGAAATGGCTCTAGGCGCGATCACGGCCCTGAAGGGCGCCGGCAAGAAGGCCGGCGACGTCAAGGTCGTCTCGATCGACGGCACCCAGGGCGCCGTGCAGGCCATCGTGGACGGCTGGGCGGCCGCGGTGATCGAGTCGAACCCGCGGTTCGGCCCGCTCGCCTTCGAGACCGCGCAGAAGTTCCTCGACGGTCAGCCGGTCGGCGAGGACATCATCATCCAGGACCGCCAGTACGGCCCGGACAACGCCAAGACGGACATCAGCAGCGCGTACTGAGGACCCGCCCGGCGGCGCCGCTCCTGGCACCGCCGGGCCCGTTCGAGGCACAGTCCGGCATATTGAGGTTCATCTATTGCTGACTATGTGCGATCACGTCAGTATGTGTGCATCCCCGCACGGCTCACTTCTTCGAAGGAGAGAGAACGTGACCGCACATCCCCCCAGGTTCCTGGCCCTCGTGGTCGCGGCGCTGACCGCCACCGCCGGCGCCGTCGTCGCCACCGCCTCCCCCGCGGCGGCGTTCGTCCCCAAGACGCCACCGCTGACCACGCCGTGGACCGGCCAGGTCAGCACCACCAACCCGCTGCCCGAATACCCCCGCCCTCAGCTCACCCGGACGGACTGGCAGAGCCTCAACGGCATCTGGCAGTTCGCCGGCGCCACCAACCTCAGCACCCCGCCCACGGGCCAGACCCTCGGCGAGGAGATCCTCGTTCCGTACCCGATCGAGAGCGCGCTCTCCGGGATCATGCGGCGGCAGGACTACTCGTACTACCGGCGCGCGTTCACCGTCCCGGCCGGCTGGTCGGGCAAGAACGTCCAGCTCAACTTCGGGGCGGTCGACTGGCAGTCGAAGGTGTGGGTCAACGGCACCCTGCTCGGCACCCACGAGGGCGGCTACGACAAGTTCTCGTACGACATCACCGGCGCCCTGCGCCCCGGCAGCAACGAGATCATCGTCGGCGTCTGGGATCCCACCGACTCCCAGGACATCCCGGTCGGCAAGCAGCGGATCAACCGCGGCGGCATCTGGTACACGCCGTACTCGGGCATCTGGCAGACGGTCTGGCTCGAACCGACCAACCCGGCGCGGATCACCCGGCTCGACACCACACCGAACGTCGCGGCCGGCGGACTCGACCTGACGGTGCAGGCGGCCAACGCGAGCGGACAGGCAGTCACCGCGCAGGTCCTCTCCGGCGGCACGGTCGTCGGCACGGCCACCGGCACGGTCGGCTCCTCCTTCCGGGTCGCGGTGCCCAATGCTCGACTGTGGACACCCGGCGACCCCTTCCTGTACGACCTGAGGGTCACCCTGGGCAGCGGTGACACCGTGGGCGGCTACTTCGGCATGCGGTCACTGGGCAAGGCGATGCTCGGCGGGGTCCTGCGGCCGACGCTGAACGGCAAGTTCGTCTTCCAGCTGGGCACCCTCGACCAGGGTTACTGGCCGGACGGCATCTCGACCGCGCCCACCGACGCCGCGCTGCGCTTCGACCTCGAACAGCAGAAGGCGCTCGGCTTCAACATGGTCCGCAAGCACATCAAGGTCGAGAACGACCGCTGGTTCTACCACGCCGACCGGCTCGGGCTGATGGTCTGGCAGGACATGCCCGCGCTGGCCAGCGGCCGCGAGCCGTCGGCGGCGGGGCGCACCCGCTTCGAGAAGGAGTTGCGCGAGCTGGTCGACGAGCACAAGGGCATCACGTCGATCGTCCAGTGGGTGCCGTTCAACGAGGGCTGGGGCGAGTACGACGCCGGCCGGATCGCCGATCTGGTCAAGAGCTGGGACCCGACCCGCATGGTCAACCACAACTCCGGCTCGAACTGCTGCGACTCCGACCCCGACCCGGGCAACGGCGACGTCATCGACGATCACCTGTACGTCGGGCCGGGCATCACCCGCCCGCCGACCGCGACCCGGTTCGTGGTCAACGGCGAGTACGGCGGCCTGGGCCTGCGCACGAACCGCGAGTGGCCGACGGCCGGCAAGTTCGCGTACGAGTGGCTGCCCGACTCGACCGCGCTGACCAACCGGTACGTGCAGATCACCAGCCGGATGATCGACCTGATCAACGCCAACGGGCTGTCCGGCTCCGTCTACACCGAACCGACCGACGTCGAGGAGGAGCTCAACGGCTTCTTCACCTACGACCGGCAGCAGCAGAAGATGGACTTCGCCCGGGTTCGTGACGTGCACCAGCGGGTGCTCGGCGCGGCCGACGGCAGCACCATCGCCACCGGCAAGCTGGTGTCGCTGCGGGTCACCACGGCGGGCTACACCGACCGCTACCTGCGGCACGCCGCCGGCGCGGCCCGCACCGACGTGCTCACCACGAGCAGCCCCACCGCCGAGCGGCAGGACGCGACGTACTGGGTGCGGCCGGGCCTGTCCAACGCCGCCTGCTACTCGTTCGAGTCCCGCAACTTCCCCGGCCAATATCTGCGGCACCGCGCGTACCGGGTGTATCGCGAGGCCTCCACCGGCGGCACGTTCGCGGCCGACGCCACGTTCTGCGGCCGGGCCGGGCTGTCCGGGGGCGGCACCTCGCTGGAGTCGGCCAACCTGCCCGGCCACTATCTGCGGCACCGGGGCGGGGAGGTCTGGGTCGAGCAGAGCGGCGGCGCATCCTTCGCCCAGGACGCGAGCTGGGCGGTCGTCGCCCCGCTGTGGCGCAGCGGGGCCGACCTGACCGTCGGGCAGAGCCGGTCGTTCCGGGTCACCACGGCCGGCTTCGACACCCGCTACCTGCGGCACCGGGACAACCTGGCCCGCACCGACGTGATCGCCGCGTCGAGCCCGGTCGCCGACCGGCAGGACGCCACCTTCGTCGTCCGGGCCGGACTGGCCGACAACAGCTGCTACACGTTCGAGTCGGCCAACAACCCGGGTCAGTACCTGCGGCACGCCGGCTACCGGCTGCAGAAGGCCGGGAACGACGGCTCGGCGGTGTTCGCCCAGGACGCCACGTTCTGTGCCCGGCCCGGGCTGAACGGCGGGGCGGGCACCGTCTCGCTCGAATCGATCAATTATCCCGGCTATCACTGGCGGCACTACGCGGAGGCCGTCTACATCGCCACCAACGGCGGTGGCAACACGTGGGACAGCGCCGGCAGTTACAACGCCGACGCGACCTGGAACAACGCCGCCCCGCTGGGGTAGCGGAGACCACCGGGCCGGGTGGTGCCCTGACCACCCGGCCCGGCTTCACAAGGAACTGCGCCGAATGAGGAGCCCTGCATGGCGTTGCTGGAAGTCATCGACGTCTCGAAGATATTTCCGGGCGTACGCGCCCTCGACCAGGTCTCCTTCACGCTGCAACCGGGCGAGGTCCACGCGCTGGTCGGCGAGAACGGCGCCGGCAAGTCCACTTTGATCAAGGTTCTGACCGGCGTCTACCAGCCGGACGGCGGCGACGTCCGGTACCTGGACCAGCCGGTGCAGTTCGGCACCCCGATGGACGCCCAGCGCGCCGGCATCTCGACCATCTATCAGGAGGTCAACCTCGTCCCGCTGATGAGCGTGGCGCAGAACCTCTTCCTCGGTCGTGAACCCCGCCGCTTCGGCCTCATCGACCGTGGGCGCATGGAACACCAGGCTCGCGCGATCCTGACCGACTACGGCGTCTCGGCCGACGTCCGCCGCCCGCTCGGCACCCTGGCCCTCGGCGCCCAGCAGATGGTGGCCCTGGCCCGCGCCGTCATGATCGATGCCAAGGTCGTCATCATGGACGAGCCCACCTCGTCGCTCGAGCCGCGCGAGGTGCAGACGCTCTTCGGGGTCATCCGCGACCTGCACTCCCGGGGCATCGGCATCATCTACGTCAGCCACCGCCTCGACGAGCTCTACCAGATCTGCGACGCGGTCACGATCCTGCGCGACGGCAAGCTGGTGCACACCGGCCGGCTGGCCGACCTCGAGCGCATCCGACTGGTCTCGCTCATGCTCGGCCGCGACATGGCCGAGGTACGCCGGGAGGGCGCGACCGCCTTCTCCGGGGCGGCCACCGGCGACGTCGAGGCGACCCCCGTCCTGCGGGTACGCGAGCTCAACAGCCGGCACAAGCTGCACGACGTGACCTTCGACGTGCGGCCCGGCGAGGTCGTCGGTCTGGGCGGGCTGCTCGGCGCCGGGCGCAGTGAGACGATCAAGGCCATCGGCGGCGCGTACCACCTGGACAGCGGCGACATCCAGGTCGACGGCAAGGACCTGAGGAAACCCACCCCCGTACGCGCGGTGCGGTTCGGCGTCGCGGTGCAGCCCGAGGACCGCAAGGCCGAGGGGATCATCCCCGGCCTGTCGGTGCGCGAGAACATCGCCCTGGCCGTGCTGCCCCGCCTGTCCCGGTTCGGATTCGTGTCGGACCGCAAGGTCGACGAGGTCGTCGACCGGTACATGAAGCGCCTGCAGATCAAGGCGTCCGGTCCCGATCAGGTGGTCGGCGACCTGTCCGGCGGCAATCAGCAGAAGGTGCTGCTGGCCCGGCTGCTGGCCACCGGCCCCAAGGTGCTGCTGCTCGACGAGCCGACGCGGGGCATCGACGTCGGCGCCAAGGCCGAGGTCCAGTCGCTGATCGACGAGCTGGCCGCCGAGGGGCTCGGGGTCGTGCTGGTCTCGTCGGACGCCGAGGAGCTGGTCGAGGGCTCGGACCGGGTGGTGGTGCTGCGCGACGGCGTCGTGGTCGGCACCCTCACCGGCGCCCAGGTGACCACCGAGGACCTGATGTCCACCATTGCGACGGAGGCCACCCGTGAGCACTGAGACGGTGACCGCCCGGCCCGTCGTCGACGGCGCCCGGCTGCGCGCCTGGCTGCCGAGGTACGGCGTCTACGCCGCCATCGTGCTGCTGGTCGTCTACAACATCTTCTTCACCCCGTACTTCGCGACCTGGAGCAACCTGCGCATCCAGCTGATCCAGGTGGCGCCGATCGTGATCGTGGCGCTCGGCATGGCGCTGGTGATCGGCACCGAGGGCATCGACCTCTCGGTCGGCTCGGTCATGGCACTGGCCGCCGCCTTCATCCCGCTCTACCTCGGGTACGGGGTGGTGGCCGCGATTCTGGTCGCCCTCCTCGCCGGGGTCGCGGTCGGCCTGATCAACGGGGTGCTGGTGGCCCGGGTCGGCCTGCAACCGATCGTCGCCACGCTGGCCCTGTTCGTCGGTGGCCGCGGTCTGGCCGTGGTGATCAGCGAGGGCAAGCTCGTCGACATCCGCAACGCCGACTTCCTCTACCTCGGCTCGGGCGACCTGTTCGGCATCCCGGTGCTGGTCTGGATCGCGGCGCTGATGGTGCTCATCGTGGCCTTCGTGGTGCGCCGCACGGTCTTCGGCCGGCGGCTGCTGGCCATCGGCGGCAACCGGCCGGCCGCCGAGCTGGCCGGGCTGCCGGTCAAGCGGGTGCTGATCACCGTCTACGTGGTCTGCTCGGTGCTCGCCTCGATCGCCGGCCTGCTCTCGGTGGCGCGCATCCAGTCCAGCGACGCCTCGTCGGTGGGCCTGCTGATCGAGCTCTCGGCGATCACCGCCGTCGTGGTCGGCGGCACCCCGCTCACCGGTGGCAAGGTCCGCGTCCTGGGCACCGTGGCCGGCGCCCTGCTCATGCAGCTGGTGATCGCCACCATGATCAAACACAACCTGCAGCCCTCCACCACCGAGATGGTGCAGGCGGTCATCATCCTGATCGCCGTCTACGTGGCCCGAGAGAGGAAGACCCGGTGACCATGGGAATCGCCTCGGATCCGGAAGTGTCCGCGATCGTCGCCGAGGACGTCCGCAAGGCCGAGCGCACCGACCGGATCGTCGGCACGATCCAGCGTCAGGGGGCGCTCGCCGTCCTGATCGTCGTGGCCCTGATCGCGCTGGCCACCTTCCCCAACTTCCGGAGCTTCGACAATGCGGCCACGATCCTGGTCGCGGCGGCGCCGCCGATGCTGATCGCGCTCGGCATGACGTTCGTGATCATCACGGGCGGCATCGACCTCTCGGTGGGCTCGCTCTACGTGCTCGGGGGCGTCCTCGCCGCCTGGGCCTCGCAATACGGGATTCTCGCCGCGTTCGCGCTGCCCCTGGCCGTGTGCGGGGCGATCGGCCTGGCCAACGGGCTCCTCATCGCGTACACCCGGATGGCGCCGTTCATCGTGACGCTGGCCGCGCTGCTGGGCGCGCGCGGGCTCATGCGGGCGATCAGCTCCGAGGGCTCCGAGACCTACCTGGTCCGCGACGACGCCTTCCGCACGCTCGGGAACGGCTCGTTCCTCGACATCGGATACCAGGTGTGGCTGGTCGCGGCGCTGGTCGTGGCCGGCATGGTGGTGCTGGCCCGCACCCGGTTCGGTCACTCGGTCTATGCGGTCGGCGGCAGCGAGGACGCGGCCGGCCTGATGGGCGTGCCGGTGCGGCGCACGAAGGTCTGGGTCTATGTGTTGTCGGGCCTGCTGGCCGGCCTGGCCGGAGCGATCAACGCGGCCAAGCTGGGCTCCGGCGTCACGGTCCTGGGCACCGGCATGGAGCTGGACGCGATCGCCGCCGTGGTGATCGGCGGGACCCTGCTCACCGGTGGGGCCGGCACGATCGCCGGGACCATCGCCGGGGTGCTGCTGCTCGGCGTGATCCAGAACCTCATCAACCAGGTCGGCAACGTCAACAGCAACTGGCAGCAGGTGATCAGCGGCGCCTTCCTCGCACTGGTCGTGGTGGCCCAGACCTATCTCGTACGCCTGAGAAGGGTCACTTGACCGGCGCGGCTCAGTCGACCTCGGCCGTGCCGAGGACGTGCCCCTCGTGGTCCTGGACCTCGATCCGGCTGACGTTGCGCAGCTGGATCGAGGTCGCGCCGATCACCTTGGCGTTGCCACTCGGCGTCGGCCCCCACACCATCGCCTGCTCGACCTGCCCGGCTGCCCCGCGCACCTGACAGTGGAAAGGCCCGTCGCCGCTGAGCTTGCTGACATCTAGGGCGACCGAGACACCCCACGTCTTGGGCGTCAGCACCGCCTCCCCGGCCATGCCGCTGCCCTCGGCCGGCTCGAACTGCGCGGTCACCAGCTGAGGGCTGGGCAGCACCTGCGGCTGCCGGTCCTCGCGGTTGCCGCGCACCACGCCGAAGCCGATCGCCACCGCGACCAGCACCACCGCCGCGGCGGCGAGCCAGCGGACGCCGGCCATCCGGCTCTGCCGGGACCGCTCGGCCCGCAGGCGGCGCAGCAGGCCGTCGATGTTCTCCTGGCTCGGCCGGGCCGACAGGGTGACCGGCGCCGGGGCGACATCGTCGGCCCGCTCGGCGTCGGGCAGCCGGCGCAGCAGCTCGGGCACGGGCGCGAGGCGGTCGAGCTCGTCGCGGCAGCGGTCGCAGTCGCGCAGGTGGGCGTCGAGCCGCTCGGTGTCGGCCTCGTCGAGGCCGCCGAGCAGATAGCCGCCGAGCAGGCGATGCAGCTCGTCGTGGTCGGTGCTCACCGCAGCACCCCCATCTCCTCGAACACGGTGCGCAGCGCCCGCACCGCGTAGTACGCGCGGGACTTGATCGTGCCCTCGGGCACCGAGAGTTTGCGGGCCGCGTCGGCCACGCTCTGGCCCTCGTAATACATCGCCCGCACCACAGCCTGGTGGTCGGCCGAGAGTCGCTCGATCGCCTCGGCCACCAGCCAGCCCTCCACCATCCGGTCGACGTTGTCGGCGGAGGGCATGGCGTTGACCGCGGCCTCGTCGGCCACCAGATGGGGGCGGCGCTGCTCGGCCCGCCACGCGTTGGTCACCACATTGCGCGCGATGGTCAGCAGGTAGGAGCGGGTGCGGCCGGGATCGGGGTCGAGGTGGTCGATGTGCTTCCAGGCCCGCAGCAGAGTCTCCTGCACCAGATCCTCGGCCCGGTGCCGGTCGTGCACGTAGCGCAGGACGAAGCTGAGCAGGACCGCGTAGTGCTCGGTGTAGAGCGCGGTCATCAGCTCCTCGTCGGGGCTCACCCGTCGCCTCATCCGTGCCCGCCTTAAACTCGTCCGCCACCACGTTGTACACCGCGGGAGTGAACTCGGTTCGACCGGGCTTTCGCGGGCGCCACGCGGACGGCTTGAGCCGGTGCCGCGGAACAGAACGATGCCCGGTCCCCCTCGCCGGGACCGGGCATCGCGTCACATGTCGGACCGCGGGCTCAGCAGCCCGCGCGGCCCGGACCGCCGTAGCGGAACGACCGGGTCGATTCCCTCCACGGGGTCACGGACTTGTCCATCACCTTGGCCACCGCGTACTGGTCAGGAACCGTGCTGCGCATGAACAGGACGGGAGACGGCCCGTCGACGTAGCCGACGCTCGAGAAGCGGGCTGCGGCGGAGTCCTCCGTGTCGGGAGCCGTGCCGTTGCCCATGTCGGTGCAGGGCTTGGACTGGGCGGCGGCGATCTCGCCGAAGACCTGCACGTAACCGGACCGGTCGAACTGGACGCCCGCGTCGTTCCAGATCTTCTCGGGGAAGAAGCCGACCCACTCAGTGTCGTAGGCGACCCACCAGGCGTTGTTGAAGTACTGGATGCCGAACTTCTTGGTGACGCCGTAGGTGAGCGTCGCTCCCGGCTTGATGTTCGGGCTGACCTGCACGAAGCCGCAATCGTTGTAGCACTTCGGCACGTCGTTGACCCAGTGGAAGACGAACAGGTGCGGGTCGTCGTCGCCGTTCACGACGCGGTCGACCGTCCAGCCAACCTCGACGATCTGCTCGCCGTCGGCCGACTGCAGCGCGATCTCGGCCAGCGAGTGGTAGTCCTTCTTGGCGAGCTCCGGCTTCCCGATCGTCACGTTGGCGAAGACGCCCGCGCTGTTGGCGTCCTGCGAGCCCACGTTGTAGAGGTAGTTGACGTCGTTCGCGGCGGCGGCGGCCTGCTTCACACCCGGCGGCTTCGGCGGCGCGATAGTGGTCTGCTGCGAGCGGATCACGCCGCTCCGGCCGCCGCTGCGGCCCTTCGGACCGTGCTTGCCGCGCGGCGCCAGCGACCCGCTCGCGTCGGGCGGGGCGGCGGAAAGGCCCTGGGCGCGCAGGGTCTTGCTGGTGGCGCCGTCACGGCCCTTCTTGATCCGCCGGGGCGGATCGCCCCAGGGCAGACGCGCGGGCGGGGTGATGTCGGCCGGGTCGATCTCCGTCGCGTCGGCGTCGGCGCCCGCGGCGGCCGGCGCCGAGCTGGCCTCGGGCGGGCTCGCGATCTGGTCGGCGCCCGCATTCACGGTGGAGACGACGCCGATGGCGCCGACCACGGCAACGGCTAGGCCGGCGGCTAGGAGACCGCGGCGTGACTTCAACACGTGTCCGTCCTCGTTGATCGGGGGGGGAGCCGGAGGGGGCGGGCGAGGGCACCTCCGGCACCGGTTCTCAGCGGCGAGGTCACCATATAGCCATCTCGATTGCCGAGCGCCGGCTCAGCTTGATTTCCGCCTTAACGGCTGAGGCGCTGAGCCGATCCGGTGATGCCATCGGTGTATTTAGTTCACTGAGCGTATCGACACGACTCCGGAGGGCCGCAATCGCGTTGTTTCGGAAAGAGGCTAACCGCCGCGAGCTTCTTTCAGGTGACACAATCATGATCATTGCCGCCGACGCTGCGGGCAGGCCGCCGCCGACTCCTGGAGCACGGGGAACTTGCGCCCGGGCAAGTCTTGGCGGACGCGGCGAGGAGGCGGGCAATGCCGGCCGCCGGACCGGGTTTCACTCGACGGAGACCCGTGACTGTATGCAGTGGAATCGCGCACCACGTGTCCGGATATTTCCGTATCGGTAATGCGCGGCGCATACGTTCCGGAGCGAAATATCAGGAGCGTGTCGCTATCTTCACTCGATCAACTAATGGACGCGCGAATACGTCGCGATCAGTGACGACCCAGGGAACTTCAGGGCGCCAACAGGGCGATAAGCGCGCTTTGGAGGATTTCGCGTCCATCGGAGTCGGATCGCGTGCCGCGTGGCGTCAGCCGACGACGGCCAAGAACTCCGAGTAGAACAGGCCCAGGCCGATCGCCACGCAGACGCCGGCCACGATCCAGAACCGGATCACGATGTTGATCTCGCTCCATCCGGCCAGCTCGAAGTGGTGGTGGAGGGGCACCATCCGGAAGACCCGCCTACCGGTGGTCCGGAACGAGACGATCTGGATCACCCAGGTCGTCGTGATGAGGACGAAGAGCCCGCCGATGATGATCGAGAGCAGCGTGGTGCGGGTGGCCACGGCGAGCCCGCCGATCAGGGCGCCGAGCCCGAGCGAGCCCACGTCCCCCATGAAGATCCGGGCCGGGGACGTGTTCCACCACAGGAAGCCCACACAGGCGGCGGCCGCCGCGGCGGCGATCATCGCGATCTCCAGGGGGTCACGCACCTGGTAGCAGTAGTCGTTGTTCAGCGCGTAGTCGGTGTCGCCGCACCAGTGCCGGTACTGCCAGTACCCGATCACCGCGTACGCGCCCAGGACCAGGATCGACGCGCCGGTGGCCAGGCCGTCCAGGCCGTCGGTGAGGTTCACGCCGTTGGACATGGCCGTGATCACGAAGACGAAGGCCATGACCGAGCCGACCTTGCCGACGTCGAGCCAGCTGATGTCCCGGATGAACGAGATGTGCTCGCTGATCACGGTCTGGCCGTTGGTGCTGGCCACGTAGAGCGCGGCGACGCCGAACCCACCGCTGACGATCGCCTGGCCGAGCAGCTTGCCCTTGGCGGACAGGCCGTCGGAGTTGCGCCGGCGCACCTTGAGCAAGTCGTCGACGAAGCCGACCGCGCCGCAGAACACGAACAGCCCGAGCAGGACGAGGGCCGTCATGGTCGGGCCCGTCTGGACGATCTGCCGTTCGGGCAGGGTGGTCAGGGCGATGTGCCCGGCCACGTAGGCGAAGACGGTGGCGATGATGAACACCGAGCCGCCCATCGTGGGCGTGCCCTTCTTGCCCTGGTTCGAGGCCAGCCCCAGCGATCGGATCGGCTGCCCGGCCTTGAGGGCGGTGAACACCCGGATGGCCACCGGCGTACCGAACAGGGAGATGATGAACGCGACCGCGGCCGCGACGATGACCGCCCTCATGGGCGAGCCTCCACGGGACCCGGGTCGATCCGGGCGTCGTGCGGGTAGTCCTTCGCAGAGTCATCGATCACGGGGCACGAGCCTGCCATCCGGCAGCGGGCGAAGCACACCCGGGACCGCACAGCGCCGTGGCCGGCAGCTCCGCACTCGTCCGACAAGAACCGCTCTCACATCCTGGACGCCGTTTGACGACCTGTCACCGTCGCGCCAGCATGGTGACCATGCAGCGGAAGGGTATCCCTCTCATCGCCGACCTGGCGATCGATCTGGCGCGTTGCGCCAGCGCCTGCTGTCCCAGCTGACCAGCGTTTTCCGCGTGGTTTCCGACACCGCGCGATCCTGATCGGCTGACTTCCCGCCACCTTCACCGCCGAGGCGGTACTGTGGCCCTAAACCTACTGGACTGATAGGCAATGTATAAAAAGCAACGCCTGACAAGCGAGGAGCTCCCGTGACCGTCGTCGACGCCCGTCTCGACCATCTCGCCGTCGCCACGCGCTTCGCCGCCGCTCCGCAGGAGTGGCCGACGGCCCCGCGCTTCAACCCGGTCGACCGCTGGTACCAACGCCTGCACCTCGCCGACGACCACGAGGTCTGGTTGCTGACCTGGCTGCCCGGCCAGGGCACCGAGTGGCACGACCACGGTGGCTCGGCCGGCGCTTTCCACGTCTTCAGCGGCACGCTGACCGAGGACACCGTGTCGATCGCCGACGGCCACGCGCCCCGCGTCACCCCGCGCGAGCTGGGCGAGGGCGCCGGCCGCCGCTTCGGCGGGCACCACGTGCACCGCATGACCAACCGGTCGCACCAGCCCGCCGTCAGCATCCACGTCTACGGCCCCGCACTCACCACGATGACCAAGTACCGGATCGGCGCCGCGGGCCTCGAGACGCTCACGGTGGAACGGGCCGGTGCGCAATGGTGACCGTCGCCCCGCCCGGCTCGCTGAGCATCGAGCAGATCCTGACCAACGCGCGCGCCCGCCTCACCCGCGTCGGCCCGCACGAGACCGCGGCGGCCCTGGGCCGTGGCGCGATCCTGGTCGACATCCGCCCGGCGGCCCAGCGGGCCGAGTTCGGCGAGATCCCCGGCGCCGTGATCATCGAGCGCAACGTCCTCGAGTGGCGGCTCGACCCCCGCAGCGACGCCCGGCTGCCCTTCGCCGGCGCGTACGACCTCGAAGTGATCGTGACGTGCCAGGAGGGCTACACCAGCAGTCTGGCCGCCGCGGCGCTGCAGGACCTGGGTCTGTGGCGGGCCACGGACCTGGCCGGCGGGTTCGCCGCCTGGCGCGACGCCGGACTGCCGACGATCTCGCACCGGCTCCGGTCCGCCGAGGACACTGCGGTCGCGACCTGAGGTCCGGACCGGCCCGCTCACCCGGCTGGGCGGGCCGGTCCGGACGGGTACACGACAGCTCTTCCGGAGATAAGTCCACCTGTCAGTAGATCAGCGTCCGGTCCAGTGTTGATACTGGAACCATGGAGGGTGGGATAGATCGTGGTGCGCGTCTGCCGGTGCCGGTCACGGCGTTCGGCCCGCTCCACCTGCTGGCCCTCCGGGTCCACCGCCTGGCCGACACCGGCCACGGTCACGAAGCGCTGATCGCCGCCGACGCCTACCTGGCCATCGCCAACGCGGTCGGCGACGAGCGCACGGTTCTGTTCCTGGTGCAGGGCCAGATGTATGCCAACCTCTACATGGGACGGCTGGTCGAGGCGGCCGATCTCGGCGAGCGGCTGCTGCGGCTGCACCAGGCGGCCGGCTCGGTGCTGGGCGAGGCCAAGATCCTCTGTGATCTCGCGCAGGTCGAGGTTCTTCGGGGGCGTTACTTCCTGGCCATGCGGCACCTCGCCCGCGCCGCCGTCCTGCTCGACCGGCCCTACACCGACGTCGACCGGCGCCTCTCCGCCCTGTGTTCCTTCGCCGAGGCGGCCACGGCGGCCGAGATGTACGAGACCGCCGCCACCACCTACGAGCAGCTCAGCAGCACGCAAGCGAGCTTCGGCCTGGTGCACGCGGCCACGCTGCTGCACTGGGGCCTGCGGCTGGGTCACGTCGGCCGGCACGACGAGGGCGCGGCCCGGCTGCGGCGCAGCGCCGAGATCACCCGGCGCCACGTCGAACAGCGCCCCGACGACATGGTCGCGGGCGCGATGCTGGCGCTGGCCCTGGCCAAGCTCGGCGACGTGGTCCCGGCCGAGAAACTGGCCCGCGAGGCGGTCATGCCCCTGCGCCAGGCCGAGAACTACCGGTACGCCCGGATGGCCCACCTGGCGCTGGGCATCAGCCTGCGCACGCAGGGCGCGCTCGCCGAGGCCCGCACCGAGTTCGTGGCCGCCCGAGAGCTGTGCGCGTTCAGCCCCCGCCCCGACGAGCGACCGGTCATCCGCTTCGAGATGGCGCTGACCGCCCTGGCCATCGACGGCGGGCAGGCCGCCCGGGACCTGTTCGAGGCGGTCGAGGGCCAGACCCGGGAGCTGTGGCGGTTGCGCATGCAGCGGCTCGCCATGCTGCGCCAGGCCCACCAGCGTGAGGAGTCGGAGGCGGCCCGGGCCCGGGCCGAGCGCGAGGTCCTGCGCGATCCGCTCACCGGCCTGGACAATCGGCGTCGCTTCGACCTGCTGATGGACCGCATCGACCGCGGTCTGATCCCGGCCCCGCTGGTGCTGCTGATCGTCGACGTCGACCACTTCAAGGCCATCAACGACGCCTACTCGCACGCCACCGGCGACCGCGCGCTGCGCGAGGTGGCCCGGATCCTGCGCGCGCACTGCCGGGCCGACGACATCCCGGTCCGCTACGCCGGCGACGAGTTCACCGTCTTCCTGCAGGGCGACCTGGCCGTCGGACGGGAGGTGGCCGAGCGGATCCGCGCCGCCGTGGCCCGCAGCGACATCCTCCCGGGCGTCCGGATCACGGTGAGCGTCGGCCTGGCCGCGCTGGGCGAGGGCATGTCCGGCGAAACGCTGTTCCGCGAGGCCGACGACCGTCTCTACGCCGCCAAGTGGAGCGGCCGGAACACGATCGCTTCGTAGCTTTTCACAGCGGCTTCACGACACGCTTTCACAGCGGCTTCACGACACCCGAGCGGCCGCTGTAGAGGCTGCGCGAGTTGTCCAGGCCGCGCGGCGTGTCCGGGGCGTCGAGCCACACGATGTACGCCGCGCCGGACTTCAGCCCGCTGATGGTGGCGCTGCCGGTGCACCCGCCACCGGTGGTCACCGTCTTCCACACCGGCTCGGGCTGAGCCCCGCTGACGATCTCCTGCGGTACGGCGGCGACGCGATAGACGTTCCCGTACCGGGCCGGCCACTGGACCTTCAGCGAGCGGGTCGCCGGCGTCACGATCATCGGGATCAGGACCTTGCCGATGTCCTCGTTCCAGGCCAGCTCACACGCCTCACTGGTGGGCAGGAAGGACACCGGGGGCAGAGCGGGCGGGTACGAGCCGCCGCGCTTGGCCGCCGCGCTGGGTGTCGCGCTGCCCGGCTTGACGGTCACCCACGCCTCGCCGGCCGCCTCCGTGGGACTCGCCCCGGACGACGGGCTGGATCCGTCGCCGCAGGCGCCCAGCAGGAACGGCAGCACCGCGAGGGCCAGTCCTCGGCGCATCTATCCCCCTTTTCCCTCCCGTTCGGCGGAAAGGGGACGCGGCTTAGCCGCCGGGTCGTCCGGGCGGATCAGGCTGCGCCGCGGGGCGGACCGGTCGTGCCGCGGACCACGAGGCGCGGGGGGATGACGACCTCACGGTGGGCGACCTGGGCGCCGTCGATGCGCTCCACCGCGCGAGCCACGGCCAGCGTCGCCATGGTGTCGATGTCCTGCGCGACCGTGGTCAGGTCGATGTGCGCGAGCCGGCTGAAGCTGCTGTCGTCATAGCCGACCACGCTGATGTCCGCCGGCACCGAGAGCCCGTCCCGGCGCAGCACGTCGAGCAGTCCGGTGGCGCTCAGGTCGTTGAACACGGTCACCGCGGTCGGCGGGTGCTCGCGCAGCTCGCGGGCGGCCCGAGCCCCGTCCTCCTCGCCGAAACCGCCGGTCACCACCCGCTCGTACGCCTGCAGACCGTTCCGCCGCATCGCGTCGCGATAGCCCTGGCGCCGTTCGGCCGAGGACAGCCAGCGCCCGCCGTCGACGTGCGCGATGTCCCGGTGGCCGAGCGCGACCAGATGGTCGACCGCGAGGTGCAGCCCCCGCCCGTCGTCGGTGCGCACCACGTCGACCTGGCGCTGCCGCACCGTCCGCATCATTGCCACGACCGGCAGGCGCCCGGCCAGCGTGGCCAGTTCGGCGGTCGGGAGTTGCGGTCCGAGCAGCACCAGCGCGGCGCACCGGTCCTGAAGCAGACCCGAGATCGCCGTACGCTCGTCCCGCCGCGGAGTGACGGCGCTGAGCGTCAGTTCGTAGCCGATCTTCTCGGCCGCGTCGTAGAGACCGGTCAGCAGGTCGTCGTGGAAAGGGTGCTGCACCCCGAAGACCACCCCGAGCAGCCGGCTCTGCCCACTGCGCAACAGCCGCGCTCGGCTGTCCGGCTGATAGTCGAGCCGCCGGGCCACCTCGAGCACCCGCTCCCGGGTCGCCGCGCTGGCCCCCGGCGCGTCCCGCATCACGATCGACACGAGCGCCACCGACACCCCCGCCTGGGCCGCCACGTCGGCCAGCGTGGGCCGCCGCTCGCCCCCGGTCACGACTGCTTTCCGCCCCGTACCGTTTTCACAACTGAGAATGTACTTGTGATAACTAGAACGTTCTAGAGCGACCCGCCCTAGAACGTTCTAGAGTCGATCACGTGGAGAACCTCACCGCCGGTCGTCGCCGGGCGGCCCTGCTGGCCCTGGCGCTGGGCGGCTTCGGCCTGGGCCTCACCGAGTTCGTGGCCATGGGCCTGCTGCCCGACCTGGCCCGCGACCTGCTGCCCGCCGCGTACGCCCGCTCGGCCCCCGACGCCGTGGCCACCGCCGGCTGGATGATCACGATCTACGCCCTCGGCGTGGTCGTGGGCGCCCCCACCATCGCCGCCCTGACGGCCCGCCTGCCCCGCCGCCGCCTGGTGATCCTGCTGCTGGCCCTCTTCATCGTCGGCACGGTCGCCTCCGCCCTGGCGCCCACCTTCACCCTGGTGCTGACCGGCCGCTTCCTCGCCGCCCTGGCCCACGGCGCCTATTTCGGCGCCGCCGGGCTGCTGGCCGCCTCGATGCTGGGTCCCGGCAGCCAGGGAAAGGGCTTCGCCGTCGTGCTGGGCGGCCTGACAGCGGCCAACGTCTTCGGCGTCCCCCTGATCACCGCCCTGGGCCAGGCCGCCGGCTGGCGTGCGGCTTACCTCGCGGTGGCGGCCGTCTTCGCCCTCACGCTGCTGTTCGTGCTCTTCACGGTGCCCGAGATGACGGCCGCTCCGGGCGGCTCCCCGCGCGCAGAGCTGGCCGCCTTCAAGTCCCCGCACGTCTGGCTGGCGGCCGCGGTGGCCGCCGTCGGCTTCGGCGGCTTCTTCGCCGTGAACAGCTACATCGCCCCCATCACGACGCACGTGACCGGCCTGGCCGAGTCGTACGTGCCGTGGGTCCTGGCCGTCATGGGCATCGGCATGACCGCCGGCAACGCCGTGGGAGGCCTCACCGCCGACCGCAATCTGCGGCGCAGCGTTCTTTTAGGCTTCGTCGCCATGATCGGCACCATCGCCCTGTTCGGCCTCGTGGCGGCCACCCCGGTCGGCCTGTTCGCCGGCGCTTTCCTGGTCGGCTTCGCCGCCCTGTTCATCGGCCCGGCCCTGCAGGCCCGCCTGATCGCCGTGGCCCCCGGCGCCCAACTGATGGGCGCCGCCGTCAACCAGTCCGCGTCGAACGTCGCCAACAGCGCCGGAGCGGCCTTGGGCGGCGTGGTGATCGCGGCCGGGTGGGGTTACCTGTCCTCGGTGTGGATCGGCGTCGCCCTGGCCGCCACAGGCCTCGCTCTGGCCCTGCTCAGCTTCCGCCTGGACCGCCACCCCGCCCCCACCGAGGCCCCGCGCCTCCCCGAGCCCGCATCGGCCTGACGACCCGCCACCGAGGCCCGCGCGCCTCGGGCCCGCCACAACCAGACGGCCCCGCTAGATCAGCCCGCCAAATCGGCCCGGCCAGATCAGCCCCGCCAGCCCGGCCGGATCAGCCCCGCCGAATCAGCCCGCCAGGTCAGCCCCGCCAGCCCGGCCAGGTCAGCCCCGCCAGGTCAGCCCCGCGAGAATAGCCCCGCGAGAATGGCCAACCGGGACAGCGTCGTCAGGACAGTCTCGGGACAGCCCGCCAGAACGGCCGACAGAACAGCGCCCATAGAACGGCCTCGCCAGGCCCGCCCGCGAGGACGCCTCGCCTGAACAGCCCCGCCAGGATTACCCCGCGAAAACGCCGTGCCAGAACAGCCCCGCCAGGACCGGCCCGCGAGGACCGCCCCCGCCAGAAGAGCCCGCGAGAATGGCCGCCAGAACGGCCCGCGAGGATGGCCCGCCAGAACGGCCCGCCAAGACGGCAGCCACAGCACAGCAGAAGGGCCGCGACGTCGGTTGCACGGCCGGGCGACTCCGCGGCACCAAACTACGCCGAAGCGGCGACCATCGGCGGCGCCCGTCGCCACCCTGTGGACAACGCCGGTCGGTAGCCGCTCGCCTGTGGAAAACCAGGGCGTCGTCCAGGCCCACGGCGTACTGTCTGGGCCCGCCCCCTGGTAGGGAGGGGTGGGCTACTTATGGACCTGATTCCGCCCTCAGAAAGCTCGCCCCAGCCGATGCCCAGCCATCTCCAGCACCCCGTCACCGACGGCCACCGGCGTGTGCAGCCCCGAGTCGTCGCTGAGCATCAACGTCCGCCCCGCGAGGTCGTAGGTGCCGCTCGCCCGACGCTTGCGCCCCGCCACCTTCCCCGCGTACGTTCCGTCCGTCTTGATGTCGAGACGAACCGTGCCATCCGCGCTCAGCCAGACACCGACCGGCGCCGAGACCGTCACCTTTGTGGGCTTCGGCCCGGGGTTGTCGGATTGTTCGGCGACCTGCCCGCCCATGGCGATCGCGAAGAGGGCGGCAGCGTCCAGAACGGCGGTGTCCACGTGGTGTTGCATGACGGCTCCGGGGTTAGGGGGCACAGAGCCCCCACCTTCGGCAGCCGCGCGCCCGCCTCGCGCCGATCCGGTGGTGCAAACCGGTTGCGGTCAGCCGGCCGAGCCGCGCAGAGCGACCGTCACCGCCGCCATCAGCTTCTCCAGGTACTCCGCGTCCGGCTTGGTGCGCGAGACGGCCAGCCGCCAGTACAGCGGGCCCAGGATGAGGTCGACGGCCAGGTCCGGGTCGGTGCCCTCGGGCAGCTCGCCGCGGGTCACCGCTTGACCGACCAGCTTTTCGCCGACGGCCTGCTGGTGGGTGCGCAGAGCCTTCTGGAGGGTCTCGGCGATCTGCGGGTTGCGCGCGGCCTCGGCCATCAGGTCGGGAATGATCTGGGACGCGATCCGGTGTTGCAGAGCGCGGCTCACGATCATCATGATCAGCTGGAGGTCGCCGGCGAAGCTGCCGGTGTCGGGCAAGGGCACGGTGCGGCCCGCCACGTCCGACACGATTTCCAGCACCATCTCGAGCTTGTTGCTCCAGCGGCGGTAGATTGCCGTTTTGCCGACACCGGCGCGACGGGCCACGGCCTCGATCGAGAGCCGGCCGTAACCCACTTCGGCCAGCTCGTGCATCACGGCATCGCGGATCGCCACGGTGATGTCGCTTCGCAGCACGGCCGCCCCGGCCGGTGCTCGCTTTCCTGTCGCCACGTGGTCACTATACGCCAGGACGTTACGGTTGCGTTCCGCCGTTTAGTCCGATAACCTCTCCGGGCGTCGATACGAAGCCGTTCCATCGACGGCGACTTGACATGCTGCTTAAGTGTTCTCGCCTAAGGAACCAGGGCCCGGCACCCCTCACGGGCCGACGAGATCGGAGCACCACCCCATGGCTCAGACGGCGGTTGCCGATTCCGACACCGGGCCATCGCTCACGGAGCTGGCCAGGAGTCATGGCCTGACCAAGGCCGGACGACTGCCCAGCCTGCCGGAATACACCCGGCACCTGTGGTCGTACCGGCACTTCATAGCCGCCTTCGCCAACGCGAAGGTCAGCGCCTCGCTGGGCAGCACCAAGCTCGGCGTGATCTGGCAGCTTCTGACGCCCCTGATCAACGCGGGCGTCTACTACGTGATCTTCGGCGTGCTGATCAACACGAAGCAGAACGTCGACAATTTCATCGCGTACCTCTGCGCCGGCGTCTTCGTCTTCGGATTCACCCAGTCGGTGGTCCAGGCGGGCTCGCAGTCGATCACGTCGAACATCGCCCTGATCCGGGCCCTGCACTTCCCGCGGGCCAGCCTGCCGATCGCGGTCAGCCTGGTCGAGGTGCGGAACATGATCGCCTCGATGATCGTGCTGGTCGCGATCGTGCTGCTCACCGGCGAGCCGATCACGGTCCAGTGGCTGCTGCTCATCCCGGCGCTGCTGCTCCAGACGATCTTCAACACCGGGCTCGCCCTGTTCGTGTCGCGCCTGATCTCCAAGATCACCGACATCCGGCAGCTGATCCCCTACATCCTGCGGATCTGGATGTACGGCTCGGCCGTGCTCTACCCGGTCACGTTCTTCGCCGAGCGGGTGCACGGCTGGCAGCTCCGGCTGATCGAGGCCAACCCGATGCTGATCTTCATCGAGCTGGTGCGGCACGCGCTGATGGAGAACGTCCAGCTGGCCACCGCGGCGCCGCTGCTCTGGCTGCAGGCAGCCATCTGGACGGTGTTCGTCGGGTTCGGTGGTTACGTCTACTTCTGGCGCGGAGAGAAGGGCTACGGCCGTGGCTGACGACCGGCAACCAACTGTCATCGCGGACAACGCGCACATCGTCTACCGCATCTACGGTTCGGTGGCGCCGGGCGCGAACAGCCCGCTGGCCAGCCTCAAGCGGATCGTCACGGGCAAGAAGAGCGCGGCGGTGCGCGAGGTCCACGCGGTCAAGGGCGTCAGCTTCGTCGCCCACAAGGGCGAGGCGATCGGCCTGATCGGCACCAACGGCTCCGGCAAGTCGACGCTGTTGCGGGCGATCGCCGGGTTGCTTCCGGTCGAGCGTGGCGGCGGCATCTTCGCGGCCGGCCAGCCCTCGCTGCTCGGCGTGAACGCCGCCCTGATGAACGATCTCTCGGGCGAGCGCAACGTCGAGCTGGGCTGCCTCGCGATGGGCATGTCACCGGCCGAGGTCAAGGAGCAGGCGCCCGGGATCATCGAGTTCTCCGGCATCAACGAGCGCGGCGACTTCAGCTCGCTGCCGATGAAGACGTACTCGTCCGGCATGTCGGCCCGGTTGCGGTTCTCGATCGCCGCGGCCAAGAAGCACGACGTGCTGCTGATCGACGAGGCGCTGGCCACCGGTGACGCCAAGTTCCGCAAGCGCAGCGAGCAGCGGGTACGCGACCTGCGCAAGGAGGCCGGCACGGTCTTCCTGGTGAGCCACAGCGAGCAGTCGATCCGGGACACCTGCGAGCGCAGCATCTGGCTCGAGAGCGGCGTGATCCGCGCGGACGGCCCGACCGACGACGTGCTGAAGGAATACGAGACGTACGTCAACAAATAGCCGGACGCCGGCCGGCGGAGCTCGCCGGCCGGCGAAACGGAGCTGATCGGAGCGGGGCTACCGCACCGACAGGTGAACGTGGTTGGTGTGGTCGCTGGACGGGTCCCCGTTGGCGCCCGAGTACGCCTTCCAGCCGCTGCTCGGCAGCCAGATGCGCCGGAACCAGATGACGTAGAGCACGCCCAGCCGGCTCGAGTTGCTGATGAAGTAGTTGGCCAGGCGGGTGCCGTAGTCCTTGTCCCCACCCGAGGCCGTGCCGCCGAAGCCGTTCTTCTGGGCCGCGAAGTCGCAGGCCCGCCCCTTGGGGTGTTCGCCGCTGTTCTGCTCACGGAAGCAGGCCGAATAGCGCGTGAAGCCGTCCTTCTGAGATTGCTGAAGGGCGTGCAGCATGCGCGGGCTGATGCAACCGCTGGTGGTGGGGTCGTCGGCCGTGCAGCCCTGGGAGGGCAGCGACCCGTCCGAGTTGCGCGGGGCCGGAGTAGCCCTGGAGCTGGAGCCCGTGTCCCGGTCGGTCGGTTCGTCGGCGTCCTCGCCGGTCTTGTCGGCCCCGCCGGTGTTGGCCGCCTTCAACGCGTTCTCGGCCTGCACCTTGCGCTTGGCCATCAGGTTGACCTGCTTGACCTGGTTGCGCACCTCGGCGTCGATGGCCAGCTTGGCCCGCTGCTGCGCGTCCCGGTTGCCCTTCAGGTCGGCGACGGCGGCGTTCTCCTTGACCGCGACGGTCTCGAGCGTCTCGGCGCGGTCGAGGAAGCCGCCGGCCGAGTCTGCCGTCAGCAACGCGGTCATCGGACCGAGCCGGCCGGTCCGGTACGACTTCTGGATGATCTCGTCGATCGCTGCCTGCCGTGGCGCCAGTTCGGCGTCGAGCTGCTTGACCTTGGCGCCGAGCTGCGCCTGCCGCTTGCGGGAGAGTTCGAGAGCCTCCTTGGCCTCGACGAAGCCCTTGGAGGCGGCTTCGAGCTGCTGGATCAGCGACTTGGAGCCGCCCTCACCGTCGTCGCCGTTGTCACCGGGGGCCGCACCGGCCGGGCCGGACACCGCGACCAACAGGCCGGAGATCGCGATGAGCAGCGCCAGCAGGGGCGCCAATCTTCGCCGGACAGTTTTGTGCCGCACGCGTGTTCCTTCCGTCGGCCGCCGACCGAGTTAGCTGACGGGTTCGGGACGGAAGTGATCCCTACCGCTGGATCGCGGATTCACCCCGGAAGAACAACAGTGGGTCCCCGGTTCGCCCGAAGGCGATTAGGCGGCGGCCTCCTTGGGGGTGGAAGCCGCCACCGACCATACCCAACTCATCGAACGATCGACAGTTATCGTACGCAGCGCATTTCCCTCACGACTACCCGTCACGACAATCACGGAATGTGTTGGAGCGACTACGAAATTGCTTTTCGGCGGTACTGAAGCCGCGCTGACTCTCGGGTAAACTGGCCGCCGGTTCTGCCACCGAGGCACCGCCCCCGAGGTGCCGGCAGGCCACCGCCCAATCGCCGCGAGGCGAGCCGGGGAACCAGGTCAGTGGGGTGCATCCGCGCGAGCGGTAGGGATCGCTTCCGTCCCGAACCCGTCAGCTAACCCGGTCGGCGGTTTACCGGAAGGAACTGCATTGACCGTACGACCCCGCCGGTGGCTGACGCTTGCGTTGGCGCCGATCGTGGCCCTGTCCTTCCTGGGCGCACCCGCCTCCCCGGCGAGCGCCGAGCCCGGTGAGGGCACCTCGGCCGCTCCCGACGAGGCGGGCGGCTCCGTCGGAGAGAACGCGACTCTGGACGACGTCCTCGAGTCCTCCAACCGGCGGTTCGTCGCCGCCAAGGCCGCGGTGACGAAATCGACGTCGGCGCAGAAGAAGCTGGCCGCCGAGATCAGGATCGCCGAGGGCCGGCGCCGCGCCCTGGTCCCCGAGGTCAACGCGATCGCCGCGCAGCAATACCGCACCGGCCACCTGGGCACGGCCAGCTTCCTGCTGGGCAGCCAGGGCTCGGCCGACTTCCTCGACAAGGCGGTCTCCCTTGAGGAGATCAACAGCTTGCAGGACCGCAAACTGGCCGAGCTCAACAAGGCGATCACGGCGGTCAACTCCAAGAAGGCCGCACTCGACGCCGAGGTCAAGAAGCAGCAGAACAACCTGCTCGTGATGAAGAAGCAGAAGGAAGCCGCGAACAAGGCGCTGGCCCTGGTGGGCGGCGAAAGCCTGACGCACGGCGTCGTGCTGGCCAAGTCCCCGGTCGCGGCCCCCGCGCCGCGCGACTCGAACGGCGGCTTCCCGGGCCTGCCCTGCAACGTCGACGACCCGACCACCGGCGGCTGCATCACCGCGCGAACCCTGCACATGCTGAAAGAGACGAAGAAAGCCGGCTTCGACAGATTCGTCGGCTGTCACCGCAACGGCGGGCCATTCGAACATCCGAAGGGCCGGGCCTGCGACTGGTCCCTGCAGGACAGGGGCTTCGCGGTCGCGCACAACGCCGACATGCGCACGTACGGCAACAACCTGATGGCATTCCTGGTCCGCAATGCCGATCGGCTGGGGATCTATTACGTGATCTGGTACGAGCAGATCTGGTTCCCCACCAGAGGCTGGAGCTCCTATAGCGGACCCAGCGCGCACACCGACCACGTGCACGTGTCGATGCTCTGATCACCCGTACCGAAAAAAGGGCCCCGGATGATTGCTCCGGGGCCCTTTTCCGTTGCCGTGATCAGCTGGTGGCGCGGCGCACCGGGGCACGACCGGCCGGCTGGGTCGGCGCCGGGCCGGCCGGGTGGGCCGGCGGGATCGGCACGGTCACCGGCTTCACCTGGGTGACTTCGACGTCCTTGCCGTGGTGGACGAGCACCAGGCGAGCCGAGCCACCGCCGTTGCGCAGCGAGTAGGTGACATCCTCGGCGGTCACGTTCACCCGCAGCCGGAGCCCCCGCCAGAGCAGCGAGAACTCCAGGTTGTTGATGCGGCTGGGCAGACGCGGCGCGAAGGACAGCTGGCCGTTGAAGTCACGCATGCCCCCGAGCCCGGCGACCAGCGAGATCCAGGTGCCGGCCAGGGACGCGATGTGCAGGCCGTCACGCGAGTTCTGGTGCAGGTCGTGCAGGTCCATCAGGGCGGCTTCGCCGAGATAGTCGTGAGCCAGCTCGAGGTGGCCCACCTCGGCCGCCAGCACCGCCTGGACACAGGCGGACAGCGACGAGTCGCGGACGGTACGCGCGTCGTAGTAGGCGAAGTTGCGCGCCTTCTCCTCCGGCGTGAACGCGTCGCCGCGGATGTACATGGCCATGACCAGGTCGGCCTGCTTGACCACCTGCTTGCGGTACAGGTCGAAGTACGGGTAGTTGAGCAGCAGCGGGTAGGCCTCGGGCGGGGTGTTCTCGAAGTCCCACTCCGCCAGCCGCGTGAAGCCCTCGGACTGCTGATGCACGCCCAGTTCCTTGTCGAACGGGATGTGCACCGAGGCCGCCGCGTCCCGCCAGCTGGCCGTCTCCTCGTCGTCCACGCCCAGCTTGCGGGCGAGGTCGGGGTGCCGCTTGCACGCGTCGGCCGCGGTCAGCAGGTTCTGCTGGGCCATGAGGTTGGTGTAGATGTTGTCGTCGACCACGGCCGTGTACTCGTCCGGACCGGTCACGCCGTCGATGTGGAAACGCCCGTGCCGGTCGTGGTGCCCGAGCGAGCGCCACAGCCGCGCGGTCTCGATCAGCAGCTCGAGGCCGACCTCCCGCTCGAAGTCGTAGTCGCCGGTGGCCTGCACGTAGCGGCGGACCGCGTCGGCGATGTCGGCGCCGATGTGGAAGCCCGCCGTGCCGGCCGGCCAGTACGCCGAGCACTCCTGGCCGCGGATCGTGCGCCACGGGAACGCGGCGCCTTGCAGGCCGAGCGTCTGAGCCCGCTCCCGGGCCAGATCCAGGGTCGAGTGCCGCCAGCGCAGCACGTCGGCCGCCGCGGACGGCTGGGTGTACGTCAGGGCGGGCAGCACGAACGTCTCGGAGTCCCAGAACGTGTGGCCGTCGTAGCCGGGGCCGGACAGACCCTTGGAGCCGATCGGGCGCTGCTCGGCCCGGGCGCCGGCCTGCAGCGTGTGGAACAGCCCGAAGCGGACCGCCTGCTGCACCTCGGGGTCGCCCTCGACCTTGACGTCGGAGTGGTCCCAGAAGGCGTCCAGGTATTCGCGCTGAGCCTCGACCAGGCCGTCCCAGCCGTCCAGACGGGCGCTGGCCAGTGCCGCGCCGACCTGGTCACGCACGGCGGGCAGCGAGCGGTGGCTCGACCACCCGTACGCGGCCAGCTTGACCACGCGCAGCTTCTGCCCCGGCTCGAGCTTGCAGGCCACGGTGGTCCGCAGCCAGTCGGGGTGCCCCTCGGTGGTCACCGCGTGCTTGCCCGGCGTCTCGACGAGGTGTTCCATCGCCGCCGCCATGCGCAGGTCGCTGGCCTTGGTGCGGTGCACGAGCAGGCCGCCCGTACGCTGCTCGAGCATCTCCTCGGCCTGCAGCGGGTGGTCGAGCACGGCCGCGACCCGCGGGTCCTTGCTCGAGACCGGCAGCTGCTCGTTGGCGACCAGCTCGGACTGCAGGATCAGCCGGGCCGAGTCGTCGAGCGGCTCGACCTCGTACAGGAAGGCCACGACGGAACGCTGGGTGAACGACACCAGCCGGACGCTGCGCACCCGGATCGCCTGGCCCGAGGGGGAGACCCACTCGACGGTGCGCTCGAGCGTGCCGGCCCGCAGGTCGAGCACGCGCTCGTGCGACCGCAGCTCGCCGTAGCGCACGTCGAACGGCTCGTCGTCGACCAGCAGCCGCATCAGCTTGGCGTTGGTCACGTTGACCATGGTCTGACCCGACTCGGGGAAGCCGTAGCCGGCCTCCGCGTACGGCAGCGGGCGGAGCTCGTAGAACGAGTTCAGATAGGTGCCCGGCAGGCCGTGCGGCTCGCCCTCGTCCAGGTTTCCGCGTATCCCGATGTGACCGTTGGCCAGTGCGAACACGGACTCCGACTGAGCCAGCAGGTCCAGGTCGAGCCGGGTCTCCCGGATGTGCCAAGGGTCAACGGGATATGCCCGTTCACGGATCACGGTGGTGCCTCTCGCAAATGGATGAGGAGAAAGTCTTGAAGATATAAACGCTGATACGCGCTCAGCGCGTCAGCAGTTCGGACAGGTCCGTGACGACGATGTCGGCACCGTTGTCCAGAAGGGCCTGAGTCTGGCCCACCCGGTCAACCCCGATCACGATTCCGAACTGACCCGCGCGGCCGGCGGCGACGCCGGCCAGCGCGTCCTCGTAGACAGCACAGCTTTCCGGCGGGAGGCCGAGCTGCTCGGCTGCGTAGAGGAAGGTGTCGGGTGCGGGCTTACCCGGCAAGTTTTGCGCACGGGCGGTGACACCGTCCACGCGTACCTCTATGAGGTCCGTGATACCCGCCGCCTCCAAAACATCCTTGCAGTTGGCGCTCGCGGACACGACCGCGCGGCGCAGGCCGGCGTCCTTGGCGGCCTTGAGGTAGGCGACGGAGCCGTCGTAGACCTGGACGGCGCCCTCTTTGATCTTCTGCAGGACGAGGAGGTTCTTGCGGTTGCCGATGCCGTTCACGGTCTGCTGGTCGGGACCGTCGTCCGGGGTGCCCTCGGGAAGGGTGATGTGCCGAGAGGCCAGGAAGGTACGAACGCCATCGGCGCGTTGCCGGCCGTCGACATAGAGGTGGTAGTCGGCGCCGGAGTCGAAGGGTACGAACTGTTGCCCGTGCTGCGCCGACCACGTCTCGAGGAACGCGTCGAACGTCTGCTTCCAGGCGGCGTTGTGCACAAGGGCGGTCTGGGTGAGCACACCGTCAAGATCGAAGAGGCAGGCGGTCACATGAGGAGGTAGTCCGAGCACGCGCCCAATGTAGTCGCCCCCGGGCACCCATGAGTCCGGAAGGGCGGCTTCACCTTCGACCGGCGCGTTAACGCCCTGTTCAAAGTGCTATGGCCGGCTTGTTTCACCCGGTGTGCCAAGCAAGATCCGCAACTCGATCGTGGTACCGATCGGGCCGGTCGCCACGGTGACCTCGTCGCACAGCTGGTAGGCCAGCCAGATGCCGCGGCCGCCCACCTCGAACGCCTCGGGCACGTCGGGCGAGGCCAGATAACGCGCCGGGATGCCGGGGCCGGAGTCGGTCACCGCGCACCACGCCGAGCCGTCGGCGACCCGGAGCAGCACCCGGCCGTGGCCACCGGCGTGCAGCACGACGTTGGTGACCACCTCGTTGACCGCGAGGATGAACCCGTGCAGGCGGTCACCGCCGAGCCCGGCCTCGCGGAGCCGGGCCGACGTCTCGTGCCGGACCAGGGTGATGTCGTCGCGGCCGAAACGGCGATCGACCAGTCGTCCGGGATTTCTCGACGGCGGCTCGGCGAAGGCCGCCTCCGCTGCCGGAGCCGGCCGCACACCCTGTTTCACCCTGTCCTCCACCGTGGTGCAGCCTACGCGGTGTGCCACCTCGGTGGCACCACGCGTCCACGATAAAGGCCCGGTGGGAGGACTAGAAGAGGTCCGCGATGGTCCGGAAGATCTCGGCGTAGAAGTTGCCGTCGATGTCGCGGTACAGGCTGAATTCCTTGTCGGGGCTGCCGAAGAACGGCCGCAGCGTCCAGGCCAGCTGGGTGCCGACGAAGCCGAACAGCAGGATCCAGATGTAGAGCAGGGTCATGCTGGGCGGCGACTGCGGGGCGGCCGGCTGGAGCGGGCGCTGCTGGGCCGGACCGGGCGGCGGGATGCGCACGACCGGCGGCTGGACAGGCATCGGAACAGGGGCCGGGCCCGCTGCCGGCGCACCGCCGTTCGTCCCACTTTCGACCGTCGCTCCGGCGGCGACGAGAGCCTTCGCCGGCTCGGCGGCCGCCGGAGCCGGAACGGCCACCGGAGCGGCGGGGGCCAGGGCCGGCGCGAGCAGCCCGTGCTCGTTGAGCACCCTCATGCCACCGGTCAGGAAACGCAGTCCGACCAGCGCCGACAGGCCGAGGATGGCCACGTTGAGCAGCTTGAAGAACGCGTAGTCGGGCGCGGTGATCAGGAAGAACAGGCTGATCGGCGCGAAGGCCAGGGCCAGCATGGCCGTGACCGTGAGCGCCACCATCACCAGCGACAGCGACTGCCGGATCGACAACCGGGCGCCGAACACCAGGTTGAAGAGATAGAGCGTCGGCAGACAGATCGCGAGCGTGGCCAGAAACAGCAGCGGAAGCTTCACCGCCGAGGTCAGCGCCATCAGCACGCCGTGGAAGGAGCCGAGCACCGCGCCGTAGACGGCGAGGGCCACGACCGAGCTGACCATCATCTGGCCGGTGAGCCGCGGCAGCTCGCGGTCCTCCACGACCTGCTGCCAGATGCCCTGCCGGTCGCGCAGGATGCGTTCGATAACCAAGAGTCCGGACGCGTTCGCCACGTGCCTACCCCCAAGGTCGGGTCCGTATCGTCGATACGCCATCGCACCGACGTGTGGGCGGAACGGTACGCCATGGGAGCAACCGGGGGAAGACCCGCGCCGGGAAGCGACGCGTACGGGTGTCAGCGCCAGCCGACGTCGATGCGATCGCCGCGCTCGTCGAAGAAGTGCAGGGCGTCCATCCGTACGGCGACCGAGAGCGGATGCCCGGACGAGACCGGCGGATAGGGCGCCAGCCGCACCCCCAGCTCGGCCGGCCGCCGATGGTGCCGACCGGGGTCGTTCAGGACGCTCTGCCGTTCCGCCTCGCGCGCCGGCTCGGCCGGGCCGCCGGAGCGTCCGGCCAGCCGCTGCAGGGCGCCGCCGAACCGCTTGAGCGGGCCGCCGGCCGGCATCTCGTCGGGGGCCCGGGCGCCCGGGTCGTCGAGGACGATCGCGGTCGCGCCGATGTCGAGGAAGGCCAGCGACTCGTGCCCGTGGTGCTCCAGGTAGCGGATGCGGCCGCGCAGCACGTCGCCCGGCACGTCCGGGGCCACCGGGGTGAGCGCCTCGGCCCGCATGCCGACCACGATCCGCTCGCCGTGGTAGTGCGAGACCGCGCGCGCCCGGATGTCGTCCCACGGCAGGTACAGCGCCTGCTCGCCGAAGTTGAGCTCGATGTAACGCTCGAGGTGCACGTAGACCGACGCTTCGAGCAGGTTCATCCGCGGCGCGCCGAGGAACGCCGCCACGTAGAGGGTCGCCGGACGGCCGTACACCTCGGTGGGCGTGCCGATGTCCTGCAGGACGCCCTTGCGCATGATCGCCACCCGGTCGGCCATGGTCAGCGCCTCGGCCTGGTCGTGCGTCACGTACATGGTGGTGACGCCCAGCTCCCGGGTCAGACCGGTGATCTCGGCCCGCAGTTCGGCCCGCAGGCCGCTGTCGAGGTTGGAGAGCGGCTCGTCCATCAGGAACAGCCCGGGCCGGCGCACGATCGCGCGGCCCATCGCCACCCGCTGCCGCTGACCACCGGAGAGCTGGCTGGGCTTGCGGTGCAGAACGTCGCCGATGCCGAGCGCGGAGGCCACGCCGCCGATCCGCTCGCCGCGGGAGCCGGGCTCGACACCCGACAACTTGAGTGGGAAGCCGATGTTGTCGCCCACCGTCATGTGCGGATAGAGCGCAAAGTCCTGAAACACCATCGCGATGCTGCGGTCGCGCGGCGGCAACTCGAGCACCGGGTCCCCGTTGAGCAGAATATCGCCCTCGGTCGGGTCCTCGAGCCCGGCGATCATGCGGAGGATCGTCGACTTCCCGCAGCCCGACGGCCCGAGGAGGACCAGGAACTCACCGTCGTCGACGTCCAGGCTGACGTGGTTGACGGCCACGGTGCCGTCGGGCCACACCTTGGTGACGTCCTTGAGCGAGACGGTCGACACCGCCTACCTCCCCTGCCGGGCAACATCAATGTGATCCCGGTCCCACGACGGCCGGCGATCGGCCTAATTTGACGAGGAGTATCGATGTCACACCATCGGGTGAACGTGCCATTTGCGCTGAGTGACCGTTTGATTACCGCTTTTTCAGGAAAACCCGGCGGACCACACGCTCCGCCGCCTGCCCGTCGTCGAGATAGCAGAAGCGTTCCCGGAAGATCGCCCGGGCATTCTTGGCCGATTCATCCGCGTACGTGCCCTCGCGGAGCACCGTGACCAGGGTCGCGTAGTCGGTGGCCACCGCACCCGGCGGCTCGGCCATCAGATCGAAATAGGTGCCCCGGATGTCCCGGTAGGTGGGCCAGTCGGGCGCGAAGATCACGATCGGACGGTCCAGGACGGCGTAGTCGAACATCGCCGACGAATAGTCGGTGAGCAGCACGTCGGCCGCCAGGTAGAGATCCTCGACGACGGGGTAGCCGGACACGTCGATGATGCGGCCCCCGTCGCTCGCCGCCGCGGCGGCCGCGTCCGGGGGCACCGAGAAGTAGTGGTCGCGGACGAGCAGCACCGTGTTCGGGCCGAGCGCCGCGGCCAGTTGCTCGGCGTCGAGCACGTGCCGCCCCTCGGGCAGCCACTCGCGGTGGGTCGGCATGTGCAGCACCACCCGGCGGCCGGGCTCGATGCCCAGGCTTTCCCGCGCCGCGGCCGAGTCGGCCGACGTGGCCGTGGCCAGCCGGTCGTTGCGCGGATAGCCCACCTCGAGCGTCTCGTGCGAGCTCGGGTAGGCCGACGACCAGGCGATCGTGGTGTGCGCGTTGGCCGTGACGCTGAAGTCCCAGCGGTCGGCCCGTCGCATCTGCGCCCGGAAATCCTGGTCGCGCGCGCCGGCCGGGTGATCGGCCTGGTCGACGCCCATCTTCTTGAGCGGCGTGCCGTGGTGGGTCATGACGTGGGTCGTGCCGCGCCGCTTGACCACGCGGGGCGGCCAGTTCACGTTGTTGACCAGGTAGCGGCCGCGGGCGATGGCCCGGTAGTACGGCAGCGTGCCGGCCACGACGTGCTCGACGCCGGGCGGCAGCGACGCGACGCGGGCCGGGCCGACCACCCACACCTGCCGCAGGTGGGGGGCCAGCTCAGCGGCCTTCTCGGCGATCGCGGCCGGGTTGCACGAGACCCCGCGATACCAGTACGCGGCGTAGACGGCGAGCGACTCGTCGATCGGCAGCCGCAGGTGCAGCTGGTACCAGGAGTGACCGATGACCTGCCGGGCCCGCCGCGCGATCCAGTCGCGGGTCCGCCCGGCCAGCCTCCGCACCCGGCGGCCCTTGCTCGTCGCGAGGTCGAACAGCCGCATCGAGCGGTACGCGCCCCGGGCCACCAGCCGGTAGCGCACTCCCTCGCTGGCGTCGGGCATCGGGAAACCGCCGGGCGGCAGGTGCTTGCGGTACATGTCGGTCATCCGGCCGAAGAAGCGGGCGCGGGACCCGCGTGGCACCCGTGCGTCGTGCCGCAGCACGCGCAGGAAGTGCCAGATCATCCGGCGGAAGAGCAGGCCGCGGACCTGATCGTCCGGGGAGGCGTACTGGTTGGCCAGGGCCAGCGCGTGCTCCCAGTGGTCGAAGACCTCGAAGTGCCGGTCCCCGACCGTACGGGTGATCGCCCCGGTCCGGCGTTGCCGGTAGTGCACACACGTCCGCGACAGGGTGCTGATCCGCGGGGCCGCGAGGAGCACCGGGAACGTGAAGGAGACGTCCTCGTACCAGCCCTCCTCGAAGAGGAAGCCGAGCTGCAGCAGGAACTCGCGCCGCACGATCTTGTTCCAGGCCACGTGCAGGACGTTGAGCACCTCGGGCCACTGCTCGACTGAGAAGACCGCGGGCGCGTCGGCGAACAGCTTGCGCCCGGAGCCGGCCTGGACCCGCCCGTCCCAGTGCACCTTGTCCCAGCCGACGATCAGCACGTCGGCCCCGGTGCTGCGCAGCCGCTCGGCGACCGCGGCGAGGCTGCCGCCGGAGAGCCAGTCGTCGGAGTCGACGAACCAGACGTACTCGCCGGTGGCGTGCTCGAGCCCGAGGTTGCGGGCGCGGCCCAGACCCAGGTTCTCCGGCGCGGTCACCACCCGTACGCGGGGGTCACGGGCCGCGTACTCGGCCAGGATCGCGCCGCTGTGGTCGGGCGAGCGGTCGTCGACCGCGATGACCTCGAAGTCGTCGAACGACTGGCTGAGCAGCGAGTCGAGGCATTGCCGGAGGTAGCCCTGCACCTTGTAGACCGGCAGGACGATGCTGAGGAAGGTCACGGGCGGGAGCCACCTGTCCGCCAGTCGGCGATCGAGTTGACGAGGAATGTGCCGCCGACCAGCGCGGCCAGCACCACCATGCCGGCGGTGGGCACGCCGGCCACCGTGGCGGCGGTCAGCACCACCACCCGGCCGTCCCAGCCGAGCGGGTCCCCCGTGGCCCGTCCGGCGGGGGCGCCCTTCTCCATCCGGGCGACCAGGTCGTAGTGGTGCAGGGTCAGCATGAAGATCAGCAGGTAGACCACCGGGGTCGGCACCGAGCCGGCGAGGCCGGCCGCCACGACCAGGAGGTACTCGGCCGCGCGCAGGGCGGCCGGGACGAGCCAGTCGAGCGGCCCGCCGTGCCGGGCCCGGGCCGGCAGCCCGGCGCCGAGGACGACCAGCGCCGCGACGATCAGGGCGATCGTGGCCGGCGGCTCGAGCCGGCCGGCGAGCAGGGCCACGACCAGGGCCAGGGCGGCCACCGCGGCCAGGGCCGCGAACGCCAGCGGCGCCGGCAGCCGGGCCACGCCGAGCAGCTTTCGGACGAGCAGACCGTCGTCGCGGAAGCGCGAAGTGTCCACCTTGTCGAGCACGCCGACCCGCATGCTCAGCGCTCGCAGCGAACGCAGGCCCAGGGTGTACGCCATGGCGAACAGCCCGCAGGCGACCGCGCCGGCGAGCGCGACCCGCCCGTTGGTGAAGATGGCCAGCACCGACAGCAGGGCCCAGCGTTCGCCGATCGGGAAGACGACGATCCGCTTCAGCCAGTACGCCACCGAGCCGGTGTCACCCTGGACCCGGGTCGACGCCGCGCTCAGCCGGGCGCCGACGCCACCGGCAGCTTGCGGGCGCGGGTGGGCGGTGGCCTCGTCGTGCAGGGCGCCGTACCAGGCGTCGGTCATGTGCCGCACGGTCTGCAGGACGATCGCGGCGATGGCCAGCGGCCAGGCATAGGGCAGCCCGGCGCGCTCGGCCCCGGCGGCCAGCCCGGCGTACGCCGCGTACTCCTTGGCCCGGTCGGCCATCGTGTCGAGCCAGCCGCCGAACGCGCCGAACCGCCGCGTGTAGCGGGCCAGCTGACCGTCGACGCAGTCGAGGACGAAGCCCAGGTAGAGCAGGATGCCGCCGGCGATCATCGCGGGCCGCGAGGCCTGCCAGAACGCGAGCGCGGCGGCCACGGCGAACAGCACCGAGACGGCCGTGACCCCGCTCGGGGTGAGGCGGAGCCGGGCGGCGGCCTTGGTGACGAACGGCGACCACGTGCTGACTGCGTACGTCGTGAAGAAGTCGTCCTTCTCCTTCACGGCCATGCGCAGGCGGGCCTTGTCCTCGTCGACGGCGGCCACCCCGGCCCGGGCCCGCTCCAGCTCGGCGGTGTCGTGCACCAGATCGGCCCGGAGCAGGCGCACCGGCGTGGCGACCGGGACGAGACCGGCCGCGAGCAGTGCCGGCACCGGGTCGGCCCGGTCGGCCACCGCGGCCAGCAGCGGCACGTCGGCCGGGGCCACCCAGATCGCGCCGCCGTAGCGCACCGTGCCGGCGCCGTCGGTGGCCGGGAGCACCTTGCCGCGGTCGTCGCGCAGGTCGCCGGCCGGATCGGGAACGACCAGCGCGGTGGTGCGGCCGGCCGGCTCGGTGGCCAGCATCCACAACAGGCTGGGATGGGCGACCAGGTTGGCGGCGCAGATGAGGACGGCCTCGTGCGATTTCCGGGCCCGCTCGGCGACGTCCCGCAGGGCGGACGGCCCGGACTCGACCGTGCTGGCGCCGGCCGCCCGGAGAGCCGCGGAGAGCTCCTCGGTCAGCCGGGCCGCCTCGGCCGGATCGAGGGTGTCGCCGGAGTTGATCAAGACGGCCAGCGTCACCGGGAAGTCACTGCCTGCCTCCTAGGGCGCCATCACGTCGCCCGGCCCACGGTGCGCGGCTGCGTCCGGACGGCCGGAAATCGGCACCCAGGTTAACAGCGCAAGGCCGGAGGGTACGGGTCACCCTTACGGGAGCCGCGACGCCCGTCTCCACCTGGGGACCGAGGGCAGACGGTCACCGCGCCCATACCGTTGAGGAGGAGCCGGCGAACGAGCCGGACTCCCCGAAGTGAAGGAGTGAAGTGACCGTTTCTCGCCGTCTCGCTCGCCCCCGGGACAACCGCTGGATCGCCGGTGTCTGTTCCGGCCTGGCTCGTCGCTTCGGCGTCTCGCCCGGCATCATGCGCCTGATCTTCGTGATCTCCTGCCTGCTCCCCGGCCCGCAGTTCATCGCCTATCTCGTCCTCTGGGCCGTCCTGCCCAACGAGTGACCACCGCGACCCGCTGACCGCCGGGCGCCGGCCCCGCCCCCGGGCCGGCGCCCGGCTCAGGTCGGCCGGTCTAGGGTTTGTCGAAGGTGACCGTGACCGTCGTGTAGCCGAGCCGGGTGAACAGGCTTTCGAGCATGCGTTCGGTGTTCTGGCGGGCCCGCTCGTCGAGCCCGCTGGCGCGCGCCGCCTCGGTGATCCGCTGCTGGGCCAGCGCGTAGACCTGCTGCTGTTTGCCCGGGTCGCTGCGGAACGCGTCGCCGATGCGGTTGACCAGACCCCGCTCCTCGGCCACGACGTAGCTCTTCTGCATGTCGAGCGCGGCGGTCGACTGCTGCGGCGGCGGCAGGGTGATCGTCACCGTCTTGGCGCCCTCGTCGACCTGCAACGCGCCCTCGGCGAGCGAGCCGAACTCGACATACTGCTCGACGGTGCCGGAGCCGACGAACAGCGTGCGCCGGTTGACCAGGAAATCGGGGATGTTCTCCTTGCTCTCCTGCAGGTCGACGATGACCTGGAAGGTGCCGTCGGCCGCGACGTAGCGGCTGAGGTCGCGCATCGACTGCAACAGCACCGGCTGGCTGCGGTCGGTCGTCTTGTCGGAGAACGGGTTGTCGAACCCGGGCAGCACGTTGACCGCGCGCAGGCCGAGGCAGGCCGCGACCATCAGCGCGAAGACGAAGAACGTGAAGATCAGCAGGCGGGCGAAGCCGCTGACCCGGGACGCGGGCTCCACGGGCCCGGCCGCGGGTGGCTCGGCCGGCGCGGTCGCGGGTGGCTCCGGCGGAAGGGCCGGATACTCGCGCGTCGGCTCGCTCACGCCCTCGCGCGCCGAGACATCGGCGGAGACATCGGTGGAGACATCGTCCGGTGACTTGGCCATGAGTTCACCGTACGAGGGGGGTGCGACATCCGCACCATGCCTCTAGGCGAAAGCGTTCAATCCAGTCAATTTCTGGCCGATCACCAGCTGGTGGATCTCGGAGGTGCCCTCGTAGGTCAGGACACTCTCCAGATTGTTCGCATGGCGCATGACGGGATATTCCCCACTGATCCCGTTGCCGCCGAGAATGGTCCGGCAGGTCCGCGCGATCGCGATCGCCTCCCGCACGTTGTTCAGCTTGCCCACGCTGACCTGCTCGGGCCGCAGCGCGCCGGCCGCGTCGCGCAACCGGCCCAGGTGCAGCGCCAACAGGAAGCCCTTCTGCAGCTCGAGCGTCATGTCGGCCAGCTTGGCCTGGGTGAGCTGGAAGCCGCCGATCGGCCGGCCGAACTGCTCACGGGTGGTCGCGTACTCGAGGGCGACCCGCAGGCAGTCCCGGGCCGCGCCCATCGAACCCCAGATGATGCCGAACCGGGCCTCGGTCAGGCACGACAGCGGCGCCTTGAGGCCGCGCGCCTCGGGCAGCCGGGCGCTCTCGGGCAGCCGTACGCCGTCCAGGGTGATCTCGCCGGTGCTGGACGCCCGCAGCGACATCTTGTTCTTGATCTCGCGCGCGGCGAAGCCCGGGGTGTCGGTGGGCACCGCGAAGCCGTACACGCCCTCCTCGGCCCGGGCCCAGATCACCGCGACGTCGGCCAGCGGCGCATTCGTGATCCACATCTTGCCGCCGTCGAGGATCCAGTCGGCGCCGTCACGGCGGGCCCGGGTCGACATGTTCGCCGGGTCGGAGCCGTGGTCGGGCTCGGTCAGACCGAAGCAGCCGATCAGCTCGCCGGCCGCCATGCCCGGCAGCCAGCGCTGTTTCTGCTCCTCCGACCCGTACTTCCAGATCGCGTACATCGCCAGTGAGCCCTGCACGCTGACCAGCGACCGGACGCCCGAGTCGGCCGCCTCGAGCTCCATGCAGGCCACGCCGTAGGACACCGCGGACGCGCCCGCGCAGCCGTACCCGGTCAGGTGCATCCCGAGCAGGCCGAGCTTGCCGAACTCGAGGGCCAGCTCGCGCACGGGCGTGCTGCCCTTCTCGTACCAGTCGGCGACGTACGGGCGTACCCGGTCATCGGCGACCCGGCGCACGACGGCACGGATGTCGCGTTCCTCGTCGTTGAGCTGCGTGTCGAGATCGAGAAGATCCAGCGGAGCCACCATGGACCTCAACCTAACCGGTCAGGCGACGACGAGCACCCGCGCGTGGATCTGGTTGCGCTGCTGCAGGGCCGCCCGGAGCGCGCGGTGCAGACCGTCCTCCAGATAGAGGGCGCCGCGATACTCCACCACGTGCGGGAAGAGGTCGCCGTAGAACGTCGAGTCCTCGGCCAGCAACTTGTCGAGCGCCAGCTCACGTTTCGTGGTGATCAGATCGGCCAGCCGGATCGGTCTGGGCGGGATCTCGGCCCACGCCTTCAGGGTGGTGTGGTGATCGGGATACGGGGCGCCGTCACGGACCGCCTTGAAGATCACGGCCGATCCCCCTTTCCGGACTTCCTACGTTCGCGCTGCCAGCCTAGCCCGGCTGCCGTCACGCGGAAGCCCGCGGCGTCGCGGCCCATCGGCCATGATGCACCACGTCGTCCACCGGGCGGTGACCGCGCTTGAGTGACGGCGACTTCTTGTCGAGGGCTCGGTACCCGATGGTCAGGGTGCCGATCGGCGTGTACTCGGCCGGAATCCCGAAGGCGTCCTTGAAGGTCTGGACGGTCGGCACCGGGATGCCGAAGAAGCAGGACGCCAGTTCCTCGTTGACCGCGCTGAGGTGCATGAGCAGCGCGGCGAAGCCGGTGTCGATGTCCCAGTACGGCACCGGCCAGTGCGACTCGCTGCGGTCGGTCCAGCCCTTGTCGGGCTGGGCGTAGCGCTCGAGGTAGGCCGACTTGTTGGACAGGCACACGACGATCGCCGGCGCTGTCCGCATGCGGGTGAGCCAGTCGCCCTTCCACGCCTCGTCGGTCTTGGCGTCGCCGAGATCACCCTCGGTCGTCGACTCCCAGTAGAGATCGCGGTCCTTCTGCTCGGTGAGCACGAGGAAGCCCCAGCCCTGGGAGAAGCCGGCGCTCGGCGCGCGCAGCCCGTGCTGGACGACCTTGTCGAGGATCTCGGACGGGACCGGCCGGTCGGGGTCGTAGCTGCGGATCATGCGGCGGCGGCGGACCACCTCGTCGAACTCCATCAGCCCTTGATCCCCCACGACGCGGTCCAGCGCTCGCCCGGCGCCAGCACGATCAGGTCACGCCCGGTGCGGAAGGCGTCGGGCGGGCAGGTCATCGGCTCGATCGCGACCGAGCGGCGGAACCGCTCGCCGTGCAGGGTGTCGCCGGTGAAGACCTGCCAGTAACGGAACTTCTCGTCGGCCCAGACGACGACCCGGCGGTCCGAGGCGGAGTCGGCGATGGTCACCTCGGTGATCCCGTCGGCGCCGTGGGTGATGTCGCCGTAGGTGGTGTCGAGGACCAGGTCACCGATCTTGCGGGCCTCGGAGAAGTCGTACTCCGTACCGGCCACCGGGACCGCGCCGATCGGCAGCAGCCGGGCGTCGGCCACCACCCGCTTGGCCCCCGGCACGTGCAGCACGGTGTCGTCGACGCTGACCCCGGGCAACTGCACGTACGGGTGGACCGAGTAGCCCCAGGGGGCGTTCGACGGCGAGTTGTTCACGACCTCCTGGTCGCAGCGCAGGCCGGCGGCCGAGACCGACCAGGTCGTACGCAGGGTCAGCCACCACGGGTAACCGATCTGGGCCGGAAGCTCGTACTGCAGCGTGACCGCCGACGCGGTCTGCTCGACCAGGGTCCAGCGACTCCAGTTGACCAGGCCGTGGATGGCGTTGTTCCGGGCCGGCTCGGTCAGCGCGAGCTGGTATTTCTGCTCCTCGAACGTGTACTGCCCGTCGCGGACGCGGTTGGGCCAGGGAGCCAGGATCTGGCCGGCCGAGGCCGGGGAGAGCTCGTCCGCCTCGAAGCCGTCGAGCACCGCCACGTCGCCGACGGAGTAGCCGCGCAGCACGCCGCCGACCTCCACGACGACGGCGCTCTGCCCGTCCGCCTCGATGGACCACTGGGTGCCGGACTTCGCGGCAACGACACTCGTCATGACGTGGACATTATCGGTTCGTCCCGTCGCCGGTGTCGGCTGCCGGGGGCTCGGGTGGCCGATACCTCAGCAGGGCCGGAAAGGCCACCGCCAGGACCACGGCCAGACCGGCCGCTGCGAAGCCGCCGCCGGCCCAGGAGGTGGTCGTCGAGGTGAGATCGGCGGTGGTGCCGGCGCGCACGTCGCCGAGGCGCGGTCCGCCCGCCACCACGACCGTGAACACCCCCTGGAGCCGGCCGCGCAGCCGGTCGGGCGCGTAGACCTGCAGGATCGACTGCCGGTAGACCGCGCTGACCAGGTCGGCCGCCCCGCCCACGGCCAGCAGCAGCACCATCAGCCACAGACTGTGGGCCAGACCGGACAACCCGATCGCCACGCCCCAGGCCACCACGGCGATGACCAGCGCTAAACCCTGCCGCTTGACCCGCCCGATCCAGCCCGAGGTCAGACCGCCGATCACCGAGCCGATGGCGATCGCGCTGAACAGCCAGCCGACCGCCCAGTCGCCGCCGAACCGGTCGGCCGCCACCTCGGGGAACAGGGCCCGCGGCATCGCGAAGACCATCGCGATGATGTCGACCGCGAAGGAGAGCAGCAGCACCGGCTGGGTGACCAGGAAGCGCAGGCCCACCGCGATGCCGCGCAGGCCGGCGGTCGGCTTGGCCTCGCCCGGCTCGTGCTCGACCGGGAGGATGGGCGGCAACTTCCAGGTGGCCCAGAGCGAGATCGAGAAGAGCAGGGCATCGACGAGGTAGGCCACGGTGACCCCGGCGCCCGTGCTGGCCAGGGCGAAGATGAGGCCGGCGGCCAGCGGGCCCAGGACCCCGCCCGCGGTGGAGGTCGTGTAGGCGAGGGTGTTGGCCGCCGGCACGAGCCGGGCCGACACGATCCGCGGGATGATGGCCTGCCGGGTCGGCGAGCTGATCGCGAAGCCGGCCGACTGCACCGCGGTCAGCGCCAGCAGCAGCCATCCGCTGTTCACGTGGAGCAGCGCCTGAACGAGGAAGCCGAGCGTGCCCAGCCAGGCCAGCGTGGAGCTGGCCAGCAGGAGCTTGCGCCGGTCGACCACGTCGGCCGCCGCGCCGCCCCACAGCCCGAAGACCAGCAGCGGGACCAGACCGGCGACACCGAGCAGCCCGACCCAGGCCGAGGAGTGCGTGATCGAGTACATCTCGACCGGCACGGCCACCGAGGTGAACTGGAACCCGAAGAACGAGAGCCCGTTGCCGACCCACATCCGGCGGTAGGCGACCACCTTGAGCGGCCGGATGTCGATCACCCAGGACTTGCGCTCCTGCTCGACGAGCTTCTCGCCCTCTTCGACGGCGTCCTGACTCACGGCGCGAGCCTCTCCACGACCCAGACCCCTTCCTCCGTACGCCGGAAGCGCAGTCGATCGTGCAGGCGGCTGCTGCGGCCCTGCCAGAACTCGACCGTCTCGGGCACGACCCGGAAGCCGCCCCAGTGCTCGGGCGCCGGCACCGGCCCGTCCCCGAAACGCTCCCCCGCGGCGTCGAGCCCGGCGTCGACCGCGGCCCGGTCGGGCAGCACCGACGACTGCGGGCTGGCCCACGCGCCCAGCTGCGAGCCGCGCGGCCGGGTGGCGAAGTACTCCTCGGTCTCGGCCCGGGTCACCCGCTGCGCCGCCCCGGCCACCAGCACCTGGCGTTGCATCGGGAACCATGGGAAGACCAGGCTCGCGTACGGGTTGGCGGTCAGCTCGCCACCCTTGCGCGACCCGTAGTTGGTGAAGAACACGAACCCGCGCTCGTCGTAGTCCTTGAGCAGGACCGTACGGGCCGAGGGCCGCCCCTCCGGCGTCGAGGTGGCCACGATCATCGCGTTCGGCTCGGGCAGCCCGAACCCGGCGGCGTCGGTGAACCAGGCCTCGAACTGGGTGCGCCAGTCGGCCGCCAGATCCGTCTCGAGCAGTGCCCCGCGTGCGGTGTAGTCGCGCCGCATGCCCGCGGGCGAGGGTGGTTCGAGGGTCACAAGCGCTCCTGGGCGGTGTCCGGCCGATCGTTAGGACTGCAAACGACCGTAAGTCGCTTCGGCCCGTGCGTCAGGTCGGTGAGGATGGGTGTCGCGGAGAGCACATCGTGGTGGGTCGACCCGCCGGGAACCCGGCGAGCAAGATGAGACCCCTACGACATCGCATCATCCCAGGGAGGGTCGTGACCGACTTCAAGCCCGGGCTCGAGGACGTGGTCGCCTTCGAGACCGAGATCGCCGAGCCTGACGAGGCCGGTGGCGCGCTGCGATACCGCGGCGTCGACATCGAGGACCTGATCGGTCAGGTCTCCTTCGGCGACGTCTGGGGACTGCTCGTGGACGGGCGGTTCGGGCCAGGGCTGCCACCGGCGGAGCCGTTCCCGGTGCCGGTGCACTCGGGTGACATCCGGGTCGACGTGCAGTCGGCGGTCGCGATGCTGGCGCCCTACTGGGGGCTGGCCCAACTGCTCGACATCGACGACGAGCAGGCCCGGAGCGACCTCGCCCGGGTGTCGGTCACCGCGCTGTCGTTCGTCGCCCAGGCCGCCCGCGGGCTGGGTCTGCCGGCCGTGCCGCAGAAGGACATCGACAAGGCCGGCTCGATCGTCGAGCGGTTCATGCGGCGCTGGCGCGGCGAGCCCGACCCGCGGCACGTCAAGGCCGTCGACGCCTACTTCATCTCCGCCGCTGAGCACGGCATGAGCGCCTCCACGCTGACCACCCGGGTGGTCGCGTCCACGGGCGCCGACGTGGCGGCGTGCATCTCCTCCGGGATCGGGGCGCTCTCCGGCCCGCTCGACGGCGGCGCCCCCTCCCGGGTGCTCACCATGCTCGAGGACGTCGAGCGCAGCGGCGACGCCCGGGCGTACGTGCGAGGGGTCCTCGACCGCGGCGAGCGCCTGATGGGCTTCGGGCATCGGCTCTACCGCTCCGAGGACCCGCGGGCGCGGGTGCTGCGGCGCACGGCCCGCGAGCTGGGCGCCCCCCGCTACGACGTGGCGGTGGCGTTCGAGCGGGCCGCGCTGGCCGAGCTGGCCGAGCGCAAGCCCGACCGGCCGCTGCCGACGAACGTCGAGTTCTGGTCGGCCGTGGTGCTCGACTTCGCCGAGGTGCCGGGCCACATGTTCAGCTCGATGTTCACCTGCGCCCGGGTGGCCGGCTGGAGCGCGCACGTGCTGGAGCAGAAACGCCTCGGCCGGGTCGTGCACCCCGCCGTCCGCTATGTGGGACCCGGGCTCCGCAAGCCGCAGCAGGTCGAGGGCTGGTCCGAGCTACGCGCATAATGGCCTCCGTGACTGACATCCGGATCCCAGACACGATCAAGCCGGTCGACGGACGGTTCGGCTCCGGGCCGAGCAAGGTACGTCCCGAGGGTGTCGAGTCGCTGTCCGCGGTGTCCCGCACGTTCCTCGGCACGTCCCACCGGCAGAAAACGGTGAAGGAGCAGGTCGCCCGGTTGCGGCGGGGCCTGGCCGAGTTCTTCGCGATGCCCGAGGGCTACGAGGTGGTGCTGGCCAACGGTGGCACCAGCGCGTTCTGGGAGGTCGCGACGTTCGGTCTCGTACGCGACCGGGCCCAGTTCGCCGAGTTCGGCGAGTTCGGGGCCAAGTTCGTCAAGGCCGTGACCGACGCGCCCTTCCTGGCCGAGCCGACGGTGCGCCGCGCGCCGGGCGGGCAGGCCGCGTTCCTCGAGGCCGAGGCCGGCATCGACGTGTACGCCTCGGTTCAGAACGAGACGTCGACCGGGGTGGCCGTGCCGGTGCGCCGCGTGGCCGGCGCCGACCAGGGCGCGCTGCTGCTCACCGACGCCACGTCGGGTGGCGGCAGCCTCGACGTCGACCTGCGCGAGACGGACGTCTACTACCTGGCTCCCCAGAAGGCGCTCGGCTCCGACGGCGGCCTGTGGATGGCGCTGATGTCCCCGGCCGCGATCGAGCGGGCCTTCGAGGTCAAGGCGAGCGGGCGCTACATCCCGCAGTTCCTCGACCTGGTGACCGCGATCGAGCAGTCCCGCCTGGAGCAGACCTACAACACCCCGGCGCTGTCCACCGTGTTCCTGGCTGCCGAGCAGCTCGACTGGATGAACGCGCAGGGCGGGCTGGCCTGGGCGGTCAAGCGCAGCGCCGAGAGCGCCGAGGCCGTCTACGGCTGGGCCGCGCGGTCGTCGTACGCCACGCCGTTCGTGACCGACCCGGCGATCCGGTCGGCCGCGGTCGCCACGATCGACTTCGAGGGGGTCGACGCGGCCGCGATCGCCAAGGTCCTGCGGGCCAACGACATCGTGGACACCGAGCCCTACCGCAAGCTCGGCCGCAACCAGTTGCGGATCGCCCTCTACCCGACGATCGAGCCCTCGGACGTGGCCGCGCTGACCGCTTGCGTCGACTACGTGGCCGAGCGCCTCTGACCGGCCGGCGTGCTCTTGGTCACCCCACACCGCCGACCTCAGGCCGATGACGTCGCTGAATTTTCAAGATCATCGCAGCTCAGCCAACTTGGCGGCGTGGCATACCACCATTAGGTGACCGAGGCGCGTACCGTGTTCCGAAACGCGCCCGGGTGGCTGACTCTAGCCGAGCGCAGGCCAACGCGACGGGGACGGAGGCAACGCATGCGGCCGGTACGCTTCGTCGCCCTTTCCGAGGACGGTCAGGCCATGGTGCTCGCCGACGAGGTCGGCCGGCTCCTGGCGCTGCCCATCGACGACCGGGTCTCCGGCGCGATCGCCCATGACGGACACCCGGTGTCGCCGGGTTCCGCGGTCGCCGTGATGTCACCCGACGCCACGCCGTCGTTGTCCCCGCGCGACATCCAGTCCCGCATCCGTTCCGGCGAGTCGGCCGAAGAGGTCGCCCGCATCGCCGGCGTTCCGGTCGACCGGGTGCTGCGCTACGCGGGCCCGGTGCTGCAGGAGCGGGCCATGCTGGCCCAGCACGCGCGCCGCACCCGCCTCAAGACGTCCGACTCCGGCGCCGCGCTGGCCGAGGTGGTCGACAGCCGCCTGTCCCAGCACGGCATCGACACCGAGAAGATCTCCTGGGACGCCTTCCGCCGCGACGACGGCACGTGGCGCATCGTCGCCACCTGGCCGTCCGGCAAGGCCACCGCCCAGGCCATCTGGGATCTCGACAAGGGACGCCAGGTCGTCTCGCCGCACGACGACATGGCGCAATACCTGTGCGCCGAGCGGCCGACCCAGATCCTCGGTCAGGAGCCCGCCCCCGAGCGCGCCTTCACCGACCGTGGCGGTCACGGCCTGCCCGGTCCGGCCCGCTCGGCCGAGCCCGCCCGCGGCGGCCACGGCCTGCCGGCCGCCGAGACGCAGCAGCGTCCCACCCGCGACCCGATCCGGGCCGGGCGTGACGCGCTGCTCGCCTCGCTCGACCGCCCGCTCAGCCCGTCCGGCGGCCGCAACCTCGACGCCGGCCCGTCCGAGACGCCTCGCCGTCCGGTCGCCGGCGGGGCAGCCGCCCTGCTCGGCGGCGGTGGCGCCGGCTCGGCCTTCGACGACGACGCCGACCTGCCCAAGGAGGTGCCGGCCGTGCCGTCGCTCGCCGTCCTGCGCCCCCGGCGCACGGTCGGCCAGGCCAACCAGCAGCCCGCCGAGACCGACGAGGCCAAGCCCCGCAAGCGGCTGCCGAGCTGGGACGACGTGCTGTTCGGCGGCGGCCCCGCGGCCCGCGAGTCGTCCTGACCCGGCTCTTCGTCGGCGTTTTCCCGCCCCCGCCTCCCCTCGAGGCGCTGCGCGGGGCTCTACCCTCCGGTTCGCGGCTGACGCCGACCGAGAAATGGCACCTCACGCTGGTCTTTCTCGGTTCGGCCCCGACCGAGGCGGTGGTCCCCCTGCTGGCCGACGTGCCGTCACCGGGCCCGTTCGAGCTGAGGTTGAGCGGCGGCGGCCAGTTCGGCACGGCGGCCTGGGCCGGCGTGGCCGGCGACCTGACCCAGCTCGCCGACCTGCGCGAGGACATCCGGGACGCCCTGACCCTGGGCGGCTTCCCCAGCGACGACCGCCCGTTCCGCCCCCACATGACGGTCTCCTACAAGCCGGACGGCGCCCTCCGCCGCGCCCTGGCCGCCCACGAGGGCTCACCGTGGCCGGTGACCTCCTTCGCGCTGATGAGCAGCGCCGACGGGCGCTACGAACGCCTGGCCTCCTGGCCCCTGTAACCAACCCTCCACCGCGGTCAGGGCTGCGCACGCTCACCCTCGAGGCGGATGCCGTTGAGCATCAGCCGCAGGCCGCAGTCGACCTGCTCGTCACCGCCGTCAGGGCTGCGCACGCTCACCCTCGAGGCGGATGCCGTTGAGCATCAGCCGCAGGCCGTAGTCGAACTGCTCGGCCGAACCGACCACGGGCAGCTGATCGCCGGGCAGGCCCTCCATCGCCTCGCTCACCTGTTGCCAGCGCACGTCCCGCTCCCCCGCGTCGACCGCCATCCGCAGGCCGGCCGCCGTGTAGGCGATCAGTGCCTGAAAGGCCCGCACCACATCAGCCGGGGGCAATCCGGCCTCGGTCAGCGCCCCGAAAAGCACGCCGGCCACGCGGCGGCCACGCGGGCCCAGAGGCGGGCGGGAGGCGACGTGACCGGCGATACCGGGATGGCGCAGAGCCACGGTTCGCATGCCCGTGAGGAGGAGCCGGATCCGCTCGTCCCACGGCTCGTCCCCTTCGGGCGCCGGCACCTCGTCGGCCACCGCGTCGGCGACGGCGTCGAGCAGCGCCTCGCGGTGCGGGAAGTGCCGGTAGATGGCCATCGGGTCGCAGCCGAGCTCGGCGGCGATGCGACGCATGGACATGGCCTTGACACCCTCACGGTCGCCGAGCGCGAGGGTCGCCTGGGTGATGACTGCGGGACTCAGCGGCACGGCTCAGAAGTCTACGCCGTAGACATCGGCCCATCGCGTGTCTACGGTGTAGACATGCGACTTCTCCAGTGGGGCCGGCTCGCGGCGGCCATTCTCAGCCTGACCACGTTCGTCTTCCTCTTCCTGCACGACTCCTGGCGCGCGGACAACCTCTTCCTGGTGCCCGACCTGCTCCTGATCGTCGCGCTGGCGGTCGCGGCCGGACTGCCCGACCCGGCGGCGAAGGTGGCCCTGCCGGTCGCGTTCGCCTACGCCGCTGGCGTGCTGGCCACCTCGGCCGCGTCCTACGCGGTGGAAAGCGAGTTCGGCCTGCCCAGCACGCTCGGCGCACTGCTCGCGCTGACGCTCGCGGCCCTCCTGACGGCTCGCCGCCCCGACATCCCAGCAACCCTGGCGCGCCGCTGACCAACCAAGACCGGCCACGGGCGGTGGGCCGCGCGTAGGGCACCGTCCCTCAGCACACCCGGCGACCACATCGCGCACCGGCCTACGCACACCGACCCGCGCAGAGCACCGGCCCTCAGCACACCCGTCAACCACATCGCGCCACCCGCCTACGCACACCGACCCGCGCAAAACACCCGCCCTCAGCACACCCGCCAACCACACCGCGCCACCCGCCTACGCACACCGACCCGCGCAAAACACCCGCCCTCAGCACACCCGCCAACCACACCGCGCCACCCGCCTACGCACACCGACCCGCGCAAAACACCCGCCCTCAGCACACCCGCCAACCACACCGCGCCACCCGCCTACGCACACCGACCCGCGCAAAACACCCGCCCTCAGCACACCCGCCAACCACACCGCGCCACCCGCCTACGCACACCGACCCGCGCAGAGCACAGCGTCTCCGCACACCCGGCAAACGTTGCGTGATCGGTCGTACCGATCAGCGCCCGATCACCGCCGTCAGATGCGGCCGGCTCTGGGGGTTGCCTCGCCGAGCGCCTTGATCAGCGCAGCTCAGCTATGGCGCGCGATGATCCGGCGCGCTACCTGACGCCTGATCAGCGCGACCGCGCCGATGGCGGCAGTGATTCCGACGTGTTGCGAGAATCTCGATCAGCGCAGCTGGAGGCCGGCGGCCTCGAGGGCGCCCTCCACCCGTACCCTTTCGATCTCGCGGTCGAGACCGTGCAGCGGACGCAGGTTCTCGGCGACGCCCAGGCAGGCGCAAGCGAGGCACAGCCGCTCGTCATAGGCCCGCACCACGGCGGCCAACCACAGTTCCGACTCCAGGGTCACCCCGCCCCGGCGCTGGCGGTCGAGACGGCGCAGATCGCGGGCCAGCCACTCGATCGGTGGCGGCTTGAGGTTGGCCGTCACCACCGCCGGGTCGGTGTCGCGGATCTTGCGGTCGAGGCGGATCAGGGCAGCGACCTGCGAAGGGTCGTCCGCGCACGCGCGCCGGCGGCGGAACTCGTCGCGCCTCAGAGCGACCGCTACCGCGTAGGGCACGGTCAGAGGAAGGACGAGCGCCGCCGTGAGCACGACCATGTGCGCTAGGGCCACGTCATGACGCTAAATCGAAACGCCCCTGATCCGGAATACTCTTGTCTGCCAAATACCCGTCAGGCGGCAGAAGCTTCGCGTTCCGGGATCTTGCCGACCGGCACGTCCGGCTCGCTCGATGACGAAGCGGAGGGCGCCGGCGAGGCAACCGTGAGCGCCGTGGGCGCCGCAGCCGTGGGCGCCACAGCCGTGGGCGCTACAGCCGTGGACGTGGCAGCCGCGGCCGTGGACGTGGCAGCCGTGGCCGTGGACGTGGCAGCCGTGGACGTGGACGTGGCAGCCGTGGACGTGGACGTGGCAGCCGTGGACGTCGACGTGGCAGCCGTGGACGTGGCAGCCGTGGACGTGGCAGCCGCAGCCGTGGAGGCGAGCGTCGGCGCCTCGGTGGCCGACTCCACCGTGGCCGGCTCGGCCGGCTCCGGGGTCCGGATGAGGCGCAGGCGCGGCCAGGGACGGAACGTCAGCGAGAGACGGTCACCGCTGGTGCGCAACTGCCACACCAGCGCCACCACCGAGGCGACGAAGCACACCACCCCAGCGCCCGAGATGCTCGAGGCCACCCCGAAGTGCTCCCCCCACCAGCCGGCCAGCGACGCGCCGATCGGCGTCGTGCCCAGGAAGACCAGCACGTAGAGCGCCATCACCCGCCCCCGGAAGACGGAGTCGACGCCCATCTGCACACGGTGGTTGGCGGCCTGAGCCAGATAGATCGAGAAGAACCCGGTCGGCACGAGCAGCAGCATGGCCACCACGAAGCTCGGCGCGAAGCCGACCACGAATTCGAGCACGCTGAACGCGAGCGCCGCCCCGATCACCAGGTAGGCGCCCGGCCGGGCCCGTCGAGCGCTGCCGGCCAGCGCGCCACCGAGCGCTCCGACGGCCAGGGCCGTGGTCAGCAGGCCGAACGTGGAGGGACCGGCGTTGAAGTCGATTTTCGCGAGCGCCGCGAGGGTGACCGGGAAGTTGAAGCCGATCATGCCGACCACGAACATCAGGCAGATGGGCAGCAGCAGGTCGGGGCGCTTTCCGACGTACCGGAGACCGTCCGAGATGCGGGCGTCCTTCTTGGCCTGCCGCTCGGCCGGCCTCAGGTCGGCCGCCCGCATGCGGGTGTAACTGAAGATCGGCGCGATCGCCAGCACGGTGGCGATCAGGAAGACCGGCCCGGTGTCGAAGACCGCGAGCGCCACGCCGGCCAGGGCCGGTCCGGCGATCCGGGCGGTGTTGAAGGTGGCCGCCGAGAGCGCGAGCGCGTTCGGCAGCAGCGGCAGCTCGACCAGCTCGGAGACGAAGGCCTGCCGCACCGGGGTTTCGACGGCGTTGGCGATGCCCAGCAGACCGGCGAAGAGGAACACGTGCCAGAGCTGGACGTGACCGGACGCGACCAGGATCGCGAAGACGATCGCCGTGATCGCGAAGGCGGCGTTGGCGGCGACCAGCAGCCGTCGCTTGTCGAAGCGGTCGGCGAGCTTGCCGGCGTAGAGGGTGAGGGCCAGCACCGGCAGGAACTGCAGCGAGGCCACGGCGCCGAGCGCGCCGGGCGAGTTGCCGGAGAGGTCGAGCACCAGCCAGTCCTGCGCGGTGAACATCATCCACACGCCGACCAGCTTCACCAGCTGCCCGGTGGCGAACAGCCGATAGTTGCGAACCTGTAGGGAGCGGAAGGTCGTGTTCAGCACTGACCGCACGCGGCTGCGCCTCCTGTTCGGTCGTACGCGTCATCGTCACGTGACGAAGCGCCGCGTAGCCGAACCCCCTCAGGCGCGCGAGATCTTCTGCAGGATCTCCGAGGCCCGGGCCAGCGTCTCCCGTTCGTCGGGCGCCAGAGCGGTCAGCTGGGTGGCCAGCCACTCGTTGCGCGCCCGCTCGAACTGGGCGTAGACGGCCTGTCCCTGGTCGGTGGCCGACAGGATGACCTGCCGGCCGTCGGTCGGGTGCGGGGTCCGCTTGACCAGTCCGCGCTCCTCCAGCTTCCCGATGATCTTGGTCATCGTCGGGGGCTGGACGCGTTCGACGTCGGCGAGCTCGCGCGGGGTCAGCGCGCCGGCCAGCTGGAGGCTGGTCAGCACGGAGAGCTGGCTGAAGGTGAGATCACCGACCGGACGGGCCTGGCGGACCCGCCGGTTCAGCCGCTGAATCGCCTCGCGCAGTTTCTTGGCCAGCTCGTCGGCTGTGCCTCGATCCACCGTCACGGGCCACTCCATCACGATTCTTAGCCTAGCTAATGAGCATGGCTAACGACATTCGAACTGCGCATGACCTCGGTCACCGGGGTCACAGGATCCAAGCCTCCAGGGGGCCCCGCAAGAAGTACAGGACGAACAGCACGGCCACGCCGTACAGGATCGGGTGGATCTCGCGGGCCCGGCCGGTGGCGACCTTGAGGACAACGTACGAGATCACGCCGGCGCCGATGCCGTTGGAGATCGAATAGGTGAACGGCATGAGCGTGATGGCCAGGAACGCCGGCACCGCGATGGTGTAGTCGGTCCAGTCGATCAGCCGGATCGCGGTCAGCATCAGGAAGCCGACCACCACGAGCGCGGTCGACGCGGCCTCGAAGGGCACCACCGAGACCAGCGGCGTGAAGAACATCGCGAGCAGGAACAGACCGCCGGTGACCAGGTTGGCCGCGCCGGTGCGGGCGCCCTCGCCGACACCTGCGGCGCTTTCGATGTACGCGGTGTTGCTCGACACGCTGGCCGCGCCACCGGCGGCCGCGGCCACCGAGTCGACGAGCAGGATCTCGCGCGTCCGCGGCGGCATGCCCCGCTCGTCGAGCAGCCCGCCCTCCTGGCCGACCGCGACCATCGTGCCCATGGTGTCGAAGAAGTCGGTGATCAGCAGGCTGAAGATGAACATGAGCACGACCAGCCAGCCGGCCCGCGACCACGAGTCGAGCACGTTGAAGTGGCCGATCAGCGACAGGTCGGGCGTGCTGACGACCTTGTCGGGCAGCGTCGGCACGTTGAGCGACCAGCCCTTGGGATGCGCGATCGCCTCGACGACGATCGCCAGCACGGTGGTGCCGAGGATGCCGATGAGGATCGCGCCGCGCACCTTGCGGACGAAGAGGATCAGCGTGAAGAGCAGGCCGATCACGAACACCGCGGCCGGCCAGGTGGCCAGCTTGCCGCCGAGGCCGAGCTCGACCGGCACGGTGGTGTTGGCGGCGTCCGGCACCCGGCGCACGAAACCGGCGTCGACCAGGCCGATGATCATCAGGAACAGGCCGATGCCCACGCCGATCGCGGTCTTGAGCTGGGTCGGCACGGCCCGGAAGACCAGCTCCCGCAGGCCGGTGAGCACCAGGATGGCGATGAGCACACCCTCGATCACGACCAGACCCATGGCGTCGGCCCAGGTCATCTCGGGCGCGATCTCGTACGCGACCAGGGCGTTGACCCCGAGGCCGGCCGCCAGCGCCAGCGGGAACCGGGCCACGACGCCCATCAGGATCGTCATCACGCCGGCCACCAGCGCGGTGCCGGCGGCCAGTGCGGCGATCGGCAGCTGAGCGCCGTCGGCGTCCACCCCGTTGCCGATGATCAGCGGGTTGAGCACCACGATGTAGGCCATCGTGAAGAAGGTGGCCAGGCCACCGCGGACCTCACGGCCGAGGGTCGAGCCCCGCGCCGAGATCTCAAAGAACCGATCGAAACCATTCTTCGACGTACGTGTATCGGCTGCGGTGGACATACGGACCTCTCCGGCTGACAGGTGGGTGACGCGGGCATGGTCTCAGCCGTCGATGACCAGCGCAAAACCAGGCGATGTCGGCCCGGTCACAGGGGCCCACCCGTGATCTCCGCCGACCTATCCTGTCGGTGTGACTGAACGGAAGCCCCGAGTCGAACCGCTGGACCCGCCGATGGTCCCGTTCGCCGTCGGCGGCCTCGCCGCTTTCGCCGTCGCCGCCTTGATCGTGTGGCTGGCCGACGGCCCGGAGCGCTGGCTGCAGGTCTGCATGGCGGGATTCCTGGCCGGCATCCCCGGTCTGATCACGATGATCGTGCACGATCGGCACCGCAAGCGCCGCCGTCAGCTGACGCACCCCGAGTTCACGGTGACGTCGACGGCCGAGCTGTGACCACCCGGCCGCTCAGCTGTGGCCGTAGTCCTCGGCCGGTTCGCTCTCCTCGACCGAGCCGTGCCCGCGGCTGACCGCGACCGACTCGACCTCGCTGTCGTCGTAGACCGTCGGCAGCTCCTCGACCGGCTGCTCGGCCGTGCCGATCATGGCCTCGGAGTGGGCGCCGCAGCCGTGGTCGGAGCTGACCGCACGGCCGTCGTCGGGGGCGTAGAGGTTGCCGCAGACGCCGAACATCGCCCGCATCGAGCCGGCCAGTGGCAGGTAGAACCCGCACGTGCCGCAGCGGGCGTTCCGGGGCGCGGCCACCGAGATCGGCGCCTCGGGACCGGCATCGCCGTCATACCACCGCTGGGCGGCGTCGATCCGGCCCTCGCGGGACATCACCCGGGGCCGGCCGAGGCCGAGCTCCCAGCTGACCTCCTCGACCGCCGGGTCGTCGCTGAGCACGTAGCCCTGGGCCAGCCGCTCGTCGTCCGGAGCGGTCGGCATGAGGTCGCCCACGCCGAGGTCACCGGGCTGAAGGCGCTCGTTCCAGGGCACCCAGCCGGGAGCCAGCAGCGCGTCGGGCCCGGGCAGCAGCACCGTCTCGCAGACGGTGACGTGCCGGCTGCGCGGAACGCGGGTGACCGTGACCGCCCAGCGCCAGCCGCGATAACCCGCGAGGTGACTCTCGAAGAGGTGCGTCACGAGACGGTCGCCCTCGGCGATGGCCTCGAGGTGGTCGCCGATGTCGGACGGGTCCACATCGGTGATCGCGCCGCGGGCGATCCCGACCGCATCGGCACAAACCTGGTCGAGGCGGGCAGCGCGCGTTGTGGTCCGAGTCGTCACATATTCATTGTCCCCTACCGCCACGGACGTTCCGCACCGACTCCCCCACATCCGCCCGCCGACATCCGGCGGTCACGGAACGGGACAGCGCTCGCCTGGATCAGTCAGGATGGGAGCCATGCCGCTGCTTCCCTCTCTCGGACGCACCGTCGGCACCGGCATCAAGGCGGCCCGCCTGCTGGTGCGGGGCTCGGTGCGCGGTGGAGCCTGGGCGACCCGCCGGGTCGGCACGGCGCGGGCCCGGGGCGCCGCCAACGAGACCGGCATGATCCGCCTGTTCGACCTGCACGCGCTGTCCTGCGCGGGCGACACGCTGATCGCCATCGGGCTGGCCGGCACGATCTTCTTCAACGTCCCGCTGGGCGAGGCGCGCAGCAAGGTGGCCCTCTACCTGCTCATCACCATGGTGCCGTTCGCCCTGCTGGCGCCCGTGGTCGGCCCGCTGCTCGACCACTTCCGGCACGGTCGGCGCTACGCGCTCGCGGTCACGATGCTCGGCCGGGCCTTCCTGGCCTATGTGATCTCCGATCACCTCTTCGGCTGGGGGCTCTATCCGGCCGCCTTCGGGGTGCTGGCGCTTTCCCGGGCGTATGGGGTGGCCCGCTCCGCCGCCGTGCCCAGGCTGCTGCCCGAGGGGGTCGGGCTGTCCCAGGTCGGCGCCCGCGCGAGCGTCTACGGCACGTTCGCCGGGGCCGTGGTCGCGCCCGTCGGCCTGCTCGCCTTCAAGTTCGGCCCGCAGTGGCCCCTGCGCGTTGCGATGATCATCTTCATCGTCGGCATGGTGGTCTCGCTGCGCCTGCCCCCGCGCGCCGACTCCGACCCGCCCGAGGCGGTGCCCCGCCCGTGGCGCGCGATGCTGCGCCTGGGCCGCGGCGAGGACCGCCCGCTCTCCGGCAAGCTGGTCGTCGCCACCCTGGTCGGCAGCGCCAGCCTGCGCCTGCTGTACGGCTTCACGCTGCTCTTCCTGACCTTCGTGATCGTGGCCGACGAGCTCGGCACCACGGTGCTGGGCAACGACCTCGGCCGCCAGGGCGCGGTCGGCCTGGTCGGCGGCGCGCTGGTCGTGGGCACCTTCCTGTCCACCGCCGTCGGCACCAGACTGCGCATCCGCCGCCCGCTGGCCCTGCAGTCCACCGGCCTGGCCGTGGTGGCGGCGGTCGGCGTCCTGACCACGCTGTTCTACAACCTCGCCACCGTCACGCTCCTGGCTCTGCTGGTCGCCATCTTCAGCGGCATCGCCAAGCTGGCCGTCGACGCCAGCATCCAGGAGCGCGTCCCCGAACGTCTGCGGGCCAGCGCCTTCGCCCACTCCGAGACGGTCCTGATGGTCGCCTGGGTGCTCGGCGGCGGCATCGGCATCATCCCGTTGCCCGGCCGCCTGGGCGTCGGCCTGGTCGCCGTGCTGGCCGTGATCGCCGCGGTCCGCGCCGGCTACGTCGCCACCCGCCTCCACAACGAGCGACTGAGCGGACGAGCGGACGAACCAGAGCCAAGCTCCGGCACAGCCTCTCCGGATGCGGGCTCCACCGCAGCCGGAGCGTCCAGCACCGCCGAAGGCAGCAGAGGCCCCGCCGGCACCCCCACCGGGGACAACGGTCCTTCGCGCTGGGCCGGACCCGCCGCGGCCGGCGACCGCTCCGAGGGCTGGGGTCCTGGGGTGGCCGAGCCCACCGACCCGTGGCCCGAAGCGCCGACCGTCCCTTCCCGAACGCGGCCCAACAACATGTCATCCGCCACCCGCGGCGTACACCCGGAAGCGGACGAAGCCCGAGGGGGACGCGCGGGTAGCCGCAGTGGCCGACCGGCGAGTGACGGCCCGCCCACCCGCATCGAACCCGGCGAGCCCAAGAAGGGCTGGTTCGGGCGGCGCAAGGACAAGGCGGCCGCCGCGCCGCCTCCCCCGCGAGCCGCGGAGCCACCACCGCCACCGGCACCGGCACCGGCACCTGAGCCGGCCACGCAGCCGAAGCCCGATGCCGCCCTGGCGCCGCCCGGTTTCCACGTCTACCGGCCCTCGTCGGTCGACCACCCGGCCGACGGCGGCACCCCCGGCGACCAGGACCGCTGAGCGAGGACCCGACTGATGACGTTGCCCCTTCTGGTGGTCACCGCGGTGGCGGCCGAGGCCGAGGCCGTGCGCGCCGGCGCCGACCCCGCGCACGTGGTGGTCGAGGCCGTCGGTGTCGGTCCGGCCGCGGCCGCCGCCGGCACCGCCCGCCTCCTCGCCACCGGCACGTACCGCGCCGTCGTCTCGGCCGGCATCGCCGGCGGCTTCGCCGGTCGCGCCCCGGTCGGCGCCGTCGTGCTCGGCGCCCGCAGCATCGCCGCCGATCTGGGCGCCGAGACCTCCGACGGCTTCCTGCCGGTCGAGGAGCTCGGCTTCGGCAGCAGCGTCCTGCCCGCCGACCCGGCCCTGCTCGCCTCCCTGGCCGCCGAGCTTCCCGACGCGATCGTGGGTGACGTCGTGACCCTGAGCACGGTCACCGGCACCGCCGCCACCGCGGAACGCCTGGCCGCCCGTTATCCACAGGCTGTGGCTGAGGCGATGGAGGGTTACGGCGTAGCCGTGGCTGCCGTCGGCCTGCCCTTCGCCGAGCTGCGCACCATCTCCAACCCGATCGGTCCGCGGGACCGGGCCGCCTGGCGGCTCAAGGAGGCCTTCGCCGCGTTATCCACAGCTTCGGCGGGGTTGTGGAAAGCCTGTGGATAACTTCACCGTGTGGGATGAGAGACACCCGTCGTGACGCACGTTGACCATCCATACCCTCTAGCGTGGACGCCGTGGCGCTCTCTCTCGCAGTCTCCCCGTGTCCCAATGACACGTTCGTCTTCCACGCTCTCGTGCACGGGCTCATCCCGGGCGCTCCCGAGGTCAATCTGACCTTCGCCGACGTCGACGTGACGAACACGGCCGCCGAGCGAGGCGAGTTCGACCTGGTCAAGGTGAGTTACGCGGCACTGCCCTGGTTGCTCGACGACTACGAGCTGCTGCCCACCGGCGGCGCGCTGGGCCGGGGCTGCGGCCCGCTGGTGCTGGCCCGCGAGCCCGACGTCGACCTGGCCGGCAAGACGGTGGCCGTGCCGGGTGACCGCACCACGGCTTACCTGTTGTTCCGCCTGTGGTCGGCCGACCGTGCCCCGGGCCGCATCGAGGTCGTGCCGTTCCACCAGATCATGCCCGGCGTCGCCGAGGGGCGGTACGACGCCGGCCTGGTTATCCACGAGGCCCGCTTCACCTACCAGCGCTACGGGCTCACCGCGCTGGCCGACCTGGGCGAGTGGTGGGAGTCCGACACCGGCCTGCCGATCCCGCTGGGCGCGATCCTCGCCCGCCGGGGTGTGGTCGACCCGGCCGAGGCCACCGAGTGGATCCGCAACTCGGTGAGCATGGCGTGGGCCAACCCCGACGCGAGCCGCGATTTCGTCGTGGCCAACGCGCAGGAGATGGAGCCCGAGGTCGTTCAGCAGCACATCGACCTGTACGTGAACGAGTTCACGCTGGAGCTGGGCCGAGACGGTTTCGCCGCCGCCGACGCCCTGTTGCAGCGTGCGACGGCGGCGGGTCTCACGCCGGCCGTGAAGCCCTTCCTGTAGGGCTGTGCAGCTTTTCCCGGGACCGCCTCAGACCTCGAACTCCTTCGCGACAGCATGGACCAGCTGGGCGATCTTCTGGGCGACGCGCTTGTCGGGGTAGCGGCCGCGGCTCAGGCCCGGCTGCACCTGCGACTCCAGCACCTTGATCATGTCTTCGACCATGCTGTGCAGCTCTTCGGCCGGACGGCGCCGCAGCTCGGCCAGCGACGGCGGCGCGTCGATCAGTTTGACGCCCATCGCCTGGGCGCCCTTGCGGCTGTCGACCACGCCGAAATCGACGCGCTGACCTGTCTTCAACTCGGCCACCCCGGCCGGCAGCGCGCCCTTGGGCAGGAACACGTCGCCGCCCTCATCGCTGGTGACGAACCCGAATCCCTTCACCGCGTCGTACCACTTCACTCGACCCGTGGGCACCGCTGACCTCAACTTCACTCAATGGAAACAACCGCTCACGGCAAGGCTACTTAAGCCGCGGGCCCGGACCCAACTGCAATCTCGCGCAGCAGGGCGGGCAACCCGTCGAGGTCCTTCAACACGGACGACGCCCCGGCCGCCCACAGGTCGTCGGGCGAGCAGGGCCCGGTGGCGACGCCGATGCCCGGAACCCGGGCGGTGCGGGCCGCCACCATGTCGGCGACGTGATCTCCGACATACCACCGCACGCCGTGCTCGACCAGCGCCGTCGCCTTGCCCTCGGCAAAGAGGTCGCCGGCCAGTTCGTCGGCGACCAGACCGAGGTGCTCGAGGTGGAGGTGGGCCAGGCGGCCCAGCTTCGATGTGACGACCACGACACGGAGACCCATGTCACGTACGGCGGCAAGTGCCTCGACGGCGCCCGGCATGGGCACGGTCGGGGTGATGGCGTACTCCGGATAGAGCTCCCGGTAGGTGGTCACCGCCTCCTCGACCTGCTCGGGCGGAAACCAGTGCCCCAGCTCGGTGCGCAGCGGCGGCCCGAGCCGGCTGACCGCGAGGTCGGCGTCGACGTACACCCCGGTCTGCTCGGTCAGCGCCCGGTACGCCGCGCGGATGCCCGGCCGGGAGTCGATCAGCGTCATGTCCAGGTCGAACCCGACCGCGGCGGTCACCGAGGGCACCGGGCGGCGATCAGCCACTTCGGGCCCGGGCCGGACGGGTGGCGCAACCGCATCTCAGGCAGGCGTCGACGGGATGTAGTGCAGCTCCTCGACGGGCAGCGGGAACGTCTGGTCGTCACCGAACGGCGACGGCGCCGCCGCGCGGTCGGAGGTGATCTCGGAGATGTTGAAGTGCCCCTCGGGCCCGCGCGGGTGCGTCTGACGGTCGGCAGCGCCGCCCTTGACGTCGGTTCCCGGCAATGTGTTCTTCGCGGCCACGGATGTCCCCTTCAGTGTCCCTGCGAACTGTGTCTAGGTGCTGCTGCGGACCTGCGTCCCGGCAAGATCCTGAGCCCGGACGAGCCGGGCACTCCAATATCGTCCCACGGTCGCTAGCGTTGAACACGATGGCCACCACATTCGCCGACCACCTGCGGTCGCTCCCGGACGAGGCGCTGGGCGCGCTCGTCCAGCTGCGCCCTGACCTCGTCGTGCCCGTGCCGGCCGACATCTCCGCGCTCGCCGTGCGGGCGCAGTCCCGCGGATCGGTCGCGCGCTGCCTCGACGGCCTGGACGAGTTCACCCTGGCCGTCCTCGACGCCGCGCGGCTGAGCCGGTCGCCCGAAACGGCGGCCAGCTCGGTCGACGAGATCCTCGAGCTGTCCGCCGACGTCGCGCCCGAGGACGTCCGGGCCGCGATCGACCGTCTCCGGGTCCGCTTCCTGCTCTACGGCGGTGAGGACGAGCTCCACCTGGTCGGCGCGATCGACGAGGTCACGTCGCCCTACCCGGCCGGGCTGGGCCGGCCGGCCGACTTCCTCGACCCGCGGGCCGCCGCGCTCGGCGCCGACAAGGCCAAACTTCGCCGTACGGTCCTGGCCGCCCCACCGGGCGCCCGGGCCGTGCTCGACCGGCTCGCGGCCGGCCCACCGATCGGCGCGCTGCGCCGCGACGCGGTCGCCGAGCCGGTGCGGTGGCTGGTCGACAACCATGTGCTGGTGCCGATCAGCGAGGCCGGCCGGGCGCCGCGGGCCGACGGCGAGCTGGTCGAGCTGCCCCGCGAGGTGGGCCTGCTGCTGCGCCGCGACACCGGCCCGCTCGGCGCTCTGCGGCCGTTCCCGCCGATCCCCGAGGGCGCCGTCCGCGATCCCCAGTCGGTCGACTCGGCCGGTGCGGGCCAGGTGATGGAGGCGGTGCGCAGCACCGAGTCGTTGCTCGACGCGCTGGCCGCCGAGCCGGCCCCGGTGCTGCGGGCGGGCGGTCTGGGCGTACGCGACCTGAAGCGCCTCGCCCGGACGGCCGGGCTCGACGAGCCCGGCGCCGCGCTGCTGCTCGAGGTGGCCCACGCCGCCGGTCTGCTCGGTGAGGCCGACGCCGCCGGGAGCACCCGCTCGGTCAGCGTGAGCCGGGCGTCCGGCGCGGTCGACGAGATCTTCCTGCCCACCGGCGCGTACGACCTGTGGCGGGCGCTCAGCATGGCCCAGCGCTGGGTGGCGCTGGCCCGGTCGTGGCTCGCGATGACCCGCCAGCCCGGCCTGGTCGGCCTGCGCGACGACCGCGACCGCCCGATCAACGCGCTCGCCCCCGACGCCGAACGGGCCGGCGCCCCGCAGGCCCGTCGCGAGGGGCTGCTCGTGCTGGCCGACCTCAAGCCGGGCACGGCTCCCCAGGTCGACGAGGTGCTGGGCCTGTTGGCCTGGCAGGCGCCCCGGCGCGCGCGGGGCCGGGAGGCCGCTCACCGCGACGCCCTGGCCGGCGCGGCCCTGCTCGGGGTGACCGCGCTGGGCGCGATCACCTCGTACGGCCGCCTGCTGTTCGAGGACGTGGAGGACATCGGCGGCGACCCGCTGGGGGTCCGTCCCGGCCCGACCGAGCCACCGGGCGATGTCGTCCGCACGCTCGACGCGCTGCTCCCGGCCCCGGTCGACCACGTGCTCGTGCAGGCCGACCTGTCGGTCGTGGTGCCCGGCCCGCCCGAGCCCGAGCTGGCCGCCGAGCTGGACGTGATCGCCGAGCCCGAGTCGGCCGGCGGCGCCAGCGTGTTCCGGGTCACCGCGCCCAGCGTGCGGCGGGCGCTCGACGTCGGTTACACGGCGGCCGATCTGCACGCGCTGTTCCGGCGCCGGTCGCGCACGCCGGTGCCGCAGACGCTGACCTACATGATCGACGATGCCGCCCGCAAGCACGGCGGGCTGCGGGCCGGTTCGGCCGGTTCCTACCTGCGCAGCGACGACGAGGCGCTGCTGGCCGAGGCGATGGCCGACCGGCGGCTGGGCGCACTCGGCCTGCGCCAGATCGCGCCGACCGTGCTGGTCAGCCCGTTGCCGGTGGCGAGGCTGCTGGGCGGGCTGCGGGACGCGGGCTTCGCGCCGGTCGCCGAGGACGCCGGCGGGGCCGCCGTGCTCGTGCGGCCCAAGGTCCGGCGCGCTCCCACCCGTACGTCGGTGGCCTCCCGCCTGGCCGACCAGGCCGGGCCGCCGCTGCTGGCCGGCCCGCGCCTGGCCGGCGTGGTGGAGCAGATCCGCCGGGGCGACATCGCCACCCGGGCGGCCCGCCGCGCCCCGGTGAGCGTGCGCGCGGCCAACGGGCAGGGGGTTCCCGGGCTCACCTCGGTGCAGCAGCACGGGCAGGCGATGGCCGTGCTGCAACAGGCCGTACGGGAGAAGGTCCGGGTCTGGGTGGGCTATGTCGACTCGCACGGCGCCACGTTGTCGCGGCTCGTGCGGCCGGTGTCGCTGAGCGCGGGCTATCTGCGCGCCGAGGACGAGCGCACCGAGACGCTGCACACCTTCGCGCTGCACCGCATCACCGCCGCCGTCCCCGACGAGCAGGAGAACTGAGCCGCGCGGCCGCCCCGGCGAGCAGGACGATGTGACGCGCGCGGGTCGCACACCCCCGTCGGGTGCGACCCGCCTCCCCCGCGCTCTCTATCAACGCCGTCAGGGGCCGGGAGGTTGCACCGATCCATCGACGCGATCGGGAACCGGGGGCTTGCGCCGATCCCGTGTCACACTGGAGGGTCGGTTTGAGCTCTTCGAAGGGTGTCACACGTGAGCGACGGACCACTGATCGTCCAGTCCGACAAGACCCTCCTGCTGGAGGTGGACCACCCGGACGCGCAGGCGTGCCGGATGGCCATCGCCCCGTTCGCCGAGTTGGAGCGGTCTCCCGAACACGTGCACACGTACCGGCTGACTCCGCTCGGCTTGTGGAACGCCCGGGCCGCCGGGCACGACGCCGAGGGCGTGGTCGACTCGTTGATCAAGTTCTCGCGCTACCCGGTGCCGCACGGGCTGCTGGTCGACGTGGCCGAGACGATGGACCGCTACGGGCGGTTGCAGCTGGTCAACGACCCCAGCCACGGCCTGGTGCTGCGCGGTCTCGACCGGATCGTGCTGGTCGAGGTGGCGAAATCCAAGAAGCTGGCCGGCATGCTGGGCGCCCGGATCGATGACGAGACCATCGCGGTGCACCCGTCCGAGCGGGGCCGGCTCAAGCAGGCGCTGCTCAAGCTGGGCTGGCCGGCCGAGGACCTCGCGGGTTACGTCGACGGCGAGGCCCACGAGATCGACCTGGCCGAGGACGGCTGGACGCTGAGGTCGTACCAGCAGGAGGCCGTGGACGGCTTCTGGGCGGGCGGCTCCGGGGTCGTGGTGCTGCCCTGTGGCGCCGGCAAGACGCTGGTCGGCGCGGCCGCCATGGCCACGGCCAAGGCCACGACGCTGATCCTGGTCACCAACACGGTCGCCGGCCGCCAGTGGAAGCGCGAGCTGATCGCCCGCACCTCGCTGACCGAGGAGGAGATCGGCGAGTACAGCGGCGAGCGCAAAGAGATCCGCGCGGTCACCATCGCGACGTACCAGGTGCTCACGTCGCGCCGTGGCGGCGCGTTCACCCACCTCGACCTTTTCGGCGCGCGCGACTGGGGCCTGGTCATCTATGACGAGGTGCACCTGCTGCCCGCGCCGATCTTCCGGTTCACCGCCGACCTCCAGGCCCGCCGCCGGCTCGGCCTGACCGCCACCCTGGTGCGCGAGGACGGCCGCGAGGGCGACGTGTTCTCGCTCATCGGACCGAAGCGCTACGACGCGCCGTGGAAGGACATCGAGGCGCAGGGCTGGATCGCGCCGGCCGAGTGCGTCGAGGTGCGGGTCACGCTGACCGACGCCGAGCGGATGGCCTACGCGGTGACCGAGTCCGAGGAGCGTTACCGGGTGGCCGCCACCGCGCGCACCAAGCTGCCGGTCGTCCGCGCCCTGGTCGACAAGCACGCCGGTGAGCAGGTCCTGGTCATCGGCGGCTACATCGACCAGCTGCACCAGCTCGGCGAGTATCTCGACGCCCCGATCATCCAGGGCTCGACGACGAACAAGGAGCGCGAGCGGCTCTTCGACGCGTTCCGCTCGGGCGAGTTGCGGACGCTCGTGCTCTCCAAGGTCGGCAACTTCTCGATCGACCTGCCCGAGGCGGCGGTGGCGATCCAGGTGTCGGGCACGTTCGGCTCACGGCAGGAGGAGGCGCAGCGGCTCGGCCGGGTGCTGCGGCCCAAGGGCGACGGCCGGCAGGCGCACTTCTACACGGTCGTCTCGCGGGACACGATCGACACCGAGTACGCCGCCCACCGGCAGCGCTTCCTGGCCGAGCAGGGCTACGCCTACACGATCGTCGACGCCGACGACATCCTCGGCCCGGCGCTGCCCCAGATCGACTGAATTCAGGACGACTGGACAGTGGGAGTCGGCGCCACCGCCGTTTCGACCGGGCCCACGCTGCTGCCGCTCTCCCGGCCCAGGAACATGGCGCCGGCACAGAGGAACAGGACAGCCAGGACGCCGGCGGCGACGGCGACGTAGAGCCAAAGCCTCCGGCCCGACAGCGGGGATCGGGCCGGGGGCTGCGGCCGGGTGCCGGCCTCCTCGTGGGCTGCGGCGGCCACCACCTCGGGGCTGCCGAGCCTCTCCAGCACCTCGATCACCTCGCCCTCGCTGGCCAGGTGACGTTCGGCCTGCTCGGCGGCGATGTGCGCGGCCAGGTCGGCCAGCAACTCGCGGCGTTGCAGCACCGGGAGGCCGGCCAGTCGCTGGTCGACCTCGTGCAGATATTCGGTGACGACGTCATTCTGTCGGGTCTTCATGCGGCCTCACCGGTTCCCACAAGTCGGTCGACGGTCTGTCGAAACGAAACCCATTCCGTACGGAAGTGGTCGAGCGCGGAGCGGCCGGACACGGTCAGGCCGTAATAACGCCGCGGCGGGCCGCTCGGCGACTCCACCCATTTGCTTTCCAGCCAGCCCGACCGCCGCAGGCGGGAGAGCAGCGGATAGATCGTGCCCTCGCCGACGGCCAGGCCGGGCTCCTCGCCCAGCCGTCGGACGATCTCGTTGCCGTACCTGTCCTCGGTTTCCACCATGGCCAGGACACAGAACTCGAGCGTGCCGCGGCGCAGACTCGTCGCCAACTGCGAGACATCTGCCATGCGCCACACAGTACCTTGCGACGCAAGGTAGCGCTAGACCGGCAGGGCCGGCCCCGGCTCGAGCAGATCCTTCATCAGGTCGCCGTGCTCCTCAACGCGCTCGAGCACCTCGTCGGCGCGGTACTGCCGCGGCTCCCGGGCGCCGGTCGCCACGGCCTCCACTTCCTCCCAGGTCAAGGGAGTCGAAGCGGTCGGCGCCTCCTGCGCCCTCAGGGAGTAGGGCGTGACCGTGGTCTTGGCGGCGTTGTTCTGGCTCCAGTCGATGAAGATCTTGCCCGGCCGGATGGCCTTGGCCATCTTGGCGGTGATCGAGCCGGGGACCATCGCCGCCAGCTCCTCCGCGACCCGTTTGGCGTACGCGGAGACGAGCTCGGCGTTCTGCGTGCCCGAGATCGGGCAGCACAGCTGCATGCCCTTCTTCCCGGACGTCTTCGGGTACGCCGCGACGCCGTCCTCCTCGAGCCGGTCGCGCATCAGCATCGCCACCGCGCTGCACTCCCGCAGCCCGGCCGGCGCCCCCGGGTCGAGGTCGACGACGAGCAGGTCGGGGTCCTCGCCGATGCGCCACTGCGGCGTGTGCAGCTCGAGCGCGGCCAGGTTGGCCAGCCAGACCAGGGTCGGAAGCTCGTCGACGACCACGAAGTCGATCGTCTCGCGGCTCTTGGTCGACCCGGGCACCGGCAGCGTCGCCAGCCGGACCCACTCCGGCGTACCCCCGGGCTTGTTCTTCTCGAAGAAGTGCATCCCGTCGACGCCGTTCGGGTAGCGGATGCGGGTGACCGCACGGTCGGCCAGGTGCGGGAGCATGACCGGGGCGATCCGCGTGTAGTAGTCGATGACCTCACCCTTGGTGAACCCGGCCGCCGGGTACATCACCTTGTCGAGGTTGGACAACTCCAGGTCGCGGCCGTCGATCGAGATGGGGAACCGGTCACCGGCCATCGTCGTCCTCCTCCGCGCACTCCTCGGGAGACTTGTCGTAGCGCAGCCGCAGGTAACGGGGGAAACGCAACCGGCCGTCCGGTGTCCGGTTGCCGTAGCGCACCTCGACGACCAGCTCCGGACGTACCCAGTGGGCTCCGCGGGAATCCTCCCGGGGCACCGCCCCGGGCGCGAACGGCGACTCCCGCCGGGCCAGCGGCTCGAGCGCGGCCAGCAGCTCCTTCTCGGCGACCGCGCCGATGCCGCCGCCGACCCGCCCGCGGAAGGCCAGACCGGCCGGGGTCGGAACACCGACGAGCAGGCCGCCGAGCTTGCGTACGCCCGCCCGCCAGCCGCCGATCACGTAGTCGCCGGTCCGGTCGAACTTGACCTTGACCCAGTCCGGCGAGCGGCTGCCCGGCAGATAGACCGAGCTGTCCCGCTTGGCCACCACGCCCTCGAGGCTGTTCTCCCGGGCCGCGTCCGCGGTGGCCGGCCCGTCGCCGAACGACGGCGGCACCATCCAGCTCGATCCGGCCAGCCCGAGCTGCTCGAGTTTCGCGCGCCGGGCCTGATAGGGCAGCCCGGTGCAGTCCCGGCCGTCGTGGAAGAGCAAGTCGAAGATCATGTACGTCACCGGGAGCGTCACGGCCAGGCGGGCGGCCCGATGGCGCTCGCGCACGTGCATGCGCTCGGCCAGGGCGGTGAACGAGGGCCGCCCGGCCGCGTCGAGCACCACCATCTCGCCGTCGACCAGCGTGCCCTCCGGCAGCCGCAACTCGGCGATCTCGGGGTACGCGGCGGTGACGACCGCTCCGGAGCGCGCGAACAGGTCGGGTGGACCTCCGGCGAAGAGGGCGAGAACCCGCACCCCGTCCCACTTGAACTCGTAGCTCCACCCCGGCCCGGCCGGCAGCGCGCCGGCGGTCGCCAGCATGGGAGACAGCGGCGCACCAGGCACCTGATCACCATAGGCAGTAGGGAACACCTTACGCAGGGGTCTCAGTGATGCCATCCTGATCAGGACGTCCACCCGCGGGTACAGGAGTAGTGATGCGAGCGATCTGGAAGGGCGCGGTCTCCTTCGGGCTGGTGTCCATCGCCGTCAAGCTGTTCTCGGCGACCGAGGAGAAGGACATCCGGTTCCACCAGGTGCACCGCACCGACGGTGGCCGGATCAAATACCAGCGCACCTGCTCCATCGACGGCGAAGTGGTCAGCTACGACGACATCGCCAAGGGCTACGACATCGGCGGCGGCGAGATGGTCATCCTCACCGACGAGGACTTCGCCGATCTGCCGCTGACCACCTCGCGCGCGATCGACGTGCTGGAATTCGTTCCGGCCGAGCAGATCGACCCCATCCTGTTCGCGAAGTCGTACTACCTGGAGCCCGAGGGCCAGGCGGCCAAGCCGTACGTGTTGTTGCGCGACGCCCTGCAGGACGCCGACCGGGTGGCCATCGTCAAGATCGCCCTGCGTCAGCGGGAGCAGCTGGCCACGCTGCGGGTGCACGACGGCGTGCTGGTGCTCAACACGATGCTCTGGCCCGACGAGGTACGCACTCCCGATTTCGGCTTCCTCGACGAGGACATCGAGACCCGCCCGGCCGAGCTGGCCATGGCCAGCTCGCTGATCGACTCGATGGCCGGCAGTTTCAAGGCCGACGAGTTCACCGACAACTACCGGGCCGCCCTGCAGGAGGTCATCGACGCCAAGGTCGAGGGCCGCGAGATCGTCCAGCCGGAGGAGACCGAGGAGGCGCCGGCCGCCGCGGTCGACCTGATGGCGGCGCTCAAGGCGTCGGTCGAGCGGGCCAAGGCGGCCCGCGGCGAGACGGCCCCGGCGCCCGCCAAGGCCCCCGCGTCATCGTCACCGCCGGCGCCGGCCAAGAAAGCAGCCGCCAAGAAAGCCCCGGCCAAGAAGGCCGCCACCAAGAAAGCCACGCCCGCCCCCGCGAAGAAGGCGGCCCGAAAGTCGGCGTGACTAGAGTTGGCCCGTGGCATTGACGTGGGCCGAGTCTTATCTCGGCAAGGTGCGGGCGAGCGTCGGGGATTCCGACACCATCCTCTTCGTCGGGGCGCGCGGCGTGATCCTCGACGACCAGAACAGGCTGCTGCTGATCCAGCGCTCCGACAACCATCGCTGGGCCATCCCGGCCGGGGCGATGGAGCTGGGCGAGAGCATGGAGGACTGCGCGATCCGCGAGGTGTGGGAGGAGACGGGGCTGCGGGCCACGTCGCTGACGCCGTTCGCGTTCTACAGCGCCTACACCTACACGAACGACTACGGCCACACCTACCAGCAGATCCTCATGTCGTTCCGGATCCACACCTGGGAGGGCGAGCTGCTGCGCCAGACCGAGGAGTCGGTCGACGCCGGCTTCTTCCCGCTCGACGCGCTGCCCGGCCCCAAGTCGTTCGTGCTCGACGAGACCCTCGCCGACCTCGCCCAGTTCGAGTCCACCGGCCGCCTGGTGCTGAAATAGCGGTCGCCCGCTCAGCGCACCTCGACCGGGCGGGTGAAGTCGTGACCGCAGGGCAGCACCACAAAGACGACCGACTCGACCAGCAGGGACCCGTCGTCCAGCTCCTGGTAGTCCAGCGGCTCGGCGTTGACGTCGGTGACCACCTTGCCGCAGGTGGGACACCGGCCGTCCGCGGTCACCACGCCGAACACCTGCGCGGGCAGCGACTCGACCGCACCGGCGTCCGAGGGCTCGGTGTCCTCGGTCGCCTTCTGCGCGGCCGTCAGGGAGGGACGAAGGTGGGGCTTGGCCATGGTCAGGCTCCGGTCGGATAGGCGGCCGCGACCTCGTCGAAGGTCATGGTCAGCGGGCGGGGGTCGACGTTCAGCGCGTGCAGGACGGCGTGGTGCCGCTCGACCGCACGCCCGCCCGGACGGCTGAGCGCGGCTTCGAGCGCGTCCTTGTCCACCGGGCCCACGCCCAGCGCCACGAACGCGACCGGGTCGGCGCCGAAGGGTCCGGCCGGCGGTGTCTCATCCGGCAGGTACGGCCGGCCCAGCATGTCGTACAGGATCTCGTTGTCGTCGTCGTCCCAGCCCTCGACGAGGTCGGCCTGATCCGACAGGTAGTCGTGGTAGCCGCGACCGGCCCGGAAGAGCAGAGCCACCAGGACGTCGGAGTCGAAGACGTTGAACGACGCCGCCACCCCGCCGTCGATCGAGCTCAGGTGCTGCGCCAGCCCTTCGGTCTCGGCGTAGACGCCGTCCTCCTGCACCGGCACCACGGCCCACCGGCGCTCGGCGACCGGGACGATGACCGCCTCCTGATGCCAGGCCGACACGGCCGCCCGGAGGTCGGCCAGGTCACCGGCCGCCAGGATCGTCTGATAACTGCTGCCCACGGCCGCGATCGTACGCACCGCGACTCACGACGCGTCCGCGGAATCCGGCAACGGCTTGACCGCGCCCGCGATGGTGATCGAGACGATCAGCAGGACGGCGACCGCGACCAGCGCGTTCTTGACCGTCACGTGGTCGCCGAGGAAGCCGATCAGGGGTGGGCCACCGAGGAACGCGCAGTAGCCGATGGAGGCGACGACGCTGACCCGGGACGCGGCGTGGGCCGGGTCGTCGGCGGCGGCGCTCATCCCGACCGGGAAGCCGAGGGACGCCCCCAGCCCCCAGAAGAGCGCGCCGACGAAGGCCATCGGGGTGGTCGGGCCGAGGATGTACAGCGCCAGGCCGGCGAGGCTGACGGCGGCCAGCACGCGGACCACCGGCACGCGGCCGTAGCGGTCGAGCAGGGCCGGCCCGAACCAGCGGCCGGCGGTCATGGCGGCCAGGAAGAGCGCGAAGGCCAGCGTGCCGACCGCCGCCGACGTGCCGTAACTATCGATCATGGAGAGGCTGATCCAGTCGATCCCGGCACCCTCGGTGAAGGCGAACGCCAGCACGAAGACGCCGACGACGAGCGTGCGTGGTTCACGCCAGGTAGCCAGCGCGTCCGAAAGGCCGTTGCGCTTGGTGACCGGTGCGGTCGAGCCGACCATGGTCGGGTCGGAGGGGGTCACCGCCGGCGCCGGGCCGGCGTCGTCGGGAACGAAGGCGCGGACCGCGACGACCACGATCACGGCGATCAGCACCGCGGTCACCGCGAGGTGGAGGGTGACCGAGACACCGATCGCGACGGCGGCCGCCCCGGCCAGGGCGCCCGCGACCGTGCCGATGCTGAAACCGGCGTGGAAGCGGGGCATGATGGCCTTGCCGAGGCGGCGTTCGACGATGGCGCCCTGCACGTTCATGCCCACGTCCCACGCGCCGTTGGCGAAGCCGAACGCGAAGAGCGACAGCATGACCGGCAGCACGCCGTGTTCGTAGCCGAACGAGACCGCGAACAGGGCCGCGCCGAGCAGCACGCCCATCGTGGCGACCGTCCGGCCGGAGCCGAAACGGGCGACGATCTGCCCGGCCAGCAGCAGCGACACGATCGAGCCGGCGGCCAGCGCGAGCAGCACGAGCCCGAGGCGCGACGGGGTCAGGCCCAGTTCGTCCCGGACCTGCGGGATGCGGGAGGCCCAGCTGGCGGCGGCCACGCCGGCCAGGATGAAAGCGGCGTAGACGGCGCGGCTCGCCGCCCGCACCTCCGGCGCGCTCTGCACGGTGGACGTCACTGGGGCACTCCGAGGAAACGGCCGACGATCGTACGGGTCTCCGCGCGGTCGCAGGTGGCGGTGGACAGGATGAGGTGCATGACCAGCCCCTCGATGACCGCGTCGATCCCTCGCGCGGTGACCGGATCGATGAACCGCTCGAGCACGGTTCGTGAGCGGCGCATCCAGGCGTCGGTCACGCCGCGCAGGGCGGGGTTGCGCAGAGCCGCGAGGTAGAGCTCGTACGACACAGCCCAGTCGTGCGCGTCGCCGCCGGCGTCCCCGTTGATCAGGTCGGTGACCGCGTCGGCGAAGCTCGCCAGGTCGGTGACGCCGTCGAAGTGGGCCTCGTAGCGCGGTGACATCAGCTCGGCGTGCCGACGGAAGGCCTGCTCGAGCAGGTCCTCGACGCTGTCGAAGTGGTAGGTGATCGAGCCCAGCGGCACGTCCGCGGCGGCCGCGATGCGCCGGCTGGTGGTGCCCGCGACGCCGTGCTCGGCGATCACCTCGATGGCCGCCTGGACGATCCGGCTCTTGCGGTCGGGGTCGTACCGTCGCGGCGACCGGGCCGCGGGCACGGCGGTCACGGCTCCACCGGCCGGATCACGCGGGCCGGGTTGCCCACGGCGACCACGTCCGGTGGCAGGTCCTTGGTCACCACGGCTCCCGCCCCGACCACCGTGTTGTCACCGATGGTCACTCCCGGCAGGACGATGACACCGCCGCCGAGCCACACGTTGTCTCCGATGACGATCGGCGAGGCCGCCTCCCACTTGTCACGCCGGGGCCCGGCGGCGACCGGGTGCCAGGCCGTGAGCAGCTGCACGTTCGGCCCGATCTGCACGTCGTCGCCGATCGTGACGGTCGCCACATCGAGGCTGATCAGCCCGAAGTTCGCGAACGTCCGGGCGCCGACGAAGGTCTGGTAGCCGTAGTCACACCGGAACGGCGGACGGATCTCGCTGTCCTCGCCGAAGCCCCCGAGCAGCTCGGTGAGCAGCTCACGACGCAGGGCGTGATCCGTGGGGTCGGCCGTGTTGAGGCGATGGGACAGCGCCGAGGCGCGCGCCATGTCGTCGAAGAGAGCCGGATCGTCGGCCCGGTAGAGCTCACCGGCGAGCATGCGCTCGCGCATCGTGGTCATGCGTACGAGCGTACATAAGGTTGCCCGATTACACTTCCGCCCCGTGATCGTGGAGCCGGCTTGGGATGTGGCAGTGGTGGGCGGCGGACCGGCCGGTCTGTCCGCGGCGCGTGCGGCCGCGGCCGCCGGAGCCCGCACGATCGTGCTCGAGCGGGCCGAGCACCCGCGCTACAAGACCTGCGGCGGCGGCCTCATCGGCACGTCCCTCACGTACGCCGCCGAGCACATCGACGTGCCCGCCCGCGACAAGATCACCGCATTGACCTTCACCCGCGCGGGGCGGCACTCGTTCACCAGGCGCGCCGCCGGTCCGGCCCCGTTCCTCACCCTGGTCCGCCGCGACGACTTCGATCACGCCTGGTATGCGGCCGCGGTGACCGCCGGCGCCGTGGTGCGGCAGAACACTCAGGTACGGACGGTCGACCAGGGAGTTGTCACCCTCACCGACGGTGAGCAGATCACCGCCCGGGTCATCATCGGGGCCGACGGCTCGGCCGGGGTCACCTCGCGCTACGTGGGCGTGACCTTCGCGCAGCAGGACCTCGGGCTCGAGGTGGAGCTGGCCGCCACGCCGGCCGACCGCGCGGCCTGGCGGGGCCGGGTCCTGCTCGACTGGGGCGCGTTCCCCGGATCGTACGGCTGGGTCTTCCCCAAGGAGGACGAGCTCACCGTCGGCGTGATCATGACGAAGGGGCACGGCGCCGAGACGAAGGAGTACCTGACCGACTTCCGCGAGCGCCTGGGCCTCACCGACCGCGAGGTGCTCCGCGATTCCGGCCATCTCACGCGCTGCCGCAGCACCGGCTCCCCGCTGCGGCGCGGCCAGGTCGTGGTCGTCGGCGACGCCGCCGGCCTGCTGGAACCGTGGACCCGCGAGGGCATCAGCTACGCCCTGCGTTCCGGCGCGTGGGCCGGCGCCAACTGGAAGACCCTTCCCGAGTACGAGCAGCGCGTGACCACCGAGCTGGCGCCCGAGATGTCCGCGGGCAGCCGCATGCTCGCCGCCTTCTCCCGTCACCCCCGCATCGTGCACACGGCGATGGCCACCCCGCTCGGCTGGCGTGCCTTCGAGTCCTTCTGCCGGGGCAACCTGTCCATGGCCAGCGTGATCGAGCGCCGCGGCATCCGAGCCCTGCTGACGCTGTTCCGCGCCTAAGGCGTGTCGCCCTCCGGGTGAGGGCGAGGCGGCCACGGTGCCCACTGCACAGCCGCGGCAAAGCCGCTGCGCCGGGCCTCTCGGGCATCCGCCCTGGTCAACGGCCCCTCCCGGCGCGCGTTGATGCCCCGGCCGATGAGCCGGCTCTCATACCAGGAGCCACCGACTCCGCGCCGGACACGCTCCCACAGGCCGCCCTCCACCAGAGCGGAAGCTTGCAGACGAAGAAGATCGGCCAGCTGGGCCGGGTCCTCGTCGCACACTTCGCACGCACACCCCGGCAGCGTCTCGACCCACCAACGGCCGAGACGTAGAGCGACTCCCGGCGTCTCGGTGAACGCGACAGCAAGCGGCGCGGCCGCCGGCGTCCGCGGCATGAGTCTTTCCATCCGCACCAGCGCGTCGGCCGGTGCCAGGAGCTCCTTGCTCTCCCGGCGGTCGACCACGTACCGCTGCGCCAACTCCTCCAGCAACGCCTCAGCCGTCTCTTGGAGGACGGCGAAACGAGCACCGCGCGGGTCAGCCCTCACCAGCGCAGTATGCCGCCCTCGGCCGACGGCCCACCAGCGCTTCGCCAGGACTTCCGCACATCAGGAAGAAAACTCCCCCTCCTTGACGCCGTCGAGGAAGGCCTCCCATTCATCGCCGGTGAAGGACAGGACCTCATCCGGGTTCTTCGAGTTGCGGACCAGAACGTGGCCGCCGGTGAGGGCCACCTCCACGCAGTCGCCGCCCGCGCAGCGTTTGGCCTTGCTCCATCGCAGATTCTCGGTCATTTCGATCATCACGCACCTCCGCGCCGGTTCCCGGATTCCACGGTAAGCGTCCGTTTCCAGATCCGGCGGGAATGAATATCGTGAATGCTGGCCGAAATAAGAAATAAGACCGGTATGCCCCACCAAAAGGGCCGCTCTTACCCGGATCCGTCCGTTTTACGGCACACGTGCGGACGGTGATCGCGCTACGTCGGTCCGGACCGGACGACCGATGCTACTCGGCTCCTCCAACCCGGAAACGGCACCGATGATCCCGGGGCGACATGACAACGCGACATGCCGCCCCGGGAAAGCGCCGCACCGGCGCGAACGCGACGAATCCGATCAGAAGCTGAACTCGTCGGCCTTCACGCCGGCGACGAACGCGAGCCACTCGGCCTCGGTGAACGCGTGAGCCGGGCTGTCGGGGTTCTTACTGTCTCTGACCAGATAATGACCGTCGACCTTGGCCACTTCGACACAGTTTCCACTGGCACAACGGCTGCTCTTACGCCACTGGGGCGACTCGACCTCTCGCACGTGAATCTCCAAGCCTTTCGCGCATAGTTTGAGAAAAGAGTGAATCGCTATTAATTTAGGTTCAACTTCGACGGTCCGGAGAGATCGCCTCGAGAGTTTCTATGCGCTTCTTGACGAACGCGATTGTGTCGCTTTCATTGTCAGCCGCTTGCCAAAGTTGTTCAAAACGTCTTCGGTGCCGAACTGTCTCGGCACGATTTTCGACCGTCTCGTCCATCACGCCGTTCTCGCGATACATGATGTCGCTGTCCGGGCGGCGCGGGTCGACGGTCAAGAGCTCGAAGCTGCCGTTGTTGGCGATGGTCATCCCCAGATCGAAGGGAAGCATCCGCAGCTTGACGAGCCCACGACCAGAAAGATCAACGATCTGCCGCAGCTGATCGATGAAGACGGTGATCCCGCCGATGGGCCGCATGAAGACCGACTGATCGGCAAGAACGAGATATCGCAGAGGCGAAGTGCGCTGCAACATCGCGTCGCGGCGCTGACGTCGGATCTCGACCAGGGCGTCGACCTTCGCCTGGGAGAACTCGCCGTCTTCCGACCAGGTGCCGGTCAACGCGGCCGCGTATTGCGGCGTCTGCAACGGGCCATGGACGTAGTAGACATTGAACGACCGCAGTTCCGTCGCCTCCGCCTCGTACTCCAGGAAGCGGCGGAACGCATCGGATATGTTGTTACGGAAACGCGGCTCCTGCCACCAGGCGTACGCCCGCTGCGAACGGGTCCGCGCAATACGCGCGTCAGCGAGAAGCGAGTCGACAACCGATTTCTCGCGGACGCCGAGCAGAGCCAGCAGGCCGCGCAGGTCATTGATCGAGATCGAGACCTCGCCGTTCTCGATGCGAATGACCTTGCTGAGGGACCACTCCATGTCCTCGGCGATCTGCGCCTGGGTGAGCGGAATCGCCTCACGAGCCTCACGTATCGCCATGCGTACACGTCGGCGCGCGATCGTAGGCGAGTCGCCCTCGGCCATTTGTCCTTCACCGTTGAAGTAGGTCCGGCGTAACACGTCAGCAATCTGCCACCTCGCTGACTGCCAAGTAGCACTCAGCGAGGTTGCTGGCAGATGCTATTACCGTCCTATCAGACGAGTGACACCGGGGTGGGGTTTCGCTCAACAAGGTCAGGCGGCAGCGAGGTCGAGTCCCTTACCGTGCGGCCGGGTGTTCTCGATGGCCCTCCGTAGAGCGCGCTTGACCTGCCCGAACTGGCGCTCGTCGCCGCAGGCGTAGAGGACCACGACCGCCCCCCGGTAGGACGCGTGAAGTTCCCACCCTCGGGGACGGCGGACCATGGACGGCACGGTGAAGGCGAACGGAACCAGCACGGCGAGAAGCCCGATCGCATAGGCGGTGGGAGGCTCCAGCAGCGTCCACCCGGCGCCGACAGCCGCGACCGTACCGGCGGCGACCGCCAGCACCGCGGCCGGAGAGGCCGGCTGCGCGGCGACCCGCGCTTCCCCGACATTGCGAAGATCGCGCACGACGAAGCTCTTGGCAGGTGTCCCCCGCCAGATGAACAAATCGTCGGTAATCATCGCATCGGGGCCGTCATAGTAGGTACGTTTGCTCATGGCGCACTCCTCACCCCAACTCCTTGCGAGGAACGGGGTGGCCCAGCCACGATGACGTTAGAAAGACCTGTTCCCGCCCGCTCGTTCGAAGTCACCAGAGAACGTTCGCAGAGGCGAGAACGGCACCCGGTTGCCGCCGGGTGCCGTTGTTGTGAACTGTCTCCCCTCGGGCACCGCCCTCGTTGCCCTGCAACCAGTAGAGCATGCCGTACGGCTGTCCGCCATAACTCAATCTGCCACGTTGCAGATTGCGTACAAGCCGAGTCAGCATGAGTGGCGCGTCACCCTGACCGGCTTGTGGCGTTTCATAGATGAACCGGCCGGGTAGGGCACCGTTGGATGCCACTGTTGAACCTGTGAAATCGCAGGTGGAAGGGCGATGAGCCGCATGGAGAGCCGACTGAAGATCGCTGGCCAGGCGGTGCAACCCATCCTGGTGTTGTTCCCCCTCGGGTTGTTCGCGATGGCCGTCATCTTTGATCTCGCCAATCTGCTCGGGGCCCCGGCAATCGTCGGATCACTGGCCTATTGGAACCTGGTCGCCGGCCTGGTGGGAGGCATCGCCGCCGCCATCGCGAGCGCCATCGACCTGGCCTTCGTGCGCCGGGCCGACGCCAAGCGCATCGGCGTGCTCCGCGTCCTGCTCAACATGGGCGTGCTCTTCCTCTTCGCAGTGATCGTGATGGTCCGCGTCGGCGACCCCGACCGCCAGGCCGGCGTCGGCCTGTTCCTGCTGGAGCTCATCGCGCTCGCCATCTCCGGGTTCGGCGCCTGGTTCGCCGGCGAGCTGGCCAACGGGCGTACGCCGGCGTTCGCCCGCGCGGCGGTCGGGAACCGCGGCTACTGACCCGAAGCCGAATACGGCTGGGATCTCAGGCGGCGCTGCGGGGCCGGCACGGCACTGGGTTGTCAAGGAGATCCTGCCGACTGCCATCCCGTTCGACGTGAAGGCTAGTGCGGTTGGCGAGGGCCAGACCCTGGTGACTCTGTCCAGCGTCGAGGACTACGGGCTCGGCGAGGAGCTACGCGTCCTGTGGGAGTTGGAAGCCGGCCGCCGTGTCCTCGACGCCGCACTTCATCGGCGACGAGCACGACCCGTGGGGCCTCGTCGAGCAGCTCCTGGCCGCGCTGCCGGCGGGCAGCTACCTGGCGGTGTCGCATCTGACCGGTGACTTCCGGCCGGAGGCGTGGGACAAGGTGGCCGAGGTCTACCGCAAGCAGGGCGTCACCATGAAGGTCCGCTCCCGGCCCGAGATCGAGCGTTTCCTCACCGGCCTCGACCTGGTCGAGCCCGGCCTGCGCATCCTGCCGGAGTGGCGCCCCGAGCTGGGCGAGCCGACCGCCCCGGCGCCGTCCGACGCCCAGGTCTCCGTCTACGGCGCGGTCGCCTGTAAGCCCTGACGCTGCTCGCTCTCAGACCGTCGGGACCGCGCCGACCAGGACCGGGGGCGGATCGGAGACGTCCGGCAGCCAGGGCGACAGCAACGCCTGGAAGCGCTCGGACGGCGACAGGCCGAGCTCGCGCCGCAGCAGCTCGGCGAAGCGATGGTACTGACCCAGCGCCTCGCAGATGTTTCCCTCAGCCAGGTGAGCCCGCACGACGACCCGGTGTGCGCTCTCCCGGAGGGAATCCATCGCGATCCCGCGCAGGCCGATCTGGATCGCCTCGCCGATCCGGCCCTGGTCGATCAGCTCGCACGCGCAGCGCTCGAACATGTGCAGGCGCAGCTGGCGGATCCGTTCGCGCTCGTTGACCAGCCAGTCGTCGTACCAGTCGGGCAGCAGGTCCTCGTGCAGCACCACGTTCACGTCGACGTCGTCGATCAGCTCCAGCGTGCGGCCGACCGAGGTCAGCTCGCGCAGTCCGTCCTGGACGTCGACCCAGACGGTCGACATCAGGGTGACATGGCTCTTCGACGGCCGGACCAGCGCGCAGTGGATGCGCCGGATCCGCCAGATCGCCGAGCGCAGGTTGGCCTTGGCGCGCTCCTCGGAGGCGTCCGGCCACAGCTGGCCGGCGGCGAAGGTACGTTCGACCGGCGCGCCGGTGAGTGCGAGGAAGGCCAGTAACCGCTGGCCGGCCGGCTGGATGTCGACCGCGTTGCCGTCGACCAACAGCACGAAGCCGTCGAGCAACCGCAGCCGGATGATCGGTGTCTCGTCGCGCGACTTCGTGTCCATGGGCTTCCGCGCCTCCCCGGCCGTCGTTCCCGTGACCGAATCCTCCCGCCGCGATCGTCACGGGAACGTCACCCGAAGAGGCTTTTCAAGTCAACTGTCGGGGAGGTGACGCTGGAGTGACGGGTGCCGCCAACACTCCGGATCCATGGCCGGCTTTGGAACCGTGGCCGCGGTCGCGCTGAGCGTCCGCGAGCAGTTGAACCGCTGCTTCGTGGCCATGGACGAGGCGAACGAGGACGCCTTCCGGGCCCGGCCGGTGGCCCGGCTCGTGCAGACCACCGACTTCGCGAAGATCAACGCGGACGCCGACAATCCGATCCGGTTCCCCACGCTCTCGATCTTCGTGTGGCGGGTGGACATCAACCGCGCCACCCGCGCGCCGTGGGCCGCGGTCGCCGCGCAGGACGGGACGATCCACCTTCCGCTCGACGTCCACCTGCTGCTCACCGCGTGGGACAGCGACATCGAGAACGAGCTGCGCATGATCGGCGCGACGATGCAGTGCCTGGAGGCGCGGCCGGTGCTGGCCGGGCCCCGGTTGCATCCCTCCGGGGGCTGGCGGCCGGGCGAGGCGGTCCAGATCGTCAACGAGGATCTGGTCACCGAGGACGTCCTGCGCACCTTCGAGACGCTGCCGGTCGACTACCGGCTGAGCGTGGCCTATCTCGCGCGGGTGGCGCGCATCGACGCGCCGGCGGAGCCCGGGCACCCGGACGTCCTCGCCGCCGTCCGCGGGCTGTCGCCCTCCTCGGCGTCGCTGCCATGACCATGCCGCCCGGCAATCTGTTCGTCCCGGCCCGCTACGCCGAGACGATCGTCCGGCTGGGCATCGGCGTGGAGCTGATCGACGCGCTCAGCACGTCGCCCGGCTATCCCGGCGAGCGGTTCCCCCGGCCGGTGACGGTGCTCGACGAGAAGCGCCCGGCGCCGTTGCACACCTGGCGGCGCTGGCCGCCCGGACTGACCTTGGACGATGCGCTGACCGCGCTGACCCGCCACCGCAGCGGCCGGTTCGCCCGCCTGGGCCGGGACGTGGACGATCTCACCGTACGGGTGGTCGAGCCGCCCGGGCCGGCGGGGCGCGCCCTGGTGCCCCGGCGGCTGCGACTCCGGCTCCACCACGATCCGGTTCCCGCCGACCCGCCCGACCCGCTGTACCGGCGGATCTTCCGGGTGCACCTGTTCCCCGGCGCGGCCGGCGGGCCGGGACCGGGCGCCACGGTGATCCGCGGCCGGGTCACCCGACCGGACGCGGACGGGATCGCCCAGCCGGTGCGCTGGGTACGGGCGGTGGCGCGCGACGAGGACGGCGACGACCTCGGCTGGGCGCACGGGGACGACCGCGGCGAGTTCACCCTGATCGTCACCGGGCCGGACGGCGTGCTGACCATGCCGCCCGACCTGTTGCCGGTGCTGGTCACCGTGACCGTGCCGCCGGATGGCGTTCCGCCGCCGGGCGACCCTCTGGTCCCTCAGGTCGACCCGATCTGGGACCTGCCGGTGGAGACCACCTTCGCCGACGCCGACCCGCTCACCGACCCGGTGCGGACCGGCCGCTCGCTGTGGGACGGGCCCGAGTCCGGTCCCTTCGTGGCCGAGCTCGCACTCGGCCGGGAGACCTTCCTCCCGATCGCCATCACCCCGTAACCGCGAGGAGTCCGTCGCATGCCCGAGTATCTCTCTCCCGGCGTGTACGTCGAGGAGACGTCGTTCCGGTCGAAGTCCATCGAAGGGGTCGCGACCAGCACCACCGGGTTCGCCGGCATGTGCCGGTACGGTCCGGTCCAATACGTGAACGGCCCGCGGAGCACCGAGCCGCGGCTGATCACCAGCTTCACCGAGTTCGAGCGGGTGTACGGCGGGCTGGAGCCGATCGTGCCGTTCGACGGAGAACCGGCCCGCGAGGCCTACCTGGCCCACGCCGCCCGGGCGTTCTTCCTCAACGGCGGCCGGCGGCTCTACGTCAGCCGCGTCTTCGCGCCCACCGGCGCCGACCCCGAACTCGACTTCGGCCTGAGCGCGCTGGCGCTGCCGTTCGGCACCGGCGACAACGCGACCTGGCGGGCCCGCTGGCCGGGCCGGTACGGCAACACGCTGATCACCGTTCGGCCGGTCCGCAAGCGCAACTGCGCCTATCAGAACGAGGCGTTCGGCACCCAGGCCACGGCCCTGGGGCACGGTGCGGTCGTGGAGATCACCGAGGGGCCGGCCGAGCCGCCACTCGCGGACGCGGACCTGACGGCGGACTCGCTCGCCGTGGTCGTGGAGGACCCGGACGTCCGGGACGTCGCCGGCCGCGCCCAGCAGACGTTCCGGAAGGCGGACGGCGGCGCCGTGCCCACCACCACCGCGACGATCATCAAGGAGATCGTGCTGCAGGTGCTGGTGCAGCCGGACGCCGAGCGCGTCGACGCGTACGGCGACCTGGCCACCCACCCCGCGCAGCGCCGCTGGATCGGCCATCTCCTGCAGGCCGACGACCCGGAGGACGAGGACGCGGTGGTCTTCCTGGACACCACGGCCCCGGACTCGGTCACCCGGGCCATCGCTCTGATGCTGGCGCTGCAGACCCCGGTCGAGGGGGCCCGGCTGATCGGTGGCAACGACGGCGCCGTGCCGATCCCGGCCCTTCTGGCCGGCCTGGACGCCTCACCCGACGTGGCCACGCGGAAGGCCACCGGGCTGGCGGCGCTGGCCGAGCTCGAGGACGTCGCGATCGTCGCGCTGCCCGACGGCGGCACCTACGACGACCCGGAGTTGTGCCAGGCGGCCGCGTCCGAGCTGATCGGGCACGTCGAGCGGGCGAAGTACCGGATCGCGGTGGTGGACGCGCCGCGGGCGAGCTCGATGACCGAGGTGCGGTCGTTCCGCGGCAAGTTCGACACCACCAAGGCGGCCATGTACCACCCGTGGATCGAGGTCTTCGACCCGTTGCAGCGGCCCGCTCAGGGCGCTCCGCCGCGCCGGATTCTGCTGCCGCCCTCCGGCTTCGTCACCGGCATCTACGCCCGCAACGACATCACCCGCGGCGTGTTCAAGGCACCGGCGAACGAGGTGGTGCAGGGACTCACCCGCTTCGAGGTGAACATCAACGGCCCCCGCAACGACGTGCTGAACCCGGAGGGCATCAACGCCCTGCGGTTCTTCCCGGGCCGCGGCAACCGGGTCTGGGGCGCGCGCACCATGAGCTCCGACCCGGAGTGGATGTACGTCAACGTGCGCCGCCTGTTCAACTTCCTCGAGCACTCCATCGACCGGGCCATGCAGTACGCCGTCTTCGAGCCCAACAACGAGCGCCTGTGGGCCGGGATCCGGCAGTCCGTCGAGGACTTCCTGTACGTGCAGTGGCTCAGCGGCGCGCTGCTCGGCGGCACCCCCGAGGAGGCGTTCTTCGTCCGCTGCGACCGCACCACGATGACCCAGAACGACCTCGACAACGGCCGGCTGATCTGTCTGATCGGGGTGGCGCCGACCAAGCCCGCCGAGTTCGTCATCTTCCGGATCGGCCAGTTCACCGCCGACGCCCGGGCCTGATCCGTCCCGGCCGGCAGCAGGGAAAGGAACCGTCCATGGCCACCTTCCGTGACAATCCCTATCCGGGCTTCAACTTCATCGTCTCGCTCGGGGGTGACACCGGCAGCGGCGACGAGGGCACCATCGTCGGTGGCTTCTCCGACGTGTCCGGGCTGAGCTTCACCGTGCAGTACGCGGACTACCGCAACGGCAACGAGAAGGTCAACACCGTCCGCAAGGTGCAGAACACGTTCACCGTGGAGGACGTCACCTGCAAGCGCGGCGTGATCGGCTCGCTGGACCTGTTCGCCTGGCTCGAGGACGTCAGCCGCGGCACCTCCGACGCCCGCACCGTGACGATCAGCCTGCTCGACGAGGCCCGCAGCACGGTGAGCACCTGGAAGCTGCTGCAGGCGCAGCCCAAGAAATGGACCGGCCCGACGCTGTCCGGCAAGGGCGGCACCGAGGTCGCTATGGAAGAGCTCGTGCTGTGCTGTCAGCAGATCCAGTTCGTCTGAGCAGCGGCTTCGTTCCCGGCGCGCCGGGTGTCTTCGCGGTCGTGCCGAGCGCGCCCGACGACCTTCGCGCCGTGCGGCGGGACGTGGCCGCGTTCGCCGGGATCAGCCCGCGCGGGCCCGCGCGGCTGCCGCCGGGCCGGCCGGACGACGACGTGGACGTCGCCACCTGGCTGGCGGTCACCGCGGCGGCCCGATCGGTCCCGCTCGCGGTGGGCAGCTGGGACGAGTACCGGGTGGCCTTCGGCGGGTTCGAGGGACCGGGGCGGCTGCCGTACGCGGTGCGCACGTTCTTCGCCCAGGGCGGCGCCCGGGCGTACGTTGTCCGGATCGTGCACGACGAGCCCGAACCCGCCGACGTACGGCAGGGCCGGGCCTCGGGCCCGCTCGGGCTCGCCACGGGCGGTGGCCCGGCGTACCTGTTCGCCCGGTCCGAAGGCAGCTGGGGCAACCGGCTGCGGGTGGTGCTGAACGCCGTCGCCCGGCCGCTCGCGACCGACGGGACGACCACCGCGGAGGTGATCCTGCGCGGCCCCGGCAGCGCCGCGCTGACCGCCGGCGCGCTGCTGCGCCTGACCCTTCCCGGCGGCGCCCAGGTGCTCCGGTTCGCCGAGCGGGCCGAGCTGAGGCCGGACCCGGCCGGTCCCGGGCAACGCCTGCACCTGTTGTTCCAGACGGCCGTGGCGCAGGCGCCGAGCCAGGTGGAGCTGGTCGACGTCGGCCTCGACGTGGTGGACGCCGACCCGGCGCTGCCGCGCCTGGAGACGTTCGCCGGCCTCGGCCTGCGCCCGGACCACCCCCGCTGGCTGGCCCGCGTGCTGATCGCCGAGTCGGCGCTGCTGTGGCCGGATCCGGCCTGGGCCGCTCAGACGTTGTCCCTGCCCGACGCCGCGCTGCCGCCGATCCGGTCGGCGTCCTTCACCGGCGGCGCCGACCGCTGGGCCGACGTCGTCCCCGAGGATTTCTGGGATCCGTCCTGGATTCCGGGCGACGAACGGATCGGCGCCGGAGTGCACTGCCTGGCCGAGGTCGACGACGTGGGACTGCTGATGGCGCCCGACCTGTACGACCCCGCGCCGCTCACCGCGGATCCGGACGTCCTCGACCAGGTCTCGACGGCCGGGCCCGAGTTCCAGCCCTGCCTGCGGCCGGATCCGCCCGATCCGGCCACGCCGCGGATACCGGGCCTGGACGGGCTGCGGCTCGATCCGCTGATGCCGGACGAGCTCGACCGGATCGTCGCCGCCCAGCGGGAACTCGTCGCGTTCGCCGATCGGCGGCGTGAGTTCACCGTGCTGCTCGACGCGCCGCTCGGCCTGCCGCCGGCCCGGATCCTGCGGTGGCGCACCGCATTCGCCTCGCCGTACGCCGCCGCGTACCACCCGTGGCTGGACGTCGCCGCGCCGGACGACGACCGGGAGGCTCTGATCCGGCTCAACCCGGCGGCCTTCGCGGCCGGCATCATCGCCGCCCGTGAGCAGCGGCTGGGGATCCCGCGGGGGCCGGCGAACGAGATCGCCGTCGGCGCGGTCCGGGCGGCCACCGACGTGCCCGGCGCCGTGCACGACGAGCTGCATCTGGCCGGGATCAACGTTTTCCGCGGCGAGCGGGACGGCATCCGGCTCACCGCCGCCCGCACACTGAGCCTCGATCCGCGGCTGCGCCAGCTCTCCGTCGCCCGGCTGATGACCGTGTTGCGCCTTACCCTGGAGCGTCAGCTCGCGTGGGTGGTGTTCGAGCCCAACGGCCCGGATCTCTGGGCCCGGATCCGTCGGGTGCTCACCGGCCTGCTCACCCGGTTCTTCGAGGCCGGCGCCTTCGCCGGGGCCGGCACCCGGGAGGCGTTCTTCGTGCGCTGCGACCGTGGCACGATGACCGGCGCCGACCTGGACAGCGGCCGCCTGCTGTGCCTGGTCGGGGTGGCGCCGGCCGAGCCGCTGGAGTACATCGTGGTCCGGATCGCCCGCGAGCCCGACGCGTCGCTGCGGATCGAGACCCGCTGACATGGGCTTCGACCGCAGGCGCTGGGAGGCCGGCTTCGGGCAGGACCTGTCCCGGGTCGTCGTGCACGACGACCAGCACTCGGCCGCCCTGGCCGCGTCCCACGACGCGCACGCGGTCGCCCGGGAGGGCGAGCTCTTCCTCGGCCGGGCGCACGTCGCCGGTGAGCTCGCCGAGGACATGGTGACCGCGCACGAGCTGGCGCACGCCCTCGGCGCGCGGGACGAGCGGGCCGCGGACCAGGCCGGCGCCACCGCACGGGCCCGGATGCGCGGCTGGCCCGGCCCGGCGCCTCAGGTCCGGGGCCAGGGCTCCGGCGGAGCGGGCCTGCGGTCGTGCGCCCGCGGGCCCTCGGCCGCTCAGAAGGCGCTGGACGGCAAGCTCGCCTTCACCCCGGCGCTGGCCCGCGACGCCCTGATCGAGTACCGCGCGCTCTCCGGCGCCGACCGGCAGAGCGCGGTGGACAAGTACTACCCGAGCGGCGGCCTGCAGCGTCTGCTCGCCGCCCTGCCACCGGCCGACGCGTCCGGGCCGTTCAACGACGTCGTCCAGGACGTCCTGCAGCGGGTGCAGCGCTCGGCCACGCTCACCTCCGCGGCCGGCTCGGGCATGGCGAACGAGAACGCCATGGTGGTCGCCCAGTCCGCACACATGCAGGCCGAGAACCTCGCGCTGGCCCAGGCGACCACCGGCGTGGCCGCTCCGACACCGGTACAGGTGCAGGCCGAGCAGCGCAATCAGGTCGCCGCCACCTCGGTCCCACCGTCCGTGCCGGTCATGACACCCGCCCAGGAGGCGGCATACACCACCGCCGCCACCACGGCCGTGGCTGCGTTCGTGGCCTGGGCCACCGCGAACAATCCCGGCCTGGGCCTGGCCGTTGCCGACTTCTCGGTGCAGGTCCGGGCCGTGGAGGCGCGTGGCCTCAACGTGATCGCGAAGGGCGGAACGGTCGGGGGCCGCCGGGTGGCCGTGGTCGGCCGGACCTTCACGCGGTACGTCCAGGCCGACCCCGCGTACGCTCTCAGCGTGGTGATGCACGAGCTGCACGGCCACCCGGAGTACGGGCCGTACGGCACGCCCGGCAGCGAGTACGGCCTGACCCTGTACGACAAGGCGGCCGCGATGGCGCCGGGCTACGTGCAGCCGGTCGGCACCGACCGGACCAGCGAGATGGACGCGTACGGCTACCAGGAGACCGAGATCTACTCCTTGCTCCGGTCGTTGCCCTTCCACAAGCCGCTGGCCCCCGCGCACGCCGCGCTGCAGCCCTACTACCTCGAACCGGAGCCCAACGTGGTCCGCCGCCTGCAGCTCATGCGCGATCAGTGGGCGGCGGGCGTCGCCAAGGCGCTGGTCCGCGGCATGTATGAGCGATTTCGGCTGGATCCGCGCCTGACACCGGCGGCGATGAGCGCCTTCCGCCGTTCCGTGAACACCGTCTTCGCCGCCGACGCCAAGGACATCCTGAAATGAGCGGGCCGGAGCCGGACTACGCGGCGTTGCTCGCCGCCCTCCTCACCCCGTACGGGCATCCCGTGGCCCGGCGCGAACGCGAGCGGGCGCTGACCCTGTTGATGAGGGACCACGCCGGCCGGGCCCGGTCCGAGCTGCTGGAGGCGGTGCGGTCGCGGCCGGCCTCGCCGCAGGTCCCCGGCATCCTGGAGGTGCTGCCGTTCTTCGGCGGCGACGAGCAGGTGCCGGTGCTGGAATCGTTGCTCGCCGGCGAGGACCCGGACATCGCCGGCTACGCGGGAACAGCGCTCGGCCGTCTGCCGGGGCCGGCCGCCGAGACGGCGCTGCGGCAGGCCCTCGCCTCGCCGTCGGCGCGGGTCGCCGCAGCGGCCGCCGACGGGGCTGGGGTACGCGCCGACACCGGGCTGTGCGAGCCGTTGCGGGCCCGACTGGCCGACTCCGACCCGGAACTGCGCTACCACGTGGTGCACGCCCTGCTCGCCCTCGGCTGCCTGGACCGGGCGCAGCGCGAGAGCCTCGCCGCCACCGAGCCCGATCCCGGTGTCCGCGACCTGCTCGGGTGGTGACGCTCGTGTGACGACGGCCGGGAACGCTGGCCGCCATGACCGACCTGCTGCTCACCACGTTCCGGTTCGAGCTGGAGTTCACGCGGGTCAGCGGCGACGGCCCGCAGAGCCTGGGTGACGGCGGCTTTCAGGAGATCAGCGGCCTCGAGGTCGAGATGGACGTCAAGGATCTCGACGTCGGCGGCCGCAACGCCGGCACGGTCCGGCGGATCGGCCGGGCCAAGTACTCCCGGCTGGTGTGCAAGCGGGGCATGTTCGGGCCGGCCGGTGGCAACGCCGAGCCCGAGCTGTGGCAATGGTTCCAGGACGTGGTGAGCGGCGTGCGCCCGGTGCGGCGCTACGACGGCAGCGTCACCGTGCAGGATCAGCTCCGGCGGCCGATGGCCGTGTGGCAGTTCGTCCGGGCCGTCCCGGTCAAGTTGGTCGGACCGCAGCTGAACGCCCGGACCGGTGAGGTCGCGATCGAGGAGCTGCATCTCGCGCACGAGGGCCTGCTGCTGGAAGGCACCGCCCCGTGACCGCCCCGGCCGAGAACGTCGGCGCGAAGGGCGCGGTCCTGGAGGTGCTCAGCACCAAGGGCAAGGTCACCGACACCATCCCGGTGCAGTTCAACCCGGCCACGTTGCGGCTGACCATGGCGAACAACGTGGACGGCGGTGTCGCCCGCGGGCGGCCGGCGCAGCAGTACAACGGCGGCTCCAGCACGTCGTTGCACGTCGAGCTGGAGTTCGACACCGCCGACGAGGGCACCACGGAGAATCCGGTCGACGTACGCACCCACACCGCGCGGATCGCCCAGTTCGTGCTGCCCGGCGGGGAGGGCTCGAAGCAGGCGCCGCCGCGGGTGCAGTTCCGCTGGGGCTCGATCGCCGTGCCCGGCGTGATGACCGGACTGGTGGAGGAGCTCGACTTCTTCTCGGCCGAGGGCGTGCCGCTGCACGCCAAGGCGACGATCGACATCAAGGAGCAGGATCCCCGGTTCGCCGCGCTGGAGAGCGGGGCGGGCGCCAACCCGGACACCGGGGCCGCACCGGCCGGCGAGTCGCCCGCGGGCGGCGCCAACGGGCCGGGCACCTCGGCCGGCCCACCGCCCGACGGGCCTGACGCGCGTACGGCGGAGGCCCTGGACGGCGAGAGCGCCGCCGACTTCCTGGCCCGCAACGACCAGCCGCCGGAGGCGTGGCGAGCGGTCGCCGGTCTGGTCGGCGACGCCCTGGCCCTGGCGGCCGGCACGTCGATCGACTTCTCGGCGTCGCTCTCGGCGAGCATCGGCGCCGGCATCGGCGTGTCGGCGGGGTTCGAGGCCGGTCTCGACGTGTCGCTGGGCGCACGGCTCGGCCTGGCCGAGCCGGCGGGGGCGGCGGGCGCGGTGGCGGGGACGGCCACGACGGCGACCACCACGGCGACCACCACGGCGACCCGGCCGGCCGGCTTCGCGCTGGCGGCCGCCGGTGGCCTGAGCGCCGCCATCGAACAGACCGCGATCGCCGAGGCCGCCGTGGGCGCGAACGCCGGCCGGGCCGGCTTCGGCGTGCCCACCGCCCCGATCCTGCTCCAGCAGGCCGGTCCGGCCGGGGCGCCGCGGCCCCTGCCCCCGCGCTCCGATCCACGGGCCACCGGATACGGCCGCGGGGTGCCGCTGCGGGACCGGGTGACGCCCGGCTCCGGCCTGCCCGGCGGCGCCGGGTGGGTGCTGATCGCGCCGTTGCACCTTCCGGCCCCGGCGTATCCGGCCGTCGCCGGCCGTGGCTGTGGCTGCGGGGGTGGGTGCCGATGAGCGTGCACATCGGCGAGGTGACCTCCGAGGTCACCGCGACCACCGCGGAACCGTACCCGTCCCCCGAGCCGGCGCCGAGCGTCTGGCACGAGCGGGCGCGGACGGAGGCCATGCTGGAGCGCATCGCCCGGGACCGCCTGCGGACGGCGACCGGCGATGACTGACCTGGCCAACCTGTACTCCTCGCCGGCCCCGGTGTTCAGCGTCGCCGGCCGCGCCGAGGGACGGCTCGGCCGCGACCTGCTGCGGCTCGACATCGCCGAGGGTGTCCTGGGCCTGCGCACGATGGTGGCGCACTTCGGCGCCGTCGCCGCGGACACCGACGGATCCGACCGGTACCTGTCGTACCTCGACGGAAGGATCCTGGACCTGGGCACCGGGATCGGGGTGACGATCGGGCCGCCGGACGGCGAACGCAAGATCTTCACCGGGGTCGTCTCCGCGCTCGAGGTGTGCTTCGAGGAGGGCCAGGTGCCGTACGTGTCGGTGTTCGCCGAGGACGCGCTGATGCGCCTGCGGATGACCACCCGGACGGCGACCTGGACCGATCACAGCGACGCCGACGTGGTCACCGCGATCGCCGGTGAGCACGGTCTCGGCGCGCAGACCGACGTGGACGGGCCGTCCTACCCGGTCATCCAGCAGTGGGAGCAGTCCGATCTGGCCTTCCTGCGCGACCGGGCCCAGCGGCTGGACGCGGAGCTCTGGGTGGACGCGGACGACGTGGTGCACCTGGCCGGCCGCGAGCGTCGGCCCGGACCGGAGATCCGGCTGGTGCAGGGCGGCGAGCTGATCGGGCTGACCGCCCGGGCCGACGTCGCGCACCAGCGGGCCACGGTCGAGCTGCGGGGCTGGGACCACCGCTCGGTCGAGGCGGTCAGCCACGTCGCCGGCGACGCGGTGGTGGCGGCCGAGGTCGGCTCCGGCCGCACCGGCGTGCAGGTGGCCGCCCAGCTCTTCCCGGGCAGCGGGATCCGCCGTTCCCGGCGCGACGTGCTGGACCGGGCCACCGCCGAGGCGTACGCGAACGCCGAGATGCTGCGCCGGGCCCGCGGGTTCGTGACGGTGGACGGCGTCACCTCCGGCACCCCCGACCTCATTCCGGGCGCGAAGCTGGACCTGCGCCGGGCGGGCCGCCCCTTCGAGGGCGCCGGATACCGGGTCGTGCACGCCCACCACAGCTACGACCTGACGATCGGCTACCGCACCCGCTTCCGGGCCGAGCGGCCGTCGGTGTCGGCATGAGCACCCGGATCCCCGAAGGAGAACGGCCATGACGCTGCCCGGTGAGCACAGCGGTGTCCGGCCGGACGGACCGCTGCTGCCCGGCCTCTATCCGGCGACGGTCACCGCGCTGGAAGGAGACCCGCTCGGTCTCCAGCGGGTCCAGGTCGCCCTCGACTGGCTGCTCCTCGACGACGACAGCGGGCCGCCACTGGCGTGGGCCGTCCCGGTCAGCCCGTACGCGGACTCCGGCCAGGGCGTGCAGTTGCTCCCGGAGATCGGCTCGACCGTGGTGGTCGGCTTCCTGGCCGGGCGCGCGGACTTTCCGTACCTGCTCGGGGGTGTCTGGAACGGCAAGGCCGGCATGCCGGAGAAGCCCACCGACGCGAACGACCTGCGGATCGTGCAGAGCCGCTCAGGCAGCCGGCTGGAGTTCGACGACACACCGGGCGCGGCCGCCGTCCGGCTCTCCGCGGCGGGTCCGCCCGGCCAGGCGGTGCACAGTCTCGTGCTGGACGACGCGGCGCGAACCGTGACCGTCCACTCGGCCAGTGGCGCCACGGTGACGCTGACCGCGACGGGCGGGGTGACCATCGAGGCCGCCGCCACGGTCGAGATCACCGCCGCCTCGGTGACGGTGAACGCCGCGACGAGCCAGTTCAACGGCGTGGTGACGTGCCAGACCCTGATCGCCACCGGTGGCGGCGTGGTCTCGCCCGCCTACACGCCCGGCGCGGGGAACGTCTGGTGAGCCCGGCGGCGTGCTGCTCGCACTCGCACAACTGGCGGCTGGTCGCGCCCTGGTACCGGTGGGCCCGGGTGGGTGAGACCGGATCGGGCCCGTCCGGTCGCGGCCTCCGGCCCGCCCTGCACAAGTACGGTGACACCGACTTCGTCGGCCGCTTCCTGGCCGATCCGCAGGTGTCGCTGGCCTTCGACGACGACACCGACCGGGTGCAGCAGCTCGAATCGCTGACCAGCACACCGCTTCCGGGAGACCTCCGCAAGCGCTTCCTGTCCACCCGGAGCTCGGTGCCCGGGCCCACCCGCAAGCTGTTCCAGCCGGCGCATCAGCGCTTCTACCTGGTCGCGGTGGGACTCAACTGCGATGTGCCGGGCTTTCCCCGGGTGGACCCGGCCGCGGTGCACGCGACCGGATTCGTGATCCGCCGGCACCGGGTCACCCTGCCCGAGGGGGAGAAGGCGACCGCCGCGAAGCTGCTGCGCGAGCTGGCCGAGGCGCGCGCGGTGGCACAGACCCAGCAGACGTACGACGTGGCCCGGGAACAACGCCGGCGGATGCACACGTTCCGGCCGGCCGGGGTCCGGGCCGGCGACGCCGCGATGGCCGCGACCCGCCGCCTCGAGGTGCTGCGGCGGGTCGAGACCGCCCGCCGCCGGCTGCGGGTCTGGGCCGGGCAGGCGGGCGTGGAACGGCGTACCGAGGGGTGGATCCCGAGCGGCGAGGGCCGCTTCGGGGCCTGGGTGCCGATCGAGGAGACACCGGAGGAGCTGGTGGAACGGAGCTATCCGCTGCGGCTGCTGTCGGCGCCGCCCGGCGACAGCGAGCATGCGGCCGCGCTCGGCACCCTCTACTGGGGACTGGTGCCGACGGCCGGCGACGAGGTCGCGGCCGACGGCGCGGCCCGGTTCGCCCCCGGCTACGAGTACGAGATCCGCGCCTGGACCCGCGAGGAGTGCGGCGGATGCCCGGGCCCGCTGGTCTGGTCCGAGCCCTCCGAGTCGTACGGCCTCGCGTCCTTCCACGACCCGGCCGGCTGCGCCCAGCGCCCGATCGAGATCACCCTGCCGGACCTCCGGGAGCTGGAGGGCTCGACGGCGACCCCGTCGGTCCGGGTCTCGTCCCCGCCGGGATCGGCCCTGTCGGTGCCACAAAGCTCCGATCTGCCCGAGGAGGGCAGCGGCACCGTCAATCCGAACGAGCAGATCTGCTACTTCTCCATCTCGCTCTTCACCATCGTGGCGTTCTTCCTGTTCAACCTGTTCCTGCCGATCCTGCTGCTCGCGTTCGGCCTGTGGTGGATGCTCAAGCTGAAGTTCTGCCTGCCGCCGAGCATCGAGCTGGAGGGCAAGCTCTCGGCCGAGCTCGACGTCGTCGAGGGTGGCATCTCCGCCTCGGCCGGCATCGACATCGACATCCTCCCCGGCCTCGACCAGAAGAAGATCACCGATTTCCTCCGGGCCGGTCTGAACGGCACCCTGGTCGTACCGCCGGCCCCGCCCGGCGGGCTGCCCGACGGCATGGACCTCGGGACCATCCTGACCACGCTCTACACCAACGACCCGATCCTCGAGCTGCTCGCCGAGCAGGGGTACGCCGAGCCGGTAGGCGCCGGACCGATCTTCAAGCCGTCGGCGGTCTACACCGTTCCGGTGGCCCGGGACCAGGTGATCCACCCATGACTGTCGTCTCCGTCGCCGCCGACCGGCTCGGCACCGGCTGGAAACTGCCACTGGCCCCGGATCCGGTCCGGGGCGCGCTCGGCTACCGCTCCGGTCCGGAGAAGGTGCAGCAGGCGATCCTGGTCATCCTGCTGACCGAGCCGGGCGAGCGGGTGATGCGCCCGGACTTCGGCTGCGGGCTGCGCCGGTTCCTGATGGAGCCGAACACGGTCGCCGTCCGCGCCTCGATCCAGCGCGCGGTGGCGGCGGCCATCGACGCCTGGGAGCCCCGGGTCCGCCTGCGGGAGGTCACCGTGACGCCCGGCGACGACCCCGCCCTGGCGATCATCACGATCCGCTACGAGCACCGCCGGGACGCCGCCCCGGGGACGGTCGTCCGCGCGCTGAGCCTGAGGGGGTGACGGGATGCCGCTGCGTACCCCGATCCTCGACGACCGATCGTTCGCCCAGTTGCGCGACGAGCTCATCGCCCGGATCCCGGTCTACACGCCGGAATGGACCGACCACAACGCCAGCGACCCCGGCATCACCCTGATCGAGCTGTTCGCCTTCCTCGGCGAGAACCTGCTGTTCCGGTTCAACCAGATCCCGGACACGACTCGGCTCGCGTTCCTCGACCTGCTGCAGATCCCGTTGCGCCCGGCCGCGGCGGCCGGCGCCCTGGTCACCTTCGGCACCGCCGAGGCGGACGGCGTGCCCGCACCGATCGGCAGCGGCCTGACCGCCGGGGACGTCGCGTTCACCACCCGCGACGAGGTCCGGGTCTGGCCGCTCACCGCACGGGCCGCCATCCGGGCCCGGACCGAGGAGCAGCTGGACGCCGACACCTTGGAGTACCTCGCCCGGTCCAGCGTGGCGCTCGGCTCGTCGGTGGACGACGCCCTGCGCTACCGCACGGCTTTCGGGGCCGGTGACCCGATGCGACCCGGCGGCGACCGTCTCGACCCGGCCGGGTCGGTGGACGGCCGCGTCTATCTGGCCCTGCTGGCCGGCGACACCACCATGGACCTCACCGCGTACGCCGGGCGCGAGCTCAGCATCGGAGTCGTCCCGTCCCAGGAACCCGCCGAGCTCGAGGACGCCGAGCCCTGCCCGGGGGAGGGCAGCGCGCCGCCGGGGCCGCCGATGCGCTGGCAGGTGTGCACGGTGGACCCGGTTCCCGGCGCCGACCACCCGGAGAGCGCCGACCCGGTCTGGATCGACCTCGCGGTCGCCGGCGACACCACCTCCGGCCTGCTCGCCACCGGCGTGGTGCGGCTGCGCTTCCCGGCCGATCCGGGCCGGATGGCCCGCATCGGCGACTACGTCCCGGCCGATCCGGACGCGCTCGGCGGTGGCGACCAGCCGCCTCTCGTCGAGGACGACGAGACGGCCGGGCGTCTGGTCGCCTGGCTGCGGGTGTTCCGCCCGGACGGCGGCGGCATCGGCGCGCTGGACTGGATCGGCGTCAATGCCGCGAGGGCGGAGCAGAGCCGGGCGGCCCGGGCCGAGTACCTCGGCAGCGGCACCGCGGAACCCGGGCAGACCCTGCGGCTGGTGCACGCGCAGGTGCTCGGCGAGGTCGGCCTCGACGTCGAGGAGCAGGGCGCCGGGCGGTGGGTGCCGTGGACCCAGGTGGAGGACTTCCGGGCCGCCGGGCCGGACGACCGGGTCTTCGTGGTCGACCGGGAGGCCGGCCAGGTCCGGTTCGGCGAGGTCCACCATGGCCGGGCGCCGCAGCTCGGCGAGCGGATCCGGGCCCGCGGCTACCGCTACGGCGGCGGCGCGGCCGGGAACGTGGGCGCGGGTGCCGTCAACAAGGCCACCGACGTGGTCAAGGTGACGGTCACCAACCCGATGCCGGCCACCGGCGGCGCGGTCGCGCAGAGCCTGACCGACGCGGTCGACCAGATCCCGGCCGAGCTGGCCCGCCGGGACCGGGCGGTGACCGTCTCCGACTTCCGCGAACTGGCCCGGATCACCCCGGGGGCGGGCATCGTCCGGGCCGAGACGCTGCGCCTGTTCAACCCGCATCAGCCCGGCCAGGAGTCACCGGGAGCGGTGAGCGTGGTCGTCTGGCCCGGCACGGACCGTCTGCACCCGGACGCGCCCCGGCCCACCCGCGACGTGGTCGCGCAGGTCTGCCGCTATCTCGACACCCGCCGCCTGATCACCACCGAGGTCTACGTCATCCCGCCCACCTACCGGCGGGTCGCGGTGTCGGTGGGCATCTCGGTGCGTCCCGGGTACGGCACCGAGGCGGTGCGGACCTGGGTGGAGACCGTGCTGCGCCAGTACCTCGCACCGATCCCGCCGTACGGGCCGGAGGGCAGTGGCTGGCCGCTCGGGCGACCGGTCTTCGGTCCCGAGCTCGAAGCGGCCGCGTTGCAGGTGGAAGGCCTGGAGTTCCTGACCGGCCTGCGGATCTCGGAGGAGGTCGAGGGCGAGTGGGTGGAGCGGGTCACCCCGGTGCGGGTCGCGCTCGAGGCCTGGGAGGTCCCGGAACTCGCCGCGGTCACGGTGGTGGCCGGCGAGCCGCCCGGGCCGGGCACGGTCGAGGCGCCGGCGCCGCCGTCCGGCCCGCCGGTCCCGGTGCGCACACCCCGCGAGGTGTGCTGATGCCCGAGCGCCCGGTCAGCGCCGTCCTCACCTGCGATCAGTGGGTGCGGGGCCGGCACGAGGACACCGCGGTCGAGGCGGTGCCGCCCGGTACGCCGTACCCCGTGGCCCTGACTTTGACCTGGCAGGACGCCGACCCGGCCCCCTGGTCCGAGGCGGGCGGCCCGGTCCCGCGCGGATCGGCCGTCGACCGGCTCTGCCGCGTGTACCGGCTGGACCGCCGGTCGGTCGCCCGCCTGGCCGTCGGCGACGTGCGCGACGGCCTGGACTACGCGCGGATGCCGGCCGAGGTCACGGTGATCGGCGCGGACCCCGGGCCGGCGCTCCCCGGCGCCGAGTTCTCGCCCCGCCCCGGCGTGCCGGTCATGGAGGGCGCCGGCATCGCGGTCGACGCCGACGACCGGTTGTTCCTGGCCGACGGGGGCCGGCGGGAGATCACCGTGCTGGACCTGTGGAGCCGGCGACTGCTGCGCCGGATCCCGGTCGCCTCGAGCGGCCACCCGGCCCGCACGCCGATCGGGCTCGCCGCCCGGAACCGCGACGTGGTCGCGGTGGTGGCCGGCCCGCCCGGCCTGCTGTCGGTGAGCGCCCGGCGCGAGCTCGCCGAGCTGCCGGCGCCGGACGGCGCGGCGGCACTGCCGGCCGGGGCCGCGCCGCGCCGGGTGGCGATCACTGTCTCCGGAGAGGTGGTCACCCTCTGGGCCGGCGCCGGAGGACAGGCGTGGCTGGTCGCGGGCGGACGAGCGCCGCTCGCCGTCGACGGCGCCCGCGATCTGGTCGTGAGCGACGACGAGGACCTCGTCGTGCTCGCCCCGGGCCGGGCCGACGACGGCGGGCAGGCGCCGCTGCACCGGGTGCTGGTCACCGCGACCGGCTGGGTGCGGACCCAGCCGCTGGACGCCCGCGGATACGACGGCCGTGGCCTCGTCGCCCTGGCCGGTGGCCGGATCGGTTACTGGAGCGCCTCCGGATTCCGTCTCGCGGTGGCCGGCCGGGTCCGCTACGCGCCGGCCGGAACCTGGCTCAGCTACCGCTTCGACAGCGGGGTGGCCGGGAACCGCTGGGGTCGCGTCTTCGTCGATGCCTGCGTCCCGGCCGGCACCGACCTCCGGGTCGCCACGATCACCACGGACGACGAGTACGAGACCGGGCTCGCGCCGCGGCCGCCCGATCCGGCGCACTGCCGGCCGGACCCCGCCACCGCCGGTCCGGCGCTGCCGCCGGCCGCCCTGACCGCGACCGGCCCGCTCCACCGCCGCGGTGACGAGCCCGCGCCGTGGTGGCGGCTGCCGCCCGGCACCGGAGTCCTGGAGGCGCCGGTCGCCGCGCCGCCGGGCCGGTATCTCTGGCTCGCGCTGAGGCTCACCGGAGACCACCGCCGCACCCCGTCGGTGCGCGCGCTGCGGATCGAACGGCAGGCGCACACCCTGTCCCGCCGGTTGCCGGCCGTAGTGGTCGGCGACGGTGAGCAGGCCGCATTCCTCGACCGCTTCCTGGGGCTGTTCGACGGGCTGCTGCAGGACCTGCAGGTGCGCTCCGAACGCCGCGATCTGCTGGTCGACCCGGCCGTCACCCCGGTCGAGGCGTTGCCGTGGCTGGCGTCCTTCCTCGGCCTGGTGCTGGACGACCGCTGGGCCGAGCCGGCCCGGCGGCGGCTCATCGCCGAGGTCAACGGTCTGTACCGGCGCCGCGGCACCCTCGGCGCGATCCGCCGGTACCTGGAGATCTACCTTGCCGGCGACCGGGCCCTGGACGATCGCGCCCGGACACCGGCGCCGGTGCTGGTCGAGCACTACCGGCTGCGGGGGCTGGGGCCGGACCTCGGCGCGGATCCGGTCGGCAGCGGGCGGTCCGTGCTCGGGGCCGGGCTGCGGGTCGGCGCGCCGTACCCGGACGGCGAGGTCGCGCGGCCGGGGCTGGACTCCAGCGCTCACCGGTTCACCGTGGTCGTCCCACGGCCGCTCAGCGCCGAGCAGACCGCCGTCGTCCGCCAGATCCTGGACACCGAGCGGCCCGCGCACACCGCGTACGAACTCTGCACCGTCGACTCCGGCATCCGGGTCGGGCGGGGTTTCCACCTCGATCTGACGAGCGTGATCGGGCCGACCGGCGGGCTGCGCCCGGCCGTTCTCGGCGCCGGCAACGCCGACCGGGACCTGCTGCTGGGCGGGCCGGCCACCGGGATCGCGGTCGAGGGCGCGCGGCTCGGCGCCGGCGCGCGGATCGGTTGAGGGGGGCGGCCGTGCGGCAGGAGGAGGTATCGGCGCTGCGGTGGCGGGTGTACGCGGACCGCGGGCCGACGGCACGGCGGGTGGCGAACGCCCTGAGCGACGGCCGGACCGCGGCGGATCTGCTGGGGAAGGGGCTGGAGGATCTGGCGCCGGACGTCGCGCACCTCTGTGTGCGCCGACTGCGGATCGACGTGCGGATGCGGGTGTCGCCGGACGAGGGCGATGGCCAGATTCGCCGCTTGTGGACGGAAGCGGCCCGGCCGGCGCTGCGGGAACAGCTGGCGGCGATGGCCGACGGTGACGTGGCTGTCTATCGGCGGCCGCAGGATGCTGCCGCCGATCTGGTGCGCAGCTTGGCGAAGGGGGACACACGCCGGGCGTGGGCGTGGCGGCAGTGCGGGCTGCTGCCCGGTCCGGCGCCGTCCACCGGGGCCGGGCGGAGCCGGGCGGTCGCGGCCGCGCTGCTCGTGCAGCCGGAGCTGGCGCCGGCCGTGCTCGCGGCGGTCGAGGCGCCGGTGGTCGTTCCGCTGGAACTTGCGGCGTGGCTTCGGGTCGCGCGGGTCTGGGCGGCGAGCGTCGCGTCTCCCGGCGAGCCCGTGCGGACGGTCGCCGGAGAGACGCCGGTCCGGCCGGGCACTGCGCCGGTCCCGCCCGGTGTGGCGCCGGTCCCGCCGGGCGTGGTGGCCGCGGCGCTGCGATCCGCGGCCGGTCGTGGTCTGATGCCGCATCGGGAAGGCGTTCGCCGGCTGGACGAGGACGCCCGCCTGGCGCTGGCCCGGCTGGTGATCGCCGGCAGTGTCCCGGAGCGCCTTCGTGATCCGCGGATCTGCGCGGCGGTCGTGGAGGCGCTGTGCGGCGATGGCCCGGCGCCGCCGCCGGCAACCGCAACTGCTCGGCCGGCGACGCCATCGCGGGCGGCTGCCGGGCGCGCGCCCGACTCCGAGCCCGAGTCCGCGCCCTTGTCCGAGCGCGACTCCGAGCCTTTCCCCGGGCCCTTCGCACCGCCGGAGTACGGCCGAGGGCAGGTCAGGAACGAGACGACCTCGACGGCTCCGGCCGACGATGACAGCGCCGCCCTTGCCGGCGCCGAGGCGGCGGAGCGCCTGTTCACCCGCAACGGCGGCCTGCTCTTCCTGGCCGGCCCGATCGGTCGGCTGATCGCCCCGGATCTCCGGCCGGAGGATCTGCCCGGGGCCGTCATCCGGCTCTGCCAGGGGCTGACCGACGTCGGCCCCGACGACCCCGTGCTGACCGCCCTGGCCGGCCCACCGCCGGGCCTCCCCCCGGCCGGCCTACCGCCGGACCCCGCCCGGGCCGGCCCGGACGACCACGAGCGCGTACGGCTGATCCGGTCCTGGCTGCTCGACCGGCTTCGGACCCCCGGCGACGGCGACGACGACAACCTCGACTGGCTGTGGCGGCGGCCGGCGCTGATCGAGGTGACCCCCGGCTGGATCGACGCCGAGTTCTCCCTGGACGACGTGGACCTGCGCATCCGCCGGGCCCAGCTCGACCTGGACCCGGGCTGGCTGTGGTGGCGCGGCGCGGTGATGCGGTTCCGCTATGTGTGAGCGATGAGGAGCTGAGATGGCACAGGATCTGAAAACCAGGGCCGAACGTCAGCTGGCCCTCAACGAGACGGCCGCGGGCGACGCCGTCGACGAGCTGATCGCGGCCCGCATGGAGCTGGACCGCCGGGTCGCGGATCCGTCGGCGATCACCCCCGAGCAGTGGGCGACCGGCGTCGGCGCCCGCCAGCACGGCGAGCTCGCCCGCGCCGCGGTGGCGGCCGAGCTGGCCGTCCAGGCCGGTGTCCGGCAGAAGCTGGCCCAGGTGAACAGCCCGGCCGACACCGCCACCTACCAGGCGCTGCTGCGTGCCTCGCTGATCGCGCTGGCCCGGCTGCGGGTGCTGCTGCGGCAGGGCCGGGAACGCGAGCAGATCGCGGCCGCCCGGGTCCGGGTGCTCAACGCGCTGGTGGACACCGCCACCGCCCGGGTCGGTGCCTCGCGGGCCGGGGTGGTGCAGGCGACCGCGGACCAGGCCGCCGTGACGGCGGCCCGGGACGCGCTCACCGAGCCGCCGTTGAAGACGCTGGTCGCCGACGCCACTGCGGCCCGGTCCGGCGCCACCTTCACCGCGGCCCGGGACCGGCTGTCCGAGGTGCTGCCGGACGCGCTGCGCGAGCGGGCACACCAGCGGTACGCGGAGTCGGCGAAGCTGGCCGACGACGCCCTGGAGCATCATGGCGTCGCGCTCGCCGGTGAGGACCGGCTGGGCGCCGAGGTGAGCCCGGCGAGCGCCGCGGTCGCCGCCGAGCGGGACTTCCGGGTGGCCCTCGCCGAGCTGTCCGGGTACGCCGCCGCGGCCGCCGCCGAGCTTGCCGCCACCACCTCGATGCTCCAGGCGGTGGCAGCGTTCCCGGATCTGTCGCCGGAGCAGGCCAAGGCTCTGGACCCGGCCGACCGGGCCGACGCGGTGGCCGCGGCCACCGCCGAGCAGACCCTGGCCGACGCCGTCGCCGAGGTGGCCATTCTGCAGCAGGCGGTGGACGACGCCCGGCTGTCGGCCCGGCTCGACGACCCGGACTCGGATCCGGAGACGAACGCCGACGTCATCGCCGCCCAGGAGGCGCTGAACGACGCGGCCGTCCAGGACGCGCTGACCACCGCGCGGGCCGGGTACGACCAGGACGCCCGGGATGCGCTGGACGCCTGGGAGGTCGAGGTGCCGCCGGAGCTGTGGGACGCGCTCACCCGGTTCGAGGCAGCCGCGGCCACCCTCGACCGGTTGGCGTCGGCTCCGGCCAGGGACGCCCTGACCACCGGTCTCGACACCGCGCAGGACCGCTGGGCCGACGCCCTCGACGAGGCCGACGTCCAGCTTCGGCGGCTGGTAGTGGCCCGGTTCGAGGCGGCCGCCCGCGGCGCTCGGGCGCACGCGCTGGCCGAGCTGTCCGCGGATCGCACCGCGCAGTATGCCCGCGGCGACGGGCCGGCCGGGCGCACCGCCGACCAGCTTTGATCACCGACGCTTTGATCACCGACGTTTTCGATCACCGACGCTTCGCTCATCCGAGAAAGGCACCGAGGAGCTCACCGTGGCCAGTCCCGACCTGATCGTCACCGCCCCGGCCTGCGACGGCGTGGCGCTGCCGGTCAACCCGTTCGTCTCCAACCGGTACCACTTCGGGATGCTGCTCGGCGTCGCCGATCTCGACACCGACCAGGGCTACCACCGCGGCAAGACGTGGCTGCACACCGCCTGGCTGCACGGCCACGGCACGGTGTGGGGCCTGCGGGCGGAGCTCCGGGCGAGCAGCAACGAGCTGGCGGTCGCGGCCGGGCTGGCGATCGACCGTCGCGGCCGGGAGCTGAGCGTGGCCGAGATCCTCTGCGTCGACCTCGGGCTCTGGTACGCGCAGAAGCGGCCGGACGACCTCGAGGTGACCGACGACGGGGCCGGCGGCGTGCTCTTCGATCTGGATCTGGTGCTGTGTGCCCGGCAGTGCCTGGACCGTCCGGTGCCCTCGATCGCCGACGGCTGCGAGGGGTCGGGCTCGGACACCGCCTATTCCCGCGCGGTCGAGCAGGGGCTGCCGGTCCTACAGCCGCGTCCCGCAGCGGCCGCCGTGGCCGATCCGTACGACCGGGTCCGGCAGTTGATGGGCCTGGCCGATCCGGTCGATCCGCTGGTCATCCAGGCGCTGGACGACATCGCGGCCGCGGATTCGGGTGATCGGCTCGCGCTGGCCCGGGAGCGACTGGCCCGGGTGCTCGCAGCCGACGCCATGGCCCGCGGGCCGGCCGACCTCTTTCCCGAGCCCGAGCCCGGATGCGTCCTGCTGGCCGCCGTGCGGGTGCACCTGGCGCCCCAGGGGGAGGGCTGGCGCGTCGTGCAGGACGGCGCCGATCCGACCACGGTGGACAACCTGGCCCGCCCGGCGCTGGCCCCCACCGGGTTGCTGCAGGATCTGCTGGTGCCGCCGGCCGGCCTTGCCGACGGCGGGGCCCGGCAGGCCGCGCCCGGCAGGGGCGGGAGCGGCAGTGGTGGGGCCGGGCCGGTGGCCGAGGCCGCCTCGCTGGAGGGCGCCACCCTGACCCTGCGTTTCAGCGCTCCGCTCAACCCGGCCACCGTGCAGCCCGACGCCTTCACCGCGACCGCCCTGCGGCCCGGCGGCTGGCAGTCGCTGAAGATCAACCGCGCCCGGCTGGCCGACCCGACCACCGTGTCGCTCACCCTCGCCTCCGCGGTCCGCAGCCGGCCGGTCCGGGTGCTCGCACACGGGGCCGGGCCGAGGCCGTTGCTCGGCGAGGACGACAGCCTGCTCGAAGGTGGCCGCGACGCCGCCCTGATGATCCGCGAGGAGTGACCCGATGACCGTGCAGAGTTCCGTGTCCCTGGACCCGGCCGCCACCGTCCAGGACGGCCTGAGCGTCGTGGATCCGGGCGGGCCGCTGGCTCGTACCTGGTACTTCGACGGCCGGTTCCTGCGGGCCGACGGGTTCCGGGCGGATCAGGCGTACGAGCGTGCCCTGGCCGGTTTCGTCGCCCGCGGCGCCGGACCCGGGGTGGTGCACGGCTTCGAGGTCGGCCCGGCCTCCGGTGACGCCCTGAACGTCAACGCCGGTCTGGCGTTCGCCCCGTCCGGGCGGGTGGTCCTGCTGACCGGCCCGGTCGACCTGCCCACCGCGACGCTGATCGCCCGGGCGCGGGGCACCCTCGACCCGGGCGAGCCCCCGTCCACCGGCCACAACGACTTCGCGCCCTGCGCCCCGGCGTCGCCGGCCGGCGACGTGCCGGTGCTGCCGGACCCGACCCTCTGGGTGCTGACCGCGGCGGCCACCGAGACGTTGTGCGGTGAAGAAGAGCGCTTCGGGCAGCTGTGCGCCGACGCGTGCGCGACCGAGACCGACCGGTCCCAGGCGGTCGAGGGCGTGTTGTTCCGGCTGCGCCCGGTGACGTTGGCGCTGCCGGCGCCGGCCGGCGCCACGATGGCCGCGGCGCATCTGCGCTCCCGGGTGGCGGCCGCGTGGTTCGCGGCCGAACGGCAGGCGACCGGGCCGCTGATCTCGGCCGCGGGGCAGCGGAGTCCCCTGTGGTGCCGGGGCGCGCAGGCCGCCAACGGCGAGGAGGTGCCGATCGCCGTCCTGCACCGCGACGGAAGCACCACCACCTGGGTAGACGCGTGGACGGCGCGCCGCGAGGTCGTCGAGTCGATTCCGGGCCGGTACTGGGAGGCGCGTACCGCCCGCCGCCCGCGCAGTGTGGCCGCCGCCCAGCTGTCGCAGTTCCAGTGCCAGCTGGCGGATCTCGAGCTACCCGCGGTGTCGAAGGTGTCCGGCAGCACCCTGCTCGACGCGGGCCTGGTGGAACTGCCGTCCGCCGGCTACCTGGCGGTCGATCCGGGTGGTGACGTCGAGGCCCAGTTGCGGGCGAAGTTCGGGCCGGGCGTCGACCTGCGCCTGTGCGTCGGCCGGGCGGACATCGTCCCGGAACTGCTGGACGCCGCCCGGCACCGGGACCGGATCAGCCTCACCGCCGGCCTGGGCGATCCGGGCGCGACCGAGCACGTCGACGTCCTGGTGCCCGACGGCCGTCTCCAGCAGACGACGGTGGCCGCCGATGCCCTGGTCGGCGTGGCGAAGCTGCTGCCCGCGGTCCGCGACGGCGAGACCGGCTCAGCGTCGTCGATCAGGACGATGGCCCGTGACGGCGGCGGCACCGGATGGTCCTGGGCGGCGGTCGGCACCGGCCCGCTCGCCGCCCCCAACCTCCCCGAACCGGTGGTCCGGCTGCTCCGGGGGCAGAAGTTGCGGCGGCGGCGCTCGGTGGCCGTCGACGCCGCCCTGCAGCGCCTGATCCGCCCCGACCGGGCGGGCGCACCCGGCGACGGCACGATCACGGTGTGGGCGCAGATCGTCACCTCGGCCCGGATCGAGGACATGCGGGTGGGCGACGTCGCCGACGTCCGCTGCCGGACCTCGCTCGTCGCCACCGTCGACGACGTCTCCCTGCTCGACTCCCGGCTGACCGGTGAGGTGCGTGTCGTCGAACGCATCGTCTCCGGGACCTCCGCGCAGCCGGCTGTGCAGATCAACACGGTTCTGGACGGGTTCGTCGACAAGTTCACCGTCGATGACGGCGCCCAGCAATCCAAGGTCATCCCGATCCAGGCGATGACGCTGCGGTGGCTGTTCGCCACCGACGCGGACGGCGTCGAGCGGATGGCCGTCGTCCTGCTGACCCCCGACTCGGATCTCAACGGCGTAGCGCTGGTAGGCACCCGCACCGGTGGCCCCGAGACGATCAGCGTCGTGCTGGGCCGGATCGGACTGCGGCGCGACGCTCTCGACCTGGTCACCGGTCCGGCCGAGAACGCGGGCTGGACCTCCGGACTGACCGGCCGGTTCGCCCGGCTCCTGCAGCGCGCCGGCGCCTCCGGTCTCGCCGCGTTGATCGGGCCGATCGGCCCGATCGGGCCGTTGCCCGGCCTGACGCCGGTCGCGACCGCGGAGTTCACCATGACGACGGGGGCCGCCTCGCCGGGATCGCCGGCCCGCACCGAGGCGGACACCGGCATCGAGGTGATCGCGGCGTCGCTCGCGGCACAGGGCCGTGACCCGGCCTTCGCCGTCGGCGCCCGGAACCTGCTCTACGGCAAGCCGGTGACGGCCACCTCGGCCGTGCAGGCCACCCGCGACTGGGTCCTGTTCCACCGTCGCCGCGAGATCATCTGCCCGGGCGACGCGGTCGCCGAGCCGGGCACCAGCACCATCCGGCTGTCGCACCGCACCGTCGACAGCGCCGAGGAGCTGAAGCAGCTGATCACTGCGCTGCAGAACCGGCAGCCGTTGGGCGACCACGTGTTCACCCCGGTCATCGACCTCGAGTTCCGTGCGAACACCGCACAGATCGCCTCGTCCACCGCCGCCCTGCGCCAGGCCTGGCAGTCGGCCGCCCGCCCCGGCAAGCTCGCGCTGCTGGCCGCGGCGGGCGGCAACGAGGGGTCCACGGTGGCGCTCGCCCGGATCGAGTCGCTGCGCGCGGCGCTGGCCGGCGTGGTCGACACGGGTGGGGCGGAAACCGGGTTCCTGCCGGACATCCCGCCCGAGCTCACCGCCCTGGGTGTCGACGGCGTCCTGCTCAGCGCGGGTCTGCGGCCGGTGGAGCCGGAGGTCACGACCTGCGTGCGGCTGCTGCGGCTGAGCCGGACGAACGCGGCGACCCTGATGAACGCGCTGCAGGCCCTGGACGGGGATCCGGGCCTGTCGCTGGAGGAGTTCATGGCCGGGCTGCCGGTCCCGGTGGACGCCGTCAGCGCGACCTTCGCCGACGACGTCCTCAAGAACCGGGATCAGCTCACGGCGTGGTGGCAAAATCCCCGGGTCCTTCAGGTCCGGGCGCTGACGCCGCTCGACCTCGGTGACGGCAGCGACCCGCTGGACGCCCGCCTGGCCCGCGCCAAGGAGGCCGCGGGCGCCGTCGGCATGGAGATCTCGGCTCAGGTGGAGGTGCGGACCCCGATGCCGCCGTGCGGGGTCGTGGTGCTGCTGACGGTCGTGTGATCAGGCCGGGCTCGGCCGGCCGTCGTCGTCGACGTACCAGACCCGTACGCCGAGAGCGCCGAAGGCGGCGGCATGGGCCCGCGCCGCCTCGGGCGTGCTGAACAGGACGTGCACCTTGGAGACGGGCGGATCGCCGCGCCCGGCCAGCGCGGCGATGCCGGCCACCCGGGCGGCCGGGAGACGCTTGCCCTCCGGCACGTGCAGGTTCACCCAGAAGGACAGGTCGCCCGGATCGCGGATGCCGTTCACGCCGTCGATGCGTGCCGGCTCGGGCTCCAGCGACGGCTCGGCGGGTGGCGGGACCGGCGGCAGGGCGGCGGTGGCGTCGAGCAGTTGCTGCCGGCCGGCGGCCGTCTTGTCGTCGCCGGGGCCGCCCACCCGGACGAAGAGCGCGTCGTCGTACGCCCGGGTCTCGGCGTACGGGTTGGCGCGCAGCGCCGTCATCCCGCCCTGCCGGGCCAGCTCGCCCGGGCCGAACCAGTTCAGCCAGTAGAGGCCGTCGGCGCGGAAGGTCCGCCCGGCCTGGGAATAGTGGTCGTCGTGCAGGCTCGTGCCCTCGGCGACCAGATGGGCCCGCCCGTAGTCGGCGTCCAGCGCTCGGCACAGGTCGGTGAAGAGATCGGCGATCTCGCCGGCCGGGATGCCGGCCTCGGGCCGCCAGTAGAGCGACCAGATCAGCTCGTCACCGGCCAGCCGGTCGGCGCGCAGCCCGGGACCGGTCATGATGGTGTCGGGCGTGCCCAGCCGGAGCGCCGCGGCCAGCCGCGGATCGGACCACCCGCTCACCTTGCGGGTGCGACCGGCCGGCTCGACGGTCACCGGGCCGGGCAGCGGGGACCGCGCCAGCCGGGCGAGAACGGCCTCGTCGGGCCCGGACGGCTCGGCGCCCGTGTCGCGGACGATCCGGATCCAGAGCACGTCCTCGCTCATGGGAGGGCGCCGATGTATCGCACCTTGGCCCCGGCGTCGTCGAGGAAGAAGACCGCGGCCCTGTCGCCCAGCTTCGCGAGCACGGCTGGGCCGTTTTTCTCCGCCCCGGCTCTCGTGCCGAACAGGTACTCCACCTTCGTGAAGGTATCACCGCCGCGGCTCGCGGCCTTGATCCTGATCAGCTCGGCGTAATTGTGGAGCTGGGCGAGCTCTTCCTCGCTGAAGGCGTGCCCGGTCTGCGAGCTCTTGCAGTCGACGAGGGTGGCCTCGCCCGCCTCGTGCAGCGTGTGGTCGGACTCGATCTCGGCCTTCGTGCCCTTGAAGGCCGGTTTCCGGTCGGCGAACTGCCTCTCCAGGACGGCCTTTTCCGCGCCGAAGCGTTCTGCGACCGGCGCCTTGTAGACGTTCTTGGTGGCCCATTTCTCGAAGATGATGCCGCTCTGGTTCGGGTGCAGCCCGGCGGCGATCGCGCGGTACTTCTTGATGCCTTCGGCCCCGGCCGGCAGCCGCTGAGCGATGCGGTCGATGGCCCCGGTCGCGAAACGCCGGCCGATCTGGACGGTGGACCGCGACTTGCCCAGACCGGCGGCGATGATCTTGATGTCGTCGGCGTCGAGGCCGACCTGGGCCATCGCGCGCAGGATGTTGGGCGCCCCCTCGCTGCGGGTGATCATGTACTTCCCGATGACGGCGGTGAACTGAGGGTCGCTCAGGCCCTCGCTCATCAGTTTGATGAGCCCGGCGGTCTCGGGAGCCTCGTCGAGGAGCGTGCCCAGCCGGGCCAGCACCTCCGGCCGCTTGGCGAAGGCGGTCAGCAACTTCGCCCGGGAGGCGGCCTCGACGCGCAGCAGACCGGACGTCGCCTCGTCGGTCGCGACCACCGCGCTCAGGGACTTGACCGCGCCCGGCTCGGCCTTCTTGGCGGCCGCGATCACCTCACGGCGGCTGAGCTGCTTTTCGATCGCGTGCTCGGCGACCGCGCCGATCTTCTCCGCGTCGGCGGCCAGCTCCGGCTCCGACTTCGCGAAGGTGACCGCCTCGGCCTTGAACGTCTCGACCGTCTTCGTGCCGACCTGGACCGCCGTGGCACCGGACTTCAGCTCCGCGAACACCTTCGCCGCCATGCCGAGGTCGAGGATCGCCGCCGCGATGTCGACGGCCAGCCAGAACCAGCTCGGTTCCTGCGACGACAACGCCTTGGCCCGGTCGAGGGCGGAGCCGGCCGCGGCCGATTCGCGCAGGTACTTCTGGACGTGCACGTACGCGGAGCCGGTGCTGAGCGCGGCGCCACCGACCGCGCCGAGCACCGCCACCGTCCCGCCGCCGAAGCTGAGCAGACCCAGGCCGATCGCCAGGGCGCCGACCAGCAGGTTGGTGAAAAGCTCCTCCCGCTGCCGTTCGGCGATCCGGTCCTTGATGATCAGGTCGAAGACGGAGCCGTCCGGAATCTGCAGCGACCGCCGCGCCGCGGCGACGGCGTTGTCGAAGTCCCAGATCCGGCTGTGGTCGTCCTTGAGCGCTCCACGGGTCTTGCGGACGTCGTCGAGACGGTTGGACGTGACCCGCAGCAGGGCGGTCTGCAGCTCGGCCGGTGAGGTGGTCAGGTCTCCGGCCCGGACCTGCGGATCGGCCAGGACCGGGAAGCGGGCGACCAGGGCGGTGCGCACCCGGTCCTCGACCGCCGCCGCCCCGGCCAGCTTCTGCGCGGCGTCCGGCGGCGTCTTGGTGATCGTGACACCGCGTCCACCGCCGTAGTTCGTGGTGGTGCCGGCGGCGTACTTCTGGTCGGCCGCGGCCTGGCGGAGAGCGGCCTGGTGCGGGGCCAGCGCGGCGGCCAGATCGGCCGTGCCGCCCGTGGCCGGATCACCGGCGTACCGGTCGGCCTCGCCCTGGATGAGTTCCTCGTTGGTCTGCAGGATCGAGTACGCCAGGTTGACCGCGTGGTCCTCGAAGAGCTGGGCGAAGCCGGCCGCCTTCTGCGACACCTCCATCACGGAGGTGTCCTCGACCTTGGCCGCGGCCTCGGCCTGCTCGTAGAAGGTTTCCTGAGCCGAGCTGCCCAGCACGGCCACGCCGAGGTCGCCGCCGAGCGCGACAGCCGTTCCGGCCGCGTCGCGGACCTTCCGCCACTCCTGAATGGCCTCGTACGGCGTCTCGAGCCCTTCCAGGCTGTCCATCAACTCCTGCTGCTCGGCGGTGATGCCGGTGTCCACGGTGACGTCGCTCATCCGCGCCGGCTCGGTGCAGCTGACGCAGGCCTGCACCCGGGGCGGCCCGGCGGTGGTCCGCGGACGGACGGCGGCGCCGAGGGCGTCGGCCGCCGCCTCGTGACCACGGGACCGCAGCAGGAGACCGGCGGCGGCGCGGTCGGCGCCGTGTTCCTCGGCCGCCGGGCCGGACGGGAGGTCCACCTCGCCGGTCGCGGTGGTCCCGCGCTGCTGCACCACGTGGGCCAGCTCGTGGGCCAGCACGGCATCGCCGCGCAGGGTTCCGGGCCGGTAACTGCCGTCGGCGAACGCGATCCGCGTGCCGACCGTGGCTGCGACACCGCCCTGCCGGCGGGCGAATCCGGCGGCGTCGGCTCCGGTGTGCACGGTGACGTCGCCCAGGCCGGCGCCGTAGGACCGCTCGGCGGCCAGGCGCAGCGCCGGGTCGACCGAACGGGCGGGACCGAGGTCGACGCCGGCGGGCTTCTTCTCCGGCGTGTCCGGCCGCCCTGCGGGCTCCGGGCTCAGGTCGTGCATGCGGAAGCCTTCCGTGACAGCGCCCATCCGACCCCAGCGCCGTCACCGGGCCGTCAATCCGCAGATGGCAGCGGCGTTGACGCTGCGGTGACAGCGCGGCCGGACACTGCCGGGATGCCGGTGCTGCAGCAGGCCTGGGACCTGATTCCCCGCACCACGATCGGCCGTCACGGCCGATCGCCGTACGCGGTCGCGGCCGCTTACGGCGCGGCGGTCGCGATGGTGGCCGGCCTGGTGCTGGGGGCCGTCACCGGTGTGCCGGCGCTGACCGTGCTGGCCATGGGCGGCGCGGCGTCGGCCGGCGTCGCCGGCGCGTCCGGGCTGCGCCGGCTGCTGACCGGCCGCCACGAGCAGGTGGCGCTGGAGCAGCTGGCCGGCGGCCTCGTGCTGACGGCCGCGCTGCTGGCGCTGACCGGGCAGCCGGTCCTGGCCGGGCTCGACGTGGCCGCGGTGTGCTGTGCCCTGGCCCAGGCGGTGGGACGGCTCGGCTGCGCGGCCTCCGGATGCTGTTTCGGCCGCCCGGCGCGGGCCGGGATCGTCTATCCGGCCGGGCATGCGGCGCTCGGCGTGCCCTCGGTGGTGCTCGGCGTGCCCACGGTGCCGGTGGCTCTGATCGAGGCGGTGGGCCTGGCCGGCGTGGGCGCGGTGTCCGCGGTCTGCGCCGTGGCCGGCCGGGCGGGGGCCGGGCTGATCGCGTACCTGCTTCTGGCCGGTCCGCTGCGAGCCGTGGCCGAGGGATGGCGTGGTGATCCCCGCCCCGAGCTGCGGGGAGTGAGCCTGCCCCGGCTGATGGCCGGGGCCGAGGTCCTGCTCGGGCTCGGGCTCGCGCTGTGGCTGCCCGGCCGCCCGGCCGCGCAGCCGGCCGTGCTGGCGTGCGTCGCGATATCCGGCGGGCTGATCGCGGTGGTGACGGCGCGCCTGCTGATCGGCGACGCGCGCCCGCTGCGGCCCCGCGACATCCGGGAAGCCATCGCCGCGGTGCGGGATCTGGTTCCCGCGGCCGGCGACGAGCCGCAGGCGGCCCGTTTGAGCAGCGGCCTGGCCGTGGTCGTCAGCCGGGAGCAGATCGACGTGCACCTGTCGTACTCGTATCCGGGCGCGCCGCCCGGCGTCCTCGCCGAATGCGCGGCCCGCACCATGGGCGGACTGCTCGTCGTCGACGCCCGGATCTCGGCCGCCGGCATCCTGCACGTCCTCGCCCGGTCCGGCCCGCCCCGGCCGCGGCCGGTGGGATGGCGCCGACTGGAGCTGGACGTGGCGCTGGCCAGACCCGCGCCCGTCCGCGATCCGGGCTATTTCACGGCCGGGCGCCGTTGACGCCCGACTGCTGACCGGCCGGCCGGCGGCGCGGCGGGCCGGGGAACGACCGGCCGGCCTTGTCGTACTCCCGGCGGACGGCGAGGACGAGATGGCCCTGGGTGACCCGGCCGCCGTCGGCCGCGGCCAGGAACGCGGCCGCCACCGCGGCGTTGCGGATGACCGCGCCGGTGATCGGATACAGCCGGGCCAGCTCGCCCAGCTCGACGTCTGGCGCCAGCGGCAGCGTGGCCGGCAGATGGGCGCGCCAGATCCGTTCCCGCTCCGGGGACTCGGGCTCGTTGAACTCCACCACGAACTCGAGCCGGCGCACCACCGCGTCGTCGATGTTGGCGCGCAGGTTGGTCGCCAGGATCGCGACGCCCTCCAGCCGCTCCAGCCGGTCGAGCAGATAGGCGGTCTCCAGGTTCGCCCACCGGTCGTGGGCGTCCCCCACGCTCGTCCGCCGGGCGAACAGCGCGTCCGCCTCGTCGAAGAAGAGCACGGCCTGGGCCCGTTCGGCGGCGTCGAACACCGCGGCGATGTGCTTCTCGGTCTCCCCGAGCCACCGGCTCACGAGCGCGGACAGGTCGACGACCAGAAGCTCCAGGCCGAGCTCGGCGGCGATCAGCTCGGCGGCCAGCGTCTTGCCGGTGCCGGGCGCCCCGGCGAACAGCAGCCGTACGCCGCAGACCCCGCTGCGCCCGCCCGCGAGACCCCACTCGTTGAGCACCCGGGCCTGCCCGTGGGCACGCCCGACCGCCGCCGACAGCAGCTCGCGCTGCGGCCGCGGAAGCACGACGTCGGCCCAGCCGGCGCTCGGGTGGACCAGCCGGGCCGCGGCGGGCAGCGCGACCACGGCCCGCCGGCGCAGGCTGTGGGCGATCCCCGCCCGGTCCGGTGACCGGCCGGCGACGGCGGCGGCCGCGGCGGCATCGGCATGCGCGCGCCCGGCCAGGACCGGGCCCACCCGATGCTGCACGGCCAGCTCCCAGGCGGCGGCCTCCTGCCCGGGCAGCAGCGCCTGCCACGTCGCGTGCCGCTCGGCCAGGGCCGGTGCGGAGAGCGGGACGGTGAACAGGATCCGCGCGCCGGCGTCCACCGCCGCGGTGGCCGGGGCGACGATCACGGCCGGCCCGCGCAACCCGGCCAGCCAGCCCAGATCGACGGCGCCGGCCGGGACCGTGACCCGGGGCACCTCGCCGCGGACGGTGCACAGCAGGGCGGATACCGGCGACGCCTCCCGGACCGGGTACGGCGTGCGGCCGCTCGACCTGATCAGCGCGTCGGCGTCGGCCTCGACCTCGACCGGGTCGTCGGACGTGAGCAGGATCGTGACGTCGTCGCGATCGAGAAGGGCCTTGGCCAGCTCGAGCTCGGGGGTCCGCAGCACCGCCGGCGCCGGAGGCGCGGCGGCGGCCGGGGAATCGCCGCCGAAGCCGCGCAGCGTCTCCCACAAGCCCGCGGGCAGCGTGAAGCCGCGCTGGGCGTACGGCGCCTCGTCGGCCTGCAGCACGCCGCCGCTCATGAGGGGCCCGTCCAGCAACGCCTCGTCGAGATGGACGCGACCGGCCGCGCCGTCCAGTAAGGACCGTGCCGCCAGGCCGGCCGACAGCACGGGAAGCCGGCGCGGATGCAGCCGGGCGAACAGCGGCCCGAACACCTCGTGGGCGCTGGGCAGCGCGGCGAGCGCGAACAGATCCATCTCGAAATCGGACAGCCGGTAGCGTTCCTGCAACCGAACCCAGCGGCGGCGGGCCGCCCGGTCGTGGACCGGAAGGGCCGGCGTGCCCCGGCGCAGATCGAGAAGCGCGACCGACGGATCGTCGGCCGGATCGAGCGCGACGCCGGTCAGCGCCGCGGCCAGCCGCGCAGCGACCGACAGGCACGCCGACGAGACGTCGGCGTACTCAGACACGGCAGGCCTTCACGCCCCCAGCCGACGCCACCGTCGTCACGACCGCGTCACCGGTGGTGCGGGCCTCGGCCTGAGCGGCGGCCGGGGAGACCTGGTGGTCGCCGACCGTGCCCCGCACTTGACGGGCGATACGGGCGTCCTGCTCGGAGGTGTGATCGGTGACCTGGGTGACCGCGAACGCCGGCGCCCGGCGGCCGAGGGCGGCGAACGCGTCGTCGCGCATGCGCAGGACGCGGCCGGTCAGGCTCTGCTCGCTCGCGACGGTGAACTCCCACGGGCGGGGCGAGCTGATCGGCGCCCCGGTGCGGTCACGCAGGTCGCGGAGGACGACAACCTTAGACAGCGGCCCGCCTGGTTCGGAACCGGCGCAAGCGGCGCGTAGAGGGCCGCCGGTGCCGGTGTCAGGCCGTCGGGCGAATCTAATCGCCCCAGGACGTTACCGGGGGATTTTCGGGGGGCGGTTCACGTTTGCATCGATAAACGTAAGGCCCTGGTCAGCGTTTCCGCTGGTCAGGGCCTTACGCCATGGAGCCGCCTGACGGAATCGAACCGTCGACCTACGCATTACGAGTGCGTCGCTCTAGCCGACTGAGCTAAGGCGGCAACGAGTAATCAGTGTACGGCACGCGACCCAGGCGCCTCAGCGGGGTTCCCCCCACCGCCGCGGGAATCGGACACCTTTCTGTCGGAGGGCGGTACTACTGTGCCTGGCGTGACCGTCGATCACCCCCCACCTCCCCCCACGAACCCGGACGTTCCCCGCCGGCCCGCGAGCATGGACCCGCACGAGCTGGGTTTCACGCCGCAGCGCCCGGTCGGCTGGCTCGCCCCGCTCCTGCTGCTGAGCACCGGCTTGCGGGCGCTGCTGGCCGTCCTCTTCGGGGCATACCTCGACAAGCGCGAGCTGCAGAACGCGCTGGACGGCGACTGGTTCGACCACTCCCGCACCGAGGACGGCGAGCTCTGGCTCGACTACGTCGCCGACCTGGGCGACGGCTTCGACGCCACCTACTCGGTGGCATACCTGCTGGCCCAGCCCAGCCTCCAGGTCGGGGACACCACGCTCCCGCGGGGACGGCTGCTGCTCATGGGCGGCGACCAGGTCTACCCCCTGGCCAGCGGCGACGGTTACGAGAGCCGGATGAAGGGCCCCTACCGGGCTGCCCTGCCCGAGCCGCCGCTCGACTCGCCACAGCCCACGCTGTTCGCGCTGCCCGGCAACCACGACTGGTACGACGGCCTGACCGCCTTCCTCCGGCTGTTCGCCCGGCGTCAGGACGGCCACATCGGCGGCTGGCGCACCGACCAGCGGCGTTCCTACTTCGCGGTCAAACTCCCGGCCGACTGGTGGCTGTTCGCGGTCGACGAGCAGTTCGGGGCCTACATCGACGACCCCCAGCTCGGCTATTTCGAGCAGGCCGCCCGGCACGTCGGCCCCCAGGATCGCGTCATCCTCATGACCCCCTCGCCGAAATGGGTCAAGTCCGTCGACAAGCCGGAGGAGTACGACGCGATCGACTACTTCATCCGCAAGACGCTCGAGCCGACCGGGGCCTCGACACGGCTGCTCGTCTCCGGCGACCTGCACCACTACGCGCGCTACAGCGACCCGGAACGCGAGCTCATCACGTGCGGCGGCGGTGGCGCCTACCTGGTGGGCACCCAGCAGTTGCCCCCCGAGCTGGTCGTGCCCCAGCCCGGCACCCTGACCCGCAGCCGCAGCGTCAGCAAGCCGTACGAGTTCCGCGCGTCCTATCCCGACGCGGCGGCCTCCAAGCGCATGGCCTGGGGCGTGTTCCGCCGGGTGCCGACGCGCAACCCCGGCTTCGTCACCATGCTCGGCATCCTCCACGTGCTGACCATGCTGGCGATGGCCGGCGCGGCCTCCGGCAACGCGAACATCGTGCAGCGCCTGTTCAGCATCCCCCTCACCGTCATGATCGTGCTCATCCTCGCGGGCTCGGTGGCGTTCGCCCAGCCCCCCAAGGCCGACAGACCCAAACACGCGCGCCACTGGACAGCCGGTCTGCTGCACGCCTTCGCCCACATCGCACTCGCCGCCGGCGGCACCTGGCTGTGGCTGAGACTGCCCTTCCACGATTGGGACTGGCCCAGCCCGCTGGTCGTGGCCGCCGTCGTCTACGGCCCCGTCATCGGAGTCCTGGCCACCCAGCTGACGGCGCTCTATCTGCTGATCGCCTCCACGGTCGGTGTCAACATCAACGAGCTCTACGCGGGCCAGGGCATCGAGGACGCCAAGAGCTTCCTGCGCCTGCACATAGCCGCCGACGGCTCCCTCACGATCCACCCCATCGGCATAGACAAGATCTGCCACAACTGGTCCCCCGACCCAGCCGGCCCCACCGACGCCTCCTGGCTACGCCCCCGCGACCCCCTGATCCCGCACCGCATCGAGGCCCCCATCACGATCCGCTGACCTCGATCTCCGGCGGGCGGCGGGCGGCGGGCGGCCCGGTTGTGACGTGGACGGGCGTCAGTTGAATTGCTCATCGTGGGCCTGGGCGGGGCGCAGACGCGGGCTTGGCTGCCGAGCAGTGAGAACAGGCGGCGTATATGCGGACATGTCCTCGGAATGCTGTGAGTCACCACCCGGCCGCCGCCTTCGGAAGTCGTCGCACGACTGTCGGTTGTAAAGGTTGGAACATTGGCACATTGAGCGCGCCCGTAGCCGCACCACTTCTTCTACTCTAGTCGCATGACAGGACTGTCGCGCGTCAAGAGTGCGGCCAGGCGCCGCGCCATTGAGGCCGCCACCCCAAGAGCATCAGCGTTGCGAGCCGTGCTGTACCTGCGCATGAGCATGGACCGGACCGGAGCAAGTGCCGGCCTGGAGCGTCAGGAACAGGCCTGCAGAGGGCTCGCGTTGGCCCGCGGCTGGGAGGTAGTCGAAGTCGTCGACGACACAATTTCAGCCACTAGCAGCCGCCTTACGGACCGCCCTGGCTGGCAGCGCGTGGTTCGGATGGTCGAGACCGACCAGGCTGACCTTATCGTCGCCTGGCATTTGGATCGGGTGACCCGATCGATCAAGGATCTGGAGTTTCTGATCGATCTGGCGCTGGAACGGGGCATCGGTCTCGCCACCGCTACTGGTGATATCGACCTGACCACCGACGTAGGCCGTATGGTTGCCCGAATTCTGGCAGCTGTCGCATCTGCGGAGGTCGAGCGAAAGGCCGAGCGGCAGATCTTGGCGAACGATCTGCGAGTAGCGAACGGTACACCCCAGTGGATTCGCCGCCCGTTCGGCTACGAAATGGACGGCACACTGCGGGAAGCAGAGGCGGCGGCCGTGCTGAGGGCGTACCACGACGTGCTCGCCGGCAAGGCGCTGACAACGGTAGCCCGGGAGTGGAACGAGGCTGGCTTCAGAACGTCCGCGCCGGAGGCAGCAACCGTCAGACCACGGGCGCCACGTAAAAACAACTATGCCCCCTCGGGTCGATGGAACAACGTCGCAGTCCGGTTTGTCCTCCGGGCTCCCCGCAATATCGCGAAGGCAACCCTGTATGGGGAAATCATGGGAGACGGAGACTGGACGCCCATTGTGGACGAGCCCACCTGGCGTGCGGTGAGTCGTTTTCTAGCCGACCGCGAACGGCCGGACAGTACGGTCGGCAAGCTGGCCAACCTGCTGTCCCGGATCGCCACCTGCACGGTATGCGGCGGGAAGATGGGGGCCAGCAAGCGCGGCAATGCACCGATCTACGTGTGCCAAGGCCCGGAAGACGAAAGCACCGGTCGTGGGCATTGCCAGCTTCCGCTCGGCTTTGCTGACGAAGTGGTGGTTTCCCGACTGATTCAGCAGATGGAACCCACAGGTCGGGCAACGTTTCGACCGCAGCCCTCACCGGTCGACACGGACCTGCTCGAGGGGCGGGTGGCGGAGATCGAAATGCTGATGGCCGAACTGGTGGAAGATCGGACCGCAGGCCTGATCGACCGGGCCGCTCTACTCGCAGGCACGGCAACACTTCGCCAAGAACTAGCCGATATTCGGGACTCCCTTACCGAAGCCGGGGGGCATGTCGCCGACAGAATGATCAACGTCAAGGCGGAACTTGAGGAGTTCAATCGACTGAGCCTGGGAGAACAACGTGCCGTTCTCCGTGAAGCATTCGCCTTCATCCGGGTGGTCCCGCGCGGCAAAGGGAGGCCTCGGGCGGGGGAGCCGATCTGGCGGCCGGAACTCATCAAAACCGAATTCACGCCTGCCTGGTCGAGAAAACCCACCTACGCGGGACCAGCGCCGTCGCCTACTTCCGATCCTCGACCTTCGTAAGCCTGTCTCGGACCACATACCGAAGCACGCGAGCAAGAGCAACGGGATCCGTCCGAATCCATGCGAACGACGACTGAGTCTTTAGGAACGCTGTGGGCCACCACCCGCCCGTCGCCCTGAGGTGTTGTCACACGACTGCCAACAGATGGCGCGGACTCCGCAAAACGGGCGTAAAGAGGATGTTCGTATTTGAGACAGCACATCAGGCGGCCGCACGCGCCGGAGATGCGCAGGGGGTTCAGGGGCAGGTCCTGGTCTTTGGCCATGCGGATGGTGACCGGCTCGAAGTCGGTCAGGAACGTGGCGCAGCACAGGTCGCGGCCGCAGGAGCCGATGCCGCCCTGGACGCGGGCGGAGTCGCGCGCCGAGAGCTGACGCAGCTCGACCCGGCAGTGCAGGGTGGCCCCGAGATCGCGTACGAGGGATCGGAAATCGACCCGGTGCGGGGCGGTGAAGTAGATCGTGGTGCGGGCGCTGCCGGTGCCGGTCTGGTCGAGTACGTGGTCGACGGCGACGACCTTCATGGGCAGCTCGTGGGTCTTGATCAGCTTTTTCGCGGCGACCTTGGCCTCGGCCTTGCGTTTGCGCAGCAACTCGTCGCGCCGCAGATCGTCGTCGCCGGCCAGTCCGGCGACCTTGGGGAAGCCGGAAGTCTCCTCGCTCACCCACTGCGCCGCCCAGACGCACTCCGCCACCTCGGGGCCGTCGTCCGTGGGCACCAGCACACGGTCGCCGACCTGGGGCGAGAACTCGCCCGGGTCGAGGTAGTAGAGGCGGCCGTACCGGTTGAAGCTGACCGCGCACAGCATGCCCATGCCCACCACCCTACGACGCCGGATAGCCCGCACCAAATGCCTGTTTTGGGTTACCCGCCGGGGTTGTCGCATAGATGTTCCGCAACCACCCAGATCGACTTTCGTTGGCAGACCCGTAGACGCCGCCCCGGGTGGCAATCCATCGGAAGGGAACTGCCATGACGCCCGCCAGGTCGCTGGCCGCAAGTGTCGTCGCGCTGGGTTTCGCCGGCGCACTCACCGCACCGCAACCAGCCCTCGCGGCACCGGCATCCTGTGAGCAGGCCGAGAACTTCGCCGCGCAGTCCGGCGCCGAGCTGCTGCGGATCGACAAGCTCGAACTGCGCGCGCCGGCCGTCGACCGGCCGCGGGTAAAGCCCGACCGGACCGAGAGAGGCACCGTCGGGGACGCGACCCGCCGGGTGCTGAGCAGCGACGACGGCGTCATCCCGGACCCGGCGGACAGCGACACCATCAGCGAGGGCCTCGGCATGACCGCGACCGGGGCGCTCGGCTACCTGGGGCTCTTCCCGCAGCCGGAGCCTCCGCCGGCGCCGAAAGCCGGCGGGCGCGCGACTCCGGCGGGCCGGGGTGGCCTGCTCGACCGGACTGCCGAGCGGGGCGGTGCGGCGGCGGACGACCCATCCGACGGCCCGGCCGGGGCCACGAGTTCGGCGGGAGCGGGCGGCGGGGAGCCGGTCGACGGCGAGCAGTCGCCGGCTCCCGACACGGAGCCGGACCGGACGGGCGAGGGCGACGACTCGGCGGGGCAGACCGGACGGCGGACAGCTCCCGGCGGCCAGGCGACCGACGATGACACCGACTCGGCGGTCGAGCCGGATTCGGGTACCGGGAAAGAGCGGACGTCGACCGCGTCGCTGGGCGAGGTCCGGCTGGGCGAGGCCCGTACGGCAATGGTCGCCGAGGCCGGCATCGCGAGCGCCGCCTATGCCCGGATGCTCGACGGCTACCCGGGGGACAAGGGTTCCGGGGCGTACGCGGCGATGGTGAAGCCGCTGCTCCAGGAGGCGCCGCCCACCCAGGCCAAGGCGTCCCGGCGATCGACCCCGGCAGGGGAGGCGGGTCCGCTGCGCCTGGGCCGCGGTGAGTTGAGCACGCGCGCCCGGTGGGAGCCCGGCATGGCGTGCGGCCAGGTCGTGGGCGAGACCGGCCGGGCCGACACCTCGGTGACCAGCATGAGCCTGCTGAAGAGCGAACGGGGCGCGCTGGTCCGCGTTCCCGGCTCGATGACCAGCCGGGGGACGACCGCGCTGGAGCAGGACGGCGATGTGCCACGGACGGTCGCGCGGTCGACCGTCACCGCTGGTCGCATCGAGCTGGCCGGCGGCCGGGTGCACCTGCGCGTACTGCAGGCGCCGGTCCTGGAGGCAACCATGTCCACCGGGTCGGGCGGCAAGGTCAGCTACCGCCCCGCGATCGTCGAAGTCTCGGGTGACGACATCGCGACCAAGCGCCTCACCGTGGCCGGCGACCACGTCGACGTCGCGTTGACCCCGCAGTACCGCGAGATGGAGTCGGCCACGCTGCGCAGCCTCACCGAGCTGGGCGGCCTGCGGAAGGCCGAGCCGCTGCCCGTGCCCGCGGTGCCCGGTCTGCCTCCGGTGGCCGCTCCGCCGGTCGAGTCGGCTCCCGCCGCCGACAATGGGCTCAAGCTCCGGGTCGCCCTGGGCGACGTCCGTCACGCCATCCGGGACCAGGCCATCGCGGCCCGGGTCTCGGCGATCAAGGTCTCGCTGATCGAATCGACCAGCTCCCAGGGGCGGGGCAAGAACGGCTACGAAACCAGGACCGGTGTCTCGCTGTCCATGTCCTTGGGGGTGCTGGAGGCCGCCGCGGTCTCTCCGGGAGCGCGCGAGATCACCCCGTCGGGCGCGGGTGGCGGGCTGCCGGTGACCGGCGCCAACGTGACCCGGGTGGCTCTCGCCGGCGGCGTGCTTTTGCTGGTGGGAACCGCGGCCATCCTCCTGACGCGGCTCCGCCGCCGCTCCTAGTCCTGATACGAGTTCATAGTTCACCGGGCGGTCTTCCAAGGAGGACCGCCCGGCCCCTTCGGCGCTTGGGTCACTGATACCGGAACCGGTCACCCGGATGGAGACATGTCGATCTCCTGACGGATGAATCGGATCGGACGGTCGTTCCTTCCTGCTCCACCGAGCGGTCCGAAGCCGGCGCAACTCGGAGACAAGCATCGATTCGTAGCGTTGAGTGATCCCTACACCTGCGGGGGGTGCAGGAGGTCGCGGCGTCGCACTCGGGAGCTTTCGGTCCGGTTGTGGCGCCGCGCCCATGCCTCCCACTCCGGCCCGGCGGCCGTTTCAACGGTTCGAGCGGCGCTCACACATCAGGGCGTCCCCGGCGCGAGGTGACTTCCGCTGCGGTGAGTCTCGGTGGTCTGCCGCATGCGCGAGACAACGCCGCGTGCAGATCGACCAGGTCGTCGGCATCACCAGCGCCAGCGCGTCGGCCCTGGCCAGCCCGGCGTCGCGGAAGGTCAGCTGTGGTGGAGACGTGGCCGTGCCACTGGGCCCGCTGGGCGAGCGGCGCGAGTGCCGGTCCGCGCCTGATGCTGCCTGGCGTGGTTCCGTCGAACGGCCCGCGCCGTCACTGCCCGGTCGCACGGCGGTGAACTGCCGGCCGGCGGCACTCACGCACCTTTCAGAGCGGGACAGGGATGGCGAGCTCCTGGGAGCCGCGGAGGAGATCCTCGGCTTCGGCGTAGCCGGTGGCCACGACGCCGAGGATGTGGGCCGCGAGGTCGGCCGCCGCCCTTGCCTCGGCAACCGACGGCAGGTGACTCGCGGGCGCGGCGAGAGTGATCGCTTCGGCCGAGGTCAGAGCCTCAGCCAGCGCCGAGGCAAGTTCGTCCCGAGTACGGGTCATCCAGTCCCCCAGGGCTGCGGCCAGATCGGCGGTCGCCTCGAAGCGCTCGTCCAGACTCTCCCCGGTGCCCGACAAGTGGCCGCCGACCCGGCGGCGCTGATCGTCGTAGGCGTCGGCGGCATCGCCCTCCCAGTCGCCCGGCGCGGGGAGAGAAGCCGCGACCTCGGCGCAGACGCGGGCACCGGCCCGAAGCTCGACGTCCGCCCCTGCCAGCGCCGTGGGTCGCAGACCGGCGACGGCTTGAGCAGCGTCGGCGGGCATCAGACCCACCTGCCGGAGGTGACCCCACAGCGGGTGATCGACCGGCGCCCCGGCCGCGCCGATGATCGCCTCCGCTCGTCGCAGGAGGGGTGTTGCAGTGTCGAGCACGTGGTCGAGCCGATCCATCACAACTCCTGCTTGAAGCGGCGCTCGGCCGTCTCGTCGGTTGCGGCATAGTGCTGCCGGGTCACCCGCACCGACCGCGCGATCTCCCCCAGGCGGACGGCGGTGACGGACGCCTCACGGGCTCGCGCCTCGAGCACCGCGTCCCAGTGATCGTGCAGGGCACGGCCGACAAGATCCGGCAGCGCGGAACCCGCAGGGACGGCGCCGGGCCCGGGCCGGGCGGCGGCCGGGATCAGAGCAGGGCGGGCGGCGAACGCGCCGGGGACCACGGCCAGCGTCGGAACGTCCCGCGACAGGGCGGTCAAGGCGTCGGAGGCCTGGTCGAGACGGTCGGCCACATCGTCCATGTCAGGCCTCGCCCAGGGAACGCAGCTCGCCGAAGATCTCGTCGTGCAGTTTCTCGCGGGCCCAGCGGGCCGCATCGGTCGCGTTGGTGACTGTGGCCTGCAGCTCGCGGGAGAACTCGACCGGCTGGCGATGGTGCAAGCCGCCATGGATCTGGATGTCCGTTATGCGGCCGGAGGCGGTCACGGTGACCTCGATGGAGTCGTCGGGAGAGTGGACGGAAACGTGATGGGACTCGACGGCGCGGTCGTAGTCGCCTCGGAGCTGCTCGACACGTCGATGTCTTTCGATCGCCTCGCTGATCCACGCCTCGTCGATCTCCCGCGCCATACCGAGGCTCCTCACCGTGGGTCAGTGCGCCGTCGCGTACCGGGACCAGACCGTACCCGGAAGAGTGACGCCTTCGCTACGGCAGGTTTTCCACTGTGGATAACGGGGGGCCGGTATCCACAGGGGCGGGCTTTCTGTCGGGGGCGCGCAATACCATCGGTGCCGTGAGTGACGTCTTCGCTGATCTGGTGGGTCAGGACGAGCCGGTCGCCACGCTGCGGCAGGCAGCCGCGGCGGCGAGCCGGGTGGTGGCCGGCGAGCAGGTGGCCGCCGGCGCGATGACCCATGCCTGGATCTTCACGGGCCCACCCGGCAGCGGCCGGTCGGTGGCTGCGCGCGCCTTCGCGGCCGCGCTCGAGTGCCGGCGTGACGGGGTGGGCTGCGGCGAGTGCCACGGCTGCCACACCACGCTGGGGAAAACCCATGCCGACGTCCGTTTCGTCGTGCCCGAGGGCTTGTCGATCGGCGTCAACGACATGAGGGCGCTGGTGCTGCGCGCGGCGAGCGCGCCGTCGGGCGGGCGGTGGCAGGTCGTCGTGATCGAGGATGCCGACCGCCTCACCGAGCAGGCCGGCAACGCCCTGCTCAAGGCGATCGAGGAGCCACCGCCGCGCACGGTGTTCCTGCTGTGCACGCCGTCGACCCATCCCGACGACATCTCGGTGACCATCCGGTCCCGCTGTCGGGTGGTGGCGCTGCGGCAGCCGCCGGCCGACGCGGTGGCCGAGGTTCTGGTGCGCCGCGACGGCATCGCTCCTGACGTGGCTGTCTGGGCCGCGGCGGCTGCTCAGGGGCATGTCGGGCGGGCCAAGCGGCTGGCCAACGACTCCGAGGCCCGCGGCCGGCGCGAGGCTGTGCTGTCGGTTCCGCGCCGGCTGACCGGGGTGGGCGCCTGTTTCGAGGCGGCGAGCGCGCTGATCAAGGCGGCCGAGGCCGAGGCGGCGGGCCAGCTCGTCGAGACCGACGCGACCGAGCGCGCCTCGCTGGAGCAGGCCCTCGGCGCCGGCGGCACGGGTCGCGGCGCCGCCGGGGCGATGCGTGGCTCGGCCGGTCAGCTCAAGGAGCTCGAGCGGCGTCAGAAATCCCGGGCGACCCGGTCGAAACGCGATGCGCTCGACCGTGCGCTGGTCGACCTGGCGGGTTTCTACCGCGATGTCCTGATCACCAACTTGCGGGCTCCCGTCGGCGTCGTGCACACCGACGTGGCGGCGCAGTCGGAGGCCGCGGCCGGCAAGTGGTCGCCCGAGAGCGCCCTGCGCCGGCTGGAAGCGGTGCTGTCCTGCCGCCAGGCCATCGACGAGAACGTCAAACCCGAGATCGCCGTCGAAGCAATGATGCTGAATCTCTGGCGCGGCTGATCCCGGCCCGCCGCGCCGGCCGGGCGGCGCTCAACCGCCGCCTCGATCGGCCGAGCTCAACTCGCCGGGCCGATCAACAACGCTCGACCTGCCACGTCGGTCAACCACATCCAACCCGCCAGGCCGTGCCGATCAACAGCGCTTGACCCGCCGTGCCGGTCAACGACGTTCGGCCCGCCGCACGGACTGGGTAGCGGTCAGCGGCGGCTGTAGTGGCTGGGACCGTCCGGTGTTTCGTCGTCGTTGATGCCGAGCAGCTCAGCCATGTCTTCGAGCGGCGGCTGCTCGTCGTGCTCGTTCGCAGACCGGCTCCGCTCGCCGTCGGCCTCGGCCCGACCGTCGCGCCCCAGGGACGAACGACCGCTCTCGACGTCGGCCTCGGCCCGACCGTCGCGCCCGAGCGACGAACGACTGCTCTCAACGTCGACCTCGGCCCGACCGTCGCGCCCGAGCGACGAACGACCGCTCTCGACGTCCGCCTCCGGCCGACCGCCCGGGTCGCCGCCCGCCATCTCGCCGACCGGCTTTCCGGCTGGCTCGGACTGGACCGATCCGGCCGTGCCGTCGGCCCGCTGGGCGGAAGCACCCGAGTGGGCCGCGGTAGCCCCGTCGCCGACGGGTGTGGGGTCGGCCAGCAGGTCGGGGGCTTGCAGGTCGGGGCCCGGTGGGACGGCTGTCGACGCGGGGGCCGGATGGGCCGGGTCGGTTGCGCCGAGCAGGCCGGTGAGGCGGCCGTTGACCGCGGCGGTGATCTCGTCGATGGGGCGGGCCGCGTCGAGCACCAGGTAGCGCTTCGGGTCGGCCGCGGCCAGGTCGAGGAACGCGTACCGGACCCGCTCGTGGAAGGAACGGGACTCGCTCTCCAGACGGTCGGTGCCTTCGCCGCGGGAGTCGACACGGTTGAGGCCGACACCGGGGTCCACGTCGAGCAGGACGACCAGGTCGGGCTTGAGGCCGCCGGTCGCCCAGGAGGACAGCCAGGAGATCTCGGCGACCGGCAGGGTGCGGCCGGCCCCCTGGTAGGCCAGGGACGAGTCGACGTACCTGTCGCTGATCACCACGGCGCCGCGGGCGAGGGCGGGGCGGACGACGGTGGCGACGTGGTGGGCGCGGTCGGCCGCGTACAGGAGGGCCTCGGCCCGGGCTGACGGGGTCTCGCTCTTGTCGAGCACCAGGTGGCGGATGCGGGCGCCCACGTCGGTCGCACCGGGCTCGCGGGTCACCACCACGTCGCGGCCCTGGGCGCGCAGGGCGTCGGCCAGGCGGGTGACCTGGGTCGACTTGCCGGCGCCCTCGCCACCCTCGAAGACCACGAAGACGCCGCTGCGGACGAACTGCTCGGCGGGGGACAGCGGACGGCCGCGGATGGAGCCCCACAGGTCGGCCAGCACCGGTACGCCGCGCTTGTCGTCCATCTGGCGGAACGAGCTGATCCCGACGAAGACGCCGAGCGCGCCCGCCACCAGCAGCAGGACGCGGGTGAAGGAGAGGTCGAAGCTGAGCGCGCCCAGGTCGACGCGGCGGGAGCTGCCCAGGCCGACGAGGAAGCCGGAGAGCGTGATGGCGAGCAGCAGCACCATCCGCACGCCGATCTGGACGACGGCGAAGACCCGGCCGCGTACGGCGTCGTCGACCTCGCCGTAGAGCAGGGTCGTGCCGGCCAGGAAGGCCATGCCCGCTCCCGCGCCGACCAGCAGCGCGCCGACCAGCGCCATGGAGAGGTGGAACGCGAGACCCAGGAACATCACCGAGCCGCTGGCCAGGACGATGCTCATGCCGAACCAGCGCCGCCGGGACAGCTCACGGATGATCATCGGGCCGAGGCCGATGCCGAGCGCCAGGCCCATGAAGATGGTGCCGAAGAGCAGGTAGAACGCGGCTTCACCGGCGCCCAGCGACGTGGCGAACGTCTTGGCCGCGCCGATGACCACGCCGCCGGCTGCGAACGCGCCGAAGATGCCGAGCACGAGACCGCGGACCAGCGGGGTGGTGCCGATGTACTTCCAGCCGTCGAGGAACTGCCGGGTCATGCTCTGCTGCTGGGCGTCCTGCTGCCGCTGCTGGCTCTTGCCGCCGATCTCCTTGATGCCGAAGAAGACGGTGATCGCGGTGACGAGCCGGGAGATCGCGTTGAGGTAGAGCGCGATCTGCACCGGTTGAGCCCAGTCGGGCAGCGACGCGCCGGACTGCTGGATGCCCGCGGTGAGGGCGGAGAGGGCCAGCGCGGCCAGGATCGGCGTGATGCCGTACGTGGTGACGAGCGTCAGCTGGTTGGAGACCTCGATCCGCGATTTCGGGATGAGGTTGGGCACCGCGGCTTCCTTGGCCGGGATCCAGATCAGCGTGATCGTCTCGCCGATGAACGTGGCGATGGTCGCCCAGGCCACGGTGACCCCGGGCGACCCGCCGAACAGCGGGACGAGCGGGATGGAGCCGTAGAAGACGAACCGGAGGAGGTCGGTGATGACCATCGTGTAGCGGCGGTCGAACCGGTCGGCGAAGACACCGGCGATCGGGCCGAGCAGCAGGGCCGGCAGCAGGCGGACGGCGATGGTGCCGCCGAACGCCGCGCCCTGGCCGGCGCTGCTCTGGAACTGGGCCGCGGCGAAGATGCCGGTGGCGAGCAGGCCGATCCAGTCGCCGAAGGAGGCGAGGCCGAGCACGAGCCAGAGACGGCGGAACGGCCGGATGCGCAGCACCGAGCGCAGCGCCGCCGCGCCGGACAGGTCCACCGGTCCGGAGTCCCGCTTTTCGCTGTCGATGGCCGTACCTCCCGTGATTGTGCAGGTGCACTCTATCGGGCGGTCTCCCGTGGCCAGGGGACCCTCGTTCGGGTATCGAAGAAGTGAACCGGTTTCGCATTGCCGGTAACGGCGATACCGTGCTGACGTGATCGCCGACCGCACAGCCGACCGCACTGCCCTGAAGGAGCGGCTCGACCGGGCCACCGGACACCTCGAGACGCCCGTCGCCGCCGTCGACCTGGCGGCCTTCGACGACAACGCCGATCAGTTGGCCGCGCGGTCGCAGGGCAAGCCGCTGCGGGTCGCCAGCAAGTCGGTGCGCTGCCGCACGCTGCTGGAACGTGTGCTGGCCAAGCCCGGCTGGCGCGGCGTCATGGCGTACACGGTGCCCGAGGCGATCTGGCTGGTGCGCTCCGGCGTCAGCGATGACGTCCTGGTGGCGTACCCGTCGGCCGATCGCACCGGCCTGCGCGAGCTGACCGCCGATGCCGGGCTGGCCGCGGCGATCACGATCATGGTGGATCACCCGTCGCACCTCGATCTGGTCGATCAGGTGACCCCTCCGGGTGACCGTCCGGCGGTGCGTCTCTGTCTGGATCTCGACTCGTCGTGGCGTCCCGCCGGTCCGCTGCATCTGGGCGTACGCCGCTCCCCCGTGCACTCGGCCGGCCAGGCCGCCTCGCTGGCTCGCCGGCTGGTCGCGCGGCCCGGCTTCACGCTGGTCGGGATGATGTCGTACGAGGCCCAGATCGCCGGACTGGGTGACCTGCCGCCCGGCCGGGCGCTGCGCGGCCGCGCGATCCGCCTCATGCAGTCGCGTTCGTTCCCGGAGATCCTGCGCCGGCGCGCCGAAGCCGTGGCCGCCGTCCGCGAGGTGGCCGACCTCGAGTTCGTCAACGCCGGGGGCACCGGGAGCGTGGCCGTGAGCGGCGCGGACCCGGTGGTCACCGAGGTCACCGCCGGTTCCGGCCTGTACGGCCCGACGTTGTTCGACGCCTACTCGGCGTGGCGCCCGACCCCGGCCGCGTTCTTCGCGCTCAGTGTCGTACGCCGCCCGGCGCCGCGGATCGCCACCGTGCTCGGCGGCGGCTGGATCGCCTCGGGACCGGCCGAGACGTCCCGGCAACCGACGCCCTACCTGCCCGCGGGCCTGAGGTTCAAGCCGGACGAGGGCCCCGGCGAGGTGCAGACGCCGCTGGTCGGCGCGGTGGCCGACACGCTGCGCCCGGGCGACCGGGTCTGGTTCCGTCACGCCAAGGCCGGCGAGCTGTGCGAGCACGTCAACCAGGTGCACCTGATCGACGGCGAGTCAGCGACGCCGGCCCCGACGTACCGGGGGGAAGGACATGCTTTCCTCGGTTGACCGCTCCGACTGTCCGAAGGGGTCAGGCAGTCACGTGGCGGTGCAGGTATTCCCGGATCAGCGCCTTGGCCTCGGTCAGCACGGCCTCGTCACCGCGCTGGTCGCGCCGGAACGCCAGCTTGATCAGCGCGTCCGCCGCCTCGACCGAGATCTCCAGCGAGAAGCGCAGCTGGGCCCGGTCGATCAGTTGGAACTGGTCGACCAGCAGCTCGGCCAGGCGCTCGGCGATGACCGCGTTGTTGTCGCGTTCGACGTCGAGCAGGTGCACGTCGACCACGTCGCCGAAGTGCAGCGTGCGGAAGCCGGCCACCGTACGGTGCATCTGGATGAAGATGTCGATCGCCGCGTCGACGCCGTCCCACCAGTGGGTGAACGTCTCCCGGCCGAACCGGTCGGACAGCCCCTGCAGGTAAGCGTCCATGTTGCGCATCGCGAGCGCCTGGACGATCGCCCGCTTGTCGGGGAAGAACTGGTAGACCGAGCCGATGGCGACCTCGGCTCGCTCGGCGAGAAGCGTAGTGGTCAGCCCCTCATAGCCGACCTCGTCGACGAGCTCGGCGCAGGCGTCGAGCATGCGCTGGACCCGGGCAACGCTTCTGCCCTGCACCGGGACTCGCCGCAGCGGCCCGGTGGTGACGGTTGGTGTCGACACGCGTCGCCACTCCCTCTCAGCAGTGATAATCGGAACGTTACTCGGATCAACGAGCGAGACGCATCGACGGGACGCGCGGGATGCTGCGCATTACCGGTTTTGTGCGACTGTCCGCTCGTACGGAGGACAAGGCTCAGATGACGATCCCCCGGAACGCTCGTCGCTGGATCAACTGGGGCGGCAACCAGCAGTCACTGGCCGCCGACGTTCTGACCCCTGGCACTGTCGACGAGGTCGTGGCCCACGTCAAGGAGGCGTCGGGAACCGGACGCCGCGTCAAGGCCCTGGGCAGCGGCCACTCGTTCACGGCGATCGCCGTCGCCGACGACCAGCGCCTGCTGCTCGACCGGATGACCGACCTGGTGGCCGTCGACGGTTCCCTGGTCACGGTGCAGGCGGGGATGCCACTGTGGAAGCTCAACGAGACGCTCGCCCGGTATGGCTTGGCGATGCCCAACCTGGGTGACATCGACGCGCAGACGGTCGCCGGCGCGGTCTCCACCGGCACGCACGGCACCGGCATCACGCACACCACGCTGGCCGCCTGCGTCGAGGGCGTCACCATCGTCACGGGCAGTGGCGAGGTGCTGTCCGCGGTCAAGGGCGACGATCTCTTCCCGGCCGTTCAGCTGGGGCTCGGCGCGCTCGGCATCCTGGTCGAGGTGACGCTGCGCTGTGTTCCGGCGTTCACGCTGCTGGCCGACGAACGGCCGATGGCACTGGCCGACGTCCTGGCCGGACTCGACGAGTGGATCCCCGGCAACGAGCACGTCGAGTTCTACTGGTACCCGTACACCGATCGGGCGCAGCTCAAGCGCAACAACAAGGTCGCCGACAACGACCGTCCGCTGTCACCGTTCCGCGGCTGGCTGGATGACGACTTCCTCTCCAACACCGTCTGGGAGCGCGTCTGCCGTTTCGGCCGCGCCGTGCCGGCCGTCGTGCCGACCATCCAGTCGGTCGCCGCGCGGGCGCTCACGGCGCGCACGTACACCGAGCGCTCGGACCGGGTCTTCTGCACGCCGCGGCGGGTCCGGTTCACCGAGATGGAGTACGAGATCCCGCGCGAGGCTCTGCCCGAGGCGCTCGGCGCGCTACCGAAGATCATCGACGGGCTGCCGTTCAAGGTGCAGTTCCCGGTCGAGGTGCGGTTCACCGGCCCGGACGACGTCTGGCTGAGCCACGGGTACGGGCGTGAGTCGGCGTATGTCGCCGTGCACCAGTTCGCCGGGGCGCGCTACGAGCCCTATTTTCGGGCCTTCGAGGCGGTCTGCCGGCCCCTGGGCGGGCGGCCGCATTGGGGTAAATTGCACTACCGTACGGCGGACGACCTGCGCCCGGTCTACCCGAAGTTCGACGACTTCGTGGCCGTGCGCGACCGCCTCGACCCGGCCCGGGTCTTCACCAATGCCTACCTGGACCGGGTTCTCGGCGTCTGAGCTACTCGGCGCCGGCGGTCGCCTTGGCCGGGGCCGCCTTCTTCGCCGCGGCCTTCTTGGCCGGGGCCGCCTTCTTCGCCGCGGCCTTCTTGGCCGGCGTGGCCTTCTTGGTCGCCGCCTTCTTGGCCGGCGTGGCCTTCTTCGCCGGGGTGTCGGCCGACTTGGCCGGAGCCTTCTTGGCCGCGCGCTTCTTGGGCGCCGGACCCTTGGCCCGCTTCTCGGCCAGCATCTCGGACGCCTGCTCGATCGTCAGGTTCTCCGGGGTCTGATCGCCGCGCAGCGAGGCGTTGTATTCGCCGTCGGTCACGTACGGCCCGAACCGGCCGTCCTTGATGACCATCGGCTTCTCGGTCACCGGGTCGGGACCCATCTCGCGCAGCGGCGGCTTGGCCGCTCCCCGCCCGCGGGTCTTGGGCGCGGCCAGCAGCGCCAGCGCCTCGTCCAGCGTGACGGTGAAGAGCTGCTCCTCGTTGGCCAGCGAGCGCGAGTCGGTGCCGCGCTGCACGTACGGGCCGTACCGGCCGTTCTTGGCCACGATCTCGTTGCCCTCGGGGTCGTTGCCGATCACCCGGGGCAGCGAGAGCAGCTGGATCGCCTGCTCGAGCGTGAGCGTGTTGGGCGTCTGCGAGCGGAACAGCGAGCCCCGCCGTTCGCCGCTCTCGACGTACGGCCCGAACCGCCCGGACTTGAGCACGACCGCCTCGCCCGTCCGCGGGTCGTCACCGAGGCTGCGCTCGCCGCTGCCCCCGAGGAAGAGCTCCTCGACCTTTTCCGGCGTCAGCTCGTCCGGCGCGACCCCTTCGGGGATCGAGACCCGGTTGCTCGGGTCGTTCGTCTGCTCCTCGGGCGCGTCGGGAACCTGACGCTGCAGGTAGGGCCCGTAGCGGCCGACCCGCACGACGATGTGCCGGCCCTCGTCGTCGTCGAAGAGGGGGATCGAGTTGATCAGCCGGGCGTCGATCGCGGTGAGGTTCTCGGTGACCATCTTGCGCAGGCCGCCGGCCTTGGCGATCTCGTCGTCCTCGCCGGCCTTCTGGCTGCCGAAATAGAACGCGGTGAGGAAGTCGAGCGAGGCGTGGTCGCCGCCGGCGATGCCGTCGAGGTCGTTCTCCATCGCGGCGGTGAAGCCGTAGTCGACCAGGCGCGGATAGTGCGTCTCCATCAGGTTCACCACGGCGAACGCGATGAACGTGGGGATCAGCGCCTGGCCGCGCTTCTCCACGTAGCCACGGTCCTGGATCGTCTGCATGATCGACGAGTACGTCGAGGGGCGGCCGATGCCCAGCTCTTCCATGGCCTTGACCAGCGACGCCTCGGTGTAGCGGGCCGGCGGGCTGGTGTGGTGGCCGGCCGCGTTCAGCTCGTCGGCGGTCAGCGGCTGGTCCTTGACCAGGTTGGGCAGGCGGCGCTCGGCATCCTCGGCGTCGGCGTTCTCGTCGTCGGACGACTCCACGTAAGCCCGGAGGAAACCGGGATCCGTGATGGTCTTGCCGGTGGCGCCGAAGTCCACCTCTTCCTGCGCGGTGGAGATGGCCCGGATGCGCACGGAGATCGAGTTACCGACCGCGTCGGTCATCTGCGAGGCCACCGTACGCCGCCAGATGAGCTCGTAGAGGCGGAACTCGTCACCGGACAGCTCACCGGCCAGCTCACCGGGCGCCCGGAACGAGTCACCGGCGGGCCGGATCGCCTCGTGCGCCTCCTGAGCGTTCTTGACCTTGCCGGTGTAGCGGCGCGGCTCCGGCGGGACGGACCGCTCGCCGTACAGCTCGGCGATCTGCCGGCGGGCGGCCGTGATGGCCGTCTCCGACAGGTTCACCGAGTCGGTACGCATATAAGTAATGTGGCCGTTCTCGTACAGGCGCTGCGCGGTGCGCATCGTCTGGGCCGACGACATGCGCAGCTTGCGCGCGGCCTCCTGCTGCAGCGTCGAGGTGATGAAGGGCGCGTACGGCCGGCGACGGTACGGCTTCTCCTCGACCCGGGTGACGGCGAACGACTGGCCTTCGAGCCGGGCGGCCAGACCGCGGGCGCCGGCCTCGTCGAGCTGCACGACGGCCGCGCCCGGCTTGAGACGGCCGGTGGTCGCCTCGAAGTCCTTGCCGGTGGCGATGCGGTCGCCGTTGAGCGCGATCAGGGTCGCGCCGAACTGACGCGGGCCCTCGACCTGGCCCTGGACGGCCAGCAGAGCGCTGATGTCCCAGTACTCGGCGGTGCGGAAGGCCATGCGCTGCCGCTCGCGCTCGACCACGATGCGGGTGGCCACGGACTGGACCCGGCCGGCCGAGAGCTTCGGCATGACCTTTTTCCACAGGACCGGGCTGACCTCGTAGCCGTAGAGACGGTCGAGGATGCGGCGGGCCTCCTGCGCGTCGACCAGGTTCTTGTCGATCTGACGCGGGTTGGCCACGGCGGCCTGGATCGCGGGCCGGGTGATCTCGTGGAAGACCATCCGGTGGACCGGGACCTTGGGCTTGATCGTCTCGAGCAGGTGCCAGGCGATGGCCTCGCCCTCGCGGTCCTCATCGGTGGCGAGGAAGATCTCGTCGACTTCCTTGGCCAGCTTCTTGAGCTTGGCGATCTGCTGCTTGCGGTCGGCCGAGATCACATAGAGCGGGTGGAAGCCGTTGTCGACGTCGACACCCAGCCGCGCCCACGACTCGCCCTTGTACTGCTCGGGCACCTCGTCGGCGTTCTTGGGCAGGTCACGGACATGGCCGATGGAGGCCTCGACCAGATAGTCAGGGCCCAGATAACCGGCGATCGTCTTGGCCTTCGACGGGGACTCGACGATGACCAAACGGGTCGTCCTGGCGTCACTCGGCACGGCACTCCCAAACTTCGCTCACAACTCGGCGTTCCGCCATCGGACCGGCGGTACACAGACTTTCAACGTAACGCGCCGGACGAGAACACATTCCCCGGCCACCCCGGAGCCGGATGGTAACGGTCCGGCCACCGTATGCCTCCAACGGCGACACCGTACACCGGGAGCATGCTGTCGTGTCGCACACAATCCAGGAAGATCATGCAGCCGCGCCGCCGGGCCACAGCTCGGCGGGCGCCGCGTCGGGCCGCTCGCCGACCAGCTCAGCGAGTCGCGCGACCCGCCGCTTGCCCATGATCGAATACTGTCGTCCGTCGCTCGACAGCCGGCCCGCGAGACCGGCCCGCACCAGCGCCGCGTCGATCTCTGCCGGGTCCTTGGCCGGATCCAGGCCGAGCGCGTAACCACCGGGCAGCGGCTCGCCGGCCGCGGCCACCCAGAGGCGCAGCCGGGGGCCGCTGAGAAAAAGCTGGGCGGCGGCCCGTGGCCAGGCTTGAGCTAGACCGTTCAATCTCCGGGAGTACGCCGTCGAGACCTCGAAGCGGGGCGGCCCTGGGGGCTTCTCCGCGTCGGGAGCCCTCAACTCCGACGATTCGGACGAGTCGGTTGCCGATTCCGACTCCGACTCCGACTCCGACTCCGACTCCGACTCCGACTCCGATCCGGGCTCCGGCGGCTGCGGCCGGGGGCGCGGCGTCTCGGCGGCTGAACGCCGCTGAGAAAGCGGCGTGTCGTCGTCTCCCGAGGTCTCGTCCGGGTCGATCGGCGTGGGCTCCTCGTCGGGTACCTCTTCTTCTTGGTAGTCGCCCGGGGCTTCGTCCTGAGGGCTGCTCGAGGCTTCTTCCTGGTCGCTGCTCGAGGCTTCCTGATGGTCGCTCGGGGCTTCCTCCGGCTCGTCGGCCGGGCGCCAATGCACCACCAGGCCGCGGACGACGAGCTCGGCGACCAGGACGTGGACGCGCCACGCGCCGTCGACGACGACCGAGACCCGGGCCGTGCCGCCCATGCGTCCGAGCCGGCCGGGGCCGGCCAGCAGGCCGGCGAGGTCGGCGGGGGACGGCTCGGTGGTCTCGGCGCCGAAGAAGGGAAGCTGGCGACCGGCGTCGGGCGGCTGCGCCGGACGCGGGTGGGTGGCTCGTTTGGCCGCCGGAACCGGCGCGGGCAGGACCTCGCGCGGGATCAGCGGCCACCCCGTCTCGGTCATCTCACCGGCACTCGGACACTTCGTCGAACGCCGACTTGAGCTCGACGGAATGGAGATTGCCGGTGTCGAGACTGCTCGCCTGGTAGTCGGTCTGCAGCTGCTCGACGACCTTGGCGACCTGCTGGTAGAAGGTCTCGGCGGGGGCGGTCGCGAGGCCCTCGACGCCGCTCCTGGCCCGGGCGTAGGCGTCGCGCGTGGCGGCCAGCGAATTGGTGAAGCCCTCGGCGATCTGAGCGCCGTCGTCCACGTCGGGCACGCCGGCCTTGACGACCCCCGCACGGGCCCGCTCACTCGCGTCCTCGGCCCCGCCGAACAGCCGCATCAGGTTTTCCTTGGCCTGACGGGGAGTGGTCGCCGTCTCCATCTGCTGCTGGGTGCGTTTGGTCAGCGAGCCGATCTCGGTGCGCCAGGGCGCGAGAGTGGTGCACACCGAGGAGGCCCACGCCCGGGCGTTGGGCGCGCCGGAGCAACCGGTGAGTGACGTCACGAGAGCGAGCAGAACCAGCAATGCGAGGGGGCGGGCCGGGCGCATGGCATGCAGCGTACGGGCAAGGTCCGACAACCTCATCTATGGTGCGGGGCACCCGGCAATTGCCGGGTGCCCCCGCGGGGTTCACTGCGGTTGTCAGGCGGTGACCTTGGTGGTCGGCGTGGACGAGCTCGACGGAGCGTCGTCGCCCATGGAGATCGGCTTGCGCTTGCTCCACACGACCGCGCCCGCGATGATCAGCGCGGCCGCGACCGCGATGGTGATCCGCAACGCGTCGTTCTGGTTGTTGCCGATGCTCCAGGCCACGACGGCCGGGGCGATCAGCAGCGACACCAGGTTCATCACCTTGATCAGCGGGTTGATGGCCGGGCCCGCGGTGTCCTTGAACGGGTCGCCGACGGTGTCGCCGATGATCGTCGCCTCGTGCGCGTCGGAGCCCTTGCCGCCGAAGTTGCCGTCCTCGACCAGCTTCTTGGCGTTGTCCCAGGCTCCACCGGAGTTGGACAGGAAGACCGCCATCAGCGTGCCGGTGCCGATCGCACCGGCCAGGTAGGACGCCAGCGCGCCGGCGCCCAGGCCGAAGCCGACCGCGATCGGCGCCAGGATGGCCAGCAGACCGGGGGTGAGCAGCTCGCGCTGCGCGTCCCGGGTGCAGATGTCGACCACCCGGCCGTACTCGGGCCGCTGGGTGCCGTCCATGATGCCGGGGAACTCGCGGAACTGCCGGCGGACCTCCATGACGACCGCGCCCGCCGAGCGGGACACGGCGTTGATGGCCAGGCCGGAGAAGAGGAACACCACGGCCGCGCCGATCAGCAGGCCGACCAGGTTGCGGGGGTTCGCGATGTTCAGCAGGCCGAGGATCTCGTTGCCGACCTGGCCGGCGTCGATGCCGGCGTCGGCCAGCGAGGTGGCCAGGCTGTTGGTGTAGGAGCCGAACAGCGCGGTCGCCGCGAGCACGGCCGTCGCGATCGCGATGCCCTTGGTGATCGCCTTGGTGGTGTTGCCGACGGCGTCGAGCTCGGTGAGGATCTGCGCGCCCTTCTCGTCGACGTCACCGGACATCTCGGCGATGCCCTGCGCGTTGTCCGAGATCGGGCCGAAGGTGTCCATGGCGACGATGACGCCGACGGTGGTCAGCAGGCCGGTGCCGGCGAGCGCCACCGCGAACAGCGACAGGGTGAGCGACGATCCACCCAGCAGGAACGCGCCGTAGACACCGGCGCCGAGCAGCAGCGCCGAGTAGACCGCGGACTCCAGGCCGACGCTGATGCCGGCCAGCACGACGGTGGCCGCGCCGGTCTGCGACGACTTGCCGATGTCCTGCACCGGGCGCCGGTTGGTCTCGGTGAAGTAGCCGGTCAGCGCCTGGATGGCGGCGGCCAGCACGATGCCGATGACGACCGCGCCGACGGCGAGCCAGCGCGGGTCGCGGCCGCTGGCCAGGACGCCCGCGTCGATGTTCTCGTCGTTGAAGCCGGCGAACGTGGACGGCAAGTAGATGAAGCTGACCACGGCGACGACGATCGCCGAGATGACGGCGGAGATGTAGAACGCCCGGTTGATGGCGGTCAGACCGTTGCGGTCGCTCGGCCGCAGCCGGGTGATGAACACACCGATGATGGCGATCACGACACCGACCGTGGAGACGATCAGCGGGAAGATCAGACCGTCCTGACCGAACGCGACCTGACCCAGGATCAGGGCGGCCACCAGGGTCACCGCGTACGACTCGAAGAGGTCGGCCGCCATGCCGGCGCAGTCGCCGACGTTGTCGCCCACGTTGTCGGCGATCGTCGCGGCGTTACGCGGGTCGTCCTCGGGGATGCCCTGCTCGACCTTGCCGACCAGGTCGGCGCCGACGTCGGCGGCCTTGGTGAAGATGCCGCCGCCGACCCGCATGAACATGGCGAGCAGCGCGGCGCCGAAGCCGAAGCCCTCGAGCACGGTGGGAGCGTCGCTGCGGAACAGCAGCACGACGAGCGCGCCACCGAACAGGCCGAGACCGACGGTGAGGAAGCCGACCACACCACCGGTGCGGAAGGCGATGCCCATCGCGGTCTCCCGGCCGCCGTTCTCGCTCGCCGCCGCGGCCACCCGCAGGTTGGCCCGGGTGGCCAGCGCCATGCCCGCGCCACCGATGAACGAGCTGAACACGGCACCGACGATGAAGAACAGCGAGCGGCCGATCTTGACCCAAACCTCGTTGTCGGTGTCGTGCACCGGCAGGAGGAAGAGCAGGATGACCGCGATCACTACAAAGATGGCAAGCGTCTTGAACTGGCGGAACAGGTAAGCCGACGCGCCTTCTTGGACGGCTCCGGCGATCTCCTGCATTTTCTTGGTGCCCCGGCCGGCCTTGAGAACCGACTGGACGAACATCGCCGCGAAGCCCAGCGCGATGAGCGCGAAGACCAGGGCGACGATGACAAACGTGACGTTAGAACCACTTAATGAGGTCCCGGACATCAATGTCCTCCTGTACACCGACCGCGCCCGGAGCAAACTGGACGAGAACGTCCGGGCGCATCCCCGTCCAAGGGGAGACGACAACTGGGCCCCGCGGCCGCGGGACCAGGGAGCAGTAGCTGATAACTCGCGTACTGTATCGGCCGACCGTGGTCCTGGTCACACCTGACTGCAGCCGTGTCGTGGTGATGTTTGCCGCTGTGTTAGCAGGCGGATGACGGGGTATGGACGCAGGTTGATATCGTCCGGGATTTGTCCAGTTTGTTGATGACTGCTCAGCGTTGAAGACTGCTCAGCGTTGAAAACTGCTCAGCGACGCTGGACCGGCCAGACCATCCGGACCTCGGTGCCCGGACCGTCCTCCACCGGGCGTACCTGCAGGTCATCGACAAAACCGGCGAGCAGGGCGAAACCTACGCCGGTGGTCAGTGCCTCGTCGGTCAGCGACTCGTCGGCCAGCTCGTCCGGCGGCAGCTTGGTCAGGCCGACGCTCGCCTCGATCGGGGCGTGATCGATGACCCGGACGGCATATGCCTCCGAATCAGACATCTCGACCGTCACCAGGTCGGCCAGGCCGTACTGGTTGTGCAGGGCGACCGCTCGGGTGCACGCCTCACCGATCGCCAGCCGGACCTCGTCCAGCAGTTCCTCGGCCACACCGGCCCGCCGGGCCACCGCGACGCCGACCAGCCGGGCCGTGCGGACGTGCACGGGTGCCGGGGAAAAGGACAGCCGAACCGTCGCCATCACGAAGTCGCGCTGCCGTCGCTGTCCCGGGTCGCCGCCTCGATCGTGGGGAAGATCGGGAACACCTGGTCGAGCGCCGTGATCCGGAAGATCTTGAGAAGGGCCTCCTTGGAGCAGACCAGGCTGAACCGCCCGTTCGCCACCCGCAGCCGCTTCATCGCGCCGACCAGCACACCCAGGCCCGTGGAGTCGAGGAACTCGACGCCGCCGAGGTCGACGACGACGTTGCGCACCCCCGAGTCGACCAGCTCGACGAGGCGCTCGCGCAACCTCGGAGCCGTATAGACGTCGACCTCGCCGCCGACCTCGAGCACCGTGTGCTCGTCGACGGTGCGGGTCGCAAGGGACAGCTCCATCGCTCCTCCTCCCTGCCGGGGGCACACTCATGCGCGTAACCGACCTGTGCACGTAGCGGCACTGCCGGCAGCCGATCTCCCCTGCGAATCTAACCACCGCCCGGTAATGGCCCGCCGTCCGGCTCCACCGTCGTACCCGTTTGAGGTTCGCGCCATTCCGGTGTCACAGTGCTGGACGTGACGTCGACCGCCCAGAGCCCCGCCGAGCTGCTCCACCGGCTGAGGGCGCGCACGTCGGCTTCCCCGGTCACCCACGTCGAGCAGATCCCGGCCCGTGCGGGCCGCACGGCCCCGTGGCCCGAGTGGGCGGCTCCCGACGTGATCGCCGCGCTCGGCGCGCACGGGATCGCCCAGCCCTGGGAACACCAGGCCGTCGCCGCATCGCTCGCCGCCGGCGGAACGCACGTCGTGGTCGCCACCGGCACGGCCTCGGGCAAGTCGCTGGCGTACCAGCTGCCGGTGCTGTCCCGGCTGACCGACGACCCGCGGGCGACGGCGCTCTACCTCTCGCCGACCAAGGCGCTGGCCGCCGACCAGTTACGGGCGGTGGCCAAGCTCGGGCTCGACAGCGTCCGGCCGGCCACATACGACGGTGACACCTCGCGGGAGGAGCGGGAGTGGATCCGGCAGCACTCCCGGCTGGTGCTGACCAACCCCGACATGCTCCACCACGGCCTGTTGCCGGGCCACTCACGCTGGGGCGCCTTCCTGCGCCGGCTCTCGTACGTGGTGGTCGACGAGTGCCACGCCTACCGCGGGGTGTTCGGCTCGCACGTCTCGCACGTGCTGCGCCGGCTGCGGCGGTTGTCCGCCCGGTATGGCGGTTCGCCCACGTTCGTCCTGGCCTCGGCGACGTCGGGCGACCCGGCCGACGCCGCGTCCCGCCTGACCGGGCTGCCCGTGACCGCCGTGACCACGGACACGTCCCCACGGGGAGCGACGACGTTCGCCCTGTGGGAGCCGCCGCTGCTGCCCCCGTCGCCGGACAACCCGGACGTCCCGCCGGAGCGCCGGTCCGCGCTCAGCGAGACGGCCGACCTGCTCGCCGACGCGGTGGTGGCCGGCACCCGGACACTCGCGTTCGTCCGCTCGCGGCGCGGGGCCGAGGTGGTCGCCACGATGACCCGGCGGTCGCTGGACGAGGCGGTGCCCGGCCTCGGCGACCGGGTGGCGGCGTACCGGGCCGGGTATCTCAAGGAGGACCGCCGCCGGATCGAGCGCGCGCTGATGTCGGGCGAGCTGCTCGCGCTGGCCTCGACCAACGCGCTCGAGCTGGGCGTCGACCTGGTCGGGCTCGACGCGGTGCTGATCTGCGGCTACCCGGGCACGCGGGCGTCGCTGTGGCAGCAGGCCGGCCGGGCGGGCCGGGCCGGCGGCGAGGCCCTGGCGGTGCTGATCGCCCGGGACGATCCGCTGGACACCTACCTGGTGCATCACCCGTCGGCGCTGTTCGGGCGGCCGGTCGAGGCGACCGTGCTCGACCCGGCCAATCCGTACGTGCTGGGCCCGCAACTGTGCTGCGCGGCCTCCGAGGCGCCGCTCAAGGCCGAGGATCTCGAGCTCTTCGGCGGCGACGCGGCCCGGACGGCGGTCGACGGGCTGACCGCGTCCGGGGCGCTGCGCAAGAGGCCGTCGGGCTGGTACTGGACCCATCCCGGCCGGCCCGACGTCGACCTGCGCGGGGCCGGCGGCGCCCCCGTCTCAGTGGTGGAGTCGTCGACCGGCCGGCTGCTCGGCACGGTCGACCAGACGTCGTCGCACGTCATGCTCCACACCGGAGCGGCCTACCTGCATCAGGGCGTGACCTACCTGGTGGACGAGCTGGATCTGGACGACGCGGTGGCGCTGGTGCACCACGAGGAACCGGACTGGTCGACCCACGCCCGGGACGTCACGGACGTGTCGGTGCTCGGCGTCCGTTCGTCGGTGAACGCCGGCCCCGTCGGCCTCCATCTGGGCGAGGTCGAGGTGACCAGCCAGGTCGTCTCGTACCAGCGCCGCCGGCTCGGCTCGGGCGAGGTGATCGACACCAGGCCGCTGGATCTGCCGGTGCGCGAGCTGCGCACGGTCGCCGTCTGGTTCACCATCTCGCCCCGGGCGCTGGACATCGCCGGGGTGGAACCGCCGGACGTTCCCGGCGCGCTGCACGCTGCCGAACACGCCGCGATCGGCCTGCTGCCCCTGATGGCGACGTGCGACCGCTGGGACATCGGTGGCCTGTCCACGGCCAACCACGTCGACACCGAAGCGCCCACGGTCTTCGTCTACGACGGCCATCCCGGCGGCGCGGGCTTCGCCGAACGCGCCTACGCCACCGCCGCCGCCTGGCTCTCCGCGACCCGCGAGGCGATCGCCGCCTGCGCCTGTGAGGCCGGCTGCCCCTCTTGCGTCCAGTCCCCCAAGTGCGGCAACGGCAACAACCCGCTGCACAAGCCGGGCGCCGTCCAGGTGCTCGACATCGTGCTCACCGCCCTGGCGACCGCCGACAACCCGACCCCAACGCCTGCGCCCCGCCGGCCCGAAGGCTGACAGCCGCGGTCGCCCCCGTTCCGACTTCCCGGGCCCGCCCCCGCGCATCGCGCCTGTCACGGCGGCGGATCAGGCCCCGACCCCCATCGCATCGCCCCCATCGCATCGCGCGGGCCCGATATCCAGCGCCTCGTGGCTGTCAAGGCGGCGGCGCGGAGACCGGACCGGCCCGGGCCGTGGCGACGGCCCGGCGATCCAGACCGGGGACGGCCCGGACGACGACCTCGGCGCGCACGGTGATCTCGAGGCCGTCGACCGCGCACGCCGTCATGCGCCCGGCGTTGGCGGTGACCAACTGCTCCGCCCGGGCACAGGCGAGCTCCGGACCGAAGACCGCTTGCGCCGCCCCGGCCAGTGCGCCCAGGTCGGCCGCCGTGCGGGCGGCGTGCCGCCCCACACGAGCCGCTCCCACGGCGGCCGCGGCCACCCCGGCCATCGTCAGGAACAGCCCGAAGGCCAGGACGAGGATCGTCGCCGCGCCCCGGTCCCTCAAGGCACGGGCTCCGGTTCTCGCGCGGCCGTCGCCGTGCCTTCGACGGTGATCGCCGGGAGGTTGGCCCCGAGCACCCGCAGACGAGCCCGGACCCGGGCCGTCACGAGGTCGGCGTCGCCGCCGATGTCGACCTCGGCGCCGGTCTGGGCGACCCGGGCGCCGGCGGCCGCGCCCGAGTCGCCGCGGGCTTCGGCCAGGGCCGCCTCGCGGGCAGCGTCCAGGCACTGGCCCTTGGCCGCCACCGCCGAGACCGCGGTGAGACCGGCCAGGAGCAGCAGCATGAGCGCCGGCAGCCCGGCCGCGAGCTCGGCGGTGAACGCTCCCCGGTCGCGACCGGGCCACCGGCGCCCGATCACTTCAGGGCCCGATCGATGACCGCGTCCAGCGCGCCCGCGACGCCCGTGCTGGTCACGACCTTGTAGAGCACTCCGGCGAAGGCGACGGCCGCGAGAGTGCCGACGGCGTACTCGGCTGTGTTCATGCCGGCGTCGGCCGCCTCGGCCCGCAGCCGGGCGAAGTTCGCGATGAGATTGCGCACGTGGTTCTCCTTCAGTTGCGGTGACGACTTCAGTTGCGGTGACGACTTCAGTTGCGGTGACGACTTCAGTTGCCGTGACGACTTCAGTTGCGGTGACGACCGGCTCGAGGCCGGCCCTCGATGGCGTCGGTCAGAGGACGTCGCCGAGGACGGCGATCAGCACCGGGACAAGGCCGGCCAGCAGGAAGGCGGGCAGGAAACACAGGCCGAGTGGCAGCACGATCAGCACGCCGGCCCGCTGCGCCGCCGCCTCGATCGCGACCCCGCGGTCGGCCCGCAGGTCGTCCGCGAGCCGGCCGAGGGCGCCGGCCAGCGCGCCGCCGCTCGCGCTGGTGCGCACGGCCGCGGCGATCAGCCGGTCGGCTCCCGGAATGCCGGCGAGGTGAGCCCACGCCTCGGCCGGTGCGGCGCCGAGCGCCAGCGACCGGGCGGTGCGGCGCAAGCGCGTGCCGAGCGGGCCGTCGAGCGCGTCGGCGACCGCGGCCGCCGCGCCGTCGACCGGGACGCCGGCCCGCAACGCCGCCGCCAGCAGGTCGGCACCGAGGGGCAGATCGGCCGCGGCGGCGCGGCGCTCCTGCCGTACCGAGGTGGGTTCGCGCCGCCTCAGAAAACGCTCGGCCCCGAGCCCGCCGGCCGCGCCGAGCACGACGCCCCACCAGGTGCCGAAGAACCCGGCCACCGCCAGCCCGGCCGCGACCGCCAGCACGATCCGTGTCCGGCGCGGGTCCGCTGCTCCGGACGCGGCCGAGCGGGACGACAGGACGCCCCGCAGCCGGGCCAGCCGGCGTCGCACCGCTCGGCCGCCGACCACCGGCGCGACGACCAGCGCGAGAGCCGCCGCCCCGATCAGCAGGGCCGTCACGAGGCCACCGGCTGGTCGGCGACAGCCACCCGCTCCTCGACCGTCGGCCTCCCGGCCGGCCGTGACGGGCACCCGCGACCGCCGGCCACCAGCGCCGCCACGCAGCACGACCGCAGCGGCATCCGCCCGGGCCGCCCGGCTCGGAGATATTCGGCCAGCACGCACCGGGCGCTCACCGCGTCACCCCGCCCACCAGGCGCTCGGACCAGAGCAGCCCGGCCGTCTGAAGGACGACCGCGACGAGCCCGCAGGCGGCGCCCAGCGGCGTCCGCAGCAGCACGTGGAACGGGTCGCCGCCCATGGCCACGCCGAGCCCGAGACCGGCCAACGGCAGCGCCGCCAGCATCATCGACGTGGCCTGGGCGCCCGCGGCCTGGGCGGTGGCCGACGCTGCGGCCCGGTCGGCCGCGCGGGCGTCGGCCTCCACCCGTTCGACCAGGTCGGCGGCGGGTGCGCCGGTGCGCTCGGCCAGTCGCCACACCGACGTCGTGAGCCGCCGCAGGCGATCGCCGGAGTCGGAGTCGGCTCGGGCCTCGGCCGGCGGCAGTCCGGCCCGCAGGTCCGCGGCCAGCGCCGCCAGGGCGTCGAGGGCCGCGGAGCGTTCGACGGCCGCCCGCCGCCGGGCGGCCCGGCGCAGCAACGCCCGGCCGCCGAGCACCGCGTAGGCGCCCGCGATCACCGCCGCCACCGGTCCTCCGGTGAGCAGGCCGAGCAGCGAGGTCACCGCGACCGCACCGGTCATCGCCGACCGAGGCGTCGCCACGGCGACGGCGACGACCCGCTTGCCGAGCACCGCGAACGACATCCGGGGCCGCCGGAGCGAGCCGCCGGGCAGGACGACCGCCAACGCGCCGGCCACGAGGAGCAGGGGTCCCCAGATCACGGCTTCACCACCGGCGGCTCGAGGACCGCGGGCACGGCCACGCCGCGGGCGAGCAGCAGGCGGGCCAGGGCCGTCGCGCCCGGCCCGGCTCCGTGCAGACGCCGCCAGGCCGGGACCACGGTCGCGAGCCTCGCCTCGCCGGACGGCAGCAGCACACTCACCGACTCGAGGACGCGCCCCCGGTCCGTACGCCGCACCTGGAGCACTACCTGCAGCGCCGCGACCACCTGGGCGTGCAGTGCCGCCCGGGGCAACCCGCCGAGCATCCCCAGCGCCTCGAGCCGGGCCGGCACATCGGCCGGGGTGTTGGCATGCAACGTCCCGGCGCCCCCGTCGTGCCCGGTGTTGAGCGCGCCCAGCAGATCGACGACCTCGGCGCCCCGGCACTCCCCCACGACGAGACGGTCGGGTCGCATCCGCAACGCCTGCCGCACCAGGTCGGCCAGTCCGATCGCGCCCGCCCCCTCGACGTTCGCGGTACGGGCCTGGAGCGCGACCACGTGCGGGTGAGCCGGCCGCAGCTCGGCCGCGTCCTCGACCAGGACGATGCGCTCGGTCGGCGGCACCATGCCGAGCAGGGTCGCCAGCAACGTCGTCTTGCCGCTGCCGGTGCCGCCGGTAACGAGGTAGGCCAGCCGGGCTGCGACGATCGCCGCCAGCACCGGGGCGATCGTGGGCGGGACCGTGCCCCGCTCGATCAGCTCGTCGAGCCGGAAGGGCCGGTGCCGAAAGGTGCGCAGCGACAGGTAAGGCCCGTCGGCTGCCACCGGGGGCAGCACGGCGTGCAGCCGGGTGCCGTCGGGCAGCCGGGCATCGGCGTACGGCTGGCCGTCGTCGAGCCGGCGCCCGCACGCCGCCGCCAGACGCTGGGCCAGGCGGCGCACCTCTTCCCGATCGCCGAGCACGACCGGCGCCCGCTGCAGGCCCGCGCCCCGGTCGACCCAGACCGCCAGCCCGTTGACCAGCACATCGGTGACGTCCGGGTCGGCCAGCAGCGGGGCCAGCGGTCCGGCCCCGACCAGTTGGTCGTGGACCCGGTCGGCCAGCCGCAGCACCGTCGTGTCGCCCAGCACCGCGACGTCGGCTTCGCCGCGAACGGCCCGCACCACGGCGGCCGGGGTCGCCGGCACGCCGTCGACCGCGAACCGGTGGCGCACCCGGTCGGCCACGACCGGGGCGGTGGCGGCGAGCCGGCTGCCGAGGCCGGAGTACGCCGTCATGCCGCCACCGCCACGGCCGCGTCCCGCAGGAGGTCGGCGAGCATCCGCCGGCACAGCCGCGCGAGCGGCCCCTTGCCGTCGGCCGCCGGGGGCAGGCCGTGCTCGATCCGCTGGGAAATCGCCGGTTCGGGCCGCAGCGTGCCGATCAGCGGCAGCCCGAGCGCCGAGGCGATGTCGCGGGCCCGCAGCCGTCCCGGCGCCGGCCCGCGGACCACCAGGGACAGGTCACGGCGGTGCGCCCGCACCATCCCGGCGACCCGGGCCGCGGCCGCCGACGCCCGCACCTCGGCCGGCACGATCAGCACGACCTGGTCGGCGCACTCGAGCGCGAGCGCGCCGGCGTCGTCGAGCCGGCGCGGCAGATCGACCACGATCACGTCGCGGGCACGGCGGCCGGCGTCGATGGTGGCCGCCATCGCTTCGGCGGGCAGCGACGGTGAGGCGTCCCGGTCGAACGAGAGCAGCACCAGGTCGCCGTCGCAGGGCAGCGCGCCGAGCAGGCTGGGCGGGTCGACCCGGCCGCCCGCCTCGGCCAGCGCGGACCAGCGCAGGCCGTCCTTGCGCTCCCAGCCGAACATCATGTCGAGGCCGCCACCGAGCGCGTCGGCGTCGAGGAGAAGGGTGCGCCGACGGTCCCGCGTCGCTGTCATCGCCAGACCGGCAGCCAGGGTGCTCGCGCCGGCGCCACCGCGCCCGCCGATGACCGCCAGCACCCGGCCGACCGGCTGATCGAGCTGCTCGGCGAAGCGGTCCACCACCCAGGACTCGGCGGTGGGCAGCTCGGCGATGTGCTCCACGCCATGGGCGTTCGCGGCCTCCCACATCGGCTCGGCGATCTCGCCGTGGCCGACGACGGCGACCCGGGAACGGCGCGGCAGCCGGGCGCGCAGGCAGGCCTCGAGCTGGTCGGCGCCGATGATCACGAGCGAGGCGGCGCCGTATTTCGGGCGGGCGGCGGCCGGGTCGGCCGCCACATCGACCTTGGTGCCGCCGGCGGCGGCGAGGCGCAGCAGGTCGTCGAGCAGGTCGGGGTCGGCGGTGACGACGAGGGGCAGGCGGGCAGCGGGCATCGGTGGTCTCCAGCGCGGGGCGGAAGCGGATGAGGCGCCCACCTTCGCGGGATGCCGATCCGGTAGCCACCGACGATCGTTCGCCTTGTGGACAAGGCGACGGCCTGTGGAAATCGCGTGCCCGCCCGGCCGATCTGCTATGGGAGTCGAGCCCGCCACAGAGTGGAAGCGGCACCCATTGGGTATGTTGTGCCGACACGGACCAGTGGGGTTGGCATGGAAACTTCGATCACCCGTTCGCTCGACGACGACGGTTGCGTCGTCGTGGCCGTCGCCGGCGAGATCGATTTTTCGAACGCGGATGATCTGGCCACCTGTGTCCGTCAGGCCGTCGCCGAGTGGTCCCCCACGGTCGTGCGGGTCGATCTGCGCGCCGCGGCCTTCATCGACTCCACCGGTCTGGGCGCGTTGATCGAGGGCTACCGGGCCACCACCGAGATCGGGTCCCGTTTCCTGGTGGTCGACCCGACTCCGTCGTTCCGTCGTGTACTCGACGTGACCGGCCTCTGCGAATTCTTCGGGCTCGGTGACACCGTGGAGGCCGTCGCGACCGAGCCGAGCCAGGCCGCCGGCGCCTGAGTTGTCCGGCGGGCGCCCGCCGGAAAGGGAACGACCCCCGTCGGGGGAGACGGGGGCCGTCCTGGGATTCGGCTCCGGGGGGGTCGAGCCGAATCGACTCGGTGATCGCGGGGGGCGCAATCACCGAGGGTTCTGAAGTAACAGAACGCGTCGGGTCGCAACATGAATCCCGATCGCAACAGCACAAGCATGCCTCACGGAAGCAGCACAGTCGAGTACCGATTGTCGCCCGGTGCGATGCTGCTGCCCGTCTGCCCGATTTCACAGCCTGTTACGACGGGCCCGAATCGACGCGCCGCGGACAACGGTGATGAACCACTTGCGACTACACTTGCCGCCCGTGGGCCCGAGCGCCGCGTTTTTCGACCTCGACAAGACCGTCATCGCCAAGTCCAGCGCGTTGGCCTTCGGACGGCCGTTCTATCGCGACGGCCTGATCAGCCGTCGCGACATGGTCCAGTCCGCTTACGCACAGCTGATGTTCCGGCTGGGCGGTGGCTCCGACGAGCAGGCCATGGCCCGCACCCGCGACTATCTGGCCGCGCTCTGCAAGGGCTGGCGGGTCGAGCAGGTGCAGCAGATCGTCGCCGAGACCCTGGACGAGCTGATTAACCCGTACGTCTACGCCGAGGCGGCCACGCTGATCGCCGAGCACCAGGCCGCCGGACGCGACGTCGTGCTGGTCTCCGCCTCGGGCGATGAGATGGTCCGGCCGATCGGCGCGCTGCTCGGCATCACCGACATCATCGCGACGCGCATGAGCATCGTCGACGGTCGCTACAGCGGTGAGGTCGAGTTCTACGCGGCCGGCCCGAGCAAGGTCGTCGGGGTGCGTGAGCTGGCCGCCGAGCGGGGCTACAACCTGGCCGACTGCTATGCCTACTCCGACTCCAGCAGCGACCTCCCGCTGCTCGAGTCGGTCGGGCATCCCAGCGCGGTCAACCCGGATCGGGCGCTGCGCCGCGCCGCGGTCGAGAACGGGTGGCCCGTCCTGGAGTTCCGCCACCCGATTCCGCTGGGCCGGCGGCTGCGCGATCGGCCGGCCGTGCCGGTCGCCGCCGCCCTGGGCGTCGGCGTGGGGGCCGCCATCGGCCTGGCCATCTACGCCCGCCACCGTCGCGCCCGCACGCCCGCCTGATTTCACGATCAAGGACTTACGGCGTACGGCGTACGGCTCCGAGGCGCGTTCCAGAAGTGCAGCCCGGCCCGGCCGGCCCAGCCGCCGCCAAGGGCCCCGGAGGGCAGTGAGCAGCACGAATGGCTTTGGTCTGACTAATGTGGAAAGCGAGATTCGGGTAGCCGAAGCCCTGGCGATCATGCCAGGACGGGCGTAGAAAGAAATGGCGAGGATCGCACCGAATCAGCCGGGATTGCCCGGCGAATCGGCCACGAGATTCGTGCACGGCCACCGGGAACCCACGCGCGATCAGCCACGGCAGGCACGTTGCGACGGGACCGCGGCCCCCCAGGCTCCATTTGAGGAGCCGTGAGGCGGCGGACTGCCGACAACGACCCAGGTGCACGCTTGTTAACCCGGTTCGGACGCGCAGCAGCCGGCGCCCCCGTCGAGGGACGCCGGCTCTAAATTTTCCCGCCCGCCGCGGCCAGGTGGCGGGTGCGCAGTTCGTGATAGACAGCGCGGAAGAGCTTGGGCCGGGAGTGGAAGTCGACGCCCTGCGCCCACAGCTCCGTGTTGACCGTCGTGCCGTCGCGGCACTCGATCAGCACGGTGAGACCGCTCGGGACGTGCAGCCGGCCGATCCGGTGCCCCGCCTCGTGCAGGTGCACATGGGCGATCTCTGCCCAGGCCAGCGTGCGCGAGCGCAGCAGGCCGTGGATGCGCAGACCGTCGACACCGACGTAGGCGCCCATCTGCAGGATGCGGTGCGTTCCGAAGACCCAGATGGCGGCGAGCGCACACGCCAGCAGGCGCAGACCGCGGTCGTTCAGCTCGAACGTCTCGATCGACGTCCAGCCCAGCAGGGCCAGCGCGAACGCCTCCCAGCCGATGATCAGCCAGCGTCCGGGGCCGGGTGTGTACGGGCGCTTCCAGGACTCCACCCCTGAAGTCTAGGAACCACCGATCACCGTGGGTGCTGTTCGCACATACGCACAGTCCGACAGCGGATCAGGCCGATGCCAGAACGTTGTCGCCGATCGTGGTGATCTCGTCGGCGGCCACCGTCACCGCGGCGGCGTAGTGGCGCAACCAGGATCGGACTCCGTCGGTCGTGCCGGTGGCGTAGGCGCCCGCCGCACCCACGTACTCGGGCTCCCGGGCCTGATGCCCGACCTCGACCGCGACCAGCCCGCGCGGATCGAAGCCGCGGTTGATCATAGTCAGACGCGCGGCGGCGCGGGCGACGACACCGGCCGGGCCGGCGAACGGGCGCAACGTGAGCAGTTCGGCGTGGACGACCGCGGCGAGCAGCAGCGGAGGCGTCCGGTCGTTGCCCGCCACCAGACCGGCGAGCAGGTCGACGCGGTCGGCCGAACCGGTGAGCCGGCCCAGGTCGGCGGCCGGAACGACTCCCCGGGCGGCGAGGACGTGCAGCTTGGCCAGCACTTGACGGGGCGCGCGGGGCCAGAGGTCGACGAGCCCGCCCAGTCCCTCGGCGACGCGCAGCGCGCCCTGCAGGACGGGATCGGTGACGGTGCCCCCGCGGACGTCGTCGAGGTCGTAGGCGTTGCCCTCCAGCGCGGCGCTGGCCACGGCGGCACGCAGGCTCGCCTCGGCCGCGACCTGACCGCCGTGCCGCCGCAGCGCGCGATGACGGAGGGCAGCGTCGACCCGCTCACGGGCCTCGGCCAGGGCGGGCGCGACGTCGGCAAGGTCGAGAAGCGGGGCTAGCGGATCCACGCCGAATACCGTAGCCGGTAAGCCCGACGAAACATGGGATGCGCAAACAGGCTCACAACTGGCAAGATTCGCGCAGCACCAAGCATCTGATGGTCATCCGGCGCGGCCACGACGCCATCTGGCGCGCTGTTATCCACAGGTGTCGCCGGTACCCACCGGCGCAACTAGTGTGCAACGAAGAAGCCCGGGTCAGCAGTGAAGAGGAGCCGCCCTCATGAGCGAGACATTGGCGAACCTGTCATCGGAGAGCCGACAGTTCCCGCCGCCCGAAGCACTGGCCGCCGCCGCCAATGTGAAGGCGGAGGCGTACGAGGAGGCGGCCGGCGACCGCCTGGCCTTCTGGGCGAAACAGGCCGACCGGCTCACCTGGGCCAAGAAGTGGGACCAGGTCCTCGACTGGTCCAACCCGCCGTTCGCGAAGTGGTTCGTCGGCGGCGAGCTCAACATCGCCTACAACTGCGTCGACCGGCACGTCGAGGCCGGCCGCGGTGACAAGGTCGCCATCCACTGGGAGGGCGAGCCCGGCGACACCCGCACCATCACGTACGCCGAGCTGCTCAAGCTGGTCAGCCAGGCCGCCAACACGCTGACCGACCTGGGTGTCGGCGCGGGCGACCGGGTGGCCATCTATCTGCCGATGATCCCCGAGGCCGCGGTCGCGATGCTGGCCTGCGCCCGCATCGGCGCCACCCACAGCGTCGTCTTCGGCGGCTTCTCGGTCGAGGCGCTGGCCACCCGCATCGCGGACGCCGACGCCAAGCTGGTCATCACCGCCGACGGCGGATACCGGCGCGGCAAGCCGTCGGCGCTCAAGCCCACCGTCGACGAGGCCGTCGCGAAGTCTCCGAGCATCGAGAACGTGCTCGTCGTGCGCCGCACCGGCCAGGAGGTCGCGTGGACCGACAAGGACAAGTGGTGGCACGAGACCGTCGAGCAGGCCAGCCCCGAGCACAAGGCGCAGCCGTTCGACGCCGAGCACCCGCTGTTCATCCTCTACACCTCGGGCACGACCGGTAAGCCCAAGGGCATCCTGCACACCACCGGCGGCTACCTGACCCAGGTGTCGTACACGCATGACGCGGTCTTCGACCTCAAGGCCGACACCGACGTCTACTGGTGCACGGCCGACATCGGCTGGGTCACCGGGCACTCCTACATCGTCTACGGCCCGCTCTCCAACGGCGCCACCCAGGTGATGTACGAGGGAACGCCGGACACCCCGGGCCGCGACCGGTTCTGGCAGCTCGTCGACAAGTACAAGGTGTCGATCCTCTACACCGCCCCGACGCTCATCCGCACGATGATGAAGTGGGGCGACGACATCCCGGCCGGCTACGACCTGTCGTCGCTGCGCATCCTGGGCAGCGTCGGCGAGCCGATCAACCCCGAGGCGTGGATGTGGTACCGGAAGAACATCGGCCGCGACCGGTGCCCCATTGTGGACACCTGGTGGCAGACCGAGACCGGTGGCGTCATGATCTCGCCTCTGCCCGGCGTGACCGCGACCAAGCCCGGCTCGGCGATGACCCCGCTGCCCGGCATCACCGCCGACGTGGTCGACGATCAGGCCCAGTCGGTGCCCAACGGCGGCGGCGGCTTCCTGGTGCTGCGCGACCCGTGGCCCTCGATGCTGCGGACGATCTGGGGTGACGACAAGCGCTTCCTCGACACGTACTGGTCCCGGTTCGGGGCGGGCGCCGGTCAGGGCGACGAGTGGATCTACTTCGCCGGTGACGGCGCCAAGAAGGACGAGGACGGCGCGCTCTGGCTGCTCGGCCGGGTCGACGACGTCATGCTGGTCTCGGGCCACAACATCTCGACCACCGAGGTCGAGTCGGCGCTGGTCTCGCACCCGTCGGTGGCCGAGGCCGCGGTGGTCGGCGCGACCGACCCGACCACCGGCCAGGCGATCGTGGCCTTCGTGATCCCGCGGGGCAACGTGGACATCGAGGGCGACGTGGGCGACCAGCTCAACGCCGAACTGCGCAACCACGTGTCCAAGACCCTCGGCCCCATCGCCAAGCCCCGTCAGATCATGTTGGTGGCCGAACTGCCGAAGACCCGCTCCGGCAAGATCATGCGGCGGTTGCTCAAGGACGTGGCCGAGCGCCGCTCGCTGGGTGACGTGACCACGCTGCAGGATTCCGCGGTGATGGATCTGATCTCGGCCGGGATGAAGACGAGCAAGTCCGAGGACTGACGCGGTCGACGCGGCGTCCGGCGAGGTTGTCCGGACGCCGCACCCCCACGGGAAAGGTGAAACCGCTACGCTTTGGCGCCGCGGTCCCGCACGACCGTGAGGTCCGGTCACGGGGGTGCAGGGTCATGCTCAGATCCATCACGGGTACGGCGGGAACGCTGACACTGGTGCTGCTGCTGACCGCCGGCTGTTCGGGCGACGACGAGCCCGTGGCGGCCGGCGCTCCGGCGCCGGTTGCCGCCGAGGCATCGGCCGCCGCCCCGGCCCCGTCGGAAGCCGCGTCCCCCGCTCCCGCTCCGTCCGGGACGGCCGCTCCGACCGACAGCCGCGGGTTGCCGCTGAGCAGCGACGGCTCGCCTCCGCCACCGCCCAGCCGACCGGCGGGCCACAAGTTTCCCGACGCCGGCTCGCTGCGGGTCGGCTGGGTCGACGCGACCGTCCTCGACGGCGGCGGCAACTGTTACAGCCTGAAGGACGCCGACGGGGACACGTGGGCCGTCTACTCGAAGAAGGACGTACCGGTCGACAAGGGCGACAAAGTGCGCGCCCGGATCACCCCCGGCAAGACGCCGGTCGACTGCGGCAGCGGCAAGCCCGCGACCCTCGTCCGCGTCCTCATCGGCGCCGAGTAGGGCCCGCGCGACCGGCGCGTTCGTCCCGGCTCGCTCCCAGCGCCTACCCTGGTAGTCATGGGCGGTCGGGTTGATGAGTCGTGCGTGCTGGTGGACGGGCCGTGGACTCATCGTTTCGTCGGCGCCAACGGCAGTCGGTTCCACGTCGTCGAGGCCGGCACCGGACCGCTTGTCCTGTTCTTGCACGGCTTCCCCGAGTTCTGGTGGGCGTGGCACGACATGCTGCCCCGCATCGCGGACGCGGGTTTCCGGGCCGTCGCGATCGACCTGCGCGGCTACGGGGCCAGCGACAAACCACCGCGCGGCTACGACGGCTACACCATGGCGGCCGATGTCACCGGGCTGATCCGGGCGCTCGGCGAGCGGAACGCGACGATCGTCGGCGCGGGAGCCGGCGGCATGATCGGCTGGGCGGCCGCCGCCTTCCACCCCAAGCTGGTCAACCGGTTGGTCGTGCTGGGGGCGGCCCACCCGCTGCGGCTGCGGGCGGCCCTCTTCGCCGACCCGCGCGGCCAGTTCGCGGCCTCCTCCAGCGCGCTGCGTTTCCAGGTGCCGCGATACGAACACGTGCTGACCCGGGACGACGCCGCGCTGGTGGGCGAGCTGATGACCCGGTGGACGAGTCCTCAGTGGAGAGAGACTCCCGAGTTCGACGACTATGTGGCCCGCTGCCGTGAGGCCATGCAGATCCCGCAGGCGGCGTTCTGCGCGCTGGAGGCGTACCGCTGGGTGTTCCGCAGTGCCCTCCGGCTGCAGGGATACCGGTTCGTGAAGCTCATGCAGAGCCCGCTCGTGACACCCACCCTGCAACTGCACGGCGAGCTCGACACGGCCACGCTGCCACGCACAGCTCAGGGCTCAGGACGTTACGTGCTCGCGCCGTACGAGTGGCGGCTGATCCCGGAGGTCGGGCACTTCCTGCACCAGGAGGCCACCGACGTGGTGACCGGCGAAGTGCTGCGCTGGCTGAAGACGCCTTAGATCCGCTGCTCGTTGAGGTCGGCGACCTCGTGCAGCGGGGCCCAGCCCTGATAGACGCCGAAGTCGAACTCCTCCAAGCCGAGCTGACGCGCCACCGGGGCGCGGCCGCCCGCATACTCCACCCGGAGCCAGGAATTCGCCTCGGCCAGCACGATGAACGGCGCCCCCCGCCACGTGCAGGTGGTGCGCACGTAGATGAGTTCGTCGTACTCCTGAGGGGTCAGCACCCGGACATAGCGACCCGGACGCACCTCGTCGAAGCCGTCGGCCGGTTCGGCCCGGTAGATGCGCACGTTGTCACCGTCGGGCGAGGCGTCGTACTCACGTCCCTGCCAGGCCACCACGTATCCGTCGCGCATCACTGCTCACCCACCCGGCGCCAGACCGGACCGTCGTTGTCGAAGATCGCGACCATGCGCTCGCTGCCGTCCGTGTCGATGCGCCACAGCTGAGCTCCGTGCGGCAGCCGCACACTGTCCACCTTGAACTCGGCGACCACATCGCGGCCCTCGCCCGGCGCGAACCCGTTGCCCCGGAACGGCGGACGCTCGATGACCCAGCCGTCCATGGCCCGCAGAGCCTGCTCGTTCTGCCCGCCGTAGGGGATGCGGTAGAGGCTCGGACGGTACGCCGGCCAGCGCAGGACGTACGCCTCCTTGACGTCGACCTGGTGCGGCGAGCCCTCATAGCTCAGCCCGAGCGCGCCGAAGAGCTCGGCCGGCGTACGCAGATGTTCCACCTCGGTCGCCCGGTGCACGAAGCCGGCCACCCGGTCGTACCCGCGCTCGAGGTAGTAGTCGACCTGATCCGGCGGGATCGTCTTCTGCATGACCGTGGCGTGCTGGGCGTCGTCGCTCGCGGGCTCCGGCGGCGGCACCGGGGCGGCCTCCTCGGCCGCACCCTCCGGGTCGAGCCCCAGACCGGACTCCGCGGCCCAGCTGGCCAGGGCGATCACCTGAGGACCGGGGTATTTCGCGCCGATCGGCCCGTCCGGGTTCACGGCGAACGACCAGGCCGGGTCGGGCCAGTTGCGAATCAGCTCGTAGAACCGCACGCCGACCGTGCGGGTGGGCTCCGAGTAGTGCTCGACCAGCCTGTCCTTGCTGGTGAAGACAACCAGAAACGTCTCGCCGTCGGCCTGCTCGGTGCGGAAGGCGAAGCCCGACTCGCCGGGCGCGCTGCCGGGACGCGAGTGGTTGGCCACCGGGACGAGCACGTCCGCGAGCAGCAGCGTGGAGAGGAAGGCGTCGGTGCTGTGACCGCCGGCGGCCTCGAAGAGGTCGCGCTCGACGTCATTGGCCGGCACGAACGTCGCGGCGGCCGGGGGCGGCAGGGCGGGCCGGGTCTCCGCCTGCGGCCGCGCCGCCTCGTACCCGGGCTGGGCGCCCAGACGGGCCGGGCGGTCGCTGCCGGGAGCACCGGGGATGACCGGCGGGGACATCGGCTGTTGCGGGGCCTCGGACTTGGTCTGGAAGGCCGGGAACGACGTGATGCCGGGCCGTTCGGACGGCGAGGTCGCCTGCCGGCGTGGCAGCGGGGTGCCGAAGCCGGGGCTCGGCTCGGCCGGCCGGGCCGGCGGGGTGGCCGCGGGCGGAGCCGGGGGCGCCGAGATGGGGGCCATCGCTCCGGGCGGCGTGCGCCGGGATGCGGCGGCCTGCGGCGAAGCAGGTCCCTGCGGGAAGCCGGCCTCCGGACCCTGACGGTCCTGAGCGGGCCGGCGCCCGTCGTTGGGCCGGCCATCCCCGGCGTTGAGCCGGCGATCCTCGGTGGGCTGGCGGCTCTCGGTGGGCTGGCGGCTCTCGGTCGGCTGGCGGCGGGGCAGGGCGCCGAGTGCGCCGGACGGTGCACCGGTCGCGCCCGACCAGTTCGGGTTGAACGGGGTCTCGTCGGGGTTGTGCGGCGCGATGTGGTCGGGCACCGGGGGTGTCTGCGCCATCGGGGTGCGGACGGGTAGCGGGGAAGCCCCGTCCGGCGAAGAGCCACGCGCGTCGCTGCCACGGCCGGTCGCCGGACGGCTGCTCGACGGCGGCGCGGACACCGGCGGCGCGGACATCGGCCGCGCCGACATCGGCGACGCTGACGTCGGCGGCACGGCCGGGGACTGGTAGGCGGAAGGCACCGGCGGCAGGGACGGCGACTGGTAGGCGGACGGCACCGCGGTGGGTGACGCGGCGGGCGTCGGCGACGCGGGGCCGGACACGGGGGCCGCGCTCGGGGTACGAACTGGCAGACCGTTGGGCAGAACGGTGCCCGGCGTACGCAGCGGCAGCCCGCCGGGACCGGTCGGCTCCGGCCTGGGCGTCGCCGTCTCGGGGGTTGCCGGCGCCGCCTGCGGCTGACCGGGACCGCCCGGACGAAGCAGGGCATCGCCCCCGGCCGGGCTGGTCGGCCGACCGTACGCGGGAGGCGCGCTCTCCGGACGCCCCTGAGACACACTCGAAGGCTGCCCGTAAGCAGGCGGAACGCTCGCGGGCTGCCCGTAAGCAGGGGGAACAGTCGCAGGCTGCCCGTAAGCAGGGGGAACAGTCGCAGGCTGCCCGTAAGCAGGGGGAACAGTCGCAGGCTGCCCGTAAGCAGGAGGTCCGCTCGCGGGTCGCCCGTACGCAGCCGGCGCGCTCGGGGAGCGGCCGTACGTCCCCGGCGTCGGGCTCGCGGGCGGCGCACTCACCGGCGGGGCGGCTTGAGGTGCGCCCGTCGCGGCGGACTGGCCGTAGGTGGCCGTCGGCGCGCGGACCGGCAGACCGTTCGGCACCGAGGGCGTACGAGAAGGGGGGTTGCCGGGGGTAGGCGGCGTCCGCGTCGGCAGACCGCCGGCGGCGGACGGCGCAGCAGCCGGCGCGCCCGCTGTGGTCGGCGGTGTGCGCATCGGCAGGCTGTCGGTGGCCGACGGACCACGGGCCGGAAGACTTTCGGCGGTCGACGGACCACGGGCCGGCGGGCTGTCGCCGACCGACGGGGTGCGCGTGGGCAGCGTGTCGGCCGGCGGCTGGCCGGGCTGCTGGGCGTAGGCGCCGCCGTACGTGTTGGCCGCGGACTGCCCGTACGCCGCGGGAGCAGCCGAGGTCTGCTGGCCGTAGGTCCCCGAGGGGTATTGCGGGTAGGCGCCGCTGGCCGCCGTGAGCGGGGCGTCCTCGCGCGTCGGACCGCCGGGGCGACCGGCCTCCTCCTGGCGAGTGTTCTCGGCGTTGGCGGCCACGGCGGCGGCGTGCAGATCCTGGATCTTGCCGCTGCCGGCCTTGGCATCGGCTCGCCCGGGACCGCGGGTGGGGAGCCTCAGGTCGCCGCGGGAAAGCTGAGCCACGAACCAGGCGGGCAGATAACCCTCGATCGGCAGGCCGGGGTTGACCGCCAGCCACCACTCGAGGTTGGGCCAGGTCTCGGCGAGCTCGGCGTAGGGAACACGACGGGCCGAGCCTGCGTAGTCCGCCAGGCAGGTCTGAAGAGCCGCGGTCGACGTGAAGGCCAGCACGTGGGTGCGGCCGCCCGTGCTCCAGGTGCCCCAGCCGAGCGGCGCCAGACCGGCCAGCGCGTCGGCGGAGACCGGTAGGAGCAGGTCAACGCCGGAGAGAATGCGGAAGTAGGATTCCTGGTCGTCGGTGCGCAACGCATCGCGCATCGCCACCTCGGCGTCCGTAGCCGGTTCCCACTCGGACACGTCCACCTCTCCCCACCGCGCGACGAGGCCATCTCAACGCGTACAACCTACAAGGTCAGCCCCCGATCACAATGGGCGGCGGTAGGCAGACAGGTAAGTCGTACGCGAGAGTCTCTCAGAACGCGCCTGGAAGCTCTCCGGAGCGCCACATAATTCGCGTCAAGCGATCGGACAACAACCGATCGTAGCGATACCGGCCATTCGGTCCAGTACGCGTTCGAGCGACAACAAGCTTCGCGATAACGGACCAATCCGCCTAAAGGCCTTTATTCACTCGATCGCGCACAAGCGAAACGGCCGGGACAGTCGCGAGACTGTTCCGGCCGTTCTGGTGCGGCAAGGCCGCGCGTCACTGGAAGCGCGCGGTGGCCTGCTTCTCGGTGCTGACGTAGTCGTCGACCGACTGGTCGACGGCGCCTCGGATGTTCTGCAGGATGGTCGTCAGGTCGCTCGAAGCGGCGCGCCACGTCGCCTGCCGCTGCTGGTAGGCCTGCTGCGCGTCGCCGTCCCAGGTGTCGACCAGCGGGGCGGCGTCGCGCTCGAGCTGGTCGAGCTGCGACTGAAGCGCGCTGACCGCCTTCTGGATGTCGGCGCTCGCCTGCTGCAAGGCGCCGAAGTTGACGAGAAGCACTCCGTCGTTAGGCATGTCTTGTCCTCCCCCGATCAGAGCGGCAGCTTGAAGGTGCCGCCGGTGCCGGCCACCCGGCTGGCGGCCTCGGTGTCGGTCGCGTCGTAACTCGTGCCCGACTGCCGGATGGAGTCGGCCGTCTGCGCGAGAGCCGCGTTGAGGCTTTTCAGGTCCTGCTCGTACTGAACCTTGACCTGCTCGAACGCCGCCGCGCCGAGACCCTTCCACGTGCTGCTCAGCATGGAGAGCTCGGACATGAGCGTGCTCAGCATCGTCTGGAGCTGATCGTTGGCCTGATCGAACTTGGTGGCGGTACTCGCCATGACCTGGGATTCAGCTTGTGTCTGGGCCACCCCGGATGTCACCCCGCTTCCTCGTTTGGGTCGCCGACCATGCCTTGATCCGTTATGGACGGACGGTGATCAACCGTCCTCGACATATCGACGTTGGCCACCAGGCTAACCCCTGTCCACAAGCCACGGGGGGCGTGCCGTGAGCGACCGATTACTCTTTCCTGATGTCGCCGACAGTAGCGAAAGCCGTCAAGCGGCGGTGGCTCGACATCGGAGGCTGTGGATAACTCCGGGTTGTCCACAGGGCGCCCCGGGGAGTGACCGGAGCCCCTACGATGGGCCCCGCACGAGGACGAATGCGGGTGAAGGGCGGTGTGCCGTGACGGTTGACGTGACCGGCGACCGGGATCACCGCGACCTCTCCGGTCCGGCCCGGCCGTCACTCAAGGTCAACTCCGGTCCGCTCCGACGTGGACGGTTGTTCGGTGTGCGGGCCGGCCAACTGGTCGCCACCCAGGTCGCCGCGGTCGCGGTGATTCTGGGCGCCGCCAACGGTCCGATCGGCGTGTTCGCGGGTGGCCTGCTCGCGCTGGCCGTCCTGCTTCTCACCTGGCTGCGGGTTCGCGGCCGCTGGGCGTTCGAGTGGCTGGGCATCGGCCTCCGCTTCGGTGGCCGGCGCCATACCGTTCCGCTCGGCGGCGACCCGGCGGCGCTGCTGCGGTTCGTCTCGCCCGGCGCCCGCGTCGAGCAGACCGACCTGGCCGGCGATCCCGCCGCGATCATCGTCGACGGCCACGGTCTCACCGCGATCCTCGAGCTGGGCGACCCGGCGGGCCTGCTCGCCGAGGACACGCCGGACCTGCCTTCGCCGGCCACCCTGTTGCCGTCGGCCGAGGCCGAGGTGCCCCCGGTGTTGATTCAGCTGCTGTTGACCGGGGCGCCCGCGCCTTCGCTGCGAGCCGGCGCCGGCACCCCGGCCACCTCCTATCGTCAGCTCACGGAGGGCCGCCTGCTCGGTCACAGCCGGGCGCTCCTTTCGGTACGGGTGCTGCGGTCCGAGGGCTGGTCCGAGGAGGAATCGCGGCGCGCGCTGTCCGGTCTGGCGCGCAAGCTGGTACGACGACTGTCGTCGGTGCCGGCCCGGCCGCTGGGTGAAGCGGCCGCCCTGCGGGTCATCGCCGAACTGGCGCACGACGACGGCGCCGCCGGGTCGGCCCAGGAGACGTGGCCCGGCGTACGCGTCGGTGGACTGGCGCAGACCACGTTCCGGCTGTGGCGCCGGCCCGATCTGCGGGTCGAGACGTCCCGGCGACTGGTGACCCGCATGCTCACACTGCCGGCCGCCGCGACGACGGTGTCGCTGACCGCCGGCCCGCAGGCGGCCCACGGCAGCACGCCCATGGACGTCACCGTCCGCCTGGCCGCGCCCGAGGCGGGCACCCTGAGCGTCGCCTCCGAGGCGCTGCGAAAGCTGTTGTCGGCCGAGCAGGCCGGGGCTCGCCGACTCGACGGTGAGCATGTTCAAGGGCTCTTCGAAACGCTGCCCTTCGGCGGCCGGCCCAGCGTGATCCCCGGTCTCGTTCCCGACGGGGTGCAGCCGGCCGAGCATCTCGAGGGTCTGCATCTCCAGATCGGCCCGTCCGGCCTCATGCTCGGGCGCAACCGTCACGGCAGCCCGGTGGTGGCCCGGCTGTTCCGGCCGGAGCAGACCCGGGCCCTCGTGGTCGGCGGCGTCCGGTGCGCCCAGTTGGTCGCCTTGCGCGCCATGGCCCTCGGCGCACGAGTGGTCGTGCAGACGGCGCGGCCACAGGCCTGGGAGCCGTTCGTCCGGGGCGCGGCCATGCCCGGCGAGTCGATCGCGGTGGTGCCACCCGGGCGGCCCATAGAGATTGCTCCCGGTTCGGCCCTGCACCCGCTTCTGATCGTGGTCGACATCGGTCCGGTGGGCGCCGACAACCGTCCCGGCGACGGCTGGCAGGCCACGCTGGTGGTCCGGGACGAGTTCTCCGCGGTCGACGTCGACGTGGCCTCCCGCGCCGACCTGCTCATCCTTCAGCCGCTGCGCCCCGAGGAAGCCACCCTGGTCGGCGGCGCGCTGGGGCTCGGCGAGGTCGCGCAGTGGATGACCAGGATCCGTCCGGACATGGTCGGCGTGGTCAATCGCCGAGCGGTCCGCTGGGCGGTCCTGGCCCACACCCCGATCGAGAAACAGCTGATCGGCCCACCCGGCCGCTGAAGCGCGGCCGCTCACGCGCGGCCGCTGACGGGCGCTGCCGGCGGATAGCTGCGCCATCGACGTCGACAAGATCAGGGAGTGTCGTCGCGGCCTGCGGTTGCCTGGTCGTGGCACCATTCGTGACCATGGGCCTCATCATCCGGCTTCTGATCACTGCGTTCTCGTTGTGGCTGGCCACCGTGCTGATCGACGGGATCGAGCTGACCACCGACGCCGTGTCGGAGCAGATCATCACGCTGCTGATCGTCGCCGTCATCTTCGGCGTGATCAATGCGATCCTGCGACCGATCATCAAGGTCGTGGGATGCGGCTTCTACGTGTTCACACTCGGCCTGATCGCGCTCGTCGTCAACGGCGCGCTCTTCCTGCTCACCAGCTATATCGCTGGTCGGCTCGACCTGCCGTTCCACGTCGACGACTTCTGGCCGAGCGCCGTCCTGGGCGCCCTCCTGGTCGGTGTCGTGAGCTGGCTGCTCAACATGCTCGTCCCCGACGGCGACGACTGACCCGCGATCGACGACCACGGCCGGGGGCTGCCCCGGCCGTGAAAATGTGCTGGCGTCGCAATGATCTCGGGGCTTGACTCGGTGGCGTGCTGAACGATCGTCGGGATGACGGATACACCCTGAGCTCCGAGCGGGAGCGCATCGACCTCGACCGGGTGCACCAGTGGCTGTCCACGGATGCCTACTGGGCTCTGGGCCGGCCACTCGACCAGATGCGGGCCGCCGTCGCCGGGTCAGAGCCCTTCGGGGTCTATGACGGCGACGGTGAGCAGGTGGCGTTCGCGCGGGTCGTCACGGACGGAGCCGTCTTCGCTTATCTCTGCGATGTCTACGTCGATCCGGCGCACCGCGGCCGCGGTCTGGGTGGGTGGCTTGTGCGGCATCTCCGCGACCACTACGCCGCCCGCGGATTGAGCCGCTTCGTTCTGGTCACCCGGGACGCCCACGCCGTCTACGCCCGCCACGGTTTCACCGACGTCGAGCCCGGCCGGTGGATGGAGTGCGACCTGCGCGCCGCCACCCCATCCCGCACAAACGGCGCGACGTGAACTGAACTGCACGCGTCGGCACGTGACGGGCCGTCAAGCCGGCTAGCCGGGCCGTCGAGCCGGCCAGGCGGGCCGTGAAGTGAGCCATAGGCAAGGACCAGATCAGCCACCGGCCCTTACGGTGGGGGCATGAGCGACGAACGGCGCGGATATCTCTACGGCCTCGCGGCGTACGTGATGTGGGGCTTCTTCCCGATCTACTTCAAGCACCTGCAGCCCGCGTCACCGTTCGAGATTCTCGCCCACCGGGTCATCTGGTCGGTCGTCTTCATCAGCCTGCTGCTCGCCGTGATGCGCAACTGGCGGTTCTTGCAGCGCCTGGCCCGCAGCCCCAAGCTGCTCCTCGGCATCTCGCTGGCCGCGGTGCTGATCGCGATCAACTGGGGCACCTACATCTACGGCGTGAACTCGTCGCGGGTCGTCGAGACGGCGCTCGGCTACTTCATCACGCCGCTCGTCCTCGTGCTGCTCGGCGTGACAGTGCAGCGGGAACGCCTTCGTACCCTGCAGTGGGTCGCCGTCGGCGTCGGCACGATCGCCGTGGTGGTCCTGACCATCGACTACGGTCACCTGCCGTACATCGCTCTGATCCTGGCCGCCAGCTTCGGCAGCTACAGCCTGGTGAAGAAGCGCATGTCGCTCCCGCCGGCCGAGGGCCTCTTCGTCGAGTCGGCGGTGCTGGCGCTGCCCGCTCTGGTCTTCGTCGGCTGGCTCACCACGACCGGCGACGCCAAGTTCGGGAACGTCTCGACCACCCACACCGTGCTCATGATCTTTTCCGGGCTGGCCACCGCCCTGCCGCTGCTGCTGTTCGCCGCCGCCGCCAACCGGGTGCCGATGGTGGGCATCGGCATCCTGCAGTACGTCGCGCCGATCCTGCAGCTGGCCGTCGGTCTGCTCATCTACCACGAGCCGATGCCACCGGCCCGCCTGGCCGGCTTCGCCCTCGTCTGGGTGGCGCTGATCATCTTCACGATCGACGCGCTCGGCCGCCGTGCGCGAAGGGATAAGACGGCGGCCGGCCCGACGGCCGCCACCGTCGAACCGGCCACCACCCTGCCACCCCACTGACCCGGAATCAGAGGATCAGGGGACGTCGTAGGCGAGCAGCGCCTTCCCGTCGTACTGCACCAGCTCGAGCCGGGACAGGCTGTCCCGGCCGAAGTGGGTGACGCCGGGCATCGTGAACTCCGCGCCGGGCACCGCCTGCCACGAGCCGAGCTGTTCCTTCTGCTCGTCGGGGCCATAGGCGATCAGGCGGAACGTGTAGGGCCGCGAGGCCGTCTCGCTGTAGGAGCAGACCAGATCGATCTTGGTGCCGCCCGAGGTGCTGGTGAGCCGCACGGACGCCGAGACGGGCGAGCCATCCCGTACGGCGGTCATCGCGATGGCCGGACCGGCCGGCGGGGCCGCCGGCGCGGCGTTGTCGCGCGTCCAGGCGAACACGCCGACGGCGATCAGCGCCACCAGCACGGCCGCGGCGGCGCTGCTCACCACCCGTACGCTGAAGGTCTTGCGACGTCGTTTGGCCTCGGGGGCGAGGGTGGCCCACTCGCTGGTCGCCCAGTCGCGCAACGAGGCGCCGGGGTGGCTCTGACCACCGCTCAGGGTCGGGTCGAGCAGCTTGGCGAACTCTTTGGCATCCAGCCGGGACAGCACGTCGGGAAGGGCCGAGATGTCGGCGACCGCCTCCCGGCAGAACGAACACGTCGCCAGGTGGCTCTCGTAGGCCGTCCGCTCCGCCGGCGACAAGGCGCCCAGCACATAGGCACCGTCCTCGTGCTCGTGCTCGCAGTGCACCCCGTCACCACCCTCCGCTGATCTCCGGCTGCACCCTGTCTTACGGGCGACGGGAACGAGAGGTTCAACGGAGTCTTAGGTGCCCTTGTCAGGCCGTCGCCGACTCCCCCGCCGACAGGGCTTCGGCGACGTTGCGGGCGGCCGCCGTGAGCTTGGCCCGCACGACACGCGCCGAGGTGAGCATCTCGGCGGCGGGCAGGGCACAGGCGAGCACCAGTCGGCGTTCGATGTCGCGATCGGAGATGACGAGCACCGAGGCGCAGGCCAGTCCCTGGCGGAACTGCCCCATCTCGAGCTGCATGCCGCGTCGTTCCCCGGCGGCGAGGTCGGCCTCGAGCGTCTCGGGGGTCGTGAGCGTCGCCGGGGTGAACTGGCGCATGCCGTAGTCACGCAGGTAGCGCGCTCGCTGGTCGGGCGTGAGCGTGGCCAGCAGGGCCTTGCCGAGCGCGGTGGCGTGGCCGCCCTCGTCGAAGCCGGGCGACATGTCGTCGATGAACGGCGAGCGGGCGCCCTCGGCCGAAGCCGTCACCGCTATCCGCCCGCCGACGAAACGGCCCAGGTAGTGGCTGTAACCGCTGTCGAGCGCGGCCCGCCGCAGCGCCTCACCGACCGCCGGCGGCCCGCGGAAGGCGGAGACCAGCTCGCGGTACCGGTCCGCGATCTCCAGACCCACGATGTACGTCCCGTCCTCGCGGCGGATCACATAGCCCTCGTAGGCGAGGGTGCGCACAAGGTGATAGGTCGTCGCGACGGTCAACTCGCACCGTCGCGCTATCTGCTTCACGGTGAGTCCGCGGGGCGCGCGGCCGACCGACTCGAGCACGCGCAACGCGCGTGACACGCTCCGAATCAGGTCGGACGGCTCCGCCAGGGGGTCGCGCACAGCTACCTCCGACGCCAGGGACTTACACCATATGAATAATCTTCCTCGGAGGGAATGCCAAAAGCATGTGGATCACGGTCGATTTACACGACCCGTGTGGTCATTAGCACTCAGCGCGCTCGGATGCATTCTGCTCGCCTAGTCTGCGGATGATGGCGAAGCGCACGATCCTTCTCCGGCCGAGCGGGCCCACCAGCGCGTTCCGGGCGTCGGCGGGCGCATTGACGACCACCATCGCCGTCAGCGTCCCGGTCTTCCTCGTCGGCGGGCTCGCCGTGCAGATCGGCGACGAGCTCCACTTCTCGCCGGCCGGGCTCGGGCTCGCGGTGTCGGCGTACTTCGGCGCCAGCGCGCTCGCCTCCGTCCCGGCCGGCCACCTGGTCGAGCGCTTCGGCGCCACCCGGGTGTCCCGCGCCGGAATCCTGCTCGCGGTGGCCTCGTTGCTGGGCGTGGCCGCCTTCGCCCGGACACTGTGGAGTCTCATCCTCATCCTGGCGCTCGGCGCCGGTGCCAACGCGATGGGACAGCTGGCCAGCAACACGGCCCTGTCCCGGCACGTGCCCCCGAGGCGGCAGGGCCTGTCCTTCGGCATCAAGCAGGCCGCCATCCCGGTGGCGACGCTTCTCTCCGGGGCCGCCGTTCCCGTGGTCGCGCTGACCCTGGGCTGGCGGTGGGCCTTCGTCTTCGTCGCCGGGCTCGCGGCGTCGGCTCTGCTGCTGGTCCCGAACGATCCCGAGGTCGCCACCGTACGCTCGAAGAACCGCGCGAAGCGGGCAACCAGGGCACTCGTCGTGGTCGGTGTGGGCGCCACCCTGGCGGCCGGCTCAGCCAACGCGCTCGGCACGTTCCTGGTCGACTCGGCGGTGGCTCAGGGTATTTCCCCGGGACCGGCCGGCCTGGCCCTCACGCTCGGTGGCGCGGTCTGCGCGACGTCGCGTGTCCTCGGCGGCTGGCTCGCCGACCGGTGGCCGGACCGTTCGATCTCCGTCATCTCGGCCCTCCTGCTGGCCGGGGCTCTCGGGCTGGCGCTGATGGCCGTCCCGGGCGGCCTGCCGCTCATCGCCGGCGTGGTGCTCGGCTTCGGCTTCGGCTGGGCCTGGCCCGGCCTCATGAACTTCGCGGTGGTGCGGCTGCACCCCCAGGCGCCGGCCGCCGCCACGTCGATCACCCAGACCGGCGTGTACGCGGGTGGCTGCCTCGGCCCGCTCGGTCTGGGCACCCTGGCCACCACGACGAGCTACCCGACGATGTGGGTGGTCGCCGCGATCGCGATGCTCGGCGCCGCGGCCGCCATGCTCCTCGGCAGCCACCTCCTGCGCCGGCACACCGCCGCGTAGCGCAGCCCAACTCCTGCGCCACACCACCGCGTAGCGCAGCCCAACTCCTGCGCCACACCACCGCGTAGCGCAGCCCAACTCCTGCGCCAGCACACCGCCGCGCGACCCAGCAACGCTGACGCCGGCACGCCGCCGCGTGAGGCAGCAACCTGGGCGACAGCAGGCCGCCACGTGGGGCAGGAACGCGGGCGACAGCACGCCGCCACGAAAGCGTGTGCTAGATCCTCTTTTGATCTTGCCCCCGACACCCCTGGGGCCATGGTCGCCGGACCCATGTGGCATCGTGAAAGCGTGGTGAGCACCGGTGACCTGACGCTGTCGTCGCTCGGCCTCGACATCGATCCCGCGGTCGATGCGTCGGTGTCGGCGACGCTGGCCGCTGTGGAGGAGTCGCTGCGGGCCAACGTGGCCAGCGCCGACCCGTTGGTCGCGGAAGCCGCGCGGCATCTCGCCGATGCGGGCGGCAAGCGGTTCCGCCCGATTCTGGTCGCTCTCGGGGCCCAGTTCGGCGACCCGACCCGGCCCGAGATCGTCGCGGCGGCCAATGTCGTCGAGCTGACCCACCTCGCGACGCTCTACCACGACGACGTCATGGACGAGGCGCCCGTGCGGCGGGGCGCCCCCAGCGCCAACTCCCGCTGGGGCAACTCGGTGGCGATCCTCGTCGGCGACTACCTGTTCGCCCAGGCGGCCGATCTGGCCGCCTCGCTCGGCCCCGAGGCGGTCCATCTGCAGGCGCGCACGTTCGCGCGGCTGGTGCACGGTCAGATCGCCGAGACGGTGGGCCCGCGCGGCAGCGACCCGATCGAGCACTATCTGCATGTCCTCAAGGAGAAGACGGCGTCGCTGATCGCGACCTCGGCCCGCTTCGGTGGCATGTTCTCCGGCGCGCCGGCCGACATCGTCGAGGCCCTGGCGAGCTACGGCGAGATCATCGGCATCCCGTTCCAGCTGTCCGACGACCTGCTCGACATCTCCTCCGAGTCGGTGCAGTCGGGCAAGACGCCCGGCACCGACCTGCGCGAGGGCGTGCAGACGCTGCCCGTGCTCTACGCGCTGGCCGGCGACGACACCGACGCCTCCGCCGTGCGGCTTCGCGAGTTGCTGGCCGGCGGCCCGATCACCGACGACGAACTGCACGCTGAGGCCCTCGGGTTGCTGCGTGAGTCGGCCGCGATGAAGAAGGCCCGCGAGACCGTCCGCACCTACGCCGAGGAGGCGCGCGCCGCCCTGCGGCCGCTGCCCGAGGGCGACGCCAAGCGCGGTCTCGAGGCGCTCTGCGACTTCATCGCCGACCGCACCAGCTGAGCCCACCGCACCAGCCGAGCCGACCGCCAGCCGAGCCGACCGCGCCAGCTAAGCCGACCGCCAGCCGAGCCGACCGCGCCAGCTAAGCCGACCGCCAGCCGAGCCGACCGCGCCAGCTAAGCCGACCGCCAGCCGAGCCGACCGCGCCAGCCGATCTGGCCGCCAGCTGACCGGGAAGCGCGCCCCCGCAACCAGACGAAGAACGAAAAGAGCCCCGAGCCGAAGCCCGGGGCTCTTTCGCGTCAGGAGATCAGCGGACGAACTGCGCCGCGTCCCGGCTCAGATCGATCAGCGGGGCCGGGACGACGCCGAGGGCGAGCGTCGCGACCACGCCGATGACCAGCGCCGCCGACGTCAGGAAGCCCGGGATCGACACCGTCGGCGTCGACTCGTTGGGCTCCGAGAGCCACAGCAGCACGACCACCCGCAGGTACGGGAAGGCCAGCAGCATGCTGGTGATCACTCCGAACACGACCAGCCAAGTCTGGCCACCCTCGATCGCCGCTCCGAAGACCGCGAACTTGCTGGTGAAGCCGCTGGTCAGCGGGATACCGGCGAAGGCCAGCAAGATGAACGTGAAGGCCGCGGCGAACAGCGGGCTCTTGCGTCCCAGACCGGCCCACCGCGCGAGGTGGGTGGCCTCCCCGTCGGCGTCGCGCACCAGGGTGACGATGCCGAACGCGGCGAGGACCGAGAAGCCGTACGCCACCAGGTAGAACATCGTGCTGCTGAGGCCCTCCTCGTTGAGCGCGAGGACACCGACCAGCAGGTAGCCGGCGTTGGCGATCGACGAGTAGGCCAGCAGGCGCTTCATGTCGGTCTGGGTGATCGCGAGGACCGCGCCGACGAACATGGTGAGCACCGCGATCGTGCCCAGCACCGGCTGGTAGTCCCAGCGCACGCCGTCGAAGGCCACGTAGAGGACCCGCAGCAGCGCGCCGAACGCGGCGACCTTGGTGCAGGCCGCCATCAGCGCGGTGACCGGCGTCGGCGCGCCCTGGTACACGTCCGGCGTCCAGACGTGGAACGGGGCGAGCGCGGCCTTGAACAGCAGGCCCATCGCGATCAGCGCCATGCCGCCGTAGAGCAGCACCTGGCTGCGCTGCGGGTCGGCCACCGCGTCGTGCACCTGGGACAGCGAGATGCCGCCGGCGAAGCCGTAGATGAGGGCCACGCCGAACAGGAAGAACGCCGAGGCGTACGAACCGAGCAGGAAGTACTTCAGCGCGGCCTCCTGGCTGAGCAGGCGACGCCGGCGGGCGAGCGCGCACAGCAGGTACAGCGGCAGCGAGAAGACCTCGAGCGCGATGAACATGGTGAGCAGGTCGTTCGCGGCGACGAAGAGCAGCATGCCGCCGAGCGCGAAGATCGTGAGCGGGTAGACCTCGGTGGCGCCGGGCTGGTCGCCCGCCTGCTTGAGGTCCTTCTGCGAGCCCACGGTGATCGCCGCCTGCGAGACGAACGGGCCGCCCCGCTCGATCGACCGCTCGCCGATCAGCATCAGCGAGACCAGGCCGAGCGCCAGGATCGAGCCCTGCAGGAACAGCGTGGGGCCGTCGACGGCGACCGCGCCGCCGATCGTGATCTTCCGGGTGTTGTGCTGGACGACCACCGCGACGAACGAGGCCACCACGGCCAGGAACGCGAAGCTCAGCTGGATCACGTGGCGCGACCGGCGGGGTACGAACACCTCGATCAGGATGCCGACGCAGGCCGCCCCGAAGAGGATCAACATCGGCATCAGCGCGCCGTAGTCGATGCCGGGCAGTTTCAGGTCTCCCATGGCTAGCGCGCCACCCTTTCGTTAGCGACGACCGCTGTCGGCCCCGGATCCTGGACCCCGACGTCCTGCATGGTCGCCTCCACCGCCGGATTGATCACGTCGATGACCGGCTTGGGATAGAAGCCGAGCAGGACGATGAGCAGAATCAGCGGCGCCACCACGACCTTTTCGCGGAGCGTGATGTCCTTGCGCATCTCCGGCACCTCGGCGAGGGCCGGGTTGAGGTTGCCCTGCGTGGTGCGCTGCACCATCCACAGGACGTAGGCGGCGGCCAGGATGATGCCGACCGTCGCCACCACCGCGTACGCCGGGTGCACGGTGAACGTGCCGATCAGCACGAGGAACTCGCTGATGAACGGCGCCGTGCCGGGCAGCGCGAGCGAGGCCAGACCGGCGAAGAAGAACACCCCGGCCAGGACCGGTACGAGCTTGCCGGCCCCACCGAAGTCGCTGATCAGGTTGGAGCCGCGGCGGGCGACGAACATGCCGACCACGATGAACAGCAGGCCGGTGGCCAGGCCGTGGTTGACCATGTAGAGCACCGAGCCGGTGCCGGCCTGACTGGTGAAGGCGAAGATGCCGATGCCGATGAAGCCGAAGTGGGCGATCGACGTGTACGACACCAGGCGCTTCAGATCGTTCTGCCCGACCGCCAGCAGCGCGGCGTAGATGATGCCGATGACGCCCAGCACCAGCGCGGCCGGAGCGAACCAGCGCGACGCCTCCGGGAACAGCGGGAGGCAGTAGCGCAGGATGCCGAACGTGCCGACCTTGTCCATGACGCCGACGAGCAGCGCCGCGGCGCCGGCCGGGGCCGCACCACCGGCGTCCGGCAGCCAGGTGTGGAACGGGAAGAACGGCGCCTTGATCGCGAACGCCACGAAGAAGCCTAGGAACAGCCAGCGGGCGGTGTTCTGATCGATCGAGCCGGCGATCTCGGTCAGTCGGCCGAAGTCGAAGGTGTTGCCGCCGACCACCCACAGGCCGATCACCGCGGCCAGCATGAACAGACCGCCGACCAGGCTGTAGAGGAAGAACTTGACCGCCGCGTACTGCCGTCGCTGCCCGCCGAACGACCCGATGATGAAGTACATCGGGATGAGCATGATCTCGAAGAACACGTAGAACAGGAAGATGTCGGCGGCCGCGAAGACGCCGATCATCGTGAACTCGAAGACCAGCAGCAGCGAGAAGTAGATCGGCGCCGAGCGGTTGCTCTTCTCGACGTCGTGCCAGGACGCCAGGATCACGACCGGGAACAGGATCGCGATCAGCATGAGCATGACCAGCGCGATGCCGTCGGCCGCGAACGTGAAGCGGGCGTCCCAGGACGGGATCCAGGCGTACGACTCACGGAACTGGAAGCGATCGCCGCCGACCTTGAAGGCGATCCACATGACGATGCTGAGCGCGAGCACGAGCAGCGACCATCCGAGGGCGACGGTCTTGGCCAGTTCGGCCTTCTGCCGCGGGATCAGCGCCACGACGACCGCGCCGACGAGCGGCAGCAACGTCAGGATGGACAGGAACGGAAAGTCGGTCACGCCAACCACCCAAGCTGGATCGCGAGGAAGGCGCCGACGACAAGAACGGCACCGGTGAGCATCGAGAGGGCGTACGAGCGGACGAAGCCGGTCTGCATCCGGCGGAGCCGGCCGGACGTGCCGCCGATGCCGGCCGCGATGCCGTTGACCAGCCCGTCGATGCCCTTGTTGTCGAGGAAGACCAGCGCCCGGGTGAGGTAGATGCCGGGTCGCTCGAACACCGCCTCGTTGATCGCGTCGGTGTAGAGGTTGCGGCGGGCCGCGGTCACCACGACACCGGCCGGCTGCGGCGCGAGGGCCGTGCCGTTGCGGAACAGAGCCCAGGCCAGACCCGCGCCGAGCACGGTGACGACGAGGCTGAGGATGGTGATCAGCGTGTGCGACAGGACCGCCTCGTGCGGCGCCTCCTCCGCGCCGAAGACCGGCTCGAGCCAGCCCGGCACCGAGGTCGACATCAGCCAGCCGGCGCCGATCGAGCCGAGCGCCAGCAGCATCAGCGGCACGGTCATGATGAACGGCGACTCGTGCGGATGCTTGTTGTCGTCGGTGTACCGCTCGGGCCCGTGGAAGGTCAGCACGAACAGCCGCGTCATGTAGAACGCGGTCAGCCCGGCGCCGAGCAGGGCCGCCATGCCGTACAGCCAGGACGTCCAGTCACCGCGCTCGAACGCGGCCGCGATGATCGGCTCCTTGGAGAAGAAGCCGGACAGCGGCGGGATGCCGATGATCGCCAGCCAGCCCATCATGAAGGTGAGCCAGGTCCACTTCATGTATTTGCGCAGGCCGCCGAAGCGCCGGATGTCCACCTGGTCGTGCATGCCGTGCATGACCGAGCCGGCCCCGAGGAACATGTTGGCCTTGAAGAAGCCGTGGGCCAGCAGGTGGATGATCGCCAGGGCGTACGCCCCGCCGCCCAGGCCGACGCCGAGGAACATGTAACCGATCTGGCTCACCGTCGACCAGGCGAGCACCCGCTTGATGTCGTCCTTGGCCGCGCCGATGATGCAGCCCATCAGCAGGGTGAGCGCGCCGACGCTGACCACGACCGTCTGCAGGACCGTGTTCGCGGTGAAGATGGCGTGCGAGCGGGCGATCAGGTAGACGCCCGCGGTGACCATCGTGGCCGCGTGGATGAGGGCGGAGACCGGGGTCGGGCCCTCCATCGCGTCGGGCAACCAGGCGTGCAGCGGGAACTGGCCGGACTTGCCGGCCGCGCCGATCAGGAGCAGCAGGCCGAGGATCAGCACGGTGGTCGAGGTGAGCGCGCTGACGTTGCCGAAGACCTCGTCGTACTGGGTGGTGCCCAGCGTCGCGAACATCACGAAGATGCCGATGGCCAGGCCGGCGTCGCCGACCCGGTTCATCAGGAACGCCTTCTTGCCCGCGGTGGCCGCGGACGGGCGGTTGTACCAGAACGAGATCAGCAGGTAGGACGCGAGACCGACGCCCTCCCAGCCGAAGTAGAGCATCACGTAGTTGTTGCCGAGGACCAGCAGCAACATCGCCGCGACGAAGAGGTTGAAGTAGCCGAAGAACTTACGCCGGCCGGGGTCGTGCTCCATGTAGCCGACCGCGTACAGGTGGATCAGCGAGCCGACGCCCGTGATCAGCAGGACGAAGACGCCGGACAGCGGGTCGAACAACAGCCCGAAGTCGACGTGCAGGTTCCCGACGGCGATGAAATCCCACAGGCTCAGCTCGGCCGACCGCGCCTCCGCGTCGAGGCCGCGCAGGCTGAAGAAGAAGACCAACCCGAGCACGAAGGAGGCAGCCACCGCGACGACACCGAGCCAGTGCCCCCACTTGTCGGCCCGCTTGCCGAGGAGCAGCAGGATCGCGGCGCTGGCGAGCGGAATGGCCACCAACAGCCAGATCCCGCTCAGCGCCCCCGTCGCGTGGGCGTACTCCACTGTCTGTTCCACGTGAAGGCCCCTTTAGTACTTCAGAAGGTTCGCGTCGTCGACGCTCGCCGAGCGTCGCGTACGGAAGATCGACATGATGATCGCCAGTCCCACCACGACTTCGGCGGCCGCGACGACCATCACGAAGAACGAGATGATCTGGCCGTCCAGGGTGCCGTTGATGCGGCTGAAGGTGACCAGCGCGAGGTTCGCGGCGTTCAGCATGAGCTCGATGCACATGAACAGCACGATCGCGTTGCGGCGGACGAGCACCCCGGCGGCGCCGATGGTGAACAGGATCGCCGCGAGCACCAGGTAGTAGTCGGGGGTCATTTGTCCGTTCCCTTCGGAGCCGCCTCATCGGCTGTCAGCTCACGGATGGGCAGGATCGGGGAGATGCTGCGCTCGGCGCTGTTGCCGTCGGGCAGCCGCGCGGGGGCGGCGACCGACATGGTCGTGGCGTAGACGCCGGGGCCGGCCTTGGGACCGGGGTAGTTGCCCGGCCGGAACCGCTCCTTCATCCGGGTCACCTGGTTGTCGACGTCGCCCTTGGCCCGCTCGACGTGGGCCAGGATCATCGCGCCGACCGCCGCGGTGATCAGCAGCGCGGAGGTGACCTCGAAGGCGAACACGTACCGGGTGAACAGCAGCGACGCGAGTCCCTGGACGTTGCCGCCGGCGTTGGCGTCGGTCAGCCCGACGGCGGTGGCGTCGCCGAGCGACCGGGCCACCCCGGTGCCGACCAGCGCGGCGAAGCCGACGCCGAGCAGGATCGCGGCGATCCGCTGACCGCGCAGGGTCTCGATCAGCGAGTCGGAGGCATCCCGGCCGACCAGCATGAGCACGAAGAGGAACAGCATCATGATCGCGCCGGTGTAGACGATGATCTGCACGGCGCCGAGGAACGGCGCCGCGTTGACCACGTACAGGAAGCCCAGGCAGAGCATCGTCACGACGAGCCAGAGCGCGGAGTGGACCGCGTTGCGGGCCAGCACCATGCCCAGCGCGCCGATGACGGCGATCGAGCCGAGGATCCAGAAGGCCACGGCTTCACCGGTGGACACCTGGTCCATCACACCGCCTCCTTCGTGGACTGGCCGGGGCGGCGCAGCGTGCCCGCCGTCTCGGGCCGGGCGTCGGTGTCGGCGGCGGTCGCCGCGTCCTCGGTGCCCGTCTCCGACCAGGGAGCCCGCTCGGCGCCGACCGAGGTGCCCGGGTTGGTGAGCGCGCCGATGTAGTAGTCCTTGTCGGTCTCGCCCAGGCGCATCGGGTGCGGCGGCTGCTCCATGCCCGGCAGCAGCGGGGCCAGCAGTTCCTTCTTGGTGAAGATGAGGTCCTGGCGGCTGTCGCGGGCCAGCTCGTACTCGTTGCTCATGGTGAGCGAGCGGGTCGGGCAGGCCTCGATGCAGAGCCCGCAGAAGATGCAGCGGGCGTAGTTGATCTGGTAGATGCCGGCGTAGCGCTCACCCGGCGAGTACCGCTCTTCGTCGGTGTTGTTGGCGCCCTCGACATAGATCGCGTCCGCCGGGCAGGCCCAGGCGCACAGCTCGCAGCCGATGCACTTCTCCAGGCCGTCCGGGTGCCGGTTGAGGATGTGCCGGCCGTGATAGCGCGGCGCCGGCGTCGGCGGCGTGAACGGGTAGTCGGTGGTGATGACCTTGCGGAACATGTGCGCGAAGGTCACGCCGAAGCCCTTGAACGAGCCCGTGAAAGTCCCCACGTCACACCTCCTTGTCTTCGGGAGCGGGCGAGGAGTCGCCGCCGACCGTGGCCGGGGCGCGTTCGGCCACGGCACGCCGGGCCCGCGGACTGGGAGGAACCTGGAGATCCATCGGTGGCACCGGGAAGCTTCCCGGTGGCCGGGCGGCCAGCTCCTCCTCGATGGAGAGCTGCCGTGGCTTGCGGGCGGCCGGCCAGAGCATGGCGACCAGCAGGATCACCACCACGATGCCGACGATCGAGAACCACTTGGCCTGCTGGGAGAGCTCGTTGTTGGCGACCTTGACGTAGCTCAGGAACAGGATCCACACCAGGTTGACCGGGATGAGGACCTTCCAGCCGAACCGCATGAACTGGTCGTAGCGCATGCGGGGCAGCGTCGCCCGCAGCCAGATGAAGCCGAAGAGCAGGATCAGCACCTTGGCGAAGAACCAGATCACCCCGAAGTAGCCGGAGTTCGCGCCCTCCCAGAACCAGGTGATCGGCCACGGAGCCCGCCAGCCGCCGAGGAACAGCGTGGTCGCGAAGGCCGAGACGGTGATCATGTTGATGTACTCGGCCAGGAAGAACAGCGCGAACTTGAACGACGAGTACTCGGTGTGGAAGCCACCGACCAGCTCGGACTCGGCCTCGGGCAGGTCGAACGGGGCCCGGTTGGTCTCACCGACCGCCGCGATGCAGTAGATGATGAAGCTGGGCAGCAGGAGAACGGCGTACCAGCTCGGGGTCGTCGCCTCCCAGCCGAAGATGGTGACCGGGTTGCCGTGCGCCTGGGCCGCCACGATCTGCGAGGTGCTCATCGAGCCGGCCGTCATGAAGACCGCCACGATCGACAGGCCCATCGCGACCTCGTACGAGATCATCTGCGCACTCGACCGCAGACCACCCAGCAGCGGGTAGGTCGAGCCGGACGCCCAGCCGGCCAGCACCACGCCGTAGACCGCCATCGACGAGCAGGCCAGCAGCACGAGCACCGAGACCGGCACGTCGGTGAGCTGCAGCGCGGTCTGCTGACCGAACATGTTGACCACGCCGCCGAACGGGATCACCGAGAACGCGGTGAAGGCCACCGTCGCCGAGATCACCGGGGCGATGAAGTAGACCACCTTGTCGGCGGTCTTCGGGATGATCTCCTCCTTGAACGGCAGCTTCACACCGTCCGTGAGGCTCTGCAGCCATCCCTTGGGACCGACCTGGTTGGGGCCGGGCCGGACGGCCATCCGGGCCACGACCTTGCGCTCGTAGACGATCGTGAAGAGCGTCAGCAGAAGCAGCAGGACGAAGACGCCGAGCAGCTTGATCAGCGAGATCCACCAGATGTCGTTCTCGAACGTCTGGAGCGTCGGGTCCACGGCGTGGGCCGCGAGAATCGACGTGTTCATGCGGAGACCTCCGACGAGGCGAGGACCGGGCCAGGCCGGCCGGCCGACAGCCGGACGACCGCACCCGCGGTGACACCCAGGCTGCGACGCAGGGTCGAGCCGGGCGAGTTGGTGGGCAGCCACACCACGCGCGGCGCCAGGTCGGTGACCTCGGCCGGCAGGGTGATCGCGCCCCGGTCGGTGCCGACGGTGACCGCGTCGCCGTCGACCACCCCGAGCGCCTCGGCCAGGTCCTTGCCGATCCGCGCGACCGGCGGCCGGGCGGTGCCGGCGAGCACGGCGTCGCCGTCGAGCAGCGAGCCCTGGTCGATCAGGTGGTGCCAGCTGGCCAGCACCGCCTCGTGCGCACCGGTCTCGGACCGGGTCGCCGGGGCGACGGACGGCGCGGACGGCCGGGTCGCCTTGCTGACCGGCATCGCCCCCAGCTCGCGGCGGATCGTCATCACGTCCCCGGTGCCCAGGGTGACGTCCATGAGCGCGGCGACGGCCTCGAGCACCCGGCCGTCGGTCATCGCCGTGGTCGGCAGCACCGTGCCGAAGGACCGCAGCCGGCCCTCCCAGTCGAGGTACGTGCCGGACTTCTCGGCCGCCGGGGCGACCGGGAAGACCACGTCGGCACGGCGGGTGACCGCGCTGTGCCGCAGCTCGAGGCTGACCACGAAGCCGGCCTGGTCGAGCGCCTGCTCGGCCAGTCGCGGGTCGGCCAGGTCGCCCGGGTCCACGCCGGCGACCAGCAGGCCGCCGAGCTGACCGGCGGCGGCCGCCGCGACGATCGCGTCGGTGTCGCGGCCGGTCGTGCCGGGGACCGCGCCGGTCTCGACCTTCCAGGCCAGCGAGATCTCGGCGCGGGCGGCCGGGTCGGTCACCGGGCGGCCGCCGGGCAGCAGGTTGGGCAGGCAGCCGGCGTCGATGGCGCCGCGGTCGCCGGCCCGGCGGGGCACCCACGCGAGGCGGGCGCCCGTGCGGGCGGCCAGCGCGGCGGCGGCCGACAGACCGCCGGGCACGGTGGCCAGGCGCTCGCCGACGAACAGCAGGGCGCCGGGCGTCGCGAGCGCGGCGGCGATCGCCGGGTCGTCGGCCAGCAGCCGGGCCTCGTCGCCGGGCACCGCCTTGACCAGGGCCGCGCCGAGCTTCTCGAAGCCCCGCGAGAGGAACGGAGCCACGGCCGTGACCTGGAGCTTCTTGCGACTGTGTCCCTTGCGCAGGCGCAGGAACAGGATCGGGCACTCCTCCTCGGGCTCGAGGCCGACGATCACGGCCGAGGGCGCGTTCTCGACGTCCTCGTAGGTCACGTCGGTCACCCCGGCGACCGAGGAGGCGAGGAAGTCGGCCTCCTCGGCGCTCAGCGGGCGCGACCGGAAGTCGATGTCGTTGGTGCCGAGAGCGACCCGGGCGAACTTCGCGTACGCGTACGCGTCCTCGACCGTGAGCCGGCCACCGGTCAGCACGCCGACGCCGGCGCCCTTCGCGGCCTTGAGCCCCTCGGCCGCCGCCAGCAGGGCCTCGCTCCAGGACACCTCGCGCAGCTCACCGGTCTTGGCGTCGCGCAGCAGCGGCGCCGTGATCCGGTCGTTGGCCACCTGGTACTGGAAGCCCCACCGGCCCTTGTCGCAGTTCCACTCCTCGTTCACCGCCGGGTCGTCGCCGGCCAGACGGCGCAGGACCTTGCCACGGCGGTGGTCGGCCCGCATCGAGCAGCCGGCCGCGCAGTGCTCACACGCGGTCGGCGTCGAGACGAGGTCGAACGGACGGGCCCGGAACCGGTACTGCTCGCCGGTGAGCGCGCCCACCGGGCAGATCTGGATCGTGTTGCCCGAGAAGTACGAGTTGAAGGGGATGTCCCCCTCGCCCTCGCCGGCCTGGCCGTCGCCCGTGCCGGTGCCACCGAAGAAGTCGTCGCGGTAGACGTTGATCTGCTCGCCGGACGAGCGGTCCATCAGGTCGATGAACTTGTCGCCGGCGATCTCCTCGGAGAACCGGGTGCAGCGCTGGCACAGGATGCAGCGCTCACGGTCGAGCAGCACCTGGCTGGAGATGTGGATCGGCTTCTCGTACTCGCGCTTGTGCTCTTTGAAGCGCGAGTCGGACCGCCCGTTGGTCATCGCCTGGTTCTGCAGCGGGCACTCGCCGCCCTTGTCGCAGGTCGGGCAGTCCAGCGGGTGGTTGGCCAGCAGCAGCTCCATCACGCCGCCCTGCGCCTTGGCGGCGACCGGCGAGGTGAGCTGGGTCTTGACGACCATGCCCTCGGCCACCGTCTGGGTGCACGAGGCGACCGGCTTGCGCTGGCCCTCGATGTCGACCAGGCACTGGCGGCACGCGCCGGCCGGGGCCAGCAGCGGGTGGTCGCAGAACCGGGGGATCGCGATGCCCATCCGCTCGGCCACCCGGATGACGAGCTCGCCCTTCTCGGCGACGACCTCGATACCGTCGATGGTGAGCGTGACGGTGTCGGTCTTCTTGGCGACGTCGGTCATTTAGTGAGCTCCAACCAGAGCCTTGGCGGACAGCCGCGGAGCTGTCCGGCCCTCGATGTAGTCCAGGTAGTCCTGGCGGAAGAACTTGAGCGTGGACATCACCGGGGTCGCGGCGCCGTCGCCGAGACCGCAGAACGACCGGCCGAAGATGTTGTCGGCGGTGTCCTGGAGCGTGTCCAGGTCGGCGTGCGTGCCCTCGCCGGAGAGGATCCGGCGGTAGGTGCGCACCATCCAGTAGTTGCCCTCGCGGCACGGGGTGCACTTGCCGCACGACTCGTGGTGGTAGAACTCGAGCCACCGCCAGGTCGCGTAGACCGGGCAGTCCTGGTCGCTGAAGATCTGCATCGCGGTGGTGCCCAGGATCGAGCCGGCCGCCGCGACGCCCTCGAAGTCCATCGCCGTGTCGATGTGCTCGGCCGTGAGCAGCGGCGTCGACGAGCCGCCGGGCGTCCAGAACTTCAGGGTGTGCCCGGGCTGCATGCCGCCGGCCAGCTCGATGAGCTCCCGCAGCGTGATGCCGAGGCCGCACTCGTACTGGCCGGGGTTGACGACGCGGCCGGAGAGCGAATAGATCATCGGGCCGGACGACTTCTCCGTGCCCATGCTCTTCCACCAGTCGGCCCCGCCGAGCACGATGTACGGCACGCTGGCGATGGTGCCGACGTTGTTGACCACCGTCGGGCTGGCGTACAGACCCGCGATCGCCGGGAACGGCGGGCGCAGCCGGGGCTGGCCACGGAAGCCCTCGAGCGAGTCGAGCAGCGCCGTCTCCTCGCCGCAGATGTAGGCGCCGGCGCCGCTGTGCACGACCAGTTCGAGGTCGAAGCCCGAGCCCAGGATGTTCGTGCCGAGGTAGCCCTTGGCCTTCGCCTCGGCCACGGCGTTGCGCAGCCGGCGGGCCGCGTGGACGGCCTCGCCGCGGATGTAGATGAAGGCCCGGTTGGCCCGGATCGCGTACGCCGCGATGATCGCCCCTTCGACCAGCGAGTGCGGGTCGTAGGTCATCAGCGGCAGGTCCTTGCAGGTGCCCGGCTCGCCCTCGTCGGCGTTGATGACGAGGTAGTGCGGCTTGCCGTCGCCCTGCGGGATGAAGCCCCACTTGAGGCCGGTCGGGAAGCCCGCGCCGCCGCGGCCGCGCAGGCCCGAGTCCTTGATCAGCTGGATCAGGTCGTCGGGGTGGACGTCGAGGGCCTTGCGGAGGGCCGCGTAGCCGTCGAGCCGCTCGTAGACGTCCATGGTCCAGGCGTCCGGCGACAGCCAGCGCTTGGTCAGGACGGGGGTCAGCTTCTGGAGAACCTCACGCCGCGGCTGAGTCACTTCTCCTCCTCAGTGGTGCGCTGGGCACCGGTCCAGCCCGGGTTCGCCTCGGCGGTCGGGTGGTCCGCCGACGTGCGGTCGCTCTCGACGCCGCGAGCGGTGTCCCCGGCGGGCTTGCCGTCGCCGGCCGGAGCGTTCTGGGCGACACCGGCCGCCTCGGCCGGGTTGGTGGGCACGGGCTCGCCGGCCTGCGCGTCACCGGTCTTGTCGGGCGTGCTCATGGTGGGGTTGCGCTGCTCGGCCGTACGGGTCTCGGGGTCCTTGACGTCCTCGGCCCGGACCGTCTTGCCGGCGTTGCTGGTGGCCTGCTTGCCGGCGTTGCTCGTGGCCTGCTTGGCCGAGCGCCGCTCGCCGACCTTCTCCTCGACCTTGTCGGCCACGGCCTTGACCGCGTGGGTCGCCCGGTCGACAACCGTGGCGACCTTGCCGCGGTTCTCCTCGCGGGGCGAGGGCTTGGTCTTGGTGATCGGGGTGTCGGGGTTGAAGTCCGCCACCGCGACGCCGTGCTCCTGAGCCAGCGTCACGCCGCGCAGCGTCGGCGCCCCGGCCTGGCCGTCGGCCACCGCACCGTCGCGGATGTCGGAGAAGCCGGCCAGCTGGATCTGCATCTCCTTGAGCGTGCAGATGCGCGCGCCCCGGCTGGGCGTGGGCCGCTCGCCGTTGCGCAGCCGGTCGACCAGGCCGACCGCCGTGTCCGGCGTGGCCTGGTCGATGGCGAAGTCGTAGTTGACCGTCACGACCGGCGCGTAGTCGCACGCGGCCAGGCACTCGGCGTGCTCCAGCGTGATGCGGCCGTCGGCCGTCGTCTCGTCGTGCCCGACACCCAGGTGCTCGGACAGCTGGTCGTAGACCTCCTGGCCACCGAGCACGTTGCACAGCGTGTTGGTGCAGACGCTGACCAGGTAGTCGCCGGTCGGCCGCCGCTTGTACATCGTGTAGAACGTGGCCACCGCGCCGACCTGGGCCTTGTTGATGCCCAGCACCTCGGCGCAGAAGGCCACGCCGCTCGGGCTGACGAACCCTTCCTCGGTCTGCACGAGGTGCAGCAGGGGCAGCAGCGCGGATCGGCTGCGCCCCTCGGGGTAGCGGGCGATGATCTCGAGAGCCGCGGGCAGCAGTTCCTCGGCCAGCGGGGCGGCGGCGGGGGAGAATTCCACCGTGGAATCGGACATTTAGCGGTCACACCCACCCATCACGGGGTCCAGGGACGCTCCACCGGCGATCACGTCGGCCAGCAGCGCGCCTTCGGCCATCGCGGGGATGGCCTGGAGGTTCACGAAGCTCGGGTCCCGCATGTGGACCCGGTAAGGATGGGTGCCGCCGTCGGAGACGGCGTGCACGCCCAGCTCACCACGCGGGTGCTCGATCGCGACGTAGACCTGGCCCGGGGGCACCCGGAAGCCTTCGGTGACGAGCTTGAAGTGGTGGATGAGCGACTCCATCGACTGGCCCATGATCTTGGCCACGTGCTCGAGGGAGTTGCCCATGCCGTCGAGGCCGACGGCGAGTTGCGCGGGCCAGGCGATCTTCTTGTCGGAGACGAAGATCGGGCCGGGCCGGAGCCGGTCGAGCGCCTGCTCGACGATCTTGAGGGACTCCCGGATCTCGGCCAGCCGGACCTGGTAGCGACCCCAGACGTCGGCCGTCGTCGCGGTCGGGACGTCGAACTCGTAGTTCTCGTAACCGCAGTACGGCATCGTCTTGCGCAGGTCCCAGGCCAGGCCCGCGGAGCGCAGCACCGGGCCGGTGATGCCGAGCGCCACGCAGCCGGTCACGTCGAGGACGCCCACGCCCTGCGTGCGCTCCTGCCAGATCACCTGGCCGGAGAGCATGTCCTCGTATTCCTTGAGCTTCTTGGGCAGGTAGACCAGGAACTCGCGGATCTTCTTGATCGCCGAGTCCGGGACGTCCTGGGCGACCCCGCCGGGGCGGATGTACGCGTGGTTCATCCGCAGGCCGGTGGTCTCCTCGAAGATGTCGAGGATGTACTCACGCTCGCGGAAGCCGTAGAGCATCATCGAGATGGCGCCGAGCTCCATGCCCGTGGTGGCCAGCCAGACCAGGTGCGACGAGATCCGGTTGAGCTCCATGAAGAGCACCCGGATCGTGTTCGCCCGCTCGGTGATCTCGTCGGTGATGCCCAGCAGCTTCTCGACCGCGAGGCAGTACCCGGCCTCGTTGAACAGCGGCGCCAGGTAGTCCGCGCGGGTCACGAACGTCGTGCCCTGCGTCCAGTTGCGGTACTCCAGGTTCTTCTCGATGCCGGTGTGCAGGTAGCCGACCACCGGCCGGACCTCCTGCACCGTCTCGCCCTCGAGCTCGAGCACGAGCCGCAGCACGCCGTGCGTGGACGGGTGCTGCGGACCCATGTTGACGACGATCTTCTCGTTGCTCAGCGGGTCGACACTGCCGGTGACGGTGTCCCAGTCGCCGCCGGTGACCGTGAAGACGCGGCCCTCGGTGGTCTCTCGCTCGCTCGCGTATCCGGACTGTGTCATTGGTAGACCCTCCGCTGGTCAGGAGGCGGAATCTCGGCGCCCTTGTACTCGACGGGCACGCCGCCGAGCGGGTAGTCCTTGCGCTGCGGGTGACCCTCCCAGTCGTCCGGCATGAGCACCCGCGTCAGGTTCGGGTGACCGGTGAAGATCACGCCGAACATGTCGTACGTCTCCCGCTCCTGCCAGTCGGCAGTCGGGTAGACGCTGGTGACGCTCGGGACGGAACCGCCGGCCGGGATCGCGGCCTCGAGGCGCACCCGCCGGCGGTAGGTCATCGACGCCAAGTGGTAGATCACGTGCAGACGGCGCGCATCGCTGTTCAGGTAGTCGACACCCGACACCGACGAGCACAGCTCGAAGCGCAGCGACTCGTCATCGCGCATGATCTGCACGACCTCGAGGATGCGCTCGGGCTTGATGTGCAGGGTCAGCTCGCCCCGGTCGACGACGACCTTCTCGATGGCGTCGGAGAAGCCGGGGTACGCCTCCTCCAGCGCGTCGGTGACCTCGTCGAAGTACCCGCCGTAGGGCTTGGGCGTGCTGGTGATCTCGGGCTGCCGGCGCACCAGCCCACCGAAGCCGGAGACGTCCCCGGAGCCGGTGATGCCGAACATGCCCTTGTTCGGGCTGGGCCGCGTCTGGGCCGGCGCGTCGAAGTCGGCGCCGACCGGATCGGCGCTGACCGGCACGCCACCGGTGGGCTCGTTGGGCTCGATCGTCACTTGCCCTCCCGCATATGCGGCTGGAGCTTCATCCAGTTCTCGATGCGCAGCTGTTCCTCGCGGCCTTCCTTGACCGCCTGGGTCCACTCCGCGCGACGGGTCTTGTCGACCCGGTACGACGACGGCATCGCGCCCGGCGCGACCAGCGGCAGCTTGCCCTCGGCCTTGCGGGCCTCGAGCATCTTGCGGCCGTTCGGGCCGAGCGGCTGGGCCATGACCTTCTCGCGCATCTTGAGGATGGCGTCGATCAGCATCTCGGGCCGCGGCGGGCAGCCGGGCAGGTAGATGTCGACCGGCACGATGTGGTCGACGCCCTGCACGATCGCGTAGTTGTTGAACATGCCGCCGGACGAGGCGCACACGCCCATCGAGATCACCGAGCGGGGCTCGGGCATCTGGTCGTAGATCTGGCGGACGACCGGCGCCATCTTCTGGCTCACCCGGCCGGCGACGATCATCAGGTCGGCCTGGCGGGGCGAGGCCCGGAAGACCTCCATGCCCCAGCGGCCGAGGTCGTAGTGCGGTCCGCCGGCGGCCATCATCTCGATCGCACAGCAGGCCAGACCGAAGGTCGCACCCCAGAACGAGGACTTACGGGCCCAGTTCGAGAGCTTCTCGACGGAGGTCAGCAGAATGCCCGAAGGCAGTTTCTCTTCGATACCCATGACGCATCAGTCCCAGTTGAGTCCGCCGCGTCGCCACACATAGGTGTAGGCGATGAAGACGGTGACGATGAAGAGGACCATCTCGACGAACCCGAAGATGCCGAGCGCCCCGAAGGAGACGGCCCACGGGTACAGGAAGATGGTCTCGATGTCGAAGATGATGAAGAGCATCGCGGTCAGGTAGAACTTCACCGGGAACCGGCCGCCGCCGATCGGCTGCGGCGCCGGCTCGATGCCGCACTCGTACGCTTCGAGCTTGGCGCGGTTGTAGCGATGCGGGCCGACGATCGGCGCGATCGACACGGAGAACAACGCAAACAGCGCGCCAAGGATCAGTAACCCGACGATCGGGACATATGGGTTGACCGTCATGTTCTCTCCTGCTCGAGTTTCCGAACGGTTGTCGGGCGTTCCGCCGCGGGTAATCTCAGGCGTTTCACACTATTAGTCCGTTTTAACCACGAAGCGCGCGGGGTGTTCATACGGCCGGAGCCACCTTGGTCAAGCCGTTGATCACCCGGTCCATCGCGTCGCCGCCGCGCGGGTCGGTGAGGTTGGCCAGCAATTTCAGGACGAACCGCATGAGCGTCGGGTGCGGCATGCCGTGCTTGGTGGCGATCCGCATGATCTGAGGGTTGCCGATCAACTTCACGAACACGCCACCGAGACGGTAATAGCCGCCGAACCTCAGGCTGAGCTCGGCGGGATACGCCCGCAGAGCCCGCTCCCGATCCGGGCCGGCCGGTCGGGCCAGCGCCTGGACGGCGACCTCGGCCGCCAGCTCGCCGCTCTCCATGGCGTACGCGATGCCCTCGCCGTTCATCGGGTTGACCATGCCGCCCGAGTCGCCCACCAGCATCATGCCGCGGGTGTAGTGCGGAACCCGGTTGAAGCCCATCGGAAGGGCGGCGCCCAGGATCGGGCCGTCCGCGTTGGACTCGTCGCGCATTCCCCAGTCGGCCGGCGTCCCGGCCAGCCAGTCGGTGAGCATCGCGCGGTAGTTGGTCTTGCCGAACGCGCTCGAGGAGTTGAGGATCCCGAGGCCCACATTCACCCTGCCATCCCCCAGGCCGAAGATCCAGCCGTATCCGGGAAGCAGGCGGTTGGAGTCCTGGGCGCTGCGCAGCTCGAGCCAGGATTCGAGGTAGTCGTCGTCGGCGCGGACCGGCGAGTGGTAGTAGCGCCGGACGGCCACCCCGAGCGGGCGGTCGTCCCGCTTGGCCAGGCCCATCGCGATCGGGAGCTTGCCCGAGACGCCGTCCGCGGCGATCACCAGCGGAGCGCGGAACTCGACTGGCTCCTTGCCCGGGCCCACCTTGGCCTGGACGCCGATCGCGTGGCCGTCCTCGTCGAGTGCCGGGCCGGTGACGTTCACGCCGGTACGCAGCACGGCGCCCGCCTCCACCGCCCGGCGGGCGAGCAGGTCGTCGAAGTCCAGCCGGGTCCGCACCAGGCCGTAGCTGGGGAAGCTGGCCAGATCGGGCCAGTCGAGCTCGAGGCGGACACCGCCACCGATCACCCGCAGGCCCTTGTTCTGCAGCCAGCCGGCCTTTTCCGAGGTGTCCACACCCATCCGCACGAGCTGGCGGACGGCGCGCGGGGTCAACCCGTCGCCGCAGACCTTCTCGCGCGGGAATTCGGTTTTTTCGAGTAGCAGGACCCGGAGTCCGTGCCGTGCCATGTGATAGGCCGCCGCTGAGCCGCCCGGACCGGCCCCGACGACGATGACATCAGCCTCGTCGGCGATGAGTCCGGATGGTACTTGGTTGCGCACACCACACCTCCGTCTCGCAGCGGCTCGTGAAACAGTTCACAAGCGCGCCAAGTCGGAGTCTAGGACGGCCATCGAAGGTCGTTCCGGTAAGGGAACCCTAACTGTTTCCACTGGGTGACACGGTGTCCGCGAGCACCCGGTCGGCGGCCTCCCGGGCTTCCCCGTCGAGGTATTCGCGGAAGTTTCCCTCCATGGCCTTGTCGAGCGCGATGATCAAGCTGTTGACCAGCTCCTGGGCCAGGCCGGGGTCCTGCGCGGCGACCAGCCGGAGGCGCTCGGCCAGCTCCATGCCGCGGCGCTCGCCGGCGTCGCTCTCGTCGATCGCGATGTCGATGTCGGTGTCTTCGAGGTGCCCGAACGTCGTCATGAATCGAGCCAAACACCACTCGGCGCATTTCGGGCTTAAAGCCCGTTTTTCCCCTCTTTCGGCCTCAACGGCGCGTCAGACCGACGTCTTGGTGGCCCGGTGCAGCGCCACCACGCCGCCGGTGAGGTTGCGCCAGCCGACCCGGCTCCACGGCCCAGCCCCGGTCAGGCGGGCCGCGAGCCCCCGCTGGTCGGGCCAGGCGCGGATGGATTCCGCGAGATAGACGTACGCGTCGGGGTTGCTCGACACGCTGCGGGCCACCGCCGGCAACGAGCGCATGAGGTACTGCATGTAGACGGTGTGGAACGGCCCGTTGGTCGGGTGGCTGAACTCGCAGATGACCAGCCGCCCACCGGGCCGGGTGACCCGGCCGAGCTCCCGCAGGGCCCCGTCGACGTCCACCACGTTGCGCAGGGCGAACGAGATCGTGACCGCGTCGAACGTCTCGTCGGCGAACGGGAGCCGCAGCGCGTCCCCGGCGACCAGCGGCACCTCCGGCCGGGCTCGCCGACCGGCCCGCAGCATGCCGGTGGACAGGTCGGCGCCCACCGCGAACGCGCCCGAGCGGCCCAGCTCCTCGGTCGAGACGCCGGTGCCCGCGCCGACATCCAGCACGCGCTCCCCCGGCCGCAGGCTCAGCGCCGCGCGGGTCGCCCGCCGCCAGCCGCGGTCCTGCCCGAAGGAGAGCACCGTGTTGGTCAGGTCGTACCGCTCGGCCACGCCGTCGAACATCTCGGCGACCTCGTGCGGCTGCTTGTCCAGGTCTGCGCGCGTCACGATCCCACCTTCTCACTCCGGGAAAACAGAACGGGCGGGATGGTCACCCATCCCGCCCGTTCCTTGTGCGTTATATATACGACCGCCATCGGTCGGGTCCGCGACCATCACCGGGCTGATCAGATCCCGGGGATGAAGTTTTCGGTGTTACGCAGGCACGGTAACCAGGCCTGCGACACCGGCAACAGAGGTTCACGGCGCTCGTTACGAAGGAGCAACCCGGCCTCCCCGATTCGGGGAGGGGCACCTGACCGAACGGTCACCCGCGGCTGGACGTCAGGACGCCTCGACCAGCGGAAGCTGCGTGCGGCCGGCCCCGCCACCGGGCATGGCGATCGATGAGAAGTGCGAGACCACGCGCTCGTCGGTCGGGTCGTCGGCCGGCGTGTGGTGCACCGCCAGGTGGCGGTAGAGCGTGTCGCGCTGCGCCGGGATGCGGTCGGCGGTGCGGATCATCCAGATCAGCTCGTGCAGGTTGGACCGGTGCCGGGCGCCGGCCGAGGAGATCACGTTCTCCTCGAGCATGATCGAGCCGAGGTCGTCGACGCCGAGGTGCAGCGAGAGCTGGCCGACGTCCTTCCCGGTGGTCAGCCAGGACGCCTGCAGGTGCGACACGTTGTCGAAGAACAGCCGCGACATCGCCAGGAACCGCAGGTATTCCATCGTCGTGGCCTGGGTGCGGCCCTTCAGGTGGTTGTTCTCCGGCTGGTAGGTCCACGGGATGAAGGCCCGGAACCCGCCGACGTCCTGACCGGTCTCGACGGCGTCGTCGCGGTAGCCGTTGGCCACGGCGAGATCCTGCACGTCGCGGATCATGCGGATGTGCTCGATGCGCTCGGTGTGCGTCTCGCCGGTGCCCATCATCATCGTGGCCGTCGAGGAGAGGCCGTTGCGGTGGGCCACCGCCATCACCTCGAGCCAGCGGGCGCCGCTCTCCTTGAGCGGGGCGATGGCCTTGCGCGGGCGGTCGGGGAGCATCTCGGCCCCGGCCCCGGCGATCGAGTCGAGCCCGGCCGCCTTGATCCGCAGGACGGCGTCCTCGATCGAGACCCCGGAGACCTTGGCCATGTGCAGGATCTCGCTGGGCCCGATCGAGTGGATCACGAGCTGCGGGTAGGCCTGCTTGACCGACGAGAAGAGATTCTCGTAGTACTCCACGCCGAACTCGGGGTGGTGGCCGCCCTGCAGCATCACCTGGGTCGCGCCGAGATCGAGCGCCTCGCCGCAGCGGTGCAGGATCTCCTCCATCGGGTGGGCCCAGCCCTCGTTGTGCTTGGGCGCGCGGAAGAAGGCGCAGAACTTGCAGGCCGTCACACAGACGTTCGTGTAGTTGATGTTGCGGTCGATCAGGTAGGTGACGACACCCTCGGGGTGGCGCCGGCGACGGACGGCGTCGGCGGCCTCGCCCAGCGCGTGGAACGGGGCGTCCGTGTAGATGAGCAGCGCCTCCTCGGGCGTGATCCGCCCGCCGTCGGCGGCTCGCTGCAGGATGCTGTCGATCTCCGGGTTCGCCGTCACGTTGTCGAGGTTACGTCTCCGTACGCCCGGCCGTCAGTCGGCGGGTGGGGTGGCGATCAGCACTCCGGCGGGTCGGCCGCGTCGTGATTCGTCCCGGCGGTCCCGGCTCGTTAGTCTCGATGAGTTCTTTCTGGGGGTGGGTGTGCTCGTCGTGCATGGCGGCTGGGTGCCGGGCGCAGGCCGTCCGGGCCGGCTCGCGCTCTGGGCCGAGGACCCGGCTCTCCCCTTGACCACCGGGTCCCGCGCGCAGCGGCGGCCCCACCCGTTCGCGGTCGCGGCCGACGCGCTGCTCACGATCCTGACCGAGTCGTCCGGTGACGTCGCTGACGCGCTCGCCGGGGCCACGACCGGCTCGCTGACGCTGCGGCTGCCGGGCACCGCCCGCGGGCCGCTGCCCTCCCCCGACTCCGGGGCCGAGCCGGCCGGTCGCGGTGTCCGGCTGGGCGCGTGGGGGGTGCCGGTCGTGCTGGTGCCCGGCCAGGCCGCGCTGCCGGCGCTGAGTGCCCTGGCCGACCCCGGATCGGACGGGTCCTGGCTGGCCGGGTCCTCCCTGCGCTATCTCGGGGTCCTGGCCGGCCACGCCTGCGACCTGGCCCGGCGCGGCCGCCTGCTCCCCCAGCTGGTCACCGAGGACGAGGTGGCCGCCGCCCGCTGGCGTCCCGTGATCACCGGCGCCGACGCCGCCACCTACCGCGACTTCGCCACCGCGATGCCCGCCGTCGTGCGCGCCGCCGTCCCCGCGCCGGCCCTTCCCGCGCCGGCCCTCCGCGCGACCCCGGCCGGCTCACCAACCGCCGGTGGTGGGGTGGCCGGGACGCTGCGCGACGCGCTGGAGTCGCTGGTCGACGGGGCCGCGCGGACGGTCATGCCGGAGCGGATCCTGATCGGGCACCGGGCGGGGCCCAAGGCGCCGCTGCCCGACCGGTGGATCGCCGCGCTCACCGCGGCCGACCCGGCGCTGCCCGGCGCGCGGCCCGCCGAGGAGCGTGACCTGCGGGCGGCGCTCGAGGAGTGGCTGCGGGCGGCGCACGAGGCGAACGGCCCGATCCGGGTCAGCTTCCGGTTGGTCGAGCCGGCGCCCGAGACCGACCTGTGGGGTCTGGAGTTCGCCCTGCAGTCGGCCGAGGACCCCAGCCTCTATCTGCCCGCCGCCGACGTGTGGGCGGGCGGCCGGATCCCCGGGTTGCCGCCCCGGCCCGACGAGACACTGCTGGCCGGGCTCGGCCGGGCGGTGCGGTTGTTCCCGTTGCTGCATGTGGCGCTCCGTGACCAGGAACCCGCCGCCATGGAGCTCGACACCACCGAGGCGCACGAGTTCCTCCAGCACGCGGCTCCCCTGCTCCAGGCGGCCGGTTTCGGCGTGCAGCTGCCGGCCTGGGCCGGGCGCAAGGCCGTCGGTCTCAAGCTGACGACCCGGACGAAGTCGCGCACGAGCAGCGGCTCGCGGGCGGTGGCCGATTCCGGCTTCGGGCTCGACGAGCTGGTCGACTTCCGGATCGACCTGGTCATCGGCGAAGGCGCGGTGACCGCCGAGGAGCTCGCCGAACTGGCCCGCCTCAAGGTGCCGCTCGTGCGGGTGCGCGGTCAGTGGGTCGAGCTCGACGACCGGCAGCTGCGGGCAGCGCTCAAGGCCGTCGGCCGGCGGCGCGAGGGCGAGATCACCGCGGGTGAGGTGCTCCAGCAGGTCGCGGACGGCGGCGACGAGGACCTGCCGCTGGTCGAGGTCGACGCCGACGGCATGCTCGGCGACCTGCTCTCGGGTCAGGCCGCGGAGCGACTGGCGCCGGTGCCGACCCCGGCCACCTTCCAGGGCAGTCTGCGCCCCTACCAGGAGCGGGGTCTCTCCTGGCTGCACTTCCTCTCCCGGCTGGGGCTGGGCGGCATCCTGGCCGACGACATGGGCCTGGGCAAGACCGCCCAGACGCTGTCCCTGCTGCTGGCCGAGCGAGCCGGGGACGGGACCGGCACCCCGGCACCGCTCGTCGCGCCGACCCTGCTCGTCTGTCCTATGTCTCTGGTCAGCAACTGGCAGAAGGAAGCAGCCCGGTTCGCCCCCGGCCTGCGGGTGTACGTGCACCACGGCTCGACGAGGCAGCGCGGGCCCGACTTCGAGGCCGCGGTCGCTGATGCCGATCTGGTGCTGACGACCTACGGCACCGCGGTCCGTGATCTGGAAGCCCTGCGCGGTGTCCACTGGGGACGGCTGGCCTGCGACGAGGCGCAAGCGATCAAGAACAGCGGCACCCGGCAGGCCCAGGCAGTTCGCACCATCCCGGCCCGGACGAGACTGGCCCTCACCGGAACGCCGGTCGAGAACCACCTGGCCGAGCTGTGGTCCATCATGGACTTCTGCAACCCGGGTCTGCTCGGTCCGGCGAAGCGGTTCCGCCGCCGCTTCCAGGAACCGATCGAGGTACGCCAGGACGAGGACGCCGCCGCCGCGCTCAAGCGAGCCACCGGCCCGTTCGTGCTGCGGCGCCTCAAGACCGACAAGTCGATCATCTCGGACCTGCCCGAGAAGAACGAGATGAAGGTCTGGTGCACGCTCACGCCCGAGCAGGCGACGCTCTACCAGGCCGTCGTCGAGGACATGATGGAGGCCATCTCGGGCAGCGAGGGCATCCAGCGCCGGGGCAACGTGCTCGCCGCGATGACCAAGCTCAAGCAGGTCTGCAACCACCCGGCCCACCTGCTCAAGGACGGCTCGCGGCTGCCCGCCCGCTCGGGCAAGCTGGCCCGCCTCGAGGAGCTCGCCGAGGAGATCGTCGAGGACGGCGACAAGGCCCTGATCTTCACGCAGTACGCCGAGTGGGGCTCGCTGCTGCAGCCCTACCTCGCGGCCCACCTCGATCGCCCGGTGCTGTGGCTCCACGGTGGACTTTCGAAGGCCAAGCGGGACGAGCTGGTCGAGCGGTTCCAGACCGACGACGAGCCGATGCTGTTCCTGTTGTCCCTCAAGGCCGCCGGCACCGGCCTCAACCTGACCGCGGCCAACCATGTCGTCCACTTCGACCGGTGGTGGAACCCGGCGGTCGAGAACCAGGCCACCGACCGGGCGTTCCGCATCGGACAGTCGCGCAACGTGCAGGTACGCAAGTTCATCTGCACCGGGACGCTGGAGGAGAAGATCGACGCGATGATCGAGCGGAAGAAGGCGCTCGCGTCGTCGGTCGTCGGCACCGGCGAGGACTGGATCACCGACCTCAACACCGATCAGCTGCGCGAGCTGTTCGCGCTCGACGCCGGGGCGGTGCGCTGACATGCCGGTCGACCAGAATGGACGGTTCTTCGAGGGCGGCAAGCCGATCGAGGTCGAGGGCGGCATCGCCGTCCGAGCTAAACGCGGCAAGATCGGCGAGCAGTGGTGGTCGCGCCGGTTCGTCGACGTGCTCGAGCAGATCTGTGACGGCGGCCGCCTGGCCCGCGGCCGGGCCTACGCCCGCAAGGGTCAGGTGATGGACTTTGCGCTCACCTCGGGCGAGGTCACCGCCCGGGTGCAGGGTTCCCGCCCCCAGCCGTACGAGGTGACCATCGCCATCACGGCCTTCAAAGAAGCACAATGGACGGAGCTGACCGACGCCCTCGGGTCACAGGCCCTCTACCGCGCGGCCCTGCTCGCGGGCGAGATGCCGCACGAGATCGTCGACCTGTTCACCGCGCACGAGGCGCCGCTCTTCCCCGAGCGCCTGGACATCCGTTGCAGTTGTCCTGATTGGAGCGTGCCCTGCAAGCACGGCTCCGCGGTGCTGTACGTCCTGGCCGAAGCGTTCGACGACGACCCGTTCCTGGTCCTGGCCTGGCGTGGCCGCCCGCGCGAGGCTCTGCTCGACGCGCTGCGGGGGACGCCGGAGCCCACCCCGCCGGTCGACCCCCTGGCCGTCGAGGAGTCCTCTCTGGAGGATCATCTCGCCGACTTCTACACGCCCGCCATCAGCCTGAGCCGGCTGCGCGAACGCCCGTCCCGCGTCACCGCCCCACCCGAATTGCTGCTGCGGGCCCTCGACGCCCCGCCCGTCCGCGTGCGCCACATCCCGCTGACCGATCTGCTCCGCCCGGCCTACCGCGATCTGGCCGCCCCGCCGGGCTCCTGACGAAGCGCCCACGTCTCGCCGGCCGCGTGGACACTGCTCCCGGCGGGTGTAAAGACCTCGACGGGGGACGGTCCGGCGTTGCGAGCCCGGTCGCCGTCGACGACCACTCCGGCGGTCTCGGGGATCGCCAGGACGGTCACGTCGTGGTCGCGCGACCACCGGCGGGCGGTGGCTTCCTGGTCCGCGGTGTAGTGCGGGGAGACCACGCAGCCGGCCAGCAGGTCGGCGCCGGTGATGTCGGTCAGCCCGGCGTCGCCGGCCACTGCGAGTGGGGCATGGCGTGCGGCCAGACGGCGAGACGGGCGCCGGGCCGGAAGACCTCGTCCCACAGCCGGGCCTCGTCCTTCTCGCTGCCTCCACCGCCGAGGAAGATCATGCGGACAAGGTAGTGCTTCGTCGCGGACCGGTCGGGGCCGGTCCGCGACGGAGACGCGGGGTCAGCCCTTGCGCCACTTCTGGTTGGCCGCGCCGACGCAGTCCCACAGGTGCAGGCGGGCGCCGTCGTTGGAATTGACCGCGGCGATGTCGACACACCGGTTGGCCTGGGGGTTGACCAGATCGCCGGCGGCGTTCAGCACGAACTGCTGGGCCGCGGTGCCGTTGCAGGTGTAGAGCTGGATGGGCGTGCCGTTGCCGGTGCCCGCCGCCTGCGCGTCCATGCACTTGCCCCCGGCCTGCACGGTGCCGCCGGTGAAGGTCCACTTCTGGGCGTTGCTGTTGTTGCAGGTCCACATCTGCAGCAGCGTGCTGTCGGCGAAGGTGCCGTTGGGCACGTCGATGCACTTGTTGTTCAGCGAGCTGATCACCGGCACCCCGGTCGGCGCCGGGTTGGAGCCGCCGCCCCCGGTGAACGGGGTCAGGTGCAGACCGGCCGAGCGCGGGTCCCCGTCGTGCACCAGCGACTCGAAGGCGCCGACGTCGTCGAAGGCGAAGGCGTACGCCTTGCCGTCCTGCATGTTCTGGTGGATCACCTTGGCGTACACGTTGGTCGGGTTGTTCCGGTAGAAGTCGGCCGCGTTGGTGCTCGGCTGGGTGTCGATGGTCCCCAGCGTGCCGCGGTTGAGCGCGGCGCACAGGGTCCGCGAGATGGGCCCGACGACCTGGTCGTTGGGCGCGGGCAGGTCGCCGTCACAGCCCCACACCGACGCCGACGACGGCCGGTTGAACGACGCCACCTCCGCGCCGGCCGCGTTCGTGAAGCGCATGACGTTGCCCGACGTCCGGCCGAAGTAGCGGGTGTTGGGCTGGTCGCCGAACGGCACCACCGTCAGCGTCTTGCCGGTGTAGGCGTTCCACGCCGACGCGATGTACGGGTCGAGATACGTGCTGCTCATCAGGCCCGCACTGGCGGCCTTGCCGGGGGCGAGCACCCGCAGCACCGTCCCGTCCGAGCGGGCGTAGACCGTGTTGGCCAACCCGGACGTCCCGCGGATGGCATTGATGACGTTGTCCCGCCCGTTGGCGACCGGATCCCCGGTACGCCGGGTGGCCCCGGAGGCTCCGGTGACCGACACCGCGTGCGGCACCGCGAACATGTCGACCTGCGAGCTGTTGAGCCACAGCCCGGAGTCGTTGTAGGTGAACTCGCTCCAGTCGAACAGGATGTCCCGGTTGGCGTCCCCGCCCGCCCACGGAGCCGGCTGCACCAGGCCGTCCGGGGTGAGGAAGAACTTGAGCTTCTCGCCCAGCGAGAAGTACACCCGGCCGGAGAATCCGCGTGGGAACTGGATGGTCGTGGCGCCACCGTTGCCGGCGCCGGGAATGGAGACGTCGGGGGCGGGCGCCGGGGGCAGTGCCCCGCCGGTCCACGGGTTGAACGTCCCGGCCTGGTTGACGTAGCCCAGCCGGCCGGACGACAGCTGGATGCCGATGACGTACAGGTGGACCGCTTCGCCGCGGCCGGTGTTGTTGGTGACGGTGACGGGCAGCAGGTTGGGACCGATGGCTTGCGCCGCGGGCGGGGAGACCGCGGCCACGACCGGGACGGTCAGGGCCAGCGCGGCCAGGGTTCGCAGGAGGGTACGCACGGGGGACACCTTCCGCAGAGCTGTGCGATCAGAGGGGGGATGGAGAGCGCTCTCAGGAAAGAGTCCTTTTTGTTTCGGGCATGTGTCAATAGATGACGGCCGATGTCGCGGCGTCCCGGGCAAACGTCGGCCCGTTCGGGCATAGGGTCTGGTTCATGAGTGAGATGAGCTATCGCCGGCTGGGCACCTCGGGCCTGGTGGTCTCCGTCGTCGGCATCGGGTGCAACAACTTCGGCCGCAAACTGGACGCCGACGGCACCCGCGAGGTCGTCGACGCCGCCCTGGACGCCGGGATCACCCTGTTCGACACCGCCGACGTCTACGGGACCCCGCACGGCGCCTCCGAGGAGTGCCTCGGCGCCGCGCTCAAGGGCCGCCGGGACGAGGTGATCGTGGCGACCAAGTTCGGGCTGGACATGGAGGGGCTCAACGGCAACGACTTCGGCGCCCGCGGCTCCCGGCGATACATCATGCGCGCGGTCGAGGCGTCGCTGCGCCGGCTCGAGACCGACTACCTCGACCTGTACCAGCTGCACACCCCCGACCCGCAGACCCCGATCGAGGAGACGCTGTCCGCCCTCGACGACCTGGTCCGCTCGGGCAAGGTGCGCTACCTGGGCAACTCCAACTTCGCCGGCTGGCAGATCGCCGACGCCGACTGGACGGCGCGGGCCGGCAACCTGACCCCGTTCGTCAGCGCGCAGAACCAGTACAGCCTGCTCCACCGTGACGTGGAGACCGAGGTCGTGCCCGCCTGCGAGCAGTTCGGGCTCGGGCTGCTGCCGTTCTTCCCGCTCGACTCGGGCCTGCTCACCGGCAAGTACAGCCGCGACCAGCAGCCGGCCGCGGGCACCCGGCTCTCCCTCCCCCGCTACCAGCGCTGGGTCGACGGCGCCGACTGGGACACCATCGAGGCGCTCAAGGCGTTCGGCGCCGACCGGGGGCACAGCCTGCTCGAGGTCGCCATCGCCGGTCTCGCCGCGCGGCCGGCCGTGAGCAGCGTGATCGCCGGCGCCACGACCGCCGAGCAGGTGCACGCCAACGCGTCGGCGGCGGCCTGGCAGCTGACCGCCGAGGACGTCACCGCCCTCGACGAGCTGCTCAACCGCTAGAGGTCGAAGCCGCCGGAGACCTCGACGTTCTGCGCGGTGATCCACCGGCTCTCGTCGGAGAGCAGGCTCGCGATCGCCGCGCCGACGTCGTCCGGCTCGCCGAGGCGCCCCAGCGCGGTCTGGGCGGCCAGCATCGGGATGACCTCCGGGTACGCCTCGAAGCCGACCACGCCGGACGGGTCCGCGAGTCGCGTGCGCGTCGGGCCGGGCGAGACCGCGTTGACCCGGATGCCGCGCGGCGCGAGCTCCTTGGCCAGGAACCGGGTGAGCGTGTTCAAGCCGCCCTTCATCGTGGCGTAGGCGGAGTAACCCGCGTCGACCCGGCCGGTGGGCAGGGACGAGGAGCTGCTGACGTTGACGATCGCGCCGCCGTCGGCGAGCAGCGGCAACAGCGTCTGGGTCAGGAAGTACGGCCCCTTGAGCAGCACGTCGAAGAACCGGTCGAACAGCTCCTCGGTGGTGTCGGGGAACAGCGCGCTGCCCCCGAAGCCGGCGTTGTTGACCAGGTAGTCGAAGGTGTCCCGCTGCCAGGTGTCCCGCAGCGTGGCCGCGATCTCGTCCCGGAAACCCGCGAAGCCTTCGGTGCGGCCGATGTCGAGACGGAGGGCGACCGCCGTGCCGCCTTCCTTCTCGACCAGGTCCACAGTGTCCCGCACGCCGGCCGGGTTCCCGCGATAGGTCACGATGACGCCGGCCCCGCGCCGGGCCAGCTCGACGGCCGTGGCCTGCCCGATCCCGGAACTGCCCCCGAGCACGATCCCGACTCGCATCATTGCGCTCCTCATTTCGTACGGTGGAAATCTCTCCTCTCCATGGCACCAGCTCACGAGCCCCGTCAGTAGAACGAGCCTCCTCGATCCTTGCCCATTACTCTTGGGGCGTGTCCCTCGACGAACTGCGTACGCTCCTCGACCGCCACGCCCGGCCCGGCGTCACCACCGCCCTCGACGGCGTCCTGATCGGCAAGGCGACCCGCGCGTACGAGTCGTCGACCTCGATGTCGGGCACCGTCCTCGCCCTCATCGCCCAGGGGGCCAAGACGCTCGCGCTCGGCGACCGCGTCTACGAGTACGGCGCCGGTCAGTACCTGGTGACCTCGGTCGACCTGCCCGTGACCGGCCACTACACCGAGGCGCCGGCGATCGGCTTCGGGCTGGTGCTCGACCCGGCCGAGATCGCCGCGCTGCTGGTGGAGGCGCCGCCCGGATCGCTGCCGCAGCACGGCGGTTCCCCGTCGGCCATCGCGGTGAGTGACGCCCCGGCCGAGCTGATCGATGCCGCCGTACGGATGCTGCGCCTGCTCGAGACCCCGCGGGACCTCCCGGTCCTGGCGCCGCTGATCCGCCGCGAGATCCTGTGGCGCCTGGTCACCGGGGAGCAGGGCGCCGCCGTACGCCAGCTCGGCCTGGCCGGCAGCAGCCTCACCCACATCTCCCGGGCGGTCGGCTGGATCCGCGCCCACTACCGGGAGCCGTTCCGCGTCGAGGAGCTCGCCCGGCTCTCCGGGATGAGCGTCTCCGCGTTCCATCGCCACTTCCAGGCGGTCACCGCGATGAGCCCGATCCAGTTCCAGAAGAGCATCCGCCTGCAGGAGGCGCGCCTGCTGCTCGCCGCCCACCCGAACGACGTCACGGGCGTCAGCCACCGCGTCGGCTACGACAGTCCCTCGCAGTTCAGCCGCGAATACCGTCGTCAGTTCGGCGAGCCGCCCAGCCGCGACGCCGCCCGGCTGCGGGCGGACTCCCCGTCGCCGGCCCTGTCAGTGCTTTAGACCGGCGCCCAGCAGGGCCGACGCGGGCAGGGCGAGCAGTCCGCGGTCGTCCCGGAACGGGGCGGTGACCTCGTCGAACGCGGCCCGGACCTCGGCCACGACCGACGGTGGCTGGTGGTCGAGGATGAGGCCGGCCGTCGAGAGGCCGGCGGCCGGACCGGCCCACCAGTCGTCCGGGTCGACGTGCAGCGTCCACGACACCGTGGTGCAGGTGACCTCGGTCAGGCCGGCGCGGCCGAGCAGATCGGCGACCCCCTCCTCCGTACGCGGGAAGTCGTTGACCGGGTCGAGCCGGGGCAGGCCACGGGGCCGTTCCGCTCCCGCCGCGTCGAAGATGTCGCCCCACAGCCGCTGGGCCAACGGCGGCGGGGACGGCCAGACGGTCAGCGCGACCCGCCCGCCCGGACGGGTCACGCGGGTCATCTCGGCGACGGCCGACGCGGGGTTGCCGACGTGGTTGACCACGAAGTTGCCGACCGTGGCGTCGAAGACCCGCGCCGGGAACGGCAGGACCGGCAGCGTGGCCAGCACGGTGGCGCCCCCGGGGAGGCGGGTCGCGGCGATGTCCAACATGGACGGCTCGGCGTCCACGGCCAGCACCGACGCACCCTGCGAGCAGGCCAGGGCGGCGACCGTGCCGGTGCCGGTGCCGACGTCGAGCAGGCGGTGCCCCTTGTCGACGCCGGCCGCCTCGAGCAGAGCGGCGGCCGGGTGCGCGCAGAGACGGGCGAAGCTGCGGTCGTAGGCGGCGGCACGGCCGGCCCAGCGTGCGCGCTCGTGCCCGTCGAACTCGGGACTCTTCATGATCCGTCGGATGCTAGCCGCCGCGGTCAACGGGTCAGGCGGCACTCACACATCAGGGCCGCCCCCGCTGAGGGACGGCCCTGATGTGAGGTGGCTCAGAGAGTGGTGACGATGCGACGGCGACGGAAGACGTACGCCGCCACGCCCCCCGCGAGCAGCAGCAGCGCACCGCCCAGCGCGACCCAGCCCGTGGGCGCGCCGGTGACCGGCAGGCCGCCGCCGCCCTCGCCGCCCTCGCCGCCCTGACCGGTCAGGGCCACGGTGATCGCGGCCTTGTCGTTCTTGGCGTTGGGGTCCTGGACGCCGCCGTCGACGACGACCGAGCCCGCGGTGGATTCGTCACCGGTCAGCGTGCCGGTGAAGGTGAACGACTCGAGCTTGCCGACACCGAGCCCCATCGGGGCGACGCACAGGTAGTCGCGGCCGTCGATCGAGCCCGGCTTCTTCACGTCCACACCCGAGCCCGGCATGCAGAAGGGGTCCACCTCGGTGAGCTTCAGGCCGGCCGGGATGGTGACCTGGACGCCGGGGAACCAGTCGACGTCGTCGGAGAAGGGGATCACCGTGGTCGGGCCGAGGTTGCGCACGCCCACCTTGATGGTCCTGGTGTCGCCGCCCTTGCCCGAGATGGTGGCGCCCACCGCGGCGCTGTCGGCGACCGACTTGCCCACGCTGACGCCGAACGTGGCGATGTTGTCCTCGATGTTGAGGTCGTCGGGCTCCTCGTCGAGGAGGCCGGAGGCCTTGCTGACCGCGTCCAGCGTCAGCACCTTGCCGGTCTTCTGCCGGGCCAGCAGCGCGGCGTCCTCGTCGTTCAGGCCGACGGCGATCGCGGCTCCGGAGTACGTGTACGGCCCGCCCGCGTCCTTGTTCACGCGGAGCTTGACGGGACTGTCCGCCGGGAGCCGGAAGGTCGCGCCGGGCGCGAACTCCTCGTCGAACAGGCAGACGATGCCGGCGGTGTCGTCGATCTCGTCCTCGACCTCGTCGAGGGGCAGGCAGTTGCGGTAGCTGCCGAGCGGGGTGAGGCCGTTCTCGGCCGCCACCACCAGGCCGACCGTGCTGACGGGCTCGCTGCCGGCGTTGTGCACGGTGATCGGCAGGGCGGCGGACTGACCACGCCCGATCTTCGGGTCGTCGATCGGCTCGAGCTCGAGGTCGATGCCGCCCTCGGAGCGCACCACGGTCACTTCCGAGGTGAGGCCGTCGACCCCGACCTGGAAGTTCGCGGCCAGCTTGTCGCCGGTCGACCCGATCGTGAAGGTGAGCACCTTGCGCCCGTTCGCGGCGATGTCGCCGACCGGGCACGACGTCGCGTCGCAGTTCGCCGGGAGGGTGAGCTTGAGGGACGGGTCGATGTCGGAGAAGTCCGCGACCACGTTCTCGGCCGGCTTCGAGCCGATGTTGAGCACCTCGGCGCGGACGGTCTTGGTCTTGCCGGCGATGACGGCGATCTGCTCCGGCAGGAGCACACCGACGAACTGCCCCTCGTCGTCCGGGGCGGCCTGCGCCGGGGCGGCGAGCGCCCCCAGGGCCACGGCGGCAACCGCCGCGGAGAGTGCGATCGGGCGCAGGCGCATGAGGACCCCGTTTTTCTAAGAACAAGCTGAGAGTGCGGGGAACGTAGCGCCTGATCGCGCGGAGATCAAACTTCGGCGAAAAGGGGTCCTTCTGCGGGCAACGGGGGCACCACGCCGCGAGCCGCCGCACGCCGGGCGAACTCACGGATCCCGGCGATCTGCCGCTCACCCAGCGAGAAGTCCAGAACCCGGAAGTAGTTCGCCAGGGTCGCGGCGTCGAACGGCTCCCACCGGGCGGCCGCGGTGGCGACCTCGTCCAGCTCGGTCAGGCTGAGATCGCGGGACCGCTGGAAGGCCTCGTGGACGTCCTTGACCACGCCGGGGTGGGCGGCGGCGAAGTCCTTGCGGACGGCCCAGACCGCGAAGACCATCGGCAGCCCGGTCCACTCCTTCCATGCCTCGGCCAGGTCGGTGACCTCCAGGCCGAGGCGCGGAGCCTCGTACATCGCCCGCAGCGCCGGGTCGCCGATCAGCACCCCGGCGTCGGCCTCGATCAGCATCTGGGTGAGCTCGGGCGGGCAGCGGAAGTATTCGGGCTCGGCGCCGTAGCGCTCGGCCAGCAGCATCTGGGCGAGCAGCACACCCGTCCGGGAGGTGGAGCCGAGCGCGACCGGCCGCCCGTTCAGCTCGGCCAGCGGCCGGGTGGAGATCAGGTTGACGCTCAGCACGGGGCCGTCGCTGCCGACCGCGAGGTTGGGCAGGAGCAGCAGGTCGTCGGCGTTGCGCAGATATTCGACCAGGGTGATGGGACCGATGTCGAGATGGCCGGCGACCAGGTCGGCGCTCAGCTTGTCCGGCGTGTCCTTGTGCAGGTCGACATCGAGCAGAGCGCCGGACCGCATGAGACCCCAGTAGATCGGGAGGCAGTTGAGGAACTGGATGTGCCCGACCCGGGGCCGACCGGCGCTGTCGCTCATGCTCCGACGCTATCCCGCACCGGCCGGGTAGTGCCCGTGACCGGATGCGAAGGTGGCTCACGTCGCACCACCGGCAGGGCCACCAGGGGCATGACCAGGCCGAACACGCCGACCACGACGACCAGCAGGCGTGGGTCGAACCGGTCGACCAGGGGCCCGGCGGCCAGCAGGCCGATCATCCCGGCGCCCTGGACGGCGGCGCCGAAGGAGGCGAAGGCGCGACCCCGGGCGGCGGGCGGGGTCCGCCCCGCCATGATCACCATGGTGAAGACGTTGATGCCACCGTTGCACACGCCTCCGGCGATCCAGAGCGGGACGATCCACCAGGGCCCTGGGACCGCGGCCGCCACCAGCACGGGGGCACTCGAGCCGGCCACCACCACCAGCAGAGCGGGCACGGTGATGCGGCCCGGCGGCACCCGGCTGAAGATCAGATTGCCGAGCAGCATGCCGGCCGTCCAGGAGGCCGCGACGATGCCGAAGACGGTGGTGGAGGCGCCCAGCGTGTCCCGGAGGAAGAACACCTCGATCACGCTGATCGCGCTGACCCCGGCGATCACCGTGGCCAGGACGGCGACCATGACGGTGAGCGTGCGGTCGTCGCGCAGCCGCCACGGCACGAGTCTCTCGTTCGTGGCGCCCAGACCCTTGCGCCGGGTACGCAGGGCGAGCGCGGCCCCGACCAGGGCCAGATAGCTGACGGCGTCGAGGAGCAGCGGGAGCCGGGCGCCGGTCAGCCCGACGAGCACGCCGGCCAGGGCGGGCGCGACCAGCCCGATGATCGCCACCGGGTGCTCGGTGAACGCCAGGGCCCTGTGGTGTTCAGAGCTCGACGATCAGGATTCGCGTCGGGTGCGCCAAGACCTGCATGAACTGCTGATCCGAAATCCGCACTTCACCCCGCTCACCCCCGTCACCCATGCCCCGTAATCCCCGGGAACGCTCATGCGACCTTGAGCTGCTCATCTCCGAAGTCGGCGATGAGCTTGAGGGTGCCGCCGAGCGCTGCGATGTAGCGCGCGAGCACCTCTTGAGTTGAGACGTCCCCGGCCTCGATCTGCGAGACCCGGGCGACCGAGATTCCCATGCGGGAGGCGACTTGCTCCTGCGTCAGATCTCGTCGCTTCCGCAGCTCGGCCAAGCGCCACCCGCGAGCCTCGTCGAGCATCTTGCCGAGACTCGCGTCGAAGGCTTCGAGACCTCCCGCGGTCTCGATCGCACGATCCAGGTGATTCGTGTCCCGCCAACGCCTAGTTCCGCTCATCATCCATCTCCCCTCGCCGCTCCTTGAGGTAGAGGGCGTAGAACTCCTCGGCCTCCGGGATGGCATTCCGGTACCACCGACTCCACTCCCCCGACTTGTCACCCGCGACCAGAAGAACCGCGGACCGCCACGGGTCGAAGACGAACAGGATCCGGATCTCTGTTCGCCCGCGGGAGGGCGGCCGAAGTTCTTCGAGGTTGGAGAGGTTAAGGATGTTCTCAACCTCGGACAAAGGCGATAGCTGGCGGCATCGTTAATTCGGTGGAGGTGGGGGCGGGCGGGGCGTAACGTGGACGGCCGCTTGACGGCCGTGGTGAACATGCACCGCAGCGGACGTCCCCCGCGCCGCAGGGCGACGACGGATACGCCCTCGGATACGCGAGCAGCCAGGAACACCCTGCCTGAGGATGCACCGTGCCCGCCTTCGATCTGGACACCGAACTCACCTCCGAACGGCGCCACCTCGCCGCGTCGCGGGCCGCGCTGGCCCGCATGCGAGGCCGTGCCGAGGCGCTCTTCTCCACCGGCGACAGAGTCGCCGGTGACGCCTACACCGCCGAGCAGCTCGGCCGGCACATGGCCCGTCGCGTCAAGGAGCTCGCCGACGACCCGGCCACCCCGCTCTTCTTCGGTCGCCTCGACATCGACGAGTCCGCCTACCACGTGGGTCGCCGGCACGTCACCGACGACACCGGCGAGCCGATGGTGCTCGACTGGCGCGCCCCGCTCTCCCGCTCCTTCTACCGGGCCAGCGTGCGCGACCCGCAGGGCGTCGCCACCCGCCGCCGGTTCGGCTTCGTCAAGGGCGACCTGACCAGCTTCGAGGACGAGCACCTCGACCGGGGCGAGGAGCTGGGCACCAGCAGCCGCATCCTGACCGCCGAGATCGAACGCCCGAGGGTCGGCCCGATGCGCGACATCGTGGCGACGATCCAGCCCGAGCAGGACGAGCTCGTCCGCGCCGACATCGGGGACTCGATCTGTGTGCAGGGCGCCCCGGGCACCGGCAAGACCGCCGTCGGGCTGCACCGCGCCGCGTACCTCCTCTATCTGCACCGCGAACGGCTGCGGCGCTCCGGGGTGCTGATCGTCGGTCCCAACACGGCCTTCCTCTCCTACATCTCGGCTGTCCTGCCTGCGCTGGGCGAGGTCGAGGTGCAGCAGGCGACCGTGGAGGAGCTGGCCGGCCGGGCGCCGGCGCGCGCGACCGACACCCCGGAAGCCGCCCTGATCAAGCACGACGCGCGGATGGCCGAGGTTCTGCGCGAGGCCCTCTGGCGCCGGCTGGCCCGGCCGACCGAGCCGATCATGGTGTCGGACGGTTCGTACCGATGGCGCATCGACGCGGAACCGCTGCGCCGGATCGTCGACGAGGCGCGACGCGAGGGTCTGCCCTACGCGGTGGGCCGCGAGCGGGTGCGGGCGCGCGTGGTCGGCCTGCTGCAGCGCCAGTCGGAATACCGCACCGGCAACTCACCGGGTGAGGGCTGGCTGCGCAAGATGAGCAAGGTGGCCCCGGTGACCGCGTTCCTCGAGTCGTCGTGGCCCGCGGTGACCCCGGAGGCCCTGGTGGCCGAGGTGCTCACCGATCCGCCCGCAGGCCTGCTGTCCGATGAGGAGAGAGACGCGATCCGCTGGGCCCGGCCGCCCCGGACGGTCAAGTCGGCGAAGTTCAGCGCGGCCGACCTGCTGCTGGTCGACGAGGCCGCGGGCCTGCTGGAGCGTACGGCGAGCTTCGGGCACGTCGTCGTCGACGAGGCACAGGACCTCTCGCCCATGCAGGCGCGCGCGATCGCCCGGCGCAGCGAGCACGGATCCATCACGGTGCTCGGCGACCTGGCCCAGGGCACGGCGCCGTGGGCCGCCACCGAGTGGCGCGAGACGCTCGGGCATCTGGGCAAGCCGGAAGCCGCAGTCGTGCCCCTGACGATCGGGTTCCGCGTCCCCGCCTCGGTGTTGACCCTGGCCAACCGCCTGCTGCCGGCGCTGGGGGTCGACGTGCCGGAGGCGGTCTCGCTGCGTCGCGACGGCGAGCTGGCGGTGGTGCCGGTGGCCGATCCGTCCGATCTGGACGCGCAGACGATGACCGAGGTGACGGCAGCCCTGGCCCACGAGGGCTCGGTCGCGCTGATCGCGGCCGACGCGGCGGTCGAGCGGCTGCGTGGGCACCTCACGGCGGCGGGCCTCGAAAACGCGGCCGCCGACGACGTCGAGGCCGGGGCGCGCGTCACGGTGGTGCCGGCCACTCTGGTCAAGGGCCTCGAGTACGACCATGTGGTCGTCCACGAGCCGGCCGACATCGTCGCCGCCGAGCCCAAGGGTCTCAACCGGCTGTACGTGGTGCTGACCCGCGCGGTCTCGCGGCTCTCGGTCGTGCACGCCAAGCCGCTGCCCGGCCCCCTGGGCTGAGCCAGCTTTATGGCACAAACCTCTTTGACTTTGTGCGGTAAAGTTCTTTGCATGACCCCGATCGATGACGACGCCCCTCCGCTCGACCCGGCCGAGTCGCTCGCCCTGATCGAGCGCGAGCGGGCCAAGCTCGGCCGCGACCTCGCGCCCGACCCCCGCGTGATGTTCTGGCCCTGGGGCATCGCCTGGCTCGTCGGCTTCACCTTTCTGTTCCTGCGGTTCGGCCCCGACGGCCGGGTCTACGTCGACATGCCCGCGTGGCTGCCGCTGGCCGTCCTCCCGCTGCTCATGATCGCGGCCGGCATCCTCACCGGCATCGCCGGCGGCCGGGCCGGCAGCCGGATCTCCGGGCCCAGCACCCGTCAGGGCGTGATGTACGGCGTGAGCTGGTCGGTCGCGTTCACCGGCTTCTCGATCCTCTTCGCGCAGTTCAGCGACATCCTGTCGGAGGATCGGGCCGGCCTGTTGTGGGCCGGTGGCATGGTCGCGCTGACCGGCGTGCTGCACATGGCCGGCGGCGCGGTGTGGAACGATCGCGACCTGTTCGTCCTCGGCGCCTGGACCAGCCTGATCAACATCGTGGGCATCCTGATCGGCCCCGGCTGGCACTCGCTGATCGTCGCGGTGGCCGGGGGCGGCGGCATGATCGCGGCCGGTCTGATCGGCTGGCTCAAGCTGCGATGAGCGAATCCGACCCGCTGGTCACCGAGCTCGACCCGGTGATCCACGCCCAGGCCCGGCTCCGCGTCGTGTCGGCCCTCTCGGTGCTGCGCGACGACGACCGCCTCGCCTTTCCCCAGCTGCAGCAGTCGCTCAACATGACTGCCGGCAACCTGTCGGTCCACCTGCGCAAGCTCGAGGACGCCAAGTACGTCGAGGTCACCAAGACCCACCACGGGCGCACGCCCACCACCCTGGTCCGCCTCACCCGCCGCGGCCGGCTCGCCTTCGACGACTACACCGCGGCGCTGCGCGCGTTGCTCAAGCCTCAGGAGGGGCAGTGACCTTGGCCCGGGCCATCGACGTGACCCGCCGCTACGGCGACAAGCTCGCACTCGACCGGATCAACTTCGAGGTCGGGGCCGGTGAGCTGGTCGGCCTGCTCGGCCCCAACGGCGCCGGCAAGAGCACGCTGGTCAACCTGCTCATCGGCATCCGGCGGCCGACCTCCGGCCGGGTCGAGCTGTGCGGCGGCGACCCGCTGCAACCGGCCAACCGGCGTGCCCTCGGCGTCACTCCACAGGAGACCGGGCTGCCGGCCTCGCTCCGCGTCGGCGAGGTCGTCGACTTCGTCTCCGCCCACTACGACAAGCCGCTGCCCAGGGCCGAGCTGCTCGACCGCTTCGGGCTGACCGATCTCGTACGCCGGCAGACCGGCGGCCTGTCCGGCGGTGAGAAGCGCCGGGTGGCGGTCGCGCTCGCGTTCGTCGGCCGGCCACGGATCGTCTTCCTGGACGAGCCCACCACCGGTCTCGACGTGCAGGCCCGGCGGCTGCTCTGGGACGGCATCCGCTCCTTCCAGGCCGAGGGCGGCACGGTCGTGCTGACCAGCCACTACCTGGAGGAGATCGAGGCGCTGGCCCGGCGGGTGGTGGTGATCGGGGGAGGTCGCGTCATCGCCGACGACACCGTCACGGCCGTCCGCGGCCTGGTCGCCACCCGCCGGGTCAGCCTCACCGTCGGCGAGCCCCTGCCCGACCTGGCCGGCGTCTCCGGGGTCGAGCGCGACGGCGACCGGCTGCACCTGCTGACCGCCGACGCCGACCGCCTGGTGCGCGACCTGGTGGCGCACGACGTCGCCTTCACGGATCTGGAGGTGCGCCCGACCTCGCTCGAAGAGGCGTTCCTGGCCCTCACCCACGAACCCGCGAACACCTGAGGAGAGCACCCCCATGTCGTCGCTCGCGCTGACCCACGCACGGTTCCAGCTCCTCGAGACCTTTCGCATCCCGATCGCCCTGTTCGGCAGCGCGTTCTTCCCGTCCGCGGCGATGCTGGCCTTCGTCGTGCCGTTCGTCGGCAGCAACGCCGAGTACGCCACCACCGCCACCGCCTCGATGATCACCTTTTCGGTGATGTCGACCAACCTCTTCCAGTACGGCGTGGGGGTCGCGGAGGACCGGTCGCAACCCTGGGACCCGTACGTCCGCACTCTCCCGGCCGGCGCCCTGCCCCGTTTCGCCGGCCGGGTGCTCGCCGGGTTGTGCCTGATGGCGATCTCGCTCGTACCGGTCGTGCTGATCGCGGCCTTCCTGACCGAGGCCACGGTGACCTCGATGCAGTTCCTCGTCACCGCCCTGACGACCGCGGTCATCTCCATCCCGTTCATCCTGATGGGACTGGCGATCGGCTACTCCATGCCGCAGAAGGCGGCGGTCGTGGTGGCCCAGGTGCTGTTCTTCCCGCTGGCCTTCCTGGGCGGGCTGATGACCGGCCCCGGCATGGCGCCCGGCATCGTGGAGGATCTGGCGCCCTATCTGCCCACCGGTGGTGCTGCTCGGCTGATGTGGGCAGCCGTGGGCGATTTCCCCTACGATTTCCGTTCCATCGCCGCCCTCGTCGGCTGGACCGCCACCCTCGGTGGGGTGGCTGTATGGGCCTATCGACGCGATGAGGGTCGGCGGTTCAGCTAGAACAACGACACTTAAGCCTGTCCAAAGGTGCGCGGTGCGACGATGCGGCCATGACCCCATCGACGCCCGGATCCCCCGCCTGGGTCGATCTCGGCACCGCCGACCTCGCCGACGCGGGACGGTTCTACACCGCGCTGTTCGGCTGGTCGGCGGAGGTCGGGGGACAATACGTGACCTTCGGGCTGAACGGCCTTCCGGCAGCGGGCGCCGGTCCCCTCTACGGCGTCGGCCAGCCGACCGCCTGGAGCACCTACATCGGCACCGACGACGCCGACGACATCGCCGCCCGGGTGGCCGCGAACGGCGGCAAGGTGCTGGTCCCGCCGTTCGACGTGGAGGATCAGGGCCGGATGGCCGCCTTCCTCGACCCCGGCGGCGCGCCGTTCAGCGTGTGGCAGCCCGGCACGATGCGCGGCGCCGAGGTCTTCGACGTGCCCGGCGCGCTCACCTGGAACGAGCTCAACACCCGCGACCTGGACGGCTCGATGGCGTTCTACCACGCGGTGTTCGGCTGGCAGTTCCGCAACAGCTCGATGTCCGGCGTCCCGTACGTGGTGGCCAAGGTGCACGAGACTCCGGTCTGCGGGCTCCAGCCGATGGCGCCCGGCAGCTGGCCGGACGACGTCAGTCCGCATTGGATGGTGTATTTCGCGGTCCACGACTGCGACATCGCGGCCGAGCACGCGCGGGCGCTCGGTGGTGGCGTGGTGCAGCCGCCGACGACCCTGCCGATCGGCCGGTACGCCGTTCTCGCCGACCCCCAGGGCGGCCTCTTCTCGGTGCTCGCCGGGGCACGCTGATGGCCTCCGCGCAGACTCAGCCACACAGACTCAGCCGCGCAGACTCAGCCACGCACCGGCACGACCAGCGGCCCGTGTTCGCCCTCGATGACACGCACACGCACCCGGTAGTGCCTGGCCAGGTTCTCCTCGGTCAGCACCTCGCGCGCCGGGCCGGCCGCGACCACCGCGCCCTCGGCCAGCAGCACCAGGCGGTCGGCGTACTCGCCGGCGGTGGTCAGGTCGTGCATCGTCATCAGGACGGTCAGCGACCGCTCGGCCCGCAGCCGGTCGATCAGCTCGAGCACCTCCTGCTGGTGGCCGATGTCGAGCGCGCTGGTCGGCTCGTCGAGCAGCAGGATGCCGGCGCCCTGAGCGAGCGCGCGGGCCAGGAAGACGCGCTGCCGCTCACCGCCCGACAAGGTCTCGAGCCGCCGCGCGGCGAAGCGGGTGACGTCGAGCGAATCCAGCACATCCTCGACAGCGGCCAGGTCGGCGGCGGACTCGCGACCGAGCGGGGGGATGTAGGGGGTACGCCCGAGGAGCGCGTAGTCGAACACGCGCATGCCCGGCGGCACGGCCGGCGACTGGCTCACCGTCGCGACTGTCTTGGCCCGCTCCCGGCGGTGCAGCCGCTCGACGGGGGTGCCGTTGAGCTCGACCGTGCCGGTGTACGGCAGCAGTCCGCCGATCGCGCGCAGGGCGGTGGACTTGCCCGCGCCGTTGGGCCCGATCACCGTGACCCATTCGCCGCGGGCCGCGTCCAGCCCGGCACCGTCGACGATCAAGGTCCCGTCGAGGCGTACGCGCAGGTCTCGGACCCGGATGGCGCGGTCGCTCACGACGCTCCCCGGCTGCGGCGCAGCACCACGATGAAGAACGGCGCGCCGAAGAACGCGGTGACCACGCCGATCGGGATCTCGGCCTGACCCCCGGCCGTCCGGGCGAGGAGGTCGGCCAGGGCCAGGAAGGCGCCGCCGAAGAGCACCGACAGGGGCAGGATCGAGCGGTAGCTCGGGCCGGCCAGCAGCCGCATCGTGTGCGGGATGATGATCCCGACGAACCCGATCAGCCCGGACACCGACACCGCCGCCGCCGTCCCCAGCGAAGCGGCGATGATCAGCAGGTAGCGGCTGCGCTGCGGGTGCAGCCCGAGACCGGTCGCCTCCTCGTCACCGACAGTGAGCACGTCCAGTTCCCGCCGCTGAGCCAGCACGATGACGGCGGTCACCACGGCGTACGGCAGCACGATGAGCACGTCGTGCCAGCCCGCGGTGGCCAGCCGCCCCAGCAGCCACGAATAGATCTCGCGCAGCGTCTCGACGTGCTGCTGCATGAGATAGGTCTGCCCAGCCGCGAGGAACGACGAGACCGCGACCCCGGCCAGGATGAGCGTCGCAGGTGACCGGTCACGCCCCCCGGCCGCACCGAGCAGCCAGGTCAGGGCCACCGCGCCGAGGGCGCCGACGAAGGCGGCCAGCGGCACGCCCACCGGAAGGTTCGCGGTGGCGTCGCCGGTGGCGCCGGCCCGCAGCGAGATCACGGCGGTCACGCCGAGGCCCGCGCCGGCCGCGACCCCGAGCAGGTGCGGGTCGGCCAGGGGATTGCGGAAGACCCCCTGATAGGCGGCCCCGGCCAACGCGAGCAGCCCGCCGACGAGCAGCCCGAGCACCACCCGGGGCAGCCGCAGCTCGGTGAGGATCGCCACCTCACGTGGCGTCAGCCCGCTGTGCAGCCGCACGCCGGGCACGAGATTGAGCAGTTCGAGAGCGACACCGCCCGGTGGCAGCGGGACCGAGCCGAAGGCCAGCCCCGCGATCAGCGCCACCAGCACCGCGACGACGCCACCGGCCAGCCAGCCGGCCCGGAGGCCGGCCGGTCTCACGCCGAGCCGGCCGGGCATGCCCCGGCCTCACGCCGGGGCCCGGCGCGGTCGATCATGCCGGGACCTTGGCCACCGCGTCGGCCACGGCCTTCACGAGATCCACCGTGCGCGGGCCCCAGCGGGAGGCGATGTCGTCGTCGAGCGGGTAGATCTGCTTGGTCTTAACCGCGGTGACCGTGCCCCAGCCCTTGCGAGCCGTGACGGTCTGGGCCGACTGCGCGCAGCAGTTCGTGTCGGCCAGGAAGATCGTGTCCGGGTTGGCCTTGACCAGCGCCTCCGGGGAGAGCTGGGGATAGCCGCCCCGGGCCCCGTCCGCGTCGGCCGGGTCGGCCACATTGGTCATGCCGAAGAGCGAGAAGATCGAGCCCACGAACGTCTTGGACGTGACCGTGTAGAGCGTCGGGTCGAGCTCGTAGTAGTAGCTGAGCGGCTTGTCGCGAGCCGGGACGTCCTTGACGATCTTGTCGATGTCGGCCTTCATCCGGGTGCTCACCGCGTTCGCCTCGGCCTGGTGCCCGGTGAGCGTGCCGAGCTCGCCGATCTGCTGGTACGTGCCGTCGAGGTCGGTGGCCGCCTCGACCAGGAACACCGGGATCTTCAGCTGGTCGAGCTGCGCGACGATCTTGTCGATGTCGTTCGAGATGACCACGAGATCGGGGTCCTTGGCCGCGATCGCCTCGGCGTTCGGCTTGAGGCCGGAGAGGTCGGTCTTGGGCGCGTCGGCCGGGAAGTCCGACTGGTCGTCGACCGCCGTCACCTGCGGCCCGGCTCCGACGGCGAACAGCATCTCGGTGGCGGTCGCGCTCAGCGAGACGATTTTTTCGGGCCGCTTGTCCAGCGTGAGGTCGCCGACGGTCACCGGGTAGGCCGCGGCTCCGGCGCTCGACGGTGTACCGCCCGAGGGCTCGGTGGTGTCGTCGTTGCTACCGCAGGCGCCGGCGAGCAGCAGGGTGGACGCCGCGAGCGCGGCAGTGAGAAGGCGTTTCATAAGGTCCTCCGGTCGGCCGGGTGGTTCGCCGACGGGCGTCGGCCGGGTGCTTCGCCGACAGGGCCTCGGGGGTGGTCTGTCCGCGGGGCGCCCCTCCCCGGGAGCGCTTCTTCGCGACCGGCGTCCAGGCGACCTGGCTCGGCCCACCCCGACCGGGTGGACCACACAGTTGCGGGACAGCGCCGGTTTCCCACCGGCTTCGCTGAACGCGGTCCCTGACGACGCTATCCCACGCGGACCGGGATCAACGGGGCGGTTCGGGGGTCTTCTCCGTGGCGCGGTCGCCCTCGGCCGCGGCCTCCTCGTCGCCGGCCAGCGCGGCCCGCAGCCGCTGCTTCTCGGCCGAGCGCCGGCCCGCGACGCCGACGAGCTGCTCGTTCATCTGGTTGCGCCACTTGGCCAGCAGGAAGAACGACGCGACGGCGGACACCACGATCGCGATCATCCCCGACACGAGGATGTTCAGCGGGAGGGGTGAGAGCAGCGCGAGGACCACCACGAACAGGCCGACGCGACCGAGCGTGTACTTGATGGCGGGGCTCATGTCTCCCTCTCGTCAGCCCACGCGGTGGCTCAGCCACCGAAGGCCGTAGAACCAGATCAGGCAATAGACCACAGTGAAGCTCGCTGCCCCGGCCAGCCCGCTGACCAGCGTGGGGAACTGGCTCGCGGCAAAGCCGGCGATCGTCATGCCGACAGCGACGCCGAACCCGGTGGCCAGCATCGCGACCACCACGCGGGAGGCGCCGTAGCCCTCGGCCCGGAACTCCTCGACGAACAGCCACACCGGCAGGATGATCGCGAGCCAGCCGCTGGTGGCGCCGAACTCCGACACCCGGGTCAGCGACAGGATCGCCTCGAGGATCAGCAGCAGGACAGCGCCGATCACCAGCCCGCCCAGCGCGGTGCCGACAAGGTCACCGATGGTCGCCAGGCGTCCACTGGGGTCACGGCGCGGCCGGCGCGCGCTCTTGGTGTCCGTCATGACAAACCTGAGGGTACGCGCCCGGCTCAGGCCCACACGTTCTGCGGCTCGCTGCGGCGCCCGGCCAGCGACGGCGCCCGGTCGTGCTCGCGCACCACCTGGTGGCCGGCGTCGCGCTCGACCGGCTGGAAACCCGCGTCCCAGATGAGCTCGAGGAGTTCGTCCCGGCCGGGCGCGGTGGCGGAACCGTCCAGGTCGTCGGCCCCGAAGTTCAGAGCGAGCTGGGCGATCGACAGAGTGTGGGCGTCCCAGGAGCAGGTCACGTGGGGCACGTTGTCGAGCAGCAGGCGGGACACGGCGAACACCTTGAGCGACTCGGCCGGCGCGACCACGGTGGCCCGGTCCTCGGGGTCGGCCTGATCGCGCAGCGGGACGAACGACGTGAAACCGCCCGTCTCGTCCTGAACGTCACGGAACCGGAGCACCTGGTCGATACGCCGGCCGGGCTCGTCGTGCGGGCCGTACGTCATCGTGGCCGCTCCCCCGGGGGCGTCACCGCCGGCCGGCGGCTCGGCGGGGAACGTCACCCGATCGCCGTGGAGCCGGGTGCGCCGATGGTGGGCCAGCCGGCCGAGCCACGCCAGGTCGTCGCTCGCGTACAGCGCCTCACCGTCGGCCCGGGTCAGCCGCTCACCGGCGTAGACCTTGGCTTCCAGCTCACGTTTGCGTCCGGCATCCATGTGGTGCGCCCCTCTCGACAACTGCCGTCGAGAGTACGTCCGCCCTCCGACAACCATCCGTCCCCGGTGGCCGCTCGGCTCCCGTGACGTGCCGTTCGTCGGATTCCCAGCCTTCTTTCATCTCCGATCAATCGACAGGCATGCGAGCCGTGATGTAAGTCTTTAGGGGAACGACACGCGGCGCCCCCACGCCGCGACGGGACGGGGAGCAGATGGCGACAGCACGACTTGGTGTCCGGCGATCACGCAACGCACGCCCATGGTGGCGCCCCGTTGCGTTTTCCGCCGTGGCCGCCACCATCGCCGCCCTGTTCCAGCCGGTGCCCGCGCTGGCCGACCCGGCCGCCGCCCCGCAGGACACGTTCAACCTCGCCGTGCCCGACGTCGGCTCCCGCCCGATGGCGCTCGGCTCCCTGACTCTGCCCGGCCAGAAGGCCGCCTCCGCGAGCCCGATCGCGCTGCCCGGCGCCGCCACCAACCCGGCGCTGCAGCAGATCGAAAAGGGCCGCAACGACATCACCGCCCTCGGCGACAAGCTGATCCAGGCCGAGCAGGAACGCGAGCTCGCGAAGAATCAGGCGGAGGCCGCCCGGCTGAAGTACGAGGCCGCCTCGGCCAACCTCCAGCAGGCCCAGTCGGCCGCGGCCGACGCCGCCGCGCAGGCCGTGATCGACGCCGCCGCGATGCCGCCCGGCAGCGTCGCCGGCCTCGGGGGCCTCGGCGACCTGGCCCGTCTGCAGCGCGGCGACGGCACCGCGCAGGCCATCGCCCGCCAGATCGAGCTGGCCCAGATCACGGCGCAGCTCGCGCTCGACGAGCAGGCGCTCAGCACCGAGCGGCACACCACGTTCGCGGCCACCTACAAGACCCTGCAGTCCCAGCTGACCCAGAAGCAGGCCGCGCAGCAGCGCCTCGAGGTGACGCACGCCCCCGAGCTGGCCGCCGCCGAGGCGACCCAGGCCGGCGTCGACAGCGCACTCGGGGCGGGCTTCCTGGGCGGGCCCGAGGTGGGACGCGGCGCCGACGCGCGCGCGATCGGAGCTCTCCAGTTCGCCCTCGCCCAGCGCGGCGACCCGTATGTCTGGTCCGAGGAGGGTCCCGACGAGTACGACTGCTCGGGTCTTATGTGGGCGGCCTACAAGTCGGTGGGCTTCCAGCTCAACCGCGTCTCCCGCGACCAGTACTGGCAGACCCGCAACAAGGTCGTGTCGCGGTATTCGCTGCTCCCCGGCGACCTGCTCTTCTTCAGCCACTCGAACAGCTGGCGCGGCATTCACCACGTCGCCATGTACGCCGGCGACGGCATGATGGTCGAGGCCCCGCGCACCGGTCTCAACGTGCGGCTCGTTCCGGTCCGCTGGTCACGTCTTTTCCAGGCCACCCGCGTGTTCGGCTCGATCGAGGGTGTCGTGCCCGGTCCCGTGCTCGGCGCCCCCGACTCCGAGCCGCCGACCACGCCCGACAACCCGGCGCCGATCACCCGCCCGACGACGCCGATCACGCCGCCGGGCAGCACCAGGCCGCCGGGCAGCCCGTCGACGCCTCCGGGCACCTCCAAGCCGCCGACCAACCCGTCGACGCCTCCGGGCAGCTCCACGCCGCCCAGCAACCCGTCGACGCCCCCGAGCAGCCCGTCGACGCCGCCCAGCAGCCCGTCGACGCCGCCCGACTCGGATCCGCCGTCGTCCAACCCGACGACGCCGCCCACCACTGAGCCGACGACCAACCCGCCTCCGACCACCCCGCCGGCGACCACGGCGCCCCCGACGAGCGGCGGGTCCAGCCCCACCGGCGGCTCCAGCTCCGGCGGCGGCTCCAGCCCCACAGGCGGGTCCAGCTCGGGCGGCGGGTCCAGCTCGGGTACGACCAGCCCGTCGGGTGGCGGCTCGAGTCCGAGCGGCGGGCAGTCCAACTCCGGATCGTCCTCGGCCGCCTCGACTCCGAGCGGCACCTCGAAGGCCACCAGCACCTCGAAGGCCACCAGCACGTCCAAGGCCACCAGCACGTCGAAGGCGACCAGCTCCTCCAAGGCCACGAGCTCGGCCAAGGCCACCGAGTCGAGTTCGGCGAAAGCGACCGAGTCGTCCGCGAGTTCGACCGCAAAGCCCTCTTCGGGGTCGTGACAGCGTCAGGGGCGATGTGTCCGCTTCGGTCTGCCAAGGCCCAGCCGCTCAGCGCCACGACGTGCTTGAATGTCGCCTTTCCGGTGGCCGGTGAACAGTCCGGGACACGGTCCGGTTGATGCCGGGTGTGCTGACGCGCACGGATATGGCACGGTTATGTGGAGCGCCCGACGACCGAACCCCGTCGGCACGTGGCGGTCGGGAGGACCCATGGACGAGCGGCAGGCGAAACCGGACAGCGACGGTGTGAGGCCGCCGGCTGCGCGGACGCCGGTGGTCGACGACCAGGACGGGTACGCTCCCCCACCCCCGCCGGCGGCGGGAGCTCTGTGGGGCAGCGGCAAGCAGCCGGGCGAAAGCTCCGGCAGCGGCTCCGTCCGAGCGACCGCCCAGGTTTCCGCGGCTCCCGCCTCGGACGCCTCCGACGGTCCCGCTTCCGAGCGTCCGGCCTCGGGCAGCTCGGTCTCCACCGGGTCGGCCTCCAACGGCTCGGCCGCCGACAGCTCAGCGCTCAACGGCTCAGCTTCCAACGGTTCGGCCACCGACAGCTCAGCGCTCAACGGCTCAGCTTCCAACGGCTCGGCCGCCGACAGCTCTGCCTCCGGCGGCTCGGCCTCCAACGGCTCAGCTCCCGGCGGCTTGGGCTCCAACGGCTCGGCCTCCGGCGGCTCCGGCTCCAACGGCTCGGCCTCCGGCGGCTCCGGCTCCAACGGCTCGGCTTCCGGCCACTCGGCGTTCGGCAGCTCCGCACGGGAGAGTTCGGTCACCGGCGGCTTGACCTCGGCGAGCTCCGACGGCGGCAGCAAGGCCGTCGGCTCGGCACGGCCGGTCAGTCCGGGCGACCCCGAGTTCGTGCCCGAGCGGATCGACGGCTCCAGCCGGCGACTGCCGACGGCCCTGGGGTCCGGTGCCGCCCGCGCCAGCGTGCCCGGTTCCATCAGCCCCGAGTCGGCCGGCGCAGCGCGCGCGGCCGGCTGGAGCACCGGCGAGTCCAAGGTCTACGGCAAGAGCACCGGCAGCTCAGCAGAGGCCGAGAGCGCGGGCGCCAAGGTCGTCACCCCGACCGTGGTCGCCTCAGCGCCGGTCTCCGCGACCCCTGCCGCGCCGATCGTGGCCTCGGCGCCCCCGGTTGCTTCCGCTCCCACCGAGACCTCCGCAGCCGGGTCGAAGTCGGACGCTTCGGCGTTCGCATCGCCTGACGCGGGCCAGGGAAGCCGGTCGGTGGTGGCGCGGGCCAAGGTCACGCCGCCGCCCGCCAGGGCCGTCGAGCCTTCCGAGCCCCAGCCGGGCGACCCCCAGCCGAACGGCCCCCAGCCGAACGAGCCTCAACCGGGCGACCCGCGGCCCGGTGACCCGGAGCCCGGTGGGCCGCAGCCGGGCGAGCCCCAGCCGGAGCGACCCACCCCGGTGCCCTCGCCGCCGCCGTCACGCCCCGAGCCCACCAAGCCGGAACCCCCCGCGCCCGGCCGCCCGGAGCCGATCCAGCCCGAGCCGTTCCCGTCGCCGACGCCACCCGGCCCGTTCCCGGCGCCTGCCCCGGGTCCGTTCCCCGGCCCTTCGCCGACCCCGCAGCCCACCCCGCAGCCGAGCCCCACGCCGCCCGGTCCCGTTCCGCCCGGTCCAGGTCCGTCGCCCGTGCCGCCCGGTCCGGGACCGTCGCCGGCGCCGCCCGGTCCCGGCCCGTCTCCGGTGCCGCCGGGTCCCTCGCCGAGCCCCGTGCCGCCGTCGCCCGGTCCGAGCCCGGTGCCCGGTCCGCCGCAACCGATCGTTCCGCCACCGCCGATGATCTCGTCGGCGGGCAGTGGCCTGCCGGCGTACACGGTGCCGCCGGCAACTTCGGGGCGGCCCGGACCGATGGGTTCGGCCCGTCCGGCGAGTTCCTTGGATCGGCCCGAGCCGACCGGTTCGGCGCGATCGACATCCGCCGACGCCCCGTTCGGGGTCGGTGAGCCGCACCGGAACCAGTCGCCGTTCGGAGCGACTTACCCTCAGCCGTTCGGCGCTTCGGCACCGGCCGAGCCCACGCAGGTGGTGCCGACCGCCGCCTCCCGGCGGACCGACGTGCCGGCCTACCCGCCGGGCTTCGACCCGGAGCCCACGATCGCCGTTCAGCCACAGCGCCCCGACGCCGGCACCGTCTACGGCACCGGTGGATACGAGACGATCGACACAACGATGCCCGTCTCGATCAACCCGGTGGAGAATTCCGGGTCGTTGACCGGACACATCCTGGCCCAGGGCTGGCGCGACGAGATCACCGATCGCCGGCGCGGAAACGTCAAGGTCGCGGTGGCCATGCTGGTGGTGTTGGGCCTGCTGGTGACGGTGAGCGTCGTCTTCCTGCTGACCGCCGGCAGCTCGTTCAGCGACTGGCTCGGAGGCGTCTTCTCCTGACCCGGCGGCCGGACGGACCGGCGGGTGGATTTGGCGTAACGCCGCCCATGACCCTAAGCTTGCTTGGTTTTGTGTGCTGGGTTTACTGCGCATCGTGCGTGCCGGGCTCGAGTTGACGGGCCGGGGTGAGCCTGCCCACTACCAGCACGGAATGCGGTCGGCGTGTCAAACGTTGAGCCGTACACTTATGACAGTTATAGATCGGCGTGCCCCCCTGGCGCGCCACGGGCGTTCTTGCGGGCATTTCAGCGGTCGGCTCCTAGCAGCCACGGCGGGCCATTCGCGAGCATGCGCCCCCGTAGAGAGGTTCTCTTGACCACTTTCGTTGATCCCAGCACGTTCCCTTCCGTCTTCGAGACCCGTTCCACCGAGTCCGGCGCCATCGAGTCCACTGAGACCACCTCCGTGGAGACCCCGGCCGCCGAGACCGCGTCTGCGGAGACCGCAGCCGTCGAGTCCCCGGCCGCCACCGAGCAGGCCACCCCCGAGACCACCGAGAGTGTGGTCGTCGTGGCGCCGGTCGACACGACTCCCGTCGCGGACGCGATCGCCGACGAGCCGGCCGAGGCCGCCGACGAGCCGATCGAGATCATCGAGGAGCCGGCGGTAGTGCTCCCGACCTTCGCCGAGCTGGGCGTTCCGGCCGAGCTCGTGCGCGTCCTCAGCCGTGAGGGCATCACCACCCCGTTCGAGATCCAGGCCGCCACCATGCCCGACGCGCTGGCCGGCCGGGACGTTCTCGGTCGCGGTCAGACCGGCTCCGGCAAGACGCTGGCGTTCGGCCTGCCGCTGCTGGCCCGGGTCGCCCAGGGTGGCCGGGCCCGGCCTCACCACCCCAAGGCCCTGATCCTGGTGCCCACGCGCGAGCTGGCGATGCAGGTCGCCGACGCGCTGATGCCGCTGGGCCGTTCGGTCGGCGTCTTCCTCAAGACCGCCGTCGGCGGGGTTCCCTACGACCGTCAGATGGACGCGCTGCGCCGCGGCGTCGAGGTCATGGTCGCCACCCCGGGCCGCCTCGGCGACCTGATCGAGCGGGGCGCCTGCAAGCTCGACGACATCGAGATCACGGTGCTCGACGAGGCCGACCAGATGGCCGACATGGGCTTCCTGCCCGAGGTCACCGAGCTGCTGGCCAAGACTCCCGAGCACGCGCAGCGTCTGCTGTTCTCGGCCACGCTCGACGGTGACGTCGACACGCTGGTCAAGCGCTTCATGCACGACCCGGTCACGCACTCGACCGCCCCGGCCGAGGCCAGCGTGTCCACCATGGATCACCACCTGCTGCTGATCCCGCCGCACGACAAGTTCCCGATCGCGGCGTCGATCGCCAACCGGGAGGGCAAGACGATCGTCTTCGCCCGCACCCAGATGGGCGTCGACCGGCTGGTCGAGCAGCTGCGGCAGGTCGGCGTCCGCGCCGGCGGGCTGCACGGCGGCAAGACCCAGCGGGTACGTACGCGTACGCTCGCCGAGTTCAAGGAGGGCCGCAACAACGTCCTCGTGGCGACGGACGTGGCCGCCCGCGGCATCCACGTCGACGGCATCTCGATGGTCATGCACGTGGACCCGCCGAAGGACCCGAAGGACTACCTGCACCGCGCGGGTCGCACCGCCCGGGCCGGCGAGTCCGGCGCCGTGGTCACGCTGGTCCTGCCCAAGCAGCGTCGCAGCACCCAGGCGATGATGAGCAAGGCCGGCGTCGCACCGGACGAGACCCGCGTGCGTCTGGGCGACGAGAAGCTGATCGCGATCACCGGGGCCCGCGAGCCCAGCGGCGTGCCCGTGATCGAGGAGCCGGAGCCCCGCCGTGAGCGTGGCGACCGTCCGCGTGGCCGCTTCGGCGACCGCCCGCGCGGCTCGTTCGGCGACCGCCCCCGTGGTGACCGTCCGCAGCGTTCGTATGGTGACCGTCCGCAACGTTCGTACGACGACCGGCCCGCCGGTGACCGTCCGCAACGTTCCTACGGTGACCGGCCGGCCGGCGAGCGTGGATCGTTCGGCGACCGCCCCCGCGGCGACCGTCCCCAGCGTTCGTACGGCGACCGCCCCGAGCGGAGCAGCTTCGGCGGCGAGCGCTCCGGCGGCGACCGCGGCACCTCCGGCGGCTACAGCGGCGGCGACCGCGGCGGCGACCGCAGCACCTCCGGCGGCGACCGGGGCGGCTACAGCAGCACCTCCGGCGGCGACCGGGGTAGCTACAGCGGTGGCGACCGCGGCACTGCCGGTGGCGACCGCGGAGGCTTCAGCGGCGGTGACCGTCCGCGTGGCGACCGTGGCTTCGGCCGCAACGGCGAGCGCACCGGTGGCTTCCGGCGCGACAGCAACCAGCGCAACGACCGCCGCGAGGGCCCCGCGGACCGTTTCGGCACGCCCCGCCCGGCCCGCAGCTACTGAGCGAGCCGCAGGCAGTTCCAGCACTCGGGCTACCGATCGAGTTCTGAATTGCGCGGTTATTGAGGCTCGCGGCTTTCGAGCGAGCTGAAAACGAACCGAAAAAGCACCATCCGAGACGCCCGGCACGCGACGTGCCGGGCGTCCGGCTTTTCCCGGGCGGCTCGGCCGGGTACACAGAAGACATGTCGCTGCTGCCCGCTTCCCTGTTCTGGCAACGCAAGGACACGGCCGGATCCGAGCACACCGTGCTCGACGCCTCCAACGGGTTGTACGCCCGGGGCACGGCGCTCGCCGTCGATCCCATCCCGTACAGCTGCCGCTACGAGCTCCGTACGGATCCCGGCTGGGTCACGGCGCACTTCGACGTGGCCACCGAGGGCGCCGGCTGGGCCCGCACCCTCCGCCTCGAGCTGGCCGCCGGCACCTGGCGGGCCACCACCGCCGAGCAGGGCAACCTCGACGCGGTGCTGTCGGCCGCCGGGCACGCCGGCGCGGGGCTGCCCGGCCTCGAGGATCCCGATCTGCTGTACGGCGCGTTCGACGTCGATCTGACCGGCTCGCCGCTCACCAACACGCTGCCCATCCGCCGGCTCGATCTGCACCGGCCCGCGGCCGACGGCGTCGGTGTCGCGCACCGGCTCAGCGTGGCCTGGGTGCTGCTGCCCAGTCTCGAGGTCGTGCAGGCCGACCAGATCTACACCGCCCTGGGCGAGGGCCGGGTGCGGTTCGCGAACGAGACGTTCAGCGCCGATCTGACCATCGACGAGGACGGCTTCGTCGTGGACTATCCGGGCCTGGCCGACCGGGCCGGTGACCCGCACCGCAAGCGAGCCTCCTGACGCCGTAGGGGCCGCCTGAGAGGCCGCGGCGGGGTAAGCGGCCGCTCCGACGAAGGCCGCGTAACCGAGGCGGCGCGGTGGGCGGCCGCTCCGACGAAGGCCGCGTAACCGAGGCGGCGCGGTGGGCGGCCGCTCCGGCGAAGGCCGCGTAACCGAGGCGGCGCGGTGGGCGGCCGCTCCGGCGAAGGCCGCGTAACTGAAGCGGCGGGGTGAAGGGCCGCTCCGGCGAAGGCCGCGTAGCCGAAGCGCGAGCGGTGCGGGCCGGCGGGCGGGCAACGGGTCGAGGGCGCGGGGTCAGCCGAGGTGGGGCTGCGGTCTGTTCTCCCACTTGGTGGAGAGCGCGATCGCCGTCCGCGTCGACGCCACGCCGGGCGTGCGGTTGATCCGCACGATGAGCTGCTCGAGCTCGGCGATGGTGCCGACCCGTACGGTGAGCTGATAGGACTCCACCCCGGCCATGAAATAGCAGCTTTCCACCTCGGGCATGGCCCGCAGCGCGGCCAGCACGTCGTCGGTGTCGGCCCCGGAGTCCTCGATGATCCCGATCAGCGCGGCGACGCCCAGGCCCAGCGCCTCGTAGTCGACCTCGGCCCGGTAGCCGCGGATCGTTCCGGCCGCCTCGAGCTTGCCGACCCGTTCGTGCACGGCCGGCGCGGAGAGCCCGACCTTGCGGGCCAGTTCGGCGTACGACGAGCGGGCGTTCTCCCGTAGCAGCTCGATCAGCCGGAGGTCGATGGAGTCCATGGTGAAGACCCTAAACGGGTGGCAGATCGTCACACACGTCCGGTAGCAGCGCAAACGGCGGCAGGATAACGATCACTGTCGCAATTAGGGCTTTTTCCGCATTCCAGGGACTCGGTTCCGGGGCAATGCTCTAATGGCTTTACGTCCCGATCGAGCACGCCGACACTCACCGTGATCACGGCCGCTCCAAAAGACCGACGCGAGGAGGGGGCTGTGGACACTGGAGATCGTCTGCTCACACCAGGCGAGGTGGCCGCGCTGTTCCGCGTCGACCCGAAAACGGTGACCCGTTGGGCCGCCGCAGGGCGCATCGGCAGCATTCGTACTCCCGGCGGCCACCGCCGATTCCGTGAATCCGAGGTCCGCGCGCTGCTCGAAGGCGATGGCGTGGTCGAGGAAATGCGGGAGGACGATGCCGCCAATCGACCCCGTAACGCAGGCCCGAGCAATCCGGGCATGGGTTACGGACCGCCCAACGGGTTGCGCTGAGCGTTCAATTCACCCTTCCACCGGGTCAAGAGCGTGTGGGGTACGCCGAGGGCGTCCAGCGCCTTGCCCGCTACGAAATCGACGAGTTGTTGTGCGGTTGCCTGCGCCCCGGCGCCATAAAAGCCCGGGCTCGCAGGCAGAACGACCGCCCCGGCGTCGTGCAGCGCGATGAGGTGCTCGAGGTGACTGCGCGTCACCGGAGTCTCTCGAGGGACGATCACTGTCCGTCGCCGTTCCTTGAGGTTCACCTCGGCCGCCCGCTGCAGCAGATCCTTGGACAGCCCAATCGCGATGCCCGCGCACGCGGCCGTGCTGGCCGGCACCACGATCATGCCTTTGGCCGGGTAGGACCCGCTGCTCGGACCGGCCGCCAGATTACCGGCGGCCCAGTAGGACAGGTCGCCGAGATCGCGCCCCAGCCACGCGCCGACGTCGTCCTTCCAGTGCGCGTCGCGTACGGTCGCCCCGGTCTCGTCGAGGATCGTCAGCCGCGCGGCCTTCGAGATGACAAGGTCCACGGACTCCCCCGCGTCGAGCAGCGCTGAGAGCACCGCCCGGGCGTAGGGCGTTCCCGAGGCACCTGAAACCCCCACGACCCACGGTTCACGCATGCCTCAAGTGTGCCCGCTAGTCCCGCGACACTTGGGCCGAAGTGGGAAAGGACTCCTGCGTGGTCGGCCACGTGCCGGGATTGTCGACAGCCCCGACGATCCGGCCCGCCGCGGCCACCCTCTGGAGGTCGGCCTCCGGCACGTCATGCCCGGCCCGGGCCACCAGGTTGCTCGTAGCGTCGGGCGCCGCCTGGCATTGCCTAACGTTGCGCTGCCCAGCCCAAGTCGCGCACTTCGGCGTCGGCCCGGTCCCGGGCATGAAGCTCCGCTGCACGCCGATCACGATGCCGCCTCCTGGCACCGGCGCATTTCCCGGCGTGGTTCGCGGAAATGACAAATCGCCCGGTAGCCGCATCGAGTCCGAGACCGGTCGGGACCAGGAACTGACGAACTGCGGCTGCTCGTAAGCCGGGTCGAGTTCGAAACCGATGCGGTCCGGGCCGGGCAGCAGAACGGCCGTCGTGGCTCTCGGCCGGCTGACGTCGATCGCGGCCAGTCGCATGGTGGGTGGCACCCAGGTGATGGCGAACGGCAGGCGGGCCGGACGCGGCGGGGACACGCGGAAGGCGGAGGCCAGTCGCATCATCTCCGTCCGGCTGAGACGGTTCTCGTACGACGCCAGCACGCCCGTCGAACTGTCGGAGTTCTGCCAGGTGAGCAGGCTGTCGGCCGTGCTGACCGCATGGGGGAGCACCTCGATGAACCAGGCCTCGCGACCGTTGATCGCCCCGCCGGACTCCCTCGGGCCATCCATCCTGAACGTGTGCGGGACGGATCCGGTGGGATACAGGGCGAGCCGGCCGACGGACCGGTACACGCCCGGCGACAGCTCCCGGCCGATCGACGCCAGTTGGTTTTCGATGCTCACCCATTCCGGATCGCCGACCCGAAGGTCGCCGCTTCGATAACCCGAAAAGCGCAGGTCGAGAAGTCCGGCCTTCGGTGGGGTGACCGGCGGAACCGAGGGTCGGGCCACGAGCTGCGGCACACCGATCGCGGCGATCACCGCCAGCAGAGCCGCCACCGCCCATCCCGTGTTTCGCCGCCGCTTGCGTCGGCGGCCCGCCGCGACGACGTCGTCGACGGTGATCCGAGCGGCCGGCGCCTCTTCGCGGGCGGCCAGCAGCAGTTCAGACAGCTTCATGACGGGCCTCCACGCGCTCGTCGATGCTCAGGTCGGCGCCGAGGATCCGTCGCAGGGCGTCGAGGCCCCGGGACGTGTACGCCTTCACCGTGCCCTCGGGGCAGCGCAGCGCCGCCGCCGTCTGCGGCACGCTGAGTCCTTCGAGAAAGCGCAGCACCAGCACCGCCCGGTGCTTGACCGGCACCTGCAGCAACGCCTGCCGCAGCTGCACCCGGTCGTCGATGGTCAGGATCTCGTCGGGCGCCACCACCTCGGGCAGGGCGTCGCCGTGCGACTGCTCACGCCGCCACCACGGTCTTCGCGTCTCGTCGATGGCGGCCCGCACGACGGCGGTGCGCGCGTACGCCTGGGGGTTCTCGACCCGCCCCCACTTCACGTAGAGGCGGGCCAGAGCGCCGAGCACCGCGTCCTCGGCCACCTGCCAGTCGCCGCAGGTGAGGTAGGCGAGCCCCCGCAGCGCCTCCATCTGCGCGCCGACGAACTCGCGGAACTCGGCCTCGTGGTCGCTCACGCGTATTGGACGGAGGGCGCCGGGTGAACGGTTACAGCAGGAGCAGGTCGAGGAGGGCGAAGAGGAACAGCGCGATGCCGACGAAGCCGTTGGCCGTGAAGAACGCCCGGTTGACCTTCGACAGGTCGGTCGGCGTGACGACGATGTGCTGGTAGGCGAAGGCGGCCGCGGTCAGGGCCAGGCCGATCCACCAGAGCCAGCCGAGGCCGACGACCTGGCCGAACCAGACGAACAGCGCGAACGTCACGACGTGGGTGACGGTCGAGATGTGCAGCGCCGTGCGCACGCCGAAGCGCGCGGGGGTCGAGTGCACGCCGATCTGGCGGTCGATCTCGACGTCCTGGCAGGCGTAGATGATGTCGAAGCCGCCGATCCACAGGCCCACCGCGAGGCCGAGCAGCCAGGCCGGGCCCGAGCCGTCGAAGGTGCCGGTGATGCCGAGCCAGGCGCCGACCGGGGCGACCGCCTGGGCCAGCGCGAGCACGTAGTGCGGGAAGTTGGTGAACCTCTTGGCGTACGGATAGACGACCAGCGGGATCACGGCGAGCGGGAACAGCAGCAGGCACAGCCAGTTGAGCAGTCCCGCGGCGAGGGCCATGACCACCAGCGAGACGGCGGCGCCGGTCCACGCCGTCCGCGGGCTGACCGCGCCGGTGACCAGTTCGCGGTTCTTGGTGCGGGGGTTGAGGGCGTCGATCCGGCGGTCGAGGATGCGGTTGGCCGCCATGGCGAACGTGCGACCGGACACCATCGCGATGGTGATCAGCAGCAGATCGAGCCAGTGGACGCCGGTGCCGAGGCGGTCGAGGGCGACGGCGGCCGACAGATAGGCGAACGGGAGCGCGAAGACCGAGTGCTCGATCGCGACCAGGCGCAGGAACGCCTTGACCTTGCCGGGCTTTTCCGGGACCGCCGCGACCGCCGTCATATGCCGTACTCCTTCCAGCGCTTGTCCACCAGGCTGGTCACCTCGGCAGGCATCGCCATCTCCTCGGGCCAGCCTCGTGAGTAGCCCTCGGAAGGCAGCTTACGGGTGGCGTCGATGCCCGCCTTGCCGCCCCAGAACTGCTGGTAGGAGGCGTGGTCGAGGTGGTCGACCGGGCCCTCGGTGAGCAGCAGGTCGCGGCTGTAGTCGACGTTGCCGAACGCGCGGAAGGCGACCTCGTTGTAGTCGTGGACGTCGCAGTCCTCGTCGACGATCACGACCAGCTTGGTCATCGCCAGCGAGTGGGCGCCCCAGACCGCGTTCATGATCTTTTGCGCGTGTTTGGGGTACCGCTTGCGGATCGACACGATCGCGCAGTTGTGGAAGACGCCGGCCGACGGCAGGTCGTAGTCGACGATGTCGGGGATCAGCATCTTGAGCAGGGGCAGGAAGATGCGCTCGGTGGCCTTGCCCAGGCCGTGGTCCTCCTGCGGCGGCTTCGACGTGATGATCGAGTGGTAGATCGGCTTTTTGCGCATGGTCATGCACTCGATGTGGAGCACCGGGAACGGCTCGACCGGGGTGTAGAACCCGGTGTGGTCGCCGAACGGGCCCTCGGGCAACCGCTCGCCGGGCTCGAGATAGCCCTCGAGGATGATCTGGGCCTGGGCCGGCACCTGGAGCGGGACGGTGAGGCAGTCGACCATCTCGACCCGCTCGCCCCGGAGGAAGCCCGCGAACAGGTACTCGTCGATGTCGGAGGGCAGCGGGGCGGAGGCGGAGTAGCTGACCACCGGGTCGCAGCCGATCGCGATCGCGACCGGCAGACGCTGCCCGAGCCGCTCGGCCACCGCGTGGTGGGCGGTCGAGTCCTTGTGGATCTGCCAGTGCATGCCGAGCGTGTTCTTGGAGTGCTGCTGCAGGCGGTAGAGGCCCAGGTTGCGTTTGCCGGTCTCGGGGTGCTTGGTGTGGGTGAGCCCGAAGTTGTGGTAGATGCCGCCGTCGCCGGGCCAGATCTGCAGCCCGGGCAGCAGACCGAGATCGACCTCGTCGCCCTTGAGCACGACCTCCTGGCAGGGCGCGGTCTTGACCTTGCGCGGCGGCAGCGACTTGAGCTGCAGCACCTTGCCGATGCCCTCGCGGATGCCGGACCAGCCGACCGGGAGCTCGGGCTTGATCATCGACCCGATCCGGTCGCCCACCTCGTCGAGACTGTCGACGCCGAGCGCCATCGCCATGCGTTTCTCGGTGCCGAACAGGTTGATCGCCAACGGCATCGAGCCGCGGGTGGGCCGCTCGAACAGCAGCGCCGGCCCGCCGGCCCGCACGGTGCGCGTGACCACCTCGCTGATCTCCAGCGTCGGGTCGGCCGGGACGGTCACCCGCCGCAGCTCACCCGCCGCCTCGAGGGCGGTGAGGAAGCTCTGCAGATCTTCATAGGGAAATCCACGAGGCGCCATGACATCCAGTCTCGCGCACGGGTCCGACAGTTCCGCGCGCGGGCGATCACCGTCACTCGTGATGTCCGATTCGCGTTGAGTTAACGATATCCCGATGCGCAGGCGAGGTGCTGGTGAAGGTCCGTGACGTGGCGCTGTGGTGCGCGATGGCGGGCCTGGTCGCCGCGCCGGCAGGTCCGGCTCCGGCTGTTTCTGCAGCTCAGAGCTCCTCTTCCGCGGTCGGCAGCAGGACGGCGCTGCCGGCCTGCCCACCCGCCCGGGCGTCGCAGCGGCCGCCGGCCCAGCCGGCCGGCCCGGCCACTCCCGGGGCCTGTCGTGCCGCGGGTCACATCCGCGAGTCCGGGGTGCGTCTGCCCCGGCCGGGCCAGGCCGGCTTCACGCCGAGCGGCTACCACCACCTGGGCGCCAACACCGGCGGGGAGTGGGCCGGGGTGTCGGGCCGCATGTCGGTGGTCGACGGGGCGATCCGCACCCGCTCGTACGACTTCGTGGCCGCCCGGTTCATGGCCAAGCGCAACCTGGGCCGGGGCACCATCGCCTGGCTGGAGGCCGGCTGGGCCGAAACGGGCTGGGCCGGGGCCGGCAAGCAGCAGGTCTACACCTTCAACACCAACACGAAGACCTGGCAGTTCTACGAGCAGTACACGCTGCGCCCGGGTGACAAGATCTGGATCGACCTGCACGCGGGCAAGAACGGCGTGTGGAGTGCCTGGCTGTGGTGGGGCGAACGGTGGAATCTGCTCACCACCCAGCTCCTACCGATCGGCCCCACCTCGACCGTCGAGCAGTATGTGGAGGTGCACGTCGACGGGAAGAGGCCCGGGCTGATCGACGTGCCGCCCGTGACGGTGGACAACGTCCGGCTGCGGCCCACCGACGGCGAGCCGCGATTCTGGCGCGAGGACGTGCCCACCCGGACCGGCACCGATCCCACCCAGCGCCGGCTCAAGGGCGGCTTCTGCCTGGACTGGCTCACCCGCTACGACACGTGGACGGCCGGCGGCTGCGGCGACCGGCCGTGAGCCACCGGGGCGTCAGCCCGCGTTGGCGTACGAGTGCAGGCCCTCGAAGAACAGGTTGACGCCGAACAGGTTCATCAACATGGTCACGAAGCCCAGCAGCGCGATCCAGGTGGCCACCGTGCGCTTCACGCTGGGCGTGGCCCGGGCGTGCAGGTAGCCGGCGTAGACGACCCAGGAGATGAACGCCCAGACCTCCTTGGGGTCCCAGCCCCAGTAGCGGCCCCAGGACGCCTCGGCCCAGATCGGCCCCGCGATCAGCGCGCCGAAGGTGAACAGCGGGAAGGCGAAGGCGTGCAAGCGGAACGTCAGCCGCTCGAGCGTCACGGCTGCGGGCACGTGCTTACCGAGCGTGTAGGGGAACTTGCGCTTGCCCTCGTCGTACCCGTTCCGGATGAGGAACATCGCGGCCGGCACGGCGCCGATCAGGAAGATGCCCGAGCCGATGATGATCGTCGACACGTGGATGATGAACCAGTACGAGTTGAGCGCGGGCACCAGCGGGCCGACCGGGGTGTACGCGATCATGGTGGCCGCGCCGAGCATGACGACCAGCGCGAGCGAGGCGAACAGGCCCAGGTGACGCACGGCCGGGCGGGCCAGCACGACCCCGATCCAGACCGCCGACGCGATGAACGTGGTCGACAGGATGTACTCGTACATGTTGCCCCACGGCATCCGGTCAGCCGCGACTCCGCGCGTGACCAGACCGCCGAGGTGCAGCAGCACGGCGAGGACGTTGACGCCGACGGCGATGCGGCCGACCAGCTCGCCGCGGTCACGCCCGGCCGGCGTCTCCGACGTCTCGACGACGACGGGCGGAACAGCGTCCGCCGGAACAGTGTCTGCCGGAACAGTGGCCCCCGCGCCGACGAGCTGCTTGGCCTCGACCGGCCGGATCGCCGCGCGGCCGATGCGGCTGCGCTTGCCGAACGCGTACTCGCCCGCGTAGCAGACCATCGCAATCAGATAGGCCAGGACGGCCGCCGCCATCAACTGGTTGGACAACTCCGCCATCAGGGCGTCCCTTCCTCGGCGGCCTTCACCACAGCCTTGAACTCGTCCGGAAAACCGGGATAGTCGGTGCGCGGCAGGCCACCGGCCGCCAACAACGTACCGCCGGAGCTCGCCGACGAACCTGTCAGGTCGGTATTTCTCCGCGCCCGGAACCACACCCGGCGCCGGTGGCCGCCGAGCGAGAGCATCAGCCCGATCAGGCCGAGCACCGCGCCGGCCAGCACCAGCCCCTGGGTCGGGTCGTGCCGGACGGACAGGGTGGCGAACGGCCGGGTGCCGACGAACTCGAGCTTGGTGCCGTCGTCCAGGGTCCAGGTGCCGCCCAGCTTGAGCGCGTGCGGACGTGTCCCGCTGACGTTCTTGAGCTCACCCGAGGCGAGCTGGCCCTGGTCGAGCGAATACACCGAGCCGGGCGTGCCGACGTCGAGGCCGAGGTCACCGCGGTAGGCCGTCAGGTAGAGCATCGGGTTGTCCTCGGCCGGGAACGCCGAGGTGGCCCGGCCGTCGGTGGGCGCGGTCGGCAGGTACCGGCCTTCGAAGCCCATCTGGAGTGTGGAGTCCCGCTTGTCGGTCTTCGGGTCGATGTTGACGTCGGGGAACTGGGCGACGCCCTCGCTGGTCTGCATGGCGTCGATCGGCAGGAACGGCACGACCTTGGTCTGCGAGACGCCGAAGCGGTCGGTGTACTTGAGGACCGGCGCGTAGCCGTGCCCGAGCAGATAGACGTTGGCGTCGCCCAGCCGCAGCGGGTCGTTCACCGTGAACTTCCGGGTCTCGGCCGGGCCGCCGTCCTGGGTCACCTGCACGGTGGCCAGGAAGGTCTTGGGCTGGCCGGTGCTCTGGAAGGTGGCGTCGAAGTCGGTCAGCTTGAGGCAGAAGTTCGGCAGGTCGGCCGGCTGCACCCGGGGGCCGAGCGTGGAGTCGTCGTACTGCGTGAGCGTGTTGCAGAAGCCCGAAGCGTTGCCACCGACCAGCAGCCGGTTGGCGTGCCAGCCGTACCAGTGCCCGAAGCCGACGCCGATCAGCACAGCCAGCAGGGCGAAGTGGAAGAGCAGGTTGCCGGACTCCTTGAGGTGGCCCTTCTCGGCCGAGACGGTCCAGCTGCCGTCCTCGGCCTCGCGCACCTTGGTGCGCCACCGGCGGCGGCGCAGGTCGCGGGCGACGCTCGCGGCGACCTCGGCCGGTTCGCCCGCGCGCGGGAACGGCTCGGCGTGCTCGGGCAGTCGTTCCAGACGCTTGGGCGCCTCGGGCGGCGCCATCCGCAGCGCGCGCACGTGGTCGAGCAGCCGGGGCACGACACAGCCGATCAGCGACGTGAAGAGCAGCAGGTAGATCGAGGCGAACCAGGGCGACGCGTAGACCTCGAAGCCGCCGAGACGCTCCAGCCACGGCGCCAGATCGGGATGCGCCTGGTAGTACTGCGTCACCCGCTCGGCGTTGACCGCGCGTTGCGGGAAGATCGAGCCCGGGATGGCGGCGATCGCCAGCAGGAAGAGCAGCACCAGAGCCGTACGCATGCTGGTGAGCTGCCGCCAGGAGTTGCGCAGCAGGGCCCACAGCCGGTTGGTGCGGCGCGGCGGCGGCGCAGCCGGGGCGGCCGGGCGTTGCTCGACAACGGTCACAGCACGGTCCCCCCGAAGTCGAAGGTGACCTTGAGCCACACCAGGAAGTGGTTCCAGCCACCGGTGACCAGGGCCAGCCCGACCAGGATGAGCAGCACGCCGCCGATCCGGGTGATCCAGCGGCTGTTGCGGCGGACGGCCCGGAAGACCCCGAGCAGCTTGCGGAAGAACAGACCGAAGAGCACGAACGGAATGCCCAGACCCAGGCTGTACGCCACGGCCAGGATCACCGCCCGGTCGGTCTGACCCGAGGTGGTGGCCAGCAGGATGACCGCGCCCAGGGTCGGGCCGACGCACGGGATCCAGGAGAAGGCGAAGATCGCGCCGAACACCGGGGCGCCGAGCAGCCCGGCGGCGGGCAGCCGGGTGATCCGGGCCTCCCGCTGCAGACCGGGGATCCAGCCCAGATAGGCGACCCCGAGCAGGATGATCAGAACGCCCAGGACGAGGTTGAGCGCGTCCTGGTGGCGCAGCAGGAAGCCCAGCTTGGCGGCCGCCGTGGTGAGCAGCGTGAACACGACCATGAAGCCCAGCACGAACAGGCTGGTGCCGGCCAGCACGCGACCGGTGCCCGCGGTCCGTACGGCCGGCTTGGTCAGCGTCCCCACCCCGCCGCCCTCGACCGGCTCCGGGCTCCGGGATCCGGCGTCCAGGTCGGAGCCGGCCAGACCGGTGACGTAGGACAGGTAGCCGGGCACGAGCGGCAGGACGCACGGCGACAGGATGCTGACCAGGCCGGCGATCACGGCGACCCCGATGGCCAGCAGCAGCGGACCGGTGCCGGCGATCGAGGCGAAGCTGTCGCTCATCAGCCGTTCCCCTCCGCGGCCACCTTTTCCACCAGCGGCTGCAGTTGAGTGATCGTGGTGGCCTGGCGCACCGCGGCGGCGATGCGGCCCTGCCGGTCGATGATCAGGGTGGCCGGGGTGCTGACCTGCGTGACATCGAACTGCAGGCCGACCTGGCCGTCGAAGTCGTAGAGGCTCGGATAGGTGACCCGGCCGCGCTCGAACTCACGGGCCGCGTCCCGGTCGTCCCGCGAGTTGACGCCGATGAACGTGACGTTCTTGGCCTTGGTCGCCTGGTACGTCTTTTCCAGGTCGTCGGCCTCGGCCCGGCAGGGCGCGCACCACGAGCCCCAGAAATTGACCACGACGACCTTGCCGAGATCCTGGCTCAGGTCGTACTTGCCGCCGTCGAGCAGCTCGCCGCTGACCGGCTTGACCGCGGTCCGCTGATCGGGTGCGCACTCGACCACGCCGTTGGCCGTCGTGCACTTCTCGGCCCAGTTGTCCTCCCCGCCGCATCCGGCGAGGACACCGGCCGTGAGCACGGCGGCGGCCAGGACAGCGGCGAGGCGGCGCATGGTCAAGCTCCCTTGGCGGTCTTGGCTGTCGCGGAGAGGGCCACCAGGTGGGCGGCGGGCTCGGCGTAGTCGATGCCGACGACCTTGGAGTCCTCGAAGCGGAACGACGTGATGCTGGCCAGCGCGCACTCCCGGCGACGGGGGTCGTGCCACAAACGCTTCTTCTCTATATAGCGCCGCAGCGTCCAGATCGGCAGCTGATGTGACACACAGACGGCCTCGTGACCCTCGGCGGCGACCCGGGCCGCCTGCACCGCGGCGAACATCCGCTGCGCGATGACCAGGTAGGCCTCGCCCCAGGACGGGGTGATCGGGTCGCGCAGCACCCACCAGTGCCGCGGATTGGTGAGCGCGCCGTCGCCGACCGAGACCTTCTTGCCCTCGAAGTAGTTCGAGCTCTCGATCAGCCGGACGTCGCTGGCGATCTTGAGGTCGAATTCCGCGGCGATCGGTACGGCGGTCTCCTGCGCGCGGTCGAGCGGGCTGGCCACCACGTGGGTGACGTCGCGCCCGGCCAGCGACTCGGCCGCCGCCACGGCCATCTGCTTGCCGAGCTCAGACAGGTGGAAGTCGGGCAGGCGCCCGTACAGGACCTGGTCGGGGTTGAAGACCTCGCCGTGCCGCATCACGTGGACGGTGGTTCTCGTCGGCTCGCTCACAGTTCTCCCCCCGCCGCGGCGCGCGCCGCGTAAGGCAACGCCGACGCGATCTGTTCCAGCGCTTCCTCGTCGATCGCGGTCGAGACGAACCACGACTCGAAGGCGCTCGGCGGCAGGTAGACGCCGCGGGCCAGCATCGCGTGGAAGAACGCCTTGAACGCGCCCGCGTCCTGGGTCCGGGCCGACTCGTAGTCGACCACCTCGGACTCCGTGAAGAAGATCGAGAACATGTTGCCGGCGAACGAGAGCCGGTGCGGCACGCCCGCGGTGGTCAGCGCGTCGGCGGCGAGCGCGCCGACGGTCGCGGACAGCTCGTCGAGGCGCTTGTAGACGGCCTCGTCGGCGAGCCGCAGCGAGGCCAGCCCGGCCGCACAGGCCAGCGGGTTGCCCGAGAGAGTGCCGGCCTGATAGACGGGACCGGCCGGGGCCAGCCGCGACATGATCTCGCGACGGCCGCCGAACGCCGCCGCCGGCAGGCCGCCGCCCATCACCTTGCCGAAGGTGAACAGGTCGGCGTCGACCGGGTCGAGCCCGGCCCAGCCGCCCGCCGAGACACGGAAGCCGGTCATCACCTCGTCGACGATGAGCAGGGCGCCGGCCGCGTGGGCGATCTCGGCCAGCCGCTGGTTGAACCCGTCGAGCGGGGCGATCACGCCCATGTTGCCGGCCGCGGCCTCGGTGATGATCGCCGCGATCTCGCCGCCGTCGCGCCGGAAGGCCTCCTCGACCGCGGCGACGTCGTTGTAGGGCAGCACGATCGTCTCGCTCGCGGCGGCGCCGGTGACGCCGGGCGAGTCGGGCAGGCCGAGCGTGGCGACGCCGGAGCCGGCCGCGGCCAGCAGCGCGTCGACGTGCCCGTGGTAGCAACCGGCGAACTTCACGATCTTGGAACGCCCGGTGAAGCCCCGGGCCAGGCGGATCGCCGACATGGTGGCCTCGGTGCCCGAGTTGACCAGGCGGACCTCGTCGACGGGCGTACGCCGGACGATCTCCTCGGCCAGGTCGACCTCGCCCGCCGTCGGGGTGCCGAAGCTGGTGCCCCGGGTCGCGGCCGACTGGATCGCGGCGATGACCTCGAGATGGGCGTGACCGTGGATCAGCGGGCCCCACGAGTTGACGAGGTCGACATAGCGGCGGCCGTCGGCGTCGGTGAGCCACGCGCCGGAGCCGTGGGCCATGAAACGGGGCGTGCCACCGACCGCTCGGAACGCACGCACGGGTGAATTGACCCCGCCGGGCACAACAGCCTGGGCGCGGTCGAAAAGGGCCTGGGATGCCGGGGCGTCCTCCGGGTAGGGGAGGCCCTCGGGGCGGTATGAGGTGGTCACAGCAGCTCCCATTGTGTCAGCGCGGTCCGGCGGGAATCTCAAGAGGGTTCCTCACATCACCCGAGGATGACGCGAGGTGTCATCCGGCGATGTCGGGAACGCCCCGGTACGGTCGCGCCCAACAGGCCGAACAAGCGCACAGGCGATAGGCTGTCCCGGTGGAACGACCCGAGCTGTCGATCACGGTTGAGCAAGCACCCGACGAGGTCATCTTCCACCTCGCCGGGGAGATTGACGTGCTCACGGTCACGAACCTGTCGACGCTGGTCAACGAGACGCTGATCGAGCCGCCGGCCCGCATCGTGCTCGACATGGCCGGTGTCACCTTCTGTGATTCGCAAGGCCTCGGCACGCTCGTCGTACTCAGCCGCAAGGCGCAACATGCCCGTTCTGTCCTGTCGCTGACGAACGTCGGCGACTTCCTGCTGCGAGTGCTCGACATCACCGGTTTGCGCAGCGCGCTGATGATCAGCAGCACTGCCTGAGACCTCCGGCTGCTTCAGATCTGTGGCGGCCTTGCCTTGACGCCGGTGTCAAGGCCTAGCGTCGGCGACGACGAGGGGACACCGGGATGTTGATCGGTGAGCTGGCGACGCGGGCCGGGACGAGCCCGCGGACGCTGCGCTACTACGAGCAGCAGGGGCTCGTGCGGGCCGGCCGGGACGCGAACGGCTACCGGCAGTACGACGACGCCGAACTGCGCGTGGTGCGGGAGATCCGGTCGCTGCTGGCGGCCGGTTTCGGCATCGAGGACATCCGGCCCTTCGTCGCGTGTCTGCGGGCCGGGAACCAGTCGGGTCACGTCTGTCCCGACTCGGTGCTGGTGCTGCGCCGCAAGCTGGCCGAAGTGGACGGCTTTCTGGGGCAGCTCACCGACCTCCGGCAGCAGCTGCGCGCCCAGTTGGACGAGGCCGTCGCACTCCGGGAGTCGCCATGCCGCACACAGATCTGCCCGCCCTGACCGATGCCACCATCGCGTCGTCGCTCAGCGATGCCGGGATGCCGGTCGTCGTCGACGTCTGGGCCGAGTGGTGCCCGCCGTGCGGGCCGATGGCGCGCACGCTGGCCGAGCTGCAGCCCGAGTTCGCCGGACGGCTGCTCATCACCACGCTGAACGCCGACGAGAACCCCGGCACCGCCCGGGAGTACGGGATCATGTCGCTGCCGACACTGCTGATCTTCCAGAACGGCGTGGTGACGCGCCGGCTGGTCGGGGCGCGCCCGAAGTCGGTGCTCCGGCAGCTTCTCTCGGACGCGCTCACGCCGTACGCCAACGTCTGAGCCTCAGCTGCCCCAGCGGGCCTTCTCGAGCAGGGCGAGCGCCTCGGCGCCGGCCTCGTCGCCGCCGGCCCGCAGCACCCGGGCCGCCTCGTCGACCGTCTCGGTGAGCCGCTGCCACTGCGCCTCGCGCTCACGGGTCGCCTCGGCCTGGGCCTTGAGCTGCTGGGTCTTGTTCCAGAGCTCGACAAAGATATTGACCTTGGCCCGCAGCACCCACGGGTCGAACGGCTTGGTCAGGTAGTCCACCGCGCCGACCGCGTAGCCCCGCAGCGCGAGCTGGGCATCGCGGTCGGCGGCGGTGAGGAACAGGATCGGCACGTGCCGGGTGCGTTCGCGCCGCTTGATGTGGCTGGCCGTCTCGAAGCCGTCCATGTTGGGCATCTGCGCGTCGAGCAGGATCACCGCGAAATCGTCGGTGAGCAGCTGCTTGAGCGCGGCCTCGCCGCTCTCGACGGCCACCGCCGTCACCGGCAGGCCCTGCAGGATCGCCTCCAGCGCCAGCAGGTTGTCCCTGCGGTCGTCGACCAGCAGGGCCTTCGCGCGCTCAGCCACACCCCGTCCTTTCCGTCGGCTGTCTCGAACAGATCAGGTCCACCGGACCGGACCCGGCTCAGTCCCGGCCGGGCTCGATCGCCTTGTCCGCGTTCACCCAGCGGGCCATCAGCTCGATCAGCTCGTCCAGGTCGACGGGCTTGGTGATGTAGTCGCTGGCCCCGGCGGCCAGAGCCGATTCCCGGTCGCCGGGCATCGCCTTAGCCGTGAGGAAGACTACCGGCAGATCCTGGAAGCGCTGGTTGCGCCGGATGCCGCGAGTGGTCTCGTAGCCGTCCTGGTCGGGCATCATCGCGTCCATCAGCACGATGTCGACCTCGGGGTGCTCGCCCAGCAGGCGGACGCCGTCGACCCCGTTGTCGGAGTAGAGAACGTTGAGCCCGTGCATCTCGAGCGCGCTGGTCAGCGCGAAGACGTTGCGCACGTCGTCGTCGACGATCAGCACGGTGGCGCCGTCGAGCTGCCGGCTGGCCGGGCTGACCACGTGACCTTCCAGGTCGGCGTGGTGGTGCATGACCGGCAGCTCCATGAGCGGCATGTCGATGGGCGCGGCGGCCGGCTGCACGACCACCGTCGCCGACGGCAGCGTGGGCAGGCTCAGCGGCGAGATCGCCTCGGCACTCAGCGCGTCCGGCATGTAGAGCGTGAACGTCGACCCCTCGCCCGGCCGGGACGAGACCACGATCGTGCCGCCGAGCAGGGCGGCCAGGTCGCGGCTGATCGAGAGGCCCAGGCCGGTGCCCCCGTACTTGCGGGTGGTCGTGCCGTCGGCCTGCTGGAACGGCTCGAAGATGATCGCCAGTTTCTCGTCGCTGATGCCGATGCCCGTGTCGGTCACCGCGAACGCGATCACCTGACGGGCGCCGGCCAGCGCGGGCACGTCGAAGTCGGTCTCGGGCGGGGCGCCGAAGATGCTCAGCGTGACCGAGCCGCTGTCGGTGAACTTGACCGCGTTGGAGAGCAGGTTGCGCAGGATCTGCTGGAGGCGCTGCGGGTCGGTGAGGATCGACTCGGGCAGCCCCGGCTGCAGCCAGACCCGGAACTCCAGGTCCTTCTCGTTGGCCTGGGGCGCGAAGGCCTGCTCGACGTAGCTGCGGACGTCCTCGAACTCGACCTGGTCGGGCTCGACGTCCATCCGGCCCGCCTCGATCTTGGCCAGGTCGAGGATGTCGTCGATCAGCGAGAGCAGGTCGGAGCCGGCACTGTGGATCGTCCGGGCGAACTCGATCTGCTTGCCGGTCAGGTTGCTCTCGGGGTTGTCGGCCAGCAGCCGGGCCAGCAGGAGCAGCGAGTTCAGCGGCGTGCGGAGCTCGTGGCTCATGTTGGCCAGGAACTCCGACTTGTACGCGCTGGCCCGGCTGAGCTGCTGCGCCTTCTCCTCCAGGCCGCGCCGGGCCTGCTCGATCTCGCGGTTCTTGGTCTCGATGTTGGCCTTCTGCTCGCTCAGCAGCTGCGCCTTGTCCTCGAGCTCGGCGTTGGTGCGCTGCAGCTCGGCCGACTGGTCCTGCATCTCGCGGGCCAGCCGCTGCGACTGCGAGAGCAGTTCCTCCGTACGCCGGTTGGCCTGAATGGTGTTGAGGGCGACCCCGATCGTGGACACGAGCCGCTCGAGGAACGTCAGGTGCAGGCCCGAGAACGTGGCCACCGACGCGAACTCGATCACGCCGAGCATCTCGCCCTCGAACAGCACCGGCAGCACGACCAGGTCGTTGGGCGGCATCGACATGAGGCCGGAACGCATGGTCAGGATGCCGTCGTGGGTGGCCCGCACGCGGATCGTGCGGCGCGAGACGGCGGCCTGGCCGACCAGCCCCTCGCCCGGCCCGAAGGTCACCTCGTGGTTGCGGGCGACATAGCCGTACGAGGCGGCCAGGCGCAGCCGCATGACTGCCTGCTCATTGTCGACCAGGAAGAACGCGCCCAGCTGGGCGTCGACCAGCGGGGTCACCTCGGTCATGATCATGCGGCAGACCTCGCCGAGATCCCGCTGGCCCTGCAGCAGGCCGCCGATCCGGGCCAGGTTGGAGTCGAGCCAGCCCTGTTCGGCGTTGGCCTTGGTCGTCTCGCGCAGCGTGACGATCATCTGGTTGATGTTGTCCTTGAGCTCCGCAACCTCGCCCTGCGCCTCGACCGCGATGCTCTGGGTCAGGTCGCCCCGGGTCACAGCGGTGGACACCTCGGCGATCGCGCGCAGCTGGATGGTCAGCGTGGAGGCGAGCTGGTTGACGTTGTCGGTCAGGTCCTGCCACGTACCGGAAACGCCCTTGACCTGGGCCTGACCGCCGAGCTTGCCCTCGACGCCGACCTCGCGGCCGACCCGGGTGACCTCGGTGGCAAAGCTCGAGAGCTGGTCGACCATCGTGTTGACGGTGTCCTTGAGCTCGAGGATCTCGCCCCGGGCGTCGACCGTGATCTTCTGCGACAGGTCGCCCTTGGCCACGGCGGTGGTGACCGAGGCGATGTTGCGCACCTGCGCGGTCAGGTTGGACGCCATGTAGTTCACGTTGTCGGTCAGGTCGCGCCAGGTGCCGGCCACGCCGCGCACCTGGGCCTGACCGCCGAGCTTGCCCTCGGAGCCCACCTCGCGGGCCACCCGGGTCACCTCGTCGGCGAACGACGACAGCTGGTCGACCATCGTGTTCACGGTGTTCTTGAGCTCGAGGATCTCGCCCTGGGCGTCGACCGTGATCTTCTGCGACAGGTCACCCTTGGCCACGGCCGTCGAGACCTGGGCGATGTTGCGCACCTGGCCGGTCAGGTTGGAGGCCATCGAGTTGACGTTGTCGGTCAGGTCGCGCCAGGTGCCGGCCACGCCGCGCACCTGGGCCTGACCGCCGAGCTTGCCCTCGGTGCCCACCTCGCGGGCCACGCGGGTCACCTCGTCGGCGAACGAGGACAGCTGATCGACCATCGTGTTGACGGTCGACTTCAGCTCGAGGATCTCGCCGCGGGCGTCGACCGTGATCTTCTGCGACAGGTCGCCCTTGGCCACGGCCGTGGTGACCGAGGCGATGTTGCGTACCTGGCTGGTCAAGTTGGACGCCATGTAGTTCACGTTGTCGGTCAGGTCGCGCCACGTGCCCGAGACGCCCTGGACCTGGGCCTGACCGCCCAGCTTGCCCTCGGAGCCCACCTCGCGGGCCACCCGGGTCACCTCGTCGGCGAACGACGACAGCTGGTCGACCATCGTGTTCATGGTGCTCTTCAGCTCGAGGATCTCGCCCCGGGCGTCGACCGTGATCTTCTGCGACAGGTCACCCTTGGCCACGGCCGTGGAGACCTGCGAGATGTTCCGCACCTGGTCGGTCAGGTTGGCCGCGAGCTGGTTCACGTTCTCGGTGAGGTCGCGCCACGTGCCCGAGACCCCGCGGACCTGGGCCTGACCGCCCAGCCGGCCCTCGGTGCCCACCTCGCGAGCCACCCGGGTGACCTCGTCGGCGAACGACGACAGCTGGTCGACCATCGTGTTGACGGTGTCCTTGAGCTCCAGGATCTCGCCCTGCGCGGCCACCGTGATCTTCTGCGACAGGTCGCCCTTGGCCACCGCGGTCGAGACCTGGGCGATGTTGCGCACCTGGCTCGTCAGGTTGGACGCCATCGAGTTCACCGAGTCGGTGAGGTCCTTCCAGGTGCCGGCCACGTTGGGCACCTCGGCCTGGCCGCCCAGCTTGCCCTCGGTGCCCACCTCGCGGGCCACCCGGGTCACCTGCTCGGCGAAGAGCCGCAGCGTGTCGGTCACGCCGTTCATGGTGTCGGCCAGCTCGGCCACCTCACCGCGGGCGGAGACCGTGATCTTCTGCGACAGGTCGCCCCGGGCCATGGCCGTCGCCACCTGGGAGATCGAGCGCACCTGGTGGGTCAGGTTCGACGCCATCGTGTTGACCGAGTCGGTCAGGTCCTTCCAGGTGCCGGCCACGCCGCGGACGTCGGCCTGGCCGCCCAGCTCGCCCTCGGTGCCCACCTCACGGGCCACCCGGGTCACCTCGTCGGCGAACGACGACAGCTGGTCGACCATGGTGTTGACGGTGCGGCCGATGCGCAGGAATTCACCCCGCAGGGGTCGCCCGTCCATCTCCAGGGCCATGTGCTGCGACAGGTCACCCTCGGCGACGGCGACGATGACGCGGGAGATCTCCGTCGTCGGGCGGCCCAGGTCGTCGATCAGCGCGTTGACCGATCGCACGCTGTCGGCCCAGGCGCCGTCGAGACCCTCGTCGTCCAGGCGCTCGGTGAGCCGGCCGTCGCGGCCGACGATCCGGCTGATCCGCCTCAAGTCGAGATTCTGCCGCTCCTGCAGCGACACCACCTCGTTGAACGCGTCGGCGACCTCGCCGGGCAACCCGCTGCGGCGGGGCAGCCGCACCTTGAGGTCGCCACGGCGAACGCGCCGCAGGGCCTCGGCGAGCTCGCCGAGCACTGCGGTGTCGTCGGGCATGCCGACGCTGGCTTCTTTGGCCGCGGTCATGCTGTCCTCACTCGCTGTCCATCCTTGGTGGGCCCCCCATCCTCTCTCGCCCGACCGGGTCAATGCGAGAGACGACTTTGTGCACAGGCCCACCGACAGGAGAGGATGCATGCGTGTCAGTGGAGGCCGATGCGATCTCGGACACCCCGGCGGGTGGACTGCTCCGCCGCGTCCGGCTGCCCAACGACCGGCGCACCCCCGCGGCGGCGCGTGCCCTGGTGCGCTCCGTGCTCGAGGAGGCCGGGCTCGATTCCCTGCTCAACGAGGCGCTGCTCCTGACGACGGAGCTGTCGACCAACGCGGTGGTGCACGCGAACACCGAGCTCGACATCGAGGTGCGAGCCGACCCGAGCGGGCTCACCGTGACGGTCACCGACTTCGCGCCCGGCCCGGTCGAGCAGCTCGCCGTCGGCCCGCGCAACGAGAGCGTCGACATCGGCGAGGTCGCCGAGCGCGGGCGTGGCCTGCTGCTGGTCGATCATTTCGCCCGCCGGTGGGGCACGGTTCACGAGGGCACCGGCAAGGGGGTCTGGTTCCGGCTCGAGGGCGAATCCGCCGGGACGTCCTCGGCGGTCGTGCCGGCGGCGGTGAACGCGATCGAGACGGGCACCCCGAGCGTCGGCGCGCTCTCCACGCTGTTGCAGGTCACCCCCGAGCGGCAGTCCGAGGAGGGGGTGGCCGAGTTCGCCGCCGATCTGCTCGCCCAGCTGGCCCGGCTGACCGGCGCCGCCGGCGGGGTGATCCGGCTCGACCGCGGCGACGGCGGCGGCCGCCAGCTGCTGGCCCGCTACGGCCGGGCGCCGCGCGACGACGCCGACACGATCCGGGTGCCGCTGTCGATGCAGCGGCCCTACTCGGGCGAGCTCGAGCTCGACGCCTCCCCCATCGGCTACGCCCAGCCGCTGGCCACGCTGGTCGCCGAACGCTTCTCGCTGTATCTGGAGAACGACCGCCTGCGCCGCACCGATCTGCGCCGCCAGGCCTGGCTGACGTTCCTGGCCGAGGCGAGCGAGCTGCTCGCCCAGTCGCTCGACGTCAACCTCACGATGGCCCTGATCCCGCAGCTCGTGGTGCCGCGACTGGGCCAGTGGTGCGCGGTCCACACCACCGACGCGTGGGGCCGGCTGCAGCTCGCGGCGGCCACCCACGCCGACGAGGCCATGCTGCCCCAGCTGCACGAGACGCTGGCCGAGACCGGCCCCGACGCGATCCTGGCCCGGCTCGAGGAGGCGTCGCGCCTCGGCACCCAGGTGATGCTGGGCGCGCCGACCGAGGGCTTCGCGGTGCCGCTGGTCGCCCGGGGCACCCGGCTGGGCACGCTCGCCGTGGGCCGGCACCACCGCATCCGGCACGACGCCGACGAGGTGGCGGTGCTGGAGGACGTCGCCCGGCGCGCGGCCCTGGCGATCGACAACGCCCGCATCCACGACGAGCGGCACAAGGTCGCCCGGACGCTCCAGGCCTCGCTGCTGCCCCCGGCGCTGCCCAAGGTCGAGGGCATCGGCTTCGCCGCCGAGTACGTGCCGACGGGCTCCGAGGTCGGCGGTGACTTCTACGACGTCGTGCCCTCCGGGCCGGACACGTGGGTGGTCGTCGTCGGCGACGTCTCGGGCAAGGGGGTGCAGGCGGCCACGGTGACCGGTCTCGTACGCGACGTGATCCGCATCCTCGTCGACGACGGCAAGCCGATGACCGAGATCCTCTGCCGGGTCAACAAGACGCTGGTCCAGCGGGGCGGCGGGCGTTACTGCACGCTGGCGATGGCCGAGGTCAGCCGGGCGACGGACGGCGTACTCAAGGTCGGCCTGCACCTGGCCGGTCACGACCGCGCGGTCCTGGTGCACGCGGACGGCAAGACAGCCTTCGTCGGCGAGGGGGGCACGGCCCTCGGCCTGCTCGAGTCGATCACCTCGCCCGACGTCGAGGTGCGGCTGCAACCGGGCGACTCGCTCATCTTCTACACCGACGGCGTGACCGAGCGCCGGCGCGGGCGCGAGCTCTTCGGCACCGGCCGCCTGCGCGACGCGGCCGGGCCACTGGCCGGGTATCCGGCCGAGGTGATGGCCGCCCGGCTGCGCTCGACCACGATCAACTTCTCGGTCGAGGAACCTCGCGACGACATCGCGATCCTGGTGCTCCGCAACGACGCCTGACCCGGCAAATCGCCCCTTTCGCCCGACTATTTCGTGGCATGGTGTTTGTCATGGCGAAAACTCAGTACTACACGGCGACGAGCATCGACGGCTTCATCGCCGACGAGAACAACTCGCTGGAGTGGCTCTTCGACGTCGACGGGGGCAACGAGAACCCCTTCGGCGGCTTCTTCGCGGGGGTCGGCGCGTTCGCCATGGGCGCGAACACCTACGAATGGGTGCTGAAGAACGACAACGTGCTGGCCGAGCCGCAGAACTGGCACGACCTCTACGGCGACGCCCCGTGCTGGGTCTTCGCCAACCGTGAGCTGCCGCTGGTCCCCGACGCCAACATCTTCATGGTCAGCGGTGACGTGAAGCGCGTGCACGAGGCGATGCTGGTGGCCGCCAAGGGCAAGAACGTGTGGCTGGTGGGCGGTGGCGACCTGGTCGGACAGTTCGTCGACCAGGGCCTGCTCGACGAGATCATCCTCGGGATCGCGCCGGTCGTGCTGGGCGGCGGCGCCCCGCTGCTGCCCCGCCATCTGACGGCGCAGCACCTGGCTCTCACCGGCACCGCGCAGATCGGCCGCTTCGCCTACCTGACCTACGCCGTCGGCAACGAGCCCCTGCCCGGCCGGCACCCGGTGGCCGACCACCGCTACGCCGTCCTGCACTGACCCGGGCCGCCGGGCGGCACTGAACCGCCGCCCTGCCGACCGACGCGCCGCGAACCGACGCGCCCACGGACCGACGCCCGGCCGGCCGGTCAGAAGAAGTCGAGCCGGCCCGCCATCTCGATCTCGCGGGCCAGCTCGGGCGGAGCCGACACGACGACGGCACGGCCGCCCCGGGCCAGCAGCACGTGCCGCAAGCTGTCGATGATCGTGGTGACCCGGGCCGGCTCCACCCGGCCGGGAAGCACGGCGTGCACGCTGCCGAGCCCGGCCGACCCGCGCACCGGCACCGGGCCGCCGGCCGCGTCGCCCAGCGCGTAGAGCATCGCGGGCAGATCGGCGGCCGACACCGCGAGCCGCAGCGCCACGTCGTCGCGCCCGAACGGGTAGGTGCCCCACCACGGCGGCGCGATCGGCGTGACCACCGCCCCGGCGCCCCACACCAGGGCCAGCCGCTCGGCCCGCTCGACGGCCGACGCCTCGAGACCCTCGAAGAGCACGGCCAGGGTGCCGCCCCGGCCGCCGGCCGGCAGATCGACCTCGATCGCGCTGGGCTCGAGCTCGCCGGCCGGACCGGTCAGCTCGCCCAGCTGCAGCGGGGTGGGCAGCGTGATGCCGACCCAGCGCCGGGCCTGGGGCAGCGGCTCGAGGCGCAGCGCCGCCGCGGTGATCACGCCGTCGATCTCGGCCAGCCCGGGGCGCCCGTCCTCGCCGTCGGACTCGGCGATCCGACCGTCCCGATCCACGTAGGCCACGCTGGTCACCCACGCGGCCGGCGGGCCGGATCGATGGCGCAGCGGGCCCGACTCGTTCACCGCGAGCACGCCGCCGACGGTGGCCGTGCGGGACGGCGGATCGACCGGCAGCCGCTGCCCTTGCAGTGCCAGCGCGGCCTGCAGCGCCCGGACCGGTGTGCCGGTGGCCACCTCGACCGTGCCCCGGCCGACGTCGTGATTCCACAGACCATTCAGCCGGCCGGTGTCGATCAGCAGGTCGACAGGGTCGCCGGGCTTACCCCAGCCGAGCTTGGAGCCGCTGCCGCGCGTACGGGAACGGAGCCCCCGCTCGGCGGCCAGGCGCAGCGTGTCGGCGACGGCCGGCGGGGTGGCCGGCACCGCGACATGACCCACCCGACGGCCACCGACGGTGTCGATCGACCGGGCGACGCGCGCGTAGTCGGGCCCGCAGATGTCCACAAGCGCGCTGAGCACCTGATCGGTCCCGCCGCGAACACCATCAGTCCCGTCGCGATCACTCACGCCCTGCTCCACGTCGTCGAAGGTCGTGTCCGCCGAAGATCGTCCACTCTGGCATATCGTACACGTGTTCGAATAGCCGAGGTCCGGCCCGCAAGAAGTAAAGAAGTCGGGGAAACCGGACCGCCCGGTAACGTAGGGCCGGTGACAAACCCGATTGCCGACAGCCCACCCACCGCCGAGCAGGGCACCCACGAGCGCACCTTTCACGGCGACACCGTCACCGACGAGTACGCGTGGCTGATCGACAAGGACGACCCCCGGACGGTCGCCTACCTGGAGTCTGAGAACTCTTTCACCGACCGGGCGACGGCGCACCTCAGCGGGCTGCGGGACACGATCTTCAACGAGATCAAGAGCCGGACGCGGGAGACCGACCTCTCGGTGCCCAGCCGCAAGGGCGGGTACTGGTATTACACGCGCACCGAGGAGGGCAAGCAGTACGGCATCTCCTGCCGCGTGCCGGTCCGCCCGGGTGAGACCGACCCGCCCTCGATCGACGCCGGCGAGCCGGCCGGTGAGCAGGTGCTGCTCGACGGCAACGCGCTCGCCGAGGGCAAGGACTTCTTCGCGCTGGGCACCTTCGACCTGAGCGTCGACGGCAACTGGCTGGCCTACTCCACCGACTTCGCCGGCGACGAGCGGTTCACGCTGCGCGTCAAGGATCTGCGCACCGGCGAGGTGCTCGCCGACGAGGTGCCCGGCACGTCCTACGGCAGCGCCTGGTCGGCCGACGGCAGCGCGCTGTTCTACACCACGGTCGACGAGGCCTGGCGCCCCTACCGGGTGTGGCGCCACCGGATCGGCCGCCCGGCCGGCGAGGACGTGATCGTCTTCGAGGAGCCCGACGAGCGCTTCTGGGTCGGCGTGGGGCTCACCCGCAGCGAGAAGTTCCTCGTCATCGAGGCGTCGAGCAAGATCACCTCCGAGGTACGGGTCATTCCGGCCGAGACGCCCGAGGCCGAGCCCGTCGTGATCGCCCCGCGCGAGCACGGCGTCGAATACTCCATCGAGCACCACGGCCACCGCTTCCTCGTGCTGCACAACCGTGACGCCGAGGACTTCGCCCTGGCCTACACGTCGGCCGACGCTCCCGGCGACTGGATCGAGCTGATCCCGCACGAGCCGGGCACGCGCCTGGAGTCGGTCGACGCCTTCACGCGGCACCTGGTGATCTCGCAGCGGCGCGACGGCCTGACCGCGCTGCGGGTGATGGGCGACGGCAGCACCGACTCGTACGAGATGGAGTTCCCCGAGCCGATCTACAACGTCGGCCTGGCGGGCAACCCCGAGTACGACACCGCGACCGTGCGCATCAGCTACGCCTCGATGGTCACCCCCGATTCGGTCTACGACGTCGATCTGGTGACCCGTTCGATGGTGCTTCGCAAGCAGCGGCCGGTGCTGGGCGGCTACGAGCCCGGCGACTACGAGCAGTTCCGCGAGTGGGCGACGGCGCCGGACGGCACGCGGGTGCCGATCTCGGTCGTCGCGCGCAAGGACACGCCCCGCGACGGCACCGCCCCGGCGCTGCTCTACGGCTACGGCTCGTACGAGACCAGCATCGACCCGTACTTCTCGATCGCCCGCCTCTCGCTGCTCGACCGCGGTGTCGTCTATGCCATCGCGCACGTGCGCGGCGGCGGTGAGATGGGCCGGCGGTGGTACGAGGAGGGCAAGCTGCTGGCCAAGCGGAACACGTTCACCGACTTCGTGGCGTGCGCGCAGGCGCTCGTGCGCGAGGGCTGGACGTCGCCGCAGCGGCTGGTCGCCCGGGGCGGCTCGGCCGGTGGCCTGCTGATGGGCGCGGTTGCCAACCTCGCTCCGGAGGAGTTCGCCGGCATCGTCGCCGAGGTGCCGTTCGCCGACCCGCTCAACACCATCCTCGACCCGTCGCTGCCGCTCACGGTCACCGAGTGGGAGGAGTGGGGCAACCCGATCGAATCGGCCGACGTGTACGCGTACATGAAGTCGTACAGCCCGTACGAGAACGTCGCGAAGCTCCCCTACCCGCGCATCCTGGCCATGACCAGCCTGAACGACACCCGGGTGGGCTTCCACGAGCCGGCCAAGTGGGTCGCCCGCCTGCGGGCCGTGGCTCCCGACGGCGACTATCTGCTGAAGACCGAGATGGGCGCCGGCCACGCGGGCCCGAGCGGCCGCTACGACGCCTGGAAGGAAGAGGCCTTCGTCCTGGCCTGGACCCTCGACGTCGTCGGCCTGACGGCTTAGCGGCTCAGCCCGGGCAGCGGCGCAGGGCGACGATGGCGGTGTCGTCCGCCTGGTGCCCGGCGCCGCCGAGCTCGGTCATCAGCCGGCGGGTGAAGGCGTCCAGGTTGGACTCGACCGTCGAGGCCGCCTTGGCCAATGCGGCCAGGCCGACGTCGATGTCGGCGTCCCGGCGCTCGACCAGGCCGTCGGTGTAGAGCACGAGCGTCCCGCCCGGCGGCAGCACGAAGTCGAAGTCGCCGGGGCGGGGCGCGTTGATGCCGAGAAGCGGGCCGTGCGGCTCGATGTAGCGGACACCCTCGTCGGTGTGCAGCAGCGGCGGCAGGTGCCCGGCGCTGGCCATCCGCACCTCGCCGGTCGCCGGCTCCAGGGTGAGCAGGCAGATCGTGGCCGAGTCGGCCGGCAGCACGGTTCGCATGAAGTGGTTGACCAGCTTGAGCACGGTGCCCGGGGGATGGCCCTCCACCGCGTACGCCCGGACGGCGTGCCGCACCTCGGCCATCACCGTGGCGGCGTGCAACGAGTGGCCGGCGACGTCGCCGATCGCCACCAGCAGCCGGCCGTCGAGCATCGTGAGCTCGTAGAAGTCGCCGCCCACCTCGGTCTGCGCGCCCGCCGGCTCGTAGCGCATCGCGAGCTCGACCCCGGGCACCTCGGGCAGTCGCGACTGCAGCAGGCTGCGCTGCAGGGTGACCGCGATGCGGTGCTCCTCGTCGTACGAGCGTTGGGCCTCGACCGCTGCGGCCACCGTCTGGGAGAGCTGGCGCAGCACCGGGAAGCCCGGGTTCTGGCTGCTGGTGGGCACGGCGACATAGACCGGCGGCCGATCCGGGCGGAGCCTCGCGGCGGCGACCGTCACCGACTCGCCCTCGGGCCAGGTGACGACGTCCCAGTTGGCGGCGTCGTCGGTGCGCACCACCGAGCCGACCGCGACGCTTTCCGGCGGGAGGGCCCACGGGCGTACGGCCGGGGGTGAGCCCACCACGGCCACGCCCTCGCCTTCGGCCGTCTCGGTGAGCACCACGGCCGGACCGCCGAAGATCTGGTGCGCACCGGCCGCCGCCGCCTCGAGCAGACCGGTCAGCGTGGTCGAGGTGTTGATCGCGAGGGTCGCCTCGGCCAGCCGGACCATGCGCTCGGCCAGCGACTCGGCCCGCCGCCGGGCCGAGTAGTAGCGCAGCACGGCCTGGGCGGTGGCGATCAGCTCGTCGGGCTCGATCGGCTCCACGAGGTAGGCGTCGGCGCCCCGGTTCAGGCCCTGCGTACGGTCGACGACGTCGACGGCGTGGGCCGACACGTGAATGACGGGCAAGGACCCGTACACGGGATCGGTCTTGATCCTCTCGCAGACGTCGAAACCGCTCATGTCGGGCAGCTTGACGTCGAGGACCACGAGTTCGACGTCGGAGCCCGGCAGCACCCGCAACGCCTCGCCGCCGGTTTCGGCCTGATGCACCGTGAAGCCGGCCCGGGTCAGCCAGCTGACCAGCAGATAGCGCTTGGTCGCACTGTCGTCCACGACGAGGACGGTGGCCGCCTTCATGACGCCGGCAACCGTAAGGTGAAGGTGCTCCCCTCGCCCGGCGTGGAGTCGACCCGCAGGGCGCCACCGAGGATGGTGGCCAGCCGGCGCGCATAGGGCAGACCCAGACCGGTGCCCTTGCCGCTCAGCGACTTGCTGCCCGGCACCTGATAGAACTCCTCGAAGATGCGTTCGTGCAGTTCGGGCGAGATGCCGGTGCCGGTGTCCGAGACGATGAACTCGAGGTCGGTGCCGACCTCGCGCACGGTGAGCCGCACCTCGCCCTCGGCGGTGAATTTGAGCGCGTTGGTGAGCAGGTTGCGCAGCACCCGCGTGATCAGCACCTCGTCGGAGTGGATCGACGCCACGGCGGGCTCGTCGATCCGGAACTCGACCTCGGGCCGGGTGGCCAGCGGCCGCAGGGTGCCCCGCAACTGGCCGAACGTCGCCCGCAGATCGACCTCGGCCAAGGTCGGCTCGATCCGCCCGGCCTCGGCCTTGGCCAGGTCGAGCAGATCGTTGACCAGCGTGAGCAGGTCGCTCGCGGAACCCCGGATCAGCTCGACCTGGCGTTCCTGGTCGGTGGTGAGCGGGTCGGAGCCGTCGTCGGCCAGCAGGCGGCTGAGCCCGATGATCGCCGTGACCGGGGCGCGCAGCTCGTGGCTGACGTTGGCCAGGAACCGGCTTTTCGCCTCGCTGGCCGCGGCGAGCTGCACGGACTTGTCGTCGAGCTCGGCATAGAGCGCCACCACGCCGCGGTTCGTCTCCTCCAGCTCCTCGGAGAGCTGGTGGTAGAGCGCCATGACGCCGCGATTGGTCTCCTCGAGCTCGGCATTGAGCCGGGCCAGTTCGTCGCGCTGCGAGCGCACTTCGTCGAGAGCGGCGATGAGCTGCTGGTTCTGCACATGCAACTCGTCGATGGGGCTGCTGGGGACGTGCCGACTCAGCCCGGCACGGATCTCGTCCATCCGTTCCGGGGTCAGCGGCGGCGCGCCGGCCGGCAAACGTCGAGCCATCCACACGACCGTACCGGTCTCATCGCTCTCGACCTCCATCTTGTCCACTAAGCGGCCAACATGTGCGAGGTCTCCCCGCACCAGCTGCCCGTCCCCGGGGGACGACTGCTGGACTGTCACCCGGAGCGCCATGCGTACCCCTTCGGGGCGCACCGTGAACGTCACATCGGCATCGGAACCATCGGCCAGGACCACCCGGCTCACCTCGCTCAAAGCGGTCGCGAGCCGGGTCTGGTCCTGTTGCTCCAGGCCGACGTCCCGGGCCACTTCGCGACCGAGCTGGCGCGCCACGAAGATGTCCTGCTCCACGCGCAGCCGCATGCGCATCAGCGGCTCCGGTTCCGGTTCCGGTTCCGGGGTCATGGCAGCCGGGCCACGAGCACGCCCGCATCGTCGCGGCGCACCCCGGCGTCGCGCAGCACGGTCGCGGCGATCACCAGCGGCGAGTGGGTGAACAGGCCCGGATAGTCGGCCGGGGTCCACCGGTCGACCACGCCGTCGGAGTGCATGAGCACCACCGCGTCCGGAGTGATCGGATAGTCGTACTCGCGGATCTGGCGACGCTGGTGGCCGGCGATGCCGGGCAGCGAGACCATGCCCCGCCGCGGCCCGACCGGCGGGATCACGGTGCCGCTGATGTTGCCGAGACCGGCGTACCGCACCAGGCCCGCGTCCGGGTCGAGCTCGGCGACGGCCACGGCGGCGCCCCGCGTGTGGCTCATCCGGCGGTGCATCAGGTCGAGCACGGCGGCCGGCGAGCCGGGGGGCGCCTCCTGGAACGCGCGGACCGCCTCGTTCGCGGCCGCCGCGGCCAGTCCGCCGTGGCCCAGACCGTCACACATCATCACCTGGCGACGGCCCTCGGCGTCGCGAACGGCGTAGGCGTCACCGCTGACCGGCTCGCCGGTCAGCGGCCGGGTCACCCCGGCCGCCCAGGGGGCTGCCGGGGGCTCGGAGGGCCAGACCTGAGCAGCCAGGACGGTGCCCTTTCCCGGTACGGAGTACAGGTCGAACCGGGAGGCCTGGCGCACGATCGCACCCAGCCCGATGCCGAGGGTGCCGGCGGTCGAATGCCCGTCCCCCACCGAGTAGGCCGTGTCGGCCATGCCCGGCCCGCTGTCGACCGCGACGAGCTCGACGCCCGCCTGCTCGGCCGTCCGTACCGCCCGCAGCAGCAGAACGCCCTGATCGGCGTGCTTGGCCAGGTTTCCCGCCATCTCGGCCGCGACGATCGAGAGGTCGGCCGTGGGCCGCTCGGGCATGCCCAGCTCGACCGCGAGCCGCTCGGCGGTGCGGCGGACCGCCGAGGCGGTCGGCGCGGCCTCGACCCGGAACCAGACTCCCCCGTCGAGAAGTCCCTCGGGTAACGACGCCACCGCGCCTCCGCTCATCGGCACCACTTGGTCACGGTAATGGTCGTACCCTCGCCGACCGCGGTGACGATGTCGAACTCGTCGACGAGCCGCCGGGCGCCGCTCAGGCCGAGACCCAGCCCTCCGCCGGTGGTGTAGCCGTCGGTGAAGGCCAGGTCGAGATCCGCGATACCCGGGCCCTGGTCGGCGAAAACGATGCGGATGCCCTTGCGCCGGCCGTTGTCGACCGAAGTCGCCTCGACCCACCCGCCACCGCCGTAGACGAGCGTGTTGCGCGCCAGCTCACTGGCCGCCGTGACGATCTTGGTCTGGTCGACGAGCGACAGCTTGACCGCGACGGCGAGCGTACGGACGAGCTGACGGACCCGGACGACATCCTGGTCGGTGACGACCTCGATCCGCTGGCCCTGCTCGCTCACGAGGTGAATACCGCGGGCGTCTCGGCGCCGTCCTCGCCGTCCGCGTCCTCCTCCTCGTCGTCGTAGTCGGCGCGTTCCCGGGCCAGCAGCTCCATGCCGAGCTCGACGTTGAGCGCCGTGCGGATGCCGGGCAGCGACAGGCCCAGCTCGACGAGCGTGATCGCGACCGCGGGGCGCATGCCGACGACAACCGTGTCGGCGTCGAGCACCTTGGAGATCGCGGCGATCGTGGCGAGGGTGCGGCCGACGAAGGAGTCGACGATGTCCAGGGCGCTGATGTCGATGACCACGCCGTGGCAGCCGGTGGCGACGATCCGGTCGGCCAGGTCCTCCTGCAGCTGCAGGGCGACCTGGTCCTCCATGTCGATCTGGATCGAGACGAGGAGAATGTCGCCGATCTTGAGAACCGGAACGCGTTCCACGTCAGGGCTCCCGGCGCTTGGACTGCTTGGACTGCTTGTTCTGGCCCGCCTTGGCGAGCACGTAGCGCAGCGCGTCGGCCAGGGAGGACTTGGTGGCGATGTCGCCGAACTCGATGCCGAGCGCGACGATGGTCTGGGCGATCTGCGGGCGGATGCCGGAGATGATGCAGTCCGCGCCCATCAGCCGGGCGGCCACGACGGTCTTGAGGATGTGCTGCGCCACCTGGGTGTCGACGGCCGGCACACCGGTGATGTCGATGATCGCGTACGGCGAGCCGGTGTCCACCAGTGTCTGCAGCAGCCGCTCCATCACCACCTGGGCGCGGGCCGAGTCGAGCGTGCCCACCAGCGGGACGGCGACGACGCCCTCCCACAGCTTGACCACCGGGGTGGAGAGCTCGAGCAGCTGCTCGGCCTGGTCGGCGATCAGCTCCTCGCGGACCCGGACGTAGCTGTCGAAGGTGAACAGCGCCGCCTCGTCCACGAAAGAAGAGAAGGCCACGTAGTCGCGGACATTCACCCCGTCGAAGGCGTTCAGCACGGCGTCCTTGAAGGCGAAGATGCTGACGGCCGTCTCGGTGGCGCTGAAGCCCTGCCGGGCCCGCGTCGACGAGAGCTCGGCGAGCTGAGCGCGCAGCTCGGCCGCGGGCTCAGCCGCGAGGTCCTGGGCCGAGCCGGCCAGCGCCTGCTGAAAGCCGCGCCGAAGCTCACCGTTCTGCCGCTGGAGCTCCGCATGGCTCAGCCGGCCGCGCAACGTGGAGGCCACACGCTCGGTCCAGGCCGTCACCAGGGCTTCTTGGTGCTCGTCCACCAGAGCGGCGAAGCGGGCCGCCTCATCCGCACTCAGCGTCACCGCTGCCTCCCGACTATGGGTCTCGCTCTGCAACGGGCGGGACTTTACCATCGCCAGGTCGAATGCTTGCTGTGAGCCAAATACTGTGGGCTGTATAAGGACGGGGTCGCGGAGACACGCCCCGTTCTGCGCGCTGCCCGCCTCTTGGAGTACCGTTCTGCACATAACTGGAGGTCCTGAATGTCTCTGACGGTACAAACGGAACAGCGCGCCGACATGGTCGTCGTGTCGGTCGCGGGCGAGCTGGACATGGCCACCGCGCCCCAGCTTCAGGACCAGATCAGCGACCTGCTGGAGAAGGGGCGCACCCGTCTGGTCTTCGACCTGGCCGAGGTGTCTTTCTGCGACTCCACCGGGCTCTCGGTCTTCGTCCGGGCCAAGAACAGCACCGACGACGCCGGCGGCACCGTCCGCCTGGCCGCACCGCAGCGCGGCGTGCTGCGCATCCTCGAGGTGAGCGGTCTCGTCGAGGTGTTGCGCACCTACCCCACGGTCGACGAGGCGGTCACCGCGCAGGAGCCGGCGCTCGACTGATCCGCCCTTCCTGGATCGTCCCGGTCGGCGATAGTTTGTCGCCGACCGGTCGTGGGCACCTGCGGCCGGACTGATATTTCGGCGTGCGCGGGAGAGCTTGTGAACAAGATGTTGCAAGGCTTTAAAGACTTCATCATGCGGGGCAACGTCGTCGACCTCGCCGTCGGCGTCGTGATCGGTGCTGCCTTCACCGGGGTCGTCACCGGCTTCACCAACGGCTTCATCAAGCCGCTCATCCAGCTCCTGGGCGGCGGCACCGGGCTCGACGCCGGCAAGTTCAAGGTTCGCGGCGTCGATTTCGACTACGCCACGTTCCTGAACTCGCTGATCACCTTCCTGATCACCGCGGCGGTGCTCTACTTCTTCGTCGTCCTGCCCCTCAACATCCTGGCCGAGCGTCGCCGCCGCGGCGAGGAGCCGCCGCCGAAGGCCCCGGCCGAGGACATCGTCCTGCTCACCCAGATCCGCGACGCCCTCGTCTCCGGAACGCCCGGTCACCCCGACGCTCCGGGCCGTCACCAGCAGGAACCGCCCCGCTGACACGACCAAAAAGATCATCCCCACTCGGCGCGTCTCGAACAGATGTTCGATACGCTGCCGGGATGGAGCAGCGTAAGCACTGGTGGAACGGCAAGTGGGGCCGCGTCGCCCGCAAGGACGTCTACCTGCGGGTGAGCGGCGACCAGTGGTACGTGGAGCAGCGCGCGGGCGGCGCCGACGGCGTCTCCCACTTCTTCGAGTACGACTCCGAGGAAGCCGCACTCGACACGGTCCGCGCGCTGCTGGCCGCTCCCGGCGACTGGCGTGAGCTCTCCGTCCGCCCGCCGTCCCGCTGACGGGCGGGCTGAGCGCTCCCTACCACGCCGCGCCGCATCACCGGGCTTCGCCTCCATCCCACGCCAGACCGCGCAGGGCTCGAGCCGGCGCTGAGCGCCCGACCCGGTTTCGGGCCCTTCTTCGGTCAGGTCAGTTGCCCGTCCGGGCCGACCGCGGCCCGCGCAGGCCTTTCCCGCCCACCGACCGAGCCGTCGCCGTTGCCGCCAGGCGGGTTGGCGGTCGTTGCCGTCAGGCGGGTTGGCGGCCGTTGCCGCCAGGCGGTCGTTGGGGTCAGGCGGCTTGGCGCTCGTCCAGCTGGGCGGTCATCGGTCCCGGCGGTACCAGCCGCAGCCCCGGCCGGAACGGCTCAACCGGCTGCTCCTCGTCGTCCTCACCGAAACGCGCCCGCCAGGCGTCGCCGGCCGCCGTCCGCTCCCGCATGCCCGGCGGCGTGGTGACGAACCCGCCCGGGATGCGCGAAAGGGCAACGATCAGCAGATAGCCGAGGATCACGAAGCCGTGGCTGATCAGCCGGGCCAGGTCGACCCGGGCGGCGGTGAGGTCGTTGACCGAGAGCAGCAGCAGCATCCCGACGAAGGCCGTGAGCATCGGGATCAGCCCGGACGGCCGGGTCCGCCGCAGCGCGATGAAGAGATAGCCCGCGCCGACCGCCACATTCCAGGCCGCCGACTCGTGCCAGAGATGGCCCGGCGTCGCGTCGAGGCCGGTGTGCACGTGGGCGCCGACGACCCCGCCGCCAATCTGGTTGAGCCCGAGGATCAGCTGGACCGCCCCCACGGCCGCCAGCGCCACGATCAACACGGCGGCGAACGGGAAACGCCCCCAGCGCACCCGCCCGACCAGGGGCAGTTTCGCCAGGGAAAGCCGGCGCCTCCCCCGCTCGGGGACGGCTTCCGGAGCGCCGATGGCGTGGACGGCGGCCAGGCCAGGCGTGGACCCTACGGCTGGGCGATCGTCGCTCCGGCCCGGCAACGCAGCCAGGATGGCCGCGCTCAGGTCCGGTGGCGTGCCCATGCTGGTGCTGGTCAGGCGATTGACCGCCGCGGCCCGGTCGAGCCACTCCCGGCACCCGGCGCAGCCGGCCAGGTGCGCGTCGACCGCGCCCCGGTCGGCCGGATCGTCCTCGCCGTCCAGCTGCGCCGAAAGCATCTCGCGCCACCGCTCACAAGCCATACCCCCATAGTCGCCCCAGCCCGGCCCGAAGTTCCCCGCGAGACCCCTACATCGGGAACTTTCCGTCCCCCCGCCTGCGGCGACCTGGCCGCGACCGCGTCGCATACCGGCGGCACTCATACCGTTCCGCCTGCGGCCCGGCCCGGTTCGTCCTGCTCGGCGCGGTTCGTCCTGCTCGGCGCGGTTCGTCCTGCTCGGCGCGGTTCGTTCTACCCGGCGCGGCTCGGCCCGGCCCGGCTCGGTCTGGTTTGACCCGGCCTGCAACGTCGTCGCAGGAAGCGCCTCGAAGCCGGCCTTATCGCTCAGCAGGACCGGCCGCGCTTGATCAGATCAGGCTCGGCGGGCCCTGGACGGTGGGGCGCGGCGGCAGGGCGCCACTGCCGCCCAGCAGGCGGCGACGCTCGCGGAAGGCCCGCAGGTTGGCCGTGTTTCCGCAGGTGCTGACGTCGTGCCAGACCCCGCTGTTGTTACGGGACGTGTCGAAGAACGCCGCCCGGCACTCCAGGTTGTTGCAGAGCTTGAGCCGGGGCCACAACCCGCCCTGCTGGGAGAGCAGCGCCTCGGCCCACAGCGCGGACGCCAGCCATCGCGTGCCCCGGCCGGTGGGGACGATGCGCACCCAGCCATCGGCGTCGGGGACGAGACTGACCGGCACGTCGGCCGGCGGAAGGGAACCGTCGGGACCCCCGGTGCCGCCGGCCAGGATGACGTTCTCGAACGTGCTGCGGAGGCGGCGCAGGGAGCGCAGATCGGACGACGAGATCAGCAGGGTCGGCGCCGGCAGGCCGGAGACCCGGGACCAGGTGGCGAGCGCCTCGGTCAACCATCGCTGGGCGTCATCGGTCTCCACGAGCAGGTCGGTGCCGTACGACATGGGCGGACGAGTGTTGAGCAGCTCCTGCAGCAGCGCCAAGCCGCCGGGAGCCTCCCGGACCCCGTGCCGGGCGCTGGCCATCCATGACATAGCCGAAGCGTACTTGACTCTTTTTCATGGCCGCCTCTACCACGGTTTTAGTTCCCCTTAAGAGATCGGTTTTTTACCACCGGAGTGGTCCACTTGTACCGATTCGCCACATCGGCGAAGGTCGGCGCGGGGCACGTGACAAAACCTGCTCATAAGGAGAGCCGCGAAAAGGGGCTTATCCGTCGATCCGCGTGATGTTGCGAATCTTGTTCGAGGCGTCGAGAGCGGCGACCTTGTACGCCTCCGACAGCGTCGGGTAGTTGAAGACCGCGTCGACCAGATAGTCGACCGTGCCGCCGCAGCCCATCACCGCCTGGCCGATGTGGACGATGTCGGTGGCGCCGGTGCCGAAGACGTGGACGCCGAGCAGCTTGCCGTCGTCGGGGGCGACCAGGAGCTTGAGCATGCCGTAGGAGTCGCCGACGATCTGGCCGCGAGCCAGCTCGCGGTAGCGGGCGATGCCCACCTCGAACGGCGTGTTGGCGTCGGTCAGCTCGTCCTCGGTCTTCCCGACGAAGCTGATCTCGGGAATCGTGTAGATGCCGATCGGCTGGAGCTGGTGCATCTCGCGGGCCGGTTCGCCGCAGGCGTGGTGCGCGGCCAGGCGGCCCTGCTCCATCGAGGTGGAGGCCAGCGCCGGGAAGCCGATCACATCGCCGACGGCATAGATGTTGTCGGTCGCCGTACGGTAATTGACGTCGACCTCGATGCGGCCACGCCGGTCGGCTTCGAGCCCGGCCGCCTCGAGCGCCAGGTCCTCGGTCTGGCCCTGGCGTCCGGCCGAGTACATCACCGTGTCGGCGACGATCTTCTTACCGCTCTTGAGGATGCAGAGCGCGGCGGTCTGGTGGCGCTCGACCGCGGCCACCTCCTCGCCGAAGCGGAACGTCACGCTGAGGTCGCGCAGGTGGTATTTCAGCGACTCGATGATCTCGTCGTCGCAGAAGTCGAGCATCTTCTCGCGACGTTCGACCACGGTGACCTTGGTGCCGAGCGCGGCGAACATCGAGGCGTACTCCATGCCGATGACGCCGGCGCCGACCACGACCATGCTGCGCGGCACGGCCTGCAGATTGATCACGCCGTCCGAGTCGACGATCGTCCGGTCGTCGAAGTCGACGCTGCCGGGACGGGCGGGCCGGGTGCCCGCGGCGATGATGATCTTGTCGGCGCTGACCTTGCTCTCCCGGCCGCCGCTGCCGCCGTCGACCCAGATCGAGTGCGCGTCGGCGAACCGCCCGATGCCGGTGATCATGGTGATCTTGTTGCGGGCGAGCTGGTTGCGGATGACGTCGGTCTGCCGGGCGATCACGTGCTGGGTGCGGGCGGCGAGGTCACTCACGGTGATCTCGTCCTTGACCCGGTAGTTGCTGCCGTACAGGTCGCGCTGGCTGAGACCGGTCAGATAGAGCACGGCCTCACGCAGTGTCTTCGACGGCACGGTGCCCGTGTTGATGCAGACGCCGCCGATCATGTCCCGCCGGTCGACGATGCCGACCCGGCGGCCGAGCTTGGAGGCGGCGATGGCGGCCTTCTGACCACTGGGCCCGGAGCCCAGCACCAACACGTCGTAGTCATACACCTGCTCAGCGTCGCAGTGCCGGGGCCCCCGGTCCACCGAGTCCGACAGTTTTTCGTGATCTATTTACCGGGCGACACCCTTCGTACGCCGAGGGACCCCAGCCACCGGGCAGTCCGCATGACCCAGCAGCGCCTGCCTGGTGCTTGACGTCCACCGCGACGTTCGAGCCGGGGCCACGGCCGGGCCGCGCGTAGGGTGCTGGGGTGGCGACATTGCCCGGAAACTCGCTCGGCGCCTTCCTCCGGTCCCGGCGCGAGCGTCTCGACACCGCCGGGCTCGACCTGCCGGGATCCGCCCGCCGCCGCACGCCCGGGCTGCGGCGTGAGGAGGTCGCGCAACGGGCCGGTTTGAGCGTCGAGTGGTACACGCGACTGGAGCAGGGCCGCGGCGGGGCGCCGTCGGCCCAGGTGATCGACAGCGTGGCCGACGCGCTCCTGCTCAGCCCGGCCGAACGCGAGCACGTGTTCCTGCTCGCCCACGGCCGGCGACCCGCGGCGCCGGCCACCGCCGAGCCCGGCCTCGACCCCCGCTTCAGCCGGGTGCTCAGCGGGTTCCCGTACGGGCCGGCGTACATCAAGACCCCGGCCTGGGACATCATCGCCTGGAACCGGGCCGCCCAGCTGGTGCTCTCCGACTACGCGACGTTGCCGCCCGGGGAGCGCAATGTTCTGAGACTCCTGTTCTTCGACACCGCCGCGCGGACGTTGCTGACGAGGTGGGAAGACGAGGCCGGCCTGGCCGTGTCGACGTTCCGGCGCGAGCTCACCCGCTGGGGCGCCACCGAGCAGGCGACGAGGCTGGTCGAGGAACTGCGCAACCGCAGCGCGGATTTCGCCCGCATGTGGGAGGCCCACGATGTCGGCACGCTGGGTGAGGGCGTCAAGCACCTGGCTCATCCGGTCGCCGGCCACCTGGCCCTGTGGTATTCGTCGTTCGCGATCGACGACGAGCCCGGGCTCGGGCTGGTGCTCTACACCCCCGACACCGACGCCGACCTGAGCCGGATCCGGCGCCTGCTCGACGGCTGAGGGGTACCGGCCATACCCGGATGATCACGGCGTGGCCGGCCACCGCGCTCCGCGGAAGCATGAGTCCTCCAAGCTTCCGCGGGAGGGAACCATGAACACCACGCAGACCCTGGTCGAGCAGGACGTCCGTCAGCGCATGCAGGACTGGAAGGCGGCCTTCGAGGCCAAGGACGTCGACGGCATGATGTCCTTCTACGCCGACGGCGACGCCTTCAGCGCCTTCGATCTCATGCCGCCCATCGAATTCCGGGGCGGTCCAATGTGGCGTGACGGCTGGGTGGCGTTCTTCACCGCCTTCGAGGGACCGCTCACCCTCGAGTTCTCCGGGCTCGAGGTGTACGGGTCGGACGAGCTGGCCTTCGCCCGCCTCTTCATCCGCTTGGTGGGCGTCATGAACGGCCACGACACCGACATGTGGGTGCGGACGACCAACTGTTTCCGCCTCCTCGACGGTCAGTGGCTGATGATCCACGACCACGTCTCGGTGCCGCTCGACTTCGCCACCGGCCGGTCGCTGACGCACCTCACCCCGGAGAAGCCCTTCGGCGAGTGAGCTCAAGAAGTTCGAGCAATGTCTTCGCGAGGCAACCTGGCCGACGAAAAAGCCGTCTTCGAGTTGTGAGACTGCAAAGAGGCTCGGTCAGATCCGAGCAAGAGGACGACTTCCGGGACTTCGTGGCCGGTCGGCGGCTGGGCCTGCTGCGGACCGCCGCACTCCTGGCTGCCGGCGATACTCACCTGGCGGAGGATCTGGTTCAGGCGACGCTGATCAAGGTGTATGCCAACTGGGCGACGTTCCAGAAGGTCGGCAACCCGGAGTCCTATCTGCGCAGGGCTCTGGTCAACGCGCTGATCGACGAGCGCCGCCGGGTCTGGCGGCGCCGGGAACAGCCGGTGGCGGAGCTGCCCGATCAGGCGGCCACCACGGCGAGCAGCCCGGGCGGGGAGGCCGTCCGCCGCGCGTTGCGGGAATTGCCACCGCGCATGCGGGCGGCCGTGGTGTTCCGCTACTTCCACGGTCTCGACGTCGCCGAGACCGCGCACGCCCTCGAGTGTTCCGAGGGCACCGTCAAGAGCCAGACCGCACGCGGGCTCGAACGCCTTCGTGCAGTTCTCGACCAGCAGCAGCCCACCTTGTCCGTCCAGCCTCAGGGAGCTACGTCATGAACGACCTGCGAGAGTACTTCGACGAGATCGCCGACTCGGTGACCTCGACGGCGACCACCGACGTCGAAGCCGACGTCACGCGAGGCCGTCGCGCGGTGCGGCAGCGACGCACCGTACAGACGGTCGCCGGTTCGGTCTTCGGCATCGCCGCGCTCGTCGCCGCGTTCACCATCCCGTCCGCGGGCGTCGGGTCGGGCCCGTTCGGGCCGACGGCCGCGGCGCCACCCGCCATCAGCTCGGCCCTCGACCTGGTCGCCTATCAGGGCGCGCAGCCGAAGGGCTTCACTGTGGACAAGGTGCCGGCCGGCTGGTTCATCCAGGCCGACAACAACTACAACCTGCTGCTCGCCCCGAAAGGCGCCGGCAGCGCGGCCCCTAACGCCGACCCGAACGCCAACCCGTCCGCTGACCCACGCCTCGACCCGGCCAGCGCCGTCGGCAAGATCGCAATCTTCCTGGAGTCGAAGGATCAGAACGGACCGGCGCGCGACGGCATCGAGGTCAAGGTCGGTGATCGGGACGGCGTCCTGCTCAAGAGCCTGCCCGCGATGATCCCCGGCCAGACCCCGGCGCCCGCCGACAGCGACACCGGCTGGGAGATGTGGGTGGAACAGCCCTCCGGCGTCTACCTGATCGTCCAGTTCTGGGAGGGTCTCGGCCTGAGCCAGAAGCAGATGGTCGAGCTGACGGCCGGCGTGCACGTCGAGAAGGATGCTGTGCAGAGCGTCGGCTGACGCTGACCGGCTCGGCTGCCACCTGGCGGCCGAGCCGGTCGTTCCCGGCAGGCCGATCGCCTGGTCTCTCCCCAAGCCGCGGCAGCGTCGGTCAGGGCTGTCCGATCTCGGCGAGCCACCGGCCGATGGGGGCGGCCACCTCGGCCGGCGCCCGGCGGGCCCAGGAGAAGTGGTCCACCCGTACGTCGCCGGCTGTTCGAACCTGGACTCGTGCGGCATTGGCGGCCCGCTTGGCCAGCAGCGCCACCGCACGGGGATTGATCAAATGGTCGCCGTCGATGCCGAGCATCAACCGGGGCGTCCTCAGTCGCGACAGGGCGGCCTCGTAATCGAACGAGTCACGGTGCAGGCGGAACCGGCCGTGGCTGGCTTCGTACGCCCAGTCGCGCATGACCGTGCTGGGCTGCCGGCCGGCGAACCCGAACAGGTGGCCCGGCCAGTAGCCCACCGTGCGGGTGATCGTCCGGACCACGCGGATGCCGAAATAGCGCTGCACCCGGCGCAGGGCCCCGAATTCGGCACTGCACCAGCTCGTACCGGTGGCGATCGTGACCACAGCGTCCGGCGCGACCGTGCCCGCGGCCGTCGAGAGCAACGCCAACGCACCACCCATGCTGTGCCCGACCAGCACCACCTGCGAGGCGGCACGAACCTCGGGCAGCGCGAAGACAGCCGGCAGATCCTGCCGAATCATGTCGCTGTAGCCGAACCGCCCCCGCCGGATGCTGCGGATCGGGCTCAGCGGCTGCCCCCGGTGCTCCACACCGACCACCTGATGCCCATCGCCGGCCCAGACGTCGAACAACCGCGCGTAATACGACAGCGGCACACCCAGAGCGGGCAGGAAGACGATGGTGGCCGGCGCCGCCACCCCCGCCGGCTGCCGAATCTCGTACCCGATGGCGTGGCCGTCGCCGGCCATGACCGATGCTCGAGTCTGGCTCACGCGCGTGCTCGCCCCCTTGCTCAGGTCGGGGAAGCGTAAGACACCGCGCTGACAGCGGACAACCACCGAACGAACCGAGACACGTGACCGGCCCGGGGCCCGGCCTGGCCGACTCCGTCAGCGGCGTGGCGGTCATGTCCATGATCGACTGATCCTGTACATTTCGGGCATGGCAAACGGGACCCGGCGCGGTGTGGCGCGGGCGTTGCCTGTTCTTGTGGTCATGGTCCTGGCGCTGTTCGGCGTCTCGCAGGGCCTGGCCGTTCCTGGTGTCGCCGGATCCGCCCGCAGCTCCGTGGCCTCGGCCACGCATCACGCCGTAGCGTCGACTGCTACCGCGCCTGCGGACGTCGAGCCGGAACCGACCGCAACCTCCTGCCCTGCCGAGCCCGGTATCGCCGCGTGCTCACTGCCTCTGTCCGACCAGTTCGCCGCGGCCGCCCGCAGTTCTCGCGCCCCGCCCTTCGTCGTCGCCTGACCGCCGCCCGCGTACAGCGCCGCGGCAGTCGCAGCACGCCGTCCGGGCCCCCGCGACGGCGATCGACGACGCGGATGGACTGCTGTTGTGAACGTGGTTGCGGAAATGCTGCTGACCGAACCCACCCCGCTGGTGATCTGGGGAAGCTTGCTGGTCATGACCGTGCCGGCAGTGTTGTTGCTGGGCAGCCCTCATATCCTGCGTGAGCCGGGGCGCGCCCTGCGGCAGCTGTTCGCCGGATTGCGCCGCGGGAGGCCGGCCCGTCCCACGGCGCAGGAAGCCGCCGATGCCGTGCGGTTCGCGGCCGAGGTGCGGGTCGCGGCCGACCGGGCGACCGTCGCCGCCGGCCAGTGGCGGCAGCGGTGGGAGCACGCCGACGAGCAGCAGGCCACACAGTGGCAGGCGTGGATCGACGCCGACGCCAGACTGCGCGACAGCCTGGCCGCCGCCGCGTTCCGGTCGCCGTCGCCGGCGTCGACCTGCGAGGAGTACGCGGCCCGCGAGCGCTTCCTGCACCGGGCCGTGGCCGCCGCTGTGGACCGGGGCGACCTGCCCGCCACGGCGATGGCCGACGCCCTCGCCGGCCACCAAGGCTGGGACGCCCGGCTGCACCCGGTCGAACAGCAACTGGTCGTCAACCGCGCCGCCGCGGCCTACCGGCGCCTCCGCTACGAGCAGTCCGCCCAGGCCGAGCGAAACGCCTGGCGCGACGCGCAATCAGCCGACTGCGCTGCTCAAGCCCTCCGGCGTACGGCCGACGAAGCCGCCATCCGTGCCAACGGGTTCCGCTCCCCGCTCCCCACCGGAGCCACCGAACGTCGCCGTACCGCCCGGCTGGTCCCCGCACCGGCCATGTGACCCATCCGGACGACGGCTCGTCGCAGAAGTTTCGTAGGCGGGACCTGACCTGCACAAACACGGCGGAGCGGATACCCACCCGCGATGCTCTCATCGCACAGGTACTCTATGATCGCGGGCCGCTAGCTCAATGGCAGAGCTGTGGACTTTTAAAACGCAGCTATACGTAGTGATCCGCACACGAACCATCAGCGATATTAGTCCCAGGCTGTGCGGCTGTATCCGATGCGCTCTTGCCGCGTATCAACGGCTCAACCCGCCTACGTCGGCCGAGTAATCACTACGGGAGTCTTGATCAGGGCCCGTAATCCAGTTTTCGCTAGGCGTCTCCATCGGCGTGGTTAACGTCCGAGCACCCGGGGAGCATCCGGCCGGCCAAGCGACCGTGCCCATGTTTCCCGAAAAGTGCTTGATGTGGTTTACCAACTCGATTGGCATTGTCGGCGCCGCCGATTCTCTTCATCTCGGAGCTCGTCTCGACGTACGTCGGCGCGGCGTACAGACATTGCCGCCCGATCCGCATCTCAAGCGTTCTGGCGATCAATGGTTTTGGCTCGATGCGAAACCAGTGTTCACGAGCTTTCCCGGCTTGCTCCTTAGCAGCGCCAAAATTAACTGGGAAATTGGCAAGTCCAGATACATGAAGACGGCATTCGTCATGGCATTCCACCTACGAAAGTGAAGATGCCTGGATGAAATCTCCGGTGCAGCCACTTTACATGCCCGATACAATCCGGTCAGATGAAGCCCGCGAGCGCGGCACGAAAGTGGCTGAAGGGTAACGCTACTTGTTCCCACGCTCGAGTGTGACCGTCACTTCGAGTGACGCCTCGGTGGACGCCTTGGTGAGGATTACGCCTGCCTCGGCGACAAGTGCGATACCGAATGTCGCCTCAAGCGACGACACCCGCCATCCTTCCGCCGTGCCCGCAGCGGCGGCGGCGTTCGATTCTTGGAGCGCCGCTACGGCCTCGGCTACGGCTGCGGCGATATCCGCTCGTCGGTCACTAAGGCGTTCGGTCAGATTGCGCCTGCTGGAGATCTGGCGGCTATCTCGGTCGTCCGGATCCAAGACCCTGATGCGAACGACGGGTTGCGGTGTGGATTCGGAGTCCATCGAGCACTCGTCCTGTCGGTTGAGGTTTTGCGTGATGTTGCCACATGGGATAGTGGACGGCATCGGTTGTGCGGGCAGTCAAGCCGTCTCCATGGCTGGTGTGCGCCGGCTGCCCACCCGGCTAAGGTCTCCTTCATCTGGTGTTGCAGGGGACGGTGCGAATGCTGGAGAGAGATCGCGTCTGCGAGATCCAGTCCGGTCATGGACACGGCAGCGGCTATCGCATCACCGACAAGTTGATTCTTACCGCTGGCCACGTCGTCGAAGGCCAGTCCGATGCCCTGGTCTCCTTCTTGGACGACGGGTGGACGGCTGACAACCACGCAGAAGCGCGGATGGCTCGCACTGCGACGGTGGTGTGGCGGGCCGAAGGTGATCACTGGCGCGGAGCGGACGCGGCTCTTCTAAAACTCGTTGAGGACGACACGGCATCTTGTCTACCACCTCGATGGGGTGCACTGGTGAGTGGACGCCCTGAGGTGGGGTGTACGGCGGTCGGATTTCCGGACATGCAGGTGACGGAGTCGGATGCAGGGAGCGAGGTGCGGGAAGCGGAGCAACTTAGGGGAACGATCAATCCGCTTACCAAGACCAGGGCAGGACTGATCGACATTGATATCGAGTCGGCGACACCTGCGATCTGGGACACGGACCGGCCGCTCTCACGATGGCGAGGCATGTCGGGCGCAGCCGTGTTCTGCGACGATCTCTTGACAGGTGTAGTCATCTGGGATGATATCGAGAGGTTCGCAAGCCGGCGGCTCACCGCGCTGTCCATCGAGCATCTTTTGCAGGATTCGGGATTCTGCGATCATATCCGTGACGCGACTGGCCATGTTCCGTTCGCCGAACCGGTCGAGCTCGACGAAATGCAAGACGTCGTCGCCGACTTACAGTCGCCGGCCGGGCTGCTGCGTGCCGACGCGGAAACGGTGCGTTTCCGAGGCCGGGATGACCTCCTCGCGGAGTTGCGCGCCTGGTGTATGCGACCGGGGCTATTTGCTGTCCGGTTGTTGACTGGGGGCGGCGGGCAGGGAAAATCGCGGCTTGGGCGCGAGCTGGGTCGCCGAATGGCCCAAGGCCGCTGGGCGGTCCTCCATCTGGCTTCGTGGGAGCCAGACACGACCCGCGAGACCTACCGAATTATGCGAGAGCTAAATGTTCCTCTGCTGATCGTTGTTGACTACGCGGAGTCACGCACGGGCCAGCTGACTGCTCTGGCGCGATCGTTGGTGCGACACCGTACAGAAAAGGTGCGACTACTGCTCTTGGCCCGAACTAAGGGTGACTGGTTGGAAATTATTGCTGCGTCGGCACCCCACCTAGAGGTGTTCCAGCTCGCGACGATAGAGCACACCGAGTTGTCTGCGTTGAGTGGCTCGGACGGCGAACTCGGACCGGAGCAGGCATTCACAGACGCACTCCTTGGCCTCGCCGATCGGCTACCTAGGCTAGATGGGCACCGCCATGTCGACTGGTCAGCCGTTGTCCAACGAGTCGAGCGGCCTCGCATGTCCCCAGCTCGATACTCCAACATCCTCGAAGTACAGATGACCGCGCTCGCCCTACTCCTCGGCGCGGCCTATCCGAATATGGCGGCCGCGCGGCCGCACGTGCCCGGAGGAGCGGAGGATGTGCTGCTTCTGCACGAGCGGCGCTATTGGAGCAGCCTTGCCGGTACTCACAAACTCCAGCTGAACCCGTCTGCTTCGGCGGGTCTTGTGGCAATCGCAACACTGTGTACCGCAGCGGGACCCGAGGAGACCGGGCCCGTAAAGGCCGGTCTGCGGATACTTCATAAACGATCCTCCGCCAAGCTCGTAGATAGTGTCGTGCGCTGGCTACGCGACCTCTACCGAGACCGGCACATGTACTGGGGCAGCCTGCAACCCGACCGCCTATCCGAGCGTTTGGTGGGCCGCACCCTCACTGAGCGACCGGGTCACTTCGACGCCCCAGTGAGCGAATTGTCGCCCCGCCAGGCGCATGATGTTTTGACGGTCTTGTCTCGGGTGGCTGTTCGGTACCCCAAAGCCGACGAGGCAATCCGCCTCCTGATACCCACACACCCTGATCTGCTAGCTGTACCCGCCACGCTGGTGGCCATGGCCGCCGAGGACCCCGCGCCGTTAAACGCGGCTCTCGACGTTGTCGTGGAACGCTGCCGTGCCCAGGGCGACGGTACGGAACTGCTCGCTCAAATGGATGCGGTCATCCCGCCCGGCAGTCGCGTCCACCAACAACGGGCGGTCGCGATCACGAAACTCCTCGTCGAGCATCAACGGAATCTGGAGGGGCGCACGAGGGGCAGAACTCCGGGCCTAGCCGGGGCCCTAAACGATTTCGGGGTTCGGCTGTCCGCCGCCGGGGATCACGAGCGGGCGAAGGAGGCCATCGCAGAGGCTGTCGACCGTTACGCGCGACTCGACGATGGTCACTACGAGCGTCGCCGCGCTGCCGCTCTAACTAACTTGGCGGCGGTCTACTCCAAATTGGGCCGCCATGCAGAGGCTTTCCACGCCGGCGCAGAAGCGCTCGATCTGATGGAAGGGTTCGGTGCCAGGAGGGACGGGGTCGTCCTACCGGATATGGCACATGCGCGGAACAACTTGGGGATGATCCTGCGCGGGCTGGGCCGCCCCTCAGATGCCGCCGAGCAGCTGCAACACGCAACCCGCACGTACGAACAACTCGCCGTTCACGATCCGGAGACGTACCGGCCGTACCTGGCCCGGTCACTGCGAAATCTTGGCATGGTGAGGGCAGCGCCTGGCGATCGACTCGACGCAATCAGTCGTGCGGTGGAGTTGTATCGAGAGCTCGCCGAGGCTGTACCCGACAGTTACCTCGAGATCCTGGCCGCCGCGGCGGCAGACCTGCGGTCCGAGCTGACGAAAGAAGATCCGACGATGGCTGCCGCGAAAGCCGCGCGCACCGGGGTCGCTGCCCACGAGGTACTGGCCGAGCGCGATCCGCGGCAACTGCCAGAACTGGCGGTCGCGCTCCGGCTCATGGTCGACCTCATCATCGCCACTGGGGTCGACGACCCATCCGCTCCTGCCTACGCTCTGCGGGCGGTCGGCATTCTTCAACGGCTCACTGGTACGGACAGGCAGCGTTACGTAGAGGAGCTGAAACGCGCGAAGCGGACCGCGGCGCGCGCGTCCTTCGGGTCATGACCAATCAGGAAGTGGGCGCCACAACCGCCTCCCGATGTACCTCAATCGCGACTGGGATCGCGCCAGCGTGCGGTGCGCGGTGGGAACGATACGACGAGGATGCCTCTGGCATCATCGATTCCGGCCCAGGACCACCGGTGTCCTCGTACCCGCCCGGTGTAGTGGCCGTGCCAGCCACAAACATGGTTGACGGCTCCGATCCGCTGCCAGCGATATGAGTGATTGTCATCTGGTCAGGCAGGTGCTCGGGGACATTGCGCGTAAGGGTCTCGACATACGCGTGCTCAATATCGACGAGGCGTTCTGCCTGCTGACTCGATGGTTCACGACGCCATGCCCGCACCGCTGCGAGGTATTCGGCGTGGATGTCTTTCCGAACACCGAGCAGTCGGCGTGGATCCGCTTCCATCAGCGCATCCATGCTAGGAGCTGTCACCGTCCGCTCCAACCGGGGCCGTTCGCTCCGCGGCGTAGACCCAGCGCGGATAGCCTCGTCCGTCAACCGCCCGGCTGTTAAAACGACTTCCGCTGATTGATCGTACGCGGGGAAATCGGCCCGCGTGACCTGCTGCTGCGCCTGGTTGTACAAATAGCAGTTGTTCATGATGGTGCAAATCGTCTTCAGCGCGTTGACATCCTCCTCCGCCAGACCAAACGCTCTGGCCGCCTTATACAGATCACGAACATCGTCAACCGAGCCCTCGATTCCGACTGTTCTACCGATCTCCTTCATCAACGCCCCTCGCCGTAGGCCCGAGCCGCTCGCCGTCACGGCCCGCTGCAGGCAGTCGATGCGCCACTGCACACTTCGCCGCCACACGTCCTCGAGAAACGCCTTAGCCTTCCCACTTTCCACCGGCGGTGGTTCATCACCGGTCAGGCACGACTCAACGATCTCCTGATAATGCTCGGCCACCGAGGTCGGCGACTCGGACGGCCAGAACGCCGGCTGGTAATCGGCGGCGCGTTGAAGTGCTGCATCCAGGCGTCGGGCGATCTGATCCGGCTGATCGCCCGGCAGTAGACCGGCGATACCGGCCCTCCGGACAACCTGGAGGGAATCAACGAAGCTTGCTGTCTCCTGACTTCTGAAGGACGGCTGGACCATACCCATCTCCAACGCCGCCTCCAGCCGCGAAAAGGCGGCAGAATCTAGGTGGCTCTTCAATCGAGCTGAAATAAAGAAATAAATATCAGGGATGATCAGGCCGCCGTCGAGGAAAAGGAGTCCCTCGATCAAACTCGTGTCGAAACGGGCCTGCGTCAACAAACCTTCGATCTGGCGGTCGGCGGCGGAGAACAGAGTGCCACGGAGAGGACTTCGGGAAGTTTCGATATCCGCTGTGCCGGTACCCGCCATCGCAGCTCCTGACATCGGCCTATAGTCTCATTATCATGCCTGAGGTACACATCACCGGCAACTAGGTACCCGCCTCGTTCGATTGACCCGGCAGCTTCGAAACTTTCTGCGCAACGTCCGATTTGACCCACTTGGAGTGTTATGTCACGTGAGCTTGGGCTGGTCGCTCATTATGGAGCCAAGACGCCGACCTTTGAAGCCGCCCTGACGCCGCTTCAAAAATTCCTCTCTGATCGATTCACCGGCTCTTACACGCCGCGGGATTCGTTCCAAGTTCACGCGACGATCTTGTACCTTGGCAAAGCCGACGAGGTCGATCCGGAAGGCGTACGCTGCCTAGCACGAGAATGGCAGGCCTCGTTCATCCACCCTCTGCACATCCAGTTCGGCGGGATCGTCGTCGCGGCCGACCCCGGCATCGACGCGATGCGCACGTTCGACGTCGCCAGGAATTGGTGTCTAGTTCATGGGTGGCCGATCGAGCCTGCCACGAACGGCGTGTGGGCAAAAAACGATCTTGCGGCGTTGCGCCGCTCCGTGGAGCGATTTGGTTTTCGGCACCTATACCGGGATGTCACTCCATTTGGAGACCCAAACTGTTACACGAAGGTCGGCTATATGAACGGCGAGCCGTTGCTGGGAAGCGACTTAGCCGAAGTCCGTGGGTATCTCGCCGCCCGCCCATTCCACCTCGACATCGGTTACCAAGATCTCGTGGTTGTTGGGTACGAAGACGACACCTTGCCGCCGACGCGCACAGTCGCCGTCTCGTTGGCCGAGGTGGCCGCCGATGAACGCGCGTGGGACGCTTTGAGCCGCTGAAGTGCCTTGTAACATCTCATCGGCTGGCAAGGGTAAGATGGGTCTCGAATTAACCTGGCAGTTCGGGGTCCATGGCGTCGAGCCGATCAATGATTAACTTGGACGGCAAGATGAGGGGCGACCAGATTTCCGAACATCTGGCGCCGAAAGGACGCAATGAAGCCAATCCGAGAAGTCCGCCATGGAAGTTAGGACTTCCAACCGCCATCGCGAGATCCCCCGTCGTGGTCCTCCACGCTGGACGACGACGCGTAGAAGGGACTCCTGGCGGCTGGCGGCCACTCACGCCCGCCAAATCCGTTGCCTACAGCCCTACGCGCCGGCCGGGAGCGTGGCCGCCGCAATTGGCCCGGGTCACCGGAATCTCGAGCTCCTCGCCGACCGGGCGTGCAGACACTGGACGGGTACTCGCAGCGGTTGGAGGCCGGCTGCAGGGTTTGCCTCGGCGTAGCCGGTAGTCGGGCCTGCCAGCCGGCGGCGACCGGTGGGACACCACGACCGACGCGACTACCACCTCCGCCGACACCGGCACGACACCCACGCCAACGGCTACCGTCACCCCTTTCCTCATCTAATGTCAGATCTTGGCGAGGGGGTCAGGTGTGAGACGCTACCGAGGTTGAGTGACGGGCAGATGCTCATCGCCATCATCTCGATGATGGCGACCGACTCCAAGGGAGCGCGGCATGGCAAATCGAAAGATCACCATTGAGCTGGATGAGAAGGTCTCGAAGGATGCCTATGCGAAGCTCGCCAACGTCATTTGGGCAGTGGCATCAGTAGAAGATCACTTCGTACAAGTCAGCTTCGATAGCGGGACTACCGCCGGCTACCTCAATAATTGGTACGCCAAGAATGTCACACCAGCAGTCTGGAAGTAGCACGTCGCAGGGCGTGACTGCGCGTGACCACCCGCTACAGGTATGCCGCTGCCCGGCCATGCCGTGCCTTTGTCGGACGGGCGTCGAAGTTAGTGGCCACGTAATTCCATCGGCCATGAAACCGAGCCGGGTGACATATGGGCGGTTATCGGCCCGTAGACACCGGCCGGCCAGCGTTTCATCTCTCAGGCCGTCATGGGCAACCGAGGGACGGCCTGGAAGCACACGCGCTTGGACGCGTACTTCGGCGGTGTCAGGCCGCCGTTACGAGCAAAGACCCGCCCGCCTGGTCAGCCGCAGGTTCGAAGGGCCGGCCTCGAGTCTCTGATTACGGCTGGGTCCCGCCTGGCTGCGAGGACTTGCCCGGGCAACTCTCTCGGCGCTGGATCGGGATGAGCTTTACATCCCGGCACGGCAAGCAGCAAACCCGTTCGACTCAGGGGAAGACCGGTAAAACTGAGTGGTGGTCCGGCATGCCTCGATCGCCACACCGTTACTGTCGATGGCCTCTACCATTCCAAAACTTGGGAATCCTACAAATCGACGAGACTCGGTCGTTTTCGTCTTTTGCCGAGTTACGTATACGGACTCCGGCAGTCGAATTTCTACCGTTGTCGTGGCGCGTGCCGGCAACACCACAACCGCGTCGAACCCTAGAAGGAACTCGGCAGTCCCGCACTTCCGGCCACTGTACGATCCGTGCGCCGGGAGGCGGATACCATCACCAAAGTCGGACTCGGAATCGGCCGTGCCCGCCGCCAGCTCGGTAACTTCGCCGGAGAACGCTGTCCTGTCTCGATCGAGTGCGGTCATCGTCAGTGCCGTGGAAAGCTCGTAGACGAAGAACGGACCCGAGCTCCCGCACGCCGCTGGTGGGAAGATGGCCGAGATCTGAAAGCTTCTGATCGTTCGGTCGGCATCCGTGGTGTTCGCCAGTGCGAGGCGCAGGCGAACTTCGCCGAGCTCGCCGTCCGCAGCCCGCCGAGTGCCTTTGCCCACCACGAGCTGTTCGGCAACGACCGGATCAATCACCCGTCGTGAATGCTCAGGTAAGGCAGCGTTCAAAGCGCCGGCAACGAGCAGAGCAGCCGTGAGGCCGACCAGCCACGGGCGAACCGGAGTCGTCGCCCGGCTCGCGTCGGCCGCGGCCCACCGCCGGCGCCAGCGTTCATCGCCGAGCAACTCGCTGTCGAGGTGCAGATCTCGAGTTTCCGCGACGGCGATCAAAGCGCTGACAACGGCGCGCGTCGTGCGCCAATCGGCGCTGTCCCCTCGTAGAACGGCTTTATAGGTGCGGTTGCCCAGGCGCTCGAGCACTCTATCCACGTCTGCGTACGAGCTACTGACCCGCCGAAAGTCTGGGCGCCCCGCAGCAGAATGCAGGGCGGTCAGGCATCGGACCAAGTCAGCCCGTGCTTCTGATCGGCGGTTCGTGGCTCGCTCCTGCAACTGCAGGCGCAGCCCCACAGCTGTCAGGAGCAGCGCGGTGCACGCGACGACGAGCCCTGCCACGCTGGCGATCTTGTCGTTCGAGTCGAGATCGCCGGTCGCCATCTCACCGACCAACCACAACACGCCAACGAGCGCGGCCGCCGACACGCAGCACACGCCGATCGGGCCCGCGAGGGGGTGGCGGACGGTGTCCTGAAGCCGCTTCCCGTTGCGACTCGGGCGTCGCGCCTGCCTCGTCATCGCTCCATTGTGCGCGTGGAGGGGACGCCGTGCCGCCAGGTGAGGGCTCGATACCGCTGCTGTCGCATCGCCTGTCGGAGTGAAGGGCCGGCCGGCAAGCACGATCCACCGCTTGCCGGCCGGCGCTCGACGTGACTTGCCTACGGCGCGCTACGGGAAGACTCTTCCCCGAGCGCCCACCGGAGGCACGGGTGTTAGCGGGCCGCAGGCCGCCCCCGGCAGGGCCGCCGGAGGCACCGCTATCCAGGCGGCCTCTTGCTAGAGGCGGCTGGTTCCTGTGCCGGTGGTTCCTGTGCCGGGCGCGCCCGGCGGACCAGCAGGGCCCGGGAAAGGCTGTCGTCGCTCGTTCGAGTGAACGCAGTCGGGATCTTGAACCGGATACCGCTCGGGCACGTGTGAGCGTTACTTAGTGCCCAATGTAGGGAGCATGTCATGCGCAGTGTCCAGCGCCTCACGATCGCCACCGCAACGACCTTGGCCGCAGCTATCGGCGTGGTCGCTGCCTCAAGCCCTGCGTCCGCCGCTGACGCCTCCGATGTCGCAAACTGCTTCTACGGCGTCGGGATCTACGACACGAACCTCGGCATTCCGCGAGGAGTCACTGCCAGTGGGCCGGTAGGCCCCGGTCAGACGCTGCCCATCTCTACAGTAGTCGTGAACGGCAATATCGACGTGGCAGGCAACACCTCGTGCTCGGAAGCGAGCGTGCAATTCCGTTTGCAAACGAAGGAGTGCGGCACGTTTCGCTGCACCTGGCGGACCAAGGCGGAGGACGACACGGTACTCCTCCCAGTTGACGGCCGCGCCACAACCGAGCTGCGCACGGACTGCCGAATCGGGACGCACAGCTACCGCCTTCAGGCTGTCGTAACGCACGTCGAGCTGACCTTCGAAGACAATAACCGGAGGTGGTACCCGATGCAGAACACCATCACTAACACACACGAGGGCCTGTCCGACAAGATCTCCTGCTAACTAGCTAGGATCGATGGCTAGGAACTCGCCAATATAGTCCGCGGCTATTCGACCAAGCCCCGGTCGTCTCTCCAGACGATCCGGGGTTTTGTCGTGTCTGGCCTACTCTCGCGGTCTGCGCGGCCGGGTCGGCGCCGTCGCCGCAGGCGTAAGGCGCCCGATCCCGGGCTGCGCCTTGAAGACGTAGAGAAACTTCTCACCAAGAGCGGCACTAGCGGTTTTGATCCTCTTTGATGCGCTCCCGAGGAGAGCTGCTCCGATCGGTTCCGCCCCGGAAAGAATTTTCTACTCACCCGCAGGCATTAACCTGGGCGACGATTGCCCAACGAGAGGCCATTCTCAGGCGACTCAACGCGCTTTTCGCCGATTCATCCAAATGATAAGCAGTGCAAGAAGAAGTGCGACAGGCAAGAATCCGAGTAGCGTCTCGGCGAAGGATCGATCCTTTACTTGGCTGTACACCACAGATACCAATAGCCATGCTCTCAGCACGCCGATTGCTGAGCTGACTGCTTTGCGGCTCATACTAGCGATTTGCTCCACTGGCAGAAGGGGATTTGCTAGACCGTCACATGAAGTTCCCTAGCCCGAACGGTATGGGCGTCTTCGGCAGGCTGGCCACCGAACCACAGCACGTCTGGCTCACCCTGAACTCCGACACCCCGTACGCCCCCGCTCTGCTCGACCTGAGCGACGGCCCATGGTCATCGAGCTGCCGCTGGGCCTGCTCATATGCATCGCAATGAACCTCAACCAGCGATGGGTGCTCGACAGGGTCAGCCCGGACCGGTCAGTCGGCGTCGGTGGCCGCGAGCACGGCTAGGTGTCGGTGATCGGGGGATACCGCGATGACGGCGAGGTCCCATCCGGTCTGGTCGAACCAGCCGGTGGTGGGGTCGAGGGTGTACCAGCGGCACCGGCTGGCGAGTTCTTCCACTTCGGCGGTGTCGGCCTGCTCGGTGGCGCTGGTCAGGGCGGCGAGTGATCGCCACGCGGATATACGGCCCTGGGCGCCGCCTTCGCCGCGGGTGTAGGCGCCGCCGTTCGCGGCTGCGTTGAACAACGCCTGCCAGGCTTCGCCCGGGGAGGTTTCCCGGATGAGCAGGTCAGCGGCTGGTGTCGTACCCAGGCAATGCAGGCCGAGGGCGGCCAGGGTATCGGCCAAGGCGCCGTCGGTGAGCTCGCCGGTGAACTCGAAGGTACGGGCTTCGTAGTGGCCGTTCGACCATTGCGTCCAGGCGGCGACGGCGGTGCTGATCGCTGCCATCGTCACTGGTGTTGTCGTCTCCCGGGACGGCGGGATCTGTGCGCCGGGCAGCCGGTCGACGATGACGCCGGCGCTGTTGCTGCCGGATGTGGGGTAGCTGGTCGAGCGGAGTTGGAAGTGTGGCAGGGCCGGTCGGCCCTCGAGCGCGGTCAGTGTCCTGGGCAGCCGGTCGGACGGCTGGCCGGGACGCTGCGGTGAGGTTGCCCATTCGGCGATCGCCGGTACGTCTTCCACCTTGACGGCGCGCAGGATCAGCTCGTGCAGGACAAGAGCGCGAAGTTCCTCGGTCTGCGCTGCCGCCGGGATCGGGCCGGTGAACAGGCTGGTCAGCGCAGTAATGGGCTGGTAGGCGGTCAGCAGTTGCGCCGCGTATCGGCGTTGCGGGAGATCGCCCGCGGTGACGACTCGTACGGCCTGGTCCACCGACGACGCGCCGGCGGTCATGCACAACAGACGCAGCAGGTGGTCGAACACGCTGGTGTACTGCCAGGGCGGCGGCATGGACGTTCCGTGCTGGTGCCGCAGGGCGATCGCGAGATCGGCCACGAATATGGGCTCGCCGGCGGTCATGCGGGAGGCCGCGAGGTCCCAGATCCCCCGCAGCTCCCCTAGATCCGTGATGATGGTCGCGAGCTCCGTGAGGTAGCCGGTCGCCAGCGGTACGTCGGCGAGGTTGAACGGGGCCGGTTCGCTGTAGTGGTGGGGCCACACCCATTCGTCGTCACCCCAGTCGGTCATGGTGCTGCACCGGTGCCGCAGCAGGCTGATGTCGGTGTTGAACGGTGCTCCGCCGGGATGTTGTTCTGAGGGTTCCAGCGCGGCGTCGACGTTGTAGGCGAGGCGGTCGGGCAGCCAGTAGTCGCGGCGGAACCCGGTCCGCCATTGCGAGTTGGATCCCCAGCCGTGTGACAGGTCCGAGACCGGCCGGTGCCGGCGCCACCACGCCCAGTAGAGCGTCGACCCGGCGGCCACGGCCGCAGTGAGGTGATGGGAGCCGGCGCGGACGGTCACGCCCGCCCGCTGCAGCATCAGAGAGCCGATCATGCAGCCCGGCCACCACAGAGCGGCCAGGGCCGGAGGCGCGTCCGGGTCGTCGTCGGGGTGCACCGCGACGAGCTCATGCAGGAACGGATGAAACGAACCGGTGCGCGGGAACGTGCCGCCGATGGCGTGGATGAACTGCTCGTAGGCGCCGATCGGAAGCGTGTCCTCCTCGTAGTCGGGGCCAGCCGCTGGCGGCTGGTACGGCAGGATCAGCAGTTCGGCGACCCGGCTGAGCGCGTACAAAGTCCACCTGTCCTCGTTGCCGAGCACCGTCGCGGCCGCTTCCCAGCGTCCGGCCCGATGCAGCGCCCGGAGCAGGGGTTGGTGTGCCGCCAGCCACGGCTCGAGGACATCACCGGCCCAGTCGCCGCCGCTGTATCTCGCGGTCGGCTCGAACAACCCGTGCCGCACGTCATTGCTCGCGCCGTCCGGAAAAAGGATCCCCGTCATGGGCACGCAGTCTGCGGGCCTCCCGGGTCTCCCGTCGAGCACGCAACTGCTCACAAGCATGGCCCGGTAGCCGCGACCACGGAGCTCGGGCCGCGCGGGTGGCCACCAGGGACGGCGTCGTCCCGTTCGCCGCTGGGTCGAGCAGCGCTATGCATCTATGACACGTGGCCACACGAATACGACCGCTTTACCATGGTGATCTGTCCTGCTGAAGAAGCTGTGACCGTAGCCAGCTTCGGTTTGGCGATCGCTGTCGGCAACGAACAAAGCACTCGTCGGCGCCGTCCCTGAAATGGTCAACAACGTGCTTCTGCTGCTGGCCGACCTACTGGAAGACTCCTGCCTCCCCTTTGCTGGCCCATGTCAGGTCTTGGAGATGGTCAGGTGTGGGACGCTACCGAGGTTGACTGACGGGCAAATTCTCATCGCCATCATCTCGATGATGGCGATCGACTCCAAGGGAGCGGCATGGCAAATCGTAAGATCACCATTGAGCTGGATGAGAATGTCTCGAAGGATGACTATGCGAAGCTCGCCAACGTCATCTGGGCAGTGGCATCGGTAGAAGATCACTTCGTACAAGTCAGCTTCGACAGTGGGACCACTGCCGGCTACCTCAACAAGTGGTACGCCAAAAACGTCACACCAGCAGTCTGGAAGTAGCACGTCGCAGAGCGTGACTGCGCGTGACCGCCCGCTAGACGTGATGCCGCTACCTGGTCGTGCCATGCCCTCCTCGGACGTCGTCAGCGTTAGTAGCCACGACCTATGAGTCAATAGCGACTTTGGGTCGCCACGCGGCAGTGAAGGGCCACCCCAAAGGACGACGGCGCCTCGGGGCGGCTTGACATCAGCTGCAGTCACCCTCAGACGAGCTTGATGACGAGGTCGAGGCCTTGGTCGGCGACGCGGCGGCAGTGCTCGGCGAACTCGCGCAGGTTCGCGAGGATCTGTGCGAAGCGTTCGTCGTCGTGGCCCACGTCTTCGGGGTGCACCTTATAGACGCCTTGGTCGAGCATCTGCGCTACGGAGAAGTTGCGGCGAGCGGCAGCGACGCCCAAGGTGTCGATCCGCTGGGCTGTCGTGGCCAGCCAGGCCGACCGGGAGCATCGCCAGTTGCAGCGGCCCGGTTGCATGCCCTCGTGCGCGAACGGCTCCTGCCCGAAGATCATCTGGTAGGCGGTCGTGCGTTCGCGCTGTTCCCATGACGTTGTCTCCAGGTAGGTCACCGGGTCGAGCAGGTATTCGGCCTGCCGGAAGGAGCGGTCGCCGAAGTGCTCGATCCAGCCGTCGCCGATCGGCACCTCGTCCAGCAGCCGATAGCTGAACGCGGGAAAGGTCTCGTCGCCGAGCTGCGGCCCGAACGGCGGGTAGTCCTCGACGGCTGACCACAGCTCGACGTCGGCGCGGATCGCCCTAACGGAGTCGGCGTCCAGCGCGAGGATGAAGCTTCCGTAATCGAGGCCCATGTATCACAGCACAGCACAGAGCTGTTCGTGGCAGCTACGTAATACTGTGGTGTCTGACCAGCATCGGGACGTGGCGCCACGCCACTCCCGCTCCGGCCAGTTCGCGATCAGCGGGAGCTGTGCTGAATGGCGCCCGGGGCCGGTCGTGGTCCTCACGACAGGACGGTGAGGCGGGCCAGGCGGCACCTGTCGCTTGGGGAGAAGCCTCGCGATAGATCAGCCACCGCCTGGCACCCTGCGCAGCTTAAAGTAAGGCGAAGCTGCGACGGGCAATGCGGCGTACCGTCTTGACGCCCCGCAAGACGCCCGCCATCAGCGGTTCGTCGGAACACCGCCCGGCCTGGGCTCGGCGGACCCGCCCTGACCGGAGCGAGGATATCCTCGGCGTCCTCGAGGTCGCCGCGGGTCCGACCGCGCAGCGCTTCTGTAGTCGTCGCCGGAGGAACTCCAATGCCCCTACCATGTCGGGCTATCCGGCTGAAGGAGCGTGGCACTGTGGCAAGCTTCGATTGGTCATCGTTGCCCGCGGGGCAGGCGGCTGGCATCGACGCCGTGCCCGAGATGGTCGACCACGCGCTTCTGGTACTGGCCGACGTCCTGGAAGAGAAGTACCTTGCGTGCGAGTTCAGTCTCGACACCGGCCCGCTGATCGACGAGAACATCGAGGCGTCGGTGAACGCGCTGCTACCCGGCCGCTGCCGCGTCGCACGCATGGCGCCTGCGCCGCCCTGGCGGCCGCTGGTGCGCGAGGCGCTGCCCGCGATGTTCCTGCCATCGGGGCAGCCGGGCGTCTGGGATCAGGGCACGGCGCCGCGGTTTCTGGCCGAGTCCCTCGCGGACTGGGCGGTGGCCCTCCTGAGCCGGCTCTGGCCGGAGGATGCGGACTGCTGGACCCTGACCGTCGAGATCCGTGACCCGTATGCGCCGTCGTATTTCGACGTGGTGATCGAGTATCAGGAGCGGGTGTGGCTGCTGCATCTGGGGGTCACCGACTGACGCGCCCAAGGCGCTGGCGGGTCGATAACGCAGGCGTCCGTCAGCTATCAGAGAGCACAAGGAGCGCCGCTAATCATGGGCGTGGCTCGTTCCATAAGTTCCGGCGCCGATGTCTACGGGGTTCGCATCAAGGGCTTCGGCCAGTTCAATGCCGGTCGGGTTGAGCAGCGGTACCGGGTTGATGGGTCCAGCCGGATGCTCCGGTCTGCGGGGTGGGTGAGCAGGACGATGTCGAGGGCGATCACGTAGCCGATCTCGGCGGCGACCAGGGCGCCGAGGATGATGGCGTGGTGCCCAGTTTGAGCTAGGTCAGCGCGGCGATCCAGGCCCAGCCGGTCAGCGCCCACATCGGCCACCAGGTGGTACTACCGCCGGCCGGGTCGACGGCGCAGTCGGCGGCGGGTCCGAGGGCGCCGGACAGGCCGGCCAGGCTGGTGGTGTAGGCGGTCGGCGCGATGAGCACGACGACGGCGGTGGCGGCGGGTCGGCCGAGGCTGGCGGCGTAGTAGGAGTAGAACGCGCCGTTGTGGCGCAGGTGCCGGGCCTGTGGCGTCAGCTGGGTGCGCAACATCGTAAGACCCAGGGGCGCGCCAGGCAGCGCTCGGAGCAACTGACTTTTGTCGCTGGTAGTTCCGCTGGCCGATGTCGGCTTTGCTGACTCCAAGCTGTTGGCGTTGCTGTTCGTGGGTGCGGCGCCCGCCGGGTTTGACGGGCGCCGCTACACAAGCTGTGAGGTTTCCGCTGGGAAGACTCACGAGGCAAGTGGCGTGTCTACTTGGCGATGCCGGCGATCTCTACGATCGCGGTCGCCGCGCGTACGTACTTGTTGCTGGCAAGGTCGCCGATCGTCTTGATGTTGAAGGCCTTCTTCAACGCCTCGGCGTCGGCCTCGCTGACTCCGGCGAGCGCGGACACCGGCGCGTCGACGAGTTCGGCCAGCGTGCTGGACTCGTAGGCCTTGTCGAGGACCTTGTCGAGGTTCGCGGAGATAGCCATAGAGAGTGTGTTCCTTCCGTCGTCGGGATCTGACCTTGGAAGGTCAGCGTGGAGCCGAGGATTGCACATTGGCCGCCGTGGTCGATCATGCCGGTCGACCGCGCCGGGAAACGGTTGTGTACGGCTTCCGGAAACCACCATGGGCCTCCGCCATCGAGTTGGCGACCTCGCCGACAGCGAGCGCGCCGTCACTCATCTGCGACGCTTTCGCCCGGTACGCCTCAATCAGCCTCGGACCACCATCCGGAGATAGTTTGAGCGGACCCGGTCGCAGACGAACACGGCCGCCTCCTTGGTGCGCTCTTGCAGATTGCCTCAGGTCATCGTGTGGCCCTCTATCTCTTGCGGGTCTCCCACCAGCCAATCCAGCAGCGAGCACAGCGTCCGACGCGGTCCTGGCCCGAAGCTTCGGCTCGCACTGCACCGGCTCGCCCGGCCTTGGTATCGCCGCTGCGCTTGGCACGTCTTCTGTGCGCGGCCAACCTTGGAGCCGGCCCGCTGTGGGGCAGACTCATTTCTGTGCTGGGGCAGCATGGAAGACGAAGCGCCGCGCCGGCGGTCAAGCCTCATTTCGTCGGCGCGGCGCCTGTTGCCTGCTATGCGCGTAGCTTCGCCATGGTTGCGCGGACCGTTTCAATCATGGCTTGCTCGATCTTGCTCCCGGGTGTGGCGGCGGTGGTGCGGTCGTAGACCGTTACGGTCATGTAGAGGTTGCCGTCATAGGCAACGAGGTGGGGGCCGGTTGACTCGCCGTAGGAGTACGCGCCTTGTCCGAGTCCTGGCACGTCGGTCAGTTCGGCGGTTTGAGCTTTGACCTTGCGTACCCCGGTGAACATTGACTCCATCGGGATGCCGGCGTCACCGATTTGGAGTTCGATCGCCGTGCCGACCCGGGCACCGCCTCGCCCGAAGGGCCGGTCGCAATGCGTGACCGTCAACGGGCCGGCGTCCGGAGCCAGGCCACCTTTCTCGGTCTTGCCTCCCGGCCCGAGGACGGCGCTGAGCGCGGTGTCGTCGATGGCAGCGCACGGGTCGGCCGGCGTCTTGTAGGTGGTTGCCTCATCGTCGGCGTTCGGCTTTTTCGTTTGGTCGAGGGCGCGTTCCGCGGCCGGGGCGGGAGCCGCTGGATCGTCTGCCGCGGCGCGGGGGTCGCTCGACGTGCAGGCCGAGGTCAGAAACGCAACAGTCAGAGCGGCGGAAGCTACGGGCAATACACGGATCTTCATTGATCTCCATCGAGCAGTGTGGTGTTTGGACATGTAGGAACTGGTCGGCGAATCACCGGACGCCAGCAACTCCGGCCGCGAGCTCGCGCAGGGGCCGGCTGGCCCTTGCTGGGCAGCCAGGCAGGACGTTGCCATGGCATGACGAGCTCAGGACCCGGCTAGATCAGGCACCGTCTCCCGCACATTGGCGCGGAGGGCCGGGATATGACGCGGCCTGCTGGGCGTATCGATTGGCGGAGCCGGTGGAGCGCCGCGGCGTCGGGGGCCGGGCATCGGAACCCGGCCGGTCGTCGAGCTCGCCTCCTCGGGCCGCGCGAATCCGACGGGCGGATTTAACGGCATGCAGCAATGCTGTTTCTGCTACGCAGCCGTGCACACTTTGCGTTTACCGCTCGGTTGGCATGAAAGAACTCATGGTGAGGTGACGGTCTTACAGAACGTGACGCCGAGCCCTGCCAGAGTCGAGTTTCAAGGACCGATCAGTCCCAGTCGCCCCTTGCTGACCCGCCGTCAGCTCGGCGCCTACCTGAAGACCTCTGTTGGCTGGGTACCGGAGGCGGCCTGCGGCTGCGATTGCTGCGGGTCGCCGTTGCCGATGGCGTGCCAGGCCGTCGGATTGCGGGTACGGACTCGGTGGGCCCAGCCGATGCCGATCACAGCGATGAGTAGGTAGCCGGCTGGTGGGGTCCAGGCCTTGACCGGGTCGGTCGTGCCGACGAGATCGCCGAAGACGGCGATGCTGGGCACGGTGACGGCGGCCAGCAGGACGGCCGCCGCCAGCGGTGCCAGCCGGCGACGTGACCATGATTCCGGCTGGTCGCGATGGCGGTGGAAGTAGGTGACGACGGCGATCGCGGTGATGGTCATGCAGATCAGTACGCCGAGGCCGCCGGCGGTGGTGCCGTAGAAGAACAGGTCCATGGTGGGGTCGACGGCGGCCGCGCCGGCGACGGTCAGGGCGGTCAGGGTAATCGCTGATTGGGCGATGCCGGCGGTGACGGGGACTTCGTCGTCGCGGGTGATGGCCAGCCAGCTGGGCAGCAGGCCTTCGCGGGCCAGGGTGAGGGTGTAACGGGCGATGGTGGTGGCGATGGCGAGCATCGCGGCGAACAGGCTGGTCGCGTACAGCACCGTCCCCAGCTGAATCACCCACGCCGGGACCAGGGGCGCAGCGAGGTGGAAGAACAGGTCGGCGGGGTGCTGCTCGGCCACGGCGATGATCCGGTCGGGACCGGCGGTGATGCTCATGATCAGCCCGGTGCTGGCGTAGAGCAGGCCGGTGATGGCCAGGATGGCGCCGATCGCGCGGCGCACCGTGGTGCGCCGGTTGATCGCGACCAGGGCGAACGCGAGGGGGACTTCAAAGCCGATCAGCCCGGTGATCGCCCCGACCAGCGACGCCATCCCGGCCGGGTTCAGCAGTGGTGCCGGGTTGATCGCGTCGAAGCGGATGACCCCGTCGGCGGGGTGGGCGAGCAGGACCAGGTCGATGGCCAGAACGTAGCCGATCTCGGCCGCGACGAGGATGCCGAGGATGATCGCGTTGGTGCGCAGTTTGATCTGGCTCAGTACGGCGATCACCGCCCAGCCGGCCAGGGCCCACAGCGTCCACCACACGGTGCCGGTGCCGGCCGGGTTGACCGTCCGGTGCGCGGCCGGGCCGAACGCGCCGAACAGGCCCACCAGGATGGTCGTGTACGCGGTCAGGGCGATCAGGGCGACGGCGGTGGCGGCGGGTTTACCGAGGCCGGCGGCGACGTAGGAGTAGAAGGCGCCGCTGTTGGCCAGGTGCCGGGCCATGGTGGCCAACCCGGTGGCGAACACGGCCAGGATGGCCGCGGCTATGAGGTAGCCGGCGGGGGTGGCGATCTGGTGGAGCTGGCCGAACCCCAGGGGGATGGCGCCGATGATGATGGTCAGTGGGGTGACGGCGGCGACGCCGTAGAAGGTGAGCCGCAGTGCGCCGAGCCGGTGTTTCGCGGCTTGCTGGCGCAGGCGAGGTGGTCGAGACGGCACAGGTCTCCCATTTTCAGGGGCAGAAGCCAGACGGAAGCAAAAGGGGCAGAGCGAGGGGTTCGTCGGCTGCCGGCGCGCCACGAACGGGGTCGCTCAAGGGCGGCGGACCAGATGGGTCAGCGGGCCAGAGCCATGTGGTGCAGCAGGGTGACCGCGGTGTTCAACAGGGGTTGGTAGGCCGGGTGCAGGTCGGCGGGATCGCCGATGGCGTGGGTGACGGTGGCCGGCGGGAGATGGCCCAGGACCAGGGGGCCGAGGCTGCTCGCGGTGATCAGATGCGCCCAGAACCGTTGGCCGTGAGTCAACGGCCGCCGGTTGTAGATGTTGGCCAGCGGCGGTAACACGATCCACTGCTGACGGTGCGGGGCGACCGCGACGGTCACCGACCGGCGCCACCACAAACCCCGCACCGTGTGGGCCCGAGCGGCGCCGGTACGGATCAGCCGGTCGGTGACGCGGTGCCGGATACCGGCGGCCAGCCCCTCGATCACCTCACCCGGTCCCAGCTCCGGGTCCTGCAAGATCTGGTGCAGGATCTGCGCGCCGAGCGGGTCGACCCCCGGCCACTGTTGCCAGGTGCCGGCGTCGTCCACGGCGGGGCGCAGCGATCCGGGCCACCGGGCAGCGGTGAACCACGGCCGAAGATCACCGGGAATCGTGACGGCCGGGGCGCGCCCGCCGGTGAATCCGACCGGAACCGGCACTTGCTCACCGCAGGGCGGCGACAGCACCGCCGCCCGGGTGGCGGTCACGGCTAAGGCGTCGGCGGTGATCAGGTCAGCGAGGGCGGCCGCAGCAATGACCAGCCCCGCAGCATGCTCCGAGGTCAGCAACGCGCCGTGGCGATGGTCTTGCGTCGCCCACAACGCGCAATCAGCAAGCAGCACCGGTCGTCCTTCTTTCCGTCTGATGAGTCACCCGGGCAGGGCATGCGGCCGGCCGCCGCCGATGGACAGTGGTCAGGGCTTGCGGGCCAGGCCGCCGTAGATGCCGACCTGCGTGTCATCCAGCAGGGTGTCGGCGGGCCGACCGGCCCGCCACCGGTGCACCGCAACCAGACCGGGTGCGACCAGGTCCAGGCCGGGCAGGAACCCGGCGATGTCGTTGAGGGACCGCAACGTCACCGCAATCCCGGACCTTTCGATGGTGACGTGGGCGTGCGCGGCCTGGGCTTCGGTGAGCAGGTCCCCGCTGGCGTGGGTCAGGGCCAGCCAGCTCCCGGCCGGCAAGGCGTCGAGCAGGTGCTGGACGGCTTTGTGCGGGTGATCGCTGTCGTCGAGGTAGTGCAGGACCGCACCGAGCAGCACCCCGACCGGCCGGCCCAGGTCCAGAGTGTCGTGCAGGCCGGGATCGGCCAGCAGCGCCGCCGGGTCCCGCAGGTCCGCCGGCACCACCGCGGTCACCCCCAGCCGGGATAGCGGGACGAACAGGGCCCGGCCGTGGACCAGCACCAGCGGGTCGTTATCGGCGTACACCACCCGGGTGGCCGGGTTGATGCGCTGGGCGATCTGGTGGGTGTTGTGCAGCCCGGGCAGCCCGCACCCGATGTCCAAGAACTGGGTCACGCCGCGGCGGGCCATGAAGGTGACCGCCCGGCGCACGAACAACCGGTTCGCCAGCGCCGCCTGCCGCACCGCCGGGAACACCGCGGCCACCACATCCCCAGACGCCCGGTCAGCGGCGTAGTGATCCTTACCGCCGAGCCAATAGTTATAGCGGCGGGCGGCATTAGGCACGTTCACGTCATACGGCTGCAGGATCACGGCACCGCCCACCCGCCCGCACTCGAGGAAACCCCACGCCCGAGTCGCCGGCGGCAATCCGTAAACCGGGGATGCCGCAGCGCGCGACCGGCCAAGTCGGATGGCCACGGTGTCTCGACCGGGCAGAGGTAGCCGCCGGGGACTGGCGCCCACTCGCACGGAACCCGCCGGTAGCCGGCCGAGATGCACTCATCGGTCATCACCTGCTGAGCGGCGGTCAGCGTCGCCAGCACCGCCCCGCCGCTGCCCCGGCAGTCGGTGGCGAGCTGGCGGAGTTCCTCACAGCCCAACACGCAGCTGGCCTGGCGGTAGACGGCGACCGCAGGCAACGCGCGAGCGTTGAACCAATGGGCACCGTCGCCCAGCTGGTCAGCGAGCTGGCCGTACATGTCACACACGGCTGGTGCGCTCGGCTCCCCTATCCAGCACGGCTCGCCCATCACACGCCGCCCCGCCTGGCGACACCTGCAGTCTGCCCGGCGCCGCGGGGTGTCGCGGTGCAGCGGTCAAGGACAGCCAGCCAGTTGCCGGAATCGCCGCCGCGATCCTGCCCGCCGGGATTGTGGGGCTGGGTGCACCAGCGCGGATGGGTTCGCACCACGCTCGCCAGCCACCTCGCCGCCAACCTGCGGCACCGGGCATCCATCTGGGCGAGATACGCGCCGTCACGGGTCAGCGCCTGCACCGCCTGCCCGGTGCGGCCACACCCGGCATACACCCCGGCCGCGGCCAGCAGCACCATCTCCGCCTGCCCATAGCCCTGCGGGCTGGCATGCCACCGACGCAACACCCCCACAATCTGCTCGTCGGCCAGGTCACACTGCCCGTCACGGTGCAACGCCACCGCGAATCGGCACCGACTCGCCAGCGCCGTCCGCGGATCACCGGACTCCTCATCAGCTGCCAGCCGCTGCTCACAGACCCGCACCGCATCGAAGGTCAACGCCTGCTCGGTCAACACCCGCTGATACACCGACCCCGCCCGCACCGACACCGGATGCAACAGCCCCCACCGCCGCACCGCCGCCCGATACGCGAACCGACCCCACAACAACCTCGACTCCGCATCCGCGCCCGACTGCCGCGCACGGATGATCGCCGCCGCGATCACCTCCGGATCCGCCGGCGCCGTAATCGGATCCAAACCGGCCACCCCGGCCGGCGGACCCGTCGCGGCCCGCACCGACGACGCCACGGCGCGCGGCTCGACCAATCGCATAACCGATCGGAGCCAGCCGAGTGTGCTCATCGCGTTCCCCGACGGGCAGAACTCGAGTTGAAATGGATTCGCTGGGAGGTCCACATCAGCGAGATGTGTGGTGGTGCCGGGTACGCAGGAGCCGGACCTCGTTGTTCGGCACTGCTTACCCGGCTGTCCGGGACCGCACCTTCTGGGGGCCGGCCGATCCCCGACACCTTCTGATCGCCGGCGCCGGCAGGGAGGCTCCCCGTCATGCCTGCGCCGGTCAACGCCCTGCGACCAAACCTTCGAGCCGAGTGATGAGGCACGACGCCCCTGAGGGCCCGCTCCGTCGGATCTACGTGAGTCGACCTGGACACGGCCGAATGCGGGCGGCGGCACGCTACCGAGGTCCCGTCCAGGCACTCGGCGGGACTTGCTTTGGCACTACCCGATGGGTTATTCATCATCGATAAGCAGAGTTGAGAGGCTGCCATAAGAAGCCTCCTTTCAAGACGAGAACATGATCATGGGCTTAGCGCTGCCGACCGCTCGAAGATCGAACGGCACGGGTAGCGTCGCCCACGGTCCGACGAATGTGCGAGACGTACCGTGTCCGCAGACGCGTTTGCGTACACCCCCGGGAGGCGATGTGGACGGATTCGGTCCGATGCTGAGGCGCCATCGCGAGCTGAGCGGCTTTTCGTTACGGCGACTAGGGGCGATGACGCAATTCGGGTTCACGTTCTTGTCCCAAGTGGAACGGGGCGAACGGCGGGCAACGGAAAATCTTGCTCAACGCTGCGATGAGGCACTCAGGGCTGGCGGCGCTCTTATCGATGCCTACCGGAATGAAATCTCCAGTGGAGAGGACATGAAGAGACGCACTATCCTGCGGGCAATGGGCCCGCTTGCTGCAAGCCCGCTGCCCCTGGTCCAGTGGGAAGCCCTGAGGCAGGGCGTGACTGCTTCGCTCGACCTGGACACAGATCAGTGGGATCAGGCCGTCGCCGATTACGGAATCGCCTACTATCGTGTACCCGCAAGCCAGATGATGGACAATCTGCGGGCCGACATAACTGTCCTTCAGGCTTTGATTCCTGACACACTCGGAACGGCCAAGGGGCAACTACTCCGAACTGTCGCCCGGCTATCAGTGATAGTCGCGCTCAACATGGTCGCTGCAGGTCAGACGCTCACTGCTGCACGATGGTGGCGGGATTCCCAGAATTATGCCCGTGCATCAGGCGATGCCGACACGGTGGTGCTGACGAGAGCATGGGATGTGGTGAATGGCTGCTACGACGGTCGTCACCCGGCGTCGGTAGTCGCACTCGCAGATGATGTCCTGCCACTGATCGAGGGACGCGCGTCTGCGTCAGCGTGCGGGCTCTTGGCGGGCCGCGCACAAGCCCTGTCTCTGCTCGGTCGGCACTCCGAGGCCGTGACGACCGTGCGCCGCTTGGCCGACGTGACGGCGCAGTTGCCGCACGGTGTCACTGAAGAGGTCGATTCACTGTGGGGATGGCCCGAGCATCGTTTACGCCATACCGAGGCATGGGTGTATGCCCACGCTGGTGACTTATCCGCGGCGGTCCAGGCCCAGGAACGGGCTGTCGTGCTGTATCCGACTTCCCTTACACGGCTACGAACGCAGGTCCAGTTGCACCACGCGGCAGCTCTCATCCGCAACGGGCACGTGCCAGACGGCTTGAGACTTGCTGCCGACTTGCTGGAACAGCTTCCTCCCGAGCAGCACAACGAGCTCCTGCGGACTGTGGCCCGCCAAGTGATCGACGCGGTGCCTCACAAGGAACGACGCAGACCTATGTTCCGTGAGGTGACAGACCGTGTCGCCACCTAGCATTTCGACATGGTCACCTACCTGAGCCATGACGGCGCCTCCGCTGCGCCGCTGCTACAAGATCTCGTAGACCTCTACGCAGCGGTCTACTCCGAGCCGCCGTATCAAGAGGGCCCCGCCGAAGTGGAAAGATTCCGGACCACCTTGCCGGCCGAGCTCGACCGACCCGGCTTCCGCCTGATCAGCGCACACGACGATCAAGATCTAGTCGGAGCAGCATATGGCTGGACGATGACAGCCGGAACCTGGTGGTCGCGGGCCGACGAGTCCCCACCGGCCTCGCTTCGTGACGTCGACAAGCTAGCGGTCATGGAGTGGATCGTCCGTCCCAGCCATCGAGGGCAGGGCATCGGGAACAACCTCCTCGACCGACTCATAACCCAGCGACCGGAAGATTTCGCAACGCTGAACTCCGATCCCCGTTCCGTCGCGAGGAAAATCTACGAGCGATCCGGTTGGCGACAAGTTGCCCGATCGACATTGCCGTGGGGACCGCCGATGGACATTCTCGTGCTCGACATCGCCGACCGGCAGGGACGATTCCGACGCTGACCTAGATCGGCAGAGGTCCTTGACCACAACGGCGCTGATCTCTTCGCCGTGACGGCGCCGAATCTCTCGCGCCGATCCCCCGGCGTGAAGCGCGTGTTGGCGCTACACCGTGGTCAGCCCAACGTAGAGCTGCAAGGTCTGTCGCAGCCAGTAGCACCTGTCCTCCCGTTCGGGCATGGAGTGGCAGGTAAGCGTCAGCCATGTGCTCGACGGCTGTGGCGCCCACCACGCACCATCCGCAGCACCCGCCTGTTCGACCTGGTCAACCCTCTCGATCCCAAGCTCGTCGCCGCGCACTCGGCTTCGACCCGCAGGCCCCGCTCATCTACCTCGCCGACCGCATCGTCCCCTCCTTGCTAGCCGATTTCAGCGCAAGGCCGGGTGCGCCCGCTCGACCGCAGCAGTAAATACCTCTTCAAACGGCGCCGCGGAAGGAATGAGTAGGGTCCAACCGGTGAAGCTGAACCTCTTTCATCACGTTCCGGATGGGCTGACCCGGCGAGCCCGGTCGCTCGTCGTCGCCCACGGGGTTCAAGCCGACCTCCCAGACCTTGAGCAACACCGCTCCGCTTGGCTGGAATCGGGCATCCCGGCCGCCGAAATCGACCGCGCCGTGGCGTTCCAGCGCCGGTGGGGCGGCCTGGTCCTGCCACCGGCCCCGCAATACGACGGGGGCCCCCGATACTTCCAGGCCGACACCCCCGATAGCTCACCCACCGAAGCGGCCGACGGTTCCCCGGTTCCGGGATGGTGGTTCGAAGCCGGCCAGCAGAGGACAGCCGTTCCCTACTCGTTCATGATCGGACCGACCGGCGAGTTCGGCATCCACGATGGCCGACGGTGGGTGCCACTCCACGCCAGTATCGAAGGCTGGATCGAGTCACTCGCCCTAGCCCATCACGCCGCGAACTGGGCGAAGCAGATCACGAAGGTGACCGGCGAGGCGCTGGATCATCTGGAGTTGCGCGACTTCGAACCAGTGGCCGAAGTTCGAGGACTGGCCGACGTCTGGTGGCGGGGCACCGATTCGCTGATAGCCATCTATTCGGGCGAGTTCCGCTGCCTCGGCGCGCCGGTAAACCGCACCGGCCTGATCTACTCCGGGCTGGATGAATGGGGTCTAAGCGGAGGCGTATAACGGACCACCTCTGAAACTTGTGAGGGGTCCGATCGCCTCCAAACCTTGGCAGCGAAGTCGGCGGCAGGTTCTACGGCCTTTTGTCGTGCCGCCTGTTCAAGACGGCGGGGAACGGACCGTAGTACCGGCCGAACACGGACGTGTCCCATCCGATCTGGTAGGAGGCGAGACGGATCAGCGTGACCCGACTCCTCAGCGCTTCGACCTGGGCGGCATGCGCGAGGAGATGTTCGGGGCTGATCGGTGGCCCGGCTGTGGTCGACATCGTTGATGTACCGGCCGGCTCAGACCTCGCCGGAGTCAAGGACGGCGGCGATGAACGTGTCCGCCGAGGTGCTGCTAGGCCGGTCGCTGACCTGCCCGTCGCCCAGTTCGATCACGCGCCAGGTGCCGTCGTGCCGGCGGGCCAGATCCACGGTCACGAACGGCAACCGGAGCGCGGCGACGGCACGGTCGAGCCGCTCCGGCAGAACGAGATCGGCGGGGGGAAGGTGGTCGGGGGTGTCGGGGTGCGCGGTGATCAGCCGGCAGGTGCCGTCGATCCACCAGGTACGCGCTTCCGGGCCGGTGAAGGTCTCGAAGCGGCGCACCACGAAACCGCCGGTGAAGTCGGTGTCGCGGAGCTCAAGGAACCGTTGCGCCACCTTCCAGGCTGCGCCGGCGTCGCCGAGCTCGGGGATGTAGGCGGCTTCGTGCCAGTGGTGCTTCATCGACTTGGTGTAGTCGCGCAGCACCGCCGGTCCACGGCCAAGCACGGTGCGGGCGGTGTCGAACCCGGCTCGCTCACTGCCGGTCGTCCACGTGGTGGCGGGGGTGAACGGCTCGAGCGCGGCATACCAGCCGGGCAGCTCATGGCCGCGCCGATACTGCTCAGCGGTGGTGCGCAGCACGATGTCCTGCCGCGACAGTGCGGTGGCGAAACCGGTGTAGGCATCGGCGGTGAGCATCCACCCCCGGTAGACGGCCTGCCCGGTGCCAGCCAGACGGGCAATCCGGGTGGTGTCGCCGGCGGCGAGCGCGTCGTGGTCGACCAGCCCAACCTGGTGGCCGGCCGCGCGGGCGGCGTCGGCCTCGGCTCGGAAATGGTCGTCGACACGGCGGGGATTAAGGACGTCGCACGGGACGAGCAGCATCATGGTGAGCGGTAACGCCTTCCTTGTGGCATCGGCACAGTCCTGCGTTGGCGGATGTGACATTCAGCGTGGCGGCACCAGACCCGAACGATCCGGCTGTCCAGCGATGACACTCTGCAAGTCAGCCGCTGCGCTATCGTGGTGGCCGTCATCGATGATCAGCTTCGACGCCCGGCATCGATGATGACGGGTGATAGTGGTGCGCAACCACGAACACTTCTCGCGCCGCGGCCAGGATCACCTCCACGTACGGGCGTGGGGCTGTCCAGCCGACCGGTTGGTGCGACACTGGCCGCCGTGGCGGCTTTCCGGTTCGAGATAACCGCGGTCTTCACCGTCAGCGGACGAGCCAAGCCGATCGTCACCGGCCGGGCACTGCAGGGCGTTGTTCGGCTCGGCGCTGTGCTTCGCGACGAGGCCAGCGGAAAACGTTCGACCTGGACGGCACCGACCTTGCCAGCTCGCGCCCGCGTCGGCCCAACGCTAGATCGGGCTCCTGGTGTCCCGGGCGGCACAGAACCTCGCCGATACTGGATGGAGCTGGACCGCCGCCGACGGGAAACGTAGTAGCCCGCTACTACGTCGGCGGGTCGGCCTTCCGTCTTCACCGCAAGATCAAGCACCGCATGAGTCGGGCTCGATGCTGGCGTCGCACTGCGAGGCACAGACGAGCGTGACCAGTTCAGTCCTCAGGCAGAGGGCTTACCGGTCGGACGCGGCCCCTTCCAGGCGGCCCCAGTTGGCTCAACGTGCGGGACGGGTCGGCAGCTATCGGTCACAGACGGTTGCGACAGGCTCCCTTGCTTTACTCCCGCCAGCGCACTCAACTGCCGACTTGAGTGCGTGTGACCCACTGCTGCCCAAAAACAGGTGGAGAGCCCGGCGCTGCCTCTCAAGACGTCCGGCTCTCCGCCGGAGCTTGCCCGTCTAGCCCCTCTGACTAAGCTCGACATTCGCGAGGGATCGCATCGCGGGTAGCTAGTAGCCGGCGAGACCAGGGTAAAATCTGCCAGCGCTGGACGGCCGTTCGCCCAATGCCTGCACGGGCACCCGTTTCCGGGGTGTCCCTCTTCGCTACTCTGGTCTGGTGGTGCGATTCCGGTGGATCAGGGTTGCCTTAGTTGCAAGCACGGTATTCGCCGCGGGGACGGCACTCGCAGCTGGGCTGCGATTCGGGTGGTGGAGTGAACTAATCGCAACAGTGCCGGCTGCACGGTGGGGTTGGGTCGAGCGGCTGAGCTGGATCACTGGCATAACCAGTTTGCCGATTGCGGTGGTCTCACTGGTGGCCGCACTACGCTCCGTCCCGGCAAACCCTCAGCGTCCGACGCCGAAGCTGACCTTGATATCAGCGCTCGAGCCGAACGACATTGGCATCCATCGCGCTGCTCCCCTGCATGGCTTCATTGAGGAGTCGCTCACCCCTTACGTACCCCGTGACTCTGACGTCCTGCTCTGCTCCGAACTGGATCGTGCTTCGGCCCATGGCGGGATGGTCGTGGTAGTCGGCGACTCGGCCGCAGGAAAGTCGCGCAGCGTGTACGTGGCCCTGCGCGAGAGACTGTCCGGCTGGCGCCTTTTCATTCCTCGAGATGCCAGCGATGTTATGGCCGCGCCATTACCAGCGCGAACGGTTGTGTGGCTTGATGACACTCCGTCGCTGCGCTTCCTGACGCCGAGCGGTTTGACCGCCGCTGACTTGGCGCCGCTAATATCCGACCGAAACCGGCCTATCGTGGTCATTTGTATTCTCTGGCCATCAGCCTACGACGAAATCACCCGGCAACCTCCCGAAGACATCAAATTCAACGATCCAATGGTAGGCGCCAGAGACGCTCTGAAACTCACAGCCGGTTTGCCGGTGATGATCTCGTCCACGTTCAGCGAACCGGAACGGGTCCGAGCAGCCGAGGTTGCTGCCGCGTCGAGCGACCAACGCCTAGTTAGTGCTCTTGCTGATGACCGCTTCGGGGTGACCCAAAACATTGCTGGAGCGCCCCAGCTGGCCGAACATTGGAGACGTGCTGACGTCATACATCCAGCCGGTGCTGCACTACTTACTGCCGCGATCGACATTCGCCGTCTCGGCATCCGCCAGCCGTTGACCAGCAAGATGCTGCAGACCATCATTCCCTTCTATCTCAATTCTGCCCACCATGACGGATCCGCGCGCCAGTCGTTCCGCGACGCCCTTCGGTACGCCCGACGACCTCTTGTGGGCGGCGTCCGTGCGTTAACTCGTCTCCCCGGACCGCGGTCTGGCAAGTCCACGGCGTACGAGGTCCATGATTACCTGCTTCAGACCGGCGTGACCGACCGCCGCAGCGCGCCGGTCCCAAGCGAAGCTCTCGACATCCTCGTCTCCCGGATCACCGATCTGGATGAATTGGCCAGATTTGTGTTAGCGGCTGACTCGGCCGGGCTTGTCCGGCATGCGGAAGCCTTGATTCCCCGTCTCCGGTTGCACGACCCGCGGGCCAACTGGCGCCTCGTTGAGCTGTTGGTCTCCGACAGTGACGAGGCTCAATTACGCAAATATATCGGCGCCGGCATCTGCGAAGCCCGCCTCAGTCTCGCCGAGCTTCTCGTAGATCAGGACCGAATTGATGAGGCGGTTTCCGATTGGGGTCATCCCGACGTCGACGACACGCAATGGTGGGGCCTCGCCCAAAACTTTTATTTCGCTGGACATGACAATTTAATTCGCCGCCTCAACGCGGCCGGCGACGTGAACGGGCGCCTACTTTACCTGGAACTGCTGGAGAGGGACGGATGCGAAGATGAACTAGCCACCCTCGCTTCAGCTGACGATCTCGACGTTGCCGGCTGGGCGCAAACGCATCTCGCCAGGCTATACGTCACGCAAGGCCGCTTCGAAGAAGCCATTGAGGAGTATTTCGACCTCATGCAACGTGAAGACGGCGACTTCGCTGATGAAGCGACACGGGCATGGGCCTCCCTTATGGTTCAGCAAGACAACGAAGATGCCCTACGGGACTGGGCCGCAGATAATCCGGATTACGGATTGCCCAAGATGTTCCTTGCCGACTTGCTGGCGAAACACGAACGCCTCGACGAACTTCGAGAACTTGCCAACGGTCACGAAATCTCCGTCGAATTCCGCTATACCGCACTTCTTCGCAAGATGGGCCGCGTCGAAGAACTCCGCGAACTCGCCGCCACCGAGGACTGGTGGGCTGCGGAAGCAGATCTTGCAGCATTGTTGAAAGACGTGCAAGCTGAAGACGGCCTCCGGTAACTAGCCGTATCTGGCAGCACCTTGGGACGCGCACCTCATCAACTTTCTAGAATTTCTTGGACGAATGGAAGACCTGAATAGACGGGCGTTCTCCGGGCGCCAAAGAGGAAGAACGCGAGCAAGGGCCTCCGTGAATAGCCCTGCCCCTCCTGCCACTAATAGCAAATGACCGTACGAGCAGGCCGGCAAGCAGCTCAGACTTCGAGCGAGTCGGCGCACTCATTTGCCGCAAGGCGCGCGGGAAACGTTGCCTGGGAACTGTCAGGCAGGCGTAGCCAGAGTCATGGGACCCGCAGTTCCCGCACCGGCCTGTCGTCTGCATCGTGCGCGTAGCTGATCTCGATGTGGGCAGCTCGTAAGCGAGCTGCAGCCCGTCTTGCTTCCAGCGCCGCTCTTCCTCCGGGCTGGGGAAACTCGAACTCGGTCAAGGCTGTCCGTGGTACTGCTCGTTCCATGCCGGCAGCCGTTGGAGGAGTTCCGAGCTGACGCTCAGGTCGGCGAGGACGATCGGGCGGTAACGACCTGGGTCAGTGTCCTAAACACCGTCATCGCCAGCGTGCTCAGCCATGACCCGCGACGCGACGGGCCGATACCGTTCACCCACGTAACGAGGCTGCGGGTGGGTGTGCTCATCTCTCGCTCACCCCATTGCGCACGCATAAGAACCGCGTGAGAGTGCCACCGCTGCTTCGCCTCGCCCGACCTGAAGGGTCCGCCGAACGGCCAGCAGATGAAGGCCTGTCCGGCACCTGACGGTGGACCCAAGTTTGGTTACCAATGTGGGTCAAACCGGGTTTTACATGTCGCAAGGTGCTACGTATTTCGATACGAAAGGAATTGCGATGAACAAGCTCACCCGCGCCATCACCCTGGGAGGGTTCGGCGTGCTCACCGCCCTGACGGTCGGTATGGGCCCGGCGCAGGCGGCTCCGGCTGCGCCCGCGAGCATGGAGACCAAGACCACGGCCAGCCAGAACGTCTGGCGGGGCGAAAGTCAGGTTGTCGGATTCTACCGTTCGCTGCGTGCCTGCGAGATGGCCGGCCAGTACGGCGAGCGGGCCGGCGCCTGGGACGACCACGACTGCTCCATCGTGCGCGTCGGCCCACGTCGGGGTGCTTGGGCGCTGCAGGTTGCCGACTACGACAACTCGGGCCGGTTCGGTTTCGGCCGTCCGTTCCAGGTGGTCCGCGGCTTCCCGGTTCAGTTCCGTCCGGTGTGGGCGGGTCAGTTCCGGCCGGGTCACTTCAGCCACTTCCGGCACTTCCGCCCGGGCACGCACCGCAACGACTGGCTCCGTGACCGGGACCGCCGGCACGGCGGCTGGGACCACCACAACCGCGGTCACCGGCACTGATACAACGGCACGCCTGAGCCGTTCGGCCCGGCGAGTCGAGCGTTGGCCGAGCGGCATACAGCCTCACTGTAATAACTGTAGAGGACGTTTTATCGCACCAATCCTGTACTGAACAGTGTCTTACGAGGCCCTGGGCCGCCAGCAATTGTTGCCTGGCGGCCCAGGGCTGTCCGTAGCCATAAGGTGATCAGCCCTATGACGCTGGGCTGCCGAAGAGGGTAGCGACGGGGGTGAGCGCCTGCCCCATGCCGCACCGAGCACGGCACCAACCGCGACCAAGGCATCTCGGCTGAGCACACATAGCCACGGGAGACCGGTGTCCACCAGTGGTCCGAGTGCGCCAGCACCGCGCCGGCCTCCGGCGAAGTGCCACACGCTGTCCTAGCGGTTCCGTTCGCCGCGGCTAACCCGGCAGTGAACACTTCGTCCTCTTCCCCTGGCACCCCCAGTCCGTCGGCGTGGACCATGTGCGCCACAGCAGCATGTTCATCCATAAAGCGCAGTTCCTTATACAGAAAACGCCGCTCATCCAGAAAACGCGTCGCCGTGCGAGGCCTTATCAGAATTGTCTGCCGCAGCCGCTCGGATCGGGCTGACAGGCCCGCAGCCGCCCACCTGTTCGCGGTTGCCTTAGGCGCCCGGGTGGCTCATCGGTCCGCCTCACGCCGGCAAGCCTGCGCCGCCGTGTCAGGGTGCGCCGTAGAGGCGCAGCGTTCGAGGATCGACAGCCAGGACTCGCGGTGACTCTGCACGCTGCCCATCAACGGCGCCTGGGCGCTCGGATTGCTGCACCAGGCCGGGTGGGTCGTCGCGACCATCGGGTCACCTGGCTGAATCCGCAGGCGTACGACCAATGACTAGATTGGTACGAGACCCTCTCGGTCAGGGGCAATCTAGGTGTCCAGGCAGCGGCCGCTCGGAAGCGTCCCGGTGATGTCCGCCGGTCGGGCGCCGTTGCCGAGCTCAACGTCCGCGACGATGCAGATGTCACCGGGAAGGGTGACCGCATACATGACTGCACCCGCCGGTGCTGGGTCATCGGGGCGGGCCAGACGCACGACTGCATCGGGGAAGCCCTCGTCTCGCAATACACGGCGTATCCGTTCTACGTCCTGGTCCGTGGACGGGCGGCGGCTCGGGCAGGAATAGACGTCCGGCGCGCATGCGGCGTCGTTAACGGCACGCCAGACCCTTGAGGCGGTGGGGTCCATCATCGTTCGCGGCGGCAGCGGTCTGCGGGCGGCTTCGTCGCTGTCTCGCCGGCGGCAGAGAGCTTCAGCTTCAGCTTCCTCTTGCTCAGCCGCCTTGTTGATGAGGCAGATGGTTGCTCGGCCCGGGCTTTCCCTTGGTGGTCTGAAGACCCACCAAAGTGTGCCCGCGGCAGCCAAGACAAGCATGGTTAACACGAGGCCGAAGATTTGCCGCCGCCGCGAGGCGGGCGGCACCGGAGCGGCGTACACAGGCACAAGCATTACCTCTGACGGTTGCAAAACGAGCCGCCATGCCGGAACAGAAGATCACCCCCGCCAAGCCGGCAGATCCGGTGCAGGGATGCTCGGAGCCCGGGCCGGGCATCCCTGCTCGAGCCTCAAACGGGCGGCTGCAACGAACCGCATCCTGCGCTGTGTCAAACGGCGAGGATGGCGGTGAAGCGCTGCTGGGCCAGGTTGAGCTGGCGGCGGATGTGGTCTTTCACGTCGGCCTCCAAGGGTGTGTCGGTCCGGTCGAGCAGGTCCCGCAATACGGGCACGGCCGGGTCGTACTTGGCCGCGGACCGGGCGACCAGGGGGCCGACCGCATGGATGAGGCCGACGCCGTTGTCGGTGAAGTCGGACAGCTTGATCACCCGCGCCCACGGCCGGTCCTCGAGTGCCTCCTTGAGGTGGGTGACGTAGTGCCCGATCCGATCCACCCCGTCGGGGCGAGCCGGGGTGGTCACCGCGGCGACCAGGCCGGCCACCTGCAGGTTGTACCGGTCGGCGATCACGTCGAGGGCCTGGGTGCGCGGGGGCGGCCCGTGCTCGCGGATCCCGCAGACCTTCCACGGCTGGTCCTCGACCGTGTCGTGCAGCAGCCCGGCGACCAGCACATCTGGGTCGGTGACCCGGTAGTGGCACAGCATCCGCAACGTCACCCGCAACACGTGGTTGACGTACGGCTCCCGGGTACGGCGCTGCCCAGTGTGCAGAGCATTAGCCCACCGCGCCGCGTCCAGCACCGGCCGGCGGATGTCGTCGGGCAGCCGGTCGGCTTCCACGGTGAGGCGGCACCGTAGCCCGCGCGTGCCGTAGACCTCGGTGACGGCGTGCAACGGCATCACCCGCAGCTGCGCCGCCGATACATTCGCGTGGTTCCTGTTGATTGCCATGTATTGATGATCTCCGTTTCATTGCTGCGCCGGAACTATGGGCTCCCCGGGCGGCTATAGGGTTGTTCTATGACCGAGGTTCGAGTGTCTTCCGATGCACTCGCGGCGTTCGTGGTGTTCGCTGAGCAGCTGAACCTGACCCGGGCCGCGCAGTTGCTGCACATCAGCCAGCCGTCGCTGCACTCGAAACTGGGCACCCTGGCCCGTGAGCTCGGCTGCCCGCTTTACCAGCGGGCCGGTAACCGGCTGGAGTTGACCCCGGACGGGGAACGCGTCGCCCGGTACGCCCGCGACCATCAGCAACGCCTCGAGGGTTTCCTCGCCGAGTTGCGCGGGGTCCCGGCCACCAGTCCGCTGGTCATCGCGTCCGGGCACACCGCCTACCTGTACCTGCTCGGCAACACCATCCGCCGCACACTGGCGCAGCGGCCGGGGAGTCTGCGGCCGCTGCACACCAACCGGCAGCAGATGCAGACCGCCGTCCGGACCGGCCGGGCACACCTCGGCGTGTTCAGCCTCCACGTGCTCCCAGCCGACCTGATCACCACGGCGATCGCGACCTACCCGCAGGTGCTGCTCATGCCCGAACACCACCTCCTCGCCAGGAAGAAGACTCTGCGGCTGGTCGATCTGGCCGGTGCCGAGTTGATCGTGCCGCCCCCGGCGAGGCCGCACCGCATCAACCTCGAGCGGGCCCTGACCGACGCCGACGTCGGATGGACCATTGCGGTGGAAGCCGAAGGGCTACCGATGACCCTCGACTTCGCCGCCCTGGGCGTGGGCCTGGCCGTGGTCGCCGGCTGTGTCCAACCCGCGCCCGGCCTGACCGCCCGCCCGATCACCGACCTGCCCGCGGTCACCTTCCACGCCGTGCACCGCCCCGGCGCCCTCGACGACCCCCGCGTCGCCGGCCTGCTCGACGCGATCCGCGCCGACATCCCCACCACAGCCCGCCCCCACCTGGCCGGCAACCCGTAGCCAGTAGCACCGGCAGCCCCGTAGCCAGCCAAACAACAGCCAGACTCCTGTTGCGGCTGCCAGGACAGACCGCGCGGCGAGCCCTTCGACGTCCTCGCCCCCGTGGCGTTTCGGCGTTTGCTTCGGCTGCAATCCGGGACACGACAGCACCGGCCGCGTCTGCCCTTTCCGCAGCGGGGCTCGGCCTGGCTGGGAAAGTCCGAACGGTTCCGGCGAGGGGTGCGCGCACCGGCAGTGAGTAACTCGATCGGCATTTGCCTCTTTATCTGGAGGGCATCACGAATTTGTTGTGACAGCTGCCCCCTTCGCCGCGGCGTCAAAGGAGATCGACCGATGAGATCAGCCCGTGTGCCGGCACTTGCCACGACTGTGTTCGCCGCGGCCATGGTGACCGGCTGCGCCCAGCCCCCCACCCCGCCACCTGCCGCCCCCGCGGCCACGGCAACCGCCGCCCGCGTGACCGCCGTATCCGCGGGCGAAGGCCAGCAGGTGTACGACTCCCTGCTCGAGCAGATCTACGGCACCACCGGGCAGCGCATGGCAGCGAACGAACGGCAGCACTACGCCTGGCAGGCCGCGATGGGCGGCTGTATGACCGCCAAGGGCGCCACGTTCGAGACCCCCGCCTGGACGCCGGCGACGCCCTTGAAGCCGTCCCCGGGCGAACTGCTGGCGTTCTCGCCGGAACGTGAGACCTTCGGCATCGCCGGTCGTATCGTCGCGTACGCCAAGGAAGGCCAGCTGGACAACGGCGCAGCCCGCAAGCTCACCGGCGAGGCCCGCGCCCAGTGGCTCAAGATCCAGGCCCAGTGCAATCCAGCCACCAGCAAGACCGAAGATTCGCACCTGGCCGAGGGGATGCCCGCCCTCAGCCAGAAGTTCCTCGACCAGCTCTCCACTATTCAGAAAACGGTCGCGCCGACCCTGCCCGGCGACTGGGCCAAATGCATGCAGGCGGCGGGACTTAAGGGCGTGCAGGAATTCGAGGACGCCTACAGCGCGGCCAGCAACTTTCCGTATCAGGCTCTGGCCGGCGGGGTGAAGGACCCGGCAGCTGTCCCGGGCTTCGCCGAGGCAGCCGCAGCGGAGAAGAAGATCGCCGCTACGGACTGGAAGTGCCGCAGCGCCGACGCGAAGCGGGTGGTCGCGACCAGCGGTGAGCCGCTGACCGTATGGGCTGCGGCCAACCGGGCCGAGATCGACACGGTTGCCGCGAACTGGGCGAAGATGCCCGCCGCCCGCGACGCCGCCAAAGCCGCCGCCATGAAGATTTCCACCGCCAGGTAGCGCCCCGCACCACAGCGGCGGCCCGCCGGCGAATCCCGCCCGGCGAGCCCGTCCTGATTTCTGATCCCTCATCTCGCCACCGGTCCGCCACACCCGGCTGCTACGCGGCGCCGCGCCCCGCTGAAAAGAGCCTGTAGTTCACGGTCATACGCCCGGTTCCTGCCAGGGCTGGCCCCTTCACCCGACTTGCTGGGCTCGAACATGCGTACTAATTTTGGTTGATGGTGGATCGCGTCGAGCACTGGTTCAACCGCAAATACCGTGACGGCCGCCGCGACATCTATCTCGACCGCACCCGTACCGGCTGGCAGGTCGTCGGCCGTATCGGCGGCGCCGACGGCACCCACATCATCCACGACTTCGGCACCGAGTCCGATGCCCGCACCATGCTCGAGCGGATGCGCGAGTCCGCGCCAGACGGGGAGAACGGCTGGGCGCTGATGCCGAAGCCACCGAAACGATAACCACCCGGCCGGATCCCGCCCGCACCGGCAGCGGTCGTCTGTCGGCGCGCCGTCCGCCGGTCTCGGCCTACCGGACTGAACCCCTGCGGCCGATTGTCGCTAGATCACAGTCCGGCGGCCAAGAGGTGACCCGGCCGGCAGGAATCCGGCTTAGCTCACGATGGTTCGCGGCTGCGTACCTACATATCGGGCATCATCGACGCCATGCCGTGGTGGCCCTTCCCCGACGAACGGGCGTTCTGGCAGTGGGCGATGGACCCCTACGCCGAACTGATGGACCAAGACGAAGACCTGCTCCTGTACGACATTGCCGGCTTCAATCTGCTCATCGCGGCTGTCGGCTGGTCCGATTGCCCGAAAAGAGACGTGTGCCGGGTCGCCCTGGAAGACTTCACCCGGCTGATCGCTTGGCGGCGCAGTCCCGAGGAAATCGGCGCCCTGCGCGCGGCGGCCATCCGGGCAGCGCGGCAGCAACACCCGCTCGTCCTACGCTGGGCCACCTACGCGCAGCGACTGCTCAGCTATCAGCAATCGGTTGGGCCGGTGAACCGGTCGACGGCCACCACTATGGCCACTGAACTGTTGGCCACCCCGACCGCCCGGGAACGCGACGAGCCCGGCTGGCTCACCGTGCAGGCCATCGAGAAGGGCCGCCTGTGGCAATGCCATCGACGATTCGAGCCCTCCCACCTCTACATCAACCGGCGGACCGGCGCCTGGCGCATCTGTTCCCCACAGCTGGCCACCGCCCAGTTCTTCGCTGCGCTGTGACCTGCAGCCGCGGCAACGTCTACGACCGGCAGGCAACTCCGTCAGGCACCTTGGAGGCCCCGTGAGCGTCGCCCATTTCCGGATGCACCCTCAGTTTCACCTTCCCGTTTATCAGGTCGACGATCCGCAGTACGAGGTGCCCGCCGAGTGGATCATGGCCCTGGACAACGTCAAAGCCACCCTCACTGACGGCGTCTCGTCTGCGCTCAGCGACGTCGCCGAAGGCATCATCGTCTTCTGGACCGGCCTGATCATCGCCTTGGTCGCGCTGGTCGGCGGCATCATCGGTGCGCTGGCCTCCGCAACCGTCGTCGGTCTGCCGGCTGGGCCGTTCATCGCCGCCGGGGCGGCGCTGACCGCGTCGGCGGCCATGATCGCCGGGGGCGAGACGCTCAAGTCTGTCTGCGCGGCTGCCAACTCGACGCTGCGGCAGAAAATCGCTGACAACTCCGGCTTCCATCAGGGGCACTGGCCACCGGCAGCGACCGGTGTCTGACAGCCCCCGGGCCCGGCCAAATCCGGTGCTGGCGGCGCTGACCGCGCTACTGGTCCTTGCCGACGCCGGGCTCGTCGTGGTCGGGCTGCTGGTCTGGAACGCCTACCGGCGCGACGACCTCACCGGCTCCGAAGCGGCCACCTTCGTGCTGCTGGGCGCGTCCGCTGCGGTCGGCGTGCTGGTGCTGCTCACCGCCGCGCTCGGTTTCGCCCGCGGCGAGCACAGCGCGGCCCGGTGGGCGGGCGTGCTGGCCCGCCTGCGCGCCGGTGCGGTCGCCGTGGCACTGGTCGTCGTCGCCATCCAGCTCGGTGCGACCGCGCTGGCCGGGCTGCTCGAGACCACCGGAGCCATCGTCGCGGTCGTCGACGCCGCCGTCGCGCTGTGGGTCACCGGCGTTGCGGCACGCCGCACCCGCTGTGAGTGAACTGGTCGCCGTCATGGCCGGCGCCGTCTGCGTCGTGTTCGCGGCGATCATCGCCCTCAGCGCCGTCCACACCGCCCGCCGCAACCGCCGCGAGCACCAGGCGTTGCAGCAGTGGGCCGACCAGCACGGTTGGACGCTGACCCGGCAGCCCGACGTCGACTGGGGACGGCAGCTGCCCGGCGGCAACAACCACGGCGTCAGCCACTGCTTCTCCGCGGTCCTGTCCGGCCGGCCGGTCACCGTGGCCGCGTACTCGGTCACCGACGCCAGCGACGGCACCACCACCAACAACACGCATCAACACGTGGTCACCGTGGCGGCGCTGCGGCGGGCACTTCCCCCGGCCGCCGTCGAGCCGCGAGGACCGGTGTCGCGGCTGACCCGCGCCCTGTTCGGCGCCGGCGAGACCGCCACCGGCCACACCGACTTCGATCGGGCCTTCCGCATCCGCGCAGCCGCCGGCACACCGGCCGCGTGGGTCTCCCCTGAACTCGTCGCCGCGCACCTGGCCGGGCGGGTGCCCGCATCGTGGTCTGTGCGGGGAAACGAACTGCTGTGCCACCGCCCGGGGCACCTACAGCCGCACTACGTGCCCGGTCACGCGGCGGTGATCCTGTCGTTGGCGGACCTACTCGACGGCCGCATCGGGAGTTAGCCGAGCGGAGTAGCTCGGCAACCTGATGTTGGCTGAGAGAGCTTCGGCCTACTCCGCAGGCGAGTGCTGCTCGCCGCTTCCGCTCTGGCCGCGATGGTCACGTCACGCGGTATTTTCCATACCGCGGAGCACCGTCATGGTTGGGTACCGATAGCGAGCAATCCGGCCGGGACGCCGATGGGATGCTCACTCATTTGGCCGCTGTCCGGGGCCGCTGTTGGTGCTGGCTTGACAGAGAGCGCGGTCTCGTCAAACGGTTTGGTCGGGGCGGTGCGGGCCGGTTGCGGTATTCGCAGCGGCCCTTGGCGAAACGTTCGTGGTCAACGCTTGGCGTGGAAGGCCTCGACGATGGAGGACGGGATTCGTCCTCGTTCCGAGACCTCGTACCCGTTCTTGCTGGCCCATGCCCGGATGGCCTGATTTTGGTCCCGGTTCGCCCGGGCCGGTGCCGCCGCTGGGCGCGTGGCTGCGCGGCCGTTCCCGGCGGTGCGGGAGATTTTGGACGCGACCGTCAGGTAGGGGTCGAGCGCCTTGCGGAGCTTGCCGGCGTTCTTTTCCGAGAGGTCGATGGTGTAATTGACGCCGTCGAGTCCGAACTCGATCGTGTGGTCAGCGTCGCCTCCATCGAGGTCGTCGGTCAGCACTGTGATGGTTTGCTTAGCCATGCTTCCTACTCTCTGAAATGGTGGGATTACCAGGCGGTTGATGCGTCGCCACGGTCAAACATAGCCGCCGCATCTCATTCATGGCGAAAGGTATTGGCGGAAACATCGCACTGTTCTGCTCACACCCCAAAGGACCGGTTTTCGAGGTCTGCTGCCGAGGATCGAACCCAGGACGATGTCGAAGCCGTTCATCTCCCACGACGTGGGTTGAGGTAGTCCATGAACCCGAGGGCGTTCTGCGGGTTGTTTGGCTCCCGGGGGGGGTGCCGTCAACCGGTCAGTCACTTGACGAGGTCGCCGACCGTCACCGGCTTACAGACGATGGCGTTGAACTCGTACTCCGACGGCGTCGGGCAGTATCCCCCCGGCGGCAGGACTGCGACCAGCGTCGACTTCAATCGCACGTCAGCGCAGGTGGCGAAGCCCCCGGCTCAGAGCGGATGACCGCCCGCAAACGCGTGGTAGACGCCCGGTGCTACCTCGTTCGCGGTCAGCCATCCCATCAGGTAGGAGTCGCGGTCGAGTCCGGTCAAGATCTCTTCGTAAACGGTGACAGCCGCACCCGTCAACCGGCCCACCAGCGTCGCCCGGAATCGCTCCGTCGGCGGTGTCCATACCGACACCACGCCCGATCCGCCAAGCACGAACATGACCTCGGACTCAATCGGAAGCTGCCTATCCGGAGCCAACCTCCGCCGCATGGCGTTGAAACGACCGAACAGTTCGACGCAGGCCGGGTCCAAACTCACCTCCGCCTGCGGCACCTGCTCCGGGCGCAGCCGAGACTGCTTCAGACGGCGCATCTGCCGCCACCGCGGTCGTCGTCGATGAAAGTCCACGCTGGCATCGTGGCCCATCGAGCCAATCAGCCCAACCACCGTTAGTACGTGCCGCGGCTGGGTCAGTCCGGGCCTGGGCCGTCCATCACCTCGTCCGCATCCGAGTCATCCCGGCCATCATCCTCCCAAGAGCACACCGGGCAGATCTTGAATCCGCCGCGCTCGGCAAGCGCCTCTCGCGGCGGCCGGATCTATCGCCCTGACGTGTTGTGGTAGTTCGTTCAATTTTGGCCGCTCGCGCTCAGCACGGTGAACGTGGGCAGTGTTGCGATGCCGGATAGGCCTCGGTCGGCGGTTCTGTAGGAGCCGTCTGGCGCTATGTAGTAGATGCGCTGGCGGCCGATCTTGTCGGTGACATACAGGCTGTTCACTCGCCAGACACCGGGTGTCATGCCTTGACGCACCGTGCCTACGAGTTCCCAAAGGCCATCCGCTGTTGGCGGGGCGACGGGGTCAAGTCGGCTTTGCGCGCCGATAGTGCCACCACCGACGGTTCCGCCGGTGCGGATACCGGCCCAGACGTTGGCCACGCCACTGAGGTCATCGGCCGCGCGCACCCGCAGCCGGATGGTGCGGTCGGCGCTGTTGTCCACCGGAACGTAGTCCACGTATTCGCCGTATGTCGTGTCTACCGTCGGCAGCTGTTGGTCCGACTGCCCGGTGACGGTCAACGGCGGCAGCCAGGTCCCGCCGTCGGGTTGGACGGTACGTGTGTGGCCGACCCGGTCTGTGGCGTCGATGCGGCTGACGGTCCAGGTCCCGGCCGGTAGGTATGCCGGCAGCACACCGGTTAGCTGCCACAAACCATCGGTCGAGGTGCCGGAAATCGGCGTCCGTGAGCTCAGCGTGATCGTGGGCGCGTCGAGTCCCTCGCCGCGGAGGATGGCGCTGAGCTGGGTGGCACCGCTGAGGTCGTCGGTGACAGGCAGCCGCAGAGCCAGGGGTCGATCAGTGCTGTTGTTCAGCGTGGTCTCGGTCATCCAGACGCCGGCCGCGACGTCCACCACCGGGGCCTCGACGTCGGAGACACCGCTGACCAGCAGCGGTGGTAGCAGGACAGTGCCCGTTTCGGTGGTGCTGCCTTGGACGGTGTTCATCGTGGTGTAGGTGCCATTGGCCGCCACGGTATACCTGGTGTAGTGGCTGGCCCAGTCCTGCAGATAGATCTCCTGCAATGTCCAGAATCCGACGGCCGTGTGGGCGGGGACGGTCGCCCGCATCTCGAATATGCCGTCGTTGATGCGGCCGGTAACCAGCGGCGCGGTCAGCTGGCCGGGGGGCAGCCGGGCGCTGCTCCAGCCGACGGACAGAGCGGGGGCCTGGGGATCAGGGCTGCGTAGCTTCATGGTCACGTACATGAGTCCGCTGCGATCGTCAGTGACGTGGGCGCGAGCCCGAATCATGATGTCAGCGGCGTTGTTCACGGCCGGCTCGGTGATCCATTGCAGCGTCGAGAAGTCGATGGCCGGCGCTTCGTTGTCGGTGCAGAGGTCGACATCGGGGCTGGGGACGCAGGTATCCAAGACTGGGGTGGGCACTGTCGGGGGTTGCGTCGGCGCCGGAACCACGGTCGGCTCTACAGCCGGGCTAGACGGCAGCTCTGCCGGAGTGGGAGTGGGCGGCTCCGAGACCGGAGCTACGGACGGTATCGGCGAAGAGGCAGGTACAGGTTCAGACGTGAAGGTCGGCGCCACGTTCGAAGGCAGCGGAAGCGGCGAGGCAATGGGAAGGGGCTCAATCGGCGGCCCTGTCGGGGTGTCGACCGGCGTCGTGGCGACCGGCGTGGGCGTGGTGGCGACCGGCGTGGGCGTCGTGGCGACCGGCGCCGGCGTGGTGGCGACCGGCGCCGGCGTGGTGGCGACCGGCGCCGGCGTGGTGGCGACCGGCGCTGGCCAGCCGGCGCAGGTCCCACTGCAACTGTCGGACCCCCCTCCACCGACCATGCGGTCACTACCTCCACCGGGAAGAAGTTGGTCGTTTCCGGCCCCGCCGTTCAGCGTGTCGTTGCCGGGACCGCCGCTGAGCAGGTCTCCGCCGCCTCCGCCGTCAAGAGAGTCGTTACCCAGTCCACCGGCGAGCTTGTCGTTACCTGGCCCACCGGCCAGTCTGTCGTTGCCGGCTCCCCCGTCGACAGCGTCACTGCCGGCGCCGCCGCTCACCCGGTCGTCGCCGGACCCGCCGTTGACCACGTCGTTACCTGCTCCGCCAAGGATGACGTTGACAGAGACGGAGCCCAGCAGGATGTCGTGGCCAGCTCCGCCGGCGAGGTTCTCGACGCCGACACCGATCCGGTCGTTCTCGCCAGCGCTGCCGGCGGGCGTCTGCCCGGACAGGCTCACCTTCACCGCGAGAGCGTGGTCGGCGTAGGAGACGGTGTCGGTGCCGGATCCGCCGCTCATGAGATCCGCGCCGCGGCCGCCGACCATGATGTCGTTGCCGGCACCGCCGGTCAGGGTGTCGTTGCCGGTGCCACCGATCAGCGTGTCCGCCCCTCCGGCTCCGATGAGCTTGTCGGCACCGGATCCGCCGTCGAGGACGACATTGCCCGGCGAGCTGATGAGGATGTCGTTGCCGCCGAGACCGCAGACGACTTCTTGGGCGTGGGTGGCGCGGAGCCGGTCGTTGCCTTTTGTGCCGATGACGGTGCATGCCCGGCCGTTGGAAGCGGCAGGGGTGGCTGCTGTGGCAGCTGGTGCCCACAGCACCATGAGGCTGAGTACGACCACAGCTACCAGTCCGGCGTGCGCAACAGAAGAGCTCATTCTCGCCCTGCCGATGCCGGGTGTCTTCCCTGCAACATCGGTCGACCGGTCACCCGCCATCTGCGCCAACTGCTTCATACCGACAGAGTGCGTCAGCTTAGGCGACCGAGTCGGCGCAATAAGCAAACTAAGCCGAGCCTCGCCTCGGCCCCGTCGCTAGGCCCGATGACGCTCGGTGGGCCGTCATCCTCAGCGTCGACGCCCTCGGCGGCATCGCCTTGCGCGGCTGCGGCCACGCCGACTGCAAAGCGGCCCGGACCGTGCGCCGGCTCACCTGGTTATTTGCCGGCCATCGCCGCACCGACATGCCCGCGTGAAAGTCCCGCCGAATCGCTGCGAACAGGTCAAACTTCGACATCAGCAGGCATTTGGCGAACTCCCGAGTGAAGGCTCGTCGTCGGGCTGAGATCCCTGTCGATCGCCGCGCGTGGTCAGCCGGCGCGTCAAATCGTCGGGCTCCTCTTCCCGTACGGCCACTTCCCTGATCAGGCGTGGCCGACTTGGGGCCAGGGCCAGATGAACGTCTTGACGTGGGTGTCAGTGGCGGCGGTCTCGAAGGCGCCGGTGCCCACGTCGAGGCGAAAGACGCACGTCAGAAACTCGCCCCCGCCGTTGATGGTCAGGCCGGTCGTCAGCAACAGGTGATCCGGGTCTTCCCAGACCGGACGGACCCGGTGATCGACCACGCTGGGCTCGGGCGTCCGGTAGGTGCGGGACTCGCCGCTGTCCTGGACAGTGATGCGCTCCTGGGCAGAGAACGAGCGCCCGCAGTCATAGGCGGCATAGTGCCAGTGCGGTGGCGCCAGCGGACCCTCCCAGCCACTGACCGGCGCCCGCTCCCGAGCCGGCCGGGGCGCCGCATCCCCGGCCGTCCAGCACATCTCGTCCGGGTAGGCGACGTTTGGACGGAACCAGACGGTGTCCGTGCTTACCCCACTGATCCGCAGATCCACATTCGAGTCGATCGGGAGGGCGTGCCGGGTTCCGGTAGGGAGGTCGATCAGGTGCAGGCGGTTCACGCCGCGCCGCCCGCGACCGAGCTCGTGCGCAGCGAGCACCGTACCGTCCGGGCTGACCTTGAAGTCGGCCCGGAGCGGGCCTAACTCGACGACGCTGCCGTCCCATTTCACGTACGCGGCCCGTTCGTGCCGCGTGAGCTCGACGATGTGGTCACCCGCCACCACCACGCCGCCAGCTACTTCGCAGGCGGTGAACGGGTCGTTTATCGGGCAGGGGCTTACGGTGACGTACCGGTCGTCGCGCCACACCACGATGTCGGTGTTGACGTAACCTGGCCGGGGCGGCGCGCCTGCCGGGGGACGACGGCGTATTCCCGCCAGCCTTCGTTCCTCCTGGTGCCTCTCGATCACTGCGTGGAACTCGAGATCCTCCGCCGAGGGCTCCCTCGGCTCCGCCTCCACCGGCGCGTCCGGCTCCGGAAGCTCGTCGGAGACACCAGTCAGGATCACCATCTCGTTCGTGTGCTCCACCAGCAGGTGCTCACCGGGCAGAGCAGTCACGATCGCTGAGGCGCTCAGCTGCAACGCCTCGGCCAGCTCGTCCACGGTCGTCTCCAGGCGGCCGTCCGGCGTCCAGCTCACCACCGCGTACACGTCCTCGGCGACCTCCCCACCCCACTCGAGCGGACCGCGGATCAGCCATCGCGGCAGCCGTACGGCCTCGGGCCAGAACCGCGCCACCCAGATATCGCCCTCGTCGTCGGCCGGGCGCCGGCACACCCGCACCCGGTAGAAGCCCGGCGGGCCGAGCTCCAGCCCGCTGTACGGGCTGCCGTTGGTAGTCGTGGTCAGGCCGACCCTGCCCGACCCGCAGTGATACGGCATCTCGAACACGTCCCGCCACGGTTCAGGCTCCGGCGGCGGGGCGGCGTCGTGGGCCTCGAGCCGGACCCGGTGGAACCCGCTGAGAGCGTTGAGCTGGAGCCACCCATCGCCGGCCCGGCCAACCGTGCCCCACATCGGGCCGGCGTCCTCACCCAGCAACGGCGCCCGGATCAAATGCTCGGGCCCGTCAGTCACGGCGTCCCGAATGAGGATGCTGCTGAACTCGGGGCTGTACTCGTCCTCGTACAGTTCCCTCATCAATGCCACAAAACGACCTTAACGACCGTCCGGCGTCCGGCCCAGCCGATGCCGAAACTGGTCCTGGGTCAAGGCGTCCTCGCTTGGAGACCACCCGGCTCGGCGAAGAACCGGTGGTCGTGGCCGGGTCGGCGGGCGCCTCGGAGAGGCCGGCATAGCTTTCGACCAGGTCGCCGATGATCCAGTCGACCAGGCCGGCGTCGAGGGTTTCGTCGGCGCCGATCGCGCACCCAGGTCCCATGTGTGGATCACCGTCTCGGCGGTGCGCACTGCCAGCAGTTGCGCGCCGTCGACCGGGCCCAGCGAGTCGTCGACCGGCCGCCCGAGAGCACCGGCCTCGGCCAACACCGCTGCGCACGTGGTTGTCGAGCGGGTGAACGCGCCAACCGGGTCCGAGCCCAGCGCGTCCGCGTCGCGCAGCGTTAAGCACAGGCGGCAGCAACGGACAGCCATGTGATGCCATGCCAGTGATCGTCGTAGGACCATCTGGTCAAGAACACTGGAGGTAGTCATGCCGCGCCGGTCTCCATGAGAGATCGGGTCTTTGCTGCCTCGGCGACGCCGATACGGTCGACCGCCAGCGATCCGAGGATTGTCGGCGTCGGCCAACCGTCAAATCGCTGCGTTCGAGCAAGTCAACGGACTCTGCCCGGGCGAGGTGGCACACACGCGTTTCGTAGAAGCGATTCGGCACGGGTCGAACGAGGACCGTCACACGGCCTTCTCCTGGCGGGCTGGCCAGGTCCCGGCCGGTGGGTGCGCATGACCTTCAGTGACGCATTGCTACCATTGGCCGGGAACCCGTCCCCCTACCTCCACGCTGGCAACCAGCAGCTCAGCGGCAAGGCGATCATCCGAAGAACCAGCCTGTAGTTCACGGAGGTACGCCCGGCTCTTGCCTGGTCCAGCCTGTTCACCCGACTTGCTTGAATCGAACATACGTACTAAATTCGGTTGATGGTGGAACGCGTCGAGCACCGGTTCAACCGTAAATACCATGACGGCCGCCGCGACATCTACCTGCACCGCACCCGTACCGGCTGGCAAGTCGTCGGCCGGATCGGCGGCGCTGACGGCACTCACATCACCCATGACTTCGGCACCGAGGCCGATGCCCGCACCATGCTCGGGCGGATGCGCGAGTCCGCGCCGGACGGGAAGATGACTGGGCGCTGATGCCCACGCCACCAAGACGATGACCAGCCAACCAGATTCCGTCGCGTCAACAGCGCTTTGGACGTGCCACTCTCCGGTCGTCGACCTGCCGTGCTGAACCCCCTACGGCCGGCCGTCGCCAGGACACAGTCTGACGATCAGGAGCTGGCCAGGCCGGCAGGGATTCGGCGTAGGTCAGCGATGATTCGCGGCTACTTACCCTGCGCATCGGGCATCGTCAACACCGGCGAGACCAAACCCAATGACCTGTTACCGCTGCTGCTCGAATCTGCGAGAAGTTCTTCTCCCGCACCAGCGCGGCGACTCGCGAGAAAGTCGACGACCTTCTACTCGCCCGCCACATCACCGGCGGCACCCGCTGGCTCGTCGACATGCTCGCCCTGAGTCGTCTCCGCCTGCAAGACCCGCTTTCACCCAGCAATCCACCGCCAGCACCGAACGTGCTCACCAGCGAAATCGTGCCTCATCGCCGTCAATCCGCAGAAGAAACTCCGTGATCGCGGCACTCCCGTCGGCCGGCTCAAGAGCTAGCCCCGCAGCATGGACTGCTTCATCGGCTGCGATCGCAGCATCGGTATCACCGCTCAGCCAGGCAGCCCGTGATCGCTCAAACAGCGGCTTCATGTCTGCCCATCCCGACCCCGGCAGGAACCTGCAGTCAGACCAGAACATGTCCTGACTCTCGAAGACCAGGGTCCCAATCAGCCGGTCGCCTTGCTTCAACTCCCAGCTCTTCAGCGTCGCATCGCCCACGCCACACAGTATCTCCAGACGCCGATGACGCCGATTTCAGACCAGGGTCAACTTGCGGTCTCCAAGCCCATCAGCTCTGCAAGATCAGTCGTACTTGCCTCTGCACTTCGGCGAGTACCCCGACACCCTGCAAGGAAGCGAACTGCTCTGCCATCACCCTGGCCGCCTCGAACCGAACAACTTCCCGCGCATGTGGCCGCGATACTGCCCCTAGCGGACCTGCTCGACCGGCCCCACCCGGGATGAGCACGGAGCAACCCTGCGCCCCGCGAAGACCTCCCTGGCCCAGCGCCCGCCCTTCGCGGGCAGCAGTCACAGCCACGACGAGGTGCAGCACACGACATCCGGACCAAGGCGCCAGCTAACAACCCGCAGCCGAAGCATCCGGCACAACGGCATCTGAGGCCCTCAGCGAAAGCATCCCAAGGCCTCCGCTTGGCCGCCCCACTGACCGCACTGACAGGACTCACCTCCGGCGGTGCAACCATCGGCGCGATCGGGGTTCTGGAACGAATACACCGCCGAACGGGCCATCACCGCGTTCCTGTGCTTGGTCACTGGGCTCAGCCTCGGCATCAGCGTCTCCACCGCTCTCGACCGCCGCATCCACGACACCCCGTGGCTCAGACTCACCGCGGTCGCCGCCTTCCTTCTCCTCGCCTGTGGCATCACCATCGCCCGCCGCAACCTCGCCCTCGACGCCGCGTAGCGATACCGAACCCGGCACCCACACCAGCGCGCCAAGCCTCTGAGCTGCAATAACGCCTCAGGACCGTATACCTGTACATCAACGCCGGCCACCGCAGGTACTCTATGATCGCGGGCCGCTAGCTCAATGGCAGAGCTGTGGACTTTTAATCCATAGGTTCGGGGTTCGAGTCCCCGGCGGCCCACCTCCTGACCTGGATAAATAGCCGTACGTAACGGTGGATGTTCGCGCCATCTGTGTTGATGGAGCAACCACGAGCAACCACGAGCAACCACCGGCTGCTATCCAGGCAGGCCGCCGGAGGATGCCAGCTCCTGCCGGCTGAACGGCTGATTGAGCACTTTTCTTGTTCAACTGTGTCGGGCGCTTCTTGCGCCGTGGCATCGAGTTGATCGTGAGGCCACTCGCTGTGATGGCTGTCGTAGACTGCCGTCTATGGCAGCGGGGTACGGCGAGGCGACACAGGTTGACGGAGATGCCGAGGGTTTCCGGCCGGTTGCGTTTCCACCCGTCGTTTATGTGCCTTGCGCTCCGATTCGCGACGCGGACAGCGAGCTGGTGGTGGACCTGCGGCGCACCCGAGACGGACGGATGGCGCTGCTGGTGTATTCGGCTCTCGACCGTTTGGTGGGCTGCTGCGGGCCGGCGCAGCCGTGGACGTTGGTCGCCTCCACCAGTCTTGAGGAACTCCGGCTCGCCACCGGATTCGAGCTGGTATTGATGGACCTGGACATTCCTGACGAGTACCGGTACACCGGAGCGGCGGCCTGATGGCTGACGGTACCGACGTCAACCTCGACGTTCTGGCCGCACTCGCCACGCGGCTCGAGGCTGCCGGTGACGACCTCGACGTGGCCGGGAACGGTGCGCCGGGGGCGCCGGACGCGGGTGACTTCACAGCGGTGCTGGCCGACGTCGTGGCGCATCTGACCGACGGCGCGAGCACGGTGGTGCTCGGGCTAAAGGAGGCCGCAGCGCGGGTGGAGCAGTCCCGCGACGGGTACGCCAAGCAGGACGCCGCCGCAGCCGCCGATCTACAGGGACTGTTTTAATGATCGAGACGCGCCTCGACGGGGATCCGGGCAGCATCCGCGCCAGCGCCGACTGGCTCAAGGTTCAGCTTGCCGCTCGGCTCGACCGGTCGGTCACGGACATGTTCGCGGCCCGCGATGACGCCGGCAGCGGATGGCAAGGTGACGCCGGGCCCGGCTTCGCCGACCGGATGGACACCGCCGGGCGCAAGAGCGACAAGCTGCGCGCCGACGTCGAGACGGCGGCGCAGGGCCTGCACCGCTACGCCGACGATCTGACGACTGCGCAGGCCGGCATGGAACGCGCCCGCGCCATCGCCCGGGAAGGTGGCCTGCAACTGGCCGGCACCACCATCCTCGATCCAGGCCCGGCACCCGCCGTCGTCACACTGCCCACCGACGGTGTGCCGACACCGCAGATGGTGACCGCGCACAACGACTCGGTCGCCGCGCTGAACGACCACCAAGCCAAGGCCAACGCCTACCTGCTGGCCAAACAGGAAGCCGACCGGTCCAACGGCATCAAGGCCGCTGCTCAGGCCATCGCTAAGAACATGGTCGACGACGTCAAGAGCAAGCCGGTCCTGCTGTTCGGCGACTTCGTTAACGGGACGGCCGGCGCCGCGCTCGGCGCGCACACCAGCGTCCTCAAGAAGCACCACGCTGGGCTGATGGACGACGTCAAGCGACTCGAGCAGCATTACCTCAAGACTCCCGGCGGGACCAAGGCGTCCAAAGAGCTCATCGAGGCCGGTTACAAGCGGTTCCAGGACGCCGACGATGTCGCCCGCCGAACGTCGTCACTGACCCGCCGAGTAGGTAGCAAACTCCCCGTCATCGGCGCCGGCCTGACTGTGGCCGGCATTGGCTACGACATTCACAACGGGAAACCGCCCGGCAAGGCCATCATCAGCGGGGCGGGCGGCATGGGCGCGTCCATCGTGGCCGGCATGGCGATCGGCGCAGCCGGCGGACCCATCGGGATCGTGGGCGGCGCCCTGGTCGGCACCGCAGCTGGCCTCGTCGCCAGCGGCGCCCTCGACTGGGGCTACGACCAACTCCCGGACGGCGCAAAGAAGGCGATCGAGGACGGCGTCGCAGAAGTCGGCAATGCCGTCGGCGACGCCGGTGAGGCTGTCGGCGACAGCGCCAAGAAGGTTTGGAACTCCATCTTCTGACGGCTCTTTTCACGGACGGACGTATGCAGCCCAACCCGATTCACGCCCCGGCACCCGAAGGATGGCCACGCCCGAAGCGGTCCGCCCGCCTCGTGTTCGCGGTCGGCTACCTCGGCCTGTTCGCCCTCGGCATGTTCGCCGGCTCGGCCTGGGCCGTCTATACCGACCAGATCGGTGCCGCCGTCCTGCTCCTCTTCGGCGGGCTCGGATTCGGCCACCTCGCCGGACTCGCTGCCGGACAACTCCGCCTGCCTCAGGGCGAGGGACGCGCCACGACCGGCACCACCGACGACGGCGAGATCGGCTTGACCTACACCTACGCCCGCGCGCCGTATTACTGGTTGATCACCACTCTCGCCCTGGTCACGCTCGCCTCCCTCGGTGTGACCGCGCTGGGGCTCCTCGCAGCGGAGACGGCCGGCTGGGTCGTCGCTGCCATCGCTGCAGCCAGTGCAGGGTGGCTGCTCTGGCTCCTCATCCTCGTCGTCCGCCTGGCGCCGGGCCGTGTCGTCCTCACGCCGACCGGGGTCTATCACCGCTCCCTGACTTTCGAACACTTCGTCCCGTGGTGGGCCGTCACCGAAGTGGTGGCCGATCAAGAGGCCCACCCAGTGATCGCCGTCAAGGCGTACCCGTCGGAAGGCACACGACGATCCGGGCGCTTCGGTACCTACGAGGGCCGGTACCTGCCCATCATGGTGATCCGCTCCTATCGGCTCGGCGCCAACACCTTGCCCGCCTTCCAAGCCCTCCACCACTACTTCCACAACGCCGACCAGCGGGCACAGCTGTCCGCCCCGCCTCGTACATTTAACAATGAGGCGTGACAAAGGCACACGCGAATGCCTACCTTTCAGCTACGTGGCATTAACCGTCTTGGGTCCGCTCGCATGGACAACGCTGGCCTGGATACTCGCCGCAACGCTGCGTAGTACGTCTTTTTGCGGAGATTCGGGCAGGCAGTTGCCAGCGGCATGTGACGCTCCTATCCGCCGCCCTGCCCGAAACGGTGATTGCCGGCGCTTCGACGAACAGGACGGTCACGAGTCAGCTCCTACAGCGATCGCCAGGCCGACGAGCCCTAGAACGGTCAAGGTCACAGCCGCCAAGAGCAGCCAACGGATAAGGGTCGGATAGGGCCGACTGAAGTAGACGCCTGAACCGCAGACACCTCCGACTGCACACGCGAGCGTCGGTTCGAGCCGATCCCCGCCGGCTTGGCCCCAGACGATGAGCAGTACAGCGAAGATGCCGAGGAGGACACAGACGCTTGCAATCGTCGAGCGCAGGTTCCAATACGCAGTCCGCTGAAGCTCGCCGACAGCGTCTTGGTACTTCGCCGCCGTCGCCTCACGTCCCTGAGGGATGCCGCGTCGGACTTTGGACCTGCGCTTGCTCACCATGCCGAGCACGGTAGCGATCGACAGAGATCGTTTCTGCCCGGGCGACACCTTCCAGATGGGAAAGATTTCCCGGGCTCACGGAACCCACCAGCTACTCGCGGCCGAAGGTGCTGGACCGCGGCTGGCTCGGCGGCGCCGGAGCCCTTCGCCGGCTTCCTCTTCGTCCTTCCGTGCTTGGTGGTCCTTTTCTATCTCAGGGCGAGTTTCAGCAGCCGTAGCCAGCGCCGCCGGTGAACTGTCCTGCGCCTACGCCTTGACTGGTGGCCACCGATGTTCACCTTCGGCTCAGGCGGCGGGCAGCTGACGGCGGGGGACCAGGGCGGCCGCCGCCTCTGCCTTGTCGCGCTCGACTTCTAGTTCGGCGATGACCGAGGTGTAGATGTCCCCGGTGACCGTGATGGTGGAATGCCCGAGCAGGGCTTGGACGTCTTTGAGATCGGCGCCGGCGGCTTTAAGGAACGTCGCGGCGCAGTGCCGTAAGTCGTGCAGCCGGATCGGAGGTAGGTGGGAGTCGCGGACGAGTTTGTCGAAGCGTTTGGTGACGGCGTCGGGATGCCATTTCTGGCCGTCGGGGCGGACGAAGAAGAATCCGTGGTTCGGCCACTGGGGGCCGCTGACCAGTTGCCAGCTGGCCCGGCGGGCGAGGTAGGACCGCCAGGCGGTGACGGTGAAGCTGTCGAGGGCGAAGGTGCGGTTACCGGCTTCGGACTTGACTTTCTTGTCGACTGGTTTGTATCCGTCGGTGGTGCGTTGTAGGTCGACGGTGGCCACGGCGGTGTCGAGGTCGACGGTTGAGTCGCGCAGGCCGAGGGCTTCTCCGCGGCGCATACCGCGGTGCAGAATCCCGACGAACAATGGGTAGAGGACGATGTCGTGGGCTTCGGCGTAGTCGAGGAACGCCCCAGCCTGTGGGGGTGTCCACACCATGACGGGGCTGGGCTGTTCACCGGTGTCCCGCCAGCGTTGGACGGCCTTGTCGGTCCAGACGCGGGCTTTGGGCCGCGGTGCTGAGGGTAGTTCGACGTGGGCGGCGGGGTTGAAGTCGATCAGCCGGTTGTTGCTGGTGCGGATCGCATCGTTGAGGGCTTTGCGCAGCGTCGCTCGGATGCGTTGCATGGTGGCCGGGCTGGTGGTGCGGGCGGCTTTGACAGAGGCCTGGACGGCAGGGTCTGGGCTTTGCCGGGCCACTTCGACTCCGGTGTTGCGGTCGGCGATCGCGGTGAACATCGGGGCGATGTGCTCGACCCGCAGCCGGCTGAGTTTGATGTCGCCGAGGTGCGGGATCAGGTGGACGCGGATATGGGATCCGTAGCAGCGGATGGTGCCCGGTTCGATGGCCCGGCGGGAGAGCAGCCATTGGGTGAGGTAGTCACCGAGGGTCATGTCGGAGGTGGCGGGTACCCCGGCCCGGACACGTTTAGCGATGGTGTCGCGCTCGGGCAGCGGTCGACCGTACTTGACCTGCTGCAACAGGTCGGCGATTTCGACGGCAAGGCTGGTGTCGTCGCCGGCGAGGTTGAGCAGGGCTATGGCTTTGTCCCGCTCGCCGGCGGCGTCCTCACGGCGGACGAAGCCGCCGCGGCGTAGCTGGCGGCGGGCCCCGTCGGCGCGTGGGGGCAGCTCGAGCTGATAGGCCCACCAGCCGTGGGTCGGGCTCCAGGATCCGCTGGCGCGGCGCAGTTGAGGGCATCGGTTGGCGAGGCGCTTACCGCTGGTGTCGCGGCAGGTACAGCGTTTGAAAACGGATCCTTCCGCCATGATCGGTGACTCCTCAAGGCTGGCCGGGTGGGTACGGGCTGTGGATTTGGTGCGGTTGATCGACGCGTGCCTTCCCCGTGGTGGTCAAGTCCGTGCCGGCCCGTGCCCCGTCCGGGGTTTCCGGGTCGGCAGGCAGGTGGAGTGCTTGCAGAATGGCTGCGACCGGGATGCGGTAACGGCCTCCGAAGCGCAGTACGGGGATGGGGAACTTGTTTCGTTTGACCAGGTCGTAGGCGGTGGCTCGGGACAGCCCGAAGATGTGAGCCGCGGTGGGGATGTCGGTGACCGGGCCGAGGGCACGGATCTGTTCGGCCGTCCAGGGCTGGCCGGCAGGTCCGTCACCGGTGTGCCGTAGGGCTGTGTGAGCGGACGGGTGGAGGGTCATGACGTCAGTACCTTTCCAAGCGTTGCAGGGCGGTTGTGGTTCGCCGGGCGCTTGTGCGGTTTGCCGGGCAATCACGGATAAGGGCGTTGGCCATCGCAGTGCTCGTAGCCGGGTGTCGTTCGGCCGCTGGCGGTGGGCGAGGGGTGGCCGCGAATGGCGGGGCGATGAGCCAACCGGATTTCCGGTGTCGCGCGCTTCCACTTGACCTATACGACGGTCCGGCGGTTCATGGTGGAGCGCCGACAAACCGGTGCCGGCGGTGCATACCGATCGCGCCGTCGCCGTACGTAGATGGAGCAAATATGGACTTGTCGAACCCGCTACCGTCGCAGCCCGCCGACGAGCTGGCCGGGCAGGCGTCAATCACCAGGCCACCCACGCCCGACGTCGCAGACTCACCGATGGCTTCCACCACGTTGGCTGGACTTGCCGATGCGGCACAGCGCGCCGTACAGGCGGTGGAATCCAGTGGGGAATACACACCGCGGGAAGCTGTGATCGCGGTGGAGGCGACCACGGCTGCGCTTCACCGGCTCAGCACAAATTTCGTGCCGTACATCGGTGACTACTCGGCTTTTGGCGCGACAGCGATGGGCCAGGCCAGCGAGTTACTGGGCCGGGCGCGGACGATGCTCAGTGATGCACGGAACCACCTAGTATGGCAGCCGCCATTCGTGATCATGGCTGATTCTCGAGGCTGAGGCGGCGGGGGTAGCGGCTCATCTGGCCCTTGCCTAGTGACGGCGTCGCCGGTTTTACCAGCGCAAACGGTAGGTGATA
>NZ_JALPVJ010000062.1 GCF_023544445.1 Actinoplanes sp. M2I2 | reverse complement strand
TGACGTGATCTCAGCAAGGAGAGGTGTCTGATTCGGTACGACACGGGCAAAAGTATGAGTACCGGACGGTGCTGGATATAGGCGTGGAGCCATCGATAGACCAGTTCTTGCGAAGGAAACAGGTCTGCGAGAGGGCTCCACGTGATCGCGTATTCTGCCATGCTCGACGTACCCAGGGAACTCGTGCGTCACCTTGCACGACTGCTCGCCGCAGAACGCCGGGCTCTCGGGACGCGCCGGGGCGCACGGGCGTTGACCTGCTTCTACCAGGCCCTGCTGGTCCTGATCTGGTTCCGTAAACACGAAGATGCGGCGCTGCTGGGCGCCGGGTTCGGCATCTCTCGGGCGACTGCCTACCGCTACCTCGCGGAAGGAATCACGGTCCTGGCCGCCCGCCGGCCCGACCTGCACGAGGCACTACGCCGTGCCGCCGCCGACGGCTGGGCGTTCGTCATCCTCGACGGCAAACTGTTCGACTGCGACCGGGTCACCGAGACAGTCCTCAGCGTCAAAGGCGACAGCATCGATGCTTGGTACTCCGGAAAACACCGCGACTTCGGCGCGAACATCCAAGCAATCATGCTGCCGAACGGCCTTCCGATCTGGACCGCCGACGCAATGCCCGGTCATCTGCACGATCTGACCTGCGCCAAGAACCTCGACATCACCGCCGCCTTGAACTGGGCCGCTGCCGAGCTCAACCTGCCCACCCTGGCCGACTCCGGCTACGAAGGTGCAGGCCACGGCATCAAAACCCCGACCAAACAACCCACCGACGGCAAACCCCTCGCCGTCGCCAACCGCAGCGTCAACCGGCTGCTGCGTGGCCTTCGCTGGCAAGGCGAACGCGGCTTCGCCATCCTGGTCAGCCGCTGGAAAACCTTGCGCCACAGCACGATCAGCCCCCGCAGAATCGGCGACGTCGTCGCCGCAGCGCTACACCTCACCCATTTCGAATACCGGTACCTCAACGAACCTTGCTGAGATCACGTCA
>NZ_JALPVJ010000061.1 GCF_023544445.1 Actinoplanes sp. M2I2 | reverse complement strand
CGTCTGCCGGGCCGGCGACACCCAGTCCGCCGACACCTGGACTCCTCGTGGATCATCAGTCATGGTCACCTGTGTACTCCTCGACATAGAAGTCGATCAGTTACACAAACCATCTGACACGCCCGGCTACGGCGACGCCGCCGAGTTCCGCCAGGAACTCGACAACCGGAACCTGCCCTACATCATCGGCGTGAACAGCGCCCATACCGCGTTCACTGAAAGCACGCCGCGCACCGCACCGCCCTATAAAGGCGCCGGCCGCCGTCCGCCGCTGATCTACCGGCAAGCCGCACCCAGCCTGAAAACACACGTCCTGACGGCCGGGCGCAAAGCCGTGCGGCACGTCACCTGGCGACCGGGCTCACGCCGCCGCAGCGGCAGAACCCGGATGATGCACAGCCGGTTCGTGTTCCTGCGCCTACGCCCCGCCAGCCTGGTCCACCGCCGAGCCGTCGACTTCGGTGACCTACCGGTCCGCTGGCTGATCGCCGAATGGCCAACCGGACAGGCCGAACCGACCCGGTACTGGCTGTCGAACCTGCCGGCGACAACACCGATGCAGCAGCTGGTGCGCCTGGCGAAACTACGCTGGCGCATCGAGCACGACTACCGCGAAATCAAAACCGGACTCGGCCTGGACCACTACGAAGGCCGCACCTGGCAAGGCTGGCACCACCACACCACCCTCGTCTCCGCCGCCCACGCCTTCCTCACCCTGCAACGCCTGAACCCAAAAACCCCTGCGCCGGAATGACCCTCTACGCCGTACTCCGACGCCTGCAAGCCCTGCTCGCCCGCCTCATCGGCACCTGCCCCACCTGCCAAACCCACTTCCCGCAACGCTTCCAACGCGCGGGAAGAGGACCATGACAAAGCCCTACTAGGTGACTGGTGTTAAACGATGACTGCTGCCGGTGTGGCAGGCATCGTTAACCCCGATATCTAGTAGTTTGCTGGGATGACGTTGGGTAAAGCGTCGCAGCAGTTGGATCTTCTTGATCCGGTCA
>NZ_JALPVJ010000060.1 GCF_023544445.1 Actinoplanes sp. M2I2 | reverse complement strand
CAGGGCCCCGGCAAAGTCGTTAGATGATGCCGAGTAGGGCCAGCGGGCGGTTGCTGTCACGGGCGTAGTGGCGGTTGGCGGCTGCGATGTTGGTGATTCCTGCGGTGCGTATGGCTCCGATGGCGGCGTTGCGTAGGGCGGCCATGACGTGTGGCCCGGTGCCGGTGCGGATTTGGGAGCGGTCTTCGTCGTAGGTGACGTCGCGGATCCAGTGGATGCTGTTCTCGATCGACCAGTGGCCGCGGATCCAGGCAGCCAGCTGATGTGGTTTGGCTTGGTGGACTCGCAGGTCGGTGATGGCGTAGACGGTCTCGGTGGTGAAGCGTTTCGGCTGGTCGAGGCGTCGTCTGCGGCGGCGGATCTGCAGGGCCTGAGCGGCGTTCGGGAAGTCGATTCCGGTGGAGACGCTCAGGATTTTCAGTGTGCGGATCTCGCGGCGGCCGTGTCCGCGGTCGTCGGTGCGGGCGGCGTCGGGTACCTGCTTCCAGGGCAGGCCGGCGAGCTGTTTATGCAGGCTGGGTTGGTTGCCTTTGACGGTGAGGATCCAGTTGGCGCCGCGTTCGGCGAGGTAGGTGATGTGGTCGCGCTGGCAGTGCAACGCGTCGGCCGTGATCACGGCGTCGCGCAGATCGCTGATCTGATCGAGCAGCGGCGCGAACCGGGTGATCTCGTTGGTCTTGCCGTCGACATCTGTGCCGGCCAGGACCACTGCGGTGTTCTGATCGCAGGCAGCCAGGACGTGCTGCGCGACCGTTTCGGTGGTGCGCGATCCCCGCAAGGTCTTACCGTCGACCGCGATCGCCCGCCGGTGACCGGGCACGCCGTTCGAGGCGCGCCCGGCGAGCCAGACTCCGATAGCAGCGGTGAGCAGGTCCGGGTCCAACGCTTGCAACAGCCGGCGGATCATCGCTTCGGACGGGCGCCGGTCCGGGGCGATTCCCATGGCCAGCACGGTCGCGTCCGGCACGTCGGCGACCCACTCGGCGATCGCGGTGTAAGACCGGTAGCCGGCCACGACAGCGCACACCGCTGCGGTCACCACGACTGTCATCGGATGCCGCACCCCACGCCGGGACCGCGGATCGGGCAGTCCAGCGAGTGCAGCAGACAGTCCACGCGCGGATTCGGGCACGGTCGGAGCCGCCGTGCAGGACAAGGACGAGATCAGCGATGATGGCAGTGCGGGCATGACTCACTTCGGGCGATCAGCATGGCGTAGGAACCTTGATGATCTTCTGAACCGGTCATGCCCGTCTTGCTGCCGCCAACCGAGGCGCTTCTACCCTGATCGACCCAAGTCGGACATGATCACGACTTTGCCGGGGCCCTG
>NZ_JALPVJ010000059.1 GCF_023544445.1 Actinoplanes sp. M2I2 | reverse complement strand
GGGCGTGTCAGATGGTTTGTGTAACTGATCGACTTCTATGTCGAGGAGTACACAGGTGACCATGACTGATGATCCACGAGGAGTCCAGGTGTCGGCGGACTGGGTGTCGCCGGCCCGGCAGACGGTGAACGACATGATCTCGGCCGGTCTGCTCGATGACTTGATGGGCCGGGTCGACGCGGAAGGTCTTGCGTTGACGGGTGACGGCGGGGTCCTGCCGGAACTGGTCAAAGCCGTTCTCGAGCGGGGCCTGGCGGCGGAGCTGACCGGGCATCTGGGCTATGAGAAAGGCGATCCGGCCGGGCGGGGCAGCTCGAACTCGCGTAATGGGCACAGCCCGAAGACCGTCGCGACCGAGGTCGGGGACGTCGCTCTGGCGGTGCCGCGGGACCGGGCCGGGTCGTTCGAGCCGCGGTTGGTCCCGAAGGGTGCCCGCCGCACCGGCGGTCTCGACGAGATGATCATCTCGCTGTATGCGGGCGGGATGACGATCCGCGACATCGGCCACCATCTGCAGCGCACGCTGGGCACCGAACTGTCGCACGACACCATCTCGAAGATCACCGACGCGGTGCTGGACGAGGTGAAAGCGTGGCAGTCACGGCCGTTGGAGGAGATCTACCCGATCGTCTACCTCGATGCGCTGGTCGTGAAGGTCCGTGACGGGCACACCGTGAAGAACCGGGCGGCGCACATCGCCGTCGGCGTCGATCTCGACGGCGTCAAACACGTCCTCGGGATCTGGGTTCAGGCCACTGAAGGCGCGAAGTTCTGGGCCGGGGTCTGCGCCGAGCTGCGCAACCGCGGGATCCGCGACACGCTGATCGTCTGCTGTGACGGGCTGACCGGTTTCCCCGAGGCGATCGAGGCGACCTGGCCGCAATCGACGGTGCAGACCTGCACCGTCCACCTGATCCGCGCCGCGATGCGGTTCGTGTCCTACAACGACCGCAAGAAGGTCGCCGCCGCCCTCAAGCCGATTTACACGGCACCGACCGTTGAGGTCGCCGAAACTGAACTGCTCGCCTTCACCGAATCAGCTTTGGGCCGCAAATACCCGGCCGCGGTCGCGACCTGGACTGCTGCGTGGGAACGGTTCATCCCGTTCCTGGCCTTCCCGCCCGAGCTCCGGAAGATCATCTACACGACCAACGCGATCGAATCGCTGAACTACCAGCTCCGCAAAGTCATCAAGAATCGCGGGCATTTCCCCTCCGACGACGCCGCGATCAAGCTGCTCTGGCTTGCAATCCGCGACATCGAAGACAAACGCGCCCGCGCCCGCGCAAAGGAGAAAGGCCTGCCCGCCGCCGACCGGCGCGCCCCGGGCCGGCTCGTCGAAGGCTCCGTCATCCAGGGCTGGCGACAAGCCCTCGGCGCCCTCGCCCTGCACTACCCAGACCGCATCGGCCCTTACATCAACTAACAAACCACAAGATCACTTACACAAAAATCTTGACAGGCTC
>NZ_JALPVJ010000058.1 GCF_023544445.1 Actinoplanes sp. M2I2 | reverse complement strand
CAACGCCGTTCAGTTAGGCGGTGCGGGCGGTCGTCAAGGTGTGTCGTAGGCATGAAAACAGCGGAGCTCCTGTATAGAGGGTGGTCACTCTAAGACGCCCTTGACACCGGGAGCTCCGCTGCCTGATCAGATTGCCATAACCGAAACCAAGACCATCGCGGCGGGCCGGTTCGCGCCGGGCCATCTGGGTGAGCTGACCCAACTGGTGCCCTTTGACATGGTCGATGACGCCCTGCAACGCTCCGGTGCAGTCCAGCACCGGATTCGCCTGCTCCCGGCCCGTGTCGTGGTCTACCTGCTGCTCGCGGCCTGCCTGTTCGCCGATCACGGCTACCTGCAGGTGTGGCACCGGCTGACCGCCGGACTACGCGCCCTGGCCCCGATCACACCGTCGGCCAGCGCGTTGCGTCAAGCCCGCCAACGCCTCGGCGTGGCCCCGATGCGGGCGCTGTTCGATCTCCTTCGTGGTCCCGCCGTCACCACCGCGACCACCGCCGTGACCTGGCGGGGCCTGCTCGTCTGCGCCATCGACGGCACCATGATCAGCGTGGCCGACAGCCCCGCGAACCTCACCGGACTGACCAAACAACGCTGCAACCACGGCACCGGCGGCTATCCCACGATCCGTCTACTCGCCCTGGTCACCTGCGGCACCCGCCACATCATCGACGCGGTCTTCGGCCCGGCCGGTACCGGCGAAACCGGATACGCCCCGCAACTGGCCCGCAGCCTGCGCCCCGGAATGCTGGTCCTGGCCGACCGCAACTTCGCCGCCGCCGCGGTCCTGCAAGGCTTCGCCACCACCGGCGCCGACCTGCTCGTACGCTGCAAAAGTGGACGGCGCCTACCCATACGAGCCCGCCACGACGACGGCTCGCACCTGTCACAACTCGGCTCACTGACCATCCGTGTCATCGACGCCGAGATCACCATCATCGCCGGCGGCGTCCGCCGGACCGGTCACTACCGGCTGGTCACGACCCTGCTCGACCACCACCGCTATCCCGCCGGGCAGTTGATCAACCTCTATCACCAGCGCTGGGAGATCGAGACCGCCTACCTGGAAATGAAATCGACGATCCTCGACGGAAGAGTTCTACGGTCACGCACCCCGACCGGGATCGAGCAGGAAATCTACGCCCTGCTCATCACCTACCAGATCCTGCGGACCGCGATGGTCGACGCCACCGACAGCATCCCCGGCACCGATCCAGACCGGGCCAGCTTCACCATCGCCTTGAACTCCGCTCGCGACCTGGTCGCCCAGGCCGCGAACGTCATCGCCGATACCGTGATCGACCTGGTCGGCGCCATCGGCCGACAGGTTCTAACCCATCTCATGCCCGACCGGCGCCTACGCACCAAAGCCCGCATCGTCAAACGCGCCATCAGCAAATACAACGCCCGCGGCCCGAACATCGACCGCGCCACCTACCAAGCCACGATAGAGATCAACATCCTGGCCTTGACACCAACCACCCAGCCCTAACTGAACGGCGTTG
>NZ_JALPVJ010000056.1 GCF_023544445.1 Actinoplanes sp. M2I2 | reverse complement strand
GTGAACCTCAAGGAATGGGCGGCGTCGACCGGCATCGCGTACATCACCGCTCGGCGGCAGTACGCGGCCGGGACGCTGCCCGTTCCCACCTACCGGATCGGCCGCCTCATCATGGTCGGCGAGCCGGTTACCGGAACGTCGGCCGTAGCCCGGCAGACCGTGGTGTACGCCCGGGTGTCGTCGGCCGATCAGAAGCCGGATCTGGAACGGCAGGTCGCCCGGGTGACCGTGTGGGCCACCAGTCAGAAGCTCGGCGTTGACCGGGTGGTCACCGAAGTCGGTTCCGCGTTGAACGGGCACCGGAAGAAGTTCCTCGCCCTGCTGCGTGACCCGGCCGTGTCGACGATCGTGGTCGAGCACCGGGACCGGTTCGCCCGCTTCGGCGCCGAGTACGTCGAAGCGGCGCTGACCGCGCAGGGCCGCCGCCTGCTGGTGGTCGACCCGGCCGAGGTCGATGACGACCTGGTCCGCGACGTGACCGAGATCCTCACCAGTCTGTGTGCCCGGCTGTACGGTCCTCGCGCTGGCGCGAACCGTGCCCGCCGCGCGGTCGAAGCCGCCACCGAGGATCCGGCGTGAAGACGATCCAGGCGTACCGGTTCGCCCTCGACCTCAGTCCCGGTCAGGAACGCGACGTGCTCGCGCACGCGGGGGCGGCCCGGGTCGCGCACAACTGGGCACTCGCGAAGGTCAAGGCATTGATGGACCAGCGGGCGGCCGAGCGTTCCTACGGTGTGCCGGACGAACAGTTGACGCCGTCGCTGTCCTGGTCGCTGGCCGGGCTGCGTAAGGCATGGAACGCCGCGAAGCCCGAGGTGGCGCCGTGGTGGCCGGAGGTTTCCAAGGAGGCGTTCAACACCGGCCTCGATGCGCTCGCCCGCGGGCTGAAGAACTGGACCGAATCCCGTGCCGGAAAACGCGCGGGCAGGCCGGTCGGCTTCCCGCGGTTCAAGTCCCGCCGCCGCACCACACCGTCGGTGCGGTTCACGACCGGCGCTGTCCGGGTCGAGCCCGACCGGATGCACGTCGTGCTTCCCCGGCTGGGCCGGTTGAAGCTGCACGAGTCGGCCCGCAAGCTGGCCCGCCGCCTGGACAACGGTACGGCCCGGATCAGGTCCGCGATGGTGCGGCGTGACGGCGGACGCTGGCATGTGTCGTTCACCGTCGAAATCGAACGCGCCGAACGCGTCCTGGCCCGGCCCGGCAGCACGGTGGGTGTCGACGTCGGGATCAAGCACCTCGCGGTGCTGTCCACCGGCGAGCTGATCGACAACCCGCGTCACCTGGTGACCGCGCAGCAGCGGATGCGCTCGCTTGGCCGGGCGCTGTCACGTAAGACCAGCCCAGATCGGCGTACCGGCCGACGCGCCTCGAAGCGCTGGGAGCGCGCCGCAGCCCGGCTCAGCCGCGCGCACGCCCGAGTGGCGAACCTGCGCCGCGACGGCCTGCACAAGCTCACCACCCGGCTCGCGACCACGCACGGCACGGTCGTGATCGAAGACCTCAACGTCACCGGCATGCTCGCCAACCGGAAACTGGCCCGGCACATCGCCGACGCCGGGTTCGCGGAGATCCGCCGGCAACTGGCCTACAAGACTGCTTGGAACGGTGGTCGGCTGCTCGTTGCCGACCGCTGGTATCCGTCCTCGAAAACTTGCTCGGGCTGCGGCACGGTGAAAACCAAGCTGGCCCTGTCCGAACGCACCTACACCTGTCAGGCGTGTGGTCTGGTCATCGACCGCGACCACAACGCCTCACTCAACCTGGCTGCCCTCGCGGCTGATTTCGACACCGCCGGGAGTGGCCCGGTGGCAGCACGTGGAGCCGACCAGAAGACCCGCGTCCGCGGGCAGGTGGCCGTGAAGCGTGAACCCGGCACCGCATCAGCGGGTCAGACCGGGACCGTCCCACCGCAAGGCAGGACTATCGATCATGTGCTTGCTAAAGCGCACTGAA
>NZ_JALPVJ010000055.1 GCF_023544445.1 Actinoplanes sp. M2I2 | reverse complement strand
CTGTCACGTTGAGTCCGGCGGCGTCCTACTCTCCCACACCCTCCCGAGTGCAGTACCATCGGCGCTGGAGGGCTTAGCTTCCGGGTTCGGAATGAGACCGGGCGTTTCCCCTCCGCTATGACCACCGAAACAACCATCAGCGGAACAAACCAGCATCAGCAGCCGGCCCCCACATTCGGGGGTGGCGCTTCTGGTTGTTCGTTTGCTGTGAATCACACAGTGGACGCAAACATAAAGTTTAGGGTGGTTAAGCCCTCGGCCTATTAGTACCGGTCGACTGAACCAGTTACCTGGCTTACATCTCCGGCCTATCAACCCAATAGTCTCTTGGGAGCCTTACCCACTCAAGGTGGTGGGATACCTCATCTCGAAGCGAGCTTCCCGCTTAGATGCTTTCAGCGGTTATCCCTTCCGAACGTAGCCAACCAGCCGTGCCCCTGGCGGGACAACTGGCACACCAGAGGTTCGTCCGTCCCGGTCCTCTCGTACTAGGGACAGCCCTTCTCAAGTATCCAACGCGCACGGCGGATAGGGACCGAACTGTCTCACGACGTTCTAAACCCAGCTCGCGTACCGCTTTAATGGGCGAACAGCCCAACCCTTGGGACCTGCTACAGCCCCAGGATGCGACGAGCCGACATCGAGGTGCCAAACCATCCCGTCGATATGGACTCTTGGGGAAGATCAGCCTGTTATCCCCGGGGTACCTTTTATCCGTTGAGCGACACCGCTTCCACACGCAAGTGCCGGATCACTAGTCCCGACTTTCGTCCCTGCTCGACCCGTCAGTCTCACAGTCAAGCTCCCTTGTGCACTTACACTCAACACCTGATTGCCAACCAGGCTGAGGGAACCTTTGGGCGCCTCCGTTACCCTTTAGGAGGCAACCGCCCCAGTTAAACTACCCACCAGACACTGTCCCTCGACCCGATCAGGGCCGCAAGTTAGATACCCAAACCCAACAGAGTGGTATTTCAAGATTGCCTCCACCCGAACTGGCGTCCGAGCTTCACCGGCTCCCACCTATCCTACACAATTAAATTCGGATACCAATGTCAAGCTATAGTAAAGGTCCCGGGGTCTTTCCGTCCTGCCGCGCGTAACGAGCATCTTTACTCGTACTGCAATTTCGCCGGGCCTGTGGTTGAGACAGTGGGGAAGTCGTTACGCCATTCGTGCAGGTCGGAACTTACCCGACAAGGAATTTCGCTACCTTAGGATGGTTATAGTTACCACCGCCGTTTACTGGCGCTTAAGTTCTCCGCCTCGCCCTTACGGGCTAACAGGTCCCCTTAACGTTCCAGCACCGGGCAGGCGTCAGTCCATATACATCGTCTTACGACTTGGCATGGACCTGTGTTTTTAGTAAACAGTCGCTTCCCCCTGCTCTCTGCGGCCATACCACGCTCCCCCAGCAAGTGGGTTCACGCGTCCGGCCCCCCTTCTCCCTAAGTTACGGGGGCAATTTGCCGAGTTCCTTAACCACAGTTCACCCGTCGCCTCGGTATTCTCTACCTGACCACCTGTGTCGGTTTGGGGTACGGGCCGCTCGGAACATCGCTAGAGGCTTTTCTCGGCAGCATAGGATCAATGACTTCACCTGAAACGGCTCGGCATCACGTCTCACCCATCATGTGTCACGGATTTGCCTATGACACGGGCTACACGCTTACCCCAGGACAACCACCGCCTGGGATCATCTACCTTCCTGCGTCACCCCATCGCTAAACTACTACCCCACAAGGTCCCAGACTCCACCAACTCAGACCGAAGTCCTCGCCGGCTTTGCATGGTTAGTACATGAAGGTTCGTCTTGGGCGTTCCTTTGCGGGTACGGGAATATCAACCCGTTATCCATCGACTACGCCTCTCGGCCTCGCCTTAGGCCCCGACTCACCCAGGGCGGATTAGCCTGGCCCTGGAACCCTTGGTCATCCGGCGGAAGAGGTTCTCACTCTTCATTCGCTACTCATGCCTGCATTCTCACTCGTATGGCGTCCACGGCTGGGTCACCCCGCCGCTTCACCCGCCATACGACGCTCCCCTACCCATCCACACACCTGGATCATCCGAACACGTCGGACAACCGAGTGAATGTGTGAATGCCACAGCTTCGGCGGTGTGCTTGAGCCCCGCTACATTGTCGGCGCGGAACCACTTGACCAGTGAGCTATTACGCACTCTTTAAAGGATGGCTGCTTCTAAGCCAACCTCCTGGTTGTCTAAGCGACCCCACATCCTTTTCCACTTAGCACACGCTTAGGGGCCTTAGCTGGTGATCTGGGCTGTTTCCCTCTCGACTACGAAGCTTATCCCCCGCAGTCTCACTGCCGCGCTCTCACTTACCGGCATTCGGAGTTTAGCTGATTTCGGTAAGCTTGTAGGCCCCCTAGACCATCCAGTGCTCTACCTCCGGCAAGAAACACGCGACGCTGCACCTAAATGCATTTCGGGGAGAACCAGCTATCACGGAGTTTGATTGGCCTTTCACCCCTAACCACAGGTCATCCCCCAACTTTTCAACGTTGGTGGGTTCGGTCCTCCACGCAGTCTTACCCACGCTTCAACCTGCCCATGGCTAGATCACCCCGCTTCGGGTCTAGAACACGCGACTCAACGCCCTCTTCAGACTCGCTTTCGCTACGGCTACCCCACACAGGTTAACCTCGCCACGTGCCACTAACTCGCAGGCTCATTCTTCAAAAGGCACGCCATCACCCCCACCCTCACGGGCATAAGGCTCTGACGGATTGTAGGCGAACGGTTTCAGGTACTATTTCACTCCCCTCCCGGGGTACTTTTCACCATTCCCTCACGGTACTCGTCCGCTATCGGTCACCAGGAAGTATTCAGCCTTACCAGGTGGTCCTGGCAGATTCACAGCAGATTCTAGGAGTCCGCTGCTACTCGGGAACACTGCAAAGAGGTCTGCGACTTTCGTCTACGGGGCTCTCACCCTCTACGGCCGGCTTTCCCACACCGTTCCACTAACCACAGACTTTGTAACTCTCCACCCCACTGTCAGATGAGGCAAGCAGGTCCCACAACCCCCCATGCGTAACCCCTGACAGGTATCACACGCACACGGTTTAGGCTCGATCCGCTTTCGCTCGCCACTACTCACGGAATCACTGTTGTTTTCTCTTCCTACCGGTACTGAGATGTTTCACTTCCCGGCGTTCCCCTCACATACCCTATGAATTCAGGTACGGATGACACGACATGACTCGTGCCAGGTTTCCCCATTCGGACACCCTGGGATCACAGCTAGGTTGACAGCTCCCCCAGGCCTATCGCGGCCTCCCACGTCCTTCATCGGCTCCTGGTGCCAAGGCATCCACCGTTCGCCCTTGACAACTTAACCACAGAAAACAAAGATGCTCGCGTCCACTGTGCAATTCTCAACCAACGACCAACCCACAACCA
>NZ_JALPVJ010000054.1 GCF_023544445.1 Actinoplanes sp. M2I2 | reverse complement strand
CACCGCCGTGCCATGTTGGCCGTACGTGAAGGATGAGGCAAGCTTCAGGCTTGGTCGTCGCGAACTGCGTGATCGATCATGGTTGTCATGACTGTTCAATGAGGCACTGCCGGCCTACCGACGGCCTACCGGCCAGGCGACGGCGCCGCGCGTCGGTGGGCGCCCGTCAGGCGCGTCGGGTGACGGCTGCGTAGACCTGGCTCCCGGCCATCGCGCCCACAGCAGCACCTGCCACATCGTGCGAGAAGTCAGTGGGCGCGTGCCGGAAAAGCACGGCTACGCCCACCACGACGGCGAGCGCGACCGCTCCGGCCGCCAAGGCCGCTGACGTGTGATGGCGGTCGTCCGACTCGTGGAGCCACAGCAAGGACCCACCAAGGAGAAGCGGAAAGGCCCCCTCCAGCCCTTCGCGCCACACCAAGCCCACCAAGGCGAACATCGCGGCCGAGACACCGAGCCCGGTTGCCGCACGGTGCAGCGCCGCGCCGCCGGAAACGGCCAATCCTGGCTGAGCCTGTTCCGCGACGACATCGGGATGCATGCCGCAGATCGTAGTCCGTGCCGGTTAACGCCAACATCGAGATTCACCTATAACGCTTTGTGCGCCAGAGCCGAGTTCCGGGACCAGATGTTCCTGAGTTTCGGCACCGGCGGGATCTCGCGGATGTGGCCGCAACCCCCGGTTGGGCCTCCGAAGCCCGCACTCAGTCCGAGTCTCACGCACGCTCTAGGCGCCGGGGAGGCAGGAAGCGCTTTGTCCGCCGCAGATCCTGAGGTTCCAAGCACGAGGCTGGAATCATGGATGGATGCTGAAACGTCCCGACCCTGACCCCGATCTGGACCCGTTTCGAGGTGGGGTGGCGGTTTTGCGGCGGGACGGCGAAGTGGCCGGCCATGTGGCGACGCAGGTTGGCACGTTCTGGGCGCCCTTGAGCTTTTCCCTCCGTCGTCAGTGGTGGGTCTGGCTCATTGTCGTGTGGGCCGACGGGGATCGCGAGCCCCTCGACGAGGACTACCCGCCGTGGACCGTGGTGGGTGAAATGATATCGGGGACCTTCTCCCAGGAGCAGGATGACGCGCACGGTGGGCGCTACACCGTTGAGTGGCTACCGGAGGAAGCGCGCCAAGAGACGCTTTCGGAGCTCGGAATCGGGCCGGAGGATTTCTGACCGGCTCGGTCTGGGCAGCTTACTCATCGGCAGATCAGCGCACCCAGCACACCGGTCGTTTCATGATCGTCTGTGCAGACGGTGAACTAGCTCCGGTGGCGCGGCCTGGCGATGGAAATCCACCAGTGGCAACGGTTCTCACGAGTATCTCGGCTCGCGGCGCCGGCAACGTGGCGCCCGAAACTCGCGAACATCTGACGCCCATTTCGCGAACGAAGCCACGGCCGGCGCCTCTCTCCGAACGCTTGCTGAGAGGTTCAGTGACCCATCATCTGCATCTGGTTCTCGGTATGGCGACCGCCCGCGGCGGGCGGCAGTGCGGTGAGGGCGGCGACTTGTTCGGCCGTCAGTTCGACGGCGTCCGCGGCGGTGTTCTCCTCCACCCGGGTGACGCGCTTGGTGCCGGGGATGGGGACGATGTCCTCCCCCTGGGCGAGCAGCCAGGCCAGAGCAACCTGGGCCGAGGTGGCCCCTATCTGGTCAGCCAGAGCCTGTACCTGGTCGGCGAGGCGCACGTTGCGGCGGAAGTTCTCTCCCGTGAAGCGCGGGAGGGACTTGCGGAAGTCGCCGTCGTCCAGCTTTTCCAGGTCAGCCGGCGAGCGCAGGGACCCGGCGAGGAAACCGCGACCGAGTGGGGAGTACGCGACCAGGCCGATGCCGAGCTCGCGGAGTACGGGAAGGATCTGCTCCTGGTCACGGGACCAGAGCGAATACTCTGACTGCAGAGCGGTGACAGGGTGCACGGCGTGGGCTCGCCGGATGGTGTCGGCCCCGGCTTCGGACAGGCCCGCGTACCGGATCTTGCCTTGCCGGACGAGATCGGCGAGGGCGCCCATGGTGTCCTCGATCGGCGTGCCCGGGTCCGTCCGGTGCTGGTAGTAGAGGTCGATGTGGTCCGTGCGGAGGCGCTTCAGCGAGCCCTCGACCGCGACGCGAATGCTGTCCGGGCTGCCTGGGCGACTTCCGGCGTACGGAATCAGGCCGAACTTGGTGGCCAGAATGACCTGATCCCGGCGGCCCTGCAGTGCTCGGCCGACGAGCTCCTCGTTGATGTACGGGCCGTACACCTCGGCGGTGTCGATGAGGTTCACGCCGAGGTCGATCGCCCGGTGGAGAGTGCGGATGGATTCGTCGTCGTCGCTGCCGGCGCCGCTGTAACCGTGCGACATGCCCATCGCGCCCAGGCCGATGCGGGCAACCTCAAGGTTGCCGAGTTTCGCCGTTCGCATGGCATTCCTCCGTGGTGTATTTATGGGTTGAGTAACCCATTTTTACTCCGGATCTTTGGGCCGTGCAACCCAATCCGTTAGAATGAGGATGTGACATTGACTCGCAAAGGGCAGGCGACCAGAGAACGCATCCTCGAAGCGGCGACCGATCTGATCGCCCAGCGTGGCGTGGCCGGCACCGGCACCGAGGACGTGCGCAAGGCGGCCGGCATCAGCGGGTCGCAGCTCTACCACTACTTCGACAGCAAGCAGGCCCTCATCAGGGCGGTCATCACTCGCCAGGCCGAGGCGCCGCTGATCCCCGGCGAGCCGATCATGGGCGTTCTGGACAGCTTCGACGCCCTGCGGGCATGGGCCGACGCCGCCATCGAGCACCAGGACAGGAACAACGGCCGCGGCGACTGCACCTTGACGCTGTTGGCGGGTGAACTGAGCCCCACCGACGAAGAGGCCCGCGAGGACCTGTGCAACGTCTTCCTGCGTTGGCAGACGTTACTGCACGATGGCCTGCGGGCCATGCGGGAACGAGGCGACCTGCGCCCCGACACCGACCTCGACGAATTGTCCATGGCGCTGCTCACCGCGCTGCAGGGCGGCAGTCTCCTGAGCAACACCCTCCGAACGTCAGCGCCGATGCGGGCATCGATGAATGCTGCCCTCGCCTACGTCACCTCGTTCATGGTGTGACGTCCACGCCCGGTCGCGGCTGCTCGTTGCCAGGCTTGGCGGATGAACGCGCGTCATGCGGCAGTTCGGAGCCGGGCCGTCCCGGCTGAGGCCGGCTCGGTGAGCGCACCGAGTCGGCCGAGCGCCGCGACTTACCAGCGACGGAGTACGAACTCGTCGAGGCTGAAGTCACCGGTGATGGTCAGATCCAGCCGCGCGTCGAGCACAACCAAGCCGCGGGGGGTGTCCGCGGCGGTGGTGGGCGTGGGATCCGGCCACGGCACCAGCCGGGTTGTGGTCGCGGTGCGCCACCCGTCACTCGACCGCAGAACCTTCACCGCGCTGGTGCCGGCCGGGTTGTTGAGCGTGTTGGTGACGATGGCCAGGGAGCCGTCGCGGCGCAGGACGAGCCCGTCGGCGCCGGGGGCGAGCTGGTCGAGTTCGACCGGCCGGATCCCGCTGCCGTCCAGCCCGACCCGCAGCACCTGCCCGCTGTCGTACTTGCCGACCAGCAGGTACCCGTTCGGGTGCACGACGATTCCATTGACGCCGCTCGACGTGGTCGCGAACAGTGGGCTGTGGAACTTGCCGGTGACTTTCCCGGCTGTGTCGATCTTGAACACCGTGCCGCCGAAGGTGTCGGTGACGTAGGCGTTGCCGTTGCGGTCGACCGCGACGTCGTTGGCGGCGTGTGGTCCGGTGCCCAGCGCCAGA
>NZ_JALPVJ010000053.1 GCF_023544445.1 Actinoplanes sp. M2I2 | reverse complement strand
CTAGTACGGCAGCCGCCGTTCGTGAGGTGACCTCGGATCCTGCGGGAACGAGGACGGCCACCGCATGATCGTCTGTGCGTTGTGGACACAACATTCAACCTTGCGGTGGCCGAGAGCCACAGCGTAGAGCCTGCCCAGTGGCGGCGAACTATCGACCTGGTCATCGACTCGTTCGCTGGCCGGTTCTGTCGGGTCGAGCCTCGCCGGGCGGCTGCCGGGTTCGTCACCGGACTGCTCAGTGACCTGGAGACCAAGACCTGCTGGCAGGTCGCTGAGCAGGCCGGGCATGCCCGGCCGGATGCGATGCAACGGTTGCTCTACCGGGCCAAGTGGGACGCCGACGCGGTGCGCGACGACGTGCGTAAGGTCGTCGCCGACCGGCTCGGTGACCCTGACGGGGTCCTCGTGGTCGACGAGACCGGCGATCTGAAGAAGGGCGTGCACTCGGTCGGTGTCCAGCGGCAGTACACCGGCACCGCCGGGCGGATCGAGAATGCCCAGGTCGGCGTGTTCCTGGCCTATGCGAGCAGACACGGCCACGCCCTGATCGACCGAAGGATCTACCTGCCGAAATCCTGGACCGACGACCGTGGCCGGTGTGAGCAGGCCGGCGTCCCGGACACGATCGCGTTCGCCACCCGGTCCGAGCTGGCCGACGACATGATCAGCGCCGCTGTTCAGGCCCTGGTCCCGGCCCGATGGGTCGCCGCGGACGAGGCCTACGGCAACAACACCCGACTACGCGGTGAGCTGCGCAAACTCCGCCTCGGCTACGTCCTGGCGGTCTCCTGTGATCACCTCGTGCCGATCGACGGGGAGAAGACCCGCTGCCGCGCCGACCGGCTGGCCCAAGGTCTGCCCGCTACCGCGTGGACCCGGCGCAGTGCCGGCGACGGTTCGAAAGGGCCACGGTTCTACGACTGGGCCTGGCTGGCCGACGTCGGCGCCGATCGTGACCCGGCCGACAACGGCCAGCACAGCCTGCTGATCCGCCGCAACCATACGACCGGTGAGCTGGCTTTCTACCGCTGCTGGACACCTCGACCTGCCACCCTCGCCCAGCTCGTCCGAGTCGCCGGAGTCCGGTGGATCGTAGAGGAGTCGTTCCAGGCCGGGAAGGGTCAAGTCGGTCTTGACCAGCACCAGGTCCGCCGCTGGACGTCCTGGCACCGGTTCACCACCCTCGCCCTGGCAGCGCTTGCGGTCCTCGCGATCTGCGCCGCCGACGCCCGATCGGCAGACCGCCACGCTCAGCCCGACATGATCGACCTGACCGTCAATGAGATCCGCCGCCTGATCAACGTCCTGCTGATCCGGCCAACTCGAAGCATTGCCTACCGTCTGCGCTGGTCACGTTGGCGACGCCGACACCAAGCACGAGCCAGACGAGCCCACTACGCCCGCCGTCTCACCCTCGAACTCCAGCCATGATCACGAGCGGCGGCTGCCGTACTAGGTGACTGGACGGATTAGAAAAGGTGGATCAGGCAGGGTTGGGCCGAAGCGACGACCGCGCTCAGTCCGAATCGCGTACATATATATTGATTACTCCCACTCAGGAGTATTACGGAGACCTGCCACATATTGTCGATTGCGCCATATGAGGTCCAACCTTCGCCATCTGGGAGGAGGGTGCTTGTCAGAGTCGTTAAGCAGTGCAACATTACGAATAACTGTAAAGCAGGTCGAGCGAGGTGTGCCATGTTGGGTAAAAGGCGTCGATCAGTGCCCACCGAGGCACATGAGATCGGACAGGGAAAGACTAGCGGTAGTGGCCAAGATACCGAGTGGCCACCGTTCGTAGTTGCCGTCGATATGGAGCAATTGGCTACGAGTCCAAACGGTCAGTGGCAAGTGCACTCGGACGTCCGGAGATCCGCCGTCATGATCTATGGCCCGTACGGCTCCTATGAGTTCGATTTGCGCAACGTGAAGAGGAACGGCCAATTCGGCCCCATACTCGTCAACGGCCGGCGGCTGCCCATCGATATTGGATGGTACCGAGGTAAGCAGTATCCAAGCGGTGGCTTCTTTGCTCGCTGGGGAGAGGACGCACTCCACTAAGGGAGGCAGGAGCGGGTGCCCTTCTAGCACCACTCGGGTGCTGCAAGCGACCTCGAAAGCCTCAAGTGTGACGGTCGTCCTCTGTCCACCACCAGCCGCGGAATCGGTTGTCGCGGCCCTGCATATAGCGTAGGTTCTCAGCGGCAACCCTACGGCCTTGCTCTGTCGCGTCTAGGTTGGCGATTGCAGCTCGATGCTCGAGCTCAAGTATGCGGTCAGCTTTATCTAAATTCGGGTTCTTAGCTCCGGTCTCAATATTCAAGAGTGGGGGATGCGAATCCTCTCGTATCGTGTAGTTAGCAAGCTTTAAGCTGTTGCGCAAGTATTCGGCGTAGGCGTCTGCGCTGTTATTGACACGGCTCCAAAAGTTCTCCCTAGCCGTAGCGACCGAAACTGTACCGTTTCGCGAAGCTTCCGACCATAGCGTGCCGAGAACCGGCGAGGCCGCGAAGTTCGGTGCTTGAACTGTAGCTTGAGCCGCGGCAAGAGCCGCCGCCCGATCAGCATCCTGTCGCGTAGTACGATCTCGCTCCTGCGCACCGAGATTGTCCATCCGAATTGCGTCTTGCCTTGCCGCGTCACGTTGATCCGCAAGCCGCTCGGCGTCTCGACGGTCGTTGTCGCGGAGATCCGCCAGGAGCCTATCACCGTGAGCCGTCTCGAGTCGCTCCTGGTCCTGACGCAAAGATTCGATGCGACGAGCCGTGTCCTCTCGGTCTCGAAGCATCTGTTCGTACAGTCTTTCGTCTGCCTCCTTATTCGCCTGCCTAATGGCCGACAATCGGTCCTGATGGATCCGGTCGTCGCGTTGTCGATCTTCCACGCGCTGTTGAGCCTCCAGATCCGCACGAAGCCGCTCTTGCTGATATTGGGCCTGATATCCTTGCTCATAGCGTGTATCTGGCGTCGATGGTTGATAGTATGGCTGGTCGCGGTAGTCCACCTGATACCCTGGCGCAGGATTTGCAGGACCGATAGGTTCAACTCGGTATCCACCTGCTACTTGCTGAACACGCGCCTCCGCGTCGCGCCGTGACTGCTCCCAAGCTTGCTTAGCTCGAATTTCCGCCTCGTATAGTATCTGTTGCTGCGCTTGCTTAATCTGATCCGCCTCATACTGTCGATGAAGGCGTTCTTCATCGGACCGCCTTTGGTTGGACTCATTTGCGCGTCGTGTGTCTTCATGCCAATCGCTCACCGGACAACCCTATCTATGCTCTACTTCAGTATCGTATATCCCCAATTTGCTGACTAGCCGTACCATGGCGAAGGTCCCGAAGTTCCTCTAACAAACGTCGGTTTGCGGCGAGGTCAGCTGGATCTGAGGACTCCCAAATATTGCAAGGTCTCCTGCCAGGAGGACTCGGCGTAAAGGTCCAGCGCATCTGCAATTCAGATCCTGTCCGCCGTATCTCGAGAGGCAACGTGTAGTCCTCTACTCCTGCCGCGAGCTTATGCCACTCGCCTTGCGGAAACGACTCTAGGTTGAAGCCGACCCGCCCACCACTAGGCGAATAGACTGTTATTCGGCGGAACTCTCGCACTACCTGCCAACCGGTGTCTGCGTGCGTCTCGACGCCTAAGTGTGGATCTAGCCAGAACGGACCATTCTCATCAGAAGTTTCCGACGAGCTTGTCCATGACGGCTGGATTGGGTCCCTCGGGTCGCTGTGGTGCGCCATTGCACTTCTCCCTCCCTGCAGCGCCCTAATCTTCCGCCTGACTCTGCAAAGATCGCCATAGCAAAGACACGCCGGCTCCGGCTTCCGCTCGCCTACCCGCACGTGCTGGGGGTCGTCGCGGACCTGTGGTTTCGCCTGTGATGAGGGCTGTCACTGTCTAGTTATGGGGTTGGTGCCGCGCTGTAGCTGAGACAGTCCCGACCTGACAGTCGGGGGCTGGGGCAAGGCTCGCCGCAGGCGATCGCGAAGCGGCTCGGCCCTTGCCCCCGCCCCCCGACTGTCAGGTAGCTCGAAGGGAGCACAATGCGTAGTCTTGAGGTTGTTCCACCAGCTGAAAGGCGCCGAGTAGGATCGCTATCCTCGCAGCGCATTCACAACGGCCGCCGTATGCAGGCTTGGCTATGTCCTGGCGGTCTCCTGCGATCATCTCGTGCCGATCGACGCGGGCAAGATCCGCTGCCGCGCTGACCTGCTGGCCGCCGATCTGCCCCCGGCCGGGGAACCGGCGCAGTGCCGGTGACGGGTCGAAAGGGCCACGGTTCCACGACTGGGGCCTGGCTCGCCGACGACGGCGCCGGTGGTGATCCCGACGACGACGGCCGGCACAGCCTGCTGATCCGCCGTAACAACACCACCGGTGCGCTGGCTTTCTACCGCTGCTGGACACCCGGCCCGGTCACCCTCGCCCTGGCCCTTGCCGCCCTTGCGACCTGCGCCGCCGACGCCCGGGCCCTGTCCGACACGGGCCACCAGAAATAATCGAGCTGACCGTCAACGAGATCCGCCGCCTGATCAACGTCCTGCTGATCCGCAGTATCACCTACCGTTTGCGCTGGTAAAACCGGCGACGCCGTCACTAGGCAAGGGCCAGATGAGCCGCTACCCCCGCCGCCTCAGCCTCGAGAATCAGCCATGATCACGAATGGCGGCTGCCATACTAG
>NZ_JALPVJ010000006.1 GCF_023544445.1 Actinoplanes sp. M2I2 | reverse complement strand
GCCCAGCCCAGCCCAGCCCAGCCCAGCCCAGCCCAGCCCAGCCCAGCCCAGCCCAGCCCAGCCCAGCCCAGCCCAGCCCAGCCCAGCCCAGCCCAGCCCAGCCCAGCCCAGCCCAGCCCAGCCCAGCCCAGCCCAGCCCGGCCCAGTCATGTTGTCCGATTGGTCGGGTCACGCTGTCGGCTCAGTGGCGGGCGTAGCCGCGTCCGTCAGCGGCCTGACGCCGCCGTCAAGGGGGCGGGAGACCTCGCACCCGGGCGGCCGCCGCAGGAAGGTCGGCAAGTTCCTCAGGGGACATGGTCCACTGGCCGGCCCGGAAGGCGACGACCTCGTCCAGCCTGGCGATCGGATCTCCCGGCATCAGCTCGAGCAGGCGATCGAGAAGGATCCCGGCGTCCGCGCCGACCTCATGGGCGATCGACCCGATCGCGACCTGAGCCAGGATCAACGCGGTGAGCGCAGTATCGAAGTCGGGGTCGCCGTCGCCCGCATTGCGCCAGTCGATCACCATCGGCCCGCGGTCGGTCAGCAGGATGTTGTCCGGGTGCAGGTCGAGGTGCACGATCGAGCCGGTCCCACCGCGCCCCGGCAACGCATGCAGCCGGCGCAACAGATCCGCCATGATCGAAGCCGCCTCGTCGGGCGCGAGTTTCCCGTCCAGATACGCCGCGGCCATGGTCTGACCGACCAGCCGTTCCATCACCAGATCAGGCCCGTCCGCCCGGTAGATCCGCGGCACCGGATAACCGAGGCTGGCTGCGTAGGTCATCACCTCGACCTCCTGCCGAGCATCACCGCCGTCCCGGTAGCGCCGCAGGACGGTCCCATCACTCAACGCGAAGACGTCCGCCTCCCGCCCGGACGCGAACGGCTCGCCCAGTGCTTCGCCGCCCAGCCATCGACCAGCGCTCGGTTCACCGAGCGCATCCTGCGTTTCTGGTGCGGAAAGCTCCGGATCAGGCGCGTCGTGCGCTCCACGCTCTGCTTCCAGTCGACGCCGACCGGCGGGTGGTTCGGCTGATCGGTCCGGCGCTCTTTGCCCGGACGCCTGCGGATCGCCGACGTTTTTCCCGCCGCGCGAAGCTGCCACCCGCGGCGACCGACCCACCCAGGAGGAGTCAGCCAGCCCATCTCTGGTCATGCCGGTGACGGTAACGCAGTCGGCGGCGGTCCTCAGACCGCCGCCGAAGCGCTATGAATTGCCATGTCGACCGCGCCCAAGCGAGGTCAGTCGATCGCGTTGCTGCTGGCGTCGCTCGTGTAGCTGTCGACCGGCGTGTCCATGGCGCCGGTGGTGGCGTCGCCGGTCGTAGTGTTCGCAACGCCCGGGCCCGACCGCGGCCGCGTGCGGAAACTGTTCGGCCCCGCGTTGCCACCGGTCGTGGTCATGATGCCCTGCTCCGGGTGCGGCCCGCCGTCCTGCAACTGGTCGGTGTCGGTGCCTGCGGCGAGCGTGCTGGACAGCCCCTCGTCGTCGTCACCCTTCTCGGGCCGATAGGTGCTCGGCTCGTCGAAAGCGCCGGGACCGTAGTCGCCCCCCGCGATCTCCCGCGCGATGTCTTCCTGCGAGTCACTCATCTCGTTTTCCTTCCGACAGATCGGACCAAAAGTGCCCCACTGGCCAGCCGGTAAACCGCAAGGTGACCTGCGGCATGACCACGCCCTGCCGTTCCCCACGCCGGGGGCGAGCCAAGTTTCCGGCTCGGTCGGGCTGCAGCCAGCCCACCCCGTCCTTCGCCGCGTTGCGACCGCCCCCCGCCCCGCGTCTGGCCAGGTCGCCCACTTCTACCCTTCGTCGCGCGTCCGCCCTTAGCTTGCCTAGTCTCCACAGCGCCCCCGCCCGCCACCCGTGCTCGCGCAGCCTGCCAGCGGGTCGGGTGCTCGGCGCGACTTAGTGCGATGCGGGCGGCCCTGGTCGGCGTCGACTGCATGGCGTTGACAGCGGATGTCGGGCTGGACGCTTCTGGAGCTCGCGAATCGGAGCTGTGGCCCGGCGCGTGGTGCTGAGCCTGATCGAAGTCGGTGGGGGTGCTCGATGCGGGCAACGGTCATGCGCGCTCCCGCAGCGCGCCGGCACCGGCCAGATGGGCTCGAGCGGGAAGCGTGGCGGCTGTGACAGCGAGAATGAAGCAGGTGCCCACTGCGGCCGTCAGCACGGGCCACGGCACGGTGAGCGAGACGGATGTGCCGGTCTGGGCTCGGAACCCTGCCGCCGCACCGTAGAGCGCGAGGACCGCGGCCGCCGCTCCGAGAACAGAACCGATCACCACCACGAGGGCGGATTCGCCGGCTACAGCCAGTATCACCTGCCGCCGGGTCGCCCCGGCGAGTCGGAGCAGCCGATAGTCGTTCGCCCGCCGGGCAGTCGCCATGGCAAGTGTGTTCGCGACCGCGAGGGCGCCGTACCCCACCGAGATGCCGATCAGCAGCAGCGTGAAGACCCACACCTGGTGATCCTCTTCGGCGTCGGCTTCCCGCGCGTAGGTCGCGATGTCGGCCACCCGAGCACCGAGCGGAGGGTTCTCGGACGCGCCGGGAGTCAGGGGCAGCATCGGCACCAGAGCGGACGGATCGTGGCTGCGGACAGTCGCGCGGGACAGCGTCACTCCGTCCGTGCCGGAGCGCTCTGGCCGCACGGCCGACACTCGCAGCATGACGTGTGCGCCGTCGGCCAACGTCGCAGCAACGGCGCCACCCTGAGCCACGCCGAGGGCGCGAGCACGGGACTCGCTGAGAATCACGCTGTCGCCAGCCGGCCCGGACGGCGACCCGGCGGCTGTCACCACCGTGTCGTTCACGTAGACGCTGGTGCTGAGGTCGCCCGTCGGTGCGGCCGCATCTGTCAGGCCGGGCGTGCCCGCGGGCAGGAGGATCTGGTGAGTTCCGGTGGCCGCCGCTCGGCGATCGGCATACGCCTTCTCCGCGGTCTGCACGTTGCCTGCGATGAACACCGAGAATGCCACCGTGAGCAGGACCGGTGCGGCAGTGGAGGCAGTTCGTCGTGAACCGGCCAAGGCGCTCTCGCGGATCACCGTGCCCAGTGCTCCGCCGGCCGACCCCAGGATCAACCGCACCACGAGTGGCACCACAGCCGGCGCGAGCACGGTCGCCGAGATCATGAGCGCCATCGCTCCGGCCAAGGCGTAGGCGCCGAGTGCCGAAAGGTCGTCGGTCATCACCGTAGCCGCTCCCGCGACAAGACCACCGACGGCAAAGGCAAGTCCCACGGCCCACCGGCCGCGGGTCATGGGCCGGGTCTCGACCTCCGCCCGGCGCAACGCCTCAAGCGGGCGAACTCGTGCGGCTCGGCGTGCGGCCAGCAATCCACCGGCCAGGGCGACCAGAGGGCCGATGGCGATACCGGCCAGAACAGGCCAGAACCGGACGCCCACCCGGAACGACTCGGGTTGGAACCCCGCGTCGACCAGCACGCCGCCGATCATCGGCGCGAACAGCAGACCGAGAACAGCGCCACTCGTCCCACCCCACAGCCCGACCGTGGCTGCCTCACGCAGCACGGTCAACCGGACCTGACGTGGTGTAGCGCCGACCGCGCGAAGCAGACCGATCTCGCGTCGCCGTTGATTGACCGAGAGAGCGAACGTCGAGGCGATCACGAAGGCGGATGAGAACACCGATAGGGCGGTCATCGCGATCAGCACCTGCCGGCCTATCCATCGGTCTCGAGCGTCGGCTCGTGGCTCCAGGCGTCCCATCCCGTCACCGATCAGGACAGTCGCACCGCTCGCGGCGGCCCGCACGCGGTCGAGTCGGGGATTACCGGTGAGCCCGATGACGCGCACCCCGGGAGCGAGACGAGCGGCCTCAGAATCGGCGACATAGAGCCTCGCGGCGTCGATCAACCCGGTGACTGTCCACGGTGCAGGGCCGGTGGCGGTCATCACGGTCACCGTGCCGCCCACCGGAACATCGAGGTCCACGCCGAGCACGACCTCGCGTGCGCCTGTCGCCGGGCGTCCGGACACCAGCCGGTCGGGCGCCAGTGCCGCGCTCGCCCAGCCGTGCCCCTGCTGGATGTCGGCCACCGGGCGGCCGGCCACCACCGGCTGGGCGTAGAAGCGGCGGTCGGCGACAGCCGCCTGCACGCCGGGGACCGCCGCGAGCCGGGTCACCAGCTCGGCCGCCTCGCCGGCTGACCAGGGCCGGGACTCGGGAAACGGATCGGCCGGCGTGGTGACCTCGGGGCTGTGCAAGGCGACGGACACCGCGTCGAAGCGGTCGGGACGATGTGGCACAGCCGAAGCCAGCAGCGTCAGAGTCAGCGTGACCACGGCCGCTCCGACGAGCACGGCGATCAAGGAGCCCAAGCGGTCGCGTCTCAGCATGTCGCCTCCGCCTTGGCCATCCGGGTGGCGATGATCTCGGCCCGGGCCCCGTCGAGACGATCGGCCAGGCGTCCGTCGGTCAGCAGAAGCACCGAGTCGGCCCAAGCCGCGGCCACCGGATCGTGGGTCACCATGACGATCGTCTGGCCGTGCTCGGTGGCCAAGCCTCGGAGGAGCGCGAGGACCTGGCGGGACGTCTGGTTGTCGAGCGCGCCGGTCGGCTCGTCGGCGAAGATCACGGCGGGCCGGGTGACCATCGCGCGGGCGATCGCGACGCGCTGCTGCTGGCCCCCGGAGAGCTCGACGGGCCGATGCCGGGCGCGGTCGGCCAGGCCGACCGCGGCGAGCGCGGCGGCCACCCCGCCAGGCGTGATTTGTTGCCGGGCCAGGCGGAGCGGCAGGGCGACATTCTGCGCCGCGGTCAGCGACGAGATGAGATTGAAAGCCTGGAAGACGAATCCGATCCGCTGCCGGCGAAGCAGCGTCAGGCCGGTCTCGTCGAGATCCGTGAGGTGGACGCCATCGATCGTCACCTGGCCGGCGGTCGGGCGGTCGAGGCCTGCCGCGCAATGCAGCAGGGTGGACTTGCCCGAACCGGACGGACCCATCACGGCGGTGAAGCTGCCGGCGGGAAGGTCGATCGAGACCCCGTCGAGCGCGGTCACCCGGCTCGGACCGGCGCCGTAATCCATCCGGAGATCCCGGAGCGAAACCATCGGTGTCGTCATGGCGTCGAGCTTCGCGGGCGGTGGACCGGATGTCGTCAAACCTGGGTTCCGGCTGGGCCGAGCAGAATATCGAACCCTGGGTTGACGCCAAGGATCATCCCGGCTCGCTAACGTCGCCGTCGTGAATGCCGCAACGCCTTCCTTCCTCCTGCGGAGGTTGAGCCCCACCCAGCTGATCGCCGTCGACGGACTGCTGGCCGCGGCCGCCGCGCTTATCTGCTGGTATGCGGCGACCGAGACGCCGATCAGTCCGCAACCCGGCTGGTCGGAGCCTGGCTGGGCGTCCTTCCTCATCGGTCTGGCCATCGGGCTGCCCGTGGCCGTCCGTCGACTGTGGCCGACCGCCGGCGCGGTCGCGGTCCTCATCGCCGTCGTGGGTGCCGTCGCCACCGGTGCGATCCCGTATTACGCCGGCCCGGCGCCGATCTTCCCCCTGGGTCTCGTTCTCTATACGGTGGGCCTCCAGATCGGACGCCGCCGCTCAGTGTCGATCGTCGTCGCAGCCGCAGTGGGTGTTGCGGCGGTCTTCGGAGCGACTTCGCACGATCTGATGGGCACAGCCCTGGTGACGTGGGTTGCCGGCGCCTGCTGGGCGACCGGGCGGGTGGTCAGGGAGCGCCGCGCCCATGCGACGTCGCGGGCCGAGCAGGCCACCACCCTGGCGGTGGAGCAGGAGCGGCTGCGTATCGCCCGCGAACTGCACGACATCGTCGCGCACAGCATGAGCATGATCGCCGTCAAGGCGACTGTCGCCGACCACGTGGGTGACGAGCACCCCGAGGAAATGCGGAAGGCGTTGCGGGTCATCGCCACCACCAGCCGCGAGACCCTCGGCGAGATCCGACGGGCGCTCGGCGTGATCCGGGCAGAAGCCGCGATGCGGCCGATGCCCACGCTTGCCGACCTCACCGGACTGGTCGAGGCGGCACGATCGACGGGGCTGGCGGTCGAGCTCGACACCCGGTCGGAGACGACTGCTCCGGCGGAGGAGCTGCCGGACGACGTGGCCCTCTCTGTTTATCGCGTCGTCCAGGAGGCTTTGACCAATGTCGTCCGGCATTCGAGCGCCGCGCACTGTCGGATCGAGATCGTCACAGGCATCGGCCTGGTGGAAGTGCAGGTCGTCGACGACGGTGTGTCACACCGCCGGGACGAGACCACTGTTCCGCGAGCAGCGGCTGGGCAGGGACTGATCGGCATGAGGGAACGAGCGGCTCAGTTCGGTGGTGAGCTCGACGCCGGTCCGCGGCCGGACGGCGGGTGGGCGGTGGCGGCGACCATGCGGTATGCGCAGTGACCGACATCCGCGTCGTGGTGGCCGACGATCAGGTGCTGGTGCGGGGCAGCTTCCGGCTGTTGATCGACCATACGCCCGGCCTCGTGTGCGTCGGGGAGGCCGGCACCGGGCGTGAGGCGGTCGAGGTGGTTCGCCGTGAACGCCCGGATGTGGTGCTGATGGACATCCGGATGCCCGACATGGACGGCATCGAGGCGACGCGGGAGATCTGCCAGGGCGTCCCTCGCGTCGAGACGCGGGTGCTCGTGCTGACGACTTTCGACCTGCGTGAATATGTGCTCGGAGCGCTCCGGGCCGGTGCGCACGGATTCCTCATGAAGGAGGCGCTGCCCGCGGAGTTGATCGAAGGAATTCGGCAGGTCGCGGCCGGCGGCCGGTTGCTGGCGCCGACCGCTCAAGGCCAGTTGATCGACGCGTACGTCGAGATGCCGGAGCGTCAGGTGACGCCGCTGCCCCACATCACCGGCCGGGAACGCGAGGTGCTGATCCTGGTGGCGCGCGGTCGCTCGAACGACCAGATCGCCGCCGACCTGAGCGTCAGCATCTCCACCGTCAAGACCCACATCAACCGACTGCTGGCGAAGTTCGACGGACGCGACCGCTCCCACCTGGTCATAGCCGCCTACGAGGGCGGTTTACGCTGACCACGCCTCACCCGCGGCCATCGATCAAGCCGCCGAGCCATGCGGAGTCAGCGCCAGGCGCCGCGGGGCGTGGAGGCGAATCGCGGCAAATGAGCTACGCGCTGTGCAGGCGGCCGGTCCGTGGTTCAGGCCAGTCCAGCAACACAGCAGGTCCCATCTCCAGCGGAGGCGGCGGCAGGTTGCGGCTTGGGTATGGGCGGCGGTACGCGCGACTTTTGCGGGGATGGTGGCAAGTGCGGCTTTCGCGCAGGTAGCGGCAAGTATGGCTCTCCCCGCGAAGGCGGCAGGTGTGCGTTTTCGCGCGGCTAGTGGCAGGTGTGGGTCGGGACTGGGCAGTCAGCGGATGCCGATTGACGTGGGGGACTGGCTGCCGGCTACAGGGGGCGGACGATGCTTTCAAACATGACTGTCAGCGGGTAGGGGTCGCCTTGCAGGGCGGCGGCCGAGGCGTCGTCGTTCTCCGAGGGGCGCATGTCACTCCAGGCGATGCGCCAGCCCGCGTCATGGGCCAACTGGCCGAAGAAAGCCCGCTGCGTCCGACCGTTGCCCTCGCGGAAGGGATGGATGGCGTTGACCTCGCCGTAATGGTGGGCGAGGCGGGCCACGAAGGCGTTCCTGGTCAGGCCTGCGAGCAGGCCCTCATCGGTGAGACCGGCGAACACCTCGGCGGAGCTCGACTCGATGTAGGGCCATCGGCAGAACACGTCGCGCGAATTGCGGGCGATGTTGACTGTTCGCAGGCGACCGGCCCAGTCGTAGACGGTGCCGAAGATCTGGCGGTTGAATCCTCGTAGATGGTCGAGGTCGTAGGCGCCGGGCAGCGGATGGACCGACAGCCGCAGCATCGCGGCCAGGCTCAGGTCGGCCTGAGCCTGGCTGAGCGCGGCCGCTGAGGTGATACCGAGCTTGTTGACCAGGACGCCGCGGGCATCGACGTACGGGTCTTCGTCGATCACGTGGCGCGGTGGTAGGCCAGCAACATCGCTTCCATCTGTCCCGCGGTGATGCGACCTTGAGCGAACAGGTCGGCCAACTCGGCCGCCACCGGCGACGGCTCCAACCCCTCGGCCCGCAGCGAACCGACCGCGTCGTCGACCGCATGCTCCCGCCGCCCGCGGAGCTCGTCGTACACCTGCACCGGCATGAGCACACCGACCGCCTTGCGGTGGGCGCCGAGGAACACGGAATCGGCTGAGCCCCGGCTGAAGTTGGCGAGGAGATCGGGCAGCTGCTTCCGGGCTTCTGCTACGCCGAGCACGTCCTGACGGGTCATACCGCAATGGTACAAGAAGATGTACAACTTTGACCGTGGCGTATGCGCTGCGCCAGCCCGCTCACTCAGCAGCAGCTCGGCCCTCCGAACCGTTCGTCAGGAGGACCTTTTAAAGCGGGAGATCGGGCGGAAAGACGGCCATTGCGGAAGATATCGCTGCCGATCGCGCCGCCGAAGCCCATGACGTTCTCAGCCGCCATTCGCTGGCGCCGACGCTCGGAATGGTTCTGAACCAGCAGTTAGTTCGGAGCTAGGACAATCGAGTCGTCCAGACGTCAACTGACTGTGATCGACGTCGGCAGAAGTCGCACCTCAGCCAGTCGTTGAGCCGCCAGAGCGACGTGCCTGGGCGTGAACATGCGAGCCTTACGGAGACTCCACGACGCGACTCGTTCCGCCAGTACTCGCGGATCGGCCGTCTCAGGGCTGTGCGTCGACGCGAAGTGAACTGTTGCGAGTAACTCGAGGCTGTACGGAGTTTCGAAGCCCTCGACCAAGCGAAGAAGTGCGTGCAGCCGCTCCTGATCGTCGCCGTGGCGGCTTAGCACCTTGTCAGCGGCTTCAGCGCTCTCGGGAAGAGGATTGATCGGTACGAACTCGGTCACCCGAGCTGACCTGTCGCCCAGGCCGGTGAGGTGGTGCCCTTCCATCGCGTCCAGCGTCTGTCCCAGCGCCGGAGCATACGGTCCGTAAGTCCCACGTACGAAGTCAAGCCTGAGCGATGCCCCGAGAGTTTGCAGGAAATAGGCGAGCTTCTGAACTTCAAGCTCGCTGATGCCATTACGAACTTCTTGGAGCCGCGCACGTTCGAGGTATCGGCTGATGGCAGCAACCAGCAGGGCCCGCGGCCGCGTCAACGGGGGCTGCGGCGTCGCATTGGGCATCGCTTGCGGGGACGGCGCACCCGTCGGCGCGAAAATAACGGCCCGTACGTCCGGCATATGAGCGCATGCCTGTTCGATCAACGGGCGGACCTGATCCCACGAGAGGCCACCATTGCCGCAGCCCAGAGCCGGTATGGCTATGGATTTGATGCCGAACTCGTCAACTGTCCTGACAAGTGACTCCAAGCCGGCGGACACGTCCTCCAGCCGCGAGGGGCTTCTCCAGTGCTGCTTGGTCGGGAAGTTGAGCACAAATCGTCGTGGCCCTAGAACACCGGTGTCGAAGGCCCAGACGTGGCCGAGTCGCACGTCACCGCGTTTGCAGGCGGCCTGGTACGCGCGGAAGTTTGCGGGGAACGCTCGCTTGAACTGCAGCGCGATCCCCTTGCCCATGACCCCGACGGTGTTGACAGTGTTGACGAGCGCCTCAACGTCGGACGTCAGAAGGTTGCCAGTGCCAGGTTCGATCATGTTCCTCACCTCCGCTCATAGCCGTAGTACCAGCCCGGTCTGACAATAATTCGCTGGCCCAGCGCATGATCCATGAGAAGTTTACCGACTTGAGACGCGAGTTCGTTGCTCTGCACGGCCACCCACCGGATGACGGTCAACGGCAACTCGCCGTAGACGAGGAACTCGGCCTGCCGCCTTCGCTGACGGTCCAGATCGTCTGGTGTGCTGTTCCAGCGTTCAGCCGACATGAGCGGCCAGTCGACCATCCGAGCCATGTCTTGCAGGTCCGCGGTGAACTCGGTCGTTGCCGTCGCAGCGTTGCCGTCTGTCGCGACCCAGGTCGAGCTGGCGTCGATCACTGCGCCAACGGACGTAACGAGGTAGATGAGTGGTTTGTCGCCGCCGGATTAGCGGTCGGGGATGCTGTCGCGGCGGTCGCACGCGATGCGATACATCATCGGGGACCGGGGCGCGAAGTAGAACGGGACGTAGTCGCCGACACGACCCCTGGGCTCGATGGGAATGACGCGCCGCCGCCTCGACTCCTTGATGTCCGGATCTCCGACCTCAGTCCGCGTCATCCCCTCTCGAGCCACCGAGTCGCAGCGCAGGAAGCCTGCCGCTCGGATGGCCTTGAGGTTGTTGACATGGGTGAAGTGGTAGATCCACTGGTCGCCGACCGCTGGAACAGCTGACTGCGCCATGCTGTAGCTGTCTCCGTCCCGGCGGCCTGGGTCCGCTGCGGAACGAGGATGTCATCTATCGCCAACGGGATGAAGCCGACGTGTCCGATGACCGTCGCCAGGAAGGACAGACCAGGATGGCTATGTCGCTGCCGATCGCCGCCGAAGCCAATGACCTTCTCAGCCGCGATCCGTTGGCGCTGACGCTCGGAATGGTGCTGGACCAGCAGATTCCGTTGGAGAAGGCGTTCAGCTCACCGTTCGTGCTGGCGCAGCGGCTCGGGCACGCGCCGACCGCGACGGAGCTGGCCGCGTTCGACCTTGAGGCGCTCATCGCCATCTTTGCGGAGGCGCCGGCGTTGCACCGGTTCCCCAAGGCGATGGCGTCGCGGGTCCAGGAGGTCTGCCGGGTGCTGGTCGACCGGTACGACGGTGATGCCGCCAACCTCTGGGCCGGTGTGGAGGACGGCGATGAGCTGATCAAGCGGGTGGCGTCGCTGCCCGGGTTCGGCAAGCAGAAGTCGCAGATCTTCGTGGCGCTGCTCGGTAAGCAGTACGGCGTGCAGCCGGCCGGCTGGCGGGAGGCGGCCGGGGGCTACGGCGAGCAGGGTTCGTACAAGTCGGTGGCCGACATCGTCGACGAGCAGTCGCTGGGCAAGGTGCGCGCGTACAAGAAGGAAATGAAGGCCGCCGCGAAGGCTTGATGATCAGAGCAACCCGTACGCCGTCCGTTGCTCGCGGATCTCGGCGGCCGGGGGAGTGGCGGGCCGCCGGTGGGGAAATCGATCTGATCGGTGCCTTGACCGGCAGGCAGTGGGCGTATGGACCGGAACGGTGTAACGATGGGCTGTCGATCGGAGACACCATCGTGAAGAAGCAGCCGGACCGAGCGGTTCTCATCACCAACGCCGCTCGTAGTCAGGACGATCAGTTCCGCAGCCGGCAGATCCGCTATGTGACGATGATGAGCATCCGCGCCGCCTGTCTCATCCTGGGTGCCGTGCTGATCAGCGTCCGACCACCTTTCCTGGGCGTTTGGCTGATTTTGTGCGCAGCCGGCATGGTGTTCCTGCCGTGGGCGGCCGTGCTGATCGCCAACGACCGTCCGCCCAAGAGCAAGGCCGAACGGGCCGCCGACGCGCTGGCCCGCGAACCCAAACCGCAGACCTCGCTGCCCCGGCACTCGGCCGAGGCCACCGAATATCTGACCATCGACCTGGAACCCACCGGGACCGGCGAGAGCTGGGTCCCCGCCGACCCGCGCGACCGCGACCGATAACAACTGGTCGGAGGGCGCCGAGCTGCTACCTGGCCACACTGTGAGCAGCCGTCAGGGCTGCTCAGTGTGGCCGGGCGCCGATGGAGGCGACGGCTTCGGCACCGAGCCGGGCGCCTGCCCGCAAGGCCCGCCCCGCGTCCTCGCCGGCGCACCAAGCGGCCAGCAGCCCCGCTGCGAACGCGTCCCCCGCGCCGGTCGGGTCCTTCATGACGACGCGGTCGGGCGCCACCGAGAACTCTCTGCCATCCCCGGCGACCCACGTCGCGCCGGCGGCGCCCTGCTTGACGACCGCGTTACCGACGTGCCGGGTCAGGCGCCGGGCCTGATCGGCGGGCAGCCCAGGGCCGGCTAGTACGTCGGCCTCGTCCGCGTTGCAAAGGAGCAGGTCGCAACCGCGTACCCAGCTCAGGAAGGCCTCAGCTCCCACCGACCGTAAGGGGGCCGCGGAGGCCGCGTCGACGCTGGTCGTCCACCCCCGCTCGGCAGCGGCCGTGAGCGCCGCGAGGCCGGCCGGCCTCGAACCGTCGTGCAGCAACGGGTAGCCCGAGAGGTGCAGGTGGCCCGCCTGCGTCGTGGCGATCGCGGCGCGTACGTCGGCCGGGTCGAGCTGCAGCGCCGCGCCCCGGTCGGTGATCATCGTGCGTTCGTCGGGGCCGGCCAGCACGATGACGCTGCCGGTGGCCGCACCCGCATGGACGCGCACCGCGCAGCGCACACCGGCCGCCGTCAGCTCGGCCACGCGCTCGCGGCCGGCCGGGTCGTCGCCGACCGCGGCCACGAGCGTGACCTGGTGACCGGTGTGGGCTAGCCAGGCTGCCGTGTTGGCCGCCTGGCCGCCGCCGCCCATGGTGATCGCGGCCGCCGTGTCCGAGCCGAGCTCGATCGGCCCGCCGTGCGCCACCAGGACGTCGGTGACCAGGTCGCCGACGACGAGGATCACGCCGTGGTCCCCGGCCCGGTGGTCGTCATGCCGGGACGCTGAAGCCGAGCGGGGCGTTCGCGTCCGTGGCGGTCGCGACGGCGATCCGGGCGGCGAGCTCGGCGTTGCGCAGGATGATGCGTACGTTGACCTGGAGGCTCTTGCCCTGGGTGCTGTCGTGGAAGTGGCTCAGCAGGAACGGGGTGACCGCCTTGCCGGTGATGCCGCCCCGCGCGAGCAGCGAGAGCCCCTCGGCCAGGGTGTGGTCGTGCAGGGCCGGGTCGAGTTGCTCGTCGGCGGGCATCGGGTTGGCCAGGATCAGCGCGCCGGCGCCCACGTTGTGGTCGGACCGGGCCCGGATCACGTCGGCCACCTGCTCGGGGGAGTCGAGCTGCCAGTCGACGTCGAAGCCGCCGTCGGTGATGAAGAAGCCGGGGAAGCGGGTGGTGCGATAGCCGGCGACGGACACGCCGAGGGTCTCGAGCCGCTCCAGCGTGGCGCCCACGTCGAGGATCGATTTCACGCCGGCGCAGACCACCACGATCGGCGTGCGGGCGAGCGTGGTGAGGTCGGCCGACTCGTCGAAGGTGACGTTCGCCTCGCGGTGCACGCCGCCCAGACCGCCGGTGGCGAACACCCCGATGCCTGCCGAGGCCGCCACCGCGCTCGTCGCGGCGACGGTGGTGGCGCCGTCGGCCCGCCGGGCGGCGGCCACGGCGAGATCGCGGACCGAGAGCTTCGCCACCCCCTGCGCCAGCGCCAGGTGCTCGATCTGGGCGTCGTCGAGGCCGACGATCAGCTCGCCGCCGATCATGCCGATCGTGGCCGGCACGGCGCCCTGCTCCCGGACGGTCTGCTCGATCTGCCGGGCCACCCGCAGGTTGTCCGGGTGCGGCAGGCCATGCGAGATGATCGTGCTCTCGAGCGCGACCACCGGCTGGTTGTCCCGGCGGGCGCGGGTCACGTGCTCGCCGTATCGAATCGCGAAGTCAGTCACGACAGCTACCGTACGGTGCCTGATCGTTGCCCGGCCAAAGACGGCAGAGCTGGTCGTTGGACCGGCCCGCTCCGAGGTGTCAGACTTGCGGGTTGGAGCTTTCGTCAGCTGCCGCAGGCCGGGGGGACCGGCGGTTCGACGATCCTGACCACGTGAACCGAAGGGCAGATGTCGTGAGCACGGAGATTCTGGAGCGTCCCGAGACCAAGGACGCCGATACCGGGCCGGAGATGTTCCACTACGTGCGGAAAGAGAAGATCGCCGAGAGCGCGGTCATGGGCACGTACGTGATCGCGCTGTGCGGCGAGAAGTTCCCGGTGACCAAGTCGCCCAAGCCGGGCTCGCCGGTCTGCCCGCAGTGCAAGGAGATCTACGAAGCGATGCAGCGCTGATCTCTCGTTCTTCTTGGGGTGTCCGGTGAGTACTGGTGACGGGCTCCTCGTCGCTGACCTGGTCGGCGTCGCGGTCTTCGCGGCCTCGGGCGCCTCGGCGGGCATCGCGAAGCGGCTCGACCTCTTCGGGCTGGCCTTCGTCGGTTTCGTCGCGGCGCTCGGCGGTGGCATCCTGCGCGATCTGGTGATCGGAGCGGTGCCGCCGCTGGCCTTCGCCGACTGGCGCTACGCGATCACCGCGGTCGTCGCCTCGGTCGCCGTGTTCTGGTTGCATCCCCGGCTGAGCCGGTGGCGCCGGCCGGTACTGCTGCTCGACGCAGCCGGTCTCGGCCTGTTCACTGTCACCGGCACGGTCAAGGCGCTCGACGCCGGTGTGCCTGCGGTCGGCGCCTGCCTGATCGGCATGCTCACGGCGATCGGCGGTGGTCTCGCACGCGATCTGCTCACCGGTGAGATTCCGGTGGTCCTCCAGCGTGACATCTATGCCGTTGCGGCCCTCGGCGGCGCGATTCTTGTCACGATCTTGCGCGGCGCGGACCTCGCCGACCCGATCACGATGGCCGTATCGGCGCTGCTCATCACCGGGGTACGGCTGGTGGCGCTGTACCGCCGGTGGTCCGCTCCGGTAGCTGCGCCGTAACCCGCGTCCGGCCGCCCGCGCGGCTATGCTGGACGCCGCCTTCGGTCCCTTGCCGGAGGTGTTTTTCTTGAGGGAAGGATCGTCGCAGCTTGAGCCCGCCACTGCCGGATCTGGACACCTTCCCGCCTCTTCGTGACTGGCAGCGCAAGGCCCTGGTGGGGTATCTGCGCCGTCGTAGCGACGACTACATGGCGGTGGCGACCCCCGGAGCCGGCAAGACCACCTTCGCCCTGCGGATCGCCGCCGAACTGCTCGCCGACGGCAGCGTCGAGGCGGTCACCGTGGTCTGCCCCACCGAGCACCTCAAGGTGCAGTGGGCGGCGGCCGCGGGCCGGGTCGGCATCCAGCTCGACCACTCCTTCCGCAACTCCGACATCCACTCGTCGCGCGACTTCCACGGCGCGGTGCTCACCTATGCCCAGGTCGGCATGGCGCCCGCGGTGCACCGGCGGCGCACGATGACCCGTCCGACGCTGGTGATCCTCGACGAGATCCATCACGCCGGTGACTCGCGCAGCTGGGGTGACGGCGTCAAAGCCGCTTTCGAGCCCGCCGTACGCCGGTTGATGCTCACGGGCACGCCGTTCCGCTCCGACGAGAACCCGATCCCCTTCGTCAACTACGAGCGCGGCGACGACGGGTTGCAGCGGTCGCGGGCCGACTCGGTCTACGGATACTCCGAGGCGCTGCGCGACGGCGTCGTGCGGCCGGTGCTCTTCATGGCGTACTCCGGGGAGACGCGCTGGCGGACGAACGCCGGTGACGAGCTGGCCGCCCGGCTGGGCGAGCCGATGACCAAGGACCTGATCGCCCAGGCCTGGCGGACGGCGCTCGACCACCGCGGCGACTGGATGCCCCAGGTGCTGCGGGCGGCCGACGCCCGGCTCACCAAGCTGCGCGAGCACGGCATCACCGACGCCGGCGGGCTGATCATCGCCAGCGACCAGCAGACGGCTCGGGCGTACGCGAAGCTCATCGGCGAGATCAGCGGGCAGCCGGCCACGGTGGTGCTCTCCGACGACGAGGGCGCCTCGAAGCGCATCGCGACCTTCGCCGCCTCGGCGGAGCGCTGGATGGTGGCCGTGCGGATGGTGTCGGAGGGCGTGGACATCCCGCGGCTGGCCGTCGGTGTCTATGCCACCAGCGCCTCGACCCCGCTCTATTTCGCGCAGGCCATCGGCCGCTTCGTCCGGGCCCGGCGCAAGGGCGAGACCGCGACGGTCTTCCTGCCCAGCGTGCCGCACCTGCTCGGGCTGGCCAGCGAGATGGAGGCGCAGCGCGACCACGTGCTGGGCCTGCCCAAGCAGAAGGATGGCCTGGACGACGACCTGCTGGAGCGGGCTCAGCGGGAGGAGAACGCGGAGGGCGAGCTCGAGAAGCAGTTCGAGGCCCTGTCCGCGACCGCGGAGCTCGACCAGGTCATCTATGACGGCACGTCGTTCGGCATGGGGGCGCTGACCGGGACGCCCGAGGAGGAGGAATATCTCGGGCTGCCGGGGCTGCTCACGGCCGATCAGGTGTCCGTGCTGCTGAACAAGCGGCAGGCCGACCAGCTGGCCGCCAAGAAGCGGCAGAAGGCGGCTGAGCCGGCCGCTCCGGCCCAGCGCGAGGCCCCGGCGCCGATGACCGCGGGGGAGCGTCGCAACAGCCTCAGGCGGCAGCTGAACACGTTGGTCGCGGCGCACCACCACCGGACGAACCTGCCGCACGGCAAGATCCACGCCGAGCTGCGCCGCCTCTGCGGCGGGCCGCCCAGCGCGCAGGCGACGATCGAGCAGCTCGAGGAACGGATCGCGACCATCCAGACCATGTAAAGCGTTCTTGACGTTAAGTCCTCTTGACGTCAAGAGGACTTAACGCGATGATGGACGCATGACGACGACATTTCTCGACCGGGTCGTTCGATGGAATCTTCACGTCGACGACGACTGGTATGGCGACGAACGCGAGCGCTACCGGTGGTATGAGGGCATCGCCACCGCCGCTTCGATGCAGTGGATCGCGGTCCCGTGGGCGGCGGCGATCATGGTCTGGCCCCTGGGTCGTCCGTCCGTGGTGCCGCTCGCGGTCGTGCTGGTGGCCATGATGCTCCCGATGTGGGTCTGCATGCTCTACGTGCGCCGCCGCCGGGTCGAGACGCTTCCCCGCTCGTGGAACGCCAAGCGCGTGTTCTGGGGTGTGGTCGGCGGCATTCCCTACGCGGTCTTCCTGGTCGGTGCGCTCTACGCCTTCGATCCGGGCGGGGCGACGTGGAAGGGTGCGGCCGTGGGGGGAGTGTTCGGCGGCGTGATCGGCCTGGTGGTCCAGGTCGTCCAGAGCCGGCGTCTGCGCCGCGCCGAGGCCCTCGCCGTGGACGAGGACTGATGGCGCCACCCGCGGGCCCGGTGCGCGCCCCGGAGGCCGGAGGGGGAGCGGGAGTCCGCATCCGGGCCGCCCGCAAGGAAGCCGGGTTGACCCAGCAGGGGCTGTCAAGCGCCGTGGAGGTCAGCCGCCAGACGATCATCGCGATGGAGACGGGCGACTACGCGCCTTCGGTCTACCTGGCGCTGAAGGTCGCCAAGGCCCTCCACGCCACCGTGGAGCAACTCTGGGACACCGACCCCCCACCGTGACGTCCCGCGCCGTCAGCGTCGCTCACAGGGGCGCCGGCGGGCATGCGAGGGCGTCGCTCACAGGGGCGGGGGGCGGGCATGCGGCGGCGTCGCTCACGGGGGCGGCGGCGGGCATGCGGGCGGCGGCATGCGGCGGCGGGCATGGAAAAGGGGCGCCCCACACCGTGGGCGCCCCTTTGGCAAGTCTGAGTCGGGGGAAATAGGGACTAGTTGGAGCTGGGCATCATGTCGGCGCCGCGCCAGGTGAACTCCGGGTCGGCGGTGAACTGCACTGCGATCTTCACCAGGTCCTCGGCGTACCGGTTGGCGTGGTGTCCACAGAAAACCAGCTCACTTCCACCAGCCAGGGTCAAACGGAGCTTTCCGGCTGCATTGCAGCGGTCGCACCGTTCATCGGCTGCGGTGCCGGCCACACTTCCCGCCGGCGGCGTGAGAGTCGGGGTCATCGCCTTCCTCCTCTGTTCGAACCGATGAACACGTTCCTCGGCTACTGCTCACCATCGTGCAACACCCTGCACCGTTGCGGCCTTCCCACTGTGCCCCGGGGGGACCGAGGTCACACGTGCTGGGCTCTAAGTGTGCCGTGATCCAAGGGTGCCACGTCAACGATCACTTCTGCACAACGGTCTGATCACCACCCGATGATGTACGGGTGGTGACCATTCGGACACGTATTGTTGACCGAACGCCCCTAGTCCAGGTAGTCGCGCAGAACCTGGGAACGGGACGGGTGCCGCAATTTCGACATCGTCTTGGACTCGATCTGGCGGATGCGCTCACGGGTCACCCCGTACACCTGACCGATCTCGTCCAGCGTGCGCGGCTGACCGTCGGTCAGGCCGAACCGCAGCCGCACCACGCCCGCCTCACGCTCGGACAACGTCTGCAACACCTGCTGAAGCTGGTCCTGCAGGAGTGAGAACGATACCGCGTCGACCGCGACGACCGCCTCGGAGTCCTCGATGAAGTCACCCAGCTGGCTGTCACCCTCGTCGCCGATCGTCTGGTCCAGCGAGATGGGCTCACGCGCGTACTGCTGGATCTCCAGCACCTTTTCCGGCGTGATGTCCATTTCCTTGGCCAGCTCCTCGGGAGTGGGCTCGCGGCCCAGGTCCTGGAGCAGCTCACGCTGTATGCGGCCGAGCTTGTTGATGACCTCCACCATGTGCACCGGGATGCGGATGGTGCGGGCCTGGTCGGCCATGGCGCGGGTGATGGCCTGGCGGATCCACCAGGTGGCGTACGTGGAGAACTTGTAGCCCTTGGTGTAGTCGAATTTCTCGACCGCGCGGATGAGGCCCAGGTTGCCTTCCTGGATCAGGTCGAGGAAGGCCATGCCGCGGCCCGTGTAGCGCTTGGCCAGCGACACGACCAGACGCAGGTTGGCCTCGAGCAGGTGGTTCTTGGCCCGCTCGCCGTCCCGGCCGATCCAGCGCAGGTCGCGCTCCATGTTGCGCTCGAGCTTCTCCTCGCCCTCGTCGCAGGCGCGCAGGCGCTCGGCGGCGTACAGGCCGGCCTCGATCCGCTTGGCCAGCTCGACCTCCTGCTCGGCGTTGAGCAGCGGGACCTTGCCGATCTGCTTGAGGTAGGCGCGGACGGAGTCGGCCGACGCGGTGAGCTCGGCGTCGCGACGCGCCTGCTTGAGCGCCTCGGACTCCTCGTCGTCCCACTCGAAGTCGCCGTCGGTGGCCGAGCTGGCGGCGTCGGTCGCGGCGGCCACGACCATGGCGGCCGGCTCCTCGACGACGACATCCTCGATCTCGGCGGCGAGCTCCTCGGGATCGATCTCCTCGCCGTCGGCGGGAGCCTCCTCGCCGGGCTTGCCGGCCTTGGCGGGACCCGCGGCCTTCTTGGCGGGAGCGGCCTTGCGGACGGCCGCCTTCTTCGCCGGGCCGGTCGCGGCGGACGCCTCGTCGCCGGACTCGGGCGCGGCGGCGGCCTGCTTGGGAGCCGGCGCCGCCTTGCGGGCGGGCGCGGCCTTGGCCGTGGTGGCCTTGGAGGCCGGGGTCGCAGCCCGGGCGGCGGCGACCTTGCGGCGGGTGCTCGCCGAGCCGTCGACGACCACGGTGACGCCCGCGTCGACGAGCCCGCGCAGGATCTTCTTGGCCTGAGCCGGGTTCACCTCGGCGGACTCGAGCGTGTGCGCGACCTCGGCCGACGTGAGCTGCCCGCCCGCACCCTGTGCATGCGCGATCAGGGCCTCGGTGAGAGAGCGAACGTCGGCACCGTTCTGGTGGGCTTCTGTCACGAAAGACCTTCCGGAGGCGAGGATTGGCACGGCCATGAGCCCAGCGCAGCGCACGGCGAGGAGGCTGGCCGGTGTTGGTGTGGGGACCCCCGGAACGCGGACGATCGGTGCTTGTGGTGTCCGCGAAGCAGTGGGCAGGGGTGAATTGTAGCGCCGTCGGGCGAGATCCTCCCGTCGCAGCACGCCGCGGGGGCCGCCGACCTCGTCGATGACGGCCGGCGAGAGAATGCTAACGGCGGAAAGGGCGTACACGTGAGTGAGTTTTCGGCGGCTTCCACCCCATCGACACCCGGCGCCTTGCTAGGGCTGGCGGTCCGGGTCGCGCGCGACGCGGCGGCCACCGCGCGCCGCATGCGGGCCGAGGCGATCGGCGATGTCCAGACCAAGAGCACGGCCACCGATGTTGTCACGGCGGCCGACAAGGCGGTCGAGCGGCAGGTGATCGAGGCGTTGCGCGAGGCCCGGCCGGGCGACGGGGTGCTCGGCGAGGAGTACGGGACGTCCCCGGGAGCCGATCCGGCCGCGGGCGCGGTGCGCTGGATCCTCGACCCCATCGACGGCACCGTGAACTACCTCTACGGCCTGCCGCAGTACGCGGTCTCGCTGGCCGCCGAGCTCGACGGCGAGGTGATCGCCGGCGTGGTGGTGAACGCGGCGACCGGCGACGAGTGGACGGCCACCCGGGGCGGCGGCGCCTGGCGCGGGGACCGGCGGCTGCGGGGCTCGGCGCCGGCCGGGCTGGGGCAGGCGCTGATCGGCACCGGGTTCGGCTACGACGCCCGGCGGCGTGCTCACCAGGGCGGGGTGCTGGCTGGGTTGATCACTCAGGTGCGCGACATCCGGCGCTTCGGCGCGGCGGCGCTCGACCTGTGCGCGGTCGCCGAGGGCACGCTGGACGGCTACTACGAGAAGGGCCTGAACCCGTGGGACTGGGCCGCCGGCGGTCTGGTCGCCACCGAGGCCGGGATCGTGGTCTCCGGCCTCGGCGGGGCTGCGCCGGGGCTCGACATGGTCGTGGCCGCCCCGCCGGTCATCCACGGGCCGTTGCACGACGCCCTGACGGCTCTGGACGCCGCGGGCGGGCCGTGACCCGGCCCCGGAAGACCTCAGCTGTCCTTGTCGGCGGGCTTGAGGCAGGCGCCCGGCGGCACCGTGGGCTCGCCGACCTCGACCAGCGACTGGTTGACCTCGGTGGTGGTGGCGAGCTGGCGGAACTGGTTGCCGATGACGATCTCGATGACCCCGCCCTTGCGCTTGGCGCTGTAGGTCATCTTGGACTGGGCCAGGAAGTACGCCCGCAGGAGCTGCGCCTTGCCGACGGTGTCCGGGCCGTACCGGATCTCGGCGACGCCCTTGAGCCTGGACTTGTTCTCGGCCGGCTTCTGGGTGGTGAAGCGCCGGTTCTTGAACTCGCTCGTGACGCTCTCGGCCAGGCCGGGGGTGTCGGTGCCGTTGAAGACCTTGACGGTCACCTCGGCCGGGTCGTCGGGCAGCTGCACGTCGGCCATCGGGGCACCGGCGGGGCAGCCCTCGCCGACGGTGGTGCCGCCCTGACTGTCCCGCACCAGCGCGACGATGACGAACACCACCGCGGCCACGGCGAGCACGCCGACGACGACGAGCGCTCGTACGCGCGCAAAGCTCATGGGGTTGGCTCCAGGGATTCTGAGGTGAGGGCAGCCGTGGTCCCGCGCCCACCGGGGAAGGGCAGGACCTTTCGAGAGGTTAACGTCTGTGCGCCAGGCACGCGGAAACAGGGATTGCTTCCGGCGCGTTGACAGTGATCCAGACGCTGCTACCCCTACTTTGATGTCGCCTCGGTCACATCGGGAACAATGGGCCGTCCGTGCGCGTACATCACCGCTGCGACAGCGGTAGTGTTCCCCGCTCACCGGGGGTGTCTCACGTGTCAGGGGCAGTGTCGGAAATCGTCCGGCGGAACCGGGAACCGAAACAACGTCGCCGGCGTTACTAACGCCAAGTGACACATCGATACAGGAGAGTGAAGACCGATGGCCACCGACTACGACGCTCCGCGTCGCGATGAGGTCGACCTCGGCGAGGACAGCCTCGAGGAACTCAAGGCCCGCCGAGCCGACTCCCAGTCGGGTGCAGTGGACGTCGACGAGGTCGAGGTGGCGGAAAGCTTCGAGCTGCCCGGCGCCGACCTGGCCGACGAGGAACTCACCGTCAAGGTACTGCCGATGCAGTCCGACGAGTTCCGCTGTGCTCGCTGTTTCCTTGTTCACCACCGCAGCCAGCTGGCTGCGGAGCGGAACGGGGAGTTGATCTGCCGCGAGTGTGCCTGACCGGCCACTCGGGCAGTACGCACCACCCGGCCGCGGTTCGCGGTCGGGCGTGAGGCCGTTGCCGGGTTTGACCCGGGGTCGATACCGGGCATCACCATGAAGGCATGAGCCCGCGACCGACGACGGGAGGACGACGATGAGCGGACCGGACAACACCGCCGAGACGAACGATTCGCGGGCCCTGGAGCAGACGACTGCGCCGACAGACAGCAGCCAGGAGCTCACCGCGGTCGACGACCAGCTCGGCCGGACTGTCGCCGCCCTCACCGCCGACGACCTGGAACCGGCCGGCCGCAGGCAGCTCCTCGGCCGGCTCGTGAACGACATCCGCCGCCGTGGGATGGGCCAGATGTTCAAGCCCAGAGCCGCGATGCGGTGGATGAGCGACGTCGTCGCCGACGTCGCCCCCCACGTCCCGGTCCGGGACGTGGCCACGCTGCGGCGGCATTTTCCCGGCCTCAGCGACGACGACCTGGCCGACCGCCTGATCCGCAACGCCGCGCGGTCGACGGCCGGCGTCGGCGCGGCCGGGGGTGGCGTCGCCTCGATCGAGTGGGTCGCCCCGCCGACCCTGCTCACCGCCCCCATCCTGCTCGCGGCCGAGACGGTCGGGGTGGTGGCCATCGAGCTCAAGCTGATCGGCGAGCTGCACGAGGTCTACGGGCAGCCGATCCGGGGCGGGCTCGGCCAGCGGGCCGCTCAACTGGTCCAGGCCTGGTCGCAGCAGCGCGGGGTCAACCCGCTGGTGCCCGGCGTGGGGGTGGCCACGGTGCTCGGCACGGCCGCCCGCAAGGAGCTGCAGAGCACGCTGCTGAAGCGGTTCGGGCGCAACCTCACGACGCTGGGCCCGCTGCTGACGGGCGCGGCGGTGGCCGGCTACCTGAACCGCCGGGCCACCAAGAGCGTCGGCGAGCACGTCATGAAGGACCTGCGCAAGAGCCGCCGGAACGTGATCGACGGCTGAGCGAACCCTACGGGCGGGAGCGGGCGGCCAGCAGGGCCGTCGCCAGCTCCACCGGGCGCCGGGTGCTGACGATCCAGTACGGCGTCGGGTCGGCGGGGTCGTCGAGCAGCACCTGAACGGCCGGGCCGACCCAGGGGCGCTGGACCACGAAGGCCAGCGGGTGAGCGCCCACGCCCAGCGCCTCGCGCTTCCCCTCGGTGTCGAGCGCGACGACGTCCTTGATGAACTCGACCGGCAGCCGGGCGTCGTCGACCTGGAACTCGCCGTCGGCCACGGCCACCCGGATGCGGCTGGTCCAGATCATGCCGGCGACGGCGAGCGGCGTGAGCACGGCGAACGGCACCCAGCCGGGCAGGCCGGGGAAGCCGAGCAGCAGCTCGACGGCCAGGATCGCCACGACCAGCAGCATGACCGGCCAGATCCACCAGGTCAGGTGCAGCCGCTCGGTGTAGGCGGGCGCTGCCGTGCTGCGCGCGGGAGACTCCGGTGTCACCCTGGAAGGGTACGGCGCGCCTCCGCGACCGGGCACGGCAGGATGGCAGGGTGGGTGCCGCCCGCAGCCGTACCCGTCGCTCCAGTGAGGAATGTTCGCCTTGGCCGACGTCGTGATCCCGATCCGCCTGCTCGACCCCGATCTGCCCGCGCCGGCCTACGCCCATCCGGGTGACGCGGGCGCCGACCTGGTCGCCGCCGAGGAGGCCGAGCTGGCTCCGGGGCACCGGGTCGCGGTGCGTACGGGTATCGCGGTGGCGATCCCCGAGGGCTACGTCGGACTGGTGCATCCACGCTCCGGTCTCGCCGCACGCCTGGGCGTGACCGTGCTCAACGCGCCGGGTACGGTCGACGCGGGTTATCGGGGCGAGATTCTGGTGATCCTGGTGAACCACGACCCGGTGAACACCGTCAAGATCTCTCGCGGCGACCGCATCGCCCAGCTGGTCGTCCAGCGGGTCGAGCGGGCGTCGTTCCAGGTGGTCGACGAGCTCGGCGACACTGCCCGCGGCGCCGGTGGCCACGGGTCGACGGGCGGGCACAGTGCGCTGCCCGCGCAGCAGGCATGAGATGGAAGGTCAGTAGAGATGTTCTCCCGTAAGCGCGGTGGCCCCAAACACGTGCGCGCGACCGACGCGCCGCCCTCCGAGGCGCTGAAGCAGAGCCTGGCCGCCGGCGACGAGCCCCCGCGGCCCGACCGCGGGCCCTGGGACGCGAGCCACGCCCCGGACGACGTGCAGCTGCTCGATCTGGGCAGCCTGCGGATCCCGGCGGTCGACGGCGTCGAGGTGCGGGTGCAGGCCAACCCCGAGGGCGCGGTCGAGCAGATCGTGCTGGTCGACGGCGAGAGCGCGCTCCAGCTCGGGGTCTTCGCGGCCCCGCGCTCCGAGGGGATCTGGGACGAGGTGCGCACCGAGATCGCCGAGGCCATGACGGCCGACGGCGTGGCCCCCCGCGAGGTCGAGGGCCCGTACGGCATCGAGCTGACCGCCCGGGTGAACACCCCGGAGGGCCCGGCCGACGTGCGGTTCGTCGGCGTGGACGGGCCGCGCTGGATGGTCCGTGCGCTCTACCAGGGGGCGGCCGCGGCCGACCCGGCGCGCGAGGGCCGGCTCGGCGAGGTGCTTTCCGGGCTCGTGGTCGTCCGGGACGACGAGGCCCGCCCGGTGCGTGAGGCGCTGCCGCTGCAGCTGCCCAAGGAGATGACCGAGCAGGCGCAGGCCGAGGCCGATCAGACCAACGGCAGCGCGCCGGTCTAGAAGCAACGCCGTTCAGTTAGGGCTGGGTGGTTGGTGTCAAGGCCAGGATGTTGATCTCTATCGTGGCTTGGTAGGTGGCGCGGTCGATGTTCGGGCCGCGGGCGTTGTATTTGCTGATGGCGCGTTTGAC
>NZ_JALPVJ010000052.1 GCF_023544445.1 Actinoplanes sp. M2I2 | reverse complement strand
GATCAGCATGGCGTAGGAACCTTGATGATCTTCTGAACCGGTCATGCCCGTCTTGCTGCCGCCAACCGAGGCGCTTCTACCCTGATCGACCCAAGTCGGACATGATCACGACTTTGCCGGGGCCCTGGGTGAACGCTCCTCCTCTTTGGAGGGGCCGTTATCGGAGTTGAGGTGCGGGCTATGCCCGAGACCAGTCCCATCTTTCAAGATGATGTCACCGGGTTGTTCGGGTTCCGTCTGGAGCTGGGCAACGACAGCAGCGGGGTCCGTATGCAGGCGCGGCGGTCCGGGTTCGTGACGGTGAAGGCCGCGAAGGTCGTGTACGACCGGCTGTGCCGGCAGCGCGATGCGCGGCATCCGAAGCCGCGGCCGAGTGACACGATGCAGGCCATCTGTGAGAGCTGGCTGCTCGCCCGTGAGCAGGACCTTGAACCCAACACCCGCTACAACTACATGTGGCTGCTTAATCTGATCTACCCGTATGTGGGCCGGGTTCGGGCGTCGCGGCTCAGTGCTCGGATGGTGGAGAACGCTTACCGCGACCTGGAAGCGGCGGGCTACTCCCGTACCAGTCTGCGGACCCTGGACCTGGTGTTGTCCAAGGCGTTCGAGGAGCAACTCGGCCGCCGGTTGGGGACACGTAAGCCGCGGGAGAGCGACGACGAACGGCTGGTGTGGACGCTGGCCGAGGCCCGCCGGTTCGGCGAGCATGTCGTCGAGGATCGCCTGTACCCGATGTGGCGGCTGCTGCTGGTGTCCGGGCTGCGGCGCGGCGAGTTGTGTGGTCTGCGGTGCGGTGACCTGGAACCCGATCAGGGCACACTGACCGTGCGCCGGCAGATCGTCATCGAGAATCCTGGCAGCCGGACACGGGTGAAACCACCGAAGTCGCACAACGGCCTCCGGACGCTGGTGCTGGACGCGGTAACCCTGGGGATGCTTGCTGCGACGGCGTCGGGTTCGGCGTCGCGGTATCTGTTCACCGGGCGGACGGGTCAGCCGATGCGGCCGGACAATCTCACCGACCGGTTCAACCAGCTCGCCGTCGCCGCGAAAGTCCGGCCGCTGGGCCCGCATCAGATCCGGCACATGCTCGCGTCGAATCTGCTCGACACTGGTTACGGCATCCATGAGGTCGCCGAGAGGCTCGGCCATGATCCGGCCACGCTGATGCGCTACTACGCAAAGGTCAGCGCCATCCGGCGTCGGCAAGCCGGCGACCGGATCGCCGAGCTGGTCACCGCACCCGAGCGTCCGCCTGGCAGAACTGACTTCAGCACAGCTTCGCCCTTGACAGTGGTACCCGGTGATGGCCACGTTGATGGCCAAGAAGAGGCCGTGAAGATGACCGGTAGGCCTGAATGGCGATATGCTATTTCGTAGGACGGGCTCGATTTCGGGCCAGTGCGGGAATGGTGAGCCTATTTGGCAGCGCACAAGCGTCTTCGTCTCGCCAGAATGCTTGTCTGGACTGAGCGGCAGGCACCGCACTTGATTGGGCGTGGTCACACGCCTGGTCACAGCTTTGATCAACTTTACCGGGATTGGTTGAAATCGGGCGGCATAGCGATGTTGTTCTGTCCGGATCTGCGTATGAAATGACATAAGTTGATGTTACTTAACACAATCGTTATATAGCTGGGGGTCAAGGGTTTGCAGGTTCAAATCCTGTCAGCCCGACTTTTGTCAGCCCGACTTTGGGAACGTCTTCGCAGGTCAAAGGCCTGTGGAGGCGTTCTTTTATTTACGTCGCGGACTCCTTTACTTGGCCGCCTTCGCCGTTGATGATCGAATGGGTCTTCTAGGCTTCGCTGTGTATCGCTGCAGGTCAGCGGGCCGCGTAGGCCGTTCGGGTGTTGCCTCTTGTGGCCGTTGACCAGGCGGCACCACCCTCTACCCGTGAGCCGGGGGGCGCGGACCGGAGTTTTTGGCTGCGGGACGTGAGCACGCCGCTGCGCGACCCCTTGACTCGGGCGGCTGTGCTGCCGGGCAGCGACTCCTTGACTGGGGAGCTGGCATAAGATCGAGAGTCTCCTGGCTGGTGTTCAGTGTTAGGCCTGGGCGGTGCTGCTGAGAGACTCGAGGCGACCTGAGCAGAGATGCCCACGGCCAACGACGCTTGCCTTGACTCCCGGCTTGGAAGTGCGCGGGCCGACATAGGTAGCAGCAGTGCGGCGGCGCCGCCGGACAGCTGCACCTGCAGCCCGTTGCCCTCGACGGGTTGCCCGGGGCCTGGGAGAGCTCGGGCCAGCCGTTCGCCGAGGGCCGGCCGGGGCTGCCTGGGCGGGGTCGGCGGCCAGCAGCGGAGTTGCCCCCGCGGCGCTGGTGACCGCCGCCGTGGCGGCGGGAGTTCTTGCCAGACGTCATGGGGAGTTTTCCTTCATGGTCGACCGGTGTGTCGACGTCCAGACGAGGCCCCGCGATGCTCACCACGGGGAGCAGGAAGAACCCGACGATCGTCGGGTTCACCCACGCTGGCACCAGGTCATAGTCGGCATTGCATTTGCTGCTCAGGGGGAAGAGGCGGTGGTAGTCGTCGCGGTGGGCCTGGTAGTGGGCGTCGTCGTAGGGCTGGCGATGCCGAGCCGAGCATTTTTCTTCCAGGCTCTGCAGGGCGGGCCCGGCGGCCAGCCCTCACAGCCAGGCCAGCACCATGAGGAAGAAGGACTTCCGGGTGGCATGGCCGAACCAGGCCGGCCGTCGCCGATCACCAGCGCGCAGACCCTTGACCATCCGCCACAGACTCCAGTCGGGCAGCACGAGGACCACCAGGCACGGAGTCAGGGCGGCGGCATGTTCCAGGTTCACTGATCGAGTGCCCTTTCGGCCGCCTCTTGCAGGTACTTGCGCTGGTTGGCCTTGAGCTGGGCGGCCTGGCGGGTCTCCATGCCCATCCGCGCCAGCAGCGCGTCCGCAAGGCCCCGGGACGAGCACACGTTCACGCTCGACCTCGAACCGAGTGACAAGCTCACCGATCTGTCCGTATGGGCGGCCGGCAAGCGCGCCCATCTCCCCTGAGAGTTGTTCCGCCAAGCCGGCGATGGGCGCACACGGCCGATGAGCCTGGCCAGGATGGGCTGGCTCCGGCCGGCGCCCCGGCCGCGACGATAACCACTACAGTCGCAGTCGTGAGCGCAGATCAGGGTCTTGTCCGGGTGTCCGATTCGTTCGGCGTACGCCGTGCCCGAGCCGGATCGATCCTCGCGGATGACGGGACGAACTATCAGGTCAAGTGGGATGACACCGATGAGGAAGAGCTTGTCCCACGGGGCGCCGGCGTTCACGTCGCGACGAGGGGTTCGCTGCGTTTCCTGGCTCTGTCCGACTCCCGGCTGTTCCACGCCGTCTTCGCCCAAGAGCCCCTCGCGGTGGTTCTCCACCTGTTGGCCGAGTCGTCGGTCCCGCTGAAGGTGCGAGAGATCCGGGAGCGTCTGGCCGAGCTCGGTCTCCGGAACGAGACCTGGGCCCGGCACGGGCCCCGCGCGCTGGCGGTTCTGCCCAAGTGGCCGAATGTCGTCCGACGGCAGAAGGGCGACACTCTGGCCTACACCTGGGTGGGGGACGACCTTCCCGAACTCCCGTCAGAGGCCGAGCCTGAACCGGAGCCGGCACCTACGCCCGCGCCTGTGTCGAAGCCCGCTCCTTCTCCCGCCAAGCCGATCGCGGCGGCTGCGACACCGGCCGAACCGGCCGTGCCGTCCGCCGAGCGGCTTCGGCGCCAGATGAGCGGCGCGCGGAGCCTCGGCGAGGTCGCTCGCCTGCTCACGCTCCCGAGAGAGTTCGTGGCTGAGTTGTCGCCGGAGGTGGTCGCCTCCGCGCTCCGCCGGGTCGCCGCTGAGGATCGGCTGGTCGCGGGCTTGCTCGACGCCCTGACCGCCTCCGGGCCGATCGGTGCGCTGACCGAGGAACTGGCGACGGCCCGGGCGGCGAACGCCGCACTCCAGAGCCGGGTCGATGAGCTGGAGGAGTGGTGGACGGCCCTTGAGCAGAGCACGGATCCGGGCGCCGCAATCCGTCAGCCGGGTAGCTGAGGAGCGTCTGGCGCGCCGGCTCGGAAGTGCGCAGGTAGGGCGATCCGCACCGCCTTGTATCTTTCCTCGCTAGAACACGCCGATTTCTGTACCCCGCTGGCGCGATATGGAAGTTGCTGGAGACCTGTGCGATGCCAGCGCCGCCGCTAGGGCGCCCGTGGCGCTGGCTGCCAAAAGGATGCCGCACCACGCCGGTCCAGCACGCCGGCGCACTACGGCCGGCAGCAGCTCCCGCGACAACGCCGCCTTCCACGGATGGAGATGCGCGTACCGGCTGATCTCAGCCACCTGCAGATCCCAAGCTCGGCAACGACTCACCCGCGCAGGATTTGTGCGTACTCGGCGTGGGTCGTCGGGGCGGCGTCGACCTTGAGCGCCAGTCATCGCTCGATCCACTTACGCAACAGCATGGTGGGCGGCCGCGGCAACGCCCGAGACGAGCTCGGATCGATCGCCGCGTACACCCGCGCAAAGGTCACCAACGTACCGGGCACCTGGACTTACTGCTTGGCCGCGACGGCCGAGTCCTCCGGCACAGGACGAGTCCGGGACCTTACTGCGCAGCGCTGAAATGCGAAGACATGCTGGCTGTCGGGCCGTCGTCTCACCGTTTGACTCACCTCGAATCTCCCAGCGTGGGCAAGAGGCCGATCCGTTTCTCTCGCTCGTCTCCAAAGGTCGGTAGGAACTGCCTCCATCGCCCGCGAGGTTGGCATCGTGAAGCTCATGAGCGCTGAATTCGACGTCCGGCGGATCGCGGATCTGGTCGGGCGAGGTCCAACGAGCCGGCCGAATACGTGGGCACGTCTCGAGTCCGAGGGCTGGCGGTGCAGCGCTGGAAGACCCGGGCGGCTGTCATCTCACTGGTCTGGAACACCTATGACGGTCCGCCGACCCCCGACATCGAGCTGAGGGAGAAACTTCGTGACCTGGGCGTCGGGGCTGGGTCGCGGGCTATGCCGCATTTCGCGTCGGCGGGCCCTTCCTGCACCAGGTGCCGGTCCCGGGTGCCGCGGATACAGCGGAGGTGGCTTGGGACCAGTTGGCTGAGGCGTTAGGTCAGCCGTTGCCGTACTGGCCGATTCCGCTGCAGCAACGTCAGCTGATCGACGCGTGGCGACCGGGTCGGCCCACCGTGCAGGCGCTGGCTGTCGAACCCGAGATGGACCTGGGATGTGCTGCTGCGCCTGGCTGCGCTCTACGACAGTGATCACCCGGCCGCGCAGGTGCTCTTCAGGCTGTTCCGTACGGTGACGTGGCGAGAATCCCCGACCGCTGCCCAGATGATCGCCATGGCCGAGAGCATGACGTTCGACGGCACGGTGGTGATCACGACCCGACCGATATCGGTGCCCCGAGCCCATCCGTACCAGGCGCCAGGGATGCTCCGCGTCGCTTCGCGATGGCGTGCGGCAACCCTTGACCCCTGGCATCGGTGCTGGTGGTGGGCTCTTGAGAGGGGGCCGGCAGAAGAAGCGTTGGCACTGCAACTACCAATCCGGCCGGTCTTGGTGGTGATGAACAGGCCGTCCCAGGGGGTCGTGCAGATCGCCGCCCTGTTGTAGGGGTTCGGCGCTGCGGCGTAGCTGGGCCGCGCGGACCTGGGCGCGACGATGCTGGCGGCTGCACGCCCCGGGAGTCACGTTAAAGAAACTTTAAGGAACGCTTGCTCAGCGTCATGAACTGCTGCCACATCATTGCTCGTATATCTCGGTACAAGCAGTACCGAGACGAAGAGGAGCCGTGCATGTATCGACGCGGAGTCAGCAGCCGGACGCGCAAGCTGCTGATTGGAGGTGCCGCCGCAGCGCTGCTCGGCTCGGCTCTCGCGGTCGGCACGGGGATGAGCCAGGCCGCCGAACAGGGCAACGCCGGAGCCGGCTCCGGTAATGTCAACGCTTTGGTGCCGGCGCTGGGTTTCAGCCCGGGCAATCCGAACGCGACGGCCGATCGCGTGGGCCCCACCGGGGTGAATGTTCCCGGTCGCTGCCCGCCCACTCAAGCCCAAGTGAACGCGCAGGTAGCGCTCAAGAATGCGAACCTTCCGAGTGGAACGGACCTTGAAAGCCGCATCCAACGCTTTGAAAAAACCTTGTCGGCGATTCAAGACTTGAAATGCCCCGCATCTTCCACGACTTTGCTGGGTCGCTTGAATTCCTTGACCGCGCTGCGCGGAAACGCGAACCGCGATAACCTCCTGCGTGGTTTGGGTCTGAACGAAACGCCAGCGGATAAAGCCGCCGCAGGATCCGGTGACGCGGCCGCGAGTGGAGCGACGGGCAACGCCGGAGCCGTCTCCGGTAACGTCAACGCTTTGGTGCCGGCGCTGGGTTTCAGCCCGGGCAATCCGAACGCGACGGCCGATCGCGTGGGCCCCACCGGGGTGAATGTTCCCGGTCGCTGCCCGCCCACTCAAGCCCAAGTGAACGCGCAGGTAGCGCTCAAGAATGCGAACCTTCCGAGTGGAACGGACCTCGAGAGCCGCATCCAACGTTTTGAGAAGACCTTGTCGGCGATTCAAGACTTGAAATGCCCCGCATCCTCCACGACTTTGCTGGGTCGCTTGAATTCCTTGACCGCGCTGCGGGCAAACGCGAACCGCGATGACGTCCTGCGTGGTTTGGGTTTGAACGAAACGCCAGCGGGATAAAGCCGCAGGGAATGCGGCGCCGCAAAAACGCGCCAGCGAAACAAGTGGCTCGCAGAGCGGCGCCGCGGACAACGGCAACCTGATCCTTCGCGGATCCTGATCCACCGCACGGAACCGCCTCGCCGGAGGCCCTCGCACCACGGGGGTCTCCGGCGCGTCCGTGTGTGCTGCGCGCGACCGGCAACCGAGCCTTTGGCTTCGGCCCGACGAGCATCCGCGGGGTGTCTGGACTCAAGACCTGTAGGTCTTCGATGTGCACGATCGTGCAGACGTACTTCAGCGGAACCATGAGGGGACCACACGGTATGCACCCTGATGCGCGGACCTGCACGCGTGGTCGGACGGCGAACGCCGCGCATCTCGCCTGAAGTGCGGAAACGCCGACCCCAACGGCCTAGGGGCCGTGCGGGTCTAGACGGGGCAGCTCGTCCGCTACTACGCCTTGAACTGGTAGCCGCTGTGTCCGAGTAACCGGTGTGTTGAACGACGCACCTGCTCCAGAGCTGTCAGCCAAAGGCTCAGATGGTCGAGCTGCCTGTCGATCAACTTAGTCTCACAAGCAGATCGCGGTGCGCTTCGATCAGCGACGGCTTCCCCGAACCACGGAGCACACTCGATGATCGGCAACGTCAGCAGTCAGACTCCTACCGTTCGACGCCTCGCCTGGCAGGCGAGGGACGTGGAGCTGTATGCACCGGTCGTCTACAGCCAACTCAAGGTAGGCGCCCGGATCTTGTCCTACCTTGTCGGCCGGATTGGCGTCGAAGCCGGCGGCGACGAGTTGGCCGATGCGCTGGGCCTGGATACGGGACGGCTCGGGGTGTCAGGAGACGGCGCTGGGTAGGCCCGTCACTCGCTCACGGCCCGAAGCATCGATGAGCGCTCCGAGGTCGCACCGACGAACCTGAGCTCGCATACTCACGCCAGCCATGCTGGTCGTGCGAAAGGGTAGTCGACATGACGAACACAGTTGCCGGCTCGGCCCCGACGGGCGCGCGGGATTGGTGGGCGGTAGGGACCGTGCTCGTTGCGAACGGCGTTCTGGTGACGGTGCTCCTCTCGCAGGCCATTGGCGCTGGCGGCAAGTTGTTCCCGTTCTTCTTTATGCTCGAACCGAAGGGACTGGGCGCCCTCGCGGTCGGACTGGCCGTGGCGCTGCTAATCGCGTGGCGTCAGCGCGCTACAGCCCGGACGCCCGTCACCGGGATAGGTTGGGGGATCGTGGCCACCGCGCTCGGTTGGGCACTCGCGTTCGGGCTCGTCTACGTCGCGGCGATGGCCGTCTTCTGGTTCAACTTCAGGTAGGTCTGACCCGCTCCGCGGAATCCGAAGATGAGCGAGGGCTGAGCAGGCACTCCTCGGGTCGCCCAGCTCGCCGTTGTCGTCAGCGACGCACCGTCTGCCTGGGTATACACCTGAGCTGAACCCGGTTGAATTGCTCAACAGCGACATCAAACGCCGTGTGGCGTAACCGAATCCGGGCAACGTGCCGAGCTGACCGCCGCGACTGCGGCCCGCCGCTCGGCGGGCCGCGTTCGAACCGCCTCGCATCCCGGCGGGTAAGAGGTCAGCGGTTGGTGAGGCTGCGTTGGGGACCATATGGGGACCACACGCTACGGACGCCAGCGCACGGCCTGAACACTCGACCATCCCATGAACGGCGCGCATCGTGCTTGACGTCCGCAGACACCATCCACAATGGCTTGGGGTTCAAGGGGTCGCAGGTTCAAATCCTGTCAGCCCGACAATGTGATGTCTCAGGACATCGGAATAGCCTGAACCTACGTTTCGTAGGTTCGGGCTGTTTTGTTTTTGGGGGTGGGTCCGGGTGGCCGGCCGGTGGGCTGGTAGTCGCGTCGGGGGTCGATGGTGAGT
>NZ_JALPVJ010000051.1 GCF_023544445.1 Actinoplanes sp. M2I2 | reverse complement strand
CGCGGCCGCCGGCGAATCGCACGGTGTAGACCAGCCCGTTGTCGGTCAGCGTCGAGGCCGGGTATCCGTGCAGCTCACCTGCCTGCTGGAAGCTTCGGTGGGTGATCTGCGCGGTGATTCGGGGATGCGCTGACAGGTGCAGGGCGTAGCGGGAGTGGTCGTCGAGCCAGGTGATGATTTCGACGTCGGTGCCTGGCCGGCCGTCACCGCGGGTGAGCCGGTAGTGGGTGAAGTCGGACTGCCAGGTCTCGTTGGGCTGATCGGCTTGGAAACGGATGTAGGAGCTCTTCGGCCGCTTCGACGGTTCGGGGATTACTTGCCCGGCTCGTACCAGGATCCGGTTGATGGTGGCCCGCGACAGCACGGTGTCGTAGTGGTGCTGCAGGTGCCAGGCGATGGTGTCCGCACCGGCGTCCAGGCCGGCCTCGCCGAGCTGTTTACGCAAGGCCAGAACTCGTTCGACCGTTGCGGCCGCGGTCGCGCCGGGCCGAGTGTTCGGGGCGCGCGAGCGAGGCTCGAACGCTGCTTCGCCCTCGACGGCGTAGCGGGTCATGAGCCGGCTGATCCAGCCCTGGGAGACGCCGTAGGTGCGGGCGGTCTCGGCCTGTGACGTACCGGTCAGAACGGCGGTGATGACGAGTCGACGTGTGGACACGCCGCACCCTGCTGCCGCCCGCCGGTACCGCTACGGCGCCATGCCGATGTCCGGAGACTTACCTATTCCGATGACGCGAGACACCCTATTCCGATGTCTTGAGCCAGGACACTGTCAGCCCGACAGCGAAGGGGTTTTCGCAGGTCACAGACTTGCGAGGACCCCTTTTTCGTGTCTGACGACGTCACCGGGATCGAGCACGCCGCTTGTAGACCCCTTGACTCGGCAGGTGACGAGAGATGCCCCTACTGAAGCTCGACCGACTGTGCGACGGCCTGGAGGACGGTGACTGGGCCGGCTTCCTGCGCGACTGGGACCGTGCCCTGCGGGCTGGGAATCACCCGGAGACCACGCGCTACAACTACCTCCTGGCCGCCGCCCAACTGGCGAAATATCTGACCGCCGAATCACCGGACCCGGACTCTGATGACGCCGGGCAGGACCCGACCTTGGTGACCAAGGCGCACATCGAATCGTTCCAGGCGTGGATGATCGAGACCCGGTCGGCGTCGACCGCTTTGAACAAGCACAAGAGCCTGCAGCAGTTCTTCAAGTACCTCCTCGAGGAAGAGGAGATCGACAAGTCACCTGCGCCGGCTACGAACCCGCGTCGGCCCGAACACCCCTGTCACCGATGCGCAGGCCACCGCCGTGCGGAATCGCGTGAACGCGGCGACCGCGATCCTGGACGAGCTCACCTCCCACCGCCGGGTCTTGGCCGACCTTCAGCAGGCAGACGTCGATCAGTGGCTTGCCGAAGGGCGAGTTGCCCGCAGAGCCGAACTCGGTGCGTTCCTGCGCTGGGCATGCAGCGAACGGCTGACCACCGTCGCAATCGGTGTCCCGCAATGGGACGGGCCAGCGGACGGTGTTGACCACGATCGACGATGGCAGCAGGTACGCCGCCTGCTGCACGACGACACCCTGCCCACCGATGTCCGCATCGCCGGCCTGCTGATCACCCTCTACGCCCAGACCGCCACCCGCATCAACACCCTGCGCTTCGACCAGATTCAGACCACCTCGAGCGGCGCCAGAATCACCTTTGGCTCCACACCGATCGACCTCCCACCCACTCTGGCGGCCTTGATCACCAGCCTGTCGGCCGAACGCGAAGACACCGACCGCGCCGGCACACCGTGGCTGTTTCCCGGCCGGCCTTGGAGCCATTCCATCAGCGCCGCCATGCTGCGCAAGCGGCTCGCGGCGGCCGGCCTGACCGCTCGCGCCGCCCGCACCGCCGCGCTCATCCAACTCGCCGTCGAGCTGCCCGCCGCCGTCCTCGCCCGCTGTCTCGGCATCGACATCAGCAGCGCCGTGGCATGGCAGCGAGCGGCTGCCGGGGACTGGCACCCGTATGCGGCCCGCGCAGCCCTCCGTATGAACGCTTCTCCGGCTCCGTAGCGCCTGTCGACAAGCCGGAACTACCCCGGTCGAGTGCCGGCGCCCGGTCCACAGCCACCTGCTCGCCGCGCTGCCCATCGGGCACCTTCCCGGGCGTCGACGCCCAAGACGTCTACGAGTTCCTCCAGCGCCCCGCAGGCTGAAATCCGGTTGCCGGGGGTCCTATCGTGAGCCTGTGCTCGCACAACGGCCTGTCGCGCATAGGCGGCTGGCTGCTCGATGCGCCGCCACCGCGGGTACATCTTGCTGAGCACGGCGGCCACCGCGTCCTCGGCGAGCTGCCAGTCCCCGCACGTGACATAGGCGAGCACACGTAGTCGTTCCATGTGCGCCGCCACGACCTCGCGGAAATCTTGGTCGGCTTCGCTCACGTCAGTAAGACGGCGGCGAGGCTCGAAAGGTCGTAAGAAATCTCGTGAGGTCAGGCGGCCGAGGAGCGCGAAGGTCGGCTCCATGGGCTGTCACCCGTCCTGCCTCCCGCGAACCTGGACGCGTTCCGCTGCCGGCAGGCGCGGCCGCCGGATGGGGCTGCACGGCGGAATTCCCGTGACTTCGGCGGTATTACATCCGTGGCGGTGAACGCCTCACACTAACTGTCTTGCTCGACGACGAGAACCGTGCCGCGGGTTCGAGGGAGCAGATTGGGCGACGCACCTACCCTTCCGGGATGTACAGCACGCCCGGGAAGAAGTAATAAGCGACGGCGGCACCGACCAGGCCCAGCCCGAAGACAAGGCACACCCATACGATGGTGGTCTGCCGGCCCATGTCGAGGATCTCCGCTTGCTCCGGCCGGCCGGGCGGGTACAGCACCACTACCGCCGAGCCGACCGGGACCGCTCCTCGGCCGGAGTACGCGGAGGTGAAGCGGCGCTCGCGCCCTTGATCGTCGACGAAATGCACGATGGGGGCGCGGTACTCCAGGCTCCCTGTGCGTTCGACGACAGTCCCGCGGCGGCGGACGTGCTGCCGGTACCGCCGCCAGTGCCGTGCGGCGTGCCGCACTGCGAGAACGATCGACGTGAGGCCGAGGATGGCGCCGAGGGGCATGAGGAATCGGTCCACGCCGCCACGGTATCGATGACCGTAAGGCCGCTTCCGAACCCCGGCGGACGAATGTCGGTGGAGATCTTGCTAATACGGTACGGCTTCGTATCATTGAACGATGAGATCCATGCCGCATCGCGTGCACGAGGCGTGCATCGATCACCTCAGCGAGCAGGGGTACGCCACCCTGACCTTGGACGCCCTGGCCGAACGGTCTCGGACGCCACTGTCGGTCCTGGTCGAACGGTGGGGCGATCGGCAGGCCGTCGTCGTCGAGGCGGTCGGCGCGCTCCTGAAGGCTGGACCGGCCGACCTGGACACCGGCGCCCTCAAAACCGACCTGATCCAGCAGGCGACCACCTTCGCCCGGTCGATCGCCGGTCATTCAGCACAACTGCTGGGTGCCCTGATCGAGGTGGAACGGATCGATCCGGTGGTGTGCGAACGGCTGGCCACCTACGGCGGCCATCACGGGCTGGCGCTGCCGAGCGCATCGCTCGATCGTGCCCGCGCCCGGCGCGAGATCGCGCCGGACTCAGCGACCAGGGGCTACGAGGACATCATCCCGCAGGTCATCGTGGCCCGTCGCGTCTCACACCAGGACGTGGACGCGGCCTTCATCGAGGAGCTGGTCGACTCGGTGGTCCTCCCGACGTTTCGATATGGAGCCCGCTAGATGGAGCATGACGGCATCAGTACGGCCAAGGTCACAGTGCGCGTCAACGGGAGCAGCCAGTCGGCCGCCATCGACACCCGGACCTCACTGCTCGAACTCATCCGTCAGCACGTCGGGCTCACCGGCACGAAACGGGGCTGCAACCAGGGCGCCTGCGGCGCCTGTACCGTCCTGATCGATGATCAACGTGTCCTGTCCTGCCTCACCCTGGCGGTGCAGGCCGACGGTCGTGAAGTCACCACCATCGAGGGCATCGGCGACACAACGCAGCTGCACCGGCTGCAGTCCGCCTTCATCGACCACGACGGGTTCCAGTGCGGCTACTGCACGGCCGGTCAGATCTGCTCCGGGGTGGCGCTGGCGAGCGAGGCCGCCGCGGGTGTGCCCAGCGTGGTGACCGACGACCTGCACGCCGACGAGGTCGACCTGTCGCTCGCGGAGATCCGTGAGCGGATGAGCGGCAACCTGTGCCGGTGCGGCGCCCACAACGGCATCATCGCCGCCATCTCGGAGGTCTACGGCTCATGAGGGAATTCAGCTACGCCAAGGCCGTCGACCCCGAGGAGGCGGTGCGCCTGGCCGGGACGGGTGCGCGGTACCTGGGCGGCGGGACCAACCTGGTCGACCTCATGCGCGAGGAGATCGAGACGCCGACCGCCCTGATCGACGTGTCCGGGCTGGCGCAGGGGATCACCGAGACGCCCGGTGGGGGGATCGAGATCGGCGCGGCCACGAGCAACACCGCCGTGGCCGCGCATCCCCGCGTCCGGCACGACTACCCGATGCTGGCCCGCGCCATCGTCAGCGGCGCCTCAGGACAACTTCGCAACATGGCCACCGTGGGCGGAAACCTGTTGCAGCGCACGCGGTGCGCGTACTTCTACGACGAGGCCGCCCGCTGCAACAAGCGGTCGCCGGTTTCCGGCTGTGATGCCCGCGAAGGCTTCCACCGGGCACACGCCGTGCTCGGTGTGAGCGAGCAGTGCATCGCGACGCATCCGTCCGACATGTGCGTCGCGCTGGTCGCGCTCGACGCGCAGGTCGACATCCTCGGTCCCGCCGGGGCACGGGCCGTACCGCTCGAACAGCTGCACCGCGAGCCCGGCGACACCCCGCACCTCGAGACGGTGCTCGCCCCGGCGGAACTCATCACCGCTGTCCGGCTGCCCCAGGCCACGGTCGCGGCGAACTCGACGTACCGCAAGGTCCGCGACCGCGCCAGCTATGCGTTCGCCCTGGTGTCCGTGGCCGCCGCGCTACGTGTCGAGGACGGCACCGTGTCAGAGGTGCGAATCGCACTCGGCGGCGTCGCGTCCCGCCCGTGGCGCGCCCACCTGGCCGAACGAGAGCTGCTGGGCGCACCGGCCACCGCGGAGAGTTTCCGGCGCGCAGCCGAAACCGAGTTCCGCGCCGCTCGCCCGTCCCGGGACAACGCGTTCAAGGTGAGCCTGGCGCCCCGCGTGGTCGCCGACGTCCTGGAAGGCCTGATCAGATGAACATGGTGCAACGAGCCACCGAAGCGCTCAACCGCACGCTCCCCGACCGTGCGGTCGATCCCCTGAGCACGGCGCGCCGCGTCGTCGGCCAGGCCGTGTCGCGGCTCGACGGTCCGAGCAAGGTGACCGGTGGCGCGACTTTCACCGCGGACATCGACCAGCCCGGGCTGGCGTACGCGAGCATGGTGCCCAGCCGGGTCGCCAGTGGCCGCATCCGGCACATCGACGTGACCCGGGCCGCGAACGCACCCGGCGTCATCGACGTCATCACCCACCACAACGCGCCGGCCATGGACACACCGGTGCTCATGACGCTCACCGCCAAGGGTTGCGCGTTCACCGACGTCGCTCCGCTGCAGGACGACGTCGTCCGCTGGAACGGTCAGGCGGTCGCCGTCGTGGTCGCCGAGTCGCAGGAGTGTGCCGACTCGGCCGCGCGCCTGGTCGACGTCGTGTACGACGCGGCTCCGGCCCGAACGTCTTTCCGTGGTCTGCTGTCCGAGGCGGTCTTCCCCGCCGACGTGCTCGGCGAGCCGTCCGAAGTGTCACGCGGCGACGTCGAAGACACGTTGTCGCAAGCCGCATTCGTGGTGGACGAGGTCTACACGACGCCACCGCACCACCACATGGCGATCGAACTACACGCGACCATGGCGCAGTGGAGTCCCGGGGACAAGCTGCACGTCTGGGACTCCACGCAGGCTCTGGGCCGTACGCGGCACAGCATCGCGCACGCGGTCGGAGTGCCGGAGGAGAACGTCACGGTGACCTGCCGGGCGGTCGGGGGCGGCTTCGGCAACAAGACGGTCTGGGACCATCAACTGCTCTGCGTGGCCGCGGCCCGGGTGACCGGACGGCCGGTCCGGCTGGTACTGCGGCGTCAGGACGTCTTCCGGATGACCGGCGGCCGGGCGCCGACCTGGCAACGGGTCGCCCTCGGAGCCGCCCCCGACGGGCACCTGCAGGCACTGGTCCACGACAGCGTCACGGGCATCGTGCACGAGAACTCTCCCGAGCAGGTCTCGGTGCCGGCCCGGCATCTGTACGCCTCCGACACGTACCGGATCGGGCAGAAGAAGGTCGTGCTGGATGTCGTCCCCAACGCCTCCATGCGGGCCCCGGGCGACTCGGTCGGGTCGTTCGCGCTCGAATCGGCCATCGACGAACTAGCCGGCCATCTCGGCATCGACCCCATCGAGCTGCGCAGCCGCAACGAACCGGCCGTCGACCCCACCGAGGGGACGCGGTTCTCCAAGCGTCACCTGATGGAAGCGTACCGGCGGGGAGCCGAACGCTTCGGCTGGCCGGACCGGAACCGGGTACCGGGGGCACGACGCGACGGCCGGTGGCTGGTCGGGCACGGCACAGCGTCGGCGTTCTACCCCTACATCCGGATGCCCGGCGGGAAGGCCCGCATCCGGATCACCGCGGACGGCCACGCCGTGGTGACGGCCGCGGCCAACGACATGGGCATGGGCACGGAGACCGTGCAGGTGCAACACGCCGCCGAGCGCCTCGGGCTCCCACTGGACCGGGTCAGTTTCGAGTTCGGTGATTCGACACTGCCGGACAGCCCCATCGCCGCGGGCTCGGCCCAGACGGCCAGCCTGGTCATCACCGTCGCCCAAGCGGCCGAGGAGCTCAAGAAGGTGCTGCTCCGACGGGCGCCTCGGCACAGTGCCCTGCACGGACTCAAACCGGCCGACGTCGTCTTCCGTGACGGGGGGCTCTACCGGGTTAGTGACCCTGCCCAGGGCGTTTCGTTCGAGACGCTGGTGGGTGAGGTTCGGCACGTCGACGCCGTCGGGTCCTCGCCGATGCTCCCGCTGGAATTCATGAAGTACTCGATGCACGGCTACGGGGCGCATTTCTGCGAGGTCAGGGTCGACGCGACGACCGGTGAAACCCGCGTCTCGCGATGGGTCGCCTGCATCGATGCGGGACGCATCATCAATCCGAAGACCGCGGCGAGTCAGATCCGCGGGGCGGTGATCATGGGTATCGGCAGCGCGCTGATGGAGGAAGGCCTGGTGGACAGCCGGGCCGGGCGCACGGTAACCGCCTCCGCCGCGGATTATCACATGCCGGTCCACGCCGACGTGTGCGACATCGACGTCAGCTTCCTCGACATCCCCGATCCGTTGACACCGATGGGCGTGCACGGGGTGGGGGAGATCGGCATCGTCGGGGTCGCGGCGGCCATCGCCAACGCGGTCCACAACGCGACCGGCGTCCGGGTGCGCGACCTTCCGATCACTCTCGACAAAATCATCGACGGGGGTGCCGCGCGATGAGCCCACGAGGCCGGCCGATGGTCCCCGGACGAGGAGAGGAGATCCTCGACGTCGTCCTGACCATGGTGGCCGAGGTGGGATACGCCGCCGTCACCATCGACGCGGTGGTAGCCCGCGCCCATGCCTCCAAGACGACCGTCTACCGCCGGTGGGCCGACAAGCGCGCCCTGGTCATGGCCGCGATGGAGTCCGGCCCGGCGGCCCAGGCGCTCGAGATCCCGGACACCGGTTCACTGCGCGGCGACCTGATCGAGTACGCGAAGGCGCTCGCCGCGGTCATCGACGGCTTCGAGGGCCGGCTCATGGTGGGGATGTCCCAGGCGGTAATGGACGACTCGACGCTGCGCGCCTGCGTGCAGGAACGCTCCGGCCGCAGCACACCCCAGGTCGACCAGCGGGTTCTCGAACGCGCGCGCAGGAGAGGCGAGCTGCGCACCGCCGAGCAGCCACGCATCCTCGGCGAGGTCGCCTCCTCGTTACTCGTCTACCGCATCGTGTGCGGACTGCCCCTGGACGACCTGTTCGTCGAGCACCTCGTGGACGACATCATGCTGCCGGCGCTGTCGCGGTGAAGCCACCGGAGCGCAAACCCTTCCCGCGCCGGCTGCGGCGACTCGCCGATGACGTGGCCACACTGCCCGCGCAGCTCATCGGCGCCCCCGTCGGGCACGGGGCATCGCGCCGGTCCCCGAACTTCCAAGGCGGCCGATTCCGCAACCCCGTGCCAACCGCCCTGCTGCACAACGCCGCCGTCTGGGCAGCGGTCCGCAGCCGGCTCGGGCCCGGCCGTCTCCGCCAGCCGCCCCGGCCGGTACCGGTCATCAAGCCGCGCCTTCCCCAGGTGCCCCGTGACCGGGGCCTGCACGTCACCTGGCTGGGGCACGCATCGGCGCTGATCGACATCGACGGCGTCCGGATACTGGTCGACCCGGTCCTCGGGGAACGCTGCTCTCCGTTCGCCTTCGCCGGTCCGCGGCGACTACACCCGGTACCGGTGGCGGTGAACGATCTGCCGCCGGTGGACGCGGTCGTCATCTCTCACGACCACTACGACCACCTCGACGAAGCCACAATAATCTCGCTGTCAAAAGTGCAGGCGACGATGTTCGTCGTACCCCTCGGTGTCGGATCGCACCTGACCCGGTGGGGGATCGCAGCCGGGCGGATCCGGGAACTCGACTGGGGCGAGGAACACCGTGTGCAGAGTGCGTCGGGCGCATCGGTGCGGCTCACCGCGACCGCTGCCCGTCACTTCTCCGGACGGGGTCCGGTGCGGTACCGGACGCTGTGGGCGTCATGGGTCGTCGAGAGCGCGACACACCGGCTGTTCTTCACCGGTGACTCCGGCTACTGGGATGGCTTCGCCAAGATCGGTGCCCGGTACGGACCGTTCGACGTCTCCCTCATGCAGATCGGGGCCTACGACCCAGCCTGGCCGGACGTACACATGACACCAGAGGAAGGCGTGGCCGCACATCTCGACCTGCGAGCCGCCGTGCTACTCCCGGTCCACTGGGGCACCTTCGATCTCGCTCCGCACCGGTGGTCCGAACCGGTGGAACGACTGCATGCCGCGGCGACCCAGCACGGTGCGCGCCTGGTCGTACCCAAACCTGGTGAACCCGTCGACATCGATGATGTGCCGCCCGGCGCGGACACCTGGTGGACGGCGTTGGGCACGGCAGGAGGCCCGAGCAGCTGACCGGCATCGCGGATCGCGCTGCACGTGGATATCTCCGCCGCCAAAGTCAACGACCATCGGATGCTCGAGAACGTGGTCGACGGCGCCCGGCCGGTCGGGCGCCCGCGGAGGCGGCACACCCCTCGGGTATGAACATCAGCAGCGCCGTGGCATGGCAGCGGTCGGTTTCCGAAGACTGGCACGCGTATGCCGCCCGCGTACGGCGATCCGGGTGTTCCGGGTGAGAGGGTTGGTCCTGGACGGTGACCATGTCATAGCCCATTGTCGCTGAGCACGGCGAGTTCGACGGTCCCCTCGGCTGGCTGCGCATTCGGTTCTGGGAAGGTGGAGAACAGCGGGCAGTGGCCGTAGCTGGGCATCGGGTCAGGTGAGGTGCGGTAGAAGGGTGGCGAGCTCGGCCCACTGCTGTGTGGGGATCTGCTGCCCGGGGGTGATGACGTGCAGCGCGACGTGGTCGGCGCCGGCGTCCAGGTGTTGCTGGATCCGGGCGTGGACGGCGTCGAGGTCGCCCCAGGCGACCAGGGCGTCGATGAGGCGGTCGCTGCCGCCAGCCACAAAGTCGGCGTCGGAGAATCCGAGCCGGCGCAGGTTGCCCTGGTAGGTGTGCAGGCCGAGGAAGAAGCCGATGCCGCCACGGGCGATCTCGCGGGCCCGGCTCGGGTCGGTGTTCAGGACGACGGCCAGGTGTGGGGCGAGCAGGGCGTCGTTGCCGAGGTTCTCGCGGTAGCCGGCGGCGGCCTCGGCGGGCACGAGGAATGGGTGTAGTCCTGCGGTTCGGGCTCCGGCGAGTGTGGCCATTTTGGGCCCGAGTGAACCCAGCAGCCGACGGTGCTCGGAAAGCGGCGTCGGTGCGTTGTCGAGGCCTTGCAGTAGTTGGCCATTTCCTTGACGGCCGTGCTGAACGGCTTGCCGATCGCATGGGCTACTTCGGCGGCGCCCACGCCGAGCCCGGTGAGCAGCCGGCCGGGGAAACGCGACTCGACCGTGGCGGTGCGTTCGGCCAGCTCGGTCGGTTCCTGCTTCCAGATGCTTTGCACGCCGATGACGACGGACGCCTGCTGGGTGGCTGTCAGCAGACGTTGCGCGTCGGCGAACACCTGACCGCCGTCCAGTCCGGGAATCCATAGCGCGCGGAACCCGGCGCCGTCCAGGTCATGTGCGGCGTGTTCGATGGCTTGGGCGGGAGCGGTGCGCAGTTCCATGCTCCACACGCCGACCCGGCCGAGCCGCTCGCGCCACATGGCGCGGCTTGTCGGGGCGGGGATCTTTGGTGTGCTGTCTTGCCCTGCTGCGGTCGAGATGTCGGTCATGCGATCGTCCTGCCAGTCGTCGATGGGATGGGGCTGCGTGCAGAAGTCACTGGTCATCAACAGCAGGGCCCCGGGCGCCGGAGTTGACCCATACCCCCCGGGGCAGCCGACGGGGCCTGACGCCCGGCGCGGCGAGGCAGGCTCGTCGCGCCGGGCCGTTACCGCGGCTGACCGAACGAGGGCTGGCTAGATGGCGGGGAGTTCACCGCCGTCGACATTCAGGCTGGCGCCGGTGATCCACTGGGCCCGGTCCGAGACGAGGAAGGCGACGGCCTCGGCGATGTCACGCGGGTCACCGGGGCGGCCGAGCGGGACGCCCGCGGTGATCGCGGCGAGCTCGACACCCATCGCATCGGCGAAGGTCTGGCGGAGCGCGTCGGCTCCGGGAGTGAGCACGTTGCCGGGCACGATCGTGGTGACCCGGATCCCGGCCGGTGCCAGCTCGGCGGCAAGCGCCTTGCCGTATGCGCCGAGCGCGGCCTTGGCGGCGGCGTAGTGCGCCAGCGGCGGAAGGGGCACGATTGCCGCTCCGGAGGAGATGTTGACGACTGCGCTGCCCGCCCCGGCCTCGCGCAGCGCCGGCAGCAGCGCGGTATTGACTCGTACGGCGGAGAGGTAGTTGAGGTTAAGGGCGTCGAGCCATTCCTCGTCGGGGATGGATTCGATGCCGCCGAGGTGGGTCCGAGCCGCGGCCGCGTTGTTGACCACGATGTCGACACCGCCGAGCTCGCGCAGCGCTGCGGCGGCGAACGCCTGAACGCCTGCGAGCGTGCTGATGTCGCCTTGGATGAAGGTGGCGCCCTTCGGCGTCTCGTCGGTGGCGTTGCGTGCCGTAGTGACCACGCTCGCACCGCCGTCGAGCAGTCGCTGCACAATGGCAGCGCCGATACCGCGAGAACCGCCCGTGACGACCGCGCGCTTGCCAGCGAACTCAGTGATGTCTGAAGGTGCAAGAGTTTTGAACATGGGTTCAGAATTACCAGGTTCTGGAACGAACGTCCAGAACTTTCTGGAACCCATGTTCAGAACCGCGTATCGTGGAGCCATGGGGCGCCCACGAAAGTTCGACGAGCACGACGTGCTGGTCGCCGTGCGCCGGCAGTTCAACGAAACCGGCTACCACGGCACCTCGGTCGAGGACCTCTCCCGCGCGACAGGACTCAGCAAGGGCAGCCTCTACGGCGCCTTCGGCGACAAGGACGCCCTGTTCCGGCGGGTCTTCGAGGAGTACTGCGAAAACTCCGACCAGAGCGCCGCAGTCCGGGTCGAAGGCCCCGAGGAACAGGCACTCGACCGCCTGCGCGCCTGGCTCACCGCGCCGGAGGGCTGCCCCGACCGGCGTGGCTGCTTCCTGGCCAAGACCACCGCCGAGCTGGCGTGGGAGGACGACGCCATCGCGGCCCGATCGCTCGCGGCCTACGAAACGCTGCTTGAGAGCTGCCGCCTACTCGTCGAGCAGGCTCAGCGCGCCGGACACATCGATCCGACCGCCGACCCAACAGCGCTCGGCGGGCTTGTCCTCGCCACGCATCGCGGACTCGAGGCGCTCCTCAAAGCAGGGGTGGACACGAAGACGCTGAACCGCATCACTGATGCGGCGATCGACAGCATCGCGCTCCAGCCGAAGCGCGCAAGCGCGTAAAACCCCGAGGAGCGCATGGGCCGACTCGGTATGACCTCGATGAGCTGCCCATCAGCTGCGCTCAAACAGGCGCGGCTGCACCTTAACCAACGCCAGATCCAAGATCGAATCTTTGTGCTGCTGGGACAGCATCACAAACCTGGGGCTTACGAACGCCTCCGCCGAACCGCCCCACGCTGAACCTGGCCGCCTGCACAGTCGCTGCATTCCGACAGTTCTGATATCCGATGTCGCCAGCAGACGTCGTCGCCGCAGTGCGCGAGAGCCTGCCGCCGGGCACCGTCGTCGACGGCGAGCTGGTCATCTTCGACACCGAGGCGGGCAGCATGATGTTCCCGGCACTGCTGGGCCGGATCACCGCCGGGCGCCGCCTGGCGCGCGAGGCCGCAGCCCGGCCGGCGAACCTCGTGGTGTTCGACGTGCTCGCCGACGCCGGCGACAATCTCACCGGCCTACCGCTACGCCAGCGTCGCTCCCGACTCGAGCACCTGCTCGCCGACGCGCCGCCCACCCTGGCGCTGTGCCCACAGACCTCAGACGTCGAGCTGGCGCGCACCTGGTTCGACGACCTGGGCGTGACCGGCGCCGAGGGCCTGGTCGTGAAAGACCTGGCCGGTGTCTACCGCGTCGGCGGCAGGGGATCGTCCTGGTGGAAATACAGTGACTCCGATGGGGGTCATCACGAGCAGACACGCGGTCACCCGAGCCTGCCGCGCCCTTGCAGAACCCTCCGGGCGCGACCGCAACGACCGGAGCCCATCAAGGGCTCGCCGGCCTCCAGGGTCAACCGCTGGCCGTCACCCGCGGCCTATGCTGCCGTCATGGGCGAAGCCCGGCCCCGGTTCATGATCACCGCTGAAGTGCTGGTCGAGATCACCGATGCGGCCACCTTGCGCAGGGCGGCGCTTGATCGGGTCGCCGAGGCAGTGTTTGTCGCCGACAGCGACCACAGCGACGATCAGGTTCGTGCTGCTGAACGCGATGCCGTGCAGGCCGACGTTGCGACCGCCCTGACTTGGCTTGTCGACGCTGATGCGATCGTCGAGGACGCCGTGGGTGCCGAAGTGGTCGGCTCGACCGTATCGGTCGCCGAGGGTGTAGACGAAGGTGAGGACCTGGCGCGAGTTGGTGCTGATGCGATGCCGGACTTCGCCGCCCTGTTCCCCCTCTGCCGCTGCGGGGCGGACGACTGCGAGGACTGCTCCGGCCTTCAAATGACACCCCGGTCGGCGGCGATCCTATGGGCGGTCGCACACATGCACGCTGATTTCGCCTACGACGACGTCCAGCACTACGGCGACACTCCGGTGTCGGACAAGGACAACGGGTGGGCGGCGTTCGCCGACTATCCACGGATCACCTGGAGCCAGGACGCGGTGTGGCGGCGCCAGGCCGCCCGCGCCTTCGACGACCTGGCCGCAGACCTCGCCGCCGGCCAGCTGCCGCTCGCGACGTGCCCGGGCGAAGAGATGGCCACGCACCTGATGCTGCGGTCCGCGCAAGGAGCCGCAGCGGACGGCTGGGGCGTACCGCCCGAGAAGCTGAACCTATTGCCCCGGCATGATGACGACTTCGGCTGGGACCTCGCCGTCGATGTCCTGCTACAGGACGAGGACATCCTGCACCTGTTCGACGAACAGTTGGACGGCATCGAAGACCCGGAATCGGAAGAGAACCAGCGCTTCCGGATCGGTGACTACCGGCCCGAAGCCTGGTTCAAGCCCTTCCAGAACGCCACACCACGTGACGGACGACGCCCCTTCCGCCGGTGACCGGACCCACTCTCTCGTGAACGTCGCTGTACACAGGGCGCGCAACGCAAGCCTGACGGCTTGACGGCGGGCAGAGATGATCGCGCTGGCCCGTAGATCCCTCAGCGTACGGTCTCACGCTCTCTCGGATTCCATCCGCTGGTCATGCTGCCGGCGTGACGATCAAAACCCATCGTCATTCACCGCGAAGAATGTCGTCCCCTCCCAAGGCATCGAAGCCCCTGTGGCTCGGCCACGAAGCGGCGGTGTTTCACCCTTTCGAGCGACACCCCGGCGCGCGGCAGTTGCCGTCGTCGATTCCTGTCGTTGGTGAAGGTGAACGCTCAGGGCCCCGGCAAAGTCGTTAGATGATGCCGAGTAGGGCCAGCGGGCGGTTGCTGTCACGGGCGTAGTGGCGGTTGGCGGCTGCGATGTTGGTGATTCCTGCGGTGCGTATGGCTCCGATGGCGGC
>NZ_JALPVJ010000050.1 GCF_023544445.1 Actinoplanes sp. M2I2 | reverse complement strand
CGAGGGTGACCAAGCTCAGACATAGATGCCTTACCGTCCGAGCTTGGTCACCCTCGGCCCCGACCGTCAACCGCAAGAAACCCCAACCCACCAACCCCGACGAGCCCCGATATCCCGAAACTTCCGACAACCATTCACCCCCATGACCAGAGCTCAGCCAGCCCAACCGAACAACTCGAGAAAATTGGAAAGAACATTGGCCGTTGTGAATACCGGAACACGCCGTTAATGTTTCGATCGATCCGGGTCACTTCCTGTCGCATCCCCGGGAGCGCTCCCACCGACGCTCCGTCAGCTCGGAAGGCACCACCATGGACCCACACCGTCCCCCAGCCCGCCGGCGCGTCCTAGCCGCTGCCACCGGACTAGCCGCCGGCCTCCTGGCCACCGCCGGCGCGGTCACCGTCGCTTCCACCGCTGAGGCCGCCACCACCCTGGGAGCCTCCGCCGCCGCCTCCGGCCGCTACTTCGGCACCGCCGTTGCCGCCTACAAGCTCAGCGACAACACCTATTCCGCCATCCTCGACCGAGAATTCAACTCCATCACCCCCGAGAACGAGATGAAGTGGGACGCCACCGAGCCCACCCAGGGCTCGTTCTCCTTCGCCTCGGCCGATCAGATCGTGGCCCGGGCCAGGGCCAACGGCGCCAAGGTACGAGGTCACGCGCTCGCCTGGCATTCGCAGCAGCCCGGCTGGGCCCAGAACCTGAGCGGCACCGCCCTGCGCAACGCGATGCTCAACCATGTCACCCAGGTCGCCACCCACTACAAGGGCCAGATCGACTCCTGGGACGTGGTGAACGAGGCCTTCGCCGACGGTGGCTCCGGCGCCCGCCGCGACTCCAACCTGCAGCGCACCGGCAACGACTGGATCGAGGCCGCCTTCCGGGCCGCCCGCGCCGCCGACCCGGCCGCCAAGCTCTGCTACAACGACTACAACACCGACGGCCAGAACGCGAAGAGCAACGGCGTCTACGCGATGGTGCAGGACTTCAAGGCGCGCGGTGTCCCGATCGACTGCGTCGGCTTCCAGTCGCACTTCAACTCGGCGTCGCCGCTTCCCTCGGACTACCAGGCCAACCTGCAGCGGTTCGCCGATCTGGGCGTCGATGTGCAGATCACCGAGCTCGACATCGAGGGGTCCGGCACGGCTCAGGCCAATGCGTACGCGGCGGCCGTGCGCGCCTGTCTCGCCGTGACCCGCTGCAACGGCATCACCGTCTGGGGCATCCGTGACTCGGATTCGTGGCGGGCCAGCGGCACCCCGCTGCTCTTCGACAGCAGCGGCAACAAGAAGGCGGCGTACACGGCTGCTCTGGATGCCTTGAACGGCGGTTCCACCCCGCCCAGCACGCCGCCGCCGGGGTCGTCCTCCCCGCCGCCGCCCACGGGCTCGGGCTGCACCGCCACCGTCTCGCTCAACCAGTGGACCGGCGGCTTCGTCGCCACCGTGAAGGTCACCGCGGGCGCCACCCGGCTGAGTGGCTGGACCACCGGCCTCACGCTGGCCTCCGGGTCGGCCGTCACGAACTCCTGGAACGCCCAGGCGAGCGGGTCGAGCGGCGCGGTCAGCTTCTCGAACGTCGCCTACAACGGCGGGCTCAACGCCGGCGCCGGCACCGAGTTCGGTTTCCAGGGCACGGGCACCGGCCCGGCCACCGCCACCTGCACGGCTCGCTGATCGAGCTGGTCGCGGGCGCTGCCACCGGCGCCCGCGACCGTTGGGGGAGAATCATGAAGAAGCTCTGGGGTGTCCTGGCCGCCGCCGCGGCGACCGCTGTCCTCGCCGTCGTCGCGCCCGCCTCACCGGCCCAGGCCGCCGCCCTTCAAGAGGTCACCGGTTTCGGCGCCAACCCGACCAACCTGCGCATGCATCTCTACGTGCCCGACCGGGTGGCGGCCCGGCCGGCGTTGCTCGTCGCCGTGCATTACTGCACCGGTTCCGGCCCGGCTTTCTTCTCCGGTACGGAGTTCGCCTCGCTCGCCGACCAGTACGGCTTCATCGTGGTCTACCCGTCGGCGACCCGGTCCGGGCAGTGTTTCGACGTGTCGTCTCCGGGTGCGTTGCGGCATGACGGCAACAGCGACCCGGCGGGCATCGTGTCGATGGTCCGGTACGCGCAGCAGCGGTACGGCACCGACCCGGACCGTACGTTCGTGACCGGCGCGTCGTCGGGCGCGATGATGACCAATGTGCTGCTCGGCGACTATCCCGACGTGTTCGCGGCCGGTTCCGCGATCTCGGGGGTGCAGTTCGGCTGCTTCGCCACCACGGACGGCTCGTCGTGGAACAGCGCCTGCGCCAACGGCCAGGTCAACCGGACTCCCCAGGCGTGGGGTGACCTGGTGCGCGCGGCCTATCCCGGCTACACCGGCCGGCGCCCGCGCATGCAGGTCATGCACGGCACCACGGACAGCACGTTGCAGTATCCGAACTTCGCCGAGCAGATCGAGCAGTGGACGAACGTGCTCGGGGTCAGCCCGGCGCCGGTGTTCACCGACACGCCGCGGAGCGGGTGGACCCGGACGCGATACGGGTCGTCCGCGGTGACGGCGCCGGTCGAGGGCATCAGCGTCGCGGGCGTCGGCCACTCGTTGCCGCTGGCCGGCATGGCGCGGCTGGCGATCGCGTTCTTCGGCCTGGACACGACGACCCCGACCACACCCCCGACGACTCCACCGACCACGCCGCCGACGACCCCGCCCACCGGGGGAGCGTGCCGCGTGTCGACGACGGTCAGCTCGTGGAACACCGGGCTGACGGCTCAGGTGACGATCGCCAACACCGGCGCCGCGGCGGTGAACGGCTGGAGCCTCGGCTTCGCCCTGGCCGCCGGGCAGTCGATCACCTCGGGCTGGAACGCGGCCTTCTCGCCCGTGTCGGGTCAGGTGACCGCCCGCAACGCCGGCTACAACGGCACGATCGCGCCGGGCTCCTCCGTCTCGATCGGCTTCCAGGCCAACCACACCGGAAACAGCGCGGCGCCGAGCGGTTTCACCCTCAACGGCGCGGCCTGTACCGCCGCCTGAGCCGCGCGGCCGGCCGAACGGGCTGGGCCGGCCGCGCTTTCTTCAGGCCCGGGCGCCGCGACGGTCCGTCTCCCGCCGCGGCGCCCGCGAGCCGTCGCCCGTGCGCTGTCGCCTGTGGGATGCAGGCCTTACGGGATGTAGTCCTCGAGGCGGGCCGGTATCAGGCCGGCTTTGTGGATGGCCTGGAGCACCCCGAGGAAGTCGTCGGGAAAGCGGTCGCGGAAGTGCATCAGGATGATGTCGCCCGGCTTGACCCCCGGCCCGTCCTGGAAGCGCACCTTGCCCTTGTTGGTGGTCGCCTTCCAGGAGAAGGCCGCCTTCATCCCGCAGTCGTGGGCCGCCCGCAGCGTGGTGGCGTCGTGCGTGCCGAACGGTGGCCGGAACAGCGTCGGGCGGCGGCCGTAGAACCCGGCCAGCTGGTCGGCGCCGCCGCAGATCTCGTGTTTCTGGGCGGCGTACGACCGGCCTTTGAGGTCGGGGTGGCTGATCGTGTGGTTCTCGATGGTCGCGCCGGCCGATTCCAGGCGGCCGAAGAACCGCGGGTCCGACCGGATCGCGTCGGTCTCGAGGAACAGGGTGACCGGCACGTCGGCCGCCTGCAGCAGCTTGAGCGCGAGCGGGTGCCTGACCCAGCCGTCGTCGATCGTGATGAAGGCGACCCGCTGGGTCGTCGGGATGCGGGAGAACCACCCGGCCGTCCCGTCGGTGGGCAGCTCGACCTTGGTCGCGGGTGGCGCCGGCGCGAACTCCGGCACCCGTCCGCGCAGATTCGCCGGCAGGGCCGCCAGGGCGATCGCGTGCGCCTCCGGCTTGGCCGCGCCGCCGGCCGACGCGGGCGGAGAGACGACGCCCCCGCTCGGACCCGTCACAGCAGGGGGGACGACGCCCCCGCTCGGACCCGTCACAGCAGGGGAGACGACGCCCCCGCTCGGACCCGTCCCATTGGGGGACACGGCGCTCGCGCCCGGACCCGTCACAGCGGGGGAGACGGCACTCGCGCTCGGAGCCGGCGCGGTAGGCGTGACACTGCCGCACCCGGCGACGAACGCCGCCACCATTCCGACGACCAAGGCCCTGCTGATCCGCATGCTTGCTTCCCCACTGTCGGTGAGTCCTCGGCAAGCAGACGTCCCGGGACGGCCGGATGGTCGCGCGATGTGGGACTTGTCATGATCTTCAGGAGGTGTCGCCGGAGCTCGGCCGGCCACCCGCGGCCCGGCCTCAGGGAACGGTGCGCAGGTCCAGCGTGTGCCAGGTGATCTCCTCGTCGGCGGTGGCGGTCGACCACCACAGCATGCCGCCGCGCGAGAAGGCGCCGTCGGCGTCCGGGGCGAGGTCGACCGTCCGGCCGGTGGCGATGTCATAGGCGATCAGAGCCGCCGCGCCGGTGAGGTCGGTGTCGGGGCCGGGCTGGGCGAGGATCTCGAAGCGGTCGAGCACGGCGACGTCGGTGATCGCGGACTGGGCGGCGCCGCCCCCGATCTTGCGGCGTCCCGAGCCGTCCGGGCGGACGAGGTCGATGCGGTTCAGCGTCTCCTCGCCCATCACCATGGCCCGGCACCACACCGGCCCGCAGGTGAGCACGTCGAGGCCGCTGTCGGCGATCGGCGTGTCCTTGGCGGTGGCCAGGTTGCGCAGGCGCGGCTCGCCCGAGGTGCTGCCGTCGTCGACCAGCCACGGCCAGGCCGAGAGCGACCACTGGCCCTGCTCGGTGCGGACCGTGACCGGGCCACCGCCGACCGGGACCGAGCGGATCTCCGTGGTCTTGGCGACGTCGCCCGGGGCGGCCGCCCAGTGCAGCCGGCCGTCGGCGACCACCAGGTCGTACTGGTTGCCGAAGAACACCGCGCGCCCGGTGTCGGCGGTGAGCAGGCGGGCGGCGCCGCCGCTGCGGGCGGCTGTCCAGAGCCGTACGGACGGGGAGCCCTCGGCCGACTCGGCCCAGAAGATCTGGTCGCCGCTCGCCGTGAACGCCTCGAACTGCGGGTTCCGGTCGACGTGTAGCCGGCGCAGCTCGCGCACCTGGGCGCCCGAGCGCAGCAGCAGCCGCGACTCGGAGCCCGCGGGCGTCGGCGCGGTGCCGACCGCCGTCGTCGCGTCCAAGAAGATCGCCGGCGTGAACTGTGGCCCGTCGGGCAGGGCGGCCGGCAGGTCGCTCCGCCGGGCGTCCGGCCATGCGGTGCGGGCGTCGGCGCGCGTGGGCGGCGCGGGGGCCGGCTCGTCGCGGTGGCTGCCGAAGATCAGGGCGGCGCCGGCGGCCAGGGCGACCGCGGTGGCCGCCCACCGGCGGGAGAGCGCCGTCATCCGTAGGGCTGCTTCGGCTCGGGCACCTCACGCCACGACCGCACCTCGAAGTACGCCACGTCGACGTTGTTGACCGGGTCCTTGGCGGTGCGGGCGCTGTGCCCGCCGGTGACCTCGACCCAGGTGTCGGCGGGGACGTCGATCGGGGCCTGCCCGTCCAGCCCGATCTTGATCGGCCGTCCGTCGGCGGCGCAGCAGGAGAGCACGATGCGGGCCAGCATCGGGGCTCCGTCGGGCGCGGTCGTGATGAAGCCGGTGAGGGTGAGCTCGCGGCCCTGCAGGCTCCGGCCCTCGTCGAAGAGCGTCCGGGACGCGTAGTCGATCAGGCTGAGCTCGATCGGATCACCCGCGGGCAGCGGCGGGTAGTCGGACCCGCCGACCGGCTCGGCGACGACGCTGCCGGCCTGGTTGGCCGCGTACGACCCGAGCGCCGGCGGCGCCACGAGCAGCAGTCCCAGCACGGGCAGGAGCATCAGCCAGCCGACCCGCGGCCCGTGGTCCCCGTGCCCATGGTCGTCGTGCCCGTGGTCGTCCGGCTCCGGGGCGGAGTCCCGGAAGGAGTACCAGATCGTCATGACGGCCGCCGCCACCAGCAGCACACCCGTGGCGATCAGGAACGGCCGCAGCCCCTCCTTGACGTACCGCAGGTAGAGGTCGGTGACCGACGCCCGCAGGATGGCCCCGCCGAACAGCAGCAGCACGACGCCCTGGGTCAACCGGCTCACAGCAGCACCGTCCCGAACGCCGTGCCGACCAGCACCGCGACCACGAACGTGGCCGGCGCGAACCGGGACGCGAACCGGCGGCCGAACACGCCGGTCTGCATGGAGATGAGCTTGAGGTCGACCATCGGCCCGACGACCAGGAACACCAGCCGCGAGGTGAGCGAGAACTGGCTGAGCGAGGCGGCCACGAACGCGTCGGCCTCGCTGCAGAGCGACAGCAGTACCGCCAGCACGGCCAGCGCGAGCACGGACAGCACCGCGTTGCCGGCCAGGCTGGTCAGCCAGGCCTCGGGGACGACCACGTTGATCGTCGCCGCGGCGGCCGCGCCGATCACCAGGAACCCGCCGGCGTGCAGCACGTCGTGCCGGCAGGCGGCCCAGAAGGCCGGCCACTTCCGCAGGTCGTCGAGCTCGGGCCGGTGCGGCAGCCGGATCCACTCGGTGCGGCCCAGACGCAGCCACAGCCAGCCCATCAGCACGGCCACCACCAGGCCGGCCAGTCCCCGGGCGACCGCCATCTCGGGCCGGCCGGGGAAGGCCACGACCGTGGCGGTCAGCACGATCGGGTTGATCCCGGGCGCGGCCAGCAGGAAGGCCAGCGCCGCGGCGGGCGTGACGCCGCGCCGCATGAGGGACCCGGCGATCGGCACGCTGCCGCACTCGCAGCCGGGCAGCACCACCCCGGCGAGCCCGGCGGCCGGCACGGCCAGCGCCGGATGGCTGGGCAGCGCCCTGGACCAGAACGAGCGGGGTACGAACACCGCGATCACGGCCGACAGGGCCACGCCGAAGGCCAGGAACGGCGCCGCCTGCACCAGCACCGACACGAACACAGTGGTCCACGTCTGCAGCGCCGGCCCGGAGACCAGATCGGACAGCGGACCCCGGAAGACGACCAGCAGCACGAGCACGACGGCCAGCACTTCGAGGGATCCGATCGGCCGTTCGGGCGCCCGCTGCGGAGTCGGGGTGTCGAGGCTGGACGGGGGCACGTGTCACTCCTATGCGGTCGGCCGCCGACCAACATACCTGTCCGGGGCCCTCGCCCCGGTCCCCGAGCGGGCGATTCATCACGGGTGCTGACCTGCGAATATGTTCACTTGTGCAGGTGGGCGGGGAGGAGGTACCGGTCAGAGTTCCAGCGGGAGACCGGCGTAGTTCTCCGCCAGGCCGGTGGCGCCGGCCGTGCTCGTGGTGACCCAGCGCAGCTGCGAGAGCTGCAGTTGCGCGTCGAACGGGTCCCCACTCGCGTGCAGCATCGTCGTCATCCACCAGGAGAAGTGCGTGCAGCGCCAGACCCGCCGCAGGGCGTCGTCCGAGTAGCTGTCGGCGAGCCTCGGGTCGCCCGAGCGGAGGAGCTCGACCAGCGCCCGGCTCAGCAGCGCCACGTCGGCGATCGCCAGGTTCAGGCCCTTGGCCCCGGTCGGCGGCACGATGTGGGCGGCGTCGCCGGCCAGGAAGAGCCGGCCGTGCCGCATGGGGGTCCGCACGTGGCTGCGCATCGGCAGGACGCTCTTGTCGGTGATCGGCCCCGGCGTCAACTTCCAGCCGTCCTCGCCGTCCCCGAGCCGGGTCGCCAGCTCGTCCCAGATCCGGTCGTCCGACCAGTCCGCCGGGTCGGTGCCGTTCGGCACCTGCAGATAGAGCCGGCTGACCGTGTCGGAGCGCATGGAGTGCAGCGCGAAGCCGTCCGGGTGCCACGCGTAGATCAGCTCGTCGGTCGAGGGCGCGACATCGGCCAGGATCCCGAGCCACGAGTACGGGTACACGCGCTCGAAGGCCTGCCGGGGCACGGCCGCCGCGCGGGACGGCCCGAACGACCCGTCGCAGCCGGCGATCACGTCGGCGTCCAGACGTCGCGCCACGCCGTCCGCGTCGACATAGGTCACAGCCGGCCGGTCGGTTTCCAGCCCGTGCAGCGCGACGTCGGTGACCTCGTAGCAGACCTCCGCCGTACCGGCCGCGACCAGGTCCTTCTGCACCTCGGTCTGGCCGTAGAGCCAGACGCCGCGCCCGGCCAGGTCGACGAAGTCGAGGTGGTGCCGCTCGCCGGGCATCTGCAGGTGGATGCCGCGGTGCTCGTGGCCCTCGGCCCGCAGCCGGGCACCCAGCCCGGCCGACTCGAGCAGCTCGACGCTCGAGCTCTCCAGGATCCCGGCCCGGATGCGGGCGGCCACGTACTCCTGCGACCGGGTCTCGATCACCACCGCGTCGACCCCGCCGCGGCGCAGCAGATGGGCGAGGAGCAGTCCGGCGGGGCCGGCGCCGATGACGGCGACCTGGGTGCGCATGGTGTCACCCAACGGCAGCCCGGCCCCGGCGGCAAGGCCCCCTTCCGTTCAGTGAAAGACGGCGCTCAGTGGAAGTCGGCCGAGGCCAGCGTCCGGCTGATGCCCCGGGCGGCCACCTGCAGAGCGGCCACCAGGCGGGCCCGGTCCCGGCGCAGATCGGGCACGACCATGCCGAGCGCCGCCACCACGTCGTCGGCGCCGGCCCGCACCGGCACGGCCACCGAGCAGGCGCCCAGGCTCATCTCCTCGCCCGTGGTCGCGTACCCCTCGGCCCGGACCCGCCGGAGCTGCTCGGCCAGCCGGGCCGGTTGGGTGACCGTGTACGCGGTGACGCGGACCAGCCGGGTGAAGGCCTCGATGCGGACGTCCTCCGGGGCGTACGCCAGAAGGACCTTGCCCACCCCGGTGGCGTGCAGCGGCAGCCGGGAGCCGATCTCACTCACCACCGGGACCGAGACGTGCCCGGCCAGCCGGTCGATGTAGAGCGCCTCGCACCCGTCACGGACGGCCAGGTGCACCGTGGCCAGCGTCGCGCCGTAGAGGTCGTGCAGGAACGGCGACGCCGCCTGCCGCAGCCCGGACTGCACCGGCGCCAGCAGCCCGAGGTCCCACAGCCGGCGCCCGATCACGTACTCGCCCGAGGCCAGCCGGGACAGCGCGCCCCACCGGCGCAGCTCCGCGACCAGCCGGTGCGCGGTGGCCAGCGGCAAGCCGGCCCGCCGGGCGAGCTCGCTCAGCGTCAGGCTCCGATGCTCCGGGTCGAACGCTCCCAGCACGGCCAGGGCCCGCGACGTCACGCTCGGCGCCACGACCACTCCTTCCGCTGAACGGAAGGCAAGTATCGTCTCGCCGCTGCCCCTGGTCTAGCGTCGCCACCGTGACGACCCAGGCGGACATCAATCGCGAGATCGACGACCTGCGGGGCAGCGGCGGTCCCCAGCCGCGCCGGGACTACCCGCCCTACCGCAGCAGCGTGCTGCGCCATCCGACCCGGGACCTGCGGATGGTCGACCCGGAGGGCGTCGAGCTGTGGGCGCCGTGCTTCGGGGCGGCCGACATCGACGACGCCGAGGCCGACCTGACCGTCCAGCGCTCGGGCGAGCCGCTCGGCGAGCGGATCGTGGTCAGCGGCCGGGTGCTCGACGGCGACGGCCGGCCCGTGCGCCACCAGCTCGTCGAGATCTGGCAGGCGAATGCCTCGGGCCGCTACTGGCACCAGCGCGACCAGCATCCGGCGCCGCTCGACCCCAACTTCATCGGCGCCGGGCGTTGCCTCACCGACGGCGACGGCGTCTACACGTTCCAGACGATCAAGCCCGGGGCCTATCCGTGGCGCAACCACGACAACGCCTGGCGGCCCGCGCACATCCACTTCTCGCTGTTCGGCACCGACTTCACCCAGCGCCTGGTCACCCAGATGTACTTCCCGGGCGACCCGTTGTTCGAGCTCGACCCGATCTACCAGTCGATCACCGACGCCAAGGCCCGCGAGATGCTGGTCGCCTCCTACGACCACGGCCTGACCACGCCGGAGCACCGGCTCGGCTACCGCTGGGACATCGTGCTCAGCGGCACCCACCGCACGCCCCTGGACACCGAGGAGCCGCTCCGATGACCTTCGCGCCTGGGCAGACCGTCGGGCCGTTCTTCCATCTCGGGCTGCCGTTCGAGGCCGGCAACCTGCTGGTCCCGGCGAGCCACCCCGACGCCGTACGCCTGCACGGGCGCGTCGTGGACGGCGAGGGGGCCGGCGTCCCGGACGCGCTGATCGAGCTGTGGCAGGCCGACCCGTCCGGCCGGGTGCCCCGCGAGACCGGCTCGATCCGGCGCGACGGCTTCACCTTCACCGGCTGGGGACGGGCCCAGACCGACGGCGACGGGCACTACTGGTTCGCCACGCTGACACCCGGCCCGGTCGAGTCCGGCCGCCGCCCGTTCTTCGCCGTCACCGTCTTCGCCCGCGGGCTCACCGATCGGCTGTTCACCCGGATCTACCTGCCCGGCGACGAACCGGACGGGCTGCTCGACGGGCTCGAGCCCGACCGCCGCGCTACGCTGATCGCCACCCGTGAGCCGCGCGGGCTGCTCTTCGACATCCACCTGCAGGGCGAGGGTGAGACGGTGTTCCTCAGCTATCCCCGGCAGGCCCGATGAGCCGGCGCCGATGAGCGACCTGCTCTGGCCCGGCGACGCCCGCAGCGGCGACCTCTGCACCGACGCGAGCGTCCTCGCCGCCCTCCTGCGGGTCGAATCGGCCTGGCTCACCGCGATCGCTGCCACCCGCCCCGGCGCCGAGGATCTGTCCGGGCTGGCCGGTCCGGACGACCTGCCCGCCCTCGCCGTCGCGGCCGAGGACGGCGGCAACCCCGTCATCCCGCTGCTCGCCCTGCTGCGCGACCGGCTGGGCGACGACCCCCGGGCCCAGCACCTGCATCGCGGCCTGACCAGCCAGGACGTGCTCGACACGGCGCTCGTGCTGTGCCTGCGCGACGCCGCGGCCCGGCTGCGCGAGGACCTCGGCGAGCAGATCGGCGCGCTGGCCGGCCTGGCCGGCCGTCACCGGCACACCGAGATGGCCGGCCGCACGCTGACCCAGCACGCCACACCGATCACCTTCGGACTCAAGGCGGCCGGCTGGCTCCAGGGTGTGCTCGACGCCCGGGACGTCCTCGACGCCGCGGCCGACCTGCCCGCCCAGCTCGGCGGCGCGGCCGGCAACCTGGCCGCCGTCGTCGCCGCCTTCGGCTCGACCGACCCGGTGAAGCGGCTGGCCGCCGAGCTCGCGCTCCCTCTGCGCGCACCGTGGCACACCGGCCGGGCGCCGCTCACCCGCTTCGGCGACGCGCTGGTCACCTGCACCGACGCCTGGGGGCGGATCGCCGCCGACGTGCTGACGCTGGCCCGTCCCGAGATCGGCGAGCTCTCCCTCGCCCGGAGCGGCGGCTCGTCGGCGATGCCCGGCAAACGGAACCCGGCCCTGGCCGTCCTGGTGCGGCGGGCCGCGCTGGCCGGGCCGCCACTCGCCGCGACCCTGCACACCGCGGCCGCGACCATGGTCGACGAGCGGGCCGACGGCGCCTGGCACGTCGAATGGGCCACCCTGCGCACCCTGGCCCGCCGCACGGTGGCCGCCGGGTCGCAGACCGCCGAGCTGCTCGCCGGCCTGCGCGTCGACGAGGGCCGGATGGCCGCCACGCTCGCCGCCGCCCGCCCGGGCATCGACGCCGAACAGCGGAAGTACACGGCGCCCGGGGGACCGTACCGGGGCGCCACCGACGAGATCATCGACGCCGCGCTCGAGCGGGCCGGGGAGAAGTGATGCTGACCGCGACCACGATCGTCGACGCCCCCGGCCGCCCGCTGCTCCTGCTCGGCCCATCGCTCGGCACCTCGGTCCGGGCCCTGTGGCAGCGCTGCGCCGAACGGCTCGACGGGCCCCACCACGTCGTCGGCTGGGACCTGCCCGGCCACGGCGCGAGCGAGCCCGCGCCCGGTGGCTTCGGCATCGCCGGGCTGGCCCGCGGCGTGCTGACCCTGGCCGACCAGCTGCGCCCCGGCGAACCGTTCCGCTACGCCGGGGTGTCGGTGGGCGGCGCCGTCGGGCTGCAGCTGCTGCTCGACGCGCCCGGCCGGGTCGAGTCGGCCGCGCTGATCTGCACCGGCGCCAAGATCGGCGAGAGCACCGGCTGGCGGCAGCGGGCCGAGACCGTCCGCGCCGACGGGGTGCACGCCGTGATCGGCGCCTCGCAGCAGCGGTGGTTCGCGCCCGGCTTCGCCCAGCGCGCGCCGGCCGTCGCCGCCGCGCTGCTCGACACCCTGCGCGCGGCCGACCCCGAGAGCTACGCCTTGGTCTGCGAGGCGCTGGCGGCCTTCGACGTCCGGGACCGGCTCGGCGAGATCCGCGCGCCGGTCCTCGCCGTCGCCGGCGCCGACGACCAGCCCACGCCGCCCGACAACCTGGCCCGGATAGCGACCGGCGTGCGCAACGGGCGCCTCGTCGTCCTTGAGGGCGTCGCGCACCTCGCGCCGGCCGAGAAGCCGGACGAGGTAGCGGCGCTGCTCGACGAGCACTTCGGCGGGCCGGTCACGGTCGACCAGGTCCGCGAGGCCGGCCTGGCCGTCCGGCGGCAGGTGCTCGGCGACGAGCACGTCGACCGGGCCGTCGCGGCGACGGCACCGTTCACCCGGGACTTCCAGGAGCTCATCACCACGTACGCGTGGGGAGAGATCTGGACCCGCCCGGGCCTGGACCGCCGCAGCCGCTCGATGATCACGCTGACCGCGCTGGTGGCCCTCGGCCACGCCGAGGAACTGGCGATGCACGTGCGCGCCGCCCGCACCAACGGGCTCACCGACGACGAGATCAAGGAAGTGCTGTTGCAGACCGCGATCTACTGCGGCGTTCCGGCCGCGAACACCGCCTTCCGCATCGCCCAGCAGGTCCTCGCGGACATGCCGTGAGCGCCTCGGCGATGGAGGCCGGCGCGGCGGTCTCGGTCATCAAGGACGGCGACACCGTGCTCGTCGGCGGCTTCGGCATGGCCGGCATGCCGGTCGAGCTGATCGACGCGCTCATCGGGCACGGCGCCGGCGACCTGACGATCGTCAGCAACAACGCCGGCAACGGGGACACCGGCCTGGCCGCCCTGCTCGCGGCCGGACGCGTCCGCAAGGTGGTCTGCTCGTTCCCGCGGCAGGCCGACTCGTGGGTGTTCGACCGGCTCTACCGGGCCGGCCGGATCGAGCTCGAGGTAGTGCCCCAGGGCAACCTGGCCGAGCGTCTGCGCGCGGCCGGGGCGGGCATCGGCGCGTTCTTCACCCCCACCGGGGCGGGCACGCCGCTGGCCGACGGCAAGGAGTCGCGGGTCATCGACGGGCGCGAGTACATCCTGGAATACCCGATCCGCGGCGACGTGGCGCTGATCCGCGCGCATGTCGCCGACCGCCTGGGCAACCTGGTCTACCGCAAGACGGCCCGCAACTTCGGGCCGGTGATGGCGACCGCGGCCGCCGTGACCATCGCCCAGGTGGCGCGGATCGTCGAGGCCGGCGAGCTCGACCCCGAGGTGATCGTGACCCCGGCCATCTACGTCGACCGGCTGGTGCCGGTGGAGGTGCCCGCATGAGCCTGTCCCGCCGCGAGATGGCCGAGATCGTCGCCCGGGACATCCCCGACGGCAGCTACGTCAACCTGGGCATCGGCCAGCCCACCATGGTCGCCGACCACCTGCGGCCGGACAGCGGTGTCACCCTGCACACCGAGAACGGCATGCTCGGGATGGGCCGCCCGGCCACCGGCGGCGAGATTGACCCCGACCTGACCAACGCGGGCAAGCAGCCGGTCACCGAGCTGCCCGGCGCCTCGTACTTCCACCACGCCGACTCGTTCGCGATGATGCGCGGCGGCCACCTCGACATCTGCATCATGGGCGCGTTCCAGGTGTCGGCGACCGGCGACCTGGCCAACTGGTCGACCGGCGCGCCCGACGCCATCCCAGCCGTGGGCGGCGCGATGGATCTGGCCATCGGGGCCAAGCAGGTCTTCGTGATGATGTCGCTGTTCGCCAAGGACGGGCAGCCGAAACTCGTACCCGAGTGCACCTACCCGCTGACCGGGCGGGGCTGTGTCAGCAGGGTTTACACCGATGTGGCGACGTTCGCTGTCGGCTCGGACGGCGTCCGGATCGTCGAAACGTTCGGGATCACGGTCGACGAGCTGATCAGCCGGATTGGCGTGCCGCTGGTATCTTCGCCGTTTCCTTGATCTTTACGTTCGCGTCGCCCGATGGTGGTCTCCCGGCAGTGATCAGTTTCTCACTGTGAAAGCTTGGGTGGCCTGCGACTTCGGGACGATCCTTGGTCGTCTGGAGGTGCAGGATGAACGGCGTCGCTGTCCGTCGTGCGCTGCGGGAGTTGGCTCTCGTGGCCGCGCTGTTCCTCGCGTACAAGATGGGGCGTCTGCTCGTCGACGGGCACGTCACCGAAGCGATGAACAACGCCTCGGCGGTCTGGCACTTCGAACGGGTCCTGCACCTGCCGAGCGAGGCGGGATTGCAGACCAGCCTGCTCAGCCACGAATGGTGGGTCCGCGCGGCCAACTGCTTCTACGCGTACGTGCACTTCCCGGCCACCGCCCTGGCGCTGATCTGGATGTACTTGCGCAAGCCCGAGACGTACCTCTGGATGCGTCGCACCCTGGCCACCCTGACGGCGTTCGCGCTGGTCATCCACGCCGTATTCCCGCTCGCGCCGCCGCGCATGCTCACCTCGGCCGGCCTCGTCGACACCGGGCGGCTGTTCGGCCCCTCGGTCTACGGCTCCCCGGACACCGACACCCTGAGCAACCAGTACGCGGCCATGCCGTCCCTGCACGTCGGCTGGGCCGTGGTGGTGGCGCTCGCCCTGATGGCCACCACCACCGGGTGGAAGCGCTGGCTGTGGACGGCCCATCCGGCGATCACGCTGATCGTCGTGGTGGTGACCGGCAACCACTACTGGCTGGACGCCATCGCCGTCCTCGGGATGATCGGCATCGTGGGCGCGCTGGTGCCGCGGCCCGGCCCGGTCGTCATCCCGGCGCAGCGGGCGATGCCGGTCACGGCCGCTCGTACACCCGATCTCCAGCAACGTAAGTGAGCGCCACCGCGGCGTCGCCGATCTCCTCCACCGGCGCCGCGAACGGATCCTGATCCAGCACCACGAGGTCGGCACGGAACCCGGGACGCAGGCTGCCGGTGTCATCCAGGCGATTCACGTACGCCGAACCGGCGGTGTAGGCGGTCAGCGCCGTCCGCAGATCGAGGGCCTGCTCGGGCAGGAAACGCTCCCGCCGCTCGCCGGGCAGCACCCGGTTCACCGCCACATGGATGCCCTGCAGCGGATCGGGCGAACTGACCGGCCAGTCGCTGCCCGCGGCCAGCCGGGCCCCGCCCCGGTGCAGGTCACCGAACGGGTACTGCCGGGGCACGAGCGCCGGGTCGAGGAACGGGATCGTCAGCTCGTCCATCTGCGGCTCATGGGCCGCCCACAGCGGCTGCATGTTGGCGGTCGCCCCCAGAAGCGCGAAACGCGGCACGTCATCGGCGTGCACGACCTGCAGGTGAGCGAGATGGGGCCGGTTGTCGCTGAACCCGTTGACGCGGCGGGCGGCCTCGACGGCGTCGAGCGCCTGCCGGACGGCCCGGTCGCCGAGCGCGTGGAAATGCGTCTGGAAACCCAGCCGGTCGAGCTCGGTGACGTAGCCCGGAAGTGCCTCCGGATCGATGAACGACAAGCCGCGATTCGAGGTGGCACAACCACAGGCGTCCCGGTAGGGCTCGGTCATCGCGGCGGTGAAGTTCTCGGCGATCCCGTCCAGCATCAGCTTGACGGCGTCACAGCGCAGGTTGCCGACGGTGAGCCGCTCCCGGTTGGCCAGCAGCTCCGGAACCTGCTCCAGGCCACGGTCCCGATCCCACCAGAGGGCGCCGACGACGGTCGCGGTCAGAGCATTCCCGCGAGCTGCCTTCTCGTACGCGTCTGAGACGTCGGCGTAGCCGTTCGAGGCGGCGATCATGGCGTCCTGCCAGGCGGTGATGCCCAGCGCATGCAGCAGAGCCTGAGCGCGCAGAAGGCCGGCGTCCATCGCCTCCTGGGTCATCTCAGGTACGGGGATCAGGTCCATCGCCCCCTCCTGCAGCGCGCCGACGGGGTTGCCGTCCGAGTCCCGGTCGATCCGGCCGCTGGGCGGGTCCACGGTGTCGGCGGTGATACCGGCCAGCTCCAGGGCGCGAGAGTTGACCCAGGCGGCGTGGTGGTCGCGGTTGAGCAGGCAGACGGGGCGGTCGGCGACGATCCGGTCGAGCAGATGGCGATCGGGGATGCCGTTCTCGAAGCTCTCCATCGACCAGCCGCCGCCGACGATCCACTCGGCCTCGGGGTGGAGGTCGGCGTACTCGCGGATCCGGCGCAGGTACTCGTCCCGGTCCACGGTGCCGGTGAGGTCGCACTGGCCCATCTCGACGCCGCCCATGACGGCGTGGATGTGGGCGTCCTGGAAACCGGGGAGCAGGAGGCGGCCGTTCAGCTCCACCACTTCTGTCCTGGGGGTGATCAGCTCGCGGAGCTCGTCGTCGCCGCCCAGGGCGAGGATCCTGCCGTCCTTGACCGCCAGGGCTGTGGTGTGGGCGTCGGGGCTCTCGGTGAAGACGTGGCCGCCGGTGAACAGGAGGTCGGCGTCGGTCATGGTGGGGGACTCCTTCGGTGGGCGGTCGGATCTCATCATCGCCGGGGGGTTCCGCGGTCGGGCGCGGGGTCGGTGGGTTGGGGTTTGTTGCGGTGGACGGGCGGGGCGGCACGTTGCGGGTTCGTGGTGGTCGGGGGCTGCTGGGGGCCGGGTGGGGGTGGGCGGTCACCTGGCGGGGCGGGTCTGGCTGCCGCGCTGTGGTTGATGGACAGCGGGTCGGGTTGGGCGGGCGGGCCTGGGTGAGGGTTGCGGGAGCAGGACCGTGCCGGTTGCGGTCAGTCAGGTGCGCTTGGTGGGTGGTCAGGTTGGAGCTGGTTGCTGAGGGGAGCTGCCTCGGTACCTCTCCGGCTTGCGGTGCCTCCGCGCTGATCTGCCTCCTTGCGCGGTTTGGCTCCCTGCGCGGTGCGTCGCCGGGTTGTCGCGCCTTCCGGACGTGGTGTCTCCCCAGATCGCGGCGCGTCTGGGCTTGGCGGAAACGGGGGGCGTCCCGGCTTCGGGATGTTTCAGCGCCGGCGCGGACGGTCCCGCCGGCCCTTTTCGGCTTCGCCGCCGTGCGCGGGTGAGGCGCCGTCGCCTTCATGGCCTTCCGGGTTCGCCACGGCGACTGCCCTTTGCGCGTGATCGTCAGGGGGCGGGTTGGCGGGGTCTCTGGATGATCTGGCGTGCGACTGGGATGTGCGCCATCCACGTCTTTCGGGAGCCGTCCTTGCGGGCCGGTCGCGGTGCTGCGGGACGACCTTGGAAGGGGAGGAGAGTCGGCGGACGCGGGGTCGGGTTGAGGGCTGGGGACGGGGTGAGCCACGCCATGGGGGGTCGATTTGGCGGGCGGGGGATGAGGGGGTAATGTTTTCCGAGCCGCCAGGGAGACGGGCGAGCGAGCGGGACCCGGAAGGGGCCCGGCGCGGCCGTCCTGGGGGAAACCACAAAAGATCTAGCGAAGTGGATCGTTGCGCCGTTCGCGGGGCTCGAGCTGGTTCGTTTGATTTGTGGTGCCTGAGCCTTTTCGGTTCGGCGAAATCGGGTTGCGACCCGGATTTGGCGGAACGGGAAGCAGCGGGTAGAGTTTTACGAGTGCCCCGGAGCGGTTAGCCGGGTGTGGTTGTTCTTTGAGAACTCAACAGGGTGCTTGATAAGCCAGTGCCAATTAGTTTGAACCCCGGCCGGCTTGTCACTTTCTTTCCTTCGGGAGGGATGGTGCAGGTTAGGTGGGAGATTCCTTTGGCAACATTATTTTGTTGCCGGGACGCTTTTCCAAAGATTTTGTTGGAGAGTTTGATCCTGGCTCAGGACGAACGCTGGCGGCGTGCTTAACACATGCA
>NZ_JALPVJ010000049.1 GCF_023544445.1 Actinoplanes sp. M2I2 | reverse complement strand
CAGAAGACCCGCGTCCGCGGGCAGGTGGCCGTGAAGCGTGAACCCGGCACCGCATCAGCGGGTCAGACCGGGACCGTCCCACCGCAAGGCAGGACTATCGATCATGTGCTTGCTAAAGCGCACTGAAAGATAACGGTGAGCGCTCTGAGCCCCGCGCGGTCGCTTGAGCAGCTCGTTCGACTGGTGCGGGAGCTGCTGAGACTGCCTGCCGAGACTGAATGGCTTGAAGACAAAGTAAGCAATGGCGATGCTGCTGAGATCGGAAGCTACATCTCGACGCTCGCCAACGGCGCAGCCTTGGCTGGCCGTCACCGCGGGTATCTCCTGTGGGGAGTCGAGGACGGTACCCGCGTTCCGGTCGGCACAGAGTTCGATCCGCTCCGACAGAAGGTCGGCAACGAAAACCTTGAGAATTGGCTGCTGCGACACCTCAAGCCGCAGATCCACTTCACCTTTCACCGCGTCAGTGTCAGTGAGAAGCCTTTGGTCGTCCTGGAGATCGATCGAGCCTTGCAGCAGCCTGTGACGTTCAAGGGTGAGGCTTTCATCCGGGTCGGCTCCTACAAGAAGAAGCTCGGGGCACATCCCGATGTGGAGCGGCGGCTCTGGAAATCGTTCGTGCTGGGCGCGTTCGAGGACGGGATCGCGGCGGACCTCTTGAGCCCGTCCGACGTCTTGCAACTGCTCGACTACCCGTCCTACTTCCGGGTCATGAAGGCGCCATTACCGGAAAGTCGATCCGGCATCTTGGACGCGCTCAACCGAGAAGGCATGGCAAGACTGGACGACTCCGACACCTGGGCGGTGACCAATTTGGGAGCCATCCTGTTCGCGCACGACCTTGACGAGTTCTCGGCACTGCGCCGCAAATCTGTGCGGGTCATCCAGTACCGCGGGAGTAGTCGCGTCGAGACGGTCAAGGAGCAAGAAGGTGTGCATGGCTACGCCGGAGGCTTCGCCGGCCTGGTCGGGTACATCAACGAGCTGATTCCTTCGAGCGAAGTGATCGGCCAGGCTTTGCGGCGGACTGCCGGGCTCTACCCGGAACTCGCTGTTCGCGAGCTCGTGGCGAACGCCCTGCTCCATCAGGACTTCCTCGTCGCCGGTAGCGGGCCGACCGTGGAGGTTTTCGACGACCGGATGGAGATCACGAATCCAGGACGTCCCCTGGTGGATCCGCTGCGCTTCATCGACAGTCCTCCTATGAGCCGCAATGAGCGGATGGGGAGGATCATGCGGCGCGGGCCCTGTATCTGCACGCCTGCTTGCGCTACGTCAGTGCCCAGAAGGTTACGAACACCTCCGTACGTGACCGATTCGGTATCGAGACGCGAAACAGTGCCAAAGCATCGCGGCTGATCAAGGAGGCGCTCGAGGAGCGTTTGATCGGCTTGCGCGATCCGCAGGCCCCGATCAAGCTTCGTGAGTACGTGCCGTGGTGGGCCGCGCCCGACGGTAGCCCTTCCCCATGAGCCGGATCGCCCTTCTGCGGGTTGCCGTCCTCCACCGGCCCCGCGGGTGCTGTCCACACCGCACCGAAAGGGTTACGCAATGTGATCGCGTATCCTTGATGCGGGATGCTCCAGGTGCCTCCATATCTCAACTGCAGCGCTGTGAGCTGCAGGAATGCGATCAGATTTCCTTGACGGGTCATTGATGGCGTCACGGTAATGTGACTTTGGGTGGCATCTCGGTGGAATAGTCTCGTCGGTCTCTTGGGCGAACGGGCGAGGGTATGGCACGAAGTAGCCGGAGGTCCGTTCACCCGTCGCCGACCTTGCCGCGTGCACCGTCAGGGGATGGCATCGAGCACTGTCGTCCCGAGTTGCCGCCCGCAGGCATGGATGGTGGTGAGCGTGGGCATCACCCTCTTCGGTGATCAATTGGATTGGGGCGGTCCGGTCGCTATCATCAGCGGACGCCGCACTCGGAAGCACTCCAATGCGGGAGTGCTCGAAACCGGAGGCGTTGGATGGCGAATCAGCGCTTCGCGGTGATGGTGGGCGTCAACGATGCCGGGCCACGCCGGCGTTCGCCGCGTCTGCGGTTCGCGGAGCGTGACGCCGAGGCGGTCCGTGACCAGTTGGCGCTCGAGGGCTTCGAGACCTGCCTGTTCACCGGCGCGGAGGCCACCGCCGGCGAGATCAAGGCGACGCTGCGCCAGGCTGTCATGCGGTCCGACCCGTCGGATGTCCTGGTTGTCTATTTCGCCGGGCATACGGTCACTCCGGAGTGGAGTCGCGGCGCCGATACGTATCTCGTCACCCCGGATCTTGACGAATCGGTCCTTTCCGAAAATCCGGATGCGGGGCTTCGGATGGCTTTCCTCGAACGGGACGTGCTCGAGTTCTTCGCCGGGCCGGCCGTCCTCATCGTCGACGCGGTGGGTGACGCCCACCTGACTCCGCGTACGACCTACAGCGCCCTCACGTCGTATGTGGCCGATGCGCCGAGCCGCGAGGACCCGGTCATCCAGCACGGGGTCCTGACCGCCCATGTGCTCGCGACCCTGAGCCGGCGGCAGCGCCTGACCTTCGGCTCGCTCGCCGACGCCGTACGGGAACAGGGGTTGACGCCTCAGGTCGTGAGCCCGCCCGGGGGAGCCGAGATCGTGCTGGCCGGGCCGGCCGAGCAGCCCGCCGTGCCCGCGTCGCGGCCGCTGGCCAACCCGATGGACGCGACCGCCGGCGAGATCCTGCGGCTGATCAGCCGGCTCACCCACCACGCCCGGATGCCCCGGCACGCCGCGCCGCGCTCGTCCGGCAGCCGGGCCGAGGCGGGCGTCGCCGCGCCGTCCCGCGTCGAATACCTGCGAGCCGCCACCGACGCCCACTCGACGGCGCTGCTCGAGTACACCCCGAACGGCTTCCAGACGATCGACTCGTCCAAGCGCTTCGACCTCGACGGGATCCGCCCGCTGCTGCGCTTCCCGGCCGGCGCCGACTGGTTCGGGCACACCGTGCGCGACGCCCACCGCACGGTGCTGTGCGTGCCGCTGCGGCACGCCGAGGGCCGGTCGCTGCTGCTCGCCCTGGTCGACCCGGCCGGCGACCTGCTGGGGCTCGGCCAGCCGCTGGCCAAGATCCTCGAGACCATCTGGCGTACGGACTTCGCGGCGTCCCCGGACGAGGCCGAGATCGAGGTGCTGACCGCGCTGCGGGACGCCTTCGGCCGGCTGCCCGTCCCGCTGTACGAGCACTGCTTCGAGCTCTACCGGCGGGTGATGGAGTCGTACTGTGTCGTCTTCCAGCCGGTCGTGACGCTCGGCAAGACGGCCCGGCGGGTCGGCGTGCACAGCTACGAGGCTCTGGCCCGGCGTTCGCCGAGCGACCAGCGCGCCCCGGTCGCCATGCTCCGGCTGGCCGAGGTGTGGGGTGACCGGTTCGTCGTCGAGCGTGACAAGGTCATCCTCCGGATGGCGCTGCGCGCGTACGCCCAGGCCCACGCCGAGGGCCCCTGGGCCCAGCCCAAACCGGTCTCGATCAACGTCGCCGTACGGTCGTTGCTGAGCGACGCGTACGTCGAGGTCCTCCGCACGATGATCGCCGAGCTGGCCATCGCCCCCGAGACCGTGACGCTGGAGATCTCGGAGCAGGACCCGATCGAGCCGCGCCGGGGCGAGCAGTGGGCCGAGGCGCCGCACGCGTACTTCCACAACCGGCTGGCCGCGATCGCCCGCGACGTCGGGGTGGCGTTCGCCGTGGACGACTTCGGCGAGGGGTACGCGTCGTTGTCGCGCATGGCCGAGCTGCCGCTCACCCAGATCAAGGTCGACCGCGCGATCCTGCACCACCCGCTGGCCGCCAAGGAGCTGTCGCTGGTGATGGACACCGCCCGCTACGCCGGCCACGCCCCGCGCGTGGTCATCGTCGAGGGTGTCGACGACGCGTCCCCGCTGACCCTGCGCGAGATCTACGAGCAGCGCATCCGGCACGTGCAGGGCTACATCACCCGCCAGCCCGCCGCCCCGACGTTGAGCACGCTGTCCGAGGAGACCAGCGAGTACATCGCGGCCCTGGTCCGGGGCGACGACGAACACCGCGGCACCCTGATCACCCGGGCCGACGACCTCCCTCTGCAGCGCGGCGCCTGATTTCGGTTGACGGCCGTGTGACGATCGCCCTGATGTCAAAATCTGTGCGCTTCGTGCCCCTGCCGCCCGCCGTCCTCTCCGCCCTGCTCGCCGGTGACCTTGCCTCGGCCCGCACCGCGACCGGTGTGCCGTTGTCCGACTGGTTCCTCAGCGACGAGATCACCTGGCTGTGGCGGATGCGTCTCGACCAGATCACCGCGGATCCCGGCGCCGCCGACTGGGTCGCCCGCGCTGCGGTCTCCGTCCCCGACGGGGTGGTGGTCGGGGCGGCCGGGTTCCACGGACCGCCGGACGCCGACGGCATGGTCGAGATGGGTTACAGCACCGACCCGGCGTACCGCAGGCAGGGTTATGCCCGCGCCATGGTGACCGAGCTGGTGCGCTGGGCGGCCGCCGCGCCCGGCGTGAAGACCCTGCGGGCCAGCATCCGGCCGGACAACACGGCCTCGCTCGCCACGATCGCCGGCTTCGGGCTGACCCACGTGGGGGAGCAGTGGGACGAGGAGGACGGGACGGAATTCCTCTACGAGGTCGCGGTCTGACCGTCACGGAGTGACCGCAATAGCGGGCAGGGTGGGGTCATGACTTCCCCGATCGACCGTGCCGGCTCCCGCATCGACCACCTGAACATCGCCGTGCCCGACCTGGCCGCCGCGGTCGCCTTCTACGAGCCGGTGCTGGCGGCCATCGGCATCACCAAGATGCTCGAGATCCCGCCGGACGCGACCCCGAACCAGCCGACCGCGATGACCGGCTTCGGGCTGGCCGCCGTCAAGCCGTACTTCTGGCTCATCGACGGCGGCACCGTGGGCTCGAACATGCATGTGGCCTTCACCGTCGACAGCCGCGACGACGTGGCCACCTTCTACCAGGCGGCGCTGGCGGCCGGCGCCACGTCACTGCTGGCGCCGGCTGTCCATCCCGAATATCACACCGACTACTACGGGGCGTTCGTGCTCGACCCGCACGGCATCAACCTGGAGGCGGTCTGTCACCGCCCCGCGTGAACGCTGCCCTCATCGGACGCGGTGCGGCAGCTTCCAGTCCGGGCGGGGGAAGTGGCAGGTGTAGCCGTCCGGGATCCGCAGCAGGTAGTCCTGGTGCTCGGGCTCGGCCTCCCAGAACGGCCCGGCCGCGGTCACCTCGGTGACGACCTTGCCCGGCCACAGCCCCGACGCCTCGACGTCGGCGATCGTGTCCTCGGCGACCCGCTTCTGCTCGTCGGTCTCGTAGAAGATGGCCGAGCGGTAGCTGGTGCCGACGTCGTTGCCCTGCCGGTTGAGCGTCGTCGGGTCGTGGATCTGGAAGAAGAACTCCAACAGGTCCCGGTACGACGTCACGGCCGGATCGAACGTGATCTCGATGGCTTCCGCGTGCCCGTCGTGGTTGTAGTACGTCGCGTTGGCCACCCGGCCGCCGGTGTAACCGACCCGCGTCGCCACCACGCCCGGCCGCCGCCGGATCAGGTCCTGCATACCCCAGAAACAGCCCCCGGCCAGAATCGCCTTTTCCGTAGCCATACCGCTCACCTCGTCCGTCGCTGAGTTACCCGCTCCAGCCTGACCTGCCGGCCCCTCCACGGCCACTACTGTCACCGGCATCACCGCACTCAGGCGATGGCCGCGATGTCCCCGTCCTCGAAGTAGATGGCCTGGTGAAGCCGTCCACCCAGGGCTTCGGCGTATCGGGCGATGACGTCCTGACCGGAGACCTTTCCCTGCTCGATCTGGGACACCCGGCCCTTGGTGACCTGCATACGGTCGGCGACCTGCTGCTGGGTGAATCCGCGGGCACGCCGGACCTCGGCGAGCCGCTGTCCGATCACCGCCGCCAGCAGCTCCCGTTTTCCTTCGCCGACGGCCTCCTCGCCGCCGGCCCGGTCGACATACTCGGCCCGAATGTCCTGCCAGCGCGAGTAGCCGTTCATGCCTCACCCTCCTGCTCGCCCCGTTCTTTCAGGTACATCTCGTATCGTCGCTCGGCCAGCGGTATCGCGGTTTCATACCACTTGTTCCACTCGCCAGTCTTGTCACCCGCAACGAGGAGGATCGTCGAACGCCATGGGTCGAACGCGAAGAGGATCCGCACTGTCCCGGGGCGCAACTCTTTCAAGTTGGCTAGCACCGACTCCCGAATGGTGTCGACCAGGGGGCGGCCAAGCCCGGGTCCTCCCTCAGCCAGCACGTCGATCGCCTGGACCACGCGCTGGAAGGAAGCCGGATCGAGCGTCCCGATCCATTCACGCACCTCGTCAACGATGTATGTGTCCCAGTCGGAACTAGTCACGGCGCTAGTGTAGCGATACCTATACCGCAAGGTTAGCCGGTGGGATTGGTCCTGTCAGGTGTGCGCGACGCCGGCTGACTTCCGCGGCTCAAGTGACCAGGCCGTTGCGGTAGGCGTAGACGACTGCCTGGACGCGGTCGCGCAGGTTGAGCTTGCTGAGGATGCGGGAGACGTACGTCTTGACGGTCTCGTGGCTGATCACCAGCGTGGCGGCGATCTCGCTGTTGGAGAGGCCGTTGGCGATCAGGCGCAGCACCTCCAGTTCGCGCGCGGTCAGGGCGCTGTCGGGCGGCGTGCCGCCGGCCGGGCGGATCCGGGCCGCGTACCGGCCGACGAGCCGGCGGGTCACCTCGGGCGCCAGCAACGCGGCCCCGGACGCCACAGTGCGGATGCCGTGCAGCAGTTGCGCCGGTGGGGCGTCCTTGAGCAGGAAACCGCTGGCGCCGGCGCGGAGGGCCTCGTACACGTACTCGTCGAGGTTGAACGTGGTGACCACGAGGACCTTGACCGGGTGGGCGACCCCGGCCCCGGCGAGCAGGCGGGTCGCCTCGATGCCGTCGAGCACCGGCATCCGGACGTCCATCACCACCACGTCCGGGTGCAGGCGGGCGGCCAGGTCCACCGCGCTGCGGCCGTCCCCGCACTCGGCCACCACCTCGAGGTCCGGCTGGGCGTCGATGATCGTGGCGAAGCCGGTGCGGATCAGCGCCTGGTCGTCACAGACCAGCACGCGTACGGGTGTGGTCATGAAGGGGTCCCGGTGGGGATGCGCGCCTGGACGACGAAGTGGCCGCCTGTCTGCCGGCCCGCGGTGAACTCGCCTCCGACCCGTTCGCGCAGACCGGCCAGGCCGCGCCCGCTCCCACCGGGAGACGCGGCGTCCGACCCCGATCCGTCGCTGCTGACCTGCACGCTGATCTCCCTCGGGCCGTACCGGACGTGGACCACGGTCGGGGCGCCGTGGTCGTGTTTCAGGGCGTTGGTCAAGGCTTCCCGTACGACCCGGTGGGCCGCCGCCTCGGCCCGGCCGGCCGCCTCCCGAGGCTCGCCGTCCTCGGTCAGCTCCACCGGTTGCCCGGCCTGCCGGGTCCGGCCGACCAGCGTACGGATCCCGTCGGCCGGCGGCTCGGCGCCGTGCTCGGGGTCGAGCAGGTCGAGCATCTGGCGCAGGTCCGAGATGGCCCGCCGGCCGGTGTCGCCGACCGCCGCCAGGGTGCCGTCCAGCCGGTCGGGCGCCGCGGTCAGGTAGCGCGCCGCTTCGGCCTGCACCACCATCGCCGTCACGTGGTGGGTGACCACGTCGTGGAGCTCCCGGGCGATCCGGGTCCGTTCCGCGGTACGGGTGTCCTCCGCGAGCCGCGCCCGGCGTTCCTCCTCGGTCCGCCGGGTCTGGCGCAGCCACGCCCCGAAACCCCAGGCCAGCACCATGGCCAGGAAGAAGGTTGTGAACCCGGTGACGCCCTCGCCCGACCCGCGCCGGTCCAGCACGGCCACGAACAGCAGATAGGCCCCGCCGATCAGCAGCAGGACCGTCCGCCGGTGCCGTTCCAGGTGGGCGCCCGCGCTCATCAACGCGATGGGCAACGCGGAGCCGGCGACGGTGTGGTAGACGCGAAGCTGGTCGATCACGAAGCCCGCCGACACCAGGGCGAGGCAGAGGGCGGGCCACCGGCGGCGTCCGGCGATCGGAAGGCACTCGAGGGCGATGACCAGGGCGGTGAGCGCGTCGAAGGGCCGGCGCGGCAGGTCACCCAGCTGGGTCCCGTACTTCTGCAGCGCCGGGATGACGGACATGACGGCCAGCAGCACCGCCAGGGGAAGATCCCGGACCGTGACGTCCCACCGCTGCCACAGGTTCGGGATCCGCCGGAGTTCGATCACCGGGAAACCGTAGCGACCGGTGGCACGCCGATCGCCCGGCGGCGGGGGACGATCGTGCCGCGACGGTGTGCCAGCCAGAGGAACACCACGGTGAGAGCCAGGCCGGCGCCCACGGCGAAGAGGCTGCCCTCCGGCCCGAAGTCGCCGCCGGTGATCGGCGACGGGCCCGACAGGGTGGCGTCGAGCAGGCCCTTCGACTCGCCGGTGCCGGAGACCGGCGCGCTGAAGATGCCGCCCAGCGCGAAGTTCCAGCCGAAGTGCAGGCCGATCGGCACCCAGAGGGTGCGGGTGGCGGCGTAACAGGCGGCGAGCAGGAACCCGGCCTCGATCGCGATGGCGGTCGCCCCCCACAGGGTCGCGTCCGGGTTGGCCAGGTGCATCCCGCCGAAGAGCAGCCCGGTCAGCAACAGCGAGATCCACGTGCCCAGGCGCTCCTCGAGGATGCGGAACAGGATGCCGCGGAACAGCAGCTCCTCCGTCGTGGCGGCGGCGGCCGCGAAGCCGAGCAGTCCGACCGCGCCCGGCACCGAGCCCAGGCCGTCGACGTCGTAGTACCCCAGCAGCCCGATGGCGACGATGACCACGGCGAACATGCCCACGCCGAGGAGCACCCCCCGCAGGAGCCGGCCGGCCGCCCCGGTCCGGGCCACCTCGGCCGGCGCCCGCTTCTCGGTACGCCGCACCACCCACGCGTAGACGACGACCGCGAGCACGGCGGTGAGCAGACCGAAAAGCAGGGTGAGCCAGTTGTTGCCGTCGACGGCGGCGACGGCCTGACCGCCGACGACCGCGACCGCCCCCACGGCGAGCAACTGCTTGACGAATCGCATGGTGACTCCCTCGGTACGACGGGGCCGAAGTGCCGCGCCGTACCGAGAAAACTAGGGATTCGGCGGCCCCATGTAGTCACCGCGCGGTGGACACTTGCGGGTAGCTCGCACGGGGGACAGTCACCGACCTTTGTAGACGGATCTTGGACACAACGCATTGATTGATGAATAGACATGTTTCGCTCCGTGGGGTCATTCCACGGGGGAGGTAATCCACATGTCGTTCGCGCGTCCTGTCGCGCGGGTCCGCCGGCTGGCGGGCTTCAGCGCCCTACTACTCATCGCCACTCTGGCGCCACCGGCCGCGGTGCCGGCCCGGGCCGATCCGGGCGAGGTTCCGACCGTCACGGCGGGTCAGGCGCCGCAGCAGCGCGGCGTTCCGGCCGGAGCCGCCGGCAACGAGCCCGTCGCCGAGAACGCGCGCCCGCCGGTCGTACCGCCTCTGGTCCCGGCGGGCGGCCGGGCCGAGACGGTGGGCAAGGCCGCGGTGGCACGGGCGGCCGCGGCGGCGCCGAGCGAAACGTTCGTCGATGTGGTCCTGCGGCCCGGGTTCGTGGTCGGCGACACCTCGCTCGTCGCGTACTTCAACGTGAAGGACGACGCCTTCGAGTCGTGGCGCGTCGACCTCTACGACACCGGGTCGCCGACCAAGCAGGAATCGGTCGTGCTGGGCCGCGACAAGCTCGGCAACGACGGCTGTGGCGACCTGCGCCGCTACTGCAAATCGCTCGGCGCGGCCGAGGGCTGGCAGCTCGACGCGGCGCGGAGCTACTTCGTCACGATCACCGCGATCTACCCGGACGGCGAGGTGCCGTCGGCCAACTCGGAGAACGCGCAGCCGCGGACGACGATCGACCCGCCGGCGATCCCGGACCGGCAGGCGGCCGGCTGCGGCTGTTCGGCCGCGCTGGGCATGACCTCGGCCGGCCAGGCCGTACGGGCGACCGGGGTCAACACCGGCACCGGGGCTTTCACGCTGAGCGAGGGCGACCTGTCGATGGCCTCGTTCGGCGTGCCGTTCGAGTCGGGCCGGGCCTATTCGTCGCTCAACACCGGCGCCTCGGCGCTCGGGCCGGGCTGGGCGTGGGGCCTCGACCTGAAGGTCACCGCCACCGCCGGCGGCGTCCTGGTGCGGGCCGAGGACGGCTCGGACACGGTGTTCCGGGCCGACGGCGACGGCTACGCGCGCCCGCCGGGCGTACGGTCGACGCTGACCAGGGCCGGCGCCGGCTGGGCACTGACGACCCGCAACAACATCGTGTTCACCTTCGACGCGCAGGGCCGGCTGGTGTCGGTCCTCAACCCGCGTCAGGCCGGCCTGCGGCTCGCGCACACCGACACCGGCATCACGGTGACCGACGCGTCGGGGCGCAAGGCTACGGTGAAGCTGGTCGCCGGGCTGATCGAGTCGATCACGCTGCCGGACGGCCGTAGGACGCAGTACTCCTACACCAACGGCCTGCTGACCAAGGTTCGCGACGCGGCCGGGCAGGATTGGCAGTACCGGTACAGCGCGGCCCGCCTGCTCACTCAGGTGATCGACCCGCGCAAGGTCGTCACGGTCACCAACGAGTACGGCGAGACCGGCCGCGTCACCCGTCAGCTCGACGCTCTGGGCGCGCCCACGAAGTTCGAGTGGAACCCCACCAAGCAGGAGGCCAAGACCACCGACGCCGACAACGTGGTGGTCTGGGACGGCTACAAGGGCAACGTGCTGCTCTATTCGCAGCGCGGCAACGGCGACACCAACAACCACCGGTACGACGGCACGCTCAACCGCAACCTGGTGGTCAACGGCAACCAGAACCAGCACGAGTCGCAGTACGACGCGGCGGGCAACCTGATCGAGCAGTTCGCGCCCGGCCGCCGGTTCAGCGAGAAGACACAGTACGACGCGCGCAACAACCCGACCACCCACGTCGACGCCGACGGGCAGACGTGGAAGGACGACTACAACGCGTTCGACGAGCTGGTCCGGACCACCGATCCCGAGGGTCGCGCGATCACCTACACGTACGACGACCGGGGCCGCCCGCTGACCGTCACCAACCAGCGCGGCAAGGTCGCCCGCTACGAGAACATCCCGGACGGGGAGCTCAACGCCGGCCTGACCAAGGCGTCCGTCTCGCCGGAGGGCCGCCGGGTCGAGTTCGGCTACGACAAGGCCGGCCGCCAGATCGCCGTCACCGACCCGCGGGGCACCGTGGCCGGGGCCAAGCGGGAGAACTACACCACTCGCACGGTCTACGACGACCTCGACCGGCCGGTCGCCGTGCACGCGCCGGGCAAGCGGAACCCGGCGAGCACCGAGTACGACGTGGCCGGACGGCTGAAGAAGACCACGACTCCCGGCGGGGTGTCCGTCTCGTACGCGTACTTCGACAACGGCCTGCCCCGGGCCACCTACGAGGCGCGCCGGACTCTGCTCTACACCTACACGCCGGCCGGACGCCGGGCCACGTCCGCGGTCGACATGAAGCACGAGGCCGACCTGGTCACGAGCTGGGCCTACAACGCGAAGGGCCTGGTCGAGTCGGTCACCTCGCCGCGCGGCAACGTGCCCGGGGCCGACAAGGCGGACTTCACCACCACCTACCGCTACGACCACAACGACAACCTGATCCAGATGCGCCGGCCCTACCCCAACGGCCAGGTCGTCGTGAAGGACTACAAGGTCGACGACCTGGACCGCAGCGTCGAGACCGTGGACGAGCTGGGCAAGTCCTCCACGTCCACGCGGGCCAACAGCGGCCTGGTCACCGGCGTCCGGGACAGCCTGGGCCGTACCTCGTCGATGTCCTACGACAAGGCGGGAAGGCAGACCGGCATCACCGACTCGGGCGGGGCGCAGACGAAGACCGAGTACGACGAGGCCGGCAACAAGATCAAGCAGACCTCGGCCACCGGCGGCATCACGACGTACGCGTACACGGACGACGGTCTGATGGCCTCGGTCACCGAGCCGCGCGGCAACGTCGAGGGTGCCGACAAGGAACGGTTCACCACCCACTACGAGTACGACCGGGCCGGCAACGCGACCAGGGCCGTCGACGCGCTCGACAACGTCACCACGACGACGTTCGACGCGCTGAACCGGCCGGTGTCCAGCCGGGACGCCAACGGTCACACCACGCGCTACACCTACAACGACGACGACCAGCCGCGGACCGTCACCGCGCCGAACGCCGAGTACGACGCCGACGACCCCGAGGAGGAATCGACCTTCTACTCGTACGGGGAGGACGGCTCGCTCTCGTCGGTCACCGACCCCCGGGGCAATCGCACGAGCGTCTACTACGACGACGCCGGACGCGTGCTGCGCAGCACCGACCCGATCGGGCGCAGCACGTACGCGAAGTACGACGCCGACAGCAACCGGATTCAGACGCTCACCCTCGGCGAGGACGACGAACTCGACGACCTGAGCGCCCAGGAACTGGCCAAGCGGACCGTCGTCGACGAGTACGACATCGTCAACCGCCTGGCCAAGCGTACGACGGGCGCCGGCGGCCCGGTCTACACCTGGGGCTACGACGCCAAGGACCGGACCACCTCGCACGGGGACCCGGCCGGTGTCCGCACCGTCGTCTACGACGACGAGGACCAGATCAGGTCGGTCACCCGCAAGGAGGCCGGTCGTGCCGACGAGACCTTCGGCTACGACTACGACGCCCGGGGCAACATCACCGACCGGCAATACCCGGACGGCACCACCGTGTCGTACGGCTACGACGCGGCCAGCCGGATCACGTCGCTGACCGCGCAGGGCGCCACCTGGGGCTTCGGCTACGACGCGGCCGGCCGGCGGACCAGCACCACGCTGCCCGGCGGCACCGGTCTGACCGAGAAGCGGGTCTACGACGACGCGGGCCGGCTCACCTCGATCGGCACCGAGCGCACCGGCGATCCCGTGCCGGGCGTCCAGGACCCGATCTCCAAGTACGACCTGACGCTGGACCGGGTCGGCAACCCCAAGCGCGTGGTGACCACCCGCGGCGGGGTCGCCGAGTCGGTGGCCTACAGCTTCGACGAGGCCGACCAGGTCGTCTCGGCCTGCTACGGCGTGGCGTCCTGCACCGACAAGACGGTCAAGCCGGCCGGCCGGATCGACTACCGGTACGACCTGGTCGGCAACCGCACCGAGCAGGTGCGGTCGGGCACGGCCGGCAACGACGTCACCGAGTACGAGTACGACGACGCCGACCAGCTCGTCGAGGAGGAGCTCGAGGGGCCGAACCACGAGCGCGAGACCGAGTACCGCTACGACGCCCGGGGCAACCAGGTCAAGGCCGGCGGCGACAAGTTCGAGTACAACCTCGACAACACCCTGGCCAAGGCCACCCTGGCGTCGGGGCAGTCGACGACGTTCGGCTACGACGCCACCGGGCTGCGGCTGGCCTCGACCACGGCCTTCAAACAGCAGTCCTCGACCCAGCGCTGGGCCTGGGACGTGGCCGGGACCCTGCCGCAGATCGCGATCGACACCGTCGAGCAGGGCGGCGCGGTCACCGAGAAGCGCGGCTTCGCCTACGGGCCGGACGACGAACCGCTGGCGCTGCTCGACCCGGCCGCTGGGGTGCTCTCCTACACCCACGACTGGCTCGGCGGCACGGCGAACCTGCTGTCGCCGGCCGGCGTGCCGCTGGCCGGTTACGACTACGACCCGTTCGGCAACCCGCGGGTCGGGCCGACCCTGGCCGGGCAGCAACTGCCCGAGGCGAGCGTCGAGAACCCCATGCGGTTCGCCGGCGGCTACCAGGACTCCACCTCGGGCGACGGCAACTACTACCTGCGGGCGCGCAACTACGACCCGGGTACCGGCCGGTTCGACAGCCGCGACGCGATGCCCACCGGACAGGGCGCCGTGTCGGCCTACCGGTACGCCTCGAACAATCCGGTGGCCTACACCGACCCGACCGGCATGGTGCCCGACGCCGGACCCACCACCACGTCACCGACCACGACCCCGGCGGAGACCCAGGGCCCGTCGCCGGAGGACCTCGCCAAGGCCAACCAGCTCCAGTCCAAGAGCACCCTGGATGTGATCCTGGAGGCCGGCGGCCAGATCCTGATGGAGTTCCTGGGGATCAACGACATCCTCAACTGCCTCAAGGGCGACCTGGTCGCCTGCGTCTCGATGGTCGTCGGCGCCCTGCCCTGGGGCAAGATCTTCAAGGCCAAGAAGATCGCCGAGGCCATCTTCAAGGCAGGCAAGGCCGTGATCACCTTCTTCCAGGAGCTCAAGTGGGCCCGGGCGATCATCAAGGGCGCCGAGGACGCCGCGAAGGCAGCCAAGGAAGCGGCGGCGGCCGCGGCGAAGGCCGCGGCCGAGAAGGCAGCGGCGGCCAAGGCCGCGGCGGAACGAGCAGCCAAGAAGGCTGCCGCCGAAGTCCAGGAGAAAGCCAAGGCCGCGGCGGCCAAGGCCAAGGCCAAGACCAAGAAGGACGCCGGCGACGGGGCGGCCTGCCCGGTCGCGCACAGCTTCGTCGCGGGCACCGCGGTGCTGCTGGCCGACGGCACGACCAAGCCCATCGAAGAGGTGGAGCCGGGCGACACCGTCGCGGCCGGTGACCCTACGGCCGGTCTCGACAGCACCGGCCGGCAGGTCACCCACACCATCCGCACCGACGACGACAAGCAGTTCGTCGACGTCACCGTGGCCGACGGCTCGTCGTCGACCATCACCACCACCGAGCACCACCCGTTCTGGTCGCAGACCCGCGAGAAGTGGGTCGACGCGGGCGACCTGCGCGAGGACGAACTGCTGCGCACGTCGGCGGGCACCTACGTACAGGTCTCCGCGGTCCGCTCCTACGAGAACAAGGAGGTCACGTACGACCTCACCGTCGCCGGGCTGCACTCCTACTACGTGCTCGCCGGCGCCGACGCCGTTCTCGTCCACAACTGCGACATGGACGACCACGTCCGGGCGTCCAAGAACGCCGCCTACTCCAAGGAGCCGCAGAAGGCGACCGGCGGCGTGCTGCACATCGAGGGACAGGGGTCCTTCGACCTCAATTCCTCGTCGCTGCACCCGGACGTCAAGGACGACATCCTCAAATCCGGAGTCGGCCGCATGGACAACGGCGACTTCTACGGCTCCCACGTGGAAGTGCAGGCCGCTTTCCTGCTCCAGAAATACGGCGGTGAGGGCGCGGTCGGCCGCCTGATGATCACCCACCCGGCGGGCATGTGCGGATTCTGCCGCGGCAACGTGGCCGGGCTGCTCCCGGCGGCGGCGTCGCTGACGGTCCGATTCGGGCGCAACGGCAAGTTCTACCAGGCCGGCCGGTACTTCGGCTCCTGACCGAGACCCGTCCGAGGTGACGGCGGCGGCCCTGGCGGGGCCGCCGCCGTCACCCCTTTCCCGGAAGGCGTGCATGCCATGATGGACAGATGACCGGCCCCTCCGATCCCCGCCGAATCCTGGCCGAGACCGACTGGTCGGGGCTCGAGAACAGGAACGGCCCGGCCTACCCGGAAACGCCCGATCTCCTTGCCGGCTTGGCCTCGGAGGAACAGGCGGCTTCCGAGGCCGGAATCTTCCACCTGACGTACGAACTGATCGATTATCCGAACGTCCACACCGCCGCGGTGCCGGCCGCTCACTACGTCGCCGTGCTGGTGGGCGACCCGCGAACGGGCAACCGCAGGCGAGCCGATCTGCTGACCTGGCTGGCCACTCTGGCCGGCGCGGTCAGCGACGCCCGCGAACGCGATTTCGTCGAGCTGGCCGGCTACTCACCGATGGACCATCCGACGTCAACCTTCCGAAAGGTCCGGGACATCCGCCCGCACCTGTTCGCCGGCGTCGCCGCCTGCCTCGACGACCCCGACCCCGTCGTCCGAGAAGCGGCCGTGGCCGCCGCGGTCGTCCTCGCGGAGGCCCCGGAACTGGCATCTCGTCGCGCGATGCTCAAGCCCTTGATCAAAGACGTGCTGGCCGTCAGCTCGAGCTCGGCTCACCGCCAACTGGCCACAACGGCTCTCCGATCCTGGGGCGACGCCTCCGGGCCGGCTTGAACCAGGGACCGTACTTCCGTCCGGGAGTGAGGACGCCTGGGGCCCCCGGGGTCAGGGTGGCCCGAGGAGGACTGTCTGCTCCCGGAGGATGTCGATCATGCGGTGCAGATAGCTGACGATCGCGGAGCGTTGGGCCGGGTCGTACTCGGTGATCAGCCCGCCGAGGGCCCCACCGAGGCGGGCGAAGGCCTCCGCCAGCTCCGGGTGGTCCACGTCGGCCGCCCGGATGACGGCGCGCCGCCGGTCGGCGGGGTCGGTTTCCCGTACGACGTGACCGCCGGCGGCGAGGCGGGCGACGACGCTGGTGATCCCCGCGGCGGTCAGGCCGGTGAGCCGGGCCAGCTCGCTCGCGCTGAAGGGCCCGCGCGTGGCGATCAGCTCCAGTGTCTTCAGGTCACCCGCCGACAGGCCGAGGCGTGCCGCGACGGCCTGGTGATACAGGACGACCGCGCTGCTGAGGTCACGGCCGAGATGGTGTTCGGCGGCTTCGCCGGCTGTTGACATACCTCTCACCAATACTTAGATTCAGCGTAGTAATTACTACGATGCGTCTAAGTAAATCAGGAGAAGCAGATGACCACCACCGCGCCCGCGGAAGTCCTCGACGTGCTCGCTGCCCTGGAATCGTGCTGGCGGGACGGCGACGCCGACGCCTATGCCGCCCTGCACTCGGCTGACGCGACCTACGTGGCGTTCGACGGCACAGTCATGACCGGACGCAAGCAGATCGCCGACGGGCATCGCGCCCTGTTCGCCGGGATCATGAAGGGTTCGCGGCTGGCCGTACTCGAGCGGGCCACGCACTTTCCCGCCCCCGACACGGCGATCGTCGTCCAGCGCGCCGGAATCATCATGAGGTGGCAGAACCGATCGACCCCCTCGGCGAAGCGACTCTCCACCAACACCACGATGCTGCGCCGCGACAGCTCGGCCTGGACCGTGGCTGCCTTCCAGAACACCCGATACCACCCGTGGGCGAAGACCCTCATGGGCCGTCTGATGACCCGGCCGCCCAAGTGACCTACCTGTCAGCGCACCTCACCGGCGGCCTGCGCCTGATCTCCACCTCGGCCGCCGCCTATTTCACCAGCGCAGTCCTGCTGGGCATCGCCGTCGTCCCGGCCACCCTCCGCTCGTACCAGTTGTTCACCGGCACCGGCACCGCCTGGATGGAACTGCTCGTCGAACTGCTGCGGGCCACGCTGATCATCGCCATGATCGCCATCGGCCGAGGATGGAACGCCCCGTCACTGTTCGCCGGAAACCGATGGCGCTCCGTCGGCGCCGACATCGCTCACGCCGTCCGGACCGGATGGCCGGCGATCCTCATCGAGCTGGCGGTCGTCACCCTCGTGGCCCTCGCCGTCAACGCAGTGCTGGCGACCCTCATCAACGACGGCACAGTCCGCGCCCTCCTCGACGCCGCCCACCTCCACGCCGCGCCGGCCCCGCAGACCGCAGACGCCATCACCTTCGCGATCAAGAATCTCGTCGTCATCCCGCTCTACGTGATGGCAACCCTGCACAGCATCCACGCGGTGCCCCCAACCTGAACCGGGTTCCCGAACACCCCTCACCGCGCCCGAAGCGGTGACTGCCGCCCAGGGCGCCAGACCACATTCGCCTCCATCTCCCGGCAGATCCGGATGCCACCAGCGCCGGCCGCCGCCCACGGAGCCCGGCACCCTCGTTGACCAGAAGTGGGTGGGGATCAGGCACCGAGCGTCGAGAACGCGAGACGCGGATCCACGTTCGAGTGACGCTGTGAACCGTCTCGACCGTGCGCTTCGTGGTGCAGGCAAGCCCGGCAAACGGGCGCCGTCACGGCCAAAGGGGATGTTGTCATGACCTCACACCGGATCCACCGCCTCGTCGTGGGGCTTTTTGCGGGCGTTGTCTCGACAGTCGTCGGTGCGTCGCCAGCTCAGGCAATCATCGGGGGCGAGTCGATGCTCGTTGACGGGGTGAGTCCGGAACCGGCGGTCGTTCACATCTTCAGCGACAACGGCGTGCGAGATCTATCCGGTCAGAACTGCACCGGCACTCTCATCTCGCCAACTTGGGTCGTCACTGCGGCGCACTGCATGATTGCGCTTGAGCCACGTGTCGAGCCGTACTCGCCGTCCGAGGTGAAGATCTCGTTCCGTGAGGGCCCGAGCAATCCTGCGTACAGCGTGCGGCCGCACCAGATCTTTTTGATGCCCGGCTACAGCGGCCGTTCGTCGGGCGGCGACGACGTCGCGGTGCTGCATCTGCAGGACCCCGTTGTCGATGTCACTCCGATGCCGCTGTTGTATGGACCGCTGGCCGGGAACGTCGGCGTCGTCGAGCGCTGGGGTTACGGCGCCATCGATCCGACACAGACGGAGGGGAAGGCGACCCGTCTGGTGAAACGCGCTCTTGAACAGTCGATGACGTGGGACCAGGCGGTGGCGGCCCGGGCCCCGTTGGGCGCCTTTGCTCCCGGCAACCTTCTGGCTTCTGACCCGGCCACGGGCGGCGGAGCGCTCGGCGACAGCGGCGGTCCCGTCCTGGCCCGCCTCGCCGGGGGCGGTTATGCGCTGGCCGGCGTTACCTTCGGCTCCGGCCACCGGACCGGCTCCAAGAACCCCTTCGACGAAGGATTCGTCGGCCTGGCCAACCGAACCGACACCGATAGCCCAGCGTGGAGCTTCATCAGCGCACACGTCCGGGACGTCCGCTACGCGGGCTGATCGCCGTGAAGAGCGAGACCCATCCGCGTCCTCACACACACACAGCGAGCCGCCCGGCGACCGCGCGGCAGCGGCGGTGCGGTCAGGCTTGTCGTACTTAGCTCCGCGAAGTCACGGGCTCTCGCGCGCCGAGGCGGTCGGTAACCCCCCGGTCGAGGGGGCGCCAGTGGGTTTGTCGTGGCTAACGACAAAGTCGCGTTCTCCTCGCACGCGCCAAGGCGTCCCGTGACCGCACGGCGGAGGCGATGCGGTGCGGTCGTCGTGGCCCACGCGACGAACTCAAGTCGTCTCCCGCGGCAAGACGCTTGGTGACCGCCCGGCAGGGGGGGTGCGGGTGGGTTGGCGTTGGCTCGCGCGACGAAGTCGCGGTTCTCCCGCGCGGCGAGAGGCGGTCGGTGACCGCCCGGCAGGGGGGGTGCGGGTGGGTTGGCGTTGGCTCGCGCGACGAAGTCGCGGTTCTCCCGTGCGGCGCGAGGCGGTCGGTGACCGCCCGGCAGGGGGGGGGTGCGGGTGGGTTGGCGTTGGCTCGCGCG
>NZ_JALPVJ010000048.1 GCF_023544445.1 Actinoplanes sp. M2I2 | reverse complement strand
CAGAAGACCCGCGTCCGCGGGCAGGTGGCCGTGAAGCGTGAACCCGGCACCGCATCAGCGGGTCAGACCGGGACCGTCCCACCGCAAGGCAGGACTATCGATCATGTGCTTGCTAAAGCGCACTGAAGGATAACGGGAAACGAATCGGCACAGCAGGACGTGGTCGTCCTGGTCGAGGATGATCGCGCGGGCGGCGGCCCGAAGGTTGAGCGACATGGCCGGCTCCTGATCCGGTAGGCGTGCGACCGCGGTGATCGACGTGCGGCGCACGGTAACGCCCCGGTACGACAAGCCCGCGATTCCGGAAGGCGGGACGACGGCAGGGCAGCGGCGCCCCGCATCCACGGCGTGCCAGACTGTGACCCGTGTTGCGCTGGCTGACCGCAGGTGAATCGCACGGACCGGCGCTCGTCGCGCTGCTGGAGGGTGTTCCCGCCGGCGTCGAGGTGACGAGCGCGGAGATCGGGCGCGATCTCGCGCGCCGCCGGCTCGGCTACGGCCGCGGCGCCCGGATGAAGTTCGAGCAGGACGTCGTCGAGATCGTCGGCGGCATCCGGCACGGGCTCACGCTGGGCAGCCCCGTCGCCATCCGGGTGGCCAACTCCGAGTGGCCCAAGTGGGAGACCGTCATGTCGGCCGACCCGGTGGCTCCCGAGGAGCTCGCCGCCCTGGCCCGCAACGCGCCGCTGACCCGGCCCCGCCCCGGCCACGCCGACCTGGCCGGCATGCAGAAATATGGGCACACCGACGCCCGCCCGATCCTCGAGCGGGCCAGCGCCCGCGAGACGGCCGCGCGGGTCGCCGTCGGCGTGGTCGCCAAAAACATGATCAAGCAGGCGCTCGGCATCGAGATCGTGTCGCACGTCATCGAGCTCGGGTCGGTCGCTGCCAAGAGCGGGCTGATCCCCACGCCCGAGGACGCCGAGCGCATCGACGCCGACCCGCTGCGCTGCCTCGACCCCGAGGCCAGCGCGCGCATGGTGGCCGAGGTCGACGCGGCCAAGAGCGACGCCGACACGCTGGGCGGCATCGTCGAGGTGCTGGCCTACGGCGTACCCCCGGGCCTGGGATCGCATGTGCAGTGGGACCGCAAGCTGGACGCGCGGCTGGCCGCCGCGCTGATGTCGATCCAGTCGGTCAAGGGGGTCGAGATCGGCGACGGCTTCACCCAGGCCCGCTCGCGCGGCTCGGTCGCCCACGACGAGATCATCCCGACCGCCGACGGCGTCAAGCGCGTGACCGACCGCGCGGGCGGCCTCGAGGGCGGCATCACGAACGGCGAGCCGCTGCGGGTGCGCGCCGCGCTCAAGCCGATCTCGTCGCTCAACCGGGCCCTGCAGACCATCGACGTGACGACGGGCGAGGCGACCACGGCCATCAACCAGCGCTCCGACGTCGTCGCCGTCCCGGCCGGGGCCATCGTCGCCGAGGCCATGGTCGCGCTGGTGCTGGCCGAGGCGGCGGTGGAGAAGTTCGGCGGCGACTCGGTGGCCGAGATCCGGCGCAACCTGGCCGGCTACCTCGACGCCCTGGTCATCCGCTGATGGCGCCCCGGGCCGTGTTCGTCGGCGCTCCCGGCGCGGGCAAGTCGACGATCGGCGCCGCGGTCGCCGGCCTGCTGGGCGTGCCCTTCGCCGACGCCGACGCCGTCATCGAGGCGCGGGCCGGCAAGCCGATCCCCGAGATCTTCATCGACGACGGCGAGGACGCCTTCCGGGCGCTCGAGCGCGAGACGATCGCGGTGGCGCTCGAGGAGTTCGACGGCGTGCTGGCCCTGGGCGGCGGCGCCATCCTGCACGACGGCACCCGTGAGCTGCTGGCCAAGCAGACCGTCGTCTACCTGTCGGTCGAGCTGAGCGACGCCGTGAAGCGCGTCGGCCTGGGCGCCGGCCGCCCGCTGCTGTCGATCAACCCGCGCGCCACCCTGAAATACCTGCTGGATCAACGGCGGCCCCTGTACGCGTCGGTGGCCACCCACACGGTGGCGACCGACGGCCGCGCCCCGGCCGACATCGCCGCCGAGGTGGCCGCGCTGCTCCGCGACTGACCACCGAGCCGCGGGTGTGACCGACGAGACGCGTTCACCGCGTCGCGGCGGGACGAGACTGAACGCATGACACGAGCTGTTCGATTCGATCAGTACGGCGACGTGGACGTCTTGCGCGTCGAAGACGTGGAACGCCCCTCGCCCGCCGCCGACCAGGTCCTCGTCGAGGTGGTGGCGGCCGGCATCAACCCGGGGGAGAGTTCGATCCGCCGCGGACTGCTGGACGAGCGCTTTCCCGCCACCTTTCCCTCGGGGCAGGGCAGCGACTTCGCCGGCCGGGTGGTCGAGGTCGGCCGGTCGGTCACCGGGTTCGCCATCGGCGAAGAGGTGCTCGGCTGGTCGGACTGGCGGTCGTCGCACGCCGAGCACGTCGTGGTCCCGGCCGACCATCTGACCCGCAAGCCGCTGGCGCTCGACTGGATCCGGGCCGGTGGCCTGTTCGTCGCCGGCGTGACCGCGTACGCGTCGGTGCGCGCCGTGCAGCCCAAGGAGGGTGAGACGGTCGTCGTGAGCGGGGCCGCCGGCGGGGTGGGGTCGCTCGCGGTGCAGCTCGCCCGTAACACCGGCGCCCAGGTCATCGGCATCGCGAGCGAGGCCAACGCGGCCTGGTTGCGCAGCGTCGGGGCCACCCCGGTCAGCTATGGCGACGGCCTGGCCGACCGGTTGCGCGAGGTGGCCCCGTCCGGCATCGACGCCTTCCTGGACACGTACGGCGGGGGATACGTGGACCTGGCTGTCGACCTCCGGGTCGACCCGGCCCGGATCAACACGATCATCGACTACGCGGCCGCCCAGCGAGCCGGGGCCAAGACCGAGGCCAGCTCCACGGCCAGCGACGCCGAGATCCTCGCTTTCCTCGCCGGCGAGCTGGCGTGGGGCCGGATCGTCATGCCGGTCGCCGCGGTCTATCCGCTGGACGCCGTGCGGGACGCCTACACCGAGCTGGCCGCCCGGCACACCAGGGGCAAGATCGTGCTGTCCACCGAGCTGCCGGCGAACGCGGGTCGTCAGCCGGTCAGCTGACCCGGCTCTCGAGTCGTTCGATCCGCTCGACCAGCGGGGCCAGTTCCTTCCGTACGGCGGCGAGCAGATCAGCCGTGGCCGGGACCGGCCCGGTGTTGACGCGCAGGTGGGCGTAGCCGGTCAGGGCGGCCGCCACCGCCCGGCGGGTGGCCCGGGGGTCGAGCCCCCGCGAGCGCAACAGGTCACCGGCGGCGCCGTCGGGCTCGGCGGCCAGGGCGATCAGCAGATGCTCGCAGCCGACGTAGTTGTTGCCGAGACCCAGCGCCTCGCCCGCGGCCAGTTCGAGGGCGGCGGCGGCCTTGGGGCTGAACCGCAGCCCGTCGGCCTGCTCACCCGGCTCCGGCACCGACGGCGCCGTGATCGAGCCGGGGCTGACGTCCATGGCGGTGAGCAGCTGCAACGCCAGGTTGCCGCCCTCGGCCAGCAGGCCGTGCAGCAGGTCGCCGGTGGAGACGGTGGCCGCGCCGGCCGCCTGGGCCCGTTCCGCGGCCAGGGTCAGCACGGTGACCAGGCGGCCGGTGAGGCTGGGGAACTGCTCGGCCAGGGCGGCCGCGTCGACGTCGGTCAGGACGGCCTGCCGGATCGTGGTGATGCGGCGGACCGCCTGGTCGAGGGCGCGCTGGCAGATCGCCGAGACGGGGACGCCGGTCGCGCGGACGGCCTCGGCCAGATCGTCGGGAAGGTAGACGTTGATTTTGGGCATGACCCAGTTGTAACCCCGTTGGGGGCATAAAGATATAACCCCATTTTGCCCGGCCCGAGGGGTGGAACGGCGTTCGTGGGGTGCCTGCCGGCCGGGCGGTGCCGCTAAGGTGTCCGCCGTGGTGACAACAATCCCCGTGGGCGGTGACCGTCCGTACGACGTGCTCGTCGGCCGTGACCTGGTCGGCCGGCTGCCCGCTTCGATCGAGGGCGCGTCCCAGGTGGCGGTGCTCTTCGCCGCGCCGCTGCGGGAGCAGGCCGCCCGGGTGGCCGCGGCCGCCGGCGTGCCCGCTGTGCTGATCGAAGTGCCCGACGCCGAGCGGGGCAAGACCGTCGAGGTCGCCGCGAAGTGCTGGGACGAGCTGGGCGCGCACGCCTTCACCCGGACGGATGTGGTGGTGGGGGTCGGCGGCGGCGCGGTCACCGACTTGGCCGGCTTCGTCGCGGCCGGTTGGCTGCGCGGGGTGCGCTGGGTGCCGTGCTCGACCTCGCTGCTGGGCATGGTGGACGCGGCCGTCGGTGGCAAGACGGGCGTCAACATCGCCGCCGGCAAGAACCTCGTCGGCGCGTTCCACCCACCGGCCGCGGTGCTCTGCGACCTCGACGCGCTCCGGACCCTGCCCGCCGACGACCTGGTGGCCGGGCTGGCCGAGGTGGTCAAGTGCGGGTTCATCGCCGATCCGGGCATCCTCGAGCTGATCGAGAGCGATCCCGAGGCGGCCGCCGACCCCGACGGCCCGGTGCTGCGCGAGCTGGTCGAGCGGGCGATCCGGGTCAAGGCCGAGGTGGTGAGCGTCGACCTCAAGGAGTCGGGCCTGCGCGAGATCCTCAACTACGGCCACACGCTGGGTCACGCGATCGAGAAGCGCGAGAAATACACCTGGCGGCACGGCCACGCCGTGTCGGTCGGCCTGATCTTCGCGGCCGCGCTGTCCCGTCTCTCCGGGCGGCTCGACGGGGCCACCGCCGGTCGTCATCGTTCGATCCTCGAGTCGCTCGGGCTGCCCACGTCGTACTCGTCCGAGGCCTGGCCCGAGTTGCTGAGCGCGATGCGCGTCGACAAGAAGGCCCGCGCCGCCACGCTGCGGTTCGTCGTGCTGGACGGCCTGGCCGAGCCCGGCATCCTGACCGGTCCCGACGAGTCGCTGCTCGAGCGGGCGTACGCCGAGGTGGCGCGATGATCTACGTGCTGAACGGGCCCAACCTGGGCCGGCTGGGCACCCGTGAGCCGTCGGTCTACGGCTCGACGACGCACGCCGACCTCGAGCGGCTCTGCCTCGAGACGGCCGAACGCCTCGGGCTCGCGGTCGAGGTGCGCCAGACCGACGCCGAGTCCGAGATGATCAGGTGGCTGCACGAGGCGGCCGACGAGGGCGCCGACGTGGTGCTCAACCCGGCGGCGTGGAGCCACTACAACATCGCGATCCGGGACGCGGCGGCCATGCTGCGCGGACGGCTCGTCGAGGTGCACATCAGCAACATCCACACCCGTGAGGAGTTCCGGCACCATTCGGTCATCTCGGCCGTCGCCACCGGAGTCGTCGCGGGATTGGGGGTCGACGGTTACCGCCTGGCGTTGGAGCACCTGGCCCGATTCGCCGGGACAGCCCCGACGTCGGTAAACTCGGCCGGTCACCCATAGATTTCCACGATCGAGCTTCTCGCGATCAAGACTTCCGCGGTCAACGCAGACAGGGCTTCAGAAACAATGGCTTCCACGAACGACCTGAAGAACGGCCTGGTGCTCAACCTCGACGGCGACCTGTGGTCCGTCGTGGAGTTCCAGCACGTCAAGCCCGGTAAGGGTGGGGCGTTCGTGCGCACCACGCTCAAGAATGTGCTGAGCGGCAAGGTCGTCGACAAGACCTTCAACGCCGGCACCAAGGTCGAGACGGCGACGGTCGACAAGCGCACCATGCAGTACCTCTACCAGGACGGCGAAGACTTCGTCTTCATGGATCTGGACACCTTCGACCAGATCACCGTCCCGGCCGGCACCGTCGGCGAGAACGCCAACTACCTGCTCCCCGAGGCCGAGGCCACGGTGGCCACCCACGAGGAAGTGCCGCTCTACATCGAGCTGCCGACCAGCGTCTTCCTCGAGGTCACCTACACCGAGCCGGGCCTGCAGGGCGACCGCTCGACCGGCGGCACCAAGCCGGCCACGGTCGAGACCGGCGCCACGGTCAACGTGCCGCTGTTCATCACCACGGGCGAAAAGATCAAGGTCGACACCCGCGACGGCCGTTACCTCGGTCGTTCCTGAGATGGCCGAAGGTCCCAAGACGCAGATGCCCGCGCGCCGCAAGGCGCGCAAGCGGGCCCTCGACGTGCTCTACGAGGCCGACCTGCGCGACCTGCCGCCCCGGCAGGTGCTGGCGACCTACCTCGAGCGCATCGCGAAGCCGCATCCCGACCACCTCGCCTACGCGATCAGCCTGGTCGAGGGGGTTGCCGAGCACCTCGACCGCATCGACGAGCTGATCGCCAGCTACGCCGAGGGGTGGACGATCGACCGCATGCCCGTGGTCGACCGCAACCTGGCTCGCATCGCCGTCTACGAGTTGCTCTACGTCTCCGAGATCGACGACCCGGTCGCGATCACCGAGGCGGTCGAGCTGGCCAAGCAGATGTCCACAGACGACAGCCCGCGCTTCCTGAACGGCATCCTCGGCCGCATCGCCGAGTTCGCCACCCGATAGCCGGACCCGCGACCCGAGGCTCCGATCGCCACGTGCGACCGGAGCCTTTCGCGTCACCGAGTGATATCGCCACGATCACTCAATGTGCGAAAACCGGCGGCCCAGGTGATCTTCGCCATGCATCCGGCCACGGTCGGTGATGTCGACCGTCGCGTGGCCGGCCTTCGAGGCTGACGACCCCCGAGCTCGGCCGGCCCAGCCCGAAAAGTCCGCTCACCGGCCCCGGCGGGGACACGAAAAAGCCCGCGACAGGCGCGGGCTTTCCGGGTTCGGGACGCGGGCCGGGGTGGGTTCGGCCCGGTCGGGGCGGGGGATGTGGCCGGCGGGGGACCGGCGTTGTGGCTGCGCCGACGGCCTCGCGCGAGCGCGGGGCCCGTGGGAGCGCTTTCTCGGGCGGCGGCAGTTCGCCGCCGCGGAGATCAGCTGGCGAAGAAGGCCCGCGGGTCGGCGACCAGGACACCCTGCTCGGTCAGGCGCTCGATGAGGCCGGAGGGCGAGATGTCGTAGACGATGGCCAGCGCCCGCAGGTCGTCGGCGCGGATGGACAGGACGCGGCCGTTGTAGTCGCCGCGCTGCTGCTGGATGGCCCGGGCGTAACGAGCCACGTAGGCGAGATCCTCGCCGGTGGTGTCGTAGAGCTTCTCGAGATCCAGCACGATCTTGTTGGTGGCCTCGAGCCGGACGCCGCTGCCGTCGGGCAGCAGCTCCGAGACGGGCACCCGGTAGAAGTCCGCCAGCTCGGCGAGGCGGGAGACGGTGACGGCGCGGTCGCCGCGCTCGTACGAGCCCACCACGACGGCCTTCCAGCGGCCGTTCGACTTCTCTTCCACACCCTGCAAGGACAGGCCCTGCTGCTGCCGGATGGAGCGCAGACGCGCGCCCAGCGACTTGGCGTACTCAGACGGCATTCGGAACACTCCCACTGTGCTGGCCCGGAGGGTTCCCCTCCGCGATCGCTACGCAGCGTGACGGTACGCAGTGCGCGACCCCCGGTCAAGTGTCGCCTACCGATGAGTCGCGCCTCTCCGGGCCGACGCGCTGCCGTCCTGTCTGAAATATCCACTTCCGAAATACGACCGTCCGGCGTGTCCCCCCGTAGGGCACGTCACCATGGTCATCGCCGGGAGCACTGGTAACGTAGCGTCAGCCATTGGGACCGCCCCGGACGGGGTTGTCCCGCCAGACGTCCTTTAACGACCCGTCCCGTGAGGCGGGGAAGGAGGTCCGCCGTGGCATCGCCGCGCGCTGACGTGCCTAGCAAGATCATTCTTAGTGCGTCCGACCTGCACCGGGTCGTCGACCGCATCGCTCATCAGATTCTCGAGAAGACCTCGGGCGCCACCGGCACCGTTCTCCTCGGCATCCCCACCCGCGGAGTGCCGCTGGCCCGCCGGCTGGCCGATCGCATCCACGCCTTCGAGGGCATCGACGTCCCGGTCGGCTCCCTCGACATCACGCTCTACCGCGACGACCTGCGGCTGCACGCCACCCGCGCGCTCGGCAAGACCGAGCTGCCGGGCGGCGGCATCGACGGCCGCCGGGTCGTGCTGGTCGACGACGTGCTCTACAGCGGACGCACCGTGCGGGCCGCGCTCGACGCCCTGAACGACGAGGGCCGGCCCAGCTCGGTGCAGCTCGCGGTGCTGGTCGACCGGGGGCACCGGCAACTGCCGATCCGCGCCGACTACGTGGGCAAGAACATCCCGACCGCGCTGTCCGAGAGCGTGCGCGTCTCGCTGACCGAGACCGACGGCCTGGACGAGGTCAAACTGACCGGAGGTGATGACCTGTGATCAAGCATCTGCGCTCGGCCGCCGATCTGGACGCGGCCACCGCCACCCTGATCCTCGACACCGCCGGCGAGATGGCCGCGCTGGCCGGCCGCGAGGTCAAGAAGCTGCCGACGCTGCGCGGCCGGACGGTGGTCAATCTCTTCTACGAGGACTCGACCCGGACACGCATCTCGTTCGAGGCGGCGGCCAAGCGGCTCTCGGCCGACGTCATCAACTTCTCGGCCAAGGGCTCCAGCGTCTCCAAGGGCGAAAGCCTCAAGGACACGGCCCTGACGCTGCAGGCCATGGGAGCCGACGCGGTCGTCATCCGGCACCCCGCCTCGGGCGCACCGCACCGGCTGGCCGCCTGGGTCGACGGGTCGGTCGTCAACGCGGGCGACGGCACCCACGAGCACCCGACGCAGGCGCTGCTCGACGCGTACACGATGCGGTCGCGGCTGGGCCGTCTCGAGGGCCTGAAGGTCGCGATCGTCGGGGACGTCCTGCACAGCCGGGTCGCCCGGTCCAACGTTCTGCTCCTGACGACCCTCGGCGCGCAGGTCACGCTGGTCGGCCCGCCGACGCTCATCCCGATCGACATCGCCGCGGCCCTCTCGCCGGCCACAAAAGTGTCGTACGACCTCGATAGCGTCCTGCCCGACATGGACGTCGTGATGATGCTTCGAGTGCAGACCGAGCGCATGCAGGACTCGTATTTCCCGTCCGCCCGGGAATACAGCCGCCGCTACGGTCTCGACCTGGCGCGCATGCGCAAGCTGCCGGGGCACGCGATCGTCATGCACCCCGGCCCGATGAACCGCGGGATGGAGATCGCGCCCGAGGTGGCCGACTCGTCCCGCTCCACGATCGTCGAACAGGTCGCCAACGGGGTCAGTGCCCGGATGGCGGTTCTCTACTTGCTGCTTGGGGGCAAAGCGTGACGTCTTACCTGCTTCGTGGTGTCTCCGTCGTCGGTGCGGAGCCGGCCGACCTGCTCATCCGCGACGGGTCGATCGCCGCCGGCCCGGCCGAGGGGGCCGAGGTCATCGACGCCACGGGCCTGGTCGCGCTGCCCGGCCTGGTCGACCTGCACACCCACCTGCGCGAGCCCGGCCGCGAGGACGCCGAGACGGTCGAGACCGGCTCGCGCGCCGCGGCGCTCGGCGGCTACACGGCGGTCTTCGCGATGGCCAACACGTCACCGGTGGCCGACACCGCGGGCGTCGTCGAGCAGGTGTGGCGGCTGGGCCGCGAGGCCGGCCTGGTCGACGTGCAGCCGATCGGCGCGGTCACCGTCGGGCTGGCCGGCAAGCAGCTCGCCGAGCTGGGCGCCATGGCCACCTCCGCGGCCGGCGTCCGCATCTTCTCCGACGACGGCCACTGCGTCGCCGACCCGCGCCTGATGCGCCGCGCCCTGGAATACGTCAAGGCGTTCGACGGCATCATCGCCCAGCACGCCGAGGAGCCCCGGCTCACCGAGGGCGCCCAGATGCACGAGGGCGAGGTCAGCACCCGGCTCGGGCTCACCGGCTGGCCCGCGGTGGCCGAGGAGGCGATCATCGCCCGCGACGTGCTGCTGGCCGAGCACGTCGGCAGCCGCCTGCACATCTGCCACGTCTCGACGGCCGGCTCGGTCGAGGTGCTGCGCCAGGCCAAGGCGCGCGGCGTGCGCGTGACCGCCGAGGTCACCCCGCACCACCTGCTGCTCACCGACGAGCTGGCCGCCTCCTACGACCCGGTCTTCAAGGTCAACCCCCCGTTGCGGACGGCGGCGGACGTGCGGGCCCTGCGCGAGGCGCTCGTCGAGGGCGTCATCGACATCGTCGCCACCGACCACGCGCCGCACGCCGTGGAGGACAAGGAGTGCGAGTGGGCCTACGCCCGCCCGGGCATGGTCGGTCTCGAGACCGCCCTGCCGGTCGTGCTCTCGGTCCTGGGCGAGCGGTGGGATCTGATCGCCGAGCGCATGTCCCGGACGCCCGCGCGCATCGCGGGCCTGACCGGCCACGGCACCGACCTCGCGGTGGGTGACCCGGCCAACCTCACGCTGGTGGACCCGTCCGCCCGGCGGGTCGTCGACCCGTCCGAGCTGGCGAGCCGCAGTCGCAACACACCGTACGCGGGCACCACCCTGCCAGGTCGCATCGTGGCGACCTTCCTCCGGGGAAAGCCGACGGTCCTGGACGGGAAGGCTGTCAAGTAATGTCAACCGCTTCTTCTTCCGCAGCACGGCCAGGCCGCTCGGGCGGCTCGGCGATCCTCGTTCTCGAGGACGGGCGGACGTTCACCGGCGAGGCCTACGGCGCGCTGGGCGAGACGTTCGGCGAGGCCGTCTTCACCACCGGCATGACCGGTTATCAGGAGACGCTGACCGACCCGTCCTACCACCGGCAGGTCGTCGTGCAGACCGCGCCGCAGATCGGCAACACGGGCGTCAACGAGGAGGACGACGAGTCCTCGCGCATCTGGGTGGCCGGCTACGTCGTCCGCGACCCGGCCCGGCGGCCATCCAACTGGCGCTCGACCGGCGACCTGGGCGAGCGGCTGGCCGCCGAGGGCATCGTCGGCATCAGCGGCGTCGACACCCGCGCCCTGACCCGGCACCTGCGGTCGCGGGGCGCGATGCGGGCCGGCGTCTCGTCGGTCGATCTCGACCCGGCCTCGCTCCTCGAGCGGGTCAAGGCCGCGCCGCCCATGGTCGGCGCCGACCTCTCCGCCGAGGTGACCACGCCGGACAGATACACCGTCCCGGCGATCGGTGAGCACCGCTACACGGTGGCCGCGCTCGACCTGGGCATCAAGCGCAACGTGTCCCGGCGTCTGGCCGAGCGCGGGGTGACCACGCACGTCTTCCCGGCCACCTCCTCGATCGACGAGCTCCTGGCGGTCAGCCCCGACGCGGTCTTCTTCTCGCCCGGCCCCGGCGACCCGGCCACCGCGGACGGCCCGGTCGCGCTGGCCCGCGAGGTCATGCGGCGCGAGAAACCGCTGTTCGGCATCTGCTTCGGCAGCCAGATCCTCGGCCGCGCGCTCGGCTTCGGCACCTACAAGCTGGGGTACGGGCACCGCGGCATCAACCAGCCGGTGCTCGACAAGACCACCGGCAAGGTCGAGGTGACCAGCCACAACCACGGGTTCGCGGTCGACGCGCCGCTCAACACCGTGATCGACACCGACTTCGGCGGGGTCGAGGTCTCGCACGTCTGCCTCAACGACGACGTGGTCGAGGGCCTGCGGGGCATCGAGGTCCCCGCGTTCACCGTGCAATACCACCCCGAGGCGGCGGCCGGCCCGCACGACGCGGACTACCTGTTCGACAGGTTCGTCGAGCTTGTGGAAAAGAAGGGCTGATCCCATGCCGAAACGTGAAGACCTCCAGCACGTCATGGTGATCGGGTCCGGCCCGATCGTCATCGGCCAGGCCTGCGAGTTCGACTACTCCGGCACCCAGGCGTGCCGGGTGCTGCGGGCCGAGGGCATCCGCGTCTCGCTGGTCAACTCCAACCCGGCCACGATCATGACGGACCCCGAGTTCGCCGACGCCACCTACGTCGAGCCGATCACCCCGGAGTTCGTCGAGCTGGTCATCGCCAAGGAGCGCCCCGACGCGATCCTGCCCACGCTGGGCGGCCAGACCGCGCTCAACACCGCGGTCGCCCTGCACGAAAGCGGCGTCCTCGACAAGTACGGCGTCGAGCTGATCGGCGCCAACATCGACGCGATCCGCCGCGGCGAGGACCGGCAGCTCTTCAAGGACATCGTGGCCAAGGCCGGCGGCGAGACCCCGCGCTCGCGGGTCTGCCACTCGATGGACGAGGTCCGGGCCACGGTCGGCGAGCTCGGCCTGCCGGTCGTCATCCGGCCGTCGTTCACGATGGGCGGCCTCGGCTCGGGCATGGCCCACACCGACGACGACCTCGACCGGATCGCCGGCTCCGGCCTGGCCGCCTCCCCGGTGCACGAGGTCCTCATCGAGGAGAGCGTGCTCGGCTGGAAGGAGTACGAGCTCGAGCTGATGCGCGACAAGAACGACAACGTCGTGGTCGTCTGCTCGATCGAGAACGTCGACCCGATGGGCGTGCACACCGGCGACTCGGTGACCGTCGCCCCGGCGATGACGCTGACCGACCGCGAGTACCAGAAGCTGCGCGACCTCGGCATCGCCGTGCTGCGCGAGGTCGGCGTCGACACCGGCGGCTGCAACATCCAGTTCGCGATCAACCCGGACGACGGCCGGCTCGTCGTCATCGAGATGAACCCGCGGGTGTCGCGCTCGTCGGCGCTGGCGTCGAAGGCGACCGGCTTCCCGATCGCCAAGATCGCGGCGAAGCTGGCCATCGGCTACACGCTCGACGAGATCCCCAACGACATCACCCTCAAGACGCCGGCCGCGTTCGAGCCCGCGCTCGACTACGTGGTCGTCAAGATCCCGCGGTTCGCGTTCGAGAAGTTCCCGGGCGCCGACCCCGAGCTGACCACCACGATGAAATCGGTCGGCGAGGCGATGAGCCTGGGCCGCAACTTCGCCGAGGCGCTGAACAAGGCGATGCGGTCGATGGAGACGGCCGCGACCGGCTTCTGGACCCGCCCCGATCCCACCGGGTCGCTCGACGAGACGCTGTCCGCCCTGCGCGTCCCGCACGACGGCCGTCTCTACACCGTCGAGCGGGCCCTGCGGCTCGGCGCGACGGTCGAGCAGGTACACGAGGCCAGCGGCCGGATCGACCCGTGGTTCCTGGACGAGATCAAGGCGCTGGTCGACCTACGGGCCGAGATCATCGACGCCCGGGTCCTCGACGAGGAGCTGCTGCGCCGGGCCAAGCGCTCGGGCTTCTCCGACAAGCAGCTCGCGGCGTTGCGCCCCGAGTTCGCGGGCGAGGACGGCGTGCGGACGCTGCGCCACCGGCTCGGCATCCGCCCGGTCTACAAGACGGTCGACACCTGCGCCGCCGAGTTCGAAGCGGACACGCCGTACCACTACTCGACCTACGACGAGGAGACCGAGGTCGCCCCGTCGGACAGGCCCAAGGTGCTCATCCTGGGCTCGGGTCCCAACCGCATCGGCCAGGGCATCGAGTTCGACTACTCCTGCGTGCACGCGGTCATGGCGCTGCGCGGGGTCGACTACGAGACCGTCATGGTCAACTGCAACCCCGAGACGGTCTCGACCGACTACGACACCGCCGACCGGCTCTACTTCGAGCCGCTCACCTTCGAGGACGTCCTCGAGGTCTTCCACTCCGAGGACTCGAGCGGCAAGGCGGCCGGCGGCCCCGGCGTGGTCGGGGTGATCGTGCAGCTCGGCGGTCAGACCCCGCTCGGCCTGGCCCAGCGGCTCAAGAACGCCGGCGTGCCGATCGTCGGCACCTCGCCCGAGTCGATCGACCTGGCCGAGCACCGCGGCCTGTTCGGCGCCGTGCTGGCCAAGGCCGGTCTGCGCTCGCCCGACCACGGCACCGCCACCAGCTTCGACGAGGCCAAGGCGATCGCCGACACGATCGGCTACCCCGTGCTGGTCCGCCCGTCCTACGTGCTGGGCGGCCGCGGCATGGAGATCGTGTACGACGAGCCGACGCTGCGGGGCTACATCGAGCGGGCCACCGAGATCTCGCCGGACCACCCGGTGCTGGTCGACCGGTTCCTCGACGACGCGATCGAGATCGACGTGGACGCGCTCTGCGACGCGACCGGCGAGGTCTACCTCGGCGGCGTGATGGAGCACATCGAGGAGGCCGGCATCCACTCCGGCGACTCGTCCTGCTCGCTGCCGCCGATCACCCTGGCCGGCTCGCACCTGGCCGAGGTGCGCCGCTACACCGAGGCGATCGCCCGCGGGGTCGGGGTGCGCGGCCTGCTCAACGTCCAGTACGCGCTCAAGGACGACACGCTCTACGTGCTCGAGGCCAACCCGCGGGCGTCGCGGACCGTCCCGTTCGTCTCCAAGGCGACCGCGGTCCCGCTGGCCAAGGCGGCCGCCCGCATCATGCTCGGCGCCACCGTCGCCGAGCTGCGGGCCGAGGGGATGCTGCTGGCCGACAGCGACGGCGGCACGACCCCCGAGAACGCGCCCATCGCCATCAAGGAGGCGGTGCTGCCGTTCAAGCGGTTCCGCACCCCGGCCGGCAAGGGCGTCGACAGCCTGCTCGGCCCCGAGATGAAATCGACCGGCGAGGTGATGGGCATCGACGCCGGCTTCGGCCAGGCGTTCGCCAAGTCGCAGGCCGCCGCCTACGGGTCGCTCCCGACCGCCGGCAAGGTCTTCGTCTCGGTGGCCAACCGGGACAAGCGGGCGATGGTCTTCCCGATCAAGCGGCTCGCCGACCTGGGCTTCACGATCGTCACGACGGCCGGCACCGGCGAGGTGCTGCGCCGCTACGGCATCGTCTGCGAGATCGTGCCCAAGCACTTCGAGAGCTCGGGCAAGAACGCGGTCGAGCTCATCCTGGCCGGCGAGATCGCGATGATCATCAACACGCCGCAGGGCTCGGGGGCGAGCGCTCGCTCCGACGGGTACGAGATCCGCAGCGCGGCGGTCACCGCGGACATCCCGAGCATCACCACGGTGCCGGGCGCGGCCGCCGCGGTCATGGGCATCGAGGCGCTGATGCGCGGCGACATGACCGTCCGGCCGCTCCAGGAGCTGCACGCCGCCCTGCGGGGCACGAAGTGACCTTGTTCGAGTCCGCCGTCCGGCCGGTGCTGTTCCGGCTGGGCGGCGGCGACGCCGAGGCGGCCCACGAGTTCACGCTGGCTCGCCTGGCCCGGCTGCCCGGCCCGGCCCGGGCGGCCCTGCGCTCGCGGTACGGGGTCGACGCCCCGGTCGAGGCGTTCGGCGTGCGCTTCCCCAACGCGGTCGGCCTGGCCGCCGGCATGGACAAGAACGGTGTCGCGCTGCCCGCGTGGCCCGCGCTGGGCTTCGGGTTCGTCGAGGTCGGCACGGTCACCGCGCACGCGCAGCCCGGCAACGACAAGCCCCGCCTGTTCCGCCTGCGCGGCAGCGAGGCGATCATCAACCGGATGGGCTTCAACAACGCCGGCGCGGCGGCGCTGGCGGCCCGGCTCGACCAGCTCGGCCCGATCGGCGTGCCGCTGGGCATCTCGCTCGGCAAGTCCAAGGTCACCCCGCTGGAGGAGGCGGTCGACGACTACCTCACCTCGCACCGGCTGCTCCACCCGTACGCGGACTACATCGCGGTCAACGTCTCCTCGCCGAACACGCCCGGGCTGCGCACGCTGCAGGACAAGGACGCGATCGCCGATCTGCTGACCGCGCTGGTCGGCCCCAAGCCCGTCCTGGTCAAGATCGCCCCCGACCTGAGCGAGCCGGCCGTCGCCGAACTGCTCGAGGTCTGCCTCAGCCACGGCGCGGCCGGGGTGATCGCCACGAACACGACTCTGGCCCGCGACGGCATCGTCGCGGCCGACCGGTCGCGGGCCGGCGAGTCCGGCGGGCTGTCCGGGCGGCCGCTCACCGAGAAGGCCCGCAAGGTCGTCCACTTCGTGCACACCGAGACCGGCGGGCGGCTGCCGATCATCGGGGTCGGCGGGGTGATGGACGGCGACGACGCGGCCCGGCTGCTCGACGCCGGCGCCTCGCTGGTCCAGCTCTACAGCGGCTTCATCTATCGCGGTCCGGCGCTGGTGCGCGCGGCCGCGCGGGCGGCGGCGTCGTCCGGCGCGGCCACCGGGCGGACGACGGGGATCCGGTGAACGGCTCGCGGGCGGCCGACCTGATCGCCCGCGACCGGCAGCACGTCTGGCATCCGTACGGCCCGATGCCCGGGCGCACCGAGCCTTACCTGGTGGAAAGCGCCTCCGGGGTGCGGCTCAAGCTGGCCGACGGCCGGGAGCTGATCGACGGCATGTCGTCGTGGTGGGCGGCGATCCACGGCTACCGGCACCCCGCCCTCGACGCGGCGCTGGCCGAGCAGGCCGGGCGGATGAGCCACGTGATGTTCGGCGGGCTCACCCACGAGCCCGCGATCGAGCTGGCCACCACGCTGGTCGAGCTGGCCCCGGACGGCCTCGAGCACGTCTTCCTGTGCGACTCCGGCTCGATCAGCGTCGAGGTCGCGATCAAGATGGCGTTGCAGGCCCAGCTCGCGCTCGGCCACCCCGGCCGGCGAAAGCTCGCGACGTGGCGCGGCGGCTACCACGGCGACACGTTCCACCCGATGAGCGTGTGCGACCCGGTCGGCGGCATGCACGCGCTCTGGAGCGGGGTGCTGCCGGCGCAGATCTTCGCCGGTCCGCCACCGGTCGAGTTCGACGAGGCGTACGCGGCCGAGCTGGTCGCGATGGTCGAGCAGCACGCGGACGAGATCGCCGCGGTGATCGTCGAGCCGGTCGTGCAGGGCGCCGGGGGCATGCGGTTCCACCATCCGGAGTATCTGCGCGTGCTGCGCGACGTCACAGCGGCGCACGGCGTCTTCCTGATCTTCGACGAGATCGCGACCGGGTTCGGGCGCACCGGGGAGTTCTTCGCGGCCGGGCACGCCGGGGTGAGTCCCGACATCCTGTGTGTGGGCAAGGCGCTCACGGGCGGCTATCTCACTCTGGCTGCGACCCTGTGCACGCCGCACCTCGCGGCGGCGATCTCGGCCGGGCAGGGTGGCGGTCTGGCCCACGGCCCGACCTTCATGGGCAACCCGCTGGCCTGCGCGGTCGCCCTGACCTCGCTGCGCCTGCTGAGCTCGGGAGCCTGGCGTGATCAGGTACGGCTGATCGAAATCGGTCTCCGCACCGGGCTCGAGCCTCTGCGGGGCGCCGCCGGGATCGCCGACGTGCGGGTCAAGGGCGCGATCGGGGTCGTGCAACTGGACCACGACGTGGACATCGCCAAGGCGACCGCGGCGGCCGTCGAGGTCGGGGTGTGGCTACGGCCGTTCCGCGACCTGATCTACGCCATGCCGCCGTACGTCACCGACCCCGACGACGTCGCCCGGATCACCGCCGGCATCGCCGCCGCGGCCGCCGCGACCTGAAGCGCCACCCGACCGCCGCGGCCGTCCGCCCGGACGGCCGCCCCCCACGACCCGGCCCGCGGTCGTCCCCCCGGCCAGCCGCGGCTGTCGTCCCGGTGGCTGCGGACCTGACCGGCCACCTGACCGCCCCGGCCGCCCGCCGGGTGCCCGCAACCTGACTGATCACTTGACTGCTGACACGGAAGAGGGAGTCCCTGTGGAGACCTTCGGCAAGCGCCTCACGGAAGCCATGGAGAAGCGGGGCCGGCTGTGCGTCGGCATCGATCCGCACACCGCCCTGCTGACCAGGTGGGGCCTCCCCGACGACATCGCCGGCCTGGAACGTTTCGCCCGTACGGTGGTCGAGGCCCTGGCCGATCGGGTGGCCGTGCTCAAGCCTCAGTCGGCCTTTTTCGAGAGATTTGGGTCACGTGGCATCGAAATTCTAGAGTCAACTATCCGACAGTCTCGCGAGGCCGGAGCGCTGGTCCTGCTCGACGTGAAGCGCGGCGACATCGGCTCGACGATGGCCGCGTACGCCGACGCTTACCTCGACCCGGCGAGTTCTCTGCGTGCCGACGCGATTACTGTGAGTCCCTATCTCGGCGTGGGCTCGTTGCAGCCGGCATTCGACGCCGCGGCTCGCCACGGCGGCGGCGTCTTCGTTCTCGCGCTCACCTCCAATCCGGAGGGACGCTCCGTCCAGCATGCTGTCGCAACGGACAAAAAGACCGTGGCACAAACCGTGATCGATGAAATTTCCCAGCTCAACAAGGGTTTCGAGCCTCTCGGCAGCCTGGGGCTCGTAATCGGAGCGACGATCGGCGATACCGGCCACGATCTGTCCGCAGTGAACGGTCCGCTGCTCGCCCCGGGCCTCGGCGCGCAGGGTGCGACCGCCTCCGACCTGCGGTCCGTCTTCGGGGAAAGCCTGCGCAACGTGCTGCCGTCGTACTCACGGGAAGTTCTCTCGGCGGGACCCGATGTGGCCGCGCTGAGGGCCGCAGCGGACCGCGTCGGCGACGAATGCCGGGCCGCTCTCGGGTGAAACGGCCCTGCTTAGCAGGGCGTCGCGCAGCGGTCGGCGGGGTACCCCCACGTTGCCGAAAGCGCCGTTGACCGCTAGTTTTCCCGGCGCCGGGAACCACATGCCCCTTTGGTTCCCTGGCACACCACGTTTCACAGAAGCGCCGGTATTGACTACCGCCGCGATAGGGACCTGAGGAGAACTGGTGCCGCTCCCGTCACTGAGCCCCGAGCAGCGCGCTGCAGCGCTGGAGAAGGCCGCGGAAGTACGCAAGGCCCGGGCTGAGCTGAAGGAACAGCTCAAGTCCGGCAAGACCACCCTCGCCGCTGTGCTTGACCGCGCGGAGGAGGACGAGGTCGTCGGCAAGCTGAAGGTCTCGGCCGTGCTCCAGGCGCTGCCGGGCATCGGCAAGATTCGCGCGACCCAGATCATGGAGAAGCTCAAGATCGCTGACAGCCGCCGGCTGCGCGGTCTCGGCGACCAGCAGCGCAAGGCCCTCCTGGGGGAGTTCGCTGCGAACTGACTCACGGGCTCGTGTTGAATGAGCCTGTGAGCATGGATGACGACGCGCGCCCGGCAGCCCGCCTCACGGTTCTCTCCGGCCCCTCAGGGGTCGGGAAGGACAGTGTGATCGAGCTGATCCGGGCGCGCTCGCCTTGGATCAAGCTCTCCGTGTCGGCGACGACCCGGAAGATGCGCGACTACGAGACGAACGGCGAGCACTACCACTTCGTGAGCCGTCAGGACTTCCAGCGGCTGATCGACGGCGGTCAGCTGCTCGAATGGGCGGAATTCGCCGGCAACCTCTACGGCACCCCCCGGGCGCAGGTCGAAGGCTGGCTCAGCACGGGCAGCCCGGTCCTGCTGAAGATCGATCTGCAGGGCGCCCGCCAGGTGCGGGCCGCGATGCCCGACGCGCAACTGGTCTTCCTCGCCCCACCCAGCGTCGAGGAACTGCACCGCCGCCTGGTCGGCCGGGGCACCGACGACGAGGAGACGATCCGTCGCCGGCTCGCTCACGCCGACGAGGAACTGGCCGCCGAGAAGGAGTTCGACCGCACGGTCGTCAACGACTTCGTCGAGCGGGCCGCTGATGAGCTGGTAGGATTGCTCGGTTCGTCATTTCTGACGCCCGCGCAAGCCCCCGAGCATTAACGGCTTGCTGACAGAGCCTGAAAAGAACGTGCCTCGCAAAACAACGTAAGGACAGCGGAACTGTGGGAACCATCGCGAACCCCGAAGGCATCACCAACCCGCCCATCGACGAGCTGCTCGACAAGACCTCGTCGAAGTACTCGCTGGTGATCTTCGCGGCTAAGCGCGCCCGTCAGGTCAACGCCTACTACAGCCAGCTCGGCGAGGGTCTTCTGGAGTACGTCGGCCCGCTCGTCGAGACCACGCCGCAGGAGAAGCCGCTCTCGATCGCCATGCGCGAGATCAACGCTGGTCTTCTGACGGCTGAGGCTACCGACAACCCCTGATCCTGGGTTTCATCGATCCCGTGCTCCCTTGGGGGCGCGGGATCTTTGCGTTTGTTGGGCTTTGTGGGGTTTGTTGCGGTGGGACGGCCGGGGCCGAGGGTGGCCACGCTGGGCTGTGGAGCGTTTTATGCCCTGCGTGGCCACCCTCGGCCCCGGCCTTGCCCGGGGTCAACCCGC
>NZ_JALPVJ010000047.1 GCF_023544445.1 Actinoplanes sp. M2I2 | reverse complement strand
ACGAAGCCACCGGATCCTCGCCGGCGTTCGGCCACCACCGCTCCGGCTGCGCCACGCACGGGCGGCCGAGCGGCGAGGTGCCCTCGACCGGGCCGGTGTCGGGCCGGCTGGTGTACTCGGCGTTGCACGCGTCCGCGAGCACATCGTCTCTGCGCGCGTTGTCGTCGTCTCCGTATGCGGGCTGGCTGTCAGTCATGCTCCGACCTTCGACGTATCCGACGTTCAGTGCGCCTTCCGGCCGTCGTGGCTGACGGCCGGAAGGCGTCGTTGTCAGGTGCTTAGCTGGGCCGGCAGGTAGTGTCGCGGGCCGGCATCTTGCCTTCGACAAGCCAGTCTGTGGTAATGCCGAGGGCACAGGCGTTGGTGTGGACGAGGAAGACGCCGTGGCCGCTCTCTTCGGCGGTCACCAGCTTGGCGCGCGAGGCGAACTTGTCGCGTAGCAGCTTTCCGCCCGCCCACGGGGTGACCGGGTCGCGGCGGTTCTGCAGGATCAGGATGTTGGCCGGGCCCTTGGCGTCGACCTTGACCGGAGGCTCGTACGACTCGTACCTCCAGTAGGCGCAGGGCGTGATGTTGGCGGTCGCGGGGCCGAACAGCGGGTACCGCTTGCGGTCCTCGGCGACGGCCCGGCGGTAGGTCGCCACGTCCTCGGGCCAGTTCGAGTCGTTGCACGTGCTTGCCAGGAACGCCGTGAAGGAGTTGTCGCTCGGGTTCGGCGGCGCCGCCTGCTTTGTCGCCGGGCCTTCGACCGGGTTGAGGTACGTCTGCACGGTGCGCGCTGCCAGCCCGTACGACAATTCGCTGTAGAGGCCGGCGAAGGTGAGGTACCGGAGCACGGCGCCGTCAACCCCGTCCGGCGCGGGGGTCCTATCGAGCCGCTCGACGATCCGCAGGAAGGTCTGGCGGACCTGCTTCGGCGTACGGCCCAGGCCGTACGTGTCGTGCCGGGCCGCCAGCCACCGGGCGAAATCGGGGAACGTCTGCTCGAAGCCGAGCCCGAACCGGCGCATGCCCGCCCGGTCGAGGTGGGTGTCGCCGACGTTGCTGTCGAACACGATCCGGTCGGTGGTCTTCGGGAACAGCGAGATGTACGAAGCGCCGAGGGCCGTGCCGTAGGACGCACCGTAGTAGCTGGCCTTCTTCTCACCGAGCGCGGCCCGGACCCGATCCAGGTCGCGAGCCGTGTTCGCCGTGGTGATGTGCCGCAGCCGATCGTCCTTATCGTTGGCGGCGCACTTGTCGGCCACCTGCTTCGCGATCGTGGCCTGCCGGGTCACGGCGTCGTCGTCGACCGCGTACGGCGGAACGTTGGCCCAGTACGGATCCTCGAGCGTGAAGCCACAGCTCACCCGCGTCGAGTTCCCGACCCCCCGGGTGTCCATCCCGATCAGGTCGTAGGCGTCCGAAACGGTGGCCGGCAGGCCCCGGCTGACCAGGAAAGCGCCCTGGTCGATCCCGATGCCGCCCGGCCCACCCGGGTTGAGCAGCAGGATGCCGCGCCGCTTGGCCGGATTGGCGCTGGCGATCTTCGAGATCATGATCTCGATCTGCTCGCCGCCCGGGTCGCGATAGTCCAGCGGTACCGGAATCTTCGCGCACTGCACCGGGACCGCCGCCGGCATCACGACCTCTGCGGGGCATGCCCCCCACGTCAGCTGGAGTGCGGCTTTCCCCGCCATCGCCGCCGGCACGGCCGCGACCAAAGCACCGAGCAAGCCGACCACGCCGATGAGGACGGCGCTACGTCTTCTGTTCATGTCCCACCTCCTGCTTCATCCGTCGCTGTTCGGTGTCGATGCGACACCATGTCCCTGGAACACGGTCAAGAGAATTCGCGCTGTGCTGACCGCGCCCGTCACCTAGCGATCGATCCGGCCGGCACGATTACTCTCTCCGGGACAGAACCCGCTACTCACGCTCATAACCACAAGGTCCGGTATGGCCCGGCACACCGTCGCTTCAATCGCTGGAGAAATGCGTTTGTCAACGTGGCGAGTTGTCAAGCGAGCAACCGGCACGGAAGTAAGACTGTGATGGGCGAAGTGGCTGAGCACGGTGTTCAACGCAGCCTCCTGATGGGCGCCGGGAGTGAACTGGCTGTAGTTGACGAAGTCGGTGGCCAGCGACAGCGAGACCGTCGCGCAGACGTCCGCCATGAGGTTGGCCACAATGAGGCGCAGCGACTCCACGGCGCGCGCGCCGCCGACCGAGCCGTAGCCGACGGACTTTTTGTTCCATTCGGCGAAGAGGAAGTCGAGGGCGTTTTTCAGCACGCCGGAGGTGGAGTGGTTGTACTCCGGAGTCACGATCACGAACCCGTCGAACGACGCGATGATCGACCCGGCTATGTTCGACGACCCCGTACCGGTCGCCACCTGGTATGCGGCACAGACTAATCCGGCGGCAAGACTGGTTCACGCCAGCGCCGGCGGATGCAGCGAGAGCCAAGGATAGTTCAGGAGACCCACGTGATCGCGGAGCGCCCGCGCACTACGCGGCAGCCTCAACGGCGAGCTTGTCGACGCAGGACTGCATGTCCTTGTTGAGCATCCAGGCCCAGAACGTGTCGAGGAACCTCGGCCGAGAGGTGAAGTGGCATGCCACCGGATGTCGGTGCCACCGTCCGCCGCCGGGGAGATGTCTATGGTCGATCGGTATCCCGCCAGAGCGTCTCGGACGTCTCGACGTAGGTGAGACTGCGGTTCGCTACGACCTGCCCCACCTCGATGACCGTGCGAGGAAAGCCGCCGACCACCCAGGTGTCGCCCTCGGGCCGAATCCTGCCGACCCGCTGCCAGGAGGCCACGTCGTCTGAACGGCTGCCGGTCGTGGACATCTGCGGCGGCTTTCGGTGAGGCGGTGCCGCACGTGAGCACGCCGACCTGATGGATCGTCGGGCATTCACCGGTGGGTTGCCGGCGACCAGCCAGGGTCACGGCCGGCGAAAGCGACGACCCGTTCCACCGGAGAAGCATTGGGTGAGACCGCGTACTCCAAGCCGAACGCCATGCCGGGGCCGCGCCACTCGGGCTTGAGCGTCACCCGGTAGAAGGCGAGTGCTCGCTCGCAGGTCGCCTCGTCCGGCCTCCAGGGCAGACCCGCCGCAGTGGCCAAGTCCCAGCCATGAGTGATCACCTCGATCAGCAACATGTCCAGGACCACGGCACCGGGAAACGCTCCACCGAGGTGAGGCACTTTCACGATGGTCGTCTCGACCCCGTTCGCCAGCGCGGATCGCAGAGTCGCCGAGAGCTGCGGGAGGACGGCTTCAAGCTGGTCGGGCCCCAAATAGGCGTGCGGGTCCGCTCCTCGTTCCTCGGCGCCGGGATCGCCGAAGGCGGCATCGAAGTAAATCAGCCCACCGGTGAGGTGCTGCCGCAGGCGCCGCACATCGAACCCGTCACACGGAGTCGGGAGCGCGTACTGCTCGGCGGTGGTGTCGGCCGCTACGCGCGCCAAGTCATCAAGCAACGTCAAGTACACCTGGGCATTCGACACCGTGTTCCGACAACAGAGTCAAGTGCCGTCGGCGCCGGCCGACCCATCAGCGCCATGCACTGCACCACGCCGATGATCAGCGAAGCGCTGATGGATTGTGGCGGGCGCCGGGGCCAGACAGTATGTCCGCGTCCGCGTGAGCCGCAACGGCGTCTGGATTCGTGCTGGGCGCAGACCTGTTCGACGCGGAGACGGCCGAGCGGTACGGCTGGGTCAACTTGGCGTTGCCGGCCGACGAGCTTGACCCGTTCGTCGATGGCCTCGCCGCAAAATCGTCGTACAGCCCCACGGGGTGATCGCTGCGGCCAAGGCGGCTTATCCGACGACGAACTGCCCGAGGGCCTCGTGCGCGAGGATGCCGCCTGGGCGGGTCTCGGCCTTCGCCTGGCCGCACCCGAGGGGCTCGACGGCGCCCGGAGTCTCCGACGCTTGCGCGTTGCCATGTGACCGCGGTCTTGATGTCCATGCCGAGGGTGCGGGCTAGGTGTGATGTCCAGGGACGTTGGCCGAAGAGGTGTGACCATTCGATCTGACGATCAAGGCCGGATCTGGTGAACAGATGAAGGCCTCCAACGGTCGCCCTCTACGGGTGGAACCGTACCGGGGGCCGCCTGCGGGCCGCGACCGGCCCTGAGCGTGCACGCGTCGATCACCAGCGTCAAGCGCGTGCCGCCCGGCACCGGCGTCTCGTACCGCCCCGATGCCGTGACCGACATGTGGACCACGCTCGCCCTCTTTCCTCTCGGCTTCGCCGACGGTGTCCACTGCCGGCCGCGCCGCCTTCACCGTCCAGGGAGTGCACTGCCCGGTGCTCGGCCGGATCGCCATGGACCAAGTCGTCGACGTCGGCGACCTGCCGGTAGAACGTGACAACGTGGCCGTCATGTTCGGCCCCGGCGAACAGGGTGAACCAGGGTGGCCGAGTGGGCCGACTGAGCCGGCACCAATCCGCGCGAGATCATGACCGGCGTCGGACTTCGCGTCTCGCGTCGCTATCTGAGGACGAGAACGTTCGAACCTTTCTTCAGCCTCTCCTATAAAAATGCACTCGAGTGCCGCTGCAGAGTGCTTTGCGTAACAGTTTCCGGTGACAACCGATTAGCAATGGGATGCATCTATCCATGTGACACCATCCTCATTGGAGCGGAGCAACGGTAGATGCATACAAGACGTTAGGGCGCCACCATGGTGGCGCTGGGGACGGTTGCTGCCCTCGCGGTAAGCGTTCCCGCCACTCAGGCGGAGGCAGCAAAGTCCGTTCCGGCGGGAGAGGCGCCGTTCACGGTCACCCTGATCACCGGTGACAGGGTGACGGTGTCCGGGCAGAGGGTCACCTTCGAGCACGGCCCCGGCCGCGCCGGCATCCGGTTCTCGAACCGGCTGGTCGACGGTCATCGGCACGTGGTTCCGACGGACGCCGCGCCGCTGCTGCGGCAGGGCCGGCTGGACAAGCGGCTGTTCGACGTCACCACGCTGCGGGAGTTCGGGTACACCGGCGACAGCGATCTGCCGCTGATGCTGGAATACCCGAAAAGCGGACAGCGCAAGGGACCAGCCGGCGTGCGAGCCGCGGTGAAGGGGACGACCCGCGTGGGCCGCGATCTTCCGGGTTCGGGTCTGCTGGCCACACGCACGACGCGAGCCGAGCGGGCCGAGCTCTGGAGTTCGCTGACCACGGGCACGAGCACCGCACGGACGCTGACCCCAGGCATCGACCGGGTCCACCTGGACGGCAAACGCCAACTCAGCCTCGATGCCAGTGTGCCGCAGATCGGCGCGCCGACCGCCTGGCAGCAGGGTCTGGACGGCACCGGGGTCACGGTGGCGGTGCTCGACACCGGCATCGACAGCACCCACCCGGACTTCGCCGGGAAGATCACGTCGACGGCGAACTTCACCGACGAGCCGGGCGAGGACCTCAACGGCCACGGCACCCACGTCGCCTCCACCATTGCCGGAACCGGCGCGCGGTCCGGCGGCAAGTACCGGGGCGTGGCGCCGGGCGCGAAACTCGCTGTCGCCAAGGTGTGCGGCGAGGCGGACTGCCCCGAGTCGAACATTCTGGCCGGCATGGAGTGGGCCGCCCCGCGAGCTTCAGTGATCAACATGAGCCTGGGTTACTTCGACGAGCCCGGGGTGGATCTGTTGGAGCAGGCGGTCGAGGACCTCACCGCGGCGTACGGCGCCCTATTTGTCGTCGCGGCCGGCAACCGGGGATACGGACGACCGGAAACGGTGATGTCGCCGGCCAGCGCCGACGCCGCCCTCGCCGTCGGGTCGGTCGACAACCGTGACCAACTGGCTCTGACCTCGAGCCTCGGCCCGCGCATCGGTGACGGGGCGATCAAGCCGGACATCACCGCCCCCGGCGTGAACATCGTGGCGGCCCGGGCGGCCAACGCGGCGAGCGGTGATCCGGTCGCCGACGGCTACTCGAGCATGAGTGGCACGTCGATGGCCACGCCGCACGTGGCCGGGGCGGCCGCGATCCTCACGCAGCAGCACGCGGACTGGGCGCCGAGCCGCAAGAAAGCGATGCTGATGGGTTCGTCGAAGCCGACGGCCGGCCTGGACGGGTTCGCCCAGGGCGCCGGTCGCGTCGACGTCGCCCGGGCGGTCAGCCAGACTGTGACCGTGGACGGCGCCGGCGTCAACTTCGGCCGTCAGGAGTGGCCGCACTCCGACGATGTCCCGATCAGCCGGACCCTCACGTACCGCAACATCGGCACCGCCCCCGCCACCTTGGCACTCACGGTCGAGGGCGCGATGGGCACGTTCTCAGTGAAGCCCGCAAACCTGACCATTCCGGCCGGGGGCGCGGCGACGGCCACCGTGGTCGCCGACACCAGTGGCGAGGGGACGGACGGGTACCAGCACGCCCAAGTCGTGGCGACGGGCTCCGGCGACGTCCGGGTCGGCACGCCGGTAGTGGTCAACCGGGACGTCGAGAAGTATGACGTGACGTTCCGCCACATCGACCGCACCGGCGCTCCGGACGAGTACAACCACTTCGGTTCACTCATCCGGCTGGACCGTCCGAAGACCTACACCATCACGGCCGGCGCAGAGGAAACGGTCACCATCCCCGCGGGGACCTACGGGCTGGCCTCCGAGTTCTACGGGGTGGACAATACGAGCCTGCTCGTGCAACCGAAGCTGGTCGTCGACAAGGCGATGACCGTCACGCTGGACGCCCGTGCGGCTCGGCCGGTGACGGTGAACGCGGCCCGCGCTGACGCCCGTCAGGCCGCCACCTTCCTCACCGTCTCCTGGACCACCGGTCAGAGCCAGGCCGGGACCACGGCCTACTCGTACGTTCCGGGTGATCTTTTCAGCGCACGGATCGGGCCGGCCCAGCGGGCGGGCGAGTTCACCGTCATGGTCAACAGCGTGTTCGCCCGGTGGAAGAACGACGAGGAGGGCTTCCGGGACAGCCCGTACACGTACGAGGTGGCGTACTCCCGCCAGGGTGAGTTCTTCACCGGATTCGAGAAGCGGATCAGCCCCTCGGAGCTGTCCACGGTGAAGGCCCGATACGCGCGGGAGGCGGACGGCGCCAACGGTGCTAAGGCCCACCGTCCGTCGCTCGCCGGAGGGGCGGGAGGCACCGAGCCCGTGCCGTTCTCGCTGCCGTTCGAGCGCACCGAGTACGTCGGCGGCGACGGCACAGCGAGCTGGCGCGGCGAGTTCCAGCAGCAGCTGGACGGCGATACCGTGAGCTCCTCCGCCGGGCCGGTTCAGCGTCTGACTCCGGGCACGGTCCATCGACAGAGCTGGAACACGCCGGTGTTCGCGCCGTCGGTCACCAGCGATGATTCCTTCGACCTGGCGGACCGCTCCGGAAACACCATCTCGGCCAACATCCCGATGTTCGGCGACGGTGCCGGTCACTGGGGCAGTGTGACCGCGCCGGACACCAGCCGAACGGCCCTCTACGCCGACGGGACGCTGATCGGCGAGAGCTCGTCGCGGTTCCCCTCGTTCCCGGTGCCCGCGGAGCGTAAGACGTACCGGTTGGAACAGTCGGCCACCCGTTCCGCGCCGTTCCGGCTGAGCACCTCGATCAGCGGCGCGTGGACGTTCTCGTCCGCGGCAGGGGACACTATCCTCCCGCTGTCCACCATCCGGTTCAGCCCGCGCGGGGACGCCCCGGCCGGCGACTACCGTATCCCGGTCACGGTGGATCGCGCGATCGGATCGGCGGCGGCAGCCAACCGCACGCTGACCGTGGACTTCTCCACCGATGACGGTCGGACTTGGCGCCCCGCCACGATCAGCAAGGACCGCCGCACCGTGAAGGTGACCAATCCGGCGTCCGGCTTCGTGTCCTTGCGAGCCGCTGCCTCGGACACCGAAGGCAACACGGCCACGATGACCGCCATCCGGGCGTACGAGATCCGCTGATCCCCGGCCTCGGCCGTCCGCGACAAGTTCCCATCGGGGGCGATGCGGACGGCCGATGCCGTATTTCGTGTGGCCGGTCTCCAGAGAGCTTTCCCGCCGAGGATTTCCTCACGGCGTTGACAGGGCATCCGATCCTCTTTACCGAGGCCGCATGCCGTCGGCCTTCGTTCTAGGAACAGTGGCCTCATCGGTACGTCATCGAGGCGCGAACAGCGTACGAACTCCCTTCACCGCTTTGGACGAACAGACCACCGACAATCGGCGCTTGCTGCTGCAGCACCTGGAAGTGACGGCCCAGGGTGTCCAGACGGTCGACGGGGAACGCGATCTCGAAGGGCTGATGCGCTTCCTGACGCGATGAGACGAGATGACTCGCGCGAAGAAGCACCTCGCGCCTCAGCGGCTCCAAGAGCCTCCGCCCTGCTCGGCATCCGCGAGGACCTGAGCCAGCTCCTCCGGCCGTGACAGGAAGGCAGAGTGGGAGCTGTCCAGCGTGATCACCCCCGTCGCCGTGACGGAAACGGCGTCGATGTCCTGGACGAGGCGGCGCTGCAGCGGCTCAGGGATCGCGTTGTCCTTGACGCAGACGATGTACGAGTGCGGGACGGCGCCGAAGCGGTCCCGCGTCACCATCACCTTCTCGGCGGCGAATTGGGCAGGCGCGTCGTTGCCGAGCAACGCGATGGCCGCCTCGGCCGCCGGCACGTCGACGTCGCCGTAAAAGAGTTCCCGGATCTCGTCCCGGAATAGGGGGTTCGTCGGGTCGAGACGCAGCGCACCGACCACTACGGGGTCGGCGACCAGCACCCGGTCGAAGGTGTGATACTCCGAAGCGAGCTGGCCCACGGACGCGGTGACGGGGGCGTACGCAGTCAGATAGACGAGGTGGGCGAACAACTCGGGGGCGAGCTCGGCGGCGGCGGTCGCGATCACTCCCCCGAGGCTGTGCGCGACCACAACACAGGGCTCGCCGTTCCCGGCCAGCCGGATGCCGTCGACGAGCGCCTCGGCAGCAACGCGCACGCCGACGGCGGCGACCGGCGAGGGCTCGGTCGCCAACGCCGCCGGGTCGAAGGGCCTCGCCGACCGGGCGGCCGGCGGCTTGCCGTTCAGGCCGTGCCCCGCGAGGTCGATCGGGATCGACGGTATGCCTCGGGCGGCCAGGTGGGGCGTGACCGGCGCCCAGCACCAGCTACCGTGCCACGCGCCGTGAACAAGAATCATCGGACGCATGCTGCCCACCCTGAGTCTGCTCGGTCACGCTCAACGTTCATCACCACAACACCACTTTCTGTATGTTCAGCGAGTATTTCGATCGTCGCATCGGACGTGACTCACACGAGCACCCGCAGATGTGGCAGGGCGTCACGGGGCAGACTGCGATCGGTGAGCGATGTGTGTCGCGTCCCCTGGACCCCCATCCAGGGGACGCGACCGCAGTGGTCCCACCCGCTCGGTCAGCGACACCGTCGGATCCGACGTCCATCACTGTCCTGGCCGGGTACCACTGGCTCAGGGCGGAGCGTCACGCCTCCACGGCGGAGCGGTCCCAGTCGGCCAGGTCGGCGGCGGCCGCGTAGGTGCCGCGGAGGAACTCGAGCAGTGTCGTGTCGGGATCGGCCGAGCCGGCCACCGTCTTGTAGGGGAGCACACACTCCTGCAGGGTCTTGTCGTAGTACGCCTCCGTGCGCTCCCGATAGCCCGGCGGGTTCCGGATACGCGTACGCGTAGAAGGCGCCCTCCTCACCACCACCGGGCCAGAACCCGAAGCTGGCCAGCTCGTGCGAATAGCCCTCGTGCATCACCGACGGCGGGCAGTGCGTTCGACGGTGGCGGCGATTGCGAGCCCGACGCGCCTTTACAGAGGGTGTCCGTCGCCGGCATGGACATGCTTCGCGACCAAATGTCAGCTTCCCGGCTGGGCCGGGGCGGCTCCGTTGTCGACGAACGTGTAGACGGTGCGTAAGGGCGCGTCGCCCAGCTTCTCGGCGATCAGGCCCCGCTCCGCGGAGATCTGCAGATAGGCGCCCTGGTTGCTGATGCCGTATCCGTCGGCCTCGGCCTCGGGCGCCTCTCGAACCCGGAAGAGCTGGCCCGCACGCCGGGTGTCGCACGCGGCGGCCACGACGGTCAAAGGGTTTGAGCCGTTGCTGCGGATGCCCATGCACGACGGCTCACCGCCGGACCCGGCCCTGGCAGTACGGATCTGGTGAAGACCGTCACGGACCGGCACGAAGACGAACAGGGTGTGCTCGGCCTCCCCATCCGTGAGGTTCAGCCGGCCTTGAGCGTCGACGGCGAGAATGCCCTCGGCCTCCTGGGCCGGCCGGATGACGACCTGCCGCTTACCGCTGAGGATGGGACCGTAGCCGCCGCTGCTCCCCTTGTCGCCGTCGGGCGCGTCGGGCGACCGGGTGGCGCCGGTGGGCTTCGGCGCTGAACCTGTCGTGCTCGTCACGGACTCGGTCGGGGAGGCAATCGAAGGCACCGCCGTCGCCGCCGCTGCGTCCGGCGATTCATTCGTGCCGCATGCGAACGTGGTGAAAGCAACTCCAGACAGCAGAATTGCGCCGATGCCGTTGCGAGAGCGGGACATAACGTTCCTCTCAGCTCGTGAAGAGCTACTCGGAGGCGGTGGTAGTCCCCATCAAAAACCGTGTGCTGACCACAGAGTCAAGGTCATCGGGCGTCACTTGATCACGTGACGCTTGACCCGGTGCCGAGAACAGGGTCTGTGCTGGCTCCGCACACCAGAATCGAAGGAGAACCCCATGCCGTACACGCCCTCGCCGCCATCGACGTGCCCGTCCTGATCCAGCACGGCATTGACCATGAATATCCAGCACGAACCGAGAGGACACCGTGATGAGCGACAACGTCAACGTGCACGACAACCCCGCCCAGCACCGCTACGAGATCACGGTGTACGACGAACTCGCCGGCTTCGCCGTGTACTACCTCGAGAAGGAACGGATCGTCTTCATCCACACCGAGGTCGTGATCGCTTACGAGGGACAGGGCCTCGGCAGCCGCCTCGCCCACGACAGCCTCGACGACGTCCGCCAGCGGGGTCTGCGCGTGGTGCCGGCGTGCCCGTTCTACGCGAGGTACATCAGGAACCACCCGGAATACCAGGATCTGACCCGTGCTCCGGAAGCCCAACGAGCCGTGCTGGGCGAGCACAATGAGTAGCCCGAAGCTGAAGGCCTACCCCGGGTCCCACATCACGGTCACATTCGACGCCGGTCGCTGCCTGCACTTCGCCGAGTGCGTACGCGGGCTTCCCCAGGTGTTCAACGTAGCGGCACGGCCCTGGATCACTCCGGACAACGCCGACGCCGCCGCCCTGGCCGAAGTCGTGGAACGCTGCCCCAGCGGCGCCCTGCAGTACACCCGCCACGACAACGTCGCGGAGACGCCGCCCGATCCCACCATCGTCACCACGGCGGAAGGCGGACCGATCCTCCTGCACGGCAGGCTCACGCTGACCGGACCCGGCCGGCAACCTCACCGGGAGAACCGAATGGCGCTGTGCGCCTGCGCCCGGTCGGCCAAGCGTCCGTTCTGCGACAACGCGTGCCGCGCCTAACCTCTTCCGATGGATACGAGCAACGGCTGAATGCCCCTCATGTACTCTCCGGGCGGTCCGGAGGGCATGTCCTGGACGCAGGGGACGATCCCGGGGGCGGAGAGTCACCACCGGCCCGGGGCTCGGAGAAGATCGCCGAGGTGCGTCCCTTGCTGACGCGGTACCAGATCGACACATTGCCCGACCTCGACTGAGCCGACGCTCCGGCCAGGTCGTTCGAATCGGCCGCCCGGCGGAGTGACCAATGCATCCGGCCGGGCGGCATGCAACGGCATACCCCCTGCTGGCGTCCGCCGACCCGTCAGCGCAGGTGGCGGAAGGTCAGGCGAATCTCGTTCCCGCGCGGCGGCGCGAGCCGCCCGCAACCGGGCCAGCGCCTGGGAATCGATCTCGTCGAGGACCCGCCGCGCGGTCGGATCCAAGCCACCAACCCGAACAGGCCGGGCTGCTGCCGCAACACTGCCAGGTCCACGATGACCTCGCCGCCGTCGGCCATCAGCACTGCGAGGTGCGCGTGGGATGTGGGATGTGGGACAGCTTCAGGCGTTTGGTGAGCTCGATGGCCTCGGCGAGGGGGTCACCGACAGAGCCGATGACTGGGCGCCGCCCGGTCATGGCTATTGCTGCTCTCCTGTCGTGATGCCGAACGTCGACCAGGCGGAAGCGCCGGCCTGCAGGCTGTGAGTTTCGCTGCCCGGGTGGGCTCAGCGTCGGTCGCGCGCTGGTGGCCGAGGATGCGGATGACGTCGTTGTCGGCGAACCGGCCCGCCAGCGCGGCGGTGCCGAGGGCCTGATCGACGTCGGCGACGCCGTGCAGCTTGGCCAAGGCAACGGCTTCGGCCATCTTGCGGCGGACTCGTCGGACTCCGGTGGCGCCGGCTTCGGTGAGCCAAGCGGCGGCGCCGGGCCGAGAGCCAGAAAAGCGGCCTCTTCCGCGGTATAAGCTCGAGGCGGCCGTTCGTCGGTGTCGAACCGGCGGGTCTGCGGCGGGTAGTGCTCGTCAATGATCGACAGGCTGCCAGGCTGAGCCCGCGGGTGCCGGGCGACCACGACCGGGACGCTGGTGGTGACAGCGGTGACGATCAGCTCGTTGCCGTGGAACCGCGCCCAGACCCGGGTGTCGACCAGATCATGCGGGACGGAGTAGCGGACCCCGTCGACCGAGATGGTGCGGTCCCAGTTGACCCGGCGGGTGGTGCCGAACGCGACCGCGAACGGCTGCTGCGGCAGCGGATGCAGCCGGACCTGCTCCTGCAGTAAGGCGTCGGCTGGGCGGCGGCGGGTCTCGCGGTGGGCCCGCTGGTTGACCTCGGACGCGCCCGATGCAGCCGTTCTTGCAGGCTGCGACCCTCGTGCCGCAACGTCACATACCGAGCCACAGTGTGGTGATCACACCCGGCCAGCTCGGCCGCCGCACGGTAACTACCCGTGAGGTCGTATGCCTCCAAGATCTCCACGATTTCCCTCCGCTCTTCACCCGGCCGACCCAGGCCGACCGACATCCGCTCATGATCAGCGGGGAAGTATCTGGCCGTCCATGGGAGGACCGTGGCCACCAGCGGGGGCGGTCAGCTGTGGAGGACAGCCCGCAGGGCGGGCAGGTGGTCGAGCGCCGTAGCCCGGACCCCGTACCTGGTGATGGCCCAGCGGCGTTCGTGCTGGCGAATCGACGCCGCGATCTCTTCGACCGATCCCACCAACACATACGGCATCTGCCGCACCTCGTCGACGTCGAGACCGTAGTGATGCCCTAGTTTCTCAAAGACCGGTTCTGCATCGTCAGTGACCTCAAACGTGTGCACCATGGACTCGATAGGTCTACTGCGAAGTGGTCCAAGCCGTGCGTCGATCTGGTCAAGTGTCCAGCGCCGGCCCAGCCAAGGGAACGCCAGCTCGTCAGCGTGCGCGGCGGCCCAGCCGAGGAGCCGCGGGTTGGCGCCGCCTATCAGCAGCGGCACCTTCTGTTGGATCGGGCTCGGCGATGCCAGCCGAGCGGCGGTCATTCGAAGGTCTAGGGTGTCTCGGGTGACCTCCTCGCCGGCGAGGAGCCGCTGGGTGGCCTCGGCCACCGCGATGCACCGATCGACGCGACCACGTACGTCCGGCATGGTCATTCCAACAGCATCCCATTCTGCGGGGTTGTGGCCGGTACCGACACCGAGGTAGACGCGCCCACCAGAGAGGATGTCGAGCGTCGCCACGGCAGACGCCAGCGCCATCGGCTCATAAACGCCGGCGTTCACAACATGTGCGGCCAGCCTGATGGTGCTGGTCACCGCGGCGGCTGCCGCCAGGGCTACGAATGGATCCGGAAAGGCCCCCGGGTGGTGAGGGCAGGCTAGGGCGTAGAAACCGTTTGCCTCCGCCTTGCGTGCCGTCTCGAGCCACTCGCCCCGAGCACTGGCCGCCGTAACCTGCAGCGCAAAATTGATCACACCGAGAGGCTAGACAATGTGCTATGAACACAGTCAATGCTTCGCGGAGTGCGCTGTTCCGGCCGTCGATGTCCAGTACGAACCCGTCAGCACCCAATTTGAGCACCGTCGTGGCTGGCACCTGAGCGCGTGTATCGGCCGACTGCAACCCAACCAGCTCTCGCGCGGCAGGCGAATTTCCGGCGCGGCGCACTAGCCAGGCCGCCTACCGGCGCCAATCGAGTTGCCGGCCGGGCAGTCGACGGTGACGGTGAGCCCCCTCCCTCGGGGCCGGGTTCGGCGGTTGCGGTGCCACCGTGGGCGCGGGCGACCGAGCGGACGATGGACAGGCCGAGGCCGGTGCCGGTGGTCGAGCCGACCCGGTCGGTGAGGCGCTGAAACGGTTCGAACAAGCGAGGGATCTCGTACGCTGCGATGACCGGGCCCGTGTTAGTCACAGTCATCCGGCCCGGTCCGCAGGTGACGGTGACCGTCTCGCCGCGTTGGTTGTAGGCGACCGCGTTCTCGACCAGGTTCTGCACCATGCGTTCCAGCAAAATCGGGTCGCCGCGCATGGGAGCCGGCTCGGTCGTCACGTCCGTCACCTCGTGCATCGACGCCACGTGGGTGACCATGTCGGCCAGGTCGACGGGAACGAGCTCGGCCCGCGAGTGATCTCCCCGCGCGAGCATCAGCAGACCGTCGATCAGACGTTCGTGGCGGGCATTGATGACGAGCAGGGTCTCGCCGAGACGGCGTACGTCGGCGGAGGGGTCGGGGTGGCTGAGCGCGACCTTGATCAGGATTCGGTTGATGGCCAGCGGCGTACGCAGCTCTTGGGAGGCGTTGTCGGCGAACCGGCGCTGAGTCTCGAACGCCGCGTCTAGCCGGGCGAGCATGTTGTCGAGGGTATCGGCGAGACGGCGCAACTCGTCCTTCGGGCCGGTCATGCCGATGCGTTGGTGCAGGTTGCGGTCGGCAACCCGGCGCGCGGTGGCAGTGATCTCGTTCAGTGGCCGCAGGGTGCGCCGGCCGCGAACCAGGCCGTCCACACGCCGGCGACCCCGACCCCACCCAGCGCCAGCCCGCCCTGCTGGAGCAGCGAGGTCATGGTCGCCGCCCGGAAGTCCTGCTGGAGCCTCAGCGCGAGGTCGTATCAGCTCACCAGCTCACCGTGGGTGAGAAGGGCGGTTCCCTCGGCGGGCACCCCCGCCCGGCCCGGCACCGAGGAGGAGATGGGGCAGCCTCCGATATGCCCACGACTACGCCCGGCATACCTGTGCGGATTACGCCGGTCTCCTCACCGCAATCGCCGACAACGAGGTCAAAGCAGCCGAACGGGTCTGATTGCAAAAACTGAACCGCGACGCCGATTTAGGCCGAGCGCGGGTTGACTGTGTGGTGAGGACATGGTGTCCAGTGAGAAATACGTCCCGCGGCTGTTACCGCAGCGGGTCTGTCTGCTCGGCTACGAAAAAAGAAGGACCGGAAACCGATGAGCGAAACACCCCTGGCCCTTGATCGCTACCTCACCTTGATCGACCCGGCCATCGCCGGCGAGGTCACTCTCGACGAGTTCGTGGACGTCTTCGCCCCGGATGCAGTGGCGCAGATCGGCGGGCCCCCTGCGCAGGGGGCCGACGCCGTCCGCGAGCTCTATCGCCAGTTCTTCGCGGCCCACGTCGAAGCCAAGCACTTCTGGAACACCACGGTCCTGCCGGACGGGCGGCAGCGGGCCGAGTGGGTGGCCGCGGCGCGGACGGCGGACGGCTCGGTGATCACCGTGGCCGGCGTCGAGCATGCGACCGTCGGCGAGGACGGTCGCATCGTCGAGCTGCACAACGAGTTCACCCGCCCGCCCGCCTGACGCGGCGGGAGGGCGACGTCGTGCGTGGTGCCACTGACCACTGCTAGAGGTGAGCGCCGGGTTTGACCTTGTGCACACGGTCTCCACTCGGTATCAATGCATCCCACCAGCGTGGCGCCGGTCGTGAATCCATCGAGAGGCATGTTGAGAATTTCCGGCAGCTCGTGGCCCAGGTGCCTGAGGCCGTCCAGCCTTTCACCGTCGTGCTGGCCGGTGCGGTCCCGTTCATCGAGGCCGGGGAGCCGCACCGATCGGTGTCGTCGGCGGGACCAATCCGGTCGTGAGACCGGCCTGATCGGCCACCTTCGCCGGCTGTTCGACGGCGTCGAGCTTGGCGCGGTTGGCCGGGATGCTGGTGCCGGGTCGCTGCCCATGGGAAAGATGGGTGCCCGCCTGATGGTGCACCCTGCGGCGGTGACCAACGCCATCGGCAAACTCGAGCAGCGTGACCTTGTCACGCGGAGCATGTCCCCTGACGATCGGCGCGTTGTCCTCGCCGCCATCGCGCCCCCCGGACGGGCGCTCGCCGACAAGGCGACGGAGGCGCTTAATCAAGCCGCGTTCGGCCTGGCCGAACTGTCGCCCGGGCAAGCCGCGGAACTCACCCGACCATTGCGCAGCATCCGCGCAATGGTCGGCGACTTCAACACTGCCGACCAGGGCCACGGAGCCGGCTCGCCAGCGAGCCGCGGCGGGACGGGGACCGAGCAGGCCACCAGCGACTAGGGCATTTCTCTCGGCAAGCGCCGAGGCGGTCGCCTTTTGATGTCCGCCGTGGGGACTGGTCCGGGCAGTAGGCGGTGAGCGACCACAGCTTGATCACGAAGTCGCCGAGCGATGAGAGGGTCGATCGCGCAGTCCGTGCAGGATCGCCTGGGCTATCGCGTCGAGGTCCGCGGCCTGTCCGTCGGTCAGCGGCTTGAACACCAGGTCGTGGATTCGGGCGACATGGGCTGGCGCGGCGGCCTGTACGGACGCAAGGCCGGCAGCCGTGATCTTGACTATCGGCGCGCGCGGGTCCTCAGCGCACGACTCACGAATGAGGAGTCCGCGCCCTTCCATGCGCCGCAGCTGGTGGGCAAGCCGGCTCTTTTCCCACTGCAGCTCCACCCGCAGGTCACGGCCTCGCAGAGCATGGCCGGTCGCCTCCGACAGCAGGAACAAGACCTGATAGTCGGGATACGAGAGCCCGGATTCCTCCTGCAGAGCCTGCGCCAGGGCAGCTTTCAGACGGGTCTGCATTCTCACGAAGTTTCGCCAGGTGAAGCTCTCGTTCTCAGTCAGCCCGATCTCCATCACCTGAGTCTACCGTGCACACGTCAACGTTGACACATCAACGTTGACGTGTCATCCTCGGATCAGTCGTGCTGCGAGAGGAGCGTCATGGATGCACAGGAAATGACCGGGGACGTGATCGTCATCGGCGCCGGCACCAGCGGTTCGGTGGTAATTCGCCGGCTGCTGGACGCGGGTTTGAGCGTGACGGCGATCGAGGGCGGCCCGGCCGACGACAGCGAATTGATTCACAATCCGACGGCGGCCATCGGGCTGTGGGGCGGCCCGTATGACTGGGCCTACAGCACAGTGCCGCAGCCTCGGGCCGACGGCAGGCAGTTAATGCAACCCCGCGGCAAAACCCTCGGCGGAAGCACCGCGATCAACGCGATGATGTACGTGCGCGGGCTGGCCGCCGACTACGACGCCTGGGCACAAGGCGGAGCCGCCGGCTGGCGCTGGAGTGATGTCGAGCCTTACTTTCGCAGGCTGGAGGACTACGACGGGCCCCATGACGGGAACCGCGGCACCGGTGGCCCGTTCCGCGTACAGGCGCATCCCGGCGCGGATCCGCTCAACCGGGCCTTCGTTCAAGCCGCTGAGCAGGCTGGGTTTGGCTACAACCGCGACTACAACAGCGGCGACAGTCAGGGTGTCAGCTTCGTGCAGACGGCGATCCGTGACGGGCGCCGCGAAACCGCGTGGACGGCTTACGGGCGCCCCGTCGAGGATCATCCGCGGCTCACGCTGATCACCGGGGCTCACGTGGTTGGTCTGATCGTCGACGGGTCCCGGGTCACCGGCGTGCAGTACCGCAAAGACGGCCGGCTCTGGCGCGCCTCCGCGCAGGAGACCGTCCTCGCCGCCGGTGCCGTCAACTCCCCGCAGCTGCTGCTGCTTTCCGGCATCGGCCCGGCAGCCGAACTTCAGAGGCTCGGCATCCCGGTGGTCCTCGACCTGCCGGGCGTGGGCAAGAACCTGCAGGACCACGTCAACGTTCCCATCGGGTGGGCGGCTACCGGCACGGTGCCCGAGCCGGTCCTGCAACGCCTCGAGGCCCATCTGTTCGCCCGGACCAGACCGGGCCTTCTGACGCCCGACGTTCAGGACATCTTGGTGTCCGCGGTACTGCCCACAGACGGGCCGATGACCGACAGCGGCTTCTCGGCTGCGACCGTGCTGCTGCATCCACTCAGCCGAGGTGAAGTGACTCTGCGGTCGGCCGACCCCGCCGCCGCGCCGCTCATCGATCCCCGCGTCCTCGACGAGCCCGACGACCTCGAGGTTCTGATCGACGGTCTCGGGCTGCTACGCCACCTCGCCGAGCAGCCCGCCCTCAAGCAGTACATCAAGGCCGAGACCGCCCCCGGTCCGGCCGTCACCACCCGCGAGCAACTGCGCGCCTACGTCCGGGCCACCGTCGTCTCCGGCCACCATCAGATCGGCACGGCCCGGATGGGCGTGGACTCCATGTCCGTCGTCGGCCCCGACCTGCGCCTGCACGGCCTCACCGGGTTACGGATCGCCGACGCGTCGATCATGCCCACCCTGACCAGCGGCAACACCGCGGCGCCGGTGCTCATGATCGGCGAACGCGCCGCCGACTTCATCCTTACCCCGGCGGGCACTGGCCCGACGGCCCCCTACGTCGCCTGAGATGGCTCCACGCGTTTACCTCTAGCTGTTGGGAACACCCATGACGCAAACCGTCAAAGAGACCGAGGCCAAGGGCGGCGGATCGCTGCTGGTGCTATATCTGGCGCTGGGCGGCCTGGCCTTCGCCGTGCTGCAGTCGCTGGTATCGCCGGCGCTGTCGACCATCGGGCACGAGCTTCAGGTGTCGACCAGCGACGTCAGCTGGGTCGTCACGGCGTACCTGTTGTCGGCCTCGGTTCTGACGCCGATTCTGGGGCGGCTCGGTGACATGCGGGGCAAGCGCAAGGTCCTGATCGGCGTGCTGGCCATTATGGCCGTGGGCACGATCGTGGCCGCGCTGGCGCCCAACCTGACCGTGCTGATCATCGGGCGGGTGCTGCAGGGTGCGGCCGGCGCGATTCTGCCGCTGTCGATCGGCATGGTTCGAGACGAGCTGCCGCGGGAGCGGATTGCTACCACCGTCGGGTTGATCTCGGCGATCTTCGGGGTCGGCGCCGGTATCGGCATCGTGGCGGCCGGGCCGATCGTCGAGCACCTGTCGTGGCACTGGCTGTTCTGGCTGCCGCTTGTGCTGGTCGTGGTGACGCTGCTCGGGGCGATCTTCGGCATGAAGGAGTCGGCCGTCCGTACGCCCGGCAGGCTGGACATGCTGGGGGCGAGCATCCTGTCCGTCTCGCTGGTGTCGCTGCTGCTGGCGATCAGCAAGGGTCAGGCCTGGGGCTGGGGCGACGGCAAGACCATCGGGCTGCTCGCCCTGGGCGTGGCCGGCCTGATCGGGTTCGTCCTGGTCGAGCTGCGGGTCAAGGAGCCGCTGATCGACATGCGGCTGATGAGGGTCCGCGGCGTGTGGGCCACCGACCTGGTCGCGCTGATCCTCGGCTTCGCCATGTTCGGCACGTTCCTGCTGGTCCCGACGCTGCTGCAGCTGCCCGCGGTCACCGGGTACGGCTTCGGCAAGTCGGTCTCCCAGGCCGGCCTGTTCCTGCTGCCCACCGTCGGCATGACGGTGGTGTTCGGGCCGCTGGCCGGCATCCTCAACCGCAAGTACGGCCCGAAGCTTCCGATGTTCCTCGGCGCGGTGTTCGTGGTCGCCGCGTTCGCCCTGCCCGCAATCGCGCACGGCCAGATCTGGCAGGTTCTGGCCTCCGGTGTGCTGACCGGCGCCGGCATCGGCTTCGCCTTCGCGGCGATGTCCAACGCCATCATCGAGAGCGTCCCGGCCGCGCAGACCGGCGAGGCCACGAGCGTCAACACCATTGCCCGGACGATCGGCGGCAGCATCGGCACGGCCGTGATGGCCGCCGTGATCACCTCCAACACCACGCCGCAGGGCCTGCCCACCGATGCCGCGTTCACCAACGGCTTCTGGGTCTGCGCCGCCGTGGCCGCGCTCGCGGTCGTCGCCGCCCTGGCCCTCCCCCGCGCCCACAAGCGGCATCAGGAGGCGGTCGAGACCGGCGTGGACAACCTGCCGCCGGAGCCCGACGAGATCCACCTGCGGCACCGCACGAACGCCTGAGCAATCCCGAACGAGGTGCGGCCGCCGAACCAGGAAGCCGCACCCCCGAACGGGCCCAGACATCCCCGAGCCGGGCAGAGCAACCGAGAACAGGCGGCCCGATGACGACCAGCGATGTCCCCGCGCAGCGTCGCCGGCGCGACGCGGCCCAGACCCGTCAGGATCTGCTCACTGGCCGACAACCTCCAGGCTCTCGTACCGGATGCGGCATGGTCTCTATTGAGTGAAGTGATCTCAGCGAGGATTGGCGGCTGACCCGGACGACACGGGCATCACGTCCACATGGGCAGTGCACCACCTTGCCGGCCTGCTCGCCGCCGAGCGCCGCGCTCGCGGTACCCGCAAGAAGACCAGAGCTTTGAGCTGCTTCTGCCAGGCACTGTTGATCCTGGTCTGGTTCCGCAGCTGAGGACGCGACGATGCTCGGCGTGAGCTTCCCCCGGTTTCCGGACACCTGGGGTGAGGTAGTCCACGGTTTCCAGGAAGGATGTCGTGTCATGCCTGCTCCTCACCCTGTCGAGTTCCGCCAACGGGCGGTGCAGTTGGCCCGCACCGGGGACAAAACCGGTCGCTGTGTTGGCGAAGGATCTTGGGATCAGCGAGTCCTGTCTGCGTAACTGGATGGCCCAGGCCAACGCGGACGAGGTCGGCGGCGGTCCGGGCCGGTTGACCAGCGTGGATAAGAAGGAGCTGGCCGAGCTGCGCCGCCGCAACCGTCAGCTCGAGACAGAAAACGAGATCCTCAAACGGGCGGCGGCCTATTTTGCTCAGGAGAACGTCCTCCCGAAGTAGCGTTCCGGCTGGTTAAAGAACTCGCTGACGACGGCATCGACGTGACGGTTGCGTGCCGGGTATTAGGCGTGTCCAGGTCCGGATATTACGAATGGAAGACCCGACCGGTATCGGCGCGGGAACTGGAAAACGAGATGCTGCTGCGCAGGATCGAGAAAATCCACGCCGACCCGAAGATGAAATCGTACGGGTCACCGCGGGTGCACGCTGAACTAACCCTTGGCATGGGTCTACGCGTGAACGAGAAACGGGTGACCCGGTTGATGCGTGAAGCCGGCATCCAGGGTCTGTACTACCGGCGCCGGTCCTGGACCACCGTCCCTGATCCGGATGCGACACCGTGGGCGGATCTGGTCAACCGCAAGTTCCAGCAGGACGGGTCGAACCGGCTGTGGCTGACCGACATCACCGAACACCGCACCGAGCAGGGCAAGTGGTACTGCGCTGCGGTCATGGACGCCTACAGCCGGCGGATCATCGGCTACAGCATGGCCGATCATCTACGCACCGAACTGGTACTGGACGCGTTATCGATGGCCATCACCCGCCGGCCACCGGCCCGGCAGAAAACCATTCTGCATTCCGATCACGGCACGCAATACACGTCGTGGGATTTCGGTCAGAGGCTCCGGAAATCCGGCCTGCTCGGATCTATGGGCTCTGTCGGTGACAGCTACGACAACGCCATGATGGAATCTTTCTGGGGAACTCTGCAACTGGAAGTCCTTGACCGCCGGGAATGGGAGACCCGGGACGACCGTGCCAATGCCGTCTTCGAATGGATAGAGTGCTGGTGCAACCCGAAACGACGCCATTCCAGCCTTGGGATGCGCAGCCCGATCGAGTTCGAGAAGCTCCACACCCCGTCAGATGACGTCCGTTGACCCCAAACCTCGGGTGTCCGGCCTACGGGCAGGGTCATTGCGTTGTCGGGTAACTGCTGGTCACCGCCGTAATCAGGTCGTGTGAGCGGCGGTTCGCGTGGCGGGTAGCGCGGGCGATGTTGGTCGCGCCTGTGGTCCGGTGCCAGCCGATTGCGGTGTTACGCAGGGTCGCGAGGACGGCGGGTCCGTTGCCGGTCCGGGCTTGGTGCAGGTCTTCACGGAATGTCACGTCGCGGACGTGGTGGAGGCGGTTTTCTATGTGCCAGTGCCGGCGGATCCAGGCTTGCAGGTCGCAGGCCTTGGCGTGGCCGGCGGGCAGGGACACGGTCAGGTAGGCCGTCTCGCGGCTGGTCCGGCCTGCGACGATGCAGGTGCGGGTGATCCGGGCAGCCTGCAGGGCGTGCGGGAATCCGATGCCGCCCGGGGTAGCGACGGTGACGGCTTTGACGGTGCGGGTCTCACGGCGCCCGTGACCACTCTCGCGGGTCCGGTCACCGACCGAGATCTGTGCCCAGGGCAGCCGTTTCAGCTGCTTGAACAGGGTTGGCTGGTTGCCTTTCACCTGCACCAGCAGGTGTGCTTGACGGGCGGTGACTTCCTCGGCGTGCCCGGTCTGGGTGTGCAGGGCGTCGGCGGTGAACAGCACCCCGGCGAGCGTGCCGAGTACGGTCTCGACGGCGTCGAGCAGCGGCGCGAACGAGGTGATCTCATTCGACTTCGTGTCCACGGTGACCTAGGCGATCACGATCCCGGTGGTGGTGTCCAGGACGGACAGCAGATGAACCTGACGGCCGCCGGGCAGGCGGGCACCGCGCAGGGTTTTGCCGTCGATCGCGATCACCCTGCGATACCTGCGCGGCAACGGCAAGCTTGGCTGCTGGGTACGGGTGTGCAGCCAGCCGGCTAAAACGGTGGCCAGCAGGGCCGGATCGAGACGGATCAACAGCCGCCACATCGTCGTGCCGACCGGCACGCCATCACCGAAGCCGAGCCTGATCCTGGCGTGTTCATCCAGGTCATGCAGCCAGTCGGTGATCGCCGCGAACGACGATGCGCCGGCCATGACGGCACAGACCGCGACGGTCAGCACCGCGGACAACGGATAACGGATCCCGCGTGGGTCACGCGGGTCGGGAATCTTCGTCAACGCGTTCAGCAGACCGCTGTGTTCACCGTCGGTGACCGCGACGGGGGCACTGCTGGCGTGGGGTGTTGTGACGGTCAGTGCGGTGATGAGAGATGATGCCATCGGCGGGTGAGGTCCTCGGGGCGTCGTGCGGCGTAGAGAACTTCATGATCACCGATGTGATCTCACCCGCCGCCTCCGCCTCCACAGAGGCCACCCACTGCACAAAAACCCAGCTCAGAAGCCTGCCAACAGACTACGCAATCACCCTGTCGACCCCATCGACGACTGGCTCGCCTCAGCCTTCTCCCCCGCCAACCTTCCCCGCACCATCACCGCACTGGCCAACGCCCAGCCCGTCGACGTCAGCCACGACCGCACCACCGAACTCGACGCAGCCCTCGCCGCCTGCGACGAAAAACTTGCCAGGCACCGCGCAGCGCTGGAAGCCGGCG
>NZ_JALPVJ010000046.1 GCF_023544445.1 Actinoplanes sp. M2I2 | reverse complement strand
AGGACTTCGCCTTTGCGCATCCCGGTGCAGATCATCACCTCGAACAGCTCCGCCAAGGGGTCATTGACGGTGCGGCAGTGCCGCAGGAACGCGCCCGCCTCAGTGGTGCTCCAGCAGGTGAGCTCGGGTCGCGCCGGTCGGGGGATCTTGGCGAAGCGGGCGGCGTTGTTCGGGAGCCGGTGGTTGCGCCGGGCGTCGTTGAGCGCACTCGACAAGGTGGTGATGCACCGCCGCAGCGTGACCAGGCCCCGGCCAGCGGCGAGTTCACGCTGGACGAACTGGTTGACGTGCTCGTGGGTCAGTCGTTCCAGGGGTATGGCGCCGAACGCGGGGATCAGGTCGTTGCGCAGGTAGTCGCGGTAGCGGTGCACCGTGTTCGTCTTCAGGGTCGCCGACTTGGTGTCCAGCCAGTGGGTGAGGTAGCTCGCGACGGTTTCGCTGTCATCGAGGCTGACCCCGGCGCGTTCGCACTCGAGCACGTGGGCCAGAGCAGCCGAGGCCTCGGCCTTGGTGGCGAAGCCGGTGCGGCGCATGGTCCGGCGTGTGTCCAGGCTCGGCAGGTCGACGGCGAAGGCCCAGCTGCCGTGCCGGGCGTCAGTCAGCTTGGGGCAGCGGGCGCCGAACTGCCGGCCGTTACTGTCGCGGCAGGCGCAGCAGCGGTAGACCCGGCCTCGGTGTGGATTCGGTCTCATGACGTCCTCCTTGGTAGAGGTGAGCTTCTGTCACCTCTACCGGTGCCCGTTCGGCTGCGACAACATCGCGACAACCCCGCATGTCACCCCTGCGTGTGACCCCCGTACTTGTAGCTCGGTCAAGGGATGCATCGGTTCCTGGAATCGCCCATCTCCACCGTCGATGTGGACGTCGCCGAATCCGCCGGGCCCGCCGAGCCGGTGTTCAGCCTCGTGCTTCCCGCGATGGTGCTGTGGTTCGCCGCGCTGAGCGCGGTGTTCCGTTCCCGTCTGGTCGAGCGGGCGTTGGTTCCTCGTCAGATGACTGCCCTCTTACGGAAAACTTAGGGCATTCAGCGCCGGCTCTCATCGGGCGTCGGCAGCCTGTTCAGGACGGAAGGGGCTCGATGCGGGTTCTGGTGGTGGACGACGACGCGGCGGTGCGGGATTCGCTCGCGCGGACGTTGCGGTTCGAAGGCCATGAGGTCGACACCGCCCGGGACGGTCAGGAGGCCCTGGCCATGGTCCGTGCCGGTGAGCCGGACGCGGTGATCCTGGACGTCAGCATGCCGGTGATGGACGGCATCGAGTGCTGCCGCGAGTTGCGGGCGGCCGGGGTGCTGGTGCCGGTGCTGATGGTGACCGCCCGCGACAGCGTGGGGGACCGGGTCGCCGGGCTCGACGCCGGCGCCGACGACTACCTGATCAAGCCGTTCGCTCTGCAGGAGTTGCAGGCTCGGCTGCGAGCGCTGATGCGCCGGTCACTGCTCACGATCCCATCAGCCGCGGAGGCGCCCAGGGCGCAGGACGAGGTGCTGACGTACGCGGACCTGCGCATGGATCCCCGGACCCGGGAGGTGTGGCGCGGCGACCGTGCGTTGCGGCTGACCCGGACCGAGTTCTCGATCCTCGAGGTGTTTCTGCGGCACCCGCGGCAGGTCCTTACCCGGGCCGTGCTGTTCGAGCAGGTCTGGGGATACGACTTCGGGGAGAGTTCCAACAGCGTCCACGTCTACCTGGGCTATCTGCGGCGCAAGCTGGAGGTGGCGGGGGAGAGCCGGCTGCTGCACACGGTGCGTGGTGTCGGTTTCGTGCTGCGCGAGGAACCGCTGTGACCGCGGTCCGGCGGTGGTGGGACCGCCGGACCTTGCACGATCGGCTGGCCCTGTTGGTCAGCGGGGCGGTGGCGGCCGCGGTGCTGCTGCTGGCGGTGGGGTCGTGGCTGGTGGTGGCCGAGATCCAGCAGCACCGGATGCGGTCGGAACTGACCGCTGACGCCGCCGCCATCCAGGCGGCGCCGCAGCAGTGGGCGGCCGCCTCCACCTCGCTGCCGGATGTTCGTGGCCGCCACGGGCCGCGCCAACTCGGGCCGCGCTGGCAGATCCTCGACGCGTCAGCCGCGGTGATCAGCCGGTCGGCGAGCCCGCTGCCGGTGACCGACCGGGCGAGGCAGGTCGCCGCGACCGGGCGCCGGTCGGCCGAGGAGCAGATCGATGTCGGCCGGGGCAGCTATCTGATGCTGACCGTGCCGGTGAACGGCGGTGGCGCCGTTCAGGTGGCCATCGACCAGGACCCGGACAACGAAACGCTGACCGTGTTCGGATTGCTGCTCGCCGTCGGTTGCCTGCTCGGGATCGCCGGCGCGGCGTTCCTGGGCCGGACGGTGGCCCGGGCCGGGCTCGTGCCGGTGCAACGGCTCACCGCGGCAGTCGAGGACGTCGCGGTCACCATGGACCTGACCCGGCCGATCACGGTCAGCGGGGTCGATGAGATCGCCCGGCTCGGCACCTCGGTGAACACCATGCTCGCCGCGATCGACACCGCCCGGCGGGCGCAGCGGGCGCTGGTCGAGGACGCCGGACACGAGCTGCGCACCCCGCTGACCAGCCTGCGCACCAACATCGAGCTGCTGCTGCAGGTGGAACGGCACCCGGAGCTGGCCCACCGGTTGTCCGCCGAGGACCGGGCGCGGCTGCTCACCGACCTCGAAGCTCAGGTCGGCGAGCTGGCGACGCTGACCACCGAGCTGGTCGAGCTGGCCCGCGAGGAGACCACCCGTGAGGCCGTGGAGCCGGTCGAGCTCGGCGAGGTGGTCGAGGCCGCCGTCAGCCGGGTTCGGATCCGCGCGCCCGGCCTGACCTTCACCACCGACCTGGTCCCGGTCACGGTGCGGGGCCGTTCCGGCGAGCTGGAACGCATGGTGGTCAACGTTCTGGACAACGCGGCCAAGTTCAGCCCGGCCGGGGCCACCGTGCACACCCGGCTGACCGTGGACGGCGACACCTGCCTGCTCTCAGTGGTCGACGACGGCCCCGGCATCGACGAGGCCGACCGCCCGCATGTGTTCGACCGGTTCTACCGGGCGGTGGCGGCCCGCTCGACGCCCGGCTCCGGCCTGGGCCTGGCGATCGTCGCGCAGACCGCAGCCCAGCACGACGGGACGGTCAGCACCGGCCGCCGCGAGCCACACGGCACGACCGTCAGCATCCGGCTGCCCCTGGCCCCGGCTGCGTAGCGGTTCTTAAGGAAAGTTTAGAAGCAGCCAAGGCTCATCACACGTCGGCGACGGACCGTGGGATGCATGAGCACGATGACCACACCCACCCGGCCCAGCACCACCGCCGAACCCGCAGCCGCGTATGCCGTACGCGGCAGACGGCAAGCGGTCGCCGTGCTGACCGTTGCCACCTTGCTCGGCGTCTGGCTCGGCACCTCAGCCCCCAGCGTGTCCCCGGTTGCGACCACGCCGGCCCCGGCCGCCGGGAACGCCGTGCGGCAAGATCCGGCGGACCTGGATCCCGCTCCGCCCGGCCCGGCCGGACCCAACGGCGGCGGGAGACGCCGGTGAGCGCCCAGCACCTGGCGGAACCCCGGATCTCCTCGCGTGGTCTGCTCACGGCGATCAGTGCCGGCGCGCTGGTGGTGGCTTGGTGGCCGGTCGCCGTCGCGGTCCAGGCCCCCGCTCCCCTTCAGCTCGCGGTGCTGCTCGCCCACGTGTGCGGGATGCTCGCCGGCTACGCGGTCGTGGTGCTGCTGGGCCTGATGTCGCGTACCCCGGCTCTGGAACGCGGCATCGGCGCGGACGTGCTCGCCCGCCTGCACGCGCGGGGCGGCCGGATCGTGATCGGCCTGATCGTCGTGCACGCAGGGGCCGCCGTCGTGGCGTGGGCCCGGTCCCGGCAGGAGAACGCCGTACTGGCGTTGTGGCATGTACTGCGGCTGCCGTGGCTGATGGCGGCCACGATCGGCACCCTCGCGCTGCTCGCCGTCGGCCTGGCGTCGGTGCGAGCCGCCCGACGGCGCCTGACCTACGAGACCTGGCACACCCTGCACCTGCTCACCTACGCCGGTGTGGCGCTGTCGTTCGTCCACCAGCTCGCCGGCCCGGATCTGACCGGCCACCGGTGGCTGCAGATCAGCTGGGCGCTGCTCTACACGTACGTCTTCGCCCTGGTCCTGATCCACCGCGTGCTCACGCCGATGCGCCAGGCGGCCCTGCACCGGCTGCGGGTCGCCGCCGTCATCCCGGAAGGCCCGGGGGTGGTCAGCATCGTCGTCGAGGGCCGGCACCTGCGGGAGCTGCGGGCCGAACCCGGGCAGTTCTTCCGCTGGCGGTTCCTGACCCCGGACACCTGGCGCACCGCCCACCCGTTCTCGCTGTCCGCGCCGCCGGCTGACGACCGGCTACGGCTGACGGTCAAGGCCCTCGGCGCGGGCAGCACCCATCTGCAGGACGTCGCGGTCGGCACCTGGATCGTCGCCGAAGGCCCGTACGGTGCGATGACAGCTGCCCGGCGCACCCGCCGCAACGTGCTGCTCATCGCCGGCGGGGTCGGCATCACCCCGATGCGGGCGCTGTTCGAGACCCTGCCCGTCCGGCCCGGGCAGGACCTGGTCCTGCTGTACCGCGCCCGCGGCCCCGAGGACCTCGTCTTCGCCCACGAGCTCGAGCAGATCGCGCACGACCGGGGCGCCCGGCTGTTCTACCTCGTCGGCGCTGCCCACGACTGCCTGTCAGCCCCGGCCCTGCTGCGCGGCGTCCCCGACCTCGCAGACCGCGACGTGTACCTGTGTGCCTCGCCGCGGATGTCCGACGCCGTTCGGATCTCGCTGCGCGAGGCCGGTCTGCCGTCTGAATTTCTGCACGAGGAACGCTTCGCATTCTGAACGCACAGCGCATTCTCATCGGAATCTTAGGAATACCCGTCAGCGCTTCTTATCGGCCCGGCCGACCATGGGCCTTGCCGGAGACACCGGCGCTGACGGACGAACGAGGAATCACGATGACCGACCCGACGCCGCGCGACACCGACGACACCACCCCGATCGAGCCCGCTCCGGCTGCCCCGGTCGCGGCGGCGCCCGCCCCGGCGCCGGTCAGGAGCCGGTGGTACGGCCGGCGGACGCCGCTGCTGATCGCCGGCGCCGCCCTGGTCCTGGGCTGCCTGCTCGGCGGCAGCGGGGTCGGGCTCGCCGCGTCTGTCATCGACGACCACGGCAACCACAACAGCCACGACGAGCACGCCGACGGCCGCGGCGGCGAGAACAACCGCCACCAGCGGAACCGCAACGGCGACCGTCGTCCTGACGGCCAGGCGACCCCGACGCCGTCGACGCCTGCCAGTACGGCCCCGGAGACAAGTGCACCGACACCTACCGCTTCCACGTGAGCCGCCCTCAGGCGTACTGACAGAGCCGGCCGGCAATGAAGCCGGCGCAAGCGGCCCGGGTCGTTGACCGCGGTGACAAACCTGTCGTTCATTTCGGTCCCGGCTGGTGAGCGGGTTTCTCGGTCCTAGGAGGCCCGGCCCGACCACCACCTGCCGATGTGCTGGTCGGGCCGGTTTCGCCGGCGGCGCGACCATGTTGGGCGGCGTGCGCCATACCAATCCAAGGGGCAGGCCAACGCCTGGACCTGAGGGCATCCGCTAGTGACCCGGGTTCCGGTCAGCCCCGCCCGCTGAGGTACGCAGGGCACTGGTCTCCAGTCACCGGCACCGGCTGCTGTAGGCGCAGACCGCGGCCGATGTTGTGGTGATCGCGGGCGCCGCGCGGCTGATCCAGCAGGTTTGCGGACCAGCGCGGCAAGCCCGGCACCGCCGTACTGATCGGCGGGCCGGGCTATCTGTTCTCCACCATGACCAGAACCGCATTGGGGTGGGACGAGGGTTGGCACCCAGCTCGGGTGCCGGGGTGTACGGCGCCCGGTTCTGCTCGACCTCGCCGCGGAGGGAACCCGGGGCGGCCTTCGGATCAGGCGAAATACGTGTCTCGAGACAGAAATGCAGGGCCGCCCGACCACGGGCGACCCTGCATCGATCACTTCCCGGCGGCGTGAGTGTGCTGGGTGAAGGTGGCCAGGTCGGCGCTGAGGTCGTACTTGACGGTGGCGCCGGCTTTGGTGCCGTGCACGTCGTAGGAGCCGTCGGGGTCCTTACCGACGCTGGTGACGGTGATCGTGGAGTCCTTGGCCTTGACCGCGGCGGTCACCTTGGCCAGTTCGTCGCCGGTGACCGGGGTGTCGTTGGAGCCGCCGCCGTGGCCCTTGCCGCCGCCGCGGCCGGTGCTCTGGTTGAAGGTCGCCAGGTCCGCGCTGACGTCGTACATGACCCTGGCGCCGGCTTTGGTGCCGAGCACGTCGTAGGAGCCGTCGGGGTCCTTGCGCACGCTGGTCACGGTGACAGCCGAGTCCTTCGCCTTCATCGCCGCGGTCACCTTCGCCAGCTCGTCTCCCGTCACCGCGGTGTCGTTCGACCCGGTCTTGCCCGACCCGGCCGCCGTGCTCGACGACGCGCTGGGCGAGGGCGTCGCCGTCGCCGCGTCAGCCATCGCCGAACCACCGAGCACGACCACCCCGGCCGCCATGATTCCCGCCGCGGCCAGGCCCGCACGCCGCGCCATTGACATCGATTTCATCGACACCGGGATAGCTCCGATCATTTCCCCGCACCGACCCGCTGCCGGCGCTGCTAATGACATGAGATTGGGGGCCGAACCTGGCTATCACCTGTCAACGGCCTGGATCCCACCTGTCATCGGCCATTCTTAGAAAAGGTGACTACGTCTTCTTAATAGCTTTTTATGAAATTCTTCTAAGAACGAAAGGGTAGCCTCGCCGCACCTCGTCGACCGTAGACACCTGCGGGGGGCTGCGGTCGGTGACCCCGCGGACGTCGTCGAATCCAGGCATGCTGCAGTCCCGGAGGACGCAGACCCCGGCGGATCTGGAGTCGGATCGCACCTCCGCCACATGCGGTGTCCAGACGGTGCTGCACCGCCCGCCGGCGCGATGGTCGACAACGGGTACGAGGTGCGCTGCATTGTTAGAGGGCAGCGCCATATCACCTTGCCTGGACATAGGGCGCCTGCTCATTCGGCGGCACCGACCGGCCGAACTGATCAACCAGGGGCCTGTCGTCATTCAGTGATCTACCGGCGGGGGCCCGGCCGCCGCCGGTCGCACCAGTGCCGATGATGTTCTGCTGTTCGCCCGTAGCACCATGAGGGCGTCCTGGCCGTGAAGTCCGGGATCTGGCTCAGGTCGCCGGCCAGCGGCTCGTGGTCCGCAACAGGCCTGATCGGGTGATCAGTAGCGCGTCGTATCCAGCGCGATGGTCCAGCCAGGGCAGCGCGGCCGGGCCCTGGGCTGCGGCGGCGGTTGCGTAGACGTCCGCCCACAGCAGGGTGGGGCCGATGACCGTGACGGCCCGGACCGCGGTGGTGGGTTTCCGGGTCCGCGGGTCGATGATGTGCGCGCCGCGATGAGTGCTGCCCGAGGTGGCGACCGCGCCGGTGCGGCGCTCGACGACGCGCATGATGCGGGCCGGGTCGTGCGGGTGTTCGAGGCCGATCCGCCAGGCCGGCTGGTCCGCCGGGGCGTGCACGAGCACGTCGCCGCCGGCGTTGAGGCACCAGCCGTACCCGTCGAGTGCCTGCAGGTGCCGGGCGGCGCGTTCCACCGCCCAGCCCTTGACCAGGCCGGATGGGTCGTAGCGTGGTTCGCCGGTGCGGGGGTCGGGCAGTCCGCGCGGGTCGAACCAGCCGCCGGTGCGGTGCCGGGCCTGTTCGCACAGGGCGACGACCTGCGCGAGCAGCGGGTCGGCGTCGGCGAGGCGGAGCGCGCCACGCTCCCACGCCGAGAGGTCACTGCTGTCCCGGTACGGGCTGAGCACCGCGTCGACGTGGTGCAGTTCGGCGAACACCGCGGCGATCCGCTGCTCGACGTCGTCGCCGGTGAGCTGGTCACCGCGCAGGTGGATGCTGACCGGCAGGCCCATGATCTGGTCGACCCAGGCGCGCTGCGGCACGGCGGTGGTGGCGCTCATGAGAGGTGGGCGGCGTCGAGGGCGGCCTGCAGTGAGGTGAGGTAGCCGTCGCTGGTGACAGTGGCGCCGGAGACGGTGTCGATGTCGGCGCTCTGGGCGGCCAGGGTCTCCTGCCGCAGGACCGGCAGGGCGTAGGCGTTGATCTCCTGGTCCCGTCCGTTCTCGGTCGGGTAGACCGGGACCGCGACGTCGGTGATCTTGCCGTCGGCGACGGTGATGGTGACCTGCACGTTGCCCCACCGGGTCGACGCGACCGAGCCGGTGTAGGTCTTCGCCACCCCCGAAGTGCTGGTCGTCGGAGCTGTGCTGGTGGTCGGGTCCGGTTCCGGGGCGGCGCCGGTGGTGGTCGGCGCGGGCGTCGGCCCGGTGATCGTGATCGGGGCGGCAGTGGCCTGGGCCGGGGTGCTCGTGCTGGTGCGGTAGCTGAACAGCAGCACGACGGCCGCCACGGTGGAGAACAGCCACAGGCTGATCCGTCGCATCGTCTTCGTCCTTTTCGCTGGTTACCAGGAGAACAGTTCTGTGTGCAGGTGCCCGGGTCTGACCCCGGCGTCTTGCGCGGCCGTACGGGCGGCTTGCGTCCACGCGTCAGGTCCACACACGTACACATGGGCGCCGGTGATCTGCGGGGCGATCTCGGTCAGGGCTGCAGCGTCGGTGTGGTCCGCGTACTGGCCCGGGAGCCAGGACGGGCGGGTGGCGCGGGGGCCGAGCAGGTGGACGACCCGGACGCCGCGGTGGGTGGCGAACCAGTCCAGTTCGGCGCGGAACGCCACCTCGGCCTCGGTGCGGGCCCGGTAGATCAGGGTGGCTTCGCCCGGGGCGTAGGGCAGGTCGCCGAGCAGTGACAGCAGGGGTGTGACCCCGATGCCGCAGGCGAGCAGGACGACCGGGCCGCCGGTGTAGGACTCGCCGGTCAGCTTGCCGTACGGGCCCTCGATCAACGCCCGGGTGCCGGGCCGCAGGCCGGCGACGCGGGCGCTGCCGTCGCCCAGGTTCTTGACGGTGATGCGCAGCATCTGCCCGTTCGGGGTGGCCGACAGCGAGTACGGGTGTGACCGCGACCAGCCGGGCCCGTCGAGGAACCGCCACTGGAAGAACTGCCCGGCCCGGGCCGGCAGGGTGTCGAGGCGCCGCCCGGTCAGGTAGACCGAGGTGAGGCCGGGGCCCTCCGGGGCCACGTGGGAGACGACCAGCCGGTGCCGCCAGGAGCGCCACGCGGGCACTCCGATCCGGTAGACCAGGACGCCGCCGGCCGACACCGCGTACAGGGTCCACCAGTAGGCGGTCGCGGCGGGGGAGCCGATGAAGTCCGTGCCGGTCCACAGCTGGTGCGGCAGGGCGAGGCCGGCGCCGAGGTAGGCGTACAGGTGGAGCAGGTGCCAGGACTCGTAGCGCAGCTTGCGCCGGGCCGCCCGGATCGAGGTGACCACGACCATGATCAGCGCGAGCGTGCCGGCGGTGGCCAGCAGCATCCCGGGGTAGGTCCAGATCATGTCCCACAGCTCGGCGAACGCGTTGGCGTGGGCCGCGGCGGCGTAGCCCAGGGTGATCAGCACGACGTGGGCGATCATGAGCCAGAACGAGGTGAAGCCGGTCCACCGGTGCCAGCGGGCCAGCCGGTCCTGGCCGAAGGCCCGTTCGACCAGGGGGATCCGGGCCATCAGCAGCACCTGCAGCAGCAACAGGTCGGACGCCCACAGCCCGGTCAGCCGGCCGGTCGCCGACACGGCGTCGGAGCCGCCGCCGAGGATCTGCTGCACGCCGCCGTTACCGACCCAGAGGGCGGTCACGATCAGCAGGCTCACCCCGGCGGCGAGACCGCCGGCGTCGGCCCACCAACGCGGTGTGGCCCGGCGCCGCACGTTGTGGGCGCCGGGCGGGGGTGAGGCGACGGCTGGAGCGACGGCTGTCACGGTCATGACCACACCTTCGGTCACGAACTTAAGAGAAGGAGCCCCGCATCCTATGGATTGTCTATGAGTTCGCTATGGGAGGCGCCGTCTTGGTCGCTGAATCGGATGAGATCAGCGCTGTATTGAGCGTCTTATCTGATTCTTATGAATGCCGGGGGGTTTATTGAGGGAGGAAGGGTAGGCACGAACCAGACAGACGACTTCACGGCGACGCTCAAAGGAGACATCGGTACACATGCGTCAACATCTTAAGGTCACCTCCGGCGCACTGTTGTCGACGGTGCTGGTCCTCGTCGCCGGTTGCAGCTCCGACGATGCGGCGAGTCCCGCGCCATCCGCGAGTGCCGCGTCGGCGTCCGGCCGCGGTCCCGGCGGACCGGGCGGTCAGGGCGGCCCCGGCGGGGGAGGGCAGATCACGGCGGTGAACCTCAACACCAACGGGGTCAGCCCGGGCGGCGCCAACACCGCCGCGGTGGTGCAGGCCACGAACGCCTTCCTGGCCAGCCTGGATGCCACCACACGTGACAAGGTCGAGTACGCGTTCACCGAGAACAAGGCCCGCCAGACCTGGTCCAACTTCCCCGCCACCGCTGTGGCCCGCGAAGGCATTGCCATGGCCGATCTGACCGCCGATCAGCAGAAAGCCGCCGACGCCGTCCTCGCCGTGGCGCTGAGCCCGGCCGGTGCTCAGCAGGACGCGAACATCCGCAGCTCCGACGACGAGCTCAGCCGGATCAGCGAGCAGGGCGCCAGCGATTTCGGCGCGCTGAAGGACTATTTCATCGCCGTGTACGGGACGCCGTCGGCGACGGAGCCGTTCATGGTCCAGTTCGGGGGGCACCACCTGGCCCGCACGCTCACCTACAACGGTGACAAGGTCAGCCAGACCCCGCAGTTCGTCGGCACCGAACCCACCTCGTTCCAGAAGGACGGCGCAACCGTCGAGCCGCTCAAAGCCGAAGCCACGGCCATGTTCGGCATGATCGCCGCGCTCAGCGCCGAGCAGAAGGACACGGCGAAGTTCACCTCCGGGACCTTCGACGATCTGCTGATGGGACCGGGCAAGGACACCGGCGTCTTCCCCACTCCGGAAGGACTTCAGGTTTCCGCGCTGACCGCCGAGCAGAAGAAACTCGTCACCACCGCGATCCAGACGTACACCGGCGACCTCGCCGACGCCGCCGCCACCAAACTGCTCGCCAAGTACACCTCCGAACTCGACCAGACCCGCATCGGCTGGTCCAACAACACCGGCCCGACCGACGAGAACAGCTACATCCGCATCGACGGGCCGAGCGTGTGGATCGAGTTCATCAACACCCGCAGCCAGAGCACCCCGGACATCCACTACCACTCGGTGTACCGGGACAAGACCAACGACTACGGCAGCACCAAGCCCAGCTGATCGGATGCGCATCAGCTCAGTTCTGCGCGCAGCCGGGATGATGCTGGCCTGCCTCACCGCGGCCGGCGTCACCCTGGCGGCCGCACCTCAGCCTGCCCAAGCCCATCCGCTGAGCACCACCGCCGTCCTGCTCAGCGCCGAGGCCGGCCGGGTGACGGGGCGGGTGCAGCTGCCCATCGACCGGCTCGCCATCGCCCTGGACCAGCCGCTCACCACTGCCGCCGTCCAGCAACCGGGAAAGATCGACGAACTCCGCGGATACATGCTCAGCCACATGTCGGCGGCCGATCAGGCCGGGCCGTGGGCGGTGACCGCCGGTGACGGCGCCGTCGAGACCATCGACGGCGTCGACCATCTCGTGTTCGCCATCGTGCTGCAGCCGCCGAACCACCAGGTGGGCGACTTCCAGCTCACCTACGACGCGATCCTGCACCGGCTCGTGTCGCACAAGGTGTTCGTGTCACTGCGACCCGGCAGCGGGAAGGACTACACCACTGTCGGAGTGCTCGACTGGCAGCAGCACACTGTGGCCGTGCCGGCGGCCGGGGCTGCGCCTCAGGACGGGTTCACTGCCGCTGTCCATCTTGGGATCAGGCACATCGCCGAGGGCGCCGACCACCTGCTGTTCCTGATCATGTTGTTGCTTCCCGCACCGCTGCTCGCCCGCCGACGGCGGTGGGTGCGCTCCGACGACCTGCGCCGGAACTGCTGGCGGGTGGTCCACGTGGTGACTGCGTTCGCGATCGGGCACTCCATCACACTGGCGCTCGGCGCGCTCGGCTACATCAGCGTGCCGACCCGGGTGGTGGAAAGCCTCATCGCGCTGTCGATCCTGGTGTCCGGCGTCCATGCGATCAAGCCTCTGGTGCCCGGTGGGGAAGCCTGGATCGCGGCCGGGTTCGGGCTGATGCACGGGCTGGCGTTCGCGGCCTTGCTCGGTGACCTCGGGCTCGGCCGCGGCTCGCTGGTCGCCGACCTGCTCGGCTTCAACATCGGCATCGAACTCACCCAGCTCATCGTGGTCGCGCTGCTCATGCCGTCGCTGCTGGTACTCAGCCGCACCAAGATCTATCCCGGCGTCCGCATCACCGCCGCCGGGATCGGTGTCGTCCTGGCCGCCGCCTGGCTCGCCGAACGCACCACCCTGATCGTGGCGAACCCGTTCAACCACCTCACCGACGCGCTCATCGAACACCCTTTCCTTGTCGCCGTCACGATCGCCCTGATCGCGGCGATCAGCTGGGCCGCACCGCCACTACGAGCCACCACGGCCCGGACACCGGCGCCGGCCGGTCCCGGCCTCCGAACGTCCGTGGATCACTCCGGGTCCGTCAGTCACCGATAGAACACACCGCAGCGATCGAGGACCTCGAGGAAGCGGTGCTCGGCGGCGACCTCACCGTGGGGGCTGGGGTGAGTGTCGTCAGCGAGGCTCGTGACCAGTGGTGACGACCGGCGCGACCGGCAGCACGGGTGTTGCCGCCGGCATTAGGGCCGGGAAGATGATGATTCGCTGCACCAGGTAGTTCGCGGCGAACAGGGCGGCCTCGGCCACGAGTTTGGCTGCCAGCACCGATCCGGTGACCGAGGTGAGCACTTCCAGCAGCACCACATTGACGGCGAGCAGGGTGACGGCGAGCAGCACGTACCGGAGTGCCGAGCCGCGTGTGCCGAAGACGTACCTGCGGTTGATGCGGTAGTTGACGGTGGCGCTGATCAGCCGGGCGCCGATGGCGGACAGGGCCACGTTGCCGGTGAGCGTGACCAGGGCGAGCAGCGCCACGGTGTCCAGGGCGAACGCGAGCATCGAGGACAGGCTGAAGGCGAGCAGCGGGCGGTAGATGCGCAGCGAGTCGCGTACCGGGCGGAAGTGTGAGGAGGCGTTGTGCCGCAGGTAGATCGTGGCGATTTCGACCTCGGCGATCGGCAGTCCTTCGCGGGTCGCGCGCAGCAGCAGTCGCTGCTCGTATTCGAAGCGGTCGCCGTCGACCTGGCCGAGCCAGGGCAGCATCCGGGCCGGGTAGGCGCGCAGCCCGGTCTGGGTGTCGGTCAGCTTCCGGCCGGTGACCGCGCAGAACAGCGTGCGCGTGACGGTGTTGCCGAGGCGGCTGCGGGCCGGTACCGGGCCGGTGAACCGGCGGCAGCCCAGCACCATGGCGGCGCCGGAGGTGGTGACCCGGTCGGCTACCGCTTCGATGTCCTCGGGGCGGTGCTGGCCGTCGCTGTCGGCGCAGACCACGTCCCGGCCGGGGTAGTGGTCGTGGATGTGGCTGAAGCCGACCCGCAGCGCGTGGCCCTTGCCGCGGTTGCTCGGCACGGTGAGCACCTGGGCGCCGAGCTCCTGCACCTGGGTGAAGGTGCCGGCGTAGCCGGGTCCGCTGCCGTCGTCGACGACCACCACGGTGTGGTGCGTCAGCCGCCGGACCAGGTCGATCAGGTGCCGGCCGGGTTCGTAGGCCGGGATGAGGACGATCATCAGCCGGCCACGTAGAGGATGTCGCTGGTGCCGCGTTCGTCGCCTTTGCCCAGCGGATTGTTGATGAGCTTGCCGTTGAACACCATCGCGGATGATCCACCGCCGTCGAGGTTGTAGGCGACCTCGGCACCCCGATCGGTGAAGATCTGGGCGAGCTCGGTCATCGTGACGCCGCGGCTGTAGCCGGGGCTGCGCCCGTCCACGACGACGAACAGCAGGTGGTTGTCGTCGACCAGGCCGACGGCCGTACGCGGCTGGTTGCCCTGCACGGAGTGGTTGCCGAAGTTGGTGTCGACCTCCACCGCGTCGATCCCGGAGAGGATCTTCCCGCCGTCGACCACGGCGGGCCCGAACGACAGCGTGTTCCACACCCCGGCTTCGAGAAGCTCGTCGGCGCTGGTCCGGGTCTCGTCGTAGATCTTCGCCGAGCCGTCGGCGTAGAAGGCGATGCCTTGCCGGGCGCCTTTGTCGCGGAACTTCACGCCGTTGCGGATGACGATGCCGGTGGTGCGGAAGCCGTAGCAGTCGCCGTTGATGGCCAGTACGGCGCCGGCGTCGGCGGCGATGGCGGACGGGTTGGCGATGATGTTCTCGCCGAACTGGTCGTTGGCGAAGGCCGAGCGCACGATCGTGGCGTCGGAGACCGTCACGTCGGCGACGAAGGAGGTGACCTGGTCGTTGCCCGAGCCGGTCACCACCTTCTCGATGGAGATCTTGGCGGTGTCGCTGGTGTAGCCGGTGGCGGTGCTGGTGCCCGTCGAGGCGGCGTCAGCTGCCGTGACGCCGGTGCCGGTCAGGGTGGAGGCGTGGGACACCTCGACGTGGTCGATGACGTACCGGTTGAGGGCCCAGGTGCTGCCGCCGCCCGCGGCGACCAGCGCGCCGAGTCCGCCGGCGAGGAACGCGCGGCGGCTGACCGGCCGGCGTCGTGTGGTCGGTTTCTGGTTTTCGCTGCTCACGTATCTAGTCAAGGCGGCGTCGATGTGCAGCGCCTGTGCCCGCACTGGCCCTGGGATAGGAACACCGAAGAGCGGGACCGGCCAGGTGCGCCGGTCCCGCTCTTCCATCCGGTACGGGGTCAGCGCCCGTGCCCGCCGAATCCGCCGCCGGCCGGCGCGTCGCCCGCCGTGACTGTGGTGATCTTCTGGGCCGAGCCGAGTGTCCCCGAGGCGGACAGCCCGCCGGTGCTCGCGCCGGAAGCCTCACCGCCGGAGTAGATCGTGTATTGCTGGCCCGTCTCGATCGCCGGGGCCGAGTAGACGATGTTCTGCATCGCCTTGGTGGTCACGAAGCTGGCCAGCACTGTCCCGTCGCTGTCGGCGATCTGCACCGTGGTACCCGCCTCGACAGCCGAGTCGAGGCTCGCCGACAGCCAGCCCTGGGTCGAGCCGGTGTCCGGTGTGACCACCATGCCGGATGAACCGGCCGCGACCAGGACACCCCCGCTGATGGTGAAGGTGCCGTTGACGTCGAGCGCACCGTTGCCGCTGCGGGTGGGGCCGCTGACGACGACGGTGCCGCCGGTCATGCTGGCTGTGCCGTTGGAGTCGAAGCCGTCACCCTCGGCGTTGATCACCAGTGTCCCGCCGGTGACCGTCGCGGTGTAGGGGCCGACGTCCTCACCGCCACCGCCGCGACCGGCCTGTTGCTCGCCGGTGGTCGAGTTGCTGGCCGCGTTGAGTCCGTCGTCGCTGGAGGTGAGGTCGACCGAGCCGCCGTTGACGGCGATGTTTGCCGATTCGATGCCCTCCACTGAGGAGGCGATCGTGAGGGTGCCGCTGTCGATCTGCAGGTTGCTCTCCGCGTGGACGCCGTCGTCGCCGCTGGCCACGGTGATCGTGGCGCCGTTCAGCCGCACGGCACCGTCGCTGTGCACCGCGTCGTCCGACGAGTCGACTATGACTGTGCCGCCCTCCAGGACCGAGATGGCCCCGGACTTGAGGCCCTTGGTCGAGGTGTCGTCGCTGGGCGTGGTGGTGGCGCCGCCACCGGCGGCGATGGTGACCTTGCCGCCGGTGATGACCAGGTCGGTGGTGGCGTCCACGCCGTCGCCGCCGGCGGTGACGGTGACCGTGCCGCCGGCCACGGCGACGAAGCCCGCGTCGGCGTCTTCGGCGTTGTCGGCCTTGAGGCCGTCTCCGCCGGCGGTCACCGTGATCGTGCCGCCGTTGACGACGAGGTAGTCCTTGCCGCGGATGCCGTCGTCTGCGGCGGTCACGGTGATCGTGCCGGACTGGATGACGAGGCCGTCCTTGGCGGCGATGGCGTCGTTGCCGTTGCCTTTGACCGACAGCGCCCCGGCTCCGGTGACGGTGAGGTCCCCGGCACTGAACAGCGCGGCGTTCGCAACGGCATCGTCGGCGTACGAGGAGGCGTCGGCCAGGTCGTTGGTGCTGCCCTCGGCGAGGTCGATGACTAGTTCGCCCGCCTCGGTCGCGCCGATCGCTGCGGTGGTCGAGCTGGTGATGTGGGCGCCGTCGAGGATCAGGGTCACGGTCGCCTTCGGTGCGTTCACCACGATCTGCCCGTCGGTGAGCGTGCCGGAGACCCGGTACACACCCTCGGCGGTGATGGTCACCGTGCTCCCGTCCACCTTGACGCCCTTGCCGGACGACGTGGCCGAGGTGCCGGACAGCGTGATGTCGACCGCGCCGGAGGTGTCGGTATCGGACACCGTCTGCACGTCCTTGTCGGATGCGAGCACGTCGGCTGCGGTCAACCCGGCCGACACCGCGACAGCGGTCACGCCGCTGCCGGAGGAACTGGTGGTGGCGCTGTCGTTCGAGAAGGAGCAGCCGGACAACACTGCTGCGGCCAGGACGGCCGAGGTGACGGCGCTCAGGAACTTCCTACGGATTCTCATGATCGGCTCGTTTCCGGGTCGGCGAAGTGGCGCCGCAGCACAGGGCACCAACGGGTGGCGGGAAGGTCGGGGCGCAGTGCGGCCAGGCCGGTGGCGTACTTGGAGATCGGGACAGGACGGTGCGCGAGCGACCAGAGCAGCCGGTCGACCGGGGAAGTGGCACGGTCCGACTTGGTCTCCACGATCACCCGGCCGGGCAGACTCAGTGCGGTGCCGCCGGGAAGGCTCCAGGTGAGGCCCAGGTCGACGGTGACCCGGCTGCCGGTGGACGGGAGCAGCAGCGTGATCCGCTCATACTCGGTGGTCAGGGCGAGGTCGAAGTGACGGCCGACGTCGGGGACGCCTGCTCTGCTCAGCGCGGTGACGGCCAGCTCGGTGTCCGCCGGTGCCAACAGGTCGTCGCTGCCCGCGTACGGGAATCGCTGTTTGACTGTCGTGCCGCGCGCGCCTCTGGTCTTCACTTCGAGGAAGCGCAGGTCCGAGTCGACGTAGGTGCGGACCCGCAGCTTGAAGCGGCGCCGCCGGCGCCGTGCGGCGCCGTGGTAGCTGTCGAGTCCGGGGGTGTCGAAGTAGGCCGACCGGTAGCCGAACCGGCGCCGGGCGTCGATCTCCAGGGCCTGGGTGTCGTCCGGCAGGGCGGCCAGCACCGACGGCAGTTCCGTGGCCGGGAGCAGATATTTGCGGTCCACCCGGGTGAGCAGGCCGGCGCGCTCGTTGAGTTCGGCCAAGGTGACCGGTGCGAAGTGGGTGGCCAACTCGTCAGCAACGGCGATCACGCGACACCGACCCGTTCGTGCGCCGGGCTGGACGCGTGGGACACCGGCGCGCTGGACACCACGTACCGGACCTCGGCGAGTGTGGTGTCGTTGACCAGGTCGAGATGCTTGATGCCGACGTGCACGACGCGGGCTCCGAGCAGCATCTCCAGGTGGGCGCGGAGCGTGTCCTCGTCGGTGAACGCCACCCCCAGCTGGACGGTCTGCTGCCGGTACCGGCGCAGCACGCGGGGGTGGTCACCGATGAGCAGGGCCGCCACCACCAGCGCCATCAGCGCGTAGGTGATCGGGCCGACCGAGCTGCCCAGCCCTGACAGCAGGCCCAGCGCCAGGGCGGCGAAGTAGTAGGCGAGGTCGACCTGGGCGATCTCGTCCGAGCGCAGCCGGATGATGGAGAGCACTCCGAACAGGCCGAGGCCGAGGCCGGCGCCGATGCTCGAGGAACCGAGCACCGTGGCGGCGGCGAGAACGCCGATGTTCACGGTCAGGAAGGCCGCCACGAGATCACGGCGGTGATGCCGCGGAAAATACACAGCGAAGGTCAACAGGACGATGGCGACAAGGTCGGCGCCGATGGCAAATAACTGACTCACGGTGCGTTCCTTCGATCCGACTGCAACGACCGCTTCAGTACGCCCGACCAGCCTGTCGAATCTCTGTGGCTTCCCTGTGCCGCTGATGCGGATCGTTCACCTCGCAGGAACCGGCCGTTCACCGAACCTCGGACCGGGTCAACCTATGAGCCGGCTGAGACTTCCTGTGCAGGCGCTGTTATAGCCGCAAGCGCCCCGGCCGGCTCCCGATTGAGCCCTCTGTGCGGAGCGAGCGTCGCCCCGCGGGACATCAGGGAGACCACAGATGACATCGATCAGCGCCCTCAGCTCGACGACCGGCACCTACCTGCCGGCCCGCCCCTCGAAGAAGGAAGGACAGGACCGATGGCCAAGGTCGCCGACGCGCTCGGTCTCAGCAGCGACGACCTCAAGACAGCGCTGAAGAGCGGCAAGAGCCTCAACGACGTCGCCGAGGAGCAGGGTGTTTCGCACGACGACCTCATCACCGCGATCAAGCAGGGCGGCTCGGATGCTGCCACTGAGATCACCGACGAGATGGCGGAGGAGATCGCCAGCACCGTCGGCAAGCCGACGCCCCCACCCGGGGCCGCGCCCGGTGGGCCGAAAGGCGAGAACTCCTGCCTACGGGACTCCAGCAAGCTGAGCCGACTCTCCGAGCTGCTGAACATGGACTCGTCCTCGGTCACCAGCCAGGCCACCAGCGCCTCAAGCCTGGTCAGCATGTTGCAGAGCAAGGGGGTCGATCTGACCCAGCTGCGCAGCGTGCTGAACAGCGGCGACCTGCTGGACGTCGCCGCCTGAGCCGCCGCCGTCGCAGGCCGGCCCGGCACTCTGGCGCGCCAGCGAAAGTTGCGCCAGGTCACCACCCACCGAACGGCTCCCGAATCGCCTCCTGGCCGGACTCAGCTCAAGGGGCGTTGGTCGGGGGTTCGATCAGGGCGGTCACGACGTCGCGCAGCGGCGAGGACAGCTGACCGGCCGTGGCGTCGCGCAAGGGCTGCAAGCCGGTGGCCGAACGCACCACAGCGACACCGACGCCCAACGCGACCAACAGTTCAGCTCGCAGAAGCAGATCGTCGTCGGCGTCGTCCACCGATGAGTGGCCGGCAGCGGCCAGGACCTGAAGCGCGGCGTCGAGCAAGGCCTGGCCGCGCAGAGCGTCGACCCGCTCGTCGCCGGCGGCCCGCAGCAGCATCAGGACGGGGTGTTCCCCGAACTCAGGCCATGCTCCGGCGGACAGCTGGTGGCTGAGAGCGTCGGCGAGCGAGTGTACGTCACCCGGGATCCCGTCGTCGCGGCCCAGGAACCGAGGCGTCGCGGCGACGGCAGCTTTGAACAGGCCCTCCTTGGAGCTGAAATAGCGCTTGATCAGGGCGAGGTTGACGCCGACGTCGGCGGCGACGTCGCGCAGGGTGGTGCCCTCGTAGCCCAGGCGGATGAAGCGGTCGCGGGCTGCTTCGAGCAGGGCCTGCCTGGTGGCGGCAGCATTGCGTCGTCGCGTGACGTCCGTCATCCGGGCTCCCTCCCGCGTGTTGACCGCAGCATAGCGGTTGCTCCGCAGCTAAGTCATCATTTGTTGACATGGCGGTAGCGGGGACCTACCGTGGCCATGTCATCGCCTGATGACTTGTTTTCATGTCGGGAAGGATCCCATGACTCAGCGCGCGCTTCTGGTGATGGACGTCCAGGAAATGGTCGTTGCTCGCTATCCGGATCCGGATTATCTGCCCCGGCTGAGGCAGGCGATCCACGCGGCGCGAGCCGATCAGATCCCGGTGATCTACGTGACGGTGGGATTCCGCCCAGGGGCGCCGGAGGTCAGCCCCCGCAACCGCATGTTCGGCCGGCTGGCCGGCAACGCCGGAGCAGCCCACCCCAATCCGGTCCACCCCGACGTGGCCCCCGAACCCGGCGACATCGTGGTCACCAAGCGCCGGGTCAGTGGGTTCGCGGGCAGCGACCTCGAGCTCGTGCTGCGTTCCGGCGGCATCGACCACCTGGTCCTGACCGGCATCGCCACCAGCGGCGTTGTGCTTTCCACCCTGCGGCAGGCGGCAGATCTCGACTTCGAGCTCACCGTCCTGGCCGACGCCTGCCTCGACGCCGACCCGGAGGTGCACCGGGTGCTGGTGGAGAAGATCTTCCCGGCGCAGGCCGAAGTCACCTCCGTGGCCGCGTGGATCCGGGCCGGGAAGTCTTGACGAAGCTCGCCGACCTCCGACCGTATCCAGGGCGGCCGGGCAAAGGGGGACGGTGTCGGCACACTACGACGGCGCCGGACCGTGGTTCGCTGAGTCAGTCCCATTCGGCCGGCCGATGGAAGCCGGTCATGCGGCTCAGCAGGTCGAAGCGCCAGACGGCACTCAGCAGCAGGAACCATAGTGGCAACGCCATGCCGGCAACCATGAACGCGGCGAAATCAGGCAGGAGACCGAAATAGTCGGCGAGCGCGGGCGTGGCCAGAATGGCGAAGAAGATCGTGATCAGAGCGCCGACGAGTAGAGCGGGACGCTTGTCACGCTCTACCGGTGTCCAGCTCGCGAAGACGCGTGCCGGCGGTTTCAGGAACAAGATCAACAGGAACGCGGCGAACGAGGTGAACACGGTCAGTCCGGTCTGGGCGACGACGGTGGCGGTCTGTTCGGTGAAGGTGGCGTTGGTGCTCAGCAGCCCGGTGAACTCTTCGAAGCGGGCGATCAGGTTGTCTGGCACCTTCTTGTCGGGCAACGTCATCACGAACTGGTACAGGATGGCGTAGACGGTGACGCCGAACAGCGCGGTCACGACAGCGGCGGGGACGACGAATCGGGCCAGCGAGCCGATCAGATGAGGATTCGGCGGCTCCGGTTCGGCCCAGGCGGTGAGCAGCATCGTGGGCAGGCCCACGGTGAACAGCACCAGAGCCACCTGCGCGGGCTCATAAGGGAAGCCGAGTCCCAGGATTGCCACACCGACGATGATCAGGATGGAGGTGCTGACCCGCGCCAGATAGAGGTACATCGACGTGGCGATGCCCGTGACGATGCGCCGTCCCTGACGTTGGGCCGGTGCCAGCGCGTCGAAGGAGTCGTCGAGCAGGACGATGTCGGCGATGTCGCAGGTGACGCTGTTGCCGCCGGCCAGGGCGACACCAACGTGGGCCCTCTTCAACGACGGGATGTCGTTGACGCCGTCGCCGATCATCGCGGTGTACCGGCCCTGACGGCGCAGGCTGCCGAGCATACGTTCCTTCGTCCGTGGTGCGACCCGGCCGAACACGGTGCCGTGGAGCACGGCGTCGTCGAACGCGGCCGGTGTCATCGCCTCCAGGTCGGCGCCGGTGGCCGGATCACCGCCGTCCAGGCCGATACACCGGCCGATAGCGGCTACCGTGCGTGGGTCGTCGCCGGAGATGACTTTGATCTCGACGCCCTCGGCGCGCAGATCCGCCAGTGCCTCGCCGACCCCGTCGCGGAGCTCGTCGCGGAGGGCGACCAGCGCCAGTGGCGTCAAGGCGGGCAAGACGGGCATGCCGTCGGTGTCGAAGAAATCGGCGTCGGCGTCCGCGGTCGCGGCGAACAGCAGCACCCGCAGACCATGGCGCGTGAGGTCATCCAGGACGGCGTACATCCGCAGGTCAGCTGCGGCGGACAGCGCACCGTCCAACGCCTCCACGGCGCCCAGGACGTAGCCGCCACCAGAGCCGGCGACCCCGCTCCACCGGCGTTGCGGTGAGAACGGGACCCGCTCCTGCAACGCCGGCTGCGACCCCGGCAGCGCCTGCGCCAACGCGACGACGGTGTGGTTGCGGGTCGTCATGGCATCGACCGCGGTCCCCAGCAACCGCCCTACCGTCTCCGGGTCGCGCCCGTCGAAGGTTGCCACCCGGTCCAGGTGCATCCGGCCGGTGGTCAGGGTGCCGGTCTTGTCGGTGCAGAGCACGTCGACACTGCACAACGACTCGACAGCGCTGATCTGCTGGATCAGCGCACCCCGGCGGGCGATTGCGGCGGCGCCGACCGCGTAGGAGATGGTGATCAGGAAGAACAGGCCGTACGGCACGAGTCCGGACAACACCGCCGCGGTCTGCACGACCTCGACCAGGGTGAGTCCCTTGAGCCCGGCGTTGGCCAGGACCGCCGCGCTCATCAGCGCCACGGTCAGCATGATCAACCGGACGATCGCGTCGATGCGCCACTGCATCGGCGTGGGGTCGAGTTTCCACGCCTTCGCGGTCACGGTCAGCGCACCCGTGGTGCTGTCGGCGCCGACCACCTCGGCCGTCTGGTACGCCGACCCACCGAGAACCACCGTGCCCGAATGGAGCCGGTCACCGATTCGCTTCGGTACCGGTTCACTCTCCCCTGTCAGCGGCGACTCGTCGACTTCCAGGCGGTAGCCGGTGGTCACCGGCCCGTCGACGACGATCTGGTCGCCGGCGGCGACGTGCAGTAGGTCGCCGCGGACGACTTGTTCGGGAGTAACCTCCTGCTCGGCGCCGTCACGGACCACTCGGCAGGGTGCGCGGTGCAGCAGTCTGAGGCGGTCGAGTTTCTGTTTGGCGCGTACTTCCTGGATCGAGCCGATCAGCGAGTTGAGCAGGCCGAGACCGACGCTGACGACGGCGTCCTTCGGCCGTCCCATCACCAGCAGGGCGAGCCCGATCGCGTACAGGAAGTTGTTGAACAGGGTGAACAGATTCGCCCGCAGGATCGCCCAGTAACGGCGGGACGTCGCCGACGGCACGGCGTTCGTCTCGCCACGCTCGCGCGCGGCAGCGACCTGGGCGGAAGTCAGCCCGGCGGCCGGCATGGTCTCAGCATGAAGTGCCGTCATCGCACCGCCCGTTCGATCGCCGTCTCTGACGAAGAGCGTAGGTGTTCGGCTTGCGGCGAATGACCGATTGGCAGGAGTCCTCTGCGCTCACAGCAGCGACACGGCAGGGGCACATGCTGCGTCGAGCGTCACCTCACATGGTTGAGGCATCAACGCAGGAGGGCGGCCGATGGGCCGAGACACCGCGCTGAGCCGAACCAGCGCGCTCACCGTCACACTCGCCGTGGCAGCAGCACGCAAGGTGGATATCAGAAGGTTCCGTGGCTGGCCGTCGCGCCGGCGAAAGAAGTGCTAGTTCTGGAGACTCGGCAATGCCTCCATGGCCTCAACATCCCGAAATCCCATACGGCCCGCATTCTGTGGCGGAAGTCGTCTTCGAAAACCGGAAAACGGTCATGCATCAAATGGCGGACGCCGCACTTGATTGGCCGTGGTCACACGCCTGGTCACAGCGATGATCAACTTCTGAGGGATTGGGTGATATCGGGCGGCCTGGGGGTCAAGGGGTCGCAGGTTCAAATCCTGTCAGCCCGACCGGGTATGACCAGGGGATATGCCATAAGAGGCATATCCCCTGCGATCGTCGAGGGGCGGTGTTGTCGCCTCGCTGTCGCAGACCTGCCCGCAGCCTACACCCGCTCACGCCGCCTGGGCGTCAGCGGCGTCCAGAGCCGCGCAGGTGGCACTGACCCCGTCGTCGGCGGCGTCGCGGGTGAGGTGGCCGTAGAGGTCGACGGTGGTGGACACGTTCTTGTGCCTCAGCGTCTTGGACACCACCGCCAGCGGCACCCCCTCGTTGATCATGATGGTGGCGGCGATGTGCCGCAGGTCGTGCACTCGGATGGCCGGCAGTCCGGCGTCGGCGGTGAGCCGGCGCAGATGGTCGAGCACGTACTGCGATCGCAGCGGCTGCCCGTCAGGTCGGGCGAACACCAGGTCGAGGTTCTCGTAGTGGCGGGCGGCCAACTGCTGCTGGCGCTGCCGGCGGCGTTGCCGCTGCAGCGCCTCGACGGCCCGGGC
>NZ_JALPVJ010000045.1 GCF_023544445.1 Actinoplanes sp. M2I2 | reverse complement strand
CCGGCTCGCCGACCATGATGAGGCGGCCGATCCGGTAGGTGGGAACGGGCAGCGTCCCGGCCGCGTACTGCCGCCGAGCGGTGATGTACGCGATGCCGGTCGACGCCGCCCATTCCTTGAGGTTCACGCGAGCATCATAGCTGCCTTAAGAGCGCCAAAGATGCACGAAGCGCCAACAGCTAGCCGCCCCGTGTCCCGGCTGCTCCGCCTACCGGGCGGACGCCTCGTGGACGTGGGCGACCAGCCGGGTCAGCACATCGGGATCGGTCTCCGGCATCACGCCGTGACCCAGGTTGAAGACGTGCCCCGGAGCGGCCCGGCCCTGCTCGAGCACCCGGTCGGTCTCGCGCCGCACCACGTCCCAGCCGGCGAACAGCATCGCCGGGTCGAGGTTGCCCTGCAGCGATCGTTCCGGCCCGACGATCCGGGTCGCCTGGTCCAGCGGCGTCCGCCAGTCGACGCCGACCACGTCGGCGCCGGCCTCCCCCATCGCCCGCAGCAGCACGCCCGTGCCCACTCCGAAGTGGATGCGCGGCACGCCGGCGTCGGCCAGCCCGTGCAGCACCCGGGTCGAGTGCGGCAGCACGTGCTCGCGATAGTCGGCCTCGCTGAGCGCGCCCGCCCAGGAGTCGAACAATTGGACCGCGCTGACCCCGGCGTCGATCTGGGTCCGCAGGAAGGCCAGCGTGATGTCGGCCAGGCGGGACAGCAGCGCGTCCCAGAGCGACGGAGCCCCGTACATCATGGCCTTGGTCTTGAGATAGGTGCGCGACGGGCCGCCCTCGATGAGATAGCTGGCCAGGGTGAACGGCGCGCCGGCGAACCCGATGAGCGGGGTCGCGCCGAGCTCGCCGACCAGCGACCGCACCGCCTCGGCGACGAAGCCGACGTCGCCCGGCGAGATCGGCCGCAGCCGATCGAGATCGGACTCGGCGCGGATCGGCTCGGCGACCACCGGGCCGGTGCCGGCGACGATGTCGAGATCGATGCCGGCCGCCGCGATCGGCACCACGATGTCGCTGAACAGGATGGCCGCGTCGACCTGATGGCGGCGCACCGGCTGCAGGGTGATCTCGGTGACCAGGTCGGGCCGGCGGCAGGAGTCGAGCATGCCGATGCCCTCGCGGATCTTGCGGTACTCGGGCAACGACCGGCCCGCCTGCCGCATGAACCAGACCGGGGTGTGCGGCACGTCGAGGCCGCGGCAGGCCCGGACGAACGGCGAATCAGTCACAACGGAAGTCACTGCGCCATCGTCCCACGACACGCTCGGCGCGCCGATCGGCTACGGACACCGCGCGGCGGCATAGTCTTCCCCCATGGCGTCCCCCTCCGCTGTTCCTCCGGCGTTCGCCCGCGCGGTCGACGCTCTGCGGGCCGCGGCGCCACGACCCGAGATCCTGCTCGAGGAGATCGCCGCCCCGCAGAAACTCGCGCCGTACGCGTTCGCGCTCAGCGCGACCGTGCTGCGCTCGGGCAACGAGGTGGCCGGCGGCCGGCTGATCCTGCTGCACGACCCGGCCGGGCACGAGGCCTGGCAGGGCAACATCCGGCTGGTCACCCTGGTCACCGCCGAGCTCGAGGACGACCTGGCGGGCGACCCGATGCTGTCGGCCGTGGCCTGGACGTGGCTGACCGACGCCCTCGAACAGCACGCGGCGGCCTACACGGCGATCGGCGGCACCATCACGCAGACGACGTCCACCCGCTTCGGCGAGCTGGCCGGCCCGGCCCCGACCGCCGACCTGGAGGTCCGCGCGTCCTGGACGCCCACGGGCGACGACTACGCCGCCCACCTGCGCGGCTGGTGCTCCATGCTGGCCTCGACGGCCGGCCTTCCCCCGCCCGGCGTCTCGGCCCTGGGCGACCGCCAGCGCGTGGGTTGAGCTTTCGCCCGCGTACGACCGGCTAGCAGACGTCGAGCGTGTCGCAGGCTGTCTTGATCGGGATGGCCAGGCCGATGCCCTCGGCGTCCTTGGCCTTGGCCGTGGCCACGCCGACGACCTGCTCGTTCGCGTTGACGACCGGACCACCCGAGTTGCCCGGGTTGATCGGGGCGTCGAACTGGACCGTCGGCCCGTCCGCGTCGTCCGGCCGGTAGGCGCTGATCACGCCGGTCGTGACCGAGTCGTCCAGGCCGAGCGGCGCGCCGACGACCACGACCTGCTGACCGGGCTTGACCTGAGCCGTCGCGGTGCCCAGGCCGGCGATCTTCTGATTGGCCCGGAGCAGAGCCAGGTCCTTGCCCTTGTCGACCTTGACGATCGTGGCGCTGATCCTGGTGCTGCCGCGCTCGAGCGAGACCCGCCGCCCGCCGCCGGTCCAGGTCTCGGCGACCACGTGATAGTTCGTGATCAGGTTCGCCTGGTTGCCGGACGCCTTTTTGCCGACCGAGAACGCGGTGCCGGTGAAGCCGCCCGCCCGCACCCGGAACACGCTGGGCAGCACGCCCGACGAGACCGCCTCGGGGTCGAAGACGCCGGCGAGCTGCTTCTCGAGCCGGTCGGTGCGGACCTGCTCGGCCGAGAGCACCGTGGCCAGGTCCTGGTTGTGCCGGCTCATTCCCTCGATCCGGTACGCCTGCCAGCCCGCCACCAGGAGCAGGAGCGTCACGACGCCGATGATCAGCGGCTTCACCCGGCGGCCGCTCACCGGCGCCGGCCGGGGCGGGAGCTCGGTCTCGACCGCCGGGGTCAGACCGGTGTGCCAGGCCGGTTGCTCACCGGTGTGCCGCCGGCCGGGGGCCGGCGCGGCCGGCTGCCAATGCTGGTCCCGCTGCTCGCCGGCCCACTGATCCTCGACCCACTGATCCTCGGCCCACTGCCCGCCGGCTTGCTGCCCGCCGGCTTGCTGCCCGCCGGCTTGCTGCCCGCCGGCTTGCTGCCCGCCGACCTGCTGCCCGCCGACCTGCTGCCCGCCGACCTGCTGCCCGCCGACCTGCGGCTCGCCGGTCCACTGCTCGGCGCCCCACTGCTGGACCCGTTGCCGGCCCCGTGACTGGGCCGGCTGTGGCGCCGGATCGTCCCACCGGCCGGGACCCGCCGGCTCGTCCCACCGGCCGCGCGCGGGGTCGGCCCACGGGTCGGCCGCCGGCTCACCCCGGCCCGGCTGGGCCTCGGCAGGCTCGTCGGCACGGCGCCGTCCGTCGTAACGGCGCTGCTCGTCGGAGCCCGCGGGGGTGAACGGTTCGTAGGTCATGGTCATCCGGCGCAGCCTCCCGGGTATCGGCTCTGCGCGGAGTAGTACGCAGAAAACCGCCGGGCGGATCAGTGGTTCGTCGATCGAGAAAACGGCGCGCCGGGACCCGGCTGCAAGCAGCCGGGGAGGTGTCCCCGTACGGTAGCGGAGTGACCGACGAAGCACCCCTGCGCCGTCGGGACACGCCGGAGCCCGAAAGGGACGGACGACCGCACGCCGACTCGCCCGACCCGACGGCCGGCGGTCCCGAACCTGTACCGCTCACCGCTCCCCGCGACGGCACCCCGCGCCCGGTGGAGTCCACCGACGAACTCGCCGAGGTCGTCGCCCGTATGGCCGCCGGTTCCGGACCGGTCGCGGTCGATGCCGAACGAGCCTCCGGCTACCGCTACACCCAGCGGGCCTACCTGGTGCAGCTGCGCCGGGCCGGCGCCGGGACGGTGCTGATCGACCCGCTGCCGCTGGACGACCTGCGCACCCTCGACACGGCCCTGGCCGACACCGAGTGGGTGCTGCACGCGGCCAGCCAGGACCTGGCCTGCCTGGCCGAGATCGGGATGAAGCCGCGCCGGCTGTTCGACACCGAGCTGGCCGCGCGGCTGGCCGGCTTCGAGCGGGTCGGCCTGGCCGCGATCACCGAGCAGCTGCTGGGCTACTCGCTCGAGAAGCACCACTCGGCGGCCGACTGGTCGACCCGGCCGCTGCCCGAGTCGTGGCTGACCTACGCCGCGCTCGACGTCGAGCTGCTCACCGACCTGCGCGACCACCTGGCGGCCGAGCTCGAACGCCAGGGCAAGACCGCGTGGGCCGCCGAGGAGTTCGCCGCGCTGGTGGCGAGCGCCGACCGCCCGCCGCGGCTGCGCCCCGACCCCTGGCGGCGAACCTCCGGGATACACCGCGTCCGCGGGGCCCGGGCGCAGTCCCGCGTCCGCGCTCTCTGGTATGCCCGGGACGGCGTGGCCGCGCGCCGCGACTCCGCGCCCGGCCGGGTGCTGCCGGACTCCGCCATCGTCGCGGCGGCCGAGGCCGACCCCAAGGACGAGCGCACCCTGCTGGCCATCGCCGGTTTCGGGGGCCGTTCGGTGCGCCGCCTGGCCCGGGTCTGGCTGGACGCCCTGGACGAGGCCCGGGCCCTGCCCGACGACGCCCTGCCGGTCAACCAGCCGGTGGAGGGTCCGCCCCCGCCGCACCGCTGGGCCGAGCGCGACCCGGTGGCCGCGGCCCGTCTGGCCCGCTGCCGGGCCGTGGTCGTGGCCACCGCCGAGGCCAACAACCTGCCGCCGGAAAACCTGGTCAGTCCCGATTTCGTACGCCGTCTGGCCTGGTCGCCCCCCGACGAGGTCTCACCGCAGACGGTCGGCGACACGCTCCGCGGCTTCGGCGCCCGCAATTGGCAGATCACCCTGCTGGCCGACCAGCTGGCCGAAGCCCTCCCGGCCGTCCCGGCCCCGCCAGCCTGACCGCCCACGCAGGCCTGATCGCCCACGCAGGCAGCACCCCGTCCCGGCCGTCCCACGAACGGCCGGGCCGGGGCCGCGCTCGACCGGCGGTCGCCCCGCACCACTGCTCAGCACACGCCGATGACACCCCCGACCGGCCGCGGCGGCCGATCAGCTCGCGCCGGCACTCCAGTGGGCCTTGCCGCGGCCGTCGTCGTTGCCGCAGCGCTCGCACTGTGAATAGCGGACGCCCTCCGGATTGAAGCGCCGCACCCATTTGTGCCACCCGAGGCGGCACCTGAACGGCTTGCTCATAGCGTGAAGCTACGCTCACTCCGAGATCGTCAGTCTCGCCCGAACGGCCCCGCCGAAAGCCCCACCGACCCCCTCACACCAGCACAAACGTGGTTTTTGGGGGAAGCGCGACCACTCCCGCAGGTCGCCGTGACGCGGTGAGCGCTCCGGACGCGCCAGCGGCCGGCTCACCTCGTCGCGGCCCTCGGCGGGAGCAGCGATCCGTACGCCCCCCTCCGCTACGACAGGTTGGCCTTGATCTTCGTGCCGGTTCGTCCGTTGATCGTGGTGGGGAGACACGTCAGTCATTGATGGTGATATGGACGTTGCTCGTCATCGATCCTGGCACCGAGCGCCGGCATGGGACTTGCTGTGAAGTTCCTCGACACGGTGGCGCCCCTTAGTTACTGATGAGTAGCATGACCCCATCCTTAGGAGGTTCTGTGACCCGTGAAGTACGCGAGGTCGTCTTCGTCGACGGCGTCCGCACCCCGTTCGGCAAGGCCGGCGGCATGTATGCCGAGACCCGCGCCGATGATCTGGTCATCCGCTGCATCCGCGAGCTGATGCGCCGCAATCCCCAGCTCCCGCCGGACCGGGTCGATGAGGTCGCGATCGCGGCCACCACCCAGATCGGCGACCAGGGCCTGACCATCGGCCGCACCGCCGCCCTGCTGTCCGGCCTGCCCAAGACCGTCCCCGGCTACGCCATCGACCGCATGTGCGCGGGCGCGATGACCGCGGTGACCAACGTGGCCGGCGGCATCGCGATGGGCGCCTACGACGTGGCGATCGCCGGCGGTGTCGAGCACATGGGCCGGCACCCGATGGGTGAGGGCGTCGACCCCAACCCGCGCATCCTGGCCGAGAAGCTGGTCGACCCGTCGGCGCTGGTGATGGGCTCCACGGCCGAGAATCTGCACGACCGCCTGCCGGGGATCAGCAAGGAGCGGGCCGACCGTTACGGCCTCAACTCCCAGCTCAAGACGGCCAAGGCGTACGCCGACGGCAAGCTCCAGCCCGACCTGGTGCCGGTCGCCCTGCGCAGCGCCGAGCAGGGCTGGGGCCTGGCGACGGCCGACGAGGCCCCGCGCGAGACGTCGATGGAGAAGCTGGCGACGCTCAAGACCCCGTTCCGCCCGCACGGCCGGGTGACCGCGGGCAACGCGGCCGGCCTCAACGACGGCGCCACCGCGGCCCTGCTCGCCGGTGAGGACACCGCCCGGGAGCTCGGCCTGCCGATCGCCATGCGGATGGTGTCGTACGGCTTCGTCGGCGTCGAGCCCGAGGTCATGGGCTTCGGCCCGATCCCGTCGACCGAGAAGGCGCTCAAGAAGGCCGGCCTGACGATCGAGGACATCGGCCTGTTCGAGCTGAACGAGGCGTTCGCGGTCCAGGTGCTGGCGTTCCTCGACCACTACGGCATCGCCGACGACGACCCGCGGGTCAACCCCTGGGGCGGCGCGATCGCGATCGGCCACCCCCTCGCGTCGTCCGGCGTCCGGCTGATGACGCAGCTCGCCCGGCACTTCGCCGAGCACCCCGAGGTCCGCTACGGCCTCACCGCCATGTGTGTCGGCATCGGCATGGGCGGCACCGTGATCTGGGAGAACCCGAACTGGGACGGAGCGGCGAAGTGATCGAGCACCCCAAAGAGGTCGTCACCAAGGCGCTCGTCCGCCTCGTCCAGGCCGGCGGTCACAAGGTCGCGCTGATCACCCTGGACAACGGCTTCGACCACACCAAGCCGAACAGCTTCGGCCCGGCCGGCCTGCGGTCGCTCGACGAGGCGATCACGGCGGCGATCGAGGCCAAGCCGGCGTTCATCGCGCTGACCGGCAAGCCGTACATCTTCTGCGTGGGCGCGGACATCACCGGCATCCCGTACCTGACGTCGCGGGAGCAGGCGGTCGAGCTGGGCGAGCTGGGACACCGGGTTTTCGCCCGCCTCAAGAACTCGGACATTCCCACCTTCGCGTTCATCAACGGCGCGGCGCTGGGCGGCGGCCTCGAGGTCGCGCTGCACTGCCACTACCGCACCGTCTCGGGCGGCGCGGCGGCGCTGGGCCTGCCCGAGGTCGCGATCGGCCTGGTTCCCGGCTGGGGCGGCAGCCAGTTGCTGCCCAATCTGATCGGCGTGCCCGGCGCGGCGCAGGTCATCCTGCAGAACCCGCTCACCCAGAAGGTGCTGCGTCCCAAGCAGGCCGTCGAGCTGGGTGTCGCCGACCAGCTGTTCGAGCCGGCCGACTTCCTCGAGCGCTCGCTCGAGTGGGCCGCCGCGGTCGTCGACGGCGAGCTGACCGTCCAGCGGCCCGAGGTCGACAAGGACATGTGGGAGGGCGTGCTCTTCTTCGCCAAGCAGCAGCTCGACGAGAAGCTGCACGGCGCCGTCCCGTCGGCCAACAAGGCGCTCGAGCTGCTGGCGCTGGCCAAGGACGCGTCCTTCGCCGACGGCACCGCGGCCGAGACCCAGATCCTGGCCGACCTGATCATGGGCGACGAGTCCCGGGCCAGCCTGTACGCGTTCGACCTGGTGCAGCGCCGGGCCAAGCGACCGGTCGGCGTGCCCGACAAGTCGCTCGCCCGCAAGGTGACCAAGGTCGGCATCGTCGGCGCCGGCCTGATGGCGTCCCAGCTGGCCCTGCTGTTCGCGCGCCGCCTACAGGTGCCGGTCGTGCTGACCGACATCGACCAGGCCCGCGTCGACAAGGGCGTGCAGTACGTCCACGACCAGATCGACAAGCTGGTCGGCAAGCGCCGTCTCGACGAGGGCACCGCGGCCCGGCTGCGCGGCCTGGTCAGCGGTTCGGTCGACAAGTCGGTCTTCGCGGATGCCGACTTCGTGATCGAGGCGGTCTTCGAGAACCTCGACCTGAAGAAGCAGATCTGGGCCGAGCTCGAGAAGATCGTCGCGCCCGAGGCGATCCTGGCCACCAACACCAGCTCGTTGTCGGTGACCGCGATGGCGGCCGACCTCGAGCACCCCGAACGGGTGGTCGGCTTCCACTTCTTCAACCCGGTCGCCGTACTGCCGCTCCTCGAGATCATCAAGGGCGAGCGGACCGACGACGCGACGCTGGCCACGGCGTTCGCGGTCGGCAAGGAGCTGAAGAAGTCGTCGGTGCTGGTCAAGGACGCCCCGGCGTTCGTGGTCAACCGCCTGCTGACCCGGGTCACCAGCGAGATCTTCAAGGCCATCGACGCCGGCACCCCGCTCGACGTGGTGAACGTGGCGATGGACCCGCTGGGCCTGCCGATGCGCCCGATCGCGCTGCTCCAGCTGGTCGGGCCGGCGGTCGCCTACCACGTGGGCGAGACGCTGCACCGGGCCTTCCCCGACCGGTTCGCCGAGTCGGCCAACCTCAAGAAGATCGTCGACGCCGGCCTGCCGGTGATGGTCGACGACGAGATCAACCCCGAGGTGGCCGCGCTGGTGGCCGGCGGTTCCGCTCCGCTCTCGGCCGACGAGGTACGCGCTCAGGCGCTCGACGCGCTGGCCCAGGAGATCCGCATCATGCTCGACGAGGGCGTGGTCGCGGAGGCGCAGGACATCGACCTGTGCATGATCCTCGGCGCCGGTTACCCGTTCCACCTGGGTGGCGTGACGCCGTACCTGGACCGCAGCGGCACCTCCGAGCGGGTCACCGGCAAGCGGTTCCTGCCGCAGGGCGTGGCGAGCCTGCCCGCCTGATCCTCGCCCCGGTCCGACCGCCGACGCCCCGCGCCCGCCAGCGCGGGGCGTCGGCCGTCCGGGTCCGTTCTGCCCACATGGCTCGTCCCACCACCGCGAACGGGGGACGTAGCCGATTGCCTGCTACCGATAGGCTCGCGCGGTACCCGATTCCTGGAGCTCTTGATGTCGCAGCCCCCGTATCCCGGCCAGCCGTATCCAGGCGAGCCGTCCTCCGGCCAGCCGAACCAGGGTCAGCCGCCGTATCAGGGCCAACCCCCGTACCAGCCGTACCCGGGTCAGTCGCCCCAGGAGCCGCCGGCCTACCCGCCGACGACGGCCTACCCCTCCTCGGGTCAGCCCGACTACGGCCAGCCGACCCCGCCCCCGGCCTACGGCCAGCCCCAGTACGGGCAACAGCAGCCGCCGTACGGTCAGGGCGACTACAACCAGTCCCAGCCGCAGTACGGCGCGCAGCCGGGCTTCGGCCAGCCGGGCTTCGGTCAGCAGCCGGGCGGCTACGGCACGCCCCCGCCGCCGCCCAAGAAGAAGTCCAAGGTCCTGCCGATCGTCCTGATCTCGGTGTCGATCGTGCTGGTGTTGTGCATCGGCGGCGTCGTCGCGCTCTACATGATCGGCAAGAACGCGGCCGACGACGTGACCGACGCGGTCAACAACCTGCCGACCTCGACCGCCGCGCCGGCCACGCCGGGCGACCCGACCGAGGAGCCGACCGCCCGTCCGGCGGCCACCATCACGGTCGCCGAGCCCAAGACGCTGGGCGGTCGCGACAAGCTGACCTCGGCCCAGTTCAAGGCCATCGCCGACCAGCTCAAGAGCGGTCTGGCCACGGTGCCCGGCGCGACCAACACGGTCGGCGCGCTCTACGGCGACGTCGCCGACCAGGACATCGTCATCGTGGCGGCGGCCGAGGCCCCGATCAAGGACCCGAAGGCCGAGCTGGAGCAGACCTTCTACGGCGCCGGCATCGGCGGCCTGAAGATCGACAACATCACCACGGCCCCCACCGGCGCGCTCGGCGGCGCGGCCAAGTGCGGCAGCTCCGAGACCTCCGGCATCGACATGGCCATCTGCACCTGGGCCGACGAGGGCAGCGTGGGCATGTTCATCTGGTACTTCAAGTCGGTGGCCAAGGCCAAGGCCGAGTTCCCCAAGCTCCGCGCCCAGGTCGAAAAGAAGGCCTGACAGCGGCGAACGGACACGCCGACCACCACGATCACGCAGTCACATCGCCTCCGGAACGCACCGATCACGGTCGCCGTCCCGGAGGCGATGGCGTGCTGGCGACGGCACGGTCGCATCCGCGCGTCCGGCCCGCTCGGCCCGGCCGTGATTGTGGAAAACGGCCTGCTGCTACGCGATTTCCAGGCCCTTGGCGCGGGGCACCGAGGCCGACGCGGCCACCACGGGCGTGGCGTCGGCTGTCGGCAGGGACACGGTTACTTCCAGGCCGCCGCCGTCCTGGGCGACCGCGGACACCGTGCCGCCATGGGCGTCGCACACGGCTCGGACGATCGACAGGCCCAACCCTGAACCCCGGGACCCCGTACGCTCCCAGCCCCCACGCCGGAACGGCTCGAACAGACCCGGCACGTCGCCCGGCTCCACCTCGTAGCCGGTGTTCCCCACCACCAGCCGCGCCTGGCCGTTGATCGTCTCTGTGCGCAGCCACAACCGGCCCAGCAGGTGGTTGTAGCGGATCGCGTTCTCGATCAGGTTGCCGGCCAGCCGGTCGAGCAGGGACGGATCTCCCACCACCGGCGCCGGCTGCAGGTCGGTCGTCACGTCGAGCTTGAGCCGCTCGGCCTCGGCCTTCACTGCCGACAGCGCCGTCGTCGCGCTCATCGACAGGTCGGCCGGCACCTTGCGCACCAGCCGCCGCCCGGACTGGGCCTCCGAACGGGCCAGCACCAGCAGCGCGTCGACCAGCCCGTTAGCCCGTTCCGACGCGTTGCGCACGACCTTGGCCATGCGGCGGTATTCGGCCACGTCGGCCTCGTCGTCGCTCAGGGTCACGTCGATCTCGGTGCGCATGACCGCCAGGGGGGTGCGCAGCTCGTGCGAGGCGTTGGCCACGAAGCGCTTCTGGGACTCGAACGCGCCGGCCAGCCGGTCGAGCATCGCGTCGAACGTGCGGGCCAGCTCGGCCACCTCGTCGTCGGCCCCCGAGTAGCGGATGCGCTGGTCGAGGGTCTCCTCGCCGAGCCGCCGGGCGGTCTGGGTGACGTTGTGCAGCGGGCGCAACGCCCGGCCGGCCACCGCGTACGCCCCCGCGATCCCGATGATGCCGATCGCCACCAGCGCCACCAGGCCCTTGACCAGCACCTCGCGGGAGGCCTGCTGGACGAGGGTCTCCTGCCAGCGGGCCGCCTCGGCGGTCGTGCCGTCGGTGAGCATCACCGTGGAGCCCTCCTGGAGCCCCACGCCGGGGTGCATCACGTCGCCGACCAGCAGCCAGGCCAGCAGCACGAGGATCGCGCCGGCGCCGACGAGCAGGATGCCGTTCAGCAGCGTGAGCCGCAGACGCAGGGTGGGCCGCAGGGTGAAACCGGGGGCCCGCTTGGCCCGGCCGAGATAGACCGTCATGAGAGGACGACCGGTTCGGGCACGCGATAGCCCGCCCCCACCACTGTCTCGATCAACGGCGGGTCGCCCACCTTTTTGCGCAGCGTCATCACGGTCACCCGTACGGTGGTGGTGAACGGGTCGGTGTTGGCGTCCCACACCCGTTCCAGCAGCTCCTCGCTCGAGACCACCCCGCCGCGGGCCTTGAGCAGCTCCTCCAGGACGCCGAACTCCTTGTTGGTCAGCTCGATCGGGGTGCCGCCGCGGGTCACCACCCGGCGGGTCTGGTCGAGCACGAGGTTGCCGACGGTGAGCACGGGCGGCGCGGCCGGGGTGGCTCGCCGGCCCAGCGCCTGCACCCGGGCCACGAGCTCCTCGAAGGCGAACGGCTTGGCCAGGTAGTCGTCGGCGCCCAGCTGCAGCCCCTCGACCCGGTCGGCGACCGTGCCGCTCGCGGTCAGCATCAGCACCCGGGTGAGCGCGCCCGACTCGACCAGCGCCGCGCAGATCTCGTCGCCGTGCATGCCGGGCAGGTCGCGGTCGAGCACGACCACGTCGTACCGGGTCACGTAGGCCATCTCGTGCCCCTGCAACCCGTCGTACGCGACGTCGACCGCCATCCCCTTGCGCCGCAGACCCCGCGCGATCGCGTCGCAGAGGTTCCGCTCGTCCTCGACCACCAGCACACGCACCGCAGACCTCCGTCGGACTCGCCGGGCACAGCCTCGCCGACCCGGGGTGAACCGGACGTGAAGAGGCCGCAGTTGAAGGCTACCGAAGCGGCCAGAGCGCGACATTCGCGTCGACCAGCCGGCAGCTGAGCAGCCCCGAGACGGCCGGCCGGGCGTTCCGGGTCAGCCCTGATAGGCCCAGATTCGCAGGCCGCCGTCGGTGCGGCAGACCACGTGGCTCTCGTCGGAGGTGCAGTCGCTGACCGGGCCGCCGGTCAGGCCGAGCGGCTGGACCGCGTCGCGGCGCGACAGCACCACGCCGAACTCGCTGGCTCCGGCGTCGAGACTGCGGCGGAGCACGATCGGCTGGTCCGCATCGCCGATCACCTCGGCCCGCCAGCCGGACAGGTCGACGCGGGTGCGGCCGGTGACCGGGTCGACCAACCGCACCGGCAGGCCCGTCTCGCTGGCCACCTCGATGACGTAGCCGCCGTGGCTCATCAGGTCGACGTCGGAAGGGGCACGCCAGCGGACCGCACCGGTGCGCGGGTCGAGCACGTCCAGCGCGCGCCGGTCACCCGTACAGAACAGGCCGTAGCAGCCGACCGGGTCGAGGACCACCTCGGGCACGGGCCGGGACCAGAGCCTTTCGAGGGTCTCGGCGGAGTGGTTCGCCTTGCTGGTCACCACGCCCTGGCTGCCGTAGTCGACCCGCATGAGCCCGTCCACGACGCCGCCGCTCATGGGCCGGGTGCCGTCGATCGCCGGCAGGGACACCCCGGCCTCGATGGTGCCGGTCTCGCCGTCGATGCGCCGCAACCGGTCGGACGAGAGGAGCAGGACGTCCGGCTCGCCACCCGGGGCCACCATGACGTCGACCGATCCCGGAGCGCTGACGGTCCAGAGCGGGCGGCCGGTGGTCAGGTCGACGCCGCGCACGTCGGTGCGCAGCGGCGGCTGGGTGTGCGGCTCGCCGGTGGACGAGAAGTAGAGCATGCCCGGTTCTCCGGACGCCTGGTCGTACACCGTACCGGCGCGGAACTTGTGCTCCTGAACGACTCCGAGGCGGTTGCCCGGCAACGGGGTGATGGGCGTCAGCGACGTCCACCGGGTACCGCCCGTGCCGGCGTCGGCGACCGTGGTCCGGCTGCCGTCGGACAGCAGCACCGCGTCACCGGCCTGCTGGGCGTCGATTCCGTTCATCCAGATGTCGTCGCTGCTGGTGGCCTCGTCCGTGAGGCTTTTGCGCCACAACTCGCGAGGGGGCTCGGTGAGGCTCCAGGCCGTGATGGCCCGCTCGAACTCGGACACCGCGATCGTGTAGACCTGCCCACCGGTCAACTGGAACGGCGCCTCCGGGCCGCCGGGCGCGGGCACAGCACCGAGGTAACGCCACAGCACGGGCAGGACCGGGGCTGCTCCCCCGGCGGTGAGCACGAGCACGACGACCAGCACCAGGCCGGGCAGGCGATAGCGGTGGGCCGGCGGGGGTGCGGTCGGCGCGGGGCCGGACTCGGCGGTCAGGTCGAGCTCGATGACCGCCAACGCTTACCCCTTCCGGCCGTACGCCCAGACGACGAGCTGGCCGTACATCGAGCGGCACACCAGCCGCTCGGGCGCGGCCTGGCAGTCGCCCGTGCCGGCCGGCAGTGGTCCCAGCAGCCGCGGCTGCGGCTCGCCCGGCTGGGCGACGGCGACCATGCTACGACCTCCGTCCTGCTCCGACCGGGTGACCAGCAGGTGATCTTTGCTGCCGGCGCCGTAGAGCGGACGCCAGCCGGTGAGATCGACCTGAAGCTGCCCGGTGTCCGGATCGATCAGGCCCAGCGGCTGGGTGTTCTCCGCCGTCCCGTACGCGACGTACGAGGCGCCGTACTGCTGGATGCCCCGCCAGCCCGGATGGGTCCAGCGGACGTCGCCGGTCGCCGGGTCGATCGCGCGCATCCCGTCCGGCCCGGTCAGGCAGGCCAGCGCCCCGCACGCCTCGATCTCGTAGTAGCCGGCGGCCGGCTGGGACCACAGGTTGCGCAGCGTCGTCCCGTCGTACGCCGAGAACTCCATGTCCGGCCGGCCGGGGTGGCGCAGCAGGATGATGCCGTCGACCACGGCCGGGTTGGTCGGGTCGTAGTCGGCCGCCGGCACGGCCGTGCTGACCAGCCGCTCGCCGGTGATCAGATCGTGCACGGCCATCGTCCGGTCGTCGTGCACCAGCAGCATGCGGGTGCCCGAGTCGCCCGGGCCGGGCAGCCCGGTGAGCACCGCGCTGGACGGCACGTCGACCGTCCAGAGGGGGCGCCCGGTCTGCGGGTCGATCGCCTCCACCGGCCCCTGGACCCGCCGTGCGACCCCGCCCATGCTGCGGGTGGGTGAGGCGGAGAGCAGCGTCGGCGACCCGGCCAGGGTGACCACGGTGCCCGGGCGGCGCCACTGCTCGCGACCGTCGGCCAGCGAGATCGCGGTGGTGCCGGGGTCGCGGGAGCCGACCGTCCACGGCCGCATCAAAATCAGCCCGGAGCCGAGCCGCAGCCGGAAGGCGGGAGCGGTCGGCCCGGCGTCCCACTGCGTCGCGCCGTCCCGCAGGTCGTAGGAGCTGAGCAGGCCGAAGGTCTGGGCCAGCAGCCGTCCGTCGTCGGTCAGCGCGTACGCGTCGGCCGGCCCGACCCGCAGGCTGAACACCTCGGTGAGCGGCGGTTTGGCCGGAGCCATCGAGGCGCCGGCGGTGAGCAGCACGATGGCGGTGAGGACGGCCACCGGGAACCACCCCGGGGTCGAGCGACGCGGCGAATCGTACGAGTCGGGTTCACCACGTTCGAGACCCAGATCGATGATCACCGTGTTGCTCTGCACCGTCATCCCTCAAAGGTAACGAGCAGATAACGGCGATGCCCCACGGCAGTCCGATTCGCGGGGCAATCGCCAAATTATCAATCCGGTGAATTACGCCTTGTGCTCAAGCTCCGGCTGGTCGGCGAGCTTGGAGACCCACTCGGTGACGTCGCGGGCCACGTCCTGGGCGGTGAGGCCGAGCGCGGTCAGGATCTCCGGGCGCGAGCCGTGCGGGTGGAACCCGGCCGGTACGCCGAAGTCGCGCAGCGGCACCTCGATGCCCGCGTCGCGCAGCGCGCTGGCCACCGCGTCGCCCACGCCGCCGGCCCGCATGCCGTCCTCCAGCGTGACGACCAGGCGGTGCCGCCCGGCCATGCCGGTCAGCTCGATCGGCACCGGGCGCACCCAGCGCGGGTCGGCCACGGTCACCCCGAAGCCTTGCTCGGCGAGCCGGTCGGCCACCTCCAGGCCGAGCCCGGCGAACGAGCCCACCGCGACCAGCAGCACGTCCTTGCGCTCGTCCTCGCGCAGCACGTCGACCTGGCCGACGCGGCGCACCGCGGGCAGGGCGGCCGGCACCGCACCGGTCGGGAAGCGGACGAGCGTCGGCCCGTCGTCGACCGCGACGGCCTCGCGCAGCTCCTCGCGCAGCGTCGCCTCGTCACGCGGCGCCGCGATGCGCAGACCGGGCACCACTCCGAAGATGCTCATGTCCCAGATGCCGTAGTGGCTCGGGCCGTCGGGACCGGTGATGCCGGCCCGGTCGAGCACGAACGTGACCGGCAGCTCGTGCATCGCCACGTCGAGCAGCACCTGGTCGAAGGCGCGGTTGAGGAACGTGGCGTAGACGGCGACCACCGGGTGCAGCCCGCCCATCGCGAGCCCGGCCGCGCTGGTCACCGCGTGCTGCTCGGCGATGCCGACGTCGTACGCCCGCTCGGGGTACTTCTTGGCCAGCGCGGCGATGCCGGTCGGCTCGGCCATGGCCGCGGTGATGCCGACCACGTCGGGGCGCTCGTCGGCGATGGCGACCAGCTCGTCGGCGAAGACGCTGGTCCACTTCAGCTTGGCCGGGGCGGACAGCTTGCCGGTCTCGGCGTCGAACGCCCCCGGGCTGTGCAGGCAGTCGGCCTCGTCCTGCTCGGCCGGCCGGTATCCGTAGCCCTTGCGGGTGACCGCGTGCACGATGACCGGCGCGTTGAAGCCCTTGGCCCGGCGCAGCGCCGACTCCATGGCCTGCACGTCGTGGCCGTCGACCGGGCCGAGGTACTTGATGCCCAGATCCTCGAACATGGGCTGGGGGCTGACCGCGTCCTTGATGCCGCGCTTGACCGCGTGCAGCACCTCGTAGACCGGCTTGCCCACCACCGGGGTCGAGCCCAGCGCGTCCTTGACCAGGTCGAGCACCTTCTCGTAGCCGGGGTTGAGCCGCAGCGTGGAGAGGTGGTCGGCCAGGCCGCCGATGGTCGGGGCGTAGGAGCGCCCGTTGTCGTTGACGACGATGACCAGCCGGTTCTTCGCCGAGGCGATGTTGTTGAGCGCCTCCCAGCACATGCCACCGGTGAGCGCGCCGTCGCCGACCACGGCCACGGTGTGCCGATCCTCGCCGCGCAGGGCGAACGCCTTGGACAGGCCGTCCGCGTACGACAGGGCGGTCGAGGCGTGCGAGTTCTCGACGAGGTCGTGCTCGCTCTCGGCCCGGCTCGGATAGCCGGAGAGGCCACCGCGCTGGCGGAGCAGGTCGAAGCCGTCCTGCCGGCCGGTGACGATCTTGTGGACGTATGCCTGGTGGCCGGTGTCGAACAGCACACGGTCACGAGGCGAGTCGAAGACGCGGTGGATGGCCAGCGTGGTCTCGACGACCCCGAGGTTGGGGCCGAGGTGGCCACCGGTGCGCGACACCTTGGCCACCAGGAAGTCGCGGATCTCCGCCGCCAGGAGGGTCAGCTGCTCGGGGGTGAGACGCTTGAGGTCGCCTGGGCCGGTGATGCTCGCCAGGGTGCCGTCCGGGGCGGAAAACTCGCTCATGAAGCCGAAGTGTATCGGCGTGCGGCCACCGCGCATCCTCAGCCGATGGGGCCTCCCCGGGTCCTACACATAACCGACGCATCCCCGTGACCTGCGGACAGCCGTGATCTACCGCACAGTAACAACCCGGCCGACGGCACCCGGCGGGCGTCGGGCATGCTGGTACGACGCGACTGGCGGCACCGGGGATGGATGACCATCGGGGAGCCTGTCACGGGGAGTCGACCGCCTGGGCCCCCGTGCGACGAGGAGCCGCATGCCCGAGCAAGCCCGTCTTCTGCCCGGCGCCCCGGTCGCCCAGGCCGTTCTCGCCGACGTCTCCGAGCGCGTCGGCAAACTCAAGGCCCAGGGCGTCACGCCGAGCCTGGCCACCGTGCTCGTCGGCGACGACGACGCCAGCGCCGGCTACATCCGCATCAAGCAGCGGCAGGCGGCCGAGCTCGGCTTCGCCTCGCCCCATCGGCACCTGCCCGGCGACACCTCCCAGGAGCAGCTGTACGAGGTGATCGCCGAACTGAACGCCGACACCGGCGTGCACGGCGTGCTCATCCAGTACCCGATCCCGGCCCACCTCGACTACGACGCGGCCCTGCAGACGCTCGACCCCGACAAGGACGTCGACGGCATGCACCCGCTCAACATGGGCCGCCTCGCGATCGGCCTGCCCGGTCCGCTGCCCTGCACCCCGGCCGGCATCGAGGCGCTGCTCGCCTATTACGACATTCCGGTGGCCGGGCACGAGGTCGTCATCCTCGGCCGCGGCGCGACGCTGGGCCGTCCGCTGGCCATGCTGCTGGCGCAGAAGCGGCCGACCGCCAACGCCGCCGTGACCGTGGTGCACACCGGCGTACCGGACTGGGACCGCTACACCAGGCGGGCCGAGATCCTGGTCGCCGCGGCCGGCGTGCCCGGCATCATCCAGCCCGAGCACGTCCGCCCGGGCGCGACCGTGATCGGCGCCGGCGTCCGCTACGCGGGCAAGCGCCTGCTGCCCGACGTGGCCGAGGAGTGCGCGGAGGTCGCCGGGGCCATCACCCCGCGAGTGGGCGGGGTGGGCCCGACGACCGTCGCGATGTTGTTCCGCAACGCGGTCAGCGCCGCCGAGCGGGCGGTCGCTACAGCAGGGTGACCTTGCCGGTGTCCAGGTCGTAGCGCGCGCCGGCCACGCCGAGCTTCCCGCTCTCCACCTTGTCGCGGAGGATCGGGCTGGCCTCGGTCAGCGCCGCGACCTGGGCCACCACGTTGGCCCGCACGCCGTTCTCGACCGCGTCGCCGGGCTGCGAGAGCACCGGCTCGACGATCGGGCGCAGCGCCTCGACGATGGCCGCGATGTGACCCGGGGCCTCGCCGCCCGAGCGGATCAGGTCGACCGTCGCCGAGATGGCGCCGCAGCGCTCGTGCCCGAGCACCAGCAACAGCGGCGGCTCGAAGTGCTCGACGGCGTACTCGATGCTGCCCAGCAGCAGGTCGTCGGCGATGTTGCCGGCCACCCGGTTGTCGAAGATGTCGCCCAGGCCCTGGTCGAAGAGGATCTCCGAGGTGACCCGCGAGTCGGCGCAGCCGAGCACGACGGCGAACGGGTCCTGGGCGGCGGCCAGGCGGTGGATGGCGGCGACGTTCTGGTGCGGGTGCAGGGTGTGGCCGGTGACGAAGCGGCGGTTGCCGCGCAGCAGTTCGCGCAGCGCGGCGTCGTAGGTGGCGGGCGGCTGGGGTTCGGGCCGGGCCGGGGCGGCCTGGGCCGACGTGGGGACGACTGTCGCGGCGAGTGCGGTGGCACCGGCGGCGAGCAGGGAACGGCGTCCGAGAGACAAAGCAGTTCTCCGATTCTTGGCGGAAGCTATCGGAGCTTATTGATCTCGATGGACGGCCCGCCCATGACAGATGTCATGGGCCGGTTGTCAGATTTCCGCCCCGGCCGGGCCCGGCTCCGCCGGCTCCAACAGGGCCACGCACTCGATGTGCTGGGTCATCGGGAAGCAGTCGAAGGCCCGCAGCGTGCTGAGTTTCCAGCCCAGCTGGCCGAAGGTGGCGATGTCGCGGGCCAGCGAGGCCGGGTCGCAGGACACATAGGCCACCGCCCGCGGGCCGGCCTCGACCACCGAGCGCACCACCTTGGCGCCCGCTCCGGCCCGCGGCGGGTCGAGCACCACGAGGTCGACCGGCCCGGACACCCGGCGGCGGGCCAGCGCCGACTCCACCCGCGCCTCGACCACCTCGACGGAGGTCAGATCGGCCAGATTGCGCCGGGCCGCGATGACACCGCCCCGGGACGACTCGACCACGGTCGTGCGCCCCTGGGTGTGCCCGGCGATCGCGCCCGCGAACAGGCCGGCCCCGCCGTACAGATCCCAGGTGCTCTCGCCCTCGACCGGTCGCAGCAGTTCGACCACGGTGGCGGTCAGGGTCGCGGCGGCCGCCGGGTGCACCTGCCAGAAGCCGTCGGGCGGCAGTTGCCAGCTCCGGCCGGCCGCGACCTCGGACACCTCGTCCGGGCCGGACACCCGCACCTGCCCGTTGTTGCCCAGGGCCACGCCGTCGGCCGGGTCGTCCGGGGGCAGCAGACCGCCGCCGGAGGAGGGCCGGGACAGCACCGCCACGTCGCCGCCGGTGGTCGCCACCGCGGCCAGCGCGTCGGTGCCGGGCCACTCGCGCTGCAGCAGGTCGAGCTCCTGGATGGCGGGGTGCGCGATCAGGCACCGGTCGATCGGCACCACCTCGTGCGACCGGTGCTTCAGCAGGCCGGGCCGGTCGGCGGCGTCGACCGCGTAGCGCACCCGGCTGCGCCAGCCCAGCAACCCACCCGGCAGCTCCTCGACCGGGCCGTCCCAGCTCAGCTTGGCCAGCCGCCGCATCTGCTCCGCGACGACCGAGGCCTTCCACCGCCGCTGCGCCTCGCCCGTGGCGTGCTGCAGGTCACAGCCGCCGCAGGCACCCGGACGCGCGTACGGGCAGGGCGGCTCGACCCGGTCGGGCGAAGGCTCGTGGATCGTGACCGCGTCGGCCCGCAGGAAGCCCTTGTGCAGCTCGGTGATCTCGGCGGTGACCCGCTCACCGGGCAGCGCGTGCCGCACGAAGACGACGCGGCCGTGCTCGCCGCCCAGTCGCGCGACGCAGTGCCCGCCGTGCGCGGGCGCGCCCACGGTGAGTTCGACGCGGTCGCCCTCGACGAGATCGGGTTCGGCGGCGGTGGTGGTGGTGGTGGTGCTCAAGAGTGCGGCTCCGGGGTTCGGTCGTCGGCCGGCTCCGGCTGGGGCTCGGCGGCGCGTGGGCCACGCGCGGGCACGTGGGTCAGGTTCTGGTCGAAACGCTCGAGGTCGCGGTCCTGGCTGGAGCGCAGCTGCCACGGCACGCTGGTGACCATCACGCCGGGCTCGAACAGCAGCCGGCCCTTGATCCGCAACGCGCTCTGGTTGTGCAGCAGGTTCTCCCACCAGCGGCCGACCACGTACTCGGGCACGAACACGGTGACCACGTCGCGCGGCGAGCCGCGGCGCACGCCCTTGACGAAGTCGATGATCGGCCCGGTGATCTCCCGGTACGGCGAGTCGACGACGGTCAACGGTACCGGGATCTGGCGGCGCTCCCACTCCTCCTGGATGGCCCGGGTGTCCTTGTCGTCCACGTTCACCGTCACCGCGGTCAGCGTGTCCGGCCGGGTCGCCTGCGCGTACGCGACCGCCCGCAGGGTCGGCATGTGCACCTTGCTGACCAGCACGACCGCGTGGTTGCGGGAGGGCAGCACGGGCCGCTCGTCGGTCGGCTCCAGCTCGCGCGAGACCCGCGTGTAGTGCTTGCGGATGGCCAGCATGAGCCCGTAGATGACCACCATGGCGGCGATCGCGATCCACGCGCCGAGCAGGAACTTGGTGACCAGCACGATGATCAGCACGGCGCCGGTGAGGCCCATGCCGAACGTGTTGATCGCCCGCGACCGGATCATCCGGCGTCGCCGCTCGGGGTCGCGCTGCGTACGCAACAAGCGGTTCCAGTGCCGGATCATGCCGGCCTGCGACAGCGTGAACGACACGAAGACGCCCACGATGTAGAGCTGGATCAGCCGGGTCGTCTCGGCCTGGAACGCCACCACCAGGATCATCGCCGCGATGGCCAGGAAGATGATGCCGTTGCTGAAGGCCAGCCGGTCGCCGCGGGTATGCAGCTGGCGGGGAAGGTACCGGTCCTGGGCGAGGATCGAGCCGAGCACCGGGAAGCCGTTGAAGGCGGTGTTCGCAGCCAGGAAGAGGATCAGGGCGGTGACCGCGCCGACCAGGTAGAGCAGGATCGACCCGGCCCCGAACACCGTCTCCCCGAGCTGGGCCGTGACCGTCTTCTGGACGTAGTTGGCCGGGCCCGACACGATCTGCAGCGTGGGGTCCTCGACGTACTGCAGGTGGGTGGCCCGGGCGAGCAGCACGATGCCCACCAGCATGATGATCGACAGGCCGCCCAGCAGCATCAGCGTGGTCGCGGCGTTCCTGCTCTTCGGCGGCTTGAAGGCGGGCACGCCGTTCGAGATGGCTTCGACCCCGGTGAGGGCCGCGCAGCCCGACGAGAACGTCCGGAGCAGCAGATAGGCGAAGCCGAAGCTGGTGAGATGGTCTTCCTCGGCGGTGATCACCAGCCCCGCGCTGGGCGCCCGCAGATCGTCGCCGAGGATGTAGACCCGGAACAGGCCGGTCAGGATCATGCCGACGATGACCACGATGAACAGGTACGTCGGGGCGGCGAACGCGGTGCCGGACTCGCGCAGACCCCGCAGGTTGAGCGCGGTGAGCACGGCGATCGCCCCGACCGCGAAGCCCACCTTGTGCTCGGCCACGAACGGCACGACCGAACCGAGGTTGTTGACGCCGGCCGCGCTGGACACGGCCACGGTGAGGATGTAGTCGACCAGCAGCGCACTGCCCACCCCCAGCCCGGCCCGGGCCCCCAGGTTGACCGTCGCGACCTCGTAGTCGCCGCCGCCGGACGGATAGGCGTGCACGTTCTGCCGGTAGCTGGCGACCACGGTGACCATCACGACGGCGACGGCCAGGGTGATCCACGGGGAGAAGACAAAGGCGCCGGCGCCGGCGATCGACAGCGTCAGCAGGATCTCGTCGGGCGCGTAGGCCACGCTCGACAGCGCGTCGCTGGCGAACACGGGCAGGGCGATGCGCTTGGGGAGCAGAGTGTGCTGAAGCCGGTCGGACCGGAAGGGCCGGCCCAGCAGCAGCCGCTTCGCGAGGGAGGTCGTAGAGGCCACGACTGCAAAGAGTACGTCCGCGCGCCGGGACTCGTACCCCGCCCCGGCCACCGCCTCTGGCGGACGCATGGCAATCTCTCACTCAGCACACCATCGGGGAGGCGCGACACGTGCACGTGGTGATCATGGGATGCGGCCGGCTCGGGTCGACGCTCGCCCGCAACCTCGAGGAACGGGGCCATTCGGTCGCCGTCATCGACCAGAACGCGGACGCTTTCCGCCGGCTGGGTTCCGACTTCAACGGCATCACGGTGACCGGCGTGGGCTTCGACCGCGAGGTGCTGAGGGCGGCCGGCATCGAGCGCGCCGACGCCTTCGCGGCCGTCTCCAGCGGCGACAACTCCAACATCATCTCGGCCCGTCTGGCCCGCGAGACGTACGGCGTCTCCCGGGTCGTGGCCCGCATCTACGACCAGAAGCGGGCCCAGGTCTACGAGCGGCTCGGCATCCCGACCGTCGCGACGATCCGCTGGGCGGCCGACCGGATGGTGCGCCACCTGGTGCCCGAGGGCACCGTCGAGGTGTTCCGCGACCCGACCAGCGTGGTGTCGATCGTCGAGGCGCCGCTGCACCGTGACTGGATCGGCCGCACCCTCAAGTCACTCGAGGAGCGCACCGGCGCCCGGGTGGCCTACCTGATGCGGTTCGGCATGGGCACCCTGGGCACCCCGTCCACCGTGCTGCAGGACGGCGATCAGGTGTTCCTGCTGGTCACCGACGACTCCGTGGGCACCGTGCTCGACATCGCCTCCGGCGCGGACAAGGAAGGACAGTGACCATGCGGATCGCCATCGCCGGGGCCGGCAACGTCGGCCGGTCGATCGCGCAGGAGCTGATCGGCAACGGCCACCAGGTCATGCTGATCGAGCGCCAGCCCCGCCAGCTGCGCCCCGAGCGGGTCCCCGAGGCCGAGTGGGTGCTGGCCGACGCGTGCGAGCTGAGCAGCCTCGAGGAGGCCGACGTGGCCGGCTGCGACGTCGTGGTGGCGGCCACCGGCGACGACAAGGCCAACCTGGTGGTGTCGCTGCTGGCCAAGACCGAGTTCGCCGTGCCGCGCGTGGTCGCCCGGGTCAACCGGGCCGAGAACGAGTGGCTGTTCACCGAGCAGTGGGGGGTCGACGTGGCGGTGAGCAAGCCCCGCCTGATGGCCGCCCTGGTCGAGGAGGCGGTGACGGTCGGCGACCTCGTCCGCCTCATGACCTTCCGGCAGGGCGAGGCCAACCTGGTCGAGATCACCCTGCCCCGCAACGCCCCGTACGAGGGTCAGCCCGTGCGTGACGTGCCGCTCCCGCGCGACTCGGCGCTGGTCGCGATCCTGCGCGGCAAGCGCGTCATGGTGCCGACCGGCGACGACACGCTCGAGGCCGGCGACGAGCTGATCTTCGTCTGCACCGCCGAGGTGGAGGACCAGATCCGCGCCGTCGTCCTCGGCAACGAGGGCCGCGAGCTCGGCTAGACCGCGGTTTCCTTGGGCTGGGTGCTGGTCACCCGGTGGATGGCCCACGCGGTGAAGGCGAACGTGGCGGCGTAGATGGGCCAGCTGATCAGGATGCGCGTGATGCCGAGCGCGTTCGCCTCACCCATCTGGTACAGGACGAACTGGATGCCCGCGCGCACGCTCAGCGAGGCGACCCAGACCAGGGTCAGCCACTGGAACGTGCGGAACAGCCGGGCGTTGCCGAACCAGTCCTGGCGGCCCTTGTTGGCCATGATGCCCCAGACGTAGCCGATGATCGGCTTGCGGACCACCACGGAGACCAGCAGCGCCGCCGCCTGCGCGAAGGTCAGCAGGATGCCGGGCAGATAAAAGTCCTCGGCCTTGCCCGTGCGCCAGGCCAGAAAGGCGCCGACCGCGATGCCGAAGAGCCCGTTCACCGCGTGGCGGACGGGCTGCTTGCGGGCCAGCCGGAACCCGCCGATGGCCAGCGCCGTGAAGACCGCGCCGCCGATCGCCCAGTACAGCGCCGTACGCTTCTCGAGCCCGGCCACGGTGTCGCCGAGGACCACGTTGAGCACCACGAAGGTCAGCACCGGCAGGCTCGACTCGATCAGCCCGCGGACCCCGCCCAGCTGCTCGGCGATCTGCTCGCTCATCGACGGGAAGGGCTCTTCCTCGTCCTTCGGGTCGTCGACCGCGTGCAGGTCGAGTTCCTCGACGACCTCCTCGGCGAGCCGTTCCTCCACGGTTTCGTGCGCGGCGTGACGCGGCTCGCTGCCGGTTGTCACCGGGGCGCCTCCAGCTCGTAGTACGGGTTGTAGATGACCTTACGATCGTCGCGGACCGCGATGCGGCCGCGCGCGGTGAGCTGTCGCCCGGGCTCGATGCCGGCGATCGACCGGCGACCGAGGAAGACCAGGGTGACGACGTCGCTGCCGTCCCAGAGGTCGGCCTCCAGCGTCGGGAGGTTGGTGCGCGGGGTGTAGGCCACCGTCCGCAGCCGCCCGTTCACCGAGACGACCTGACCACGGGAACACTGCCCGGCCGGCATGGCGCCGCACTTGGCCACCTCGCGCTGCAGCTCCCGGGCGTCGAGCTCGGAATCGGTGGCCGTCAACCGGTCGAAGAACCGGCGCAGGCCGGTGCGCTCGTCGGTGGTCATGACCTCTCCTAGCCCTACCGGTATGAGTGGCACAGATCGTCGCCGTGCTCGTCATACACGGTACGCCCTGGTGACCACTGTCACGATCCCCAGGGCGTCCGTCGGGGGCCTTCTAGACCCAACGCCGTTCAGTTAGGCGGTGCGGGCGGTCGTCAAGGTGTGTCGTAGGCATGAAAACAGCGGAGCTCCTGTATAGAGGGTGGTCACTCTAAGACGCCCTTGACACCGGGAGCTCCGCTGCCTGAT
>NZ_JALPVJ010000044.1 GCF_023544445.1 Actinoplanes sp. M2I2 | reverse complement strand
CGCGTGCCCGGCTCAACCGCGTGCCCGGCTCAACCGCGTGCCCGGCTCGAGCTGTCGTAGCGACCGCCTCGGTGATCATGCGAGCAGCGGCCGAGCGCGGGCTGACAGCCATGCTGGAACTCGTTCACACCTGAAGCAGGATCGGCAGGGCCAGCCCTGACCGGGATCACGCCGGTACACCAAGGAAAGCGGACCATTCCGGAGCGCACGCCAACCCGGCGTCGTCCGGGAAGGGCCAGGTCAATCGGGCCCGGCGCCTGTCTGCTGGACAGCGGGGGAGAAGGCCTGGCTGCTCTGGCGGCTAGGGAAGGGTCTGACTGTTCTGGTGAACCGGAGGGGTCTGACCAGTTCTGGCGGCCGGCGGAAAAGCCCGACCCTTCAGGTGACCAAAAACAGGCCCGACCGTTCAGGCGGCCAGGGGTGAGGCCAGACCGTTGAGGTACGACGAGAAGCCGAGCGGAGCCCGCCCGTCCGGCCGGGCGCTGGTCACCACCGGGCAGGTCGCGTCCGCGACCACCCGGCGGCCGGCCGCTCGTACCCGCTCGATCAGGTCGCGGTCCTCGTCGTGGTCCATGGGCTGGAAACCGCCCACAGCCACGTAAGCCTCGGCCGAGACGCCCAGGTTGGCCCCGTGGACGTGGGCGTCCGTGCCGGCGTACCGGGTGTCGTAGAGGCCGGGCAGCGCGGCCGGCCAGCCCGCCCAGTCGTCGACCAGGACCGTGCCGGCCAGCAGGTCCGCGCCGGCCGAGGCGTGGGCCAGGTGCCACAGCAGCCACTCGGGAGCTACGCGGCTGTCGGCGTCCGTGGTGGTCAGCCACAGGCCTTCGGGGCCGTCGCGCAGGGCGTGGGCCATGCCGGCGGCGCGGGCGCGGCCGACGTTGCGGGCGTCGAGTCGCAGCACTGTCGCGCCGGAGGTGGCGGCCACGGCGGTGGTGTCGTCGGTGCAGGCGTCGGCGACGACGATGATTTCGACGGGGACGGGGGCTGTCGCTTCGGCGAGGCTGGTCAGGCAGGCGGGCAGCAGTTCTTGTTCGTTGTGGGCGGGGACGATGACGGCGATCCGGTTCATGCGAGCCCCTCGCGCTGGGCCACCGAGAAGGCCTCGGGCGGCGTACGGGTGTAGACCTCGAGCAGGAAGTCGGGTTCCTCGTGCCGCGCCTGCCGGGCCAGGCCGGGGGCGGCGGCGATCCGCGCGTGCACCTCGTCGCCGGGGCGGGCGTGTTCGTCGACCGGGCGGCGCCAGTGCACGGCGACCAGGTCGCCGCCGGGCTCCAGGGAGCCGACCGCGCGGTCGATCAGGGTTGTCAGGTCGTGATCGTCGAAGTAGTAGCCGAGTTCGGAGAGCACGATCAGGTCGAACGTCTCGTCCGGCCAGTCCGCCGGCATGCTCGCGGCGCGCACGGTGACGTGGGGGAACGCGGCGAGGTGCTGAGCGGCCGTGGCCACGGCCGCCGGGACGGCGTCGACCGACAGCAGGCGGTCGCAGCGTTCGGCCAGCCGGGCCGTGAGCATGCCGGTGGAGCAGCCGGGCTCGAACCCGGACCGGTAGCGGCGGCGGGTGAGCGAGTCCGCCGTGAGCGCGTGCTTCCGGGCGTCGTACCAGCGGGTGGCGAAGCTCCACGGGTCGCTGCTCCGGGCGTACATGTCCTCGAAGTAGCCCGTCGGGGTGCTCATCGGAAGACCACTTCGAACGGGCGGGCGAAGCGGGCCAGCACGTGCGGGGGCAGGATCGCGGCGTCGGCCGGCTCCGGGCCCAGCGGCGCGATCTGGCTGGGGAAGGCGGCGATCGCCGCGGCCTTGGCCGCCCGGGCGGCCGGGGTCAGGTCGATCCGGTACGCCCGGTGCCAGGGCACGCGAGGGTCGTCGGGGGTGGCCCAGTGCCACGTCCAGATCGGGTACTCCAGCAGGACCGCGCCGGTGGCCTCGCACGCGCGGGCCGCGGCCCGGCCGACCGCCTCGTGGTCGGGGTGACCGTCGTCGCGCCAGGTCGCCAGGCACCAGCGTCCCGGCGTCAGCAGTCCGGTGAGGGCTTCGGCCACCGCGTCCTCGTCGATCTTGCCGTCGGGCTGGCCGAGCCGGTGTACGGGCGCGTCACCCAGACCGAGGCGGCGCAACGCTTCCGCGGTCTCGGCACGGCGGATCGCGGCCAGCTCGGCCTGCGTGTGCACGGTGGAACCGGGGTGGGAGGCCTCGCCGTCGGTCACGGCGACCAGTTCGGCGGCGTCCAGCATCGCCATCAGGCCGGCCACTCCCAGGATCTCGTCGTCGGGATGCGGCGCGACGATCAGTGGCGCGACGGCGGCGTCGAGCGGCAGGGCCGGCCACCGGGTTGTTGCCGGCCAGTCCCGCCACGTCTGCTCGGCGGTGCCCTCACCGACGATCGGCGTCACCACGGCGACTCCTCGAGGACCAGGCGGCCGAGCTGCTCGAGGTTGGCCTCGGCGTGGCTCTGCCGCAGATAGACGGTGAGGTCGGCGACCCGGTGGGCGTGCCGTTCGTCGCGGCACAGCGGTCCGGCGCCCAGCGCCCGGCCGACCCGGTCGAGGACTTCGGTGGCGGCACCCTCGACGGTGGCCCGCACCCGCAGCGCGAGCCGGTGCTGGATCGCGGTCGGGTCGGCGTCGATGATCGCGGCCGCCTCGAGGAGCACGGCCCGGGCGGAGCCGAGCGCGACATCGACCGCGCCCAGGTGGGCCAGCGCGTGCGGGTCGTCCTTGCCCGCGGCGTGCAGGGCGTCGGCGATGCCCAGGGCGCCGCCGTACCAGCATGCGGCCACGCCGATGCCGCCGTGCCAGAAGCCGGGCCTGTTCACGTACTCCCCGGGGTGGCCGACGGGCCGGGCCGGCGCGTCGGTGAACCGGATCGTGCGGCTGTCGCTGCCCGCCATGCCCACGGCGGGCCAGGTGCCGTCGAGCGGCACGGCGTACGGCGCCTCGTTGGCCACCGCGAACAGCCGGATGCCGTCCTCGGCCTCGGCGGTAACCAGCGCGTGCGTGCACCACCCGGCGCCGGAGCACCAGGGCCGCTCGCCGCTGACCCGCCACCGGTCGCCGTCCCGGACGGCTCGCAACGTCCGTGGCGCCGCGGCCCACACGCCCCAGCGCTCGCCGTCCACCGGCGGGCCGTCGTCACCCAGTTCGGCCCGGATGGCGACAGCGTCCGCGTGACCCTCGCCCAGCCGGGCGACCACCGGGCCGGTGCGGCCGAGGTCGGCCAGCCCGCGGAATCTTTCTGCCGTGGCACCCTTGCCGGGTAGCGGCAGATCTGTTGCTTCGATCTTGAGCACGGCTCAGTGATACCCGGGCGGCCCCGGGATATGCCCAGCTATTTGCGAGGGAGCAAACGTCTCACCGAGGCCGCCGTCACCAGGGCTCCGGCCGCCACCACGGCGCCGACCTGGGCCCGGGTCCACCGGCCGGGGCCGCCCTCGACGCGCGGCTTCGGCCCGAAGACGTTCCCGTCGTTCGGGGCGATCCGGCGCCGGGACAGGCCGCCCCGCTCCATCAGCGGCGTGACCAGAGCGTCGTACAGCGGGGGGAAGGCGTTGAAGCCGAACTCGATCAGGCGGTTGGCCGCTCCGACCGAAACCTCCGGCCGCGGCTTGGCGGCCTGCTTGAGCACCTTGGCGGCGACACGTTCGGCCGAGTCGACCGGCGGCGGCGGACGGCCGACGAAGCCCGCGTAGTTCGCCGCGCTGGTGTAGATCGAGGTGTCGACGCTGCCGGGCGCCACCCCGCAGACGTGGATGTGCCGCGCGTCCCGGGTCTCCTGCTGCAGGATCCGCACCAGACCGCGCAGGCCCCACTTCGCGGTCACGTAGGCCGACATGTACGGCACCGCGACGTGGGCCAGCAGCGAGCCGACCAGGATGAGCGTGCCGTGGCCCTGCGCGCGGAACTGCCGCAGCGCGGTGCGCGCGACGTTGGCCGTACCGAGCAGGTCGGTGCCGACGACGCGCTCGAACACCTCGGGCGGCAGGTCCTCAAACTTCCCGTACGCCATGACCGCGGCCGAGTCGACCCAGACGTCGATCCGCCCGTACCGGTCGACCGCGGCCTTCTGCAGCGCTTCCAGATCGGCCCGGCTGGTGATGTCGGTCGGGACGACCAACGGGTCGTTGCCGCAGGCCTCGGCCACCGCGGACAGGGCCTCCTCGCTGCGGGCGGCCAGCACCACCCGGTCACCGCGCCGGGCGAAGGCGAGGGCCGAGGCCCGGCCGATGCCGCTCGACGCACCGGTCAGGACCACTACACGTGAACTCATGAACGGACTGCATACCCTCGCAGTCGCCGGGTATCCGGAGACATATGCGTGCATTGACATGGCAAGGAACCGGCAAGGTCAGCGTCGAGACCGTCCCCGACCCGGTGATCCAGGAACCGACCGATGCGATCGTACGAATGACCTCCACCGCGATCTGCGGGTCCGACCTTCACCTGTACGACGTTCTCGGCATGTACCTGGACGCCGGCGACATCCTCGGGCACGAGCCGATGGGCATCGTCGAGGCGGTCGGCGCCGAGGTCACCCACATCAAGCCCGGGGACCGGGTGGTGATCCCGTTCAACATCTCGTGCGGGCACTGCTTCTTCTGCCGCAAGGGTTTCTACGCCCAGTGTGAGACGACCCAGGTCAAGGATCAGGGCAAGGGCGCCTCGCTGTTCGGCTACACCAAGCTCTACGGCCAGGTCCCGGGCGGCCAGGCCGAGTACCTGCGGGTGCCGCAGGCCCACTTCGGGCCGATCAAGGTGCCCGACCACCACCCCGACGAGCGCTACCTGTTCCTCTCGGACGTGCTGACCACGTCATGGCAGGCCGCCCAGTGGGCCGACATCGAGCCCGGCAGCACGGTGCTGGTGACCGGTCTGGGCCCGATCGGCCAGATGTGCGCGCGGATCGCCCGCCACCTCGGCGCGGAGCGCGTCATCGCCGTCGACAGCGTGCCCGAGCGCAACGCGATGGCCGAGCGGCACGGCATCGAGGTGCTGGACTTCGACAAGGTCGACGACATCGGAGCAGCCGTCCGCGACATGACGCACGGTCGCGGCGCCGACTCGGTCATCGAGGCCGTCGGCATGGAGGCGCACGGCACCCCGTTCCAGTCCGCGGCCATGAAGGCGGCCGGCATGCTGCCCGACGCGCTGGCCCGCAAGGCCACCGAGACGTTCGGCGTCGACCGGATGGCCGCGCTGCGGACGGCGTTCGACTCCGTCCGGCGGGCCGGCACAATCTCGATCATCGGCGTGTACGGCGGCGAGGCCGACCCGTTCCCGATGATGGACCTGTTCGACAAGGGCGTCACCATGCGGATGGGTCAGGCCCACGTCAAGCACTGGGTCGACGACATCCTGCCCCTGCTGACCGGCGACGACGACCCGCTGGGGGTCGACGACCTGACCACGCACCGCCTCCCGCTCGAGGAGGCCCCGCACGGCTACGAGATGTTCAAGAAGAAGGAAGACGGCTGCATCAAGGTGGTTCTCAAGCCGTAATCGGCTGTAGCCAACTTGTGTAGTCGATGCGGGGCCGCCTGAATCAGGCGGCCCCGCAGACATTGTCCTCGCCGACCGATTACTTGTCGGCCGAGCCCGGCTCCGCCATCTTGCGGTGCATCTCGGCCTTGGCCTTGTCGGGCATCACCTTCGACGCCGCCCCCTGGACCTTGGTCTTCACGGAGCCGGCCACCACCTTCTCCTTGTCCTTCATCAGGGCGTCGAAGCCCTGCTTGGCCACCACGGCCGGGTCGTCCTTCTTGCTCGCGCCGACGCGGGTGTCGTCCATGTCGGCCCGGTGGAAGAAGTTGGTGTCCGTCGGGCCGGGCATCAGCGAGGTGACGGTGACGCCGGTGTCCTTGAGCTCGGCCCGCAGCGCCTCGGCGAACGACTGCACGAACGACTTCGAGGCGTTGTAGACGGCCTGGTAGGTGCCGGGCATGGTGGACGCGATCGACGAGGTGAACAGCACCTGCCCCGAGTCGCGGGCGACCATGTCGGGCAGCACGCGCTTGGCCAGGTGCACGGTCGACGTGACGTTCACGTCGATCACGTTCAGCTCGTCGGCCAGCGGGGTCTCGCGGACGAAGTCGCCGCCGATGCCGCGGCCCGCGTTGAGCGCGATGGCGTCGATCGGCCGGCCGGTCTCCAGGACAGCGGCGTAGACCGCCTCGACGCCGTCGAACTGCGCCAGGTCCGCGCGTACGGCGACGACCTGGTTCTGCCCGTCGCGGCGCAGCGCGGTCGCCGCCTCCTCGATGGCGTCGTCCTCCGCGGCGATCAGCAGGTCGTAGCCGTGTTCGGCGAACTGCCGGGCGAGCTCGAACCCGATCCCGCTGGACGCGCCGGTGACTACTGCGAACGGATTCATCGTCGATGTCATGAAACGGGGGTGCCCCGCCTCGGCCGGGTTAATCGCGTCGCTCAGACGCGCGAGGCGACCTCGTCCAGCAGGAAGCCGACCAGCTTGCGGGCATGCGCCGCGCTCCCGTCGGGCGGGGCGGTCAGCGCGTGCATCATGGCCCCGCCGATCAGCGTCTCGAGCAGCAGCGTGACCGACACCGCGGGGGAGAGCTCACCCCGGCTCATGCCGCGGCGGACGATCGCCCGGGCGGCCAGGGTCTGCGCCTTGCGGGTGGCCGCGTAGTTCTCGGCGACGCCGGGGATGGCGCGGCCCTCGAGCATGAGGCGGATGGCCGCCCGGCTGGACGGGCCGGCGTAGACGTCGAGGATCTGGGTCGCCAGCTCGTTCAGATCGCCGCGCAGCGTGCCGGTGTCGACGTCGCTGACGTGCGGCAGGCTGACCCGCAGCGCGTGGGTGAGCAGGGCCTCCTTGGTGCTCCAGCGCAGATAGAGCGAGGCCTTGCCGACGCCGGCCCGGCGGGCCACGGCCTCCATGGCGAAACCGGCCCAGCCGGCCTCGCCGAACAGGTCCATCGCGGCGCGGGCGATGCGCCGATCGACCTCCGGATCGCGCGGCCGGCCGGGTGTCGAAGTCACGGTCACCGCATGTCCCCCACATTGCTGAACGGTAACCGTAACGATACACTGAGGATAGAGAACGGGCAGCGTTCAGTAACTCGGTGAGTCTTCACATCTCGGTGTGTCCGCGGATCTTGGCAGGTCTTCGAGTGCTCGAATTTGGCGGCGTTCAGATTTCGCGGCGTCAGGTCCAGCGGCGTCAGGTCGCGGGGTTCAGATCTCGCGGGGTTCAGATCTCGCGGGGTTCAGGTCTTGCGGTTTCAGGTCTTGCGGTTTCAGGTCTTGCGGTTTCAGGTCTTGCGGTTTCAGGTCTTGCGGTTTCGGGTCTTGCGGTTTCAGGTCTTGCGGCGTTCAGGGATGAGCGTGGAGGAAGTCATGAGGGACGGTCCCGGCACGATTCTGGTCGGCGTCGACGGCTCCACGTCCTCGTTACGCGCGGGGGCGTACGCGCTCGGCCTCGCCCGCCGCCAGGGCAGCCGGCTGGTCGTCGTCTACGTCCGCACCCTGCCGTCCGCGCTGCTGCCGCTGGCCGACACCGGGGGAGCGATCGCCACGGTGATCGACACCCAGGACGCGGTCGAGCGCGAGCTGCGCGAGGCCTTCGCCGAGCGCATCCAGGACCTGGGCCTCGACGCCCGCCTGGTGGTCCGGGCCGGCGAGCCCTACACCGAACTGTGCGACGCCGCCCGCCAGGTCCGGGCCGACGCGGTCATCGTCGGCCGCTCGGCCAACGTGCTGCATCGGGTGGCCGGCTCGATCGGCTCCAAACTCGTCCGCTGCGGCCGCTGGCCGGTCACCGTAGTGCCGTAACGCTGCGGCGCCCGTGCCAAACGGCGGTACGGCTATTCGCGCTGCCGGTGCCGGCTTTGGTGATGTGAGGGCTGTGGTGCCCGGGCTTCGCAACGCCAGATCCACCAGCAGGCTGGCCAGCCGCTCGCGCACCTTCGCCTTGGCGCCACCACGCTGTGGTGCCGTGACCGCTGTGGTCCCGTGCCGGCTGCATTGCCCCGTGCTGGGTGTGGTGCCGCGGCGGGTGTGATGGTCAGCACCCGGGTCGGCACCACGGCCACGTCGGGAAACTCGATCCAGGGCACAGGGGACGGGGCGGCTGAATGGGCCGTACCCGTCGCGGAGCTGCCGTCAGGCGCCGGCTTCCTGCTGGCGCCGGTAGCTCTCGTTCTGTCGGAGGGCTTCCTCGAGCTGATCCTCGAGGATGATGATCCGGCACGCGGCCTCCAGGGCGGTGCCCTGCTCGACCATCTCCCGGGCGCGCGCGGCCAGGCGCAACTGGTAGCGGGAGTAGCGGCGGTGTCCGCCGGCCGACCGGAACGGTTTGATCAGTTTCGCCTCGTCGAGCCGCCGCAGAAAGTCCTGCGAAGCGCCGGTGATCTCCGCGGCGCGGCCCATCGTGTAGGCGGGGTAGTCGTCGTCGCCGAACATGTCGTCGGATTGGGCCATACACATCTCTCCGTGAACGAGGGCCCCGGCGCGAAGCGCCGGGGCCCAGGGTTGCGGGTCAAGAACACCATCTACCGACTGGTTCGTCGGATTGTCGTATCCGCATCTGCCGCCGTCGGCGGCACAGGATGCGAGGATCGCATAAGCGTGACCGGAGACCACCTTTCGTGCGATGGAAACTGCGGTGACCGCCCCAGGCTTGAAAACTGTGCCCTGGTAGCGGGCGATCCAACGGTGTCGAGCCCTCCCTTTCCTCTGCTTCCATGTGCGGTGTTGCTGATACTGCTGCCCGCCGGTGGCGAAGCCCCACGCGTTTCATGGCCTCACGCACGTGCGACGAACTCTGTTCCTTGCTTTCCGTGCTGTCGTTCCTTGCTGACTTACTCGGTAGTGCTTTCTTGCTTCTCCGTGCTGTGTTGCTGTCTTACTTTCGTGCCGTGGTGCTCTGTCGTACTGCAGGCGGTGCTCGATGGTGCCACCGCTGTGCCGAGCGAGCCACGAAGTGGATCCGGGCCCTGCGTAACGCTCGGTCTGCGTCGTCAGCGTGTTTGACTGACCTCGTCTCTCAACACCAGGAACATTACCGGGCTCTGCCAAGAAAGTCTAGTGACTTCGACCCAGATTTTTTCGGGCGTGCCGCGAGACTTGAAACCGTCGATCGATCGGGCGGTACGGCCCGGTCATCCGAGTCGATCTTGCGGCCCGGCAGCGCGGTCGGTCGGGTGAGTCAGCGGACGGCGCGGGCGGTCGGTCGGGCGAGTCAGCGGACGGCGCGGGCGGTCGGTCGGGCGAGTCAGCGGACGGCGCGGGCGGTCGGTCGGGCGAGTCAGCGGACGGCGCGGGCGGTCGGTCGGGCGAGTCAGCGGACGGCGCGGGTTGTTGTGCGGCGCTGCGGCGCGGCGCGGGTTGTTGTGCGGGGGCTGCATTGGCAGCGCGGTCGTGTAGGCCCGCTGTGCGTGTCGCTGTGCGGCCGGTTGCAGAGCGCGGCCGCGTGCGTTGGTTGCGCGGCTCGGTCACGCCGACGGAGGGGCCGGCGGTTGTGCGGGCCGTGTCGCGAGGCGATCGTGCGGCGCGGTCCCGCCCATCCCCGCCACCAGCAGAACCGCCACGCTTCCCGGAGCGTTTGTGCGGTGCGTGGCGCGCGGGTTCGCTGTTCGCGTGGTTTCGAGGGACGTTTCGGGGAGCGGCCGTGCGGTGCCGTCTCGCGGACAGGTGTGCGGCGTGGTCTTGCGCGGACGGGCGTGCGGGGTGGTCTTGCGCGGACCGTTGTGCGGCGTGGTCTTGCGCGGACAGGTGTGCGGCGTGGTCTTGCGCGGACAGGTGTGCGGCGTGGTCTTGCGCGGACGGGCGTGCGGGGTGGTCTTGCGCGGACCGTTGTGCGGCGTGGTCTTGCGCGGACAGGTGTGCGGCGTGGTCTTGCGCGGCGGTTGTGCGGCGTGGTCTTGCGCGGCGCGATGCATGGCGGGCCCGCGGGGGTTGGTTGAGCGGGCCGGCTTCGCGGGAGGGTTGGTCGGCGCGCTGCGCGGTTGGGTTCGCGCGACGTTGCGCGGGCCGGCTGTGCGGTGCGGTCTCGTGAGACGGTTTTGTGGTGCGGGTTGTAGGAGCCGCTGTGGGCTGGACGCGGCGATCGGCCGGCTCGTGCCCCCCGGATCTGGCCGACCAGCCCGAGATGCCCGGGACGCCCGAGACGCCGACGGTGGCCCGGCCCGAGAGTGCGGCGCTGAATGGGGTGCGGCGCGGCTGGGCGTCGGCGCGGTCGTCCCGCTCCCGACGCTTATCGTGGGCCGGGTGAACGACGGGCGCACCACCCTGGGCCGCATGAGCGAGGCGGATCTGCGCCGCGGCGTCGACGAGCTCGCTCGCCGGGAGCCGGTCTTCGCCGGCGTCGTGGCGCGGCACGGGATGCCGCCGACGTGGGAGCGGCCGCCGGGGATGGCTTCTCTTCTGCACATCATGTTGGAGCAGCAGGTGTCGCTGGCGTCGGCGCGGGCCACGTTCGACCGCCTCCGGGTGATCGCGGATCCGCTCACGGCCGGCAACCTCTTGAAGCTCGACGACGTTCAGTTGCGGACGGCCGGGTTCAGCCGGCAGAAGGCGCGGTATGCCCGGGCGGTGGCCGGCGCGGTGGTGGACGGCTCGCTCGATTTCGAGGCCCTGTCCGATCTGGCCGACGACGAGGTGGACGCCCGCCTGCAAGCGGTGCCGGGTATCGGCCCGTGGACGTCGGCCATCTATCGCCTCTCGGCGCTGGGCCGGCCGGACGCGTGGCCGTCCGGCGACCTGGCCGTGATCGCCGGGATCGCCGCGCTGTGGCAGCTGCCGTCGTTGCCCACGCCGGCCGAGACCGTCGTGCGGGCCGAGGCCTGGCGCCCGTGGCGCGCGGTGGCCGCCCGCCTGATCTGGCAGGAGTACCTGGCCGCGCGGGCCGGCAAGGGCGATGCTCAGAAGCGAGCTCGCGGAGGCGTTCCTCAGAAACGAGCCCGCGAAGGCCGTCCTCAAGAGAAAGAAGAAAGCCCGCGCAGGCGGTGCTGAGTGTGAGCTCGAGGAGGCCGGTCCGGGGAGTGAGCTCGGCAAGGCCGGTCTCAGGAGTGTGTTCGTCGAGGCGGTCCGAAGAATGAGCTGCAGTGGCGGTTCCAGCGCCGAGTTCGCGGAGAGCAGTCCAGGAAATGAGCCCTCGGCGGGCCGGTGCGGGCGGCTGGTCGCCTGCGGGGACGCCACCGGACGAGGGCCGTCCTGGCGGCGATCCTGGAACCGGCCTTTGCCGAATTGATAGAGACTCGGCGCGGAAGCGACGCGAGGCTGCGGGCCAAAAGAATGCGACAATTCGGACATGGTTCTCACTGACTGGCACCGCTTGTTGAAGACGGCCGAGGGCTTCCAGCTGCGGCCGGGCGCTACCGAAGAGAACCTGGCCGCGTACGAGAAGCAGCTCGAAGCCTGCTTCCCGCTCCAGCTCAGAAAGCTGTATCTGGTCAGCGACGGCGTCTTCGACGAGCGCGGGCGGTGGTTCGTCATCTGGCCGCTGTCCGAGCTGCCGTGGCGCAACCAGCACGACTGGGGCAAGGACGGCGCCCGCCGGTGCGAGCTGGTCGCCTTCGGTGACGACGGCACCGGGGCGCCCTTCTGCGTGCCCCGCGACGGCGGACCCGGCGTGTTCGTCTGGGACCCGCTGACCGCCGCCCCGCAGTGGCTGGCCAACGACGTCGGCGACTTCTGGAGCGGCCGGTCGCTGCCTATGTTCCGCTGAGCGCGACGTGGTGCCGGCCGAGCGGCAGCATCAGCGGCTTGCCCGAGGTCGGGTCGGTGATGACCTGACTGTCCAGGCCGAACACGGCCCGCACGCATTCGCGGGTCAGGACCTCTTCCGGTACGCCCGCGGCGTACAGCCGGCCGTCGGCCAGGGCGATCAGGTGGTCGGCGTACCGGGCCGCCATGTTCAGGTCGTGCAGGACCATCACGATCGTCGTGCCGCGGTCGCGGTTCAGGTCGGTGAGCAGGTCGAGCACCTCGACCTGGTGGCTGACGTCCAGGAACGTCGTGGGCTCGTCGAGCAGCAGCAGGTCGGTCCGCTGGGCCAGGGCCATCGCGATCCACACCCGCTGGCGCTGGCCGCCCGACAGCTCGTCGACCGAGCGGTCGGCCAGGTCGGCCGTGTGGGTCGCGTCCAGGGCCGCGGCCACCGCCTCGTCGTCCTCGCGGCTCCACCGCGACAGCAGCCGCTGGTGCGGGTTGCGGCCCCGGCCGACCAGGTCCGAGACGGTGATGCCTTCGGGGGCGACCGGCGACTGGGGGAGCAGCCCGAGCGTACGGGCCAGCTCCTTGGCCGGCAGGCGGTGCACCGCCCGGCCGTCCAGCAGCACGTGACCGGCCCGCGGGGTGAGCAGACGCGACATCGACCGCAGCAGGGTCGACTTGCCGCACGCGTTGGCCCCGACGATGGCCGTGATCCGCCCCGGCGGCACCACCAGGTCGAGCGACTCGATCACGGTCCGGTCGCCGTAGCCGAGCTTCAGGGAGGAGACCTCGAGCGAATGGGTAGCGGTCACAGGGAGCCTCCCGCGCGGTTGGTGCGGATGAGCAGATAGACGAGGTAGGGCGCGCCGAGCACGCCGGTGACGACGCCGACGGGGTAGCGGATGTCGAACGCGTACTGGCCGATCAGGTCGGCCACCAGCACGAGCAGCGCGCCGACCAGCCCGGCCGGGACGAGCAGCGACCCGGCCGAGCCGAGGATGCGGGCGGCGATCGGGCCGGACAGGAAGGCCACGAACGCGATCGGCCCGGTGGCGGCGGTGGCGAAGGCCAGGAGGCCGACGGCGGCGACGATCACCACGATGCGGGTGCGTTCCAGCCGTACGCCCAGGGCCGCCGCGGTGTCGTCGCCGAGCTGCAGCATGAACAGGTTGCGGGCCTGCCCCAGCAGCAGTGGCCCGAGCACGACCAGGGCCAGCGCCACCTGCGCGGTCTCGTCCCAGGTGGCGCCGTTCAGGCTGCCGGTCAACCAGCGCTGGGCCTGCTGCAGGTCCCACTGGGCGGCCTGGCTCAGGACGTACGCGGTGGCGCTGTCCAGCATCGCGGCGATGCCGATGCCGATCAGGATCAGCCGGGTGCCGGCCACCCCGTCGCGGAACGACAGCGTGTAGACGATGATGGCCACGGCCAGCCCGGCCCCGATCGCGAACGCCGAAACGCCGGTCTCGCCCAGCCCGAGCACCACGATCGCGAACGCCGCGGCCGCGCTCGCGCCCGAGGTGATGCCGATGACGTCGGGGCTGGCCAGGGGGTTGCGCAGCATGGTCTGGAAGGTGACCCCGCCGATCCCGAAGCAGAACCCGGCCAGCGCGGCCAGCGTCGCCCGGGGCAGCCGCAGCTCGCCCACGGTGAACGACGCGCCCGGCACGGTCTCGCCGAGGAGCACGTCGAGGATGTCCCGCGGCGGGTAGAAGGTCTCGCCGACCATCAGCGAGACCGCGTAGGCCACGACGACGAGCAGGGCGAGCACCCCGAGGACGGAGCCCCGGCGGCGGGACCGGCGGACCCGGTTGTCGATGACGGCCTGGAGGGTCACAGCTCCCGCACCTTCTGCCGCCGGACGATGTGGATGAAGAACGGCGCGCCGACCAGCGCGGTGATGATGCCGACGTCGATCTCCTGCGGGCGCGCGACGACCCGGCCGAGCACGTCGGCCGCGGTCAGCAGGGCCGCGCCGGCCAGGGCCGAGGAGGGCAGCAGCCAGCGGTGGTCGAGGCCGACGAGCAGCCGGCAGAAGTGGGGGACGACCAGGCCCACGAAGGCGATCGGCCCGGCGACGGCGGTGGCCGCGCCGCACAGCAGCACGGCGCCCAGGGCGGCCACCGCGCGGACGACGGGCACCCGTTCGCCCAGCCCGGCCGCGAGGTCGTCGCCCAGGGCCAGCGAGTTGAGCGCCTTGGCCGACAGCAGGGAGACCGCGAAACCCACGACCAGGAACGGCAGCACGTGCCGCAGGCTGTCGTAGCTGGCGCCGCCGACCCCGCCGATCAACCAGGACTGGAACCCGGTGGCGATGTCGCTCCGGGGCAGCACGAACGCGCTGATCAGCGAGGCCAGCGCGGCGGAGATGGCCGCGCCGGCCAGGGCCAGCTTCAGCGGCGTCGCTCCGCCGCGGCCGAGCGAGCCCACGGCGTACACGAAGACGGCCGCGACCGCCGCGCCCAGGATGGCCACCCAGATGAAGCCCGCGGCCGACGACAGGCCGAACGAGACGATGCCGGTGACCACCGCGAGCGAGGCGCCCATGTTGACGCCGAGGATGCCCGGGTCGGCCAGCGGGTTGCGGGTCACCCCCTGCATGACCGCGCCGGCCAGGCCGAGCGCCGCGCCGACGAGGACGGCCAGGAACGTGCGCGGGATGCGCTTGACCACGGCGGCCTGACCGAGGTTGTCGTCCTGGCCCTGCACGCCGGCCACGAGGTCGGGCCAGCCGACGATGCGCGAGCCGAACGCGACCGACGCGAGCATCAGCAGCGCGAGCACGGCCAGGCCGGCGAGCAGCCAGAGCGTACGTACCCGGGCCGGGTGCCGCCGGCGAGCGGCGGGGCCCGGCCCGGGACGGGAGGCGAGTTGCGTCATGACACCTTGTCGGCGGCGGCGGCCAGCAGGTTGACGTAGTCGTTGAGCACGAACGGGATGGCCAGGACGGTCGGGTTGGCGGCCGTCGCGAGCGGGGTGCTGCCGACCAGGCTGACCACGGAACCGCGCTTGATCGCCGGGATCTTGGACAGCAGCGGGTCCTTCTGCAGGTTGGCCAGCATCTTCTCGTTGTCGGCGTACATGACGATGACGTCGACGTCGTCGAACGCCTGGATCTGCTCCGCGCTCTGGTTGAGCGTGAACTGGTCGGTGCCCGCGGACGCCTTCTCCACCACATCGGCGATCTTCAGCCCCAGGTCGCTGAAGAACTGGGTCCGGGTGTCGTGCGAGGTGTAGTAGCCGATCTTGCTCAGGTCGGTCGGGTCGATGTGCGTCACGAACATCGTCTGCTTGCCGGCCAGCTGCGGTTTGGTGGCGGCCGCCTCCTTCATCGCCTTCTCGGTGCTCGCGATGAGCTCGTTGCCCTGCGCCTCGAGGCCGAGGGCCTGGCTGGAGAGCTTGACGATGTCGCGCCACGGGGTCGCCCAGGGCGCGTCCGGGTACGCGACGACCGGCGCGATCTTGCTGAGGGTGTCGTAGTCCTGCTGCGTCAGCCCCGAGTAGGTGGCCAGGATGACGTCCGGCTTGGTGTTGGCGACCGCCTCGAACGCGATGCCGTCGGTCTCGTCGAACATGACCGGGGTCTGCCCGCCGAGCTCCTTGATCTTCTGACCGACCCAGGGCAGCATGCCGTCGCCGTCGTCGTCACCGAAGTTGGCCTTGGCCATGCCCACCGGGACGACGCCCAGAGCCAGCGGCACCTCGTGGTTCTCCCACTGCACGGTGGCCACGCGCTCGGGCTTCTTCTCGATGGTGGTCGTGCCGAGCTTGTGCTTGATCGTGATCGGGAACGAGGTGGTCGCGGCCGAGCTGCCGCCGGCCGCCGGCTCGTCGGTCTCGTCGCCGCCACCGCAGGCGGTGAGGGCCAGGGCGGCGGCGGTGGCTACAGCAGCCGCCAGCAAACGGTGAGCGCGCATGCGCCGGACTCCAGTTCTGCAAACTTCAACTAAGGGGTGCCTAACCTAACATCGATTCTGGGGGCAGTGGCCGGCGCGGGCAACTCAAGGGCGCAGGTCACGGCCGTTCAGGGGCCCCGCTCGGCGCGTCCGGCGATCTGCTAAAGCGCTCCCCGACGGGTCCGGAGAACGCGAAACGGCCCGGACCGTCAGGTCCGGGCCGTTGTGTTCGGGCCGTTGTGTTCGGGCCGTTGTGTTCGGGCCGTTGTGTTCAGGCCGTTGTGTTCGGGCCGTGGTGTTCCGGGTCAGCAGTTGGTCGCGGTGCCCTTGCCGAAGGTGCACGAGTTGATCGTCTTGCCGGTGGCGCTGCGCAGGATCGCCGTGTCGCCGGTGTTGTTCCAGATGTAGGCGCCCGAACCCCAGTAGCGGTCGGTGGCGGCCGGCTTGCCGTCGGTGCCCTTGCCGGTGTGGACAGTCACCGACTTGCCGGGATTCAGCACGTACGAACCGAACTTGTAGATGTGGTTGGCGGTGTCGCGCACCGTGAAGTCCTTGAGCTGGATGGCCTTCTTGGTGCTGTTGGAGAGCCGGAACCATTCCCCGTTCAGGCTGACGTTGCTGCGGGTGTCCGACCCGGGCGAGTCGTAGTTGATCCGGCTGAAGTACACCGGAGCCTCGGCCGCCTGGGCCGGGGTGGCCACGACGACACCCAGCAGGGACGCCGCGACCGAGACCGCGACAACGAACTTCTTCTTCACCCTGTCTGCCTTCCACAATGTACGGAGCGACTTGATCGCGTCCCACTCGACGGCGTGGACGCGCGAAGACGGTTCGGCCGTGATTCTGGCATTGTTCTTCGCCCAGGGAGCCGGGCGCCCGAGATCCGCCCGGAACGTCACTCCGGGGCAGTACCCGGGCTTCACCGGTCGGCATCGGGGTGGCCATGCTTCTCGAAGGGTGAGGGTTGCCGCAGACGTCGAAAGTGTTGCGATACTGCTTTCGGTCGTTGTCGAAGGGGGTCGCCGTGGCTCGGGAGTCGTCACCGCAGCGCGCGACGCTGGCCGCCGTCGCGCGGGAGGCGGGCGTGTCCGTCCCGACCGTCTCCAAGGTCGTCAACGGCCGCACCGACGTGGCGCCCGAGACGCGGGCCCGCATCGAGACGCTGCTGGTGCGGCACGGCTACATCGCCCGGGGGGCGGGCGGGGCGCAGCCCGTGGGCCGCACGGTCGATGTGGTCTTCGACGCCATGCAGACGCCGAACAACCTCGACATCCTGCACGGCGCGCTCGAAGCGGCGGCGGCCGAGGAGGTCGACGTCGTCGTGGGCACCGTCCCGGCCGACCCGCTGGGGGCCGCCTGGGCCCGGCGCATGGCCTCGGCCCGCCGCGAGGGCCTGATCCTGGTCACCTCGGACATCAACTCGCAGCAGGCGCGCCACTTCGCCGAGCAGCGCATCCCGGTGGTGACGATCGACCCCGTCAACCTGCCCAGCGCCGACCTGCCCAGCGTGGGAGCCACCAACTTCAACGGCGGCATGGCGGCGACCACCCACCTGCTCGACCTGGGGCACCGCCGCATCGCCTTCATCGAGGGGCCGCCCGGGGCCATGGTCGCGATCGCCCGGCTCCACGGCTATCACGCCGCGCTGGCCCAGCGCGGGCTGACCAGCGACCCCGAGCTGATGATGGCCGGCCCGTTCACCTTCGACACCGGCTTCACCGCCGCCCTGGAGCTGCTCGGGCGGGACCCCCGGCCGAGCGCGCTGTTCGCCTCGAACGACGGGCAGGCGCTCGGGGCCATCGAGGCCGTCCGCACGCTTGGCCTGCGCGTGCCCGAGGACGTCAGTATCGTCGGCTTCGACGACATCTCGGCTGCTCAGTGGTCGGCGCCGCCGCTGACGACCGTACGGCAGCCGTTCGCCGAGATGGGCCGGGTCGCCATGCGCCGGCTGCTGCGGCTGATCGCGGGGGAGGAGCTGGCGTCACCGCGGATCGAGCTGGCGACCCAGCTGATCATCCGGAAGTCGACCGCCCCGGCGCGGTAGCAGGCCGGCCGGTCCGGCCCCTCGGTCGAGCGTCGAAAGTTTTCGAAGCCTTGACATGACGTTTTCGCAATTTTACGTTAACGCGAGCTTGTCTACTCGGCCGCGAGGGGGGAACCCGACGCGCCGGTGGCCGGGCCGGACGGACGGACCGGAGCCGACGGAAGGGGCTGACATGGCGCGCCTGCTTCGACTCAACTGGTTCGGCGGTTCGTTCGGCTGGCTGTGGCTCCTGGTCGTGATGATCCCGCTGTACTGGATCGTCATCACGAGTTTCAAGACCCAGGCGAACTACTTCATCACCAACCCGCTGGCTCCGCCGACCAATCTGACGTTCGAGAACTACACGACGGTCGTGGAGAACGACTTCATCCGGTACTTCCTCAACAGTGCCGTGGTGACGCTGGGTGCGGTGCTCCCGGCTGTGCTGATCAGTTTCATGGCGGCGTACGCGATCGTGCGGGGCAGTCACAGCCGGATTCTGCGCGGGATCAACGGGTTGTTCCTGCTGGGGTTGGCGATCCCGTTGCAGGCGGTGATCATCCCGGTTTATCTGATCATCATCCGGTTGAAGATGTACGACACGTTGCTGGCGATCATTCTGCCGTCGATCGCGTTCGCGATTCCGTTGTCGGTGCTGGTGTTGTCGAACTTCATCCGGGATGTGCCCAAGGAGTTGTTCGAGTCGATGCGGATGGACGGGGCGACCGAGTGGGGCACGTTGTGGCGGTTGGCGTTCCCGTTGACCCGGCCGGCTCTGGTCACTGTGGTGATCTACAACGGGTTGGGTATCTGGAACGGTTTCTTGTTGCCGCTGGTGCTGACCCAGAGTCCTGAGCAGCGGACCATTCCGTTGGCGCTGGCCGCGTTCCAGGGTCAGTTCGGGGTGAACATCCCGGCCATCGCCGCCTCGGTGGTGCTGACCACCGTCCCGATCGTCCTGCTCTACGCCATCGGCCGCCGGCAGCTGCTCAGCGGTCTCACCGCCGGATTCGGTAAATAGAAAGGGTTTCTTGATGACATTCGAGTACCACGTGGCCACCAGTGGTTCCGACACCGCTTCCGGATCGGCCGACCGACCTTTCCGTACGATCAACCGCGCGGCCGGCCTCGCCCAGGCCGGCGACACCGTGATCGTCCACGCGGGCGAGTACCGCGAGTGGGTCAAGCCCCGCCGCGGCGGGCTCAGCGACTCGCGCCGCATCACCTACCAGGCCGCCGAGGGCGAGCACGTCGTCATCAAGGGCTCCGAGCGGGTGACCGGCTGGGAGAGCGACGGCGGCCCGGTCTGGAAGGCGACGGTCCCGAACACCCTGTTCGGCGGCTTCAACCCGTACGCCGAGGAAGTGGCCGGCGACTGGATCGTGTACGCCAAGGACGCCCCGCACAAGCACCTCGGCGACGTCTACCTGAACGGGCTCAGCTTCTACGAGGTGGGCTCGCGGGCCGAGGTGGACGCGCCGGCCCGCCGTACGGAAATCCTCGACAACTGGACGCGGACGACCGGCCAGGTCCGCAATCCCGACCAGACGCAGCTCGTCTGGTTCGCCGAGGTCGCCGAGGACACCACGACGATCTGGGCCAACTTCCAGGGCGCCGACCCGAACGCCGAGCTCGTCGAGATCAACGTACGCCGCTCGGTCTTCTACCCCGAGGCGCCGCACCTGGACTACATCACCGTGCGCGGTTTCGAGCTGGCCCAGGCCGCCTGCCCGTGGACCCCGCCCACGGCCGACCAGCCCGGCCTGATCGGCCCGAACTGGTCGAAGGGCTGGATCATCGAGGACAACGTCATCCACGACGCGAAGTGCTCGGCGATCGCCATCGGCAAGGAGGCGTCGACGGGCCACAACTACGCCACCGAGCGCGGCGACAAGCCCGGCTACCAGTACCAGCTCGAGTCGGTGTTCACGGCCCGGCAGATCGGCTGGGACAAGGAGCACATCGGCTCGCACGTCATCCGCGGCAACACCATCTACGACTGCGGGCAGAATGGCATCGTCGGACACCTCGGGTGCGTGTTCTCGACCATCGAGGACAACCACATCTACAACATCGCGCTGAAGCGGGAGTTCTACGGGTACGAGATCGGCGGCATCAAGCTGCACGCGGCGATCGACGTCGAGATCCGGCACAACCGCATCCACGACACCTCGCTGGGCATCTGGCTCGACTGGGAGACCCAGGGCACCCGGATCAGCCGCAACGTCCTCTACGCCAACAGCCGCGACATCTTCATCGAGGTCAGCCACGGGCCGTACCTGGTGGAGCACAACGTCTTCGCGTCCCCGGCGGCGATCGAGCTGTTCAGCCAGGGCGGCGCGTTCGTCAACAACCTCATCGCCGGGACTGTCCGCGTCGAGGCGGTCATGGACAGGGCTACGCCGTACCACCGGCCGCACAGCACGCAGGTAGCCGGGTACGCGTACATCCGGGCCGGCGACGACCGCTGGTTCGGCAACCTGTTCGTCGGGGGAGACTCGGGCCGGGCGTACGGGGCCGAGGCGGAAGGTCAGGCGCCGCCGCTCACGGGTACGGCCTCGTACAACGGCTTCCCGGTCTCGTTCGACGACTACCGCGCCCGCATCGAGGCCCAGCCGCCGGGTGACCACCAGCGCTACCTCACCGTGGAGCAGGCGGTCTACACCGGAGGGAACGTCTACGCGGCGGGGGCCCAGCCGTTCGACGGTGAGACCGACCCGGTGGTGGTGGGGTCGGGTTCGATCGCGGTTACCGACGACGGCGACGCTGTCCACCTGACGACCACGTTGCCGGCCGAGTTCGACACGGTCCGGCTGGGGGCGATCTCGGGGCTCGATCTCGAGCGTGTGCGGTTCGCCGATGCCGAGTTCGAGGAGCGGGACGGTACGCCGGCGGTCATGGATGAGGATCTGCTGGGTTCGCCGAAGATCGTCGGTGAGTTCCCGGCGGGGCCGATCGCTGCGCTCGCCTCTGGAGAGGTCAGCACGCGCATCTGGTGATGTTTTCGGGGGCGCGGCTCGTCTTGGGGCTTGCCGCGTCCTTCTTGCGCTGGGACGGGCGGGGTTTCAGGTGACGGCTCGGTGGTGGGTTGCCGGTCTCTGACTGCCTGGCTGGCGCGGTGGTCACCTGGCGGGTCGGTGGGCCGGCTGCCGCGCTGTGGTCGCCGGGCGGGAGCCGGCGTCTGCGGGCGGGCCTGATTGGTGGGTCATGGGGGCCGGACCGTGCCGCTTGCGGTCAGCATGTCGCGGCTGGGTGGTGGGTCACCGCTGCTGACGTGCTCATTGGACCCTGTGCGTTGTGGGCGCTGGGCGTTGCGGGCTCTGGGCGTTGCGGGCGCTGGGCGTTGCGGGCGCTGGGCGTTGTGGGCGCTGGGCGTTGCGGGCGTTGTGTGTGCGCTGCGAGGGAGGCGGTTCCTGGCGGGGACTCCGCTATCGGGGGGTTGGGGGACGTCGTGGCCTGGGCGTGGGTTGCGGCCCACGTTGCCCGTAGGCGTAGGGCGTCGTCGTCGGCGGATCCGGCGGGGGCGGTCAGCACGGTCAGGGACATGCCGGGGTCGGCGGTCAGGTCCATGGTCTCGAAGTTCAGGTCCAGGTCGCCGATGACCGGGTGGCGGAACTGCTTGATCCCGGTGTCGTGCAGCCGTACGTCGTGGGCGGCCCAGCGGGCCCGGAACTCGTCGCTGCGCGTGCCCAGCTCGCCCACGAGGTCGGTCAGGGCCTTGTCGTACGGGTTCCGGCCGGCCTCGGCCCGCAGCATCGCCACGGTCATGGTGGCGATCCGTTCCCAGTCGCGCCAGAAGTCCCGGGCGCGAGGGTCGAGGAACGCGAACCGGGCGTGGTGGGCTGTCAGTACACCTTCCAGCGGCATCTTCTCCGGTCCCGGGGACAACGGTTCGCTGGATGACGTCAGCCGATACCGGGCCCGCGGCAGGCAGGCGCTGCCGACACCGCAGGTCTTTAGGGAGGGTCAGACGTGGTTCTGCGGGTAGGGGAGGCCTGAGATGTTCTACGAGATCCGACACTACTGGGCCCTGCCGGGCCGCCGTGACGCGTGGGTCGCGTACATGGAGAGCGTCGTCCTGCCGTATCAACTCGAGATGGGCATGTCGGTGACCGGCTCGTTCATCGTCGAGCAGGACGACGACGGCTACGTCTGAATCCGCCGCTTCGATGACGAGCCGGATCGAGAGCGTCGCTACGCGGCGGTGTACGAGAACTCGCGCTGGACCGACGAGATCGCTCCGCGGATTTCACGAGCTCCCGGACACGCACGGACGGTAGTGACACGGGTGGTCCCTACCGGCGTGTCGGCTCTCCGCTGAGGAATCGGTTCACGGGCGTACGACGACGACCTTGCCGATCGTGCGTCCGGACTCGACCAGCTGATGTGCTTCGCGCAGGTTCTCTGCGGTGAAGCCGACGAGTTCGGTGGTCAGGGTGGTCCGCAGGTCGCCGGCGTCGAACATCTGCGAGGCTCGGTCGAGCAGGTCGCGTTGGTCGGTGATGTCGGCGGTCTGGAAGACGCTGCGGGTGAACATCCACTCCCAGTGCCAGCTGATGCTCTTCTGCATCAGCGGCTGCAGGTTGAGGTCCGGGTGCCCGTCGATCGCGCAGACCTCCCCGAAGGTCTTGGCCACCTTCGCGTAGTTCTCCACGTTTCCTTTGGAGTAGGGGCTGAAGATGTAGTCGACACCGTCCGGCACCTCGTCGAGGACATTTGTGGCGAGGTCGCCGCTGTGGTCTACCACAGCGTCGGCGCCGAGCGAGTACGCCCAGTCCCTGGACTCCTCGCGCGACGCGGTGGCGATCACGGTCAGCTTGGTGAGCCTCTTCGCGAGCTGGATCAGCATCGAACCGACTCCGCCCGCTCCGGCGACCACGAGCAGCGTGCCGGTGCTGTCGGAGGTGAGCTTGAACTTGTCGAACAGCGCCTCCCACGCGGTGATGGTGGTCAAGGGGACGGCGGCCGCCTGCGCCCAGCTCAGCGAGACGGGTTTGCGGCCGACGATCCGGGAGTCGACCGCGTGGTACTCAGCGTTGCTGCCGGGCCTGCTCACGTCACCGGCGTAGTAGACCTCGTCGCCAACTGCATAGCCGGTCGCTTCCGGGCCAACCGCGACAACGGTGCCGGCGGCGTCGAAGCCGAGCACCGTCAGGGTTTCAGCGGTGGGCGCGCCGGCGCGCCGCTTGACGTCGGCGGGGTTGACCGACACCGCGAGGACGTGGACGAGAATATCGTGCGGGCGCAGTTCAGGTAGCGGCAGTTCGGCTTCCACCAGGCTCCGCGTGTCGGTGATCGGCAGCCCCTGGTACGAGCCGATGACGGTCATATGGTCGGGCAGGCGGGATGTTTCGCTCATGCTTGGACGCTAGCCGTGGAGTCGTACTTCCCTGCAAGGTCGGTAAGTTCCCGCCGGGAAGTAGGCGCCGTTGACGGTAACCACCAGCGCCCGGCCAGCCTGCGTGCCCTCCCGTACGTGTTCTCCAACGCCCTGCCGCCGATGGTGACTTGCCGCGCGGGTCGAGTGACCGACGCCCCGGCCCAGGAGGAAGAGACTCAGGCAGCCGGCCCGCACCCCGAAGTGGCGATCTCATCCATGTTGTTCTCCACCCAGTCACGCAGCATCTGCAGCGGAACAGCGGCTCGCTGGCCCAGATCGGTCAGCGCGTAGTCGACGTGCAGCGGGACCGCGGGATAAATCGTGCGGTCGACAAAGCCGTGCTCTTGCAACCTGCGCAGAGTCTGGGTGAGAACCTTCGGACTCACGCCCTCGAGGATGCGTTGGAGTTGCCCAAAGCGCCGCTGAGCTGCAGTTTCAGGCAGCCCGGTAGTTACCTCGAGGTGAGTTCGCGACCTTGTCGGTAACGCACTCCTCGCACCTATCGTCGGCCTCTCGAGGACATCGGGAGGGCACATGACCGGCGTGAAACTCGCAGTCGTCTACTACTCGGCGACCGGGACCGTCCATCAGATGGCGCAGTACGTGCAGCGCGGCACACTAGCTGCTCTCCTAGGAACGTGTGCAGCATCGCGGTCGCGGTGGTGGCCGCTCAGAAGCCGGCCACCACCGCGCGTCAGCGAGTCTGAATCGGTACCGCTACGCGGTTGCCTTGGCGGCGTCCACGATCAGATTGGTGACGATGCCGGGGTGGCTGACCATGGCGACGTGTGAGGCCGAGACCGTCACCACCTTGCGAGCGTGGGCACGGCTGTACTCGAAGCGCTCGAGAGCGGCGGGAATAGCCTTGTCCTGGGTGGCGACCAGTCCCCAGGACGGGATGGTGCGCCACGCCGCCGCCGTCGTCTTGTCGGTGAACGCCTGAGCGCTGAACGGCCGCTGGGTGGCGGCCAGCACGTCGGTGTCCGCCTTCGGGAGGTCTGCTGCGAAGACCGCGCGAAGCTTGTCCGGCTGAAGGTAGAGATCGGTGCCGGTGGTGCCGTCGGCCTGGGGGAACGGCACCGCCGTGGTGGCGGCCTGGATCTCGCTGCCCGGGTATCGCTGGATGAGTTCACCCAGGGCCTCGCCGACATCCGGAACGAACGCTGCGATGTAGACCAGGGCCTTCACGTCGGAGTCTCCGGCGGCGGCGTTGGTGATGACCGCACCGCCATACGAGTGCCCGACCAGAATGATCGGACCATTGATGCTGTTGAGCACGCTGCGCAGGTATGGCGCGTCAGTCTGGAGGCCGCGCAGCGGGTTGGCCGGCGCGACCACGGGGTAGCCCTTCTTCTGCAGACGCCTGACCACGCCCTGCCAGCTGACTGTCGCATCGGCGAAGCCGCCGTGAACGAGTACGACGGTCGGCTTCTGTCGGGCGGCGTTGCCCTGCGTGGCGGCCATAGCCGACGGGCCGGTTCCCGTCAGTAGCCCGGCTACCAGAACCGCAGAAGTCACGAGCGCCGCAGGGCGCTTCTTGAGCTGAAATTTCATTGTTCTCAACCTTCTTGTTAGCCGCTTAGGCGGCTGATTCCTGTAGATATGTCGACACCGGGTTGCAGGGTTCTGGACTGCTCGCGCTCGGCGGCAGCCCCGTCCCTGAGCCTGGACGCGATCGGCCCGGCTCTGCCGGCGCCGCGGTTCTTCCTGGCGGCTTGCCTCGGCCGGCGCCGCCCTGAGCAGGCCGCGACGGCGCTGTCAGCACCCGCCGGCGGGAACGTGCGTTACGCGGCTTCGACCGCGGTGTGGATGAGGTCGGTGACGGCCTGCGGCTGGGAGACGTAGACGGCGTGGCTGGCTTCGACCTCGCGTACGGTCGCGCCGGCTCGTTGGGCCATCTGCCGCTGGGCTGCCGGCGGGATCATTTTGTCGTCGGCGGCGACGAGGTACCAGCTGGGTTTGGTCTGCCAGGCGGCCTGGGTCACGGCGCCGTCGGCGGCGTCGAGCCCCCAGGCAACCTGCGAGTCGGCCATGAACGCGGCTTCGTCGGCCGGGAGGTCACCGGCGAAGGAGGCCGCGAACTTGTCGCGGTCGAGGAGCAGGAAGCCGTCGCGTGGGGGCAGGATCGGCGGGACCGGGGCGCCGGGTGCCGGGTTCGCGACGAGGGAGAGTACGGATTCGCCTTTGTCGGCGGCGAACGCTGTGATGTAGACCAGGCCGGTTACTCGGGGGTCGTTGCCGGCTTCGGTGATGATCACGCCGCCGTAGGAGTGGCCGACCAGGA
>NZ_JALPVJ010000043.1 GCF_023544445.1 Actinoplanes sp. M2I2 | reverse complement strand
ACCGTCTGCCGGGCCGGCGACACCCAGTCCGCCGACACCTGGACTCCTCGTGGATCATCAGTCATGGTCACCTGTGTACTCCTCGACATAGAAGTCGATCAGTTACACAAACCATCTGACACGCCCGAGGTCGAGGCGTCCCGACCACGACTCGGCGCGGTAGATCAGAGAGATCACCTGGCACTGGTCACCGTTGGGATAGACCAGAAAACACTCCGGCCCCGCTCGCGCGGACAGCAAGGTCAGTTCCCCGGCGACCAGCCCGGTTTCCTCCAGGAGCTCCCGACGAGCAGCCTCTTCGAGCTGCTCACCCGGTTCCACGACGCCCCCGGGAACGCACCACGTCCGGTCATCCGAGCGCTCCTGCAGCAGGACCCGCCCACCGTCCCGAACCAGAACCCCCACCGCCGCGAGCACGAGCGTTTCGCTCCCGACCAGCGCTCGCATCCGCTCAACGTACGACCCGCCCATGACCGGAGCATAGGACCCGCCCACAGCACCCAAGGCGCAGCCGAAGCCAGCCCGCCCCACCACCCAGGCGTGACGTGCTGACCGTTACCGGCAGGGTCCTGCTCCCTTGACCCACCACCCAGGCCCGCCCGCCCTCACCGACTCCGGTCCGGTGACCACAACGCGGCAGCCGGACCACCGAGCCGCCAGGTGACCGCCCACCCTGACCAGCCGATCAGCAGCCGCCGACCGATCCCCCAGCCGTCACCGGCTCGCCCCCGACCGTCAACCGCAAGCAAGTCCAACGCACCAAGCCCTCAGCGCGGCCCCAACAGCTCCCGCACACTGCTCAGCAACTCGTCAGTCGTGATCGGATCCACTCGCCCACCCGACCGGGCGTCCTGCATGGCCTTGGACAGCTGCACCCGCCGCAGGATCTCCTTGATGTCGGCCCCCGTCATCCCGTGGCTGGCCGTGGCCAGCGCCGCGATGTCCAGGTCGTCGGCGAACATCTTGAACCCCGGAGCCTCGTGCGCCGCGATCAGCCCCTGGATCATCTTGCGGAAGATCTCGGCCCGGGAAGCGTCGTCCGGCTTGGGCACGCTGATCTTGACGTCGAAGCGCCCCGAACGGATCAGGGAGTCGTCGACGCGGTGCGGGAAGTTCGTCGTGGCCACCACGATGACGTTGGGATTGGCCTCGATCAGATCGTTCATCTCCTGCTTGAAGATGCCGGCCACCGCGTTGATGGCCTGGCTGGCCGCGTCGCCGCCCGAACCGGCGTAGCTGATGATCGAGTCGAACTCGTCGAACAGCATCAGCGTGGGCACGCGGTAGCGGCGGGCGTCGCGGAAGATCTGCTTGATGTTGCGTTCGGAGCCGCCGAGCCACTTGTCGAGGATCTCCGGCGTACGGATCTCGCGGAAGTCGGCGCCGATCTCGTTGGCCAGGGCCCGCGACAGCATGGTCTTGCCGGTGCCGGGAGGACCGTACATGAGCAGGCCCTGCGGACGGCGTGCGCCCCACCGGGCCATCGCCTCGGGGTGGCGGAACGACACGGCGATCTGGCGGAGCTCGCCGACCACGTCGGCCAGGCCGCCGACCATGTCGAGGGTGACGGTCTGAGTCGTGGCCGGCACCTTCGACAGGTTCTCCCGGCTCACCACGTACCGCCGGCCGGTCAGCGTGTCCGGCCCGGCCAGCTCGATCACCGCCTGGAGCGTCAGGCCGACGAAGGCCTGCAGGTGGGCCGGGGTGACGTCGTCGCGCGGGACCTCGGCGTGCAGCCGCACCACCGTACCGGTCTCGTCGTAGGTCATCTCGGCCTGCAGACCGACCACGGCGTCGGCCAGGGTGCCGGGCTCGCGGTTGGTCACCGGCTGGGCCGGGCGGTCGAGACCCAGTTTCTTGTACGCCGCGGCCGCCGCGGCGCCGATGTTGTCGACGATGCGGGTGGCGATGGGGTCGCCCGCCTCGATGCGCTTGGCCAGCAGCAGCCCGACCGGGTCGTTGCCGAGCACCAGCTTGCGGATGCGTTCCTTGGAGAGCGGCTCCTCGGCCGTGCTGATCGAGGCGGCGAACGTGTGCACGGGGCCGCCGGGGCGGTCGGCGCTCGACACCGTCAGGTCGACGCGTTGCACGGGGTCGGGCCACGACGCGCGGCGTAGCAGCTCGACCGGGTTGACGCGGGCCGCGGCCAGCACGGTGGCCGCGTCGACGAGCTCGACGGTCGCCCCCGCGTACTCGAAGGTCTCGCCTTTCGGCCGCGCGAAACCGGCGTCGGTCATGTCTGCCTCCCAGCGGTGGACTCCTACCAGAGTGACACGGGCGCACCCGGGTTGCTCTTCGGTGCGACGTTGCGGGGCCCGGGGCGGGCGGCCGATCGGTGGGGCATGTCAGCAGAGCCGATGCAGGACACCCGCCCGGTCGAGCGTGCCGCCCGTGACCCGTGGTGGCGCGACGCCGTGGTCTACCAGGTCTACCTGCGGTCGTTCGCCGACGGGAACGGCGACGGTGTCGGGGACTTCCCGGGGCTGCGCTCGCGCCTGCCGTACCTGGCCGGGCTGGGGGTGGACGCCGTCTGGGTGACCCCGCACTACGTCTCGGGTGGCGCGGACGGCGGTTACGACGTCGTCGACTTCACCTCGGTCGACCCCGACTACGGCACCGTGGAGGACGTGCGCGGCCTGGTCGAGGACGCGCACGGCCTGGGCCTGCGGGTGCTGCTGGACATCGTGCCCAACCACACCAGCGACCGGCACGAGTGGTTCCGCCGGGCGCTGGCCGACCCGGACAGCCCCGAGGCGGCCCGGTACCACTTCCGGCCGGCGAGCGAGGAGCCCCCGAACAACTGGCAGAGCATGTTCGGCGGGCCGGCCTGGTCGCGGACGCCGGACGGCCGCTGGTATCTGCACCTGTTCACGCCGCAGCAGCCCGACCTGAACTGGACGAACCCCGCGGTCGTGGAGGACTTCGACCGTACGCTGCGGTTCTGGTTCGACCTCGGGGTCGACGGCTTCCGGGTGGACGTGGCGTACGGGCTGTTCAAGGACCCGGAGTACCGGGACAACCCGGGCATCTACTCCCCCACCCTGTTCGGGCACGGCCCGGAGCAGGCGATGACCACCAACCAGCCCGGCGTGCACGACGTCTGGCGCCGCTGGCGGGCGATCTGCGACTCCTACGCCGACCCGAAGATGCTGGTCGGCGAGGTGTCGCTGGCCGATCTGGCCGAGGTGGGCCGGTACGCCCGGCCCGACGAGCTGCACCACGCCTTCCAGTTCCGGCTGCTCAAGAGCGACTGGGACGCCGCGTCGTTCGCCGACACGATCACCGAGGCGCTGGCCGCGTTCGACGCGGTCGGCGCGCCCGCGCCCTGGGTGCTGGGCAACCACGACAAGGCACGCCAGGTCACCCGGTACGGCAGCCTGCGCCGGGCCCGCGCCGCGGCGCTGCTGATGCTGGCCCTGCCCGGTTCGGCCTACCTGTACGCCGGGGAGGAGCTCGGCCTGCCCGAGGCCGACGTGCCCGACCAGGCCCGCCGCGACCCGATCTTCTTCCGGTCGGGCGGCAAGCGCGCCGGGCGGGACGGCTGCCGGATCCCGATGCCGTGGGAGGGCGGCGAGGAGAACGCGGGGTTCTCCGGGGCCACCCCATGGCTTCCCCAGCCGGCCGGCTGGGCGGGCTACGCCGTCGACCGCCAGGAGTCCGACCCCGGCTCGACGCTCGCGCTCTACCGCCAGGCGATCCTGCTGCGCGACCTGTACCCGGCGCTCGGCTCGGGCCGCGCCTCGGTGACCCGGACCGGCGACGTCGTCCGGGTCGACCTGGTGGCCCAGTCCGGCGAGCCGGGCGCGGTCACCTGCTGGATCAACATGGGCGCGACCCCGGCCGGCGTCCCGGCGCACCGCCTGCTGCTCTCGTCGTCGCCGGACGTGACCGGGCCGGTCGCCGGGGTGCTGCGGCTCAAGGCGGACACCGCCGTGTGGGTCACCTGGTAGGACCGAGCAGCCAAGGTTGCCCCTCTGCTTTCTTGACGACGTTCTCAACGCCAGCAAAGGCAGACCCAAGGCTCAGCTCGGTCAACTCAAGCACAGCAGGCATCGGCGACGGCGCAGGAGTCGAACCTCAGGTCTCTCTGACAGCAACCTGCGACCGACGCCAAATTACTTGCCGCGAAAGTGGCGTTTCGAAACGTACCCCTAACCACCCAGCCCTCTTAGCCGACCGAATTCGAACAGCGGAATACACCGCTCCTCCCATATCCACCGCGGGATCTGGCTTGCCCACCCGCGTGATCGAACGCATCGTGACCGAATCAGATTACTATGGCGCAGCCTCATTCGGATAACAGCGGAGGGAACTATGATGAAGACCTGGCCCTAAGCAGCGGTATCAACTCAGCGGCACTCGAAGGGCTGAGCACCTAGGGAGGCTGGGTTGCGCAGACTGGCGATTGGCATCACCGCAGTCACATCGCTGGTAATTCTTCCCGTAGTCACGAACTTGGCCTCAGAAACGGTGCCTTCCTCCTGGAAACCCTACATGTGGGTCGCCTGGCCGATGGCAGTAGTGCTGGTCGTCATCATTGCGAGCCTGGAAGCACGACGTCGCCAGACAGCGAGTGAAAGCGCAACGCCAACTGTTCAACTCCAGAACCTAAGTGAACTGGCGGCTAAGGGATACCGTTTACCTAATGGCGTTATGCCTACTGTCAAATCAGCGCTGTACGTAGATCTCGGCGTCAAAGAATCCATCGAGGCTGTCGAGGATACGGTAACTTTCGAGGGCACTCGATCACATCTAGGCTCGACACTGCTGGAACGTAGTGAAGAAATCGTCCCGTACGTGAAACGGGATGTTGACGATGAGTTGCGCGTGGCGGTACAAAGAGGCGGATTCGTTCTGGTCTTTGGTCCATCAGCCGCTGGCAAGTCTCGGACTGCTTTCCAATCCCTCGCGGAGTTGCCGGCCGACACTCCGTTGTTTATCCCCGAAATCCCTGAGGGCCTGAGCTACTTAGCCGAGAACCGAGATGCTCTGGAAGACTCAGTTCTATGGCTAGACGACCTTGATAGATTTATTGTTCCCGGCGGCCTGAACGCGGCGATCGTCGACCGACTATTAGGCGCGAACGGGCAAGGGATGCTGATCCTTGCCACCATCCGCGGCGAGGCCCTCTCAGCCTTCGAAGGCGCAGATACATTGTCGACAGATCGTGAAGCGCGTTCACTAATACGGATAGGAATCGACGTCCTTTCCCAGGTCAACCATCGAATAGAGGTTCGATCCACGCTGTCAGCCGAAGAAACAAGGTCCGCGCAGGCACTTTCTTCCGAAGATACGCGCATTCGGCAGGCACTCAGGCATCGCGAGTTCGGTTTCGGCGAATATTTGGCAGCAGGCCCGCAAATGCTAAATCGTTGGACTGCTGCTGGCGATTCGGCCATTAATCCTGGATCGGCAATTATTTCAGCAGCGGTTGACTGTCGCCGCGCCGGCTTCAATAAGCCCATACCGCGGGAGGTGCTTCGATCCCTATATCGTGAATATTTAGAACCAAATGTCCGCGACTACGAAGAAGCCAAGAACTTCGAGAAGCACTTACAATGGGCGTTGTCCCGAGTGGCACGGGCGAGTAGCTGCCTTTTGCCGAAGGGTGACGGGCTTTACCTGGCCACCGACTATCTACTCGACCGCACGCTGGCGGGTGTCGGCCCTCTCTCTGACCTACCAATCTCCGAGGCAGTCTGGTCTCCGCTCATTGCATTGTCGGATACCGCAACATTGTTTCCCATCGGCGCATCAGCCTATCTCAGCGGATGCTCTGATGTAGCGATTCAAGCGTTCCAATCCGGAGCGCAAAAGAATGAGAAATACTGCATGAACGGTCTAGGAATAGTTCTCTTGCAACAAGGCGACAATATTCAGGGCGTCGAATGGCTTAAGCAAGCCGAGGCAGCTGGCCTGACTGAAGCAACCATGAATCTGGCATTTTACGAGTGGAACGACGGATCGCAGGAATCTGCGCTCCGGAGATACGAGGACTTAGCCACGAACAAACAATATTCTCCAGCAATGATGGCACTCGCCGTTATCGCCAGAAAAAGTAATGAAGAGAGCGTTGAGGAGCACTGGTTTAGGCTGGCGGCCGAGTCAGGATATCCGCCAGCTATGCATGCCTTAGCTCAGATACTAGTTGATCAAGGTGAAAACGATGAAGCCAAGAGATGGTATTTACGCGCAGGCGCTGCAGGGCATCTAGGTTCAGTCACGTCGCTGGCAAAGAATTACGAAGATCAAGGGGATATCGTCAACGCCATACAAACCTATCGACAAGCCATTAGCAGTGGCGACATGTATGCCATATCACTGCTAGGCCAGCTGCTGGAGAGGCAACGCCATTTTGACGATGCTGAAGAGGTCTATCGGCGCGGAGCGCTCGCCGGTTACCTGCCCAGCATGCTAGATCTCGCGCTTCTGCTATCGGATCAAGGACTGATGGAACAAGCCGAACTTTGGTGGAGGCGTGCGGCCGAGGAAGGTGCTCCAGCGGCGATGAACGCGCTAGGAAACATTCTGGGGAATAGGGGCGATATCAAGGAGGCCGAGGCATGGTTCATCAAGGCTTCCCAGAACGGATACCATGAAGCATTGATCAACCGAGACAAATTGTTACGTTCACACAAAGCTGATTCCGATGTCGAGCCGTGGTACAAACCCTACTTCGGGATCACCGAAGAGCAATAGTCAACACGATTTCGCAGACGATTAAGGCCGCGAAAAGCCAAAGCTCTGACACCGCACTCGCCATTCCGTCGAAACTAGTTCGCCTTGCGAATTCGGGCCCATCCAATAGCGCATTCACCCGAGTCCACAGCGGCTTTTATGGCGCGTCCGTCAATATTCGAACTCGGGTCTATAAAGGTGGTCACAGCCACCGCCACGCCCCGCATACGCTTAAAGCAAGCTAAAGTTTCCTCATCGCTACGGCAGCTCCAGTGCTGAGCGGCCGTAGCAATGCCGATTCTGTTATGGTGCAGGGAAACCTGCACCCAGTCTGTAACGTCACTGAGTGGCGTTGAGTATACGTCATTCGAAAAGCCGCGATTGATGTATAAGTCAAGGTCGTTCGATATCCAGCCAGTGGGCTTAGCTGGCTTCAGCCCTAGAATTTCCAGCGAAGGATGGACCAAAAACCACGGAATCTTCTTGTGGGGCATTCGCGAAAGAAGGTCGGGGCCTGGAAAGAACCGGCATTTGTATGTTACCGCTTGGCCTTTTGGGTGAAACGACGGTCCAGAATCAATCCATGCTGGGCTATGACACTGAGGATGATATGCGGATGCGGTCGTGAGAGAGTAGAACTCATCAACAACTACCGAAACGGCGCGCCGTAACGGACGTTCGCACGCTAAGCAGTCTCCTGGGCCAAAACGTCGCTGCAGGTCCGCCACGCCATTTTCGCCCAACTCCGCCTTAGTTCGATCATTGACGAGGATCTCATCTACTGGCATAGAAGTAAGTTACCGAAGTCGGGATTTCACCGCCAGTCAACTTGGGCAGCCTAGCCAGTATGTGATTTTCTTCAAACTATGTCTAATGCGATGATTGACTAGTCGGCATTCCTTTAAGCAATAAACCCGCACCAGCCACCGCTTACTTGAGGTCGTGAATTCTCCATATTCACCGGGCCAGAAACACGCTGGTCTATAGGGCATCGAGTTGTGTTACTCAAAACCTGTAGCACTCGGTCTTATGGTTGTGCGTGCCGTTGAGGCCCGAGGAGGAGCGATGTCGCTCTAACTGCTGGCTCAGTGAGAGCGGCCACGTCTGTCCCGTCCTCGACGGTGACGGCGATCAGCTCGCGCAAGCCGCCGAGCAGGATGGTCGCGGTCTGATCGGAGGCGGGCAGGACACCGGCGGCGCGCAGGTGCGGGGTGTCGGTGAGGCGGCGGATCAGGGCCACGAAGGCGCTCATCGTCTCGCGCTGGAACAGGCGGGCCCGGCCCTGGCCGAGGGCGGGGACGTCGCGGATCCAGCTCAGCATGATCGCCGGGTCGGCCCGGACGGCGCCGATCCAGCCCTCGATCGCCTGCCGGACCTGGGTGTCCCAGGGCGCGCCCGGGTCGACCGACGCGGAGATCCGGGCGATCGTGCGCTGGTTGGTCTCGTGCAGCAGGGCGACCAGGCATTCCTGACGGTCGGCGAAGTGCGCGTAGAACGTCCGCCGCGAGGTGCGGGCGGCCCGGACGATGTCGGCGACCGTGGTCTCGGAATAGCCGCGCTCGCGGATGCCCGCGGCCAGGCCGTCCAGCAGGCGGCGGCGATGCCCGGTGCCGGCGCCGGGCGGCGCTTCCACGGTCGTCACGTGGCACACCTTACGCCTTGCCCGGCTGCGGTACGCGAGCGTACCGTCGGCCTGGTACGTCGGCGTACCAGGGGGAGGTCGCGATGACTGTGCTGCTGCCGGACGGCCCGTCGAGCCCGCGCGTGGTCCAGGCGCTGAGCTTCGCGGTGTCGCGACGACGCACGATGGAGCGGCTGCGCGACCGCTACGGGTCCGCGTTCACGGTGCAGACGCTCAACCTGGGCCGCACGGTCCTGCTGGCCGACCCGGTCGAGATCCGCGAGATGTTCCAGGCGAGCGCCGAGCAGGCCGACACCCCGGACGCCAACCTCGGCTCGGTGCTCGGGCCCGGCTCCTTCTTTGCCATCAAGGGCGACGAGCACCGCCGCCAGCGCAAACTGCTGACGCCGCCGTTCCACGGGCGGCGCCTGCGGGCGTACGAGACCTTGATCGAGCAGGAGACGCGGCGCGAGACCGGGTCTTGGCCGGAGGGCACGCCGTTCCCGGTCATGCCGTCGACCATGCGGATCACGCTGAACGTGATCCTCGGGGCGGTCTTCGGCGCCGAGGGGGCCGAGCTCGACGAGTTGCGGGCCCTGCTGCCGCGGATGGTGAAGCTCGGCTCGATCCTGGCCGTGCTGCCCGTGGTGCGGCGCGAACTGCGCGGCCACGGACCGGGCGCCCGCTTCGAGCGCTACCGGCGGCGCTACGACGCGATCATCGACCGGCTGATCGACCGGGCCCGGGCCGACCCCGCGCTCGGCGACCGCGAGGACGTGCTGGCCATGCTGGTGCAGTCGCGCTACGACGACGGCTCGCCGATGAGCAACAGCCAGATCGCCGATCAGCTGCTGACCCTGCTCGCGGCCGGGCACGAGACCACGGCGACGACCCTGGCCTGGGCGGTCGAGCGGCTCCGCCGGCACCCGGACGTGCTGTCCCGGCTGAGCGTGGGCGACGACGAGGCGCTGCGCCAGGCGACGCTGATCGAGGTGCAGCGGGTGCGCCCGGTCATCGAGATCACCTCCCGGCAGGTGCGCTGCGAGGAGCTGACCCTGGGCCGCTGGACGCTGCCCCGGGGCACGGTCGTGACCGCCGGCATCGCCCTGCTGCACGACGACCCGGCCCTCTTCCCCGACCCGTCCGTCTTCGACCCGGACCGGTTCGTGGGCGCGCGCGCCGACACCGCGGCCTGGATCCCGTTCGGCGGGGGCGTCCGGCGCTGCATCGGCGCCTCGTTCGCCACGCTCGAGATGAGCGTCGTGCTCCGCACCGTCCTGCGGGACTTCACCGTCGAGCCCACCACCGAGCCGGCCGAGCGCCCGCACAGCCGGGGCATCGCCGTGGCGCCGGCCAAGGGCGGTCTGGCCGTCGTCCGGCGCCGCTAAGCGCCGGCCGGCTCGGGCTGGGCCTGCGGGCCCAGCGCCACCAGCTGGTCGCCGACCTGATAGATGAGGCGTTCGTCGCGAAGGGTCACCACGGCGGTGGCGGCGTCGAACCGGTGGCGGATCCCCCGGCCGGGGTGGAACAGCACCACGCCGGGGCCGGAGGCCAGCAGCCAGCCACCGCCGGCCGAGCCGGCCCACGGCCGGCCCGAGTCCGGGCCGGGCACCGGCAGCTCGACCGGCTGGTCGAGCACCTGGCGGTAACCGCCCGCCGCCGACCAGACCAGACCGCCCAGGACGAGTTGCTCCCCCGCGCGCAGCGGCGCCTCGCTGAGCGTTCCGTGGTAGTCGTCGACGAGGGTGAGCCGCCCGGGCCCCGGCACGAGAAGCCCGTACCGCTCCAGGACCCGGCTCGGGTCGAACCCGCACGGGCCCTCGACCGCCTCGTCCCGCCACGCGAGCTCGCGCGTCCACATCTGCTTGCCGTTCTCGAGCCCGCGCAGCGTGACCCGGCAGTCCGGCGCCACGGGCGGGGTGATCACCGTGAGCCGGTAGAGGCTCTGCTGGAGCACCGGCGCCGGCCCGGGCGGGGTCGGGAAGCTCCACAGGCGGCGGCCGTCGAGCGGCGAGAGCTCGGCGATCGTGCGCCGGCCGACCGTGTAGAGGCAATGGCAGTCGCCGCCACCGTCGACCAGCGTGACCCGTTCCGGCGTACGGACCTGCCACGCCCGCTTGCCCGAGGCGAGCAGCACGGCGGTCAGGTCGCAGCCCCGGGCGTCGCAGCGGGAGTGGACGGCGGCGAGTTCGGGGCCGCTGCCGGCGATCAGCACCTGACCGCGGCCCGGCAGCTTGCGCTCCCAGCTCGGCGTGGCCTCGTAGGCGCCCTGACCGCGCACCGACGTGCCGGTGACCGAGCGCAGCACCAGCTGACCGTCGATCACCAGCGGCGGGTTCGCGGCGGTCACCGCGTACGCCGCGGGAAGGTCCTCGGCCCACCGGAGGGAGCCGGTCGCGAAGTCGAGGGACGCGAGACGGCGGCCCTGGGCGACGAGGCCGTTGTCGACGTCGGTGAACGCCCACTGCCGGCGCCCGGCATCGGGCGCCGGGACCGGGGACGGGATCCGGTAGACCTCGGCGAGCGGGTCGCCCAGGCCGGGCGGGTCGGGCCCGTCCGCCCAGCAGCCGGCGGTCGCCGATGCGAGCAGCAACGACACCACCGCGACCATCCCCCGTAGGCGCATCCACCGACAATGGCAGGCCGCCGCAATCTGCGGGTCCGCTCAGGGCATCACCTGATGTCGCGTCGGCCGGCCCGCTGTCCAGGATGGACGGCATGAGTCACCGTCGCACCATCGTCGCTTCCGTCACCGCCGTCCTGACCGGGCTGGCCCTGGCGGCCACGCCGCCCGCGTCCGGCTCCGACCGGCACGGGCCCGAGATCGTCTGGACCGAGTGTGCCGACGACATACCGAAAGTTCCCGTCGACCCCAAGGTGCGCTGCGGCAAGCTGCGGTTACCGGTCGACTGGAACCGGCCGCGGGGGGAGACCTTCGAGCTGTCGATCGCCCGGCGGCCCGCCGTCGACCAGGACCGGCGGGTCGGGACGCTGATCTTCGGGCCGGGCGGGCCGGGCGACTCCGGGGTGGAGCGCATCCGGCGGGGCGACCGGTTCAGCCCCGAGATCCTGAACCGTTTCGACACGGTGAGCTTCGACCCGCGCGGGGTCGCCCGCAGCGCCGGGCCGGCGTGCTCGCTCGACCTACCGGCGCCGGTGCTGCTGACCAGCCAGGCCGACTTCGACAAGACGGTCACGGCCAACCGCGCGGCCTGGGCCGCCTGCCGGGCGACCAGCGCGGTGTGGGACCACGCCGACACGCTCAGCGCCGTCCGCGACCTCGACGCGCTGCGGTCGGCCCTCGGCGAACGGCAGCTGACCTTCCACGGCAGCTCCTACGGCACCCTGCTGGGGCAGCAGTACGCCGAGCGTTATCCGCACCGGGTCCGCGCGATCGTGCTGGAGAGCGTCTTCGACCACAGCCTGGGCGTCCGCGACTTCGTGCGGACCCAGGCCCTCGCGGCGCAGGACGGGTTCGACGAGTTCGTCTCGTGGTGCTCCCCCACCCGGCAGGAGTGCGCGCTGCGCGGCTCGGACGTGCGGGCCGTGTGGCGCGACGTGCTGAACCGCGCCGACCAGGGCGCCTATCCGCCGTACACCGCGTTCGACATCGCCATGCTGCCGATCGCCCGGCTCGCCCGGCCCGACCGCGCGGGCCTGGCCCAGGACATCGCCGGCCTCGCCGCCGGCACGGCGCCGACGATCAAGCTGCCGCCGCTGGTGTCGTCCGTCTTCTGTGCCGACTGGCCCGCCGACGTGCGTGACTTCCGGGCGTACGAGGCCCTGGTGCGCGAGGCCCGGGCGGCCGCCCCGGACGTCCGTTACGGCGGCGGCCTGCTGGCGATCCGCGCCTGCCTGGGCTGGCCGGCGCCGGTCGCCAACCCGCCGGCCCGCCCGCACGTGACCACCGAGCGGCCGTTGCTGCTGCTCAACTCGGTGCACGACGTGCGGACCGGCTATGTGTGGGCGACCAACGTGGCCCGTCAGCTCGGCCGGCACGGGCGGCTGGTCACCTACGAGGGGTCGGGCCACGGGGCGTACGGCCTGCCCTGCACGAACGCGGTGGTCGACCGCTACCTGATCGACCTGGTCGTGCCGCCGCCCGGCACGCGCTGCCCTACGGTCTGACCAGTCCCGTGCGGTAGGCCACGACGACGAGCTGGGCGCGGTCACGCGGGCCCAGCTCGGTCAGCAGCCGGCTGACGTACGTCCGGACGGTCGCGGGGCTCAGGTGCAACGCGGCCGCGATCTCGTCGTTGGCCCGGCCGTGCGCCACCTCGGTCAGCACGTCGCGCTCGCGGTCGCGATGTGCCGACGCGTTCACCCGTGTTCACCGAAGCCCATTCGGCGATCCATCGACCAGGACAAGTGTCATCACGTCAAGGGCTGTTCATCGACGGACAAAACAAACTTCTGAGGCCATCGGTCCGCGCGCATACGGAAAAAGAAAGCTGGTGCGGCCGCGCTCACAGGCACCGCCCACGTATCAAGCGCTCCTCATCGCCTACTGCCCCGATCCGTCGGATTGCCGACGATCCACGAGAACGCTCGACACCCGGTTACAGCGGCCAACATACTGGGCGCCTACCTTATCGAGTTGTCACCGTTATGACGATCCGGAGGCGTCCATATGGCACGCCACAAGATGGGCGATGTCGTTGTCCTGATACCCGGCATCCTCGGCAGCGTGCTGCGACGCGATGGTCGCGACGTGTGGGCACCCACCCCCGGGGCAGTGACCCGCACATTATGGACGTTGGGCCGGAGCTTAAAGGACCTGCGGTTGGACAGCGACCCGGTCGACCACGACGATCTCGGCGACGGAGTGACAGCGACTCGACTCATGCCCGACGCACACCTGATCCCAGGCCTGTGGGGTATCGACGGCTACTCAGCAATCGCCGCGATGATCACCGGCACCTTCGACGTCGTGCCAGGAAAAACCTTCCTTGAGCTGCCCTACGATTGGCGTCGCGACAACCGGGTATCGGCCCGGCGACTGGCGGCGCTAGCCCTGCCGGCATTGCACGAGCAGCGCAAGAAAAATCCAAACGCCAAGCTGATCCTGCTCGGCCACTCCATGGGCGGGCTCGTGGCCCGCTACTTCCTCGAGTGTATGGACGGGTGGAAAGACACCCGCAGGCTGATCACTTTTGGAACGCCGTACCGAGGTTCGCTGAACGCGGTGAATTTTCTCGCCAATGGCTTCGCAAAGAAGATCGGACCGTTCAAGGTCGCTGATCTCTCCACGCTGCTGCGGTCGCTTACTTCGGTATATCAGCTTCTGCCTATCTACCCCTGTATTGACTCGGGCATCGGCACCCTGAGCCGGGTGGCTGAGGCGACCGGACTGCCCGATGGAATCAACACCCGCCGTGCCCACAACGCGGAACACGATTTTCATCGCGCGATGGAAGCCGCTGTCGCAGCACGTGTTGAGGAGCAACCGTACTTGGTCAACCCGATCGTCGGACTGAATCAGCCCACGCTGCAGTCCGCTAGGCTCGCCGGCGACCGGCTGGAAATGCTCGAAACGTACGGGGGCAAGGACCTCGACGGCGACGGCACCGTACCGCGGGTATCCGCGACACCGATCGAACATGATGCCCACCGCCATGATCACAGCGTCTACGTCCCGGAACGGCACGCGTCCCTGCAGAACGGGCTGTCCGTGCAGACGCAGGTACGCGGCCTACTCACGCCGGTCGAGCGGGCCGACCAATTCAGAGACGCGCGCGGCGGCCTACGGCTTTCCCTGGAAGATGTCCATGGCGCTGATGCCGAGATACCGGTGACGGTCGTCGCCGGGGTCCGCCGGGTCACCCTGGTGGGGGCCGTCATCAACGTAGACACCGGGCGGACGGTCGCAGGACCGATGCCGTTGAAGGCCGCCGAGGATCAGCTCACTCACTCGCTCGAGGTGGCGCCGCTGCCGGTTGGTTGTTACCGGCTGGATGTCGTGTCGGTTGGTGACAGTGCGGGCGCGGCGCAGCCGGTGCACGGGCTGTTCCTCGTCGCCGATGACACTGAGCCGGACTGACCGGCGAGTTCGACGCACTGGTGGTTTATCGGATCGACGATCCGGCGGCCGAAGGAGGGCACCATGGCGGGAAACGTTTACGCGTTACTCGTTGGAATCAACGACTACGACGGTCGGCTGAACTCCCTCGACGGGTGCGTCGACGATATCCACGGCATGAGGGACTTCCTCGAGGGCCACGTGGCGAGCAATCGCCGGCACATCGTGCCCCTCTTGGACGAAGATGCCACCCGGGAACGAATCATCACAGAATTCACTCGTCATCTCTCAGCAGCCAGCAAAGACGACGTCGCGATCTTCTACTTCTCCGGACACGGTTCGCAGGAGCCCGTCGAGGAACAGTACTGGCACCTGGAACCCACCGGACACAATCAGACGATCGTATGCGCCGACAGTAGGCGCCCAGGCGTGCCGGATCTGGCCGACAAGGAGCTCAACGAGCTGATCGCCGCGGTCGCTGCGGGTGGGGCTCACGTCCTCGTCGTACTCGATTGCTGCTACTCAGGCGGCGGCACCCGGGACCCGCGCACGCTACCGCAGGATTTACGGGTGCGGCTCGCCCCGCCAAATCAGCGGCCACGCCCGCCGGACACATACCTTCCAGGGGTACGGCGGGCGATGGAGGGAGGCAGCCGCGACGCTTCCGGCGCCGCGGCAGGCGCGGCCCGGCACGTGATGTTATCTGCCTGCGAGTCCACCCAACTTTCCCTCGAGCTGCCCATCGGGCCCGGCTACCGCGGCGTCTTCTCTGCCATGCTGCAGCGTGCTATGGCCACCCTCGGCCCCGACGCCACCTACCGCGATTTACTCGGTGCCGCCTCCGTCGCAGTGCGCGACAGGGTGATCGGCCAGCACCCCGTCGGATACGCCACCCAACCAGGAGACCTCGATCAACCGCTGTTCGGCGGCGCCATCCAGCTGCATCGCTCGACCATCACTCTCGAGCGCTATCGGAGCGCATGGTGGATAGACGCCGGCATTGTCCACGGAATCCAGCCGCCGCATGGCGACGCCACCACTATTCTTGCCGTATTGCGGTCCCGCGAGGACCTCGACACGCTGGCACCGGAACGCGAAAGGCCACTCGGCCGGGTACGGGTGACCGACGTCGAGCTAGCCCGATCCCGGGTGATGGTGGACGAGGGATGGGAGCCGGACACCAAGGTGCGCTACCGCACCGTGCTGACCGACCTTCCCCTTCCTCCTGCGACGGTGGAAGTGCGTGGCAACCGCGACAGTGTGGCTTTGGTGAGGGCGTGCCTTGCTGATTCGCCACACGTGAGAGAAGGCGCTGGTGATCCGGGCACCGCCGGTGACCGGTTCGTCGTCCTGGCCGAGATTGATGGACTAACCGTCGCCCGCGCGGACGCCTCACCCCTGGCCGCATCGGTGCCCGCCACGCCGGACGGTGCGCGGACCGTGGTCGCCCGATTGGAGCACCTGACCCGATGGCATCTCATCAAGCGACTGGACAACCCGGTTTCTGCCATCGCAAACCAGGTGACGCTCCACGTCCTGGACGCGCGCCGCGGACAACGGCCGCCGCTGCCGGGCCAGCAGGAGCCGATTACCCCCCAGCCCGATGGCCGCATCCACCTGCGCTACCGGAGGAACTCCACCGGCTGGCAGCGCCCGTACATCTTCGTTTACCTCCATAACCACAGCGACCGCCACCTGTATTGCGCGTTGCTGAATCTGACTGACCGGTTTCGTTGTCACAGCAGGCTTTTCCCTGGAGAGCTCGTGCCTGCCGGTAAGACGGCGGTCGCCTTCGAAGGCCGACCAATCGATGTGTCGATTCCGCGGGAGCGTCTGGAGGCCGGCGGTACCGAGGTTTACGACTGGCTCAAGCTGATTGCCGCGGAACAACGATTCGCCGCAGAGGCGTACGAATTGCCAGCCCTCGACGGAGTCCTCCAGCAACGAGGCGCCGAGCGCGGGCGCGGCCAGCGCACAGTCCTCGACAGGCTCGCCGATCGTGCGATCGCGCGTGACGCCGGGGAGGAATCCGCCGACGTACTGGAGTGGACTACCGCACTCCTCACGCTGCACACCGAGCGGCGCGAGCAGGCCTGACGATCCGCACAAAACCGAGAAAATGGATCAAACGGTCAGGAAGGGGGCTTGCGGCGCTTTCAGAGCGCCACCGAGACTTTAGCGATGGCTTGTCAGCTCATCGGCGAAGGGCGTGACCTCACGCATGAACAAGAGGGTTGAGGTGGAGCACTATCACAATCACTGGCGAACCCTCGAACGTGGCCGTCCAGGCTCACACCGAAACACACCCCGCTCGGCGCATGATCGTCCACGACGGCGAGGTCAAGGCTGGCCCCGACTTTGCGATTGCAGCCGCAGTGATACGGCGCCCGACGTCGCAGAATCCCAAGCCCACGTCCTCACCGTGGCCGTCGGCGGCACCACCCGTCTTCACCAGTCACGCTGATACCCATGGATGCCTTCTGCGCCGACCGGCACCAGGCAACAGATATCTGCCTTTAAGAGAACTTGCTTCACTTTCGTGGCCGACGCACTACCTATGAGGCCTCATGCATATCATCGTTCAGTCTGGTCATTCCATTAACGTGAACGACGTGGCCTTTGCACCCGACGGCCACCATCTCGCGACGTGCAGCGCCGATGAATCCGTACGGCTGTGGAACCTCACCCTCGCCTGTGAGGCCGGAGTTCTCGCGGGACACCGCGGGCCGGTCTACCGAGTGGTCTGGGATGGCGCATCACGTTGGCTGGCCACCAGCGGTTGGGATCAGGACGTCCGCGTCTGGGACGTCGAAGCCCGTTCCTGCCGACACGTGCTGACCGGCTTCGGAGCACCCATCTACGCAATCTCGTTCTCTCCCGACGGCCGCCTGGTCGCGGCCGCACCGAGCCGTCCCCGCGACAAAAGCAAGCTGTCGGTGCACGTCTGGGACGTGTCCGGCGGCAAAGCGACCAAGGTGACCGAACTACCCGGGTCAGCCGGCCGGCTCGCCCTCAACCTGGATGGAACCCTGCTCGCCATCGCCGACGACGGCCACATTGATCTTTGCACGCTAGCGACCGGTGAACGCCGGCGCATCCATGACGGGCGCGGCGGCGTCAACCCCACCAACCTTGCGTTCACACCCAACGGACAGGCTCTGGTCTTCGCGGCCGAGCAGCTCATCTCGTACGACGTCCGGACCGGCGCCACCACCACCCGAGACCTGCCCGCGATGGTCGACCGTCCAGACATTTACTCTCCCGGGCTCAAGAACCATCGCTCGGTCAGCGTGCTGGCCGACGGGACGCCCGTGGTGCACGACTACACCCGCACCCACATAGTCACCGACCAGTTGGTCACTGTGCCCATAGCGTGCGAGGCAGTGGCACCGGACGGCCGATTGCTGGCCCGGGTCGACGGTTGGAACGTCGAGTTGATCGACACCGAGTCGCGAGCCACCGTGCGTCGGCTCGGCGGCCGGCTGCAAGTCGCAAGGTTTCTGGGCAACATGTCCCGGCAGTTCGTGCTCGCCGTGAGCCCGAGCGAACCGCTCGTCGCCACTGCGGCCCCGGACGGCTTGATTCGGCTCTGGGACCTGGCCGCTGGCCCACGCCCCACAGTCTTCCCCGCCCACGACGGCCCTATCAACAGCCTTGCGTTCAGCCCGGACGGCAACAGGCTTGCCTCATGCGGAGCCGGGGGCGTCCGCGTCTGGCCCAGAGTTCCGGGGCCGCCCCTCATGACGGTCGATCTTGAGGAGGGCGCCCGATTCGTAGGTTTCTCTGCCGACGGCTCGGCGGTAATGGTCGCGCTCTGGTCTGCGGGGATCGTCGCCCTCGATGCCGACGACGGCTCGATCCTAGGACGCACCGACATCGGAGGAGGAGCCGAATCTCTGGCTGTCTCGGGTATCAACGACGTCGCCGCCGCCAATATCAACGCCGTGTCCATCTGGCCGCCCTTCCTGTCCGAGCCAGCCACCTCAATCAAGCTGGGCACCGGGTGCGCCGCCCTGGCCTTCGCGGCCGACGGACGGCTCGCTATCGCGCTGGGCCACTCCAAGTGGCTCAACTTCCAAGGACGTGAGGGTCGGGGCATCGCGATGATCCTCGGACGCCGCGACGAGCAAACCATGGTCCTGGAAGGCCATCGGGCCGCGCTCATGAGCGTCGCATTTGCCCCTGACGACACCCTTATAGCCACCGGTGCCGCCGACGGCACGGTGCGCATCTGGAACTCACGAACGGGCGCTTGCCAGCACGCGATCGACGCCCACGCTGGAGACGTGTTCGCCCTCGGATGGCTCCCTGACGGACGCCGGCTCGCCAGCATCGGCGCCGACGCCGCCACTCGCGTCTGGGACCCGAGCGACGGCCGACTCGTCGGCACCTTACTCTCGCTCGACGAGCACGACTCCGTCACGTTCACCCCTGAAGGGCACTACAGCTCCACCAAGGGCGGCCTCGCGGCGGTCGTCGCTCGCACCGGGTCTGGACTGCACCTGTTCGAGGAGTTCGACTTGGAACTCAACCGTCCCGATGTCGTACTCAGAAAACTCGGATATGCCAACGAAGAGATACTCGCCGCCTTCGAGGACGCGCATCGGCGTCGGCTGGCACGCCTAGGCCGGCACAGTGTCTTCACCCAGCCGGCCGTACGCCGGCCGTCGCTGACAACCGCGGCAACGCCCGGCCAAGTGTCCTCTAGCGGAACCGCGCACGTCTCGGTCGACCTCACCCCCGGCGAACACGAACTCGAACGGTTGCACGTGACTGTCAACGACGTCCCGATTCACGGCGCCGCCGGTATAGCGCTCAATCCGGCGCGCACGCGAGCAGATCTCGCGATAGCGCTCACCCCCGGCAGCAACGAGATCGAAACCTGGGTCCGCGACGCCTCCGGCGCCCTTTCGAACCGGCTCGCCTACCGAGTCTTCGACACTCGGTCAGGTGCGCGTCGCACCCTGACAGTGCTGGCCGTGGGCGTCTCCGAATACGGCGACCCAGCTCTGCGGCTACGTTTCGCCGCAAAGGACGCCGTCGACCTTGCCGCCGAGCTTGACGCTGCCGCGCACAGCTTCGCCCGCGTACGCACCCGGGTGCTGGCCGACGCAACGCGAGAACAGATCCTTGCGGCCCACGCGCTGCTCGCCGACACCGAAACCGAGGACCATGTGATCGTGCTTTTCGCCGGTCACGGAGCTCTGCGGGGTACCGAGTTCACCTTCCTGCCCGCCGACGCCGCGCGGGACGATCTCGCCGCCACCGGCGTCTCCTATGACGATATCGAGGCCCTCCTCGACGCGATTCCCGCCCGTCGCCGGCTGGTTCTACTCGACACTTGCCACTCCGGCGAGGACGAACTCGGTGCCGCGGCCGTCCGCCCACTCACCGGAACGGCCGCCGGGGTAGTGCGCGGGCGTTCTTTCCTGGCCCGCGACCTGGCCGGTGAAGACTCTCTGTCCACTACCGTCCACGCCGCGCCGGTGATCGGCCTCGGGGACGTCTTCGCCGATCTGCGGCAGGAGTCCGGCGCTTTCGTCATCGCGGCCGCCGGTTCGGCCGAGTACGCCTACGAACGGGCCGAACTGCGCAACGGCGTCTTCACCGCCTCGGTAATCCAGGCACTGCGCGACGTCCCGAACGCTACCGTTTCACGCCTCGCGGAAATGGTCGCGACTCGGGTCTCGGCCCTGACCGGCGGTCGTCAACGCCCGATGATCCGGCGGGAGAACCTCGCTGACGACTACCCGATTCTCTAAGGAGCATCGATGCTTGACTCACCCGAAGCGTACCTGTCCACGTTCCTCACAGCCTCGGACCTTCACGGCCTGCGGGTGGTTCAAGACTCTCGGCTCGGCGCCGACGTGACCGATTCGGCCGATGACTTCGCAAGGCACCGCGGCATTCACGCCGGTATGCGGGTGTGGACAGGCGACGACACTGTCATCGAACGCTTGGTCGACATCCGCTGGCTATTCGAGGACCCGCAAGGAGCCGCCGCCTTCCACCGGGAGCAAATTCGGATCAACTCCGAGGGCGTGCCCCTGGTGTCAGGAGCGCCAGCCGTTGGCAAGGCGTGCATGGTGTTCGGCGGGGCGCTCCCCACACCGATCATGCCTGACATGACCATGACTGCCTATCACTACGTCTTCTTGGCCGGCCCGGTTCTGGTCAAGCTGTTCGCCGCCCAGTCCTTCGATCTGCCGCCGTCCACCCTCACGCCCAGCGCCCTCGTGCCCCTAGCGTTGTGCGCCCAGCAGCTCATCAATATTGCCTTCCCGTAGAAAGCTCGTCCTCGGACGGGTCACTCCAGTTCGGCGGGTCTGAATGAGAAGCGGGAAAGCATGGCGGTCGACTTGTCAAACAACTGCACAGGCCAGGTAAGGCCATCGCTAGCATGGTCCTGTCCAGCAGGATGGCGGCGATCCCGTACGCGAGGCCGGCCGTCGTCGTCAGCACCGGCTTGGCCGGCTTGACGATCACCACCGCCGCGACCCAGGCGATCGACACGAGCGCAGTGAAGCAGCGGCCCGACCGGCTTGGCCAGCGGACCGTCGTCGTACGCGCCCACGACGCTCAGCACCGGCCGGGTCAGGCCCAGCAATCCCAACACCACCGCGAGCCGGATATTCATGCCTTCGACGCTAGGGATCACGCCGCCCGGCCGAATCCCCCCGATGTTGACACTGCCGATCAACATCCACCGACCGGCCCTCGCCGAGCCCGATTCCTTTCGGCGGCGGTCAGGGTCTGTCCTGGCATGACGATGACAACTGACCTCAATCGGCTGCTCTGGACCGAGCGGGCGGCCGGGGACGCGAGCCGGCCCTGGGAGTCGCTGACCACCGAACCGGTCGGGCTGACCGAGACGATCGACCAGGCCGGGCTGTGGTTGCGGCCGCCCGGCGCCGGGGAGGAGCGGGTGGTGCTGGCCATCCACGGCGGCGGGTTCGTCAGCGGGTCCGTGGCCACGCACCGGCGCCTGTTCGGGCATCTGGCGCTGGCGTCGGGGCTGACGACGCTGGTGGTCGAGTACGGTCTGGTGCCCGAGCACGTCTACCCGGCCCAGATCGAGCAGGTCGCCCGGATCTATCGCGGGCTGACCGGCAAACGGGTGGCGCTGGCCGGGGACTCGTGCGGCGGGACGCTCGCGCTGGAGATCGCGCTGCGCGAAGCCGTACCCGAGGGTCTGGTCCTCTTCTCGCCCTGGGTCGACCTGGCCTGCTCGGGCGCCGGCTACGACGCCGGGACCGACCCGTTCTTCACCCGCGAGCTGGTCCGGGGGCTGGCTGCCGGTTATCTCGCCGGGGCCGAGCCGGCGTGGCCGGATCTCGAGGCCCTGCCGCCGACCTACGTGCAGGCGGGCGGGGACGAGGCGCTGCTCGACGACGCCCGGCTGCTGGCGGCGAGCTCGTCGCGGGTCGAGCTCGACGTGTTCCCGGGGCAGCTGCACACGTTCCAGATGGCCGCCGGGAACTCGCCGGTGGCCGACGACGCGATCGAGCGGGCAGGCAAGTGGCTGCGCCGCACAATGGCCTCATGACCGCGCCCGGATTCGAGGCGGCCGCCCGGCTGCGCCGCGAGCTGACCGCGCACTGCTACCGCATGCTCGGCTCCTGGGACGAGGCCGAGGACGCCGTGCAGGAGACCTACCTGCGCGCCTGGCGGGCCTGGGACGACTTCGAGCACCGGGCCTCGGTACGGACGTGGCTGTACCGGATCGCCACCAACGTGACGCTGTCGGCTCTGTCGGGGCGGGGCCGCCGGGCGCTGCCGTCGGGTCTCGGCGCGCCGGACAGCGAGGGCCCGCTGCCGGCCGAGGCGTGGATCCAGCCGTACGCCGAGGACCGGGACGACCTGCGGCTGGCCCTGATCGCCGGGCTGCAGACGCTCACGCCGGGCCAGCGGGCCGTTCTGCTGCTGCGCGACGTGCTCGCGTTCCCGGCCGCCGACGTCGGGCAGATGCTCGGCCTCACCCCGGCCGCGGTCAAGAGCACCCTGCAACGGGCCCGCGCCCGGCTGGGCCAGGCCGCGCACCGGCCCGACGACGTGGCCGAGCCGGACAGCCCGGCCGCCCGGCGTCAGCTCGACGCCTACCTGACCGCGTTCCGGACAGCCGACGTCACCGGGCTCACGGCGATGCTGCGGGCCGACGCCCGGCTCGAGCTGGTGCCGGACCGACGCTGGTTCGACGGGATCGCGAGCTGCGGGCCGGTGTTCGCCGGCGCGGTGGGCGCACCCGGCGACTGGCGGATGGAACCGGTGGTGGCGAACGGCCAGCCGGCGGCGCGGGCCCACCTGAAGGGCGAGCCGTTGGGGGTCGCCGTCCTCGACTGCCGGGTCGACGGCATCGCCGCTGTCACCGTCTTCAGCGACCCCCGGCTGGTGGCCAGGTTCGCGGACGGCGCCCCCGGGAAGGCCCTGCGGACGGCATAGACGTAATACGATGCGTCGATGTCAGGGCTACGAATGCGGTTCCTCACCGCCGTTGTCGCGGGGGCCGGCGTCACACTGGGCGTCGCCGTCGCGCCGGCCGCGGCCGCCGGCACACCACACATCCGGGCCGGCCAGACTGTGCCGGTCTACTCGTACGAGAAAGCCGTGCGGGAGAGCGTCTGGGTGCAGACCACTCTGGACAACGACCTGGACGGCGCGCCCGACCGGGTCGCCGTCGACATCGTACGGCCGCGCGAGGCCGCCGACCGGCGCCTCAAGGTGCCGGTCGTCCTCGAGGCCTCGCCGTACTACTCGTGCTGCGGGCGCGGCAACGAGGGCGAGCTCAAGGAGTACGACGCCGGCGGCACGATCACCAAGCAGCCGCTGTTCTACGACAACTACTTCGTGCCCCGCGGGTACGCGTTCGTCTCGGCCGACCTGGCCGGCACCGGCCGGTCGACCGGGTGCATGGACGTCGGCGGCCGCGAGGAGGTGCTGAGCGCCAAGGCCGTGGTCGACTGGCTCAACGGGCGGGCCACAGCCACGTACGCGGACGGGACCGCGGCGGTCGCCACACGCTGGACGAACGGCCGGACCGGCATGATCGGCAAGTCCTGGGACGGTTCGGTGGCCAACGGGGTGGCCGCGACCGGCGTCGAGGGCCTCGAGACGATCGTGCCGATCTCGGCCATCTCCAGCTGGTACGACTACCAGCGCTACAACGGGGTGCTGCGCGCCGAGGACTACCCGGAGTTCCTGCACCAGGCGGTCAGCGGACGTCCCGCCGAAGCGTGCGCGGCCACGCTGAAGGAGCTCGACGAAGGCAGCGACGACGCGACGGGCGACTACAACGCCTACTGGGCCGAGCGGGACTACCGGCCCGACGCCCGCCGGGTCAAGGCCAGCGTGCTGATCGCGCACGGCCTCAACGACACCAACGTCACGACCACCCAGTTCGCCCAGTGGTGGAGCCGGCTGGACGGGCCCAAGCGGCTGTGGCTGGCCCAGCAGGGACACGTCGACCCGTTCGACATCCGCCGCGCCGAGTGGGTCGAGCTGCTGCACCGGTGGTTCGACCGCTGGCTGCACGGGCTGCGCAACGGTGTCGACCGCGAGCCGCCGGTGACGATCGAGACCGCGCCCGGCGTCTGGGCCGACGAGCGGACCTGGCCCGCCGCCGCCGCGCGACCGGCGAAGGTCGCCCTGGGCAACGGGGACGGAACGACGGGCACATTGGGTGGCCGGCCCGGCGCCGGTTCCCGTACGTGGACCGACGCCCCCGACCTGGCCGAGGCCACCGCGGTCGCGAGCCCGAACACGGCTGTTCCCGGCCGGGTGGCCTTCCTCTCGGCGCCGCTGACCCGGGGCGTACGGATCTCGGGCACACCGTCGGTCAGCCTGCGCGTCCAGGTCGACAAGCCGACGACCGAGCTGACCGCCCGGCTCGTCGACTACGGCACCGCCACGCGGGTGAACTACCTCGGCCCGGGCGAGGGCATCCGCACGCTCACCACCGAATCCTGCTGGGGCGCCTCGACCGCGGCCGACGACGCCTGCTACTTCGACACCGCCGAGGACGTGGTGACCAGCGACCACGCCATCCTGACCCGCGGCTGGAAGGACGCCGCCCACCGGGTGTCGCTGCGCTTCACCACGCCGTTGCAACCCGGCCGGTGGTACTCCGTCACCGTGCCCCTGCAGGCCACCGACCAGCGCGTCGCGGCCGGGCACGTGCTCGGCCTGATCCTGCAGGCGAGCGACAACGAGTACTCGACCCCGCAGTCCACGGGCGCGACGATCCGGCTCGACCTGCGCGGCAGTTCCCTCACGCTGCCGCTGGCCGGCACCCTGCCGGTGCCGGGGGCGACCGCCCCGACCGTGCCGACGGCCCCGCCCGCGCCGGCCCGGCTGGCGCCGCAGCGCTTCCGGCCGCTGCTGCCCTGACCCGTCGTCGCCGGGGCACCCAGGTGCCCCGGCGACGCCCGGCGGGCCCCACCCGGGCCCCGGCGCGCAGCGTTTCGAGCCCCGACGCCCGGCGGGGGGGCCCCGCCCCGGTGGCGGGGGGCCCCCCCGGCGCCCCGGGCCACGCCCGGCGGGCCCATCCCTTGCCCCGGCGCTCAGCTTTACGAGCCCGTACGCCGGGACGCTCGGCCCTGACAGCGACGCGGTCCCTTTCACGACGTCGCCATGCCGTCACCCGGCCGGCGCCCCGGGCGGGTGATCTTCGGCTGCAAGGTTCAAACCGGATGTATGGTGACATTCCGACTTGCACATATCTTGGGGGCACCATGGTGGTTTCACGGGCGTTGGCGGTTGCTGCGGTGGCGGTGGGGCTGGGTGTCATCGCTCCGGCCGCGACTCCGGCTTCCGCCGCGGCGGCCGCGTGCCGGGTCAACGTCGTCTGCGTCTACAACGCCGGCCAGACCTGGATGGGTCAGTATTCCGAGTACACCAGCCACTTCCAGTCCGTCCCCCGGTCGGACATCACGTCGGTCCAGAACTCCACGCCCACCGCGGTCAAGTTCCTGTACTCGTCCGGGAACGTCAGCTGCGTCCTGAGCGGCCGCTACTCGGGCCTGTCCGTCGCCGGCTACGGCGACGTCACCGGGATCCGGCTGGTGAACGAGAACAGCTGCGTCTTCTAGAACCAACGCCGTTCAGTTAGGCGGTGCGGGCGGTCGTCAAGGTGTGTCGTAGGCATGAAAACAGCGGAGCTCCTGTATAGAGGGTGGTCACTCTAAGACGCCCTTGACACCGGGAGCTCCGCTGCCTGAT
>NZ_JALPVJ010000005.1 GCF_023544445.1 Actinoplanes sp. M2I2 | reverse complement strand
ACTCACCATCGACCCCCGACGCGACTACCAGCCCACCGGCCGGCCACCCGGACCCACCCCCAAAAACAAAACAGCCCGAACCTACGAAACGTAGGTTCAGGCTATTCCGATGTCCTGAGACATCACAATGGTGCCCCCGGTAGGAATCGAACCTACGACACACGGTTTAGGAAACCGATGCTCTATCCCCTGAGCTACGAAGGCCTGCGGCCCATATCGCACCGACCTGGGGATACCCGCGCGAGTGCCCGGGCAGCCGGTGGGTGCCCATCAGCGCCATTGGGTACGCGCAAGGGGTCACGCGATGGTTCGTGACACCAGTACCGCGGGATGCCGTCAGGCTTCACCCGGTGGCCCGGCGGACGGCCCATGCCGCCGTCGCCGTGGTGGCGCCTACGGCCGTGACGACGACGGCGAGGCTGAGCAGGGCGTACGTCGTCAGGTCGACCACGGGTACCTGCCCAGGCAGCAGCCCGGCGCTGACACCGAGCACGGCGGGGACGACGGCCGCGGTCCCGATCAGCCACGCGAGCGCCCCGGTGAGCAGTGACTCGACGAGCAGCATCCTGCTCAGCTGCCGGCGCGTCGTGCCGGTCCGGTGCAGCAGGACCAGCTCGGCATGCCGGCCCCCTGTCGTGAGCACCAGGGCGTTGACGGCCCCGAGGATGATGAAGACCAGGAGCAGGAGCAGCAGGAGCGTGGACAGCTGCTGTTCGGCGGCGTCGGGGCTGGTCGCGCCGGCGGCGTACTGCGCCGGGCTCTGGACCGTGTAGCCCAGGTCCCGGATGCGGTCGGCGGTCTGGGCCGTCGTCGCGTCGTCGGTGGTCGTGACGAGCAGGGTCGAGGGCGTGGCGCCGGAGCCCAGCGAGGTCGCGGTGTCCGGCGCGATCAGGTAGCCGCCCACCCCCAGTCCTCGCTCGTAGACGGCGACCACCTCCAGGGCGTGCTCGGCGCCGTCGTAGCGCACCGCGAGTGAGTCTCCCGTGCCGAGGCCGATCAGAGACGCGCTGTCCGAGCTGACGGCGACGGTGCCGGGTGCCGACAGCGCGGCCAGCGAACCGTCGGTGACGCTGGGGTCGAAGACGCTGCGCGGCACGTCGGCGGGCACGGTCCGCAGCGTGGTGCTCTCCCAGACCAGGATGTCGGGTTCCTCATAATCGGTGCGGACCTCGACCGGCACGTCGCTCAGGGGTGCCACTCCTGCGACTCCGGGCACCGCGGTCAGCTGCGAGGCCGCCGACGGAGCGCCGGTCACCACCAGGTCCGCGGTCACGGCAGCGCGCAGCTGCTCCTCGGAGGCCTGGCCGAGCGCATTGTCGACGCTGGTCTGGATGGTGCCGACGGACAGGGCCAGCGCCAGCGGCACGATAACAGTGGTCAGGCGGCGCGAGAAGCCACGGACGTTGTGCAGGGCGAGCCGGGTCGGGGCCCCGGTCCGCGCCCCGGCGAGCAGGACGGTCCGGCCGAAAGTCCGGGCTACCAGCAGCGGTCCGGCCAGCGCGACCGCGCCGATCAGGAAGAACGCCGAGAGGCCAGCTGTCTCACCGCCGACGCTCCCCGGCACCCAGAACGGCGTGAACGCGACGGCCAGGCCGGCCACCGCCGTGAGGAGCGCGAAGGCCTTGCGGATCGGCCCGATCCGCGGCGTCTCGACCGCCGAGCTGCGAAGGGCGTCGGTGGGCGGGATCCGCAGTGTCTCGCGGGTCGCAAGCCGACCGGCGAGCATGGCGGTGGGCACGAGCAGCGCCACGGCCGCCAGCACGGGCAGCGGGGACAGGGAGAGCTGGGAGCCGGGCGACAGCATCCCCGCGTCCTGCAGGAGCGGGTCGAACTGCCGGGCCAGCAGGACCCCGGGTGCAGCGCCCAGAGGCACGGCGACCAGCGCGACGAGCAGCACCTCGAAGGAGACCTGCTGCCGGACCTGGCCGCGGGTCGCGCCGACGGTGCGCATGAGGGCGAACTCCCGCCGACGGGCTCGCAGCGTGAGTGTCACCATAGCTGCGACGACCATGACGACCACGACAAGGGCGATGCCGGAGTACGACGACGCGAGCGCGACCAGCGTGCCACCTTCGACGCCCGCCTCAGCACGGGACCCGGACTCGAAGAACACCCCGATCAGCGACACCAGGGCCCCTGAGACAGCCAAGACGAGCGCGGTGCCCGACAGGCTGGTGCGGTGCGCTCGGGCGCCGGCGAGGGCGAGGGACCACATCCCACTCACCGACCCAGGGCGAGCATGCGCGAGGCGACCTGCTCGGCCGCCGGGGCGGTGACGTCGTCGACGACGAGCCCGTCGGACAGGAAGACGACGCGTTCGGCCGCGGCCGCCACGACGCTGTCGTGGGTGACGATGACGACGGTCTGGTTGAGCCTGCGTGCGGCGTCGCAGAGCAGCTCCAGCACCTGCTGACCGCTGCGGGAGTCGAGGGCACCGGTCGGCTCGTCCGCGAAGACCACCGAGGGGCGGGTCATCAGCGCGCGGGCGATGGCCACCCGCTGGGCCTGCCCTCCGGAGAGCTCGCCGGGCAGGCGGTCCTCGAGACCCGCGATGCCGAGGGTCCTGACGAGCTCCGCGAGCCAGGCGCGGTCCGCGGTGCGGCCGCCGAGAACGAGCGGGAGCTCGATGTTGGTGAGGACGTCGAGATGGCCGATGAGGTTGTAGGACTGGAAGATGAAGCCGACCTGGTCGCGCCGGAACCGGGTGAGGTTGTCGGGCGAGAAGTTGCTGGTGTCCGTGCCGCCGATCACGACCTGGCCGCGGGTCGGCACGTCCAGCCCGGCCGCGACGTTGAGCAGCGTCGACTTGCCGGAGCCGGACTGGCCCATCACCGCGGTCAGCGAGCCGCGCGCGAAGTCCAGTGACACGCCGCGCAGGGCGGCGACCGGTGTCGCGCCCTCGTAGGTCTTGTGTACGTCGACCAGTCGGACGGCTGGCTCGGTCTTGGAGGTGCTGATCCTGGGGGTGTCGAGACCTTTGACGTCGATGTCGCGAGGGGTGGGCATGGCGGTTCGCTCCGTGTCCACGAGGCGCTCAGCGGGTGACGGCCGGCGGGCCGGTCGGGAGGTACGTCTCGACCGGTGTGTCCAAGCCGGCCTTGCCCTCGCCGGCCAGCGCGTTCACACCGCGCTGGACGGGGGAGGTGCCGGCGTGGGCCGCGGGCGCGGCGCCGACGGTCACCAGGATGCGGGAAAGAACACGAGACATCGGGATCTCCTGTCGGAAGGATTCAACTCCGTGAAGTCTTCCGGCATTAGAAACGGTGTTTCCACAACACAGTCAAGCCGAGCGGCAGCATTCGACCCTGCTCCAGTACAAGGGTGGCAGGCAGCAGCCCGCCGCGGAAAAGTTCAATCCACTGAGACCACCAATTCGTCGCTATCTCAGTGGAACTGGTAGCGGATGGATGACCGCTGTCGTCGGCCGGCCGGAGCCGCCGGGTCACTCAGCCAGTCTTCTGGGCGGTAAGCACCCGACTCACTCGTAGCGGGGACATCGCGCGCAGCGCCCATTGCCGCGCGTTTAGAGTGGGTCGCTGACTCTCGCGAAGGGCGACGATGGCGAAGCTGGTCCTCTCTCCAGAAGAAGCGGTGCTTTGCGAGTTGGTCGGGGTCCGCACGTTTCTTCAAGCACGAGCAGTGCTGAGCGATGGGGAGATTGTCGACCCGGCCGTCGGTGGATCCGGTCAGGCGGTCGGCAAGGTCCGCGCCGGCGGGGAGGTGACCGCCGAGGTTGTCCCGGGTGTGACGCCCGCCCTGAGAGGTTCGTGCAGCTGCGCCGACGCGGAATGCGTACATGTCCTGGCGCTGTTGATCGCCGCCCAGCAGGAGGCCACGGTGAAGAAATCCACAGCGCCGGTCCAGCGGCAGCCGAAGGCCGGGCGATGGGAGTCCCAACTGTCCGCCTGGGTCCGTGACGTGGCGGGGCCGCAGCCGGTCCCGCAGCCTGTGGATCCCGGTATCGGGCTGCAGTTTGAGCTAGTGGACGCATACGTTTCACGGACGCGCAAGACCCAGCAGCGGATCTCGATGCGCCCGGTGCTGCCGGGCCGCAGGGGTTGGGTGCGTACGGGGATCAGCTGGCACTCGCTCGACTACGTCGGGGGCGGCTCGCCGGACCTGAAGCACCACCGCCGGCTGCTCACCGAGATCGTCAAGCTGTCCGGCTCCCATGCGCACTACTACGGCGGCAGCAACGCGAGCATCTTCCTCGACGAGTTCGGCAGTCGACGTATTTGGGACTTGTTGGCGGAGGCGCAGGAGTCCGGCCTGCCGCTGGTGGAATACGGCAAGGATGCTCGACCGGTGATCGTGGCGCGCCGCCCGGCGCGGGTGTCGATGCGAGTGGACCGGGTCGATGGCGATCTGTCGCTCCATGCCGTGGTGCAGGACGACGGCATGCCGGTCGAGCTGGAGAACGCGATGTTCATCGGCGAGCCGGCGCACGGCATCGCCTCGTGGGGTGTGCGCGGTGAAGCGGATCCGGCTGGGCGGGCCATGAGGCTGGCTCCGCTGGCCCGTCCGCTTCCGAGCTCGGCTCGTAAGGTCCTGACGGCACCGAGTATCCGGATTCCGGGCGACCACGAGGCGCGGTTCTTCGCCGAGTTCTATCCCGCCCTGGTCCAGCAAGTGGACGTCGTGCCGGCCGGGCCCGCTGTGAGTCTGCCCGAGGTGGGTGCTCCAACCCTGACAGTGACCTTGAGTGCCGAACGCCAGCAGCAGCTGCGATTGCGCTGGGAGTGGGTGGTCGAGGTCGGTGGCGGGCGGCATGGCGAGCCACTCTGGTCACCGACGCTTTCCGACGAGGGCGCCGATCTCCTTCAGCGGGTGGCTGACCTCGTGCCCGGCCTGCTCGAACCCGGCCCTCTGGGTCCACGACTCACCTCCGAGTCGGTGCTTGGCGGTGACGAGATGATCCGCTTCCTGAGTACGGTGGTCCCTGCGCTGGCCGAGCTCGGGGTGTCCGTGATCGAGCCCGACGACGGGTGGAACCTGCAGGAAACCGGGGCGGCGCCGATCATCACGTTCACCGGCGCCGCCGAGGCCGGCGAGCAGGATTGGTTCGACCTGTCAGTTCGCGTCGAGGTGGGCGGCGAGCAGGTCGACTTCGAGGCGCTGTTCGTGGCCCTTGCCCGGGATCAGGAGTTCTTGATTCTGCCCAGTGGTGCCTATTTTGGCTTGGATCGGCCGGAGTTCCAGCAGCTGCGCGATCTGATCACCGAATCGCGAGCGCTCGCCGACAGTCCGCCGGGTGTGCTGCGAGTTGGCCGGTTCCAGGCCGGGGTCTGGGACGAGCTGGCTGAATTGGGCGAGTTGGCCGGTCAGGCTGCGGATTGGCAGCGTACGGTGGCCGCGTTGTCTGACGGCGTGGCCCTCGACCAGCCGGTGCCCACCGAGGTGCACGCCGAGTTGCGCCCGTACCAGGAGGAGGGCTTCCGGTGGCTGGCCGCGTTGCACGACAACGGGCTCGGCGGCGTCCTCGCCGACGACATGGGTCTCGGTAAGACGCTGCAGGCGCTCGCTCTGCTGTGTCATGCCCGCAAACACGGACGCTTTCTGGTCGTGGCGCCGGCCAGTGTCGTGCACAACTGGGCGGCCGAGGCGGCCCGCTTCACTCCCGATCTCGAGGTCCGGGCGATCACCTCGACTGCGGCCCGGCGAGGAGTCGATCTCGCTGAGGCGGTGGGGCAGGCCGACGTTGTGGTTACGTCCTACACGCTGTTCCGCCTGGAGTACGACGAATACGCGGCAATGGACTGGGCTGGTCTGGTGCTGGACGAAGCGCAGTTCGTGAAGAACCCGCAATCGCTGGCATACAAGTGCGCCCGCCGTCTCCCGGCGCCTTTCAAAATCGCCATCACCGGCACGCCGATGGAGAACAACCTGGCCGAACTGTGGGCGCTGTGTTCGGTCGCGGCCCCCGGCCTGTTCCCCCGGCTCGATCGGTTCACCGAGTATTACCGCCATCCGATCGAGCGTGACCGCGACCACGAGCGGCTGGCCCAGTTACGCCGCCGGATCCGCCCGCTGGTGCTGCGCCGGCGCAAGAGCGAGGTTGCCGCCGACCTGCCGGCCAAGCAGGAACAGGTGGTCGAAGTTGATCTGTCGCCCGGTCATCGCAAGGTCTACCAGCGTTACCTGCAGCGGGAGCGGCAGAAGGTACTCGGCCTGCTAGGTGACATGGAGAAGAACCGCTTTGAGATCTTCCGCTCGCTGACGTTGTTACGGCAGGCCAGCCTGGACGTGGCGCTGGTCGACGAACGACACCGCGCAGTCTCCTCGACCAAGCTTGATCTGCTTGTGGAGCAACTCACCGACATCGTCGCGGAGGGCCACCGCACTCTGGTGTTCAGCCAGTTCACTCGCTTCCTCGGCAGCGCTCGCGATCGGTTGGAACAGGCCGGCATCGCCTGCACCTACCTGGACGGCACCACTCGCAATCGCAAGCGGGTGGTGGAGGAGTTCAAGACCGGCGCCGCGGGGGCCTTCCTGATCAGTCTGAAGGCGGGTGGGTTCGGCCTGAACCTGACCGAGGCGGACTACTGCATCCTGCTCGACCCGTGGTGGAATCCCGCGACGGAAGCGCAGGCGGTGGACCGGACCCACCGCATCGGGCAGACCCGCAACGTGATGGTCTATCGCCTGGTAGCGCGCGACACCATCGAGGAAAAGGTGATGGCCTTGCAGGCCCGCAAGGCCGAACTGTTCTCCGGCGTGATGGACGGCGGGGAGTTCTCCTCTGCCGGACTCACCGCGGCGGACATCCGCGAGCTTCTCGGTTAGGGGCGGGGGGTGTGGCCGCGACACCGTGCAGCCCCTCCGCCGGCGCCATGTCAGCCCAGACCGTGAGCTAGGAGCATTCCTGCAACTCGTTCAGCGCCCGGAATCCTGAACTGCTCGCCGTCCGGCAAAGGTTTCCTCGACGTTGTTCATCCCGCGCTAACGGCTCTCAGTAGTAATACGCGTGGGCGGTGGCCGGAGCCGTCCCGGCCCGCCGATAAGCGCGCATGATCGCGACGACCACCTGGTTGAACAACCGTTGGTTCACGCCCACGGCGGCGCCCGACGGCTCGCCGACGGCCGGGTCGAACAACAGATCGCCGATCGGTTGACCGCTGTCGTCGGCCGGTCGGAACCGCCGGGTCGGTACCTCGAAGGTCACGTAACCGGTCTGTTGGTCGGCCTCCCACCGGTAGAGCACCGACTCGCCGACCGGGTCGCCCTGCGCCCAGATTCCGATAGAGGCGGTCATGGCCGGCACCGCCCGATGTCACCGCGCACGTCAGTCCTTCCGTTGATAGCCGACCCCATCCCGCGCTGCGGCTTCAGGATCCCACGTGTAGCCCGCCTCGTTGGTGGCGGTATGTGCGCGGCCGTAGCTCGGGTCGCCGGTCCTGGCCATGTAACTCGACTCGAATTGTTCGTGCCGCAACAGGTCGATGTCGGCCGGATGTGGATTGCCGTCGGCGAGCCGTTGCCAAGCCTCGGCCATGCGGGGGTTGGCGTCGAAACGGGCCGTGATGTTGTCGCCGTACAGGTCAAGCAGATGCTCATCTCGGAAGACGTGATTCTTGATCGCGGTGATGTCTTCCGGGCTGAAGCCGTACTCTCGCGCGGTCGCGGCGACGGCCGGGACCTCGTCGTCGCTGGTCCGAAACGTGTCGTAGGCCCGGTCTGCCCATTCCGCCTCGAAGTCGATGTCGCCCCGCGGACGCCGCAGTTCCCCGCCGGTCTGTCGCACTGCGGATGTCGTGCCGGGCGTGGTCGCCAGCGGATCGGACCGGCCGAGCTGACGAAGTGCCGTCTTGAGGCCATCCAGTACGCCGGTCAACTCGTTCAGCTTGCCGCCGAGTCGTCGCAGACTGTTGAGCAGAGATCGAATGAAGCCTTGAATGCGGTTGACCCATTTGGCGACCAGGGCGGCGACCTGACCGATGACCACCGGGGCGCCGATGCCAAGAGTCAGCCCGGCCTCCGCCAACCACATGGGTAGGCGGGCAGCGAGGGTGGCCACGAACTGGGCGATCAGATCGCGGACGATGCCGCGGACCATTCCGACGAGCAGCCCGGCGCCTTCGACGGCGTGCGAGATTGCGTCGGATGCCTTGGCGATGCCGCCGAGGGCGTCCGCCTGCTGGGCGGCATGGCTGCGGTAGGCATCCCCGGAGACGCCGGTCCAGCCGCCTGTGTGTGACTGGACGGCGTCGGTGTAGCGCTGTTGGGTGGCCGCCGTTGAGTCGGCGACGTTGCGCCAGGTGGCAGCATGAGCGGCGATCTCGTCCGGCTTACCGGCCAGCCAGTCCAGGCTTTGCTGTAACGGCCGTACGTGCTCCATCAGCCAGCTGACACCCCAGGCCACCAGCGAGCCGAGCGGGTCGACGACCGTGCCGAGCAGGTCCAGGGCGCCGCCGACGCCGCCCAGGGTGCCGTCGACCCAGCTGTTGTCCTGGATGCCGTTGCTGATCTGTGCCGCGTCTTCGGCCAGACCGAGGCCGGTGTACCAGGTGGTCGAGCTGTGCGCCTGGGCGACCAGCGGGTTGTCGGTCATAGCGGAAGATCGAGGTGCGGGGTCGCTGCTGAGTTCACCTGCCGGGCGCTGGCGGCGTCGGTGGCGTTCATCCCTGTCGCGGTCGCCCGCAGTTTCGAGGAGGTCTCTCCGAGCGCGTCCATCGCGTCGTTCATCACCCCCGTGGCGCTGCCGAACAGGGGGCTCAGCAGGGCGGGTAAGAACTGGCAGAGCTGTCCGTACGCCTGGCTGTCCATGGCGACCTCGCCTGCCGCCGCGCGAGCCCGCGACATCTCATCGGACGCCTCATCCACGGCGCCGACGTGGCGTGTCACAGCCTCGGCGGGAAACTCCATACCCGCGCTCACCGGTCTTCCTCACGCTCGACAGTGGGGAAGCGGGTCTCGAACGATTGAATCACCGCGCGTCCCGTCTCGGTGTCTACGCCGACGGTGTCTTGGACCTGATCGGCCACCAGATTGGAAAGGGCCGCCTGGGCGCGCCGCATGACCGACATGATCTCTTCGGCGAGGCGGGGGCCAGACACATCGCGTACGCGGTCGTCGAGCTCAAGCCGTTCGATCTGACCGGCAGAACCCACCGTAACCCGAACCGCGCCGTCGCGGCCCTCCGCCGTACCGGTGAGCGCCGCTACCCGCCGCGAGAGCTCAACACTCTGCGCCGCTTGGGCGTTCACCTGCCCGACCCAAGTGTCCAGCCATTCCTCAGCAGCATCAACGCCGTCCACGGGCTCACTCCCATCGATACCCTTCAGGAGGCTATCGAGCCCTCGCTATCTGGATCTTCGGCTTCGACCTGGCGAGCCTTCCGCAGCGGCCATGCCGTCAATCGCGTGCTGCTGAAGGGGTGGAAGATTGCCGGCACGAACTGGGGCAACTACCCCCAGGTGCCGGAGTCGATCTGAACCGCGTGTCCTGCATCGGCTGCCGAGGCAAACCTTGGTCGTCTTCCACGTTGGAGTCCGCAGTCGTCGCGATCTGACCTCAGGAGAAGAGCTAATGGAGATCGAGTTCGAAGCACGATTTCTGGCGGTTGATACTGATGCCGTCCGTGACCGGGTCGCTGCTCAGGGTGGCGTGTGTGTCATGGACCGGACGTTGATGCGGCGCATCGTCTTCAAGAACGACGACATTGCCGAACGGGGCGGCTGGCTTCGGTTACGCGATGAGGGTCGGCGGGTCACGATGACTTATAAGCAGACCACCAGCGACACCTCTGCGATCGACACGACGCTCGAGGCCGAGATTCACGTCAACGACTTCGGAGCCGCCAAGTCGCTGCTCGAAGCGATGGGCTTTCAAGCCTTGCGATACCAGGAGAACTATCGCGAGGAATGGAAGCTCGGCGAGGTGACCCTCGACCTCGACACCTGGCCGGGCCTTCCCACCTTTCTCGAGGTCGAGGGGCCGGACGAAGCCTCCGTACGCGCCGCAGCCGTTGCACTCGGGCTGGACTTTGCGCAGGCCCGCTACGGCAGCGTCGACGAGGTGTACCTGGCCGTGCTGAACCGCGACATCCTCCGCGAGGAAACGCTCACCTTCGAGCGGCCCGTCTAGAAACCGCGGGCCAGTGCAGCCTCGATCTCGTTGGCGACCACCTGCGGCTCGTCCAGGGGCAGGAACGTCCGGCCGGTCGGAATCTCGACCAATGTCGCGTCCGAAAAGGCTTTCTGCAGGCGCCGCGCCAGGCTCATCTTGAAGAACGGGTCGGCGGCGCCCCAGATCAGGCGGACCGGCTTGGGAAACTGGTTGAGGCGGGTCGAGACGTCGAGCAGCTCCCGAGGGTCGATCTGGCGCAGGAAAGCGGCCGCGTCCTCGCGGATGGCGGTGTCGGCCAACAGCGGGGTGATCCAGCGGCGGGTCAGAGCCGGGTCGAGTGGGTCGCGGACCAGGCCGCCGTAGCCCAGCACTGAGTGGCGTAGGGCCTTCGGTCGTACGGTGGTCATCAGCGCTCGCAGGCGGGTCGGGTTGCGGCCGGCGGCGACGAGGAGGCCGAAGGGGGCCGGGGGGAACAGGTCGAAGGCGTCGCAGTTGGTGAGGATCAGGCGGCCTATGCGGCTGTGGTCGGTGTCGATGAGGAACTGGCACAGCGCGCCGCCGGTGTCGTTGCCTACCAGGGTGACGTCGGTCAGGTCCAGGGCGGCCAGGAAGTCGATGATCAGCTGGGCTATGCCGCGGGGGCTCAGGTCGGTGCCGGTCGGCCAGGGGATGCGGTGGGAGCCGAGCGGCAGGTCGGGGGCGTAGCTGCGGATGCCCCGGGTGGCCAGCGCGTCGGCGACCTTCGTCCACAGCTCGGCGTTGACCAGCAGCCCGTGCAGGAAGACGACCGGTGGTGCCGTGCTGGCCAGCGGTCCGGTGGCTCGGTACTCCATACGTCCTTGCGGAATGTCGATGACAGCCATGCCGGCTCCTCGCGCTACCGTCGGTACGTGACCTCACCAACATACGTACTGTCTGTATGAAAAGCGAGCGCCGAACTCAGGAGCAGCGTTCGACGGCGACCCGGGCGGCTCTGATCGAGGCGGCCCGGCCGTTGTTCGCAGCGTCGGGCTTTGCCGCGGTCAGCACCGAGGCGATCGTCCGCGCTGCCGGGGTGACCCGCGGGGCGATGTATCACCAGTTCGCCGACAAGACCGAGCTGTTCGCCGCCGTCTTCGAGGCCGTCGAGGCCGATCTGACCAAGCGCATCGGTTCCGCCGTGAGCGAGAGCGGCCTGAGCGATCCGATCGCCCTGATGAAGCTGGGCGCGGCCACCTGGCTGGACGCCGGCGCCGAGCCCGAGGTCCAGCGCATCGTCCTCATCGAGGCGCCGTCGGTGCTGGGCTGGGAGCGCTGGCGTGAGCTGAGTTTCCGGTACGGCATGGGGCTCGTCCACAGCCTGGTCGAGTTGGCCATCTCCTCCGGGCGACTGCTCGCCCAGCCTCCGGAGCCGCTCTCGCACGTCCTCATCGGAGCGTTGGACGAGGCGTCGCTCTACGTCGCGCGCTCCGACGACCCGGCCCGGGCCCGTCGCGAGGTCGGAGCCGTCATCGACCGCCTCATCGCGTCACTGGCGGCGTAGAAGGCCTGGTCGCGACGCTGCGCTCACAGTGATCTTGATGATGTCGAGTTGGTTGCCGAGTCCCTATGCTCGCGAGCCAGTTGGTCTGAGTAGTTCATCTGGGGACGTGGAGCGGCATGGTCGAGGAGATCAAGTACGAGTACAAGACCGTGCGGACAGTGCGCGGCACCGACAGCTTGATAATCTCCAAGACCGTCGCCTTCAACGGATCGATCGTGAAAATGACGCCCCACGCCGGCTACGAGACCCGCTTCGATCTGCTCCTGGGCCCGGGTGACAAGGGACCGGACACGGCGGTCGGTCCTGCCTTCAAGTACGAGGACGTCAGCATCCTCGACCTGGAACTGACCGGCAAGAAGATCCCCGCGACCGTGGGCGAAGGCGACAAGTTCCGCTTCGTTGCCAAGGTGGGCCAGTTCAATGCCGACCAGTGCCTCTTCTTCCTCGCCCCCGTTTCGACGGAAGTCCGGTAGCCAAGTCGGACAGCGACCAGCTTGTTCGCCGGGTTACCCGATCGTGGTGGCCCGGTGCCGGGCCCAGCTGGCCGCGGCGGTGGCGAGCGGACCCAGGTGGGCGGCGGACGGACGCTGCTGGTGCCTCTCGAGACTCAGCGCGGCGATGCCGGTGGCGAAGGCGTCGACAGCCCCGGATGGGGCGGTCGACCACGCCGGAATCCGGTCGGCCCAGGCCTCTGCCTGTGCTGGGCTGTGGCCGGCGCGGATCAACCGGACGACCATGAGCGCGGTGTCGATCCAGGCGGCTCCCCGGCAGGGCATCGACCAGTCGACGACCTTGATGCTGCCGCCGTCAAGCAGGAAGTTGTGCGGCGTGACATCGGTGTGTACCAGCGTGTTGCCGTCGACCGCCTCGGGCGCAAGGTAGTCGGCCCATCGGACGGCGGCGGTCTGCACCTTGACCTCTGGGCACGGCGTCAGTGCCGTTGCCATGGTGGTCAGCGTTGTGGCCAGCAGGTTGAGATCGGGCGAGCCCGGGCTCAGGTCGGGATGCCGGCCGGCGACGTACTCGAATCCGAGCATCAGCCAGCCGTGGCGCTCGAATTGCCAGAGCAGGCGGGGCACCTGCGGTGGAAGGTGAGGATTCCATCGGGCCTCGTTGCGATGCATCCAACCCATCGGGTTGTCGGTGGCGGCTCCCTTGCAGAAGAAGTGGCCGGTATCGGTTACCAGCACCACGGCAACGTCGGAGATCGACCCGGACAGGACGGGTGTCGTCCGAAGGGCGGGGCCGGTGTGCCCCTCGACCTCCGCCCGGACGGCCGGCGGCAACTCGTGCCAGGAGTAGCGCATGGGCGCAGCCTCCCACCCTTGAGATCAAGGCCCGCGCGTCACCAGCCGCCGACGCCGGCCAGGACTCGTTCGACCGGGACGGGCTTGCCCAGGTGGAAGCCCTGGCCGAACGGCACGCCGCAGGCCACCAGGGCGTCGCGCTGGGCGGCTGTCTCGATGCCTTCGGCGATGACCGTGCAGCCGTGCTGGTCGGCGAAGCTGACGAGGGCCCGGATGGCGGCCTGCCGGGCGGTCTGGTGTTCGACGCCTTCCAGCGAGTCGATGCCCAGCTTGAGGAACGCCGGCCGCACCGACTCGATGAGCGACAGCGTCTCGTAGCCCGCCCCCAGGTCGTCGACGGACAGCCGGACCCCGCCGCCCAGCCGGGCGATCTCGGCCCCGGGCGCGTCGCCCGTCTCGAGCACCAGCGGCCGGCGCGACGAAGCCAGCAGCGGCGCGAGCTCGTGCGGCCGCCTCAGCAAATCAGCCGAGACGTTCACGGCCAGCCACGTGCCGTTCGGCAGGGACGCCGACGACGCGATCGACGCCTGGATCAGGGCGGCGTCCAGCGCGAGGTGCACGCCGCGGGAAGCCGCCGCCGACAGGGCGTCCCGGGGGTTGCTGCCGTCGGCGAAACGGGTCAGGGCCTCGTAGCCGACGACGTGGCCGGTGGTCAGGTTGTAGATGGGCTGGAAGACCGTGAAGAAGCTGAACTCCTCGAACGAGTGGGCCTGGCTCGACGACGACTTGTCGGAGGACCAGCCGCCGGTTTCGGAGCGCTGCAACCGTACGGTGGTCTGGCCGGCCGTCGGGCCGTGTTCGTGCCGGTAGTGCAGCACCTGCGCCCAGTCGCCGACGGCGGTGGCCGCGGGGGTCGCCGTGGCGGCCTGCTTCTTCTTCTTGGAGACGCGCCGCTTCTTCGGCGTCACCGGGCGGATCAGCCAGGTGCGCAGGTGGGTCAGCAGGTCGACGATCGTGTTGCCGAGGCCGACGAAGGCGACCATCGCGTACAGCGACAGCGTCAGGTTCAGGACGGCGAAGACCAGGTTGTTCCACAGGTGGTGCTCGATGTCGACCCACACCGTGTAGATGCAGAGCACGATCAGGGCCAGCGGCAGCAGTAGGTAGCTGGTCGCCGCCGTCGTCCGGTTGCGGACCTTCGGCGTACGTTTGAAGGCGCTCTTCTCCCCGGTCAGCAGCTGCAGCAGCGAGGCGATGCTGCCCGACAGGTTGACCGGCAGCAGGATCAGGTTGAAGCCGTAGATGCGCAGCATGTCGGACCGCTTGTAGCCCAGCTGTTTGAGGTCCGCGGCCATCATGAAGAAGTACGGCACCGAGATCAGCAGCAGGATCGGGTTGAGCAGTTCGCTGTTGAACGGGTAGGCCAGCATGACCACCAGGCACACGGAGCTCCAGAAGATGGAGGCCATGTAGTTGACGCGCAGGAAGTACTCGCCGAAGCGGTTCTTGTCCTCGCGTTTCGCCTTCGCCCGGAACTGGTCCTTGAGGCGCGACAGGATCAGCAGACCGCCGTTGGCCCAGCGCTGCCGCTGGATGGCCAACGAGCCGAAGTCGGGCGGGGTGGCGCTGTAGGCGAGCCGTTCGGGGTAGTTGTGCAGCAGCCAGCCCCGTACGCCCAGGTCGATCGTCGACTCGGTGTCCTCGATGACCGTACGGTCCTGGATGTAGCGCTTGATCTCCCAGTCGCCCTCGTAGGACACCTCGCAGATTTCGTCGAGGGCCTTCTTGCGGAGCACGGCGTTGGCGCCGACCCAGAACGTGGCGCCGTAGTGGGTCATGCCCTGGTGCACGATGTACTGGATGTCGGTCGTCGCGCCGGAGATGCGCTCGATGCGGGTCGCCGAGCCGGGATAGGCGCTGTACGGCGTCTGGGCCACGGCGTGCTGCGCGTACGCGCCCTGTTCGAGCAGGTGGACCAGGCGCAACGCGTACTCGGGGAGCAGGACGCTGTCGGCGTCGAGGGTCAGCACATAGTCGGGGTTGGGCACGACGAGGTCGGCGCGGTTGGGGCCGGCCGTCACCAGCGCGGTGCCCAGCGGCGTGCTGACTTCCTGGTACGCGCCGCCCATCAGCCCGATGTAGCTATTGAGGTTCATCGCCTTGTTCGGCTCGTGCGACAGCGACACGTACTTCTTGCGTTCGAAGCTGGTGATCTGCACGTCGAAGATGGCGAGCAGCCGCCGGTGCAGCTGGTTCATCCGCGCGACGGGCAGGGTGACCTGTTCGTCGGCGCCCTTGTCGAGGGCGCCGGAGATCTGGCCGAGCTCGACGGCGAGCGGGTGCAGGATGTGCTCGACGAAGAACGTGTCGGTGTGGTCGACGATCTCCTGGCGGGCGCCGAGGTCGTAGAGCCAGTCGGAGGCGAACCGGTATGCGCCGGCCAGCCGGCGCATGTCCTCGAGCACCACCAGGTAACCGCCGCGCAGGCGCACCTGCTCGTCGAAGTGCGCATAGGCGTTCGAGACCCGGTGGTACGGGACCTTGAGCTCGGCCTCGATGCTGCCGGGCAGGGCGCGGGCGGCCAGCAGCATGTCCCGTGCCGCGCGGGTCCTGGGCTGCCGCGGGTCGTCGATCAGCAGGGTCACCCGGAGGCCGGGGTACTCCTGCAGCGCGGCCGAGAGCAGCGTCGTGCGGTTGGTCCGCTCGTCTTCCTGGTACGACGGGACCAGAACCGTCACGGACGGCATCTTCCCGCCGATGAACTCGTCGAGCATGATCCGCGGCGCCCGCTGATGGCCCCGGGCCCGGTAGAAATAGCCGATCCGCGTGATCAGGTAGGCGATCGCGGACGCGGCCAGGCCGGTGACGACGAGCAGGTACACGATCGCCTCGATGACGAGCCGCACGCTCGAGGCGTGACCCGCGACGAACTGCTGGATGATCGTGTAGGTGAGATAACAGGCCCAGACCGTGATGGTCACCACAATCGCGAGCCGGCCGCGGGTGATCCTGCCTTCGGAGACCGGGGGCGGGACGATCGGGTGAGGCTCCGTCCGCCGGTCGGCTCCCCACTGGCGCTGGGCGTCCCGCTTGCGATGGTCCGCCGGTGTGCGTGGCATGCGTTTTTGAGCCCTTCGATCCTGTTTTGCGGCAAGCACCGCGCGGCGGTACCCGGCGGAATTGTCGTTGCGAGATCGACTTGGGGCGTCCGTTGTCCGGTTTGGAGCCACCGGCCGGTGTCCCGTTGATCTTGTCTCTTCGCCCGATCGCGTCAGCCGGTGCGGTGCGCCAGCGTGTGGCGACTCGCAAACGAGAGGGCTTTCATGACGGACCGCGCCACCCCCGTAGCCGTGCGGGCGGATCACGATCCGCTGGCCGACCCGGACTGGCAGGAACCGGAGCAGCCGCGCAGCCGGCTGTCGTGGACGAGGCTGCTGATCCTGCTGCTCGTGCTGGGCCTGGCCGGTGCCGGCGGCACCTTCGAGGTGATGCACCTGCGCAACACGGCCGGCCCGACCGCCAAGTCGTGGGCGGTGCCCTACGTCGACGTCACGCTGACCCCGACGTTCCAGTTCCAGGACCCGACGGCCAACCCGGCCAACGACGTCGCGCTGGGCTTCGTGGTCGCCGACCCCAAGAACGCCTGCGCCCCGAGCTGGGGTGGCGCGTACACGCTGGAGGCGGCGGACTCGGCGCTCGAGCTGGACCGGCGCATCGACCAGCTGCGGCAGGCCGGCGGCGACATCACCCTCAGCCTCGGCGGGCTCAACAACTCCGAGCTGGCGGTGGCCTGTTCGAACCAGGTCAGGCTGACGGCGGCCTACCGGCAACTGGTCAAGCGGTACGACGTGAAGACGCTCGACCTGGACCTCGAGGGCACCGCGGTCGCCGATCAGGCCTCGCTGCGCCGCCGGGTCGCGGCCGTGGCGGCGGTGCAGAAGGAACGCGCGAAGGCGGGTAAGCCTCTGGCCGTCTGGCTGACGCTGCCGGTGGCGCCGGACGGCCTGACCCAGGACGGGGTCGCCGTCGTGCGCGGCATGCTCGAGGGGGGCGTCGCCCTGCGCGGCGTCAACGTGATGACGATGGACTACAACAACGGCGACGCCCGGCCCGACATGCTGGCGCTGAGCCTCAGCGCGCTCAACGGGACCCACAAGCAGCTTTCCGACCTGTATCTGCGGCTCGGCCAGAAGCTCACGTCACCGCAGGTCTGGTCGCGGATCGGCGCCACCCCGATGATCGGTCAGAACGACGTCGACCAGGAGCGTTTCACCGTCGCCGACGCCGAGGGGCTGGCCCGGTTCGCCGTCGACAACGGGCTCGGCCGGGTCTCCATGTGGTCGCTCAACCGGGACGCCCCCTGCCGCGGCACCTTCGCCAACGTGGTCGTGCACTCCAACACGTGCAGCGGTGTCGACCAGGACGCGCTGGCGTTCTCCAAGGTCTTCGCCGGTCTGCCCGGCAAGGCCGCGGGCAGCGACAACTACGACTCGGTGGAGATCCCCGACCAGGCCGCCACCGTCGACGACCCCAAGACCAGTCCGTACCCGATCTGGCGGCTCACCGCGTCGTACGTCGCCGGTTACAAGGTCGTCTGGCGGGGCGTCGTCTACCAGGCCAAGTGGGCCACCTCGGGCGTCGACCCGGCGGCGGCGCCGGCCGCCGGCACGCAGAGCGCGTGGACCGTGGTCGGCCCGGTCAGCCCGGTCGAGAAGGCGCCCCGGCCGGCCCCGGCGGTCACCGGCGTCACCAAGGTGTGGACGGCCGGTTCCGTCTATCGCCGCGGCAACCGGGTGCTGTTCGACGGCCTGCCCTACGAGGCCAGGTGGACCACCAAGGACGAGAGCCCGTCGACGGAGTTCCCGGTCGACGCCGACGACCCCTGGAAGCCGCTCTTCACTGTCCCCGGCGAACCGAAGACGAACTGACAGCGCTCGGCGCCGGGCCGCGGGCGGTGTCACTGATATGGACGGCGGGCTGGAACGCCGCTATTTCATGACGCTTTGTTTCGGCGGCAGTCGCGCGCAGTCAACAAAAGCGGCAACGTACACGGCGGCCACCTCGTGGTCATGAACCGCGGCTATTCTTGCTCGCCGTTGGTCGTCACGCTGAAAGGAAGTACGCAACCCATGCCTCAGCCGGTGACGCTGTCGGTGGTCACGCCGATGTTCAACGAGCGCGAGGCGGTCGACCACTTCGTGGCTCGGCTGCGGCCGGCGCTGGACGGGCTGGGGGAGTCGTACGAGGTCGTGGCCGTCGACGACGGCAGCAGCGACGCCACCGTGTCGCGGCTGATGCAGCTGCGGGTCGAGTGGCCGGAACTGCGCGTGGTGGCCCTGCGGCGCAACGTCGGGCACCAGACGGCGCTGCGGGCCGGGCTCAAGGCCGCGCGGGGCGAGTACGTGGTGAGCATCGACGCCGACCTGCAGGATCCGCCCGAGGTGATCGGCGAGATGCTGGCCGCGGCCCGGCGCGAGAACGTCGACGTCGTCTATGGCGTGCGCAGCGACCGCAGCATCGACACGGCGTTCAAGCGCAACACCGCGGGCGTCTACTACTGGATGATGCGCCGGCTCGTCGGGCCGTGGGTCAGCGACCAGGCCGGCGACTTCCGGCTGATGAGCCGGGCCGTGGTCGACGTGCTGAACGAGCTGCCCGAGCCCCGGCCGGTCTATCGGCTCGTGGTGCCGTCGCTGGGGTTCTCGAGCGCCGAGGTCGGCTACGTGCGGGCGGAACGGGTCGCGGGCGAGACGAAATATCCGCTCAGCCGCATGATCCGGCTGACCTTCGACAGCATCACCGGGTTCTCCGCCTCGCCGTTGCGGATCGCCACCTGGCTGGGCCTGTTCAGCTTCCTGCTCTGCGTCGCGCTGATCGTCACCGGACTGGTCGCCTGGGGGAGCGGCGCGACCGTGCCGGGATGGACGTCGCTCTACATCGCGGTGCTGCTGCTCGGCGGCGTGCAGCTGATCTGCCTGGGACTGCTCGGGGAGTACGTCGGCCGCATCTACGCGGCCAGCCAGGGGCGCCCGGCCTTCCTGGTCGCCTTCGACACCGCCACGCCGGCCCCGCGCAGCGCCCACCCGCTCTCCGGCGGCCCGCTCACGGTCGAGATCGGGGCGGTCGACGTGGATCGCGAGCACGCACCGATCGCCTAATCCGGCGGGTGCAATTCCACGTGGCCGTCGACGACGGTCACGACCACCCGGCCGTCCGGGAACAGGGGCAGGGCTTCCTCGGGGAGTTGCAGGCGGCCCAGGCCGTCGAGCGTCGCGGTGCCGGCCTCGCCCGAGCCGTGCTCGCCGGAGAGCACGCCGTGGCGCAGCCGCAGCACGGTGTCGGCGGCGCCGATCGCGCGCGCGTCGTGGGTGGCCAGCACGACGGCGCTGCCCTGGTCGGCCCGCGAGCGCAGCAGGCGCAGCACCAGGGCCGCGGAGTCGTCGTCCAGCTCGGCGGTCGGCTCGTCGGCGATGAGCAGGGCGGGCGCGCCGACCCCGGCCGCGGCGACGGCCAGGCGCTGCTGCTCGCCGCCGGACAACGCGCCCGGGTGGGCCGTGGCCCGCGACGTCAGCTCGACCTCGGCCAGGGCGGCGTCGGCGTCGACCCGGACGCGCCGCAGCCGGGCCATCTGGGTGATCTGACCACGGGCGTCGAGCTGGGGGAACAGGCTGTGCGAGGGGCGCTGGGCGACCCAGCCGATCTCGTTGCGGCGCAGGCGTTGCAACTCGCGACGGGACAGCGACGAGACCAGCCGGCCCCGGTGGCGCAGCTCGCCGCCGGTCGGGCGTTCGCGCAGGGCCAGCACGGCCAGCAGGGTCGACTTGCCGCTGCCGGACGGACCGGTGATCGCACGGATCCGGCCCTCGGTCACGGTGACGTCGACGCCGCGCAACGCCTGCGTCGGCCCGGTCCGCGCGGCGTACAACTGAAGCAGCTCGCGGCCCTCGAGCAGGGACTCATTCGTCACGGTAGGCCGCCTCCTCCGACGACGAGCGATCCCGGGTGATCAGTACGGCGAGCAACGTGGCCAGGACGGCCGCGCCCGCGGTGACCACCACGGCGGTGGGTGACAGCGTGAACGACAACCGCGGCAGCAGACCGGGCTGGTCGTCGAGCAACCGCGCCCCCAGCGGCGCCAGCGCAAAGACCCCGGCCACCGCGGCGGCGAACGCGATCAGCGACAGCAGGACGAACTCGACCGCCCGGGCTCGCGCCACCCGGGCCCGGCCGAGACCCACCCGGGCCAGCATGAGGTCGGCCGGGCGGCGCAGCGCGGCGGTCCGCTGGGCATAGATGCACAACGTCAGGATCGCGAGCAGCGCCAGATAGCCGGCGATCGCCAGCTGATAGCCGCGGGCCCGGCTCGTGGCCACGTACGCCGATTCCTGGCGCAGCGCGGCGGCGGTGTCGATCCGCTCGGGTTGCGCGTCGTGCCCCGCGACGGCCGCCTGCACCCCCTCGGCGCCACCCGAACTCCACACGAAGACCTGCGCGAAGAGCGGGTTGGGGTACTGGTAGCGCGGCCGCAGGCGGGGATCGTCGACACCCATCTTGCCCAGCGTCGGGTCGGCCGCCGCGACATACATGGGCCGTCCGCGCTGACCGGGGAACGCCCGCACCCGCCCGGCGATCGCGAAGTACTCGTCGCGGTAGCCCAGCCGCATGCGGATGGTGTCCTCGGCGTCCGACACCGGGTCGGCGACGGTGATCACCCGGGGCCGCCCGCCGGCGTCCATCGGCTCGGCGGCCAGGCCGGCCACCGCCTCACGGGCCGCGGCCAGATCGGCGCCGCGCCCCCACAACGCGATGTCCGCGAAGCGCGCCGGGTCGATGATGAGCAGGTCCTTCTGGTCGTCGTCGAGCAACGTCCGCACGTCGGTCCGCCACACGACCGTGGTCCCCCCGGGCAGAGGCGGCACCCGTACGCCCGGGACCGGCCCCTCCGGAGGCGCGCGGAACTCCACTTGCTCCGGCACCAGCGGCGCGGCCTTGTCGAGCTGCCACGAGCCTTCGAGGACGCCGACCCCCTCGGCGCCGGCCGCCACCGCGACCCGGTCGCCGGCCGAGATCTCGGTCGTGCGCACCGCCGACTGCGCGAACAGCAGCATCCCCAGGCCCGCGGTCACCACCACGACGGTGAGCCGGCGTTCGGCGCCACCCGAACCGAGCCGGCGCCGGGCCAGCCACCACACGGCCCGGCCGGGCGAGCCCGGCAGGCGCGCGCGGGAGCCCGCGAGGCGGCCGGGCAGCCACCCGGCGACCACCCCGACCGCGGCCAGGACGAGCAGCGGCACGAGCAGGTCGACCCCGCCGGCCGGCCCGCCCGCGCCGATCAGCCCGCCCGCGGCGACCAGCGCGGCGATCACCACCATCGAGCCCCAGGGCAGGGCTCGCCGCGCCGTCGCGGGTGGTGCCGGGCGTACCCGGCGGGAAGCCGCGAGAGCGCCGACCACGGCGACCGCCAGCAGCCCGGCGAGCACGGCCAGGCCGCCCGCCCGGGCGGCGGTGGACAGCGAATTCTCGATGGCGCCGGGCGGGCCGAGCCGGTCGACGAGCTGCCAGGCGACGAGCCACCCGAGACCCGCGCCGAGAGCGGCCGGCAACAGGTGTTCGAGCAGCCACAATCCGCCCACGCGGATCGGCGGCAGGCCCACGGCGGCGGCGTGCCGCAGTTCCCGCTCGCGGCGCCGGGCCGACAGCAGGGCCACCGCGAGCACCGAGGCCAGCCCGATGGCGATCGCCGACCACTCCACCGGGCGGGTCCGCTGCCGTACGGCCTCGGTGGTGGCCTGGGCCGTCGCGACGATGCGGCTGATGCCGGACGCGAACTGCAGCGCCGTCGGCTCGTCGTCCAGGACCGGCTGCTCGGCGGCGTATTCGCGGCGCAGCAGGTCGATCTCACCGGCTGTGCGCCGGGCCTCGGCCAGCGTCACGCCCGGTGTCAGGGCGGCCTCGACCGACCAGAAGAGCGGGTCGTCCACGGACTGCGCCAGCCGCTCGACCGTCGGCAGGTCACCGATCAACAGGTACGCCGGCAGGGTCTCGTACTCGGTGTCGGGCGGCGTGTCCCCGCGCCGCAGCGCCCACTTGCGGCTGCCCGGCAGATCGGCCGGCAACCGCCCCCCGACATCGACCGCGTAGATCCCGGCCACCGTCGTCGTCGCGTTCCGCGGCTTTCCGCGCGCGCCCTGGCGCAGCGACAGCCCGATCCGGTCGCCCGCCCGCACCCCGAGCTCGGCCGCCATCGGCTGCGGCAGCCAGAGTCCGTCCCCCGACGGCGTCCCGACCACCTCGGTCGCGGGGTTCCGGACGGCGAAGAACCGCCCGCGCTCCTGCTTGCCGCCCGCACTGACCGTGAAGCCCCAGTACTGCGGCGAGGCCACCTCCGCGCCGAGTGACTGCCCGGTGAGATCGGGCTCCTCCAGCCCCGGCACCGCCCGCATGTCGTCCAGGACGGGTTGCTGATCGACGCTGCGCGGCCCGACGTCGGCCGACACGCGCACCACCGCCGCGTCGTTCTGCCGGGCCGACGCGGGAATCTCGTCCCGCCGCACCTCGAAGGCCGCGTTGTCCGACGCCTCGGCGAAGATCGGCCCGGCCGACCCGGCCGCCCCGAGCACCAGGAACGCGGCCACGATCAGCACCGACCAGGCCCGTTGGCGCAGACCACCGAACACCGCGGCCACGGTGAGCCGGTCGCCGAACGCCATGGCCCTCCCTCGACCGTCGCCCCCCGTGGGCCCTACCAGGAAGCTATATCAACTCCCGGTGGCGGCGCGGCCCGGCACGGCTGGACGAACGGTCACACCGCTCCGGCCGGGGCGACCGGGACGGCGATGCGCAAGGCCTCCACGAGACCGCGGTAGAGGTCGTCCGACTCGAGCAGGGAGTCGTGGGTGCCGACGGCCCGGACGCGGCCGTTGTCGAGGACGATGATGCGGTCGGCCTCGATCACTGTGGACAGTCGGTGGGCGATGGTGACCACCGCGGCCGACTGCGCCCTCTCCCGTACGGAATCCTGCAGGGCGGCCTCGGTCAGGGCGTCGACCTGGGCGGTGGCCTCGTCCAGGAGCAGGACGGCCGGGGTGCGCACGAGAGCCCGGGCCAGGGCGATGCGCTGGCGTTCGCCGCCGGAGAGCTCGGCGCCGGACAGCGGGGTGTCCAGGCCCTGGGGGAGCGACGCCACTTTGTCGGTCAGGTGCACCCGTTCCAGCACCGACCGCACCTCCTCCTCGGTGGCGTCGGGATAGCTGAACAGCAGGTTGTCGCGGATGGTGCCCGGCACGACCGGCGCCTCCTGCTCGACGTACGCCAGCTCGGCCCGGATCTCGCTGTGCGTGAGGGACCCGTAGGGCCGGCCCTGCAGACGGATCTCGCCCGACTGCGGATCGAGGAAGCGCAGCAGCAGCGAGAACAGCGACGTCTTGCCCGCGCCGGACGGGCCGACGATCGCGGTGTGCCCGCGCGACGGGATCGTCAGCGTGACACCGTCGAGGGCGGGACGCGCGTCCTCGGCATAGCGCAGGGTGACGTCGTCGATCGTGAGGACCGGAGCGTCGGGGACCCGGGCGCCGGGGCGCGGGTCGGAGGTCTCCTCGGTCATCGCGTACACCTCGCTGATCCGCCGGGCGGCGGCGATGCCGGACTGCAGCGCGGTCACGTTCTGGGTCAGCTCGCCGATCGGGCCCATCAGCTGGAACGCGTACAACAGGAACGCGATCAGGCTGCTGACCTCGAGCAGGCCGGCGTCGGCCCGCCAGGCGCCCACGCCCAGCACGGCGATCACGGCGAGCGAGACGCCGCTCCACGACACCGTCCAGACCCACGCGGCCCGGCGGGCGGCGCGAACGTTGTACATGGCGGCGCGGCGCGCGTCCGCCTCGATGCGGCCGCTCTGGCGCTCCTCGGCCCGGCTCGCCTTGACCGTCCGCATCGCCCGCAGCGTGCCCTCCAGTTCGCCGCCCAGCTCGCCGACGGCGTCCTGCGCGGCCTTCTGGCTCTTGCTGATCGAGGGCAGCAGCAGGGCCATGACCGCGCCGACGATCACCACCGCGGCCAGCGTGCACAACAGCAGGACCACATCGAGCGTGCCCATCAGGACCAGGGTCGCCAGGAACGCCAGCGAGGCGTTGATCAGCCCGACGATGCTCGACGACGCCTGGTGCAGCAGGCCGGGGTCGGCGGTCACCCGGGTCACCAGCTCGCCGGTGGGCCGCCCGGTGAGCTCGGCCAGCCGGGCCCGGAAGTAGCGCTGGATCACCGAGAGGCGGGCGTCCAGCACGACCTGCTCGGCCAGCGTGCCCATGAGGATCCACTGCCAGAGCCCGATGACCGAGCCGATCACCACCAGCACCAGCAGCAACGAGATCGGGCCGGCCAGCGCGTCGCCGGTGCCCAGCGTGTCGATGATCCGCTTGGTGGCGAGCGGCGCGGCGAGGTTGGCGGCGTTGGAGACCAGCCCGAGGACGAGCCCGAGGATCAGCACACGAAGGTGGGGACGGAGAAGGCGCAGCAGAATCTGCATGGTTCGTAGTGGAACACATCTGTTCCATGACGGGCAATGCCCATTCCCGTACAGTGTGGCCGTGACCTCCGGAGTCAAGAACCGCACGCGGCAGGCGATCGTCGATGCCGCGATCGATCTGCTGGCCGGAAATCCCGCCTGCTCGCTGGGCGACATCGCCGCCGCGGCCCAGGTCGGACGGACGACGCTGCATCGCTATTTCGGCGAGCGCGCCGACCTGCTGGCCGCCGTGGCCGCGGAGGGTGGCGAGCGTCTGGTCCGGGCGGCTGCCCTGGCCGACCTCGAGCGGGGCACCGGCGGTGAGGCCCTGCTGCGGCTCTGCCGGGAGTACTTCGACCTGGGCTCACTGCTGTCGCTGATGTTCGCCGGGGCGGGCGGCGAGTGCTGGGAGTCCCAGGACGAGCAATGTCTGGTCGCCGTCGTCGAACGCGGCCACGCGGACGGCTCGATCGACCCCGCACTGCCGGCCGATTGGGTGCTCGGGCTGCTCTGGAGCCAGTTGTACGCCGCCTGGGAGTATCTCGGCCAGCGCCGGGACGCGTCCCGCCATCACGTGCTCGACCTGCTCACCCGCACGCTGTCGAACGCGCTGCGCCCACCGCCGGCCTGACCCCGCGCCGGCCGGCTCCGTCGAAGCCGGGCCGGTGCGGTCGGATGCGGTCAGGCGTGCGTCACGGTGAGGTTGTAGAACTTCACCTTGGCGCCGTTCGAGGTGCTCTCCGATGAGGACTGGTTGTACGAGCCGGCCTTGAAGTACTGCTTGTACGGGTTGAACGACGACGGGATCGTGTAGTTCGTCCGGCTGCCGTTGATGGTCACGCCGGCCTGGTTGCCCCGGACGTTGATGACGTAGGTCCACTTCTGGCCGACCGCCACGCTGCCCAGCTTGTGCAGCGTCTGGCCGTCGGTCGGGCTGCGCTGCTGGCCGAGGTAGATGTCGCCGTTGGCGCGGTAGTAGAGCTCGAGCAGCGGCTTGGTCGAGGGGCCGCCGGTGCCCAGCTTCACCTGGCCGACCGCGACGTTCTTGGTGACCGACACGATGCGCAGCTCGGCGCTCAGCGTGTGATTGCCCGCGAGCGACCAGTCGGCGGCCGAGCCGTTGGCGTTCATCTCGCGCAGTTCCGACCGGGCGTACTTGGAATTCGGCGTGGTCACGCCCTTCTCGGGGGCCCAGAACGTCATCGAGCCGTCGTTCTTGTCGGTCCAGAAGTACGTCGGGTTGGTGTACCCGCCGGCGCCCTTGAGCCGGGACGGCGGGATCGTCTCGGGGGCGCCGGGGGAGCCGATGGGCAGTTGGAGCGACCAGACGGAGAGGTTGAAGTTGCCGCCCGGGGCGACGGCCGGGTCGAGCGCGGCGGCGTTGGCGTTGGTGACACCGAGCGCGCCGAGCCCGGCGACGACGGCCGTGGACAGTACGGCGGCGAGCAGCGTGCGCTTCTTCATGGGGATACCTCATTTGCCGTGGGGGATTTGGCAAGATGGTTAACAATAAAGGCAGCTATCGATGTCCTGTCAACGTCAGCCCTGGTCAGATCCTTAAATATTCTTGAGCATCTTCAGTGGCGGTGAGTGGATGATGGCCCGCCGGGTGGCGTCGGCTCTCCTGGCGGCTCAGGTTGACGGTATATACCGCGCACCGTAATCTGCTGCTGTGACAGCGATGCGGAATCCGACGTTGATCCTCACCGCCCTGGTGACAGGGCTCGATCTCGGCTGCAGGGTGATCGACGCGGGCGTCGGCCGGCTCGACGACCATGCCGAAGGCCGACTGCGGGCGCGACCGGACGCCATCGGGGTTCGCAGATGACCGCCTCAGGTGAGTTCGTGCCGGCGCAGGTCGCTCTGGAGCGCCGGTATCGGCGGCTTCTGTGGGCCTATCCCGCCGACTACCGCCGTGTCCACGGCGAGGAGATCCTCACGATGCTGATGGACTCGGCCGAGCCGGGCCGTCGTCGGCCGGCCGGAGCCGACACGATCGATGTGCTGCGCGGTGCGGTCCGGCAGCGATTCCGCCTGCCGGTCGGCCGGTCGGCGGTGCTCGCGGCCGTGCTCGCGGCCTTGGTTCTCGGAGCCGTGCAAGCGGGTGTGAGCTCGTGGCTGGTCTGGCAGACGGCCGCGGATCTGCCGTCCGACGCGGCGGCCCGGCGGATGGCGGAAACCGTGGCGGGCGCGCCGTTGATCGCGCCGGACGTCCAGCGACCCGCCGGCCTGCGACAGACGCCGTGGGAGGTGAACGTGGCCAACCCCGACGAGCAGCGATTCGCGAATTGGACGACCGAAGCGGCGCAGGCGCGACTGCAAGCCGACGGCTGGACGCTCGGCCCCGTCGAGGGGTACACCGTCGCCTCGTACGGAGGCAACAAGCTCGCGCCCCGGCCAGGGATCACCCGAACCGGCCCCGACGAGATCCACCAGACGTTCCAGGCCACCCGTGACGGCCACGTCCTGCACGTTCACGCGAATGCGGTCCTGGCGCCGGGCGCCGCCGGTTCCGGTTTGCTGACCACCGTTTCGCTGATGCCGCCGAGGTGGGAACCAGGAGCGATGCTGCTGGGATGGCTCATCGGCGCGACGATCGGCTGGCTCCTCACCGCCTGGGCCGGCTACCGCCTCCGAGGCCGGACGCTGGCGCGCCGGATGGCCGCTCTGGCGCTCGGTCTCACCGCGCTCTGGTCCGCCGTCGCTCCCGTCGCCGACTTCTACCTGAGATGGGGCAGCTTCGCCCTCACCGATCCCGTCGATCGGGGCATCGATCCGACTTATGGATCAGTCGTCGACCATCTCGACCAGGTCGGCGTGACGCTGGCCATCGCCGCCGCGATTCTCGCCCTTGCCGCAGCGGGCCGCCGCCGACCCGCCGCCGGCCGCCGCCCGGCAGGGGGCCCGGCCGCGACGACGGCCTGAGACGAACCCGGCTCAGCCGGACGATCAGCGCTGTCCATAGAGGACCGTCTACGATTCTCGGTCATGCCGACCGACCGGTTCAGCGACACCGTTCTGCTCTCCGTCCCGCCCGCGGAGATCTACGCCCACCTGCTCGATCCGCAGAGCTACGTCGGCTTGTCGCCGCTCGTCGTCGCCGTCCGCGAGATCCGTCCGGCCGGGGACGCGACCTCCTACGTGGCGGTCGAGCGGTTCCGGTTCGGGCCGTTCCACTGGGACAACCCGATCCGGGTCACGCTGAACGGCGCGCAGCCCGGTCGCCGGCTGGTCAGCGACGTCGTCAGCCCAGGTGGCGTACGGCTCACCGCGACGGTCGATCTGGCCCCCGCCGAGGAGGGCGCGGCCCTGACCGAGTCGATCGAGGTGTCGTCGCCCGCGGTGCTCCGCTCGTTCGTCGTCAGGCAGGCCGCTTCGGTCCAGCGTGCCCGCCTGGCCGAGCTGGCCCGCCGCTTCAGCCGGTGATCGGGCGGGCCGGCGCGGTGCCGCCGACCAGCCGGTGCTCCGGCCGGTGGAAGTCCGGCTCGTCCACGGGCCAGTCGGCCGCGTCGTCGCGCGGGACAAAGCCGATCGCCTCGGCGCCGGTCGTGGCGAGCCAGCGCTCGCGGTTGGCCGAGACGCCCCACACCACCCGAAAGCCGGTCGCCCGCAGCGAAGCCTCGACCAGCCGGGCGGCATCGCCGGGAGAGAGCCACATCGCCCGGTCCCGGGGCTCCCGCGGCTGCTCGAAGCACGCCCCGATCCGCAGGCAGATGACGTGCACACCGAAGCGGTCGTGGTGGAGCCGCCCCAGCGACTCCATCGCCGCCTTGCTCCAGCCGTAATAGCTGTCCGGCCGGGGCGGCACATCGTCGGGCAGGCCGCCGGGGCCGGCGTCGGCGCGGGACCAGAACCCGGCCGCGTGGTTGCTCGACGCCAGCACGACCCGCCCGGCCCCGGCCCGCAACACGTTCTCGGTGCCCCGGACGTTGGCCTCGAGCACCTCGTCGAACGACCCGCCGCCGGCCATCCCGCCCAGGTGGACGACCGAGTCCACCCCCTCGCAGGCCGCCGCGACCGCCGCGGCGTCCCTGACGTCGAGGGCCGACACCCCGGGCTCCGGCCGCAGGTCGGTCAGCCGCCACGGAAGATGACCCAGCCGGGTCCGCAACATCCGCCCGATCCGCCCCGCCGCCCCGGTCATGAGAATCTCCGCCATGGTCGACGTGATACCCCTCTTGGAACATGGATTTCCCGGGAGTCGCGGACGGAGTTCCGTACGTGGCGTCGGCCCCGGCCGGCGTCGTCGGCTTCCTCCTGAGTCGGTTCGGAGGACGGCCCGGCCTGGCCCGGCTCAGCCGCGCCGGTTACCGGGGCAGCGTGACCCAGCGGCCGGAAGCGGCCGACTGCTCCATCGCGTCCAGTGCCTCGGCGGCCCGGATGGCGTCGGTCAGCGACGGCCCGTACGGCTGATTGTCGGTCACCGACCGCAGGAACCGGGCCGCCTCGATGACCTTGAGGTCGTCGAAGCTCAGGGGGATGCCGGCGCCCGGCTGGAAGGCCCCGAAGTCGCCGTCTGCGGGGCCGACGTACACGGTGCGCACCGGCTCGTCCTGATAGGACCGGCCGGTGCCGACGCCGAGCTCGCCCATGCGGCGGAAGTCCCAGAACAGCGCGCCGGTCGTGCCGTGGATCTCGAAGCCGTAGCTGTTCTGTTCGCCGACGGCGACGCGGCTGCAGTCGAGGGTCACCCGGGCGCCCGAGACCATCCGCAGCAGGCTGCCGAAGTAGTCGTCGTTCTCGACCGGCCCGGGCTCGCCGGCGGCCCGTTGGTGACCGGCCGTCGCGGTGGTCGGGCGGGGGCGTTCCGGGATGAAGATCGCGGTGTCGGCCACCAGCGAGTCGATCTCGCCGAGCAGGTGGCGAACCAGGTCGACGCCGTGCGCGCCCAGGTCGCCGAGCACCCCGTTGCCGCCCCGGGCTCGTTCGAAGCGCCAGCTCAGCGCGCCGTCGGGGTGGGCCGCGTAGTCGCTGAGGAACCGGAACCGGGCGTGGGTGACCGTTCCGATCCCGCCGTCCGCGATGATCCCCCGCGCCTTCTCGACGGCCGGGGCGTGGCGGTAGTTGAACCCCACGGTGACCTGGATGTCGCCGACGATGGCGCGCGCGTCGGCGGCCGTCAGCCCCACCGGTTTCTCGATCCAGATGTGCTGCCCGGCCGCCGCGAATGCGCTTCCCATCTCGCGGTGCAGGAAGTTGGGCGTGGTGATGCTGACGGCCCGCACCCGCGGGTCACCGACCAGCGAGCGCCAGTCGGCCGTCGACTCCTCGAAGCCGTACCGCCGGGCGGCCGCCTCGGCGCGCCCGGGCACGTCGTCGGCCACCGACACCAGCCGCAGCGGCCGGGCGTCGGCGAAGTGGTGCGGGACCCGGGCGTACGCCTGGGCGTGCACCCGGCCCATCCAGCCGAAACCGACGACGGCGACGCCCAGCTCGGGCTCCATGTCAGGTCGTCCGGCGACGGCGGGCGATGAGGAAGCCGCCGAGGCCCAGCGCGGCCAGGACGACGACGGCGATCGTGACGATCACACCGGTGCTGGAGTCGTCGTCCTGCGCCGAGGCCAGGTCGGTGGTCGGGGCCGGGGCGGCCGCGCTCGCCGGCGGCGGGGGCGCCGCGACCAGTGACTCGTCGGGCGCCGGCGCGGACGGCGCGTCGCCGGCGGGCGGCTCGGCCGTCGCGGACGGGTCGGCGACGGTGAACTTGTAGGAGCCCTGGACCGTGTGGCCGTCCTTGGAGACCACGCGGTAGGCGACCGTGTAGGCGCCGTTGGCCAGCGGGTCGAAGGAGACCGCGCCGGTGGCCCCGTCGACCTTGGGCTCGGAGACGTCGACCTTGGCCGCGCCGGTGACCGTGATCGTCGTGTAGTCGGGGTTGAGCTTCTGCAGGAACTTGAGCTTGACGCTGGTCGGGGCCTTCTTGACGGTGGCGCCCTTGGCCGGGGTGGCCTGGGCCAGCGCGTTGTGGGCGAACGCCGGGGCGCCCGGCAGCAGCACGGCCAGCGTCGCGGCCAGCGCGACGAGCAGGCGGGTCAGCCTCGGGCGGCGGGGTCTGGCCATGTCAACGGTTCCTTCCGCAGGCGTACGTGGCGCCATGGTAGTTCGGCCGGAGGTTGCCGGTCGTTCCCCGGCCCGCGGAAGTGCCGCCGATCGTCGCGCACGCACCGGTGCCGGGCGCGAAACGCGCCCGGCACCGGCGGGGACCCGTGGGATCGTGATCAGCGAAATGGGGCCCGGGGCGACTCCTTTCCGGCGGCCCGCGGGAGCGTGCCGCACATCAGAAATGCGAAATGCCGTTCAGGCGTCGGGGAAACGCCGGGAAAAGTGGTACGGATTGAGCGGAACAATTGTCAGCGGCCGCGGGGCCCGCGCCCGTCGCGGTCACCGAAACGGTCGTGCCCACGGTCACCGAAACGGTCGTGGCCCCGGTCGTGACCCGGGCGGCCCCAGCTCCAGCCGCGCTCGACCTCGAGGGCGAACGTGCCGCGGTGGAAGCCGCGCCGCTGGAATTCACAGTCGTAGTCGTTCCAGCGGCCGAACCGCTCACCGATGCGACCGGCCAGCTCACAGGCCCGGATCGAGCGGTAGTAGCCCACCGTCACCTCGCGGCCACGGTGTCTGTCGGCCTGCGTCGAGCCGGTCTGGGACTGGGCCGAGGCGGTCGCCGGGGCCTCCACGGCCTGCGCCGGTCCGACCCCGAAGGCCACGCCGGCCAGCAGGCCGAGACCGGCCGTCGTCAGAAGTCGCGTCACCTTGTTCATGTCTTACTCCCCTTCCAGGAGGGCGGTATCGACTATTCGGTGTTGCATGATCAGGAAAGCACTCCGCGGCGCCGGAATGCGCCATTCAACACGCCGGGTAACCCGGAAGATCGATAACCGAAAAGAGGATCGGGAATAATACGTTTCGGCGGACGCGTATCGGGATAAACGTTTTCCGGGCGCTGTACGCGGGCGCTGTACGCGAGCGAGGCCCCGGGGTGCTTAGGGGGTTTTCACCGATCCGCCTGGGGTGCGCGCCTTCCTAGTCTGCCTACGTGCAGACGGTCGGAGACTTGATCGGGGCGCTGCCCGCGGGGCTGGTGCTGGTCGTCGTCGCTGCGCTCGTGGCCGCGGAGGCCGCGCTGCTCGCCGGGCTGGTGCTGCCCTCGGCGACGGCGCTGGTCGCGCTGGGGTTGCTCGCCAACGAGGGGGTGGTGGGCATCGTCCCGGCCGTGCTGGTCGCAACGGGGGCGGCGGTCCTCGGGGGCACCGGTGGATATGTCGCCGGGCGTCGCCGGGGACCGCGGGCCCGCTGGGTCAAGGAGCGGCACTGGCACCGGGCCGAGCGGATCTTCGACCGGCACGGTGGGCGGGCCGTCTTCTTCGGGCAGTGGGTGGTCGGCGCCCGCACGCTGGTGCCCCGCCTGGCCGGGATGAACGGTGTGCCGTACCGGTCGTTCGTGGCCTGGCACAGCCCGGCAGCGGTCGGCTGGGCGCTCTGGCTCGTGCTGGGCAGTTATCTGGCCGGCGCCTCCTACGACGTGCTCGCGGCCCGCGCCGGACGGGCCGGGGGCGCGCTGGCCGTGCTCACCGCGCTGCTGATCGCCCTGGCGCTGGCCGGTCGCTGGCTGGGCCGGCACCCACCGCGGACGCCGAGCCGGCCCGCGCTGCGGACGCCGAATTGGCCCGCGCTGCGGACGCCGAGCCGGCCCGCGCTGCGGGACGGCCGGGTGACGCGGTTGCTGACCAGCCTCGGCGCCCTGGTGGTGCTGGCGACCCTGCTCGTCGCCGTCATCCCGCTGATCGTCGAGCTGAGCGGACTCGCCGCCGCCGACGACGCGGTGACGTCGTGGGCCCGCGGACAGTGGACGTCCGACGGCTATCGCTTCGCGCTCGAACTGGCCAGTTCGGTCAGCCCGGAGCTGGTGCTCGCCGTGGCCGCCGTCGTCGCGCTGACGCACGCCTGGTGGCGCCGCAGCAGCCTGGTGGACAGCCTGGCCCCGCTGGCCCCGATGGCCGTCCTGGCTCTCGTCCTGGCCGTGGTCTCCCCGCCGTCCTGGCAGAGCCGGCCGGAGGTGATCTTCCCGTCCGCCTTCGAGTACGGCGGCCCGATGCCGCTGGTCGTGCGGGGCACCGGCGAGACGCTGGGCGACGCCGGCCCCGCCCTGGCCGCCCTCGCCTCCGGCCGATGTGCCCAGCTGGCCGCGGTCGTCGGCCTGCTGGCCTGGCTGCTGGCCCGGCGGCTGACCTGGCCCCGGCGCGTCGCGGTCACGACCGTGGCCGCCGCCGTCCTCACCGTCTGTGCCGGCTCGTGGGTCTATCTGGGCTGGAGCAGCCTCAGCGAGACGATCGCGGCCGTGCTGCTCGGGGTGGCCTGGGCCGTGCTCAACGGCGCCATCTGGGCTTCCCGGCGGCCGCTGCCCGCCCCGGGTGGGGTGCCCGGCGCGCTCCAGGGGCGAGGCTGAGCGACGCCCGTCGCCGGCTGGGATTCAGGCGCTAAGGTCACGTGACATGATCGTCGATGCTCTGCGGCGCCGCGTGTACGCCGCGGTCGACACCCTGGAACGGCTCGTCGGCGGGCTCGGCACGGCGGTCCTCGCCCTGGCCCTGATGGTCTGGGTGGGCGTGGTCGCGGTGACCTCCCTGGCCGGCGTCGGCCTGGTGCTGGCGCCGTCGGCCGCGCGGGGGGTGCGCGCGGTCGCCGACCGGGAGCGCGCCCGCCTCTCCCGGTGGGGGCCCGAGATCATCGGCCCCGAGCCCTTGCGCCCGGGACTGCGGGCCTGGCGGGACCCGGTGGTCTGGCGCGAGCTGGCCTGGGTCGCCGAGCACGCGACGCTCGGGTTCGCGATCAGCATCTTCGGTCTGACCATCCCGCTGGCGGCGGTGCAGGACGTGACCTATCCGCTGTGGTGGTGGACGGTGTCGCCCAACTCGGCGCCGGGGCTGGTGTTCTGGTCGGTGCACAGCCAGCTCGACGCGCTGGGGGTGGCGCTCTACGGCCTGGCCTGGTTGGTGGTCGGCATCTTCGTGGGCCCGCTGCTGGTCCGGACGCAGGCCTGGGCGGGCCGCCGTCTGCTCGCGCCGCCGCCGGGCACCGACCTCTCGCTGCGCATCGTCGAGCTCACCGCCACCCGGGCCGCCGCGCTCGACGCGCACGCCGCCGAACTGCGCCGGATCGAACGATCGCTGCACGACGGCGCGCAGAACCGCCTGGTCGCGGTCAGCGTGCTGCTCGGCGCGGCCCGGCGGGCGGTGGCCCGCGACCCGGCCGACGCCGGCGAGCTGCTCGACCGGGCACAGGAGGCCGCCGAGCAGGCCCTGGCCGAGTTGCGGACGGTCGTGCGCGGCATCCTCCCGCCGGTGCTGGACGGGCGTGGCCTCGACGGCGCGCTGGCCGGTCTGGCCGCCGACTGCGTCGTGCCCTGTCGCCTGGACGTCGATCTGCCCCGTCGCTGCGCCGTGTCGGTCGAGGCCACGGCCTACTTCGTGGTCGCCGAGTCGCTCACCAACGTCACCAAGCACAGCGGTGCGACCGCGGTTCAGGTCACCGCCCGCATGGAGGATCAGACGCTGAAGCTGACCATCGAGGACAACGGCCGGGGCGGCGCCGACGAAAGCGGCGGATCCGGCATCACCGGCATCCGGCGGCGCGTCGAGGCGTACGACGGCACCCTGACCCTGACCAGTCCGGCCGGGGGGCCGACGACGATGCGAGTGGAGCTGCCGTGCGGATTGTGATCGCCGAGGACGACGCGTTGCTGCGCGAGGGCCTCGCGCTGCTGCTGCGGGCCGAGTCGCTGGACGTGGTCGCGACCACCGACGGCCCGGACACGTTCCTGGCCGCCGTCGACGAGCACAAACCGGACGTGGCGATCGTCGACGTGCGGATGCCGCCCACGCACACCGACGAGGGCATCGTCGCCGCCGTCGAGGCCCGCCGGCGGCTGCCCGGCCTGGCCGTGCTTGTGCTCTCGGCGTACGTGGAGCAGGCCTTCGCCACCGACCTGCTGGCCGGTGGCGCGGCCGGCCTGGGTTACCTGCTCAAGGAGCGGGTGGGCCGGGTCGAGCAGTTCCTCGAGGCGCTGCACCGGGTGGCCGACGGCGGCACGGCGGTCGACCCCGAGGTGGTCGGGCTGCTGCTGGCCCGCAACCGGCCGGACGACGCGCTGGCCCGGCTGAGCCCTCGTGAGCGGGACGTGCTCGCGCTGATGGCCGAGGGGCTGGGCAACACCGCGATCGCCGAGCGGCTGGTCGTCACCGAGGGCGCGGTGCACAAACACATCCGCAGCATCTTCGCCAAGCTCGACCTGGCTCCCGACGACCGGGCCGACCGCCGGGTCACCGCGGTGCTGCGCTACCTGCGCCAATAGGCCGGGTACAGCAGGCTGTACCGCAAAGAGGCCTGCTGGCTTCATCGATATGGACCGTTGTGCGAAATAGCGTTTCCGGTGTCAGCGAAACACACCGAGAGGCGCCTGAAGATGAACGACATGCTCGCGGTCCGGGTGGAGGGCCTCACCCGGACGTACCCCACGGACGGGCAGCCGGTGACGGCCCTCGCCGGGGTGGACGCGGCCTTCGCCCGCGGCACGTTCACCGCGGTGATGGGCCCGTCCGGCTCCGGCAAGAGCACCCTGCTGCAGACCGCCGCCGGCCTCGACCGGCCCTCCTCGGGCCAGGTCTGGGTGGGCGACACCGAACTCTCCCAGCTCTCCGAGACGAAGCTGACCGAGCTGCGGCGCGACCGCATCGGGTTCGTCTTCCAGTCCTTCAACCTGATCGGCGCGCTCACCGTCGAGGAGAACATCCTGCTGCCGGCCCGGCTGGCCGGAGAGAAGCCCGACTGGCACTGGCTGGGCAGCGTGATCGAGCGGGTCGGCCTGACCAACAGCCTGACCCGGCGCCCGGCCCAGCTCTCCGGCGGCCAGCAGCAGCGCGTCGCCATCGCCCGGGCCCTGGCCGTGCGGCCCGATGTCGTCTTCGCCGACGAGCCGACCGGGGCGCTCGACACCGAGACGGCCGCCGAGGTGCTCGGGTTGTTGCGCTCGATGGTCGACGAGTTCGGTCAGACCGTGGTGATGGTGACCCACGACCCGGTCGCCGCCTCCTACGCCGACCGCGTCCTGGTGCTGGCCGACGGGCGGATCGTCCGCGACCTGCCCCAGCTGGGCGCCGAGAAGATTGCCGAGGTCCTGGCGACCCGGCGGAAGGGCTGACACCATGCTCAAGCTCGCGATGCGCCTGCTGCGCCAGCGTCCCGGCGCCTCGGTCGCCACCCTGGTCGCCCTGGCCGGCGGCGTGATGATCCTGATGAGCCTGGCCGTCTTCGTGCAGTCCGGCCTCCAGTACAAGCCCGAACCGCAGCAGTTCGCCGCGGCCGACGTCGTGGTCGCCCACCGGCAGATCACCGTGTCCACGAAGGAGTTCGACGGCGAGGTCACCACCTCCGAGGTGCCGCTGCCCGAGGGCACCGTCCCGGCCGGTCTGGCCGACCAGATCCGTACGGTCCCCGGCGTCACGGACGTGCAGGCGGTGAACGTCCAGGACGGCCGGGCCGGCGCCATCACGATCAAGGCGCCCGGCAGCGCGTACGCGGCGATCGACAAGCTCGCCCGCGACGCCGGCGTCGAGTCGTACGCCGGGGACGAGCGCGGCTGGGCCGAGGCGTCCTCCTCGATCGAGGCCCGATCGCTGCTGATCACGGCCGGCTCGGCGTTCGGCGGTTACGTCGTGATGCTGATCGTCTTCGTGGTGGCCGGCACGGTCGGCCTCTCCGTCCGGCACCGCCGTCGTGACCTGGCCCTCCTGCGCGCCATCGCCGCGACCCCGGCCCAGGTGCGCCGCCTGGTCGTCGCCGAGGCCGCGGTGGTGAGCCTGGCCTCGGCTGTGATCGGCGTGCCGGCCGGCCTGTGGGCCACCCGCTGGGTGCACGACCAGCTCGTCTCGCGCGGCTTCCTGCCGGACGGCTTCCCGATCGTCAACCCCGGGCTCGCCGCCCTGGTCGCGGTCGCGCTGACCACGCTGGTCGCGGTGCTGGCGGCCCGGATCGCGGCCCGCCGCGTCGCCCGGATCCGCCCGGCCGAGGCGCTGGGCGAGATCGCGGTCGAACCGGCCAAGGGCGGTCGCGTCCGGCTCGCCTCCGGTCTGATCATGCTGGCCGGCGCCGTGGTGTCGCTGTTCTTCGCGGCCGCGCTGGGCGGCACGGCCGCGCTGGCCGCGGCGGTCGGCATGCTCTACCTCTTCGTGCTGGCGGTCGCGCTCCTGGCGCCCTGGATCAACGGGTTCGCCGCACGGCTGCTCGCGCCGGTCCTGCGTACGGTGTGGGGTGTCTCGGGGGACCTGGCCTCGGCCAACCTGCGGGTCAACGCGCGCGGCATGTCCGCGGTGCTGAGCGCTCTCGTTCTGTCGGTCGGGTTCGGCGGCTCGGTGTGGTTCCTCCAGGACAACCTGCAGCGGCAGACCGTCGCCCAGAGCCGCGAAGGCATGCTGGCCGACCGGGTGGTGACCGCGCCCGGAGGTTTGCCGGCGGCGACCGTCGCCAAGGTGCGGCAGATCCCCGGCGTCGAGGCGGCGACCGGCATCCGGAACACGTCGGTGGTGGTCCGCGTCTTCGGCGGGGCCGAGCCGGCCGTGGCCCGCGCGGCCGATCCGGCCCAGCTGCGGTCCACGATGGACGTCAAGGTGCGGGAGGGCAGTCTGGCCGGCCTGACCGACGGCACGATCGCCGTCTCGGCGCTGCAGGCGTCCACGTCCAGCTGGAAGGTGGGCGACACGGCGGACCTCTGGCTGGCCGACGGCACCCCGGTCAAGCCCCGGGTGGTGGCGATCTACGACCGGGGGCTCGGCTTCGGCGACGTCCTGCTGCCGCAGACCGGCGGCACGTACGACGAGGTGCTCGTCCGCACCCAGGGCGGCGCCGACCAGCAACTCGCCGCGTTCGGCACGGTCACCACGACCGACGAGCTCACCGGCCGGCTCAGCCGGGACCTGGCCGTCACCGCCTGGCTCAACAAGCTGCTGATCGCCGTGATGGTCGGCTACGCCGCGCTGGCGGCCGGCAACACCATGGTCATGGCCGCGCTGGCCCGGGGCCGCGAGCTGGCCCTGCTGCGGCTGGCCGGGGTCACCCGGCGGCAGGTGCGGCGGATGGTGAACGCCGAGCAGGTCGGTCTGCTGGGGACGTCGCTGACGGTCGGCGCCCTGATCGCCGGGGCGACGCTGATCGCGGTGGTGCACGCGCTGACCGGGACGTTCCTGCCCTACATCCCGCCGCTGGGCTGGGTGATCGTGCTGGGCGGGACGGCCGCGCTGGCCCTGGCGACCACGATCCTGCCGGTGAGCCGCCTGCTCCGGGTCCCCCCGGTACGCGCAGCGGGCACCAAGGAATAGCGAGGAAGATGGCCGGGTGGACAACCTTCCCGCCTGGCTGCTCGCCGAGATCGAGACCGTGCCGGCCTATCCGGCGTTCGCCGGGGTCGACGACCTGCACGCCGGGCTCCGGCGGATCGCGGATCGTCACCCCGGCATTGCCTCGTTGCGGCGGTGCGGCAGCTCCCAGCAGGGCAACCCGCTGTGGTGCCTGACGATCGAGCACGACGACGCCGGGGCCCCCGAGGCCCTGGCGTTCGGCCTGCCGCATCCCAACGAGCCGATCGGCGGCCTGACGGCGCTGCACCTGGCTGAACGGCTCTGCGCCGATCCCGGGCTGCGCGCGCGGCTCGGCCATCGGTGGCGGATCGTGGACTGCGCCGACCCGGACGGGCTGCGGCTCAACGAGGGGTGGCTGGGTGGCCCGTTCACCCGGGCCCACTACGCCGAGCACTTCTACCGCCCGGCCGGGCGCGACCAGGTCGAGTGGACGTTCCCGGTCAACCACGGCGACGCGTACTTCGACGAGCCGATCCCCGAGACGCAGGCGCTCATGCGGCTGATCGACGCGCACCGGCCGGCGCTCATCGCCTCGCTGCACAACAGTGAGCTCGGGGGCGCGTACTACTGGCTCAGCCGGGCCGAGCCGGAGCTGCACCCGATCCTGCAGCGGATTCCCGAGCACCTCGGCATCCCGCTCGACCGCGGCGAGCCCGAGGCGCCCGACCTGGTGCTGCTCGACGACGCGATCTACGAGGCCACGCCGCTGGCCACCGTCTACGAGCGCACGATGGCCCGCAACGAGCCGTGGGTCTTCGAGGGCGGCAGCACCACCTGGTATTCGGGCCAGTGGGGCTCGTTCATGCTGGTCAGTGAGCTGCCCTACTGGTTGGACACGCGCTCCGGGGACACCTCCGGCGCGGGGGTCGGCTATGCCGAGGCGCTGGCCGCCAACGCGGTCGGGATCACCGACCTGGCCGAGCTCCTGACCCGTACGCTGGCCTCGGTCGAAGGCCACCTGCTGGCCCCGGCCTCGCCGTTCTGGCGGGCCGCGCGCTTCTACGCCGCGATGCTCGAGCGCACCGGCCCGGCCCGGCTGGCCCGCAGCAAGGAGGCCGCCTCCGACCGTCCGGCCACGGTGGCCGAGGCCAACTCGCTGGCCCTCAACGTCCACGAGTGGCGGTTGCGCTACGGCGGCATCCTGCGGCGCGCGCTGCGGGGCGAGGCCGCCGTGGGCAATGTCCGCGGAAAGCTCCGCGCCGCTCTGACCGAGGTGGAGCAGCGGTACGCGGAGTGGCTGGCCGAGGACGCGCGGGTGGCCGAGCTCGAGCCGATCGAGATCCGCCGGCTGGTCGGCGTCCAGTACGCGGCCACGATCGCCGCCGCCGCCCATCTCGCGGGACGTACGGAAATGTGACCTGGACGGCTCTGGCTTGCGGATATGGTGGTGGTCGTTAGGTTAGGCTCACCTTTGATCTTGCTTTAATCTCGATGGAGCCTTCATGCGTCTACCGTTCTCCCGCGCGCGCCGGCTGCTGCCGGTGGCCGTCCTCGGTGCCGTCGTGGCCCTCTCCGGTTGCTCGACGAGCGGCACGGAAGACAACGACGCGCCCCCCGCCACGGCCTCCTCGGCGGCCTCGCAGTTCCCCGTCACCATCACCACCGCCTTCGGCGACGTGACGGTCAGCCAGCAGCCCGAGCGCGTGGTCGCTCTGGGCTGGAGCGACGCCGACGTCGCGCTCTCGCTCGGCGTGCAGCCGGTGGGTGCGGCCGACTGGCTGGCGTTCGGCGGCGAGGGCCAGGGCCCCTGGAACGCCGGCAAGTACACGACCAAGCCGGAGACCCTGGGCACCCTCGAGGTCGACATGGAGAAGGTGGCGGCCCTCAAGCCCGACCTGATCCTCGACACCCGCTCCAGCGGCGACAAGGCCCGCCACGACCAGCTGGCCAAGCTCGGCGTCCCGGTGGTCGACGTCCCCAAGGGCGGCGAGATGTACCTGACGACCTGGGAGCAGCAGCTCGACATGGTCGGTAAGGCGCTGGGCAAGCAGACCGAGGCGGCCAAGCTCAAGACCGACCTGGACGCCAAGTTCACCGCCGCCGCGGCCGCCAACCCCAAGTTCAAGGACGCGACCGTCGCCGCGGTGGCCCGCACCGGCGAGGGCTGGGGCGCCTACGTCACCGGTGACGGCCGGGTCGACTTCCTGACCAAGCTCGGCTTCAAGAACGCCCCGGCGGTCGAGGCCCTGAAGAAGGACTCCTTCTACATCCCGCTCTCCAACGAGCAGCTCGACCTGGCGAACGCCGACCTGACCGTCGTGTTCCTGATCCAGTCGACGCTGGACCAGGTCAAGGGCGACAAGCTGTTCCAGGCGGTGCCCTCGGTGAAGGCCGGGCACGTGGCCTACATGGACAACAAGGACATCTCCAACGCGTTCTCCAGCGCGTCGGTCGGCGGCCTGTCCTACGCCGTCGACCAGGTCACGCCGCTGCTGGCCGGCGCTCTCGGCTGACCACCGGTGCCGGAGACGACCATCCGGCACCGCCGGGCCGTCGTGCTCACCACCGGCTTGGTGGTGATCGCGGCGGCCCTCGCGGGTGCCGCGCTGCTGAGCCTTGCCGTCGGCGCCCGTGACGTGCCCTTCGGCACGGTGCTGCACGCCCTCGTCAACCCGGACCCGAACTCCACCGAAGACCTGATCGTCACCCAGTCCCGCCTTCCCCGGACGATCGTCGGCCTGCTCGCCGGGGCCGCGTTCGGGCTGGCCGGCGCGGTCATCCAGGGCGTCACCCGCAACCCGCTGGCCGACCCGGGCATCCTCGGCGTCAACGCCGGCGCCGGGTTGTTCATCGTCGTCGCGATCAGCTTCCTGGGCATCACCAACCTGACCGGGTACGTCTGGTTCGGCTTCCTCGGCGCCGCGGTGACCTCGGTGCTGGTCTATACCGTCGGGTCCATCGGCCGCGGCGGCGCCACCCCGGTCAAGCTGGCCCTGGCCGGCGCGGCGGTCACGGCGGCGCTCACCTCGTTCACCACCGCCGTGCTCATCACCGACGTGGACGCCTACGACCAGTTCCGGTTCTGGCAGGTCGGCTCGCTGGCCGGCCGGGGCACCGACATCGCCGTCCAGAGCCTGCCGTTCCTGATCGCCGGGGCGTTGCTCGCACTCTGGTCGGCCCGGGCGCTCAACGCGCTGGCCCTGGGCGACGACGTGGCCACCTCCTTCGGCCAGAACGTGATCGTCGCGCGACTCGTCGCGGCCGGCGCGGTGGTGCTGCTCTGTGGCACGGCCACGTCGATGGCCGGGCCGCTGGTCTTCATCGGCCTGGTCATTCCCCACATCGCCCGGTCGATCACCGGGCCCGACCACCGGTGGCTGCTGCCCTACTCGATGGCGCTGGCGCCGTTGCTGCTGCTCCTGGCCGACGTCCTCGGCCGCGTCGTCGCCCGTCCCGGCGAGGTGCAGGTCGGCATCGTCACCGCGATCATCGGCGCGCCCATCTTCGTGGCCATGGCCCGTCGCGAGAAGCTGGCCGAGCTGTGAGCGCCGGGGTGGTCGCGGCGACCCGGCGCCGGGAGGCGGCACGGGCCCGAGGGGTCGCGGTCGGGCTGACCGCCGCGGTGATCGCGATGATCGCGCTGACGCTGTCCTACGGCGACTTCCAGATCTCGCTGCCCGACGTGGTGCGTTCGCTGCTGGGGCTGCCCACCCCGGCCGGCGTCGACTACATCATGCACGACCTGCGTCTGCCCCGGGCCTCCGTCTCGGCGCTCGCCGGGCTGGCCTTCGGGCTGGCCGGCGCGATCTTTCAGCAGTTGCTGCGCAACCCGCTGGCCAGCCCCGACGTGGTCGGGGTGAGCCAGGGCGCGACCACCGCCGCGGTGGTGACCGTGCTGGTGCTGCACGTCGACGGGGGCCTCGTCTCGGCCGCCGGGCTGGCCGGGGCCGTGCTCACCGCGCTGCTCATCTATGCGCTCTCGTGGCGCAAGGGAGTGGGCGGCTACCGCTTCATCCTGGTCGGCATCGGCATCGGCACGGTGCTGACCAGCATCACCTCGTACATTCTGACCCGCTCGGACGTCAAGGTCGCGGCCGAGGCGATGATCTGGCTGACCGGCAGCGTCAACGGCCGCTCGTGGGACCAGATCGGGCCGCTCGCCGTCGCCGTGCTGATCCTGATGCCGCTCGCCCTGGTCCTCGGCCGGATGCTCACCGGCATGCAGCTCGGCGACGACCTGGCCACGGCGTTCGGCGTCCGGGTCCAGGCCGGCCGGTTCGCCCTGCTGATCACCGCTGTCGGCCTGACCGGCATGGCCACCTCGGCGGCCGGGCCGATCGCCTTCGTCGCCTTCATGTCCGGCCCGATCGCCGCGCGCCTGGTCGGCGGCGGCCGGCCCGTGCTGATCCAGGCCGCCCTGGTCGGCGCCCTGCTGGTGCTCGTCTCCGACTTCATCGGGTCGCACCTGCTGGGCTCCCGGCAGTTCCCCGTCGGGGTGGTCACCGGTGTCATCGGCGCCCCCTACCTGCTGTGGCTGCTCGCCACGGCCAACCGCTCCGGCCGAGGAGGATGACCGTGCCCGTGGATCTGAAGGCCGATCGGCTGTCGCTGGGATACGGCGAACGGGCCGTGGTCCGCGACCTCACCATGCCGGTGCCGACCGGCCAGGTCACCATCGTCGTGGGACCCAACGCGTGCGGGAAGTCGACCTTCCTGCGCGGGCTGGCCCGCCTGCTGCCGGCCTCGTCGGGAGACGTGCTGCTCGACGGCAAGTCGATCCACTCGACGCCCAGCCGCGAGGTCGCGACCCGGCTCGGCATCCTGCCGCAGGGCCCGATCGCGCCCGACGGCATCACGGTGACCGACCTGGTCAGCCGGGGCCGGCACGTGCATCAGGGCTGGTTCCGGCGGTGGAGCGGCGACGACGACGAGGCGGTCACCGCGGCGCTCACCGCGACCGGCACGCTCGACCTGGCCGCCCGGCCGGTCGACGAGCTCTCGGGCGGTCAGCGGCAGCGGGTGTGGATCGCGATGGCGCTGGCCCAGCGCACCGGGATCCTGCTGCTCGACGAGCCGACCACCTATCTCGACATCAGCCACCAGGTCGAGGTGCTCGACCTGCTGACCGATCTGAACGAGGCCGAGGGCACGACCGTCGTGATCGTGCTGCACGAGCTCAATCTGGCCTTCCGTTACGCGGACCACCTCGTGGTGATGAAGGACGGCGCGATCGTCACCGCCGGCGCGCCGCGGGAGGTGCTGACCGAGGACGTCATCGCGGACGTCTTCGGCATGCGCTGCCGGCTCGTCGACGACCCGGTCTCGCACACGCCGATGATCGTTCCGATCGGGCGGCACCGGATAACGGAAGCCGACCGTCCTGAATAGGCTCTAGCCTGCTGACATGGCCGACTTCCAGCACGAGGACCTGAGCGGTTCCCGGTTCACCGACGTTGATCTGCGTCGCTCCGTCTTCCGCGACACCGACTTCTTCGACTCGGTGATGCGCGGCGTCTACCTGGGCAACGTCTCCATCGACGGCGAGATCTCCCACCTGGTGATCAACGGTGTCGACGTGGCGCCGCTGGTCGAGGCCGAGCTCGACCGGCGCGACCCGGAACGGGTCAAGATGCGGCCGGCCGACCCGGCCGGCTTCCGCGAGGCGTGGGACATCGTCGAGCGCCGCTGGGCGGGCACGGTCGAACGGGCCCGCAAGCTGCCGCCGGACCTGTTGCACGAGTCGGTGGACGACGAGTGGTCGTTCATCGAGACCCTGCGGCACCTGGCCTTCGCGACCGACGCGTGGGTGGGGCGGGCCGTCCTGGGCGACCCGTCGCCCTGGCACGCGCTCGACCTGCCCTGGGACGGCATGCCCGACACCCCCGGGGTGCCGCGCGACCGGACGGCGCGCCCCGGCCTCGACGAGGCGCTCGCGCTGCGGCTCGACCGGATGGCCACGGTCCGCCGGGTCGTCGACGGGCTCACCGACGAGTCGCTGGCCGCCGACACGGTCCCGGTCGAGGGCCCCGGCTGGCCCGAGCCGCGGGCCTATCCCGTCCGCAAATGTCTCCTGACCGTCCTGAACGAGGAGTGGCATCACCGCTTGTTCGCCGAGCGCGACCTCGACGTCCTCTTCACCCGGTAGGTCACCCGGCCGGTGCTACTCCGGCGCTGCCGCTGCCCCGTCGCGGTCGCTCGCCCGGTCGGTGTGGCCGAGGGACCGGCCGGGCGCGACGCGATCGCGGACCAGCCGCTTCAGCTCGGGCAACTCCGGGAAGCCGCTCTCCTTGCGTGACCAGAGCAGCTCGTCGTCGAGCCGGATCTCGAACACCCCACCCGTTCCGGGCACGAGCGCCACCTCGCCCAGTTCCTTCTGGAACGTGGTGAGCAGCTCCTGAGCCGTCCACGCGGCTCGAAGCAGCCAGCGGCACTGCGTGCAGTACTCGATTTCGAGGCGCGGTTGTCTCATCACGGTTGTCGAGTCTAGGGAGGGCCGGGCCGGCTACTTGGTGAAGGTGAAGTACTTGTAGGCGCCGTAGGTGGTGGTGTTCACCGTGTCGCCGGACTTGCCGTTGAGGTAGGAGGCGCGTACCCGGTATTTCAGGCCGACGGTGTGCGTGCCGGTGAGCTCGTTGTAGGCCTTGCCGTCGTACAGCTTCGAGTAGGCCGACTTCCACGTCCGCCACTGCTTGCCGTCGTGATAGCCGATCTCGAGGTAGGCCGACCGGCCCGGATAGGGCGACATGCTGGTGATGAAACGCGGGTTCACTTTCGAACGCAGGAAGTGGTACGACACCGAGCCGATCTTTCCCGTTCCGAAGTGCCGGTCGAGCGCGACCGACACGCTGACCCGGGTGGCGACCTTCGAGGTGGCGGTGCGGGCGGAGGTGAAGGCGTCGCCGCGGAAGATCGCCGACATGGTGGTGGTGCGGGTCAGCTTGAACGAAGCCGTCACGAGGCCCCGGCTGTTCGCCGTCGCCTTGCGGACCAGCCGGTTGGGCAGGTCGCCGCCGTAGGGGTCGGCCCAGATCTCCACCGTACGGTTGGTCTGGGTGGCGCCCAGCTTGGCGGTGAACGTCACCGTCGACCCGGCGGCGTAGGTGCTGCCGTTGCGGTCGAGCGTGAGCGTCGTCGCCCGGACAGTGCCGACCGGGAAGGATCTGACGACGGTGACCGGTGAGTAGTCGTCGTCGCCGGCGAACGCGGCGGTGTAGGTGACCGAGCCGGGCCGGGTGGGCTTGTCGCTGATCCGGAACGTGCCGGTGGCCGGTACGGTCGACGGGCCGACGCGGCGGCTGCCGGCGGAGTCCTTGCGGGTGATCACCACGGGCAGGCCGGCCGGGACCGGCGCGAAGACCCCCGTGATCGTGGCGGTCTGGCCCAGCACCACCTTGGCCGGCACGGTCAGCCGGAGCGACGTGGCCAGCTTGGCCGGGTCGTCCAGGATCTGCAGCGAGTAGCTGCCGCCACCGCCCGAGACGCCGAACAGCCGCGGGCCGTCCGGCTCCCAGGCCAGCCCGCCGCGCTGCAGCGGGCCGGTGCCCCGCAGAGTGAACTGCCGGGTCGGCGTGGCTGAGCCGGGCGCGAAGACCGAGACGGCCTTGCTCGTCGTCCCGCCGAGGCCGACCGCGACGGTGCCGTCCGGCTTCACGGCGACGGCGGCGCCGTCGGTGCCGGCGGTGTAATTCTGGATCGTGCTGAGGTCGGCGGGCTTCACCGCGCGGGCCAGGCCCTGCGGGCCGGCGACGACGAGACGGCTGCCGTCGGCGTTGAAGGTCAGGTCACGGGTCTGGCCGATGCTCGCGGCGGCCACCGGGGCCGGGGTGGCCGTCGAGGCGTCCACGACGGTGACAGTGCCGGTGGTGGCCGACGGATCGACCGCGGCGATCAGTTTGCCCCGGGAGGCCAGAATCGGGGCCTCGTCGAACGGCGTGCTGGTGACGTCGGGCGTCCATTCGTCCACTTCGCCGTCGCGGTCGAGCCGGCCCAGACCGCCGTCCGCCTCGCCGAACCACAACGTGCCCCCGGTCTCGGCCAGGGTGGCCGGCCGGATGTCGCCGGGAGCCCGATAGGTGGCGATCCGCGTGCCGCTCCGGTTGAAGGCGTAGATCGAATTCTCGGCGGGGGATGCGGCGTAGACGTCGCCGTTCCCCGCGAGCAGCAGGCTGCTGATCCCGGGCAGGTTCGCGGCCGTGCTCTTGACCACGCCGGCGAAGTCGGTGGTGATCAGCTTGCCGCCCGCCGGATCGGTGATGAAGATCCGCCCGGTGTCGCCGCTGACGACGATGTCGCCGAACGAGGCGATGTCGAGCGGAACCGCCAGGTCGATGGCGGAGGCCGGGGCCGGGGCACTCAGCGCGAGCGCGGTCGAGCCGGCGACGAGGGCGGCCGACAGCGTCGCTCGCGTGATCCGATGAGGCACGACGGGCATCGTAAGGGAGCGGGTGAGGAGCGCTGATCCCCCGAACGGATCAACGCCCGCCACTGGTGGATCGGCGGGATCTTGTCGTACGTCCCGGATAGCGTCGGCCTCATGAGTCGTACGCGTGCCTGGGTGGTGCTGGCGGCACTGGCGCTCGGGGCCTTCATCTACGTCACGGTCGAGACCCTGCCGATCGGCCTGCTCGCCGCGATGGCCGGTGACCTGGGCGTCAGCGAGTCGTCGATCGGCCTGCTCGTGACCGCGTACGGGTTCGTCGTCGTGGTCGCCACGGTCCCGCTCACCCGGCTCACCGCGGCCTGGCCGCGACGCCGCCTGCTGGTCGTGCTCCTGGCCGTGTTCGCCGTCGCGACCGGGCTTTCCGCAGCGGCCGTCAACTACGCGTCGCTGCTGGGCGCGCGGGTCGCGATCGCCCTGAGCCAGTCCGTGTTCTGGGCGGTCGTCACGCCGGCCGCGGCCGGACTGTTCCCGCAGCGCCTGCGCGGCCGGGCCGTGTCGCTGGTGTTCGCCGGCAGTTCGACCGCCCCGCTGGTCGGCGTCCCGCTGGGCACCTGGCTGGGCCAGCGGGCCGGCTGGCGCCCGCCGTTCCTGGCGCTCGGTGTTCTGGCCGTCGTCGTCCTGGTCGTCGTGCTGGCCCTGTTGCCTCCGAGCCCGCGGGCCGCGAGCGACGCCGACCGGGGCACGGCCCCCGACGCCGGTCGCTACCGCATGCTCGTCGTGGCCAGCGCGATCACGGTCGCCGGGGCCTTCGTCGCCTTCACCTACATCGACCCGTTCCTGACCCGGGTGAGCGGCCTCGACCCGTCGGCCCTGGGCCCCGTCCTACTGCTCCGCGGCATCGCCGGCCTGCTCGGCGTGCTGGTGGCCGGCCTGGTCGTCGGCCGCTGGGGCTGGCGGAGCTGGTTGGTGATCACGACGGTCCAGGCGGTCGCCCTGGCCGTCCAGTTCACCTTCGGCACCCACCAGATCACGGCCGTGGCCGCCACCGCGTTCGCCGGTTTCGCCCTGTCCGGCGCCGCCTCGATCGTCGGCGCGCGGGTCCTGGAGGTCGCCCCGAACACCACCGACATGGCCGCCGCCGGCACCTCCACGGCCTTCAACGTGGGCATCACCGGCGGGGCGTTGCTGGGCAGCGCCCTGCTCACCACCAGCGGTCCTCGCACCCCGGCGCTGGCCGGCGCGGTCCTCTCCGCCGTCGCCGTGCTGGCCGTCCTGGCCGAGCCGCGCTTTTCCTCGGCCCGCTCCCGCCGGGCCGACCTGGAGCCGGCCCACTGAGCGCGCCTTGTCGGCGGCCTCACGGTCGCCGGCCGGCGACGCGCGGCAGACTGGTCGCATGCGCGCATTCGTGATCAACGGGCCGGGGCAGGCCGAGGTCGTCGACGTCGAGCCGCCCGTGGCCGGTGACGGCGAAGTGGTCGTCGACGTCGAGCGGGCCGGGGTGTGCGGCACCGACATGGAGTTCCTCAGCGGCGACATGGCCTACCTGGCCAGCGGCGACGCCACGTACCCGGTGCGGATCGGCCACGAATGGAGCGGCGTCGTGTCGGCCGTCGGGCCGGGGGTCGATCGGTCGTGGCTGGGCCGGCGGGTCACCGGCGACACCATGCTCGGCTGCGGGAAGTGCGCGCGCTGCACCGGCGGCCGGCAGCACCTGTGCGCCGACCGCTACGAGATCGGCATCCGCCACGGCTGGCCGGGCGCGCTGGCCGAGCGCCTGCCGGTGCCCGCGAAGGCGCTGTACCCGCTGCCCGACGAGGTCGACGCCACGCTCGGGGCGCTGGTCGAGCCCGGTGGCAACGCGCTGCGCGCCGTCCGGGCGGCCGGACCCGTGGCCGGCCGGTCGGTGCTGGTCATGGGGCCCGGCACGATCGGCCTGCTGGTCGCCATGTTCGCCCGGGCGGGCGGCGCCGACGTCCACCTGCTGGGCGCGACCGGCGAGTCGCTGGCCTTCGCCCGGTCGCTCGGCTTCACCGACGCGTGGACGCGCGACGAGCTGCCGTCCGTGCCGTACGACGCGATCATCGACGCCACCAACGCGCCCTCGTTGCCGGCCTTCGCGCTCGACCGCGTCGAACCCGGCGGGCGGGTCGTCTGCATCGGCATCGCGGCCGAAGCGTCCTTCGTGGACACCCGCCGGGCCGTTCTCAAGGACGTGACCGTGGCCGGCGTCCTGAGCGCCTCCGGTGGCCTGGCCGAGACCATCGAGGCGTACGCGTCGGGGACGGTCGACCCGAGGCCGCTGGTCGCCGAGACGGTCGGGCTGGACGACGCGGCCGAGGTGCTCGCCGGGCGACGCCGCGGGTCGGCGCCGAAGGTGCACATCGACCCGCGCGCCTGACGCCGGCAATCAGGCCGACCCGTCGCCGCCCAGATGACTTCGCAGCACGGTGGCCTCGGCGATCAGCTGCCCGGCCCGGTCCTCGCGGCCGAGCGCCTGATACTCGGCCGCGGCCCGCTCGCGTTCCTCGGCCTCGGCGCGGACGATCCGGAGCACGTCGTCCTCGCCGAGAAGCCGCCGCGCCACCTCGGTCGCCCCCACGCCGACCGGCGCTTCCTCGATCGCCTGGCCGCGGCTCGACCCCTCGGCCGGCACGACCGCCTCGGCGTTGTCGAGGGCCGCGAGGGTCGCTCGCAGGGCCGAGACCGCCGGCCGGTCGCGGGCTTTCATGGCCGTCGGCAGCGCCTGGCGCAGCCTGTCGCGCAGCGAGGTGTCTGTCATGGCCAAGAAGCTATCCACGGCTCCGGCCGCTCGCCGCCGATTTTCCGTCCGCCGGTGGCTCAGAGGTTGAGCCGCTGGCCGGGATAGATCCGGTCGGGGCTGGACAGCGTGCCGCGGTTGAGGCGGTAGAGGGCGCGCCACCCGCCCGCGATGTCGGTCTTCCCGGCGATCAGGGCGAGCGTGTCGCCTAGCTGGACGACGTAGGAGAGCCCGGTCGGCCGGGCCGTCCTGAGGGTGCCCGAAGCCTGGTACCGCTCGGTCGAACCGGCCCGGCGGCCGCAGGTCGGCCAGGCGCCGATGCCCTGGCCGTCCAGGACCCGCTCGGCGATCTGGATCTGCTCGGCGCGGGTCGCCTGGTCGGCGGTGCCGGCGAAGCGCGCGCCGCCGTAGGCGCGCCAGGTCCGGCGGCTGAACTGCAGACCGCCGTAGTAGCCGTTGCCCGTGTTGATGCTCCAGTTGCCGCGGGACTCGCAGTGGGCGATGGCGTCCCAGTTGACGCCGGCGCCCCCGGACGGCGCGGCCGCCGCCGGATCCTGGATGGCCGGCACGGCCAGGACGAAGCCGACCGTGGCCAGCACGAGCGCGAGGCGGAAGTGCCGCGTGGCGCGGGCACGGTGACAGGTGTGTGCCATGACAGAGGGTCCTCCACGCCTGCGAGGTCAGCTGTCGGGTTCGGGCTGAGGTGCCCGGCCGCGCGTGGCGGCTTCACCCCGAGGCGCGCGGACGCGCCGGGGAACGTGGGTCCCCCGCTCCATGCCGTGGGTGGTCGTTCCGTCGGGCGGCGGCAGGACTCGGCGTTCCGCCCGCGGGGTCCGCGACGCGCGGACCGGGCCGGTACACGCAGGTCACCGGCCGGATCGGAAGGGTAACAATCGGATCGAGACTAAACCCGTCGAGCGGCTCCGGGGGCACTGATGGAGAATCCACAACCATGAGCGATCAGGTCCGGGATCATGACATCGTCGTCTACGGCGCCTCCGGTTTCGTCGGCGTCCTGACCGCGCGGTATCTGGCCGGGCACGCGGAGCCCGGCACCCGGGTCGCCCTGGCCGGCCGTTCCGAGTCCCGGGTGGCCGCCGTCCGCGACAAGCTGGGCGTCGACTGGCCGATCCTGGTGGCCGACGCGGACGACGCCGACGCGCTGGCCCGGATGGCGGCTTCGACCCGCGTCGTGATCAGCACCGTCGGGCCGTACCTGAAATACGGCGCCGCGCTGGCCACGGCCTGCGCCGATGCCGGCACCGACTACGTGGATCTGACCGGCGAGGTCCTGTTCGCCCGTCGCAGCATCGACGCCAACCACGAGCGGGCTCGCCGGACCGGCGCGCGGATCGTGCACTCGTGCGGCTTCGACTCGATTCCCTCCGACATCGGCGTGCACGTCCTGGCCGGGCAGGTCGCGGCCGACGGCGCGGGGGAGCTCACCGACACCACCATGGTCGTGACCAGCATGAGCGGGGGCGTCAGCGGCGGCACCTTCGACACGCTGCGGCACCAGCTCGACGTGATGAAGAAGGATCGCAGCCTGCGCCGCACCGCCGCCAGCCCGTACTCGCTGAGCCCCGACCGGGCCGGTGAGCCCGACCTCGGCCGGCAGAGCGACGTGGCCACCGTCAAGGCCGCCGAGGTCGACCCCCGGCTGCGAGGCACGCTCGCGCCGTTCTTCATGTCCTCGTACAACACCCGGGTCGTGCGGCGCAGCAACGCCTTGCGTGACCATCGGTACGGTCGCCGGTTCCGCTACCGGGAGCTGCTGAGCGTCGGCGCCTCGCCGCTCTCGCCGCTGATCGCCAACGGCGTCAAGCTCGGCTTCGGCGCCCTGGTCGCGGGGCTGATGCTACCGCCGACCAGGTTCGTGCTCGACCGGGTGCTGCCCAAGCCGGGCGGCGGGCCCAGCGAGAAGGTGCAGCGCGACGGCCACTTCACCGTCGACTTCTTCACGACCACGACGACCGGTGCGCGCTACACGGCCCGCTTCCGCGCGCAGGGCGATCCCGGTTATGCGGCCACCGCGATCATGCTCGGCGAGTCGGCCCTCACGCTGGTCCACGACCGCGACGCCCTGCCGCCCTCCGACGGCGGCGTGCTGACCCCGGCCACGGCCCTCGGCGACGCGCTGGTCACCCGTCTGCGAGCCGCCGGAGTGGAGATCACCGCCCGCCGGCTCTGACGTGGGTCAGAGGGAGACGGCGGTGGCGGCGAGGGCGAGCGCTATGCCGGTCAGGTGCTCGGCCAGGTCGTCCTGGTCGCCGGTCATGTCCTGGGCGATCCAGTCGATGATCACCTCGCTGAGCCCGGCCACCAGGGCGAGCAGCGTCCGGTCGTACCCGACCTGGTCCCGCGGGGTGCCCCCGGCCCGCCGCAGCACGGCCGCGACGAACTGGGCGTCCTCGCGCAGCACCCCACGGCGGCGGCTCTCCATGCGGGGCGCGTTCACATAGATCACCCGGGCGCTTTCCGGGTTGCTCTTCAGCATGCCGACCAGGATGTGCAGCGCCGGCCGGAACACCTCGGCCAGGCTCGCCGGCTCGGCCGGCACGGCGGCCGCGACACCGCGGAGCAACCACTCGTTCTGCTCGCGGTTCACCTTGAGCAACAGGTCGGCCCGGTCGTCGAAATGCTCGTAGAAGTACCTTTTGGACACCCGGGCGGTGGTGCAGACGTCGGCGACGGTGACGTCCTCGTAGTCGCGGGTGCCGAAGAGCTGCACCGCCGAGGCGACGATCCGGGCCCGCCTCTCGCCGGCCCGCTGCGCACGGGACAGCCCGGCGTAGGTCTCCCCTCGCCGGGTCGTCGCTGCGGTTCGTCCCTCCACGGCCACTACGGTACGACCAGCGGGATCGGAGCACGCACCAACCCTCCACATTGGCCACACATGGCGCGGATCCGGGCATCATCTCGCGAATCCGTCGCCGACGGTAGCGGCTATCCGACGTTTCGGGCATGACCAATCACTCACGCGTTTCATATGCTGCGCTACTGGCCGGAACCGGTCCTTCCGGGCAGGATCCCATCATGGCCGCCAGCCGTCTGCCTTTTCCGCTCACCCTGACGGGCGACGGTCTCGTGCTGCGCGAATGGCGCTCCGACGACCTGGACGACCTGGTCCGCATGCTGGACGAGCCGGAGATCGCCCGGTGGACGCCGATGCCGTCGCCCTTCGACGTCGAGGCCGGCATCGCCTATCTGAAGCGGTGCTATCAAAATCGCGTCACCGGGCAGCGGATCCAGCTCGCCATCACCTCCGACGGCGGCCGGCCCCTCGGTGAGGTGCTGCTCTACGGCGTCGACCTCGGCCTCAAGGAGGCCGAGCTGGGTTATCTGGTGGACGCCCGGGAGCGTCGGCGCGGGCTCGCGTCGGGCGCGTTGTCACTGCTTTCGGCGTACGCCCAGAGCAGTCTGCAATTGAGTCGGCTGCTGCTGCGTATCGACCCGCGCAACGTGGGCAGCACCGCCGTCGCCCGGCGCTGCGGCTATCAGCTCACCGGCGAACCGCCGATCCTGCAGGAAGGACCGCACGGCTCGAGCCGGCTGGACACCTGGGAGCTGGTCGGAAACCGGTCCGGCAGCCGTCATGACCGGCTGAAAAATGTCGCAGCCCGGCGGTACGGTCGTCGCACTTGATGCTTCGCCCCGGCCGTGGTCAGGTGCCCCTCCGGGGCAGGTGCTGACGTCCTTGAGGAGGGTGCCGTGGTCACCGTCGACCGTGCCCGGGCAATGGCCTATCGGGTGGCTGCGCTGGGTCTGGCCGAGCGCAGCTCCGATCGCCCCGCCGACCTCCCGGTCCTCGATCTCGGCGTGCAGGAGTACACACCCGGTTCGGCCCAGGTCGCGCTGGCCGCGCGCACCAGCGCCGACGCGGCCGACGACCGGCTGATCACCGTGTGGGCGGCTCGCGGGGCGCCCCACCAGCATCGCCGGGCCGACCTGCCCGCCCTGGTCCGGCAGCTGTGGCCGGTCAGCGACGCCGACGCCTCGGCCCGCATCAAGAGCGGCCAGATCGCCGACGGCATGAAACTCGGGCTCGAGGCCTTCCGGGTCACCGCCGAGGCGTTCCGCGAGGTCGTGCACGAGCCGATGCCGCGCGGTCAGGTGAGCACCGAGGTGAGCAAGCGGGTGCCGCGCTCGCTGACCTACGACTGCCGCAGCTGCGGGGCCCGGCACATCGCCGGCAACGTCTGGCAGCACTCCGGCCTGGCCGGCGGCGTCGAGGTGCAGTCCCGCGGCCGCGACGCGACGCTGGCCCCGATTCCCGGCGCGCCGCCCCGGCCGGACGTCAACGAGGGCATCGACCAGCTGATCCTGACCTATCTGCGCTTCCTCGGCCCGGCTGGTCCGCTCGAGGTCGGGAAATACTTCGGCAGCTCGACCGCCGAGATGAAATCCGTCTGGCCCGCCGACCGGCTGACCGAGGTCGCGGTGGACGGTCGCAAGGCCTGGCTGCCCACGAGCGCGGTCGACGAGCTGACGTCCGCGTCCCCCACCGCCGGCGTCCGTTTTGTTCCGCCGATGGATCCGTTGCTGCAGGCCCGCGATCGCGACCTCCTCGTGCCCGACCGGAGCCGGCAGAAAGAGGTGTGGCGCACGCTCGGCAACCCCGGGGCCCTCCTGGTCGACGGCGAGATCGCCGGCGTGTGGCGGGCCAAGACGTCCGGCCGCAAGCGGGTCGACCTCACTGTCACGGCGTTCGATTCGCTTTCGGCCCGGCGTCGTGACCAGATCGAGGGGGAGGCGGGCGAGGTGGCCCGGGCGCGAGAGGTCGCCGAGGCCACGGTCGCGTTCGAGTGAGGTGCTGGTCGGTGCCTGATGAATGAGGCCATCGTTGAGGTCAGCGCTCGGTGAGTCAGTGGGCCCGGGGGAGTGCGGGCGGCACCCCGGCGTGGCTCCGGGAGGCTCTCTCTTCGCGAGATTGCTCGTCCATGAAGTGGGATGGAGGGCGCGCGTGCGGGGTCGTCGGGAGGGATTTGTCCCGGTCTGTAAGCGGCGCGGAATTCTGGTGGTATCCGGAACGCAACGCGTGAGTAACAATGGCAGGGATCGGAGGGCGTGCCGTCCGATCGGGTGTGGCCGCGGCCCGACCGGAGGTGGCGACGTGTTGAGCAGGGAAGACAGCCGACGCCTGGCGCAGCTCGAGCGTCAGCTTCGCCGTGACGATCCCGAATTCTGCGCCCGGATGACCAGCGGCCGGCTTGAGTCGCCCCCGGCCAGACGGCCGTCCCTGTCCCTGATCCTCACCGCCGTCGTCATCTGGGTCGCCGCCCTGATCCTCGGCGTCCTCGGCTGGTGGGTCGCCGCGGCCGCGGCCGCCTTCTTCGCCACCGTGGTCGTCGCGGCCGCGGTGCTCCGCCGCCCGTCCGGCCGTCCCCGCCGCATCACGCCCGACCAGCTACCGCCGGATTACTGACGCCAGTCCTGGCGTCTCGTCGGCCCGGCAATACTCCGTCGATCGGGCCGAGGTGTCGCGGTTCGTCGGAGGGCTGGGCGTCGTCACTGCGGGTCGGGCGTCACTGTGGTGGGAGATCACGCTGTCGCTCGTGGATCGGGTCGGGGTGTCGCGGTTTGTCGGAGACCTGGCTGGCGTTCCCGTGGGTCGGGGCACCTTGTCCGCCCGGCGTTACCCCGTCGATCGGGCTGAGGTGTCGCGGTTCGTCCACGTCTCGGTGGGTCGGGGGTCGCTGTGGGTGGAGGATCAGGCTCTTGGCTCTCCAACGGACCAGGCGTCGCTGTCGTCCGGGGGTCAGACTGTCGTTTCGTGGGCTGAGGCGCCGCTGTCGTCGGGGATCAGGCTGTCGTTTCGGCTGGGTGGGCGGGGCGGGAGCGGAAGACCCAGATGCGCAGCAGCAGAAAGCGGACGGCGGTGGCCAGCAGGTTGGCGATGACCAGGACGGTCAGTTCGATCGGCTTGGCCGGTGCGGAGTGCAGAGCGCCGAGCAAGGCCAGAGCGCCGCTGGTGAGCCCCAACCCCACGCCGAACACGATCAGGCCCTGGGCCTGGTGGCGCCAGGCGCCGTCGGTGCCCCGGACGCCGAAGGTCAGCCGGCGGTTGGCCGCGGTGTTGCCGATCGCCGTGAGGAGCAGGGCTGCGAAGTTCGCCCCTTGTGGACCGAGGCCGAGCCGGAACGTGGCGTACAGGGCCAGGTAGGCGAGCGTGCTGGCCACGCCCACGGCGGCGAAGCGGATCAGCTGGGCGGTCAGACCGGCGGGCACGCCGGCCACCGGAAGCGGGTCACGGCCCAGCTGGTCGCGCAGCGCGGCCAGCGGTAACCGGCCCGAGCCGAGGGCGCGCAGCAGGCGCACGATGCCCCGGAGATCGGCCACGGCCGTCGGCACGATGTCGACCCGGCTGTCGGGGTCGTCCACCCAGTCGACCGGCACCTCGTGGATGCGCAGGCCGGCCCGCTCGGCCAGCACCAGCATCTCGGTGTCGAAGAACCATCCGGTGTCCTCCACGATCGGCAGCAGGCGCGCCGCCACGTCCGACCTGATCGCCTTGAAGCCGCACTGCGCGTCGGAGAATCGCGCGGCCAGCGTGCCTCGCAGGATGAGGTTGTAGCTGCGCGAGATGAACTCCCGCTTGGCGCCCCGCACCACCCGCGAGCCGCGGGCCAGCCGCGTACCGATGGCCAGGTCGGAATGCCCGCTGATCAGCGGTGCGACCAGCGGGAGCAGCGCACCGAGATCGGTCGAGAGGTCGACGTCCAGATAGGCCAGCACCGCCGCGTCCGACTGCGTCCAGGCGTATTTCAGCGCCCGCCCCCGGCCCTTCCCGGTCAGCCGCACCGACGTCACCCCGGGCAGGTCGGAGGCGAGCCGGCCGGCCACGTCGGGTGTCGAGTCGGTGCTCGCGTTGTCGGCGATGGTGATCCGGAAACGGTAGGGGAACGAGTCACTCAGGTACGCGTGCAGGCGCCGCACGCAGGGCTCGAGGTCGATCTCCTCGTTGTAGACCGGAACGACCACGTCGAGCACCGGGGAGTCGCGCCGGGTCGGAGGGACCGCCTGTGCCGGCTGGGTCGAAGGGCTCATGGCACAACGGTGATCCAGCGGGCTGAGCAGCATTTATGACCTCCCTGTGCCGGTCCTGTGAAAAAGTGCGGGCGGTTCCCGTACGAGGAACCGCCCGCACTCGAGGGTCGGGGATCAGGCCGTCGTGGTGCCGGTCGGCTGCGTCAGGTCGTACACCGTGGTGGTGCCGACGGTCCGGGCCGTGAAGTTCTCCGTGACCCAGGACGCGATCTCCGAGCTCGCGCTGCTGCCGCCCATGCTGCGCCCGCCGCCGAAGCCACCTCCGCCGATGAAGTAGTGGATCTTGCCCTCGGCCACGTACTGCTGGAACTGGGCCAGGGTCGGCGACGGGTCGCTGCCGTTGAAGCCGCCCACCGGCATCACCGGTTCACCGGTCGCCAACTGGTATCCCGACGCGCTCTGCGATCCGACCGCCGCCGCCACCCACGTGTACCGGTCGGCGTCGGCCTCCAGCAGAGCCTTCATCTCGGCGCTGACCGTCGCCGCGTCGAGCAGGCCGCCGCCGCGCCCGCCGAAGCCGCCACCCGGCGTCTGGCCGGTGCTGCCGTTGCCGGTGCCACCGTTGTTGCCGCCGAAGCCGCCGCCCGGCAATCCACCCGGGAAACCGCCCTGGGCGCCGCCCGGGATGCCCTGATTCGCGCCGCCGGGAAGGCCCGCACCGCCGGGGAAGCCCCCGCGGTTCCCGCCGAAGCGACCCCGCCCCGGCCCGCCGCCGAGACCGCCCGCCGTGGCCGGCCCGGCCGACGGGATCGAGCCGGTGTGCGCCTCGGACGCGGTCTGCACCGCGTACGCGGCCGGCCCGGCGAGCACCGCGGCCAGCGAGATCCCGGCCGCCGCGGCGGCGACCCGGGCCGGCAGCCGAAGGGCGCCCAGGAGCGTCACCGCACCGATCAGGCCGCCGATCAGCACCACCCAGCGCAGCCCGGGTAGGAAGTCGGCGCTCCGCGTGAGCAGGTGGAAGGACCACCAGGCCGTGACGGCCACGGTTGCCGCCAGGGTCACCGCGGCGAGCACGGTGCGCCGGTGCCTCCAGAGCAGCGCCGCGCCCATGCCGACCACGGCGCCGACCGCCGGCGCCAGCGCGACCGTGTAGTACGCGTGGAAGATGCCCTGCATGAAGCTGAACACCAGACCGGTGATCAGCAGCCAGCCGCCCCAGAGGATCAGCCCGGCCCGTTGCCGGTCGGTGCGCGCCCGCCGCGCCGTGATCGCCAGGCCGGCGACCAGCACGATCAGCGCGGCCGGCAGCAGCCACGAGATCTGCCCGCCCTGCTCGCTGTCGAACATGCGCAGCAGGCCGGTCGAACCCCACATCCCGCCACCGCCGCCTCGGCCGCCCCCGCCGACACTGCCGGTCTCGTCGCCGTTGAGCCGGCCGAGCCCGTTGTAGCCGAGGGTGAGCTCGAGGATGCTGTTGTTCTGCGAACCGCCGATGTAGGGCCGCATCGATGCCGGGACCAGTTCGACGATCGCGATGTACCAACCGGCCGAGACGACCAGGGCGACACCCGAGAGCAGCAGTTGCCCGATGCGCTTGCCCAGCCTGGGCGGCCCGGCGATCAGGTAGGCCAGCGCGAACGCCGGCACCACGAGCAGCGCCTGCAGCATCTTGGCCAGGAAACCGAAGCCGACGAACATGCCGGCCAGCATGATCCACTTTGTCGAGCCGTTCTCGACGGCCCGGACGGTGGCGTAGGCGCCGGCCACCATGAGGAGCACGAGCAGCGCGTCCGGGTTGTTGAACCGGAACATCAGCACGGCGATCGGGGTCAGCGCCAGCACCGCGCCCGCGATCAGCCCGGCCGCCGGGCCGAACCAGCGCCGCACGGTCGCGAAGAGCAGCCCGACCGCGGCCAGGCCCATCAGCGCCTGGGGCACCAGGATGCTCCAGGAGTTGACCCCGAAGACCCGGGCCGAGAGCGCCATCACCCACAGCGCGGCCGGCGTCTTGTCGACCGTGATCGAGTTGGCCGCGTCGGAGGAGCCGAAGAAGAACGCCTTCCAGCTTTCCGAGCCGGCCTGCACGGCGGCCGAGTAGAAGGCGTTCGCCCAGCCGTTCCTTCCGAGCCCCCCGAGGTAGAGCAGCCCGGTGAGCAGCAGCAGCGCGAACAGCGCCGGGCGCACCCAGGGCGCGTCGTCGGCGCGCCCCCGGAAGAAACGCGCCGCACGGGAGTGGGGCCGAACCGGCGGCGGCGGGGGCAGGTCGGGCGCGACCGGCGGCGGGACGGGCAACGTCGTGGTCATCGAGGCTCTCCACTGGCAGGCGGACCTTTACCTCGACAAGATTCGGCGCTGCCCCTGTCCCGCCCTTATGCCGTTCCTGTTCTTCCGCTGTGAATGCTGCGAGTGCTGCGAGTGCTGCGAGTGCGGTGCCGCTTCGTCAGCCGTGAACGCGGCGCTTGGCCGAGGCCGTGGCGAGCCGCTCCAGCACCGACACGGTCGGGTCCCAGCCCATGCACGCGTCGGTCACCGACTGCCCGTACGTCAACTCGCCGCCCAGGTTCTGGCGGCCCGGCACGAGGAAGCTCTCGAGCATGACCCCGCTGATGCCCCGCTGGCCCGCTTCCATCTGCGTGGCGACGTCCTCGGCGACGACCGGCTGGCGCAGGTGGTCCTTGCCGCTGTTGCCGTGCGAGCAGTCGATCACCAGCCGCTCGGGCAGGCCGGCCGCCCGCAGCAGCGCGAGCGCGCCCGCGACGTCCTCGGCGCTGTAGTTGGGCTGGCCGCCGCCCCCGCGCAGCACCAGGTGGGTGTCGGGGTTGCCGGTGGTGTGCAGGATCGCCGGGGTGCCCGAGTAGTCGATGCCGGGGAAGACGTGCGGCACCGCGGCGGCCTGGATGGCCTCGATCGCGGTGGCGATGCTGCCGTCGGGGCGGTTCTTCATGCCGATCGGCATCGAGAGACCGGACGCGAGCTGCCGGTGGACCTGCGACTCCACCGTCCGGGCGCCGATCGCACCCCAGGCCACGGTGTCGGCGATGTACTGCGGCGTGATCGGGTCGAGGAACTCGACGGCGGTGGGCAGGCCGCGGCCGACGATCTCGAGCAGCAGCCGGCGGGCGATCCGCAGTCCGGCGCCGACATCGCCGGTGCCGTCGAGCGCGGGGTCGTTGATCAGGCCCTTCCAGCCGACCGTGGAGCGCGGCTTCTCGAAGTAGACACGCATCACGACGAGCAGGTCGTCGCTGAGCCGCTGGGCCTGCTTCTCCAGCCGGGAGGCGTACTCGCCGGCGGCGGCCGGGTCGTGCACCGAGCACGGGCCGACGACGACCAGCAGCCGCGGATCTCGGCCGTTCAGCACGTCCTCGACCTGTCGGCGGCCGGCCAGCACGGTGTCATGAGATTCGCTGGTCAGGGGCAGCTCGTGGTGCAGCAGCGCGGGGCTCATCAGCGGGACGACGGCCTCGATGCGCTGGTCACGAACGCGCTGGACCTCGGGGGCAGTCACGGTGGGTCTCCACTCCTCCGCCGGCGCCCACGGTGAGAGCCGGCAAACAAAAAGGCAGCGACGTCATGTCGCTGCCCGGGCCGGCTCTGGCTAAGTGTCTCAGGTCATGGCTGAGGCACCGGCGGGAGCCGGCTCCGTAAACCACGAATACCAACGAGACATGTCGGCCAGCATAGCGCCTCAGCGGGCGGGCGGCGCTATCCGCGCCAACTGCTCAGCTGTTGGGACGACCCCCTTCGGGGAGCCCAGCGGCAGCGTGACGGTGAAGACCGTCCGTCCGGGCCGGCTCTCCATCGAGACCCGGCCGCCGTGCGCGGTGGCCACGGCCTCCACGATGGACAGTCCCAGGCCCGTGCTGCCGGCGGCCCGGGAGCGGGAGCTGTCGCCCCGGGCGAACCGCTCGAAGATGTGCGGCTGCAGGTCCTCGGGGATGCCCGGACCGGCGTCGGTGACCCGCAGCACCGCCGAGTCGTCCGTCGAGGCGACGCCGACCGTGACGGTGGTGCCCTCGGGGGTGTGGGTCCGCGCGTTGGCCAGCAGGTTGGCCAGCACCTGGTGCAGCCGGGCGCCGTCGCCGATCACGACGACCGGTTCCTCGGGCAGGTCGAGCTGCCAGACGTGGCCGGGACCGGTGGCGTGCGCGTCGCTGACCGTGTCGACGACCAGCATGCTCAGGTCGACCGGGTCGTGCGCGAGCGGCCGGCCGGCGTCGAGGCGGGCGAGCAGCAGCAGGTCCTCCACGAGGCCGGTCATCCGCTTGGCCTCGGACTCGACCCGGCCGAGCACGTGGGCGATCTCACCCGGGACCGGGGCGCGGCTGCGGCGGCTCAGCTCGGCGTAACCGCGGATGGCGGCCAGCGGCGTGCGCAGCTCGTGGCTCGCGTCGGCGACGAACTGGCGTACCTGCATCTCGCTGGCGTGCCGGGCCTCGAGCGCGTTGCCGACATGGTCGAGCATCTGGTTGAGCGCGGCGCCCACCTGGCCGACCTCGGTGCGCGGGTCGGTGTCTCGGTCGGGCACGCGCTGGGCCAGCTGCACCTCGCCCCGGTCGAGCCGCAACTCGGAGACCCTGGTCGCGGTGGCGGCCACGCGGTCGAGCGGGGCCAGCGTACGACGGACGATCAGCGCGCCGGCCCACCCGGCGATCCCCAGTGCGATCAGCACCGCGCCCCCGGTGACCAGCGCGACGCGCAGCAGCGTGAAGTTCGTGTTCTCGAGCGAGAGCGCCACGACCCGGGTCCGGCCGTCGGCCGTGGTCAGCGCGATGGCCCGGAAGGAGCCGTAGCCGTCGAGCGTGAGGTCGGTCTTGGCGCCGTCGACCGGGATGGCCGTGAGCTGGGCCGTGGCGGCGTCGCTCAACGTCTCGTACTCGGTCTCGGCGAAGCCGTCGTTCTCGACCGTGACGACGAGGCCGCCGTACACGACGGACGGCCTGACATAGGTCACGATGATCGAACCGGGCTCCGCGCCGCCGAACGGGCGTTGCTGGTCGAAGGCCGGCGGCGGGCCTCCGGTGCCGCGGTTGTGGAACGGGTTGCCGGTGGCGTCGAGCCTGGCGTCGAGCTGGGTGTAGAGGGTGTTGCGCAGGAAGAAGTAGGCCGTGCCGCCGACCGCCAGTCCCAGGACCGTGAGCAGGCCGATGATGATGGCCACGATCCGGGTGCGCAGCGGCCAGCCGGCCGGGCTGCGCCAGCGGGCGGGGTGTGCCGGGGCCGTCTCAGTCGGCGGGCTTGAGGACATAGCCGGCTCCGCGCATCGTGTGGATCATCGGCGAGCGGCCCGCGTCGATCTTCTTCCGGAGGTACGAGATGTAGAGCTCGACGACGTTGGCCTGCCCGCCGAAGTCGTAGTTCCAGACCCGGTCGAGGATCTGGCTCTTGCTCAGCACCCGGCGCGGGTTGCGCATCAGATAGCGCAGCAGCTCGAACTCGGTGGCGGTGAGCGTGACCAGGGCGCCGCCGCGGCGCACCTCGTGGCTGTCCTCGTCGAGCGACAGGTCGCCGACGATCAGCTGCGAATCGGTGCGCAGCGGTGAGTGGCCCATCCGGCGCATCAGGCCACGCAGCCGGGCCACCACCTCTTCCAGGCTGAACGGCTTGGTGACGTAGTCGTCGCCCCCGGCGGTCAGGCCGGTGACGCGATCCTCGACCGAGTCCTTGGCCGTCAGGAACAGCACCGGCACGTCGGGCGTCTCGCCCCGCAGCCGGCGCAGCACCTCGAGCCCGTCGATGTCGGGCAGCATCATGTCGAGCACGACGGCGTCCGGGCGGAAGTCCCGGGCGGTGCGCACGGCGGTCTGCCCGTCGCCCGCGCTCTTGACGTCCCAGCCCTCGTAGCGCAACGCCATCGAGAGAAGCTCGGCCAGCGTCGGCTCGTCATCGACGACCAGAACCCGTACGGGAGCCCCGTCGGGCCGGCGGAGGTCGGTGCCGGAATCTGAGTTCGCCATCGTCATGCCCCTACTGTCGCGGGCCACGCTATGCGCTTGCTTTCCGATTCCTGTGTACCAGCTGTGGACTGCTTCTCACAGGAACGGCAGCGGGATCGCACAGCGCCCGGAGGGGACCGTCACCCGGTGCTGGTCACCGTCAGCGCCGCGTCCCGGAGGACCTCTGCCCCCTGCTTGAGCCGTTCCGAGTAGTACGGCCGGTTCCAGTTCGACCACCGGACCTGCCCGGTCGCCTGGTCGGTGCCGGAGGCGGTGAACGACACCGTCACGCCCGGGCTGACCTGGGTGGTGAGCTTGCCGCCGCGCGGCACCCCCACGCGCCGGGCCGACGGGTCGGCGAACCCGAGCATCGCCCACGGCACCCGCAGGCTCAGGTCGTCGCCGTCGAGCCGCCAGAGCGCCCGGCTGTCCACCTCGTCGCCCTCCGGCTGGTCGCCGTCGAGGCCGGGCCAGGTGCCGTGCCGCAGCTGACCGGCGTTCTGCAGCTCGACCGGCGACCTCGCGCCCGTGCCCGGCCGGGTGAGGGCCCGCCGGACGACCAGTTCGTAGGGCTTCCAGCCCGGCGGAGCGGGACCCCGCTGGGCCGCCGGGACCTGAAAGTCCAGCTTCATCGGATCCAGCTGGTCACGGAGGTACGCCTGCCCGGTGCGGCCGACCAGATTGAGCGCGAGGACCGCGTCGGGCCGCCGGTCGGCGCTGCCGGGCATCGGTGTGCCGGTCACGGCGGGCAGGACGTCGAAGGAGGCCATCATGGTGCCCGGAGCCGAGTCGGCCAGCCGCACCGTCAGGTGCAGGTACTCCTCGTCGACCCGGGCCGTGACCTCCCGCGCCGGCCACGCGTCGGTGTCCAGCAGCCGCTGGTCGCCCGTGTCGCCCGCGCCGTCGGCATCCATCGCCAGCAACCCGAAGTGCTGCTCGTTGGTGAGCGGGTCGTGCCAGAGGTGGCGGCGGGCCGGGTCCTGCTGCCCGGCGGTGTTCCAGGTGTAGCGGTACCACTCGTCGGCCCAGCTGAAGACGAAACCGCCGCCCAGCCCCTGGTCGCGGATCATCCGTAGCAGCTCGGCGTTGATCCGCATCGCGCCCTGCTCGCTGTGGTCGCCCTGCGAGCGGCCCAGCGGCGCGTTGTGCGCCGACCCGATCGACGACGGCACCCCGAACTCGGTGATCAGCGTCGGCATCGTGGCGTGGTGCCGGCGCAGGTCGGCCAGGTAGCCGGCGTACGGGTCCGCGCGTCCCTCGTACTCGTAGCCGACCAGGTCCGGCTCGTGCCGCAGGAAGTCCGGGTAGAACGGGTACGCGTGGTAGCTCGCGAACGTGCCGGCCGGCCAGTTCGCGGTGGGCAGCACGTGGTTGGCGTCGATCCCGAGCAGGTCCTCCTGCGGCAGCGGTTCCCCCGGGTGACGCAACGGGTCGGTCGTCGGCCAGTTGACGAAGGCGATCGGCTGGCTCACCTGGTACCGGGCGACGTACCCGGCCAGGTCGTTCATGCGGGCGGCCAGCCAGCGCTCGGTCGGCGTCGACTTGGGAGTGTTCCGGAAGTAGCGGCCCAGGAACCGCGGCGCCGAGGCGTTGCGCCGGTCCGAGGCGGCGGCCGCGCCGGGGTCGATCTCCCGGCCGATGAGCCAGCCGGCCAGCCACGGGGTGACGTCGGTGGTCCACGCGCCGCCGACCTGTCCGAAGGAAGCCGTACGGGTGAGGTCGCCGGCCACCGCCTGCGCGGCGGCCCGCAGCTCGGACTTGAACGCGGCCGTGAAGGGCTTGTCGAACAGGTTGCGCTTGCGGACGTACGTCTCGTCGGGCAGCCGGACACCTTGCACGAGATAGAGCGGGCGCTCGGGGTTCGCCTGGTTCCAGGCGGCGAGCTGGTCGTAGAACGCGGGCGGGTGGATCTCGTAGATCCGCACCACGCGCAGGCCGAGCCAGCTCATCGCCGCGAACCAGGCCCGGTACTGCGCCGCCGAGATCGCGCCCTCGCCGGGCAGGTGGCCGGGCGTGGTGTCGCCGAGGTCGACGCCGGGCAGGAATGTCCGGTCGCCCCCGGCGGTGAACAGCCGGAACTCCTGCCCGTCGGCGCCGGCCACCATGCGCAGGCCGTCACCCGTCCGGGGCGCCGGCGCCCACGAGGTGCCCATCGGCGGGGAGGGGATCTCCCGCATCCCCGCGATCAAAAAGGCCGGCGAGGTCAGCGCGGGCGCCGCCGTGCCGCCGGCCAGCAAGAGGCACAGGCCGAGTACGAAGACGCCGGTCACGGTCGCCCTGAATCGCCCGAACCGTGGACGGGCAGGCGCGGTCACGAGATGGCTCGGAAAGTCCCCCACGCAGGCATTGTCCGACGGCTGAGTTGCCGTATGAGGGGTTTTGTCGCGAAGCTTGGATCATTGGAACACTCGCCGTCGGGCCATTGTTGTGCCAGCGTTGGAGGGACCACCGCGGTGGTCAGTGGGCGGCGCGAGCGTGAGGAGCGTGCACGTGGATCTTCTCGAGGAGTACCGCAGAGCCACTTTCTTCTTCGAGTCCGGGGATCCGCTCGGGGCCGCCCGCCTGCTCGAGCCGATAGTCGAGGCCGAACCGCAGAACACCGCCGTGCGTCAGTTGCTGGCCCGCGCCTACTTCAACTCGGCCCAGCTCAACCGGGCCGAGGAGCAGCTCCGCAGCCTGATCGAGCACGACCCGTCGGATCACTACGCCCACCACGTGCTCGGCCGCACGCTCGAGCGGGCCGGCCGTTTCCGCGAGGCCCTGCCGCACCTGCGGCTGGCCGCCGCGATGAATCGGCACAGCGACTACGAGGAAGCCGTCCACCGGGTCGAGGAATGGCTCGGTAAATCCGAGAACGCGACGCCCTAAGGTTGAGATGTGAAGCTGAAGCTGGATCTGCACGACATCTTCAACAAGGGCAGCGACATCGACCGTGCGCTGCGCGGGATCATCGACGAGGCCGTGCAGAAGAAGGCGAGCACGGTCGAGATCATCCCGGGCAAGGGCAGCGGCGCCCTGAAGAAGAAGGTGCTGCGCTTCCTGGACCAGAAAGAGATCAAGCAGCTCTATCACCGGGTCGAGAAGGACGGCGACAACTGGGGCCGGCTCTTCGTGCACTTCCGCCACAACGAGTCCACCGGCCGCCGCGGACGCGGCCGCTAATAGGTGTAGGTCTTGGCCACGGCCAGCATCTCGCTCGTGTGGGAGCCGACGATGCCGACGCCGGTGGGGCGGGGCTGGAAGCCGGGCAGATCGCCGAGCCCGTCACTGGCGTCCATCGCCCGGAACCGGATCGGGCCGGCCGTCCGCACGGTCAGCGTGACCTCGATGCCGTCGGCCGGCGGGGCATGGAAGGCGAAACCGAAATCCGGGGTGTGGACCGGCACCGGCCGTCCCTCGACCGTCGCCGAGACGACCGCGGTGTCGCCCGGCAGGTGCAGGGTGGCCAGCCGGACCGGACGCTGGGGCCGGAGCCGTAGCTCGAGCGTGCGAAGGTCGCCCGATCGGGTGTCGGACTCGACCGTGAGCTGGGGCGCCGGCAGATCGGCGGCCTGAGCCGGGCCGGTGAGCACCGGCTCGGGGCCGAAGGCGGGCAGGGTGTCGTCGACGCGGTGCAGGTCGCCCGAGACATATCGGCTGGTCCACTGTTGCGCCTCGGGTTCTTCGCTGATCCAGCGGGCCGTGCCGGTGTCGGCGTCCATCGCGTACATCAGCTGGGTCAGGGCGGGGCGGCCGGCGTCGAACCGGTCGGTCATCAGCCCGGCCCCGGCACAGACCAGCACCGCGAGCACGGCGGCCAGCGTGGGCAGCGCGCCGAGCCGGCGGCCGGGCGGCGCCCCGGCGCCGCGGTGGCCGCCCGCGACCGGGTGGATCAGGTCGATCACCGGCAGCAGGGCCAGGCCGAGAAGCACGGCGAGGAAGGCCCCGGCCGCGCCCAGCCCCAGGCCCAGGGCCGGGAAGAGCATCACGATCGTGGGCGCCAGGACCAGCGTCGCCACCGCGCCGCCGAGGGCCACCGCCAGCACCGGGACCCAGCCGCGGGTCGCCACCGCGACGAGCCCCGCGAGCGCGCCGGCCAGCGCGGGCAGCGCCGTGAGATACGAGCCGCCGGGCACGAACGCGGCGAGCACCACGCCGAGCACGGCCAGCCAGCCCAGCCCGGCGACGGTCAGGGCGGCCGGGCCCAGGCGGCGGCGCAGCAGCGCGAACCAGCCGAACACCACGGCCAGGGCCAGCAGGACCACAGCCAGCCGGTAGAGCCCCGGACGGTACGGGTCGATCGGCATCGCCGCGTACTCCGGCCGCATCATCGTGAGCAGGAACCAAAGCGCCTGAGCCAGCACCGGGGCGAGCACGATCGGCACCACGGCCAGCGCGCCCGCGACGAGGGTCCGGCGCACGGTGATCAGGCCGCGCCGCCGGGCCAGCCAGGCCAGGGCGCCGACCGCGATCACCGCCAGGACCGCGATCGGCCAGTTGAGCGAGCCGGGGTAGCGCACCAGCAGGCCGGGAGCGGGGAAGTAGGTCGCGTCCTGCCCGCCGGTCACCCTGAGCGCGGCGAGGTCACGGCCACCCAGCTCGCGGACGACGGCGAGGGTGTTGTCCCCGTGGTGCTGGAGGCTGTCGCGGTCCATCGCGGCCGGAACGTCGGTCGGGCCGTGATAGACCGCCGCCCCGTCGATGTACGCCGCGTTGAGCCCCGCGAAGCCCGCCTTGCGGAACGCGGTGAAGTCGGTGTCGTTGCTGAGGATCCGGTAGATCTCGACGGCGAACGACGTGCCGACCGGCTTGACCGCGTGGCTGTAGGCCTCGACCAGCCGGCCGTTGCCCTCGGAGGTCTCGAACATGATCGCCGGACCGCTGCTGCCGCGCGCCTCGAGGTTGAGCACCACGCCGCCGTCGCGGGCCAGCGGGTGCTGGTCGACGAACGCCTTGGCCCCGCACAGGCAGGCCTCCTCGCCGTCGGTGAGCACCAGCACCACGTCGTTGCGTGGGCGCGGGCCGGCGAGCAGGGCCCGGGCCGTCTCGAGGACCGCCGACGTGCCCGCCGCGTCGTCGTTGCCACCCGGGCCGACCTGCACCGAGTCGTAGTGGGCGACCAGGAAGAGGCGGCCGGTGGAGCTGGTGCCGGGGATCGTGGCGACGACGTTGCGGACCCGGGCCAGGCTCGTGCCGCCCGCGCTGGCCGACAGCCCGGCGCCCTCGATCGACACCGTGTCCTGCACCTCGGGCGTCAGGCCCAGGCCCCGCAGGGTGGTGAGCAGCTGCTCGCGGACCTGGTCCTGCGCCGGGCTGCCGACCGGGTGGGGCCGGGTGGCGATCGCCTCGACCTGCTGGAACGCGCGCTCGGCGCTGAACTGCGAGGCCGGGATCGACGCCGGGCGCGCGGCCGGCGGCCGCACCGACCACAGCCCGGCCAGCCCGGCCAAGGCCAGCACCACGACGGCGAGGACGGCGGCCGGGGCCCGGCGAGCCGGGTCGGTGATCGCGGGAGCGCGCATGGGTGACATCTAAGCGGTTGGGTACGACACCGGGTAGTGGGAAGATCGTTTACGGCGTGGCCTAGCGTTGTCGGGGTGAGCACGCCCATCGACCCCGCCGCCGTCGTGGCCGCGTTCATCGACGCCGTCGCCCCCTACGACCCGCGGCCCGACGCCGGCCCGGTCGCGTTGATCGGCGTGCGCACCGCCCTCGGCGAGGGCACCTTCGCGGTCAGCGACCATGTGATCCGGGCCATGTGCCGGGCGCTGGCCGCCTACCGTGACCCGGAGGACAGGGGCACCTGCGTCGACTGCGGCAGCCGGCACCTCGACGAGAATCTGCACTGCCGGGAGTGCGGACGGCTGCACGGCATCCTCGGCGAGGTGATCGCCCAGCACGCCCGCCGGGTGGCCGCCGAGGAAGCCCCGTGAGATCGGGACGGTGTTGTGCGCTCGCCCCCGGTGGTGAACTATCAGCGGGTCAGAACCGGGTAGGAGGACGAGTGGGGGAACGGCATGACTGAGCGATCGGTCGCGCCGCGGGCCCGCGCCGCCTCCCCGGTGACTCAGGAGCGCCTGCGTGTCCTGCTGGTCGAGGACGACGAGGGCGACGCCTTCCTGGTCCGCGAGCTGCTGCACGAGGCCGAGGCGCCGTTCGACCTGCGGGTGGCGACCAGCCTGCGCGAGGCCCGCGGCCTGCTGCGCGGCATCCACTGCGTCCTGCTCGACCTCGGCCTGCCCGACGCCGAGGGCATCGACGGGCTCCGCAAGCTGCTCGCGGTGGCCGGCAGCGCCGCGGTCTGCGTGCTCACCGGTCGCTCGGACGAGCACCTGGGCGTCGCCGCGGTCGCCGAGGGAGCCCAGGACTACCTGGTCAAGGGCCAGGTCGACGGCGTCCTGCTGACCCGCTCGCTGCGCTACGCCGTCGAGCGCAAGCGCGCCGACGAGAACGCCCAGCGGCTGCGCGAGATCGAGCTGCGCCAGGCCGAGTCGGCCCGGCTCGAACGCGGTCTGCTGCCCCAGCCGCTGATGTCCACCGATCAGGTGGCGGTGCACACGTTCTATCGCTCGGGCCGGGCCATGGGCCTGCTCGGCGGCGATTTCTTCGACGTCGTCCAGGTCGGCCCCGACAAGCTGCACGTGATCGTGGGCGACGTCTGCGGCCACGGCGTCGACGAGGCCGCGCTGGGCGTCGAGCTCCGGGTCGCCTGGCGGGCGCTGGTGCTGGCCGGCGTGCCCGACGACCGGATCCTCGGCTCCCTCGAGCAGGTGCTGATGAGTGAGCGCCGGGCCCGTGAGGTCTTCGCGACCGTCGCCTCGGTGGTGCTCGACCTGGCCGGCGGCAAGGCCGTCTTCCGGCTGGCCGGCCATCCCGCCCCGGTGCTGTTGAGCGGCGGGCAGGTCAGGCCGATCGAGGCGCGCAGGGGCATCGTCCTCGGCGTCCGCCCGAAGCCCACACCCGCGACCGAGGTGGAGTTCTCCGGCGATGACTGGTCCCTGCTGATGTACACGGACGGCCTGATCGAGGGGCACACCGGCGTCGGCAACGAGCGGCTCGACGTGAGCGGCCTGTGCGGGCTGCTGGACGAGCCGGCCGCCCGCTCGGTGCCGCTCCCGGCATTGCCGGCCTGGCTGGTCGGCCGGGCCGAGCAGTCCAACGGCGGCCCGCTCGCCGACGACGTGGCCATGCTGCTCATCTCGTCCGGGAGCGGCCGGTGAGCGCGTTCTCGCTCCGCACCTGGACCCTGCGGCGGCGGATCGTCGCCCTCTGCATCACGGTCGGCGTGCTGCTCAGCGCGCTCGGCGTGTTCGCCGCGATCACCGCCGCCCAGAACAACCGCCAGCTCGACGACGTGCTCAACCGGGCCAGCCCGATGCGGGCCGCGGGCGAGTCGCTCAACACGGCGTACGTCGACCAGGAGACCGGCATCCGCGGCTTCGCCATCACCGGCGACGAGGCCAACCTGCGGCCCTTCACCCAGGGGCTGGCCGACGAGCAGCGGCTGGTCGCCCGCATCCAGGAGCTCCTGCGCCCCGAGGACGCCGACATCCGGGCCGAGCTCACCGCGGTTCAGCAGCGCGCCGACGTGTGGCAGCGCGAGGTCGCCGAGCCGGTGATCGCGCTGATCCGGGCGGACGGCACCCAGGCCGGGCAGGACAGGCTCCGGCAGACCTCGACCGAGCAGTTCGACGCCCTGCGGGCGGCCATCTCCCGGATGCAGGACGACATCCAGGTGCTCCGGACGCGCTCGGCCGATGCCGCCAAGCAGAGCAGCCGCACCATGGTGGCGATCCAGGTCTCCGCCGCCGCGATCATCATCCTGGCCGGATCGGCCCTGTTGCTGCTGCTCGACCGCATGGTCAGCCGTCCGGTGACCGAGCTGGCCGGGCAGGTTCGCGAGGTTGCCGACGGCGACTACGACCGGCGCATCTCGAGCACCGGCTCACCCGAGCTGGCCAGCCTGGCCGAGGATGTCGACGGCATGCGGCAGAAGATCGCGGCCGAGCTCACCGAGGTGCGCGAGGCCCGCAGCCAGATCGAGTGGGTCAACGACCAGCTCAAGGTGCAGGCCGAGGAGCTGACCAGGTCCAACCGCGATCTCGAGCAGTTCGCCTACGTCGCCTCGCACGACCTGCAGGAACCGCTGCGCAAGGTGGCCAGCTTCTGCCAGCTGCTGCAGCGCCGCTACGCCGGTCAGCTCGACGAGCGCGCCGACCAGTACATCGGCTTCGCCGTCGACGGCGCCCAGCGCATGCAGCGGCTGATCAACGACCTGCTGGCCTTCTCCCGCATCGGCCGGCTCACCGCCGGCTTCACCGACGTCGAGCTCGACCGGGTGCTCACCGAGGTCCGGTCGCAGCTCGAGGCCCGCGCGGGCGACGACGCCGAGATCAGCTGGTCCGGGCTGCCGGTCGTCGAGGGCGAGGAGCCGCTGCTGACGACGCTCTTCGTCAACCTGATCGGCAACTCGCTGAAGTTCCGGCGGCCCGACGTGCCGCCCGTGATCCGGGTGAGCGCCGAGCGCGACGGCGCCGAGTGGCGGATCAACGTGCGCGACAACGGCATCGGCATCGAGGCCGAGTTCGCCGACAAGGTTTTCGTGATCTTCCAGCGGCTGCACGCCCGGGACGCGTACGAGGGCACCGGCATCGGCCTGGCCATCGTCAAGAAGATCGTCGAATATCATGGTGGGCGGATCTGGCTGGACCTCGAGGTCGAGGAAGGCACGTCGATCTGGTTCACCCTTCCGGCGCCGCCCGGTTCCTCCGACGAGGAGGCCCCGGCGCCGGCACAGGAGACGAGGAAAGAGGTCACCGCATGACGGGTCCCATCCGGGCCGACGGCACACCCATCGAGGTGCTGCTGGTCGAGGACGACCCGGGCGACGTGCTGATGACCCAGGAGGCGTTCGAGGAGCACAAGGTCCGCAACCGGCTCAACGTCGTCTCCGACGGGGCCGAGGCGCTGGCCTACCTGCGGCGCGAGGGCGAGTACGCCAACTCGGTGCGTCCCGACCTGATCCTGCTCGACCTCAACCTGCCCCGGCGGGACGGCCGCGAGGTGCTGGCCGAGATCAAGAAGGACGACGACCTGGGCCGCATCCCGGTGGTCGTGCTCACCACCTCGGCCGCCGACGAGGACATCCTGCGCAGCTATCAACTGCACGCGAACGCGTACGTGACCAAGCCCGTCGACTTCGAGCGGTTCATCGCGGTCATCCGGCAGATCGACGAGTTCTTCGTCAGCGTCGTGAAGTTGCCCCCGCGTGCTTGATCAGGTCGGCGAGCTCATCCGCGAGGTGGCGGCCACGGTCGTGCTGCCGCGCTTCCGTCACCTCGCCTCCGACGAGATTCAGCAGAAGGCGCCCGGTGACCTCGTCACCGTGGCCGACAAGGAGTCCGAGGCGGCGCTGACCAAGGGCCTGACGGCACTGCTGCCCGGCTCCCAGGTCGTCGGCGAGGAGTCCGTCGCGGCCGACCCGACCCTGCTCGGGCGGCTCGACGACAGCGGCGCGGTCTGGATCGTCGACCCCGTCGACGGCACCAACAACTTCGCGGCCGGCAAGACGCCGTTCGCGGTGATGGTGGCCCTGCTGCGCGACGGCGAGCCCACCGCCTCCTGGATCCTGGACGTGGTCGGCGACAACCTGACGGTCGCCGAGGCCGGCTCGGGCGCCTACCGCGACGGCGTACGGGTCAAGACCCGCACCGACGATCCCGGGGCGGCCGCCCTGCGCGGCGTCGTCGCGAGTCACTACCTGCCCGCGCCCCTGCGGTCGGTGGCCTCGGCCAACGGGCGAGCCTTCGGCGAGGTCACCAACGGTCACCACTGCGCGGGCTACGAATATCCGGCCGTCGCCATCGACGAGCAGCAGTTCGCGCTCTTCTGGCGGATCCTGCCGTGGGACCACGTGCCCGGCTCGCTGATCATCCGGGAGGCCGGCGGCACGTCGCTGCACCTGGACGGCACGCCCTACCGGCCGACGGACAGCGAGCGGGGCCTGCTGATCGCGGCCAACGACGACATGTGGCACACAGTCCGCGACACGCTGTTCCCCGACACCTCGATCCTGTAGCGCCATGTCGGCGTACCTGGAAAGTCTCTTCGGCCTGAGCGGCCGCACGGCGATGGTGACCGGCGGCAGCTCGGGCATCGGACGGGCCATGGCCGTCGCGCTGGGACGAGCCGGTGCCCGCGTCGTCCTGGTCGCCCGCCGGCCCGAGCCGATGGCCGAGGTGATCGAGGAGCTGCGCGGGTTCGGCGCCGAGGGGCACGCGATCTCGGCCGATCTCGCCGACCGGGCGGCCGTCGCCCGCGTGGTCGAGCAGAGTGCCCGGTACGGGTCTCCGGACGTGCTGGTCAACTCGGCCGCCGTCAATCGCCGTCCGCCGCTGGGCGAGCTCACCGAGGACGACTGGGACGTGACGCTGGCGGCCAACCTGACCGCGCCGTTCCTGCTCGGTCAGGCCTTCGGGCCGCGGATGGCCGGGCGCGGCTGGGGACGGATCATCAACGTCGTCTCGCAACAGGCCTTCCGGGCGTACGGGAACAGCGGCGCCTACGGTGCGTCCAAGGCCGGCCTCGTCGGGCTCACCCGGTCGCAGGCCGAGGCCTGGTCGGCCCACGGCGTCTGCTGCAACGCGATCGCGCCCGGCGTGGTGCACACGCCGCTGACCGAGCCGGTCTTCGCCGACCCCGCGACCGTCGCGAAACACGCCGCCCGCACGATGATCGGCAGAAACGGCGTACCGGCTGATTTCGCCGCGACTGCCGTCTATCTGGCCAGTGACGCCGCTGTCGCCGTGACCGGTCAGACACTCTTCGTCGACGGTGGTTACTCGGCCAGTTGATCGATCTGCCGCTCCCGTACGTATCACGGTAGAGTCTGCCCGCGCTCACGATGGGGAGGTATCCGTGGCGGCGGTTTTCCAGCGCCGGCTGAGCACTGTGCTCGTGTTGTTCCTGGCTTTCTTGATGGTGGCCCCGGCGGCCGCCTATGCCGACCCCGACGAGGGCGACGACAAGACACTCCGGAATGCGCTCGAGTCGGCGGCCAAGGGCCAGGCGACGGCCATCCAGAAGCTGAAGGCTTCCAAGAAGCGGTCGGTGCAGCTGCAGGCGACGGTCAAGCAGGCACAGGCCGGGGCCAAGGCGATGGAGAAGCAGGTCGCCGAGATCGCCACCCGTTCCTACCGTCTCGGCCGGCCCAACACGATGGCCATGCTGCTCGACGCGACCTCGCCCGACATCTTCCTCGACCGCGTCGAACAGCTCGACATGATGGCGCAGCTCGACGCGGCGCTGCTGACGAAGTACCGGGAGACGCTCGACCGGGCCAAGTCGGCCAAGGTCGCGATCGACAAGGAGGTGGGCGAGCAGACCAGGCAGGTCGCCGCGCTCACCAAGAAGAAGAAGGAAGCCGAGCTGGCTCTGGCCAGTGTCGGCGGCGGCCCGGTCGCGGGCGGGTTCGTCTCGGGCAGTTCGCCGCTGGCCAAGCCGGCGCCGCGCAACTCCGACGGCTCCTGGCCCGACGAGGGGTGCACGGTCAAGGACCCGACGAGCTCGGGCTGCCTGACGCCGCGCACGCTGAACGCCTACAAGGAAGCCAAGGCGGACGGGTTCACGCGCTACACGGTCTGCTGGAGCCAGCGAAACTCCGGCGAGCACCCCAAGGGCCAGGCCTGTGACATGTCGTCCAACGCGACGACGTACAAGAACTCGGCGGCCACCGGTGGCGATCGGGCGTACGGGGACCGGCTCGCGGCCTACTTCGTGAAGAACGCGGACCGGCTGGGCGTGATGTACGTGATCTGGTTCCGGCAGATCTGGTTGCCCAACGACGGGTGGCGGAGCTACAGCGGCAGCGGCGGGGCATCGGCCGAGCACACCAACCACGTGCACATCTCCATGCTTTAGCGTCCCGGCCCGCGGCTTCGCCGGCGGACAGCGAACTTCCAGGTTGCGACCGATAGCATCCCGCGGATGGGAAACCCGCCGCGTGCGCTGCCGTCCGGTCTCGCCACCGCCCTGGTCTTCGGGTCCAGCGGGGCCGTGCTCGTCCTCGAGATCGTCGCGCTGCGCCTGGTCGGCCCCTACGTCGGGGTGACGCTCCAGGTGAGCAGCTCGGTCATCGGCATCTCGCTGGCCGCGATCGCGTACGGCACCTGGCTCGGCGGGCGCCTGGCCGACCGGTTCGACCCGCGCTCGCTGCTCGCACCGGCCCTTCTGCTCGGGGCGATCGGCACGGCGGTGACGTTGCCGCTGGTCCGCTTTGGCGGCGAGGTGCTCCGGGGCGGGGCCGCTCCCGCGGTGTTGCTGCTGGCCGCCCTGGCCGTCTTCCTGCCCGCGTTCATCCTGTCGTCGGTCAGTCCGCTGGTGGTGAAGCTGCAGCTCAGCGATCTCAACCGCACCGGTTCGGTGGTCGGCCGGCTGTCCAGCATGGGCACCCTGGGTGCGATCACGGCCACGCTGGCGACCGGCTTCATCTTCGTGGCGGCGGTGCCGTCGAGCTGGATCCTCATCTCGCTGGCGGTCCTGCTGGCCGCGTCCGGCCTCACGCTCGGCTGGTGGCTGCGCAAGACCGGCGCGATCCTGCCGGGCAAGCCGCGCACCCGGGCGGTGCTGGCCTCGGTCGGGCTCGTGGGGGCCGGCCTGGGGGTCGCCTCGCCCAACCCGTGCGACGTCGAGACGGCCTATCACTGCGCCCGGGTCCAGGCCGACGCGGCCGAGCCGGGCGGACGCGAGCTGATCCTCAACTCGGCGCGGCACTCCTATGTCGACCTCGACAACCCCCGCAATCTCGAATTCGCGTACATCCAATGGATCGGCGCCGTGACCGACGTGCTGCCGATGGGCCCGGTGCGGGCGCTGCACCTGGGCGGCGGTGGTTTCACCATGCCCGACTATCTGCGCGAGACCCGCCCCGGCAGCGACCAGCTGGTGATCGAGCTGGACGGCGGCCTGGTCGACCTCGACCGCGACAAGCTGGGCCTGCAAACGGGTCCCGACCTCAGTGTCCGGGTCGGCGATGCCCGGGTGGGCGTGGCCGAGCAGCCGGCCGATTCCTACGACTTCGTGGTCGGCGACGCCTTCGGCCACCTGACCGTCCCGTGGCACCTGGCCACGAAGGAGATGGCCACCGACATCGCGCGGGTCCTGCGCCCCGGCGGCATCTACGTCCAGAACGTGATCGACTACCCGCCCGACCGCTTCATCCGGGCCGAGCTGGCGACGGTGGCCGCCGCCTTCCCGCACGTGGCCGTGATCAGCAGCCGCGAGGCCCTGGCCGGCGAGGTGGGGGCCAACTTCGTCATCATGGCGTCCGAGTCGCCCCTGCCCGAGGCCGACGTGGCCCGCCGGGTCGCCAAGGTCGCCGACCCCGCCATCGTCCTGACCGGCCGCCCCTTGACCGACTTCGTCGCGGGCGCCCGCGTCCTGACCGACGACTACGCCCCGGTCGACCAGCTCTTGGCCGGTTAGGTTCTGTTTCGTAGCTGGGGTGGGGTGGTCACATGGCGAGGGACAGGCCCGGTGCTTTGTGGGTTGTCAGCGGCTTCGGCGGCGGCTCGGGTGAGGCGGGTGGCGCAGTGGGATCGAGGGTGGGAACTCGCTTCTGCGGGGCGCCGTGCCTGCGGGTTGGCGAGGTGTGCTTTTGATCGTTCTTCTCGCTGACGTGGGCGGTATCGGTGCGGGGTGAACGGGCACGGTTGTCGCGCGTCTGGTCGTCAGGCGTCTGATCGTCGCGAATGCGGTCTTCGGGCGTCTGGTTGTCGCGCGTGCGGTCTTCGGGCGTCTGGTTGTCGCGCGTGCGGTCGTCAGGTGCCTGGTCGCCGCGCGTGCGGTCGCCGCGGCTGGCCGGCACGTTGGCCAGCACCTCGGCGCGGCAGTCGACATCGTCCACCGCGAATGTCAGCGGCAACGGGTTGTAGTCGCTGTATTCGCCACGAAGCGTGAAGGACTTGAGTTTGCCGTGACCCTTCGCGGTCACCGTGTGACCCTTCTGCGTGACGGCCTTCGAGGTATTGGTCAACTTCTGGGTGCCCGGATAGGAGAACCGCACCCGCCACGATCCGCGGGCCGGCTCGGCCGTGGTGGCGACCGTCAGGTAGGCCTCGTAGCTCCGCCCCGAGTCACGCCGAAGCTGATAGCGAACCGTGCACCGCGTCTCGCCGCCCGGTCCGGCCGCCACCACCCCGGTTCCCGCTGCCTGCGCTTCCTGCACGTCCGGAGTGTCCTGCCCGGCGGCCCAACTGACTCCCACTGCCGCCATCACAGCCAGGGTCACCAGGGTCGCCTGGGCCCGGTGCCGCCCGCGCAGGAAACCGAGCGCATCCCCGGTGAGCAGCCCGCCGCTCACCCGGCCGCCCTCGAAGAGCCCTCCGCCGAGCGGCCGCGCCCCCCGGAGCCGCAGCGCCGCCCCGATCTTCAGACCGGCGCGCAGGCGAAGCACCCGCACAGCCGGCCGGGGGCCCGGCACCCCGCCCGGCAGACCCAGACAGGCGAGCAGCGACCGGCCCACACCGGGGCGTCGGCGCGGGACCACCGCGGGCGGGGCGGCCGCGGCCCGAACGGCCGCCGGCGCGTCGGCGGCCCGCTCGACGAGCGGCGGGATGATCGCCCGAAGGCCGACCAGGCCGGCCAGTTCCTGGGCCACCTCGGCCGCGCCGGGGCGATCGGCCGGGTTCTTGACCAGGCAGCGGAGGCACAACTCGGCGACGGCCGCCGGAAGCCCGGGGATGGCCGGCAGCGGATCCGGATCGGCGTACAGATGAGCGCGGAGCGCCTCGGCGGTGTTGTCGGCCGGCCAGGGATGGCGGCCACAGAGCGAGCGGTAGAGCAGCAGGCCGAGCGCGTAGACGTCGGTCGCCGCCGCGACCTGCGACCCGCCGAGCCGCTCCGGCGCGAGGTAGGCCGGGGTGCCGAGCAGGCTCCCGTCGGGGGCGGCGTCGCGCTGCCCGACGATGGCCGAGATGCCGAAGTCGACGACCTTGGCGCCGCCGCCGGTGAGCATGACGTTGGCCGGCGTGACGTCGCGGTGCACCACGCCACGCGTATGAGCGGTGGCCAGCGCGGACGCCACTTCGACGGCCACGGTGACGGCCTGGCGCCACGGCAGGGGTCCCTGCCGGGCGATGCGGGCGGAGACCGACTCACCGTCGTTCAGCTCCATCACCACGTACGGGACCGTCAGCCGATCATCGAGCGGTGACTCACCGAAATCGAAGATGCCGGTGATGTGCGGGTGGCAGAGCCGCGCGGCCGCGAGCGCCTCCTGCCGCAGCCGGTCGCGGAACATCTGATCGTCGGCAAGCCGGGGCGACAACACCTTGACCGCGACGGCACGACCGAGGATCTCGTCGTAGCCGCGCCACACCTCGGACATTCCGCCCGTGCCCAGCTTCTCGACGAGCCGGTACCGCCCGGCGATACGAAGCGAGGCAATCCGACCGTTTCGCTCCGTCCGCCCCATGTGCCGATTGTGACCCGAGGGACGGGCCGCCCGATGCCGTCCGCCGAAACCCGTTCCGCTCGTGCCCGAATGCCGGATTCGCCCGGTCGCACAACGGTGTTCATGGCGTTGGCCGCCCGCTAGAGTCGTGCTGATCTGTTTCCTTCCGGATGGAGGGTTCGCATGCAACGCACCTCGGTGACGGTCTTCGCCCCGACGCGAGGACGTGCCGCCGCCTACTGATTGCGGGCGGCGACCGGTTTACCGGCCCACGTCTCTCCTCGCCTCGGGGCGGTCACTTTCGACCGTTTCCTTCGCTCGAGGAGCAATTTTGCGTGCCCTTTTCGCCGCGCCCCTAGGCGCGGACTTCTGGAAGTTGTGGACGTCGTCCGCCGTCACCAACCTCGGTGACGGCATCACCATGGTGGCGGGCCCTCTGCTCGTCGCCTCGATCACCGCCAACCCGGCCGCGGTGGCCGGCGCCGTTTTCGCCCAGCAGGTGCCGTGGCTGCTGTTCGCCCTGATCAGCGGCGCCTGGGCCGACCGGCTCGACCGCCGCCGCCTGGTCGTCTCGGTCAACGCCCTGCGCGCCGCGGCCCTGACCGTGCTGGCCGCCGCGGTGGCCACGGATGTCGCCTCGGTCCCGCTCATCCTGACCGTCTTCTTCCTGCTCGGCACGGGCGAGACGCTGGCCGACACCGCCTCGGCGGCCTTCGTCCCGGCGATCGTGCCCGAGCCGCTGAGGCCGAAGGCCAACGCCCTGATGTACGCCAACTTCAACGTCCTCAACCAGTTCGCGGCCAAGCCGTTCGGCGCCTGGCTGTTCGTCGTGGCCGCGGCCGTCCCGTTCACTGTCAACGCCGTGACGTTCGCCCTCTCCGCCGCGCTGATCGCCACCATCCGCGCCATCACGCCGACGCCGGCCGCGGACTCGGCTGTTCCTGCCGCCGCGGTGGGCGAGTCCGGCACCGCGGCCTCGGCCGTTTCCGCGGCTGCGGTGGGCGAGTCCGGCATCTCGGGCTCGGCTGTTTCTGCCGTGACACCGGCCGGGCCGGATGGCGTGGGCCCGGCGCGGCCCGGTCCAGACTCCGCGATTCCCACAGCTTCGCCGGACGGGGTGGGCCCGATGCGGTCACCCGACGGTCGCGAAGCGACGCGGCCGGGGCTGTGGGCCGAGATCGGGGAGGGGGTGCGGTGGCTGCTGCGGCATCGCCTGCTGCGCACGCTGGCGTTCACGATGGCGGTCGGCAACGTGGTGTTCTGCGCCGCCTTCGCGATCTTCGTGCTCTACGCCGCCCAGCGCCTCGGCGTCACCGACGTCGGCTACGGCGTGCTGCTCGTGTCCTTCGCCGCCGGCGGTTTCCTGGGCACGCTGGTCGCTCCCGGTCTGATCCGCCGGATCGGCGCCGCCCTCCTGTTGCGGGCCGGTCTGCTCGTCGAAGTGGCCCTGCACGCGACGCTGGCCCTGACCCGCGAACCCTGGGCCGTCGCCGCGATGATCGTCGTCTTCGGCATCCACACCACGGTCTGGGGCGTCGTGGTCACCACCATCCGCCAGCGCGACGTTCCACCGGCCATGTTCGGCCGCGTCACCAGCGTCTACTCGTTCCTGGACCTGGGTGGCGCCGCGCTCGGCTCCCTCCTGGGCGGCGCGGTGGCCGTGGCGTACGGCCTGGTGGCGCCCTACTGGACCGCCGCCGTGGCGATGGCCCTGGTGGCCGCGGTGGCGTGGCGCCCCCTCAAGGCCGCCACACTGCGCCCCGTCCCTGAACCGGAGGTGGCGCCCAGCCCTCGACGGTGACCACCCAGGCGTGGGCGGCGCAAACTCGGTAATCGCGCCGCTCACGCCCGCCGACGGCGACCGCTCACGCTCGGCGGCGGCAGACTATCCGCGAACGGGCGTGGCCGGCTGTGGCCTGGCTCGGGGCGTCACTCCGCAGGTGGGTCTATGCGGCGCCGCCGGTGAAGCGGCCCTCGCCCTCGCGGTGAGGGCGGAAACGCAGGCCCGACCAGCGGTTGTCGATCGTCACCTGGCCGCAAGGTCGCATGTCGTAATCGGCGACGATCGGCCACAGCGAGTCGCGATTGATGTCGGTCGTGCGGCCCTGGGGATAGGCCACCCAGAACACCCCCGGCTTGGCCAGGTCGGCGCGATGCTTCTCCAGCTGCTCTCGCGTGCTCGCGGCGTCCTCGACGAACAACACGGCAGTACTCGCCGTGGCCAGCATGTCGGCCTCGCGGACCCCGTCGGGCATCGGCGCGAGGATCGGCAGCTGTGCCGGGTCCGACAGTCACACTGTGGTGTTCGGCTTGATCAAAAGCGTCTCGGCGATGGTCGGCATCTGTCGAGCGTCGCATCGGACCGGAGTGGCGATCAGCGAAACCGCGACTTTGGGAGCGCCCCCTCAGGGTCGGCAGGGCAACGGGCGAGCAGGAAAGCGCGTCGAGTCTCATGATCGCTCCGTCGGCAGTGGGAGGGGGACGCGACCGAGTCTGCGCCGATGCGGCCGCTCGGCGCGTGACATTTCCGCTGCCTGTGGACAACGGCGCTGCCTGTGGACAACGCCGGGTTCTGTCGGACCGGCCTGATAGACATGGCCCGTGACCGAGACGACGCGAGCGACAGCCACCCCAGCCGAGGGAGCCACCCCAGCCGAGGGCGCGGTTCCTGCCGAGGGCGCCACCCCGGGCGAGCGAGCCGCCGTGCGGGAGCGGGCCGAGGCGGTGCTGCGCCGGCTCGCCGGTGATCACGCCGTGCTCCGTGAGGATCAGTGGCGGGCGATCGAGGCTCTCACCGTCGACCGCCGTCGCGTGCTGTGCGTGCAACGTACCGGGTGGGGCAAGTCCGCCGTCTACTTCGTCGCGACCGCCCTGCTCCGTGAGGGCGCAGCCGCTGCCACGGGCCGCGCTGAGGCTGGTTCGGGCTCGCCGGCCGGGCCGACGGTCATCGTGTCGCCGCTGCTGGCCCTCATGCGCAACCAGGTCGAGGCGGCCGCCCGCGCCGGCATCCGTGCCCGCACGATCAACTCCGCCAATCTCGACGAGTGGTCGCTGATCGAGGCCGAGATCCGCGCCGGCGAGGTCGACGTCCTGCTGATCAGCCCCGAGCGGCTCAACAATCCCGACTTCCGCGACAACGTGCTGCCCGGCCTGGCCGCCGAGACGGGACTGCTCGTGGTCGACGAGGCGCACTGTGTCTCCGACTGGGGGCACGATTTCCGCCCCGACTACCGACGGCTCCGCACGTTCCTGGCCGGGCTTCCCGGCCGTACTCCTGTGCTCGCGACCACCGCGACCGCCAACGCCCGCGTGACCGCCGACGTGGCCGACCAGCTCGGCGACGCGCTGGTGCTGCGTGGCCCGCTCGAGCGCGATTCGTTGCGACTGGCCGTTCTCGACCTGCCCAACCCCGCGCACCGGCTGGCCTGGCTGGCCGACCACCTCGACCGGCTGCCCGGTTCCGGCATCATCTACACGCTCACCGTCGCCGGCGCGACCGAGACCGCCGACTTCCTGCGGTCGCGGGGCTTCGCCGTGGCCTCGTACACGGGCCAGGTCGAGGACTCCGAGCGGCGCGCGGCCGAGCAGGATCTGCTCGACAACAAGATCAAGGCGTTGGTGGCGACGTCCGCGCTCGGCATGGGCTTCGACAAGCCCGATCTCGGCTTCGTGGTGCATCTGGGCGCGCCGCCCTCGCCGATCGCCTATTACCAGCAGGTCGGCCGGGCCGGCCGCGCCGTGGAGCACGCCGAGGTGGTGCTTCTGCCCGGTGCCGAGGACGCGGCGATCTGGCGCTACTTCGCCTCGCTGGCCTTCCCGCCGGAAGATCAGGTACGCGCCGTCCTGGCCAACCTGTCCGGCGACCGGCCGACGTCCACGCAGGCTCTGGAGCCTCTCGTCGACCTGCGCCGCAACCGCCTGGAGATGATGCTCAAGGTGCTCGACGTGGACGGGGCCGTCCATCGGGCTCGCGGCGGCTGGCTCGCGACCGGCCAGCCGTGGACCTATGACACCGAACGCCTGCGCAGGGTCGCCGAGGCCCGCGCCGAGGAGCAGAGGACGATGCTCGATTACGCGTCGACGGGCGCGTGCCGCATGGAGTTCCTCCGCCGCTGTCTCGACGACCCCGAGGCCACGCCGTGCGGGCGGTGCGACAACTGTGCCGGTCCGCTCTTCGACGCCGAGGTCTCCGCGGGCTCGCTCGCGGCGGCCGACGCGTTCCTGGGCCACCCGGGCATCGTGATCGCGCCCAAGAAGATGTGGCCGACCGGCCTGGCCGCGGTCGGCGTCGGGCTCAAGGGCAAGATCCCGGTCGGCGAGCAGATCGAGCCGGGCCGGGCCGTCGGCCGCCTTTCCGACCTCGGCTGGGGCAACCGCCTGCGCGGCCTGACCGGTCCCGAGTCGCTCGACGCGCCGATCCCCGACGACCTCGCCGGCGCCGTGGTCGAGATCCTCAAGAACTGGGCGCACGGCGACGACGCCTGGTCGCAGCGCCCAGCGGCAGTGGTCGCGGTCGGGTCGAGCCGCCGTCCCGAGCTGATCGGTTCGCTGGCCGCCCACATCGCGAAGGTGGGCCGGCTGCCGCTTCTCGGGTCCATCGAGGTCGTCCACGCCGCCGACTCCGATGCCCGCGGCAACAGTGCTCAACGCGTGCGGGCGTTGCACGACGCGTTCACGGTCCCGGCCGAGGTGGCCGCCGAGTTGCCCGGGTTGTCCGGCCCGGTCCTGCTCGTCGACGACCTGGTCGACTCGGGCTGGACGATGACGCTGGCCGGCCGGGCTCTGCGCCGGGCCGGTGCCGGGGCGGTCCTGCCGCTGGCGCTCGCGGTGGCCGGCTGACTTCGGCACGGTGCCGTCCCGGTCCGGGGCGAGGCACGTTCTATACGGGAGGGGGGTATGCTGGCGTCATGTCCGATGAATCGACTCCGCAGCACGGTCCGCATGGCTACTCGGGCGACAAGGCTGCTCTGCTCGGGCGTCTGCGGCGCATCGAGGGGCAGATCCGAGGGCTGCAGCGGATGGTCGACGAGGATACGTACTGCATCGATGTTCTGACCCAGATCTCGGCGGCCAAGAGCGCTCTGCAGGCGGTGGCAGTCGGCCTCCTCGAGGACCATCTGGCCCACTGTGTCGTCGACGCCGCCCGGGCGGGGGATCCGACCGCCAAGGTAAAAGAGGCGTCGGACGCGATCGCCCGGCTCGTCCGCTCCTGATCGTGCCCCGCTGTCCGGCGACGGGCGAGCGAGGTGTTCGTCCGTGAGACCCGTTCTGAAAGGTTTTCTGCGATGGCTGTGACCAGCACCTACACCGTGACCGGCATGACCTGCGGGCACTGCGTGCAGGCGGTGACCGGGGAACTGTCCGCCCTGCCCGGCGTGGACGACGTGCAAGTCGATCTCGCCTCCGGAGCGGTCACCATCACCAGCGAGGCTCCGCTGACCGACGACGCCGTGCGCGCTGCCGTGGACGAGGCCGGCTACGAGCTCGCGAATGCCTGACGCCGCTCCCACCGACCGTCCGGCCCAGCCCGGCGCCGACACGTCATCCGCCCTGGTGGACGACGTGCCGGGAGCCGGGTCCGAGGACGGCGCCGGCACCGAGCCTCCGGTGGGAGACCGGGCCGGGTTCCGGTTGGCGGCCTTCGGCGCGGTGCTGATCGTCGTGCTCTTCGCCGGGTACGGGCTGGGGCGGTTGAACAACTCGACGGCCTCGGCTTCGGCGCCCCCGGTGGCCGGCACGCCGACCGGTGCGGCCATGCCGGGGATGGCCATGGACGAGAGCCAGCCGCACGCCCACAACTCCGATGGCGCGACCGTCCAGTCCGGCCCGGCGATGCCGATGGGCGCCGCGGTCGGTGGCCTCTCTCTCAGCTCGGGTGGGCTCACGCTGGTCCCCGAGACGACGACCTTCTCCGCGGGCAAGTCGCAGCGGCTCGCCTTCCGGGTCGCGGGCGCGGGCGGGGCTCCCGTCACGACCTACGCGGTCGTGCACGACAAACCGCTGCACCTGATTGTCGTGCGGCGTGATCTCACGGGGTTCCAGCATGTGCACCCGACCATGGCGCCCGACGGCACCTGGGGGATCGACCTCACGCTGGCCGAGCCGGGGATCTACCGGATGATCGCCGACTTCACCGCGATCGTCGGCGGCCGGCAGATCGCGACCACGCTGGGCAGCGACCTGACCGTGGCGGGCGACTACTCGCCGCGGGCGCTCCCCGCCCCGGGGCGCAACGACAGTCCCGACGGTTTCTCGGTGTCCTACGAGGGCACGCCCAACACCGAGGCGACGCAGCCGCTGCTGATGACTGTCGCCGGCGCCGACGGCAGGACCGCCATGCTGGATCCGTACCTGGGCGCCTTCGGCCATCTGGTCGTCATGCGCGAGGGTGATCTCGCCTATGTGCACGTCCACCCCGAGGCCACGCTCGTCGACGGCAAGGTCAAATTCTGGCTGACCGCGCCGAGCAGCGGCAGCTACCGCATGTTCTTCGACTTCCAGGTGGCCGACCAGGTCCACACCGCGGCCTGGACCCTCAAGATCGACTAGTCACGGACCGAAAGGGTCGGCCCGGCGGTGCGCAACCCGCGGCGCCGGGCCGATTGAACAAGGCGCCAGGCGAGGCGGAAGTCACGCCCCCTCCGGGCCGGGACTAATGCGTCAGCTGAGCGTCTTCCGTCAGGGCGCGGTCCCGGGCCGGCCGGTCCGGTGCGTCAGGTGAGCATCTTTTCCAGGGCGGGGGTCACGCCCCATTCCGTGGTGAGGGCCTCGTACTCGGCGCGCTGGGCCTCGGTCGGTGGGGTCGACGTGCGGCGGGCCCGTAGCAGCAGGTTGCGCGGGGTGTGGGCCGAGTCGATGAATTCGACGACCTCGACCTTGTAGCCGTTCAGGCGGAGCAGCGCGGCCCGCAGCGAGTCGGTCAGCACGTCGGCGAAGCGCTCGCGCATGATCGCGTGGCGGGTCAGTTCGCCGAACGGGGCCGGCGCGGGGCGGCCTTTCAGCTGGGCGGCGATGTCGTGGTGGCAGCACGGCGCGGCCAGTGTCCACTTCGCCTTCCAGTCGACCGCCCGGGCCAGCGCCTGGTCGGTAGCGGTGTCGCAGGCGTGCAGCGCGAGCACCAGATCGGGCTCGAACGGCAGCGCCGCGTCCTCGATCGTCCCGGCCACAAACGTCACGTCGTCGGCGCAGCCCAGCCGCTCGGCGACCGCCGTGTTCCGTACGCGCTGGTCCTCTCGGACATCCACCCCCACGACCTGCACCGAGGCGCCGCGCCCGGCCAGATAGCGGTAGGCGGCGAAGGTCAGGTACGCGTTTCCGCAGCCCAGATCGACCACGCGCAGCGGCGACGGCAGGGAGTCGGGCAGCGTGGCCGCGAGCGCCCGCAGGAAGGCGTCGATCTGACGCCGTTTCGCCGCGTTGCCGCCGATCACCTCGAACAGCGGGTCGCCCGGATCGAGCAGCCACTGCTTCTGCCGATCATGCCCGTGCGCAGCCGCAGCCACCGAGGGAGCGCCGACCCCCGACGAGCCAGCCCCCGACGAGCCGACCCCCGAACCAGCGGCAGCAACCGAGCCTGTGGCAACCGAGACGGCGGCCCCCGAGCCTGTGGCAACCGAGCCGGCGGTCCCCGAGCCGGCAGCGTCCGGAGCGGCGGCCCGATGCACCTGGGCCTCACCCTTCTTGGTGACCCTCAGTTGCAGAGTGACCGACGCTGTCTCGACGTGCCAATTGCCGAACGGCTCGGCCAGCAGCTGATCGATCGCCGACGACGCCTCGTCGCCGGGGGCCACGTTGCGGGTGAACGGCCGTGAACCGTCGTCCGTCACGATCTGCAGCCGCGGGCCGCCCTTGAGCGTCACCGGGCGGACCTCGGCCCTGGTCACCGAAGGGGTGAATCCGCGACGGCGGCCGGCCGCGACGGCGCGGGTCAATCCGGGTGTCAGCAGCAGTTCTCGAACCTCGGTCAGGGCGTCGGCGAGCAGTTGTGGCATGAGTCCATTCTGCCGCGCCCCATCCGGAAACGAACGGGGCGTAGGATCCCGCCGCGCACGCGGCGTAAGGTGCTGTCTTCGCGAAGTGGATCTATAGATAGGCTGATGGGCCGGGAAGTGAGGTGCCTTGCCGATGTCGTTGAAGGCCGATCCGCCGGGGGCCGACCGGCTTTCCGCCCGTGTGCGTCGTAACACAGTGGGCGCGCACGACGCGGCCCAGCGCAGTGGGTTCCTCGACGCGCTCGCGGCCGGCCACCTGCCCTGGGAGGCGTACGCCGATCTGACCGCGCAGCACTGGTTCATCTATGAGGCGCTCGAGTCGGCCGCCACCACGATGGCCGACGACCCGGTGGTGGGCACGTTCCTCTTCCCCGAGCTGCGCCGCCTGCCGTCCCTCGAGGCCGACCTGCAGTTCCTGTACGGGCCGAGGTGGGCCGACCACCTCTTCGCGCTGCCCGCGACCACCGTGTACTGCACGCGTCTGCGCGACGTGGCCCACCGCGCCGCGACCGGTTTCGTCGCGCACCAGTACACGCGATACATCGGGGACCTTTCCGGCGGCCAGTACCTGGGCCCGGCGATCGCCCGGTCCTACGGCTTGCCCGCCGTCGACGGCCACCGCTTCTTCATCTTCGCCGGCGTCGACCCGAGGTCGTTCAAAGATCACTACCGCGGCCTGCTCGACTCGGTACCGTGGTCGCGCGCCGAACAGGACGAGTTCATCACCGAGGTCACCGAGGCCTACCGGCTCAACATCGGCGTGCTCGACGAATTGCAGAGCCGCTGGAGCTAGGGCGCCTCCCGCCCAGCCCGACAATCGACCTGCCGAGAAAGGCCGAACCGTGACGGATCCGTTCCCGCCCGAGGTAGTCGACCAGATCGCCCGGCACATGAACGACGACCACGCCGACGACAACGTGCTCATCGTGCGGGCTCTGGGCGGCATACCGACGGCCACCGGAGCTCGCCTGTCGGGCCTGGACGCCGACGCGATGGAGTTCAAGGCCGTGGTCGACGGCATCGAGGTGCCGGTGCGCGTCCCGTTCTCGGAACGGCTCACCGAACGTCGCCAGGTCCGCGGCGAAGCAGCCCGCATGTACCGCGACGCCTGCGCCGCCCTGGGCCTCGAGCCTCGGCCTTAGCAGTCACGACACAGGCGCTGAAAAGCGAAAGCCCCCCGACCGTCAAAGGCCGAGGGGCTTTCCCGTACGGAGATCAGGCGGTCGTGCCGACGCCGGCTTCCGAGCCGCCGCTCATGTCAGCGGGCGCAGCCGCATCGGACGTCGCAGCCGGAGCCACGGACGCCGCGGGCGTCGCCGCCGGCGCCGAATCGCCCGCCGCGGCGGGTGCCGAATCCGAGGTCGCGGCCGGAGCCGAATCCGAGGTCGCGGCCGACTCGGAGCCCGCCCCGGATCCGCGGTTGCCGCGTCCGCCCCGGCGCCGACGCCGGCGAGGGGCCGTGGGGTCCGACTCGTCGGAGGCGTCGGAGGCGTCGGCCAGGTCGGACGACTCCGGAGCATCCGACTCCGTGGCGGTCTCGGAGAACTCCGGCGTGGCGACGCGACGGCGGGCCCGCGTGCGGGTCGCGCCGGCCGGACGCTCGGCCTCGCCGCCCTCGGTGGTGGTCTCGGTCTGGGCCGGAACGTCGGCGACGGAGGTCTCGGCGCCGGTCACGGCGTCCTCGTCGACCCGGCGACGGCGCCGCTGCCGCTTGGGCCGCTCCGCCGTCTCGGTGCCGGTGGCCGGGCCGGAGCCCGCATCCGAGCTGCCACCGCTGCCGCCGCCGAAGGAACTCGGGGCCGAGCCGCCGCGCGAGCGTCCGCCACGCCCGCGCGGAGCGGTTTCCCGGCGGCCGCGGCGGTTGGTGCCGCCCAGGTCTTCCTCGACCTCGGCGGACAGACCGACCCGGCTGCGGTCGGCGGTCGGCAGCGTGCTGGACACGTCGGTGGGGATGTCCAGGTCGCTGTAGAGCGCCGGGCTCGTGTGGTAGGTCTCGGGCGGCTGCGGCATGCTCAGGCCCATCGACTTGTCGATGAGGACCCAGCGGGGCATGTCCTCCCAGTCGACAAAGGTCACCGCGACGCCGGTCGCGCCGGCCCGGCCGGTGCGGCCGATGCGGTGCGTGTACGTCTCGGGGTCTTCCGGGCAGTCGTAGTTGATGACGTGGGTGACACCGGAGACGTCCAGGCCACGGGCCGCGACGTCGGTGGCCACGAGCACGTCGATCTTGCCGCTGCGGAACGCGCGCAGGGCCCGCTCACGGGCGCCCTGGTTGAGGTCGCCGTGCACGGCCGCCACCGCGAAACCGCGGAAGTCGAGGTCCTCGGCGAGCCGGTCGGCCGCCCGCTTGGTCCGCGTGAAGATCATGGTGAGGCCGCGCTCGCGAGCCTGCAGGATGCGCGCCACCATCTCGACCTTGTTGAGCGGGTGGGTGCGGTAGACGACCTGCTTGGTGAGCGGCGACGGGCCGCTGTCGGCGGTGTGGCCGGCGTGGATCGTCACCGGGTGACGCAGGAAGCGGCGGGACAGCGCGACGATCGGGTCGGGCATGGTGGCCGAGAAGAGCATCGTCTGGCGAGCCTCGGGGATCATCGCGAGGATCTTCTCGACGTCCTCGAGGAAGCCCAGGTCGAGCATGCGGTCGGCCTCGTCGAGCACCAGCGTGCGGACCGTGTCCAGCTTGAGATGCTTCTGCTTGGCCAGGTCGAGCAGGCGGCCGGGCGTGCCGACCAGGATCTCGACGCCCTTCTTGAGCACGTCGACCTGCGGCTCGTAGGCCACGCCGCCGTAGATCGGGAGGACCCGGATGCCCCGGGTGCTGCCCGCCGCGGCGAGGTCACGGGCCACCTGCAGGCCGAGCTCGCGGGTGGGGACGACGATGAGGGCCTGCGGCCGGCCGTCGGCGCCCTCGGAGGGGGCGGTGACCCGCTCGAGCATGGGCAGGCCGAAGCCGAGGGTCTTGCCGGTGCCGGTCGGCGCCTGGCCGATCAGGTCGGTGCCGCGCATGGCGATCGGGAGCGCGTACTCCTGGATGGCGAAGGCGTGGGTGATCCCCGCCTTGGCCAGCGCTTCCACGGTCTCGGCACGGACACCCAGCTCAGCGAAGGTGGGGCTGTCCGGGCGGACCGGCGCGCGGCTGGTCACGGGTACCAGAGCGGGTTCGCTCAGCAGAGCGGGTTCGGTGATCTCGATGTTGTCGGTCATGAAATTTTACGGGTGCCTCTCGTGGTGCGCCCGTCGGAAGTCTGGGGCGCGGTGTGGATAGGGCGCGGGCCACACGCTGGAGAAGCGGGCCGCACGCGCAGGTCGCCGCGGCGATCGGTAGAGATCGACGTCGACAGCAACGCGACAAGTCTACCCGACTGAGCGATCGTGCACCTCAGAGCGGACTTCCGACGGAAAGCACGCGGAGGACGCCCCCTGGTGGGGACGCCCTCCGCAATGGCAGAACTGACTCAGCGGGTGGTGAATCCGAACGGACGCGTGTTCGACTCGGCGATCTCCACGTACGCCACCTTGGCGATCGGGATGATCACCTTGCGGCCCTTTTCGTCGGTGAGCGACAGCACGCTGTCCTTGGCCATCGCCTCGGTCACGGCCTGCTCGACCTCCGCCGGGGTCTGAGCGCTCTCGAGCACCAGCTCACGCGGCGTGTGTAGCACGCCGATCTTGACCTCCACGGGGCCCTCCTTCTCGCGGTCTTACCGCGTGCCAGGTTATCCGATTTCGGCCGGGGTGCCGCCTGATGTGCCGCCCTGGAGCGGGAAGCTCGCTATTCCCCGCCAGATAAGCGCAGCTACGAGCGCTTCGGCTTCAGCTTTAGGCGTACGCCGCCCGCTCGCCAGCCAGAACTGGGCCGACTGCCCGGCCGCGCCCACGAGGCCCGACGCGAGCAGCCGGGCCGAGTCGCCACCGAGGTTGGTGTCCGAGATGATCGTGTCGGTGACCGCGGCGATGCTGCCCTGCTCGACCCGCTCGACGCGCTGGCGGACCTGCGGGTCGTTGCGCAGATCGCTCTCGAAGACGAGCCGGAACGCCTCGCTCTCGTGGTCCATGAAGTCGAAGTACGCCCGGACGGCGCCCTTGACGCGCTCCTTGTTATCGGCCGTGGCCAGCATGGCTTCGCGAACCTTGGCGATTATCGCGTCGCAGTGCGTGTCGAGGAGCGCGAGATAGAGCTCGAGCTTGCCCGGGAAGTGCTGGTAGAGCACGGGCTTGGAGACCCCGGCCCGCTCGGCGATGTCGTCCATCGCCGCGGCGTGGTAGCCGTGCGCCACAAAGATCTGCTGAGCCGCCGCGAGCAGCTGCTTACGGCGTGCGGAGCGGGGCAGACGAGTGGGACGGGCCGTCTGGGCTCCGCCGGACGCAGCGGTCATGTCTGAAGAACCTCCAGGGGTGGGACCCCGTTCGCCGGCGCGGATTGCCCGGATCGGCGCGTGATGCTGTCGATGGGCAATTGTCGCGCCGCTGCAACTTATCGCCACTGCAAGCACACGGTAGCCTCAGCGGGGGCGAGCGAGGAGCACGCGGTGGATGAATCAGGGCATTCCGGAGACGCCGGAGCCGCGGACAGCGGCAACGGCGCCGATTCGCGTGAGCGCGCTCGGGTGAACGGCTGGGCGACCTCGGACAGCCCCTGGTCCTACACGGGCTCGGCGGTCGAGACCGACGACGACGTGCCGGCCTGGCGCCGGCCAGGCGCCGAGACCCGCTCCTTCCCGCGTAATCCGGCATTCCCCTCATCAGCTCAGCCTTCGTCAGCTCAGCCTTCATCAGCTCAGCCTTCGTCGGCTCAGCCGGGATCGGCCCTGTCGTCGACCCAGCCCCCGTCGACCCGGCCCCCGTCGGCCCGGCCGGTGTCGGCGCCGCCCGTCTCGGCCCAGCCCGCATCGAGCGTCCCGGCGTCCGCGCCGGCCCCGCCCGGCTTCGTCGACGCGCAACAGAGTGGCGAAATTCCCCCGTCCGGGGAGTCCACGATCGGGGGTTCCCGGTGGGACAGGTCGCGCTTCTCCCAGTTGCTGAGCCCGCTCACCTCGCAGAACGAACAGCCGCGCCCGGCCGGGCCCGCCCCGGCCACGCCCACCTCGCCGCCGCCACCGGTCACCGCCCGGGAGCCGGGTCTGGTCACAGGTGACCGCCGCGAGCCGGGCATGAGCACCGGCGGCGGGCTGACACCCGGGCGGACGACTCCGCCACGGGCCTACGACGCCCCGCCGCCCAGCAGCGCCCCGCCGTACCCGTACGAGGGCGACCTCGACGAAGCGCCCGAGCCGGCGCCCCCGATCGTGCAGCAGCGCGCCGCGGTGCCGCTGGTGCGACCGGCCACGCCCGGCGGCCGCCGCGCCGACTGGGGGACCGCCGAGCACTCGACCACCGAGCCGCCCCGCCACGCGCTCAGCGGCGGCACCCCGATCCAGGGCGTCCCGCGCGTGGCCTCCGACGAGTCCGGCCCGGCGCGCCCGGCGTACGACCCGTCCAGCTTCCCTCGCCGCCTCTCGTACGAGCCGTCCGCGCCGTACGAGGTGCCCAAGCCTTACGAGGCGCCGAAGCCGTACGAGCCGCCGAGCTACGAGGCGGCCCAGGCGTACGAGCCGTTCGTGCCTCCGGCGCAGCAGTCGCCGGCCACCTACCCGGGTTTCGGCGAGACCACCGCGCGCCTCGACGCCCCCGGCGAGCCCAATCCGCAGGGACTGCCCCAGCGGGTCCCGGCCCAGCCCGACGTGCCCCGCGGCGTGCCCGAGCCTCCGCTCGTGGAAGCCACCGCGGAGACTCCCGCCCTCGCCCGGATCGCCACTCACCTGCGCCGCGGCGACGTGCTCCCGGTGCAGGAACGGCAGGAAGGTTTCGACGTGCAGGCGATCCTGGCCGCCGTTCGTGAGGTCGAGGGAGTGCGCGACGCGTCGCTGCGCCAGACCCCTACCGGAGCGCACAGCCTGCGGCTGGACCTGGCCGAGGGCGCCGACCCGGCCGAGGTGAGCCGGCGGGTCGCCCGCCTCCTGCAGGACCGCATGGGTCTGGACGCAGCCATGCCGGGCGAGGTCCCCGGCCTGCCCTTGGCGGCGGCGGCCCAGACCGGCCCGCTAGCCCCGCCCCGGCCGGCCGAGGCGCCGGCCTCGCCCGCCGGCCCGACGCTCGTGCCCCGCAGTCGTCCGGCCGAGCCCGCCTCCGGGCGGCCGGCCCGGTCCGCGCCCCTGCCCGGTTCGCCGGCCGATCGCTTCTCCTCGGAGAGCAACCGCGCCGGGGAGCGCGTCAGCCGCGAGGCGATCGATCGTGAGACCCGCGAGCGTGAGACCCGCGAGCGTGAGACCCGCGAGCGTGAGACCCGCGAGCGTGAAGCCCGGGAAAGTGAGACCCGCGAACGCGAGACCCGGGAGCGCGAAGCGAGGGAGCGTGAAGCCCGCGACCGGGAGGCTCGTGAACGCGAGACCCGCGACCGCGACGCCCAGGAGCGCCGCGAGGTGCAGGAGCGCCGCGACGCCCAGGAGCGCCGCGACGCCCAGGAGCGCCGCGACGCCCAGGAGCGTGAGATCCGCGAGCGCGCCGCCCGTGAGCAGGAGGCCCGCGTCCGCGAGGTCAAGGAGCGCGAAACCAAGGAGCGCGAGACCAGAGAGCGCGAGACCAGGGACCGCGAGACCAGGGACCGTGAGAACCGGGAGCGGGAGGCCCGCGACCGCCACGCCGCCGCGGCCCGGCTCGTCCCCGAGCCGGAGGGAGCGGCCGAGGTCGTCCCCACCGCCGTCGACTGCGGCCCGCCTCGCCCCCTCTATCCCGGTGAGCACCCCGGCCCCCGCATCGTCATCGAGAACGTGCACGTCAACACGTTCGGCTCGGACGCCACCGTGGAGGTCCGGCTGGCCGTCGGCGACCGCACCGCGTCCGGGCTGGCCAGCGGCCCTGCCGTCGACGGCTACCTGCTGCGCCTGTGCGCGATGGCGACGGCCGGCGCGGTCGACGAGTTGCTGGCCGAGTCCGACCACCCGGACGGCCCGGCGCGCTGCTTCGTGGAGCACGCGGCCGCCGTGCCTTTCGGTGCCGCCCAGGTCGCCGTGGTCGTGCTACTGCTCTCGTGCGGCGGCTGGGTCGAGCAGCTGGCCGGTTCGGCCGTGGTGACCAGTGACGACCGGCATGCGATGGTGCGGGCCACGTTGGCTGCCGTCAACCGCCGGCTTGAGGCACTCTTGTCTCGATGAAAGGCGCCATCCTGGCCCCCGACAGCTCGCTGCTGCCCGAGGGCGAAGCACCCGTTCCCTGGCCGGCCCGGCGAGTCGCCGTCGGCGGCTCCATGCTGCACGTCCGTGACACCCCGGCGACCCGGCCCGGCGCGGAGCTGGCCGTCTACGTCCACGGGCTCGGCGGGTCGTCGCAGAACTTCACCGACTTCGCCGGGCTGCTGGCCGACCGGTTCGACGCGCGAGCCGTCGACCTGCCCGGTTTCGGTTATAGCGATCCGAGCCCGCGCTATTCGATCGCGTCGTTCGCGGGCACGCTGATCAGCTATCTGGAGCACGACGGGCGCGGCCCGGTCCACCTCGTCGGCAACTCGCTGGGCGGCTCGATCGCCGTGCGCGTCGCCGGGCTGCGGCCCGACCTGGTGCGCACGCTGACGCTGATCTCCCCGGCCATGCCGTTCCTCGACCCCCGGCGTACGGCCCAGGCCCGCGCCCTGCCCCTGCTGGCCCTGCCACGGGCCGACCGCGTGCTCGGGTGGGCGTTCTCGCGGCTCACCGCCGAGGAGATGGCCGAGCAGGTGCTGGCCGCCTGTTTCGGCGACACCAGCAAGGTTTCTCCGCAGCGCCGGGCCGAGGCGATGGAGGAGATCCAGCTGCGGTACACCGTCGAGCATTACCCGAAGGCCTATCTGGGCACCCTGCGCGGCCTGGTGTCGAGCTTCCTGCGGGCGTACCTGCCGGGGGCCAACTCGCAGTGGCGGCTGGCCGCCCGGGTGCAGGCGCCGACGGTGGTCGTCGGCGGTCTCAGCGACAAGCTGGTCGATTCCCGGGTGCCTTTGCAGGTGGCCCGGGCCATCCCGGACTCCCGCCTGCTGATGCTTCCCGGCGTCGGCCACGTCGCCCAGATGGAGGTGCCCCGGCTGGTCGCCCGGGCAGTCGTCGGGCTGCTGGACGAGATCGGTTCGCCGGTCGGGGGATGAGCGCGGATCCGGCCGGGCCGACGTGGATCTCACAAGATTCATCAGGGCCGGACAGCGCTCCGCGGCGTGTGCGACGCTGGCGGCGATGATCGACGAAGCCACCGCACCGCCCGCTGCCGGCACGCCGTCCGGCCGGGACCGGTGGCGTACCCGGGGGCTGGCCGCCCTGGCCGTGGCCGTTTTCATCGCCGGCGGTTTCGCGGTGAGCCGGCGGATGGAACCGGTGGCGGCCCCGACGGCGATCCCGTCGTCGCAGTCGTCCACCGCGCTGTCGACCGCGCCGTCGCCCGTCGCGCCGAGCACGAGCCCGCCCGCGCCTTCGACGAAGCCGTCCAGGTCCACCGGGACGACGGTGTCGGCCGGTGTCCTGCAGCTGCCGGGTGCGGTGCCGGCCCGCGGTTCGGGCCGGTTCGCGTACGCCTCCGGGCGCGGGGCCGTCGCCGGTGGCCAGGGTCAGCTGCGGCGTTTCCGGGTGGCCGTCGAGATCGGGAGCAACGAGGACGTCAAGGCCTTCGCCGAACAGGTGGCCGGCACCCTGGGTGATCCCCGCAGCTGGACCGGCGGCGGCCGGCTGCGCCTGCAGCGGGTGGGCGGCGCCGATCCGGCCGAGTTCACGGTCTATCTGGCGACGCGGGACACGGCCGGGAAGATGTGCCTCCGAGGCGGCACCAACATCCGGGTCGGCGGACGCCCGTACACGTCGTGCCGCACCACCGGCAAGGCGATCATCAACCTCGACCGGTGGCGGCTCTCGGCGCCTCCGTACGTCCGTGCCAAGGTCGCCCTCTCCACCTATCGGCAATATGTGATCAATCACGAGGTCGGGCACGAGCTGGGGCACCATCACCAGGGCTGTCCCCGCGCGGGCGGCCCGGCCCCGGTGATGGTGCAGCAGACCCTCACGCTGCGCGGGTGCAAGGCGTACGCGTGGCCTCGCCTCAACGGGAAGGCCTTCACCGGTCCGTCTCTGTGAACGCCGGGAGAAATTCCCGTATCCCGCATGTCGGGCCGGTGGGCAACGTCATGGCCGATCGGCCCCGTCGCGAGTGACAATAGTGGGCGATCCTTACCGCCAACCCGGGGAGTTAACGTGGCACTGCCCCCGCTCGTCGAGCCGGCCGCAGAGCTGTCGATCGATGAGATCCGCCGTTACTCGCGGCACCTGATCATCCCGGATGTCGGGATGGACGGTCAGAAGCGGCTCAAGAACGCCAAGGTCCTGGTCGTCGGCGCGGGCGGCCTCGGCTCGCCGGCGCTGCTCTACCTGGCCGCCGCCGGCGTCGGCACGCTGGGCATCGTCGACTTCGACACCGTCGACGAATCCAACCTGCAGCGCCAGATCATCCACGGTGTGTCCGACATCGGCCGGCCCAAGGCCGAGTCCGCCGCGGCCAGCATCCGTGAGGTCAACCCGCTGGTGAATGTGGTCATCCACAACACCGCGCTTGACGTCGACAACGTCAAAGAGATCTTCAGCCAGTACGACCTGATCGTCGACGGCACCGACAACTTCGCGACGCGTTACATGGTCAACGACGCCGCCGTGCTGCTCGGTAAGCCGTACGTCTGGGGCTCGATCTATCGCTTCGACGGCCAGGCCTCGGTCTTCTGGGAGGAGCACGGTCCCTGCTACCGCTGCCTCTACCCCGAGCCGCCGCCGCCCGGCATGGTGCCGAGCTGCGCCGAGGGCGGCGTCCTCGGTGTGCTCTGCGCGTCGATCGGGTCGATCCAGGTCAACGAGGCGATCAAGCTGCTGACCGGCATCGGCGAGCCGCTGGTGGGCAAGCTGATGGTCTACGACGCCCTCGAGATGGAGTACCGCAAGATCAAGGTCCGTAAGGACCCGGCTTGCGCGCTCTGCGGTGACAACCCGACCGTCACCGACCTGCTCGAGGACTACGAGGACTTCTGCGGCGCGGTGTCGCCGGAGGCCGAGGAGGCCACTCTCGACGCGACCATCACGGCCCGCGAGCTCAAGGACTGGCAGGACTCCGGCAAGGACCTGTTCCTGGTCGACGTCCGCGAGCCCGCCGAGTGGGAGATCAACCGGATTCCGGGCGCGACCCTGATCCCCAAGGGTGAGATCCTCTCGGGCGAGGCGCTGTCCCGCTTCCCGCAGGACCGGCAGATCGTGCTGCACTGCAAGTCGGGCGTGCGCTCGGCCGAGGCGCTGGCGGCTCTCAAGGCGGCCGGTTTCAAGGACGCCGTGCACGTCCAGGGCGGCATCGTCTCGTGGGTCAACACGGTTGACCCTTCGCAGCCTTCCTACTGATTGAGCAACCGTACGGTCACGCTGGGGAGTCGGCTTCTCGACTTCCCAGCGTGATGGGTGAATGACGGAACGGACCTATGGCACATAGGTCCGGACGGCACAGCGAAATCCGCGTACGGGTTGTAGCGTCTCCGGAGTGGTAGATATCGACGCTGCGATCGGCTATGTCGTCGCGCACGGCGATCCTGTCGAGCGGGCCCGCCTTTCGTATCTGCGCACCGGTCAGCGCCCGGATCCCCACGTGATCGAACGGATCGTGGAGGGCCAGACCGAGGCCGGTGGCTGGCCCGCCTCGACCGACGGCGCCATCAGCTCCGTCGATGCCACCTGTTTCCGGCTCAACGAGCTCGACGACCTGGGCGGCCTGAGCGGCGAGCCGGTCGACCGGGCGCTGGCCTGGCTGGCCGCCGTGCAGCGTAAGGACGGCACCTGGCAGGAGGCCGAGGAGCTGGCCGCCGAGGCGCCCGCGTGGGCGTTGCCCGGCGATCCTGAGGCCACGCTCTACCTGACCTGCCTGGCCGGCTTCTGGATGACGCTGGCCGAGTACGAGGCACATCCCAACTTCGACGTGCCCGCCCGCCACGGCCGGACGCTCGGCGCCGCCGCGACCTGGGTCGCCAACCAGCTTCGCCCCGACGGCACGTGGCCGTCGTTCCTCGCCGCCGGTTGGCACGCCGCCGGTCTGCTTTACGGCCAGCAGTACTTCTACGAGTCCGCGCGCGTGCAGCTGGTGCTGGGCGACCGGCTGCCCGACATGGCGCCGGCCGACGTCGCCTCGATGGCCGCGGCTCTGCGTCGCGTCAATCTGGGCGACGACTGGCTGCTGCAGAGCGCGCGCAAGCGGCTCGGCGAGACCCAGCGCTCCGACGGCGGCTGGGACAGCGCCGAGGGCCCGATCTTCGACGTGAACACCACCCTCACCGTGTTGCGTGGCTGTCGCTGATCACCCTCGGTGAGCACGTCAAGGCCTGCAACCTATTTGCACCCGTAAAGGGCCGATCGGCTACCGTTTGGCTACCCGGCCGACGTCACGCTATGTAACAAAGGCGGTAGAAAGCCGGACCGCCTCCAGGGCACAGTATGGGCAGGCCCGATAAAGGGCCCAGGCGAAACGAAGATCCGCTGGGCGATGAAGTTGGTCGCCACAGTCCGGCGGGGAGTGAGTGGCGAAACCGGCGCCTCGAAGCATCTACTTCGCCAGGAGCGCCCCCATGCGTAAGTCTGTCAAGCGTGCCGTCGTCATCGTCTCCGCCCTCGCCGTGACCGGTGTGGCCAGCGCCGCCTGGGCCTCGTGGCTCGCGAACGGCTCGGGCAACGCGTACGCCGAGGCCGAGACGGCCAAGGCGCTCGTGATCAGCGAGGCCAGCACCACGGCCACGCTCTACCCCGGCGCCACCGGCGACGCCACGATCAAGATCGGGAACCCGAACAAGTACCCGGTGCGGGTCGACACCCTGCAGTGGACCCCGGCCGACGGTGTCCAGGTCGCTCGCGTGCAGCCCGGCTCGACCTGCAACAACACCGGTGTCTACTTCGGTGACTTCAGCGCCGGCCCGATCGGCACCAACGGCCTGCTCTCCGGCCTCGAGCTGGACCTCGGCGCCGGCGAGACCAAGACCTTCACGCTGCCCAAGGCCGTCCACATGATCAACAACTCGGAGGACGGCTGCCAGGGCGCCGTCTTCAGCATCAAGGTGAAGGCGACCGGCGCGAGCAACGCCTGATTCAGCAGTCCGGCCGGGCGCGGCGCTGCCACGCCCGGCCACCATCGGGTGAGGAAGGTGCCATGAAACTGCCGCGTTCGCTGTACGCCGTCACGAGTGCGAGCCTGATCGCGGCCACACTGTGGACCGCTCCGGTGGCCGCACTGGCGGCCTGGGACGCCGGCACCGCCGAGGCCGTCGCCGGCGCCCGCGCCGGTGAGCTGCCCGCGGTCGTCGTCCCGGTCGTCACGGCACACGGCTCGTCGGTCCGCGTCGACTGGCCCGCGATCACCGTCCCGCCCGGAGTCGGCGTGCGGGGCTACCGCGTGTCCCGCACCGACGCGACCACCGGCGTGTCGGTCGCCGTCGGCGGCGGCTGCGCGGGCGTGCTCACCCGGACCAGGTGCGTCGAGGGCAACGTGCCCCAGGGCCTCTGGGCGTACGGGGTGGTCGCGCTCGTCGGCGACGCCTGGCGCTCGGCCCCGGGCGTGGCCGCGCCGTTGCCCCTCGGCAAGCCAGGCACCGTGCCCCCGACTTCACCGCCCGCTCCGACACCGCCCGCTCCGACACCGCCCGCTCCGACACCGCCCGCTCCGACACCGCCCGCTCCGGCACCCATCATCCCGACCGCGCCGGCGCCGTCCACTTCGGCGCCGACCGCCCCCGCAGCGTCCACCCCGGCCCCGACGTCGACGCCGCCCGGCCCGGCGCCGACGTCGACCCCGGTAGGGCCGGCGCCGACCGCGAGCACGGCGCCGTCCGTCGAGCTCACCAAGGCGCCGGCCCCCTCGGCCAAGCCGACCTCGTCCGCGCGCGCCTCATCCGCGGAGCCGAGCGTCTCGGCCAAGCCGACCCCGTCCGCGGGAACTGGGCCTTTGGCCGTGTCGCTTACCAGGCAATAACGGTGTTGGCCCCGGCGACGGCGTCGGCCACATCAACCGCGTTGACCTGGCGAGCCCTTAGCTCGCCTCTCCACCCCTTTGCGTAACTGACGTGAGCCTTGCCCGGGCGGGTCTTGTCCTCGGCGTTCGGATCGGCGTCACGGTGACGGTGACTCTGAAGGCCGCGGACTCTGGAATGAGCACGGGGGTGGTGGCAGGATGCCCCGGTGGAGATCATGGACTCGACGGCGAATGCGGCGGAGCTGATCGAGGCGGCGCGGGCAACGCTGCCTCCGGCGGTGGCCGATGCCTGGATCGGGCTGATGCGTCCTGCTGTCCGGCTTCGGCGGGCCGCAGCGGGTGAGCCGGTCGCCGGGCAGTTGGGCGGATCGCCGGCGTTGCCGGAGAACGTGGAATGGCCGCGTTCGGAAGCGGGACGGCCGCTCGGCTTTGTCGCGGGTATCGATCTGGGCCGGGTGCCGGCGGGCCTCCTCGACATGCCGTTGCCGGTCGGCGGCATGCTGCTCCTGTTCTACCGCGACCCGGCCGAGGATCCGCACGAGACGTTCTGGATCAGCGATCCGGTGCCGGTCGATGAGCCGCCGACGGGCCGGGTCGTCTTCGTGCCGGCCGGGACGGCGACGACGGTGCGAAGCGAACCGGGCGCGGCCGTCTACCCCGAGGTCCCGCTCGCTGTTGAGGTGACCGCGACGGGGCCGGACTGGGAACATCCCGCGCTGAGGCAGGCCGTTGAGGAGCTGTCCGATGCGGACAAAGAGTTCATGGCTGATGCCTTCAACAGCGATGAGTTCGGGGACGAGGTGAGCATGCGGACGGAGATGCCGCGGCACTACCTCGGGGGATACGCCTATCCGGTTCAGGACTCGGTTGAGGTCGCCGCCGCGTGGCAGCGCCTGGGCTCAGATGTGTCCTACTCCGACCCGGCGTTGTGGGACGAGGCGAGGCTCTGGACGTCGCTGGTGCAGATCGACTCGGACGACGACGCGGAGATGATGTGGGGCGATTGCGGCAGCCTGTACTGGGTGATCCGGCGCGACGACCTTGCCGTGGGCCGCTTCGAGGCTGCCACCTTCCTGTTCCAGTGCTCCTGAGACGTGGCCGGCGCATCAAGCGAGGAGAACGGTAGGCGACTGGCCCTCCGGCCGCGGGCGCGGTGAGCCGGCACGTCTCAGGGCCACCAAAGGGCCGTCCACCAGCGCGGACGGCCGTCGATCACCGTCGAATGTGGCCGTTGCCCGTGACGATGTACTTCGTCGAGGTCAGCTCGGGCAGGCCCATCGGTCCGCGGGCGTGCAGTTTCTGCGTGCTGATGCCGATCTCGGCGCCGAAGCCGAACTCGCCGCCGTCGGTGAACCGGGTCGATGCGTTTACCATCACGGCGGCCGCGTCGACCCGCGCGGTGAACCGGCGCGTCGCCGTCACCGACTCGCTCACGATGGCCTCGGTGTGACCGCTGCTGTAGCGGCGGATGTGGTCGATCGCGTCGTCGATCGAGTCGACGATCGCCACCGCGAGGTCGGCCGACAGGTATTCGCGGCCCCAGTCCTCGTCGGTGGCCGGCACCACCGCCGGGTCGTAACCCACCACCTGGGGATCACCGTGCACCGTGACGCCCGCATCGGCCAGCTCGGCCAGCACCAGCGGCAGGAAGCGGTCGGCGATCGCCGCGTGCACCAGCAGCGACTCGGCGGTGTTGCAAGTGGACAGTCGCTGGGTCTTGGAGTTGACCGCCACCGCGAGCGCCTTTTCGAGGTCGGCCGACTCGTCCACATAGACGTGGCAGTTGCCGACGCCCGTCTCGATCACCGGCACGGTCGACTCCTCGACCACCGTTTTGATCAGCGAGGCGCCGCCGCGCGGGATCAGCACGTCGACCAGCCCGCGGGCCCGCATGAGCTCCTTGACCGAGTCGCGGCTGGTCGCGTCGAGCAGCTGGATGGTGTCGGCCGGCAGTCCGCTGTCGGTCACCGCCTTGCGCAGCACCGAGACGATCGCCGCGTTCGAGCTGAAGGCCGAGCCCGAGCCGCGCAGCAGCACCGCGTTGCCCGATTTCAGGCAGATGCCCGCGGCGTCGGCGGTCACGTTGGGCCGGCCCTCGTAGATGATGCCGACCACGCCGAACGGCACCCGCACCTGGCGCAGCTCCAGCCCGTTGGCCAGGGTCGAGCCGCGCACCACGTCACCGACCGGGTCGGGCAGCGCGGCCAGCTCGCGCAGCCCCTCGGCCATCGCCTCGACCCGCGCGGGGGTGAGGGTGAGCCGGTCGATCATCGCCTCGGACAGCCCGGAGGCACGCCCGTTGGTCACGTCGACCCCGTTCGCCGCGACGATGTCCGACGAGCGCTCGACCAGGCGGTCGGCCATCAGCAGCAGCGCCTTGTCCTTCTCGGCGCGGGTGGCGGCGGCGAGGTCGATGGCGGCCACGCGCGCGTCGGCGGCCTGCTGCAGAACGGTCGTCATGGCGTACCCCTCGGGGCTCTTGATGTGGCGTGTCAAAGCAGGACCAGGTCGTCGCGGTGCACGACCTCTCGTTCATATCCCGGGCCCAGAGCGGCGGCCAACTCGGGGGTGGACCGTCCCAGCAGCGCCGGCAGCTCGACCGCGTCATAGTTGACCAGGCCGCGGGCGACCGGCGCGCCCGACCCGGCGTCGATCAGGTCGACCGGATCGCCGGCGGCGAACGAGCCGTCGACCGCGGTGATGCCGGCCGGCAACAGCGACTTGCGCCGCGCGACCACGGCGGTCACGGCGCCGGGGTCCAGATGCAGGCGCCCGCGGGGTGACGTGGCGTGCGCGAGCCAGAACAGCCGGGCGGTCGGGCGACTCGCGGCCGCGCGGAACAGCGTGCCGACCTCGTCGCCGGCCAGCGCGGCGCCGGCCAGCGGAGCGGCGGTGAGCACGACCGGAATGCCGAAGCCGGTGGCTATCCGCGCCGCCTCGACCTTGGTGACCATGCCGCCCGTGCCCAGCCCTGAGCGGCCCGGCTTGGTGACGGTGATGCCCTCGAGGTCGGCGTCGTCACCCACGTACGCGATGCGGCGCGACGACGGGTCGGACGGGCTGCCGGTGTAGAGCGCGTCCACGTCGGAGAGCAGCACGAGCAGGTCGGCCTGGACGAGCGCGGCCACCAGGGCGGCGAGGCGATCGTTGTCGCCGAAGCGGATCTCCTCGGTGGCGACCGTGTCGTTCTCGTTCACGATCGGCAGGGCGCCTAGGTCGAGCAGCTTGCGCAGGGTCCGGTACGCGTTGCGGTAATGCGCGCGCCGCGTCACGTCGTCGACCGTGAGCAGCACCTGGCCCACCGTCAGGCCGTGGCGCGCGAAACCGGCCGCGTACCGCCCGATCAGCAGCCCCTGACCGACCGAGGCGGCCGCTTGCTGGGTGGCCAGGTCGCGCGGCCGGCGCGGCAGATGCAGGGGGGCCAGACCGGCCGCGATCGCGCCGCTCGAGACCAGCACCACCTCGCGTCCACCGGCGGCCAGGCCGCCGAGCGCGTCGACGAGGCCGTCGACACGCTGCTCGTCGATTCCGCCGGAGGCCGTGGTCAGCGAGGACGAGCCCACCTTGACCACGATCCGGCGCGCATCGGTCACCAGTTCGCGCACCGGCCAATTGTGCTCGGAGACACCGACAGAACCCGGGGGAGATCCCATATCGTGGCCCGGGTGACACCACAGGAGTACGTCGAAGAGGTGCTTTCACTCGTGGAGCGGATCCCTGTGGGTCGTGTCATGTCGTACGGAGCCATCGCCGACGCCCTGTCCGAGGTGTCGGGACGCAACTCGGCCCGCCAGGTCGGCTCGGTCATGGCCCGGCACGGCGGCGGGGTGCCGTGGCACCGGGTGGTGACCAACGCGGGACGCCTGCCGCCCGGCCACGAGCAGGAGGCCCGTCAGCGTCTCCTCTCCGAGGGCGTCCCGCTGAAGGGCGAGCACGTGGACATGGCCCGGGCGAGCTGGCAGCCCCCGTCGACCGGGCCCCGTTGATGGAGCGCGGTCAGCCCAGCCGGACGGCGATGAGCGCGGCCCGCTACCGGGCGGCACATCAGATCCTCGAGAACGGCGAGATCTTCACCGACCCGCTGGCTGTGCGCATCCTCGGCCTGCCCGAGGAGCACCTGCTGGCCGACGCCCCGCGCCGGGCGATGCGGCTGTTCATCGCCGCGCGTACCCGTTTCGCCGAGGACGCGCTGGCCGCGGCGGTGGTCCGGGGCGTACGCCATCTGGTCGTGCTCGGCGCGGGCCTGGACACGTTCGCCTATCGCAACCCGCATCCGGGTCTGCGCGTGACCGAGGTCGATCACCCGGACACGCAGGCGTGGAAGCGGGCCCGCCTGGCCGCGTCGGGCATCGCGGCGCCCTCCTCGCTGACCAGCCTCGGCGTGGACTTCGAGCGGGAGTCGCTCGCCGACCGGCTCGAGCTGGACGGGCCGACGTTCTTCCTCTGGCTGGGCGTGGTGCCGTACCTGACTCCCGATGGGTTCGGCCGGACGCTGCAATTGGTCGCCTCCCGTACGGGAAACGAAGTTGTCTTCGACTATGCCCAGTCGCCGTCGGTCATGGAGGCGTCGCGGCGTGCGGCGCTCGAGGCCCGGGCCTCGCGGGTGGCCGAGCTGGGCGAGCCCTGGCTGACGTATTTCGAGCCGGACGAGATCGCCGCTCAGCTGACCGGGCTCGGCTTCGGCGACATCGAGGATCTCGGGCCGGCGCGGTTGGCGGCGACGTATTTCGGCCGGCCCGACGTTCCGCCGGACACGCCCGGCGGGCACGTGTTGCGCGCGCGCCGGTAGGGCTGCTCAGCGCAGGCCGATGAGGGAGGCCGCGCCGCGCATCTGATACTCGAAGAAGCCGCGCCGGTCCTCCTCGACCGAGCCGGTGAGCTGGCCGAACAGCTCGGCGCTGATCGCACCGCTCAGATGCAGGAACGCCGACATGGAAGCAGCGACCAGTCGGGGCGGCGCGCCCGGGGTGTACTGGTCGGCCACCGCACGCAGTTCCTCGGCGAACCGCCCCGTGATCTCTTCCCGGTCGGTGATCTCACCGTTCTCGTAGGCATCCTTGACCAGGTCGGCGATGAGCAGGACCACTCGGGTGCCGGGCCCGACGGTGTCCTGCGGCGCCTGATAGCCGGGAACCGGACTGCCGTAGATCAGGGCCCACTGGTGCGGATCGGCCAAGGCCCAGTCCCGTACGGCGGAAGTCGCGTTCAGGAAGCGCTCGAGCCCACTGTTGCCGGTCGCGGCCTGTTCCGCAGTGTCGCCCAGCGCGTTGTAGGCGTCGATGATCATCGCGGTCAGCAGCTCGTCGCGGCTCGCGAAGTACCGGTAGACCGCCGACGACGCCATGCCCATGTCCCGGGCGACCGCGCGCAGCGACAGGTTGGCCCCCTCGGTGGCGAGGTGCCGGCGGGCCACTGCCTTGATCTCGTCGGTCATCTCCGCCCGGACCCGGGCGCGTACTCCAGAGGCGGTCATGGGAACCAGTGTGCCATACAGAGAGCACTGCTCTTGTTTTTTCGGGGGGTGCGTGTAATCGTTGTTCTCAATCGAGAGCAGTGCTCACAACGGAGGACACCCCCATGTCGAATCACGTCATCGTCGGCTCCGGCCCGATCGGTACCTCGATCGCTCGGATCCACGCCGAGCGCGGCGAGCGGGTCCGCATGATCACCCGCAGTGGCGGCGGCCCGTCGCACCCGCTGATCGAGCGGGTGGCCGCGGACGCCTCCGACGCCCGGCGGCTCACCGAGCTCACCCAGGACGCCGCGACGCTCTACAACTGCGCCAACCCGAAGTACACCGAGTGGGAGAAGCTCTGGTTCCCGATGAACGACGCGATGATCGCCGCGACCAAGGCGGCCGGCGCGGTCTACGTCCTGACCGGGAACCTCTACGTCTACGGACCGCGGCCCGACGGCCGGATGACCGAGCAGAGCCCGATGGCCGCCGTCGGTCGCAAGGGCCGGGTCCGCATCAAGATGTGGCAGGACGCGCTGGCCAGCGGCGTGCGCACGGTCGAGGTGCGCGGCTCGGACTACATCGGCGCGGGCGCGGTCGGCGTCTTCTCGTCGGTGCTGCTGCCCGCGATCACCAGTGGCCGGGCCGCCTGGATGCCCGGCGACCCCGACCTGCCGCACAGCTTCACCTACACCGGTGACCAGGCCGGCACGATGGTCACGCTGGCCCACGACGAGCGGGCCTGGGGCAAGGCCTGGCACACGCCGACCGTCGCGCCGATCACCATCCGGTCGCTGGGCGAGCGGTACTGCGAGCTGGTCGGCAAGCCGCCGGTGAAGATGGTCAAGATGCCGCGCTTCATGATGCGCACGGCCGGTCTGGTGCACCCGATGTCGCGCGAACTGGCCGAGATGGACTACCAGTTCTACGCGCCGTTCCACCTGGACAGCGCACACACCGAGCGCACCTTCGGCCTGCAGCCCACCCCGATCGAGGTCGGCATCCGCGAGACCGCCGACGACGCCTCGGCCATCGCGTCCCGCACGATGTGAGCGCAGCCCTGTCGTTCAACGCAGCCCTGTCGCTCAGAGCAGCAGGCCGACGCCGTCGCGGCGGGGATCGCCGGCCGCGCCGGCCTGGCCGACCGCGGTGACGCCGCCGAAGTAGTGGTTGAGCCCCGGCCACTGGTTGACCCGCCAGCCGGCGGCGGCCAGCGCGCCCAGCTCGTCACGCGGGCGGCCGGGCTCGGTGTGCACGGTGTCGTCGACGACGTGGAAGCGCGGCCGCCGGATCGCCTCGGCCATGTCGACGCCGTCGACCAGCACCCCGAGCAGCGTGTCGACCAGCGCGGTACGGATTCGGCTGGCGCCCGCCGACCCCGCCGCCACGGCGAGGTCGCCCTCCGGATCGATCACCACGAGCGGGCACATGTTCGACGACATCCGCTTGCCCGGCCGCAGGTCGTCGGTCAGCAGCTCGCCCTCGCCGAGCATCGAGTTCAAGTTGATGCCGAGCCCGGGCAGCCAGACCCCCGAGCCCAGCCCGAGCGTCGTGGTGATCACGCAGGCATTCCCGTCGGCATCCACCACCGAGACGTTGGTGGTGTCGCCGATCTTCTGCCGGCCCTGGTCGCGCAGCGCGGCGGCGACGGCGACGGCCCGGCCCGGACGGGAGAGATCGTCGGGCAGCCCGGCGATCGTGTCGACGGTGCGGTTCAGGTCGTGGCGAGCGAACACCCGGTGCCCGGCCAGCGTCGCGTGGTCGACCGGGGTCTCGAGCACCCGGTAGTCGGCCAGATCGCGCGGGCCCAGCGAGCCGCCCGCCGCGCGAACCGTGTCGACCATGATCGTGGCGTAGTCGCCGGTGTAGAAGATGTCGGGCCCGGCCTCGGCCAGCGTGGTCATCGCCGTGCCGAGTCCGTCGTGGAACAGCAGGTCGCCGTCCTGGAGCTGACGTCCGTTCGGCGTGTAGACCGCGGCGCCCTCACCCCAGGCCAGAGCGGGCGCGCAGGAGTCGAGAGTCAGCGCGTGCGCGGCCGGCACCCGGACGCCGCTTGTCGCGAGCTCGACCGCCGGCTGGACGACCTCGGCCCACGGCAGTCGTCCCCACCGCCGGTGCACCTCACCGCAGCCGGCCGGCACGCCCGGAACCGCGACGCTGGCCCCGCCGATCGAATAGACCTGCGGGATACCCCCGAAGAAGACGTCGACGGCGACCATCGGCCCGGCCTCCCGGTCGCCGTCGGTGCCCGGCACCGAGACGAAGAAGTCGAGACACGTGACCTTCCCGGTGGCGGCGTCGAAGTACGTGGCGAACCCGCCGCCGCCCAGTCCGGTGTAGATCGTCTCGGCGGCACAACAGGCCAGCACTGCCGCGACCGCGGCGTCCGCCGCGGTGCCCCCGTCCCGGAGAACCCGCAGACCGGCCGCCGCCGTGGCCGGATGGCTGGCGGCGACCCCGGCCGCAACCTTTTTCATCTGGCGAAGCGTAGGCGTCATCCCATGATCATGGTTACCATCCGCGGTCATGACGACCGCTGATCCCACTCCCGGCGTACAGGCGGCGCCGGCTCTGCCACGTCGTACTTTGGCGGGATATTCACTGGGTTCGCTGGTCACAGGGGCTTTCGGCACGGTTCCGGGTCTCCTCCTGCTGCCCTATCTGACCGATACGTTAGGTGTGGCGGCCGGCGTGGCCGGCCTTCTCGTGCTGCTGCCGAAGGCGTGGGATGTGCTCGTCAACCCGATCGCCGGGCGGATCTCGGACCGCCGGGGCGATCGGCGGTCCTTTCTGCTGATCGCCGGTCTGCTGCTCGCGGTCCTCTTTGCCGCGATCTTCGCCGGCCCGGTGAGCAGCGGCGCCGGCGCCGGTGCGTACGTCGCCGTCGCCTTCCTCGCGGCCGCCACCGCCTACGCCTTCTTCCAGGTGCCCTACGTCGCCATGCCGGCCGAGCTGACCGACGGCTACGCCGAGCGCACCCGGCTGATGACCTGGCGCGTCGCCGTGCTGGCGCTCGCCATCCTGATCTCGGGCGCGCTGGCCCCGCTCGTCGTCGAGCAGACCGGTGGCGGCCTCACCGGCCACCGGTGGGCGGGCGTCTTCGTCGGCGCGCTCATCGTGGTGGGCGCGCTCGGCGTCTATTTCGGCACGCGCTCGGTCGACTCGCACTCGGTCGAGGCGGTGGAGCCCGACCTGCGGTCACAACTGCGGGTCGCGGCGGCCAACGGTCCGTTCCGGGCATTGCTGCTCCTCTGGCTCATTCAGGCGGTCGGCATCGGCACGATGCTCGCTGGGGTGCAGTACTTCGCCGACCACGTCGTGGAACGAGAGTCGGGCGCCACCTTCCTCTTCGCGGCCTTCGTCGGACCGGCTCTCCTGGTCATGCCGCTGTGGAGCCGAGTCGGCAAGCGCGTCGGCAAGCCGCGTTCGCTGGCCGCCGGCTCGCTCGTCTTCGCGGCCGGCGCCCTGGCCCTGTTGGCTGCGCCGAGCCTGCCCCCGGTGGGCGTCTACCTGCTCGTGGCGGTGATCGGCGTGGGCTACGCCGGCCAGCAGGTCTTCGCGATGGCGATGCTGCCGGACTGCATCGCCCACGACACCGCACGCACGGGCCGCCGTCAGGCCGGCGTCTTCACCGGGCTGTGGACGGCGGGGGAGACCCTCGGGTTGGCGCTCGGCCCCGGTCTTTACGCACTGGTCCTCCAGGTCTTCGGATACGTCTCGTCGTCGACCGGCCAGGCCGCCCAGCAGGACGACACCGCGCGGCTCGGCGTGCTGCTCGGTTTCACCGTTCTGCCGGCCGTGCTGGTCGGCGCCGCGGTCGTTCTATTACGCGCTTACCGGGACGTCGGCCGGTAGCGCCATCGGTACTGCTTCGACCCAGCACTTTCGTCGGGGGTCGCCGCCGGGCGGTTCGGTCCTTCGGTCGGGCAGCGGCACCGACCGAAGAGGCTTATCGGCGCCCGGGAAGGTCGACTAGCGTTCTCGCCATGTTCGAGGCGCTGCCCGCGACGGGCGTTCCGGGTGACCAGATCCTTGCCGAGCTGCGGGAGCTGCGAGCCGCCGACCTGCCCACCCACGGCGGCCGGCTGTTCGCCTACGTCTACGACCCCGCGTTGGACGGCCTCGACGAGCTGGCCCATGCCGCCTACGCGATCTCCGCCCACGTCAACGGCCTCGACCCGACCGCCTTCCCGTCGTTGCTGGCGATGGAAAACGCTCTGGTCGGCGCCGCGGCCGGGTTGCTGGGCGGTGACGAGCGGACGGTCGGCAGCGTCACCAGCGGCGGCACCGAGTCGCTGATCCTGGCGGTGAAGGCGGCTCGCGACTCCCGGCCCGACCTGACCACCCCGCGCCTGGTGATCCCCTCCACCGCGCACGCCGCGTTCGCCAAGGCCGCGCACTACCTGCGGGTCGCGCTCGACGTGGTGCCGGTCGGCAGCGACCTTCGGGCCGACCCGGCTGCCATGGCCACCGCGATCGGTGCCGACACGGTGCTGGTAGCCGCCTCCGCGCCCTCCTACGCCCACGGCGTGGTCGACCCGATCACCGAGGTCGCGGCGATCGCCGCCGATCGGGGCGTGCGGTTCCACGTCGACGCCTGCTTCGGCGGCTGGGTGCTGCCCTATCTGCGCCGCCTCGGCGCCGACCTGCCGGCGTTCGACTTCACCGTGCCCGGAGTCACCAGCATCTCGGTCGACCTGCACAAGTACGCGTATGCGCCCAAGGGCGTCTCGATCCTGCTGCACCGCGACGAGGCGCTGCGCCTCCCGCAGTACTTCGCCTACGCCGGCTGGCCCGGATACACCATGATCAACCCGATCATCTCGTCCACCCGTTCCGGCGGGCCGATCGCCGCCGCCCTGGCCACCCTGCGCCACATCGGCGACGCGGGCTATCTCGAGCTCGCCGCCCGCACCCGCGAGGCAGTGTCCGTCCTGGCCGACGCGGTGCGCGCGACCGACGGCGTGCGGCTGTTCACGCCCGCCGAGACCAGCGTCGTGTGCCTCGCCTCGGACGGCGTCGACCTTTTCGTCCTGGCCGACGAGTTGGCCGCGCGCGGCTGGCACACCCAGCCCCAGATGGCGTTCGCCGAGATCCCCGCCACCATCCACCTGACCGTCACCGCCTCGGTGGCCTCGACCGCCGGCGGCTTCGGCCCCGACCTCGCCGCCGCGGTGGCCGCCGCCCGGGCAGCCGGCCCGGCCGACATCCCGGCCCCGCTGCTCGAGGCGGCCGCGGCGCTGACGCCCGAGCTGGTGACGCCCGAGCTGATCGGCGGGCTGGCCGAGGGGCTGGGACTGGGCACCGGCGACTTCACGCGAATGGCCGCGGTCAACTCGCTGCTCAACGTCGCCCCGCCCGCCCTGCGCGAGGCTCTGCTCACCGGTTTCCTGAGCATGCTGCAGCGACCCACTCCGGCCACCGCCCGGCCGGGCACGCCGGGCTCGGCCGACAGTCCATCGCCCTCACCGCGATCGACCGACGGGCCCTCGCCGGTGCCGACCTCGTCAGCCCCGCCCGCGTCAGCGGCGCCGGCCTCGGCCGTGTCAGCGGCGCCCGCGTCGGCTGGCCCTGTGTCAGCGAAGCCTGCGTCAACCCCGACCGTGTCAGCGGCGCCTGCCTCCGCTGGGCCTGTATCAGCGGCGCCTGCCTCGGCCGTGTCAACGGCGCCTGCCTCGGCTGGGCCTGTGTCAGCAGCGCCCGCGTCGGCCGGGTCTGTGCCGGCCGCGCCCGCGTCGGCGGCAGCCGCGGGGCAGGCGGGTGATCTGCCTCCGGCCGGCGCGTTCTTCGGTCATCCGCTGCGTCGGCGGGGCTCCGCGGCGCCGCCGGACGCGGACGCGGAGTAGGTTGACGTCGTGGCCGGTCTGCCAGGAGTGCTCGGGGAACCCATCAAGTTCGTGCTGAACTGGGGGCGGCGTTACTCGCTCTGGGTGTTCAACTTCGGGCTGGCGTGCTGCGCGATCGAGTTCATCGCGTCGAGCATGAGCCGGCACGACTTCATGCGGATGGGCGTCATCCCGTTCGCGCACGGGCCGCGCCAGGCCGACCTGATGGTCGTGTCGGGCACGGTGACCGACAAGATGGCTCCGGCCATCAAGCGGCTCTACGACCAGATGCCCGAGCCGAAATACGTGATCTCCTTCGGCTCCTGCGCCAACTGCGGCGGGCCGTATTGGGACTCCTACTCGGTCACCAAGGGCGTCGACCAGATCATTCCGGTTGACGTCTACGTGCCGGGCTGCCCACCGCGGCCCGAGGCGCTGCTGCACGGCATCCTGCGCCTCCAGGAGAAGATCGCCGCCGAGCAGTCCGGGCCGGGGGGCGTGTCACGGCCCGATCCGCTGGGCCCGGGGCACGATGCGGCCGCGCTGACTGCCCCGATGGTGGGCCCGCCGGGGGCAACTGAGGGTTAGTCTCCGCTCTATGACCGATCAGTCGCGGGCCGACTTCATCATCGACGTGCTGACCAGGGAATTCGGTGATTTGATCGCCGTCGATCCGGCGGCCTTCCGGCGCAAGTTCCGCAAGATGGCCGCGTCGCCGTTCGCCTTCTACCGCGGCAGCGCCTCGCTCTTCTACGCCGACCTCACCCAGGCCTACGCCGACGCGAGCTTCCTCGACGAGCGGACCAGCCGGGTGTGGATCCACGGCGATCTGCACGCGGAGAACTTCGGCACGTACATGAATTCGTCCGGTCAGCTGGTCTTCAACGTCAACGACTTCGACGAGGCGTACGTCGGGCCCTTCTCCTGGGACCTCAAGCGGTTCTCGGCCAGCCTGGCCCTGATCGGCTATCAGAAGGCGCTCTCCGACGACGACATCACGGAGCTGGTCACCGTCTTCGCCCGGTCCTACCTGACCGAGCTGCGGGCCGTCGCGCAGGGTGGCGACGACGCGATCGGCTCGATCACGCTCGACAACGCCGACGGCGTGCTGCGCCAGGTGCTCCAGCAGGCACGGCTCAGCACCCGCATCGATCTGCTGTCGTCGCAGACCACGGTCGACGACTACGAGCGCCGGTTCGCCCTGGCCGACGGCGTCTTCGAGGTCGACGAGGCCACCGGTGCGGCGGTGCGCGAGGCGTTCGACCGCTATCGGGAGACGCTGCCGTCGGCGACCAAGCCCGTGGCCACCAACATCAAGGACATCAAGCTGCGCAAGGGCGTCGGCATCGGCTCGGCCGGGCTTCCGTCGTACAACCTGCTGCTCGAGGGGCACACTCAGGCGCTCGAGAACGACGTGATCGTCTATATGAAGCAGGCCCAGGTGCCGGCCGTCGCGCGCTGGATCGACGACGACCGGGTGCGGTCCTACTTCCAGCACCAGGGCCACCGTACGGCCGAGTCGCAGCACGCTCTGCAGGCGCACGCCGACCCGTGGGTGGGTTACACCACCTTGGACGGCGTCGGCCAGCTGGTCGCCGAGGTCTCGCCGTACGCGGCCGACCTCGACTGGTCCGACGTCAACGAGCCCGGCGAGCTGCGCGGCGTCATCGCCGACCTCGGCCGTGCCGTCGCGCGCATGCATTCGGTGGCCGACGACGAGTCCAGCCACGACCTGGTCGACTTCTCCACCGAGGAGGCGATCGTCGCCGTGGTCGACAAGGACGAGGCCGGCTTCGTACGGCATCTGGTCGAATTCGCCCACCGCTACGGCGACCAGGCCCGCGAAGACCACCAGGACTTCGTCGACGTCTTCCGCAACGGCCGTCTCCCCGGCCTCTGACCCGCGACAAGCGCGATAGGAACGGCCTCTGCCCCGCGACAAGCGCGATGGGAACGGCCTCTGCCCCGCGACAAGCGCGATGGGGGCGGCCGGTGATCCGGGCAAGCGCGATGGGTTCGGCCGGTGATCCGCGGCTAGCGCGATGAGACCGGCCGGTCGGATCGCGGTCCCCCGCGACGGCCGTCCGCCCGGTGTCGATCCGTGGCGGCGGGGGCTCGGCGCGGCCGGCCGGATCATAGGATGAGCCCATGACGCCTGAAGAGGTCGGCGAGCGCCTGGTGGCGCTGCTGACGGACGACTCCCCGGACGCGCCGCCGGGCGAGATCGTCGCCGGCCTCTCGGGTGGCGGTCCCGGTCACGAGCGCGCGGTGGTCGACGTGCCGGTCGCCCGTTGGTGGGAGACCGTGGGGACGGCCAAGCACAACGGCGCGCTCGGCTGCGACTACTTCGACTGGCTGTCGGCCGTCGACGAACTCGATGATGGCTTCCGGGTGGTGGCTCACCTCTACTCCACCCGTCGCCGGCACGCTCTGCTGCTGCGCACGCTCGTGCCGCGTGACAATCCGGTGATCGAGTCGGCGGTCGAGTTGTTCCCGGGCGCCGACTGGCACGAGCGGGAGACGTACGAGATGTTCGGCATCACGTTCGCCCGGCACCCCGACCTGCGGCCGTTGCTGCTGCCGCCCGGCTTCGAGGGAAATCCGTTGCGCAAGGAGTTCGTGCTGGCGTCCCGGGTGGCCAAGGCCTGGCCCGGCGCCAAGGAGCCGGGCGAGTCCGAGGCCGGTACGGCGAAGCGTGCGCCCATGCGCCCGCCCGGCGTCCCCGATCCGAACGAGTGGGGCCCGCGTGCCGGCCAGGTGCCGTCGGCCCCGGCCGCGCGCCCGGCCCGCTCACGTCCGGCCCCGGCCGACCGTCCACGCCGAGCGTCCCCGCCCTCGACCGCTCCACTGGAACCGCCCGCGGATCCCACCGACCCAAGACCTCCGGCAGGCCCGGCCGACGCAAGACCAGCTGATGGAAGAACGGCCGACGGCCGACCGGCCGACGGGCGAGCAGCCGACGGAGGACCCGTAGAGGAAAGACCCGCTGACGGAAGACTCGCTGACGGAAGACCCGCAGTGGGAAGACCCGCAGAGGAAAGACCCGCAGAGGAAAGACCCGCAGACGGAAGACCGGCCGACGGTGGATCGGCCGAGGCGCCGCGTGGTGAGGGCGGCGACTGATGCCGCTCTGGCTCGATCTCATCGTGCGCGTGGTCGCCGTCGTGGCCGCCTTCCTGGTGCTGCCGCTGGTCGTCGGGCAGGCCGAGCACAAGGTCATGGCCCACATGCAGGGCCGCCTCGGCCCGATGTACGCGGGCGCCTTCCACGGCTGGGCCCAGCTCGTCGCCGACGGCGTCAAGTTCGTGCAGAAGGAGGACATCGCGCCCGGGCAGGCCGACCGGCGTATTTTCCGGCTCGCCCCGATCGTCGCGCTCTTCCCGTACCTGCTGGTCCTGCTCGTCATCCCGCTCGGCCCGAACGGTCTGGTCGCCCAGGCGCTCGACGTGGGTCTGTTCTTCGTGCTGGCCGTGCTGGGCGTCGGCGTGCTCGCCGTCCTGATGTCGGCGTGGGCCTCGGCCAACAAGTACAGCCTGCTCGGCGGTCTGCGCGGCGCGGCCCAGCTGCTCGGCTACGAGCTTCCGCTGGTGCTCGCGGCGGCCAGCGTCGCCATGGCGGCCGGCACCCTGAGCCTGCCCGGGATCGTCGAGGCCTGGCGCCCGTGGTGGCTGCTCTGGCAGGCCCCGGCCGCGATCGTCTTCTTCGTGGCCGGCCTGGCCGAGATCCGCCGCCCGCCGTTCGACATGCCGATCGCGGACTCCGAGCTGGTCTTCGGCTACATGACCGAGTACACGGGCCTGCGGTTCGCGTTCTTCCTGCTCGCCGAGTACGTGGGCATCGTCGTCATCGCCGCCCTGACCACCGTGCTCTTCCTGGGCGGATGGCACGGGCCGTTCGCCGATCAGCTCGGCTGGCTGTGGACCCTGGTCAAGATCTTCGCCGTCTCGTTCGTGATCATCTGGTTCCGCGTGGCCTATCCCCGGCTGCGCGAGGACCAGCTGCAACGGCTCTGCTGGCTGGTCCTCGTGCCGGTGGCGCTGGGTCAGCTCGTGCTGACGGCCGCCGTCAAAGTGGTCATGTAGGCCGTCACAGATTTCGCGGGCGCACGGACGGCAGCGGAATCTCGATGGGCCACGGCCGATCGAGCCGGACCGTGTCGTCGCCGCTGAACGTGCCGATCGGCTCGTAGGTCATGTCGTCCGAATTGAGTTCGTAGGCGGTCAGCGAGAACTCGTCGCTCGTCTCGATCAGCCAGTAGAACGGAATGCCGGCCTGGGCGTAGTAGGTCGGCTTGGTCACCCGGTCGATGCTCTTGGTGCTCGGCGACACGATCTCGGCCGCCAGAACCACCTCGTCCGGCACGAACTTCCCCGTTTGTGACTTCGCGGCTTCGAACTTCACCACGAGCAGGTCCGGGATGTACCGGCGACGAGGACTCAAGATCACGTCGTTGGCCTGGGTGACGAACAGATGCTCGGGGCAGGACAAGGACAGGGCGTAGAAGAGAAGACCGGAAAGCGCCTGGTGGACGCTCGAAGGTGCTGGGGTCACGTGGAGAACTCCATCGACAATTTCGCGACGGACGCCGTCCTCGGGGAAGCGGTCAAGATCGTCTGATGTCCACTCGCCCTGAGGTGGCATGTCGCTGGTGGCAGCGGTCATGAGAAGCCTCCCGGGCGTGGGCTCTCGCACTTCACCCGTCAACTTACCGGAAGATCTGACGGGGGTGTGCTCGCATCAAAGGGGGTGACGGGGCAGGATATGCGTTTGTGACTGACGACGGGGAGCGTGGCATGCCCGGCAAGGGCCTCGTCCAGGGGCTCGCCGTCACGCTCAAGACGATGACCAAGCGGTCGACCACCCAGCAGTACCCCGATGTCGAGCCCGAGCTCCCGCCGCGCAGTCGCGGGGTCATCGCGCTCTCCGAGGAGAACTGCACGGTCTGCATGCTGTGCGCCCGCGAGTGCCCCGACTGGTGCATCTACATCGACTCGCACAAGGAAGAGGTCGTGGTTCCGGGGGCCGCGCGGCCACGCCAGCGCAACGTCCTCGACAAGTTCGACATCGACTTCTCGCTGTGCATGTACTGCGGCATCTGCATCGAGGTCTGCCCCTTCGACGCGCTGCACTGGACGCCCGAGTTCGAGTACGCCGAGACCGACGTCCTCGACCTGCTGCACGACAAGAACAGGCTGGGGGAGTGGATGCGCACCGTGCCTCCGCCGCCGGCCCACGACGTGCTCGGCGAGCCGTCGAAGGAGGAGGCCACGGCGGCCCGCAAGGCGGCCGGTCCGGGTGCGGCCACTGCCGCCAAGACCGCCAGGCCTCCGGTACGCCGCCCGCCCGCGGGAGCGGCGCCGGCCCCGACGCCGGAAAAGCCGGAACCGCCGGCCGAGACGGAGACGGAGCGGTGACCGTCGCGGACGCGCTGATGCTGGCTCTCGGCGCGATCGCGGTCGGCTCCGGCGTCTTCGTCGTCACCAGCGCCCACCTGGTGCGCGCCGGCTTCTACCTGGTGGTCAGCCTGGGCGCGATCGCCGGTCTCTACCTCGTGCTCGGCGCCGAACTGGTCGCCTGGGTGCAGATCCTGGTCTACGTCGGCGCCGTGGTGGTGCTGCTGCTGTTCGCCGTGATGCTGACCCGCGCCCCGATCGGCCCGTCCAAGGACCTCGACCGTCCGGCCGCCCCGGCCGCCCTGATCGGCGGCGGTGTGGGGCTCGGGCTGACCGTCCTGCTGGTCGACGCCTTCCGCTGGACGGAGTACGCACCGCCGCCGCCCGGGACGGGCCGTCGCGTCGGCGAGCAGATCTTCGGCGCCTGGGTGCTGCCCTTCGAGGTGCTGTCCATCCTGCTGCTGGCCGCCCTGGTCGGCGCCATCGTGCTGTCCCGCCCGGACATCGGCGCCCGCCCCGACCCGGACGCCGTGCGGCCGGACGGGCCCGCGCCGGGCCCGGTCGACGAGTCGGCCGAGGTGGTGGCCCGGCTGGAGCGCATCGCCGCCCGCCAGGCCGCCGCCCAGCAACGGCTCCGCGCTCAGCGGGCGGCCGAGACGGTCGGGGGCGAGCTGACCCACCCGGACGAGGTGGCCACCCAGGCGACGACGACTCGCGAGGACGCCCTCAAGAAGCAGGCCCACGACGTCGTCTTCCGCGCCCGCGAGGCGGGCCCGTCGCTGGGCCGGTCCGAGATGCCGGACGAGGCGGAGGGCCCGCGCGTGATCGAGGGCACGAGCCGCGAGACGATCACCCGCGCCGACCGGCCGGCTCTTCCGAAGGCCCCCGACAAGGCCCTGCCCCCTGCTCCCGAGAAGACCCCCGGCGAAGACGAGGAGGCCTGATGCACGCGGTCATCCCGTACGTCGTCGCGGGTCTGCTCTTCGCCCTCGGCGTCTACGGAGTCCTCCGCCGGCGGAACGCCATCCTGGTCCTGATGGCCGTCGAGCTCATGCTCAACGCGGTCAACCTGATCCTGGTGGCCGCCGACGCCACCATCAAGTCGGGGCTCACCGGCGTCCAGCCCGAGGCCTGGGCCTACCCGATCCCCGAGCCGCGGGCCGGCGCCATCTTCGCGCTCTTCGTCATCGTGCTGGCCGCCGCCGAGGTGGGCGTGGGCCTGGCGATCATCCTGCAGTACTACCGCCTGCGCCGGGCGGTGGTGCTCGACGAGGTGAGCCTGCACGAGCATGATCACGAGCGAGCCGACCAGGCTCCCACCGGGGACGATCACGCCACGGTGGCCGACCAGAACAAGAACGCGCGGGTGACCGGGTGATCGCCGCTGTCCTCATTCCCGCCGTACCGCTGCTGGTGGGTCTGGCCGGTCTGCTGCTCCCGCCCGGTGACGGCCCGGAGCGCCGCCGCCCCGCCGCCACGCTGGGTATAGCCGGCGCAGCCGTCTCACTGCTGGTGACCCTGGGCGTCCTACTCTTCGCCACCAAGCCCGTCGAACTGTCGACACACTGGGTGAGCCTGGGCGACATCGACCTGACGCTGGGCATCTCGGCCGGGCACGCGGCCCTCTACGTCGCCCTGGCCGTCGCCACGGTCGCGCTGTTCGTGCAGATCTACTCGGTGGCCTACCTGCACGACGACCCGCGCTATGCCCCGTACGCCGCTCAGATCAGCCTCTTCACCGGCGCGATGCTGCTGGTGGTGACCAGCGGCGACCTGATCGGGGTGGTGGTCGGCTGGGAGATCATGGGCGCCTGCTCGTACCTGTTGATCGGTCACGACCGCCGGCTGCCCGAGGCTCCCGCCGCCGCCGTGAAGGCCTTCCTGGTCACCCGCGTCGGCGACATCGGCTTCCTGCTCGGCGTGGCCATCCTGATCGCCGGCGCCGGCAGCAGCCGCATCGCCGACGTCCTGGCCCAGCCGCCGCACACCGCCGCGCTGCTCTGCATCCTGGCCGGGGTGGCCGGCAAGAGCGCCCAGTTCCCCCTGCACACCTGGCTGCCCGACGCGATGGCCGGCCCCACCCCGATCTCGGCCCTGATCCACGCGGCCACGATGGTCGCCGCCGGCGTCTACGTCGTCTTCCGTCTCTTCCCGCTGTTCGACCAGTCCCCGGCCGCCCTGGCCGTGCTCGGTGTGCTGGCCGCGATCACCATCCTGCTCGGCGCGCTCAGCGCGATGGCCCAGGACGACCTCAAGCGCGTCCTGGCCTGGTCGACGGTCAGCCAGATCGGCTACATGACCGGCGCGCTCGCCGTCGGCTCGCCCGCCGCGGCCCTGTTCCACCTGCTCACCCACGCCGCGTTCAAGGCCCTGCTGTTCCTCGCGGCCGGCGCGGTGATCCACGCGGTCGGCACCAACTACCTCTCCCGGATGGGCGCCCTCCGCGAGCACATGCCGATCACCTTCTGGTCGTTCGCCGTCGGTCTGGGCGCGCTGGCCGGGGTTCCCCCGCTGGCCGGCTTCTGGTCCAAGGAGAACGTGCTGACCGCGGCCGCCCACGCGACCGAGGGCGGCGAGACCGTTCCGGTCTGGGTGGCCTGGCTGGTCTGGCTGGCCGGGCTGCTGGCCGTCGGCATCACCGCCTGGTATGCGACCCGGCTGTTCCTGTGGGCCTTCTTCGGCGTCTCGCGGGCGCACGGTGTCGAGGGTCCGGACTGGGAGGTCGGCTTCGACGACGCCCGCTACACCCAGCCGGCTGCTCCGCACGACCCGCCGGCGGCCATGCGCTGGCCGATCCTGCTGCTGGCGATCCCGTCCGTGCTGCTCGGCCTGGCCGCGTACGCCCCGGGTTTCCGCACCGCCCTCGAGCTCGACCAGCCGCATCTCAGCGTGGCGATCGTCCTGCCGATGGTGCTGCTGGCCGCCGGCGTGACCGCCGCGTGGTGGCTGTGGCGGGCCGTGCCCGGGATCGACCCGGCCATGGCCCTGGGCCGTGCGCGTCCGCTGCTCGCGGCTGGCTTCCGCCTCGACGACCTGCAAGACCGTTTCCTCGTACGACCGGTTCGCGCTCTCGCCCGGGCGGTGACCACGGTCGACGAGCGGGTGGTCGACGCCGCCGTCGAAGGCACCGGCACCACGACCTCCCGCGTGGGCGCCGCGCTGGCCTACGCGCACCGCGTCCCGCTGCCCGCGGCGGCCGCGGCCGTCCTCGCCGGCGCGCTGCTGCTCGGCACCGTCGCCGTCCTGTTCGGAGCCGCCGCATGACCGTGGCCCTGCTCGCCGTCCTCCTCGTCCCGGCCGTGGGCGCGGGCGTGCTCGCGCTCTTCCCGGCCCGGCTCGACCACGCGGCCCGCCGCACCGGCACGGTCTTCGCCGCCCTCACGCTCATCCCCATCGTCGCGCTGCCCTTCGCCCATGACGACGGCTGGTCGGCCTCCTCCGCCAACCTCCTGTCCGTACGCCCGTGGGCCGAGCTCGACGTCTCCTGGGTCCCCGCGCTGCGCCTCGACTTCCACCTGGGCGTGGACGGCGTCTCCTACCCGCTCGTCGCACTGACCGGCCTGCTCACGGTGCTGTGTTGCGCGTACACGATCGGGAAGGTCCCGGCCGGCGGCTCGGGCCGGACGCTGATGGCCCTGCTCCTGGTCCTCGAAGCCGGCATCCTCGGCACGTTCCTGGCCCTCGACCTGATCCTGTTCTTCCTGTTCTTCGAGGTCGTGCTGCTGCCCATGTACGCGGTGATCGCCGGCTGGGGCGGCGAAGACCGGCGACGGGCGGCCCGCAAGTTCGTGCTCTACACGCTGTTCGGCTCGGTCCTGCTGCTGCTCGGGGTCGTCACCGTCACCGTCGCGGCGGGCACCGGCGACCTGGCCGAGCTCACCGGGGGCGCCGGCCTATCGCGCTCGACCCAGTACGCGGCGTTCGCCCTGTTCGCCATCGCGTTCGCCGTCAAGGCCCCGCTCTGGCCGCTGCACACCTGGCTGCCCGACGCGCACACCCAGGCCCCGACGGTCGGCTCGGTGATCCTGGCCGGCGTGCTGCTCAAGATGGGCACGTACGGCCTGATCCGGGTCGGGGTCGGTGTCGCGCCGCTGGGCGCCGAGTGGGCCGCGCCGCTGCTCGGCATCCTCGCCGTCGCCGCCATCCTGGCCGGGTCGCTGATCTGCCTGCGCCAGACCGAGCTGAAGCGGCTGATCGCCTATTCGAGCGTCAGCCACATGGGATTCGTGCTGCTCGGCATCGCCACGCTGAGCGCCACCGGCCTGCAGGCCGCGCTGCTCGGCAACGTCGCACACGGCCTGATCACCGGCCTGCTGTTCTTCCTGGCCGGCGCGATCAAGGACAGGGCCCACACCGGCGAGCTGGCCGAGCTGGGCGGCCTGCGGGAGACCGCGCCCCGGCTGGCCGGCCTGTTCGGCTTCGCCGCGATCGCGTCGCTCGGCCTGCCCGGTCTGGCCGGCTTCTGGGGTGAGGCGTTCGCCGTGGTCGCGGCCGTGCAGCGGGGCGGTGGCCTGTGGCTGACGCTGGCCGTGCTGGCCGCGATCGGTGGCGCCCTGACCGCCGCGTACTTCCTGCGCCTGCTGCGCAAGGTGTCGCACGGGCCCGCGGTGACGCTCGCGGCGCCGTCGGCCATCGCCCGCGCGGAGTGGCTGGCGTGGTCGCCGCTGGTGATCCTCACGCTGGCCGTGGGGGTCGCGCCCACGCTGGTCCTGGCCGCGACGAGTGATCCCGTACGAGCCTTGACGGAGGCACTCCGATGAAGGCCCAGGCCGTCGACCACCTTTCGCTGCTGCCCCTCTACGCCGCCGCCGGCACCGCCGTGCTGGTGCTCCTGGCCGACCTGCTGCTCGCCCGCCGAGCCGTGACGATCGGCGCCCTGGCCGTCGGCGGCCTGGCCACGGTGGCCGGCGCGATCGTCACCGGCAGCCGGGCCGGCACCTTCTGCGACCCGAACGGCAGCGCCTGCTCCTGGGTCCCCGGTCCGCTGGCCGCCACGGCCGCAGTCGTCTTCGCCGCCCTGACCGTCGGCGTGCTGGCCCTCTCGGTGCCGTCGCTGCGCCTGGGCACGGCCCCGGTGGGCGAGTTCTGCTTCCTGCTGGCCGCCTCGATGACCGGCGGCGTCGTGGTCGCCTACGCCGGCGACCTGATCACCCTGATCGTCGGCCTGGAGACGCTGACCCTGCCGCTCTACCTCCTGGTCGGCCTGCGCCGCTTCGCGCCGGGGGAGCGGGTCACCACGTCGGGGGCCTCCGCCTCGGTCACGTTCTTCCTGATCAGCGTCATCTCGACGGCCATCGCCCTGCTCGGCGCGGCCCTCAACTACGCCGCCACCGGCGCCCTGCACTTCGACCGGCTGCTCGCCGGCGCCGGCCCGACCGCCCCGGTGGCCGACGTCGGCGTGGCGCTCCTGGTGATCGGCCTGGCCTTCAAGGTGGCCGCGGTCCCGCTGCACGCCTGGGCCCCACCTACGTACGAGGGCTCCCCGCTCCCGGTGGCCGCCTATCTCTCCACGGCTTCCAAGCTGGGCGGCGTGCTGGCCCTGGCCGCGGTCGTGAGCCGCCTGGACGCCGCGTCCCTGACCGCGTTCCTGGCCGTGCTGACCATGACCGTCGGCAATCTGGTGGCCCTGCGCCAGACCCGCATGGTCCGCCTGCTGGCCTGGTCGTCGATCGCCCAGGCGGGCTACATCCTCGCCCCGCTGGCCCTGGGCGCCGACGGCGTGGAGGCCGCGGCCGCGTACGCGGTGTTCTTCGTGATCCTGGAGTTCATGGCCTTCGGCGTGGTGGCCGCCCTGCGTCCGCCCGGTGGGGACGGCGGCGACATCGCGTCCTACCGTGGCGCCGCCCGCCGGTCCCCGTGGCTGGGCGCCGCCCTGGTGCTGTCGCTGGCCGGGCTGGCCGGTCTGCCACCCGGTCTGGCCGGTCTGTTCGCCAAGGTCACCATCGTCGACGCCCTCATCGACCACGGCCAGACCTGGCTCGCCGTCGTCGTCGCGCTCAACGCCGTGATCGCCCTGGCCTACTACGTGCGGGTGGCCGCCCTGCTGTACGCCTCCCCGCCGCGCGTGGGCATCCCGGTGGCCGACCCTGAGCTGCTCGAGGCCGCCCTCCACCCACGCCTGCCGGTGGCCCGGCCGATCGCCGCCGCCCTGCTCACGGCCGCCGTCGCCGCCGTGGCCCTGGGCTTCGCGCCGCAACTGCTCTTCGACGCCCTCTCCTGACCGCCCGGGCGGGCCTGACGGCTCGGGCGTTCCGGCCGGTCAGCGGGCGCGGTATCCGACGAAGTAGTCGCTGTCGGCGTCGACGGTCATCCTGAGCAGGATCGGGATGTTGGCCAGGCCGGCCGAGGTGACCGCCCGGCCCGAGCAGGACAGCACGAGCGTGCTGCCGGAGCCGGTCGGAAGCGTGTAGGTCTTCCGGTTGTCCTGGAGGACCTTGAGGGCCCGGATCTTGATGACCTTGACGTCGTTGCCGGACTCACCGGAGATCCGGACGGCCTCCTCGGCGAGCAGCCGGCAATCCGTACCCGCGGGAAGGCTCGACCGCTGCTCCTCGGCTTTCCGCTCGGCAGCGGCCGCTTTTCTTGCAGCCGCCTTCCTGGCCGCCGCCGTCTCGGCCGCCGCCTTCTTCGCGGCGGCCTTCTTTGCGGCACCCTTGTCCGCGGCAGGCCGGGAGGCCACCTCCTCTGCTGGCGCGGCCTCTTCGGCCACCGTCCCGGCCGGCCCAGGTGTCTGGGCGTCCACGATCGGCACGGCAGGGACAGCCACCCGAGGCGACCCGGGCACCTCCGCGGCGCCGCCGGTGGCCGCCCCGATGAGGGACAACACCAGGGCCAGACCGACCGCGCCACCACCGAGACCGCCGAGCACCTTGTGGCGCACGAACCAGTTGCGCTGGTCGTCACCGTCCTCCAGCGACCACTCGTCCTCGGTCATCTGCCGTCCTCGGGTTCGCGCGTTCTCTTCCGGCCGTGGTGACCTGTGTTTCGGCTCACCGGACGGCGATCTGAGCGAACGGCGGCCTCCAGCGAACTCACAGCGTCGATCGGATGAAAAGGCAGCTGAGCGACGTTTCATGAGTGCGTGGCCCTACCGGGTCCGCAGTCCGAAGGAGTTCCCTTGCACAGCCATCACAACGGCCTCAAGACGGCCGCTCTGCTGGGTCTGCTGACGGCGATCATCCTGGGCGCCGGCTACTGGCTCGGTGGCAGTGGCGGCCTCGTGTTCGCGGTCTTCCTCTCGCTGGCGATGAACGCCGGCTCCTACTTCTTCTCGGACAAGCTGGCCCTGCGGGCGATGCGCGCGCGGCCGGTCAGCGAGGCCGAGGCGCCGTGGCTTCACCAGACGGTGCGGGAGCTGGCGACCAGCGCGGGGCAGCCGATGCCGCGGCTGTACGTCTCGCCGACGATGCAGCCGAACGCGTTCGCGACCGGGCGCAACCCGCGGCATGCCGCCGTCGCGGTGACGACCGGCATCACCCAGTTGCTCACCCAGCGCGAGCTGCGCGCGGTGATCGGGCACGAGCTGTCGCACGTCTACAACCGCGACATCCTGATCTCCAGCGTGGCGGGCGCCCTGGCCGGCATCATCACCGGTCTGGCCCAGCTGGCGATCTTCCTGCCGCTGGGCGGCTCGGATGACGAGGACAGCCCCAACCCGGCGTCCCTGCTGCTGATGCTGATCCTCGGCCCGCTGGCCGCGACCATCATCCAGCTGGCGATCAGCCGCAACCGCGAGTTCCAGGCCGACGCCGACGGCGCGACGCTGACCGGTGACCCTCTGGCCCTGGCCAGTGCGCTCGAGAAGATCCAGTACGGCGCACAGCGGATGCCGCTGCCGGCCGACAACCAGCTCACCAGCGCGGCGCATCTGATGATCGCCAACCCGTTCCGGGCCGCCGGTGTCGCCAAACTGTTCTCCACCCACCCGCCGATGGAGCAGCGCGTCGCCCGGCTGCGCGAGCAGGCCGGCGCCATCCAGTTCGCACGCTGACCAGGAACAAACAGGGCCGCCCGGTTCGGGCGGCCCTGTTGTGTTTCCGCACACCACCGCTCCTATTGCGGATGTGTTGCGCGCGGTCCCGGCGTTAAGGTGCGATGGCCTGTTGAGTCGTTACCAAGGAGGAGAGCTGTGACCGCGCTGCGTCAATACCTGGGCGTCTGGCACCTGCCGGGCGGGCGGGTCCTGCTCAGCGTCGGGATTCTGGCTCGCCTCGGCATCGGCATGACGCCGCTGGCTCTCCTCCTGCTCGTCGAGCGGGCCACCGGCAGCTACGCCACGGCCGGCCTGGCCGGTGGCCTCTACGCGCTCGCGGGCGCGGCGATCAGCCCGATCGCGGGCCGCCTGGCCGACCGCATCGGGCCGTCGCCGATCCTCGTCGCCACCGCCGTGCTGCACCCGCTCGCCCTGGTGGCGCTGGTGCTGGTCGACCGGAACCCGTGGATCTTCGTGTCGGCCGCCGTCGCCGGCGCCACCTATCCGCCGCTGACCGCGGCCATCCGGCGGGCCTGGACCGACATGACCGAACCGGGCGGCGGACAGCACCACCTGCGGGGCGCCGCGATCGCCGCCGAGACGTCGCTGTTCGAGCTGGTCTTCGTGCTCGGCCCGATCCTGGTGGCCGGCTTCGTGGTGCTGACCAGCCCGGCCATGGCGCTGCTGGGGGCGGCCGTGGCCACCTTCGCCGGCACCCTGTGGATCTCACGGCTGCCGGTCATGCGCCGCCACCACCGCCACGAGCGGGACACCGCGGCCCGCGGGCTGGGCCCGCTCAAGGTGACCGGCTTCCCGGCCCTGCTCGTCTGCGTGATCGCGCTCGGCATCGCGTTCGGCGCGGCCGGCGTCATCGTCCCGGCCTACGCGAGCGCGCACGGCGGCGGGGACGGCCTGGGCGGCGTCCTCCTGGGCGTCTGGGGCATCGGCAGCGCGATCAGCGGCATCTGGTTCGGCACCCGGCGGCCCGCGATGGAGCTGCCCCGCCAGTTCGCCTGGCTGCTGGGCGCGGTCTCGCTGAGCTTCCTGGTGCTGGCCTTCATGCCCAGCCCGCTCTGGCTCGGCGTGGCCCTGGTGCTGGGCGGCGCGACGATCGCCCCGGCGCTCAACGTCGAGACCAACCTGGTCGGCCGGCTGGCGCCGCCCGCGATGCTCAACGAGGCGTACACCTGGATCGTGACCGTCTCGGTGGCCGGCAGCGCCGCCGGCGGCGCGGTGGCGGGCGCGATCGTCGACCAGCCCGGCGGCTTGGGCTGGGCGTTCGTCTTCGCGGCGGCCGTACTGATGGTGGCCGCCCTGGTGGCGGCCGTGCCGCACGGTTCGATCGCCCGGGCCGACAAGCGCGCCACCGACCGGCTGCGCGAGGCGCTGGCCGCCGAGCCGGTCTAAAGAGGTTCGACGAGAGTCAGCGCTTGGAAGCGCACGCCGGTCCGGTCGTCGTAGGCGTGGAAGTCGAGGACGTCGAAGGCGCGCTCGGCGAACCGCAGCAGCTGCCGGTCCGACCGGAACGAGAAGAACCGGGCCGGCTCGTGCTCGTCCTCGGGCGCGACCCCCTCCTCTTCCTCGCCGCCGTAGAGGCCGAGGAAGAACAGCCCGCCCGGGGCCAGCACCGCCCGGATCGCGTTCAGCGCGGCGTCGAGATCCGCGTTCGGGACGTGCAGGAGCGTGTTGATCGAATAGACGGCGTCGAACGTGGACTCCGGGAAGCCGAGATCGAGCACGTCCCGTACGGAGGCCCGGACGCCCCGGGCGCGAGCCCGCTCGACCATCGCGGGCGACAGGTCGACCGCGGTCACCGCGAGACCCTCCTGCTGGAAGAACTCGCTGTCCTGCCCGGTCCCGCAGCCGACCTCGAGCAGCGTACGGGCGTCGGCCGCCCGGAGCCGGTCCAGGAACGCCGCCCGCTCGCCGAGCTTCCACTGCGCCTTGGCGTGGTTGTCGCGGCGGGCGGCGGCCTTGTCGTCGTACGCCGCCCGGAGCTGGACGACCACCTCCTCGTACGCCTGGGACCCGGACTTCTCGAGACGCAGTCTCATGGTTTTCCCCCCTGCCGATCCGTGCCGCTGCTCGGATAGCCTGACCCGACCGACGGGGGTGCGTAAAGGAGCGTCCGATGGCGAAAGATGTCCGGGCCGACATCGAGACGATGCGCGCCGCCGACACGGATCGGCAGAAGGTCGCCGACCAGCTGAAGACCGCGCTCGACGAGGGCCGGCTGACCCTGCACGAGTACGACGAGCGGGTCGGGCTGGCGTATTCGTCGAAGACCTATCAGGAGCTGCTGATGCTCCTCACCGACCTGCCCCGCCCGGGCCTCACCGCGGGCGAGGTGCGCTCCCGCCACGAGGCCGAGCAACGCCGCCGGGCCCGGCGGCTGCCCACCGCGATGCTCGTGCTGTGGACCATCTGGGCCGCCCTGGCCGTGGTCAACCTGGTCGTCTACGCCCTCGTCGTGGTCGGCGCCGACAGCGGCGTCTACCCGTGGCCGGTGTGGATGCTCGTCCCCGGCGCCGCCCTGGCCGCGGTGACGGTCGGCGTCCAGGTGATCCGCCACCAGCAGCGCCGTTAGCGGCGGGGAAAGATCGCCCGGTCGACCACCGGGGCGACCGCCTCGGCGTAGGCGACGGTCAGGTGGCTGTTGTCCTTGTAGACCAGCGTGTTGCCGATGACGATCGGGCATTTCCCGCGGCCGCAGAGCCACGGGGTCGGATCGATCACCCGCAGACCCGAGGCCTGGGCCGCGTCCGCGATCAGCCCGCGCCGGCCCCGTTCGCTGATCGCCCGGGTGGTCCGGCGGTCGCAGGCGCCGAGCCGCCGGGCGTTGACCGCGGCGCACTCGGGCGCGTTGCCGTCGGGCAGCGGCGTGTCCTGCAACAGCAGCATCGGGATGCCGTCGAGCCGGCGCCACGTCTGCTGCCAGGCCCGCACCCAGAGCGGATCGTCCTGGTTGCCCGCCCGGGCCACGGTCCGGCCGTCGGCGCCGATCAGGCCACCGTTGTCGGTGTCGTTGGAGGCCATCACGACCAGGTCGGGCCGGTCCCGCGCCACCCGCTGCAGGACCTGGTTCCGCCAGGTCACACATTCGGTGTACGGCCGCTTGAGCACTTCATTGTGGACCAGCACCTGCGGCAGCTGGCAGGCCGCCTTGGTCAGCGCCACCAGCCGCCAGCCGTGGTTGCGGGCGGCCGCGTCGACGGCCGGGAACCAGTGCGCGGCGTGCGAGTCGCCGATCAGATACATCGTCCGGGCGCCGTCGGGGTCGCCGTAGACGCAGGCCCCGGCCGGTCGGGTCTGCGTGTAGTTGAGGTGGCACTGGTCCTGGTAGATCCGCGGGCTCTGCTTCACCGCGCCGGCGTCGGCGAGCCGTGGTGTCAGGTTCGCCGGCAGCTTCCCGGCGCCCAGCGAGCCGGCGATCACCTCGGTCAGCCGGCTCCGCGGGTCGGCCGCGGCGGCGATCTCGGCGTGCAGGTCGGGGCCGTCCGGTCCGGTCGGCAGAGCCGGCGTCAACAGTCCCGCGATCAGGGCCAGAACGGCGGCCGAGGCCGAGAGGATGAGGCCCAGGGCCACGCCCCGGCGGGCGCGGCGCCGCAGCCACGGTCGCGTCCGGACCGGGTTCTCGACCGTGTGGTAGGTGACCCAGGCCAGGCCGAGGGCGGCCACCGCGAAGGCGAGGTTGGTCTTCACGCTCGGGTCGCGCCCGAGGGCGAGCGGCCCGATCATCAGCACCGGCCAGTGCCAGAGGTACCAGCCGTACGACAGCTTGCCGACGAACCGGAACGGCGCGGTGCCGATCACCCGGCCGGCTCCCCAGCCCCCGGCGTGCGTGCCGCCGGCGATCACCGCGGCGGTGCCGAGCACCGGCAGCAGGGCGGCGTAGCCGGGGAACGGCGTCGACTCGTCGAACGTCACCGCGGCGACCAGCACCGCGGTGAGCCCGGCCCAGGTGAGCAGGGCGGCCAGACTCCTAGGGGTACGCCGGAGGAAGCCGCCCGCCACGGCGACGAGCGCGCCGATCCCCAGCTCCCACGCGCGCGTGTGCGACCCGAAGTAAGCCCACGGCGCGGCCGACGTGGTCTGCTGCACGCTGATCGCCAGCGACACCACGACCAGCACGCTCAGCGCGACCAGCACCCGGCGGCGAGCCCAGAAGGCGAGCAGAAGCAGCGGCCAGACCAGGTAGAACTGCTCCTCGACGGCGAGTGACCAGAGATGCTGCAACGGTGAGGGAGCCGCGGTCGCGTTGAGATAGTCGGTGCCCTCGGCGGCCAGCCGCCAGTTGATTCCGTAGAACGTGCTGAACAGCGCGTCCAGCGAGATCGAGGTGAACCGGGTGGCGGGCAGCCAGAACCACGCCGCCACGACGGTCGCGACCAGCACCACGGTCGACACCGGCAGCAACCGCACCGCGCGGCGGGCGTAGAAGCCGCGCAGCGAGATCGTGTCGGTCCGGTCGAGCTCCTTGACCAGCAGCGTCGTGATCAGGAAGCCGGAGATCACGAAGAAGACGTCCACCCCGACGTACCCGCCGGCGAACCGGGTGATCCCGGCGTGGCTCAGCACCACCAGAACCACCGCGACGGCCCGCAGGCCCTCGATGTCCGGCCGGAAGCCGAGGTGCGGCGGTCCGGCGGGACGCGGCGCGGTCCCCTCGGGGGCCGGGGACGGTCGCCGCTGGCCGACGATGGGGGTGTGGACTGAGTAGCTCATGGTCTCCAACTGCGCGCGAGCTAGCGCCGCCGCTGGCGAAGCAGGCGCTAGGGTCGGAACGTGACACCACCTGCCCGCGTGCCCCTGTCCGTTCTCGACCTGGCCACGGTCCGTGCTGGGCACTCGAGTGCCGACGCGCTGCGCGGCACGATCGACATCGCACGCACCGCCGACGAGCTCGGTTACCGCAGGTTCTGGGTGGCCGAGCACCACAACATGCCGGCGGTCGCCTCGACCGCGCCGCCCGTCCTGATCGCATCGGTGGCGGCACAAACTGCAACGATTCGGGTGGGTTCGGGTGGCGTGATGCTGCCCAACCACATGCCTTTCGTGGTCGCCGAGCAGTTCGCGCTGCTCGAGGCGCTGCACCCGGGACGCATCGACCTGGGCATCGGCCGCGCGCCCGGCACCGACCAGGCGACCGCGGCCGCACTGCGCGGGGTCTCGCCCTACCTGACCGTCGAGCAGTTCCCCGAGCACCTGCGCACGGTGCTGGCTCTGCTCGGCGACGACCGGATCGAGGTCGGCCCGGCCGCCCGGCTGCAGGCCACCCCGGTGCCGGAGAGCTTCCCCGAGGTCTGGATGCTCGGGTCCTCGACGTACGGGGCCCAGGTCGCCGCCGCCCTCGGACTGCCGTTCTGTTACGCGTATCACTTCGCGACCGGCACGGACGTCGCCGCCGCCCTGCAGCTCTACCGCGCCGGCTTTCAGCCCTCGCCGCGCTTCCCCACGCCGTACGCGATGGTGAGCGCCTCGGTGATCGCAGCCGAGACGACCGAGGAGGCGCACTACCTGGCCGGGCCGAGCCGGGTCATGCTGCAGAGCCTGCGGACGGGTCGCCTGGGTCCGATCGTCTCGCCTGAGCAGGCGGCGACCATGGGGATGGACGAGACCTTCCCCGGGACGCAGTTCGCCGGCACGGCCGACGAGGTGGTGGCCGACCTCGACGCGCTGGTCACCCGCACGGGCGTCCAGGAACTCTTGCTGGCCGGCACCGTCTACGACCCGGCGACCCGGCAGGACACCCTCGCCCGCATAGCCAAGGTGTGGGGCCTTTAACTCCTCGCGCGCGGCACGTCGCGACGACATGATCGCCTTATGAACCGATCGAGCCTGGAGTTCACGGCATGACAGACGGCAAGGTTCTCTCGGTGAACGTCGGCGTGGCCCGGCCCAACCCGGCCAAGCGTTCCGGCGGCCTCACCGGCATCGACAAGCTGCCGGTCGACCACCCGGTCGACGTGCGCGCCCCCGGCCCCAAGACCACCGGCCGGCACAGCGGCGTGGTCGGCGACCCGATCGGCGACGTCAAGCATCACGGCGGCGACGACCAGGCCGTGTACGCGTACTCGCGCGAGGACTACGACTGGTGGGAAGCCTCGCTGGGCCGGTCGCTGCCCAACGGCTGGTTCGGTGAGAACCTGACCACCGTCGGCCTCGACCTCAACGCCACGCAGATAGGCGAGATCTGGCGGGTCGGCGACGTGCTGGAGCTGCAGCCCACGTTCGGCCGCATCCCGTGCGCGACGTTTCAGGCCAAGATGGGCGAGAAGAAGTGGCTCAAGCGCTTCTCCGAGGCCGCCCGCACCGGCACCTACCTCCGCGTGATCACTCCGGGCCCCCTGCTCGTCGGCGACCCGATCGAGATCGTCCACCGGCCGGCCCGCAGCATCGGGGTGTCCGAGGCCTTCGACATCTACATGCACCGCTCCGAGGAGCTGTCCCGCCTGCTCGACGCCTCGGCCCTGCCCGAGGACCTGCGCGAGGAGATCGAGAAGCGCCTGGCCCGCGGGTAGAGGAACGAGTAAAGGAAACAGCCCCGGTCCGCGTTTCCGCGGGCCGGGGCTGTTTCTGTCTGCCTGTGGCGGGTGAAGGATTCGAACCTTCGAAGCTTTCGCGACGGATTTACAGTCCGCTCCCATTGGCCGCTCGGGCAACCCGCCTGGGCACACTTCCACGGTTGCCCGTGGCAGCGGAGAACAGCTTAGCTGTACGACAGACCGGATTTCCAACCGGGTACGGTCGGCATGTCGGACGCCGTCCACCGGCCTCCGCCCCCATCGACGCAAGCCATCCTCGCGGGAGTTCTGATCATGCCAGCCAGCCCGTCCTTCGACATCGTGAGCAAGGTCGACCAGCAGGAGGTGGACAACGCGTTCCACCAGGCCGAAAAGGAACTCGGCACCCGGTTCGACTTCCGGGGCACCGGCACCACCATCGCCAAGTCGGGCGACGCCGGGATCAGCATCACCTCGGAGACCGAGGAGCGGGCCGCCGCCGCGCTCGAGGTCTTCAAGGAGAAGCTGGTCAAGCGCAACATCTCGCTGAAGTCGCTGGACGCGGGGGAGCCCCGGCAGTCCGGCAAGACCTACAAGATCGACTGCAAGGTCGTCGAGGGCATCGAGACCGACAAGGCCAAGGCGATCAGCAAGAAGATCCGCGACGAGGGCCCCAAGGGTGTGCAGGCCCAGATCCAGGGCGACCAGTTGCGCGTCACCGGCAAGAAGCGGGACGACCTGCAGGTCGTGATCGCGCTGCTCAAGGCCGAGGACTTCGGGGTCGCCCTCCAGTTCACCAATTACCGCTGAGCGGGGCCGCCGACGGCTCAGACTGGGGCCATGAGCACCAGTGACTGGACCATGCTGGCCGGCGGGGTGGCCGGGAGCGCTCTGGCGGTGTTCGGACTGGTCATTCTCGTGACCGGCCGGGCCCCGGAGCCGACCGCCCGGGCCTTCCGATCGGCGCGGGACGCGGGTTTCTACCACTTCTTCTTCGGTACGGCCCTCGGCCTCGTGGTGATCGGCACCGGCATCGACAACGGGATCGTCACCGTCACCGTCACCGTGCTGGCGGTGATCATGGCGAGCGTGGCGCTCGTCCGGTTCCGCCCGCGCGGCCGCCAGAGGCCGGTGAACAGGTAACACAGACAAGAGGGAGTGCCGAGAGTGATCGAGCCGGTCGTCGACGCCGCGTGGGTCCGCGCCAACCACGACCGGGTGGTCCTCGCGGACGTCCGCGCCTATCTGGACGGGCGCCGGGGCCGGGACGCGTACGACCGCGGCCACCTGCCCGGCGCGATCTTCGTCGACCTGGACGCCGATCTCGCCGCCCCGCCGACCGCGGCTGACGGCCGGCACCCGCTGCCCGACCCGGGGCACTTCGCCGGGCGGATGTCCGCCCTGGGCGTGGGTGACGGCCAGACCGTGATCGCCTATGACGACGCCGGCGGTGTGATGGCCGCCCGGCTGGTCTGGATGCTGCGCGCCCTGGGGGAGGACGCCGCCCTTCTCGACGGCGGCCTCGACGCGTACGGGGACGAGCGCGAGACCGCCGTGCCACGGCGACCCCGTGCTGCCTTCACGCCGAGGCCGTGGCCCGCCCACCGGCTGGCCGGCCTGGCCGATGCGACGTCCGGCGCCCTCGTCGTCCTCGACGCGCGCCAGCCCGAGCGCTTCCGCGGTGAGTCCGAGCCGATCGACCCGCGGGCCGGTCACATCCCGGGCGCCCGCAACGTCCCGTGCCGCGAGAACGTCGACGCCACCGGCCGGTTCCGGCCGGCCGGGGAGTTGCGTGAGCGTTTCGAGGCCGCCGGGGTGACCGACGGCGCCGACGTCGTGTCCTACTGCGGATCGGGCGTCACCGCCTGCCACAACCTGCTGGCGCTGGAGCGGGCCGGTTTCGCCCCTGGCCGGCTCTACCCGGGGTCCTGGTCGCAGTACAGCGCGACCGAACTGCCGGCCGAGCTGTCCTGACGCGCGCTGTCGGAAAAGCGGTCACCGAGCAGCCCCGCCTGCGAGATCATCGAGCTGCTGCCGCGGTCACGGGGCCTCGGCCCAGCGGCTGTGGGCCTCCCACGCGGCCTGCTTGGTGGTGCCCAGCGCCGCGCCGATCTGGCTCCACGAGGCCCCGGCCTCGCGGGCCGTCCGCACCACGGCCTGTCGGCCATAGCCGGCCTTGCGGATCACGACCTCGCTCAGAGCCAGCATCTCCAGCGTTTCCTCGCGGGTGAGGGGCAGTTTCCGGTCACCCGAGACGGCGGCCAGGGCGTCGCGCATCCTCAGCTCGTCATAACGCGTTGTAGCGGTCGACAGCGTGTGCTGTGGTTCGAGATCGTCGGGAGAGGCAGTCACGGCAGCCCAGCCTGGCGTCAGGGCCGCCTGACGTCAAGGTGGCCTGACGGCGCGCGGGCGAATTGTTCTCACTTCTCCGGTTATTTCGGGCGTAAAGTTGTCAATTTTGCGTCTCGCGGTGAGGGTCTTCACTCAACCGTTCGGTCAGGATTTCCTAATGTGCGGTTTCGACCCGGCGTCGGACGCTGCCAGTCGCACACCGCGTGTGGCACCATCATGGAACCCCCCACCGCAGCGCGTAACAAACGCAGGAGTCAAACATGTTCGGAAGGAAGCTGGGTCGTTTCGCCGGTCTGGTTTTCGCGCTGGTCGTCGCGTTCGGCGGGATTGCCGGACTCGATGCCCACCCGTCGGAATCCGGCGCCGTGCAGACCACCAACGGCATTGTGGAATGGGACTGACCACCAGAGTGTGCGACCGCGTGGCGTCGGTGGATCACGTCGATTGACGAGGGAGCGCGATGGGCGGGCAACCGCGGACAGTACGGCGCTCCGCGCAGTACGCCTGGTTGATCACCAATCCGCTGGCGCTCTTCGCGCTCATCTGCACGATCGCCTTCTGGATTCACGACCCTCGGTGGTATAGCTCCTGGCTCGGCGGCCTTCTCGCGCTCGTCGGGATCATCGTCGCGTACATCGGCGTGTTCAACGTCGTCATCCGGCGCAGCACCTTCAGCGTTTACATCACCGAGGTCCCGTTCCTCCTCGCGCTCTTCTATCTGCCGCCGGTCCTGGTCGTCCTCGTGGTGACGCTGGCGGTGCTGACGGTCCAGCTCACCCGCCGCGCCGGAGTGGTGCCGACCAAGCTGTGGTTCAACGTCGCGAAATCGGCCGCCGGGGCCGCCGCGGCCGCCCTGGTCATCGAGGCCCTGCCCGACATGCGCGGCGCCGGCCCGGGCACGTGGGCCGTTCTCTTCGCCGCCGTCGCGGCCAGCGTGCTGGTCGAGGTCCTCAGCCTGGCCGCCGTCATGGCCGTCGTGCAGGGCGGCAAGGCCGGTCAAGAGGTGCTCCGCGGCGCCCTGCCGATCTGGACGATGGCCGGCGTCAACACCGTGATCGGCCTGATCTTCCTGGTGGCGCTGGTCGCCACCCGCTGGTCGGCGCTGCTGCTGGCCGGGCTGGTCGTCGCGCTGATCCTCATGCTGCGCTCGTACGCCGAGTTCTTCCGGCAGCACCGCACGCTGGCCGACGTCTACGAGCTCACCCGGGCGGTGCGCGACGAGGGCACCAACGCCGGTCTGCCCGACGTCATGCTCGGCCGGGTGCAGGCGCTGATGCGCTCCGAGTACGCCACGCTCTGGCTCTCGCCCCAGGGCCGGCACCCCGAGGTGCTGCTCACCGCCCGGGTCGAGAACAAGGGCCTGCTCGACCTGTCCCCGACACCGCCCGCGGTGCGCGAGAGTGCGATCACCGGCGGGCAGACGGTGGCGGTCGGCCCCCAGTTCCCCGAGTCGGAGCCGCTGCGCGGGGAGCTGCGCGACACCAAGATCAAAGACGTGATCGTCGTGCCGCTGCGCTCCGGTCAGACCCCGATCGGCACGCTCGAGGTGGTCAACCGGCTCGGCGACTCCCGCACCTTCCGCCCGGCCGACGTGCAGGTGCTCGACACGATCGCCGCGCACGTCGCCGTGGCGGTCGAGAACGCCCGCCTGGTCGACCGGCTGCGCTACGACGCCTACCACGACCGTCTCACCGGGCTGCCCAACCGGCGGCGCGTCACCGACGCGCTGGCCGAGTCGGTCAAGGTGCGCGCCGAGGACGAGGTCGTCGCGATCCTGCTCTTCGACGTCGACGGCCAGCGTGACGTCAACGAGTCGATGGGCCACGCCGCCGGCGACAAGCTGCTCGCCGAGGTGGCCAACCGGCTGCGGGCCATCGCCGGCCCGGGCGCGCTGGTCGGCCGCATCGGCGGTGACGAGTTCGTGGTGACCCTGCGCGCCGAGAGCACCGACACCACGGTCCAGCTGGCCACCGAGATGCGTGAACAGCTTCGCGGCCCGCTGACGGTCGGCACGCTCACCCTCGACGTCGACACCGCGGTCGGGGTGTCGGTCTACCCCGATCACGGCGGCGACCCCGAGACGCTGCTGCAGCGGGCCGAGCTCGCCGGCAACGCGGCCAAGGTCCTTCCGTACGGGGTGCAGCTCTTCCACCCCGCGCTCGAGTCCCGCGCCGTCCGCCGCCTGGGCATCGCGGCCGACCTGCGCACCGCCCTCGACAACGGCGCCCTCGACGTCTACTTCCAGCCCAAGGTCACGCTGACCGACCGCCACCTGGTCGGCGTGGAATGCCTGGCCCGCTGGCAGCACCCGGCCCAGGGCGAGGTCCTGCCGGAAGACTTCATCGCGGTCGCCGAGCACACCGGCCAGCTGTCCCGGCTCACCGAGGTGGTGCTCACCGAGGGCCTGCGCCGGTGCCGCGAGTGGGCCGACCGGGAGCGCCCGCTCTCGATCGCGGTCAACCTCTCCGTCCGTACGCTGCTCGACTCCCGCTTCCCCGGCCAGGTCGCCACGCTCCTCGAGCACTACGGCGTGGCCCCGGCCCAGGTCACCTTCGAGATCTCCGAGCCCGGCATGCTCGGCGACATCGAGCGCGTGCTGCCCACCCTCTACCGGTTGCGCGATCTCGGGGTCCGGCTCAGCGTCGACGACTTCGGCACGGGCGCGTCCTCCCTGTCCTACCTTCGCCAGTGGCCGGTCCACGAGGTCAAGATCGACGACAGCTTCGTCCAGGGCATGGCGACCGACACCGGTGACATGGCGATCGTCCGGGCGGTGATCAGCCTGGCTCGTGAGTTCGGTCTCACGGTGGTCGCCGAGGGCGTCGAGAGCGAGCTCACCCTCGAGCTGCTCGAGGAGATGGGCTGCGAGATCGGCCAGGGCTACCTGTTCAGCCGACCGCTGCCGTACGAGCGCCTGGAGGCCTGGTTCAACGCCCAGACCGAGCCGGCCACCACCCCGGCGGGCGAGGTCCGGCGCCTGCGCGCGGTGATCTGAAATCGCCCCTGACCTGCGATGGCGCGCCGATGGGGGAGTCGATTTCACCTGCCGACCGGCGCCGTGTAAGCTCTCTTCTGCGCAACAAGCGAGAGATTGTGCGCAAGCCCCCTTAGCTCAGTCGGCAGAGCGTCTCCATGGTAAGGAGAAGGTCTACGGTTCGATTCCGTAAGGGGGCTCTACCGGGTTCGTTCCCGCCTCAGGCGCTGGACTTGAGCCTGGCTCTGGCGGTGTAGCTCAGATGGCAGAGCAAGCGGCTCATAATCGCTGTGTCGCCGGTTCAAGTCCGGCCACCGCTACTTGCGACAAGGGGATCCCTCCCGGGATTCCCACTTTGCATGTCGGCGCTCCCAGGGCGTAATCTGGAGCGTCGTTAAGTAATCCCGTTAGCAGGAAGGCAACCCGTCGTGGCCAAGGCGACCGACGTCCGTCCGAAGATCACCCTGGCTTGTACGGAGTGCAAGGAGCGGAACTACATCACCCGGAAGAACCGTCGTAACGACCCCGACCGCGTCGAGCTGAAGAAGTTCTGCCCGCGCGACGGCCGTCACACGCTTCACCGCGAGACCCGCTGACGATCTCCCCAAGCCTTCCCTCTGCGCCGTCCGGTCCAACCGGGCGGCGCAGAGTCTTTTCTCGGCCCGTCAGCTCGACCCGGCCCGTCAGCTCGACCCGGCCCGTTAGCTCGACCCGGCCCGTCAGCTCGACCCGGTGGTGGGCTGGCTCCCTCGGGTGGCGGGCTGCTCCACCCGGTAGTCGGCAGCTCGACCCGGTGGCGGGCCGCTCCACCCAGTAGCCGGCAGCTCGACCCAGTAGGTTGTGGGCATGCCCCTCGACCAGTCTTTCGTCGGCCGCAGCTGGCCGGCCACCGAGCCGTATCTGGTCGGCCGCGAGAAGATCCGCGAGTTCGCCCGCGCGATCGGCGCCGCCGACGTCGAACATCACGACCCCGAGGCGGCCCGGGCCCTCGGCTACGCCGACGTGGTGGCCCCGCCGACATTCCCGGTCGTGATCACGATGTCGGCCAGCCGGCAGATCGTCGAGGACCCGGCGCTCGGCCTCGACTACAGCCGCGTGGTGCACGGTGACCAGAGGTTCGCCTACACCCGCCCGGTGGTGGCCGGCGACGCGCTCGTCTGCGTCAACTCGGTCGACGAGATCACCTCGCGCGGTGGCCACGACTTCCTCACCACCCGCACCGAGGTGACCACCGCCGACGGCGAGCCGGTCGTGACGGTCTGGTCCAAGCTCGTCCAGCGAGGTGCATCATGAGTGACACTCTCGAGCCACAGATCTTTCGGGTGACCCGGGCCGACCTCGTGCGCTACGCCGGCGCCTCGGGTGACTTCAACCCGATCCACTGGAGCGACCGCGTCGCCACGAGTGTGGGCCTGCCCGGCGTCATCGCGCACGGCATGTTCACCATGGCCCTCGTCGGCCGGGCCGTCACCGCCTGGGCCGGCGCCCCCGACGCCGTCGTGGAGTTCAGCGTGCGGTTCTCCCGTCCGGTGCCGGTCCCCGACACCGACGAGGGCACCGAGGTGGTCGTCACCGCGGCCGTCAAGGGAACCACCGACGAGGGACTGACCCGCCTCGTGCTGACGGCCACCTGCCAGGGCGAAAAGGTGCTGTCCCTGGCTCAGGCGACCGTTCGGAAGCGCTAGCGCGAGCCCGGGTTGGGCAAGGCCGGTGTGAACCCGTACACTGGTGCGCCGTGGGGCAATGACCCCTCGGTGACAGGCTGCCATCGGCGGGTTGTCCCGAGAGTGAAACGGCCTCGCACAGGGGTGTAGCTCAATTGGCAGAGCAGCGGTCTCCAAAACCGCAGGCTGCAGGTTCAAGTCCTGTCACCCCTGCGCCATCCTCCTAGACGTGCCCGCTCGGTGCGCGGTCACCATCCCCGCGCACGGTTCGAGCGCCGACAGGGGACCCATCACCACCGACGACGGAAGTAGGGCGCCATGGCCGAGAGGAACCGACCCGGTGACGCCGGCGACCCGGCCGACGACGAGGTGTTCGACGACGAGGTCGTCGACGACGACGCGACCGACGACGACGAGCCGGTGGGCCGCGGCGGCACAGCCGTCGCCGAGCGTTCGGCCCGGCCCAAGAAGGAGACCCGACGGACCGGCATCTTCGGCCGTATCGGTGGCTTCTTCCGTGAGGTCGTCAGCGAGCTGCGTAAGGTCATCTGGCCGACCCGCAAGGAACTGCTGACCTACACGACGATCGTGATCATCTTCGTGGCCGTCATGACCACGATCGTGGGATTCCTCGACCTCGGTCTGGGCAAGGCCATCCTCTGGGCGTTCGGCGGCTGACACCGTCTTCGAGAAGACTGATCTGGAAGTGAGCAAGCGTGCCTGAGTACGACGACGAGACCGCGCAGGCCAGCGACGAGCAGTCGTCGGTGGCCACGGCGGAAACCGACGAGTCGGTCGAGGCCGCTGAGCCGGAGACGGCCGCTGAGCCGGAGACGGCCGCCGACCCTGAGGCGGTCGACGAGCCTGACACGGCCGCCGAGCCCGAGGCTTCCGCCGAGCCCGAGGCGGCTCCCGCCGTGGCCGAGCCGGACGAGGACTTCGACCCGGTGCAGGAGCTGCGGCAGAAGCTGCGCTACGCCCCGGGCGACTGGTACGTGGTGCACTCCTACGCGGGCTACGAGAACAAGGTCAAGACCAACCTCGAGACCCGCATCACCAGCCTCGACATGGAGGACTTCATCTTCCAGGTCGAGGTACCGACCCGCGAAGAGGTCGAGGTCAAGAACGGCAAGCGGCTCCAGGTCAACAACAAGGTCTTCCCGGGCTACATCCTGGTCCGGATGGATCTGTCGCCCGAGTCGTACTCGTGTGTCCGCAACACCCCGGGCGTGACCGGCTTCGTCGGCGCGACCGACCGGGTCGACCGCCCCGCTCCGCTCTCGCTCGACGAGGTGCTGAAGTGGCTTGCTCCCGCCGTGGAGCAGGAGGAGAAGAAGGCGAAGCCCGAGATCAAGGTGCTCGACTTCGAGGTGGGCGACTCGGTCACGGTCACCGACGGCGCCTTCGCCTCGCTTCCCGCCTCGATCAGTGAAATTAATGCCGACCAGCAGAAGTTGAAGGTTCTGGTCTCCATCTTCGGCCGTGAGACGCCGGTGGAGCTCAACTTCAACCAGGTCGCCAAGATCTGACCAGTTCCAACGGAGTCAGTGGGAGGGTCCGCTCACCAGTGCGGGCCCGCCATCTACCACAGGAGTAAGTGAACATGCAGCGCAGCAAGGGTTACCGCAAGGGCGCCGAGCAGATCGACCAGAACAAGCTCTACGAGCCGGCCGAGGCGGTCAAGCTCGCCAAGGACGCCAGCCCCACCAAGTTCGACGCCACCGTCGAGGTCGCAATGCGCCTGGGTGTCGACCCCCGTAAGGCCGACCAGATGGTCCGCGGCACGGTCAACCTGCCCCACGGCACCGGCAAGACCGCCCGCGTCATCGTCTTCGCGCAGGGCGCGAAGGCCGAGGAGGCCGTCGCAGCCGGCGCCGACGAGGTCGGCACCGACGAGCTCGTCGCCCGCATCCAGGGTGGCTGGCTCGACTTCGACGCCGCGATCGCGACGCCCGACCAGATGGCCAAGATCGGTCGTATCGCCCGCATCCTCGGCCCGCGTGGTCTCATGCCCAACCCGAAGACCGGCACGGTGACCATGGACGTCACCAAGGCGATCAACGAGATCAAGGGCGGAAAGATCACCTTCCGCGTCGACAAGCACTCCAACCTGCACCTGATCATCGGCAAGGCCTCGTTCAGCGAGGAGCAGCTGGTGGACAACTACGCGGCGGTGCTCGACGAGGTGCTGCGGGCCAAGCCGTCCGCCGCCAAGGGCAAGTACCTCCGCAAGGTCGTCGTCACCACCACCATGGGCCCCGGCGTGCCGGTCGACCCGAACGTGGTCAAGGGCCTCACCAACGCCGAGTCCTGAGCCTTCCGGCCCGACAACGGCCGGCAGGAAAGCTCTTCGAGAAGCCCCCGGGGTACATCCCCGGGGGCTTTTCTGTGGCAGGCTGCCGGTCGTGCGTTTCGACGGGGTCTGGTTCCGCTACGGTCGCCGCGCCGATTGGACCCTGCAGGCGATCGACGCCACCGTCGAGCCCGGCCGCACGGTCGTCGTCCTGGGCCGCAACGGGGCCGGCAAGTCCACCCTGCTCCAACTGGCCGCCGGCGTCCTGCGCCCTTCCCGGGGAGCCGTGCTCGACCGCCCGCCGGTCATCGGCTGGGTTCCCGAGCGCTTCCCGGCCGATCAACCCTTCACCGCCGGCGACTACCTCCATCGCATGGCCGAGGTCCGCGGGCAGGATCCCCGGGCCGCCGACGAGTGGATCGAGCGGCTGCTGCTGACGGAACACACCGGCACCCGCCTGGCCGACCTCTCCAAGGGCACCGCGCAGAAGGTCGGTCTGGCCCAGGCCCTGACCGCCCGACCCGGCCTGCTGATCCTCGACGAGCCGTGGGAGGGTCTCGACGCCGTGGCCCGCACGCTGATCCCCGAGATCGTCGCCGAGGTCACCGGGGCCGGTGGCATCGTCCTGGTCAGCGATCACCGGGGCGAGATAGCCACCCTCCCCGAGGCCACCCACTGGACGATCGCCGACGCCACGCTCTCCCCGGCGCCCCCGCCGTCCGCGCCGCCTTCTGCTCCCGCCCGGCCGCCCGCACGGTCGCATGATGAGGCACCGTCGCACGACGAGGTCGTCATCGAGGTGGCCGTCCCCCGGGCGACCGCCGACCGGGCGGTGGCCGAGCTCCGCGCCACGGGCCACCGCGTCCTGCGCGTTCGCGACGAGGCCGGCGCCCCGGCCGGGCCGCAAGCGCGCGACAAGGCCGGCGCCGCGGCTGGCCCGCAAGCCCGCGACGAGGCCGGCGCCGAGGCCGGCCAGCAAACGCGCGACGAAGGGCTCGCCGGATGAGCGCGCTGATCCGGATGCGGCTGGCCGGCTTGCTTCGCGGCGGGCGCATCCTGGCCCCCGCCATCGCCGTGTTGATCGTTCTCGGTGTCATCTACGGCGGGGGACCGTCTCCCGCGGCCGTGGCCTACGGCTACTCGGCGGCCGCCCTCTTCCCCGTGCTGGCCTGGCAGACCAAGGTGCTGCTGGACACCGAGCCCGACGGGCAGCGCCGCCTGGCCCGCGTCGCGCTGGGCGCCCGCCGCGAGGCCTTGGCCGGCCTGCTCGCGGCCACCTGGCTCGGTCTGTTCGTCAGCGCGGTGGCGATGGTGGCCCCCTGGCTCTTCCGCGGCATCGAGACCGGCCGCGGCGTCCTCAGCGGCACGCTGCTGGGGGTGCTGGCCCATCTGCTGGCCGTCCCGCCCGCCGTGGCCGTCGGCGCTCTGGCCGGCCGGGCCGTGACCCGCGGTGTCCGCAACGGGGTGGCCGTGCTTGTGGTCGCGGCCGTCCTGGTGGTCGTGCTGGGTCTCCAGGGCTCGTTCGCCCCGTGGCTGGTGCCGCCGGTCATGGCCACCGCCCGGGCCCTGAACGACGTCGAACCGCCGCCCGCCACGACCCTGATCCAGCTCATCGTCTGGGCCGTCCTCTGGTGTGCTGCCGCCTTCGCCATCTATGCCCGCCTCCGCCGTACCCGCTCCTGACCCGCCCACCCTGCTTGACTCCGGCACCGTGCGACCGGCCTGTGGATAACTCGCCCGAGCCTGTGGACAACGTCGTCTCCGCCGCCGGGGCGAGCGTGATTTGGCGTTGCCGATGTGGTCGCGTACAGTTTCATCTCGAAGTTCCACCCACAGACCGCTGGTCGCCGCAGCTGCCGTCGCGAGACGGACGCCGCGGTCGAAGGTCCCGCTGATGCGGGCGGCCCGCGCAGGGGAGGACGGTTCGTGACCGGGCCCCGCGATCAGTCGCGTCGGATACCTGCTCCGCCCCGTGCGCCCTGCGCCGGGGCGTTTCTCATTTGCTCCTCCTTCGGGTTCGACCAGGGGTTCGAGCACTGAGAGAGGAGGGACATGGCGGACAAGCCGGTCCGGGCCGACAAGGCCAGTGCCGTCGCCGAGCTGACGGACGACTTCCGTAATTCGGCGGCCACCGTGCTGACCGAGTACCGCGGTCTCACGGTCAAGCAGCTCACCGAGCTGCGCCGCTCGCTGGGCGGCGACACCAAGTACGCGGTGTCGAAGAACACCCTGGCGAAGCGCGCGGCGAGTGACGCGGGCATCGAGGGCCTCGACACGCTGTTCACCGGTCCTACCGCGCTCGCCTTCATCAGCGGCGACCCGGTCGAGGCGGCCAAGGGTCTTCGGGCCTTCGCCAAGGCCAACCCCGTCCTGGTCATCAAGGGCGGTGTGTTCGAGGGCAAGGCGATCTCGGCTGACGACGTCAACAAGATCGCTGACCTCGAGTCGCGTGAGGTTCTGCTGGCCAAGCTGGCCGGCGCCATGAAGGGCAACCTGTCCAAGGCGGCCGGGCTCTTCCAGGCCCCGCTGTCGCAGGTGGCGCGCCTCGCGGCCGCTCTTCAGGAGAAGCGCGAGAAGGACGGTCCCGCGGAGGCCTGAGCCACCGCGCACCAGCACGACTTTTTCATCGGAAGCTAGGAAAGGTTGCCAGATATGGCGAAGCTCAGCACCGACGAGCTGCTCGACGCGTTCAAGGAAATGACGCTCATCGAGCTGTCGGAGTTCGTGAAGCAGTTCGAGGACACCTTCGAGGTCACCGCCGCCGCCCCCGTCGCCATGGCGGGCCCCGCGGCCGCCGCGGCTCCGGCCGAGGCCGAGGCCGAGAAGGACTCGTTCGACGTCGTCCTCGAGGGTGACGGTGGCAAGAAGATCCAGGTCATCAAGGTCGTGCGTGAGCTGACCGGCCTGGGCCTCAAGGAGGCCAAGGACGCCGTCGAGTCCGCCCCCAAGGCGATCCTCGAGGGTGTCAACAAGGAGAAGGCCGAGGCCGCCAAGGCCAAGCTCGAGGGTGAAGGCGCGAAGGTCACCCTCAAGTGATCTGACGCTCCATCGCGTTCTCTTGCGGAGGGCGGGGACCCCTGATCGGGGGTCTCCGCCCTCCGTGTTTTCCCCCTGTCGGGCCAGGTCAGCGTGATTCCGCCGGCTGTCGGACGGCCGACGCACAAAGCGGGTCCAACCGGGCAAGCCGTGGAGTATGGTCGCTAGTGCGCGCCGGGTCAGGGGCGGCGCGGGGCCGACCCGCCTCGCAGCCCTTGACTGTGTGTCCGCTGACAGGCACGCTGACAACAGCAAGTTTCCGCGCTTGCGACAGCCGCCCCGTGGGTAACCCGGTTTTGCCGGTCCCCCCGTGGAGGCACCGAGGAGAGTTGCCGCGTTCCGAGCGGCCCCGTGTGACGGCCCTGATCGCTGAGGCGCAGGTCAGAGGCCGCGGGGACACGTTCCGCAGGCACCCTCAGGTGTGGGCTGGACAGCGGTTAGCCGAGCGGCTACACTGCTAGTTTGCGCTGCCTTCTGTCTTGAGCCCTGCCGGGACATCCATCTGGATGACTTCCTGGGGGCTCGTTGGAGTGCACGCAGACAGTTGCATACCGCAGCTGCAGCCGCATCAGCAGCACCGGTCCTCGGAAGGACGCATCTTGGCAGCTTCCCGCCCTGCGAAGACCAGCCGTACGTCGAGCGCTTACGCACCCCGCCGTGTCTCTTTCGGCAGGATCACCGAGCAACTTGAGGTCCCCAATCTTCTTGCCCTCCAGACGGAGTCCTTCGACTGGCTGGTCGGGAACGAAGCTTGGCAGGCCCGGTCGACGGACGACCCGCACGCCCACTCGGGCCTCGCAGAGATCCTCGAAGAGATCAGTCCCATTGAGGACTTCTCCGGCACTATGTCGCTGTCCTTCTCCGCTCCGCGCTTCGACGAGGTCAAAGCCTCGATCGAGGAGTGCAAGGAGAAGGACCTGACTTACTGCGCACCGCTGTTCGTGACCGCGGAGTTCACCAACAACACGACTGGCGAGATCAAGAGCCAGACCGTGTTCATGGGTGACTTCCCGATGATGACCCCCAAGGGGACGTTCGTCATCAACGGCACCGAGCGCGTCGTGGTGAGCCAGCTCGTCCGGTCGCCGGGCGTGTACTTCACCAAGGAGCCGGACAAGACCTCCGACCGCGACCTCTCCAGCGTCAAGGTCATCCCCAGCCGGGGCGCCTGGCTGGAGTTCGACATCGACAAGCGCGACACCGTGGGTGTCCGGATCGACCGTAAGCGCCGGCAGGCCGTCACCGTCCTGCTCAAGGCGATCGGCTGGTCGGCCGACCAGATCCGCGAGCGGTTCGGCTGGTCCGAGCTGCTCATGACCACCCTCGAGAAGGACCACATCGCCGGGCAGGACGAGGCCCTGCTCGACATCTACCGCAAGCTCCGCCCTGGCGAGCCCCCGACCCGGGAGAACGCGCAGACCCTGCTCGACAACCTCTTCTTCAACCCGAAGAGGTACGACGTCGCCAAGGTCGGCCGTTACAAGTTCAACAAGAAGCTCGACATCGACGTCCCGATCGTCCGGGGCACGCTGACCGAGGAAGACATCGTCAAGACCGTGGACTACCTCGCCCGGCTGCACGCCGGTGAGGAGGGCTACGAGGCCGACGACATCGACCACTTCGGCAACCGCCGTCTGCGCACCGTGGGCGAGCTCATCCAGAACCAGGTCCGCGTCGGCCTGTCCCGGATGGAGCGCGTCGTCCGCGAGCGCATGACGACCCAGGACGTCGAGGCGATCACGCCGCAGACCCTGATCAACATCCGTCCCGTCGTGGCGGCGATCAAGGAGTTCTTCGGCACGTCGCAGCTGTCGCAGTTCATGGACCAGACCAACCCGCTGGCGGGCCTGACCCACCGGCGGCGCCTCTCCGCGCTCGGCCCCGGTGGCCTGTCGCGTGAGCGGGCCGGCTTCGAGGTCCGTGACGTGCACCCGTCCCACTACGGCCGGATGTGCCCGATCGAGACGCCGGAAGGCCCGAACATCGGCCTGATCGGCGCGCTCTCCACGTTCGCGCGGGTCAACCCGTTCGGTTTCATCGAGACGCCTTACCGCAAGGTCGAGGCGGGCGTTGTCACCGACGAGGTGCACTACCTGACCGCGGACGAGGAAGACCGGTACATCAAGGCCCAGGCGAACGCCGTGCTGCGAGGCGACGGCACCTTCGCCGAGGATCGGGTCCTGGTCCGCCGTAAGGGCGGTGAGGTCGACTACGTGCCTGGCACCGAGGTCGACTACATGGACGTGTCGCCGCGGCAGATGACCTCGGTCGCGACGGCCATGATCCCGTTCCTCGAGCACGACGACGCGAACCGCGCCCTCATGGGCGCGAACATGCAGCGTCAGGCCGTGCCGCTGGTCAAGGCCGAGGCGCCGCTGGTCGGCACCGGCATGGAGTACCGTGCCGCGGTCGACGCCGGTGACGTCGTCGTCGCCGAGGTCGGCGGCGTGGTCGAGGACCTCTGCGCCGACTACGTGACGGTGCACCAGGACGACGGCCACCGCCGTACGTACCTGCTGCACAAGTTCCGCCGCTCCAACGCCGGCTCCTGCGTCAACCAGAAGCCGGTCGTGTTCGAGGGTGACCGGGTCGAGGCCGGCCAGGTCGTCGCCGACGGCCCGTGCACCGACGAGGGGGAGATGGCCCTCGGCCGCAACCTGCTCGTCGCGTTCATGTGCTGGGAGGGTCACAACTACGAGGACGCGATCATCCTGTCGCAGCGCCTCGTCCAGCAGGACGTCCTCACCTCGATCCACATCGAGGAGCACGAGGTCGACGCCCGGGACACCAAGCTCGGCCCGGAAGAGATCACCCGCGACATCCCGAACGTCAGCGAGGAAATGCTCGCGGACCTCGACGAGCGCGGCATCATCCGGATCGGCGCCGAGGTCGTCCCCGGCGACATCCTGGTCGGCAAGGTCACGCCCAAGGGCGAGACCGAGCTGACCCCGGAGGAGCGCCTGCTCCGCGCGATCTTCGGTGAGAAGGCCCGGGAAGTCCGGGACACCTCGCTGAAGGTGCCGCACGGTGAGACCGGCACGGTCATCGGCGTCCGCACGTTCTCGCGTGAGGACGGCGACGAGCTGCCCCCGGGTGTGAACGAGCTGGTCCGGGTGTACGTGGCCCAGAAGCGCAAGATCCAGGACGGTGACAAGCTCGCCGGCCGCCACGGCAACAAGGGCGTCATCTCCAAGATCCTGCCCATCGAGGACATGCCGTTCCTCGAGGACGGCACCCCCGTCGACATCGTGCTCAACCCGCTCGGTGTGCCCTCGCGTATGAACATCGGCCAGGTTCTGGAGACCCACCTCGGGTGGATCGCCAAGACCGGCTGGTCGGTCGAGGGCGAGGACGAGGAGTGGAAGCGCCAGCTGCGCGCGATCGAGGCGCACGAGTCCATCGCGGACTCGAACGTCGCGACCCCCGTCTTCGACGGTGCGCAGGAGGAGGAGATCAAGGGCCTCCTCGAGTCGACGCTGGTCAACCGTGACGGTAAGCGGCTGGTCAACGGCGACGGCAAGGCGCAGCTGTTCGACGGCCGCTCGGGAGAGCCGCTGCCGGACCCGATCTCGGTCGGCTACGTCTACATCCTGAAGCTGAACCACCTGGTCGACGACAAGATCCACGCTCGCTCGACCGGTCCGTACTCGATGATCACGCAGCAGCCGCTCGGTGGTAAGGCCCAGTTCGGTGGCCAGCGGTTCGGCGAGATGGAGTGCTGGGCGATGCAGGCCTACGGTGCGGCTTACGCGCTGCAGGAGCTGCTCACCATCAAGTCCGACGACGTTCTCGGCCGTGTGAAGGTCTACGAGGCCATCGTCAAGGGCGAGAACATCCCGGAGCCGGGAATCCCGGAGTCGTTCAAGGTGCTGCTCAAGGAGCTGCAGTCGCTGTGCCTCAACGTTGAGGTTCTGTCCAGCGACGGCGTGGCCCTCGAGATGCGCGAGACCGACGACGAGGTCTTCCGGGCCGCGGAGGAACTCGGCATCGACCTGTCCCGACGCCCGAACGAGGGCGTCAGCAGCGTCGAAGAGATCTGACGGAAGCGTCCCCCGGGTGCGTGAGCACCGGGGGACGCCACCGCCGGCCTGGAATATCAACCGAGCAACGAAACACGAGGGATAGACCAAGTGCTCGACGTCAACTTCTTCGACGAGTTGCGCATCGGCCTGGCCACCGCTGACGACATCCGGCAGTGGTCGCACGGCGAGGTCAAGAAGCCCGAGACGATCAACTACCGCACGCTCAAGCCCGAGAAGGACGGACTCTTCTGCGAGAAGATCTTCGGTCCTCAGCGGGACTGGGAGTGCTACTGCGGCAAGTACAAGCGGGTCCGGTTCAAGGGCATCATCTGTGAGCGCTGCGGCGTCGAGGTGACCCGGTCCAAGGTCCGTCGTGAGCGCATGGGCCACATCGAGCTGGCCGCGTCGGTCACGCACATCTGGTACTTCAAGGGTGTGCCGAGCCGGCTGGGCTACCTGCTCGACCTCGCTCCCAAGGACCTCGAGAAGATCATCTACTTCGCCTCGTACGTGATCACGAGCGTGGACGCCGAATCGCGTCACCGTGACCTGTCCACGATCGAGAACGAGATCTTCGCCGAGAAGCGGCAGTCCGAGAACAGCCGTGACTCCGAGATCGAGAAGCGTGCGGCCAAGCTGGAGCAGGATCTCTCGGAGCTCGAGGCCGAGGGCGCCAAGGCCGACGTGCGCCGCAAGGTCAAGGAGGCCGGCGAGCGCGAGATGCGCCAGATCCGGGACAAGGCGCAGCGCGAGATCGACCGCCTCGACGAGGTGCTCGACACCTTCCGCAAGCTCGACTCCAAGCAGCTGGTCACCGACGAGCTGCTCTACCGCGAGCTGCGGGACCGCTTCGGTGAGTACTTCACCGGTGGCATGGGTGCCGAGGCCATCAAGGCGCTGCTCGAGAACATGGACCTGGACGCCGAGGCCGAGAACCTGCGGGAGATCATCCGTACGGGTAAGGGCCAGCGCAAGATCCGTGCGCTCAAGCGGCTCAAGGTCGTCGCCGCGTTCCTGAACACCCGCAACTCGCCGCTGGGCATGGTGCTGGACTGCGTCCCGGTCATCCCGCCGGACCTGCGCCCGATGGTGCAGCTCGACGGTGGCCGCTTCGCGACCAGCGACCTGAACGACCTGTACCGCCGCGTCATCAACCGGAACAACCGTCTCAAGCGGCTCATCGACCTCGGCGCGCCCGAGATCATCGTGAACAACGAGAAGCGGATGCTCCAGGAGGCCGTCGACGCTCTGTTCGACAACGGCCGTCGTGGCCGGCCGGTCACCGGTCCGGGTAACCGCCCGCTCAAGTCGCTGTCCGACATGCTCAAGGGCAAGCAGGGCCGGTTCCGTCAGAACCTGCTCGGCAAGCGCGTCGACTACTCCGGCCGTTCGGTCATCGTCGTCGGCCCGCGCCTCAAGCTGCACCAGTGCGGTCTGCCCAAGCAGATGGCGCTGGAGCTGTTCAAGCCGTTCGTGATGAAGCGCCTGGTCGACCTGAACCACGCGCAGAACATCAAGTCGGCCAAGCGCATGGTCGAGCGTCAGCGGCCGGTCGTGTGGGACGTCCTCGAAGAGGTCATCAGCGAGCACCCGGTGCTGCTGAACCGCGCGCCGACCCTGCACCGCCTGGGCATCCAGGCCTTCGAGCCGCAGCTGGTCGAGGGCAAGGCGATCCAGATCCACCCGCTCGTCTGTACGGCGTTCAACGCCGACTTCGACGGTGACCAGATGGCGGTGCACGTGCCGCTGTCGGCCGAGGCCCAGGCCGAGGCCCGGATCCTGATGCTCTCGTCGAACAACATCCTCAAGCCGGCCGACGGTAAGCCGGTCACCATGCCCACCCAGGACATGGTCATCGGTCTCTACTACCTGACGCACCAGACCGCCGGGGCCAAGGGTGAGGGCCGGGTCTTCAGCTCGGACGCCGAGGCGCGGATGGCGTTCGACAACGGCGAGCTGCACCTGCAGGCGACGGTCAAGATCCGTCTGCGCGAGGTCATCGGGGTCGACAACGGCGCCAAGGGCCCGGCGTGGACCGCTCCCGAGGGGTGGGTCGAGAACGACCCGCTGCTCGTCGAGACCACGCTCGGCCGGGTCCTGTTCAACGAGACGCTGCCCCCGGGCTACCGCTTCGTGAACTACGAGATCCGCAAGGGTCAGCTGTCGGCGATCGTCAACGACCTCGCCGAGCGCTTCCCCAAGGTCGCCCTCGCGGCGACCCTGGACGCGCTCAAGGAGGCCGGCTTCCACTGGGCCACCTGGTCCGGTGTGACGATCGGTATGGGCGACGTCATCGGTCCCCCGCGCAAGCCGGAGATCCTGGCCAAGTACCAGACCGAGGCCGACCGGATCGACAAGCAGTACCAGCGTGGTCTCATGACCGCCGAGGAACGTCGCGGCGAGCTCATCGAGATCTGGACCAAGGCGACGAACGAGATCTCCAAGGAGATGGAGTCCGCGCTGCCGCAGGAGAACCCGCTCTGGGTCATGATCAACTCCGGCGCTCGCGGTAACCTGCTCCAGCTCCGGCAGATCGCCGCGATCCGTGGTCTGGTGGCCAACCCCAAGGGTGAGATCATCCCGCGGCCGATCACCTCGTCGTACCGCGAGGGTCTGACCGTGCTGGAGTACTTCATCTCCACCCACGGTGCCCGTAAGGGTCTGGCCGACACCGCGCTGCGTACCGCCGACTCGGGTTACCTGACCCGTCGTCTGGTGGACGTCTCGCAGGACGTCATCATCCGCGAGGAGGACTGCGGCACCGACCGCGCGATCCCGATGCAGGTGGCGGACCGCGAGGCCGACGGCACGCTGGTCGTGCACGTGCACGCCGAGACCGGCGTCCACGCCCGCACGCTGGCCGACGACATCGACGACGCCCAGGGCAACCGGGTGGTGTCGCGTGGCGACGACCTGAACTCGATCCTGGTCGACAAGCTCGTCGCGGCCGGCGTCGAGAACGTCCGGGTCCGCTCGGTGCTGACCTGTGAGTCGAAGCTCGGCGTGTGCGCGGCCTGCTACGGCCGTTCGCTGCCGACCGGCAAGGCGGTCGACATCGGCGAGGCGGTCGGCATCATCGCCGCCCAGTCCATCGGTGAGCCGGGAACGCAGCTGACGATGCGTACCTTCCACACCGGTGGTGTCGCGGGTGAGGACATCACCCAGGGTCTGCCGCGTGTGCAGGAAATCTTCGAGGCCCGCGTGCCCAAGGGCAAGGCGCCCATCGCCGACACCCCGGGACGCATCCGCATCGAGGACGGCGAGCGCTCGCGCAAGATCATCGTGATCCCGGACGACGGCAGCGAGGAGATCGTGTACGACAAGATCTCCAAGCGCGTCAAGCTGCGGGCCCACGACGGCGACCACGTCGGCGTCGGCGAGAAGCTGACCGAGGGCACCATCGACCCGCACGAGCTCCTGCGCATCATGGGCCCGCGGGCGGTTCAGGTCCACCTGACCGCCGAGGTCCAGCAGGTCTACCGGTCGCAGGGTGTGCTCATCCACGACAAGCACATTGAGATCATCATCCGCCAGATGCTCAAGCGGGTGACGGTCATCGACTCGGGTGCCGCGGAGTTCCTGCCGGGCATCCTGGTCGACCGGGCGCTCTTCGAGTCGGAGAACCGCCGGATCGTGGGCGAGGGTGGCGAGCCCGCCGCCGGTCGCCCGGTGCTGATGGGTATCACCAAGGCCTCGCTGGCCACCGACTCCTGGCTCTCGGCCGCCTCCTTCCAGGAGACGACCCGGGTGCTGACCGACGCGGCGATCAACTCGCGCAGTGACTCGCTGGTCGGCCTCAAGGAGAACGTGATCATCGGTAAGCTCATCCCGGCCGGTACCGGTATCTCCAAGTACCGGAACATCCGGGTCGAGCCGACCGAGGAGGCCAAGGCCAAGGTGTACTCGATGACCGGGTACCCCGAGACCGACTACGGCTTCGGGCCGGCCAGCGGGCAGGCTGTGCCGCTGGACGACTTCGACTTCGGGTCGTACCGCTAAGGGTCTTCTCCCGGTTCGCCGGGGTTGACGTGACCGAAGGGCGACCGCGCACCGCGCGGCCGCCCTTCGGCCTTTCTAGAATGGCTTTCGTGACGTCTCCCGCGGCCGCGCCCGCCCGCCATCCGATGGACCCGGACCCGGCGCCCTCCTCGAAGGCGCGGGCGGTCTTCGCGCTCGGGCTGGTGGGTTTTCTGACCGGCGCGTTCGTCGGGGGTGTGATTCCCGCCACCGTGGCGCTGCTGCTGGCCCGTCAGACGGCGCGGCAGGCGTACGCGTCGCAGGGCTATCTGACCGGCTCGGCCTGGATCCGGCGGGGGCGCCGGCTGGCCTGGGCGGGCATCGTCCTGGCCCTCACCGCGCTGGTGGTCGCGTCGATCGCCGGCCTGCTGCATCTGGCCGGCTCACCCGGGGGCCCCGACTTCGCGCCGGGGACGGACTGAGGTGGGGTGCCGTCCCCCTCGGACGAGTGACATGCTCTTCACATGACCCTCCCACCGCAGCCTTCGGCGCAGTTCCCGGCCGCAGTGCCCCCACCGCCGCCCTCGGGCCGGTGGCGGCCGGAGCGGGTCGACGCCCTGCCCGGCACGGAGTTCGGCCTGGTGCAGCTGCGGGTCGAGCCGATCACGTCGGGCCTGGCCATCGGCTCGCTGATCGCCGGGATCGGGTCGATCCTGGTGTCGCTGCTCGTCCTCTGCTTCGGCCTGGTCGGTTCGTCGGAGGGCTGGGGCGGCTGGGTGTCGGGCGCCTTCACACTGCTCAGCGTTGCGGCCGGCGGGGGAGCGGTCGCGCTCGGCGCCGTGTCGCGCCGGCAGATCCGCCGCTCGGGCCGGACCGGCCAGGTGCGGTTCACCGGGGCCGGCCTCGGCATGGCCGGAATCGTCTGCGGATCGATCGGCGCGGGAATTGCTCTGTTGTCTCTCGCGTTGGCACTGGTGCTGCAATTGTCGGTGTGACGCCGGATCCCGGCACCGCGGCGTTGCCACCGTGAAGCACCCGGTACACTTGTATCGGAGATATCCGTCGCGTGGCCTCAGCGTTCATTTTGACCTGAGTGCTCGGGGTGGGTAGTCTTTCCCCTCGTGCCCGGGCTTGCCCGGGCAACTCGTGCGTGCGCCCGAGTCGCTCGACGCGATGAGGCGGCGATACGCCGAGCCGGCGCCCCGTGATCGGGGCGTCGACAAAGACAAGACCCGGTGCGCGTTGACCAACGCGCGGCGGGACCGTGAGCCGGGCGACACGCCCGACCGCGGGTGCCGGACACATCCCCGAGTGGGGATGTGGCCGACACAGAGAGCCATACAAGACGGTGCGGCCGCCTAGGAAGCGGCCGAAGGGAGCGGAGAAACCCGGTGCCCACGATCCAGCAGCTGGTCCGAAAGGGCCGTCAGGCGAAAACGAGCAAGACCAAGACGCCGGCGCTGAAGGGTAGTCCTCAGCGACGCGGCGTGTGCACGCGCGTGTACACCACCACCCCCAAGAAGCCGAACTCTGCGCTGCGCAAGGTCGCTCGTGTGAAGCTCAGCAGCCAGATCGAGGTGACGGCGTACATCCCCGGTGTCGGCCACAACCTTCAGGAGCACTCGATCGTGCTCGTGCGAGGCGGCCGAGTGAAGGACCTGCCGGGCGTCCGCTACAAGATCGTCCGCGGTTCGCTGGACACCCAGGGTGTCCGCAACCGCAAGCAGGCCCGCAGCCGTTACGGCGCGAAGAAGGAGAAGAGCTGACATGCCCCGTAAAGGCCCAGCGCCGAAACACCCGCTGGTAGCGGACCCGGTCTACAACTCCCCGCTGGTCACCCAGCTGGTGAACAAGATCCTGGTCGGCGGCAAGCGTCAGCTCGCCGAGCGCATCGTCTACGGCGCCCTCGAGGGCTGCCGTGAGAAGAGCGGCACCGACCCCGTGGTGACCCTCAAGCGCGCCATGGACAACGTCAAGCCGACCCTCGAGGTCCGCAGCCGCCGTGTCGGTGGCGCGACCTACCAGGTGCCGGTCGAGGTCCGTACCCCGCGTCAGACCACCCTCGGTCTGCGCTGGCTGGTCCAGTACTCCAAGGCCCGCCGCGAGAAGACCATGATCGAGCGTCTCCAGAACGAGCTGCTCGACGCCAGCAACGGCCTCGGTGCCGCCGTCAAGCGGCGCGAGGACACCCACAAGATGGCGGAGTCCAACAAGGCCTTCGCGCACTACCGCTGGTAAGACCCCGCTGCTGTCGGCCCGGCATCCGCCGGGCCCCGGCACAAGTCGTACCGGTTCACGAGACGACGACGAAGAAAAGTAGGGACTGAAGTGGCTGCCGCAGACGCGCTCGCCAACGTACGCAACATCGGCATCATGGCGCACATCGATGCTGGTAAGACCACGACCACTGAGCGAATCCTGTTCTACACCGGCATCACGTACAAGATCGGTGAGGTCCACGAGGGCGCCGCCGTCATGGACTGGATGGAGCAGGAGCAGGAGCGCGGTATCACGATCACTTCCGCCGCCACCAAGTGCGAGTGGAAGGGCCACACGATCCAGATCATCGACACGCCCGGCCACGTCGACTTCACGGTCGAGGTCGAGCGGTCGTTGCGTGTGCTGGACGGCGCGGTGGCGGTCTACGACGGCGTGGCCGGCGTGGAGCCGCAGACCGAGAACGTCTGGCGTCAGGCGGACAAGTACAACGTCCCCCGGATGTGCTTCGTCAACAAGCTCGACCGGACCGGCGCGGACTTCTTCCGCTGCGTGCAGATGATGATCGACCGGCTCAACGCCACCCCGCTGGTCCTCCAGATCCCGATCGGGCTCGAGGGCGACCACATCGGTGTCGTCGACCTGATCGGCATGCGCGCGCTCACCTGGCGTGGCGAGACCCAGAAGGGCGACGACTACGCCGTCGAGGAGATCCCGGCCGACCTGGTCGACTCCGCGAACGAGTGGCGCGAGAAGCTGATCGAGACGCTGGCCGACGTCGACGACGAGGTCATGCTCAAGTACCTCGAGGGTGAAGAGCTCTCGCAGGACGAGATCAAGGCCGCCATCCGGCGCTCCACGATCGCCAGCAAGGCCAACCCGGTGCTGTGCGGCTCGGCGTTCAAGAACAAGGGCGTTCAGCCCATGCTCGACGCCGTGGTCGACTTCCTGCCGTCGCCGCTGGACATCCCGGCCATCGAGGGCACCGCCCCCGACGGTGAGACCCCGATGCTGCGCAAGCCGTCGAACACCGAGCCGTTCTCCGGCCTGGCGTTCAAGATCCAGACGGACAAGCACCTCGGCAAGCTGACCTACGTCCGGGTCTACTCCGGCACGCTCGACTCCGGTTCCCAGGTGGTCAACTCCACCAAGGACCGCAAGGAGCGGATCGGCAAGATCTACCAGATGCACGCCAACAAGCGTGAAGAGCGGCCCACGGCGCAGGCCGGCGACATCATCGCCGTCCAGGGTCTCAAGCAGACCACCACCGGTGACACGCTCAGCGACCCGGCCAACCCGGTCATCCTCGAGTCGATGACGTTCCCGGAGCCGGTCATCCAGGTCGCCATCGAGCCGAAGACCAAGTCGGACCAGGAGAAGCTGGGCACCGCGATCCAGCGCCTGGCCGAAGAGGACCCGACCTTCCGCGTCTTCAACGACGAGGAGACCGGCCAGACGATCATCGCCGGCATGGGCGAGCTCCACCTGGACATCCTGGTGGACCGCATGCGCCGCGAGTTCAACGTCGAGGCCAACATCGGTAAGCCGCAGGTGGCGTACCGCGAGACGATCCGCGGCACCGTGGAGAAGCTCACGTACGTCCACAAGAAGCAGACCGGTGGTTCCGGCCAGTACGCGAAGGTCGTCATCAGCGTCGAGCCGCTGTCGCTCGAGGCCGACGGCCCCACGTACGAGTTCGTGAACGCCGTCACCGGTGGCCGCATCCCCAAGGAGTTCATCCCCTCGGTGGACGCGGGCGCGCAGGACTCGCTGCAGTACGGCGTCCTCGCCGGCTACCCGCTGGTCGGCGTGAAGTTCACGCTGGTCGACGGTCAGTACCAAGAGGTCGACTCGTCCGAGATGGCGTTCAAGATCGCCGGCTCCATCGCGATGAAGGAGGCGGCCCGCAAGGCCGACCCCGCGCTGCTCGAGCCGATGATGTCCGTCGAGGTCACCACGCCCGAGGACAACATGGGCGACGTGATCGGCGACCTCAACTCCCGCCGTGGCATCATCCAGTCGATGGAGGAGCGCTCCGGCGCCCGGGTCATCAAGGCGCTGGTGCCGCTGTCGGAGATGTTCGGCTACGTCGGCGACCTGCGGTCGAAGACGGCCGGCCGGGCCAGCTACAGCATGCAGTTCGACTCCTACGCCGAGGTTCCGCAGAGCGTCGCGAAGGAGATCATCGCCAAGGCCACCGGCGCCTGACGCGTTGAGGCGCGTGCGGTCCGTCGAGGGCCGCACGCGCACGAGCAGTCGACAGAGTCCCCATCGCCTTATCGGGCGTGCCGGGAAAAAGTAATCCCACAGTCCACAGGAGGACACCAGTGGCGAAGGCTAAGTTCGAGCGGACTAAGCCGCACGTCAACATCGGCACCATTGGTCACATCGACCACGGTAAGACGACGCTGACTGCGGCCATCACCAAGGTCCTGCACGACCAGTACCCGGACCTGAACCCCTACACGCCGTTCGACGAGATCGACAAGGCGCCGGAGGAGAAGGCCCGCGGCATCACGATCTCGATCGCGCACGTCGAGTACCAGACCGCGGCGCGTCACTACGCGCACGTGGACTGCCCCGGCCACGCCGACTACATCAAGAACATGATCACCGGTGCCGCCCAGATGGACGGCGCGATCCTGGTGGTCGCCGCGACCGACGGCCCGATGCCGCAGACCAAGGAGCACGTGCTCCTGGCCCGCCAGGTCGGCGTCCCGTACATCGTCGTCGCCCTGAACAAGAGCGACATGGTGGACGACGAGGAGCTCCTGGAGCTCGTCGAGCTCGAGGTTCGCGAGCTGCTGAGCACCTACGAGTTCCCGGGCGACGACCTGCCGGTCGTGCGCGTCTCGGCGCTGAAGGCGCTCGAGGGCGACGCCGAGTGGACCGAGCGTCTCATGGAGCTCATGAACGCGGTCGACACTGCGATCCCGCAGCCCGAGCGTGACACCGACAAGCCGTTCCTCATGCCCATCGAGGACGTCTTCACGATCACCGGTCGTGGCACCGTGGTCACGGGTCGCGCCGAGCGTGGCATCCTCAAGCCGAACGAGGAGGTCGAGATCGTCGGCATCCGCGAGAAGTCGACGAAGACCGTCTGCACCGGCATCGAGATGTTCCGCAAGCTGCTCGACGAGGCCCGCGCGGGTGAGAACGTCGGTCTGCTGCTCCGCGGTATCAAGCGCGAGGACGTCGAGCGCGGCATGGTGGTTGTGAAGCCGGGCACCTCTACTCCGCACACGGAGTTCGAGGGCCAGGTCTACATCCTCTCAAAGGAAGAGGGCGGCCGGCACACCCCGTTCTTCCAGAACTACCGCCCGCAGTTCTACTTCCGCACCACGGACGTCACCGGCGTCGTCACGCTGCCCGAGGGCACCGAGATGGTCATGCCGGGCGACTCCACCAGCATGTCGGTCAAGCTGATCCAGCCGATCGCCATGGAGCAGGGCCTGAAGTTCGCGATCCGTGAGGGTGGCCGCACCGTCGGCGCCGGAACGGTCACGAAGATCAACGTCTGATTTGGTGATTGTTCACGGCCTCTACCAGGTGCGTTTGCCCACTGTGAGGCCGTGAACAACGCTCATCGGTGACCCCGATTAGCATTGCCGGCCACAATCCGGCATACTAGTCAGGTTGCGTCCGAGCGGGGTGGTTAGCTGCCTTGTGCAGCTGACCACCCTCTCCGGGTGTTTGGGTGTGTTTATCGGCCGCCCACTGGGTGAAGCACTTCCCGAAGTATGGGTGCAGCTCTGCCCAGCGATACCTCAAGATCCCCGCGATCTGGATTGCTGCTGCGCGCAGTTTTCTGAGTGTTATTGCGACACGCCCGACCGCGGGGGTCGGACAACGCAGGATCAACGGTCCTGCGGGCATGCGAGGGCCACCGCTTTCGCACGTAGCGGCATCGAGAAAAGGAAACAGAAGCCACCATGGCGGGACAGAAGATCCGCATCCGGCTCAAGGCCTATGACCACGAGGTCGTCGACTCCTCGGCGCGCAAGATCGTCGAGACGGTCACGCGTACCGGTGCGTCGGTCGCAGGCCCGGTGCCGCTGCCCACGGAGATCAACCGTTTCTGCGTCATCCGTTCGCCGCACAAGTACAAGGACTCGCGCGAGCACTTCGAGATGCGCACGCACAAGCGGCTGATCGACATCATCGACCCGACTCCGAAGACGGTCGACTCGCTCATGCGCCTCGACCTGCCGGCTGGCGTCGACATCGAGATCAAGCTGTAGGGATCCGGACTGATGGACAGGCAAGTTAAGGGGATCCTGGGCGCCAAGCTCGGCATGACCCAGGTCTGGGACAACAACAAGGTCGTCCCGGTGACCGTGGTGCAGGCCGGCCCTTGTGTCGTGACCCAGGTCCGAACTGATGAGAAGGACGGCTACGCAGCCGTCCAGCTGGCGTACGGCGCCATCGACCCGCGCAAGGTGAACAAGCCCGAGGGCGGTCACTTCGCGAAGGCCGGTGTGTCGCCGCGGCGTCACGTCGTCGAGCTGCGCACCACCGACGCCGGTGAGTACGAGCTCGGCCAGGAGGTCACCGTCGAGGCGTTCGCGGTCGGCTCGCCGATCGACGTCACCGGTAAGACCAAGGGCAAGGGCTACGCCGGTGTCATCAAGCGGCACGGCTTCCACGGCCTCAAGGCCAGCCACGGTGTCGAGCGCAAGCACCGTTCGCCCGGTTCCATCGGCGCCTGCGCGACCCCGGGTCGCGTCTTCAGGGGCACGCGGATGGCCGGCCGGATGGGCAACAAGCGCTTCACCGTGCAGAACCTGACCGTGCAGGCGGTGGACACCGACAACAACCTGATCCTGATCAGGGGCGCGGTGCCCGGTCCCAAGGGCGCGCTCATCCTGGTCCGTACGGCGGCGAAGAAGGGCGGTGCCAAGTGAGCTCGGTTGACGTGATCAACATTGAGGGCAACAAGGCCGGCTCGGTCGAGCTGCCCGACTCGGTGTTCGACGTTCAGGCGAACATCCCGCTGATGCACCAGGTCGTCGTGGCCCAGCTTGCGGCTGCCCGTCAGGGCACGCACAAGGCCAAGACGCGCGGTGAGGTCGCCGGCGGCGGCAAGAAGCCGTACAAGCAGAAGGGCACCGGTCGCGCCCGCCAGGGCTCGATCCGCGCGCCTCAGTTCACCGGCGGTGGCGTCGTGCACGGTCCCGTGCCGCGCGACTACAGCCAGCGGACCCCCAAGAAGATGAAGGCCGCCGCTCTGCGTGGCGCCCTCTCCGACCGGGCCCGCGAAGGCCGCGTGCACGTGGTCGAGGCGTTCGTCAGCGGCGACAAGCCGTCGACCAAGGCCGCGATCGCCACGCTGCGCAAGGCCACCGAGTCCACCAAGGTCCTGGTCGTCCTGAGCAGCGCCGACGAGATCAACTGGCTGTCGCTGCGCAACGAGGCGACCGTGCACCTGCTCGAGGCCGGCCAGCTCAACACGTACGACGTGCTGGTCGCCGACGAGGTGGTCTTCACCAAGGAGGCCCTGGACGAGTTCCTGGGCACTCCGGCGACCGCCGAGGGGGAGAACAAGTGAGCACCATCGCCGACCCGCGCGACGTCATTCTCAAGCCGGTCGTGTCCGAGAAGAGCTACAGCGTTCTCGACCAGAACTGGTACACGTTCCTCGTCCACCCGGACGCGAACAAGACCCAGATCAAGATCGCGATCCAGCAGATCTTCAACGTCCGCGTGCTCACGGTCAACACCTCGAACCGCGAGGGCAAGCGCAAGCGCACCCGCACCGGTTTCGGGCAGCGCAAGGCGACCAAGCGCGCGCTGGTGAAGCTGGCTGACGGGGACCGTATCGAGGCCTTCGGCGGCCCGGTCAGCTAAGGGGACTGAAGACAATGGCTATCCGTAAGTACAAGCCGACCACGCCGGGCCGTCGCGGCTCCAGCGTCGCCGACTTCGCCGAGATCACCCGGTCGACGCCGGAGAAGTCTCTGCTGGTTCCGCTGCCCAAGAAGGGTGGTCGCAACGTCCACGGCCGCATCACCACGCGGCACCAGGGCGGCGGCCACAAGCGGCAGTACCGGCTGATCGACTTCAAGCGGGTCGACAAGGACGGCGTGCCGGCCAAGGTCGCGCACATCGAATACGACCCGAACCGCACGTCCCGCATCGCTCTGCTGCACTACGCCGACGGTGAGAAGCGCTACATCCTCGCGCCGAAGGACCTCAAGCAGGGCGACCGGGTCGAGTCCGGCCCGGGCGCGGACATCAAGCCGGGGAACAACCTTCCCCTGCGCAACATCCCGGTCGGTACGACGGTCCACGGTGTGGAGCTTCGTCCCGGCGGTGGCGCCAAGCTGGCCCGTTCGGCCGGTGTCGGTATCCAGCTGCTCGGCCGTGAGGGTGTCTACGCCACGCTGCGTATGCCCTCCGGTGAGATCCGCCGGGTCGACATCCGTTGCCGCGCCACGGTCGGCGAGATCGGTAATGCCGAACAGTCGAACATCAACTGGGGCAAGGCCGGCCGGATGCGCTGGAAGGGCAAGCGCCCGACCGTCCGCGGTGTCGCCATGAACCCGATCGACCACCCGCACGGTGGTGGTGAGGGTAAGACCTCCGGTGGTCGCCACCCGGTCAACCCGGCTGGTAAGCCCGAGGGCCGTACCCGCCGCAAGGGCCAGGAGAGCGACAAGCTGATCGTTCGCCGCCGCTACGCCACCCGCAAGCGCGGGTAACGGGAGTTAAGAGATGCCACGCAGCCTGAAGAAGGGCCCGTTCGTCGACGACCACCTGCTCAAGAAGGTGGAAGTCCAGAACGAGAAGAACTCGAAGAACGTCATCAAGACCTGGTCGCGGCGCTCGATGATCATCCCCGACATGCTCGGGCACACGATCGCGGTGCACGACGGGCGCAAGCATGTCCCGGTGTTCATCACCGAGGCCATGGTCGGTCACAAGCTCGGGGAGTTCGCTCTGACCCGCACGTTCAAGGGTCACGAGAAGGACGACCGCAAGAGCCGTCGTCGCTAGTCAGTCCACGGATAAGAAAGGGGTCACAGCGATGCCAGTAAAGAACGACGCACCGGCGCTTCCGGGCAGTCGTGCGGTTGCGAAGCACGTCCGCATCTCGCCGAACAAGGCACGCCGTGTGGTCAACCTCGTCCGCGGTCTGCCCGCGAAGGAGGCTCTGACCGTCCTGCAGTTCGCGCCGCAGTCGGCCAGCGAGCAGGTCTACAAGGTGCTGGCCAGCGCGATCGCCAACGCCGAGAACAACGAGCGGCTCGACCCGGACGCGCTCCTGGTCAGCGAGGCGTTCGTCGACGAGGGCCCGACGCTGAAGCGGTTCCGGCCGCGGGCGCAGGGCCGGGCGTACCGGATCCGCAAGCGCACCTGTCACATCACCATCGCGGTCGAGGCGGTCCCCACGGCCCGCCCGGCGAAGAAGGCCGCGCCGGCGAAGAAGGCCGCCAAGGCTGCTGAGCCCAAGGCCGAGCCCCAGCGCACCGAAGCCGAGAAGGAAGGCGCCGAGTAATGGGTCAGAAAGTTCACCCCACCGGGTTCCGCCTCGGCATCTCCACCGACTGGAAGAGCCGCTGGTTCGCGGACAAGCTCTACAAGGACTACATCGGCGAGGACGTCAAGATCCGCCGCATGATGTCCAAGGGCCTCGAGCGCGCCGGCATCTCCAAGGTGGACATCGAGCGGACCCGTGACCGGGTACGCGTCGACATCCACACCGCCCGGCCGGGCATCGTCATCGGCCGTAAGGGTGCGGAGGCCGACCGGATCCGCGGTGAGCTCGAGAAGCTCACCGGCAAGCAGGTCCAGCTGAACATCCTCGAGGTGAAGAGCCCGGAGTCGGACGCTCAGCTCGTGGCGCAGGGCGTCGCCGAGCAGCTGTCCTCCCGGGTCAGCTTCCGCCGGGCGATGCGTAAGGCCATGCAGTCGGCCATGAAGAACCCGGTCTGCAAGGGCATCCGGGTGCAGGTCTCCGGCCGCCTGGGCGGCGCGGAGATGAGCCGCACGGAGTTCTACCGTGAGGGTCGCGTTCCGCTGCACACGCTGCGCGCCAACATCGAGTACGGCTTCTTCGAGGCCCGTACGACGTTCGGCCGCATCGGCGTGAAGGTCTGGATCTACAAGGGCGACGCCGTGCCGGGTCGCGAGGTTGCCCCCGAGGCGCCCGCCCGCCCGCGCCGTGACCGTGCCGACCGGGCCGAGCGTCCGCGCCGTGGCCGTTCCGGTTCGTCCGGCACGACCGCCGGCGGCACCGAGGCCGGTCGTGCGGCCGCGCAGGCCCGTGGTGGCGACGCCGCCGGGACCAGCGAGAACGCTAACGACGCCGCGATCGCCGCAGGTCCGGCCGTGGCTGAGACGCAGCAGGAGGGCTGACACATGCTGATGCCGCGTAAGCCCCCGAAGGGCTTCCGCAAGCCGCACCACCCGGACCGCCACGGCGCGTCCAAGGGCGGCAACCGGGTTGTCTTCGGTGAGTTCGGTATCCAGGCGCTGGAGCCCGCGTACGTGACCAACCGGCAGATCGAGTCGGCCCGTATCGCGATGACCCGTCACATCAAGCGTGGCGGCAAGGTTTGGATCTCGGTCTTCCCCGACAACGCTCTGACCAAGAAGCCGGCCGAGACCCGCATGGGTTCCGGTAAGGGTTCTCCCGAGTGGTGGGTGGCCAACGTCAAGCCGGGACGCATTCTCTTCGAGATGTCGTTCCCGAACGAGGCGATCGCGCGTGAGGCAATGCGTCGCGCGATCCACAAGCTCCCGATGAAGTGCCGCATCGTGACACGCGAAGTGGGTGAAAGCTGATGGCAGCGGGCGTTAAGGCATCCGAGCTGCGCGAACTCTCCGGTGAGGAGCTGGTTTCGCGGCTGCGGGAGGCCAAGGCGGAGCTGTTCAACCTTCGCGTGCAGGGCGCGACCGGCCAGCTCGACAATCATCGTCGGCTGCAGGTCGTCCGCAAGGACATCGCGAAGATCTACACGATCATGCGTGAACGTGAGCTCGGGCTCTCGGTTGCGCCGGATGAGGTGACAGCATGAGTGACGAGAGCACGGCCACGGTCCGCGCCAACCGCAAGGTTCGCGAGGGTCTGGTGGTCAGCGACAAGATGGACAAGACCGTCGTCGTCGAGGTCGAGGACCGTGTCAAGCACGCCCTCTACGGCAAAGTTCTGCGTCGCACCCGCAAGCTCAAGGTGCACGACGAGCAGAACGCGTGCGGCGTCGGCGACCGGGTTCTGCTGATGGAGACCCGGCCGCTGTCGGCCACCAAGCGGTGGCGTGTCGTGGAGATCCTCGAAAAGGCCAAGTGAGTGCGCTGGGCCGGCTACGGCCGGCCCGGCACACCATCGTTCCGCCAAGCTTCGGTCTGATCGAAGAACTGGCAGACATAGGAGACAGACGTGATTCAGCAGGAGTCGCGACTGCGCGTCGCTGACAACACGGGTGCCCGGGAGATCCTGTGCATCCGCGTGCTCGGCGGCTCCGGTCGCCGTTACGCGAGCATCGGCGACGTCATCGTGGCCACGGTCAAGGACGCCATCCCCGGCGCCGGTGTGAAGAAGGGTGACGTCGTCAAGGCGGTCATCGTTCGCACCGCCAAGGAGAGGCGCCGTCCCGACGGCTCGTACATCCGCTTCGACGAGAACGCCGCCGTCATCATCAAGGACGGCGGGGACCCCCGCGGTACCCGCATCTTCGGCCCGGTCGGGCGCGAGCTGCGCGACAAGCGGTTCATGAAGATCATCAGCCTTGCGCCGGAGGTGCTGTAAACCGTGAAGATCAAAAAGGGCGACACGGTTATCGTCATCGCCGGCAAGGACAAGGGCGCCAAGGGCAAGGTCATCGCGGCCTTCCCGCGGCGGGACAAGATCCTCGTCGAGGGCGTCAACCGCGTGAAGAAGCACGAACGCATCCGCACCACCCAGCGTGGTTCGAAGACCGGTGGCATCGTCACCCAGGAAGCCGCGATCCACATCTCGAATGTGCAGATCGTCGACGACCAGGGCAAGCCGACCCGCATCGGTTACAAGGTCGACGAGAACGGCAACAAGGTCCGTATCGCGCGTACGACCGGTAAGGAACTCTGATGACTGCCGCTACCGAGACCAAGACGCTGCCCCGCCTGAAGCAGAAGTACCGTAGTGAGGTTCTCTCCGCGCTTCAGGAGCAGTACAAGTACGGCAACCCCATGCAGGTTCCGGGCCTGGTCAAGGTCGTCGTGAACATGGGTGTTGGCGAGGCCGCCCGCGACGCCAAGCTGATCGACGGCGCCGTGCGTGACCTGACCACCATCACCGGTCAGAAGCCGCTCGTGCGGCGGGCGACCAAGTCCATCGCGCAGTTCAAGCTGCGTGAGGGCATGCCGATCGGCGCGAAGGTGACCCTGCGCAACGACCGGATGTGGGAGTTCCTCGACCGGCTGCTGTCGATCGCGCTGCCCCGTATCCGTGACTTCCGCGGGCTCGACGGGCGCAAGCTCGACGGGCACGGGAACTACACCTTCGGTCTGACCGAGCAGTCGGTGTTCCACGAGATCGACCAGGACCGGATCGATCGTCCGCGGGGCATGGACATCACGGTGGTCACGACCGCCAAGACCGACGACGAGGGCCGGGCGCTTCTCAAGCTCCTGGGCTTCCCGTTCAAGGAGAACTGAGCATGGCTAAGAAGGCGCTGATCATCAAGGCAGCCGCGAAGCCGAAGTTCGCCGTGCGTGCGTACACCCGCTGCCAGAAGTGCGGGCGTCCGCACTCGGTCTACCGCAAGTTCGGCCTGTGCCGCGTTTGCCTGCGGGACATGGCCCACCGTGGTGAGCTGCCCGGCGTGTCCAAGGCTTCCTGGTAACCCCATCCAACCGCCCCACTACCGCCTCAGAAGCGGTCCGAAGGCTGGTCTAGAAACACCGCTTCGCCGTAGGCCCGCAGGTGTGGGAACCCCGGCGAGAAAGGTTGACGAACACCCATGACGATGACGGACCCGATCGCAGACATGCTGACGCGTCTGCGTAACGCCAACCAGGCGTACCACGACAAGGTGACCATGCCCTTCTCGAAGATCAAGGCGAACATCGCCGAGGTCCTCAAGGCCGAGGGTTACATCGCCTCCTGGTCGGCCGAGGAGCCCGAGGAAGGCGCTGTCGGCAAGCGTCTGGTCGTTGAGCTCAAGTACGGCCAGAGCCGCGAGCGCAGCCTCGCCGGTATCAAGCGCGTCTCGAAGCCCGGCCTCCGGGTTTACGCCAAGTCCGACGAGCTCCCGCGGGTGCTCGGCGGCCTCGGCGTCGCGATCATTTCGACGTCCCAGGGACTGCTGACCGACCGGCAGGCCCGCAAGCGGAGCGTTGGCGGGGAAGTCCTCGCCTTCGTCTGGTAACTGGAGACTGAGAAACCATGTCGCGAATCGGACGTAAGTCGATCCCGGTCCCGGCCGGCGTCGATGTCACCATCACGGGCCAGACCGTCAAGGTCAAGGGCCCCAAGGGCGAGCTCTCGCACACCGTCTCCGAGCCGATCACGGTCGAGCAGGAGGGTGCCGAGCTGCACGTCAACCGCCCCAACGACGAGCGTCGGGCCAAGGAGCTCCACGGCCTCTCGCGTACCCTGGTCGCCAACATGATCGTCGGCGTCACCGAGGGCTACAAGAAGACGCTGGAGATCAACGGCACCGGTTACCGGGTCACGGCCAAGGGCAAGGACCTCGAGTTCGCCCTCGGCTTCTCGCACCCGGTGAACGTCGTGCCGCCGGCCGGCATCAGCTTCACGGTGGAGCGGCCGACGCAGTTCACGGTCGCGGGCATCGACAAGCAGCTCGTCGGCGAGGTCGCCGCCAACATCCGGAAGATCCGCCCGCCGGAGCCCTACAAGGGCAAGGGCGTCAAGTACCAGGGCGAGGTCATCCGCCGTAAGGCCGGAAAGGCAGGTAAGAAGTGACCGCCACGCTGCTCAAGCGTCGCAACGGCGCGGGTGTCTCCGCCAAGCGGGCTGTCGGAAAGGCGCGTCGGCACTTCCGGGTCCGTCGGAACGTCCGCGGGACCGCCGAACGCCCCCGTCTGGTCGTCACCCGGTCGTCGCGGCACATCACCGCGCAGATCATCGACGACCTCAAGGGCCACACGCTGGCCTCGGCCTCCACGCTCGACGCCTCCCTGCGGGGCGGCGAGGGTGACAAGAGCGCTCTGGCCGGCAAGGTCGGCGCTCTGCTCGCCGAGCGGGCCAAGGCCGCGGGCGTGTCCAAGGTCGTCTTCGACCGCGGTGGCAACAAGTACGCGGGGCGGATCGCCTCGCTGGCGGATGCCGCTCGCGAAGCCGGACTCGAGTTCTAGGAGGAATTGACCAATGCCTGGTCAGCAGCGCCGAGGCGGCGGGTCCGGCGGTAACACCGAGGGTGGCAACCGCCGGGACAACCGCCGTGAGGGCGGCCGCGGGAACGCGCCCGTCGACAAGACCCCGCATCTCGAGCGGGTCGTCGCGATCAACCGTGTCGCCAAGGTTGTCAAGGGTGGTCGTCGCTTCAGCTTCACCGCCCTGGTGATCGTGGGCGACGGCGACGGCACGGTCGGCATCGGCTACGGAAAGGCCAAGGAGGTGCCCGCGGCCATCGCCAAGGGCGTCGAGGAGGCCAAGAAGCACTTCTTCAAGGTTCCGCGGATCGCCGCGACGATCCCGCACCCGATCATCGGCGAAGCTGCCGCGGGTGTCGTGCTCCTCAAGCCGGCCTCCGCCGGTACCGGCGTCATCGCCGGTGGCCCGGTGCGTGCCGTGCTGGAGTGCGCGGGCATCCACGACATCCTGTCGAAGAGCCTGGGTTCGTCGAACCCGATCAACATCGTGCACGCGACTGTGGCCGCTCTGAAGGGCCTCGAGTCGCCGGAGGCGGTCGCGGCTCGCCGTGGCCTGCCGGTCGAGGATGTGGCGCCGGCGGCCATGCTGGCGGCGCGTGCGGAAGCGGCGGTGCGCTGATGGCCCGTTTGAAGGTCACCCAGATCCGGTCCCACATCGGCCGTAAGCAGAACCAGCGGGACTCCCTGCGGTCGCTCGGCCTGAAGCGGATCAACGATGTGGTGGTCAAGGAGGACCGCCCCGAGATTCGGGGCATGATCTTCGCCGTGAACCACCTCGTGACGGTTGAGGAGGTCGAGTAATGGCGATCAAGGTCCACCACCTGCGCCCGGCGCCCGGAGCCAAGACGGCCAAGACCCGCGTGGGTCGTGGTGAGGGCTCCAAGGGCAAGACCGCCGGCCGCGGCACCAAGGGCACCGGCGCCCGCAAGAACACCCCGGCGGCGTTCGAGGGTGGGCAGATGCCCATCCACATGCGTCTGCCGAAGATCAAGGGGCTCAGGAACCGGCCCCGCAACAAGGTCGTCTTCCAGGTCGTGAACCTGGACCGCCTCGCCGAGCTGTTCCCGAACGGCGGCGAGGTCGGCCCGGACGAGCTGTTCGAGGCTGGCGCGGTTCGCAAGAACCAGCCGGTCAAGGTCCTCGGCTCGGGCGAGCTGGGCGGCGTGTCGCTGACGATCAAGGCGCACGCGTTCAGTGAGTCGGCCAAGGAGAAGATCGCTGCTGCCGGTGGTTCCACCACCGAGCTGTGATGCCTGTGGGGGTGTCTGCCCGGGCGCCGCGAACGCGTCGCTCGGGCAGCATCCCCTTTGTGGCGTCTGACCTGGCCTTTTTTCGGCGGGCCGGATGCCTACGCGCGGTGCAGGCTACCGTGACACACCGCGCTGCACTAAGACTGTTAGAGTCCGTTCCCAGCTAGGGATATCGGTCGTCCGGACCGATGCCTTCCCCCACCCGCCGATTGCGGCGGTAACCTCGCGCAGGAGGAAGAAGTTGCTCTCCGCCTTTACCAGTGCGTTCCGGACGCCTGACCTGCGCAAGAAGCTGCTGTTCACGGTCTTCATCATTGCGCTGTACCGGCTCGGTGCCACATTGCCCAGCCCAGGTGTCTCCTACACCAACGTGCGGCGCTGCCTCGACATCGTGAACTCCTCCGACAGCAGCGGCGTCCTCAACCTGTTGAACCTGTTCTCGGGCGGCGCGCTTCTTCAGCTGTCGGTCTTCGCGCTGGGCATCATGCCGTACATCACGGCGTCGATCATCCTCCAGCTGCTGACCGTGGTGATTCCCCGCCTCGAGCAGCTCCGCAAGGAGGGCCAGTCCGGCCAGGCGAAGATCACGCAGTACACGCGCTACCTCACGCTGGGCCTCGCGGTCCTGCAGTCCTCGGCCTTCGTCGCCCTGGCGCGGACCGGGCAGCTGTTCGGCAACGCCTGCGACCAGACCAACCCGCAGTTGCAGATCATCCCCGAGAACACCGGCCTGCCGGTGTGGCTCACGCTCTCGGTCCTGGTGCTCACCATGACCGCCGGCACCGGCATGGTCATGTGGCTCGGCGAGCTGATCACCGACCGCGGCGTCGGCAACGGCATGTCCGTCCTGATCTTCACCTCGATCGCCGCCCGCCTTCCCGGTGAGGGCTGGTCGATCAAGGAGTCCAGCGGCGTCGCCAAGTTCATCCTGGTGATCGTGCTCGTCCTGGTCATCATCGGCCTGGTGGTCTTCATCGAGCAGGCGCAGCGTCGCATCCCCGTGCAGTACGCCAAGCGCATGATCGGCCGCCGGATGTACGGCGGCACGTCGACCTACATCCCGCTGAAGGTCAACCAGGCGGGTGTCGTCCCGGTCATCTTCGCGTCGTCGCTGCTCTACCTTCCGCAGCTCTACTTGCAGTTCTTCGATCCGAACAACCTCAAGGGCTACCAGGTCTGGATCCAGAAGTGGCTGGCCGACCCCACGAGTGAGCTCTACATCGGGGTCTACTTCCTGCTGATCATCTTCTTCACGTACTTCTACGTCTCGATCACGTTCAACCCGACCGAGGTCGCGGACAACATGAAGAAGTACGGTGGTTTCGTTCCGGGTATCCGCCCGGGCAAGCCCACCGCTGATTACCTGGACTTCATCCTCAGCCGGATCACCCTCCCCGGTGCGCTGTACCTTGGTTTGATCTCGGTCCTGCCGAACTTCTTCTTCATCTGGCTGAATGCGCAGCAGTACCAGAACTTCCCGTTCGGTGGTACGGCAGTGCTGATCATGGTGGGTGTGGGTCTGGAGACGGTGAAGCAGATCGAGAGCCAGCTGATGCAGCGTAACTACGAAGGGTTCCTCCGGTAGTGGCAGGCAAGCTCGGCGCTGCTCTTGCGTCGGCGGTCAGCGAGGCTCGTTCTCACCGAAGCGAGGCGATGTAGGTGCGGCTGGTACTGGTGGGCCCTCCGGGGGCCGGCAAGGGGACCCAGGCTGAGTTCATCGCCGCCCATCTCGCCGTACCGAAGATCTCGACCGGAGACATCTTCCGGGCGAACGTCTCGCAAGGGACGCCCCTGGGCGTCGAGGCCAAGCGCTACATGGACGCGGGCCAGCTGGTTCCGGACGAAGTGACCATCAACATGGTCCGGGACCGGCTGGCCGAGCCGGACGCCGGTGACGGCTTCCTGCTCGACGGCTTTCCGCGTACGGTGCCGCAGGCCTCGGCTCTCGACAAGCTGCTCGCCGACCTCGGCACCGCGCTCGACCTCGTGATGGAACTCGTGGTCGACGACGACGAGGTCATCCGCCGGCTGTCGGGCCGGCGCACCTGCCGCGGCTGCGGAAAGATCTGGCACGTCGAGTTCGACCCCACCAGCAAGGAGAACATCTGCGACCGCTGTGGGTCGGAGCTGTTCCAGCGGGACGACGACAAGGCCGAGACGATCGCCAACCGGCTGGTCGAGTACGCCGAGAAGACCGCGCCGCTGGTCGACTTCTTCGGGGCGCAGGGCAAACTGGTCGGGATCGACGCGACCGGACCGGTCGAGGACGTCACGGTGCGCGCCATCGACGCCCTGCGGTCCTACGGGGGCTGACGTGCGCCGCCCCCAGCTGGACATTCAGCTGAAGAGTCCCGAGCAGATCGAGAAGATGCGCGGCGCCGGCCTGGTCGTCGCCGCCGCGCTGCAGGCGATGCGGGAGGCCGTGGCCCCGGGCGTCTCGACGGCCGACCTCGATGCGATCGCCGAGAAGGTCATTCGCGACGCCGGCGCCGTCCCCTCGTTCAAGGGCTACCACGGCTTCCCGGCCTCGATCTGCGCCTCGGTCAACGAGCAGGTCGTCCACGGCATCCCCGGCGCCGAGCAGGTGCTGCGCGAGGGCGACCTGATCTCGCTCGACTGCGGCGCGATCCTCGACGGCTGGCACGGCGACTCGGCAATCACCGTCGGCGTCGGTGAGACCGACCCCGCGCTGCTCAAGCTGGCCGAGGTGGCCGAGGAAGCCATGTGGGCCGGCATCGCGGCCGCGGCCCGAGGCGCGACCAACGGCCGGGGCAGGCTCACCGACATCTCCTTCAACGTGGAGAAGGCGGTTCGTAAGGCGGGCCGCTACGGCATCGTCGACGGCTACGGCGGGCACGGCATCGGCACCGAGATGCATCAGGATCCGCACGTCCTCAACCACGGCAAGCCGGGCAAGGGCCCTCGTCTGGTGCCCGGGCTGTGCCTGGCCATCGAGCCGATGATCACGCTGGGCTCCCCGCGGACGTCCGAGCTGGACGACGGCTGGACCGTGGTGACCCGCGACAACTCGATCGCCGCCCACGTCGAGCACACGATGTGCCTGCTGGAGGACGGCGTGTGGGTGACCACCGCGCCGGACGGCGGCCGGGCCCGGCTCGGCGATCTGGTCACCTCGCGTCAGCCCTGACTACCGGTGGATGGTTCTCTCGGGCATGCTGGGACGCATGGGGCGGGAGTCTGCGGAGCATTCCGATAGAGACATGCGGGCCGGCGACGGCGACCGCAAGGCAGTCGCGGAACAGTTGAAGTCGGCGCTGGACGAGGGCCGCCTCGACCTGCACGAGTACGACGAACGCCTGCAGCGCACCTATGCCGCCAGGACCTATGCCGACCTGGACGGGCTGCTCGACGACCTGCCGGGGACGGTCCCGGTGCAGCACTCGCAGATTCAGCCGGCCGGCTCGCCGCCGGCTCCCACGGCGGTCGGCGGTCCCGGGTCCGCCCCACGCGACTCCGCGCCCTGGCTGGGGCCCTACGCGGGCGTGGTGCTGGTCTGCACGCTGATCTGGCTGGTGACGAGCATCGCCTCCGGGGAGCTGCTCTACTTCTGGCCGGTCTGGACGATGATCCCGCTGATCCTGGGCTTCTTCGGCCGGCGGCACGGCAAGGGCCGCTGAGCGGGTCGCACTGGATCGGGGATGCCACCATGGCTGAGATGAGCCGGGAGCAGATGCGGGCCGCCGACGAGGACCGCCGGCAGGTCGCCGACCAGCTGCGCCTCGCCCTCGAGGAGGGCCGGCTCGACCTCACCGAGTACGACGAGCGCATCCAGGGCGCGTACGCGGCCAAGACGTACGCCGAGCTCGACCGGCTCCTGACCGATCTGCCCAACGCGGCGCCCCTGGTGCCGGCGCAGCCGGTCGCGGTGCCGGTCCCGGCGCCTGAGGGCGTCCGGGCGGCCTGGATGGCCCACGTCTGGGGTTCCTGGGCCAAGGCGGTGGCCTTCTTCACCCTGATCTGGGGAGTCACGTTCCTGGCGAGCACGGACGCTGTCATCTACTGGCCGGTCTGGATCGTCGGCCCCTGGGGTCTGCTGCTCCTGGTGCGCACCGCCGTGGGTCTGGCCAACGGCGAGCCGCGCAAGCACGCCGAGGAGACAGAGCACCGTCGTCGGCTGCGGGAGCACAAGCGCCATCGCAAGGCGTTGCAGGCTCGGGCCGTGGCGGCGGGGGAGCTGCCGGCCAAGCCGACCAAGGAGCAACGGAGGGCGTTCATCGCCGAGGCGGTGGCCCGAGGCGACCTTCCACCGAAGCCTCGACGGCCCGAATAGGCTCTATGTCCGGTTTTCCGGGCTACGACACACCCGACCTCGGGTAGCGGCGACCTCGGTTTGGTGTGCCGGTGGGGCGCGCGTACACTGGCTAGCTGGCGCGCAGCGTCCACTCTCGCATGTCCTCAGCGCTTCGAGGCCGGCGGGAGCCGCGGCTGGTCCGGGTCGGTGACGACCCGGGTAAGACGTTGCAGCTAATCCCGAACCCCAGTGTCAGGTAGCGGAGGACATGCCTAAGAAAGACGGAGCCATCGAGATCGAGGGCCGCGTGATCGAGCCCCTGCCGAACGCTATGTTCCGCGTTGAGCTCGCCAATGGTCACAGAGTTCTTGCACATATCTCAGGCAAGATGCGGCAGCACTACATCCGCATCCTTCCCGAGGACAGAGTCGTCGTCGAGCTTTCGCCGTACGACCTCACCCGTGGGCGAATCGTCTACCGCTACAAGTAACCGGGGGACGGGGCAGGATCACGTGAACCCGTCCGACTGAGAGTTAAGGCAAACCGTGAAGGTCAAGCCGAGCGTCAAGCGGATCTGCAACAACTGCCGGGTCATCCGGCGGCACGGCCGCGTCATGGTCATCTGCAAGACCGACGCGCGCCACAAGCAGCGCCAGGGCTGAGTCCCCGGTAGCTGTCAGATCCGGCATCACGAACAAGCTCGTCCCAGCCACGCAAGTGGCCGTACCCCCGGCGCGGAGGCCGGGGCCCGTCCGGGCAGACGGGACGGGACTGGCACAGACCTCCGAACGATTCTGAGGAGCACGCCCGCTTATGGCACGACTCGTCGGCGTCGATCTGCCCCGCGACAAGCGGATGGAGATCGCGCTCACCTACGTCTACGGGATCGGTCGCACCCGTGCTGTCGAGGCACTGACCGCTACCGCGATTGACCTGAACAAGCGCGCCAAGGACCTCACGGACGAGGAGCTGGTCCAGCTCCGCGACTACATCGAGGGCAATTTCAAGGTTGAAGGTGACCTTCGCCGCGAGGTCGCCGCGGACATTCGCCGCAAGGTTGAGATCGGCTCGTACGCCGGCATCCGCCACCGCCGGGGTCTCCCCGTGCGGGGACAGCGGACCCGTACCAACGCTCGTACCCGCAAGGGCCCGAAGCGCACGGTCGCCGGTAAGAAGAAGCCCGGTCGGAAGTAATAGGAGCGCACTGACTTATGCCACCGAAGGCACGCGCTGGGGCCGCCGTCAAGAAGGTCCGGCGCAAGGAACGCAAGAACGTCGCCCACGGGCAGGCGCACATCAAGAGCACCTTCAACAACACCATCGTGTCGATCACCGACCCGACCGGTGCGGTCATCTCCTGGGCCTCCTCGGGCCAGGTGGGCTTCAAGGGCTCCCGCAAGTCGACTCCGTTCGCCGCTCAGCTGGCCGCCGAGGCCGCCGCGCGCCGGGCCATGGAGCACGGCATGCGCAAGGTCGACGTGTTCGTCAAGGGTCCCGGCTCCGGCCGCGAGACCGCGATCCGTTCCCTCCAGGCCGCCGGCCTCGAGGTCGGGCAGATCAGTGACGTCACGCCGCAGCCGCACAACGGATGCCGTCCGCCGAAGCGCCGCCGGGTCTAAGGGAGAGATCGAAGCATGGCTCGTTACACAGGGGCGGACTGCAAGCGCTGCCGCCGCGAGAAGATGAAGCTGTTCCTCAAGGGCAGCAAGTGCGACGGGCCCAAGTGCCCGTTCGAGTCGCGTCCCTTCCCGCCCGGCCAGCACGGCCGTGGCCGGACCAAGGAGACCGAGTACCTGCTCCAGCACCGCGAGAAGCAGAAGGCCCGCCGCGTCTACGGCGTGCTCGAGAAGCAGTTCCGCGGTTACTACGAGGAGGCTGTCACCAAGCCCGGCAAGACCGGTGAGGTGCTGCTGCAGATCCTCGAGTCGCGTCTCGACAACGTCGTCTACCGGGCCGGCCTGGCCCAGTCCCGGGACATGGCCCGCCAGCTGGTCAAGCACGGCCACTTCCTGGTCAACGGCGTGAAGGTCGACATCCCGTCGTACCGCGTCAAGGAGCACGACATCGTGACCACGCGGGAGAAGTCGAAGGAGATGACCCCCTTCGTCGTCGCCCAGGCCCAGGCCGGTTCCCGGCCCGTGCCGGCGTGGCTCGAGCCCATCCCGAGCGAGATGAAGGTCCTCGTTCACTCGCTCCCGGCCCGGGCTGTCATCGACACCCAGGTCCAGGAGCAGCTGATCGTCGAGCTCTACTCCAAGTAGCGCTTTGCCGGGGGCGTCGATCCGGCGCCCCCGGTGCATCACCACGGACGGCCATCAAATAGTGGGTGGCCCGACAGAAAGAAGAACAGCGTGCTCATCAGCCAGCGACCCTCCCTCTCCGAGGAGTCGATCAGCGAGACCCGCTCCCGGTTCACCATCGAGCCTCTCGAGCCGGGCTTCGGGTACACCCTCGGTAACTCGCTGCGGCGGACCCTGCTGTCGTCCATCCCGGGCGCGGCGGTCACCAGCATCAAGATCGACGGCGTCCTGCACGAGTTCACCACGATCCCCGGTGTCAAGGAGGACGTGGTCGAGCTGGTCATGAACGTCAAGGAGCTGACTGTCAGCTCCGAGCACGACGAGCCGGTCAGCATGTACCTGCGCAAGCAGGGCCCGGGCGACGTCACCGCCGGTGACATCCAGCCTCCGGCCGGCGTGTCCGTGCACAACCCCGACCTCAAGCTGGCCACGCTCAACAGCAAGGGCCGGCTCGACATGGAGCTCACCGTCGAGCGGGGCCGTGGCTACGTCACGGCGGCGCAGAACAAGAGCGCCGGCGCCGAGATCGGCCGCATCCCGGTCGACTCGATCTACTCGCCGGTCATGAAGGTGACCTACCGCGTCGAGGCGACCCGTGTCGAGCAGCGCACCGACTTCGACCGTCTGATCATCGACGTCGAGTCCAAGGCTTCCATCTCGCCGCGCACCGCGCTGGCCTCGGCCGGCTCCACGCTGGTCGAGCTGTTCGGCCTGTGCCGCGAGCTGGACGAGACCGCCGAGGGCATCGACATCGGCCCGTCCCCGCAGGACGCGCAGCTCGCGGCCGACCTGGCCCTGCCGATCGAGGAGCTGGACCTCACCGTCCGGTCGTACAACTGCCTCAAGCGCGAGGGCATCAACGCCGTGGGTGAACTCATCGGGCGGACGGAGGCCGACCTTCTGGATATAAGGAATTTCGGTCAGAAGTCGATCGACGAGGTCAAGATGAAGCTCGCCGGAATGGGGCTGGGCCTCAAGGACAGCGCGCCGTCCTTCGACCCCGCGCACGTCGTGGACTCGTTCGGCGACGTGGATTACGACACCGACGACTACCGCGAGACCGAGCAGCTCTAAGAGTCTTGGCCCGGCCGCTTCAAACAAGGAGCATTTGGAATGCCCACGCCCACCAAGGGAGCCCGCCTCGGCGGCAGCCCGGCGCACGAAAAGCTCATCCTGGCCAACCTGGCCACCGAGCTCTTCCGGCACGGGAAGATCAAGACCACCGAGGCCAAGGCCCGCCGGCTGCGCCCCCTGGCTGAGCAGCTCATCACCAAGGCCAAGCGCGGCGACCTGCACAACCGTCGCCGCGTGCTGGCCACGGTGAAGGACAAGGACGTCGTGTACGCCCTGTTCGAGCAGATCGCTCCGCGTTACGGCAACCGGCCGGGTGGCTACACCCGGATCACCAAGACCGGCCCGCGCAAGGGTGACGCCGCTCCCATGGCCGTCATCGAGCTGGTCGAGGAGCTGCAGATCGCGGCGACCACCGCGCCGGCCAAGAAGGCCGCCCGCAAGGCCACCGCGCAGCAGGACAAGGTCGAGGCGCTCGCCCGCGAGGACGAGACCCCGGCCGCGACCGAGCCCGCCTCGACCGAGCCGGCCGCCGGCACCGCGTCGAAGGCTGACACGGACGCCGACCAGGACGCCGAGCCGCCGGTGAACGCCTCCGGCGACAAGGGCGCCGAGGGCCCCGGCGACCAGGCCGAAGGCGAAGACACCAACGCCAAGGCCTGAGCTGTCCGACAAGGCTTGAGCTGTCTGACAAAGGACCCGGCACCCTCTCGGGGGTGCCGGGTTCTTTCTGTCCGAGGCTCGTTGAGGTACGCGTGACGAGTCCAGTGGTACGCCGGGGTGTTCCCGGCCGCCGTCGTTGGTCAGGACCGAGGAGAGAGCTGCGGTCATGGAATCCATCCGCTTGCGACTGGACGTCTCGTACGACGGCGGCGACTTCTCCGGGTGGGCGGTCCAACCCGGACAGCGCACGGTCGCCGGGGTGCTGGTCGAGGCGCTCGGCCGGCTCGTCGGGGCGGAGACGCCGCTGGGGCTGACGGTCGCCGGGCGTACGGATGCCGGGGTCCATGCCACGGGCCAGGTGTGCCACGTGGATCTTCCCGTCGGCCTCTACGCATCACTCGCCTCGTCGCTCCTGCGCAGACTGGGCGCGCTGATGCCGCCGGACGCGCGGGTTAGGGCGGTCACGCCGGTGCCCCCGACCTTCGACGCGCGCTTCTCGGCCACGTTCCGGCGCTACGAGTACCGGGTGGCCGACACCGTGTGGGGGCCGGAGCCGTTGCGGCGCAACGACACCATCGGATGGCCCCGCCCGCTCGATGTGGGCCGGCTCGACGCCGCCTCGTACGGGCTGACCGGCGAACACGACTACGCGGCGTACTGCAAACGCAAGGAGCACGCCACCACGGTCCGGGCGATCACCCGCCTCGACTGGCGGCGCGACGAGGACGGCGTCGTCGTGGCCACGGTGCAGGCCGACGCCTTCTGCCAGTCGATGGTGCGCAGCCTGGTCGGGGCGTTGCTGGCCGTGGGCGACGGGCGGCGCGACCCGGGCTGGCCGTCCACCCTGCTCACCCTGTCGGAACGCTCCAGCGCGGTCACCGTCGCGCCCGCGCACGGGCTCACCCTGATCGCCGTGGGCTACCCGGACGAGGGAGACTACGCCGCCCGTGCCGAGGCCACCCGGCGCCTGCGAGCCTAGGCAGCCGAGGGCACCGATCCGCTCAGGTGAGTGTCGACGAGGTCGGCCGTGATCCGGGCCGCGTACGGGTCGTCGCTGGGCACCAGCTCGCCGCCCGGCCCGGTGATCACGCAGTAGAGCAGGTGGTTGCCGCGGGCGTGCCAGCCGACCTGCGCGCTGGCCGGGTCGCCGCCGAGGTCCCCCGGGAGCGTGGTGAACCCGCCGTCCCCGGTCTCGACCATCTTGCGCACCACCTCGTCGACCTCCGTGGCCGCCCCCGTGTCGGCCAGGGTGAACACTCCGGCGGTGACCCGGTAGCCGCCCGGGTAGGGGGCGGTCAGGCCGGCCCGCACCACTTCGCTGCAACCGTGGCGCAGCAGCACGGTCCCGAGCGCGCCGGTGGTGGCCGCGCGGCAGTCGGCGCCCCGATCCCGCTGCTCGATCCGGTAGGCCCCCGTGGCGCCGGCCGGTCGTACCTCGTCGCCGGAGAACAGCTCCCCGAGACCGCCGGCCGGCGGCCCGAGTGTGACGGCCGACTGCTGCTGGTGCCGGCTCGAGGCGTGCACGAGGAAACCGATCGTCAGCACCAGGCCGAGCAGGATGACACCGGCGAGGCCCTGCGTGAGCCACAGCACGGCCCGCTGCGGCTCGACCGGCGTCCGGGGCGCGGCCCGGCGCCGGGGAGGGGCATGCCGGGTGGGCCGGCGGGGTGGCGCCGCCGGCGGCCGGTGCTGGCCTCCTGATCCGATGCCGCGGGTCAGGAGGCCGCTTGCTCCGATGCCGCGGGTGAGGAGGCCGCTTGCTCCGATGCCGCGAGCCAGGAGGACCAGGCCGCCGCCGGCGGTCGCGCGGTGGGCTGGACGGGAAGGGGTGCCGAACCGCATGCCGATCAGGCTAGAAGCGCACCGTGATCGATGAACGCACAGGATGTGCGGCACCCCGCCGGACGGTCGCGCGTTATCCGGCGGCAGACTGGTGTGGTGACCGCCGACCATTACTTCAGCGCCGAACCGGCCGCGCCCGAGGTGCGCAACGAGATCGAGTTCAACGTCGCGGGCCGTGACTACCGGCTGACCGCCGCGTCCGGGGTGTTCAGCGCGGGCCGGCTCGACCCCGGCACCGCCGTGCTGCTGCGCAAGGGCGGCCTGCCCACCGCCGACGTCACCGGCACGTTCCTCGACCTCGGCTGCGGCTACGGGCCGATCGCCTGCGTGCTGGCCACCGAGGCGCCGCTGGCCGTGGTGCACGCGGTCGACGTCAACGCCCGGGCCCGCGAGCTCACCGCGCTCAACGCCGGCACGCTGGGCCTGGCCGACCGGGTGCGGGTGGCCGCGCCCGACGACGTGCCGTCCGACGTGACGTTCGACCAGATCTGGAGCAACCCGCCGACCCATGTGGGCAAGGCCGAACTGCGCGCGCTGATGGAGCGGTGGCTCCCGCGGCTGGCCCCGGGCGGCGTGGCCTGGCTGGTGATCAATCGGCATCTCGGCGGTGACTCTCTTCACTCCTGGCTGGCCGAGGGCGGCTGGCCGGTCCAGCGCATGGCCAGCCAGAAGGGCTTCCGCGTGCTGCGGGTGGCCGGAAAAACAGACTGACGCGGGGGCCCTCGCCCGGCGATGATGGCGGCCATGGGTTACGTGGATGTCGCAGGGGCCGGTTTCGTGCTGCCCGACGGGCGCCGGCTCTTCGCCGACGTCGCCTTCCGGGTGGGTGAGGGGGCCAAGGTCGCGCTGGTCGGGCCGAACGGCGCGGGCAAGACCACGTTGCTGCGCCTGGTGGCCGGCGACCTCGCGCTGCCCGAGGGCACGGTCGCGCGCTCCGGCGGCCTCGGCGTGATGCGCCAGTTCATCGGCATGATCGGCGACGACCGTACGCTGGAAGACCTTGCCTTGTCGCTCGTGAAGCCGGAGCTGGCCGCGGCCGGTGACCGGCTGGCCAAGGCGGCGGCCGCGCTGGACGAGACCGAGCGCAGCCAGTTGGCGTACGCCAATGCCCTGGCCCACTGGGGTGAGGCCGGGGGATACGAGGCCGAGGTCCTCTTCGACACCGTGGCCGTGGCCATCCTGGGCAAGCCGTGGGACGAGGTGCGGCACCGTCCGGTGCGGACGCTCTCGGGCGGGCAGCAGAAGCGGTTCGCGCTCGACCTGCTGCTGCGCGGCGACGACGAGGTGCTGCTGCTCGACGAGCCCGACAACTTCCTCGACGTGCCGGGCAAACGCTGGCTCGAGGCGCGGCTGCGCGAGTCGCCGAAATCCGTGCTCTACGTCTCGCACGACCGGGAACTGCTGGCCCAGACGGCCGACCGGGTCGTCACCGTCGAGGGCGGCAGCGCGTGGACCCATCCGGGCGGCTTCACCTCCTGGCACGAGGCCCGTGTGCACCGGCACGAGAAGCTCGAGGAAAATCGCCGTCGCTGGGACGAGGAACACCAGAAGCTGCGCGAGCTGGTGTTCATGTATCGGCAGAAGGCCGCCTACAACTCCGACATGGCCTCGCGCCTGCAGGCGGCGGTGACCCGGCTGCGCAAGTTCGAGGAGGCCGGCCCGCCGCCGCTGCCGCCCAAGGACCAGTCGCTGCGGATGAACTTGCGCGGCGGCCGCACGGCCAAGCGCGCGGTGATCTGTGAGCAGCTCGAGATGGAGAACCTGACGTTCCCGTTCGACCTGGAGATCTGGTACGGCGACCGGGTCGCGGTGCTGGGCGCCAACGGCACCGGCAAGTCGCACTTCCTGCGGCTGCTGGCGGCCGGCGGCACCGACCCCGAAGCCGAGAACAAGCCGGTCGACGGGGCCCCGCTGGCCCACGTGTCGCACAGCGGTGTCGCCCGGCTGGGCGCCCGGGTGCGGCCGGGTCACTTCTCCCAGACCCACGACCGGCCCGAGCTGCTCGAACGCACACCGGTGGAGATCCTCTGGCGCGGCGACGACCACCGGTCCGGAATGGACCGGGCCGGGGCGATGAAGGCGCTCAACCGGTACGAGCTGGCGGCCCAGGGCGACCAGCGGTTCGGCACGCTCTCAGGCGGTCAGCAGGCACGTTTCCTGGTGCTGCTGCTCGAGTTGTCGGGCGCGACCGTGCTGCTGCTCGACGAGCCGACCGACAACCTCGACCTGGCCTCGGCCGAGGCGCTCGAGGAGGGCCTCCGGCTGTTCGAGGGCACGGTGATCGCGGTCACCCACGACCGCTGGTTCACCCGTTCCTTCGACCGCTTCGTGCTGTTCCAAGGCGACGGCGAGGTCGTCGAGACGCCGGAGCCGGTCTGGGACGTGCGCTAGTTTTTCGCCGCGGGCCGGGTTATGGTCCGAGACGAACAACCCCACGGGAGTCCGGTGCACCGGGCTGAGAGGGGGGCTGACGCGGCCCCCGACCGTCGAACCTGATCCGGATCATGCCGGCGCAGGGAGGAGCGTCCGTTGTCGTTTCCGCGTTTGCACATCGTCACCGACTCGCTCGACGTCGTCCGGGGCGTGCTCGGGCACGGCCCGGTCGCCGTCCAGGTGCGGGTCAAGACCAACGACCGCGAGGCGTACGCCCTGACGGTGGCCGCCCTCGAGCTGTGCCGGCCGGCCGGGGCGCTCTGCCTGGTCGACGACCGGGTCGGCGTGGCCCTGGCCGCCGGCGCCGACGGCGTGCACGTGGGCGCCGACGACCTGCCGGTGGCCGCCGCCCGGCGCGTGCTGGGGCCGGACGCGGTGCTCGGCGCGACCTGCCGCGATCCACAGGCGGCCCGGGAGGCCGTCGCCGCCGGCGCGAGTTACCTCGGTGTCGGGCCGGCCTTCGCGACCACGTCGAAGAACGGTCTGCCCAACCCGATCGGACCGGACGGTGTCGCGGCGGTGACCCGGGCCGTGCCGGGCACACCGGTGATCGCGATCGCCGGGATCACGCCCGGGCGGGTGCCGCTGCTCGACTGCTACGGCGTGGCCGCGATCTCGGCCGTCGTGGCCGACCCGGCCGGCGCCACGGCCGCGTTCCTCAAGGAGCTGGCCGCCCATGAGTGACATCGTCGTTGTCGGAGGCGGCATCGTCGGGCTGTCGATCGCCTTCCGGCTGGTCCGCGGCGGCGCCGACGTGACGGTGCTGGACGGTGGCGACGAGGGCGCCTGGCAGGTGGCGGCCGGCATGCTCGCGCCGGGCGGCGAGTCCGCGTACGAACATCCGGCGCTGGCCCGGCTGCTCGAACGCTCGGCCGAGCTGTGGCCGGGCTTCGCCCGGGAGCTGGGCGTGGACGTCGGCTACGACGACACCGGCACGCTGAGCCTCGCGATGACGGCCGACGACATCGCCCAGGCGGCCCGCGTGTGGACCCGGCAGCAGCTGCCCCTGTTGCGGCCCTCGGAGTTGCGCGAGCTGGAGCCGGCGCTGTCCCCGCGCGTACGGGCCGGGGTGCTCGCTCCCCACGAACGTCAGGTCGACCCGCGCAAGGTCGTGGCGGCGCTGCGGGAAAGCCTCGGCTCGCGGATCGTGCCCAAGCGCGTGCAGTCGCTGTCCGACGTGGACGCCCGGACGGTCGTGGTGGCGGCCGGCACCGGCACGGCCGCGCTGACCGGGTTGCCGGTGCGACCGGTCAAGGGCCAGGTGCTGCGGCTGCGCGGGGAACCCGGCCTGCTGCGGCACGTGCTCGACGCCGCCGTCGACGGTCGTGAGGTCTACATCGTGCCGCGGGCCGACGGCGAGATCGTGGTCGGGGCGACCCAGGAGGAACGCACCGACCGGCTGGTCACCGCCGGAGCCGTGCACGATCTGCTGCGCTCGGCCATCGAGCTCGTGCCCGCGCTGGCCGAGCTCGAGCTCACCGAGACCACCGTCGGCCACCGGCCCGGCACGCCCGACAACGCACCGCTGCTGGGCCGGCTCGACGACCGGGTCGTGGTCGCGGCCGGCCACCACCGCAACGGCGTCCTGCTGGCGCCGGTCACCGCCGACCTGATCGCCGGCCTGCTGCTCACCGGCGACACCGATCCGATGCTGGCCGACTTCTCGCCCCGGAGGTTCTGATGCGGCTGACAGTCAACGGGCGCAGTTCCGACGGCTTCGTGCGCGAGCTGTCCGTACGGGAACTGGTCGAGACGATCACCGAGGCCCGGCGTGGCGTGGCGGTCGCGGTCAACGGCGAGGTCGTGCCCCGCTCCACCTGGGACGCCCGGGCGCTGGCCGAGGGCGACTCCGTCGAGGTGCTCACCGCGGCGCAGGGAGGCTGACGATGTTCGAGAAGTCACGGCTGATCCTCGGCACCGGCGGTGCCAACAGCCTGGCCGCGCTGGAGGAGGCGATCGTCGCGTCCGGGACCGACCTGGTCACCGTGGCGCTGCGCCGGGTCGACGCGGCCGGGCCGGGACTGCTGCCGATGCTCGACCGGCTCGGCGTACGGGTGCTGCCCAACACGGCCGGCTGCTACACGGCCGGCGACGCGGTCAAGACCGCCCGGCTGGCCCGCGACGCCTTCGAGACCGACCTGGTCAAGCTCGAGGTGATCGGCGACGAGCGGACCCTGCTGCCCGACGGGATCGAGCTCCTGCGGGCGGCCGAGACGCTGGTCGGCGACGGGTTCACGGTGCTGCCCTACACGAGCGACGACCCGATCCTGGCCCGCCGTCTCGCCGATGTGGGCTGTGCCGCGGTCATGCCGGCCGGGTCGCCCATCGGCTCGGGGCTGGGCATCTCGAACCCGCACCACATCCGGCTGATCCGGCAGAGCGTCGACGTGCCGGTGGTGCTGGACGCGGGCATCGGCACCGCCTCGGACGCGGCGCTCGCGATGGAGCTGGGCTGCGACGCGGTGCTGATCGCGAGCGCGATCACCCGGTCCGACGACCCGGCGGCGATGGCGACGGCGATGCGGCACGCGGTGGTGGCCGGACGGCTCGCGTTCACGGCCGGACGCATCCCGCGGCGCTTCCACGCTCTGGCCTCCACATCGGACGAGGGCCGGGCGCAATGGTGACGCCGGGCGGGCTCGTCGTGCTCACCGATCGGCGGATCGCCGCCGGGCCGCTGCTGCCGGTGGTGCGGGCGGCGGTCGGCGGCGGCGCGTCCTGGGTCGTTCTGCGGGAGAGAGACCTCCCGTACGCCGAGCGGGCCGCGCTCGCGGAGTCACTGCGGGAGGTCGTGCCGCCCGGGCGGTTGATCGTGGCCGGGCCGGACCCGCTCGGCGGCGACGCGGTGCACCTGGCCGCGGCCGACCCGATGCCGGCGGGCGACGTGGGGCTGATCGGGCGGTCCGTTCATGGGGCGCCGGCTCTGTCCGGAGAGGACTATGTGACGTTGTCGCCGATCTGGCCGACCCGAACCAAGCCGGGGTACGGGCCGGCGCTCGGACCGGCGCGGGCGGCCGGGCTGGCCGGTGGGGTGCCGTGGCTCGCGCTCGGCGGGGTCGACTCGGCGGACCGGGCGGCGGAATGTGCGGCGGTGGGGGCGGCCGGGGTTGCTGTGCTCGGCGCGGTCATGCGATCGGCCGACCCGGAACGGACCGCGGCCGAGCTGTCGGAAGCTTTCGCCGCCGCAGTTGCTGCTCCGGATCGGACCGCGGCCGAGTTGTCCGAGGCTTCCGCCGCTGTTGATGTTGTTGCGGTCGCCGCCGCCCCACCCAGGGTGGGGAGCCTATCGGGTCGCGCTGGAAAACAGCCGGAGTTGTCCACAGGCACGGCGGACCGTCGGCCGGGGAGGCCCGGATGACGCCGCCGGTGGTGCTGACGATCGCCGGGTCGGACTCCGGGGGAGGCGCGGGCATTCAGGCCGACCTCAAGACCTTCGCCGCGCTCGGGGCGTACGGCGTCTCGGTCATCACCGCGGTGACGGCGCAGAACACGCTGGGCGTCACCGCGATCCACCCGATCCCGATCGACGTCGTGGCGGCGCAGCTGGACGCCGTGCTCGACGACTTCCCGGTCGCCGCGGTCAAGGTCGGCATGATCGGCGACCCGGCGGTGGCCGAGCTGCTCCGGGACCGGGCCGGCCGGCTGCCCAACCTGGTCGTCGATCCGGTGCTCGTGGCCACTTCGGGGGCCCGGTTGGCCGAGACCGCCTCGGTTGCGCCCCTGGTCGCGTACCCGTGTGTGCTGACCCCGAACCGGGCGGAGGCCGGCGCCCTCGTCGGCCGGCCGGTCGAGACGGCCGAGGAGATGGCCGTCGCGGCGGAGCACCTGACCGGGCAGGGCGCGCGGGCCGTCGTGGTGACCGGCAGCGAGCTGGCGATCGACGTGCTGCGCCATGACGGGGTGACCGAGACGTTGCGGGGCGAGCCGGTGGCGACCGCCAACAATCACGGGTCGGGCTGCACGTTCTCGTCGGCGATCGCGGTGCGGCTGGCCGCCGGTGATCCGGTGCCGCTGGCTGTCCGGAACGCCAAGCGGTATGTGACCGCGGCGCTCGCCGGGGGGCGCGGCTGGCGGCTGGGCGCGGGGCCGGGGCCGTTGAACCACTTCGCTTCTTAGGTAGTCGGCAAGGGTGACATCGGGATTGCGTGCGCCCTTGTGCTGCCTGTTTTGTACCGATAGGGGAGGAAAAGAATGAGGCGCAAGACGTACGTCCAGGGACCGCGGCCCGACATCCGCGTGCCGTTCACTTCGGTCGAGCTCAGCGGCGGCAACGATCCGGTGCGGCTCTACGACACCTCGGGGCCGGGCAGCGACCCGGAGGTCGGGCTGCCCCCGCTGCGCGGGTCGTGGGCGACCGGCCGCACCCAGCTCGCCTCGGCGCGGGCCGGCGTGGTGACGCCCGAGATGGAGTTCGTGGCGGTCCGCGAGAACGTGCCGGTCGAGCTGGTGCGCTCCGAGATCGCGGCCGGACGGGCGGTGCTGCCGGTCAACCGCGCGCATCCGGAGTCCGAGCCGATGATCATCGGCTCGCGGTTCCTGGTGAAGGTCAACGCGAACATCGGCACGTCGGCGGTGACCTCGTCGGTGGCCGAGGAGGTCGAGAAGCTGACCTGGGCCACGCGATGGGGGGCCGACACGGTGATGGACCTGTCGACCGGGCCGCGCATCCACGAGACCCGCGAGGCGATCGTCCGCAACTCACCCGTGCCGATCGGGACCGTACCGATCTATCAGGCGCTGGAGAAGGTCAAGGGCGACCCGGTGAAGCTGACCTGGCCGCTGTTCCGGGAGACGATCCTGGAGCAGGCCGAGCAGGGCGTCGACTACATGACGATCCACGCCGGTGTGCTGCTGCCCCACGTGCCGCTGGCGGCCGACCGGGTCACCGGGATCGTCTCGCGCGGCGGGTCCATCATGGCGGCCTGGTGCCTGGCCCACCACGAGGAGAACTTCCTCTACACGCACTTCGCCGAGCTGTGCGAGATCTTCGCCGAGTACGACATCACCTTCTCGCTCGGGGACGGTCTGCGGCCCGGCTCGATCGCCGATGCCAACGACGAGGCCCAGTTCGCCGAGCTGCGGACGCTGGGGGAGCTGACCCACGTGGCCTGGGAGCACGACGTGCAGGTCATGGTCGAGGGGCCGGGCCACGTGCCCATGCACAAGATCAAGGAGAACGTGGACCTGCAGGTCGAGTTGTGCGGCGGGGCGCCGTTCTACACGCTCGGGCCGCTGACCACCGACATCGCCCCGGCGTACGACCACATCACCTCGGCGATCGGCGCGGCGATGATCGGCATGTTCGGCACCGCGATGCTCTGCTACGTGACCCCGAAGGAGCACCTGGGGCTGCCCGACAAGGACGACGTGAAGGCCGGGATGATCGCCTACAAGATCGCGGCCCACGCGGCCGACCTGGCCAAGGGCCACCCAGGCGCGCAGGCGTGGGACGACGCGCTGTCCAAGGCCCGTTTCGAGTTCCGCTGGGAGGACCAGTTCGAGCTGGCCCTGGACCCGGGGACGGCTCGCGCCTACCACGACCAGACGCTGCCGGCCGAACCCGCGAAGACGGCGCATTTCTGCTCGATGTGCGGGCCGAAGTTCTGCTCCATGAAGATCAGCCACGAGCTCAAGGCGCAGGGCATGGGTCAGAAGTCGGCCGAGTTCCAGGCCGGCGGGGGCAAGGTCTACGTGCCGCTCAGCGCTGGGGGTTCTGCGGCGGACTGAAGCCGTTGAACGGCGGCATCGTGATGACACCGGTGTCCGACGGGCGGAGCTCCTCGTCCGGGCGCTGGGCGGCGACGGCGGCTCGGGCGGCGACGGAGGCCCGGGCCGGCACCGCCGCGCGGCCGGTGATCGCCTGGGCCGCGCCGGCGCCCGGCAGCGGCGCGCCGGAGCGGGTGGCGGCCTGGGCGATCGCCGACTCGGGCTGGGCGTCGCGTTGCGGCAGCGGCGGTCGCTCGGAGGTGGGCCTGGCGGCCGGGCGGGGCCGGTCGGTCGCCGGGCCGCGGCTCAGCACGGCCGCGAGCACCGAGCCGAGCACGCCCGCGCCGACCGCGGTGGTCGCGGCCCAGTACGGCAGCTCCTGCAGGCGACCCGAGCCGGGACCGGCGATCAGGTAGGCGAGCGCCAGCAACGCCGGACCGGGCAGACCGGCCAGCGCGACGGCCACTGTGGACATCTGGTGGCGGCGGGCGGCCAACCCGACCAGCAGGCCGCAGATCAGCGCGAGCGCCGGCATCGTGAACAGCGACCCGCGCTCGACGAGGTCGTCCGGCACGAAACCGGCGTCGAGCACACCCAGCCGTACGGTGGGAAGTTGCTCACCCGACCGCAGCGAAGGCGCCACCGAGACGAGCGCGAGCAGCCAGACCGCGGCGCCCACCGTGACCAGGTTCCACCGGGCGGCGTTGCGGCCGAGGGCGGCCCACGCGGCGAAGATGCCGGCCGACGCGCCCAGCACCGCACACGCCCCGATCACGAACACCGCGTTCACGCCGGCGATCTCGGCGCTGCGGGCGGGGTGCATGGTGAGCGGGACGGTCGTGGCCGCGCCCAGGCCCGCCGCGATCCCGCCGATCAGCCTGCTGCCGGCGCCCGAGCGGGAGGTCAGGTGGGCCCGCCCGGCCAGCCCGCCGGCCGCCGCCGCGGTCATCGCGAACCAGGAGACCCAGGCCAGTTGAGCCGTCCAGACATCACGGTCGGTGACCTCGACGACACGGGAGAAGGTGAGCACGCCCAGCCCGTAGGCCAGGCCCAGCTGACCGGCCCCGACCAGCGCCGCGGCGCCGAATGCGGTCCCCACCAACTTCGCCCAGGTGCGAAATGCCATGCCCGGCACGTTACGGTTTCCTCGCCTACACGCTCAACAGCGGGGGTCCATTCTTAAAAGCCCGCTTAGATAAATATACGAAGAGTAATGGTTCAGGCCATCAAAAGATCGTGCAGCAGCGCGCTGCACCGTGCCACCTCGTCGGAATGCGCCGTACGGCCCAGCGTTCGCGGGCGCGGGATGCGCACGTCGACGATCTCGCGCACCCGGCCCGGCCGCGGGCTGAGCACGACCACCCGGTCGGCCAGCAGGACCGCCTCGTCGATGGAGTGGGTGACGAAGACGGTGGTCGCTTCCTGTTCCATGTGGATGCGCTGCAACTCGCCCGACAGCTCCTCGCGGATCAGCGGGTCGAGCGCCGAGAACGGCTCGTCCATCAGCATCACCTGAGGGCGTCCGATCAGCGCGCGGCACAGGGCCACCCGCTGCTGCATGCCACCGGAGAGCTCGTGCGGCAGCCGCTTCTCGAAGCCGGTCAGGCCGGTCACGGCCAGCAACTCGTGCGCCCGGTCGAGGTACTGCGCCTTGCGCCAGCCGAAGATCTGCACGGGCAGCAGCACGTTGTCGAGCACCGTGCGCCACGGCAGAAGTGCCGGGCGCTGGAACATCATCGACACGTCGCGCCGCGGCTTCACGACCTGTTCGCCGCCCACGTCGACGCGGCCGGCGGTCGGTGGCAGCAGCCCGGCGATCAGCCGCAGCAGCGTCGACTTGCCGCAGCCGGACCGTCCCACCACGGCCACGAACTCGCCGTCGCCGACCTCGAGGCTGACGTCGCGCAGAGCCTCGACCGTGCCCGAGCGCCCGGTGAAGGTCCGGGACAGCTGCTCGACGCGGATCATGACGCGAGCCGCCAGCGGCCGCTGCGCGCGACCAGCAGGGTGAGCGCCTGGGGCATCAGACCCGAGTGGTTGTCGGGGGTGAGCCGGATCGGCCCGGAGAGACCGTCCACCTGGGACGTCTCGATGATCTCGCGGATGGCCGGACGGTCGGCGCCGACCCGGGCCACCGCGTCGGCGATCAGGTCGACGGCGTCGGCGGCGAACGAGGCCACGCCCGAGTAGCTGCCGTAGCGGGACGTGTAGTCACGGAACCACTGCTTGCGCGAGGACTTCGCGGGCGTCGTCGCGATCACGTCGTCGATCGCCAGGATCTGGGTGAACACCATCGTCGCGTTGTCCGTGGCGCGGACGGCGGCGCGCGGGATGAACAGATCGCTCGCGGCGGCCGAGTCGAAGTAGATACTGCCCCGGAAACCCGCCGCCCGGGCGTCGGTGGCGGCCTGCTGGGCCAGGTCGGGCGGGGTCAGGACGACCAGCGCCTGCGGGTCGGTGTCGGTCAGGGCTCCGACCGCCTGGGTGATGTCGCTGGCGGCCGTCTTGACCGCGCGGGTCGCCGTCGCCGTGATGCCGGACCCCCGGGCGTCGGTGAGCGCGGCGTTGGCGCCCCGGCCGTACAGGTCGTTGGTGTGCAGTACCGCGATCTTCTTGATGCCCGTCCGGGTGAACTCGTTGACCAGGGTGGCCGCGCTGTCGGCCGAGTTCGGGCCCAGCTTGAAGATGTACTGCCGTTCGGCCACCGGGTTGACGACCTCGTCCGAGGCGGCCAGCGAGATCGTCGGGAGCCGCTTGTCGTTGATCGTCTTGGCCGCGCCGACCACGCACGAGTCGCAGATGCCGCCGATCACCGCGGCGACAGCCGGGTCGTCGCCGAACGTGCTGATGTTGCGCAGCGACACCGTCGGATCGTTGCGGTTGTCCTGGGTGCGCAGCTCGAGCTTGCGCTCGCCCAGCTGCCCCGAGTTGTTGATCTGCTCGATCCGCAGCTGCAGGGCGCGGGCGTAAGCGAGGTCGACCGCTGAGGCGTTGTTGAGATCGGCCGCGACCACCACGGTGTCGCCGCCGTCGGGAGCGTCGTCGTCCGAACTGCAGCCGGCCGCGCCGGCGAGAAGCATCGATGCCACGGCGGTGGCCGCGGTGATGCGGGGGAGCCGCACTGCGGTGCCTCCTAGAGGGGCGGGGAAGGCGGGGGCGCCGGCAGCATCGTGGTCCGCCGGAGGGCACGACGACACGGACAGCGTGTCCGTTCGATCGCGCCAAACCTTGCCAACGTGAAGGTCCCTGGTCAAGCAGGGCCCTATCGATGGAACGAGACGCTTGTCTCACATACTGGTTGAAATCTTGGAGGTAGGCCGTGACCGGGTCATCACGGAATGTCGCGGTAGGCATATTCGTGCACGTCAAAGCCCGCCGCCTGTCGAAAGTGGAGCTGCCGGAACTGCTTGCAGTCGGACACGAAGTTCGTTTCCGGGTGTTTCCAGACTTCCCAAAGGGATGTCCGCTCTGATGAAATTCCCGGGCCGCGCGACGTTCTGCGGGCGACGAACCATGGGGAAGACCGCGGAGGAGAAGTCGTGAGCACCGGATCCTCGACCCAGGTGACACGCCGTGGTGTCTTTCCCCGCCTGCGCGACGCCCGCATCCGCGCGAAGCTCGCCCTGATCCTGGTCGTCCCGCTCGTCGCCGTCGTCGCGCTGGCCGCCACGCGCCTGGTCGACGTCGGACAGCGCGCCGCCGAGGCCGGCACGGTCGAGGAACTGACCAAGCTGGAGACCGACGTCTCGGGGCTCACCCAGCTGCTGCACATCGAGCGCATGGAAGCCGCCGCCTACCTCGGCAACCCGAAGGTCAAGCCGGCCGCCTACCAGGCCGCCGTGGGCGCCAGCGACGCGCAGATCCAGGTCTACCGGGCCCACCGGGCCGACATCGAGGACCCGCCGGGCGCCGTCCGCGACCGGCTCGTCCGGATCGACGACCACCTGAACACCATGGACGCCACCCGCACCGCGGTCGGCGACCGGAACGGCATCGCCGTCGCCGAGGCCGTGTCCCGCTACAGCGTGGTGATCACCGACCTGGTCGCCTACGGCGAGGCCCTCAGCCAGTACGCGGGCGACAGCGACGTGGCCGACCGGCTCCGCGCGATCGCGGCGTTCGCGCGGGCCAAGGCCGGCACCGCCGAGCAGGAGGCAGTCTCCTACGCCGCCCGGGTCACCGGCGACCTCAGCCCCGAGCAGCGCACCGCCTTCATCGCTACCCAGACCAGCCAGCAGGAGGCGCTGCTCGCCTTCTCCCTGGTCGCCGACCCGGCCCAGCGTTCCCTGGTGGACAACGTGGTCAGCGGCGACGCGGTCAACCTGGCCGACGGCGTGGCCACCCGGCTCGCCCGGGGCGGCGCCGCCGGTGCTGTCCAGCCCACCGAGATCACCGATTCCTTCGGCGCCGTGGTCGACCTGATGCGCTGGGCCGAGGGGGTGCTCGAGTCCGACGTCGTCGAGCAGGCCTCGGCCGACCGCGACGCCGTCGTACGCCAGGCGGCCATCGAGTCGGCGCTGGTCCTGCTCGTGCTGATCGTGGCGATCGTCCTCGCGGTCATCCTGGCCCGCTCGCTCAACCTGTCGCTGCGCCGCCTGCGCGAGGGCGCGCTCGCGGTGGCCAACCGCGACCTGCCCGACGCGGTGGCCCGGCTGCGCGACGCCCGAAACCTGGGCGAGGGCGGCGCCGACGACATCGTCACCCAGCTGCGCGACCCGATCCAGCTGCCCAACCGCGACGAGATCGGCCAGGTCGCCCAGGCGTTCAACGTGGTCCACCGTGAGGCGGTCCGCATCGCGGCCGAACAGGCGGCGCTGCGCACCAGCGTCTCGACGATGTTCCTCAACCTGGCCCGGCGCAGTCAGTCGCTGGTCGACCGGATGATCGGCGAGCTCGACCAGATCGAGCGCACCGAGGAGGACCCCAAGAGGCTCGCCCAGCTCTTCGAGCTCGACCACCTGGCCACCCGGATGCGCCGCAACGACGAGAACCTGCTGGTGCTGGCCGGCGCCGACTCCAGCGCCCCGCGTCGCGAGGACGCGTTGCTGGTCGACGCGCTGCGCGCCGCCCAGTCCGAGGTCGAGCTGTACAACCGCGTCGAGTTCGGCACGGTCGACACCGACATCTCGATCGCCGCGCTCGCCGTCAACGACGTGGTGCGTCTGGTCGCCGAGCTGCTCGACAACGCCACCCGGTTCTCCCCGCCCAACACGATCGTGGTCGCCGACGGCCGGCGCATCCGCGACTACGTGGTGATCCAGGTGGAGGACCGCGGTCTCGGCATGTCCGAGGAGCAGATGGACCAGCTCAACCGCCGCCTGGCCGAGCCGCCGAGCGTCGACGTGGCCGCCTTCCGGCTGATGGGTCTGGCCGTGGTCGGCCGGCTGGCCGCCCGCTACGGCATCCGCGTCGAGCTGCGGGCCAACATCGAGGGCGGCACGGTCGCCCAGGTGACCCTGCCGAGCAGCATCGTCGTGCTGCCCAGCCGCCGCGTGGACCCGCCGGCCCGGCCGCAGGAGCTGGGCACGGCCCCCTACGGCGGAGGCTGGGACGCCCGGGCGGGCCGGTCGGCCACCGCGACGCTGCCGGCCATCGCTCCCGAGCCGTGGCACGAGCCGACCCCGCAGCCGCAGAGCGCGCACCCGCAGCTGCCGGTCTTCCCGTCGCAGCGTCCTCCGTCCGACCCCCAGACGCAGCCGACGCCGAACCGTCCGCCACTGCCGACCCGGGTGTCCAAGACGATCGACGCCACCCAGTCGGCGCCCCCGATGAACGGCTTCAACGCGCCCACGATGAACGGCTTCAACGCGCCGACGATGAACGGCCTGAGTGCCGCGCCCGCGCCGGCGCCGCCCGAGCCCGTGTCGCCGCCGCCGGCCCCGCCGACCGGCAACTCGTGGGGAGCCGCGCTAGCCGCGATGCCACCGGTACCCCCGCCACCGGTCTCCCCGGCGGCCGAGGCGCGCAACGAATCGCCGATCTTCGTGCAGATGCAGCAGGCCTGGTTCCGCGACCATGAGACCGCGGGCCAGGAGGAGTGGGGGATGCCGACGGCCGGCTACGCCCCGCCGCCGAACGGTTCGCCGGGCCAGACCCAGCAGGCGGCGCCGGTCTCGCCGCCGCCCGCTCCGCCCGCGCCGGCCCCGCCGGCCCCGCCGGCCGCGCCCCCGGTGGCCGCGCCCGCTCCGACAGGTCACAATGGACCGTCTCTGCCCAAGCCGCGCACCGCGGCCGAGGACAAGTGGAGGACGACAGCCGACGAGGGGTGGCAGAAGGCAATGGCAGCGGCCGAGCCCGCCGACGCCGGGACCACCCGGTCCGGCCTCCCCAAACGTGTTCCCCAGGCGCAGCTGGTGCCCGGCGGCGTACAGCCCGGGCCGCGCAACCAGAACAGGCGCAGCCCCGACGAGGTCCGCGGCTTGCTTTCCGCGTACCACCGGGGTGTGCAACGTGGACGGACGGACGGCGTTGCCGAGTCCACCACCCAGGCTAAGGAGAACAGACGGTGACCAGGCCCCCCACCATGCAGGACATGGGCTGGCTGCTCAACAACTTCGCCAACAGCGTCGCCGGCATCGCCCACGTCGTGGCCGTGTCCGCCGACGGGCTGCTGCTGGCGTCGTCCCGCGATCTGCCCGCCGACCGGGCCGACCAGTTGGCCGCCATCACGTCCGGCGTGGTCAGCCTGACCGACGGCGCCTCCCGCATGTTCAACGCGGGCGCGGTCAACCAGACGATCATCGAAATGGACAGCGGATACCTATTCCTCATGTCTATCAGCGACGGATCCTCGATGGCCGTGCTGGCCGCCCGCAGCTGCGACGTCGGCCAGGTCGGTTACGAGATGGCGTTGCTGGTCGAGCGGGTCGGCGCCTCGCTGTCGCCGACGGCTCGCGAAGCAGTCAGTCATTAGTCGCCGGCTCGACGGAAGGGGGTGATCGCGCGATGGGCCAGCCACAGGACCCGAGAGGCAACCTGGTACGCCCGTACGCGGTCACCCGCGGACGCACCGAGCCCCGTCGGGACATCCCGATCGAGGCGGTCCTGGTCGCCAGCCAGGCCGGCCTGCAAGAGTCCCGGTTCGCCGGGCACGACAAATACCGCATCGCCGTGCTGTGCGAGGCGAAGGCGCAATCGCTGGCCGAGCTCTCGGCGCTGACCCGGCTTCCGCTGGGTGTGGCCCGGGTGCTGGTCGCGGACATGGTGGCCGATGGGCTGCTGTCGTTGCACAGCGCCGCTCCCAAAACCGGGTTCACGGAGCGGATGGATCTGCTGGAAAGGGTGTTGAGTGGACTTCGCAAGCTCTGAGCGAGCGGGGGCGCAACCCAGAGAGATCACTTCGGCGAAGATTGTCATCGCCGGGGGCTTCGGCGTGGGCAAGACGACGCTGGTCGGAGCGGTCTCCGAGATCGAGCCACTGACCACCGAGGCCGTGATGACCTCGGCCGGGCAGGGGATCGACGACGCCTCCAAGGTGCCCGGCAAGGGCACCACCACGGTGGCGATGGACTTCGGCCGCATCACGATGGCCGACGACCTGATCCTCTACCTCTTCGGCACCCCCGGACAGACCCGCTTCTGGTTCATGTGGGACGAGCTGATCCGCGGCGCGGTCGGTGCGGCCGTGCTGGTCGACACCCGTCGCATCGCGGACGCGTTCGCCCCGCTCGACTACTTCGAGAACCGCCACCTGCCGTACCTGGTCGCCCTGAACTGCTTCGACGGCGCGCCCCGCTACGAGCCGGACGAGGTTCGCGAGGCGCTGGCCATCCCGGCGCACGTCCCGCTGGTCATGTGCGACGCCCGCCACCGAGACTCGGTCAAGCAGGTGCTGGTGGGCGTCGTGGAACACGCGATGGCAACCCTGGTGGCCGAACAAAGCGGCGGCTACCCCACCCCGGTCGGATAGTTTCCGCGGTGGCCGTGCGCAGGGTCATCTTGAAGATCAAGGGCGAGATGTCGTAGCGGGGTGGTGGGTGCGGATCGCTGCTCCCGCCGAGGGCGCGGGCGGGGTGAGCAGGGCGCTGGCGCGCCCAGGGCGCTCACCCCACCCGCGCGACCTGCGTGAGTGGTTGCGCTCGAAAGGCGGCCGGCCCGCGCGGCCCGCGGTCGAACTGCGCGATGTGCGTCGCGGCTGGATTCGGTGTGTGCGTTTCTGGCCGGTGGCCCGTGAGAGCGGGGCGGTGACGTGTGTCAGCGTGGGGCGGTGAGTGCTGTGAGGGCGGGCGTCCGGTGGGTGGAGGACGTCTGGGGGCGGCGGGTCGTCGGTGTGCACAGGCTCGCCGGTGGGTGGACGTCCACTGTGCTGCGGGTGACGGCCGACGATGGTGAGCGGGCCGTGCTTCGGCTGATGACCAAGGAGCCGTGGCGGCGGCACGGTGCCGAACTGGTGAGGCGTGAGGCGACCGTCCAGAAGCGACTGGAGACGACACCGATCCCCGCGCCCCGGAGCATCGCCGTCGATCTGACCGGGGAGGACGCCGGAGCGCCGGCCCACCTGATGTCCTGGCTGCCCGGGCGGTTGTGTCTCACCTCGGCCGCGGACGACGTGCTGGAGCGCCTCGCGCGGCTCCTGGCCGGCATCCACGAGCTGGGGGCGGGGGACGAGCGGCCGCGGGAGTATCAATCGTGGGCGCCGCCGGGCAAGCGCGTGGTTCCGCCGTGGGCGCGGCAGGCCGGCCTGTGGGAGCGGGCGTTCGAGGTGCTCGAGCAGGCGCCGCCGGCGTACGTGGGCACCTTTCTGCACCGGGACTTCCACCTGGGCAATGTGCTCTGGTCCCAGGGGCGGGTCAGTGGTGTGGTCGACTGGGTCGAGACGTCGTGGGGGCCGGCCGACCTGGACGTCGCGCACGCTGCCACCGGCACCGCGATGCTGCACGGGCCGGAAGCGGCGGCCCGGTTCGTCGCCGCCTGTCGCCGACCGGCCGACGAGGGCCGCTACTGGCAGATCATGGACATCGTCGGCTTCCTGCCGGACCCCGCGAAGGTGGTCCAGCCGTGGCGCGATGCCGGGCTGGACATCGGCGACGACCTCGCCCGGCGGCGGCTCGAGGAGCGGCTCGGCCAGGTGCTCGACGGGCGTACGGCGAAGCTGGATCGGCGTACCTCAAACGGGTAGACGATAGCCGCGCTTGACGACGGTCTGAATCACTCCCGGGGCCGAGAGGCCCGCCCGCAGGCGGGCGACGGCCATCTCGACGGCGTGCTCGTCGGCGCCGCGAGGCAGGGCGTGCAGCAGGGCGGCCCGGGAGAGGACGTGGCCGGGGACGGCGGCCAGAGCCCGCAGGACGGCCATCGGCGCGGGGGCCAGAGGCCGCAGCTCGCCGTCGACGATCGCGGCGTGCCCGCGCAGCGTCAGGGAGTGGCCGGCCACCTCGAGCGAGACCGCGCGCTGGGGGAGCTCGTCGACGATCGTGCGGACCAGCGAGCTCAGCCGGGCCCGGGCCGGGGTGACGACCGGAACGTTGTGGCGCCGCAGCGGACCGGCGGTGACCGGGCCCACGCAGGCGGCCAGGACGTCGTGGCGGAGCGCCTCGAGGACCGCCTCGGCGCCCGGGCCGGCGGTGCGCAGCAGGGCCTGCGCGGCCGGGGCGGCGGTGAAGGTCACCGCGTCCACCAGGCGGGCGGTGATCAGATCGACCAGGCGGTGCAGGGGAGCGGGATCGGTGGGCGGGGCCCAGCGGTAGACCGGGACTTCGATCACGCGGGCGCCGGCCTGTTCGAGCGCCTCGGTGTACTCGGGCTGGCTCTCGCCGTGCAGCTGCATCGCCACGGTCAGCCCGGCGACGCCGCGGGCCCGGAGGTGGTCGACGACCTCCTCGTAGCCTTCGCCCTCGGGCGACCACTGGTCGTGCAGCCCGGCCGAGCGGATCGCGGCGCGTGCCTTGGGTCCCCGTCCGATCAGGTATGCCCGGGCCAGCACGGCCCGCAGCGGCTCGGCCAGCCCCCACCCCTCGGCCGCCTCGAGCCAGCCGCGCATGCCGATGCCGGTGTTGACCAGCACGACGTCGGGCGGGGTGTCCAGGCAGGCCCGGGTGGCCGCCCGGAGCTCGGCGTCGTCGGCGATCGGGACGATGCGCAGGGCGGGCGCCAGCACCACCCGCGCGCCGCGGCTCTCGAGCAGGGTGGCCAGCTCATCGCGCCGGCGGTCGGCCGTGACGCCCACCGTGTAGCCGGAGAGGGACGCGGTCGGCTCGGCCAGACCGGCCGCCGTGATGATCGCCCGGCGCGTTCCCCCCGTACGGTCGCTCATCCGGACCGGGTCTCCGTGCTCGGGAGCCGATCGTTTTTCAGAAGTCGTGGCGCGGCCGTCCGGTCCACCGAAGGGCACGCTCGGAGTCCGCCGTCCTCAGCGTCGACCCGCTCCCATGTCACGCCTGCGTACTCCGCCATACCTCCGGCCGGCGCGCGCCACGACTCCTCTTCGCCGTCCCGGGAAGCCGGTCCGGCGGTCACCGTCAGGTCCGTCCTCAACCCTGACGGTGGCCTTTCCATAGTGCGTCGTCCGCGACCGCTCGGACCGCGCCGGGCCCGCGTCGTCGAGGTGTCAGCACCATTGGCCATGTCCGAAGCGTGCCGGTGAGGAATTTCGCCCCTGCGTCCCGTTTGTTTCGAGCCTGCTAAGAGCTATCGACCTGTGACCTTCGTGACGCCGGGTCCCGGTGTCGGGCGCGCCCGCGGCGGCGGGTATGCTTGCAAGCGGTTATTCTTGGAGGTCGCGTCCGCGCGCTGGGCGAGGCCACCGATCGTGTCGCTTTCCGTGTTGGAGTCGCACGTTGGACCAGCACGTTTTGACCACGCGCCGCGCAGCCGGGTATTGTTGCCTGCTGTTGTGCGACAGCTGCGAGCCCACTCCCCGGGGGTAGGCTCGATGTTCGCGTTCGGCGCGACCAGCGCGCGACCCCAGACCGACGACAAGACAAGGTAATTCTGTGCGTACGTACAGCCCGAAGCCGGGTGAGATCGAGCGTCAGTGGCACATTATCGACGCTTCTGACGTCGTTCTGGGTCGGCTGGCCACCCACACCGCGACCCTCCTGCGCGGAAAGCACAAGCCGACCTTCGCCCCGCATGTCGACACCGGCGACTTTGTGGTGATCATCAATGCCGGCAAGGTCGCCCTGACCGGCAACAAGCGGCAGACCAAGGTGGCGTACCGCCACTCGGGTTACCCGGGCGGTCTCAAGCAGGTCGGTTACGAGGAGCTGCTGAGCAAGCGCCCCGAGAAGGCGATCGAGCTGGCCGTCAAGGGCATGCTCCCGCACAACAAGCTCGCGCGGCAGATCATCAAGAAGCTGAAGGTCTACCCGGGCGCTGAGCACCCGCACGCGGCGCAGCAGCCCCAGCCGTTCGTAATCACCCAGATCGCGCAGTGAGCGCGGGAGAAGGCAGCAGCATGTCCGACGTTATCGAGCCCGAGGTCGTCGAGACCGTCGAGGTGCCCGCTGAGACGGCCGTTGTCGTCGAGACGCCCGCTGAGACGGTCGTTGTCGTCGAGACGCCCGCGCCGGCCCCGGTCCGCGCCCCGCGTCCCGGTGACCGTCCCATCCAGACCGTCGGCCGCCGCAAGGAGGCCATCGTCCGGGTGCGTCTCGTCCCCGGCACCGGCAAGATCACCTGCAACGGCCGCGATCTCGAGGCCTACTTCCCGAGCAAGGTGCACCAGCAGCTCATCCGTGAGCCGTTCGTGACCGCCGAGAAGGACGAGCAGTTCGACGTCATCGCCAACCTGCGCGGCGGCGGCATCACCGGTCAGGCCGGCGCGCTGCGCCTCGGCATCGCGCGGGCGCTCATCACCAACGAGCCCGACGACCGTCCCGCCCTCAAGAAGGCCGGCTTCCTCACCCGCGACGCCCGCGTCAAGGAGAGCAAGAAGTACGGTCTCAAGAAGGCCCGCAAGGCTCCGCAGTACTCGAAGCGCTGATTTTGCGCCGAGTCTGACACGGCCGGGTTGCGCCCCCCTGGTTTTCTCGAGGGGGCCGGCCCGGCCGTTTTGCGTTCCCCTCCCTTCTCAACGCACCCGGCTTGGCCTCTCCCTCAGGGGTGATTCCGGGGAAAGGAAGCCTCTATGGGGCGTCTGTTCGGCACCGACGGCGTACGCGGACTCGCGAATGGCGATCTCACCCCGGAACTGGCACTCAGTGTCGCCGTCGCGGCAGCGCGCGTGCTGGTCGAGAGCGACAGCAGCCATCAGCCCCTGGCCATCGTCGGGCGGGACCCGCGGGCCAGCGGCGAAATGCTCGAGGCGGCCGTGGTCGCCGGGCTCACCAGCGCCGGGGCGAACGTGGTGCGGGTCGGCGTGCTGCCCACCCCCGCGGTCGCCTTCCTGGTCGGCCAGACCAACGCCGACCTCGGCGTGATGCTGTCGGCCTCGCACAACCCGATGCCCGACAACGGGATCAAGCTCTTCGCCGCCGGCGGCTCCAAGCTGCCGGACGAGCTCGAGGAACGCATCGAGCAGGCCGTCAAGGACGGGCACGGGCTGGTCGGCCGCCCGACCGGCGCGGCCATCGGGCGGGTGCACGATCTGCTCGACGGGGCTGAGCACTATGTGAAGCACCTGGTCGGGTCCGTCCCGAACCGGCTCGACGGCATCAAGGTCGTGGTCGACTGCGCGAACGGCGCGGCCAGCGAGGTCGCCCCGGTCGCCTACGAGGAGGCCGGAGCCGAGGTCATCGCGATCCACGCCGACCCGGACGGCCTGAACATCAACGAGGAGTGCGGCTCGACCCACCTCGACAAGGTGCGGGACGCCGTGCTGGCCGAGGGGGCCGACCTGGGCCTCGCCCACGACGGCGACGCGGACCGCTGCCTGGCTGTCACGGCCGCGGGCGAGATCGTGGACGGCGACCAGATCATGGCGATCCTGGCCCTGGCGATGCGCGACGCCGGGACGCTGACCGACGACACGCTGGTCGCGACCGTCATGAGCAACCTGGGCCTGCGGATCGCCATGAAGCAGTCCGGCATCAAACTGCTCGAGACCAAGGTCGGCGACCGATACGTGCTGGAGGAGCTGGCCGCGGGTGGGTTCGCGCTGGGCGGCGAGCAGAGCGGGCACATCGTGATGCCGGCGTTCGCCACCACCGGCGACGGCGTGCTGACCGGCCTGCACCTGATGGCTCACCTGGCGTCGACCGGCAAGTCGCTGGCCGACCTGGCGTCCGTGCTGCACACGCTGCCGCAGGTGCTGATCAACGTCCGGGTCGGCGACCGCGCGGCCGGAGCGGCGGCCCCCGCCGTGCAGGCCGCCGTGGCGCTGGCCGAGAACGAGCTGGGCGAGACCGGTCGGGTGCTGCTGCGCCCGTCGGGCACCGAGCCTCTCGTCCGGGTGATGGTCGAGGCGGCCACCGAGGAGCACGCTCGCGAGGTCGCCGAGCGGATCGCCGAAGAGGTCCGGTCGGCCAGCCCGGTCTGACCCTGTTCGCAGCGCGGGCCGGTCCTGTCGGGCCGGCCCGTTCTCCATGCCGGCCGGTCCTGCCGAGCTGGCCCGTTCTCCATGGCGGCCGGTCCCGCGGGGCCGGCCTTTCGCAGCGCGGGCCGTTCGCTAGCCGCGGTCGAGCTTGGCCAGCCGTTGCGCGGCCTCGTCGATCACGGACTCGCGCTTGCAGAAGGCGAAGCGGATGAGGTGGCGCCCCGCGGCCCGGTCGTCGTAGAAGACCTGCGTGGGCACGGCGACCACACCGCAGCGCCCGGGCAGCTCGCGGCAGAACTCGATGCCGTCGGTCCCGCCCAGCGGCGTGATGTCGGCCGTCACGAAGTACGTGCCCTCGGAGGGCTGCACCGCGAACCCGGCCTCGACCAGCCCGGCGGTCAGGTGGTCGCGGCGGGCCTGGAGCTGGTCCCGGAAGCCGGTGAAGTAGTCGTCGCCGAGCCCGAGCGCGACGGCCACGGCCGGCTGCAGCGGGCCGGCGTTCACGAAGGTCAGGAACTGCTTCACCCTCGTCAGCGCGGACACCAGCCGCGCGGGCCCGGTCGCCCAGCCGACCTTCCAGCCCGTGCACGAGAACGTCTTGCCGGCCGACGAGATGCGCAGCGTGCGCTCGCGCATGCCCGGCAGGCTCGCGAGCGGCACGTGCGGCTCGGCGGCGTCGGTGAAGACCAGGTGCTCATAGACCTCGTCGGTCACGGCGTAGGTGTCGTGCTCCCGGCACAGCTCGGCGATCAGGGCCAGCTCGGCCGCCGTGAACACCTTGCCGGTGGGGTTGTGCGGCGAGTTGAGCAGCACCAGACGGGTGCGCGGGCCGAACGCCGCACGCAACCGCTCCTCGTCGAAGCCGTAGCGGCCGTCGGCGCCCGGACGCAGCGTGACCGGCCGGCGGACGGCGCCGGCCAGGGTGATCGAGGCGGCGTACGAGTCGTAGTAGGGCTCGAACGTGACGACCTCGTCGCCGGGCTCGCACAGGGCGAGGATCGCCGCGGCGATCGCCTCGGTCGCCCCGGCGGTGACGACGACCTCGCTGTCCGGGTCGCGCTCGAGCCGCCAGAAGCGCTGTTCGTGCGCGGCGACGGCCGCCCGCAGCGCGGGGATGCCGGGGAGCGGCGGGTACTGGTTGGCGCCCTCCCGCAGGGCCCGCGCGGCGGCGTCCAGCATCTCGGCCGGGCCGTCGGTGTCCGGGAAGCCCTGGCCCAGGTTGATCGAGCCGGTGCGGGTGGCCAGCGCGGACATCTCCGTGAAAATGGTTGTGCCGAACGGGCGCATCCGTTCGACCAGCGGGTCGCTCGTCAAGGTCGGTAGTCCTTCTGCTCGGCCGCTCGTCTGTCGGATCGCCCGCTCGCGCTCATGCCGCTCGCGCTCCCTCGCTGAGGTTCCCTCGCTGGGGTTCCCTCGGTGGGGCTCCCTCGGTGGGGCTCATTCGATGTGCTCATTTGATGCGCTTATTCGATGGCGAAGTGGGTGCAGGTGGCCGTGGCGACGGTGCTCGCGCTCGACGTGCGCTGCTTCACCTCGGCGCCGTCGACCAGAGCCCGGCAACTGATCGTCTCCTCCGACGTGCCGACCCGCATCGCGACGACCGACACCAGCGCCGGCGTCTCCATCTTGGTCGTGAACTTCCACGGCAGATCGACATTCTGCAGGCGCTTGGGCGCGTCGCCGAGCTTCTCCACGTAGAGGATCTGCGAGGCCTGGCCCTCACCGCTCACCTCGTACGTCACCGAGATCGTCCGACCGTCGAGGCCGGGCGCGGCCGGCAGGCTGGGCAGGTCGGTGGGCAGGTCGGGCAGGTCGGTGGGCAGGCCGGGCCCGTCGGTCGGCAGGTCGGGCAGCTGCGGCGCGGCCGACGGCAGGTCGGGGAGCTGGTCGACCGCCCGCTCGGCCCGGTCGGCCACGTTGCGCGCGATGAGCACCCCCGCGGTCGCGACGCCGCCACAGAGCAGGAGCGTGACCGCCACGATCACCGCGATGATCGGCAGTTTGCTCTTGCGCGGCGGCGGGCCCGACGGCCCCGGGTAGGACGGCTGAGGATGCCCGGGAGCACCGAAGGGTGGCGGACCGTATCCCGGCGGGGCGTACTGCGGTGGCGGGGCGTACTGCGCCGGTGGGCCGTACTGCGCCGGTGGGCCGTACTGCGGCGAGGGCGCGTACGTCTCGGGGAATTGATCCGTCGGGGTGGCCGGGAACTCCGCCGTCGGCGGATAGTCCGGGTTCGGCGGCTGGGGCAGCGACGCGTATCCGGGCGCGAAGGTCGGCGGATACGGCGGGCCGGAGGCCGGGTGGCCGGGAACGGTCGGCTCAGAGGTGCCGTCCGGCTGCCGATTGTCGGGCTGTTTGCTCACCATGTCTCCCGGTGCGAGCGCGCTGTCGTCGCGCGGTAGCCGACGGTACGCCAATGACGCCAGTCGTTGGAGGGCGCCGTAGGCCTTTCGGTCCGTTCTGCGCAGACCGAGTGCTCAAAAGGGTGCTTCTCGCGCATGACGGATGAGCGGTCGTGGGCTAGAGTCTCCGCCATGTGTGGCATCGTGGGGTACGTCGGCGGTCGTCCGGCGCTCAGCATCGTTCTTGACGGACTGCGCCGGCTGGAATACCGCGGGTACGACTCCGCCGGTGTCGCTGTCGTCGACGACGGCGTTCTGCTGACCGAGAAGAAGGCCGGCAAGCTCGCCAATCTGGAGAAGGCTCTCGCCGAGGCCGCGGATCCCGCCATCGCCGGTGGGCTCACCGGCATCGGCCACACGCGCTGGGCGACGCACGGCGGTCCGACCGACCGCAATGCGCACCCGCACGTCTCGCGGGACGGCCGGGTCGCGGTCATCCACAACGGCATCATCGAGAACTTCGCCCGCCTGCGGGCCGAGCTCGAGGCGACCGGGGTGGAGTTCGCCAGCGACACCGACACCGAGTGCGCCGCCCACCTGCTCTCCGCCGAGGTGCGGGCGTTGCGCGAGGCGGGCCACGCCGAGGGGCCGGAGCTGCTGGCCGAGGGCATGCGCCGGACGGTGCGCCGGCTCGAGGGCGCCTTCACCCTGCTCGCCATCGACGTCGAGGTGCCCGACGCGGTCGTGGCCGCCCGCCGCAACTCGCCGCTGGTCGTGGGCCGCGGCGACGGTGAGAACTTCCTGGCCAGCGACGTGTCGGCGTTCATCGAGTACACCCGTGAGGCGATCGAGCTGGGCCAGGACCAGGTCGTCCTGATCACGCCGGCCGGCATCGAGATCACCGGTTTCGACGGCTCGGTGCAGAAGGGCACCGAGTTCCACATCGACTGGGACGCCTCGGCCGCCGAGAAGGGCGGCTACGACTACTTCATGCTCAAGGAGATCGCCGAGCAGCCGCAGGCCATCGCCGACACGCTGCTGGGCCGGCTCTCCGACCGGGGCGAGATCATCCTCGACGAGGTGCGGCTCACCGATCAGGACCTGCGCGACGTCGACAAGATCTTCATCATCGCCTGCGGCACGTCCTACAACGCGGGCATGGTCGCCAAGTACGCCATCGAGCACTGGGTGCGCCTCCCGTGCGAGGTCGAGCTGGCCAGCGAGTTCCGTTACCGCGACCCGATCCTCGACCGCTCGACGCTGGTGATCGTGATCAGTCAGTCCGGCGAGACGATGGACACGCTGATGGCGCTGCGCCACGCCAAGGAGCAGAAGGCCCGCGTGCTGGCGATCTGCAACACCAACGGCTCGACGATCCCCCGCGAGTCGGACGCGGTGCTCTACACCCACGGCGGCCCCGAGATCGCGGTGGCGTCGACCAAGGCGTTCCTCACCCAGCTGGTCGCCTGCTATCTCATCGGCCTGCACCTGGCCCAGATCCGCGGCGTCATGTACGCCGACGAGGTCGCGGCCGTGGTCGAGAAGCTGCAGACCACCCCGGACAGCCTGCGCCGGCTGCTCGGCTCGATGGAGGAAGTACGCGCCCTCGGCCGTGACCTGAAGACCGCCTCGACGGTGCTCTTCATCGGCCGGCACGTCGGCTATCCGGTGGCGCTGGAGGGCGCGCTCAAGCTCAAGGAGCTCGCCTACATGCACGCCGAGGGCTTCGCCGCCGGTGAGCTCAAGCACGGTCCGATCGCCCTGATCGACGAGGGCACCCCGGTGGTGTGCGTGGTGCCCTCGCCGGCCGGCCGCGGCGTCATGCGCGACAAGGTCGTCTCGAACATCCAGGAGGTCCGGGCCCGTGGCGCCCGCACCATCGTGATCGCCGAGGAGGGCGATGACAGCGTCGCCGCCTACGCCGACCACCTGATCCCGGTGCCGGCCACGCCGACCCTGCTGGCGCCGCTGATGACCACCGTGCCGCTGCAGATCCTCGCCTGTGAGATCGCCTCGGCCCGGGGCCACGACGTCGACCAGCCCCGCAACCTGGCGAAGTCGGTCACCGTCGAGTAGTTCCCGCCTGTCCGGCCGCCGGCCGTCATCGCACCGGCTCGGTGCGGTGGCGGCCGGTGCCGTCATCGGGCTGCTCCGGTCGTGATGGCGGCCAGGGTGTCGAGGGACGGGCTGCCGTTGTCCCAGTAGCCGACGTGGCCACCACCCGGCGCGCTCGCGAACACCCGGGCCCCGAACGCCGGATCGCTCGGGTTGTGACCGAACCACAGATCGCGCTCGGGCCGCCCGAAGGCGAGCCACGGACCGGCCACCGGCACGCTGCCGGCCGTCACGAGGTCGCGCACGAGCCCGCCCGGCGCGACCGCCGCGTACTGGATGACGTCGCCGCGCGAGGTGCTCGACCACACGTCGCCCGGCGGCACCCGCAACTCCCGCGCCGAGTCGACGCCGACCCCGGGCGAACCCACGAAGACCACGCCGTCGGCCTCGAACCCCGTCGCCGCGGCCTGGCCGACCACCAGCGACCCGTAGCTGTGGCCGAGCACGACCTGCCGTGCGGGCGGACCCTCGTGCCCGGCCCGCAGACCCTCCTGGAACTGGCGCAGCGCGGGCGCCGCGGCCTCGGCCCGGCGGGCGCTCGCCGCCTCGTCGACGAAGTCGGGCGCGTCGTAGTCGAGCCACAGGATCGCGCTGGTGGCCGACCGTGGGGTGAGCTCGGCCGCGCGGACGGCGACCCGCTCGGCCCGGGCCAGCTCACCGCCGAACGAGGCGAGGTCGGCGGTCATCCCGGGCACGTGGGTCAGCACCTTGTCGGACCGGTCGGGGTCGCCCAGGGCCACCACCGCCCGCCCCTCCGCGCCGGTGTCGAGGCTGAGCAGATAGGCGCGCGGGCCGTTCTCGTCGGCCAGCCGGTCGCTCAGCCGGGCGAGCCCGTCGCGGACGTCGCGCAGCCGGTCGCGCTCGCGCCCGGTGGCGCCGGCCACGGCCCGGTCGATCTCGGCGCGCCGATCGTCGAGCAGCAGGCGGTTGGCCACGTCGCGGTCGGCCACCGGCAGCCCGTCGAGCCGGGCCAGCCAGACCGCCTCGGTCGTCAGCAGCCAGGCGCGCTCCTCGGCGGCGAGCCCGTCCCACCACCGGCGCACCCCGGCCGGCGAGGTGGCGCAGTCGGGCCGGCCGGGACCGGGCGGCCGGGCCGGGACCTCGATCGCCCGGGTCAGCCGCTCCAGTCGCACGGTGGCCTCGGCATCGGCCCGGGCCGCCACGAGCAGGGCGGCCGAGAAGTCGCCGTTGTCGTCGCGACCGGGCGCCCCGGCGGCGAGAGCGCGGGTCAGCAGCGCCCGCGCCCGGGTCAGCGTCGCAGCGAACTCACTGGTCACCTGGTCGGCGACCCAGCAGTGCAGCCGGAACAGGGTGAGCCGCCGCCGCGACTCGTCGAGCCGGCGCGCGGCCGCCGTGGCCGCCGCGCCTCGCCAGACCTCGCCCAGGGCGGCGACCCGGAGCCCGACCTCGGCGGCCAGCCGACCGGCCAGCGTGGCCCAGCGGCGCCAGGAGAGGGCGAGCTCGCGCCACCGCGCCGGGTCGGTGACGCGCAGGCGCTCGTGGACGGCGGTGGTCATCGGCTCAGCCGCAGGCGGGTGGCGGCGCGGGCGTCGGCCAGCTCGTAGGCGGCGCCGGCCTCGTCGACGCGGCGGGCCGTCTCGTCGACGTCGGCGCCGATCAGCGCGAGCAGGCCACGGGCGGCGTCACCGGCCAGCTGGGCCGCGTCGGTGGCGGCCCAGCGCGGGGTCCGCGGGACCGGCGGCTCGCCGGCGGCCGCGGCAGTCACCCGGTCACCGGTGGCGGCCATCTCTGAGGCCGCGCGTCGCAGCGCCTCGGCGTCGACTTCGAGCTCGGGGTTCATCGGCAACCTCCTGGGTCCGGCGTGGGATGCGCTGACGTTAGGGCGTGCGGCCCGGCCGTGGCCGGGCCTGTGGACGAGGGGTGAGTGGTCGTCCACAGGCCGGGTCCGCCGCTCGGCCGGATGGTAGGAGGCGTCTACCGATAAAGTTGGGCCGTGATCGTGGCTGTCGGCATCGATGTGGTCCTGGTCGAGCGCTTCGCTCGCGCCCTCGACCGGACACCGTCGCTGGCGGTCCGGCTCTTCACCGAGGGCGAGCGGCTGACCGTCTCCGGAAACCCGCGGTCGGCCGAGTCGCTGGCGGCACGCTTCGCGGCCAAGGAGGCGGTGGCCAAGGCGCTCGGCGCGCCCGCGGGCATGCTCTGGCACGACTGCGAGATCGTCGCCGATCCGGACGGCCGCCCCTGGCTCACGGTCTCCGGTACTGTCGCCGCCGTCGCGACCGAGCGCGGGGTCAACCGATGGCATCTCTCGCTCTCGCACGACGGCGGCATCGCCTCGGCGATGGTGGTCGCGGAGTCCTGACCGGCGCCGCCGCGAAAATGTCGCAGGGGTGCGCTAGAACGGTCGGCATCGTCTCAACAGGAGCTGGAGGACCGATGCGGCAGGCTTGGCGGGTCGCGGACGTGCGCGCGGCCGAACGATCCCTGATGGCCACGCTGCCCGAGGGCACGCTCATGCAGCGGGCGGCCGCCGGGCTGGCCCGGCGATGTGTCCTGCTGCTGGACGACGGCGGCGGCGTCTACGGCGCCCGCGTGCTGCTGCTGGTGGGCAGCGGTGACAACGGGGGCGACACGCTCTATGCCGGCGCGCTCCTGGCCCGGCGCGGCGCTCAGGTGCGGGCGCTGCTGATGAGTCCCGAGCGAGTTCACCTCGCCGGTCTGCGGGCCCTGCGCGCGGCCGGCGGTTTCACCGTGCGCGACCTGCCGGAGCGGGCCGATCTGGTGCTCGACGGCATCGTCGGCATCGGCGCGAGCGGCGGACTGCGCCCGCCCGCCGTGGCCGTGGCCGACCGGCTGAGTGCCCTGCGCGGGCGATCGGGCGCGCGCGCCGTGGTCGTCGCGGTGGACGTGCCCAGCGGCGTGGCCGTCGACACCGGCGATGTGCCGGGCGACGCGGTCGGCGCCGATGTCACCGTCACCTTCGGCTGCCTCAAGCCCGCGCACGTGGTCGGGCCGGCCGCCGTGCGGTGCGGTCACGTCGAGCTGGTCGACATCGGGCTCGGGCCGGTCCTGCGTTCCGGCCCGGCAGCGTCCGTGCCCGACGCCGGCGACGTCGCCGGCTGGTGGCCGCGTCCCGGCCCGGCCTCCGACAAGTACACCCGTGGCGTGGTCGGCATCGCGACCGGCTCGGCCACCTATCCGGGCGCCGCGCTGCTCGGGGTGAGCGGCGCGCTCGCGGGCCCGACGGGCATGGTCCGCTACGCGGGCAGCGCCTACGAGGACGTCGTCCGCGCGCACCCGTCGGTCGTGGCCGTGCCCAGGGTCGCCGACGCCGGCCGGGTGCAGGCCTGGGTGTGCGGCTCGGGGCTCGGCACCGACGACGAGGCCCGCACCACGCTGCGCAGCGTGCTGGCCACGCCGCTGCCGGTGCTCCTCGACGCCGACGCGCTGACCCTGCTGGTCGACGGCAGGCACGCCGACGACCTGCGCCGTGACGCCCCGGTGGTGATCACCCCGCACGACGGCGAGTTCAAGCGCTTGGCCGGCGAGGCGCCCGGCGCCGACCGCGTCGGCGCCGCCCTCAAGCTGGCCTCCTGGACGAACGCGGTGGTGCTGCTCAAGGGCGACCGGACGATCGTGGCCACCCCGGCCGGCGCGGTGTGGGTCAACCCGACCGGCACGTCCGCGCTGGCCACGGCGGGCAGCGGTGATGTGCTGGCCGGTCTGCTCGGGTCGTTGCTGGCCGGCGGGCTGCCGCCCGAGCGGGCCGCCGTCGCCGCGGCGTACGCCCACGGGCTGGCCGGCCGCCGGGCCGCGGAGGACGGCCCGGTCACCGCCCCCGACATCGCCGCCGCGCTCCGAGCGACGGTCCGCGACCTCCACGGAGCTGCCGAAACAGCAGTGTCATACGGGTAAGTAGGCTGGGAATCATGTGGCAGGCCGAGGTCCGGATCGATCTGGACGCCATCCGGGACAACGTCGCGTCGCTGCGCGCGGGCACCACCGCCGAGGTCATGGCCGTGGTCAAGGGCGACGGCTACGGACACGGCATGCTGCCCTCGGCGCGCGCGGCGCTGGCCGGCGGGGCGACCTGGCTCGGGGTGGCGACCCTGGACGAGGGGCTGGCGCTGCGCCGGGCCGGCCTCGACGTGCCGGTGCTGGCCTGGCTGCACTCGCCGGGGCTGCCGCTGCACGACGGCGTCGCCGCCGACCTCGACCTCAACGCGGGCAGCCTCGAGATGCTGGACGAGCTGGTCCGCGCGGGTCGCCGGGCCGAGCGCACGGCCCGGGTCCATCTCAAGATCGATACCGGGCTGTCCCGGGGCGGCGCCACGGCGGCCGAGTGGCCGGCGCTACTCGAGGCCGCGGCCAAGGCCCAGGCCGACGGCGAGATCGACGTGGTCGGCGTCTGGAGTCATTTCGTCTACGCGGACGCGCCGGGCCACGAGACCATCGACCACCAGCTGGCCGCTTTCGCCGACGGGCTGGCGGTCGCCGAGCGCTTCGGCATCGCGCCGCGCTACCGGCACATCGCCAACTCGGCCGCCACGCTGACCCGCCCCGACTCGCACTACGACCTGGTGCGCCCCGGCATCGCGGTCTACGGGCTGTCGCCGGTGCAGGGCGAGACGTTCGGGCTGCGGCCGGCGATGACCGCCCGGGCGCGGGTCGCGCTGACCAAACGCGTGCCCGCCGGCCAGGGCGTGTCCTATGGGCACACCTATGTCACCGAGCGGGAGACGACCCTGGCGCTGGTGCCGCTCGGCTACGCCGACGGGGTGCCCCGCGCCGCGTCCAACGCCGGGCCGGTGCAGCTCGGCGGCAAGCGACGCACGATCGCCGGCCGGGTCTGCATGGATCAGATCGTCCTTGACGTCGGCGACGACCCGGTCGCGGCCGGTGACGTGGCGACGATCTTCGGCCCGGGCGACGACGGCGGCCCCACGGCCGACGACTGGGCCGCCGTGGTCGACACGATCAACTACGAGATCGTGACCCGCTTCGGCAGCACGCGGGTTCCCCGTCTCTACGACGGCGCCGCCGGGACAGAGGGCAGCGCTACGGCCACGGGTGACGGCGGCACCGCGGCCGGCGGGCCGGTCAATGGCGGCGACGGCGGCAGCGCATCGGTGGCTGGGCTCGACCGCGACGCCGGGGACGGCGGCAGCGCATCGGTGGCTGGGCTCGACCGCGACGCCGGGGACGGCCGGGCGGGGCGGACCGGTGAGGTGGACATGGGGGGTGCGTCATGAGTCCGGCCAAGGTGCCGTCCCGGCGGGCCAAGCAGGTCGGCCTGGCCGGAGCCGCCGTGGGGGTGCTCGCGGCCGGCCTGGCGACCGCGTTCGCCGTCGAACGGGTGCTGGTGCGGCGCTCGGTGCAGGCGCCCGGCGATCCGCATGTCGACGAGCCGTTCGGCGATCAGCCGTTCGACCGGGAGCGGACCATCACCGCCGCCGACGGCACCGAGCTGCACGTCGAGATCGTCGAGCCGCGGACCCCGGGCGACAAGCCCACGATCGTCTTCGTACACGGTTTCGCTCTCGACATGGGCACCTTCTACTTCCAGCGCAAGGTGCTGGCCGAGCGCGGTGACCACCGGCTGGTCTTCTACGACCAGCCCGGGCACGGCCGGTCCAGCCGGCTCCAGTCCGGCGAGTACGACATCGCGGCGCTCGGCAAGTCGCTGGCCGCGGTGCTCAACGCGGCGGTGCCCGACGGGCACATCATCCTCGTCGGCCACTCGATGGGTGGCATGACGATCATGGCGTTCGCCGAGCAGTACCCGGAATGGTTCGGCAAGCGGGTCACCGGGGTCGTGCTCATGTCCACGTCGGCCGGTCTGATCGACAAGACCAAGCTGGGCCTGCCCACGCTGGTGGCCCGGGCCAGCGCGCCCTTCTTCCCGCTCTGGGGCCGGGCCGCCCACCTGGGCGGCACCACGATCGACCGGGCCCGGGTGGTGTCGTCCGACCTGGCCTGGCTGCTGACCCGGCGGTACGGCTTCGGTGAGCCCAAGCCCAGTCCGTCGTTGGTCACCTTCGTGGAGACGATGAACTCCAAGACCTCGGTCGAGACGCTGACGAAATACCTGCACACCCTGTACACCCACAATCGCTTCCCGGCGTTGTCGGCGCTGCGCGGGGTGCCGGTGCTGGTGATCGTCGGCACCCGCGACTACCTGACCCCGGTGAACCACTCCGAGGAGATCCTCAAGCACCTGCCCGAGGCCGAGTTGATCAAAGTGGACAACAGCGGCCACGTGGTCATGCTCGAGAAGGCCGACGAGGTCAACGCCGCGCTGCTGCCGTTCCTGGAGAGGATCTCGTGAAGCTGGCCACCGTGGACGACACCCGGGCGTTCGGGCGACGGCTCGCCTCGTTCCTGCGGCCCGGCGACCTGGTGCTGCTGACCGGGCCGCTCGGCGCCGGCAAGACCGCGATGGCGCAGGGCATCGGGGCCGGGCTGGGGGTGACCGACGCGATCACCTCGCCGACGTTCGTGATCGCCCGGGTGCATCGGGGACGCACGCCGCTGGTGCACGCGGACGCGTACCGGCTGGGGGACAGCGCCGACCCGCGCGCCGAGATCGACGACCTCGACCTGGACGCCTCGGCCGACGACGCGGTCACCGTGGTGGAGTGGGGCGCCGGCCTGGTCGAGCAGCTCAACGACGAATACCTGCTGGTGCGGATCGACCGCCTCGACGACGACACCCGCGTGGTCGACCTGGTCCCGCACGGCGGTGACTGGGCCGCGCGGCTCGCGCGCCTGACCGCCGATCAGCAAGGCGACCAGTAAGACGGTCGGCAAGCCGATCAGCAAGGCGATCAGCAGGACGGTCGACAAAGCGACCAGCAAGTCGTTCGACAAGCCGATCAGCAAGTCGGTCGACAAGCCGATCAGCAAGGCGATCGGCAAGGCGATCAGCGAACAGAGAAGGGGAGCACGTGAATCTGGCGGAGATGCTGCCGGCCGACTGGCAGGCCGAGCTTGCCGAGTTTCTCGACGACGACGCGACGGCCGCGCTGAGCGAGTTCGTGACCGCGGAGTACGCGGCGCACACGATCTATCCGCCGGTCGAGGACCTCTTCGCGGCCTACCGGCTCTGCTCACCCCGGCAGATCCGGGTGCTCATCCTGGGGCAGGACCCCTATCACGGGCCGGGGCAGGCGCACGGGCTCAGCTTCAGCGTGCGCGACGGCGTGCGCGTCCCGCCGTCGCTGCGCAACGTCTTCAAGGAGCTGGCCGCGGACGTCGGCGTGGCGCCGCCCCCGGCCGGCGATCTCACCGGGTGGGCCCGGCAGGGCGTGCTGCTGCTCAACGCCGTGCTGACGGTTCGCGCCGGGGCGGCGGCCTCCCACGGCGGCAAGGGCTGGGAAGCGTTCACCGACGCGACGATCCGCGCGCTGAACGCCCGCGACGATCGGGTCGTCTTCCTGCTGTGGGGCGGCTACGCCCGGAAGAAGGCCGTGCTGGTCACCAACCCGGCGCACGTCGTGATCGAGGCGGGCCACCCGAGCCCGCTCAATCCCCGGGGCTTCCTGGGGTCGCGCCCGTTCAGCGCGGCCAACAAGGCCCTCGCCGACGGTGGGCGCGAGCTCATCGACTGGGACCCGCGCGCCGAGCCCATCGGGAGCTGAGTGTCACGGCCCGCCGCGCGGACCGGCCGGTGAGCGCGCAGTAGGGTCGGAGACGTGCTCGTACTGGCTCTGGACACCGCTACGCCCGCGTCGACTGCCGCCCTGGTGGAGGTGACCGCCGACGGGCTGCGGGGGGTGGCCGAGCGGCGCACTGTCGACCCCCGCGCGCACGGCGAGAAACTGGCCCCCGAGATCGCGGCCACGCTGGCCGACGCGGGGGTGCGGCCGGGCGACCTGGGGGCGATCGTCGCCGGGCTGGGGCCGGGGCCGTTCACCGGGCTGCGCGTCGGCCTGGCCACGGCGGCGAGCATGAGCCAGGCTCTGGCCATCCCGGCGTACGGAGTCTGCTCGCTCGATGCCCTGGGCCGTGCCGCCGGACCGGGCCGGGTGCTGGTCGCCACCGACGCCCGGCGTCGTGAGGTCTATTACGCCACCTATCTCGACGGCGTCCGCGTTCTCGGGCCCGATGTGGCCCGCCCGGCCGACGTGGCTGCCCGCCTCCTCCGGGCCGGGGTGGCCACCACCAGCCGCGCCCGCAACCGGGCCGCGACCGAGGCGGCCGCGCTCGCCGAGTCCGAGACTCTGGAAGCGGCCACCGCTCTGGCCGGCGCCGACGCCGCCCGGGTGGCCGCCGCGCTGGCCCGGGCCGAGGCCGACTACCTGATCGGGCAGGCCACCGCCCGCGACGACGGCATCGATCTGACCGGGCGCGAGGTCCCGGGTCGATCGTCGGCGGTGGGCCATCTGGTCGACCGGGCCGTGGGAGAGGGCGCACTCAAGTACGGCGACCTCTTCGGCGTCCCGGTGGAGGAGCACCTGCTCTATCCGCCCGGCGCCGCCCTCGTCGCCCTCGCGGCCGACCGGATCCGTTCGGCCGCGCCGAGCGACCCGCTCACCCCCCTCTACCTGCGCCGGCCCGACGCGGTCGAGCCGTCCGGGCGCAAGCCGGTGCTGACCTGATGCGCATAGAGCGCTTCCGCTGGTGGCACATCGCCGAGGTCCTGCCGCTCGAGGCCGACCTCTTCGGCGACGAGAAGTGGTCGGCCCCGATGTTCTGGAACGAGCTGGCGCAGCGCAACTTCTACGTCGTCGCGCTCGAGGAGGACGACCTTCTCGGGTACGCGGGACTCGCCGCCACACCGGACGAGGCCTGGGTGCAGAACATCGCCGTACGCCGCACCGGGCAGCGTCGCGGCACCGGCCGGGTCCTGCTCGAGGCGCTGCTCGGCGAGGCCGCCCGGCTGGGGATCAAACAGACCCTGCTGGAGGTCGCGGTCGACAACGCCCCGGCCCAGCATCTGTACGCGGCGTACGATTTCGAGCCCGTCGGCATCCGGCGCGGCTACTACCAACCGAGCAACACGGACGCCCTGGTGATGATGCGCAATGGTTGACGAGCCCCTGGTCCTCGGCATCGAAACGTCCTGCGACGAGACCGGCATCGGCATCGTGCGCGGGCACACCCTGCTGGCCGACGCGCTCGCGTCGAGTGTGGAGCAGCACGCGCGGTTCGGCGGTGTCGTGCCCGAGGTGGCCAGCCGGGCGCACCTCGAGGCCCTCGTCCCGACCATGGGGCGCGCCCTCGACGAGGCCGGAGTCACCCTGGCCGACATCGACGCCATCGCGGTGACCAGCGGGCCGGGCCTGGCCGGGGCGCTGCTCGTCGGGGTCGCGGCGGCCAAGGGGTACGCCCTCGCGGCGGAGAAGCCGATCTACGGCGTCAACCACCTCGCGGCCCACGTGGCCGTCGACACCCTGGAACACGGCCCGCTGCCCGAGCCGGCCATCGCGATGCTCGTCTCCGGTGGGCACTCCTCGCTGCTGCTGGTCGACGACCTCACCAACGGGGTGACGCCGCTCGGCGCCACGATCGACGACGCCGCCGGCGAGGCGTTCGACAAGGTCGCCCGGCTGCTGGGGCTCGGCTTCCCGGGTGGACCGATCATCGACCGTACGGCCCGGGAGGGTGACCCGGCGTCGATCGCCTTCCCCCGGGGTCTCACCGCGCCCAAGGATCTGGCCGCGCACCGGTACGACTTCTCCTTCTCGGGGCTCAAGACCGCGGTGGCCCGCTGGGTCGAGGCCCGCGAACGCGCCGGCGAGCCCGTGCCGGTGGCCGACGTCTCGGCCTCGTTCCAGGAGGCGGTGTGCGATGTGCTCACCGCCAAGGCGATCGAGGCCTGCCGGGCCAACGGCGTGCGGACGCTGCTGATCGGCGGGGGCGTCGCGGCGAATTCTCGGCTGCGGGTGCTGGCCGTCGAGCGCGCCGCCCGGCACGGCATCGAGGTACGCGTGCCCCGGCCGCAGCTGTGCACCGACAACGGCGCGATGGTCGCGGCGCTCGGCTCGCGCCTGGTCGCCGCCGGGGTCGCCCCGAGTCGTCTCGATCTGCCGGCCGATTCCGCGCTGCCATTGACCACGGTCAGTGTGGCGGGGTAGGAACCCAGCATGATCGCGCGGATGTGGGAGATAAGGGCCTCGCTCAGTGGCTTCGACGAGCTGCTGTCGTGGGTCTGCGATGTCGCGGTGCCGCACATCGAGGTGCTGCCGCAACACGTGTCGAGCGAGGTCTACTCGTCCACCGACAACCGCATCGTCGTCATCTCGAAGTGGCGTAACACCCCGGAGGACATGCCCGCCCCACCGGCCAAGCTGATCGCTCGCGCGCCGCACATCTGGGACTTCTCGCCGGTCGACCGTTAGACCCGTCACGGTCGGCGAAAAGCCGTCGCAAACTGTCACACCCCGCCCGTAACGTCGGGTCCCTGATGCGAGAACTTCCCGACGCCGACCCCGGCGCCCCCGACAGCCGATCGGCCACCGCCTATCTGCGGTGGCTGGTCCGGCGGGCCTGGCGGCCGGTGTACGCGGCCATCACGTTCGCTGTCCTGTGGATGCTCTGCCAGGCCTTCGTGCCGGCGATCGTGGGCCGGGCGATCGACGCCGCGACCGGCCGCGACCGTCGCGGACTGCTGGTCTGGAGCCTGGTCCTGCTGGCCGCCGGCGCCGGGCAGGCCGTGTTCGGCGTCGTCCGGCATCGGTTCGCGCTGGTCAACTTCATCGGCGGCATGTTCACCACCGTCCAGGTCACGGTTCGTCAGGCCGGGCGGCTCGGTTCGGCGCTCTCCCGCCGTCTCGACACCGGCGAGGTCGTCGCGATCGGCACGTCCGACATCCGCCAGATCGGCTCCGCGATCGACATCACCGCCCGGGGCACCGGCTCGCTCGTCGCGGTGCTCACGGTGTCGATCATCCTGCTCACCACCTCGGTGCCGCTCGGGCTCGTCGTGGTGCTCGGCGTGCCCCTGCTGATGGCCGTCGTCGGCCTGCTCATCCGCCCGCTGCATCGTCGCCAGCAGGCCTCCCGCGAGCAGCAGGGCCTGCTCACCGGCCGGGCCGCCGATCTGGTCGGCGGCCTGCGCGTGCTCCGCGGCGTCGGCGGCGAGGCGGTGATGGGCGAGCGCTACCGCGAGGAGTCGCAGAGGCTGCGCGGCGCCGGGGTGCGCACGGCCCGGGTCGAGTCGCTGCTCGAGGCCGCCCAGGTGCTGCTGCCCGGCATCTTCCTGGTGCTGGTCACCTGGCTCGGCGCCCGGTTCGCGCTGAGCGGCCACATCACGGTCGGTCAGTTGGTGTCCTTCTACGCGTACGCCGCCTTCCTGGTCACGCCCCTGCGGCAGCTCACCGAGGCGATCGACAAGCTGACCCGCGGCCACGTGTCCGCGCGCCGCGTCGTCGGGATGCTGCGGGCGACCACCGACCTGCCCGACCCGGTCGTCCCGGTGCCGGCCGAGCGGTTCGGCGGTGAGCTGTCCGACCCGGCGTCCGGGGTGACGATCCGGCCCGGCGAGATCACCGCGATCGTCGCCTCCGTGCCGGCCGAGGCGGCCGCCATCGCCGACCGGCTGGGCCGCTACGCCGACGGCGGCCTCGTCGACGGCGTGCCGCTGGGCTCGTTCGAGCTGGCCACGGTGCGCGAACGCGTGCTCGTGGCCGACAACGACGCCCGCCTGTTCACCGGTCCGATGCGGGCCGATCTCGACCCGCACGACACCGATCGCTTGCCGGCGGCGCTGCACGCGGCGGCCGCGATCGACATCCTCGAGGCGCTCCCGGACGGCCTCGACAGCGAGGTGGCCGAGCGCGGGCGCACGTTCTCGGGTGGTCAGCAGCAGCGGTTACGGCTGGTGCGGGCTCTGGTGGCCGACCCCGACGTGCTGATCCTGGTCGAGCCGACCAGCGCCGTCGACGCGCACACCGAGGCGCGCATAGCCGACCGCCTGATCGCCGCCCGCACGGGCCGCACGACGGTGCTCTGCACCTCCAGCCCGCTGGTGCTCGACCGGGCCGACCGGGTGCTCTTCGTCGAGCACGGCCGGGCGGTGGCCGACGGCACCCACCACGATCTGCTGGCCGGCGAGCCGGCTTACGCCCGTACGGTGCTGCGCGAGGAGGAGCAGTGAGCAACCTCCTGCCGGTGGCGAGCAGCGCCCAGGTGCGGCGTTATGCCCGCGATCTTTTCCGGCGCTACCCGCGCGCGCTCGGCCTGACCGTCGGCCTGCATGTGCTGGCGGCCGTCGCCGGGCTGGTCGGGCCGCGACTGCTCGGTGACCTTGTCGAGTCCATCCGCGACGGTGGGGGCCTCAGGGTCGTCGACCGGCTGGCCGCGATCATCGCCGGTTTCGTGGTGCTTCAGGCGGTTCTGACGCGTTTCGCCTATCTGTCGTCGGCCCGGCTCGGTGAGCAGGTGCTGGCCCGGCTGCGCGAGGATTTCGTCGATCGGGTGCTCGCCCTGCCGCTCTCCACAGTGGAGCGGGCGGGCTCCGGCGACCTGCTCACCCGCACGACCCGCGACGTCGACGCCTTGTCGCGCTGCGTCCGCCTGGCCGTGCCCGAGACGATGATCGCGCTGATCACGGTGACGCTCGTGGTCGGCGCGCTGGTGCTCACCGGGCCGCTGCTCGCCGTTCCGCTGCTGGTCGCCGTGCCGATCATCACCGTCGGCACGAGGTGGTATCTGCGTCGCGCGCCGGCCGGCTATCTGCGGCAAAATGCGGTCTACTCGACGGTCACGGACGGGCTCGCCGAGACGGTCGAGGGTGCGCGCACGGTCGACGCGCTGCGCCGTCACCGGCAGCGGGTCGAGCGTTCCGACGCCGATTTGCGGCGGTCCTGGGCAGCCGAGAAATACACGCTGTTCCTGCGGACGGTGTGGTTCCCGGTCATCGAGGTGAGCTACGTGCTGCCGGTGGTCGCCACGCTGCTGGTCGGCGGATGGCTCTACCTGCGCGGCTCGGTGTCGCTGGGCCAGCTGACCACCGCGGTGATCTATGTGCAGATGCTGATCGACCCGCTCGACCGGCTGCTCGGCTGGCTCGACGAGGTGCAGGTGGGCGCCGCGTCGCTGGCCCGCCTGCTGGGGGTCGCGGCCGATCCCGACAAGGGGGAGACGCCCGTCGTGGCCGAGCCCGCGGGCGCCCGCATCGAGGTGCGCGACGTCCATTTCTCCTATGTGACCGGTCGCGAGGTGCTGCACGGCCTCGACCTGACTCTCGAGCCCGGCGAGCGGCTGGCCGTCGTCGGTCCGTCCGGCGCGGGCAAATCGACGCTGGGCCGGTTGCTGGCCGGCGTGCACGAACCGACCAGCGGGACGATCACGGTGGGCGGGGTGCCGCTGCACGACCTGCCGCTCGACCGGCTGCGCACCGAGGTGGCGCTGGTGACGCAGGAGCACCACGTCTTCATCGGCACGGTTCGCGACAACCTCGCCATGGTTCGTCCGGGCGCGGGCGACGACGAGGTGCGGGCGGCGCTGGCCGCGGTGCACGCGCTCGAGTGGGCCGAGGCGTTGCCGGGAGCGCTCGAGACCGTCGTCGGCGTGGGCGGTCACCCGTTGTCGGCGGCGCAGGCGCAGCAGCTGGCGCTGGCCCGGCTGGTGCTGGCCGACCCGCACACGCTGGTGCTCGACGAGGCGACGTCGCTGCTCGACCCGCGGGCCGCCCGCGACCTGGAACGCTCGCTGGCCGCCGTGCTGCACGGGCGGACGGTCGTGGCGATCGCCCACCGGTTGTTCTCGGCCCACGACGCCGACCGCGTCGCCGTGGTCGAGGGCGGCCGGATCACCGAGTTGGGCTCCCACGACGAGCTGGTCGCGGCCGGCGGCCCCTACGCGGCCCTGTGGCGCTCCTGGCACGGCGAACGGGTCCCCGACGTGGACGAGCCCGTCTCCGACGTGGACGAGCCGTCACCGGACGATGCCGCGCGTGCCGGAGCCGCCCACTGACCCCGGTGAAGCGGCAAGGCCCGATGGGACCCGGCGGCTCAGCGAACCAGCGGCGCTCGGGCATATGGGCGGCTCAGGCGAGCTGAGCGGCTCAGGCGCGGATCACGGCGAAGAAGACGGCGAGCAGGATCAGCGCTGCGGCGGCCACGGCGAAGAGGACCAGAAGCTCGCGGCTGGGCTCGGCGGCGACCGACGCGGCGGCCGAAGCGCCGGTGTTGTCGGACGGCAGGTCGCCGACGACCGCGGCCAGCTCGGCCAGGGTGCGGGCGCCATGGGCGACCTGGGCCCGCTCGGCGAACTCGTCCAGGGTCAGGCGTCCCGCGCCGGCGTGCTGCTCGAGCGCGGCCACCGTCCGCTCGCGGTCCTCGTCGGATGCCCGGATCTCCACGGGCGCACTCTACCGCCGGAGCGCGAACCGGGGCACGCGCCGGAACGCGAAAGGGCGCGCCCCACTGGGGCGCGCCCTTTCTTGCGGTGCTCGCGGGTCAGAAGCCCGGGCCGTGCTGGTGGCCGTGGCCACCGTGGCTGTGCCCACCGGCCGCGGCCGGCTCCGACTCGGTCGGCTTGTCGACCACGAGGCTTTCCGTGGTCAGCAGCAGACCGGCGATCGACACGGCGTTGGAGACCGCGTTGCGGGTCACCTTCACCGGGTCGATGATGCCGGCGGCGGCCAGGTCGACGTACTCGTCGGTGGCCGCGTTCAGGCCGTGACCCCAGTCGAGGTCGACGACCTTGCCCACCACGACGTAGCCGTCGTGGCCGGCGTTCTGCGCGATCCAGCGCAGCGGCTCCAGCAGCGCCTTGCGGACGATGCTGACGCCGATCGCCTCCTCGCCGGTGAGGCCGAGGCTGCCGTCGAGCTCCTTGGCCACCTGGGCCAGGGCGGCGCCGCCGCCGGGGACGGTGCCCTCCTCGACCGCGGCCTTGGTCGCCGCGATGGCGTCCTCGATGCGGTGCTTGCGCTCCTTCATCTCGACCTCGGTCGCGGCACCGACCTTGATCACCGCGATGCCGCCGCCGAGCTTGGCCAGACGCTCCTGGAGCTTCTCGCGGTCCCAGTCGGAGTCGGAGGCCTCGATCTCCTTGCGGATCTGCGAGACGCGGTCGGTGATGTCGGCGCTCTGGCCGCCACCGTCGACGATCGTGGTGTTCTCCTTGTCGACCACGACGCGCCGGGCGGTGCCCAGCATGTCGAGGGTGACCTGGTCGAGCTTGTAGCCGAGCTCGGGGGCGATCAGCTCGCCACCCGTGGCGATCGCCATGTCCTGCAGCATCGCCTTGCGCCGGTCACCGAAGCCGGGCGCCTTGACGGCGGCCACCTTCAGCGTCTTGCGCAGCGCGTTGACCACCAGGGTGGACAGGGCCTGGCCCTCGACGTCCTCCGCGATGATCAGCAGCGGCTTGCCCGACTGCAGCACCTTCTCCAGCAGCGGGAGCATCTCCTCGATGCTGGAGATCTTCTGGGTCGTGATCAGGATGTGCGCGTCCTCGAGGACGGCCTCCTGCGACTCGGCGTCGGTCACGAAGTTCGGCGAGATGAAGCCCTTGTCGAACTGCAGACCCTCGGTGACCTCGAGCTCGGTCAGCATGGCCGAGCCCTCCTCGACGGTGATGACACCGTCGCGGCCGACCCGGTCCATCGCCTCGGCGATGAGCTCGCCGATCGTGGAGTCCTGGGCCGAGATGGTGGCCACGTTGGCAATCGCCTTGTGGTCGGCGACCTCGACGGCCTTGGCCAGCAGCGACTTGGAGACGGCCTCGGAGGCCTGGTCCATGCCGCGCTTGAGACCGATCGGGTTGGCACCCGCGGTGACGTTGCGCAGGCCCTCGCGCACCAGTGCCTGAGCGAGCACGGTCGCGGTGGTGGTCCCGTCGCCGGCGACGTCGTTGGTCTTGGTCGCCACCTCCTTGACCAGCTGCGCGCCGAGGTTCTCGTACGGGTCGGTGAGCTCGATCTCCTTGGCGATGGTGACGCCGTCGTTGGTGATCGTGGGAGCGCCGAACTTCTTGTCCAGGACGACGTTGCGGCCGCGCGGGCCGAGGGTGACCTTGACCGTGTCGGCGAGCGAGTTGACGCCGTGCTCCAGCAGGTGCCGAGCGTCGTCAGAGAAACTGAGAATCTTCGCCATGTATTGGTCCCTTCACGCACCGACGCCCTGACCCACACGCAGGTGGGTCAGGGCGGTCAGCACTGTCAGTAGGTCACTTCTCGATGACCGCGAGGACGTCGCGGGCGGAGAGCACCAGGTACTCCTCGCCGGCGTACTTGACCTCGGTGCCGCCGTACTTCGAGTACAGGACCGTCTCGCCGACCTGGACGTCAACCGGGATGCGGTTGCCCTTGTCGTCGATGCGGCCGGGGCCGACAGCGAGGACGGTGCCCTCCTGCGGCTTCTCCTTGGCGGTGTCGGGGATCACGATGCCCGACGCCGTGGTCGTCTCAGCCTCGTTCGCCTGGACCACGATGCGGTCCTCGAGCGGCTTGATCGCAACCTTGGTCGCGGTAGTCACGGGCATACCCTCCTGGGTATCGTTTCGCCGGCCAGAGATTGGCCGGCCAGAGCAAACAAGAACTCTGCTGCCTCATGCCACCGGGCGGGGCCGTCGTCGCGGGTGCCGGTCCGCCTGGTGCCCACCGATCGCCCGGGACGGGCGCTCGGCTGGCACCCTCATGTTGAGAGTGCTAATCGGAGATTAGGCCGGAACTAGCACTCCGTCAACCAGAGTGCCAGACATGGCGTGCCGAGGAGAATGCCTGCGTGACCGTCGAGTCGACTGCCCGATTCCGTACGCCCGAAGGGGTGAACGCCCTGGCCCTGGCCGGTGCGGCCACCGGGGACGACCCGTTGGCCGCGGCCTCGGCCCTGCGCGCGGCCGGGGTGCCGCCCGATCTGGCCGCCGCCGCGCTCACGCAGGTCGATCTGCGACGCCGCGCGGCGGCCAAGTTCGGCCCGGACGCGGCGTCGATGTTCTTCACCCGGGCGGGCCTCGAGCAGGCCACCCGGGCCGTGGTGGCTGACCGGCGTGCCGCCCGCCTGGCCGCGGCGGGGGTACGGACCCTGGCCGACCTCGGGTGCGGGCTGGGCTCCGACGCGCTGGCGGCGGCCCGGGCCGGCCTCACCGTCCATGCCGTCGACGCCGATCCGGTCACTGCCGAGATGGCCGCGGCCAACGCCCGGGCCCTCGGTCTGGCCGATCGGATCACGGTCGAGTGCGCCGACGCCACGACCGTGCCGGTGGAGGATTACGACGCCGTGTTCGCCGATCCGGCGCGGCGCCGGGCCGGCCGCGGGCGCGTGTTCGACCCGCGGTCGTACTCCCCGCCCTGGGACTTCATCGCCGGCCTGGCCGAGCGCGTTCCCCGTACGGTGCTGAAACTCGCCCCCGGCATCGACCACGTCCTGCTGCCGCCGGGCGCCGAGGGGGAGTGGGTCAGCGTCGGCGGTGATCTGGTCGAGGCGGCGTTCTGGTGCGGGCCGCTGGCGAGCGCGCCGCGCCGGGCGACGCTGCTGCCGGGTGGTGCCGAGCTGACCGGCAGCGGGATGCGGGCCGCGCCGGTGGGTGGCGTGGGAGCGTACGTCTATGACCCGGACCCGGCCGTGGTCCGATCGCACCTGGTCGCCGAGTTCGCCGAGACGGTGAACGGCCGGCTGGCCGACCCGTCGATCGCGTACGTGCACACCGACGAGCCCGCCGAGACTCCGTTCGCTCGCCGCCTCGAGGTCACCGACGTCCTGCCGTTCTCTTTGAAGCGGCTGCGGACCCTGCTGCGCGAGCGGGGGGTGGGCCGGCTCGAGATCCGCAAGCGTGGCTCGGCCCTGGAGCCGGAGCAGCTGCGCCGGGATCTGCGACTGTCCGGTCCCACGGCGGCCTCGCTGGTGCTGACCCGCGTGGCCGGCGCCCCGACCGTCATCCTCTGCAAGCCCTGACGACACCGACGCGACAGCCCTGGCGACACCGACGCGACAGCCCTGGCGCGGTGTGCGGGGTTAGGGCAGAGGTGATGGGGCATCGGGGCAGACCTGTGCTGCAGTACGGTGCGCGCATGGCTAAGAAGGCCGCGGCCGGCACCCCGGCCACCGCGCTGCTGACCGCTCAGAACGTCGAGCACACCCTGCACCCGTACGAGGTGTCCCCGGACGCGCCGAATTACGGCGCGCTGGTCGCGCAGGCTCTCGGGGTGGCGCCGGAACGCCTGTTCAAGACGTTGATCGCCGAGGTCGACGGCGCGCTCGTCGTCGGCGTGGTGCCGGTGACCGGCGACCTCGATCTCAAGGCGCTCGCGCAGGCCGCGGGCGGTAAGCGGGCCACGCTGGCCGACCGGGGCGCGGCCGAGCGGAGCAGTGGTTATGTGCGGGGCGGGATCAGCCCGCTGGGGCAACGCAAGAAGCTGCCGACCGTGATCGACGACTCGGCCGAGCGGATCGACGTGATGTACGTCTCGGCGGGCCGGCGCGGTCTGCAGGTGAGCCTCTCGCCGGCCGACCTGATCAGGCTCACCGACGCAGTTATCGCCATGATCCGGACATAAGCGGCTATACGACCAGCGGTGCGCGAGCCGTTACGACAACGTTACGCGCCGGGAGGATCTTTCTCCGGAGAACGGTGCGAACCGGTCACGGGCCTGACTTAGCGTCACAAGGTGAGTCACGTCAGCAATCGATCGGGAACGAGGGGCTCAGCTCTGCCGGGACCGTTCGGGCCCTATCACCGCCGTGTTGCCGGATTGTTATGCCCGGTTACGAGATCGACCGCCGACACCGCTTGTGTAACCGGCCGCAACCGGAATACGTTGCCGGACACAACAAACTAGCTCCAGATCACTTGATCTTGATCCTTCGGCGTCTCGCGGAGCGACACTCCCGCAGCGCACACCATCGAATCCGATCGAAGGCCCGGTTTCACCCGAAAGGACATAAGGAATGCGTAAGGGACTGTTCGCCCTTGCCGCCGTCGGCCTGCTGGCGACCAGCAGTGTGGCCGCTTGTGGCGACGACAGTGGCAGCGACTCCGACACCGGCAGTGGCGCCAACGCCTCCGCCGGCAAGGTCGGCGTCATCCTGCCCGACACCAAGAGCTCGCAGCGGTGGGGCACCGACGACCCCAAGTTCCTGAAGGCTGCGTTCGACGCGGCCGGCGTTCCGGTTGAGATCCAGAACGCTCAGGGCGACAAGACGCAGTTCCAGACCATCGCCGACGGCATGATCTCGAGCGGCGTCAAGGTCCTCATGATCGTCAACCTCGACTCCGGCACCGGTAAGGCCGTCCTCGAGAAGGCCAAGAAGGCCGGTATCGCGACGATCGACTACGACCGTCTGACCCTGAGCGGCGGCGCGAACTACTACGTGTCGTTCGACAACGTCAAGGTCGGCGAGCTGCAGGGCCAGGGCCTGGTCGACTGCCTGGCCGAGAAGAAGTACACCAAGCCGGTCGTCGCCGAGCTCAACGGCTCCCCGACCGACAACAACGCGACCCTGTTCGCCCAGGGTTACGACTCGGTTCTGAACCCGAAGTACGCCGACGGCACCTTCGCCAAGGGCCCGAACCAGCCCGTTCCGGACTGGGACAACGCTCAGGCCGGCACGATCTTCGAGCAGATGCTGACGTCGAACAAGAACATCAAGGGTGTTCTCGCGGCGAACGACGGCCTCGGCAACGCGGTCATCTCGGTGCTGAAGAAGAACAAGCTGAACGGCCAGGTCCCGGTGACCGGCCAGGACGCCACCGTTCAGGGCCTGCAGAACATCCTCGCCGGCGACCAGTGCATGACGGTCTACAAGGCGATCAAGAAGGAGGCCGACGCGGCCTCCCAGCTGGCGATCGCGCTGGCCAAGGGTGAGAAGCCGACCACGGCCACCGGCACCACCAAGGACCCGGAGTCGAACGCCGACGTCCCGTCGGTGCTGCTCGACCCCGAGGCCATCACCAAGGACACGGTCAAGAAGGTCATCGAGGACGGCTTCGTGACCAAGGACGCGGTCTGCACCGCCGACTTCGCCAAGGCCTGCACCGACGCGGGAATCAGCTGAGAATCCTCAACTGATGACGGGCTAGACCCGAACTGACGACGGCGCCGCTCACCTCCCGGGAACGGGAGCGTGGGCGGCGCCGGAATTGGGTTTTCCCCCCTCCCGCCGCTCGTGGCCTCGCCGCGGGCGGCAACCCGGTCACTTAGCGAAGGAGAACCACCGTGGCCGCGACACCCCTCTTGGAGCTCAACGGGATCAACAAAGGCTTCGGTCCCGTTCAGGTCCTGCACGACGTCGGCCTGAGTGTTTACCCCGGCGAGGTCACTGCCCTCGTCGGCGACAACGGCGCCGGCAAGTCGACGCTGGTCAAATGCATCAGCGGTATCTACACGATCGACTCGGGCACGGTCACCTACGACGGCAACCAGGTTGCCATCCACAGCCCGCGCGACGCGTCCGCGCTCGGCATCGAGGTCGTCTACCAGGACCTGGCGCTCTGCGACAACCTCGACATCGTCCAGAACATGTTCCTCGGCCGCGAGAAGAAGCGCGGCATCGTGCTCGACGAGCCGACGATGGAACAGATGGCCGGTGACACGCTCGCCAGCCTTTCGGTGCGCACCGTGAAGTCGCTGCGGCAGCTTGTCGCCAGCCTCTCCGGTGGGCAGCGGCAGACCGTGGCGATCGCCAAGGCCGTGCTCTGGAACTCCCGGGTCGTGATCCTGGACGAGCCGACCGCCGCCCTCGGCGTGGCGCAGACCGCCCAGGTGCTCGAGCTCGTGCGCCGCCTGGCCGACAACGGCCTCGGCGTCGTCCTGATCTCGCACAACATGAACGACGTGTTCGCGGTCTCCGACCGCATCGCGGCCCTCTACCTCGGTCGCATGGCGGCCCAGGTCAAGACCACCGACGTGACCCATTCGCAGGTGGTCGAGCTGATCACCGGTGGCCGCAGCGGCAACCTCGGCCTGCCTCCCGAGAAGCCCGCGGACTTCGGCGGAGACGTCGTCGACATCACGCCGGGAGGCGACAAGTGACCACCACCACGACCACCACGGCCGGCGGCGTCAAGGTCGTCAAGCCGACCGTCGGCAGCTACATCAACGACTACTGGGGCCGCGTCCGCGGCGGTGACCTGGGCTCGCTGCCGGCCATTCTCGGCCTCCTGGTGCTCAGCCTGATCTTCGGCATCGCCCGGGACACGTTCTTCAGCTCGCTGAACTTCGCGAACCTGTTCAACCAGGGCGCGCAGGTCGTCTTCATCGCGATGGGCCTGATCTTCGTCCTGTTGCTGGGCGAGATCGACCTCTCCGCCGGTTTCGCCAGCGGCGTGTGCGGCGCGGTCGTGGCCATCCTGCTGACCAACCACGGCTGGGACTGGTACACGGCCATCCCGGTCGCCCTGATCACCGGTCTGGTGATCGGCTTCGTGCTCGGCTTCCTGGTCTCGAAGATCGGCATCCCGTCGTTCGTCGTCACCCTGGCCGCGTTCCTGGGCTTCCAGGGCCTGCTGCTGCTGGTGCTGCTCGGCGGCGGCACCAACATCTCGACCCGCGACGAGTTCTTCAACTCGCTGAACAACGACAACCTGTCGGTGGCCTGGAGCTGGATCCTCGCGATCGCGGCCGTCGTGGGCTACGCCGCGGTGCAGTTCAACCAGGTGCGGAGCCGGGCCAAGCGCAACCTGGTCACCGACCCGCTGGGCATCGTGCTGCTGCGCATCGGCGGCCTGGGCGTGCTGATCCTGGCGGCCACCGCGATCCTGACCCAGGAGCGGGCGATCAACCCGGCGATCAACTCCCTCAAGGGTGTGCCGATCGTCGTCCCGATCATCGCCTTCTTCCTGGTGCTCTGGACGTTCGTGCTGGGCCGGACCAGCTATGGCCGGCACGTCTACGCGGTCGGTGGCAACACCGAGGCGGCCCGTCGCGCCGGTATCCCGGTCGACCGGATCCGTATCTCGGTCTTCGTGATCGCGTCGTTCATGGCCGCGATCGGCGGCATCATGGCCGTCAGCCGGGCCTCGTCGGTCGACCCCAACACCGGTGGCAGCAACATCCTGCTGTACTCGGTGGGCGCGGCCGTCATCGGCGGCACCAGCCTCTTCGGTGGTAAGGGCAAGGTCATCAACGCCGTCATCGGTGGCGCGGTGATCGCCGTCATCGACAACGGCATGGGTCTGCTCGGCTTCAGCGCCGGTCAGAAGTACATCTTCACCGGTGTCATCCTGCTGATCGCCGCGAGCGTCGACGCCCTGGCCCGGCGCAGAGCGGCCGCAACCGGCAACCGATGAACAAGATCCACCTGGTACCGGGGACGGCACGCTGATGCGGGCCGGCCCCAGCCAGGAGGAGGTTCGCCGGCACAATCTCGGGACGTTGCTTCGGTACGTACACGTGCACGGCGCCACCTCCCGGGCGGAGCTCACCAGCCGGCTCGGCCTGAACCGCAGCACCATCGGGGCCCTGACCGCCGATCTGACCACCGCCGGGCTGGTCACCGAGGCGGCACCACGAGAGACCGGCCGGGCCGGGCGACCGTCGCTGGTCGTCCGGCCCGAGTCGTCCCGGGTCTACGCGTACGCGCTCAGCATCGAGGTGGACCGCCTGCGGGCGGCCCGGGTCGGTCTGGGCGGCCGCATCCTGGACCGCCGGGAGACCGACCGGCCCCGCGGCATGCAGGTGATCGACGCGGTCAAGCCGCTGGCCGAGTTCGTCCGGGAGATGCGCGCCGACGTGCCCGGTGACGGCCGGTTCGTCGGCACCGGCGTGGCGGTGGCCGGGATGGTCCGCCGGGCCGACGGTATGGTCCGGCTGGCGCCCACGATCGGCTGGGTCGAGGAGCCGGTCGGCGCCGCGCTCCGCGCCGAGCTCGGTGACGCGGGCAAGCTGACGATGGGCAACCACGCCGACGTCTCCGCGCTGGTCGAGCACAGCCGCGGCGCCGCGGCCGGCTGCGACAACGTGATCTACCTGTACGGCGACGTCGGGGTGGGCGCCGGCATCATCGCCGACGGCCGCCGGGTGGCCGGTCACGGCGGCTACGGCGGCGAGGTCGGTCACATGGTGGTCAACCCCTACGGCCGCGAGTGCAGTTGTGGCTCGCGCGGCTGCTGGGAGACCGAGATCGGCGAGTACGCGCTGCTCAAGCACGCCGGCCGGCCCGAGCTCACCGGGCGCGAGGCCGTGCTGGGCGTGGTCGAGGCGGCGATGCGGGGTGACAGCCAGGCCCAGTTCGCCGTGCGCCAGGTCGGCGAGTGGATCGGTTTCGGCGTCGGCAACCTGGTCAACATCTTCAACCCCGAGGCCGTCATCTTCGGCGGCACCCTCCGCGACGTCTACCTGGTCGCCGCGGCCCAGATCCGCAGCCGGCTGACCGCGATCGCGCTGCCCGCCTGCCGCGAGCACATCCGCCTGCGTACGCCCGAGCTCGGTACCGACGCGGCCCTGATCGGCGCGGGCGAGCTCGCCTTCGAACACCTCCTCGAAGACCCCCTCCTCACCTGAAGATCCCGGCCACGGCGGGCACTCAAGATCGTCTATGCTGCCCGCCGTGACCGGTTCAGATCAGGTACTTCTCGACCCCGCGGACGCGTACCCGGAGGTCCGCGTGGTCCGCGAACGGCTGGCCGCGCGCGACTGGCCCGCGGTGCGTCAGGTGGTCGACGGGCTTCCCCCGGCCGGGCGCACGATGGTGCTCCGGCAGGGCGGCTTCGTGGACGGCGCCGAGCAGCTGCTGCGCGAGGTGCTCGATCGCGATCCGGCCGACGGCGCGGCCGCGGCCATGCTGGGTTTCCGCCTCGTCGACGTCGGGTGGAAGATCCGCACGGGGGCTCGGGCCGAGTACGTGAGCTCGCAGCAGTTCGGCGAGTTCCACGACTGGCTGCGCCGGGCCGAGGCGGTGCTGATCGACGGGGCCGCCCGGAATCCGCGCGACCCGGCGATCTGGTCGGCCCGCCTGGTGTCCGGTCGCGGGCTCGAAGTGGGTCTGGCCGAGATCCGGCGCCGGTACGACAAGGTCAAGGCGCTCGACCCGCACAACCTGACCGCGCAATTCCATCTGTTGCAGTCGCTGTGCCCCAAGTGGAGCGGCAGCTGGGACCAACTGCACCCGTGGTGCCGTGAGGAGATGCTGGCCGCGCCGCCCGGGGCCGTCCAGGGGGTGCTGGTCGCGGAGGCGCACATCGAGCACTGGCTCGAGTTGCCGCCGGGCACCGACACCGCCTACCTGAACGGAGGCCCGGTGCGCGCAGAGCTCCGGGAGGCGGCCGAGCGGTCGGTGCTGCACTCCGACTTCGGCCGCGACCACGGCTGGGTGGAAGCGGCCAGCACGTTCGCCTTCGTCTTCAGCCTGACCGGCGACCGCCGCTCCGCGGCCGCGCTGTTCGCCCTGCTCGGCGACCTGGCCACCAAGCACCCCTGGACCTACCTCGGCGACGACCCGGCCGGGCACATCCGCAACCACCGCCGGCGCGCCCTGGCCGGAGTGGCCCGATGATCAAGCAGATCGAGGTCGACGGGGTTCCCGCTCTGCTCGCGCCGGCCACCGGACCCGCGCAGGCCGGGCTGGCGTTCCGGGTCGGATTCGCCGACGAGCCGCTCGCCCGGCGCGGCATCACCCACCTGGTCGAGCACCTGGCGCTGTTCTCCACGGGCGTCGCCGACTACCACTACAACGGCGCCACCGGTGTCGAGCACACCTACTTCCACATGCACGGTTCCGCCGAGGAGTTGAACGACTTCCTCGCCGCGGTCTGCGCCTCGCTGCGGGATCTGCCGATGCGGCGCCTCGCCACCGAGAAGGAGTTGCTGCGGACCGAGGCGAACGGGCGCAGTCAGGGACCGGCCGATCAGATGGCGCTGTGGCGGCACGGCGCTCGCGGCTACGGCATGGCCGGCTACCCGGAATGGGGGCTCCCCGCGATCACCGAGGACGATCTGCGCGAGTGGGTGGCCCGCTACTTCACCCGGGACAACGCGGTGCTCTGGGTGACCGGTGACGAGGTGCCGCCGGGGCTGCGGCTCGACCTGCCCGGCGGCGTACGGCAGCCGTCACCTCCGCTGACGTCGGCCCTGCCGGTCACCCCGGCCTGGTTCCCCGGCTCGTCGGGAATGCTCGGCTGGGACGCGATCGTGCCCCGGCAGGCCGGTTCGGCGGTCTTCGCCGGGGTGCTCGAACGGGTCCTGTTCCGCGAGTTGCGGCAGGAGGGCGGGCTCTCGTACACGGCTCAGGCCGGCTATCAGCCCCTCGGCAGCGACCACGCGCTGGTCACCGCGGTGGCCGACGCGCTGCCCGAGAAGCAGGCGGCGGTGGTCGGAGCCTTCACCGACGTGCTGGCGGCGCTGCGGGTCGGACGGGTCGACGAGGCCGACGTGGCCGCCGTCGTCAAGAAGCACACCGAGGCGCTGCGGCACGCCGAGGACCAGGGGGCGAGGCTGCCCGGACAGGCACTCAACGTGCTCGCCGGGCTCGAGGTGCGCGACATCGACGACGCAGTCGCCGACGTACGGGTCGTCCGCGCCGCCGACGTCGCCGCGGTGGCCGCCGCGGCCTGCGCCGACGGCCTGCTCATGACGCCCCGGGTGCGGGGCGACTGGACCGGCGCCACCGCCGCCCCCGACCGCTCCGACAGCGTGGTGACCGGCGACGAGCACGCTTCGCTGGAGGACGCCACGGAACGGCTCGTCGTCGGGGCCGAGGGGGTCAGCGTGGTCTCCGAGCGCAACCAGGCCACCGTACGGTTCGACGCGTGCGCGATCGTGCGGGCCTGGCCCGACGGCGGCCGCCAAGTGGTCGGCCACGACGGCATCACGGTGGTGCTCGAGCCGACCCTGTACGCCCGGGGGCACGCGGCCGTCGAGCGCCTGGACTCGCACGTCCCGGCGGCCCTGCGGGTCGCCCAGCCCGACCGGCCGGCCGACCGGATCCCGCAGCCCGAGCCCGAGGCGGCGTCCGCGCCGCAAGCACCCGCGGCTCCGGCGACCACGCCGGGCGGGCGGCGCAGGGTCGTCCTGCTCGTGCTGGCCGTCCTGGTCGGGCTGCCCCTGGTCGGCCGCATCGTCTACGAGCTCGTGACCGGCATCGAGGACCTCGGAACCGGGTCCGTGGGCCTCACGGTGGCGGTCGTTGTGACCTCGGCCTGCGCCGCCGGGGCCGTCAACGCCGTCCGGCGCGGCCCGCGGACGCTGATTCGCGGTGTCATTGCCCACCCGGCTGTCTCAGGCGTCGCCGCACCGGTGACGGGGGAGCAGGATGAACGGGTGAAGCTTTCGGTAGGGGCCGGGCTGGCCGGTGTGGCGGCGGCCGCGGTCGCCCTGGGTGCGGCCGAGGTCGTGGCTGTGGTGACCGGGCCGTTGACCGCGCCGCTGCCCGCGGTGGGCGGCGTGGTCGTCGACAACGTGCCCGGGCCGGTCAAGGACTTCGGCATCAGCGTCTTCGGGGTGCACGACAAGACGGCGCTGATCGTGGGCACGGCCGTGCTGCTGGCGATCTACGCGTACGGCGTGGGCGTGGCCGCCGTACGGTCCTGGCGTCTGGGTCTCGCCGGCATCGGGCTGTTCGCGGTCGTCGGTGTGGTGGCGGCCCAGACGCGGCATGACGCGGGCGTCTTCGCGTGGCTGCCCACGGTGGCCGGGGCGGCTCTCGCGGTCTGGGTGTTGCGACTGCTGCTCGACCGGGCCGGGGCGTACCGGGCCGAACCGGCGGCGGAACCGGTGGCGGTGGGCGCCGCGATCGGCGGGCCCGGGGCACGACCGGCGGACGGGCTCGGCGCGGGCGGCGTGGCCACCGGGTCACCCCCGGTGGTCCGGGGCGCGTCCGTCGAGGACCGTCGCTATTTCCTCAAGATCCTCGGTACCGCCTTCGGCTCGGCCGCCGTCGCCGGGTTCGGCGGGCGGTGGCTCACGTCGCGCCGGGCGGTGACCGCGGCCCGCAAGGACGTCGTGCTGCCCGCGCCCCGGCAGACCGCGCCGCCGGTGCCCGCCGGCGTGCAGGTGCCCGGCGTGACGCCGTACATCTCGCCCAACAAGGACTTCTATCGCATCGACACCGCGCTGATCCCGCCGCAGGTCGACCCGGCGACGTGGCAGCTGCGCATCCACGGCATGGTGCGCAACCCGATCACCCTCACCTGGGAGCAGTTGCTGCAGCGGCCGATGATCGAGCGTTACGTGACGCTGGCCTGCGTGTCCAACGAGGTCGGCGGCGACCTCATCGGCAACGCGCTCTGGCTCGGGACGCCGATCCGCGAGCTGCTCGAGGAGGCCGGCCCACTGCCCGGCGCCGACCAGGTCGTACAGCGGTCGGTGGACGGGTGGACGTGCGGGAGCCCGACGGCGACGCTGATGGATGGGCGGGACGCGCTGCTTGCGGTCGGCATGAACGGCGAGGCGCTGCCGGTCGACCACGGTTTTCCGGCACGGATGGTCGTGCCCGGGCTGTACGGCTACGTGAGCGCCTGCAAGTGGATCACCGAGATCGAACTGACCCGGTTCGCGGACTTCGACGCCTACTGGGTTCCCCGGGGATGGTCGGCGCAAGGCCCGATCAAGACGGAGTCGCGGATCGACACGCCCCGCGACGGCGCTTCCCGCGATCCCGGGACCGTGACCGTCGGTGGTGTGGCGTGGGCCCAGCATCGCGGTGTCACCAAGGTCGAGGTGCAGGTCGACGACGGGGCGTGGGCCGAGGCGACGCTCGCGGCCACCGTTTCCAGCGACACCTGGCGGGAGTGGAGCTTCGCGTGGCCGGCCACCGCGGGGGAGCATCGGCTGCGGGTGCGGGCCACCGACGGAACCGGGGCGACGCAGACGAGCACGCCGGCACCGCCGGCGCCGGACGGCGCGTCGGGATGGCACGCGATCAAGGTGCAGATCGGGTGAGCCGGATCGACGCGACCCCGGTCAACCGACGCAATGCCGATTAGTTGAAGGCCGCACTAGCGGTCCGTTGTGATTACGCAAGTCGCTCATACGGTGGCTTGCATGTCCACCGATGCGGTTGATGAAGAGCCGTCCAGCAACGCGAACCGGCCCCCGGCAGGGGACCGGATCGTCATGGTCGTGCCGGGTCGCCGGCGTCAGGCGGCCGGTGCCTGCCGCTGTGCCGGAACGGCCGACTTGTGGGGGCGGCCCAGCCGCGCCTCGAGCCGGACAAGGTCGACACGTCCGTGACGGTCGGCGAGGTCCTCCCAGCCGACGGCGAGCAGCCGCAGCCGCTCCGCCTCGCTGAAGCCTCCCCAGACCCCGTACGGCTCTCGTACCGCGAGGGCGTGCGCGGCGCACTCGGCTCGCACCGGGCAGGCTCCGCACATGCTCTTGGCCTTGGCCTCCCGGCGGTTGCGGGACGAACCGCGCTCGCCGTCCGGGTGGAAGAACTGCCCGCTGTCCCGGCCCCGGCACAAACCGAGGCGCTGCCAGTCCCAGAGATCGGCGATGGGCCCGGGCAGTCTGCGAACGTTCGACATGGAACACCCTCCTCCCGCGCGGCACCGCGGAGTGTCGTCATGAGGGGCCTTGCTCAGGCCTGTCGCGGTGTTACCCCGGTGATCCCCGGCTCACACGCAACTCGTCGATGTCTTCTGAAGCCGTCTTCCGAAGGCTCCTGGCATCGGTCAGGCAAGTCATACCGATCTTTCCCATTTTTTCCATCTAAAGCGCGTAATGCTGCGGCCCTCGCGTGATCTCCTCTGAGAGAGAAGGAGGATCACTGTGCGTACCGTCCTCGTGTGCGTCCGTACCCCGCTGGCGGCCCAGACCGTCGCGTCCACCGCGGCCCGGCTCGGCATGACCGGCGTCGTCCGGACCGCGGTCAGCGAGACCGAGGCCATGATCCGCCTGGCTGAACGGCCGGCTGAAGTGGTCCTGGCTGACACCGCCGTGACTCGTCCCGACAGCGTCGGCTTCACCCGTCGCGTCCTGGCCCGTGCGCCGCAGGCCCAGCTGGTGCTCTTCGGCGCCGAAGATCCCCGGGTGGCCGCGGCGGCCGTCGCCGCCGGCGCCCGCGGCGTCATCCGTGGCGTCGAACACGACCTGGTCAGTGTCGTCGCCAAGGCGCTGTTGCTCCTGCTGCTCCCGGTGCGCCCCCAGGGCATGCCGATCAACGGCGCCAACGCCCAGCCCGCCACCGTCGCCGGCGGGGCCCGCAACAACAACTCGACCGCGGCCCGGGCCGCCTACCAGAACGGCGGCCTCGGCATGGGCTCGCCCAACGCCGCCGCCGTGCCGGCCATGCTCGGGCCCAACGCCCCGATGGTCCCGGCCCAGCGTGGCGACGCCCCGATCGACCCGGCGACCGGCCGTCCGATGGTGGCCTGGCCGGGCAACGAGACCCAGGTCGGGGTGGCCGACCCGGCGCCCGCCGGACGGCGGCTGACGCTCACCGAGCGCGAGCTGCAGGTGCTGCGGGGGATGGCCGACGGCAAGAGCAACGCCGAGATCGGGCGTGAGCTCTTCGTCTCGGAGGACACCGTCAAGACACATGCCCGGCGGCTCTTCCGGAAGCTGGGGGCCAGAGACCGCGCACACGCGGTGGCCGCGGGCTTCCGAGCCGGGCTGGTCGCTTGATCTGAAGGGGGTCCGAGCCGGCGGCTCGGGCCCCCTTCAGTCTTTCTCGTCCTCGTTGCCCTCGGTCAGCGTGTCGTGGACGCCGTCGGCGTAGCCGCGCGCGTACTCCCACGTGACGTAGTGATCGGGGTCCGGGTCGAAGGCCGGCTCGTGCACCCTCGGGCGCCCGCTGCTGAGCAGATGCCGCAGGTTGCCCCGCAGCAGATCCCAGTCGAAGTAATGTGGCTCGTGGCAGTCCTCGCACTCGATCACGAGGCCACGGATGCCGGTCGGGCTCAGGAGCGCCTGATAGATCTCCAGGTCGGAAAGATCCTCCAGGACGTCCTGCCGTTCGGCGTCGGTCAGCGGTTCAGCCTCGGCGTCCTCGTCGAGGTCGTCGAGTCCCGCGGCCGGGTCGGTGGGATCGCCGTTGAACGGGTCGATCGGCTCATCTTGCACCCCCTTACCGTACTCACCCGTGACGGATGTGTGCTGGCCCGCACGTGCTGTCCGTCGTGCGAGGCGACGGAGAGCGGATGGGTACGATGAACCATTCGTCTTCCAGTTTTGAGGGATGATCCGTGGAATCTGACTCGGCCCGCACGGTACCGCTCGGTCTGACCTTCGACGACGTGCTCCTCCAGCCCGGCGAATCGGACATCGTGCCGAGCCGGGTCAACACCAACACGCGGCTGACCCGAAACATCGACCTGACCATCCCGCTGCTGTCCGCGGCGATGGACACCGTCACCGAGGCGCGCATGGCCATCGCCATGGCCCGCGAGGGCGGCATCGGCGTCCTGCACCGCAACCTCTCGCCCGAGGACCAGGCGGCCCAGGTCGACCTGGTCAAGCGCTCCGAGTCCGGCATGATCACCAACCCGGTGACCTGCAGCCCCGACGACACGCTGCGCCAGGTCGACCAGCTCTGCGGGCGCTACCGCATCTCCGGCGTGCCGGTCACCGACGCCGACGGCACCCTGGTCGGCATCGTGACCAACCGCGACATGCGCTTCGTCACCGACTCCGAGGCCAAGGTCCGCGACGTCATGACCAAGATGCCGCTGGTCACCGCCCCGGTCGGGGTGAGCAAGGAGGACGCCCTCGGCCTCCTCCAGCAGCACAAGATCGAGAAGCTCCCGCTGATCGACGACAGCGGCCGCCTGCGCGGCCTGATCACGGTCAAGGACTTCACCAAGAGCGAGCAGTTCCCCAGCGCCACCAAGGACCCGCAGGGCCGCCTGCGGGTCGCGGCCGCGGTCGGCGTGGGCGACGACTCCTACAAGCGGGCCCGCGGCCTCATCGACGCCGGCGTCGACGTGATCATCGTGGACACCTCGCACGGGCATCAGCGCCAGGTGCTCGACATGATCGCCCGGCTCAAGCGCGACACCACCACCGACATCGTCGGCGGCAACGTGGCGACCTACGCCGGCGCCAAGGCGATGGCCGAGGCCGGAGCCGACGCGGTCAAGGTCGGCGTGGGTCCGGGCGCCATCTGCACGACCCGCATCGTCGCCGGGGTCGGCGTCCCGCAGATCACCGCGGTCATGGAGGCGCAGCGCGCGTGCGCCCCGTTCGGCGTGCCGGTGATCGCCGACGGCGGCATCCAGTACAGCGGCGACATCGCCAAGGCGATCGTGGCCGGCGCCGAGACCGTGATGCTCGGTGGGCTGCTGGCCGGCTCCGAGGAGAGCCCCGGCGACCTGATCTTCGTCAACGGTAAGCAGTACAAGTCGTACCGGGGAATGGGTTCGCTCGGCGCCATGCAGTCGCGCGGTCAGGCCAAGTCGTACTCCAAGGACCGCTACTTCCAGCACGATGTGCCGGAGGAGAAGCTGGTGCCCGAGGGCGTCGAGGGTCAGGTGCCCTACCGCGGCCCGCTGTCGCGGGTGGTGGCCCAGCTGGTCGGCGGCGTCCGGCTCGCGATGGGTTACGCCGGCGCCGAGACGATCCCCGACTTGCAGCAGCGGGGCCAGCTCATCAGGATTACCGCTGCGGGTCTGAAGGAGAGCCACCCGCACGACATCCAGATGACCGTCGAGGCTCCCAACTACCACTCCCGCTAGCCCGGACCGAGAGGCTCAAACATGCGTGACGTCGTGGAGATCGGTCTGGGCAAGACCGCTCAGCGCGGGTACCACCTGGACGACATCGCGATCGTCCCGAGCCGGCGCACCCGCGACGTGGACGACGTGTCCACCGAGTGGCGCGTCGACGCCTACCCCTTCAAGATTCCCTGCGTCGCGCATCCGTCCGACGCGACCATGAGCCCGGACTCGGCGATCGCCCTGGGCCGCCTCGGCGGCCTGGGCGTGCTCAACGCCGAGGGCCTGTGGACGCGGTACGAGGATCCGAGCAAGATCCTGGAGGAGCTGGCCTCGCTCGACGAGGACGCCGACGCGACCCGGCGGCTGCAGGAGGTCTACTCCGAGCCGATCAAGCCCGAGCTGATCGCCGAGCGGGTGCGCGCGATCCGTGAGGGTGGCGTCACCGTCGCCGTCCGAGTCTCGCCGCAGCACACCCTCGCGCTCGCGCCGGTGGTGCTCGACGCGGGCGTCGACCTGCTGGTCATCCAGGGCACGCTGGTCAGCGCCGAGCACGTGTCCACGACGGACGAGCCGCTGAACCTCAAGGAGTTCATCGCCGACCTCGATCTGCCGGTGATCGTCGGTGGCTGCACCGACTACAAGACGGCGCTGCACCTGATGCGCACCGGCGCGGCCGGCGTGATCGTCGGCGTCGGCGCCGACGAGTGGTCGACCACCGACACGGTCCTGGGCATCCGGGTGCCGATGGCCACCGCGATCGCCGACGCCGCGGCCGCGCGTCGCGACTACCTCGACGAGACCGGCGGCCGTTACGTGCACCTGATCGCCGACGGCGGCATCTCCACGTCGGGTGACATCGCCAAGGCGATCGGCTGCGGCGCCGACGCGGTGATGCTGGGTGAGCCGCTGTCGCTGGCCGAGGGCTCCCCGGCCGGTGGCGCCTGGTGGCACTCGGCGGCCAGCCACCCGCAGCTGCCGCGCGGCGGCTTCTGCATTGCCGGCGAGCCCGACGGCACGCTCGAGGAACTGCTCTTCGGGCCGGCCGACCGCCCCGACGGTCAGCTCAACCTGTTCGGCGGCCTGCGGCGCGCGATGGCCAAGTGCGGCTACCGCGACGTCAAGGAGTTCCAGAAGGTCGCCCTCGTTCTCGACCGGTGACCTCATGCCCAGCAGGTCTGCAGCCTCCGGCGCTAATCTCGCGGCTATGAGGCGTGTGGGGATTGCCGGGGTGCTCGGCCTGGCGTTGGTGGCGGCCGGCTGCACCAGTGACGCGCAGCCGGCCCCGGCCCGGAGCTCGTCGGCGCCGCCCCCGTCCTTCGCGGCGGGCGCCGACGGCATCGGCGATCCGTACTTTCCCAAGTACGGCAACGGCGGTTACGACGTGGCCGGCTACGACCTGAAGGTGCGCTACGACCCGCGCAACGATCAGCTCACCGGCACCGCGACGATCACCGCGACGGCCGGGCAGGACCTGTCACGGTTCAACTTCGACCTGTCCAAGCTGGCCGCCCGGAACGTGACGGTCGACGGCGTCCGCGCATCGTCGCGGGCCGAGGGTAACGAGCTGGTCATCACCCCCACCGAGGGCATCGTGGCCGGCCGCCCGTTCACCGTCGTGATCGAGTACGGCGGCGAGCCCAGCCAGTTCGCCAACTCCGTCCTCGGCGACGGCGGCTGGCTGGAGAACCCGGACGGCGCGGTGGCGCTCGGTCAGCCCGAGTCGGCCAGCACCTGGTTCCCGGTCAACGACCACCCGGCCGACAAGGCCACCTTCAAGCTCGAGATGACCGTGCCCGAGGGTGTCGAGGCGATCAGCAACGGCGTGCCCGGCCCGCGCCGCACGACCGGCGGCTGGACGACCTGGAGCTGGTCGGAGAGCTCGCCGCTGGCCAGCTATCTGGCCATGGTCGTGATCGGGCAGTACCGGATCACCACGACCACCCACGGCGGCAAGCCGATGGTGCTGGCGGTGGCCGAGTCGCTGCCCGCCGACGGCCCGGCCGCCCGGTCGCTGGCCCGGACCGGCGAGATCACCGACTTCCTGGCCACCAGGTTCGGGCCGTACCCGTTCGACGCGAACGGCGGCGTCGCGGTCGACGACCGGAACATCGGCTACGCGCTCGAGACGCAGAGCCGGCCGGTCTACGGTCCCGCGTTCTTCAGCGGCGGCCCGAACGAGTCGGTGGTCGCCCACGAGCTCGCCCACCAGTGGTTCGGCGACAGCGTGGCCCTGGAGAAGTGGCAGGACATCTGGCTCAACGAGGGCTTCGCGACCTACGCCGAGTGGCTGTGGGACGAGCACAAGGGCACTCAGACCGTGGAGCAGAGCTTCGACGCCGCCTACAACTCGTACGCGTGGGACCAGCCCGGTGAGGCCGGCAACCCGGGCGCGGGCCGCATCTTCGGCCAGGCCGTCTATCAGCGCGGCGGCATGACGGTCTACGCGTTGCGCAAGACCATCGGCGACGCGGCCTTCGACCAGTTGCTCAAGCGGTGGACCAGCGAGAACAAGGACGGCAACGCGAGCACCGACGACCTCATCGCGATGGCCGAGGAGGTCTCCGGCAAGCAGCTGGACGACCTCTTCCGGACCTGGCTGTTCACCACCGGAAAGCCGGCGAAGCCCTAGGTGTATGTAGTGCCCGCGCCGGTTACTTGTCGACCAGCTTGGGGTGGCTCTTCAGATAGGCGGCCGCCTTGCCCTGCGCGACGGCCTGGACGAAGCCCTTGGCCTCGGGGGTGAGCTGCTCGCCGCGGTAGCCGCTCCCGGTCCCGACCCCGCGTCCGGGCAGGCTGACCCGCGTGATCTTGTCGGGGGCCAGGTTGCGCAGGGCATAGGCATACTCCACCGGTTTGCGGCCGCCGACGTGGACCAGGGTCTCCCCGAGCGCCTTGACCAGCGGGTCCACCCGGGCCGGGTCGGTGGTCAGGCCCTCGTCGAGCGCCTTGGTGAGCAGGGCGGTGACGAGTTGCCGCTGGTGACGCTGCCGGTCGTAGTCGCCGTCGGGCAACCCGTAGCGCTGCCGGGCGTAGTCGATGGCCTGCCAGCCGACCAGGTGCCGCCGGCCGGGCTGGTAGACGGCCTGCGGACCGATGTAGTCGCCACCGCGCAGCGGGCGCAGCGAGCCGTCCGGCTTGCGGTGCCGCGACTCCACCTTCTGGTCGATCACCAGGTCGACGCCGCCGAGCTCGTCGGTCAGCTTGGCCAGCCCGCCGAAGTTGAGGATCGCGCCCGCCTGGAACTGCTTGATCCCGGTGTAGGCGCTGATCGACCTGGCCAGCAGCTGGTAGCCCTTCTCGACGCTCGGCTCCTTGCTGCCCGCGACCCGCGAGCCGCGGCTCATGGCTTCGGTGACCTTGTACGTACCGGAACCCGGCACCTCGACCCGCAGATCACGCGGAAGGGAGTAGAGGTAGGCCGAGTCGAGCCCCGGCTCCACGTGCAGCAGCATGATGGCGTCGGCGTGCGGCTCCCAGCCCGGGATGGACACGCGGGTGTCGACGCCGATCAGGAGCAGGTCGAGCGGCCCGGAGATGTCGGCGCCGGGTGACGGCGGCGGGGTGGGCGGCACGGCCGAGGACGTCGGTGCAGCCGCCGCGGTGGGCGTGACGGTAGGTTTGTCCGAGCCCGAGCGCACAGCCCACGCGATGCCGCCGCCCGCGAGAAGCGCCACGACCACCGCGCCGGCGATCGCCCATCCCGCCCTGTTGTTCCGCATGCCGGAACAGTAAGCGAGCATGATCGGCAGCTCAATGGCGCAAGATCTCGATATGTGAAACCGGTGGTGGCCCCACCGGCGTTCACCCGTACGCTGACCGCCGCGAATCAACGGGGGAGGCGCACGCTTCGATGAAGCTCACCAAACGACGGGTCACCGTCGGTCTCATCTCCACTGCCGTCGTCGTGTCGATGACGAGCGTGACCACCTGGGCTCTGGCCGCCGACGACGCCAAGTCGATGTCCGCCGCCGCCAATACGCCGGTCAGCCTCGTCGTCGGTTACAAGACCGGCATCGACCGCGTCGCCTCGACCCGCAGTCTGTCGTCCGCCGGTCTGCGGACCGCGGACGCCGCCACGGCACAGTCCGCGCTCGCCGAGATCAACGCCTCGCGCGTGACGGTGTCGAGCGGTCGCATCGCGTCGGTGATCGCCTCCCTGCGCAACGACCCCAACGTGGCCTACGTCGAGAAGGACGTCCAGCTCGCCGAGTTCGACACGGTCCCCAACGACCCGTCCTTCAGCAAGCAGAACGAGATGTACGCGGTGAAGGCGCCGAAGGCCTGGGACACCACCAAGGGTTCCGCCGTCACCGTCGCCGTGGTCGACACCGGCGTCAACGCCATCAAGGATCTGGCCGGCGCGACCGTGGCCGGCTACGACTTTGTGAACGACGACTCCTCGCCGGCCGACGACCGTGGTCACGGCACCTCGGTCGCCGCCCTCATCGCCGCTCGGGGCAACAACAAGCAGGGCATGGCCGGGGTCTGCTGGTCCTGCAAGATCATGCCGGTCAAGGTGCTCGACAACAAGGGCAACGGGTCGGGCAGCGACGTCGCCCAGGGCATCATCTGGGCCGTCAAGCACGGCGCCCGCATCATCAACCTCTCCCTCGGCGGTCCCGGCAGCAAGGTCCTGCAGGACGCGGTGGCCTACGCCAACGTCAACAACGCGCTGGTGGTGGCCGCGGCCGGCAATGCCGGCAACACGACGCCGCAGTATCCGGCGGCCTACACCGACGTGCTGACCGTCGCCGCCACCAAGCGCTGCGCGAGCTACGCGACCACGCCGGGCTGCACCGCGGGGCACCAGACGCTGACGTCCTACTCGTCGCGGAACAAGTCCGGTGCGAGCTGGGTCGACGTGGCCGCCGTGGGCGACGTCATGACCATGGACAGGTACGGCAACTACAACACCGGCACGAGCGGCACGTCGTTCTCGGCGCCGATCGTCTCCGGCGTGGCCGCCCTGGTGAAGACCAGGAACCCGAGCTACACCGGCTGGTCGATCGCGAGTTCGATCTACAAGAGCGCCTCGGTCCGCAAGGTCGCCGGGGTCAACTACGGCCTGGTCGACGCCTCGATCGCGCTGAACGTCCCGACCGACCGTACGGCCCCCACCGCCACCGGCATCACGCCGAACGGCGGTTTCGCCAAGGGGAGCATCCCGGTGCGTCCGGTGAACTTTAAGGACGACAAGTCCGGCATCCAGAAGTCGCTGCTGTACGTGAACGGCGTCTACAAGAACTACAGCAAGAACGCCCCGTACGGGATCATCTTCAACACCGCCGGCTACAAGGGCAGGACGACCGTCGAGCTGCGGATCTCCGACAAGGCCGGCAACCAGAAGATCGTCAAGGGCGTGGTGACGGTGGACAACACCGCGCCGGTCACCAAGATCACCTCGGCGCCGAAGAGCGGCACGAAGGTCAAGGGCACCGTGACGATCAAGTTCAGCGGTACGGACGCCACCGCCGGCATGGGCAAGTGGGTGCTGCTCATCAACGGCAAGGCGTCGCAGAGCCGCACCGTGCTGAAGCCGTTCACCTTCGCCGCCTCCTCGGTGCCGAAGAGCTTCACGGTGCAGGTGCGCGGCTACGACAAGGCCGGCAACTCCAGCAACTCGGTCAAGCTGACCTACACCCGCTGAACACCCTGACCGCTCCGGAGAACAACCCGGACGGTCCAGCACCGAACCGAACGTGAGGGAGCCGGCCATCGTGGCCGGCTCCTTTCACGTCTGTGAGGTCGTCCGTATGCGGAAACTGGTCGCCGGTCTGCTCGCGGGCGCGTCGATGCTGATCGCCGCGCCGGCCCAGGGTGCCCCGATCCGTCCCACCGACCCGGCGTTCGCCGGCCAGTGGGGGGTCACCCGCACCGGCGTCGACCAGGCGTGGTCGTCCACCCGCGGCTCCTCCCGGGTGATCGTCGCGGTGGTCGACACCGGGGTGAGCCGGTTGCCCGACCTGGCCGGCCGTCTGCTGCCCGGCCGCGACTTCGCCAACCACGACGACGACCCGTCCGACGACAACGGGCACGGCACGATGGCCGCCACCGTGATCGCCGCGTCCGGCAACAACCGCACCGGGATCGCCGGCATCTGCTGGTACTGCCGGATCCTGCCGGTCAAGGTGCTGAACGCGAAGGGCGGCGGCAGCTACACCGACATCGCCCTGGGCATCCGCTACGCCGCCGACCGCGGCGCGTCGGTCATCAGCCTGTCGCTGGGCGGCTCGGACGACAGCCCGCTGCTGAGCGACGCCGTCGCCTACGCGGAGGGGAAGGGCGCCCTGGTCGTCGCCGCGGCCGGCAACCGCGGAGCCGCGACCCCGCACTACCCGGCCGCGATCCCGTCGGTCCTGGCGGTCGGCGGGGTCACCCCGTCCGGGAGCCGTTACGACTGGTCCAACCACGGCCCCTGGGTCGACGTCACCGCGCCCGGCTGCAACCCGGCCCAGGGCCCGACCGGCCTGGTCGCGCCGTACTGCGGCACCTCGTCGGCCACGCCGTTCGTGGCCGGGGTGGCCGGCCTGCTCGCCGCGACCGACCCCGCGCCCTCGGCCGCGCGGATCCGCGCCGCGCTGGTCGGAACCCGGTCACTTCCCTCCGGCCGCATCGACGTGCCCGCCGCGCTGCGGGCCCTGCCCGTCGACGGCGACGTCACCCGGCCGGCTGTCGCCTTCGGCGCCGTGGGCGCGCTCGTCCGGGGCCGGGTGACGATCACGGCCGCGGCGTCCGACCAGCACGGCGTCTCGCGGGTCCAGCTGTACGCGGGTGGCCGGTTGGTGGCCACGGACACCACCGCGCCGTACTCGTTCGCCTGGCAGTCCGCGCCGGACACGGCCACCGTCCAGCTGGAGCTGCGCGCCTACGACCGCCGCGGCAACCTGACCGTGGTGCGCCGCAGCGTGCGCGCCGACAATGCCGCGCCGGCGGTGCGGCTCGCGAAGTCCGGTCGTACGGTCACCGCCCGGGCCACCGACGCGTCCGGGGTGACCCGGCTGGAACTGGTGGTCGACGGCCGGGTCACGGTGCGCCGGGCCGGGTCGGTGAGCCGGTTCGCTGTGCCGGCGAGGGCGCGGAGCGTACAGGTCCGGGCGTACGACCGGGCCGGGAACCTGCGGGTCGCCAACGGTAAACTCGCCGGGTGAGTACTCCCCGCCCGGTCCTCGTCGTCGATTTCGGCGCCCAATACGCCCAGCTGATCGCCCGCCGTGTGCGGGAGGCGCGGGTCTATTCCGAGATCGTCCCGCACTCGATGCCGGTCGCCGAGATGCTGGCCAAGAACCCGGCCGCGATCATCCTCTCCGGCGGGCCGTCCAGCGTCTACGAGCCGGGCGCGCCCGTGCTCGACGCCGGGCTGTTCGACAACGAGGTCCCGGTCTTCGGCATCTGCTACGGCTTCCAGGCCATGGCCCAGGCGCTCGGCGGCACGGTGGCCCACACCGGCTCGCGGGAGTACGGCCGCACGATGCTGACCGCCCAGGGCGGCACGTTGCTGCGCGAGCTTCCCGACGACCTGCCGGTCTGGATGAGCCACGGCGACAGTGTCGCGGTCGCCCCGCAGGGTTTCGCGGTCACCGCGTCGACCCCGGGCGCCCCCGTGGCCGCCTTCGAAGACCTGACCGCCCGGCGGGCCGGTGTGCAGTTCCACCCCGAGGTGGCGCACACCCAGCAGGGGCAGCAGATGCTCGAGCGCTTCCTCTACGACATCGCGGGCCTCGAGCCCACCTGGACGCCCGACAACATCATCGACGACCAGGTGGCCGCGATCCGCGCCCAGGTCGGCGACAAGCAGGTGATCTGCGGCCTGTCCGGCGGCGTCGACTCGGCCGTCGCCGCGGCGCTCGTGCACAAGGCCATCGGCGACCAGCTGACCTGTGTCTTCGTCGACCACGGCCTGCTCCGGGCCGGCGAGGCCGAGCAGGTGGAGAAGGACTACGTCGCCGCCACCGGCATCCGGCTCAAGGTGGTCGAGGCGTCCGAGGTCTTCCTGGGTCACCTGGCCGGGGTCACCGACCCCGAGCAGAAGCGCAAGATCATCGGACGGGAGTTCATCCGCGCGTTCGAGGGCGCGGCCCGCGAGCTCGACGCCGAGCGGCACATCGAGTTCCTGGTGCAGGGCACGCTCTACCCCGACGTGGTCGAGTCCGGCGGCGGCACCGGCACGGCCAACATCAAGTCGCACCACAACGTGGGCGGCCTCCCCGACGACCTGCAGTTCGCGCTGATCGAGCCGCTGCGCACCCTCTTCAAGGACGAGGTGCGGGCGCTCGGCGCCGAACTGGGCCTGCCCGACGAGATGGTGCACCGCCACCCGTTCCCCGGTCCCGGCCTGGCGATCCGCATCATCGGCGCGGTCGACCGTGAGCGGCTCGACCTGCTGCGCGCGGCCGACCTGATCGCCCGCGAGGAGCTCACCGCGGCCGGTCTCGACCGCGACGTCTGGCAGTTCCCGGTGGTGCTGCTGGCCGACGTGCGCAGCGTCGGCGTCCAGGGTGACGGGCGCACCTACGGTCACCCGGTCGTGCTGCGGCCGGTCTCGAGCGAGGACGCGATGACCGCCGACTGGTCGCGCCTGCCCTACGAGACCATCGCCAAGATCTCGACCCGGATCACCAACGAGGTGCGCGACATCAACCGCGTCGTCCTCGACGTCACCAGCAAGCCGCCGGGCACCATCGAGTGGGAGTGAGCGGGGCGCCCCGTCTCGTCCCTCGTCCGGCCGCCTGAGCCCGTCGGGCGGCCGGTCGTCACGCTGCCGGGCGGCCCCAGGTCGGGTCGCTCGGGTCGCGCCAGACCGGGGCGACCGGCGTCTCCTCGGGCATCAGGAACCACATGAGCGGGTAGGCGATCAGCGCCGTGCCCACGGTGATCACCGCGAGCAGGGCGAAGGCCACCCGGACGAGCACCGGGTCGATGTCGAAGTAGCGGCCTACACCGCTGCACACCCCCGCGGCGAGGCGATCGTCGAGAGGCCGGCGGAGCTGCTTGTACGGCGCCTCTGAGCTGCCGTCGGAGAGCTGATTCATGTCTCCATGGTGGCCACGCAAGGCCCCCGGCGACCTCGGTGAGCCCCCGGATACCAACCCTGAGATAACCATTACCGCGTGTAGTGGATCACGAGCGCTTTGTGCAGGGAAGTGCTCTGATCAGCAATTACACTGCGCTAACCACCTGTCAGGAATCCGACAGACGTTTTCTGGAGTTCACATATTCCGGGCAGAATGCCGCCCTGTGACCCCCGCACTTGAACCGCTCCGCCGGATCGCCGCCTATGCCGTTGCCACCGACGACGACGGCCGCGTGCTGCTCGTCCGCGCCTCCAGCCGGTCCGGCACGCCGGGCGTCTGGTCGCTGCCCGGCGGCGCCGTCGACCACGGCGAAGACCCCAACCACACCGTCGTCCGCGAGACGGCCGCCGAAACCGGCCTCTCCGTCGCCGTCACCGGGCTCCGGGACGTGCTGGCCGACATGCGCTCGCTGCCGCACCGTGGCGTCACCATCCACACCGACCGCCTCATCTACACGGTGTCGCTGCGTGGCGGCACCCTGGTCGACCGGGTCGGGCACCCCACCGACCTGGCCCGCTGGCACACCCTCGAGGAGGCCGAGGGGCTCAAGCTGCGGCAGTTCACGGCGAACGCGCTCGGTCTGGGCAGCGCCTCGGCCGACCTGCGCCCCGAGCCGGCGCCCGAGTTCCCGTCCTTCTACGCCTACCCCGGGCCGGACGGGCTGCACCGCGCGCAGCGCTTCGCCGCGTACGCGATCGCAACCGACCCGCAGGACGCCTCGTTGTTGCTCACCCGCATCGCCCCGGGTTACCCCGGCGAGGGCCGCTGGCACCTGCCCGGCGGCGGCACCGACTACGGCGAGCAGCCCGGCACCGCGCTGATCCGCGAGCTCGTCGAGGAGACCGGTCAGGCCGGCCGGCTCATCGAGCTCCTCGGGGTGGCCAGCCACCGGGACGCGGCGTCGCTGGGCCCCGAGGGATACCCGATCGACTGGCACGGCGTACGGGCCTTCTATCGGGTGGTCGTCGACGACCCGACCGAGGTGGCCGTCAAGGATGTGGGCGGCTCCACCTCCGAGGCCCGGTGGGTCCCGGTCAAGCAGGTCGCCGACCTGTCCGAGGACGAGCTCACCGAGGTCACGGCCGAGGCCCTGCGAAAGGCGAGGCTAATCTAGGCCCGGTGAAGATCAGACGGGTCGGGGCGTACGGGATCTGCCGTGACGAGGCCGGGCGGGTGCTGCTCGCCCGGAACTCCGCGCTGAGCTCCTTCCCGGGCCTGTGGACGCTCCCCGGCGGCGGTGTCGAGCAGGGCGAGCACCCGGACGACGCCGTGGTGCGCGAGTTCGGCGAGGAGACCGGCCTTTCGGTACGCGTCGACGCGCTGCGCACCGTCACCGCCGATGTGTTCCGGCTGCCCACCGGCGAGCTCGAGCACACCGACCGGGCCATCTACGACGTGTCCGTGACCGGGGGAGCCCTCGTCTTCGAGACCGACGGCACCACTGAGCTGGTCGAATGGGTCCCGGACGACCGGCTGAACGAGCTGCCGTTGATGCCGTTCACCGCTGCTGTGCTGGGCCTTCCGGCCACAGAATCGGACAAACCGCATGCGGATGAGGAATTGCTGCGGCCGCGGCGGGTGCAGCGCTTCGGGGCGTACGCGGCGGCGACCGGCCCGGACGGCCGGTTGCTGCTCACCCGCATCGCCCCGGGCTATCCCGGCGCCGGCCGGTGGCACCTGCCCGGCGGCGGCACCGACCACGGCGAGACCCCCGAGGCGGCCCTGGCCCGCGAGCTGGTCGAGGAGACCTCGCAACACGGTCGGGTGACCGGGCTGCTCGGCATGTCCCACCGCCACGACCCGGCCGCGTTCGGCCCGGAGGGCGTGCCGATCGACTGGCATGTGATTCGTGTGCTGTTCAGGGTTTCGATCGACCTGCCGACGGAACCTGTAGTGACGGAGGAAGCGGGCGGATCCACCGCCGAGGCCGGCTGGTTCACGCTCGCCGAGGCCGGGCGGCTGGACCTGACCGAGTTGGCTGCCACCGCCGTAGCACGGGTCGAAGCGGAACAGGCGAGGTAAAATCGCCCGAGGGAGAGGTGAGACAACTGGCCTGTCCCGTCCGCCGTCTCAGACCCAACCAGCTGAGCGACACCGGCGGAGCGAACGGGCCACCGACGGCTGATTCGGCTTCTCGCCAAGGTCGACTCGCTGTGCGATGGTGTAACCCGCACATTTCCCCGGGCCCCGCGTGCGACGGGCTACCGGGCCGCCGCTCACCGTGATCACGGTGAGCCACCTGATCCCTGGAGGAAACACGTGCCGAGAACCCCTTGGCGCCGGCGTCGCTCGACGGATAGTCCCCGTCCCGCCGGTCGTCGTTGGGCAGGCCGGTTGCGCCGCGGCGGAACGATCGCGCGGCAAGCCCTGTTGGTGCGCGTGGGGCGCCGGGCCGATTCCGGCCGCGCCGCCACCGCGACCCGGGCCGAAGTCATCTACACCGGGGCCGAGCACAGCCGGGTCCACGGCCCGGCCGCGCCGCACCTCGCGATCCCCGCGCCGGTCGAGCAGCCCACCGAGGTGTCGCTGCTCCCCGGCGAGCACACCACCGCCCGGCGGCTGAGCTTCGCGCTCGTCCAGGGCTGCACGCTGGCCAGCCTGGCCCTCGGCCTGACCGCGATCTTCCTGGCCATGCACGGCGACGTGCAGCTCGCCGCCGCCTTCCTGGTCGCCTGCGTGGCCTTCGACGGCCTCGACGGCGCGCTCGCCCGCAAGCTGGGCGTGTCGAGCCCGTTCGGCGCCCAGATGGACTCGCTGGCCGACATGTGCTCGTTCGGCCTGGCCGCGCCGGTCGTGGTCTACGCCTCCCTGGCCCACTCGGTTCCCACGCCGGCCGCCGCGGTGGCCTGCATGCTGGTCGCCGCGTGCGCGGCGATCCGCCTGGCCCGCTTCAACGTCTCGCCCAAGGACGGCAAGTTCTTCAGCGGCGTCCCGACCACCCTGGTCGCCGCCGTACTGGCCGTCACCGTGCTGATCGACCTGCCGCTTCCCGGCCCGGTCCTGCTCGGCGGCGTGGCCCTGCTCGCCTTCGCCATGGTCTCGAGCTTCCCGTACGTCAAGATCGCCCGCCTCGTCCGGCTGCCCGCCTGGCTGTGGCTGGTCCCGATCGTCGGCGCCCTGGTCGACGCCCGGCTGACCTTCGTGCTGCTCGTCGCGGCCTACCTGTTCAGCGGCCCAGTCCTGTGGGTCCGCGCCCGGCGCGTCTGAGCCCGACAGCTCCGGCATCATCCGAGAGGCCGTCCCCACCGGGGACGGCCTCTCGCTTTGTCTCCGGCCGGCTGTGGTCCCGGCCGGATACAGGTCTCGGCCGGCTCTGGTCTCGGCCGGGTCTGGTCTCGGCCGGGTCTGGTCCCGGCCGGGTCTGGTCCCGGCCGAGCGTCGCTCCCGGCCGAGTGCTGTTCCTGGCCGAGTGCTGTTCCTGGCCGAGCGCTGTTCCTGGCCGAGCGCTGGTCCCCGCCGGCCTCTGGGTGCCGCTAAGCTTCGTCGCCGTGCGGGATCTGATGCTGCGGTTGTCCACCGACCGGGCGGCGGCGTCGGCCGAGCTGGTCGCCCTCGGCGCCGAGGCGGTGGCGCCGCTGATCGCGGAGCTGCTCGACGAGGCGTCGCCCGTCGACTGGGGCGACGCCGGCTCGGTGCTGCGAACCATCGGCCGGCCCGCCTTCGCGCCCCTGGCCGAGGCCATCGCCACCGCTCCCACCGACGAGACCCGGCGCCGCTGCGGCTGGGCCTTCGTCGGCTTCTCCGAGGAGCTGCTCGACGACTACATCGCCGCGCTGAGTCACCCGAGCGCGTACGTCCGTGAGGACGCCGCCCTGGGCATCCAGTACCGCGGCGAGAAGGGGATGCCGGCCGCGCCCGCGCTCCTCACCCTGCTCGACGATCCCGATGAGGACGTGCGGCAACGGGCCGTGTGGGCCTTCGCCGAGCTGGGCGAAGCCGCGCTCCCGCACCTGCGCCGGGTGCGCGCGCAGGGCCCGGGCCGTCGGCGGGCCGCCGCGCTGCGGGCCCTGGCCGAGGCCGGCGGCTTCGAGGCGCTGTCACCGGCCGACCAGGCGGCGATCGAGCGACTCATCCGGGTGAAGCTCACCGACGAGCCGATCGAGGGCGAGACGCCCTGCGGCCCCTGGCTCGCGCTGCCGACCGGCGATCAGACGGCCGTGCTGGAAGCGCTCGACCTGTCCTCGCCCCGTCCGGCGACCATGCGGCTGGGCCAGGCCGCCGCCGAATCGGCCACCCACCGCTCGGGCTCGCGGAGGCGGACGGTGGCGTTCGTGTCCCCGCGCCTGGACGGCTGGACGCTGGTCTTCGGGCCGTGGTCGCAGAGGTGGGAGAAGGAGCCGGACGCGGTACGCGAGCTCAGCGCCCGGTTCGGCCAGGCCCAGGCCTACTGGTACGACGCGCAGACCGGCGACTCGGGCTGGACCGTCGCCGAGCGTGGAGAGATCATCCGGCACTACAGCGAGTACGAGCCGGTGGTGGGGGAGCGGTTGCCCGTCGAGCAGACGATGCTGCTGCCCAACGAGATCTACGACGTGCCGGCCGAGGAGTGGGAGCGTGACCAGCCGGAGGTCTGCGACGCCCTCGTGGTGGCCGCCGCGCTGTCGGTCTCACCGGCGGCTCTCGGCCCCAGCACGGACGTGCGCGGGCACGGCGTGCTCGCCCTGACCCGGGCCGGCCGGGAATTCGGCCTCCCGACCGGTGCACTGCCCATCTGAGCTGACCTTTCGTGCCGGGCCGGCCAATCGTGCCGGGCCGCCAATCGTGCCGGGCTGAGAACCCGGGTCCAAGGCGAGCCTCGCAGGGCCGGCGAGCGGGAACCATCGCGTGCACCGGATTCCTGTCGCGGGACAGCCCGCCATTTCTTTCGGTGAACCCACCTCTGGTTCGGGTCAGCCCGCCTGTCCCGCGACCGTGATGTCTGCGAGCTTCGAAACAGACCCGGTCACCGAGGAGCCCAGATCCACCCGCTGCTCACGGCGGGCTACCGGGTGATCGCCTACGACCGTCGCGGTTCCGGGCGATCCGCCCGGCCGGCCGGCGCCTTCCTCGACCGATAGCCGTTCCCTCGTACGCGAACGACCGCATCCACCAGAAAGGCAAGCGCATGCCGACAGTCACGACACCGGACGGAACCGAAATCTTCTTCAAGGACTGGGGCAGCGGGCAGCCCGTCGTCTTCAGCCACGGCTGGCCCCTGACCGCGGACGCCTGGGACGGCTCCGCGAACTTCGTCGCCGGCCACGGGTTCCGGGCCGTCGCCCACGACCGGCGCGGTGGGGGACGCTCGAGCCAGCCGTGGGAGGGAAATGACCTCGACCACTACGCCGACGACCTGGCCGCCGTCATCGAGCACCTCGACCTGCACGACATCATCCTGGTCGGGCACTCCACCGGCGGGGGTGAAGTCACCCGCTACGTCGGACGTCACGGAACCTCCCGGGTCGCCAAGATGGTCCTGCTCGGCGCCATCCCGCCGCTGATGCTCAAGACCCCCGCCAACCCGGAAGGGCTACCGATCCAGCCGTTCAACGAGATCCGCGAGGCCGTGCTCGCCGATCGGTCGCAGTACTACCGTGATCTGGCCTTTCCGTTCTATGGAGCCAATCGGCCGGGGTCGACCGTGAGTCAAGGGGCCCATGACGCGTTCTGGCTGATGTCCATGTCGGTCGGTATCAAGAGCGCCTACGACTGCGTCAAGGCATTCTCCGAGACGGACCTCACGGAAGACCTCAAGAAGATCGACGTGCCGACTCTGATCCTGCACGGTGACGACGACCAGATCGTGCCGATCCAGGCGTCGGCGCTGAAGTCCTCGAAGATTGTCGCCAACTCGACACTCAAGATCTACCCGGGTGCTCCGCACGGCCTCACCGGCGCCCACGAGCAGGAGTTCAACAAGGACCTGCTCGGCTTCATCACCAGCTGACACGTCGGCGGCGGGCGACCCACCGATGCTCGCCGGGCTCACGTCCGAGGAAACGAGTCACCGCCGGACCGAAGGCATCCGGCGGTGACGATGCCTTCGACTCGAGGCCACCGGCGTGCATGCGGCGGATCTGTCGTCCTCGTGGTCATGGCCGGCCGAAGAACGCCGACCTGATCCGCATCGACAGATCAAGGGATGGTGGAACATGTCCCGCCCGCGCCCGGCCGTCACCGCGTGTGGCGGCGACGGCCGGACCCGGCGGGCGTCGAGGTCGGGGTCAGCCGCAGCCGGGGTCAGAGCCAGCGGGCGATGACCGACGAGCCGCCGATGACCTTGTCGTTGACGCTGACCAGCGGCTCGGCGCGGTCGGCGGGCAGGTAGACGTCGGTGCGTGAGCCGAAGCGGATCAGGCCCATCCGTTCGCCGCGGGCCACCAGCGTGCCCACCGGGACGCGCTGCACGATGCGGCGGGCGATCAGGCCCGTCCGCTGGGCCACCGCGACGGTGCCGTGCTCGGTGTCGAGCACCGTGTAGGCCGCCACGTTGTGCTCGGCCGCGGCCGTCATCGCGTTCGCGTAGCCGCCGTCCTCGACGAAGTAGTCGGACACGCGGCCGGCCACCGGCACCCGGTTGACGTGCACGTCGAGCACCGACAGGAACACCGCGATGCGCAGGAACTCGCCCGGCCCGAAGCGATCGTCGGTCATCCGCTCGATCGACAGCACCCGCCCGTCGGCCGCGGCCACGACCGCGGCCGGGTCGTCCGGCAGCTCGCGCTCCGGGTCGCGGAAGAACGCCGCGACCGGCGCCGCGGCCAGCGCGGGCAGCAGCCACAGCTTGGATTTCGGCCGGGCCAGGCGGGCCGCGGCGGCCAGGCCGAGGGCGATGCCCGCGGCGGCCACGCCGTTCGAGTCGATGTGCATGCCGCGGGTGACCGGGACGCTGGACGGGCGGTGGACCGGGGCCAGCGTGGCGGCGACGCGGGGGTCGGCCGGCGTGAAGCGCAGTTTGTGCACGCGCAGCGGCGGCTGGTTGCGCACCACCAGGTCGGAGCCGACGCCGAAGAGCGCGCCCTGCCGGAACAGCTCGGCCGCGGCCCCGCCCGTACGGCCCGGCGTGGCCGGAACCGCGACGGTGACGACGGCGCCGTCGGCGAGGTGCTTGCCGAGCCGGTCGAGCAGGTCGCGCACATCGCCGGCGGTGCCGGTCACGGGCTCACCGACGATCACCACGTCGGCCGGCTCGGCCTCGTCGAGCGACTCGACCACGTGCACCCGGTCGGCGATCCAGCTGCCGAGCCCGTCGATGTGGTCGCGCAGCAGGTCGGCTGTGCTGCGCTCGCCGGCCACCAGGGTGAGGCGGTCGCCGGGCAGCAGGGCCTCGACCGCGCTGGCGACCACGGGGGAGGCGTGGTCGGCGCCGAACACGATCGCGGACGTGGCCGCGTTGTGCCGGGCGAACTCGGCGGTCAGGGCGCGGGCAGCCGTGACGCCGACTCCCACGATCGGCGCACGGGACACGACGGGAAAGGCAGTCATGCCGACGAGCATATTGCGCGGCCCGTCCTATTCGCTGCGCGGCCGCTCGGAGTGAGGCACGCCGGGGTGATCCTGGGCGAAGCGGTCGGCCGGGTCGTCCAGCAGTTCGCGGACGATCGAGGCGTGCACCTCGGGCGTGAGGTCACCGGGCAGTTCCGGCTCGGCCGGTTGCTCGGCCGCCGGGGCCGGGGCGGGCGTCCCGCGGGCCGACCGCAGCGCGCCCAGCAGGCCGAGCACGCCGAAGACGATCAGTCCGCCGGCCACCAGCCAGCCCACCGCGGGCAGGTGGACGGTCACCACGCGGGTCACCGCCCACCAGGCGACGACCAGCAGGAACAGCACGCCGAAGCTGAGCGAGACGCCATCGGTGCGATGCGGCCTCATCGGTGTACCTCCAGGTTGCCCTTGTCCAGCTGCAGGTCGAGCTTGAGCGTGCCACCACCGGCGCCGTCCGGCCCGAGGTCGGTCAGGTTCTGCCCGGCGATGTCGCGGCCGTTGAACTCCTGGTCGAAGATCACCGCCCGGCCGTCCTGGAGCTGGACGACCGTGGTCGTGTCCACCCTCTCGGGCAGCAGCACCCGCACCTGTCCGTATTTCATCGTCACGGTGACGTTCTGCTCCTGGTTGGCGAAGTCGACCTGACGCAGGTCGAGCGTGGCGTTGCCGGCCGTGAAGTCGTACCGGTCGGCGACCGCGGCCAGCGTGGCGGGCCGGTAGACGCTGTTGCCGACCTCGCTGCCCCACCGCTCGGCGCCGGTCGAGATCAGCAGGCCGATCGTGGCCAGCAGACCCAGCGCGATCAGGCCGCGGGACCGGCCGAGCCAGGCGCCGACGATCAGACCGAGCCCGATGGTGACCAGCGCGCCGGCGAAGTAGACCGAGACGGCGAGGCCGGCCCCCGCCATGTCGATCGCGGCCAGCACGCCGACCACCATGATCAGGGCGAAGAACGTCAGGCGGCCCAGCTTGGAGCGCTCACGGGGCGGCTTCGGCGGTTTCGGCAGCCGGGGCGCCGGCGGCGCGGGCGGCTGGGCGACCGACGTGGGCCGGGCGTACGGGCCGTGCGGCGCGAACGGCGGGCGGTAGCCGCCGGCCGGTGGCGCGTACGGCGGTGGAGTGGGCGGCATCGGCGAGGCCGGCGGGACGATCGGTTCGGTCAGCGGCTCGGCGGGCGATGCGGTCGCGGCCGCCGGCGCCGTGGTGGCCGGGACGGCGCCGAACGGGGCCGTCGGGTCGAACGCGCCGGGCTCGAACGGCCCGGGCGGCGGCTTGGCCGGCTGGGCCGGAAAAGCCTGGGTGGAAGGCTCAGCCGAGAAGGGCTGGGCCGGCGAAGCCTGGGCCGCGGAGAACGAGGTGGACTGCTCCTGATGCCCCCCGCCGCGCTTGATGAGCAGGACGGCGCCCAGGATGACCGCGCAGGCCAGCAGGCTGGCGCGCATGCCGTCCTGCACGACGAAGGCGAAGGACAGGACGGCTGCGCCGCCGAGCAGCACCACCGAGACCGGCGCCATGCCCGATCGGCCCTTGCCGAGCAGCGACTCGATCGGCGACGCGGTGTCGCCCTCGGCCGGGATGACCAGCCAGGCGATCAGGTAGAGGAGCACGCCGACGCCGCTGATCACGCCGAGCACGGCGAAGAGGACCCGCCAGAGCACGGGGTCGGTGTTCGTCGCGCGGGCCAGGGCGCCGCACACGCCGGCCAGGTAGCGGCCCTGGCGGGAGCGGACGAGCTTGTCGCGCGAGAACGTCGGCCCGGATCCCGGCCCGCCGGCGGCCGGCGCCTGGAACCAGGGCGGCGGGTTGAACCCCGCGCTCGGACCGGGGCCGGGCTCAGTGGCGGGGCCGGGTTCAGTGGCGGGGCCGGGTTCAGTGGCGGGGCCGGGTTCAGTGGCGGGGCCGGGCTCAGTAGCGGGACCGGGTTCGCTCGTCGGCGCGGAAGTCGCCGGCGAGGCGGTGGTGTCGGCGGCGGACGCCGGCACGTCCCCCGACGGACCGGACGGACCCCGCGCTGCGGCAGCTTCGTCGTTCATGACACCGATCCTCGCCCGCTGGGCACCCGAACCGCCTCGGGCGGCGACCCTGAGGCCACCCTGAGATCCGGGGGCCCGATACCTGGGGGAGTTCCCCGTGGCCCGGGCCGCCCGAACGTGTGACGATCGGAGGACACAAGTCGAGGAGGAGCCATCACCGCCGCCGCCACCCCACCCCCGCGCCGCCTGTACCGGCCGCGCGACCACCGCATCATCGCGGGAGTCGCGTCCGGGCTGGCGCAGCACCTGGGTGTGCCCGTGCTGGTCGTGCGCATCGCGCTGGTGGTCCTGCTGGGCTTCAACGGTCTCGGCCTCCTTCTCTACGCCGCGTTCTGGGCCGTGCTGCCCCAGCAGATCGTCACCGCCGATCCGCCCCAGCGCCGTGACCGGGCCATGCTGCTGCCGTTCGCGGCCATCGGCCTCGGCGTGGTGCTGTTGCAGGCCCTGGTCTTCAAGGACAACGTCGCCGGCACGGTCGGCTGGCTCATCGCGGTGGTCGCGGTCGGCGCCGGCATCATCTGGCACCAGTCCGATCCGACCCGCCGCACCCTGGGCGGCGTGGTGCCGCAGCAGCCGTGGCTCGCGGCCGTGGTCGCCGAGAGCGACCGGCGCTTCTTCCTGTTCCGCTTCATCGGCGGCGGGGTCCTGGTCGCCACCGGCATCATCGGTGTCGTCGCCGTCTACGCCCCCGCCGGCAGCCTCAGCGCCGTGGTCAACGGCGTCATCTTCGCGCTGGTCGGCCTGCTCGGGGTCGGGGTGGTGGCCGCGCCGCTGCTGTGGCGCATGTTCAACCAGTTGCGGGCCGAGCGCGAGGGCCGCATCCGCGAGCAGGAGCGGGCCGAGCTGGCCGCCATGATCCACGACCAGGTGCTGCACACGCTGGCCCTCATCCAGCGCAACTCGGCCGACATCAAAGAGGTGCAGCGGCTGGCCCGTGGTCAGGAGCGCAGCCTGCGCAACTGGCTCTACAAGCCGAGCGCCTCGCCGACCGAACGGTTCGCCGCCGCTCTCGAGCAGGCCGCCGCCGAGGTCGAGGACACGTACGCGATCACCGTCGAGACCGTGGTGGTCGGCGACACCGAGTGCGACGACCGGGTCGCCGCCCTGGTCGCGGCCGCCCGGGAGGCGCTGGTCAACGCGGCCCGTCATGCCGGCGTCCAGACGGTGTCGCTCTACGCCGAGGTCGAGCAGGGAGAGTCTTCAGTCGGGTCAGGGGCGGTGGCGGGGCGGTCGGACGGGGAGTTGAGCGTGTTCGTGCGCGACCGCGGCGCCGGTTTCGAGCTGTCCGGCGTGCAGGAGTCGCGGCACGGCGTGCGAGGCTCCATCATCGGGCGCATGCAGCGCCACGGAGGCAAGGCAGAGATCCGCAGCGCTCCCGGCGACGGGACCGAGGTCCGGCTGACGCTCCCCGCGTCGCGGGACAGCGTGGCGGCCCAGAAGGAGGCAGCACGATGACCGAGCCCCAGGAGCAACCGGGCGACGAGGCCGCTCGGCGGCTCACCGTCTTCCTGGTCGACGACCACGCGATGTTCCGGGCCGGCGTCCGCGCCGAGCTCGGCGCCCACGTGGAGGTGGTCGGCGAGGCCAGCTCGGTGGCCGAGGCGGTCAGCCGGATCGCCGCCATCGAGCCCGACGTGGTGCTGCTCGACGTGCACATGCCCGACGGCGGCGGCCGCGCGGTGCTGGACGCGATGCGCCGCACCCACCCGCACGTACGTTTCCTGGCGCTCTCCGTGTCCGACGCCGCCGAGGACGTGATCGGCCTGATCCGGGCCGGCGCCCGCGGCTACGTCACCAAGACGATCTCGCCCGACGAGCTGGCCGCGGCGATCCGGCGGGTGGCCGACGGCGACGCGGTGTTCAGCCCGCGGCTGGCCGGCTTCGTGCTCGACGCCTTCGCCTCGCGGCCCGACGTGCCGGTCGCCGACCCCGAGCTCGACCAGCTCACCAACCGCGAGCGTGAGGTCCTGCGCCTGCTCGCGCGCGGTTATGCGTACAAAGAGATCGCCAAGGAACTTTTCATCTCTATCAAGACTGTGGAGACACACGTCTCGAACGTCTTACGGAAGCTGCAAATGAGCAACCGTTACGAATTGTCACGATGGGCGGCCGATAGACGCCTCGTCTGAACGTTCATAAAGGCGTCGCTGCGGTGGGTCGCCAACCGCGCACCGACCGCCATTGTTCCAGCTCAGGGGTTTGTGCCAGGGCAAAAAAAAGGGGCTTGGCAAATATCGGCTTGATAACGGGGGCTTGGCAGTCGTTGGCTCTGTGTCACAGTTGCTGCGTCTCACACGACCCCCGTGAGCGCCCCTGAAGGAGGCACCCCCCACATGCCTGGGAAAAGCCCGTGGAAGATGGCGGCCTCCCTGGCCGCCATCGCCTTGGTGGCGGCCGGTTGCAGCGGTAGTACCTCGGAAGACACCGAAACTCTGCCGAACAGCATCAGCATCGGCATCATCGAGCCGTCGAGCCTGATCCCGTCGAACTCGACGGAGGCGAACGCCTCGCAGGTGCTCGCGTCGCTCTTCTACCCGCTCGTACGGTTCGACGCCCGGAACACCCCGTACCCGGTCGCCGCGCAGTCGATCACGCACGACAAGGCCAACCGGGTGTGGACCGTCCGGCTCAAGCCGGGCTTCACCTTCAGCAACGGCGAGCCGGTCACGGCCGACAACTACCTGAACGCCTGGAACTACGGCGCCTACGGGCCGAACGCCCAGCTCGCGTCGTACTTCTACGGCCGGATCGACGGCTTCGCCGACCTGCAGTCGGAGGATCCCGACGGCACCGGGCCCGAGAAGGCGCCCGAGCCCAAGGCCAAGAAGCTGCGCGGGCTCAAGAAGGTCAACGACCTGACGTTCACGGTCACCCTCTCCGAGAGCTTCGCCGGGTGGCAGTCCGTCATGGGCTACGACGCCTTCTATCCGCTGCCCAAGGCGGCCTTCTCCGGCGACGGGGTGCTCAACAAGGATTTCGGTGAGGCGCCGATCGGCAACGGCCCCTTCAAGGTCAAGGGCAAGTGGAGCCACGACGAGAAGATCGTCGTCGAGCAGGTCCCCGACTTCAAGGGCACGGTCCCCAAGATCGCGGGCATCACCTGGAAGATCTATCAGGATCTGGGCGCGCAGTACGCCGACCTGATCGCCGGCAACCTCGACGTCGAGACCAAGCTCCCGATCGAGAGCCTGGGCTCGGCCTCCGGTGACCTCGGCGCCCGCCTCGGCAAGACGCCCAGCTCGTCCTTCTCGTTCATGGGCTTCCCGCTGTACGAGGACAAGTGGAAGAACCCGGACGTGCGTCGCGCGCTCTCCATGGCGATCAACCGCGAGGAGATGACCGACCAGGTCTTCCTCGGCTCCGAGACGCCGGCCAAGTCGTTCGTCTCGCCGGTCGTGCAGGGCGCGCGGCCGAACAGCTGCGGCCAGTGGTGCGAATACAACCCGACCAGGGCCCGGCAGCTGTACACCGCCGCGAAGGGTCCCCGGGACATCAAGATCGGGTACAACTCGGACGGCGGCCACAAGGCCTGGATCGACGCCATGTGCAACCAGATCAAGGGGTCCCTGGGCGTCAACTGCACCGGTGCGCCGCAGCCGAAGCTCAAGGTGCTGCTCGACAAGGTGCGCGCGGGGGAGGACGTCGGCCTGATCCGCCTCGGCTGGACGATGGACTACCCGCTCATGGAGAGCTACCTGGGCCCGCTCTACACCACCGACGGCTCGTCGAACTACTACGGCTACAAGAACAGCACGTACGACAGCCTGGTCCGCCAGGGCTCGGCCGCGCCGACCACCGCGCAGTCCGAGAAGCTGTGGCGGGAGGCGGAGGACCTGCTCGTGCGGGACATGCCCGTGCTGCCGCTGCGGTTCGGGCAGAACGTCTTCGGCTACTCCGACCGGGTCACCGACGTGACCATGGACCTGTACCAGAAGGTCGACATCTACTCGATCGACATCGCCAGCTGATCGTCCGCTCGAACGGTGGTGGCGCCCCGGTTTCGATGAAACCGTGGCGCCACCGCTGTCTGCCCGTCCCCTCGCCCAAAAGGCTCTGAATGTTCCGCTACATCGTGCGGCGCCTGCTCCAGATGGTCCTGACCTTCTTCGGGGCCACCTTCGTCGTCTACGCGTTGATGTTCGCCAACGTCGACGACCCGTTCCAGGCCCTCGTCGGCGACCGTCCTCTCACCGACAGCCAGCGGGCCGCGCTCAATGCCCGATACCACCTCGACGACGGCTTCTTCACGCAGTACTGGCACTACGTCAAGGGCCTGCTCACCGGCGACTTCGGGATGTCGCTGACCGGCCGCCCGATCGCCGAGATGCTGGCCCAGGCCTGGCCGGTCACCGTCCGGCTGGCCCTGCTGTCGATCGTCATCGCGGCCGTGCTCGCGGTCGGTGCGGGAGTGCTCTCCGGTCTGCGGCGCGGCGGCGTGTTCGACACCGTCACGCTGGTGCTGACGCTGATCGTGCTGGCCATGCCGATCGTGGTGCTGGCCCCGCTGGCCCAGCTGATCTTCGGCATCCAGCTCGGCTGGTTCCCGCCCACCGCCACCCGCGACGCCAACCTCTACGAACTGCTGTTGCCGGCTCTCGTGCTGGGCAGCCTGGTCGTCGCGACGCAGCTGCGGGTGACCCGGTCGTCGGTCGCCGAGAATCTGCGGGCCGACTACGTCCGTACGGCTCGGGCCAAGGGTCTCGCGCCCCGCCGGGTGATCGGCGTGCACGTGCTGCGCAACTCCCTGATCCCCGTGATCACGCTGATCGGCGTCGACATCGGCGCGCTGATGTCGGGCGCGGTCGTGACCGAGGGCGTCTTCAACATCCCGGGCGTGGGCTTCAACCTGTTCCGCGGCGTCCGGACCGAGGACGGCCCGCTGGTGGTCGGCTTCGTCAGCGTCCTCGTGATCGTCTTCCTGGTGATCAACCTGATCGTCGACCTGCTCTACGCCGCCCTCGACCCCCGGATCCGCTATGAGTGACTTCACCGCCGTGTCCACCGCCGAGGCACCCGGCCCGCGCGCCGGCCGGCCGGACTCCGGCCCGCGCAGCCTGGCCGGGGACGCCTGGCGCGACCTGCGGACGAGCAAGGTCTTCTGGATCGCGGCCGTACTCGTCGTCGTGGTGCTGCTGATGGCCGCCTGGCCGTCGCTGTTCACCTCGGCCGACCCGCGCGACTGCGTGCTGGCCCGTAAGAACGCGGGGGGAAGCGGCGGCGCGCTCTTCGGGTACGACTTCCAGGGCTGCGACGTCTATGCCAAGACCGTGTACGGCGCCCGCGACTCGATCCTCGTCGGCGTCAGCGCCACCCTGATCGCCGGACTCCTCGGACTGGTCGTCGGTCTGCTGGCCGGCTACCTCGGCGGCTGGATCGACGCCCTGCTCTCCCGCCTCGTCGACGTCGTGCTGGCCATCCCGTTCATCCTCGGCGCCATCGTGCTGGCCAAGCGGCTCTCGTCGGACCCGGAGAGCAACGGCGTCCTGGCCGTGATCGTCACGCTCGGGGTGCTCGGCTGGACCACCGCGGCCCGCGTCATGCGCTCGGCCGTGATCTCGGCCAAGAACCAGGACTACGTGACCGCGGCCCGGATGCTCGGGGCCGGACCGGCCCGGCTGATGGTCCGGCACATCCTGCCCAACGCGATCAGCCCGTTCGTCGTGGTGCTGACCGTCCTGCTCGGCATCAACATCGCCGGCGAGGCCACGCTGTCCTACCTCGGCGTGGGCCTCAAGGGCGACGCGGTCAGCTGGGGCCTGGCGATCGCCGAGGCCGGACCGTACGCCCGTACCGTCGCCGCGCCGCTGGTGTGGCCGTCGGTCTTCCTGGCAGCCACCGTGCTCGCCTTCATCATGCTCGGCGACGCCATCCGCGACGCCTTCGACCCGAAACTGCGGTGAGGCGACGATGACCGACATCACGGCCCGGCTCGACGCGCTGCCCGGTCTGGACCCGCGGGCGCCGCTGCTCCAGGTGAACGATCTGCACGTCGAGTTCCGCACCCGCGACGGTGTCGCCCGCGCGGTGAACGGCGTCGACCTGTGGCTCAACCCCGGTGAGACGCTCGCCGTGGTGGGCGAGTCGGGCTGCGGCAAGTCGGTGACCGCCCAGGCGATCATGGGCATCCTCGACACCCCGCCGGCCCACGTGACCGGCGGCGAGGTGCTCTATCGGGGTGTCGACCTGCTGCGCCTGCCCGAGACCGACCGCCGCGGGGTGCGCGCCAACCGCATCGCGATGATCTTCCAGGACGCGCTCAGCGCACTGAACCCCGTCTACACCGTCGGATTCCAGCTCGCCGAGTTGTTCCGGGTCCACCGCGGCACCTCCCGCCGCGAGGCCAAGCGCCGGGCTGTGGAGCTTCTCGACCAGGTACGCATCCCGGACGCGCGCCGCCGCGTCGACGACTACCCGCACCAGTTCTCCGGTGGCATGCGGCAGCGCGTGATGATCGCGATGGCGCTCGCCCTCGACCCCGAGGTGCTGATCGCCGACGAGCCCACGACGGCTCTCGACGTGACCGTGCAGGCCCAGATCATGAGCCTGCTGGCCGAGCTTCAGCGCCAGCGCGACATGGGCCTGATCCTGATCACCCACGACATGGGCGTGGTGGCCGACGTCGCCGATCGCATCGCGGTCATGTACGCCGGCAAGGTCGTCGAGGAGGCGCCGGTCCACGACCTCTACGCCCATCCGGGACACGCGTACACCAAGGCGCTGCTCGAGTCGATTCCGCGGCTCGACTTCAAGGGGCAGCCGCTCAGCGTGATCCGCGGGCTGCCGCCGGCCCTCACCGACCTCCCGAGCGGGTGCGCCTTCCACCCGCGGTGCGCGTACGCCCGGGAGATCTGCCGGCTGGAACCGCCGCCGGCCTACCGGATCGCGCCGCAGCGGATCACCAGCTGTCACTTCGTCCGGGAGGTCCTCGGTGTCTGACGTCGTGCTCGAGACCCGGGGCCTGGTCAAGCACTTCCCGGCCCGCAGGGGCGCCGTCCGGGCGGTCGACGGTGTCGACCTGCACCTGCGCCGGGGCGAGACGCTGGGCGTGGTGGGCGAGTCCGGCTGCGGCAAGTCGACCCTGGCCAGGCTGCTGGTCGCGCTCGAGAAGCCGACCCGCGGCGAGATCCGGGTGCGGGGCGAGGACCTGACGCGGTTGAAGGGCGCGGCCCTGCGGCGCGCGCGCCGCAACATCCAGATGGTGCTGCAGGACCCGTACACGTCGCTCAACCCGCGGATGACGGTGGGCGCCATCATCGGCGAGCCGTACGACATCCATCCCGACGCCGTGCCGCGGACCGGCAAGGCCCGCGCGGTCCAGGAGTTGCTGGACATCGTCGGGCTCAACCCCGACCACCTCAACCGCTATCCCCACCAGTTCTCCGGCGGCCAGCGGCAGCGCATCGGCATCGCCCGCGCGCTGGCCCTGCGCCCCGAGATCATCGTCTGCGACGAGCCGGTGTCCGCTCTGGACGTCTCCATCCAGGCTCAGGTGATCAACTTGCTGGAAGGCCTGCAGCGCGAGCTCGGGCTCTCGTACGTCTTCATCGCGCACGACCTGTCGGTGGTCCGCCACATCTCCGACCGGGTGGCCGTCATGTACCTGGGCAAGATCGTCGAGACCGGCGACCACGCGGCGATCTACGAGCAGCCCACGCACCCGTACACGCAGGCGCTGCTCTCGGCGGTCCCGGTGCCCGACCCCCGCCTGCGGGGCCGGCGCGACCACATCATGCTCGAGGGCGAGGTGCCTTCGCCGGCCGATCCGCCGTCGGGTTGCCGCTTTCGTACGCGGTGCTGGAAGGCCCAGCCGGCCTGTGCCGACCACGAGCCGCTGCTCGAGATCCGGCAGCGCTCGCCACACCCCAGCGCCTGCCACTTCGCCGAGATCCGCGACGTCATGCGCCGCTTCTGACCCTCCACACCTGACTCTCCACACTCGACGGGAAGCGACACGACCCGGCCCGGGTGGGAGACTCGCGGCCATGCTGCGACCGTCGTCCCGCCTCAGTTACGCCGACGCCGTGCACCTGCTGGGCGCGGGGGAGAGCACGTTCCTCGCGTTCCTGGGACGGCTCGCCGGCGCGCCGGCGGCCGTGGCGGCGACGGCCACGCTGAGTTCGGTCGACCTCCTAGCTGTCCGCAACGAGATTGTCGAGTGGGGACAGTCGGTCACCCGGTCCCTGCGGGAACGCCGAGCGGGCCTGAGCCGGTTCGATCGCACCGAGCGGCTCACCGCGGCCCACGCCGTCCTGGTGGTCAGCTCGTTCTTCGAGGCCCTGGGTGACGCGGCCCGCGAGGTCACGCTGGCCGAGCAGGTCGCGATCGCCGCCCGTTCGTGGTCCGAGTCCGATCGATCCGGGGTGATCTCGCTGCTGGCGGGAGCCGCCCTGCCGATGCCGTCGGCGGCCGCGCCGACGGAAGCCCTTCATCAGGACCTGCGGGCCTATTACGTGACGCTCGCGGGTCACACGTCGAGCTTCCTCGCCGGTCTGATCGCGGCCGCGCCGGATCCTCCCGCTCCGCCGGAGGTCGCGGACCTGGCTCTCCGCCGCTATCTCATCGGCTATCGGTCCCTCGCGGCCGAGGTGCCCGAGTTCGCGATCTGGGCGGCCATGACCGAGGCCGCGGCCGGCCGGGCCGAGACCCGCCGGGTCGGCGACGACCTGGCCACCGGCCTGGCCGAGATCCGGTCGATGCTCGGCGGGCTGACCGGCGCCGCGCGGACGTGCCGCACCGACCTGGCCGACCAGTACCGCAAGGAGCTGAGCCGGCCCATCGTGGACGTCGGGGACCTGCCGGACGACCTCCGGCTGCCGCCGACCGCCGACCTCTACATCAATCCGCGGGCCCGGGTACGGCGCGCGGAGCCCGCGGCCGTCATCGCCGCCGAGTCCTGGTGGGACGAAGCGGTCGCGGTCACCGACATCCAGTCGTTGCTGGCCGGCCACCTCACGTCCCCGGACGCGACCCGGGCGCCGTTGATCGTGCTCGGCCAACCGGGCTCCGGCAAGTCGCTGCTGACCCGTGTGCTGGCCGCCGTCCTGCCGCCCGAGGAGTTCCTGGCCGTCCGGGTCGAGTTGCGGACGGTGGCGGCCGACGCCCCGATCCAGGATCAGATCGAGTCGGCCGTCCACGACACGATCGGCGAGCGTCCGGGGTGGCCCGAGCTGGTTCGCTCGGCCGGTGACGCGCTTCCCGTCGTCCTGCTGGACGGCCTCGACGAACTGCTCCAGGCCTCCGGGGCCGACCGGGCCGACTACCTGGAACAGGTCCGCGACTTCCAGCGACGCGAGGCGGACCGGAACCGCCCGGTCGCTGTCCTGGTCACGTCGCGGGTCGTGGTGGCCGATCGGGTCCGGGTGCCGCACGGCAGCGTCGTGCTGCGCCTCGATCCGTTCGACGACGAGCAGATCGGTGCCTGGCTGGGCGTCTGGCGCGCGACCAACACCGCGGGACTCGCCGCCCGGTCGCTGCGGCCGCTCACGGCCGAGGTGGCTCTGCGCTTTCGCGAACTGGCCGAGCAGCCTCTCCTGCTCCTGATGTTGGCCGTCCACGACTCCTGGGACAACGCCCTGCTCGACGCCACCGGTCACCTCGAGCGCACCGACCTGTACGAGCGGCTCTTCACCGACTTCGCCCGGCGCGAACTGTCCCGGCGGGAGCCCGCGGCGCCGATCGACGAGCCCGCCGTCGCCCGCGAGTTGCGCCGTCTGGAGTTCGTGGCGATCGCCCTGTTCGTCCGCGGCGCTCAGGTCGTGACCGAGCACGAGCTGGATGCCGACCTGCGAGACCTGCTCAGCGACGACCGGGTCGACCGGCCCGGCCACGACCGCCCGCTGAGCGCCGCGCAGCTGCTCGTCGGCCGCTTCTTCTTCCTGCACGAGTCCCGGGCCCGGGAAGGCGTCGATCAGCCCCGGCGCAGTTTCGAGTTCCTCCACGCCACGTTCGGCGAGTTCCTGGTGGCCCGGTTGGTGGTGACGACCCTGATCGACCTGGCCGGGGAGCGGGCGCATCAGGCCCGGCGGCCCCGCCCGAGCCCGGTCGACGCGGGCCCGCTCGCCGCCTGGCTGTCGTCCGCCGTTCTCGCCGGGCGTGGTCCGATCATCGAGTTCGGGCGGCGGATGCTCGGACGGCTCCCGGCCGACACCCGGAAACACTGCGACGCGCTGCTCCGCGATCTGGTGCGGGTCGCCGATTCCCCGCCACCGACCTGGTCGCTGGCTTCCTACCAGCCGGTTCCCCGTACGGCGGCCGAGCGCGAAGCGGCCTTCAGCGCCAACCTGGTCACGCTGATCGTGATGCTGGCCGACGGTGGCGTCGACGTCGATTCACTGGGCCTGCGATGGCGTGCGCAGGCCCTCCTGTGGGAGAGCCGCCTGCCTTCGCACGCCTGGAGAAGCCTGTGGGCCGTCCTGCGCATCTCGGTGGATCCCGGGGACGAGCGGGCGACGCTGACGCTGGAGGACCAGCCGACCGTCAGCCTGAGGCACTCGATGCCGTGGGGACTGCCGGCTCCGGACGACGCCCCCTGGGGTTCCCATCGTCTGTTCCGGGACGTCGTCGTGCCCTCGGCCAGTCTCGACGGCGAGTGGCTGCGGGAAGCCGCGTTCCGCCGCGACTCCGGCCTGACGCTGGTGCTGGCCCACAGCGCGGCGCCCTTCTGGCGGGCGATCGGCCCGCCGTACGGGTCGATCGTCGACGCCTCGTCGCTCGGCTCCGACCTCGAGGTGCTGCTCGAGCTGGTGCTCGCGTCGCGCGGCGCCGGCGGCGCCCGGCATCTTTCGATGGTCTACCTCGCCGCTCTGCACACGTTCCGGTTCGCCGATCCGGGGACGGAGGTCGTCCTGCGCATGCTGGAGGACGACGCCCGGCGCATCGATACCCGCACGGTGCTCAACGTGCTGCTCGACGCCGTGCACCAGAGCCAGGCGGAGACTCGTCGCTACCTGACCGAGCACGCCGACAAGCCGGCGCGGATCCTGGCCGTCTGTCACAGCCGCAACGGCGACCCGGAGCTGATCCGTGCCGTCTACGACCGCATCGGCGGGCATCTCCGGGTGCGTCCGGGCGAGCAGGCCTTCCGCGAGTTGCTACGCCAGGAGTTCGAAATCGTGGGCGTGGCCTTCCCCGAGGACCTCTTCACCTGAGACAGCGCCGCGCAGTCCACTCGAGGCGGCGCGGGTCCGCCCGGGCCTGCGCCGCGGGGTCAGGCGCGGGTGCTCGGCGGGGCAGGCCTCAGAGGGGGCCGCGGCCCGCCCGCAGGATCATCAGGGCCACCTGGGCGCCGTCGGGGCCCAGCGCCTCGCGGAAACGCTCGACGATCTCGCGCTCGCGGGAGAGCACCAGGCGCGTACCGCCGCTGGCCATCCGGGTCCGGCCGACCGTCTGGGAGAGGCGGGCCCGCTCCAGCCACAGGTCGATGATCTGCTGGTCGATCTCGTCGATGCGCTCGCGCATCGCCCGGATCTCGTCGGCGGCCAGGGGCTCGCCCGCGCCGGTGTTCTGGTCCATCACGTCGGCGGTCATGTCGTGCTCCTCGGGTGCTTGCGCCCCGGTCGACCCGGCCCGGGCAGCATCAAGCCCCGGGCTGGGAAGCCCGGGGCTTGATGTAGGTCTGTCGTTCAGACGCGGCCTACGGTCGCCGGACTACCGGTGCCGTAGTAAAAAATCGCGCCTGCTGGATCACGTTGCCGAGTATGCCCCCGCTCCGAACGGCTACGCAAGGAAACCGCCCGAAGCGTGGGACACGTTCACCGGCCGGAGCGCTGAGCCAATGTTCCGCACGGAAGGGACCGGGCGCGCCCGGCCCGGCACGCCGGGGTACGGCGGCCCCGGGCCTGGACGCGCGGGGACGGTCAGGCCACGGTGGCGATGCGGTCGGCCGGGCCGGGAGCGACCGGCGCGCCGGCGCCGAGGTAGGCCACCAGGGCGTCGATGTCGAACCCGGGCGCGGTGACGCGACCGGTGCCGGCGGTCAGCGCCGAGAAGCCGTCGCCGCCGTTGGCCAGGAAGTCGTTGGTCGTGACCTGGTATGACGCGGCCGGGTCGATCGGGGCGCCGTTCAGCGCCAGGTTCGAGATCTTGGAGCCGAGCGGGGCCGAGGCGCTCCACGTGTAGGTGAAGCCGGCCGACACCTGCAGGATCTTGGTCGTCGTCTGGCCGTTGTAGCCCCGGAACTGCTGCTCCAGTGCCTCCTTGAGCTGCGCGCCGGTGAACGTCTGCGTGACCACGAGGTTGTTGAACGGCTGCACGGTGAACGCCTCGCCATAGGTGATCTCGCCGCTCGTCTCCCCGCCGCCCGAGGCCTCGGCGTCGAAGTCGGCCCGGATGCCGCCCGGGTTCATCAGCGCGATCTGCGCGCCCGCGCCGGTGGTGCGGGCCAGCTGAGCATCCGCGATCACGTCGCCGAGCGGGCTCTCCCCGGCCGGCGTCGCGGTGCGGGTGATGTCCGCCGTGATGCGGCCGACGACCCGGTTGGCGATGGGGGCGACCGCCGTCCGGTACTTGTCGGCGATCTTCTTGGCGTCGGCGTCGACCGTGGCCGGGTTCTTGAGGTAGACGCCGTTGCCGTCGCGCTGCCAGCCGCCGGCGCCGTCGGGCACGCCGTTCTCGACGATCACGTTCCTGGCCGTGATGTCGGCGAAGCGGCCGGTGCGCCGGTCGACCGACCAGTCGATGTCGGTCACCAGCTGGCCGTTCGTGCCGGCACTGGTGACCACGGACGTGCCCTTCCGGTTGGGCAGCTCGCAGGAGTAGAACCGGTGCGTGTGCCCGGAGACGACCAGCCCGAACTCGGGGTTGAGCCCCGCGACGATCGGCACGATCGGACCGGTGAATCCGTCGCAGTCGCTCACCCCGGGCGTCGGCGTGGCCGTGGCCTGGGAGCCGCCCTCGTGCACGAGCAGCACCTGGGCCTTGACGCCGAGCAGCTTGAGCACGTTGCCCCACTTGTTGGCCGTCTCGACCTCGTCGGCGAAGCGCACGGTCCCGATGCCGGCCGGGTTGACGATGCCGGCCGTGCCCTCGAGCGTCAGGCCGACGAAGCCGACCGGGACGCCGTTGACGAGCTTGATGTCGATCGGCGGCAGGATCGGCAGACCGGTCTTCTTGGTGACCGTGTTGGCCGCGAGGTAGGTGAATTTGGCCCCGCCGAAGCCGTCGCCGTCCTGGCAGCCGTCGGTCGGGTGGCAGCCACCGCGCTGCATGCGGATCAGCTCGTCGACGCCCTCGTCGAACTCGTGGTTGCCGACCGAGCTCACCTGCAGGCCGATCCGGTTCATCAGCTCGATCGTCGGCTCGTCGTGGAACGCGGCGCTGACCAGCGGGGTCGCCCCGATGAGGTCGCCGGCGCCGACGGTGACGGTCGGGCGGCCGTCGGCCCGGCCCTCGGCGCGCAGCCTCTTCAGGTAGGTCGCCAGGTATTCCACACCGCCGGCGGGGGTGGCGGCGCCGGCCGCGTTGACCACCGCGCCGCTGCCGCTGGGCGGGTCGATCGCGCCGTGGAAGTCGTTGTAGCTCAGGAACTGGCCCTTGACGGTCGCGTCCTCGGGCAGCCCGGAGCTGACGCCGGCCGGTCGGAACTCGGGTGGTGCGGCCGCCGCGGGCCGGCTGGAGCCGGTGGCCGGCGACAACGCCGCGATCATGGCCAGGGCCGCGACCGGTGCGGCGAGATGACGCAGCACGGCTCGGCCGCGAGAACGGGGACTGTCCATGGTCGATCTCCCGATCGGGTGATGGTGGGTCGACGACAGACTGCGGCATCGACGTCGATGATCGCCACCGCCTGTGGACAAGATGTGGATATCGACGGGCCGGCTGACGGGCGCTGTGCGGCCGGGGATTCTTGTCGGGGGGTCGGCATAGACTTGCGCCCGCGATGCGACCTACTTCTGAAACCCCCGACGGCGCCCTGTTCGCCATGCCGGCCACGCGGCCGGCCACGATGCCGGCGACGCGCGAGCCCGCCGAGCCGCCGAGGAAGCGGAGACCCGATCCGGAGTCCCTGCTGACCGGCCTCAACGGCCCCCAGCGCGACGCCGTCACCCACGCCGGTTCGCCGCTGCTCATCGTGGCCGGCGCCGGCTCGGGCAAGACGCGGGTCCTCACCCATCGCATCGCCTACCTGCTCGCCGAGCGCGACGTGCACCCCGGTCAGATCATCGCGATCACGTTCACCAACAAGGCCGCCGGCGAGATGAAGGAGCGGGTCGCCCACCTCGTCGGCCCCCGCGCCCGGCTGATGTGGGTGTCGACCTTCCACTCGGCCTGCGTGCGCATCCTGCGGGCCGAGCACGAGCACGCCGGCCTCAAGAGCACCTTCTCGATCTACGACGCCGACGACTCGCGCCGTCTGATGACGCTGGTGATCCGCGAGCTCGACCTCGACCCGAAGCGTTACTCGGCGCGCAGCCTGGCCGCCCAGGTGTCCAACCTGAAGAACGAGCTGGTCGAGCCCGAGGAGTTCAAGGACAAGGCCAAGGGGCCCAACGAGCGGGCCGTCGCCGAGGCGTACGAGCTTTATCAGCGCCGCCTCCGCGAGGCGCACGCGCTCGACTTCGACGACATCATCATGAGCACGGTCCACCTCTTCCAGTCGCATCCGCACGTCGCCGAGGCCTATCGTCGCCGGTTCCGGCACGTCATGGTCGACGAATACCAGGACACCAACCACGCGCAGTACATGCTGGTCAAGGAGCTGGTGGGCACCCGCGGCGGAGAGGTCGAGCCGGCCGAGCTGTGCGTGGTGGGGGACGCCGACCAGTCGATCTACGCCTTCCGCGGCGCCACGATCCGCAACATCCTCGAGTTCGAGCGCGACTACCCCGACGCCCGCACCATCCTGCTCGAGCAGAACTACCGCTCGACCCAGACGATCCTCTCCGCGGCCAACGCGGTGATCGACCGCAACACCTCGCGCAAGCCCAAGCGGCTCTGGAGCGACCAGGGCGCCGGCGAGCAGATCGTCGGCTACGTGGCCGACACCGAGCACGCCGAGGCCGACTGGGTGGCCCGCGAGATCGACCGGCTGGGCGACCGGGAGGGCGTGCGCCCCGGTGACGTGGCTGTCTTCTACCGCACCAACGCGCAGTCCCGCGTATTCGAAGAGGTGTTCATCCGGGTCGGCCTGCCCTACAAGGTGGTCGGCGGCGTCCGGTTCTACGAGCGCAAAGAGGTCCGGGACGCGCTGGCCTACCTGCGCGCCGTGGTCAACGACGACGACACGGTGAGCATCCGCCGCGTGCTCAACACCCCCAAGCGCGGCATCGGCGACCGGGCCGAGGCCTGCGTCGAGGCCCTGTCGAACCGTGACCGCATCTCGTTCGGCCAGGCCCTGCGTCGCGTTCGGGAGGCGCCCGGCATCTCCACCCGGGCGGCCAACAGCATCACCGACTTCGTCCAGCTCCTCGACGACCTGCGCGAGCTGTCCACCACCGCGCCTCCCGAGGAGGTGCTCGAGGTGGCGCTGCAGCGTTCCGGTCTGCTGTCCGAGCTGGAGGAGAGCCTCGACCCGCAGGATCAGGGCCGGGTGGAAAACCTGCAGGAGCTCGTCAGCGTCGCCCGCGAGTACACCGAGCGCGTCGAGGCGCAGGCCGACGAGGACGACGAGGCTCCGGCCGCGACCCTGGCCGGCTTCCTCGAGCAGGTCGCTCTGGTGGCCGACGCCGACCAGCTGCCCAACGACGACCCCGACCATCAGGGCGTGGTCACGTTGATGACCCTGCACACGGCCAAGGGCCTCGAGTTCCCGGTCGTCTTCCTGACCGGTCTGGAGGACGGCGTCTTCCCGCACACCCGCGCGCTCGGCGACAACAACGAGCTCGAGGAGGAACGCCGGCTCGCCTACGTGGGCATCACCCGGGCCCGCCAACGGCTCTATCTCTCCCGCGCGGTGACCCGGGGCGCGTGGGGCCAGCCGCAGTACAACCCACCGTCCCGCTTCACCGACGAGCTCCCGCCCGAGCTGGTCCGCTGGGAGCGGACCGCCGGCTCCTACACCTCCTGGTCGGGCACCGGCGGCGGCGTGGGTGGTCGCGGTGGGGGAGACCGCTCCCGCGGCGGCGGCTTCTCCGGCGGTACGCCCAAGGCGCAGCAGCTGGCCGGCCGGCTCGGCATCGACGCGAGCAAGCTGTCGACCGCCAGCGAGTTGCGTCAGGCACCCAAGGTGTCGGCCGGCGACCGCGTCAACCACCAGCGTTACGGTCTCGGCCGGGTCGTCACCGTCGAGGGCCACGGCCCCGGCGCCCGCGCTCAGATCGACTTCGGCGACCAGGTGATGTGGCTGGTCCTGCGGCACGCCCCGATCGAGAAGATCTGAGCGAGCCGCGGGTCAGCCCGCGACCGCCTCGCAGCCGGCCAGCGCGACGCCGTGCTCGTGCAGCCAGCGCACCGGCTCGATGGGATTCTTGTAGTGACCCTGATGCACCTCGAAGTGCAGGTGCGGGCCGGTCGAGTGCCCGGTCGAGCCCTCGTCGCCGATCTGCTCCCCGGCCTCGACCCGCTGACCGACCTGGACGGCGATCGCAGACATGTGCCCGTAGTGGGTGAGGTAGCCGTTGCCGTGGTCGATCAGCACCGCGTTGCCGTAACCCTGGGCCGCTCCGGCCCGGACGACGACGCCGTCGCCCGCCGACAGGATCGGTGAGCCGTCCGGCCCCGCGATGTCGACGCCCGCGTGCAGCCGCCCCCAGCGCTGGCCGTAACACGAGGTCACGCGTCCGCTCGGGTTCGGGTTGACCCACGCCGTCCCGGTCTTCTTCTCGACCTTGGCCTCGGCCGCCAGCACGACCCGGGTCTTGAGCTTGAGCGGGGCGGCGGAGACTGCTCCGGCGGCGGGAGGCTTCCAGGGGCCGGTCGGCACTGGCACGGCGGCGTCGGGCTCGGGCGCTGGTGCAGCCGTGACGACGGCGACCGGCGCGGCCTGCTTGTCGGCTGCGGCGGCCGCCGTTCCCCCGGCCACGCCGGTCACCAGGGCGGTGCCCAGGGTCGCCGTCAGCAGCACCGTGCGGCCCCGGTCGGACGCGAGGGGCGCCAGCGGGGACGTGCGCGGCGCTCGGTGCCGGCCGGCCTGCTCCCGGCGGTGACGCCCGGCGGAACGGGTCTCGGTTCGAGATGCCAACGCGGTACGACCTCCCCAGCAGAACGAATCACCGACATCTGCCTGTCGGCCCGTCTGTGGAGGTCGTGAAGGAGGTGTGCCGGGATTCACCCGACTTGCAACCGAGCACCGATGTCCGGAACCACTCGATCGGGGGCGATTCGACCGTTTACCCAGGGGTATCCCGCTGCCAGGTCACCGGAAAGCCGCCGCTGAGCGGCCGCGGAGCTGGAGGGAAGTCGTGAACCGGAAGCGGGATCAGGAAGCGGCGGCCATGCCGGCGTAGACCGACTCGACCTGGAGCTTGATGTCGACGCCACGCTGGCGCAGGAACGGGATCGGGTCGGTGGGCGCGCCGTCGACGTGGATCTCGAGGTGCAGGTGGGTGCCGTAGGAGGCGCCCGTGTTGCCGACCTGACCGATGACCTGGCCGGCCTTGACGACGTCGCCCTTCTTGACGAGGACGCGGCGCGAGTGGGCGTAGATGACCTCGTTGCCCTCGTCGTCCTGCACCGTGATCGCGTAGCCGTAGGCGCCGAAGTAGCCCGCCTGGGTGACCTTGCCCGCGTGGATCGACTTGAACGGCAGGCCCTCGGGGGCGGCCAGGTCGATGCCGGCGTGCAGCTTGCCCCAGCGCATGCCGTAGGGCGACGTGTACGTGTATTCCTCGAGGGGGAGCAGCCAGACGTCGGCCTCGGCCTCTTCGGCGCTCACCTTGGTCTTGGCGGCCGACTCGCGGCTCTCGCCACGGGAGGCGGCGCCGGTGTCGGCGTCACGCTCGGCCAGCGCCTGGGCTGCCACCTGGTTGCCGCCCAGGCCTTCGAGGGCCTGGGGGTCGACCTGCTTGGCGTCGGGCATGTTGGAGGCGCCCAGCGCGACGATGCCCGCTCCGACGAAGGCGGACGTGACGGCGACGGCGTAGCGGCTGCGCGGAGGGGTGGGTACGCGGCGGCGACCGCGATAACGATCGGGCTCAGACGACAAGCGCTGGCGCACGAACAACCCTCCGTCGGTGACAAATGTGCGGGGAACCCGAGGCCGAACTATCGGTGAATCGGGAACGGTCCGCGCTGTCAGATCAGTGCTAACCGGTTGACAGCCGGGAGCCACGGTAGCCAAACGGCTGCCGGGTCACAAGTCGCAGCGCCAAATCGCTGACAGTTCCCGGTCCGCATTGCGGAGTTAATGTCCGAATTGGCGGCCTTTAGGGAAGAAGTGTTCGCGCACGCGGAGTAATGGCTCTTAAAACAGATAGTGAGGTGACGCAGAATACATTTTCGGTGACGGCAGGTGATCAGGCGATCGGGGCGGCGGCTACCTCGCGGAGGCTCGGCAGGTTACCGTTCGTTCAGGTGACAACGCGGTCAGTGGCTCGGAGGGTCAGGATGCAAGCACGGATCAGGGTGGTCGTCGCGAAGCCGGGGCTGGACGGGCACGACCGCGGGGCCAAGGTGGTGGCCCGGGCGCTGCGCGATGCCGGTATGGAGGTCGTCTACACCGGCCTGCACCAGACGCCGGAGCAGATCGTGGAGACCGCCGTCCAGGAGGACGCGAACGCCATCGGATTGTCCGTTCTGTCCGGAGCGCACATGACATTGTTCCGCCGGGTGATCGAGCTGCTCGCGGCCCGTGACGCGGCTGACATCGTCGTATTCGGCGGCGGCATCATCCCGGCCGACGACATCGCCGAATTGGAGAAACTCGGCGTCGCCCGCATATTCACACCCGGCGCCACTACCGCATCCATCATCGAATGGGTGCGCGCCAATGTCGCATCGCCGGTGGCCTGACCCGGTTGCCGGCGTGAACGCCGGTCAGCATACCGGCGAGTGACCCTCGGCAATTGACCGGGGACCATGAGTAAGGCGACGCGGGCAAGGGGAGAGGCCGGACGCACCCCTCACACGTCCGGCCCCTCCATGCACGATGCCCCGCCGCCACCCCTCGACCGACAGGGCATCGGCCGCCTGCGTGCCGGTCCGCCTCGGCGGTCCGACATCACTCTCAACGACGTCCCTGTTCCGGGGTTACGGCCCTTTTCCCCGGGAACTCGAGTGCCCCCGGTGTGCGGTCTTGCACACCGTGCACCCGCGCCTCCGGAGCAGTGGTCCCGGTCGCTAGTCTGCGAATGACGGCCCGCAGGGCCGGACATTCTTCACGCCGGCGACGCCAGCAAGGCCGCCGCGCACACAGGTCGGGACGCATCGGTGCGGCTTGCCGGCGGTTGGCGTCGCGAGCGAAAGGAGACACGTGGACCTGTTCGAATATCAGGGGCGCGACCTCTTCGAACGGCACGGGCTGCCCGTGCTGGGCGGTGGCGTTGCCGAGACCCCGCAGGAGGCCCGGGCCATCGCCGAGCGGCTCGGCGGCAAGGTCGTCGTCAAGGCTCAGGTCAAGGTCGGCGGCCGGGGCAAGGCGGGCGGCGTCAAGCTGGCCGACGGCGCGGACGAGGCCGAGGCCCGCGCCACCGACATCCTGGGCATGGACATCAAGGGCCACACGGTCCACAAGGTGATGCTGGCCGAGACGGCCGACATCAAGGAGGAGTACTACTTCTCCTACCTGCTCGACCGGGCCAACCGTACGTTCCTGTGCATCGCCAGCGTCGCCGGCGGCATGGAGATCGAGACGGTCGCCGAGGAGCAGCCGGACCGGGTCGCCAAGATCGCCATCGACGCGAGCAAGGGCGTGGACGAGGCGAAGGCCCGCGAGATCGTCGCCGCGGCGCAGTACCCGGCCGAGGTCGCCGACCAGATCGTCGACATCGCGGTGAAGCTGTGGCAGGCCTTCGTGGCCGAGGACGCCACGCTCGTCGAGGTCAACCCGCTGGCCAAGGTCGGTGACGGCCGGGTGCTCCTGCTCGACGCCAAGATCACTCTGGACGAGAACGCGGGGTTCCGGCACCCCGATCACGAGGCGCTGGTCGACCAGTCCGCGGTGGACCCGCTGGAGCAGGCGGCCAAGGCCAAGAACCTCAACTACGTCAAGCTGGACGGCGAGGTCGGCATCATCGGCAACGGCGCCGGCCTGGTCATGTCCACTCTCGACGTGGTCGCCTACGCCGGTGAGCAGCACGGCGACGTCAAGCCGGCCAACTTCCTGGACATCGGCGGCGGCGCCAGCGCCCAGGTGATGGCCAACGGCCTCGAGATCGTGCTCGGCGACCCGGCCGTGAAGTCGGTCTTCGTCAACGTCTTCGGCGGCATCACCGCCTGCGACGAGGTCGCCAACGGCATCATCCAGGCCCTGGCCCTGCTGACCGAGCGCGGCGAGACGGTGACCAAGCCGCTCGTGGTGCGTCTGGACGGCAACAACGCCGAGGCCGGCCGGGCCATTCTCGACGGCGCGAACAACCCGCTGGTCGAGCGGGTGGACACGATGGATGGAGCGGCCGCGCGGGCCGCCGAGCTTGCGGCTGCGGGGAAGTAATCATGGCTATCTGGCTCACCAAGGACTCCAAGGTCATCGTCCAGGGCATGACCGGCTCGGAAGGCTCCAAGCACACCCGGCGCATGCTCGCCGCGGGCACGAACGTGGTCGGCGGCGTCAACCCGCGCAAGGCCGGCACGACCGTCGACTTCGACGGCACGGCGCTTCCGGTCTTCGCGAGCGTCAGCGAGGCGATCAAGGAGACCGGCGCCGACGTGTCGGTCATCTTCGTACCGCCGGCGTTCACCAAGGCCGCCGTCCTCGAGGCGATCGACGCCGAGATCCCGCTGGCCGTCGTCATCACCGAGGGCGTACCCGTGCAGGACTCGGCCAGCTTCTGGGCCTACAACGTGGACCGCGGTCAGAAGACCCGGATCATCGGCCCGAACTGCCCGGGCATCGCGTCGCCGGGGGCGAGCAACGCCGGCATCATCCCGGCCGACATCACCCCGGGCGGCCGCATCGGCCTGGTCAGCAAGAGCGGCACGCTGACCTACCAGCTGATGTACGAGCTGCGCGACTTCGGGTTCTCGACCGCGGTCGGCATCGGCGGCGACCCGATCATCGGCACCACCCACATCGACGCGCTCAAGGCGTTCCAGGACGACCCGGACACCGACGCCATCGTCATGATCGGTGAGATCGGCGGCGACGCCGAGGAGCGGGCCGCCGAGTTCATCAAGGCGAACGTGACCAAGCCGGTGGTCGGCTACATCGCCGGCTTCACCGCCCCGCCCGGCAAGACCATGGGGCACGCCGGCGCGATCATCTCCGGCTCCGCGGGCACCGCGGACGCCAAGAAGAGCGCGCTCGAGGCCGCGGGCGTCAAGGTCGGCAAGACGCCGAGCGAGACCGCCCGGCTCATGCGTGAGGTCATGAGCTGACCATGCACCACCGATCGGCGCGCCGTCGTCCGGGCCCTCCCGACCCGAACGGCGGCGCGCCGTCGTATCTGCATCGCTCACCCGGCTCCGGCGTGGAAAAGTAGTCGGCGATGCCGACCACACCCGACCGTCCCGATGACTCGGACGACCCCTTCGCGGTCGCCGAGGCGGCCGACGTCACCCACGAGACGGTGCCGGTCGGAGCCGCGCGCCCGACCGAGGGCATCGAGACGGTGCCGGGCGAGGCCGGTCGCCCGACCGAGGGCATCGACCGGCCGCCGGGCCGGGAGCAGCGCACGGTCCTGGTCGACGACAAGGTGCTGGCCGATCGCGAGACCGTTCGCCTGCCCCGTCAGCGCCGCTCGCCCGGAGGCCCCCGCAGCCGCGCCCCGCTGCCGGTGGCGGCCGCCTTCGCCACGCTCTGGGCGGCCCTGCTGTCCTATCTCCCGGTCGCCGTCGTCGTCGGGCTGGCCCGCACCCTGGAGGGCAGCGGTGGCCTGGCCGGCGCCGCGCACGCCGGGCTGGCCGGCTGGATGCTCGGCCACGGGGTTCCCATCGGCACCTCGATCGGTTCCCTCGGGCTCACCCCGCTGCTGCTGAGCATGCTGATCGTCTGGCGGCTCAACCGGGCCGGGCTGCACGTCACCCGGGCGGTCGGGGCCCGTCGGTCCTCCTCGACGGCCCGCGCGCTGTCGGTGGCGTTCGCGATAGCGCTGACCTATTCGCTGCTCGGCTCGGTCCTCGCGCTCGTGGTCGACGGCAAGGGCACCGAGGTCACCGCCGGCCGGGCCGCGCTCAACTTCTTCCTGCTCGGCCTGGCCGGGGCGCTGGCCGGCTCGCTGCGCGGCACCGACGCTCTCCGCGCCTGGGCCGGCCGCCTGCCCGGCCCGCTGCGGCACGGCCTGCGCACCGGCGTCGTGGCGGCGTTGCTGGTGCTCGCGGCCGGCGCCGCGGTCACCGGCCTGTCGGTGGCGCTCGGCGGGGGCCAGGCCGCCGACATGATCTCGGCCTACCGCACCGGCGTGGTCGGCCAGGCCGGCGTCACGCTGGTCAGTCTCGCGTACGGGGCGAACGGCTCGGTCTGGGCGGCGGCCTATCTGCTCGGTCCCGGGTTCGCGCTGGGCACCGGATCGGTCGTCCGGCTCGGCGAGGTGACCGCCGGCCCGCTGCCCAGCCTGCCGCTGCTGGCCGGCCTGCCGGACGGGCCGATGGGCGTGGCCGGCGCCCTGCTGCTGGCCCTGCCCGTGTTCGCCGGCCTGGCCGCGGGCTGGCTGCTGACCCTGCGCCTGGCCCGCGAGGCCCGCGAGGCCACCCGCGAGAAGGCCACCTCGGGGCCGCCCGAGCCGGCCTGGTCGCTCGTGCTCGGCGGTGGCCTGATCGCCGGCCCGGTGGCCGGCGTCGCGCTGGGCCTGATGGCCGGGTTCTCCGGCGGCCCGCTCGGCGACGGCCGGATGGCCACCATCGGTCCCGACCCGTGGCCGGTCGCCCTCGTAGCGACCGCGGTGCTCGGCGTCTCCGCGGCCGTCGGCGCCGCGGCGGCCCGGCGCTTCCGCTCCGCTTCCCGGGCATGAGAAAGGGACGCCCGCCGGGCGTCCCTTTCCCCGTTCCGGTCGGTCAGTTACCGGAGTTGTTCGTGATGTCTTCCCAGTTGATGTTCTGCCCGGCGGTGACGGCCCAGATCAGCAGACCGATGCCCAGCACCACCGCGACCGCGCCGCAGATGACGCCGGTCAGCGCCTGGCTGCGGTTGGTGGCCCGGCCGGTCTTGGCCTTCTGCAGGCCGAGGTAGCCGAGGACCGCGCCCGCGATGCCCAGCGGGATGCCGAGATAGAAGCAGCAGACCAGCGGGATCGCGACGATCCCGAGGATCATGCCGACCAGGCCCTGGGTGTTGTTGGGCGCGGCCGGCATTCCGGCCGGGTCGCCGCCCGGGGGGCCGTAGTAGGGGGGTGGGGTAGTCACGTGCTGTCCTCCCGTTGCATATGGCTGTTGACCAGTGAGAAATCCGAATATGTGAGGACCGGCAGCGTATCGGATGATCACTGTTTTCGCCGCCCTCGCGACCGACCCGTTGTCGGCCGCTCCGGCTTGCGGAGATAGGGTGCTCAGGTGACCGACCCCGCGCCCGCCCGCCTGGTCGTCCTCGTCTCCGGTTCGGGCAGCAACCTGCAGGCCCTCCTCGATGCCTCGGCCGATCCGGCCTATGGCGCCCAGGTCGTGGCCGTGGGCGCCGACCGCGAGGGCATCGCCGGTCTCGACCGGGCCGCCGCCGCCGGCGTGCCGACGTTCGTCGACCCGGTGAAGGCCTACGAGACCCGTGACGACTGGGATGCCGCCCTCGCCGCCCACGTGGCCGGGTTCAAGCCCGACCTGGTGGTCTCGGCCGGCTTCCTCAAGCTGGTCGGCCCGCATTTCCTGGCCGCGTTCGGCGACCGCTACATCAACACGCACAACGCGCTGCTGCCGGCCTTCCCCGGCATCCACGGCCCGCGTGACGCGCTCGCCTACGGCGTCAAGATCGCCGGGGCGACCCTCTTCTTCGTCGACGCCGGCGTCGACACCGGACCGATCATCGCTCAGGTCGCGGTCCCCGTGCTCGACGACGACACGGAGGAGACGCTGACCGAGCGGATCAAGGTGGCCGAGCGGGCCCAGCTGGTCGAGTGGGTCGGCCGCCTGGTGCGCGAGGGCTGGACCATCGAGAACAGGAAGGTACGTATTCCATGACGTCCCCGGACGAGGGCCGCCGCCCCATCAAGCGGGCGCTGCTGAGCGTGTACGACAAGACCGGCCTCGTCGAGCTCGCCCAGGCGCTCGCCGCCGCCGGGGTCGAGATCGTGTCGACCGGCTCCACCGCCTCCACGGTCGAGGCCGCCGGGGTGCCGGTCACCCGGGTCGAGCAGCTCACCGGCTTTTCCGAGACCCTCGACGGCCGGGTCAAGACCCTGCACCCGCGGGTTCACGCGGGACTGCTGGCCGACCTGCGGCTCGACAGCCACGCCGCCCAGCTCGCCGAGCTCGACATCCCGCCGTTCGACCTGCTGGTCAGCAACCTCTACCCGTTCACGCGGACGGTGGCCTCGGGCGCGAGCGTCGACGAGTGCGTCGAGCAGATCGACATCGGCGGCCCGGCGATGGTGCGCGCGGCCGCCAAGAACCACCCGTCCGTCGCCGTCGTGACCGTCACCGAGGCGTACCCGCTGGTGGTGCAGGCCCTGGCCGACGGGGGTTTCACGCTGACCCAGCGCAAGGCGCTGGCCGCCCGGGCCTTCGCCGACATCGCGGAGTACGACGTGGCGGTGGCCAACTGGACCGCCACGACGCTGTCGCCCAGCGAGTGGCCCGAGTTCACCGGGCTCGCCCTCAAAAAGGCCGACACCCTGCGGTACGGGGAAAACCCGCACCAGCAGGCCGCGCTCTACCTCGATCCCAACGCGCCCGCCGGGCTGGCCCAGGCCGAGCTGGTGCACGGCGGCGAGCTGTCGTTCAACAACTACGTCGACGCCGACGCGGCCTGGCGCAGCGCCAACGACTTCGACCAGCCCTGCGTGGCCATCATCAAGCACGCCAACCCGTGCGGCATCGCGGTCGGCGCCGATGTGGCCGAGGCCCACCGCAAGGCCAACGACTGTGACCCGGTCTCGGCCTTCGGCGGCGTCATCGCGGTCAACCGCGAGGTCACCGAGGCGATGGCCAAGCAGCTCGACGGCATCTTCACCGAGGTCATCGTCGCGCCGTCCTACGAGCTGGGCGCCCTCGACATCTTCCGGCTCAAGAAGAAGCTGCGCGTGCTGGTCGCCCCGGCCTGGGCCCCGGCGCCGGCCGAGATCAAGCAGATCGGCGGTGGCGTGCTGGTGCAGCTGGCCGACCGCATCGACGCGCCCGGCGACGACCCATCCACCTGGACCCTGGCGACCGGCGAGCCCGCCACCGCCGAGGAGCTGGCCGACCTGACGTTCGCCTGGCGCGCGATCCGCAGCGTCAAGAGCAACGCGATCCTGCTGGCCCGGGGCGGCGCGACCGTCGGCGTCGGCATGGGTCAGGTCAACCGGGTCGACTCGGCCCACCTCGCGGTCGACCGGGCCGGCGCCGAGCGGGCCAAGGGCAGCGTGGCCGCGTCCGACGCGTTCTTCCCGTTCCCCGACGGGCTCGAGGTGCTGATCGCGGCCGGCGTCAAGGCGGTCGTGCAGCCGGGCGGTTCGATCCGCGACGAAAAGGTGATCGAGGCAGCCGCGAAGGCGGGCATGACCGTCTATCTGACCGGCACCCGCCACTTCTACCACGGCTGATGTCGGACCTCGTCCAGGACACGACCTTTCGCGGCGAGGACTGGGCGCTGGAGGAGGTCACCGGTGTCCGGTACGAGGATTGCGCGTTCCACGACGTCGACTGGTCGGAGGCGCGGCTGACCGGCTGCGTCTTCACCAACTGCACCTTCGGCAACGTCCGGTTCAACGCGGCCGAGCTCGAGCGGGTGGCCGTGCTGCAGTCCACGCTGCAGCGCTGCTCGTTCTTCGACGCCCGGCTGACCGACTGCAAGCTGACCGGCAGCCAGTTCGTCGACTGTGGGCTGCGCCCGATCACCATCCAGGGCGGCGACTGGGGTTTCGTGTCGCTGCGCGGGCAGAACCTGACCGGCGCCGGGCTGGGTGGCCTGCGGCTGCGCGAGGCCGACCTGATGGGGGCCGACCTCACCCGGGCCGACCTGCGGGGCGCCGACCTGTCGAACGCCCGGCTGACCGACGTGAAGCTGAAGGGCGCCGACCTGCGCGGCGCCGACCTCGACGGGGTCGAGCTGCGCGGCGTCGATCTCAGTGGCGCCACGATCGACATCGGCCAGGCCGTACGGTTCGCCGCCGCGTACGGCGCAACCGTGCGCTAGGGAGCATCCTGGGGGAGGAGCGCCCGGCCGCCGCGCGTGGAGTGGCTTACTTCGCGTTGACCCGACCGGCCGGTAATACGCCGTTAACCGACTGATAGCGTCCGGAAAAACGTCCCGGAGACTGGGAGTGGATAGAGCTATGGGCAAGAAGGTAACCGTCGTAGGTGCCGGTTTCTACGGCTCGACGACCGCGCAGCGCCTGGCCGAGTACGACATCTTCGACACCGTCGTGCTCACCGACATCCTCGAGGGCAAGCCGGCCGGTCTGGCGCTCGACATGAACCAGTCCCGGCCGATCGAGGGCTTCGAGACCAAGGTCGTCGGTGCCACCACCGGCCCCAACGGCGAGGGCTACGAGGCCATCGAGGGCTCCGACGTGGTCGTCGTGACGGCCGGCCTGCCGCGCAAGCCGGGCATGAGCCGGATGGACCTGCTCGAGGTCAACGCCAAGATCGTGCGCCAGGTCGCCGAGAACATCGCCAAGTACGCCCCCAACGCCGTCGTCATCGTGGTCTCGAACCCGGTCGACGAGATGACCGCGCTGGCCCAGCTGGCCACCCAGTTCCCCAAGAACCGGGTGTTCGGTCAGGCCGGCGTGCTCGACACGGCCCGCTTCACCAACTCGATCGCCGAGACGCTGGCCGTGCCGGTCAAGAGCGTCAAGGCGCTGACCCTCGGCTCGCACGGCGACACGATGGTGCCGGTCCCGTCGCGCTGCACCGTCGACGGCAAGCCGCTGTCCGACCTGCTGCCGGCCGACAAGATCGAGGAGCTCGTCGTCCGTACCCGGAACGGCGGAGCCGAGGTGGTCGCGCTGCTCAAGACCGGTTCGGCGTACTACGCGCCGTCGGCCGCCGCGGCCCGCATGGCCAAGGCCGTGGTCGAGGACTCCGGCGAGGTCCTGCCGGTCTGCGCCTGGGTCGACGGCGAGTACGGCATCTCCGGCGTCTACCTGGGTGTCGAGGCCCAGATCGGCGCCGAGGGCATCAAGAAGGTCGTCGAGGACAAGCTCACCGACTCCGAGGTGGCCGGTCTCAAGGAGGCCGCCGAGGCCGTCCGGGCCAAGCAGGCGGACGTCGCCACCCTCTGATCCACGGTGTTCGTTGACAGAGGCCGGGACGGTGTCCCGGCCTCTTTCAGTTGTCCGGGGTCGTGATGACCAGCAGCGCGACGTCGTCCTCGCCGATGGTGGCCGCGGCGCTGCGGGCGAGGAGCGCGTCGGCCAGCTCACCGGGGTCCGTCCCGGCGTGCGTGGCCAGCGTCTCGTGCAGCCGGGCGACCCCCTCGTCGATGGTGGCCGAACGGGTCTCGATCAGCCCGTCCGTGTGCAGCACGAGCGTGCTGCCGGCCGGGAGGTGCCAGGTGTGGTTGCGGCGGGAGATGCGCCGTCCGGCCCCGAGCAGGGGATCGCGGCCGGTGAGCAACGTGACCTCGCCCCCGGTGACCAGCGACGGCGGTGGGTGGCCCGCGTTCGACCAGGTCAGGGTGTGTCCGCCGGTCGGCGCCGGATCGAGGTAGGCCAGCAGGACGGTGGCGATCCGGTCCAGGCCGAGGGTGCGCCCGGTGTGCTCGAGCCGGCGGAGCAGCGCCGAGGGCGGCTCGTGCCGGTCGATCAGCAGCGTGCGCAGCATCCCGCGGTACTCGCTCATCCCGGCCGCGGCGTCGATGCTGTGCCCCGCGACATCGCCGATCACGATGGCGAGCCGGCCGCCGTCGAGGCTGACCGCGTCGTACCAGTCGCCGCCCACGTGATCCTCGTGGTGCGCGGGCAGATAGCGCGCCGCCATCCGCAGATGCTCGTGCTGGGGCAGCGCGGTGAGCAGGGCCTTCTGCATGGTCGCGGCGGCGGTGCGGCGGTCCTCGAGCAGCTGGATCCGGGTCAGCGTCTGGGCCACGTAACCGGCGAGCGTGTCCAGTGTCGCCTGCTCGTCCTCGTCGACCGGGCGCGGCTGCTTCCAGACGAACGTGAGCGTGCCGACCGGGCCGTCGGGGCCGGGCAGCGGCAACGTCGTCGTGTACTGCCCGTCCTCGCCGACGTCCTCGCCGGCCGGAGACGGGCCGACCTCGCCGGCCGGAGACGGGCTGACCTCGCCGGCCGGAGACGGGCTGACCTCGCCGGCCGGAGACGGGCTGATCTCGCCGGTCAGGGACAGGCTGACGGAGGCCGGATCGAGCGTTTCGGTGACGAGAGCGCGGACGGTGTCGGTCACGTCGGCCGGCGTGATGGCGGCGCCCAGCGCCGTGCTGGCGGCCAGCAGCAGCCGGCTGCGGTCGAAGGCAGCCTCGGTACGGTCGTTCGAGATGCGCAGCCGCAGGCTGTCCGAGCAACTGGCGGCCAGCTCGGCCAGCAGGCGCAGCTCGGCGTCGGTCCAGTCCCGCGGCTCGTGGTCGATCGCGCACAGCGACCCGAGCACCTCACCGTTCGCGTCGGTCAGCGGCATCCCGGCATAACCCACCACGCCCAGGTCGTCGATGGCGAGGTTGTCGAGCACCCGCGGGTCGTTCCGGGCGTCGGTGACGATCAGCGGCTCGGCCGTGGCCACCACGTGCTGGCAGAACGAGTGCGACAGCGGTGTCTGGCGCCGGCCCAGCCAGGGCTCGCCCAGCCCGCAGGCGCCGGGGAAGTACTGCCGGTCGGAGCCGACCAGCGTCACGAGCGCCACCGGCACCCGCAGAACGGTGCGGACCATCTCGGCGAACCGGTCGAGGGCCGGGTCGGCGAGCGCGCCGAGCCTCGTCCGGAAGACGGCGTCGAGCCGGGCGGGACGAATCAGGGCACGGTGGGGCTGAGCACCCGTCGTTCCGTCCACAGCCCTCCTCGTCGCTTCCATCGCGGCACAAATGATGCCATCGCCGCGGCGGAGGTGACAGGGGCCGATCGCCCCTGTCCCTCGCGACTATCGGGTCGGCGGGACGACTCCCTGGTCATCCCGTACGTCGAAGGCGGGCTCGGCCGTCCGGCCGGTGGACCGGGGAGCCGGCGACACCGACACCTCGGCGATCCCCGGCCGGCCGGCCTCGACCGTGAACCGGGCCTCGGTGCGTACCGAGGCCGTCGGCGCCCACACCGTGTCGACCAGCCGCAGGCTGCTCACCATCTCCGTACGGGAGACGTCGCAGACCACGTATCCGCGCTGGTTGTCGATGTAGCGCCAATGCGGGCTCTCGGCCATGATCGGGTCGTAGGTGGCGTGGAACGACGCGGGGTTCGCGTTGCCGCCCGAGGTGATCGACGTGCCGGTGATCTCGGCCCCGACGATCGGGGTCGTCACGTCGTCGAAGTCCGGCCGCAGGTCGCTCACCCACGTGCAGTGCCGGTCACCGGTCAGCACCACCGGGTTGTCCACCCGGCCGCTGCCGAAGAACTCGAGCAGCCGCCGCCGCTGCGCCCGGTAGCCGTCCCAGTTGTCGAAGTCGAAGGTCTGCCCCGGTCCGGCCAGCCGGTCGTTCTGGGCCCACATCACCTGGTTGGCCAGCACGTTCCACTCGCTGCCGGAGCGCCGCAGCCCGTCGACCAGCCACTTCTCCTGCTCGGGGCCGGTCATCGTGAGCGCCGGGTTCTGCGCGTCGGCGAGCGTGGCCGGCTGGTCGCTGCGGTACTGCCGGGTGTCGAGCACGTGCACGCTGGCCAGCGAGCCGTACCGGAACCGCCGGTAGAGCTGCATGTCGAGCCGCCGGGGCAGCGACGACCGGCGCAGCGGCATGTGCTCGTAGTACGCCTGGAAGGCTGCGATCCGCCGGGCCCGGAACGCCTCGGGGGTCTGCGACTGCGGGTCCTGCGGGATCTCGTCGGCCCAGTTGTTGTCGACCTCGTGGTCGTCGAACGTGACGATCCACGGGAAGGCGGCGTGGGCGGCCTGCAGATCCGGGTCGGTCTTGTACTGCGCGTGCCGGTTGCGATACTGCGCGAGGGTGAACGGCTCGTCCGTACCCTCGTGCTGTCTCGCCGCGGCGGCATTGCGCGGGCCCTCGTAGATGTAGTCGCCCAGGAACGCCACGAAGGCGACGTCCTCGGCGGCCAGGTGCTGATAGGCGGTGTAGAAGCCGGCCTGATAGTCCTGACAGCTCGCGAACGCGAACCGCAGCGTGCGCGGGCGGGCGCTCACGGCCGGGGCGGTGCGGGTGCGGCCGGCCGGGGACACCTGGCCACCGGTGCGGAAGCGGTAGAAGTACACCCGGTCGGGTCGCAGCCCGCGCACGTCCACGTGCACCGAGTGGCCGAGCTCGGGCCGGGCCAGAGCGATTCCCGTACGCCGGCGGCGGGTGAAGCGGTCGTCCTCGGCGATCTCCCACTCGACGGGCACGTTGCGCGCGGGCATGCCCCCGCCGGTCAGCGGATCGGGGGCGAGGCGGGTCCAGAGCACCACCGCGTCGGGCAGCGGATCGCCGGATGCGACGCCCAGCCGGAACACGTCCGCGGGGACGGGCCGCGCGGACTGGGCATATCCCTGGTCGGGATGCAGGAGCATGGGGGAGGCCGCCACGGTGGCGCCACCGGCGAGAAGCGCGCGCCGGCTGATCTTCGTAGGCAGTGACATTGCTCGATGCCATCGGGTTTCGGTCACGCGGCGCCGACGAGGGGCCAAACTGGTGTTGGCGATCCGGCCAACACCGCGCCGGGGTCGCCCGGCGAACGTGGGCAGTCCTGCAGTACGCTCGTACTGCTAAGAATGGTTTTCGGGAGAGGAGCGCCGGCCGCATGGCGAAAATCAAGGTCACAAACCCGGTCGTGGAGCTCGACGGCGACGAGATGACCCGGATCATCTGGAAGCAGATCCGGGAGCAGCTGATCCTGCCCTATCTCGACGTGCCGCTCGAGTACTACGACCTGTCGATCCAGCACCGCGACGAGACCGACGACCAGGTGACGATCGACGCGGCCAACGCCATCAAGCAGCACGGCGTGGGCGTCAAGTGCGCGACCATCACCCCCGACGAGGCCCGCGTCGAGGAGTTCGGCCTGAAGAAGATGTGGCGGTCGCCCAACGGCACCATCCGCAACATCCTCGGCGGCGTCGTCTTCCGCGAGCCGATCATCATGCAGAACGTGCCCCGGCTCGTTCCCGGCTGGACCAAGCCGATCATCATCGGCCGGCACGCCCACGGCGACCAGTACAAGGCCACCGACTTCGTCGCGCCCAGCGCCGGCAAGTTCACGATGACCTTCACACCCGAGGACGGTTCGGAGCCGATCGAGTTCCACGTCGCCGACTTCCCGGCCGGCGGCGTCGGCATGGGCATGTACAACTACGACGACTCGATCCGCGACTTCGCGCGCGCCTCGTTCCGGTACGGCCTGGCCCGCAACTACCCGGTCTACCTGTCGACCAAGAACACGATCCTCAAGGCCTACGACGGCCGCTTCAAGGACCTGTTCGCCGAGGTCTTCGAGTCGGAGTTCGCCGAGAAGTTCAAGGAAGCCGGCATCACCTACGAGCACCGGCTGATCGACGACATGGTCGCGGCCGCGCTCAAGTGGGAGGGCGGCTACGTCTGGGCCTGCAAGAACTACGACGGTGACGTGCAGTCCGACACCGTGGCCCAGGGCTTCGGCTCGCTCGGCCTGATGACCTCGGTGCTGCTGACCCCGGACGGCAGGACCGTCGAGGCCGAGGCCGCGCACGGCACGGTCACCCGGCACTACCGGCAGTGGCAGAAGGGCGAGAAGACGTCGACCAACCCGATCGCGTCGATCTTCGCCTGGACCGGTGGCCTCAAGCACCGCGGTGTCCTCGACGGCACCCCCGCGGTGACCGAGTTCGCCGAGACGCTCGAGAAGGTCTGCGTCGAGACCGTCGAGGGCGGCCAGATGACCAAGGACCTCGCGCTGCTGATCTCGCGGGACGCGCCGTGGCTCTCCACCGACGAGTTCATGAGCGCGCTCGACGAGAACCTGGCCCGCAAGCTCGCCTGAGTTCAGCTGAGTCCGAAAAGGCCGCCGGTCCCTTGACCGGCGGCCTTTTTCACGCTCACAAGCATGCATGTAATCGCATGTTTAAGTCCGTAACCTCTGGAGATGGAGGTCGTTTCTCACGGCAGAACGGACGACGGTCACGGCTTCGACAGGTCGCTCACCGGTCCGGCTGCCTTGTCCCGGGCGCCGACCGGTTCTCTCGATCGCTGTGGCCGGCGCAGGCCCTCCGCCTGCTGTCCCTTCCCCTTACGGGGGGCCCTGTCCCGGGTCCCCCGTTCTCCTTTGTGCGGCGCGGCGGTCTCAGGCGGTGACCACGACGAGGTCGCGGACCGTCTCGGCCAGCAGGGTGCGGGCCGGCTCGTCCAGCCCGTCGTCGGTGATCAGCACGTCCGCGCGGTCGAGGGGAACGATCGAGGAGATGCCCACGGTGCCCCACTTGGTGTGGTCGGCCAGCACGACGAGTCGTTCGGCCGCCTCGACGAGAGCCCGGTTGACGTCGGCCTCCATCAGGTTGGGCGTCGTGTAGCCGGCCCGCTCACTCATGCCGTGCACTCCCAGGAACAGCATGTCGAGGTGCAGCGTGCCGATGGCGGCGACGGCCACCGGGCCGACGAGCGCGTCCGAGGGGGTCCGGGTGCCGCCGGTCAGCACCACGGTCTGATCGGGGCGCCCGGCACGGTAGAAGATGTCGGCGACCGGGATCGAGTTGGTCACCACGGTCAGTGAGGGCACGTCGACCAGCCGCTGAGCCAGGCCGGCGGTGGTCGTGCCGGCGGACAGCGCGATCGCGTCGCCGGGCGAGACGAGGGCCGCGGCGTGCATGGCCATGGCCGCCTTCTCGTCGCGCTGGCGCACGCTCTTGGCGGCGAAGCCGGGCTCGTGCGCCGAACCCGGGCTCACCGTGGTCGCGCCGCCGTGTACCTTCGCCAGCAGGCCCCGGTCGGCCAGGGACTCGAGGTCACGCCGGATGGTCATGTCGGACACGCCGTACTCCGACGCGAGCTCACTGACCCGGACGCCCCCGGCGGCTCGGACACGGTCGAGGATCGCGGCCTGTCGCTGCTGGGCCAGCATCAGCGGACCGCCGCCGGGAACCGCACTAATTCGAACACGCCCGAACAGTACCTTGTGATTGGGTGTGACCGAAAGAGCGAAGTCAGATACCTCTCCCGCGCTTGTGGAGTGCTGAGAGAACGTTCTCAACCTTCACTGCTCCGGTCATCGCCGCAAGGGCGATCGCGGTGCGCGGTTCCTTCCAATTGGCCCGGACCGCCTCCTTGCTGAACTGCCACGCCTGACTGCGGTTGCCGGTGGCGGCCGACCAGCAGGCCAGCTGCCCGTAGACGCGGGCCGCGCCCGGCCGGCAGCCGCTGATCTCGGGGTGCCGTTGCATCATCCAGCGCAGCGAACTGATCTTCGTGGCGTACTCGTAGGCGTAGTGCGAGGTGCGCCCCCAGAGCACCCGGACCAGCGGCTCGTCCAGGTGCACGATCGGCGCCCGGCGGGCGGCCCGCAGCAGCAGGTCCCAGTCCTCGTTCTGGCTGCCCGGCGCGTCCTCGGCGACCAGGCCGATCGCGTCGTCGGCGAACGCCGCCCGGCGGATCAGGAACGACGACGAGTGCAGCATCGCCATCCGCGAGCGGGCCAGGTCGTCGACGGTGACCCGGGGCAGCCCGGCCAGCCGCGGGGTGCATCTTCCGTCGTACTCGACCTCGATCGCACACGTCGCGAACTCGGCGTCCGGCTCGGCCATCAGCGCCGCGACCTGCCGGCGGAGCTTGTCGGGCTGCCACTGGTCGTCGTCGTCGCAGAACGCCACGAACTCCGTGTCCAGGGCCAGGATGCCGGTGTTGCGCGCGCCGGCCAGGCCCGACGTGCGCCAGTTGGTGAGGACGAGCACCTGGACGCCGTCGGTGGAGGCCAGCAGGTAGTCGGGCTCGGTCTGGTCGTACACGACAAGGACCTTGACCTCGCCCGGATAGCGCTGGTCGCGGACGGCGCCGATCGCCTTGCGGACGAGCTCGGGACGGTTGCGGGTGGGGATCACGACGCCGACGGACGGCCAGTTCATCGACTCTCCTCTGATGGCGATGACGAGACGGACAGCGGATATCCGTAGGCCCGCAACATGGGGGCGCACACGGTGCCGACCAGGCGCCTCTGGCTGCCGGGCAGCGAGCGCTTCCAGGCGTCGTCGCGGCGCAGCGGCAGCCGCCCGACCGTGAAGCGCATCGGGTTGCCGGCGGCGCTGTGCCCGACCCGCAGGTCGGCGTAGCCGTCGCCCAGAAAGGACAGATCCTCGGGCCGGAGCCGCAGCCCGGCGAAGTCGCCGATCGACAGCAACTGGGTCCGCGGGTCGGCCAGGAACTCCTCGTAGCGCAGCCGGTGGACGGCCACGCCGCGCTTGGCCAGCAGCCCGAAAGCGGCGTTGTGAGCGTTCCACAGGAGCGCCGAGCGGCCGGGGGAGTAGCGGGTCATCTCCTCGGCGCCGTCGGTCTCGGGCCGGGCGACCTTCTTGGTCCACGAATACGCCACCCCGCGGGCGTCGCGCACCACGTGCACCACGCGGAGGTCGATGTCGGGCGCCCAGCGCAGCACGTGCGCGAGCGCGGAGTGCTTGGACGAGTCGACGACCACCCGCGCGCCGGCGATCTCGGCCGCGGCGGTGTAGACGCGGGCGTAGAAGTGCGCGTATTCGTACACCTCGTCGGGCGCCTCGACCGCGGTCGCGAGGCGGGGGATGTGCCGGGTGCGCTCGACGGCGTCGCGCAGCTCGTGCACGCGGTCGACGTCGACGTTGTCCCAGCCGCCGAAGGCGTACTGGCCGACCCGGTGCCAGAACGTGCAGGCCGAGAAGCGGGCGCCGCAGCCGCAACGCTCGTCGTCGAGGATGTCGCGCTGCCACAGGTGGACGATCTCGCCGAGCGTGCACACCCCGGGCAGTTCGCCTAGCAGGCGTTCGACGAGCGTTGTCCCGCTTCGTCCTAATCCACCCAGAAATAGCACTCGTGCCACTTTGGCCCACCTTCGCTCGTTTCGCTCGTATAACGAGCCAACAACCGTGAAGGAGGCGTGCGTGTCAGTCGAGGCTTTCGATCGAGTCCAGCTCGACGGGACGGGGATCGACCGGATCACCGAAGCCGAGGTCGTGGCCGTCGTACGGGACGCGCTGGCCCACGGCCGCGGCGGCCGGATCCTGACCCCGAACATCGACATCCTGCGCCGCGCCCAGCGCGACGACGAGTGCCGCCGGCACCTGGCCGACGCCGACCTGATCGTCGCCGACGGCATGCCCCTGGTGTGGGCGAGCAGGCTGAGCGGATCGCCGCTGCCCGAGCGGGTGGCCGGCAGCAGCCTGATCCGAACGCTGTCGGCCGGCCTGGGCCTGGACCGCCGCTCGATCTTCGTGCTCGGCGGCACCCCCGCCACCGACGACTCCACACCGGACGGCGCCGCCCGCGCGGCCGCCCGGCTTCTCGAATCCAGCCCCGGCCTGCGCCTGGCCGGAACCTCGTGCCCGCCGTTCGGCTTCGACCAGGACCCGCCGACGTACGCCGACGTCTGCGCGAAGGTGATCGACGCCCGCCCCGACCTGGTCTTCGTGGGCCTGGGCTACCCCAAGCAGGAGCGCGTGATCACGCGGCTACGGGCCGGGCTCCCGCAGTCCTGGTTCCTGGGCTGCGGCGCCGCGGTCAACTTCGTCGCCGGCGACATCGAGCGGGCCCCACGCTGGATGCAGCGCACCGGCCTCGAGTGGGCGCACCGCCTCGGCACCGAGCCGCGCCGCCTGGCCGGCCGCTACCTGCGCCACGACGCCCCGTACGCCCTGCGCCTGCTGGCCCAGGCCCCCACCCAGCGCGCCCGAGCCCGCTGAGCCCCGGCGTCACTTGGCGAACGCCTCCGGCGTGGCCGGCGGACGCTCCTGGAGGAGCCCGGCGTCGGCCTGGGCGATGCTCTCGAGGAGGCGGCGCGCGTCGGCTGGGGAGCCCATGACGTGCAAGGTTTCCTTCATCGCGTTCCACTCGTCGAGGGAGACCATGACGACGGCCTTTCCGCCGCCGCGCGGAATGACGCATTCCTCGGCGTCGTCGATGACCGCGTCGACTACTGCCGCGAAGTTCTTGCGAACATCGGAAATGGTGTAGACCTTCATGGTTCGCTCCGCGGAGGTTGTACGTCTGAAAGTACGTGCGATTGTACATCTGAGCGGGGATGGTAGCCGTGGTGGTTACCGTGGAGGGCTATGGACACTCATCGCGCGGCTCTGGAACGGCTGCGGGACGAGGCGGAGCTGGAGATCGCCACGCTCGACGCCGACCTGCTTGGCCTGTTCGAGGCGTCGCGGGCCGACAACGCCGACGACGAGCACGACCCCGAGGGTGCGACGATCGCGTACGAGCGGGCCCAGCTGACTGCCGTGCTCACCGCCGCGCGCGCTCAGCTGGCGGCTGTTCACGAGGCCCTGTCGCGCCTGGACGCCGGCTCCTACGGCCGCTGTGAGGCCTGCGGCGAGGCCATCGCCCCCGGACGCCTCGAGATCCGTCCTTTCGCCACCCGGTGTGTGGCCTGTGCCCGGGCAGCCGGTGGCTAGCAAGACGTACGTACGGTTTAATAGGGCCCATGTTCGAACGCCTGCATCACGTCCAGGTTCTCTGTCCGCGCGGCGGTGAGGAGGCGGCCCGGGCCTTCTACGGCGGGGTCCTCGGGATGACCGAGCTGGCCAAACCGCCGGTCCTGGCCGGCCGCGGGGGCTGCTGGTTCCGCTCCGGCGGCTGGGAGGTGCACGTCAGCCCGGTCGCGGAGTTCGCGCCGCAGAGCCGGGCCCACCCGGGCGTGCTCGTCGACGACCTCGACGCCCTGGCCCGGCGGCTGGAGACCGTCGGCCGCCCGGTGCAGTGGGATCCCCACTTCCCGGGCCACCGGCGGTTCTACTCGCAGGACGACCACGGCAACCGGCTCGAGTTCCTGGAGCCGGTCAGGGATTGAAGTACGGGTCCTTGACCATCGACTCGAACTCGCGGAAGGCCGGTGGGTCGCCGGTCAGCTGGAACTGCTTCTTCGGGCCGTTCCCCTCCGGGTTCGACTCGAAGTAGGCGATCGCCTTGATTTGCGGGTTCACCTTGAACGTGCGCCGGGCGTCCTTGAGCCACGCGGCCCGCCCGGCCGAGCCCCACGCCTTCGCCACCCCGAACTCGCCGATCACGATCGGTTTGGGTCGCTGCGCCGCCCACGTCAGGAACGGGCCCATCAGGGTGCCGATGGGCTCGAAGCGCTCGCCCGCGTAGACGTCCACGCACGTCCAGTCGACCTGGTCGTCGCCCGGGTAGAAGCCCGGCGCGTCGCCGCGGATGAACCCCTCGGCGGTCGGGCACCACACCCACGAGACGTTCTTCGCGCGTTCCTCACGGAAGATCTCGCGTACGTACTTCCAGGCCGCGATGTAGTCGGCGCCCGACCACATCGTCGCGCGCAGGTTGGGGCGGTCCATCTCCCAGCGCATCCGCAGCAGCACCGGCGTCCGGAGCTTGCGGACGGCCCGGGCCTGCTTGCGGATCAGATCGTCGTGCTCGCCGTCCAGGATGGACCGGTTGTCGCCGGTCGCCCAGCTCACCATCAGCGTCGCGCCGCGGGCCAGGAACTCCTTGTCCGACGGGGTGCCGACCATCTGCTCGAAGCGCCGGTACGTGTTCACGATGGTCAGCCGCCGGCCCAGATCGGCCTGCAGGCTGTCGACCGCGGCGAGCCGGCCCACGTGGGTCAGCTGGTCCGGCTTGATCCACGCGCCGAACAACGCACCGTTCTTGGGCGCCTTGATCGGGCCGGACCGGAACGGCCCCTTGTTCACGGCCACCGCTCCCGGCGCCCGGTTCAGGTCGGGTGCGGGCGGGGGCGCCGGTTTCTCGTCCTTTCCGAACGAGCAGCCGGCCAGCAGCAGGAGGGCGGCGACGATCAACGCCGCTGGCCGCTTACGCGTGGACACGACGTGCGGTGTAGAGAACGTTGACGGCGTACGCGTCGCTGCCCGGCAGCCGGCGCATGGCGGCGTCGGCGGCCCGGGCCACCGGGTTGCCGTGCAGCGACGGGGTGATCATCGAGAAGCCGCGCCGCTCGACGATCACGAAGCCGTGCCGGTCGAGCAGCGAGGCGACCTCGGCGTGGGAGAGCTCGGCGAACCAGCGTTCGCCCTTGTGACGGCGGGCCCGCAGGTGCCGCACCGAGCCGGCGTTGCCGTGGTTCTCGACGACCAGGATGCCCGAGTCGGCGGTGGGCAGCGCGCGGGCCGCGAACGCCAGCGCCCGGTCGCGGACGGTCTCGTCCACGTTGAGCAGCAGCCGGAACATCGTCACGATGGCCGGGAAGCCGGCCGGCTCCGGGTGCGGCACCGGTCCGTCGGCCGCCACCTGGTGCCAGTTCGCGCGCGAGCCGACCTCGGCCGCCTTGGCCATCATCTCGGCCGACGTGTCGTAGCCGTGCGCCTCGCGCACCAGCCCGTGCAGCGTGCGGATGGCCCGCCCGGTGCCGCACGCGAAGTCGTGCTGCACCGGCGCCAGCGGCCCGAACTCGCGCCGCACCAGCGTGCGCAGGTAGTCCTGCTGGCGTTCGTTGATCTGCGAGGCGTAGCTGTCCGGCGCGTACGTGATGTTCTCGTACTTCTCGACGGCATTGCTGTCCTGGAACACCTTGGTGTAGTCGGTGGTCAACTCGTCCTCCTCTTCGGTTTGAACGCGCCCAGAGCGAGCGGAACGCGCAACAGCCAGGCGCCGGCCAGGAACGCGGGCACGGCGGCGAGCATGGCGAGGGTCCGGCCGGTGGGGCCGTCCCCGACCGTCGCGGTGACGGTCCAGGGCAGGACGCCGAAACAGGCGACCGACAGTCCGGCGGCGGCCCGCGTGCCCCGGCCGAACGGGTGCAGGCCGACCGACCGGCCGACCTGGATCAGCGGCAGCAGGTTGTTGGCGACCATCGCGCAGGCCAGACCGATCGCGGCGCCCAGGGCGCCGTACCGGGGGATGAGCAGCACGTCGAGGGTCACCGTGACGGCCAGCGCGACCAGCACGTTGGCGAGGTTCCAGGAGGTACGCCCGGCCATCGCCAGCACCATGTCGACCATGCCGCAGCCGGTGGCGACCAGCATCGCGACGGCCAGCACGGTCACCACCAGCGAGCCCTCGGCCGCGTAGCGGGGGCCGAACAGCCGCAGCCACACCGGCGCGAAGAAGATCACCAGCAGGTTGACCGGCCAGGTCACCAGCACGAGCCAGCCGGTGGCCGTGCGGTAGAGGTGGTTCGCGGTGGCCCGGTCGCCGACCGCGAGCGCCTCGGCCAGCCGCGGCTGCACCGACTGCGAGATCCCCTGGTTGGCGAACTGGATGAGCACGACGAACCGGCCCGCGACGGCGTAGACGGCGGCCGGGGCCAGACCGCCCAGCGCGGCCACCAGCAGCACGTCGATGCGCTGCAGGGCGAGCTGGGCCACGCTGGCCAGCGCGCGGGGCCCGGTGAACCGCCAGAACTCGCGCCGCAGCCCGCGGCGCTCGGCCCGTGAGGTGGTCACCCCCGGCGGCCGGCCGGCGCGGTGGACCTTGCGCAGCGCGTACGCCGCGAGCACCGTCACCGGCAGGTAGGGCGCGGCCCAGGCCAGCGCGAACGCCGGCAGCGACCCGGCGGTCCACAGTGTCGCGACGCCGGCCGCCCCGACCAGCACCAGTTGCAGCACGCTGCGCAGGATCCGGTCGAGCAGCACGGTCGGACGCATCGCCCGGTATCCGCGGGTGGCCGTGAGCAGCGCGTCGGTCAGCGCCTGCAACGGCAGGAACGCCGCCAGCACCCGCAGCCCCGCGGTGTGCGCGTCGATCACGTGGGCCGTCTCGCGCGCGGTGACGTGGGCGATGGCCGGTGCGGCGAGCCACATCGCGACGGCCAGCACGATCGACAGCACGACGACCGGGACGAGCCCGGCGCGCAGGCAGGCGCCCAGCAGGTGCTCCCGCCCGGTGGCGCGCAGCCGGGCCGGCCAGTAGACGAGCCCGGTCTGGGTGCCCAGCTTGGCCAGCCCGCCGACGAGCACGAAGGCGGCGGTGGCGGCGAAGAAGGCGCCGGCCTGCTCGGCGCCCAGCGAGCGGGCCACCACCCAGGTGACGACCACGCCGGTGCCGCCGGCCAGGGCCGAGCCGGCCATGTTGGCCAGCCCGCCCCGGGCGACTCCCCGGGTGACCGGTGCCGGCTTGTCTAGGACCGCCATACCGGCATGCGCCCCAGCCAGGGCGCGAGGGCCTCGTCGTGCGGCAGGTAGTGGTCGGTGAGCTCGCGGCGCAGGGCCGGGTCCATGTCGCTCTGGCGCGGGCGGGCGTTGTGCCGCTCGAAGGCCGGCCGTTCCAGATAGCTGGGAAGGCCGAGGAACTCGCACACCTCGTCGTAGACCGGCTCGGGCTCGGCGAAGAAGCGCTCGCTCTCGACCACGTGGATGCGCTCGCGGCCGACGTGCTGGGCCATCACGCTGAGGTAGCGGGCGTACTCGCCGCGCGCGCGGTAGGCGTGGTGCTGGTGGCTGAAGCTGTAGTACTCCGGGTCCTCGGCCAGCCGCTCCTCCTGCTTGTGCAGGCGGGCCGGCTCCAAAGCCAGCGCGGCCCCGAAATCACGCTCGGTCTCGAAGCCGCGGGCGATCTCGTGGTGGTGCTGCGAGTAGGCCCGTTCGACCGGGTCGCGCACGAGCACGACGAGCCGGGCGTGCGGCAGGTCCCGGGCGATCCGGGCGGCCGCCTGCGGGTGGTACATGTAGTACGGGCTCGACTCGAACGTCTGGGGCGTCACCCCGTACCGCTCGCCGATCTTCTCGGCGCTGCGCAGCATCGGGAAGTGGCCCTTGTACCAGGACATGCCCCGCCCGTAGGACGTGTCGAAGTAGTGCACACCCTTGTGCAGCACGGCCTTGAGCACGACCGGGTGCCCGGCCAGCGCGCGGTACAGCGACGTGGTGCCGCAGCGCTGCCCGCCGCAGATCAGGAAGGTCGGCGTCATCCGGCCCGGCGCGGTGAGCCGGCCCAGGGAGCGCGAACCCAGGTGCACGACGCGTTTCATCGGCGCCGGCAGATTGCGTACGTCCATGGTTGGTCTCCTCAGAGCTCCTCGACCCGCCGGATCAGCACCGGCAGCAGCCAGGTGCCGAGCACACCCAGGCGGGCGCCGGCCTCGGCCTGGCGGTCGGTCAGGTATCGGGTGGCCAGGTCGACCAGGTAGAGCAGGGCGGTCGCCTCGCGGCCGGCCACCGGTACGCCGAACGGCGCCAGCAACTCGGCCGCCTCCCGCACGGTCGCCTCGACCGCGTCCTTGGCATCCGGGGTCGCCTGGATGCGCTTCTGCAGTTCGTGGTGGACGGCGTCGAAGCCGAGCGGCACGCCGGTCGCGAAGCGCTCCCAGTCCCACACGAGCAGGGCGTCGGCCAGGTTCGCCATGTTCCAGGGAGCCCAGTCGCCGTGCCACGCGCCGTACCGGAAGACGGTGTCGCCGGCCCGCCGCACGAGAAGCTCGGCCGCGGCGGCGAGGCTCACGCCTTCCGGCCGGTCGCTCACCGCGGCGAGCCGTTCGCGCAGCTCGGCCCAGTACGAGCTGGCGGCCAGCGCCCCGGTGCGGAAGCCACAACAGCCGGCGACGTCGAGCATCGCCGCGACCAGCCGGCGCCGGCTCAGCGGCGCCCGGGGCAGCCACACCGGCAGCGACGACTGCACCAGCACCTCGAGCCCGCGCCACCGGCCCGAGTGCAGCACGCGGGGGACGGTCAGCTTGGTCAGGCCGCTGCCGGCCAGCGAGGCCAGCGCGGCCGTCTCGGCCCGCACGAGCTGCTGGGTGAGCGGCCCGGTGCCGAGCTTGCCGAAGCCGAACGTGTCGCCGTCCGGCCCGATCAGCTGCAGCACCGGCTTGCGGTTGGCCCGCGCCGGACCGATGTGGACGCTCACCGACAACTCGCGGCCGAGCGCCTCGCTCAGATACCCGTCGATGCTGTGCGCGAACGGCCCGGTGACCCGGACCCGGTCGCGCAGCAGCACGCCGGAGGCGCCGGTCCGCACCGCGGCGACGACGGCCTCGCGCTTGAGCCGGGCCACGCGCGACTGCGGCTCGGCATACCGCCGGACGGCGGCGGCGGCCACCCGGCGCGAGGTCGAGGGCACCAGCAGCCGGGGCCGGCGGGCGTCCGGCACCACCAGATATTCGGCGATCGGCGTGCCGGGCGAGCCGTCGGTGCGGCACGGCGGCGGGTAGAGGAGGTCCAGCACCTCGGTCAGGTACCGCGTGCGCAGCTCGGCGTCCTTCGCGGTCAGCTCGGCGGGCGCGGTCTTCACCGGGCTCATGTCGTTTCCCCCTCGGATGAGTTGCGCCAGAGCAGCGCAAACGCCAGAACCATGAAGGCCAGCGGGGTGACCAGCGAGTTGTACCAGAGCATGGCGGAGAACGACGTGACGATCGCGCCGCCGCCCGCCACCCCGATGGCGCTGCGATCGCGCCGGAACCGCCACAGCCCGTACGCGAAGAAGCCCAGATAGCCGGCCGTGCCCACCGCGCCGTGCGCGAACAGCAGCTGCCACAGCTGGCCGTTGCCGCCCACGGTGAAGTTGCCGCAGCGCTCGCAGCCGGCGCTCTCGCCGACCGTGATCGAGTTCCGGCCACCGAGGGTGTTGCGCGTGCCGCCGTAGCCGATCACCGGCGATCCCTGGAAGCCGTCCAGGGCCCGCTCGATGAGGAAGGAACGCACGCCGTTGGACTTGCCGTTGTCGAGCCGGGCGCCGACCACGTCGCCGAGCGGCGTGGCGACCAGCGAGATCGCCAGCAGCCCGCCGGCCACCGCGACGGCGCCGAGGATCCACAGCCGGCCGGCGAGGACGTAGCGGACGGCGACGTAGACGACGAGCACACCGACGCCGATCCACAGTCCGCGGTTGAGTGACACGACCGCGGGCACGACCGAGACGATCAGGCAGACGGTGGCCCAGAACCGGGCCTTGCCCCCGCCGTACTGCCAGGCGGCGACCACCAGCCAGCCGGCCAGCAGGCAGAAGTTGTTGCCCCAGGTGTTCGTGTAGCCCCAGGGCGCGGCCGGCCGAGGCTGGTTGTCGCCGACGATGTCCATGATCTGAGCCGCGTACGGGTGTACCAGCGACTGCACGAAGCCCTTGTTGCGCACGCTGCCCGGCAACAGCCACTCGACCGGCGAGATGAACTCGAAGGTCCCGGCCACCAGGCCCAGCAGGCCGCCGAGCACGGTGACCACGAACAGCCAGCCGAGCAGCTTGACCAGGCGGCGCTTGGGCAGCTCGGCCTCGGTCAGGTTGCCGGCATAGACCAGCAGCACGGTCAGGGCGACATACATCAGCGCCTTGTAACCGGCCGGGAGCAGCCGGCCGGTGGCGTGCCCGGCCACCGTTCCGGCCGGGTCGGCGCCGAGCGCGCCGATGCTGACCACGACGGCGACCAGGAAGAGCACCCACCACCCGAAGCCGGGCGGGAGCCGCACCGGCCGGCCGGCGGCCCGCTTGCGGATCAGCAGGAACAGCATCGGCACGGCCATCAGCGCGAAGATCAGCACGCCGAGCCCGAGGGCCCACCAGATCGGATAGAACGCCAGGATGCTCGCCACCGGCCATGCCGGCAACGCCGTGTTGCGCGCGACGTGGGCCCGGCCGCCGGCGGCGGCCGGGACCTGGAGCACGGTCACTGCTTGTCGCCGTCCTGAGTCTGGGAGCTGTCGCTGAGGTCCAGGCCGGACATGTCGATCACCGCGGTGATCTCCTCGGTGCTGTCCGCGGCCCGCTGACGCAGCTGCTGCTGGGTGGCGGTCCGCTCGGCGCTGGAGACGGTGTTGGTCGGGAAGCGCTTGGGCTGCATCAGTTCCCGGTCGAGCACCGCGGTCTCGTCCGGCCGGGGCCCGGGCGACGGCTTCGACGGCGGGCTGAGCGTGACGGCCGGGCCCATCGGCTCGGCCGAGCGCAGGTTCGACAAGCGGGGCAGCACGACCGCGCCCAGCAGCGGGGTGCCCACGCGGCGCAGCTGCTCGGCCGCGTCGAGCAGGGCCGGGCGGCGGGCCCGGCGCAGCTCGACCGCGAGGATCGCGGCGTCGGCCAGGCTGGCCAGGCTCTGCGCGTCGGCGCTGCTGGCCGTGGACGGCGCCTCGATCACGACGTACCCACCCTGCCGGCGCAGCGCCTCGAGGGTGTCCCGCAGGCGCTGCGACTGCATCAGCCCGGCGGCGGTGGCGGCACCGCCGGTGGTGATGACCCGCAGCGACGGGATGCGCGGGGTGCGCTGCAGGGCCCGGGCCAGGCCGACGCGACCCGCGAGCAGGTCGGACAGGCCGGGCACGGCCGACACCCCGAGCATGCGGGCGAGCGGGGCGGCGTCCACCACGCTGTCCGGCAGGTGCGCGCCGATCAGCACGACCTCGCTCCCGGTACGGGCCAGCGCGGCGGCCAGGTTGGCGGCGACCAGCGTGCTGGCCGAGCCGCGGCTGGCCCCGGTGACCACGATGACCTGATCACCCTGGGGCAGCGTGGCGAGCACCTCGTTGCGCAGCCGGTTGAAGACCCGGCCGCCGGCGCCGTAGGGCTGCAGCACGTCGTCGAAGTGCGGTGTGGTGCGCTCGTCGAGGGCGGCCAGCACGTGCATGCGCCCCCGGTCGCGCACGTCGGCGGCGGAGCGCAGGCGGCGGTCGTACCGCTCCCGCAGGAACGCCAGGCCGAGCCCGAGCAGCAGGCCGATCATGCCGCCGGTGGCCAGGTTGATCATGGGGTTGGGGCTGACCGGCGTGTCGGGCAGGCGGGCGTCGCTGATGATGCTGCCCGCGCCGATCGTGGTCGTGGTCAGCTCGTTCAGCTTGCCGGTCATGCCGTTGAGCTGGTTCTGCGAGTTCTGCCGCAGGCTGAGCAGGTTGCTCTCGTCGGAGCTGCCCCGGGCGGCCCGGGAGAGCCGGGCGTTGATCCCGCCGAGCGTGGTGGTGAGCTGCCGGATCTTCGCCGACAGCGTCTTGATCTGCTGGTTCAGGCCGTTCTGGGCGGTCTCCTCGCGGTTGCGCAGGTACGCCTCGGCGAACGCGTGCGAGCCGGCCTGGGCCTCCTCGGGCTTACCGGCCTGGAAGGTCACCATCAGCACGGTGGTGTTGGCCGGCACCTCGACCGACACGTCGCGGGCCAGCTCGACCGGCGAACGGGGGCTGCGCAGCAGCGCGGCGGCCTTGGCGGCGACCGCACCCGAGCCGACCAGCTGGGCCTCGGTGTCGAGGTTGACCATGCCCTTGGTCCGGCCGCCCTGGGCGTTGGTGTCCTGGTCGACGGCCTGCACGAGCACGGCGGTCGAGGATTGGTAGACCTTGGGCATCGCCGAGGTCAGCCCGGCGCCCGCGCCCAGCCCGGCACCCGTCGCGAGCAGCGCGATCCACCAGTGCCGGCGGAACACGCCGAGATAGTGCGAGACGTCGGCAGGGCGAGACGCTTCCATCGGTAGGCGGCCCTTTCGGGGATGGAGTGAGAAGGTGCTGGCAATCGGGCGTTTCGCCCCCGGAGGGGTAAACGGCTCACTCCCGCCTACGTGATGGGCACTACGGCATATTCGGCTCCACCCAGCCGTGCTCGATCAGATAGGACACGACCATTTCGATCGCCGCGGGCACGGTGATGGTCGTCGTATCGATCGACAGTTCGGCGTCGGCCGGTTCCTCGTACGGATCGTCGATGCCGGTCATGCCGCGCAGCTGGCCGGCCCGGGCGCGGGCGTAGAGGCCCTTGCGGTCGCGCTGCTCGCAGACCTCGAGCGGGGTGTTCACGTGCACCAGCACGAAGCCCGCACCGGCCTCCACGGCCATGGCCCGGACGGCCGCCCGGGCACTCTCGTAGGGCGCGATGGGGCAGGCGACGGCCATGCCCCGGTGCCGGCCCACCTCGGCCGCCACCCACCCGATCCGGCGGACGTTGCGGTCGCGGTCGGCCTTGCTGAAGCCCAGCCCGGCGGAGAGCTCGCGGCGCACCACGTCACCGTCGAGCAGGGTGATCGTGCGCTCGCCGGTCTCGCGCAGGGAGTCGGCCAGCCCGCGGGCGATCGTCGACTTGCCCGAGCCCGAGAAGCCGGTGAAGAAGACCACCAGACCGCGGTGGCGGCGCGGCGGGCGGGCCCGGACCAGCTCCTTGGCCACGGCCGGCGGAGTGTGCCACTCGGGCAGCGGGAAGCCGCGGTCGAGCAGGTCGTCGACCTCGGCCGGGGTCATCGCCAGGCGCCGGTTGCGCGGCGGGATGTCGTCGCGCCAGCGCCACTGGCCGTCCCGGTTGTCGTAGGCCAGATCGCGCGGGACGAGCACGCGTACGTTGCCGCCGGCCAGCATGTCGCCGGTGGACAGCACGTGGGTCACGCCGTACGACCCGGCGACGCGGGCCCGCAGCAGGGCGTCGCGCATCTCGTCGCCCCGGGTGAGCAGGGGGACGGCGACGATCGTGGCCGGCGGCATCCGGTCGCGGGCCGCGAAGACCGCCCGGACCAGCGCCTCGGGCGGCAGGCCGTCGGGCCCGGGGCCGCTCACCGGGATCATGATCAGCAGATGGGCGCCCAGGGTGCGGGCCGCATGGGCGACCTGGGCGAGCTGCGGCCGGTGCAGCGGCCGGTCGGCGATCACGCCGAGCACGCGGCCGGGCGGCAGCAGGGCCCGCACCTCCTCGGGCGTACGCCGCAGGCGCTGGAAGGGACCGTGCCCGCCGTCGCCCATCCGCCGCACCGTGCCGCCGACCCCGTAGCGGCGCTCGGCGGTCGGCCAGGCGTCGGTCACCTCGAGCGCGGCCACCGGCGCGCCCTCGGGGTCGGTGAGGATGATCGTCCGGTGCGCCGGGTCCTCGAGCACCAGGTGCGCCGCGATCTCCTCGGGAATCTCCAAAGTGACCGCGACCGGCCACGATGTCCCGTCGGCGAGCCGGCCCCGGCGGCGCAACGCGTTCAGGTCGGCGCGGCCCAGAAAGCCGGTCAGGGGCGCGTAGGCGCCACTGAGCAGCAGTTCCAGATCCGCGAGCTCATGCGGGTGCGGGGTGTACGACGGAGCGTCGCGCAGCACGTCCTCGGGCAGCACCGAACCATTCACTTCCGTATCCCCTTGCGGCCGATTAGGGGACAGTTTCGCAGCCCCGCTGATCGTGGTCGAGACGGGTCTCCCTTCATCGATTCCCGGCCGGTAATAGACAAAACGGACCTTTGTCACAATACTGTCTGATCGTGAGTCCACGCCCTCGCCGTTTGCGGCTTCTCCAGATAGCAGCCGTACCCACGGCCTTCGCCCTTTCCGTCGCCACCACGCTCGCTTGGGCGTGGACCGGTGGAGTGGATCAGATCGGACTTCCGGCCGGCACGTTCAACGACCCGACCGTCTCCGTACCCACCCAGACCCCGGCGGCCGGACAGCCCGGCATCCCGGACTTCGTCGCCCCGGCGGGGCGGCCGTCGTCGGCGCCCGGCTCCGCCGCGGCGCCCGGCGCGTCCTCGGCCGCCGCGTCGGCGTCATCGGCGACGTCGTCGGCGGCATCGGCATCGGCGTCGGCGGCCGCCGCGAGAGCCGGGGCGGTGGCCCTGCCGCCCGCGGCGGTCCCGGCCCGGCCGGGCGACCCGGTGCTGGCCCGTCAGGCCCCGGCCGCCCAGCTGGACGGACTGGGCGTCGCGCCGCCGCACCGCGGGGGGCGTTGCCGCACCGGTCACAACCTGGTGCCCACCTGCGGCGTCCTCTGGGGCGTGGCCCCCGGCGCGCACACCGAGAGCCGCGGCGCCTCCGCCCTGGCCCGCTTCGAGCGCAAGACCGGCCGGCACCAGGCGATCTACCACGCCTACCACGGCGGGATCCGCCAGCTCTTCCCGACCGAGCAGGAGATCCGGATCGCCCACCAGCCCGGCAAGCGGCGCATCCTGTTCCTCAACTGGAAGCCCGAGTCCGCCTCCTGGGCCCAGATCGCCAAGGGCGACAAGCGGACCGACGCCTACCTCGACCGGCTCGCCCAGCACATCAAGAAGAACTTCCCCGAGCAGTTCTTCTTCGCCGTGCACCACGAGGGCGAGAACGACGTCCGCGAGAAGGCCGGCTCCGGCTACACCGCGCGCGACTACGCCGCGATGTACCGCCACGTGATCAAGCGGCTGCGGGCCAAGGGCGCCGACAACATCGTCAGCGTGCTGGTGCACATGACCTACGTGCCGCACGCGCAGAAGAGCTGGTTCGCCCAGATGTACCCGGGGGACGACGTGGTCGACTGGATCGGCCTCGACACCTACGCCTACAGCGACCCCGGCTACGGCCACGGCCAGTTCTCCGAGGTCTTCAACCGCCGGCTCGAGGGCAAGCGCGCCTGGCCCGGCTTCTACAACTGGATGGCCGCCCGGCACCCCCGCAAGCCGCTGATGCTGGCCGAGTGGGGGGTCTGGTCGTCGAAGCGGAACCCGCGGTACAAGGCCGACTTCTACCGCCGGATGGGCAGCGAGATCCGGGAGTTCCCGCGGATCAAGGCGATGGTGCAGTTCGAGACGCCGAGCAACCAGAAGGGCCAGGACTCGTCGGTGGACAGCACGCCGGCCGCCCTGGACGCGTACCGCAGGCTCGGCCGGTTGCCGATCTTCCAGGTCGCGGTCACGCCGAGGCGCTGACCGCGGCCGCTCATCCGACGGCGATCCGGGCGCCGGCCGAGGAGGACGTCTCGTGCAGCACCAGCGAGGCGAGTGCTGTCCTCTCCGGTACGTCGAAGACCAGCGTTCCCCTGACCTGGGCGCCCGGATTGATCTGGTCGAGGAAGTTCTGGGCGTCGGTGTTCACGAAGGTCTCGGCCTGCGCGTCGGTGGTGAACTCGGCGCCCGCTGCGTCGTACGCCTTCTGCGAGCTGCTGTCGAGGGACCCGACGGCTGTCCCGCCGTTCTTCACCAGCACGTCGACCAGGCAGTAGGAACCGCGCGGCTCGAGGTCGACGGCCTCGTCGCCGAGCTTGGACACCCCGCAGCGGACGGCGGTGACCGTGAAGGCGAACGTGCCGTCCTCGACCGCCCGGCCGAGCTGGCCGCCCGTGGTCGTCACGGTCTCCGGCCCGCTGTCGTCCTGCCGCAGGTAGTAGAAGACGCCCGCGGCGGCGAGCAGAACGACGAGGACGCCGGCCACCCACGGCCATCGGCTGGGCCGTGGGTGATCCGGGAAGTCACGATCCTCGGTCGGTGCGGGCGCGGGACGAGTCATGCGGCGCTCCAGGGCGGCGGTGGGCGAGGTGCAACCCATCCAAACGACACCCGTCACTGTCCGCAGCGGGCCGATCGGTCAGAAGCCACCGCTGGTCGGCGGTTGCCGTCAGCTCGTCTCACCGGCCACGCTGAACGATCCCAGTCGATTGATCGCGTAGATAGTGCCGCCCACCGCGAAGACCACGCTCATCACGATGGCCACCGGCACCGAGACCAGGCCCTCGAGCATGCCGGTCGGCGCGATCTTGTCGGCGATCGAGATGACGTACTGCTCGATCGAGAGCACCCGGGTGCCGCTGACGAACCGCCCGAGCAACCCCTCCCAGACCAGGATGTACGCGAGCCCGAGCAGCACCGGCCGCCGGGTGAGCAGGCTCAGGAGCAGGAACAGGGCCGAGTACGCGATGGCGCCGGCCACCGCCCCGACGACGAGCGCGAGACCGAACCGGACCGAATCGGCCAGCACCCCGACCACGAAGAGCGGGACCGCCGCGGTCACGGCGCTGACGCCCGCCGCCACCAGGAGCTTGGCCAGGATGATGTCGCGGCGGGGCAGCGGCTTGGTGAGGATGTGCACGATCGTGCCGTCGTCGACCTCCGAGCCGAGCACCCCCGTGCCGACGATCAGCGAGATGACCGGCAGCACGACGGCCAGGCCGAGACCCACGACGACCGGCTGTCCCCACTGGTCGGGGCTCACGTCGTACGCCCGGCAGATCAGCGCCAGGCCGACCAGCAGCAACGGCAGGGGCAGCAGCAGAAGCACCCGGCGGCGGCCGAACAGCCCGCGCGCGGTGATGTAGGCGACCGTGGACATCATGCCTCCAGCAGGTAGGAGAAGACGCTCTCCAGGGACTCGTCGGACGGCAGCAGCTTGCGCAGCCGGATGCCCTCACCGAGGGCGATGCGCGGCAGCGCACGGGTGAAGCTGCCGTAGTCGGACGCGCGCACGGTCAGCCCGGTCGCCTCGACCTCGATGCCGCTCACCGACTTCTCGCCGATCAGCGCGACCGCGAGCCGGCGGTCGTCGGAGCTCTGCACGGCGAAGACGTGCGGCCGGTTGGTCATCAGCCGCCGGATGCGCCGGTAGTCGCCCGAGGCGGCCAGCCGGCCCGCGACGATCACCTGGACCAGCCCGGACAGCTGCTCGACCTCCTCGAGGATGTGCGAGCTGAACAGGATGGTGTGGCCCTCGTCGCCCAGCTTGTGCAGCAACTCCATCATGTGCATGCGCTGTCGCGGGTCCATGCCGTTGAACGGCTCGTCCAGCAGCAGCACCTGCGGCTCGTGCACCAGCGCGGCCGCCACCCGGGTGCGCTGGCGCATGCCCTTGGAGAAGGTGTCGATCCGCCGGTCCTGCGCGCTGGTCATCTCGACGAGGTCCAGCGCCCGCTTGGCCGCCGCGGCCGGATCGGGCAGCTTCTGCATCTTGGCGCAGGCCAGCACGAACTCGTACGCGGTGAGGAAGCCGTGCACCGCCTCGCGCTCGGCGACCAGGCCCAGGCTGCGATAGATGCCCGGGTTGCGCCAGGTCGGCGAGTTGTCGATGGTGACCGCGCCCCGCGACGGGGCGAGGAAGCCGGCCATCATGTGCAGCACCGTCGTCTTGCCGGCGCCGTTCGGGCCGAGCAGCCCGGTCACGCCCGGTTGCAGGGTCATGCTGATGTCGTTGACCGCGACGACGTTGCCGTACCAGCGGGAGACGTTCTCGAGTTCGACGACGCTCACAGCGAGGCCACCTTCCGGTAGCGGGCCAGCAACAGCAGCAGGCAGGCGGACACCAGGCAGACCCATTCGATGCCGTAGATCACGCCGAAGTCGCCGACGTCGAGATCGAGGTCGGACCGGCCGCGCAACCACGACTGCACGCCGGTGAGCAGCGACATCGGGCTGGCCAGACCGGCCAGGTGCTGCGCGGTGGTGGAGGGCAGGATGCTCAGCACGCCGACCACCGGGGTGGTCATCAGGAAGACGGCGACGATACCGCCGGCCGCGAACGCCCGCTTACCGGTGACCGAGGCGACCAGCAGGCTGATCGAGGCGAACAGCACCGCCCAGAGCACGCTGTAACCCCAGCCCGGCAGCAGGTCGAGGAACTCGTTCCAGACACCCTTGGCACCGTCGTCGGTGGTGAACGCCCCGCCCAGGAACATGATCAGCTGAGGAACGCCGAGCAGCAGGAACACCGCCGTGGCCAGCGCGGCGAACTTGGCGCCGATGTAGTCGAAGGCGCGCAGCGGCCGGCTGAAGTAGAGCGGCAGGACCCCCGAGCGCATGTCCCGCGAGACCAGCTCGGGCGCCACGATGGCGACGAAGAAGATGACCAGCCAGCTCATCGTGTCGTCGAAGGAGTAGTAGTCGAACAGCACGATGTTGGCCTGGGCCTTCACCGCCGCGTTGATCACCGCGACGAGCAGGACGATGCCCGCCACCAGCCACGGGAAGATCTTGGCCTTGGCCGAGCGGCCCAGCCCGAACGAGGCCCGCAGCCCGTGCTGGTAGATCGCGCCGAATACCGCGGAGCGGCCCAGACGAGGGCCCTCGTAGCGCTGATATCCGATGTCATGGATGACGCCGGCGTCAGACATCGGCCGTCTCCTTCGTGGTGAAGAGCTCGGCCACCCGGTGGCGTCGCTGGTCGATGCGGTGCAGGGGCAGGTCGAGCTCGGCCACGGCCCGCAGGATCGCGTCGTAGTCGGATTCCGAGGTGAGCGGCACGAGCAGCAGGCGGCCCTCGCGGGTCACCGTCAGCTGGAGCTGTGTCAGGGCTTCGGCCAGCTCGTCCGTACCCTCGCTGACCTCGACGGCCAGCACGTCCGAGGCGGTCGTCATCGCCGAGATCCGGTCGGCCCGCAGCAGCCGGCCGCCCTCGATCGCGATCAGCGAGTCGCAGATGCGCTCGACCTCGCCGAGCAGGTGCGAGCAGACGACCACGGAGATGCCGAACTCGTGGCCGATGCGATGCACCAGGGCGAGCATGGCGTCGCGGCCGGCCGGGTCGAGCCCGTTGGTGGGCTCGTCGAGCAGCAGCAGGTCGGGGTCGTGCACCAGGGCCTGGGCCAGCTTGACGCGCTGTTTCATGCCGGTCGAGTAGCCGCCGATCTGGCGGTACCGCTCCTCGTAGAGCCCGACATGCCGCAGCGCCTCGGAGGCCCGCTCGCGCGCGGCGGTCTTGGGCAGCCCGCTGAGCCGGCCGAGGTGGGTCACGAACTCGGAGGCCGACACGTCCGGCGGCAGGCAGTCGTTCTCCGGCATGTAGCCGACCCGCGCCCGCACCTGGTCGGTCTCGGTCACCGGGTCGAGCCCGAACACCCGCACGTCCCCACTGGTGGGCGCCAACAGGCCGAGCATGATCTTGATGAACGTGCTCTTGCCGGCGCCGTTGGCGCCGACCAGCCCGATCACGCCCGCCTCGACGTCGACGGTGAGCTCGCTGAGGGCGGTCACCCCGCCCCCGTACGTCTTCGTGAGCGACTGTGTCGCGATGATGGTCACGGCTCTCAGCCTAGGAACCTCACGCACCCGGCCGGATCCGGTTAAACCCTGAGAGACTCTCGGGCTCTCTCAGCCTGCTCTCAGCTTCAGGTGGCTTATCCCGGCCGGCGGCCGCACCTTCGACGGGGGTCGGCGCGTTCATCAATGTATGAGGCAATCGTCCATGTGGCCGGGAGGGGTCTTCCTGTCGTTCGGCCTCTGGCTGGACCGGGTGGGAGACGACACGGCGCCGGCCGCGGTCGGTGACGTGCTGGAGAAATTCGGCGGCACCTACAGCGGCGCCATGTTCTACGGGCCGCCGGGGATCGCGTTCTCCCGGGTGCCCGACGCGCCGGGTCTCTCGTACGCCGGAGCCCGCTCGGCCCGGGATGTGCGCCGGACCCTGCGGGACGGGGCCGCGTACCGGGTGTCCATGACCATGCCGGGGGTGGGCCCGGTCGCCGTGTCGTTCGAGGCGACCCCGGGCGAGGAGGTGCCGGCCGAGCGCCACCCGGTGGAGGTGACCATGGAGGCGGGCGCCTTCGCCGTGCCCCGCGCGCTCTGGAACGAGCAGGAACGGGCGGCCGCCGAGGAGCGCGAAGCGCTCGTGCTGCGCTATTTCGAGGCGTGCTGCACGGCGCTCGACCCGGCCTACGCCGTCCTGCACTCCGAGGGCTCGACCCCCACGCCGGCCGCCCTGTCCGTCGGACGGCAGCTGGGCACCGACGTCTACGTCGCCCGGCGTCTGGGGCTCGGCCCGCGGCTGACCCAGGTGAACCGGCTCTCCGAGACCCGGGAGTGGCCCAACGGCACGTTCTATTCGGGCTGGTTCCTCACCGAGACGACCGACCTCGACGCGTTGCTCGCCGCCTGGACCAGGCCCGGCCTCCTCCTCGCCGAAAAGCTCACCGCGGCCGTCGCCTAGGTGCACCGCAGCCTCGGGGCCGTCGCGGTCACCATCGTCGATGGCTGCGACGATGGCCGTCCGAGGACGGCGAGGAGGATTTCCTGATGGCAGTTGAGATCATCTACGAGACCCACTCGATCACCACGGACAACGAAAATGGCTTCGCCACCGGCTGGCTGCCCGGACAGCTGTCGGACGTGGGGAGAAAGCTCGCGCAGGAGCTCGGACAACGCCGCCGGGCGGACGGCATCGCCACCGTGTTCACTTCCGACCTCGCTCGCGCCGTCGAGACAGCCGAGATCGCCTTCGCCGGAACCGGGATCCCGATCCGCCAGGACCCGCGGCTGCGCGAGTGCAACTACGGAACGTTCAACGGCATGCCGGTCAGCGAACTCGCACGCATCCGGTCCCAGCACATCCACCAGCCGTTCCCCGAAGGGCAGAGCTACCAGGACGTCGTCGACCAGACACGCGACTTCCTCACCGAAGTCGCACGGGACTGGGATGGCAAGAAGGTCCTTCTCATCGCCCATTCCGCCAACCGGTGGGCTCTGGCCCATCTCCTCACCGGAGTCCCTCTGGAAGATCAGGTCGATGCGCCGTTCGCCTGGCGGGAAGGCTGGCACTACACCCTCCCCACAAGCTGGACGGGTATGGACTCATGTTCCCGAAATGACTGACTCGTCGCGAAACGCCGACCGGTTCGATCCGGACCGGCTGGCGGACTGGCTGCTGACCGGCACTGGCGCTTCGCCGGTGCGCGTGCCCATGGACTGGCTGGCCGTCACCGACGTGCTGACCACCACCATCCATCTGGCCCTGAGGGACCACTCCGACTGGCGGCGTTACGTCGACGCCTACAGTCGTGCCCTGGTCGGCATGGAACAGGCGGCGGCGCGCCCAGCTCATGAGGTGAGCCTGGCTCGCTCCGCGATGATCGGGATGCTCGCGGAGCGGGTGGCGGTGGACGCGCTGCCGGACGAGTGGCGTCCGGAACGGGTGGCCGAGACGTTCTTCGAGCGGCTGTCGATGTCCCTGACCGAGGCCACCGCCATGATCGAAACGCGCGAGCGGCCGCCGCTGCCCGACATGATCCGGCTGCGGCACCTCAAACAGATGCTCAATCGGGTGCAGACGGTGACGGCGTTTCTGCCGGCCGAAACGGTGGATCGCCTGCGGCCCTGGCTGGTACTGCGCGATCGACTGCCCTGACCGGCCTCTTCCTGAACGGCGTACGACGAAGGGCCGGGATCCCGGCCCTTCGTGCCGACCAGCCGGGTCGGTCCGCCCGGCCGACACGGGTGCCCCGGGCCTGGTGGGAAGCCCGGGGCACACGTGGGTCGGCCGGCCGATCAGAAGTTGTCGGCGGTCCTGATCCGGCTGCGCAGGTAGGTGCCGGACTCGGTCAGCACACCGGTGCCGGCGTACGTCGAGCCGCCGCAGGTGCCCGGCTTGAAGGCCGCGCTGCTCTCGGAGGCGTCGGAGTACGTCCAGTTGGCGTAGCCGATCTGCAGGCGGTCGAGCAGGTCGAGCCACGTGGCCGTGCTGGCCAGATCGACCTGGCCGCCGCCGGTGTAGGTGACGGTGCCGAACTCGGTGACGAACAGCGGCAGCGTGGCCGCGGCCCGCTGCACCTCGGCGCGGTAGTTGTCGAGGTGCGACGCGGCGTAGAAGTGGAACGCGTACATGATGTTGGACGCGTTGACCGGGTTCGCGGTGATCTCGCTGGAGTTGGAGCTCTCCGAGACGCCCAGCGACGACCAGCCGCGGGTGCCGACGATGATCACGGCGTCCGGGTCGTTGGCCCGGATCACGGGGATGACCTGCTCGGCGTAGCTCTTGATGCCGGCCCAGCTGACGCCGTTGGGCTCGTTGGCGATCTCGTAGATGACGTTGTTCTTCGAGGCGTGGCGGGCCGACACCTCGGCGAAGAACGTCTTGGCCCGGGCCAGGTTGTAGTTCGGGTCGCCCGGCGTCAGCGTGTGGAAGTCGATGATGGAGTACAGCCCGCGCTGGGTGGCCTCTTCGACCAGGTTGTTGACCTGTGCGGTGAAGCCGGCCGGGTTGGTCTCGTAGCCGCCCTCCTGGACGTACATCGAGACGCGCAGCAGGTCGGCCCGCCAGTCGGTGGCCAGCGCGTCCAGCGAGGCGTCGTTGTAGCAGTCGGCGAACCACTGCAGGCCGTGGGTGCTCATGCCGCGCAGCTGGATCGCCTTGCCGTTCTGGTTGCACAGCTTCACGCCGCAGACCCGCAGCTGCCCGTTGGCGGCGACCGGGGTGGCCCCGGCCGGCGGGGTGGTCGCGGGCGGGGTGGTCGCCGGCGGCGTCGTCGCCGGGGGAGTGGTGACCGGCGGGGAGGTGGGGGGCGACGTCGGTGACGTGCCGCCGCACGAGGCGCCGTTGACCAGGCACGACGTCGGGCGGCCGGTGCCGTTGGCGACGAATCCGAACGAAGTGGACGCTCCGGCGGCCAGCGTGCCGTTCCAGCCCGCGGGCGTGAACGTGTAGGTCGAGCCGGAGGCGGACTGCGTGGCGCTCCAGGAGTTGACGATCGTGGTACCGGCCGGGAGAGTGAGCTGCACCCGCCAGGTCGTGATCGTCGCGGACGTGTTGTTCTTGACTTCGACCTGGCCCTGATAGCCGTTGTTCCACGAGCTGACCACCGTGAAGGCGGCCGTCTCGGCGCTGGCCGGCAGGGCGATGACTGTGGCCACCGTGGCGGCGGACGCCGCGACGGCGATGCCGGCGAACAGTCTCCATCTGCGCATGGGGATCGGACTCCATCGCTGCGAGGGGATCGGGGGGAGGGAGGACGCTCCCCGGTGAAGAGGGTGTGGGAGCGCTCCCATGCCGGACCATAGTCGCAACCTTGCTGCGCCGCAAATATTCAGCGGCCGAAATGCCTGCCGTCCGCAGAAAAGCCGAAGGGCCGGGACGAAGCGTCCCGGCCCTGGCGAAAACGACATCTCACCCCGTGTTGCGCATCCCCGCCGCGATGCCGTTGACCGAGGTCAGCAGGGCCCGCTCCAGGGCCGTCGAGTCGGACGGCACCCGCCGCGCCCCCGGGGCGACCACGGTCTGCCGGTCGGCCTCGCCCGCGTCCCGGTACTGCCGCAGCAGCGCGACCTGCAGGTGGTGCAGCGGCTCGAGGTAGGTGTCGCGCACGCCCAGCGTGCGCTTGAGCTCGGGCTGATTTTCCAGCAGCGAGGACGTGCCGGTGATGGACAGCACCTCGCGCACGGTCAGCTCGTACTCCTCCTGGATCTTGGCGAAGATCGGGTGGAGGTGTTCGGGCACCAGGGTGTCGACGTAGCGGCGGGCGATCGTCAGGTCGGTCTTGTTCAGCATCATCTCGACGTTGGACACGAACGTCTGGAAGAACTGCCAGTTGCCGTACATCTCCTGCAGCACCTCGGTGTGGCCGGCCTCGCGGGCCGCCTTGAGGCCGGTGCCGACGCCGAACCAGCCGGGCACGATCTGCCGCGTCTGGGTCCAGCCGAACACCCACGGGATCGCCCGCAGGCCGCCCAGGCCGGCGTCGGTGTTGGGCCGCTTGGCCGGGCGGGAGCCGATGTTGAGCGCGCCCAGCAACTCGGTCGGGGTGGCCGCCCAGAAGTAGGCCGGCAGGTCCGGGTTCTCGACCAGCGAGCGGTACTCGGCGAAGGCCGCCGCCGACGCGGCGTCCATCGTGGCGTCCCAGCGGGCCAGCCGCTCGAGGTCGACCGACGGCGAGGTGTGCAGCAGCGTCGCCTGCAGCACCGCGGCCACCGTGAGCTCGAGGTTCTCGCGGGCCAGAGCGGGCAGCGTGTACTTGTCGGAGATGACCTCGCCCTGCTCGGTCACCTTGATCGCGCCGTCCAGCGTGCCGTAGGGCTGGGCCAGGATCGCCTCGTGCGTCGGACCGCCACCGCGGCCGACGGTGCCGCCGCGGCCGTGGAAGAGTCGCAGCCGTACGCCGTGCCGGGCCGCCACGTCACGCAGCGAGCGCTGCGCCTTGTGGATGCCCCACTGGCTGGTGGTGATGCCGCCCTCCTTGTTGGAGTCGGAGTAGCCGAGCATGACCTCCTGCACGTCGCCGCGGGCCCGCACGATCTCGCGGTACGCCGGCAGCGACAGCATCTCGTCGAGCAGATCGCCGCCCGCGTCCAGCTCGGCCGGCGTCTCCAGCAGCGGCACGATGTTGACCCGGGCCCGGCCGGTGTGGATGTCGACCAGGCCGGCCTCGCGGGCCAGCACGGCCGCGGCCAGCACGTCGTCCACCCCCAGGGTCATCGAGATGATGTACGTCTCGATGACGTCCGCACCGAAGCGGTCCTGCACGTCGCGGATCGTGTTGAACACGTCGAAGGTCTTGCGCGCCGAGTCCGTGAGCGGCGTGTCCGCGCTGCTCAGCGGCCGCCGGCCGGTCAGCTCGGTGGCGAGCAGCTTGGTGCGGTCGGCCCGGTCGAGCGCGGCGTAGTCGTCCACCTCGCCGACCTGCGTGTACATCTGCTGCAGCACCTCGTGGTGCTTCTCGGCGTGCTCGCGGACGTCCAGCGTCGCCAGCTGCAGCCCGAAGGCCGAGACCGTCCGGATGGCCGTGGCGACCACGCCGACCGCGGTCAGCTGACCCGAGTTGCGGGCCAGCGAGGCGCGGATCAGCTCGAGGTCGCTGATCAGCTCGTCGCTGCCCAGGTAGTCGCGGCCGGGCACGTGCGCGGTGCCGTGGCGCAGCCGGGCCCGGGTGTTGGCCAGCTTCGCCTTGATCGCCCGCACCTTGAGGCGGTAGGGCTCCTCGGCGTTGGTCCGGCGGAACCGCTCGGCCACCTCGGGCAGGTTGTCGAGATCCTTGGCCAGCGACGCGGACAGGTCGAGCGAGACCCCGCGCAGCCGCCGGGACACCGACAGCATGTCGATCAGCTGGTCCATCGCGGCCTCGGTGGCCTGGATGCCGTGCTCGTGCTGGATCATCAGCACGTCGCGGGTGACGGCCGGCGTGACGAACGGGTTGCCGTCGCGGTCGCCGCCGATCCACGAGCCGAAGGTCAGCGGCCGGGCCGTCGGCGCGGTCTCGACCCCGAGCTGGCGCAGCGTCTCGGCCAGGTCGGCCAGCACCTGCGGGGCGGCCTCGGCATAGAGGTCCTTGAGGTAGTAGACGGCGTTGCGGGCCTCGTCGGTCGGGTCGGGCCGGTCTAGGCGCAGCTCGTCGGTCTGCCACAGCAGGTCGATCAGCTCGGCGAACTTGCGGGTCGAGGCCGAGTTGTCGGTCTGGCCGTAGAGCACCGCGGCGGCGGCCTCGGCGTCGAGCGCGTCGGCCAGCTGGCGCAGCTTGGACAGGATCGAGCGGCGCGCGGCCTCGGTCGGGTGGGCGGTGAAGACCGGGCGGACGGCGAGACGGCGCGCGGCGGCGGCGATCTCGTCGGCCGGCACACCCTTCTCCGCGATCAGCTTGGCCGCCTGGTCGAGCCAGCCGCCGTCGTGGGCCCGGCGCCGGCGCAGGTCGCGCGAGCGGTGCACCTGCTCGGTGATGTTGGCCAGGTGGAAGTAGGTGGAGAACGCGCGGGCCAGCTTGGTGCCGGTCGTGACGTCCATGGCGGCGAGGCGGTCGGCCGCGGCCTGCGGATCCTGCCGGACCAGCGCGCGGATCTCCTCGACCAGGTCGAGCAGCGGGCGGCCCTCCTGCCGGGCCAGGGTCTGCCCGAGCAGGGTGCCGATGCGCCGGATGTCCGCGCGCAGCGCGGCGTCGGGGCCGTCGGGGTCGAGGTGGCCGTGCTGGTCGGTCATCGGGGGCGCTCCTTGCCTCAAAGGTGCTCCAGGACAGCGCTGTCCCGACTTCGCCGATCGTATCGGCGCGACCCCCACCGGGGGCAATTTGAGGTAAGTCTCATACCTGTCCGACCCTCGCGGATCGCCGGGCCGGCCCTGGCCGGTCGGAGCACGGGCCGGTCGCTCACCGGGCCAGGGCGAGCGCGTACGCCGGGAACCAGTGGCCCGCCGGAGGCTGTCCCGGCGCGCAGGAGCCATCCGACTCACCGGGGCGTTTCACCCACAGGTACGCGTCGACCAGGGCGAACCCGGTCGTCAGGGTGGGCACCGGGCCGAGCCGGCGGCCCGGCGGGTTGCACCAGTGCCGGTCGCCGCCCCCGCGCTGGGCCGGTCCGTTGCCATTGCGGCTGGTGTCGACCACGAAGTGCTTGCCCCCCACGGTCCGGGACACGGCCAGCCCGTACCGCACGTTGTCGGCCGTGGTCTCGAAGTTGGCCACGTTGAGCGCGAACCCGCTGGCCGCGCCCACCCCCGACGAGCGCAGCGCCGGTCCGAGCTCGGGCGCCGGGATCCACGTCGGGTTGCCCGCGTCCAGATAGACACGCACCCCGGGCGCGGTGCGCAGGACCGCGACGGCGTGCCGCAGCAGGCCGTACCGCTCGTCCCGGCGCGCCGGCGTGAGGCAACCCTTGACGGCCTGGGCGACCGCGTCGGGCTCCAGCACCACGATGGCGCGGTGACCGCGCAGGGCCCCGGCCAGCGCGGTCACCCACCTCCGGTAGGCGGCGGCGTCGGCCGCCCCGCCGGACGAATGCCCCGAGCAGTCCCGGTTCGGGATGAAATACAGGGTGAGCACCGGCATCCGCCGCGCGGCGGTCGCGGCGACGGCCAGCCGGCGGGCCCGCTCGGCGTATCCGGGAGCGTCGTCGGTGAACCAGACCGAGGTCGGCTGATCGGCGATGCGGCGTACGACCGTCGCCTCGGCCTTCCGCCCGGTCTGTTCGAGGGCCCGCACCGCGGTCACCGCCGCGCCGGCCGGGTCGACGTAGAGGTGCGGGCTCACCGCGCGGGGCGGCGGCGGGGTCAGCACTTCCGGATCGCGCTCGCGGGCCCCGGCGGCGACCGCGAGGGCACCCAGGCCGATGAGCGAGGCCGAGACGATCAGGGGCAGGCGGCTGCGCCGGACCATCACCGGACCCGGACCCAGCGGGCCACCGACGGCCGTCCCCGGTCGTCGACGAGGAAGAGCATGTACCACCCGGAGGGCGCCACGCCGGCCTGCCGGGGGACGCGCAACTCGAGGTGACCGGCCGCGCGGCTCAGGCCGAGCGCGATCGAGCGCTGGTCGGTGTCGGTGCCGTGGGTGACCGAGCTGGGCCGCACCAGCCGCGCCGAGGCGATCCGGGCCGCGTCCGGGGTGTCGACCGCGAAGGCGCCGCCGCGGGCGATCTCGGCGGGCGCCCGGGCGATCACCGGCCGCTCGCCGCGGAACAGATACGGCGGGCTGTAGACCTCGATGCGCTGCTCGAACGTGCCCGGCGCCCGGCCCGTCCGGTCGTAGAGCGGGTCGCTGCCCAGGGTGATGACCCGGCCGTCGGGCAGCAGGATCGCCTCGGAGTGGTAGTTGCGCCCGACCGTCGACTCGGCCGCCGTACGGAAGGAATTGGTCGCGGGAACGTAGAACTGCGCGTTGAACAGGTCGCTGCGCTCGGCTCCCCGGTACGGGCCGCCGCGGTAACCGGACGAGCCGCCGCTGGTGAAGACGGTGTCGTCGGGCAGCACCACGGTCGACAGGTAGCGCGCGGGCTTGGGCAGGTCGGGTCCGGGGCGGTAGACCGGGTGCCGCTCACTGAGGTCGACGAGGCCGGTGCGGGCGGTCGAGACCGGCGAGTCACCCACGCCACCCCCGCCGAAGATCATCACCTGCTGGTTCTGCGCCGGCGGCAGCAGGACCGAGGTGGCGGTCTCGTTGAGCTCAGGCTGTCGCAGCCCCGGCACGGGCTGGAAGCGGTTGGTGGCCAGGTCCCAGACCCCGGGCGTCCGGCCCTCCTTGTCCGAGCCGTAGCCGCTGTTCGCGCCGGAGTAGAAGACCCGTCCGTCGGCCATCAGGTGCAGGCTCGGATAGGTCGGAAAGTAGCGTTCGAGCCTCGGCGCGGCCGACCAGGTGCGCTTGCGGGCGTCGTAGACCTCGTTGCGGCCCGGGATGATCCGGCCGAACTCGTCCAGCCCCGAGACCGCGAGGACATCGCCGTCGGTCTTCGTGATCAGCGTCGGATACCAGCGGTGCTCGGTCAGGTCGCCGGTCTTGTGGTAGCGCTCGGTGCGGGGATCGAACTCGTACGACGTCTTGTCGCCGCCGTACTCCTGCTTCTCCCTCGTGATCTTGTCGGCCACGCCGTAGAGGTTGTTGCCGTCGGGTCCGGTTAGGCCGGCGATCCGGTACTGGGCGCCGGCCCGGACGATCGGGGCGTCGCCGGGACGGACGGCGTCGACCCAGACCTCGGTCTCGCCGGCGGTGACGGCGACGTGCGGGCCGTGCACGACCTTGCGCGCGGGCGGGACGGTGAACGCAGTCCGGCTGACGTACTCGTGCCCGGCCGCCGACCGGAACGTCGTGCCCTTCGCGAAGACCCGCGGCCCGGTGTCCGGCGACTCGTTCTTGACCTTCATGACGCCGCCGGCCCGCTTCACGTCCTTCTCGAGCACCTCGTACGACTTGGTGCCGCCGGCGACGAGCAGGTTTCCGCTGGCCAGGAAGCTGTGGCCCGCGCAGAAGACGTCGGTGGGGGTCGGCACCTCGCTGAACTTCTCGGTACGCGGGTCGTAGAGCACCGTGCGGAACGTGCCCGCCTCGAACTGCTCGCGGTTGTTGCCGCTGCCGGCCACGATCAGCACCTTGCCGGTGCTCAGCAGGGCCGCGTGGATGGCGTTCACCTTGAAGCCCGGCGGCACCGGCAGGGCCGCCCAGTGCCCGTTCCGTTCCTTGTACGACTGACGGCTGATCGTGTAGTTGTGCAGCGCCTCGGATCCGGCCGCGAGGACCGGACGGTTCGCGAACGCGACCACGGCGAGCACCACCACCGCGACTGTTCCGCTGGCCATCCGGCGCGCGAGACTGGGGCGGGGGCGGGGCTTCATGCTTCGGACTCCTCGGGTCGGCGACGGCGGCGCAGGACGAACCAGAGCGCCGGCGGGGTCAGACAGATGAGCAGGTTGAGCGCCGGCCACATGAACATCGCGTTGTCGACGTGGCCGGTGAGCTCGGCGACGACGAGCATCGCGACGAAGAACACGGCCCAGCGCAGCCCGGGCGCGAAGGTCGCGAGCCGGTCGGGACTGGTCGAGTCGCCCTTGGGGGTGACGACGAATCCGGCCTTGCGGCGCAGCAGCGCGCCGACGAAGGACGAGACGTAGATCGGCGTGGAGAGTGTCGAGGCCACCATGCCGGTCAGGCCGGACGAGCCGGCCTCCTCGTGCGGGCTGGTGTTGTGCCGCCGGTTGAAGACGTAGAGCCCGATCTGGAAGAACGCGGCGTCGATGTAGAGCATCAGCCACACCTCCTGCGGCACGTGCACGCCCTGGGCGCCGAGCACGAGGTAGCAGAACGCGTTCACGGCGCCGAGGAGCCAGGCCAGCGCGGTCAGCGGGTAGTACGACATCAACAGGCCATAGTGGAGCGCCCGGCCCGGTCCGAGCCGGCGTGCCGTCCGCGCGAACGTGCGCAGCACGACCTCGTCGGTGCCCCGCGACCAGCGGTGCTGCTGGGTGAAGTAGTCGGTCCAGGACGACGGTCCTTCGCCCACGGCCAGCACGTCGGGGGTGTAGACCGAGCGCCAGTTCCGGCCCGTGGCCGGGTTCCGGGCCGCGTGCAGCGCGAGGCTGGTCGCCATGTCCTCGGTGATCGAGTCCTGGAGGCCGCCGATCGACTGCAGGGCCTTGATGCGTACGGCGTTGTTGGTCCCCACCAGCATGGCGATCCCGCGCCGGTTGCCGGCCCGCTGCAGCAGCGAGTGGAACAGGTACTGCTGCGACTCGGCCCAGCGGGTGACCAGGTTGTCGTAGTTGCCGTAGATCTGCGGTCCGACCACGAAGCCGACGTCCGGGTCGCGGAAGTAACCCAGCAACCGCTCGCAGAAGTTGGGCAGCGGCACGTGGTCGGGATCGACCGAGACGAAGACGTCGTAGTCGTCGCCGTGCACGTCGACCCACGAGTTGTAGTTGCCGTGCTTGGTCTTCGCCTTGAAAGCGCCGGCCGGGGTGTTGAACTTCTCGATGCCACGCCGGCTGAAGTGGCGTACCCCGAGCCGTTCGCACATGGCTTTGACGTCGGCGTCGTCGCCCTCGTCGAGCAGCCACACCTCGTACGTCCCGCCGTAGCGCACGTTGCGGGCGGCCCGCAGGGTCTGCTCCACCATCGCCACCGGCTCCTTGCCCGGCACGATCGTGGTCAGGAAGGCCACCCGCAGCGTGGTGTCCGGCACCACCGGCACCGGGTCGCGCGCCCACAGCGTGGCCAGGCACAGCGTGACGACGTTGACCAGCCGGAACAGCTCGATGGTGGCGGTCGCGACGATCATCCCGATGGCGCCGCCGTAGAGCAGCGGGTCGAGCCGCCGGTCGGGAATCTCGATCGACGCGATCAGCCAGCCGAAGAACGTGCTCTCGAAGGCGAACGCGAACAGCGTGATCAGGACGGTGAGCACCGGCCGGCGGCGGGCCAGGCGGCGCATCCGGACCGTGTAGGGACGGTCCTCTGTGGGCGGTGCGTCGGCCGGTCCGGCCAGCACGCTGTAGGCGCTGTAGTTGTACCGCGCCGGCAGCAGCATCGTGGCCGCCTGGAGCGCGGCGCTGACCCGTACGCGGCCGGTCGGGACCTTTTCGCGGACCGGGCTCATCAGGCGGACAGCGGCACTGCGGGGCGCACCACGGGCCGGCGCCGTTCCGGGGCGATCCGGCTGACGTTGGCCGGGGTCAGCCGCAGTCGCTCGGGTGTCCCGGTGGGGGCGGCCTTGGTGACGAAGGCGTGCCGGGCGGCGGCGAAACCGGACCGGTCGCCGAACATGTCGCGGCTCATCTCGGCCAGCTCACGGGCCTCGTAGACCTCGAGCGGAAGGCGCTCGGCGGCCAGCCGGCGGGCCTTCGCCTGCCGCCGCCGCCGGGCGGTGCGCGGGTCGCTCTCGCGCTCGGCCAGGGCATTGAGCCATTCCGCGTACGCCCCGGGGTGGCGCGGCCCCACCTCGTCGACCAGCCCGAGCAGGGCCGCCTCCTCGGCGCTGACCGGCAGCTTGTCGTCCACCAGCCGCTGGGCCTCGTCCGCGCCGACCCGCCGGGGCAGCGTGAACGTGTGCAGCTCCGAGCCGTACAGGCCCATCTCGTAGTAGGGGTTGAGCACGATGCCGGCGCGGGCCGCCACGATGTCGGCGCCGAGGCCGAGCATCACGCCGCCGGCGCCCGCGCTTCCCGCGTACGCCGCCACGACGACCTGCTTCGTGCAGGTGACGATCTCGCGGCACACGTCGTTGATGGCCCGGATGTTGGCCCACGCGCTGCCGGCCGGGTCGGACGAGGCCTCGATCACATTGAGGTGGATGCCGTTGCTGAACGCGTCGGTGCCGCCCCGCAGCACCAGCACCTCGGTGTCCTGGGCGGCCGCGTGCCGCAGCCCGGCCAGCAGGCGGCGGCAGTGCCCGGGCGCCATCGCGCCGTTGTAGAAGTCGAACGCCAGCCAGCCGATCCGGCCCGTGCGGCGATAGCGCACCTGCCGGTACGTGACCGGCGATTCCGGCTCGGTGCCGACCGGCAGCGGCGAGTTCGGGACACCGCGCAGCCGCGAGCCGAGCAGGGTGGTGGCGGGCAGCTTGGGACCGGCTTCGACGGCTCTCAGGTGGCCCAGCCACAGGCTGCCGTCGCCGGTGCCGACCAGCACGGCACCCTGCCGGCGACCGAGCAGCGTGCCCGGGCGCCCGGGCCGGGCCACCCCGGGCATGGCGTCGTAGGCGTGGACGGCCAGCCCGGCGACCTCGGTGCGCACCCCCGGCGCGCCGTCCGCGGCCCGGATCTTGCGCAGGATCCGCTCGGTCGGGTCCGACCAGTCGAAGGCGCGGTCGTCCTGGGTCATCAACGGCCGCGGGCGGGCGCCGGACGCCTCGGCCGGCGCCGGTTCGAAGTCGGGGTCGGCGGCCTTCGACACCGTCTCGAAGACGCACTCCATCGCGGCGTCGGCGACCGGCCCGTTGTAGAGCGACGACTTGCGCGGGGCCACGGCCGGCAGCGGGAACGTCCGGGTGGCCCAGACCGGTCCGGCGTCCATCTCCTCGATCGCCTGCAGGGCCGTCACGCCCCAGGTGCGCGCGCCCTCGGCGATGGCCCAGTCCAGTGAGGACGGACCGCGGTCGCCCACCGGGCCGGGATGGATGATCACGGTGCGCCACTTCTGCCAGATCTCCGCCGGCACCCGGTGCTTGAGGAACGGGCAGAGGATCAGGTCGGGGTCCACGGCCCGGACAGCCTCGTCCAGATCGGCAGCGCCGGTGGCCAGCTGCACCCCGACGTCGTGCCCGGCCTCGCGCAGCGCGCACCAGGCGCGCTGACTGAGACCGTTGAACGCCGTAACGAGCAGCAGGATTCGCACGTTGCCTCCCCAGGGAATGCTTTCCGCCGCTGCCCACTATTGCCCCGTTATCAATACTTATGTCGGACATAGTGTGCGTTGTCGATCGCGGCCGGTACCGACCGCTCGCCGCCGCCGAATCACGCCGGCAGCCGGAGAATGTCGGTGGGCCGGACTAAACTTGTGGACGTACCCCCGCCCCCTTCGGGCGTTTGGGGTTTTTCGACGTGTTCGAGGTGTTCGCACATGCAGTTGTCCGGTCTGATCCCCGCCGCGCTCCGCGACCGCGGTCTCGCGCGTGCCCGCGACCTCGCACGCCAAGGCTTCGTGGATTCCGACGCGCTCGACCTCACCGCGCCCGCCTCGCTGCGGCCGTTCATCGTGGCCGCCGTCGCTGGTTCGCCCGACCTCGGCGGGGCCGGCCGCGCGGTGCTCGCGGTCACCGCCACCAGCCGGGAGGCCGACGACCTGGCCGACGCGCTGGGCTGCCTGATCAGCTCCGATCGGGTCGCGGTCTTCCCGTCGTGGGAGACGCTGCCGCACGAGCGCCTCTCGCCCCGTTCCGACACGGTCGGCCGCCGGCTGGCCGTGCTGCGCCGGCTGGCCCACCCCGGCGGCACGCCGCTGCAGGTCGTCGTGGCGCCGGTCCGGTCGCTCCTGCAGCCGCAGCTCAAGGGCCTCGGCGACCTCGAGCCGGTCGAGCTGACGACCGGGGGCGAGGCCGAGCTCGAGGCGGTCGCCCACCGCCTGGCCGACATGGCCTACGCCCGGGTCGACCTGGTCACCAAGCGCGGCGAGTTCGCCGTGCGCGGCGGCATCCTCGACGTCTTCCCGCCCACCGACGAGCACCCGTCGCGGGTCGAGTTCTGGGGTGACGAGGTCGAGGAGATCCGCACCTTCGCCGTGGCCGACCAGCGCACCATCGACCCGGTCGAGCGGCTCTGGGCGCCGCCCTGCCGTGAGCTGTTGCTGACCCCGGAGGTCCGGGCCCGGGCGGCCGAGCTGGCGGCCGAGCACCCCGAGATCGGCGAGATCCTCGACAAGCTGGCCGAGGGCATCCCGGTCGAGGGCATGGAGTCGCTGGCTCCCGCGCTGCTCGACGGCACCCAGAGCATGGAGTTGCTGATCGACACCATGCCTGCCGGCACGCACGTGCTGCTTTGCGACCCCGAGCGCATCCGCACCCGCGCCCACGACCTCACCCGCACCTCCGAGGAATTCCTCGAGGCGTCCTGGGCCGCCGCCGCGGTCGGTGGCCAGGCCCCGATCGACACCGGCGCCGCCGCCTTCAAGACCCTGGCCGACGTCCGCTCGCACGCCGCCACCCTCAAGCAGCCGTGGTGGACGGTGTCGCCGTTCGGCCTGGCCGAGGCCGAGCCCGCGGCCGACGATCAGCCCTGGCTGGCCCAGCCCGAGGTCCAGGTCGCGCCCGACCTGGGCGACGCCGTGGCGCTGGCCGCCCAGCCCGTGCCGCTCTATCACGGCGACACCGCCAAGCTCGCCACCGACCTGCACGACTGGGCCGCCGCCGGCTGGGCGATCGCGCTGGTCTTCGAGGGGCACGGCACAGCCCAGCGGGCCACCGAGCTGCTGCGCGACGCCGGCCTCGGCGTGACGCCGGCCGACTCGATCGAGACCCCGGTCGAGCCGGGCCAGCTGGTGGTCACCTGCGGCGGGCTCAACCACGGCTTCATCGACGCGGGCTCGCAGCTCGCGGTGATCACCGGCAACGACATCACCGGCGGGCGGGGCGCCTCCACCAAGGACATGCGCAAGATGCCGTCCCGGCGGCGCAACACGATCGACCCGCTCGAGCTGCGGCCGGGCGACTTCGTGGTGCACGAGCAGCACGGCATCGGCCGCTACGTCGAGCTGGTGCAGCGCACGGTCAACGGGGCCGACCGCGAGTACATCGTCCTCGAGTACGCGGCGTCCAAGCGCGGCCAGCCCGGTGACCGCCTCTACGTGCCGACCGACCAGCTCGACCAGCTCTCCCGCTACGTCGGCGGCGAGTCGCCGGCGCTGCACAAGATGGGCGGCGCCGACTGGCAGAAGAGCAAGGCGCGGGCCAAGAAGGCGGTCAAGGAGATCGCCGCCCAGCTGATCCAGCTGTACGCCGCCCGCCAGGCCTCCCAGGGCCACTCGTTCGGGCCCGACACCCCGTGGCAGCGCGAGCTCGAGGACGCCTTCCCGTACACCGAGACGCCGGACCAGATGGCCGCGATCATCGAGGTCAAGCACGACATGGAGCTGCGGGTCCCGATGGACAGGCTGATCTGTGGCGACGTCGGCTACGGCAAGACCGAGATCGCGGTGCGCGCGGCCTTCAAGGCGGTGCAGGACGGCAAGCAGGTCGCCGTGCTGGTGCCCACGACCCTGCTGGCCCAGCAGCACTTCAACACGTTCACCGAGCGGATGAGCCAGTTCCCGGTGCGGATCCGCCAACTGTCCCGGTTCCAGACGCCGAAGGAGACGGCGATCACCCTGGAGGAGGCGGCCAACGGCACCACCGACATCGTGATCGGCACCCACCGCCTGCTCGCGAGCTCGACCCGGTTCAAGAACCTCGGCCTGATCATCGTGGACGAGGAGCAGCGTTTCGGCGTCGAGCACAAGGAGCAGCTCAAGGCCCTGCGCGCCTCGGTCGACGTGCTCACCATGTCGGCCACCCCGATCCCGCGCACCCTCGAGATGGCGATCACCGGCATCCGCGAGATGTCGACCATCGCCACGCCGCCCGAGGAACGCCACCCGGTGCTCACCTTCGTCGGCGCGCAGGACGACAAGCAGGTCGCCGCGTCGATCCACCGCGAGCTGCTGCGCGACGGCCAGGTGTTCTATCTGCACAACCGGGTCGAGTCGATCGACCGGGCGGCCCGCAAGCTGCGCGAGCTGGTGCCCGAGGCGCGGGTCGCCGTCGCGCACGGCCAGATGAGCGAGGAGCAGCTGGAAAAGGTGATGGTCGGCTTCTGGGAGAAGGAGTACGACGTCCTGGTCTGCACCACGATCGTCGAGTCCGGCATCGACATCCCGAACGCCAACACGCTCATCGTCGAGCGGGCCGACCTGCTGGGCCTGTCCCAGCTCCACCAGATCCGCGGCCGGGTCGGCCGGGGGCGCGAGCGGGCATACGCGTACTTCCTCTACCCGCGGGAGAAGCCGCTCACCGAGACCGCGCACGAGCGCCTGGCCACCATCGCCCAGCACACCGAGCTGGGCGCGGGCATGTACGTGGCGATGAAGGACCTCGAGATCCGCGGCGCCGGCAACCTGCTCGGCGGCGAGCAGTCCGGCCACATCGAGGGCGTCGGCTTCGACCTGTACGTCCGGATGGTCGGCGAGGCCGTGCAGGCGTTCAAGGGCGAGCGCCCCGAGGAGGAGCCCGAGGTCAAGATCGATCTCCCGATTGACGCGCACCTGCCGGTCGACTACATCGCGGTCGAGCGGCTGCGGCTCGAGATGTACCGCAAACTCGCCGAGGCGCGCGACGGCGCCAAGCTCGACGAGGTGGTCGCCGAGATGACCGACCGCTACGGCGAGCCGCCGGCCCAGGTGGCCAACCTCATCGCGGTGGCCCGCTTCCGGCTGCTGGCCCGGGCCTACGGCCTGACCGACGTGTCGATGCAGGGCAAGCACCTGCGCTTCTCGCCGCTGCCCCTGCCCGACTCCAAGCAGATGCGGCTCAAGCGCTACCACCCCGATTCGGTCTACAAGCACGCGAACGACCAGGTGAGCGTGCCCCGCCCGAGCACCCGCCGGGTGGGTGGCGAGCCGCTGCGCGACCAGGCATTGCTGGAGTGGTGCGCGCAGCTGCTCAAGGACGTGCTCGGCGACGTTCCCGTGCCGGTCAAGGCCTGAGCGCCGCCCGGCCCCGCGTGAGGTGATCCTCTTCTCGCGGGGCCGGGTGACGTGGGTCATAGCGGACATGAGAGAGTCGACGCCATGCAGCATGCTCGCCGACTCGCATCCATCGCCGTCGTTGCGTCCCTGACCGTGGGCGGACTCTCCGCCTGCCGGTCCGAGCCGTCCGTGGCCGCCTACATCGGCGACAAGACCCGGGTGACCGAGACGCGGGTGCAGGAGGTCTGGGACGACGCCGCCGCGGCCGTGCGGTCCACCGCGGCCGAGCAGCCCCCGGCGAGCGCGGCGCCCGGAGCGCCCGCCGCCCCCACCGGCATGCCGATCACCCGCACCGACATCGTCCGCACCCTGGTCAGCAACGACGTGCTGACCCAGGTGGCCCGGCGCGAGTCCGTCACGCTGCCCGCCGACCTGCCGCTGGGCGACTACGCGACCCAGCTGCGGCTGCCGCAGCAGGCGGAGTACGTGCGGCTCTACGCCGAGTCCGACGCGCTGCTCCGCGCGCTGCGCACCAAGGCCCAGGCCGGCGCGGGCGAGCCCACCGAGGCCGACCTGCGCGAGGTGTTCGACGTGCTCGTGTCGGCCCAGGAGGTGCCGGCCGGCACCACGTTCGAGCAGTTCCAGACCCAGCTGCCGGCCGAGAACCTGGCCCTGGTCAAGACGGCCGCCGCGGTGCGCAAAGAGGTCGTCGAGACCACCCAGGCCATGAAGATCACGGTCAACCCGCGCTACCAGCCGCTCGGCATCCCGGTGCTGGAGTTCCAGACCCAGAACGGCGCTCTGCAGCCCCTGGTCACCGTGCCGCTGGGCGAGACCACCGGCAACAACCCGGTGCTCGACGTCTCGTAGCGCCCGCCCGACGCTCGCCCGTCTCGGACGGGCGTCGGCTCGTGCCGGCGACCGGTGACCGAGCTCTCCAGCCCGAACCGGCCGCGGCCTGTGGACAACCCGCATCACCGGCTTGACAAGCGGTAACGTCCCCTTCCTCTGTCCCTTGGGCGGGCGGGGGAGGCGGTGGCTCACGCGCGACCGGAACGAGCTGGCAAAGTTGCGGGCATGACCGCTCGGATCGTTCTGCTCGTCACCTCGCCGCGCCTGCCCGCGGGTCTGCTCACCGCGGCCGCGTGGGACGTCCTGCGGGCGTACCCGGTCTATGCCGCCGCCGAGACCGAGCAGGCCCAAGCGCTGCGCAGCAGTGGGGTGCCGGTCACGGTGATCGACAGCGACCCGGAACGGCTGCTGGCCGAGCTGGACGGCGGCGAGGCGGTCGTGTGGCTGGCCGGCCCGGCCGGTGACGAGAGCTTCGCCCGCAGTCTCGGCCTCCGCCTGGCCCGCGAGCCCGCACTGGCCGAACTCGAGCTGATGTACGGGTCGTGGGACCCGCCGGGCGCGCGGCTGCTCGACGCCGTCGCGGTGATGGACCGGCTGGTCTCCCCCGGGGGCGACCCGTGGAAGCGGGCCCAGAGCCACCGCACCCTCGCGCCCTACCTGCTCGAGGAGAGCTACGAGGCCTATGACGCGATCGAGGCCGGCGACACCGACGCCCTGCGCGAGGAGCTCGGCGATGTGCTGTTGCAGGTCGTGCTGCACGCGCGGCTGGCCGAAGAGCTCCCCGAGGACGACACGTGGACGATCGACGACGTGGCCGGCGGGCTGGTCGACAAGATGGTGCGCCGCAACCCGCACGTCTTCGCCGGGGCCGAGGTGGCCGACATCGAGGAGATCACCGAGAACTGGGACCGCATCAAGAAGGCCGAGAAGTCCCGGGACTCGGTGCTCGACGGCATCGCGCTGAGCCAGCCCGCCCTCGCCCTGGCCGCCAAGATCCTTCAGCGTACGCATCGAGCCGGTCTCGACGTACGCCTGCCCGAAGGACCCGGTCTCGGGGCGCGGCTGCTCCGGATCGTGTCGGAAGCGCGCGCCGACGGCGCGGACGCCGAGCAGGAACTGCGTCGCACGGCACTGGAGTACGCGGAGGACGTGCGGGCCCGGGAGCGGAAAAATGTCAGTGGGGACGAGTAACTTTCACGGCATGCCCGAGTTCGTGCCGCTCGCCGAGAGCATCGTCGACGCCATCCTGGAGAGTGATCCCGGGCTGGCCACCTACGCCGGTGACCACCGCTTCGACGACCGTCTGCCCGACTTGTCGCCCGGCGCCGCCCAGGCCCGCGTGGCCATGCTGCGCGACGCGACCGACGCCCTCGCCGGGGTCGACGCCGACGCGCTGGCCCCGGAGGACCAGGTCGACCACGCCATGCTCAGCGCCATCGCCGAGCGGGGGTTGTTCGAGCTGAGCGACGTCCGCGAGCACGAGTGGAACCCGTTTGCGCACAACCCCGGCCCGCTGGTGCACGCGCTGGTGTCCCGTGACTTCGCGCCGGCCGAGGAACGGCTGACCAGTCTCGCGGGCCGGCTCGCCGCCGTCCCCGACGCGCTGGCCACCGCGCGCGCGATGTTGCGCGACGTGCCCCGCATCCACGCCGAGACGGCGATCGGCCAGTTCGCCGGCACCGCCGCGCTGATCCGCGACGAGCTACCCGCGCTCGTCGAGCAGGCCCCCGGTCTGCGCGCCGCCGTCGAGTCCTCGTCCGCCGCCGCCCTCGACGCGCTGTCCGAGTTCGACGGCTGGCTACGCGCCCTGGTCGACAGCGGCGAGCCCGGCCGCGATCCGCGCCTCGGCCGCCGGCTGTGGGAGGCCCGCCTGTGGCACACGCTCGACACCGAGCTGCCCGCCGCCGAGGTCCTGTCCCGCGCCCGGGCCAATGTCGAGAGCGTCGGTGAGCGCCTGCGCGCGGCCGCGGCCGAGCTGACCGGCGGTCCGGCCACCGACGAGACGGTGCGCCGGGCCCTCGACGAGCTGGGCGCGCGGCACCCGTCCGACGACACCGTGGTCGATCTGGCCCGGGCCACGATGGACGAGGCCACCGCGTTCGTCCGCAAGCACGACGTCGTCACCCTCCTCGACGACCCGTACGTGATCGAGGAGATGCCCGAGTTCGCCCGGGGCGTGGCCGTCGCCTACTGCGATCCGCCCGGTCCGCTCGAGACGGCCGACGTGCCCACCTTCTACTGCATCGCCCCGACCCCGGCCGACTGGTCCGCCGAGCGGGTCGAGTCGTTCTACCGCGAATACAACGACTACATGCTGCGCAACCTCACGGTCCACGAGGCGATGCCCGGCCACTTCCTCCAGCTGGCCCACAGCCGCCGCTTCCGGGCCGCGACGCGCGTGCGGGCCCTGGGCTGGTCCGGTCCGTTCGTCGAGGGCTGGGCCGTCTACGCCGAGGAGGCCCTGGCCGATCTGGGTTTCGGCGGCCTTCCCGTACGCCTCCAGCAGCTCAAGATGCAGCTGCGGATGAGCCTCAACGCCATCATCGACCAGCTCGTCCACTGCGAGGATCTGCCCGAGCAGGAGGCCATGGCCCTGATGACCGGCCCCGGCTTCCAGGAGGAGGGCGAGGCCGCCGGCAAGTGGCGCCGGGCCCTGCTGACGTCCACCCAGCTCTCCACCTACTTCGTCGGCTACACCGAGGTGGCCGCCATCGCCGCCGCCCGCCCCTTCGGCGCCACCCCCAAGGCCTGGCACGACGCCATGCTGGCCCACGGCTCCCCGCCTCCCCGCCACCTCCGCACCCTCCTCGGCGTCTGAGGCCGGTCCGGGCGCCCGTCCCGACGTCCGAGCCGGGGTCGGCGCCTCGCTGAGCGACGCCGCCTGGGTCGCCGCGTCGCTGGATGCGCTCGCGGGCTCGGTCGCCGCGTCGCTGGATGCGCTCGCGGGCTCGCGGTCGGAGACTGCGGGAGTGACGGGACTGTTCGCGGCGCGGCCGTCGTGGCGCGACGCTCCTGAAGCGCTGCGCTCGGCCGTGGCGCAAGCGTGCGGCTCACCGGTGCTGGGCAGCCGGGACCTGCACGGCGGGATGTCGCCCGGCCCGGCGGGGGTGCTGCGGCTCGCCGACGGGCGGCAGGTCTTCGTCAAGGCTGTGTCACGCGAGGCGAGCATCGCGTCGCATCGGTTCTATCGGCAGGAGGCGACCGCTCTGAGCGTGATGCCCTCCGAGGCGCCCGCCCCGAAACTGCTCGCCCGGATCGAGGTCGACGGCTGGTGCGCTCTGGTGATGTCGCTCGCCGAGGGCGGACCGGCCGGGCCTCCGTGGACGTCCGACGGCGTCGCCCTGGTGGCCGCGGCCTGCGAGCACATCGGCCGGCTACCGGCCCCCGCCGGGGTGCCGCCCATCGGCGACCTGCTCACCGACCTCGACGGATGGCAACGGCTGGCCGACGGCGACCCGGGCCGGCTCGATCGCTGGGAGCGGCGGCACGCCGAGGCCCTCGCCGGTCTGGCCGCGGGCTGGCCGGCCTGGACGACCGGGACGGCGCTCGTCCATCAGGACATCCGGGCCGACAACGCCGTCGTGGACCCGCGAGCCGGCCGCGCGGTCCTGGTCGACTGGAGCTTCGCCTGCTCGGGCGCGGGCTGGCTGGACCGGGCCCGCCTGGCCGCCGACGTCGTCGGCACCGGCCACCGCGACGGCCCGGCGGCCGCCCTGCGAACGGCCACCGGCCTCCTCGGCGCCCTGCCCGCCGACGCTCCCGGCTTCGTGGCCGCCCTGGCCGGCATGTGGCGCTACCGCTCGACGCTGCCCGCCCCACCCGGCCACCCCACCCTGCGCCCGTGGCAACGCGAACGGTCCCGCCTCCTCCGCCCGCTCCTCACCACGCTGATCTGAAGCGTCTGACCACAGCGGGGTGCACCCACAGCCCGGCCGTTCCCCCGGCGCCACGCTGTTTTCGGTGCTCAGCCGCCGAGTTCGGTCTTGCGGCGTAGCAGGGCGGCCCGGATGCGTAGCGCGTGCGTGAGGTTGGCTGCCGCGCCCACGCCGAGTGCGCCGACGACCACGACCAGCCACGCCGGCACGGTCGGGGCCACCACGAAGGACCCGGCCGCGACCACCGCCCACGCCACCAGCCCGAACCAGCCCGCGACCACCCGGTCCCGGGCGAACAGCGGCGTCCGCCGGGTGACCGCCCACCCGCCGACCGCTGCCCAGCCCACCCCGATGGCCATCAGCACTCCGAACGACACCCGGGTCCGCGCGGGCAGTCCCGGCTCGGTGGCCCACAGCACCCCGATCAGCGCGCTCCCGGCCGATCCGAGCAGGGCCACCCCGACGTACGCGAGACGCCGGCGCGAGGAGAGCCGGGCGCCGAGCCGGTCGAGCACCTCCTCCGGCGTCATGTTTCGTACCCCTTTCGCAGCAACCGGTCCGGCTGCCGCAGCCGGGGCAGTCCTCGGAAGACCCCGAGCCACACCTCCTGCACCACGTCGTCGTCGGCCCGGCCGAGCATCCGCCCGACGTAGCGCTCCACCCGGCCGTGCCAGGCCCGCACCAGCTCGGCGAAGGCTTCCCGCTCACCGAGCTGCCACCGGACCACCAGCAATTCGTCGCTCATCCGCCCTCCTCGCCCTCTTCAGTCGCGCCGGACCGGCTGAAGGTTCGCGGCGGGTGAAAGGGGAGGAGCGGGTGACGGAGAACGTGGCCGAACTCAACTCACGCGCGAACGCGGCGGAGGCCGGGCGCGAGGCAGGCTGCTACTTCGCCGTCCGGTCGACCAGTTCGGTGCCGGTGGGCAGCACGAACGCGTCCGGCGGGAGGTCGTCGGCGTAGGCGGTCAGGGCCTGCTCGATGCGCTCGCCGTCGACCGTGGCCGTGAAGCTGGCCAGGACGCCTTCGTTGGTGACGCACAGGTCGAACGACGGAGCCGGTGTGCCGTTGACCTGGCTCAGCGTGAGACAGGTGGCGTGGCGGCCGGCGATCGTGGTGTCGTGCTGCTCGGTCTCGACCACCGGGTCGAGGGCCGCCGTCGCCAGCATCTCTTGGACGGCCTCCGGGGAGACCAGCGGCGCCTGGGCCAGCGACGCGGCGGCCGCGGGGTCGGTGCGGTCGGAGGTGCACGTGGAGCCGGCGCAACGGATCGTCACGGTGTTCGTGGTGATCAGGCGGCCGCCCGGATAGACGTACGCCGCCCGGGCCGGACGCTGGGCCCGGCTCACGGTCGCCGTCTCGCCGCCGGTCACCTGATATTTCGCCGTGTACGTGAGCGTCGACCCGGCGGCCAGCTGATCGGCCGTCTCGGTGATCAGGTTGTCGCCGGCCAGGGGAGCGGCGCTGGCCTCTTCCAGATCGCCGCAGCCGGCCGTGCCGAGCAGCGCCGCGCTCGCGACCGCGAGGGCAGCGAGCGTCAGGCGCGTAACAGGAGGCACGCCTGACACCTAAGCCCATGCCCGCAACCGGAGGCAAACCAGTTATGGCCGGGTCGCCCGGGAGCGTTCCCTCAACTGCTGCGTGAAGATGTAGCGACGGATGATCCGGGCCTGGTGCTCGTCGGTCGTGGTGAAGATGGCGACCAGCTCGACGATCAGCGGTCCCCGGCGCGGGATCTGCTGCCGCACCGAGCTCACCTTGACTGCTCGCGCCGGGAACTCCACCACCTCGTCACCGACTTGAATACGCAGCGTGACCTCGTCGCCGGATTGCACCTCCACGTCGGTGAAGTGGGCCCGCACCGCCCCTTCGCTCAGGTCGTGGATCTTTCCCTCGGCGGCCGCCTGCCCGGGCAGCAGCAGCACGATCGGTTCGCCGCCGCCCCCGCGGACGTAGTCGCGGCTCTGCTCGATCGCGGGCTCGCCGGCGTATCGCACCTCCACGCGGTTCCCGTCGATCGCGGCCACGTTGCCCGCGACGGCGTACCGGCCGCGCGGCGCGGCGGCCCAGCGCAGCGTCACTTCCGCGTTCGCCGGCGGGAGGTCGTCCAGGGCCAGCGACAGCGTGATCATCGCGTCCGTGGCCTGGACGACGCGTACATCGGGCAGCGTTTCGCCGTACGAGGTCATCTCGATGTACGACCCGTCAGCGGGAAGCATGGGTGTGCTCATAGTGACGGAGTCATCGGCAAACTCTGCCCGTACCTGAGATGAAACCCCAGGGCAGCCGTACGGGCGCCAGCGCGGGTCGATACGCTCATTGCCGTGGTCGGCCGCAGGGTCGCGGTCGGTGAACTGCAGCCTCGAGAGGTGAACGCAGCTTCCTCAAGAGGCGAACTGCAGCCTCGAAAACGTGAACTGCAGCTTTAACGTAAGGGAGCGACACGACACATGGCCACCATCGAAGCGATCGTCGCCCGCGAGATTCTCGACTCCCGGGGCAACCCGACCGTCGAGGTCGAGGTCGGGCTGGACGACGGCACGGTCGGCCGCGCGGCGGTGCCTTCGGGCGCCTCCACCGGCGCGTTCGAGGCGATCGAACTGCGCGACGGCGACAAGAGCCGCTACCTGGGCAAGGGCGTCGAGAACGCGGTCTCGAACGTCGAAGACAAGATCGCCGACGAGCTCGTCGGCTACGAGGCCAGCGAGCAGCGCCTGATCGACCAGAAGATGCTCGACCTGGACGGCACCGCCGACAAGTCGGAGCTGGGCGCCAACGCGATCCTGGGGGTTTCCCTCGCGGTGGCCAAGGCGGCCGCGCTGAGCGCGGAGCTGCCGCTGTTCCGCTACGTCGGTGGCCCCAACGCCGCCCTCCTGCCGGTGCCGATGATGAACATCCTCAACGGTGGCGCCCACGCCGACTCGAACGTCGACGTGCAGGAGTTCATGATCGCGCCGATCGGCGCCCCGAGCTTCCGTGAGGCTCTGCGCACCGGCGCCGAGGTCTACCACGCGCTCAAGTCGGTGCTGAAGAAGAAGGGCCTCTCGACGGGCCTGGGCGACGAGGGCGGCTTCGCCCCCAGCCTGCCGTCCAACGCGAGCGCCCTCGACCTGATCGCCGAGGCCGTGCAGGCGGCCGGCTTCACCCTGGGCACCGACATCGTGCTGGCCATGGACGTCGCCGCGACCGAGTTCCACAAGGACGGCTCGTACGTCTTCGAGGGCAGCCCGAAGTCGACCGACGAGATGATCGCCTACTACGCCAAGCTCGCCGCCGAGTACCCGATCGTCTCGATCGAGGACCCGCTGGACGAGGAGGACTGGGCCGGCTGGAGCGCGATGACCGCCGAGCTCGGCAACAAGATCCAGATCGTCGGCGACGACCTGTTCGTCACCAACCCGACCCGCATCGGCCGGGGCATCGCCGAGAGCGCGGCCAACGCCGTGCTCGTCAAGGTCAACCAGATCGGCTCGCTGACCGAGACGCTCGACGCCGTCGACCTGGCCCACCGGGCCGGCTTCAAGACGATGATGAGCCACCGCTCCGGCGAGACCGAGGACACCACGATCGCCGACCTGGCCGTCGCGGTGGGCAGCGGCCAGATCAAGACCGGCGCCCCGGCGCGGTCCGACCGGGTCGCCAAGTACAACCAGCTTCTGCGCATCGAGGAGCAGCTGGAGGGCGCGGCCCGGTACGCCGGGGCGGGCGCTTTCCCGCGTTACCGCACGGCGTGACGAGCGCTCGCTAGATCATGGAGTTGTGGCGCCCGCCGGAACGGGCATAGGTTTCGAGCGGGCGCCACAGCACGTGACGGAGGGGTTGGGGTGACACAGCGACGAGCACCGAGCGGTCAGGGCCCGGCCCGCCGCCCCGCGTCGTCGCGTGCCCGCGCCACCGGAGCAGTCCGCAACACGGGAGCGGTCCGCAACACCGGGGCGGTCCGCGGCAGCCGGACCGTACGGAACACGGGCTCGGTCCCCAAGACCACGCGGACCCGCCGGACGGTCAGCGGTGGCCGGGTGGCCACCAAGCGCACCGTCGCCCCGCGTCCGCGGGCGCTGACCGGCCGGGCGATGGTCGTGATCGTCGTCCTCGTCGCGCTCGCCCTGGCGTACACGTATCCTCTCCGGCTCTATCTCGCCCAGGAATCGCAGATCACCCAGCTCGAGGCCGACCAGGCCCGCGAGCGGGAGCTCATCGCGCAGAAATCGCAGGAGCTGCAGAAGTGGCGGGACCCGGAGTATCTGCGGGCCCAGGCCCGCGAGAAGCTCTTCTACGTCCGGGACGGCGAGGTCGTCCTCGTCGTGCTGAACGACCCGGCCGGCGCGGCCACCGAGGCCGGTCGCCGGCCACCGGCGGCCGCACCCGACCGCTGGTACGACACGCTGTGGGGCAGTGTCCGGGCCGCCGACGCCGAGCCCGCCAACTAGCGCAGAGCCCACCGAACAGACGTAGAGCCGACCAACCAGCTGTGTCCACAACCCTCGGTATGGATCAGCCCCCCCAGCGGCGGAGAACCGAAGTCACCTATGAATGAGCCGGACCAGGCCGACCTCGAGATCGTGGAGGCCCAGCTCGGGCGTCGCCCCCGGGGCACCCGCGCGGTCGCGCACCGCTGCCCCTGCGGCAACCCGGACGTCGTGGAGACGTCGCCCCGCCTCGACGACGGCACACCGTTCCCGACGCTTTTCTATCTGACCTGCCCGCACGCGACCGCCGCGTGCAGCCGGCTCGAGTCGGCCGGCGTCATGCGCGACATGCAGGAGCGGCTGAGCACCGACCCCGAGCTGGCCGCGCGGTACGCCGGCGCCACCGAGGACTACCTCACCCGTCGCAAGGCGATCGAGGACGTGCCGGAGATCGCGCACGTCGCCGCCGGCGGCATGCCCGATCGAGTGAAATGCCTGCATGTCCACCTCGGGCACGCGCTCGCTGTGGGCCGGGGCGTGAATCCTTTCGGGGACGAGGTCCGGGACGCCGTGGAACCATGGTGGGCCGAGGGCCCATGCGTGAAAAAGGCTGACTAGTGGAGATTCGCCGCGCCCGGACCAGGGACGTCCGGGCGATCCGGGACCTGGTCGACGCGTACACGTCCGACGGCCGGCTGCTGAGCAAGGCGACCGTCACCCTGTACGAGTCGGTGCAGGAGTTCTGGGTGGCGGTGGACGACCGCGACCGGGTCTACGGCTGTGGCGCCCTGCACGTGATGTGGGAGGACCTGGCCGAGATCCGGACGGTCGCGGTCGATCCCGCCTGCCGCGGCCAGAAGATCGGTCACCGCATCGTCGAGCGTCTCCTCGACGTGGCCCGCGAGCTCGGGGTGGCCCGGGTCTTCTGCCTGACGTTCGAGACCCGCTTCTTCGGCTCGTTCGGGTTCACCGAGATCGACGGCGCTCCCGTCCCGCACCTCGTCTACGAGCAACTTCTCCGGTCGTACGACGAGGGTGTCGCGGAATTCCTCGGACTGGAACGGGTCAAGCCCAACACGCTGGGGAACACGAGAATGCTGCTGCACCTGTGAGGACGCGATGACCAGGGTCGCCGGGATCGACTGCGGGACGAACTCGATCCGTCTGCTGATCGCCGACATCGTCGACGGCCGGCTGACCGACGTCGCCCGCCGGATGGAGATCGTGCGCCTGGGGGAGGGCGTCGACCGCACGGGCCGCCTCTCCGAGGGCGCGCTGGCCCGTACGCGGAAGGCTCTGCTCGGCTATGCGGCCGAGATCGCCGAGCTCGGCGTGACCCGGGTGCGCATGTGCGCCACCTCGGCCTCGCGCGATGCCGAGAACGCGCAGGAGTTCCGCGACATGGTGCGCGGCGTGCTCGGCATCGACCCTGAGGTGATCACCGGCACCGAGGAGGCGCGGCTGTCCTTCGCCGGCGCCGTCGCCGGTCTCACCGCCGAACGTCCCTACCTGGTCGTCGACATCGGCGGTGGCTCGACCGAGTTCGTCACCGGGTCGGCCGGCGTCGACCACGCCATCTCGATGGACATCGGCTGCGTCCGGATGACCGAGCGTCACCTGCACAGCGATCCGCCCACCGCGGCCGAGATCCACAATGCGGAGCGCGACATCACGGCGGCCGTCGACATCGCTCTCACCGCCGTCCCCGGGCGGGAGGCCAGGACCCTCGTGGGTCTGGCCGGCACGGTCACCACGGTCACCGCCCTGGGGCTCGATCTGCCCGGGTACGACTCCGCGCGCATCCACCACAGCGAAGTGAGCCTCGAGGCCGTGTCCCGGGTGACCGGCGAACTGCTGGCCATGACGGTCGAGCAGCGGCTGGCCCTGCCGGTGATGCACCCGGGCCGGGCCGACGTCATCGGCGCCGGCGCGCTGATCCTGCGCACCGTCCTCGAGCGCTCCGGCCACCCGTCGGTGGTCGCCTCCGAACACGACATCCTCGACGGCATCGCTTACAGCCTCGCCTGATCGCCCCGTTCGCGGGCTTCGTCCATCGAGACCTGGCAGTACTTCGCTCTTGACGGTATTTCGCATTGCGCACTACTGTCCATCGCGTGGATACCACCCAGCTGCTCAAGGGTGTCCTGGACCTGGCCGTGCTCGCCGCCCTGCGCGACGGGGACGGCTACGGCTACGACATCCTTCGCCGCCTGCGCGCGGCCGGGCTCGACGAGGTCGGCGACGCCTCGGTCTACGGCACCCTGCGGCGCCTGTTCGCCGGCGGCTTCCTGAACACCTATGTGGTACCCAGCGACGAGGGCCCCCACCGCAAGTACTACGGCCTCAACGCCGCCGGCCACGCCGAGTTGCAGCGGTCGGGCAAAGTGTGGCAGGGCTTCGCATCCACCATGGACGATCTGCTTCGCGAGCGGGAGACGGCGTGAACTCCACGGCACAGGACGAGATCACCGAGTACGTCGAGCGTGTCCGCGCGGCGCTGGCCGACCTTCCCGAGGCCACCCGCGCCGAGCTGCTCGAGGACCTGCCCGAGCACCTGGCCGAGATCCGGGCCGAGGACACGGTCACCCTCACCGACCGGCTCGGCAGCCCCGAGGCGTACGCGGCCGAGTTGCGCACCACCGCGGCCGGCTTCGTCGGCGGCTTCCCCGACCCGCCCAAGCGCCGCTTCGATCCCCTGCTGGCGGCCCGCGCCGACGTGCTCCGCGTGCTCGGCCGGGCCGACGTCCGGGTCGGGCCGGTGATCGGCTATGCCAAGGCCAGCGACTTCCTCGTGCTGCTGCGCCCGGCGTGGTGGCTGCTGCGCGGTTACCTGGCCGCGATGGCCCTGGCCTGGTTCCTCGGCGCCCAGTCCCAGGAGATCGGCCTGCTGCCGCGCATCGGCAACAGCACGCTCGTCGCGCTGGTGCTGCTGGCCGGCTGCGTCATCGGCTCGATCGTGCTGGGCCGGCGCAACCTCCGGCTGGGCCGGGGGCCCCGGTACGCGTTCTACGGCGGCACGGCGGTGCTGGTCATCTTCGCGCTGGGCGCCTTCTTCAACGCCGACGACGACGTGCGCAACCCGGGCTACAACGATGTCGGCTACTCCGGCACCAGCAGCGGCGGCGGCAACCCGTACGACTACGTCAACGACGTCTTCGTCTACGACAGCCAGGGCCGCCTGGTGCCCGGCGCGCGCCTGTTCGACCAGGACGGGCAGCCGATCACCATGGGCAACGCCTACTGCGAAGATCCGGACACCGGCGAGACGCAGCACACGCGCAGCATGGGTTATCCGTACTGCCCCGAGGCCGTGCCGTTCGCCTCGCCCGCGCCGACCGCTAAGCCGTCGTTCGCCGACGACGGTGCCCTTCCGACGCCCGGCGAGTCTTCCCCCGCGCCGGCCGCGACCCTCAAGGAGCCCACTCCGGGCAGCGTGTCACCCTCGCGATAGCCCGATCGGGGCAGGGTCGCGCCGCGCCGCGGCGGATCGCTACTGTTCCCCGGGCGACCGGACGAACCCCTCGGCCGGCACTCGAGAGGAACACGCGTGAGCAACCCCGTTCCGCCCCCGGCCGACGCCCAGCCGGGGTATGCCGAGCCGGCCGGCCCACCTCGCTTCCCGCGGGCCGACGACGCCCGGCCGGGCCCGTTCGCCGAGCCGGGAAAGAAGGGTGGCGGCGCCGGCAAGCTGATCACGGGGATCGTCGTCGCGGTCGTCCTGGTGGTCGCCGCGTTCGCGCTCCGGGCGGTGTTCTCCGGTGACGACAACGCCCAGGACGCCAAGGCCGGCGACTGCATCGCCTCCGACAAGGACGTCAAGAACGAGGGCACCACCGAGACCGGCGCGAACGTCGTCGACTGCGGTTCGGCCGAGGCGAAGTTCACCGTCGTGGCCCGCGTCGACGGCGAGTCCTCCCCGCAGAGCAAGGCCTGCGACAAGTTCTTCACGGCCGAAGAGGTCTTCTACGTCTTCGCCAGCGGCGCCGGTGACGGCTACGTCCTGTGCCTGCGGCCCAAGGCCTGACCACCCCCGCCGGACGCGATCCGGGCTGAAGTGGTCTGCTGGCGGGGTGGGAATCACGCGTACGCCCGAAGAGGTCTCCGCCACGGCAGCGCGGGCCGCCTCACTGCCTGTGCTGGAAGCCGACATCGCGGACTGCTTCGCCTGCCCGCGCCTGGTCGCGTGGCGTGAGGAAGTCGCGATCACCAAGCGTGCCGCCTTCCGCGACCAGCACTACTGGGGCCGCCCGATCCCCGGCTTCGGGCCGGCCGACGCCGAGATCGCCGTCCTCGGCCTCGCCCCGGCCGCGCACGGCGGCAACCGCACCGGCCGCATCTTCACCGGCGACCGGTCGGGCGACGTCCTGTTCGCCGCCCTGCACCGCGCGGGACTGGCCAACCAGCCCACCAGCGTCTCGGCCGGCGACGGCCTCGCGGTGACCAACCTGCGCATCTTCGCCGCCGTGCGGTGCGCCCCGCCCGACAACAAACCGTTGCCCGAGGAACGCGACACGTGCGCGCCCTGGCTCCACCGCGAGCTGGAACTCATCCGGCCGACCCTGCGCGTCGTGGTCGCGCTCGGCGCTTTCGCCTGGCAGGCGTGGTGGCCGGCGATGAGAGCGGTGTACGGGATCAAGCCGCCGGTGCCCCGGCCGAAGTTCGGTCACGGGCGGCTCATCAGCCAACCGGGGGCGCCCGATCTGCTGGGGTGCTTCCACGTCAGTCAGCAGAACACCTTCACCGGTAAGCTCACCCCGGCCATGCTCGACGACGTGTTCGCCGAGGCGAAACGGCTGGCTGGTTTGTAGCCTCAGTTCCACCGCCCCCTGTCGTTGTCCGGGGGCGCGGCGGCCGGACAAGAGAGATGGCGATGGACTTCGGGGTGATGCGGCGGTGGTGGCCCCTGGCCGCCGTTCTCGTGCTGCTCTTCGTCACCGCGCTGGCCGCCACCCGGTCCGAGCCGCGGCTCGACCAGATCGCCCGGGACGAGCCGGCCGCGCGGGCGCCGCTGCTCCCGCCCACCGTGACCCCGTCGTTCCAGTCGCCCCCGCCCCCGCCCGAGGCGGCCCGCGGCCTGCCGGACTGGGTCGACAAACTGGCGCTGGTCGTCCTCGCGGTGATCGTCCTGGTCATCGTCGGCCTGCTGATCTACTCCCTCGTGCGCGACCGCCGCCGGCGCTCGGGCAAGAACAAGCGCTCGCGGGGCCGCGCCGACCAGCCGCGCACGGCCGAGGAACTGGTCGCCGCGCTCGACGCCGGCCTCGAGGAGCTCTCCGACACCGACCGCGACCCGCGCCGGGCGGTGATCGCCTGCTGGGTCCGCCTGGAACAGGCCGCCGCCGCGGCCGGCACGCCGCGCCACCCCGGCGACAGCCCGACCGACCTGGTCGGCCGCCTGCTGCGCGAGCAGCGGGTCGACGCCCAGGTCCTCGCCGCGCTGCTCGAGGTCTACCGCCAGGCCCGCTACGCCACGCACACCGTCGACGACCAGATGCGCCGCCAGGCCCGGTCCGCCCTCGAACGGCTGCGGGCCGACCTGGGCGCGGGGGTCGGCGCGTGAGCACCGGCGGGCTCGACGACCTCTTCGGCGGGGGCGACGAGCGGCCTGTCGTCGACGAGCCGCCCGCGGCGCCGGCCCGGCGCTCCTGGGTCGGCTGGGCGCTGCGCAACCTGCTGCTCATCGGGCTGAGCACGGCGGTCGTCGTGGCGGTTCTGCGGGCCGCCGACACCGAGATCTCGATCCTGTTCGTGGTGGCCGCGCTCGCCGGTCTGCGGCTGGTGCTGCTGGCCGTCGCCGAGGTCCGGGCCCCGTCGACGCCCAAGCGCTCCGACCGCCGCGGCAGCTCCGACAACACCGCCGCCACCGACGCGATGCGCGCGGCCGTGCGCCGCTGGGAGCGCAGCCTGGAGCGGGCCCAGGCCGACGAAGATCTGTATGCGCGTAACGTTCTGCCGGTGCTGGCCGAGCTGACCGACGAACGGCTGCGGCTGCGCCACGGGATCACCCGGGCGACCGACCCGCGGCGCGCGCGCGAGCTGCTGGGCGACCCGCTCTGGGCAGCCCTGCACGACCGCGGCCGGCGCAAGCCCAAGCCGCGTGATCTCGAGTCCTACGTGGACGTCCTGGAACGTCTGTGAGCTGGTAAGAACTGTGAGCTGGTAAGAACTGTGAGCTGGTAGGAACTGTGAGCTGGGTACGAACTATGAGAAGGGTGCCATGGTGACGGAGTCAGGCGTGCAGGCCCTCCCCCCGTACGAGGTGGGCCGGCTGGCCGGTGCTGTCCTGGATTCGGTGGGCAGCGTGGTGGTCGGCAAGCGCGACTCGCTCGAGCTGGTGCTGGCCGGCATCCTCGCGGGCGGCCACGTGCTGCTCGAGGACCTGCCCGGTCTGGGCAAGACGCTGACCGCCCGCTGTTTCGCGCAGTCGCTCGGGCTCGACTTCCGCCGGCTGCAGTTCACGCCGGACCTGCTGCCGGCCGACGTGACCGGCTCGTTCCTCTACGACCAGCGCAAGGGCGACTTCGCGTTCCGGGCCGGCCCGGTCTTCACCAACATGCTGCTGGCCGACGAGATCAACCGTACGCCGCCGAAGACCCAGGCCGCGCTGCTCGAGGCGATGCAGGAGAAGCAGGTCTCGGTCGAGGGTGTGACCTACCGCCTCGACCCGCCCTTCCACGTTCTCGCCACGGCCAACCCGATCGAGTACGAGGGCACGTACCCCCTGCCGGAGGCCCAGCTCGACCGTTTCATGCTCCGGGTGTCGTTCGGCTACCCGACCGCCGAGGAGGAGTGGGACGTCCTGCAGCGCCGCATGAGCCGCCGCCAGGAGGAGTCCTTCCTCCAGCCGGTGGTCGACGCGCGCACGCTGCAGGCGATGCAGGCGGCGCTCGAGGAGGTGACGGTGGAGGACTCGATCGGCCGCTACATCGTGTCGCTGACCTCGGCCACCCGCGAGCACGCCTCGGTGCTGGTCGGCTCCTCCCCGCGCGGATCGCTGGCCCTGCTGCTGCTGGCCCGGGCCCGGGCCGTGATGGCCGGCCGGGACTTCGTGGTGCCCGAGGACGTCAAGGACGTGGCCGGGCCGGCGCTGGCCCACCGCATCACGCTGCGCCCCGAGATGTGGCTGCGCCGCGTCGACCCGTCCTTCGTGGTCGACGAGGTCCTGCAGGCCACCCCGGCGCCGGCCAGTGGCGCCCTGCCCACGTACGCCACCGGGCACAGCACGACGTGACCGGGCCCGAGCCGCTGCTGCGCCGTGCCGTGCCGCCGGTCGCGTCGGCCGAGGCGGGCGCGGGCCCGGCCTGGGCGCCGACCCGCGCGCTGGGCCGGGCCGTGCTGCTCACCGGCCTGCTGCTGGTGCTCGGCGTCGCGCTCGGCCGGGTCGACCTGGTGCTGCTCGCGGCGCCCTTCGCGATCGGCACGGCGATCCACCTGCGCCGGATGCCCCGGTCCGCGCCCGAGCTGACGATCGGGGCCGACGAGGAGCTCGTCGTCGAGGGCGGCCAGGTGCAGGCGTCGCTGACCGTCACCAACCCCGACGTCATCCCGTACGACCTGGTGGTCGTTCGCACCCGCACGTCGCGCTGGCTCGAGCTGGAGCACGCCGACCGGCCGTTCGCCCTGCGGGTGGCGTCCGACGGGTGGGCCGCGGTCGACCTCGCGGGCGACGCCCGGCGCTGGGGCCGGCAGGACGTCGGCCCGGCCGCCGCCCGCGTCGCCGCCTGCGGTGGTCTGCTCGCGTGCCGTCCGGTGCTGACCCCCGCGCACGGCGTGCGGGTCTATCCGGTCACCGACCCGTTCAACGCGATCGAGGCCATGCCGGCCGCCGCGGGCCTGGTCGGCGCGCACCGGTCGCGCCGCATGGGGGAGGGCGGCGAGCTCGCGGGGGTGCGCCCCTTCGCGCCGGGCGACCGGCTGCGGCGCATCGACTGGCGGGTCTCGCTGCGCACCCGCGACCTGCACGTCGCCTCGACCCTGTCGGACCGGGACGCCGAGGTGGTGCTGCTGCTCGACGTGCTCGGCGAGGTGGGGCTGTCCGGCGGGGTCGGCGGCAGCGCCTCGGTGCTCGACACGACGGTCCGGGCCGCGGCCGCCATCGCCGAGCACTACCTGCAGCGCGGCGACCGGGTCTCGCTGCTCGAGTTCGGCGCCTCGGCCCGCCGGCTGCGCCCGGCCACCGGCCGCCGGCAATATCTGATCGCCCTGGAATGGCTGCTCGACGTGCGGGCCGACCCGATGGAGCACGAGCACGACTTCGGCGCCCACCACGTGTCGTCCGACGCGCTGGTCATGGTGTTCACGCCGCTGATCGACCCCCGGTCGGCCGACATGCTGGCGCTGCTGGCCCAGGCCGGCCGCTACGTGGTGGCCGTCGACACGCTGCCGGCCGACGCGGCGCCCGAGGTGCGGGGCCCGTGGACGCCGCTGGCCACCCGGCTGTGGCAGCTCGAGCGGGGCAACGTGCTGGGCCGCCTGCGCGAGCACGGCGTGCCGGTCGTCGACTGGGCCGGCGCGGGCAGTCTCGACCTGGTCCTGCGGGACGTCGCCCGGCTCGCCTCGGCGCCCCGGGGGCGATGATGCTGCAGATGATCACCCGGCGGGCCCGGGACGCGCGCCGGACGCTGACCCGGGCGACCGCGCTGCCGTTCCTGGTGCGCTGCGGCATCGCCGTCTGCGGCCTGGTCGCGATGGCCGTGGCCTGGCCGTTCGCGCTGTTCGGCACGCAATACTTCGTCCCCCTGGCGGCGGTCGCCCTCTACCCGGCCTTCGCGCCGCGCGGGCGGGGAGCGACCTTCGCCGCCCTGACCGTGATCGCGGGGTGGCTGGTCGACACCACCCAGGATTCGCCGGTCGTGCTGTGGCGGGTGCTGGCCATCGCGGCGGCGCTCTACCTCGGACACTCGCTGACGGCTCTCGCGGCGGTTCTCCCGTACGACTCGGTGGTCAACATCGACGTCGTGGGTCTGTGGGTGGCCCGCGCGCTGGTCGTGGTCCTGGTCTCGGCGGTACTCACCGTGTTCGCGCTGGGACTCAGCGCCGAACTGGCGGGCGGTCCGTTCCTGGTGGCCACTGTGGTCGGTCTGGCCGGCGCGGCCGGCGCCACGCTGCTCATAGCACGGCTTGTTCATAGACCGTGAAATATCCCGGTAATTTGTGTGTCACAGCACTTGACAAATCGCTTTGGCGTACATCACACCAGGAGGCGCGCGGACCCCGTCACGCGCGACAATGCGAAAGTGAATCCGCAGCGCATCGTCGTCGTAGGTGCAGGGCACGTCGGTCTTTACGCCGCCCTGCGCCTGTCGAAGAAGCTCAACCGGCGCCGGGCCGAGGTCGTTGTCATCGACCCGCAGCCGCACATGACGTACCAGCCGTTCCTCCCCGAGGCAGCGGCCGGCAACATCTCCCCGCGGCACAGCGTCGTGCCGCTCCGCCGCGAGCTCAAGAAGTGTCGCGTGGTGGCCGGTGAGGTCACCAAGGTGGAGCACGCGCGCAAGACGGTGACCATCCAGCCCATCGAGGGCCCGTCCACCGAGATGAGCTACGACCACATCATCGTGGCCCCGGGCTCCGTCTCGCGTACGCTGCCGATCCCCGGACTGAGCGAGCGCGGCATCGGCCTCAAGACCATCGGCGAGGCCATCTACCTGCGTAACCACATTCTCGACCAGCTCGACGTCGCGGCCGTCACGCCCGACCCCGAGGTCCGCGCGGCCGCGCTGACCTTCGTCTTCGTCGGTGGCGGCTTCGCCGGCATCGAGGCCCTGGCCGAGATGGAGGACGTCGTCCGCGACGCCCTGCAGTACTACCCGGAGCTCGACAAGAGCGAGCTCAAGTTCGTCCTGGTCGAGGCGACCAACCGCATCCTCCCCGAGGTCGGCCCCAAGATGGGCGCGTACGCCGCCCGCGAGCTGGCCAAACGCGGCGTCTCGCTGCGCCTGGACACCCGGCTCGAGTCGTGCGTCGACGGCGAGATCGTGCTCTCCGACGGTGACCGGTTCCGCGCCGAGACCCTGGTCTGGACGGCCGGCGTCAAGCCGTCGCCGATGCTCGACCGCACCGATCTGCCCCGCGGCCCCAAGGGCCACGTCAACTGCCTGGCGACCCTCCAGGTGGCCGACAGCGACGGCCAGGTGCTCGACGGCGCGTGGAGTGCCGGCGACTGCGCCCAGGTGCCCGACCTGACCAACCCCGGCGGCTGGTGCTCGCCGAGCGCCCAGCACGCCGTGCGCCAGGCCCGTGTGCTGGCCGACAACATCCGGCAGGTCGTCCTCGGCGGCGAGCCCAAGGAGTACAAGCACAAGTACATCGGCAGTGTCGCCGGTCTGGGCCTGGGCAAGGGTGTCGCGCACGTCTACGGCATCAAGGTCAAGGGCTGGCCCGCCTGGTTCATGCACCGCTCGTACCACGTCAGCCACATTCCGTCGTTCCACCGCAAGGCCCGGGTGGTCGCCGACTGGACCCTCGCGATGCTGTTCAAGCGGGAGACGGTGGCCCTCAACCAGCTGCACGCCCCGCGTGAGGAGTTCACCGAGGTGACCCCGCCGGTGCCCGCCCAGCCGGCCCGCGACACGGTGGCCGCCGGGTCGCGCTGAGGCGGTCTCGGCTCCGGCCTTCCGGGCTTATAAGGTGTCCTGGGAGCGTTACCGCGCACGGTAGCGCCCCGGGCCCGCCCGGGTGGTGGAACGGCAGACACGGCCGCCTTAAAAGCGGCTGCCTCATGCAGGCGTGCGGGTTCGAGACCCGCCCCGGGCACCAGGGACTGCCCCGTTCCGCGTCCCCGTTTCATGTCGACGGCCTTACATTCAGCCTGTTCACAGCTATCCGAGGCTTCGCCGATCAGCCACACGCCGTACGCTGGTAGAGCACGCCAAACGTGCCTCAACCTCAAAGGGAGGCTGGACACAGTGAAGACTTCCAACCCGGTGCTTTCGCGCCTCGGCCAGGCGGCCGAGCGGGAGCGTACGGCCGGGTACGGGGCCTACGGTCCCGCCGGTGCCGCCCCGGGTTACGGTCAGCCGTATCCCGGCGCGTCGGATTACCCCGCCGCTCCGCCCGCCGTCCGGCCCATGACGGTCGACGACGTCGTCGTCAAGACCGTCACCCTGCTCGGCATCACCGGCGTCTCCGCCGTCGTCGCGTGGAATGTGATCCCCGCGTCGTCGACCACCGTCGCCTGGATCGGCGCCGCTGTCATCGGCCTGGTCCTCGGCCTCGTGATCTCGTTCATGCGGATCGCCAACCCCGCGCTGATCGTGGCCTACGCGGTCGTCGAGGGCGTTTTCGTCGGCATGGCCTCCAAGGTCTTCGCGTCGATCGCCGGCTATCAGGGCGTCGTGCTGCAGGCGGTGGTCGCCACCTTCGGCGTCTTCTTCCTGACGGCCTTCCTCTACAAGGCCAAGGTCATCAGGGCCACGCCGAAGTTCCAGCGCGGCATGATCATCGTGATGGGTGGCCTGTTCGCGGTCATCCTGATCAACCTGGTGCTGTCGCTGTTCGGCTTCAACACCGGCCTGCGCGACAACGGCCCGCTGGGCTACCTCTTCAGCGTCATCTGCATCGTGGTGGCCGCCCTGAGCTTCATCCTCAGCTTCAACGAGGTCGAAGAGGGCGTCCGCATGGGCCTGCCGCAGCGCTACTCCTGGGTCGCCGCCTTCGGCATCCTGGTCAGCCTGGTGTGGCTCTACATCGAGATCCTGCGCCTGCTGAGCTTCCTGCAAGGCGGGGACGACTAGTTCTCCTCACGAAAAGCGCCCGGCCCGTCCTCCGACGGGCCGGGCGCTCTTCTTTACGCTGGGCGCCATGACCGATTTCGCCACGTCGATGGACCGCCTGCTCAACCAGGTACGGGTCTGGGAACAGCCGCGCTGGCAGACCGACGGTCGCAACGACCGGGCGTACGCCCTGGTCCAGCTCCTGGCCGACCTCGGAGCCGACGCCGAGGGCCACCCTCGCCGCCCGGTCCCCCGCGAACACGACCTGATCCTCCCCGATCAGCTGCGCGTGGTCGCCGACGACCTCCTCGCGGCCAAGCCGCCCGCCCCGGTCCTCGAAGAGGCGGCCGCAGCCGTCGACGACCTCCGCCAGACGATCAACCGCAGCTGAGCCTCCCGCGGTCCTCCCTCTCCACGCCTCGCGATCGCGCAGAAGCCCGACCAGCGACCCCGGCACTGCCCTGGCCAGCCTGCGCGGCCCAAGGCTCGAAACTGACTCTGCCAAGCGTGGCCGCATGGTTCGAAACTGCCGCCGAACGTGGCCGACCGCCTGCAAGTGATTCCGCCGGGAGCGGCCGATGGCCGGAAAGTGGCTTTGCTCTACGTGGCCGGCGTCCGGAAGTGGCTTTGCTCAGCGTGGCCGGTGGCCTGTAAGTCGCCTCGCTTGGCCGTGGCCGATGGCCGGAAGCGGCTCTGCTCCGCGTGGCCTATGCCCCGGAGGTGACTTGGACGAGCGTGGCCGCCGGTCTGGAAACGACTCCGCCGAGCCCGGCCGCTCGTGGCAGACCGGACCCGGCGGGAACCCGTGGGGCGTCGAGCCGTGTCTCAGCTCAGCCGTTCGATGATCAACGCCATGCCCTGACCGCCGCCGACGCACATCGTCTCCAGGCCGATGCTCTTGTCGTGCCAGTCGAGCGAGTTGAGCAGCGTGCCGGTCATGCGGGCGCCGGTCGAGCCGAACGGGTGGCCGATGGCGATCGCGCCGCCGTTCACGTTCAGCTTCTCGATCGGGATGCCCAGGTCCTGGTACGAGGGGATGACCTGCGCCGCGAACGCCTCGTTGATCTCGACCAGGTCGACGTCGCCGATGCTCATGCCGGCCCGCTTGAGCGCCTGCTTCGACGCCTCGACCGGGCCGAGGCCCATGATCTCGGGGCTGAGCGCGGTCACCCCGGTCGAGATGATCCGGGCCAGCGGGGTGATGCCCAGCTCGCGGGCCTTGGTGTCACTCATGATCACCACGGCCGCGGCGCCGTCGTTCAGCGGGCAGCAGTTGCCGGCGGTGACCCGTCCGTCCGGGCGAAACACGGGCTTGAGCTGCGAGACGGCCTCGAGCGTGACACCGGGGCGGGGGCCGTCGTCCTGCGACACGACCGTGCCGTCCGGCAGCGTCACGGGGGTGATCTCGCGCCCCCAGAAGCCGTTGGCGATCGCCTTCTCGGCCAGGTTCTGGCTGCGTACGCCGAACTCGTCCATCTCCTCGCGGCTGACACCCTTGATCTGCGCGAGGTTCTCGGCGGTCTGCCCCATGGCGATGTAGATGTCGGGCAGACCGTCGTCGTCGCGGGGGTCGTGCCAGGTCTGGCCGCCCTCGGCGTACTTGGCGGTGCGGGCCCGGGCCTCGTCGTACTTCGGGTTCTCCCAGCCGCCGCCGACCAGCGCCTGCGCCTCGGTGGGCAGGCCGTCGGAGCTGCCCCGGGCATACCGGGAGACGGTCTCGACACCGGCCGAGACGAAGATGTCACCCTCGCCGGCCTTGATCGCGTGGAACGCCATCCGGGTGGTCTGCAGCGAGGATGAGCAGTAGCGGGTCACGGTCGCGCCCGGCAGACCGTCCAGCCCGAGCTGGGTGGCGACCACGCGGGCCATGTTGAAGCCCTGCTCACCGCCGGGAAGCCCGCAACCGAGGTACAGATCCTCGATCAGGGTGCGGTCGAGCTGCGGCACCTTGGACAGCGCGGCGTCGATGATGGTGGTGGCGAGGTCGTCGGGACGCAGGTCCCGCAGGGATCCCTTGGCTGCACGGCCGATGGGGGATCGGGCGGTGGCGACGATGACAGCTTCCGGCATGGCCCCAATTTAACCGGCGGGTAACTTAGCCGGAAGTACAACTTCGTCACACACACGTCATGTTCGACTACGAATCCGTCATGGCCTTCCGGCCGACCGCCAGCCTCACCTGCCGATCGGCGACTCCCGGACCCTGTTCAGCCGGCGGCGGGAATCGCTTCATGGCCGCCGGGCGATCGCCTTCCAGCTGGCGGGCGGATATCGCCTCTTGGGCGCCGGGCGAATCACTTCTCGGCCGGCAGGCGAGCTCGGGTCTCAGCCGGCGGGTGTCATCGCCGCTTTGACCACGGCCGGATACAGGGCGTGCGCCCAGACGCGGTAGCCGTCGGCGGACGGGTGGAAGCCGTCGTAGCAGAGCGTGCCCGCGTCGGCCCGGAAGACGGCGCCCGTCTCGTCGGCCAGTGAGACGACCGCGCCGCCCGCGGCGGTCACGGCCTTGGCCTGCGCCTTGGCCATCCGGCGGCCCAGCACGGCGGCGACCTGGCGCAGCGGCGGCGCGATCGCCCGCAGCGCGCCCAGGTCGGGGCAGGTGCCCACGACGACCCGGACGCCCGCCTCGCGCAACCGCCGCACGGCCGTGCCCAGCAGGGCCGCCGACTCCTCGGGGCTGCGCAGGCTGGTGGCGTCGTGCGCGCCGATCAGCACAACCGCGACGTCCGGCCGGTCACCCAGCAACGCGCGGGCCACCTGGGTGGCCAGATCGGAGGAGCGGGAACCGGCCACGCCCACGCTCGACAGCAGCACGTGCCGCTCGCCGACCCCGGGGCCGCCCTCGGCCAGCAACCGGGCCAGGTGGCCGCCGACCGTCTCGCTCAGCCACTCCACACCCACGCCGATCGCCGCCGAATCGCCCAGCAGCACGAGCCGCAGCGGCGGCGCCGAGACCCGGCCCATCGACGTCCGCAGGGCCAGGCCCATGGTCGGCTTCGCGTAGCGCCGGGCCTTGGCCGCGAGCACCTCGCCGACCAGCAGCGCAGCGCCACCCACCGTGCCGGCGAGCAGACCGGTGGCCGCCGCCTTGCCGATCCGTGCGTTCAGACCCGCCACTCCACTCGCCTCCCTGCGTCACGAAGCATGCTGATGATCCTCCGGTGTCCACCCTACGGGGCTCGATGCCGAGCGGTCGCCGGGAACAGGGCCCGCCGACGGCGCCGGCGGCGTCCGGTGACCGAACCACGAGCGTGGCTCGCCGAACCACGAGCGTGGCTCGCCGAACCACGGATGCCGGCGCAGAACGGCCCAGCGTCCGGCCGCCCGGACCTCGGTGCCCGGCGCCTGAACCGCCTCCTGCGCGGCCTCCTCGAGACTGCGTACCCCCTCGTCGCCGGTCAGAACCGTGCGGTCGTCCTCGCCGAGCACCGCCATCAGCGTCGGCATCACCACGGCCGCCGCCCGGGCATAGCCCTCGGCCGACGGGTGGAAGCGGTCCGAGCTGTACATCCGCACCGGGTCGGCCTCGAACATCGGCCCGAGCAGGCCGCCGATCGACACCGTACGACCGCCCGCCTCCACGACCGCGACGGTCTGCGCGGCGGCCAGATCGCGGCTCCACTTGCGGGCCAGCCAGCGCAGCGGCGGCTTGATCGGCTGGATCGCGCCGAGGTCGGGGCAGGTGCCGACGACCACCTTGCAGCCCGCCTCGCGCAACCGGCGCACCGCGTCGCCCAGGTGGCGTACGGCCGAAGCGCGGTCGGAGACGTGGGTGACGTCGTTGCCGCCGATCAGGATGATCGCGACGTCGGGGGCGTGCTCCAAGGCGGCGTCGACCTGATAGGGCAGACCGGACGACATGGAACCGACCACGGCCAGGCGGTGCAGGTTGACGGGACGGCGCAGGCGGCGGGACACCCCGGTGGCCAGCAGCGCGCCCGGCGTCTCCCGCGGGCGGTGCACTCCGTAGCCGGCGGCCGTCGAATCGCCCAGGACCACCATGCTGATCACCTTGCCGCCGAACTTCCCGCCGTACAGGCCGTCGCCGCGCGGGGGCGGGGCCTCGGCCATCGGGATGATCCGGCGCGCGGCGGCGGCCTGCCTCATCAGCACGCCGGCCGACACGGCGGTCATGGTGGCCAGGGCGCCTGTCACGCCGCCGAGGATCTGACCAGCCAGTTTGATCCGGCGCCGATCGTCCGCGGAGATCTGAATCGTGCTCACAGGCTCCCTCGCTGTCGCTCGCTGGGGGCAACTACCCGGTCGTCGAAGCTGCTGTGCCCCGAAGATCGAGAGCAAGTGGGTCTTTTGAGGCTATCGCGCCCGGGCGACAGGCAATCATGGCGCGCTCAAGTCATGCTGGAGTGGACCCCGGTTCGTGCCGGGATGGCGAAAAGGAGAACAGCATGGCGAAGACGCTGAAACGTACGGCGGCGTTCACCTCGCTCGCCAGGGCGCTGATGGCCGGTGCCCGGGGTGGCCCGTCGCTGTCCACCCGCATAGCCGCCGTTCCCCGCATGATGAAGGCGACCACCCGCGGTCAGTACGACGGCGGTCTGCGCCTGGCGATGATGGCGGCGGCCACGGCGTACGTGCTCTCGCCGATCGACGTGATCCCGGAAGCCTTCCTCCTGGTCGTCGGGCTGGCCGACGACGCCGTGATGGTCGCCTGGCTGGCCGGCTCGGTGCTCGCCGAAACCGAGCGCTTCCTGGAGTGGGAGAGGCAGCAGGACCGGGTCGTCGTAGGCTGAAGTGTGCGCTATTACGACAACGTCGTCGACATCATCGGGGACACCCCCCTCGTCAAGCTGAACAAGGTCACCGAGGGCATCGCCGCCACGGTGCTGGCCAAGGTCGAGTACTTCAATCCCGGCGGCTCGGTGAAAGACCGGATCGCCATGCGGATGGTGCTCGACGCCGAACAGGCCGGCCTGCTGCGCCCCGGTGGCACCATCGTCGAGCCGACCAGCGGCAACACCGGCGTCGGGCTGGCCCTGGTCGCCCAGCAGCGCGGCTACAAGTGCATCTTCGTCTGCCCCGACAAGGTCAGCGAGGACAAGCGGAACGTGCTGAAGGCGTACGGGGCCGATGTGGTCGTCTGCCCCACCGCGGTCGCGCCCGAGGACCCGCGCTCCTACTACAACGTCTCCGACCGCCTGGCCCGCGAGGTGCCCGGCGCGTGGAAACCCGACCAGTACAGCAACGCCGCCAACCCGCGCTCCCACTACGAGGACACCGGGCCCGAGCTGTGGAAGCAGACCGACGGCCGGATCACCCACTTCGTGGCGGGCGTGGGCACCGGGGGGACGGTCACCGGGGTCGGCCGCTATCTGAAGGAGCAGGGTTCCGTACGGGTGATCGGGGCGGACCCGGAAGGCTCGGTCTATTCCGGCGGCACCGGGCGGCCCTACCTGGTCGAGGGCGTGGGCGAGGACTTCTGGCCGACCACGTACGACAAGGGGATCTGCGACGAGATCATCGAGGTCTCCGACTCCGACTCGTTCCAGATGACGCGCCGCCTGGCCCGCGAGGAAGGCCTGCTGGTCGGCGGCTCGTGCGGCATGGCGGTCGTGGCGGCGCTCGAGGTCGCCCGCCGGGCCGACCCGGGCGACGTCATCGTGGTCCTGCTGCCCGACGGCGGCCGCGGTTACCTGTCCAAGATCTTCAACGACGACTGGATGGCCCGCTACGGCTTCCTCCGTACGGTCGAGGGCGCGCCGACGGTGGCCGACGCCCTCGAGAGCAAGGGCGGCACGATGCCCCCGCTGATCCACCTGCACCCGACCGAGACGGTGCGCGACGCGATCGACTACATGCGCGAGTACGGGGTCTCCCAGCTGCCGGTGCTCAAGGCCGAGCCGCCGGTGGTCACGGGTGAGGTGGCGGGGTCGATCGCGGAGAAGGCGCTGCTCGATGCGCTCTTCACGGGGCAGGCCCACCTGCACGACACGATAGAGCGCCACATGGGCGAACCGCTCCCGATGATCGGTGGGGGGCAGCCGGTGAGCGAGGCCGTGTCCCTGCTGGAGAGGTCCGACGCCGCCATGGTCCTGATCGACGGGAAGCCTGCTGGGGTCCTGACCCGGCAGGATCTGCTGGCTCACCTGTCCTGACCTCGATGTGTTGAGGCCGGCGTAGCTTTTGCTGCGCCGGCCTTTTTGTCGCTTGGTGGGTTCGGCTTTCTTGCGGTGGGACGGTCGGGGGCCGGGGGTGCCCACGAACGGCCCGTTCGGCGGGCTGGGGTCCGTTCGTGGTCACCCCCGGCCCGCGACCTTGCAGGGGGAGCGGTGGCGGCCGGGTGGTGGGTCGCCGGCTGCTGATTGCTGGGTGAAGCGGGCGGTCACCTGGCGGGTGGGTGGTCTGGCTTCCGCGTTGTGGTCGCCGGACCGCGGTCGTCTCGAGCGGGCGGGCCTGAGTGGTGGGGTGCGCGAGCACACCGTGCCGCTGACGGTCAGCACGTCGCGCTTGGGTGGGTCGGTTTCGGCGGCCGGCTGCGTCGCTGGGCTGGGCGGTCGACCGCCGGGGGCCATGCGTGGCGGGCTCAACGGTCCGCGTCCTCTGCGGGCCGCGTCCGATTGCCGCATGGCTCAGCGGTCAGCGACTGTGCGGCCTACGCCTTGGCGGCTGCTCCCAGCGTGGGGGGTGTCAGAAGCGGCCGCCTCCTCCTCTGCGGCCGCCGCCACCGCCGCCGCCGGTTCGGCGGCCTCGGGAGGCGCTGCCTCCGAAGCCGCCGCCGTGCCAACCGGCGCTCGAGCGGCCGCCGCCGCCGGACAGGATGCCGCCCAGCACGGCTCCGGCGAAGGCACCGGTGTCGAAGCCGCCCGAGCGGCCGCCGCCGGCCCAGCCGGCACCGGCGGGCCAGCCGGGGCCGCCTCCGCTTCCGCCCCAGCGCTGCACGTCGAGGTAGGCGGACTGGTTGGCGTGTGCGGCCAGTTGCCGGGCCTGGCGGGCTTCGGCCAGGGCGGTGGCCGGGTCCGTTCCGGCCAGGCTCTCGGCCACGGAGAGGTGGCGGACCGCCTCGGAGAGCGTGGCCCGCGCCTCGGAGCGCACGGCTCCGCGGCGGGTGGTGATGAAGTCGTTCGCCGCTGAGACTTCGGCCCTGGCTACCGGGAGTTCCTGGGTCAGGAGGGTGCGGTCGTGGGCGAGCCGTTCGGCGACGTCGCGGGCCTCGGCCAGGGCCGCGTCGAGCGCGGCGTCGGCTGCCTGGAGCTTGGCCACGATCTCGACCGGATCGGACCGGTCGCCGGTCAGGGCCGTGCGCACCTCGGCCAGCACCTGTTCGCCGCCGGCGATGGCCGCGGTCAGGCCGGTCGGCGCCACGGCGTTGCCGGCGAGGGTGGCTCGCCCGGCGGCGATCTCACCGGTGATCTCGTTGATCAGCGCGTCGGCGGCCGCCCGGGCGGCGGGCAGGTCGGCGGCGGCCCGCCCGACTGCCGTGATCAGCTGATCGGCCTGGTCGACGGCCTGCTCCGCGGCCCGCACCGCCAGCGCCGCCTCCGCGCGATCACCGCCTGGCACGTCCGGCCCTGATCCGCGAGGAGCGCCGGCCGCGACACCCGTGCCCGGACTGCCACCAGTGCCGACGCCCGAGCCGTTACCAGCGCCCGCGCCGGCGGCTGGAGCGCCGGTGGCGCCCGTGGCCGGGGCGGCCGCGATGCTCGTAGCTGAGGGAGGACCGGCGCTGCCGATGGCCTCGCGGGCCCGGGCCAGCGCGGTTGCCGCGAACGCCAGCCGCTCGCGTGCCTGGTCGACGTTGGCGGCGATCGCGGTGACCGTACCGCCGGAGTAGCGGGCCGACAGCTGCTGGATCGTCGCCTCGGCGGCCGGCAGGGCGGCCTCGATCGCGGTCCGGCGCCGGTCGACCTCGGTGACCGCCTCGGCGGCACGTCCCTCCAGGTCGCGCAGCTCGTCGAACGCCTCCGACTCGGCGTCCAGCCGGGCGTCCGCGGCTTCGCAGAGCGAGATGATGCGGAGCATGGTCTCGCGGCGGGTGGTCGTGTCCGGTGGGGGCTCCTCGTCGAGGGTCATGCGCAGCCGGAACGCCTCGGCCACGTCCTGCCGGGAGGCCTCGAGCGCGGCCCGGAACGGCGCCGTGGGCTCGGCGCCGTACTGCGCGGCGGCGAGCTCCAGCTCCCGCTCGCCGGCCCGCAGGTCGTCGTCGAGCTCGATGAGCAGGGCGTTGGCCCGGGCGGTCAGTTCCTCGAGCGTCGGGCCGGCCGGCGCGGGCGGCGCCGCACCGGAGCCGGCGGGTGCGGTGTGCGCGGCCGACCGGCGCTTGCGCAACCACAGCCAGGCGAACGCGATCAGGGCCACCATGCCCAGGACCAGGAACACCCAGCCGAAGCTGCTCGCCCGGCCGGCGTCGGCGTAGCCCCGTGCGCCCGCGATCACCGCGCCCGACCAGTCGCTTCTGCTCAGGGCCGGTTCGATGTCGTTCTGGGCGACGCCGGCCAGCTCGCTGTCGCTGATCCGCGAGTCGTCGGGGAACGAGTAGGCGTACGCCCGGTCGGTCACGGCCACGGCCAGCAGCGCGTCCCGGTTGCCGAGGTCGCTGAGCCGTGCCGTCTCGTCGGTCCACTGCTGGGCCGGAGTGCCGTCGAACGAGTCGACCATGACGACGAACAGCTGGATGCCCGTGGCGCTCTGCAGCTCGGCCAGCGCCGAGTCGACCCCGGCGCGGTCGTCGAGGACACCCGCCTGGTCGGTGACCTGGGTGGCCAGCCGTTCAGGGGCCTGCGCGGCCACCGGCCCGGCCGTCAGCGCGACGGCGCCGAGCACGGCCAGCAGCGAAACAACGACTCGGGTCAGCTTCGGCTTCACCAGCCCAACCTAGGCCCCCCGGGCCTTCCCGTCCGCCTCGGTCCCAGCCCTGTGGACAACGCGCCTCGCGCAGGCTGACCTGGTGCGCTCAGCCCGCGTCGTCGACGACCTCGATGACGCGGGTGGTGGGGGCGGCGTCGCCGGCCTGTTCGCGCAGGGCCAGGCGTTCCGGGTCGGCCAGGAAGGCCTCATAGCCCGTACGGGATCGGAACCGGATCAGGTGGACCTCTGCGGTGCCGTCCGTGCTGGGCCGGCGTGACTCCAGCGTGGCGCCGTGGCGGGGAAGCAGCGCCAATACGGCGTCTTCGTAGCGTCTGCCCTCGGCGGTGTGGGCCGGTGCCATGTCCACGATGGCGACCAGGAGGACCTCGGGCTCGATCACACCGGGAAGTATCGCACCGCCGGATACGGCGCCGGCAGAGCTCAAGCGCGCGGGGAAGGCGAAGCGCCCGGGTGCTCGGAGACCGGCGGGGGGAGGAGCCGGTCGGGAGCGCCCGGGCGCTGGTGGGCCGGCGGGGCGAGCCGGCCCGGCGCCGCACGGCCGGGGGGAGGTGGCCGGGCGGCTGGAGGAAGGTCAGTCGAGTTCGGCGGGGACGGTGACGACGTCCACGAGAGCGTTCTTGCGGAGCAGCGTCATCGGCAGTTCGGCGCCGATGGCCGGGCCCAGCATCAGGCGCTGCAACGCCTGCACCGTCGTGGTGGGCCGTCCGCCGGCCGAGACGAGGATGTCGCCCAGGTAGATGCCGGCATTGCCGGCCGGGCTTCCGGGCACCACCTCGACCACGCGCAGGCCCAGCTTCTGGCCCAGGCGCTGGGCCAGCGCGGGCGGCAGCGGGGCGGGCACGCCGGCCACGCCGAGCCAGGCCCGGCGGACGCGGCCGTTCGCGACCAGGTCGCCGATGATCGAGCGGGTGGTGGCGTTGATCGGCACGGCCAGGCCGAGGCCGTAGCCGGCCACCGCCGTGTTGATGCCGACCACGGTGCCGGTGGAGTCGGCCAGCGCGCCGCCGGAGTTGCCGGGGTTCAGGGCGGCGTCGGTCTGGATGACGTTGTCGATGATGCGGACGCGGCGACCGTCGCGGGCCGGGAGCGAGCGGCCCAGGCCGGACACGACGCCGGCCGTCACGGAGCCGGCCAGGCCCATGGGGTTGCCCACGGCCACGACCAGCTGGCCGATCTTCAGGCTGTCGGCGTTGCCGAGCGGGGCCGCCGGTGCGCCCACGTTGTGCACGCGGACCACGGCGAGATCGGAAAGGGCGTCCGCGCCGACCACGTCGAAGCGGGTTTCGGTGCCGTCGGCGAAGTCGGCCGTTCCGCCGGTCGCGCCGGCGACCACGTGAGCGTTCGTCAGCAGGAATCCGTCGTCGGTGAAGGTGACCGCCGAGCCGGCGCCCTGGCCGCGCGCCGTGCGCACGGAGAGGGCCGCGACCGACGGCAGCAGGCTGGTGGCGACGCCGGTCACCACACGGCTGTAGGCATCGAGCGCCTGTGATTCGACACCCGTGTGTTCGGTATCCATGGACACTTCAACATCGTGCGACCGGTGTCGATGCCCGAGCGGCGTCCGCCCAGGGCGAACACCTGTCCGTCACGCTGGGTCGCGACAATCGCACAGACAGTCCGACCGGGGTGGGGCCCCCGGCTGTTGTATAGGTCGTGACGGACGTTTGACGACCCGACCGCCACCCGGATCGCCGACGAAAGGGTAGGGAATGGTCATCGCCGACGAGACGATGCCGGCCGACATGCCGGTCGACATGATGCCGGCCGACGTTGTGGACCGCCTGCTCTGGCAGGACGCCCAGCAGATGCTCGGGCGGCACGCCGAACCGGCCGACGACGGCAACTGCGTCTGGTGCGGATGGCGGTGGCCGTGCGCGCCCAGGCGGCTGGCCGAGCGGGCCGACATCGCGTCCCGGCGTCCGTGGCGGGAGGCGTGGACCGTACGGCATGACCTGAACAGCATCCGGGCCATGCGCGGTCCCGACGACCGCCGCCACCCCACACCGAACCGCGGCTACTTCGACTAGCCGGCACCTGACCGACTGGCATCACCGAACGAACAACGAATAACGAGCCACCGACGTCGACCGTCAGCTTGACCTCCCCCGGCAGGCCATGGCCATCCGGCCCGGACGACGTCGCCCGGCGAGGAGTCCGCTGCGCCCCGCCAGCGTCGCGATCTCCCGCCTGCAGGACCCGCCCTCGAACCGAACCAGGACCGGCACGCCTCCGCTGGTCCAGCGTCTCCGGCCAGACGCGCCCCCCGGTTCGGGCGGGACGGTTGGCGGGAGTGCGGGACCACAGGTTCCCCCGTTCCATCACGGTCTCGCACTCCCGCCCAGCAAACGCTCGTCAGGCGACGCCGGCCGTACGCCTCGGCGGCACCGGCACGCGTCCCAGATCCTCCGCGATCACGATCTCGCCCTCGAAGCCGCTCTGCCGTGCCTCGTCGAGAAACCGGGACGCGTCGGAATAGCGCTGCGAGAAATGGGTCAGCACCAGCTTGCGTACGCCCGCCTGGCGCGCCACCGCCCCGGCCTGCGCGGCCGTCAGATGCCCCACCATGGCCGCCAGGGTCGCGTCCTCGGTCAGGAAGGTCGACTCGATGACCAGCAGGTCGACGCCCGCGGCCAGCTCCAGCACGCTGTCGCAGAGCCCGGTGTCCATGATGAAGGCGAAGCTCTGCCCCGGCCGGTCGACGCTGACCTGATCGAGCGTCACGTCGCCGACCCGGCCGGTGCGCTGCAATGCGCCGACGGCGGCCCCGGCGATGCCGTGGGCGGCCAGCAACGAGGGAAGCATGCGGCGCCCGGCCGGTTCGTCCAGGCGATACCCGTACGTGGGAAGGGAATGGCTGAGGGGCAGCGCCGTGAGGCGCCCCGCGGAGGTCGGGACCGAGAAGCTCGCGCCCTCGATCGGCGAAGCCACGATGTCGGCGTTGTCCCAGTAGCTCGTGGCGTGCCGCAGCCGGTCGTAGAACTCCTGACCGGCGGCCGGGTAGTGGATCGTGACCGGGTGCGGCACCTTGTCGAGCGAGATGCGCTGCAGGATGCCGGGCAGGCCGAGGCTGTGGTCGCCGTGGAAGTGGGTGATGCAGACCCGCCGGATCGGGGTGACCGCGAGGCCGGCCATCAGCATCTGGCGCTGGGTGCCCTCGCCCGGGTCGAAGAGGATCACCTCGTCGTCCCAGCGCAGCAGGTAGCCGTTGTGGTTGCGGTGGCGCGTCGGCACCTGACTCGCCGTGCCGAGAACGACCAGCTCGCGCACCCGAACTCCCTGGGAAATAAAACGACCCCTGGGGACTTCCGTACACGTATGCACGGTCCGGTCGGACAAGGCCGGATCCCCAGGGGTCGGGTGGCTATCTGGTATTCGCCGCACCGCTGCCACACGGTCTCGACGTATTGCTACGAAGCTGTCGAGGACAGCGGCTAGCGGACAGCCACCTCACGAGTCCCGTTGCTATACAACTTCGGACCACCTCCCTTCACGTGTACGGCCACGTTAACCACTGGAGGCGGTGCTCGCCAACACTTTTTAGATCACTACAGACGCGGGAATACGCGCGGGGACATCTCGGTGCCTTCGACCGCCAGCGAGGCCGGGCCGACGATCAGTGAATCGGGCGTACCGACGACGTCGGTGTCTTTGTTGTCGTAGTCGAAGCGGTTGAGGACGTGCCGCATCGCCTCGAGCCGGGCGCGCTTCTTGTCGTTGCTCTTCACCACGGTCCAGGGCGCGTCGGCGGTGTCGGTGTAGAAGAACATCGCCTCCTTGGCCTCGGTGTAGTCGCCCCATTTGTCGAGCGATGCGATGTCGTTGGGGGAGAGCTTCCACTGCCGTACGGGATCGACCTGGCGAATGGCGAAACGGGTGCGCTGCTCGCCCTGCGTCACCGAGAACCAGAACTTGACCAGGTGGATGCCGGAGCGCACGAGCATCCGCTCCAGCTCAGGGGTCTGCCGCATGAACTCGAGATACTCGGCGCGGGTGCAGAAGCCCATGACCCGCTCGACGCCGGCCCGGTTGTACCAGGACCGGTCGAACATGACGATCTCGCCGGCCGACGGCAGGTGCTTGATGTAGCGCTGGTAGTACCACTGGGTGCTCTCGCGCTCGTTCGGCTTCTCGAGGGCGATCACCGCCGCGCCCCGCGGGTTCAGATGCTCCATGAACCGCTTGATGGTGCCGCCCTTGCCCGCGGCGTCGCGCCCCTCGAAGAGGATCACCAGCCGCTCACCGGTGTCCTTGAACCAGTTCTGCAGCTTCAGCAACTCGATCTGCAGCAGCCGCTTGTGGTGGTCGTACTCGGCGCGGGGCATCCGCTCGTCGTACGGGTAGTCCTCGCGCCAGGTGTCGACCGGGGTGCCGTCGGCGTTGAGGAGCACCGGGTCATCGTCGTCATCGTCGGCGACCCGATAGCCGCCCAGCTCCTCGACCGGCCCGTCGTACGGGCTCGTGGTGAGATCCTCGCGGCCGTTGTGCTCGGCCTGCTCGGTGTGCTCGACCTGGTCGGCTTGCTCAACGTGCTCGGCTTGCTCAGTCTGCTCGGCCTGCTCAGCCTGGTCCATCTGTTCCGCCTCCGACTGCATGCCCTACTACATACCCACGCCCGGGCGTGTCTCAACGAGCGTCAGATGAACATCAGCTGAGCCATTGCCGGAAACTCTTGCGCCTCGAGGTCTCCACCACCACGGGCAACTGCGCGTACGTGTCCTTGCCCACCTGCTCCTGCCGGGCCCACAGCACGCCGAACCAGAAGCTGTCCTGGCCGAGCTCGTGCAGCAGCTCGCGGGCGACCACCGAGTCCTGGTGGGCGCCGAGCACGTCCTGCAGCTCGGTCAGCGCGTCGACCAGCTTCTTCGCCGGTTTGCCGCCTGCGGGCTGGAAGACCTCGACGGCGTACCGGGCTCGCTTGTAGGCCTTGCGGGCGTCGTGCAGCTCATGATCCTCACCGTGGGCCAGCGCCTCGTCGAGCAGGGCGTCGGCCTTGGCCAGGCTCTTGGCCGCCCGCCGGATCGGGTCGGGCTCCACCGTCTGCTGCGTGGCGAGCTGGTCGATGCGGTCGAGCAGGGTCAGATAACGCTCACTCTCGAGCGCCTCGTCGAGCGCGGCGCGGCCCTGGGCCACCTGGTTGTCGAGGTGCTCGCGAATGCGGGTGGCGACCGGCGCGAACTGCTCGCCCGCCTCGTCCAGCCCGGCCAGCAGCTTGCCCTCCTGCACCTGACCGTCGCGCACCTGGCCGAGCAGATCGGCCAGCCACTTCAGCTCGTCGTTGAGGTCGGCCGCGCCGGGGAAGGTGCGCTTGAACGTCTTGAGGGTGCTCCGCAGGCGCCGTGTGCCCACGCGCATCTTGTGGATGGCCTCGGGGTCACCCCGGCGAACGCCCGGGTCGTAGCCCGTGATGGCGTCGCGCTGCTCCCGTACGTACTGCAGAACGGGGCTCTTCGCTTTCCCGGGCGCAGCGGGCTCGGGCCGGTCGCCGAGGGCGCGCGCCACCTTGGACGGGCCCTGCGCGACCGTGGCACCCGCGCTGAGCAGCGCCTTCTCCACCACGGCGAGCAGCTTGGGGCTGCCGTCGACCAACTCGACCTCGACCTCCTGCCAGCGCTGCTCGCGGCCGTCGGTCTCGGCGGTCACCTGATCCTGTGCGACCAGCGCGAGCGTGTTGCCCTGGGCGTCGCGCAGCGGCGTCTCGACCCGGTGCGTCCGCAGCCGGGCGATCGGCTTGAGACCCTGGCGGCGGACGATCGCGCGCACCTGGGCGACCAGCTCGGCCGGGACGGTTTCGGGTGTGCCGTTGAGGGGGAGGCGGTGTTCGGTGCGGTCCGTGCCCTCGCCGGGGGTCTTCAGATGCCAGCCGGCGTCGGCGCCCCCGGAGCGCCGCCGAAGTGTCCGGCGGTTCCGCATCAGGGCGAGGTCGTCGGTGTCGAAGTAGGTGGCGTCGAGGTCATGGGTCTCGGCGCCGGCGGTGCTGCTGATCCCGGCCTTACCGTCGAGGTCGGGCAGCCGAAACTCGGCGGGCACGTCGTATTTACGCTCGGTTTCGGTGGCGATCTCCATGTGTTCATATTGCCCGAACGAGTGACGCTCACACAGGCCAAGTGATTGGCAGGTGGTGCACAGCCGGGTCGCAGGAACGGGTGTCACCGTGGAAAGTCGGCTCGAGTGCTCATCTCGGAGGAAACGCATGGAGAAGTCCGATCGCCGGCCCGTCTCACTGGCCGGCCTCGGCCTGATCGGCGCCGGCGCGGTGCTCGGTCTCACGCTGGCCACACCAGCCTCGGCGGCCCCGTCGTCGCCGGCGCCACCCGCGTCTCAGACGCAGACCGCGCCGGCTCCCGAGGACGAGGTCGGCTAGGCGGCCATCGGCCGGCCGCCAAGGCTGCGCAGATACAGCGCGCGGGAGTAGTGCGCCGAGGCGGCGCCGTAATACATGGTCGCCAGGCCGACGTAGAAGCCATTGTTGGTGAGCGCGTTCTTGGCATTGGCGGAAGCCGACCAGCGGATCTCCGCGTCCGACTCGCTGATCCCCTTGCGGAGGCAGCGCAGCCGATTCATCTCCTTGCCGGTCTTCCAGGTCTCGAGCGCCGCCTGAGCCTCGCGCATCGACTCCTCAGCCTGCTCGGCGAGGGCCTCTGCGAGGATCCAGGCCTGCCGCTCCTCGTCGTTGTAAAAAATCGGCATGGGGGTTCACCTCCCACTGGACCGCTGTCTTCCCCAGTGTGCGAACCATTTAGGGACATGTCGATCTTTTACACCCTGAGGCATGAAATCCCCCCACGGCGCTTGCCGCGGTCCTGTCCTCACTCTGCGAGCAAGTCATCCCGCCACCGCGCGAAGCTCACCCGCAGGGTGACCAGGTGACTCGATGGCAGGTCATACAGGGCGAAGTCGGCGTCGGTGATGCTGTTGAGCACACCCAGCGCCTGGGCGAATCGGCCGCGCTCAAAGCCGGAGTCCGATGCGATCGCCAATTCGATGAGACGTTCCCGGGTGTACCGCCCCGAAGTGATCGCGGCGTCGACATCCAGAAAGTCACGGGCGGCAGCGCGGCCGTACAACGCGATCATCTTGTTGGCCACGGCATCGTCCGGGTGAAGGACCGGTCCGATCCGGAGAAGCACGGGCGCGTGAGCCCGCCAATCCGCCGAAAGTTCCAGCTTGTCGGGTTCCGCATCGGCGTGATCCTGGTCGGTCAACAGGAGTCGTGCGAAGGTGTCGGTGCGGACGACCTCGGCCACGTCGAATCCGTGGGCGGCGAGCGCTGCGACCACCTCATCGACAGCAAGCGGAAAATCAGCACGCCGTTGCCAATCGGTGAAGAGGTCGACATCGCCGCTGGGGCGGTTGCCCATTCCGTGAGCGCTGACGGCGTAGCCACCCGCCAATGCAAATCCGTAGCGACCGCCGGCGGTAAGCGCTATTTCGGTGATGCGCTCATGCCGAGGTTCCACCCTCAGGCCGCCGTGGCGCGGTGTTGCGTCAGCTCCGGAAAGCGGGACTCCCACGATTGACGCACCACATCCGGGAGCCACATCTCTACCCAGAGGCGGACGAGCGTGTCTCGATCAAGATAAGTGTGCAGATCGGTGGGGGTGGCCGCCTCATTGATCACGGCGCGATAGAGGTCCAGCATCCGACCGGGTTGATCGAGGTCGTACTGGGGGCTGCCCGACCACTTGAGGTGGCGTGGAAGATGAATCACGCCGGTGGTCGGGCCGCCGAGCAGATCAAGCCGGACGGGCACGACGACGGGCTTCGCGTACCGCCGATGCGGTGCTTCGCCACTGGTCATCGTGCCCCCTTTGCCCCGGACTTTACCCGGCGGTGCGGGCCACGCCCACGGGGCAGGTCATGCCGTTGGGGCCGTGGTTGCAGTAGCCGTACGGGTTCTTGGCGTCCGACAGATACTGCTGGTGATAATCCTCAGCGTAAAAATATGCGCCCAGGGGACGGACCTCGGTGGTGATCTGGCCGTGGCGGGCCGCGGTGACCACCGGCTGGAAGGCCTCCAGCGACTGCTGCGCGATCCGGGCCTGCTCGTCCGTCGTCGTGTAGATCGCCGAACGGTACTGGGTGCCCACGTCGTTGCCCTGGCGGTTGCCCTGGGTCGGGTTGTGGTTCTCCCAGAAGGCCTTCAGCAGGTCCTCGTACTGGATCTTGCTGGGGTCGTAGACCACCTGGACCACCTCGGTGTGGCCGGTCGAACCGGAGCAGGTCTCCTCGTAGGTCGGGTTCCTGGTGAACCCGCCCGCGTAGCCGACCGAGGTCGAGTAGACGCCCGGCAGCTCCCAGAAGATCCGCTCGGCGCCCCAGAAACATCCCATCCCGAAGACCGCCACCTCGAAGCCGGCCGGCCACGGTCCCTTGAGCGGGGTGCCGAGCACGGTGTGCTTGTCGGCGACCGGCATCTCCAGGGGGCGTCCGGGCAGGGCCTGGTCGGAGGTGATCAGCTCGAGCTTCTTGTGCCGCAGGAACACGGTCACTCCCTTCATCCGGCTGGTGCAACGCCGGGAGGCCTCCCGGCCTTACCCGAGTTTCGCGGCGATCGTGGCCGCGTAGGACGCCGCCTCCTCGTCGCTCTCGTACTTGTGCCGCGGCCAGAAGAAGCCGCGAAGTCCGTCACCTTTCGTCCGGGGGACCACGTGGAAATGCAGGTGGGCCACGGACTGCGAGACGATGTTGTTGTTGGCGACGAAGGTGCCCTGCGCGCCCAGGGCCGCCGGCACCGCGGCGGCCACGCGTTGCACAAGTCCGAAGAATCCGGGCAGATCGGCCGCCGGTAGCTCGGGCAACGTCACCACGTGATCGCGGGGGACGACGAGCACGTGACCCTTGAAGACCGGCCGCGTGTCGAGGAACCCCACCCCGTCGGGCGAGTCGACCACCTTGAAGGCGGGCACCGACCCCGCCACGATGTCGCAGAAGACGCACGATGCCACCAGGTGAGACTAGCCTTGCCGAGCATGACGGCTAACGACTACGGGTTCGACACCCTCGCCATCCACGCCGGCCAGGATCCGGACCCCCGGACCGGGGCGGTCGTGCCTCCGATCTATCAGACGAGCACGTACGCCCAGGACGCCGTCGGCGCGCCCCGGCTCGGCTACGAGTACAGCCGCTCCGGCAACCCCACCCGGGACGCCCTGCAGGAGTGCCTGGCCGCGATCGAGGGCGGTCGTCGCGGTCTCGCCTTCGCCAGCGGTCTCGCGGCCGAGGACACGCTGCTGCGCGCGGTGTGCCGGCCCGGCGACCACGTGGTGATCCCCGACGACGCGTACGGCGGCACCTATCGCCTCTTCGCCAAGGTGGCCGAGAACTGGGGGCTGGACTGGACGGCCGTCTCCCTCGACGACCTCGACCAGGTGCGGGCCGCGTTCCGGCCCGGCGTCACCAAGCTGATCTGGGCCGAGACCCCGACCAACCCGCTGCTCAACGTGGCCGACATCGCGGCCCTGGCCGGGCTGGCCCACGAGTACGACGCGCTGCTCGTGGTCGACAACACGTTCGCGTCGCCGTACCTGCAGCAGCCGCTCACCTTCGGCGCCGACGTGATCGTGCACTCGACCACGAAGTATCTCGGCGGGCACTCCGATGTGGTCGGCGGCGCCCTGGTCACGGCCAACGACGACCTCGGCGACCAGCTGGCCTTCCACCAGAACGCGATGGGCGCGGTCAACGGCCCGTTCGACGCGTGGCTCACCCTGCGGGGCATCAAGACCCTGGGCGTACGGATGGAAAGGCACTGTGACAACGCGGAGCGTGTCGTCGGGTTCCTCAGCGAGCACCCGGCGGTGACCGAGGTGCTCTACCCGGGCCTCGAGACGCACCCGGGGCACGACATCGCGGCCAAGCAGATGCAGCGCTTCGGCGGCATGGTGTCGTTCCGCGCGGCCGGGGGCATGGAGAAGGCCATCGACATCTGCAACCGGACCAAGCTCTTCGTGCTCGCCGAGTCCCTGGGCGGCATCGAGTCGCTCATCGAGCACCCGGGGCAGATGACACACCTGTCGGCTGCGGGCTCGGCGCTTGAAGTCCCCGCCGATCTCGTGCGACTGTCTGTCGGCATCGAAACCGTTGACGATCTGCTCGCCGACCTGGAGCAGGCACTCGGCTGAGCGTCGCCACGGTGGGAACCGGCGTAAGACTGGACAAGACGGAGAGGCAATGAGCGACGGTACGACCTGGGTAGGCGCCACCGCGAGGCAGATCTCCCGCGCGGTGCGGCGTGGTGACGCGACCGCCACTCAGGTCGTGGCCGACCACCTGGAGCAGATCGCGATCACCGATCCGACGCTGGACGCCTTCCGGGTGATCCGCGGCGGCGAGGCGATCACCGAGGCCGAGAAGGTCGACGACCAGGAGGATCTGGCCAACCTGCCGCTGGCCGGCGTGCCGGTCGCGGTCAAGGAGAACACCGCGGTGGCCGGGCTGCCGATCTGGAACGGCTCGGCCGCCGCCCGCAAGGCCGACGTCGCCGAGGACGACCACGAGGTGGTCCGCCGACTGCGCGGCGCCGGGGCGGTCGTGATCGGCACGACGCGCATGCCCGAGATGGGCCTGTGGGCGGTCACCGACGACGGCGACGGCGCCACCCGCAACCCGTGGGACCGTGACCGTACGCCGGGTGGCTCCTCCGGGGGTGCGGCCGCCGCGGTCGCCGCCGGGCTGGTGCCGATCGCGCAGTGCAACGACGGGCTCGGCTCGATCCGCATCCCGGCGGCCTGTTGCGGGCTGGTCGGGCTCAAGCCCGGCCGCGGCGTGGTGCCGTCCGACCTGGGCATCACCAACTGGTACGGCCTGGTCGAGAACGGCGTGCTCACCACCACCGTCACCGACGCCGCGCTGGGTTTCTCGGTGCTGGCCGGCCGCGACCCGATCAAGCTCGTCGAGCCGAGCCGGCTGCGGGTCGGGGTGTCGGTCAGGTCACCCCTGGCCGGCGTACGCCTCGACGAGCCCAACGCCTCGGCCGTGAGCACCGCGTCCAAGCTGCTGGTGCGGGCCGGGCACGACACGATCACGGCCAACCCGCCGTACCCGCAGACCCTGGGCATCGGGACGCTGGCCACCTGGTTCGCGTCGGCCTATCGCGAGTCCGCCGACTACCAGCTGGCCCAGCTGCAGCCGCGGACCCGCCGGCACATCCGCCTCGGCAAGTGGGCGCTGCGCGCCGGCCTGGTGCGGCAGTCGCAGCGCGACGCCTACCGCGAGACGGCGATCCGGTTCTTCGCCGACAACTCCCTCGACCTGTTGCTCACTCCGGCGCTGGCCGCCGCGCCGCCGCTCGCCGACGGCCACGCCGGCGGTTCCTGGCGGCAGAACATGTCCGACAGCATGAGGTACGCCCCGTACGCCGCCCCCTGGAACGTCGCGGGCCTGCCGGCCATCGTCGTGCCGGTCGGCACCCGCCCCGACGGCCTGCCGCTGGGCGTTCAGCTGGTCGGCCCGCCCGACTCGGAGGCGCTGCTGCTCGCCGTGGCCGGGCAGTTCGAGGTGCTCAACCCCTGGCAGCGTCACGCCTACTGAAACCGGGCGGCGGACGATCCCGGGGGAGCGGGTGGCAGCATTCACGGCATGAATGGTGTACCCCACCCGCTCGACCTGCTCGCGCCGGCCGACATCGAGGCCGCCCGCGAGCTTCTGACCGGCGTGGTCAAGACCACCCCGCTGATCCCGTCCCGCCCGCTCACCGAGATCACCGGCACCCCGGTCTGGCTCAAGTGCGAGAACCAGCAGCGCGCCGGCTCGTACAAGGTGCGCGGCGCGTACACCCGCATCGCCCGCCTCTCCGACGCCGAGCGGGCTCGCGGGGTCGTCGCGGCCAGCGCCGGCAACCACGCGCAGGGCGTCGCGCTGGCGGCCGAGATGCTGGGTGCGCGGGCCACCGTGTTCATGCCCGAGGGCGCCCCGCTGCCCAAGGTGACCGCGACCAAGGGGTACGGCGCCGCGATCGAGTACGCCGGCACGAGCGTCGACGACTCCCTCGAGGCGGCCCGGGACTTCGCCGAACGGACCGGCGCGGTGCTGATCCACCCGTTCGACCACCCCGACGTGATCGCCGGGCAGGGCACCGTGGGCCTGGAGATCCTCGAGCAGTGTCCCGACGTGACCACGATCATCACCGCGGTGGGCGGCGGCGGGCTGATCTCGGGGGTGGCCGTCGCGGCCAAGGCGCTGCGACCGGGCATCCGGGTGGTGGGGGTGCAGGCGAGCGGCGCCGCGGCGTACCCGCCCTCGCTGGCCGCCGGGTCGCCGCAGAAGCTCGACCGGGGCGTCACGATCGCCGACGGCATCTGCGTGCTGCGCCCCGGCGACCTCACGTTCGCGCATGTCAGCAAGCTCGTCGACGAGATCGTGACGGTCAGCGACGAGGACTTGTCGGCCGCGCTGCTGGTGCTGCTCGAGCGGCACAAGTCGGTGGTCGAACCGGCCGGTGCGGCCGGGGTGGCGGCCCTGCTCACCGGCGCGTACGCCCCGCCGGACGACGGTCCGGCGGTGGCCGTCCTCTCTGGCGGCAACATCGACCCGATGCTGCTGCTGCGGGTGATCGAGCACGGGCTCGCGTCGGCCGGCCGCTTCCTGCGGCTGGCCGTGCGCTGCACCGACCGGCCCGGTGAGCTGGCCCGGCTGCTCGGTCAGATCGCCGGTCAGCGGGCCAACGTGGTCGACGTGGCGCACTCGCGGCAGAGCCCGCGGCTGAGCTTCGGCGAGGCCGAGGTCGCTCTCTCGGTCGAGACCCGCGGGCCCGACCACTCAGCCGCGTTGATCAGTGCGCTGCGCGACTCGGGATACCGGGTGTCGCAGCTGGCCGACACGACTCCGTGAGGGGAGCCCGCGGCCGAGCCGCGGGCCCCTTCGTCCTGGTCAGCCCTCGAACGGGCCGAACTTCACCACGGTCACCTTGATGTCGGAGCCGCTGGGCGCCGTGTAGGTGACGGTCTGACCCTCGGCCGCGCCGAGGATGGCCGTGCCCAGCGCCGACTCGGGGCTGTAGACGGTGAGGTCGGTGGTGGAGGAGATCTCGCGCGAGCCGAGCAGGAAGGTCTCGGTGTCGCTCTGGTCGTCGTCGAAGTAGATCGTCACGACCGAGCCGGGGGCGACCTTGTCGGCGGTGGGAGCCTCGCCGACCTCGGCGTTGCGGAGGAACTCCTTCAAGTAGAGGATCCGGCCTTCCTGGCGGCTCTGCTCCTCGCGGGCGGCGTGATAGCCGCCGTTCTCACGGAGGTCGCCCTCCTCGCGACGCGCGTTGATCTCGGCGGCCACCTCGGGGCGCGCGGCGATCAACTCGTCGAGCTCGGCCTGCAGCCGGTCGTGAGCGTCCTGAGAAAGCCAGGTCTTGGGCGCCTCTGAACTGGACACGGGCGATCTCCTTGCTGGAACGGGGCCGTTGTCGGGGTACCTACGGGGTCGGTATCTACCAGGGAGGTCGGTATATACCAGAAAAAGGGAAAACGCTCAGCATCACTGGAGGCGATACTGAACGGAGCGAATCACCAAGCTTACCAGCGGTATGCACACCGCCCTTTTTGCGTGATCTGGTGCCGTTCCGGTCAGGCGGGGGGCCGGCAGCTCGGCACGTCCCCGACGCTGGCCCGGGCCGTCGTGGGCACCGTCTCCTTCGCGTCGATTGTCGTTTCGTTCCCGCTGGCGCGGACGACCACCGTCCGCCGCCCGACCTCGAAGCCGTCGTAGTCCCGGGCGCGCAGCACGCACTCGGCGGCTCCACCGGCCGGGACGCGCACCTTGAACTCGATGCTCAGCACGGCGTCCGAGGGCTCCGACCAGCCGACGATCTGGGGCTCGTAATCGGTCTGGCCGAACTGCTGGAAGAGCCGGAACGAGAGCAGGAGGGAACCGATCACGACGAGGGCCAGCACGACGATGGGCACCACCGGCCGGCGGCGGCCGGAACGGCGCCGTCCGTACCGGCCCGGCGGGAAGACCGGCTCTGTGGTGCGCGTCTCGCTCACCTCGGGCACCTCTCGTGCGTTTCTTGTCGGGGGCATCCGACAGAATGGCAATGTCCATCTTCGCAGCCGATACCGGCTCGCCCGCCGCGGGGCAGGTTCAGACCGCGGGTCAGGTCCAAGGAGTTTTCTGTGGCTGAGCAGTTGCGCCTCATGGCAGTGCACGCGCACCCCGACGACGAGTCCAGCAAGGGCGCCGCCACCATGGCGCGTTACGTCGCCGAGGGTGTCCGGGTGATGGTCGCGACGTGTACCGGCGGCGAGCGCGGCAGCGTTCTCAACGACAAGATGGATCGCCCCGAGGTCTGGGAGAACATCTCCGAGATCCGCCGCGCCGAGATGGACCGGGCGCGCGAGATCCTGGGCGTCGAGCAGTCGTGGCTCGGCTTCGTCGACTCGGGCCTGCCCGAGGGCGACCCGCTGCCGCCGCTGCCCGAGGGCTGCTTCGGCCTGCAGGATCCGGAAACCGCCGCGGTCCCGCTGATCAAGCTGATCCGCGAGTTCCGCCCGCACGTCATGACCACCTACGACGAGAACGGCGGCTACCCGCACCCCGACCACATCATGTGCCACAAGGTGGCGGTCGTGGCCTTCGACAAGGCCGGCGACCCGGAGGCCTACCCCGAGTTGGGCGAGCCGTGGCAGCCGAGCAAGCTCTACTACAACTCGGGCTGGACCCGGGCCCGCATGCTCGCCCTGCACGAGGGCATGCTCGCCGCCGGCCTCGAGTCGCCGTACACCGAATGGCTCGAGAAGTGGTCCGACCGCGACGACCGCGGTGACAAGATCACCACGCGGGTCGAGTGCGGCGAGTACTTCGAGGTCCGTGACGAGGCGCTGCGGGCCCACGCCACCCAGGTCGACCCCGACGGCTTCTGGTTCAAGATCCCGCTCGAGCTCCAGCAGAAGGTGTGGCCCACCGAGGATTTCGAGCTGGCCCGTTCGCTGGTCGACAGCCCGGTGCCCGAGTCCGACCTCTTCGCCGGCATCCGCGAGTCGGTCGACGCCCGCTGAGCACCGCCCGGCCCGCACCGGCGGATCGAAGGCCTAAACTCGAACCATGGACATCCTCGCGGTCAACAATTTCGGCGACACCCGCTCGGGCGGCCTAGCCGGCCCGATGGGGCTGTTCGTCATCGTGCTCATGTCCATAGCGACTGTGCTGCTGATCCGCAACATGAACAAGCGCTTGCGTCGGCTTCCCGACAGTTTTCCTGACGTAAGGCAGACGCAGCGTGAAGCTGAGATCGCCCGGCTCAACGCCGATCTCGAGCGTTCCGGCGCCGGTGCGGGCGCGGCGGATGTCGAAGCGGATCGATCGGCTGCGGTCGGCGCCGCCACGGACGACGAGGTCACGGGCACTACTACGCACCGTGACGGTGGGTCCGCCGACGGCGACAACCGTCGCGTTTGACCTCGTCGCAGGCCGCTGGCGTCCGTCGATGGATGACACGCACGGTATTGGTCTGACGTATGGCGGATACGCGTCGTGCGTCAAGCCCTGTTCTGTTCATCGGTATTGATTTAGCCTTCCGCCGGGGGCCTAACCGCCCCTGATCCCTGCGCGGAAGGGGGCGCCGAAAATGACCATTCCCCGCCCGCCGTTTTCTCCCCTGCAGATGCACGTGCATCCGCCAGTGCCGCTGTTCAGGCGGTGTTTTCGATGACCGCGCCGTCGGGTGCGCGGGCTTCCGTCCGCCGCTCCTGGATCGACGCGGCGGGCCTCGCCGGCCGGTCCCGCGCGGTCCGTGCGCTCACCGGGGTGGTGCTCGGTTCGGCCCTCCTGGTGGCCGTCCTCGGCGTCCTGCTGCCTCTCGACCGCCCGGCCGACCGTCCCCTCACACCGGTGGCCGGCGTCGCGCTGGCCGTCGCCCTCGTCATCGCCGGTCAACTGGCCCGGCTGCGCTTCCGCCTCGGTCGTGGAGTGGTCTCGGTGAGCTGGGGTGAGGCCGCCTTCATCATCGCCTTCGTCGTGGCGCCGCCCGGCTGGCTGCCCGCGGCCACGCTGGCCGGCGCGCTGGTCGCCTGGGGCCTGCTGTCCTGGTGGGACTCGCACCGCAACGTCGCCGAGCTGGCCCACCTGGCCGCCTCGCTGTGCCTCGGCTCGGCCGGCGCCACCGCGGTCGCCGTCCTGGTGGCCGGCGAGGCGGCGGTGCTGAGCACGCGCACGATGACCGGCCTCATCGCCGGCGCGCTGACCTATCTGCTGATCACCTTCGGGCTGGCCACGCTCACTCTCGCCCTGCACCGGGACGCCCCAGCCCGGCAGATCCTGCTCCGCGCCTCGTACGCGAAGATCCCGATGTTCGTCGGCAACGTGGTGGTCGGCCTGGCCGCCGTCCACGCCATCGTCGACGGCCCGCTGTGGCTCCTCGCGTTCGCGCCCGGCCTCTGGCTGCTGCAGCGCACCTATCGCTTCCACCTGCGCGCCGAAGAGGAGCGCCGCATGTGGGAGACGTTCTCGGCGGCCACGGCGAAGCTGCCCGGCGGCACCGAGGCCGAGGTCGCGCGGGCCGGGCTGGCTGCCGCGCTCGAAGTGTTCGGCGCCCGCCGCGTCGAGATCGAGGTGCGCGCCCACGACGGCGAGCGCCGCTACGCCGAGGACGGCCCCGGTCAGGACAACGCCGTCGCCGGCCTGCCCGGGCCCGCGATCACCCGGTCGATGGCGGTCGCCGGCGACACGGTCGGCGAGCTGACCGTGTGGCTGTCCGGCCCGACCCTGCCCGCCCCGCGCGACGAGGCCGCCATCTCGGCCTTCGGCGACGCGCTGGCCGGGGCGCTGCACGACGCGGCGACCCGCGGCCGGCTGGCCGACCTGGAGGCGCGCATCGCTCGCGACGTCGCTCATGACCGGCTCACCGGCCTGCTCAACCGCACCACGCTGCTGGCCGACGGCGACCAGCTGCTGCGCTCCTTCGACCGGCGCCGCCCGATCGCCCTGCTGCTGCTCGACATCAACGACTTCCGCGAGGTCAACGGCACCCTGGGCCACCGGCACGGCGACGAGGTGCTGCGCGTGGTGGCCGAGCGCCTCACCGACCTGGCCCGCGAGGGCGACCTCGTGGCGCGCACCGGCGACGACGAGTTCGCCGTGCTGCTGACGACCGTCGCCACACTCACCGACTCCACCGCCCTGCGGCGCGAGGAGCCCAGCCCCCTGCCGGTGGCTCTGCGCCGGGCCCGGGAGCTGGTCGAGAACCTCATCCGCCCGATGGAGGTCTCCGGCGTGCGGCTCGCCGTCGAGGTGGCGATCGGTGTCGCGGCCGGTCCGGCCGGTCGCGCCGATCTCGCCGAGCTGGTCCGCCGCGCGTCTCTCGCGCTGCGCCAGGCCAAGCGCCAGCAGGTGGCGGTCAGCGCCTTCGACCCGAGCCAGGACGCGGTCACCACCGACGGGCTGGCCCTGCTGGCCGAGCTCCAGGACGCGCTGGCCGCCGACGACCAGATCCTGCTGCACCTGCAGCCCGCGGTCGACCTGGTCACCGCCGCGCCGACCGGGGTCGAGGCACTCGTACGCTGGCGGCACCCTCGCCGTGGGCAGCTCTCACCCGGCGACTTCGTCCCGGCCGTCGAGCACTCGGCCGAGCTGCACACCGCGTTCACCGCCCGGGTGCTCGACCTGGCGCTGGCCGCGGCCGGCAGCTGGCATCACGCCGGCGTCGACGTGCCCGTCTCGGTCAACGTCTCGGCCCGCAGCCTGCTCGACCCCGGCTTCCCGGCCCAGGTCGGCGAGGCGCTGCGCCGGCACCGCGCGCCCGCCGCCCACCTGGTCCTCGAGATCACCGAGTCGGTCGCGGTCAGCCAGGAGCGCATCGTCGACGAGGTGCTGGCCGAGCTGCGCGACATGGGCGTCCAGCTCTCCCTGGACGACTTCGGCACCGGCTATTCGTCGCTGGCCATAGTGACGCGCGCCCCGGTCGACGAACTCAAGATCGACCGCTCGTTCGTCGACGACATGATCGAGTCCCCGGCCGCCGAGGCAGTGGTCCGCGGCGCGGTCGAGCTGGGCGCCCGCCTGGGCGTACGGGTGGTGGCCGAAGGGGTCGAGACGACCGAGCAACGGGCCGCTCTGCTCGCCCTCGACTGTCCCACCGCCCAGGGCTACCACTTCTGCAAGCCCATGCCGGCCGACAAGATCGTCCAGGCCCTGACGGCCCTGGCCGAGGCCGCGCCGGCCAACATCCGCCCGCTCCGCGCCGACGACGCCTCCTAGCGCTTATCCACAGCCCGCGCCGGCGCTCGTCCACAGCCCTGCGCCGGCGCTCGTCCACAGCCCTGCGCCGGCGGTTGTCATAGCCGCCGGGGGTCTACCGCAGGCCCGGCTCAGCGTCTGCCCGGCTGTCCAGGACCCGGGCCTGCGCGACAGAGCGGTCGATCCGCCAATTGCGCTCAGCCTGCGCGAGGGAGGAGAAAGCTCCGCCGACGACACAGACGCCCGCGGCCCACAGCCAGGATTCCCATCCCCAGTCGCGGGCCACGGCGAACACGCTGACGCCAGCGATGGAGCCGGCCGCGACCAACGCGCCCATCCACGGCGATTTCGCTCCACCGATGTTCACGGCCATGCTCTCGGCTCCCTGCTGAAGCGGCGGAAATGCCCCGGTCGACCGGCCTGACCAGCAGATCTGCCAAGATCATGGCTACCGCCGGCGCCCCGGGTCAAGTCCGGTCGTCAGCGCCCGCTCGCGGTTCCCGGCCCGCGGCGCGCTGCTCGGTAGCTTGTCCATGACTGGCCGGCGGTGTCGTTCGTCAGGCGGCCGGCAGATCCAAGAATCAGTCCTTCCCGGGCGGGGATCGTCAGGGCCGAGCGCCCCTTCTCCGTGGAGGCCGCTGCGCTCTTTGGCTCCGGGGCACCAGGGCTAGTTCGGCGACATCTGCAGCGCATCCCCATGACAGCGTCACACCGGCACCGCCGTGACCGTAGTTGTGGATGATCCTGGCACCGGTCGTGGACTCTTCTTCGACGCGAACGGGGTCGCGCGTGGGACGGAGCCCGACTCGATGAGCAAGTACTTCGGCGTCGTCGAAGCGTGGCTCGATCTCTGCGCACCTGCGAATGATGGCCATGGCAACGGCGGGATCCGGACCTCGGTTCCAGACGTCGGGTTGGGCGGTGCCGCCCAGGACGACGGTGTCGCCGTAGGGGTACCAGTGAGTGAGGTCGGGCGACGCCCCGGTGTCCTCGGAGAAGAACTCGTGCAGGCCGGGATTTTTCATCACGACAAGTTGTCCGCGGACGGGAACGATCTTCCTGTCATCGACAAGGTCCCGAGCGCCCATGCCGGCGCAGTTCACCACGATGCCGACCTCGCGCGTGGCCTCGGCGAGGGCCGAAACGCGCCGTCTTTGGATGACACCACCGGAGCCGGTGAGGCGGCGCCGTAGGTATTCGAGGTAAATCGGCATCTCGACCAATGGGGCGGTATACCGCCATTCCGTCGAAAAGTTCGCAGGCAGTTCGTGTGGTTCGCACATGCGGAATCCGTCGAGCTGGCCGCCCCAGGCCGGTGCCTCGACGGCTCCGCGGGAGGCTTCGATCCCCGAGACAAGCCGCACCCCGGTGCGCACGTCGTTGGCCAGGTCCCTCAGGACGGCCAGAGTATGTGTGCTCCAGGCGTCGACCCGGTCGAGCGGTTGGACGAGGTAGGGCCCCCACATTGCGCCGGCGGCCATGGACGTTGTCTCGGTGGTGGGTTCGGCCGTCCAGACAGTGACGCCGGCGCCTGCCTCGGCAAGGCAAATTGCCGTCGTCAGACCGGAGACGCCTGCGCCGATGACGATGATGTCGGCTTCCGGCTGTTTCACGATGTCGACGCTAGTCGCGGTTGCTCTGGTCCAGAGCGGCCTCGAAGCCTGACAGAAGATCTGGCTGGACCGAAGGTTGCAGGGGCGGACGCAGGCCGGAGCGGGTCTGTCGGGGCGCCGAGAAGGGCACGTTCGCCTTCTCCGAGGGTGGGTAATCAGGCTGGGCGAGCCGGGTGCTCGATCAACCGCTTCTCGCAATCTCGTGTGATTGACTCGTGGATCGAACGGATCTACGGGCCACGTGCAACCCATGAGCGTCAAGATCAGGAGCAGCAGGGATGTCCAACCGGCTCGCCACCGCAACGTCGCCCTATCTGTTGCAGCACCAGGACAACCCGGTCGACTGGTGGCCCTGGTGCGAGGAGGCTTTCGCCGAGGCTCGGCGCCGGGACGTGCCGGTGCTGATCTCGGTCGGGTATGCGGCCTGTCACTGGTGTCATGTGATGGCCCACGAGTCCTTCGAGGACGAGCAGATTGCCCGGCTCATGAACGACGGCTTCGTCCCGATCAAGGTCGACCGTGAGGAGCGGCCCGACGTCGACGCCGTGTACATGACCGCCACCCAGGCCATGACCGGGCAGGGCGGCTGGCCGATGACGGTCTTCGCCACGCCCGACGGCGACCCGTTCTTCTGCGGGACCTACTTCCCCCGGGCCAACTTCGCGCGCCTGCTCGACTCGGTCACCACGGCCTGGCGCGACCAGCGGGAGCAGGTCGTCCAGCAGGGCGCCAGCGTGGTCGAGGCGATCGGCGGGGCCCAGCTGGTCGGTGGGCCCACGGCGCCGGTCTCGGCCGAGCTGCTCACCGCCGCGGCCAACGGCCTGCTCAAGGATCAGGACACGACCAACGGCGGCTTCGGCGGCGCGCCCAAGTTCCCGCCGCACATGAGCCTGCTCTTCCTGCTGCGCCACCATCAGCGCACCGGTTCCGGCGAGGCGCTCGAGGCGGTCCGGTTCGCCGCCGAGCGGATGGGCCGCGGTGGCATCTACGACCAGCTCGCCGGCGGTTTCGCGCGGTACGCGGTCGACGCGACCTGGACGGTGCCCCACTTCGAGAAGATGCTCTACGACAACGCCCTGCTCCTCCGGGCGTACACGCAGCTCTGGCGCCTGACCGACGACCCGTTCGTCCGGCGGATCGCCGACGAGACGGCCGCGTTCCTGCTGCGTGACCTCGGGACCCCGGCCGGTGGGCTGGCCTCGGCCCTGGACGCCGACGCCGCGGGGGTCGAGGGGCTGACCTACGCCTGGACGCCCGAGCAGCTCACCGAGGTGCTCGGGGCCGACGACGGCGGGTGGGCGGCCGACCTGTTCGGGGTGACCGCCGAGGGCACGTTCGAGCACGGCAGCAGCGTGCTCGTGCTGGCCCGCGACATCGACTCGGCCGACCCGGCGCTGACCGAGCGCTGGCGGGACGTACGGGAGAGGTTGCTGGCCGCCCGGGCCACCCGCCCGCAGCCCGCGCGGGACGACAAGGTCGTCGCCTCGTGGAACGGCCTGGCCGTGACCGCGCTGGCCGAGCACGGCCTCCTGACCGGCGCCGAGTCGTCCCGGGTGGCCGCCCTCGAGATCGCCACCGTGCTGGCCGAGCGCCACGTCGTCGACGGCCGCCTGCGCCGGGTCTCGCGCGACGGCGTGGTGGGGGAGCCGGCCGGGGTGCTCGAGGACTACGGCTGCGTCGCCGAGGGGTTCCTGGCCGTGCACCAGCTCACCGCCGACGGCGTCTGGCTCGACCGGGCGCGTGACCTGCTCGACGTGGCCCTGGGCCACTTCGGCACCGGTGGGGGTGGCTTCTACGACACCGCCGACGACGCCGAGCGCCTGGTCACCCGTCCGGCCGACCCGACCGACAACGCCACGCCGTCCGGCCTGTCCTCGATCTGCGCGGCCCTGGTGGCGTACGCCGCTCTGAGCGGTGAGCCCAGCTACCGCGAGGCGGCCGACGCGGCCCTGGCCACCGCGGGCCCGGTGATCGGCGGTCACCCCCGTTTCGCGGGCTACTCGGCGACGGTGGCCGAGGCTGCGCTCTCCGGGCCGTACGAGATCGCCATCGTGGCGCCGGCGGGCCAGGAGGGACCGCTGCTGACCGCCGCCCATCGCCACGCCCCGCCCGGCACCGTCATCGTCGCCGGCGAGCCCGACCGCGCGGGGGTCCCCCTGCTGGCCGACCGGCCGCTGCAGTCTGGCGTCCCGACGGCGTACGTGTGCCGGGGTTTTGTCTGCGACCGTCCGGTGACCAGCCCGGACGATCTGGCGGCGCGCCTGGGTCGCTAGGCTGGTGAGGCGATGGATACCCGAACCGGTCTGCCTGTGGTCGGCATGGTGGGCGGGGGCCAACTGGCCCGGATGACCCACCAGGCCGCTATTTCTCTCGGTCAGTCACTGCGCGTGCTGAGCGTGTCTCCCGATGACAGTGCCGCGCTGGTCGCGGCCGATGTGCGGATCGGTACGCATACCGATCTGGCCGCGCTGCGGGAGTTCGCGAAGGGCTGCGAGGCCGTCACCTTCGATCATGAGCACGTGCCGACCGAGCACATCGAGACGCTCGAGTCCGAGGGCGTCAAGATCTACCCGGGCTCCCGGGCGCTGGTGTTCGCCCAGGACAAGGGTCTGATGCGCGAGCGGCTCGGCGCGCTGGGCGCCCCGGTGCCGCGGTGGGGCCGCGTCGAGACCGCCGCCGACGTCGAGACCTTCGCGGGTGGTGTCTGGCCGGTCGTGGCCAAGGCCACCCGAGGCGGGTACGACGGCAAGGGCGTCTGGATGCTGGCCGGCCCCGAGCAGGCGGCGGAGCTGGTGGCCACCGGCACCCCGCTGATCGTCGAGGAGCGGGTGCCGCTGCGCCGCGAACTCGCCGTCCTGGTCGCCCGCTCGCCGTTCGGGCAGGTCGCGGCCTACCCGGTCGTCGAGACGGTGCAGCGCGACGGCATCTGTGTCGAGGTGCTCGCGCCCGCGCCCGGTCTGCCCGAGGAACTCGCGCTCAAGGCGCAGCAGCTCGCGATCGACCTGGCCAACGATCTCGGCGTGGTCGGCCTGCTGGCCGTCGAGTTGTTCGAGACCGTCGGCGGCATCGTGGTCAACGAGCTCGCGATGCGCCCGCACAACTCCGGCCACTGGACGATCGAGGGCGCCCGGACGTCGCAGTTCGAACAGCATCTGCGGGCGGTGCTCGACTACCCGATGGGTGAGACGTCGCTGACCGCCCCGGCCGTCGTGCTGGCGAACGTGCTCGGCGGCGAGGAGGGCGGCATCTCGATCGACGAGCGGCTGCACCACCTGTTCGCGACCGACCCCGGCGCCCGCGTGCACCTCTACGGCAAGCAGGTCCGCCCGGGCCGCAAGATCGGGCACGTCACCGTGCTGGGCGACGACATGACCTCGGTGCGGGCCCGCGCGGCCCGGGCCGCCCTATGGCTTCAGGAAGGCCGGTAATGGCACCGCTCGTCGGGATCATCATGGGCAGCGACTCCGACTGGCCCACGATGGAGGCGGCGGCGCTCGCGCTCGCCGAGTTCGAGGTGCCCTTCGAGGTCGGCGTCGTCTCGGCCCACCGTACGGTCCGCAAGATGGTCGACTACGCCGAGAACGCGGCCGACCGGGGCCTGCAGGTGATCGTCGCCGGGGCCGGCGGCGCCGCCCACCTGCCGGGCATGGTGGCCGCGCTGACGCCGCTGCCGGTGATCGGCGTGCCGGTGCCGCTCAAGCACCTCGACGGCATGGATTCGCTGCTGTCGATCGTTCAGATGCCCGCCGGGGTGCCCGTGGCGACCGTGTCGATCGGCGGCGCGCGCAACGCCGGCCTGCTCGCCGTCCGCATCCTCGGCGCCGCGAACCCCGCGCTGCGCAACCGCATGTCCGCCTTCCAGGCCGGTCTCGAGAAGCTCGTCGCCGAAAAGGACGCCGCCCTGCGCGACCGTCTGCTCGGGTAATCTCACGGCATGACGCGCCGCTGGCGACCGACGGTTGTCCTCGTCGCTGTCGGCGTGCTCGGCGCGGTGCTGTTCGCGACCGACGGCTCGACGCTCGCCGGTGTGGTGTTCCTCGCGGTCGTCGCCGGCTTGGCCGTGCTCGTCTCGCCCCGCGCGTTCCCCCGGTCGATCACCGACGCCGAGGCCCGCGCCGCCCAGGCTGCCGACGGCCGCCCGATCATCTACTGGCGTCCGGGGTGCCCGTTCTGCGTGCGGCTCCGCGGGTCGCTGGCCCGTCAGGCCGACCGCTACCACTGGGTCGACATCTGGGGCGACCCCGACGGCGCGGCCACGGTCCGCTCGGTCGCCGACGGCAACGAAACCGTCCCGACGGTCGTCACGACGACCCGGTCCTATGTGAACCCAGCCCCTCAGCTCGTCCGCAGCCTCAGTTCCTGAAGGCTTCACGCGGCGTTCAAGAGCCCCTCCTACGATCGATGAAGCCGGTACAACACGGAGGCGGTCATCGACTTCTGGTGGAGCGTGGCACTGGCGACGCTCGGCATCGTCGTGCCGAGTATCGCGGCGATCTACGAGTTCCTCGTCAAGGGACGCAAGCGGCTCGGATACCGCGTGCAGATGGACACCACGGCCAACGACGTGGGGGAGACGGCCGCACCCGGCGCGCTGGGTGAGCTGAGCAAGGACGGGATGCCGCTCGTCGACCCCAGCATCGTGCTGCTGCGCATCGAGAACACCGGACGCACCAACATCGACGAGCACGACTACGCCGTCCGCGACGACGACAAGGCCGGCATCCGGGTGAGCTTCCCCGGCCGGCGCGTCGTCGGGCTCGTCGTCACCGAGCTGAGCGACGAGAACCTGCGCTCCAGCCTGACCGGCCTCACCGTGCGCGACGACCTCATCGAGCTGCCCAAGGTGCCGATGAACCGGCACGACCACTACAAGGTCCTGGCCGCGCTGGAGAGCTCCGACGGCACCACGAAGAGCGACGGGCCGTACCCCGATCCGCTCGTGGTCGGCACGATCAAGGGCGGCGTGGGCGACGGCCGCATCATCGAGACGCGCAGCCGTACCGGCACCCCGAAAAGGGCCATGGTGCTGGTCGGTTTCCTGGCCCTGCTGGTGGTCGCGCAGTCGATCGTCTTCTTCCGCAGCGACACCGGCACCCCGCTCGACTGCGCCGCCGGCCGGCTGACGGTGACCGGTTCGACAGCCTTCGAGCCGGTGATCCGGGAAGCGGCCCGGTCCTATCAGGACGTCTGTACGGAGGCTTCCTTCTCGTACGAGATGCGCGGCAGCGGCGAGGGTCTGCTGGCTCTCGACCGGGCCACCGAGAAGGCCGACGTGCTCGCCTTCTCGGACGGCGAAAAGCCCGAGGGGATGCCCGCTCTGGTGGCCCGGCCGATCGCCTTCGTGCTGTTCACGCTGGTGATCAACGCCGAGACCGGGGTGCGCGACCTGACCACCGACCAGATCCGCCGCCTGTACCGCGGCGACATCACCAACTGGAAGCAGATCGGCGGCGCCGACGTGCCCGTCCGGCTGATCAGCCGCAACCCCGGTTCCGGGACGCGGGCGGCCTTCCAGCGCCGGGTCCTCGGCGGCGTCCGCGAACCGGGCAGCAACTCCGACACCTGCCGCGACCGCGACCCCGGCTCCCCGGACGGCGTGGTCCGCTGCGCCCGCAACTCCACCGACGACGTGCTGAGCGCTGTGGTCGACTTCCCGGGCGCGCTCGGTTACAGCGAACTCGGCGCGGCGACCGACCGTGCGGGCCTGGCCCTCGTACGCATCGACGGCCGGCCCGCCACCGTGCCGGACGCCGACCACGGCACGTACCCCTTCTGGGAGACCGAACTCGGCTACACCCACGGCGACCCGGACGCGCACTCGCTGGCCGCCAGCTTCCTGCGCTACCTCACCAACCAGGTAGGAGCCGACATCATCCGCGCCCACGGCGACCGCCCGTGCGCCGAGCTGGCCAACCCCCAGCTCTGCCACCCCGTCTCCGGCGCCTGACCCGACCATTCAGGCGGACCGGCCGGAGCCGTTCGTCAGGCGATCAAGCGATCGGCGGTGAGCTTGCGGGACGTGCCGGCGAGCAGGGTGCGCAGCCGGGCCGCGGGTAGCGGGGCGGCGCCCGGGTCGGCTGCGGGCGGCTGCGGGGGAGTGCCGGAGCGTAGAGCTTCCACGAGCTGCGCCCAAGCGGCCCACATCGCGTCGGGGTCTGCGCAGTACGGCACGACATAGGGGTCGGTCTCGGGTTCGAAGCGCCAGCTCTCGGCCAGCGGGCCCACGTCGACAGTGTCGAATCCAAGCTGGCTGATCAGCTCAGCAGCGCCGGCCCTGGCCTGCGGGTCGTCGCCGGCGATGGGTAGCGCGGTGCGGTCGGCCGCGCCGGCCGGGCGCGCCAGCGCGGAGATGTGGTGCTCGCTGATGTTGTTGAAGGCCTTGACGAGGTGGGCGCCGGCCAGCTGCTGCTGGACGAATTCGCTGGTGGTGACCTCACCCGCGTCGAGGGCGGGGAGGCGACCGTCGCGCGTGGCGTAGTAGTTGCCCGTGTCGAGCACCACCTTGCCCGCCAGTTCGGCGGCGGGCAGCTGGTTGTAGGCGGCGAGCGGAAGGATGCTCACCACCACCCGGTCGCCGGCTCGGGCGGCTTCCGCGGGGGTCCCGGCCCGGGCCCGGGCACCGAGGTGCGCGACTTTCGCGGTGAGAGTTTCCGGGCCGCGGGAGTTGGCCAGGACGACGTCGATGCCGGCTGCGATCGCCCGCTGAGCGATCCTGGTGCCGATGGCACCGGCGCCGATGATGCCGAGTGTTGCCATGGGGTCTCCTCAGTGCGCGGACGGGTCAGGCGAGGCGATGGCCCCGTCGACCCGATCAAACGGAGCAGATGCTCCGCACCAAGCTAGCATCAAGCGGAGCACCTGCTCCTGTTGTTCAGGCCACAAACGGAGCAAGTGCTCCGCGGCCTGGTTGCTGTCGTACGCTGGACACCATGACGCTCGCCGATCACGCCACCGCCGCGACCAGGTCCGGCCGTCGAGCCGACGCCGAGCGCAACCGGGCCGCGATCATCGCGGCGGCCGGTGAGGTGTTCGCCGAGTGCGGCGGTGGCGTGGACGTCCGGGAGATCGCCCGGCGCAGCGGCGTCGGCATGGGCACGCTCTACCGCCATTTCCCGACCAAGGACGAGTTGCTCGCCACCGTCCTGGAACTGCAGTTCAACGCGTGGCTCACCGACGCGCACCAGCAGGCCGTGGCCACCGAGGACCCGTGGCAGGCACTTGTCGGCTTCTTCGAACAGCTGCTCGACAATCAGGCCGACAATCGCGCCGTCGTCGAGAGCTACGCCACCACCGGTGGCCCCAGTGAGTCCTGCGTCCAGCGCTGCTACTCCCTGATCGACCAGGTACGCACCCGCTGCGTGGACGCCGGCGTTCTGCGCACCGGCGTCACCACCGAGGACCTGTTCCTGCTCAGCGGCTCCCTGAGCCAGGCCGTCCTGACCACCGCCGACAGCCACCCCGGCACGTGGCGCCGCCTGCTGCGCATCTCCCTCGACGGCCTCAGCAGCCGCAACACCGAACCCCTGCCCGAGCCCGACAGCGCGGCAACAGACCGCGCCTTGCCCCGGCCGGCGCCGTCCGAGATGATCGCGGGCTGACAGTCACTTCTGGACGGCGGCCTCGGCCCGGACGAGCAGGTCGGTGAACCAGGTCGCCTCGGTGACCGGGACGAAGGGGGCCGTTGCCCAGAATCGCTTGGCTGCTTCGGCTTCCGCCGACGTGAGGGCGGCGGCGCTGTCGGCCGTCAAGTAAGCCGTCGTGTGGCGGAGGGCTACATCATCGGGCTCGGGAGTGATCGGCTTGTCGTCGCGGACGCACGTCGCCGCGGTGAGACCGGCGACGTCGGCGCAGGTCGACGTGGGCCCGGCGGAGAACTCGACCGCGACCATGACCCGCCTCCCGTCGACCTCGAGGTGGTAGGCGTCGAGCAGGGCGCCGTTGCCGCTGCCCCGGTGTGAGCCGCCGGTCAGGTCGGGCGGGTTGCCGGGGGTCAGGTCGGTGAGGCCGGGTGGGCGGGACTTCGGCACGTACGCGAAGCCGACCGGGTTGCCGAAGTCGCGCCAGCCCTCGACGGAGAGCACGCTGTCGAGCAGCTTCGCTTCGGGTACGGAGGGATCGACGACCCGGGAGGGCGGCGCGATCACGGTCGCCCCGGCCTCGCTCGCCGGCCAGAACCGCACGGCCGCACCCAGAATGCCCGCCGCGACGACCACGCCGAGCGCCGCGTTCACCCACCCACGCTGTCGCATTGCGCCCCCCTGATTCTGTGTCGCCGCAGGCTAGCGTGTCGTCTTCGCGGTCAGAATCCGGTCAGGTGGGCCACGTCATTGAGCCGGACGACGGCGTGGTTGTGGTAGCGATCGTCCTCGTGCAGCGTCTTGATGCCACCCGGCGAGAACCGGAAGGCCACCCGCCCGGCCGACTCCGGCGGCATCTCGATCCAGGCCGCGACGACGAACGTGGCGGCCATCCCGTGGGTCACGATCACCTGGTGGGGCGCGTCCGACTTCAGGATCCGCTCCACCGCGGCGTAGACCCGGACGACCAGGTCCCCCTTGGTCTCGGCGCCCGGCACGCCCTCGTCGTGGCGCAGACGCTCGCCGGATCGCGGTGGCGGGATGAAGCGATCGTCCAACCACGACTGTGGTCTGCCGCCGGCCTCGCCGAACGACTTCTCCCGCAGGTCGCTGTCGAGGATCGCCTCGGTGCCCAGCCGGCCGGCGATGATGTCGGCCGCCCGGCGGGTGCGCAGCAGGTCGGAGGAGTGGACCTCGGCCCGCGGGGCTCCATCGGTACGGGCGGGCAGCGACGCGGCGAGGGCGTCGGCCGTCCTCACGGCCTGTTCCCGGCCGCGGGCCGTGAGGTCGGAGTCGTACCAGCCGCCGACCAGCCCGTCGACGTGGTGCGTGGCCTCGGGATGGGTGACCACGTACAGGGTTCTCATCAGCGCATCTTGACCAGGGCGCCGCGCAGCCCCTCGCGCGTACGGCGGCGGTTCTCGTTGGTGGCGCCGACCCAGAGCAGAATCACGCCGAGCGGCACCAGGACCAGCCAGGGACCGACGAGCGTGCTGGCGAAGTGGATGGCCGAGAAGATGGTGGCCACCGCGCCCACGACCACCGGGGCCTGCTGGCGGTTGCGGGAGCCGACGATCAGCGTGGCCACCGCGGCCAGCAGGAGCAGCACCTCGCGCAGCTCGCCGCCGTTGCCGGCCAGCACGATGCCGATCGTGGGCACGAACGCGGCCAGCAGCGCCGGACCGTACGCGGCCCAGCTGCTCAGGTCGGGGCGGTCGCGCGACTCGAGGACACCGACCAGCAGGGCCAGCGTCGCGAAGGGCAGCGTGTACGCCTCGGGGAGCGCCACATCGGCCAGCGCGACGAACAGCCAGATGCCGACGACCTCGAAGCCGACCGCCGTCCAGAAGAGCGCCCGCCGCTGGCTGGGCGGCCGGCCGACGCGCGCGGCGGCCAGCCCGAGGACGGCGCCCCACGCGGCGAGCATCGCGGCCAGGTGGGCGGGGGAGTCGAACGCCATGACGCCGGCGATCAACGCGGACGCGTAGCCGGCCCACTCGATCGTCGAGGCCTCGGCCCGGTATTGCGGAAGACCCAGGCGCGGCACGGTGGCCTCGAGGACCAGCAGGGCGGTGCCGACGGCCAGGACGCCGAACGCGGCCCACGGCCGTTCCACCCCGGCCGCCATCGCGGCGGTGAGCACGAAGAACTGGCCCATCACGGCGGCGAACAGCCAGCCGAGGATGCGGGCGAAGCGGCTGCGGCCACCCAGCGCGGCGGCCAGGCCGACCAGGACGGCGCTGCCCAGCGTGAACAGCGTGAGGCGCTGCTGGGCGAGGCTGCCGGCCAGGCCCGCGTTGCCGGCGAGCAGACCGATCACGAAGACGATCGTGCGGGTCGTCCCGAGCAGCGACGAGCGGCGGCCGGCCGGCGGCGGGGTGAGCGCCAGCCCGAGCATCGAGATCGTGAAGACGACCAGGGCCGCGGTGGTCGCGGTGGGGTAGCGCGCGTCGAGGGCGATCGGGGCGATCAGGATGGTGATGGCCAGACCCGGAAGGATCACCGGCACGGCCTCGGACGCCTTGCCGCCGAAGCCGATCGCGGCCAGCGCGGCCGCCCCGGTGAGCAGCACGATGGCCAGGACGCTGGTGCCGTCGACGTAGCCGGACGAGGGCTGCGACAGCGCCGGGATCGGGCCGTCCCAGATGTGCGAGAGCTGGCCCAGCGGGTCGACCAGCGCGGCGCGCAGTGCGGGGGCGATCGAGAAGAGCGCCAGGATGGTCGGCAGCAGAGCGAGCACGATAGCGCTGGTGGCCGGGTCGACCAGCCAGCGCCCGCTGAGCCCGAGCGGGCGGGCCGTGGTCCACCGGCGGGCCGGGTAGCGGCTGCCCGAGAAGACTCCCTCGCGGGCCAGGGTGAGCCCGGGCGCCGGGATCGAGCCGCGCAGCAGCTCGGCCAGCACACCGAGCAGGGCCGCCGCGGCGGCGTAGAGGGCCGTCGGGTGCGGTGTCGGGATCGACGCGAAGGCGGTGATCGTCGCGCCCAGCACGAGGCCCACCGTGGCCCACGGCAGGAACTGCGCGATGTAGCGGCCGGCCAGCGCGAGCAGGGCCAGGCTCAGGCTCGAGGCGGCCAAGGCGGCCGTGAGCACCACCATGGCGCCGCGGTCCTGGTCGCCGCCGATCGAGGCCAGGACGCCGGGCAGCGCCAGCATGATCGCGCCGGTGGCCGCGCCGCCGATCTGGGCCCGGTGGCGGGGCATGCCGGTGTCGTCGCGGGCCAGATCGGCCTCGGTGACCGTGGACGGCGACCCGAACCGGCTCGGCGGGGGCAGGGGCGTGCCGGGCGGCGGGCTCTCGATCGGGGCGACCCGGGTGCGGGCCAGCACCGCGGTGAGCGCGCCGATCAGCACGACGAGCAGCAGGGACAGCGCCGTCGACCAGGGCCGGGCGAGCGAGGCGATCACCGCGTGCAGCAGCACGGCGGCGGCCGCCCCGGCGCGGCAGAGGGCGGCGGCCGGTTCCAGGGCCGAGATCGAGGCCATCGCGTACGCCACCGCGACGGCCGCACCGATGAGGAGCGGCGACCACCAGGGCAGCCCGAGCGCGAACGGCGCGCCGATCGCGGCCGCCGCGCCGGCGATCGCCGAGAACAGGTGCGACCACGGCCGGGGAGCCGCGATGGCGGCAGCGATCGACACAGCGACCAGGGCGAACGGCGCCTGCCAGGCGCCCGGGCCGGGACCCGGGAACGCCGTCAGGTCGGCGTCCCACAGGTCGGCCGAGACGGTCAGCATGCGGGCCGCGCCGGCCAGGGCCTGGTAGCCCGCGATCGCCCCGACCACGACGCCGGCCACGGCCAGGCCCCGGTTGGGGCCGCGGTTCCACTCCGCGGGCAGCACGGCGACGCCGAGCGCGACGATCAGCACCACCACGCCCGCGACGGCGAGCGGCGCCTCGGGGAAGGCCAGCGCGAAGACTCGGGCCAGCGCGCCGCAGATGGCGACGGTGGCGGCCGCGGCGGCGATGTCGGGGCCGTCGAGCATCCGGTCGCTGCGCCGGCCGTTGTCGATCGACTTGGAGAAGAACAGCAGGCCGGCCGCGACCAGCAGGAGCGCGCCGACCCAGACGTCGGGCGCGGTGGCGCCGGGCGAGAGCAGCGCGGCCAGGGCCAGGGCGATCGCGCCGAGCCCGGTGCCCGCGGTCAGCGGCAGGCTGATGTCGCGGCGGGCCACCTGGAACACGGCGGAATAGCTGAGCGTGGCCGCCACGGCCAGGAAGCCGACGGCCAGCGCCGGGACGGTGACCGCCTCGGTGGGCGGCGGGCCGTCGCCCTGGTCGGCGACGGCGAGCGCCGCGGTGACCACGGCGCCGGGCAGGGCCAGCGCGGCGGCGCCGGCGGCCCAGTCGCCGACCAGCCAGGCGTACAGGCGGATCGGGATCTGCCGGGCCGCCACCGCGATCATCACGCCGGCGCCGGCGATCGCGGTCAGGACGGCCGCGGTGAGCCAGGCCGCGCCCAGGGCGGCGCCGGCGCCGAAGAGCCCGACCACGCCGGCCGCGGCCACATGGGTGATCGCGATGCGGCGGGTGGTCGCGGCCAGCCCGGCGGCGCCGAGGCCGACCGAGGCGAGGACCAGCGGCCACGGGGCCCCGGACCAGTCCAGGCCGAGCGAGGCGGGAACGGCGAGGGCGGTCAGCGCGATGCCGGCGACCGCGCCCTCGTGCCGCACGCTGGGCGGCAGGGCGAGCGCGGCGGCGATGGTGACCAGCAGCGCGCTGAAGGCCAGCAACCAGCCCAGGTCGCCGGCGGCCTCGGCCATCCGCTGGGCGTAGCCGGCCGTGTCGGCCTGCCAGACCGGGCGGGCGGCCTGCAGCGGGGCGAACGCGGCCCGCAGGCAGTCCACGATCAGCACCACGCCGATCAGGATCAGCGCCACCGCCGAGGCGATCTGCGGACCGCGGCGTACCTCGGGCGGGACCAGGGCCACGACCGCGCCGGTGACCGCGATCGCGGCGGCCGCCACCGCCAGCGTCCAGTGCGGCGACACGACGTGGGCGATGCGGGCCGTCGCGCCGATCACGGCCAGGGCGAGCACGCCGCCGGCGATGTTGCGGGCGGTCAGGTTGTCGAGCAACCAGGCGGCGGCGAACGCGGTGAGCGCGGCCAGCACCAGCACCAGCCCGGAGCGCAGCGCGTCGGGCAGCACCCGGGCCTGCAGCAGGGCGACCGACGAGTACAGCAGGGCGCCCGCGCTGGCCACGATCAGCAGCGCGAACGTGAGCTCGCGCAGCCAGTCGGCCGACGGCGGCGTGGCCGGCAACGTGACCGGCACCGAACCCGCCGCCGGGGCGCCCTCGGGACGGGGACCGGGGAAGATGCGCGTCCGCAGCCATCCCTTCCGCCGCCGGGTCGTGGACCCGTGGATGATGAGGTCGGGCTCCTCGGGCGCCGACTCGGGGCGTTCGGGCGCGTCCTCGGCGAGCAGCACCGGATCCTGATGCTGCCGGTCGGCCGCCACCGGGCGTCCCCACGGCCATTCCGGGAGCAGCCGGCCCTTGCGGATCACGGTGGTGAGCAGCAGCAGGTCGAGCACGGCGACCACGGTCAGCGCCATGCCCCAGCCGGCCGGGCTCTCGATCATCGGCTCGGCCAGCAGCAGCGGAACCGGCTGCACGGCCACGACGGTCGCGTAGCGAGGCGCGGCGAGCCGGGTGAAGCCGGCGTAGACGAAGCTGGCGATCGCCGTGATCGCGAAGGTGATGCCCAGGTAGAGCGGGACGGGCACGCGCGCGCCGCCGGTCAGGTCGCTGCCGTGCAGCGCGAACAGCGTCAGCGGCAACAGGATCAGGCCGACCCAGGAGACCGTCTCGCCGGTCGAGCTGAGACCGCGGCGGGCGATGCCGGGCGCGGCGACCAGGGCGGTCGCCGTGGCCAGGGCGAGGACGAAAGCCCGGGCGAACGGGTTGGTGACGGCGACACCGGCGAAGACCACCGCGGCGACGCCGATGAGCAGCGCGCCCAGCGCGAGCAGGATGTTCTGCACCGACTGGGAGGACGCCTCGGGCGGGTGGTGCTCGGCGCCCGAGAAGCCGGCGGAACGACGCGGGGCCGGGGCGACCCGCTCGGTCGGCGGCGGGTCGTCGAGCAGGGCGGTCACGCCGTCGGTGGCGACGCCGGGCGGGCCGGTGTGCGCCGAACCGGGCGCTGCCCAGTCCGGGCGCGGCGCGGTGGGCCGGGGACGACCGGACGACGGCGGTGACGGCGGGGGAGGCGGCTCGTCCGCCGGGCCACCGGTCGGCGGCGGTGGTGGCGGGAACTCCTCGGTCGCGCGCCGGCGTACACGTCGGGTCTTGGGGCCCTTGGCGGTCTTCTTCTTGGTGTTGGCGTGGGCGAGGATGTCACGCTGGAACTGCGCCGCCTGGATCTTGGCGGCGATCTGCGTGCGCTCCTTCGCCGCGGCCATGTCGCGGATCTTGAGATCCGCGATCGAAGCCTCGATGCGGGCCAGCTCATCGTCGTAGCTGTCGGGCTGGTCAGCCTGCGCCACGGAACCTCCTCGACCCTGCCGGCCACACCTTCTTCAAGCATGCCGGTCCGACACCTCATTAGAACAGGCTCATGGGGGCCGACATCTATAGAAAACGCCCGGCGACGTCATACTCCGCCTCTGGTCGGCGTACGCTACGCGCCAGTAACATAGCGGCGGGACTGCTTTGAGCGAAGGGGCCAGGCCATGAGTGAGTTCGACGTCTACCGGCTGCCGGAGGATCACGAGACCATCCGCGCGGCGGTGCGCGAGGTCTGTGACGCGCGGGTGGCGCCGAACGCGGCCGAGGCCGACGAGACCGGCGAGTTCCCCAAGGCCTCGTACGACGCCCTGCGCTCGAGCGACTTCCACGCCCCGCACATCCCGGCCGAGTACGGCGGCGCCGGCGCGGACGCCCTGGCCACCGCGATCGTGATCGAAGAGGTCGCCCGCGCCTGCGGCTCGTCCTCGCTGATCCCGGCGGTCAACAAGCTCGGCACGATGCCGCTGCTCATCGCCGGCTCGGAGGAGCTCAAGCAGAAGTACCTGACCAGGGTCGCGTCGGGCGAGGCGATGTTCTCGTACTGCCTGTCCGAGCCCGAGGCCGGCTCCGACGCGGCGTCGATGACCACCAAGGCCGTCCGCGACGGCGACCACTGGGTGCTCAACGGCGTGAAGCGCTGGATCACCAACGCGGGCGTGTCGGAGTACTACACGGTCTTCGCGGTCACCGACCCGGCGAAGCGCTCGAAGGGCATCTCCGCGTTCGTGGTGGAGAAGTCGGACGCGGGGGTCAGCTTCGGCGCGCCCGAGAAGAAGCTCGGCATCAAGGGCTCGCCCACCCGCGAGGTCTACTTCGACAACGTCCGCATCCCGGCCGACCGCCTGATCGGCGACGAGGGCACGGGCTTCGCGACCGCGATGAAGACGCTCGACCACACCCGCGTGACGATCGCGGCGCAGGCGCTGGGCATCGCCCAGGGCGCGCTCGACTTCGCGAAGGGCTACGTGAAGGAGCGCAAGCAGTTCGGCAAGCCGGTGGCCGACTTCCAGGGCGTGCAGTTCATGCTGGCCGACATGGGCATGAAGCTCGAGGCGGCGCGGCAGCTGACCTACGTCGCCGCGGGCAAGAGCGAGCGCGGCGACGCCGACCTGACCTACTTCGGCGCCGCCGCCAAGTGCTTCGCCTCCGACGCCGCGATGGAGATCACCACCGACGCGGTCCAGCTGCTGGGCGGCTACGGCTACACCCGCGACTACCCGGTCGAGCGCATGATGCGCGACGCCAAAATCACCCAGATCTACGAGGGTACGAACCAAGTCCAGCGCGTCGTGATGGCCCGCCAGCTCCTCAAGGACTGACCCGGCCCACTGATCGACGAAGAACGCTCCGGTGCACTTTCGGCCCGGAGCGTTCTTGCTGTGGTGGCCGGTTGTCCACAGGCCCGGGCCGGACCCCTCCGACGCCATACGATGAACGGCATGAGTGCTGAGGCCATCGGCAGGAACTTCCCGGCCGTCGTCACGCTGGACGACTTGGCGGCGATGAACGAGGCCGACCAGTACGGCCATCGTTATGAGCTGAGCCCGGAAGGGGTCCTGTCCGTCATGCCGCCGCCAGGTACCGATCATGCGGTCGTGGCCAGCCGGCTGCTTCTGTGGCTGGGCATGGCGGGGTGGCCGGCGGAGCAGGTGTTGCAGGCGGTCGGCATCCGGATCCCGGGGCGCGACGGTGACGGCGGCCGGATTCCGGATCTCACGGTGTGGGCGCGGCCGCTGCCACCGACCGTCTGGCCCGGCCTGGCCGAGCTGCTGCTCGTCGTCGAGATCGTCTCGCCCGGTTCCACGACGATGGATCAGATCATCAAGCTGCGGGAGTACGCGGCCGCGGGCATTCCGCGCTACTGGGTCGTCGACCGCGATCCCGCGCAGACCGTCACGCAGTACGTCCTCACTGCGCACGGTGCTTACGAGACAGTCGCCAAGACGCCACTCGCCTCGCTGCTCCAGAGCGAACCCGCCGAGCATCAACTGGGCGCCTGATCCGGTTCCCTCCCCAACCCTGACCGAGGAACCCGGTAGTCAGGCTGCCTGCTAACCAGGTAGCCTGCCTAGCCATGACACCACGGCCGTGGCTGCACGGCTTTCTGGACCTGTGCCTGTTGGCGATGTTGCGGGAGCGGGCCGACTACGGGTACGGGCTGTCGCAGCGGCTCGCGGCGGCCGGGGTGGCCGACGTGCCGGGCGGCACGCTCTATCCGGCGTTGCTCAGGCTCGAGGAGCAGGGTCTCGCCACGCCGGCCTGGGCGCCGTCCGAGGCTGGACCGCGGCGCAAGTACTACGCGATCACCGAGGCGGGCCTCGACGTGCTCGGCGGGCAGGCCGACGACTGGCGCCGATTCCGGGACGGGGTCGACTCGCTGCTGAGCCCGAGCGAGGTGCCCCATGACTGACTGGCCCACCGCCTTCGAGGCCGAGTTGCTGCGCCTCGGCGTGCAACCCGCCCGGGCACGGCGGCTCGCCGACGAGACGGCCCAGCAAGCCGCCGAGAACGCGGGCGCGCCGGGCGACGTCTTCGGGCCCGCGCACCTCTACGCCCGCCATCTGGTGGCTGAGCTCAGCGCTCCGGCGCCGGAGGCCGGGCGTACGCGATTCGGGGCCGGGCCGGTGATGCTGAGCCTCAGCGGCGTGAGCAAGCGGTATCGGCGCCAGACGGTCTTCGCCGATGTCGACCTGACCGTGCGCGGTGGCGAGGTCGCCGCGATCGTCGGGGCCAACGGCTGCGGCAAGTCCACGCTGCTGCGCATCTGCGCCGGGCTGACCAGGCCGAGCGCCGGAACGGTCAAGCGCACCCGCCGCGTCGGGCTCGTGCCGCAGGACGGTGGCACGGCCGGCTGGCTGACCGCGGAGGAGCACTTCACGCTGTTCGGTGCGGCGGCCGGGATGGTCCCGGGGCGGGCCCGGTCCACCGGCGCCCACCTCGCCACCCGGCTGGCCTGGCGTCCCCGCCGGCAGCAGCGCGTCCAGCAGATGTCCGGCGGTACGAGACAGAAGCTCAACCTCGTGCTGGGTGAGCTGCACGCCCCCGACCTGCTGCTGCTCGACGAGCCCTACCAGGGTTTCGACCAGGGCACCTATGTGGACTTCTGGCAGCAGGTCTTCGCCTGGCGCGACGCCGGCCGGGCCATCGTGGTCGTCACCCACCTGCTCCACGACCTGCAGAACGTCGATCACGTGCTCGACCTGGGGGAACGATGACGACGCTGGTGGTCGCCTCGCTCTCCGCCCGCGAGGTCGGCCGGCGCTGGGCCGCGCTGGCCCTGGTGGTCGCCCTGCCGTTCTGGTTCTATCTGGTGCGGCGGGACGCCACGGGCCAGTCCCTGCGCATGCTGACCCTCGGCATCGGGTGGGCCATCTCGACGCTCACTCTGTTCGTCGTCAACGCCTCCCGCAGCGTCGATCCGCGGCTGCGCCTCACCGGCGCGTCGGTGATCAGCATCATCGGCGGTCGCCTGCTCGCCATGACCGGCGTGGGCGTGGCGCTGGCCCTGGGCTACTTTGCCCTCACCTGGGTCGACCAGGACGTGCGGCACCTGTGGGCAATCGGTCTGATGATGCTGTTGTCGGCGATCGTCGCGGCGCCGTTCGGCAGCCTGATCGGCGCTCTGCTGCCGCGGGAGCTCGAGGGCGCCCTGGCCCTGCTCAGCGTCGTGGCCGTTCAGATGCTCGCCGACCCGGCCGGTCTCACCGCCAAACTGATGCCCTTCTGGTCGGCGCGCGAGGTGGGCACGTATGCGGTCGACGGCGGCAGCCTCGACATGGTGGGGCACGGCCTGGCTCACGCGGGACTCACCTGGCTGATCTGCGCCGGCGGCACGCTGGCCGTCTTCCAGTGGCGACTGCGCCTGGCCCGCTATCCGGAGCCGTGACGGCCCTGCGAAACCAGGCCGTCGTTGCCAGTATGGGGACATGAGCCGTCAGTGGTCTGTGCTGGGAGTGCCGTCGAGTGCCGGGGCGCACACGCCCGGCCTGGAGCAGGGCCCGGCCGCCGTGCGCGCCGCCGGGCTGCTGACCGATCTGCGGGCCGGCGGGCTCGACGTCGACGATCGCGGTGACGTGCCCGGCTTTCGCTGGCGCCCCGACCCGAACCGGCCCAACGGCCAGAACGCCCCGGCCGTCGCCGCGGTCGCCGAGGACGTGGCCGCCGGGGTGGTGGCCATCCTGGCCGACGGCCGTACGCCGCTGGTGGTCGGCGGCGACTGCAGCATCACGGTGGGCGTGATGGCGGGATTCGCCCGCGCCGGCCGCGAGCCCGCACTGCTCTATATGGACGGTGGCCCGGATCTCTTCACGCCCGACAGCCGGGCGAACGGCAACCTGGACGCGATGGGCGTCGCCCACCTGCTGCGCCTGCCCGGCCACCTGCCCGAGGTCGCCGCGGTCGGCCCGCCGATCACCGCCGACCGTCTGGTGTCCTATGGGGACGCTCTGCCCGAGGAGGGGCTGGACCACGAGCGCGAGGTGCTTGAGGATTTGTCGATCGTCCGCGTCACGGCCCTCGACGTGCACCGCGACGTCCGAGCGGCCGCCCGGAAGGCGTTGGCTGCGGCCGAGTCCGCCGCCGGCGCGTTCGTCCTGCACTTCGATGTGGACGTCTTGCGCTTCGCCGACATGCCGATCGCCGACGTGCCCGACTCCGGCGGTGAGCCCATCGGCCTGTCTCTGCACGAGGCGATGGTCAGCGTGTCGGTCTTCTCCCGGAGTCCGCGGTTCGCCGGCCTGGTTCTCACCGAGGTCAACCCTGACCATGCCCCCGACGCCGACGTTCTGAGCGACTTCACCACCGCGCTGGCGACCGCTCTCGTCGCCTGAGGGCGATCGCTCAGCCGCCCACTCGCTCGCCCGCTCAGTCGGCTGGTCGCTCTGGGCGCTGGGCGCTGGTCGCTGGGCGCTGGTCGCTGGTCGCTCAATGCGAGCGGCTGCGCCTTCGGGTTTCGGGAAGTGTGACCGGCAGCACAAACGGTCAGCCAAGATCAGCCGAAAGTACGTATTGGCCTGCGATGGTGGCTTGTGCCCGATATGCCACGATCTGTGGCACAAGGCAGCAACCACTTGGAGGTAGAGATGAGCAAGGTAGCTCGGATGTTCACCATGGTGGGCCTCGGCCTGATGGCGGGCGCCACGATCAGTGCCGGCCCGGCGCTCGCCGCCGGTAGCGCGGACGCGCCGGCCGCCAAGCCCGCGACCACCACGAAGGTCCAGAAGCACGGGGACCGGGACCGGGTCGTCGGCTACTTCCGCACGCGGGGCGCCTGCGAGCGGACCGGTCGCATCGGCGAGTTCCGCGACCGCTGGGACGACTACGACTGCGAGCGCGTCCGCATCGGCTTCAAGCGCGGCCTGTGGGCCCTGGAGGTCGAGCAGAACTGGCGTGGCGGCGGCTTCGGTCACGGTCACCACGGCGGCTTCGGCCACGGCCACCACGGCGGCTTCGGTCACGGCCACCGTCGCTGACCTTCGTCCCGGTAAGGCGAAGCAAGGCAACGCCGCAGTAAGGCGAAGCAAGGCAGCGTCCCGGTAGGGCGAAGCAAGGCAACGCCGCAGTAAGTCAGCGTCCCGGAAGGGCGAAGCAGGGCAGCGTCGCAGTAAGGCGAAGCAAGGCGACGTCCCGGTGGCGCGAAGCAAGGCAACAAAGAATGCTCGGCAGCCGTGACGCCCCGAACCGTCCCGGCCAAGACATTCGGCGTTGACGTGTAGCGGGTTCGAGGGTTCCGTCCATGCTCTTGAACCCGCTTCACGAACCACCCCGGTGCTCGGGCCGCATCCTCAGGATGCGGCCCGAGTGCTTTGCGGCACGCTCCGGTCTACCTCGCCGCCGGGCGGCGTGCTGATCACACCCGGCGGAGGACCGTCACGACCTTGCCGAGAATGGTGGCGTCGTCGCCGGGGATGACGTCATACGCCGCGTTGCGCGGAACCAGCTCGATGTGACCGCCGGCGCGCCGGAAGACCTTGACCGTGGCCTCGCCGTCGATCATCGCCGCCACGATGTCGCCGTTGTCGGCCACCTGCTGCTGACGGACCACGACGGTGTCGCCGTCGCAGATCGCCGCCTCGATCATCGAATCACCCTTGACCACCAGTGCGAACAGCGTGCCGTGACCGACCAGGCTCACCGGCAGGGTGAGCTCCTCGTTGATGTGCTCGTCGGCGAGGATCGGGGTGCCGGCGGCGATCGTGCCCAGCACCGGAACGGGCACGTTGGCCTGCTCGCCCGGAGTGCGCACGTCGATCGCCCGGGAGCCGCGAGCCCCGCGCCGGATGTAGCCCCGGTCCTCGAGGGCCTTGAGCTGATGGGCGACGGACGACGGTGAGTCGAGCCCGACGGCGGCGCCGATCTCACGAATGGTCGGTGGATAGCCATGCTGGTCGATCCACTCGCGGATCATCGAGAAGATCTGCCGTTGCCGCTTGCTCAGGGGCACGTCGTCCGGGGACATGCGAGGATGATACTACATTCTTCGATCATTTGTACGATTCGAAAGAATGACCGTCCGTAACCCTCGCCGGCTTCATCCCGCCGGCCGTGACCTCGAGACTCAGTCCGGCCGGCGTTGAGCCGGGATCTCCGGTTCGTCGGGCGGGCGTTCCATGCTCATCACCGTCATCCCTCGCCGCTCCGGGTCGCTGTCGCGCCCCTCGCCCGTGGGCCCGTACCCGTCCGGCGGGGTGATCCGGCTTGTCGGGTCCTCGGTGATGTCCGGGCGCTCGGCGGCGGCGATGGACGCCGGTACGGCTTCGGGCCGGGCCTCGACCGGGCTCGGCACGGCGGCCTTGCCCCGCACCGGGATCCGGATGATTTCCGTACGCTCACCGGGCGGCTCGACCGTGCCGAGCCGGATGGGTTGCGTACGGTCCGGGTCGAGCTCGATCACCTGGGTCTCGTCGCCGCCGATGTCACCGGTGTGGCTCAGCGCCGCGGTGTTATGCCCCGGCGCCCGGCCCGGGTGATGGGCGAGATCCTCGGCCGGCTCGGGCGGCAGCAGTCGCATGGGCGCAGCCAGCTCGGCGATCCTGATCAGATGCGTACGCTCGGGATCCGCTTCGTCGAGGCCGCGAGCCGGCGCGCCGCCCGCCGCCGGCACGATCGCGATCGCCTGCGTCCGATCGGGGTCGGGCGCACTGAGCAACCGCGTGACCTCCCCGTCGTCCACGGCGGACACGCCGAAGGAGTGCGTGACCCCGGCGTCGTCCGACGACACGACCGTGATGGTGTGTGTGCGGTCCGGGTCGGGGGCGCTCAGCGGCCGGGTGACTTCGGCGTCGTCGAATGAGGCGTCGGTCGACGCGAGGCGGTCGTCCGACGACACGATGGTGATGGCGTGCGTCCGGTCCGGATCGGGGGCGTTCAGGGGCTGAGTGACTTCGGCGTCGTCCGTGGGAGGCGCGCCCGGGTCCGAGCGGTCGTCTGCGGTGAATACCTTGATGGTCCGAGTTCTGTCCGGATCGGGCGCGCTGAGCGAACGGGTCACCTCGGCCCCGGAGAGATCCGGCACGGAGATGTCGGGCACGGCCACCGACGCGCGGGCGCGAACCGGCTCGTTGACCGCCGCCGGCTCTTCACCGGCGGCTGGTGAGATCTGCAGCTTGGTGGTCAGCTCGCCGATCTTGATAGCCCTGGTGCGGTCCGGGTCCGGCGCTTCGAGCGACCGGGTCTCCTCCAGCTCCGGCGGCACCGCGCGCGTGTTCGGCGCCGGTTTGGCCCGCCCGACCACATAGAACTCGACGGAGTCGTCGATCTCGAAAGCGTCATCGTCATCCGCAACGGCACCGACCTGTGCTGCCGCTTGAGCCGTCGCCGGTTCGTCAGTTGTGGGTTCGCTCGTCGCCGGCTCGTCGGCTGCCGGTTCGGTCGCCGCCGCTTCGACCACTGCGGGTTCGGCCGTCGCCCGGTCAGCGGTCACATGCCCGGCGACCGTTCGTTCGGCTTGGCCGCCGGAGGTCGCATCCGACACGGGGGTGATGTCGTCTTCAGTGTCGGTGGGAGGCGAGGTTGCCTCTTCCGCGCCTGCCGGGTCGGCGGAGACGTCAGCGATCAGAGCGCCGGCAGACTCCGCGGTTTCCGATTCGGCTCGTGTTCCATCGACCCGCTCAGCGCTCGGAGCCGAGAAGTCGGCTGCTGCGGCTACCTCTTCGCTTTCAGGGCGCTTCGCCGTTCCGGTGTTCCGGGTCGCCGTCGCTTCTGCGGTTCCGGCTGCTACTTGCTCGGTTTCGCCCGCGGGGCGTTGTGCTGTGTCGGTGCTGTCGGCCGCTGCTGCCTTGGTGGTTCCAGCTGCTAGCTCGGTCTCGCCTGCGGTGGGTTCTGTTGTGTCGGTGGTGGTGGCCGTGTTGGTGTTGTCGGCTGCTGCCTTGGTGATTTCGGCTGCTTGCTCGGCTTCACCTGCGGTGGGTTCTGTTGTGTCGGTGCTGGTGGCCGTGTCGGTGTCGTCGGCCGCTTCCGCATCTGTTGTTCCGATTACTGCGTGCTCTGCTGCGCTTGCGGTGTGCTGCGGGGCATCGGGTTTGTCGGCCGCTGCTACCGGCGCCGCGTCGACCGGCCCGCTCCCGCTGCCACTTTCTGGGCGCGAGAGGTGAGGTTCGGCGGAGATTTTGGATTCTGAGACCAAGGCGTTGTTGAGAGTCGCCGCGACCGCCGCCGCCGAAGGGGCCTGGTCGACGCCGACCACGGTTCCGTTTTCCGCGGCCGTCGACCGAGGTTGTTCGTCCTCCGACTCGACGGGCGATGTGGCGATGGCGACGTATTTGGTCGACGCCTGGCCGTTGAAGAGCGCCGCCACCGTCGCGGCTTCGTCCCACGAGACCACGACCGTGGTCTGCCGCTCGTCCCGGACGGTCGCCACCGCGTAGGTGACCTCGTCCTCCGGCGCCACCTCGACGACTTCACCGATTTTGAATGGCTCCTCGGCCGCCAGGACCGCAATCACATCGACCGACTTAGCTTCGTCACCCGCCACTGCGTCTGCGGCGATTGCTGCGTTGGGCGCGGGCTCGGCAACTTCTTCCGCGCCGTGAGCGCTGGTCGCGGCGTCTTCCGCATGGTCACGGGCCACATCGTCGCCGGCGGCGCCCGTGGCGATTGCTGTGCTGGATGTGGGCTCGGCGCCAGGCTCCGCGACGGAGGTGCCGGATTCTGAAGCTGATGTGGTGGTCGCGAGGTTAGCTGCCTCAGTGCCCGGCGTCGTCGCAGTGGCCGTCTCCGCGTGGGTGGTAGACCCGGTGGAGTTGGCTGCGCCGAGCGTGGGCGCGCTGGTGGTTGAGGTGTGCGACGGGTTTTCGGCGGCCAAGTCTGAGCCGACTACCGGCATGGGGGCAGTGTCGTCCTGCTCGGACGAGGTGGTCGCCGCCCCAGCGGAAGCAACCCTTTCCGCGGGTGCAACCTCCGCCCCTGACACGGGAGGCTTCGACGACGGCAGGACTGTGGTCGCGTCCGGGTCAGCGGTCGCGCCACCGCTGCTGACGACCGTCGGCTCGTCCAAGGCAGAAGGTGCCGCGGTAGAAGGAGCCGGAGCAGAAGAGTCCGCGGCAGAAGAAGCCGGGGCAGAAGAAGCCGCGGGAGGAGAAGCCGGGGCAGAAGAAGCCGCGGTAGAAGTAGCCGGAGCGGGAGGAGCCGAGGATGGCGACGTAGGGGAGAGGGGAGACGGCGAAGGGCTGCCGCCGGCCACGACCGTTGTCGTGTCGTCGGAACCCGGCGTCGTCCCGGGAATCGGCATCGGGGCCGTCGAGTCGGGATCGGTGAACGGCGTGAGCCCTCCGGCCACGGCCGCCCGCCCCCGTGCCCGCCCCAGCTGACCGATCAGCGGCAACACCGGCGGCTCGTACCGGGCCCACCGTCGCGCGCTCAGAGCCGTACAGATCAAAGGCAGGGCCAGAAGCGCGGCCAGCCCATATCCGGGCCGGCTGAGGTCGAACCCGTCCTTGGCCACCGAATCCGGCCAGACCCCCGCGTATCCCCCGGGAGACACCAACGCCCACGTCGATGCCCCGAGATAGACCAGCCCGCCGAAAAGGGGACCGGACGGCGAGATCGGGGCGAACAGCAGGATGGCGTACGCCGCCCCGGCGAGCACGAGCAGAAGCAGCCCGGTGACCGATTCGACGGCGAAGTCGTCGCGCCCGCGAGCGGTCAGATCGTGCGTGAAACCCACGCCCGCGAGGATCCACACCGCCGGCGCCAGAACGAGGGCATACAAGATCGACCTGAAGTGACGCACGCTTACTCTCCCCCGACACCGATTGCCCGACGCACCGTACCGTCGCCGGGCAACCGGGCGGAAGGACGACGTAACGTACGCCGCATGAATGAGCAGGTCCCCGGCCGTCCGACGAGTCATAGCCGGGTCACGCTGAGCCGCATCATGACGGCGGTCGACGTCAATCTCTACGGCACCGTCCACGGCGGGGTGCTGATGAAGTTCGTCGATGACGTGGCCGGTGCCTCGGCGGCCCGGCACAGCGGTGGCACGGCCGTCACCGCCGCGATCGACGAGATTCTCTTCGTGGAGCCGGTGCGGGTTGGCGATCTCGTGCACGCCTACGCGCAGGTGAACTGGACCGGGTCGAGCTCGATGGAGGTCGGGGTCAAGGTCGTGGCCGAGCGCTGGGACGTGGTGCCCAGCGAGCCGCTGACCGTGGCGACCGCCTATCTGGTGTTCGTGGCCGTGGACGTGGCCGGCCACCCAAGAAGCGTCCCACCTGTGTTGCCCGAGAACGTTGAGGACGAGCGCCGCTTCCGCGAGGCTTTGATCCGGCGGGAGCACCGCCTGGCCCGCCGTGCGGCCATCCAGCGGGCCCGGGCCGAGGAGGAGAAGGCTGAGTGAACGTTAAGGTGAGCGCATGACGGGCGCAGTGTTGTGGGAGCCGCCGGCCGACGTTCGCGAGACGTCCCGGATCGGGCACTATCTGTCCTGGCTCGAGAGCGAGCGTGGGCTGACCTTCGACGACTACGCCGCGCTGTGGCAGTGGTCCGTCGACGACCTGCCCGCGTTCTGGCAGTCGATCTGGGACTACTTCGAGGTCATCGCCCACGACCCGCCGTCGGCCGTGCTGCCCGACGCGTCGATGCCCGGCGCGACCTGGTTCCCCGGCGCGACCCTCAACTACGCCGAGCACGTGCTGCGCATGCCCGGCCTGGCCGACGACGACCCGGTCGTCCTGGCCCACAGCCAGACGCGGGAGCCGGTGGTCCTGACGGCCGCGCAGCTGCGCGAGGAGGTCCGCCGGGTCCGGGCGGGGTTGCGGGCCCGCGGCATCGGCCGGGGTGACCGGGTCGCCGCCTACGCCCCCAACATCCCCGAGACGTACGTCCTGATGCTCGCGACAGCCAGCCTCGGCGCCACCTTCTCGTCGTGCGCGCCCGAATTCGGCGTCCGCAGCGTGATCGACCGCTGGCAGCAGATCGAGCCCACCCTGCTGGTCGCCGTCGACGGTTACCGCTACGGCGCCAAGGCGGTCGACCGGCGCGAGGAGGTCGCGGCCATCACCGCCGCGCTGCCCTCGCTCGAGCACGTCGTCACCATCGGCTATCTCGATCCGGCGGCCGGCACGTTCGCCGACCTCCGAGGCGACGAGCCGATGGCGTACGAGTCCGTGCCGTTCGACCACCCGCTCTATGTGCTCTACAGCTCGGGGACGACCGGCTTGCCCAAGCCGATCGTGCACGGCCACGGCGGCATCCTGCTCGAACACCTCAAGATGCTGGCGCTGCACCACGACCTCGGCCCCGGCGACCGGTTCCTGTGGTTCACCACGACCGGCTGGATGATGTGGAACTTCCTGGTCAGTGGCCCGGCCGTGGGCGCCGGCATCGTGCTGTTCGACGGCAACCCGGCCCATCCCGGCCTGGAGACCCTGTGGGATCTGGTCGACGAGGCCGGCATCACCTACTTCGGCACCTCGGCGCCGTTCCTCATGGCCTGCCGCAAGGCCGGTCTGACCCCGCGCAAGGACGGTCTCAAGGGCATCGGCTCGACCGGCGCGCCGCTGCCGCCCGAGGGGTTCGACTGGGTCTACGAGGCGGTCGGCACGCGCCTGCAACTGCAATCGCTTTCCGGCGGTACGGACGTGTGCACCGGCTTCGTCGGGTCGGTGCCCCTGCTGCCCGTGGTCGAGGGCAAGATCGCGTGCCGGGCCCTGGGCGCGCGCGTCGAGGCGTACGACCCGGACGGCCGCCCGGTGATCGACGAGCTCGGCGAGCTGGTCATCACCGCGCCCATGCCGAGCATGCCGGTCGGCTTCTGGAACGACCCGGACGGCAAGCGCTACCGGGAGGCCTACTTCGACTACTTCCCCGGCGTGTGGCGGCACGGCGACTGGATCACGATCGGCGCCGACGGCTCGTGCGTCATCACCGGCCGCTCCGACGCGACGCTCAACCGGGGCGGGGTCCGGCTGGGCACGGCCGAGTTCTATTCGGTGGTCGAGAGCCTGCCCGAGGTCGCCGACTCCATGGTCGTGCACCTCGAGAAGGACGACAACCCGAACGGCGAGCTGCTGTTGTTCGTGGTGCTCGCCGAGGGCCTCGAGCTCGACGACGCGCTGCGCGGGCGGATAGCGGGCGAGCTGCGGGCGGCGCTGTCCCCGCGGCACATCCCCGACGAGATCCATGCCGTACGAGCGGTGCCGCGCACGCTGTCGGCCAAGAAGCTCGAGGTGCCGGTCAAGCGCATCCTGACCGGCACGCCGGTGGAGTCGGCCGCGGCCAAGGGGGCGCTGGCCAATCCCGAGTCCCTGCTCGCCTTCGAGAAGCTCGCCCGCGACCGCGGCTAGGGGTCATCTGGTCAGCCCACGCCGCAGCCCCGCGTGACCCACCAGATACCCCTTAGGCCACGACCAGGGTGACCTTCTCCGACTCGGCGCGGGCGTCGAGCTTCGCGCGGTCGAGGTGGGCGCAGAGGACGGTCGAGGCGCCGGCGATCAGCGGGGCCAGCAGCCAGTCGATCGGATCGGGACGGGCGGTCGCGTCGATCAGCACGCGGCTGCCCGGCGTGATCTTGAGCTCGGCGGCGCGGTGGGTCGCCGCGGCCAGCGCGTCGGCGTGGGTCCGGCCGTCGAGCGCCACGTCGCCGGCGGCCACGGGCTGCCCGGGGAAATAGTCGCCGAACTGGCGGACCTCGAGCACGAAGTCGGCGAAGCCGGACGGCACCTCGCGGAGCGGCATCGCGAACGGGAGCAGCCCGGTCGCGTACCGGTCCGAGGCATTTGTCGTTGTGTCCTGACCGGGCGCGGTGAACAGGACGTCGGCCGCGCCGGGGTCGCGGGTGTCGGCCCCGACCCCCGCGGAGAAGACACCCAGCAGGATGGCCGCGGTCTGCCAGTGCGGCGGCAGGGTCACCGCGGCGGTGTCGCCGGAGCCCAGGCCGAGGCCGTCGACCAGCAGATTCGCGGTCTTCGAAACCCAATTGTCCAGGGTCGCACCGGACAATTCGGTCCGATCGCCGCTGGCGTCGTCGTAGAACGTCAGCAGCGGGCTCGCCGGGTCGCGGCGGACCGCCGCGGCCAGCACCTGCGGGATCGTCGTCTGCACAACGAAGACGATAGCTTCGTGACGGCGGGTGACCGATCGTGGACGGGCGATGAGAACCGCGAAACGCTGGGCCCAAGGCGGCGTCGCGGTCACCTGCCGCATGCGATCCCGGCGTACCCTTGCCAGTGGTCTGAATTACAACCTCTTTGGGAGTTGCCTCGTGACCGCCGGTCGCCCCCCGCGAGTGCTCGTCGACGCCACCAGCGTCCCCGCAGACCGAGGAGGAGTCGGCAGATACGTCGACGGCCTGCTCGGCGCCCTCGGGCAGGTCGACCCCGACAGGGTCGACCTGGCTGTCGTGGCCCAGCGTTCGGATGCGGAGCGTTACAGCCGCCTGCTCGACAACCGGGCCGAGGTGATCGCCGGCCCGGCCGCCGTCGCGCACCGGCCCGCCCGGCTGGCCTGGGAGCAGACGGGTCTGCCGCTGCTGGCCCAGCAGGTCGGCGCCCAGGTGCTGCACTCGCCTTTCTACACGTGCCCGTTGCGCGCCGGTTGCCCCGTGACGGTGACCGTGCACGACGCCACGTTCTTCACCGAGCCCGAGCACTACGACAACACCAAGCGCACCTTCTTCCGCAGCGCGATCAAGACGTCGCTGCGCCGCGCGGCCCGGGTCATCGTGCCCAGCAAGGCCACCCGCGACGAGCTCATCCGGCTGCTCGACGCCGACCCGACCCGCATCGACGTGGCCTACCACGGGGTCGACCAGTCGGCGTTCCACGCGCCCACCGAGGAGGAGAAGGCCCGCGTCCGCGCGCGGCTGGGTCTGACCGATTCGGGCTACGTGGCCTTCCTCGGCGCCAAGGAGCCCCGCAAGAACGTGCCCAACCTCATCCGGGGCTGGGCCCGCGCGGTGGCCGACTGGCCGCACCCGCCCGCGCTGGTCCTCGCCGGCGGCCAGGGCCACGACGACGAGATCGACCGGGCCGTCGCCGAGGTGCCGCCACACCTGCGGCTGCTCCGTCCGGGCTATCTGCGGTACGCCGACCTGCCCGGCTTCCTCGGCGGCGCCCTGGTGGCCTGCTACCCGTCCTTCGGCGAGGGCTTCGGCCTGCCGATCCTCGAGGCGATGGCCTGCGCGACGCCGGTGCTCACCACGCCGCGCCTGTCGCTGCCCGAGGTGGGCGGCGACGCGGTGGCCTACACGACCGAAGATCCCGACCGCATCGCGACCGACCTCGCCGACCTGCTGCACGACGAGCCGCGCCGCCTGACGTTGGCCAAGGCGGGATTCGACCGTGCCAAAGAGTTCACCTGGGCGTCGAGCGCGGAGGTCCACGTCACAACCTGGACACGGGTTGCGGTCCTCTGACCTTTACACTCTGTGCGCATGAGCGATCATCTCGACGGGCTGTACGGCGTTGTTCTCGCGGGCGGGACCGGAACCCGTCTCTGGCCGTTGTCCCGGGCCGGTCACCCGAAATTCCTGCACCCGCTGACCGGCACCGAGGCGTCGCTGCTGCAGGCCACGGTGACCCGTCTCGACCTGCTGGCGCCGATGGATCGTGTCTTCGTGGTCACCGGGGTGGCACACGCCGCGGCGGTCTCGCGGCAGCTCGACACCATCCCTGACGCCAACGTCCTGGTGGAGCCGTCCCCGCGCGACTCGTGCGCGGCGATCGCGCTGGCGGCGGCCGTCATCGCCCGGCGCGACCCCGAGGCGATCATGGGTGCGTTCGCCTCCGACCACCTGATCGCCGACAAGGAACGCTTCACCGAGGTCATCAAGAAGGCGATGGTCGGCGCCCAGCAGGGTCTGCTGATGACCCTCGGCATCACGCCCACCCGCCCCGAGACCGGCTACGGCTATCTCCAATGTGGCGCCGAGGTCGCCGAGGGGCCGGTGCTCGCGGTCGAGGAGTTCAAGGAGAAGCCGACGTACGACGTGGCCGAGGGCTACGTGAAGTCGGGCAACTACCTGTGGAACGCCGGCATGTTCGTCTGGCGGGCCGACGCGTTCCTGGCCGAGCTGGCGCGTCAGCAGCCGCAGCTCGCGGCCGGCGTCTCCCGCATCGCGGCGGCGTGGGAGTCGCCGGAGCGCGAAGAGGTGCTGGGCGAGGTCTGGCCGACGCTGCCCCGCATCTCGGTGGACTACGCGGTCATGGAGGGCGCGGCCGCGGCCGGCCGGGTCGGAACGGTGCCCGGCGACTTCGGCTGGAACGACGTCGGCGACTTCCACACGCTGGGCGCGGTGCTGGCCGCCGACCCGTCGGGCAACGTGGTGGTGGGCCGCGACGTCTCGCAGAAGTCCGGCGTGCTGCTGCGCGAGACCGAAGGACTGGTCGTGGTGCCGACCGAGGGACGTCTGGTCGCGGCCATGGGCGTACGGAATCTGGTGATCGTCGACACTCCGGACGCGGTGCTGGTCATCCCCCGCGAGCGCGCCCAGGAGGTCAAGCATCTGGTCGACGAGCTCAAGGAGCTCGGCCAGCACGGGTACATCTGAGCCGGGGGCATCGACGTCATGAGCATCGAAGAGCTGCACGCGGACGCCGTCCGGGTGCTCGAGGGCTGGCGGGCGACCTCCGACGAGGCCGAGCAAGGGCGCGTGCGCACGCTCGAGCTGCTGGCCGACGGCCCGGTCGCGATGACCCGGGCCCACCGTCGCGGTCACGTGACCGCCAGCGCCCTGATCGTGGATGACGCCGGCCGGGTGCTGCTCTGCCTGCATGGCCGCCTGGGCCTGTGGATGCAGCTGGGCGGCCACTGCGAGGCCGGCGATGCCGGTCTGGCCGAGGCCGCGCGGCGCGAGGCGATCGAGGAGTCCGGTCTCCCGGGCCTGGTGCTCGACCCGGAGCCGATCGACATCGACATCCACGAGGTGCGGTGCGGCCCGGCCGACGGGCAGCCGGCCGAGCCGTCCGTCCACTACGACGTCCGCTTCCTGCTGCGGGCCCCGGCCGGCGCGCGCGAGCAGATCAGCGACGAGTCCGCCGATCTCGGCTGGTTCACCCCGGACGCCCTGCCCACCCCGCTGGCCTCCGGCACCGTCCGCCAGATCGCGCCCGCGCTGTCCCGCCTGCCCGCCGGCATCTGAAAGCCGGCCGCGGGGCCCGCTGGGTGGCGGAGAGCCGGCCGCGGGGTCCGCTGGGTGGCGGAGAGCCGGCCGCGGGGTCCGCTAGGTGGCCGAGAGCTCCAGGCGGATGCCGTCCTCGTGGGGGAGCGACAGCGTGGCGATGGACTCGGCGGCCAGGGCGGCGCGCAGCCGGTGGGCGTCGGCGCCCAGGCGCATCAGGCCCTCCGGCGAGGTGTCCAGCGTGTGCAGATGCAGGGCGGCCGTGGCGCCGCTGCCGGGGATGGCCTCGGCGGGCGCGACGGCCGTGGCGCGGGACAGGTGGCCGGCGACCGCCAGGGCGGCCCGGTCGACCGCGGCCGGGTCGACCGGAAGGCCGGGCAGGGCCGCCTCGAGGCCGTCGGGCAGCAGCGCGGCCTGGCGCAGACCGTCGGCCCGGGCCTCGGCCGTGCCCAGGCTGAACATGTCGGAGGCGGCGTCGCGCAGCAGGACCGAGGCGCCGGCGGTGTCGCGCGGGCCGGATCGCGGATAGCCCCGGACGACGGCCACGGGAGTCCGGTCGACCTTGCCCTTGACCAGCTCGCCGGCCGCGGCCAGCTCGTCGATCACCGCCATCTGGGTGATCTCGAGCTCGTTGCCGTACGGGTCGGTCTCGCCCCGGTGGTCGCGGATCGGCTCGATGCCGGCGGCGCCCAGCGCCACGTCGGTGAGCCCGTTGCGCCAGGCCCGGCCCATCGTGTCGGAGACGATGACGCCGACGTCGAGGCCGCGCTGCAGCAGATCGTCGCGCAGCCGCCGCGCGGAGGCGTCCGGGTCGGCGGGCAGCAGCACCAGGTGGGTCTTGTCGACGTTGGAGGCGTCGATGCCGGCGGCGGCCATCACGAAACCGTGGTGGGTCTGCACGATCGTGGTGGGGCCGCGCCGGGCGACCACGCGGGCCGTCTCGGACTCGAGGGCCACCGCACGGGCCCGATCGCGCTCGGGGCCGCCGGCGGGCACCTCGACCAGCCGGCCCTCCGCCTTCGACACGATCTTGCTGGTCACGACCAGCACGTCACCGTCGGCCAGCCACGGCGCGGCCGCGGTGATGACCGCGGCCAGGTCGTCGCCGGCCACGATGTCGCCGATCCCGCGCACCGGCAGGATCTCCAGCCCGTCCGTCACCCCGTCGCCCCCTCAGCGGTGGATTTCCTGCTCAGCTTGCCGGTCAGTCGCGCGAACCGCGACACCGGGTCCTCGTCGAGACGCCGGCGGGCCGTTGGTCAGGCGACGCCGGCCAGCGACAGGGCGTCCTTGACCATCTGGGCGGTCGCCTCCTCGGAGGACATCCACAGCGGGACGGCCCGGGTGGTGACCCCGGGGACGGCGGTGCCGGCGTCCGACGAGTCGACCAGCCAGCCGTCGAGGATGCCGCCGTCGGTGCGCGGGCCGTAGAGCGCGCCCACCCCGGCCGCGGTGACCGCGACGTCGATGGTGGCCAGGCATTTGTCGGCCATGCCGCGGATGGGGGAGTCGCCGATGATCGGCGAGACGCCGACCACCGGGGCCGGGCCGTTGGCCACCGCGTCGCGCAGGCCGGTCACGGCCAGGATCGGGGCGATGCTCACGACCGGGTTGCTGGGCGCGACCAGCACGACGTCGGCCGCCGCGATCGCCTCGAGCACGCCGGGGGCCGGTTTGGCCGCGTCGGCGCCGACGAAGACGAAACGATGGGTGGGCAGGTCGCCGCGGTAGCGCACCCACCACTCCTGGAAGTGGATGGCCTTGCGCTCGCCCTCGACGTCGACCACCACGTGGGTCTCGAGCCGGTCGTCGGTGGCCGGGAGCATCGTGATGCCCGGCTGCCACCGCGCGCAGAGAGCCGCCGTGACCGCCGAGAGCGGATAGCCCGCGGCGAGCATCCGGGTGCGTACGAGATGGGTGGCCGTGTCCTTGTCGCCCAGGCCGAACCAGGACGGCTCGGCGCCGTAGGCGGCGAGCTCCTCCTTGACCACCCAGGTCTCGCCCACCCGGCCCCACCCGCGGGCCGGGTCGTGAGCGCCGCCCAGCGTGTACATCACGCTGTCGAGGTCGGGGCAGATCTGCAGGCCGTGCATGCGCACGTCGTCACCGACATTGACCACGGCGGTCACGTCGGCGCCGAGCGCACGGGCCTGAGCGCGCACGCCGACGAGGAATTTCGCGCCGCCGATGCCGCCGGAGAGGACCACGATCCGCATGCCCACATCCTTCCGCACGGGTATGACGGAACTCGCCGCCGGGTATCAGTGCCGGATGCGAAGCCGGACTACCCTAAGCCGACCTCACCTAACTTCGTCAGGGAGAATCCCGTGACCAGCCAACCGCAGCCCGCGCCGGGCGAGGGCAGATCGGCCGGCCAGTTCCTCCGCCCGCTGCGCGACCTCGCGGCCTACGCTCTCGTCGGCGCCCCCGCGCTGTTGCTCTTCGTGGCCGTCATCCGGCTGATCCCGGACGGTGACGACCAGTTCGGTTACCGCACCCAGGACAGCTTCTACGGCTTCATCAACACGTCGACGGTGTTCATGCCGCTGGCCGCCGTGCTGCTGGCGCTGCTCGTGCAGCCGCGGCACCCCAAGGCCCGGCTCATCACGCTGGTCGCCCTGGTCGAGTACGCCGTCATGGCGTTCTTCGGCGTGCTCTTCGGCCTGCTGATCGGCCTGATCAACCACGCGAGCAACAACGGCGCGCGGCTCGCGTTCGAGGAGCTCCTCGTGCGGGTGGCCTGGCTCGCCGTCTTCGCCGTGGCCGCGTACGCGGTGTTCCGGCTCTGGCAGGGCCTGTTCCACGTGGCCAAGCCCAAGCCGCAGCCGGGTGTCTACGGCCAGTCGGCGTACGGCCAGCCGGGCGCCTACCCGGGTCAGCCGGGCTACGGCCAGCCGGCGCAGGGGCAGCCGGGCTATGGCCAGCCGGGCCCGGGCCAGCCGGGTTACGGCCCGGGCGCCTACCCGCCGCCGGGACCGCAGCAGTTCGGCCCGCCGCAGGGCCAGCCGCAGGGCCAGCCCCCGCACGGTCAGCCGCAGGGCCAGCCTCCGCAGGGCCAGCCCTACGGCCAGCCCTATGGCCAGCCGCCTCAGGGAAACCCGCAGCAGCAGCCGGCCTGGGGCCAGCCCGCCATGCCGGTCCCCGCGTCCGCCCCGCCGGCGCACCCGGCCTCGGCCCCGCCGGCCCCGCCCGCGCCGCCCACCTTCGCGGAGCCGACCCAGGTCGTGCCCAGGGCCGAGCCGGCCGGCGACGAGCGCACCGAGCGGATCCCCGACGACCGTCCGGGCTTCGGCCCGGCCGGGGACGACTCACCACGCCGATGACCTGGCCCGGGCGCGCGCAGTGGGATAGACCACGGAGCGCGCCCGGTCTCGGCCGAGGCAAGGCTCGACAATCCGGCCTAGGCTGCTGGGGTGACAGAGGTCAACACGGTCGACCCCCAGCCCACCGAAGCGAGCATCCGGCGCGCCCTGCGCCGAGCAGCCGACGGCAAGGCGGTGGACGCCGACGAGGCGACCGCCCTGCTGGCCGCGACCGGTGAGCAGTTCGACGAGCTGCTCTCGATCGCCGGCGCCGTCCGCGACGCGGGCCTGCGTGAGGCCGGGCGCCCGGGTGTGGTCACCTACTCCCGCAAGGTCTTCATCCCGCTGACCCGGCTGTGCCGCGACCGGTGCCACTACTGCACGTTCGCCACGGTGCCGCACCGGCTGCCGGCCGCGTTCCTCGAGCGCGACGAGGTTCTCGAGATCGCCCGCCAGGGTGCCGCCCAGGGCTGCAAGGAGGCCCTGTTCACGCTGGGCGACCGGCCCGAGGATCGTTGGCCCGCGGCCCGGCAGTGGCTCGACGAGCGCGGCTACGACTCGACCCTCGACTATGTGCGCGCCTGCGCCATCGCCGTGCTCGAGGAGACCGGCCTGCTGCCCCACCTCAACCCGGGCGTGCTGAGCTGGGCCGAGCTGCAGCGTCTCAAGCCGGTCGCGCCCAGCATGGGCATGATGCTCGAGACCACGGCGACCCGGCTGTGGTCCGAGCCCGGCGGCCCGCACTACGGTTCCCCCGACAAGGACCCGGCCGTACGCCTCCGCGTGCTCGACGACGCCGGCCGGGTGGGCGTCCCGTTCACCACCGGCATCCTGATCGGCATCGGCGAGACCCCGGCCGAGCGGGTCGACGCGCTGTTCGCGATGCGCCGCGCCGCCCGCGAGTACGGCCACATCCAAGAGATCATCATTCAGAACTTCCGGGCCAAGCCGGACACGGCGATGCGCGGCATGCCCGACGCCGAGCTGCGCGAGCTGGCCGCCACCGTGGCCGTGGGCCGCATCATCATGGGCCCGCGCGGCCGCCTGCAGGCCCCGCCCAACCTCATCGACGCCGAGTTCTCGCTGCTGCTGCGGGCCGGCATCGACGACTGGGGCGGCGTGTCGCCGGTGACCCCCGACCACGTCAACCCCGAGCGCCCGTGGCCGCAGATCGACCAGCTGCGGGCCAGGTCGGCCGAGGCGGGCTTCGAGCTGCGCGAGCGGCTGACCATCTATCCGGAGTACGTGCGCCGCGGCGGCGAGGGCTGGCTCGACCCGCGCGTGACGGCGCACGTGGCCGCGTTGTCCGGCGAGGACGGTCTGGCCCGCGAGGACGCCGAGGTCGTGGGCCGGCCCTGGCAGGAGCCCGACGACGCGTACGCCTCGGGTCGCACCGATCTCTTCGCGACGATCGACAGCGAGGGCCGCACGGCCGACCGGCGGTCCGACTTCGACGACGTCTACGGCGACTGGGACGAGGTGGCCGCCCACATCACCACCGAGGCGCCGCGGCGGATCGAGTCCGAGGTGCTCGCCGGCCTCAAGCTCGCGTCGACCGAGCCAGCCAAGCTGCTGCTGCCCGAGCACGAGGACGCCGCGATGGCGCTGTTCAACGCGGACGGCCAGGCCCTCGACGAGCTGGCCGGGATCGCCGACGACCTGCGCCGGCAGGTCAACGGCGACGACATCACGTACGTGGTCAACCGGAACATCAACTTCACCAACGTCTGCTATGTGGGCTGCCGGTTCTGCGCGTTCGCCCAGCGGGAGAAGGACGCGGACGCCTATCGGCTCTCGGTCGAGCAGGTGGCCGACCGGGCCGAGCAGGCCTGGCAGGACGGCGCCTCCGAGGTGTGCATGCAGGGCGGCATCGATCCCAAGATGCCCGTGACCGCGTACGCCGACCTGGTCCGCGCGGTCAAGCAGCGCGTCCCCGGCATGCACGTCCACGCGTACTCCCCGATGGAGATCGTCACCGCGGCGGCGAAGGCCGGCGTCCCCGTGCGCGAGTGGCTGGCCGAGCTCAAGGAGGCCGGCCTGGGCACGATCCCGGGTACCGCGGCCGAGATCCTCGACGACGAGGTGCGGTGGGTTCTCACCAAGGGCAAGCTGCCCACCAGCGCCTGGGTCGACGTGGTGACCAACGCGCACCAGCTCGGCATCCGGTCGAGTTCGACCATGATGTACGGGCATGTCGACCACCCGAGGCAGTGGCTCGGCCACTTCCGGGTGCTGGCCGGCATCCAGGATCAGACCGGCGGTTTCACCGAGTTCGTGGGCTTGCCGTTCATTCACACCAATGCGCCGATCTATCTGGCCGGCCTGGCCAAGGCCGGTCCCAGTTGGCGGGAGAACAGGGTCGTCCACGCGATGGCGCGGGTTCTGTTGCACGGCCGCATCGACAACATCCAGTGCTCCTGGGTGAAATTGGGCGATGAGGGTACCCGGGTGATGCTCGACGGGGGCTGCAACGATCTTGGGGGCACTCTGATGGAGGAAACGATCTCCCGGATGGCGGGTTCCGAGCACGGATCGGCTCGTACGGTGGCTGAGCTCAAGGAACTCGCGGCGGCGGCAGGTCGCCCGGCAGTGGAGCGGACCACGACCTACGGTCGACGGTAGGTCACAAAACGGGTTAAATTGGACGCGAGTGAACGGGACCGCGTTACCTACCGGGGCTTCGGAGAGATAGGGCAGGAACGGGACCCTGTCGTGGCTGAGGCGCGCCGGGGAAACGGGCCTATTTATCAGGTTCGGCTTGACGACGCACGTCTTACACGCGTGTAATTTCGAGTGGGGTTGTGAGTTGGAGCGCGCACAAATGTGACTCCTGCTCGCAAAAAACACGCTGCGTGCGTGGGGGGTCAGTGCCGGCAGTGATGCCGGCGCGGAAATTGGGAGGCACGCCGATGGAAGCGCAGGTTGAAGGGGTCGACCTGCTCGGGGACGCGCCCGAGTGGCAGGAACGGGCGCTGTGTTCGCAGACCGATCCGGAAGCCTTCTTTCCGGAAAAGGGTGGGTCCACCCGGGAGGCGAAGAGGATCTGCGGTCGGTGCGAGGTCAAGGCCGAGTGCCTGGAATACGCACTGGGTCACGACGAGCGTTTCGGTATCTGGGGTGGACTGTCCGAGCGCGAGCGTCGCAAGCTGAAGCGACGCGTTGCTTGATCATTGCTTGGTCAGGCTGAGCGCTTGATCAGGCCCGGGTAGTCAGGACAGTTCGTCAGGATCCACCCCGAGCAGGTTGGCTACCTGCTCGATGATCACATCGTGGACGAGGTCGGCGAGGTCTTCGCGGTCCATCGCCCGGAATTCCAGCGGCCGGCGGTAGAGCACGATCCGCGGGGGGAGCTCCTGCCGGCCGGGGCGGCCCGGGAGAAGACGGGCCAGCGGCACCTCGCCGTCCTCGAGCACGTCGGAGTCGTAGACGTTGAGGTCGGGCGGCACATCCTCGACGGCGAACTCGACGCCGGCCAGTTCCTTCGCGTAGCGACGCTCCAGGCCCTCGACCGTGTCGAGCACGAGGTCGTCGAAGATCTCGGCCTTGGTGCGGGCCAGGGGCACGGTGGCCGGGACGAGCCGGCCGCGCAGGCCGCGGCCGTGCCGGTCGCGACGGGCCGGATGCCCCGGGCCGGCCTTGCGCGCCGCCCGGGACGGCTCGCTGCGGCGGCGTTCAGGACTGGTGGTCACTGAAGCAACTCTAGTCCTCCGACGGTGTGACACGGAGTCTGACCTGTTTCCGCCGTGTTGATTCGCCCCTTCGGGTCGATACGACGGTAATTCGTCCCATCGGGTGCCGCGTGTCGGTCGGTCATGACCGAATCGTGATGCATCGTGGGTCGGCGTGTCGCGGGGTTTCGGCGCCCACGCGGGCCGCCGGGGCGATAACGTGCCGCCGTGAGGTCACCACGGCGTTGCTCCCGGAACGGCTGTCCCCGACAGGCTGTCGCCACGCTGACCTACGTCTACAGCGACTCCACAGCGGTCGTCGGCCCCTTGGCTGCCTTCGCCGAACCCCACACGTACGACCTGTGTGAGCCGCACGCCCGCAGCCTCACCGCCCCGCGAGGCTGGGAGCTCGTCCGGCACGACGGCGACTTCGCCCCGCCGCCGCCGACCACCGACGACCTGGTCGCTCTGGCCGACGCCGTCCGCGAGGCCGCCCGCCCGCCGGCGCCGCCCCCGCGCGCCGACGACGAGGAGCGCCTCCCGGGCCACCAGACGGGCCGCCGGGGTCACCTGCGGGTCATCCCGCCGTCGCACTGACCGTCAGGGCAGCGCGACCAGGGTGTAGTGCTTCTTGAGCCACGGCAGCAGCGTGCGGTACGCCGCGATGGTGTCGGGCTGGCCATAGTCGTGCGACAGCACGATCGCTCCCGGCCGGCAGTGTTTCTCGATCCGGTCGACCACCTTGGCCTGGTGCGCCGCGCTGGTCTCACCCTGGTGGTGGCTCCAGTCGCGCGGGTCGACCTTCCAGTAGATCGAGGTCATCCCCAGCTGCTTGGCCTGGGCCACCAGCCGGGGCGTGAAGTTCCCGCCGGGCGCCCGGAAATACTTGATCTTTGCGCCGGGGGCGGCCCGGCGGATGGCCGCGTTGGTGCGGGACAGGTCGGCGCGGATCCCGGCGGCCGGGTCCTGGCCCAGCTTCAGGCTGTGGTTCCAGGTGTGGTTGCAGAGCGTGTGCCCCTGCGCGACGATCTGGCGCACGATGGCGGGGTGCCGCTTCACCTGCGAACCGACCAGGCAGAAGGTCGCCTTCACGTGGTGCTTGGCCAGCAGGCGCAGGAGCTTCGGGGTCTCGTACGGGTCGGGCCCGTCGTCGAAGGTCAGCGCGACACCCTTGGTGCCGGTCAGCACGTGGCTGCCCGCCGGGCCGCCGTACCGAGAGTTGCCGACCGCGCGGGCGGAGGGCTGGCGTTTGTGCCCGGCGGCCGGCCGGGATGTCGCGGGCTTGGGCTTGGCCCCGCTCGACGAGGACGCGGTCGCCGCGGTCAGGGTGCCGGTGCTGTCCGCCGCCGACTGCGCGGACGCACGCCCGGTCAGGCCGATGGCCAGCAGCACCACGCCCAGCAGAACCGCCTTCTTGGCCCTCGACAACCGCACAAGTTCCCCCCTCGACCGTCCGGCCACCGACCTTGCCGTCCGGACAGCGCGCAGCGCCGGTTCCGCACGGGAGGCGGCACGGTCGGGGGAGAAGCCGGCCCGTCGAGCGGCCATCCGGGCCAGGGCCAGTGCTCTCCGGTCGAGTGCTGCCGCGGCGCGGAGGATGCGCCGGCAGAGATCGGTCAGCAAGCGTAGGAACTGGTCTCGCACTCTGGTCCTCGTGGTCGGCACGGTCGCGTCGGCACTGTTCGCGCTCGGCGCGTCGGTCTGACGGCGAACCGCCGCCACCCCGTTGGTGATACGGGACGACGGCGGTGCACGGATCAGTTTGTGGCCGGGTCCAAACGCCCGGCAATCCTGGCGATCAGGAGAGTTCGGCCAGCTCCTGTTCGGTGAGCAGGCGCGAACGGATGAGGAATCGTACGCCTTCCGGCGCCTCCAGCGAGAAGCCGGAACCACGTCCGGGGACCACGTCCACCGTCAGGTGGGTGTGCCGCCACAGCTCGAACTGCGAGGCCGACATCCAGAACGTGATCGGCTCGTCCACCCCGTCGACCTTCAGGGACTCGAGCAGGACGTCGGACTGGCCGGTGCGGAACTCGCCCTCCGGGAAGCACATCGGCGAACTGCCGTCGCAGCAGCCGCCGGACTGGTGGAACATCAGCGGGCCGTGCTGGCCCCGCAGCTGCCGCATCATGGCGGCAGCGGCGGGGGTCACGTCGACTCTGGTGGCCATGGCCTAGAAGAAGCCCATCGCCTTGGGGCTGTAGGACACCAGGAGGTTCTTGGTCTGCTGGTAGTGGTCGAGCATCATCTTGTGGTTCTCGCGGCCGATGCCGGACTGCTTGTAGCCACCGAAGGCGGCGTGCGCCGGGTAGAGGTGGTACGAGTTGGTCCAGACCCGGCCCGCCTTGATCGCGCGGCCGGCCCGGTACGCGGTGTTGATGTCCCGGGTCCACACGCCGGCGCCGAGGCCGTAGAGGGTGTCGTTCGCGATCTTGATGGCGTCCGCGTAGTCGGCGAACGAGGTCACCGACACGACCGGTCCGAAGATCTCCTCCTGGAAGATCCGCATGGCGTTGTTGCCCTCGAAGATCGTCGGCTGCACGTAGTACCCGCCGGACAGGTTGCCGCCCAGATCGGCCCGCGCGCCGCCGGTGAGCACCTTGGCACCCTCCTGCCGGCCGATGTCCAGGTAAGACAAGATCTTCTCGAGCTGGTCGTTGGAGGCCTGCGCGCCCACCTGGGTGTCGGTGTCGAGCGGGTTGCCCTGCTTGAGGCCCTCGACCCGCTTGACGCCGGCGGCGAGGAAGTCGGTGTAGATGCCCTGCTGGATGAGCGCGCGCGACGGGCAGGTGCAGACCTCGCCCTGGTTGAGCGCGAACATCGAGAAGCCCTCGAGCGACTTGTCGTAGAAGTCGTCGTCGGCCCGGGCCACGTCGTCGAAGAAGATGTTCGGGCTCTTGCCGCCCAGCTCCAGCGTGACCGGGATCAGGTTCTCCGAGGCGTACTGCATGATCAGCCGGCCGGTCGTGGTCTCACCGGTGAACGCGACCTTGGCCACCCGGTTGGACGAGGCGAGCGGCTTGCCGGCCTCGACGCCGAACCCGTTGACGATGTTGACGACGCCCGGCGGGATCAGGTCCGCGATCAGCGACATCAGGTAGTGGATGGACGCCGGCGTCTGCTCGGCCGGCTTGAGCACGACCGCGTTGCCGGCGGCCAGCGCGGGAGCGAGCTTCCAGACCGCCATCAGGATCGGGAAGTTCCACGGGATGATCTGGGCGACGACGCCGAGCGGCTCGTGGAAGTGGTAGGCGACCGTGTCGTCGTCGATCTCGCCCGCGGTGCCCTCCTGAGCGCGGATGGCGCCGGCGAAGTAGCGGAAGTGGTCGATCGCCAGCGGGATGTCGGCGGCCAGCGTCTCGCGCACCGGCTTGCCGTTCTCCCAGCATTCGGCGACGGCCAGCTTCTCGAGGTTCTGCTCCATCCGGTCGGCGATCTTGTTGAGGATGTTCGCCCGCTCGGCCGTGGAGGTGCGGCCCCACGCGTCCGCGGCGCCGTGCGCGGCGTCCAGGGCCTTCTCGACGTCGTCGGCGGTGCCCCGGGCCACCTCGCAGAAGTCCTGACCGGTCACCGGGCTGGGGTTGGCGAAGTACTGGCCCTTCGCGGGCGGCACGTATTCGCCGCCGATGAAGTGGTCGTACCGGGATTCGTAGTTGACGATCGCGCCGTCGGATCCGGGCGCGGAATATACGGTCATGCCAGCCTCCGTACCTCTGGGGTGCGGCCGACCTTAGTTACGGGCACGTTGCAACGACGTTGCAAGACCGTACTCGGCCCGCAGGTCGCGGATCCGGGCCAGCGTCATCGGGCGGGCCGGCGCCGTGGCGGGCAGCAGCCGGGCGTACGCCTCCCAGGTCTCCAGGTCGTCGGCGCCCCAGGGCGAATGCACCCACGTCTGCAGCACCGTACGGTCGCGGGCGGCCAGCAGCGCCGAACGCAACCGGTCGTCGACGAGCCGCCGCAGCCGCACCACGCCCGGCGCGTCCGAGCCGGGCAACAGCGGGCCCGCGTACGCCTGCAGGGCCTCGGCCACCCGGCCGTGCTCGAGCAGCCGGACGACCGTACGGAAATCGGCCTCGACCTCGGCCCGCAACCGGTAGGGCCGCGACTCCATCAGCTCGGGACCCAGCGTCCGGCGCAGCCGGGACAGCTCGGCCCGGACGGTCACCGGGCTGGGGTCGTCGCCGTAGAGGCCGAAGCCCAGCTCGTCGCCCGTGCTGCCCTCGGGGTGGGCCAGCAGCAGCACCAGCAGCTCGGAGTGCCGGCGACCCAGGCGCCACTGCCGGCCCGCGAAGGTCAGCAGCGCCTCGTTGCGGCCCAGCGCGGCCACCGAGTCCGCGGTCGCAGCCGAGCCGAGCTGGCCGCGCAGGTAGGCCTCGGCGGCGAGCGCGGTCGCCCGGACCAGCGCGAGGCTGTGCGGGTTGGCCAGGTGATCGCCGCCGGTCACGTCGATCGCGCCGAGCAGCCGGCCGGTGCCCGGGTCGTGGATCGGCGCCGCGGCGCACGTCCAGCGCTGGGCGTTGCGGCTGAAGTGCTCGGTCGCGAAGATCTGCAGGGGGTGGTCGACGGCCAGGGCCGTGCCCGGGGCGTTGGTGCCGGCGTGCGCCTCGTCCCAGCGGGCGCCGGGCACGAAGTTCATCTGCTCGGCCCCGCGCAGCACCTTGGACGTTCCCTCGACCCAGAGCAGACGCCCGTACGCGTCGCAGACGGCCATCAGGTGCTCGCCGTCCTCGGCCAGGCCGCCGAGCAGGTCGCGGAAGATCGGCAGGACCCGGGACAGGGGATGGGCCGCGCGGTAGGACTCCAGGTCGTCGTCGCTCAGCTCGATCGGCGCGGTGGCGTCGGGCCCGGGCAGTGCGACGGCCGAGCGCCGCCAGGACTCGGCGACCACCGGCCGCATCGCCGGGCCGTCGGCCCCGGCGTCGGCGGGCCGGGCGCCCGCCACGAATCGTTCGTGGGCGCGGCCCACCTGCCGCATTCGCTCGACGGGATCGGCGCCGGCGTCGAGGGCGAGCCACGGGTTGGGCACGGAGACACCTCCAGACCCCCATCGTGACCCGCATCACGGTCCTCGACAAGCTCTGATCGTCGGGCGATGCCGATCGCGATCGGACCACGTAACAGTGACGCTGCTTCGTTGCCACCTTCCCGTCCACCGGCCTCCGCTACTCTCGGCGGGTCATCGGGAGTGGGGTCAAGGGGGAGCAGTGTCTGATCTGTCCAAGATCGTCAAGGCGTACGACGTCCGGGGCATCGTGCCGGACCAGTTCGACGAGGCGGTCGCGAGGGCGCTCGGCACCGCGTTCGTGGAAATGCTGCGGGAGTCGGGCGACAACGCCGACGAGATCGTCATCGCGCACGACATGCGCGAGTCGGGCCCGGGGCTGGCCGCCGCGTTCGCGCGGGGCGCCAACGCGGCCGGCGCCGCCGTCACGAACATCGGCCTGGCCTCCACCGACGGGCTGTACTACGCCTCGGGCTCGCTGGGCCTGCCCGGCGCCATGTTCACCGCCAGCCACAACCCCGCGCAGTACAACGGCATCAAGCTGTGCCGCGCCGGCGCGCGGCCGGTCGGTCAGGACAGCGGCCTGGCGATCGTGCGGCAACGCGCCCAGGCCCTGCTCGACGACCTGAACGCCGAGGCTGACGGCCCGTCGCGGGTGCAGACGCGCGACCTGCTGGAGGCGTACGCGGCCCACCTGCGCTCGCTGGTCGACCTCTCCGGCATCCGGCCGCTCAAGGTCATCGTGGACGCCGGCAACGGCATGGGTGGTTTCACCGTCCCGGCCGTGCTCGGCGACCAGGTGCTCCCGGCCCTGCCGCTCGAGATCGTGCCGCTCTACTTCGAACTGGACGGCTCGTTCCCCAACCACGAGGCCAACCCGCTCGACCCGGCCAACCTGGTCGACCTGCAGAACGCGATCCGCGAGCAGGGCGCCGACATCGGCGTCGCGTTCGACGGCGACGCCGACCGCTGCTTCATCATCGACGAGAAGGGCGACCCGGTCTCGCCCTCGGCCGTCACCGCCCTGGTGGCCAGGCGCGAGCTGGCCAAGTTCCCCGGCAGCACCGTGATCCACAACCTGATCACCTCGCTCGCCGTGCCCGAGATCATCACCGAGGCGGGCGGCACGCCGGTGCGCAGCCGGGTCGGCCACTCGTTCATCAAGGCCGAGATGGCCCGGACGAACGCGGTCTTCGGCGGCGAGCACTCGGCCCACTACTACTTCCGCGACTTCTGGTTCGCCGACACCGGCATGCTGGCCGCGATGCACGTCCTCGCCGCGCTGGGCGGCCAGGAGCGGCCGCTGTCCGAGTTCGCCGCCGAGTACGAGCGCTACAGCGCCTCCGGCGAGATCAACTCGACGGTCGCCGACGCCGCGGCCCGGACGGCCGAGGTGCGGGCGCACTTCGCGGGCGCGACCTTCGACGAGCTCGACGGCCTGACCGTGACCCTGTCCGACGGCGCCTGGTTCAACCTGCGGGCGTCCAACACCGAGCCCTTGCTGCGGCTCAACGTCGAAGCGGCCAAGCCCGACCGCATGGCGTCCCTGCGCGACGAGGTGCTCGCCATCGTCCGCAGCTAGGATCAGGAAACTCACCTGTCGCTGTAGCAGAAGGAGCCGTTCGGTGGCCCTCGATCCGCAGTTGTTGGACATCCTGGCCTGTCCGGACACGCATCACGCGCCGCTGACCCACGACGCCGAGGCCCAGACGCTGACCTGCACCGAGTGCGGGCGCATCTTCGAGGTCCGCGACGACATCCCGGTGCTGCTGCTCGACGAGGCCCGCCTCCCCGGCCAGGGCGGGGTGGCCTGATGGCGGGCCCGCTCGAGGGTCGCGCCGGCGTCCACGGTCACCGGCACGTCGACGAGTCGCTTCTCGACGACGAGAAATCGATGCTGGCCAACGACCCGGGCGGCATGCTGCGGGCCACGGCGTCGGCCGGGGCCCAGGTCCGCGAGGCCGCCGCGCTGGCCGCCGAGACCGACCTGAGCGTGCTGGCCGACGAGGGCCGCCCGCGCGCGGTCGTCGTCGCCGGCATCGGCACGGCCGGCCTCACCGGCAGCATCCTGTCGACCGTGGCCGGCCCGCGCTGCCCGGTGCCGATCATCGGTCACCGCAGCGCCGGGGTGCCCGGCTGGGTCGGCGCGGCCGACGTGGTCATCGCCGTCTCGGCCTCCGGTCGCAGCCCCGAGGCCCTGGCCGCGGCCGAGGCGGCCGCCCGCCGGGGCGCCCGCCTGGTCGCCGTGGGCAACCCCGACTCCGAGCTCGAGGCGCTGGCCGCCCGCGCCCGCGCGCCGTTCTTCGCGGTGCCGCGTCGCGCCCCGGCCCGGGCCAGCCTCTGGGGCCTGGCCGTGCCGGTGCTGCTCGCCGCCCGGGCGATCGGCCTGGTCAAGGTCAACGAGGCCGACCTGGCCGAGACCGCGACCCGGCTCGACGCCGACGCCGAGCGCTGCCGTCCCGGAGCCGACTCCTTCGTCAACCCGGCCAAGGCGCTGGCGCTCGGGCTGGCCGGTTCGATCCCGATCGTCTGGGGCTCGTCGCCGCTGGCCACCGTGGCCGCCCGCCGCTTCGCCGAGACGCTGGCCGCCAACGCGCGCTACCCGGTGATGGCCGGCGCGCTCGGGGAGGCCGGTCGCGGTCGCGTCGGCCTGCTCGACGGCGTGTTCGGCGGGCTCGCCGAGACGTCCCGCGACATCTTCGCCGACCCCGACGAGGAGCAGTCCGACTCGACCCGGCTGCGCCTCGTGCTGTTCCGCGACGGCGGGCTCAACCCCGAGGAGGACGCGGACGAGCCGGTCGCCGTCGAGGAGCGCCGGGCCGACGCCGTGCAGACGCTGGCCGAGCGTCGGGGAGTGCGCTGCGACGTGCTCACCGCCGAGGGCGGCTCCGCCCTGGAACGGCTGGCCTCGCTCACCTCGGTGCCCGACTTCGCCTCGCTCTACCTGGCTCTAGCCCACGGGCTCGACCCGATGGCGGTGCCCGCGATCAGCGAGATGAAGGAGCTTTCAAACCCGCTGCCCGAGGGAATGCAGTAGCCGACCTGGTCGGACATCCCTGTGGAGCGGTTACATGAGTGCTGAAGGCGGTACCAAGGCGATCATCGCGGCGCTGGCCGCGAACCTGGGCATCGCTGCCACCAAGTTCGTGGCGTGGCTGCTCACCCAGTCGTCCTCGATGCTGGCCGAGGCCATCCACTCGGTGGCCGACTCCGGCAATCAGCTGTTGCTGCTGGTCGGCGGCAAGAGAGCGAAGAGGCAGGCCACCCCCGAGCACCCGTTCGGCTACGGGCGCGAGCGCTACATCTACGCGTTCATCGTCTCGATCGTGCTGTTCAGCCTCGGTGGCCTCTTCGCGCTCTACGAGGCCTGGCACAAGATCCGCGAGCCGCACCCGATCGAGAGCTGGCAGTGGGTCCCGGTGCTCGTCCTCGTGGTCGCCATCGGCCTCGAGAGCTACTCGTTCCGTACGGCGATCAAGGAGTCCAACCGCACCCGGGGCAACACGTCCTGGGTCGACTTCGTCCGGCGGGCCAAGGCGCCCGAGCTGCCGGTGGTGCTGCTCGAGGACAGCGGCGCGCTGCTCGGCCTGATCTTCGCGTTCTTCGGCGTGGTGCTGACCCTGATCACCGGGAACGGCGTCTGGGACGGCATCGGCACGGCGGCCATCGGCCTGCTGCTGGTGTGCATCGCGGCGATCCTGGCCATCGAGACCAAGAGCCTGCTGCTGGGCGAGGGCGCGAACCCCGAGGCGGCCCGCCGGATCGAGCAGGCCGTGCTGGCCGGCGAGGGCGTCGAGCGGATCATCCACATGAAGACGCTGCACCTGGGCCCGGACGAGCTGCTGGTGGCGGTCAAGATCGCCGTACCGGGCGCGGAGCGGGCCGACGAGCTGGCCCGGCACATCGACGAGGCCGAGTCGCGCATCCGCGAGGCGGTGCCGATCGCCCGGGTCATCTACATCGAGCCGGACATCTACCGCCCGGCCGACGCCGCGGCGGTGGCGGCTACGCCGTCGTCGACGGCCGAACACGGGTAAATTCTGCAGATCATGAGCGTCTTCTCGCTGACCGGCACCGTCCGTCCGTACGCCTGGGGTTCCCGCACCATCCTGGCCGAGCTCCAGGGGCGGCCGGCGCCCACCGACCAGCCCGAGGCCGAGTTGTGGCTGGGCGCCCACCCGGGCGACCCGGCCACGGTCGCCGGGCCGGACGGGCCGGTCAGCCTCGAGGCGCTCATCGCCGACGACCCCAAGGGCCAGCTGGGCGAGGCGGTCGCCGGCGAGTTCGGGCCGAGGCTGCCGTTCCTGCTCAAGCTGCTGGCCGCCGAAAGCCCGTTGTCGTTGCAGGCCCACCCCGACCTCGAGTACGCGAAGCAGGCGTACGCCCGTCAGGAGGCCGATCCGGGCCTGCCGAAGAACTACACCGACGCCAACCACAAGCCCGAGATGCTGGTGGCCGTCACGCCGTTCGAGGCGCTGTGCGGCTTTCGCGCGCCCGCCGCCGCGGCCGACGAGATCGAGGCCTTCGGGGTGGCGGCGCTGGCGCCGGTCGTCGAGGCCCTGCGCGGGGGAGACCTGCGCACCGCCGTGCACACCCTGCTGACCTGGCCCACCGCCGACCGCGACGCGCTGGTCTCCGCGGTCGTCGCCGCGGCCCCGGCCAAGGGGTTGGTGGCCGACCTGGCCGCCCACTACCCCGGCGACCCCGGCGTGCTGGTGGCCCTGCTGCTCAACCACGTGCGCCTGGCCCCCGGCGAGGCGATCTGGATGCCGGCCGGCAACCTGCACGCCTACCTGCGCGGCGCCGGCGTCGAACTGATGGCCGCGAGCGACAACGTCCTGCGCGGCGGTCTGACCCCCAAGCGCGTCGACGTCGACGAGCTGCTCCGCGTGCTGCGCTTCGAGGTGCTGGACGACCCGATCCTGCCCAGCGCGGAGGTGGCCCCCGGCGTCTCGACGTGGTCGGTGCCGGTCCCCGATTTCGAGCTCTTCCGCGTCGAACTGGACGGCACCCGCCCCCCGGCGGAGGTGCCCGCCACCGGCCCCCGCATCATCCTGGCCACAGCCGGCGACGTCTTCGTCGGCGAAAGCGTCGACGGCACGCCGGTGGAGCTCACCCCGGGCGCGGCCGCCTACGCACCCGCGGACGCCGGCGCCATCAAGGTCGCCGGCACCGGCCAGGTCTTCGTGGCCGCCGTCCCGGCCTGACCCAGCTCCCACCGATTAGCGGCGCCGCAGGATCACCCGCGTCTTGCCACAGTCGCCGTCCTCGACCACCGCGCCGCCGCCTGGCCGCAGCGGCACTGCCACACCGCCCCCGGCGCCCCTGCAGGGCTGCACTCCTGCAGGGCCACTCCTACCAGAGCCGCACTCCTGCAGAGCCGCACTCCTGCAGGGCCGCGCTCGTGTGCGACCGCACCGGCACGCCGCCGTCTGGACGCACCCGCTCGGGCCGCTCACCTGCCTGGCGGTATCGCTGTGTGGCCGCACCGGCACATGGCCACCTGGCCGCAGTTGCCTGGCTCCTCCCACTAGCCCTTGCACCTGCCTGACGGCGCCGTCGCACGGCCCAGGCGCCACACCGCACCGCCTCCCGCCGCCTCCCACCGCACCCCACTGCGCCGGCCCCGCTGCACCCGCCGCACCGCCGCTCCTGCACCGCCACATCTCGCCGCGCCGAGCACCGCCACATCCCGTTGCACTGCGCTCCGCTTCATCCCGCCGCACCTGCTGCACAGCCTCCCGCCGAGCAGCACCGTCCGCGCAGCACCGCGCCGTCCCGTCTCGCGCCGCACCGCGCTGCGCCGTCCCGCACCGCGCTGCGCTGTCCCGCGCCGCTCCCGCCGCGCCGCGCCGCACCGCGCCGCTCCCGCCGCGCCCCGGTCGTAGCTGCTGCTGCTTGGTAGCGCTGTGGCACAACCTTCTTGCACGCAGAGTTGCCCTACAGGGTCAGGAAAATAGGAAATTTCCGGATCAGCTTGACACGGACTGTGCGGAGTGTGAATCTATAAACACGCAGCGTCATTGGTGATCGGGGGGTCCCACGGACGCGCGCGGTACCAAACCGGGGGGATGAACGGGGCGGCGGGTCCAGGCCTGCCGTCCCGTTCGCTATGTGCACATGGGCACAGGCCGGCGCGGGCCGAGAAGTCGCCATCGCCGTGCTGCGGCGGCGCCGCGAACCGCGCCGAGCATCCGCCGGTGCCGCGAACCGCGCCGAGCTCCCGCCGGTTCCGAGATCCTCCGACTCGGTCCACGCCCCACGCGGGACGAGAAGCCACCGCGATGGGTCCGGCGCAGCGAGCCGCGCCGAGCGTCCCGCCCCGGTTGCAAGATTCTTCGAATTGGTCCACATCCCACGCGGGACGAGAAGCCACGGTGATGAGCCCGGTGCAGCCAACCGACCCGAGCGTCCCGCCGGCGTCGAGAGCGCTCGACCCACACCGCCGGCACAGGTTTTGACCGGGTCCCGTCCGCGTCGGCGGACGGGACCCGTTTTCCGGGCCGGTGGTGTTTGCCGCCACCCCGATCCCGTGGTCCTCCTCCATTACGGCATGACCTCTGACCTGCGTGCAAGTGCACAGAGTGGGTTGCAAGTTGCAGTGAGCGACCGGTGAAACGTTATGGTGTTCCCGTGGCAAGGGCGACGTCGACGGCACGGCGCGAGCTCGGGAACGAGCTGCGCCGTCTTCGTGGCGACCGCCGGGCGGCCGACGTGGCGTCCGCCCTGGGCTGGTCGGAGTCCAAGCTGAGCCGCATCGAGACCGCTCACACCGGCATCACCGAGGCCGACCTCGACCGCCTTCTGACGACCTACGGCGTACGGGTGGAGGACCGCGACCGCCTGCGCGACCTGGCCCGCCACGGCCGCGCCCGGGCCTGGTGGGCGCCCTACCGCTCCTCGGTCCCCGACCCGTACGACGAGTACGTCGCCCTCGAGGCCGAGGCGGTGCTCATCAGCGAGTGGGAGCCGCAGGTCGTCCCCGGTCTGCTGCAGACCGACGAGTACGCCCGGGCCGTGATCGAGGTGGGCGCCGACGTCGGCGCGGCCGAGACGATCCAGCGCCGGCTCGCCCTGCGGATGGCCCGGCAGGCCGTTCTCACCCGCGACCCGCCCCCGGTGCTGCGCATCGTGCTCGACGAGGCGGTGCTGCACCGTGAGGTCGGTGGGCCCGAGGTGCTGCGCCGGCAGCTGGCGCGGCTGGTCGAGGCCAGCGAGCGCCCGGGCGTCGAGCTTCTGGTGCTCCCGTTCAGCGCCGGCGCGCACGCCGGCATGACCGAGCCGTTCATGGTTCTCGAGTTCGGGCCGGGCACGCGGGCCCCGGTCGTGCACAGCGAGGGCCTGACCGGAGGTCTCTTCCGGGTGAAGCCCGCCGATGTCGACGTCTATCGAGATGCCCTGTCTGACCTGCGAGAACGCTCGATGTCGGCAGAGATGAGCCGAACGGCTATCGCTCAGAGGGAGGAAGCGCTCCGCGCGTTGGCGGCATCGTGAGTTCCAATGGAGGCGCAACACTCCTTGGAAGGGGACCCACGATGCAGGACGCCACTCTCTCCTGGCGTAAGAGCACTCGAAGCGGAGCCGCAGGCCACTGCGTCGAGGTCGCGAACGTTCCGTCGGCCGTGCTGGTGCGCGACTCGAAGGACGTCTCGGGTCCGGTGCTCGCCTTCGGCGACACGGACTGGACCGGCTTCATCGCCGGTGTGCGGGCCGGAGAGTTCGACCGCCCCGGCGCCTGACCAGCGGAGGGCGGCCCCATCCGGGGTCGCCCTTTTTGTCCGGCCTGTTCTGTCGTCGCCTGCCCGCGGTCCCCTAAGCTGACGCTTGGTTTTTACGCAAGATCGCCCCCGGGGTGGGTGGGGTTCGGGAGGACAGTGCAATATTGGACCGCATGAGAGCCCGGGTACTCGTCGTCGATGACGATCCAGCGCTGGCCGAGATGCTCGGCATCGTTCTGCGCAGTGAGGGATTCCTGCCCTCCTTCGTCGCCGACGGTGAACGCGCTCTGGCCGCCTTCCGGGAGAACCGGCCCGACATCGTGCTGCTCGACCTGATGCTGCCGGGCATGAGCGGCATCGACGTGGCGCGGGCGATCCGGGCCGAGTCCGGCATCCCGATCGTCATGCTGACCGCCAAGAGCGACACCGTCGATGTGGTGCTCGGCCTCGAGTCGGGCGCCGACGACTATGTGGTCAAGCCGTTCAAGCCCAAGGAGCTGGTGGCCCGCATGCGGGCGCGGCTGCGCCGGGGCGAGGACGCGGCTCCCGAGATGCTGACCATCGGCCCGCCCGGCAACCAGATCACCATCGACGTGCCGGCCCACACGGTCGCCCGGGACGGCGAGGAGGTCAAGCTCACGCCGCTCGAGTTCGACCTGCTGGTCGCGCTGGCCCGCAAGCCGCGTCAGGTCTTCACCCGCGAGGTTCTGCTCGAGCAGGTGTGGGGTTACCGGCACGCGGCCGACACCCGGTTGGTCAACGTCCACGTGCAGCGGCTGCGCGCCAAGATCGAGCCCGATCCCGAGCGGCCGGAGATCATCCTGACCGTGCGGGGGGTCGGTTACAAGGCCGGCACCGGATAGGAGCCTCAAGCGGCTAACCTTGCCGCGTGCGTGCTCCGGCCTGGCTTCCGCTTCCGGTCCGCCGCGTCCTGCGGGTGGTGCGGCGATACTGGCGTGTTCTCGTCCGCCGGTTCGAGGTGTGGTCGTCGCCGGCGCGCCGGGCCTGGCGGCGTTCCCTGCAGCTCCGCGTCGTCACGCTGACCCTCGTCGCGTCCAGCCTGCTGGTCGGCGCGTTCGGCTGGTTCATCGCCGACCGCAGCGCCAAGATCCTGCTCAGCCGCGCGCAGGACGAGGTCCAGGTCTCCATGCGCAACAAGGTCTCGTACGCGGAACAGCAGCTCACCGTCCACCCGCAGGCCCGCGACCCGCGGCTGCCGACCACGTTCACCACGATCGTCGGTCAGCTCGCCGACGGCGACCCGGCCGAGTCGGGCGGCTCGGTGGTCTCGATGCGCGCCGGGCAATATCCGGAGCTGCCGTCGATCACCTCGCCGAACGTCGACACCGCCGACCTGATCTCGGCCGACCTCGTACGCCGGGTCTCCGACGGCCGCAAGGTCGCCAACCAGATCGTGACCGCCCACCTCGACGGGCGCACGACGAAATATCTGGTCACCGGCTCACCCGTGCCGACGAGCTTCGGCCACGTCGAGCTCTACTACCTGGTCCCGCTGACCACCGAGGACAGCGCGGCCAACCAGATCCGTACGACGGTGCTGGCCACCGGCCTGGCCCTGGTCATCATGCTGGGCGTCATCGCCGGCCTGGTGACCCGGCTCGTCGTGACCCCGGTGCGGGTGGCCGCGCGCACGGCTCAGCGGCTCAGCGCCGGCCTGCTCGACCAGCGGATGAAGGTCGACGGCGAGGACGACCTGGCCCTGCTGGCCGCCTCGTTCAACCAGATGGCGGCCAACCTGCAGCGCCAGATCGTCCGGCTGGAGGAACTGTCCCGGTTGCAGCGCCGGTTCACCTCGGACGTCTCGCACGAGCTGCGGACACCGCTGACCACCGTCCGCATGGCGGCCGATCTGATCTTCGCCGAGCGGGACGAGTTCGACCCGGCCGTGGCCCGCAGCGCCGAGCTCCTGCAGGCCGAGCTGGACAGGTTCGAGAGCCTGCTCACCGACCTGCTCGAGATCAGCCGCTTCGACGCCGGCTTCGCCGCTCTCGACGCCGAGCACTCCGACCTCGTGCCGATCGTGGAGCGGGTCGCCGACCGGCTGGCCGGGCTGGCCGAGCGGGTCGGCGTGGCGATCGAGCTGCACCTGCCCGACACGCCGGTGATCGCCGAGGTCGACCCGCGCCGGGTCGAGCGGGTGCTGCGCAACCTGGTCGGCAACGCCGTCGAGCACGGTGAGGCCAGGCCGGTGCAGGTCACGCTGGCCAGCGACGAGGCCGCCGTGGCGATCACCGTCCGCGACCACGGCGTCGGTCTCAAGCCGGGCGAGGAACGGCTGGTCTTCAACCGGTTCTGGCGGGCCGACCCGTCCCGCGCGCGGCAGACCGGCGGGACAGGCCTGGGCCTGTCGATCAGCGCCGAGGACGCGCGTCTGCACGGCGGCTGGCTCGAGGCCTGGGGCGCGCCCGGCGAGGGGGCCCAGTTCCGGCTCACGCTGCCGGTGCGGTCGGGCGACCGGTTGCTCGCCGCGCCCCTGCCGTTGATTCCGAGGGACCGCGTCCCCGCGCTGCCCGCCCCCAGTGGGACGGCAGCCGAGGAGATGAAGGCGGAGGTGGTCTGATGAAGCGTGCCCTCTGTGCCGTGACGGTGCTGGTCACGTTGCTGGCCGGTGGCTGCGGCATCCCGGCCGAGAGCGACGTGACGATCCTGGGCGAGGGTCCGTCGAGCGGCGTGTCGGTCGACGACGACGGCGCCCCACCGCCGCAGGCCGCCCGCCAGGCCACCGACGACCTGGAGGCCTTCGCCGACAACTACCTCGAGGCGGCGGCCGGCGACCCCGAGACGGCTCTCGACCGGGTCAAGGCGTTCCAGGCTCCGGGGCTGGCCGGGCGCTTCCCGACCGGCAACGACATCAAGGTCATCCGCGAGACGGAACGTCCGCTCTACTCACCCGGCGACGCCGAGATCACGTTCATCGTGCAGGTGGTCGGCACCCTGCGGGCCAACGGCGTGCTCCAACCGGCCGACACGACCTCGTCCGCGACGCGGTACAAGCTGCGCATCGGCTCGGTCGCGGGCCAGGACGGCCTGTTCGTCCTGGACGCCCCGCAGGCGATGCTGATGACCGACGAGGCGCTCGCCTCGTTCTACCTGCGCCGCACGATCTACTGGTGGAACAACGAGAACACGTCTCTGGTGCCCGATCTGCGGTACATGCCGCGCAGCGTGCCCACCGTGCAGCAGCCGACCACGATCCTGGGCTGGCTCACCGGCTCGCCGGCCCCCTGGCTCGCCGACGCGGTCAACAGCCTGCCGACCGGCACCCAGGCCACCGACAACGTGCCGGCCATCACCAACGACACGCTCGAGATCAGGCTCAACGACAAGGCCGTCCCGCAGGGCGCCGACCCGAACGCTCTCGACCGGTTGCGCCGGCAGCTGCAGTGGTCGATGCAACCGGTGCCCCGCACGATGGCGATCTCGATCGGCCACAACGAGCCGGAGCGCGTCACCGACGGTGAGTTCTTCGACAGCAACCCGGCGTATCACCTCGCCGACGAACCGGAACGGTTCGCCATCCTCGGCGGCGGCATCCGGCGGCTGAAGAACTCGCCGCACGCCGACGACGCGGTGCCGGTGCTCAAGCCGGCGGCGAACAGGAACATCGCCTCGGCCGCCATGAGCGCCTCCCCGACCCGGGCCTACGCCGCGGTGGTGACCGGTCCGGCCGATCAGCGCCGGCTGCGGGTGGCCGAGGCCCCGGTCGGCGAGCAGGCCGACCTCAAGGAGGTGGGCGGCCTGTCCGGCGCGCTCGGTACGCCGGTGTGGGCCCAGGTGCCCATCGGCGGCGAGCCCGCCCGGGCGATCGGCCTGATCACCATGAACGGCGTCGTCCACACCTTCGGCGCCACCGGGGCGCGGGCCCAGCGGGTCGAGTGGCAGGGCGATCCCGGCCCGGTCAGCGCGCTGTCGGTGGCGCCGGACGGGCACCGGGTGGCCGTGGTCAGCGGCGGCCGGCTGTACCGGGCCGCGCTCAACACGAGCGGCGACGGCATCACGCTGGGCCTGCCCGAGGAGGTGCTGCCGCCCACCCTCAAGGCGGTGACCGCGGTGGCCTGGAGCAGTGAGGACTACCTGGTGGTGGCCGGCGCCCGCCGCGACGGCCGGTACGCGGTCCTCGACGTGACGGTCGACGGCGCGCTGTCCACGGTCCGTCTGGAGGACATCGGCGCCGAGCAGGTGACCTACCTGGCGGCCTATCCGTCGAACCCGGTGAACGGCACCGAGAGGTCCTCGTCGGAGTCGTACGTGGCCGGTGACGCGGCGTGGGACGTGCTCAGCGCGCCCGACGAGATCACCCCGGGACACCTGGCCGGCCCGCCCGTGCCCCCGCAGTCCGATGCCGTTCCGACGGCGCCGTTCTTCCTCGACTGAGCCCGTCGATGACGATGCCGGGGCCGGCGCGCGGGGGCGGTCTGCTGGGTGATCTGGCCGACCTCGTGCTGCCGGCCCCGTGCGCCGGTTGCGAGGCCGAACGGGTGCCGCTGCGGTACGGCGTCTGCGCGCTCTGTGCGGCCCGGCTGGAAGCTTTGCGATGCTTCCGTACGGCGCCCGACCCGATGCCGCCCGGCCTGCCCTCGTGTGTGGCCGTGGGAGCGTACGAGGGAGCTCTGCGCGGCGCCCTGCTGGCGTACAAGGAGAGGGGCCGGCACCGGCTCGCCGAACCGCTCGGCCGGCTGCTGGCCACGGCGGTGGCCGCCCTCGCCCCGCGCGGCCTGCCCGTGACCCTCGTGCCGGTGCCGTCGACAGCGGCGGCAGCCCGCGAGAGGCACGGTGATCACATGCTGCGCCTGGCCACGCACGCCGCCCGGCGGCTGCGCGAGGCCGGTTGGGAAGCGGGGATCAGCCGCCGGCTCGAAGCGTTACCTCGACCCGACTCTACGTCACTGAGCGTGGCCGATCGGCGGGCCGCAGCTGAGGATTCGCTGCGAATCCGGCGTGCCCGAATCGGCATTCCGCGGCGCGTCGCGGCCCGGAAAGGCACGCTGGTGGTGGTCGACGACATCGTCACCACCGGGGCCACGCTGGCGGCGGTGACGCGCCGGCTCGAGGAGGCAAAGATGCAGGTCGATGGGGCTGCGGTGCTGGCCGCCACCCGATTGCGCAGACCGTCCGCGGCCGGTTTCGCCGGTTTCCCGCCTGACGGCACACAAAAGGTGAACCTCGGGCATCCGGTATCCCCAACGAGGGGTGACGCGGAAGCATCCGCACGTTAGCGTCTTTGTGACGAGGGTATGAGTTTTGCCTCAACCCGCTCCACGTTCAGGCGCAGCGCGTCCGCGAACCGCCGCACCGGAAAGGAGTCGTCTCCTTCGCTACCGGTTACGCACGGTGAGTTGACCAGACACGTCATCCACGGCGTCGCCGCTTCAGAGAGCAACCAACCGCGTCGCAGTTCGGCGCCCCCGGCACCCCGTCGTTCGGGCGCCCGCAGGACAGAAACGTTGGGGGAGGTCACGAGTGGACATTGTCGTCAAGGGCCGCAACGTAGAGGTTCCCGACCACTATCGGGAACACGTCGCCGACAAGCTGAGCAAGGTCGAACGCTACGACCAGAAGCTGATCCGGGCCGACGTCGAGCTGTTTCACGAACGCAATCCGCGCCAGTCCGACACGTGTCAGCGAGTCGAGATCACGGTCGTGACGAGAGGCCCGGTCATCCGCGCCGAGGCTTGCGCCAAAGATTTCTACGCAGCCCTGGACTGCGCCATCAACAAGCTCGACGGCCGGCTGCGGCGATCCGCCGACCGGCGCCGGGTCCACCGCGGGCGGCACGCGCCCGTCTCGGTCGCAGCGGCCACCGCCGGTCTGCCGACCGATCTCAGCCTGGCCCAGGCGGCCGAGGAGAGCTCATCGGTCGCCACCGCCCTCGCGGAACACGACGAGGACCTGCCGTGGCGCATCGTGCGGGAGAAAGAGCATCCCGCTGACCCCATGACCGTCGACGACGCCCTCTTCCAGATGGAGCTCGTCGGCCACGACTTCTACCTGTTCCTCGACAAGGACAGCGGGCGTCCCAGCGTCGTGTACCGCCGGCGCGGCTACGACTACGGCATCCTGTCGCTCGGAACCACGGGCTAGTCACCCCATCGCCGAGGGCCTTCAGTTCAGAAGGTCCTCGGCCAGGAGGACGTACTGCACGTCGTCGGTGCGGGCCCCGTCCGGGCCGGGCAACCGCGCGCGCAGGTACGCCTCCCGGTGGAATCCGGCCTTCTCGAGCACCCGCTGCGAGCCGAGGTTGGTCGGCGCGGCGCCGGCGATCAGCCGCACCACGTCGGTCTCGGCGAACACCCACAACGACAGCAGCTGCGCGGCCCGCGTGGGAAATCCCCGACCGCGGTACGCCGGGAGCATGCTGTAGCCGATCATGGCCTGCTGCATCATCGGCTCGTCGTAGAACAGGCCGATGTCGCCGGCCGGCCGGCCCGTGGCCGCGTCCTCGATCACCAGATCGGCCCGGGTGCCGCCCAGCCACTGGGTATCGGCCCAGGCGCACCGCTGGCGGATCCGCTCGGCCGTCGGCGCGACCGGCGGCACGCTCGTCGCCACCACCTCGGGCAGGCCGAGCAGCTCGGTGAGGAAGGCTTCGTCGTCCGGGCCCAGCGGCCGCAGGCGCACCACCCCGTCGGAGAGCTCGCCGCCGGGCAGGTCGGGCAGCAACCTCGGCGGGAGCTCGTCCGGGTCGCCGGCCAGACGGGTGAAGATCACCATGTCGTCGCGGGCGCCGTCCCGGCCGGGCTGGACGCCACGGCGCCGGCCCTCGCGCTGGAAGCCGGCGGCCATGGCGACCCGCTGGCTGACCGGGTTGTCCAGGTGGGTGAGCAGCTCGAGGCGTTCCAGCCCGTGGTCGAGGGCATGAGCGCTCAGGGCTCGCAGCGCGGCGGTCGCCACCCCGCGCCGGCGGGCCCACGGGCCGACCCAGTAGCCGATCTCGGCCTGCCGGCGGGCCGGGACGACCTTGTCGAAGCCGATGCCGCCGAGCAGCTCGTCGGTCTCCGGACCGGCGATCGCGTAGAGCGCACCCCCGTCGGCCGAGGTGGCCACCACCTGCTCGGCGATGTACCGCTCGGCGTGCCTTACGGTGAACGGCGACGGCAGCGGAGGCAGGAAGCGTTGCGAGAGCGGATCGTCGAGCCCGGCCGCGAGAGCCTCGGCGTCGTCGGCGCGAAACGCCCGGAGGCGTACCCCGGTGCCGTTGATCTTCGCGATGGTCACGCCCTCTCTCCTCGGTCCCGCCTATCCTGCCGGAACGGCTCCGCTGTGAGCGAACTTGTTGCGAAGTTTCACACTGTTTGTGCGGTTAACCGGAGGCTCGGGTAACTGCTCCGCCCGAAGGATGCCTACGATGGTTCGGCAGACTGTCTAGGGGAGCGCTGACCCGTGTCGATTTTGGAAAAGGTCCTACGTGCCGGCGAAGGCCGCATGGTGCGCCGGCTCAAGGCGATCGCGCAGGCGGTCAATTCGATCGAGGACGACTATGTCGACCTGACCGATGACGAATTGCGGGAGTGCACCCAGCAGTTCCAAGAGCGTTATCAGGACGGCGAGTCGCTCGACTCGTTGCTGCCCGAGGCGTTCGCGGTCGCCCGTGAGGGCGCCAAGCGGGTGCTCGGCCAGCGGGCGTACGACGTCCAGCTGATGGGTGGCGCGGCGCTGCACTTCGGCAACATCCCGGAGATGAAGACCGGTGAGGGCAAGACCCTGACCGGTGTGTTCCCGGCCTACCTCAACGCGTTGAGCGGCAAGGGCGTGCACATCATCACCGTCAACGACTACCTCGCCCAGCGCGACGCCGAGTGGGTGGGCCGGGTGCATGTGTTCCTCGGCCTGAGTGTGGGCGTGATCCTGCCCAACCGGCCCGCCGCCGACCACCGCGCCGCCTACGAGTGCGACATCACGTACGGCACCAACAACGAGTTCGGCTTCGACTACCTGCGCGACAACATGGCGTGGTCGAAGGACGAGCTGGTGCAGCGCGGTCACCACTTCGCGATCGTCGACGAGGTCGACTCGATCCTGATCGACGAGGCCCGTACCCCGTTGATCATCTCGGGTCCGGCCGAGCACTCGGCCCGGTGGTACGGCGAGTTCGCCGCCCTGGTCGGCCGCCTCCAGCGCGGCAAGGACGGCGAGGGCGACTACGAGGTCGACGAGGCCAAGCGCACCGTCGCGATCACCGAGCGCGGCGTCGGCCGGGTCGAGGACCGCCTCGGCATCGACAACCTCTACGAGTCGGTGAACACGCCGCTGGTGGGCTACCTGAACAACGCCATCAAGGCCAAGGAGCTCTACAAGCGCGACAAGGACTACATCGTCGACGAGGGCGGCGAGGTCCTCATCGTCGACGAGTTCACCGGTCGCATCCTGCACGGCCGCCGCTACAACGAGGGCATGCACCAGGCCATCGAGGCCAAGGAGGGCGTCGAGGTCAAGCAGGAGAACCAGACCCTGGCGACCATCACCCTGCAGAACTACTTCCGGCTGTACGACAAGCTCGGCGGCATGACCGGTACGGCGCAGACCGAGGCCGGCGAGTTCAACAAGGTCTACAAGGTCGGCGTCGTGAGCATCCCGACCCACCGGCCGATGATCCGGATCGACCACCCCGACGTCATCTACAAGACCGAGAAGGCGAAGTTCGAGGCGGTCATCGAGGACATCGCCGAGCGGCACGCCTCCGGCCAGCCGATCCTCGTCGGCACGGTCTCGGTGGAGAACTCCGAGATCCTCTCGCAGCTGCTGCGCCGCCGCGGCATCCCGCACAGCGTGCTGAACGCGAAGTTCCACGCGCAGGAAGCCACGATCATCGCGCAGGCCGGCCGCAAGGGCGGCGTCACGGTCGCCACCAACATGGCCGGCCGTGGCACCGACATCCTGCTCGGCGGCAACCCCGAGTTCCTCGCGGCCAACGAGCTGGCCCAGCGCGGCCTCGACCCGGTGGAGAACCCCGAGGAGTACGCGAAGGCGCTCGAAGAGGTCCTGCCGGTCTGGAAGGAGGCGTGCGAGGAGGAGGCCGCCGAGGTGACGGCGGCCGGTGGTCTCTACGTGCTCGGCACCGAGCGGCACGACTCCCGCCGCATCGACAACCAGCTGCGCGGCCGCTCCGGCCGGCAGGGCGACCCGGGCGAGTCCCGGTTCTACCTGTCGCTGCAGGACGACCTGATGAAGCGGTTCCGCGCGGGCGCGGTCGAGGCCGTCATGGAGCGGTTCAACATCCCCGACGACGTGCCGATCGAGTCCAAGATGGTGACCCGGCAGATCCGCAGCGCCCAGACCCAGATCGAGGGTCAGAACGCCGAGATCCGCAGGAACGTCCTCAAGTACGACGAGGTGCTCAACAAGCAGCGCCAGGTCATCTACGCCGAGCGCAAGCGCGTGCTCGACGGCGAGGACATGCACGACCAGGTCGGCAACATGATCGGCGACGTGGTCAGCGACTACGTGGTGGCGGCGACCAGCGACGGCTACGCCGAGGACTGGGATCTCGACCAGCTCTGGACGAACCTCAAGCGGCTCTACCCGGTCTCGGTGACCATCGACGACCTGCTCGAGGAGTCCGGCGGCGAGCGTCAGGCGCTCGACCAGGAGTTCCTCACCGCGCGGCTCCGGCAGGACGCGGAGGCGGCCTATGCGACGCGCGAGGAGGAGCTCGGGGCCGAGGCCCTGCGCGAGCTCGAGCGCCAGGTGCTGCTCAGCGTCATCGACCGCAAGTGGCGCGAGCACCTCTACGAGATGGACTACCTGCAGGAAGGCATCAACCTGCGGGCGTACGCCCAGCGCGACCCGGTGGTCGAGTACCAGCGCGAGGGCTTCGACATGTTCAACCAGATGATGGAGGGCATCAAGGAGGAGGCGGTCGGGTTCCTGTTCAACCTGGAGGTCCAGGTCGAGGAGCAGCCCACGGTGACCGTCGACCCGAGCAAGGCGGTGCCCCTGCCCGCCGGCGGCGTGATGACCGACGAGGCCCCCGACAACGCGACGGACTCCGACCGCGTCGAGGTGCGGGCCAAGGGCCTGGGCGGCAGCCGCCGCCCGCAGAACCTGCAGTACACCGCGCCGGCGATCGACGGCGAGGCCGGCGAGGGCTCTCCGGTGATCCAGCACCCGCAACAGCAGCAGCAGGCTCCGGCGCTGGGCATCGGCCCCGGCGGCTCCCCGGTGCCGGCCAGCCCGGCCCACTCGGCGGGACGGACAGCGGCGCAGCCCGCGGGCCGGCAGACCGCCGAGTCCAACGGCCCGTCGCGCAACGCGCCCTGCTACTGCGGCTCGGGCAAGAAGTACAAGCGCTGCCACGGTGCCCCCGGAGCAGTCTGAGCACTGAGGCACTGAGGCACTGAGGCACTGAGGCACTGAGGCACTGAGGCACTGAGCAAGCAAGGCCGAACGACGGCCCGCCCGCGGAGAACCTCCGCCGGCGGGCCGTCGCCGTTCCCGGGGTGTGCTGCGGCCCGAGATGCCTGCCGCCGCGTCCTGGTTGTGGTGCGGCCCGAGATGCCTGCTGCCGCGCCTGGTTGTGGTGTGAACCCATGCTTGCTGCCGTTCACTCTGTGGTGCGGCCCGGGACGCCCGCTGCCGGGCGTGGTCGGTGGGCGCCCCGGGGGTCGGTGGTCAGATCAGCCGGAGCGCGGTGGCTCGCCAGGCTTCCTGATGCAGTTCCAGCCGCAGGGCCAGGGCCCAGGTGCGGTCGGCGGTCATCAGGGCCACCGCGGCCTCCACAGCGCCGGGACGGGGCTCGCAGAGGCGGAGGTGGAGGACGGCCACCGGGGACGGACGGCTCGGCCGCCGGCGACCCGGCCGGGCGGCGGCCCGCCGGAGATCGGACACCCGGTGGGCCGCGGCCGTGCCCTGGGCCACCACGTCCGAAGCCTCCATGGGCCGGGCCAGGCGGCGCAGGTGGGCCGGAGGCCGATGGCCGTTGAGGACCTCGACGCACGTCCGGACGAACTGCCGCACCGCGAGCCTCGCGTCGGCCGAGGCACCGGCGGCGGGGGAGTGCCGCGGCAGCCCGGAACCCGTCCGGGCCGACACAAGCCCGGCGCCTCCGGCCGGCACAAACCCAGCGCCGCCGGCCGACACAAACCCGGGGCCTCCGGCCGACGAAAGCCCGGCGCCTCCGCCCGACGCAGCGTCCGCCGGCCGAGGCGTCCCGTCTGGTGGTGGAGTCGCAGCGCCTGCTGACGGCGGCGCGGCATCCGGCGGTGGGAGCCGGGGCAGGTCGAGGGACAACTGATGGGCCGTGGCCCAGGCCGACGGCTCGAGCTCGTCGTCGAAGGGCGGCTCGCAGCGTGGGGCGGGACGCAGGCTGATCGCGGCCTCAAGCCCGGGTCGGATGGCCTCCAGCGTCCTGGGCATCGCCACACCACCTATTCTTCGTAATCTTGCGTTTGCCTTCGTTTGCCTGTGATAGCGAGTCTGAAGGCGCCGCAATCGGACGGTCAACGAGAGGCGAGATCGAACTGGATCAGACGGGAACACCGACAAACCAGGCGATCCTTGTCGTGACCCAAGAAGAAGAGGTCAGACGCGTGGCCGGCGCCGAGACGCGCGGTGATGGCGCACCATCTGAAGAACCGCCATGAGGCTTGCCGCCGGCGCAGGGCAGGGCATCGCCGGGTAGCGGTCAGTCCACCGGCGAGGCGAGCGGGTTCAGGGCGATTAGGTCATCGTCCGGTCGCGACCGGCGCAGGATCCACACCGACCGGATCGCCTCACCGGCCATCAGTCCGCTTCGGGCGAGGTCAGCGGATTCCGGGTGACCCAGGCTGCGGTTTCGGCGTACTTCTGCTCGATGTACTGCTCGAGGCGAGCGCGTTCGACCCGCCACTGACCCCGGCCGCCGATCTTGATTGCGGGCAGCTCGCCGCTGCGGACCATGTGGTAGACCTGCGACTCCGAGACGTTCAACTCGATGGCCACGTCGGAGAGCAGGAGGAAGCGCGTCTCCGTCATGTCACCCCTCGGTCCCTCGGTTTGCTTCAGTTTGCCACCGATGAGGCGCGCCGGAGTCCCCCGGGATCCGAAACGGCGGTCACCCGGGCTCGGAAATGGCGCGTCCGGTCAGCGGGCTCGAATAGACGACGCTGGTCGTGACCGCGCCCAGCCCGGCGATGCGACCGGTGATCTCCTCCAGGTGCCGCATCGACCGGGCCAGCACCTTGAGCACGAAGCAGTCGTCGCCCGTCACATGATGGGCCTCGACGATCTCGGGCGTGCTGTCCACCAGGGCGTGGAACGGACGATAGTTGCCCGTCGGATACCGCAGCCGCACGAACGCCATCACGTGCAGACCGAGGCGCTCGGGATCGAGACTGGCGCGATAGCCGGCGATCACGCCCGCCTCTTCGAGCCGGCGGATGCGCTCCGCGACCGCGCTGGGAGACATGGCGACGACGCGGGCCAATTCGGCGTACGAGGAGCGGCCGTCCTTCTGCAATTCGGTCAGCAACTGCCAGTCCGTACGGTCGAGCGCGAGATCCGTGGTCATGGCGGCCAAGTAAACGCGTTTCCCCGGTCGGGCGCCAGATGTGCCGGGGAACGACCATGTAAAGGCCAGGTGTCCGCACCTAGCGTGATGACCATGACGATGACTTCCGCAGGTCCGGCCACCCGCAACGACGCCCGGGCGGCCGCCGCCTTCTTCGCGGCCCGGCTCGCCTTTCAGACCGACGTCGCCGACGTCCGGGCGGCCCTGGCCGGCGGGCAGCCCGGCTTCGTGCTGATCGACTCCCGCTCCGCGGCGGCCTGGGACCAGGGGCACATCCCCGGCGCGATCCACCTGCCCACCGCCGACATCCCGGCCCGCGCCGCCGAACTGCTCGTCCCCGGCGTGCCCGTGGTGACGTACTGCTGGGGCCCGGGCTGCAACGGCGCCACCCGGGCGGCTCTGGCGCTGGCCGAAGCCGGCTTCTCCGTCAAGGAGATGATCGGCGGCCTCGAGTACTGGATCCGCGAGGGCTTCCCCCTGCGGGCCACCGCCGGCGACGTCACGGCGCCGGCCGACCCCCGCACCGCCCCGGTCCCCGAAGCCTGCGGCTGCTGACCCACACGGCCCGGCCCGCCACACGGCCCGGCCCGGCCGGCTCGCCACACGGCCCGGCCCGGCCGGCTCGGCACACGGCCCGGCCCGGCCGGCTCGGCACACGGCCCGGCCCGGCCGGCTCGGCACACGGCCCGGCCCGGCTCGCGCAGTGCCCTTCGGCGGAGCGCTGCGCGGGCCGGGCGCGCCCCGGCACGCCACGATCCGGGCACGACTGGTGGAATGGACCTTTTCCCCGCCGCGGCGGCGGTGTACTACGGGGAATGTCTACCGCTGGAGGAGACGTGCCGATCACCGAGCTGGTCCGGGTCTACGTGCCGGCCACCGTGCCGATGCTCGCGGCCCTGCGCGCCGAGGGCCGGCTGGGCTCCGGGCCGCTGGAGGCGCACGCCGTGACGCCCGCGCTCCGGGAGTGGTATGCCGAAGGCGACGAGGAGGAGCTCGAATACGTCGCCTTCACCCGGGCCGCCCAGGGCGCTCTGCACCTGCTGCGCCTCGACCCGGAGGCGCCCCGCCGCCGCGTGGTGATCTCGGCCGACGTGCCGTCGACGGCGCTGGTGCGCGAGGACATCGAGCTCGGCTCGAGCACGGTGCGGCTGCCGCAACCGGTGTCGATCAAAGAGGTGGCCGCGATCCACGTCGACAGCGAGGACGCGACCGAGGCTGTCGGTGCGGCCGCCGAGGTGGTCGACGAGGCCGCCGCGGGCGACCCGGACGCCCAGTTCACCGTCGACAGCGCCGAGGATCACGAGCTCGAGTGGTTCGCCGTGTCCGAGCTCGACGAGCTGCTCTAGTCAGGTCGCTGCGGGCGCCTCTTCGGAAGCCTCGGCCGGGGCGATCGTGCGGCCCACGGCGATCGTGGCGGAGACCGCGCCGACGAAGAGGACGATCAGGGCGCTGTTGAGGCGGGCGCCGCCGAGCATCTGCTGCACCACGAGTTCCAGCTCGCTCACCTTGCCGGCCAGGTCGAGCACCCGGTTGCCGGCCGTACGGGTCAGGATCTCGGCGATGACCAGCAGCAGGCCCGCGCCGGCGCCGGCCAGGCTGTAGAGCGGCCACGGCACGTCCAGGCCGGCCGTCCGGCGCCGGGCCCGGCGCAGGACGAAGTAGGTCACCAGCCCGGCCGCGAGACCACTGAGGAATCCCTGGCCGTAGGTGAGCCACTGGGACGCGTCGGCCCGCGAGCGCGCCTCGTCCGAGCTGATCGCGTCGAGCAGCGGGCCCTGGAAGAGGTTGAGCACCAGGCCGACCAGGAAGACGGCCACCGAGGCCCAGCCGATGGCGTGCACGACGCGGGGGATGCGGAAGCCGGCCAGTGCCCCGCCGATGGTCGCGGCCGCGGCCACGGTGCCGCCCATCACCGCGTACAGCCAGCCTTCGGTGTTGATCGTCACGATGACCAGGGCGCCCAGCACGCCGATGACCAGGCCGCTGCCGGTGGCGATCGCGAAGCGGGTGCTCACCCCGAAGTCGCGCCGCCGGCCGAGGAGGGCCAGCACGGCAAGGGCCACGGTGGACCCGGCGACCAGGGCGGCCGAGATCGCGCCGGGCAACGCGTACGCCGTGGAGGTGACCTCCATCTCGACGTCGGCCCGTCCGGTGATGGTGGCGCGCGCCGACCACAGCATCGCGCCCATCCAGACGACCGTGACGCCGGCCAGGACCAGACCGCTCGACGAGGTGGCAGCCGCCGGTTGCGGGGCCGGTGCGACCTCCTGCTCTGTCATGGACGCCAGGGTACGCGGCGGATTCGCCCGGCCGGAAAGCCGTCCGCCGGCCCCGGACAGCGGCCCCGGAAGCCCTCCGGACGGCGAAACGGAGTCCATTGTCGCAATAAAGCGGAACGGAGCCGTTTCCGAGCGGCGGTCTGTCCGACTTTCGGGGGTTTGATGCCCGGCATCGCCGTCTGACCGTTTGGTTAGCGCCATTTTAGCTGCTCAGCGCGCGTTTTTTCGGCAAAACGCGCCGTCTCGACCCTCGTGGTCGGACTGTCTGTGCGGGACAGTTCATTGTGGAGACGCAAACTGGACGGATCGGGCGAAATCCTGGACGTCGGCGCGACAAAGTGGCAGCTTAGAAGGCATGCCCGACTCTCAAATCAATCCCACGGCTGCCGCGCTGCTCGGCCTGCTTCACGAGGGGCCGATGACCGGCGGACAGCTCATGGCGGCTGCCGAACGCCGTCTCGGGCCATACTGGTCGATGACGCGGAGCCAGGTCTACCGCGAATTGCCGGTTCTCGCCGAAATGGGCTACGTCCGTCTCGGCAAGCCCGGCCCGAGATCCAGCCAGCCCTACGCCATCACCGCCGCCGGCAAACGAGCCTTCAGCCGGTGGCTGGCCGAGCCCGCCGGCCGGGACGCCTTGCGCAACCCGGTCGCCCTGCGGGTCGCTTTCGGCGATCAGCACAGCGGCAATCAGCTGCAAACCCTCTACACCGGCGCCAGCGAGTACCACTCCGAGGCCATGGCCATGGCCAAGGAGCAGGCGAAGGAAGCGAAGAAGGCGGGCGACCAGTACGGCGCCGCGGCCCTCGAGTTCGCCGTCGCCTATCACAAGGCGGCCCTGAGCTGGCTCAAGGTCGCTCCGACGACCTGACATCATGCCGCCCCGGCCAGCTTTCTGGCCGGGGCGGCGTAGTCTTGACTGTCGTGACTGCTGCCGACTATCCCGAGCAACTCAAGACCCTCGACGCCACCCTGCGCAACATCGAGAACGTCCTGGACGTCGACAAGCTGCGCCGGGACAAGGCAGACCTCGAGGAGCAAGCCTCCGCTCCGGACCTGTGGGACGACCAGGCCCGGGCGCAGGAGGTCAACAGCCGCCTGGCCTATGTCTCCGGCGAGATCCACCGGATCGAGCGCCTGCGCTCGCGGATCGACGACGCCACCCTTCTTCTCGAGATGGCCGAGGCCGAAGGCGACCAGGGCTCGATCGGCGAGGTCGGCGACGAACTGGTCTCGCTGCACAAGGCCGTCGAGGAGATGGAAGTACGCACCCTGCTGTCGGGGGAGTACGACGCCCGCGAGGCGGTGGTGGCGATCCGGGCCGGCGCCGGTGGCGTCGACGCGGCCGACTTCGCCGAGATGCTCATGCGGATGTATCTGCGCTGGGCCGAGCGGCACGGCTACCCCACCGAGGTCTACGAGACGTCGTACGCGGAAGAGGCGGGACTCAAGTCGGCCACCTTCGCGGTCAAGGTCCCGTACGCCTACGGCACGCTCAGCGTCGAGTCGGGCACCCACCGCCTGGTGCGGATCAGCCCGTTCGACAACCAGGGCCGCCGGCAGACCAGCTTCGCCGGCGTCGAGGTGATGCCCGTGGTCGAGCAGACCGACCACATCGACATCCCGGAGAACGAGCTCCGCACCGACGTCTACCGTTCGTCGGGTCCCGGTGGACAGAGCGTTAACACCACCGACTCCGCCGTGCGCCTCACGCACATTCCGACCGGCATCGTCGTGACCTGTCAGAACGAGAAGTCGCAGCTGCAGAACAAGGCTTCGGCGATGCGCGTGCTCCAGGCGCGGCTGCTCGAGCGCAAGCGCCAGGAGGAGCAGGCCAAGATGGCCGGCCTCAAGCAGGACACGACCGGATCGTGGGGCGACCAGATGCGGTCGTACGTTCTGCACCCCTACCAGATGGTCAAGGATCTGCGCACTGAGCAGGAGACGGGCAACCCGTCGTCGGTCTTCGACGGTGAGCTCGACGAGTTCATCGAGGCCGGCATCCGGTGGCGCAAGCAGACCGAGAAGGCGAGCTGATCCTCTGCTCCGCCGGGTCTTCGGTACGGACGGCCACGGCGCCTGAACGCTCGGTCAGGCGCCGCCGTCCGGCCGCGGGTTTCTTTACCGGTGATGCACATTGGCCGACCCGGCGGGCTTGGCGTTTCCGTTACACCGCGTAGACTGCCTTCCCGTGATTCAGCTCGAGAACGTGACGAAGACGTACCCCAAGGCGTCTCGGCCGTCGCTGGACGATGTCAGCGTCGGAATCGAGAAGGGTGAGTTCGTCTTCTTCATCGGCCCCTCCGGTTCCGGCAAGTCGACGATCATCAAGCTACTGCTGCACGAGGTCTCCCCGACTCAGGGCAAGGTCATGGTGAACGCCAAGGACGTGACCTCGATCCGGTCGTGGAAGATCCCCCACTTCCGCCGTTCCATCGGTTGCGTGTTCCAGGACTTCCGCCTGCTGCCCAACCGCACCGCGTACGAGAACGTGGCCTTCGCTCTGGAGGTCATCGGCAAGACGAAGGCCGTGTCCCGGCGCGTCGTGCCCGAGGTTCTCGAACTGGTCGGTCTCGGCGGCAAGGAGCACCGTTACCCGCACGAGCTCTCCGGTGGCGAGCAGCAGCGTGTGGCGGTCGCCCGGGCGTTCGTCAACCGCCCGCTCATCCTGCTGGCCGACGAGCCCACCGGAAACCTGGACCCCGACACCTCTATCGAGATCATGCGACTGCTCGACCGGATCAACCGGACCGGCACGACGGTCGTGATGGTCACCCACGACTCCAACATCGTCAACCAGATGCGCCGCCGCGTCATCGAGATCGAAAGCGGTCGGATCGTTCGCGACCAGGCTCGCGGCGTCTACGGCTGAGCTCCGCCTGTTTCCCCCGACTGAAGAAGTAATGCGCGGAGTCCCGGAAGGAACCCCCCGATGCGCTTGAAGTACGTCCTCAACGAGGTCCTGGTGGGCCTGTGGCGCAACGTCACGATGACGGTCGCCATGATCATCACCATGGCTGTCTCGCTGACCATGCTGGGCGCGAGTGTGCTGCTCTACATGCAGGTCGACCAGATGAAGAACTTCTACTACGGCGAGATCGAGGTCTCGATCTTCCTGCGCACGGACGTCACCGACGCCCAGCGCCAGGCGATCGACTCCGCGATCTCGGCGAACCCGCTGGTCGCCAACAAGACCTACGAGACCCGCGAAGAGGCGCTCAAGCGATTCCAGCAGCTCTGGAAGGACTCGCCCGAGTTCGTCAACTCGGTCGGCCCGAACAGCCTGCCCGAGTCCTTCCGGGTCAAGCTGAAGAACCCGGAGACCTACAAGACGTTCACCGACCAGATGACCGGGATGCAGGGCATTCAGGACATCATCGACCAGCGTGCGCTGCTCGACAAGGTGTTCAACATCTTCAACGCCATCCAGGTGGGGGCGCTTGTGGTCGCGGGGGTGATGGCGTTGGCCGCGCTGCTCCTCGTCGGAAACACCATCCAGGTCGCCGCGTACAGCAAGCGCCGCGAGGTCGCGGTGATGAAGCTGGTGGGTGCGTCGAACTGGTTCATCCAGGCGCCGTTCGTGCTCGAGGCGGTGGTGGCCGGCGTCATCGGCGCGTTGCTCGGCTTCATCTTCCTGTTCTTCAGCAAGGTCGTGCTGCTGGACAACAAGCTCCAGGCGCTCACGAACATCCTGACGCCGATCGACAACGGCAACGTGTGGCTCATGCTGCCGCTGCTCGCCGGGGTCGGCGCGGTCGTCAGCGCGGTCACCGCCTGGATCACGCTCCGCTTCTACCTCAAGGTCTAGTCCCGATACCTCAAAGTCGGGTACCGACGCCGACTGTCCACCCATCGAGCTGACATCACCTCAATGGCCGCGATCCTCACGGGGACGCGGCCGTTGGGCGTTTTGGGGGCTAAGTCGCCGAAGATCGAGTTACGGTGCTCGTCGTGTGGTCTAAATGTCGACATAGCCGGAAACATGCTCTTGCGGGGCTTTTCGCAAGTCTGCTCCTGATCGCACCCCAGCCCGCGAAGGCCGCCCCGGGCGACGACGCCGACCGGGCCGGACGAGCCGTCCAGCGGGCCGAAGCCGTTCTGGAACACGCTACCGACCTGGCCCGGGCGGCCGCCCGCAAGCTCGAGGCGGCCACCGCCGCGATGCCGGCTGCCCGCACCAGGGTCGCCACGTCCCGTGGCACGGTGGCGGCGGCCCTCGCTGCGGCCAAGTCCGCGAGCCGCCGCGCCACTGCCGCCCGGGAGGCGTACGCGAAGGTCGCCGACCGCTTCCAGCTGGCCCAGGACCGGGTGACCGGGGCTCGCGAGCGGGTCGACGAGATCGCCACGGCCAGCTACATGGGCAGCAACTTCGCCCAGCTCAACGTGCTCGTCGACGCCGCCGGGCCGTCCGACATGATGGACCGGATGAGCATCGTCGAGCAGATCATGCGCAGCCAGCAGGAGGATGTCGACGCTCTGGTCTCGGCGCGCCGCGAGGCCCGTACGGAACAGGACCGGGCCGGACTGGCCAAGCGCGCCGCCGAAGAGGCCGAGACCGCCGCGCGGGACCGCCTGGCCGACGCGCGAGCGGCGCAGGCGGCCGCCGAACGAGCCCGGGTGGCCCTGGAGAAACTCACCCAGACCCGGTACGCCGCGCTCAAGGTGGCGACCGCCCAGCGGTCCGCCGTCCTGGCCCGATACCAGGCCGCCAAGGCCGAGGAGGCGCGGATCCAGACGGCCCTGCGCGGCTACTCGCGCAAGTCGGGAGACGTCAGGTACGGCGGTGGCCGGCTGCTCATGCCGGTCACCGGCTGGAAGTCGAGCGACTACGGGCAGCGCTACGACCCGTACTACCGGGTGTGGCAACTGCACGCCGGCATGGACATCGCCGCCGGCGGGGGCACACCGATCCGCGCGGCGGCGTTCGGCCGGGTGATCAGGGCCGGGTGGGCCGGCGGGTACGGCAACTTCACGTGCATCAGCCACGGCAAGATTTCCGGCGTCGGCTTCCAGACCTGTTACGGCCACCAGTCGGCGATGCTGGTCAACGTCGGCGAGTACGTACGCCGCGGCGAGGTGATCGGCCGGGTCGGCACCACGGGTGCGTCGACGGGCTACCACCTTCACTTCGAGACCCGCTTCGACGGCGCGCCCCGCGACCCGGCGAACTATCTGCCGCCGTGTCTGTGTTGAGTCTTCAGTAACATGTGAAGCTCAGACACTCATCCACAGGGGGTTCGGCGGCATGCCACGCGAACAAGGTCGCAAGGTCGTCGCCTCCAACCGCAAGGCCTACCACGACTACGCCATCCTCGACACGTACGAGGCCGGCCTGGTGCTCACCGGCACCGAGGTCAAGTCGTTGCGGGCCGGGCGGGCCTCGCTGGTCGACGCGTTCGGCCACGAGAACAACGGCGAGATCTTCCTGCACGGGATGCACATCCCGGAATACACGCAGGGCACCTGGACCAACCACGAGCCGCGGCGGGTCCGCAAGATGCTCCTGCACCGCGACGAGATCCTCAAGATGCGCACCAAGATGCGCGACGACGGCATCACCCTGGTCCCGCTCCAGGTCTACTTCGAGAACGGGTACGCCAAGGTCGAGATCGGCCTGGCCCGGGGCAAGAAGAGCTACGACAAGCGGCAGGACCTGGCCAGCCGGGACGCCCAGAAGGAGATCAACCGCTCCCTGGGCAGGCGTGCCAAAGGCATGTCCTAGCAGGTACTCTTCCCCGCCGGCGCCTTCGATGATCGTCGGCGCCGGTTGTGGGGAGGGGAGCGGAGGGTGGCTGCCAAGCACTCCGTGAGCATGTTCGGAACGGCCCGGTTCGTCCTGAGCTTCGCCGTGGCGATCCTGGTGCTGCTGGTCGTCTGGGTCGCCGTACGTGCCGTCGGCCCCGCCGAGGCCGCCAAGCAGCCCGGTGTCGTGCTCCCCTCGATCCCCCGGGTGACGATCGCCGCGCCGCCACCGACCACCTCGGCTGCACCCAAGCCCAGCCCGTCGAGGTCGCGGACGGCCGCCGCACGTACCTCCAAGCCCATACCGGAAGCCCAGCCGACCACCGAGCGGCCCCCGACGACCCGGCCCACCCCGTCACCGACGGAGAAGACCAGCGTCGAGGCGACCCTCTCGGTCGGCGCGACCTGGGACGAGGGCTACGTCGCGGCGGTCCGCGTCACCAACGAGGGTGACCGGGCGGTCGAGTGGAAGGTGACCGTCAGCCACGAGGATCTGGAAGACCTGGAGCTGCGCGGAGTGTGGAACGCCAAGGGGAATGTGGCCGGCAGCAGCCTTGTTTTCACCGGTGGCAGGCTCGAGCCCGGCCGCACCGCGTCCTTCGGCTACCAGACATCGAAGGACGGACGCGGCAAGGCGAGGCCGTCCGGCTGTAATGCGCTGGGCGGCTCCTGCCGCGTCAGGTAAGATGGCACAGTTCCATGCAGTGGCACGTCCCAGGGGGTGACTGGTTTCGACTTCGAATGTGGAGACAGGGGAAGCGAGCCGAGGAAGCCGACGTCGTCTCGAGAATCGGTCGTCGGAAAATTATAAGCGCCAATAACCAGCGCGCTGACTTCGCTCTCGCCGCCTGAGGCGAGTAGCTAAGTCTGTCGGACCGGGAGTACCTCCGTCCCGGAATTCCGGCATCAGCTAGGAGGTTGGCCAATCGGTCCCGGTCGCGGGGACCGTGCGGCGAGATTAATCAGCGACTGGGCCCGTCACAGGAACTTGCTCACGTGATTCCCGGGGCCGAGTAGAGGCATAGTGAGCTGCGCTCGGAGAAGCCCTGACAAAGCGACGAAGGACCCGGGTTCGATTCCCGGCACCTCCACTGCAAGATCAAAGTAAAGCCCCGGCCAGCAGGCCGGGGCTTTACTTTGTCGAGGGTCTTGGTGCGAGTGGCCGCGATCCCTAAGCGATCAGCGCTTTGGCGGGATGTGCTTGCCGAGCATCGATGCCTGGACCGAGACCATGTTCCGCGGCGAGTCGCTCGATCAGCTTTCGCCGTTCGCGCTCGCTGCCGAAGCGGATGAGCGCTTGTGCGATGCTGGTGAGGGCAGGTCTGAGAGTGACGGCGTGCATGAGCAATGCCATGTCGATCGATATGTCAGTCTCGTGGGCGTAGGGACTCGAGCCATTCCCTGCCGCTGGCGCCGTTGTCGATCTGCCAGAAGGACCAACCGTTGCGGTTGCCGTTGACGCTGGGCTTGTACTGCCTGACGACGGCCCGTGCCGCGCCGGTCGGGGTTCTTGAACGATCTGCCGGCAAGGGGCCGTCTGTGATCTCGACCCTCAGCAGGACCTGCGCCATGCTCTGGGTGCCGTCCTGCGGAACTGGTACCGTGTTGTGGTACAAGACTGGGGGGTGTGCGGTGGCGCTGTCTGCGAGTGAGGCACGGAAGCGACTTTTCCCGTTGATTGAGCAGGTCAACGACGACGAAGAGGCGGTGGAGATCGTCTCGAAGTCTGGCACTGCCTTCCTTGTGCCCGAGCATTTGTGGCGCTCGTTGGTGGAGACGCGGTACCTACTCAGGTCGCCGGCGAACGCGCGGAGGCTGCTGGACAGCGTGGCCAGGGTCGAGGCCGGAGAGTTCGAGAGGCGCGATCTGATCTCTGATGCGGAGGAGATGGGGCGTCAAGCCTCGTGAACGTCGCATTCGACAAGACCGGCTGGGAGGACTACACCTCGTGGGCGGGTGAGCCCAAAATGATTCGCCGGATCAATCGGATGATCGCGGAGGCGTTGCCCGATCCCGGGCAGGGGATCGGGAAACCGGAGCGACTGACCGAGAATCTCAGCGGCTATTGGTCGCGACGGATCACCGACGAGCATCGGCTCGTCTACACCGTGCGCGGCGAGAACCTGATCATCGTTCAAGCTCGCTATCACTACTGAGCACGGGTTCTGCGGAGTGGGCTGGCCTGGTCCGGGTGGTTCAAGTAAGCCGATAGCACTTCCACGAGAGGGTTCTCACCTGAACCCACAGCGGCACCGTCCAGCTGGGCGGTGCCGCTTTCGTTTTCGGGCGTAGTTGATCCAAGGGCGATACGAGGTCGGCCGGCTCGTCAGCCGCGACGGACGGGCCGTCCCCGTCGTTGTCGATGTTGCTGTGGTCAGGGGCCGCGGTCAGATCGTGGCTGGGCCGGGAAGGGCCGCTGAGGCTCCGAGGTGCTGATCGCTCATGGCGGCTCCAATCCGGCTCGGATGATCGCCCGGACACGGCTCAGGCGGTGAACCAGGACGGTAGGTTGCCGACCACGGCTGCGGCGGCCTGTTCGAGCATGCCGTCGGGCCTAGGTGGCTGGGGGCCACCCCGCTCCGCCATGCGCGCGGACAGCGCGGACCACGTCGATTCGGCTAGCCGAATGGCCTTGTCGGCCTGTCCTTCGATGAGTGTGCCGTGTCGCTTCAGAACCTTGCCGCCGACGAGGACGGTGTCGACGTCGCCGGGGCCGCTCGCCTCGACGATCGTGGCGAACGGGTCGATGATGGGACGCTGCCGGGGTGAATCGTTGCGGACCAGAATGATGTCGGCCTGCTTACCAGGTTCCAGCGATCCGATCCGGTCGGCGAGGCCCAGAGCTTCGGCACCGCCGTGGGTGGCGAGGTGCAGCGCCTCGCGGGTGGTCACGGCGACGCCACGCAGACCGGCCAGGCCGGCTCGGTCCAGCAGGGGCTGGTTGGCGCGTGCGTTCTCGATCTGGCGGGCCAGGCGCATCTGGGCGAACGCGTCGGGGCTGTTGTTGGCTTGGAGGTCCGATCCCAGCCCGACGCGTATGCCGGCGGTGCGGGCACGGGCGAACACCGGGTAGCCGATGCCCATTTGCGCCTCGGACTCCGGGGTCGAGGCGAGAGCGCTACCGGCGCCGGCGAGCAGGGTCATTTCCCGGTCGTCGCTGGCGTTGCCGTGTGCGTACACCTGGTGGGGTCCGAGAAGTCCATCGTGGTCGAGCAGCAGCACTTCGGGCACCCGCTGAGGGCCGGAGGACGCGTTGAGGTGGGTGGTGAGCAGCAGGCCGAGGTCCCGGGCCAGCCGGTACTCCTGCACTGTCATTTCCCACGGCACGTTGAGCAAGTCGTTGGCTGCGAGGCCGAGTGTGATCGTGCCGTCGGAGTGCGCGGCGCGGAGGCGACGCAGGTCCGCCCAGCGTTGCTCCGGCGAGGTGAATGCGGGTGTCCGGGTAGGGACGTCGGTGAGGCCGTAGGCCCAGATCGCCCGGAGGCCGGAGTCGGCGAGACCCTGCAGTGCGGCGTCGGCGTGCGCGGGCGTCACGATGCAGTGAGCATGGTCGAGCACGGTGGTGGTGCCGCCGTCGAGCGCGGCCTGGGCGCCGCCGAACACACCGGCGTAGATGTCGTCGGGAGTGTGCAGCGCGGTGTGGTTGAAGCGGATGCCCCAGGCGAAGTCCAGCAGGTCCCAGTCGGACGTGAGACCGCGCATCGTCGCCTCCCACAGGTGGGCGTGGACGTCGACGAAACCTGGCAGCACGAAGGTGCCGGTGGCGTCGACTGTCTTCGCGCGGGACGAGTCGAGATCGTGCCCGATCGCCGTGATGGCGCCGTCCTGCACGAGGACGTCGGCGCGCTCGAAGGTGCCGGTCAGAGCCGGCCCGACCAGTACCGTGCCGCCGGTGATGAGCAGATGCGGTGATGTCATGGCTGTTCCCTTGAGGTCAGTTGCGAAGGACGTCGGCCACTGCACTCCACCGGGGGGCCGCAAGCGTAGCGGTGGGTAAGGGGACGGTCTTTCCGAAGCCGCTTGTACGACACGGAGATCTCCTCGGGGCGCTTTGGTTAACACCCGTTCACTAGCGTGGTGAGCACATGTTAACCTCAAGCGGTGAACACCTGTCAACCAGAGCGGGCGAAAGGGGGCGACAGAGGTGACACACGCACCTGAAGCGTCGGCCGCCAAGCGCACCCGGCGTGAAGGCGACCAGCTGCGGGGGGAGTTGTTGCAGGCCGCTGCGGCGTTGGCTGCCGGGCCGCGGCCAGTGGCGATCCCGTCGCTGCGGGCGGTGGCCAGGGCCTGCGACGTGTCAGCCGCTGCCGTCTATCGCCACTTCGCGTCCCAGGGCGCGCTGACCAAGGCGTTGCTCACCGCCCAGTACGAGGTCTTCGAGTCGGCTGTGCTGCACGATGACGACCCCGGCGAGGACGCCGGTAACCGGCTACGCCGCCTTGCCCGCGCATATGTGCGCTGGGGCCTTGCCAACCCCGGTATGTACCAACTGCTGTTCGAGAGTGCCGATCAGCTTGGCGACGACGCCGGCCTGGGCGACATGTCTCACGCAGTCACGGAGCTGGTCGAAAATCTGCTGTACGCGTGGCACGCGTCCAGGGAGATGACAATTACTCGGGCTGAAGCCGCATGCCACACCGAGCGCCTCTGGTTCGGCTTGCACGGCATCGCATCGCTGCACATCCACAAACCGGGCCAGCACTGGCAGACAGAGCCGGAAGAAGAAGCCGAACGCTTGGTGGACATCTTCCGGGGTTGATGCCGCAACGGCAGGTGACGTTTCGGGTCTGGGAGGAGTGTCGGGCTACGGCTCGGGGCGCTGGTGTTCTGGGCGCACGAGGTGGCCGAAGCCTGCACGGTTCAGGCGCTGGATGAGGCCGTCTCGGTCGGTCTTCAGGGTTGCGGCGGTGGCGCCCAGGTTCCAGTCGTGTTTGCCCAGCTGGGACAGCAGGTGGCCGCGTCGGGTCTGAGCGGCGGACAGGCGGAAGGTCTTGAGGTACGCCAGCCGGCCGGTGTCGTCGGTGATGGCCTCGCCTATGTGGTTCTCGACCGTGGGGTCGAACGGCGGCAGGAACCGGGTCAGGGCGAAACGGCCCATGCGCTGTACCGGGGTGAAGGTCAGATGTTCCTCGGCGAGCAGTCCTGCGGCACGGAAGGCGTGCTCGTGTGCCCAGTCGGCGCGGGCCTGGCTGATCTGGGCGCGCAGGCCGGACAGGGTGGTGACGCGGGTGTCGTCGAGGCGGACGCTGTGATCGCCGCGGTCGGGGGGCAGGGCGGCGGCGTACTGGAAGATCTGCTCGCCGTAGAGATCCTTCAGCAGGGTGGGGTGCAGGGATCGGTAGTCGTCGGGGTGGGGGACGACGAAAGCGGCAGCGAGGGCGCCGGCGACGTAGAGCAGCACACCGCACTGGCTGGGGTGGATCTCGAAGAGGCGTAGCGCGTCGTCGAGGCCCGCAACCGCGGCGCCGGCGTAGCTGGCCTCCACCCGTGGGGACAGGCCGCGGGTGACCGCGTGCCGCGTCCACTCCTGCCAGGCGATCGGCGGGCCACCGAACTGCAGGGTCAGGTAACCCTCCAGCGCCAGGTGCAGCGGCAGGAATCGCAGGCGCTGCCGGTCCTCGCGGCGCGCCATCCGCCGGCGGAACGGCAGCCGCATGCCCTCGGGGTCCGCACCGGCCGGTTCGCGAAGCTGGGTGCCGTACGCGGCGACCGGCGTGGCGTCGGTCGTCCAAGTTGCCACGAAGGCATGCGGAATGAGCGACACATAGGCCTTCTGCGCCCCGATCGCCACCACCGACTCGTCCTCGGTGTCGTAGAGGCGGGCGTGCAGGCGCAGATCGGTGATCGGATCCGGGCGCAGCAGCGGAACGAGCTGGATCGCTCCCCACGTCTGCGCCGGTGCGGCCGTCAGCCCGGTCAGGTCGATCCCACCGGTGGCGGTCACGGCGTGGCCTCCCGCTGCGGAACGGCTTCCAGGAACTGCTCGACCCGGGCCGCGAGGTGGCCGCGCAGCTCGTCGAATCCGGCGCCGCCGACGGCGAAGCGGGCCAGCTCGACGAGGGCGATGGCGTCCTCGGCGTCGCGGAGGCCGACCGTGGCGACGCCCGGGCCGAGCCGGCGTACGTCGAAGGTGCCGGCGTCGTAGACCGGGTTCAGGTGCACGACGCTCGTCGCGCGGTCCGGGTCGAGGCGGGCGTGCCACACCCGTAGCACCTCGCCGGCCAGGCCCGGCGGATCGTTGTCCCAGCCGTCGGAGACGACGACCAGCCGGTCGGGACGGAGCTCGAGGGCGTCGACGATCCGCTCGCCGAGGCCGGTCGCGCCGGTCGGGTGCACCAGCAGCGGATCGCCGCGGTGGTGCAGCCACAGGCCGGTGTAGTCGGCGGCGAGGGCCTCCAGCAGGAAGTGGGTGGCCAGCGCAACGGCCAGTGGCCGGCGCCGCTTCACGCCGGAGCCGGCGGCGGAGTAGCTGTCGTCGAGAACCGCCACTACCCGGCCCCAGGTGCCCGCCTGGCGGCGCGCCGTTCGCCGGGCGGCCGCCCGCAGCGCCACGGTCAGCTCGTCGCGGCGCGTGGCCCGTGCCGCGCGGGGCAGCGAGAGCGCGTAGACGGCGAGCCGGGTCAGCGGCGTGGTGGCCAGGTCCATGCCGATCGCTTCCACCCCGTGCCGCGTGGCGGTGTCCTGCAGCCGCAGCCGCTCCCCGCCGGTCAGCTTGGGCGCGATGCCCGCCAGAAAACGGGCCCGGTCGATGCCGCGGCGGGCGGCCAGCCCTTCGGCGACGGTGTAGGGCAGGTCGTACAGCGCTCGCTGCTCGAAGTGGGCGCGCCGCCACGTCTCGAGGATCGGCGTTGTGTAGCGCTTCGCGCGGCGCCAGTCGAACAGTGCCGTGCCGACCTCGACCGGCAGGTCCAGATGCGCGTGGCGGGCCGCCGCCGACAGGCCCCGGCGATACTTGATCGCGTCGAACGCCGGGTCGGGCCGCGCCGCCACCCAGTCCCGCACCACTGCCCGGGTGCGCCGGTTGTTGATCCCCAGCCGGCGCAGCCGGTCGAAGACCGCGTACACCCGCTGCGGCGGCAACGCCCGCAGCCGTGCCGCGATCAGCCGGCCCTCCACCGCCCGCTGCCCGGCGGTCGCGTCCCGCGCCGTACGGAGCAGGTTGATCACGATGGTGGCCGCGTTCAGATCGTTGATGTTCAGGGCGAGCGTCGCGGCGTACAGATCGCGGTAGTTGCCGAGCACGTACTCGTGCAGGAAGCCCAGCGAGAAGCGCTGCTCGGCGGCGCCGGAGTGGAACTCGCGCTGAGCGGTCGAGGCGACGGCGGCGTTGACGAACATGATGACGTCCTCGCAGGCCACTCGATCCGCCTGGGACACGACCGCCGACCAACTCTCTGCCGATAGATGGGGCCGGCCGGGGAATGGGGGCACGAACGGCGAAGAATCGCTGCAGATGCGGGTTTCGGAAGTCGTACCGGAGTCCCGCGGCCGGGCCTCGTCACGATATCCAGGCGAAGAGCCGCCCCGCCACCCGATATCGGCCGCGGTTCAGCACGCCAAAAGGAAGCGGCATCGCCCACCCCGGCCGTGCCCTTTCGGCGTGGTGACGAGCGAAGAAAAAATCGAGGAACGGGCGCATCAAGTGAGTCCGAAATCCTCAGCGATGCCGTCGTTCACGTCCGGCGAGTCCCAGTTCTCGGTCGTCTCGACCTGGCCGGCGAGGCTTCCCCGGCCGGCCCCCTGCGAGCTTCGGCGGTGGCGGAGGACCAGTGCTTCCAGCGCTCCCAATTCGGCGGCCAGGGCCGTGCGGCCGGCCGGCGTGATGGCGATCCAGGTGCGCGGCCGGCGGCCCTCGTATCCCTTGGTCACGTCGATCAGGCCGGCGCCCTCGAGGACCGCGAGATGGCGGGAGAGGTTGCCTCCGGTCAGGCTCAGCATGTCGCGCAGATAGGTGAACTCGACCCGCTCGGCTTCCGCCGTGATGGTCAGGACGCCGAGACGATGTCGCTGGTGGACGGTGTCGTCGAGGGCCTGCGTCGGGTGCGGCGGCGGGTCCGCGCCCTTCACGTCGGACGAGTCGGGTGGCGTGGTCATGCGCGGGTTCGGCGGGCCCGTACTGTGGCGACGACGCCGCCGACGAGCAGGACAAGGGCGGGCAGGAGCACAGTCGGAACATATCCGAAGCTCGTGTCGTCGCCGAACGGCACGGTGTTGACATACACCGGAGCCACCGCCAGGAGCGCGATCAGCAGCCCTCCGGTCACGGCGAGCAGGCGGCTGCGTTCCAGCCGGGCCAGGACCAGCAGGCCGACGGCGATCACCAGGATCGGGACGAGCCCGAGGAAGAGCAGCGCGTAGACCGGGCGAAGGGCCGGCCGGACGATGTCCGAGACCGTCGCCGAGGTGCCGATGGCCAGCCAGTTGAGGACCGGGCCGAGCGCCAGCCCGCCGAGCACTCCGAGAACCCCGGCGGTCAGGTAGTTCCGGGTACGGGTCTGCACCCCCACCTTGAGCGCGTGCCGGCGATACCACACCAGCGTGCCGAGGTAGCCGGCCAGCAGGGCGGCGAGCCAGTACCAGCCGATGGCCCCGGAGTGCTGAAGCAGGTCGCCGCCGAGTCCGGCGAGCGCCGGGTCCCCGTGCGAGGCCCTCAGCTCGTCCGGGCCGACGGGGTCGAGGTAGAGCGGCGTCGAGGCGAGCGTCAGCACCCCGAAGACCAGCAAGGGGAACGCGCTCGCCTGCCGGTCACGACGAACGGCTCCCCGTATGCGCGTGAGGTCGGCCAGCAGCTGCTCGGGGTGCCCGGTCTCGCGGTCGCGTGCGAACTCAGCCATCTCACGCCTCCTGTGTGCAGTTGCAATCAGTTTGGATCGCAAACAAGAAAAACACAAGAAGACGCAAACAGGAGGAGCGCAAGAAGACTTAGTAGTGCCCGTTGTTCTGGAAGTAGCTCCAGGCGCCGCAGGGTGTGTCGTAGCGGCCCTTGACGTAGCCCAGGCCCCACTTGATCTGCGTCGCCGGGCTGGTCTTCCAGTCGGAGCCGGCCGACGCCATCTTGCGGCCCGGCAGCGCCTGCGGGATGCCGTAGGCGCCGGAGCTCTTGTTCTCCGCCCGGTAGTTCCAGCCGCTCTCGTGCTTCCACAGCTGGTCGAGGCAGGGGAACTCGGCGATCGGGAAGCCCTTGGCGAGCATCAGGGCGCAGCCGATCTCGCGGCTCCCGGAGTATTCGTTGCAGGAGGACGGGATCGGGCCCTCGTAGGCCTTCGGACCGGACTCCTCTTCCTTCTTGCGCTCCTCGGCCGCCTTCTTGTCGGCGACGACGGCCTTCTCCAGCTTGTGAGCCCGGCCGGCGGCGGTCTTCGCGGCGGCGGCGGCCTTGGCGGCGGCGTTGCCCTCGGCCTCACGCTTCCAGGCGCGGGCCACGGCGTGCTGGGCCTCGTGCTGTTTCAGCAACTGCATGTCGAGGTCGGCCTGGGCGGCGCTCGCCAGGGCCACGCCGACCGGCTCGTCGCCGTGATCCTGACCCATCTGGACACCGGCGAACAGGCCTGCGGCCAGTACGCCGACGGACAGGGCGCGCACACCTACGCGGCTCAAGAGCCCATTCACGAGCATCCCTTTCGTCAGTTGCTCGGAACACCCTGGCGTACCGGAACCGGGAAGGCAACCACTCATGGTGAGCGGTCAGAAAGTGGCCGCAATGGCGGGGACGATGGACGCATGACGATCCCTGACGGTAAGCACACGGTCACTCCCTACGTGGCCGCCAAGGGTGCGGAACGGTTCCTCGCTTTCGTGGAGGCGACCTTCCGGACCGAGCCGCCGCAAAAGGTGGTGAACCCCGACGGCACGATCGGTCACGCCGAGGTGCGGATCGGCGACTCGATCGTGATGGCCTTCGACGCCGACCCGGGCTGGCCGGATCTGCCGGCTCTGCTGAGCGTCTATGTCGACGATGTCGACGGCGTGTTCGCCCGGGCGACCGCGGCCGGGGCGACCGTCGTCACCCCGATCTTCACGTCCCGCATCGTGGGTGACCGGGGCGGCCGCCTGCGTGACCCGGTGGGCAACATCTGGTGGGTGCAGACGCATCTCGCCGAGCCCGATCTCGGCGCTTTCGACGACGCGGAGGAGCGGGAGATCATGCGGAACGCTCAGCGGTCGTTCGCCGACGAGATGGGCCGCCGGGTGGTGTAGCTGAGCGCCACCACGCCGTCGATGACGATCACGAGGCTCCACAGACGGAAGACGTTCCACAGCTGAGCCGTGCGGTCGGCGTCGCCGATCAGCGCCGAGAACAGAAGCAGGATCAGACCCGCGATCCCGTACGCCAGGAGGTGCCGCAGCCACATGCGGCGCTCGTGGACCATGCGCTCGCGGGTGCTTTTCGGGGGCGCCTTGGCCGGTGGTGGCCCGTCGGCGAAGTGGTGCGCGAACCGCCGGTCGGCCCAGCTCAGCATGCGATGGCCGAAGGCGACCGACACGCCGAGGTAGACCGCGGCGAGCGCGTGGCCCAGGTCGGCCTCGCCGCCGCGCCGCAGGTGTGCCGAAGATCGTCGACCATGAGGTCCGTCGCCAGGAGATCGCCACCGCGGTCGGCCGGGTCATCGCCCGCGACGGCGTGGCCGAGCTCTCGATCCGGTCCGTGGCCGCCGAGTCGGGCTGGTCGTCGGGCGCGCTCCGGCACTACTTCGCCACCCGCGGCGAACTGCTCGCCTTCGCCTGTGAGCAGGTCATCGAGCAGGTCACCGCGCGCATCACGACCATGGCGGTGCCCTCCGGCGTACGGGAGGGGGTGCGGGCCGTCCTGCTGGAGACCATGCCGGTCGACGAGCGCCGGCACGCCGAGGCGACGATCGCGTTCTCGTTCCTCGCGCTCGGGCTCGGCGACCCCGCCCTGGCCCGCGTGCACCGGCTTCAATTCACCCAGATGTACGAGTTGTGCCGGCGCCTCGCCGAGCACCTGACGCCCGGCGGCGACGCCGAGACCACCGCGCGCCGGCTGCACGCCCTGGTCGACGGGCTGAGCGTCCACGTGCTCGCCGGGCACCTCACCCCGGACGAGATGGTCGGGCAGCTCGACGACTACCTCGGCGAGCTCACCGCTTGACCCAGGTGGCGATGACCTTGCTGCTCTCGGACGTGAACGGCGTACGCGCCCACGAGTCCCACCGGTGCTCCGGCTCGAGACCGGCGAGGCGCGCCATCAGATCCATCTCGGCCGGCCACAGATAGCGGAACGGCACCGACCAGAACTCACCCCGGCCGTCGTCGTGCAGGGTCACATAGTTCGACGCCATCGCCTGGGTGGCCACGTCGTAGCTGTCGAAACCCCAGCGGCTGGGCGTCACCGTGAACGGCACCAGCGTCTGCCCGGCCGGCAGCTTCCGGAGCTCGGGCACCATCACCTCGATGAGGAAGCGACCACCCGGGCGCAGCTGCGCGGCGGCGTTCGCGAAACACGCCACCTGCGCGTCCTGCGTGGTCAGGTTCATGATCGTGTTGAAGACCAGATAGACCAGGTCGAAATCCCGGGCGCCGACCCGTACGGACGAGAAGTCCCCGATCTCGACGGCGATCGCCGGGTTCTTGTCCCGCAGACGAGTGACCATGGCCCGCGACAGGTCGATGCCGTGCACCGCGACGCCACGCCCGGCCAGCGGCACCGCTATCCGGCCGGTGCCGATCGCGAACTCGAGCGCCCGCCTGCCCGGAGCGGCCAGCTCGGTCAGCACCTCGACTGTCCGGGCGATGACCGCCGGGTCGAACTCGTCGCCGGTCGCGTCGTCATACGTCCGGGCGACGTCCTCGCCGAAATAGCCGTCCGGATCACCCATGGCCGGGACGGTACCGGGACCGGCCCGTCCCCTCGACCGGTTTTCCTACGGCAACTCGATCGGCAGCTTCAGGCCCTCGAGCGCCGACGCGCACGGGCAGGTGCGATCGGCCGGGAGCCGGGTCACGGCGTCCAGCAGGACGTCCCGCAGCCGCGCCGTGTTGTCGGCGAACACCCGGAACACCTCCTCCTGGGTCACGCCGTGATCGCCCTCGACCCCGGCGTCCAGGTCGGTGACCAGGGCGATCGACGTGTAGCAGAGGCCCAGCTCACGGGCCAGCACCGCCTCGGGATGACCGGTCATGTTGATGACGGCGCCACCGATCGCGGTGAACCAGCGGGACTCGGCGCGCGTCGAGAAGCGGGGCCCCTCCACGACGACCATCGTGCCCCCGTCCACGGCGGCGACCGGCTCGGCCGCGGCCAGCACCGCCCGGCGGCCGTCCGGGCAGTACGGGTCGGCGAAGTTCACGTGGATGGCGCCGGTGTCGTAGAACGTCTGCGCCCGCCCGCTCGTCCGGTCGATGAGCTGGTCAGGCACCACGAACGTGCCCGGACCGAGCTCGGGCCGCAGCCCACCGACGGCACAGGGCGCCACGATCTGGCGTACGCCCAGAGCGCGCAGCGCCCACAGATTGGCCCGGTAGGGGATCTTGTGAGGGGGGAAACGGTGGTCGCGCCCGTGCCGGGGCAGGAAGGCCACGCGCCGGTCACCCACCCGGGCGACCGTGATCGGGTCGGAGGGCGCACCGTAGGGCGTGGACACCTCATGCTCGACCGCGCCGTCCAGGAGCTTGTAGAGCCCCGATCCACCGATGACGCCGATCTCCGCCGCTGGGTTCATGGGCAGACCTTATCCGCGGCCGGAATCTCGGGCTAATGTGCGATGCATGGCGTTGGTGGGGACTGCTTATGTATAGCGAGGGGCAGCGGATCGGAGGCCGGTCGATGGAGTCGATGACCGGCCGGCTGCTGGTGGCGACACCGACCCTCAAGGACCCGAACTTCGACCGTACGGTCGTGCTGCTCGTCGCCCACGAAACCGGCGGTGCCCTCGGCGTGGTGCTCAACCGGGCCACCGAGGTGCCCGTCGCCGACGTGCTGGGCGGCTGGGGCGAGCTGGCGGGCGATCCCGCGGTGCTGTTCGAGGGCGGCCCCGTGCAGCCCGAGTCGGCGATCTGCCTGGCCCGCACCCGGCCCGACGTGAAAAAGCGGCTCTCCGGCTTTCACCAGGTGTCCGGGGCGCTGGGCACGGTCGACCTCTCGGCCGATCCCGAGCGCCTGCGCGAGAGCCTCAACGGCATCCGCGTCTTCGCCGGCTACTCGGGCTGGTCGGCCGGCCAACTCGAGGAGGAGATCGCCTCCGGCTCCTGGTTCCTGCTGGACGCCCTGCCCGGCGACCCGTTCATGACCCGCCCCGACGACCTGTGGGCGATGGTCCTGCGCCGCCAGGGCGACATCCTGGCCGCGGTGGCCCACTTCCCGCCCGACCCCACCCTGAACTGAGGGGGTCCCGGCAGACCCCGCTCGCGGGTGTGTAGTATTTCCTCCGTGCCCGGGCGAAACCGGGACGGCAAGGGGCTGTGGCGCAGCTGGTAGCGCACCACACTGGCAGTGTGGGGGTCAGGGGTTCGAGTCCCCTCAGCTCCACCCTTGCGAAAAGGCCCGGACCTCGGTCCGGGCCTTCGCTTTGTGCCAGATCCATGCCGGATCATTCGTAGGCCTTGGCGCGCGCTTCCACGATCAGCGGGTGGATCGCGGTGGTGGCTATCAAGGGGTTTGTCGACCGAGTGGCCGGGGTCAACGGGTCTGGATTCCAGATCCTGGCACGCTTTCGACTAGTAGCGCGTCGTCGGTGATGCGCTCGAGAAAACCTGCTTCTTCGATGCGCCACCGCGACCCGGCACAGTCTGTGAAGAAGACGGTCCACGAACAGCCCTCGTCTGGATGAGGTTGATCGAGGTCGTAGTCCTCCAAATGGCCTTCGAATTCGAAGCGCATCGTCATCGCTTGCTCAGCGCCGACGCGCGGCGAAACATGGCGGGCCCCACAGTCATGCCGTTCTCGAGTTTTTTCGTCCCGGCCGGGCTGACAACTTCGCCGTCAGGACCTTGAACCAGAATGCGAACGTTCCGGATGGCTCTGTCCGACTCGTTGTGAACGGTGAATATCCAGTCGACAATCTTGACGCCTGCCCCGCCCTCCGAGTGGTGCTCAACTGAAATCGACCGCGCGTGCGCACTCTCAGCGTGAAGTCGGAGCCGTTCGGCCTCATGTCTGGATCTACGTTCGACCTTCCGCTCGCGCTTGTACTGAAAGCCGATGAAGAGCAAGGCCCCGGTTGCGCCAAGCGCTTGAACCCAGTCCGGCGCATTGCCCCAGTCAACATCCACCTGACCATCATCAGGCCTTTGCTCGGGTCTGGCGGGTAAGACGAACTTCGTGCCAGATCCGTGGGGTCGATCCCTCCAGCTCCAGCCCGAAAACACCCGGACAGACGTCCGGGTGTTTTCTATCCGGCCGCCTCCTCAGCGGGCTGCGACCTTGGTGAGCGCTCGACCGGCCGAGCCGATCACGAGCACCCCGATCAGGACCGCCACGACGACGAGGCCGGCGATCAGGTACGAACCGGTGGCCGCGACCGCGCCGAAGACGCCGATGGACAGCAGCGACCCGAAGGCGCCGATCGACAGCACGGAGCCGAACGAGCCGATCGACAAGATCGACAGGACCGAGCCCCACCGCGGTTGCAAGCGGTTACGTGACCCAGCAGACGGCGTCGATGGGCCCGGAGCGGGGAAGGCTGAACTCATGAGGAATGAGCAGCAAGCCAGGATCGCTGACGGGAACGGGTTCTTCGCCGCCTTGGATCAGAGCGGCGGCAGCACACCGAAGGCTCTGGCGCTGTACGGGGTGCCCGAGTCGGCGTACTCGGGCGAACGCGAGATGTTCGACCTCATGCACGCCTTCCGTGCGCGGATCATCGCGTCGCCGGCCTTCACCGGGGAGCGGGTGCTCGGGGCGATCCTGTTCGAGCAGACGATGGACCGGGACGTCGACGGGGTGAGCACCCCCGACTATCTCTGGCAGCGCAAAGGCATCGTGCCGTTCGTCAAGGTGGACGAGGGCCTGGCCGACGAGGGCGACGGCGTACGGCTGATGAAGCCGTTCACGCGGCTCGACGGGCTGCTCGAACGGGCCGTCGAGCGGCGGGTCTTCGGCACCAAGATGCGGTCGTTCGTCAGCCGGGCCGACACCTCGGGGATCGGGGCCGTGCTCGATCAGCAGTTCGGCTACGCGCGGCAGATCCTCGGCGCCGGGCTGGTGCCCATCCTCGAGCCCGAGGTCGACATCCACAGCGACGGCAAGCAGCAGGCCGAGGAGCTGCTCAAGCGCGGCATCCTGGAACGCCTGGCCGACCTGGACGAGCCGGTCATGCTCAAGCTCTCCCTGCCCAGCGTCGACGACTTCTACAGCGACCTCATCGCCCATCCCAAGGTGCTGCGCGTCGTCGCCCTCTCCGGCGGTTACAACCAGCAGGAGGCCGACGAACGGCTCGACCGCAACCACGGGCTGATCGCCAGCTTCTCCCGGGCGCTGATGCAGGACCTGCGGTACCAGCAGAGTGACGAAGAATTCAACCGGACGCTGGACGTTGCCGTTCAGGCCATCTTTCGAGCCTCGGTCGGACCGTGAAGATCCAGTAGGTTCGGTTGGTGATCATCATTCTGGACCTGGAGTTCACGGCGTGGGAGGGCTCGCAGGAGCACGGCTGGTCACGGCCCGGCGAGTTCCGTGAGGTCGTGCAGATCGGCGCCCTGCGGGTCGACACCGACACCCTCGGGGCCACCGGCGAGTTCAACGAGCTGGTGCGGCCGGAACGCAACCCGTCGCTCTCCGGCTACTTCCAGGATCTGACCGGCATCACCCAGGCGGCGGTCGACGAGCGGGGGTTGCCGTTCCCGGACGCGCTCGACGCTTTCCTCGACTTCTGCGACGACCACTACGTTCTCTCGTACGGCAATGACATGGTCATCCTCGGCGAGAACCTCGTGCTCCAGGTGCCCCAGGGCCGCACACCGAAGCGCGGGCTGCCACCGTTCGTCAACATCCGGACCTACTTCAACCGGGTGCTGCCGGCGACCATCGGCCTCTCGTCCGGCCGCCTCGCCTTCGAGCTGGGCCTGGCCGCCCGCCTCGACCGGGAGCACGACGCCCTGGCCGACTGCTACTCGATCCTCGAGACGCTGCGGCACCTGCGGGAGTCCGGGCACTCGCTGATCGAGCTCTGACCGTCTCGAGATCGGTGACCCGGCGGCCGGGCCGGTCCTGAACGGACGGTCGTCAGCGGCCGGCCGAGAGCAGGAGCCAGTTGACCCGCCGCATCATCTCGTGGGACGTGAAGGGCTTGGGCAGGTAGTCGTCGGCGCCGGCGGCCAGGCCCAGCTCGCGGTCGTGGTCGTCGCCGTTGCCGCTGATCATCAGGACGGGGATCTCGGCCGTGCACGCGGTCGCGTGCAGGCGGTTGCAGACGGTCAGGCCGTCGATCTGCGGCATCGTGACGTCGAGGATGATGACCCGGGGGCGGCGCTCGATGGCCAGGCTCAGGGCCGACCGGCCGTTGTCGGCGGTCAGCGTGCGATAGCCGGCGACCTGCAGACGGAACTCGATCACGTCGCGCACGTCGTCATCGTCGTCGGCGATCAGGATGCTGGGGGACAGCGGCGCCGCGATCGGGGCTGAGGACATGGCGCGGAGAAAGGCGTCGGTTTCCAGCGGCGGTGCGGTGAGCACGGTCATTTCTCTCTACCTCCTGTTACGACAAACGGCTGGGGAGTGCCGGGCGGTTCAGCGGGAGGCCGCGCGGCGTTCGGCGAGGATTTCGCGCAGCTCGGTGACGACGCGACGGGGTGACAGCGGTTTCGCCAGGTAGCGGTCGGCTCCCGCCGCCAGGCCGGCTTCGACGTCGTGGGCCCGGGTGTCGCCCGACATCACCACGATCGCCAGGTCGCGGCCGGCCGGGTCGAGACGGGCCCGGCGGCACAGTTCGAGCCCGTTGACCGCCGGCATCCGCACGTCGGTGATCAGGCCGGCGGGCCGGGCGACCTGCAGGATGCGCGCCGCGGTGTGCCCGTCCTTGGCGGTGACGGCGCGGAAGCCGGCGGACTCCAGCGTCACGGTGAGCAGGTCACGGATGTCGCTGTCGTCCTCGGCGACGAGGATGAGGTCGGTCGTCATAAGTGTCCTTTCCGGTGGGACACCTCGCTCATCGGCGCGGCCGGCGCGGGCGAGAGGAAAACGGGCCGGGGATTCGCCGGTGGTGAAATTTCCTGTCGCCCGGCCCCGGGCAGCAGCCAGGATCGCGGGATGGTGACCTTTGCGCTGCAGGCCCTGCCCGAAACCGCCGCCGGCTGGCTCGATCTCGCCCGGAACGCCGAGGAGATCGGCTTCGAGGCGCTCAACGTCCCCGACCACCCCGGGTCGTGCGCCTCGCCGTTCGTGGCGCTGGCCGCCGCGGCCGCGGTGACGTCCCGGATCCGCCTGCGGTCGTACGTGTCGAACGCCGGGGTCCGGGAGCCGCTGTTGCTGGCCTCGGATGTGGCCACGCTGGACGTCGTCTCGGGTGGGCGCGCCGGGCTGGGGCTGGGGGCGGGGCACACGCCGGCCGAGTGGGCGGCGGTCGGCCGGGTGCGGCCGGACGTGAACGGCCGGATCGATCACTGCATCGCGGTCGCCGAGGCGACCACCCGCATGCTGGCCGGCGACGGACTGGAGAAGCCGCGTCCGGTGCAGGACAGGGTGCCGCTGCTGATCGGCGGGGGCAACACCCGGCTGTTGCGCTGGGCTTCGGAGCACGCCGACCTGATCGGCCTCTCCGGTCTGGGGCGCACGCTCTCCGACGGGCACCGGCACACGACGCGCTGGCGGCGCGACCAGGTCGACGCCCAGGTCGAGCTGTGCGGTGACAAGCCGGTCGAGGCCCTGGTCCAGCGGTTCGAGGTCACCGACGACGGTGGTGCGGCCTACTCCGCGTACGCGAAGGAGGCGGACACCGACGAGGCCGACCTGGTGGCCTGCCCGTACGTCCTGATCGGCACCCAGGGCGAGATCGCCGCCAAGCTGCGGCAGGTGGAGAACCGGTGGGGGATCAGCCGTTTCGCGGTGCGGCCGCCGGCGATCGAGGGGGTCGCCGGGATCCTACGAGCGGGTCACTGATCCTCGAAGAGCTCGGCTTCCACCCGGGCGCGGTAGTCGACGTAAATCTGCCGGTAGCGCTCGAGGGCGCCCCGGCGGTCGCCCTCGGTGAGCAGCCGCACGATCGCGTCGTGTCCCTCGATCCAGATGCTCCACAGGCCGCTCTCGGCGGTCATCGCGAGGATGCGCATGGTGCGGGCGACCACCAGGTCCACCATGGACTGCAGTTCCCGGTTGCCGCTGGCCAGAATGACGATCGAGCTGAAGTCGGCGCCGGCCGCCCCGGCCGCCAGCACGTTGCCGGCCGCGAGGGCCTCGACGAACTCGGCCTGGCGCTGACGCAACAGCTCGATGTGCGTGTCGGTGAGGTTGTCGACGCCCCACTCGAAGCCGGCGCAGGCCAGCACGCTCATCACGTCGATCAGCTCGAGCGCGTTCTTCTGGGTGACCCGGGTGACGTGCCGGGTGCGGTTGGGCGCGATGTCGATCAGGCCCTCGACGCTGAGCTGAGCTATCGCTTCGCGTACGGGCGTGATGCTGACACCGAGGCGGGCGGCGAGCTCGGCATCCTTGATGAGCGTGCCGGGGGGCAGCTCTCCGGTGACGATCTCGTTACGCAACTGGCGGACGACCGCTGCGGTACGGGTCGGTGGGACCGCGTAAGACATACGGGCAGGGTACTCAGGGTGACAATGGAGTCCACCGACCGCCCACCCGGTTCACCCCACCGCGCAGAGATCGGTGCGGTCCCGCTTGGCGCTGTCCGAGAGGTCGGCAGTGGTGCAGAAGGCGGTGACCGTGAGGTTCGCCGTGGCTTCTTCGTCGTCTGACATCGTGACCGCTTCCACCAGGACGGCCCGGCTCTGCGTCTCCTGGAGCTGCACGAGGAACCGGCTGAGGTTGGCGAGTTTCCCGGAGGAGATGGTGAGCGAGATGGGCACTTCGACCGCCGCCGGCACCTGGGTCGAGGCGGTGGTGCCGCCGATACTGACCTGGCTGACCTTGACGTCGGTCGCGGCTCCGGCGTCCTGCAGCGCCCGCAGGAAGACCGGCATGCCGTAGGTCTCGGGCAGGTGGGTCACCAGGGAGTCGAGCTGCGCCTGGTAGGTGGCCTTCTTCGCGTTCTGGTCCTTGAGCGCGGCCACCTCCTTGCGCAACTGGGTCAGCTGGATGGACGCGTCCTCGGCGGACGCCTGCACCTCGTCGGCCTCCGCGAACTTGGGCGAGATGGCGAGGAGCCAGGCGGCGGCCACGAGAATGACGATCGCGACCATCCCGCCGATGAGCCAGATCCGGTTCGCACGCCGGGCATCCATCAGTTGCCGCCGGTCGGGGCGCAGGCGGTGGTGAACCGGCCACAGAGGGCAGCCGCCGTGAACTTGGCCGTGAGGGCGTACGTGACCTCGGGGCTGCCTTGCGCCTCGAAGGCCGTCGTCAGATAGGGGTCGGTCACACCCTTGTGCTTGGCGAGCAGGTCGAGGAACGCGGCGGCGTGCTTCTTGTCCGGCGCCTTGCCGGTGATCGCGAGCGTCGCGACGGCCCGGGTCGCGTCGGGGGCGGCGCCGGCCGGGGTGCCCGGCGCGGCGCCGGCGTCTTCGATAAGGTTCCCGGAGATCGAGTCGATGGTGACATCGGCCTCCGTGGCGTCGGCGCGCAGCCGGTCGGTGTCGGTGGCCCACGGCAGGTCCAGGGCCATCAGCGCCTTGAGATTCTGCTGCACGGTCTTCACGTCGGTGATGGTCCCGGTGACCGCGGAGTTCCTCTTCTTCTCGTTCTGGGCGCGGGCCACCTGATCGGTGGCCATCGTCAGGTTCTCGTTCGCGGTGTCGAGCTGGTGGACCGCGACCATGTACCAGCCGCCGAGCCCGGCCACGACGGCGAGCACCGCGCCGATCAGCACGAACCGGGTGCGGCGGGCGCTGCGACCGGCCCGGATCTCCTCGGGCAGCAGGTTGGCCCGGATCGTCAGGACCCGGGAGGCCTGGGCCGGGGAGATCGCCGGGTCGACCGGCATCAGGGCGGTTTGGGTGGTGGTCATCAGGCTGCCGCTCCCAGGGTCAGGCCGATCGACACCGCGGCCGAGGGCACGAAACTGTCGAAGCCGCGTTCACGGCCCTTGCGGGTGTCGCGCAGGCGGCTGGCGGCGTCGGCGTACATGACGGTGATCCGCAACTGGTTCTGCAGGTGCTCGGCCAGGCCGGGCATCAACGCGCTGCCGCCGCACAGGGCGAGCCGGGTGACCTGCAGGTGGCGCTCACTCGAGGCCAGATAGGTGAACGAGCTGCGCAGCTCGCTGACCAGCGGGCGGACCGCCTCCTCGGCGGCTTCCACCCCGTCCGGCCGGCCGTCACCGTGCAGGCCGTACCGGCGCTTGAGCTCCTCGGCCTCGGGCTGGGGGACGCCGAGGCGGGTGGCGATGCTGTCGGTGATCTCCTGGCCGCCACGCGGCACGGTCCGCACGATCAGCGGCTGGCCGTCGGCGTGCACGACCAGGCTCGTGACGTCGAGGCCGATGTCGACGATCGCCTCGATCTGGGTGTCCAGCCGCGAGGCGGCGCGCAGCAGCGCGAACGAGGCCAGGTCGACCGACTTCACGTGCAGGCCGGCCTTCTCGACGGCCTCGATCGCGTTCATCACCGCCTCCTTGGGCACGGCGATGAGCAGACCCCGCACGGTCGGGTTGTCGCCCGGCTCCTCGAGCGGATAGAAGTCGAGCAGCGAGCGCTCGACGGCCAGCGGGAGCGCGTCCTTCACCTGGAACGGCAGGGCCTGGCGCATCTCCTTGGCCGGCAGGTTGGACACCGACATCTCGCGGACCACCAGCTGCGGGTTGGTCACGCCGAGGTTGACGTTCTTGGTGCCGAACTTGCAGGCCGCCCAGAGCTGCTTGAGGGCCGAGGCGACCATGACGGTGTCCTGGACAGCGCCGCCGGTGACCGCGCCGGGCGGCAGCGGGACCTGGCCGAAGTTGGACAACGTGTAGTCGTCCTTGGCCCGCCGGACCTCGACGGCCCGGATGGAGGACGTGCCGATGTCCAGCCCGATCGGGATGACGCCAGCCATCGGTCTCCTTCCTTGCGATGTTCAGACGGTGGGGACGAGCAGGGACGAGTACCACTGCGCGATGGGCGCTCCGGCGAAGACCGCGAGGAACGCGCCGGCGAGCATGTACGGGCCGAAGGGAATGCGGCTCTTGCGGTTGGCCCGGCGCAGCAGCATGAGCACCGCGGCGACGAGGCCGCCGAGCAGGAAGGCCGCGAACGCGCCGATGGCCACCGAGCTCCAGCCGAGCCAGCCGAGATAGAAGCCGAGCAGCGGGGCCAGCTTGAGGTCGCCGCCGCCCATCCCGCGCGGCATGGCCGCGAGGACGAAGTACCCGGCGTAGAGGACGGCCGCCGCGAGCAGCGCCCGCCCGGCCGTCGACCAGCTGCGCTCGGCGATCACCGCGGGGGCGAGCAGGACCAGGGCCACCGCGTACGAGGGCAGGACGATCTTGTCGGGCAGGCGCATCACGTCGAGGTCGATCGCGGCCAGCGCCACCGAGATCGCCGCCAGGTAGAGATAGGCGGGCAGTTCCCAGGAGAACCCGAACCGGGCCGCCACCGCGACGAACAGGACGGCGGTGCCGGCCTCGACGAGCGGGTAGCGGGGGCTGATCGGCGCCTCGCACGAGGCGCACCGGCCGCGCAGCATCAGCCAGCCCAGCACCGGCACGTTGTGCCGGTTGCGGACCTCGGCCCCGCAGGCCGGGCAGTGCGACCGTGGGTGCACCAGCGACTCGTCGCGGGGCACCCGGTAGATCACGACGTTGAGGAACGAGCCCACGGCGAGACCGAACAGGGCGACGGCGATGAGCATCAGCGGCATCGCGTTCCTCCTCGGCCTCTACGGGGTGCGCCGGGTGGCGCCGCTCGGCGCCACCCGGTCACGGGATGTCACTGACAGGTGGCGACGTCCGGGGAAGCTCCGGTGAGGGCCTTGACCGAGCCGCCGACCGCGCTGTTGTACACGTAGACCTTGCCGCTGCCGCCCTCGTTCTTGGCGCAGACGGTATAGCTTGCTGCCGTCTGGGCCGTGCCGGTGCCGGTCACCGCCGGCTTGTAGGTCATCGTGGTCTTGTCCGACAGGGTGATCCAGCCGGGCGAGCCGGGGGTGTTCGTCGCGCCGGTCGCGGTGTTCAGGCTGAAGCTCTCGACCTTGCTCGTCAGCGTGGTGGCCGTCGGGTACGAGTTGCCGTTGTCGGTGTACCACTGCTCGATCGTGCTGACCGCGCCGCGCACGTCGGACTGCGCGGACTTGTCCGCCGCTCCCTTGCGGTAGTTCAGATAGACCGGCACGGCGATGGCAACCAGCACGCCGATGATGACCACGACAACAAGGAGCTCGATGAGCGTGAAGCCTTCGTCGTCCTTCTTGTTGCGGAGCCGGGTGATGATGTCGTGCATTGGGGGTGCCTCCATGGCGTCAGGGTGGGGCGGGCGGGTGCTGCCGGGCGGGGGGCCCGTTCGGCCGGCGGGAGTCCGGCCTGGGTGGTGCGCAGTCAGTTGCTCTGAATGTTCTGATAAATGGTGAACATCGGTAGGTAGAGACAGATCACCATCCCGCCTACCACGGCGCCCATGACGAGCACCATGATCGGTTCGATCGAGGCGGTCAGGGATTCGGCGGCACTGTCGACTTCCCTGTCATAGAAATCGGCAACCTTGTCCAGCATCTGACTGATTTGGCCGCTTTCTTCGCCGACTTCGATCATCTGCGTGACCATGGTCGGGAAGATGGGGTGGTTGCGCAGGGCCGACGACATCGTGTGGCCGTCGCGGACGGCGGCCTGCACGTCCTTCATCGCCACGTTGATGACCTCGTTGCCCGTGGTCTCGCCGACCACGGTGAGCGCCTGCATCACCGGCACACCCACGTTGAGCAGCAGCCCCAGATTGCGGGCGAAGCGGCTCATCGCGAGCTTGCGGAACAGCGGGCCGAAGACCGGCGCCTTGACCTTGATGCGGTCGACCTTGAGACGGAACTCTTCGCTGGCGCGCATCTGCCGCTTGTAGAAGACCGATCCGCTGATGCCCACGGTCAGGATCAGCGGCCCGATCCACCACATGTTGTGGCTCGCGTCGACCAGGAACTGGGTGATCGCCGGCAGCTGGCCGCCGAGGTTGGCGAACATGGCCTCGAAGATCGGCACGATGAAGATCAGCACCGCGGCGATCAGCAGGAAGGTGAACGACAGCACGATCGCCGGATAGGTCATCGCGCTCTTGATCTTGCCCCGGAGCGCGGTGTCCTTCTCCAGGCTGTCCGCGATCTGCTCGAGAGCGCGGTCGATCATACCGCCGGTCTCCCCGGCCCGGACCATGGCGATCATGAGGCGCGGGAAGACCCGGTCGTGCTTGGCCATCGAGGACGACAGCGAGGTGCCCGCGGCCACGTCCGTACGGAGCTCGCCCAGCGCCTTCTTCAACGGCGGCGAGGTGCTCTGCTCCTCGAGGATGGACAGCGACCGCAGCAGCGACATGCCGGACGCGGTCATCGTGGCGAACTGACGAGCGAAGACAGCGAGATCCTTGAGCTTGATCCGGTTGCCGAAGCCCGGGATCTTGATCTCCATGTCGAGACCCTTGCCGGACTCCGTGAGCTCCAGCGGTGTCTCGCCGCGCTGCTTCAGCAGGTTGGTGGCCGCGGCCTCGTTCGGCGCCTCGACGGTGCCCTTGGCCCGGTGGCCGGCGCCGTCGATGCTGCTGTACCGGTAGACCTTGGTGGCCGGCATGACGTCAGCTCCGTCCCACGAGTCGCATGAGTTCCTCCTTCGAGTGGCAGAGCTCGAGGGCAGCCGGCAGCGTCACGACCTGCTCCCGCACCTTCTCGGCCAGGTGCTGGTCGAACGCGAGCATGCCGTCGCCCGCGCCGGCCTGCATGAACGAGGGGATCTGGTGCGACTTGCCCTCGCGGATCAGGCTGCGGATGGCCGGGGTCGCGGTCAGGATCTCGGCGATCACGACCCGGCCCTTGTTGTCCGCGCGTGGCGCCAGGGCCTGAGTGATCACACCCTGGAGCGAGGCGGCCAGCTGGGCGCGGATCTGCAGCTGCTGGTGCGGCGGAAAGATGTCGATGACGCGGTCGATGGTCTGGGTGGCGCTCTGCGTGTGCAGGGTGGCCAGCACGAGGTGACCGGTCTCGGCCGCGGTCAGGGCCGTGGCCGTGGTCTCCAGGTCGCGCAGCTCGCCGACGAGGATGATGTCGGGGTCCTGCCGCAGCGCGTGCTTGAGCGCCGAGGCGAAGGTCTCGGTGTCCGCGCCGACCTCGCGCTGGTTGACCACGCTGCGCTTGTGCGGGTGGAGGAACTCGATCGGGTCCTCGATCGTGACGATGTGGTCGGCCCGGCTGCGGTTGGCCAGGTCGAGGATCGAGGCCAGGGTCGTGGTCTTGCCCGACCCGGTCGGGCCGGTCACCAGCACCAGGCCGCGGGGCAGGTGGGCGAAGCGGGACACCGAGTCGGGCATGCCCAGCTCGTCCAGCGGCTTGATCTCGTGCGGGATGGCCCGGAAGACCGCGCCGCACGAGTTGCGCTGGACATAGAGGTTGCCGCGGAAGCGGGAGACGCCCACGATGCTGTGCGCGAAGTCGAGCTCCTGCACGCGCTGGAAGGTCCCCCACTGGTCGGCCGAGATGGCGGCCCGGCACAGCAGGGCGGTGTCGGCCGAGTTCAGGTTGCCGTAGCCCTCGATCGGGCGCAGCGAGCCGTTCACCCGGATCATCGGCGGGGTGCCGACCGTGAGGTGGAGGTCGGAGCCGCGCGACTCGACGAGCGTGACGAGCATCTGGTTGAGCACGGCCAGGCCGTCCGGCGCGGGCGCCGCTTCCTGGGGCGCCGCCTGCTGCGGCACCATCGTGTCGGTCTGGTACATCTCCACCGGCTCTCTTCGTCGGTTCGGGACGCCTCTTGTATTCGGCAACTTCCGGAGCCGGTTTAGGGGCTGTTCTGACGTTTTCGGGCGTTGCCCGGGCGTACGGGATAGGGTTTCGGGCCCTCAGATGGCGACCCGGGACACCTCGCGGACCGACGTGAGCCCGCCCGACGCCTTGGCCAGGCCGTCCGCGCGCAACTCGTACATCCCCTGGTAGAGGGCCACCTCGCGGATCTCGTTGGCCGAGGCCCGGCGAATGGTCAGCGCCTCGATCTCGGGGCTGATCGGCATGACCTCGTGCAGTGCGATCCGGCCGCGGTAGCCCGTGTTGGCGCAGTTGCGACAGCCCACGGGCCGGTAGAGCGCCTCGGGCACGGCCAGGTCCTCGAACGGCCAGCGCGCGCCGACGAGCTCCTCCTCGCTCGGCACGTACGCCTCCTTGCACCAGTCGCAGAGCCGGCGGGCCAGCCGCTGGGCCAGCACGCAGTCGAGCGACGACCCGACCAGGAACGGCTCGATGCCCATCTCGGTGAGACGGGTGACCGCGCCCGGCGCGTCGTTGGTGTGCAGCGTGGAGAGCACGAGGTGACCGGTGAGGGAGGCCTCGACCGCGATCTGGGCCGTGTTGCCGTCCCGGATCTCGCCGATCAGCACGACGTCCGGGTCGGAACGCAGGATGGCCGGCAGCACGGCGGCAAACGTCAGGCCGGCCTTGGCGTTGACCTGCACCTGGTTGACCCCGCGGAGGCGGTACTCGACCGGGTCCTCGACGGTGATCACGTTGACCTCGGGCTTGCTGATCTTGCCGAGCGTGGCATAGAGCGTCGTCGACTTGCCGGAGCCGGTCGGGCCGGTCACCAGCAGCATGCCGTGCGGCTTGGTGAACGACGCGGCGAACCGGTCCAGGTTGTGCTGGGTGAAGCCCAGCTTGTTCATGTCGAGGTCGATGCCGCCGGTGTCGAGCACGCGGAGCACGAGCTTCTCGCCCCACACCGTGGGCAGCGTGGCGGTTCGCAGGTCGACCGAGCGGTCGCGGATGAGCGCGGTGATGCGGCCGTTCTGCGGGACTCGCTTCTCGGTGATGTCGACGCCCGACATGATCTTGATGCGCGAGGTCAGCGCGGCCATCACGCCACGCGGCACGATGTCCACCTCGTGCAGCACGCCGTCGATGCGGTAACGCACCCGCATGTCGTCCTCGGTGGGCTCGAGGTGCAGGTCGGAGGCGCGGTTCATGACGGCCTGCTCGATCAGGCTGTTGACGTAGCGCACGATCGGGGCGTCGTCCGAGCTGGTCGCCTGCGCGGACATGCCGGTCTGCGACTCGGTGTCGGTCTCGGCCAGGTCGCCCAGGTCGCTCGACTCACGCTGCAGACGCTCGATGATCCGGCGGACCTCGCTGCGGGCCACCACGACCGGGCGGATGACCATGCCCGTGGCCGCGCGGACGTCGTCCAGCGCGAACACGTCGCCCGGGTCGGTGACCCCGACGACCAGCTCGCCGTCGGACATCGAGAGGCCGAGCACGCGGTGGCGCAGCACGACGGGCAGCGGGATCTTCTTGAGCGCGGCCGGGTCGGGCGTGAAGCTGACCAGGTCGACCGTGTTGATGCCGAAGGCCCGGGCGGCCGCGTCGGTCAGCTGCTCCTCGGTGACGACCTGGTCGTTGATGAGGACCGCGCGCACGGACCGGCCGCTGCGCTGTGCTTCCTCCGCGGCCGAGTCCACGGCCAGCGGATCGATCCCGATCTGCTTGAGCGCGTCGAGCAGCGGGCGGAAGGTCTGGTCCATGACATCCTCAGGTCGGCGACGGGTGTTCGCCTTACTGATCGGACATCACGGGTCAAAGCTAAGATGCGGAAAGTGAGGATACGGGTCGCATCGGTTGCCGGAAGGTTCTCCGGTACGCCGTCGGCGCCACCCCGATCGCGGCCTGCAGATGCTGCCGCAACGCGGTCGCGCTGCCCAGCCCCGAGCGGCGGGCGACGGTCTCGACTCCCAGATCGGTCGACTCGAGCAGCACTTGAGCATGCGCGATGCGTTGCCGCAGCAACCACTGCCGCGGGCTGGTGCCGGTCTCCTCGCGGAACCGCCGGGTGAAGGTCCGCACGCTCATCCGCGCGTGCTCGGCCATCTCCTCCAGGCTCACCGGGTCGGCCAGCCGGTCGAGCGTCCAGGCCCGGGTCGGCGCGGTGCCTGTGCCGTCGGAGTGCGGCACCGGCCGCTCGATGAACTGAGCCTGACCGCCGTCCCGCCAGGGCGGCAGGACGCAGCGCCGGGCCGCCCGGTTGGCGACCTCGGCGCCGTGGTCGTTGCGCACGATGTGCAGGCAGAGGTCGGCCCCCGCGCCCACGCCGGCCGAGGTGAGGATGTCGCCGTCGTCGACGAAGAGCACGTCGAGGTTCCACCGCACCTTGGGATACAGCCCGCCGATCCGCTTGCCCCAGAGCCAGTGCGTGGCCGCCGGCCGGCCGTCGAGCAGCCCGGCCGCGGCGAGCACCGAGGCGCCGGTGCAGATGGACACGATCCGGGCCCCGCGTGCGGCCGCGGCTCGCAACGCTTCCCGTACGTCCTCCCGCAGTGTCCCGTCGGTGACGGTGCTCCCGGCGTCGACGCCGGGGACGACCACCGTGTCGGCCGTCTCGAGCGCGCCGAGGTCGTGGTCGGGAACGATCGTGAAGCCGGACGTCGCGCGGACCGCGCCGGTGCCGCAGACCACCACGTCGTAGAGCCTTCGCTGGTCGGCATCGCGGGCCGCGCCGAAGACCTGCGTGGCCGCGCCTAGGTCGAAGGGAACCACGCCGTCGAGGGCGAGGACGGCAATCCGATGCGGCATGGCTTGATTCTTGCGCATGATGGCCTTCCGGCCACTCGTCCGTGCGGTCGGGAGTTCGCAGACTCTGTGGCGTGACCAAACTCCGCATCCATCCGGCCTGGCTGGTGGCCGTCGTCGCGTTCGTCGCGCTCGTCGGCGCGGCCGGCTTCCGGGCCACGCCGTCCGTCATGATCCGGCCGCTGCACGACGAGTTCGGCTGGTCGCTCGGCACGATCTCGGCCGCCGTCTCGGTCAACCTGCTGCTGTACGGCCTCACCGCGCCGTTCGCGGCGGCCCTGATGGAGCGGTTCGGCATCCGCCGCGTGATCACGGTGGCTCTGCTGCTCGTCGCGGCCGGATCGGGCCTGACCGTCTTCATGCGGACGAGCTGGCAGCTGATCCTGCTCTGGGGCGTGCTGGTCGGCCTGGGCACGGGCTCGATGGCGCTCGGCTTCGTGGCCACGATCACCGGCCGCTGGTTCGTCAAGCACCGCGGCCTGGTCACCGGGGTCCTCACGGCCGGCGGCGCGGCCGGCAACCTGGTCTTCCTGCCGGTGCTGGCCACCCTGACCCAGCACTCCGGCTGGCGGGCCGCCGCGCTCACCGTCACCGGGGCGGCGCTGCTGGTCGTGCCGCTGGTCTGGTGGCGGCTGCGCGACCACCCGGCCGAGCTGGGGCTGGGCGCCTACGGAGGCGTCTACGAGGAGCCCCAGCCGATCGCCCCGGCCGGCGCCGTCCGGACCGCCCTGCGAGCGCTCGGCCAGGCCGCCCGCACCCGGCCGTTCTGGCTCCTGGCCGGCGGCTTCGCGATCTGCGGGGCGACGACCAACGGGCTGGTCGGCACCCACTTCATCCCGGCCGCGCACGACCACGGCATGACCGAGACCACCGCGGCGAGCCTGCTCGCGCTGGTCGGCCTGTTCGACATCGCCGGCACCATCGCCTCGGGCTGGCTGACCGACCGGGTCGACAGCCGGATCCTGCTCGGCGCGTACTACTTCCTGCGCGGGCTGTCGCTGCTGGTGCTGCCGTCGCTCTTCGCGGCCACGGCCCACCCCAGCATGCTGGTGTTCATCCTGTTCTACGGCCTCGACTGGGTCGCCACCGTGCCCCCCACGGTCACGCTGTGCCGCGAGTACTTCGGCTCGAGCGGCGCTGTGGTGTTCGGCTGGGTCTTCGCCTCGCACCAGTTCGGCGCCGCGGCCGCGGCCACCGCGGCCGGCCTCGTCCGTGATCAGCTCGGCGCGTACACCTGGGCCTGGTACGGCGCGGGGGCGCTGGCGATCTTCGCCAGCGTGCTGAGCCTGATGCTCTTCGCCGGCAAGCGCCTCAAGCCGATCGCGCCCGGCATCGGCCTGGTCGGGCAGCCCATCCAGGCGTGAGCTGAGGCCGTCCCGCAAGGGGCTTTTGGAGCTCGGCCCAGGCGGAGTTCGGCCCAGCCGGCGGTCCGGGCCGAACTCCGGTGAGGTCCGAGGTGCGCGTGCCCGGAACCTATGACCGGCCCCCGTCGGCCGGGGCCGTTCCGGTGCGCCACCAGCGGCGCGAGGCCAGCCCGGCCAGCACCGCGCCGGTCGCGTTGACCAGGACGTCGTCCACCGAGGAGACCCGGTCCAGCCGCAGGACGTACTGGGCCGTCTCGATCAGGATCGAGCAGCCCGCCCCGAGGGCCAGGAGTCGCGGCAGCGAGGCCATGGCCGCGAACCGGATCGGGGCGAAGAACCCCAAGGCGGCCAGCACCAGCAGGTTGCCGCCGATCCCGATCGGCCCCATCGTGGCCAGGTCGCGCAGCGGCACCAGGCTCACCCGGCCCGGGACGATGCCGGCTCCCGACCCCGGCATCATGGTCATCCAGATGAACGGCGCCGTCCCGTAGACCATGGCCACCTCGGCCAGCGACTTCCGCACGGGCGTGAGGTCGCCCGGCGGGCGCCGCCGAGCCAGCGTCCGCGCCACCAGGGCGGCCACCGGCAGCCCGACCAGCGTCATCAGCACCACGCCGTTCTGGGTGTCGTAGCAGCCGCTCCAGTGCCCGGTCAGGCAGCGCGGGGCCGACATCAGCAGGGACCGCCGTACGGCGAACGCCCCGATCGCCACGACCAGCAGGATCAGGGCCACGAGCACGATCCGGCGCGTGCGGCGGGGCGGTGCGGACAGGGAGGTGCTCGGAGTCATGCGCCCCATTAGAGGCGGCCGGTTGTTGCCGCGGCGTAAGGAAAACTCGATATGCCCGCGATGTCCGGATCAGCGGTCCGCCAGGGTCGCCGTCTGGCGCTGGAGCAGACCGGTCAGCTCGGCGGCCGGCATGGGCCGGGCGAAGTGATAGCCCTGGGCCTCGGCGCAGGCCAGCTCGCGCAGGAGGCCGGCCTGCACCTCGTCCTCGACGCCCTCGGCGACGGGCGCCAGGTTGAAGGTACGGGCGATCTGCAGCACCGCCTCGGCGACCGAGCCGTTGGCCGTGGTCTCGCGCATCGCCTTGACGAACGACTTGTCGATCTTGACCACGTCGACCGGCAGGGTGCCGAGGTGGCTCAGCGACGAGAAGCCCGTGCCGAAGTCGTCGAGGGCGATGCGGACGCCGAGGGTCTTGAGCGATCCCAGGATGCGGGCCGACTCGGTCAGGTCGGTCAGCGCCGTCGACTCGGTCAGCTCGAGCACCAGCGAGTTCGGGGGCAGCCCGGTGTCGGCCAGCACCGCGCCGACCTCGTCGGTGAGCTCGGGGCTGGACAGCTGGGTGGCCGACAGGTTGACGTTGACCTTGAAGCCGGGGTTGTCGCGCTGCCACACGACGGCCTGGGCGCACGCCTCGCGCAGCACCCACAGGCCCAGACCGGGCATGAGCCCGAGCGTCTCGGCCAGCTCGATGAAGTCGGCCGGCGCGAGCAGGCCGCGCACCGGGTGCCGCCAGCGCACCAGGGCCTCGACCCCGACCGTGAGCTCGCCGTTCAGGGCGACGATGGGCTGATAGTGCACCTCGAACTGCATCTCGGCCAGGGCGCGGCGCAGGTCGGACTCGTCGCGGCGGCGCTGGGCGGCCTCGGCGAAGCGCACCGGGTCGAACCGGCGCACGACCCCCTTGCCGTCGTCCTTGGCGTGGTAGAGCGCCTCGTCGGCCTCGCGCAGCAGCGTGTCCACGTCGAGGGTGCCGCCCTGGGTGATCGAGATGCCGGCGCTGGCCCGTACGGAAAGGACCAGGTCGTCGACGGTGAGCGGCTTCTGCAGGTCGTGCAGGATGCGGTCGGCCACGGTGTCGGCGGTCTGCTCGTCGGCCAGCCGGGGCAGCAGCACCACGAACTCGTCGCCGCCGAGCCGCGACACCGTGTCGTTGGCGCGCACGTTCGCGTTCAGCCGGTCGGCGGTGGCCTTGAGCAGTTCGTCGCCGGCCGCGTGGCCGTACGTGTCGTTGACGGTCTTGAAGCCGTCGAGGTCGAACACGATGACGGCGGTCTTGGTGTCGTCCGCGTCCTCCAGGGCGTCCTTCGCGTGGTCCATGAACATCTGGCGGTTGCCGAGGCCGGTCAGCGGATCGCGGAACGCCTGGCGGGCCAGGATCGCGCGCTGCCGGGTCAGATCGCGCATCAGTCCCTCGTTGGTGTGCGAGCCGAGGAACTGCCGGATGAGGATGACGGCGGTGACGATCAGGATGAGCCAGATCGTCGCGGGTGAGCTGTTGCCCAGGGCGGTCTGCACGCCGGCCGCGATCACGGCCGCCGACACCGGGGCGTACTGGGCCAGCGGCCGGCGCCGGCTCAGTCTGGTCACGAGGGCGGCGGCAAGCACGACCGCGCCGAGCGTGAGACCCCGGCTCAGCGGGCCGGCCTGCGGGCCGAGCAGCGGTGACCAGGTCAGCGCCACAAGCGACGCGAAGATCATGACGATGTCCACACCACGTCGTACGCGGTTCAGGACCTTGCCGAAACGCCCCATGAAGCACCTCCGACGCGCCTCATCGGTCGCGCCTCGGGACACTTGAGCAGATTAAGAGGACGTTACGGTGGTCGTCAGGTCGGGTGACCGGTGGACCGAGCGACGGGGTGTGCGGCGGGCAGAGCGGGGACCGTGATCTCATAGGACGCCAACAGCACAAAAGTCGGCAACGGAGGACAAAGCTGTGGCGGGTGGAAATCTCGAGGACCGGCTCGCGGCGCTCAGCGCGACCGACGAGGACGGCCAGGACGTGCTCGACAGCGACACCGAGGGCTCCGGGGAGGCTCCCGGGGAACCGCCGGCGCCGGTCATGCCGTCCGCGCCGCCGTTCCCCACGTTCCAGAACACGCCGACGCTGCCGCACCAGCCGCCCGGCAACGGTTACGAGAGTGGGCGGGACAGCCGTGCCCGGTGACAAGCCCTCGCTGCCCCGGCGCGGTCCGGCGCCGGCGGTCGATCAGATGTCGAACGCCGAGCTGGCGCGCATGGTCGAGGCGGAACACCCGTACCGGGGCAAGGCGCTCTTCGAGCTGTCCGACCGGATTCCGCAAGACGACGACGCGGCGACCAAGGTGGCGATGCTCAGCCGGCTGAGCTCGCTGCGGCGGGCGCGCCTGTTCGACCGGGTCTCGCTGGCCTGGTCGGGGATCATCGCGTTGCTCGCGGCCGAGACCGAGCACTCACGCGCGGCCGCCTACGAGGCGTTCGGCGCTCTCGAGGCCGAGGAGCAGCGCGACATGCTCGACTATCTCGAGGTCTCCGCCATCGAACAGGCCCACCCACGCATAGCGTGAGCGGGCCCGGGGGTTCGTCGGGGTCACGCTTCGACGCGGACGTCCTTCCAGAAGGCGACGCGGTCGCGCACCGCCTTGGCGTCCGGCTTGGGTTCGGGGTAGAACCAGACGGCGTCGGGCGTCGTGTGCCCGTTCGCGGTCAGCGTGTAATACGAGGCCTTGCCCTTCCACGGGCAGATGGTGTGGGTGTCGGAAGGAACCAGCACGTCCTCACGCAGCGACTCACGAGGGAAGTAGTGCATTCCCTCGACGATCACGGTGTCGTCGCTCTCGGCGATCACTTCGTCGTTCCAGATGGCCTTCGGCATAGTCCGAACGTAGCGCGCCGAAAGCGAGGCGTCCGATATGCGAGGGTTAATCGCTATGGGGGGTGAAAGTTGCGACTCGCCCCAACATTGCCGCGCCGGTGTAAGAAGATCTAGAGTCGATCGCGACCCCCCTACCCCCTGACGGAGCGCGGCCGGTGAACGGTCTGAGCACGATGCCCACTACCGCTGAGCAGGCACGCCATGCGCTGCTGCTGCTCGGCGCGCCCGCCTCGGCCCGGCTGCTGGCCGACGTCCACGGCGCCCTTTTCGACAGCGACCTGACGGTGCCGGCCCTCGTCGGCCTGGTCCGCGACCCCGCCTCCGGCCTGTGCGCGGCGCTCAACCCCGATCTCACGCCCGCTCGCGGGCTGGTCGCGCTGGCCGAGTGGCCGCTCGAACGCCGCGTCGTCACGCCGGCCGGGCAACGGGCCGACGCGCTGGCCGCGGTGATCCGGGTGGCCGAGTTCGTGACCATCCGGCCCGGCGCCGGGCGGTCCGCGCACCTGCTGCTGCGGGCGCTGGCCGAGGGCGTACCGCATGGGCCCGAAGCCTCCGATCTCGCCGGCGCCGCTCGGCTGGCCCTGGCCGCGCCCGACCTCGTCGCGGCGGTCGCGGCCGAGGAGCCGGTGCGCGCGGCGGCGGTCGAGCGGGCGCGGGCGCTGTCCCCGGCTCAGCAGCTGCACGGGTTGCCGGCCGTGCCCCACCAGCGAGGCGGCGCGTGAGCCAGGTCGACCGGCTGCGCGGCTCCGCCCCGGGAAAGAGGCACAACGCCCGTACGGTGGCCGCGCTCACCGGCAACCCGGGCTGCACCCGCCGGGCCGTGCTGGACGCGGCCGGCATCGACAAGGTGCGGCTGGCCGAGCGGATCGGGTTCCCCGGCGCGTTCGGGCAGTCCCGATTCGCGCTGGCCCGGGGCAACGCGTTCGAGGCGATGCTCAAGGCGGACGACTGCGCGCTGCTGCGATCCACGCTCGGGGCGTACGTGGGGGGCTACGAGGATCTCGGCGCGGACGAGGACGACACGCTGTCGGCCCGGCACGCGCGGACGCGCTCGATGCTGAACGACGGCGCCGAAGGGCTGCTCGACCATCCCCTGCTGACCCTCGAGGTCGCGGGGCAGACGGTGTTCCTGGAGCCCGATCTGATCGCCTACCAGAACGGCTCGCAGCTCCAGGTCGTCGAGATCAAGTCGTTCGCGATCCTGGACGGGCAGGCCGACGGGACCGCCGTGTCGGCGGCGGCGGTGCAGGCGGCGGTCTACGTGCTGGCGTTGCGGCGGATGCTGGGCGACGACCGGGTCAGCCACGAGGTCGTGCTGGTCTGCCCTGAGAACTTCTCGCTGCAGCCGGTCGCGGTGGTGCTCGACGTCCGCAAGCAGCTGTCCACGCTGCGCCGGCAGTTGTCCCGGCTGGCCTCCGTGTCGTCGCTGATCTCGTCGCTGCCCGACGACGTGTCGTTCGACCTCGCCCAGCCGGTGCCGGCCCTGCTGTCGTCGCTCGACACGCTGACCGCCCGCTACGCGCCGGAGTGCCTGTCGACCTGTGAGATGTCGGTCTACTGCCGCCACGAGGCCGGCGGCCGGACGGCTGCGCTGGGGCGTCCCGTACGGGATGCTCTGGGCGGCCTCGAGACGGTGGACGAAGTGCTGGCCCTGGCCTCCGGCGCCCGTGAGCCCGACCCCGCGCAGGCCGAGGCGGCGGCGCTGTTGCGCGCGGCCCAGCGCCTGCGTGACGAGGCGCTGTGAGCACGCTCGTCGCCCTCGCCCGCGCGCACGCCCTGGCCGCCGGCCGGGCCCAGCCCATCGCGACCGTGCGCCACCTGCACGTGCACGACCGCCCGCTGGTGCTGATCCCGCTGGCCATGGCCGGCGAGGCCAACGCGCCGCTGGCCGCCCTGCTCGGCGACGACGTGAGCCGGCCGCGGCTGCTCGTGGTGGGTCAGCCCCGCAACCGGGACGAGCGGTTCGCGTTCACCGCCGACCTCGCCGACGCGGTCGTGCCGTACCTCGAGTCGTTCGCCGGCGCCACCGAGGCCGTCCCGGTCGACCGGGGCCGCGACGTGCGCCACCGGTTCGTCGACGCGCCGCAGGTGTGGGTGCCCAACCCCGGCGGCGCCGACTTCCTGCGGCTGCTCGGGCGGTCGACCCGCTTCCGCCGCGTCGACGGCGACCATCCCGTACCCCCGTCGGTGCCCAGGCTCGGGCAGTGGCTCACCTTCCTCGCCTCGTCGGCCGAGGTGCCCGGCTCGTCGCTCCTGGTCAACGCGGTGCAGGCGCTCGGATCGCACTGGGCCACCGGGCAGAGCGCCGCCGAGGACGCGCACTTCGGGTCGCTCTTCGCGTGGATCACCGACGGCGCCCGGGCGGCCCAGGAGGCCGAGAACGGCCCGGTGGCCGGCCCCGCCACCGACCCGGCCTTCGACAACGAGGTGCTGGCGCCGCTCATCGCGTCGCCGTCCCCGGCGATGGCCGGAGTGCTGCGCGACCTGCTGACACCGACCTGGGAACGGATGTGGAAGTCGATCGCGCTGCTCCGCGAGCTGCCGGTCGGCGCCCGGGTGGGCCTGCGCTGGGACAGCGACCGGGACGCCTACTCGGCCTTCGTCGAGCACCTGACCGAGGACGGCACGCCGCAACCTCGCCGCGACGGCGCGGTGGCCGCGGCCGCCCGGCTCCAGCGGCTCGAGAACGCGGCGGCGCGCTACGCCGTCCAGCGAGCCTTCGACGACCCGCTGGTGATGGCCGACCATCGACTGACCGGGGCGGCCTTCGGCGCCGAGGTGACGCTGGCCAAGGCCGACCGGATCGACGACAGCGGCAAGCGGCCGGTGCTCCGCCCCCGGATCATGGTCACGACGACCGAGACCGTCCGGGTCGAGCCGGGCGCGTCGCTCACCTCACCGGCCCGCCCGTCCCAGAAAGCCAAGGTCATCTCCGTGACGCCCGGCCCGGCCGGCACCGATGTGCTGCTGGAACTCTCCGGCGGGATGGGCCGCAAGCTGGTGGCCGAGCCCGGCAGCGTCCCGGCCGTGGGCGAGCGTCTCCTGCTGACGACGCTGAGCGAGGCCTACCGGCCGGGTGCGGCGTTCCCCGACCCGGCCGAGACACCGTGGACGCACGGCGGCCCGCCACCCCACCGCGAGGACCTGCCCGTCGCCTGACGCCGGGGAGTCACCTGTCCCTTGGGGTGCCGGGTTAGCTGTGGCTCGGGTGCTGGGCCGGTCATCCCTTGGGCGCTGGGTGAGCTGTCGCTCGGGCGCGGCGCGAAGCTACGTCTGCAGATACTGCTCGATGCCGTCGGTCATGCGGGCGAACTCGGCCTCCAGGTCGACGCCGTAGCGCTGCGCGAGCACGAGCACCGACCACAGACAGTCGGCGAGCTCGTGCCCGAGCTGCTCCCGGCCGCCGGGGATCTCGCGCACGCCCTCGGCCGCCATCACCAGCTTGGCCAGGTCTCCGACGTCGCCGACGAAGCCCATCATGAACTGGTCCGGCGTCCACGGCCGCCGGCCCGCCGCGACGTTGTGGCGGTCGTAGAGGGCGGCGGTTTCGAGAGCTCGTCCCTGTAGGTCCGCGAGATCCATGCGATTCTCCGATCTTCTGGCGCCTGATTTCCGGCTCCCGACTTTCCGGCGCGCGACTTTGGCTTCGGTTTCCTGGCGCTGCTTCTGGCGTCGGGTCTTACGGCGCGCGACTTCTGCTGTCCGCTCGTCCGGCGTCCGGCGTCCGGCGTCCGGCGTCCGGCGTCCGGCGTCCGGCGTCCGGCTTGCGGCGCGACTTCTGCTGTCCGGCGTCTGGCTCTCGGCACATGAGATTGCCGTCCGGCCTTCGGGGTGTCCGACTCCGGCGCGTGACTTTTGGCGTCCGGCCCCGGAGCGACTTCTACTTTCCGGCGTCTGGCTTTCTGGCGCGCGACTTCTAAGTCCGCCGTTCGGTCCGTGACTTTCACGTCCGGCCGTTCAGGAACGTTGCCACTCGCGTCCGATTTCTGGCGTCTGGTTTCGGCGCGCGACTTCTGGCGCCCGGCTTCTGCGGACGATTCTGGTGGACGACGTCGTCGAATGGATGGTGGCGATCTTGTCAGCGCACGCCGACGACGAGGAAGGCGATGTCGTCGGCGCGGCGTGGGGCCGCGTCGATCAGACGGGTGCACAGCTCGTCGGCCGGGAGGTCCGCGTTGCCGGTCAGGACGGAGCGGATGCGGGAGATGCCGTCGTCGATCAGATGGGCGGGGTGTTCGACCAGGCCGTCGGTGTAGAGCAGCAGCGTGCTGCCGGGGGCTATGCGGCGGTGGTGGGTGGCGCGCCGGTCGCGGGGGAGCAGGCCGAGCAGCGGTTCCGGGTCCTCCCACCAGATCTCCACCTCGCCGTCGGGGCGCAGCAGCACCGGCGGGGGATGGCCGGCGTTGGCGAAGGAGACCAGGTAGTCGTCGTGGTCGCGGCGCAGACGGGCCAGGACGGCGGTGGCCGCGGCCGGCACGCGCAGGCCGTGCAGGGCCCGGTCGAGCTGGGCGAGCAGCGGGCCGGGGGCGTCGTCGCGGCCGTAGGCGTCGCCGCGCACCAGGTTGCGCACCTGGCCCATGGTCGCGGCCGCCTCGATGTCGTGACCGGAGACGTCGCCGACGGCCAGCATCAGACTGCCGTCGGGCTGGGCGAAGGCGTCGTACCAGTCGCCGCCGACCGAGGCGCCGTCCTGGGCCGGCAGATAGCGGCCGTGCAGGTCGATCCCGTCCACCTGGGGCAGCTCGGGCAACATGCTGTGCTGCAGGACCTCGGCGACGTGGCGCTGACGCCCGAAGACCCGGGTGTTGTCGACGGCCAGCCCGGCGCGGCGGCCCACCTCGGCCGCGGTGCTCTGCTCGGCGTCGGTGAACGCGGGCCGGTCGGGCCCGTTGACCAGCAGCACGGCGCCGAGCACCCGCTGGTTGACGGGCGACACGATCGGCACGGTCAGGAACGACCCGAGGCCCAGCTGGTCGGCCAGATCGGCCAGCTGGGCGGCGTCGAGGCGGTCGCGCAACCGGTCGACGTCGGTCTCGTCCTGGGTGACCAGGCGACCCGTGTGCCGTACCGACCGGATCAGCGAGCGCACGTCGAGTTTCGCCGCGTGCGCGAGCTCGGCCAGGCGGCCGGCGGTCTCGGCGCGCGCCGGGTCGTGGTGCGCCGCGGACACGTGCCGGATCGCGCCGGACGGATCGGCGACCGTGATGAAGCACCAGTCGGACAGGCGGCCCGCGACCATGCCACCGAGCCGGTGCAGGGCCTCGTCGATGTCCATGGTCGCCGTCAGCGCCTCGGTCAGCTCGCCGAGCAGGGCGAGCTGGCTGTGGGCCGACTCGGCGGCCCGGCGGGCCTCGTCGGCGATCTCGCGCGAGATGCGCAGGCGCAGCTCCGAGCTGCACACCTCGCCGAGCTCGTCGAGCAGGACGAGCTCGCTCTTCGTCCACTTCCGGGGCTCGCGGTCCATGACGGCCAGCGTGCCCAGCACCAGCCCGTCGGAGTCGGTCAGCGGCACCCCGGCGAACGCGATCACGCCGAGATCGCGGATGGCCAGGTTGTCGCGCAGGCGCGGATCGAGCCGGACGTCGGGCACGACCACGGGCCGGCCGGACTCGACGACGTACCGGCTGAACGAATGGGTGAGGGGCATCTCCCGCCGGGTGGCGGCCGGCTCGGGCAGGCCGACCTGACCGGGCAGGTGCTGAAGGTCGGCCGAGAGCACGGTGACGAGGGCGACGGGGACGTCCACGAGCCGCTCGACGATCCCCGCGATGCGGTCGAACGCCGGGTCGCCGCCCGACCCCAGCCGGGCCCGCGCCACCGACCGCAGGCGGGCGGCGTCGGCCAGGACACCCTCGGGCGCCTCCGAAGCCAAGTCACCCCGCAGCAAAGTCGCCCCCCGGCTGGTCAGACCAGCCAGGTTACCGGGCCGCGACCACCAGCATCGAATGCGTGCGTCCCGTCACGCATCCGCCGTCAATCCCCGCCGGCTCAGGAACCGGGGGCGGGATCGGCGGCCGTGGTGAGGTCGGCGTCGGCGGCCATGGGGGCCCAGCGCTTGGCCCACGACTCGCGGGCCGCCTCGAAGGTCGCGTCGTCGACGCCGAACATCGACACGATCACCTCGAAACGCGCGGCCGACGGGTCGTCGAGCGGGATCCGGCCCGCGGCCACGACCAGGTGACCGTCACCGTCGACGGTCCAGGCCACGCGCAACCCGGACCGGTCCCACTCACCCGGCACCAGCGTCAGCGCCTGCCGTCCGGTGGTCTCCCCGGTCAGGTAGAGCGTCCGCCGACGTCCCTGTGGTCGCCGGTCGAGCAGAAACCGCAGCTGGATCAGGAAGGACCGCCAGCCCTCCTCGATCGCGTCGTAAATCTCCGGGCCGCCGCGTCCCGTACCCTCCCGGGCGACCCGCACCCGGGCGGAGTCGTCGTCGCCGGTGACCTCCAGGTACGACCCGTCGGCCCAGCCCATCCGCTCCGGCGCCGACAGGGTCGCCTCGTCCACGAAGATCTGCTTGATCTCGGCCGCGAGCCCGTCGTAGTCCCAGCCGAACCACTGGTGCAGGACTCCGGGCTGCGTGACGGACTCCCACGTCTCGTCCCGGCCCGCCGTCACGGAGATCTCCACCTCGTACGGCTTGAGTTGCCGCGCCTGGGTCATGCCGGTCCTCCGTTCCCGGCCGCCGCTCCGCGCCGCTCGGCCTGTCCGGTCATGACGGGGTCTCCTCGAGGAGACCGTTCGGGGATGCGGCCGGGCGCCGCTCGGTGCAGTGGGTCATGCCCCCATTTTTGGGGCAAGAGTGGTTTCACGCCACGTGGCGGTTCAGTTCCGGATCGAACGGGACACGACGGCCGGCCGTGAGACCGGAGCGGAGCGTGGCCCGGATCTCGGCCCGGCCCAGGCCGGCGAAGCGCGCGGCGTCCTCGAGCTCGCGTGTCGTCTCGCCGAGATCGAGCAGCCCGGCGCCGATGAAACGGCCGAGCGCGTACGCGGCGCGGTTGAGGGTGTCGTTGCGGGTGCCCACCGGAGCCCGGGCCACCCGGTCGGCCTCGGCGGCCAGGGCGGCCCGCGCGTATCGCGGCGGATGCGCGACCGGACGGTTGCCCGGCGCCGGTGCGGGTCCCTCGATCAGGGCGCGCAGGGTCGCGGGGCTGTCGGGCAGCGCCCTGTCCGGCGGCAGGATCCAGCGATAGTCGCTCCCGGAGGCGTGCCGCGACGGCGGGGCGACCACGTAGCCCCCGGCGCCACGCCAGTCGAGGCCGGGCAGCAGGCCCACCCGGTTGCCGGAGCCCAGGGGAGCGAACCAGAAATGCCAGCCGCCACCGCCCGTGCGGACCCGCGGACCGTCCGGCGGCTCGCCGCCGAGCAGGTGACAGAGCCCGTGCCAGCCCTCGACGGAGTCGACATCGGCGACGTCCATCGTGACGCCCGTGCGCAGGCCGATGTTGGCTCCCGGCCAGCGGGCCCACCACATGTCGATCAGCCGCGGGTCGGTGCTCGCCTCGGTGAGGCCGTGCCGCAGGTGGGGATGCTTGCCGGGGCGTGGGCAGGTGGCCCCCCGGGCGCAGGTGCAACCGCCGCGCGGGTCAGGGGCGTGCACCGGCAGGACCGGGATCCCGTGCCGGGCGTAGGCCAGGGCTGCGGTGAGTGACATTAGAACAAGCGTACGACAAATTCCTACACTCCCGTGCGGTCTCCGGACTCGAGGGCCCGCAGGACGTGCGCGATGTGGTGCGAGGTGCTCCACGACATCCAGCTGGCCGAGCTGCCCGCGCCGGGCGCGCTGCGGGCCCGGCGGGCGATCTCGGCGTCGCCCCACGAGAACCGGGCGCCCGCGGCCGGCCAGTGCGGTGAGCTGACCAGCGTGCGGCAGAGGTCGTGGCAGCGATCGTCGCCCCGCCCGCCGCGCCGGGCCCAGCGGTAGATCCACCAGTTGTGCTCGGCCGTGTAGCGCAGCGTGGGCAGCTGGCGATGCCGTTGCACGCCGCGGCGTCGTACGGGGGAGGTCACGCCGTAGTCGGCGTAGCCGATGCCGGGGACGTCTATCCGCGCCCAGACCCGGGCGTCGTGCCGGTCGATCGTCACCGGCTGGTCGGTGGGCAGCTCGTCGAGGTTGGGGGGCATCGCGCCGGACGCCACGCTGATCGAGCGCCACGGCCGCCCGCCGGCCCATCGCAGGATCCGCCGCAGCTGCTCCTCGAACCGGTCGGCGTGGGCCACGCAGGCCGTCTCGGCCAGGTCGATCAGCAGGTCGATCTCCTCGGCGTCGAGGCCCGCGCCGCGCAGCACCCGCTCGACGAGGACGTCGGCCTGCGCCGGGTTGGCCGCGTCGACGTGTGGTTGCAGCCGCAGAACCGCTCGGCGCAGATGCAGGCGGGCGGCGAGCCCGTGGGCGGCCAGGCGGCGCCGGCTCTCGTGCGCCCGGAGGACCGGGAGCATGGCCACCCCGAGGTCGGCCAGCTCCTCGGCCAGATCGAGCGACGGGGCCACGAGCGGATCGGTGGGCTCGGGCAGCTCGCCGAAGTCGACCGCGAGCACGCCGGTGCGCGGTGGCAACTCGCGGATCAACGGAAGAACGTCAGTGCCCTCGTCGAGCTCGAGGATCGGCAGGACCCGCCGGGCATCCCCGGCCGCCAGATGGGTCAGCGCCGCCAGCTCGCCGCGGCGGGGACGGAGGATCGGTCGATAGACACCGTCCTGCGTGGACCCCGCCGTCGTGAAGACCGCCATTGACTCAAAGTAGCGGTTCGTGTCGTCTAAGCGACACTCCTCTTGTGCAAATGGGCGAGAACGGCCTGATTCGCCTCCCAGCCGTCGGGAAACTTCACGGGCACGTTGAGGTGCACCGGCTCGGTCGACGGATGTGCGTCGAGCAGCTCGGCGATGCCCTCCCGGGCCACCACCACGCAGGCGTGCCGGTGCCGGGAGGTGAGCACGCAGAGGCGGCCGGACTCGAGATGGAAGGCCGTCGCGTCCTGCCGGCCGGACAGCGGGTGAAGCACGATCGTGAGGTCGTACTCCCGGCCCTGCAGCCGGTTGGCCGTGTCGACCGTGACGCCCCGGGCCTCGGGCGGCAGGAACGACCGGATGACCGCGGCCTGATCGCGGTGGGCCGCGCCGATGGCGATGCGGTCGGCGGTCAACGGGCCGGCGCCCGTCTCGGAACTGGCCACGGCCTCGCGGGCCAGCGCGCGGACGGCGAGCGCGGCACAGGCCGACGCGGCCTCGGCGTCGGTGCGGATCGTGAAGCGGCCCGGCAGCTCGTGCAGGCCCCAGCCGGTCGCGGCGGCCACGTCGAGCACGTCGTCGAGCGCCTCGCCGGATCGCCGCCCGAACCGCAGGGAGCGGTCGCCGGGGCCGGTGCCCGATCGGAAGCCGGTGAACGGGTAGAACGCCTCGGCCACGACCGGGGCCGCCGTGGAGGGCAGTCGCCACGAGACGGGGAGCCGATGGACGGGCAGGTCGGGGTTGTGGCGCAGCAGCACGGCGACGGCGCTCTGCATCGGATCCCAGGACAGGCCCGTCCACCGTTCGACCTCGACGGTCGAGAACGGGTCGAGCTGACCGGGGTCGCCCACGAACAGCGCCCGGACGAAGCGGGGCGCCACGCGGAGCAGCGCGTCGGACCGCATCTGGTAGGCCTCGTCGACGATCGCCCAGGGCCAGGCGCCCTCGGTCACGGTGGCCCATTTCGCGGCCGTGCCGATGGTGACCGCCGGATCGCCCAGGTCGGCCACCTTGGCGCCGACCCGGCACCGCGGATGGTCGCGCACCCGGTCGCTCGGCTCGTAGTCGACCGCGGACAGCCGGCCCACCGGCACCTCGGGCGACTTGGCGCCGAGCCGCGCGATGAGGTCGTCGACCTGCTCGTTGGTCTGCGCCACGATCATCAACGGCTCGCCCGCCGCGGCGAGCTCACCGGCCGCCCGCACGACCAGCGTCGACTTGCCCGCACCGGGCGGTGAGTCGACCACGACGCCGCGATGATCGCCCGTGCGCAGGTCACGCAGGACGGCATCGACGACGAGTCCCGCCTCGGCGGCCGGGCTGAGTTGCTGTTCCAAGTCCACCGGGGCACCGTAGCGCCCGCCACCGACAGTTCGGCGGCTGCTGTGGACGGCCACCCGCCGGCGGGTGAGTGAATGCATTCAGCCGGTCCGGCCGACGAGGACCGCCGGCGAGCCGACAGGGGGGTCGGTGCCCCGCGGTCGTGGGACTGACAGGAATCCGACAGCGTTGTGTCGGCCATGCGTTCGCGCTTTCTGGGCGGGGTGGTCGACGGGGGTCGTGGTTCGCCGCCGGCGGGAAGCGCCTGATCTTGGCCGTGAGAGGGATCACCTACGGTCGGCCGGGTTCCCGTGGTTGCCTTGGTGCAGGTGGAACACTATGGATCGTCACTGTGAGTGGATGTTTCCGTCGTGGTCACCACTACGAAATATCCGAGTGATTTACTGAACTCGCAGGGTGAGAAAGCGAAGCCGACATGCAACTTGCACGCGCGGTTCGCCGTGCAAGTTGCATGTTTTCGCAGCCCTGCTAGCTGCTGCTCCATCGTCGTAGCAACCCTTTGATCGCTTCGTTGGATTTCATTCACGGGCGTTTTTGGGATCTAGGAAAGTGGACTCTTCCAGTCGATCACCGGAAGTGGAACTCTTCTAGCCAGCAGTAACGCCAGCGACACGGACGGTGGTGGTAACGAATGCGCCCAGACGTTCTGGTCGGTCCGAGCGAGTGGGTGGTCGAACAGTTCGGTGACAAGGTTGCCGGCGAACTGTGGACCCGAGTGCCCGAAGCGCTGAGTACGGCTATCGAGCGCGAGATTCACGCCCACCCCGCGATGACGCAGACGATGGAACGAGTGATCGCGAACCCGCGGTGGCCGCTCGCCTATGAGGAACTGGTTCTCTTCCTCGGCTCACTTCCCGGTGCGGAGATCATCTCTGTGCCCAAATCGGTCTACCAGCTGGTCGTGATCAACGGGCACGTGGTCGTGCCCTGGTGCTACGGGCAGTCCGCACACGACTCGATGCTGGACGCGCCGGTCGGGCGCTCGTTCGGCCGGCTCGCCCGGGAACTGCTGCGCCGGTTCGGCCCCTCCTGGCGTCGGTCGCAGGCCGAGGCCCCCCTGCCGCTCGACGCCGTCGACGAGCGCGAGGTCGCCAAGATCTGCGCGGCCATCGCCCGGATCGACCCCAAGCCCGAGGTGATCATCGCCGGCTTCGCCGGGGCGCCCAACATGGGTCTGCTCCGCGCCTGCCTCGGCGAGATCAAGTCCACCGACAACGGCTCTCTCAACTGGAGCCATGTCGATGACCTGCCGCTCCCTCCGCCGGTCATCCCACGCCCGCGCCGCATGCAGTTCCCCTGACCGCACTGATCATTCGACGCGCACCCGGCAGCAGCGGGGTGCGCGTCCTGGTGACTGGCGCGCCCTCGGCCACTGATCGCGCCGCGCCGCGCGCGCCGCACGCCGGACGCCGCACGCCGGACGCCGCGCGCCGGACGCCGCGCGCCGGACGCCGCACGCCGCACGCGGCGATCGGCCGGTTCGCAGTTCGCTCTCCCCCGGCCCGGGGATCAGTTGGTGCCGGGGTGGGGGACCAGGTAGGCGGTCGAGAAGGGCTCGTGCCGGGCGCGCATGTCGGCGTAGGCGGTCAGGATCAGGGGACTGACGACCACGCCGGTGGCCACCGAGAACATGGCGGACAGGACGGCCCCGGCCACGCTGAGCGCGGTCACGGCTCCGGTGGTCGGGCTGAGGATCGCGGTGAAGATGGCCTCGATCACGATGAACCCGAGGTAGACGCCTACGACGGTGGCGATGCGGGCTACCGAGGCGCCGAAGTCGGCGTGGAACAGCCGGAAGGCCCGGCCGACTCCGGCGCCGCGCTCGAGCAGGATGATCGGCGGCAGGATCAGGAAGACGATCGCCGCGTAGAAGCCGGGCAGGAAGCAGAGGACGAAGCCCAGCAGGACGACCAGGCCGGCCACGATCTGCCAGCCCAGCATGGCGGGGAAGCGGCGCAGTCCGGCGAGCAGTGCCTGACCGGCGGAGACGGGCCGGCCGGTGGCCCGCTGGACCAGCACGTCCAGCGTGGCCAGCTGGGCGATCACGGTGAGCAGCACGGCGATCAGCGTGAAGGGCAGCACCAGGAGCAACGGTTCGAAGGTCTCGCTGAAGTCCGGTGGCGTGGTGGAGTTGAAGGTGACCGTCTGATCCGGTGTGTAGAGAGTCGCGAAGACGCCGGCGACGACCAGCGGGATCGCCCAGAGAAGCTGTACCTGCACCATGGGCTGCCAGGCGACCGACAGCAGACCGAAGCTGCGCCGCCACCAGCCGGCGAAGTCGGCGCTGACCAGGGGGTCGTCGGGGCCGGCGTAGTAACCGGCCGGCAGCTGGTAGCCGGGGCCTCCGTATCCGGCCGGCGGATAGCCGGGCGCACCGTAGGGGTCGTGACCGGGCATCCCCTGCTGCGGGTCGCGGTACGCCGACCAGGGGTCGTGACCGGGCGGCACCTGGTAGTACCCCGGCGGCTGCTGCTGCGGCGTGAGAGGGTCCCGGGCGTCCGGGCGGTCCTCGTCCGGCGTCTCGGGTGCCTTGTCGCTCACGTCTTCCCCGCTCTTCTTGATGATCAGCGGCGACACCATAGCCGTCGCCGGGATGCCGTCGCCTCCCCCGATCGGCACACCGGGGCCGACCGCAACGAGGCACGGGACCGGGCGCCCTAGACTCCGGAGGATGGCCGAGCAGCTGGAGTCGCCCACGACGATCCGGGATCGGGCCGTCGCGGTCGCCGATTACCTGCTGGCCGTACGCGCTCAGATGGAACGGCCCGCGCGGACCGTGCCCGCCGATGCCTTCCGGCTGGACGCCCTGCCCCGGCATCCGGCCTGTGACCTCGGCCCCACAGCGAGCGGCGTGGAGCCGCGGCCGGGGGAGGTCGACGGGACGTCCTGGTTGCGGGTCGGGCTGCCCGAGCTGCCGCCGCCGGTGAGCGTGCCTCCGGAGTTGCGCCGGCGGCTGCGCGGCGACATCACCGCCTCGACCGAGCCGGCCGCCGAGGCCGCCACCGGTGAGGCCGCCACCGGTGAGGAGCCGGCCGAGTTCGCGGCCTGGCGCGACGAGGTGTGGCGGCCGTGGGCCGAGGCCACCGGTGAGGCCGAGAAGACCCGGGCGTTGCACCGCAGGCTCTTCGATCTCATGCATCAGCTCGACATGACCGCCGCCACCACCGAGCTCGTCTGGGGTCACGGCCTCCTCGAGACCACGGTCAACGGCGAGCGCGTGCGTTATCCGCTGGTCGCGACCCCGGTGCTGATCGAGTACGAGCCCGATCGCTCGCTCATCACCGTGTCCCCGGCCGGCCCGTCCCGGCTGCAGACCGACGCCCTGTCGGGGCTCGACGACCGGTACCTGACCCAGCTCGTCGCCCTGGCCGGGCCGGCCGGCACCCTCGAGGTCGACCTCTGGAACGACCTGGAGCGCCGGGAGCTGTTCGAGCGGGCGCTCGGCCGTCTGGGCTACGACCGGCTGATCACCAGCGAGGACACGACCCGGCCGCACGTCAAGGACGTGGGCGTCCTGTTCGCCCGGCCCCGGCAACGGCTGCTCCGCGGCTTTCTGGAGAACCTGCGCGACCGCCTGCTGACCGGGGACACCGCCGCGGTCGGCGCGCTGGCCGCGATCGTCGCCCATGAGCCGAGCAAACTGCGGATGCCCGGCGACGACGACGGTCGCTGGCAGCGGGTCGGCGAGCGCCTGCTGATGCCGCTGCCCACGAACGAGGCGCAGGAGTCGATCGCCCGCCGCCTCGCCCAGCACCGGAACGTGGCCGTGCAGGGGCCGCCGGGCACCGGCAAGACCCACACGATCCGCAACCTGATCTGCCACCTCATGGCCAACGGCAAGCGGGTGCTGGTCGTGGCCCAGAAGGAGGACCCGCTGCGGGTGCTCCGGGACGGGCTGCCCGAGGAGATCCGGTCGCTGTGCCTGGCCGTGCTGGGCCGCACCACCGATCAGCTCGTGCAGTTGCAGCTGGCCGCCCGCGAGCTGTCCGACCGAGCCGCCACGCTGGACAAGGCGGCCGAGGCGCGCCGGGTCGAACGGCTGACCACGCTGCTGGAGGAGGCCGAGCGCGAGCTGGCCGTGGCCCTCGGCGGGCTGCGCGCGATCGCCGAGAACGAGGCGGTCACGTACGTCATCGACGGCGCTCCGATGACGCCGGTCGAGGTGGGCGCCTGGCTGCGGGAGCGGGCCGCCCAGGACGCCGGCATCCCCGACCCGGTGAACGGTCCTCCGCCGCTCGAGGCGGCCGAGTTCGCCACGGTGCTCGACCTGTCCACCCGCATCTCGCCGTGGGACCGCGCGCAGGCCCTCGAGCCGCTGCCGGTCGTCGACGACCTGCCGGTGGCGGCCGAGGAGCGACAGCGGCGAGCCGAACGCGACGCGCTCCTCGAGGAGACGAGTGAACTCGCGGCCGCGGGTCTCGACCTGGCCGCCGTACGGAATGCGAACGTCGCCGCCGCCCGCGACGACCTGCACGACGCGGTGGCCTGGCTCCGCCGCCGCGAGGGCACGTGGACCGATCGCCTGGGCCGGCTGCTCACCGACGCGCACTGGCGCGCGGTCTGGACCGACCACGTCGCCGCCACCGAGGCGCTGCTGGCCGAGCTGGCCTCGTTGACCCGGGTGCTGGCCGGTCACCAGGTGAGCGTCCCGGAGGCGTACGCCGCGGAGCCGAAACGTCTGCTGGCCCAGCTGGCCGAGATCCGGCAGCGGTTCGCGAGCGGCCGCGGCCTGAGCCGCCTGCTCCAGGCCGCCCTGTTCCGGGTGGCCGATGACGTACGCGTGGACGGCGAGCCGTTGCGCAGCACCGAGGACGTCGACGTGGCCGCCGCGTGGGTGCGCCGCGGCCAGGCCCGCCAGCGCCTGGGCGCGCACTGGTCGGAGTGGCGGCAGCGGCTCGACATCGCCGCGCCCGCGGGCGGCTGGGGCGACCCGGAGTTCTGGGCCGGCGCGCTGCTGGCCGACGCCGGGCAGTCGCTCGACTGGGACGTCCGGCACTGGCCCGCGCTGGCCGACCGGCTGGCCCACCTCGTACCGCAGCACGACCTGGACCTCGACCCCGATCGGCTGGCGCGGGTGGCGACGCTGCTCGACGCCGCCCCGGCGGTGTACCGGCTGGACAATCTGGTCGAGAGTCAGCGGTCCACGGCGGCGATGCTGGAACCGTGGCCGCGCCTCGCCAAGGCCTGGGCGACCCTGGACGGCTGGGACGACGAGGTGGCCGAGGTTCGCCGGCTGAGCGGTCTGCGTCCGCAGGCCGAGGAGCTCCGCGACAAGCTGGGCCGGCTCGCGGCGGTGGCGCCCGAGTGGGCCGCGCAGATCGAGGCCGGCCGGGTTCCGCCGGTCAGCGGCAAGGCGTGCCTGGCGGCGTGGCAGTGGCGGCGGGCGCAGACCTGGTTCGACGACGTGATCGGCAGCGTCGACCCGGCGGTGCTGGCCAAGCGGGTCGAGAGCGCCCGCGACAAGATCCGGCGGCGCACGTCGGAGCTGGTGGTGGCCTCGGCCTGGCTCGAGGTGTCGCGCAGCCTGGACGACCGGCGCCGGGCCGCGCTGGCCGACTGGACCACCGCGCTCCGCAAGATCGGTAAGGGCACGGGACGGACGGCGGCGGCCTGGCAGGCTCACGCGCAGCGGGCGATGGAGTCGGCCGTCGAGGCGGTGCCGGTCTGGGTCATGTCGGTCGACCGGGCGGTCGAGCAGTTCGCCGGCGGCGCCCACTTCGACGTGGTGATCGTGGACGAGGCGTCGCAGGCCGACCTGTTCGCCCTGCCGGTGCTGTCGCTGGCCGAACGGGCCGTGGTGGTCGGCGACGACCAGCAGATCGGGCCGCAGCTGGGGTTCGTCGGGCCGGTCACCGGCCTGATCCACAGCCATCTCGACGACGTGCCGTCGGCCGAGCACTTCGACCCGGAGTCGTCGCTCTACGACCACGCGGTGCGTCGCTCGCCCGAGCGGATCCTGCTCACCGAGCACTTCCGCTGCGTGCCGCAGATTATCGAGTTCTCGTCGCGGCACTACTACGACGGCAAGATCATGCCGCTGCGCGCGGACCGGCCGGCGTTCGCTCCCCTCCGGACGGTGTTCCTGCCCGAGGGAGTGCGGCAGCCGCTCTCCGGCTTCGGCGACGTCAACGTGGCCGAGGCCGACGCCCTGGTGCGGCAGGTCGCCGAGATCGTGCGCGACCCGCTGTACGACGGGCGGACGCTCGGCGTGATCTCGCTGCTGAGCACGAGCGGTCAGGCCGGCTACCTGCTGCATCAGCTGCGGGAGGAGATCGGCGAGGACGAGATCCAGGCGCGCCGCCTGCGGGTCGGCGACGCGTACACGTTCCAGGGCGACGAGCGCGACATCGTGCTGGTGTCCATGGTGGTCTCCGACAACGACCCGCGGGTGGCCGCGTTCACCAAGCGCGAGTATCACCGGCGGGTCAACGTCGCCGCGTCACGGGCGCGGGACCAGCTGTGGATCTTCCACTCGGTGCGGCCGGGCTCGCTGCTCGCCGACGACGCCCGGGGCCTGCTCCTGACGTACGCGCTGAATCTGACCCCGGCCGAGGAGGCGGCCGACCTGGCCGCGCGCTGCGAGAGCGGCTTCGAACGCGACGTGCTCAAGCGCCTGCTGGCCCGCGGGTTCCGGCCCATCCCGCAGTTCCGGATCGGCGCCTACCGCATCGACTTCGTGCTCAACGCCCCGGACGGCCGCCGGCTGGCCATCGAGTGTGACGGCGACGCCTATCACGGCCCGGAGCAGTGGGAGAGCGACATGCGCCGCCAGGCCGTGCTGGAGCGGGTCGGCAACTGCGTCTTCGTCCGCATCCGGGGCAGCATCTACGCCCGCGAGCCTGAAGCAGCGATGGGCCCGGTGTGGCAGCGCCTGGCCGAGCTCGACATCACCCCGTCACCGCGCGGCCTCGCTTCCGAGCTCGCCTAACCTGCCGTCCGCAGGTGAGCGGCGATCGCGTCGGCCGACCGGCGCGGCGACGTGGTCAGCACGTTGTGCGCGGCCCGGGGGACGGTGACGGTCGTGCCGCCGGTGATGGCCGCCACCTCGGCCCGCCACCGCCACGGGGCGACCGGGTCGAGGGCGCCGGCCAGCACGAGCGGACGCACGCCCAGCTTCACCAGATCGTCCTCGACGACGTTGCGGACGGAGTGCCCGACGGTCGCCAGCACCCGCCACGGTTTGGCGTCGGCGATGTCGCGCGCGAGGATCGGCACCTGCCACGGCGCCTCCACCTGGGTGTCCAGCAGCCACCGGCCGATCAGCCCGCGGCGGCTGCGGGCGCGCGGGTCGGTGGTCGGGCTGGACAGCACCACGGCCGCGACCGCCTCGGGCACGAGCACGGCCAGACGGGCGGCCACCTCGGCGCCGAACGAGTGCCCGACCAGGGCGACCCGGTCGAGACCCCGCGCGGCCAGCCAGATGGCCATCACTTCGGCGTGCTCGCGGACGTCGTACGCCCGCCGGGGTTTGTCGCTGAGGCCGAAACCCGGCAGGTCGGGCAGGACGACCGGGTGCCGGTCGGCCAGCGCGTCGGCCGTGGGCAGGAGATAGCGGTGTGACACGGCCAGCCCGTGGAGCATCACCACCGGCAGACCGGGGACGTCCTCGCGAGCCCGGTCGTGGATGCCGAGCGTCCACCGGCTGGGGAAGTGCCTCAGGAGTTGTCGCTCGCCGTCTTCCCGCTGGGACCGTAGGGCGACTCCTGCCCCTCCGGCACCGGGGTGTTCCCGGTCTTGTCGTGGCTGCCGCCGGGCGCCTGGGTCGGGTCGGCGTCCTGGGTGCGCTGCTTGGTGGTCGGCGACTCCTCGCTGCGGCGCATCTCCGGCTGCTGAATGTTGGTCATGGCTTCCCTCCTGGTCGGTCGGACGGCGTCAACTCTCGCTCCGACTACCCGATCGGCGGCCGGGTATGCCCGATTCCCGAGCCGGGGACGTCGCATCAAACGGTGACGGTGGGGAACGCGCACGGTCATGACCGAACCGGGCCGGCCCCTTCCGGCGGTGATCGCCGACCTGCTTTCCGACCACTCCCTGGCGCCGCTGCGCCGCTCGCTGCGCTTCTATTACGGCGACGCCGACCGGGCCGCCGCCCTGGACGAGCTCTACAGCCGGTTCGTCGGCCCCGGCGACCTGGTCTTCGACATCGGCGCGCACGTGGGTGACCGGGTGGCGAGCTTCCAGCGGCTCGGCGCCCGGGTGGTGGCGGTCGAGCCGCAGCCGATGTGCGCCTCCGCTCTGGGCCGCATCTACGGCAGCGACCTGCGAGTCAAGATCATTCAAGCCGCGTGCGGCGGGCGGTCGGGCATCCTCCCGCTCCGCGTGAACACCAGGAACCCGACGGTCTCCACCCTGTCGGAGGGTTTCGTCGACGCGGCCAACGGCGCGCGCGGGTGGCGCCAGGAGGTCTGGGACGAGGTGATCGCCGTGCGGATCGTCACGCTCGACTCGCTCGTGCGCCGCTTCGGCCGGCCGGCGTTCATCAAGATCGACGTCGAGGGGTACGAGGACCAGGTGCTGGCCGGTCTGAGCGCGCCCGTGCCGGCGTTGTCGTTCGAGTACACGACGATCAGCCGCGAGGTGGGGCGGCGCTGCCTCGACCGGCTCGACGACCTCGGGTACACGGGCTTCGACGTCTCGCCGGGGGAGACCCTGGAGCTGACCGGTCGCTGGGCGCCGAAGCCCGAGGTGCTGCGCCACCTCCTCGCGCTCCCGCACGAGGCGAACGCGGGAGACGTCTACGCCGTCCGGCCGGCCCGGGGCTCGCACCGGGCCGGGCCGTGACTCGCGCCGGGCCGTGAGAGGGCCCGGCGCGAGTCTTCAGGCCACCGTGGTCCGCTCGATCCGGGCTTTCACCCGGCAGTAGTGGTGGTCCGCTCGATGCGGGCTTTCACGCGGCAGTAGTGGGAGAGCAGCGTGACCAGGGCCTGTCCGTCGATCAGCTCGAGCGGCCGGCCGGCCACCGCGTCGTACGCCTCCGGGTCGATGCCGCCCAGCGAGACCAGGATGCCCTTGGTCGCCCCGGCCGCCGTGACCGCGCCGGCCAGCGCGTGCACCGCGGCCGAACCGGCCGCTCCGCCCCGCATCGCGAAGATCACCACCGGCCCGCCGAAGATCGGTCGCGGGTCGGTGGCGTGCCAGCGGGTGCCCAGGTCGGTGCGGGTGGGCGGGGCCATCTCCAGGCCCATCACGCCGAACAGGTCGGCGAGCTGCTGCTCCCAGGCCGCGTCGGTCAGCGCGACCAGGTTGGGGCGCTCGTCGATCTCGGCGAGCACGTTGAACTCCTCGGTGAAGTCGCGGTCGGCGTCCCGTTCGAAGTCGATCTTCGCCGGGACGGCCGCGAGCTCGTCGGGTGTCGCCGACAGCGCGCCCTCGAGGTGCTTCACGCAGGCGACCGGGTCGACCCGGCGCAGCTTGATCGCGGCGAACGTCTCGCGGCTGGTCTGGATCGACACCAGGCAGGGGCGGACGAACCGGCCGGTGCGCCGGTCGATGGTGTCGACGATGCCGTTGAACGACACCTGCCGCACCAGGCCGCCGCGGTCGGCCTCGATGACCTCGTGGATGGTCCGCAGGGTCACCCGGGCGATCACCTCGACGTACCGGCTGCGGATCTCGCCCTCGTCGCGCGGGATCGCGGTCACGTCGTCGCGGAACCGGTCGTAGCGGTACTCCTTGACGTGCGGGATCACCTCGATCGGCGGCAGGTGGTACTCGATCAGCAGGTGGCGCTGCTTGGGCAGATAGGCCAGCCGGAAGTGCTGCGGGAAGTCGTCGGGGTAGACGGAGTTGCCCAGCACCATCGCGAAGTACTCGACCACCGAGGCGGGATCGGCGTCGGCCACCGCGGCGGCGAACCGGTCCACCTCGGCGTTGTAGGCGGCGATCCTCGCCTCGTACTTGCGCAGGCTCTCCTCGTACGCGCGCCGGCGTGACGCCAGTTGCTGCTTGCGCCGCTGCTCGGCCTGGAGCCACCGGGCCCGCGCGTCGTCGTAGGCCCGCTGCGCGCCGGCCGTCTGCTGCTGGCGCAGCCGGTCGCCACCGAGGATCTTGCCGACTCCCCGGGGCTGCGGCGGCACGTAGCTCTCCCACCGCGGCTCCGGGTGCGGGCGGGCCAGCGGCCCGGGATCGAACGGCGGCACCTCCGTCGGCTTCTTGAACAACTGGAGGTCGATGTGGTCGTCGACGTCGAGTGTGGAGAGCAGCAGCGCGTCGAGGTCGCTCAACCGGGCCCGGATCTCGGCGTTGGCCGCGGCGGTGTCGGCCGTCTTGGCCTCGACGTAGAGCCGCTGGTGCTCCCGTTTGCGGTCGGTGTCACCCGCGGCCTGCTGAGCCGCGGCTATCGCGTGATCGGCGTTGCGCCGGATCAAATCGCGCTGGTGGGCGGCCGCGGTGTTGGCCCGCTGATCGGCGAACGCCTGAGTGGCGTGCACCCGCTGCATGTCCCGAATGATGCCCATGCCTCGTCCTCGGTCGGCGTGTGTCCAATCGCCACCATATCCAGCCTTATTCGGATCTCGTGACGCGGTGCGTCGGCGAAGCAGCGCTGCGTGCATGACCTCGGGCTCCGGCGGGTAGAAATCGCACATGGTTCCACGCTCGGTACTGGTAGTGACTTTCCGTCATGGAACGCGCGCTTTTTCATCGTGGGAACTACGCAGTGCAGTGGTCAGCCGATCAGATATTTCCCTCCTCTGATCGGTCGAGAAACTGCTGCTCGGCGACGTACTGGCAGGACCGGTGGAACATTGGGGCGGTCGTCCACTGTTATCCCGGTCCCGTGACCGGTCGTAATAGTCCAGGGGCGTGGGGACACTCTGGGAGGAGGTGGCAGGCGCATGGCTGCACCCGACGGATGGCAGCGCGTGCCGTTGCCGCGCCAGCCTCTCGACGAACGGTCCGCCTGGTTCTCCTACACGGCCACCGGCGACCGCATCGCCTGGTCGGCCCCGCTGCGCGAGATGCTCGGTGACCCGCCCGACCGCGACGAGATGAGCCGCAAGGTCCTCGTCCGCTACGTGCATCGCGACGACCACGCCGAGGCGCTCTCGGCCATCACCAAGGCGTGGACCACCCGGGCCCAGGTCCGCACGACGATCCGCCTGATGCGGGCCGACGGCGGGTGGTTCGACGTGGACTGCCGGCTCGATCCGGTGAAGAGCCCGGACGGCACCGTTCGCGGCATCCGGGGCACGGTGACCGACGTGTCGGCCCGCGAACGCGCCCGCCGGGAGAGTGACCGGCTGGCCCGGCGGGGCGAGACGGTGCAGGCGTCGCTCATCGAGCGCGACCCGGCGACCGGACTGCTCACCCGGGCCCGCTTCGCCGACGAGATCGACCGGGCGCTGCGCCGGGGCGGCGGCGCCGTGCTGGTCGTCCGGGTGCAGCCCGACCAGTCCGGCGTGGACGGCGACCCGGTGCGACCCGACCGGAACGCCGACCTTTTGCACCGGGCCGCACGCGTGCTCGAAGGCGTGATGCAGCAGAGCGCGCTGCTCGGCCGGGCCGGGCCCAACGAGCTCGCCGTTCTGCTGCCCGGCACCAGCTGGCCGATGGCCCGGCGCGAGGCCGAGCTGCTCGTCGAGGCGTTGCGGGCACAGACGTTCGTGCTGCCCGACATCTGGCTGCGGGCGCAGGCCTGGGGCGGGCTGGTGCGGTTCACCCCCGACGGCGACGCCGGCAGCCACGAGCTGCTGATCGACGCGGAACACGCGTGGCGGCAGTCGCGCGACAGCGGCGTGCCGATCACCCCGGTCCCGCACCCGGTGCCGGCCCGCGACCGGCAGGGCTCGTACCGCAGCCGGGTCGCCGACGCGCTCGGCACCGACCGTTTCACCCTCTACGCCCAGCCGATCCTCGAGCTCCAGACCAACGAGATCACCCGGCACGAGCTGCTGCTGCGGGTGCTCGACGAGGCCGACGGCCCGCAGTCGCCGATCCAGGTGCTCGACATCGCCGAGCGGCTCGACGCGGTCTTCGACATCGACCTGTGGGTGGTCGAGCGGGCCATGCAGCTCGCCGCCGACCAGCCCGGCACCTGCCTGCAGATCAACCTCTCCGGCCGCTCGGTGGGCGACCCGCGGCTCACCGACGAGGTCATCCGGCTCATCGAGCGGTACGAGGTGAAGCCCGAACAGCTCACCTTCGAGATCACCGAGACCGCGCTGATCGGCAACCTCAGCGAGGCGCGGCGGTTCGCCGACCGCGTGCGCGAGCTCGGCTGCGAACTGGCGCTCGACGATTTCGGCTCCGGCTACGCGTCCTTCCGGTATCTGCGGATCTTCCCGATCGACCTGGTCAAGATCGATGGCGAGTACGTGGTCGATCTGGTCGACAACGTGCAGGACCAGGTGCTGGTGCGCGCGCTCGTGCAGGTCTGCCAGGCCTACGGCATCCACACTGTGGCCGAGTTCGTGCAGGACGAGCCCACCCTGCGGCTGCTGCGGGAGCTGGGCGTCGACTACGTCCAGGGCTACCTGATCGGCCGCCCGGCCCCGGTCGTCGAAGGCCGGTTGCGAACGTCCTGAGCGGGGTAAGTGCTGAGCATGGAGCACTTCACGATCGCCACTGTCGCCGAAAAGAGCCCCGACTTCCGCCGTGTGCTCTGGACCGGTAAGCACACCCAGCTCGTGATCATGACGATTCCGCCGGACGGCGAGATCGGCGAGGAGGTCCACGAGGTGGACCAGATCCTCACCTTCGTCAGCGGCACGGGCAAGGCCATCGTGTCGGGGCAGGAGCGCAACGTCGCCCAGGGCGACCTCGTCGTCGTCCCCGCGGGCCGCAAGCACAACTTCCTCAACACCGGCCCCAACCCGCTGGTCCTCTACACCGTCTACGGCCCGGCGGAGCACGCCGACGGCGCGGTGCACAAGACGAAGGAGGAGGCCGACCGGCTCGAGGAAGAGGGCAAGGACGAGCCGCCCGCTTCCTGAGCACAGGTCAGACCTCTGACCCGAGACGAGCAAGCACGACGCCGGCGCCGGCCGTGGCCCCCCAGCCGAACCGGCGCCGGCGTCGTGCCGTTTCTGGATCGCCCCGGTGGAAGTTCCAGCGCAGCGTACTAGGGACAACGTCGGGCGTCGATCGACCGGGCGCCCGTCCGGGGCAACCTGGACCCGGATCGTGACCTGGGGGCCCTGCGCCACTAACCTCTCTGCATGACAGAGCCTCCTGGTGTGGCCGAGCCACGGTGGTTGACCGACGAGCAGCAACAGACGTGGCGGCGCTTCGTGGAAGTGCTGATCAAGGTCCCCGCGGCGCTCGAGGCGCAACTCCAGCGCGACGCGGGCCTGACCCACATGGGCTACATCGTGCTCGTGAGCCTGAGCGAACAGCCCGACCGGCGGCTGGCCATGAGCAAGCTGGCCAAGGCGGTGAGCGCCTCGCTCTCCCGCCTGTCCCATGTCGTCGCCCGGCTCGAGGGCCAGGGCTGGGTGCGCCGCGAGCGCGACCCGCAGGACGGCCGGGTGCAGATCGCCGTGCTCACCGAGGACGGCTTCGGCAAGATCGAGAGCTCGGCGCCGGGCCACGTCGAGGCGGTGCAACAGCTGGTCTTCGACCGGCTCTCGCCGGCCCAGACCCGCCAGCTGGCCAAGCTCGCCGAAACTCTCCTCGACCATCCTGTCGAGGTCCGCCTCCCTCTAGGCTGAGCCGATGAGTCAGCGAGTGCAGGGCGTCATCGCCCGCGGCAAGGGTGCCCCCGTCGAGCTCACCACCATCGTGGTGCCCGACCCGGGGCCCGGTGAGGCAGTGGTCGCGATCCAGGCGTGCGGGGTGTGCCACACCGACCTGCACTATCGCGAGGGCGGCATCAACGACGACTTCCCGTTCCTGCTCGGCCACGAGGCCGCGGGCGTGGTCGAGTCGGTCGGCGCGGGCGTCACCGACGTCGAGCCCGGCGACTTCGTGGTGCTGAACTGGCGGGCCGTCTGCGGCACCTGCCGGGCCTGCCGCAAGGGCAAGCCGTGGTACTGCTTCGCCACGCACAACGCGACGCAGAAGATGACCCTCGAGGACGGCACCGAGCTGTCCCCGGCCCTGGGTATCGGCGCCTTCGTGGAAAAGACGCTCGTACACGCGGGACAGTGCACGAAGGTCGACCCGCGGGCCCGGGCGGCCGCCGTGGGCCTGCTCGGCTGTGGCGTGATGGCCGGCATCGGCGCGGCGATCAACACCGGCGGCGTGACCCGCGGCGACTCGGTCGCGGTGATCGGCTGCGGCGGGGTCGGCGACGGCGCGGTGGCCGGTGCGGCGCTGGCCGGGGCGACCACGATCATCGCGATCGACACCGACGACCAGAAGCTCGAGTGGGCGCGCGGCTTCGGCGCGACCCACACGATCAACGCGCGGGGCGCCGACGTGGTCGAGGCGGTCAAGGAGCTCACCGGGGGCTTCGGCGCCGACGTCGTGATCGAGGCGGTGGGCCGGCCCGAGACGTACGAGCAGGCCTTCTATGCCCGCGACCTGGCCGGCACGGTCGTGCTGGTCGGCGTGCCCACCCCGGACATGAAGATCGAGCTGCCGCTGCTCGAGATCTTCGGGCGCGGTGGCGCGCTCAAGTCCAGCTGGTACGGCGACTGCCTGCCCACCCGGGACTTCCCGATGCTCACCGATCTCTACCTGCAGGGCCGCCTCGACCTGGACGCGTTCGTGACCGAGGAGATCGCGCTGGGCCAGGTCGAGGAGGCCTTCGGCAAGATGCACACCGGCGGCGTGCTCAGGTCGGTCGTGGTCTTCTAAGCCGCTTTCGCGTACGCCGGCACGGACCGGTCGGCCAGCAGATCGAGGGCCAGGGCGGCGGTCCAGCTGAAAGTGGGCGCGCCCAGGCCCTCGCCGGTGGTCGGGTGGAAGTACTCGAAATGGCCGTTGCGGTGCACCAGCCGCACCATCGCCGCCCGCAGCTCCTCGGCCTCGTCACGGAGGCCGTGCATGAGCAGGCCGCGGCGCAGCAGCCAGTTCATGTTGATCCAGACCGGGCCGCGCCAGTAGCGCTCGGTGTCGAAGTCGGCCGCCGTCCGGTCGTAGCTCGGCACCGGCAGCGTGGTGCTCAGCGGCAGGCCGAACCGTTCCGACCGCGCCTCGGCCAGGATGCCGTCGACCTGATCGGCGGGCAGGTCGGGCAGCAGCAGCGGCAGCAGCCCGCTCACGCAGCGCGCCGGGCTCAGCGTGCCGGTGCGCACGTCGCGCGCGTGGAAGATGCGGGTCCGGGGATCCCACAGGTTGTCGACGATCGCCCGGGTGATCCGGTGCGCGCGCTCGCGGTGGGCCACGGCTTCGGCCGTATGCCCGAGCACCCCCGCGATCTGGGCCAGGGCGAGCTCGGCGGCGCCCAGGATCGCGTTGAACGACGGGCACTCCACGGCGAAGGCGTGCCGGCTCAGCAGGCCGGTGTCCGAGTAGTCGCCGGCCCGATAGTCGAGGACCAGGCCGACGTACCGGGCGTAGTCGAGATCGGTCGGGCGGTGCGCGGCGTCGGCGACGTCGAGGTCGCGCCGGTGGTAGGTGGTGAGCAGCGACAGGTCGGCGGGCACGGCGGCCATCGCGGCGTCCCAGGCCGGGCTGTTGTCCAGGCCGGACTCCCAGGGGTGCACGATGCTCGCCAGCCCGCTGCCGCCCAGGTTGCGGTGGGTGGTCAGGTACTCCTGCTGGGCGACCAGCCGGGGGTAGAGCCACTGCAGCTCGGCGTGGGCCTGCTGCACACAGGCCGCGCCGTGGGCCGCCGCGCGGCGGTAGACCTTCCAGGCCGCGACGGCGTGCAGCGGGGGCTGGACGAGGCCGGTGCTTCCGTGGGCCGGGCGGCTGCCGTACGCGGGAACGCCCCAGAAGGCCGGCCCGGGGAAATAGTCGGCCTCGGCCGTCGCGGGGTCGAAGACGATGTGCGGCACGCGGCCGTCGGGCCACTGCGCCTCGAAGAGGCTGCGCAGGTCACGCCAGGCCCGCGTCGGGTTGACGTAGGCGAGCCCGATCGCGATGAACGCGGTGTCCCAGCTCCACTGGTGAGGGTAGAGGCGGCGGGACGGGACCATGTGGTCACCCGACCAGTTCGTCTCGAGGACGCCGGCGGCGGAGTTCCAGAGTTCGGCCGACATCTCGCTCCTCGGTACGGAGGGCTGGGGGGTTTCGGGGTGCATCTTGTTCGGAGGACCTTTCCGGTGAGGTCGCCGGTGAAACGTCGTCCCGGCCGGGGCGCAGCCCAGGCAACCGGCCGACCGGTCCGGAGGCACGGACTGAGAGTGCGGCGGCGCCCCGCCCGGCGCGTGATCTACCCCGCCGGGACCGCCAGCCACAGCCGGCTCCGGCGTCCCGGCAGGTACGGGGAGTCGAGGCGTTTGGCGATCACCCCGGCCAGTCCCTGGGCGCCGGCCGCCTCGAGCGCGAAGCGGCCGCCGCCGGGGAAGTAGGGCGGGGTCTGCCAGTGCTCGCCGGCCACGGCCAGCCCCTCGAGCAGCTCGCGGCGCTCGGCATAGCGGAGAGCCTCGACCGTGCTGTGCCCCTCCAACCACAACAGGTCGTACGCGAGGAAGTGCACCGGCGTGCGCTCGGCCGCCCGCTTGGCCGCCGCCGAGTCCTTCGGCGCCTTGCGCCGCTCCAGCCGGGTGACCGAGGGCGCCGGCCCGTCGAACGCGACGATCTCGCCGTCGAGCACGGCCTCGGTCGGCGCGAGGGCCGGGCCGAGCGGCCGGACCTCCGGATACCACGAGGTCACGTCCTCGCCATCGGCGTTCAGCACGCGGACCCGGCCGCCCGAGACGTACACGACGACACGCCGGCCGCCCCAGGCCATCTCGTAGCCCCACTCGGCGTCGTCGCTCTCGGGCGGCAGGTCGGCGGCCTTGGCCGCAAGCATCGGCGACACCGCCTCGGGCATCGGCTCCCAGCCGGGTTCGGGCGGGTCCATCCGCCGGACCATCCAGTCGTTGCCGCCGGTCTGGAAGAACACATACCGTCCCGTCGTGCGGTCACCGTGGAACGTCACGCCGATCTCGTCGTCGCGCCACTTGCCGGTCTCGTAGGTGCCGCTGTCGAAGATGGTCATGCGGCCGCCGCCGTACTCGCCGGCCGGGATCTCGCCGGAGAACTCGAGGTATTCCAGCGGGTGGTCCTCGGTGTGTTTGGCCAGGTTGTTGCGGCCCTGATCGCGCGGTAGACCACGGGGCACGGCGAACGAGACGAGGACGCCGTCGCGTTCCAGCCGGACGTCCCAGTGCAGGCTGCGGGCGTGGTGCTGCTGGATGACGAAGCGCTGACGAGGCTCGTCGGGGGAGGCGCCGGCCGGGATCGGCTCCGGTGTGCGGGTCGCGTCCCGCTTGCGCCGGTACTCCGCCAGACGGTCCGTCATGCCGCCTTGTCTTCCCGGCCGGAGCCGAAAATACACGGGCGTAATTCGTCATACGTGTGTGCGAGAGTAGGGGCATGGTAGCCAAGGGAACAATTCGGAACTCTCGATGATCGCGGGTTTCCCCCAAACGTGGCTGGGGGTAGTGTCTTGGCTCCGACGCGTGTCCGACGGGTGGGAGGCAAGGCTGCGATGACGTTGCGCATCCTGGTGGTGGGCGCCGGAATCGCGGGGCTGGCCGCCGCGCGGGCCCTCCGTCTCGCCGGCTTCCGGCCCGACGTGGTCGAGGAGTTGCCGGCCACCATGCTTCCCGGCGCGGGCATCTATCTGCCCGGCAACGCGTTGCGCGCCCTCCGCCAGCTCGGCCTGGACGCGCCGCTGCGCCCGCTCGGCGACCTCATCTTCCGGCAGGTCTTCCTCGACTCGCGGGGCCGCGAGCTCTTCGAGATGGACGTGGCCGGGCTCTGGGCCGGCGTCGGCGAGTCGCGCGCGCTGTCCCGGGCCGACCTCCAGCAGGTGCTGCTCACCAGCGTCGGCGGCGAGGTGCGGTACGACACCGCCGTCCGCGGTCTCGAGGTCTTCGACCGGACGGCCAAGGTCGAGTTCGGTGACGGCGCGGTGGCGGAGTACGACCTGGTCGTCGGGGCCGACGGGCGTCGCTCGACGATCCGGGCCAAGGCCGGGCTGGGCGGTGCGGCCGCGCCGACCGGTCAGATCGTCTACCGCTCGGTGGTCACCGGCGGGCCCGCGCTCAGCGACTGGACGGCCCTGCTCGGTCGCCGGTCCTCCTTCGTGGCCATGCCCATGGGCGGCCGCAAGCTCTACTTCCACGCCGACGAGACCGCCCCCGACGCGCCCAACCCCGACGACCCGATCGCCCGGGTGCGCGAGCTGTTCGGCGGGTTTGGCGGCCCCGCCCCGGCGATCCTCACCGCGCTGGAAAAAGTGCAGGTCGCGCGTACCGACGAGGTCGTTCTGGAGCGCTGGTCGCAGGGGCCGGTCGTGCTGGTGGGTGACGCGGCCCACGCCACCGCCCCCACGCTGGCCCAGGGCGCCGCCATGTCGTTCGAGGACGCCGTCGTGCTCGGCGAGGAGCTGCGGAAACTTCCCGATGACATCCCGGCGGTGCTCCGGGCGTACGAGGACCGCCGCCGCCCCCGCTGCATCGAGGTGCGGGATCGCACGCGCGAGCGGGATCGCACCCGCGACGTACCGCCGGCGCTGCGCGACCCCATGCTCCGCAGGCGTGGCCTGCGGATCTTCGCCGACCACTACCGGGGGCTGGTGCAACCCGCCTAGGCGGTGGCGCAAACCCCGGTTGACCTCTTTGGTCACCCCCCGCCCGCGGGAGGTCGGTGGGGGACTATTCTGCCTGCGAGGTACGCCTTTCACTTCTGGTGTACTGAGTGGGACGAACGAGACAACGGAGGCTATTCGTGACGACCGTTGCGCCTAAGCCGATCGTGACCCGGCCCTATCCGGTCCGGCGGCAGGTCAAGGGTTCGGCAATCGCCCGAATCCTGCGCACGACGGACGCGAAGCAGATCGGGATCATGTACATGATCACGGCCTTCGTGTTCTACATGCTCGGTGGCCTCATGGCGCTGCTGATGCGCACCGAGCTGGCACGTCCGGGCATGCAGCTCCTTTCGCCCGAGCAGTACAACCAGCTGTTCACGATGCACGGCACGATCATGCTGCTGTTCTTCGCGACGCCGATCGTCTTCGCCTTCGCGAACTTCGTGGTGCCGATCCAGATCGGCGCGCCCGATGTGGCCTTCCCGCGGCTGAACTCGTTCGCCTACTGGCTCTACCTGTTCGGCGGCACGATCACCATCAGCGGGTTCTTCACCCCGGGCGGCGCGGCTGACTTCGGCTGGTTCGCCTACACGCCGCTGAGCGACGGACTGCACTCGCCGGGCGTCGGCGGCAACATGTGGGTCGTCGGCCTGGCCCTGTCGGGTCTGGGCACGATCCTCGGTGGCGTCAACCTGATCACCACGGTGCTCACCCTGCGCGCCCCCGGCATGACCATGTTCCGCATGCCGATCATGACGTGGAACATCCTGGTCACCAGCCTCTTGGTGATCATGGTCTTCCCGTTCCTGGCCGCGGCGCTGTTCGCGCTGGCCGCCGACCGCGTGCTCGGCGCTCACGTCTTCGACGTGAACACCGGCGGGCCGATGCTGTGGCAGCACCTCTTCTGGTTCTTCGGCCACCCCGAGGTGTACATCGTGGCGCTGCCGTTCTTCGGCATCATCACCGAGGTCATCCCGGTGTTCAGCCGCAAGCCGGTGTTCGGCTACAAGGGCCTGGTCGCCGCGACCCTGCTGATCGCCGCGCTGTCGATGTCGGTGTGGGCGCACCACATGTTCGTCACCGGCCAGGTGCTGCTGCCGTTCTTCAGCTTCCTGAGCTTCCTCATCGCGGTCCCGACGGGCATGAAGTTCTTCGTCTGGATCGGCACGATGTGGCGCGGCCAGATCAGCTTCGAGACACCGATGCTGTTCGCGATCGGCTTCCTCGTGACGTTCCTCTTCGGTGGTCTGTCCGGTGTGCTGCTCGCCTCGCCGCCGATCGACTTCCACGTGTCCGACTCGTACTTCGTGATCGCGCACTTCCACTACGTGCTGTTCGGCACGATCGTGTTCGCGGTGTTCGCCGGCATCTACTTCTGGTTCCCCAAGATGTTCGGCCGGATGCTCGACGAGCGCCTGGGCAAGATCCACTTCTGGCTGACGTTCCTCGGCTTCCACGCCACGTTCCTGGTGCAGCACTGGCTGGGCACGAAGGGCATGCCCCGGCGGTACGTCGACTACCTGGCCAGCGACGGCTTCACGTTCCTCAACACGTTCTCGACGATCGGCTCGTTCGTGCTGGGCTTGTCGACGCTGCCGTTCATCTACAACGTGTGGAAGTCGTACAAGGTCGGCCAGCTGGTGACGGTCGACGACCCGTGGGGCCACGGCAACTCGCTCGAGTGGGCCACCTCGTCCCCGCCGCCGCTGCGCAACTTCGACAAGATGCCCCGCATCCGCTCGGAGCGCCCGGCCTTCGACGCGAAGTTCCCGGAGCTGGCCGCCGGCGAGCAGTCCATCGCCGGTCCCCCCGAGGGCGGCGCCCGCCCCCTCACCAGGGAGTCCGACGGCGGCGCGACCTACCCGGAAGACACCGGCGCCAACCGCGATTGAAAGCCTTGAGACACGGCCCGCTCTCCTCGGAGAGCGGGCCGTTTCGCTGTAGCGGCCCCGGCCTCACCGTCCACACCCGCGTCGACCTGCGAGGGCGTCCCTACATCGCTTTCGCCGGCTGGTGAGCTGCTTGCCCGGCCGGTGTGAAGTCCAGAGGCCGGCGAGCTGCCTCATCTCCTCCGCCCGGCGATGTCGGAGGCCCCGGCTGCTTCTCTTCGTTGGCGGCCCGGCGCTGTGAGCAGGCGGACCGGTGAGCAGGTGAGTGCGTAGGTCATCCGGGCCGGGTCGCGGGAGAGCGTAGCCGCCGGGAGGCAGGTCGCAAGCTGTGAGCCGGTGAGCGGCCTGGGGCGGTGAGCAGTTCGATCGGTGAGCAGCCCGGTGCCGGCGGCGTTGGTCATCCGGGCCGGGTCGCGGGAGCGCAGCCGCCGGGAGGCGGATGGCAAGCTGTGACCCGGTGAGCGGTAGTTGGGCTGGAGCATTGGGGCCAATGGCAGCCCGGGCTGGGAGCTTGCGGTCTGGCCAGCTTCCCGTCAGTGGCGTCTTGTCGGTCGTCGGCTCAGCCGGCCGGTTCGTTCCGTCAGGAGGCGGTGAGGCGGCGGATCGTGGCGGTCAGGGCCTCGGGGTCGACGTCCCGGCCCGTGGTCAGGGCCTGAAGAATCACGCCGTCGAAGAGAGCGACCAGGTCGTGCGCCGCGTCGGCCCCCACATGAGGTTCGAGCAGGTCCCGCATGCCGGTCAGCCAGGCCATGGCCAGCGGGCGCAGAGCGGCGTCGCGGCCCGCCGCCACGTATAGCTCGCACTCCATCTGGGCGCGCTGACGGTCGTTGAGATACTCGGTGATGAACCCCGCCACCGCGCCCGGGATGTCGTCGGCGATCCGAAGCCGCTCACCCCAGGCCTCGAAGTCGGACTGCAGATCGGCCGCGGCCAGCCGCAACCCGGCGGCGATCAGGTCATCGAGCGTAGGGAAGTAGTAGGTCGTCGCCCCGAGCGGCAGCCCGGCCCGAGCCGCGACGGCCCGGTGGGTGGTGCGACCGATGCCGACCTCGGAGATCACCGCGAGCGCGGCGGCAGCCAGGGCGCGGCGCCGGGCCTCCGGGTCGCGGGCGCGCTGCGGGCGGCGTCCGGCCGAAGGATCGGGATCAGTTCGCCGGCGCGCCGGGCGGTCGGGCGCGGGGCTGTCGTCATGCCCCGGCTCGCGATCGCTGCGGCGTCGGCCGGTGCGGCCCCGCGCGGGAGTGGCTGAATCCCCCGGCGCCAGGTCGGCGCGGCGCCGGCCGGACTTGACCGGCACCCGATCAGGCGGGGGCAGGTGGTTGGCCTGTGCCGCATCTGGCGGCAGGTCATCGGCCGGTGCCGCGTCTGGCCGGGGCAGGTCATCGGCCTGCGCCGGGCCGGGCCGGGAAAGGTGATTCGCCTGCGCCGTGTCGGTTGGCCGAGCGCGGTCGGCCTGTGTCGGGTTGGAGGGTAGGACGCGGTTGGCCTGCGCCGTGTGGGGCGGCAGGACATGACCGGCCTGCGCCGGGTGAAGTGGCGGGAGGCTGGTGGCCGCATCCGGGTCGGCCCGCTGGAAGTCGTCGGGTCGGGGAGCGGGTTCGATCAATGGGCACCGCCCAGGTTCACGGTCACTACACCGGCGATGATGAGGCTGACGCCGATGACCTTAACGGTCGTGAGCGGTTCCCCCAGGAAGACCGCGCCGATGGCGACGATCGCGGCGGTGCCGAGAGCCGACCATACGGCGTAGACAACGCCCACCGGCAGGTCCTTCACGCACACGGAGAGAGCGGCGAAGGAGACCACGTAGCCCGCGATGCACCCGACCGAGGGCCAGAGCCGCGAGAAGCCTTCCGTCGACTTCAGCAGACTCGTCGCCAAGACCTCCGCACCGATGGCTACCAGCAGAAACACGTAGGGCACGGCGGTCCTTCTCTCGACTTGTACGTCTGTACAAGTACGAACGTACAAGAACACCGCCGTGGCGACGAAGTGACGTTGGCCACGGCCGCTCAGGAGCGCTCCCGGCTTGCCACTCACGTTTCCGACACGGTCCAGGAGGCGCCGGCCATCCGGGGGTCGACCACTTGAAAGCGGAGCAACTGCTTCTGCCATGGCCCACGGGGGATCGGTGTCGGGCAGTGCGAACTACCGAACTAAGGCGATCGCAGACGCGGCGAGGTCGATGCGATGACGATCCCCGCGCTGCTACCCGCGCCAGCAGCCGAGCGGTCGCGCGGCCCCGCGGGAACAGGGGGGTGAGCGCCCGAGCGGCCCAGCAGGGGCGGGGGAGCGGCCGAGAGGCTCAGCGGTTGTGTGGCCAGCGGCCGTGGAGCGGCCGAGCGGTTCAGCGGCAGAGTGGCCCGGCGGCGCAAAGCGAATGAGCGCCCAAGCGGCCGAGCGAGCCCAGCGGGTGAGGAGCAGCCGAGCGGCTCAGCGGTTGTGTGGCCAGCGGGCGTGAAGCGGCCGAGCGGCTCAGCGGTTGTGTGGCCAGCGGGCGTGAAGCGGCCGAGCGGTTCAGCAGCTGAGCGGCCCGGCGGTGGAAAGCGGGTGAGCGCCCATGCGTCCGAGCGGCCCAGCAGGGGTGGAGCGGCCGAGCGGTTCAGCAGTTGAGCGGCCCGGCGGCGCAAAGGGGGTGAGCGCCCATGCGTCCGAGCGGTCCATCAGGCGGGAAGCGGTCGAGCGGCCTCAGCGGCGGAAACGGGTGAGGCTCAGCCGCCGAGCGGCCCAGCAGGCGGGCAACGGCCGAGCGGCTCTGCGGTTGAGCGGCTCGGCGGCGGGCGAGCGGATGAGCGCTGAGCCGCCGCTGCCGAGCGGCCCAGCGAAGAGCGACTCGGCGGCCCGGCGGTTGAGCGGCGGGCTAACGGACGAACCTCATCAGGATCTGGGGCGCTGCCTCGGACGGCATCCCCGCGCACTCACGCTGATCGGCGGTGCGGGCCGCGTGGCCCGGTCGTCGCGGCGATCGTCGCGCCGCTGAAGCGGTTGAGGGTCAGGGGCGGCCTGCGTGGAGGGTGTCGCCCTGTGCGGTGGGATCTGGCCTGGGCTCGTCGGGGTGGTCGCCAGGCCGGAACTGGCGCACGGGTGGCCTCTTGCGGTCGGTTTCGGACTCTGCCGCGGTGAGCTCGCCGGCGGCGGATGCCGCGACCGCTGAGGCCGGGACGGCTGGTTCGCCGACGGCGGGCTCGGCCGGGGGAGGGGCGACGTCGGAGGCAACACCCGATGTAGCGGGCGCCGCGGCCACCCCGTGCTCGGCCGTAGCGGTGGCGGCAGTCGCTGTCGGGTCGACCGGCCGGGCCTCGGTGCGGCGACGTCGGAGCTCGGTGGGGAGGACCAGGAGGGCGATCAGGGCGCCGGCTCCGCCCACGGCGACGAAACCCCACGGCGGGGACAGGGTGTCGGCGGCGAAACCGGCCAGCGGACCACCCAGGGCCACGCCGACGGTCAGGGCCGAGTTGTGCAGGCCCAACGCCTCGCCCCGGGCGGCGGCCGGGATCATGCGGCTGATCGCGTCGGCCGTCGAGGTGATCAGGGGGGCGCACAGGGCGCCCGCGGGGATCAGCAGCAGGGCGATCAGCCACCAGTGGGCGCCGCCCAGGCTGACCAGCATCGTGGTGACGGCCAGCGGGGCGAGGAGGAGCACCGGGGGCAGGGCGCGCTGCATGGTCCCGTACGCGAAGCCGCCCAGCAGCGAGTAGAACGCCCAGAGGGTCATCACCAGGCCCGTCCAGCCGAGCTCACCGTTGTCGCGCAGGACTGCGATCACGGAGACGTCGGTGCCCGAGAGCACCAGGGTGGCGGCCATGGTCACGAGCAGGACGGCGACGAAGCGTGGCTTGAGCCAGCTGCGCCGGGGAACGCGCTCGCCGGCCGTGATGGGCGCCTCGTGGGCGGCGCGGACGGGCGGGTTCAGCAGCCACAGGCCGAGGCCGGAGAGCAGGATGCCGCCGCCGATGCCGAGCATCGCCCAGCGCGGGCCCGCGGTCGTGGCGACCAGCACGCCCAGCGCCGGACCGCTCATGAACGCGATCTCGGTCGAGATGGAGTCGAGCGCGAACGCGGGGAGCCGTTGCGCCTCGGGGGTCAGCGCGCTGATCGACTGGCGGGCCACGGAGAACGCGGGCAGCGACAGCAGGCCGCCGAACAGGGCCATGACGAGCAACGCCCAGTAGGGCGCGGCGGGGGCCGACGACCAGAACAGCACCTCGGCCACGGTGGTCAGCACGAGCACCAGCCGCAGCCCGCGCCGGTCGATCAGGCGGCCCATCAGCGGGGCGCCGACGGAACCGCCGATGGTGAACGCCGCCCCGATCAGGCCGGCCGCGCCGTAGCCCCGATCGAGGTCGGTGACCACGTGCAGGGTGAGAACGACCGCGCCGGCCGCGATCGGGATGCGCGCGAGGGTCGCGACCGCCAGCAGCGATCTGATGCCGGGCAGGGCGAGGGTGTCGCGGTAAGGCTTGAGACGCATGTGGATCCTGACCTCCGGGGCTCATCCTGCCCCGGAGGTACGACAAAAAACCAACCGCTCAACCGAGCAGGAAGCGAGCGGATCAGGACGAGACGACCGGCGCGCCCGTCGTCTCGATCGCCGCCGCCTGGAAATCGTCGAGCGCGGTCGCGGTCGATCCGGCGGCGACCCCGGCAGTGAGCTCCAGCAACACCGTCGTGTCGAAGCCCTCCGCCTTCGCGTCGAGCGCGGTGGCGCGTACGCAGAAGTCGGTCGCGATGCCGGCCAGTTCGACTTCCGTCACACCTCGCTCGCGCAGCCACGCGGCGAGGGTCTCGCCGGTCTCGGTGTGTCCCTCGAAGCCCGAGTAGGCGGCCTTGTGCTCACCCTTGTGGAAGACCGCCTCGATCCGGTCGGTCGCCAGCTCGGGGTGGAAATCCGCGCCGCCCGAGCCGACCACGCAGTGCGCCGGCCAGGTGTCCCGGTAGTCGGGGTGGTCGCTGAAGTGGGTGCCCGGGTCGATGTGCCAGTCCTTGGTGGCGACCACGTGGTCCCACCGGTCGGCCGCCTTGCTCAGCACCAGCGAGATGCCCGCGGCCACCGCGGCGCCCCCGGTGACGGCCAGGGAGCCGCCCTCGCAGAAGTCGTTCTGGACGTCGACGATGATCAGCGCTCGTGTCACGGGAGACCCCCTAGCTGGTCGGGACGATGGTGACGGGGACGGCCGGGTCGCCCGCCGAGAGCTTGAGACCCTCCCACGGTATCGAGATCAGGCACTGCCGCAGGTGCTCCCGCGACTCGGTCAACGCCGGTGTGTCGAGCACCTCGCCGCCGACCACGAACGAGCGCTGCAGCAGCCGGTCGTTGGCCGCGTGATCGGGCACGCCCTGCGAGACCACGATCTCCTCGATCGCCGTGCCGGTGGGCTTGTGCCGGCGTACGGCGGTCTTGCGTCCGCCGATGGTCGCCTTGTTCTCCGAGCGCTTGACGACCGGGCGGCCCTCGACCTCGACGAGCTTGTAGACCATGCCGGCGGTGGGCGCGCCCGAGCCGGTGACCACCGCGGTGCCGGCCCCGTACATGTCGACCGGCTCGGCGGCGAGCGCGGCGATCGCGTACTCGTCCATGTCGCCCGAGACGACGATCTTGGTCTCGGTGGCGCCGAGCGAGTCGAGCAGCTCACGCGAGTGCTGGGCCAGCACCGACAGGTCGCCCGAGTCGATCCGTACGGCCCGCAGATCGGGCCCGGCCACCGCGATCGCGTTGCGGATGCCCTGGGCGATGTCGTACGTGTCGACGAGCAGGGTCGTGTTCTTGCCGAGCGCGGCCACCTGGGACGCGAAGGCGGCCGGCTCGTCGTCGTGCAGCAGCGTGAACGCGTGCGCCGAGGTGCCGGTCGTCGGGATGCCGTAGCGGGCCCCCGCCGCCAGGTTGGACGTGGAGGCGAAGCCGGCGAGATAGGCGGCCCGGGCGGCGGCGATGGCCGAGTCCTCATGGGTGCGCCGCGAGCCCATCTCGATGATCGGCCGGCCCCGCGCCGCGGTGACCATGCGCGCCGCCGCCGAGGCCACCGCGGAGTCGTGGTTGAGCACCGAGAGGATGAGCGTCTCGAGCACCACGCACTCGGCGAACGTGCCGCTGAGCGTCATGACCGGGGAGCCCGGGAAGAACAGCTCACCCTCGGCGTACCCGTCGATGTCACCGGTGAAGCGGTAGTCGGCCAGCCACCGGGCGGTCGTCTCGTCGACGATGCCGGCCCCGCGCAGAAAGTCGATCTCGGCCGGGCCGAAGCGGAAGTCGCGGATCAGCTCGACCAGCCGGCCCGTCCCGGCCACCACGCCGTAGCGCCGGCCGCCGGGCAGGCGCCGGGCGAAGACCTCGAAGACGCAGCGCCGGTCGGCTGTGCCGTCCTGGAGGGCGGCGCTGACCATGGTCAGCTCGTACTGATCGGTCATCAGCGCGGGGGCGTAGGAGTTCACGGAACCCACCCTATTGCGCCCGGCGGCCCCTTACGAACCGCGTTCTGACCTGCGGTTCGGTGTTCCGGTTCCCCGATGCGGCAAATCCGGTGGCACCATGGGGGGCATGGCGCTGCCACAGGTCGCTCCCGTCGAGAGCCCCGAGATCGAGGAGGCACCCGCCGATGATCGGCCATGGGTGACGATCGTCTGGGATGATCCGGTCAACCTCATGTCCTACGTGACCTGGGTTTTTCAGAAGCTCTTCGGCTACTCCAAGGAGAAGGCCGAGGCGCTGATGCTCGACGTGCACACGAAGGGCCGGGCGGTGGTCAGCTCGGGTGCGCGGGAGCGGATGGAGATGGACGCCAATCAGCTGCACGGATACGGTCTCTGGGCGACGGTGGACCGGGACTGAACACCGCGGGAGAGGGCAGATGTTCCGACGCAACGGCAGCCAGTGCGTGGCCACGTTCGCGATTGACGAGGTACGCGTCCTGCGCAAGGTCGCCGGTGAGGTGGTCGGCCTGCTGACCGACGGCATGGATCACACCGATCCGGTCGTCAGCCGGCTCTTCCCGGACATCTATCCGGATCGTCCCGACGACTCGGAGGAGTTCCGCCTCTACACCGAGGGCGATCTGAAGACCGGCAAGATCGATCAGGCCGGGGCGATCCTCGCGGCCCTGCCCGACGAGGGCGAGGGTGAGGTACGCCTCGACGGCGAGGCCGCCGAGGCCTGGCTGCGCGCGATCAACGACGCGCGGCTGGCCATGGGCACCCGGCTCGACATCCAGGCCGACACCGATCTGAGCGCCGAGCTCGACGACGCCGTGCTGCACGATCCGGGCTCGAGCCGCGTCTTCCAGCTGAGCGTGTACGCCTACCTGGGCTACCTGCAGGAGTCGTTGCTGAACGCTCTGCCCGAAATCGAGTGAGCGGCGCCACCCGAGGTCCGCTCGGATCTCACGGTAATGTGAAGAACGTGCTGACCATCGACAGTGCGATCGTCGACGCGATCGTCGCCCACGCCCGCCGGGACCACCCCGACGAGGCCTGTGGCGTGGTCGCCGGTCCGATCGGCAGCGACCTGCCGACCCGGCTCATCCCGATGGACAACGCCGCCCGGTCGATGACCTTCTACGAGTTCGACTCCATGGAGCAGCTGCGGGTGTGGCGCGAGATGGACGACAACGACGAGGAGCCGGTGGTCATCTACCACTCGCACACGGCGACCGAGGCGTACCCGTCGCGGACGGACATCTCCTTCGCCGGCGAGCCCGGCGCCCACTATCTGCTCGTTTCCACGCGCGAGAGCGACTCGGAGGAGATCCGATCGTTCCGCATAGTGGACGGCGTGGTGACCGAGGAAGAGATCAACATCGTGGATGCGACGGTAGACGCGTGATGGCTAGCGCTGTGCAGTCGTACATGTTCGGGCAGAGCCCGGTATCGGTCGTTTACGAGTGTCGTTGACGACAACTCCGTAAGCGATCCTGCCCTCAGTTCGATCTTCCTTTTGGAGCATTCACAGCCATGGCTATCGAAGTTCGCGTTCCCACCATCCTGCGCAGCTACACCGGCGGCGCCAAGACCGTCGAGGGCGCCGGCGACAGCCTGAGCGCGCTGATCGACGACCTGGACGCCAAGCACAACGGCCTCAAGGGGCGGCTCATCACCCCCGAGGGCGGCCTGCACCGGTTCGTCAACATCTACGTCAACGACGAGGACGTCCGCTTCCTCGGCGCGCTCGACGCCAAGCTCAGCGACGGTGACTCGATCACCATCCTGCCCGCCGTGGCCGGCGGCGCTCTGGGGTTCGCGGCAGCCGCCGCCCTGCTCGGGCGCCCGTCCCGCCGCCCCGCCGCCGCTGTCCCGGCTCAAGGCTGAGCTGACGATGGCTCGCTACGAGAGCCTGCTTGACGCCCTGGGGGGCACGCCGCTGGTCGGCCTGCCCCGTCTGTCGCCGTCGGTGCCCGAGGGGGCGCCGGCGGTGCGGCTGTGGGCCAAGCTGGAAGACCGCAACCCGACCGGCAGCATCAAGGACCGGGCGGCGTTCTACATGGTGCGCGAGGCGGAGGAGTCGGGCCACCTGCACCCGGGTGACACCATCCTCGAACCGACGAGCGGCAACACCGGCATCGCCCTGGCCATGGTGGCCAAGCTGCGCGGCTACCGCCTCGTCTGCGTGATGCCCGAGAACGTCTCGGCCGAGCGGATCCAACTGCTTCGCATGTACGGTGCCGAGATCCTGTTCTCGCCGGCCGCGGGCGGCTCCAACCAGGCCGTCGCCACGGCCAAGCAGGTCGCCGCCGAGCATCCGGACTGGAAGATGCTGTACCAGTACGGCAACCCGGCCAACGCCCGCGCGCACTACGAGACCACCGGCCCCGAGCTGCTGCAGGATCTGCCCACGATCACCCACTTCGTGGCCGGTCTGGGCACCACGGGCACGCTGATGGGCACCGGCCGCTTCCTCAAGGAGAAGGTCGACGGCATCCAGATCATCGCCGCCGAGCCCCGCTACGGCGAGCTGGTCTACGGGCTGCGCAACATCGACGAGGGCTATGTGCCCGAGCTGTACGACGCCAGCGTGCTCGACCGCCGTTTCTCGGTCGGCACCCGCGACGCCGTGCTGCGCACCCGCCAGCTGGTCGAGGTCGAGGGCATCTTCGCCGGTTTCTCCAGCGGCGCCATTCTGCACGCCGCGCTGGCCGTGGCCCACGATGCGGTCAAGGCCGGCCGCGGCGCCGACGTCGCGTTCGTGATCTGCGACGGCGGCTGGAAATACCTCTCGACCGGCGCCTACGGCGGCACTCTCAACGACGCCGAAGAAGCCCTCGAAGGGCAACTCTGGGCTTAGCGCCTGTTCGTGGTGGCTTAGCGCCTGTTCGTGGTGGGAGCCGCAACTCGACCCCCACCACGAAACAGGCGCTAAGCGCGCTAATAGGTCGCCGCAATCAGAATGCCGACGGCGAGCGGCCCGGTCGCGCACACCAGTAGCACCCATGGCAGAAAGGCGCGGTGGATCGACAGGAACGCGCCGACCGTCAGGGCGAGACTCAGCAAGGCGAACAGGGCGAGCGTCGGCACGTACCAGAACGGTGCTCCGCCGAGCACGGTGGCGAATGCGCGCGCTCCCACGCCGAGGGTCACAAAGCCCAGCAGGGCCGCCCCGCCGGCCATGGTGAGCAGGCGCGCGGTGCTCGGCGCCGGGTCGTCGGGAGCCGGGAACCGGAAAAGAACCTCGTCACCGTCCAGCCCCGCTCCAGCCGGTGTAATCTCCCACCCACCGAACGGCATGATCGCCGCCGCCTCGGTGTGCGTGGTGCGGTCTTTCTGGACCGTGATCACGCTGCCTCCGTCTGTTCCGTCCTGCGAAGTCCTCACTTTGTGCAACGCAAACGACTCACCGGACGTAACGGGAATTGCGATAACAGCCGAGGTCACGGGCGGTGTGATGTACGTTGTCGATTTAGCGACAAATCGATCAGACGTTTACATCGCGCGCAGGTCCCGGCGTACGCTTCGCTGCGTGATTGACTGGTCTGAAGACTGCAGCACGGACCGGTCGGGCGGGGCGTGTTCGACCCAGCGTGAGCCAGAGGGACCCGCATGCGACTGACCGTTCTCGGCTGTGCCGGCAGTTTTCCCGGCCCCGAGTCGGCTTGTTCCGCCTATCTCGTCGAGGCCGAGGGCTTCCGGCTGCTGATCGACTTCGGCTCGGGTTCGCTGTCCGCGCTGCAGCGCTATTCGGACATGAACAAAATCGACGCGATCATCCTGACCCACCTGCACTGTGACCACATGCTGGACGCCTGCACCTACATCGTGGTCCGCCGGTACGACCCGTCCGGCCCGCTGCCGCCGGTGCCGGTCTATGCCCCGCTGGGGGCGGCCGAGCGCATCTCCGCCGCGTACAGCCAGGAGAACGAGTCGGTCGACGACGTCTACACCTTCTACGGTCTGCAGCCGGGCACGTTCCCGATCGGTCCCTTCTCGATCACGGTCGACCGGGTCAACCATCCCATCGAGACCTACGGTGTCCGGATCGAACACGGTGGGCGAGCGATCGCGTACTCCTCGGACACGGCGCCGTGCGAACCGCTGTTGCGACTCGCCGCGGGCGCAGACTTGTTCCTTTGTGAGGCGAGCTACCTGGACGGCGCCCCCAACCCGCCTGGCCTGCACCTCACCGGCGGTGAGGCCGGCGAGGCGGCCACCAAGGCGGACGTCGGCAAGCTGCTGCTGACCCACCTCGTACCCGCGTGGGTCTCGGAGGCATCTATTGTGGATGCCGCCGTGGCCGCGTTTGCGGGACCGGTTGAGGTCGTGCGTCCAGGTGCCCGTTACGATCTCTAAGCCCTGGGCCGGGGCGGGGGCACGGTCCGGTTCATGAGCACCGGCATAACGTGATCTTGGAGTTGTTGCATGCGCATCGTTCGCTTGGCCAACTTCGTGACAACCCACTCCGGTGGCTTGCGGACGGCGCTCCGCAATCTCGGCGAGGGTTATCAGCGGGCCGGGCACGAAGCCGTGCTGATCGTCCCCGGGCGGGAGCGCTCCGACAAGATGACCTCGCAGGGCCGGGTGATCACCATGCCCAGCGCCCCGCTCCCGCGCACCGGTGGCTACCGCGTCATGACCGGTCGGCGCGAGCTCACCCAGCTGCTCGACGAGCTGGAACCCGACCGCCTCGAGGTCTCCGACCGCACCAGCCTGCGCTGGACGGGCGGCTGGGCCCGCCAGCGCGGCGTCGGCTCGATGATGGTCTCGCACGAGAGCCTGGCCGGCCTGCTCGGCGTCTGGGGCGTGCCCAAGCGGGACGCGGTGGCCGACAAGTTCAACCTGCGCACCGCCGAGTTCTTCGACCAGATCATCTGCACCACCTCCTTCGCGGCAGCGGAGTTCCGCCGGCTGGGCGTGCCAAACCTCATCGAGGTGCCACTCGGCGTCGACCTCGACGAGTTCCACCCCGGCCGCGCCGACGAGGCCGTCCGCGCCCGCTACGCCCGCCCCGGCGAGCTGCTCGTGGTGTTCTGCGGGCGGCTCTCCGGTCAGAAACGGCCTGAGCTCGCCGTGGACACGATCGGGGCGCTGCGCAACGACAAGGTGCCCGCGGTGCTCGCCGTGGCCGGAGACGGCGTACGGCGGGCCGCGCTGGCGTACCGGGCGGCGCGGCTGCCCGTGCGCTTCGCCGGGCACATCGCCGACCGTTCCACCGTGGCCGCCCTGCTCGCCAGCGCCGACGTGGTGCTCGCGCCCGGCCCGGTCGAGACGTTCGGACTGGCCGCCCTCGAGGCGCTGGCCTGCGGCACCCCGGTCGTGGTCAACGAGACCAGCGCCCTGCCCGAGGTGGTGGGCGAGGCCGGCGTCGCGGTGCCGGGCACCGCGGAGGCCTTCGCCGACGGCGTACGCCGCCTGATGGAGCGCCCCGAGCCGGAGCGCCGGGCCGCCGCGCGGGCCCGGGCCGAGCACTTCGGCTGGCCCCAGGCGGTCGACGGCTTCCTGCGGGCGCACGGGGCGCTGCCCGCGGTGGCGCTGGCCGGACGCCCGCGGCCACCCGCCGTGCTGCGCCCCGCCGTACCGCGGCCGGCCGGCCCGACCGAGGCCGCCACCGGCTGGTTCGGCTGAGTCGTCCCCGGCCCTGCCGTCCTCAGCCCGGGTTGTCCCTGGCCATGCTGCCCTCAGCCCGGTTGATCCTGGGCCTGCTGCCCTCAGCCCGGGTTGATCCTGGGCCTGCTGCCCTCAGCCGGGTTTATCCTGGGCCTGCTGCCCTCAGCCCGGGCTGATCCTGGGCCTGCTGCCACTCAGCCCGGGTCTGTCGTGGCCCGTTTCCCAGCCCTCGCGTTGTTCCCGGCACCGTATGTCTCCGGCCTCTTGTCCACAGCCGTCGCCCCGGCCGGGTCATCCACAGGCCCGTTGCCCACAGCTCGGTTGTCCACAGGTGTCGGGGTGGAGTCGGCGGTCCGGCCGTCGGCCTAATAAGGTTTGGTCATGGCACGCCCCGACGGCCGCGCGGCCGACCAATTGCGCCCGGTGACTCTGAGCCGGAGCTGGAGCATCCACCCCGAGGGGTCGGTGCTCGTCGAGTTCGGCAACACACGAGTGCTGTGCACCGCGAGCGTCACCGAGGGTGTGCCACGCTGGCGCAAGGGCTCGGGCCTCGGCTGGGTCACCGCCGAGTACGCGATGTTGCCGCGCGCCACCAACACCCGCGGCGACCGCGAGAGCGTCAAGGGCAAGGTCGGCGGCCGCACCCAGGAGATCTCCCGGCTGATCGGCCGTAGCCTGCGCGCCTGCATCGACCTCAAGGCTCTCGGGGAGAACTCGATCGTGCTCGACTGCGACGTCCTGCAGGCCGACGGGGGCACCCGCACGGCCGCGATCACCGGGGCCTACGTGGCGCTGCACGACGCGGTGGGCTGGCTGGCCGAGCGCAAGTCCCTGGCCGGCAAGATCGACAAGGTCATGCACCGCTCGATCCAGGCCGTCAGCGTCGGCATCGTCGAGGGCGAGCCCCGCCTCGACCTGATGTATCTGGAAGATGTCGCGGCCGAGGTCGACATGAACGTCGTCTGCACCGGCGACGGCGATTTCGTCGAGGTCCAGGGCACCGGTGAGGACGGCGTGTTCCGCCGCGACCAGCTCGACGCGCTGCTCGACCTGGCCGTCGCCGGCTGTGTCGATCTGGCCGCCGCCCAGCAGAAGGCTCTGGCCTCGTGAGCGCCAAGCTGCTGCTGGCCACGGCCAACCGTAAGAAGCTGGTCGAGCTCCAGCGCATCCTCGACACGTCGCTGGGCGCCAACCGCATCGCGCTGGTCGGCCTGGCCGATTTCGAGGGCTACCCCGACGTACCCGAGACGGGCCTGACCTTCGGGGAAAATGCGCTGATCAAAGCCCGGGAGGGTGCCCGGCGCACCGGCCTGCCCACGGTGGCCGACGACTCGGGCATCGCGGTCGACGCGCTCAACGGCATGCCCGGCGTGTTCAGCGCCCGGTGGTCCGGCCGGCACGGCGACGATCAGGCCAACCTCGACCTCCTGCTGGGCCAGATCGCCGACGTGCCCGACGAGCACCGGGGCGGCGCCTTCGTCTGCGCCGCGGCGCTGGTGCTGCCCAACGGGCGCGAGCACCTGGTCGAGGGCCGCCAGGTCGGTCGCATCCTGCGCGCGCGCCGCGGCGAGGGTGGCTTCGGCTACGACCCGATCTTCCTGGGCGACGGTCAGAACCGGACGAACGCTGAGCTCTCCCCGGCCGAGAAGGATGCGATCAGCCACCGGGGAAAGGCGTTCCGCGAGCTGTCCAAGGTCATCGCCCGCGAGGTGACGAGTTAGGCCGTTCGATCGGTGTGATCGACCAGACACTATCTTTGGCCCGCACGTTCAGGAAGCTGTCAACTTGCTGGGCAATGCTTGAGCGGGCGGTTCCGGGGGTATCGCCTGCCGAAATCGTCTGGGGGAATTCTCATGCAGCTCCGGTTCGCCGCACTCTTCGCGGCCTCAGCGCTGGTCGGCCTGTCGGTGCTCTTCGCGAGCGAGCCGGTGACCTCCGGTAACGACACCGCGACCGTCGCCAAGACGTTCGTCGTCGTCGAGCCCAAGGTCGTCGACTGCCCGTGGCAGACGACCGACCCGGCCGCCTGATCCACCGTCCCCGTGCTCGATCCGTGGGGCGCTCGATCCGTGGGGCAGCTCGATCCGTGGGGCGGCTCGATCCGTGGGGCGCTCGATCCGCTGAGCGCTTGAGCCGCTGACTCAGCGGCGGCGCATGTCCTTGATCGTCTGGCGCAGGAAGAGATAGACGCCGGCGACGAAGAGGAACGCGATCGCCGCGAGGACGATGGTGAGCGCCGTGGCCCAGCCGTGGGGGGAGACCTCCGGGCGGGAGTAGGCGATGCTGCCGCGGCTGCCGGAGTTCTGCCCGATCTCGAACGTCTCGCCGGGCTTCTCGCCCTTCATGAACCCGGGCTTGTCGATCAGGACGGTGGGGCCTTCGCCGTCGCTCCAGACGATGTCGACCGTGCACTCATCGACGTAACCGAAGCCTTTGAGTGTGATCGGCCCGTGTCGCTCGCAGCTCTCGACGGTGGCTGTGCCCCGACGGTCGGCGTCGTCGAAGTCGGCGCCGGTGAAGCGGTTGACCGTCCGCGCGCCCAGGAAGAACACGACGGCCGACACGAGCAGGATCACGACGCCGAGCACGCTGCCCCAGGTGGTGCCGCGCCGCTGCTCGACCACCGGCCGATCCGGAGCCGCCCGCGTGCGGGTGACGTCGGCCTCCGCCTGGCTCAGTAACTCGTCCATCCGCCGCCGCCGCTCGGCCCGGCGCTTCTCGTCGTCGGTCATCGTCCATCCTCGCGCTCGCCGCAGGTCGGTCCTGACCCTAGCCCTCAGAGAGGTAGGTCGATCTGGGGTTTGTCGGGCTCGTCGTTGTGCAGGGAGCCGGCGGTCGTGCTGCCGTTCTGGATGCTGTTCAGCTTGACGCCCTCGCGCAACGCGTCGGCCGCCATCTGGGCCTTGGTGCCGTGCACGACCGCCTCGCCCTGGGCCAGGGTCTTGTACGCGTGCTTGAAGCCGCCCGCGGCGCCCTCGCTGTCGGAGACGTAGCTGTCGGCGGCGTGCAGCTTGGACGAGTTGAGGAAGACCGAACCGTACGCCAGATCGGAGATCGAGCTGTCCATCGACCGGCCGATCCGGGCGCACACCTCGGCCAGCGCCGGGAACTTGCCGCCCAGCGCGGTGATCGCGTCGCTGAGCCGGCGCATCACCTGCACGATCCGGCCGGTCCACTCGGCGACCATGATCGCGACCTCGGCCAGGATCTTGGGGATCGTGACCACGAGCAGGGCCTGCACGGCCTTGGAGATGGCCGCGCCGACCAGCTCGGCGATGAGGTCGCGGACCATGTTGCGGAACACGCCGACGATCGCCCCGGCGATGAGGGTGGCCTCGGCCATCGCGTCGGCCACCTCGCCGAGCGCGAGGCTGCTGTCGGCCATCGCGGACGCCTTCGCGCGATAGGCGGTGACCGCGTCGGAGACCCAGCTCGACGTCGCGGTCGTCACCTGGCCGGCGAAGTACTCCGCGGCGTCGTACGTCCGTTCCTGCAGATTGCGCCAGGTCGCGGCGTGGCCCTCGATCTCCTTGGGGTCGCCCAGCAGGGCGTCGAGGGGCTCGCGCAGGCAGTCCAGGTGCTCCATGAGCCAGCCGACCCCGGCGGCGAAGACCGCCTGGAACGGATCCATGATCGCGCCGAGCGCGCTCAGCCCGACCACCGCCATGTTGCCGAACCCGGCCGTGAAGTTGCCCTCCTGGAAGCCGTCCTTCATGCCCATGGCCGCTTCGAGGATCCCGGCGCCCTCGTACCCCTTGGTCGCGGCCTCGGGGGCGATCAGGTTGGGCCGGGACAGCGCCGCCGCGTCGCTCATCGCGTCCCCCGCACCCGGTCGGCGGCCCGCTCATCGCTGTGGTCGTAGTCGTCGGCCATCGCGCGGACCTGGTCGGCCAGCCCGTTCATGCCGTCCACAGTCTTCTGATAGGCGGCGATCGCCTCGTCGGCGTGCGGATTCATGTAGAAGTTGGCGATCAGCGCGCCGACGAAGTATCCGTACGCGTTGCTGGACACCCGCACGTGCGCTGCCGCCGCCCGCGCCTCGTCGAGCATCCGGCCGGCCTCGTCGACGTCACGCGCGTGCCGCCGAACCTCCTCGGGCGGAACCTCAATGCCCATCGTGTCCCCCCGGATCCACGCGTGTACACAGCGCTTTGCAGGCTAGCCCACTTCCACCACCCAGCCTGCCCCGTGCCGAAGGAGACGGAGGCCGGGCCGAGCCGGCGGAGGCCGAGCCGGCAGACGCTGAGCCGGCAAAGGTTGAGCCGGCAGAGGTTGAGCCGGCGGCGGCTGACCTGAGCCGTCGAGCTCAGCGCAGCGGGCCGACGGCCTTCTCGATCTCGGCTCGCAGGTCGCGGCCGGCCACGACGGCTCGGGCGGCCTCGAGGGCCGGGGCCAGGAACAGGTCGGGGCCGGGGCGGCCGGCCGCGGGTTCGAGGGCGGCGATCGCGGCGCGGCCCGCCGGGGACGGCACGAGGGGCTCGCGCAGTTGCAGGCCGCGGACCGCCGAGATGAGCTCGACGGCGAGCAGGCTGGTCAGGTTGTCGAGCACCGTGCGCAGCTTCTTCGTGGCGGCCCAGCCCATCGAGACGTGGTCTTCCTGCATGCCGCTCGTGGGCAGCGAGTCGACCGACGCGGGCGCGGCCAGGCGACGGTTCTCGGCGACGATCCCGGCCGCCGTGTACTGGGCGATCATCAGGCCCGAGTTGACGCCCGCGTCGGGGGAGAGGAAGGGCGGGAGCTGGCGGTTGCGGGTCACGTCGAGCAGGCGGTCGACCCGGCGTTCGGCGATCGCGCCGACCTCGGCGGCCGCGATGGCCAGGAAGTCGGCGGCGAAGCCCAGCGGCGCGCCGTGGAAGTTGCCGGTCGACTCGACGCGGCCGTCGGGCAGCACGACCGGGTTGTCGACCACGGAGACGAGCTCGCGCCCGGCCACCGTACGGACGAAGTCCAGCGTGTCGCGGGCGGCGCCGGCCACCTGCGGGGCGCAGCGCATCGAGTACGCGTCCTGCACCGCGTGGGCCAGGTCGTCCCGGTGCGAGTCCATGATCGAGGAGTGCTGGAGGAGGTCGAGGATGTTCGCGGCCGAGGCCGACTGGCCCGGGTGCGGCCGGATCTCGTGCAGTTCGGGCAGGAACGGCCGCTCGGAGCCCAGCATCGCCTCGATCGCCAGCGCCGCGGTCACGTCGGCCATCGCGAACAGGTGGGCGGCGTCGTCGATCGCGAGCAGCAGCATGCCCAGCATGCCGTCGGTGCCGTTGATCAGCGCCAGCCCCTCCTTGGCGGCCAGTTCCAGCGGCTGCAGGCCGGCCGTGTGCAACGCCTCGGCGGCGGCGGTCCGGGCGCCGTCCTTGCCCAGCACCCAGCCCTCGCCGAGCAGCACGATCGCGCAGTGGGCGAGCGGCGCCAGATCGCCCGAGGCGCCCAGCGAGCCGTGCTCGGGCACCCACGGGGTGATGTCGTGGTTGAGCAGGTCGGCCAGGCCCTGCGCGAGGAGCGGGCGCACGCCCGAGCGGCCCAGCGCGAGCGAGCGCAGCCGCAGCAGCATCATGGCCCGGACGACCTCGCGGTCCATGGGCGCGCCGATCCCCGCGGCGTGCGAGCGGATCAGCGCCTGCTGCAGCTCGGCGCGGCGTTGCGGGGCGATGGACGTGTTGGCCAGCGCGCCGAATCCGGTCGACACCCCGTACACGGGACGGCCGGAGGCCTCGATGCCGTCGACGATCGCCCGGCTCGTGGCCATGGCGGTGACGGTCTCGGGGGCGATCTCGACGCGGGCGCCGCCGCGGGCGACCGCGAGCACGTCGGCCGGGGTGACTCCGGTGGGCTGGACGGTGACGATGGGGGCACTCATTGGGGCACTCCGTTGTGCAGAACTGTGCTGATCAGGGGAACGCCCGGCCGGTAGGCCAGGTGCAGGTGGGACGGGGCGTCGAGCACCGTCAGGTCGGCGCGGGCGCCGGGCCGCAGCCGTCCGAGGTCGTCGCGGCGCAACGCCCGCGCGCCGCCGGCGGTGGCCGCGTGCACGGCCTCGGCCGGGGTCATCCGCATGTCGCGGACGGCCAGCGCGATGCAGAACGGCATCGACGACGTGTACGAGGAGCCGGGATTGCAGTCGGTGGCCAGGGCCACGGTGACACCGGCGTCGATCAGCCGGCGCGCGTCGGGGTACGGCGAGCGGGTCGAGAACTCGGCCCCCGGCAGCAGCGTCGCGACGGTCGGCGACCCGGCCAGCGCGTCGACGTCCGCGCTGCTCAGATGGGTGCAGTGGTCGGCGCTGGCCGCCCCGAGCTCCACCGCCAGCCGCACGCCGGGGCCCTCGGCGAGCTGGTTGGCGTGCACGCGCAGGCCCAGGCCCTTCTGCCGGCCGGCCGTGAGAATGGCGCGGGTCTGCTCCTCGTCGAAGGCGCCGCGTTCGCAGAAGACGTCGACCCATTTCGCGTACGGGGCACAGGCGTCCAGCATCGCGCCGCGCACGAGATCGACGTACTCGTCGGGGTCGCTCCCGGCCGGCACGACGTGCGCGCCGAGGAACGTCGTCTCGTCGCTCAGCTGCCGGGCGATGCGCAGCGACCGCGCCTCCTCGGCGACGCTCAGCCCGTACCCGCTCTTGATCTCGATCGTCGTGGTGCCCTGCCGCCGGGCCTCGGCGACCAGCCGTCCGGCGTTGCCCAGCAGGTCGTCGTCGGTGGCCGCCCGGGTCGCCGCGACCGTGGTGCGGATGCCCCCGCCGGTGTACGGCTCGCCGGCCATCCGCGCGCCGAACTCGGCCGCCCGGTCGCCGGCGAAGACCAGGTGGGCATGACTGTCCACGAAGCCCGGCAGCACGGCCCGGCCCTGGGCGTCGATCCGCCGGTCGGCCGCCGGGGCCTGCGCGGACGGGCCGACCCAGGCGATCCGGTCGCCCTCGACCGCCACGGCCGCGTTCTTCCGTACGCCGAGCAGGCCCTCGCCCTCGTCGTTGGTGACGAGCTCGCCGATGTTGTCGATGAGCGTGCTCACGGGCGCCGCCCCTCCTCGAGAACGCGCCCGGCGCCGAGCGCCGAGATGGTGTCGGCCAGAGCGCGGGGCGCGTCGATCGCGGTGTGCCGTCCGTCCGACACGATGGCGCGACCGTCGGCGATGACGTGGGTGATGTCGGCCGCGGTCGCCGCGAGGACGGCCTGGGCCGGGTCGGCTCCGGCCGTCCGCACGCTGTCGAGCCGCACACAGACGAGATCGGCCCGCTTGCCCACCGCGATGTCCCCGGCGTCGGACCAGCCGATCGACTCGTGGTTGGCCGCGGCGGCGATCAGGTCGGCCGGGGTGAAACGGCCGCGCTGCTCGCTGGCCAGCCGGTCGTTCATCTCCAGCCCGCGCAGTTCCTCGTACGGGTCGATCACGGCGTGGCTGTCGCTGCCCAGGCTCAGCCGCGCGCCCGCGTCGGCCAGCCGCCGGGCCGGCCCGATGCCGTCGGCGAGATCGCGCTCGGTGGTCGGGCAGAAGCACACCTGGTGACCGCCAAGGATGTCGATGTCGCGATCGGTGAGGTGGGTTGCGTGGACGGCCACGGTCCGGGGCTGCCAGACGCCATGTGCCTCGAGCAACTCGGTGGGCGTGCAGCCGTGCACGGCCCGGCACTGCTCGTTCTCGGCGCGCTGCTCGGAGAGGTGCACGTGGACGGGCCGGCCGTCGGTACGGCGGGCGAAGGCCGGCATGACGTCGGCCGGGACGGCCCGCACCGAATGCAGGGCCGCGCCGATCCGGGCGTGCGGCCGGTCCCGCAGCAGATCGGTGCGCGACGACCAGCCGTCGAGACTGCCGTCGCCATAGCGGCGCTGGACGCCCTCGAGCGGCTTACCGTCCACACTGGAAGTCAGGTACAGCGTGTCCAGCAAGGTGATCCGGATGCCGGCGTCGGCCGCGGCGGCGATCAGCGCGTGACCCATCGCGTTCGGGTCGTCGTAGGGCACGCCGTCCGGGCCGTGATGCAGGTAGTGGAACTCGCCGACCGCCGTGATCCCGGCCAGCGCCATCTCGGCGTAGACGCCGCGGGCCAGCGCGTAGTAGCTGTCCGGGTCGAGCCGGCCGGCCACCTCGTACATCAGCTCCCGCCACGTCCAGAAGCTGCCACCGCCGGCGTGGGTGCGCCCCCGCAGCGCCCGGTGGAACGCATGGGAGTGCGCGTTGGCCAGGCCGGGCAGAACCAGGCCGGGCAGCCTGACCTCGGCGCCGTCCGATGTGGACATGCCCGGGTCGGGCGCCGGCGTGGGATCGGAGACGGACCCCACGCCGGTGATCACGCCGTCGTGCACCTCGATGCGGACGTCTCGGGCGAGGCGGCCGCCCGTCCAGGCGTACGAGGCGGAATAGACGGTCATGTGAGGTCGCCCAGCACCCTCGCGAGCGCCCCGATGCCGGCCACACAGTCCTGCTCGTCGGCGTGCTCGGCCGGCGAATGCGACACCCCCGTCGGGTTGCGCACGAACAGCATCGCCGTCGGCACGTGCGCCGACAGCACGCCGGCGTCGTGCCCCGCGCCGGTGGGCAGGACCGGCGCCCCGCCCAGCAGCCCGGCGATCCGCCCGGCCAGCGACTCCTCGAAGGTCACCTCGGCGCTGAACGACTCGGGCGTCACGTCGACCTCGGTGCCGTCGCGCCCGGCCCGGTCGTGGGCCCGCTTCATCACGGCGTCGACCAGCCCGTCCAGCGTGCCGGTCTCGGCCGCCCGCGCGTCCAGCCAGGCGCGCACCAGCGACGGAATCGCGTTGGTGGCGTTGGGCTCGACCTCGACGCGGGCCATCGTGGCGAGCGCCCCGGCCAGCCGGGCCTCCTTGTTGGCCGCCAGCACCGTGTACGCGAAGGTCAGCATCGGGTCACGCCGGTCGGCCATGCTCGTGGTGCCCGCGTGGTCGCCGATGCCGGTGAACTCGAACCGCCAGCGCCCGTGCGGCCAGATCGCGCTGGCCACCCCGACCGGCACGTCGAGCGCGCGGCCCTGCTCGATGTGCAGCTCGACCAGCGCGTTGATCCGGCCGGTCAGCCCGGGCAGCCGTCCGGCCGGCGTACCGCCGAGGGCCTCGCCGAACGTGACGCCGTCGCGATCGGTGAGCGCCGCCGCCTTCTCCGGCTCGATCGCCCCGCTCAGGAGGCGGGAGCCCAGGCACGGTACGCCGAACCGGCCGCCCTCCTCCTCGACGAACGCGACCACCGCGATCGGCCGGCTCGGCACGTGGCCCTGCCGGCGCAGCTCGTCCACGGCGAGGAACGCGCTGACGATGCCGAGCGGGCCGTCGAAGCCGCCGCCGTGCGGCACCGAGTCGAAGTGCGAGCCGGTGAGCACCGCGTCGTGGCCCCACTGGTCGCCCCACCAGGCGAACAGGTTGCCGTTGCCGTCGTCGGTGACCGCCATGTCGCGGCGTGCGGCCTGGTTGCGGAACCAGTCGCGCAGCACCAGTTCCGGCTCCTCGAGCGCGTACCGCAGATAGCCGCCGTTGCGGACCCGGCCGATCGGCGCGATCCCGTTCCAGAGCTCGGCGAACGTCGCGCTCACCGGGCGTCCCGCATCGGGAGGTGCACGCCCGCGGCGGCCTGCGACTCGTAGCCGGCGTCGACGTGGCGCATCACGCCCGTGCCCGGGTCGTTGGTCAGCACCCGCTCGATCTTCTGCCCGGCCAGCGCCGTGCCGTCGGCCACGCAGACCTGGCCGGCGTGGATCGAACGGCCGATGCCCACCCCGCCGCCGTGGTGGATCGACACCCAGCTCGCCCCGCTGGCCGTGTTGAGCAGCGCGTTCAGCAGCGGCCAGTCGGCGATCGCGTCGGAGCCGTCGAGCATCGACTCGGTCTCGCGGTACGGCGACGCGACCGAGCCGGAGTCGAGGTGGTCACGGCCGATCACGAGGGGCGCCTTGAGCTCGCCCGACGCGACCATGTCGTTGAAGCGCACCCCGGCCTTGTCGCGCTCGCCGTAGCCGAGCCAGCAGATGCGGGCGGGCAGGCCCTGGAACGCGACGCGCTCCTCGGCCATCTTCATCCAGCGGGCCAGCGACTCGTTCTCGGGGAAGAGGTCGAGGATTGCCTTGTCGGTGGCGGCGATGTCGGCCGGGTCGCCCGACAGCGCGGCCCACCGGAACGGTCCCTTGCCCTCGGCGAAGAGCGGCCGGATGTACGCCGGGACGAAGCCGGGGAAGTCGAAGGCGCGCTCGTATCCGGCCAGCTTGGCCTCGCCGCGGATCGAGTTGCCGTAGTCGAACACCTCGGCCCCGGCGTCGAGGAAGCCGACCATCGCGGCGACCTGCTTGGCCATGCTGGCCCGGGACCGGTCGGTGAACTCCTCGGGCTTGACCCGGGCGTACTCGGCGGCGTCGGCCAGGTCGACGCCGACCGGCACGTACGAGAGCGGGTCGTGGGCGCTGGTCTGGTCGGTGACGATGTCGACCTCGACGCCGCGGGTCAGGATCTCGCCGAACACCAGGGCGGCGTTGCCGACGACGCCGATCGAGACGGCCCGCTTCTCGCGCTTGGCCTGTTCGGCCCGGCGCAGGGCGTCGTCGAGGTCGTCGGCGATCTCGTCGAGGTAGCGGGTCTCGACCCGGCGGCGCAGCCGGCTCGCGTCGATGTCGACGACCAGGCAGACGCCGCCGTTCATGGTGACGGCGAGCGGCTGGGCGCCGCCCATGCCACCGCAGCCGCCGGTCAGGGTCAGCGTGCCGGCCAGGGTGCCGTTGAACCGCTTGGCGGCGACGGCGGCGAACGTCTCGTACGTGCCCTGGAGGATCCCCTGCGTGCCGATGTAGATCCAGGACCCGGCGGTCATCTGGCCGTACATGGTCAGGCCCAGGTTCTCCAGCCGGCGGAACTCGGGCCAGGTCGCCCAGTCCCCGACGAGGTTGGAGTTGGCGATCAGCACCCGCGGCGCCCACTCGTGCGTGCGGAACACCCCGACCGGCCGGCCCGACTGCACCAGCAGCGTCTCGTCGTCGGCCAGCACGTCGAGCTCGCGCACGATCGCGTGGAACGACGGCCAGTCCCGCGCGGCCCGCCCGGTGCCGCCGTAGACCACCAGATCTTCCGGGCGCTCGGCCACGTCGGGGTCGAGGTTGTTCATCAGCATCCGCTTGGCGGCCTCCTGCGGCCAGCCCTTGGCGGTGTACGCCGAACCGCGCGCCGCCCTGATCTCCGACATCGTCGCCCTTCCTGTTCTCGTCAAGCCTGTTCTCGTCAAGCCTGGAAAATCTGCCGGCGCGCGGCCGTGGCCTCGAACTGCTCCAGCCGCCGCTGCACCGGCTCGGGGTCGGCGTCGCACATCGCCTGCAGCAGCACCATGGCCATCGCCATCGGCCCCGTGTGCAGGTCGAACACCAGCCGCGTGCCGACCGCGGCGGGCAGCACGACATCGGCGTGCTCGGCGACCGGCGACACCGCCGAGTCGGTGATCGCGACCACCGCGTACCCCATGTCCCTGGCCTCCCGGACCGCCTCGAGCGACTCCCGCGGATAGCGCGGCAGCACCAGCGCCAGCATGGCACCGGCGCCCGCGGCCCGGGCGTGATCGAGCCGGTCCACCAGCGAGGTCCCACCGGCGTCGAGCACCCGCACATCCGGGTGGACCTTGCTCGCGAAGTATCCGAAATACCCGGCCAGCGGCGCCGCCGACCGCAACCCGAGCACCGGCAGCGGCCGGCTCGCCACCAGCAGGTCGGCCCCCCGGCGTACGTCGTCGAGCCGCTCGAGCTGCTGGCAGAGCCGCCCGAGGTGCTCCGTCTCGGCCGCCACCGCCGCCTGCATGGCGTTGTGCTCGCGGCCGCCGTCCCCGCCGGGACCGTCGGTCAGCTCCCGCAGCACCCGCCGCAGGGCCGGGTAACCCTCGTGCCCGAGCGCGATGGCGAAGCGGGTCACCGAGGGCTGACTGACCCCGGCGAGGTCGGCCACCTCGGCCGCGGAGAGGTAGGCGACCTTGCCCGCGTGCTCCACGAGGCAGTGCGCGATCCGCCGCTGGGTCGGCGTCAGCCGCGCCCCCGCGAACAGGTCGAGCACCCGCTCACCCGCCCTGACCCCTCCGTCATTCACCCGCGCAGCTTATGCATGAAATCTTTCAGAGCGCTAGGGGCGTGGTCCGTCCGGGGTCAGGCCGAGGCGGCCGGGCGGGCCGGCTGGAACAGCTCGATCAGGTTGCCGGCCGGGTCGGCCAGCAGGATCTGCCGCCCGCCGGGCCCGGCGACCACCTCGCTGCGGAACGGCAGGCCGGCGCCCCGGAGCCGGTCGATCTCGGCGTCCAGGTCGTCGACGACGAGGTGGATGCGGTTGCGGCCCGGGACGGTGGCGTCGTCCGGGGTGGCCCGGGCGCCGGAGCTGGCCGGCCCGGACAGGAGCAGCCGCAGAGAGCCGCGGACCACGTCGGCGAAGGCCGCCCCGGCGTCGGCGTTGAGGCGGAAGCCCAGATGGGCGGTGTAGAAGTCGACGGCGGCCGGGACATCGTCGACGAGGTAGCGGACGCTGACGTACTGGTCGGTCGTGCTCATGACGGAGCCTCCTCGGGCTCGGTGGACGCAAGGACGGGCAGCAGGTGCCGGACGCGGGTGTCGATGTCGGCCGCGATCCGGACGAAGGCCGGGTAGGAGTCCTGGTCGCCGGTCGTGGCCGGGTCGGGGACGCTCCAGTGCAGCCGGCCGGCCCGGTCGCCGAAGTCGGGGCAGACCTCCCGGGCCTTGTCGCACAGGGTGATCACGTAGTCGAACCGGTGCCCGGCCAAGGTGTCGAGATGCCGGGGTTGCTGCCCCTCGATGTCGACGCCGAAACGGTCCCGCAATGCGCGTACGGCCTGGGGATGGATCTGCGGTTTGGGACGGCTGCCGGCGCTGACGACCCGCACGTGGCCGTCGGTGTGCCGGCGGAGTTGAGCCTCGGCGATCGGCGAACGGGCGCTGTTGCCGGTGCACACGAAAAGCACCGTGCGCCGCGCCCGGGCCGGCGGAACTGGAGTGGTGTTGTCCAGGCGCAGGGCCGGGTGCAGGGCGCTCCCGGTGTCGGCCAGCGCGTGGGCGCACCGGTCGAGATCCAGGTGGTAATAGCTGTCCCGGCCGTCGAAGCTGCTGCGGCGGGCGGTGACCAGGCCGCCGTCGCGGAGCAGGCGCAAGTGGTACGAGATCAGGTTCTGGGGCTGGTCCAGCCGCGTGACCAGCTCGCGGACCCGCAGGTCGCTGTGGGCCAGCTCGGCCATCAGCAGCCAGCGCAGCGGGTGTCCCGCCAGCCGGACGAACGGCGGCGCGGTTTGACTCGGCGTCCCCATGCCCTGAAGATACATCAAAACAGCTTGATCGATCGTGGTGAGGCACCGCATCGGTCTTCTCCGGACCGGCAGGCAGGGGGCACGCCGCAGTGGCAGGCGACGATCACGGAGACAGCGCAGCGGCCGGGGACGACCGGCCGCCGGTCGGCCGGGTGGGCTTGACGACGATCGCCCGCGAGTGGGGCCGGATCGGTTGCATCGGCTTCGGCGGCCCACCGACGCACATCGCGTTGCTGCGCCAGCTGTGTGTGGAGCGCCGCCGGTGGATCTCCGCCGGTGAGTTCGAGGACGGCATCGCGGTCACCAACCTGCTGCCCGGCCCGGCGTCGACCCAGCTGGCGATCTTCACGGCGTGGCGGCTGCGCGGCACCCCCGGCGCCCTGGTCGGCGGCTTCTTCTTCATCGTGCCCGGGCTGGTGCTGATCCTCGCCCTGGCCGCGCTGTTCCTCTCCGGGAACCCGCCGCGCTGGGTGCAGGGCATCGCCGCCGGAGCCGGAGCGGCTGTCGCAGCCGTCGCGGTGCAGGCCGCATGGGCTCTGGTCCCGGCGAGCTGGAAACGGGCCGGGCCGGAGCGCGCGGCGCGGGCCCGATGGCTGGGCTACGGACTCGCCGGTGCGGTGGCGGCCGCGGTGACCGGCCCGTGGCTGGTGCTGGTGCTGGTCGCCGCCGGCATCGTGGAGGCCCTCGTACGCGGCCACCTCCGCGCCCGGCCGGGCCGCCCGGTGCTGTCCTGGCCGGTGCTGGCGCTGGCGCCGCCCGCGGTCGGGGGTCTGTCGGCGCTGGCCTGGGTCGCGTTGAAGGTCGGCGCCCTGTCCTACGGCGGCGGCTTCGTGATCATCCCGTTGATGCAGGCCGACGCGGTGGACAACTACCACTGGATGACCGCCGGGCAATTCCTCAACGCGGTCGCGCTCGGCCAGATCACCCCCGGCCCGGTCGTGCAGACCGTCGCAGTGGTCGGCTACGCCGCCGCGGGGCTGGGCGGCGGCCTGCTCGCGGCCGTGGTCGCCTTCGCCCCGTCGTTCGTGTTCGTGATTCTCGGCGGCCCCCGGTTCGACCGGCTGCGAGCCAACCGGACGGTGCAGGCCTTCTTCAACGGCGCCGGCCCCGCCGTGATCGGCGCCATCGCCGGCTCGGCCATCCCGCTCGCCCTCTCCCTGCAGCACCTGTGGCAATGGGGTGTGCTCGCCGCGGCGGGGTTGTGGCTCCTGGCCGCCCACCGCGGGGTCGTCAGCGCGTTGCTCGGCGCGGGCGCGATCGGCGTGATCGCCGCCCTGGTGGGCTGGCCGGTCGCCTGACCCGCCGGGCGATGGCCGAGGCGCTGCCCGCGTCGCTTCGACCGCGCCGTGTTGGGGGATGGCCGTGCCGGGCGGCCCGCGTCAGTCGGGCATCGAAGCTCGGCGGGTCGGCTGTTGCTGCCCGGGCCGCTTCACCGATCAGTCATAACTGATCGTCGGGGGAGAGGCGCACCCGCCGCAGGAGCTGGGCGTTCAGGGCGACCACGATCGTGGACGCGCTCATCATGATGGCGCCGACGGCCGGGCTCAGCGTGAAGCCGGTCCAGGCCAGCACGCCGGCGGCCAGCGGGATGGCGATGACGTTGTAGCCGGCCGCCCAGGCCAGGTTCTGGATCATCTTGCGGTAGGACGCCCGGGACAGCTTGATCACGCTGATCACGGCCCTCGGGTCGGACGAGGCGAGCACCACGCCGGCCGACTCGATCGCCACGTCGGTGCCGGCGCCGATGGCCAGGCCCACGTCGGCGCGGGCCAGGGCGGGCGCGTCGTTGACGCCGTCGCCGACCATCGCCACGGTCAGGCCGCGCCGTTGCAGGTCGGCCACCGCCTTGTCCTTGTCGGCCGGCAGCACCTCGGCGAAGACCTCGTCGAGGCCCAGATCGGCGGCCACGGCCTCGGCCACCGGACGGGCGTCGCCGGTGATCATCACCAGCTTCCCGATGCCCTGCGCGCGCAGCTGCCGGATCGCCTCGCGTGCCTCGGGACGGATCTCGTCCTCGAGCGCGAACGCCCCGATCACCTGCGGCTCGTCGTCGAGCCGCACGAGATGCAGCACAGCGGCGCCCCGGCGGGACCATTCCTCGGCCGGAGCGACCAGATCGGCCGGGATGTCCACGGCCGACCCGCGATCGTCCAGCCCGGCCGAAGCCCGCGCGGTCGTGGTGGTCTCGGTCGAAGCCAGCGTGGTAGCGGGTGCGCCGGCGGAGGCGTGCAGCTCACGGAGCAGGGCCGGGCCGCCGACGGCGTACGTCTGCCCGCCGATCACGGCCTGGACCCCTCGGCCGGTCAGGGAACGGAAGTCGGTCGCGGTGGCCGTCAGCCGTCGCTCCCGGGCCACCGTCACGAGCGCCTTGGCCAGCGGGTGCTCGCTGTCGCTCTCGACGGCGGCCGCGATCCGCAACACCTCGTCGTCGGTGTGACCCGCAGTGGCGGCGACGCCGGTCACCGTGTGTGCGCCCTTGGTCAGCGTGCCGGTCTTGTCGAAGAGAATCGCGTTCACCGTACGCATCCGCTCGAGCGCCAACCGGTCCTTGACCAGGATGCCGGCCCGGGCCGACAGCGCCGTGGACAGCGCGATCACCAGCGGGATGGCCAGCCCGAGCGCGTGCGGGCAGGCGATCACCAGCACGGTCACGGTGCGGACGACGGACTGGTCGACGTCGCCGATCGCCCACCACGTCACGAACGTGATCACGCCCGCCGCCGCGGCCACGTAGAACAGCCAGGCGGCGAACCGGTCGGCCAGGACCTGCGCGCGTCCGCCGGCGGCCTGCGCCTGCGCGACCAGGCGGCCGATGCCGGCCAGGGCGGTGTTCTCGCCCACGGCGTCGACGTCGATTCGTACGGCCGAATCCGTGGCCACCGTGCCCGCCACCACGCGGTCTCCCGGCGTACGGGAAACCGGTCGGGACTCTCCGGTGATCATCGACTCGTCCATCTCGGCCGCGCCCTCGACGATGCGGCCGTCGGCCGGCACCCGGCCGCCGGAGCGCACGAGCACGCGATCGCCGATTTTCAGATCCGAGACCGGTACGTCGGTGGTCGTGCCGTCGGCCTTCAGGAGCGTGGCCCGGTCGGGCAGCAGGGCGGCCAGCGCGGACAGCGCGCCCTGGGCCTGGCCGATCGCCTTCATCTCCTGCCAGTGACCCAGCAGCATGATCGTGACCAGCGCGGCCAGCTCCCACCAGAAGTCCAGCTCGAAGAGGCCGAGGCTGGTGGCCAGCGAGGCGGCGTACGCGACGGTGATGGCCATCGCGATCAGCAGCATCATGCCCGGCGCGCGGGTGCGGATCTCGCCGACCGCGCCGCTGAGGAACGGCCGGCCGCCGTAGAGGAAGACGAAGGTGCCCAGGACCGGGCCGACCCAGCCGATGCCGGGGAAGTCCAGCGAGTAGCCGAACCACTCCATCACCATCTCGCTCGTCGCCACGATCGGGACGGTCAGGGCGAGGCTCAGCCAGAACTTGCGCCGGAACACCTCGGGGTCGTGACCGGCGTGGTCGCCGTGTGCGTGGCCGGCATGGTCGCCATGTGCGTGGTCGGCATGCGCAGGATCGCCGTGCGCGTGGTGCTGGTCGACCGGTGCGTGCTGATGGGTCTCGGTCATCACTTCCACCTCCACTCCGGAACTCTATACCCCCTGGGGGTATCAGTCACGGGCGTGACGACGGAGATGGGATGGCGTAGACCACTTTTTGCGCGAGTGGACGACCCGCTGCATCGACACCGCCGTGGCAGTGGCCGAGACGGCGACCCGACCGGCGCGGCCGCCTTCGCATCGCGGCCGGTACGCCAGTGCCGACGGGGTTCGGATGCCTGCTCGGCCGGGGCGTGCAAGGCTTCGGGGATGCGGATCACGGCCCTCTACTCGTACCCGGTCAAGGGTTGTCATCGCCTTGAGCACGACGCCGCCGAGGTCGAGCCGTGGGGCCTGGCCGGCGACCGCCGGTGGCTGATGGTCGATCCGGACGGCGTCGGGATCACTCAGCGGGAAACACCGCTTCTGACTCAGCTCACCGTCGCCCCGCGCCCAGGCGGTCTCGAGCTCGGCGCCCCGGGGCTCCCGCCGCTGTCGGTCGACGAGCCGGTCGACGGTCCCGAGACGTACGTCGAGGTGTTCCGGGGTCAGGAGCCGGTGCCCGCCCGCGTGGCCGAGCAGGAGTGGAGCAGTCGCTTCCTCGGTCAGGAGGCCCGGCTCGTGTGGCAGGCCGACCCCACCGGCCGCCGGGTGGAGACCGACGCGCTCCCCGGCGATCGGGTGAGCTTCGCCGACGGTTATCCCGTTCTGCTGGCCAACGAGGCGTCGCTCGGGGCGCTCAACGACTGGCTCGTCGAGGCGGGGGACGATCCGGTGCCGATGACCCGGTTCCGGCCCAACCTGGTGACCGGCGGGGCCGAGCCGTGGATCGAGGACGTCTGGCTCGGGCAGCGGCTGCGCATCGGCGAGGTGACCTTCCGGGCGGCCAAGGAGTGCTCCCGGTGCCTGGTCACCACGATCGACCAGGAGACCGGTGAGAAGGGGCGGCAGCCCCTCCGCATGCTCGGCCTGCGGCGGCGCTTTGATACCGGATTACTCTTCGCCATTAATCTTATTCCAGATATGTCAGGAATCGTCCGGGTCGGTGACCCGGTCGGGGTCGGGTGAACGGCCGAGGCGCCGACGCGAGCGGGTGAAGACCACCACCCGAGTCTTAGGAGCGTCTTAGGAAAGTTGCCGCACCGTCACGACCAGCGCAGGATCCCACACCGTGACCGCATCTCGCCTGTTCTCGCCCCGCTGGCTCGCCCTCGGCGGCGCCGGTGTCCTCGCCGCCGTCCTCGGAGTGGCGCTCGTGCTGCAGAACAGCGGCTCCGCCTGCGCCGCGCCACCGTCCACGACGGCCGCGAAGGGCAAGGCGACCTACTTCTCCCTCGACGGCACGCTCGGCAACTGCTCGTTCCCGAACGCGCCCGCCGACGACCTCTTCGTGGCGCTCGGTCAGAAGAACCAGTACTCCGAGGGCGCGGCCTGCGGCACCTACATCGATGTCACCGGGCCCAAGGGCAAGGTGCGCGTCAAGGTCATCGACTCCTGTCCGGAGTGCCCGGCCGGTCACCTCGATCTGAGCCTCACGGCGTTCAAGAAGATCGGCAAGCAGTCCGACGGCATCATCCCGATCACCTATCGGACGGTTCCCGGCGCGGCGGTTCCCGGGCCTCTCTCCGTACGGGTGAAGGAAGGCTCGTCGCAGTACTGGCTCAGCGTGCTGATCGACAACCACTCCAACCGGCTCACCTCGGTGCAGGTCGCCGGCAAGAGTGGCAGCTTCCGCAGCGCGTCTCGCGAGGACTTCAACTACTGGACCATCCCGAGCGGCGTGGGCAGCGGCCCCTTCAAGATCAAAGTCACTGATGTGTACGGGAACGCGGTGACGGTCGGCAACATCAAGCTCGCCGTCGGGAAGACCCAGAAGACCACCGCCAGGCTGGCCGGCAGCGTCAAGGCCCAGCCCGAGAAGGCCAAGGCGACCAAGAAGGCCACCACCAAGGCCAAGGCCACGCCGAAGTCCGCCAAGACTTCCGCGACGCCCAGGCCCACCACTTCCACGTCGCCGGTCGCGGCCGTGCCGTCGCCCGAGTCGACCGCTTTGGCGGCGCCGACCGCCACCCAGCCCACCCAGCCCGCTCAGTTGGACGCAAACCTGGCCGCCGACGCGCCTCGCTGTTCCTGACAGTCGCCCTTCCGCGGGGTCAGGGTTGGAGGAGCCGCCGTTGCCGGCTGGGTGGTAAGCCGCGCCGCCGCGGTTGGGGTCGGTAGGCAGCGCCGCCGCCGGTCGGGGTCGGAGGCTGCAGCGCCGCCGGTCGGGGGTCGCAGGCTGCAGCGCCGCCGGTCAGGGCCGGAGGCTCAGCCAGAGGTGGATCTCGTCGCGGTCGTCGCCCGGGGTGACCCGAAGCGCGCCGGGCAGCCGTCCGACCTCGCGGTAGCCCAGCCCCTCGTAGAACTTCTCGACACCGGCCCCGGCCCGCACGGTGACCTGAACGGCCTCCAGGCCCAGCCCGCGGACGACCCGTTCGGCCTCCCGCATCAGCTCCGCGCCGTATCCGCGGCCCTGGCGCCCGGGGGCCACCATGACACGCTTCAGCACCCGCCAATGCTCCTTGAGCGCGAAACGGTTGCTGACCACGAAGAGCAATGCCACGAGTTCGCCGTCGTCGACCCCGATCAACAGGTGGTCGAAGCCGGCCCCGACCGACGCGAACGCGGCCTCGGCCACCGGCACGACATCGGCGGCGGTCACCGGCGCGACAAAGCCGACCGCCCCGCCGGCGTTGGTCACCTCGACCCACAGCGCGACGATGTCGGTCCGGAGGTCGTCGGTGAGCGGCGGATCCACCACAAAATGCAATGCCATGCCGCCATCATCGACGTCGAGTGCGGAAGGGGGGACTTGAACCCCCACGCCCTTTCGGGCACGGGCACCTAAAACCCGCGCGGCTGCCGATTACGCCACTCCCGCCCGTTTTCGCCCCGGAGGGCGAGCACGTTGCAGAGATTCTAGACGCTTCCCGCCGAACACACGGCACGGCGGCCGCCTCGCGGATCATGCCGCGTGACAGCCGCCGTGGTCTGAGGAGACCGTTTCGGGGTCTTGCCGTAGAGATCGGCCGGTACGGAGCCGACTGTAGTGTCAGTCGATGCCGAGATCACGCCGCAGCTTGGCGACGTGGCCGGTGGCCTTGACGTTGTAGAGGGCCCGCTCGATCATGCCGTTCTCGTCGATCACGAACGTCGACCGGATGACACCCATGACCTTCTTGCCGTAGTTGTTCTTCTCGCCGAAGGCCCCGTACGCCTGGAGCACGCTCTTGTCCTCGTCGCTGACCAGCGGGAACGTGATGGCGTCGCGCTCGCGGAACTTGGCCAGCTTGGCCGGGGCGTCGGGCGAGATGCCGACGACCTCGTAACCCGCGGCCTGCAGCGACCCCAGCGAGTCGCGGAAGTCGCAGGTCTCCGTGGTGCAGCCGGGGGTCATCGCCGCCGGGTACGCGTACAGGACGACCTTGCGCCCGCGCAGATCCTTGAGAGTGAGCCGGTCGCCGTTGTCGGTCGGCAGGCTGAATTCGGGCGCGGTGTCGCCGGCGGAAAGTCGAACGGACTCAGTCATGCCGACGACGATAGACCGCCCGGCCGCAAGACCGGCGAAAGGCATGTCGGGTAGCACGTCGGCCGCTCAGTCAGGCGTTTTCCACACTCGTGTCTCGTCCACAGGGCCGCGGCCGGGCCGACCTCAGCGTCCCGCAATCTCCGGAAGAATGGCGAACGGGGGCATCCCCCTGGGAGGGCGGGCTCGGTTCGGTTCCGCGCGGCTGGGTGAGCGGTCTCGGGCCGTGAGCGGGAACGTGTTCAGACGGGTGCGGCGGCGGGCTGGGGAGCCGGCCGGGCCGCGCGCATGCGGAGCACGCCGGTCAGCGCCAGCCCCGCGCCCAGCCCGGCGGCCAGCGCGACCGCCAGCCGCGGCCCCCACCCCGGCCCGGCCGCGCCCACCACGGCCGCGCCGAAGACCGAGGCCTCGTTGAAGCCGGCGAACAGCGCCACCACTGCGCCGGCGAGGGCCAGGAAGAACGGTGGGTGCCGGTAGGCCGCCGCGACACCCAGCAGCCCGGCCAGGACGAGCACCGGCGGTGGGGTGCCGCCGTCGAGCACCCGGCTCACCGCGTACGCCAGAGGAGCCAGACCGGCGACCAGCGCGACCGGCCGCACGGCGCGCGGCCACCGCTGAGCCGCAGCCGCCGTGGCCAGGCCCGCGAGGACGACGCCGGCCCACCAGAGCCAGGCCCGCGGCGGGGGAACCCAGTCGAGCGTGCCGCGGACCTCGAAGACGGTCGTCCGGGCCCGCAGCGGCACCACCCAGTCGCGCAGGCGGTGGCTGCGGGACGGGTCGGCGACCGCCTGCGGCGGCAGGTCGGCGCTCAGCCAATGCGTGCGCTGGTCGTGCCAGCGCACGCGGGCCGCGTCCGAGATCTTGCGCCACGCGGGGGGTGCGGTGGGGTCGGCGCTCGCCGGCACCGGTGTGTCTCCGGCGAGTGTCTGGTTGAGGTACGCCGCCGGGGAGTTCACGTTCTGCCAGGTGCCGTCGGGGCGCACGTCGAGATACGGCTCGCCGGAGTAGCCGAGGACCTCGATGGGGCGGCCGGAGTCGTTGGTCAGCTCGAGCTCCGCCCCGGCCTGCACGGGACGGACCGAGACGCCCGGCGCGCTGGTCGTGGTCACCGAGGTCCGGTACGCCGTGGAGTCCGGCGCGTCCCCGGTGTGCGCGAACGCGGGCGTCGCCGGTGCGAGCACAGCACCGGCGAACGCCACGGTCAGCGCGAACCGTCTCACCCCGCGGCCGCCGTGACCGCCTGGGTCAGGATCTCGGTGGTCGGCAGCGACTCGTTCGGCCCGGTCACCTGCTTGCCGTTGACGACGATCGTCGGCGTGCCGTTGTAGCCGCGCGACGCGAACGTCTCGGTCGCCTTCGTGGCCCACGAGTCGTACGTCTTGTCGTTGACCGCCTGGGCGAACGTGTCGCCGAGCCCGACCGACTTGCCCAGCTCGATCAGCTTGGCGTTGTCGAGGCCGCTGCTGCCCTCCTCGGGCTGGTTGTCGAAGAGCACCTTGTGGTACTCGACGAACTTGCCGTCGACGGCGGCGGCGGCCGCGGCCCCGGCCGACCGGGTCGAGTACTCGGTGCCGTTCGAGGCTCGGTCCAGGATGGAGACGGGGTGGTAGCGGACCGTCACCTTCTTGTCGGTGACCATCTGCGCGATCGCCGGCCCGGTCTGCTGCTCGAACTCGTGGCAGATCGGGCACATGAAGTCTTCGTAGATGTCGACCGTGACCGGCCCGGACCCGACCGCGAACGCCGTGCCGTCGTCCACCGCCACGCTCGGCGTGCTGGCCTGAGCTGTGCCCGAGTCCTGGTTGGCCAGCACGCGCCAGCCGACCAGACCGGCGATCAGCAGCACCGCGACGACACCCACGGACGTCCAGATCGTCACCCGGCGGCGGCGCTCGGCCGCCTTCTGCTGTTCGACGATCCGCTTGGCCGCCGTGCGGTCGCGCCCCCGATTGCCCTTGCTCATCTCTCTCCCAACAACAGTCCGTCGAGCGAGAACTTCGTCCGCGGCTTCCACAGCAGAATTCCGGCCAGTGCGAGGAATCCCACGTCACGCAGGATGTCCAGGCCGTACTGCGCGGTCCGCCCGCCGGTCAGTTCCCCGCCCTTGCTGAAACAGCCGCAGTCGATCTGCAGCCCGCGCGCCCACGCCGAGACGATGCCGGCGATGAAGATCACCAGCACCACCGCGGCGATGGCCGCGCTGAGCCGAGTCGCTATGCCGATCAGCAACAGCAGGCCCAGCGCGATCTCCAGGAACGGCTGTACGGCCCCGATCACCTTGGCGGTGTCGTAGGACATCAGGTCGTACGCGTTCACCGCGCGCGCCGAGGCGGCCAGGTCGGTCACCTTGAGCCCGCCGGCGATCAGGAAGACCGCCGCCAGGCCGAGACGCGCGAGGGTGGAGATCCACGGCCAGGCCGCTGTCAGCCGCGAAGGCCGCTGCTTCAAGTCCATGGTCACGCCCGATTAGTCGCTGCAACTGTCCCGCCGGTTCCCCTTATTGTGCTGGGGTTCCGCTGGGAAAAAGCTGATTAGACCGCTCTGGCCTGGGAGACGGCGGTCACGAGCTCGTCGCGGGCGCGGGCGACCCGGGAGCGGATCGTGCCGACCGGGACGTCCTCGATCTCGGCGGCCTCGGCGTACGACAGGCCCAGCACCTGGGTGAGCACGAACGCCGTACGCCTCTCCTCGCCGAGCCGGCCGAGCAGATCGGCCGTGGCCAGCCGGTGGATCGGGTCGGGCGAGGGCGACGCCGTCCAGGTCTCGGCGGCGAGGCGGGCGTCCAGGCGCCGGCGGCGGATCACCGTGCGCAGGTGATCGGCGCAGGTGCGGCGGGCGATGCCGAGCAGCCAGGTGCGCGCGGACGAGCGGGCCTCGAAGGCGGCCAGAGCCTTGAACGCGCGGAGGAACGTGTCCTGCGTGAGGTCATCGGCCGCGCCGGGGTCGACGAGCGCCGCCGTGAACCGCCAGACCTCGGCCTGAGTGGCGCGCACGAACGCCGCCAGAGCGGCCTCGTCACCGTCGCGGGCGGCGAGGGCGAGCGAGGTGGTTTCGTCCACGCCATCCATGGCCCAGCATCGTACGCCCCCGGGCCGCCGGACCTCCGAGCCCGGGCCGGGCCACCCGTAGTGGGCAGTGACCGGGGTGATCGGGCAGCATGTCGGCATGACTGACTGCACCGGGATGGGCGGAGCGAGCGGGACGCCGGGACGACAGGACCGGGCCGGTACAGTCATGGGTGTGGATGGACGCCGGATTTGTCGTGGTCTGGCGAGCTTGGCGGGCTTGTTGATCGGGCTGTTGGCCGTGCTGCTGGGCCCGGCCGCGCCCGCGAGCGCGCACGCCGTGCTGGTCAACAGCGACCCGGCGAGCGGCACGATCGTGCCCGACGCGCCCAACAAGATCACGCTCAACTTCAGCGAGTCCGTGCAACTGCTCTCGGGCAAGATCCAGGTGCTCGCCCCGGACGGCTCCCGCGCCGACCAGGGCGAGCCCACCGTCGACGGCGGCGCGGTCACGATCCCGTTGCGCTCGGGCGGCGGCCGGGGCACCTACCTGGTCAGCTTCCGGGTCATCTCGGCCGACAGCCACCCGGTCGGCGGCAGCCTCACCTACTCGGTCGGCGCCGCGTCGGCCACTCCCGCGGCGACGATCGACGACGAGTCGGTCGACCCGGTCGTCCGGGTGCTCATCCCGGTCGGCAAATATCTCGGGTACGCCGGCCTGGTGCTGCTGGTCGGCCCGGTGCTGGTGCTCGCGCTGCTCTGGCCGCACCGGCTCAGCCGCCGCGGGCCGGGCCGTCTCGTCTGGACGGGCATCGGCCTGGTCGCCGGCAGCACGCTGCTGGCCCTCTGGCTCCAGGCGCCCTATTCGACCGGGTCCAGCCTCTTCGACGTACGGGTGGGCGACCTGCGCGACGTGCTCGGCAGCACGTTCGGGGCGATCATGCTGGTGCGCCTCGGCGTGATCTGCGCCGCGGCCCTGCTGCTGCGGCCGCTGCTGCGCGGCACCGGCTCCGACTCCAAGACCGACCTGGCGCTGCTCGGCGTGCTCGGCGTGGCCGCGCTGGCGACCTGGCCGCTGACCGGGCACCCGACCGCCTCGCCGGTGGCCGGGGTTTCCGTCGTGGTCGACGCGATCCACCTGGCCGCGATGGCGGTGTGGCTGGGCGGCCTGGTCATGCTGGTCGCTTTCCTGCTGCGCAAGGCCGACGAGCGGGAGCTCGGGGCGATCCTGCCCATCTGGTCGCGCTGGGCCGCCACGGCGGTCGCCGCGCTGATCGTGGCCGGGGTCGTCCAGGCGCTCATCGAGGTCTCCTCGCTCGACGGTCTCTTCTTCACCACGTACGGCCGCCTGATCCTGGTCAAGGTCGGGCTGGTCGCGATCGTGCTCGGCGCGGCCTGGTACTCACGCCGGCTGGTGCGTTCCAAGGTGGCCGAGGGCAAGCCGTCCGGCCTGCGACGGGTGGTGTGGGCCGAGCTGGCGGTCACCGCCGTCGTGCTCGGCGTCACCTCGGCGCTGGTGCAGATCGCACCCCCGCGCTCGGCCGAGGCGACCCAGGCGGCCGGCACCTCGACCACGGTGACCAAGACCCTGACCAGCCCGAAGATGGCTCTGCAGATCGACATCTTCCCGGCCACGGTGGGCAACAACAGCATCCACCTGTACGCCTACACGCCCGACAACAAGCCGTTGACCGTCGTGGAGTGGAGCGCCACGGTCGCGCTGCCGTCGAAGGGCATCGAGCCGATCGAGATCCCGCTGCTGCGGATCACCGACTTCCACGCCGTCGGCGACATCGCGCTGCCCGCGGCCGGGGAGTGGACGTTCAAGGTCACCGCGCGTACGAGCGACATCGACCAGACGACGCTGTCCACCACCGCCACGGTCAACTGACCGTTCGCTCCTGACGCACCCGCATCACTTCTGTCAGCGATTTAGCCACTGTTTGACCACTTTGGGGTTATTTGGACTTGTATGGTCGGGCCACTACCGCCGAGCTTTGAGGGGGAGAAGCTGATGCGGGTGTTCCGGACCATTCTCGGAATGCTGGCGCTGACCATCGGTCTGCCGTCGCTGCTGGCCGGCGCCGGGCTCTGGGCCGCCATGCAGCACCGCGACCAGGGTGGCGCGTTCAGCGCCGACCTCCAGCAGCTGGCCACGCCGGGCTACGCCGTCGTGATCCAGGACGTGGACAGCGTGCTGCGCTCCGACGCCCCCTTCACGCGCATCGGGGACACCCAGCTCCGCCTGCTCGCCCGTACCCAGCAGGGCCCGGCCTTCCTCGGGCTCGCGCCGGCGGGCGCCGTGCGCGAATACCTGGCCGACGTGCAGCACAGCAGGGTCCGCACGATCGACATCGGCACCGGCGCGCTGCCCGTGGCCACGACGGTCGTCCCCGGCCGGCAGGCGCCCCGCCAGCAGCCCGGGCAGGCGCCGTTCTGGACTCGCGCGGACAGCACCGGTCAGATCTCGTGGACCCCGTCGGACGTACGCGGTGGTCCGTACAGCCTCGTCGTGATGAGTCCCGTCGCCGCCCCCGGCCTGCAGCTGCGCGCCACGGCCGAGCTGCGCCCCGGCTGGCTCAACTCGAGCGCATGGGGCCTGCTGACCCTGGGCACGCTGCTCGTGATGGTCGGCATGGTCGTGCTGGCCTGGCCGGCCCGCCGTCGCGAGATCGTGTACGTGGTCGAGCCCAGCCAGGTGCCCGAGCTGATGCGCGCGATCGGCGCCCCCCTGCCCGCGCTGCCCTCGACCGGTCGGCCAGTGGGCGCGCACCGCCCGCGGACGCTGGCCGACGCCCGTCCGGGTCCCGTCCCGGCCGTGATGGCCTGGCCGCCCGCTCCGGCGCTGGCCGCTGCGTCCTCATCGGCCCCGGCGAGCGCCGGCGCCCCGTCGGCCGCCGCCGGGTCGCCCGTCGCCGGGCCCGGAGTGCCGCCGAACCCGGCCGAATACGCCGCCGCGACGGCCATCCCCGGTCGTCCGGCCGGCCCGGCGCCCGGCGAACCGCTCCAGCTCATCGGTGCCGGCTCGGTCTCGCTGCCGGTCGGGGAGCCTTCCTCTGGCAGTGCCGCCACCGCCGGCGACGCGGTTTCCGGCGGTGTCGCTTCTTCCGCTGGTGTCGCTTCGCCCAGCGGTGCGGCTTCCGCTGGTGTGGCCTCGTCCGGCGGTGTGGCTTCCGCTGGTGTGGCTTCGTCCGGCGGTGTGGCTTCGCCGGGCCGCCGGACCGATCGCGCCGCGAAGCGCCCGGCGACCACGCCCGGCGACATCCCGATGTTCCAGCCCTCTGCCGTGGAAGCCTGGGTGGCGGAGACCGCCCCCGCGCGGGCCCGCGAGACCGAGGCCCAGGCTGCGGCCCGACTGGCCGAGGCGGCCCGCCGCCGCGCGGCCGCCGGCGCCGACAAACCCGGTTCGGCGTCGCCGGCCTCCCCGCGAACGCACGTTCCGGCAGCCACCGCTTCCACGATCGCCGCCCCGGTCGCGGCGCCGAGTGGTTCCGCCGACCTCGCGACCGCTGCCGCCGGTGCGACTGACGTCTCCACCGCCGATGCCCCGGCCGGTCGCCCGGCCTCCGCGGCATCGACTTCTCCCGTGGGGACGGCACGCGCGGATGTGGCTGCCGATGACCGCACTCCCGCCGGCTCGGCGTCCTCGACGGCGCCGGCTGCCGCGGAGACGGCTTCCGCCGACTCCGTCTCCGCAGGGTCGGCCCGGGCTTCCGCCGACTCGGTCTCCGCAGGGTCGGCTCGGGCTTCCGCCGGCTCGGTCTCCGCAGGGTCGGCTCGGGCTTCCGCCGGCTCGGTCTCCGCAGGGTCGGCTCGGGCTTCCGCCGGCTCGGTCTCCGCGGGATCGGCTCAGGCTTCCGCCGACGAATCGGTTCCCCTGAGCTCGGGCATGTCGGTCGGTTCGGCTGCGGGCTCTCGCAGCGACTCAGCCGCGGCCGACGACGAGTCCCCGGCCGAAGCGGTGCCCGCCCACTCGATCGACACCGTGGCTGCCGCCTACGCGGCCGGCGCCGCCGACGCGCGCGCCGCCCGGGGCGAGCCCATGGACGACGGTCGCGACCCCCGGATGGCCAACCAGAAGGTGTCGATGGTCACCGGCCCCGGAGCCACCGACTGGGCCGCGATGGGCATGCCGCGCACGGAGTCGCCGCGGCCCGCCCGCCGGCCCCAGCCCGCCGGGCGCCCGACGCCCTCGCGCCGCCCTTCTCCGGCCGGCCGGCCGGGCCAACCTGCACCCACCGGCCGGGGCCCGTCCCCGGAGCACACACCGTCGGACCCGGCACGCGCCGCCGCGCCGGCGTCCACCCCGACACCGACCGTCGGCGTCCCGGACGCGGGTTCCCCCCGGACGCCGTCCACGAACGGCGGCCGTCCGGCCGCCCCCTCCGGCCACACCCGCCAGGCCGCCGCAGCCGAAGCCGGCAGCACGAACTCGACCGGCAGCGGCCGCCCGACCGGCACCCCTGGCCCGGCTACCGCCGATCGCCTGGCCGGCTCGGCCGGTGGCGGTGTCTCGGCCGGCGCCGGTCGTCCGGCCGCCGTTGACGGCTCGGCTGGTGCCGACCGTCCGGTCGGCACCGACCGTCCGGCCGTCGCTCGCCCCGGTCCGGGGAGCGGGTCAGGCTTGAGGGCCGACGAGTTGTCGCAGGCCTCCGTCCCGACCGGCACCGGGCCGGGCACCTCATCCGCCAGTGAGGTCCGCCCGGTCGCGGGAGCCGACATCGAAGAAGGCACCGGGAGCAACCGTCCGGGCTCGGCTCCTGAGCCGGCATCTGTGGAGAAGCCGGTTACCTCCGGCACGCGGGGAAGCCGGCCGGGTTCGTCCGGGACGCCGGCGCCCGACGTGGCCGAGACCGACGCTCTGACCGGGGATGCTGCCAAGCGTTCCCAGGATGAGCCGGCTGAGGCGGACGCGAACGACGGTGACGAGCCGGGGGCCGGCGCAGCCAAGGCCACCACGGCCCCCGCCCCGCCCCGGCCGACGGTTCCACGGCCGCCCGCGCCGAGCCGGCCGATTCCGTCGCCGGCGCGTCCCGGCACCTCGGAGCGGCCCGCGTCCGCCCAGGTCCGGCCCGCGCATCAGATGGCCAACGGCGAGGCACAGCCGAGCGGTCCGGTCCCGGCCACCGCTTCCGCGTCCCCGCAGGCCGGCCCGGCCGGATCGCAGCCGGCCCGGATCTCCGGCTCGGCTCCCGCGGCCACCGACGCGCCGGCGGTCACGGCCGGTGCCGGCTCCGCGGATGCGTCGTCCCACTCCGCCGGCGCGGCGTCGAACGTTCCCGCCGTCATGCATGCCATGGCGCGCGGAGAACGCGTCACCGCGGACCGGCCGCTTCCGGGCTCCGCAGCCCCTGGTGAGGCGGCCGGTGCGAACGGCGCCGACCCGGCGGGTCACCCGTCCCCGGCGAGCTCCGTGGGTGGCGTCCCGCCGATGGCGGCTCCGACCGGCGGGTCTTCGCCGGCGGTCCGCCCGGCGACCTCGTCGCCACAGCAGCGTCCCAAGCCGACCCCGTCCGCCGGCCGTCCGGCATCCGAGGCGGCGGAGGCACGTCCCGCAGCCGACCTCGAACGCGAGGGAACCGCCAAGTCCCCGGCCGGCGCTCAGCCCGACACAGCCGCCGGCCGCACGACCGACGCGTCCCCCGCCGCGGACCACGAGCTCGCGGGGGGCACCAAGCCCGCCGCGGATACCGAGCTCGCGGAGGACAGCAAGCCCGCCGCGGATACCGAATTCGCGGGCAGCAAGCTCGGCGCGGATGCTGGCCTCGCGGGGGACAGCAAGCTCGCGGATGCCAAGCTTCCCGCCGACACCAGGCTCGGCGCGGCCACCAGGACCGCGGGGCACCGCCGGCCTTCGGAGGAAACCGACCTCGCTGCGGACACCAAGCTCGGCGCGGACGCCAGGTCCGCGGGGGACAGCAAGCCCTCGGAGGACACCGGCCTGGCGGGAGGCACCGACCCCGCCGGGTACGTCAGCCTCGCGAAGGACACCAGGCCCGTCACCGACAGCACGACCGTGTCCAACACCACGACCCCGGCCGACGACGCTGAGGGCGGCCCTGCTGCCACTACCGAGTCGGTTGTCGATGGCGCGCGTGCAGCCGACGCAGAGTCCGCGACGAACGCGACCGACGCGACCAACTCAGAGCCCGCAGCCGATGCCGAGCCTGCGGGTGACGGTGAGCCAGCGGCCGACACGTCCGGGCCGGATTCGGCCGGCCGCCGGGGCGGGGCCCGCTCCGAGGCCGAGCGTGACCTCATGGCTCAGGCGCAGAGCCGGGTCGAGGGTGGCGTGTCGTCCACGTTCTCGAGCCGGCTGGCCGCCGGCCGTCCGGCTCCGGCCGCCTGGCGCAAGGCCGCCCAGACGGTGGCCGCGCGGGCTGCCGCGGCCGCCGCCGTCGGTTCGGAGCCGGCCGCGGACACGCTCGCCGACGACGAGACGGGCGAGGCTGCCGTACCGGAAGTGAAGGCGGCCAAGCCCAAGGCCAAGACGACCCGTACGCGGGCCGCCCGGACCAAGACCGAGCCCGAGCCGGCCGAGGACGACGACAAGCCGGCCAAGCCGGCGAAGGCGGCGGCCAAACCCGCGTCGGCGAGGTCGTCCACCGCCAAGACCCCGGCGACCAAGTCGACGCCGGCCAAGAGCTCGACCCGGACGACCAAGGCGGCCACCCCGGCCAAGCCGGCTGCGCGGGGCACCGCCACGCCGCCCGCGGGGGTCGCTCGTCCGGCCCGCCCGTCGGCCGACGTCCCGGTGCGCACCAGCACGGGAGCCATCCCGGCCGCGAGCGGGACGCCCGCGGGCTGGCTGGCCGCGTATCAGCAGGAGGCGGCCGACCTGCTGGCCGGCAACAATCAGCGCCGCCGTCGCCGCATCACCGCGACGGCCCCGATCGACCAGCACGAGGACGGGCCGGGGCAGTAGACCGATCGTCCGTACCGAGGAGGCCGCCCGAGGGCGGCCTTTCTCTTTGCCCGCGACGGGCCGCACAACCGAAAGGGCCCTCCGCGCTGCCGACGCGGAGGGCCCTTTACCCGGGGGAACGGAGTAACCGAAGGGGGGCTTCGTCCGTTAAGACCAGTTTAGCCCGTCGTCGGCATTGTTGCGAAGTCATCGCCCGAAAGCGGACAAAGCACGTGGTTGCCTGGTCCGGCCCGGAAGGGTGGTGGGCATAGACGAGACACCGGTCCCGGGCGGGCGGCGTACGCTGTGCGGGTGGCTGATCATTTGGTGTGGATCGACTGTGAGATGACGGGCCTCGACCTGGGCAAGGACAAGCTCATCGAGGTCGCCGCGCTCGTCACCGACGCCGATCTCAACGTTCTGGGTGAGGGCATCGACCTGGTCATCCACGCCGACGACGCGGCGCTCGACGCGATGCCGCCGGTGGTTCGTGACATGCACGCCAAGTCGGGGCTGACCGACGAGGTGCGCCGCTCGGCTGTGACCATGGCCGAGGCCGAGGAGGCCGTGCTGGCGTATGTCCAGCAGTTCGTCCCCAACCCGCGCACCGCCCCGCTCTGCGGGAACTCGATCGCCACCGACCGTGGTTTCCTCGCCCGCGACATGCCGGCGCTCGACTCGTTCCTGCACTACCGCATGATCGACGTCTCCTCGATCAAGGAGCTGTGCCGCCGCTGGTATCCGCGGGTGTATTTCGGCCAGCCGGCCAAGGGGCTCGCCCACCGGGCGCTCGCCGACATCCGCGAGAGCATCCGGGAGCTCGAGTACTACCGCCGTGCGATCTTCGTCCCCCTGCCCGGCCCGGACATCGAGTCGGCCAAGGCGATCGCCGCGGAGCTGTAAGGCGACAGGCTCGTCACCCGACCGTGCCCGGTAACCCGCTCGACGGGCACCCTCGGCATTCGGCTATGCTTGTCCGGCACCACGGGGATGCGTCCTCGTGAGCTTGGTGGTCGTAGCTCAGTTGGTAGAGCACCTGGTTGTGGTCCAGGGGGTCGCGGGTTCAAGTCCCGTCGGTCACCCCAAGCAGTGTCACGAGGGCTCGGTCGTGCTGACCGGGCCCTCGTCGTTTCCGGCGGCCTTCCCGCCGGCCGCGAGGGTGCCGGCGGGAAGCAGGGACGCCAGCACGAGATCCCGCGCCGCGCGCACCGTCGGTTCGAAGGCGGCCGGGTCGCGCCCGATGCGTTCGGCGCCCGCGCGCATGGCGCCCGACAGCAGCTCCACGGCGAGGCCCACGTCGCCGACGTCGCGGAACTCGCCCCGGGCGATGCCGTCACGGACGACGTTCTCCACCTCGACCACGATCGCGTGGAACGGGCTGTCCGGCCCCTTCGGCACCTCGTCGACCAGGGGCCCGGAGCCGGGCCGGAACATCGGCTGCAGGGCCGGGTCGGTGGAGGCCTCGAGGACCGCCCCGATGATCTGTCGCAGCCGGTCGGCCGCCGGGTCGGCGGACCGTTCGGCGATCGCGGCCACCCGCTCGACCGCGGGCCGGCTCGCCCGCTGGGTCAGCGCCCGGACCAGCGCGCTCTTGTCGCGGGCGTAGTTGTACAGCGTGTTGCGGGCCAGCCCGGTCCGGGCCGCGATGTGGCCCATGGTGATGGTGTCGTAGTCCCGTTCGAGCAGCAGTTCCCGCATGGCTTCGGCCAGGCCGTCCCACACCAGCTCGTGGTGTTCCTCGATGCTGGCTCCCCGGATCCGCGGCATCCGGTCATCCTCTCCCACCACGAACGGGCACCAGGGGCGGGTCCGCCGTCAGGCGGTGGCGGCCGGGTAGTGACGGCGCAGGGTGGTGGCGAAGACCCGGTCGAGCGTACGGTCCGGCAGCACCCGGGCCAGGCCGATGATCAGGGCGGCGTCGCGGCCGGCGGTGTAGCGGGTGCGCGGCCGCCGGGTCGTCACGGCCCGGGCGACGACCCGGGCGGCGGCGTCGGCGGTCAGCCCCGAGGCGGTGCCCGAGGTCATCAGCGAGTTGATCGCCTGAACCAGTCCGCCGTAGCGCTCGTCCTGTTCCGGGGTCATCCCGGCGGCCAGGTGGTTGGCCGTCGCCACTCCACGGGTGGCCATCTCGGTGCGGACACCACCGGGCTCGACCACGACCACCCGGACGCCCAGCGGCTCCACCTCGCGACGGAGCGAGTCGCTGACGGCTTCCAGCGCGAACTTGGCGCCGGCGTACGCGCCGTAGGTCGGCATGGCGGTCCGGCCGCCGATGGAGCTGATGTTGACCACGCGACCCCGGCCGCGCAGCAGCGCGGGGAGGAGTGCCTGGGTGACGGCGACGTGGCCGAACAGGTTGACTTCGAACACCCGCCGCCACTGCTCCAGGGGCAATGCTTCGACCGGACCGTTCACCTGGATGCCGGCGTTGTTGACGACCGCGTGCAGCGCCCTCGGATCGTCGGCGACCCGCGAGGCCAGGGCGGCCACGTGCTCCGCCTGGGTGATGTCGAGGATGACCGGCTCGATGCCGGTCGAGCGCAGCGCGTCGGCGTCGCGGGCGCGGCGTACCCCGGCCAGGACGTGAAATCCCCGGCGGGCCAGTTCCCGGGCGGTCGAGGCGCCCAGACCCGTCGAGGCCCCGGTGACGACGACGAGCTTTGCGGTTGGTTCCGGCACGACCCACGCTCCTTTTTTTGCGACGACCTGTCACTAAGATTACGACACAGTGTCGCTAAAGAAGAGGGATGTGACGGCGTTCACCTGAAGCCGGCCGGTGGAGCCTTTCAGGCGCCGTGATAGAAGTACTGGCCCAGGCCCACGGTGAAGATGGTGATGCCGTAGAGCGCGTGCTCGATCGACACGACGAGCAGGGAGCCGGTCTTCTGATAGCGGCGCGCGAAGAGCCAGCCGCCCGCGACGGTGGCGACGACCGCGATCACGTTGCCGAAGAGCAGGTGCGCGAAGCCGAAGGCCACGGCGCTGGCGGCGGCCGCCCGCTTCCCGGTGCCGAACACCGGCTCGTACCGGTGCAGCAGGAAGGCCCGATAGATCAGCTCCTGCGGATAGACCGAGACCAACGGGTAGAACACGATGATCAGCAGCCAGAGCCCGGGGTTCTCGCGCGGCAGCACGAAAAGGTTGTCGCGGTCGAAGACGGCCATCGCGGCGACCGTCAGCACGGAGACGAGTGCCCACAGCCCGACCACGCCCCTGAGGTCGAGGCTCCCGGTGAGGCTGACGCGCTGCCGTCGCAGGTAGACGACGATCAACGCGCCCGCGACCAGCAGCACCGGGATCGGTCCGCCCGGCACGTCGATCGCGATGAGGACCCCGACGAGTCCGAAGAAGAGCAGCAGATACTCGGCCGGCCTCACGCCGGTCACGCTAGGTGCGCCAGATGGCCGGCATGCGACCGGCGCATGACCGGTTCCGGCACAGGAGCAACCGCCCAGCCGTCGGGACGGACCGGGACAGGTCGGCGTGCGGTCAGGCCAGGACGGCGTGCAGGGCGTTGAGCAGGTTCTCGGCCTGGAACGGCTTGTGCAGCAGGGGAGCGTCGGCCGGCAGTTCCTCGCCGCCGGGAGCCGAGCCGCTCGTGTAGCCGGACATGAACAGCACCGGCAGGGCCGGCCGGGCCCGGCGCAGCTCGGCGGCCAGCTGGGTGCCGGACATGCCGGGCATGATGACGTCGGTGACCAGCACGTCCATGTGCAGGTGGTCCTCGCGGACCAGGCGCAGCGCCTCGGCCGGATCGGCCGCGGCGTGCACCTCGTAGCCGGCCCGGCGCAGGATGCGGCAGACGATGTCGCGGACCCCGTCCTCGTCCTCCACGACCAGGACCCGGCCCGAGGGGGCCGCCGGCCGCTTCACCAGCGTCGAGGCGGGCGCGGCGATCTCGGCCGGCGGCAGGCAGATGCGCAGCGTCGTGCCCTCGTCCGGACGGGAGTCGAGCGTGATGGAGCCGCCGGCGTCACTCACCACTCCGTACGCCGTCGCCAGGCCCAGCCCCGTGCCCCGGCCGCGGCCCTTGGTGGTGAAGAACGGCTCGAAGGCCCGCGCGGCCACCTCGGGCGGCATGCCGCAACCGTTATCCACGATGGACAGGCACACCTGGCCGGTCTCGCGGATCAGCTCGGTCGACAGGGTCAGACGGCCCCCGGACGGCATCGCGGCGCGGGCGTTCAGCGCCGCGTTCATGATGACCTGTTCCAGCTTGCTCCGGTCGATCGTGATGCGTGGCAGGTTGAGCGACAGCATGGTGGTGAGCTCGATGTCCTCGCCGAGCGTGCGGTTCAGCACCCGTTGCATGTCGGTGGCCACCACGTTCAGGTCGAGCAGTTCGGGGCGGGACGGCTCGAGGCCGCTGAAGATGAGCAGCTGCCGGGTCAGGCCGCTGCCCCGGGCCGCCGCCTGCTCGATGGCCAGCGCGTCGGCGTGCGAGGCGTGGCCGGGACCGAGCTCCTCGGTGAGCATCGTGGCGTAACCGGCGATCACCGCCAGGATGTTGTTGAAGTCGTGAGCGATGCCGCCGGCGAGTTGTCCCAGCGAGTCGAGCCGTTCGGCCTGGCGCAGCTGCTCTTCGATGCGGCGGTGGCGGCGGCGTTCGGCCGACTCGTGCAGCTCTCTCTGCACCGCGGGGGCGAGCCGGGTCAGCCGGTCCTTGAGGACGAAGTCGCGAGCGCCCGCCCGCATCAGGTCGGCCGCCGTCTCCTCGCCGACCTGCCCGGAGACGAGCACGAACGGCAGATCGGCGTCGTGCTCGCGGACCTGGGCCAGCACGTCGACAGCCCGTACGCCGGGAAGGTTGTAATCGCAGATCACCACGTCGACCCGGTGCTGGGCGAGCGAGGCCGTCACCTGCTCGGTGGTCTCGGCCCGCGTCAACCGCACCGGCAGACCGGCGCGGGCCAGCGAATGACCGATCAGCACGGCGTCGTCGTCGTTGTCGTCGACGACCAGCACCCGGACCTCGTCGGACGTCATCGTACGACGCTGCCGCGCTCGCCGGAGGAGCCGGAGGCCGCCCAGCCGGCGCCGCCCGGGGCCAGGCTGAACCGGACCACGGCGCCCGCCTCCGGTCGGCCGGTGGCGCTGATCTGGCCGCCGTGCCGGGCGACGATGCGCCGGACGATGGCCAGGCCCACACCGGTGCCCTCGAACTCGCCGGCCGAGTGCAACCGCTGGAACGGATCGAACATGCGGTTCGCGTGCCGCGCCTCGAAGCCGGCGCCGTTGTCGCGCACTTCGAACACGTCCACGCCGTCCTGTCGCTCGCCGCGTATCCCGATCACCGCGTCGGACTGCTTGGCCGTGAACTTGAACGCGTTGCCCAGCAGGTTCTGCAGCACCAGCCTGATCAGATGGGGGTCACCCGGCGCGGTCAGGCCGTCGGCGATGTCGAACCGGACCGAGCGGCCGGGTTCCGCGGCGGCGAGCTCGTCGGCGACCTCGCGGGCGAGAGCGCTCAGATCCGTGTGCTCGCGGCGCAGCGGGGACCGGGCCGCCCGGGACAGATCGAGCAGGGCGTCCATCATCTCGGTCATCCGTTCGACGTTGGCCCGGATACGTTCGAGATAGCGCTTGGCCTCGTCGTCGAGGCCCGCGGCGTGTTCCTCGAGCAGGATCTGGCTGAACCCCTCGAGGCTGCGCAGGGGTGCGCGCAGATCGTGCGAGACCGAGTACGCGAACGCGTCGAGATCGCGGACCCGCTCCTCCAGCTCCTCGTGGAGGCTGCGGACCTCGGCTTCGGCGGGCCAGTTGGTGGAGCCCTGTCCCGTGCTCATCGTCGTCTCACCGCCTGCCTCGCCCGCCGGCCCGGTTTCTCCGACCGTACCCCGCGGTCTGCCCGAAAAGTGAGCTCTTTCCGCATTCGTGGGGGGTGGCAGGGACGCGCTAGTGATCGGCGGCGAGCTCGCGGAGCCGGCGGAGCAGCTGTCCGGCGTCCTCGGCCAGATCCCCGGCGGCGCCCGGGAAGTAGCCGTGCCCGGTGGTCCACCACCCGGCGTAGCGTTCCAGCTGCCGGATCGTCGAGTCGATCGGGAACGGGGCCTCCGGCGTCTGCGCCCGCACCCGCCGGACCAGCTCGGCGAGCTGTTCCTCGGCCCCGGCCACCGTGCGCTGCTGCCCGGCCATGGGGCTGAGCAGCAGCACCTCGGCCAGCGAGGCGGCGCGCCACAGGTCGTCGTCGAGCTCGGCGGCCTCGCGGGCGGCGTACCACTGGCCGACGCGGGCGATCCGGCCGGTGAGCGCGGCCTCGAGGGAGAGCGCCTGCACGCCGTGCCAGTGGTGCGACAGGTTCTCGGTGAAGCCCTGCTGGTACCAGTGGCGAGCCCTTTCCAGCTCCTCCCTCGCGGTGGCCAGCCAGGCGTCACGATCGCTGCCGGCCAGCCGCGCCCGGCGGAACGCCAGCTCGGCCAGCCGCTTCTGGGCGCTCCCGAGCAGGCCGAGATTCTCGAGCCGGGCGGCGACAGCGGGCTCCGCCACCTCGCCCTCGACGTAGCCGGTCAGCGACTCGATGCGCTGCCCGAGCAGGTCGGCCACCGTGTCGTACGCCTTCGGGTCGGTGATGCCCTCGTGGACCAGCCGGTCGGACCAGCGCTGAGCGGTGTGCAGCGAGGCCCACTCGGCCTTCATCGCCACCTCGTACAGCCGGTCCTGGTAATCCTCGGGAAGCTGGACGTAGCCCACCATGCTGGCCCAGTCGTGGGCGGTCTCGGCGCCCTCCTGATGCAGCCGGCTGCGGGCGTCGTGCAGGGCGAGCCGCACGTCCCGGCCGGCCAGCAGCCGGCGATAGAACGACTCCGTGAAGATCCGGGATCCCGCGAAGGTGAGCGGGAACTGGGAGGCGACCACCACCGGGACGCCGGCGCCGTGCAGCTCGTGCGCGATGCTGCCGCCGCCGGAGACGCTGTTCTGCTCGTTGCCGCCGTCGCAGACCGCGAGGGTCACGACGACGAAGCCGGGCTCGATCGGCCGGAGCGCCTCCCGCAACTGCCCGGGAGTGACCCGGGCGACGGACTTGCCGTCGTCGTCGAAGAGCGCGACCCCGAAGGCGGGCTTGTGCCGGGTGCCGACCTCGCAGCCGTGCGCCAGGACGTGCAGGTGGGTGTAGGGCCGGCCCTCCCGGACCGCGGCCAGCGCCGCCTCCCGGATCGTGGAGAGCCCGGCCCGCTCGATCACGGTGAGCATGCGGTCGACGTCGCGCGGAGGGTCGGCCATGCCCGGTACCGGCAACGGCTCGCTCCACGGGTTGAGCGCTTCGCGCAACGCCTTCCGGTGGGCGACCAGCGGCACGGGGTCGCCGGCGCCGGCGGGCGAGGCCGCCGCGAACAGCACCCGGGGATGCGACCACCACAGCCGGCGCGGGCCGGACGCCCCGAGGCGTACCCGGCGGGTGAGCACGACCGGCGGTTCGGACACCGCGAAGATCGGCCGGCGGCCGGGCCCCTCGGCCAGCTCGAACGGCAGGGCGCTGAGCTCGGCCGCGTTGGTGACCAGATCGATCTGGACCGGCTCGCCCCGCTCGGCGCACGGGCCGAGCACCTCGCTCACCAGGGCGGCGAGCTCGTCCAGCGACTCCTGGCGACGGTCGCTGTCGTGTTCCACGGCGTACCGGAGGTTGTCGATCTTGGCAAGGAAGTCGCCATGGTCGATGGGGATGTGGACTTCGCGCACCGGCTCGTTGCCGCGCGCCTGCAGGTATCGGTCGTCGGTGCGCAGCATGCCGGTGTCGTTGCGTCCGAAGCGGAAGAACTCGATCAGCTCGGAACGCATCTCAGACGTCGTCCTCCGGCTCCTCGGCGGTTTCGTACTCGACGAGATCGGGGTCGTCCGGAGCCCGGAGGACCTGTGTCGAACCGGTCAGCAGCCGCAGCTTGAAGAGCCGCAGACCGATCACGCCGGACGCCGCGACGACCTCGAGCCCGGCGGCCCGGTCGCCCGAGAGCGTGATGCCGGCCTGGGCCTGACCCAGCTCGAGCAGGTGCAGGACATCGGCCTTGGCGTGGATCTCGAAGGTCGAGTCGGCCGTGCGCGAGGAGATGATCGTGCTGCCCTGACCCGAGTACGTGGACCAGACGACCCGGTAGCGGCGGCGCCAGCCCTCGGTCTCGCGCAGCGCCCGGCCGACCTTGGCGACGTCCTCGATGGTGTCGACGGTGAGGACGGGCGCGTCGATGTAGAACGAGTCGGCGCGGGAGAACTCGATCCGGATCGAGGCCTCGGCGTTGATCTGCGGGATGCTCGGCACCTCGGCGTCCACGAGGAACTTGGTGACCCGGGTGCCGTCGGAGCGGAAGCGCAGCTTGGCCGGCGGTCCGGAGGCGGCGGTGAAGTCGATCCCGTACTCGGCGATGTTGCCCATCTTGACGAAGACGCCGTCGCTGATCACGCCGTAGTCGCCCAGCGCGAACGTGTTCGTCACCGGCATCCACGCCGCGTTCACATCGAGCTCGGCATGCAGGATCTTGTTGAACTTCCGGGCCGTGCCCATGATCACGCTCCCCGTCGTCTCCGGTCACCGCTGGTGATGTCGGCCCATCCTGACCCGCGCGCTGTCTGTGCACAACAGACCGTTCGGGCGTTATGACCCGGGTGCCGAAGAAGAAAGGCGGGATCTCAGGCCACGCAGAACTCGTTGCCCTCGGGGTCGAGCATCACGACGTGGCCGAACTCGTCGCCGTAGTGGTGCTCGCGGACCGTCGTCGCGCCGGCCGCGGTCAGCTCGGCGACCTTGGACCGGATCAGGCGCTCGCGGTCGGCCGGGTCCCACGGGGGCTCGCCGGCCACCCGGATGTCGATGTGGAAGCGGTTCTTGCTCAGCTTGGGCTCGGGCACGCGCAGGAAGCTGATTGCCGGGCCGCGGCCCTCAGGGTCGATGAGGGAGGCGCCGTCCGGATCGTCGTAGCCGGGCTCGGCCAGGTAGCCCAGAGCCGCGCCCCAGAAGGCCGCCAGCCGGTGCGGATCGGCGGCGTCGCCGCCCAGGGTCCAGTGCGTCGCCATGGCCGCAGGTTAGCGCCAAGCGGGGGTGACTGCGGGGGTTGCCTTGGTCACCGGGGCGGTCAGGGCGGCGGGCAGGTGGGGGCGCAGTTCGGTGGCGCGGGCCGTCGCCAGCCAGGACTCCTGGCGGAGGCTGTCGCTGGTGCGGCGGGCCAGTTCGGCGTCGTGGGCGGCGGCCTGCTCGGCGGCCACGGCCCGCTCGTAGCGGTCGCGCAGGTGGCCGACGGCGGCGCGGCCGACGACCAGCTCCTGCTCCAGCGGGTGCAGACGGGGGTCCCAGCCGGCCCGGCCGGCCAGCGCGTCGGCGACCGCGGCGGCCGGGAGCCAGCCGTTGGCGACGGCGGTCCGCACCGACTTGTGCAGGAAGCGCTCGCGGGCCGCGTACTCGGTGGGGGTCTGGGCGCTCCACGGCGTGCCGAAGGCCGCACCGGTCAGGCGCCCGCGCAGCCGGGCGTCGGCGTCGAGCCACGCCTGCCAGGCCTCGGTGACCTCGTCGGAGGCCGTCTCCCAGCGCTCCTGCCAGCGCTCGGCGGCGAGGGCGGCCCGGTCGGCGGCGACCCGCACCTCGTCGGCGAACTGCGTGGCCGCCATGGCCTCGAGGGCGGTCGCGCGACGCTTCTCGCCACGCTCGCGCAGCACCTTGAAGGTCTCGCTGAACGTCTGCCACGGGTTGCGCATCGCCTGCGGGCTGGCCAGCAGCAGCATGGCGGGCAGGGTGAGGATCCAGAGGGTCGCCCAGATGGCCGCCGGGGCCGGGGTGGTCAGCAGCATTTCCGCAACTACGTTCATCGCCAGGTCGTCCTGTCCGCTCGAAGAGTCCGCGATTGTCGGCTGTGCGCCCAGGGAGAGGCGCGTGGTTGCGTCGGCCCGGGACGCGGGTTCGCGTCTGCCAGGGACGCGGGGCCGGGAGGGTCATCACCTGCGCGAAGTCGCAGGGGTACGCCGTGGAGGCGAGGGGCCGCGCCGGTCAGGGGCGCGAGGCGGCGATCACGGCGCGGCCCCGAGGGCCGTCAGCGGGTGATCAGGCTGTGCGGAAAGGCGGCGCGCGCGAGCCGGTGACCCCGGCGGGGCGCTGCGCGGTGAGAGCCCGGGTGCGGTCGGCGACAGCGTCGGCCGTACGGGTCTCGGCCGTGGCCGGCTCGGTGGCCGGGGTGTCGGCAGTGGAGTCCGGCGTGGCCGGCGTCGCGGCGGAGGCGCTGTGGCCGACGCCCGCGGAGGTGAGCACCTGTGTTGCCGTCTGCGGCGCGGTCAGGCCCAGCGTCAGCAGCAGGAGCAGAACAGGCAACGACCGCAGCAGAGCGCCGCGGAGTGAGTTCGTTGCCATGGGCCCAATGTACCGATCCGGACAGGAAAGGACAGACGCCACTCCGATGATCAAAACGCCGGGCCGGCGAAGGTCCAGCTCGGGCGGCCGACGCCTGCCTGCCGGGTGACGAACCTGACAGGCAGGCGTCGAAGCGTGGGGGTGCGGGCGACGGCACCCCCACGCGTGTTGATCAGCTGGTGCGGCAGCTCAGCGACGGCCAGTTCCAGTTGCCGCCGTGCTGGACGGTGAAGCCGAACGTGTTGCCGCTGCCGTTGGGCCGGGCGGTCATCACGTTGCCCGCGCTGTTCCAGGTCACAGCCGCGTTCCAGGTGGCGATGACCTTCTGCGGCGAGCTGAGCGTCACGGTGACGACCCAGTTGCTCGCGCCGTTCACCGTCACCGAGCCGTTGAAGCGGTCCGACCACTTCTGGCCCTCGGCGTACGTGGTGGTGCAGGCGCCACCCGTCGGCGGCGGGGTGGTGGTCGGCGGCGTCGTCGGGTTGGAGCCGCCGTCGGGCGCGACGGCCCGGCCGGTGGTCGCCGAGATCATGCCGGCGCACAGACCACGCTGGGCCAGCCCGGCCGCGATCTGCGGGATCGCCGCGATGGTGGTCGCGTAGTTGTCGTGCATCAGGATCAGCTGGCCGTTGGTCAGCGTCGAGGCGGCCTGCACGATCTGCGCGGTGCTCGCCCCGTTCCAGTCCTGCGAGTCGACGTCCCAGGTCACCGTGCGCAGGCCGAGCGCGGAGGCGGCCGACTGCAGCGTCGCGTTGGTCTCGCCGTACGGGGGCCGGAAGATCGTCGGGGTGCCGCCGCCCGCGTTGCGGATGGCCGTCTGGGTGCGCGACAGCTCGGAGGACATGTCGGCCTGGCTCAGCGTGAGCATGTGCGGGTGGGTGTAGCTGTGGTTGGCCACCCACATGCCGGCCGACACCTGGGCCGCCACGAGGCCGGGGTTGGCCGCCGCGTTCTGCCCGGTGTTGAACATGGTGGCCCGCAAACCGTTGCTGCGCAAAGCGTTCAGCAGTTGCGTGGTGGTGCTCGGGTTAGGACCGTCGTCATAGGTCAGACCGACGTAGCCGTTGGCGCAGGCGTTGCTCGGCGGCGGGGTGGTGGTCGGCGGCGGTGTCGTCGGGTTGCCGGGACCGGCCGCGTTGAGTGCATCCAGAGTGGACGTGTAAGCCGCCTTCTTGTTGCCGGAGTTGTCGAACAGCAGCGGGGTGTCACCGGACCGCCACGAGTCGCTGTCCCGCACGCCCCAGACCGTGATGCCGGTGCAGCGGGCCACGGCCAGGCACGCGTTGACGACAGTGCGGTACTTGTTGGCCTGATCCGACCCGGAGCCCTGGATGTCCAGCTCGGTGATCTGCACGTCCACGCCGAGCGCGGCGAAGTTCGAGATGGTGGTCTGGAAGTTCGACGGCACCGGGTTGCCGCTGTTGAAGTGCGCCTGCAGGCCGACACAGTCGATCGGCACGCCGCGCGACTTGAAGTCCCGCACCATCGCCAGCACGGCCTGCGTCTTGGCGTGGCTGGGGTTGTCGATGTTGTAGTCGTTGTAGCAGAGCTTCGCGCCGGAGTCGGCCGTGCGCGCGGCCCGGAAGGCCGCCTCGATCCAGTCGTTGCCGGTGCGCTGCAGGTTGGAGTCGCGCCGCGCCCCGTCGCCGTTGTCCGAGAACGCCTCGTTGACCACGTCCCAGGCGTAGATCTTGCCGCGGTAGTGGGTGGCGACCTGGGTGACGTGGTTGAGCATGGCGTTGCGCAGCGCGATGCCGCTCATGTTCTGCATCCAGCCGGGCTGCTGCGAGTGCCAGGCCAGGGTGTGACCGCGCAGCCGCTTGCCGTTCGTGGTCGCCCACTGCGCGATGCGGTCGCCGCTGGAGTAGTTGAACTGGTTCTGGTTCGGCTCGGTGGCGTCGAGCTTCATCTCGTTCTCGGCGGTGACCATGTCGAACTCGCGGTTCGCGATCGTGGTGTACGTCGCGTCGTTCAGCTTGCCGGCGCTGAGCGCGACACCGAAGTAGCGGCCGCTCTGCTGCGCGGAGGCGGCGAGCGTCGAGGCGGCGTCCGCGGCGGGGGCGAGCGCGACCGCGCCCGCACCGGCCAGCAGCGCCGCCGCGGTCGTCAGAAGCAGGGATCGAGGACGGATCCGTCTGGTCACGGGGATTCACCTTCGTCGTTGTCGGGGGTACGCGACGGCGGGCTGCCGGTGGAAGCGGCCCGCCGTCACGCGATCGACGATCGTCGTTGTGCTCCATCTTGGGAGCGCGACCACAGATGAGTCAACCGTTAACTTCCGGTTCTTTATTGCCAGGTCAAACCCCTTGCACGACGGGAAGGAAAACCGAAACTTTCGGTTAACGCACGGAAAGTACGGTGGTCAGTCCGTCGACCCGCGCCCGTCCTCGCAGGTCGCCCGCCGTGGTGTCCAGCCAGATCACCTCGTTCTCACCACCGGCGTAGAGCCGCGTCCGGTCCGCGCTGAGCCGCAGCCCTCGTGCGGCGCCGGGCAGGTTCCACGTGGCGACCGTCCGATCCGAGCCGCGGTCCAGCACGTGCACCGTGGCGCCGTCCGCGGCGAACAGCCGCCCGCCCGGGCTGAACTCGAGGCTCGCCCCGCCGCCGCCGGCCGGGATCCGGGCGGTCCGCCCGATCGTCAGCGACCCGGTGTCCGCCCGGGCGATCGTGCCGGACGCCGTGTCCAGCACCGCGAGGTCCGTGCCGTCGACCGCGAGCGCGTGCCCCTCGGCCGGGCCGTGCCCGAACGGATCCGGCAGGTCCAGGCAGTACGCCCACCGCTCGGTCAGATGCAGCACGTGGACGAAGGCATGCACGTGGCTGCGCGTGCCGCCGACCAGATCGCGGGTGTGCTGGTGCTCGGGCTGATGGGTGTAGAGCGTGTACAGAGTCTGCCGATCGGCGGAGTAGACGGCCTGCCGCCCGCGGCCCCGCATCTGCTCCTCGGCGCCCGGGGGCACCGGCGTCTTGTCCCGCGTGAGCAACGGGTGCAGGCGACCGTCGGTGAGGTCGAGAAGCCGTACGCGGTAGTGGTCGGGCCGGTCGGCCGGCAGCCAGTCCAGCACGAACAGCCCCGTGCCGTCCGACGTGAACGCGTCCGGCTCGACGCAACCGGGCAGGGTGAAGGTCTGCTGCCGATCGGGCCCGGCCACCATCAGCGCCGACGTCGCCCGGCCGGCGGGCGGCTCGGCCGGCCCGGAGGTGGTCAGGACACACAGATCCGACGACTCGGCGACCACCCGGGGCGCCCATCCACCCCCGATGTCCTGCCTGTGGATGGGCGCCCCGGTCACCGCGTCCAGCCGCACCAGGCCGTCGTCGCCGGCCACGTACGCGGTGTTGCCGGCACGGCTCAGCGCCGACCGCGCGCCGATCGGGCGCACCTCGGATCCGCTGAGCCGTACGATCCCGGCACGGCTGCCGGCCAGCAGCACGTCGGGCACGGAGGCCGGGACGGTGGCGGCTGCGCGCTCACGGCAGCCGGCCAGGGCGGAGGCGGCGAGCACGCCACCGGAGAGCCTGAGGAACGAGCGGCGTGTGGTCATGGTCTGGTGACACCACGAATCGGCCACAGGTTCCGGGAACCGTTTCGCCGCGCGCGGTGTCAGTGCAGTGTCGGTGCGAAGGTGAGGAGCCCGAACTGAGCGCGGACACCGGAATCGACGACGCCACGGCGGTGAGCCGGGCGCGGGCCGGCGACCTGGGGGCGTACGAGATCCTGGTCGCCCGGTACACCGTGCCCGCGCACCGGGCCGCCGTGCTGCTCGGCGCGGGGGACGACGCCGACGACGTGGTGCAGGAGGCGCTGGTGAAGGCGTACCGGCAGTTGTCCCGCTACCGCGGCGAGTCCGGCTTCCGCCCGTGGCTGCTCGCGATCGTGGCCAACGAGACGCGCAACCTGCACCGCTCGCGCCGCCGTCGTGACGGTCTGGCCCTGCGCGCCGCGTCCGCGTCCGAGCCGTTGCCCGACGCGCCCGACCCGGCCGACACCGTGCTGGCCCGGGAGCGGCGCGAACGGCTGGTGGCCCGGCTGCGCCTGCTCGATCGCCGCGATCAGGACGTGCTCGTCTGCCGCTTCCTGCTCGACCTCAGCGAACAGGAGACGGCGTCGGCGCTGGGGTTGCCCAAGGGCACGGTGAAGTCGCGGACGTCGCGGGCCCTGGCCCGGCTGCGCGAGCACCTGCGGGCCGAGGAGGTGCCCGGTGCCTGACCACGACGACGACCTCATCGCCGAACTGCGCGAGCTGGACAGCTGGCTGGACGTGCCCGAGGCGGCCGACCAGCGCGGGGCCGTCCGCGAGCGCCTCACCCCGGGCCGGAGCCGGCTGCGGATCTTCCTCGCGGCCGCGGTCGCGGCGGTCGCGGTCACCGTGGTCGCGGTCGAACCGGCCCGGGCGGCCGTCATCGACGTGGTCGGCCACGTGCTCCGGATAGCCGGCATCGAGGTCCGGGCGGACGCTCCGCGGCCGCCGGCCGGGTCCCCGAGCCCGCTGCCCTCGACCGGCCCGGTCAGCCTGGAGGTGGCCGAGCAGAGGGCGCCCTTCGTCGTCCGGATGCCGGCCGCGCTGGGCCCGCCCGAACGCGTCGAGATCGCCGACCCGGACGGCAACGGCGTGCCCCGGGTGGTCAGCGCGCTCTACCGCGGCGGGAGCGTGCGTTACGACCAGTTCGCCGGTTCGGCCGGCACGTTCTTCAAGCAGGCCCGGGACGCCGAGTGGGTCGACCTGGGCGGCGGCATGGCGATCTGGCTGCCCGGCCCGCACACGCTGACCTACATCGACCGTACGGGGGTCGAGCGCAGCGCGACGGCGCGCCTGGCGACCCCCACCCTGATCTGGGAACAGGGCCAGGTGACCTACCGGCTCGAGGGCTTCAGCAGCCTCGACGACGCCCGTGCGGCCGCGCTGTCGCTGTCTTGATCAACTCTGTTCACCCGGGGAGCCCCGGCTGTCCACATCGCGCCATGTCGTCTCTGCGGCAGCGCGCGGGTCTCCCGGTGGGGCACCGGCCGACTTCAAAATGCGTGTCATCACCACGCGAAGGAGTCGGCCTTGTCGCCACGCAAGAGCCTCATAGTCGGTCTGGCCGGCGTCCTGATCGGGGCCGGTGTCGTCGGGCTCCCGCCAGAGCCCGCCGGCGCCACCCCGGCCGCACCCGTGCCCGCCCGCGCCGCCACCCCTGCGGCGGCCCGGGCGATCACGCTCGTCACCGGCGACGTCGTCCAGCTCGCCCCGGCGGGCGACGGCCGGGTCGCGGCGACGGTGCGGCCGGGGCCCGGCCGCGAGCACGTCACGTTCTCCACGACCGAGACCGGGGGCGGCGTCCGCGTCGTCCCCAGCGACGCCGTGCCGCTGCTCGCCGACGGCCGCGTCGACGCCGAGCTGTTCGACGTTCAGCACCTTGTCGACTCGGGATACGGCGACGCCGCCACCCCGGTCCTCCCGCTGATCGTCACGTCGGCTCAGAGCGCCGCGACCGCCCGCGCCCTGGGCGCCCCGGGCGGCACCGAGCTGCCCAGCATCGGGGCCGTCGCCGTGCGGGCCGACAAGGATTCCCTGGCGGCCTTCTGGCGTACCCGGACCGGCGCCGCACCCGGCGCCCGGAGCGCGGCCACCGACCGGATCTGGCTCGACGGCACGGTCGAGGCGGTGCTCGACCGCAGCACCGCGCAGATCGGCGCGCCCGACGCCTGGAAGGCCGGCCTCGACGGCGCCGGCGTCAAGGTCGCGGTGCTGGACACGGGAGCCGACCAGGCCCATCCCGATCTGGCCGGCCGGGTCCTGGAGGCCCGCGACTTCAGCGACAGCGCCGACACGGGTGACCACTTCGGACACGGCACGCACGTGGCGGCCACGGTCGCCGGCTCGGGCGCCGGGTCGAACGGCACCCGCAAGGGCGTGGCCCCCGGCGCCCGGCTGCTGATCGGCAAGGTGCTCGGCGACGGTGGCTCGGGCTCCGAGTCGGGCATCATCGCCGGCATGGAGTGGGCCGTCGGGTCCGGCGCCAAGGTCGTGAACATGAGCCTCGGCGGCGACCCGACCGACGGCACCGACCCGATGAGCGTCGCGGTCGACGAGCTGAGCTCCTCGACCGGCGCGTTGTTCGTGGTGGCGGCCGGCAATGCGGGCGCCAGTTACACCGTCGGCTCGCCCGGCGCCGCCCGCGCCGCGCTGACCGTCGGCGCGGTCGACCGCGCCGACCGGATCGCCGACTTCTCGAGCCGGGGCCCGCGCTCCGGCGACGAGGGGCTCAAGCCGGAGATCACCGCGCCCGGCGTCGGCATCGTCGCCGCCCGGGCCGCCGGCACCTCGATGGGTGAGCCGGTCGACGAGTTGTACACGGGGGCCAACGGCACGTCGATGGCCACCCCGCATGTGGCCGGCGCGGCCGCGATCCTGGCCCAGCAGCACCCGGACTGGACCGGCGCCCAGATCAAGGACGAACTGATCAGCACCGCGAAGACCACGGCCGGCACCTCGGTCTACGCGCAGGGCTCGGGCCGGGTCGACCTGACCCGCGCGACCACGCAGAAGGTCTTCGGCACGGGTGTCGCCGACTTCGGGCTGCGCGCGATCGACGAGACGCCGGCCCGGGCCACGCGGACCGTCACGTACACCAACACCGGCGCCGCGGCGGTGACGCTGAGCCTTGGCGACACCGTGGCCGAGGTCGGTCTGTCGGCCTCCACGGTCACCGTGCCGGCCGGCGGCACCGCCGGTGTGACCCTGACCCACGACGCCGCCACGGCGGATCCGGGCCCGTTCAGCGGCTGGCTCACCGCGACCGGGCCGGCCGGGGTGAAGATCACCACCGCGATCGGCGGCACCCTCGACCAGCCGCGTCACCTGGTGACGTTCAAGGCCGTCGACCGGGCCGGACAGCCCACCGCCGTGCCCGTGCTGCAGGCCTTCGGCGACGAGCAGCGTTACGACGTCCTCAACTTCCTGGAGCCCGGCCAGGAGAAGACGTTCTCGCTCAGCGAGGGCGACTACCTGGTGGACGCCTTGATCCAGGACGGCGTGCCGCTCGACGAGCAGGCCACCCTGATCACCATCCCCGAGCTCGAGGTCAACCGTGACCTGACGGTGGTGCTCGACGCCCGTACGGCCAGGCCGATCCGCATCGAGACGCCCAAGCCGGCCGAGCAGCAGACGGTGGAGAGCTACTACGTGCACCGGGTCACCGGCCGCGGCCGCAGTGTCATCAACGGCTTCATGCACTTCAGCGCCGTGCAGAAGATCAACGTGACGCCCACGGCGAAGCTCCGCAAGGGCAGCTACGAGTTCTCGTCCCGCTGGCAGTTGGTCGCCCCGATGGTGCGGGCGAACATCCCGGGCGTGACCGGAGACCTCGACATCAACCTGTGCGTGTTCTCCCCGGCGTACGCCGGCACCCGCCGTTTCGCCCTGGTCAAGGGACTGGGCGGCAACGTCCGGGGCAAGGCGGTCGTGATCGAGTCGGACGACCCGGACGGGTCCTCGCGGGCGGCGGCCGAGGCCGGTGCGGCGGTCGCCCTGGTCGTGGTCCCGGCCGACCAGAGCGCCTGGCAGCCGTGGGACCCGAGCGGCGAGTCGCGGATGCCGATCCCGACCGCGCTCGTGGCCAACGACGACGGTCGCCGGATCCTGGCCCGCGCGGCCCGGCCGGGCGCGAGCATCGCGCTCACCCTGACCACCAGCAGCCCCTACCTGTACGACGTTTTCCAGGTCTCCAAGGGTCAGGTGCCCAACGGCATCGTGCACAAGGTGACCGCGGCCAACTCCTACCGGATCACCACGCGGTACGCGGACAACGGCGGCTTCGACTGGATCCGTGAACAGCGGTTCGGCTGGCGTCCGGTCCAGGAGTACGCATGGAACGACACCAGCCGCCAGGTGCGGACGCCGTCGGTGCGCGAGGAGTGGGTGTCGACCGGCGACACCGTGTGGCAGCACCAGGTCCACCACGAGTTCCCGTGGAACGACCTGGGCAGCCTGCAGGGCGGGATCCAGGACGACGCGGTCTCGTACCCGCGGGCCGGGACCTCCTCGGAGACCTGGTACGCGCCGGTCGTCCGGCCGGCCACGCCGGCGGGTCACCGGAGCACCCGCGACGGCGACACGCTGAAATTGCGGGTCGCGTCCTACGTGGACAGCACCGACCGGCACTACCTGGTCGACTCGGCGCCGGCCACGCTGTACCGCGACGGCGCCGAGATCGCCTCGCTGCCCAACGGCTGGCAGGACGTGCCGGTGCCGGCCGGGAACGCGACCTACAAGCTGGCCATGACGACCAGTCGCACCGGCGACGAGTGGCTCTACGGAACATCGACGGCCACCGAGTGGACCTTCCGCTCGGGGGCGGCGGGCCCGGTGCCGCTGCTCCAGGTCGGCTACACCGTTCCGGCCCGGGTGACCGGACCGCACCTGCTCGGCGTCAAGGTGCCGAACGCGCAGCGGGTGAAGGTCGAGACCTCGGCCGACGAGGGCCGGACCTGGAGGACCGCTCTCGCCGTCGGTCCGGCGGTGCTCGTGCCGGCCGGTCAGGGAACCGTGTCGCTGCGGGTGACCGCCTCGGACAGGGCCGGCAACGCGGTCACCCAGACCGTGATCCGCGCCTACGGCCGATCATGAGGCCGCTCGCCGAGGACCGGTGGCCGGCCTACAGCCAGCCCCGCCGGGCGGCCTGGAAGGCCAGGCCCGCCCGGGTGTCCACGCCGGCCAACTCCATCAGCCGGTCGAGCCGGCGCTGGACCGTCCGGCGGCTGACCCCGAGCTGGGTCGCGATGGACTTGTCCGGCAATCCCGCGACAAACAGCGACAGCAGCAACTTGTCGGGCTCCTCCTCGCTGCCGTCGGGCCGCAACGGGGTCGCGCGTTCCCAGTAGCTCTCGAAGAGGGCGACCAGGGCGTCGAGGAGCTCACTGGGGCGGATCAGCGCCGCGGTGGGCTCCCCGACTCCCCGGGAGGCGTCCGGCACCAACGGGCAGATCGCCAGATTCCGGTCGGCGATCGCCAGCCGTACGGGAAGAACCGGCAGCGTCCGGGAATGCTCGCCGAGCCGCATCGCCTCGACGATGCTGTCCAGTTCGCCGGGCTTCTCCAGCAGCTCACGCTCGTAGATGGCCCGATATCGGACGCCCCGCTCGAGCGCCCCGGACTCCTCGTCGTTCTCCGGGCCCTGCATGGCGATCGGGTTGGCCCGGCAGAACCACAGGATCTCGGTGCGGGCGCAGTCCTGCATCTCGCGCAGCCGGTGGCGCAGAGCCCGGGCCCCGACCACGATCTCGACCAGGTGATCGGAGTCACGGCGCCGGGTGCTGGAGCGATACTCCTCGCTGAGCGAGGCGACCATCTGCCGCGCCGACTCGAGGGACTGTTGCTCGCGCAGCAGCGTCTCGCCGAGGGCGACGTCGGCCGGCAGGGCGTGGAAGAGCGGCCCGGGGGTGGCCAGCCCCTTACGGTGCAGGGCCTCGAGCAGCGCGGAGGCCTCGTCGGTACCGAGGCCGGCCTGCGCGGCGAGATCCGTCGGCGCAGCCCCGGCCATCCGCACCAGCAGGCGGTAGGCGTGCTGCTCCGGTGTGGAGAGCAGGTCGGACACGGGGCAACTGTAATGAGCGTTCTGAATCTTTCACGATGTCGATGTCCGGCAAACACGTAGAGCATCGATGGAAGTACGCTGAGTGTCGTCGTTGCCCCGTCATCGATGAGGACACCGCAGCCATGACAGTGACCGCAGATGAGACAAGGCAGCCGGCGACTTCGGCCGGCGCACCCCCCACACCGTGCCTGGTGATCGACGTCGACGTGGCTCGCAAGCAGTACGAGCAGATCGCCGAGGCGTTCGCCGGGGCCCACATCCACTACGCCGTCAAGGCCAACCCCGAATTGCCCCTACTCCGAGCGCTGGTCGACGCCGGATGCCGGTTCGACGTCGCCGGCCGGGCCGAGATCGACCTCTGCCTGGCCGCCGGCGCGTCCCCGGCCGACCTGAGCTACGGCCACCCGATCAAGAAGAACGAGGACATCGCGTACGCGTACGCCCGTGGAGTGCGTCTCTTCGCGTTCGACAGCGAAGGCGAACTCGACAAGATCGTCACCCACGCCCCCGGGTCCTCGGTGCTCTGCCGGGTGCTGGCCTCCAGCCAGGGGGCCCGATGGCCGTTGAGCCGCAAGTTCGGGTGCGTGCCCGAGATGGCGGTCGACCTGATGAAAGTGGCGGCGCTGCGCGGGCTCGATCCGGCCGGGATCGCGTTCCACGTGGGGTCGCAGCAGCTCTACCCGGAACGGTGGGAGCCGAGCATCGCCACCGCCGCGTCGATCTTCTCGGCGCTCGCCTCGTCCGGGATCGACCTGCGCATCCTCAACGCCGGGGGCGGCTTCCCGGTCCCCTATCGGACGCCGGTCGCGCCGATCGCCTCGTACGCGGCGGCGATCCGCGCGGCCGTGGTCCGCAATTTCGGCCGGTCGATGCCGTCGCTCATGATCGAGCCGGGCCGGTACGTCGCGGCGCCCGCCGGGGTGCTGCACACGCAGGTGGTGCTGGTCGCGCGTAAGTCGTACGACGACGAGCCGCGGTGGGTCTACCTCGACGTGGGCCGGTTCGGCGGCTTGGCCGAGACCGAGGACGAGGCCATCCAGTACGAGCTGTCGACCGCCCGCGACGGCCCGGCCGGCCCGGTGATCCTGGCCGGTCCGACCTGCGACAGCGTCGACATCCTGTACCAGCACGCCCCCTACGATCTCCCGCTGGACCTGGCGGCCGGCGAGGTGATCCGCATTCTGGGGACAGGCGCGTACACGGCGACGTACTCCTCGGTCGGATTCAACGGGCTCCCGCCCCTGCGCACGGTGATCACCCCCTGACCGACGGCCCGGGCCGTGCTCCGGCCGGCCCGGGCCGTCAGGTGGTGAGCGGGACGTCACTTGGGGGACGGCAACTCGTCCCCGCAGCGACACCCTTCACTGACAGGGTGCTGCGGTGTCGAGAGATCACGGCCGCACGCCGGCGCGTGCCACCGGGTTCGTGGGGTCCTGTCTGATCGCGGTGGGCGGGCTCGGGGCCGGGGCGCTGCCGGTCGGCATCCCGTTCTTCGCCGGCCTCAAGCACGTCGGGATCGGGCTGGTCGCCGTCTACGGCGGGCTCGCGCTGCTGCTGTCGGCCTGGTGGTGGCTCGGCCGGCTGAGCCGGGCCGGGGACCTCCGGGCGATCTGGTGGACGCTGGCGCTGTGGGCCGCGCCGCTGCTGATCGCGCCGCCGATGTTCAGCCGGGACGTCTACAGCTATCTGGCCCAGGGGCTCATGCTGGGCCAGGGGCTCGACGTCTACCGGGCCGGTCCGTCGGCTCTGGGCGGCTTCTTCGCCGAGCAGGTGCCCGCCATCTGGCAGCACACGCCGAGCCCGTACGGTCCCGTTTTCCTGCTGCTCTCGCACCTGGTCACCGCTCCGATCGGCGGCCATCTGCTCACCGGCGTCATCGTCATGCGGCTGCTCGCCGTCGCCGGGCTCGCCCTCCTGGCGTACGTCCTGCCGACGCTCGCCGGCGAGGCCGGGGTCCGGCCCGACAAGGCGCTCTGGCTGGCCGTCCTCAACCCGCTCGTGCTGATCCACTTCGTGGGCGGCGCGCACAACGACGCCCTCATGGTCGGCCTGCTGGCCGCCGGTCTGGCCGCGGCGATCCGGCGCCACCCGATCGTCGCCACCCTGCTGGTCGTGGCGGCCGCGCTGATCAAGGCGCCGGCGGCCCTCGGCCTGCTGGCGGTCGCCGTCATCTGGGCCGCCCGGCTCGACGGCCGCTTCTCCCGGCTGCGCGCGACGGCGGCGGTGGGCGCCACCGCCGCGGCGGCGACCGCGCTGGTCACCCAGATCGCCGGCACCGGCTACGGCTGGGTGGCCGCCCTGGACACGCCGATCTCGCCCCAGAACCTGTCCGTGACCAGCGTGCTCGGCCGCTGGACGGCCCGCCTCCTGCGCGAGGACGGGGTCGGCGAGCTCTTCGTCCTCAGCCTGTGGCGCTGGCTGGGCGTGCTGGCCATCCTGATCGTCGCCGGTCTCGTGTGGACCCACCTCGACCGCCTGGGCCCGCTCTACGGGCTGGGAGTCGTGCTGATCGCGGTCGTCGCGTTCGGCCCGGCGTTGCGCCCGTGGTATCTCATCTGGGGCCTGGTGCCGCTGGCCGCCGCGGCCGGTCACCGCTGGGTCCGCCGCGCGCTGGCGGCCACCTGCGCGGTGCTGGCGCTGGTGGTGCTGCCCGACGGCTTCGCCGTCGACGCCGGGGAGTTCCTGCTGGCCACCCTGGGGGCGCTCGCCGGTGGCGCGGCGTTCCTGGGCGTACGCCTGGCCGCCGCGCCCGCCGCCGCCCGGCTCGTCACCGTGCGGGCCGCCCGATGAGCCGCCTGCGGAGCCCGTACGCCCAGGTCCTGATCGTGGCCCTGACGGCCCTCGCCGTGGGCGTGTTCCTGGTGACCGTGCCGACCTTCCGGGAGTTCTTCGACCTCGGGGTCTACCGGGGAGCCGTGCGGTCGTGGCTGCTCGACGGCGGCGAACTCTACGACTTCCTCTATCAGGACACCGAGTACGGCTTCACCTACCCGCCGTTCGCCGCGGTGGTCCTCAGCCCGCTCGCGCTGACCAGCTGGCCGGTCGCCGTCGCGCTGAGCATCGTGGTCAACGCCGCCGCCGTGGTGCTGTTGCTGCGCTGGTTCCTGGTGCCGGTGGTGCGCCGGCACGGCGGTCCGGTGTGGCTGGCCGGCTCGCTGGTCTTCCTCGCGGTGCTGGTCTTCGAGCCGGCCCGCGACACCTTCAGCTTCGGCCAGGTCAACCTGGCCCTGCTGGCGCTGGTCTTCGTCGACCTGCGCGCGCTGACGACCGGCCGTCGCTGGGCCGGCGTCGGCATCGGCCTGGCCGCCGCGATCAAGCTGACCCCGGCCGTGTTCATCGGCTATCTGATCGTCACCCGCCAATACCGCGCCGCCGCCACCGCGATCGCCACCGCCGCCGGCGCGACGCTGCTGGCGGCGCTCGTCGCCCCCTCGACCTCGGCCCAGTTCTGGTCGGCGACCCTCTGGGACACCGACCGCGTCGGCCGCCTCGAATACGTCTCCAACCAGTCCCTGCGCGGCGTGGTGGCCCGCCTCGACCTGCCCCCGGCATGGTGGCCGGCGGCGGTCGCCCTGGTCCTGGCGTGCTGGTTCCTGCGGGTACGCCTGCTGCGCGACGACCGCCGGGCGGCCCCCGACCACGCGGCCGGCTTCGCCGCCACCGGCATCGTCGCCTGCCTGATCAGCCCGGTCACCTGGGTGCACCACCTGGTCTGGCTGCTCCCGGCCCTGTTCCTGCTGGCCGACGCCGCCGTGCGCGACCGCTCCGGCCGCCGCCTGGGCGTGCTGGCCGCCGTCTATGTGGTGCTGAGCAGCAGCGTGGTGTGGCTGTGGTGGTCGGGTGGCTCCGGCCTCCTGGCCGCGATCGGCAGCAACACGTACGTCTGGATCAGCATCGGCCTCCTGCTGGCCGTCCCGTTCCGGGAGCCCACCGCAGCTGTGTCACCGCCCAAGCTGCTCACGGAACGTCACTGATCCTCGCCGACGCCCGGACCACTTCACGTCAGCTTCGTACCTCAGGGGGGTCGGATCGGCCTCCGGACTCGCTCCCCTGTGACGGCCCTGACTTTCGTGCCGGCCCGGGCAACTGATCATCGATCCTTGCCGCCGCACCGGCCGGGCCGGAGGAATCAGTCCGTGACGCGCATCGCGGTGGGGCGGGCGGCCAGCCACTCGTGTGCGGCCAGCCGGGCCAGGGTGGGGAGCAGGTCGGTGGAGCGGCGCAGAAGCCAGCGGTTGCCCTGCGTGGCCATCCACCAGACCTTCTCCCGCACCGTGGGCTCCGGGTTGGTGGTTTCCAGGTCCGGCAGGCGTACGGGATGGCCGGCCGCGCGGAGGGCGCAGGCGAAGGTGTGTGCCAGCAGCCGGTGGCCTCGCTCGGAGGGGTGCAGGCGGTCGACGCTCCAGTGGGTGCGGGCGTAGGCCGCCTCGGCCAGATCGATGTGAACCGTCTCGTGAATCAGAGCGATCTCGTCGAGGACCTCGTTGAGGGCGGCCATCCGCCGGCCCAAGGGGCGGGCGATCACGCCGGGCAGGCCGAACATGCGGCCGGGGTCGGGCAGACGGGCGGTCAGCACCGTCGCGCCGCCCGCCGTGAGGGTCGCCACCATGCCGGTGAGCGAACGGCCGAGGGAGACGGGGTCGAAATCGCCGCGGAGAGTGTCGTTCATCCCGATCAGCACACTGGCCAGATGTGGGCGGAGGTCGAGGGCAGCCGGCAGCTGACGCTCAGCCACATCGCCGATGCGAGCGCCGCTGACGGCGAGGTTGTGAAAGTCGGCGCCGTCGGGCAGGGACGCGGCGAGCAGCGCCGCCCACCCTCGCCGGCCGCCGCCGGGCATCGGATCGCCGTACCCGCTGGTGACCGAATCACCCAGGGCCGCAAAGCGGATCATGTGCTCACTGTGGACGGGCTGTGCGTGCGCGGGGTCACATAGCCGTGACCGTCCGGCGAAGACGCGGCGAAGTCATTCCTAGTCGTCGTACTGATGCGTCGCGCACCTCCGGCGGCCAGGGTGGGCGGCATGACCATGGAGATCGGGGACGGTACGCCGTCGGGCGGGGTGCCGCGCCGGCATGACGCTTCCCACACGGCCGGGGTATTGCCGCCGTTTCCTCCGCATACGGACGCGCGGACAGCGGATGCCGGCATGGCCGTTGCCCCGGAGCAGCGGTTTAGATCAACTGGTGAGAGCCACGTGAGCCCCCTCGTCGAGGTCGACAACCTCACCAAGTCGTTCCCGGCCGCCGGCGGCGCCACGCCGGTGCTGCGCGGGATCAGCCTGGAGGTGCCGCCCGGGCAGTTCCTGGCCGTGGTCGGGCCGAGCGGCTCGGGCAAGTCGACGCTGCTCTACTGCATGTCCGCGCTGGAGGCGGCGACCACCGGCCGGGTCCGCATCCTCGGCCGCGACACGGGCTCGCTGGGCCGCGGCGCGATCGCCAAGCTGCGCCGTGACCACCTCGGGTTCGTCTTCCAGTCGTACAACCTGATCCCGTCGCTCACCGCGCGCGAGAACGTCGCCCTGCCGGCCCGGCTGGCCCGGCGGGAGATCTCCGCCGCCGACGTCGACCGGGCCCTGGCCGAGGTGGGCCTGGCCGAGCGGGCCGGCTACCGGCCGTCCGCGCTGTCCGGAGGGCAGCAGCAACGGGTCGCCATCGCCCGCGTTCTCGCCGTACGCCCCGATCTCGTCTTCGCCGACGAGCCGACCGGCGCGCTCGACACCGAGTCGGGCGCGCAGGTGCTCGACCTGCTGGCCGGCGTCGCGCGGGCGGGGGAGGGCCGCTCGGTCGTCATGGTCACGCACGACCTGGAGGCGGCCGCGCGGGCCGACCGGGTGCTCGTGCTGCGCGACGGGGTCATCCACCGCGAGCTGATCCACCCGAAGGCCGACGACGTCTTCGCCGCGGTGGCCGGGGCGTCCTGACATGTTGCGCCTGATCGTCAGCGACCTGGTCGCCAACCGCCGCATCTGGCTCGGCGCGCTGCTCATCGCCACGGCCACGGCCCTGGTCGGCGCGGTCGTGGCGAGCGACATCCAGACCGCCGTCGCCGCGGGCGGCACCGAAGCCCTGGCCCTCTACGGCCTCAGCGGCACCGTCGCGGCCTTCACCCTGGTCACCGCGCTCATCGTCGTCGGCGCGGTCACCAACCTCACGGTGACCCTGCAACAGCGCGGGTACGCTCTGTGGCAGCTCGTCGGTCTGAGCCCGGGCCGGGTCCGCCTGGTCGTCACGACCCAGCTGTTCACGGTGTCCCTGCTCGGTGGCGTCGCCGGCTGCCTGCTGGCCCTGCCGATCCTCCGGCCCCTCTCCCGGTACGCCTTCGCCGGTTCACCCGAGCTGGCGGCCCTCGACCCCAGGTTCACGCCGGCCGGAGCCGTGCCGGTGGTGCTGTTCGTCGCCGTGGTGATCACCCTGGGCGGCTTCCGCGGCGCCGGCCGGGCCGCGCACACCCCGCCCATCCAGTCGTTGCGCGAGGTCGAGCCGCCCGACCGCCGGATGACCGTGGCCCGCTGGATCGGCGGCCTGGCCACCGCGGCGGTCGTCGCCGTCATCGTGGCCACCCTTCCCGGCACCGGCCTCGACACGATCGCCGTCCCGCTGATGGTGATCAGCCCGCTGATCGCCGGGGTGCTGGCCGCGTTCGGGCCGCTGTTCCTGGCCCGCCTGGTACGCGCCTGGACCTCGCTGCTGCCCGCCACCGCGTCGGCGGCGTGGTTCCTGGCCCGCAACAGCACGGCGGCCAATGTGGGTCGCAGCACCGCCACGATCAGCCCCCTGATGGTCGCGGTGGCCCTGGCCGGGGGCCTCTACACGGCCAACGGGGCGGTGGGGGCGCCGTCGGGTTCCCTGTCCACCGGCACGGTGGTCCTGCTGATCGGGGGACCGTTGCTGCTGGCTGTGCTGGGCGCGGTGGCCACGGTGTTCATGTCCAGCCGGCGCCGGGACCGTGAGCTGGCGCTGATCGTCGCCGCCGGTGGCACGCCGGTCGTCGTGCTGGCCGCGGCCGCGGCCGAGGCGGTCATCTATGTGGGCACGGCTGTGCTGCTGGGCGGCTTCGCGGTGGGGGTCACGAGCGTGATCGGCGCCTGGGCGGCCGGTACGTGGACCGCCGCCGGAGTGGTGCCGTCCCTGGCGATCGCGGGGCTGGGCCTTCTCCTCGTATTGGTGGCGACGATGGTGCCGACGGCGCTGGCCCTGCGCAACGAGGTCCCGCGGGTTCTGGCGCCCGAATGAGCCGGCCCGCGCAGGAGGCTCGCTCGGACCATGACGGTGAGCGGCTCGGCGACCGGCTACAGAGCTTTAATAGTCAGGTTGTGTCGGGTTCGAGGGTCAGGCCTGTGTGGGCGAGGAAGCTGTCGATCAGGTCGTCGCGGTATTGGATGCTTTTGAGCCGGTTCTTGAGGATGGCGAGTAGGTGATCGACGCCGTGAAGGGCGACGTTGCCGATGCTGCGTTCAAGGTGCGACCACACGGCCTCGGTCGGGTTGAGGTCCGGGGCGTAGGCGGGCAGCCGGATCACGTGCAGCCAGTCCCGGGCGTCGATCATCGCGCGCATGGCGGCGCTGATGTGGGTGTTCAGGTTGTCCCAGACCAGCACAATCGGCCCGTCGAGCTGTTGGTGGGCGGCGTCGAGCAGGTTGATGTAGTCGCGTTCGCTGAAGCTGCGCCGCTCGCCTTTGCGGCCGTGGTGCACGATTGTGCGGTAGATGAACCGGGACCGATCCCCGGGCCGGTAGCAGGTGAGCCGGGCGATCGAGACCCGGCCGGAGCCCTTGCCGGAGACCGGGATGACCGGGGTGTGCCCGCGCCGTCCCCAGGTCCGGGCCTTCGGGGGGCGCAGCGTCTGACCGGCCTCGTCCTCGAAGACCAGCCACGCCTGCCGCTGCGCCGCTACCGTTTTCCCGCCGGCCACGTCTCCTTGCGCCAGGTGGCGATCGAGGCCTCGTCGCGCTCAACGGCCCGGTGCTTCGGCACCTGTACCGACCAGCACAGCCGGTACATAATGTTGGCGGTGCCGCGCGGGGTGTACCGGATCCCGAACTGGCGGGCGATCAGGTCCGCCACCCGCGCCAAGGTCCAGCGCTGATTCTCGGTAAAGCCGTGCACGGCTGGTCCTTCGTCCAACGCCAGTCCCAGCTTCTGCAACCGCTCCTCGTTCAGGCGGCACCGGCTTCCCGGTGCACCCCTCGATGCCAGAGCTGCCACGCCACCTTGCCGCCAGCGCTGTTGCCATCCGTACGCCGCAGTCGCCGATACCCGCAACCGCCGGGCCACCTCCGCCGCCGGCACACCGTGCTCGAACCAGTCCGCGGCCTGCCGCCGCACCTGCTCCCGCTTCGCCCGGGCTGGCGCGGTCAGACCGCCACTGTCGGGATATCTCATCCCTCCGGCCTACAAGAAGTGATCGACACCAGTCACGACGCCACGCCGAGCTTCAATAGATCACCCCGCGTCTTGAGGCTCCGCATCTGCGGCCACGGTGCTCGCACCGTGGCCGCAGTGCTGGCATGCGCCGCGTCGGCGCAGGTGATAAGTGATCGTGGCCACGCCGAGTGCGGCGCCCCAGAGCACCCAGGGCACGCTGACAAGACGCAAGCCCCACCCGTCACCGATCGCCAGGTTCCGTAACATCATCAGCCCGGCTGGGATGAGAACCACGGCGACGAGAGATGCCGGAACGATCGCGAGTGCCGGTGGTACCGGTTTCCCGGCCTTGAACCAGATCCACCGCGGATAGACCTCGCCCCACCGGCTGACCAGGCCGTGGGTGAGCACGCCACCCAGCACCGAAGCGATGGCGAGGCCCAAGCCGATGGTGAGCATGCCGTCGGTTTCCTGCATCATGGTGAGGAAATCCCGGCTGATGCCCAGAGGATGACCGAAGTACCAGGCTATTCGGGTGATCTCGTACGGCAGGGGCGCCAGGCAGGCGACCAGGACCGCCCAGCGCCCCCACCTCAGCAGCGTCTGCTGGGACGGACCGTTGCTGGCCGATCCGTGACGACGGCCGCAGTGCTGACAGGCCGCACGCCTGCGCCGCTGGTAGGCCAACGTGGCCGCGGCCCACAGCAGACCGCCAACGAACAGGATGATCAGATTGGTCCGGTGCCAGTACAAGATGTCGCCGATACCGTCCTGGGGGCCGGGCACGCCGGTGAAGGCGAACACCAGCAGCAGCGGGGCGAACGCCAGCACAGTGATCAAGGTGTAGTCGGGGATGATCAAGGTCAGGCCGGCCGACACGATCCAACCGAACGCGATCATCGCCGCCGACTGGTGGCGGGAGCCGGCGCCTCGGGCCATCGCCAGCGCGACAACCGTACCGATCAGACCGAGCACGGCCATGAGCGATGCGCCGAGAGCGACCGGGATCCCCTCCAGAATCGAACCCGATCTGCGGTCGTCGTCGATCGGCGCGAACGGGAACCCGTCGCCGCCGGCCGTCCAGTACATCCCGAGCATGGCGTACATCAGTGACCAGCCGGCCGCGACATAGCCCGACCAGACCGGCCAGCGCCGCCACCACCTGATCCGGTCCGTGACCGGCGCCGATGAGATCCGCTCAGCCACCATGGACGGCGTACCCCCCGGCGCGAACCTGGTGATAGGGCTGACCCGGATGCTCCACGTCGAAGTCGATACACCTCGCCGGCGGCCGGTCCGGTCCGCCACCGGCCTGGATGAACGCCACCTGATCCGGCCGCGCGCCGCCGTCGATGACTTTCATGGCGAATGCGTGGTTCTTCACTACCCCGACACCCTCGGGAACGACCGCAGTGAACAGTGCGACATCGCCCGTCACCTGTAGACACGTCACTTCGGCCCAGCCCTGCGCCAGCACCGAGCCGTCCGGAAGCAGGTGCCGGAACCAGAAACGGCCGCGCGATGAACCTGCCGCGTCCGCCGACGCCAGGACTCCGAACCAAACCCGATGCCCGACAGCATCGGGCTGGGTGAGTACCACCTGCCCCACCCCGAACACACCGGCGTTGCCGGGCGGCGCGGCTTGTGCGGCAGAGGGTGTCGTCATAACGCCTAGGGCGGCGACGGCCGCCACCTTAATCCATGGGGACATGTCACTCCTGGTGAAGGCGCGGCGTCCGATCGCCGCTGCCTCACCAGCCTCGGCTGTGCTGGTTGTGCGCCACCATCTGCCGATGTGGCGAGGTGCGGCATGCCGGCCGCAACGGTCTATGCCGATCGGCATACGGCGATGCCCGCCTACGATCAAGTGATGACGCGTCGGCACCTCGGCTGGATCAGCATGGCGGCCAGCACGTCCACACTGGGTGTGACGTTCGTCGGCGACCTCGGCGGACCGCCGTACCCTTTCCTCTTGGTGATGGCCACCCTCGGGGTGCTGCTGGCCGTCGCGGTGCGGTGGGGGGCACATCGGCACATCGCCCCGGCTGCCGGGCTGGCCGCGGCCGCGATGGCGCTCGTGCTCTGGTCGTTCACCGACGGCATGGCCGCGGCACAACGGATCGCCGCGGCAGCGGTCTGGACGACGCCCGCCGTGGTCGCGGTGGTCGTCGGCGGCTACCCGCGGCTGATGGCCCACCGGCGGACGGTGGCCGTCGAGCAGGCCCGGCATGCTCAGCGCCTGCAGGTGGCACGTGACCTGCACGATTTCGTCGCCCACGACATCAGCGGGATCGTGGCGCAGGCCCAGGCGGCCCGCTTCGTCGCCGATAGCAGCCCGGAGGCGGCCGGTCCGGCACTAGCGCGTATCGAAGCCGCGGGTCTGGCCGCGTTGGCCACGATGGATCGGATGGTCGGCATGCTGCACGAACCGGACACCGGCACGGTGCGGCCGCTGCCCGCGCTGGATGACTTGCCGAGCCTGGTTGACCGATTCCGCGCCGCAGGTCACCTCGATGCGCGACTCGTCCAGAATCTCCGGATGGATGAGGTACCGCGCGACAGCGCCGCGGTGGCGTACCGGATCGTGGTCGAAGCCCTGACCAACGTCCGGCGGCACGCGCCCGCAGCGACCCGGGTCGACGTGTCCGTCACCGGCGACGCCTGCAGTGTGGAGGTGCGGGTCCGCAACGACACGGCTGGGCCACCGCCCCAGCAGCGGCGTGCCAGGCGCGGCGGGCGAGGCCTTGCCGGCCTGCGGGAGCAGGTCGCCGCGAGTGGCGGCACCCTGTCGGCCGGGCCGTGTGAGCGTGGTTGGGAAGTCGTCGCCGTCATTCCGGTGGTGACGGCATGAACAGCACCCGGGTCCTGCTCGCCGACGACCAGCCGGACGTGCGCAGCGGTTTCCGCCTCGTCCTGGACTCCCAGCCCGACATCACGGTGGTCGGCGAGGCCATCGACGGCATCACGGCCCTGGCCCTGGCCCGCAGGCTACGGCCGGACGTCGTGCTCACCGACATCCGGATGCCCGGCATCAACGGACTGGAACTGACCCGGCTGCTCACCCAAGAGGGCCTACGGGTGGTTGTGGTCACCACCTTCGATCTCGATGAGTACGTGGAAGCCGCACTGCGCAACGGCGCCTGTGGTTTCCTGCTCAAGCGGTCCGGACCGACACTTCTGATTGAGGGGGTCCGTGCGGCGATGGCCGGTGATGCACTGATCAGCCCTCAGGTCACCATCCGGCTCCTGCGCGCGGTGACCAAGCCCGACCGGCCCCCGGCGGACAATCCCTTGACACATCGCGAGACCGAGATCGTACGGCTGGTCGCTCAGGGTTTGACCAACGCGCAGATCGGCGCCGAGCTGTTCATCGCCGCCGGTACAGCCAAGACCCACGTCGCGAATATCCAGGCGAAACTGGGCCTCAACAACCGGGTAGGCATGGCCGCCTGGGCATGGCGGGCCGGCCTGGCCGACCCGCAAGCCGGATAAGTCGTTACCGACCAGCCTCTTGGCCTCACCTCGCGCTGCCGACGGACCAAGCCTACTTCGCGTTCAGCTCTGAGTGCGTTGCGCTACGAGAGGTGAGTCGGGTACACCGGAAAGGGCACCGACCATACGTCTTCCGCTAGAGACAGACGCGTCCGTAGCGCACCGAGCTGCCCCCGAACCCGGCCCAACCTAACTGTTCAACCTCTGTAGCGTGCCAGGATGACCCCCGAGGCGACCTCCCAGCCCGAACCGGCCGTTCCGGTAGCAGCGTTCGATCTGGCGTTGCCGCGTAAACGGATGGCTTCCACGGTCCTTCTCTTCGACGAGTCGGATCGGGTGCTCGTGGTGGAACCGACGTATGTCGACTTCCTGGAGCTGCCCGGTGGCTCCGTCGAGCTCGACGAGTCGCCTCGGCAGGCCGCCGTCCGGGAGGTCAAGGAGGAACTCGGACTTGATCGGGATTCCGGCCGCTTGCTGGCCATCGACTGGGTTCCGCCGCGACCCGGGCGCAGTGAAGGCCTCATCGTGGTGTTCGACGGTGGCCGGCTGACCGCGCCGGAGATCGCCGGTATCCGGCTGCCGGCCGACGAGCTCCGCTCGTATGCGTTTCTCCCGGCGGCCCAGGCCGCACGCGCCTTGCCCGACTTGCTGGCCCGGCGACTGCTGTCCTGCCTGGACGCCAGGGCCGCGGCGACCACCGTCTACCTGGAGAACGGCTCGTCGACCGGTTGACCGCACGCCCGGACCCGCCGCGGCTCCTCGGTGCTGGTCGTGATCACTTCCTTGGCCGGGGTGCGGGGGCTCGGTTCCACCAGAGGGAGAGTCCTACGCCGGTCAGGACCAGGACCGAGGCGGCCAGGACGAACCAGAAGGTGATCTCGACTTCCTGTTTGCGCAGGGTGAACTCGCGGGGGAGGTCGGTCAGGACGTCGGCCAGCTGGTCGGCGTCCTCGGCTCGGAAGTAGCGGCCGCCGGTGGTGTCGGCCACCTGGGTCAGGGCCTCCTCGTCGATCTCCATGTTGCGGCCGCCCCGGCCGCCGCCCCAGCCCCGGCCGCCGCCGAACGGGGAGTCGCCGCCGATCTGGTCGGCGGTGCAGACCATGGGGGCCGGCTCGGTGGTGCCGAAGCCGATCGTGAAGACGCGCAGGCGCCGCGCCGCCGCCTGCTGGGCCGCGGTGACCGGGTCGACGCCGGTGGTGTTCGAGCCGTCGGTCAGGACCACGATCGTGTCCGGTTCGTAGTCGCCCAGCTGGCCGGGCGCGTCCAGCTCGACCCCGGTCTTGGCGACTCGCGGGTTGCTTTCGGCGATGGCGTCGATGGAGGTCAGGATGGCCTGCCCGATGGCCGTGCCGCGGGCCGTGCGCAGCGTGCCGATCGCGTCGAGCAGCGCGTCCTTGTCGGTGGTGGGGGCGACCAGCAGGCCGGCGATGCCCGAGAACGCGACCAGGCCGATCCGGGTGCCGTCCTCCTGCCGCTGGACGAACTGCTTGGCCGCCTCGGTCGCCACCGTGAAACGGTTCGGTTCGATGTCGGTCGCGCACATCGAGCCCGACACGTCGATCGCCAGCAGCACCGATGTGCTGTTCGACGGCACCGACACCGAGGCTTGCGGGCGGGCCAGCGCGCCGCCCAGGGCCAGCAGGCCGGCCAGGAAGAGGAAGACCGGTATGCGCCGGCGCCACGACGTCCGGCCGGGGAGCGCGGCCCGGATCAGCGCGACGCTCGACACCGTCACCGCCGCCCGCTTGCGCCGGCGGTTGAACCACCAGCGGATCGCCAGCAGCAGCGGCACCGCCAGCAGGGCGGTCAGGGCCCACGGCCAGCTGAACGACATCAGATGATCCTTCCGTGCCAGCGGGAGCCCAGGACGGCGCCGAGCATGAGCAGCAGCAGGGCGGCGCCGGCGAACGGCGCGGTCAGCTCGAGGGGCTCCTTCTGCGCGGTCAGCCGCAGGTCGATGCCCTTGGTGGTGTCGGTCAGCGTCTCGGCGTCGCCGGCCGGCAGGTAGGCGCCGCCGGTGGTCTGCGCGACGGTGGTGAGCAGCCCGGGGTCGAGCGCCGTGCCGAGCTGGAAGCCGTCGACCTCGACGGTCGCGCCGCGTTCGGTGCCCACGCCGACGGTCTGGATGCGGACGCCCGCGGCCGCCGCCAGCTCGGCCGCGGCCACCACGTCCGGGCCGCCGGTCTCCTGGCCGTCCGAGAAGATCACGACCGTGGCCGACGGCCAGTAGCCGAGGTCGGGCGGCGCGGCGCCGTCCTCGGGCAGGGTGGCCGGCTTGCCGGTGATCGTGCCCAGCGCGACCAGGATGGCCTGGCCCAGCGAGGTGCCACCACTGGCCGCCAGGCGGTCGATCGCGGCCCGCGCGGCCTGGTGGTCGTCCGAGGGCGCCTGGGTGAGCAGCGCCTGGTCGCCGAAGACGAGCACCCCGACGTCGACCGTCTCGGGCTGGTCGTCGACGAATTCCTTGGCGGCGGCCTGGGCGGCGGCGAGCCGGGTCGGCTGCACGTCGCCGGCCCGCATGCTGTTGGACACGTCGAAGGCCAGCAGCACGGTCCCCGACACGCGCGGCACGGTGACTTCGGCCTGCGGCCGGGCCAGCCCCACGAGCAGGATCGGCAGGGCGATCAGGATCAGCGCGTACGGAAGGTGCCGGCGCACCGCCGCGCCGCGGGTCAGCACTCCGGCGAAGCCCGACCGGGCCAGCGCGGCGGTGCGACGCCGCTGGAGCCGGACGTACGCCACGACGGCCGCGGCGGTGACGAGCAGGGCCACGCCGAGCACGGCCGGATAGAGGAAGCTCACCGGCGCCCCCGCCCCGAGCGCCGGACCATGTCGATCAGCACCGCGAGCAGGTCCTGATCGGTCGTGATGCGCTGGGCGCTGACCCCGGCCCGGCGCATGCCCTCGGCCAGTTCGGTCTCGCGGGCGCCCGCCTGGTCGGCCAGCCGGGCCCGCAGCAGCGGATCGCTGGTGTCGACCAGCAGCTGCTCCCCGGTCTCGGCGTCCTCGACCAGGATCACGCCGAGGTCGGGCAGCTCCACCTCGGCCGGGTCGACGACCCGCACCACCACGACCTCGTGCCGGTGGGTGAGCTGGGCCAGCGGCCTGTCCCAGCCCTGCTCGCCGATGAAGTCGCTCATCACGAAGACCAGGCTGCGCCGGCGCGACGTGGTGGTCGCGGCCAGCCGCAGCATGGCCGCCAGGTCGGTGGTCGTGCCGGGCCGGCCCTTCGGCGCCGGCCGCAACAGCTCCCGGGTGATCCGCAGGACCTGGTCGCGGCCGCCGCGGGGCGGGATGACCTGGTGGCCGGCGTTGTCGTAGAGGATCGCGCCGACCCGGTTGCCGCCCCGCGAGATCAGCCGCGCGATGCTCACGGCCAGCTCGGTGGCCGTCGACTCCTTGCCGGCGCCCTGGCCGAACCGCATCGACGCCGACCGGTCGATCACCAGCCAGGCGGTCATCTCCCGGTCCTCGGTGTACTGCCGGACGTACGGCTCGTCCAGGCGGGCCGTCACGTTCCAGTCGATGTGCCGGACGTCGTCCTCGGCCGCGTAGAGCCGCAGGTCGGTGAAGTCGATGCCGGCGCCGTGCCACACCGTGCGGTAGCTGCCCTGCAGACGCCCGTCGAGACGCCGCCCGAGCCGCCACTCGAGGCGTCTGAGCAACCTGTCCGGTGCGGAGCTCATCTCAGCGGCCTCGGCCGGCCGGCTCCGGGATCGCGACGTTGGCCAGCACCTTCTGCAGGATCACGTCGGCGGTCACCTCGTCCGAGAGCGCCTCGTAGGACAGCACGAGCCGGTGCCGCAGCACGTCCAGGGCCAGATCGGTCAGATCCTCCGGTACGACGTACTCGCGCCCGCGGATGAAGGCGAGCGCCCGGGCGGCCAGCACGAGGCTGATCGACGACCGGGGGCTGGCCCCGAAGGTGACGTACCGGGCCAGGTCGGTCAGGCCGATGCGGGCCGGATCGCGGGTGGCGTGGGCCAGCTGCACCGCGAACTCGATCAGCGACGGGTCCACGTACACCCGGTCGGCCTGCTGCTGCAGCGAGACCAGCGTCCCGGGGTCGATGATCTTCTGGATCACCGCGGCTGGGGCGAGGGCCCGCTCGACGACGACGAACTCCTCGGTGGGGCTGGGATAGCCGACGATCACCTTCATCATGAACCGGTCGATCTGGGCCTCCGGGAGCGGATAGGTGCCCTCGGTCTCGATCGGGTTCTGGGTGGCCATGACCAGGAACGGGTTGGGCACCTTGTGGGTCTCGCGGCCGATCGTCACCTGGCGTTCCTGCATCACCTCGAGCAGCGCGCTCTGCACCTTGGCCGGCGCGCGGTTGATCTCGTCGGCGAGCAGCAGGTTGGTGAAGACCGGGCCCAGCTGCACCTGGAACTCGCCGGTCGGCTGGTGGTACACGCGGGTGCCGACGATGTCGGCCGGCACCAGGTCGGGGGTGAACTGCACCCGGTGGAAGTCGCCGCCGATCGCGTCGGCCAGCGACTTCACGGCGAGCGTCTTGGCCAGCCCGGGCACGCCCTCGACCAGGATGTGCCCGCGGGCGAGCAGGGCCACGAGCAGCCGCTCGAGCAGATTGTCCTGACCCACGATGGTCTTCTTGACCTCGTAGAGGACCTTCTCGATCGGTCCGGCCGAGGCCGGCGGGGCGTCGGTGAAGGGGTGGGCGCCGCGTGCCGGCAGGTTCATGCGTCCGTCCTCAGAGTCTCGTGGCGACAACGTCGGGTCACAGCGGGGGGTTCTGGCCGTCGCCCTCCCCGGCGCCGAGGGCGGCCCCGATGGGTACGGCGAAACCGATGCCGATGAACGTGCCGGCGTCGGTCGGGTTGGCCAGGGCCACGACGATGCCGATCACCTGACCCCGGTCGTTGAGGAGCGGACCGCCCGAGCTGCCCGGGTTGACCGCCGCGTCGAACTGGATCAGTCCGGCGATGTCACCGCCCCGGTCGCGGCTGAGCGTGCGCTCGAGGCCCGAGACGACCCCGCTGGTGGTGGTCGCGGTCAGCCCGAGCGGGTTGCCGATCGCCACCACGTCGTCGCCGATCGCCGCCCCGCCGCCGAGCACCGCGGGCACCAGCGTCTCGGGGAGCTTGCCGGGCTTGAGGGTGGCGATGTCCTGGGCGGCGCTCGACGTCACGATCTCGGCCGGCGACTCGGTGCCGTCGGCGTACGCGACGGTGATGGCCTTGGCCCCCTCGACGACGTGGAACGCGGTGAGGATGGTGCCGTCGGCGTTGGCGACGACGCCCGTGCCGGTGTCGGCGCCGGCTCCGCTGCCCGTCGCCTTGATGAGCACGACCGAGGGGCGCAGCGCCTGGTAGAGCTGGGGGACGGTGAGCGGCGCGTCCGAGGCGGAGGGGGAGGCCGCCGGGAGCGCGGCCGGGGCCCCCGGGTCGTCGCCGTCCCGCAGCAGCACCACGGCCGTGATCGCGACCGCCCAGGCCGCCACGGCGCCGATCGCCAGCTTTCGCCGCAGATCGGCCTTTTTCCACCAAGGCGCCGGTTTCGGCTCCCCGGCCCCGGATGGTTCTCCGGCCTCGGGTGGTGCCTGCTCCGAGCCCGCGGGCCGGAGCACCTCCATCTCCATTCATCGACTGTAGGAGGGTTTTCTCAAAGCTGCCCCAGAGCCGGAGCGGGCTTTCTTCAAGTGTGGGTCCGCGGATGGTGGGCATTGCCACGGTATGACCCAGACCGCCCTGCACCTGCTCAGCTGGTGCTCAATGCGATCTGGACGCCGCTGTTCTTCGGTGCCGGGCAGTACGGGCTGGCCTTCGCCGACCTCGTCGTGCTCTGGCTGCTGATCGGCGCGACGGTCGTGACGTTCTGGCCGGTGCACCGGCCGGCCGCCGTGCTGCTGCTGCCGTACTGGGCCTGGGTGACCTACGCCGGTGCGCTGAACCCTGGCGATCTGGCTGCTCAACCGCTGAGCGTGCCAAAAGTCGCGCCACACCTTCCGAAGGGGCCCGTCGTCACTGCAAGATGATCGCGGTGACACTATGAGTGAAACTGGGCTACCGCAGAGCGTGCTGACCGAGATCGGCAGTCCGATCCGGGAGTCCCGGCTGACCGGGGTCGAAGAGCTGACCCGGCTGGCCTGGGGCGCCGACCTCGCGTTGGCGGCGGCTGCCCGCCACGCCCTGCAGCGGATGATGGAGGACGACAGCCGCAGCGTCTCGGCCGCGGCGGCCGCGGCCCTGGAGCGCACCGCCGTCCGCCTCGACCCCGAGCGCATCGATTTCGGCACAGTCGCCGCCGAGACCCAGCGCCTGGTCGCCGACGTCCGCGTCGAGGGCCCGCCGCTGGCGGTCGCCGGCGCCACGGTCACCGTCTCCGGTCCCGGTCTGCGGGCCATGCTGAGCGACCGGACACTGCGGATCATGTGGTTGCCCCGCTCCGACTGGCTCGACGGCTCGGTCACCGTGCGCGGCCCGGCCGGGTGGGCCGATGTGCGGGTCACCGGTCAGGTCGCCGACGCCGCGCCGATGCCCACCTCGCGCGGGGCCGAGCCCGAGGGCCTGCGGACGTACGACGGCGGTCTGGTCGCCGGCGGCTACGGCCCCGCCCGGGTCACCGTGCTGCCCGCGCCGCCCTCGCCCGGCCGCCGCCAGATCGGCACCACCGTCCTGGTCGCCATCCTCACCACGCTGGTCGTCCTCGGTGGCGCCGGGGTGGCGATGGCCGTGCTCGACGACGGCCGGTCCGAGGCGCCGCCGGCCGTCGCCCTGCCGACCGCGGCGCAACCGCAGCCGGCCGAGGCCTTCACGTCGGACGAGCCCGCGCCGCCCGGGCCCGAGGTCACCCGCGTGCCGCTCGCCCAGCGGGTGCGCGCCGTCGCCAAGCCCACGGTGACCGGCACGATCCGCGTCGGCGCCGAGCCCGAGGGCGTCGTGGTCTCACCCGACGGCCGCACCGTCTACGTCGCCAACCAGAACAGCCGGATCCTCTCGATCGTCGACGCCGCCACCCGCAAGGTCACGCCGGTGACCTTGCGCAACACGCCGCGTTTCGTCGCCGTCTCGCGCGACGGCAACACCGTCTTCGCCTCGATGTACGAGGACGACAAGCACACCGGCAGCGGCGTCGCGGTGGTCGACACCCGCAGCCGCAAGGTCGTCCGCTACCTCGACACCGGCCACATGCCTTACACGCTGGCCGTCGCGCCCGACAACAAGCTCTGGGTGCCGATCCACAGCGACGGCCGGCTCGAGATCTTCAGCTCCGGCACGCTCCGGATGGTCGGCGAGCTCCCGGTCTCGCCCAACCCGCACGCCGTGGGCTTCTCGGGCGACCAGATGCGCGCCTTCACGGCCAACCACGAGTCCAACGCGGTGTCGGTGGTCGACATGCGGACCAACAAGGTGATCCAGAGCATCCCGGTGGCCCGGGCGCCGCACAGCATCGCCGTCTCGCCGGACGGGCGCATGGCGCTGGTCGCCGGCTACGAGGCCGACCGGGCCAACCTCATCGACACGGTCACGTTGAAGCGGACGGGACCGTTCACGGTCGGCCGCGACCCGCAGAGCGTGGCGTTCTCGGCCGACAGCCGCTACGGCTACACGGTCAACGAGGGCGACGGCACGGTGTCGGTGCTCGACGGGCGTACCGGTGCCATCACGGCGACGGTCAAGGTCGGCAAGAGCCCCCGCACGATCGGGGTGTCGCCCGACGGCCGGGTCGCCTACGTGTCCAACGGCGGCGACAACACCATCTCGGTCCTGCGGGTGGGGGAGTGAGCCGACGCGACCAGGCCGCCGGCGAGGTGCTGGTGCGGCGGCTGTTCGCCGAGCACGGCGCCGCCCTGCTCGCGTACGCGACCAGGGTGAGCGGCGACCGCGTGGCGGCCGAGGGCTTCGTGCGCGGGACGCTGCTGCGGGCCCGGGCCGACCCGGCCGCTCTCAGCGAGGACCGCGGAGCCGTCCGCGCTCATCTGTTCGGGGTGCTGCGGGCCGTGGCCGGATTGCCGTCCGGGTCGCTGGAGATGCTCGACGCGGTCGGCACTCTGCCACCCGAGGAACGCGAGGTGCTGAACCATTTGTACTTCCAGGGGCGTGACGTCAAAGAGGCGGCAGCGTCGCTCGGTCTTCCGGCCGAGACGGTGAAGTCCCGCAGCTATCAGGCGATGCGCCGGCTGCGGGAGGCGGTGGCCGCCGGCGTCTCGATGGGAGCGGGCGGATGAGCGGGCATCAGAGCGAGCAACTCGGGGCGTACGCCCTGGGTGTTCTCGACGACGACGAGTGGGCCGCCGTGCACGCCCACGTCGAGGACTGCCCCGAGTGCCGGCGCGAGGTCGGCGACCTGCGCGGGATCGAGGAACGGCTCGGCGAGATCCCGCCCGAGGCCTTCCTGGAGGGCCCGCCGCCCGACGGCGACCTGCTCCTGCAGAAGACCCTTCACCAGGTACGCGACGAGGGCCGCGGCCACACGAGGCGGCGCCGGGCACTGTGGACGCTCGCGGCGGTGGCGGCCGCCCTGATCGCGGTCGCCGGCGGCATCTCCGTCGGCCGCTCGTTCGTCGACCCGCCGGGCCCGGTGGCGCCCGCGGTCGTCGCCGGCCCCCGCACCCTCACCACGACCGACGCCGCCACCGGCACGTCGATGGACGTCACGATCACCCCCGCGGCCGGCTGGGTGCGGCTGCGGGCCACGGTGGCCGGGGTGCCGGCCGGCTCGCAGTGCCGCCTCTTCGTCGTCGCCCGCGACGGCTCCCGCGAGTACGCCGGCAGCTGGCTCGTCGGCCCGGACGCCACCACCGTGGACGGCAGCGCCCTGGTCGCCCCGGCCGAGGTGACCGCGGTCCAGCTCGAGACGTACGCCGGGCAGCTCCTGGCCACCGCTCCTATCTAGAACTGCCCCTATCGAGAACGCAGCCCCGCCGCCTATCATCAGATCGTGATTGCTCGATCGACACAGCGTCACGGCGACGGGGTCACCCGATGACCAGCGCCGGTTGGTTCGCGCTGACGGTCGTCAGTATCGGGTCGCTCTGCTACGCCACCGCCTCGATCCTGCAGGGGGTGGGCGCCCGCCGCAGCGTCGGCACCGCGCAGACCATGGCCCACCCGCTCTACCTGGCCGGCATCTTCTTCGACATCCTGGCCTGGGTCGGCGCGATGATCGCGCTGCAGACCCTGGCCGTCTACGTCGTCGAGTCGATCCTGGCCGGCTCGCTGGCCTTCACCGTGCTCGGCGCCCGCGTGGTGCTCGGCTCCCGCCTGCGCCGCCGCGACGCGTTCGCCGTGGTCGTCACGATCATCTCGCTGACGTTCCTGGCCTTCTCGGCCGGCCCCCAGCACGCCGTCGACACCTCCGACGAGCTCCGTTTCGCCCTGTGCGGCGCGGCCGCCGCGATGGTCCTGGTCGGCTATGGCGCGGCCAAGGTGAACGCCCCCGGTGGCGTCATCGCCGCCTGCGCGGGCCTGTCGCTCGGCGGCGCCGCCCTGGTCGGCCGTTCCCTCCCGGTCCCCGAGGGCGTGGGAGCCGGCGAGGTGGCGCTGGCCCTGCTCACCGAGCCGCTCTGCGCGGCCCTGCTGGTCTTCGCCGGCACCGGCATGACCCTCTACGCCCACGCCCTCCAGCACGGCGACGTCGGCCCGGTCACCGCGATCCACTGGACGGCCGAGGTGATGGCCCCGTCCATCGTGGCCGTGGTCTTCCTGGGCGACACGGTCCGCGAGGGCTGGCTGCTGCCCGCCGGCATAGCCTGCGCCCTCACCGTGGCCGCGGCCGTGGTCCTGGCCACCGCCCCGGCCACCCACGCCACCCACGTGGACGCCCCGGCCGACGCCGTCCCCGCCGGCCCGTCCGCCCTGCCCGCACAGGCCCCACGCCACGCCCTGGGCCCGCCACCGCTGCCGGTGCTGCCCCAGCCGACCGGCGAGCGTGTCATCTGGTGGGGGCCGCCCCCGATCTGGCGCCCACCGGACAGGGGCCGCCCGGTCGAGCCGACGTACCGCGCGCTGGCCCTGCCGGCTGCGGCGGCTCCCCGCTTCGTCTGGGCCGCCCCGCCGCGTCGGCGCTGACTCATCGCGAGAGGCGGAAAGGCTTGCAGGGGCGGTGTAAAATCAGGTCCGCAGGGGATCGTCGCCACGACGAAAGTCTTCGGACCCGAGGTCGGGCGCGCTGTCGTGCATGAAGATCGAAACCGGCTCCGGCAACACAGTTCCTCCTCGCGGGGAGGAACGATTCTCTAGTGGGCGGGCGGTATGGACCGCTCGTCTGTGGAGGGGTGGAGTCCAGAAGAGGTCGCACCGCCCATAGGCCGGTGCGGGTCGGACGATTCGTCCACCCCCGACTGTTTCGACCGGTTCCATCGACGGCATCCGTCCATCGGAGCGGCGAGGGCAGTGCGCGGGGGGATGAGGTCCGACCCCTTCGGAGCTGGTTCGACCGGATCCCACCGGCGCTTGACGTCGGTGGAGTCTGCCCGGGAAAGGGTGGCTCGAGCTTGGCCGGCTGCATCAGGATGACGTCGTGTTCGTGACAGTCCAGTTCCCGATGGCCGATCTTCGGCCCTTCCTCGAGGAGACCGGGCGCCTGAGTTCGCCGCCCTGGCCGCTGGCCGAGCCGGCTCGCCACTTCGTTCGTTCACTCGGCGGTGTCCGCAAGCGCCGGCGGGGCGGGCTGATCGAGTGGATCGGCGAGGACGTCTACTGCGACGTCCGGAGCGGGATCGCTCTGAATCTGACACCCGACGATTTCCGGCAAGCGGGGCTGCGGCCCCTGTGGAGGCGTTACTTCGCCACCGGTGGCTTCCGCTGGCCCGGCGTCGTCACCCGGATGGAAGTCGGTTTCGCGGCCCGGATCCCGCGCTCTCTGCCGATCGGCATGCTGTCGGTAGCGGCTCGCAACATGGCGGAGTTGAGCATCAACGTACCCACGTCGGTCGCCCCGGAGCCCCGGCCCGCCCCGCTCGGAGCATGCGGGCCCCGGATGGCCCGGCTGCTCCTCGCCGCTACCACGTCGCACTCCGCGCCCCCGTCGCAGAACTGGTGGTTGCGGGCCGGCCGGCCGATCGCCCTGGCCGAGATCCCGGCCGGCCGCGGGAAGGGCACCGCGACGCTTGCCGTCCAGGAGCTCCACACCCTCGGTGTGAACGGTGTCGACCTTCCTCTCTGGGTGCTCCGCTACGCGCCCGGTACCGACCGTGGCGAGCTGCGCCGGCTGAGGATCCACCTGTGGCGCATCCATCAGGAGCGGGAGGTGCTGCGGATCGTTCTCGCCTCGTGCATCCAGGGGCTGCTGGACCCGGCCACCAACCCGAGGCTGCGGGACTATCTGGCCGAGCAGTCCAAAAGGCTGGGGAAGGCGAGTACCGAGGGCTTCCCCCAGCGCGAACTGCTGAACAACGCCTATCAGTTGGATGCCCTGGTCGAGCCGGACGAACTGGTCAAGCTCAGGAGCATCCTGGCCGAGCTCGGCCCGGGCCTGATGCACTCCGTCGTGTCCGTGGCCGGGCCGAACGCCGTCCGGAAAGCGCACACCACCAATGTGATCGTCTATCAGTCGGGAGGAAGAATGGTCGTGCACGAGGGCAGTGGGCAGCATGTGGACGTCGGCGGGGGCACCGTCGGCAACATCATCGGTGGCGATGTGGACAATTCGACGCTGCACGGCGTTCAGAGCGTCACCGATGCGTGGAAGACGTTCACGGCGGGCACGGACCTGAAACAGCTCGCCGAGGAGCTCGCGGTGCTGCGGGTGAGTCTCAAGCAGCAGGCCGTGACGCCCGAGCACGACATCGTTGTGGCCGAGGTGGCCAGGGCCGAGGTCGCGGCGGCGGCCGACAAACCCGAAGAGGCCCGCTCCGCCCTGGGAAAGGCCGGCACCTGGGCGTTCGGGGTCGCCACCTCCATCGGTGCCGCCGTCGCGGCCGGTGCGATCAAGGCGGCGACCGGGCTCTGACTCAGAAGCGTTCGTAGGTGGCGTCGGCCAGTTGGGCCTGGCCCTCGACGTTCGGGTGGAAGTAGTCGACCCGGTTGACCCGGTCGAGGTTGAAGCTGGTCTCGTGCGAGTCGTCGTCCCAGCGGCACCGGGCGCCGTACTTGTCGCAGGCCTGGCGCAGCTCGTCGTTGTAGTCGTTGATGCGGGTGCGGACCTGGCGGCGCCGGGCGTCGTCGGACTCGTCGGTCGAGGTGGGGTCGGCCAGCATGGACCGGCAGGTGTCGAAGCGCTGCCACGCGCGTACGGCCTGGGCGTCCTTGCGGCCCAGCTGCCAGAGGCGGTAGAGGTCGGGGATGCCGGCGACCAGCACCTCGGCCTTGGGCAGGCCCTTCTTGAGGCGGGTCAGCGCCCGGTCGACGTCGCGGCGGAAGGCGGCCACCGACGTCATGCCCGACGGCGCCGCGGCGCAGGCGTCGTTGGCTCCGATGAGGATCGTGACGTACTGCGCCTTCATGTCGATGGCCTGGGCGACCTGGGCCGGGAGCGCGTCGGCCTCGGCGCCGGGGCGGGCGAAGTTGCGGGCCTTGCCCCTGATCTTCGGGTTCTTGGCCAGGATCCGCCGGTAGTGGCTGTCGACCGCCTCGGCGCTGCCGGTGGACCACGAGTTGCGGCTGCAGGCGAGGAACGTCCCGCAGCTGCCGAAGCCGGCCGTGATCGAGTCGCCGAGGGCGGCCATCGAGGACGGGTAGCCCTTCGCGGGAGCGCCGGTGGGTCCGGGGTCGGAGCCGCCCGCGCCCCCGGCCCCCGCCTCGCAGGCCAGCGCGAAGACGGCGAGGACGGCGAGGGCGGCGAGATGCCAACGGCGAACCATCGAGCCTCCTGAGTGACGGAATGCAACCACTCAGGCACGATATGTCATCGACCCTGGCACGGGGGTGCCAGGTTCGCAGCTGTCAGCTTTCCGTGCGGAAGAGCTCCGACCGGGGCACGTTCAGCGTCACGGTGGCGGGCTCGCCCTCGACCGACTCGGCGATCTGGTCGCCACCGGCGTAGACGTCGTTGGACAGGAAGCCGGTCCCGTCGATCCGCAGGTAGCCGGCGGCCATCAGGCGCTCGGCCACCCCGACGGCCACGTCGGGGCGGACGTCGGTGTCCGGCATCTGCACGGCGGTCACCTTGCCGACTTCCTCGCCGGCCGAGTCGGCGACGGTCATGCCCACGTTGACGCGGGCGATGGGCAAGGGCTGCGTCGGGGTCTCAGGCTGCATCTCCCCGGGATTCCCCGGCCGGGGCGACGGAAACCAGCCGCCAGGGGCGGCGTTGGCGGGTGGGGGCGAAGCACTGCCGGAAGAACAGCACGATCACCACCAGGTGCAGCAGGTCGCCGCCGTAATACATGATCTGCGCGCCGGCCGCGGCTTCACCGGCCGGCACGCCCGGCGGCGGATACCCGTACAGATGCTTGGCCAGGATGCCGTGGGCGGCGACGAAGGCCAGGAACACCGCGCCCCGGACGATCGGTCCCGGCCGGTGCGGCGCCGGGTCGCGGCCGATGACGGCCGCGGTGAGCAGACCGCCGGCCAGGAGCATGTGCGCCTGGACCAGGGTGTGCAGCCACGGCCGGGCCAGCGCCTGCGCGTAGAGGTCGGTCGTGTAGAGCAACCACAGCCCGCCGGCGTCGAGGACGGCCGCGGTCACCGGGTGGGTCACCATCCGCAGAGCGGGCGTACGCAGGACCCGCGACACGCGGCGGGCCGGGCCCACCGGCAGGGCCCGCAGCGTGAGCGTCACCGGGCGGCCGAGGACCAGCAGCAGCGGCGCGGCCATGCCGAGCAGCAGATGCGCGGACATGTGGGCGCGGAAGTCGTGGTGGTGGCCGAACGTGGCCGCCGCGGCCGTCGCCAGTCCGGCGTACCAGGCGAGCGACCGGCCCGCGGGCCAGTCGGCGTCGCGCCGGCTCAGCCGGGCCACCGCCACCGCGTACGCCCCGGCCAGAACGGCCAGTCCCCAGATCAAGCGGCCACCGCGGTCCGGGAACGCGCGAGCAGGACGACCCCGGCGGCGACGAGCAGCACGGCGACGATGTTCCAGCTCCAGTCGTACGCGGTCAGGTCCACCTCGTACCGGATCTGGTGCAGCCGCAGGAGTTTGTGCTGCACCGTCCCGTCGTACAGCTGGAAGGCGCCCGCCGCGGTGAGCAGGCCGCCCCACCACGGCCGGGCCCGGAAGGCGCCCTGGCGCCGCAGCGAGGAGAGCAGGAAGAGCGAGGCCACGGTGGCGAAGAAGCTCGCGGCGTGGAACACCCCGTCGGAGACGAGCCCGACAGCCGGCGTCGACTTGTCGTAGAAGTGGTGCCAGTGCAGCAGTTGGTGGAAGACGGTCTCGTCGACGAACGCCGCGATCCCGACCCCCAGCAACGCCCCGGACAGCACGTTGTTCCGCACGGTCGGTCCCCTCGGGTCACGGTGGACGGTCGGGATACCCGGGGAGATCCCCCGCAAACGAGCCGAATGATCGGGCCGAACACGGGTATGCGGCGCCCATGAGCGAGCAACCGTGGGGTGTCGGCGCCGACAGTCCGATGAACGAGGGCAGTGAGCCTACGGCCGTCGGGGACGGCAGCATCGGAGAGCGCCGCGCGGCCGAGGGTGCCGGCAGCAGCAAGACCGACAAGCCATTGGCGTACGACCCGGACGAGGAACACCAGCCGCAGGCGGGGGAGCAGGGCGGGCAGCCCAACCTGTCGCCCGATCCGGCGGTGGCGGGGCGGCCCAGCCGCTTCGGGCAGGGTTCCACCGACGACAGCCCGGGCACGCCGTCCGGCCTCTGACCGGCTGGTCCGAAGACCGGTGCGGCGCCGCCCCCACTTCCCGGCCCGGGGACGGCGCCGCACCTCAAAACGTCAGCCGCACAACCTCAGCCGCCGTTGACGACGAACTGTGAGCCCGGCTGGACGACGATGTTCCCGTCGGCCGAGTTCGTGATGGAGACGTTCGTCAGGTTGGCGTTGCCGCGGGCGCCGCTCATCGCGAGGATGCCGGCGCCGTTGTTCGACTTGTCGATCTTGACGTTGGTGACGGCGACGTTCGGCATGTTTCCGCCGCCGGTCTTGAACTGGATGCCGTCGTACGTCGAATCGATGATCTCGGTGTCCCGGATGGTGACGCCGGTGATGTCCTTGCCCGACGGGAACAGCGTGATCGCGCCGAACTCCTGGTCCTCGTTCCAGAACACCCCACCGGCCCGGTAGAGGCCGTTGTTGGCGAGCAGCGTCGTCCCGCCGAACGGCAGCGGGTCGTGGTCGGTCGCCAGCATGATGCCGGGGTAGTTCATCGTGTCGAAGATCAGGTTGTTCTCGGCCGAGTTGTTCGACCCGCCGTAGATGGCGATGCCGTTCGCCCGCCACGGCAGCTGCACCGTGTTGTTGACGAAGTGGTTGTTGGAAGCGGCGTCCGTGGACGCGTCCTTGACGCGGGGGTTCGCCCACACGGCCAGTGAGTCGTCACCGGTCGTCCGGAAGGTCGAGTTGAACACCCGCGAGTTGCGCGTGCCGTTGGAGAAGTTGATGCCGTCGGCGTACGTGTCCCGGATGCGCATGCCGCTGAACTCGAGCCCGTCGCCCGGGTTCCAGTAGGCCGGCGTGTCCGAGTAGTCGCGGCCGACCCAGGCGCCGACGTTGACGTGCTCGATCCACACGTTGCTGATCTTCGTGTTCTTGCCCAGCCGGCCGTTGATGCCGTGGCCGCGGTTGGCCCGGTTCGTCGTCATGCCGAAGATCGCCAGGTCGGAGATCTGCGTGTTGTCGTCGATGTCGAAGCCGACGTTGCCCTCGTGCGGGTGGTTGATGTTGCCGACCACGTTCTGCGGCTCGGTGTTCGTGTAGAGCTGCGTGTGCCACAGGCCGGCGCCGCGGATCACCACGTTCCGGATGCCCTTCTGGTTCCACTGCCCGCGGGCCGGGTCGGGCGAGAGGATCTTCTGCTCCTGGCGCCACTGGCCGGCCGGGATCCAGACGCAGCCGATCACGCCGTTCTGGTCGTCGGTAACGGCCCGCTGGATCGCGGCCGTGTCGTCGATGCCGTCGTTCGGCACCGCGCCGTACGTGGTGATGGACGTGCACCCGGCCGGCTGCGACGCGGCCGGCGCCACCTGCTCGAGGTCGACCAGGTCGATGATGTAGAACGACGCCGTGTCGCCGGAGTCGCGCTGCAGCTTGAAGCGGGTGCCGGCCGGGTACGACGAGGACAGCAGGGCGTGCGACTCGTCGAAGAGCCGGCGGGCGTCGGCCGACGGGGTGTTCGACAGCGACTCGGTGTCGTCGGTCGTGCCGTAGAGCCAGCTGTAGCGCGACGACAGCGTCAGCTTCTGCACGAACTGGTCGTTCGCGTAGAGGCTGATCGTCGCGGTGAGGCCACCGCCGCCCGGGGCGTCCGGGATCGAGTTGCGCACGACGATCGAGTTGGCCTGGTTGACCGAGGTGACCTCGACGAACTGGCCGGTGCTGTTCAGGCGGATCGACTTGCGGCCCGACGACTCGGTGCCGAAGTTGGTGTGCCCGAACGTGCGCAGCGCGTCCGCCTGGACCAGGGTGCCGTTGTGCCGCCCGGCCTCGGCCTCGTAGGAGGTGTACGGGGTGGCCGCACCCCGCCCGACCACGATCGACTGCGTACGGGAGTTGTTGTTCTCGTTCGTCTCGGCCACCACGTTGGTGGCGTCGGCCGTGGCCGTGACGGTCGCGCCGCCGCTGCTGGCCGTCCACGGGCCGGCGTTCACGGTGACGGTCGCACCGGCGGCGATGGCGCCGGTGGTGGCGTTGAGCGTCGTGCTGCCCGCCACCACCCGCGTGACGCTGGCCGCGGCCGCGCTCGTGCCGCGGTTGTTGACCTGCACCGCGAAGCTGACCGGCGCGCCCGCCGACGGGTTGGCCGGGTTCGGGGTGACCGCCAGGACCTGCAGGTCCGGGCCCGGCGCCTGCCCCACGACGAGCGCGGCCGGCGACGTGTACGTGTTGTTGCTGTTGTCGGTCTCGGCCACGGTGTTCGCCGGGTCGACGACGGCCGAGACCTGGTAGCTGCCCTGGGCCCGCCGTCCCGCGTTGACCGTGACGGTGCTCGACGCGCCGGCCGCGAGCGCGCCGACGTTCGTGCTGCCGACCGTGTTTCCGTTGAGGCGCACGTCCACCGTGGTCGCCGCCGAGGCGACGGTTCCGGAGTTCCGTACGGTGGCCGACGCGGTGATGGTGGACGACTCGTCCGGTGTGGTGGGTGTCCACGTCAGCGAGGTCACGACGAGGTCGGCCGCGGGCGCCCAGGAGCCCAGCACCTGCAGCTCGGCGACCTGGGCGCCGGGGGCGCCCGTGTTGCTGAAGAACTGGAGCTGCAGGTCGGCGACCCGGCCCGTGACCGGGATGGTCACCGTGTTGCCCGATCCGAAGGCGTAGTCGGCGCGGGCCTTGAGCGAGGTGTATGTCGCGGCGCCCTGCGCCCGGCCGAGCACCTGGATGGCCTGGGTGCGCGGGCCCCAGGCCGGATCCGGGTTGAGCTTGACCACCACCCCGGTGACGTTGGCGTCGGAGCCGAGCTTGGCGGTCAGCGTGGCCGGGAAGCCGGTCGACTCCCAGTAGCTGGCCAGGTTGTTGTCGTTGGCGTTGGCGGCGACGAAGTTGAAGACGTTGTTCGACGCCTCCATGGCCTTGCCGGCGGCCAGGTTGGCGCCGGTCGGCGGGTCGGGGTCGGGGTCCGGGTCGGGCTGGCCGGCGACGCCGTACACCTCGACCTCGGACAACTGGCCCGCCGGCCAGCCGGTGTTGGCCGTGATGGTCACCCGGACGTAGCGGACAGTCGCGGCGGTGAAGTCGATGGTGACGGTGTTGCCGCTGGCCGGGTTGAAGGTGCGCCCGGCACTGGCCGACAGCGTGTTCCAGGAACTGGTGGTGGTGCTGCCCTGCACGCTCAGCGTCTGCGTGCGGGTGGCCCAGTCGGCCGGCGCCGGCAGCTTGAGCTTGACCTGGTCGATCGCGACGCTGCTGCCCAGGTCGACCTGCACCCACTGCGGGAACGAGTTGTTGGGGCTTTCCCAGTAGGAGCCGGCGTTGCCGTCGGTGACGTTGCCGGCGCCGTAGGGCCCGTTGACGCCGCTGGCCGTCGCGGCCTTGCCCTGCGCGAGGTTGGGTCCGCCCGCCGCGTACGCGGGAGCGGAGATCCCGGTGGCGACCAGTGCCGCCGCCAGGATGCCGGTGAAGAGACGTCCTCTCATGAAGTCCTCTTTGCTGTGCGCGCGGGGTCGCCGAGGTTCGGGGGCTCGACGACCACCGGGGGACGGGGGACTTCTGCCACGAAGCTGCATCGGAATTTCGTAGTAGCTGCCGAGTTTTTTCGTGAACAGGCATCCAAGGTTTCAGATACGTCACTACTTCGTCAACGGCTGATGTCGGGAACGCAGCAAAAACGCCCCGTCACCGGAGCGGTGGGGGGCGTCGGTGGCGCTGTCGTCAGGGGAGGGCTCGGGGGAGGGTCACCTGAACCCGCAGGCCGTCGTGGCCGGTGGAGGAGGCGGCGATGATGCCGTCGTGGGCGCGGGTGATAGAGCGTGCGATGGACAGCCCGAGACCGGCGCCGCCGCTGTGGTCGATGCGGGCGCCGCTCAGCCGGCGGAACGGCTCGAACAGCGCCGGCACCTCGTCGGGCGGCACGTCGTCGCCGGTGTTGGCCACGACCAGCGCCGGCTCGTCGCCGACCCGCACGTCGATGACGCCGCCGGCCCGGTTGTACTTGATCGCGTTCTGCACGAGGTTGGTGACCAGCCGTTCCAGCAGCACGCGCTCGCCCAGCACGACCCGCGGCGACAGCTCGCTGGTGATCGTGAGGCCGGCCTCGGCGGCCCGGGCCCGATGGGCCTCGAGAACCTCCGCGGCGATCTGGTCCAGCCGCAGCGGCGTACGGGAGACCAGCCCCCGATCGCTCTCGCTGAGCACCAGCAGACCCTCGATCAGGCGCTCGTTGCGCTCGTTGGTCTCGAGCAGTTGCGCCGCCAGCAGTTCCAGCTGCTCCGGTCCGAGGGTGCGGGCCAGCCCGACCTCGATCAGCGTCCGCTGGACGGCGAGCGGGGTGCGCAACTCGTGCGAGGCGTCCGCGGCGAACCGGCGCTGGGCCTCGTAGCCGACGGCGATCCGGTCCATCATCTCGTCGATCGAGCGGCCCAGCACGGCCAGCTCGTCGTGCCCGTCGCCGGGGCGCAGCCGGTAGCCGAGATTCTGCGGGCCGACGTTCGCGATCACCGGCGTCAGATCGCGCAACGGCTGCAGGCACCAGCGGATCAGCGGGTAGCAGGCCGCCAGCAGCGCCGCCAGCACGATGGCCGTGGCGACGATCACCGGGATGCTGGGACGGCGGAACAGCTGCCGGCAGATCAGGTCGGAGCTGTCCGGTTCCGGTGGCAGGCACCAGCCCGGCGTGACGTCCCACCACACCGACAGCAGGGTCGAGGCGACCGGGCGTACGAAGAGACCGGCGACGATCACGATCGCGCACAGCACCAGCAGGCGCCGCCTCATGAGCCGAGCCGATAGCCGGCCCGCGGCACGGTGTGGATTACGGAGGGATCGCCGAGTTTGCGCCGCAGCGTCATCACGGTCATCCGTACGGTGTTGGTGAAGGGGTCGGTGTTCTCGTCCCACGCCTGTTCGAGCAGGTCCTCGGCGCTGACCACCCGCCCGCCGGCCCGCAGCAGCACGTGCAGCACGGCGAACTCCTTGGGTGACAGCGACAGCACCTCCCCGTCCCGGCTCGCCGTGTGCCGCGCGACGTCGAGCACCACGCCGTCCTGCTCGAGCACGGGCGGCAGCGCCGGGCCCGACCGCCGCGACAGCGCCTGCAGCCGCGCGACCAGCTCGGCGAACGCGAACGGCTTGGTCAGGTAGTCGTCGGCGCCCAGCCCGAGCCCCTCGACCCGGTCGCGGATGCCCGCGGCCGCCGTGAGCAGCAACACCTTGGTGCCCGATCCGCTCTCGGTGATCCACCGGCACACCTCGTCGCCGGTGCGCCGCGGCATGTCCCGGTCGAGCACGGCGACGTCGTAGCGGTTGACGCCGAGCCGTTCGATCGCCGCCTCGCCGTCGTAGACGACGTCGACGGCCATCGCCAACCGGCGCAGCCCCTCGGCCACCGTGTCGGCCAGTACCCGCTCGTCCTCCGCCAGCAGCACCCGCACGGTTCCACGCTCGCACAGTTTCCATAAAAGATCGGTAAGGACGCCGCTGACGCCGGGGTAACGGGTGGCTCCGCATCATTGCTCTCGTGATCAGATTTCTCGCCGCGACGGCGGCCGCGATGATGGTCGTCGTGGGTCTCGCGAGTCCCGCCTCGGCCATCGCGAACGGGGAGAACGCGCGCGAGGGCGCCTATCCCTTCTCGGTCCTGCTGACGATGACCGGCCTGCCCACGCCCGACCACGGCAGCCGGGACAGCTCCTGCTCAGGCGCGCTGATCGCCCCTACCTGGGTCGTCACCGCGGGCCATTGCTTCCGCGACACCGGCGGGCGCAGGGTCAGCCGTCCGGTGGCCGAACGCACCACCGCGACGATCGGCCGCACTCAGGTCACCGGCGGCCGCGGCGGTCACGTGGTCGAGGTCGTGGCGGTCCACCAGTCGGAGACGGCCGACGTGGCCCTGGCCGAACTGGGCTCGGCGGTCACCGACATCACACCGCTGCGGGTCGCCACGGTCCCGCCGTCCCCCGGCGAGACCGTCCGCCTGACCGGGTTCGGCCTGACCGCCGGCCAGACGCCGGCGACACGGATGCAGACCGGCCGCTTCACGATCGACGCCGTGGGCGATTCCCTGATCGAGACGTCCGGCATCGCCCCGCGAGACGACACCAGCCCGTGCCCGCACGACTCGGGCGGCCCGTACTTCCGCTCGACCCCCGGCGGTCCCGAGCTGGTGGCGGTGGTGAGCGCCGGCCCCGGCTGCCCGCACACCGGCCCCGACCTCAGCGCCCGCACCGACAACATCAGCGACTGGATCACCGCCACCGCCACCGCGACCGGCGCGCGTTCGATTTCCACGTATCTGCAGCTGGCCCTCATCCCGGTGGCTCTGGTGCTGGTCGCGGCCGCGGTGTGGGCGCTGCGCCGTCGCGCTGCCTATCGTGTGCCGGGTGCTGACCCTGGGAGTCGACCTGGCCTCCGCCGATGAACGCACGGCGATGGCGCTCATCGAGTGGGACGGGCAGGCGTCCGTCCGCAGCCTGCGAACGGGAGTCACCGACTCCGAGCTGATCGACGAGATCCAGGCGGCCGACAAGTCCGGCGTGGACTGCCCCCTCGGCTGGCCGTCCGCCTTCGTCGACTTCCTCACCGCGCAGCAGAACGGCGACCTGCGGCCGGTGCCGGCCGACGCCGCCTGGCGCCGGGGCCTCGCCTACCGGGTGACCGACCAGGTCGTCCGGGCCGAAGCCGGTCTCAACCCGCTCAGCGTGTCGGCCGACCGCATCGCCTACGTGGCCTTCCGCTGCGCCAACCTGCTGTCCCACCTGGCCGCCGCCGGAATGCCGATCGACCGCTCGGGCGCCGGCCCGGTGGTCGAGGTCTATCCCGCGGCGACCCTGCGCCGGTGGGGCCTGACCCATCGCGGCTACAAACGGCCCGGCCAGGACTCGCTGGTGGACGAGTTGCTGGCCGCCGCCCCCTGGCTCGAGCTCGGCCCGTTCGAGGCCGTGTGCCGGCGGAGTCACGACGCCTTCGACGCGGTGATCGCCGCGCTGGCGGCCCGGGCCGCCGCCCTGGGCCACACGCTGCCGCCCACCCCGGCGCAGCGGGAGGCCGCTCAGCGGGAGGGCTGGATAGCGCTGCCGACCTGCGATCTCGACGACCTGCCGGCGTGACGTCGGGGTGCTCCGGATGGCGGCCACCGATGCCTGGCCGCGATGCTCGACGAGGTCGCCGCCTACCGTGACGTCTGACGGACCGGGAAACCCGTGCCCCTCCGGGCCAGGTGGTGAAGCTCGTCCCGGAACCGGGTCATCCACTGATCGATCTCGGCCCCGGTCCACCACAGCTGCCGGGGGGAGTATTCCCAGACGATGCGGGTCGTGCCGCCGACGACCGCGCACTCGACGTAGAGCGGCGGTTGCCGTACGCCGGCCTCGGGCCCCCACACGTCACTGATGGCGGCCGCGCTCAGGGAGAAGAGGCCGCTGCGGCTGCGCGTCGGCATCTCGCCCTGGAAGTTGAACCAGAGCGTCGGAGCCGGGGCCTGGCGGATGCTCTGTCGCACGTCCGGATCGTCGGTCAGATACTTGAGACCTTCGAACGACAGACCCGCGGACGGGACACCGGCGAGCCGTTCGCCCACCGCGGTCAGCGTCTCGGCTGAGCCCTGGGAGCGGCTGTCCTCGAAGGCGAGCGGGAAGGTGCAGTGCAGATCGCCGACCGTGCGCGAGAGATCGAGGCCGTGCACCGCTGTCTGTCTGCCCGAGCCGGAGAGCTCGACCACGAGACGCCCGCAGCTCCACTGGCGCTGAGCGGTCCGCACCAGCGCCGTGAGCAGGGTGGTGGCGAGCGGTGCGCGGCCTGCGTCCGGCCCGGTCATCCGTACGTCGCGGAGCGCGCGCGTCTCCTCGGGCGGCAGGCTGTGGCGGGCGGTGGCCAGGTCGTCCGTCCGCACGCCGGGATGCGTCAGCGGGTCGTAGGTGGCCGGTGGTGGCACGGCCAGCTGAGTACGCCAGAACTCCAGATCCGCCTTCGCGCCCCGGCGGGCGAAGTCGTTCATCCAGCCGGAGAACACCTCGAAGCGCGCCGATGTCGAGGGCAGCCGCAGGGCCTCGCCCTGTTCGTCCAGCCGGCAGAGCTGATCCAGGTCGTCCAGCAGGATGCGCAGCGTGACCCTGTCCACGACCAGGTGGTTGATCGCGATGAACAGGCGTTGCCGGGAGCCGGTCTCGATCAGAAGGAGACGCAGCAGCGGGCCGTGCTCGACGCTGACGAGGCGATGCTGCTCGCTGAGGAGCGGCGAAAGCGCCTCGGGCCGGTCCAGCGTGACCGACTCGACGGCGAAACTGCCCTCGATGTCGCCGTAGCGCTGCGCGAATCGGCCGTCGTCCCGACGGAACCGCAGGCGCAGCGCCTCGTGCCGGGCAACCAGCGCGGACGCGGCTCGACCGAGGCGGTCCGGGGTGAGCCGCCGATGGACGTCGAGCATGACCGTACGGGTACACCCGTCCCATTGCCCCAGCTCCAGGGCGTGCCGCTGCGCGGCGCTGAACGGGACGTCACCGGTGTCCGGAGCCTCGCCCGGCTCGGTGGGCGCCGGCTCGAAGTGCCGTACCAGGGAGATTGCCATCGCCCGCAGGGTCGAGTCGGGGCCGGAGGTCGCCGGCGGGATGCGCGCTCCGGTCCGGTCCTCGACGCGCCGGGCCAGATCGATCAACCCGAGCGAGTCGAGGCCGACGTCGGGGAGTGGCCGATCCACCGACACGTCATTGGGGTCGGTCAGTTGCAGCACCTCCGCGACTTCGGTCTGCAGCAGCCGGAGCACGTACTCCGGCTCGCCGTCCGGGCCCGCCCGGGGCAACGTCTTCCACGCCGGCCTGCGTTGTCCCGAGATCGCCGACGACCGCAGCGAGCCGGCTGTCCACTGGCGCTTGCTCTGTGTGCGCCGCAGCTTTCCGCTGGTCGTCTTCGGAATGCTGTCCGGTCTCATCAGCAGGACCTCGTGACACTGCACCCCGCAGTGCGAGGTCACCGCGGCCCGGATCGCCGAGGCCGCGCGGTCCAGCGGGATCGGCTTGCTGTTCCGCATGACCTTCCTGCGCAGCTCGGCCGCCACCACGACCCGCTCGACGCCGTCGACCCGCACCCCGAAGGCGACCGCGTTGCCCGGACGCAGAATCGGGTCGGCCGCCACTACCGTCGCTTCCAGATCCTGCGGATGAATGTTGCGGCCCCCGACGATGATGATGTCCTTGAGGCGGCCGCAGATGAACACCTCGCCGTCGTCGCCGATCACCCCGAGATCACCGGTACGCAGGAAAAGCCGCCCGTCGTCCGGGCCGTTCCCGGTCGCCGGGCGCGCGGCGAAGACGGCCGCGTTCTCCTCCTCGGTCCGTCCCCAGTAACCGCTCGACACGCTGGGGCTGGAAACCCACAGCTCACCGACGGCGTAGGGCGGCCGCGGCCGCCGGGTCACGGGGTCGACGGCGATCACCGAAACCCCCCACTCCGCGTCAGGCACGCCGCTGCCCACGAGCGTCACCGCGGGTGCGCCCGGGGCCGGAGCGACGATCACGCCGTCGCGATCCAGCAGGGCCCGATCCCCGTGGAGCAGCGTCGGCTTCCGGCCGACCCGGCCGCAGACGAACAGCACGGCCTCGGCCATGCCGTAGACGTTGCCGAACGACGCCGGATCGAAGCCCATCGGGCCGAGGGCGGCTTCGAAGCGGTCCATCGTGGCGACCAGCATCGGCTCACCGCCCTGCAGGGTGGAGCGGACCGACGAGAGGTCGAACGAGTCGCCGTCGCGCAGACCGCGCAAGACGTAGTCGTAGCCGAAGTTCGGCCCGGCGATGTGCGTGCCGCGGTAGCGATCGATCGCTTCGAGCCAGAGACGCGGGGAGTCCAGGAAGGTCGTCGAGGAGAAGGCGATGCAGCGCGCCCCGGTGTACATCGCGTTGAGGATTCCGCCGGCCAGCCCCATGTCGTGGAACAACGGCACCCAGCCGACGAGCACCGACTCGCTGTCGACCCGGGTGTTGCGCGCGATCAGCTCGAGATTGTGCGTCAGATTCCGGTGCCGCACGACGACGCCCCTGGGCTCCGACGTCGAGCCGGAGGTGTACTGCAGGTACACGACGTCGTCCGGGCCGAACCGGGCGGCCGCACGGGCCAGCCGGGCCGCGGCCGCCTCCGGATCGGCGCGTCTGACGCGATTGGACAGCAGCCAGTCGAGTTCGGGCCAGGCCGACGTCTCGCGGCCGCGCCAGCGGCCCGCCACGCCGTCGCGTACCGACGCCAGCGTGGTGAGCGCGCGGTACTTCGCATGGGTGAGGGCGACGCGTGCGCCGCTGTCCTCGGCGATGTGCCGGAGCTTGGGCAGTTCCCGATCGAGATGCCGCGGGTCGGGGCTGGCCACCGGGACCGCGATCGCGCCGAGGAGCATGCACCCGAAGAAGCTCGCGACGAACTCCAGACCGTCGGGCGGGAAGATGAGCAGCACGCGGTCGCCGGGCGCGACCCCGGCCGCCTGCAGGAAGTCGGCGGTGCCGGCCGCCCGCCGCACGATCTCCTGGCGGTCGGCCGCGTCGATCTCTTTCCCGTGGCGATCGAGAAACGTGTAGAGGGGCGCCCCGGGAGCGGCGTCGAGGCGCTCGGCCATGGTGGTCAGCAGGCTCGCGGACATCCCGGACTCCGATGGATGGGGAGTGACTCGTTCGGACGTTACACCCGTCCTCATGAGGGGGCCGGTCCCGCTGGGGACGGCGTAGCGAAGGAGGCCGCCGGGATGACGCGGCTCCCCGCAGCAGGCCAGAAACGTCCACTACACGAAAAAGGCCCTGACCAGAAGTGAACGCCTGGTCAGGGCCTAGATCAACGGTGCGCCGCGTAGGACTTGAACCTACAACCCGCGGATTAAGAGTCCGCTGCTCTGCCAGTTGAGCTAGCGGCGCTCGTTCGGCAACGGAGAAAACGTTAGCACGCACTTCGGAGATCCCCGAAATCGGGCCCCCACCACGCGATCCCCGGCCGGGTGGGTGGGCCGGCCGCCCCGGGTCCCGGACGGGAGCACGACCCGGGTTCAGCCCTGCGGAGGACTCGATCTCTTGCATCCATGAGGCAGGATGTCCCCGCAACTCCACAACGGGACGGACGGACGGTCAGCATGCGGCGCACGCTCGTGGCAGTCATGGCGATGGCGGTGATCACGCCGGTCGCGCTCGCGGCGTGCGGCAAGGACGACAAGAGCGGCAGCCCGGCCTGGGTCGGCACGCCGTCCGCCAGCGCGAGCGCCGATTCGCCGCGCACCGAGTCGGCCACCGTGCCGATCAGCCTGGCCGTGACCCCGGCGACGGGCAAGGCCGAGGTGCCGGTCAGCGCCGAGATCGGTTTCAAGGTCGCCGGCGCCAAGGTGACGACTGTCACGTTGAAGGACTCCGCGGGCAAACCGGTCGCGGGCACGCTGCGCGAGGACGGCTCGGCCTGGGTGCCCAGCTCGCCCCTCAAGACCAAGCAGAAGTACGCCGCCAGCGTCGTCGCCACCGCCGAGGACGGCAGCACCAAGAGCGCCGGCACCAGCTTCACCACGATGGGCAAGCCGGCCCGCAAGACGGGCACCGGCCTCTACCTGTTCGACGACCACACGTACGGGGTGGCCATGCCGGTCGTCGTCGAGTTCAGCCCGGGCATCAAGAAGGCCGACCGCGCCGCCGTGCAGCGCCGCATGTTCGTCTCCACGACGCCGGCCCAGCCGGGTGTCTGGTCGTGGACGCCGACCGGCACCCAGGCCTACTACCGCGGCCCCGAGTTCTGGCAGTCCGGCACCACGCTCAAGGTCCGCATCGCCCTGGGCGGCCTGCCGACCGGCAGTGGACGGTACGGCGACCGGGACCGCTCGGCCACGGCGAAGATCGGCCGCAAGTTCGAGATGAAGGTCGACAACAAGAGCAAGAAGATGACCGTGGTGCAGGACGGCAAGGCGATCAAGACGATGCCGGTGAGCCTGGGGAAGAAGAGCACCCCGTCCTCGAGCGGCACCATGGTCGTGATGGAGAAGAAGGCCGACACGGTGTTCGACACCACAGCCGAGCTCGGGCCCGAGGAGGGCTACCGCACCGAGATCCAGTTCGCCCAGCGGCTGACCTGGAGCGGGCAGTACATCCACTCCGCGCCGTGGTCGGTCGGCGATCAGGGCCGGCGCAACGTGTCCCACGGTTGTGTGAATGTCGCTCCCGGAAATGCCCGCTGGCTGTTCGACCGCACCCTGATCGGCGACCCGGTCACCGTGAAGGGCACTGAGGACAAGCTCTCGTACGGCAACGGGTGGACGCCGTGGGACAAGCCGTGGTCGGAGTTCGTCAAGGGCAGCGCGTTGCCGGTGCCCGCCGCACTCCAGTGACCAATGTGACCAATGGTTCCAAATCGGACTAAATGGTCGGTCGGATTATCCGAGCGGCACGATTCCGGGATTGGTGCCCGGGGAAGATAAAGGCAGTATTGGGCGCCAGCACCAACGACGCCGTGAGGGGACCATGAAGACCTGGGGATTCAGAAAGGCCGCGGTTGCGCTGGTCGCGGCGAGCGTGCTGCTCGCCTCGGGTTGTGGTGACGGCGACAAGAAGTCGTCCTCCTGGGAGGGCGGCGGCAAGCCGGGCAGCAGCGCCTCGCCGAACGGCGAGGCGACCACGCCCGAGGCGCTGCCGAGCACCGTCGCCGTGAGCTCGCCGGCCGCCGACGCCAAGAACGTCCAGGCGATCGCGCCGATCAAGTTCACCAGCGAGGACCCGCAGGACACCACCGTCAAGGTGACCGGCTCCGACGGCAAGGAGATCGAGGGCACCGTCGACAAGGACGCCGGCACCTTCACCCCGGCCAAGGCCCTGCCCTGGGGGTCGAAGATCACGGTCACCGTGACCGGCCCCGAGGCCGACGGCAAGACCAACACCGCGACCAGCAGCTTCACCACGATGGCCAAGCCGGCCAAGCTGATCCGCGTCTCGAGCTTCCTGGGTGACGGCGACCAGGTCGGCGTCGGCATGCCGCTGATCGTCCGGTTCGGCCGCTCGGTCCCCGAGAGTTACCGCGACGACGTCGAGCGCCGCATGAAGGTCACCGCCACCCCGGCCCAGGAGGGCACCTGGCACTGGACCAGCCCCACCGAGGTGCATTACCGGACCAAGACCTATTGGAAGCCCAACTCGAAGGTCTTCTACAAGGTCGCGCTGGCCGGCGTGCCGATGGGCAACGGCTACTACGGCCGCTCCGACCTCACCGTCGACCTGAAGATCGCCCGCTCGTTCGTCATGACGGTGTCGAACAAGACCAAGCAGATGATCGTCAAGCAGAACGGCAAGGTCATCAAGACCATCCCGGTCAGCCTGGGCAAGAAGAGCACCCCGTCGTCGAGCGGCACGATGGTCGTCATCGAGAAGAAGAAGCACACGATCTTCGACACGACCGACGAGCTGCCCGAGGGCGAGGGCTACAAGACGCCGATCGACTTCGCCCAGCGCATCACGTGGAGCGGCCAGTTCATCCACGCCGCGCCGTGGTCCGAGGGCAAGCAGGGCCGCACCAACGTCTCGCACGGCTGCGTCAACGTCTCGGAGAAGATGGGCGCCTGGCTGTTCGACCGCACCCTCATGGGTGACCCGATCACGGTCACCGGCACCGAGGAGAAGCTGAAGAACGGCAACGGCTGGACCGACTGGAACATGAGCTGGGCCGAGTACAAGAAGGGCTCCTACCTCTGAGCGGTCCCACACCTGAGTGAGCGAGGCCCGGTCGGTCACCGACCGGGCCTTTTGCTGCCGTACGGGGTGAAGCCCGCCTAGCCTGGCCAAGTGTTGCGATTCGTACCGTTGACCGTCGCGTTTCTGCTGGTGGCCGGGTGTGGCGGCAGTTCTGAGCCGCCCGCGCGACCCGAGCCGGCGCCACCCGGCAGTGCGGCGTCGCCCAGTAGTGCGGCGCCGTCGTCCGAACCGCCGGTGGACGACCCGCCCGGCACCCTGGCCTGCGCCGCCCTGGCCCGGGCGATAGCCGAGTCCTCCCTGATGAACGCCGGAGTCGTCGACGGCATCGTCCGGGCCGCCGCGACCGCGGACGCCCCGGTCGCCGACGCGGCCGATCGCCTGGCCACGGCGCACGCGTCCGCGGTCACGGCGGCCGGCGCGGAGAGCGAGCCCGATGCTGTCGCGGCCGTCGGGGCTGCCGCCTCGGACATGGCCAGTGTCTGTTCGGACAGTGGTCTGCAGACCGTCGGATGATCACGGAGTCCCAGTTCAGGGATCTAATCGGGCGGCAAGCCGTACGGCCGACGCGCGGTGTTTGACCGGCTGCAGCCGGTTCGTGACACAGGTTGGTCACGTTCCCTGACGCGATCTCGTCCGGCAATGCAGGATGCCTTACCGGAGCGGGATAGTCAGAGGGGGACCGCGATGGCGCAGATCCATCACTTCGACCATGGGTGGATCACGCCCACCATCAGCTACCTGTTGTCGGTGCTGGGATCCATGCTGGGGCTCACGTGCGCCATCCGGTTCCGGAGTGCCGTCGGGCGCGGGGAGCGTCTCTGGTGGCTCACGCTGGCCTCGGTGTCGATCGGTGGGACCGCGATCTGGAGCATGCACTTCGTCGCGATGATCGGCTTCAGCGTCGTCGGCACCCCGATCCGCTACGACGTCGGCCTCACCGCGGCCAGCGCCATCATCGCCGTGGTCGCGGTCGGCATCGGCCTGGCGATCGCGCTGCTCGGCAAGGGCGCGCAGAACCTGCGCATCGTGACCGGCGGGGTCGTCGCCGGTCTGGGCGTCGCGGCGATGCACTACACGGGCATGGCTGCCATGAAACTGCACGGCGACGTCATGTACGGGATGACCCGGGTCGGTCTGTCCGTCGGCATCGCAGTGGTCGCGGCGGCGGTCGCGCTCTGGCTGGCCGTCACGGTCCGCCGCCCGCTCGTCGTCTTCGCCGCGGCTCTCGTGATGGGCGTGGCGGTGAACGGCATGCACTTCACCGGCATGACCGCCATGTCGGTCGACACGGACTCGTCGAACGCCCAGCTTCCGGGCGCGACCGCGAGCGGCATGCTGGTCCCGATCGGGGTGGCGGTCGTGTTCGGCATCATCGGGCTCGCGTATGCGCTGATGTCCGCGCCCACCGAGGAGGACCGGGCGGCCGCGGCCTACCTGGCGCAGCGCCGTGAGGAGGCGGCGGCCCGGATCCCGCAGCAGGCCGCCCCGCCGACGCCGGGCAGTCTGGCCTCGGGCGCGTGGACCTACCGGGATCGCTCCTCCCGCTGAGATGTGAATAACACCGAGGGTCGGCCCGTCAGGGGCCGGCCCTCTTCTGTGTCGAAAGACGTCACCGTGCTCGAGACACACGTTCACTATCTGAAGACACCGAAACCGCTGTTCCGGGCCGAAAATCTCCAGGTCCGGTAACGCTGCGTATGTGGGCCCTCGACACAGCGAACGACCGCGGTGCATTTGGTCTCCACTTGTTACCCACCCGTTTCCGGGAGCTTCGTGGCTGGGCCGATCGGTTGATCGCCAGGGTCCGCCCGGTCGTACGATCTTGTCTGCCTGTCATAGCCTAAAGCCGATAGCCTCTTTCCTCAGGGAGTGGCGAGTTCGATCAGAGGTGGGGTCAACATGGGCGTGGGCATCCTGGGTACCGGCTCATATCTGCCGGCCGAGGTGGTCACCAACGCGGATCTGGTGCGTCTCGTGCCGGATGCCGACCCCGAGTGGGTCAGCCGCAAGACGATGATCCAGGCACGCCGTTTCGCGGCGCCGCACGAGGCCGCTTCAGACCTGGCCGCCGAGGCCGCGCGAGAGGCCCTCGTCAATGCCGGTCTCGAGGCCGTCGACATCGACTACCTCATCGTCTCGACCTCGACCGGTGACTCTCCGCAACCACCGACGTCGACCCTCGTGCAGGACAAGATCGGCGCGAACCGGGCCGCGTGCTTCGACATCAACGTCGTCTGCGCCGGCTTCGTCTTCGGCGTCGCCCTGGCCAACAGCCTCGTCGCGATGAACCCGAACGCCAAGATCCTGGTCATCGCGTCCGACATCTACTCGCGCATCCTCGACTTCGGCGACCGCCGCACGGCCGTGCTCTTCGGCGACGGCGCCGGCGCGGCTGTCGTGGGCACGGTGGCCGAGGGCTACGGCTTCCTCGACATGGAGCTCGTCTCGCGCGGCGAGGCCAGCGAGCTGATCCACGTGCCCGGGGGCGGCAGCCGCCTGCCCGCGTCGGCCGAGACCGTGGCCAACGGCGACCACTACTTCAAGATGAACGGCCGCGGCGTCCGCGACTTCGTCAACATCGGCGTCCCGCCCGCGCTCGAGGCCCTGCTCAAGCGGGCCGACGTGGACGTCGAGGACGTCACCCACTTCGTGCCCCACCAGGCCAACGGCGTGATGCTGGCCGAGCTGGTCGAAAAGGCCGGCCTGTCCTCGGCCACGACCCACCTGACGCTCGACCGCTACGGCAACGTGGGCAGCGCCTCGGTCCCGGTCACGCTGGACGACGCGGCCCGCAAGGGCGCGCTCAAGGACGGCGACATCGTGCTGATGGCCGGCTTCGGCGGCGGCATGTCGGTCGGCGCGTCCCTGCTGCGCTGGGGCGGCACCAACCGGCGCTAGCCGGTGTCAGCGGGGCTGGACGAGCCAGTTCCACGCCCGCTTGAGCCTGTCCTGGAGGCCCTCGTCGGCGACGCGGGCCGAGGGGTCCTCACTCGGCTCCGGCAGGTCCGCGGCCGGCACGGTGAGAATCACGCCATGCTCGAACAGGCCGCTGACCTTGTCAGCCGGCGCGAAACGGTGTCCCTGCGGCGTCTCGATGATCAGCCCGTGGAAGACGTCCGACTGCTCGTCGGCCAGCACGTGCTCGACCTGGCCGGCGTGCGCGCCCGACTCGTCGTAGACGGGTGTGCCGTCCTTGAGCACGAGATAGGCGACCGGCGCGCCGAGGTCCTCGGGAGCTTCGTTCTGGGTCATGACCTTCCGTTACCCCAGCGAGGCGCGACCTAAGCTTGGCGGCCCCGCAACCGCAGACGGCGCCGCTGCTCACGAGCTCGCCACAGGTGGTCGGCCTGATGGGCGGACGCCGGCGTCGGCCGTACGCGCCGCCGCGCACCCTGGTGCAGACCGTAAATCACTGGGGAGAAACGCGACCCTCGCGGTTCATGGCTCGCGCTGAGGTGGCTCGGTCTACGGCTCGCGGTCGGCCGGCAGGGTGGCGACCTCGCGGTAGAAGCGGTTGATCAACCGCACGGTGGCTTCGAACTCGTCGAGCCCGAACGGCTTGGTCACATACGCGTTCGCCCGGTGCTGATAGCTCGAGACGATGTCCGGCGCGGCGCCGGAGGTGGTCAGGATCACCACGGGGATCGCCTTGAGCCGGTCGTCATTCTTGATGGCCGCGAGCGTCTCCCGCCCGTCCATCCGGGGCATGTTGAGGTCGAGCAGGATCAGGTCGGGCCGGCTCGCCTCCGCGTAGGCTCCCTCGCGCCGCAGATATTCCAGCGCCTCGCGCCCGTCAGCCACCCGTTCGACGTTCGTGTGCGTGGCCGCGTTCTCCAACGCCTCGGAAATCATGAGGGCGTCGGCATCGTCGTCATCCACGACGAGGATCTGCAGATCGCGCACGGAAAGCCCCCTTGGTTGCTGTGCCGCAAGCATAGGGGCATGCACCACCGTCACCTACGTCCGGGCGGTTGCAGTTTCGCCCTCCTCGAGCGCCCGCTCGTCCGCGAACCACTGCCTCACCTGGCCCGGCGTCAGGTCGAAGCCCGTGGCCCGTGTCCCGGACCAATTGACCCCCACCAACATCCCGTCCTTCTCGAGCCGCGGAAGCCACCCGTCGAGCCACTCGTCGACGTCGACGGCCACCACCTCGAACCCGCGGTAGGCCGCCACCTGATCCACCACCCGCCCGGCGCGAGTCGGCTTCGACCAGAACGGCACAGTCCGCCGGCCGTCGTCCCCCGCCGGTGCCGGCATCCCCTTCTCGTCCCGGATCAGAAAGACACGCCCTTCACGGGTCGCCTCCCGCCGAAAGGCCGTCCGGTGCGCCCCACTGAGCGACATCAGTTCTCCCATCCCTGCTCGAGCGCCCTCCATCGTCCTGCATGAGACCGCCACGAGAGGCCGAGTCTTACGAGAGAACCAACGCGAAACCCCAAACCCCACCCCTCCGAGTACGTCACCACGCGCCGACGGCACTCCCAGTGATCAGCCTCGCCGGCATCCCACAACCCCCGGCCCACGCCGCCGCCCCGGCCCACGCGCCCGCTCTGTGTCGTCCTTCTGGACCGCTCCGGCTCACCGGCCCGGAAAGTGTGGTCCTTCTGGACCGCTCCGGCTCACCGGCCCGGAAAGTGTGGTCCTTCTGGACCGCTCCGGCTCACCGGCTCGGTAAGCGTGGTCGTACTGGGCCGTCTCGGCTCGCGGCCCGGTCTGCGTGGTCGTCGTGGGCCGCCTCGGCCCATGGATCTCGGCCCCTGCCGCCGCCTCGCCCACGCGACGGTCCGTGCCGGCGTTCAGCGCGCGCTTGGCCGGCGTCGCCGGGCTCATAGTGCTGGGTTCGTGGTCGTTCCTGAACCGGTCCTCGTGCGACGTGTGCTGTTGGTCTCGCCGGAGCCCATCGTGGTCGCGCCGTGGTCCCTGATCAGGCCTTCTCCCTGACCGCGCCGGCGTTCGGTGCCACCCGTTGTTGCCGTGCCGCCCGCTCCGGTCGCCGCTGTGGCTGTCGTGTGTCCGACCGTTCGTGCGGGGCGCGGCGCCACCGACCATGGAGCGCCTGTGTCGGTCTTCCCTCCAGCGTGGTGCTCTGGTCAGTTCACACCCCGGCGCGACCGATCACCTCGGCGGCCTGATTGGTGAGAGATTCTTGGAATCGCCTATAAGTGCTGGTGGCACGGCATATCGCTCAATTGTTGATCTTCACTCGCGAGAATGGCGGGCCCTTCTGTCGCGTCTATTTCGGTGGGTTGGGCGGGCTGCGAATCGGGAGTTGATCGGCATCGTCTTTTCGGCCCACCGGTCGCTGAACATTTAGTTCAAAAAGAAGAACTCCGTCCGAAGCAGGGCGTAAAGCGGCGCCAGGATCGTTTGGTGGTCATAGTGTCCGGTTTGTCGGTTGACGTTCCGCCGGACCACCATCAGCCACTGGAGGATCTGCACATGAACAACAGTCAGCGCATCGGGACGCTGGTGGCCATGGCCACCGCGACGCTCGGCATGGCTGCGGTGACCGCGACGTCGCCCGCCTCGGCGGCGCCCGTGAAGGGCCCGCAGCCGGCTTCCAGCTGGCTGGGTGCGGTCAAGGCCAACACGGACAGCTTGGTCAAGCTCTACTGGCGTACGGATCGCCCGATCTGTGACGTCGAGGTGCGGGTCAGCGGTCGTGACGTGGATGTCGAGTACCCGGGCCGCAAGCGCTTCGCGTCCTTCACCCGCGGCGACTCGCTGCGGCCGGGCCGCACGGACTTCACCGCTTTCGAGGTCAACCCCGACTTCGACCGGGCCAGTGTCGCCCGCCTGCGCGCCACCATCTCGTTCGACACGTGCGGCCGCCGCGACCGCACCCAGTTCAAGTCGTTCTCGCTCTCGCTGCCGGTTCTGCGCAACAACGACCACCACGGCGGCCCGGGTCGCCCCGGTGATGGTCGTCCGGGTGATGGCCGTCCGGGTGATGGTCGCCCCGGTGATGGTCGTCCGGGCGATGGTCGTCCGGGCGATGGTCGCCCCGGTGATGGTCGTCCGGGTGATGGCCGTCCGGGTGATGGTCGTCCGGGTGACGGTCGCCCCGGTGACGGTCGCCCGAGCGACGGTCGCCCCGATGACGGTCGCCCCGGTGATGGTCGTCCGGGTGATGGTCGCCCGAGTGATGGCCGCCCCGGTGATGGTCGCCCGAGTGATGGCCGCCCCGGTGATGGTCGCCCGAGTGATGGCCGCCCCGGTGATGGTCGCCCGAGTGATGGTCGCCCGAGTGATGGCCGCCCCGGTGATGGTCGCCCGGGTGATGGCCGCCCCGGTGATGGTCGCCCGAGTGATGGTCGCCCGAGTGATGGCCGCCCCGGCGATGGCCGCCCTGCAACCGGCGGCGACGACCGCCCGAGCCGGCCGTCCACCCAGCGGCCCTCGCCGTCCGCCAGCGCGAGCACCCCGCCCGCTGTCTAGTACGAAGACTGTCTCCGGATTCTTTGCACCACATCCCGTCTGGTGAGCGCCTCACGGACTCCAAGGGCGGGGGTAGCGCCGAGTCCGGCTCCGCAGCCGTCGGGTGAGGCTCCGTAGGGGCCTGACCAGGATTCGGCGGAAGCTGCGTGAGGACTCCGTGGGAGCCGCCTGAGAAATCGCCGGAAGCCGAACGAGGGCTCGGCGGAAGCCGGATGAGTTGAAACTGCGGGTCCCGGGACCGCCGATTGCGTCGGTGAGCCGGGGCCCGCTCCGCGCCCGCGGCCTGTCACGAGAGCGCGCGCTGCCGGCGGCGCCTGCGCACGCGTCGGCTTCTCCCGATCCCGCGCCGGCATCCACCCGGCCGGTCGCTCCTGGCGTGGGCTGCTCGTTCGGTCGGCTGACCGGCGTTGAGCACCGGCGACGGCGAAACCGGCCATGGCTCGTACGAAATGGGTTAAAAGCCGCAATCGGCGTTATAGCATGATCAGCGCACGAGGATCAGCCGCGCGACGGGGTTGAGACGGTCGATGACGCCGTGATCACGGCGATGAGCGGGTCTCCGCGACCGCCGGCCCGAGGCTCCGGGCGCGGCCGAGGAAAGCGGCACCGGGGTGCCGGAACATAAGAGGCGCCACCATCGCGGCGTCGGATGAGCGAGGGCGGCTGAGATCCGCCGGACATGAGCGGCGACCCACGCCGGACATAAGCGCGCCCGGCCAGCTGACCTGGCCGGGCGCTCGCGTTGTCTCAGACCGGAACGAGGATTAGAGCCTGCTTGTCAGAGCGGAACGAGGATCTGAACCTGCTTGTCTCAGACCGAAGCGAGGATCTGGGTCTGCTCGTCCGATTCCTGGCGGGCGTTCATGATCAGCGCCGACGGGTCGGTGAGGACCATCTCCATCGCCTTGGAGATCAGGTTGGGGTCGAAGGTCGACGCGTGGAACGTCGCCTCCAGGTGGAGCACGCCGTTCATCTCGCTGGTGGTCAGCGTGACGCCCTCGGGGCTGTTCAGCGTCGGGACGCTCAGGTTGACCCGCCACTCCGGCCCGACCGACCAGGGCAGGTCGCCGAGCAGGTCGTGCCGGCCCTGGTTGCTGAAGGTCAGCCGGGGCCGTGGCGGGATGGCCAGTTCCGAGGGGTACGGGTCGGGCATGCCGGGCGCGCCGTCCAGAGCGATCTTGCCTTCGCGCAGCACCATCATCGTGAGGATGCGGCCGGTGGCCAGCTCGTTCTTGATGGTCGTGTTGATCGACGCTGGGTCCATCATGTTCTGCGGGGACAGGTACGGCCCCATGCAGAAGTTGCTGTCGATCCGGGTGTCCTTGTCGAGGAAGCGCCGTCCGTCGGCCAGGAACGTGGCGCCACCGGTGTCGGGCTTGAGGCCCAGCTGGTGCAGCGCCGCGGTGAAGGCCGCGAACGTGATCGCCGACGTCGTGACGCCGGGGGAGTACTCGTCGCGCCACTGGCGCATGAGCTTGAGCGTGGTGGCCGAGCGGGCCGAGCGCACGGTCAGGTTGGGCTGCCACTTGCGCATGCGGGTCTCTTCGGGCTCCGGCGGGCGGGCGAAGCTGATGCCTTCCTTCCACCGGGCCGGCTTGGTGCCGAACTGCTTCCACCAGGCCTTGGGCAGCGCCATCCGGTTGCGCTCGAGCGGCGGGATCACCGCGGCCCGACCCTGGCCGGCCGCCTGGATCAGCTCGTGGACCAGCAGGTTCACGGGGCCGGCGTCGCCGTACGCGTGGGAGACCTTGATCGCCACGTAGCCGGCGCCGACGAGGATGCGGATCGGGTGGATGCCGCGCGGCTCGGACTGCAGCTTGCGGGTCATGCCGTCCATGTCGAGCGACCAGTCGCCGGAGTCCTGCACGGCGCGGTGCACGAACTGGGCGAACTCGGCGCCGTTCATGTGTTCCCAGCGGGCGCCGACGCGGTCGAGCTTGGAGACGGCGCGGTGCTTGGGGTCGGCCGCGTGCAGACCGATCAGAGCCCGGCGTACGCCGTCGACGGTCACGCCGTACAGCGGTCCGACGGTCCGGATGTACTCCAGGGGCAGCCACGCGCGCTCGTGCAGCGTCATGACCGTGGTGTTCGCGTTGTCGCCGCGGCGCTTGGCGCCACCGAAGACGACCCGCAGGACGGTCGGCGCGACCAGGACCGCCTCGACGGCCATCACGATGGCGACCCACATGACCAGGTCGGTCAGGCCGCCGGTGCTGCCGCCGTACCAGGCGGCGCCCAGCTCGGCCGCCCCGGCGAAGAGCGCGAAGATGCCGGCGCCGCGCACCCTGTCCTGCACGCGCGAGATCGCCATGAAGAAGTGCAGGAAGACGAACGGCACATAGGTCAGCGCGAGGATGCGCAGCGCGTCCCCGGCCGTCTCGGCGTACTCCGCGCCGAACAGCGACATGATCGGGTGGGCCAGGAACGAGACCGCCAGCGCGACCGGGACACCCCCGCCCAGGCAGATCAGCAGACCGACCCGCACCTTGGACGTCAGCGCCCGCTTGTCGCCGCTGGCCACCGCGAACAGGGTGAGGGCCACGTTGCCGGGGACCATGGCGAGGAACGACAGCACCATGAAGGCCGTGTAGAACGACGCGTTGGCCTCGGCCGACAGCACCGCGGTGACGATCAGCGGCAGCGCCGCGCGCGGCAGGTAGGTCGCCAGGTTGAGCAGGTTGTGGTCGAAGGTCGACTTGCCGCGGCCCTTGAGCAGCGCGAGCCGCGGGCGGGCGGAGTCGATGACGCGGCGGCGGCGCAGCGCGACGCTCAGGATCGCGGTGGACAGCACGATGCCGGACACCCAGGTGAGCAGCAGCTCGTTGCCGGTCAGCGTGATCGGCGCGAGGGCGAGACCGCCCAGCAGCACCAGCTTGATCACCGCGAACCAGGCGTTGCGCATCAGTTGCAACGGACCCTTGAGCAGGCCGACCAGGGCTTCGTCGAGCACCAGGGTGACCGCGTTGATCGCGATGCCGGCGATGAGCAGGACGCTGCCGAACGTGCCGCCGAGCGCCTCCTGCAGGCCCGGGATCCACAGCTGGGCGACGGCCACGTAGACGATGCCACCGACCGTGGCGGCGCTGCCGGCCACGAGCAGACAGGTGGTGATCAGCTCCCACTTGGGCCCGCGCAGCTGCGACAGGTCGGAGATCAGCATGGTGCCCATGCCGAACATGCCGATGGTGCCGATCAGCGTCATCGCGGACACCGCGGCCGATGCCTGGCCGACCGCCTCGGGCGACGCCGTACGCGCGGCGACCCACCAGTAGGCGAATCCGAACAGCGAGGTGATCGCCGTGGTCGCGATGAGCGATCCGGCGTTCAGGAACAGGTCGACGTGCCCTTTCAGGGCGGTCACGATGCTGCTGCGGCGTCCGGCCGGTTTCGGCACCGAGCCTTGCGGCATTCTGACCTCGGTCGCGGTCACACAGCCTCCCCAGAGAACGACGATGGAAGCGTAGATACTCGCCGGTTTCGGGTGCTACGGGAGAGCGGCTGGATCTTCACATACTGTCCGTTATGGACGATCAGGGAAGCGGCGAATCCGGTTGGCCGTTCGGTCGATGCTTGGTGCGCCTGAGGTCCCAGGCGCGTCATCCGGTCACTCCGGGTGACGTGGATCATGACAACCAACCCGCTCGTTTGAAACGCCAGAAGAGGCCGCTACAGACGAGAAGAAGTATCACAATGGTCACCCAGAACCCATACTGGGAGTCGATCCCGGGCATATTCGTGAAGTTCATCCCATAAATCCCGGCACCGACGGTCGGTACGGCGGCGATGGCGGCCCAGGCCGCGATCATGCGCATGTCGTCGTTCTGCTCCAGCGTGACCTGGGTCAGCCGGGCCTGCAGGACCGAGTTGAGCAGATCGTCGAAGCCGGCCACCCGGTCGGTCGCGCGGGCCAGCCGCTCCCGCACGTCGACGAGGTAGGGACGCAGACCCGGCGGGACCACCTCGAGCTCGAGCAGCCGGGCGAGCGGCTCCTGCAGCGGCAGCACGGCTCGCTTGAGCTCGACCATCTCGCGTTTGAGCTGGTAGAAGTGCGACACGTCGGCCCGGCGACGGGTGGCGAAGGTCTCCTCCTCGAGCCGTTCGAGGTCGCGTTCCACCTCCGTCGAGACGGCGAGGTAGTCGTCGACCAGCCGGTTCGCCACCGCGTAGGCGACCGCCCACGGCCCGTTGCGCATCAGCTCCGGCCGCCTCTCGACCTCCTGGCGCACCGGCCACAGCGCGCCCGCCGAGCCGTGACGCACCGTGATGACGAACCAGGGGCCGATCAGCAGGGTCACATCGCCGGTGTCGACGACTTCACTGGTGGCCGTCAGTTCGTCGTGCTCGACGTAACGGGCGGTTCGCAACACCAGCCGGGTCACGTCGCCGATCGTCTCGATCAGCGGCCGGTGCCCGCCCTCGGTGGTCTGCTCGACGAGCAACTCGTGCAGGTCGAAGGTGCCGGCGACCGACCGCATGGTCACCAGGTCGGGCTCGTGCAGACCCAGCCAGACGAACTCGCCCCGGCGCCGGTGCGCCGAGGCGTAGTGCATGGTGCCGGGCCGGCGCCGCCCGGCCTGATAGACGGCGCAATCGACCACGGCGTCCGGATTGTGCCGGCGTGGTGGGTTGTCGGGATCCGAGGAGCGGGGAGCGAGACCTTCGACGAGCCGGCCCAGGAGCTTGAACACCAGCCGACGGTAGCGGTCCCCGGCGATCAGTCGGACCGGCGCATGGCCCGCACCCCGGCCCAGACTCCCAGCGCGGCCACGGCCACGGCGGCGATCAGCCCGCCGAGCGTGGCCGTCGTCCAGATCTCGCCGTTGAACAGCGACCGTTCGGCGTCGACCACGTAACTCAGCGGGTTGCCCCGGGCCAGAGCCCGCAGCCAGCCCGGGCCGTCGTCGATCGGCAGCAGCACCCCGGCCAGCAGCAACAGCGGGAAGAGCAGGGTCTGCTGCACAGTCCAGAAGACCCACTCCTGGTTCTTGGCCGCCAGGGCCAGCGTGTACGAGAAAGCGCCCAGCCCGACGCAGAAGGTGGCCAGGATGAGGAGTCCGGCCAGCGCGCCCAGCACATCGAACCGGAACCCGAAGGGCACACAGACCGCCACGATCAGGGCGGCCTGCGCGACCATCGGGACGATCTCCTTGAGAGCCCGGCCGATCAGCAGGGCCGGCCGCCGCAGCGGGGTGACCAGCATCCGCTCGTGCGAGCCGGTCTGGATCTCGAAGAGCAGGTTCGAGCCGGTCATCGACGACGCGAACAGGCACGACATCACGATGATGCCGGGCACGAACCACTGCAGCGCGTCCCGGCCCGGCAGCAGCGGGGTGAACAGCGCCAGGAACACCAGGGGCTGGACCATCGAGAAGATGATCGTGAACGGGTCGCGCAGCACCGGTCGCAGCTCGCGGCTGAAGACCGTGCCGGTGTCGCTGATCAAAGTCGTCACGGCTCAGACCTCCACGAGTTCACGGGTCTCGGCGGCGCCGCCCTCGCGCAGGCTGCGCCCGGTCAGCACGAGGAAGACGTCGTCGAGAGTGGGACGGGTCACCTCGACCTCGGCGGCGGGATGTCCGGCCGCCCGCAGGTCGTCGAGGATTCCGGGCACCCGCCGGGGAGCGTCCTGTGTCGTGACGACGAGCCGGTTCCCCCGCCGCTGCGGGGCCAGGGGCGCGAGCGTGGCGGCCGCCCCGGCCGCGTCGAGCTCGGCGTCGAAGCCGAGGGTGATGCGGTCGCCCACGTGCTCGGCCTTGAGCCTCGCCGGGCTGTCGTCGGCGATGATCCGGCCGTGGTCGATCACGATGACCCGTTCGGCCATCGAGTCGGCCTCGTCGAGATAGTGCGTGGTCAGCACGATCGTCGTGTCGTGCTCGGCCCGCAGGCTGAGGATGTGCTCCTGCAGGTTCGCCCGGTTCTGCGGGTCGAGACCGGTCGAGGGCTCGTCCAGGAAGAGCAGTTCGGGCGCGTGGATCAGACCCATCGCGATGTCGAGCCGCCGGCGCTGCCCACCGGAGAGGGTCGAGACCCGGCGGTCGGCCACCTCGGCCAGGCCGAGCGAGTCGATCAGGCTGCCGGCCCGGGTCCGGGCGTCGCGCACGCTCAGCCCGTACGCCCGTCCCTGGCTGATCAGCTCGTCGCGGCCGCGCTGACTGTGGCCGGCGCCGTTGCCCTGGCCGATGTAGCCGATCCGCAGGCGCACCTCGCGCTGGTGGCGCACCACGTCGTAACCGGCCACCTCGGCCGTCCCCGACGTCGGCGGGATCAGGGTGGTCAGCATGCGCAGCGTCGTGGACTTGCCGGCGCCGTTCGGGCCGAGCAGCGCGACCAGTTCGCCCGGCGCGACGGTGAGGTCGATCCCGTCGACGGCGCGCACGTCCTTGAAGTGCTTGGTCAAGCCTCGTGTCTGAATCATGGGGACGACGCTAGGGTGGCTTGCGGACACTTTCTGACCTCAATGCGGCGGAGTCTGAATCCATGGCGAACACGAGTGCCCGGATGCTCCGACTGCTGTCGTTGCTGCAGACCCACCGCTACTGGCCGGGGTCCGAGCTGGCCGGCCGGCTCGACGTCAGCCCCCGTACGCTGCGCCGCGACGTCGACCGGCTGCGCGAGCTGGGCTATCCCGTGGACGCGAGCCGCGGTGTGGCCGGGGGCTATCAGTTGCAGGCCGGGGCCGCGGTGCCCCCGCTGCTGCTCGACGACGACGAGGCGGTGGCCATCGCGATCGGGCTGCGCACGGCGGCGGCGGGCGCGGTGGCCGGCTTCGAGGAGACTTCCGTACGGGCTCTGGCCAAGGTCATCCAACTGCTGCCACCCCGGCTGCGGCGCCGCATCGACGCCCTGCGCGAGGTCACCGCGCCCGGCGTGCTCGGCGGCGGACCGACCCTGGACGCGGGCGTGCTGACCACGATCGCGATGGCCTGCCGGGGCGAGGAGCGGCTGCGCTTCGACTACGCCCCCCGCGACGGCGAGCCGGCCGCCCGGTTCGTCGAGCCGCACCGGCTGGTCCCGCTCGGCCGGCGGTGGTATCTGGTGGCCTGGGACCTCGACCGCGGCGACTGGCGCAGCTTTCGCGTGGACCGCCTGGCCGCGCCCGCCCTGACCGGTGCCCGTTTCCGCCCGCGCGAGATTCCCGGCGGCGACCCGGCGGCCTGGCTGCGCGCCCGCATGACCCGGATCCCGGCCCGTTACGACGTCTCGGTCGTCTTGGAGATCGACGCCGAGCCGGTGCGGGCCTTCATCGGCCACTACGGCACCGTCGAGGAGACCACGGCCGGCTCGTGCCGCATGCGCATGAGCACCGACGACCTCGGCTGGCCGGTCATGGTGCTCGGCGTGCTGGGCGCCGCCTTCACCATCGAGTCGCCTCCCGAGCTGCGCGAGCGGGCCCGCGCGACCGGGGAGACGCTGCTGCGCGGCGCCTCGTGACCGCGGGCCACTATGGACGGATCGGCGCCCCCGTGGCGCCGATCCGCAGGGAGCAACCTATCGAGACCCCCCGACACTTTTCCGACTCTCCTAAGAGTCGGCTTATATAAGAGTGAATAGATGTGCCGCTCCGGGCGGCGATCGGCCACGGGCCGGAAAATGTCGGGGGTGCCGGGCAGAATCGGCCCATGACCACGATCGGTGCGATCTTCCTGCCCTCTAACCCGCCCGAGACCCTGCGATCCGTCGCCCAGGCCGCCGATCAGGCCGGCCTCGAGGAGCTGTGGATCTGGGAGGACTGCTTCCTCAACGGCGGCCTCACCGCCGCCACGGCCGCCCTGGCCTGGACCGAGCAGCTGCGCGTCGGCGTCGGCATCATGCCGGTCCCGTTCCGCAACGTCGCCTCGCTGGCCATGGAGCTCGCCACGCTCGGCCGTCTCTTCGGCGACCGCGTGCTGCCCGGCATCGGCCACGGCGTGCAGGATTGGATGGGCCAGGTTGGGGCCCGGCCGGCGTCGCCGCTCACGCTGCTCCGCGAGTACGCGACAGCGTTGCGCGCTCTGCTGCACGGCGAGTCGGTCACGGTCTCCGGCAAGTACGTCGAGCTCGATCAGGTCCGCCTCGACTGGCCGCCCGCCGTGCCGCCGGTGCTCTCGGTCGCGGCCGGCGGGCCCAAGACGATCGCGCTCGCCGGCGAGGTGGGCGACGCCGTCGTGCTGGCCGGCGGCACGTCCCCGGCCAAGGTGGCCGAGGTGGCCAAGGTGGTCACCGACGCGCAGCTGATCGTCTTCCTGCCCGCCCTCACCGGGCCCGGCGCCGAGGCCAAGCTGCTCGCCGACATGGAGAAATACCAGGCCGACTACCCCGGCGTGTGGGGCACCCCGGCCGAGATCGCCGCCGGGGTGGCCGAGTTCGCCGCCGCGGGCGCCACCAAGGTGATCCTGCAGCCGGTGGCCGGCGAGGACCCCGAGGCCTACGTGCGCTGGGTCGCCGGCGAGGTGCGACCGCTGATCGGCTGAGCCACGACGGATGACGACCCGCTGTGGGGGTATGACGCCGGTCGCGAGATCCGGTGCGCCCCCAGCCGGTCCGATAGCCTCGTCCGGGCGCTCCACATGATCAGCATCGGGGCGGTGAGCGACGGCCCGCACGGCGAGATCCGGTGCGGGCGGCGGGAGGTTCGGCGTGACAACGCGATATGTGGCGATCGGGGACAGCTTCACCGAGGGGGTCGGCGACGACCTGCCCGACGATTCGGTACGCGGGTGGGCCGACCTGGTCGCCGCCGGGCTGGCGGCCGGCGAGGGCGAGACGGTGCAGTACGCCAATCTCGCCATCCGCGGGCGCCTGCTCGAGCCGATCGTGACCGAGCAGCTCGAGGCCGCGCTGGCGCTGTCGCCGTCGCCCACGCTGCTGACGCTCAACGGCGGCGGCAACGACATGCTGCGCCCCGGCGGCGACATGGCCCGCCTGGCCGAGTTGACCGAGAAAGCGGTGCAGCGCTGCGCCGAGTCCGGCGTGCGCCTGGTTCTGCTGAGCGGTGGCGACCCGTCCGACCGGCTGCCTCTCGGTGGCCTGATGCGCCGTCGCGGCGAGGCGCTGACCCGGGCGGCCATCGAGACCGCGCGGCGCCACGACATCACCTTCGTCGACGTCTTCCACGACGTCGAGATCCGGCGCGCGGCCTACTGGTCGTCCGACCGCCTGCACCTCAACGCGGCCGGCCACCGCCGCGTGGCCGGCCTGGTGCTGGGCGCCCTCGGCCACGGGGCGGCCGCGCACGTGGTCGACCCCGGCCCGGGCGAGAGCCGCCGCGTGCTGGCCGAGGCCCGCTACTACCGCGAGCACGTGCTCCCGTGGCTCAACCGGCGGGTCCGCGGCCGCTCGTCCGGCGACGACCGCACCGGCAAGTTCGTCGACTGGGTCGACATCAACCCCGGCTGATCGTCACGGCAGTGGCCGGCGGCGGATGTGGTCGTCGTGCCACTGGGCGCCGACCAGGAAACGCTTGACACCCACCACCTCGAACCCGTTCTTGGCGTAGAACTTGGCCGCCCGGACGTTCCGCTGGTTGACCCCGAGCCAGCAGAACGCGGCCCCACTCGCCGCGGCCTCGGCCAGCGTGGCCGCCATCAGCGTGGCGGCGATGCCCGAGCCGTGCCGGTCACCCGTGAGATAAAACTTGCTCAGCTCGATGCTGACCTTCTGGTCCACCACCGCGGCGACGTCCGGATCCTTGATCGGCCCGTCGACCAGCATCGAGTAACCCACCGGCACGCCGTCGTCGAGCACCAGCAGGACGACCCGCCCCGGATCGGCCAGGTATCCACGGAAACTGTCCTCGGACAGGTGCGTGGCGATGAAGGAGTCGATGTCGGCCTGGAGAGTTCCGGGCGGACAGGCCAGGCCGAACGTCCGTTCGGCCAGGGCATGCAGCAGTTCTGTGTCGGCATCTTCGGCGCGACGGGTCGTGATCGACATGGAAAGACAGTTTATGGTTTCCGCGTGCGCGCTCCCACCATGAGACACCTCGGCGATGTCATTCCGCTGCCCGTTTCGGTCCGGCCCGACCCCGCCGCCGACTTCCCCCTCCCGGCCGACGTGTCGGTCAGTGCTGCCCCGGCGGCCACCGCCATCGCCGGTGAGCTGGCCGAACTGCTCCGCCAGGCCACCGGCTTCCCGGTCCCGATCGTGGCCGGGCTGGGCACCGTCCGGCTCCTGCTCGACGACGACGAAGCCAAGTCGCCCGAGTCCTACCGGCTGGACATCGCCGCCGACGGCGTGACCCTGCGCGCGCCAACCGACCAGGGGCTTTTCGCCGGTCTGCAGACGATTCGCCAGCTGCTGCCGGGCGCCGGCGCGGTCGTCCTGCCCGGCGGCCGCGTCGAGGACGAGCCCCGCTTCCCCTACCGCGGCACGATGCTCGACCTGGCCCGGCACTTCTACCAGCCCGCGGACATCCGGTCGTTCATCGACACGATCGCCCAGTTCAAGATCAACCACCTGCACCTGCATCTCACCGACGACCAGGGCTGGCGGCTCGAGATCGAGGGCTGGCCGCGCCTCACCGAGGTCAGCGGCGGCGAGGGCACCGGCATCGACGGCGCCGGGCCGGGGTTCCTCACCGCCCAGCAGTACGCCGAGCTGGTCGCCTACGCCGCGACCCGGTTCGTCACGATCGTCCCCGAGATCGACCTGCCCGGCCACGTCAACGCCGCCCAGGTCGCGTATCCCGAGCTGACCTGTGACGGCGAGCCCGTCCAGCCGCGCACCGACCCCGAGGTCGGCTACAGCTCCCTGTGCGCCGGCAAGGACGAGACGTACGCCTTCGTCGAGGACGTCATCCGCGTCGTGGCCGCCCTGACCCCGGGGCCCTACCTGCACATCGGCGGCGACGAGGCGCTCAGCACCACGGCCGAGGACTACCGCGCCTTCATGACCAGGGTCCTGCCGCTGCCCGGCAAGTACGGCAAGCGGGCGATCGGGTGGCACGAGATGGCCGCGGTCGACCTGCCCGCCACCGCGATCCCGCAGTACTGGCGCATCGAGCCGGTCGACGACGGCGTGGCCCGAGCCGCGGCGGCCGGCCACCAGGTGATCATGTCGCCGGCCGATCGCAGCTACCTGGACATGAAGTACGACGAGTCGACCCCGCTGGGCCTCGACTGGGCCGGGCTGGTCGGTGTCGAACGGTCCTACGACTGGGACCCGGCCGACCGCCTGCCCGGGGTGGGGGAGGAGTCGCTGCTCGGCGTCGAGGCCCCGCTGTGGTCCGAGACCCTGCGCAGCCTGGCCGACGTCGAGTTCATGGTGTTCCCGCGGCTGCTGGCGATCGCCGAGATCGGCTGGACGCCGCAGGCCGCCCGCGACTGGACGTCCTTCCGCGACCGGCTGGCCGCGTTCGGGCCGCGTCTCGAGGCGCAGGGCGTCAACTTCCATCGCTCGACGGAGATCGACTGGACGGCGGGCTGACCCGGCGAGCTGGTCAGACCGGCACGGGCCGGCACCGCCGCGGCGAGCGCTGCCCTGTGGCCCAGCTGGGGCTGGAGAAGGCCGCGGCGAGCACTGCCCTGTGGCCCAGCTGGGGCTGGAGAGGGCCGCGGCGAGCACTGCCTGTGGTCGAGCTGGGGAAGGAGGCGGCGGCGATCGGCCGGCGCCGGGGACCGCCGCTGACGCCGGACGATCAGGGGACGACGATCTGCCAGCCGCTGCGGACCCGGGCCGGCACGCGGCTCAGGTCGATGTCGGCGTTCTGCGGCGGCATGTAGTAGTCGAGCTTCGCCAGCCGCTGCACCAGCGTGCCGAGGACCGCGATCGTGATCTTCTCGCCGGGGCAGCGGTGGCCGGTCCGCGGGTCGCCGCCGCCCTGGGGGATCAGCTCGAAGGCGCCGACCTTGCGGCCGAGGAAGCGTTCGGGCCGGAACTCGTACGGGTCGGGCCAGACCCGCGGATCGTGGTGCTGGCCGTAGACGTCGAGCAGGACCAGCGCGCCCCGCGGGATGCTCGTCTGCTGGAAGCTCAGGTCGTGGCGGGCGCGGGCGCCCAGGAACGGCGCGAACGGGTAGAAGCGGCGCAGCTCGTGGACGAACGCCAGCGTGTAGTCGTCGTCGCCGGCCCGCAACCGGGCGCGCGAGGCCGGCCACCGGTCGAGCGCGTGCCCGGCGAAGGCGACGAACCAGGTCACCGCCGTGGTGGGCCGGATGATGTTGATCAGTTCGACCGCGGCCGTGCGGGCGTCCAGTTGCCGGCCGTCCTCGAGGTGGTGCGCGATCCGGGACAGCGGCGTATCCGTCGGGTCCTGACCCCGTACGGAGTCAATGATCTTGGCGAAGCGGCGCTCGCGGCGCTGCCGGGCCACCCGGGCGCGCCAATGACGCGGCCCCAGCGTCGCGAAGCCGTCGACCATCGCCACGAGGTCGGCGGTCAGGGCGTCGAGGTCGCGTTCGTCATCCGGTACGCCGGTCCAGCGCGACACCGCGTCGGCGAGCACCTTGGCCGTCCCGTCGAACAACGACACCGGCCTGTCCCCGCGCCAGCCGTCGGCCGCCTCGTCGAAGATCTTGCCGGTGAGCGAGGCCAGGTTGTCGATGCCGTCCTGGTGCATCAGCAGCGCGACGAAGAGCGCCTTGCGGGCCTTGTGCGCCTGGTCGTCGAGCGTGTGCACGCCCTTGCCGAAGAGCGTGCCGACCACGGGCTCGGGCAGGGCGGTGTGCCGCTCGAAGTTGCCCTCGTCGTAGAAGAAGCGGGCGGCGTCCGGACCGCTGACCCCGACCGCCCGCTGACCGCCGAACCGCATCGGGACCGGCCGGCCGTGACTCCGGCGGCGCAGGTCGGGCAGCCAGGCGTACCCCTTCGTCGCGAACGGCAGGGTCTGGTCTCCAAGCGCCATGGCAGTCCGTATCCCCTTCCGTGACGGCGTGAAACCGGCGCGAAAATCTTCCTTATTTTTCCCTCCGGCGGACTGTCCGTCTGGGGTTTCCGTCGGAGGGCGGCTCTACTCTTGGGCCCGTTGTCAGCGTGGTCGATGAAAGACCGGAGGTAATGGTGCGGCCGGATGCGGGGGCGTCAGGTTCCGAGACGTACGAGAGTTCGAGCGCGCCCGGTCCCGCCGGAGCGGCCGCCGAGCCGGTCTCCGCAGCCGCGGCGGCAGGTCCGGCGCGCGGCTCGGCCGGGCGGTCGGTGGCCATGCTGCTCGGGTTTCTCCTGCTCGCCTGGCTGCAGGTCGGCGCGGTGCTGCTGGTCGTGCTGCTGATCCTGCGGCCGCTGCCCGGCTCGCTGGCTCTCGGGGTCGGGGTGCCGCTGGTCATCGCCGTGGCCGGCCTCCTGTGGTGGGCCACCGTGCGGGCCCTGCGCCTGCGCCGCTCGACGCCCGCCGGCGTGCCGGTGCTGCGCCGGCACGCGCCCGCCCTGTGGACGATGCTCGACGAGGCGGCCGCCGCGGCCGGCGTTCAGCCCCCCGACGGGGTGACCGTCGTCGCCGGCGCCACCGTCGCCCTCTTCCAGCCGCTGCGCCTCGGTGGCCTGCTCGGTGGGCGCCGCGAGCTCTATCTGGGCGTGCCGCTGCTGCAGGCCTGGGACGGCTCCCGCCTGCGGGCCGCCGTCGCCCACGAGCTGGCGCACGGCTCGCCCGCGCTGGGCGGCCGCTTCGCCCCGGCGGCCCGCCGCGGCCGGGTCGCCCTGGGCCGCATCGTGCCGCGCATTCCGCGTCGCAGCCCCGCCGGCCCGCTGCTGCGCGCGTGGGCCCGGTTCTACCTGCGGGTCGACACGCCGTACAGCCACGCGCAGGAGCTGGCGGCCGACCGGGTGGCCGCCGGCTTCGCCGGTCCCCGGGCGACCGCCGCCGTGCTGCGCGACCGGCCCGCGCTCGAGGCCATGCAGCAGCTCTTCCACGCCGAATACCTGAGCCCCGGCTGGCAGACCGGCCTGGTCCCCGACGACGTGTTCGGCGGTTTCCTGCGCGTCCTCGCCGCCCGCGGCGACGACCTGGCCGTCCTGCGCGCCCGCGAGCCCGAGGCGCCCGGGCCGTGGGATCCGCATCCTCCGCTCGCCGAGCGCCTGGCCGCCCTGGCCGCGATCACCCCCGAGGGCCCGGAGCCGCCGGCCGGCCCGGCCGGTGACCTCGTGCCCGACCTGCCCGGGCTCGGCCGGGCCCTGCAGGCGGTGGCCTTCCCCGTCGGCGGCCGCGCGGTCGTGGGCTGGGACGAGTTCTTCGGCGTGGCCCGCCTGGCCGAGATGGAACGCGAGGCCGACGCGTCGCTGCGCGCGCTGTCCCGAGCCGCCGGCACCCCGGTCACGGGCGCGTCCGAGGTGCTCGACCTGGCCGCCGACGGTCGCCTGCACAAGATCGCCGAGTCGGTCTTCGGCGACCTCCCGCCCGACGAGATCTCCGGCCGGGTCACCAACCTGATCGCCCTCCTGCTCGCGCTGGCCGCCCTGCACAGCGGCGTCGCCCGCTGGCGCCACAGCTGGTCGGGAACGGCCGAGCTGGTCGCGATCGACGGCTCCTACCTGGAGCTGCAGGCCCCCGCCGAGATGGCCGGCGACCCGGCCACCGTCGGCCAGGTCCGCGAGTGGCTCACCACCCTGGGCATCGACCTCACCGCGGCGGCCGACACGGCCCGCCACCATTCGGCCCGCGTCCCCGTCCTCGGCGGCGTCGTGGGTGTGCAGGTCGACGGCGCCCGCGCCGATCTGCTGGTCCTCGAGACCGGCCTGTTCCTCGTCCCCGGCCTGCCCCGCTCCCGCCACCACGAAGCCAAACGCCGCCTGACCCGCCTGGCCGCCGACGGCGTCCTCACCGACGGCACCCCGGCCCACCCGGACGCGGCCGGGGTCGGGGTCGGGGTCGGGGCAGCGTCAGGCGGGCTCAGCGCATCCAACGCCACCGCGGCCGCCCGCCCGCCGGCCACCGCCGACTCCCGCGCGGCTGACTCGCGCGCGGCTGACTCGCGCGCGGCTGACTCCCGCGCGGCTGACTCCCGCGCGGCTGACTCCCGCGCGGCTGACTCCCGCGCGGCTGACTCCCGCGCGGCTGACTCCCGCGCCGCTGAGCCCCGCGCGGCTGACTCGCGCGCCGCTGACTCCCGCGCCGCCGGCTCCGCCGCCCGGGTGGGCGCCGCCGAGTCCGCTGCGGCCGGGGTGGGCGCCGCCGAGTTCGCCGGAGCGGGGGTGGGCACGGTCGATGGTGGCGCACCGGGAGCAGGTTCAGCTGAGCGCGGCCCACTGAGTGCCGGTGCTGGGGTCGTCGGGGCGGCTTCAGCAGCGACAGGCTCGGTCGGAGGCAGCGCAGCGGGGGCAGACTCCGGTGAGCGCGGCTCAGCGGGCGCCGGCCTGGTCGAGACCGCAAGGGCAGAGACAGCTCCCACCGGGCCCGGCATGGCGGCGGCGGGCGTCGAGGGCGGCGCGGCGGCTCCATCCATCGCGCAAGAGGGCGTCGCCGGAGCGACCGGCTCGGTGGGAAGGGGCTTCGTTCCGGAACAGGCGAGATCCGCCGACGGGCTCGATCCGGCCCTCGCACGCCGACCTGCCGCAGGTGGCCCAGCGACATCGGTGGCCCGACATCCTGATGCGCGGACGAACGACGCCGCCGCAGGCAGTCGTTTCGTGCCCTTCGCCGACGTGGCCACGGCTTCCGCCGGCCGCAACGGCCGCCGATCGTGGGAGATCAACCTCCATGACGGCGGCACCATCACCGTCCGCTCCACGCTCGACAGTGAGGAACTGCCCGGCGGCTGGGCCGCCCTCGACGACGCCGTGGCCTTCCTGACCCGCACCCGCTGACCGCAGAGCCAGTCCCGCTCGACCGGCTCGCTCACGTGGTGGTCGGTGGGCTCGCTCATGTCGTGGTCGACGGGCTTGCTCACGTGGTGGTCGGTGGGCTCGCTCATGTCGTGGTCGACGGGCTTGCTCACGTGGTGGTCGGTGGGCTCGCTCATGTCGTGGTCGACAGGCTCCCTCATGTCGTGGTCGACGACTCACTCACGTCGTGGTCGCCGAGCGATTCCACCCACTCTCGTCCGACCGGCCCGGCCACGTTGCAGCCGACCGCCCACGTCGCGTTCGACCCCCCCCCCCCGTGCCATCGGTGGTCGAGCGTGTGCTTGCTCACGTGACGTGCTCAGTGGCAGGTCTGCGGTGGTTGCCATTCAAGATCGTTCCTGCTGGTCATGTGTCTGCGGACACGATGCGTTCGGGTCATAAGGAATGTCGGATGCCGATGGGTTTGCGTCCGGGAGCCAGGAGCCGTCGCCCACCCGCTCGGCGCCTGTCGATGCAGGTCGGGGGCCCTTTAGCTGATCGTGGCGGGCCGCTTGATCGACCTGTCGTGAGGACGCACTCGCAGACTGTGCTCAAAGGGGCATCACGCTCAGTGAACTTCTCGTGTGGACGGTCCGTGATACCCGGCATAGGGAGTCGCATTGGCGACGGAGTAGCAAGCCAGACGTCACCTCACGTCACAATAAGCTTGCGCAACGTTCGCTTTACCGCTTCCGATAAGGGGTAGTTAGACGCCCGGACCGGCAGGATGATTCCCATCGAGGCGGGGGAGGCCGAGACATGGAGCGGGGGCCGTTGGCGCTCTTCGGAGCGATCGTCGCGGTCGGGCTCGGGCCCGCGCTGTGGATGGGTGTGCAACTCGGACCGGATCCGCAGCAGGCACCGCTTCGTCCGCCGGTCGTCGGTCAGCAGGGCGCCGAGAAGGCCGGCCACGAGCTGCTCGGCGGCACCGGTGCGGGCGAGCAGACCAGCAAGGCCGGCATCGACGCCGATCCGCGGGCCAATGTTCTCCCGCTGACCAGTGCGCCCATGGCCGAGCCGTCCCGGAGCGCGAGCTCCACCCCGGAGCCGTCCCGGTCGACCACCGCGCCGACGACCGAGCCGACCGCTACCACCGAGCCGACCGAGCCGACGGAGCCGGCCGACCCGACCGGCCCCGGCGCGACCAGCCCGACGGAGCCGACCGACCCAGCCAGCCCGTCCGAGTCGACCACCGCGCCCACGACCGACCCGGCCGAGACGGACGGCCCGCTCGAGGACGAGACCAGTTACCCGCCGGACGACGACGAGGACTGGACCTACGAGGACCCGGCGCCCGACGGTGGCAGGGTGGGCAACTTCGTCTCCTCGAACAACAGGTAGGCAGCGAACAACAGGTAGGCAGCGAACAGCAGGTAAGCAGCTCGGAAAGCCGAGTCCCCGGAGTTCCCCGAGTCCGGCTCAGGAGGACAGGTAGGTCGCGCCGAGTCCGCGCGCCGTCTCGGTGAACGCCGCACGGAGCTCCGGCGGATCCAGCACCTCGGCCTCGGCGCCCAGCTTGAGCAGCTCGATGTGCCCGTGCCGCACCGATTCGATCGGCACCCGGGTCACCACCCACCCGGCTTCGTCGGGTTCCCCGGCCTCGGCCCGCGCCACCCGCGCCATCTCGGGCGGGAAGATGTACGCCATCCGCCCGAGCGCCACCGCGGTCATCCGCACGGTCGCCGCCGCGGTGTAGACGCTCTGCTCGTACCCTGCGGTCCACTCCCGCCAGAACGCGGCCAGATCGAAGTCGCCGGGGCGCGACGCCGGCTCGTCCAGCAGCTCGGCCTCCAGAATGTTCGCCACCCGGTAGGCCGTGGTCCGCGTGTCCGTGGCCGCGACCAGATACCACCGGCCGGCCTTGAGCACCACGCCCAGCGGATGCAGGGTGCGGGTCACCTCGCGCGGCGTCTTCCACCGCCGGTATCGCACCTCGAGCCGGCGTGCGCTCCACACGGCGTCGGCCACGGTGGAGAGGTGCGGCACCGGCTCGTCGGCCCGGAACCATCCCGGCGCGTCCAGGTGGAACCTCTCCCGTACGCGGTCGGCCCGGTCGGCCAGTTCGCCCGGAAGCGACGCCCGCAGTTTGAGCTGCGCGGCCGCCAGCACCGACCCGAGGCCCAGCTCGGCGGCCGGCCCGGGCATCCCGGCCAGGAACAGCGTGCCCGCCTCGTCCGACGTGAGCCCGGTGAGCCGGGTCCGGTAGCCGTCGAGCAGCTGGTAGCCGCCGGCCGGACCGCGGTCGGCGTAGACCGGCACACCGGCCGCGCCCAGCGAGTCGATGTCGCGATAGACCGTGCGTACCGAGACCTCGAGCTCGCCGGCGAGGTCCTGCGCGGTCATCCGTCCCCGGGTCTGCAGGAGCAGCAGGAGCGAGAGCAGGCGATCGGCGCGCATGACGGCACGCTAACGCCGAAGGGGAGCCCGATGGGCTCCCCTTGACGGTGCTGAAAGTGTCAGAGCGCGAGGAGGCGGTTGAGAATGTCCCGGTACGCCCGCAGTTCGACCCGCAGCTTCTCGGTGTCATCGGAGTTGCCGGCCAGGCCGTCCCGCTGAGCCTTGAGCGCGCTGGTCAGCTTGTCGACGGCCTCGCCCACGAGCGTGGCGGCCTCGGCGGTGGCCTCCTTGGGCTCGTCCACGAAACGCAGCTGGATGTCGCGGAACCGGTCGGCGAACGCGTCCCCGTCCGGCAGCAGCTTGGACCCGGCAGACGATCCGGCCGTCGAGCCGGTGGCTGAACCGGCAGTCGAGGCACTGGCCGAGGACGCGGGCGCGGCCGCGACGACGGCGGGTGCGACGGCAACCGGCACCGCGGCGGCCTCGGCAACCGGAGCCGCCGGAGTCTCCGACACCCGCTGGAAGTCCTCGCTGTCAAGCCGATCGGAGCTGTCGGCCCGGTTGGAACTGTCGGCCCGGTTGGAACTGTCGGCCCGGTCGGAGCTGTCGGCCTGGTCGGAGCTGCCGACCCGATCCGAGCTGTCGAGCGTGTCCCCGGTTGCCGGGTCGACCGCCCGGGGGCTGTCGAACGTCCCGTCGTCCTTGACCGAGGCGTCCCCGCCCACCCGGTCGCCGTCGAGCCTGTCGCCCGTGGCCGGGTCGACCGCCCGCGGGCTGTCGAACGTGCCCTCGTCCTTGATCGCCGTCTTTTCGGGCGCGTCGGTCCCCGGGTCGGTCAGCGGAAGGTCGACCGGCGAGTCGTCGCGCGAACGGCCGGGCGCCTCGGCGGCGTGCGCACCGACCGGCGTCTCCGGGCTGTACGTCGGCGTCGTGGGGAAACCGTCCCCGTCCCGCGCGGGGCCGTCCACGTCACGCGCGGCGTCGGCGGTGCCGGCCGGGTCGCGTGGCGCGTCGCTCCAGGGCGATCCGGCGCGCTGCGGCGGCACGGTCACCGGCGCGGACGAGATGTGCTGCGTACGGTCGGGGTCGGCCTGCGGGTCGTTCTCGGTCTCGGTGTCTTTCTCGTTGGAGAAGAACTTCATGGCGGCGGCTCCTAGCGGCTGGTGTCGCGGGCGGGGGAATCGTCGGCGGCCGTGCGAGGAGCGGGCGCCGGGGTTCCGGTGGCAGCGTGATCCGAGCTGGAGGCGGTCGAGGTGGATTCCGGCGTGGTGGTGGTCGACGACACCGGGTTGGTGCCGAGCAGGTCGGCGAAGAGCGCCCGGTAGTGCACGAGCGCCTGCCGGAGGTCTTCGGTGCCTGCTTCGCCCGCGGTGTTGCGCTGGCTGATCTCGTGCGCGTGGCGGTAGTGCTCCAGCGTGCGGGCGTGCTCGACGGAGAGGTCGGCCAGCCGGTCGTCGTACTCGCCGGTCGGGTAGCCTCGCTCGGCGATCAGCCGGGTGACGAGCTCGTCGGCGGCGGTGACCGCCTGCTGCGGGTCGTCGACGAACTGGATCTGCACTTCCTCCCAGTTCGCCGAGTAGGTGGCCTGCGCCTCGGGGGAGAGCGGCTTCAGCTCGAGCGAGGCATGCCTCTTCTCGCGCTCGCGAAGCTCCTTCTCGCCCTCGGTGCGGCTGCCGGAGTCGGCGACCACACGGTCGTACTCCGGCCCGAAGGTGTTCTGCAACTGCTTCCGACGCATCGCGCGGATGCCGAAGAGGATCGCGGCGATGACGATGAGGACGACGACGATCAGGATGATCGCGGCTGTGGGGGACATGGGGCCTCCTAATCCAAACCCGTTATTCCCATCCGGGGTGTCCCGTCAATCCCGTTCCCGCACCTCCGTTTCGCGCCTTCGGGTAACTGCGTGATCACACTGTCACAAGGCCGACCGGACAAGCCGTGCCAATCTCAGCAGCCAAAAAGGACCTAAACCCTTTTTCGGTACGCCGCCCCGGTGGCTCGCCCTGCCGGTTTTCCGTATCCTCCCGAGGGCGTACGCCCGGAAGAGCGGAGCCTGATGAAGAAGCGTCACTGGTCGATTCGTTCGAAGATCATCGTGCTCGCCGCCGTCCCGTTGACGGCTGTGCTGGCGCTGTGGCTCTTCGCGACGGCGCTCACCGCCGGCCCGGCGTTCAACCTGCTGTCCGCCCGCACGGTGCTGGACAACGTCGGCAACCCCGGCATCGAGCTGGTCGGTCAGCTGCAGCGCGAGCGCCTGTTCAGCGTCGAGTACCTGGCCGGCACCGGCCCGCCGGCACAGGCCCTGCTCGACCAGCGCAGCGCCACCGACCGGTCGATCGCCACGTTCCGCCGGCTCGCCGAGGGTGACGAGGCGCGCGACGCGACCAGTGCCGCGCTGCGCGGCCGCATCGACCAGTTCCTCACCCAGCTCGCCAGCCTGACCGGCAACCGCGGGCACATCGACCGCCGGGCGATGGACCAGATCGGCGCGCAGGGCCTGTTCAACAGCGTGATCGGCGCCGGCTTCCAGACGTTCGCGGCCACCGCCACCTTCAACGACGAGCAGATCGACGGCGAACTGCGGGCGCTCACGACCGTGGGGCACGGCCAGGAATACCTGAGCCGGGTCGACGCCCTGGTCGGCGGGGCCACCGCCGCGGGCCGTTTCACCCCGGAGCTGCGCGCCCAGCTCATCCAGGACGTCGGCACCGCCCGCTTCCTGCTCGAGCGGGGCGTGGAGGACATGGCCGAGAGCGACCGCACCGCCTTCGCCCAGTTGCGCAGCGGCACCGCCTACGACCGGCTCGACACCTTGCTCAACCAGGTGGTGCAGCAGAGCCGCGACGGCGTCGCCACCCCGGTGAGCAGCTCCGACTTCCGGCCGGCGTACGTGGCCGTGGCCCAGGAGCTGCGCGGGTTCGAGCTGGCGGCGACCGACTCGCTCACCGACCGGGCGCGGCCCGTCGCCGAGCGGGTGCTGATCCGCCTCGGCCTGGCCGGTGTGCTCGGGCTGGCCGCCCTGGCCACGTCGCTCTACCTGTCGGTGCGGGTCGGTCGTTCCATCGTCGGCCGGCTGCGCCGCCTGCACGGTGAGGCCCGCGAGATGGCGGCCGAGCGGCTGCCCGGCGTGGTCCGCCGGCTCCAGCGCGGCGACGACGTCGACGTCGAGGTTGAGACCCCGCCGCTCGAGTACGGCCGCGACGAGATCGGCCAGCTCGGTCAGGCCTTCAACGAGGTGCAACGGACGGCGCTGCAGTCCGCGGTCGAGGAGGCGAACGTCCGGCGCGGGCTCAACGAGGTGTTCCTCAACATCGCCCGGCGCAGCCAGACCCTGTTGCACCGCCAGCTCGCCCTGCTCGACCGCATGGAGCGTCGCGAGACCGAACCGCAGGAGCTCGAGGACCTCTACCGCGTCGACCACCTGGCCACCCGGATGCGCCGCCACGCGGAAGACCTGGTCATCCTGGCCGGCGCCGCCCCCGGCCGCGGCTGGCGCAACCCGGTTCCGGTGATCGACGTCGTCCGGGGCGCGATCAGCGAGGTCGAGGACTACAAGCGCGTCGACATCCGGGCGGTCGAGTCGGCCGCGGTGCTGGGCCGCGCGGTCGGCGACGTCATTCACCTGCTGGCCGAGCTGCTGGAGAACGCGGCGTCCTTCTCGCCGCCCCAGACCCGCGTGCAGGTCTCCGGTCAGGCCCTGCCCAACGGGTACGGCATCGAGATCGAGGACCGCGGCCTCGGCATGACGCCCGAGGCGATCGACGAGGCCAACCGCCGCCTGGCCGAGCCGCCCGACTTCGATCCGGCCGACAGTGCCCGCCTGGGCCTGTTCGTGGTGGCCCAGCTCGCCCACCGGCACGGCATCCGGGTGTCGCTGCGGGCGTCCGTGTACGCCGGCGTCACCGCGATCGTGCTGGTGCCGGGTGAGCTGATGGCCGCCGCGCCGGGCGGCGCGCCCGGGTCCGGATCGTCCACAGGAGAGCGTCCGCTGGTCGGCTCGGGTTCCGACGACCCGTCCCGCCCCTCGCTGGCCGCGCTCCAGTGGCAGGGCACCGAGCAACTGCGGCAGGTGACGGCCGCGGGCCGGCCGCTCACCGGCGGCGCCGCACCCGTCCCCGATTCCGGGCTCCTGGCCGGGGGCGCGGTCACCGGCGAGCACCACCGCCCGCCGGTGGGCGTCGGCGGCCCGGCCCCGAGCTCGGTCGCCGAGGGCTTGAGCAAGGACGGCCTGGTCCAGCGCCGGCGCGTACGCCGCCCGGCCGACCCGGCCACAAGCGACCCGACCGCGAGTGACCCGGCCGCGAGCGGCCTGGCCGCGAGTGACCCGGCCGCGAGCGGCCTGGCCGCGAGCGAGGGGGAGGCGGCGACGGTCGAGTTGCCGCAGCGTTCCAGGATCCCCGCGCAGCGCTCGGTTCCCCGCAACTCCGCGCCGATGGCACCGGCCCCGCCGGCACCGTTCGTCCCGCCGGCGCCGTTCGTCCCGCCGGCATCGCTTGTGTCCGCCGCGCCGCCGGCCGGCGCGCCACCGGCCGTTCCCTTCCCACCGGCCGTCCCGAACCGACCCGCACCGGATCACGCCGTCCCGGGCCGACCGGCCCCGAACCACGTCGCACCAAGGCGAGCGGCTGCGCCTCAAGCAGCTCCGAGCCCAGCAACCCCGAGCCCAGCAACACCGAGCCCAGCAACCCCGAGCCCAGCAACCCCCAGCCCAGCAGCTTCGGGCCCAGCAGCTCCGATCCCGGTCGCGCCGGCCTTCGGCGGGACCACCGCGGCGCCGCCTCCGGGTGGCGCGGTGACCAGCGCCACCGAGGACGGTCTGCCCCGCCGGGTGCGCCAGGCCAACCTGGTGCCGCAACTGCGCCGCCCGGCCGGCGAGCCGCGGGACGAGCCGCCGGCACAGTTCCGCTCGCCCGAGCAGATGCGCAGCATCATGAGCGCCCTGCAAAAGGGGACCACGCGTGGACGCATCGACGCAGCTCGTTATCTGGCGCAGGATGACAGTACGGAGAGTATTGGACCCGACGCTGCCGGCAAGGCGAAGCGCACCGGGAACGGGAGCCCAGTGTCGGATTCCGCATCTGAAGATCGGTCCAATGCGGACGACACGGACATTGATGCTCGCCCAAGCGGCGGATCCTTTGCCGATGCGGCTACCGTCAGTTTCCCGGCGATCGTCACTCAGACGCTTGCCCGGGGCGAGGCATCAACCGGGGGCGGACAGGATGCGGGGGGCAACCGTGCCGACGACTCCGGGGGCGAAGACGTGATCAGGCCGGAAAAGGACGCATAAGTGACACAGACGACGAACCAGCGCGCGCACCTCACCTGGCTCCTCGACGACCTGGTGGAGCGGGTGCCCACGGCGCAGCAGGCGGTCGTGCTCTCGGCCGACGGGCTCCTCATGGGATCGTCGGCCGGGCTGAACCGGGAGGACGCCGAGCACCTGTCGGCGATGGCGGCCGGTTTCCAGAGCCTGGCCAAGGGGGCGAGCCGGCACTTCCGGGCCGGCCCGGTGCGCCAGACCGTGGTCGAGATGGAGTCCGCGTTCCTCTTCGTCACGGCCGCCGGTCACGGCGCCTGCCTGGCCGTGGTTGCCTCGAGCGACGCCGATCTGGGCCTCATCGCGTACGAGATGGCCATGCTCGTCACCCGGGTGGGCCAGAACATGAGCGCTCCCGATCGGCCCGCCGTGCATCCCTCCGATGCCGGCTGATCCTCTGATGCCGGCCCAGCCACCCCGCGTGGCTCACGACTGGCTCGACAACGACGCGGGTCCCGTGGTCCGGCCGTACGCGATGACCCAGGGCCGGGTGGCCCCCGAGGACGGCGAGTTCGACCTCGTGGCGTTCGTGGTGGCCACCGCGGCCGGCGAGGTCGGGGCCGACCGGTTGCAACCGGAGCACCACGCCATCGTGGCCGCTTCGTGGGAGCCGATCTCGGTCGTCGAGCTGGCCTCCGCGCTGGACCTCTCGATCGGTGTCGTGCGGGTTCTCCTGGGTGATCTACGCTCGGCAGGGCTCATCTCGCTGTACGAACCCCCGGCGGCATCTCAGCCGCACGATGTCGACGTACTCAAGGCGGTTGTCAATGGACTCCGTGCGCTCTGACCGCAACGGCGCGTCGTCGCGCATCCCGGTCGCGCTCAAGATCCTGATTGCCGGTGGCTTCGGCGCCGGCAAGACCACGATGGTGGGCTCGGTCAGCGAGATCCGTCCACTGCAGACGGAAGAGGTCCTCACCGGCGTCGACGGCGCCGACGACACCGGCGGTGTGGAGGGCAAGACGACCACGACCGTGACGATGGACTTCGGCCGCATCACCATCACCGACGACCTGCAGCTCTATCTGTTCGGCACGCCCGGGCAGGACAGGTTCTGGTTCCTCTGGGACGAGCTGTCGGAGGGCGCGCTCGGCGCCGTGGTGCTGGCCGACACGCGCCGGCTGGCCGACTGCTTCCCCTCGATCGACTACTTCGAGCAGCGCGGCACCCCGTTCGTCGTGGCGGTCAACTGCTTCGACCCCGATCAGCGCTTCGGTGCCGAGGCGGTCAGCCGGGCCCTCGATCTCGACGCGGGCGTCCCGGTCGTCCTGTTCGACGCCCGCGAGCCCACCGGCGCTCGGAATGTGCTGATCGAGCTCGTCGAGTACGTCGCCCGCCGGCAGCTGACCTCCGCCGCGTCCCGCTGAGGCCGCCCTGGCGAGGTGCCGGGGCGCTGCACGGCCGGGCTCCCCGTGTGATGGGATCTTCGCATGGGTGCGAGCGATGAGTACGTCTTCGTCGGTGGTTACACGCCGGACAAGGGCGGTGACGGCGAGGGCGTCGTCCTGCTGAGGCGCGACCCCGTGAGCGGCGTGCTGACCCGGGTCGGCGTCGCGGCCCGCACGCCGAGCCCGTCGTTCCTGACCCGGCATCCGGCCCTTCCGGTTCTGTACGCGGTGAACGAGCTCGACCCGGACGGCGCGGTGAGCGCCTTCACCGTGGCCGACGACGGATCTCTCACCGCGCTGCCGACCCGGCCCACCGGTGGCAGCGACCCGGCCCACCTCGCGGTCACCCCCGACGGGCGCCACCTGCTGGTGGCCAACTACGGCACCGGCTCGGTCGCCGTCTTCCCGCTCGACGACGAGGGCGCTCCCGGTCCGCGTTCCGACCTGCTCCAGCTCGAGGGCAGCGGTCCGGTCGCCGATCGCCAGGCCGGCCCGCACGCCCACATGGTCTTCCCGGTCCGCGACGAGGTGCTCATCGCCGACCTCGGCTCCGACAAGGTGTGGCGGGCCCGGCTCGACCCGGTCTCCGGTCGCCTGGCGCTGCTGGGCGCGGCGGTGTCCGCGGAGCCCGGCACGGGGCCGCGTCACGTCCGCTTCTCGCCCGACGGCGCCCTGTTCGTGGTCGGCGAGCTGAGCGGTGATCTGACCTGGTGGCGTCCGTCCGCCGCCGGCTCGCTCGCCCAGGCCGGCCGGGCCGCGACCACGACGGCCGAGGGGGAGAACTACCCGTCCGAGATCGTGGTCCGTCCCGACGGCCGCTTCGTCTACGTGGCGAACCGGGGCCCCAACACGGTCGCCACGTTCACGTGGGACGGCGAACAGGCCACCCTGGTGGCCGAGACGCCCACCGAAGGTGACTGGCCACGCCACATGATCCTGATCGGCGATCACCTCTACGTAACCAATCAGCGGTCACGCAGCGTGACAATGTTCCGGATCGACGCCGAGACCGGCGTTCCCGTCCGGCAGGGCGACCCCGCCGCCGAGCCGACGCCGACGAGCCTGCTGCGGTGGAGCGTCGACGGACGTCACTGACGCGAAAAGGGACGGGCGGCCGTCGCGGGCCGTCGATGCCCATAACGGGCGCGGACCGCAACTGATCGAGATGGCGTCACCACACTCGGTCACCCAAGATGCCAAGTATGCCGATCCGAGTAACTTTCAACCGAACGTATATGGCATTCGGGTTCGGTGATGCGCAGTATGGAGCGCGTGTCTGGCCGCCATCGTAGAAACTTCAATCTCAGGGGAGCCGGCGTCGTCGGAGCCGCGATGGCAATTGTCGTCGTGCTGGCGGGGTCCTATCTCGGATATCAGCAGCTCGCCGACAAGGGCTGCACCGGATCCATCCGGTTGACCGTCGCCGCGACCGGTGAGATCGCGCCCTCCATCGACCAGGTCGCGCAGCGGTGGGTGCAGGAAGGCGCCAACGTCGACGGCACCTGCGTCGGCGTGACCGTCTCCGACGTCAACTCCGCCACCATGGCCGCCGCCATCGCCGGCGAGCACAAGGTGGTCCTGGCCGGCGTGGGCACCGCTCCCGAGGCCGTCAAGGTGCCCGATGTCTGGGTGGCCGACTCCTCGAGCTGGATCCTGCGGTTGAAGTCCGAGGCCCCCGGCTTCGTTCCCTCCGACGGCAAGCCGGTCGCGCAGAGCCCGATCGTGCTGGCCATGCCCAAGCCGATCGCCGAGCAGGCCGGCTGGCCCAAGAAGAAGATCGGCTGGGCCGACCTGCTCCGGCTGATGAAGACCAGCACCAACATGACCACCGGCATCGCCGAGCCCACGCGCGACGCGGCCGGTCTGGCCGCCCTGCTCGCGCTCGGCCAGGCGGCCGGCGCCGGTGAGCAGGGGCAGGAGACCAAGGTCCAGGCCATCCAGGCGTTGGCCGGTGAAGCCTCCACGCTGCGCGGCGAGCTCATCGAGAGGTTCCCGCGCTCGGCCGACCCCAACGACATCGGCAACAGCCTGGGCGCCGCCCCGGTCTCCGAGGCGAATGTGGTCGCGTACAACGCGGGCAAGCCGCCGGTGCCGCTGGTCGCTCTCTACCCCGAGCCCAACCCGATGCCGCTCGACTACCCGTACGCGGTGATGCCCGAGGTCGACCTGCAGAAGCAGCAGGCCGCGGCCGGGCTGCGCGCGCAGCTGGCCAGCGCCACCTTCAAGAACGCGCTCGGCGCGGCCGGGCTGCGCTCGCCCGACGGCTCGTTCGGCGCCGGTTTCGCCCGTCCACTGGGCGCTCCCGACGCGTCCCCGGCCGTCGACAACTCGGTCGGCGGGAACGGGGAGAACGGCGGCGCCGCGGCGGCCGGCATCGACGCCAGCGCGCTGAGCCAGGTGCTCGGCAGCTGGAACGCCATCACCCAGCCCGGCCGGGTACTCGCGGTCTTCGACGTCTCCGGTTCGATGAACATCAAGGTGCCGACGGCCAACAACCAGACCCGCGCCGCGGTGACCCGTAAGGCGGCGGCCACCGGCCTGCAGCTGTTCGGCAACAAGTGGGCGGTCGGCGTCTGGCTCTTCTCCACCGAGATGGTCGGCAAGCGGCCGTGGAAGCAGATCGTGCCGATCAGCCCGCTGTCCACCTCCCGCGACCGGCTGGCCGACTCGATCAGCCAGATCGTGCCCAAGGAGGACGGCAACACCGGCCTCTACGACACCGTTCTCGACGCCTACAAGGAGGTGCGGAGGACGTGGCAGCCTGGCAAGGTCAACTCGGTCATCCTCTTCACCGACGGGCAGAACCAGAACGACGACGGCATCAAGATCGAGAAGCTCCTCAGCGAGCTGAAGCGGCTCAACGACCCGAAGAAGCCGATCCGCCTGGTCATCATCGGCATCGGTGACACGGTCAGCGAGACCGAGCTGCAGACGATCGTGAAGGCGACTCCCGCGGGCGGCGTCTTCGTCACCAAGGACCCGGCCAAGATGACTTCGATCTTCGTCGAGGCCATCGGCCGCCGCACCGGCGCCACCGGCGGCTGATCTCCGGCGTACGCGAAAGGCTGTCACCCGGACCGGGTGGCGGCCTTTTCCGTGCCTGAATGATCGGTCCCGGCCTGGGGACCAGGTTCCGGCTCGAGTCAGTCGAGTTTCGGCCGGGGCTGATCGGGCTCCGGGCCGGAGTAGTCGAGGCAGACGGCGACCGCGTCGTCCTCGAGCTCGGCGTCCCCCACGAACGCCCGCAGGTCGCCCAGCAGTGACCGGACCGCCTGCAGGGGCGCCATCGACCTCGTGCGCCGCACGAAGCGGGCCAGGGCCGCGTCCCCGTAGCGCCCGGTCGCCGTCACCGCGTCGTAGACGCCGTCGCTGACCAGCATCAGCCGGTCGCCCGGGGCCAGCCCGAAGCTCTGCACCTGATAGTCGGTCTCCTCGAACATGCCGAGCGGGAAGTCCTTGGTCAGTTTCTGCTCGTGCACCTTGTCACCGCGCAGCACCAACAGCCGGGGTGAGCCCGCGTCGACCGCGAGCACCTCGCCGGTCGTCAGGTCGAGGTCGAGCAGCAGGGCCGACACGTGGGCCGAGCCGCGGTGCTCGGCGTAGACGGCCTGGTCGGCCAGCGCGGCCTGGTCGGCCAGCGGGATGCCGGCCCGGCGGGCGTTGCGCAGCGCGAAGGTGGCCAGCGTGGTCAGCAGGGACGCCGACACCCCCTCGCCCATGCCGTTCAGCACGCTGAGCGAGACCCGGCCGTCCTGGTCGGCCCAGTCGAAACTGTCGCCGCGCACCGCGTAGGACGGCTCGAGCTGGCCGGCCAGACCGAACGACGGGCGGATCCGGCTACGCGCCGGCAGCAGCTCCCACTGCATCTCGGCGGCCAGCGTGAGCCGCCGGGTGCGGGCGGTCGCCTGGTAGCGGTCGGTGCCGGCGCTCGCTGCCTCCAGCTCGTGGGCCACGGCCACGGCGATCTCGGCCAGCTCGGCCGTCAGCTCGGCGCTCTCCGGCGCCGGCGAGCAGGCCAGCACGCCGATGCGTTCCCCGCGCACCGATACGGGGAGGAACATCACGCTGTCCTCGTTCACCGGTGACTGGTGATCGAAGCAGCGCCAGGCCGGATCGCCGGGGTGGGTGCGGGGGTGGTCACCGAAAATCGGCACGAGAGCGGCCAGACGGTAATCGACCAGGTACAACTCGGTGCTGGTGAGCCCGTACTCCTCGGCCAGGCCCCGGGCCAGACATTCCGGGACGGCGTCAGCGGCCGCGTCGGTGAGAATTCGCCGAAGCACCAGTAGCCTGTCGATCAATGGCGACCTCCTCGAACAGATCCGGCCGTACGAGTAGTCTTCCCTGCACCATGGCTGTTCACCATGGGCCGGACGTGCCGGACCCCATGCAGACCGCGGCGATCGATGACGCCGCGAAAGCCTTGCTGCTCGCGTGGGACGCGGCCCGCGAGCAGGTGACCCCCCGCATCTCCTCGGTCCAGCTCAACGCGCTGCTCGCCCTCGAGCGGGCCGAGGGCCTCAACCTGGGTGGTCTCGCGTCCGAGTTGGGCATGTTGCTGTCCTCGGCGAGCCGGTTGTGCGACCGCCTGGTCGCCTCGGGCATGGTCGAGCGGGTGCCCGGCCGGGCCGATCGCCGCGAGATCGCGCTCTATCTCACCCCGGCGTCGCGCATGTTGCTGGGCGAGCTGCGCCGCATCCGGCGCCGGGCGCTCAGCGGCGTCCTGGAGAAGATGTCGTCCGGTGGCCGGGCGGCCCTGCTTCACGGGCTCAGCGAGTTCGCCGCCGCCGCCGAGGACGGCAACGGCGAGTCGGCGCCGGCTCAGACTGCCTGAGCGCGGGCCAGCCACCGTGCCGGGTCCTCCCGTACCCCGGTGATCACCACGTCGGCCGCGCCGCGCATGGCCGCGTCGGGGCCCAGCGTGGCCGCCCGCAGGGTGACCGGGGCCAGACCGGCGGTGAGCACCCGGCGGCGCAGCTCGGCCTCGATGCCGTCGCGCAGGCGGTCGAACTCGGGCGCGTAGCCGCCGCCGAGCACGATCACGCCGAGGTCGAGCAGGTTGACGACGGCCGACAGCGCGATGCCGAGCGCGGCCGCGGCCAGGTCGGGGTCGGCGGCGACCGCCTCCTGGCCGGCGTACTGCTCGAGACAGCCACTGGCGCCGCACCGGCAGGGGCGCCCGTCGGGATAGACGGTGACGTGCCCGATCTCGCCGCTCCAGCCGCGTCCGCCGCGATAGAGCTCGCCGTTCAGCACGATGCCGGCGCCGATGCCGATCTCGCCCGAGACGTACAGGAAGGTGGGGGCGCCGCCGTCGGTCCGCAGTTCGCCGATCGCGGCCAGGTTGGCCTCGTTGTCGACGGTCAGCGGCAGGCCGAGGTCGAGCAGGGCCGGCACGTCGACGTCCTGCCAGCCGAGGTTGGGGGCCACCGGCACCAGTCCGCCGGCGGTGACCAGGCCGGGCACGGCCAGCGCGGCCCCGGCGAGCTCGATCCCGTCGGCGGCGGCGGCCTCCCGGGCCCGTGCGGCCAGCACGCCGAGGTCGGCGAGGGCGGCGGCCGCCGGGAGCAGCCGCTGGTCGGCCCGGGTCACGAAGCGGTGCCGCACCACGCCGGTCAGGTCGACGACGCACGCGGCCAGATAGTCGACGTTGATCTCCAGGCCGAGCCCGCCCGGGCCGTCGGGGTTGAGCGCCAGACCGGCGGCGGGACGGCCGGCCCCGGTGCGCGGGGCCGGGTCGAGCTCGGTGAGCAGCCGGCCGGCGATGAGGTCGTCGACCAGCGCCGACACGGTGGCCCGGGTCAGCCCGGTGGCAGCGGAGATGGCCGCCCGGGATGGGCGATCTGCGCTGTTCGCCACTGTCTGCAACACGAGCGCGAGATTGTGGGCTCGCACGCTCGATTGCCGGACGGGGCTGCGGGAAGCATTCATCAAGCGGCCGCTCACGTCTTGACAATGCCACACCGCGGTCAAATAATTCAACCAATAAACAAATCCTAGCTGTTACGTGGAGGTAACCGTGCCGGTCCAACCCACTCGTGAAGACAAGTTCTCCTTCGGCCTGTGGACCATCGGGTGGCAGGCCGTGGACGCGTTCGGCTCGGCCACCCGCCCGCCGCTCGACCCGATCGAAGCCGTGCACAAGCTCGCCGAGCTCGGCGCCTACGGCCTCACGTTCCACGACGACGACCTGGTGCCGTTCGGCTCGGACGCGTCGACCCGTGACGGCATCCTCAGCGGCTTCAAGAAGGCGCTCGAGGAGACCGGCATCGTCGTGCCGATGGTCACCACCAACACCTTCAGCCACCCGGTCTTCAAGGACGGCGCGTTCACCAGCAACGACCGCTCGGTCCGCCGGTACGCGCTGCGCAAGGTCCTGCGTCAGGTCGACCTCGCCGCCGAGCTGGGCGCCCAGACCTTCGTGCTCTGGGGTGGCCGCGAGGGCTCCGAGTACGACGCGGCCAAGGACATCAACGCCGCGCTCGACCGCTACCGCGAGGGCCTCAACCTCGTGGCCCAGTACTCCGAGGACAAGGGCTACGGCCTGCGCTTCGCCATCGAGCCCAAGCCGAACGAGCCCCGCGGCGACATCCTGCTCCCGACGCTCGGCCACGCCATCGCCTTCACCTACGAGCTGGAGCGGCCCGAGCTGTTCGGCATCAACCCCGAGGTCGGGCACGAGCAGATGTCCAACCTCAACTTCACCCACGGCATCGCCCAGGCGCTGTGGCAGAAGAAGCTCTTCCACATCGACCTCAACGGCCAGCACAGCGTCAAGTTCGACCAGGACCTGGTCTTCGGCCACGGCGACCTGCTCAACGCGTTCTCGCTGGTCGACCTGCTGGAGAACGGCCCGATCGGCGGCGGCCCCAAGTACGACGGCCCGCGGCACTTCGACTACAAGCCCTCCCGCACCGAGAGCATCGACGGCGTCTGGGAGTCGGCCAAGGCCAACATGCGCATGTATCTGCTGCTCAAGGAGCGCGCCCAGGAGTTCCGGGCCGACCCGGCCGTGCAGGAGGCGCTGCGGGCCAGCAAGGTCCTCGAGCTCGAGACCCCGACGCTCAACCCGGGCGAGACCTACCAGGACCTGCTCAACGACAAGAGCGCCTTCGAGGAGTTCGACGTCGACGCGGCCGGTGCCCAGGGCTACGGTTTCGTGAAGCTGAACCAGCTCGCCATCGACCACCTGCTCCGCGCGAACTGAGACCGAGGAACCACTGAGATGACGCTTGTCGCCGGAATCGACAGCTCCACCCAGTCCTGCAAGGTGGTCATCCGCGACGCGGAGACCGGCAAGCTGGTCCGGCAGGGCCGCGCCGCGCACCCGGACGGCACCGAGGTGCACCCGGATGCCTGGTGGGCCGCGCTGCGGCAGGCGATCGACGAGGCCGGCGGCCTCGACGACGTCGCCGCCGCCTCGGTTGCCGGGCAGCAGCACGGCATGGTGGTGCTCGACGAGAACGGCGAGGTGGTCCGCCCGGCGCTGCTCTGGAACGACACGCGCAGCGCCGGCGCGGCCGCCGACCTCATCGAGGAACTGGGCGGCGGCGACAAGTGGGCCGACGCGGTCGGCATCGTGCCGGTCGCCAGCTTCACCCTCACCAAGCTGCGGTGGCTCGCCCGCAACGAGCCGGCCAACGCGGCCCGGGTCGCCGCGGTCTGCCTGCCGCACGACTGGCTGACCTGGAAGCTCTCCGGGTCCACCGACATCAGCACGATCAAGACCGACCGCAGCGACGCCAGCGGCACGCTCTACTGGTCGGCCAAGACCAACGAGTACCGCCCCGATCTGCTGGAGCTCGGCTTCGGGCGCCTGCTGCGGACCCCCGAGGTGCTGGGCCCGACCGGCATCGCCGGCCACCTGCCCAACGGCGCCCCGCTCGGTCCCGGGGCGGGCGACAACGCGGCGGCCGCGTTCGGCACGGGCGCCGGCACGGGCGACGTGATCGTGTCGATCGGCACGTCCGGCACGGTCTTCGTGTCCTCCGACGTCTCGCCGAACGACCCGACCGGCACGGTCGCCGGTTTCGCCGACACCACCGGCCGGTTCCTGCCGATCGTGGTGACGCTGAACGCGGCCCGGGTGCTCGATGCGGCCGGCAAGCTGCTCGGCGTCGGCCACGAGGAGCTGTCCCGGCTGGCCCTGAGCGCCCCGGCCGGCGCCGACGGCCTGGTCCTCATCCCGTACCTGGAGGGTGAGCGCACGCCCAACCGCCCGGACGCCACGGGCGCGATCCACGGCCTGACGCTCAAGACCTCCGACCCGGCCCATCTGGCCCGGGCCGCCGTCGAGGGCATGCTCTGCGCCCTCGCCGACGGACTCGACGCGCTCGTCGCCAACGGCGCCACCGCCAACCGCATCGTGCTGGTCGGCGGCGGCGCGCGCAGCGAGGCGGTCCGCCGCATCGCGCCCGAGCTGTTCGGGCTGCCGGTGCTGGTGCCGCCGCCCGGCGAGTACGTCGCCGACGGCGCGGCCCGGCAGGCCGCGTGGATCACCACGGGTGGCGCCGAGCCCCCCGTGTGGTCGGCCGAGCTCCCCGAGACGTACGAGGCCCCGAGCGCGCCGATCATCCGCGAGCAGTACGCGGCCGCGCGTGACGCGGTTGTCGATCGCCCCCGCTAACCTTTCCCGGTGACCAGGGGAGGCGGCGCCCACCGCGCGTACAGCGTCGTGGTGTTCGTGGTCCTCGCCTCGCTCGACAACGTGGCGATCGGGCTGGTGCCGCCGCTCTACGGCAGCATCGGCGACGCGTTCGGGGTGGGCGAGGGCCACATCGCGTTCTCCACCACGATGATGTTCCTGATCAGCGCGGTCGCGGCGATCGGCTTCGCGTACGCCGGCGACCGCACCGACCGTAAGCCGGTGCTCGTGGCCGGCACCCTGATCTGGATCGCGGGCACCACCTGGTCCGGCCTGTCCGGCAGCTATCCCAGCTTCCTGATCAGCCAGATCGTCGCCGCGCTGGGCCTCGGCGCCGTCGCCTCGGTCAGTTTCGCCGTGGTCAGCGACCTCATCTCCCCCAAGCGCCGCGGCCTGGTGATGAGCTTCTGGGGCCTCTCCCAGGGCGTCGGCACGCTCGCCGGCACGCTGCTCGGCGGTCTGCTCGGCCACGCCGACTGGCGGGAGCCGTTCCTGGTCACCGCGGTCGCCGGTGGCGTGGCCGCGGTCGCCTACCTGTTCACCTACAACGTGCCGCGCGGCGACAGCCAGCCCGAGCTGGCCGGCGTCGAGTACGACGAGCGCATCCACCACGACCACCTGCCCAAGATCCTGCGCCGGCGCACCAACGTCTGGCTGATCCTGCAGGGTGGCACGGCCCAGATCGCCCTGGGCTCGCTGGTGTGGCTGCCCGTGCTGTTCCGCGCCCGGGCCGAGGACCAGGGCTACTCGGCCGGCACGGCGGTGCTGGTCGGCAGCGTCTTCGCCACGCTGTTCCAGCTGGGCGGGGCCCTGTCCATCCTGGGCGGGCTGGCCGGCGACCGGCTCCAGCGGCGTACGCCCCGGGGCCGCGCCCTGGTCGCCGCGGTCGGCGTCCTGGCCGCCGTGCCGTTCTACGTCGTGCTGTTCTTCGTCCCGATGAAGATCGACGTGCCCGACGGGGCCGGCACCGGCGCCGTGATCGCGGCGGTCCTCACCGACGTCTTCACCGAGCCCACCGTCGGGCTCTGCCTGGCCACCGCGGTGTTCGCGCTGATGCTCACGTCGGCGAACTCGCCGAACTGGTTCGCCCTCATCGCCGATGTGAACCCGCCCGAGCACCGCGGCACCGTCTACAGCCTGGGCAATCTGATCAACGGCTTCGGCCGGGCCGGCGGCAACGTGATGGTGGCGGTGGCCTTCCGCGGGCTGGCCGGCGCGTTCCCGCCCCCGCTCAACTACGCGGTCGGCCTGGCCGCCTTCCAGCTCTTCTGGGTGCCCACCGGGGTCATGTTCTGGCTGGCCAGCAGGACGGTCGCGCGCGATCTGGCCGACACGCACGCCGCCCTGCTGGCCCGGGCGGCCCGATCAGAAGCTCGCCCACACGGTGACGTCGGTGGGGACCCGCCCGTCGCCGTCGAGGGGCTCGCTGCTCAGCCGGAGCCGGGCGCCGGCCGGTAGCTCCACCGGCTCCGGACCGAAGTTGGTCAGCACGAGCACGTCGCCGTTGCGGAAGGCCAGCGTGCCCTCGGTCGCGTCCTGCCAGGTGAGGGAGCCGTGGCCCAGCCGGTGCTCCCGGCGCAGCCCGAGCGCCGAGTGGTACAGCTCCCACGTCGACCCGGCCACGCCCTGCTGGCGGTCGAGCGCGTACTCGGCCCAGGTCGCCGGCTGGGGCAGCCACGACGCGTCGGTGGGACCGAAGCCGTACGAGGGCGCGTCGGCCTCCCACGGCAGCGGCACCCGGCAGCCGTCCCGCCCGCGTTCGGCGTGCCCGGACCGCTCCCAGGCCGGGTCCTCGCGGAATTGGTCAGCCATCGTGGTGTGCTCGGGCAGGCCCAGCTCCTCGCCCTGGTAGAGGTAGGCCGAACCGGGCAGCGCGAGCATGAGCAGGGTCGCCGCGCGGGCCCGGCGCAGGCCCAGGGCGGTGTCCGGCTGCGGGTCCTCGGCGCCGATGCCGTGCATCCGCGGGGTGCCGACCGGGTAGCCCAGCCGGGTGGCGTGCCGGACGACGTCGTGGTTGGAGAGCACCCACGTGGTGGTCGCCCCGACCGCGTTGTTGGCCTCCAGCGACTCGTCGATGACCGCGCGCAGCGCCGCGGGCTGCCACGGCGCCTCGAGGTACGGGAAGTTGAAGGCCTGATGCATCTCGTCGGGGCGCACGTAACGGGCCAGCCGGCTGGCCGGTGCGACCCAGGCCTCGGCGACCAGCACGCGACCGCCCGGGTATTCGTCGAGCACGCGCCGCCACGACTGGTAAATCTCGTGCACGCCCTCCTGGTCCCACATCGGGGGCGGCGGGCCGGCCGGGTCGAGGCCGCCGAGGATCTGGCTGCTCTGCGTCCAGTCGGCGAGGTTCTCCTCCTTGACCAGGCCGTGCGCGACGTCGACGCGGAAGCCGTCGACCCCGCGGCCGAGCCAGAAGCGCAGGATGTCGAGGAACTCGGCCCGCACCTCGGGGTTGCCCCAGTTGAGGTCCGGCTGGCTCACGTCGAACAGGTGCAGATACCACTGCCCGTCCGGCGCCCGCTCCCACGCGCTGCCGCCGAAGACGCTCTGCCACGAGTTCGGCGGCTCGGCGCCGGAGACGCCACGGCCGTCGCGGAAGATGTACCGCTCGCGCTCCGGGCTGCCCGGCGCGGCGGCCAGCGCGGCCCGGAACCAGGCGTGCTCCTCGGAGGTGTGGTTGGGGACCAGGTCGACGATGACCTTGAGGCCGAGCCCGTGCGCCTCGGCGATCAGCTTGTCGGCGTCACCGAGCTCGCCGAAGCGCCGGTCGACGCCCCGGTAGTCGGCGACGTCGTAGCCGGCGTCGTGCTGCGGCGAGGGATAGAACGGGGAGAGCCACACGGCGTCGACGCCGAGCTCCCGGAGGTGCGGCAGGCGCCCGGTGATCCCGGGCAGGTCGCCCATCCCGTCGCCGTCGCTGTCGGCGAACGAGCGGGGATAGACCTGGTAGATGACGGCGTCGCGCCACCAAGCGTCGGTGTGGAGCATGTTTCCAGGCTAGAGCCTGTCCTCAGCCGTCCAGGATGCAGGCGAATCTCTCCTCGGCCAGGTCGAGCTGGTCGAGGATGTGGTCCTTGGCGGCGATCGAGAGCGGCGTGTCCGGCCGGCCGACCAGCTCGCGCAGCTTCGGCACCAGCGGACGGTACTTGCGGGCCGCCGAGAGCGCCTTCTCCGGGGTGGTGTGGACGACGCCCACCCCGTTGTCGGTGAAGTCGGAGACCTTGATCACGCGGGCCCACGGATCGCGGTCGAGGCTGGCCGCCACGTGCGCCCGGTACTGCTCGTGGCGGTCGCGCTCGGGGTCGTACTCCGGGTTGGTGACCGAGCGGACCAGCTCGGCCACCCGCGGGCCGAAGCGGGACGCCAGCTCGGCGATGGCCCCCTCGGTCAGCTCGGTGAAGGTGCCCTTGCTGGTGCCCGCGAGCTCGTCCGGGTGGTCCTCGACCGCGTCGTGCAGCAGCGCCGCGGTGAGCACGTCGACGTCCCGTACGCCGTAGTACTTGATGATCCGGATGGCCACCCGCAGCAGGTGGTTGAGGTAGGGCTCGCGGACTCGCCGGTCGTTGGCGTGCAGGCGCGCGGCCAGGTCGAGCGCCCCGATCAGCTGGGTCCTCTCGGCCTCGGGGAAGGTCTCCAGCTCGAGCAGGAACCGCTCGCGCAGACCCGCCTCGCCGTACACCTCCGTGATCGCGTGCAGCGGCATCGACAGAAGCATGCGGGGGGCCATGCCGAGAACGTACCGGAGCGTCAGCCGTTGGTGGGCGAGCGCATCGGAACCGGGCGGGGCGAGGGGCGGCGGACCGGCGTGGCCAGCGTCGCCTGCTTGAGCGACCAGGGGGTGCCGGCTTCGGCGTGCACTCCGCGTCTCGGGGTGCCCGCGCCGTCGGTGAACTCCTCCTCGGTCATCGCCTGCAGCGCGCTCAGCGCCACCCCGATGATCGAGGCCGCGGTGATCAGGGTGATCGGCAGGATCATGGTGAGCGGCCGGAAGCCGGCCACGCGATCGAGCAGGCCCGGGTCGAGGTGCACCGACATGGCCGCCATGCCGGTGTAGTGCATGCCGCACACGGCGATCGCCATGATCACCGCGGCGCCGCTGATCGGCATCCAGCCGCGCACCGAGACGGTGAACCAGAGCGCGGCCGTCGAAGCCACCACCGCGATGATCGCCGACGCGGCGACCAGCGTCAGGTCGTAGCGCATCTCACCGGCCACGTGCATGCCCAGCATGCCGGTGTAGTGCATGGCGAGCACGCCGCCGCCGGTCAGCACGCCGGCCGCGATCGTCTTGGGCGCGCTGGTCCGGCCGTGGCCGACGGTCAGCAGCCCGGCGCCGACGGCGACGACCGCGAAGCCGAGGCTGGCCACGGTCATCGGGACGTCGAAGCGTACGGGGCTGGCCGGCACCTCGAAGCCGAGCATGGCGGCGAAGTGCATGAGCCAGATGGCGCCGCCGCCGATGGCGAACGCGGCGATGAGGAGCCAGCGGTTGCGCCGTCCCCGGGTGCGGGCGTCGCGGGCGCGGGCGGTGCTGAGCAGGCCGAAGAACGAGCCCAGGAAGGCGAGCAGGAAAGCGGCTATCGGGTTGAACACGCCGTATGTGAAGTGATGGACCTCGGCCACCGAGCACCTCTCGCGGAGAAAGATCGAAGACGTTCCGCGAGTGATTCAGTCAGGCCTGCGCATAGGCGCATCGCACCGCGAGTGCGGCAAGGCGGACAAACGGAACCGGACCACCCTTCAGGGTGGCCCGGTTCTCGGTCGTGGGGGATGGAGTCGTGGAGAGCCTTGCTACCGGTCAGGAGAAGATGCTGACGCCGCCGGGGCCCACGAGGAGGCCGACAACGATCAGCACGATGCCCCAGAGCAGCTGACGACGGAAGAGCGCGAGGATTCCGGCGACGACCAGGATGACGGCGATGATCCAAAGGATTAGGTCCATGAACATCGAATACCCGGTGCCTCAAAATCAGAAACCTGCCTACCGGGCTGCCGCCAGTGTGGTATCCACCTCTTCGGAAAGCAGCTGGTAGACGTTGTACGCCTGCTTGATCACCGGGTGCGCGACGTTGCGCACGGGGACCCCGCCGGGCGTGCGCCCGCGCTCGGATCCGTGGTGCGCGTGCCCGTGCAGGGCCAGCGCCGCCGGCGCCGCGTCGATCGATCGTCCGAGCTGGTAGCAGCCGAGGAAGGCGTAGATCTCGAGCGGCTCGCCGACCAGGGTCTCGGGCACGGGGGAGTAGTGCGTGAGAGCCACCAGGGCGTCGCACTCCACCGACGTGAGCGCGCGCCGGAGATCCTCGGCGTAGCGCTCGGTGGTGCCGACGAAGTCCTTCATCTCGCGCTCGCCGAAGTTGCTGGCGCAGGCCCCCGCGAAGCCGCCGCCGAAGCCCTTGGTGCCGGCCACGCCCAGCCGCTGCCCGCGGATCTCCAGCACGGTCGCGGAGCCCTCCAGCACCGTGATGCCGGCATCCTCGATCACCTTGGTGAGGTCGTCCTGCCGGTCGCTCTGATGATCGTGGTTGCCGAGCACCACCACGACCGGCACGTCCAGCCCGCCGAACTCCTTGGCGAAGCACTGCGCCTCGTCGACGGTGCCGTGCCGGGTGAGGTCGCCGGCGATCAGGAGCGCGTCGGCCCGGTCCGGCAGCTCCTCGAGGGCGGGCCGGTAGCGGCCCACCACGTCCTTGTCCACGTGGACGTCGCCCACGGCGGCGATCCGGATCATGAAATCTCCTCCACCTCGCTGGGCGCCTGCGCCCGGGTGATCCCGATGTCACACGTGATCTCCAGGTCCGGGAAGTGCGCGGTGATCTGCCGGCAGATCTCGTCGCGGCGCTGCGTGCTCTCGACCTCACCGCCCAGCACCACCAGATGGTCGCGGCGCTGCACGGTGATGCCCTGCTCGGATATCCGGTCGTGCTCGGTCAGCAGACGCTGGATCTCGGCCTCGAGATCGGTTTCGCTGGTCATCCCGGCCCCCTCAGTGATTGGTCAGCGCTTCCCCGTCCGGCTGCGTCTCCGGCAACGGGACGACGTCCAGCCGGTCGAGCAGGATGAGGAACGCCTCGGCGTACGGTGACTTCCGGGTCTCCCGGCGCACCCGGGGCCAGTCGATCTGCTCGCGCAGCGAGCGGGCCACCGGCAGGCCGGTCGCGAAATCGCAGTAGTGCTGGCTGTAGCTGAGCAGCTTGTGGATCATCAGCTGGGTCGCCGACAGCACCGGCATGAAGATCGCCTCGACGGAGATCTGCTCGGTGTCGGCCAGCGTCTCCAGCGTCACCGGTGTCTCCACCGGCCGATAGATGAGGTCGACCATCCGGTCCTCGTCGTAGACCTTGACCAGCCAGTCCTCGGGCGGCTGCTCGGTGCGGAACCCGACCTTGCCCAGCTCGGCCAGAGCCTGATCCCGGTCCTCCTCGCGCAGCAGGAAGTCCACGTCGTGGTCGCTCGAGTGGCCGCCGTGCGCATAGACCGCGAAACTCCCGCCTAGCGCGAACGGTATGCCGGCGGACTTGAGAGTCGAGGCGACCTTTTTGAGCGTGGTTGCCAGGCCCTCGTCCACGCGGTGCGGCATGACGATCCCCCTGTCGACGTTTGCGGTTCGGTGTGTCGGATACGACTACCCTGGCCGCCTGTCCTTGAATCGCCGCTCACCCGAGTCTCCGGGCAAAACCCCCGGCAAACCCCATTTTGGTACGTCGTGACGACCGTCGCCGGGGAAACGCGGTGTCCCCTGCCGCCGGCCGTGAACCGGTCGTGCGCCTTGCCGTTACCGTTGGTTGGCATGACCCTTCGCACGATCGCGCTCGTGGGTATGGATGGCTCCGGCAAGACGACTCAGGCCCACCGGCTGGCCGACGAGCTGAGCGCCTCGGGTCTGCGCGTCGCCTATCGCCGCAACGCCGGTGGCCGTCACTGGTTCGGGCGGCTCGCCGTCCGGCTGGGCAAGCGTGACGCGGACGAGCTGCTGGGCCGCCGCGGCATGCTGCTCGTCGAGTCGGTGCTGCGCTGGCTGGCCATCCTGCGCACCCTGCTGCGCCGGCGCTTCACCGGCGGCACGGTGGTGATGGACCGCTACGCCGTCTGCCAGTACGCCAGCCTGCGGGCCCGCGACGCCGCCCCGGCCGCCGAGCGCCGCGCCCGGCTGGCCTACCACTTCTTTCCGAAGCCCGATCTCACGTTCCTGCTCGACGTCGATCCCCGGGTCGCGTACGAGCGGATCGAGGCGCGTGGCTACGACAGCGAGTCGATGGAGTATCTGGAATCGGCCCGCGCGGCCTACCTCTCCCTGCCGGAATTCCGCGACTTCGTCGTGATCGACGCGAACGGCACCCCCGACCAGGTGTCGGCCGCGCTGCACGCCGAGCTCCGCCGCCGGGCCGACCTGCCCGAGCCGGCTCGCAGCCCGCTGGCCCGCAGCCTGATCCTGGCCGGCGCCCCACTCCTGGCCGCGCTGGCCACGGCCGGCTACCAACTGGTCGAGGCTCTCTAGGAGACGTCTGGTGGGTCACGGGCGGCGCCTCGCTCCCACGTGATCCACCAGACGTGCCCTGGCGTCAGGCCTGCCCGTAGACCGGAATCTGCGCCCCGCTGGTCGAGACCGACGCGTCCGAGGCCAGGAACAGGATCGTGCGGGCGATCTGCTCGGGCCGCACCCAGCGGGCGGGGTCGGCGTCCGGCATCGCCGCCCGGTTGGCGTCCGTGTCGATCACGCTGGGCACGACCGTGTTGCAGCGCACGTTCCGCTTGCGGTACTCCACGGCCACCGCGTTGGCGAAGGCGATCACGGCCGCCTTGGAGGTGGCATAGCCGGCTGCCCCGGGAAAGGGCGCCAGGGCCGTCCGCGACGAGACGCACACGATGCTGCCGCCGCCCGCTTCCACCAGGGCCGGCAGGGCCGCCGCAGTGACGAGGTAGGTCGGCCGCAGATTGAGCCGCAGCTGGGCTTCGAAATCGCTCCACGGCGTCTCGGCCACCAACGGCCCGCTCGCGAAGCCGCCGATCAGGTTGACGACGGCGCGCAGCGACGCCTCCGGATCGGCCGTGGCCGCGGCGACGGCGGCGGTGACATCCGTCTCAACCGTCATGTCGCCGTCCACGGCGACAGCGCCCTTCGGGAGGCGCTCGGCCGACCCCGGCCGCACCGGCGTGACGACACGCCATCCCTCAGCGACGAAGGCGGCCACCGTGGCGGCGCCCAGGCCACCGGTCCCGCCCGTGATCAGTGCCGTACGCCCGTCAGTCATGCCGTTCATGGTGCACCGCGGGAGGTGGCGTCCTCTGTGGGATTAGTCACCTCACCAAGCGGATGGCCCACCGGCTCCGAACCGTTGTCGAAGAGGACGTCATCGTGGGTATGTCACCCGGACGGGCTAGTGAACTGCGCCGCCGTGTGCCGCATTGTGGCAGGTGGTCCCGTTCGGCGAAGCGACGGGATCTTTTTGGTGATGCTTTTGTTTCAGTCCCGTCCCGGAGCTGTCGATCCAGCACGGTGAACCTGGCGCGCCCGAGCAACGTACTGGGTGGTGACGGACGTCCCAAGGTTTTTGGTGATGGAGGTCGCTGTGAGGGACGAGGGGCCGATGGTGTCATGAAGCAAGCGACGGGTATGTCTCTGTCTGCGCGACCGAGCAGCAGGCGTGGGAGCCGAATGCCGGCGCGCAGGAGCCCTGTTCAGCAACTACGCACTCGGCTCTCAGCCAGCACCCAGGCATTCGTGACACTTTCGACCCACCAGCCGGAATCAGTGCAGCCAGCCATTTGTTGTGTAGATGCCAGTAACCGCAATGTGCGAACTGCGGACGTTACGGGGAGGAACTGATGGATACAGGGATCACCCGTAACGGGGTTAGTAGTGATGGCAATGAGGGGACCGTGGGCAACGTGGAGAAGAACACCGTGATGCGGACCGATCAGGTCGCCGAGGAGCGTGACCTTGTCGGCGTCTACTTGCACGAGATCTCCCGGACGCCGCTGTTGGACGCCGCCAAGGAGGTCGAGCTCTCCAAGTCGATCGAGGCCGGCCTCTACGCCGAGTTCCTGATCGACGAGGGCAAGGATCGCCGCGGCGTGAGCCGGGAAGAGCTGGAGCGCCTCGTCACCGAGGGGCGGCGGGCGAAGGACCTGTTCATCCGGGCCAACCTGCGGCTGGTCGTGTCGATCGCCCGGCGCTACGTGCGCTCGGGCATGCCGATGCTCGACCTGATCCAGGAGGGCAACACCGGCCTGGTTCGCGCGGTCGAGAAGTTCGACTACGAGCGTGGCTACAAGTTCTCGACCTACGCCACCTGGTGGGTGCGTCAGGCGATCAGCCGGGCCATCGCCCAGCAGGAGCGCACGGTGCGTCTGCCCGTGCACCTGGTCGAGGATGTCAACCGGATGCGGAACGTGACCCGTCAGCTCGTCCGCGAGCTGGGTAGCGACCCCGAGCCCGAGCAGATCGCGACCGCCCTCGGCGTGACCGTCGAGCGCGTCAACGAGCTCACCCGCTGGGCCCAGGACACGGTTTCGCTGGACACCCCGGTCGGCGACGACGGCGACACCAACCTCGGCGACCTGGTCGCCGACAGCGACGCCCCCTCGCCGGAAGAGATCGTGCTGACCGCCCTGGAGCGTCAGCGCATCGAGGGCCTGCTCAACCACCTCGACGACCGGTCGGCGGGCATCATGCGGGCCCGTTACGGCCTCGAGGACGGCCGCGAGCACTCGCTCACCGAGGTGGCCTCGCGCTTCTCGCTGAGCCGTGAGCGGATCCGTCAGCTCGAGATCCAGGCGCTCGGCCGGCTGCGCGAGCTGGCTCGGGCCGAGGGCCTCCAGGCCGCCTGACCCACTCCCTGCCTCACCCCCCCGTTACTCATAGACGCGAAAGGCCGGTACCCCGAGGGGTACCGGCCTTATCCGGTTTCGGCGTCACCGCCGGGCGTCGCGTCAGACGCGGCCGTAGCCGTACGGGGTCATGATGTTCATCCCGCGCTTCTTCACCACGGTGCCCGAGTGCGGCGCGTCGATGATCTGGCCACCGCCCACATAGAGCGCGACGTGCCCGAGACTTCGGTAGAACACGAGGTCGCCCGGCTGCAGTTCGTCCTTGCTGATGTGGGTCACTTCGTTCCATTGCGCCTTGGTCTGGTGCGACAGCGACTTGCCGGCCGACGCCCACGCCGCCGAGGTGAGACCGGAGCAGTCGAAGCTGCCCGGCCCGTCCGCGCCGAACAGGTACGGCTTGCCGAGCTGGTTGTACGCGAACGTCACGGCCGCACCGGCCTTGCCGGAGACCTTCGGGATCGTGCCGGTGTACTTGCCGCCGGTCTCCTGCGCCTGGCCGAAGGCCGTCTCACGCATCTTGTAGAGCCGTTTGAGGTCCTTCTGGATCGCCGTCCGCTGCTTGACCAGCGCCTGCACCTGAGCGGTCTGCTTGGTGCGGGTCGCCTTGAGGGCGGCCTCGCGCGTCGCGAAACCCTCGGTGGCCTCGGTGAAGGTGTCGATGTCGCGCTGGTTGGAGCGGGTGATCATGTCCAGGTACGCGATCCGGTCGACCACGCCGTCCTGGCCACCGCTGAGCAGCGCGGTCATCGGGCCGACACGGCCCTGCTTGTAGGAGGTGGCGGCCAGCGTGCCGACCTTGCCGCTCGCGGCCTTCAGCGCGGCCTGGGCGGGCTTGAGCGACGCCTGGAGCGTCTTCTCGTCAGCCTGGGTCTTCTTCAGGTTGAGGTTCATCTGGTTGTACGACTCGGTGACGTCCTCGAGCTTGTTGGACGCCGTCTCGATCTGCTTCTTCAGCTCGCTGGTGGACGGCGCCGCGTGCGCGGCGGTCCCCAGCGAACCGGTGATCGCGACGGCGAGCGCCGCGACGACGAGGAACCGAAGCCTCGTACGGGGGTGGGGCACCGGTCAGTGGCCTTTCTTCCGCTCGGCCGCCTACCGGGTTAGCTGACGGGCTCGGGCGGGAAGAACGCCCTGCCGCTTGCGCGGATTCGCCCCAAGTAACGCGGGTCCCCGGTTCTGTCACGGCGCCCTTTGGCGTCGTGCAGATTCGGCGGCGTTGGCCGGCGCCACGGGAGGGGGAGTGGCTGCGGACCGAACCAACCGCATTAACTTATCGATGGGATCATCAAAAGCAAGGCCCAGCCGAGTGATTTATGACAATGGCCCGTTAAGCGTCGATGATCCAGATAACGGCATGTAATTCGGCGACCGCAATGCGTCTAACCGGACCGTCAAACGGGACTTTTCGCCAACTCGCCGGTCGGCACCCACTCGCGGGTCACCTTGCGCTCGGCCCAGAACGACAGGAACGGGATCGTGCCGCTGAGCATCACCAGGATCATGCGGCCGAACGGCCAGCGGGCGCGGCGGGACAGATCGAACGTGGCGATCAGATAGACCATGAAGAGGAAACCGTGCGCGGGTCCGACGGCGGCGACCACCGTCGGGTTGTCGGCCAGGTACTTCAGCGGCATGCCGACCACCACGAGCGCGAGCAGGCACACGCCGACGATCCACGCGATGATCCGATATCGGGTCAGGGCACCCTGCACGTTGCTTCGGTCCTATCCGGGATAGTCGCCCGGACGCGCACCCGGATGGGCGGCGAGCCAGGCGAGATAGTCGTTGTAGGCCACCAGTTCGGGATCGTCGGCGTCCGCGGTGGGACGCACGGCCACGCGGACCGGCCGGCCGACGGTAACAGGCGTACCTGGCAGCTTTTCCTCTTGTCGTTCCTGCTGGTCCGGCTCGGGCTGCTCGGGAGGCGCAGCCTTCTTGCGGACGAGCTGGACCTCGCGGAACCACAGGAACACGACGAACGCCGCGAACACCGGCCACTCGAACATGTAGCCCCAGCTGATCGCGTTGCCCTCCTGGGCGCGGCTGAACTGCCACCAGCCCAGCCCCAGGCAGCCCGCGGTCAGCACGATTGCCAGGAGATGCCGGGCGATCCACGCCGGCGTCCACAGGCCCTTCATGCACAGAAGCGTACCGGCGGGCGTTTGGCGGCGGCCCGCATGGGCAACCGTCCAGCATCGAGCCACCCCTCGGTGGCCGCTTCCTGGCCCGACACGACCGGAGGTGCACGATGACAGACACCCGCGGCGACTCGCCGCTCATGGAGAACGGGATCGATCCCGCCTCGCTCAGCGACGAAGACCTGTTCCGCGAGCTCGGCAGCCTGTACCGCACCCGCCTGGAGACGCTCCGGCACGGGCCCGATGCTGCGCTGTCCAACCACTTCAAGCGCACCGCCGAGCTCGAGACGGAGTACATGACCCGCCACCCGGGCCGGGAGGTCGATCCCGACCGGCTCACCCAGGACTTCTAGGGGATTTCCTTGATCCAGTCAGTGCGCGCGCGTCTGACGCGTGTCGAGCGGTCCTACGCCCCTCACGAGCATCGGCCGCTCGGCGGCTATCTGGCGGCCATGGGGGGCTTCACCGCCCTGGCCGGCGCCCTGGCCGGGGCGGCCAAGGTGACCGGCAAACCGGCCCCCGAACGCCCGGCGACCGCCGACGTGGTGCTGCTGTCCCTGGCCACCCACAAGCTGAGCCGGCTGATCGCCAAGGATGCGGTGACCAGCCCGTTGCGGGCTCCGTTCACGCGCTACACCGAGCCGACCGGAGCCTCCGAGCTCAACGAGGACGTGCTCCACCCGGACGGCACGCTCAAGCACAGCATCGGCGAGCTCGTCAGCTGCCCGTTCTGCCTGGCGGTGTGGGTGGCGACGGGGCTGACCGGCGGTCTCGTGCTGGCGCCCCGGCTGACCCGTCTGGTCGCGGTGGCGCTGACGGCGACGGCCGTGTCGGACTTCCTCCAGTTCGGCTATGACGCGGCCAAGAAGTCCACCGAAGGCCAGTAGGCCGGTCCCCGGTACATGCGAAGGCCCGCCCGGCGTTCACGCCCGGACGGGCCTTCGTGCTGTCGCCGTCACGTCAGGGCGGGCCGTCCTTGTCCAGACCGGACCAGCCGTCCGGGCTCTCAGGTTCGGCGTCGTCACGGTCGGCCGTGACGTCGTCGTCCACCGTCGTGCCGTCGTGCTCGCCGGCGAAGTCTTCCTGCTCGTCCGGGTCACCGATCGGTTCCATCGGGCCACTCCCTCCGTCAGACCTCGAGAGCTCGCATTGCTTCGGCCGCCTCGTCCTGGGCGTACTCGCCCTCGGGCAACGCGTCGATCCGGGTGAGCGCCAGGGCGCTCAGGTCGGCGGCGATCGCTCGCCGCTGCAGGTCGGCGCTGGTCAACCGCTCCTGGCCGTCGAAGGCGTCGTCGAGAAAGGCGTCCACCTCACGAATGTCATCCGTCACGGCATCGGGCTACCCGGGGCCGGTCGGCCCAAACGTTGTGATCGGCGTCACATGTGCTGCCGGAATCCCGCCCAGGGTCCGACAGTTGTGAACAGGTGTCGGTGTGCCCAGTGTCCCCGGGCCTCACCCATTGCCTTCACGGATTACCGTTCGGCTGGAGCCGTGTTGAGCCACTCGCCGCGAGGCGACCTGCACACCGACACCCGCGCCGCCCCCGGCCCAGCCGAGGGCGGCGCACCCTTTTTCGGTGCTTGTCCGGCTCGGCCGCCGCGTTTCTCGATCGATGTCGCGGGTAGCTGATCACCCATGAGTGACGACCGGATCGGGCATCGGGCCGCGGACCTGCTCCCCGAGGAGCGGGTGACCGGCAGCGCGGACCCGCAGGCGCAGGCCGAGGCGATTCTCGAAGAGTCCGACGAGCGCGAGCGCGACCTCGAGGCAGCGCCGAGCTCTTTCTTGGAGCACCGGCGCTCGGACCAGACGGCCGACCCCGATGAAACCACCCGGTAGAGGCACAAGACTTACGCGGTCGTCGATGGTCATGGAAGGATGCCCGGCGTGTCTGCCCCTTATCGCCGGGTTTCACCCCCGGACCGCGGTCCCGCTCGCGTGGTGACCCGTCCCCGGCGCGCCCGTCCTCCGGCCCGTCCGGCCGAGCCCGCCGGTCCGCACCCCGTCGAGCTGGCCGGCCTCCTGCACGAGCTCACCGCCCGCCTGCTCTCGGCCGACACGCTCACCCAGGCGCTGGAACGACTGGCCGCCTTCGGCGCCCGTGCGCTGCCCGGCGTCGTCCGCTGCTCGGTCGTCCTGATCGGCGAGGGCGTTCCTCTGACCCACGCCGGCCACGGCGGCCCCGGCACCGCGGTCGACCGCATCCAGTACGCCGCCGGCACCATCGGCCCCGGTCTGGAGTCCGCCCGCACCCGGGCCCTGGTCACCGTGCCGGACCTGGCCCTGGACGCCCGCTGGCCGGAACTGGCCGAGGCCGCGCGGGCCGAGGGCGTGCATGCCATGGCCGCTATCCCGCTCGACCTGCCCCGGGCCGAGGTGGGCGCGCTCAGCCTGTACTTCGACACCGTCGACGCCTCCGGCGCCGACCGTCTGCTCACCGCGATGGCCCTGGCCAACCAGGCCGAGGTCCTGTTCGACGGGCTTCGCCGCCGCGAGGCCCAGAGCTCCGGTGCCACCGTCGACCGGGCCATCGGCGTGATCATCGCTCAGCGCGGCTGCGGGGTGCAGGAGGCCTACGACGTCCTGCGCGACACCGCCCAGCGCCTCGGACTCGACCGCCACGCCGTGGCCGACCGCCTCATCGCCGCGGTCGCCCGCAACGCCTGAGACCGCCGCGGCTCCCCGCAACGCCTGAAACGGCCCCGGTCGCGAGTGCCGGGGCGGCCCGCGTACCGATCGATCGGTACGCGGGCCGCCCCGGCGTCAGCGGGACTTCGTCGGGCTGTTCGGCGTGTGGATCTCCTCGTCGGTGAGGGGACCCGCGCCCACCTCGCCGGGAACGCCCATGCTGTTCTCCGCGGCCAGCAGGTCGTCGGCCCGCTGCTGCTGGGCCGAGCGGTTGCTGAGCGGGATCTCGGGCAGGAAGAAGACCACGATCAGGCCGATCACCATCACGGCCAGGGCCAGCAGGAACACGACCTGGATGCCGTCGGAGAAGCCCACCTTGAACGGGTGCGCCACCACGTCCGACAGGCGGCTCAGGAACGACGTGTCGCTCAGCGCGTCGCCGCCGGTGGCCTGCTGCAAGGTCTGGGCCTGGGCCGGGTCGGCCGCCAGGGCCCGCTGGAACTCGGGGGTGGCCTCCGCGGTCTGGAAGGCGCCGCTGATCTTGCCGGGCAGCACGTTGAAGAGGACCGAGAGGAAGACCGCGGTGCCGAGCGTGCCGCCCATCGAGCGGAAGAACGTCACCGAGCTGGTCGCCACGCCGATCTCGCGCGGGGACACCGCGTTCTGCACGGCGGTGATCATCGGCTGCATGTTGCCGCCCAGGCCGAGGCCCATCACGACCATGATCAGCATGACCCGCCACAGCGGGGTGTCGGCGCCGATGGTCGCGAACAGGGCCAGCGAGATCACCATGAGGGTGCTGCCGATGATCGGGAAGATCCGGTAGCGGCCGGTGCGGGCGATCAGCTGACCCGAGATGATCGAGCCGGACATGATGCCGAAGACGAACGGGATCATCTGCAGGCCGGCTGCGGTCGCGGTCGAGCCCTTCACGATCTGCAGGTACAGCGGGACGGTCATCAGGCCACCGAACATGGCCATGCCCAGGATCGTGCTCGAGGTGGCGCCGACGGCGACCGTCCGGTTGCGGAACAACCGGATCGGCAGCAGGGCCTCATCCCCGTACGCCCGCTCGGCCAGCACGAAGGCGACCAGGCCGATCGCGCCGATGATGTAGCAGAGGAACGCCCGGCCGGAGTCCCAGCCCCAGGTGCGGCCCTGCTCGGCGATGGTCAGCAGCGGCACCAGGCCGACGATCAGCGCGAGCGCGCCGGGCCAGTCGATGCGGTGGTCGACGCGCTGGTGCGGCAGGTGCAGCACGCGGGCGACCACGATCATGGCGGCGATGCCGATCGGGACGTTGAGGTAGAACACCCAGCGCCAGCCGTCGACCCAGAGGATGCTGTCGGCGCCGGCGAAGAAGCCGCCCAGGATCGGGCCGAGCACGCTCGCCGTACCGAAGACCGCGAGGAAGTAGCCCTGGTACTTGGCACGTTCGCGAGGCGGCACGATGTCGCCGATGATGGCGAGCGCCAGCGACATCAGGCCGCCGGCGCCGATGCCCTGGATGGCCCGGAACGCGGCCAGCTCGTACATGTTCTGGGAGAGACCGCAGAGGAACGAGCCGACGACGAAGATGGCGATCGCGAACAGGAAGAACGGCCGCCGGCCGTAGAGGTCGGAGAGCTTGCCGTAGAGCGGCGTCGAGATCGTCGAGGTGATCAGGAAGGCCGTGGTGGCCCAGGCCTGGATGTCGAAGCCGTGCAGGTCGTCCGCGATGGTGCGGGTGGCCGTGGCCATGATCGTCTGGTCCAGGGCGGCCAGGAACATGCCCATCATGAGGCCGCCGAGGATCGTCAGGACCTGACGGTGGGTGAATTCCCCGGACGCCGGCGCGGGCGCCGCGGCGGTGGAATCGGAGTTGCTCACGCGTTCTCCCGAGGTGTGGCGAGGTGGGCCTCGACCGAGCTGTTGAATTCTGCGAAGAGGCCGGCGAAGGTGGCGGCCCGGCCCGCGGGCCAGTCGCTCAGCACCTCACGCAGCCAGGCTTGACGTGCCTCCTCGAGCCGTACGACGGCCACCAGGCCCGCGTCGGTGATCGCGAGCCGTGAGGCGCGGCCGTCCTCGGGGTCGGCCTCGCGGCGGGCGAGACCGGCCTTGACCAGTTGGGCGACCTGACGACTGATCGTCGAGGGGTCGGCCTGCTTGATCTCGGCGAGATCGGTGGCCCGCATCGGGCCCCGGTCACGCAGCGGGAAGAGCAGCATCAGCGCGGAGAACTCCGCCCCCAGGTCTCCGACATTGAGCATGCCTCTGGCGCGGGCCACGAGTCGGTGGAACCGCACAAGTTCGTCGGCGATCTGCGGGATGCCATCACTGGCGTCTGATTCGTCCACGGTCCAGCCTCGAGAAGGTGGAAGGAGGTTGCGTGCAGACTACAACTGGTTGGTCGATGAAACTAAGTCACCTCATCCGCCAGACGGCTGTGACAAGCGTCTCGGTCTCCTCGAGAACGGCCGGAACCGGCACGACGTACTCGGCCACGCGCTCGAAGAGCCGTTCCGGGAAGTACCCCCGCCCGGGGTCACCGACCAGCACCTGCGCCGACTCCCGCCGGGCCGCCCGGAGGCGTCGTGTCATCTCGGCTGCGACGGTGGGGCTGTAGAAGACGTCCCCGGCCAGCAGGACGTCGGGCCGCGCGGAAGGCCGCGCCCGCAGCGTGAGCTGGTTGGCGGCGGCGTTGCGCCCGGCCGCCGCCTCCGCCGCGGGGTCGAGGTCGGTCGCGGCCACCTCGGCGGCGCCGGCCCGGGCGGCGGCGATCGCGGCGATGCCGCTGCCGGTGGCCAGATCGTGGACGACGCGACCGGCGACCGTCTCCGGATGATCGAGCAGATAGCGGGCCAGAGCCTGACCGCCGGCCCAGGCGAAAGCCCAGAACGGGGGCGGTTCGTCGCTGTGGAACTCGCCGTCCGTGGCGTCGAACAGCCCGGCCGACGAGTCCGCCAGATAGAGCGAGATCTCGGGTACGAAGGGCAGTGGCCGCAGGGCGGTCAGCGGTGGGGGCACGCGGCGATTGTGCGGGCCCCGGCGGCCCGCCGCTCGCTAATTGACCCGTGTCACGTCGTCGAGTCGCGCGGTCGTGAACTTCGCCCGGTATTCGGCCCGGGCCGCGGCGGCCCACGGCTCGTCCTCGTCCTCGAGCAGCGGCCGGCTGGCGAGGTAGGCGGCCGCGGTCAGCGGCTTGACGGCACGATCGGCGGGACGGGCGGCGGCCGCCGCGACCAGCTCGTCGAAGCGGGCGGCGTCGACCCGGACCTGCTCCGGGTCGAGCGACCAGCGGCCGGCCCGGCGGCGGACGACGGAGTCGCCGGGTGTCGCGCCGGGCTCCAGCCTGTCCCGGAGGAGTGACATGTCGCTTTCGACGGTCTTCTTCTTTTCACCCAGCAGGCCGGCCAGCTCCGAGGTGGACATTGCGCCGCGCAGCGCGAGAAGAGCCAGGATGCGCCGCGGATGGTCGCCGCCGAAGTCGGTGCCGGTCAGGACGACGCCCCTGGTCCGGACCTCGAGACGACCGAAAAGCTGGATGTCGAACATGTTTCGGAACTCTGCTGTCGAGGGAGTCATGGCAACAAGCCCCAATGCGAGGGGTGGCCTCACCCGAAAGACTGGTTATCGCGTCCGCTCGGACTCAACCGCCCGTCGGGTGTACCGGCGGGGCCGAACCGGGCCGGTGCACCACCAGCCTGTTGGTACGGCAAAGATGAGAGCTGATACTCCTTACACTTCCACGGTCGGGTTTCGGTGAAAGGTGGCGCATGACTAACGGCGATGCGATCAGCGTGCTCGTCGTCGACGGCCATCAGACGTTCGCTGAGCTGCTCGGGCACGCTCTGGCCGGCCAGCCCGACCTGAAGTACGTCGGGCACGCGCTCACCGGGGCCGAGGCTCTCCGTCTCGCCGCCGAGCTCCGCCCCAACGTCATCCTTCTCGATCCGGATTTGTCCGATGCGGACGGAATTGCGATCGCTGAACTGCTGCGGGTGCGCCAGCCGGACACCCGTGTGGTGATCCTCACCGCGAGCGATGAATCGGCGCTCGTCGGCCGGGCGACCGCGGCCGGAGCGGCCGGCTTCCTGTCCAAGAACGGCGCGCTCGGTGATGTGCTCAACGCGTTGCGCACCGCGCACGGCGGCGGCATGACGGTGTCGACCGACATCCTCGCCCGGTTGCTCCGGAGCACCAGCCCGGTGGTGGGCCCGCGAGGTGGCGGCCTCACCGCCCGTGAGGACGAGGTGCTCCAGCTGATGGCGGCCGGTCTGGACGCCCGCGCCATCGCCCGGCGTCTCGGCATCAGCCTGCACACCTGTCGCGGGTACGTGAAGGCCGTATTGGCCAAACTGGGCGCGCACAGCCAGCTCGAGGCGGTCGCGATCGCCACCCGCCGTGGCCTGGTACGACCCGGGCGGCAGTAACCCTAAGTAGTTCTGCTCGGTACTCATCCGGGAAGACGCGAAATCCGTACCTGTTTCCGGGGAATGGCGCGACACCGCGCCGACAGGGGAAGGGCTTCGCGTGGACCGAGCAGCAGCTGACCGAGCAGCGGCTGGTGGGACACCGTCCGATGTGGCGGTGGCCGAGCCGTCGATACCGGGATCGCCTGGGGGCGGCTCCCGCGACACCATGTACCGCCGACCACCGGCCCGCCCGGCGACCGACCCACCCCGGTGGTTCGGAGCCGGCGGAGCGGGCCCGGCCGGGGAGACCGCGACCGGGGAGACTCCGGTCGTGAACGCTGAGGATTTCGGGCCGGGCGCGCCGGGGGCGACCTCCAGCCGGATCTCCTTCGGCTTCTCGTCGGAGCCGATCTCTCCCGTACGTCACCCGGCGTCACCCACGTCGCCGGCCGCGCCCGCGGCCCCGCCGATGGCGCCGCCCGCGGCAGCGACGCCCATAGCAGCGACGCCTGCGGCAGCGACGCCGCCGACGCCGCCGGCTCCGCCGCCGACGCCGCCGGCTCCGCCGCCGACCGGGAGCCGGCCGGCCGAGCGCGCATGGCCGGCCGCTTCGGGGGAGCCCGCGCGGTTCTCTCCGTCGGCTGAGCCCGCGTGGCCGGCTGCTTCGGGGGAGTCGGCGCGGTTCTCCCCGTCGGCTGAGCCGACGTTGCCTGCTGCTTCGGCCGAGCCGGCGTGGCCGGCTGCTTCGGCCGAGTCCGCGTGGCCCGCCGCTTCGGCCGAGTCCGGATGGTCGTCCTCGTCGGCTGATTCCGGGTGGTCTTCCTCGTCGGGTCAGGCCGTCTGGCCGGCGCCGACGGGTGCGGATCCGTCCGAGCTTCCGGTCCGGCGTGCCGGTGGCACCGGGGAGCAGCGCCGCGTCGCCGACACCGGCGAGTTCCGCCGTTTCCTCGACGCCGATGAGCAGCGTGCGCTCTCCGAGACGGCCGAGCGCCGCCCGGTGGCGCCGCCGGTCCGCGCCGGCGAGGTGGCCGCGCCGCCCCGTCAGTCACGTGCGGTCACCGTCGGCATCGTCCTGCTCAGCCTGATCGTGCTGATCGCCGGCGGCATCGTCGGGGTCGTCTACTTCACCGGCAACGACGACGAGCTCGACTCGGTCCTCCAGCTCGGCGCGGGCGAGTCCGGCAAGCGCACCGTGACCGCCCCGCTCGACAACCGCAGCCAGGCCACCTTCGAGATGCTGGCCGCGGCCAACCGGGTCAACCTCTCGATCGGCGAGCTCGGCGACGACCTGTTCCGCATCTCCACCCCCGAGGACGCCGGCTTCCGGCCCAGCCCGGCGCTCCGCAACGACGACGTGAAACTGCAGGTCACCAGCGACGGCGACGGCACCGGCGGCGTGATCGACGTCGTGCTGGCGGCCAAGGTGCGCTGGTCGGTGCGCCTGGCCGGCTATGCCGAGGAGCAGGTCCTCGACCTCAGCGGCGGGCAGGTCAGCGGGGTCGAGATGGTCGGCGGCACGCGCTCGGCGCAGCTGACCCTCGCGCGTCCCGACGGCACCGTGCCGATCAAGGTGAACGGCGCGGTGGAGAAGCTGGTCGTGCGGTCGCCGGCCGGCAGCCCGGTGCGGGTGAAGGTGGGCGGCGGCGCCAAGACCGTGGTCGCCGGCACCCGTACGCTCCGGGATGTGGTGCCCGGCTCGACGCTCACGCCGAAGAACTGGGCGGTGCAGAACCGCTACGACGTCGGCGCGGGCGCGCCGATCACCGCGCTCACGGTCGAGAACGGCTGAGAGGGGCGCCGGTTCGGCGCCCCTCTCAGTTACGACCGGCAGATCAGTGCCGACGGGTCAGGACAGCACGCGCAGGCGGACGGTCTGCTCCATCGCGCGCAGCCGCTCCAGCACCTCGTCGCTGAAGCCACCGCTGATGTCGGTGATCAGATAGCCGTACTCGCCGCGGGTGCTCAGCAGTTGACCCTCCACGTTGACCTTGTGCTCGGCGAGGATGCTGTTGACCTGGGCCAGCACGCCCGGGGTGTTGACGTGCACATGGCCGATGCGGCTCTGACCGGCCTGCTCGGGCAGCGCGACGCCGGGCAGGTTGACGCTCAGGGTGGTGTTGCCGTCCTCGACGAACGAGGCCAGCTTGTTGGCCACGAACCCGCCGATGTCGGACTGCGCCTCCTCGGTCGAGCCGCCGATGTGCGGGGTGAGGATCACGTTGGGCAGCCCGCGCAGCTCGGAGACGAACTCGTCGCCACGGCCCTTGGGCTCGGACGGGAAGACGTCGACCGCGGCGCCGGCGAGATGGCCGCTCTCGAGGGCCTCGCGCAGCGCGACGTGGTCGACCACGATGCCGCGCGAGAGGTTGAGGAAGAGGGCGCCCTCGCGCATCCGCTTGAACTGCTCGGCGCCGAAGAAGCCGGCGTTACCGGGGCGACCGTCGACGTGCAGGGTCACGACGTCGCTGGTCTCGAGCAGCTCCTCGATGCTCGCGCAGCGGTGGGCGTTGCTCAGAGCGAGCTTGTCGGCGGTGTCGTAGAAGGACACGTACATGCCGAGGTTTTCCGCGAGCACCGACAGCTGGGTGCCGATGTTGCCGTACCCGATGATGCCGAGCCGGCGGCCGCGGATCTCGTGAGCGCCCTCGGCCGACTTGTCCCAGACGCCGGTGTGCATCAGCGCGTTCTTCTCGGTCAGCCGCCGGGTCATCGAGATGATCTCGGCGATCGCCAGCTCGACGACCGAGCGGGTGTTGGAGAACGGCGCGTTGAACACGGCGATGCCATTCGCCGAGGCGGCGGTCAGGTCGATCTGGTCGGTGCCGATGCAGAACGCGCCGATCGCGACGAGGCTGTCGGCCGCGTCGAGGACCTTGGCCGTGACCTGGGTCTTGGAGCGGATGCCGAGCAAGTGGACGCCGCGGATGCGGGCGATCAGCTCGGACTCGTCGAGGGCGTTGCGGACGGACTCGACCTCGTATCCGCCCGCCTCGAGCCGGGACACCGCGTCGGGATGGATGCTCTCCAACAGGAGGACTCGCACCTTGGCCTGGTCGGTCATCATGTTCCGTTCCGTGTGTGATGGTGGCCGGTCCGGGCCGCCACGCCGAAGCCCGACTACCCAGACTAGTGCCCTGGACCGCCCGCCCCCGGCCGGTGTGCCGGACCTCCCACCTGATGCGATGCCGGTGCCGGCGGGCGGGGATACGCGTGGGGCGTCGCTGCGGATCAGATCGATGGCCCGGACGTCACGACGTGCGCAGTTCCGTGCCGAGCCAGGGCAGCAGCGCGTCGGCCTGCCATCGCTGGAACGCCCGGACGGAGGGCAGGGACGGCGGCGGCGCGAGGCGCGAGACGTCGCGGAAGAACCCGGCGAATCCCGCGAAGACGTCGGTGACGATCCGCCGGTCGAGGCCCGCGATCACCCGTTCGGGATCGCCGCCGTGCACGGTGACGTTGAGCGCCAGAAGCACCCGGTCGAACCAGATCGGCGCGATGGCGCCCCACGGCCAGTCGACGATCACGAGCCGCCCGTCGGGACGGACGAGCATGTTGTCGGCCCGGATGTCACAGTGCGCCAGCGTGTCCCCGGTGCTGATGGCGGCCAGTCCACGCTCGGCCGCGGCGATCAGCTCGGGCAGGTGTGCGGCGGCCCACGGGTCGAGGTCGGCCGGTGGGTCGGCGGCGATCCGTCGCCAGCCGGCGAAGCCCTCGGTGAGGATCGAGGTCACGGCCGGGACGGTCAACGGCGCCGGCGTGAGCGATTCGGCGAGCTGGGCGAGGGCGGTCACGGCCGCGTCGATCTCACCCTCCACCCAGGGCGTACGGGGGTGAGAGCCCTCGATGTCCTCGAGGACCAGCACGACCCAGTCGCCGTCGTCGATCCAGCCCAGCACCCGCGGCGCGGGGACGTGGTCGGGCAGGGCCGAGGTGATGCGCGTCTCCTGCCGGGCCAGCTCGGCCGAGTGCTCGTTGAGGGCCGGGGTGACCGCCTTGACGAAAGCACGACGGCCGGCCTCGGTGACCACCCGGTCGGCTGTGCCCGGGGAGAAACCGCCGGTCTGCGACACGGCCTCGACGACCCGCCCACCGATGATCCCCTCGACCTGTTCGCGTACGTCGGCGGGCAGATCAGCCCACCCGATCCTCGTTCCGGCTGCCGGCACCATCCCGTGATCGTGACAGCCGGACCCGTCCTGAGCGAGGGAGATTTTCTGTCACACCCCCACGGAACAATCTCCCCATGTCACCAAGAAGGATCTGGGATCCTCAGCCGCGCACCGAGCCGCAGACCTGGCCGGAGCGCGTTCACGCCGCCGCCGAGGAGTCCGAACGCCGTCGTGTGGCCCGCCGGGCCGAGCGGGAGCACCACGCCCGCCGCCGGGCCCACGGCTTGATCGACCGCCACGCGGCCCGGCTGGCCGAGGCCCGCCGCCACGCACGGGTGACATGCGACACGGGCTGAGCTGCAGCGCGGGTCTGGCAGACTCGTCCGAGGGGGTGCACATGGGATCGCTGGGGTGGGCGGTCGCGTTCTCGGTGCTTTCCGCAGCCAGCTACGCGGCTGCGGCGGTCGCCCAGGAACGTCTGGCCGAGCACGGTCAGCGCGGGGTGACGCGGTGGGCGGTCGCCCTGCTGCTCACCGGTGGTGGCGTCGTGCTGCACGTGGTCGCGCTCAATTTCGGCACGATCGCCGTGGTACAGGCGCTGGGCACGCTGACCCTGCTCTTCGCGCTGCCGATCGCCGCCGTGCGTCTGCAGATCCCGATCAGCCGCGCCGCCTGGGTCGACGCGATCCTCACCGTGGTCGGCCTGTCCCTGATCCTGTCGCTGTCCGTCGAGCCCCCCGATCCCGAGCTGCTCGGCGCGCCGGCCGACCGCCGTCTCATCCTGATCACCGTCGGCTTGGTGGTGCTGTTGTCGCTGGCCGCGTGGCGCACCGGCCCGCGGGTGCGGTCGATCCTGCTGGCGGCCGCGGCGGGCACGGCGTTCGGCATCGCCTCGGTGCTCTCCAAGGCAGTGCTGGCCGCGCTCTCCGACGGCGGCGCCGCCGCCGTGTCGCCGCTCGCCGCGGTCGCGGTGCTCGTCTTCTCGACGGGCGGCTACCTGCTGAGCCAGCTCTCCTACGGCCGCGCCGGCCTGGCTGCCCCGCTGGCCACGGTGAGCGTCACCAACCCGGTCGTCGCCGCGACCGCCGGCGTCATCGTCTTCGGCGAGAGCTTCCGCTTCGGCGCCGTCGGCGTGGCCGTCATCGCCGGCGCCGCCGCGCTCATGACCCTCGGCGTCATCGGCCTGGCCCGCCACGCCGCCACCTACACCCCGTCCGACGACGCCACCGACACCACCTCCCGAGCCGACGTCACAGCCTGACACCCACCCGCTGGGTGCCGTCCGCACGCTGCCGCTCACGCGGGCTGCCCCTCACGCTGGTGTTGCTCATCTTGCGCTGCCATGCAGGCGCCGTCTCGCCGCCCGCCCGCCGCCCGTGTTGAGCTGCCCACGCAGGCGCCGTCTCGCCGCCCGCCCGCCGCCCGTCTGCGCAGCCCGCGCTGCGCCGCCGGTGGAAACGCCGGCTTCGTCTCACGCTGCGTCGCCCGCGGAGGTGCCGCCGGTGTTGCTCGGAACCGCGCTTTGCTACTCGCGCTGCGCCGCTGGTGGAAACGCCGGCTTCGTCGCCCGCGGAGGCGCCACCGGTGTTGCTCGGAACTGCGGCTTGCTACCCGCGATGTGCCGCTGGCGGAATCGCCGCCTTTGCCATCGCCGCTCGTGCCGCGCTGTCCGCGGGCAGCGGCGGGGCTTTGCCGGGTGTTGCGAAGATCGGGTGATGACTGTCGATGCGGCGGCGCCGGGCTCGTGGGTGATCAGGGGTCTGGTCTGTGGGACGGTCACGGCCGTGGCGCTCGGGATGGTGTTCGCCGGGCTCGGTGAATATCAGGTCATGGACTACGCCGATCAGGACTTCTCGATCGGGTTGTTCGGGTCGCTGGCCGGGGGGATCGGCGCCGCGATGGTCATCGCGGGGATTCGAGTGCTGCCAGGTGCGGGGCGTGCGTGGTCGCCGGCGCACGTCGTGGTCCCGTTGGTGCTGCTGCCGGTGGTGGTGCTGCCACTCGTGGCCGGTCTCGAACGGGACAACGCCGGGGCCGCGCTCATCTGGGGCACCGCGGCGATCATGACGCACGTGCTGGTCGAGGCCTCGGCGACCTCGAACGGCAAGCGATGGGCGGTGGCCGGGCTCGCTCTCGTTCTCGCCGTCGCGGTGCTGTTCACCTGGGTCTGCCAGCACCGGTGGCGCGCCGGGAAGTTCGAGGCGGTCGGACTGCCGCTCTACGTTCCGCAGGTGCCGGGTCACCACCTGAGCGGCACCTGGGCCGGCCGCTACACCGTGTCGATGTCCTTGCGCGACGACGGGACGGGTCTGCAGTACGTCGACGCGATCATCAGTCGGCCGGATGGGGCGTACGGCCGCTGCGGACCGGGGTTTCCCGAGCGGCGGGTGATCGAACGCGAAGGACTGCCGGCCGGGCTGGGTATCTGCCTGCCCGGCGCCGAGGGCGCCATGATGGTCATCAAGCCGGGTTATCGGTCGCCCGATCTGTCGCCGCTGTTCGACCGGATGACGGTGGGCCGCGTCGACGCCTCGGTGATGGCCGACCACCCCGACGGCGGAGAGACGGAACCCGACTGAGGTCGGCGAACGGAAGAGCAGCGGGGCGGCGGGCGGAAGAACGACGGGGCGGCGGGCGGAAGAACGACGGGGCGGCGGGCGGTACAGCGACGGGGCGGCGGGCGGTACAGCGACGGGGCGGCGGGCGGTACAGCGACGGGGCAGCGGGCGGAACCGCGAGCCGGGTCCGGGGTCAGAGGGCTCGCGGCAGGGTGACCGTGACGATCAGGCCGCCCTCGTCGCGGGCGTCGGCTCGGGCTTCGCCGCCGTGGGCGCGGGCCACGGCTCGGACGATCGACAGGCCCAGGCCGGCGCCGGACGCGTGCAGTCGTTCCGTGCCGTACCGGTGGAAGGGCTCGAACAGGCCGGGCACCTCGTATCGGGGCACGACCGGGCCCGAGTTGCTGACCTCGAGCACGGCCCAGCCGTCCGCCCGTGAGCCGGTGCGTACCCGGACCCAGCCGTTCGCGGGCAGGTTGTGGCGTACGCCGTTCTCGACCAGATTTTGCACCAGCCGCTCGAGCAGCACCGGGTTGCCGGACACCGTCGCTTCGCCGGGCTCGGTGATCACCTTGACCGTGTCCGAGACGGCGACGTGGTCGACGATGTCGGCCAGGTCGACATAGGACCGCTCGGCCACCGGTCGCTCGGACTGGGCCAGCAGCAGCAGGCCGTCGATCAGCCGGCCGTGCCGGTCGTTGATGGCCAGCAGCGTCGTGCCGAGCTGGCGTACCTGCTCGGGCGCGGCTTCCTGGGTGAGCGCCACCTCGAGCAGCGTGCGGTTGAGGGTCAGCGGGGTGCGCAGTTCGTGCGAGGCGCTCGCGATGAACCGCCGCTGGCCGTCGAACGAGTGGTCGAGCCGGGCCAGCATGATGTCGAACGTGTCGGCGAGCTCCTTGATCTCGTCGTCGGGACCGGTCAGCGCGATCCGCTCGTGCAGACCGCGGTCGGCGTCGGGCGCGTCGGCGATGCGGCGGGCGGTTGCGGTGATCTGCTGCAGCGGGTGCAGCATGCGGCCGGCGATCAGCCAGCCCAGGGCGATGGCGGCGGCGCTCACCACGAGCAGCGCTATCCCGCCCTGGGACAGCAGCGTGCTCACTGCGCCGCTGGCGCTCGCCTCGAAGTACTGCCGCGTCTCAGTCAGGTCGCCGGCCACGCCGGGCAGGGGAGCCGTCCGCTCGGACTTGGCGAGCACGTTGGGCAGCCGCTGCGACACCAGCACAGCGGTGGCGCCGAGCAGCACCAGGCCCGCGAGCACGAACAATCCCCCGTAGACGAGGGTGAGCCGGCCACGCACGGTGAGTCTCATGGGATGCGGTACCCCACTCCTGCTTCGGTGAGGACGACGGGTGGGTCGCCGAGTTTGCGGCGCAGCTTCAGGATCGTCATGCGGACGGCGTGGGTGAACGGGTCGGCGTTCTCGTCCCACGCCTTCTCGAGCAGTGTCTCGGCCGACACCGCTGTCCCGTCGGCGCGCAGCAACTCGGCCAGCACGGCGAATTCCTTGCGGGACAGGGGAACGTACCGTCCGTCGCGGTACACCTCGCGCCGGTGCGGGTCGAGGCTGATGCCGGCCCGGCGCAGCACCGGCGGGGCGGCCGGCCGGGCCCGGCGGCCCAGCGCGATGACCCGGGCGCTCAGCTCCCGCAGCGCGAACGGCTTCGGCAGGTAGTCGTCGGCGCCCAGCGACAAGCCGGTGACCCGGTCGTCGACCCCGGCCGCGGCGGTCAGCATCAGCACCCGCGTGTCGCCGCCCCGCTCGACCAGCGCCCGGCACACGTCGTCGCCGTGCACCACCGGCAGATCCCGGTCGAGCACCACCACGTCGTAGTCGTTGACGCCGACCCGTTCCAGCGCGGCGCCGCCGTCGTAGACCACGTCGACCGCGTGCGCGTCGTGACGCAACCCCTGCGCCACCGCGTCGGCCAGCAGCGGCTCGTCCTCGACCACCAGGATCCGCATCTGCCCATCCTGCCGCGTGACCGCGTCACCGGGGCGTCACGTTTTTTCGTGACGGCCGGGAAACCTCGCGCTCGCTCTACTTCGAGCCGTGGCAGCACACCGCTGCCGGTGAGGAGACGTTCCATGCGTACCCGAGCTTTGATCGTCGGATTGATGGTGTCGCTGGCCGTGGCCGCCTGTGGGTCCCCGGCGCAGGACGGCGACGGGGTGGCCACCGCGCAGAGCGGCGCGGCCACCACGAGCCCGGCGCCGTCCGCGAAGGCCGACGAGGACCCGGCGCTGACATTCGCGCGGTGCATGCGGGAGAACGGCATGAGCTGGTTCCCCGATCCCGACGCGGAGGGGCGCACGGTGGTCAAGACACCCAAGGGCCTGGACCCGGCGAAGTTCGAAGCTGCCCAGGAGGCCTGTTCTCATCTCGCGCCCGACGGCGGCGACCCCCAGCGGGCCGACCCCGAGATGGTCGAGCTGGGCCGGCAGATGGCGAAGTGCATGCGCGAGAACGGCATTCCCGACTTCCCCGACCCGCAGCCCAACGGCTCCATCCAGCTCGACCGGGGCAAGCTCGGGACCGGCCCGGGTCAGCCGAAGTTCGACCAGGCGCAGGAGAAGTGCTCGCAGTTCATGCCCGAGGGCCGGTCGGAGCGCAAGGAGGGTTCGGCGTGAGCCGCGGGCGAGCGGCCGGCGTGGTCGCCGGGGTCCTCACCGTGGGCGCGGTCGCGGCGGTCGTCACCGTGATCAACCTGCCCGCGGCCGAGAGCGGTGACGGGCCTCCGGCCGGCAGCGGACCGGCCGAGACCACCGAGATCACCAAGGAGACGCTGATCGACCGCGAATCGCACGACGGCACGCTCGGTCACGGCGACACGGCCACCGTCGCTGCCCGTGGCTCCGGAACCGTCACGGCCCTGCCCGCAGGCGGCGCGATCGTCACCCGCGGTCAGGCCCTCTACCGACTCGACAACAAACCCGTTCCCCTCCTGTACGGGACCCTGCCCGCATACCGCACGCTGCGCCCCGGCGTCGAGGGCGCCGACGTGCTCCAGTTCGAGAAGAACCTGCGGGCGCTCGGCTACCCGGGCTTCACGGTCGACGACGAATACACGTCCGCGACCGCCGCCGCCGTCGAGGACTGGCAGGACGACCTGGGCATAGGCGAGACCGGGCGGGTCGTGGCCGGCCAGATCGCGTACGCCGAAGGCCCGGTCCGGGTCGACTCGCTGAGCAGCGAGCGGGGCGCCGTCGTGCAGCCCGGCACGGAACTGCTCCGGACGACCGGCACGTCGATGGTGGCGACGGTCCCGCTCGACGTGGAGGACCAGCGGCTGGCTCGCGATGGGGCGACGGTCGAGATCGAACTGCCCGACGGCGGCACGACCGCCGGCCGGATCACCGAGGTCGAGACGGTCGTCGAACCGGGCGAGGGCAACCAGGAGGACACCACCCGGATCGAGGTCACGATCGCCTTCGCCAAGACGCCGAAGGGGCTGGGCGAGGCCGCCGTGAGCGTCGGCTTCGTCTCGTCGAAGCGCCCGGACGTGCTGACCGTGCCGGTGCCGGCATTGCTGGCGCTGGCCGAGGGCGGGTACGGCCTGGAGGTCGTCGAGGCCGGCGGGACGCGCGTCGTCCCGGTCAGGACGGGACTGTTCGCCGACGGCCGGGTCGAGGTGTCGGGCGCCGGCCTCCGAGCGGGACTGACCGTGGGGATGCCGTCGTGAACGCCGTCATCGAGTTGGCCGGCGTCACGAAGGCGTACCCCGGCGGCGTCACCGCTCTGCGATCCGTCGACCTGACCGTCACCTACGGCGAACTGGTGGCGATCGTCGGACCGTCCGGCTCGGGCAAGTCGACGATGCTGCACCTGATCGGCACGCTCGACCAGCCCACCCACGGCACCGTACGGATCGACGGGCACGACGTGGCGACGCTGACCGACCGGCAGTTGTCGGCGTTGCGGGCCGGCCGGGTCGGCTTCGTCTTCCAGCAGTTCCACCTGGCGCCGGGCCGGAGCGCGATCGCCAACGTGGCCGACGGACTGCTCTACACCGGCGTACGCCGCAAGGAGCGCGAGGGGCGCGCCGAGGCCGCGCTGCAGCGGGTCGGCCTGGGCGACCGGCTCGACCACCGTCCCCACCAGCTCTCCGGCGGTGAACGTCAGCGGGTGGCGGTCGCCCGGGCGGTGGCGGGAGACCCGGCCGTGCTGCTGGCCGACGAGCCGACCGGCAACCTGGACTCGGTGTCCGGGGCCGGGGTGGTCGAGCTGCTGCGCGAGCTCAACGCGGCGGGCACCACGGTCCTGGTCATCACCCACGACCACGAGATCGCGGACAGCCTGCCCCGGCAGGTGCCGATGCGCGACGGGCAGGTGATCTGACATGGCACTCACCCCCGGCCGGTTGCGGCCGTCGGATCTGTTGCGCCTCGGCGGGTACGGGTTGCAGTCGCGGCCGCTGCGGGCGGTGTTGTCGGCCCTGGGCATCGCGATCGGCATAGCGGCGATGACCGCGGTCGTCGGCATCTCGGCGTCGAGCCGCGCGAACCTCGACCGGGCGCTCGCCGCGCTCGGCACCAACCTGCTGACCGTCAGCCCCGGGCAGACCATGTTCGGCGAGGAGGCGGTGCTGCCCGACTCGGCGGTGCCGATGATCCGGCGGATCGGACCGGTGCAGTCGGCCACCGCGACCGGCAAGCTGCCCTCGACGGCGGTCTACCGCACCGACCGGATCCCGGCTGGCGAGACCGGTGGGCTCGCGGTGCTGGCCGCGCGGCCGGAGCTGCTGTCCACGGTGGGCGCGACGCTGAAGCGGGGCTCGTGGGTCAGGTCGACCTACCCGACCGTGGTGCTCGGGGCGACCGCGGCCGAGCGCCTCGGAAACGGGCCGACCGTCACCATCGACGGCCGCCGGTGGGTCGTGACCGGGGTGCTCGCGCCGGTGCCGCTGGCGCCCGAGCTCGACACGGCGGTGCTGGTCGGCTGGGAGGCGGCCGAGTCGTACCTCAGCTTCGACGGCCACCCGACGACCGTCTACACCCGATCGGCCGACGCCCACGTCCCGGCGGTCCGAGCCGTGCTGGCGCCGACGGCCAACCCGTCGAACCCGGACGAGGTGCGGGTGTCACAGCCTTCCGAGGCGCTCGCGGCCCGGCAGGCCACCGACCGGACGTTCACGGCGCTGCTGCTGGGCCTGGGCGCGGTGGCGTTGCTGGTCGGCGGCATCGGGGTCGCCAACACGATGGTGATCTCGGTGCTGGAGAGGCGGGCCGAGATCGGGTTGCGCCGGTCGCTGGGCGCGACGAGGGGCCAGATCCGCACCCAGTTCGTCGCCGAGTCCCTGCTGTTGTCGCTGCTCGGCGGGGCGGCCGGGGTGCTGCTCGGCTATCTGGTCACCGGCGTGTACGCCACCACCCAGGCCTGGCCGACCGTGGTGCCGCTGTGGGCCCTGGTCGGCGGTGTCGGCGCGACCGTGGTGATCGGTGCGATGGCCGGCCTCTACCCGGCGATCCGAGCCGCGCGGCTGGCGCCGACGGAGGCGCTCGTGGCGGCGTGAGCGATCGGGTCATCCGACTGGCGGGCGATACCGGCCGGATGACCCTATTGTTCCGGCGGCCTCCACAGCCGACACTGCTCCGGCACCCGCTCTCATGAGAGGTCGCCGGATGACGCGGAAAGACGAGGTGAAGGTCACTTCTGTGGCCCTTCTCGAGCAACAGGCCCGCGGGATCGTCCGCGACGACCCGGTCCTCGCCGACGACGCCAGACTGGCCGCGGGCATCCTGAAAGAGGTGCTCAACAGTCCGGACGAATTGTTGGCACCCCTTACCGAAGACATCAGAGCGGTTCGGAGACTTCCGTCGGCATGGGACTCGCGAGTCGGTTTCCTGCTGAGTTTCGGTTTCGCGACGCCGACCTATGCGCTCATCATCTTTTTCAATCCCGAATCGCTGTCGGATCAGGACCGGGATCTCCAGACCAGCGTGCCCCTTCTCGCGCTCGCCACTCTCATCTCGATCGCACTGGCGTGGGCCAAGTGGCGTGAGCGGAAGACAAAGCAACTCGCGATCGCCCGGCTACGGGAGAAGGTCCGCGTTCAGCTGATCGCGGCCATCACTTTCGCGAAGACGGAGGCAACTGCCGACTCGAAACGGTGGTCGGACGATTTCTCGGCCGCCGTCGCGCCGGCGTTGGTCGAGAAGGATCTCCAAGAGGCGGTGTCGTTCACCGGCTATGCCAAGGTGCTGGACTTCGTCGCCTCCCACGACACCTCGGCCGTCGGCATCGCCGGGGCTCGTGGATCCGGCAAGTCCACGCTGATGCAGCAGCTCCGTTTCGACCCCGCGTTTCCCTGTATCGGCATTCGTGTCCCCGTTCCCGTGCACCACGGCGCCGGCGAACTCGTGCGGCTTCTGCATGGGGAGCTTGCGGAGGAGGCCTATCGGTGGGCTCGCGAGAACGAGCGGAGGGTTGGTGCCCGTTGGAGTTGGCGGCAGCGTGCGCTCCCCGCCGCCCGGAAGGTCCTGCTTCCCATAGCGAGGTGGCTCGCACTCCTGCTTGTCGCCATCGTGCTCCTGTTCGTGTGGCTCGGTGACCGGGAGGACATGCGCACTATCGACGATTACCGGGCCGGTTCCGATGCGCAGCTCGCCCGATTTCAGATCAGCTACATCGGGTTGGCAGCGTTGCTCGGGATGACGGTCATCGCCACCTTCCTGGCCGTCAAGGCGTGGCGGGTCTTCCAGGGCCGGGCCTTGCTGGCCGCCTCGCCCACCACCGTCGGTGGGTTAGCCACCCAGCAGCTGGCTTGGCTGCGCTGGGTGACCACGGCGGAGAGCGCCTCGAAGACGTCGTTCAAGATTGACACGCTGGGCTTCGAGGGCCAGAACAAGCTCACCCGCATGGAACGCGACCGTGGTGACCTGGACGCGATCCGAGCCCTCCGGTTGTTCATCAGCGACCTTGTGTTGTTGAGCCCGGAGGGGATCTCCGTGCTGATCTGCGTCGACGAGCTCGACAAGGTCGCTGACGCCGCCGACGCCGTCAAGACGATCAACAGTGTGAAGGACCTCTTCCACATACCGGGTGCTCACTTTCTGGTCTCAGTTTCCAGCGATGCCCTACTGAGCTTCGCCGCGCGCGGCGTACCGGTACGCGATGTCTTCGACTCGTCGTTCGACGCCGTGATCCGCATGCCCGCGCTGACCTTCAAGGAGGCCGGTGATCTCATCGCCCATCGCGATAGCGACGTCACCTTGACCGCGGTGCTGTTCTCCTATGCCTGGTCCGGTGGTAACGCCCGTGACCTGATCCGATCCGCCCGTCATTGCGTGGAAGTCCGCCGCGACCACGGCCGCGATCTCCCCATCGGCCAAGTGGTGGGCAAGGTGCTGGCCGGCGATCTGGCCGAGGTTCTCGAGGCCGCGGTCCAGCGTCTGCAGGTCGAGGGCCTCGACGCCGAACTTGAGGACGTGCTGGCTTTCCAGGAGTTGCTCGACGATCAAACCGGTGAGCTCACCGACGTTCTGGCTGCGGCGTTGCGGGACGCCCGGTTGCCGGTCTTCTCCGACCGCACCTCGGAAGCACAGATGCTGGCCGCCGCCCTCGACCCGTACGCCCGCATCGCCGCCCTGACCGCAGCGCTTTTCGGGCAGCGGAGAACTCCCGAGCAGTGGAGTTCCGCGGCGGTGCGGACCGCCGCGGAAGCCCTGGCCGTCGCCCGCGCCGGCCTCGGTCGTCATCCCGCCGAGATGCGTCGTCTGGTCAGGAAGGCGGTGACCGCGTGCGCGGCGGTGCTGGGCGAGGCCGGGGCCCGTCAGTTCGAGCCGCTTCCACCGGAGCCCGCGACCCGGCGCACGGTGACGCCTCCGCGGCGGAGCTTGACCGAGGTCGTCGCCGGCAACGGCCACCGCACGCCGGTCCAGCCCGCGCCCGAGGAGGAAGAGCAGGAAGAGCACAGCTGACGGTGGCAGGCTGGATGGGTGGAGAGTCGATCTCGGGCCGTGACCGTGTTCGCCGGGCTGGGTGTGGCCTGTGTGCTGGGGTCGCTGGGTTTCTATGCGGCGTTGCACTTCGTCGGGCCCTCGTCGGAGCTGGACTGGAGCCGGCGCACGATCAGCCAGTACGCGCTGCTGGAGAACGGCTGGTGGTTCGACGCGGCCACGTTGCTGCTCGCGGCGGGCTCGGTGGGGGTTCTGCTGGCGGCGTCGCGGGCGGGGGTCGTGCGTGGCGGGGCGGCGGTGGCGTTGGCGCTCTGGGTCGCCGGGCTTGTCGGGGTCGTGTGGTTCGAGAAGCACAACTGGTCGATGGGTCCCTCGATGAGCGGGGACATCCACCGGGTGGCCAGCGTCGTCGCCTTCCTCAGCCTGCCGGTGGCCGCCCTGCTGGCCGCGGCCCGCGCGATACGCGACGCCGGGGCCGGCCCAGCGCGCGGCGCCGGGGCGGGCCCGAGGGGTGGCGCCGGGGCGGGCCCGAGGGGTGGGGCCGCGGCGCGCTCGGGGGGCGACGCCGCGGCCCGCTGGGTGGGGGTCGGTGGGGTGGTCTCGCTGCTGTGCTTCACGCCGATCCTGTGGGCGGTGCTGGCCGAGCCGTGGACGGGTGTCCGCTGGTGGCGGGCCATCCCGCTGGGTGGGGTCGAGCGTCTCCTAGGGCTGGCCGAGGTGCTGACTCTCCTTCTCATCGCCGGCTGGGCGGTGCGTGCCCGGATCCGGCGTTCTGGGAAGGACCCGGTCGTGGCGCAGGGATGAACGGGCCGTCTCGCGGGCGGCCAGCACCGACGCGACGGTGAGCACCGAGGCCACGGTCATGTAGATGGCGACTGCCGTCGTGTTCGGCGACCCGGTGTCGCCGAGCAGGCGGATGGCGATGATCGGGGCCAGCGCGCCGGCGAAGATCGAGGCCAGCTGGTAGCCGACCGACGCGCCCGTGTACCTCACCGACGTACCGAAGAGCTCGGAGAAGAAGGCGGCCTGGGGCGCGTACATGAGCGCGTGGAGCACCAGGCCGACGACGACCGCCAAGATGATCAAACCCTCGGAGCGGCTGCCGACCAGGTCGAAGAAGACGAACGACCAGATCGCGACGCCGACCGCGCCCACCAGGTAGAGCGGGCGGCGCCCGACCCGGTCGGACAGCGCCCCGATGAGCGGGATGACGACGAACTGCACGACCGAGCCGATGAGCAGGGCGCCCAGGATCAGGCCGCGGTCCGACGACGACCCGGCGAAGGTCGTGAGGTAGGTGATCGAGATGACGGTGAACAGGTAGTAGGCGATGTTCTCGGCCAGCCGCATGCCCATCGCCAGCACCACCTCGCGGGGGTAGCGGCGCACGACCTCCAGCAGCGGCTGGTGCCGCGCCGGCATCGCGGAGCGCGCGGCCAGGAACAGCGGCGACTCCTCGACGGACAGTCGCACCCACAGCCCGACCAGCACCAGGACGGCGCTGAGCAGGAACGGGACGCGCCAGCCCCAGGCGTTGAAGGCCGCCTCGGACTGCACCGCGGCCAGCACCCACAGCACCGCGGTGGCCAGCAGGTTGCCCAGCGCCACCCCGGCCTGCGGCCACGACGACCACAGCCCGCGCCGGTTGTCGTCGCCGTGCTCGGCCGCCATCAGCACCGCGCCGCCCCACTCGCCGCCGACTGCGAAGCCCTGGAACAGCCGGCAGACCAGCAGCAGGATGGGCGCCGCCACGCCGATGGTGGCGTAGGTGGGGAGCAGCCCGATGGCGATCGTCGCCAGCCCCATCATCATCAGCGAGACGACCAGCATCTTCTTGCGGCCGACGCGGTCGCCGAAGTGGCCGAAGACGATGCCGCCGAGGGGCCGGGCGACGAACCCCAGGGCGTACGTGCCGAAGGCCAGCAGGGTGGCGGTGGCCGGCTCGGAGTCGGGGAAGAACAACTTGCCGAACACCAGCGCGGCCGCCGACCCGTACAGGAAGAAGTCGTACCACTCGACGGCGGTGCCGATCAGCGAGGCGAAGACGACCTTGATCAGGGGCTTTTTCACGGGTCTCCTCAAGCCTGGCAGAGCACGTAGTAGTTCGCGCCGGTGCTGCGCAGCCCGCGCGTGATCGCGGTGTTCCACAGGCCCATGGCCTGGTTGGAGCCGTTCGCGTACGTGTAGCCGCCCGACTGGTGGGCCCGGCCCGCGACGGTGTGGGCGTAGTTGCTGGCGGTGACACACGGCCCGGCCGGCGGCGTAGTCGGCGGGGTGGTGGTGGGCGGGGTCGTCGGTGGCGGGGTCGGGCCGCCGTTTCCGGTCAGTCCCCAGAAGCGGGCGATGTGGTAGGACGAGCAGATCGAGGCCAGGAAGTACGCGCCGGTGGCGCCGCACTGATCCTCCGCGCCACCCGGGTTGACCGGCGTTCCGTGGCCCAGCCCGGGCACCCGGTTGAGTTGCACGGCCTGCCCATAGCTCTCCTGAACGGTCCCGCCGGGCAGGGTGGTCGTGGCCGTCGGCGTCTGGCCGAGCCCGTGCACGTTCGTCCACTGGTCGCGCAGTTCGGTGGCGTTCGCCGGCACGACGGTGCTGTCCGCGGTGCCGTGCCAGATCGCCACGCGGGGCCGCGGCCCGCTGTAGCCCGGGTAGGCGGCGCGGACGAGGTCACCCCACTGGGCCGGGGTCTTCGGCTGGGCCTGGTACTGGCAGATCGTGCCGCAGTTGTACGGCAGCCCCGCGACGACCGCGCCCGCGGCGAACACGTCCGGATAGGTCGCCAGCATCACCGCGGTCATCGCCCCGCCGGCCGACAGCCCGGTGACGTAGACGCGCGCCGGGTCCGAGCCGTAGGTCGCCACCGCGTACGCGACCATCTGCCGGATCGACAGCGCCTCGCCCTGCCCGCGGGCGATGTCTCCCGCGGTGAACCAGTTGAAGCAGCTCAGCGCGTTGTTGGCCGACGTCTGTTCGGGGACGACGAGCGCCGCCTGGTAGAGGTCGGCGTACTTGCCCCAGCCGGAGCCCGCGTAGTAGCCGGCCGCGTTCTGGGTGCAGCCGTGCAGCGCCACCACGACCGGCCGGCCCGCGGGCAGACCGGTCGGGACGTAGCTGAACATCCGCAGCGCCCCGGGGTTGCTGCCGAACCCGGTCACCTGCGTCAGGGTGGCGGCGCCTCGAGCCGGCGCCACCGCCAGTCCGATCATCAAAGCGGCGAGCGCCGCGACCACTGCCCACAACCGGACCCGCATGACCGACCTCCCTTGCTGTGACCCAGAGCATATCGTCAGGTGACGATATGCCGGGGACCAGGAGGTTTCCCATGGCCGCGGGGGCCACAGCCTAGAGAGGGCCTGTGTGCGCGGCGGCCATCTCGAGGATCCGGCCGGCCACCCGGGCGACCGCGTCGTCGTCGAAGAGGATCGTGTAGTGGTTCACGCCGGGCACGTGCTCGACGGCGATCCGCGCGGGGTCGAGCCCGGCCGTCGCGATGCGCCCCGGGTCGTAGAGCCCCTGCTTCTCGTTCATCAGCCCGCGATCGGCCCACAGGAGCCGGGCCGGTCCGGGCAGATGACGCACGGCATCCACTGTGGCCTTCTCGATCAGCGTGTCGGTCGCGTCGGCGCGGACCGCCTCCAGCGAGCACGACGAGCGGCCGTCCTGGAAATCCCGGATCGCGTACGCCTCGACGTCCGCGCTCCAGTTCTCCGCGAACGCCGGGTGGGCCCGGAAGAAACCGACGTACGCCTCCCGGCTCTCGAACGTCATGCCGAGCCGCTGCATCGCGGGGCCGATGACCGCCCGCAGCACCGCGTCGACATCGAGGGTCGGCGGCGTGGGCAGCGCGACACCGCCGTCGATCAGCAGCACGCCCGAGACCCGGCCGGGGTGGGCCGCGGCGGTCGACGCCACCACGAAACCGCCCATCGAGTGCCCGGCCAGGGTCACCCGCTCCACGCCGAGGTGGTCGGCCACGGCGATCAGGTCGGCCGCGTGCGCCGCCATCCCGTACGGGCCGGGCAGGGCGTTGCTGCGGGCCCGCCCCCGCAGGTCGGGCGCCACCAGCCGCACCCGCCCGCCGAGCTCCCGGGCGAGGCGGGCGAAGGCGAACGCGTTGGCCGTGATGCCGTGCGCGGCCAGCACCACCGGACCGGTGCCGGGCCAGGCGCACACGCGCAGATCGCCGCCCTCGACGGCGACATCGAACTCCTGCGGATCGTTCATCCGGGCTCCTCCGTGGTCGGTCCGACGCAGTCGCGCAGCCGGTGCAACCGCAGGGCGAGCCGGAGGTCGAGCGACCGGTCCGGGTCGTGCCAGTCGCCGCCGAGCAGCTGGCCGATGCGGTCGAGTCGCTGGCTGACCGTGTTGACGTGGACGTGCAGGGTCTCCGCGGCCCGGGCGGGGCTGCCGGCCGCCGCGAAGTAGGCGTCGAGGGTCTGCACCAGCGCGGTGCCGCGCCTCTCGTCGTAGTCGAGGACCGGGCCCAGCACCTCCCGCAGGAACCCGCCGACGTCGTGCCGCTGGGCCAGGAGCAGGCCGACGTAGCCCAGCTCTCCCACCCCGGCCCCGGCGCCGGCGCGGCCGAGGGCGGCCAGGGCCCGTACGCACCGGTCGGCCTCGCGGTGGGCCGGCGCGACCTCGGCCGGGCTGGTGGCCGGGCCGGCCGCTCCGGCGGTCACCGGGCGGCCGAGGACCCGACCGGCCTCCTTGGACACGAGCCGCGCGGCCCGGCCCGGTTCGGTCCCGGGCACCAGCAACGTGATCCGCCCGTCCCGCGTCATCGCCAGGCCTCCGTGCGCGGCCGCGAAACCGCGGGCCCACGACGTGACCTGCTGCCGCGGGCCGGTCCGGGCGTCGTCGGCGACCACCACGACGTGCGGGGCGTCCAGGTCGACGCCGATGCGCCGGGCCCGCGACCGGACGGCGTCGGGGTCGCGGACCGGGCGGCTGATCAGATCGTCGAGCAGCTCCCCGCGGACCTGGCCCTCGGCCTCGGCCACCGTCTGGCGGAAGAGCAGCAGCAGGGCGGTGATCTGGGCCGCCCGTTCGAGGGTGCGCTGGTCGGCGTCGGCCAGCGGCCGGGACGGGTGGAAGACCAGGGCGCCCAGGTTGTCGGCGCCGGCCACGACGGCGGCCACGTGGAGCTCGCCGCGCAGCACGCTGCGCCCCTGTCCCCGTGAGGCCGCGACCGCTTCGGCGAGCGCTTCGGCATCCAGCGAGGGCAGGTCGCCGGCCGACTTCGCCGTGGCCAGCTCGCGGCCGTGCGCGTCGAAGACCCGCACCGCGCCGTCGAGCACCTCCACCAGATCGCCGGCCACGTCGTCGACGCCACCGCCCCGCAGCACCAGCGTGGTCATCCGGTCGTGGGCGGCCGCCGCGCGCTCGATCGACTCGCTGTGCGCCTGGATCATCCGGTTGGCCGCCGACAGCTCGGTCAGGGCCGTCTGGGTCTCGGTCAGCAGGCGGGCCGCGTCGATCGCCACCGCCGCGTGCGCCGCCAGCGACACCAGCAGCGCGACCTCCTCCCGGGCGAAGGGCCGCTCGGTGCGGTTGGCCGCGAACAGCACGCCGATCACGCTGGGACCCAACCGCAGCGGTACGCCGAGAATGGCCACCAGCCCCTCGTCGGTGACGCCGCTGTCGATCTCCACGGTGTGCTCGAACCGCGAGTCGGCGGGGTAGTTCGCGGTCGCGTACGGGGTGCCGGTCAGCGCGACCAGCCCGCCCAGCCCGGCCCCCGGGGGCAGCCGCAACTGCTGGAAGCTGGCCGCCACGGAGCCGTCGGTGATCCGCATGTAGGTGTCGCCGCGCTCCGGATCGTTCAGCGTCAGATACGACACGTCGACGTTGATCAGGGTCCGGGCCCGGTGCACGATGGCCCGCAGCACCGCGTCCAGCCCGCGCAGCCCGGCCAGGTCGCCCGCCGTGTCGTACAGGGCGGAAAGCTCCTCCTCCCGGCGCCGCCGGCGCTCCAGCAGGGCCCGCACCTGCAGCGCGCGCAGCTTGACCTGTTCCAGCTCGGCCAGTTCGGCGGCGGGCGCGCCGGCGGCCCGGGCGGCCAGCACCGGGTGCTCGAACTCGACCGGCGCCGCCTCGCGGGCCAGCAGGTCGAGGAACTCCAGGGCCGATGCCATGTCAGTGGGCCATCCAGCCACCGTCCAGCGGGATGGACGCGCCGGTGATCAGGTCGGCGGCCGGGGTGCACAGGTACGCCACCAGCTCCGCCACCTCCTCCGGGGCGATCAGCCGCTTGATGGCGGCCCGCTCCAGCATGATCTTCTCGACCACCTCGGACGGGCTGATGCCGTGCACCGCGGCCTGGTCGGCGATCTGCTTGTCGACCAGCGGCGTGCGCACGAAGGCCGGGTCGACGCAGTTGGAGGTGACCCCGCGCCCGGCGCCTTCCAGGGCCACTACCTTGGACAGGCCCTCCAGCCCGTGCTTGGCGGTCACGTAGGCCGACTTGAACGGCGAGGCGATCAGCCCGTGCACCGACGAGATGTTGACGACGCGGCCCCAGCCCCGCTCGTACATGTGCGGCAGCACCCGGCGGACCAGCCGGAAAGGCGCCTCCACCATCACCTTCTGCAGGTGGGTGAAGCGCTCCGGCGGGAAGTCGGTCAGCGGCGCGACGAACTGCAGGCCGGCGTTGTTGACCAGGATGTCGACGTTCGCCTCGAGGGTGTCGACCACGTCGGGGTCGGCCAGGTCGGCGGTGACCGCCCGGCCGCCGATGGCCGAGGCCACCTCCTTGGCCGCCGGCTCGTCGACGTCCACCACGAGCACGTGCGCGCCGCCCGCCGCGAGCCGTGTGGCGCACGCCCGGCCGATGCCGCTGCCCGCCCCGGTGACCAGCGCGGTCCGGCCGTGCAGCTGGAGTGCGACCACTTGTGTCGTCGTCATAGCGCTGAACTTAAGGCCGTGACGCCGGGAACGCACATGGATGCGAGCCACACAGTACGGAACCTTCCTGTGGGTTCGACGCCCATGGATACGTCATCCGGGCCGTCCTAACGTGAGCCAACGCACAACTCCGAGCTAGTGGAAGGCATCCCATGAGTGGACCGGCGACATCCCGGCGGGCGTTTCTCGCCGGTGGCCTCCTGACCGCCGTGGCCGTCGTCGCGGCGGGATGCGGCAGCCCGCAGGACGCGGCGACCGGCGGCGACGCGTCGTCCCCGCTGAACGTCGGCATCGTGTACTCGCAGAGCGGCCCGCTGGCCAGCTACGGCCGGCAGTACGCGGACGGCTTCAAGGCCGGGCTCGCGTACGCCACCGGCGGCACCGGCAAGGTCGGCGGCCGCGACGTCACCGTCACCTACGCCGACGACGCCGGCGACCCGGTCAAGGCGGTGTCGGCGGCCAAGGACCTGATCGGCAAGGGCTACCGGGTGCTCGCCGGTTCCACCTCCTCCGGGGTCGCGCTGCAGGTCGCGCCGCTCGCCGCCACCAACAAGGTGCTGTTCGTCTCGGGTCCCGCCGCGGCCGACGACCTCACCGGGCTCAACCGCTACACGTTCCGCTCCGGCCGGCAGTCGTTCCAGGACGTGCGGACGGCCCAGGCCTATCTCGGTGACGGCCGCAAGGTGCTGGTCTTCGCACCCGACTCGGCCTTCGGCAAGTCCAACGTCGCGGCGGTCAAGGCGGTGCTCGGCCAGGACGGCGTGACCGTCTCGGACATCGCGGTGCCCGCGACCGCCACCGACTTCACGCCGTTCGCCGGGCAGGTCAAGGCGGCCAAGCCCGACCTCGTCTTCGTCGCCTGGGCCGGCAGCACGGCCAGCGCGATGTGGCAGGCCCTCGACCAGCAGGGCGTGCTGTCGTCGACCACGGTGGTGACCGGGCTCGACATCCACGCCACCTGGCCGGCGTTCGGGGCCGGCGGCGCGAAGCTCAACCTGCTGGCCCACTACTTCGACGGCGCCACCGACAACCCGGCCCAGAAGGCGCTGGCCCAGGCGGTGCCGGGCGGCCGCACCGACCTGTTCCACCCCGACGGCTTCGCCGCCGCCCAGATGATCGTGCACGCGCTGGAGGCGGGCGGGGCCGACACCTCGGTGGACAAGATGATCACCGCGTTGGAGGGCTACAGCTTCGAGTCGGTCAAGGGCACGCTGACCGTACGGGCCGAGGACCACGCCCTGCTCCAGCCGATGTTCCAGGCCAAGCTGAGCGGAACCGGCGACGCCGTCGACGCCGCCCCGGTGGCCACGGTCGGGGCGACCGACACCGCCCCGCCGGCCGCCGCCATGAAGGGCTGACCGGGATGACCGGACCGGCCCTGACCGGCGAACGTACGGCGACCCGGGCGCCCGCCCTCCTCGTCGACCGGGTGTCCTGGCGCGTCGGCGCCGTCCCGATCGTCGACGACGTGACCCTGGACGTCGCCACCGGCGAGTTCGTGGCGCTGATCGGCCCCAACGGCGCCGGCAAGACCTCCCTGTTCAACCTGGTCAGCGGGCTGCGACGGCCGACCTCGGGCCGGGTCGTGCTCGGTGGCGACGACGTGACCAGGGCGAAGCCGCACCAGCGGGCCCGTCGCGGTCTCGGCCGGACGTTCCAGACCTCGGCCGTCTTCGGGTCGCTCACCGTGCTCGAGAACGTCGAGCTGGCGGTCCGGGCGCGGGAAGGCGGCGCCACCCGGCCATGGCGCAGCCGGGCCGACCGCGCGGTCACCGGGACCGCCGAGCGCATCCTGGCCCAGGTCGGGCTGGACAACCGCGCCTCCCGCCCGGCCGGGGAGCTGGCCCACGGCGAGAAGCGCAAGCTGGAGATCGCCCTGGTGCTGGCCGGGTCGCCGCGGCTGCTGCTGCTCGACGAACCGATGGCCGGGGTCAGCGCCGAGGACGTCCCCGCGCTGGTCGACGTGGTCAAGACGCTCACCGCGGACGGCCGCAGCGTGCTGATGGTCGAGCACCACATGGACGTCGTGCTCGAGCTGGCCGACCGGGTCGCCGTGCTGCACCACGGCGCCCTGCTCGCCTGCGGCACCCCGGCCGAGGTCATGGCCGACGCCGGCGTCCAGGAGGCCTACCTGGGGGAGGAGCTGTGATCCTTGAAGTCCGCGACCTTTCCGTACGCCTGGGCGGGTCGCACATCCTGCAGGGCGTCACCTTCGACGTGCCCCCGGCCGGCGTGACCGCCCTGCTCGGCCGCAACGGCGTCGGCAAGACGACCACGTTGCGGGCGATCCTCGGCGAGGTCCCGGCGACCGGGGCGGTCGAGTTCGGCGGCGAGCCTGTCCTCGGCCGGGCCACCCACAAAATCGTGCGGTCGGGCCTGGGCTACGTGCCCGAGGACCGGTGCGTGTTCGGCGGCCTGACCGTCGCCGAGAACCTGCGCCTGGCCGTCCGCGGCGCCGACCCCGACTACGACACCGTGCACGAGCTCTTCCCCGAGCTGCGCGCCCGGGCCGGTCAGCGCGCGGGCACCCTGTCGGGTGGCCAGCAGCAGATGGTCGCGATCGCCCGGGTGCTGCTCAACCGCAACCGGCTGCTGCTGGTCGACGAACCCACCAAGGGGCTGGCGCCCGCGGTCGTCTCCGCCGTCGCCGCCGTGCTGGGCCGCGTGGCCGAGCAGGTGCCCATCCTGCTGGTCGAGCAGAACCTGGCCGTCGTGCGGCGGCTCGCCGCCGGCGCGGTGGTGCTGGAGGCCGGGCGGGTGGCCTGGACCGGGGCTGCGAGCGACCTCCTGGGCGACGCCGGCCGGACCCGTACCCTGCTCGGCGTCGGGAGATCGTGATGTCCACAGTGATCCTGCTGACCCTCACGGGTCTCGGTCTGGCCGCGCTCTACTTCCTCATCGCGTCCGGGCTGTCGCTGGTCTTCGGCCTGGCCGGCGTGCTCAACTTCGCGCACGGCCTGTTCCTGTCCGTCGGCGCGTACGCGACCTGGTGGGCCGCGCCGCGCTGGGGACTGGCCGTCGCCGTACCGCTGGGCATCGCCGCCGGCGCGGCCACCGGCGCGCTCGTCGAGGTGGTGCTGATCCGCCCGCTCTACAAGCGGCCCACCGAGCAGGTCCTCGTCACCGTCGGTCTGTCGCTGGCCGGGGTGGCGCTGCTGCAGTCGGTGTGGGGAGCCGACCCGCGGACCTACCCCCGCCCGGCCTGGGCGGCCCAGGTCACCACGATCGGCTCGGCGCAGGTGCCCGACGACCGCTTCCTGCTGATCGGCACGGCCGTGGCTGTCCTGCTCGCCCTGCTGCTCTTCCTGCACAAGACCCGGTACGGGCTGGTCATCCGGGCCGGGGTGGAGAACCGGGACATGGTCAGCGCGCTCGGCATCGACGTGCGGCGCGCGTTCACGCTGGTCTTCGCGATCGGCGGGGCGCTCGCGGGCACGGCCGGGGTGCTCGGCGGCATGTACTTCGGCTCGGTCTCACCCGGTCAGGGCGCCTCCCTGCTGATCTTCGCCTTCATCGTGGTCGTCATCGGCGGTCTCGGCTCGGTCACCGGCTCGGCCGTCGCCGCCGTCGTGGTCGGCCTGCTCCAGCAGTTCGTCAACTATTACGGGGCCGCCGGGGCGGGGGACGTCAGCGTGGTCGCGCTGCTCGCCCTGGTCCTGCTGCTGCGGCCCTCCGGCCTCGCGAGAACGGCGGTGACCGCGTGACCCGGCTGACCAAGATGCTGCCGCTGGTCGTGCTGGCGGTGTTGATCCTCCTGCCGTACTCGACGGTGGGTCTGCCCGGCGTCTTCGAGGGATCCCTGAACTCGCCCGGCACGCTGCAGATGCTGGCCATCTGCCTGGTCTTCGGCGGGCTGGCCCTCGGCTACGACCTGCTGTTCGGGCGGGCCGGCCTGTTGTCGTTCGGGCACGCCCTCTACATCGCGGCGGGCGCGTACGGCACGGACATCCTGGTCAGCCACGCCCACTGGCCACTGTGGGCCGCGGTGGCGGCGACCGTGCCGGCCGTGGCCGTGCTCGCGGCCCTGCTGGGCGCGGTCGCGCTGCGGACGACGGGCATCGCCTTCGCCATGGTGACGCTGGCGTTCGCCCAGGTCGGCTGGATCGTCGTCAACCGTGACCCCGGCGGGCTCACCGGTGGCGAGGAGGGGCTGCCGCTGGACAGCGCCGGCCTGCCCGCCTCGCTGGTCGGCGTGGCCAACACCGTCAACCTGTACTGGGTGGCGCTGGCCTTCCTGCTCGTCGTGGTCGTGGTCGTGCACGGCATCGACCGGGCGCCGCTGGGCCGGGTGCTGACCGGGTTGCGCGACGACGAGCGCCGGGTGTCGGTGCTCGGGCTGTCCGCGTACCGGTTGAAGCTCGGGACGTTCGTCCTGGCCGGCGCGCTGGCCGCGCTCGGCGGGGCGGTGCACGCGCTGATCGTCGGCGGCGCCTCGCCCCATCTGGCCAGCGCCGACCTGACCCTGTCGCTGATCGTCATGGCGGTGCTCGGCGGCGCGGGCACCCGGTGGGGCGCGGTGGTCGGCGGGGTCGTCTACGCCTACCTCGACCAGCGACTCACCCAGGTCGGCGGCGCCCTGCCCGGCCCGCTGAGCCAGCCGCTGTTCATCCTCGGCACGCTCTTCGTGCTCGCCGTCTACTTCGCGCCCGGCGGCCTGACCGGCGTGCTCAAACGGCGCGGACGGTTTGCTTGACCGGTGTCCCCAAACGGCGCGGATGTTTTCAGACGGCTCGGACGGCTTGCTTGACCAGCGGGACCAGTCCGGGGGCGACACTCAGCTCCCGGACGCCGGCGGCCAGCAGCCTCGGCACGACGGCCTCGTCGCCCGCCAGTTCCCCGCACACCGCGACCAGCACCCGCTCGCCGGCGGCCCGGCCGACCTCGTCGATCAGCCGGGCCACGGCCGGGTCGAGGCCGGTCGTCAGCGACAGCAGAGCCGCGTTGCCGCGCTCGGCCGCCAGCGTGTACTGGGTCAGGTCGTTCGTGCCGATGCTGAAGAAGTCGACGTAGGGCACGAACTCGGCCGCCCGCAACGCCGCCGCCGGCACCTCGACCATCATGCCCACCCGCAGCCCCGGGGCCTCGCCCGCCTCGGCCAGCATCGCCCGGGCCGCCCGCAGCTCGTCCACCGTGGTCACCATCGGGAACATCACGCTGACCGGCGTCTCCCGCGCCACCCGGACGATCGCCCGGAGCTGCTCGGCGAACATGGCCGGATGGGCCAGCGAATGGCGCAGCCCGCGGACGCCCAGGAACGGGTTGGCCTCGGTCGGCGGGGGCAGATAGGGCAGCGGCTTGTCGCTGCCGGCGTCGAGCGTGCGCAGCGTGATGCGGCGCCCGCCGAGCGCCTCGGCGATCCGGCGATAGACGGCGACCTGCTCGTCGACCCCGGGCGCCTCGGTCCGGTCGAGGAACAGGAACTCGGTGCGGACCAGCCCGGCCAGGTCGGCGCCGTTGGCCGCGGCGGCGCGGGCGTCCTCGACCGAGCCGACGTTGGCGCCCACCTCGATCCGGATCCCCTGGCTGGTCACCGCGGTCTCCGGGGCCCGGGCGAGCGCCTCGTTCCGCCGTACGCCCTGCTGATCGGCTCGGGACCGGAACGAGGCGAGCACCTGCTCGGACGGGTCGGCCACGACCTCGCCGGTGCCGCCGTCCATCGCGACCAGCGTGCCGGCCGCAATCTCGAGGACCCGCGGGCCGGCGCCGACGACGGCGGGGATGCCCCGGGTGCGGGTCAGGATGGCCGCGTGCGAGGTCGGGCTGCCGGACGCCAGCACCACGCCGGCGATGCGGCCCGGGTCGAGGGCGGCGGCCTCGGCCGGCGTCAGATCGGCGGCGATGAGCACACCGTCGCCGTCGGGCGCGGGGGCGGGCAGGTCGAGCAGCGCGCGCAGGACCTGCTGGGCCACCGCGCGCACGTCGGCGGCGCGGCCCCGCAGGTAGGGGTCGGCGAGCTCGTCGAACTGGGCGGCGACGCGGGCGGTCGCCCCGTGCCAGGCCCGGGCCGCAGTCTCGTCCTGGTCGATCCGGCCGCGGACGTCGGTGATCAGGTCGTCGTCCTCCAGCAGCAGCAGGTGCGCGTCGAAGACGGGACTATGGAGCCGGCCGATCTCCTGCCGCGTCGTCCCGATCGCCTGCTCGAGCCGGCGCCACTCGGTTGCCGGCCCCTGCGACGGCACGTCGGGCAGCTCGATCGGAACGTCGCGGATCCGCAGCGCCGGGCCGATGCCCACGCCGGGCGAGGCAGCGCCGCCCTCGGGTACGTCGTCGGGCTCTTCCGCCTCGCCGAAGGACTGTGCGGCCAAGGCGACGAGATGCTCCACGGCCTTCTCCGCTTCGCGGCCCTCGGCCCGTACGTCGAGGTCGTGGCCCCTCAGCGCGCCCAGGGTGGCGACCCGGGTGAGGCTGGACGCGGGAACCCAGGCCGACCCGGTGGTGGCGTTGCGGAGCTCGACGCGGGCGTCGAAGGCGCGCACCTCGGTGACGAGGCGGGCGGCCGGACGGGCGTGCAGGCCATGCGCGTTCCTGATCGTGATGGTGGCCGTGCTGTCGGGCGCCCGGCCGGCCTCGTCGGGCTCCGCGACCGGCGCGCCCAGATGGGACTGCTTGCCGGCCAGGCCGTTGCCCGCCTCGGCGGCGACCTCGTGCCGGTCGGCGCCCGAAGCGGCGGCCACCGCGGCCGCGACCAGACCCTCGACCAGCGGACCCGCCGACAGGACGACGCGCCCCGGCTCGTCGACCATCTCCAGAGCCAGCTCGGCCGACAGCACGGCGCTGCCCAGATCCAGGAGCACGACGACGCCGTCGCCGCTGTCGGCGGCGGCGATGGCCTCGCTGATCGCGACCGCGTCGGTGCCGAACGTCTCGTCGTCGAGCCCGGCCGCGATCTCGACAGCCACCGGACGCCCCCGCGTCATCTCGGCCGCGAGGGCGACCGCGGCCCGGGCCAGGGGGCGGCTGTGGCACACCACCACCAGGCCGACCATCAGCCGTCGTCGCCCAGCGTCGTCGCCGCCGCGACCAGCAACAGGGTCACCGAGGTCGCGCCCGGGTCGGCGTGGCCCACGCTCCGCTCGCCCAGATAGCTCGCCCGGCCCTTGCGGGCGACCAGCGGAATGGTCGCGTCCCGCCCCTTCGCCGCGGCGTCGGCGGCGGCTTGCACGGATCCGCCGGTCTCCAGCACGTCCACGGCCGGCGACAGCGCGTCGAGCATCGTCTTGTCGCCCGGCTCGGCCTTGCCCCGCGCGACCACGCCGTCGAGCGCGGCGCGCAGGACCTTGGCCAGATCCACGTCGTCGCCCGCGGCCGCGGCCATCCGCAGGAACGCCGTGCCGTAGAGCGGTCCGCTCGCCCCGCCGACCTTGCTGATCAGCGTCATGCCGACCTTCTTGAACAGCGCCGACGGCGTCTCCTGGGGCTCGGCGTCGAGGACGGCCACGACCGCCTTGAGCCCGCGGTCCATGTTGGCGCCGTGGTCGCCGTCGCCGATCGCCGAGTCGAGCTCGGTCAGGTCGTCCTTGTTGAGCGCGATCAGGCGGGCGAACTCCCGGATCCACGCGGTGAGGGCTTCGGTCTCCACCGGGTCAGACCCCGCGCCGCAGGGCCGGCGTGCGGACGGGCGCGTCCCACAACCGCAGCAGATCGTCGTCGGCCTTCATCAGCGTGACCGAGCAGCCGGCCATGTCGAGGCTGGTGATGTACGGCCCGACGAGCGACCGGGCGACCGGGATGCCGGCCTTGGTCAGCAGCCGTGACACCTCGTTGAACATGACGTACAGCTCGATCAGCGGTGTCGCCCCCATGCCGTTGACGAAGGCGATCACCCCGTCCCCACCGGTGAAGTCGAGATCGGACAGGATCGGGGCCACCAGCATCTCGGCGATCTCGTCGGCCGGCGCGACCGGCACCCGACGGCGGCCCGGCTCCCCGTGGATGCCGATGCCGACCTCCATCTCGCCCTCGGGCAGGTCGAACGTGGGTTTGCCGGCCGCCGGCACGGTGCACGAGGTGAGAGCCAGCCCCATGCTGCGGGAGTACGCGTTGACCTTGCGCGCCACCTCGGCGACCTGATCGAGCGGCCGTCCCTGCTCGGCCGCGGCCCCGGCGATCTTCTCGACCAGCACGGTGGCTCCCACGCCGCGCCGGCCCGCCGTGTAGAGGCTGTCCTGCACGGCCACGTCGTCGTCGATGACGACGGCGACGACCTGCGTACCGCTGTCGGCCTCGACCATCTCGGCCGCGAGCTCGAAATTCATGACGTCGCCGGTGTAGTTCTTGACGATGTGCACCACGCCCGCCCCGCCGTCGACGGCCCGGGTGGCGGCCACCATCTGATCCGGCACGGGTGACGTGAAGATCTCCCCGGCACAGGCCGCGTCCAGCATCCCCGGCCCGACGAACCCGGCGTGCAGGGGCTCATGCCCCGACCCGCCCCCGGAGACGAGGCCGACCTTGCCCTGTACGGGCGCGTCGCCGCGCACCACGATCCGGTTCTCGTGATCGACGCGCAGCTCCGGGTGCGCCGCGGCGAACCCGAGGAGCGCGTCACTGATGACATTCGCGGGGTCGTTGATGAGCTTTTTCATGGTGCTCCTCACCGCTGGCGATCAGTCTGCCACCTCAAGCTACGCCGAGGGCCCAGCGGTTTCGAGAGCGCCGGACAATCTCAGCGGCGGGGGCAGACGACGACGTGCTTGGGAGCGGGAATGCGGGCCTCGAAGGAGCAGTCGAACTGCTGCTGGAGCAGAGAGCTGACCTGAGGGCCCGACTTCATCCGGTTGAACCAGAACGGCTGCCACACCAGGTAGCGGGCATCGTGGTCGTCGGTCAGGCAGCGCAGGTTGTCGGCGTAGCTCTCGGTGCTGCGCACCGGCCGGACGTACGTGCCGCGCTGCAGCCATTGCGGCGACGGATAGCGGCAGTGCGTCGGATTGCCCAGCTTGTAGTTGGCCGAGCCGAAGGTCAGGTAGAGCACCGGAGTGTCCGCCCCGATCCGCTCCCGCAGGGCGGTGTACCCGGTGGCGGTCGGGCGGTCGTTGTCGCCCCGGTAGTTGTAGCCGCTGAACGCGAACGGCGCCTTGGGCAGATTGCCGAGCACGATCGCGGCGGCCAGCGCGACGACACCCACGGCCACCGATGCGGGCCGGCGGCTCCGCCGGGTGGCCGTCGCCGCCGTGTCGTCCGCCGGGGTTCGCGGCGCGGGCAGGGTGACGTTCTCCGTGGTGGTCCGCGGCGCCGGGACGTTCCCCGGCGTGCGCCGGGCGGCGCGTCCCGCGTACGAACAGGCGACCACGGCGGCGACCACGGCCACGACCAGGTAGGTGACCGTGATGACCGTGACGTTGTCGAGCCGCCACTCCGCCGGCCGCCGGAGCAGGAAGAAGCTGGCCACCGCGAAGGCCGCGGTGGTCACGGCCAGGGGAGTGCGGGCGGCCGGGCAGAGCGCGAACGCCGCGGCCCACACGCCGGCGGCGAACACCGGCACGGCCGCGAAGTGGTACATGAAGAACTCGCCCTGCCCGTAGGCGGAAGCCAGCGAGAACCCGGTCGCGATCACCGCGATGACGCCCCCGGCCCACCGCCGTCGCCCCGGCTCGAGGCGCCGCACGAGGAGCGCCGCCGCAGCCGGCGCCACGGCCACGATCGGGCTGATCAGAGCGGTGTCACCGAGCCCCGTGAGGAGCCCGTGGATCTCCTCCCAGCGGATGCCGTGGTGGATGGGGGAGTTGGCAACCAGGTTGGCCTGGTCGTTGAGCCAGATGCCCTCCCAGGGCAGGAACTGCTTGGTCGCCAACCACCAGGCCACGGTGAACACGGCGGTGGCCAGGCCGGTCCAGCCGGCCCGGCGCCGGTCGAGCAACCCGATCAGCAACAGCGCGAGGAGGGCCAGCGGGAAGGTGGCCAGCTTGAGCCCGATGGCCAGGAAGGCGGCGAACCCTCCGAGCACCGCGCCCACCCAGACCCGGCGCGGAGCGCAGGCCGCGCCGACCGCCAGCGCCGCGACCAGCACGGCCGCCCAGTCGGGCTCCAGGAAGTGCCACGGCGGCGCGACGATCAGCGCCAGCCCGGTAGCCACGGCGATCAGGCCGGCGGCCCCCGAGCTCAGGTAACGACGCAGACCGAAGAAGAGCGCGACCGCCGAGCCGGCCACGAGCAGGTCGGCGCCGAGGCGAACGGCCAACTCGGTCACCGTCAGCGAGGCCCCGTCCGGCACCGGCAGCTCCAGCCAGACCATCAGCAGCCGATAGGCGACCGGCCGGGCGACGAACACGTCCCAGACGCTGACCCCACCCCGGGCGGCCGTCTCGATGCCGCCCAGCGCGTACGTCACGTCGTCGTTGAGGGCCGACCAGAGACTCATCACCATGGCCGCGATCACGGCCAGTGCCGCGGCGATCACCCAGACGGGCCGCACACGCGAACGCGCCGGCCCCGGGCCACCGGAGGGCTGAACCGGATCTAGAAGGTGAATCTGAGTCGTCATCGGGCCGGAAGTATGCCATGACCGCGTATCCACCGTGGACCCCTTAAAACCCTGGTGGATGGAGGCGTGAGCCACACTCCTGTTAGAGGACGGGAATGCACATTTTGTCCGGATCACTTGTGCCGGGGTCATGACAGAAATAAGGGATCTGCCCGAAGCGTCACTTCTACGGCGACAAAGCCCGCCGTACCTCGAAAGCGTTACTACTGAACGCATTCGTCCCGTCGGCGCAGAGCTATTCATCCAGCGCAGTCACGTATGCCCGAACGAAGAAGCCCCCGACAACCGCGCGATGGAGGTGGCCGGCAACGGTGAGGTCCTCACCACCCAGGGTGACGTGCAGGTGGACCTTCCCTTCGACGACTTCCCCGGTGCCCGACAGCTCCATCGGCTGCGAGTAGCGACGGAGGTGGTCGACGTTCTCGTCGTCCTTGCCGATGACCGAGATCTCCGCCTCGTCGACCGCCCCGATCAGCGTGATGGCCGCGCCGCCGATCCCCAGCCGATCAACTTCCTCCTGAAGGACCTCGAGGACGTCTCGCCCTTAGCCGACCTGCACGACACGCATGGACCAAGAGTTCCTGATCCCTGGCCGTCTGGTCGAGGATGACCGGCTGGAGACGCCCGCGTCCGAGGACATCGCCGAAGCGCTCTCGGTACCTCCGGGCGCAGCCGTACTGACCCGGGCGCGCCGCTTCGTCGTGGACGACCGCATCGTCATGACTGCGACGAGCCACCTGCCACTCGACGTGGTGGCCGCAGTCCCGGCAGTGGCCTACACCGGCCCTGGGCTGGGCGGCATCTATGTCCGCATGGCCGTACATCTTCGACGTGTGATCCAGTAGGGGTGGAAATCCCGACGGCGCCTGTCTTCCGGCTTCTCAGGAGCCGTAGCACTCTGAAGCCATGAGGAACGCGGCCTTCCGCGGACTTGCCCTCCTGCTTGCTGCGGCTTGTCTGTTCTTCCCTGGATTCGGGTTGATCGACCTCTCTGAGACCTGGGACCCGGCATGGCCGGTGGTTCTCGAAGCCGGCTGGGGACTTCTGTTCACGGTCCTGCTGGGCTGCGCGTTCGGCTACCTCGCCCTCTCGCCGCAGCGGGCGGCACCGGCAGTGATCCAGGTGCTGGTGGTTTCCGGGGCGCTGGCGTTGTCCGCTGCCGTTGCCGTGGAGGGTCCCGCTCTGGTGATCGCCGCTGTTCTGGCGGTTGCGGCGCTGGTGTTCCTGGGCGTTCCTGGCCGTGAGAACGTCTGGCCCAGACCGCTGGTGATCCAGCGTCCGCTCGCTGTCGTCGCGACTCTCGGCGTCGTGCCGTGGTCGATCTACGTCTGGCAGATGTACGAGGCCAACCGGGCGGGCTTCGCCGGGGACGACACGATCGGCGTCAACCACTACGCCGTCCAGGGTGCGCTCGCCCTCGGCGTGACAGCCCTGGCTTGTCTCGCGGCAGCTTGGCCGCGCGGCCGGCGTTTCATCGGCGTTTGTGCCGGCCTCGTCGCCGCGTACCTGGGTCTGGTGTCTTTCAGCTGGCCGGACGCATTCGCGGCCTATCCCCGCGGGTGGTCGGTGCTGAGCATGGCGTGGGGCCTTGCCGTTGTCGCGCTGGCGTTGGTGAGAAGCGGCCGCCCGGCCAGATGACACCGCAGCTTTGAGGCGAGCTAGTCCGGGACCACGGGAATCGACTTCCGCATCTCGCTCACGGCCGAGGCTAAATCTGACCAGGGAAACAGCCCGGCAGCCGGCGCGCCCATGTTGGGGGTGGGCAGGGGATAGCGGTCCGGATCGAAAAGAAGCGTTACTCCCCACGAGCGGAGCGACCGCACGCTGGCCTGGAAGGCGGGATGCCGGGCAAGTGCCACGTTGGGGGTGGGGACCGCGATGATCGGGAGGCCCAAGCCGATGGCTTCGTTCAGCATGCCGAGCGCGAGGGTGTCACTCGCCCCCGACGCCATCTTGTTGACGGTGTTGAAGGTCGCCGGGGCGATCACGTACGCATCGGGAAACGGAAGGGCGTCCGGCTCATCCGGCTGCTTGAAGTCGTACCGGACCTGATGGCCGGTAATCGTCGCGAGTGCATCGAGATCCATGAATTTGACCGCGGAGGGTGTGGCGATGACGCAGACGTGCCACCCGTCGGCTTGGAGCCGGATCACGAAAGGTGGCAGGTCAGCGGCCGGGCGTCCGCCGCAGGCGACGACATAGACCACTGGCTGACCGGCGACTGGCATCTCGCTCCATCACTCGACCCACCGTCCGGGCTGTAGTCCGGGCCCAGACGCTGACGTATCGTCCTGCCATGGTTGCGGAACGCCGAGATTCCGTCACCGCGCTGGACCACATCGGGGTGCGGGTCCGCCGTTGGCGGCTCAAGCGTAATCTCAGCCAGCGCGTACTCGCGGAGCTTGCCGGGCTGAGTCAGGGATACATCGCCCAGATCGAGTCCGGGACGGCCGCGCTCGACAAACGCAGCACTCAGCTCGCTCTCGCGAAAGCGTTGCAAGTCTCGTTGGCGGACCTCACGGGTCAGCCGTACGACCCGACCACCTTGGAACATGCCGCCGCCACCCGCTATCTGCCCGCGCTGCGAGCGGCAATCGCGGAATTGGCTTTCGGCTCCACCAGCGCACCGGACGACGCGCCCCGCGACCTGGCGGCAGCAGTCCGTGACGTCACCGCACTGCACAATGCCTGCCGTTACGACGATCTGATCGCCGGCCTTCCCGGCCTGCTCCTGGCTCTGGGAAGCAAACGGGACGACCCCGTTTCGCTCCGCCATTTGGCCTGGATCACGTACGCGACCACCTTCGCCGCCAAATACCTCGGGCACGCCGATCTGGCGATGCTGGCGGCTCAGCAATGCCGGGACGTTGCCGGCCTTCTGCCTGACGAACCGGAATGGCTGGGAATAGCCGAGTTCGCCATCGTCCACACCTTGCCCGCCGAGGCCCGGGCTCTGCCGTTACAGCGCGCGGTCCGCGCCATCGACCTGCTGGAGACGAATGCCGGCCATCCGCGGGCCGCACAGGTCCAAGGCATGCTCCATCTGAGCGCCGCCATGCTGGCCGCAATCGGTGGCGATTCGTCGACCAGCCGTACTCATCTCGCCGAGGCAACCGCTTCAGCGTCCCGTCTCGGCGAAGGAAATTTCGGTCAGCTGTGGTTCGGGCCGACCAACGTAGCCATCTGGCGGCTCGGCATGCTCGCCGAACTCGGCGACGGAGGCGCGGTCGCGGGTAAGCCGGCGCCGGACGTTTCCGCCGTCGGCTCATCGAACCGACAGGCGACCATGTACGCCGACCTGGGCCGGTGCCTGGCGCAGACCCGTAAGCACGATGTCGAGGCGATGGCTGCCCTCCTTCGCGCCGAAACGATCGCGCCGCAACGTGTCCGGCTGTCACCGCTCGTACGCGAAACCGTCGGCTCGATGCTGCGCAGGGCACGTCGCTCGGCGGGCGGGCGCGATCTGCAAGCCTTCGCCGCCCGGCTCGACGCGGCATGATTACTGCCTCTAATCATCGCTGCGTGGAGTCGCCATAGCGTCACACCTGTCAAGTGCGGGCGATCACCGCCCGCCCTGCACCGACAGGAGGCGTCGCAAGAAATGGCAGGCCCGGCGAGTTCGAACAAGCGCAGCCAGGCGTCCGCGACTTACTACGCCGCGTCGGCCGAGCGGCAGTTGCGCGAAGCCTTCACACCCGCCGAACATTGAGGACCCTGCTATCCCTGGCGGGTTAGCGACGTTGCCATGGCCGAGCCGACAACACCTCACCTGCCACGCCGGCCGGACTGGACCTGCATGGCTTCGGATTGCGGAGAGCCATGGCCGTGTACTGCCGAACGGGCGGCATTGTTGAAGTCCTACCGGTTGGCACCGTTGTCTCTCCGCATATACATGGCGTCGTTCATGCACGCCGCCATCGAGGATGCCGTCCGTCACCCGGACGAAGCGGAGATCGACTTCTGGTCGCGGTTCATGGGTTGGGTTCCGAGTTCTTCAGAGACCTCGACCAGATCAGATCCGCGATCGCCTCGGCAAGTTCACGGAAGGTGAACTGCCGCGGTCCCGCCGCGTTGTAGGTGCCCGCCGTCGGGTGCCCGGCTGCCTCGCGGACCAAGCGCTCGCCGGCCAGCTTGGCCGGCAGTACCCGGCTGCGGCAGTTCTGCGTCCTCGTCCCGGGAGTGGGCGGGGTCGAGCCCGTAGACCGGTTTGTGCTGGTGTAGACGAAGGGCTTGCCGGCGCCCGCCTTTCCAGCCCCACGAGTCAGTGCCTCGACATCCGGAGCTGTCGTGGTTCGTGCGCGGAGCCCGGGGCCCGCCAGGCGCCGTGTCCCGGTCGTAGGGCCGAAGTCCTGTCCGCGGAGGCAGGTCCAATGTCCGTCGGTCGAGCGACGTAGAGCATCACTCCGCCTGGCCCTACGTCGGATCAGGTGCCTCGGCGATCAGTTCGCCGGGCCAGCGCAGTGGGGACTCGTGAAGGACAATGCCCGAGTGCACAGAACACATCGGCTGCCGCTCTGGGTATACGTGACAGGGGTCATCTTGTTTCCAGCGTTAGGCATAACGTTCCTCCTCATCGAGGGACGCTGGAGCGCTGCCTTCTTGACCCTGGTGGGCATTGCCTACGCCATCGGCCTGGGTCGGGTGCTGCTGTGGCGTCAACTGGGCCGCCCCGACGTACCGGCACGTCGCCAGGCTCGACAGCACAAGGAATCTACGCATTAGCTGAGTCAACCGCCTCGCCGCTACTTATCGGCAGATCCGCGCACGCGCAGCTTTCGATGATGCTTGCGTGGAGCGTGGTCCACCGCGACGATCGCTGCCCACTCAGGGAGTGTGCAGGGTCCATTCGGTGTCAAGAATCGAGTAGAGCAGCGAGTCGCGCCAGGCGCCGTTGGTGAAAACGTGGTCCCTGATTCGGTCCTAGCCCTATGCGGACGAAGCCGATGAGGCGGTCGTCGGCCTCGGCGACGTCGAGGTAATAGTCGGGCCGCGGGTCCTGACTCGCTCTCGCGACGTCAGCTGCCAGGTGGCTCTTCTGGTCAACCTCGGAACGAGCGTCGAAGCTGAGCGACTGCGTGACCGCCGGGTCACCGACAACCGCCATGGAGTCTTGGAGGTCGTCGGGCCGGAACTCCCGGAGATGAACACGAGCGCCAGTGACGATTACGGGGTGCATCTCGCGACGCTATCCGACGGCCGGGCGTTAAAAGGTCAGGGCAACGGCTGGCGCTCGCCCGAAGATGCCGGCCGCTCCTGCGACAACGATATGGGCGTTCAGGTGATCAGCCGGTGCAACGCCGCCAGTACGGCGCGCTCGTCGGTCAAGTCCCTCAGGACAGCCCCTGCGCCGGCTTCCCGCAGGGTGTCGATGTCATCTGACCCGGTGGCGATGCCGATCGAGCGAGCCCCGCCTTCAAGGCCGGTGTTGATGTCGTGAGTGCTGTCCCCTACGACGACCGTGTTCGCCTCGCTGAATGGTGTCCCGTATTTACGGTGCGCCCGTTCTTGGGCGATGGCGACAAGCTGCGGACGTTCGGGGTCGTCGTCCCCATAGGCCCCGACCTCAAGGTCGAGGTACTTGTCAAGCTCGAAGACGTCCAGTTTGGTTTTTGAGACGGCACGCAGATTGCCCGACAAGACGCTCTGGATCAACGCAGGTTCGGCGGCCAGAGTGGCGAGCGTTTCCTCGGCCCCGGGTAACGCGCGACCACGGCGGCGAAGGTCCTCCCGGTGATGCTCGTACTCCTCAGCCAACGCCTGCTTGTATCGGGTGAGGTAGTGCTCATCCTCGGCTATCCCATGCAGTCGTAGTGTGGCGTTGAAGATCGACGGCTCGGTCTGGCCGGTGACGTCGGCCTGTTGCTTCATCTCGGTGCCAGTCGCCGTCTTGAATGCTCGCCCGTACAGTTCCGATCCCAGGCCCCGGGTCTCCAGCAAGGTGTGGTCGATGTCCCACAGCACGAGCCACGGGTGATGCAGGCCAGTGGTCATGCGGCGAGTCTCCCACGCGGGCGTAATCTTCTCTTGTCGGCCGGATGCCCAGGGTCCACCGGAGACTGGAGCAAATGTGGAAGTCGATGAGTGGGCCATTGGCCAGCGGATTGCCAGCTATCGCGTCCGTCGAGGGCTGACGCAGGATGAGCTGGCGGGATTGGCTGGTATCTCGCTGTCGATGATGAAGAAGATCGAGTCCGGCGACCGCCTGGTCACCCGTTTTTCGCAACTGGTCAACTTCGCTCAGGTCTTGCGTGTCAAGGATCTCCGAGAGTTGACCGGGGTGCCGCTCCCGCTGATGCCGGACGGAAAGCGAGGTCACCCGTGCGCCGAGGCAGTGCGAACAGCAGTGCTGAGCCGGGGTCACGGAGTCACCTTCACCACGCTGCAAGACCTCGAAACTCTAGTTGTGCGGGCGTGGGACACCTGGCAGGCGCCATCAGCGTTCAGATACGAGGCAGTAGGCCGGTACCTGCCGAACCTGGTCGGGTTGGCGCAAGCTGGCGTGAACACCTTGGAAGGGTCAGACCGCAAGACTGCGCTTGGCCTGGCAAGCTCTGCTTATCAGCTTGCCCGCACGTGGACCAAGCGCGTCGGTGAGTACGAGCTTTCTCTTCTGGTAGCCGACCGCGCGGTGTCGTGCGCATGTGACGCGGATGATCCCGATCTGTCCGGGGCCGCAGCGTGGAACCTTGCCATGATCCTGTCGGCTCAAGGCGAGACATCGCAGGCGCGGAGCGTCGTCGGGCAAGCGATCGGACAGCTCAGAAGGCATCTCGATCGTGCGTCGCCGGCTCGGCTGGCCGTATTTGGTGGCTTGCACCTACTGGGTGCAACCGAGGCCGCTCGGGAGGATGACGCCGATGGATCAGATCAGCTGCTGACCGAGGCCGCGACTATCGCGGCTCGGGTGGGAGAGACGAACCATAACCGTATGGCCTTCGGCCCGACGAATGTAGCGTTGCATCGCATCTCCACCGCGGTTGAACTGGGAAAAACGGCACAAGCGCTGGAACTGGCCGAACGAACGGTGGTCGCTGAGGCGGCATCAGTCGAACGTCGCCTCACGTACCATCTCGACGCTGCCCGGTGTTACGCGCGTCAGAGAAACCAGGTAGCGGCCATTCACATGTTGACGCGGGTACATCGAGAGTCCCCTGAGGAACTGCGCTTCAATTCTGTTGCCCGCGAGCTTCTACGCCAGCTGAGCGGGACGGCGCGAGCGACGATCAGAGCTGACCTTCAGCCGCTTTTGGCAACGGCCGGCCTCACAGATTAAGCATGCCCTTCGCGAGCAGGGAACACACACGGTGTCCCTCACCTGATGTGGAGCCTTTGAATCCGCACGGTAACTAGCGTCCTCCTTGATTCCGGCCTGTCTGATGACTGGTCGCCGAGCGAGGAACTAGGAGGCGCTTGCCCGATGATGACGGGGACCTACTACTCAGCATCGGCCGAACAGCAGTTGAGCGAAGCTCAGCGGGTGCTCGACACCCACGTCACATCGAGTGCCACGGGTCGCTGCGTGGAGTGCGACATGTTGGGTCCGTGTTGGATGCGGGAGAACGCGGTCGTCATCTTCTCTCGCACGATTCGGTTGCCGACGCGCCAGCCAGGGGCGAGCCAGCCTGAGTTGATCAATGCGCGGCGGATACCGGTCGCGCGGTTTCCGCTCGCAAGTTGAGGGCGGATCGGATGCGGGAGCCAGCGATCGGGCACACACCATCACGGCCCGATTGGCGTTGCGAAGCACCGGGCTGTGCGGAGCCGTGGCCTTGCTCGACGCAGCGGGCGGAGCTGCTGACGACCTACCGGCACGGGCATTCGTCTCTTCGGATTTACATGGCTTCCTACATGTACGAGGCGATCGAAGATGCCGTCCGGTATCCCCTGGAGGTCGAGATCGACTTCTGGCATCGGTTCATGGGATGGGTTCCCCGTGTGCCGGACCGTCCGATCCGTCGGCCCACCGACCATGAGAGGAAGGGCAGCTTGGCCGACGTAGCGCCACCGGCTACGAGGACGCCCTTCACGAACCAGGCTCGTTCTATGGGGAACCGCCGGGCATAATTGGTACGCCCTGTGCTGGTCGCCGACGGCCACCAACCAGCGCGGCTGCGGCAACGCATTGCTCGGGTCGTCGTCGTGCGATGAACGCGGCGGTCGCGGGCCTCGTCGAGATCGAGAAGCTGATATGCCGCCCAGTCGAATTCCCTATGGGGATCTACCGAAGAAAGTTCGGTACGAGGTCGAGCAATGCACCGGCGAAGTGCACCATGTCAAGAGCGTAGAGGCCGGATTCAACAGCTCCGTTGCCGCTTTTATCCTGGCCGCCGGTGGCAAGTACTTCGTCAAAGCTCTGCCAAGCGACCATCGCTGGGTGTGGACCCAGGCTGCTGAAGCGGCCGTCGCTCCTTTCGTTCGTTCGATCGCGCCAACGCTGCTCGCTCGGATCGTTACCGATGGGTGGGACGTTCTGATCTTTGAGGCCATCGCCGGGCATGAAGCTGATTACGCCCCCGATTCCGGCGACCTCCGACCGGTCGTGGACCTGCTAATTCGTCTCGGTGGGATCCCGTGCCCAGATGTCACCCTCCGCGAGGCGCCGCTGCGGCTCCAGCACTACGCCGCGCCCGACGAGCTGCACCATTTCGCTGGGTCCTGTCTGCTCCACACAGATCTGAACAGCGCCAACGTCATCGTCGCCGACGGTCGCGCCCGCATGGTCGACTGGGGATGGGCCACCCGGGGGGCCGCCTGGCTGGACGCTGCTTACTGGACGATATGGCTTGTCAGCGCCGGCCATTCACCGGCCGAAGCCGAGAGCTGGGCGCATCGCATTCCCGGCTGGCGAACGGCTACCAGCGCTGGTCTTACCGCATTCGCTGCGGCCAACGCACGCATGTGGAACGAAATCGCCGGAGCAGAGCCGGACGCCTGGACCAGACGCATGGTGGTCGCCGCAGACCGATGGAGCGTGTACCGCACCAGCGGCGTGTGAGTAAGGCCGTCATGGGCCTGAATGTCGTCTAACAGCTCCCAGCAATAGCTGAAGCTTTCTTACGCGAGTGTTCCGTTGAGGGGGCTTGCTCGGCGGTGGGAGCTGTGGCCCTGCACATCCTGTTCAGGAGTGAACCGCCAGGCGTGCAGCCCTCGAAGCGTCGTCGATCAACGCGGTCGAGAGTTGCACCGGCGGTTAGAAACAGCAGGTCAAGGCCATTTGATGCTGCGCGCCCGGCAGTGTCCTGGCTCAAGACATAGGAAACCCCTGTCTCAAGTCATCGGAAACTGGTGTGTCGGGACATAGGAAACTTTGGATGACGGTGATCGTCGCGGGGTGTCCTTAGCCCGTGTCGTGATCACTGCCGTTGTCCTCGAGGGTCGTAGCCAGGCCGAGACCGCCCGCGCCTACGGCGTGTCCAAGGGCTGGGTGTCAAAGCTCATCGCCCGGTATCGGGCCGAGGGTGAGGCTGCCTTCGAGCCGAAGTCGAGACGGCCGCGCACGTCACCGACCGCCATCGGTGAACCGGTGGTCGAGTTGATCGTGGCGGTCCGCAAGGACCTGGCCGAGCGGGGCCTGGACGCCGGCCCGGACACGATCCGCTGGCATCTGCAGCACACCCACCACCGCACCGTCTCGCGGGCCACGATCGCCCGGCACCTGGCTGCTCAGGGACTGGTCACACCAGAGCCGAGCAAACGACCCAAGAGC
>NZ_JALPVJ010000042.1 GCF_023544445.1 Actinoplanes sp. M2I2 | reverse complement strand
CAGACCTGTTTCCTTCGCAAGAACTGGTCTATCGATGGCTCCACGCCTATATCCAGCACCGTCCGGTACTCATACTTTTGCCCGTGTCGTACCGAATCAGACACCTCTCCTTGCTGAGATCACGTCACTAACCGGAAAGCCGGAAAAAGTAAGTTGCTAAGCGGACATTTGCCGATGCTTCCCCCGCCGAGAACTCTGTAAGGGCGCGGCCGATCCGAATACGGCCGACCCATACTTGTGAGGGAAAAATGGCAAGGTCCAAGACGATTCTCTGGATCGTCCTCGTCGCCCAGTTCATGGTCGTGCTCGACGCGACCATCGTGACGGTGGCGCTCCCGTCCATAGGCTCCGGACTGAATTTCGACAGCCAGCTCCAGCTGCAGTGGGTGATCAACGCCTACATCCTGCTGTTCGGTGGCTTCCTGCTGTTCGGTGGGCGAGCCGGTGACCTTCTGGGCCGGCAGCGCCTGCTGGTCGCCGGCCTGGTGCTGTTCGGCCTGTCGTCGGCGATCAACGGCTTCGCGCAGAACCCGGAGACGCTGATCGTCGGCCGGGCGGTGCAGGGGCTCGGCGGCGCGCTGATCTCGCCCGCCGTGCTGTCGATCATCATCGTGACCTTCGAAGGGGTGCAGGCCCGGGCCAAGGCGCTCGGGGTCTTCAGCGCGGTCACCGCATCCGGCAGCGCCGCCGGCATGCTGGCCGGTGGCGTCCTCACCGAGTGGTTCGACTGGCGCGCCATCTTCCTGGTCAACCTGCCGATCGCCGCGGTCGCCATCATCGCCGCGCTGAAGTTCGTCCCGAACAGCAGGCACGCGACCGAGGGCCGGACCCGCATGGACCTGCCCGGCGCGATCACCATCACGGCCGGTCTGATGCTTCTGGTGTACGGCGTCGTGAACGCGGCCGAGTGGGGCTGGGGCTCGGGCAAGGTGTGGCTGTACATCGGCGCCGCGGCGGTTCTGATCGCTCTGTTCCTGGTCATCGAGAGCGTGTCGAAGCAGCCGCTGGTGCGCCTGGGCATCTTCAAGGTGCGGGCCCTGACGTCGGCCAACCTGGCCATGGTCCTGATGACCGGCGGCATGTTCGTGATGATGTTCTTCCCGACGCTCTACCTCGCCCAGGTCAAGGGCTACAGCCCGATCGAGGTCGGCCTGGCGTACCTGCCCTGGCCCGTCGCGATGGCTGTCGCCGGCATCGGCGCTCAGAAGGTCATCGCCAAGGCGGGCCCCAAGCCGGCCCTGTGGATCGGCCTGCTGATCCTGGCCGCCGGCCTCTTTCACCTGGCCCTGCTCGACGTGGACAGCTCCTACGCCGGCGGGGTCCTGCCCGGCATGCTGCTGACCGCCGTCGGCGCGGGCTTCGCCTGGGCGGCGATGTTCCTGGTGGCCTCGGTCGGCGTGCGGCCGGAGGAGAGCGGGCTGGCCTCCGGCCTGATCAACACCTCGCAGCAGCTGGGCAGCGCGATCGGGCTGGCCACGCTGAGCTCGGTCGCCGCGGCGTACACCCTGGACCTGCTTGACCGGGGCACCGAGGCGAACGAGGCGCTGGTCCGGGGCTTCGACCGCGGCTTCCTGATCGGCGGGATCTTCCTGCTGGTCTCGGCCGCGGTGGTCATCGTCGGCATCCGCTCGTCCGACGGCCGGCACATCGCGTCGCCGGACCAGCCGGCCGATGCCGACCAGGTGCCGGTCATCAACCTCGAGCCCGCGATGGGCGACTGAGGGACGGCGTGCGGCCGCAATGGGGCGGCCGCACGTTCAGGAGGCGGGAGCGTGGGCGTGCGCTTCCGCCTTCGCCCTGTGGTGCCGTCCCCAGCTGACCAGCGGTTGTACGGCCCGCATGAGATCGATGGCGTGCTGGGTCGGCGCGTAGAACACCTGCACCGGCGAGGAGGGCACGACCGTCCGGGACACCAGCCCGAGGCTTTCGAGCTCCCGCAGGCGCTGAACGAGCATGCGGTCGGACACACCGGCGACCGCGCGGCGGTATTCGCGGAAGCGCCGGGCGCCCTCCACCCCGGCGACGAGGATGTCACCGGTCCACCGGCGGGCCAGGAGGTCGAAGACGGACTGCACCGAATTCAGGACGCTTTGCGTTTCCGCACATTCCTCAGCCAATGCCACGGTAATAGAGTTCCCATCGTCGGCGGCATGCGCAAGGTTCAGGTGATAAAGGTCGCCTTGGCGATCCGCGCATGACAACAGTCACGAAGGAGCCATTGAACATTCGGGTTTTCGGTACGTCGGTGAACCGCCGGGCGCTGCGGCCGGCCGCGACCATGATGGCGCGGGACCAGCGCCGGCCGACCGTATCGAGCACGGAGCTGACCTGCCGGCACTCGGCGGCGGCCGTCTCGGAAATGCCGATCAGGCTGGACTTGACTATCTCGCCGTGCAGGATCACCCGCTCGTGAATAATTGGTACACGTTCTGACCCTGCGGAACGGAACAGGGCTCGGCGTCCCGCCGATGACTACTTTTGCCGGGTCGGGGCAATGAAGTGCCACGCCCGGCGACAGGCTCGCCGCCCAAAGCAGTCGAAATGTCGTGCCGGAGCCATCTTCCGGCTTCTGGGCGGGTGACCGGAAAGGGCTGGAGGCTCCGGTAATCGACTAGCTTCCCCAGTTGGTCGCTGATTCTGGGGCGAATCCGAAAAACAAACTCCTAAGTGGCCACAAAGTGTATATCGCCCTTAGGGGCCAATCTGCTCGGCTGCCACTCCGCACAGCGGTCGAGGCTCTTGGTGATTTACATCACTCGATGATTACGCGCCGTGTGGGGAGATTCGCCGATGTCGCCCGGCCTTACCTGATGAAGGGGTCGGCAGCCAATGACGTTCTGCAATGGTCGGCGGCGCCCGGCTCGCGGACGCCCCGGGTTCGTGTGGCCCTGCGTATACATCAGAGATCTTCTTTATTTACAGTCATCGCGCATCTCGGCTTCATGGATCACGGGGGACATCGATGGCTGCTGCCATTTTTCGGATGCGTCGGCGAGTCGGCGGATTGACTGCTGCTGCGCTGCTGCTCACGTCAGTGCAGGTCGCATCCGTCGGGAGTCCCGCCAAGGCGGCTCCTGCGGCTCAGGCGTGTGTGTCCGAGCAGGCCGACGAAGCGGCTGCGCGGCGGATGGTCGAGGTGTGCAGACACCGGGTCGAGGTCCTGTCCGAGCGGTCCGAGACGACGCAGATCTTCCTGAACGTCGACGGCACGTCGACTTTGGAAGAGTCCGTGGAGCCGGTCCGGGTGCGTAAGGGCGCCGGCTGGGTGCCGGTGGACACGACGTTGCGAAAGACCGCTGACGGTGTGGCGCCGGCGGCGACCGTTCTGCCGATGACGTTCTCGGCGGGCGGTGATCGTCTCGTCGGGCGGGTGCGTGATGGCGAGCGGGACCTTTCGATCACGTGGTCCACAGCGTTGCCCGAACCTCAGTTGAGGGGGTCGACGGCGATCTACCGTGGTGTGTTGCCGTCGGTCGACCTGCACGTGACCGCCCAGGCCACCGGCTTCTCCGAGGTGCTGGTGGTGCACGATCGGCAGGCGGCGGCCCATCCGGCGCTGGCCTCGTTGAAGTTCGGCGTCGCGGTCAAGGGCGTGAAGATCACCGCGGCGGCGGGTGGCGGGCTTGTCGCCACGGACGCTCAGGGCAAGCCGGTCTTCCGGTCACCTGCGCCGCTGATGTGGGACTCGTCCCAGCCGGCTGAAGCGGAAGCCACCGAGCTTCCGGCGCCGAAAGCCGGGGTGAAGAACCGGCCGGATGCGGCGAAGGGGAAGGCGGGCGCACCCGACAGTGGCGAGCGGTCAGGTCACGAAGTGATGCCGCTCAAGGTCAGCGGGAACACGATGACCCTGACACCGAACCGCAAGGTGCTGACCGATCCGCAGACGAAGTTTCCGGTCTACATCGATCCGCAGGTCACCGGTGGGCTGGTCAACAGCGAGTGGACTTCGGTGTGGAGCAAGCACCCGACCAGCTCGTTCTGGAAGAACAGCACCGCGCTCACCGACGGCAAGACGTTCGGCGCCGCGGGGGCCGGCCGGACCGAGGACTGCGACGGGTGCGCGGATCACATCGTGCGGTCGTTCTTCCGGATGAACGTCAGTGCGGTCCGGAACACGAAGATCTCGGCGGCTGAGTTCCGCATCGAGCAGCGCCATTCGTGGACGTGCAACCCGGCGTCGAACGCGAAGGTGTGGATGGTCGGCGGTATCTCGTCGGCGACGACGTGGAAGAACCAACCGCGTTGGTACGGCCTGACTGCGCAGACTGCCGGCAATCGCAAGTATGGGGCTGTACACGGCTGCAAGGGCCCCGGCACGGCCGAGTTCAATGTCAAGCCGATGGTCGAGTACGGCGTCGCCAACAACTGGAGCAGCCTGCACCTGGCATTGCGGGCGATCGACGAGGGCACGCTGAAGCACTGGAAGCGATTCAACCCGTCCACGGCGAAGCTGGCCATCACGTTCAACCGGCCGCCGAACGCGGCGACCGAGCGCAAGTCGGACGGGAAGCCCTGTGCCGTCGGTACCGCCCGCCCGTACGTGTTGTGGACCAACCCGACGCTGTCGGTCAAGCATTCCGACCCTGACGGTGGAACCCTGACGACCGACTTCTACTGGTGGGTCAAGGGCGGTTCGCGCAGTGAGTCGAACAAGCTGACCCAGTCCAACGGCAACAATGCGATCGTGTCGCGCCAGATCCCGACCGGCCGGCTGACCGACGGCGGCACCTACGCGTGGCAGGCCAAGACCTCCGACGGCAGCCTGTCGACCTGGTCGGGGACATGCGAGTTCACCGTGGACGCGACCCCGCCACCGGACCCGGCGGCGGTGACCTCGACGAACTACCCGTCGAACACACCCAGCGGCGGTGTGGGCATCGTCGGCGAGTTCGCCATCTCTCCGCCCACAGTGCGGCCCCATGAGGTGGTGGCTTACGCGTGGACGCTCGACTCCGGAGTCATGATCGCCTCGCAGACCGTGCCGGCTGTCGCTGCCGCGGGCTACGCCGGCGTACTGAAGACCAAACCGTTGCATGACGGCATCAACACGTTGCGGGTGTGGTCCAAGGACCACGCGGGCCGGTTCTCGGTCAACGCGAAGACGTACACCTTCCACGTGCGAGCCGGGACGGGACCCGCTGCTGAATGGACCTTCGACGAAGCAGCCGGCACCACCACCGCGACCGACATCAGCGCGCACGGGAACACCTTGACACTCGGCGGCGGAGCCGCCCGGGCGACTGGTCGAGGCGGTGAGGGCCAGGCCCTGTCGCTGAACGGGACGACCGGCTTCGCGGCCACCCCGGGGCCGGTCAGCTATCCCCATCCGGACACCAACGCCGCCACCGCCGTCCGTACCGACAGCACCTTCACCGTGACCGCCCGGGTGCGCCTGACCTCCGCGAGCGGTGTGACCGGGCAGCGAACCGCGGTGGCTGTGTCCGGCTCGCGAACCTCGGCGTTGACACTCGGCTACTCCGGAGCTGACAACCGCTGGCGGTTCGCGATGGCCGGCTCGGACGCCGACAACGCCACGACTGTTCAAGTCCTCTCCAACGCCGCCCCCGTCGCCGGCAAATGGACCCACCTCAGCGCGACCTACAACGTGGCCACGAAGAAACTCACCCTCTATGTCAACGGGGTGGCGCAGACCGCGTCGGGCACGCTGACCGGCGGATTCAACGCCACCGGCGCGCTCACGGTGGGCAAGCGCAAGTGGAACGGCGCCGACGACGGCTTCCTCAACGGCGCGGTCGACGACGTACGTCTCTACAGCTTCCTGGAGACCGCGGCGAAGCTCGCCGAACTCGCGTTGCCGCTGCAGCCGGCCATCACCCTGCCCAACGGTGAGGAAGCCTCGGCCGGAGGCACGCTCAAGGTCACGTTCTCGGCCGGTGGGGACACCAACGTCACGAAGTTCAAGTACAGCCTCGGCGGCACCGCCCTCGAAAAGACCGTGAACGCGACCGCGGCCGGCGGCACCTACAGCTTCGACCTGCCGGTCGGCTCGATCAGCGGTCAGCTGCCGCTGCACGCGGTGGCTGTCGACGACGGCAGCCGGGTCAGTCCGCTGACGCAGACGCAGATCACGGTGAAGCCGGCGGCCAGCCTGTTCGGCACTGTGCTCGACCAGAGCAGCTTCCAACCCGTCGCGGGCGCGGTGGTCCGGCTCCAACCAGGCGGGGCGCAGGTGACCACCGACGCTGACGGGACCTATGCCTTCGCCAGCGTCACGGCCGGTGCGTACACGGTCCGGGCGACCTCCGCCGGCCGATGCGGCATGGCCGGCAGCCAGCCCTACACCATCGACAAGCAGGGCTTGATGCTCGAGCTGTACATGAGGAGGGTCTCGGACAACGTCGGACACACCTGTACCGAGCGAACCGCGGTGTTCCCTTCCGCGAGCACGGTGCTCCCGCTGACCGGTGATGACGCGATCAGGACCGTCGACTTGCCGTTCGCTTTCCCGTTCTACGGCGGCACGTACCGCTCCGCCTGGGTGGACACCAACGGCGTGCTCTCGTTCGTCGACCCGCTCGCTTCCCGTCCGCGGGCACCGGGGGCGCCGCTGGTGTCGGCCGCCGAGCCCAACGCCCTCGTCGCCCCGTACTGGGACGACCTGGTGATCGACTCGGCCGCCAGCATCCGCACCGGCGTCACCGGTAGCGGCGCCGCCCAGCAAGCGGTAGTGGAGTGGCGCAACGTCCACCGCAAGGGCAACACGGCGCAGCGGCTCAGTTTCGCCGTCACGCTGGGCGCGGACGGCACGGTGGCCACCCATTACGACGGTCTCGACAACGCCGATGAGCAGGGCGCTCACGCCGTGGTCGGCATCGAGTCGATGGACGGGCAGGACGGGCTTGCCTACTCCACCGACGAATCCGCTCTGGCGAACGGCACATCGATCGTCTTCACCGACCCGGACAACGGCGGCGGCTTCGAGACGTACGACCTGAGCGGCACCCTCACCGACGCCGCCGGTGCCCCGGTCGCGGGCGCCACCGTTCAGCTCGATCCCAGCGGTCTGACCGCCACGACCGCCACCAACGGCAGCTACTCCTTCCTCGGGCTCGTCGGCGACGGCTACACGCTCAGCACTCGCCGCACCGACCGTTGCGGCACCCGGGCCGAGAGTCAGGTCGAGGTGTTCGCCGACACCGTTCACGACCTACGGCTCGCACCGGACCACGGCGTGATGGGCTATGCCTGCACGGTCGGCTCCGCCGGCTACGTTCCGGCATCCACCCCGTTCGCGCTGAGCGGGGATGATGTCGAAGCCGACGTGACCCTGCCGTTCACGATGCCGTTCTACGGGCGGTCCTCGAACATCGCCACCGTGTCCACCAACGGCTGGGTCGGCCTCGGCGGCGGCTACCTCGAACCGTTCTGGGGCGACCTGGTCATCGACGGCTCGGCCGGTATCCGTACCCAGGCCGGCGGTTCGGCACCAAACCGGTCCTTCACCGTGGAATGGCGCAACGCCCTGGTTCTCGGCACCTCCGACCGGGTCACCTTCGAGCTGGTCCTGCATGAGGGCGGCCGGGTCGCCTACCACTACGGTGCCCTGTCGACCGACGTCCAGCGCGGCTCGAACGCGACAGTGGGCATGGAGGCGTTGTCGCATCGGGTGGTCGACTACTTCTCCTCCTGGCAGCCGACCCTGACCAGTAACAGCTCGATCACGTGGACTCCTGGGTCGGCGGGCATCGTCCGGGGTGTCCTGACCGAGTCGGTCACCACCACGCCGATCGCCGGCGCGACCGTGACGCTCAACCCCGGCAACCGGTCCGTCACCAGCGGCCCGAACGGCGAGTTCGAGTTCGATGCCGTGCCGGTCGGCGCCTACCAGCTGCTGGCCTCACAGGGCGACGACCGTTGCCTCGGCCAGTACGCGACCTCGGCGGTCTACAAGACCCAGGGTGAGGCGAGCGTGGATCTGTCCTTGAACGCCGACGCCGACCAGTACTATCACTGCACCGTCGACAACAAGCCGCTCGTCGCGGCCCCGACCGTGCAGAACTGGACCGGTGACGACGAGTCCTGGAAGGTCACTACGCCGTTCCCGGTGAAGCTGTACGGCGAGTCGACCACCACTCCGTATGTCAGCAGCAACGGCTTCGTGAGCTTCTCGCCGGAGGGCACGACCGACGCGACGACGACGCCGATCCCGTCGGGGTCGGTGGACGACACGCCGAACAGCGCGGTCTACGGCTTCTGGGGAGACTGGGTCGTCGACGGCCAGGCCGCGATCGCCACCGGGGTCAGCGGCACCGCTCCGAACCGGGAGTGGACCGTCGAGTGGCGCAACGTCAGCCTGCACGGCAACGACTTCGTGCGGGCCACCTTCCAGGTGAGGTTCGCCGAGGACGGCGCCATCACCCTGGCGTACGACGACATCGACCCGACCAATCCGATCGAACGAGGCGCCTCGGCGACGGTCGGCCTGGAGAACCCGAGCGGCACCGCCGGATTCCAATACCTCTACGCCGCCGACCTGCTCGAGGACGGTCTGACCATCCGGTACGCACCGGCCGTCCCCGCGGAGAACTCCATCAGTGGAACTGTGACCTGCATCGACGTCCCGGTCGAGGGGGCCACCGTCACAGCTGCGGGCCGATCGGCGACCACCGCCGCCGACGGCACCTACCAGCTCAACGACATCCCGGCCAAGACGTGGCCGGTGGTCGCGACCGTCCCGTCGGGCGAGTGCGCGGGCTCCACGGCACGCCCGGTCCTGGTCGGCAACACCGCACCCGTCGTGAACTTCGCGCTGGACGCCACGGTTGCCGGAAGCAGGTACCTGATCGCTGAGGAGTCGGCCGCATATCAGGCGCTGTCCGGCTCGACGCTGCTCACCGGGCGGGGCGTCTGGGCTCCGGCCGAGCTGCCGTTCCCGGTGACGGTGTCGGGCCAGCCCGCCACCTCCCTGCGGATCGGGTCGGAGGGCAGCCTCGAATTCCCGGGCGCCTACCTGTACGCCTTCCGCGGCGCCTGGGAGGCCGACAGCCAGTCCAGCGTATTGACCGCCACCCGCGGTGCGGCCCCGAATCGCCAGTTCGTCGTGGAGTGGCGCGATGTGCGCCACCACGCCGACCCGGCTACCCGCTTCACCTTCCAGGCCGTACTCGACGAGGCCGGCGGCTTCCACCTCCTCTACCCGACCAACAACGGTGACTTCGTACGAAGCGGTGGGTCAGCCTTGATCGGTATCCAGAGCCGGACCGACGAGACCGATCAGCTTCTGTACGCCGACCGGCTGGCCGTCCTGCGGCCGGGATTCGGCTTGCGCTTCGCCCCGGCCACTTCCTGATCACCGTCCTCGAGTCGGCAAGGGGGCCGGGCGATCGCCCGCCCCTCGGCCGTAGGCCATCAACGTGTCTGACCTTCCTCCACCGCCACGGGAGCATCCGATGACCACATCCCCGCCTGTCCCGAGATCCCTGTTCAGAAGACGCATCGCGGTGCTGGCGGCGTCCCTCGCGGTCACCCTGATGGCCGGGCTCGCATCAGCCCCCGCGGCGAGCGCTGCCGGTCCCCAGCCGTACGCCCCGGCCTCGGCCAAGGCGGTTCCCGTCGTACCGGTCAAGGCTGCGAAGATCGACCCGGCGCCGGCGGTGAAGCCGCTGCCGTCCGCGACGGCGCGGCCCGAGCCGAAGTGGCCCGCTGCCGCGGCGCGGGTCCTCCCGGCGGACGGCCGGGCCACCGACTTTCCGCTACGGCTGAAAGCGTCCGCCTCGCCGAAGATGCGTGCCGAGATCCTCGACCGTGCGGCGACCGAGCGGGCCGGCGTCCGCGGCGTGCTCGTGCGACTGGATCGCGTCGACGCTGTCGCCGCTTCGGCGAAGACCGAGGTCACCCTCGACTACCGGCAGTTCGCCACGGCCTACGGCGCCGACTGGTCCAGCCGGCTGCGGCTGGTCACCCTGCCCTCGTGTGCGCTGACCACGCCGGAGAAACAGGAGTGTGCGGGCACCCCGCTCGCCTCCGACAACAACGTCGCAGCCCGGACGGTTTCCGCCGACGTGTCGACGGCGAGCCCTTCGACCCTGGTAGCTGCCACCGCGGCCCCCGCCGGTCCGGCCGGCGATTTCAAGGCGAGCACGCTGAGCCCGTCCTCGAAGTGGTCGTCCGGCGGCAACATGGGCGACTTCACTTGGAACCACCCCATGCGCGTGCCGCCCTCGCTTGGTGGTCCTGCGCCGCAGATCGGCCTCGCGTACTCCTCGCAGTCGGTTGACGGGCGGCACGCTGCCTCGAACAACCAGCCTTCTTGGGCCGGTGAGGGTTTCGAGGCCACTGCGGGCGGATTCGTCGAGCGCCGCTACGTGCCCTGCGCGGACGACATGAACGGCAGCGCGAACAACGACAAGAAGACCGGTGACCTTTGCTGGGAGACCGACAACGCGGTGCTGGCTCTTTCCGGGCACTCCGGTGAGCTGATCTACAACGCCACCGAGAAGCGCTGGCACCTGCGCGGTGACGACGGCACCCGGATCGAGCGGAGGACCGGCGCGACCAACGGCGACAACGACGGTGAGTACTGGGTGGTCACCACCACCGAGGGCGTCCAGTACTGGTTCGGTGTCAACCGGCTGCCGGGTTGGGCCGCCAACAAGCCGCTCACCAACTCGACCTTGACCGCTCCCGTTTTCGGCAACGACCCGAACGAGCCCTGCCGCGCCACCGAATTCGCCGATTCCGACTGCACCCAGGCCTGGCGCTGGAACCTCGACTACGTCGTCGATCTGTCCGGCAACTCGATGTCGTTCTGGTACCAGAAGGCAACCAACAAGTATGGCCGTAATCTCAAGGCTGACGACGCCGCTTCCTACGACCGCGACTCGTGGCTGGACCGGGTCGACTACGGCACCCGGCGAATCGGTGGCGTCGACTCGGTGCACAGCACCCTGGCTCCGTTCCGCGTCGACTTCGCCGTCGACGATCGTTGCCTCGAAGAGTGCGCCACCCACAACGCCACCCGCTGGCCGGACGTGCCATGGGACCAGGAGTGCACCGGCGACAAATGTGACGACGAGAACATCTCACCGACCTTCTGGAGCACCAAGCGGCTGGCCGGGGTCACCACGCAGGTACGCAACGGCAGCGGGTATCGCAATGTCGACCGTTGGACCCTCACCCACACCTTCCCGGATCCGGGTGACGGCAGCCGTGCCGGCCTGTGGTTGTCCAACCTGACGCACACCGGCCTGGTCGGCGCCGGCATCAGTGAGCCGGATGTCGAGTTCACTCCGGTGCAGATGGCGAACCGGGTGGACCGGATCGGCGACCACGCACCGGCGATGAACTGGATGCGCGTCGCTCGCATCCGCAACGAGTACGGCGGCTCGGTCAGCGTCGCGTACTCCACCCAGGACTGCGCTGCCGGCGGGGCGAAGCCCAGCCCTGCCTCGAACACCACCCGCTGCTATCCGGTGCGGTGGGTTCCGGACGGCTACGAAGAGCCGATCACCGACTGGTTCAACAAGTACGTCGTCACGATCGTCTTCGAGAACGACAACACCGGTGGGGCGCCGCCCAACGGCAGCGAGCGAGTCATCTACAGGTACGACTACTACGACGGCGCGGCTTGGCACTACAGCGATGATGACGGGCTGACCAAGAAGAAGTTTAAGACCTGGTCGGACTACCGTGGCTATGGCCGGGTAGGTGTGACGGTCGGTGACGGCGTGGGACAGACCTACAGCGAGACCCGTTACTTCCGCGGCATGAACGGCGACAGGCTGAACGCCGACGGCGGTAGTAAGTCGGTCCAGATCGACGGCATCGCCGACGAGGACTGGTACGCCGGCACAACACGGGAGACGAAGAACCTCAACGGGCCGGATGGCGCCGTGGTGTCCCGCGTGCTGAACACGCCGTGGGCGTCCGCGCCGACCGCGACGCGCACGCTCAACGGCGACACGGTGACCGCTCGATTCGTCGGCATCGGCACCACCACCAACCACACCACGCTTGACGGCGGTCGCGGTGAACGGGTTACCAAGAAGGTCACCACCTTCGACGGGTACGGTATGGCGGCTCAGATCGACGACCTCGGCCAGGACGGTGTCGACGGCGACGAGCAGTGCACCAAACTCGACTACTCCCCGCGTAACACCACCTCGTGGCTGCTGAACAAGGCGCACCGCACGCAGAGGTACGCGGTGAAATGCTCCGCCAGCACTGGGACGCTGACCGCGGAGCAGGTGATCGGCGAGACCCGGATCTCCTACGACAACCTCGCGTTCGAGGCGACTCCGGTCCGTGGCCTGTCCACTCAGGTCCAGACCATGACAGCGTGGAACAACGGATCCCCCACGTTCAGCGTGACCGGCAAGACCGCGTACGACGTGCACGGCCGGGGCACCTCGGTCACCGACGAGCGCGGCGGCGTGACGAAGACGGCTTACACCCCGGCCACCGACGGACCGGTCACGTCGACGCTCAGCACGAACCCGATGTTGCACGAGACCACCACCACGTACGAGCCAGCCTGGGGCGCGCAACTGTCCACGGTTGACCCCAACGGCAAGCGCACCGAGAGCGAGTACGACGACCTGGGCCGGCTCACCGCGGTGTGGAAGCCGGGTCGGAACAAGAACACCCAGACGCCGAACTTGCGGTTCGGCTACGACATCAACACCACGGTGCCGTCGGTGGTCTCGACCTCCACGTTGAACGCGTCGGGCGCCTACAACACGACCTACACCCTCTACGACGGCCTCCTGCGGCAGCGCCAGACCCAGTCGCCGTCGCCGGCGTCCGGGCGAATCATCACCGAGACGTTCTACGACACGGCGGGACGGCCGCGCCTCGATTTCGGCAAGTACCACACCACGGGCAGCCCGGGCGGGACCCTGCTGGCGACCACCGATCGGGCGTTCGTACCGAACCAGACCCGCAGGATTTATGACGGCGCCGGCCGGGTCACCGCCGAGGTTTTTCAGCCGTACGGCGTCGAACGGTGGCGGACCGCCACCGCTTACGGCGGCGACCGCACCGACGTTACCCCGCCGTCCGGCGGTACGGCGACGTCGACGGCAATCGACGCCCGCGGCAAGACCGTGCAGCTACGCCAGTACCACGGTGCCTCGCCGACGCCGAACACCGCGGGCAGCTGGGATGCCACCATCTACAAGTACGACGCGCGGGGTTACCAGACGGCGGTCATCGACACGCTGGGCAACGACTGGACGTATAAGTACGACGCCCGCGGCCGGCAGGTCGAGATCGACGACCCGGACCGTGGCAAGACGACCTATACCCACGACAACGCCGGTAACGTCGCGACCGTCACCGACGCGCGCGGCGAGAAGATCGCCTACCTCTACGACCCGCTCGGCCGTAAGCGCGCCGCCTTCGACGATGTACTCAACGGCGTCATGCGCGCCCAGTGGATCTACGACACCGTCGCCGTCGGGAAGCTGTCGCAGTCGACGCGGTTCATGGGTTCGGCTCCGTACCAAGTCCGGATCCTCGACTACAACGACGACTACATGCCGGGCAACACCCAGATCGTCATCCCCGAATCCGAGACCGGGCTCGCCGGCACATACAACTTCAACAACACCTACAACTCGAACGGCTCGGTCAAGTCGACGACCGTCCCGGGCACCAACACCGACCTGGCACCCGAGACCCTCAGCTACGGCTACGACGGCCTCGGTCAGCCGACCACGGTCGACAGCCTCTACGGCACGCTCAATCAGCCGTACGTGGTGGGTACCGACTGGAACGCGCTCGGCCTGCTCGACCAGGTCAAGCTGTACACGGGCACAGGCGAGGGCAATCGCGTCTTCACCAAGTACACCCGCGAGCTGGAGACCGGCCGGCTGGTCGGCATCCGCACCGACCGGGACAAGGTGGCGCCGTACATCCAATCCGAGACCACCTACCAGTACGACAAGGCCGGCAACATCACCAAGGTCGTCGACACGGCGCCCGACGCTGACGACAACCAGTGCTTCACCTATGACCACCTGCGCCGGCTGACCCAGGCCTGGACGCCGGCGGCCGGTGACTGCGCTGTCGCCCCGGCGGTCGTACAGCTTGGTGGACCCGCGCCGTACTGGCACAACTGGGAATTCGACAAGATCGGCAATCGGGCCAAAGAGGTCGTCCACTCCGCGTCCGGTGACGCTGTCACCGACTACACCTACCCGGCGCCGGGCGCCACCGCCGTCCGCCCGCACGCGCTCACCAACACCTCCGGCGCTCGTTCCGGCAGCTACAGCTACGACGCCACCGGCAACACCCTGACCCGGCCGAACGGCGCATCCGGCACCCAGACCATGACGTGGGACGCGGAGGGACACCTCGACTCGGCCACCACCAGCAGCGGCCGAACCGACTACGTCTACGACGCCGAGGGCAACCGCCTCATCCAGCGGGACCCGTCCGGGCGCACCCTCTACCTGCCGGGCCAGGAAATCCGGTACAACAACTCCACCGGCGCCACATCGTGCACCCGCTACTACACCCACGCTGGGACGACAGTCGGATCCCGAACCAAATCCGGCGTCACCTGGCTGTCGCCGGATCACCAGGGCACCGCGCTGGTCGCCGTCAGCGCCGCCACCCAGGCCTCGACGGTGCGCCGCCAGACGCCGTACGGAACGTCACGGGGCACCGCACCCGGCGCCTGGCCCAACAACCGGGGCTTCGTCGGCGGCACGATCGACAACACCGGCCTGACGCATCTGGGCGCGCGTGCGTACGACCCGGGCATCGGCCGCTTCATCTCTGTCGACCCTGTCCAGGACCTCGCCGATCCCCAGCAGTGGAACGGCTTTGCGTACGGCAACAACAGCCCCGTCACCCGCAACGACCCGACCGGTCAGATGTTCCCGAAGGAGGACGGCGGCGGAGGCGGTTTCGCCGGCGGCGGTGGCACACCGTGCACCACGTGCGGTGGTGGCGGCACGACCGGCGGCGGCGGGACACCCACCCCTACCCCGCAGCCCGCCCCGGGCGGCGGCACTGGCCAGGGCACCCCGTCGCCGCAGCCGACTCCCTCACCGACACCGAACCCCAACGAGAATCCGGTCTTGCTGGCCGACAAGTCCCGGCGTTTCGCCGAGATGTGCGCCCAGCCCCTGTTCGTGGAAATGTGTTCCGACTGGGAGAAGCGCGGCGCTGCGGAGGCGGCCAGTTGGGTGCCGTTCGTCGGCCCGGTCGCGGACGGCTATCTGATCGCGGACTCCTACAAGTACGGTGACAACTGGGGCGCCGGTATCGGCGCTGGGCTGGCACTCATTCCTGGGCCGGGCACCCGGCTGGTCCGGCCGCTGAAGAACATCAAGCTGAAGAAAGACTTGAGCAACGTCCACGTGGTCGAGGAGTGGGACCAGCCCATGTGGAACAAGTTCCTCGGTGACTCCTACCGAGACCATATCGCCGAATCGTTCCTCAACCGTGGATACCGGGTGGTGACTGACGCCACCGACCCGCTTGCCACGACGTTCGACCTGCCAAAGGGAAAGAGTCGAATCTTTGATATCAGGGTCACCGACAAGAACGGCAACCACACCTACATCGAGACCAAATCCGGCAATGCTGGAAAGAACTCCAAGCAGGCCGCGAAGGACGAATACCTCAAGCAGCAGTATGGGATAACGATCAACTATGTGTACGATGACTTGCCGAATGTCATGTACTGACGGGATCGATTGGTGAATCTGCTCAGCGAGGACGAGGACGCCTTCCAGGCGGCACTCATCGAGGCGGTCAGGTCCGGGGCTTCCGGCGAGCGGGAGCTGCTCGCCGCCCTAGGCTCGGTCCAGGACGAGGATCAGGCGGCGGGGATCGTCTCGGCGCTCGGCGAGGCGCAGGGCCCCGGCGGTGTCGCGGCCCTGCGGGAGATCATCGCCGAGCCGGACGACCCCCTCGAGGTCCGGACGACGGCGGTCGTCGCCCTGACGAAACGTCAGGGCGTCGAGGCGACGGACGTTCTGCGAGCCTGCCTGAATGATAGAGATCGCCACATGCTGGGATACGCATTGAAGGGCCTGGCCAGTGTGGGCGATGACCGGGCCTGGTCCGATGTCCTGGAGTGGCTCCGGCAATACCTCGACGAGCAGCCACCCAACCCCGAACACGATCTTGAAGACCGTGTCTTGGTTGCCCAGTCAAGAGCCGTGCCGGCGGCCGCGTACCTGGCCCGCCACTCCGCCTCGGATTGGGAAAGGCAGCGGCCGGTGGTGGCCCTGTTGCGCTCCCGTTGGAACCGGCTGCGCGGGGCCGAGCAACGCTGGCTGACCGCACACTGGCCGGCGAGCGACCCCGCACTACCGGAATCATTTACCCAACTGGACGCCACCTGGTTCGCCGATTGGGTCAGCAGGCCGCTGTACAAGGCTCTGTACCTGAACTGACGGCATTTGAAGCCAGGGGTCCAAGGACTCCTGGCTTCTTCACCGCTACCTGCCAACGAGCCCATAGCCGGGTCTCGAGCCTGCCTGTTAGCGTGCGGCCATGACGGAGAGATCGGCGGGTGAGCGGGCCGGTGGGCTGGCGTTCGCCGGGGTCGTCGGGGCTGTGGCCGGGGCAGCGATCGCCGGGCGCCGGGGCCCACGGGCAACGGTGGCAGGGGCGCTGGCCGGGGCGGCCGGGCTGATCGCGACCGAGGCTGTGGCGCGGGCCCGGCAGCGGCCCGGTGAGGTTCCGCCCTGGTGGTCCCGGGTGGTGATGAGCGGTGCGCTCGCGGCGCCGGTCGGGTGGCTCGGGGCCCGGGTGTCCCAGGCCGGCCCGGTGGTCGTGGGGCTGGCCGGCGGAACGGTGGCCGGAGCGCTCGGGCTGCGGCCGCAGAAGGTGGCGCTCGGCCCGGTTGTCGGGGTCGCCGTGGGGGCAGCCTGGCGATTGGCTGGTGGCCGGGAGGCGTCGCCGGCTGCTGTTGCTGCCAGTGCGGTGGTCGGGTTCCGGTTGGTGTCGGCGCTGCTGTTCCGCGATGCGCAGGTGAGTCTGCTGGCCGAGCGGGTGCCGGCCGAGGACCTGCCGTTCGTGGTTCCGCTGGAGGCGCGCACCGGCTACGTCGGGGTGGACTACGTGCGTACGCTCGCCGAGGTGCTCGGCGGCAGCTACCAGGCGGACGCTGCGGACGTGGGCATCGTCGGCTCGCTCGACGACCTGGCCGGTCCGCAGTTCGATCCGGCCGGGGTCGATCCGCTGGTGCGCGAGTTCTACGAGCGGACGACCCGGTTCCAGCTCGACATCGTGCCCGAGTGGCGGCTCTGGGCGCGGCCGGGCTATCTGCTCTACCGGACGCTGGTGGCCCGCCCGGTCGGCCAGGCCAACGTGCCCATGAACCAGCGCGAGACTCTCCGCGGTGTCCGCAGCCGGATCGACACGATCACCCCGCACGGCAGCGGGGTGATCGGCGTACGGGGCTGGATCCGGTCCTTCGCCGACACCGACGAGCCGATCTACGTCGGCATCTACACGACGTACCGGCACGCCGGCCGCGGCTATGTGAGCGTCGGGTTCCCGGTGCCGCAGGGCAGCTTCACGGCCACCCTGGTGCCGTTGCCCCGGGCCGGCGGCGGCCTGGTGCTGACCAGCCACAGCGAGCTCGAGCACCCGGGCCACTATCTGACCTACATCGACCCGGCGACCCGGGAGCTGACCACGCTCGCGGTGCCCGGCTTCACCGAACGCCTCGACGTCTTCGCCGAGAACGGCGAGCTGCGGGCCGAGCACGCGTTCGCGCTCTACGGGCTGCCGTTCATGGTGCTGCACTACACGATCCGCCGGAAGCCCTGATCTCGGCTTCAGGCGGATCGACGGGTGCGCCGGCGGGCCGGATCGAGGCTCTGCTCCGGGCCTGCCAGGACGCCGGGTCCGAGCTGGCGCTCTTCGCAACTGTGTCGCGCCGGCTGCGGGAGCTTGTCCCGACGTTCCTGGGAACCAGCGCCGTACGGGTGGAGAACGTCGAGCCGGGGCAGTGTGAGAGCTACTGGGAGCGCGGTGTTCGGCGAGTTCCGCCGGGTGCTCAAGCCGGGCGGTCGTGCGGTGATCTTCCAGATGACCGCCACGGACTGGCTTTCGCCGGCGGAGGCGGCGTTCATGTGGCCGCCGGCGGGGATCCACTCCGCCAGCCTCGACCCGCAACGGTTCGAGGCCGCGATCACCGGGGCCGGGCTGAGCATCGTGCAGTGCCTTCAGCTGCACGGTGAGACGCGCGAGCGCCTGGAGGAGGACGGCGTGGCCGCCAGTTCCAAGCAGCTGCTGCGGGTGTCCCGGATGCTGCGTAACCGTGCGGCGTACGAGGAGCGGTTCGGCACTGTCGCCTACGAATTCATGCTGACGGACTGTCTGTGGGGCGTGTACCAGATGATCGGCAAGCTGAACCCCCGGATCTACGTGCTGTCGGCCTGAGGGTGCCCGCGCCTGAACACGGCCCGGGCTCCTTAGGGTGGCAACGTGCTCACGTTGATGAACTGCCGGGTCGTCACGCCCGCGGTCGTTCTGGATCCGGGGTGGCTGAGGATCGCGGACGGTCTGATCAGAGCGGTCGGCCGGGGCCGTCCGCCGGCCGGTGGTCGTGTGGTCGATCTCGACGGTGGATGGTTGCTGCCCGGTTTCGTCGATCTGCACATGCACGGCGGCGGCGGGGCCCAGATCACCACCGACGACCCGGCCGAGATCCGGCGGGCGGTCGCCTTCCATCGGCGCCACGGCACCACCCGTACGCTGGCCAGCCTGGTCACCGATCGGCTGGACCGCATGGTCGCGGCGGTCGCCACCATCGCGGCGATGATGGACGCCGGCGAGCCGGGCATCGCGGGCATCCACCTGGAGGGCCCGTTCCTCAATCCGGCCAAGCGCGGCTCGCATCACCACGAGTTTCTGCTGGCGCCCGATCCGGCGGCCTTGCGGCAGTTGCTCGACGCCGGTGGCGGCCACATCCGCGTGGTGACTCTCGCGCCCGAGCTGCCCGGCGGGATGGAGCTGATCGAGCAGGTCGTCGCGGCGGGGGCGATCGCCGCCGTCGGGCACACCGAGGCGACGTACGTCCAGGCCCGCGACGCGTTCGCCGGCGGGGCGCGGCTCGCCACCCACCTGTTCAACGCCATGCGGCAGTTCCACCACCGTGAGCCCGGCCCGGCCGGTGCGGCCCTGGCCGACCCGGCTGTCACCTGCGAGATCATCAACGACGGCATCCACGTTCATGACGACGCCGTCCGTGTCGCGGTCGCCGCCGCCGGGCCGGACCGGATCGCGTTCGTCACCGATGCGACTCCGGCCGCGGGGATGACCAGCGGCCGCTATCGCCTCGGCCCGGTGCCGGTCATCGCCGAGGGCGGCAGTGTGCGGCTCACCGACGGCACGCTGGCCGGCAGCACCCTCACGATGGACGCGGCGGTGCGGCACGCGGTCCGGGTCACCGGACTGACGATCACCGAGGTCGCCCGGTCGGCGGCGACCACCCCGGCGGCTCTGCTCGGGATGGCCGATCACACCGGCAGCCTGGCCCCCGGCAAGGCCGCCGACGTGGTCGTGCTGGATGACGACCTGCGGGTGCGCGAGGTGATCGCCCAGGGACGACCCGTCCTCGGGTCCGCCTGGCACGAACCTGAGGCGCGGTGATTTCGAGTACGGCAGCGACATCACCGGAGAGCGGTTTTGCATTAAGGCGTAGTTCCCGTCCCGCGAAGGAGCGCGATCCGGGATAGCCTTACGACATATGGCTACTTACCGCAGCGCCTCGATTCTTCTGTCCGCCGACGGCACCCGGACGCCCGGCACTGCCGCGCTCTTCGCCGAGCCCAGTCGCAAGGGTGGTGTCCCGCCGTGGGCGGGTGACTTCCGCCCCGCGAACGGCCCGGGCAACATCCCGAAGAACGCCGTCGGAAAGACCTTCACGCTGGAGCTGCCCGACGGCAGCACCGGCAAGGTCGTGGTGCAGAGTCTCAAGACCGGGAAGAACGGCGTCACGCTGGCGCTGATGGGCGAGGACGCGCCCCCGTTCTGATCCCGCGTACGCCGGGCAGGTGAACTCACCGGATCCACTCCTTGACCGGAGGGATGTGGTGATTTTCTGCGTTCCCGCTCGCGAGCCCGGCGGGGAAACGGCACGCTCGTGAGCGTGCCGTTCGACTCGCCGGGAAAGCTCGCGATCAGCGGTTGGTCGGCGGAATGTGCGAGGCCGACTTCTCCGCGACCTTGGCCTTCTTCGCTGCGCGCTTCTCTTTGATGGTGCTGGCCTGCTTCTTCCGGTTTTCCTTGTGCGCGGACTTCTCAGCCATGTGAGCTCCTCGTATCTCGCGCGTGCCCCGGCCGGCCCGTGCGAGCCGTCAGGTGGATCATCCCGGCTGTCAGGTGTCGGGCCTGTCCGTTCACTCCACGCCGGCCATCGGGATCGATACCGGAGGTTCGCCGGAGCGAGGTAGCCCTGCGGGCCGCGGCCCTCGGAAGACCGGCCGGTGTGGAGCTTCGTGATCGGAGGGTCGCCGCCACCTCGTCCGGTGGACGAAGGTCGTCGCGTCTCCCGTTGACTCCGCCGGCGTTTCCCGATGCGAGATGCGCCGGAAGAGCGGAACAAGTTCAACCTACTCTCCGTGGCCTCGTCGTGGCGTGTCCACCGCTCGCGGATCCTGGCGTGGTCTGTGCGGGTACGGGCGTGGCGACGGCGCCACGGCGTCAGCAGTTCGCCCACCGGCGAAGCCGGACGGCCGTCGTGCCGTCAAGCCACCGAGGCGAAAGGCGTGCTCGCGCGATCACGGATTTCGCGCCGGACGGCGGTACCATCGCGCTGGTGCGGTGACCGATCCGTCGGGCCACGATGCCTCGAGCCGCACCGTGGGACGACCACGAGAGCGGGCGGTCTTGAGCATTCACTTGTCCCGGGAAGGCACGCTGCGGCGGGTCGTGCTCAGTTGCGACGTGGCAGGATGCCCGATCCAGTTGGAGCCGCCGCCGACCGAGGCGTGGCGCAACGACACGGACGCTCGATCGTGGGCCCGGGAGCACGCTGCCGGCTGGACCTCGGATGCGGCCCGCCAGACCGACTACTGCCCCGGACACGCCGGGTTCAGCGCGGCCCCGGCGGCCGATCAGGTCCCGCCCCGTCCGACGGCGACCGCCCGGAACGGCGCCGGCAACCCGCTCAACCGGGACGAGTACGCCGAGCGGCTGCGCGAACTGCTCGCCGGTGACCGGCCGGCGGGACAGACCGTGCGGCTGACCGCCGCCGAGGTCACGGCCGTGACCCGGCTGCTGGACGAGCTCGCCGGCGTCTACCGGGGCGAGAGTCTGGGGACCCTCGCCCACGACGTCTCCGCGCTGCTCGGCCGCCGGCTCCGGAACGAGGGCTGAGCGGGACCGGGCGAGGGCTGAGCGAAGTCGGGCGAGGGCTGAGCGGGACCGGGCGAGGGCTGAGCGGGGTCGGGTCAGCGGCGGGACGCTGCCGGGCCGGTCCGGTGCTGGAGGGTGGAGATGAGGGCCAGGGTGGATTCGGCGCCCTGGTTCAGGTTGGGTCCGTGCAGGGTCAGCCCGTCGTAGCCGCCGCCGGTCGCCGGGTCCCACATGGGCTCGCCGATGTCGTTGGAGCCGAGGAACCAGTCGACGGACTGGCGTACGCCGGTGTGCCAGATCGCGTCGCCGGTGATGGCGGCGGCGGTGGCGCAGGCGTCGGCCAGGGCCGCCACCTCGATCGGTTGCTGGTCGTGCCGCAACCGGGGACCGCCGGACTGCCAGCCCGACGACGGGAGCACCGAGAGGTGGCCGTCGCTGATCTGGATGTACAGCAGCCAGGTCAGCATCCGCAGGCCGGCATCCAGCACCGGCGGGTCGTCGAGCAGGTCGCCGGCGACCAGGAGGGCTTCGGCGAGGGCCGCGTTGGCATAGGTCAGCCGTTGCTCCGGCCACGGCCAGCGCGGGTCGGCGCTCGGCCGGCCGATGACGGCGGCGGCGTCGGCGAGAAGCTCCGCGGCCGGTCCGTCGCCGGGATCGGCGCGCAGCAGTTCGGCGGCGCCGAGCGCGGCGAACGCCATGCTCCGGGGGGCGGTGGCCCGGCACGAGGCGCCGAGGGTGAACGCGAGGTGGGCTTCCCGGCGGATCCACGGGACCGGGCACCGGGCGGCGGCGGTGCCGAGGCCCCAGAGGGCGCGCCCCCACCAGTCGCCGAGGCCGGGCTGGTCGGTCCAGCGCCGGTGGAACCCGAGCCGGTTGTGGAACGCGCCCTGATCGTCCTGGGCGTGCGTGAGGAAGGCCAGATAGCACTCCGCGAGCCGCAGCACCTCGGCCGACGGGGTGGCCTCGCGGCTGGTGACGACCAGGCCGCGGGCGACGTCATCGGTGCAGTAGCCGTGTTCGCGGCGCGCGGTGGCGTGGCGGGCGTGCTCGAAGAGGCCGGTGTCGTCGGTCAGCCGGGTCAGGTGAGCGAAGGTGGGACTGGGAACGCTCCGGCCGGGTCTCGGCGCGACGGTCGTGGCGACGGTCACCGGCCGGCCACGGCGACCGGGCGGGCCCCGGCGGTGGCCAGCGTGGTGGCGAGGTCGTGGTACCGCTGGGCGACGGCCGGCCAGCCCACCGCGGGTCCGGCGTGACCGTTGCGGTCGAGCAGCGTGGCGGCCAGTGCCGGCTTCGTGATGATCTTGCGGATCGCCGCGGCCAGGGCGACCGGCTTGCGGTGGGGCACGAGCAGGCCGGGACCGTCGGTGAGCAGCTCCACGGCGTGCGGGAACGCGGTCGCGACGACCGGGACGCGAGCCGCCACCGCTTCGACCAGGACGCCCGAGGTCACCTGTTCGGTGGAGTCGTAGGGCAGGACCACGACATCGGCGGAGCGGATGAGCGCGCCGAGCGCCGCGTCATCGAGGTAGGCCGAGTCGTAGCGCACCCGGTGCGCGATACCGAGGGCCGCGCCGAGCTGGTGCAGACCGGCCCGGTACGCCTCGCCGTGCTTCTCGACGACCTTGGGGTGGGTCCGGCCGGCCACGGTGTAGACGGGCGCCGGCTCGAGGTCGCCCAGCAGGGCCAGACCGCGCAGCGCCCACTCGATGCCCTTGCCCGGTCCGAGCAGACCCCAGGTGAGCAGGTGAGGCGGACCCTGCCGGGGCGCCACGACGCCGCCGTAGCCGGACGCACCGTGCGGGATCACGGAGACCTTCGCGGCGTCGACGGTGTAGCCGGCGAGCAGGCGGTCGTACGCGGCGTTGGTGATGGTGACGACCGCGTCGGCCGCGGCCACGATCTGCTCGAGCAGCGACTTCTGGCTCGGGGTGGGGTGGGTCAGCACGGTGTGCAGGACGACGATGCTCGGCACGCTGAGCCGGTGCAGCACGGACAGCACCTCGCCACCGTCGCGGCCGGGGTAGATGCCGTACTCGTGCTGCACGACCGCGACGTCGAAGGTGTTGAGCACCGCGGCGGTGTCGCGCCAGCCGGTCGGCGTGGTCGCCGCCCAGGTGTGCACCACGCCGGGTGCGGGGGTCAGGTCGTCACCCTTCGCGGCCACCCGTACGACACCGCTCGGTATGCCGTCCGCGCCCAGATGAGTGGCGAGCGCGGAGTTGAAGGTCGCCAGGCCGCAGCGGGTCGGCGGGTGAGTGCTGAGGAAGCCGTATCTGATGGTCATGTGCCGTGCCTTTCGGTCATCGGCCCGCAGCGTCGATCGCCGGCCGGAGCGAGAGAGGGGAGGGGATTCACCCCGCTCTCGACGAGGAGCCTGCGAAAAGGGAGATCTGTCGGTCCCGGGAAAGGCTCGCGGCGGGATCGGCCACGCCGACGGTTCCGGGGGACCGGCTCTCAGGCAGCCGGTTCGCGGTGGAGCGTGGCGAGCACGAACGCCTTCGATGCGGTCATTGTCTGCTTCCTGGAGTCCCTGCCGGCGATCGGTGAGGCCGCCAGAGTCCGGAGCGACGTTCTCAGCGTACGCCTGCCGCCGCGAGGTCCTCCGCGCCCCAGGTCATGTGCGGTCGACGCAACCAGCGATCTTCGCCTGATCGGTATACCGTTGGGAGCGGCGCCGGTGTGCACTCCACCGCCGCTTGCTGCTCCAGACCTCGGCGGCGTCCTTTGTCGTGACCGTGTCGAGGTGGAGCAACTGGTGTTTGTCGTAGCGCGAGGTATCCGTCCGCACCCGCACCCGGGGAGTCTCGACGCTTGGCCGCGCGCCGTCGCCGGGAGCCGAGGATGACGGCCGTGCAACGGCGCGAGTGGCTGCAGCCGCTCCGGCCTCCGTATTTCGTCACCACCGGGACTCACGATCGCGGTGTGTCGGTGAGCGTCACCGCCGACGCCAGCACCACGGTGGTCGAGATGACGGTGCGCGGCGGGTGGTCACAGCAGCTCGGCAATCAGGTCACCGCCGGCCTGCGGCGGTGTCTGGCCGGGCCGTGCGAGGCGGTCATCATGGACGTGCACGGCGTGGACGACGCGCACGGGGTGAGCGCGCCGTACTGGTCGGCGGCGCAGCGGACGGCGCGGCTCGGGCCGGCGCCCGCCCACTTGGCGTTCTGTGCGCCCCCGGCGACGACGCTGGACCACCGGCTGCGGCACCAGGACACGCCCGCACCGCTGGTGTTCGCGTGCATGTCGCAGGCCCGCATCGCCATGGCCGGCAAGGTGTCACGAACCGATCGGCTGCAGGCCCGCCTGGCGCCCCGGTCCACGTCGGTGCGGGCCGCCCGCGACCTGGTCGCCCAGGCCTGTGCCACCTGGCACCTGTCCGATCTGCGCAACGACGCCGCTCTGATCGTTTCCGAACTGGCCGCCAACGCCGTGGACCATGCCGCCACCGAATTCGTGGTCACCGTGTTCCGGCGTGGCGGCCGGCTTCATCTGGCCGTCCGGGACGGAGACACCCGCTATCCGCAGATGGGGGCGGACCTCGTCCGTCCGACGCCGGCCGCCGAGCGGGGCCGTGGCCTGGCCTTGATCCATGCGGTCGCCGCGGCGTGGGGGGCCATACCGGCCCACGGCGGCAAAGTCGTCTGGGCCACGCTGTCCGCGGACCCGCGCCTGTGAAATCCACATAGGACCGTCTGCGGTGCGCCGCCCGAGGCCGGCCCGCGCCGAAGGCCCCAAGCGCGTAGCCTGAGGCGCACCGGCTTCTCAACGTCCTCCGACGAGCGCGCACAACGCCCGGTCCTATGGCGCCGAGGTCATCAACGAGAGGCACCATCATGACGCAGACCGTCGCAACCAAGACCCCACAAGCAACCGAGGCCGTACGCCTGCGGCTGGACCCGCATCCGTCGCACACGACGGTGCTGGACGGCGGCTGGTGGCCGCGCTCGACGGATGTCGTCGCCGAGCTTCCGGGGCTGACAGCGGCTCTGGCCGGGCTCCGCGGTGACGTCACGCACGTGCTGGTGAACGGCGACGAGTGGGACCTGCCGCATCCACGGCGGGCCGGCACCGGGGGCCGGGCCGTGCGACTCGGCTGGTTCACCTCCCAGCCGGCCGGGCTGATCACCATCATGACCGATTACGGGGACGACCGTTTCGACCTCCTGGTGATCCCGCCCGACGCGAGCCCGAAGTCGGCCGACGACGCGCTGACCGCCGCCGCTGATCCCGCCGACAAGCGCCACACGCCTGAGCTCCTCGCCGATATAGCGCACAACTGACCGTCCCCGACGGGGCCCGATTCGGCCGGGACCTGACGGGTACGGCGCGAAGCTGGTCGGCTGCCGGTACGCGCTCCCCGGTGGGCGCGTACCGTGGGGATCGACCGATGACGCCGTCATCGGTGCCGGCCCTGGCCGGTGCGCGTGGCCGACGGCCGCGTGCCCCACGGCCTCACCAGACCTCGTCTCGCCTGTTCCGCCGGGCTGGGCCCGCGCCTGCGGTGGTCCCGGACGACGGGAAAAGCAGTGACACCCTGGGAAAGCCGACCCGATGCGGCCCGTTCTCTCGATCCGCCGCGGGTGGAGCTGGAGCCGGCCGGCAATCATCACCTGCTGCACGACGGCGGTTGGTGGCCCGCTCCGCAGGACCTGGGCGCGAAGCTGCGCTCCCTGATGCCGGCTCTCGACCAGGTCCGCGGTCCGGTGGCACGCCTGCTGCTCGGCGCGGCCGGCTGGACGACCCGGCCGCATCAGGTGGTGCTGGCCGATCGCACGGTCAGCCTCGGCTATCTGGCCGATCAGCCGCCGTCGATGATCACCGTCCGCTGTGTCGACGGCGGGACCTTCGTCCTGCGCATCGCGCCCAGCTTTTCCCGGTAGGGGGTTGGTCCTGCGGGACCGCCCGCACCGTGGGACGCGATGCATCGATCCCCGGACGAAGGACTTGGGTGGTGGCGGCCGTCGCGACGTCGTAGCGTTCGCGGTGCTGCTTGTCGACATCGAGCGCGTCGCTCCGGACCCCGGCGGCACTTGACGGCCCACCGCTCTGGAGCTTCCATGACCAGGAACCGTCGTGAGCCCGCCCTCGACCCTCGACCGCTGACGCGGGCCGTCGAGAATCTCGAACAGGCGAGCGACTCCACCTTGATCGAGTTGATTTCGCGAGGCAACGTGCCGGTCTTCGTCGCGCTGTTCGATCGTACGGTCGACGTCGTCCGCACCGACCTGGCGGACTTTCCCGACGACATCCGGTCCGGTCAGATACTCGCCTCCAGTTACGTCGAGGTGTGGTGGCTGTCCGGGTGCCACCGCGCGCCGGAGGCCGAAGCCACGAGCTGGATCACCGGGATCGTCCGGCGCCGCGTCGCCGAGGCACGTCGGGAAATGGCCCAGCCGGACCTGGACGCGGCCGTGCCGGGCCTGCGACCCAGTTACAGCGAACTGGAGATGGCGGCCCTGCTCCGGCGACCGGTCGGCGACCTGCGGGCGTCGCGGGATCGCACCGCGGCGGCGCCGTTCGACGCTCCGACCGCCTGACCCGCACCAGTCCGACGCCGGCCACCCGCCGCCCGGGTGTGGGGTGCCGGTGATCCGGCGCGGTCAGCCGCCGACCAGGTCGGGCAGGTCCGGCAGTCCGGTGACGATGGTGTCGGCCACCTCGCTCAGGCGCCGGTTGTTGCGGCGGGCGAAGTCGCGGATCAGCGCGAACGCGGCGTCGGGGGTCACGGAGCTGGCCTGGGCGACGATGCCTTTGGCCTGTTCGATGACGATGCGACTGTTCAGAGCGCGTTGCAGCTGGCCGGTGAGCGCCTCGCCGCGGCGGATGGCGCGTTCCTGCAGCAGGCCGATCACGGCGACGTCGGCCAGCGACTGCACGATGTGGGCGTCCGTCTCGTCGAGCTCGGTGGTGCTGCCGAACACGCCCATCGCGCCGATCACTTCCTTGCGCAGCCGCAGCGGGAAGGCGTGCACCGACTCGAACCCGGCCTGCGCGGCGCGGGGCGCGAACTGGGGCCACTTCTCCGTTGCCGCGGCCAGGTTCACGTTCGTCACCGGCCGGGCCGTGCGGAACGCGTCGAGGCAAGGGCCGTCACCGTACTGGAGCTGGAACAACTCCATGAGCCGGGCGCTCTCGTCCGACGCGGCCATGAACGTCAGCCGGTCGCGGTGATCCGCGAGCAACAGCCCGGCCTCGCCGGTGTCGAACAGGTCAGCCACCCGGCGGGTGAGCATCTGCAGGAACTCCACCACGTCGAACTCGTCGACGAGCGTGTCGGCGAGACGTCAACGAACAACGTCGAGAGCCGCTCGGCGGAAATGGTGGTCACAGCGGCTTACCGCCCTTCTCCTGATACCAGTCGATAGCGGTCACGACCGGCCGCTATCGAACGAAATCCTACGCGCCACCACGTCGCGGGCCACGTCTCCCAGGGGTCTGTCCTCGGCGTACGCGTAGGCGCGGAGCCGGGCCAGGGCATCGGCCACGGGGACAGTCAGTTGCACCGCCACCATCCCCTGAGCCTGGAACAGCTCGGCCCGCTGCCCCACCACCTCGTCGTCCAGACCGTCGGCGGCCGCCCCGGGCACCGCGTCGGCCTGGCCGTCGAGCAGCGTCGTCACCGCCACGTCGGCGAAGCTCAACGCGTCGCGGAACTCGGCCGACGTCAGGGAGCCCGCCTCGTCCCGGAAGACGTCGAGGGCGCCGAGACGGGCCACGCCGATCTGCAACGGGAAAGCGAACACCGCCCGCACGCCTTTGTCGTACAGCGCGGGCGCATAGCCGGGCCATCGCCGCATGGCTCCGTCCAGGAGATCGGGTACGAGCACCGGCTCGCGACGGGCGATCGCCTCCAGGCACGGACCCTCACCCAGGGAGAACTGCAGCTCCTCGAGTGCTTCGTAGGCCGGTCCGGACACCGCGGCCACCCCCCGCATCTCGCTGCCGGCGACCACACTGACCCCGGTGCCGGAGGCGGACAGCTCCCGTTCGGCGGCGCTGCACAACCGGCGCAGCGTGCCCGCGACGCCGCGGCGATCGCCGGCGCGCGTCGGCTCCGCGGCGACCAGGCGAGCCACCCGGACGGCGCGCTCATCCACGACGGTCGCCGGGTGATCCGCCGCGCGCGACTGTCCTGTGTGTGCGGCTGGTCATGGCTGCACCTTTCCCTGACTGTTGGAAACCGCCGGGGGCCGGGGCAGCAGCGTGTCCGAACCTTCGCCTGTCGGCTTCACCCTACGCCTGCGATCAGCCACGTCACGGTGCTGCCGTGCCGGGCGCTTGCCGCCATACGTACTAGTAGGTATGGTCAGCGGAGAGGCGACGGGCGCTCGGCAACGGGAAGCGGAAAGGCAGGTCACCAGGGATGGCGGGGAAGGACGCTCGTACACGGCTGGTCGAAGGAATGGCAGACCTGTTGTGGGAGCGAGGGTATGTGGGCACCAGCCCCTCGGCCGTGCTGAAACGCGCCGGGGTCGGGCAGGGCAGCCTGTATCACCACTTCACCGGCAAGCAGGAGCTGGCGGTGGCCGGCATCCAGGCGAACGCCGAGACTCTCACGCGGGCCGCGCGGGACGCTCTCGACGGGCCCGGCACCGCCTATGAGCGGCTCGAGCGGTTCCTGCTGCGGGACCGTGACGTGCTGCGCGGATGCCGCATCGGCCGTCTGACGCAGGACCCGGAGGTGGCCGCGGAACAGGCCCTGCGGCAGCCGGTGGCGGACGCCCTGGCCCAGGTGCGTCAGGCGATCGCCGCGGTGATCGAGCAGGGGCAGGCCGGCGGCGAGCTCGCTTCCGGCATCGCCCCCGACGACCTCGCCGCGACGATCCTGTCCGCGCTCCAGGGTGGATATGTGCTGGCCCGGGCCGAGCTCGACGAGGAACGGTTCACCGCCGCCGTCCGCGGCCTGCTCGGACTCCTCCGCGGACTGGCCCAGACGAAGGACTGAGGAACACCCATGCTGGCGATGCAGTACGAGATCACCCTGCCCGCCGACTACGACATGCGGATCATCCACGACCGGGTCGCCGCGACCGGTCACCTGCTCGACGCGTACCCCGGGCTCGGGTTGAAAGCGTTCCTGATCCGCCGACGCGGAGTCGACGGCTCCACGGTCAATCAGTACGCCCCGTTCTATCTCTGGGCCGACTCGGCCGGCGCGGCGTCCTTCCTCTGGTCGGGTGCCGGCTTCACCGCCATCCTGCGGGACTTCGGCCGGCCGGTCGTGCAGACCTGGGTCGGCGGCACTGTCCACCAGGCAACGGCATGGCCAGACCCTCCCGCGTACGCGGTGCGGCGCAGAAGCTCGCCGGCGGTGGACACCGACATCGTGGAGGTTGCCCGCGCGACCGACACTCAGCTGTCCGAGGCCGTCGGCGTGGGGCGGGCGCAGCTGGGGGCGTACGGAATCGATCCGCGCACCTGGGAGCTCGTCACCATCACGCTCCACGCACAGCGTCCCGAGCACGTTCCCGACGCCGCCGAGGTGTTCCAGGTGCTGCACGCCGCCGTCCCGGAACGCCGGCAACTGCCCGGCCGGGTGGAGAACCGGCTCGCCCCGGCAGGCTGATTCTCGCCGGCTCAGGTCTCGAGGAGCTCGGGGACGAAGATGTCCTCCGGCGTCCACAGCCGTCGCGACAGGCCCTGCTCGTGGTGGTAGCGCAGGAACGTCTCGACGGCGGTGCGGTTGGCCGACAGGCCGTAGGGCCACCAGTCCTCGCCCAGCAGGTCGCGGTTGCGGGCGAAGAGGTCGCTGAACCAGGGCGTGATCACCGACATGTGCTGCTTGGTCGCGTCGCGGCGATACCTGTCCTGCACGATCTGCTTCGCCTCGACGAACGCGCGGTACACCGACTCGACCAGGCCGGGCTCGGTGGCGAGCTCCCGGCGGATCGCCACGGCATGCATCATCGGGAAGATCCCGGTGCGCCGGAAGTAGTCGCGCTCGACGGCGGCGTAGTCGGGAAACAACCGGCGGATCTTCTTGCTCGACCCGTCGAGCAACGACTGCGGCACGTCGACCGACAGCAGCGCGTCGATCTCGCCGGCCTCCAGCATCGCCGACAGCGTCTGCCCGTCACCGGCGTGCCGGACCTCGACCCCCTCCGGTACGGGCTGAGGGATCCAGCCGAAGGCCGGGATCGGGTGGTTGGTGCCGCCGACGACCCAGCTCATCCGGTCGGGCCGCAGGCCGTGGTCGTCGGCGAGAATCCCCTTCAACCAGACGCCGGCGTCGTGACCCCACAGGGCGAACTCGCCGACGGTCTTGCCGGCGAGGTCCTCGGGCTTGTCGATGCCGCTGTCCACGTTGACGAACAGGGCCTCGTGCCGGAAATTGCGGTTGGGGAAGATCGGCAGCGCCAGGAACGGCGGCTCCTCGACGTCGAACGTCCGCAGCAGGTAGGTCAGGCCGAACTCGCAGATGTCGAGCTGCCCGGTCGCCATCTGCTCGAACAGGTCGGAGATGAGGGGCGAGGTGTGCAGCTCCGCGTCGACGCCGTCGATGGCGACCCGGTCGTCGAACAGGGGCTCGGTGTGCTCGTAGGTGAAGACGCCGACCTTCAGCGGGATGCCGGACATGACAGTCCTTTCGTGGGTGGCCCGACGGTCAGGTGCCGAGCGCAGCTCCATCGTCGGGCGGTCGACGTCGTGGCGTCCAAGTCCTGTTCGGCCGGCTCGATACCGCGAAGGTATGGTCGGGATCATGGACCTGCGCGGCCTGAAGTACTTCGTCGCGGTGGCCGACGAACGGCACATCGGGCGCGCCGCGGCCCGGTTGCACATGACGCAACCGCCGTTGAGCCGGGCCATGCGGCAACTCGAGGCCGACCTCGGCACCCGGTTGCTGGAACGCACACCGACCGGCGTCACCCTGACCGCCGCCGGCGAGACGCTCTACATCGAGGCCCGGGCGGTGCTCGAACGGGCCGAGCAGTTGACGGCCCGGGTACGGGTGGCCGGCGGCCGCCCCCGGATCACCATCGGTTCCCTCGCCGACACGGCGGACCTGGTCGGCACGCGGCTCGTCACCCCGTTCCGCCGCGCCCATCCGCACGTGTCGGTCGGCGTGCACGAGTTCGACCTGACCGACCCGACGGCCGGGCTGCGGTCCGGGGTGGTCGACGTCGCGCTGACCCGGATGCCGTTCGACACCACCGGTCTGCGCACGCACACCCTCGACCGTGAGCCGGTCGGGGTCGTCGTGGCCGAGACCGACGACCTGGCCCGGCGGGCGTCCGTGGCGGTCGGGTCGCTGACCGGCCGCCGATGGGTGCGGCTGCCGAGCACGGCCGACCCGGCCTGGATCGCCTACTGGACGGGCCCGGCCCCGGACGCCGAGCACCCCGAGGTCCGGACGATCCAGGAGTGCCTGCAGTCGGTCCTGTGGGACGACCTGACGGCCCTCGCGCCGGTGAACCAGATCCTGCCGGCCGGGCTGACCACCGTGCGCGCCACCGACCGGGAGCCCAACCGTCTCGTATTGGCCTGGCGAGCCGCCGACCCGAGCCCGCTGATCCACTCCTTCGTCGACATCGCCGCCGGCAGCTTCCGCCACCCCGCCGCCTCCCGCGCGCGCACGACTGGCACGGCACCATCAACATGATGGACTGACCGGTGAAAGCGCCAAGCGCATGATCAGCGAGCGCCTGAAGATCATCGAGAAGGGCAGTACGCCATGAGCACCTGGAAGAAAAGCACTCGATCGAGCCAGTCCGGTCAGTGCGTTGAAGTCTCACGTGACCACGTGCCGGGCAAGATCGCCGTTCGGGACTCCAAGAACCCGGACGCTGACGCGCTGGTCTTCACCGCCGGTGAGTGGGAAGCCTTCCTCGACGGCGTCCGCAAGAGTGAGTTCGACATCTAGTATGGCAGCCGCCATTCGTGATCATGGCTGATTCTCGAGGCTGAGGCGGCGGGGGTAGCGGCTCATCTGGCCCTTGCCTAGTGACGGCGTCGCCGGTTTTACCAGCGCAAACGGTAGGTGATA
>NZ_JALPVJ010000041.1 GCF_023544445.1 Actinoplanes sp. M2I2 | reverse complement strand
GGATTTGCGTTGCCTGAGCACTGCTTCCTCCTCGATCGGATCTCTGATGCCCACCGTGGCACCACCACCGAGCGGTCAGGCAGTGCAAGCTTTGCCTGGACACACCAATCCCACCCTCCACCACGGCTACCGGCATCTCCCCACCAGTGCATAATGGGTTCATGGACCCAATCGCTGTCCGGCTGGAACTCGCCGCCTTCCTCAAGAACCGCCGGGAGCGACTCGATCCACGGGAACTCGGGCTGCCGCACAACGGCCGGCGCCGCACACCCGGCCTGCGCCGCCAGGAGGTCGCCCAGCTTGCCGGCATGAGCGTGGACTACTACACCCGGCTGGAACAGGCTCGCGACCTGCACCCGTCGGTGGCCGTACTCGACGCGCTGACCCGCGCCCTACGGCTGACTTCGACCGAACGGGATCACCTGCACCGCCTGGCCCGCGCGGTTCCGGCAACACGACGCGCACCCGCGACGGAACTGGTCCGGCCCAGCCTGCTCCGCGTGGTCACCGGCGCCGAACCCAACCCCGCCCTCGTGCTCGGTCGCAGTTACGACGTCCTGGCCTGGAATCGGACGGCCGCCGCGCTGATCGCCGATTTCGACAGCATCCCGCCGGCTCGGCGCAACATGGCCCGGCTGTTCTTCCTGGAAACCGGGATGCGAACCAGGTACGCGGAGTGGGAGCACGTGGCGCGCGACACGGTCGCGTTCGTGCGTTCCGCCGCAGCCCGCTATCCGGACGACCCCGCGATGGCCGGCCTGATTGCGGAACTGCTGGCCGAGAGCGCCGACTTCCGCCGGTTGTGGCCACGCCTCGACGTACAGGAAAGAACGGTAGGAACCAAACGGTTCGTGCATCCGCAAGTCGGCCCGGTCGTGCTCGACTACGAGACCCTCGCGGTACCCGAATCGGACCTGACACTGATCGTGTACAGCGCGCCAGTGGACTCGCCCGGCCAGGCCGCCATCGAACTTCTCGGCGCCCTCTCCAGCGTCCGCTGAGCTGCCTGACGTCCACTACGGGGCGCCTGAGGCGTCTCCAGAAGGCACAACGACGTGTCGCCGGAACGTGCGGCGACAAGGACCCGCGCCGTCCGATCTCCGCATGGCCCCAGAGCGCGGCCGGTCACCTAAGGCGACGGCCCGGCCGAGCGGGTCGGGCCGTCCCAGTCGGCCGCGTATCCGGCTTCCCGCCTCGCGCGCCACGATGCCCAACCCACAAATGGGTTGCAAGACCCAGAAAACTGCGGTACAAATGGGTTGAGCAACCCAGAAGCGGCGGGCTACCCGAACCAGGAAGCCGGCGCCGAAAGTCGAGGAGAAACAATGGCCGGCAACGACACGAAGGCTCTGGTCCTCGGCGGCGGTGGTGTTGCGGGAATCGCCTGGGAGACAGGGATTCTCGCCGGACTCGCGGATGCGGGTATCGATGTGACCCACCCGGACCTCGTGGTCGGGACGTCTGCCGGCGCGACCGTTGCGGCGCAGGTCACCGGCTCGAAGTCACTCACCATCCTGTACGAGGATCAGATCAACGGCACAGGGGCGCCGGAGCCTGCGATCCACGACGTCGACCCGGTCGCGCTCATGGCCGAGGTCCGCGAAATTCTGGGCAGTGGCGACGAGCCGCAGGTCATTCGTCAGCGCATCGGTGCCATGTCGCTGGCACAGGATCGCGTTCCGGAAGCTGAGCGCCGTGCGATCATCGAGGCCCGGCTCCCCGATCACGCATGGCCGGCACAAAACCTCGCCATCACGGCCATCGACGCGGAGTCCGGCGACTTCGTGGTTCTCACCAACGAGTCGGACGTGAAACTGGTCGATGCGGTCGCCGCGAGCTGCTCGATTCCCCGGGTGTGGCCGGCGGTCACGATCGGTGGCCGTCGTCTCTTCGACGGCGGCATGCGCAGTGGGACGAACGCTGACGTCGCGAAGGACTACGGCAAGGTGCTCGTCCTCGACGTGATCGGCCTTCCGGAGACGCGCGATGTGGAGCCGGTCGCCGCGCCACTGTTCACCATCAAGCCAGATGAGGCCTCGGAGGCCGGCATGAAGAACCTGCTCGACCCGAACTCCCGCGCAATCTGCGCGCGGGCCGGATACGAACAGGCTCAGAACATCGCGGCAGAGGTCAAAGCCTTCTGGCTCTGATCGGCACCAGATCCGACAATTGAGCGCGGCTGGTCCGCCTCCCGACATGACCATAGTAGGGAAACCATGAAGATCTTCATGACGGGCGCAACCGGTTACATCGGTAGTGTCGTCGCCGAAAAGCTGCTGCAGGCTGGACACCAGGTCGAGGGGCTCGCACGCTCTGATGCCTCTGCGCAAGTCTTGAAGAAGCTGGGTGTCGAGCCTCGCCTCGGTAGCCTGAGTGACACCGAGCTCCTGACCGACGCCGCTCGCAACGCCGACGGAGTTGTTCAGGGTGCTTTCGATCTCCGCGGCGATTTCGGGTCGGCCAGCACGGACGAAGCGAGAGCTGTCGACGCTCTGATCGCCGGCCTGCAAGGCAGCGGCAAACCACTCGTCTACACCAGCGGTACGGGCGGCCTGGGAGACACCGGCGATATCGTCTTCGACGAGGAAACTCCGATTGCTGAACCGGAATCCCCTGTCGTCAAGGCGCTTCAGATGCGTTTCGCCACCGAGAAGGCTGTGACCGGTGCAGCCGGCATCCGTGGCATCGCGCTGCGGCCACCGAACGTCTACGGGCGCGGGGGCGGGCAATCGGTCCTCTGGCTGATCGGGCTGGCAGGCCAGAAGTTGGGCGCCGTACCCTATCCGGTGGGCGCGGGTGACAACCTTTGGTCGCTGGTCCATGTCGACGACCTGGCCGACCTGTTTGTGCTTGCTGTCGAAAAGGCACCCGCCGGCGAGTTGTTCCACACTGCTACACAAAGCGGTCTTCGCACTGCGGATATTGCCGCCGCGATCAGCCATGGCGTGGGGCTCGGCGGAAAGACCGTCGCTCTCGAGCGGGCCGACCTCGCCGACGCTCTCGGCGCTCCCCCGCTGGCAGACTACTGGTCCATCAACAGCCAGATTTCTGGCGACAAGCCGCGTCGAGTGCTGGGGTGGAATCCCCGACGCCCCGACGCCCTCGGCGAGCTGGCGCGACCGTCGAACTGACCACAGGAGTGCGGCTTCCAACTGGAGTCGAAAGCGGTGTGGATGACGCCGTCGGCCCCTCGGGCGGCATCGGTGAGGCTGCCGATGCCGTCGAGGTCACCACGTCGGGGCTCGATGCCCTGCGCCGCCAGGGTTTCGACGGAGGCTTCGGAGCGGGCGAGTCCCGCGACCTGGTGCCCTGCCTGCCGCAGCTTTTCAGCGATGACGCTACCGATGTAGCCATGACCAGTGTGGATTCCGGTCCTGCTACGGGGTGTTGTCACCTAAACGCCGAGCCAACTCGGTACGCGACCGGACCGACAGCTTGCGATAGATCCTGGTCAGGTGCGCTTCGACGGTCTTCACCGACATGAAGAGCGCGGCGGCCACCTCATGGTTGGACTGTCCGGCGGCGACCAGTTCCGCCACCCGGCCCTCGTTCTCGGTCAGCTCGGTGCCGGAGTGGTGCAGGCCGGCTCTGGCCAGCTCAAGCTCGGCTCGTTCGACCCAGCGGGGGAAGTCCAGCCGGGTGAAGTCTTTCGAGGCCGCGGTCAAGGTGTCGGCTGAGTTCCGTTTGTAGCCGGCCCGGCGGTAGACCTGGCCGAGCGCGAGACGTGATCGGGTTGCTTCGAACGGAGATTCGATGCCGTTGAGGGCGACGATGCGTTCCAGCGACTGGAGCGCCACGTCGACGTCTCCGGTGGCGGCGCGGCGGAGCGCCTCGCAACGGTCGGCTGCGACCGTGGCCTCCGGGCGGCCCGCCGCGCCTTGCCGGCGGAGGAACTGCACCGCTCGTTCCACCTCGTCGAGCGCGCCGACCTGCAGGGCGGCGTCCGCGTAGTCGACTGCCCAGAGCACCTGCTCGAGGTCCACCATGTGGGTGCGATCGAACACGGCTGCGACTTCCCGCAGCGCGAGGAGGGCGGCCTGCCACTCCCTGGCCGAGGTTTCCACGAAGCCACGAACGGCCAGGAAAGAGCTGAGCCAGTACGTCGATTCGATCGCGCGCGACTCCTCGACGGCCGCCTCGACCACCTTTCGGGCGAGGTCCAGATCGCCGGTGTACGCCGCGACGACGCCTCGGGCCAGCGGCTCCTGAAAGGCCGACAGAGACCAGGCGCCGACCCGATCCGCCTCGTCCAGGGCGGCGCGTGCTTCGGGAATGCGGGAAGCCCGGGTCAGGTACAGGATGAGGGCGATGTAGAGCTGCGTCAGATCGCCGTAGCGACCGGCTTCGAGAGCGGAGCGGATCTCCCGTCGTACCGGAGCTTCGGCTTCTGGATCATCCCAGGACGCGAAGAAGGCCCGGGTCCAGGCGAGAACCCCGCCGGGAAGATCAGGTGCCGACGCCACCAGTTCGTCGATCTCAGCGAGTGTCCGCACGGCATCCCCGGACGCCCAGTGTCGTTCGACGGTGAGGCGTCCGTAGAGCGCCCGCAGAAGGGCGAAATCCTGATGGCGTGCGCGAGCGTCAGCCACTGCGGCCTGAGTCAGCCGCAGCGCTTCCGGACCGTTGCCTTCCAGACGATGCAGCGCGCCGAGCAGGTTGATGAGTTCGTTGCGCACCTCGGTCCCGGGCGGGGCGAGGGCCAGCCCCTGTTCGGCGAGCGACCGGGCGCCGGGCATGCGACGCGTGAGGTCGATACGGCGGCGGATGGCCTCGGCACGCGCCTTCGGATCGGTGGCCAGCGGGTCGAGTTCGGCGAGGGCGGCCAGAGCTGCTTCGGTGTCTCCGGCAAGGGTGTACGTGTCCACGACCCGCAGCCAGCGTGTGAATCGGTCGGCCGCGGCTCCGGCGGCCGGCGTGGCCCGCGCCGCCGACTCGAGGAGTTCACCGGCGAGCTGGAGCGCTCCGCGGCCGGCCGAGATGTCTGCCGCGCGCTCGATCTCATCGGCGACCGCCAGGTCAGGCTTGACGGTGGAGCGAGCGCGGTGGAGCGCCCGCTCCACCGGGTCGTCGAGGGAGTCGGCGAGCAGCTGGTGGGCGTGGCGGCGTTCGGCCGGGGTCGCTGCTTCGTAGATGGCGGAGGCGAGTAGCGGGTGGGTGAACGCGACCCGCTGTTCCGGGCCGACCCTCGCGACATCGGTGTCCGCGGCCGCCTCGAGGGCCGCTACGACGCGGTCAGGTCCGACGAACTCGTCGAGCTGCTCGACGCTGAGCCGCCCAGCCGCCGAGACGAGCAGGAGTACCGCTTGCGCCGCGGCCGGAAGCAGCGAGACCTTCTCCCCCAGCACGTCTGTCAGGCTCGGCGGCACCGGGAACACCGGGTCGTGACCTTCGCGGGCGCTCCACCGCCAGCGCGAGACATCCGACCGCATCGCCTGCGCGATCATGAGCGCCAAGAAGGGATTGCCGTCACTGGTCCGGGCGACGGCGGCGCTGACCGACTGCGTCCACGCCGCTCCGAAATTCCGGTGCAGAAGCTGCGTGATCGCCGGTTCGTCCAGCGGCGGAAGCTCGACATCACGCCGTGGCTCGGGCAGGGTGCGGACGAGATCGCTCCGAAGAGCCTCGGGACGGATTCCGACCAGCACGCTGAGGCGCTCCGGAGCAACGGCGAGGCGCCGTAGCGCGAACGCCAGACCGCTGGCCGTGGCACCGTCGAGCCACTGGGCGTCGTCCAGGATCACGGTGAGTGGTCCGGCTTCGCAGAGGCCGGTCAACAGGCTGCGGATCGCCAGTGGCACCGCAAGCGGATCCAGCACGCGGCCGTCCGGCTCGAGAAGTTGCAACGCGATCGACAGCGCGCGGCGCTGAGGTGCGGGCAGGCCATCCGACATGCCGGGAGGGCATTGGGCCAGCAGGTCGGCCAGCCCGGCGAAGGGTAAAGCCTGGTCGAACTGCGTCGGCGTGATGGTCAGCACACGACGACCGGCGCGCTGGGCGATCTGACCGGCCGCTCTGAGCAGGCTGCTCTTGCCGACGCCCGGTTCGCCGGAGACGACGACCTGTCCGCCCGTCGCACTAGCCTCCAAGAGGACCCTGAAAGCCGTCTCGCGCCCGAAAAGCCCGAATCCTTCGGCTGTCGTCGTGGGCAACGCAGCTCCTCCGCCCACGCCCGCAGGGTCCGCTCGAGGGATTTCCCCGACGCCTCGGCAGGCAGTTCATTCCTAACGTTATGGCGTCCGTTCGAGCAAATCCTAGGAGCAAGCAATGAGTGAGACCCGGCCAACGGTGGTTCTGACCCACGGCGGCTTCGTCGACGGTTCCGGCTGGCGAGGCGTGTACGACCGCCTCCGTGCGATGGGCCACGACGTCCGCATCGTCCAGAACCCGACCCTCACCCTCAACGGCGACGTCGACGCCGTCAAGCAGGTCCTCGACGACATCGACGGCCCGGCCATCCTGGTCGGCCACTCCTACGGCGGGGTGGTCATCACCGAGGCCGGCAACGACCCCAGGGTGACCGGCCTGGTCTACATCACAGCGTTCGCGGCCGACAAGGGCGAATCCGTGCTCGCCCTCGTCGCCAATCCGGCTCCGGGTGCTCCGGTCCCGCCGATCCTGCCTCCGCGCGAGGGCTTCCTGCTCCTCGACCGCGACAAGTTCGCGGCTTCCTTCGCCGGTGACCTGCCGGCCGACGAGGCCGCGTTCATGGCCGACTCGCAGGTGCCCTGGGGGCTCGACGCCGCCGACGGTGCCGTGACCGAAGCCGCCTGGCAGACCAAGCCGAGCTGGTACCTCGTCGCCGCCGACGACAAGATGATCCCGCCCGCAGCCCAGCGGCAGATGGCCCAGCGAGCCGGCGCCACCGTGCGCGAGGTCGAAGCCAGCCACGCCGTCTACGTCTCCCAGCCGCAGGCCGTCGCCGACCTCATCCACACCGCAGTGGAAGCCCGGTAGACACCGAGGTCGCCCGTCGTGTTCCTCGACCCGTTGCGGTGGCTGACGCCCGGAACAGCAGCCGGCGTCCATGACCCGGCCGCTACCCGGTATCGGCTCGCATTCTGATCAGCTGTGCGCTGCTCGCCGCGCGCCCGCCATGGCGGAGGAGCCCAGGTCGGACTTGGGCACCGATTGGCCGGCGGCTACCGCCCCCGACCAGCTCGTGACATCGGTGACGGCGGCGAAGTTCGAGTGGAACAGCGTCATCAACGTGGTGTGGACGGTCTTGGCGTCGACGAAGCCGGCGTCGTTGGCGATGCTGATGGCGCCCGTGGCGTCGGACAGGACCTCCGCCTCGAGGCCGTGTGTCGCCGCTTCGGCGGCGGAGGCGAGCACACAGTTGTTCGTCATGAAGCCGACGAAGGTGACCGTGTCGATCTCGCGGTCCTGGAGCCAGCCGGCCAGGTCGGTGCCGGCGAACACCGAGCCGAACTGCTTCACCACGGACTTCCACTCACCCGTACGGCGGCTCTCGACCTCCGGGTGCAACCGGAAGCCGGGCGCGGAGGGATCGAAGACGGGCGCACCCTCGCCCATCGTGTGCTGGACCGCGACGATCGGGATACCGGCGCCGGTGGCCGCGTCGATCGCCCGCACGATCTGGGGAAGAGACGCCGTGAGGGGCGGGTACTGAATCTCCAGGGGGCCACCGAAGTAGTCCTGCTGCACGTCGATGACGATCAGGGCGCGGCGCGGGGTGGTCATGGGATGTGCTCCTCGGTTGTCGAATGCCGCACGTGGGTGAGCGGTGTCTTCAGTTTGAAGGGCCGCGACGTCATCGACCATTGGCACGAGTGCAGCGTTACGATGAGATTGTGCCAAGTGCCCTCCGCATAGCGGTCTACGCGTTCGACGGCGTCACGATGTTTCACCTCTCCGTTCCCCAGCTCGTCTTCGAAGAGGTGGCACGACAAGGCCTGGGCGACTGGCACACAGTCTTGTTCTCCGACCGCGCCGGGGCGGTGCGAACGGCCGAGGGCTATACCGTCGGTGGAGTGCAGGGGCCCGCGGCCGCCGGGAAAGCGGACGTCGTGGTCGTCCCGTCCTGGCATGAAGACGGCCGCGAACCTGATCCTGTGCTGCTGCGCACCTTGAGCCGGGCACACGCCCGCGGCGCCACGATCGCCGGCCTGTGTCTCGGGGCGATCGCCGTCGCGGACGCCGGCCTGCTGGCCGGGCGCGCGGCCGTGACCCACTGGCAGGCCGTCGACCTGCTGGCCGCGCGCCACCCCGACATCGAGGTGGATCCCGCCGTGCTCTACATCGATCACGGTGACGTACTGACCTCGGCCGGAACGGCCTCGGCGATCGATGCGTGTTTGCACCTGGTCCGCGCCCGGCTGGGCGCCGCGGCCGCCAACAGGGTGGCCCGCAACCTGGTGGTGGCCCCACACCGCGACGGAGGCCAGGCCCAGTTCATCGAACGTCCGCTGCCGGCCCACACCTCCGACGAATCGATCGGCGCCACGCTCCAGTGGGCCTTGCGGCACCTGGCGGAGCCCCTGACGGTCGAGCGGCTCGCCGCCGTCGCCCATATGAGCCGGCGCACCTTCATCCGTGCTTTCCAGACGTCCACCGGGATCAGCCCGGCCCTGTGGGTCAAACGGCACCGCCTCGACGAATCCCGCCGGCTGCTGGAGTCGACCGACCTGCCGATCGACCGGGTCGCCGCCCTGTGCGGCTTCGGCAGCGGCGTCACCCTGCGGCAGAGCTTCGCCGCGGCGTTCGGCACCTCCCCCTCGGACTATCGCCGGCGATTCGACGCTCGGTCAAGGGTGTGAGTGTGGTGCGTCAGCTGTCGATGGGTTCGGATCAGCGCCGGCCGCCGGCTCCAGCCGCCCGGTCTGGCGTCGGCTCAGGAGACCGACCGCGCAAGATCGATCAGGGCTGCGCTCGTCTCGGCGGGGCGCTCCTGCTGAATCCAATGTCCCGCATCGGTCAGCATCGTGTAGGAGGTCAGGTTGGTGACCGCCGCCCTCATCACCTGACGCAGCACCGCGGGGTCGTACCAGTTGACTACCGGATCTCGGTCGCCACCGATGAACATCGCCGGCGCGGTGATCAGGTGGCCGGCCCAGGAAGTGGTCAGCTCCCAGTTGCGGGTGATGTTGCGATACCAGTTGAGAGATCCGGTGAAGCCGCGTTCGGCGAAAGGAAAGCCACATCCGGCGGAACATCCTGGCCGTGTCGCTTTCGAACTCCCGCTCCGCGACACCCGGCTCCTGGAAGTACAGCTGATAGAAGTTGTCGCCGTAGGCGGCCCGAACAGCGTCCAGGGGGTCGACCGGTGTGCGCGGCGAGAACGGAACGCTCAGCGAGGCGACGCCCCGGACCAGATCGGGCCGGCATTGCGCGACACCCCAGGCCACCGGTGACCCCCAGTCGTGGCCGGCCACCACCGCGTCCGATGCGCCGAGCCCGTTGATCAGCCCGACCGCGTCGCCGATCACGTGGTGGATCGTGTAGTCGTCGACCGACGGCGGCTGTTCCGTCCGCGGATAGCCGCGCTGGTCCGGAGCCACCGCATGAAATCCGGCCTCGGCCAGTGCGACGATCTGATGCCGATACGAGTACGACGTCTCCGGGAACCCGTGCAGCATCAGTACGAGGGGACCTGTACCGGCCTCGAGCATGTGCATGCGGATGCCGTTGACCTCGAGGAACCTATGCTCGATATCGATCACAGCCTCTTTCTATCGCGGTCCTCGAGGCCGCCGCCAACCGGGCGGCCGAAGGAGGAACCATCGGACCCCGCGATGTGCCCATAGGTCACCGGCCGCCACGACAGAGTTGCGGAACCCCTGACGTTCGATCTCTGACGGCCTGCGACGTGCAGCTGGTCAAATGAGGCCGGCACGAACCGCATAAGCCACCGCCTGCGGGCGGTTGCGCAGTTCGAGCCGGCACGTCATGCCGTACAGGACCTTCTTGACTGTCCGCTCGGAGTAATTCAGTTCCCGGGCGACCTCGGCGGTGTCGTAGCCGTCCGCCACCAGACGCAGCACGTCGATCTCGCGCGACGTCAGCCCGGAGAGGCTCAGCCCGTTGGGGGCCAGCACCTCGCGCTGCAGCCGCTCGGTCTGCCTGAGCAGTTCGCCGACGAGGTTCGGCGGCATCACGCCTCCACCCGCGACGGCGGTCTTGACACTGGAGACGAGCAGATCGGCAGTGACCGTCCGCCGAGGGAGGATGGCCACCACCCGGCACTCCACCGCGAGGAGCAGCTCCGTCTCCCGGAGTTCTCCGACCACCAGGACGACCGGCAATCCAGTCTCGTCGGCCGACCGTCGCAGCCTGGCCACTGCCTCCACAGTGAGTCGATCGGCGCCCATGACCAGGACCTGCGCCAGATCGGCGCTGTCGCCCATGATGACCACGACCTCCGGGCCGGCTTCCAGGAAGCGGACCAGACCGGCGTGACTCAGCGGGTCGGTGCTCTGAACGGCCACTCGAAGACGTTCCACAGCCGTTCCTCCGGTCGGTCGCTGAGTGAGGCGACCTACAGACTCGCGGCTGAGACGTCTCCCGACGACCACCCATCGACCGATCTCCGGGATCCGCCGATGCTACGAAAGTTCCATTGTTCACGCGCCCTGGCGCCAGGAGGGAGTCATCGGCAGCTCGTCGTGGCCGTCCGGGTGGGGCTTGACCGCCAGGATCTGGTTGACGCCGAGCCGGTCGGTCTCGAACGCCAGAGCGGACCCGGCCATGTAGAGCCGCCACACGCGGGCGCGCCCGGCGCCGACCAGCCTGACGGCCTCGTCCCAGTTGGCCTCGAGGTTACGGACCCAGGCGCGCAGGGTGAGCGCATAGTGGGGCCGCAGCGCTTGGACGTCGCGGACCTCGAACCCGGCGGCCTCGATCAAGGAGACCCACGACCTGGCCATGATGCGGCTCGTCCAGGCTGGAGCGATCCCGATCAACTGGCTCGCCGTCGGCTCGGAGATCATGCACGGCTGGGTCGACCAGCCGAAGGCGCCCGCCTACGCGGAGGTCATCTACCAGCACCTTCCCTCGTGGAAGCACCTGAACAACCACACGACGTCCATCAAGAAGTTCGCAGCTCAGTAAGCGGACTCAGCACGGCGCGAGGTGGCCGACGGATCGTCGTCGGCCGCCTCGCCGGCGACTGACGCTCGACCTCATGGAGCGGCCCTGTCGATGGCCGCGGTGACGGTGCAGGCGATCGCTTCGGTGGCGGCTTCGGCCCCCGAGCTCTCCTGCTCGATCTTCTTGGCGCGGGCGATCAGGGAAGCGGCCCAGGGAATCCCGGGGCCGAACTGCGGAAGCGTTCCGCTGCCCGACAGCAGCGCCGTGAGAGCAGCCAGTCGTGGTTGCGGTTCCACACCTTCGACAAGCACTGCCCGTACGTCGGAGAGCAGCGCGGCCCGGCGCCCGGTTCCGCCGTCCTCCAGAACCTCCACCTCCACCAGGCCGAGCGCTGTGCGGCTGGATCGCCGGATGTCCCCGCGGGCGACGAGCCGGTCAAGCACCAGGCCGCGCAAGGCCGGCCCGATCGCGGCGAGGGCAGCCTGAAGTCCCCTGGGTCCGGCCGCGAGGTAGTCCCAGGCCGACCGCAGGATGTCGTCCGCCGGCGGTCGATGCGCGACGGCCTCCACCCTGATCGCCCCATTCCGGCCGGGCAGGGTCCGCACATTCCGGCCGAGCCCGAGATCAGCGAGCACCGCCCCCGCAAGGACGGCGGAAAGGGTGCTCTCACCGGCCACGACTTCCGTGTCCGGCGTCGACGATTCCGGCTGGAACAGGAGCAGCAGGAGGTCTTCGGCCAGGATCGCGGGGCCGGGCGTGGGTGCGTGGGTTCGCTCAGCCACCGTGCTTGCCTTGCGCGAGCCCGCGGATGCCCGAACCGGCCGGCGGGTCGAGCCGGACCGGCACGCGGGTGCCCAGGATGGTCGCGATGTCGTTGCGGGCCCGGCTCAACCGCTCGATCTCCGATGCGAGGCCGGCGTCGACCTGCTTCAGGACGTCCGGCGCGGCCTCACCGTCCACGCAGATCTCGCGGATCTGCGAAAGCGGAACGCCGAGCTCGGACAGATGCCGGATGCGCATCAGCCGGATGAGGTCGAGCACTCCGTACTGCTTGTATCCGTTGTATCGACGCGTGGGCTGATCGAGTAGGGCGATCCGGTGATAGTGCCGGATCGCGTTGACTGTCGTGCCGGCGAGCTCCGCGAGTTCCCGAGTGCTCCAGGCCACGTCGGCTCCTCCCCCCTGGTAACGCTGTGGCTCCACGCTGACATCGGCCCGGCGAGGTTCGCGTCGGTGAAACACCCTTACGTGTCGACGCCTGACGGGGCGCGTGGTCGCCGGACGCCTCGGTGATGGATCAAGGCGCGGCTCCGGTTGACTCACACAGTGTTCTTGGCACAGGGTTACACCCGATACGCTCGCTTCTTTTAAGTACCGCGCGGTACCTAAAGGCTCGATCGCGAACGTCTTCTATCACTACGGTTGGGCTTCCTGTCCGGATGGATGAGGTGTCCGGAGTCGGACGGGAGCGGAGCTGGTGGACCTGCTGGGCCGCCGCAAGGAGCGCGAAGCGATCGAACAGCTGCTGGTTCGGGCGAAGTCCGGGCACAGCGGAGCCGTCGTGGTGCGCGGCGAGGCCGGCATCGGCAAGACCGCGCTGCTGGGTCAGGCCCGCGACATCGCGGGCGGGTCGGGGTTCCGGGTGGAGACCGCGGTCGGGGTGGAATCCGAGACAAACTTCGCCTTCGCCGGCCTGCATCAACTGTGCGGGCCGTTGCTGGACCGCGCCCGGGTGCTGCCCGCACCTCAGCAGGCCGCGCTCGGTGTCGCGTTCGGGCGGCAGACCGGCGCGAAGCCGGACCGCCTTCTGGTCGGGCTGGCGACTCTCAGCCTGCTGGCCGAGGTGGCCGAGGAGGGGCCGCTGCTGTGCCTGATCGACGACGCGCAGTGGCTGGACGAGGCGTCCGCCCAGGTCCTGGCCATGGTGGCGCGCCGGGTGGCGGCCGAACGGCTGGCGTTGGTGTTCGCGTTGCGAGACCCTGGTGAAGCCGACGTCCGGGTGTTCGACGGGTTGCCTGAGGTGCGCCTGGAGGGGCTCTCCGACGCAGACTCGCGGGCGCTGCTGACCGGTGCGGTCCCGGCTCCTCTTGACGACGGAGTACGCGAGCGCATCCTGGCCGAGGCGCAAGGCAACCCTCTGGCGCTGCTGGAACTGCCCCGGAGCGCACAACCGGGCCGGCTGGCCGGCGGGTTCGAGCTACCCGACGTGATGAGCGTTCCGCGCCGCGTCGAGGACAGCTTCCAGCGCCGATCGGGCAGCCTGCCGGCCGAGAGTCAACTGCAGCTTCTGATCGCGGCGACGGAGCCGACCGGCGACGTGGCGCTGCTGTGGCGTGCGGGCGAGAAGCTGGGCATCGCGCGGGAGGCGACCGCACCCGCGGAGACCGCCGGGCTGCTGGAGATCGGCACACGGGTGCGGTTCCGCCATCCGCTGGTGCGGTCGGCGGTCTATCGGGCGGCCTCGCCACCGGATCGCCGCCGCGCGCATGGGGCGCTGGCCGCCGCCATCGATCCTCTCGTCGATCCTGACCGGCAGGTGTGGCACCGCGCGCAGGCGGTGCTGGGCTCCGACGAGGAGGTCGCCGCGGGCCTGGAGCGTTCGGCCGGCCGGGCGCGTGCTCGTGGCGGGTCGGCGGCCGCGGCGGCCTTCCTCCAGCGGGCGATGGAGCTCACACCCCATCCGGCCGACCGGGCCAGGCGCGCGCTGGAGGCCGCGGATGCCAAGCAGGAGGCGGGCGCGTCCGAGGCCGCCCTGGAACTGCTGGAGGTGGCGGCGGCCGGGCCGCTGGACGCCCGGCAACGCGGCCGGCTGCAACTGTCACGCGCCCGGATCGCCTTCTACCTGACCCGAGGCAGTGACGTGCCGGGGATGCTGCTGGATGCGGCCAGGACACTCGGCCCGCTGGACGCCGCGCTCGCCCGCGAGACCTACCTGCACGCGTTCGATGCGGCGATCATCATCGGCGATGTCGACCAGGAACGGGGCGTACGGGAGGTTGCCCAGAGCGCCAAGGCCGCGCCCGCCCCGCCCGGGCCGCCCAGGCCGGCCGACATGTTGCTCGATGCGCTGGTGACTGCGTTCATCGAGGGGTACGAAGCCGGCATGCCCCAACTGCGCCGCGCGGTGAAGGCCTTCCTCGACCAGCCGGCGCAGGGATTGGCCGACGATCAGCGGTGGCTCTGGCTGGTCAGCCGGATCGCGCTGGCGCTGTTCGACGACGAGTCGGTCCTGGCGCTGGCCGAAAGCAACGTCCGGCTCGCCCGCGAAGCGGGCGTGCTCGCCGTGCTGCCGGCCGCGCTGCTCTTCCAGTCCGTCGTGCTGGTGTTCGCCGGCGAGATCGAGCACGCCGGCGAGCTGGCCGCCGAGGAAGTCGGCATCACGCAGGCGACCGGCGGCGTACATCTGCTGCACGCCCAGCTCGTGCTGGCCGGATGGCGCGGCCGCGAGGCCGAGACCACCCAGCTGTATGCGGCAAGCGTCGAACAGGCGACCGCCCGGGGCGAGGGCACCGCAGTGACGATGGCCCAGTACGCCCTGACGGTGCTGCACAACGGCCTGGGCAACTACCCCGCCGCCATGGACGCCGCGAGCAGCGCGGCCAGAACCGACGAGACACTGTTCAGCAATCTCACCTTGCCCGAACTCATCGAGGCGGCCTCCCGCGCGGGTGAGCCGGAGCGCGCGACCGCCGCCGTGGGGCTGCTCACCGAGCGGGCCCGGGCCAGTGGCAGCCCGTGGGCGCTCGGCCTGGCGGCACGCTCGCAAGCGTTGACCAGCACCGGCCCGGCCGCCGACCAGCACTATCGCGAGGCGATCGCCTGGCTGCAGGCCAGCCGGATGGCCGGGCATCTCGCCCGCACCCACCTGGTCTACGGCGAGTGGCTGCGCCGTGAGGGCCGGCGTCTGGACGCCCGCGAACAGCTTCGCACCGCGCACGAGCTGCTGTCGGGCATGGGGCTGGAGGCGTTCGCCGCCCGCGCCGCCCGGGAGCTGCGGGCCACCGGCGAGCACCCCCGTAAACGGACGACGTCGACGGCCGACACCCTCACGGACCACGAGCTGCACATCGCGCGGCTGGTCGCCACCGGCGCGACCTCGCAGGAGGTGGGCGCACAGCTGTTCCTGAGCCCGCGCACGATCGAAGCCCACCTGCGCAACATCTTCCGCAAGCTCGGCATCACCTCCCGCCGGCAGCTCAAGGAACTGCGCCTGCGCTGAGCGGGTGAATCAGGATGCGACGCGGCCCGGTGCATCCGGTACGAGCCGGAAGATCCGCAGAGTGCGACCGGAGCGTTCGTCGTAGTCCCGGTAGGCCGGCCACACCCGCAGCAGGAGGGGCCACACCCGTTCCCGGTCCGGCCCCTCCAGCAGCGTGGCGCGCACGGCGGTCGTCTCGCCGGCGATAATCATCGTGGCCACCGGGTCGGCCAGCAGGTTGCCCGACCAGGCCGGGTGCCGGGTCTGACCCCAGTTCGAGCCCATCACGACGTACGCGTCACCGTCTCGCGCGTACAGCAGCGGCCGCTCGCGAAGCAGGCCGCTGGTCCGCCCGCGAGTCGTCAGCAGCAGCGTCGGTGGCGCCGTCTGCCACCCGATCACCGAGAGGCGCCCCCTCGTGAGCCGAATCAACCGCCGGTCGAGCGGCATCAGAAACCGCCCGGCGGCGGCGAACCAGCGCCGGTGACCAAGTCGGACAATCATCTCGCTCAACCGCATGGCACATCCAAGCACGGGTGGCGCGACTCGCTCCGCGCGCCTGCGGTGCCGGCCTTGACCGTGTGCCGGGGACACGGTGTCGACTCGGCGGAAACCGCTACGGAGGGTCCACACCGTGAAAAGACCAGCACGCAGATTCGCCGGCCTCGGCCTGATGGCCGGCGTCCTTGTGGTGGCAGCCTGCACATCCGGGTCGGGGGAACAGCCGGCCGCCGACCCGAGCGCATCGACCGCGGCCTTGGACCGGTTCTACGCGCAGAAGCTGGAATGGCGCGCGTGCAACGACGACTTCGCCACCAGTAAGCGCGAAGCCGAGGTCCTGGCGAAGGCCCCGGCCGAGTGCGGGTGGCTGACCGTCCCGCTCGACTACGCCGACCCGGGTGGTGAGGCCGCCGCCGTCGCGGTCCTGCGCGTCAAGGCCCGCGGGAAGGCCCAGGGTTCTCTGCTGCTCAACTCGGGCGGTCCCGGCGGATCCGGGGTCCTGTTCGGGGTGGCAGTGGGCACGTTGTTGCCCGAGAGCCGCATCACCGAGCGCTTCGACCTGATCGGGTTCGACCCCCGCGGGGTCGGCGCCACCAAGCCCGCGGCCGACTGCTACTCCGAGAAGGGCACGACCCGGGGCGACAAGGTGTTCCCGTTGGTCGCGCAGAACGCCCCTTTGACGGAGGAGGACACCCGCGCGGTGCTGGACCGCTGCGCCGCCGGGTCCGGCGGCGCGAAGGCACTGACCCAGATGGGCACGCGCACCACTGCCCGCGACATGGATGTGCTGAGAGCGGCGCTCGGCGAAGAGAAGCTGACGTTCCTCGGCCAGAGCTACGGCACGCGGTTGGGTACCGCCTACGCCGAGCAGTTCCCCCAGCGCGTCCGGGCCATGGTCCTCGACGGCGGCTTCGACCCGCGCCAAGGCACAGTTGAGCGCCGGCTCCTGGCGTACGGCGGGTTCCAACAGGCCTTCACGGCGATGGCGGCCGCGTGCGCCAAGGACGCGACGTGCCCATTGGGGACCGACCCGAAGGCGTGGACGTCGAAGTTCCAGGCGATCGTCCAGCCACTGCTGGACCGTCCCGTGCCGGCCGGGGACCGCAAACTCACCTTCGACGACGCGCTCGGCGGCGTGATCAACGGCCTCTACGACCCGGCGAAGTGGCCCACCGTCGTCGGCGGCCTCGAGCAGGTCCGGCAGGGACGCGGTGACAAGCTCCTCGAACTGCTGGCCGAGAACGAGGGCGGCGAGGCCGACACCGTGGTGAACGGCAACCAGACCGAGGCGGCGTTCGCCATCAACTGCATGGACGAGCAACGCCTCACCCCCCAGGACGTCATCCGGCTGCGCACCGAGACGTACGAACTCGCGCCCTTCATGAACCCGGGCAACGACCTGGCCGAGGGCGCCCGCGACGCCTGTGAGTTCTGGCCGGCCCAGCCCACCCTCGGCATCCCGTACGGCCAGAACATCGCGGGTCTGCCGAAGACACTTGTCGTCTCCATCACCGGTGACCCCACCGCCCCGCACAAGGGCAGCATCAGTCTGGCCGAAACCCTGGACAGCGCCCTGCTGACCGTCAAGGGCGAGGGCCACACCATCGTGTCCTCCGGGGCCAACAAGTGCGTCGACACGATCGCCTCGGATTACCTCGTCGACCTCAAGCTGCCGGCCACCATGCCGACCTGCACCAAGTAGGGCACCGTGCCTCCCGGTCGGCGGCGCTGACGACCGGGAGGCACGGGCGTATCCATTCAGCCGGCTCTCGCCTATCCGTTCGTCCTCTGGTCCCAGCCCTCTTGGGGAGTCGCACAGGTGCCGCGGAAGACGTACTGCGACGGCAACCGGCGGTGCTCGCTGGTCCAGTCGATCGGCGGCCGGCGTTGCTCGGCGGGCAGATAGCCGAGCCGGTACACGGCCATCAGCTCGAGATCGTCCGGCACCTTGAGCAGGCCGACGATCTCGTCCCAGCGGCCGGGCACCTCCATCGGGAAGGAGACGAACTGGATGCCCATCCCGATCTCGACCGTGGTCAGCCACAGGTTCTCCATCGCCGCGCCCATGCTGAAGAGCGAGTAGAAAGAGGACAGCTCCCCCGGACGGTACTCGGACCGGTCGAGCATCACACCGAGCAGCAGCGGGGAGCCGGCGACGAGTTTCCGGTTCTCCTCGCCCAGGTTCTGCGGCACCCGCATGGCATTCATGAGCTTCTGCCCCCGGCTGGTGAACACCTGGCTGGTGAACGGGCGCAACGGCGCGGGCAGACGGTCGAACAGCATCCCGTCCCGCCGGCGTTCCATCTCCTCCTTGCTGAATCGGAAGTAGGGCTTGTAGCGCTCGAAGAACGTGCCGTTGGACATCGCCTCGGTCATGCTCTCCCCGCTGATCCGGGCGATGGCCTCGATCGTCGGGCGTTCCTCCACGATCACGAACCGCCACGGCTGGCTGTTCAGCTGCGACGGGGCCCGTCCCGCGACCTCCATCAAAAGGCGCTGGTGCTCCTCGGAGACCGGGTCGGGCAGGAACGCGCCGTTGGTCGTCCGGCGACGACGCACCACATCGAGAAACTCCATCAGTGACTCCTCCAGACGGAAACGAGAGCGGCCGCGTACGCCGGCGCCGCCGACCCGGCCAGGGCGGCATGCCGGCGGACCCGTCCACCGGCGTACGGCAGTGCGGCCAGGGGTCCGAGCGCCGGCAGCAGCGCGAGACCGGCGGGCCGGCGCTGGACTGCGCTTGCGGCGACCGCGATCACGGTGAGCGAGACGGTCGTGCTGAACAGGGCGTGATGGACCCAGCGGATCCGCCCGTTGTCGATCACCTTCGCGGCGACGGCCGCGCCGAAGGCGGCGTTCGCCGCATAGCTCACCGCGGCCGCGGTGACCAGGATCCGGCTCATCAACGGCCCCTCTCGCAGCTGAGCAACAGGCGTTGCGGAAACATCGGTGTCACTCGCCACCCCGGTGGGACGGCGGCTCGCAGCTCGGCGCACCGATAACTGCGGCGGATCGAAAGCAGTCCATCCTGGTGGACGAAGGAGCGGCGGGCGAACGGCAGGGTCGCGGCGGCATACAGACCGTAGCCGGCGCGCCCTCGAGCGAGGTCGTTGTGGATGACCAGGCGGCGGGACAGAGCCCGGCTGTCGGCCAGCAGGGCGGAGAGCTCCACCGCGTCGAGGTGGTGCAGAAGATGATTGGATATCACCAGGTCGTACCGGTCACCGCGGGCGACCAGGTCAGCGCTCGACGCCTGTTCGAAGCGGACTCCGGCGTCGGGCAGCCGGCGCACATGACGCAGGGCGCGCTCGTCCGGATCGATGGCTGTCGTCCGGAGCGAGAGCCCGTCGCGGGCCGCCCAGCCGGCCAGAGCGCGAGCGATGTCGCCACCGCCGAAGCCGATGTCCAGCAGCGTCGTCGGCCGGCGAGCGTCCAGGCGCGGCCGGATCCGTCGCCGGTAGAGGCGCCGCCAGCCCGACACGAGCCGGTTGACGGCAGTGAACTGGCGGTAGGTGCGTTCGAGCCGGTCGAGGTCGCAACCGGGATCGTCCATCAGCTCCCGTGATTCGGTGTCCCGTCGGGCGAGCCCTCGCACGCCCGCTGTCCGGCTACTGCTCATGGTTCTCCCATCGCACGTTGGCCGACGTCACGGATGATCCATGGCGGCATCATTACCCGCTTGGCAGTCAGGAACGCATCGATCGGAGTTCGCCGGCACTTTGGTTTTTCCGTTGCGGGAGAAAAGGGCAAGGGCGACGGCCGGGCGGGTGCCGGCCGTCGCCCTGGTAGGCGCCCTACGACCAGCGGCGCAGGATCGCTCGGGCCGGCACGGTGACGGCGACCAGGGCCAGGCCGACGGCTGCGACCACGAACGATCCGTACGTCAGCGGGGCGATGTAGGGCGCATCGCCGGTCGTCCCCCTCATCATCGGGAACAGCGTGGCGGCCGCGATGGCCGAGCCGAGCAGGATGCCCGCGACGGAGATGAGCAGGCTCTCCCAGTGGAGCATCGCGAGGACCTGGCGCCGGGTGGCGCCGACCAGACGGAGCGTCCCCAGCTCCCGGCGGCGATCGACGACCGTCATCACCAGGGTGTTGAGAGCGGCGATGGCGGCGAACCCGCCGAGGACCGCGGCCATGGTGTTGTTCAGCCAGGCACCCGTTTTCGCATCGAGACTCCGTTCGGTGGCGTAGCCGGCGGCGTCGGTGACCGTACCCAGAGGGGCGATCGATTCCGCCGAGCCACCCCGGACCAGCAGCGTGCTGTCGAAGCTCGAGGTGACGTGCCCGGCCAGCGACGCCCGGTCCATGGTCACCGTGGCCAGTCCGAGGCCGCGGCCGTACACCGCGATGATCTCGGGATCGGCCCGGCTGCCGTCGGGGAGGTGGAGCGGGAGCCGGTCGCCGACCCCGCGGCCGGCCGCGGTGGCCAGGGTCGTGTCGATGGCGATCCGGTCACTGCCGAGCCCGTCGAGGCTGCCTTCGCGGACGTCCAGGTCCTGCACCTCGGTGAGCTCGGCGCCGGAGCCGGTGACGGCCTGGACGGCCGCGCCCTGCAATGCCTTGAACTCGCCCGAGCCGACCGGGATCAGCACCTGGGTCTTCAGCACGGCGACGGCGGCTTGCACCCCGGGCGTACGGGCGGCGTCGGCCGCCGCCGTGGCCGGCAGCCCGGCCGGGTCCGTGACGATGTGGTCCGCCGTGATACCCGCGCGCAACTGCTTGTCGGCGGCCCGGTTCTCGCTCGTGTTCATGAACACCAGGGTCGAGGCGAAAGCCATGGCCAGCACGATCGGGGTGATCGCCGAGGCGAGACGACGGGCGTTGGTCCGGGAGTTGGCGGCGGCCAGACCGGCGGCCGGGCCGGCGCCGCGCAGCGGCAGCCCGAACAGGCCCGCGAGCAACCGCGCCACCAGCGGGCCGAGCAAAGCGACGGCCATCATGAACAGCATGACGACGCCGAGACCGGCACCGGCCGCGTCGTTCCCGGCCGAGCGGGCCGCGACGCCGCTGAGCACCGCGCCGCCGACGAGAGCGGCGAGGCCGAGGACGGTACGGATGCCGCCCGGGCGCAGACGTTCGATCGACGCCTCGGTGAGGGCCTGTCCCGGCTTGGTCCGCGCCGGCCTGCGACCGGCCGCCCAGCCGGCGCCGAGCGCCGTGAGCAGCCCGACGACGACGGCGGCGAGCAGGGGCATCGCCGAGATCTGCAGCTGCACCGCCTCCGGGATCGCGCCACGATCCTGCAACTGGTCGAACCACCAGTGCGCGAGCCCGAGGCCGGGCAGGAGGCCGGCGATCCCGGCGAGCGGCGCGATCAGCAGCGCCTCGGCGGCGACGGCACGGCGGATCTGCCGTGGCGTGGCCCCGACGGCCCGCAGCAGCGCATACTCCCTGGCCCGCTGGGACACCGAGAGGGCCACGATCGAGGCGGCGGTGAGGATCGCCACGATGACAGCGATGCCACCGAACGAGCCGCCGATGCCGAACAGGATCTCCTTGGCGTAGCTGAGACCCGGATCCTCGACGGCGCCGCGGTCGTCGCCGAGGTGCACCTGGGCTCCCGAGCCGGCTACGGCCTCGCCCACCGAGCCGGCGAGTGCGGCGGCATCGGTGCCGGGCGTCGCCATCACGGCGATGGCGTCGGCCCGGCCGGGATGCCCGGCGAGGACGGCGGCCTCGGTGTCGGCGAACCAGGCGAGTCCGCCCGCGGCGCCCGCGAGCTCGGCGATGCCGGCCACCCGGAAGTCCTGCCGCCCGACAGCGGTCTCCAGCGCGACGGTGCCGCCGACGGCCGCCTGCGTGGCCTGTGCCGTGCCCGGGTCGAGCACGACCTCGCCGTCGCGGGGCGCGGAGCCCTCGGTCAGCGCGGCGCCGGTGAAAACCTGCGAACCCCAGCCGTGCGCGGTGAGCGCACCGCCGGGCACGGCCGCGCGTACCGGGAAGGTGAAGTCCGCGACAGCCGTGGCCGCACCCGGGGCCGAGGCGGCCCTCGCCGTGAGCCCGGCGTCCAGCCGCTTCGTGTCGGGCAGGGGCACCGCCTCCCTCTCCTGGTCCTCACCGCTGCCGGTGACGACGTACTCGTTCTGGTCCATGGCCACGATGACCGGCGCGTTCGCGTAGCGTTGTGGCGGCACCGACGCGCGCAGGCTGGTCTCGAGCAGGATGCCGGCGGCCGCCACGATCAGCGCGGACATCAGCAGGGCGAGGAAGGTTCCCGCGAACGACGCGGGTTTGAACCGGATGGCCGCGCGGGCGAGTCCGTTGGGACGCATCATGCCGCCGCTCCCGCCATCATGGTCGTGCGCGAGGTGGCGGAGGTGAGCGCGGTCATCCGGGCCGCGATCTGTGCCGCCGAGCCACGCTCGAGATGGCCGGCGAAGGCGCCGTCCGCCAGGAACAGCACCCGGTCGGCCCACGCTGCCGCGGCCGGATCGTGGGTGACCATGACGACGGTCGAGCCGAGGCCGTCCACGGCGTGCCGGAGCAGGCCGAGCACTTCGGCGGCGGTGCCGGTGTCGAGGGCGCCGGTGGGCTCGTCCGCGAAGATCACGTCCGGGTCGCTGATCAGGGCGCGGGCGATGGCCACCCGCTGCTGCTGGCCACCGGACAGCTCGCCGGGCCGGCGCCGGGCCTTGTCGGCGAGCCCGACCCGCGCGAGCACCTCGGCCGCGCGGCGATGGTCCTGACGGTGCCCGGCCAACCGCATGGGCAGCAGGACGTTCTGTTCCACGGTCAGTGACGGCAACAGGTTGAACGCCTGGAACACGAAGCCGAGCCGGCTGCGACGCAGCTTGGTCAGCTCGTCCTCGTTCATCCCGGTGATCTCCGTACCCCCGAGGCGCACGGAACCCTCCGTCGGCCGGTCCAGCCCCGCGGCGGATTGCAGGAAAGTGGACTTGCCGGATCCCGACGGGCCCATGACGGCCGTGAAGGTGCCGCGCGGCAGGGCGAGATCGATGCCCGCGAGTGCGTGGACGGCACGCGAACCGCGGCCGTACCGTCGCCGGACACCGCTCATCTCGACCGCGAGACCGGTGTCGACAGCGGGAGCGGTCGAAGGTCCGGCCGTCCTCTGTCGCTTGTTGCGTAGCTTCATTGCTTCCTCTCATGGCGTTCCCGTGCTTACGGAAGAAGAGTGCGGGGACGGTGCCGCTGCCGGCGTCATCCCTGGGGATCGAGCCAGTGGTACCGGGGTAGGGGCGTCCGGGGGATGGTCCCGGCGCCCCCCGCTCGCAGCAGTCGGCGTACATCCGTCGTAGCGGCCCGCATACATCCCGCGCCCGACGCGACCCGGCCGGGCCCGTTCCTAGCGTCGATATCGAAGACATCGACGGAGGGAAAGTCATGCGGGAGCGCGACCGTTTCATCGACGGGCTCCGTGCCCTGGCCATCCTGGGGGTGGTCACCGGGCACTGGATGGTCGGCGCCTTGGTGGCGACTCCGGAGGGCCTGCGGATCGACAGCCCACTACGCCATCTGGACGGCCTGCATCCGGTCACCTGGCTGCTGCAGATGCTGGGTCTGTTCTTCCTGGTCGGCGGTTACACGTCGGCCCAGGGACTGCGCCGTGCCCGGGCACGCGGCGAGACCGACGCGCAGTGGGTGCGCCGTCGGCTGTGGCGGATCGGACGACCGGTGATCGCCGCGACGACGATTCTGGCCGTGGCACTGCCGCTGCTGGGCATCCTCGGGCTGGGTAGCGCCACCGCGCGGACGACCGTGGTGCTGTTTCTGCAGCCGTTGTGGTTCATCGGCGTGTACGCGGTGATCAGCGCTCTCACGCCGTACGCCCTCAGACTCGACCGCCGGGGCGGGCTCCGGATGGTCCTCGCGTTCGCCGCAGCCGTGGCCGTGGTGGACGTCCTTCGCTTCGGCCCGGACGTCGAGCCGGCCGCCGTCGGCTACCTGAGCGTGTTGCCGGCCTGGTTCTTCGCCTATCAACTGGGCGTGGCGTGGTCGGCGGGACGGGTGGACCGGCGGGTCGCGGCCGGTCTGGTCGCCGCCGGCCTGGCGGTGTCCGTGCTTCTGCTCGCCGTGCTGGAGTATCCGGTGAGCATCGTGAGCGTGCCCGGCTCGGCGCGGTCCAATTCGAACCCGCCGTCGCTGATGGTCCCGGCCCTGGCCGCGATCCAGATCGGCGTCGTCCTTCTCCTGCGCGGCCCGATCGAGCGGCTGCTGCGCCGGCGCCGGGTCTGGGCGGTGGTGACCGGCCTCAACCTGAGTGCGATGAGCGTGTTCACCTGGCACCAGGTGGCGCTCGTCGGGGTCTCGGAGCTCGCCCGCCGGGTCGGCACGCTGCCCGGCCTCGGTGACGCGCCGGTCGACGCGGGGTGGGTCGCCGCCCGGTTCGCCTGGTACCCGGTGCTCGCGCTCGTCCTGGCCGGCATCGTCGTGCTGGTGCGCCGCTACGAGCACCCGGTGAAGGTTCCCTCCGGCGATCGGATCTCCGGCGGGACGGCGTACCGCAACGAGGTGCCTACCGCCCGCGGGAGCCGGGCCCGCCCGGGCTCACCAGACCGGTCTCGTAGCCGAACACGACGGCCTGAACCCGGTCCCGCAGACCGAGCTTCCGCAAAATCCGGCTGACATGGGTCTTGGTGGTCGGCTCGGCGATGAACAGCGACGCGGCGATCTCGGTGTTGGACAGGCCGAGCGCTATCAGGCGCAGGACCTCGCGTTCGCGGTCGGTCAGGGCGTTGAGCGCGGTCGCGCCGGCGGGACGGTGCGGCCGCGCCTCGACGAAGCTCTCGATGAGCCGGCGGGTGATGTTCGGTGCCAGCAGCGCCTCGCCGTGGGCCACCACCCGGACGGCCCGGACCAGCTCCTCGGGCTCACTGTCCTTGAGCAGGAACCCGCTGGCGCCGGCCTGCAGCGCGGCGTAGATGTAGTCGTCGAGGTCGAACGTCGTCAGCATCAGCACCCGCGGTGTGTGGCCCACCGGGCGTTCCGGGCCGAGCAGCGCCCGGGTCGCCGCCAGCCCGTCGAGCACGGGCATCCGCACGTCCATCAGCACCACGTCGGGCCGCAGCCGGTGGCTGCGCTCCACCCCGGCCTGCCCGTCCTCCGCCTCGCCGACGACCTCGATGCCGGGTTGTGCCTGCAGGATCGCCCGGATGCCCATCCGGATCATCGACTGGTCGTCCACGATGAGCGCGCGGATCACTGGTCCTCCCCGATCGGCAGGCGTGCCGTCACCCGGTAGCCGCCTTCGTCGCGAGCGCCGGTCTGCAGTGTTCCGCCGACCTGCCGGACCCGCTCGCGCATCCCGGTCAGCCCGTGACCGGTCGACCCGGAGGCCTCCATCGGCTCGGCCGGCCCGGACGCGGCCTCGTTCACGACCGACAGCACCAGATCACGTCCTTCCAGATCGATATTGATCAAGGTACGGGCACCGGGGGCGTGCCGGATGACGTTGCTCAGCGACTCCTGGATGAGGCGGTACGCGGCCAGGCCCACGCGTTCCGGCACGGCTGCCGCTCCCCCGGCATCGCTCCGGCGTACCTCGACCGGCAGGCCGGCCCGCTGTGCCGACGCCATCAGGTCCTGAAGCCCGCTCAGGTCGGGCACCGGGGCCAGCTCGGCGTCCGCATCCTCGGCGCGCAGGACGGACAGCAGCTGCCGCATCTCGCGCATCGCCGCTCGAGCGCCGGTGGCTATCCGTTCGAACTCGGCCTCGGCGTCCGGGCCCAGGCTTTCGATCCGGTACGACGCGGAGGTCGCCTGCATGTGAATCACGGACATGCTGTGGGCGACGACGTCGTGCAGTTCGCGGGCGATCCGGGTGCGCTCCTCGGCGACAGCCCGATGGCTCTGCTCGACCTCGATGTTGCGGCGCGCGTCGGAGAGTTCCCGCCGGACCTGCCGCCAACGGCGGATCAGCATGACGGCGCCCAGCACGCCGGCCGACAGCGACGGATACAGAATCTCCATGACCAGCCCGTCGCCGACCGATCGGCCGCCCGGGTCGAGCAACGCCACCACGGGGATGAGCAGAGCGCTCATACCCCAGGTCGCCGCCGCGGCGCTCCGGTCGTAACGGGCCGAGACCAGGCCGAGGTGCGCGATCAGCGTCAGCAGGCCCGGCACGGTGAGCGGCCACGTCGATACCGAGCCGGCCGGGAGGGCAGTCGCGACCACCACCACGGCGAGCAGTTGCAGCGCGGTCGCTTCGCGGGGCCGGACGAGGACCAGGGGCAGCGCGGCGCTCTGGGCGATGCCCGTGAGGACCGCGACCATCGGGTTGATCCCGAACAGTTGAGCACCCAGCGTCGCGTTGACGGGCAGGAAGATGAGCGCAAGCCCACCGGCGACCAGCCACCACAGCAGCCACGACAGGATCGGCCGGCGCTGCCGGAGGTCGATCCCGGAGGGCCCGGGAGGAGCCACCGGCACTCCGGCACGAGGGGCGGCCACGCTAGCCGGGGTCGATGCGGCTCAGCAGGCCCCGGACGGCGCGCAAGGCATAGTGCGAGCGAGAACGCACCGTCCCCTCCCGGATACCCAGACTCGCGGCGGTCTCGGCCACCGACCGATCCGTCCAGTACAACGACACCAGTACCGCTCGCTGTCGATCAGTCAACCGCGCCAGGGTGTCCCCCAACACCTGCCGATCGAGCAGACGGCTGGTCTCATCGGGAACCGCCGCAGCCGCCACCCCGTCAGCTCCATACACCTCGGCCGGCCGGGCCCTCATGCTCCGGACCGCGTCGATCGCCACGTTCCGCGCCACCGTGAACATCCAACGGCGACGCGCCTCGACACCGGCAGGCAAGTCGTCGACCCGCCGCCAGGCCCGCAACATGGTCTCCTGAAGCAGATCCTCGGCATCCTCGGGCCGACCCGACAGACGTACGAGATAACGCCTCAACTGGGCCGCGGTAGCCGCGTAGAGCTCACACATGCGCTGCTCCCGCACCGCCGCATCCGCCTCGGATCTCGGATGAACCACAACGAGCATCGCCGGTCCTTCCACTCAGTACGCCATCGGCAACGAAACCAGCGGCCCGTGCTCATCGGAGCCGAGCTGCTGTTTCGACTTCTTGAGTGGAAGCCGTGTTCTCACGACACAGTCAAGCGCCCCCTCCACAGGGTCAAGTCCGCTTCGATCGCCGCGCCTGACTCCCCTGCGAGTCGGCTCAGCCGTCGAACGCCTTGACCATGTGCCAGGAACACGGTGTCGCCTGGTCTGACAATCCCGGGAACACCAAGGAGGTCAGCGATGCGCGTCTTTCACCGGTTCGCCGTCGTCGAAGGACATCGGCTCTTCTATCGGCAAGCAGGGGACCCCGGCGCTCCGGCCGTGGTGCTGCTGCACGGATACCCCACCAGCTCGTTCATGTTCCGTGAGCTCATCGGGAGGCTGGCCGACCGGTACCACGTGATCGCACCCGACCACCTCGGCTTCGGCCAGTCCGGCACGCCCACGATGGAGGAGTTCGCATACAGCTTCGACGCCCTGGCCCGGCTCACCGCGGGCCTGCTCGGGCAGCTCGGAGTCCGCCGGTACGCCATCTACGTCCAGGACTACGGCGCGCCGATCGGATGGCGGCTCGCCCTGAGGCCCGACGCTCCGGTGACCGCCGTCATCTCCCAGAACGGCAACGCCTACGAGGCCGGCTTCGTACCCGATTTCTGGGCCCCGGTCTGGGCCTACGCCGAGAACCGGAACCCGCGGACCGAGGCGGCCATCCGCCCGGCCCTGGGCCTGGACGCGATCGTCTGGCAATACACCCACGGCGTACCGGATCCGAGCGTCGTCAGTCCTGACACCTGGACCCTCGACCACGCACTGCTTCAGCGGCCGGGCAACGACGAGGTGCAACTGCGCCTTTTCGCTGACTACCCGACGAACCGGGCGATCTATCCCCGGCTTCAGGAACACCTGCGCACTAACCGGATTCCCGTTCTGGCGGTTTGGGGCCGCAACGACGAGATCTTCTCGGCCGACGGGGCGAAGGCCTTCGGCGAAGACCTGCCCGACGCCGAGGTGCACCTCGTGGACGGCGGCCACTTCCTGCTGGAGAGCCACCTGGACGATGTCGCCGACCTCATCCGCGACTTCCTCGGCCGGCACCACCGAGGAAGTCAGCGCTCATCTTGACTGTGTTCCCGGAACACCGATTTCACTAGGAGAGATCACCAGGCAGAGCCCGCAACGCAGGGATGGGAAAATCACATGGCCGTCGAGTTCTTGCACCCGGACGGATTGCTCCGGCAGACCGACTATTTTCCGGTCGCTGCCGCGACCGGGTCCCGGCTGATCCTGCTGGCCGGCCAGGCCGGCGTCACCCCCGACTTCCGGCCGGCCGCACCGGATCTGGCCGGTCAGGTCCACGCCGCGCTGCGCAACATCATCATTGGTGTCCGCGGCGCGGGAGGGGACGCCGGCGACCTCGCGCGACTCACCTTCTACATCGTGGACTGGGTGCCGGAGAAGTGGGACGAGGTTCTCGCCGGCATCGCGCGGGCGCAGGCCGAGGGTCTGCCCGCTCCGACTCCGCCCATCAGCATCATCGGCGTCCAAGCTCTCTTCACACCCGATTTCTTCGTGGAGATCGAAGCAACCGCCGTCCTCGACTGAGATGCCGCCGACGCCCCTCCCCTTTCGTGAAGGATTCTCCGCATGATGCCGTCCTCCGGCCCCACCGGATCGAGGCCGACGGTCGAGACTCTGCCGTTGCCGCACCGACTCTTCCTCCTCAGTCTCCAGGAGGAGAAAGGCCGGCTCGACGCCGACAGCGAACCGGTTCGTGGATCGCTGCTCTCCGCGGCCGCGGTCGCCGAGCTTCGCATCGCCGGCCTGCTGCACGACCGCGGCGGCAAGGCCGGGCGAACGAACACCCCGGCACCGGCCACCATCGACCCGTTCCTCGCGCAGGTGCTCGGCGACGTTCCGCCGGACCAGCCACGAAGCTGGTTCGACGTGCTGGAGAGCCGATGGGACAAGGCCGAGCGCTTCGTCCAGGAACAACTTGCCGGCGCCGGGCACATCACGATCGAGCACCATCAGGTCTTCGGCCCGATCCGGCGCAAGAAGATCGTCACCGTCGATCCCGCGCAGGTTCAGGCGCTGCGGAGCCGGATCCGCGACGCGGTGCGGACAGACTCCGCACCCGCATCCGTCTCGCTCGGGGACGCCGTGCTCACCACCCTGGCGGTCGACGGACTGGTGGGCACCATGTTCCGCTGGCGCGAACTGAGAACGCACAAGCCGGCCATCCGCGCCCTGGCCGATCGGGTCGAGCAGGAGTTGCCGGGCCTGCGCAAGGCCCTGTCCTATTCCATCGCGCTGCGCCGAAGCGCCTGACCGCCGGCGAGAGTTGCCGCACGGACCGCATCCTCCGCGACGCCATCCCGGCGCTACCGTTCGCGTTCGTCTCCCGCGTCGGCCCCCGGGTCTACGCGAGGCGTCGACGCGCGCTCCACAACGACTGACCGACGAAGGATCGAGCGACGGCCGACCCGGACGGCCCGTACCCGGTGATCATCGGGGCCGGCCGGCCGTACGGGGAATGGTCAGCTTGACCGACCAGCCACCGTCCGGAGTCGGGCCCGCGGACAGGGAGGCCCCGATGAGGCCGGCGCGCTCGCGCATGCCGATCAGTCCGAAGCCGCGATGGCGACGATCGGCCCGCGTCTGCCGGGCGGAACCCGGGCCGTTGTGAATCTCGAGCACACTGGCCTCCTTCCGGTGATCGATCGTGATGGTGACCATGGCGCCGGGTGCGTGATCGCGGGCGTTGGACAGCGCCTCCTGCGTCACGCGGTAGAAGGCCAGATCGGCCGCCTCCGACAGGTCACCAGGCTGGCCGGACACGATCAGCCGGGGCCGGGCCTGCGTGTCCGCGTGGCCGGCGACCAGATGTTCGATCATCACCAGACCGGGTACGGGCGCGCCGCCGTGGGGCAGTCCCGGTTCGGCCGGGCCGGATTCTCGCAGGGCCCCGACGACCAACCGCAGATTCTGCAAGGCGCTTTTCCCCTCCGTACGGATGGCGGCGGCACTCCGGCGAGCCGCGTCCGGATCCCGGTCGAGCATGCGTTCCACGACGGTCGCTTGCACGATGAGGGCGGTGAGGTGGTGGGCGGCCACATCATGCAGTTCCCGGGCCATCCGGGTGCGCTCGGCGGCGAGAGCGGCGTCGGTCCGCACGCTCAGGTTCTCCGCGGCCTCGGCGGCGCGAAGCTCGACCATCTCGGTGTACCGGCGGCGAATCGTGGTGTTGCGGCCGAGCGCAGCCGCTGCGCCATAGAGGGTCGCCGAGAGAACAATCTGCACCACGATGCGCGAGATCAGCGGGGGCGATGCAGGGACGGTCGACGCGAGGGCGGCCGGGATCGCGCTCAGCACCACGAAGCTTGCCGTCTCCGTGAACGCCGCGAGCCCAGCGACCAGCGCAGCGCTGCGCTTCGGCATCAACGTGCCACAGGAGTAGACGGCGATGGCCAGGGCCGCTCCGCGGAGGCCCTCCCCCGGCCCCGCGGCCAGAGCCAGGCCGATCTGCAGGGCCAGGACCGCGGTGAGGCACCACATCGGCCGGACCCGGCGCAGGCACAACGCCGCCGCCTGCGCCACCAGCAGTCCCGCCACCACGAACGGCGGGCCATCGGTGAAGGTGGTGACCGTGCCGGAGATGCCGGGAAGCAGAAGCAGGCCGGCCGTCACGCCGGCAACGAGGATCGCCAGCGCACTGTCACGCCGCAAGGGCGTCGTCAGTCCCAGCGCGTCCAGTCTGCTGTCCCAGTCGCGTCGCTTCCGATCGGCTGACCCGCCGAACCCGCGGGGCTTGTCCATCGCTGCTCACCCATTCGCGTTCCCGACGTGTGCCGGCACCGATGCTACCGACGGGACTCGGCTCACGGTGATTCTCGAGGCGTACGGCAGCGAAGTTCCTACCTGCGGCGGAGCCGTCTCCGTCGGAGGTCGCAAGGCACAGTTCATGCCCGCGCCAGATGTGCCGGCGAGGTCGGGGAGGGCAGCCTGATGGTGAGCTCCACACCGTTCGTTCGAGGGAACCACCATGGCGGGACAGACCCCGAACCATCCACGTCCGCGCCTGTTGATCGCCCTGGCTGTCCTGGCCTCGGCGGCACTGGCCGGTTTCGTGCTGTCCATCAGGTCCGAGGCGGCCACCACGCCGGCCACCGAGACCCACATCGGCTGGTACGGCATCGTCCGCGAATCCGTCGAGATCGTCATGGACGTATGGGTACGGCCGAACTGAGCTCTCCCCGGGGTGCCTGCCTAGAGCTTCAGGGTCTCGTCGCGGTAGACGAGCTCTGCCTGAGTGCGGCTCGTCACCAGCTCACGATAGGCCTCAGCGATGGCGTCGGGTTGAGACTGGGGTCCGCCTTTTCCGATGTACGCGGCAATGGCCACGTGTGCCGCGTAGACGCCGTGGGGTTCGAGGGCAGCATGCAGTTGGAGGGTCCAGTTGCGCAGCGCCGCCGTAGCAGCGCCGACGCTGCCGAGCGGCGGGTGGATGACGGGCCCGGACGAGGCGCCCGTCGTGACGACGATGACGCCGGAGCGCCTGGCCGTCATGGCGGGCAGCACGGCTTGAACCGCGGTGATGCCGCCGTGCAGGTAATAGTCGATCTGCGGGCCGACGGCCTCGACGGTCAGATTGACGGCGTCGACCGGAGCGAGCGCCACCGAAGGCGACCGGCTCGGCGGCAGCGCCGAGCAACGCAGCCCTCGGACGGGAGTTGACGGCGCGGGGCCGGCCCGCCGCGAGTAGGCTGACTCCACGCCTCGCACCACCTGGTCATGACGCCGTCGGATCAGTCGCCGGCACTCACGAGTGCGGCGCGGAGCTCATCCACGAAGGCACTGACCGAATCGTGTGCGCAGGTGACGAAGCGCAGCCGGCCATCGTAGGTGGTGACCCCGGTGACGTACTCCCCTTCGACCTGGCACAGCAGAATCGGTCCCCACAGGGCATGGGGGCGCACCGGGCCCACATCCGGGATGTCCTGAACGCCGAGGTTGCTGATCATGATCTCGTACGAGAGTGCCCCCACCATGAAACTCTCGGCGAGCTCGCTCCCCGCATCGGCGGGGATGAACTGCTGCGTCAGCGCCGATGCACCGCCGATTCCGGCCGGCGACCTAGCGGCAGCGATGTCCTTGCCGATCACTCGGGCCTGATCCCACACCGTCGAGCCGTCATGGGGAGCCATCCCGGTGCGCGTTGCGGTCAAGTAGTCCACACAGTCGTCGCCGGCACCGATGAGGCTCCGGAAGTTGATGTTCGTGACCGTCCTGACGAACTGTTCCGTGCGCTCCTTGGCGCGGACACCGGAAGCCACCGCCGTGATCAACGCATTTACCGTCGTTCCTTCGGCACGACACCTTTGAATCAGCCGACCAGTTTCGGCGGCGGTCAACTCGGCCGTGTGAATGTCAGGGGCGGCACTGCGGTCAAAGGGCCTGAGCGTAGCGGGACCGACCAAGCGCCGGTCGCCGTCCTTCGCCTCAGGGATTCGCCGATCTGATTCGGGCAGAGACCGGGCGAGCATCTCCTCCTGGGACGGTGGCAGCGTCAGCGGCGTCAGCGGGTGGTCGTTCAGAGCCATCACGAGGTCCCGCATGATGCGGATCGCCGAGATTCCGTCCGCGACGGTGTGATCGAACGTCAGCAGGATGGTGGAACCCTCCCCGTCGCCGACGAGGACCGCCCGCATCAAGGGAGCTTCCGACCGGTTGAACGGCCGGCTGAGTTCATCTGCGGCATGTGACCGCCATTCGGACGATCTTTGTTGAATCTTCGTGAGACCGACCGATCGTACGTTCCGGGAACGGACGAAGGTCAGCCGAGTGTCCGGCAAATCCTCGATGTGCGCCGAGAGCAACGGATGGCGCTCCTGCACAGCGGCGAGCGCAGCACGCACTCGCTTTTCGTCCAGGGACACCCGAAACTCCGCGGCGACGGTGAAGTGCAGCGGATTCCGCTCGGCATAGCGGTAGTAGAGACGCTCGAACGCACCGAGAGGCCGCAAGACCCCGCTCGACTGCGTTCCCGGCCCAGAGGCCTGAAACACTCCGGCTGACGACATGACATCCCCTTAGCGATGAGGCAGCGACGGCGACGGGCTACCCGGCAATGCTTCTGGTGGCATGTGAGAGGCCTCGGCGATCGGGCGCCGGGCCGTAAGGCATGCTCACCGCCGCGACGATGTGATCCGCCGCCATTTCCACGAGCCCAAGACAACACTGTGTTGTCGGAACCTGGTCACCTGAGTGAGACCTACATCTCAGAGACCTGACGGAACACAGGTCCGCGAAACCTCTCCGGCTGTTGGACGGCGGCGGTCCGCAACGGGGATGCGTCTCATCAGGAGGCGTCGTGCTGCTCGCGTATCAGGGCGGCGACGCGGGCCAGCGCGGCGCCGAGGTGGCGTTGCTGGGCGGCGCTCAGCGGCTCGAACACGAGTTGCCGGACCCTTTCGACGTGGGCCGGGGCGCTCTGTTCGACCTTCTTCAGGCCGGCGTCGGTGAGCGTGGCGAGGGTGTAGCGGCCGTTGCGCGGGTCGGGGCTGCGGGTGACCCATCCCTGCTGCTCGAAGCGGACCATCACTTTGGACAGCCGGGGTTGCGTGCTGTCGCACTGGGCGGCGAGGTCGCTGAGTCGCATCGTGTGGGTCTCGGTCATCGACAGGCGGGCCAGCACGCTGTATTCGAAGTTCGAGATGCCCTCGTCGCGCTCCAGCTGGCGGTCCAGCAGCGTGGGCAGCGCGACGACCACGGTGCGCAGGTCTTGCCACACCTTCTGCTGCTCGTCGTCGAGCCAAAGGGGGTCGCCGGTCATCCCAGCAGCTTAAACCGTTGCCTCTTGACTTGCCTAGGCAAGTGAGCGATGCTTGCCTCTCACTTGCCTAGGCAAGTCAAAAGGCAGCACAATCAGGAGGAGTAAGCCGTGAAGGCGATGCGCTACCACGAGTTCGGCAGCACCGACGTTCTGCGCTCGGAGGAGGTGGCCCGGCCGGTCCCGGGCCCCGGCCAAGTGCTGGTCAAGGTGGTCGCCACCTCGTTCAACCCGGTCGACGACCACATCCGGCTGGGCGTGCTGGCGCAGATGATCCCCACCCCGCTGCCGATCACCCCGGGGCTGGACGTCGCCGGCGCCGTGGCTGAGCTCGGCGACGGGGTCGGCGGGCTGCAGATCGGCGACCCCGTCATCGCCATGTTCCCGCTGGATCAGCACGGCGGAGCCGCCGAGTATGCGCTCGTGGCGGCCGACCTGGTGACCGCCGCACCCCGCAGCATCACCCTGACCGACGCCGCCGCCCTGCCCCTGACCGGGCTCGCCGCCCGTCAGGCGGCAGTCGAGCTCGCCGGGATCAGGGCCGGGCAGACCGTACTCGTCAACGGGGCCGGCGGTGCGGTGGGAAGCCTGGTGGTTCAGCTCGCCGTCGAGGCCGGCGCGGCGGTCACCGCCGTCGACGGCGCCCAGCACGCCGACCGGCTGACGGGATACGGCGCGGAAAAGGTCGTCGGCCCGCTGGAGCTCGACGCCGGTCCGGCTGTCGTCGGCGGCCCGTTCGACGTGGTGATCAACCACGTGCGCCTGGCCCCGGACGACCTGGCCAGGCTGACCGCGTACGTGAGTGACGGGGGCATCGTCGTCAGTTCGGCCGGCCCGGTACCGGCCGACGAGACCCGCTCGGTCCGTACGGCGTCCGTGTGGGTCGTCCCCGACGGCTCCCACCTGGCCGACCTCGTCTCCCGGGTCGACAACGGCGTCCTCAAGCTGCACATCGCCGACCGCCGGCCGCTGGCCGAACTGCCCACCGTCCACCAGGACTCGGGCAACGGCAAACTACTCGGCAAGACGGTCATCGTCGTCGCCTGACCTGAGGACGGCGGCCTGAAGAACTGCCGGGCCGGCTGCATGGCGTGGTTCGTCACCGAGGGCCGCGCCGCCTCACGCGTTCAGCGGGTCGCCGGTGAGTCCGAGGCAGTCAGACTGGCCAGGAAGGCAGCAACCTTTCCGGCCGTACGCTCGATCTTCTCCTGCTCGGTGAGCGACTCCTGCAGGCGCGTGGCCGGTCCGGCCGACTTCTTGCCGCGCAGATACAGGGAGCAAGCCAGATCGGCGCAGATGTAGGTGCCGACGGAATTGCCGCGCTGACCACTGCGACCCGCCTTGACCGCGGTCATCAGCGACACACCACCCGGGTTGTGGATGGTCAGGCAGAGCGAGCACATACTGCGCCGCGGCTGCCCGGCTGTCGGGGAGGCCAGGCGCAGAGCCACCCCCAGCAGGGTGCCGCCGGACTCGGCGACCAGATAGGCCCGCTGCGGTGATCGGGGGTCGCGCCACCCGAGGAAGTCCAGATCGCCCCAGGGCCGCTCGACGAGGTCGGTGGGTACGGCCAAGCGTTTGGTCTCACCCTTGGTGCAGTTGACGAACGATGCGCGGATATCGCGCTCGGTGAGAGGTTCCATGACTCAAACCTACACCTATTAGGCTGACGCAACATACTTTTTGTTTTGCGCCTAAGACCTTTAGGCTATCTCCCGGTGGCAGCTCGAAGAGACGAACTTCGTCGATCGCCCGCCGGGCGCGCGTCGTCGCGAAGGCGTAAGGGACTTCTACCGACGCGAAGGCGTCGCCGCGGGTGCGAGTCTGACATCGACGACGACCGTGAGAGCGGCCGCCTGCACCAGGAAGGGGGGCTGACTTGGCCTGGAGCACCCGTGAGCTCGCCGAACTGTCCGGCACCACGGTCAACACCATCCGGCATTACCATCGGCTCGGCCTGCTCGAGGAGCCCGAGCGCCGGAACAACGGATACAAGCAGTACCAGGTGCGGCATCTCGTCAGCCTGCTGCGCATCCGGCGGCTCACGGAACTAGGTGTTCCGCTGGCCCAGATCCGCCCGGAAGGCGACTACGGCCCGGAACTGCTGCGCCAGATCGACGCCGACCTCGCGGTCGAGGTCCAGCGTCTGGGCCGAGCCCGCTCGGACATCGCCGTCATCCTGCGCGGAGGTGGGCCGGCCGACGCGCCCGCGGGCTTCGAGTCCGTCGCGCCGCGTCTGTCGGCCTCCGACCACTCCCTCCTGCATGTCTTCACCCAGCTGTACGACCAGGACACCATGCGGGACCTGCGGCGCATGGTGGAGGCCGGCACCGATCCCATCAGCGCCGAGATCGACGCTCTGCCACCAAACGCCGACGAGCGGACCCGGCAGAGCCTCGCCGAGAAGCTGGCGCCGACGCTGGCACAGCACCTGGCCGACTATCCCTGGCTGAACGACCCGGCCCAGCACCTGTCCAAGGACAAGCACGTCACCCAGCAGACATTCGTCGACGCGGTGGTCGCGCTCTACAACCCGGCCCAGCTCGACGTGCTCAGCCGGGCCGGCGCCCTCGCCCAGCAGCGACTGAGCCAGTCGCTCGCGGCGGACATCTCGTTCACACGTGGCGGAACGTCCGGCGGATCTCCGCCGTGAGCAGTTCCGGCTGTTCCCACGCGGCGAAGTGCCCGCCTCGGGGCAGTTCGTTGTAGTGCACGAGCTTGGGGTATTTCGCCTCCGCCCAGCGCCGGCTGGCGAGGTAGATGTCACGGGGGAAGATGCTCACGCCGACCGGTACCTCGACTCTGGGATCGCGATAGCTGCGGAAGCTCTCCCAATAGATGCGCGCGGACGAGGCGGCGGTTCCGGTCAACCAGTACAGCGTGATGTTGTCCAGCATCTCGTCCCGGCTCAACAGAGCTTCGGGGTCGCCGCCGTGGTCGGTCCACTGCTCGTACTTCTCGTAGATCCAGGCCGCCTGCCCCACCGGGGAATCGGTGAGCGCGTAACCGATGGTCTGCGGACTCTGGATCTGCTCGTGCTGGTAGCCCGACTCGTTGGCCTGGAAGTCACGCTGACGGCGCAGCGCCCGCTCCTCCTGCGAGTTCGTGGCTTCCTCGTCGCCATAGGTCGGGAACATGTTCGAGTGGATCGCCCGGACCGCGGGCTCACCGATGGCGCCCAGCGCCGTGGTGACGGCATGCCCCCAGTCGCCGCCCTGCGCGACGAAGCGGTCGTAGCCCAACCGTCGCATCAGCTCGACCCAGGCCCGCGCGATCCGCTCCGGTCCCCAACCGGTCTCCGCCGGCTTGCCGGACAGCCCGAAGCCGGGCATGGACGGCAGCACGACGTGGAAAGCGTCCTCGGCGACGCCACCGTGTGCTCGCGGGTCAGCCAGCCGGGGCGCCACCTTCAGGAACTCGATGACCGACCCGGGCCAGCCGTGAGTCATCACGAGCGGGGTCGCGTCCGGTTCGGGCGAGCGCAGGTGCAGGAAGTGGATGTCGAGCCCGTCGATGCGGGTGGTCGAGGGGTCCAGCGCGTTCAGCCGGGCCTCGCACGCCCGCCAGTCGTAGCCGTCGCGCCAGTAGTCGCACAGTGCCCGCAAGTTCCGCGACGGCACGCCCTGACTCCAGTCCCGCACCGGCTCGGGTTCGGGCCAACGGGTACGCCGGAGCCGCTCGCGCAAATCGTCGAGCGCAGCCTCGGGAACAGCGAAGGGACGTGGCTGGATCGCGTCACTCATGAGGGGCACCGTTTCCGGACTCGCGTCGTTCCGCCTCGGCCAGAAACGCGGCGAGGTCGTCGTAGCCGTAGTGAAGCGCCAGTTGCCGGGGGGTGTGGCCGGTGTGCGACCTCAGATCGAGCCGTGCGCCGGCGTCGATCAGGATGCGAGCCGCTTCCCCGTGCCCGTGCCAGACCGCATCGTGCAAGGCAGTGAAGCCGTTGTAGGCGCCCTGCGCGTCCAGATCGAGCGAGGGCGCGCCGGTCCGCCCGGATGTCGTCAGCGCCCGCAGGACGTCGGCATGCCCGGCGAACGCGGCTTCGTGGCCCGGCGTCGCCTGCATCAACCCGGTGAGCCGCCGCGGGTCCGCCCCCGCGTCACGCAGCGCGCGGACGATCTCGGTGTGCCCGTCGCGAGCGGCCAGCCCGAGCGGGGTGTAGTCGTCGTCGTGCCCGCCGACCTCCGGCAATCGCTCGTCGAGTGGTGCACCGGCGGCGATGAGCCGTTCCACCTCGGGAAGGTCGCCGGCCTTGACCGCCGCCGGCAACGGCAGGGCGTGAACCCGGGCCGCGTCCGCGTCGTCTCTGGCTCGGATGAGACCGGCGATGTCATGGGCCTCGTCCTGCCGGGCCAGATCGAGCGCCGTCTCCCCCCAATGATTTCGGATGGTCGTCCGGGCGCCCCGCGCCAGCAGCAGGTGGACCGCGGCCTCGTGCTTGTGCTGGACCGCGTCCATCAGGGGCGTGTGCCCGAGCCGGGGAGACTGCTGATCGACGAACGCACCGTGGTCGAGCAACAGACCGATGACATCGGCATCGCCGGATTGCGTCGCCTTGTGCAAGGCGGTGGCGCCCATGCGCGGCTCGACCGCGAACACGTCCGCGCCCACCGTCAGCAACAGCTCGACCACGTCCGACCGGCCTAGGCCGGCAGCGATCATCAGAGGCGTACAACCGTCGGAGTCGCGGAGATCGGGATTCGCCTCCGACGAGAGCAGTTCGCCCACCGACACCGCGTCGCCGGCTCGGATCGCGGCTTCCCAGGTCATGTTCATCCTCCTTTTCCGCGTCACCCGCGGCCAGCAGGGCAGCGCCGATGCCGGTGCGGGAGCCGGACCTTCCTCTTGGCTCGTGAGAGCTGGTGGTTCTATCAGAAACCGTGTGCTCGCCACACAGTCAAGGGCAGCGGGGGCTTGAGGGAGAAGGCCGTAGGACAGCTCACCCGTCGCGGTCCACCTGCCGTCCGTCGGAGTCTCGAGCAATTCCCGAACGATGTCCGCCCAGCCGGTCCAGCTCGGGGCGCTGCAGGATACGAGCGGCCTGCGACGTCGCGAACGGGGCCAGACCGACCATCAGCGCCGCGGTGATGACGGCTACCCCGCTCGCTGTGTTCGAATGCCGCGACGTCGCCGGAGACTCGGGCGGTTGCTGTGCCATGGGCGGGCTCCTTGAACAGGCTGGGCGGGAACGTCGGACGACCGGGCCGGGCCGCGATACAACCGTGCCGTTCATCGCCTGACCAGTACATTCGGCGCGAGCACGAACTTCGGCTTGCGACTTGCGACGGAGGTGACCGGCAGGATCTGCGTCGCCGGCAGGAAATGTCGTCGCTCGGCCAGGCCGGCCGGGTCACGCGGACACCGGCGTGGGTAGCATCGGTGTCGGCCGCCCGTCGGTATCCCGCCGCCGGAATCAACCTTCGTGTACGCAGCGACGCCGCCCTCGCCGCCGAACGCACCCGGACGGCGAAGGGAAAGAGCCCCGAGGTGACGGTCAAGATCGACCACCGTAAGGAGGCCAGGCTCATGATCACGGTGCTGCTGGTCGACGATCAGCCGCTGCTGCGGGCCGGCTTCCGCTCACTGATCGAGCTGGCCGAGGACATCCAGATCGTCGGCGAGGCGGCCAGCGGTCCCGACGCGGTGGCGCTCGCACGTCGGCTGCGTCCCGACGTCGTGTGCATGGACGTCCGCATGCCGGGCGGCAACGGCCTCGACGCGACCCGGGTCATCGTCAGCGAGATCGACCCGCCGCCGGCTGTCCTGGTGCTGACGACCTTCGAGCTTGACGAGTACGTGTTCGGAGCGCTTGAAGCCGGCGCGAGCGGCTTTCTGCTCAAGGACACCGACATGGACGAGCTCATCGAGGGGATCCGCCGGTTGGCCGCCGGCGAGGGCCTGGTCGATCAGACGGTCACCCGCCGCGTGATCACTGAGTTCGCGCGCCGGCGCCCGGCCATCCCCACCCCGGCGCCCGGGCCGGCGGCCGATCAGCTCCTGACCTCTCGCGAGGCCGAGATCGTACGATTGCTCGCCGGAGGCCTGTCCAACGCCGAGATCGCAGCCGAACTCGTCGTCGAGGTCAGCACCGTGAAAAGCCACCTCCGGCGGGCCATGGCCAAGATCGGTGCCCGCGACCGCCTCCAGACCGTCATCTGGGCCTACCGCAACGGCGTCGCTCCCCTGGACAACCCGACCTGAGCCGACGACGTCGAGCCTGGCGTCCGCGCTGTCAGCGAGAGACCGTGACGTGCCAGCAGTGAGTGCCAGATCACCGGTCCTTGACTCTGTTCCCGCCACATGGTGTCGCATCGACGGCGGAAGGCGCCGAGCCCGAAAGCCGGTCCATTTCGGTGGACCGCGCGTCGAGACGTCGAAGGTCGGAGCATGACTGGTATCCAGCCCGCATACGCAGACGACGAGGGTACGCGGCGAGACGATGCGCTCTCGAACGCATGCAACGCCGAGTACACCAGCCGGCCCGACACCGGCCCGGTCGAGGGCACCTCGCCGCTCGGCCGCCCGTGCGTGGCGCAGCCGGAGCGGTGGTGGCCGAACGCCGGCGAGGATCCGGTGGCTTCGT
>NZ_JALPVJ010000040.1 GCF_023544445.1 Actinoplanes sp. M2I2 | reverse complement strand
CAGACCTGTTTCCTTCGCAAGAACTGGTCTATCGATGGCTCCACGCCTATATCCAGCACCGTCCGGTACTCATACTTTTGCCCGTGTCGTACCGAATCAGACACCTCTCCTTGCTGAGATCACGTCACTGGTCGGATAGGGCCGGCAGAGCAACAGAGACCTGTTCGTTCAGACTGATTTCCCTATCGCTGATCTCGCAGCGCGCGAACCATACGGAGGGATCGCAGAATGGATACCGGAGAGCGGTGAGTGAGCCGCGGGTCTCTGCGATCTTCCCTCGCATGGCCCAAGCCATGATGGTGAGCTCAGACCCACCTATGGACGGCGGCATGATGAACTCGTATGCGGAGTATGGGAGTAAACGGACCACGGGTGTTTCTGGTGCTCCTGGAGGCTGCCACGTCGGATTTTCCTCCAAACGAGGGGTTCCGGTTGGTCTAGCTCCGCTATTCAAGTACCTCTCGTCATCCTCATGGAAAGTCTGGATATCTCCCCTTATCGGTCGGAGGTCTCCCTGGACGACAACACCGAGCCGGCTCCCGGCGTAATTCTCGAGCCCTTCCCAATTTTCCTTGTCAACCCTGAGTTTTAGAGTAGCCAGACCAGTTTGCGCCTCCACCTTCAGTGCAACGGTCAGAGCAGGAATCTGGCCGTCGGGAGGGTTCAGAAAGTCAACTGTGACCCCGCCGAAGAATCCCGACACGGGAGTTTGAGGACTTACGTCCTTCAGCTGCCAGATGCCGGCCACTGTTACGAGGACGGCGAAAACGGCAAGTGCGCTCAGTGTCCGAACCCGGCTCGTGGGATCGGCTTCGCGGTCGGTGCCCCCCAAAGCTCGCTGCATCAAGCACCATCCGTTAGCAGTTCATGCTTGAAGGTGGGATCTCCGCCGTTTGGACCGGTCGTGATCTTCATGCTCCACGCTGGATCGCGCTCATGCTTGCCACGGTAAACCGCGCGTCCAAGGGTCGCCTCTCGAACGAGTGGCGGCCTCGGGATGGCTTGACGTCGGCGCTCGTGGATTCTCGCGTGCTTCTGCCGGTCGAGCGGGCGGCTACTCGAGCAGATCGACCGCGGCGCGCAGCTGGCGTTCGGCCGCGGCCGTGTCGCTCTGGTCGACCGTGTGCGTCTGGTCGGTGGCCTGGTGAAGGTGCCACAGCGCGGAGATGACGCGGTGCCAGCCGAGCGCCCATCGGGCCGGGGCCAAGCCTGCGCGCGGGGCTTGGGTGTCGCGGTGTCCCCCGGCCTGCACGTGTGCGTTGATCAGGGCGTCCATCGCCGGCACGTTGGTGGTGCGCATGCCGAGGATGCTGGCCAGGTCGAGCAGGCCAGGTCCGGTGTGGGCGAGTGGGACGTCGAGGATGTGTTGGCCGGCGGCGCTGATGTGGATGGCGGTGGGGTGGAGTTCGCCGTGGCAGATGCCGTAGGGCGGCCGGTCGGCGTCGGCGGCGCGGCGGGCGGTGATGTGGTCGAGGCGTTTGAGCGTGGTGTGCAGTTCGCCGGGGTCGGCGATCGCGCCGGTGGCGTGGGCCTGGTCGACGAGGGCGAGCGCGCGGCCGGGGGCGTCTTTCAGGGTGTCGGTGTTGATCGTGGGGTGGCCGGGCAGCGGGTCGGGTCGGTGCAGGTGCGCGGCCGCCGCGGCGGCGGTTTCCGGGAGGGACGGTGCGCGCAGGGCCGGGCCGAGGTCGGTCAGGAGCATGCCGGTGGTGGTGCCGTGCCGGGTGTGGGCGTGGAGCTCGGGGACGGGGATACCGGCGGCGGCGAGCGTGGCCAGCGCGCGGGGCTCGTTGGCGAAGGGCGGCCGGGCGTATTTGAGGATGAGGGTGCGTCCGGGCAGGTGAAGCCGCCGCACCCCGGACAGGTGCCATTCGCGGATGGTGTCGGCCCGGGTGGGGGCGGGAAGGTGTGCGGCCTGGCAAAGGTCGGCGGCGAGGCGCTCGAGCTCGGCGGGGTGCCAGCCGTTCACCGTGGGATTCCGGTGGTGGCGTCGTCGAGTCGGGTGAGGGCGGTGGCGAGGGCGGCGCTCATGGTGTCCGGGACGCGGCCGGCGCCGGCGGCGTGGCACTGGTGGAAGTAGGGCAGCAGGAGCAGCAGCGGTCGGCGGCGGGTGAAGAAGCCGGTGATGTCGCCGGATTTGCGGGCGCGGCTCATCAGTGAGGACAGTGCGACGATCCGGTCGGCGGTGGAGGCGAGCAGGACCTGGTGGTCGTCGACGACGATCTGCGGGTGATCGGTGTCGAGGCTGCGGTGCTCGTTGTGCATGACGCGGACGATGCGGCGCACGGTGGGCCCGTATCGGGTGGTGAGCAGCTCGTCGAGGTCCAGGGTGTTCGGGGCCAGGTCCGGGGAGTCGTGCAGCAGGGCCGCGGCGATGAGGTCGGTGCCCGGGTCGGGGATGTGGGCGCCGATGGTGACGGCGACTTTGACGGCGTGGGCCAGTGCGGGCCGGTCGTCGATGATCTCGCTGGCGCACCAGGTGCGGGCGTCGTCGAGGGCAGACTGCACGATCGGGTGGCGGGGTGGCGCGAGGACGGTCATCGGGGTGCGGTCCTTTCTCTCCTACGATGGGCGCATGGATGGCCCGTTGCCGCAGTGGTGTGATGACACGTGCTCGGTGTGCCCGGCGCAGGAGCTCGGGCCGGGCCGGTTCGATGTGGTGGCTCGGCCGTCGCAGGATTTCGCGTATCGGCCTGAGGTGGGGTGGCGGGTCGGGCCGGACGGGACGGCGGTGTGTGTGCACCCGTACCGGGTGGGGATGCCGCCGGGCCGGTATGCCTCCGCCGGGACGCCGGTGCCGTCGACGAGGGAGGCAACCCGGACGCTTCCGGCGCCCACGGCGGAGGCCTTGAAGCTGCCGGAGCACCTGGACGACCTGGAAGGCTGGTTGGTCGCGGTGCTGCGGACGGCAGCCGAGGATGAGATTTTCGGTGCGGTGGCGCGGGCCGAGCGTCAGGCGGGTGAGCGGTTCGCACCCGGCGCGGTGGTGTCGGCACTGCGCCGGGTGCTCTCGCGTGAGCTCGCTCGCCGTTAGGCGGGGATGGCCTCGAAAATGATGTCGTGGCTGCGGCCGCTGCCGACGATGCCGGCCTTGCCGTACTTCTCCTCGAGGATCTCGAGGCGCCGGTTCACCTCGGCGGAACCGAGCCAGTAGCGGCTGGGCTGCTCACCCCAGCCGGCGGCGGCGTAGTACGCGTCGGTGGTGCAGCCGCGGTTGTAGCTGAACTCCTCGTGCTCGGTGGCGTGCGGGAAGTGCACGCCGATCGCTTCCTGGATCTTGCAGATCACGGTGAACTGCGCGAGGACGGCGTGGACCATCTCGTCGACGGCCGGGGGCAGGAGCAGCTCGGCGGTTTCCTCGTCGCCGCCGGTCAGCTCGAACACGGCCGCCTTGAGCGCCAGCGAGCGCAGGGCCTCCTCCAGGAGCGGGGCGGCGTCGCGGCCGAGGTCCCACTGGCTGACCGTCGGGTAACCGGTGAAGGTCGCCCAGCAGGTCGAGTACCGCATGGACGAGCCGGTGAGCCGCTCGTAGAGCGGGTGCGCCTTGATCGAGTCGAGGATCTGCGCGGCGCGGGGACCAACCAGCTCGGGGGCGAGCGTCGGGGTTTTCATGCCATGGGTCCTTCCGGATCGGGGATTCTTTCCGGCTGGCCGGCCCGGTGGCCGGGCGGCTGTGCCGTTACCCCGAAACGTATGGCGCGACGGTGCCGCGAAGGTGACCCGCGCTGTCCCGGTAGGAGGGTCACCGACGGTGCAGAGGTGACCCGGGGCGGGTCAGTGCTTGGCTGGTCAGGTGTCCATGCCCATGCGCTGCGCCAGGGCGCGCAGGCCGGGAAGGCGCTGGGTGCGGCGGCGGGGCAGCAGCTCGGCGACGATGGCGCGGGCGATCGACTGGTGCGGCAGCGCTTCGGGGGCGAGTTTCTCGGCGCGCAGCACGGTGCCGACCGCTTCACCGGAGCGCATGTCGAGGGTCTGCGCCCAGGCGACGTTGAGCAGGTAGCGGGAGTGCATGGCCGGTGGCATCCGGTCGGGGTGCTCGACGCGCTGCGCTCGGGTGAGGGCCTGGCGGGGCTGGCCGGCTGAAATCGCGGCGTCGACCGCTCGCATCCCGACGACGGTCGGCCCGAACGGCATGCCGACGTACCGGGACACGGGGTCGTCGCCGAGGCGCGCGGCGGCGGACCCCATGAGCTGAATGACTTCGGCGGCATCGCTGTGCCGGCCGGACCGCGACAGGGCGACGGCGGAGTAGCGCAGCAGCTCGCCCCAGACGGCGAGCTGGTCGACGGTGGCGGTCGACAGCTTCGGCTCGATCCGCTCGGCGGTGGTCGTGGCCAGGTGCTCGGCTTCCGACCACAGCCCTTGCCGGGACAGCACCCATGAGCGGGTGGCCTGCTGGGCGGCCTCCAGCAGCTCGTCGCCGGCCTCGTTGGCGGCGTGGCGAGCGCCGTGCAGCGCGAGGTGGGCGAGGTCTTCGTGGGCGAGGTGGGCCAGCAGCGCCGCGGTGATCTGCAGGGTCTCGGCGAGCACGGTCGCGGCGATCGGCTGGTCGGGCTTCGCGGCGGTACTGACGGCGACGCGGGCGGCGCTGATCCGCTCGGGCAGGGCCCGGGCCAGGACCGGGTAGGAGCCGGCCCAGTACAGCTGCCACAGCTGGGCGACGCCCGGCTGGAGCGTACGGGCGGGGACCGGGTCGGCGCCCAGATCGGCGAGGCCGAGCACGGCGCGGCGCAGCTGCACCATCTCGGAGTCCTCGGCGCCGGTGGCCAGGCCGCGGTGTTTCCCGACGAGGTCGCCGGCGGCCACGTCCAGGGCGTGTGCCAGCGCGGTCAGGGTTTCCAACCGCACCGACTGGCGTTGGCCTTGCTCAAGCTTGCGGATGATCCCGACGGAGATCCCGGAGTTGTCGGCGAGCTGCTGCTGAGTCATGCCGCGGCGCTGGCGTTGCACGAGCAGGCGTTCGCCAAGGGAGTGCGATTCAGCTGCCATGACGCGTCCTTCCGTCGGACCCGGCCGGTCTGTCCCTTCCACGATACGGGGGGCTGAAGCAGGCTGGCAGCTGCAACGCCCGCCGCTCGACGGCTGTGTTCGCCTGGTCCTTTGGCGCGCGCGGGAAGCAGGCCCGCTGTTCGGGAGTGGTGTCGCATGCACTCGATGCGGCGGGGTGAGCCAAGCCGGAATGCGCAGCTATAGGCATTGATCACGCCGGGGCTTACGATCACGGCAACGCCTGGAGCAGGCCGGGACATCCGCCTGATCGGCCAAGTGATCGTCGTCGGGTGGACGCCTGATGGCCGCCTGCTGTCAAGCAAGCACTTTCATGATCACCCAGCGCGTACCGGCCCGGTGCGCGCAGAGGGAGGAACAACGGTGCGACCCATCATCCGCACGATCGCCGTCACCTTGGCGGCAACCACGCTGGCCGCGGTGGCGGCCTGCTCGCCGCCCGAGAAGGAGTCCGCGTCGTCGGGCTCCAGCGCGGCCTCCGCCACCAGCGCGGGCGACCTGGGCGGCATCGACAAGCTGGTCGAGGCGGCCAAGGCCGAGGGCCAGCTCAACGTCATCGCGCTGCCGCCCAACTGGGCGAACTACGGCGAGATCATCAAGGCCTTCGGCGACAAGTACGGCATCAAGGTCAACTCGGCCCAGCCGGACGGCTCGAGCCAGGACGAGATCAACGCGGCCAACCAGCTCAAGGGCCAGGACGGCGCCCCGGACGTGTTCGACCTCGGGGCCACGGTCGCGACGGCCAACATCGCCATGTTCGCGCCGTACAAGACGGCCACGTTCGCCGACGTGCCGGAGAACCTCAAGGACGCCGGCGGCGCCTGGGTCAACGACTACGGCGGTTACATGTCGGTCGGCTACGACAGCGCCAAGGTGCCCGCCCCGACCAGCCTGGCCGACCTGCTCAAGCCCGAGTACAAGGGCAAGGTCGCGCTCAACGGCGACCCGACCCAGGCCGGCGCGGCGTTCGGCGGCGTGCAGATGGCGTCGCTGGCCAACGGCGGCACCGTCGAGGACATCGCCAAGGGCGTCGACTTCTTCGGTCAGCTCAAGAAGGCCGGCAACCTGCTCCCCGTCGACCCCTCGGACACCACGATCCAGTCCGGTCAGACCCCGGTCGTCTTCGACTGGGACTACCTGAACGCGGCCCAGGTGTCCAAGCTCAAGACCTGGAAGACCTTCGTCCCGGACGGCGCGGTCCTCGGCTCGTACTACGTGCAGGCCATCAACAAGGACGCCCCGCACCCGGCCGCCGCGCGGCTGTGGCAGGAGTTCCTCTACTCCGACGAGGGCCAGAACCTGTGGCTCAAGGGTGGCGCCCGTCCGGTGCGGGCCGAGGCCATGGAGAAGGCCGGCACCATCGACAAGGCCGCGTTCGCCGCGCTGCCGAAGATCGAGGGCACCCCGGTGATCCCGACCGAGGCCCAGAACACCAAGGCCAAGGAATACCTGGCATCGAACTGGGCCAAGGCCATTGGCTGAGATCGTCGCGGCCGTCCCGCAGCGTGTGGCCAAGCGGCCGCGGCTGCGGGGCGTCACCGCCCTGCTGGGCGCCGTGCCGTTCTTCGCGTACGTGACGATCTTCTTGATCATCCCGACGCTGGTCGTGGTCATCGGCGCGTTCGCGGGCGACGAGGGCGGTGCCACCCTGGCCAACGTCAAGGCGCTCGGCGACTCGTACATCCTGGACGCCTTCGGCCGCAGCATCGCGCTCTCGGCCATCAGCGCGCTCGTCGGCGCGGTGCTCGGCGCCCTGCTGGCGTACGCCCTGGCGACCGCCAAGCCGGACGGCGTCCTGCGCCGGGTGGTGACCGCCGCGGCCGGCGTGCTGGCCCAGTTCGGCGGCGTCACCCTGGCCTTCGCGTTCCTGGCCACGATCGGGCTGTCCGGCTTCCTCACGGTGTGGCTGCGCGACACGTTCAGCGTCGACATCTTCTCGGGCGGCGTCTGGCTGTTCGAGCTGCCCGGGCTGACGCTGGTCTACACGTACTTCCAGATCCCGCTCATGGTGATCGTCTTCCTGCCCGCCCTGGACGGCATCCGGCCGCAGTGGCGGGAGGCGACCGAGAGCCTGGGCGGCACCACCTGGCAGTACTGGACCCGGGTGGCCGGGCCGCTGCTGGCCCCCGCCTTCCTGGGCTCGACCCTGCTGCTGTTCGCCAACAGCTTCTCCGCGTACGCCACCGCGGCCGCCCTGGTCAGCCAGGGCAGCCCGCTGGTGCCCCTGCAGATCCGCGGCGCGATCACCAGCGAGGTGCTGCTCGGCCAGCAGAACGTCGGCAAGGCGATGGCTCTGGGCATGGTGATCGTGGTCTCGGTCGTCATGGCGCTCTACACCCTGCTGCAGAGAAGGACGTCCAAATGGCTGGGGTGATCGCGCGGCGCGCCCGCAAGCAGCGCGTCTTCCGCTGGGCCGTGCTCACCGTGCTCGGCGTCTTCTTCCTGCTGCCGCTGGTCGCGATGGTGGAGTTCTCGACCCGCGACGCGACGACCTGGCCGGCGCTGGTCGACTGGCCCGAGCTGAGCGAGCGCTACCCCGCGCTGGCCGAGGGCATCACCGCGTCGCTGCTGCAGGCCGCGCTCACGGCGCTGCTGATGCTGGTGCTGCTCGTGCCGACCGCGGTGTGGGTGCGGTTGCGCCTGCCCCGGCTGCGGCGCCTGGTCGAGTTCCTGTGCCTGCTGCCGCTGACGATCCCGGCCATCGTGCTGGTCGTCGGGCTGGCGCCGGTGTACGCCTGGGTCACGTACTTCCTCGGCGGCTCGTCCCTGACGCTCGTCTTCGCGTACACGATCCTGGTCCTGCCCTACGCCTATCGCGCCATCGACGCGGGCCTGTCCGCGATCGACGTGAAGACGCTGGCCGAGGCCGCCCGCAGCCTGGGCGCCGGCTGGGGCACGGTGATGTGGCGGGTCGTGCTGCCCAACATCCGCTCGGCGGTGCTGTCGGCCGCGTTCCTGACGGTGGCGCTGGTGCTGGGCGAGTTCACCATCGCGTCGCTGCTCAACCGGACCAACCTGCAGGTCGCCATCAACTTGCTGGGCAAGAGCAACGCCACCATGTCGGTGGCCGTCTCGCTGACCGCGCTGCTGCTGGCCTTCGTCCTGCTGATGCTTCTGTCCCTGCTGGGCGGACGACGCCGCACGTCGGCCGTCGTGGCGCCCGCCCCCCTCAAGGAGCCAGCCGCATGAGCGGTGTCGCCGTACACCTCAACGGGCTGCGCCGGACCTTCGGGACCGTGCACGCCCTCGACAACCTCGACCTGTCGATCGAGCCGGGCGAGTTCGTCGCGCTGCTCGGCCCGTCCGGCTGTGGCAAGACGACGGCGTTGCGGGTGCTGGCCGGCCTCGAGGACGCCGACAGCGGGCAGGTGCTGGTCGGCGGCCGGGACGTCACCGCCCTGCCGGCCAACCGCCGCGACATGGGCATGGTTTTCCAGGCGTACAGCCTCTTCCCGCACCTGACCGCCCAGGCCAACGTGTCGTTCGGGTTGTCGCTGCGCGGCCGCTCCAAGTCGTCGGCCCGGGCCCGCGAGATGCTCGAACTGGTCGGGATCGGCGCCTTCGCCGACCGCTACCCGCATCAGCTCTCCGGCGGGCAGCAGCAGCGGGTCGCGCTGGCCCGCGCGCTGGCCATCGAGCCCAGCGTGCTGCTGCTCGACGAGCCGCTGTCGGCGCTGGACGCCAAGGTCCGCGTCCAGTTGCGCGACGAGATCCGGCGCATCCAGACGGAGGTCGGCACGACGACGCTGTTCGTCACCCACGACCAGGAGGAGGCCCTGGCGGTCGCCGACCGGGTGGGCGTCATGCGCGCCGGCAAGCTGGAACAACTGGCTGCCCCGGCCGACATCTACCTGACTCCGGCGACACCGTTCGTGGCCGAGTTCGTCGGCCTGAGCAACCGCCTGCCCGGCACGGTCACCGGCAACGAGGTCGAGGTGCTCGGCACCCGGTTGCCGTTGCTCTCACCGGCTTCGCAGGCTTCCGTCACTGCCCTCGTACGACCGGAGTCCGTGCAGGTCACCCCGGAAGCCGACGGCGACGGCCGGGTGCTGACGACCAGCTTCCTGGGCCCGATCAGCAAGGTCACGATCGCCGTCGGCGACGTGCTGGTGGTCGCCCAGGTGGCCACCGACCGGCTCGCCTCCCTGACCCCCGGCACCCCGGTCCGCGTGACCCTGCGACCCGTACCGGTGGCCCTGGCCTGACTTGGGAAAGTTTCACGTTTCCCTGCGCCACGCCCGGCCCGGTTCGTACGGTCTGTAGCCGTGCCGAAACGACTGCTCGCCGCCGCCCTGTCCGCCCTGCTGCTCGTGCCGTTGCTGGGTCCCGCCCCGGCCACGGCCACCCGTCCGGCCGGGCGGGCGGCGGCGGCCTGGCACGTGGTCCGCCCCGGCGAGACGCTGAGCTCGATCGGCGCCCGGCACGGGGTGAGCGCCCGCAACCTGGCCACCTGGAACCAGATCGCCCTGACCACCCCGATCCAGGTCGACGCGGTCCTGCGCCTGAACCGGCCCCCGGTCCCGCTCCCGGCGTTCCAGTCGAAGATCGTCCCGGTCACCGCCGGCGAGGTGAACTGGAAGGCGTCCGCCGGGTGCCCGGTCATCCCCGGCAACCTGCGCAAGCTCTGGGTGTCCTACATCGACTTCAACGGCGACTACCACGTCGGCAGCGTGGTGGTGCGTTACGACGTGGCCCGCCGCGCGCAGCAGATCTTCCGGATCCTCTACAACTGGCGCTTCCGCATCATGGCGATGGCCCCCATGCGGGTCAACATGCCGGCCCAGACGAACATGGCCGTGGTGACGGCCGGCTACAACTGCCGCCCGATCGGCGGCACGAGGGTCTGGTCGGAGCACGCCACCGGCACCGCGATCGACATCAACCCGTTCCAGAACCCGATGCTGCGCGGGCGTTCCCTGTCGCCGGCCAACAGCGCCCTCTACCTGAACCGCAGCCGCTACCTGATCGGCATGATCCACCGCGAGGGGGCCGCGCGGGCCTTTTTGTGGAACGGGTTCCACTGGGGTGGGCGCTGGACCAGCCTGAAGGACTACATGCACTTCAGCCTGACCAACCGCTGACGACCTGCGCATATGTGAATCACCCGGCCCGCTGGGCCGTGGCTGGGCCGTCGAAGGCAGTTGGGCGGCGCGGCCCAGCGGTTGCCACTGCGAGCCCGGGGGAACACGACGAAGCCCCGGCCCTCCCTGGTGGGGTGGACCGGGGCTCGTTGTCCTAGGCGGTCGGGGAGAGGCGGCGGAGTTCGTCGCGGGTGAACCGGACCCGTTCGGTCTCCTTCCCGCCCGCGGCGGCCAGCTGGTCGGCCAGGTCGTGCGCCGCCTCCAAGCGGTGCTGCCGATGCGAGCGGTCGGCCTTGCCGAGGGCGGCTTTGCGGTAGGCGCGGCGTTGCTTGCGGTCGCCGGCCAGGGCATCGAGTTCCTCACCGGTGATGACGCCCGCGTCGGCCTCGGGTTGCATGACCGTGCGCATCGCCGCGCGCTCCGGCTTGACCGTGTGGTTGAAGACCGTCACGACAATGGAGAGCGCGATCGCGAGCTCGGCCACCAGCATGATGTACGAGACCAGGAGATTGCCGCCGGACAGCACAGCGCCGGCGTCCCACCACCCATGCAGGACCATGGCGGTCAGCATCAGACCCAGGCCCAGGCCGGTACGGCGGCGTTGCGCCACGGTGCCGATCAGGAACACCACCCCCGTGCCGAAGATCGCCGTGTAGGCGATGTGGGAGGAGAAACCGGTCAGCAGCCGCAGCGCTGTGGTGCTCAGGCTGCTGCCCAGCTGGTCGGAGCCGAACTGCTCGCCGGCGGCGTTCAGGGCGTACAGGATGTCTTCCAAAATCTCGAAGCCGAGGCCGGCGAACGCGCCGATGATAAATCCGTCGTAGGCGGTACGGACCACCCTCGGGGCCAGGAACAGCAACAGCAGCACCCCGGAGCCCTTACCGAGCTCCTCGAAGATCGGCGCGGCGATCCCGGCGCCCCAGTTGTCGGCGAAGTTCTGCCCGAACAGCTTGCCGAGCAGATCGATCAGAGCGGTGTTGCCGTTCATGGCAATAGTCCACGGCGCGACGAAACCACCCCAGACGAACGCGGCCACCTTCACCGCGACCGGCTGACTGGAGTAGCGGTCGATGCGGGTGGTGAACCACCAGAAGAGCAATGCGTAGAAGGCGAAGACGATGCTGTTGACCGCCAGGGCCGGCGCGTAGAGCCGGATATGCACGTTGGCGTAGTCAGCCATGTAGTACAGCCCGTAACCCAGGGCGATGAGGAACAGCCAGTAACAGGCGTTGCGGGGCTGCCACAAACTCATCCGGTTGCCCCAGCCGGACCGCTCGATGGCGGCCTGCCGGGCGGCAACAGCCGAACCAGCGGCACCGACCGGTACAGGGTGGGAGTCAGCGGTCATGACCCACTCCCAGCGCTGACCGGCTGCACCGACTGAACCATCGCGGCGACTTCCTCACCCACGCTGTCGGCAAGCGTCTCCGGTCCTACGGCCTCGATCTCGACGCCGGTGCCGTCGAAGACAAACGCCGCGACCAAACCGACCGCGCTGGCACTGTCATAGTGCGCGGCCACGCCCTTGTCACCGTCAGCGTTGACGATTGTCACCGGTTCGCCGTTGACCCGGAATCCGCCACCGTCGACGCGAGTGCCTTCGTTGTTCTTCTTGATCTGCTCCAGCAGCTGCGCCGGGGTGCCGTCGTAGTCGTCGGTCCGCACCTTGAACGTGGTGCCCTGATAAGTCACCACCGCAATTTTCGGATAGCTGTTGCCCACGTCCGGCCGCCCCTGACGCAGACCTGTCGCGATGTTCGCCCCGACCGCGGGCACGAACTCCACGTCACCGACCTGGATCACGTCACCGGCGCGCACCGGGTCGGTGACCGGGACGGCTCTGTTGATGGCCGGCATCACCCAGACCGTGAAGACGAACAGCACCGCCACCACCGCGGCCGGCAGCAGCGTGCGCCGGTCGAGACCGAACAGGCGCCGGTCCGCCGGCACCCAGTCCTCCCGCCAGCGATCGAACCCGCTTGGATCTGACACGTACACCCCTGACATCACAACGCCCCAAACCCCCGCCATGGAATGTGATCACGACGCTCGCAACGCCGACGGCCAGCGCGGCCCGGCGAAGGTCACGGCGCGACCGGTGAACACGCCGAAGCCCCGGCTCCTCCGGCCAACGAGGCAGCCGGGGCTTCGCGCTCAGCGGTCAGCTCGGGGATTCAACCTCAGCTTTTCCCGGAGTCTTGGCCACGGCGGTTTCGTAGCGGTCGCGCAGGAGGCGGACTTCGAGCTTGTCCTGGTCGGCCTTCGGGCCCGGGCCGGTCTGGCCGTACTGCATGACCAGGTGCAGCTGCTTGCGCTGCAACTCGTGGTAGAGCCTCCCCGCCTTGCGGCCGTGCTGTTTACGGGCCTGGCGGCGCAGCTTCCGGCGGCTGCGCAGCGAGCCCAGCGCGTGCCGTTCCTCTGCGGTGATCAGGTCGTCGCCGTCGATGTAGGCATCCGCGATGGCGATGAGGTTGGTCGCCTCGTCACGTCCGGCGAGCCACCACAACAGGGCGCCCAGGACGAACAGCGGCAGCCCGCGCAGGAAGATCTGGAAGATGTTTTCGGGCTCCAACAGCGGGGAGTTCCAGAGGAAATGCATGGACCAGGCGATCAGGAAGAATCCCACGGCCACCGCGAGCCGGACACCGAACGGCTTGTGCCGGCGGGTCAGGAAGTACCCGACGCCGATCGCGGCGATCGAGGTGAACAGCGCGTGGCTCCACAGCCCGGACAGGATGCCGCGTACGAGCACGATCTGCAGGACCGGAGTGATCTCGTTGGGACTGGGATAGGACAGCCCTTGGCTGAGGGTGTAGCTCAGGTCCTCGGAAATCTGAAAACCCAGACCCACGAGCGCGCCGATGCTGGCCGCGGCCAGCAGGGTGCGGAACTGTGTGCGGGCGATCAGCACGAGCAGGATCACGCCGAGGATCTTGAGGGTTTCCTCGGTTGTCGGCCCGACGATCGCCGCGCCCCAGTCATCGGAGAACTCCGGGCTCGTCGTCTTGGACAACACCGACAGGAATTCCGTGTTCACCGGACCGGCCAGGTAGATGGCGCCGAGGCTGCCATAGGCGAAGGCAAGGACGAATCCCAGCGGTGGGTGCTGGGCGAACAGGTCAAGTTGCTGGTGGAAGAACCACAGCGGGATCGCCGTGTACAGGGTCCAGACCAGCAGGCCCAGCAACACCGTCACCGGTACGACCTGCGAACCCTGGTAGAGCTCTCGTGACACGGAGAACAGGCCGTTGGCCAGCAGGAAGATCAGCAGCCAGAACGCGAACCGACGTGGCTGGAAGAAGCTGTCCACGCCCACGGGCCCGCGAACAGCGGCCGGAGGATTGTCCAGTGTCGTCATGACTGCTCCGTCCGGACGCTGTCGATCATGGCTTGGTAGGCGGGCAGGCTCTGATCGAACGCCGAGTCCGGGCTCCGGCCGACCATCACGATCGCCCGGTCCGCGGCCTCATCGACAGAGACCCAGACCCGGCCCTGATCCTCCTGATCGAAGAAGCTGAACGTCGTACCGCTCACGCCGCCCGCCGTCGCGAAGGTGGCGTCGTTGTCGATCACACGGGCCCTACCGATCGCCTCGTCGATGTTCTTCTGCCGCTCGACCTCCTCGGCCAGCGTGCCCTCCCACGGCAGCACCTGAACGTTGAACTGCCCGGCCTGACCGACCAGCACCACCGAGGACGTCGAATCGCTCTGCGACGAGTCGGTCGCGTCGAGATACCAGCCGGCCACGGGCACGAAGCTCACCGCCGGCCCGACCTGCTGCACCGAACCCGCTGTGATCGGCTCCAGGTCCGGCTTCGTCTGGTCGTCCAGGACGACCCAGAGGCTGACGTACGCGACGATGACCGCCAGCACGGCCAGCCCGCCGGGCCAGGTCCGGTACGGCTCCCGGCGCGGAAGTTCGGGCAATTCCTTTGGTGCTTTTTCATGCAGTCCTACAGCCATGGTGTCCCTAATGCCTCGTGCGCGACCCCCGCCGCCGCCGCACATCCTTCCGGCACCTGCACACTGCGGCAACGACCTCACACAGGAAGTGACCAAGATTTCACGAGACGATCTTGACCAAGTCACGTCAGATGGTGACGTAAGGCCTCCGGCGGCCGGGCCACCCGCGCTGGACCCGGCGACTCTGGGATGCCGAGGCCCGGGGGAGCCGGCCCCATGATGCGGGCCTCCGGCAGCCGGGACTCCGCCCCGGCACGTGGATGGCAGCACCCGCGCCGGAGGCCGCGTCCCTGAGCGAGGCCGGGAAGCCGGTCAGGACCAGGCGCCGGTTTCGAGGCGTCCGGTGGTGCCGAGGTCGAGGGGCGACGGCAGGGTGACGAGCTGACGCATCCGGCCCGCGGTTACCGCCACCGCCAGCGACGCCCCGGTGTCCGACCAGCCGCTCGCGCTGGTGACGGTGTTGCGCCAGGTAAGCACGACATGCGCTTCCGTGCCCGGCTTCAGCACCAGCCGCCCCGGCGCCGTGGTGTAGCGCCGGCTGGGGAGCACGGCGACCTTGAGCGGCCGGCTGTCCTCGTCGAGGACGACGATGTCGGGCCGGCCGCGCACCTCGTACGGCTCGGTGCCGCAGTTGTGGAGGGTCAGCGCCATCTCCCGGTAGCCCATGGCCGCTTCCCCGCGTTCGGCGGTGATCAGCACGCCGAGCAGCGAGCACGCGGACGCCGGCTCGATCGTTGTGGGCGGGGTGGGACCTGCGGTGGTCGGAACAACGGCCGGTGAGGCTTCGATGCTGGGGGCCGCCGGCGGCTCGAGCCCGCTGGTCGCCTGCCACGGCTCGGAGCACGAGGCGATCAGCGGGAGCACGAGCAACAGGAGCGACCGGCGCAGCAGGACCACGCCGACGATCATGACGTATGCCCGCCAGGTGTCCCGTCGGACGCGCTTCATCGACCACGCCGCCGGACCCGGATCCCGGGCCGCTTTCCGGAAGAGTGGCGCGGGTTTAACAGTCCTTCCGCGGGGCAGCTTCGCTCAGTGCCGACGAACCAGAGCGGTCATTTCGCAGAGCACCCACGGCCGATGACCGCGAAGAACAGCAGGGCCCCGCGTTCGGGGACGAACCTGGCGGAGACCGTCGCGACAGCCGAGCGGCTGTGCGCGGACGCCGACGCCGCGCGCGAGCAGTCGGCTCACCTGATCGCGCGGGCCCGGAGGCTCGTCGCCGCCGGGCGGCGGCGACGGACCTTGTGAACGAGTGCCCGGCTGCCTCTGACCGGCCCGGTCCGCTGTTCGAAGGGGTCGCGCCCGACAAGACCCTCGGCGCGGAAAAGGTCTTTCGCCTTCTGCGGCCCGGACGACGACGCCGTTCCGGCGATGCCGGGCGGCTTGTGGAAAGGTGGACACATGCCAGTTCCGGCGGCCAAGACCTGCGACTCCTGCGGACGGACTATCACCTGGCGTAAGGCGTGGGAGGCCGATTGGGAAAATGTTCGGTGGTGCAGCGCCGCCTGTCGTCGCCGCGGTTTCCGGGACGCCGACCGGGACTTGGAGAATCGTATTGTCGTCGCGGTGGGCCGCCAAAAACGATTCCCGTTGTCGGGCATGGACGGGGATCGGGAGGACGTCCGCCGGGCGGCGCGGCGGCTCGCCGCGGCCGGGCGCCTGCGGTGGACGCAGAAGGGCCGGCCGGTCGACCCGAGCACCGCCCGCGGGGACGTCGAGGTCACTGCGGTCTGAAAGCCGGCGGCGAGCTCACCTGCGCTGATCGCCTTCGCCGGCCGGTGCGGCCGCCTGCACCCAGGGCGGGACCCGGTGACGCGTGGACGGCCGCAACCGGGTCGTGGACAGGTCCATCAGCCGGTCGGAGGAGACCGGATGCGACCGTACGACGCGGTGGGCTTCCGGCGGTGATCCGGTCCGCCGGGCCGAACGGGCCCGAGAATGCCGTCGCCTGATGCGGGCGGGACTGTGGTCACCCACTTCGGCAATGCGCTTCAGCATTCGGAATCCGACCAGGCAGATCGCGGCGGGAATGATGAGGGCCACCAGCTTGAGAATGATGGAAAGGGTGCTCACAAACTCACCGTAGCCGAGCAATCACACGATTTCGTGGCCTGCGGATGCCGTTGTGCGGCGATGATCGGGCACCGTCGAATCCACCGACCGACGCCCCCACCGGCGAACGTCCTAATTCGATCAGGTGGGGTGAACATCGGTCACCGCAGCGTGCGGGGGCGTCAGCGCAGCCCTTCGGCCGCGCGGGCCTCGGTCGCGGCCGTGGTCGCGGTCAGGGTGCGGGCCGTATCGATCAGCGGGACGTGGCTGAAGGCCTGGGGGAAGTTGCCGACCAGGCGGCCGGCGTCGGTGTCGTACTCCTCGGAGAGCAGGCCCACGTCGTTGCGCAGGGCCAGCAGGCGGGTGAAGGTCTCGCGGGCCTCGTCGTGCCGGCCCATCAGGGCGTAGTTGTCGGCCAGCCAGAACGTGCAGGCCAAAAAGGCGCCCTCGCCCGGCGGCAGGCCGTCGACGTCGGTGTCGTGGTGCTGGGTGTAGCGCTGCACGAAACCGTCGACCAGCAGCTCGCGCTCGATGGCGGCGACCGTGCCGACGACCCGGTCGTCGTCGGCCGGGAGGAAGCCGACCAGCGGAACCATCAGCAGGGCGGCGTCGAGCTCGGCCGAGCCGTAGTACTGGGTGAACGTCCGGCGCGTGGTGTCGTAGCCCTCGGTCAGGATCTCCTCGCGGATCTCGTCCCGCAGCGCGGTCCACCGGTCGGCCGGGCCTTCCAGCCCGAACTCCTCGACCGCCTTGACCGCCCGGTCGGCCGCGACCCAGGCCATCAGCTTGGAGTGCACGAACTGCTTCGGGCCGCCGCGCACCTCCCAGATGCCCTCGTCGGGGTCGCGCCAGTGCTGTTCGACGAACTCCATCAGCTTGACCTGCAGGCCCCAGGACGGGTCGTCGGCCTTGAGACCGGCGCGGCGGCCCTGGTGCAGGGCGTCCATGACCTCGCCGTAGACGTCGAGCTGGAACTGCCCGGCGGCGGCGTTGCCGATCCGGACGGGGTTGCCGTCGTAGCCGGTGAGCCAGTCGGCGATGTACTCGTCCAGGCGGCGCTCGCCGGCCACCCCGTACATGATCTGGAGCTCGGCCGGGTTGCCGGCGATCGCCCGCAGGAGCCATTTGCGCCAGGCGGTGGCCTCGGACTGGAAGCCGCTGTAGAGCAGGGACTGCAACGTGATCGTGGCGTCGCGCAGCCAGCAGAAGCGGTAGTCCCAGTTGCGCACGCCGCCCAGTTTCTCGGGCAGGCTGGTGGTGGCCGCGGCGACGATGCCGCCCGTGGGGGCGTACGTCAGGGCCTTGAGGGTCAGCAGGGAGCGCACCACGGCGTCGCGCCATTCACCCTCGTACGTGCAGGCCGAGACCCAGCCGCGCCAGTAGCCCTCGGTGACACCCAGCTGGTGGACCGCGTCGAGCGGCTCGGGCCGGGTCAGGTGGGACGGCCGCCAGGTGAGCACGAACGGCACCCGGTCGCCCGCGCGGACGGTGAAGTCGGCCCGGGTGGCCAGGTTCTCGCCGCGCGTCTCGGCGGGCGTGCGCAGCCAGACCGCGTCCGGGCCGGCCACCGCGACGAGGTCGCCCTGCTCCTGGTAGACCCAGGGCACGACGGTGCCGTAGTCGAATCGCAGGCGCAGCACCATGCTCATCGGCACCTCGCCGCGCACGCCCTCGACGATCCGGATGACGGCCGGCGCCTCGGTGCGCGGCGGCATGAAGTCGATCAGCCGCACGACGCCGCCGCCGGTCTCGAACTCGGTCTCCAGCACGAGGGTCTCGTCGCGATAGCGCCGCCGCGTGGTGAAGGAGCCGGCCGGCGCGATCGTCCAGTGCCCGTTCTCCTCGTCGCCGAGCAGGGCGGCGAAGATCGCCCCGGAGTCGAAGCGGGGCACGCAGAGCCAGTCGATGCACCCGTTGCGGCCGACGAGCGCCGCCGTCTGCGTGTCCGCGATGATCGCGTAGTCCTCGATCGGTAGCGGCATATCCGATCGGTTACCCGGCGTCCGGAGACTTCAACCGGTCAGGAGCGGGCGGACGGAACCGGGCGGCCGGCGCCGTACGTGGTGCCGGCCTGGTCGCGTTCCAGCCAGCCGGTCTCGACCAGCATCCGCCGGGCCGCGGCCACGTCGTCGGTCACCGCGGCCAGGCGGCGGTTGACGGTCTGCTCGTCGTGCAGGCCCTCGAGCGCCAGGAAGCGGGCCAGCAGCTCGCCCAGCAGCGTGTACCGCTCGCTGAGCGTGGGCGGCATGGTGGTGAGGCGGCCGTGCGTGAAGTTGCCGCGCAGCTGGGGATAGTCACCCAGGTAGGCGCTGATCGGCTGCTCGCGGTCGAGCGCCAGCGCGGTCTCGCGCAGGATGCCCGGCGACGCGCGGTAGATGCCGTTGCCCGTGCCGGTGGCCAGCCCGGCGGCGACCAGGCGGGCCAGCGTCTCGCCGGCCGTCTGCACCGGTACGTCGATCGTGTAGGCCAGCTCGGCGATGGAGGCGCCCTCCGAGCCACGGTGGACCAGCTCGGCGAACGCCCGCAACCGCAGCGGGGTGGCGAGCTGGCTGAGGATCTCGGCGGCGCGGGCGGCTTCGGCTGACATTCCGTCACCGTAGACTCACCCGCGCCGCCGGAGCGACCCCTTTACAGCTCCGCGACGTACGCCGCGATCGACGCCAGCGGGGCGTTCCAGTTGATGGTCAGCTCGTTGGTCGACCACGACTGGATGTCGTCGATGTAGCAGAACTGACCGACGCAGCCGGTGAGCTTGCTCTGGGCGTACGGGTCCTGGATCGACGAGTTGGGTCCGCCGGCCAGCGTGCCCACCGGCGGGTTGGGCAGCGCCGGGTCGAGCTGCCGGGCGTACCAGCGGCTGTGCTGGTTCTGCGAGCTGACCTCGCCGTACCCGGTCACGTAGGAGATGTTGAGCGCGTTGCGGCCGAAGATGTAGTCCAGGCCGGTCAGCACGCCGTCCCGGAAACGGTCCCGGCCGGTCAGCTTGTGCGCCGCCGCGATGACGACCATGTTGTTGAGGATGGTGCTGTTCGAGCCCCAGTCCCAGCTGTTGCCGGCCGGGGCGTACGGGACGCCGTAAGCGTGCTGCCGCTGGATGGCCAGGTACTTCTCGGCTCCGGCGATGACCGACGCCTTGACGGCGGGCAGGCCGGGCAGCCGGTTCGGCACCAGCGCCAGATCGAGGCGGCCCGCTGCGGCGGTGTTGCCCCAATCGAAGGCGCCGGCGCCGAACACGTCGGCGGTGTGCTCGGGCGACGAGAGCACATCCGCCTGGTACCCCTTCTCCCCCGTGGTCAGGAAGAGCTCGGCCGCCGCCCAGTAGAAGTCGTCGGTGACCTTGGCGTCGTTGTAGGCGCCGCCGCCGACACCGTCGGACTCCGGGGCGTACCGGTCGGGGTTGGCCTTGGCCGCCGCGTAGGCGGTCCGGGCCGCGGTCAGCGCCCGCTGGGCGAAGGCCGCGTCGTACTTCTTGTAGACGCGCGCCGCCTGGGCCGCGGTGGCGGCCAGGTTGAGCGTCGCCGCGGTGGACACCGGGTGCAGCTCGCGCGGCTGCGGGTCGAGGTGCGGCAGCAGCGGCAGCCCGGTCCAGTTCTGGTCGTGGATCTTGTGGTGGGCCATGCCGGCGTACGGCTGACCGGCCGGCACCTGCATGCGGAGCAGGAAGTCGAGCTCCCAGCGCACCTCGTTGAGCAGGTCGGGGGTGCGGTTGCCGCTCTCCGGGATGGCCAGGCCGACCTTCTTCAGGCCGGGCGAGCGCTCGTACGCGTTGAGCAGCTCCCACACCGAGATGCCGCCGTTCACCACGTACTTGCCGTGGTCGCCGGCGTCGTACCAGCCGCCGCGCACGTCGAGCCGGTAGTCGCAGACGCCGGCCTGGCAGGGCACGTCGCCGTCACCCTGGTTGGGCGCGACGTCGACGTGGCCGGCCGGGCGGCCGTAGCCGGGGCGCAGCGCGTCGTCGATCGCGATGCCGCTGCGCTGGGTGTAATAGAACTTCAGGGCGTCGGTCCGCAGCTTCTCGTACGCCTCGGCGCCGATGTCGAACGGCCGGCTCGTCTCGCCGTCCACCGTGAGGGTGTAGCCGGTGCCCTTGCGGGTGTAGCGGCTGAAGTCGACGCTGTGGACGTTCTGCCCGGACGACACGTCGACGCCGCGCGGGGTGCTGCGGCCCTGGGCCACGACCTTGCCGGCCCGGTCGGCCAGCTTCCACGGGAGCGCGGTGGTCGCCTCGGTCACCAGCGTGGCGCCCTTCGGGCCCTTCGGGACGTACGCCACCTGGTTGACCCGGACGCGGGGCCCGGTGTCCGGCTCGTAGACCTCGGGCGGCACGCCACCCACCAGGGACACATTGTCCACGCAGAACCTCCACGGCTCCGGGCTGCCGCCCAGCTGGAACGCGACCTGTCCCTGCGCCGTGCTCGCGCCGGCGGTGAACGTCCACTCATAGTGCTGGGTCGCGCCCAGCACCGGGGACTGTTCGAAATACGTGTCGTACGGGTCGACGGCCAGACCGACGACCGCCCGCACACCGCGGCCGGCCGGGTCGCCGCTCGCGTCGAAGGAGAACCGGTAGGTCTCCCCCGCGACGAGATCGATGTCGTTCTGCCCGACGATCGCGTCCCACTTGTTGGTCGTGCCGCCGGGCACGTCGGCGCAGGCGCGCCCGTCGTCGAGGGCGAGCGTCATGCCCGCGTTGGCCCAGAACGGTTCCGTAGAGGTATCGAAAGCCCCGTTGACCACTTGCTCGACCTCGGCCGCGGCACTGGCCGGCGCGGCGACGCCCGCGGCCACCACCGCGGCCGCCCCGAGCACCGCGACAACGCGGGAGCGCTCCCAAATTGACATGCAGTCATCCTGATCGATGCCGTGACGCCCTGTCAACGATCAGGAAACGCCGCGTTCACGATGGACCGGCCGGACAGCCGGGCTGTGAGCTTCGTCGGGAAGTAGCGCGGGTGACTGTCGCCGGACACCTCGGTGGTGCAGGGTGCGGGGCATGGACCTTCGCAACGGGCTGCGGCCGCTCGGGAACACGCCGGCAGAGTTCGAACAGGACCTGCTGAGCAACCTGTACTACCGGCGGGGCACGACGGTCGAGTCGGCGAGCGCGCAGGACGCGTACGAGGCTCTGGCCCTCACCGTCCGCGACCGGCTCGCCGCCCGCCGGGCCCGCACCGCGGCGGCGCACTACGCGAGCAACCCGCGCTGGGTCTACTACCTCTCGGCCGAGTACCTGCTCGGCCCGCAGCTCGAGCAGAACCTCCTCTACAGCGGCACCACCGACCTGGCCCCGGCCGCGCTCAAGGCGCTCGGCTTCGACCCGGCCGAGGTGGCCGCGCTCGACGTCGAACCGGGGCTGGGCAACGGCGGCCTGGGCCGGCTCGCCGCCTGCCTGCTCGACTCGCTGGCCACTCTCGACATTCCCGCGGTCGGCTATGGCATCCGCTACGACCTGGGCATCTTCAAGCAGGAGTTCGTCGGCGGCGAGCAGGTCGAGCGGCCCGACGACTGGGCGTTCCAGGGTGACCCGTGGGAGTTCCCCGGGCCCGACGACCGGCAGACGGTCGGCTTCTACGGACACGTCGGACCGGACGGGTGGGTGCCCGGCGAACTCGTCCACGGCGAGCCCAGTCACCTGCTGGTGCCCGGCTACGGCACCGAGACCGTCAACATCGTCCGGCTGTGGCGGGCCCGGGCCGCCCGGGCGTCGTTCGACCTGAGCCGCTTCTCGGCCGGCCAGTACGGCGAGGCGGTGCAGGACGCCGTGCGGGCCGAGAACATCAGCAAGGTGCTGTACCCCGACGACAGCACCGAGATGGGCCGCGAACTGCGCCTCAAGCAGCAGTACTTCCTCGTGTCGTGCTCGCTGCGCGACATCGTCCGGCGCTACCGGTTGCGCAACGACGACTGGGCCGGCTTCCCGGCCAGGACGGTCATCCAGCTCAACGACACCCATCCCACGCTGGCCATCCCCGAGCTGATGCGGCTGCTGGTCGACGAGGAGAAGCTCGGCTGGGACGAGGCCTGGTCGATCGTCCGGCAGACCTTCGCGTACACCTGTCACACGCTGCTGCCCGAGGCCCTGGAGACCTGGCCGGTGGCGATGCTCGGCCGGCTGCTCCCCCGGCACCTCGAGATCATCTATCAGATCAACGAGGGGCTGCTGGCCGAGGTCCGCTCCCGCTTCCCGGACGACCTCGACCGGGTACGGCGGATGTCGCTGATCCAGGAGGAGCCGGAGCGCCGGGTGCGGATGGCCAACCTGGCCGTCACCGGCACGTTCGCGGTGAACGGGGTGGCCGCGCTGCACTCCGAGCTGCTCACGTCGACCACGTTCCACGACTTCGCGACCCTGTGGCCCGACCGCTTCGGCAACGTGACCAACGGGGTGTCGCCGCGGCGGTTCGTGCGGCTGGCCAACCCCGGGCTGTCCGAGCTGATCACCTCCGGGCTGGGCTCGGACGCCTGGCTGCGCGACCTGTCGCAGCTGGCGGGCCTGGCGCCGCTGGCCGACGACGCCGCGTTCCGGGAGCAGTGGCGCTCGGAGAAGCGACGGGCCAAGGCCGCGCTGGGCCTGGGCGACCCCGGGGCGCTGCTCGACGTGATGATCAAGCGGTTCCACGAGTACAAGCGCCAGCAGCTCAAGCTGCTGCACATCGTCACGCTGTACCACCGGCTGCGCTCCGACCCGGCCCGGTTCGGGGCGCCGCGGACGGTCCTGTTCGGCGGCAAGGCGGCACCGGCCTATCACGCGGCCAAGTCGATCATCCACCTGATCAACGCCGTGGGCGCGACGATCGCGGCCGACCCGGCGGCCTCGGGGCTGCTGCGCGTCGTGTTCCCGCCCAACTACAACGTGACGCTGGCCGAGCGGATCATCCCGGCGGCCGACCTGAGCGAGCAGATCTCGATGGCCGGCAAGGAGGCCTCGGGCACCGGCAACATGAAGCTCGCGCTGAACGGCGCGGTCACGATCGGCACCCTCGACGGCGCCAACGTCGAGATCCGCGACCGGGTCGGCGCCGAGAACTTCTTCCTCTTCGGCCTGGACGCCGCTCAGGCCGCCGGTCTGCGGTCGTCGGACTACCGGCCGCGCTCGTACTACGACGCGGACCCGGAGCTGCGGGCCGCGCTCGACGCGATCGGATCCGGGGTGTTCGGCGGGGTGGGGCAGGACATGGCCCGGTCGCTGCTGGACCGCGACGAGTACCTGACCCTGGCCGACTACCGGGCCTACGTCGACAAGCAGGACGAGGTGTCGGCGGCCTGGCAGGACCAGGAGCGGTGGACGCGCATGTCGATCCTGAACGCCGCCCACAGCGGCTTCTTCTCCTCCGACCGTACGGTCGCCGACTACCTCGACCGCGTCTGGCGGGCCGACCCCGTACGGCCCTGACCGCGCACGCCCGGGCGGGCCGGCCGCGTGGCCGGCCCCGCCCGCGAGTCACGGTTTGAGGACGACCTTCTCGCAGTCGTCCTGCTTGTTCTTGAAGATCTCGAAGCCGCGCTCGGCCTCGTCGAGCGGCAGGGTGTGGGTGATGATCCGGGTCGGGTCGATCTCCCCGCGTTCGATGCGGCCCAGCAGCGGTTCCATGTAGCGCTGGACGTGGCACTGCCCGGTCCGCAGGGTCAGCGACCGGTTCATCCATGCGCCGGCCGGGAACTTGTCGAGCAGGCCGCCGTAGACGCCGATCACCGAGACCACGCCGCCGCTGCGGCACGACAGGATCGCCTGGCGCAACGCGTGCGGGCGTTCGGTCTCCGACCGGACCGCCTGCTTGACCCGGTCGTACGCGGCGATGTGGGCGCTGCCGTGGTCGGCTTCCAGACCGACCGCGTCGATGCACTTGTCCGGGCCCCGGCCGCCGGTCAGTTCCAGCAGCATGGAGCGCACGTCGACCTCGTCGAAGTTCACCGGGATGTGGCCGGCCTGCTCGGCCATCCGCAGCCGGTAGGGCTCCTTGTCGATGGCGATGACCTTCGCGGCGCCGAGGACCCGGGCGCTGTCCATGGCGAACTGGCCGACCGGGCCGGCGCCCCACACGGCCACCACGTCGCTGGGCTGGATGTCGCACATCTCGGCGCCCATGTAGCCGGTGGGCAGGATGTCGGACAGGAACAGCACCTGCTCGTCGGTCAGATCGGACTCGATCCGCAGCGGCCCGACGTCGGCGAACGGCACCCGCGCGTACTGGGCCTGGCCGCCCGCGAAGCCGCCGGTCAGATGCGAGTAGCCGAAGATCCCGGCGACCGGGTGGCCGAACATCTTCTCCGCGATCACGGCGTTGGGGTTGGTGTTCTCGCAGCACGAGTACAGCTCGGCGGCACAGGCCGCGCACGCGCCGCAGGCGATCGGGAACGGCACGACCACCCGGTCACCGACCCGCAGCTTGTCCGCAGGCACGCCGGAACCGACCTCGATCACCTCGCCCATGAACTCGTGGCCCAGGATGTCGCCGTTCTGCATGGTCGGCACATAGCCGTCGACCAGGTGCAGGTCGGACCCGCAGATCGCGGTCGAGGTGATCCGCACGATGGCGTCGCGGTTGTTGAGGATCCGCGGGTCCGGCACGTCGCGGACCTCGACCTTGTTGCGGCCGGCCCAGGTGTTCGCCCTCACGCGTCCGCTCCCTTCTCGAGCTCGGCGTCCGACAACGGCTGGGCCGGGCGCTGCGGGAACTCCTTGCGGGCGCGCTTGCCCCACGGGGCGCCGTCGGAGCGGACCACCTCACCGGTCTCCAGCACCTGCTTGAGCCGGCGCAGGTCGTCGTCGAGCTGCTGGTGGGGTTCCTCGCCGAAGTACTTGGCGACCGCCTTGCCGACCGCGCCACCCGGGATCTCGTACACGAGCACGACGTGCACCTCGGTGCTCACCCCGTCCGGGGCGGGCACGAACCGGACCGTGCCGGCGTTGGGCACGTCGGCGTCGCCGGTCGAGCGCCACGCGATCTTGTCGGCCGGCACCTCCTCGATGATCTCCGCGTCCCACGCGACACTCGTGCCGAACGGGGCGGCGGCGGACCAGTGGCTCGTCCGGTCGCCGGTGGCGCGCACCTCCTCGAGGTGGGCCATGAACGTGGGGAGGTTCTCCAAGTCGCGCCAGAACGCGTACACCTCCGGCGCGGGTTTACGGATGGTTGTCGTTGCTGTCAGCTCCATCGATCCTCCTTCGCGGGCGCCCCGCGCCACCGCGCTTCGACTCGGTGGCATGGACGCCTGAATCAGGGCCGACTACCCGTCCCCATTCGCCCGAAACCGCCCATCGTCGGGAGGAGCCATCTCCGGAGGGGGCGGCGATCCGATGCGGTGGCGCATTCGCCCGGACCGATCCGGATGGCATGCTGGCGGGTACGAGTCCACCCCGCCGCCCGCACCGGTTCGGCGACGAGATTCCCTCCGATGCCCGCCGCCCGGGCCGGCCCCGCCCCCGGCCGGGTACGGCTCGGCCCGGCGAGGAGGAGCGATGAGGCTGACCACCTATCTGCGCCACCCCTGGACGGCCACGCTGGCCCGGTGGGGACGGATCCCCGGGCTCCGCACTGCCAAGGTGACGCTGGCCGCCGTGCTGTCCTACGTCGCCGCCGATCTGCTCAACACCACGGCGTCCCCGATCCTCGCGCCGCTGACCGCCATCCTGGTGGTGCAGCTGACCGTCTACCAGACGGTCGCTCAAGGACTGCAGCGCGTCCTCAGTGTGCTGGCCGGCGTTCTGGTCGCGGTCGGGCTGGCCACCGTCGTGGGGCTGAGCTGGTGGAGTCTCGGCGCCGTGGTGGCCGTGACGCTCGTCCTCGGGCAGGTCCTCCGTCTCGGGCCGCACACCCTGGAGGTGCCGATCAGCGCGATGCTCGTGCTGGCCGTCGGCGGCGCCTCGGCGCCGGAGGCGGCGGCCGGCCGGGTGTACGAGACGCTGATCGGCTCGGCGGTCGGCATCGCGGTGAACCTCGCCATCGTGCCGCCCGTGCATGTCGGATCGGCCGGCTCGGCGGTGGCCGGCATGGCCACCCGGCTGGGCGACTTCCTGCGATCGCTGGCCACCGACCTGCGCGCCGGCTGGTCCCGGCAGGCCGCGCAGGACTGGCTCACGGCGGCCCGGGGCCTGAGCGCGTCGGTGCTGGAGGCCGGCCACTCGCTGGTCCGGGCCGAGCAGAGCGCCGTGCTCAACCCCCGCGGCGGCGAGGTCCGGACGGCCCAGCCGCGCCTGCGCACGGCCCTGACCGCGATCGAGTACTGCACCATCGTCGTCCGCACCCTGTGCCGGGAGGTCTTCGACCGGACGTTCTACCTGCCGCCGGACCTGGAGGCGGAGGTCTACCCCTCAGCCGCCCGGCTGGCCCTGGCCGACGTGCTCGACGTCGCCGCCTCGGCCCTGGACGGCGTGGCCGCCGTCGCCGCGGGCGAGGAGCCGGTCGACATCGCCCGCGGCCGCGTCGCTGAGCGGCTGGACGAGCTGTATCAGCGGCGCGAGCAGCTCGGCCGGCTGCTCCTGGTCGACCCGCACGCCGACGCCGCGGCCTGGCAGCAACACGGCGCGCTGCTCACCGCGGTGGACCGGCTCCGGGTCGAGATCGAGGCCGCGGTACGCCCGGCCGACCAGCCGTGGCGCCCGCCGTCGCTGACCGAGGGGCCGCGGCGGGCGGCGCGGCGTGTCGTGGGCGCCGCCGAACAGACCCTCCCGCTGGTCACCGACCGGTCCCGGCAGGCGGTTCGCCGGATCATGGACGTCGCCGCCGAGGCCGCGACGGATGCGGCGGCGCACCTGGCCCACCCCGATCCCCGGGCGGCCCGCCCCCACCGGCGCGATGCCGGCGCGAGCCCGCCGGACGAGCAGGAGGCCGCCGACGCCGCCGCGGCCGCGCTCCGGGCCGCCGCCGACGCGCTGGCCGAGGACGACGAGCCGAGACCCCCGCCGCGACCGGACAGCACGGGGCCTGAAGCCGATCGGGAATGACCGGGCCGGCTGGGAGCCAGTAGGCGGCCGTGCCGGATCACCGTACGACTCGGGTCCCGTTCTGGAAACTTCCCAGCAGAGCCGCATGCCGGGGCCAGCCCTCGGCCGCCGCGTAGGCGGCCGCCGCGGACAGGTCGGCCGGGTCGGCGCCGGTGGCCAGCAGGTGGTCGAACAGGCGGGTCAGGGCGGCCCGCCGGTCGGCGCGGCGGTCCTCGTCGGCCGAGCGGGCCGCCGCGTACACCCGCACCAGGTCGTGCAGCGCCCAGCGGTCCGGGCCGGCCGGGCGGTCCGGGCCGGCCGGGAGCACCAGGTGGTGGACGGCCAGGTCGTGCAGGGCGTCGTCGGCGTCCGCGCCGGCCAGCGCCGACGCGGCGGGCGCGTCGAAGGTCCGGCCCGGGTGGTGGGCGAGCAGGCGGAGCAGGTCGCGGCCGCGGCCGGGCACATTGCTGTACGCGACGTCGAACGCCTGGCGGAGCACGGGGTCGAGCCGGCCCGAGCCGCGGCGCTCGGCCAGCCAGTCGGCGTGGTCGGTCAGCGTCCAGCCCGGACGGTCGCGCATGTGGGCGGCGACGCGGGACAGCGCCAGCGGCAGGTAACCGCAGGTCGCGCCGATCCGGTCGGCCGCCGCGAGGTCGGCGCCGGCCGGCTCGCCGGGATCGGCGGCGGTCGGCGCCACGGTCAGCAGGAACTCGCGAGCCTCGGCCGGCCGGAGGACGCCCACGGCGTGGTGGTGGCCCTCGGTCAGCCCGTCCAGGCGCCGCCGGCTCGTGATCAGGGTGACGCTGCCGGCGCCGGGCGCGAGCAGCGGCCGCACCTGGTCCTCGTCGGCCGCGTCGTCGAGCAGCACCAGGACGCGGGCGCCGGACAGCCGGGACCGCAGGGCCGCGGCGCGGGCCGCGACGCCGTGCGGCAGGTGCTGACCGGCCACGCCGAGCAGGCGCAGGAAGCCGTCCAGCACGGCTTCGGAGCCGGCGGGCGGCTGGTCGGGGTGGCTGCCGCGCAGGTTGACCGCGAGCACCCGATCGAACGGGCGGGTCGCCGCGAGCCGGTGGGCGGCCCGCACGGCGAGCGTCGTCTTGCCCGCGCCGGGCATCCCGGTCAGCACCGCGACGGTGACCGGCGGGATCGGCGGGGCCCGGTCGACGAAGCCGGACGGCAGGGCCGGCAGCCGGCCGAGCACCCGCACCTGGGCGCCCGCGCCCCGGGTCTCGCCGCTGGCCACGCGCAGCGCCTGCCGCCACTGGCTGGTGTAGCCGGGGTCGGCGTGCAGGGCCTCGACCACGGCCACGACCAGGTCGGGGTCGAGGCGGCGGCGCCCGGCCCGGAAGCAGTCGACGACCGTGGTCTTGCCGACCTGCTGCGCCGGTGGGCGGCGGATGTTCACCCGGGCCGCGATCGTCTCGTACGACGGGTTGCCGGCCCACGTCTTGAGCAGGCGCAGGCAGCCGGCGACCTCGTCGAGGGTGTGCGCCTGCCCGGGGTCGGGCAGCACGGCGAACTGCGACACGACGCGCTCCGCGGGGTCGTCGGACGGCGGAGGACCGACAGTAGTCCCGCCCTCGCGGCGACGCGCATCCGGATTCGTTCGGATTCCGCCCGCGGACTCCACGGGGACGGCAGAGTGGGTGGGGCCGAGGGATCCGAAACGGGGGGTCGTTCCCGCAACGGGGGTGGGAGCGGCGCGGACCCGACGGCGCGAGCCGGGCGTGGAGCCATCAAGGCCCACGCCCGGTTCGCTCGTTCCCGGCCGCGTCAGGCGGCCGCGGGCCCGGGTCGCCTCAGGCGGCCGCGCCGCGCAGGATCGCGTCGACCAGCGCCTCGGCGAAGCCCTCCCGCGGCACCCGGGGGCTGTGCTGGAACAGGCCGTTGAGCATGTTCGGGCCGACCAGCATCAGCAGCGTGAGCTCGATGTCCAGATCGGACCGCAGCTCCCCGTTCGCGATGCCGCGCCGCAGCACGTCGCGCATCACCTCACGCCGCGGCTCGATGACCGCCTGGTAACCGGCCATGATCGAGTCGTCGCGCAGGAGCTCGGGCATCAGGCAGGCCGTGACCTTGCCGTAGTTGTGCTGTTCGTTGCTGCGGTTGGCCTTGATCAGCGCGACCAGGTCGTCGCGGACCGAGACGCCGGCCAGCTCGGGCAGTGGGCCCTTCATCGCCGCCACCGCGTCGATGATCAGCGCTTCCTTGTTGGCCCAGCGACGGTAGATGGTGGCCTTGCCCACCCCGGCCCGGGCGGCGACGGCTTCGATCGAGATGGCCGCGACGGTCTGCCCCTCGCTGAGCATGTCGAGCACCGCGTGCAGGATCGCGGAGTCGGCGAGGGCGTTGCGGGGCCGGCCAGGCGCCTTGCGTTCCTGGCCGGCCACTGGAGCCGTGGTCATGGCATTCATGTTACCGGCGCGTCACGCTTCGACCAGTTCCACGCCCTGCTCCTCCGCCAGCCCCTCCGAGGAGGTGGGCTTGGGGGCGGAGGCCGGGCGCTTGCCGGGCAGCCAGATGAATGCCACCAGGGCGCCGAGCACGGCGAAGACCATCGAACCGATGGCCGCGTAGTGCATGGCGTCGAGGAACGCGGCGTTGGCCTGCGAGATCAGCGCGGGGCCGGCGGCGCCGGCCTGCTCGGCCACCCCGTACGCCCCGGAGATCGACTCGCGGGCGGCCTCGGCCGCCTCGGCCGGCAGGCCGTCGGTCGCGGTGCCGAGGTTGCCGCGGTAGACCGAGGAGAGCACGGCGCCCAGGACGGCCACGCCGAGCGCGCCGCCGAGCTGACGGATCGTGTTGCTGACCGCGGAACCGACGCCGGCCTTCTCCCGGGGCAGCGCCGCCATGATCGACTCGGTGGCGGGCGGCATCACGTTGGCCATGCCGGTGCCCATGATGAAGAACGCGGCGCCGACCACCCAGATCGGGGTGTCCTGACCGATGAACAGCCAGACCCCCAGGCCGGCCGCGACCAGCAGCAGGCCGACCGTGCTGACCGCCTTGGGGCCGAAGCGCTTGACCATCGCGGCGCTGCGCGGAGCGAAGACGAGCTGGCCGACGGCGAACGGGACGAACAACGCGCCGGACGCCAGCGGGCCGTAGTCGCGGACGAGCTGCAGGTAGAAGGCGCCGAAGAACAACGAGCCCATCGCCGCGAAGAAGACCAGGCCGATCATGCCGGTGGAGGCCGAGAACTGGCGGTTGCGGAACAGCCGCACGTCCAGCGACGGGAACTCGATGCGCAGCTGCCACCACACGAACGTGGCCAGCACGACCACGGCGCCGGCGAGCGTGCCCCACGCCCTCGGGTCGCCGAACCCGGCCTCGCCGCCCTCGATCACGCCGTACGTGAGAAGGCTCAGACCGATGATCGAGAGGATGACCCCGAGGACGTCGATGCGGCCCGGCTTCGGGTCGCGGGACTCGGGCACCAGCGCGAGCACGAGGATCACGCCGGCCACGGCGACCGGCACGTTGATCAGGAAGACCGAGCCCCACCAGAAGTGCTCGAGCAGCAGGCCGCCCAGGATCGGGCCGATGGCCACGGCCAGGCCGACGGCGCCGGCCCAGATGCCGATGGCGCGCGGGCGCTCCTGCGGCGAGAAGACGTTGGCGATGATCGACAGCGTGGCCGGCATGACGGCCGCGGCGCCCAGCCCCATCAGCGCGCGGGCGCCGATCAGCTGACCCGGGGTGTCGGCGTAGCTGGAGATCAGCGAGGCCACGGCGAAGATCGCGAGACCCACGACCAGCGTGATCCGGCGGCCCAGGCGGTCGGCCAGGATGCCGGCGGTGAACAGCAGGCCGGCGAAGACCAGGGTGTACGAGTTGATCGACCACTCGAGCTCGCTCTGCGTGGCGCCGAGCCCGTGCACCGGGTCGGCGATCGTGCGCAGCGCGACGTTCAGGATGGTGTTGTCGAGCACGACCACCAGCAGGCTGATGACCAGCACGCTGAGGATGGCCCACCGCCGGGGATGCCCGGCCGGGGCGGCCGCGGTTGCGTCCATGGATGTTCCCCCATTTACTTGCCCTACTTACGAAACGGAACCGTTCCGTATCGGTCAGGAGCGTAACGCCACCGGCTTCAAAAACGGAACGGTGCCGTATCGGAATGTGCCGACGATCACGTCGCGCCCGCAATCGCTTCGCAACCGGGCGGCCCCGCGCCCGGCAACCCGGAGGGCCGAAGGTGAGCGCATGGTGACTGGAGCGAACGTGCTGCAACGCTGGCTGCCGACCGGCGGCGGGCTGCGCGACGAGGACTGGGCCGGCCGTCACCGCCTGATGACCCGTCTGCTCGCCGGCTGCCTGGTCGCGCTCACCTTCTACGGCGCGCTGCGCGACGAGCTCTCCGGCGGGAGCCTGCCCACCTGGCTGGTCCTGCTGGTGCTGCCGTGCGTCCTGGCCGCCGCCCTGCTGCCCGGCCGCCGGCTACCGTCGATCTTCGTCGCGTTCGGCTTCACCGTGGCCTGCGCCGCCTTCGTGGCGATGACGCACGGCCAGACCGAGGCGCACTTCACCTTCTTCATCGCCGTCGCCGCGCTCGCCCTCTACCGGGACTGGGCGCCGTTCGGCGTGTTCCTGGCCGGCACCACGGCCCACCACGCGATCTTCGGGATCTTCGACGCCGGCCTGACCTACGGGCACCACTCGGCCCAGAAGCACCCGCTGTTCTGGGCCGTCGTGCACGGTGTCGCCGTGCTGCTCGCGGCCACCTTCCAGGTCGTCGCCTGGCGGCTGACCGAGGCCGAGGAGCGTCGCGCGCAGGAGAACCTGGACGAGAGCGAGGCCCAGCTCACCGTCGCCTTCGAGGAGACCCCGGTGCCGATGGCGATCTTCTCGCCGGACGGCCGGGTGCTGCGGATCAACAAGGCGTACCGGGCTTGGCTGCGCCTGCCCGAGGAGCTGCCGGCCGGCCTGCTGGTCACCGACCTGCCCATCGAGCTGGCCGACCCGGCCGCGCCGCGGTTGTTCGACCAGCTGACCGTGCAGGACGGCTCGTCGATCAACGTGCGCCAGTACCGCCGCAAGGACACCGGCGAGACCCTGTGGGTCGAGGTGCACGGCACCAACCTGCACGACCGCCACGGCAACCTGCGCCTGATCTTCGTGCACTGCCTCGACGTCACCGCGAGCCGCCGCCACCAGGAGGAGCTGCAGGACCAGGTACGCCACGACGCGCTCACCGGCCTGCTGTCGCGCTCGGCGTTCGAGGACGACCTGGCCGTCCTGCTGGCCGGGGCCGAGCCGGTCAACGTGATCTACCTCGACGTCGACCGGTTCAAGTCGGTCAACGACGGCTCCGGGCACGCGGCCGGCGACGAGCTGCTGCGCGGCCTGGCCACCCGGCTGGCCGCCACCGTCCCGGCCGGCGCGCTGGTGGCCCGGCTGGGCGGCGACGAGTTCGTGGTCGCCCTGTCCGGCTCGCCGCGGACCGGGACCCGGGTCGGCCAGGCCATCCTGGCCGCCTTCGCCGAGCCGCTCGAGGTCGGCGACGGTCACCTGCAGGTGGCGGTCAGCCTGGGCCTGGCCGCCGGGGAGTCCCCCGAGCAGGCCGACGAGACGGTGCTGGCCGCCGACACCGCGATGTACGCGGCCAAGCGGGCCGGCGGCAACCGCCTGCAGATCTTCAGCGACGACATGCGGGTCCGGGTCCGCGAGCGGATCGCCGCCGAGGCCCGGCTGCGCGAGGCCCTGGCCGGCGACCTGTCCGAGACGCTGCCGATCTGGTTCCAGCCGATCGTGGCCGCCGGCACCGGCTTCGTCGTCGGCGCCGAGGCGCTGGTCCGCATGCGCACGCCGCAGGGCGAGCTGCTCAGCCCCTTCCACTTCATCCCGGCGGCCGAGGAGACCGGCATGATCGTGCCGCTCGGCGAGCACGTCCTGCGCCTGGCCGTGCGGCACCTGGTCGAGTGGGGCGAGCACCTGGGCTACATGTCGGTCAACGTCAGCCCGCGCCAGCTGGCCGAGCCGGACTTCGTGCCGATGCTGGCCGACCTGCTGGCCGCCTACCCGGCGCTGGACCCGTCCCGCCTGGTCATCGAGATCACCGAGACCGCCCTGCTGAGCTCCTCGGTCGACGTCCGGGAGCGGCTGGAGACCCTCAAGAGCCTGGGCGTACGCATCGCCCTCGACGACTTCGGCACCGGCTACAGCAGCCTGACCTGGTTGCAGTCGGTTCCGGCCGACGTGGTCAAGCTGGACCGCTCGTTCGTGGCCGGCCTGGCCGCCGACCCGCGCAAGGCCTCGATCATCCAGGCCGTGCTGTGGCTGGCCCGTTCGCTGAGCATGTCGGTGATCGCCGAGGGCGTCGAGGACCCGGCCGACTGGGACGCCCTGCGCGAGCTCGACTGCCCCTCCGGCCAGGGCTACCTCTTCGGCAAGCCGGCGCCGGCGGCGGAGTTCGGCGACCGGCTGACGAAGACGCTCCAGCAGGTCTAGCCCCGGTCCAGCCGGTCGGAGTCAGCGCTCGAGGATGGCGACGACGCCCTGGCCACCGGCGGCGCAGATGGAGATGAGGCCGCGGCCGGAGCCCCGGTCGGCCAGCAGTTTGGCCAGGGTCGCGACGATCCGGCCGCCGGTCGCGGCGAACGGGTGACCGGCGGCCAGCGAGGAGCCGGTGACGTTGAGCTTGGCCCGGTCGACCGGGCCGAGCGGCGCCTCCAGACCCAGCTTCTCCTTGCTGAACTCGGGCGACTCCCAGGCCGCCAGGGTGCTGCGCACCTGGCTGGCGAACGCCTCGTGGATCTCGTAGTAGTCGAAGTCCTGGAGCGTGAGGCCGTTGCGGGCCAGCAGGCGCGGGACCGCGTACGCGGGGGCCATCAGCAGGCCCTCGTCGCCGTGCACGTAGTCGACGGCGGCGGTCTCGCTGTCGACCAGGAACGCCTGCGGTGTCAGGCCCTGCTCGGCCGCCCAGTCCTCGGAGGACAGCAGGACGGTCGACGCGCCGTCGGTGAGCGGCGACGAGTTGCCGGCCGTCATCGTGGCGTCCGTCGTGCCGAACACCGGCCGCAGCCGGGCCAGCTTGTCCAGGCTGGTGTCGGCGCGCAGGTTCTGGTCCCGGGTCAGTCCCAGGTACGGGGTGAGCAGGTCGTCGAAGAAGCCGCGCTCGTAGGCGGCGGCCAGCCGCTGGTGCGAGGCCAGGGCCAGCTCGTCCTGGGCGTCGCGGGTGATGCCCCAGCGCAGCGCGGTCAGCGCCGCGTGCTCGCCCATCGACAGGCCGGTGCGCGGCTCGGCGTTGCGGGGGACGTCGGGCTTGAAGGCCAGCAACGGATTCAGCCGGGCGGCCGCCCTGAGCTTCGCGGGCACCGAACGGGCCCGGTTCAGGGCCAGCAGGGCGCGGCGCAGGTCGTCGTTGAGCTGCAGCGGGGCGTCCGAGGTGGTGTCCACCCCACCGGCGATGCCGACGTCGATCTGGCCGAGCGCGATCTTGTTGCCGACCAGGATCGCGGTCTCGAGGCCGGTGCCGCAGGCCTGCTGGACGTCGTACGCGGGGGTGCGCGGGTCGAGGCGCGAGCCCAGCACGGTCTCGCGGGTGAGGTTGAAGTCGCGGGAGTGCTTGAGCACCGCCCCGGCGGCGACCTCGCCCAGGCGCCGGCCGGCCAGGCCGTACCGGGCGATCAGGCCGTCCAGGGCGGCGGTCAGCATGTCCTGGTTCGACGCCTGGGCGTACCGGCCGTTCGACCGGGCGAACGGGATCCGGTTCCCACCGAGCACGGCGACGCGACGCATCGAGGCCTCCCTGAAGTCGGCAGCCACCGGTGTCGATAGCTACTGGTGAGTAGCCTATCAACGACGGCGCCGAGTAGGCTGCGGCACATGGGCGACCGGTACGCGAGCTTCGCGAACTCCTCCCCCGGGCGCGGCCTGGTTAAGCGGCTGGGCCTGCCCGATCCGCCCCGGCTGCGGCGCCACCGGCCGGGTGACCCGCTGACCGAGGGTCCGGTGCTGCTCGGTGCGGCCCCGGGCGGCCGGCTCGGCGACCAGGTGCGCAAGGTGCTGGCCGGGGCCGGGGCCGAGACCCGCGACGAGCCGCTGACCGGCGGCGGGCACGGGGCCCTGATCTTCGACGCCACCGGCATCACCGGCGCCGGCGGGCTCCGCGAGCTGTACGCGTTCTTCCACCCCCACGCCCGGTCGGTCCGCCGATCGGGCCGGGTGATCGTGCTCGGCACCCCGCCCGAGGCCGCCGGGGACCCGCACGAGGCCACCGCCCAGCGCGCGCTCGAGGGGCTGACCCGCAGCCTCGGCAAGGAGTTCGGCCGGGGCATCACGGCCCAGCTGGTCCTCGTCGAGCCCGGCGGCGAGGGCGCCCTCGAATCGACGCTGCGTTTCCTGCTGAGCGGCCGGTCGGCGTACGTCTCGGGGCAGGTCGTCCGGATCGGCGCGGGAACACCGCCGGCGCCGGCCGACTGGCAGCGGCCCCTGGCCGGCCGGAGCGCGCTGGTCACCGGGGCGGCCCGCGGGATCGGCGCGGCCATCGCCCGGGTGCTCGCCCGCGACGGCGCCGAGGTGATCGCGCTGGACGTCCCGGCCGTCGGTGACGCCCTGGCCGGGGTGGCCAACGACGTGCGCGGACGCGCGCTGCAGCTCGACCTGACGGCCGACGGCGCGGCCGGCCGGCTGGCGGCGCACCTGAGCCGGCCGCTCGACATCGTCGTGCACAACGCGGGCATCACCCGCGACCGCACGATCGCCAAGATGGACGCGGCCGGGTGGGACACGGTGCTCGCGGTCAACCTGATCGCGCCCGAACGGATCAACGAGGTGCTGCTCGACCGGGGCCTGATCGCCGAGGGCGGCCGGATCGTCGGGGTCGCGTCGATCGCCGGCATCGCCGGCAACCGCGGGCAGACCAACTACGCGACGAGCAAGGCCGGCGTGATCGGGCTGGTGCAGTCGAGCGCGCCGGGGCTGCGCGAACGCGGCATCACGATCAACGCGGTGGCGCCGGGCTTCATCGAGACGGCGATGACGGCCCGGATGCCGGTGACCCTGCGCGAGGCCGGGCGGCGGATGAACAGCCTGGCCCAGGGCGGGCTGCCGGTCGACGTGGCCGAGACGATCGCCTGGTTCGCCTCGCCCGGGTCGGGCACGATCACCGGCAACGTCGTGCGGGTCTGCGGGCAGAGCCTGCTCGGGGCCTGACCGCCATGGCCGTCGTCGAGCTGAGCCGCGACCCCCGGCCGAGCACGGTGCGAGCGGCCCTGGGGCTGCTCGCCCGGCGGCGCGGCGACACGGTGCCCGACGTCGAGCTGGTGCGGCGGGGGGTCGGCGTCGACCGTGATCACCTGGCCGCGTACGACCGGGTCTGCGGGTTCCGGCTGAGCGACGAGCTGCCGCCGACCTATCCGCACGTGCTGGCCTTCCCCCTGGCCCTGCGCCTGCTCACGGCGCCGGACTTCCCCTTTGCGGCGATCGGGCTGATCCACGTGGCCAACCGGATCACCGTGCGCCGGCCGCTGACGGCCGGGATGTCCCTGGATCTGGCGGTGCGGGCCACCGGTCCGCGCCCGCACGAGCGGGGCCGTCAGGTGGACGTCGTGACCACCGCGACCGTGGACGGCGAGGACGTCTGGACCGGCGTGTCGACGTACCTCTCGCGGTCGCGGGACTCCCGTTCCGGCGCCCCGGGTGAGCGTCCGGAGCACGGCGCTCCGGTCGCCTCCGCGGTCTGGCGGCTGCCCGCGCGGGTCGGCCCGGATTACGCCGGGGTCAGCGGCGACCGCAACCCCATCCACACGTCCCGGATAGGCGCGCGGCTGTTCGGCTTCCCCCGGCCGATCGCGCACGGCATGTGGAGCGCGGCCCGCTGCCTCGCCGCGCTCGAGGGGCGCCTGCCCGGGAGCTGCACAGTGGACGTCCGGTTCCGCCGGCCGATCCTGTTGCCGGCCACGGTGTCCTTCGCCCACGCCGACGGCGCCTTCCAGCTTTTCGGCGAGAAACCGCATCTTGCGGGGCACGTGAGCGCTGCGTAACGTTACCGGCCAGTGACCCCTGCGGAGGGACGTCGCATGGAGTTCTGGCTCGATCTCACCGAGGAACAGAACGACCTGCGGGAGTGGGTGCACGGGTTCGCCGAGAGCGTGATCCGCCCGGCCGCGGCCGAGTGGGACGAGCGCGAGGAGACTCCCTGGCCGGTCCTGCAGGAGGCGGCCAAGATCGGGCTGTACGGCTTCGAGTTCCTGGTGAACACCTGGTCCGACCCGAGCGGGCTGTCCCTGCCGCTGGCGAACGAGGAAATGTTCTGGGGCGACGGCGGCATCGGGATGGCCCTGTCCGGGACGTCGCTCGCGGTGGCCGCGATCTACGGCTCCGGCACGCCCGACCAGCTGGTCGAGTGGGTGCCGCAGTGCTTCGGGGACGCGGCCGACCCCCGGGTGGCCGCGTTCTGCTCGACCGAGCCCGAGGCCGGCTCGGACGTGGCCGCCATGCGTACCCGCGCCGTCCACGACCCGGTGTCCGACGAGTGGATCCTGACCGGGCAGAAGGCGTACGCGACCAACGGCGGCATCGCCGACGTGCACGTCGTGACCGCCTCGGTCGACCCGGCGCTGGGCTCCCGCGGGCAGGCCGCGTTCGTCGTGCCGCCCGGGACGCGCGGCCTGGCCGGCACCAGGAAACTGCGCAAGCTCGGCCTGCGCGCCTCGCACACGGCCGACGTCTTCCTCGACGACGTCCGGGTGCCCGGCTCGTGCCTGCTCGGCGGCCGGGACGCCCTGCAGGCCCGGCTGGCCCGGGTCCGCGAGGGCCGCCGCGCCTCCGGACAGGCCTCGATGCGGACGTTCGAGCTGACCCGGCCGGCCGTCGGCGCGCAGGCGCTCGGCATCGCGCGCGCGGCCTACGAGTACGCCCTGGAGTACGCGGGCAACCGCGTGCAGTTCGGCCGGCCCATCGTGGACAACCAGGCGATCGCGTTCGCCCTGGCCGACATGCGGACCGAGATCGACGCCGCCCGGTTGCTGGTGTGGCGGGCAGCCTGGATGGGCCGCAACGAGCGGCCCTTCACGGCCGGCGAGGGTTCGATGTCCAAGCTCAAGGCGGGCGAGGTGGCGGTCGCGGTGACCGGGCAGGCCGTGCAGATCCTGGGCGGCGCCGGCTACCTGCGCGACCACCCCGTCGAGCGGATGTACCGCGACGCGAAGATCTACACGATCTTCGAGGGGACGTCGGAGATCCAGCGGCTGGTCATCTCGCGGGCGATCACCGGACGGCAGATCCGATGACCGCGAGCCGGGCGTTCGTCCTGGGCACGATGGCCCGGCGCGGTCTGCTCCGGCCCGGCCCGCCGCCACGGGTGCTGCGGCAGTTCGCCGCGCTGCGCCGGTGGGGCTTCGGGCTGGCCGGGGAGCTGCGGCAGGCGGCGGCCCGCGACCCCGGGCGGGTGGCGCTGATCGACGAGGACGGCTCCCTGACGTACGGGGAACTGCTCGAGCGGTCCGCGCGGCTGGCCGCCGCCCTCCCGGTGCGGCCGGGCCAGCGTGTCGGCCTGCTCTGCCGCAACTCGTCCCGGATGGTCGTGTCGCTCATCGGCGTGGCCACCCGCGGCGCCGACCCGGTGCTGGTCAACACCGGCCTGTCCGGCCCGCAGCTCGCCGGCGTCGTCCGCGACCAGGTTCGTCGCCCTCATCCACGACGACGAGTTCGTGCCGCCGCCGGGGGTGACCGCGCTCGGCAGCGACCGGTGGACCGGCGCCGGCGGTCCCCGGGTGACCCGGTTGCCGGAGCCGCCCGCGCGGCCCGGTCGCACGATCGTGCTCACCTCGGGCACGACCGGCACGCCCAAGGGCGCCCGGCGGCCGACACCCGGCGGTTTCCGCCCGCTGTGCTCGATCATCGACCGCATCCCGCTCGACGCGGGGGTGCGGATGTTCGTCGCCGCTCCGCTGTTCCACGCCTGGGGATTCGCCGGGCTGCAGATCGGCCTGGCCCTGCGGGCAACCATCGTGCTGCGCCGGCGCTTCGACGCGGCCGACGCGCTCGCGACCATCGCCGAGCACGACTGCTCGGCCCTGATCGCCGTACCGGTCATGCTGCAACAGCTGCTGGAGCAGCCGCCGCGCGAGGTGCCGCTCACCGTGGCCGCGGTCAGCGGCTCGGCCCTCCCCGGTGGTCTGGCCACCCGGTTCATGGACAGCTACGGCGACATCCTCTACAACCTCTACGGCTCGACCGAGGCCTCGTGGGCGTCCATCGCCACCCCGGCCGACCTGCGCGCCGCGCCCGGCACCGCGGGGCGGCCGCCGCGCGGGACCGTGGTCGAGGCGCTCGACGCGGACGGCCGGCCGGTGCCCCGCGGCACGACCGGGCGCCTCTTCGTGGGCAACGAGATGCTCTTCGAGGGCTACACCAACAGCTCGGCCCGGACGCTGGTCGGCGGGCTGCTGGCGATCGGCGACCTCGGGCACGTCGACGAGGCCGGCCGGGTGTTCGTCGACGGCCGCGAGGACGAGATGATCGTCTCGGGCGGCGAGAACGTCTTCCCCTCCGAGGTCGAGGATCTGCTGGCCGATCTGCCCGAGGTCCGCGAAGTAGCGGTGGTGGGCGTGCAGGACGACAAGTACGGGCAGCGCCTCGCGGCCTACCTGGTGCTCCGCGACGGCGCCGCGCTCGGGCCCGAGGACGTCCGCGACCATGTGCGCCACCACCGGGCCCGGTTCAGCGTCCCCCGGGACGTGGTCTTCCTGGCCGAACTGCCCCGCAACGCGACCGGCAAGATCGTGAAGCGGGCGCTCCCGCCGCCGGACTCCTGACGCGGGGCGAAATCAGTCCTGGCGGGGCACGGGTGTCTCGCGGCCGGCCTCGGCGTGGAACTTGACGACCTTGTGAGTGCCGTCGCAGAACGGCTTGGTGGCCGACTTGCCGCAGCGGCACAGCGCGATGGTGCCGCGGCCGGGGTCGATCGGCTCCCCGTCCGGGGTGAGCAGCTCGAAGTCGCCGCGCACGATGAGCGGCCCGTCCGGGTAGGGAACGATCGTGGAGGACATGGCCGCCGGAATGCCCCGTGAGCTGCGGTTGAAACGATCCGTTTACATGCCCTGGATTCGGGAAGCTTGCGATCATGCAACTACCCACGGCCCGCGGTCGAATCTCCGCCGCGCTCATCGACGTGCTCAGCGGCCGTGCCGCCAAACTCCCGGCCTTTGCCCGTTTCGACGGCGAGGAAGACCTGCACCTGACCCTGTTCGTGTGTTACGAGCTGGCCTATCGGGGCTGGGACGGCGTCGACGACCGGTGGGAGTGGGACCCCGGCATGCTGCGGCTGCGCACCGCCGCCGAGAACCGCTTTCTCGGCTCGCTGTACGACCTGGTGGGCGAGCCGCCGGCCGGCGCCGACCCGGCCGCCGTGCCGGCCGCGCTGGCCGAGATCGTCGAGGCCGACGACGGGCCCGGTCTGTCCGGCTATCTGCGCGGCCGGGCGACCTACGACCAGTTCCGGGAGTTCGTCACCCACCGGTCGGTCTATCACCTGCGCGAGGCCGACCCGCACTCGTGGGCGCTCCCCCGGATCGGCGGGCGGGCCAAGGCGGCGCTGGTCGAGATCCAGACCGACGAGTACGGCGGCGGGGTCGAGCGCCGCATGCACCAGGAGCTGTTCAAGAGCACGATGTCGTGGTTCGACCTCGACCTGGCCTACGGCGCGTACGTCGACTCGGTCGGGGCGCCGACGCTGGCCGTGAACAACCTGATGTCGCTGTTCGGGATGCACCGCCGGCGGCGCGGCATGATCCTCGGGCACCTGGCCGCGTACGAGATGACGTCCTCGCTGCCCAACCGGTCGTACGCCAACGGCCTGCGCCGGCTCGGCGGGGACGCCGACGCGACCGCCTTCTACGACGAGCATGTCGAGGCCGACGCCGTGCACGAGCAGATCGCCGCGCACGACCTCTGCGGCTCGTTCGCCGCGGCCGAACCCGCCCTGGCCGGGGATGTGCTCTTCGGGGCGCGCTGCGCGCTGGCGGTCGACTCGCTGTGGGCTGGATCGATCCTGGACACCTGGAACGCCGGCGCCTCGTCGCTGCGAGATCACACGGTTGAGCCGGTGCTCGCCGGGTAGTCGAATCGTCCTCGCACCAGCCCGGAGGACAGCATGCAAGCCAGCGTCACCTTCATCGGCAACGCCACCACCCTGCTGCGGCTCGGCCAGTTCACGCTGCTGACCGATCCGGCGTTCGGGCCGGCCGGCAGCCGGGTCTACCTCGGATACGGCGCCTGGACCAAACGCCTGCGCGATCCCGAGCTGGACGTGCTGCTCCGGACCTCGGTCGACGGCGTGCTGCTGTCGCACCTGCACAGCGACCACTTCGACGCGGCCGCCCGCGAGTGGATCGAACCGACGCTGCCGATCCTGACCACGCCGGCCGCCTGCCGCAAACTGCGGCGCAAGCGCCACCTCGCCGTCCGGGGCCTGCCGACCTGGGAGTGCTTCGAGTGGACCCGCGAGCGGCAGCGGCTGCGCGTCACGGCCGTGCCCGGCAAGCACGGCCCCGGCCTGGCCGACCGGCTGCTGCCCGACGTGATGGGCTCGGTGGTCGAGCTCGAGGTGGACGGGCGGTCGGCCCTGCGCCTCTACATCACCGGGGACACCCTGGTGCACGACGCGCTGCAGGAGATCCCCCGGCGTTTCGGTGACATCGACGCGATGCTGATCCACCTGGGCGGCACCCGCCTGATGGGCATGCTGCTCACCATGGACGACCGCCAGGGCGTGGAGCTGACCAGCCTGATCCGGCCCGGGATCACCGTGCCCATCCACTTCGACGACTACCAGGTCATGAAGTCGCCGCTGACCGACTTCCTGAGCCGGGCCCGCGAGTACGGGCTCAGCGGCATCACGCCGATCGAGCGGGGCGGCACGCTGAACCTCCCGGTCCGCGACGGCATCGACGGCGCGCACGCCGAGCACCGCTCGACACCGTGACGGACCCGGGCGTCACGCCGCCGCGGTGAGGCTGCTCACCGCGGCGAGCCGCGCCACCGGCCCCAACAGCCGCGGGTCACGGGGCCGGCGCCCCTGGGCCGGCCGGAGGTTCGCCACCGCCGCCTGGGACGCCCGCGGCCAGTCGCGGTAGAGGGTCAGCCCGGCCGGGTCGACGAACGTCATCACCGCGATGGTGCGCGCCTCGGCGAAGCCGGAGTACATGGCCGCCGCGAGGCTGTTCTGGGCGAGGATGTCGAGCGACTAGTTCAGCACCAGGGCCGGAGTTGTCCATTCCTCGACGAGCTCCCGGACGTCCGGTCGTACCGCCGTCTGCTGCTAGCCGGGACGGCTCGGCGCCGTCCCGGCCAGCTGGTGCAGGTGGTCGCGCGTCCGGGCCGAGGTCGAGAGCCCGGCTCAGCGCGTCGAGGACCTGGAGCGAGGGATGCCGTCCCCGCCTCAGGTGAACAGCATGCCCAGGGACGACCCTGATCGCTCGAGGCGGTCCAGGGCGTACGCCAAGGGCATCACCGGCACCGTGGACCCCGGCACCGCGCCGCCCAGCATCCGGGTCGCGTGCCCGGTGGCGACCGGCAGCATCGGATAGCGGCTCGCCGTGAAGCGGTCCATCGGCTCGCGGGTCCGCGCGAACGAGCCCAGCGAACGCCACTGCGCGAGCCCGGCCACCTGGTCGCCGCCGTGGCCGGGCGGTTCGGGCAGTACGGCGACACCGTCGAAACGCTCGCTGCCGGCCAGCCACAGCTCGGCGCTCTCGACCGTTGCGCGTGCGGCCGACTCGCACCAGTACGGGACGAGCCCGCCCGCCCGGACCACCCACGGATCGAGCAGCCGGCCACACTCGATCACGGCCCGGTTGCCCACGCCGCCGGTCGGATCCGGCCGCCGTTCGGGCGAGCTGCGCGGGGCCGGGGTCGGCCCACCCGAGTGCCACCACCCGCCGGAGGCCGCTGCCGGCCCGTGCGGACCGCTCGGAGCGGCCGCCGTCTCGGGCGCGCTGCCCGGGGCCGCCGGCCCCCGCGGACCGCCCGGGGCCGCCGCCGGCTCGCGCGCGTCGCCCGGGGCCGCCGCCTGGTCGCGCCTGGCCGCCGCCTCGGCGTGCCAGTCCCTCAGCAGGTCGGCGACGCAGGCGCTGAGCGTCTCGGGGCGGGCGTAGAGCAGGCGGTGCGACTCCTGGCCGAGCCGGCCGAGATCGACGCCCAGGGACGGCTCGCCCGATCGTTCCGCGTAGCGCGGCGGGGTGTCCGGGTCCGGTTCCGGCCAGGACGCGGCGCCGAGCGCTTCGAGGATCCGGCGGAACGCCGGGTTGGCGATCGAATAGCTTTCCGGGCTGCCGCCACCGACCGGGCTGCCGACCTGGAACCCGTGCCGCGGCGACACCGCCCGCACCGGCCAGGTGCGCAGGTCGCGCAGCAACAGGGTGCAGCCACCGGCGGCGACCCGGGTGCGCAGGAAACGCTCGTACGCGGCCGGGAGGGTGACCCAGCGCAGGTGCAGCAGCACGGTCGAGCCGCAGAGCGGGCCACCGCGCACCGGATCGTGCACCTGGCGAACCGTGATCGACGGGTTCCGCGCGGTGATCGACCGGGCCAGGTCGGCGCCCCAGGCCATCGCGCCGGGCCAGTCCCCCACCGAGCCGCCGGGCCAGGTCACGGTCAGCGGCACGCTGGTCGGCAGCCAGGCCGCCCCGAGAGCGACCGCCAGGTGGGCGGCCGAGCCGTGCGGCGAGCCGAGCAGCACGGCCGGGTAGTCGGCGGCCCGGTACTGCGCCACGATCCACTCGGCGATCGCGTCGGCGTCGACCGTCGCGGCCACGTCGTGCGGGACGGCCTCGGCGTACGCGTCGCGGGCCAGCTCGAACTGCCGCCGGTCGGGCGGCAGCTGACCCCGGCGGCCCAGCAACGGCGTACGCGCGACCCAGCCCCCGACCGTCCCCGACACGGCGGACAGCAACACCCGGCTCAAGCTGTCGGCGCTCATGACGTCGCCGCCCGGCGGCCCGCCCCTGAACTCCGGCACCGTCTCGTAGATCGTCACGCGGCTCAGCTCCCCCCAGAATCCTGGCCGAGCTACCCGGCGCTCACGCGGACAAACCGCGATGGCGATGTGAGCTGACTCAACGTCCTGTGCTTGTCACACTTTCGCGGGGCCCCCAGGCACCCGGATCAGCCCTCTCCGGCAGCGGACCTCAGGGCCGCGCCCGGCCGGTCGTTCGCGACTGCAGACCGGACGCAACGGCCGGCTCCACGAACAGCTCGCGACCATCAGACCCCGCTTCGCGCCGGTGGGGGGGTACTTCGCGGTCATCCTGCTTCGTGGCCCGAGGCGGGTCGTTTCAGAGCGCGCCGAGCTTGCCCGGACGCCGGCTCTCGATCCCCTTGCTCCAGATTGCGGCCGGCCACGCCGCAGCTCGCGGCGACCCGCCACCTCGTCAGCGGGTTGACCGACGATCCTGGACAGCGCCGCTAGGTGACTGGTGTTAAACAGGGGTTGATCGGCGTAGCCGATCGACCCCTGTTGTGGATTGGGGCGGTAGGTGTGTCGGTGATGTGCCTGGTGGTGCGGGCGGATGTGTTTGCCAGTAATGGTTGT
>NZ_JALPVJ010000039.1 GCF_023544445.1 Actinoplanes sp. M2I2 | reverse complement strand
CGGTGGTCATAGCGGAGGGGAAACGCCCGGTCTCATTCCGAACCCGGAAGCTAAGCCCTCCAGCGCCGATGGTACTGCACTCGGGAGGGTGTGGGAGAGTAGGACGCCGCCGGACTCAACGTGACAGCCGAGGGCCGCCCCGAAATCGGGGTCGGCCCTCGGCTGCTTTTGTTTGTTCGTACCCGAGTAGTTTGAACGTCGAGGCAAGCCCGCCACGCCAGGAGGGCCGGCCGTATCGGAAGGATTGATCCGTGACTACTGGACCCCAGGACGAGGGCGGCTCCGCCCCTCGCGACGACGAGCGCCGAGGCGGACGCGGTCGCGAGGGCGACCGCGGCGGCTTCCGGGGTGACCGGGGCGGTGACCGTGACCGCGGCGCCTCCTCCGGTGGTGACCGCGGCGGCTTCCGAGGCGGCGACCGTGACCGTGGTGGCTCGTCCGGCGGTTCCGCCGGTGGCTTCCGCGGCGGCGACCGTGGCGGCTTCCGCGGTGGTGACCGTGACCGCGGCAGCTCCGCCGGCGGCGACCGGGGTGGCTACTCCGGTGGTGGCGACCGGGGCGGCTACCGGGGTGGTGACCGTGACCGTGACCGTGGCGGTTACTCCGGTGGTGGCGGCTACCAGGGCGGCGACCGGCGTGGCGTGACCGGCGGCGACCGCGACCGTGGTGGCTACCGCGGCGACCGTCCCCAGAGCGGTGATCGTCCGACCGGTGGTGGCTACCGCGGCGACCGTCCCCAGAGTGGTGACCGTCCGCAGGGTGGCGGCTATCGCAGTGACCGTCCGCAGGGTGGCGGCGGCTACCGCGGCGACCGTCCTCAGAGTGGTGGCTACCGTGGCGACCGCCCGCAGGGTGGTGGCTATCGCGGTGACCGCCCGCAGAGCGGCGACCGTCCCACCAGCGGTGGCTACCGCGGTGGCGACCGTCCGCAGAGCGGTGACCGTCCGCAGGGCGGCGGCTACCGCGGCGACCGCCCGCAGAGTGGTGCCTTCCGCAGCGACCGCCCCCAGAGCGGTGGCTATCGCGGTGACCGCCCCCAGAGCGGTGGCTACCGTGGCGACCGCCCGCAGAGCGGCGACCGTCCCACCGGTGGCGGCTACCGCGGTGACCGTCCGCAGAGTGGTGGCTTCCGCGACCGCGAGCGTGGCGGTTTCCAGGACCGGGGTGACCGTCCCCAGGGGGGTTACCGCGGCGGCTCGTCCGATCGTGGTCAGAGCCGGGACGACCGTGGCGGCTTCCGCGGCGGCGACCGCCCGCAGGGCGGTGGGTTCCGGGACCGCGATCGTGGCGGCTTCCAGGACCGTGGTGACCGTCCCCAGGGTGGCGGCTTCCAGGACCGTGGTGACCGTCCCCAGGGTGGCGGCTTCCAGGACCGTGGTGACCGTCCCCAGGGCGGTGGCTTCCGTGACCGTGGCGGCTACCAGGACCGCGGACCGAGCCGGGACGACCGTGGCGGTTTCCGCGGCGGTGACCGTCCGCAGGGTGGCTACCGCGGCGACCGCGAGACCGGTGGCCCGCGCGGCAGCTTCCAGGGCGGCTCCGGTGGCTCGGGCGGCTATCGCGGCGACCGTGACCGTGGCGGCTTCCAGGACCGTGGCGACCGTGGTGGTTTCCAGGACCGTGGCGGCTTCCGGGACCGGCCGCAGAGCGACCGGCCGGGCAACCGCGGCGGCAGTGGCTTCCGGGACCGTCCCCAGGGCGACCGCCCGCAGGGGGACCGGCCCAGCGGTGACCGTCCGCAGGGCGGCGGCTTCCGCGACCGTGACGACCGTGGTGGCTACCGCGGCGACCGCGGCCCGCGTGAGGGTGGCTTCCGCGACCGCGACGACCGTGGGCCCCGTGACGGTGGCTTCCGCGGTCGCGAGGACCGGGCGCCGGGTGTCCGGGACGACCGGGAGAGCCGGCACCCCGCCAACGAGGAGCGGGACCGCGACGACCACCAGGCCTTCGTGGCGCCCGAGATCCCCGAGGACATCGAGGCCGCCGACCTCGACAAGGAGGTGCGCACCGAGCTGCTGTCGCTGGCCCGGGAGATCGCCGACAAGGTCGCGCGGCACCTCGTGGCGGCCGGCCAGATCATCGACGAGGACGCCGAGCTGGCGCTCCAGCACGCGATCGCCGCACGGCGGCTGGCGTCCCGCATCGCCGTGGTGCGCGAGGCCGTGGGCCTGGCGGCGTACGCGGCCGGGGACTGGACGACCGCGATCGCCGAGCTGCGCACCTATCACCGGATGACCGGGCTGCAGACGCACCTGGCCGAGCTGGCCGACTGCGAGCGCGCGCTGGGCCGTCCGGAGCGGGCGATCGACCTCTACCGTGGCGCCGACGTCGAGAAGATGGACAAGTCCGGGGCGATCGAGCTGCTGATCGTGGCGGCCGGCGCCCGCGGTGACCTCGGCCAGCACGACGCGGCCGTGTCGATGCTGCAGGTGCGCGAGCTCAACACCGATGAGGACGCCGAGTGGGCCGCGCGCCTGCGGTATGCGTACGCCGATGCCCTGCTCGCCGCCGGCAAGCGCGAGGAGGCCCGGCAGTGGTTCACCCGGGCCGCCGCGGCCGACGACGAGGGTCTCACCGACGCGGCCGAGCGCCTGCTCGAGCTCGACGGTGTGACGCTCGAGGACGAGGACGTCGACTCCGCCCAGGGTGACCAGCGCAGCGGCACGACCGCCGGCGAGAACGAGGACGAGCGGGCGGCCCTCGACGAAGACGACGACTACGACGAGGACGAGGACGAGGACGAGGACAGCGACGACCTCGCCGCCCGCAACGACGACCTCGACGACGAGGACGAGGACGACGAGCCCGCCGCCCGCAACGACGACCTCGACGACGAGGACGACGAGGACGACGACGAGGCTGCCGCCCGTAGCAGCGAGCTCGACGACGACCTAGCCGCCGGAACGGACGACGAGCCTGCCGCCCGCGACGGCGAGCTCGACGACGACGAGCCGGTCGCCGCGGCGGACACCGACGTCAACACCGACCCGGTCGCCGTCGAGGACGTGGCCGAGGAGCTCGAGGCCGACGCGGAGGACCTGGCCGACGAGCAGCGCGAGCGGGCGGCCGGCGGCGACGTGAAGGCGGCCGGCAAGGACGACGAGGGCGACGAGTTCGTCAGCGAGCCGAAGCAGCCCAAGGAGTGAGCGGCGATCTCGCGGCCGGCTACGACCTGGTCATCTTCGACCTGGACGGCGTCGTCTTCCTGATCGACAAGCCGATCCCGGGGGCCGCCGAGGCGGTCGAACGGCTGCGGGAGCGCAAGACGCCGGTGGCGTACGCGACGAACAACGCGTCGCGTCGCGCCGCCGACGTCGCCACCCTGCTCACCGGCATGGGTGTGCCGGCGCAGCCGGCCGAGGTGCTCACCTCGGCCGGCGCGTCGGCCGCCGTGCTGGCCGAGAAGCTGCCCGCCGGCTCGCCGGTGCTGGTGGTCGGCGCGGACGCGCTGCGGGACGAGGTCACCGACGCCGGGCTGACCCCGGTCGACAGCCTGGGCGACAAGCCGGTCGCGGTCGTGCAGGGCTACGGCCCCGAGGTGGGCTGGCAGATCCTGGCCGAGGCCTCCCTAGCGGTGCGCGCCGGTGCGATGTGGGTCGCCACCAACACCGACCGCACCCTGCCCAGCCCGCGCGGTCCGCTGCCCGGCAACGGCTCGCTGGTCGCCGTGCTGCGCACCGCGCTCGACCGGGAGCCCGACCTGGTGGTCGGCAAGCCCGAGCCGGCCCTGTTCACCACGGCCGCTTCGCAGTCGCAGGCCAAGCGTCCGCTGGCCGTGGGCGACCGGCTGGACACCGACATCCAGGGCGCGGTCGGGGCGGGCATGGACAGCCTGCTCGTACTGACCGGGGTGAGCGGCCCGGCCGACCTGCTGGCCGCCGACGAGTCCCGCCGTCCCACGTTCGTCGCGGCGGACCTGTCCGGCCTGTTCCGCCCGGCCGAGGAGGCCGCCGTGCCGCTGACCGCGGACGAGGCGGGCGGCTGGCGGGTCGCCCGCGAGGGTGAAACGGTCACCCTCGACGGCGCCGGCGATCCGGTCGTCGCCTTGCGTCTGCTGTGCGCGGCCACCTGGAACGGCGTGCCGTCGACCGGCATCGAGCCGGCTTCGGAAGCCGCCCGGGGGCTGCTCAAGTCCTGGGGCCTCTGAACGCTGCTCGCCCGGCCCGGCCGGTGCCCGGATGCAAAACCCGGACACCGGCCGGCTCCGATGCGACGTCCGGGATCCGGTCGGAACGGACCCGACACCCGTGGGCACGGCGTCCTCCGCGGGGACGCGACGTCTGAAAGCCGCCAGCCCCGGGACCGGCCGGCGGGTCAGCATGGGGCATGCATGTCGTACCGGGTCTCAAGGTTCTTTATTTCGGCACTCCTGTCGTGCTGATCAGCACGCTCAACGTGGACGGCACGGCCAACTTGGCACCCATGTCGTCGGCCTGGTGGCTGGGTCAGACGGCGATGCTCGGGATGGGTGACCGCAGCCGCACGGCCGAGAATCTGCGGCGCGAGCGGGAGTGCGTGCTCAATCTGCCCTCGTCGGCGCTGGTGGCGGCGGTCGACCGGATCGCGATGACCACGGGACGGCCGGACGTGCCGGCGGCCAAGGCCGAGCAGGGCTACCGGTACGTGGCCGACAAGTTCACGCTCGGCGGCCTGAGCGCACAGGCGTCGGTCCTGGTCGCGCCGCCGCGGGTGGCCGAGTGCCCGATCCAGCTGGAGGGCCGGGTCGTCCGCGCGCACGGCCTCACCGGGGATCTGCACGCCACGGCGTACGAGATCGAGGTCCTTCGCACCCACGTCGACGACCGCCTGCTGATCCCCGGCACGGCCCACGTCGACCCGCTGCGCTGGGACCCGCTCATCATGAAGTTCACCGAGTTCTTCGGCGGCGGCGTCAACCTGCACCCGTCCCGGCTGGCCGCGGGCTGGCGGATGCCCGCGCTGGGGCACATCGGACGCTGAGCAGCAGACGACTTCGCGGCGTCAGAGGAGTTTGCGCAATTTCAGCAGGTCGAAGGGGTTGGCCTTGATCTGGATCTGCCGGCTGGCGATGGCCCGGGTGACGTCGAGCTTGCCGGCGATCAAGGCCAGCAGGTCGTCGCCGGCCGCGATCAGCGCGATCTTGGCTTTGGGGTCGTCGCCGTCGGCGATGTCGGTGAGCGTCCCGCCCGTGAGCCGGCCGTGGAAGGCCGTCCCGAGGTCGGTGACGCGGCATGCCAGCGTGCGGTCGAAGTCGAGCCGGCCGCGCGTTTCCGCGTTGCGCTCCAGCCTCGCCGCCAGGTCGTGCAATGCCTGCCGGCACTCGTCCACGGTGGCCATCGGTTCCCTTTCCTCACGACACCCGGTACGCGTACCGCACCGTACCTCACGAAGTCCTGCGAACCGCCCGGTAGCGTGGCACCCGACGAGCCGTGAGAGGAGCGGAACATGCCGGACGCATGGCGGGCGTATCTGGAGATGGCGCTCGGACTGACCGAGACACCGCGTAAGCGCGCCCAGAAGGTTGCGGGCGAGCTGGTGAACCGTGGCGGCGCCACGGCCGCGCAGTTGCAGGGCCTGGTCGACGATCTGCTGTCGGCCGGTATGGCGAACCGTGAGGCGTTGACGAACATCGTCCGCTACGAGGTGGACAAGGCGCTCGGCGTGGTCGGCCTGGCCACCGCCGAGGAGGTCACCGAGCTGACCGACCGCGTACGGGATCTGGAACGGCAGCTGCGGGACGCGGAGTCGCGCGCCCAGGGCGGCGTGTCGGCCGACGCTCCCAGCGCGGGAGTGGGCGGCACCCGGATCGACGAGCCGGCGCCGATCCCGCGCCCGGCCAAGAAGGCGGTGGCCAAGGCGGTGCCCAACGCGATGCCGTCGGCCGGCACCACCCCGGCGCAGCCACCGGCCAACACCGCACCGCGCACCGACACCCCGGCCAAGAAGGCGGTGGCCAAGAAGGCGGTCGGCAAGAAGGCGCCGGCCAAGGCCGTCCCGCCGCCCGACGAGGTGATCCCGGCCGGGAAGCGGGCCACCGCGAAGGTCGCTCCGGCCACCGTGGAGGCCGAGCAGCAGGGCACGCCGGCGCAGAAGGCGGCGGCCAAGCGGACCGTGGCCAAGAAGGCGGTGGCCAAGGCGGCCCCGGCCAAGAACGCTGAGCCGCCGGCCAAGAAGGCGGCGAAGAAAGCGGCCAAGAAGGCCACGCCGGGCGCACCCGCGGGCACCGCCGAGTCGCCGACCGCGGGCGTCCGGGACGCGGCCGCCGCCACCGAGCTGCCCCCGGTGACCCCGACCGAGCCGCGGCCGGAGGCGTGAGCCGATGACCTTCCCCAAGCCCGGCCCGATGCCCGGGGGTTTCCGCCCCGGGCCCCCGCCGGTGCCGCGTCCGCCGGTGCAGCCGGTCGCCCCGCAGGGGGTCGCGGTCAGCCTGCCGCCGGCGGTCGACGAGGCCACCGGCGAGATCGTGCGGGAGACCGGCCACCCGGCCGTGGACGCCGTGCTGAGCTCGCTCGAGAACGCGGCCCGGCTGGCGCCGTCCGAGCAGATCGCCGAGTACGAGGCCGCCCACCAGGTTCTCCAGGAGACCCTGGCGAGCATCGACCGGTGAGGCGCTGATGGCCCGTCGGGCCCGGCTCGACGCCGAGCTGGTGCGCCGCAAGCTGGCCCGCTCGCGGGAGCAGGCCGCCGCGCTGGTCGAGGCCGGCCGTGTGCAGGTGCGCGGCACGGTGGCCCGCAAGGTGGCCGCGATGATCGACCCGGCCGACCCGGTGATCGTCACCGGCGAGGACCCGGCCACCGAGTACGTGTCGCGCGGCGGTCACAAACTGGCCGGGGCGCTCGCCGCGTTCGGCCCGCGCGGCCTGGTCGTCGAGGGTCGCCGCTGCCTGGACGCGGGCGCCTCGACCGGTGGGTTCACCGACGTGCTGCTGCGCGCCGGCGCCCGGCAGGTGGTCGCCGTCGACGTCGGCTACGGCCAGCTGGCCTGGCCGATCCGCACCGACGAGCGGGTGGTCGTGATGGAGCGGACCAACGTCCGGGCGATCACGCCCGAGTCGATCGGCGGCCCGGTCGAGCTGACTGTGGCGGATCTCTCGTTCATCTCGCTGCGGCTGGTGCTGCCCGCGCTGGCCGGGTGCACCGCGCCCGCCGGCGACCTCGCGCTCATGGTCAAACCCCAGTTCGAGGTGGGCAAGGAGCGGGTGGGTGCGGGCGGGGTCGTACGGGACTGGACGTTGCGGGCCGAAGCGGTGCTGGACGTGGCGACGGCCGCCGCCGAGCTCGGTCTCGGGGTGGCCGGGGTGACCGCGAGCCCGCTGCCGGGGCCGAGCGGCAACGTCGAGTTCTTCGTGTGGTTCCGCCGGGACGCGCCGCCAGCCGATCGAGCGGAGATCGAAGAAGTTGTCGCCGCCGGGCCGGGGAGCAAGGTAGCTTCTGCCGGGCCGGAGCAGACGGCCGCCCCCTTGGAGGACTCATGACCCGCTCGGCCCTGCTGGTCACGCACACCGGCCGGCGGCAGAGCACGCAGCACGCCCGCACGGTCGCCCAGGACCTGCTGGCCGCCGGCTTCCAGGTCCGCGTGATCGCCGAGGAGGTGGCCGACCTCGATCTGCCGCCCGAGGTGACCACGGTGGACGGCCCGCACGCGGCCGACGACGTCGAGATCGTGCTGGCGATGGGCGGCGACGGCACGTTCCTGCGCGCCGCCGAGCTGGCCCGCCCGGTCAAGGCGCCGCTGCTCGGCATCAATCTGGGCAAGGTCGGCTTCCTCGCCGAGGCCGAGATCGACCACCTCGACGAGGCCGTCAAGGACGTCGTCGAGGGCGCGTACAAGGTGGACGAGCGGCTGACGCTCGACGTGCGGGCCGAGTACGGCGGCCGGGTGATCGCCGAGTCGTGGGCGCTCAACGAGGTGAGCGTCGAGAAGGGCCAGCGCGCGCAGATGCTCGAGCTGCTGGTCGACGTCGACGGCCGCCCGCTGGCCCGCTACGGCTGTGACGGTGTCGTGTGCGCGACGCCGACCGGCTCGACGGCCTACGCGTTCTCGGGCGGCGGCCCGGTGGTCTGGCCCGAGGTCGAGGCGCTGCTGCTGGTGCCGATCAGCGCCCACGCGCTGTTCAGCAAGCCGCTGGTGACCGCCCCGACGTCGACCTTCGCGCTGACCGTCGACCCATACACCTCTTTCGCCGTGCTCTGCTGTGACGGTCGCCGCACCTGGGACCTGCCACCGGGGGCCAAGGTCACCGTCGAGCGCGGCCGGCTCCCCGTACGCCTGGTGCGGCTGCAGCCCAGGCCATTCACCGACGTGCTCGTGGCCAAGTTCGCCCTGCCGGTGGAGGGCTGGCGCGGCAATCGACGCTGATCGGCGGTTCGGTACCGCCCGGTTTTCCCCGCGGGAAGCACGGCCGGTGGGCAAATGTCGGGGGGCACCGATACTGTCTGCCGTGTGCTGGAGGAACTGCGCATCACCGGGCTCGGCGTCATCGACGACACGACGCTGCGGCTGACGGCGGGCATGAACGTCATCACCGGTGAGACCGGTGCAGGCAAGACGATGGTGGTGACGGGTCTGGGGCTGCTGTTCGGCGGCCGGGCCGACGCGGGACGTGTGCGGGCCGATCCGGGCCGCGCGGTCGTCGAGGGCCGGCTGCGGCTGGGCGGCAAGCTGGCCGACGAGGTCGGCACCCGCATCACCGACGCGGGCGGCGAGATCGACGACGACGGTTCGGTGCTGCTGAGCCGCACGGTGACGATCGAGGGCCGCTCCCGCGCCCATGTCGGCGGCCGGAGCATGCCGGTGTCGATGCTCAGTGATCTGGGTGAGCGGGTGCTGGCCGTGCACGGTCAGTCCGATCAGCTGCGGCTGCTGCGACCGGCCGAGCAGCGCGGCGCGCTCGACCGTTTCGCCGGTCCCGAGCACGAGAAACTTCTGGAGACCTACCGCGAGGCGTACGGGCGGTGGCGGGCCGTGGTCGACGACCTGGCCGACCGCCGGCGCAACGCGCGGACCCGCTCGCAGGAGGCCGACCTGCTCAAGCTCGGCCTCGACGAGATCAGCCGGGTCGACCCCCAGCCGGGCGAGGACGACGACCTGCGCGCCGAGGTGCAGCGGCTCGAGCACGCCGAGGGACTGCGCGTGGCCGCCGCGCTGGCCGCCCAGGCGCTGGCCGGCGGCATCGAGGTGACCGACGAGGCGCCCGACGCGACGCAGCTGCTGGGCACGGCCCGCCGCACGCTCGAGGCGCAGGCCGCGGTCGACCCGATGCTGGGCGAGCTGGCCGGGCGCATCGAGGAGGCGGCCACCCTGGTCGGCGACGTCTCGGCCGAGCTGTCGGCCTATCTGGGCGGTCTCGACGCCGACCCGGCCCGGCTCGAGGAGATCTACGAGCGCCGGGCCGCGCTGCGCGCGCTCACCCGTAAGTACGCCGACGACGTCGAGGGTGTCATCGTCTGGGCCGAGGAGGCCCGCACCAAGCTGGCCGCCCTCGACTCGTCCGACGAGCTGCTCGAGGAGCTCGACAAGGAGCGTCAGCGGCTGGCCGTCCAGGTCGGCGAGCTGGCCGCCCGGCTCACCGAGGCGCGCACCGAGGCCGCGGGCCGTTTCTCCGAGGCGGTCAGCGTCGAGCTCGCCGGCCTGGCCATGCCGCACGCCAAGGTCGAGGTCGCGGTCGTCCCGCGGGTGGCCGGCCGCGACGAGCCGACCGCCGGCGACCTGCCGGTCGGTCCGGACGGGGCCGACGAGGTCGAGTTGCGGCTGCTGGCCCACCCGGGCGCGCCGTCGCTGCCGCTGCAGAAGGGCGCGTCGGGCGGTGAGCTGTCCCGGGTGATGCTGGCGATCGAGGTCGTCTTCGCCGGGGCCGGCGGTCCCGAGACGCTGGTGTTCGACGAGGTCGACGCCGGGGTCGGCGGGCAGGCCGCGGTCGAGATCGGCAAGCGGCTGGCCCGGCTCTCGCGCACCCATCAGGTGCTGGTGGTGACCCACCTGCCGCAGGTCGCCGCGTTCGCCGACCGGCATCTGGTCGTCGCCAAGGACACCGGCGGGGCGATCACCACGAGCGGGGTGCGGATCGTCGAGGAGACCGAGCGGGCGCGCGAGCTGTCGCGCATGCTCGCGGGGCTGCCCGACTCCGATCTGGGCATTGCTCACGCGGAAGAGTTGCTCGCGGTCGCGGGGCGCGAGAAAAGGGCCTGACCAGCACGTTCGGCCATGGCACCATGGCTGAGAGGGACTAGCGGGGCGAATGCCCCTTTTGTGGGTGAGATCGCGCATGTCGCGTGCCAGGCGGGTGACGCGGCATGTCAGGATGGCCGTGATGCGACTTCCCACTTTGCGCCGCGCGCGGAGCACCGATCCCGATGCCCTCGCCGGCACCGCCCGCCTCGACCGCCGGACCAAGCGTCTGACCGGCCGGCTGCGTCCCGGTGACATCGCCGTGATCGATCACGTCGACATCGACCGGGTGGCGGCCGATGCGCTCGTCGCCGTCGGCGTGTCCGCCGTGCTCAACGCGAAGCCGTCGATCTCGGGCCGTTATCCCAACCTCGGCCCCGAGGTGCTCATCAAGAACGGCGTCGTGCTCATCGACGACCTCGGCGAGGAGGTCTTCGAGCGGCTCAGCGAGGGCGCCTCGGTGGTCATCGAGGGCGACACGGTGCTGCTCGACGGTGAGCCGGTCGCCTCCGGGGTGCGGCAGGACGCCGAGACCGTGGCGCGTTCGATGGCCGATGCCCGTGAGGGCCTGTCGGTACAGCTCGAGGCGTTCGCGGCCAACACCATGGATTACCTCAAGCAGGAACGTGACCTGCTGCTCGACGGCGTGGGCGTGCCCGATGTGCAGACCCGGATCGCCGGGCGGCACGTGCTGATCGTGGTGCGGGGTTACGACTACAAGGACGACCTCGACGTCCTGCGGCCCTACATCCACGAGTACAAGCCGGTGCTGATCGGCGTCGACGGCGGGGCCGACGCGCTGGTCGAGTCGGGCTACACCCCCGACATGATCATCGGGGACATGGACTCGGTGACCGACGACGTGCTGCGCTGCGGGGCCGAGGTGGTCGTGCACGCCTATCCCGACGGGCGCGCGCCGGGCCTCGAGCGGGTGCACAACCTCGACGTGGCCGCGCTGACCTTCCCGGCCGCGGCCACCAGCGAGGACCTGGCGATGCTGCTGGCCGACGACAAGGGCGCGACGCTGATCGTGGCCGTGGGCACGCACGCCAACCTGGTCGAGTTCCTCGACAAGGGCCGCGGCGGCATGGCCTCGACGTTCCTGACCCGGCTCAAGGTCGGCGGCAAGCTGGTCGACGCCAAGGGCGTGAGCCGGCTCTACAAGCAGAACATCTCCGGCTCGGCGCTGCTGCTCCTGGTCCTCTCGGCGACCGCCGCGATGGCTTCGGCGGTGGCCGTGTCGACGGTCGGGAAGGCATACCTGACCGTGGTTTCCGAGTGGTGGGACAATCTCGTCTTCCAGCTCGGGCATCTTTTCTGACGACGGGGCTTGTGTCGTGATCAACTTCCGGTATCACGTGGTGTCGCTCACCGCGGTCTTCCTGGCCCTGGCCATCGGCCTGGTCGTGGGCACCGCCGCGCTCAACGGTCCGGTGGCCGACAACCTCAAGAGTCAGATCACCGCGCTGAACAAGGATCTCGGCAACAAGCGCGACGAGATCAACCAGTACCGCGAGGAGATCAACCGCAGCCAGGAGTTCGCCACCGAGCTCGCGCCGACCGTGCTCAACGGCCGGCTGGCCGGGCGCAAGCTGGCCGTGCTGGCCCTGCCGGGCACCGACCAGTACGCCGACAAGGTGATCACGATGCTGACGATCGCCGGCGCGACGATCACGGCGAAGGTCACGGTGCAGGACAAGTTCTTCGACCCGGCCGTCGGGCTCGACCTGCTCGACCTGGCCAACGCGTCGTCGCAGCCGACGATCCCGATCAACCTGGTGCCGCTGAACAGCGACGGCGTCGAGACGGCCAGCGCCCAGCTGGCGCTGGCGCTGTTGCAGCGCACCGGCGCCGCCACCACCCAGCCGGCCGCCGGTGATGTGACGGCGGTGCTGACGGCGTACAGCGAGCAGGGTTACATCGCCGTCGACGACAAGGCCGTGGGCGGGGCCGAGGCCACCGTGATGATCAGCGGCGCGCCGGCCGTCGACAAGGACGCGGCCAAGAAGTCGCAGTCGACGGTCACCATGGCCAACGAGACGAGCAAGAACCGGCCGCTGGTGGTGGCCGGGGTCGGCGTGGGCGAGGGCAACCTGATCTCGGCCGTGCGTGGCGACCCGACGCTGGTCAAGGCGATCTCCACGGTGGACAACGCGAGCACCGCCGACGGCCAGGTCGCGACCGGCATGGCTACCGTCGAGCGGGTGGTCGACAACAAGGTCGGTCAGTACGGTCTCGCCGCGGGCGCCGCCTCGCTGGTGCCCAAGGCCGCGTCCTAGCGGTCGGTCTCTAGACTTCGCAGCCATGGCCAATGCTTCAGTTCCTTTCGGTTTTCCGCCGCGGGGAGGCTCTAGTAGTTTCCGGTCGTTCAGCGTCGGCACGGCCGTCGCCCGAGCCGCCCTCGCCTGGATCCGCCGCGACCAGCACGCCGCCGCCCTGGAGCGCACCAACTTCCACGGCCGCACGGTCACGCTGGCCGGTGGGCCCGCGCTCGCCCTGGGTGCGACCGCGGCGGCCGCGCTCGGCGCGCCCGGCGGCCGGCTCAGCGCCGCCATCGTCACGGCCGGCGCGGTCTCCGGGGCGGTCGGCCTCTACGACGACATCGTCGGCAACCGGCCCGAGCAGAAATCGGCCAAGGGCTTCGCCGGTCACCTGGGCGCGCTGCGCGAGGGCCGGGTCACCAGCGGCCTGGTGAAGATCGCCGGGGTCGGGGCGGCCGGTCTGGTGGCCAGCTCGCTGATCGGCAGCCGCCGGCCGGGCCGGGCCGGGCGGGCCGCCGACGTGCTGGTCGGCGCCGGGGTCATCGCCGGTCTGGCCAACCTGGTCAACCTGCTCGACCTGCGGCCGGGCCGGGCGATCAAGGCCGGGATGATGATCGGCGCGCCGCTGGCCGTGGGCCGGGGTGGCGGCCTGGCCGCGGGCGCGCTGGGCGCCTCGGCGGCGCTTCTCCCCGACGACCTGGGCGAGGAGATCATGCTGGGCGACTCCGGGGCGAACGCGCTCGGGGCGCTGCTCGGCGTGGCTCTGGTGGCGCGCAGCGGGCCGGCCGGGCGCCTCGCCGCGCTGACCGTGCTCGGCGCGCTCACCGCGGCCAGCGAGAAGGTCAGCTTCACCAAGGTCATCCGGGACACGCCGTGGCTGCGCTACGTCGACGAGCTGGGCCGCCGCCCGCCGCAGGCGTGAGCGACAGCCGCGGGAGCGAGCTCGGCGAGAAGCGGGGCGTCGCCGCGGGTCCGGCTGCGCGGATAGCGGGCGCCGCGGTGCTGATCACCGTGCTGACGGTGGTCGCGCGGATCGCCGGGTTCGGGCGCACCTTCGTCTTCCTGCACACCGTCGGCCACGGCGACCTGGGCGACATCTACAACGCCGCCAACACGATCCCCAACATCATCTTCGAGCTGGTCGCCGGGGGCGCGCTGGCCAGCCTGGTGGTGCCGCTGTTGGCCGGCGCGGTCGTGGCCGGCGACCGTGAGCGGGTCGGCGCGGTGGCCTCGGCGCTGCTCGGCTGGGTCCAGGTGCTGCTCGTGCCGCTCGCGATCCTCGTCTTCGTGCTGGCCGGCCCGATCGCCGGCCTGCTGCCCGGCGTGCCGGTCGAGCATCAGGAGACTGCGGCGAGCATGTTGCGGGTCTTCGCTTTCCAGTTGCCGCTCTACGGGCTGGGCATCGTGTTCACCGGCGTGCTGCAGGCCCACCACCGGTTCGCCTGGCCGGTGATCGCCCCGCTGTTGTCCAGCGTCACCGTGATGGGCGCCTACCTGGCCTACGCGTCGGTCGACGGCGTCGAGACCGGCTTCGCCGGGCTGAGCCGCTCCGGCGAGCTGATCCTGGCCTACGGCACCACCGCCGGGGTCGCGGTGCTGGCGCTCTGCCTGTTGATCCCGCTCGTCAAACTGCGGTTGCCGCTGCGGTGGACGTTGCGTTTCCCCGGCGACGAGGGCCGCCGGGCGGTGCGGCTCGGCTGGGCCGGCGCGGTCACGGTCGGCTCGCAACAGGTGATGATCGTCGTGGCGATCGCGCTCACCGCCAGTGGCGGGCTGGCGCTCTACAACGCCGCCCAGACTGTGTTCCTGCTGCCCTGGGCGGTCCTGGCGGTGCCGGTGGCGACCGCGGTGTATCCGTCGCTGTCGGCCGCGGCCGATCAAGGTGACGAGGTGGCGTACCGGAAGGCCTTGTCGGGCACCGCGCGGTCGGTGATGCTGCTGGCCGGGCTGGGCGCCGCCGCGCTGGTCGCCCTGGCCGGCCCGGTGGCGTACCTGATCGGCGCCGCCCCGGCCGCGGCCGGCATCGCCGGTTTCGCCCCGGGGCTGCTCGGCTACGCGCTCTTCGCGCTGCTCTCCCGGGCTCTCTATGCGCGGGGCGCGACGGTCGCCGCCGCCGGCTCGACCGCGGCCGGGTGGCTGGTCGGCGCCGGGGTGGCCCTCGCCCTCTCGGGAATCGGCGACGACGTTCTCACCCTGGGCCTCGCCAACGCCGTCGCCATGTCGGTGATCGGACTGATGCTGGTCGTCGCCGTGCGCCGGCACGCCGGCTCCGGCGCGCTCGACGGTCTTGGACGCACCACGCTGATCACCCTGGTCGCGGCCGGCCTCGCCGCACTGGCCGGCCGGGCGGTCGTGGCCGGTCTGGCCGGGCTGGGGGGCGACACCCCGCAGGCTGTTCCCAGCATCGTGCAAGGCATATTGGGTGGGCTCGCCGTGCTGGTGGTGTTCGTGGGCGTCGCCTACCTGCCGGCCCGGCACGACCTGGCGCCGCTGGTCCGCCGCCTGCGGCGCCGTGCGGCCTGACGAAAAAAAGGGGAGTTCGTGGGCGACGACTGGCGTGGTTCGGTGGCTCTGGTGCTGGCCTCCAGCACGGGCGGGGTCGGCCAGCACGTCGCCTCGCTGGCCCGCGGCCTGGTCGCGGCCGGTTGCGACGTGCTGGTGGGCGGTCCCGAGGCCACCGACGAGCTGTTCGGTTTCGCGGCCGCCGGCGCCACCTTCGTCCCCGTCGAGATCCCGGCCGGCCCGGGCCCGCAGGACGCGAACGCCGTCCGCCGGCTCCGTGGCGCCCTGGCCGCGCGGCGCCCCGACGTGGTCCACGCGCACGGCTTCCGGGCCGGTTTCGTCGCGCAGCTCGCCCGCTCCGGCACCCCGCTGGTCGTCACCTGGCACAACGCCGTGCTGTCCCGCAAGGGGCTGCGCGGGCAGGCCGCCCTGCTGGTCGAGAGGGTGGTCGCCCGCAGCGCCACGCTCACGCTGGGCGCCTCGGAGGACCTCGTCGAGCGGGCCACCGAGCTCGGCGCCCGGCACGCCCGCCTGGGCGCCGTCGCCGCGCCGGCCCTGCCGCTGCCCAGGCGCACCCGGGCGGCCGTGCGGGCCGAGTTCCGCCTGCGCCCCCGGACGCCGCTGATCCTCTCGGTCGGCCGCCTGCACCCGCAGAAGCGTTACGACCTGCTGGTCGACGCGTCGGCCCGGTGGCGCGAGCTCGACCCGGCGCCGGTCGTCGTGGTCGCCGGGTCCGGCCCCAGCTACATGTTCCTGGCCCAGCGGGCGTCGCGGAAGCACGCGCCGTTCCACCTGCTCGGGCGGCGCAACGACGTCGCCGACCTGCTGCTCGGGGCCGACCTCGCGGTCATCACCAGCGACTGGGAGGCCCGTCAGCTGTTCGCCCAGGAGGCCCTCGAGTCGGGCGTCCCGCTGATCAGCACGGCGGTGGGCGGGCTGCCGGGGCTGGTCGGTGACGCGGCCGTGCTGATCCCGCCCGACGACGTCGACGCGCTCGACAACGCCGTCCGCGACATGCTCTCGGACCCGGCGCTGCGTGCCGATTACGCGGCCCGCGGGCCCGAGCAGGCGGCGACCTGGCCGCGGGAGGCCGACACGGTCGCCGACGTGCTGGCCGCGTACGCCGAAGTGACGAGCGCCCGGTGAAGGCCCTCGACCGGTTCCGCCGGGTCCGCCGCGTGTCGGCGCCGGCCGGGCGGCGGACCGCGGCCTGGGTGCCCTACCTGATGGTCGGGCTGATCGCGGTGGCCTCCCTGGCCGGTCTGGCGGTGCGCCCGGCCGCCGACAACAACACCGGCAGCGCCGACTACGTGATCGTGGCCGCATCGGCCGGCCTGCGCTGGGACGACCTCGACCCGCAGCGCACGCCCACGCTGTGGCAGGAGGCGACCAAGGGCTCGATCGGCTGGCTGTCGGTGCGCTCGGCGATGCGGGTGACCTGTCCCTCCGACGGGTGGCTCACGCTCGGCGCGGGCAACTACGCGGCCTGGCCCCGGCGCGCCACGGGCAGCCGGTGCGATCCCGCCGGGCCGGCCCTGACCCAGCCCGACGACATCGGCGCCAACCTCACCGAGCAGCGTTCCGTGGTGCAGAACAACCAGGACCGGCTGCCGTACGGGGCCGTGCCCGGCGCCCTGGCCGAGTCGGTGCGCTGCACCTACGCCTTCGGGCCGCCCGCGGCGATGGCCGCCGCCCGCCCGTTCGGCCGGGTCGACAAGTACCGGCCGTCGCTGCCCGCCGACCCCGCGGGCCTGCTCACCCAGTGCAACCTCAGCGTCGTCGACCTGGGCACGGTGTCCGGCTCGGGCGACCAGCGGCAGCAGGCCGTGCGCGCGGCCGACGCCACCCTGGCCCGGGTCGTCGCGGCCCGCCCGCCCCGCTCCCTGCTGCTGATCGCCGGGGTGTCCGACACCGAGCGCCCGGCGCGCCTGCACGTGGCCATCGCCGAGGGGGACGGCTGGAACGGCGGCTGGCTCACCTCGGCCGGCACCGGCCGCGACGGCTACCTGCAGCTGATCGACCTGGCCCCGACGGTGCTCACGGCGCTGGGCCGGCCTGCCCCCGAGAAGCTGTTCGCCGGACGACCGGCCACGGTGGTCGAGGACCGGCCGGCCGACGTCGCCGACGCGATGCTGGGCGTGCACAACGCCGACCAGCGGGCCCTGGCCCAGAACGCGGTCGCCGGCATCTTCTTCAAGGTGCTGGCCGGGCTCCAGATCCTGCTGTTCCTGCTGGCCGTCCCCGTGATGGTGCGCGCGCGCCGGCACACCGGGCCGCGCGGCCCGGCGCTGCCGCCGGCGCGGCTGGTCGCCGTCCTCGAGCTGGCCCTGATCGCCGCCGCGCTGGCCATCCCGGCCGCCCTGCTGGCCGACGCGACGCCGTGGTGGCGGTTCGGCCACCCGGCCTGGGTGTTCGGCGGCGTCACCGGGTTGTTCATCGTGATCGGCACCGCGCTGGTGCGGTTCGCGCCCCGGTACGGGCGCACCCTGTGGCCGATGGGCGCGGTCGCCGCCATCGGCGCCCTGGTCGTCGGGCTGGATCTGCTCACCGGCGCCCAGCTGCAGCTCAACGGGGTGGCCGGCTACTCGGCGGTGTTCGGCGGCCGGTACGCGGGCGTCGGCGGCGTGGGTCTGGGCGTCTTCGTCACCGGGCTGCTCGTGCTGGCCGGCTCGCTGGCCCAGTGGGTCACCAAGCAGTGGCGCCCGGTCGTCGTCGTGCTGCTCGGCGGGATCGGCGTGGTCGTCGTCGGCAGCCCCTACATGGGAGCCGACCCGGTCGGCGCGATCGCCGTGACGGCCGGCGTCTGCGTGGCCGCCGCGATCACCACCGGCGGCTGGCTGACCTTCCCCCGTTTCGCCTGGGCCGCGCTCGCCGGTCTGGCCGTCACCATCGCCTTCGCGGTGGTCGACCTGCGCCGCCCGGCGGCCGACCAGGGCATCGTCGGACGGCTGCTGACCGAGCTGGGCAACGGCACCGCCGGGCCGGCCATGCAGCGCACCGCCACCGCCAACGGGCAGGCGCTGCTGGACAGCCCGCTGACGATCCTGGCCATCGCCGGGGTGCTGATGCTGGCGTTCTGCCAGTTCTCCCCGTGGGGCGGCCTCAACCGGCTCTTCGGGCTGCATCCGGCGCTGCGGGCGGCCGGCGCCGGGGTGACGGTGGCGACCCTGATCGCGGGCGTGCTCAACGGATCGGCGCTGACCGTCGCCGGGGCCGCGGCGGCCGCAGCGGTGCCGACTGCGGTGCTCACCGCGCTCCGCGTGTTGCAGCACGCGGCCGACCGTACGCGGCCCGAAGGGGAGACGGATGGCCCCGGCGGGCCAGGCTTGCGCGAGCCGGAACCTACCGCTTCACCCGTTCGGGGTGTGTAATCGCGTGACTGCGGACACGCGTCGCGAGCAGGCCGAACGTGCGGCCGTCGCCGCAGGTGTTACGGTGGACTCCCGTGGATGGGGCCCAGGCCCCGGCCGCAGTCACAATCAGGCGACCACGGGAGCAGGGCCTTGGCCTCATCAGTGCGCGAAACGCGGCACATCTTCGTCACCGGGGGCGTCGCCTCCTCGCTGGGCAAGGGCCTGACCGCCTCCAGCCTCGGTAATCTTCTGACCGCGCGCGGGCTCCGGGTCGTCATGCAGAAGCTCGACCCCTACCTGAACGTCGATCCGGGCACCATGAACCCGTTCCAGCACGGCGAGGTCTTCGTGACCGAGGACGGGGCCGAGACCGACCTCGACGTCGGCCACTACGAGCGGTTCCTCGACCGGTCGCTGTCCGGCAAGGCGAACGTCACCACCGGTCAGGTCTACTCGGCGGTCATCGCCAAGGAGCGCCGCGGCGAGTACCTCGGCGACACCGTCCAGGTCATCCCGCACGTCACCAACGAGATCAAGTCGCGCATCTTCGCGATGGCCGACCCCGACGAGAGCGGCCGCAAGCCCGACGTCGTGATCACCGAGGTCGGCGGCACGGTCGGCGACATGGAATCGCTGCCGTTCCTCGAGGCGATCCGCCAGGTGCGCCACGAGGTCGGCCGCGACCGGGTGTTCTACCTGCACGTCTCGCTGGTGCCCTACCTGGCCCCGTCGGGCGAGCTCAAGACCAAGCCGACGCAGCACTCGGTGGCGGCGCTGCGCAACATCGGCATCCAGCCCGACGCGCTGGTCTGCCGCAGCGATCGCGAGATCCCCGAGAAGCTCAAGCACAAGCTGGCGCTCTACTGCGACGTCGACCGTGAGGCCGTGGTGGCCGCGCCCGACGCGCCCAGCATCTACGACATTCCCAAGGTGCTGCACCGCGAGGGGCTGGACGCCTATGTCGTACGGCGGCTGGGTCTGTCCTTCCGCGACGTGAACTGGACGACGTGGGACGACCTGCTCAACCGGGTGCACCACCCGAAGCGCACCATCACCGTCGCGCTCGTCGGCAAGTACGTCGACCTGCCCGACGCTTACCTGTCGGTCAGCGAGGCCATCCGGGCCGCCGGCTTCGGCAACAACGTCAAGATCCAGCTGCGCTGGGTGCCGAGCGACGACTGCGAGACCACGGCCGGCGCGGCCGCGGCTCTCAAGGGCGTCGACGGCATCGTCATCCCCGGCGGCTTCGGCGTCCGCGGCATCGAGGGCAAGATCAACACTTCCCGGTACGCCCGGGAGCACCAGATCCCGATCCTGGGCATCTGCCTCGGTCTGCAGTGCATGACGATCGACGCCGCCCGGCACCTGGCCGGGCTGGCCGGGGCCAACTCCCTGGAGTTCGACGAGCAGGCCCCCTACCCGGTGATCTCCACGATGGCCGACCAGGAGGACATCGTGGCCGGCAAGGGCGACCTGGGCGGCACGATGCGGCTGGGCGCCTACCCCGCCGCGCTGCAGGAAGGCTCGATCGTCGCCGAGGTGTACGGCTCGACCGACATCTCCGAGCGGCACCGTCACCGCTACGAGGTCAACAACGACTACCGCGCGAAGCTGGCCGACGCCGGCCTGGTCTTCTCGGGCACCTCGCCCGACGGCCGGCTCGTCGAGTTCATCGAGCTCGACCGCGCGACCCACCCGTACTTCGTGGCGACGCAGGCGCACCCCGAGCTCAAGAGCCGGCCCACCCGTCCCCACCCGCTCTTCGACGGCCTGGTCAAGGCGGCCATCGGGTACGCGGCGGCGGACGAGCTGCCGGTGGAAGCGTCGTGACCTCGTTCCAGCACGAGACGCGCTCGCGGGTGGCCAAGTACGAGGGCCCGATCTTCAGCGTCTTCACCGACGAGGTGACGATGTCCAACGGGCGCACCGCCCAGCGCGACGTCGTGCAGAACAAGGGCGCGGTCGGCGTGGTCGCGCTCGACGAGGTCGGCCGGGTCGTGCTGATCAAGCAGTACCGGCACGCGGTGGGGCAGCGGCTGTGGGAGCTGCCCGCCGGGTTGCGCGACGTCCAGGGTGAAGGTCTGGAAGTGGCGGCCGCCCGCGAGCTGGCCGAGGAGGCCGACCTGCGGGCCGGCCGGTGGCACCTGCTGATCGACCTCTACACGTCGCCGGGCTTCGCCGACGAGACGATCCGGATCTTCCTGGCCCGGGAGCTGACGCCGGTGCGGGAGGACGAGCGCTACGAGCGTACGGACGAGGAAGCCGACCTCGAGATCGCCTGGATCGACCTCGACGAGGCCGTGGCCATGATCTCGCGCGGCGAGATCACCAACGCGGCGGCCGTGGGCGGTCTGCTCGCGGCGGCGCGGGCGCGCGACGAGGGCTGGGCGACGTTGCGGCCGGCCGACACACCGGCCATCTGATCCGGGCGAACGCGGGCCGGCCGCCACCGGCCCGCGTTCGATTCCTGCCAGTCGGTCCGCCCATGGCCCGTGATGTGATGCCATCGCGGTCGAGTGCCGGGACCATCGAGGTGCCGCGATTTCGGCCGTTATCTGGCATCGGTGCGCCGACTCCGCACCGCGCCGCCTCGTGGAGCCGGTCCATTTTCGATGCCGACCTTGCCCGGCGGCGGATCGGCGTGTCGGACCCTATACTCCCTCGATGGCCGCTCTCAAGAAACCATACGTCTTTGTGGAACAGTGGGGCGCGCCTTTACCTGTAGAGCAGGTCTTCGCGCGAATGGTGGCAGAGGTGGAACTGTCGAAGGGTTCCGTCGACCATTCGTCCGCAAGCAAGATTGTGGCGCATTTCGGATCCAGGCTCCGACTGAGGCTATGGGGAATATTTCAGTCCGATCTCGCGTCCCGGTTGCCGATGAGGGCTGAAATAACCCTGGACGACAACGGGTCGTCGACCGGGATCACCGTCGCGATGAGCAGCGACGAAGGTTGGTACCTGGGCCGCTTGCCGCAGCTGGCCGAGGAATACCGGTTGGCCTTTGCGGCCAGGGCCACAGCATGGAAAAGCGCCACCGTGGCGTAGGAAGCGTTTCGAGGGCGCATCATCCCTGTAGAGCTCTGTCGCTGGGAAAGCAGGTCGGGTGCGGCTGCCACCATCGGCAGTCGCGCCGGAGAAGTGGCGGCCAGGAGACCAGTACTCTTTGGAGCTGACAATCCGGGCTTTGCGCGCAGCTTCTTACCCGTGCTGTGACCCGACGCCGTCATGAGATAACGGCGTCGGGTCATTCCGGAAAATCTATTCCGCGCGGGGTCACCGTTGACACTTTCGCCTTCTGTCGTGACCGTGACCGGCGGGCATTGCCCGACCGGCGTCACATACGGGACTGCGCGCCGACGTGGCCGGCGCTGGTTGAAACGGCGTAGGCAGATCAGGGCCCGGCTCCACCGCCAACTTGTCACGAGCGTCGGCCTGTCTCGTGGGTGGGTGGACCAGGCCCCGGCCGGAGGTGCTCATCGCCGTCCTCTCTGTGGGCGAGGGAGGCGGTCGCTGCCCCGCGGCGCGCTAATTTTCAAGATTTTCTAGCAGGCAGTCTGAGCTGGGCATTTGCTGGCCTGCAAGCGTCGTTTTGGGGGGTCTGGTGGGGAAGGGCGTTGAACCGGGCGGCGGGTGAGCGCCGTACTGGCCCGCAACACCGGTGACATCGACGTCCGACGACGAGGAGTGGTCATGAGGTCCCGCACGTACCGACGAGGGAACGACGGCAACCGGCGTAAGACAATCGGCGCGGTGGTGGTCGCGGGCGTGGTTGTCGCCATGGGTGTGGCCGGGGTGCAGCTGGCTTCGGCCGCCACCGACACCAAAGCTGTGGACCTCGTGACTGTGGACGGTCAGCAGTTCGACGTGTCGCAGTGCACGGACGTGCAGGTCAACGCCGGCGCGGTGGTCTGCGACGGCGAGGAGCTCGCCCCGGCCGAGGAGCAGGCGCCCGGCGACGCGGCCGCCGCTTCCGCCGCGACGTTCGTGGCTGCCTGCGACACTTTCGCGGCCGACGCGGCGGCTGCCGCTGGCGGCGGTGAGGAAGCCGGCGAGGAGGCTGCGGCCGGTTCTCCCGCGGCCAAGGCCCAGAACAAGGCTCAGGCCAAGAAGTGGGCCAAGACCCTGAAGGCCGGCGCCGCGAAGGGCGAGAAGGCGGCCGGCGAGAAGGCCGGTGCGGCCGAGGACGCGGGCGCTGGTGAAGAGGCGGGTGCCGGCGAGGAAGCGGGCGCCGGCGAAGAGGCCGGTGCTGGTGAAGAGGCCGGCGCGGGTGAAGAGGCTGGTGCCGGTGAGGAAGCGGGCGCGGGCGAAGAGGCCGGCGCTGGTGACGCGGCCGCTGCTGCGGCCAAGGCTGTCGCCTCCGCGCAGCAGAGCCTGCTGCAGGCCTGCCTGGCGCTGGCCGACGCCAAGGCTGCGGCCGGCCTCGGCGGCGAGGACGCGGGCGCTGGTGAGGAAGCCGGTGCCGGCGAGGACGCTGGTGCCGGTGAAGAGGCCGGCGCGGGCGAGGAAGCCGGCGCTGGTGAAGAGGCCGGTGCCGGCGAGGAAGCGGGCGCGGGTGACGAGGCCGGCGAGAGCGCGGCCCCGGCTTCCAAGAAGTAGCAGCGGCCCGGCCAAGAGCTAGAGGCAGCAGCGGCAGGCCGGAGCAGCAGGCAACAGCGGCAGGCCGGAGCGGCAGGCGGCAGCGGCAGGCCGAGAGAGTAAGAAGCGGCAGCGGTAGGCCAAGAATCGGCAGTAGCAGAAGCGCGGCGGTGTGGGGCGGTCCCGACCCACACCGCCGCTTCTCGTTGCGGTGGTCCGCGGTCCAGAACACCGCGCCTCGCCGCCGGCGTTCAGGCGCCCGGTAACTGTCGCCTCGCGCGTCCGGTGACACAACTCCTTGATGTGCCGCAGCGCATGAGCATTCCCCTTCGGTGAACGGCTGGTCGCTTTCCCGCGATCAGTCGTTCACGTTTGTCGCGAGCCATTCCCGGAGCATCGTGAGATGGCCGTCTCAGCGCGCTGAACAGGCGATATGCAATTAAATCAATGCCGCGTCATTTCTCCCTCGTACGGGTCCGATCCGGCGCACAGGCTGCGGCCGTACTCGCCTGTAGCAGCCGGCCGATGGTCGATTGCGGGGATGAAGGAGGGCAAGGAAATGGCGAGAAGGCGTGTGGGGGCCAGGAAGAGCAGGCGCTTCCTGACGGCCGGTATCTGTGCCGCTGTGGTGGCGACCGGCGCGGTGGTGACGCCGCAGGCGTTCGCGGGCACGACCGGCAGTTCGTCCGCGAGCGCGGGCGGCGGTTCGTTCATCGAACGGCTGCGGGCCCGGTTCGGCCAGGGCGGCAACGCCGGCGGCGGCAACACGGGCGGCAACGCGGGTGGCAACACCGGTGGCAACGCCGGCGGTGGCAACGCCGGTGGTCAGAACGGCGCGGGTTGTTCCGATGTGGAGCTGGTGTTCGCGCGAGGCACCGGTGAGCCGCAGGGGCTGGGCATCCTCGGGCGTCCGCTGGCTCAGGCGCTCGCCGACGAACTGCCGAACCAGTCGGTCGGCTCGTTCGCCGTCGTCTACGCGGCCGCGAGCAATCAGCGCAGCGCCGGGCCGGGCGCCACCAACATGACCCAGCACATCCAGCAGGTGGCCCAGAGCTGCCCGGAGACCCAGTTCGTGATCGGCGGATATTCGCAGGGCGCCTCCGTCACCGACATCGCCATCGGCATCCGCGGCGCCGGCACCCAGGGCGAGGCCATCCCGGCCGCGCTGCGCGACCGGGTGGCGGCCGTGGTCGTCTACGGCAACCCGCTGGGCATCCGGCGGCAGACGATCGCCCGGGCCGCGCCGGAGTTCGCGGACAGGGCGGTCGAGTTCTGCGCGACCGGCGACCCGGTCTGCGGCGGTGGCAACAATTTCTCCGCGCACCTCTCCTACGCCCGCAACGGCGACGTCCAGGACGGCGCGGAGTTCGCCGCCGGCAAGATCGGCGGCTGATCCTCCGAGGCGGGCCGGTCGCGCTCGGCGCGCCCGGCCCGCTTTGCTGTGCATCAGGCTTTAGGGAAGCGGCCGGCGCAGCAGCGCGATCGGGCCGAAGTCGGTGACGACCGTGCGGATCTGCTCGAAGCCGGCGGTCACGGCCTCGGCCACGACGTCGGCGATCGGCCGGGCGAACGCCAGCCCCTGGGCGTGGGCGACGAGGCGGCGCAGCGTGAAGGCGGACTGGTCGCCGGCCGGAGCGGCGTCGAGCTGCTGCACCAGCAGGAGGCCGCCGGGGCGCAGGCTGCGCAGGATCATCGCCAGGGTGCCGGCCCGGGTCGGCTCGGGAAAGAACGGCTGGGCCCAGAACGCCGCTTCGTAGGCCGCCGGCTCGTCGAAGTCGCGGGCGTCCGTCACCCGCGCGTCGATCCGGTCGGCGACGCCGAGTTCCCTGGCCCGCGCGACGGCGACGGCGGCCACCTCCGGTACGAGCTCGATCGTGGTCGCTCGCAGGCCGGGCAGCGCCGTGGCCGCGCTGAGCACGAAGCCGCTGACTCCGCTGCCGACGTCGAGCAGCCGCCCGCCGTCCATCGCTTGCCACATCTCGGGCACCGACTCGAACAGCTTCTCGACCAGGGCGGCGGCGCCGGCCGCGGTCGGCCGCAACGCGTTGGCGTGTCCGACGATGACGGCTTCGGCGGCCGTCAGCGGGGCTTTCCCGGTACGGATCACCGCCGCCACCTGACGGGCGGCGAGCTCGGCTTCCTCGATCTTGGCGACGAGGTCGGAGGGTCCGGACAGTGCGGCGGCCAGGTCGTCGGTCAGGCTGAACCGGCCGTCCGACTCCGCAGCCACGCCGTGGGCGACCAGGGCCGCGAGGACATCCTCGGCCGTGCCGCCGGGCAGCCCGGAGAAGGCCGCGAACTCCGGGACCGTCCGCGGTCGGGCGAGGTAGGTCAGATAGCCCCGCTCCTGCGCCGCGCTCAGCAGGGCCAGGGCCTGAGCGCCGTGCGCCCACGTCGCCAGGGAATCGGTCACCATCACCGCATGATCGCACTGTGGCCTGGTGGAGGGCGTGTCCTACCTTGACGGCTGTGATGGTCGTCGCGACAGTGGCGTTCTGCCTCGGGGGCGTTCTGCTCGGTGGCGCCGGCATCTTCGTGCTGCTCAACCTGGGTGACTACCGGGCGCTGCGCACCCTGCGCCGCATGACGCCCGTGGCGCTGTCGTCCGTGCGGGGCGGCCGGGTCGCCGTGCAGGCCCGGACCGAGTACGGGCCGTCGGGGCGCCACCTCGCGCCGGTCACCGGTGAGGACTGCGCCTGGTTCCACGTACGGCTGATCCGGGAGCCCAGCCGGCACTACGTGGGCAGCGACGATCCCGACCACGACGTGCTGGCCGACTTCACGTCGCCGGACGGGTTCGCGCTGGCCGATCCCAGCGGGCGGGTACCCGTCGATCCCGCCGTCCTCGACATCTCGGACGTGGCCGGCCCCCGGGTGCCGGTGACGACCACTCTGGAGCACCGGCTCAAGGCTCCGATCGCGTTGCCCGCCGTGGTGCCGCGGGAGGTCGTCGACGATCTGCGCAAGAGCGAACGGCTGACGCTCACCGAGGTCCGGGTGCCGCGGGCCGTGCCGGTCTTCGCCCTCGGGCGGGTCTCGCGGGGGCAGTTCAAGCGAAGCCTGGCCGGGCTGACGGCCTTCACCACGAGCGGCCGGGAGCGGGTGATCGCCGGCCTCGAGGACAGCATCCGGCACGTGTCCCGGGTGATCGTCGTCTTCGCGCTGGCCGGGCTGGTGCTGGCGGGCGGCGGCGCGGGTTACCTGACCACGCTCGCGTGACGCGGGTGACGGCGTGCGCCGTCACCCGCGTACGGGTCAGGACCTGGTGATTTTGACGTTGTCGACGGCCGCCTCGACCAGCGACGCGGTGGAGGCGTCGGCCGCTTCCACGCTCAGGCGGACGGTCTGGCCGGCGAACGCCGACAGGCCGGCCGAACCGGTGGCCCAGGCCGCGGCCCGGTCGGTGGCCGACGCGGACTGGGTGAACACCGTGGTCGTGGTGCTGCCCGAGACGACGCGGATCCGCAGGTAGTCGGCGCTGCTCGCGTTGTTCAGGTGCGAGAGATACCAGCTGAAGCCCAGCGTCAGCGTGCCGGTGGGCAGGGTGATCGACGGGGACAGGATCGTGGTCGTGCCGCCGTCCACGTCGTTGGCGCCGGCGCTGCTGCCCGCGGTGGCCCCGGTCACCAGGTCGTAGGTGCCGCCGGCCGCGGTGCCCAGCTGCGAGGTGGTGGCGGCCGGGTCGGCCCGCTCGAAGCGGCCCGACGTGGCCGTGTCGCCCGTGCCCGCCGTCCAGCCCTTGGCCGTCTCGAACGTGTCCTCCCACACTGTCGTCCCGGTCGGTGGGGGAGTGGTCCCGCCGTCGGCGAGAGTCCAGACCGCGTACGCGATGGCGTCCGAGTTCCGGTCGAGCGCGGTGTCGTTGATGTTGGAGATGGTGTCGCACGAGGCGTGATAGCAGGGGTCGAACGCCGCCGTCGTGCCACCCCACAACTGCACCTGCGCGGCCGTCTTGCGGCCCTCGGCGCCGGTGAAGATGCCGCCGGCGGGGATGCCGTTGGCGATGAACGGGCCGTAGTCGCTGCGCCCGTCGAAGTCGGTGCCGCGGGTGGGCACGCCGATCGACGTGAAGTAGGCAGCCAGGGTCGACTCGATCTGGGCCGAGCCGGACGGGCCGGGACCGGCGCCCGTGCCGTCGGAGTTGTCGCCGTCGTACAGGAAGTAGCCCGGGTTGGGCGAGCCGACCATGTCGAAGTTCAGGTAGCCGGTGATCTCGCGTTTCTGGGCGGTGGTCAGCGAGTTGACGTACGCGGTGGAGCCGCGCAGGCCCAGCTCCTCGGCGCCCCACCAGGCGAAGCGCAGGTGCCGGTCGGGCTGGAAGCTCGTGCGGGCCACGGCCAGCGCCACCTCGAGGTTGGCCGCCGAGCCCGAGCCGTTGTCGTTGATGCCCGGGCCGGCGGTGACGCTGTCGAGGTGCCCGCCGATCATCAGGGTGTCGGCGGTGTCGCCGCCCGGCCAGTCGGCGATCAGGTTGTAGCCGGTGGCGCCGTTGTAGGTGAACGACTGCTGGCGGGTGGTGTAGCCGGCCGCGTCGAGCAGGTTCTTGACGTACGTGACCGAGGCGAGGTAGCCGGGCCGGCCGTGGGCGCGGTTGCCGCCGTTGGCGGTGGCGATGCTCTGCAGCTGGGTCAGGTGCGCCTTGACGTTGCCGACGGGGATGTCCGGCGCGGCGACGGCTTCAGCCTGGGCGGGGGCGGTGGCCAGGCCCAGGATCAGCGCCGCGGCGCCGAGGACGAGTGGTGCTCGCACGAAGGTCCTCCGTGAGGCTCGGGGGTGTGCCCGCGAGCATGGCAGCGGAGGAGAGTCATGCACTCATCCCAATCAATACATATCAGGATGCTGCTTGAAAGGGCCCGTGCAGGGCGGCCCACTGCAGCAGCATGACGGTCTTGGCGTCGGCGATGCGGCCGTCGGTGGTGCCGCGCAGCGCGTCGTCGAAGTCGAGCTCGACCGGTTCGATGTCCTCGCCCTCGTCGGCCACGCCGCCGCCGGGGCCGGTGCGGTCGGCCGCCGTGTAGGGGGCGGCGTAGAAGTGCAGGCGTTCGGTGACCGAGCCGGGGCTCATCCAGACGCCGAACACGTGCTGCAACTCGCCGACGGTCACGCCCAGTTCCTCGGCCGCCTCGCGCCGGATCGCGCTGGCCGGGTCGTCGTCGTCGAGCAGGCCGGCGGCGGCCTCGACGAGCATGCCGTCGGGGTGGCCGTTCACGTAGGCCGGGTAGCGGAACTGCCTGGTCAGCAGCACGGTGCGGCGCTCCCGGTCGTACAGCAGGATGGTCGCGCCGTCCCCGCGGTCGTACGTCTCGCGCTGTTCGGTGGTCCACCGGCCGTCGCGGTGGCGGTAGTCGAAGGTGGTGCGGCGCAGCACGTGCCAGGCGGTGGCCAGCAGTTCCACGTCACGGATGACCACGTCGGGGTTTCCGGTGAGATCGCGGCCGATCCGGTCGAGGCCGGTACGCCCGCGGCTGTCGGGCCGGTCGATGCCCTTGATTCCGTTCATGGTCCGGTACGCTAGTCATCAAACGCGCAACAGTCGACAACAATGAGGAGAAACACGTAATGCTGCCGGCCGAGCGCCGCGATCTGCTGCTGACCCGCCTGCGCGTGGACGGCAAGATCGTGGCCAAGGACATCGCCGTCGAGCTCGGCCTGCCCGAGGACACCGTCCGGCGTGATCTGCGCGAGCTGGCCGCGGCCGGTCTCTGCCAGCGGGTGTACGGGGGAGCGCTGCCCGCAGCGCCGGCGGCGGCCGACTACCAGACCCGTACGGCGGTCGCCCCCGACAGCAAGAAGCGGGTCGCCGCCACCGCCGCGGGCCTGATCCGCCCGGGCGCGACCGTGCTGCTCGACGGCGGCACCACCGCGCTGGCCGTCGTGGACGCGCTGCCCGCCGACCTGTCGGCCACGGTCGTCACGCACAGCGTCACCGTCGCCGCCGCCCTCGTCGGGCACCCGGGCGTCGAGGTGCTCGTGCTCGGCGGCCGCCTCTTCAAGCACTCGGCCGTCACCTGCGGCGCGATCACCGCCGAGGCCGCGCGGGGCGTCGCGGCCGACCTGTTCCTGCTCGGCGTCACGGGCGTGCACCACCGCGCCGGGCTCACCACCGGCGACGCCGACGAGGCGGCCCTGAAACGGACGCTCTCGTCGCGCGCCGCCGAGACGTACGTGCTGGCCAGCGCGGAGAAGATCGGGGCGGTCTCGCCGTACACGGTGCTGGCGTTCGAGGAGGTCGCCGGCGTCGTCACCGATGTGCCCGCGGACGACCTCGAACTGGCCCGGCTGGGCGCCGCCGGGGTGCCGATCGTGCGGGCCTCCTGAACTCGCCGCGCCGTCTACCGTTGAGTCCATGAAGCAGTTCCGCCGTGACTCCGGCCCCGGCAACTCGCAGTGGGGCCTCGACATGCTGCGCGCCGAGGTGGCCCGCCTGGGCGCGCTGATCGACGCCCCCGCAGCCGACCTGGTGGCCTTCGAGCCCGACGACGCCGGCCGGCCCTATGTGCTCGTCGACGCCGACGGCGCCTATCACTGGCTGGTGGCCGAGGGCGGCGAGATCCGCGAGGACCGCACGACCACGTCCCGCGACGAGCTGCTCTATTGGTCGTTCGACGCGACGACGTACGCGATGGCCGGCGCCTCGGCGACCCGCAACCCGGTCGAGGGACAGGAGTTCCGGGTCACGATCTGGCTGAAGCAGTTCGAGCTGCTGCGCGCCCTGGATCCCGGCTGGGAGCAGCGCCGCCGCCGCGAACTGGCCGACCACGTCGCCGACCTGCCGCCGCTGCCCTGACCATTCGGCCTACCCAAGGCCCCGGGTCCGGGCGATGTGCTCCACGGCGTCCTTGGCCTCGGCCAGGCTCACCCCGGTCCGCTCGCGGTAGACCTTGATGGCGTGGATCTTCTCGCCCTTCACGAGGTGGGAGACCACGTCCGGATCCTGCGCGGGCGCCGGCTCCTCGATGCCCAGATGCCGCATGACCGCGTCCAGCTTGCGCTCGATCGCCGCCAGCCGCGCGGTCTCCACGCTGCTCCTCCGCGCCTTTCCGGACGCCAGGATCAGAACCAGCCCGACGACGGCGATGACGATGGCGACCACGGTTGTTGCGTCCATGCGCCCATCGAAGCAGCCGCGCGCCATCCCACCCGGCTTCGTCAGCGAGCTTCCGGTTCCGTTGAGGGCGAGCGGAAACGGGTATACGCCGATCATGAGCGATGCCAGCACCGAGCAGTACGAGGAATTCGTGACCGAGGACGGCCCGGGTTCGGCCGACGGCAAGGCGGCGCCGGCCGAGCAGGAGGCCCACGGCGGCAGCATGGCCCCGGGCCTGGTCGACGACGCCGGCAACCAGGTCGCCGAGCCGCCGCCCAACCCGCAGGACCGCCTCTGAGTCAGGGAAGCGCTTTGCCGAAGCGCGCCGCCACCGTCGCCACGGCGGCGCGCAGTTCGGGGCCGTCCTCCACGGTGAAATCGATCGGCACGGCGGCCAGCCACTCCTGGGCGTACATCCGGGGGTTGCCGGTCGTCCCGGTCAGCACACAGCGGTCGCCGTCGGCCTCGAGCCGGCCCATCGGCGGGCGGATCCACGGGGCCACCTCGTCCAGCGGCGCGTGGAAGACCACCCGGGTGGCGTATTTCCAGCCCACCCCCAGGTTCTGATCGAGGGCGGCGACCGGGTCGAGGTCGGCGGGCGGCGTGAAGGACTGCGGCAGCCGGTCGACCGCGCGGATGCGGTCGACGCGGTACGTGCGGATCGCGTCGGCCCGGTGCGAGTGGCACAGCAGATACCACCGGCCGAACCGCACCACGACCGCCCACGGGTCGACCTCGGCGTCCCACGGGTCGCCGCTCTCGCCGCGGTAGGTGATCAGCACGCGGCGGCGGTCGGCCACGGCCGCGACCAGCGCGCTGGTCAGGGCCGGATCGGGGCGGGAGGCCTTGCGGTCGGGGGCGGCTGAGGCGTACGCCCGCAGGGCCGCGGCCTGACGTCCGATGCCCTCCGGCAGCGCGCGGATCACCTTGCTGAGCGCCGCGCCGACCAGGTCGTCGGCGTCGATCGCGGCCGGCTGCCCGTCGAGCACGGCCATGACCAGCCCGAGCGCCTGTTCCTCGGTGAAGACGACCGGCGGCAGACGGGTGCCGCGGCCCAGCCGGTAACCCCCGTACGGCCCGCGTTCCGCCTCGACCGGGACGCCGGCCTCGCGCAGGATGCCGATGTAGCGGCGCGCGGCCCGCTCGGTCACGCCCAGCTGCTCGGCGAGCTGGCCCGCGGTCGTGCCCGGGCGCGCCTGCAGGATCTCGAGCGTGCGCAGGGCCCGCGCGGTGGGACTCGAACCGGTCGGCACACCGACGACCGTACCGGAAGCCGAACGTCCTGATCAGGTCCTACGTTGGTCGCATGACTGGAGAACAGATCGTGCTGGCCGCCGGCTTGTGGCTCGACGCCTCGGCGTGGACCGGCGTGGTGTCCGAGGTGGAGAAGCGTGACCGCCGCGCGGTGCCGGTGACGCTGCCCGGCCAGGGTGACGGCAACACCTCGGCGACGCTCGACGACCAGGTGGCCGCGGTGCTCGCCGTCGTCGACGCGGCGCCGGGGAAGTCGATCGTGGTCGGCCACTCGGCCGCCAGCGGGCTGGCCTGGCTGGTGGCCGACGCCCGGCCCGACCGGGTGGCCAAGGTGGTGCTGATCGGCGGCTTCCCCGCCGCCGGCGGCGGGGAGTACGCGAACTTCTTCCCGATCGTCGACGGCGTCATGCCGTTCCCCGGCTGGGAGCCGTTCGAGGGCGCCGACGCGGCCGACCTCGACGAGCCGGCCCGGCGGGCGTTCGCGGCCGCGGCCATCGCGGTGCCCGAGGGCGTGGCCAAGGCGGTCGTCCGGCTGACCGACGAGCGGCGCTATGACGTACCCATGGTCCTGATCTGCCCGGAGTTCACGCCGGAGCAGGTGCGCGAGTGGCTGGCCGAGGGTGAGCTGCCCGAGCTGGCCAAGGCCAAGCACCTCGAGCTGGTCGACATCGACTCGGGTCACTGGCCGATGCTGACCCGCCCGGTCGAGCTGGCCGGCCTGCTGGCCGCGCTCTGACCCGGCCGCCGCCGGGGGACAACCCGGACCGATCGATGGATCGGGCCTCGCAAAAGGGGCGTTCCGGATCGGGCGCGGAGTAGTCTTCGGCCGAGGCGGGCCGGGAGGCGGCCGGCCGGGGGACGTCACTCAGCGTTGAGAAAGGACGGTGTCGGCTCGATGAAGGTCGGCATTCCCAGCGAGGTCAAGAACAACGAATTCCGGGTGGCCATCACGCCCGCGGGGGTCTACGAGTTCCGCCGGGCCGGGCACGAGGTGCTGGTGCAGGCCGGGGCCGGGACGGGGTCGTCGATCACCGACGGCGACTACATCGCGGCCGGCGCGACGATCGCCGGCACGGCCGACGACGTGTGGGGCGAGGCCGAGCTCATCCTGAAGGTCAAGGAGCCGATCGCCGAGGAGTACCCGCGCATGCGGCCCGGCCAGGTGCTCTTCACCTACCTGCACCTGGCCGCGTCCAAGGAGTGCACCGACGCGCTGCTGGACCGCAAGGTCACCGGCATCGCCTACGAGACGGTCGAGCTGCCGGACCGCTCGCTGCCGCTGCTGGCCCCGATGAGCGAGGTCGCGGGCCGGCTGGCGCCGCAGGTCGGGGCCTACCACCTGATGCGCTCGGGCGGTGGGCGCGGCGTGCTCATGGGCGGTGTCCCGGGCGTGTACGCGGCCAAGGTCGTGGTCATCGGCGCCGGCGTCTCCGGCATGAACGCCGCCGCGATCGCGCTGGGCATGCAGGCCGAGATCCTCGTGCTCGACCGCAACATCGCCCGGCTCCGGGCGGCCGACGCCGACTACCGCGGCCATCTGCAGACGGTGGCCTCCAACGCGTACGAGGTCGAGAAGGCCGTCCTGGACGCCGACCTGGTCATCGGCGCGGTGCTGGTGCCCGGGGCCAAGGCCCCCAACCTGGTCTCCAACGAGCTGGTGTCGCGGATGAAGCCGGGCAGTGTGCTCGTCGACATCTCGATCGACCAGGGTGGCTGCTTCGAGGACTCGCGGCCCACGACGCACGCCGACCCGGTCTACCAGGTGCACCAGTCGATGTTCTACTGCGTCGCCAACATGCCGGGCGCAGTGCCCCACACCAGCACCTACGCCCTGACCAACGTCACCCTCCCGTACGCCCTGGAGCTGGCCAACCTCGGCTGGCGCGACGCCCTGCGGGCCGACCACGCGCTCGCCCAGGGTCTGAACACCCACGACGGACGCGTCACCTACGGACCTGTCGCGGAGGCGCACGGCATGTCGGCACTCGACCTGGCCGAGGTGTTGAGCTGACCGTCCAGCGCGTCCTGACCGCCTACCTCGACCACCTCACGGTCGAGCGTGGGCTGTCGCGCAACACCCTCGCGTCGTACCGGCGCGATCTGGAACGGTACGCGCAGGCGCTCGCCGCGGACGGGATCGACGATCTCGCCGCGGTGCGCGCCGGCCAGATCACCGGTCACCTGGCCACGCTGCGGGCCGAGGGGCTGGCCTCGTCGTCGGCGGCCCGGGCGATCAGCGCGGTCCGCGGCCTGCACCGCTTCGCCGCCCGCGAGGGCCTGGTCGCCGCCGACGTGTCGGCCGAGGTCCGCCCGCCCGCGCCGGCCAAGCGGCTGCCCAAGGCCCTCGACGTCGAGCAGGTCGGCCGGTTGCTCGACGTGCCCGCCGACAGCCCCCTCGGCCTGCGCGACAAGGCCCTGCTGGAATTCCTGTACGGCACCGGCGCGCGCATCTCCGAGGCGGTCGGGGCGGCCATCGACGACCTCGACCTGGGCGACGACGCCGCCGCCGTCCTGCACGGCAAGGGCGGGCGGACCCGGGTCGTGCCGGTCGGCGGGTACGCGAAGGCCGCCCTGGGCGCCTACCTCGTCCGCGGCCGCCCCACCCTCGCGGCCAACGGCAAGGGCACCCCGGCGATCTTCCTCAACGCCCGGGGTGGACAGTTGTCGCGGCAGAGCGCGTGGACGATCCTGCACCGCGCCGCGTCCGCCGCCGGCCTGCCGGTCGAGGGGCCGCACGCCGTGAGCCCGCACACTCTGCGGCATTCGTACGCCACCCACCTGCTCGACGGCGGCGCCGACGTCCGGGTCGTCCAGGAGCTGCTCGGGCACGCCTCGGTCACCACGACGCAGGTCTACACGCTGGTCACCGTGGACAGGCTGCGCGAGGTCTACGCGACCGCACACCCGCGCGCTCGTTAAAGCTTGCGCACCCATAGACAGCGACACGCCGACGGGCTGGCCCGGATCGACGGCGCGCGTGGCGTACAGTCGGGCATCGGCTCCAGCGGTACGAGTCGGCGAGGGGGCGAGGGCATGGCGGGTAACGATCGGGCAGAGGCCTGGACCTCGGCACTCCGCGAGCAGCAGGGCTCCTTGGATCTCGGCGCCGACCTCGGCCCCGCGGACCCCACGGCGTACACGATGCGCCGTCCGATCCCCGAGCCGATGCCGACCGACCGGCACGGCCCCGCGCGGATCATCGCCCTCGCCAACCAGAAGGGCGGCGTGGGCAAGACCACCACGACGATCAACCTGGGCGCGGCCCTGGCCGAGTACGGCCGCAAGGTGCTGCTCGTCGACTTCGACCCGCAGGGCGCCTGCTCCGTCGGCCTCGGCGTAAACCCGCACAACCTCGACCTCAGCATCTACAACCTGCTCATGCAGGACGACGTGGCCGCTGAGGACGTCATCATCAAGACCGACGTGGCCGGGCTGCACCTGCTGCCGGCCAACATCGACCTGTCGGCCGCCGAGATCCAGCTGGTCAACGAGGTCGCCCGCGAGATGGCCCTGGCCCGGGTGCTGCGCTCGGTCCGCAAGGAGTACGACTTCATCCTGATCGACTGCCAGCCCTCGCTGGGCCTGCTGGCGATCAACGCGCTGACCATCGCGCACGGCGTGCTCATCCCGCTGGAGTGCGAGTTCTTCTCGCTGCGCGGTGTCGCGCTGCTGCTCGACACCATCGACAAGGTCCGCGAGCGGCTCAACTTCGACCTCGAGCTCGAGGGCATCCTGGCCACCATGTACGACTCCCGCACGACCCACTGCCGCCAGGTGCTGCAGCGTGTGGTCGAGGCGTTCGGCGACAAGGTGTACCAGACCGTCATCACCAAGACGGTGAAGTTCCCCGAGTCCACCGTGGCCGGCGCGCCGATCACCACGCTCGACCCGGCCTCGTCCGGCGCCCGCAACTACCGGCAGCTGGCCCGCGAGGTTATCGCCGCCAAGGACGAGCGCGGCTGATCCTGTGTTGTACGCCCTCGGGGAACCGGTGGCCTTCGTCGCCCTGGTCGCCTCCTTCCTGCTCGCGCTCCTGCTCCGCGCCGTCGCCATCCGGCTGACCGCGCGCAGCCTCGGCCTGGCCGAACGGGGCGACTCGATCACGCCCCGCCTGCGCGAGGACATCGACCCGTTCGGCGGTGTCGCGGCGGCGATCGGCGGCATGGGCTGGGGCAAGATGCTGTCGGTGGACGAGGTGCCCCGCTATCGGGGCAAGGCGCGGGCCATCGCGGTGTTCGCGGCCGGGCCGGTCCTGTGCATCGTGCTGTCGCAGTTGCTGCTGGTGGGCTACGCGCTGGCGTTTCCCGACAATGTTCTGTCGATAATCGGACCGGCCGACGTGCTGCTCGGCATCGGCCTGCCGATCGTCCACCAGGTGCTGCTGTCGCTGGCCGTCGGGCTGCTGTGCTTCGGCATCCTGGCGCTGATCCCGATCCCGCCGCTGGACGGCTTCGGCATCCTCTACAACGCCGTGACCAGGCCCGGCCGGGCACTGCAGTGGATGCGGCTGTGGTTCGAGGACAAGAACATCGGCGTCCTGGTGCTGCTCATCCTGTGCCTGTTCCCGTTCAGCGCGCCGCTCCTGCTGCGGATCCTCAACGCTCTCGGGCTGGTCTTCGTCCGCGTCTGGGGGTAACCCCCGATTCGTGCCCCGGGGGGAAACCTGGAGGCGATCGGTGGCGCCGGGGGCGCACTCTGAGGTCGTAGCTCTTCCGCTCGTACGACCGGAGATGATCGAGATGCGAAGCCAGATGCTCGCCGCCCGCGCCGCCGCCCTGTTCGCCAGCGATCTGCCGTCGGGCTCACGGCCCGGCGCCGCCCTCATCGAGGACGCCATCGTCCGGTCGGTGCGCCGCTGCGGCGGCACGAGAGGCTGTGTGGCCGCGCTCGCCACCGCGTACGGCGACTACCCGGAGACCGCCGTGGTGCGGATGCGCTGGGCGCGCAGTGCGGTCCAGAGCGCGTACGACCGGAAGCGCGCGCCGGTCGAGCTGGCGCTGGCCGCCTGAGACCGGGGGGAGCGGCCGTCGCGACCGCTCCGCCGCCGGTCGTGGTGGCCGGCTCTCCGTCAGGTCACCGGTGTGGTGGCCGGCTCTCCGTCAGGTCAGCGGCGGGTGATGACGGCCATCGGGAACTTGCGGTCGGTCTTCGTCTCGTAGTCGGCGGCGTCCGGCCAGTACGCGCGCCAGGTGGCGTAGAGCGCCTCCCAGTCGTCGTCGCGGCCCGGGCGGGCGACGCGGTGGTCGGCCTGCACCGTCTCGGTGCCGAGCTCGACGGTGACCGGGCCGTCGAGGGCCTCCAGGTTGGCGACCCACTGCGGGTCGTCCGGAGCGCCACCGGCACTGCCACAGACCAGATACGAGCCGTCTTGCGGACAGGCCACGAGCGGGTTGATGGTCACCTTGCCGGATTTGCGGCCGGGAGTGTGCAGGAGAATGGTCTCCTTGCCCTCCCAGTGGCCGCCGAGCACGCCGTCGTTGGCCCGGAAGTTCTCGATGATCGTGTCATTGAACGATGCCATGGTGAGCACAGTAGTTGACCGAGAAAATACCACCATGGACAGTGACTCTTTGCCTACCGAATTCCGGTATGCCCGTTCACGGCAGTCACTCCGCGCGCACTTCGGCGTTGATCACCACGAGTGATGGGGGTGACCTGTGAGCCGGGAGCAGGTTGTCGGTGCCGTGGTCTACGGTCAGTTCGTGCCTGAAGAGTCGACCCATCCACCGGCCGAGAGTCCCGTGCCGGTGACCGACGCCGAGCCTGACGCCGCCGCCGTGGCTCCGGTTCCGGCTCCGGTTCCCCTTGAGGGCGTTGTGCTCGACGCCGAGGGCAACCCGGTCGACGACGGCAAGTTCCTGGTGCGGCTCGACAACTTCACCGGCCCGTTCGACCTGCTGCTGCAGCTGATCGGCAAGCACAAGCTCGACGTCACCGAGGTCGCGCTGCACCAGGTGACCGACGACTTCATCGCCTACATCCGGGCCATGGGCGACGACTGGGATCTCGACGAGGCCAGCGAGTTCCTGCTGGTCGCGGCCACCCTGCTCGACCTCAAGGCGGCCCGGCTGCTGCCCGCCGCCGACGTCGAGGACGAGGAGGACCTCGCCCTGCTCGAGGCCCGTGACCTGCTCTTCGCCCGGCTGCTGCAATACAAGGCCTACAAAGAGGCCGCGGCCCACATCATGGATCTCGAGAGCACCGGCCTGCGGCGCTGGCCCCGGGCGGTGTCGATGGAGCCGCGCTATGCCGAGGCGCTGCCCGAGCTGGTCCTCGGCATCGGGCCGGAGCGGCTGTTCAAGCTGGCGCTCAAGCAGTTCGTCCCCAAACCGGGCCCGCCCCAGGTGTCGATCGCGCACATCCACCAGGTCCGGGTCAGCGTCCGCGAGCACGCGGCCCTGCTGCGCGACCGCCTCCGCCGGGCCGGCCAGGCGACGTTCACCCTGCTCGTCGCCGACTGCGACAACACCCTCGAGGTGGTGGCGCGGTTCCTGGCGCTGCTCGAGCTCTACCGCGAGGGCCTGGTCGACTTCGACCAGCCGGTGTCCCTCGACGAGTTGACCGTCCGCTGGATCGGCGGCGACGCCGACGCCACCGACCTCGACATCGACGACTACGAGGGCAGCAAGCCCGACCCAGCCGCCGACGCCGAACCGGCCACCACTGACCTCGACATCGACGACATCGACGACATCGACGACATCGACGACATCGACGGCGATGAGGGCGGCGAGCGCGGCCCGGCTGCCGTCGCCGGACGGGCCGCCATTGATTTCGACATCGACGAAGACGACGAGAGCAGTGAGCCCCACCCGGCCGCCGACGCCGACCCGGCCGCCGATGCCGGACGGGCCACCATTGACATCGACGACGAGGGCGGCGAGCCCGACTCAGCCACCGACGCCGGACCGGCAGTCACCGATGAGAGCAACGAGCTTGACCTGACGGACGAGGACGAGGTCAACCCGGTCTCTGGCTACGCCCCCGCAGGGGTGAGCACCGAGCCCGGCCTGGCCGACCCCGCCCCCGATCCGCCCGCCGCTGATGAGAGCAACGAGTTCGATCTGGCGGAGGACGACGACGAGCCGGTCTCTGACTACGCCGCTGCGAACGAGAGCAGCGGGCTGGGCTCGGCCGCAGGTGGTTTGCAGGACGCCACTTCTTACTACGCCTCTGCCGTGGGCGAGTCCGGTGCCGAGGATGGCGTGCTCGACGATGTCACCGCCGAGCGGTCGCCTGGTGCGGCCGAAAGTGACCGGCGCGCTGCGAATGAGGCGCACGCCGCCGTCCGGGAATCGTATGCCGACGCGAGAATGTCGGATGTCCCGGTAAGTGGGTGGGGTGATGCCGCCTGGGATCTCGACGCCGCCGACGATGTGCCCAACGTTCCGGGTGAGGGCGTTGAGCCACAGTTGCGCACTTCGGAGGCGAACGCCGTTGCCGGCCGGCTTGGCGTCGTTCCCGGTAATTCGGGTGCTGCGGAGCGCGGCCTGTCTGCCGTCGAGGGGAGGCCGGGCGCTGCCGTCGACGAGTCGGGTGCTGCGGCAGCGGCGCGGGGTCATGCCGCGGGGAACGCGCCGGGGATCGCGACGGATGAGGGCGACGGGCCACGGTTGGGTAATCCCGAGGCGGATGCCCGACTTGACGGGGGCGCTCGGCTCGATGATCTTGGCGGGGACGACGACGACGCGGAGGAACGATCGTGAGCGACGACGAGCGGCAGGACTCACTCGCGGCGCAGGCGGCTGCCTGGGTGCCGCCGTGGGAACGCGCCCCGCGTACGCCGGACCGGGCCTACCAGGCCGCAGCCGAGGAAGAGGCGCGGGCGGGGCGCGGCACCGACGACGTGCCGGCCGAGGAGCGCACGAACGAAGCCGGGACTCCCGCCGACGAAGCGGTTGAGGCCCAGGCGGTTGAGGCCCAGGCGGTTGAGGCCCAGGCGGTTGAGGCCGACGCGGTGGAGGCCCCGGCAGTCGCGGTCCAGACGGATGCGCCGGTTGAGGCTCGGGCGGACGACGAGGTCACGGCTCGGGCGGCCGGGGGAGCGCCCGACTCCGGGCCGGCGGTCGGCGCGCCGGAAGACACGGAATCGCGGGACGAGTCCGGGCTCTCGGATGACGACGACGACTTCGACCCGGCCTTTGAAGGGTCCGACCCGGCGGTGGAGACCGGCGACGAGCCGACGGTGGAGACCGGCGACGAGCTGACGGTGGAGACCGGGGACGACGCCGCGGGGGTCGATGTGGAGGTCGACTTCACCGGGGCGGTCGAGGAGACCGAGCCGGTCGACGTCGAGCCCGGGCCTGAGTTGCCGCTGCCCGAGTCGATCGAGGAGGCCGTCGAGGCGGCGGACGAGAACGAGCCGGGGACGCCGGTCGACGCGCCGATGCCGCCCGAGGGTGACGACGCCGGCGATGTCTTCGACGTGGCGGCCGACGACGACGTCAGCGACGACGGTGAGATGGACCTGCCGTTCGCCGACGAGGTGCCGGTGTCCGACACCGAGGACGACCCGGACGACGACATCGTGGAAGTCGGCTACGACGACGATGACGACGACCGGGACGACGACGACATTCGGGACGACCCCGAGGTGCCGGCCGCGACCGCCGACGCGCCCGCGCCCGAGTCGGCGGTGCCGGGGCAGACCCGCCGCGTCGCTCAGCCCGCCGTGGCGATCGAGGAACCCCTGCGTACGACGGAACTCGATCTGCCGGGGTTGAGCGAGGACGCGGAGCTCGCGGCGGCGCTGGAGGCGATCATGCTGGTCGTCGACGAGCCGGTCGCCGAGCTGCAGCTGGCGCAGATCCTGGAGCAGCCGACCGAGCGCATCGCGCGGATGCTCGACAACCTGTCGGCCAGCTACACGGCGGCCGGGCACGGCTTCGACCTGCGGCGGGTCGCCGGTGGCTGGCGTCTCTACACGCGGCCGGAATACGCGGCGTACGTGGAACGGTTCGTACTCGACGGGCAGTCTGTGCGGCTGACCCAGGCGGCGCTCGAGACACTGGCAGTGGTCGCCTACAAGCAGCCTGTGACCCGTTCCCGGATCAGCGCCATCCGCGGTGTGAACTGCGACGGGGTCATGCGTACGCTTGTCACTCGCGGCCTGATCGAGGAATGCGGCACCGAGAGCGAAACCGGGGCACACCTGTATCGCACGACGGGGCTTTTCCTCGAGAAGCTCGGCCTCAACTCGGTCGACCAGCTGCCGCCGCTCGCTCCGTTCCTGCCCGACGACGTGGAAGAAGTGCTTGATGCCACAGGCTGACACCGCCGAACGCCTCCAGAAAGTCCTGGCGGCGGCCGGTGTTGGATCCCGCCGCGCCTGCGAAGACCTGATCTTCCGCCGGCGCGTCACGGTCAACGGCAAGGTCGCCAAGCTCGGCGACAAGGTCGACCCCGCCACCGTCGAGATCCTCGTGGACGGGCAGCGGGTGATCACCGACACCAAGCTCGTCTACCTGGCGCTGAACAAGCCTCGCGGCGTCGTCTCCTCGCTCGACGACGAGAAGGGCCGCTCCGAGCTCGCCGACTTCATCGCCCAGTTCGGCCAGCGGCTGCACCACGTGGGCCGGCTCGACGCCGACTCCGAGGGCCTGCTGCTGATCACCAACGACGGTGAGCTGACCAACAAGCTCACCCACCCCCGGTACGGCATCCAGAAGACGTACCTCGCCGAGGTGATCAACGGCCCGCTGCCCCGCAACGTCGGCCGCCAGCTGCTCACCGGCGTCGAGCTCGAGGACGGCCCGGCCAAGGTCGACGGGTTCAAGCTGGTCGGCGCGCTCGGCAAGACGGCGCAGGTCGAGCTCGTCCTGCACGAGGGCCGCAAGCACATCGTGCGCCGGCTCATGGAGGCCGTCGGCCACCCGGTGACCCGCCTGATCCGGACGTCGGTCGGCCCGGTCAAGCTGGGCGACCTGCGCCCCGGTGGCTTCCGTCACCTGTCGAACGCCGAGATCGGCGCACTGTTCAAGGCCGCCGGAGATTGATGTTTGTGCCCGGTTATGCCGGGCACCCGGTCCGTCCCCACAGAAAGGACGGATCGCATGGCCAGCCACTCCACGGCAGGCGTTCCCGCAGCCGTACGCAGCCCTGTCCGTACCACGGCCATGGCCGTCAGCATCGTATTCGTGCTGGTCGGTCTGGCCGGGTTCATACCTGGCATCACCACCAACTACGGCGACATGACGTTCGCCGGGCACCACTCCGACGCGCTGCTCCTGGGCGTGTTCCAGGTGTCGGTGCTGCACAACATCGTCCACCTGCTGTTCGGGGTGGCCGGGCTGGCCCTGGCCCGCACCGCGTCCGGCGCCCGAGCGTTCCTGATCGGCGGCGGCGCGGTGTATCTGGTGCTGTGGCTCTACGGCCTGGTGGTCGGCGAGAACTCGAGCGCCAACTTCGTGCCCATGAACAACGCCGACGACTGGCTGCACCTGTTCCTCGGTCTCGGCATGATCGCGCTCGGCTTCCTGACGTCCCGGCGAGTCGATCCGGCTCGGCGCTGACCTCGTACGCACCTGACGGCCCGCCACGGCGGCGACCCGGGAAACCGGGCGTCACCGAGGCGGGCCGTCGCCGTTCGGCGGTTGGCGGTTGCCGGCAACCTGCGATGTGGTCGGGCTCGGCGCTGACCATCTTGGGCTTCCGGGCGACGCCCTTGTCGGAGTCGGTGCGCGGCCGGCATCGCTTGCCGGCGACGGGTATGTGTCGGCGCACGAAACAGGGAGCCGGATCGCCCCGGCTCCCTGCGTTGTCTGCGTCCGGTTCAGTCCGGTCGGTAGTTCGGCGAGTCGCCGGCCACCGTGCGGGTGTCGTAGCCGGCGCGGTCGACCTCGGACGGCTGCGGGCCCTCGTCGCCGGTGCCGCGCTTGTCCTCGGGGGCCAGGTCGCCCTGGTCGTCCTCGGAGAACTCGATCGAGCGACCGGGCGGCTGCAGCGACGCCTCGTAGGCCGTGGTGCCGTCGGGTTCGTCGGTCGGGTGGATGTCGATGCGGTGAGGTTGCTCGGTCATGCGGCCCGGGTTCCCGCGTGGTCGTCCGACAAACGGCCACCGGACAAAACGGTCGGCGCGCGGCCAGGTGTAATCGGCGGCCGGCCGGGCATGCCGCCGCCATGAACGCGGTTGCTGCGTCGAGCGAATGGATCGGACCGGACGGTGTGCGCCAGCCCGGCGGCGAAGTGCACGCCTGGCGGCAGGGCACCAACCAGACCGTGTGCGGGCTGCAGCTGAGCCGCACCCGGCTGCGGCGCTTCCCGCACGTGCCGTTCGACTTCCGCTCCACCGACGTGATCACCCCCGAGGACCAGGTGCGCCACATCTGCCCCCGCTGCGTGGCCGCAACCTCGAAGCGCGGCGCCCGAAACTGGACCCGCGTCTCACCCAGACCATGATCAGCATGTTCCGGACGGTGCGCCCGCCGGCGAAGTCGGTCGGCGTCGCCTGAACGGCGTCGCTCAGCGGACGAGCATCCGTGATGTGCGGGGTGCAGGTTTTCACAACGGGGCTTCGGCGTCAGCGCGGCGACCTCCGCCATGCGGCCCGGGTGCCTGCCCGCTGCCGGGCGCATACAGCGGTGGCCTGGAGCCCAGCCACCCACCATCACGTGCGTGCGCAACGGCCTGGCCACCCACCCGGGTCGCAGCGGCAGCCGCCGAAGGCGGGGAGCTGCGCTGGTGCGGTTGCGGGAGTCGACGTGGCGTACGTCAGCGGTCGGGTCTTGATCTGTTGCCGTTGACTGTCAGTCGAGCGTGCGCAGGGCTTCGAGCACGGGCGCGTACAGGCGGGTCTTGATCGTTTCCAGCGTCGGGCCGGCCTTACCGGCCTGGGCGGCGGCCAGGGCGATGGCCGAGCTGAGCACGTCGGTCTCGCTCACCGCGTGGTCGACGATCTGCCGGGCGTACGCCTCGTCGCCGCCGAAGCGACGGGCTGTGACCATCGCCTCGTGCGCTGTCTGCGGGGTCAGGCGAGACTGGACGAGTGCGGACATCCCGGGCGTGAACGGGATGTTGATGTCGGCTTCGGGCAGGCACCAGAAGCCCCGGTCGGCGCGCATCACCCGCAGGTCGTGGGCCAGAGAGAGCATCGCGCCGGCGGCGAAGGTGTGGCCCTGCAGCGCGGCGACCGTCACGCAGGGGAGGGTCAGCACGCGGGCGAAAAGCGCCTGCACACGTACGCCGTACGCGGTGAACTGCTCCGGGTTCTCGCCGAGCCACTCCAGGTCGAGGCCGTTCGACCAGATCTTGCCGCGCCCGGTGGTGACCAGCGCGTGCGGTCCGTCGGCCTTCGCGATCTCGTCGAGCGCCGACTCGACGCCGGTCAGCCAGTCGGGGTGGAAGCGGTTCTCGCCGTCGCCCAGATCGAGGATGAAGACGGCATCGTGGCGCTCGAGCGTGGGCATGGCGGCCTCCCGGGACGTTACTTGCCGGTAACATACCCTAGTTCGTCGCTCGCCGGTGCTCCGGGCACAATGGGACGGTTGGTCGTGCGGCAAACTCAGGAGGAACGGTGGCGGAAGAAGTACGGCCGGAGAAGTGTGTGGTCGCTGTCGACGGACCCTCCGGTTCCGGCAAGTCCACCGTGTCCCGGCGGCTCGCCACCCGGATCGACGGCGTCTACCTCGACACCGGCGCCATGTACCGGGCCGTGACCTGGGCCGTTCTGCAGGCCGGCGTCGACCTCACCGACCCCGACGCGATCGCCAAGATCGCGCTGGAGACCGAGCTGTCGATCGGCACCGACCCGGCCGCCCCCCACTTCGCCGCCAACGGCGTGAACGTCGACGCGCCCATCCGCGGAGCCGAGGTCACGCAGGCCGTCTCGGCCGTGGCCGCCGTCCCCTCCGTACGCAAGCAGCTGGTGGCGTTGCAGCAGGCCATCATCGCCGCCCACCCGCGTATCATTGTGGAGGGCCGCGACATCGCCACGGTCGTCGCGCCCGACGCCGACCTCAAGGTCTATCTGACTGCCTCGTCGGCGGCGCGCGCCCGCCGGCGCAGCGCCGAGGACGCGGTCGATGTGGCGGCGACCGAGGCCGACCTGGCCCGGCGCGACAAGCTCGACTCCTCCCGCGCGACCGACCCGTTGCGTCAGGCCTCCGACGCGATCGAGGTCGACACCACCGGCATCGGCATCGACGAAGTGGTCGCGCACCTCCTGGACCTTCTGAACAGCAAGGTGAGTTCGTGACTGAAGTACCCTTCCCGGCTGTCGACGACGCCGTCGACGACGAGGCCCCCGAGGGCCCCGTGCCGGTGGTCGCCGTCGTCGGCCGCCCCAACGTCGGCAAATCAACCCTGGTCAACCGCATCATCGGCCGCCGCCAGGCCGTCGTCGAGGACGTCCCCGGCGTCACCCGCGACCGCGTCCCCTACGACGCCCAGTGGAACGGCCGCCACTTCACCGTCGTCGACACCGGCGGCTGGGAACCCGACGCCCGCGACCGCGCCGCCGCCATCGCCGCCCAGGCCGAGATCGCCGTGCAGACCGCCGACGTCGTCGTCTTCGTCGTCGACGTCACCGTCGGCGCCACCGACGTCGACGAGGCCGCGGTCAAGATGCTGCGGCGCTCCCACAAACCGGTCATCCTGGTCGCCAACAAGGCCGACAACCAGAACCTGGAAATGGAGGCGGTGTCGCTCTGGTCGCTAGGCCTCGGCGAGCCCCACCCCATCTCCGCCCTGCACGGCCGTTCCTCCGGCGACCTGCTCGACGACATCCTCAACGCCCTGCCCGAGCCACCCCCCATCGTCGAGGGCGGCCCCCGCGGCCCCCGCCGCGTAGCCCTGGTAGGCCGCCCCAACGTGGGCAAGTCCTCCCTGCTCAACAAGGTGTCCAAGGAGGAACGGGCCGTAGTCGACTCGGTAGCCGGCACCACGGTCGACCCGGTGGACAGCCTGGTCGAGATGGACGGCGAACTCTGGCAGTTCGTCGACACAGCCGGCCTGCGCAAACGAGTCAACCAGGCTTCCGGTACGGAGTACTACGCCTCCCTACGCACAGCCGGCGCCGTGGAAGCCGCCGAGGTGGCCGTCGTGCTCCTGGACGCCGCCGAGGTCATCTCCGAGCAGGACCAGCGCGTGCTCACCCAGGTGGTCGAGGCCGGCCGAGCGCTGGTGATCGCCTTCAACAAGTGGGACCTGGTCGACGACGACCGCAGATTGTTCCTCGACAAGGAAATCGACCGCGAACTCAAGCGCATCCCCTGGGCCATCCGAGTCAACATCTCCGCCAAGACCGGCCGAGCCGTCGACAAGCTGGCCCCCGCGCTGCGCCGTGCCTTGGAGTCGTGGGAGCAGCGCATCCCGACAGGTGCGCTCAACCAGTGGCTGACCGCGCTGACCCAGGCCACCCCCCACCCGGTACGCGGTGGGCGTGCTCCGCGCATCTTGTTCGCCACGCAGGCGGGGGTGGCGCCGCCGCGGTTCGTGCTCTTCACGACGGGCCCACTGGACGCGGGGTATCTGCGCTTCATCGAGCGCAAGCTGCGCGAGGAGTTCGGGTTCGTGGGCTCCCCGATCGAGGTGTCGGTGAAACCGCGCAAGAAGACCGGGCCGGGGGGTCGCGGCAAGGCGCACGGGTAGGGTTGCTAGGCTGTACGAGTTGCCGCGCGGTGTTCTGCCGGGCGGCGGCGGGCTGTAGCGCAGCTTGGTAGCGCACTTGACTGGGGGTCAAGGGGTCGCAGGTTCAAATCCTGTCAGCCCGACCGGTGGTGACCAGGGGATATGCCGCAACAGGCATATCCCCTGCGATCGTCGAGGGGCGGTGTTGTCGCCTCGCTGTCGCAGACCTGCACGCAGCCTACACCCGCTCAGGCGGCTTCGGCGTCAGCGGCCTTCAGGGCGGCGCAGGTGGCGCTGACCCCGTCGTCGGCGGCGTCGCGGGTGAGGTGGCCGTAGAGGTCGACGGTGGTGGCCACGTTCTTGTGCCTCAGCGTCTTGGACACCACCGCCAGCGGCACCCCCTCGTTGATCATGATGGTGGCGGCGATGTGCCGCAGGTCGTGCACTCGGATGGCCGGCAGTCCGGCGTCGGCGGTGAGCCGGCGCAGGTGGTCGAGCACGTACTGCGATCGCAGCGGCTGCCCGTCAGTGCGTGCGAACACCAGGTCGAGGTTCTCGTAGTGGCGGGCGGCCAACTGCTGCTGGCGCTGCCGGCGGCGTTGCCGCTGCAGCGCCTCGACGGCCCGGGC
>NZ_JALPVJ010000038.1 GCF_023544445.1 Actinoplanes sp. M2I2 | reverse complement strand
ACAACCATTACTGGCAAACACATCCGCCCGCACCACCAGGCACATCACCGACACACCTACCGCCCCAATCCACAACAGGGGTCGATCGGCTACGCCGATCAACCCCTGTTTAACACCAGTCACCTAGGCCGGCCGTCGGCCGAGAAGCCGGCTCACCGAACAGCGCCGCTCGATCCATGTCCTGCTCACCGGGCAGATCCACCCGGCCAGCTCAAGGGCGGTGATCCGGATGTCGTCGACGGGCCTGTTGAACATGGGCTCATGGTGAGCAAGCCGGTTGCGCGACAGGTGCAGAACCTCGACCGCGTCCTGAATGATCCGGCGCCGCGCCTGGCCGGGAAACGCCTCATACAAGGCTTGCCGCCAAAGCGTTGCGTCGTAGTAGCTGGCCAGTAGATACCGCCAGAATCCGAAATTGAGTTCCGCGACGACACGTCCCGGCGTCTCCGAGCGCCGGCCGTTTCGTCCCGCACGCTCCCGCGCGACGCGAATGTCCTTGACCGCCCGCGCCTGGAGAAGGCCACCGGCGTCGAGATACCACTTCGACTCAGCGAACTCAGCCTCCGACCAGTTCGTCAGGCTCTCGTGAAGTGCGTTACGCAGGACCACTTCCACGTGACCGAGGGTGGCAGCCAGCGCCGCCGACACATCCGCATTCCAGGTGTAAAGCTGCAGAGCTGCTTCCGGGTCCCCGCCGGTCGCATCGGCATACGGGGCCAACCTTTCGGGCGAAATCCTGCGGGTCATCACCGCCGTTTCGGTCAATTCGCCATGCATCTCCTGGTTTCCTCCCCCCGCTCTGCGGTATCTTTCTGCCGAAGACCCCGGACAGCCTCTGCTTGCATGCGGCCGGGGTTGCTGAGAAACCCCGGACAGCCTCTGCTTGCATGCGGCCGGGGTTTCCGCATTCCCGCCCCTTTCGATGCCGGGCTCATACTAGACGCACGACAACCTGTCGGGCATCAAGAGTGGACCGGCCGGCGCAGGGGATGGGGGTCTGGCAGAGTCGGGGCATGGGTGACGACGGTGGGGCGCGGCGGCTGGTTCTGGTGTTCGAGTCGCCGGTCGCGGAGGCCATTCTGCGACTGACGCCGGACCTCGGCTTTCAGACCGTGCTGGTGGAGCCGGACGAGACCCGGCTGCGGGGGACGCCGCGGCCGCACGGGGACCGCTTCGTACGTGATCTCGCGGCGGCCAACCTCGACGCGCACACCGACGTCGTGCTCACCGACCATGACCGGCCCGAGGTCGGGAACGTCCTCGCCCAGGCTCTGGACGCCCGGACGCGGTATGTCGGGATCATGGGCAACCCCAAGAAGGAAGGGCCGCACGTGGCGGCCCTTCGCTCCCGGGGTGTGCCGGAGGATCAGATCGCCCGGGTGCACCGGCCGATCGGGTTGAACATCCGGGCGCGGACCCCGGCCGAGATCGCCGTGGCGACCCTGGCCGGGCTCATCGCCGACCGGAACGACCGGCCCGGGGGCTTCGACTTCTCCTGAGACTTCTCCTGAGACTTCCCCTGCGACTTCCCCTGCGACTTCTCCGGAGAACGGAGATCGAGGGCGGAGGTCAGCAGCCGGGCAGGCGCTTGATCAGGTAGTCCTCGATCTGGCTGAGGCCGACCCGCTCCTGCTTCATGGTGTCGCGGTCGCGGACCGTCACCGCGTCGTCGGTCAGCGTGTCGAAGTCGACCGTGACGCAGAACGGGGTGCCGATCTCGTCCTGGCGGCGGTAGCGCCGGCCGATCGCCTGGGAGTCGTCGAACTCGACGATCCAGCGCTTGCGGAGCAGTTCGGCCAGCCCGCGCGCCTTGGGCGACAGCTCCGGGTTACGCGAGAGCGGCAGCACCGCCACCTTGACCGGGGCCAGGCGCGGGTCGAAACGCATGACCGTGCGCTTGTCGACGCCGCCCTTGGTGTTCGGGGCCTCGTCCTCGTCGTACGCCTCGAGCAGGAACGCCAGCACGGCCCGGGTGAGGCCGGCCGCGGGCTCGATCACGTACGGCACCCAGCGCTCCTGCTTCTCCTGGTCGAAGTAGGAGAGGTCGACGCCGGAGTGCTTGGAATGCGTCGACAGGTCGAAGTCGGTGCGGTTGGCGACGCCCTCGAGCTCGGCGAACTCGGTGCCGCCGAACTGGAAGCGGTACTCGATGTCGACGGTCCGCTTCGAGTAGTGCGAGAGCTTCTCTTTCGGGTGCTCGTAGAAGCGCAGGTTCGTCTCGGACAGGCCGAGGTCGCGATACCAGTCCCAGCGCTGCTGGAGCCAGTAGTCGTGCCAGGTCTCGTCCGACCCGGGCTCGACGAAGAACTCCATCTCCATCTGCTCGAACTCCCGCGTACGGAAGATGAAGTTGCCCGGGGTGATCTCGTTGCGGAAGCTCTTGCCGACCTGGGCGATGCCGAACGGCGGCTTCTTGCGGGCGGCGGTGGCCACGTTGTTGTAGTTGACGAAGATGCCCTGCGCGGTCTCGGGCCGCAGGTAGTGCAGGCCCTCGGCGCTCTCGGTCGGGCCGAGGTAGGTCTTCATCAGGCCGTTGAACATCTTGGGCTCGGTGAAGGTGCCCTTGTTGCCGCAGTTGGGGCAGTTGAGCTCCTGCAGCGAGGCGGGCGGCGAGCCGTGCTTGGCCTCCCACGCCTCCTCGAGGTGGTCGGCGCGGAACCGCTTGTGGCAGGACTGGCACTCGGTCAGCGGGTCGACGAAGGCGTCGAGGTGACCGGAGGCGGCCCACACGTCACGCGCGAGGATGACGGCGGAGTCGAGACCGACGATGTCGTCACGCTGCTGCACCATCGTGCGCCACCACTGGCGGCGGACGTTCTCCTTCAGCTCGACGCCCAGCGGACCGTAGTCCCAGGCCGAGCGGGTTCCTCCGTAGATCTCGCTGGAGGGGAAGACGAAGCCGCGGCGCTTGGCCAAGCTGACGACGGAGTCGATACGGTCGGCGGGCATGTTCCTCCTACGCCGGCTGGGTGTCGGCGGGGGCTCTAAGGATCAGGACAAACAGCGAGATTACTCCCCGAGCTCGCACACCTCGAACGCGCCCGTGGACGTGTTCTGGTCGAGCGAGGCCTCCAGCTGCTCGGTCTGGCCGTCCTCGTACGTCGCGTCGACCGGCACGGTCATGCCGATGGTGTCGAACGTGCCCAGCCGCCAGTCGGTGATGCGCTGCTCGCCCTGAACCCGGGTGCGGAACTCCGCGGCACTCTCGGCCCGCTTGGCCTGACCGCAGAGTTGCTCGTACGCATCGTCGTAGAGCCGGCCCTCGAGCGCCTTGAGGTAGTCGTCGACGGCCGCCTGCGCCTGCTCGTCGAGCGCGCCCTGCACCGACGAGCCCAGCCCGATCAGCGCGGCCACGCCCCCGCCGCAGATCAGCAGCACCACGCCGGCGCCGATGCCCAGGCTCCAGCCGAGACGCTTGCCCTTGCCCTCGACCGGCGGCGCCGGGAACGGCGGCTGGACGCCCGGACCCGGCGGCGGGGCGGGAACATGAGGCGCCGTCGTCATGAGGTCAACAGTAGTCGTCAGCGCCAGGGCTGAGAGGCCCGGTCGCTCTCGGTCACCACGACCGCCCCGCCCGGCTCGGCCGAGGCGAGGGTCTCGAAGGCCGACGGCTCGTCGATCGACTCGGCGAGCAGCGGGGTGGCATGGACCTTGACGTCGAAGGCGCCCAGCGCGCGCCGGTAGGCTCCGACGGACTCCCACTCGGTGACCAGCGTCCACGAGGACGGGTCCTCGATCGCGCGGGTCAGCCGGCCGGAAAGATAGCCGGGGCGCTCGGCCAGAGCACCGAGGGCGGCGTGCGCCCGCACGAGGAAGCCGTCCTGCGTGTCGGGCGGGGCGACGAAGCGGTTCAGCACCAACATGCGATGAGCGTACGCAGCGACGAGGAGTGACCACGTGATGCCCGACAACCACCTCCTGCGCCGGCTGACCCGGGTGAGTCCCACGGCGGCGTTCGTGGCCGCGCTCGTGGTGATGATCGCCGGCCTCTTCCTGCCCGGCATCGTGGGCGCGGCGCTGCTCTTCGTGCTGGCCGTGGGCCTGGCCGCGCTCACCTTCACGACCTGGCCGGTGCAGACCACCTCGACCCGGGCGCTCCGGGTGCTGATGCTCGCCCTGCTCCTCGCGGTGGTCGTGGCCAAGGCGCTCTGACCGGGAAGCCTGGGCACATATGCGATTTTGACAATCATTATCATTCTCGGAGACAGTGGTGGTATGCGCCGCCGCCTGCTTCCCTTCGTGCTCGCCCTGACCGTTCTCGCGGGCTGCGGCGGGCAGGCCGGCGGGGCGAAGGCCGGCGAGAAGCTCGAGATCGTCACGGCGTTCTATCCGCTGCAGTTCCTCAGCGAGCGGATCGGAGGCGACGTGGTCAGCGTCACCAACCTCACCAAGCCGGGCGCGGAGCCGCACGACATCGAGCTCACCCCGCGTCAGGTCGGTGAGGTCGCCGAGGCCGGCCTGGCCGTCTACATCAAGGGTTTCCAGCCGGCCGTCGACGAGGCGATCGGCCTCGAGGCCAAGGATCGCGCCTTCGACGCCGCCTCGGTCGTCCCGCTGCTGCCGGCCGGTGGCGGGGACGAGCACGGCCACGAGCACGAGACAGCCGAGAGCGGGGAGGACCCGCACGTCTGGCTCGACCCGGTGCGCTTCTCGACGATCGCCGAGAAGCTGGGCGAGCGCCTCGCCGAGGCTGACCCCGGCCACGCCGCCGACTACCGGGCGCGGGCCAAGGCGCTGGTCGCCGAGCTGGGCGCGCTGAACGGCGATTTCGCCGCCGGTCTCAAGACCTGCGAGCGGCGCGAGCTGGTGACCAGCCACACGGCGTTCGCCTATCTGGCCGGCCGCTACGACCTGCACCAGGTCGGCATCACCGGCATCGACCCCGAGGCCGAGCCCTCGCCGCAGCGCCTGGCCGCCGTGGCCCGGGAGGCGCGGGAGACCGGCACCACCACGATCTACTTCGAGACGCTGGTGAGCCCGGCGGTGGCCGAGACGATCGCCCGCGAGGTCGGCGCCCGGACGGCCGTGCTCGACCCGCTCGAAGGCTTGATCGACCAGAAGGGCGACTACTTCAGCGTCATGCGGGCGAATCTCGCCGCGCTGACCGCCGGATTGGGGTGTTCGGAATGAGCGTCGTGACGGTGCGCCACGCCGCGGTCGGCTATGACGGCCGCGAGATCCTGCACGACGTGTCGTTCGAGGTCGACGCGGGCGAGGTGGTCGCGATCCTCGGGGCCAACGGCTCCGGCAAGTCCACCCTCATCCGGACGATCCTCGGGCTGGCCTCGCTGACCCGGGGCGAGATCGACCTGTTCGGCACGCCGCAGCGCAAGTTCCGTGAGTGGGCCCGGATCGGCTACGTGCCGCAGCGGCTGGGCGCCGGCAGCGGGGTGCCGGCCACGGTCGGCGAGGTCGTCGCGTCCGGACGGCTGGCCCGGCGCGGCATCTTCCGCCCGTCCGGTTCCGTCGACAAGGCCGCGGTCCGCGACGCGCTGACCGACGTGGGCCTGCTGTCGCGCATCGACGACCCGGTCACCACGCTCTCGGGTGGCCAGCAGCAACGGACCCTCATCGCCCGCGCCCTGGCCGGAAAGCCCGACCTGCTGGTGCTCGACGAGCCCACGGCCGGGGTGGACGCGGCCAGCCAGGAGGCGTTCGCCGCCGCGCTGGGCCGGTTCGAGGAGTCCGGCGGCTCGATCCTGCTGGTCGCCCACGAGCTGGGCCCGCTGCGGCCGCTGATCGACCGGGCGGTCGTGGTGCACGAGGGCCGGGTGGCCCACGTGGGCCCGCCGCCCGAGCCGGCCGGCCACCACGCCGAGCCCGACCACGACCACGTGCACCCGCACGCCGTGACCCAGCCGACCGGCATCTGCGTGGCCCCCACCGACCGGATCGCGGCCAACTAAAATGGACCTTTTTCAGTACGACTTCATGATGCGGGCCCTGACCGGCGCTCTCATCATCGGTCTGGCCGCGCCCGCGCTCGGCATCTACCTGGTGCAGCGGCGGCTGTCGCTGATCGGTGACGGCATCGGTCACGTCGCGCTCACCGGCGTCGGCGTGGGCCTGCTGCTCAACCAGTCCCCCGTGATCAGCGCCGTGATCGTGGCGGCCGTCGGCGCGGTCGGCGTCGAGCTGATCCGCGAACGCGGCCGGACCTCCGGCGACCTGGCGCTGGCCCTGCTGTTCTACGGCGGCATCGCGGGCGGCGTGGTGCTGGTCGCCCTGTCCGACGACGCCAACAGCAACAGCCTGGTGCAGTACCTCTTCGGCTCGCTGATCACCACGTCACCCGAGGACATCGCGGTCATCGCGGTGCTGGGGGCGGCGGTGCTGGTCGCCATGCTGGCGTTCCGGCCGGCCCTGTTCGCGGTCTGCAACGACGAGGAGTACGCCCGGGTCAGCGGCCTGCCGGTGCGGGCGCTCAACATCCTGATGGCGGTGACCACCGCGGTGACGGTGACGATCGCCATGCGTACGGTGGGTCTGTTGCTCGTCTCGGCGCTGATGGTCATCCCGGTCGCCGCCGCGCAACAGGTGACCCGCGGCTTCCGCAGCACCATGGCGGCGGCGATGGTCATCGGCCTGGTCGCGGCCGGCATCGGGGTCGTCGTCTCGGCCGAGGCCGACACCCCGCCCGGCGCCACCACCGTCATCCTGGCGCTGGCCGTCTTCGTCGCGATCACGATCGGCGCCGCCGGCTGGCGCCTGGCGCGGCGGCGCGCCCACCCGCCGCACGAGGTCGAGCCGCCCGATGTCGTCCTGCAGAAAGTCTGAGGTCCGATGACGACCACGCCGAGTGGTTACGAGGCGTACGAGTCCGCCGGCGAGCTGCTGCGTGCCCTGTCCGCTCCGATCCGCGTCGCGATCGTGGCCGAGCTGGGCGCCGGCGAGCGCTGCGTGCACGAGCTGGTCGAGAAGCTCGGGGCGCCGCAGCCGCTGGTCTCCCAGCACCTGCGGGTGCTCCGCGGCGCCGGGGTGGTCCGGGGTGCACGACGCGGCCGGGAGATCGCATACTCGCTGGTGGACGATCACGTCGCGCACATCGTCGCCGACGCGGTCAGCCACGCGAGGGAGGTCCGATCGTGAACGCCGACCAGAATGTCGCGCAGCGCACCACCAAGCAGCGCACCGCCGTGAGCGCCGTGCTGGCCGAGGCCGAGGGCTTCTACAGCGCCCAGGAGCTGCACGCCCGGCTGCGCGAACGAGGCGAGCGGGTGGGCCTGACCACGGTCTACCGCACGCTGCAGGGGCTGGCCGACGCCGGCGAGATCGACGTGATGCGCCCGCCCGGCGGCGAGCACCTCTACCGCCGCTGCAGCCAGGGCCACCACCACCATCTGGTCTGCCGCGAGTGCGGCAGCGCGGTCGAGGTGGAGGGCCCGGCGGTCGAGTCGTGGGCCGGCAAGGTGGCCAGCCGGCACGGCTACGTGAACGTCTCCCACACGATGGAGATCTTCGGAACCTGCCCGGACTGCGCGGGTCGAGGCTAGCCGTCTACGTGGGACGCTGTGCGGCGTGAAGCTCTATGCCGACCGGCTGCCCACCGCCGTACGCCAGCTCCTGACCGACATCGTCGTGGTCCTGTGGATCTATCTGTGGATCCGGGCGGGTCTCTGGGTCAACGACATGGTCGAGAAGCTCGGCGTGCCGGGTGCGAAGCTGGAGAGCGCGGGCGGCGGCATCGCCGACAACCTGAGCGACGCCGGCAGCAAGGTCGGCGGGGTGCCCCTGGTCGGCGACGAGCTGGTCAAGCCGTTCGAGGGCGCGGCGTCGGCGGCCCGGTCGATCGCCGAGGCCGGCCGCCAGCAGCAGGACGTCGTCGACACGATGGCGATCGTCGTCGCGCTGATCGCGGTGGCCGTTCCGCTCGCGCTCGTGCTGTTCGGCTGGCTTCCCCTGCGGTTGCGGTGGATGCGCCGGGCCGCGGTCGCCAGCGCCGTACGCAACGATCCCGCGGGACGCGACCTGCTGGCGCTGCGGGCCCTGGCCGGCCAGCCGCTCAACCGCCTGGCCAAGCTCGGCCCCGACATCGCGCAGAGCTGGCGCAACGGCGACGCGGCGGCGGTCGACGCGCTGGCCGAGCTCGAGCTCAGGAAACTCGGTCTGCGGACTCGCCGGGGATGACCGCGGTCTTGCTGACCTCCTCGTCCTCCTCCTCGGCGTCCTCGTCGATCCAATTGCGCCGGAAGAACGGGACGGCCACCCAGAAGGTGAGGAAGAAGGCGGCGGTGATTCCGGTGAAGACGAACGCGATGGTCCGGTCGAGGATGAAGTCGGTGACCAGCAGGACACTGCTGACCATGGCGACGAGCAGGAAGAACAGGCCGCCGGTGGCCATCCGGTGGGCGTATCGCACCAGCTCGGGCTTGCGGCCCTGACGGAACAGGGCCCGGTGGAAGGCGACCGGCGCGATGATCATCGCGGTGGCGCCGGCCGCGGCCAGCAGCGCCACCACGTAGACGTCCTTCTGGAACTGCGTGACCTCGGAGAACCGGTTGCTGAAGGGCAGTGTCAGCAGGAAGGCGAAGAGGATCTGGATGCCGGTCTGCGCGACCCGCAACTCCTGAAGAAGGTCGGCGAAGTTCCGGTCCCAGCGCTGCTTTTCGGTCTCGTGTCTGACACGCGCCTTCTCTTCCACCATGACGGAGGCGATTCCCCAATATGAACGGGAATCAAACTCGCTTGAAACGACGGAGGACGGCCTCGGCGAGCGCGCTCGCCGCCTGCTCCGGCACCCAGTGGCTGATGCCCCGCAGCGCGACCATCTCGTAGTCGGCCTCGACCCAGTCGCGGGTGCGCAGCGCGGCAGTGAGCGAAACCACGCCGTCCCGGTCGCTCCACACGTACGTGGTCGGCACACGGATGATGCCCGGCTCGGCCGCGAAGCCGCCGGTCGAGGCGCGGTACCAGTTCAGACCGCCGGTGAGCCGGCCCGGGTCGTTGCGCATCGCCTCGACGTAGTGGTCGCCGCGCGACCCGATCGGCTTGAACATGGCCCGCAGCACGGCGCCGTCGCGGGCCATCAGCAGCCGCTCGGCGACCGGCGACTGGAAGACCTTGAAGTACGACATGCGGGCGCGCTGGGCCGCGCGGACCCGCAGCGCCAGGCCCAGGGCCTTGGGGTGCGGGATGGAGACGGCGGTGAGCGTGCGCACCCGGTCGGGGTGGGCCGAGGCGAGCCACCAGCCGACGATCGCGCCCCAGTCGTGGCCGATCACGTGGGCCGACTCGAGGCCGAGCGCGTCCAGGACGGCCACGGCGTCGGCGGTCGGCTGCTCGAGCCGGTAGGCCGCGACCTCGGCCGGGCGGGCGCCGGGCGAGGTGCCGCGCTGGTCCAGGGCGTACGTCCGGAGGCCGGCGGCGTGCAGTTTCGGGGCCAGCAGGTCGAACTCGTGATGATCCTGTGGGAAGCCGTGCAGGAGCAGCACCGGGTCGCCGTCGGACGGCCCGCCCTCGTACACGTCGAAGGTCATCCCGCGTGCCTTGATCTCCATGTGATCACTCCCTCGCTGTCCCGCGATCGCTCACGGTGTTACCTTCATCGAAACACAGCACGGAGACACAGCACGACAGCACATCCGACAGGGGAGCGCACAGCGCTGAGAGTGCGGGCAACCGCAGACCCTCGCACCTGATCTGGGTAATGCCAGCGCAGGAAGTTCGGTCTTTCTCCAGCCGCGTCACGCCCGGGCCCCCGCCCGACCGTGGCGTGCGTCTCCTCCCGGTACAAACTGGGAGGTTCCACCATGAACAACCGCTGGCGCACGATAGACATTGTGATCGCCTCGATCATCGCCGTGGCCTTCGGCGTGATCTTCTGGGCCTGGGGCCTGCTCTGGAACGGGCCCGCCGACGCCATTCCGCTGCCCGGCCGGGCCGTCCTCTACGGCGTGTGGCTGGTGCCGGCCGTGCTCGGCGCGCTGATCATCCGCAAGCCCGGCGCCGCGTTCTACACCCTCTCGCTCGCCTCGCTGGTCTCCGTGGCGATCGGCGTGAGCTGGGGGTGGACGATCGTCGTGCAGGGCCCGCTCGAGGCGCTCGGCGCGGAGCTCGTGTTCGCGCTGTTCGCATACAAGGTCTATCGCCTGCCGGTGGCCCTGGCCGCGGGCGCGGTGGCCGGCGCGGTCGCCGCCATCTACGACGCGTTCGTCTGGTACGGCGGCACGTCCTGGGCCACCATGCGGTTCCCCTACATCCTCATCACCGCGGCGTCCGCGCTGGTCATCGCCGGGTTCGGCAGCGTGCTGCTGACCCGCGCGCTGGCCCAGACGGGCGTGCTCGACCGTTTCCCGGCCGGTCGGTCGCGAGCCCTCGTCTGACTCGATGCGCCGGTCATGAGTTCTGAATCGATGCGCCGTTCATGAGTGAGGTCGTCCTCCGCGGATTCGGCTGGCGGCACGCCGGCCGGCGCGCCTGGGCCGTCCGCGACGTCGACCTGCGCATCGCGCACGGCGAGCGGGTGCTCCTGCTCGGTCCCTCGGGGGCCGGCAAGAGCACCCTGCTCGCCGCGCTGGCCGGCCTGCTCCCCGACGACTCGGGCGAGGCGGCCGGCACCATCGAGATCGACGGCCTCGATCCCCGCACCCACCGCGGCGTCCGGTCCCCCGAAACCTCGGCCGACGGCTGGTCCTCCGGCGCGGGCATCGTCTTCCAGGACCCGCAGACCCAGCTCGTGATGGCCCGCAGCGGCGACGACGTGGCCTTCGGCCTGGAAAATCGCGGCGTGCCCCCGGCCCGGATCTGGCCCTGGGTCAGCGACGCCCTCGACCGGGTCGGCTTCCCCTACCCGATCACCCGCTCGACCGCCGCGCTGTCCGGCGGCGAGGCCCAGCGGCTGGCGCTGGCCGGGGTGCTGGCCCTGCGGCCCGGTCTGCTGCTGCTCGACGAGCCCACCGCCAACCTCGACCCGGACGGCGCGGCGCTGATCCGCGAGTCGCTCGGCTCCCTGCGGGACCAGACGATGATCCTGGTCGAGCACCGGGTGGCCGAGGCGCTGCCGCTGATCGACCGGGTGGTCGTGCTCGAGCCCGGTGGCGGGGTGCGGGCCGACGGCCCACCCGAGCTGGTGTTCGCGGCCTACGGCGACCGCCTGGCCGACGAGGGCGTCTGGGTGCCCGGCTTCACCGTTCCGCCGCTCAAGTCGGGAAGGACGGCCGGCCCCGATCTCGTACGGGCGTCGCAGGTCGCCGTGGCGCAGCGGCTCGCACCGGTGTCGCTGGGCGTGGGCGAGGGCGAGGTGCTGGCGGTGACCGGCCCCAACGGCGCCGGCAAGTCCACTCTCGCGCTCGTGCTCGGCGGCCTGCTGGCCCCGACCGGTGGGCAGGTCCGCGGCTTCGGCGACGACCGCCCGCCGCACCGGTGGCGCGCGGCCACGCTCACCGGGCGGATCGGCTCGGTCTTCCAGAACCCCGAGCACCAGTTCGTCACCGCCCGCGTCGCCGACGAGCTGGCGGTCGGCCCGCGCCGGCTGGGCCGGTCGGCCGACGAGGTCGAGCGGATCGTCGACGACCTGCTCGACCAGCTGCGCCTGGCCAAACTGGCCGGCGCCAACCCGTACACGCTCTCGGGCGGCGAGGCGCGCCGGCTCAGCGTGGCCACCGCGCTGGCCACCGCCCCCCGGCTGCTGGTGCTCGACGAGCCGACCTTCGGGCAGGACCGGCGTACCTGGATCGAGCTGATCACCCTGCTGTCCACCCTGCGCGACGACGGCCACGGCATCGTCGCGGTCACCCACGACGACGATTTCGTGCAGACCGTGGCCGACCGCACGTTCCCGCTGGGCACCGCCCGGCGGCGGGACCCGCTCCCCCAGCGCCACCCGGGCGGCCGGTCATGACCCTGGCCCTCCAGGCGATCGCCGACCCCTCGGCCCCGCTCGCCCGCCGCAACCCGGTCGCCAAGCTCGCGGCCGCGCTGCTCTTCTCGCTGCCGCTGATCTCCACGCTCGACCCGTTGACCCCGGCCATCGCGCTCGCCATCGAACTGGCCGCCGTCCCGTTCTTCGGCGTGCGCTACGCGACGCTGGTCCGGCGGGCCTGGCCCCTGCTGATCGGCGCGTTCGGCCTGCTGGTCACGATGGTGCTGTTCGCCGCCGAGCGCAACGGCACGCTGCTGCTGGACCTCGGCCCGTTCGACGTCACCACCGGCGTGCTGACGGCGGCGCTCGGCCTGATCCTGCGCCTGTTCGCCGTGGCCGTCCCCGGCGTGCTGGTCTTCGCCACCACCGACCCGACCGACCTGGCCGACGCCCTGGTGCAGAACGCCAAGGCGCCGGCCCGCTTCGCGATCGGGGCCCTGGCCGCCTTCCGCCTGCTGCCGCTGCTCGGCGCCGAGTGGCAGATGCTGACGCTGGCCCGCCGGGCGCGGGGCATCGACGCCGGCCACAACCCGGTCGCGGCCTTACGGCTCTTCGTCTCGACGGCTTTCGCCCTGCTGGTGGGCGCGCTGCGCCGCGGTGGCCGGCTGGCGGTCGCGATGGACGCGCGCGGGTTCGACTCGGGGGCGCCCCGGTCGTACGCCCGGAGGCAGATCTTCCGGCCGGCCGACACGGCGCTGGTCGTGAGCGCGGTCGCCCTCTCGACGCTGACGCTGGCCGTGACGATCTCTCTGGGCCTGTTCCGCCCCATCATCTGACGACCAGACCTGACTTTCGGCAGTGGTGGCGGGCCGGGGCGCGTCGATAGCCTGGCCGGATGCGGGTACGGCGGGAGTGGGTGGCCGACGGAGTGCTCGGGTCGGTGCTGATCGCGCCGGTGGTGGCCAACCAGGCCTTGAGCAGCGAATACCTCGCGCTTCTGGGCGCGCTCGCGGCGGCCGCCGTCATCGTGCTCACGGTCCGCCGCCGGCCGGTCGTGGCGTGGCTGGTCGTGCTGCTCGGCACCCTGCTCGACGGCAACTTCGTGTTCGGCCTGCCGGTGCTGAGCTACCTCCTCGGCCTGCGCACCGAGCGCGTCCGGACGGTCGCGCTCGCCTTCGTCGTCATCGCGGCCGGGGGCACCGCGCTCAACGTCGCCGTGCTGCACACCGCCCTGGCCGAATGGTTCTTCCTGGCCATGGCCCTCCTCCTGCTGGGCGTCTTCCCGTGGCTGGCCGGGCGTTACCGCGCGCAGCAGGCCCGGCTGGTCTCGGCGGGGTGGGAACGCGCGGCCCGCCTCGAGTACGAGCATCGGATGGTCGTGCGCGAGGCGCGGCTGCGTGAGCGGGCCCGCATCGCCCAGGAGATGCACGACTCGCTCGGTCACGAGTTGAGCCTCATCGCGCTCAACGCGGGCGCGCTGGAGACCACGCCCGGCCTGCCGGCGAAGCAGAGCGCGGCGGCCGGGCGGATCCGCGCGTCGGCCGGCGCCGCCACCGACCAGCTGCGCGAGATCATCGGCGTGCTCCGCGGCGAGGACGACGGGCCCCCGCTGGAACCCGCCGGCGAGCAGGTGGAGGCGCTCGTCGAGCGGCACCGGGAGGCCGGGATGACCGTCCTGTTCGAACGGCGTGGCGAGCTGCCGCCGCCGATCGAGCGGACCGTCCACGGGTTCGTCCGCGAGGCGCTGACCAACGCGAGCCGGCACGCGCGAGGCGCCACCGTGCGGGTCACCCTGGCCGGCGACGGCGACCACACGACCGCCTCGGTGATCAACGACGCGCCACCGTCCCGGGGCGAAGGGCGGCCGATGTCCACCGGGCTCGGGCTTCTGGGGCTGCGGGAACGCGTACGCCTGGCCGGCGGGACCCTCACCGCCGAGCGCACCCCCGACGGGGGCTTCCGCGCCGTCGCGGTGATCCCCCACGACGGCGCCCCGGACGTCGCGGAACCCCCGGTGATCACCGAGATGCACGACGCCCGCCGCCGGGCCCGCCGCAGCCTGGCCGCCGCGATCGTCACGCCGCTCGTGCTGGCCGTGCTCACCGCGATCGGGTACTACCCGTTCGCGGTGGCCGGCTCGGTGCTCGACGAAGCCACGTTCGACCGTCTCGGCCCGGGCACGCCGCGCGCCGGCCTGGCCGGTGACCTCCCGGCCCGGCAGGCACCCGGCGACAAGCCGAAGGGCTGCGAGCTCTACACCGACGGCAACTTCCCGATGGCCGACGCCGCGTACCGGCTGTGTTTCTCCGACGGTCGCCTGACCAGCAAGGAACGACTGAGATGAAGGTGCTGATCACCGACGACGAGGCGATGATCCGGGCCGGCATCCGGGCCATCCTCGACAACGACGACGGCCTCGAGGTGATCGGCGAGGCCGCGGACGGCATCGAGGCGGTCGATCTGGTGCGGCGGCACCGGCCCGCTGTCGTGCTGCTCGACATCCGCATGCCGCGCCGCGACGGGCTGGCGGCCGCGGCCGAGATCCGCCGTCTCGCTCCGGACACCGGCGTGCTCATGCTGACGACCTTCGGCGAGGACGAGTACATCGTCCGGGCGCTCGCGGCCGGCGCGTCGGGTTTCCTGCTCAAGTCCAGCGATCCGCGTGAGCTGACCGCGGCGATCCGGGCCGTCGCGGCGGGCGCGGCCTACCTGTCGCCCCGGGTGGCCCACCGGGTCATCACCGAGCTGGCCGGGGTCCGCCTCGGCGCCGGCGCGGCCGCCCGTACCCGGGTGGACGCCCTCACCGACCGGGAACGTGAGGTGCTGGCCCTGGTCGGTGAGGGACTGTCCAACGCGGAGATCGGGCGCCGGCTCTTCCTGGTCGAGGGCACCGTGAAGGCGTACGTCAGCAGTCTGATGAGCCGGCTGGGCGTGCGTAACCGGGTACAGGCGGCGATCGTCGCCTACGAGGCCGGTCTCCTTTAGGCGTCGCGCCGGTCGAGCTCGCGGCAGCCCAGGACGAAGCCGCCGACTGCCCACACCGCCACGATCAGGAGACCGAGGCCCGGGGCGTACGGGTCGGAGTCGCCCAGCAGGAAGTGGTTTCCGGCCACGCCGGGCAGGGCGTCGGCGATCCCGTTGAGCACGGCGACGTCCGGCACCTGCAGCAGCGGGGGCAGCACCACGATCAGCATCAGCAGCACGACCAGCGTGACCACCGGGCCGCGCAGCGCGGCGCCCAGGCCGACCGCGAAGACCCCGAGCAGGGCCAGGTACGCGCCGATCCGCAGAGCTGTCGGAGGGATCCCGCCGGCCTCTCCGAGGTCACCCAGCAGCGGTTTCGCGATCAGCCCGCCAACGATCCCGGCCACCGCCCCGGCGACGAAGGTGACCGCCGCGACGACCGCGCTCTTGGCCAGCAGCAGCTTGACCCGCGACGGCACCCAGGTCAGCGTCGCCCGCATCGTGCCGGTGGAGTATTCGCTGGTCATCGCCAGCATGGCCAGCGCGACGAAGGCCAGTTGGGCAAAGCTCAGCGCGAGCACGGCGACGTTGCCGGCCGGCACGCGACCGTCGCGCAGCACGGTCGCGTCGAGGTCGCCGTTCTCCGCGTAGAGCGCGTACTGCGCGGCCCCCGCGGCCATCAGGACGAGCGCGGCGGCCAGCGACCACCACACCGTACGAGTCGTCCACAGCTTGATCCACTCCGCGCCGATCGCGGCTCGCAGCACGGTCATCGCAGCGCGCTCCCCTCGGTCAGCGCGTAGTAGGCGTCCTCGAGCGAGGCGTGCCCGGCGAGGATCCGGTCGAGCGGCGCGTCGGCCAGCAACCGCCCGTTACCGATCACGATCAGGTGGTCGGCGGTCACCTGCATCTCGCTGAGCAGGTGACTCGAGACGAGCACCGTGCGGCCCTGGCCGGCCAGCTCGCGCATCAGGCCGCGGATCCAGCGCACCCCGTCCGGGTCGAGGCCGTTCACCGGCTCGTCGAGGATCAGCACCGGCGGGTCGCCGAGCAGCGCGCCGGCTATCCCCAGCCGCTGACCCATGCCCAGCGACCAGGTGCCCGCGCGCTTGGCCGCGACCCCGGTCAGGCCGGCCTGGGCCAGCACCTCGTCGACCCGTACGGCCGGGATCGCGTTGCTGCGGGCCATCGCGCGCAGGTGGCTGCGACCCGTACGCCCGGGGTGCACGCCCTTGGCCTCGAGCAACGCCCCGACCTTGCGCAGCGGGAACTCGTACGCGGAATAGGGCCGTCCATCGAGGAGCGCGCGCCCCGAGGTCGGCCGGTCGAGGCCGAGGATCATGCGCAGAGTGGTCGACTTGCCGGCGCCGTTGGGCCCGAGGAACCCGGTGACCCGGCCGGGCCGCACCTCGAGATCGAGCCCGTCGACGGCCACCGTGGCGCCGAACCTCTTGGTCAGTCCGTCCAGGGTTATCAGCATGCGTCGGACGGTAGAACCGCAGGTGCCGCCGCCGCCCGACCCGAACGGCAGTCGCACGTACTGACGAAAGTCATGCCCGGTACACGGGCCGTTGAACTGCCGCAGCAAGTGTGCCGGAGTACGCATGCATCAATCTGTGGGAGATCATTGATATGGGTCACGGCCACGACCACCACCACCACGACGATGTGCACGAGGGCGCCGGCGGCGACGTCTCCCCCGCGCTCGACCTGAGCATCCCGGACAGCGAGCTGTCGCCGTCCGACGTCTCCCGCCGCGGTTTCCTGCGCGGGGCCGGTCTGCTCGGCGCCGGCGCGGCCGCCTCCGTGCTGGCCACGCCGTCCGCTGCCCAGGCCGCCGGCCTGCCGCACAGCCACGGCCCGGCCGGCGGGGGCACCGAGAAGGGCGGCTTCAAGTGGCTCGCCGGTGACCACCACATCCACACGCAGTACAGCTCGGACGCCCAGTACCGGGTGATCGACCAGGCCCGGCACGGCCACGCGTTCGGTCTCGACTGGGTCGTCATCACCGACCACGGCAGCGTCACCCACGCCAAGATCGGCGTCGACAAGGTCAACCCGGACATCCGCGCCACCCGTGACGAACTGCGCGAGCTGCTCACCTTCCAGGGCCTGGAGTGGAACATCCCGGGCGCCGAGCACGCGACGGTCTTCGTGACCCCGAGCCGCAACGAGGTCGAGGTCCTCAAGAAGTTCGAGCAGAACTACGACGGCTCGGCGCTGCCCACGACCAACACCAACGAGCAGAACGAGGCCGCCGCGATCGCCGGCATCAAGTTCCTCGCCTCGCAGGTCAAGGCCCGCAAGGTGGACGGCGCGGTGTTCCTGGCCAACCACCCGGCCCGCCGCGGCATCGACTCGCCGCACGAGATCCGCAACTGGCGGGACGCCGACCCGACCGTTGCCATCGGCTTCGAGGGCGCGCCGGGCCACCAGGCCGCCGGCATCCCGGCCCCGAACGGCCGCGGCGGCGCCCGCGGTTACTACGACAACAACCCGTCGGCCGCCTCGTTCGCCGGCTACCCGCTGGAGAGCTACCGCACCTGGGGCGGCTTCGACTGGATGACCGCCACCGTCGGCGGCCTCTGGGACAGCCTGCTGTCCGAGGGCAAGGCCTGGTGGATCACGGTCAACTCGGACTCGCACGTCAACTACCTGGACCAGTCGGACCGCGGCCCGGGCAGCGACTTCGAGGCCAACGGCAAGTACAACGACCCGGTCTACACCGGCAAGACGCTCACCACGGCCGGCGACTTCTGGCCCGGCTTCTACGGCCGCACCTCGGTCGGCGCCACCTCGTGGGGCTACAAGCAGGTCATGGACGGCCTGCGCGCCGGCCGGGTCTGGGTCGACCACGGCCGCCTGATCAAGGGCCTGGACGCCCGGGTCCGGGTCGCCGGGGACCGTCGCGGGTCGACCGGCACCCCGCTCGGCGGCGTGGTGCACGTCAAGCGGGGCACCTCGACCGAGATCACCCTCGACATCGACCTGCAGGATGTGCCGAACTGGGCGCAGTTCATCCCGGTCCTCAAGCGCGTCGACGTGATCGTCGGCTCGGTCACCGGCCCGGTCGCCGACAAGGACGCCTTCACCGCCCCGAACACCAAGGTGGTCAAGTCGTTCGAGGTCAGCCCCGGCGCCAAGCGGGTCTCACTGTCCTACTCGTTCGGGCGCCTCGACAAGCCGTTCTACGTGCGCGTGCGCGGCACCGACGGCAACCGCACCCAGCCCGGCCTGATGGGCGCCTCGGTCGACCCGTACGGACCCAAGCTGGACGTCGTCGGCGACGCCGACCCGTGGGGCGACCTGTGGTTCTACACCAACCCGATCTGGGTTCTGCCCAGGTGACCCTGTACCGCTCGGCTGCCGGCCTCCCGGCCACGACCGTGGGCATGTCCCTCGGTCACCGGGAGGTCGGCGCCGCCGATCACTGGATCCTCTCGCTCGACCCGCCCCCGGCGCTGGCCTGCACCCACCTGGTCACCTCGCCGTTCCCGCACGTCGCGATCAGCCTGGCCGGAGCCTCGCCCGTGGAGACGCCGGCCGACCTGCGGGTGGCGGCCGACGAGGCGATGAACGGAAAGTTCGGCCGGGCCGTGGTCTTCGGAGGATCGTCGGAGCTGACCGGCACGCTCACCGTGGCCGAGGTGCTGGACCGCAGCGTGATCGACCGCGTCGAGGTGCTGGGTTCCGGGGTGGCCGACCCGGGCTTGCGGCTGGACACCCGCGACTTCGTCCGCCCGCAGTTCCGGGGCGGCGAACTGGTCCTGGTGACCATGCCGGCCGTGGGCGGGACGCTGGTGCCGTTCGAAACGCGGGATCCCACCCCCTGCTGCGCCGACCACGCCTGACCGCTTCTCTACGCTTGGCCTGTGTCTCGTAACTCGTTGCAGTCCAAGCTCGCCGAGGCGCAGAGCGGGGTGATGCTGTTCAGCATCACCCCGCCGCGCCGCAACACCGCTCCCGAGCGGGTCAAGGAGATAGCCGAGATCACCGTGGGCCGGCTGGCCGGCCTCGACCTCGACGGTCTGATCCTCTACGACATCGACGACGAGTCGGACCGCAACTCCGACCAGCGCCCGTTCCCCTATCTGCCCACCCTGGACCCGGCGTCCTTCCTCGCCGACCACCTGGGCGACTGGGACAAGCCGACCGTGGTCTACCGCTGCGTCGGCAAGTACGCCGAGACCGAACTGCGGGACTGGCTGTCGTCGGCCGACCCGACCCGGACCCTGGGCGTCTTCGTGGGCGCCTCCTCCGGCGGCAAACCGGTGCGGACGTCGCTGAAGCGCGCCCAGCAGTTGCACCACGACGTCCGGCCGGAGCTGCCGCTGGGAGCGGTGGTGATCGGCGAGCGTCACGCCCGCCACGGCGACGAGCACCTGCGCATGCTGACCAAGCAGGAACGCGGGTGCGGCTTCTTCATCTCCCAGGTCGTCTACGACCTGAACGAGTCCAAGAACCTGGTCTCCGACTACTTCCACGCCTGCCGGGACGCCGGCATCACCCCGCGCCCGCTCATCTTCACGCTGTCGCTGTGCGGGTCGCCCAAGACCCTCGAGTTCCTTGAGTGGCTGGGCGTCCAGGTGCCGGCCTGGCTGGCCACCGAGCTGCGCGCCTCCGACGACCCGCTGGCCGACTCGCGGCGTGAGTGCCTGGCCATGGCCCGCGACCTGAAGGCCTTCTGCGAACGCCTGGGCATGCCTTACGGCTTCAACGTCGAGAGCGTCTCCATCCGCAAGGCCGAGATCGAGGCCACGACCGAACTGGCCCGCGAGATCGGCGCCCTGCTCCGCTCCTGATCTCAGGCGAGCCGGGCCAGGTCCTCCTCGGTGAGCCGCACGGCGCCGGCGGCGATGTTGTCCAGCAGGTGCTGTTCGTCGCCGGTGCCGGGGATGGCCAGAACGTTCTCGCCCTGGTGGAGCGTCCAGGCCAGACGGATCTGGTGCTCGGTCACGCCGTGGGCCGCGGCGAGCTCCCGTACGGTGTCGTCGGTCCCGGCCGGTGGGCCGTCCTCGCGGCCGGCGCCGGCGATGGCGAAGAACGGGACGAAGGCGATGCCCCGCCCGGCCAGGATGCGGGGCAGGCCGGCGTCCCGGCGCAGGTCGACGGCGAAGCTGTTCTGGACGCAGACGATCGGGGCGACCGCGGACGCCTCGTCGATCTGGGCGAGCGTGGCGTTGGAGATGCCCAGGTGGCGGATCAGTCCCTCGTCCCGCAGCGCGGCCAGGGCCTCGAAGCGGGCCGTCACGGGCGCCGTACGGCTGGTCAGGCGCAGATTGACCAGGTCGAGGCGGTCGACCCCGAGGCGGCGCAGGTTCTCCTCGACCTGGGCGCGCAGCCGGTCGGGGCCGGCGGCCTCCCAGTCACCCGACGGCAGCAGGCCGGGCCCCACCTTGGTGGCGATGAACAGCGTTTCCCCGTACGGATGAAGCGCCTCACGGATCAGGTCGGTGGCATACCGGCGAGGGCCGCCATCGCCGTCGAGGATGCCGCCGGGAGTCACATAGAAGGCGGCGGTGTCGAGGTGGTCGACGCCCAGTTCCACGGCACGTCGCAGAACCCTGATCGCGACACCGGGGTCGGGGTTCACGGTGAGGCGCATGGACCCGAAGCCCAGGCGATGGACGACCCGATCGCCCAGTTTCCAGGAGCCGGCGGCGTCTGCGGTGATCACCGTGGCCACGGTAACGACGACGCGCCCAGAAGGACCTCGGCCGTCCGCTCGATACCGATTTATCCACATCGTTGCTAGGGTGTTGCTCACGGAATGCTGCGCGCGAGACCGAGGTTGTCGCGGTCATGACGACGATCGGATTCATCGGTAGCGGGAACATCGGCGGCACGGTGGCGCGATTGGCGGTCGCGGCCGGCTACGACGTGGTCGTGAGCAACTCCCGCGGACCCGAGACCCTCCAGCACCTCACCGACGAGCTGGGCGGGTCGGCCCGGGCGGCGACCCCCGCCGAGGCCGCGGCGGCCGGGGACATCGTGGTGGTGAGCATCCCGTTCAAGGCCTTCCCGCAGCTGCCGGTGGCCGAACTGGCCGGCAAAGTCGTGCTGGACACGAACAACTACTACCCGCAGCGCGACGGGACCATCGAGGCCCTCGACAAGGGCGAGCTGACCAGCTCCGAGCTCGAACAGCAGAGCCTGGGCACGGCCCGCGTGGTCAAGGTCTTCAACAACATCAACGCAGGGCATCTGGCGTCGCTGCCCCGCCCGTCGGGAGCCGCCGACCGTTCGGCCCTGCCCATCGCCGGCGACGACGCGGCAGCAAAGCAGATCGCCACGGAATTCCTCGACGCCCTCGGCTACGACGCTGTGGATGCCGGTTCGCTGGCCGACAGCTGGCGCCAGGAGCCGGGCACTCCCGCCTACGGCCCGCCCTACGGCACCTACGCAGTGAAGGCCGGCACTCCCGCGAGTGCCGACCAGATCCGCCAGGCCCTGGCCGAAGCCAAGCGCTGACCGGTCAGGAGATCGTGCCGGGCTCGGCCACCCATTCGACGGGCTGCCCGGTGATCTTGGATATGGACAGGAAACCAGCGTCGTAGTGCAGAAGTGTCAGCTGATGCTCCTCCGCCGTGGCTGCCACCAGCAGATCGAGAGGCCCGGCCGAACGGTGGCAGCCACGCGACGTCATCTCAGCCGCCGTCATACGCGGTAATTCCTTTTGTCCAACAGGATGTCGAAGTCGCCCGCATCGGCCATCTCGGCGAGCCGGTCGAACGCCTCACCACGCCGTTGGCACTGAGCCGCATGCTCGACTGCCGCCGTGACAGTCTCTTCCCTCGTTGCGGTGCCGAACATGCGGGCAGCCGCAGTCAGTGCCCTGTCGTCCACTTCGACTCTGAACTCGCTCATCGGCTAATCGATCGAACCCGGTTTCGCCAGCCATCGGGTCGGCTGGCCAGTGGCGGCGGCGATCTGCTCGAAGTCCGCGTCGTAGTGCAGTAGCCCCAGACCATGGCTTCGAGCAGCCGCGGCCGTCAGTAAGTCGACCGTTCCGGCAGACCTGTGCGCTCCCCGATCCGACAACGCGTCCTGTACCTCATCAGCGCTCTCGAAGACCCGCTCCGGCATGACCACCCAGCTGAACGTATTGCGCAACAGCACTTTCTGCCTGTCACGATCAGCCTTTGACCGCGCGCTGTAAAGGTGTTCGATCTCGGTGACGGCACAGACCGCCACCATCCCGTCTCTGACAACACCCAGGCAGCGATCAAGAACGTCTGGATCGCGAAGGATGCGAACCACAGCACTGGTGTCAGCGAGATAGAGCGCGTAACTCATCAGCGATAGTTGCTTTTGTCGAGGAGCTCATCGAATGCGCCGGTCTGGGCTATCGCGGCCAGCTCTTCCAGGGCCTTCACCCGGCGCACCATCGCGACAGCCTCGCGAAGCGCCGTACTGACCGTCTCCTCGTCGGTTCCGGTACCCAACTCCTTCGCGGCGTCAGCCAAGACTGCGGCATCCACCTCCACTTGGATCTTCTCCATCACGGTCTCCATCCGCTCCACTCCCCTCAAGATAACCGAGTCGCTCCGTGCGCCTAGTTGATAGACGACAAGGCTAGTCACGCGTCCAGGAGGACGCAACATAGGTACAAGTCGAATTCCTCCCGGCTCAATCCGATCCTCCTTCACCTCCGGACGCCGCTGTACCCGCCGTGACCTGCGGAACCACTCTGCGCGGGTGCCTCCACGAGCAGTCGGCGCTGGTCATCACTACGCGCCAGGACTGCCGGGAAGCGGGTGGGGCCTGCGAGTATGGGGGTGTGCTGGTTGCCTTCTCTGTGACGCCGCTGGGCGTCGGCGATTCCGTCGGTGATCTCGTGGCCGAGGCGGTGCGCGTGGTGCGCGCCTCCGGGCTGCCGCATCGGACCGACGCCATGTTCACGACCATCGAGGGCGAGTGGGACGAGGTGATGGCCGTCGTCAAACAGGCCGTCGACGCGGTGGCCGCCCACGCGCCGCGGGTCAGCGTCTCGCTCAAGGCGGACGTGCGGCCCGGCGTGACCGGCGCGCTGGACGCCAAGGTGGAGCACATCGAACGGGTGCTCGGCGAATGAGACGCCTGGTCATGTGGGACATCGACTACACGCTGCTGCGCGGTGGCGGGGTCACCACGACGGCCTGGAAAGCCGCGTTCACCGAGCTGACCGGGGTCGCCTGGCGGACCACGCCGTCGTTCGGCGGCCGCACCGACATGGACGTGTGCGCCGAGGTCTTCGCGGCGCACGGGGTCACCGACTGCACGCCTGAGCGGTTCTTCGTGCGCTACGTGGCCGAGATCGAGCGCATCAAGCATCTGTTCATCGAGCAGGGTGCGTTGATGCCCGGCGTACGAGAAGTGCTGGCCCGCCTGGGTGACGACCCCGAGGTGGTGCAGACGCTGGTGACCGGCAACGTGCCGGAGGTCGCGGCGGCGAAGGTGGCCGCGTTCGAGCTGAGCGATTCGTTCGACGCCGAGGTCGGCGGCTACGGCACCGACGACAGTGTGCGCGCCACCCTGGTCCGGCGCAGCCTGGAGCGGGCCGAGGCCAAGTACGGCGAACGCTTCCAGCCCGTCGTCATCGGCGACACCGAGCACGACGTGACCGCTGCCCTGGCCAACGGCGCCTACGCCGTCGCGGTGGCGACCGGGCGAACAAAAATGGCCGACCTCGTGCTGGCCGGCGCCCACGCCGTGCTGCCCGACCTCTCCGACGCGGACGCCGCCGTCAGCGTGCTCCTGGCCGACGCCTGGCCCCTCGAACACCGAGCCTGACGAACGATCGCGCCCACTCGGACAGCAAGCCCGACGGCTCACCGCACGACTGACGCACGGCCGCTGGAATTGCAAGCCCACCGCTCAGGGCAGGCGCAACTCCGGCGGGAACCCGGTCCAGCGCAGCTCGGGCGGCAGGTGGGTGAGGTCGTTGAAGACCAGTGGGGACACCGGCCGGCCGGGGATCGGGCTCCAGCGCAGCACCGTGACGCCGGTGTTGGCCGAGTTCAAGGCCGCCCATCGATCGGCGGGCGCGCCGAGCACGGCGCGCACGAACCAGCCGACCTGGAACATGTGGGTGATGCACAGCTCGTCGGCGGGCGGGTCGGAGAAGCGCGCGACCATCGCCTCCGCGGCCGCGGGGTCCTCGGTGGGGTCGGAGTCGGTGAGCTCCTCGGCGGCCTCGACCGGCACGCCGGGCAGGGCCGCGGCCACGATCGAGGCGGTCTCGGCCGCGCGGGCCAGCGGGCTGTGGCTGATGCGGGTGATGCCCGCCTCGGCCAGCCGTTCACCGAGCAGCTGCGCCTGCCGCCGGCCGGTTTCGCTCAGCCCCATCCCGCCGGGCAGAGCCTCAGCGTGCCGCACCAGCCAAAGCCGGCTCACCGCTCGCTACCCGAGGCGGCCGAGCACAGGCCCCCACGCCAAACAGCCAAGCGGCCCGCGCCGACCGTCCCCATTCCGACGAGCACCGCGTGCGGCGACAAAGGTGAGCGCTCAGCGCCCCCTCGGGAGGACGAGCGCCCAGCCCTGATCTCGCGGGTGGCTCGCCGTGGCGACGGGTGAACCAACGCGGTCATGTCGGGCTGACGGGGTTGGGGACAGCGCCGCCGAAGCGGCGGTCGCGGCTGGCGTAGAGCTCGCACGCGTACCACAGGTGGCGGCGGTCGAAATCGGGCCAGAGGGTGTCGAGGAAGACCAGTTCGGCGTACGCCGACTGCCAGAGGAGGAAGTTCGACGTACGCTGCTCGCCCGACGGGCGCAGGAAGAGATCGACCTCGGGGATCTCGGGGTGGTAGAGGTATTTCCCGATCGTCTTCTCGTTGATCTTCGAGGGATCGAGGCGACCGGCGGCGACGTCGCGCGCGATCGCGGCGGTGGCGTCGGCGATCTCGGCCTGACCGCCGTAGTTGACGCAGAACTGCAGGGTGAGCTTCTTGTTCTTGCCGGACATCTCCTCGGCCGTCTCGAGCTCGGAGATCACGCTTTTCCAGAGCCGGCCCCGGCGTCCCGACCACACCACCCGTACGCCGAGATCGACCAGCTGGTCACGCCGGCGCCGGATGACGTCGCGGTTGAAGCCCATGAGGAAGCGCACCTCCTCGGGTGATCGCTTCCAGTTCTCGGTGGAGAAGGCGTAGGCCGACAGATAGGGGATGCCGAGCTCGATGGCGCCCTCGATGGTGTCGAACAACGAGTACTCGCCCTGCTCGTGCCCCTTGGTGCGGGACAGGCCGCGCTCCTTGGCCCAGCGGCCGTTGCCGTCCATCACGAGCGCCACGTGCTTGGGCAGTGCTGCCCGGGGCAGGTCGGGCGGCGTGGCCCCGGAGATGTGCGGGGTGGGCGGGCGCGGCGTCATGGGTTCTCCCGTCGATCGACCAGCGGCAACGAGCGCAACGCCCGTTCCATGTGCCATTGCAGGTGGGCGGCGACCAGCCCGCTGCACTCGCGGCGCACCGGGCCGTCGGCCCCGTCGGCCACCGTCCAGTCGCCGAGGGTCAGCGCGCTCATCAGGCCGAGCGTCGCCGGGCTGGGGTGGGCCGAGCCGGGCGGCCGGCAGTCGGGGCAGACCGCGCCGCCGGCCGGCACCGAGAAGGCGCCGTGCTGGCCGGGGGTGCCGCAGACCGCGCACTCGGTGATCGCCGGCGCCCAGCCGGCCACCGCCATGGCCCGCAACAGGTAGGCGTCGAGGACCAGGCCGCCGGCGTGCTCGCCCACGGACAGCGCCTTGAGCGCGCCCAGGGTGAGCTGGAACAGGCGCAACGAGGGCTCCCGCTCGATCGGGGTGAGCCGCTCGGCGGTCTCGGCGATGGCGCTGGCCGCCGTGTAGCGCGGGTAGTCGGAGAGGAACTGCTTGCCGTAGAGCGCGACCGCCTCGACCTGGCTCACCGAATGCAGGCTGCTGCCCACGCCCTCGGGCGAGCCGGCGAGCTGCAGGTCGATGTGGCCGAACGGCTCGAGCCGGGCGCCGAAGCGCGAGGTGGTGCGCCGCACCCCGCGGGCCACCGCGCGCAGGCGGCCGTGACGGCGGGTGAGCAGCGTGATGATGCGATCGCTCTCGCCCAGCTTTTGCACGCGCAGGACCACCGCGTCGTCGCGGTAGAGATGGCGGCGGTATCCGGCTGGCACCCCGTCATTCTGCCTCGTGGGTGTGACAGACCCTGACCCGGATCTCAGGGTCATCTAAGGGCTCGGTCAGTGACAGGACCGATGGCGCCCGCACCGGCACGGTCCTAGCGTCATCACCATGACCACGACACTCACCCGGCGCGCCGGAGCACTCGCCCTCATCGCCGCGACGGCGGTGACCACCCTGACGGGGTGTGCCGGGGTGATCGGGGCCAGGATGACGTACGACGACACCGAGAAGACGAAGATCACCGAGATCCGGCTCGACGGCGGCAGCGGCGACGTCGCGATCCGCACCGCGGCGGTCAGCGAGACGAGCGTCAAACGGGTCATCCGGCGCAGTTCCGGCGATCCCGGCCCGTCCTACCGGCTCGACGGCAGCGTGATGATGATCGACACCTCGTGCGGCGACAACTGCTCGGCCTCGTACGAGATCGTCGCCCCGGCCGGGGTCAAGGTGAGCGGCGAGCAGCGGTCGGGCGACCTGTTGTTCGATGCCGTCGGCGACACCGACATCAAGCTCACCTCGGGCGACGTCCACCTGGTCGACCCGACCGGCCTGGTCAAGCTGCGGGCCACGTCGGGCGACATCCGAGTGATCAATGCGAAGAAGGCGGTCGAGGTGCAGTCCACCTCGGGCGACATCGAGGCGATCGACATCGCCGCCCCGGTGACTCTCAAGGTCACCTCGGGCGACATCAGGGCCGTGTTGAGCACCGTCAACTCGGTGACCGCCCAGACCACCAGCGGCGACGTCCACGTGCAGGTGCCCCAGGGCAGCTACAAGATCGTCAGCAGCACCAGCACCGGCTCGGGCGACTACGCCGTGCAGAGACTCACCAATGATCCGGGCGCCAAGAACGAGATCAACGTGCGCACAGCGAGCGGAGATGCGGTAGTCGTGGGGTCATGAGTTTCTACCTGCCGCTCGGCGACGGTCAGTTCCGTCCGACCCGGTCGACCGAGAGCCCCTGGGACACCGAGATGCAGCACGGCGGTCCGCCCGCCGCGTTACTCGGCCGGCTGCTCACGGTCACCGGTCAGCGCCTGGCCCGCATCTCGGTCGACTTCCTCGGGCCGATTCCCCGCCGCGACCTGCGCGTCGAAGTCTCCCCGATCAAGCCGGGCCGGCTCACCGCCCTGAACGAGGCCAGCATGATCGTCGACGGCCGGGTCGCCGTGACGGCCCGGGCCTGGCATCTCGCGCCGGGCCCGAAGCCTCCGGCCGACACCCCGGTCGACCACGCCGACCCGCTGCCCACAGGCGACGGCGACGGCGGCTTCCCGCTCCACGACGGCTGGGGTTACGGCGAGGCGATCGAGTGGCGCGCGACCAAGGGCGAGCTCGGCGTGGCCGACGGCGAGACCCACGTGTGGACCCGCGTGCGGATGCCCCTGATCGAGGGTGCGGAGATCGACGGCCAGGACCGGGCGCTGATCGTGGCCGACTCGGCGAACGGCATCTCAGCGGTGCTGCCGATGGACAAATGGCTCTCGATCCCGCCCACGATGACGACCACGCTGCTGCGCCCGGCCACCGGCGAGTGGGTGCACCTGGCCGGCCGCACCGACCTCAGCGACGACGGCCTCGGACTGGCCTCCGGCGAGCTGTACGACCGGGACGGCCGCATCGGCCAGGTGGCCCAGCCACTGATCGTCCGCGCCCGCTGACGAATCACGCCGGAGCCCCGGCCGAGGCTGCCGTCGCGGTGGTCAGGCGTTGGTCGAACGAACCCGCTCCGGCGCCCGGGTGGTCGCGCCGGCCGGGGCGGGCGAGATCGGGGCGACGCGGCGGGCCCGGCCCGGCACCAGCGCCGGCCGCCGGCCCGCCGAGATGTCCTCGACCCAGCCGACGATCAGCACCACGATTCCCAGCAGCACCGACACGACGGCCAGCCGCCACGTGATGCCCACCCAGCCGTGCACCGGCAGGCCGGTCGCCTCGGCGAAGCGGACCACGATCAGGATCAGCGGCACGTGCCACAGATAGATGGTCAGGGCTCGCGCGTTCAGCACCGTGAGACTGCGATGAGCCGTGACCCGCGGGGCGAAGCCGAGGACGACCAGAATGAACGCGGCCGACCAGAGCGCGTTGGCCAGCGGGATGTCGTTGAGGTCGAACCCCCGCGGACCGGGATGGGTCAGCGCCCACGCCGCGCCGGCCGTCCCGAGCACACCGGCAAGCCACCAGCGGTAGCGGGAGAGCGCCTGACCGCGCGCCGGGGCCTCGCCCCGCGGCCGCAGGCCGTTCGGGCTCGCCGATCCGACCACACCACGTAGGCCGCCCCGGCTGAGCAGGCCGTCGTGGTGGGCGAAGCCGAGCAACCAGGCCCCGCCGTAGAGGGCGAGGTCACGCGGCACCGCGGGGGGCGTCGCGCCGGTGAAGGTGATCAGCGCCAGAGCCCCGTACGGAAGGGCGAGGGTGGCCAGCGGAAAGCGGCGGAACACCGGCAGCAGCAGGGGCGACAGCAGCACCAGCCACAGGAAGTCGCGCAGGTACCACATGGCGGCCAGGCCTTCCAGCCAGAAGCCCGTGGCCGGCGGGTCCACGACCGGGAAGGCCCACAGCAGCACCTTCCAGTCCCAGGCCATGCCGCTGAGCAACATCATCGGCACGGCCACCGCAACCAGCACCCACAGCGCCGGCAGCAGGCGGTGCAGCCGGCGCTCCACGGCCGACGCGCCGTAGCGGTCGAGGGAGGCCGCCATCATCGAGCCGGCCAGCGCGAACATCACCGACATGGCCGGGAACACGATGGTCAGGGTGACCCAGCCGGTCGAGTGATAGACCACCACCCGGACGGTTGCGGCAGCGCGCAGCAGATCCAGGTACCGGTTTCGCATAGGCGTCGTTGTTACCCAACTCCGCACCAAGGTCGCAAACTGGCGTGAGCTATCCCATAATTGACCAATTGCGACGTTTGGATCCCACGCGGGCGTCGATCATCAATGTCAGAAGCCGAGTTTACGCAGCTGACGGGGGTCGCGCTGCCATTCCTTGGCGACCCGCACATGAAGATCCAAATACACGCGGGCGCCGATCAACTGCTCGATCTCGGCGCGGGCACGAGTGCCGACGTCCTTGAGCCGGACGCCGCGAGTACCGATCACGATCGACTTCTGGCTGTCCCGTTCCACATAGAGATCGGCGTAGATCTTGGTGACGTTGCCCTCGACCATCATCTCTTCGACGAGCACCGCGATCGAGTGCGGCAATTCGTCCCGCACGCCCTCGAGGGCCGCCTCGCGGATCAGCTCGGCGATCAGCACCTGCTCCGGCTCATCGGTCAGCATGTCGTCCGGATAGAGCTGCGGCGACTCCGGCAGGTGATTGATCAGAACGTCGACCAGCGTCTGCACCTGATGCCCGGAGACCGCGCTCACCGGCACGATCTCCGCGAAGTCGTACAGCTCGCTCACGGCCAGCAGGTGCTTGGTCAGCGTGGCCGGGTCGACCAGGTCGACCTTGGTCACCACCGCGATCACGGTCGCCTTCAGCTCGGCCAGCTCCGAGGAGATGAACCGGTCGCCCCGCCCCACCGGCTCGTCGGCCGGGAAGCAGACCCCGATCACGTCGGTCTCGCTCCACACCTCCCGCACGAGATCGTTGAGCCGCTCACCCAGCAGCGTGCGCGGACGGTGCAGACCCGGCGTGTCCACCAGCACGAGCTGCGCGTTGTCCCGGTGGACGATGCCCCGGATCACGTGCCGGGTCGTCTGCGGCTTGCTCGAGGTGATCGCGATCTTCTGTCCGATGATCGCGTTGGTCAGCGTGCTCTTGCCGGCGTTCGGCCGCCCGACAAAACACACGAAACCGGCGCGATAGACGTCATCGAGCACCGCGGGTCCGGTGGCCTCCCGATGCCGATGCACCCGCCGCGGCCGCTGACCACCCGGAGCGTCGCTCTGAGGCCTCTGATCAGTCTTCGGCCCCCGGTCGTTTTTAGGCGCCTGGCCGGTCTTGGGCGCCGAGTCGCTGCGAGCGACGACGTCACGCTTCTTGGAGGTACGGGCTACACCCGCCACGCCGGAACCGGTCGCCGACGGATTACTGCGCGAATCACCGCGCCCACGCGGAGCATCAGCGCGAGCCGGACGACCCGGCTCGCCGCCGGCTCCGGGAGTCTCCCGCCGCCCTCCGACCGAGCTCTCCGCCCGCCGCCCGCCGGACGAGTTCTCCGCGCGCCGCCCGCCGGACGAACTCTCGACGCGCCGCCCACCGGACGAGCTCTCCGCGCGCCGGGCCGCCCGCCGCTCCTGGCGACGCAGCTCGTTCCGCTCCCCCGCCGTCAGCCGACGCTCACCGCCGGCCGACGCCACCGGAGCCGGGCCCGACGACGAGCCCGCACCACGCGCCGAACCACCCGTGGCACGAGCCGAACCGCCCGTGGCACGAGTGGAGCCACCCGTGAAACGAGCCGAGCCACCCGTGGCACGAGCCGAACCTCCCGTGGCACGGCGCGACCACGGGTCGGAGGAAGACGAGCCGGCCGTACCGGAGCCCCGCTCACCCGAGCCCCGCGAACCAGCCGATGCTGAGGCCGAGCCCGTCGCCGCACGACGTGAGCGCGGATCGGTCGAGGACGAGGCGGCGCCGCCCGCGCCCCGCTCACCGGATCGCCGGGAACCGGCCGAGCCCGTCGCCGCTTGACGCGAACGCGGATCGGTCGAGGACGAGCCGGCCGTACCAGAGCCCCGCTCACCCGAGCGCCGAGGCGTTGCGGAGTCGGAGCCGTCGGATGCGCGGCTCGGACGGGAGTCGGAGACGCCGCCCGGGGCCGAGCCGTCCGACGCGCGCGCCGGACGAGGATCGGCCGAGCCGTCCGGCGTGTGAGCCGTACGGGGATCGGCCGAGCCGGCGGGAGTGGAGCCCGAGGCGGAGGCGGTTGCGCCGCGGGTGCGGGGCTTGCGCGGGGAGGTACGGTCGTCGCTCATGCCGTGACCGTGCCGCAGAGGCTGCCCGTCGGGTCGGCCACGTGGATCGGGGCGTCGGCGGCCAGATCGCGCACCGCGGTGTGACCCGCGGGCTCGAGCTCGGCCGTCTCGGTGACCACCGCGGCCGCCTCGATGAGCTTGGCCCCCGACGCCACCGCCGACGCCACCGCGAGTTGCAGCGCCGTCACCGACAGGCTGGGCAGCGACACCGTGGCCGCCGCGTAGGTGCGGCCGTCCTGGTCGCGGACCGCCGCCCCCTCGGCCGCGCCCACCCGGGCTCGGGCGCTCCGCGCCAGGGTGACCAGTTTGGTGTCCTCGGCGCTCAAGGCGGTGTCCGTGTCAGGCATCAGCGGTCTGTTTCTCCTCGTTGTCGGTCGGGGTGTCGGAAGGGGTCTCGGAGGTGGGCTCGGGCGGCTCGACCCGGCGCACCAGCACCGAGTCGATGCGGTTGCGCCGGCCGGTCGTGCCCTCGGCCACCAGGTGCAGGCCGCCGACGTCGACCGTGGCGCCGGGGATCGGCACCCGGCCGAGTGTCTGGGCCAGCAGGCCGCCGACCGTCTCGACCTCGTCGGCGGGCAGCTCGACCCCGAACTGCTCGCCCAGATCCTCGATCGGCAGCCGGGCCGTGACCCGGATCGCGCCGTCGTCCAGGTGCTCCACCGGGGGCCGCTCGACGTCGTACTCGTCGGTGATCTCGCCGACGATCTCCTCGAGGATGTCCTCGATCGTGACCAGGCCGGCCGTGCCGCCGTACTCGTCGACCACGATCACCAGGTGGGTGCGGGCCGCCTGCATCTCGGAGAGCAGGTCGTCGACCGGTTTCGACTCGGGCACGAACGTCGCCGGCCGCATCAGGTCGGCCACCGCCTGGCCGGTCGACGCCGGGTCGCCGTTCTGGGTGCGGCGGATCACGTCCTTGAGATAGAGCACGCCGAGCACGTCGTCGACGCTCTCGCCGATCACCGGGATGCGCGAGAAGCCCGACCGCAGGAACAGGTAGAGCGCCTGCTGCATGGTCTTGGAGGCCTCTATCCAGACCATCTCGGTGCGCGGCACCATCACCTCGCGGGCGATCGTGTCGCCCAGCGCGAAGACCGAGTGGATCATCTCGCGCTCGCCGTGCTCGACGACGCCGCGCTGCTCGGCCAGGTCGACCAGCTCGCGCAGCTCGACCTGGCTGCCGAACGGCCCCTCGGGGAAGCCCTTGCCGGGCGTCACCGCGTTGCCGATCAGGATCAGCAGCGAGGCCAGCGGGTTGAGCACCTTGCCGAGCCAGCGCACCAGCGGAGCGGCCGCCTTGCCCACCGCGTACGCGTGCTGGCGCCCGACCGTACGCGGAGCGACCCCGACCACGACGAAGCTGACGACCGTCATCGTCCCGGCCGTGACCAGCGCGGCCGTCCAGCCGATGCCCCAGCTGTCGACCGCGACCAGCGCGATCAGCGTGGTCGCGGTGAGCTCGCAGAGCAGCCGCAGCAGCAACAGCAGGTTGAGGTGGCGCACCACGTCGGAGGCGACAGCGGCCAGCGCCGAGGCGCCGCGCTCACCCTCGCGGGCCATCTCGGCCGCGCGGGCGGTCGAGACGCTGCCCAGCGCCGCGTCGGCCATCGAGGCGAGGCCGGCCAGGAACACCAGCACCACCGCGAGCACGATGAGTTGCACGTCGGGCAGGCCCGCGGAGGCGGTGCCCGCCGCGAGCAGATCTGTGGGGGCCACGAGTCAGCCGGCCCGTCCGGCCCGCCAGCTCTGGAGCAGCCTGTTCTGCAAGGCGAACATCTCGCGCTCCTCCTCCGGCTCGGCGTGGTCGTAGCCGAGCAGGTGCAGCGTGCCGTGCACGGTCAGCAGGTGGAGCTCGTCGGCCGCCGAGTGACCCGCCGCGGCGGCCTGCTTGGCCGCCACCTCGGGGGCGAGCACGATGTCGCCGAGCAACCCCGGCTCACCCGCGCCCGCCTCGCCGGGACCGTGGTCGACGCTGCCCTCGTCCATCGGGAACGCGAGCACGTCGGTGGGACCGTCACCGCCCATCCAGCGGTGGTTGAGCTCGGCCATGTAGTCGATGTCGACGAGCAGGATCGACAGCTCGGCGAGCGGGTTGACCCCCATCTCGTCGAGGGCGTGCCGGGCCACCGCGAGGATCGCGTCGGTGTCGACCTCGACTCCCGACTCGTTGGCGATCTCGATGGACATAGTGGTGCGAATTCCCTTGGGATCAGCGCCGGTGCCCCGTGCGGCCACCGCTGGCGGCTCGACCGGGGACGGCGTGGACGGATTGAGTGGCGCGTTCCTGCTCGTCGTCGTAGCGCGCGTACGCGTCGACGATCTCGGCGACCAGCCGGTGCCGCACGACGTCGGAGCTGGACAGCTCGGCGAAGTGGACATCCTCGACATTCTGCAGGATCTCGCGCACGACCTTGAGACCGCTGCTGGTGCCGCCGGGCAGGTCGACCTGGGTGACGTCGCCGGTGACCACGATCTTGGCGCCGAACCCGAGCCGGGTGAGGAACATCTTCATCTGCTCGGGCGTCGTGTTCTGCGCCTCGTCGAGGATGATGAACGCGTCGTTGAGCGTCCGGCCGCGCATGTAGGCCAGCGGCGCGACCTCGATCGTGCCCGCGGCCATCAGGCGCGGGATCGACTCGGGGTCGAGCATGTCGTGCAGCGCGTCGTAGAGCGGGCGCAGGTAGGGGTCGATCTTCTCGTTGAGCGTGCCGGGCAGGAAGCCCAGCCGCTCACCGGCCTCGACCGCGGGCCGGGTGAGGATGATGCGGCTGACCTGCTTGGCCGTCAGCGCCTGCACGGCCTTGGCCATCGCCAGGTAGGTCTTGCCCGTGCCGGCGGGGCCGATGCCGAAGACGATCGTGTTCTGGTCGATGGCGTCGACATAGCGTTTCTGGCCCAGCGTCTTGGGCCGGATGGTCTTGCCGCGCCGGGACAGGATGTTGAGCGTGAGGACCTCGGCGGGCCGCTCGGAAGTCGCGTCCTCGAGCATGGCCGCGGTGCGGCGCACCGAGTCGACGCTGAGCGTCTCGCCTCGTTCGATGAGCTCGATGAGCTCGGAGAACAGGCGCTCGGCGGTCGCGTTCTCGGCGGGGTCACCGGTGATGGTGATCTCGTTGCCGCGGACGTGGACGTCGCTGGCGAGGGTTCGCTCGATCAGGCGCAGGATTTCATCCTTGGCGCCCAGCAGGTTCACCATGATCTTCGGGTCCGTGACCGAAATCTTGGTCTGCACCCGCGCCGCGCCACTGGAGCCCGCGCTGGAAGGGTTCGGCGTACCGGTCATAGGACGGCCACGAGGGCCTCCGCACCTGCTCTCTTTCTCATCGTCGCCCGGTCGGGACGGCGTGCTGGAGGATCGTGCCATCGTATCCGCTCAGCCGCGTGAGCGCCGATGCCATTATCGGCGGGTCAGCGGGCGGCGTCGCCGTCGGACGCCACTCCCCCGTCGAAGCCCTCCTGGGCCCGCGTGACGCGGTAGGTCGCCCAGTGCATCCGCACGACCGTCCCGGCGTCGTCCCGGGTGAGCCTCAGCAGCTCGCCCGCCTCGCGGCCACTGACCGTACGAAGCAGGTCGGACTGCCCCGGCACGGGCTCGAAGATCGCCGGCGGGGTGTCGGCCGGGGCCTCCGGCGACCGTGCCTGCAGGGCGCCGCCGTGCCACGAGAAGACGAACTGGGTGCCCTCGCTCCACCACGGCCCGAGCACCGACCGGTACGGGGTGGGCGCGGGCGGCGCGATCCGCCACGGCTGGATGTCGGCCGGGTCGTGCTCGACGGCCGCGTTCAGCAGCTCGTGCACCAGGTCGTTGATCTCACCGGCGGTGCCGGACGACCCGAGGACCGCGCAGCCGAGCCCGTCCGGCAGGCCTTCGCCACCGCGCCGCCCGTACGCCCCGGCGAGGAACCCCGGCATCGCGCCGTCATGCCCGACGTGCACGGACCGCCCGCCCTGCGGAGCGATGATCAGCCCGAGCCCCCAGCCGAGCTGCCACAGCGTCTCGTTGGTGGTGGTGGCCGGGAAGCGCATCTCGTCGACGGTGGCGGCGGAGAGCACCTGCCCGCGCGGGTCGATCGTCCCGGGGTCGGCCAGGAAGGCGCCCCAGGTGGCCATGTCCCCCGCGGTGCTCCAGAGCTGGGCGGCCGGGCCGACGCCACCCAGATCGGTCCGCGGTTCGGGGCGGGCGGCGTCCGAGTACGCGTCGACCAGATAGCCGACCGCGGCCTGGGCCGGCGGGTGCGGCGTGGTGGCGCTGAGACCCAGCGGTTCGAGCACCCGGTCGGCGACGACCTCGGCCCAGCTGCCGCCCCGGAGCTTGGCGGCCAGCTGCCCGAGCACGGCGAAGCCGAGGTTCGAGTAGTGGAAGCGGCGGCCGTTGGGCAGCACCCGCTCGGCCCGGTCGAGCTGGGCGAGGAGCTCGGCGTCGCCCGGCGCCTGCAGCGTGTCCCAGATGTCCCCGTACGGCTCACGCTGGAAGCCGGCCGTGTGCGAGAGCAGCCGCCGGATCGTCGCGTCGCCGTGCGCCGGCACCTGGAGGTGCTCGCCGATCGGGTCGTCCAGGCCGAGCAGGCCGTCGTCGCGGCACTGCAGCACGAGCGCCGCGGTGAACGTCTTGGTGATCGAGCCGATGCGGAACCGGGTGTCGGGACCGAGCGGGTGATCGGCGTTGCCCGAGTCGCCGACGGTGAACACCCACGGCTCCCGGTCGGCCCGGCGCAACGCGACTGAGATGGCGGGTACGCGGCCGTCGGCCTGCGCCTTTCGGACGGCTCGTTCGTAACGGGCCGGGGGATGGCTCTCCATCTCCATGATCCTATGGTGGCAGCGACGAGCAATGCAGATGGGAGCGCTTCCATGGCGGATGTCGAGCAACTGCTGACGCAGTTGACCCTCGAGGAGAAGGTCTCGCTACTGGCCGGGCAGGACTTCTGGTCCTTGCCGGCCATCGAGCGGATCGGACTGCGCTCGCTGGTGATGTCGGACGGGCCCATCGGCGTGCGGGGTGTCGGCTGGGCGCCCGACGACCCGTCGATCGCCCTGCCCAGCCCGACCGCGCTGGCCGCGGCCTGGGACGTGGAGCTGGCCGAGCGGGCCGGGCAGCTGCTCGGTCAGGAGTCCCGGCGCAAGGGGGTGCACCTGCTGCTCGGCCCGACGGTGAACCTGCAGCGCACGCCGCTGGGCGGCCGCCACTTCGAGTGCTACTCCGAGGACCCGCTGCTCAGCGGCGAGATCGCGGTGGGCTTCGTCCGCGGCGTGCAGCAGCACGGCGTCGGCACGACGGTGAAGCACCTGGTCGGCAACGACTTCGAGACCGACCGCATGGAGGTCGACGTCCGGATCGGCGACCGGGCGCTGCGGGAGATCTACCTGGCGCCGTTCGAGCGGGTGGTGGAGTCCGGCGGCTGGGGCGTGATGAGCGCCTACAACGCCGTGAACGGGCTGTCGATGGCCCAGAACGGGCCGATCCAGGACGAGATCCTCAAGCGGGAATGGGGCTTCGACGGCATCGTGGTGTCGGACTGGCGGGCCGCGCGCTCGACGGTCGGCGCCGCGCTCGGCGGGCTCGACATCGCGATGCCGGCCCTGGAGAACCCGTGGGGCGACAAGCTGGTCGCCGCCGTACGGGCCGGTGACGTGCCCGAGGAGGTCGTCGACGACAAGGTCCGCCGGGTGCTGCTCCTGGCCCAGCGGACCGGGGCCCTCGACGGCGGCCCGGCGATCACCCCGCCCGCCGACCTCGACGGTGACGCGATCGCGCACGAGGTGGCCGCCCGCTCGTTCGTGCTGGTGCGCAACGAGAACTACGCGCTCCCGCTCGAGCCGGCCGCGCTGACCAAGGTGGCTGTGATCGGCGCGCTGGCCGCCGATGCCCGGGTGCTCGGCGGCGGCAGCGCGCAGGTCTCGCCCCCGCACGTGGTCGCGCCCCTCGACGGCCTGCGGGAGCGGCTGTCCGGGGTGGACGTCGAGTACGCGATCGGCGCCGACCCGCGCCCGTTCCTGCCCGCCGCCCACGGCCCCGGCTGGGCCCCGACCACCGTCTCGATCGGCAGCCAGGCCTTCGTGGTCGACCCGGCCGCGGTGCGGTGGATCGGCTCGCTGCCGGGCGGCCTCGACCCGGACGACGTCGACGAGATCCGCCTCGAGACGACCTTCACGCCCGACGTCGAGGGGGAACACACCTTCGCCGTCTCCGGCTTCGGCTCGTTCCAGCTCAGGGTGGCCGGCGAGCTTTTGTACGAGGGTTCGCTGCACCCGCCCACCGCGAGCCGGGCCGACCTGCTCCTGTCCCCGCGCGAGCAGCGGGTCACCAAGCGGCTCGAAGCCGGCGTGGCGGTACCGGTCGTGCTGCGCCAGACGATCGCGCGCGGCCTGGCCCACTCGATCTCGACCACGCTCGGCCACCGGCCGCCGGCCCCGGACGAGAACGGGATGATCGAGGAGGCGGTTCGCCTGGCCGCCGGCGCGGACGTCGCCGTGGTCGTGGTCGGCACCACCGAGCAGGTGGAGTCCGAGGGCTTCGACCGCGTCTCGCTCGCGCTGCCCGGCCGGCAGGACGAGCTCGTGTCGCGGGTGGCCGCGGCCAATCCCCGTACGGTCGTGGTCGTCAACGCCGGCTCGCCGGTGCTCCTGCCGTGGGCCGATGAGGTCGCGGCGGTGCTGCTGACCTGGTTCCCGGGGCAGGAGGCGGGCGCCGCGCTGGCCGACGTGCTGCTCGGCGTGACCGAGCCGGGCGGGCGGCTGCCGACGACGTGGCCGCGGCTCGAGCAGGACTGCCCGGTGCTGGCGATCGAACCGCGTGACGGGGCGGTCAGCTACGACGAGGGCGTGTTCGTCGGCTACCGCGGCTGGCTCCGCTCGGGCACCGCGCCGCTGTACGCCTTCGGCCACGGTCACGGCTACACCACGTGGCAGTACGACGAGCTCGTGGTCACCGAGTCCGAGGCCGTGGTGACGCTGACCAACACGGGCCCCCGGACCGGCCGCGAGGTCGTGCAGGTCTACGTGGGACCGTCCCCGGTCGACCCCGACCGGCCGGAGCGCTGGCTGGCCGGCTTCGAGAACGTCGAGGCGCAGCCGGAGGAGACGGTGACCGTGCGGGTCCCGTTGCCGCCGCGGACGTTCGAGACCTGGGACGACGGTGGCTGGCAGCGCCGGACCGGCGAATACCGGGTGATCGCCGCACACGCCCTGGACGACCCCCGCCTGACCGCCGCGCTTCACGTGAAGGGCTAACGCCGGGACTGCCAGGCCGACCACAACGTGGCATAGCGCCCGCCCGCGGCGACCAGATCGCCGTGGGTGCCCTCCTCGAGCACCACGCCGTGCTCGAGGACCACGATGCGGTCGGCCCCGGCGGCCTGGGTGAGCCGGTGGGCCACCAGCAGCGTCGTGCGGCCCTTGGTCGCGGCCAGCGCCGACTCCTCCAGCTCGCGGGCGCCCACGCTGCCGGCCTCGGCGGTGGCCTCGTCGAGGACGGCGATCGCCGGGTCGAGCAGCACCAGCCGGGCCAGCGCGAGCTGCTGCGCCTGGGCCGCGGTCAGCGGATGCCCGCCCTCGCCCACCACGGTCGCGAGCCCGCCGGGCAGCGCCCGGGCCCAGTCGAGCGCGCCGACCCGCTCCAGCGCGGCCTCGACGGCCTCGACCGGGGCGGCCGGGCGGGCCAGGCGCAGATCCTCGATCAGCGGGCCGGCGAACACGTGCGTCTCCTGGCTGACGATGGCCACGGTGCCGGGAGCGAGCTGGTCGACCGGCACCCCGCCCGCGGTGGCGGTGCCCGAGAGCGGGCGCAGGATGCCGGCCGCGATCGAGGCGACCGTGGTCTTGCCGGCGCCGGTCGAGCCGACCAGCGCCACGCGCTCCCCGGGGGCCACCCGCAGGCTGATGCCGCACAGCACGGGGACCCGTTCCTCGTACCCGAAGGTCACCGCCCGCAGGGTGAGGTCGGCGGAGGTGATCTCGCGGGCCCCGGCCGGCGCGACCGGCAGCGTGCCCACGCCGACCAGGCGGGCCAGCCCGGCGCCGGCCGCCTGGATCTCGTCGAAGGTGAACAGGATCATCGACACCGGGCTGAACAGGCGGTGGAACAGCACCGCGGCCGCCGCGGTCTCGCCGACGGTGACCCAGCCCGAGCGCACGTACCAGAAACCGGCCACCAGGATCGCCGACAGGCCGAGCAGCTCGGCCCGGTTGATCCGCCCGACGAAGCGGGTGAACAGTGCGAAGACCCCGACGGAGAAGTCCCGGGCGCGGGCCGAGGCGTCGTCGATCGCGCTCAGGTGCCGGCTCTCCAACCGGTACGCATGAACCGTCCGCACCCCCTGCAGACTCTCCACCAGCAGCTGGGAGCGGACGCCCACCGCGGCCCGCTCCGCGGCGTAGATCGGCGCCGAGCGCGGCAGATACCAGCGCAGCGCGACCAGGTAGGCCGGCATCGCGGCCACCCCGGCCAGGCCGAGCCGCCAGTCCAGCCCGAACATCGCGATCACACTGAGCAGCGCGAGGAACAGGGCCGAGATGACGGTCGGCAGCACCTCGGCCGCCGCCGCACCGACCGCGGCCACATCGGCGCCGACCCGGGCCAGCAGGTCACCGCGCCCGGCCCGGTCGAGCGTGGTGGCGGGCAGGCGCAGCGCGACGCCGACGGTCTGTTCGCGCAGGTTGGCCAGGATGCGTTCGCCGAGACGGCTCACCAGCGTCGTGGTGGCGCCGGCGGCGATCCCGCCGAGCAGCGCTATCCCGGCGACGAGCAGGCCGATGGGCACCAGCGCGGTGGAGGCGGCGCCGTCACGGACGAGATCGACCAGCAGGCCCAGCGCGGTGACCGGGACCACCGAGGCGGCGGCGGCGCCCAGACCGGTCGCCACCGTGAACGCAGCGTCGAGGCGGTGGACCCGCAACTGGGAGCAGAGCCAGATCCACGTCTGCCGGGGCGTCGCGATCGGGAGCGCGAGGGTCACCGCAGCACCGCCGTCCGGTAGGTGTCGTCGGTGGCCGCCAGCGAGGCGTGCGTCCCGGTCGCGACCACCTCGCCGTCGCGGACCACGACCACCCGGTCGGTGACGGCCAGCAGCGCCGGGCTGGTGGTGATCAGCAGCGTGCCCAGGGTCGAGCCGGGACCGTGCCGCAGATCCCGGATGCCCCGGGCGATGACGTGCTCGGTCACCGCGTCGACCGCGGTCGTGGGCTCGTGCAGCACCAGCAGCCGCGGCCGGGCCAGCAGCGCGCGGGCCAGGGCCAAGCGCTGCCGCTGCCCGCCCGAGAGCGCCGCCCCCCGGTCGGCGATGGCGTGGTCGAGGCCGTCGGGGTGGGCCGCCACCACGTCGTCGGCGGCCGACGCGCGCAGCGCCCCGCGCAGGTCGTCCGCCGCCGCCTCGAGGAGGTTGTCCCGGATCGTTCCGCTGAAAAGTTCCGGCAGGTGGGGCGCCACGAGCACGTCCGGCGAGCCGTCGTCGAAGAGCGCGACCAGCGCGGCGGCGTCCGGTTCGACCACGACGCCGACGCACTCGCCGGCGATCGGCGGGAGGGGATTGCCGGCCGGTGGCGGGCCGGCCGGCGAGAGGCCGAGCACCGCCTCGATCCGCTCGGCCGACGCCCGCGACGAGGCGAACCAGCCCGGCGCGGCGGAGAGCGTGGCGAACGGCTCGCCGAGGAAGGCGGCCAGCCCGATGACCGTCACCAGCTCCCCCGCCGAGATCCGGCCGCTGAGCGCGAACCACCCGGCCAGGATCGCGATGCCGCAGGCCAGCAGCGTGCTCACGGTGTCGGAGGCGGCCTGGAACCAGCCCACCGTCCGGGCCGCGCGCAGGGTCGCGTCCAGCGACTCGCGGCTGACGTCGCGGTAGCGGCGGGCGGCCGCGTCCTGGGCGCCGATCCCCCGCAGCGGGCGCAGGCCGGTGACCAGATCGGTGGCGAGCGAGGCGGCCCGGCCCGCGGCCTCCTGCCGCGCGGCGACCCGTCCGGTGATCCGGGGCGCGGCGCGCTGCAACGCCACCAGCACGAGCGGGGTCCCGACCAGGACCACCAGACCCAGGGGTACGGAGATCAGGCACAGCCCGGCCGCGCTGATGGCCGTCGCGACCAGCGCCCCGGACAGCCGTGGCAGATAGTCCAGCAGGTACGAGGTCGTGTCCGCGTCGGTGGTCGAGAGGGTGAGCACGTCACCGGTGCGCACCTCCGTACGCGGGTCGAGCACCTTGGCCGCCACCTCGAGCCGCAGCCGGTGCGCCTCGTCGGCCACGGCCCGCATCAGCTGCCGCGCGCCGGTGCGATAGGCGACCGTCAGCACCAGGAACAGCGCGGCCAGGACGCCGATCCAGAGGACCAGCCGACCCAGGTGCCCGGGGGCGACGGCCCGGTCGACGATGACGCCGATGCCGATCGGCACGAGCGCCTCACAGCCCTGGTGCAGCCCGATCAATAGGATCCCGGACGTGACCCGGCCCCGGTTGCGGAGCAGCGCCCGCCCGAGGAGGCTCACGCCCGCTGCCGCGCGGCCACCACGAGCCGGTCACGTTCCTCATCGAAGCTCATCAACCATTGACCTTGGCCCGGCGCATCCATCAGATCAAGACCGGAGCGCCCGCGAACGCCATCACCGCCCGACCCGGCCGGCCGCCTGACCCTGATTCAGTTACTGCCTGTGATCAAGATCGCTTTCACGCTGGGTAGTTCGCGCCTAAAGTATGCAGGTCACGTTCCGGTTGAGCCCGTTAGGACGCCTTGCATGTCGCCGATTCCTGAGCTCGACGCCAAGGCGCTCGCCCGGCACTGCGCCGCCGCACTGGCGGCCCACCCCACCCCCGGCCGCTTCGCCGCGCTGGTGGTCGGGCCGACCGATCCGACCGCGGATGTCGTCCGGACGGTCGAGGCATCGAGCACCGCCGAACACGACCTGAACAGCATCTATCTGCTCGTGCTGGACCGGCAGACCGGACAACCGGCCGGCGCCGGCCGCGTCGTGCGCGGCGGCGGCCGGACACTGGACGACGCCCCCGAGCGGATCGGCCGCGACCTGTCGGCGATCGTCGAGGCCCACAGCCTGCACGACGGCGGATTGATCTGGGATCTCGCTACGCTCAGTGTTCTTCCGGCCTACCGTACCGACAGGTCGGCCGTCACTGTGAGTGCGCTCCTGCATCGCTCGTTGCTCCGCGCGGGCCACCGGGCCGGCGTCCGCCACCTGGTCGCCCTCCTCGACTCCGGCGCCCACCGTGACCTGACGCTGCTCGGGCTTCCGTTCGTGCCGATGGCCGGCGCCGAGCCGGTCGACGGGGTGCACGCGGTGTACGCGCCGTTCGCCGCCCTGGAAGCGTCCATCGCCGAACAGAGCCGGCGCCTGCGCCGGCTCACCGGGCCGTTCGCCGGCGAGCTTCCCGTTCGGGGTCTGCGCCGCCTGCCCGCCCGGCGGGTCGCCGCCCGCCTGTCCGGGCAGGTCGCCACCGGACAAGGACTCGATCAGCACATCCTGCTGCCCGGCTTGGAACGGCGCCGGTACCGCGGGCTGCGGACACGCGGATAGCCGCCGGCCCGGCCGGATTGCGCGAAGCGCGGATCGCGGTGCGGGACTTGTGGAGAACCGGCGATCCGTTGGTCCCCGCCGGACGGCTGCGCCGTCGGCCGGCTCTCGCGGGCGGCGAAGGGGAAAAGGGCATGAAACCCGTGGTTGTATCCCTCACGAAACGCCCGGTCCCGGTCCATGCTGTGCATGTACCACTGATGAACGCGTCCGGCGCCGTAGGCCGATAACACCGAAGCAACGACGTAGGCGATGCTCTGCAAGGCGACACTGCTACCGATCAGCATGTATCAACCCTAGAGTTTTCGAACTGTCGAAGAATATATCGCCCCAGTTCGTCGATCGTGACTTTCGTGTGACCCGGATCGGCCGATCATCCGAACTTCTTCGTGGTTCCGCCGGCCGGAGCGGAAAGCTACGACCTGTCCATCTCCGCCTTGTGCACGGGCTTGGAGTGTCCCCCGTGACGGACTCCGGTAGCGACCGCCTTCGCCGAGGACGATGACGGCTGGCCGATGATCATGGCCATGATCGAGCGCGACGCCTTGTCGTAACCGGTGCGATAAGCCTGGTCCCGTTCGACGCCGCGCTTATGCCATTGATGGATGCGGCCGAACGCGTAGGCGCCGGACAGCAGAATGCCGAGTGCGATGATGAAAATGATGGTCTCGTTGCCGGGTGCGGTCATGCTTCACCTGTCATACGCCACGCGATTCCCATGTGCCATGGATGATTCGTACGCCGATGGCAGTCACCGCCGGCCGCGGAGAAGGCATTCCTTCACCGATTCACAACCGGGGATTCCCGAGGGTCCTGACCCGGGAATCCCCGGCCGGGTCACGTCGCGTTCCTGATCGCAGCAACTCGCCGCCGGCAACGCTGCCGGTTATGGGCGCGCTTTCTTGAGCTGCGACCGATCGCTGAGTGAACCGTTCCTTGCAAGTTGTAGAACTCGCATTCGACAACGCGCGGACTCGGTCGCCGGTCCAGCCCTGGACGAGGAAAGGAGAGTCTCCGGCTGACCGATCGGCCGATGCCGGACGTAGGGCCGCGAACTTCGCGAAGGCCCCTTTACGGGCAGCAGTCACCAGCGCGCCCGACAGTCGTTTCCAAACGCGACTCGTCATGGTGCTGCCGGCCGGCCTCGTGCTGAATTCGCTGATGTCGCCTGTTCTGCGCGGCAGGTAGTCGCGGCACCCTGATCAGGAAGGTTTCACGTATGCCGGAGAATCCCCTCACCCGACGCGGCCGGCGGCTCCTCGTCGCCGTCGCCGGAATCCTCTTCCTCGCGTTGGTCGCGGCGACCTGGTACGCCTACGGAAAGGGAGCCGATCCGGTGCTGCTCACGTACTGCTGGGTCGGCAGCGGCACGTTGATTCATTTCTTGTACGCCATTACCCGGGACCGCCGATTCGAGCACCTGCCGGTGGCGGCCGGCCGGATGGTCGCTGTCGTCCCGGCGTACGAGCAGGACCACGACGACTTGCGAGCCTGCATCTGGTCGATCCTCAACCAGCGCGGCGTCGTCGTCGACGAGGTCCACGTGGTGGACGACGGATCGATCCACCGGCCGGTCGATCCGTTTCCCCATCCCCGGGTCCGCTGGCACCGTACGGGCAACGGCGGCAAGCAGGCCGCCCAGATCTACGTTCTCGACCGACTCGATCCGCACGACTGGGACTTCGTCCTCACCGCGGACGGCGACTGCGTCCTGGACGAGCAGGCGATCGAGCACCAGCTCCGGGCGTTCAGCCGACCGGGGATCGTGGCGACCACCGCGATGGTGGCTGTGCGCAACGCCGAGGACAACCTGCTGACCCGGGTCGTGGATCTGCACAACGGCACCCGCGTCATGAGACGGGTCAGCCGGGCCCGGAGATCGCCGACCGCCCTGGCCACGGTCACCTCCGGCGCGCTGACCATCTGCCGGGCCGACACCCTCTTCGAGCAGAAGCGCCGCTGGATCGCGGCGAAGGCGATCGGGCAGCATCATGGCGACGCGGCCTTCGCCGACCTCGACGGCGACGTGGTCCGGGTGCACGAGGCGATCGTCTGGACCCGGGTTCCCACCGACGTCGTGGCCACCTACCGGCAACGACGGCGCTCGGCGACGGCGGCTTGGCGCCGGATCGCGCCCGCGCCGGCCCGGGCGCGCCTGCCCCGCAACGTCGGCCGCCTCATGCTGATCCTCCGGCTGGCTTTCGGTCCGCCGGCCCTCGGCTCAGCGGTGATCATCACCGCCGAAGTCGCCCGCCGCGACGCGCTCCGACTGCTGCCGGTCGTCGCCTACGCGGTGCTCTATCTGCTGGTGCGGTACGCCATGACCGGTCTTCATCTGATCCAGCGTCCGGGGCCCGGCAACGCCCGGATCCGGACCTGGATCCTGCTCACCCCGGTCGAAGCGGCATACCACCTGGCGTTCTCGGTGCCGATCAAATACCTCGCCCTGCTCCGGTTCCGAGAGGTCGACCGGACGGCTTCGGCCGATCCCAGCAAGGTCTACTACAGCGGTTATCTGATCGGGGCGGGCACCTCACCGACCCCGGCCAGTGGTCTCGGAGATGGTCATGAGTGACAAGCAGATCGGCCGGGTGGCGGTGTCGCAGAGCGGCGGGCCCATCCACCTCAGAACGTCCGTTCCCGGGGCGAGCCCATCGGGACAGCGGGCCGAGCCGGCCCCGCACGCCGTCCGGGGAACGCCGGCGACGTACGGCCCGGCTCACCACCAGGAGCAGGTAGTGCAGCGTGGCGGCCCCGTCGACGCGGTGGCGCCGGACAAGGCACTCGAGGTGCTGACGCTGGCGCAACGGACGGCCGAGGCTCATGTCGCCGGTGCGGCCGGGCAGGCAAGAAAGGCCCTGGCCGACGCCGAAGCCCGCATCGAACAGATGCTCCGCGATGCCCAGTCCCACGCCGATCAGATCCGCGGCGAGGCCGAGGCCGTCCTGGCCGAGGCCCACGCCGCCGCCGCGGTGACCGGACGCGAGGCCCAGGCCGAGGCGGCCGAGGTCCGGCGCCAGGCGGAAAAGATGCTCGCCGACGCCCGGGCCGAGGCGCAGAAGACGGTGGCCGGCGGCCAGGAGTACGCCGAGCAGCTGAAACTTCAGGCTCAGCAGCGCTACGAGGATGCCGTGGGAGGACTCGCGACCAAGCGGGAGGCCCTGCAGAAACAGATCGAGACGCTGGAGGTCTTCAACGCCGACTATCGGCACCGGCTGACCTCCTTCGTCCAGAGCCAGATGAGAGCCCTCTGGACCGAACAGCCCGACGTCCCGGGCGCGGTGGTGAGCGAAGTGGGGCGCCACCCGATCAGCTCCGGGACCGGCTGAGCAGATCTCCGGTCCGGCGCCTGCGGCCACTGCCCGATCGTCCGACGTCCTCACGACTCGGCACTGATCGGGCAGTGGCCGCTTTCTTCTCGCCTCCGCCGCTCTGTCTCGCCTCCGCGGCTTTGGTCTCGCCTCCGCGGCTTCCGTCTCGCCTCCGCGGCTTCCGTCTCGCCTCCGCGGCTTTCGTCTCGCCTCCGGTTACACACAAGGCGCCGAACGCCGGTCCGCGACCAGGTGGTCAGCTCTGCAGGAGCCGGCGCTGGCGACGACGGCGTAAGTCGATCTCGCGCCAGTTGTCCGGTATGTGATCCATGAAGAGCGTCTGGATCGGGGAAAGCGCGCCGGCCGACGCCAGCTGCTTCTGCTCGCGGATCCAGCGACGGGTGTCCGTACGCAGACGTTGCGCCCGCGCGCGGGCCGCGGCGTCACGCGGGTCGTTGTAAGGCAGATCGCTTTCCAGGAGCGCCAGTGCGGCCCGATAGGCCGCACGCCACTTGGCCGAAAGCATGGTCGTCTCTGTTTCCAACGGATCTTTTCCTTGCTTCGTCGTACTTCTCGCGAACCACGGCTCTACCCGCCCCTCGGGGGGCGGCGATTCCAGTCAGTAATACATCCTCGAATGTCGATCCAGCGGCTGTCGCGGGCTCCTGGAATGGATCAAGAACGTCCCCATCTCCACGGTCACGACCGTTTGCCATGCTCGCCCGTGCGCCTCGTTCAGCTCACGGAGCGTACATCGGCGCCGACCCCGACAGACCGGCGCGGATAGCGAGCAAAAGCCGAAAGAGCTTCACCAGCAGCCGTCAGCTGCCTTTTCCACCGGAAAGCATTTGTCGAACGCAATATCAGCCCTTTCCTCATATCCCGGAGCAGATACTCAACGTCATTTCGCAGGCCCGTTCCGACTAATGCGAGCAGCGGCTGATCTTCCCCGGGCGTGGGCACGCCAAACAATTCTGCCAGAAACGTCTGACCGATGCATGAAGAGGGTTTCGTAGGGGAACCGCCATTTATCAGCGCATCCGCCGGAGAGCAAGAGGGGATGATTGCCCCTCTGCAACCAGTTAGAGGTAAGAGCCACCGGATCACGCCCACCGGCGGCCCGTAACCCCGCACTGGTCCGGCGATCCGGAGTGGTCCGAAAGTCGGCCGGGCCGGCCGCACGTCCATCGTGACCAACCGTGCGGACTACACCGGACGAGGAAGGGCCGGGGTCGGGAGCGTCACCGAGGCGTCGCCCAAGGACAGCGAAGGGTGATCGGACCGGCTCCGGTGGCCGCCCGCCTCCGCCTTCGACCGGAGCCGGCATTTCGCCTGATGAAATTGCCTGACTCGACGGCGTCCCCCGAGCCGGTGGGCCCATTGCCCGAGGCAAAGGGGGCCATCAGTGAGTGACGGCGACCACACACACGCGGTGTCAATGCCTTCGTACCTGTCGGCGAGACAGCCCCGGCCCTAGCCCGCGACTCTCCGAACACGACAGTGCGCCGATGGTAGGCGTCGCCATCGCATCAATACGTCCCGGAGGAAAGGATCGACCGGCGGCCGGAATACGGATCGACCGGCGGAGAGGCGTTCACGAACTGGCTGGTTCGAACCGGCCACACCCTCCACCGAACGGTCAACCGGCGGCAGTCGTTCCGGTGTCGGACGGTATCCGCGAGTTCGACTTCCAGCGTGGACGAAAAGCGGTTTTCCCTGCCGTAAGACACCGAGCAAGACGGCACGAGAGGAATGCGATGAACAAGCTCACCCGCGCCATCACTCTGGGAGGCTTCGGCGTTCTCGCTGCCCTGGCCGTCGGGACCGGACCGGCTCAGGCGGCCGGCCCGTCCGGCACCACCCCGGAGAGCAAGAGCAAGTTCGCGACGGCCCGCGCCGACTGGCGCGTCGATGGCGAGGTCGTCGGCTACTACCGGTCCCGGCAGGCCTGCGAGCTGGCCGGCCGGTACGGCGAGCGGGCCGGCGCCTGGGACGACCACGACTGCGACCTGGTCCGCGGTGGCCTGCGGCACGGCACGTGGGCCCTCGAGGTCGGCGACGACGACAACTGGGGCCGGTTCGGCTTCGGCCGTCCCTTCCAGGTCATCCGTACGTTCCCGGGTCAGTTCCGGCCCACCCACCTGGGCCAGTTCCGGCCGGGGCGTCCCAGCCACGTCGGCCACAGCCACTTCGGTCACGGGCGCCCGGACTTCCGTCCCGGCAACCACCACGGCGGCCCGCGCGGCAACCAGCACGACCAGCAGGGCGGCCCGCGTGGCGGCCAGCACGACCACCACGACGGCCCGCGTGGCGGCCAGCACGACGGCCCGCGTGGCGGCCAGCACGACGGCCCGCGTGGCGGCCAGCACGATGGCCCGCGTGGCGGCCAGCACGATGGCCCGCGTGGCGGCCAGCACGATGGCCCGCGTGGCGGCCAGCATGACGGCCCGCGCGGTGGTCAGCCGGGCGGCCAGCACGACGGCCCGCGTGGCGGTCAGCAGGGCGGTCAGCACGACGGCCCGCGTGGCGGTCAGCCGGGCGGTCAGCCGGGCGGTCAGCACGACGGCCCGCGTGGCGGTCAGCCGGGCGGTCAGCCGGGCGGTCAGCCGGGCGGTCAGCACGACGGCCCGCGTGGCGGTCAGCCGGGCGGTCAGCCGGGCGGTCAGCACGACGGCCCGCGCGGTGGCCAGCAGGGCGGCCAGCAGGGCGGCTGGAACCGCTGAGCCCACGGCACGTCCGGGGCATCCAGCAAGCCCACCAGGGTCAGTGGTGGGCCGGAGGCTCCGGACGGACTGAGATCGTCGACTGAAGAGGAGGCCTATTGCCTGATTCCTCCAGCTGATGCTTAGTCACATCCCCTGGTGCCGCCGGGCGAGCACGATCGCCCGGCGGCACCAGCCCCCCGCGAAAGCAACGATTCCTCGTGCTCCCGCCCGGCGCTGGTGTCATTCCTTTTCGTGCGCCCCGTCAATTCCGCCGGAAACAGTGTCGATTCCGGCCGGGGCGTTGTTCGACATTCACGTGGCGGGCCCGAACACCGACCACGATGGTGCGGAGGCGCCGGACCGAGGATCGCGGCGACACCGGTCAGTAGGCGCTGTCGTCCTTGGCGCCGTTGTTCTTGGTGCCGTTGTCCTTGGCGCCGTAGCCGTCGCCGGCTCCGTTGTTCTTGGTGCCGTTGTCCTTGGCGTCGTCGTTCTTGGCGTCGTTGTCCTTGGCACCGTTGTTCTTCGTGCCCTTGTCCTTGCCTCCGTAGCCGTCGTCGGCTCCGTTGTCCTTCGTGCCGTTGCCCTTGGCGCCGTTGCCCTTGGTGTTGCCCTTGGACCCGTAGCCGCCGCCGTCGCCCTTGAAGTCCTGGGGCCGGACCGCCGGCCCGTGCCCGTGCCCGACCCGACGCCACCAGTCGTCCCGCTCGACCTCGAGGGCCCAGACGCCCCGGCGGAAGCCGACGCGGATCAGGTCGCAGTCGTAGTCGTCCCACCGTCCGAAGTGCTCACCGACGCGGCCGGCGAGGTCGCAGGCGCCCAGCGTCCGGTAGTAGCCGACGACCCCGTCCCGGTCGCGGTGCTGCTGGGTCTGACCGGCGCCCGGCTTGGCGTCCGTCTGGGTGGTGGCCGGGGAGGCCTGCGCCGGACCGGCACCGATGGTGAGGCCGGCCAGCACGCCCAGGCCGGTCACCGCGAAAACGCGCATCGACTTATTCATTGCTGTTCCCTTTCGTACCTTTGCACGATCTTGTGCAAGATCAGCAAAGCACGCGAATCGGCACAAATCACCCGAGCAACACGCCGAGGTAGCCGGAAGGAATGAATGACGATCAGGCACCGGAGTGCCCGCTTCCAGCCGAAAAGAAAGACGACTGCCCGGGTTACGTCACCAGCGGCCGAGCCGGGCCGACAGCACCGACAGCGCCGCCACCCCGGCCGTCGAGGTGCGCAGAACCTCGCGGCCCAGCCGCACGGCGGTCGCGCCGGCGTCCGTGAACGCCTCGAGCTCGACGTCGGTGATGCCGCCCTCCGGCCCGACGACCAGCGCGATGTCGCCCGACGCGGGCAACGCATACGTCGCCAGCGACGCGGTCGCCTCCTCATGCAGCACGAACGCCGCGGACGCGGCGGCGAGCCGGGCGGCCACCTGTTTCGTCGAGCAGTCCGGCTCGCCGCCGACCGTTGGCAGCCACGCCCGCCGGGCCTGCTTGGCCGCCTCACGGGCGGTGGAGACCCATTTGTCGCGGGACCGCCCACCCCGATCGCCGCGCCACTGCGCCACCGACCGCGCGGCGGCCCACGGCAGAATCTCGTCGACACCGATCTCGGTCATCGCCTGCACCGCCAGCTCGCCCCGGTCGCCCTTGGCGATGCCCTGGGCCACGAGCAGGCGCGGGTCGGGCGCGGGCACCTGCACACGGTCCCGGATCTCGACATCGACGCTGCCCTTGCGGACGGTCGTGACCTCGCCGGTGACGCTGCCGCCCCGCCCGTCGGCCAGGATCAGCGTCTCCCCGGCGCGCAGCCGCTGGACGTCCGCGGCGTGATGCCCCTCGGGCCCGTCGAGCGTGTGCGAGGCGCCGGTGGGCAGGACGTCGACGAGAAAGAGCGGTGCGGACACCGGGCGACGCTACCTCAGGCCGGGCGGCTGTCCCGGGCTGGGCGCCGGGACGCCGCGCGGCTTCCCTCCGAAAAGGCATCGGCCCGCGCCTGATGGCCACGCCGGCCACGAACGGAAGGGGCCCTATTCGCCGGGCCTGCGATCGGCCCGCAGGCGGGCGATAGCGGTGTCCCACTCGTCCGGCTCGCCGGGGTCGCCGCGCGACATGAAATGCTCGGCGTTCGTCACCCCGGCCCAGACCAGCGCGACCACGACGCCCAGGGCCAGCACCGTGCCGGCGCCCTGGGCGAGATCCTCGAGCCACGGATACCAGGCCGGATACAACTGCGCCTGGACGAGCGGGATGCGATCGCCGATCGTCGCCCAGGTCAGCGACGTGAAGTAGTCACGCAGGTAGGCCGGCTGGCTCGCGTCGGCCCCGATCGTCATCAGCCCGGTGAGGAAGACCGCGGCCGCGACGCCCAGGCCCCAGCTGCGGGCCCACCGCACGCCCCGGCCGATCAACGGCGCCAGACCCGCGTACGCGAGGCCGGCCGCTCCGGCCACGACCAGCAGCACGGCTCCACCGCCGGCCCGGATCATCGCCGGCGGGCGGACGCCGTACTCGGTCTCGATGTCGGTCATCAGCGTGGTCAGCCGGGCCGCGCCGGGCGAGCCCCAGTACGCCAGATCGAGCACCCCGGCGGCGATCAGCAGCACTCCGGCCGGCACCATCAGCCACGCCAGCACCGTCGCCACCCGCACGCCGCGGGGCGTCTCCTTCCCCGTCATGACCCGGATGGTAGACCTGCCCGGCTCGTGGCGAGTCCGCCGATCATCCCCATTGCTGCGGGGCCTGCTGGCGGGTCGTGACGTTGATGCGGTTGAAGAAGTTCGTCGTCGCGATCCACAGCACGAGACCGGCCAGCTCCTTGTCGCCGTAGTGGCGGGCGGCCTCGTCCCAGACCGCGTCGGGCACGGCGTCGGGGCTGTCGGCGAGCCGCGTGGCGTGCTCGGCCAGGGCGAGCGCGGCCCGCTCGGCGTCGGTGAACCACGGGGTCTCGCGCCACACCGCGACCGTCATCAGCCGTTCGTCGGTCTCGCCGTTCTTGCGGGCGTTGCGGGCGCCCGACTCGACGCAGGGCGCGCAACCGTTGATCTGGCTGGCCCGCAGGTGCACCAGTTCCAGCGTCGCCGGGTCGACCCCGGCCGAGTGCACCGACTTGTACAGGATGGTGATGGCCTTGACCGAGTCCGGCAGCAGAGTGGCGGGGTTGGTCATCCGAGCCTGCATGATTTCCTCTTCCGTTCGCGGCGGCGCGTCACATCGGCGCGCTCTCATCCGTCGCACCACCGACGGACCGGGCCGCGGCGAGGTGACCGATGTGACCGGGACCACACAGAGGGGGCGACATGGACGTGCACGAGCGCTTCGAGGAGAACCGGCCCCGGCTGCGGGCGGTGGCCCACCGGATGCTGGGCTCGGCCGCCGAGGCCGAGGACGCGGTGCAGGAGGCCTGGCTGCGCCTCGACCGGGCCGGGGCCGGCGGCATCGACAACCTCGACGCCTGGCTCACCACGGTCGTCGGCCGGGTCTGCCTCGACATGTTGCGCTCCCGCGGGTCGAGGCGTGAGACCGCCTGGCCCGATCAGGAGCTGGCGCCGGGCGGCGGGTCGGGCGGCGGGTCGGGCGGCGGCCCCGAGGACGAGACACTGCTCGCCGACTCGGTCGGTCTGGCGTTGCTGGTCGTCCTCGAGACGCTGACCCCGGCCGAGCGGCTGGCCTTCGTGCTGCACGACCTGTTCGCCGTGCCGTTCGACGAGATCGCCCCGATCGTCGGCCGCTCCCCCGACGCGGCCCGTCAGCTGGCCAGCCGGGCCCGGCGACGCGTCCGCCGGCACCCCGCGGAGCGCCCGGCCGGTCGCGAAATCGTCGACGCCTTCCTGGCCGCCTCCCGCGACGGCGAGTTCGAGACGCTGCTGAGCCTGCTCGATCCCGACGTACGCCTGCGGGTCGACGCCTTCGGCCGCGAAATGCTGAGCACACCGGCCGAGCTGCACGGGTCGGAGGCGCTGGCCCGCTTCTTCACCGGCAAGGCCCGCAACGCCGAACCGGCGCTGGTCGACGGCTCGCTCGGCATCCGGGTCGCCCCGGGCGGCGACACCCTGCTCGTCATCACGCTCACCGTGGCCGGCGGCCGCATCATCGTGCTCGACGCCACCACCGACCCGGTCCGCCTGCGCGAGATGGAGGTGCTGCCCATCTGAAGGTCAAGCGAGGAGGTTCAGAAGGCGAGCACCGTCCGGCCGCCGGCGTCGCCGCCGGCCTGACGATTCCAGGCGGCCGTGACGTCCGTGAACGGCACGACGTCGTGCGACACGGTCAGCCGGCCCGCCGTGGCGTGGTCGGCCACCACCCCGAGCGACTCGGCCCGCTCCCCCACCGACAACCCGTTGTTGGTGTAGCCGAGGATCTTCAGCGAGCCGCTGCGCAGCGTCGCCGAGTCGAGCGGCGCGGTCGCCCCGGCCGAGCTGCCCAGGTTGACCAGCCGCCCGCCGGGCCGCAGCACCCGCAGCGCGGCCGCCGCGGGGACGCCGAAGACCGGGTCGAGCACCAGGTCGACCAGCCCCGAGACCGCGCGCAGCCGATCGGCCAGCGTGCCGGCGTCGTCGTCCGGCAGCAGGGGTACGGCGTGTTCCGCGCCCAGCCGCAGAGCACGCTCGCGCGCGGACGACGAACGGGACACGGCGATGACCCGGGACGCCCCGGCGAGCCGGGCCAGCTGGACGGCGGCCTGGCCGACCACCCCGCCGGCGCCGAGCACGAGCACCACCTCGCCCCCGGTCAGACCGCCGGTGCGGGTGAGGGCGGCGTGCGCGGCCACCGCCGAGAGACCCAGCGCCGCGATCAGGGTCAGCGGCGCCTCGGGCGGCAGCGGCACGACATCGACGTACGGGACGCAGACCGCCCCGGCCATGCTGCCGTCACCCGGGCGCATGCCGGCCGAGGTCGCGAACCAGACCGGCTTGCCGTCGTCGGCGCGCCGCCCGACCCCCTGCACCCCGGGGACGTACGGCGTCGCCGGCGAGCCGAAATAGCTGGTGCCCGAGGCGCACAACAGGTCGAGCGGGGTGATCGGCGCCGCCGCGACGCGGATCGGCACCTCGCCCGCGTGCGGAACCGGCGGCCGGCGCTCCTCGATGGACGGTGGCCGGCCGCACACCCGGAGCACGGCGGCCGGGATCATGTCGCGATGTCCGGGTACGGCATGTCGAAGTGAGCCAGCCGCGCGCCGAACGCCTTCTGGTACTCCAGGGGCTCGCTGTTGTCCCGCTCGAACATCGCGATGAACAACGTCAGCGTGAGGAACGGGTGGGCGCCGAGCTCGAAGAGGCGTACGTGATCGTGGCCGATCAGGGCGGCGCGCTCGTCGTCGGTGAACCGCAGCCACGTGGTGGCCTCGCCGGTGTGGCAGTTGAGCACGGCGTTGGCCAGTTCCGCCTCCCACCACGTCACGAGGTCGTGCGGCTCTTCCCGGTAACGCTCGACCAGATCGGGATCGCGGTCCACCGTGTACAGGAACTTGTCCAGCAGGTACTTGCTCACGAGGGCGCTCCGTTCGGGTACCAGGTGAAGTAGGCCTCCATCGTGTGGAACAGGTCCAGGGTGTCGACGTGATCGGCCTTGGCCCCGGCTCCGGCCACCCCCATCATCAGCATGAAGTCCATGAAGCCGTGGGTGGCGTTGCCCGGCGAGTGCAGGCTGTCCAGAGTCACCTCGCGCAGGCAGTTGTCGAGGTCGCCGGTCGCGATCCACTCGACGGCCCGCCGGTCGAAGTCGGGGTCGGGCCCGTGCGGCCCGAACTGGCGCGGACCGCCCAGCTCGAGCGAGAGGTGCCCGGTGCCGATGACAGCCACCCGCAGGTGCGACGGCCACTCCTCGACGATCTGCCGGATCGTCTCGCCGAGCTTGACGAAGCGCGAGGGCTGCGGCAGCGGCGGCGCGAAGATGTTCGTGTAGATCGGCACGATCGGCAGGTCGGCCTCGGGCCGCAGCGTGATGATCGGGCAGGTGATGCTGTGGTCGATCCGCAGCTCGTTGCTGAACGCGAGGTCGAAGCCGGCGTCCAGACCGGCCCGCAGCACGTGGGCCGACAGGTCCTCCTGGCCCTTGAGCAGCATGCGCGGCAGACCGAACTCGCGCTCCTCGTTGTACCAGTTGGCGTCGTAGAAGGGCGCCTTGCCGACCAGGAACTGCGGCATGTTGTCGAGCCACAACTGGTGGAAGTGGTCGGAGCCGACCATCACCAGCACGTCCGGGTTGGCCCGGGTGAGCGTCTCGCGGAAGGCGAGGATCTTGCGCTCCCACTCGTCCGCGAACGGGGGCCGGTCCGCACCGGTGGCCGTGGTGGCCCGGTAGTAGAACGGATGGTGGGTGGAGGCGATGACCGCGACAATGCTGGCCATGTGTTCTTCTCCTCGAGGACGGCGTCAGGGTTCGTAGACGGCGTTGCGGTCGACAGTGCGGTAGATCTCCATGCCCAGCGGGCGGCGGCGTTCCTCGGCCAGGTGCCCGAGCAGCCCGGCCGCCCGGGCCAGCAGCGCGAAGCCGCGCAGCAGGTCGACGGGCAGCCCCAGGTCGGCGAGGGCGGCGCCGCACACCCCGGCGCCGTTGAGCGGCAGCCGGCGGCCGAGCACCTCGGGGTGCACCCGGCCGATCGCCTCGAACAACCGCAGGTGCGGGCCGCGCAGGCCCTCCTGTTCGGCGATCCGGATCAGCACGGGCGTTCGCGGGTCCTGGTCCTTGTGCACGGGATGCCCGAGACCGGGGACGAAGCGCCGCTGGGCCTTAGCCTCGCGGACGGCGGCCAGCGCGATCGCGTCGTAGTCGGGCTCGTCGCCCACGCCGTCCAGCGTCTCGGCCAGAAACCGTCCACAGTCCTCGGTCACGCCGAGGAAGCGGGACCCGCCGCCGAGCAGACCGGCCGCGAGGGCGCCCTGCAGGGCCTCCGGCGCCGAGAGGTACGTGAGCCGCGCCGCGATCGCCGTCGGCGTGAAGCCGTGGTCGGCCAGCGCCACCAGCACCGCCTCGAAGACCCGTACCTCGGACGGCGACGGACGGCGACCGGACACCAGCCAGAAGGCCAGCTCGCCGAAGCCGACCTTGCCCATCAGGTCGGCCGCCAGGTCCTGGCCCAGCAGCGAGATCGTGTCCGGGGTCGACGTGCCCAGGCCGGTCGGGAAGCTCAGCTCCTCAGCCACTTGCGGATCTCCTCGCCGTGTTCGTCCAGCGTGGGCGGCGGCAACTCGTACCGGGCGCGCGAATCGCTGAAGGTGATGGGGTTGCGGATGCCGGGGACGCCGCCCGTGGTGACCACCGGGTCGAGCCCGAGCTCCTCGGCGAACGTGACGCCGCCGTCGATCGTGTTGATCGGCGCGCAGGGCACCCCGGCGGCGATCAGGTCGCGGAACCACTCGTCCTTGGTCCGGGTGGCCAGCCGCTCGAGGAGGATCGGGCGCAGCTCCTCACGGTTGGCCGTGCGGTCCTGGTTGCGGCCGAAGCGCGGGTCGTCCGGCAGCTGCGGCAGGTCGAGCACCTGGCAGAGCTTGCGGAACTGCCCGTCGTTGCCGGCGATGACGATCAGCTCGCCGTCGGCGGTGGGCAACGGCTCGTACGGGAAGAGGCTCGGGTGGGCGTTGCCCATGCGGAACGGGATCGTGCCGCCGGCGACGTAGCCGCTGGAGTGGTTGACCAGCCCGGAGAGCGCGGAGCTGAGCAGGTTGACCTCGACGTGCTGACCACGGCCGGTCCCGGCCCGGGCGTGCAGGGCGGCCAGGATGCCGATGTTCGCGTGCAGGCCGGCCATGACGTCGAAGACCGAGATGCCGGCGCGGAACGGTGAGCCGTCCGGGTCGCCGGTGAGGCTCATGAGCCCCGAGATGGCCTGGACCATCAGGTCGTACCCGGGAAGGCCGGCGCCCGCACCGGTGCCGAAGCCGCTGATGCTGGCGTACACGATCTTCTTGTTGGCGGCCGAGACGGAGTCGTAGTCGAGCCCGAAGCGGGCCAGCCCGCCCGGCCGGAAGTTCTCGATCATGACGTCGGCCCGGTGGGCCAGGGACCGCGCGTCGGCCAGGTCGGTCTCGTTCTTGAGGTCGAGCGCGATCGATCGCTTGTTGCGGTTGATGCCCAGGTAGTACGTGGAGACGCCGTCCCGGACGGGCGGCATCCACGTGCGGGTGTCGTCCCCGGCGGGACCCTCCACCTTAATCACCTGGGCGCCGAGGTCGGCCAGGAGCATCGTCGCGTACGGCCCGGCGAGGATCCGGGAGAAGTCGGCGACGAGCAGGCCGTCCAGTGGCCCTTTCTCAGACATGGGTACCGCCCGTTCTACGGACACTCGTCCGCCGCCCCAGCTTGCCTCCGCCCCAAGGCACTGTCAACGGTTTGTTGATCTGGCCGAAACAAACTATTGACCACCCAAGTGACCGCGCGCACACTGACGCCATTCGCCCTGGCCGCCATGCGGACAGTGGTCCGGAAATCTCGAAAGGATCGGCGATGATCTTCCGTAATGGCCTGGTGCTCACCATGGACGACTCGCACACCGTGCTGGAAAACGCCGACGTGCTGGTCGTCGGGGACAAGATCGCCGAGATCGGGCCGAATCTGACCGCGCCCGAGGGCGACGAGGAGATCGACGCCTCCGGCGGCATCGTCATGCCGGGCATGGTCGACACCCACCGGCACCTGTGGCAGACCGCGATGCGCGGCTACGGCGCCGACTGGACCCTCACCCAGTACTTCGTCTGGTACTACCTCGAGTCGGGCAAGCACTTCCGGCCCGAGGACATCTACGCCGGCAACCTCCTGGGCGCGCTCGAGGCCCTCGACTCCGGCGTCACCACCACGGTCGACTGGTCGCACGGACTGCAGAGCACCGACCACGCCGACGCGGCCGTCGACGCGCTCGAGGCGGTGCCCGGCCGGTTCGTCCTCGCCTACGGCAACATCCAGCAGGGCCCGTGGGAGTGGTCGACGGCGCCGGAGTTCCAGGACTTCCACCGCCGGCGCGTCGACGGCGGCAAGCTGGCCGGCTTCCAGATGGCGTTCGACGTCACCGGCGACCCGGCCTTCCCCGAGAAGGCCGCGTTCGAGGTCGCCCGCGAACTGGGTGTCACGGTCACCACGCACGCCGGCGTCTGGGGCGCCACCAACGACGACGGCATCCGGCTCATGCACGACAGCGGCTTCATGACGCCCGGCAACGTCTACGTGCACGCGGCCTCGCTGTCCAGCGACTCCTACCACCGCATCGCCGCGAGCGGCGGCTCGGTGTCGGTCTCCACCGAGAGCGAGCAGAGCGCCGGTCAGGGCTACCCGCCCACCTGGCAGCTGCGCCGGCACGGCATCCCGGTGTCGCTGTCGATGGACACCAGCGTGTGGTGGAGCGGCGACCTGTTCTCGGCCATGCGCACCACGCTCGGCGCCGACCGCTCCCGGGAACACCTCGAGGCCCACGGCCGCCAGGAGACGGTGACCCATCACCACCTGCGGGCCGAGCAGGTCGTCGACTGGGGCACCCGCGGCGGGGCGAAGGCGCTCGGGATGGACTCGTCGATCGGGTCGCTCACCCCGGGCCGGCAGGCCGACGTGGTGCTCCTCAAGAACGACGCCTCGCCGGCGATGTTCCCCCTGCTCCACCCGTACGGACAGGTGGCCTTCCAGGCGCAGCGGGGCGACGTGCACACCGTGGTGGTCGGTGGCCGGGTGGTCAAGCGCGACGGCAAGCTGGTCGACGTGGACCTCGCGGCGGCCCGGGCCAAGGTCGGCGCGACGATCGACCACCTGCGGTCGACGCTGGGCGACCAGGCCTGGGAGCAGGGCATGAACCCGGACATCCCGGAGGCCCGCATCCTGCACAACCCTTACCAGTACACGAAGTAGCCGGCATCGTGTCGCCGCCCGCCTGCGGGTCGACGCCCGTGTGCCGGTCGCCGCGCGGGGCAATGAAAGCATGAGGTCATGACCGACACCGGAAGGGGCGCCGGGCCCGATTTCATCGAGGCGCTGGCACGTGGCCTCGATGTCCTGCGCTCCTTCCGTCCCGGCACACCGGCCATGACGCTGAGCGAGATCGCCGGCCGGACCGGCCTCGCCCGCCCGACGGTCCGCCGCATCCTCATCACCCTGGAGGCGCTGGGCTACGTGCGCGCCGACGGCCGGGGGTACGCGCTCACCCCGCGGGTGCTCGAGCTCGGCATGGCCTACATCAACGCTCTGAACATGTGGGACGTCGCCCGCCCGCACATGGAGAAGCTGGTCGCCCAGACCGACGAGTCCACCTCGATGGCCCAGCTCGACGGCAGCGACATCGTCTACGTCGCCCGCGTGGCCATCCCCAAGATCGTCACCCTGGCCGTGACCATCGGCACCCGCTTCCCCGCGCCGGCCACCTCGATGGGCAAGGTGCTGCTGGCCTCCCTGCCCGCCGACGAGCTCACGGCGGTGCTGGCCGAGCCGTCCCGGTCGGGCATCACATCGCGCCGGCAGCCCACGACGGCCCAGCTCGACGCCTCGCTGCGCGAGGTCCGGGCCAAGGGGTGGGCACTGGCCGATCAGGATCTCGCGCCCGGCATCCGGTCCGTCGCGACCGGCGTACGGGACGGGGACGGTCGCGTGGTGGCCGCGATCAACGTGACGGTGCACGCCGCGGAGACGTCGGTCGAGACGCTGATCGACGACCACCTGCCCAGACTGCTGCGTACCGCCGCCGACATCAGCCACGACTGGTCCCGTACGGCCGCCGTGCCCGCCATCAGCGTCTGATCCCGCGCTCCGGCGATCCGCTCGCTCGCGATGCGGCCGGAGTCGTGGAGTGCCACGCTGATCCCGTGCGACTCGTCTCCGACCTCTTCGACCCGGAACCCGTGCGCTGGGGCCTGCGCGGCGACCCGTGGGTGTGGCGCGCGATGGGCGAATACCTCGCCGGCACCTATCTGCCGCCGTCCGTCGGCGAGGTGGATCGCCTGCTCAAGGCCACGTTCGACCGTGTCGTCGGCGTCGACCTGGCCGCCGAGTCCGCCCCGTGGGTGTTCCGCGAGGAGTTCGCTCACGGCGGCATGTCGAGCGGCAACGTGCACCTGGAGACGTGGCGGACCGAGTTGCTGCCCACCCTCGTCGACCGGGCGCGCTCCGAGCTGGACGGCTGATCAGCAGACAGAGCCCGGCAGCCGGGAGTCGCCGCTTCCCTCGCGCTCGGCCCGGTCGGCCACCTCGATCGCTTCGTCGATGCGCGTGACCATGTCGGGTGAGGCGACCCCGGCGATCTCGTGGGCGATGCGCTGCATCTGACGCACCTGCGCCGTGGACAGGTTGTCGAAGACCAGGCGGCGAACCTCGCGTACGTGGGCGGGCGCGGCCGCCACCAGCGCGTCCAACCCTTCCGGGGTGAGGAAGGCCTGCACGCAGCGCGTCTCGCCGTCGGTGCCGATGCGCCGGCTCACATAGCCCTGCCGTTCGAGCCGGCTCACCGCGTGCGAGAGCCGGGAGAGCGAGCCGCCGGCCAGGTGGGCCAGGTTGCTCATCTGCACGGCGTGATCATCCGGGAGGGACAGGTGGGACAGGATCGAGTACTCGAAGAAATTCAGCCCGGCATCGCGCTTGAGCTGGGCGTCGATGGCGGCCGGCACCGTCATGAGCATGGCGATCAGGTTCATCCACGCCGTGCGCTCCTCCCTGTCGAGCCAGGGGGTGTCCGAAGGCGTGTCATGAGTCACGCCCCCAGAATACCGCCCGCCCGCACTTGAATGTTCAATGCGCAATCACCTACATTGGTGTTGAACATTCAAGCCGCAGGGAGTCAGCAATGACAGTTCTCCGTATCGACTCGAGCATCCAGGGCCCGGCCTCCGCCTCGAGCGAACTGGCCGACGTCGCCGAGGCGGAGTGGACCGCCGTCCGTCCGGGCACCTCCTTCGTGCGCCGGCACCTCGGCGCCTCACCCCTCCCGGCCGACGCCTGGGCGAACGCCATCCACGGCACCTTCACCCCCGAGGACCAGCGCACCGAGGAGCAGCGGGCCGCCGTGGCCCTGGCTCGTCAGCTCACCTCCGAGGTGCGCGACGCCGAGGCCGCGATCCTGGCTCTGCCGCTCTACAACTACGGCGTCTCCCAGCACGTGAAGGCCTGGTTCGACCTGGTGATGGCCGGCACCCCGGACCCGACCGAGCGCCTGCTCGACGGCAAGCCGGTCATCGTGCTCACCACCCGCGGCGGCGGCTACGGCCCCGGCACCCCGCGTGAGGGCTGGGACCACAACACCGCCTACCTGCGCCGCGTGGTCGGGGACATCTGGGGCGCCGACCTTATGGTGATCGAGCGCGAGCTCACGCTGGCCGGAGTGAGCCCCGCCCTGGACTCGCTGATCGACACCGCCGAGCTGATGAAGAAGGCCGCTCACGAGGCGGCCACCCACGCCGGGCGGACCCTGGCCGCCCGCTGATCCTCCGGCGGATCTCTCGTCCGGCTCTCGCTTCGCTCTCGGCGCCCGCGACACGGCCGAAAAGTCGCAGTTGCGGGCGGCGAAACGGAGTCACCCCTGAATAAGATCGCCGACCATGGAGACCACGCTGGCGGCGGTGTACTGCGAGGGTTGGGACGACGCGGTCGTCAACCCGCTGACCCAGGATCAGGCCGAGTCGCGTGACTCCGCCGGCGAACCGTACTCGGTCGTGCTGCTCGCCGGCGGCCTCCCGCACACCGTGCTCGACATCTCGTGGGCCGAGGGGTATTGCGCCGTCACCCGCTACGACCGTGAGGGCCGGCGGACCGCCGTCCACGAACTCCGCCGGGCCCCCGAGGGTGACCTGTTCCTCCGCGAGTCGACCAGCTGGCACGGTCCGGCCGGGATCGGCGCGGCGGAATTCCGGCAGGTGGCGGCCCGCCACCGGATCAGCTGGCAGATCGGCGGGCGCCGCAACGACTCCATCGAGCCCGGCGGCGACCGCGGCGACAGCCACCGGTTCTCCGACGCCGGGCGGACGCCGCCGCGCCTGCCGCTGCCCGCCTTCGGCCGCTGGGCGTTGCTGGACAGCATGGCCCGCGTTCACGCCGACGCCTGCGTCGAGCCGTTCTCGGCGGTCTGCGCCGTCCCGCGCGAGATCGACGGTCCCTTCCGGATCGCCGCCGCCGACGCCCACGACCTGCCGGTCCGCACCACCGCCGATCGGCCGTGGCACCCGCCGCGGCCCCTTCAGCCGCGCGGGCTCGGCACCCTCTTCCAGGACGGCGCCGAGCGCACGGTCGGCGAGCGCCGCATGCGCATCTCCACCCACCCGGCCGGCAAGCTCAACCTGCCGACGGGCCATCTCGTGGCCGCCGACCCGTCGTCGCTGGACTACGGCGAGGAGCCGTTCCTGACGACCGTCCCGCCCGGCACCTATCCCGTGACCGTCAGCCTGGCCACCTTCACCGACGACCCCGGCCACCGCCGGGTGGCCGCCGTGCGCCTCGACATCACCGACCGGCGGCCGGTGCGGTGGGAGCCGGCGCTGCGCGACGGTCAGGACCTGCTCGACCTGGGGTACGGCGAGTTCTTCGGCTTCGGCGTGGACGCGGGCATGGCCTGCTTCGTCGACGAGGAGAACCGGGAACGCCTCACCGACGAGTGGGAGTCGCTGGAGTTGCTGGACCCGCGCTTCACCACCGTCGCGGACGGCGACATGATCGCCTGGTCCAGCGGCTGGGGCGACGGCGCCTATCCCACCTGGATCGGACGCGACCACTCCGACCGGGTGACCACGTTCATCGCCGACATGCTCCTCTTCCCCTCCGACGACTGACGCCCCTGACCTTGCGCCGGACCACGGAGCTCAGGAGCGCGGCAGCATGCCCACGAGCGATGTGATGATCGCGAGCCGCAGGGCTGCCCGCAGGTCGACCTGGTGGACCGCCAGCGCCGGCTCCGACTCGTAGACGGCGAGCAGGCTCCGCGGCGGGGTGGCGTAGGCGGACAGCGCGCCGGCCATGAGCAGGGCGTTGAGGCAGAACAGCTCGGCGCGGTCACCGAGCTCGGGCAGGTGCCGCCGGACGAGGCCGGCCATCACGGCCAGGTTGCCGAGGGACGCCCGCTTGTGCCGGCGGACCACCTCGACCGAGACGTTGTGCTCGAGCACGCCGCCCTGCGCACCGAACAGGTCGCAGAGCACCGTCCGGGTGGCGAGCGACCGGCTGATCACCTCGGCCGCCTGCTCGGCCCGCTCCACCGCCGACCGGCCGGAGTCGACGCCGCGGGCCAGTTCCGGCTCCAGCTCGGCCAGCCAGGTCGTGGTCCGGTCGTCCAGGAGGTCGAGCAGCACCGCCTCGCGGGACTCGAAATAGCGCAGTACCGCTGTCTTGGCCAGGCCGACCCGCCGGCTCATCTCGTTCAGGGTCACCTCGGCCACCGGCATCTCGTCGAGCATCACCGAGGTGGTCTCCAGGATGGCCCGGCGCCGCACCTCGCGCTGCTCCTCACTGCGCGCCCGCTGGAACGTCATGGTGCCAACCCTAGCTTGGGTACCGGCGGTCCCTTGACACTGTACCGGCGGTACATTAGCGTCGAGGCATAAGTTACCGGCGGTACATTGAGGAGCACGAGATGATCTGGACCGAGCAGCAGATTCCCCGCCAGGACGGCCGGGTGGCCGTGGTCACCGGGGCCAACACCGGGCTGGGCTTCGAGACCGCCCGGCAGCTGGCCGAGCGCGGGGCGTCGGTCGTGCTGGCCGTGCGCGACACCGCCAAGGGCCAGCTGGCGGCCGCTCGCATGAGCGGCGACGTCTCCGTCCAGGAACTCGATCTGACGTCCCTGGAATCGGTGCGGGCCGCCGCGGCCGCTCTGCGGGTCACCCACCCGCGGATCGACCTGCTGATCAACAACGCCGGCGTCATGTACACCCCGAAGCAGACGACCCGGGACGGCTTCGAGATGCAGTTCGGCACCAACCATCTGGGCCACTTCGCGCTCACCGGGCTGCTGCTCGACCAGCTGCTGCCGGTGCCCGGCTCCCGGGTCGTCACGGTCAGCAGCACCGGCCACCGCATCCGGGCCGCCATTCACTTCGACGACCTGCAGTGGGAGCACTCCTACGGCCGGGCCGCCGCCTACGGTCAGTCGAAGCTGGCCAACCTGATGTTCACGTACGAGTTGCAGCGCCGGCTCGCCGAGCACGGCACCACCGTCGCGGTCGCCGCGCACCCCGGCCTCTCCGACACCGAACTGGTCCGCAACACCCCGGCGGTCGTCCGCCGGCCGCTCACCTGGGTCGCGTCGCTGATCGGCCAGCCTGCCACGGCGGGCGCGCTGCCCACGCTGCGGGCGGCCACCGACCCGTCCGTGCTCGGCGGGCAGTACTACGGCCCCGACGGCCTGGCCGAGGGGCGCGGCCACCCGAGGCTGGTCACGTCCAGCCCCGGGTCCTACGACCTGACGGTGCAGCAACGCCTCTGGGCCGTCTCGGAAGACCTGACCGGAGTGCGCTTCCCGGTGGGCCGGGCCGCCGTCGTCTAATGGCCGTTGAAGGCGTCCCGCATCCGGCTGAAGAAGCCGCCCTGCTTGCTCAGCTCGGCCACGTCCTCGCCGCGGGTCTTGGCGAAGTCGCGCAGCATGCGCTCCTGGTCGGCGGTCAGCTTGGTCGGCGTCCGGACGTCCAGGTGGACGAAGAGGTCACCGCGGCCCTGACCGCGCAGGTGCGGCACGCCCTTGCCGCGGATCCGGAGGGTGCTGGCCGGCTGGGTGCCCTGCTTGACCTCGATGGCCTCTTCGCTGTCGAGGGTCTTGATGGTGAGACGGGTGCCCAGAGCGGCCGCGGTCATCGGCAGGGTGACGCGGCAGTGCAGGTCGTCGCCCTTGCGGGAGTAGACGTCGTGCGGGCGCTCGTGGATCTCGACGTAGAGGTCGCCGGGGGTGCCGCCGCCGGGACCGACCTCGCCCTGCTGGGCCAGCCGGATGCGCATGCCGTCCTCGACACCGGCCGGGATCTTGACCGTGAGCGAGCGGCGGGTGCGGACGCGGCCGTCGCCGGCGCAGGTGGGGCAGGGGTGCGGGATGACCGTGCCGTGGCCCTGGCAGGTGACGCAGGGCCGGGAGGAGACGACCTGGCCCAGGAACGTGCGCTGCACGCTCTGCACCTCGCCGCGGCCGCCGCACGTCTCACACGTGGCCAGGTGGGTACCGGGAGCGGTGCCGGCGCCCGAGCACTGGGTGCACAGCACCGCGGTGTCGACCGTGATCGGCGCCTCGACGCCGAAGGCGGTCTCGTTCAGGTCGAGCTCGAGGCGCAGGATCGCGTCGGCGCCGGGACGGGTACGGGGACGGGGGCCCCGCCCGCCGCCACCGGCCGCCGTGCCGAAGAACGCGTCCATGATGTCCTGGAAGCCGACGAACGGGCCGCCCGCGCCGCCGGGGCCACCCGGGCCCATGCCGCCGCCGGGCGCCAGCGGGTCACCGCCGAGGTCGACGATCTGCCGCTTCTGGTCGTCGGACAGGACCTCGTAGGCCGCGTTGATGTCCTTGAACTTCTCGTGTGCTTCCGGATCCGGGTTGACGTCCGGATGGTATTGCCGAGCCAGTTTGCGGTAGGCGCGCTTGATCTCGTCGTCGGTGGCTTCCCGGCTCACGCCGAGAATGCCGTAGTAATCCTTGGCCACGGGCTCCGCAATCCTCGTCAGTTCTGTGCTAGAAGGTCGCCCACGTAGCGTGCCACCGCGCGCACAGTCGCGATGGTGCCGGGGTAATCCATCCGGGTGGGGCCGAGCACGCCGAGCCCGCCGACGATCGTCGCGCCGGGCCCGTAACCTGTGCTGACCACCGATGCCGACCGCAGGTTGTCGATCTGGTTCTCGTCGCCGATCCGGACCCGGGTCTTGCTGGGCTCGAGGTCGCCGATCAACTTCAACAGGATGACCTCCTCCTCGAGGGCTTCGAGGACGGGGCGCAGCGTGCCCTGAAAGTCGAGCACGCCCCCACGGGTCAGGTTAGCCGTGCCCGCCAAGGCGAGGCGTTCCTCACTGCGCTCGACCAGCGTCTCGAGCAGCACCGAGGCCAGGCAGGCCATGGTGGCGCGGTGGCCCGGGGAGCAGTCGTCGACCAGCCCCTGCACCAGCGGCGGGGTGTCGGCGAGCCGCTGACCGGCCAGTTTCTCGTTGACCCGGCGCCGCAGGTCGGTCACGTCGTCGGCCGGGACGGGCTCGGGCAGCTCGACCAGCCGCTGCTCGACCCGGCCGGTGTCGGCGATCATCACGAGCATCAGGCGCGTGGTGGAGATCGGCACCAGCTCGAGGTGCCGCACCGACGAGCGGGCGAGCGACGGGTACTGCACGACGGCGACCTGGCGGGTCAGCTGGGCGAGCAGGCGCACCGTGCGGTGCACCACGTCGTCGAGGTCGACGGCGCCGATGAGGAAGCGCTCGATGGCCCGGCGCTCGGCCGGGGTGAGCGGCTTGACCTTGGAGAGCCGGTCGACGAAGAGCCGGTAGCCGGCGTCGGTCGGCACGCGGCCGGCGCTCGTGTGCGGCTGCCGAATGTAACCTTCCTCTTCCAGCACGGCCATGTCGTTACGGACCGTAGCCGGGGACACGCCCAAAGCGTGGCGCTCGACCAGCGACTTGGAGCCCACCGGCTCCTGGGTCTCGACGTAGTCCTCGACGATCGCGCGCAGGACCTCGAGCTTGCGGTCATCCAGACTCATCCGACCCCTCCCCCTTCGCCGTCGCGACACCCGTCGAGAGCCGGTGCTCCCACCAAAATGAACTTGGCACTCCCGCAGACAGAGTGCCAGTCTACGTCGCCACCGGCGACAACGCGATGATCGTGTGGACTGTCTGTTCACCGACTAGATCCAACGCCGTTCAGTTAGGCGGTGCGGGCGGTCGTCAAGGTGTGTCGTAGGCATGAAAACAGCGGAGCTCCTGTATAGAGGGTGGTCACTCTAAGACGCCCTTGACACCGGGAGCTCCGCTGCCTGAT
>NZ_JALPVJ010000037.1 GCF_023544445.1 Actinoplanes sp. M2I2 | reverse complement strand
TGCATGTGTTAAGCACGCCGCCAGCGTTCGTCCTGAGCCAGGATCAAACTCTCCAACAAAATCTTTGGAAAAGCGTCCCGGCAACAAAATAATGTTGCCAAAGGAATCTCCCACCTAACCTGCACCATCCCTCCCGAAGGAGAAGAAAGTGACAAGCCGGCCGGGGTTCTAACTAATTGGCACTGGCTTATCAAGCACCCTGTTGAGTTCTCAAAGAACAACCACACCCGGCTAACCGCTCCGGGGCAACCCCTCAAACTTACCTGGTCGACTTCGCGTTCGCAAGACCCTAGGTCGTGCTCGCATCGCCCAAGTTTTTCCCACGACTCGAACCCGCCATCGGCGAGCTGTTCGTGAGAGTGGCCTCGCGGACCGGCCGACGATCACTTCGTGATCTGCTTGCCCGGTTCCCGCTGGCTTGACTAACTTACCCGGTCGGTGTCGCTTGCGCAAGTCGCCCTGCTCCGCTCCGCCCGGCCTTGTCAGTGAAGCATAAGGCCTGCCCTCCGGGGTCGCCGTCCCAGCGTCGCTTTCGCGTCGTTCGTCCGGGTTTCCCTCGGGCAGAGAGAAAGTTACGCGACCGGGTGCCGCTCATGCAAATCGACCCCCGTGCCCGACCCTGCGCCGAGAAGACCCGAAACGGCTTCGCGGCGTGAAAGAGTGGGCCCATGGGAGCTTCCCGGACTCTGGCAGCCGACGTGTTGATGGACATGATCATGCCCTTCGGCCAGTTCCTCATCGGGGCGCTTGTGCTGGTCACGCTGGTTGTCTCGGTGCGGCGGCTCCTGGAACGGGGCCCTTCCCGGATGGGCGGCGCCATGCTGTTGAGCGGCGGCGCAGTCATCGGTTTCGCCGTGGCCGGCTATCTGATCAACCTTCTGTGACGCCGCTGACATCCCACGGGAAAGCAGCCCGAAGGCTGGAAAGCAGCCCGAGAGAGCGTCGGTGAGGGCCCGCGCGGGCGGAACGCCTTCCCATCGCGGCCCACATCGCCTGACTGCCGCACGCCGCCGACGGTTACCGCACGCCCCGGGGTGACTTACCGAAACGGGGCCCTGGATACCTGGACGTCGCGCACAGCGTTCCGCGACGCCTTGAGCCCGCCGGCGTAGCCCCCACTCAAGGTAGGGCCACAGAGACTGACCGGCCCTTGCCGGCACGGTCAGCAGCCGACACGTCAACGACGTCCTTTCTTCTGGCCCTCGCGTGTCATCGCTGCTCGGAGTCGTATGTCATCGCTGCTCGAAGCCGCGCAGCGCTGCCCGGGCAAGCTCGTCCTGACCCACTGCCACGCGCGACCGGTCTCCCCGGCGGTGGCTGGCGAAGCCCTCCCCCGCGGTCTCGACCGGATCAGCGGTGCCGACCGGGTAAAGCGCCGTGGAGTCGGGTCGCAGGAAGCGCTGTACTCCCGTTGGACAGGAGGAACGCTGGTCCTCCACGCGCCGGGAGAGACGCTGAGCCGGGGAGGGACGGTTGAGCCGCTAGACGGGGAGTGCCGCGAACCCCATAGCCGGAGAGGGCGCTGATGCCTGGACAGAAGGAGCGCTCAGCTCCCCTCAACAGCGACGAGCACAGGTCCCTCGACCCAGGACAACGAGAGTTCTGACCCCCGGACAAGGAGAGCGCTCAGCTCCCCCAACAGGGACGAGCACAAGTCTCTCGAGCTAGGACAACGGGAGCTCTGACCCCCGGACAACGAGAGCGCTCACCGACGCTGGCGGTGTTCCCTTGGCGGTGCTGCTGATCGGCGGCGACGCCGACACCGGCATCGACACCATCGCGCTGCATCACTACCGCGCGGCGGGCCACGTCCAAAGACGATCGCCCTATCGCCTCCAGCTCTCTGGACAGGGAAGGCCTCTGGATTGTCCTATGGCGGGCGGCTGGGTTCTTGGACAGAGATGCAACTGAGCCTTTGGACGGGATGGTGGCTAACCCCCTGGCCAGGACGGCGGCCAAGCCCCTAACCAAGGCGGTGCCAAGCCTCTCGCTAACACGACAGCCAGGCCCCCTCGCCAGAACGGTGGCCAAGCCCCTCGCTAACACGACAGCCAGATCTCTCGCCAAGACGGTGGCCAAGCCCCTCGCTAACACGACAGCCAGATCTCTCGCCAAGACAGTGGCCAAGCCCCTCGCTAACACGTCGGCTGGGCCCCTCGCCAGAACGGCGGCCAGCCTCTGGGCAGGGATAACCCCTCGACAGGGACAGCAGAGATGCGGTGGAGACCGGAACCCCCTTCACGTACGCCGTGATCGTCGACGTCGGCATCGGCCTCTGACCGACGGCACTCCTGGCTGCCAGATCAGCGTCATCATCGGAACCGAGCTCATCGGCGCGTCGGCGGCCGGCAGAAAGTGGACCTCACCGACCTGACCGGGGCCGGGGCATCGGGGTACGGGCCTATCTCGTCGGACGGCTGCACCAACCGGACGGCGGCGACGGCACCATCACCGGACGGCGCCGGCAGAGCGAGACAGCCGTACCGCCGGTGCGGTTCCCAGTGTGGGACCGGTCCAACCCAGCGCGCGGCGGCTGACGAAGGGGCTCAGGTGGCCGGAGACGCACGCTACGACCACGCCCTGGAGGAAGCGCGACCGCAGCGTCAGAGACGCCGGTTGGCCAGGCTGGGCAGTTCGGTACGGATCTTGTCGAGTCGCTCGAAGTCCAGGTCGGCGGTGGCGATGCCGATCGTGTCGGGCGCCTGGGCCAGCACGGTGCCCCACGGGTCGATGATCATGCTGCGGCCGAAACACGTACGCCCGGGGTCGTGGTCTCCGATCTGGCCCGCGGCGACGACGTAGCACTGGTTCTCGATCGCGCGCGCCCGCAGGAGGACCTCCCAGTGGTCGCGGCCGGTGTGCATCATGAACGCGGCCGGCACCACCAGCACCCGGGCCTCGCCGTCGACGGCCAGCCGGCGGTAGAGCTCGGGGAAACGCAGGTCGTAGCAGATCGAGAGACCCACGCGAGCACCGGCGATCTCGGACACGACCGTTTCGTCACCGGGCGCCACCGATCGGGACTCCTGGTAGGAGACCCGACCCGCGATCTCCACGTCGTACAAGTGGATCTTGCGGTAGCGGGCCACGAGCTCGCCGCGGGGATCGAAGACCAGGGACGTGTTGTAGGTGCGGCTCGGGTCGGGGCCGCTCTCGTGGAAGGAGCCGGCGTGCACCCAGATGCCGATCTCCCGCGCGGCGGTCGCGAAGAACTGCGCGAACTCGCCGTCCACGCCCTCGGGCTTGGGCGCTGTGTCACCGGGACCGAGGTAGTCCACGTACTCGGGCAGCACCGCCAGCTCGGCGCCGGCCGCCGCGGCCCGCTCGAGCAGGTCGCGAGCCACCCGCAGGTTGTCATCCCGATCGGCCCGCGAGTTCACCTGGCACACCGCAACACGCATGCCTGCAGCCTACGAGCGCGGCCACCGGCGACCAACCCCTCGCGACCGGTGGTCAGCGGCGGTCACGACATCCGGTCGCGCATCGCCTCGGCCAGGGCCTGCACGCCCTTCAGGGGGCGCACCATCACGGTGAACTCGGTGATCCGGCCGTCCGGGTCGGCATGCAGGAAGTCGGCGCCCTCGAGCTCCTTGTCGCCGACCCGGGCCCGGAAGACCAGAGCGTGATCGAAAGCGTCGGCAGCGCCGATCTCCCGGGTGTAGCGGAAGTCTTCGAAGACCTCGAGGACCCCGCGCAGGATCGGGGCCACCGCGAAGCGCCCGCGGTAGGGGGTGAAGACCACGGGGCTCCGGAAGACCACGTCCTCGTGGAGGAGGTTCAGGGCGGCTTCAAGATCGCGGGCTTCGATCGCGGCGCGGAACGGGTGCACGGCTGGCCCCCAACTCGAGGAGTGATCAGATTCGCCTCACGCTAGCCGTCGCGGACCGAGTGGTCGAGCGCAGCCGAACCGGCAAGCTTTCCGGGTACGCAGGACAAGCGCGCAGCCGTCGGCCGGGGCCGGGCACACAAGCAACCGCCGCCGCTCCCGGAGGAACGACGGCGGCACGGAAAGCTCGGATCAGGCGGACTTTTCCTCGCGCTCGCGACGACGACGGCCGACGAACTCGCGCGGCACGATCGTCGGGTTGACGTTCTCGAGCACGACCTCGCGGTTGATGACCACACGCGCAGCGTCGGGATTGCTCGGGACCTCGTACATCACGGAGAGCAGGACCTCTTCCATGATGGCGCGGAGACCGCGGGCACCGGTGCCTCGCAGCATGGCCTGGTCGGCGATGGCCTCGAGGGCGCCGGAGTCGAACTCCAGCTCCACGCCGTCGAGCTCGAAGAGGCGCTGATATTGCTTCACGTACGCGTTGCGGGGCTCGGTAAGGATCTTGATCAGAGCCTCGCGGTCGAGGTTGCGCACCGTGGTGATGACCGGCAGACGACCGATGAACTCGGGGATCAGGCCGAACTTCAGCATGTCCTCGGGCATGACCCGGCTGAAGATGTCGTCGGTGTTCCGCTCGGAGATCGACCGCAGGTGCGCGCCGAAACCGACACCGCCATGCCCCACGCGGGACTCGATGATGCGGTCCAGCCCGGCGAACGCGCCACCGACGATGAACAGCACGTTCGTGGTGTCGATCTGGATGAACTCCTGGTGGGGGTGCTTACGGCCGCCCTGGGGCGGAACGTTGGCCACCGTGCCCTCGAGAATCTTGAGGAGAGCCTGCTGGACGCCCTCACCGGAGACGTCGCGGGTGATCGACGGGTTCTCGCTCTTGCGGGCGATCTTGTCGACCTCGTCGATGTAGATGATGCCCTGCTCGGCGCGCTTCACGTCGTAGTCGGCGGCCTGGATGAGCTTCAGCAGGATGTTCTCGACATCCTCACCCACGTAGCCGGCCTCGGTGAGCGCCGTGGCGTCCGCGATCGCGAACGGCACGTTCAGCATGCGGGCCAGGGTCTGCGCCAAGTGCGTCTTACCGCAGCCGGTGGGGCCGATGAGCATGATGTTGGATTTGGCCACCTCGACGTCGCTGCCAGCACCGGGCGCGCCGCTCGACTCGGCCTGGATCCGCTTGTAGTGGTTGTAGACCGCGACCGAGAGCGCCTTCTTCGCCTGCTCCTGGCCGACCACGTACTGGTCCAGGAACGAGCAGATCTCCATCGGCTTGGGAAGCTCTTCCCACTTCACCTCGCCGGTCTCGGCCAGCTCTTCCTCGATGATCTCGTTGCAGAGGTCGATGCACTCGTCGCAGATGTAGACCCCAGGGCCCGCGATGAGCTTCTTGACCTGCTTCTGGGACTTCCCACAGAAGGAGCACTTCAGTAGGTCGCCGCCGTCGCCGATCCGTGCCACCTACGTACTCCTTGAGCTCATCGGCCGACTCTCACCGGCCCTGATCTGAGGGACTGCTTGATCTGAGAACTGCTTGATCTGAGGACTGATCGGCCCCGTTGCCATCTCATCGTCTGCGGAATCGCGTAACTGAGGCTGCATGCACGACGTTACCCGCAAAGGTGCGGTTCTCCGACCCCCCAAAACGGGCGTGTCAGGGGTCGGCCAGTCTATATCGCTCCGGCCGGCCCCCGACATCCTGTCCAACCGCCCCCACGGCCGCCCGTCAGGCGGACGCGAGGCGGTGTGTCGTCAGCTGCCCGAGCCGACCGACTGCAGGCTCTTCTTACGGCTGGCCAGGACCACGTCGACCATGCCGTACTCCTTGGCCTCGTCGGCCGTCATGATCTTGTCGCGGTCGACGTCCTTGCGGACCTGGTCGACCGGACGGCCGGTGTGCCGCGAGATCATCTGCTCCATCTGCGAACGCATGCGCAGGATCTCCCGCGCCTGGATCTCGATGTCGGATCCCTGACCGTAGCCACCCTCGGTGGCCGGCTGGTGGATTAGCACACGCGAGTTCGGCAGGGCCATGCGCTTGCCCGACGTACCACCGGCCAGCAGGACCGCGGCCGCGCTGGCGGCCTGCCCGAGGCAGACCGTCGAGATGTCCGGGCGGACGTACTGCATGGTGTCGTAGATCGCCGTCATGGCGGTGAAGGAACCGCCGGGCGAGTTGATGTACATGAGGATGTCGCGGTCCGGGTCGGAGCTCTCCAGCGTCAGCAGCTGGGCCATCACGTCGTTGGCCGACGCGTCGTCCACCTGGACGCCGAGGAAGATGATCCGGTCCTCGAACATCTTGTTGTACGGGTTCGTCTCCTTCATCATCCCGTTCGAGGAACGCTCGACGAAGGAGGGCAGCACGTAGCGGTTGTGCACCGGCGCGAACCCAGAGGGCAAGGTCAGGTCAGTCATATTCAGCTCCTCAGTTCAGCGTTCCGGCGCCCTCGGGAACCTGAGTGGCCCCGGTGATCACCTTGTCGATGAAGCCGTAATCCATGGCCTCCTGAGCCGTGAACCAGCGGTCACGGTCGGAGTCCTGCTCGATCTGCTCCTGGGTCTGGCCGGTGTGGAAGGCGACCCGCTCCTGGAACATCCGCTTGGTGTAGAGCATCTGCTCGGCCTGGATGGCGATATCGGCGGCCGTGCCACCCATGCCACCGGACGGCTGGTGCATCATGATGCGCGCGTGCGGCAGCGAGAAACGCTTGCCGGGAGCGCCGGCGCAGAGCAGCAGCTGGCCCATCGACGCGGCCATGCCCATCGCGACGGTCTGCACGTCGTTGTCGATGAACTGCATCGTGTCGTAGATCGCCATGCCCGAGTAGACGGAGCCACCGGGCGAGTTGATCCAGAGGTTGATGTCGCGCTCAGGGTCCTCGGCGGAAAGCAGCAGCAGCTGCGCGCAGATGCGGTTGGCCACCGAGTCGGTCACCTCGCTGCCGAGGAAGATGATGCGCTCACGCAGCAGGCGGTTGAAGACCGAGTCGTCGAGGTTGCCACTGAGAGAGTCACCGCGGAGCACGGGGCTCGCGGGCAAATGAAGATCGGTCATGGCAGCCCTTCACAGCTGACTGTGTCGGCCAGTGGCGGCCGGCAAGTTGTCCGTCGTACGACCAACCTAACCGGTCCAATGCGCATCAGCTTCCCGCTCGGGCAGGTGTTCGCTGACAGCGCACGTGGCCCAAAGGAAAGACCGCGATCGCTCCTCCTCGTCGGTGGGGCGATCGCGGTCCCGGGTGAATCAATGGTTGTGACCGGCGTGCTCGTCCTCGCTGGCCGCGCGCAGGTCGTCGAGGGTCAGCACGGTGCCCTCGCTGTCCTTCATCTCGACCTGCTCCATGACCGAGGCGAGCGCCTTGCCGCGGCGCACGTCGCCGAAGACCGCGGCGGCCGCACCCGACTGCACGAGCTGGTCGTAGTACTGCTGAGGCTGCATCTGGGCGCGCTGCGCCCGGTGCACGATCTCGTGGCCGAACTCGTCGTCGGAGACCTGGACGTCCTCGGCGTCGGCGATCGTGTCGAGCAGCAGCTGGATGCGGACGCCCTCCTGGGCGGCCTCGGTCAGCTCCTGGTCGATCTGCTCCTCGGTCTTGTCCTCCGAGCTGAGGTAGTCCTGCAGGGTGGCGCCGATCCGCTCCAGCTGGTCGGTCATCGCCTGCTTGCGGCCCTCGACCTCGTCCTTGACGACGCCCTCGGGAGCCGGGATATCGGCCGCCTCGACGAGCTGCTTGAGCGCCTCGTCACGGGCGGCGTAGATCTGCTCGACCTTCTTCACCTTGGTCAGCCGCTCACGCAGGTCGCCGCGCAGCTCCTCGAGCGTGTCGAACTCGCTCGCCATCTGGGCGAAGTCGTCGTCGACCTCGGGCAGCTGCTTGTCCTTGACGCTGCGGACCGTCACGTCGACCTCGGCGTCGCGGCCGGCGAAGTCGCCGCCCACGAGCTGAGTGGTGAAGTTGGCGTCGGCGCCGGCGACCAGGCCAACGAGAACCTCGTCGAGGCCCGGGAGCAGCTGCTTGCTGCCCACCTCGTGCGAGATGTTCGTCGCCGAGCCACCCGGGACCTCCACGCCGTCGACCGTGGCCTTCAGGTCGAGCTGCACGTAGTCACCCTCGGCGGCCGGCCGGTCGACCGACTTCAGCGTGGCGAAACGCTCCCGCAGACCGTTGATCTGCTCGTCGATCTCGTTGTCGCCGATCTCGACAGCCGGGACGGTCACGGAGATCGTCGACAGGTCGGGAACGGTGATCGCGGGACGGACGTCGACCTCGGCGGTGAACTTGAGCGGCTCGTTGTCGCCGAACTCGGTGATCTCGACCTCGGGGCGGCCCAGCGTCTTGACGTCGTGCTCCTGCACGGCCGCCAGGATCTGCTGCGGAATCGCCTCCTGGACGGCCTCGTTCAGAACCGCGCCGCGCCCCACCCGCTGGTCGATGACCGCAGCCGGGATCTTGCCGCGACGGAAGCCCGGCACCTGAACCTGCGCGCCGATCTCCCGGTACGCCTTCTGCAGGCTCGGCTTGAGCTCGTCGAACGGCACCTCGATGGCGAGCTTCACCCGGGTCGGGCTCAGAGTCTCGACGGTGCTCTTCACAGGCGTACTCCTTGTTGCTACGGATAGATGTCGTCAGTCGGGGTGGCGGGATTTGAACCCACGGCCCCTCGCTCCCAAAGCGAGTGCGCTACCAAGCTGCGCCACACCCCGTGGCGACGGCCAGTGTATGCGGTCCGCTTCCACGCGCGTGCGCTGGAGTCACCTCAGGGGGAATCCGGTTCGCGTGGACGGGCGATCATTCAGTACGATGTCCCGGTGACCCCGTGCAAGCGGGGCGCTGCGGGCGTAGCTCAATGGTAGAGCCTCAGTCTTCCAAACTGATTACGCGAGTTCGATTCTCGTCGCCCGCTCGTCGGCGGAGGAGTGTGTCCGCGGAACGCTCGGACCTGGCCGACTCGTATGTCGTCCTGGGGGCCGAGCCCCCAGACCCCCACGGTGCGGCCGGTCGCTCCCCGTGGGTGGTGGCGCTTGGGTGAGGTCCTGTACGCCTTCGGCGTGCGGCGTGCCTTCGGCGCCTGAGCTGGGTGGTGGGTCGTCTGCGTTCGTTGCCTGGCGCTCATGGGACCTTCTGGGCGGTCGCCTGCGTCGGCGCCTTGAACTCATCGCACCAACTCGGCGGTCGCCTGGCACTCATCGCACCTTCTCGGCGCGTCGGCTGCGTCGCTGCCTGGCGCTCATCGCAGCATTTCGGCGCGTCGCCTGAGCCGTCGCCTGGCGGTTATCGCAGCATCTCGGCGCGTCGGATGGGCCTGGCTGCGTGGGCTCTTTGCTCCTTCTTGGCGGGTTGGTTGCGGCGATGGGTGGCTGGGGTAGTTCGCCGCGCCCTCTCGGCGGGGGTCTGCGGGGGCTTGCAATGCGTTGCTGCTGGCGTGTGGGGCCGGCTGGGGAAAGTTGTGGTCAGGGCTACGGCACCTTGCTGGTGCTGAGTGTGTGGTGGGGTTCTTGATCGCGCTGCGTTACTTTGCTTGATCGCAGGGTGGGATTTAAGTCAGACCTAATAGACGGGCGTCGAAGCCGGGGACTAAATTCTGCGCGGGTATCTGGAGCGCTGAAACTCCAGAAGCTTTCGGTCGAGGCACCCAAGCCGGCCGAGACGCGCGGCGCCGGGTGGCGGCCCGGCGCCGCGCCCCGAATCGCCGGAACTCCGCCGCCCCGCCATCTCCCGCTCGACGCGGCATCGCTCGGCCGGCGCATCGCTCGACCCGGCATCGCTCGACCCGGCATCGCTCGACCCGGCATCGCTCGACCCGGCATCGCTCGACCCGGCATCGCTCGGCCGGCGCATCGCTCGACCCGGCATCGCCCGCGCGGCGCATCGCCCGAGCCGGGCGTGGTCGCATCGCATGACGAGTGCTTGGCGGCAGGGCGGCGGCAGGGCGGCGGGTTTGTTTGGCACGGGTGGGCGGGGGCGGGGGTTGTTGAATGTGTGAATGGTGCATGACTTGGTCGGTTGTGGGTGGGCGGGCGGGGCTAGCCTCGGGCGATGACTGTGGTTTGGACGGCGCTGATCGTCGTGGGGGCTGGGATGATTTTGGTGGCGGTCTGGCCCAGCGTGAATGAGGGGCGGCGGCGGCACCGGGACACCGGGGAACGGGACAGCGGCTGAGACGGGGTGCGGGGGTGGCTGGCACACTCGTCGCGTGAGCACCGGGGAGCTTCAGACGTACAGCCTCGTCGAACTCGCCGTCGAGCGCCTCCGCCGCGAGATCCTCAGCGGGCGCACCGACCCGGGCGAGCGCCTCGTCGAGGAGCAGTTGACGCGCCGGCTGGGGATCAGCCGGGCGCCGCTGCGGGAGGCCATGCGGCTGCTCGCCCAGCAGGGGCTGGTCGAGCACATCCCGCGGCGCGGCGCGCGGGTCGCGACGCTGTCCGACGAGGATGTGCGTGAGCTCTACGAGGTGCGCGACGTGCTCGAGCGGCACGCCGTGGGGGCCATGCCGGTCGCGCCCGATCTGACCGCGCTGCGCGCCGCGCTGGACGTGATGCGCAAGGCGACCGAGACGGGCGACCGGCTGGAGCTGGCCAACGCGCACCGCCGGTTCCATACCGAGGTGGTCTCGCTGGGCGGCAACCGGCAGCTGGCCGAGTTGTACGGCTCGGTGCTGGTGCGGATCCAGCTCTACATGGCGGTGAACATGCGGCGCGAGGCCGAGGTGGCCCGGGCCGAGGACGGCGTGGTGCGGCACGAGCGGCTCTTCGCCGCCGTCGAGCGGGGCGATGCCACCGCGATCCTCGAGGCGCTCGGCGCGCACGGCGCCCGGACGTACCTGAGCTAGGCGAAATCGCGGCGTTACAAAGCGCAGCCATCCATGAAACAGAATTGTCGACAATCGACGATGTGGATGCGCACGCAATCGTCGACACAGTGCAGGGCCGGCCGGACGTCTGGATCAGCTCGTTCGGCCCTGATGAGCTGCGAGCCCGCGCCGAGCAGGTCGATCCCCGGCTGCCGCTGGCCGGGCTGCCGTTCGCGGTCAAGGACAACATCGACGTGGCCGGGCTGCCGACCACCGCGGGCTGCCCCGACTTCGCGTACATCCCGGAGCGCAACGCCCCGGTGGTGCAGCGCCTGGTCGACGCGGGCGCGATCGTGGTCGGCAAGACGAACCTCGACCAGTTCGCCACCGGGCTGACCGGGGCACGGTCGCCGTACGGGGCGCCGGAGAGTGTCTTCGGCGGGGGGCTCATCTCGGGCGGGTCGAGCTCCGGGTCGGCGGTCGCGGTCGCGGACGGGACCGTCGTCTTCGCGCTCGGCACGGACACCGCGGGCTCGGGCCGGGTGCCGGCCGCGCTCAACGGCATCGTCGGGATCAAGCCGACCCGCGGACTGCTCAGCACGCTCGGCGTGGTGCCGGCCTGCCGCTCGCTCGACTGCGTCTCGATCTTCGCCCGGGACGCGGCCACGGGCGACCGGGTGATGCGGGTCGCGCGGGGCCGCGTACGGGAGGACCCGTGGTCGAGGGAGGGGCGGCGGCCGCTGATCGCCGAGCCCCGCGTCGGCGTACCGGAAGCTCTGGATTTCTTCGGTGACGCCGGGCAGGAGAAGGCGTTCGGGCGGTTCGCCGGTGATCTCGCGGTCGACGTCGGACCGCTGCTGGAGGCCGGTGACCTGCTGTATCGCGGGCCGTGGGTGGCCGAGCGGCTCGCCGATCTGGACGAGTTCCTGACCGCGCAGCCGGCGTCGGTCCTGCCGGTGACCCGGGCGGTTCTCGAGACCGGGTACGGCTTCACGGCGGCCGACGCTTTCCGGGCCCAGCACCGGCTGCGCGAGTTGCGGGCGGCCGCCGATCGCCTGTGGGAGCGGATCGACGTGCTCGCGCTCCCGACGATCGGGACGACCTTCACGCACAGCGAGATCGCCGAGGACCCGATCGGCCACAACCTCACGCTCGGTCGCTACACCCAGTTCGCGAACCTGCTCGACATGGCCGCGGTGACCGTGCCCAACGGGTTCACCGAGGACGGCCGGCCCGCTTCGATCACGTTCTTCGGCCCGGCCTTCAGCGACGACACGCTGGCCCACCTGGCCCGGACCCGGGCGAGCGACGACACGCCGGCGCCTCTGGCCCGGACCCGGCCGGTCGACGACACCGTGACCCTCGCCGTCGTCGGACTGCACCTGAGCGGTGAGGCGCGCAACGGCGAGCTGCTCGACCGCGGCGCCACTCTCGTCGGCGCCGCCCGCACCGCAGCCTGCTACCGCCTCTACCACCTGCCCTCCGGCGCTCCGGGACTGGTCCGGGACGCCACCGGCGAGTCGATCGAGCTGGAGCTCTGGCAGCTGCCGGCCGCCCGGGTCGGCGACTTCCTGGCCGGCATCGCGGCGCCGCTCTCGCTGGGCCGGGTCGCTCTGGACGACGGCACCGAGGTCACCGGGTTCCTCTGCGAGGCGTACGCGGCGACCGGCGCCAAGGACATCACCGCCAGCGGCGGCTGGCGGAATTACCGCTCGAGAGGACCGAACTCATGACAGCACGCATCGGACCGGTCAAGGCGAACCCCTATCTCTGGCCGTACGACGGCACGGTTGACGTGTCGAGGACGGCGCTCCTCTGCATCGACTGGCAGACCGACTTCTGCGGCAAGGGCGGCTACGTCGACTCGATGGGCTACGACATCGAGCTCACCCGGGCCGGGCTGCCGGCCACCGCGCGGCTGCTGGCCCACGCCCGGGAGCACGGCATGCTCGTGGTCCACACCCGCGAGGGGCACGACCCCGACCTGTCCGACCTGCCGGCCAACAAGCGCTGGCGCTCGGCCCAGATCGGGGCCGAGATCGGCGGGGCCGGCCCGTGCGGCCGCATCCTGGTCAAGGGCGAGCCGGGCTGGGAGATCGTGCCCGAGGTCGCCCCGGTCGCGGGCGAGGTGATCGTCGACAAGCCGGGCAAGGGCGCCTTCTACGCCACCAACCTCGACCTCGTGCTGCGGACGCACGGCATCACGCACCTGATCCTGACCGGGATCACGACCGACGTCTGCGTGCACACCACCATGCGCGAGGCCAACGACCGCGGCTACGAGTGCCTCATCCTCAGCGACTGCACCGGCGCCACCGACCCGTCCAACCACACCGCCGCCCTGCACATGGTCACCATGCAGGGCGGGGTCTTCGGCTGCGTCGCCACCTCGGACGACGTGATCGAGGCAACCACCGCGACGGAGCTCTGACATGCCGACCGTCGACGCCCGGCCCGCGCCCTTCACCTTCGACAACGACAGCACCGCGCTCCTCGTCATCGACATGCAGCGCGACTTCCTGCTGCCCGGCGGTTTCGGCGAGAGCCTGGGCAACGACGTGGCCCAGCTCAGCCGGACCATCCAGCCGCTGGCGGCGCTGCTGGCGGCCTGGCGGGGAGCCGGGCTGCCGATCATCCACACCCGGGAGGGGCACCGGCCGGACCTGTCCGACTGTCCCCCGGCGAAACTGCGACGCGGGGCGCCGGCGATGCGCATCGGCGACCCCGGCGCCTTCGGCCGCATCCTGATCCAGGGCGAGTACGGCCACGACATCGTCGACGAGCTGGCCCCGCTCGACGGTGAGGTCGTCCTGGACAAGCCCGGCAAAGGCGCCTTCTACGCGACCGACCTGCAGGAGATCCTCGACAAGCTCGGCACCACGCGGCTGATCGTCACCGGCGTCACGACCGAGGTGTGCGTGCACACCACGGTGCGCGAGGCCAACGACCGCGGCTACGAGTGCCTGGTCCTGGCCGACTGCGTCGGGTCGTACTTTCCCGAATTCCAGCGCGTCGGGCTGGAGATGATCGCCGCGCAGGGCGGCATCTTCGGCTGGGTCGCCGACTCCCCCACCGTGATCGCTGCCATCCAGGAGCAGAAATGACGACGACTGCTGCCCCCAAACTGCCCGTCTGGGTCCGCGGTGACACCAACGCCTTCTTCGGCTTCGGCGTCAACGTGCTGGTCAACGTACTCACCCTCACCGCGCTGTGCATCGGTGTCATCCAGATGCCGGCCTCGGACGTCTTCGGCGTCATCCTGCCCGCCCTCGGCGTCGCCCTGGTCGCCGGCAACGTCTACTACACCTGGCTGGCCCGGCGGCTGGCCGCCAAGGAGGGCCGGAGCGACGTCACCGCGCTGCCGTACGGCCCGAGCGTGCCGCACATGTTCATCGTGATCTTCGTGATCATGCTGCCGATCTATCTGACCACCGGGGACGCGGTGCGGGCGTGGACGGCCGGCATCGCCTGGGCGTTCATCATCGGCGTGATCGTGCTGATCGGCGCGTTCGTGGGCCCGTACATCCGCAAGTACACGCCGCGGGCGGCTCTGCTGGGCACCCTGGCCGGCATCTCGATCACGTTCATCTCGATGAACCCGGCCGGCAACATGTGGAACTACGCCTGGATCGCGCTGCCGGTCTTCGGCCTGTTGCTGATCGGGCTGCTCACCGACATCCGGTTGCCGTTCAACTTCCCCATCGGCCTGGCCGCGCTGCTCGTCGGCACCGCGATCGGCTGGGTCGGCGGGGCCATGTCGGTGCCGGACGTGACCGCGGCGGCCAAGGACATCGCGTTCGCCTTCCCCCATTTCAAGCTCGATCTGCTGGTCGACGGCCTGCGGGACATGGCGCCGCTGCTGGCCACCGCGATCCCGCTCGGCGTCTACAACTTCACCGAGGCGATGACCAACGTGGAGAGCGCGGCCACCGCCGGCGACCGCTACAACCTGCGCAGTGTGCTGCTGGCCGACGGGGCCGGCGCGGTGATCGGTTCCTGCCTCGGGTCGCCGTTCCCGCCGGCGGTCTATGTCGGGCACCCCGGCTGGAAGGCCGCGGGCGGCCGCACCGGCTATTCGATGGCGACCGGGGTCGTGATCGCGCTGCTCTGCTTCTTCGGGCTCTTCGGCCTGCTCGGATCGATCTTCCCGACGGCCGCGATCGTGCCCATCCTGCTCTACATCGGCCTGCTGATCGGCGCTCAGGCGTTCCAGGCGACACCCCGGGCCCACGCGGCCGCGGTCGTCGCGGCCCTCATCCCGAACATCGCCTCGTGGGCCACCGGCCAGATGGACAACACACTGGCCGCCGCCGGAACGACCGCGGCCGAGGTCGGCACGGGCGCGCTGGCCGGGGCGGGCGTGGTCTACGACGGGCTGAAGACGCTCGGCGAGGGCGCCATCCTGGCCGGTCTGGTGCTCGGGGCGATCGTCGCCTTCATCATCGACAAGCGCTTCTGGCACGCGGCGGCCTTCGCCGGGGCCGGTACGGTGCTCAGCTTCATCGGCCTGATCCACGCCGAGAAGGTGCAGTGGAACGCGGACGGCCAGGTCTCGCTGGGCTACCTGTTCCTCACGATCGTCTGCGTGATCTTCGCGTTGACCAAGCCGGCGCCGCGCGTACCGGACGAGGCCGAGCTCGCGCTGATGCGGGAGGGTGTCGAGGGCAACGCCTTCACCGAGGCGCCCGAGGGCGGGGTGCCCACCCCGCGCAAGGAAGAACCCGCGGTTTCCTGACCCATCACCGAGGAGCACGGAGGGAACGTCGTGGACGCAGACGTCATCGCCGAGGTCGGCGCGGCCTTCGAGGCGTACGAGAAGGCCCTGGTCGGCAACGATGTCGAGGCGATCATGGGGTTCTTCGCCGAGGGCGCCGTCCGCTACGGGGTCGCCGATCAGCAGGTCGGCCTGGAGGAGCAGCGGCGGTGGCGGCTCGCGCAACCGCCGCTGCCCCCGGGCCGGCGGCTCAAGGACACGATCGTCCAGGCCTTCGGCCGGGACGTGGCCGTGGTGAACACGCTGTTCGGCTATCCGGGCAGCGAGGTGCTCGGCCGCCAGTCGCAGACGTGGGTGCGGCGGCCCGAGGGCTGGCGGATCGTCGCCGCCCACGTGTCGGAGCCGAAGGAACCGGGTCAGCCGAAGGAGCCGGGTCAGCCGAAGGAGCCGGGTCAGCCGACGTAGCGGCGGGCCCGGGACCGGCGCTGCGCCTCGTCGAGGGGTGCCAGCCGCGCCTCGACGTCGGCCGGCCGGGGCTGCCGCGCGGTCACCAGCCAGGGCAGGCCGCGCACGGCGTCCCAGACGGCCAGCGCCGAGGTGCGGTCGTGCGGAACCGTGCGAGCCAGGAACACGCTGCGGCGCACGGCCGGACCGAGCGGGCGGCGCAACCAGGTGAACCAGAGCGTGTTGCGCAGGCCGACCCGGCGCCGGTGGGTGGCGTCGCGCAGCACCGACGCGCGGTGGTGCACCACGAGGTCCTCCAGGTAGCACAACTCCCAGCCCGAGCTGAGCAGGTCGGTCGCGAGCAGTTCCTCCTCGCCGCCCAGCCAGAGGCGCTCGCTGAAGCCGCCGGCCTGCTCGAAGGCCGAGCGCCGCACCACCGATGCGCCGGCCAGGAAGCTGCCCAGGGCCGGGCCGGGCAACCAGTCGGGGCCCGGCACGGGCGAATCGCGCAGCTCCTCGACGATCGGGTCGTCGACGCCGGCCGGCTCCACGACGATCCGCGCGTTCACCAGCGCCAGCCGGGGCAGCGCGTCGAGGGCGTCGGCCGCCCGGGTCAGCGAGCCGGGCTCCCACCAGGTGTCGTCGTCGCAGAAGGCCACATACGGCGTACCGAGCCGGGCCACCCCGATGTTGCGGCCGACCGCGCCGAGGTTGTCGGCCAGCGCCACCACGTCCACCTCGGGGAACTGCTCACGGACGGCGTCGGCCGTGCCGTCGGTCGAACCGTTGTCCACGAGCACGATCGGGGGCTGCTCGGGCAGCTCCCGCAGGCGGCGCACCGCCGCCACCGCCTCGTCGCGACGCTGCCACGTGATCACGACGACGCCCACCCGATGATCGAACACGGCGGCGGATTACCCGCACGGTTCGCGGGCATACCGTGCTGCGCAGCACAATCCGCACCGTAACCAGGAGGTAACCCGTGGATCCGCGCAGTAAGTTCCCCGGACCGGCGCTCGACGGTGGCGACCAGGACCCGCCCGGCTCGACCGCGGCCATGCCGGACCGCCCGGATCACGGCGAGGAAAGTTACCGCGGCTCCGGACGGCTCAGCGGCCGGAAGGCGGTCATCACCGGCGGTGACTCCGGCATCGGGCGCGCGGTGGCCATCGCGTACGCGAGGGAGGGCGCCGACGTCCTCATCTCGTACCTCCCGGAGGAAGAGGAGGACGCGCGCGACACGGCCCAGTACATCGAGAAGGCCGGCCGCAAGGCGGTGCTCGTCCCGGGCGACATCCGCGATCAGGCGCAGTGCCGCGCGATCGTCGACCGGGCGCTGTCGGAGCTGGGCGGCTTGGACATCCTGGTCAACAACGCGGCCTACCAGATGGCTCAGCCGGGTGGGATCACCGACATCACCGACGAGCAGTTCGACCGGGTCATGAAGACCAACCTGTACGCCATGTTCTGGCTCTGCCGGGCCGCCGTCCCCCACCTGGAGCCGGGCGCGACCATCATCAACACCGCGTCGGTGCAGGCGTATCAGTCCTCGGCGCACCTGCTCGACTACGCGACCACCAAGGGCGGCATCGTGGCCTTCACCAAGGCGCTGGCCGAGGACCTGGCCGAGAAGGGTGTCCGGGTCAACGCGGTGGCGCCCGGCCCGATCTGGACCCCGCTCATCCCGGCCACCATGCACGAGGAAAAGATCAAGACCTTCGGCGAGGACGTGCCCCTGGGCCGCGCCGGGCAGCCGGCCGAACTGGCCCCGGCGTACGTCTATTTCGCCAGCCAGGAGTCGAGCTACACGACCGGCGAGGTGCTCGGCATCACCGGCGGCAAGCCCGTCAGCTAGACCGTCAGTTGGAGCCGAAGAGGTCGACGACCCAGTGGAAGGCGTCCATCACCCACTGGGTCTGCTGCAGCCAGGCGAGGCCGACCCCGGCCAGGAACAGGGCCGTGACCAGGTGTGAACCGCGTGCGGTGCGCCGGACACGGCCCATCTGGCGCTCCAGCACCAGGTGGCCGACGACCCGGGCCAGGCAGAAGACGCCGACCGCGACGGCCAGCGTGACGACGAGCACGACCGTGGGGGTGCCGAAGGGACCGCCACTCGACAGGGCCCAGATGCCCCAGCAGACGAAGGCGAACAGCACCGCGGCGCTGGTCCACTCGCCGCCCCGGCGCAGCTCGCTCCACATCCAGCTCATCCGCGGGTAGCCGGCCGGGGCCGGCTCGCCGGGCCAGCCGGTGCCGGTCGGTTCGTGTTCCGCCTGCGGCGGTCGCTGGGCCTGCGCGTTGACCTGGGCCCGGCCCTGACTGAACGGGGAGGCCGGGGGCGTCGCCGCCGGGGCCGGGAAGTGGGTCGTCGGCGGCAGGCCGGGCGGCGGCGGGCCGGGCACCGGTGTGGTGGGCGCGTCGGCCCACGGATCCTGCGGCGGCATGTCGAGCGTCCGCTCCGACCACTGCGGTTGCTCAGGCATTTACTCCCCCTCCGGTCGGCGGGGCGTCGCACCCGCCCACATCGAGAGTAGCGACCCGGCAAATCGTTCGCTCCCGAGGCCGCAGTCGGCTACACAAGTCCCATGCTGGAATCCGTACGCCTACGCGCCGCCACCGACGCCGATCGGGGCGCGATCGCCGACCTGCTGCTCTACGTCTTCCACGACGACACGACCGACGAGGTTCGCAACCTCGAGAAGACGATCATCGAACCGGAGCGCTCGGTGGTGGCGGACGACGGCGGGGCGATCGTCGGCAACGCGGCTGTTCAGACGCGCGACTTGACGGTGCCTGGTGGCGTGCTGCCGGTCGCCCACGTGACGGGCGTCGGCGTCGCCCCCACCCACCGGCGCCGGGGCCTGCTCACCGCCATGATGCGCCGCCAGCTGACCGACATCGCCGAGGCCGGCCGGGAGCCGGTGGCGGCGCTCTGGGCGAGCGAGACCGCGATCTACCCCCGCTACGGCTACGGCCCCGCCGCCGACCGCCTCAGTTTCGACATCCGCAGCCGGGAGATCACCGTCACCGGGCCGGCCGCACCGGCCGGGTCGTTCCGGATGATCAAGCCGAAGGCGGCGCTGGCCGAGCTGACCGCCGTGCACGACAGCCTGCGGATCCACCGGGTGGGCTGGTCGAGCCGGCCCGCGTACTGGTGGGACTACCTGCTGGCCGACACCGAGAGCCAGCGCGACGGGGCCACCCCGATGCGCGGTGTCGTCTACGAGACTTCGGACGGGCCGATCGGGTACGCGTTGTGGCGCGTGAAGAGCGACTGGGACTCGCACGGCCCGGCTGCCGACGTGCGCGTGGTCGAACTCGTCGCGGGCGACCCCGGGGTGTACGCGGAGCTGTGGAAGTTCCTGCTCGGCACCGACCTGGCCCGCACCGCGTCGTTCAGGTTCGCCGCCCTCGACGAGCCGCTGCAGTTCATGGTCGACGAGCCCCGCAAGCTGGGCCGCCGCTACTCCGACGCGCTCTGGGTCCGCCTGGTCGACCTGCCCACGGCGCTCGAGGCCCGGCGCTACGCGGCGCCGGTCGACGTGGTCTTCGAGGTGACCGACCCGATCCTCGAGGCCAACAACGGGCGGTGGCGGCTCACCGGCGGCCCCGACAAGGCCTCGTGCGTGCGCACCACCGACGCCCCCGACTTCGCCTGTACGGTCACCGAGCTCGGCGCGGCCTACCTGGGTGGCACGACGCTGGCCGCGCTGACCACGGCCGGCCGGGTGCGCCAGTTCACCGGCAACCTGCCCTCGACCGCCTTCGGGTGGTATCGCCAGCCCGGCGCCATCGAGGTGTTCTGAGCGTGCCCGGGGTAGCGTCGGCGGCATGGGTGAGCCCGAACGCCGACGCCGCCGCCTGCGTCCCTCCGCCGGCTCGGCCACGCCGGCCCCGCCGCCGGCCGTCGACGAGACCGCCGAGCCGGCCGCGGGAGCGGCCGTGACGGACCCGATCGCCGACCCGGCGCCCGGTGACGTCGCGCCGGCGCCGGTCGAGCGGGTGGTGGTGCGACCGCCGCGCGCCACACCGGCCCGCCGTCCGCCCTCAGGCCCCGGCGGACCCGGTGACGACCGCGAGCTCGAGCGCGGGCTGCGCGGCCTCGTCGGCTCCGGGTCGTCGCAGGTCAGCGTGGGCGCCGCCCTACGTGCGCGGGACGCCGCCCGCCCCACCGAGCAGGATCTGGCCGACGCCGACCGCAATCTGACGATCGTCCGGCGCAACTGGGTCCCCCGCGAGGATCTGCCCAGAAACCGCTGAGGCTTCAGACGCGGGTGTGATCACCGACCTCGGCGCGAACGGCCGTGTCGAGATCGGTGGCGGTCAGGTCGAAGGTGCGAGCTGTCTCCGTCGCGTCCATCAGGAACGGCGCGTACCACTGATAGTCCATCTCGGCCATCTCGCGGGCGATCGGTACCACCAGCCCGGCCGTACGCATCACGAAACGCGGCATCTGCATCAACCGGACAGGCGGCCGGCCCGCGGCAACGGCGTAACGCCGGGCCAGTTCCCGAATGGTGATGGCCGGCGGTGACGGCACGTGCCACGCCCGACCCCACGCGCGCTCGTCCGAAGCGAGCGTGGTGAGGGCCCGGGCCATGTCGGTGTTGACGGTGAACGTGTGCGGCAGGTCGAGGTGGCCGGTGATCCAGGCCGTCCTGCCCTTGTCCAGCGCCGGTTCGATCAGCAGCGGGTAGATGCCGTTCGCGTCCTTGCCGATGTAGTCGGAGCCACGGACGTCGACGGTGCGGATGCCGGCGGCCAGGGCTTGCTCCCACAACCGTTTGCGCAGGCGGCCCTTGTGTCCCACGGCGGCCATGGGCGTGTGCTCGTTCATCCGGCCGCCGGGCTGCGGGCCGTACGCGTACATGCTGCCGGTCAGCGCCAGCACGGCGCCGTCGGCCTTCGCGGCGGCGATCGCCGCCGTCTGCAGCGGCGGCAGCAGGCGTTCCCACAAGGTGTACGACGGAGGGTTCGCGGCGTGATAGATGACCTGGGCGCCGCGGGCCAACTCGGTCAGGCGGGACGGGTCCGAGGCGTCCGCGGCCACCCGTTCGATCAGCGGGTGCTCCGGGCCGGACCCACCGCGCGTGATGATCCGGACGTTCTCGCCGCGCTCGACGAGCAGGCGGGCGACGTTGGCGCCGATGGAACCGGCGCCGATGATGACATGTTCGGCCATGACAGACCTCCTTCTGAAGAGCGTCCCGAAGTGATCGGGCGCTCGGGGCAGGGCGAATCTGCGCTTCACCCTGCTTCCTAACGCTGTTAGAATTCCTAACGTTGTTAAGTTAGGTCCGCAGGAAGGCCACTGTCAACAGGCGATAGTGTCCGGGGACATCAGCGAGAGCGAGTGACCGATGCCGAGCAGTCAGAGGCGGGCCCGGGAACGGGCGAGCACCCGCGACCGGATCATCGAGGCCGCGCTGCACGTTCTCGAGAACGACGGCAGCGCGGCGCTGACCATCCGGCGCATCGCGACCGACGTCGAATACTCCGCACCCGTCGTCTACCAGCACTTCGCCAACAAGGAGGCGCTCGTGCTGGAACTCGTCGCGTACGGTCACGGCCTCTTGCTGGCCGAGTTGCAGGAGGCCCTCGGCGAATCCGGCATCGACCAGCGCATGCTGCGGATCGCGGCCGGGTACGTCCGGTTCGCCGGCGCACATCCGCACCTCTACGAGGTCATGAACGGCACCGCCGTCCCGGCCGACGAACGCCGGCGCGCCGCCGAGCCGGCCGTCGACGTCTTGAAAGACCAGCTCATCACCTGGTCACAGGCGCACGACGTGATGCTGACCGACCTCGATGAGGCGTGCGAGATCATCTGGGGCACCGTGTACGGCCTGGCGTCGCTCGGCGGCCTCGGCACCATCGGCAACGAGCGCGCTCAGCGCCTCGCCGAGCAGGCCGTGCACGCCATCCTGCTCGGCTGGCGGACTGGTACGCCGCTTCGGTGATCGACGTCGGACCACCCATGGCCGTGCCGTGGCACGGCGGGACCCGCCCGATACGGGTTCAGCTGGCCGGGAGCTCGGGGAGCGCCGGGCGGGCGGCCTCGTAGTCGGTGAGCTGGCCGATGCGGCGGGCGTGGCGCGGGTTGCCCGAGAACGAGGTGGCCAGGAACGTCTCGACGAACGCGGTCGCCTCGTCCAGGGTGTGCTCGCGGGCGCCGATGCTGATGACGTTGGCGTCGTTGTGCTGCCGGGCGAGCTGGGCGATCTCGGTGCGCCAGACCAGCGCGGCCCGCACTCCGTCGATCTTGTTGGCGGCGATCTGCTCGCCGTTGCCCGAACCACCGATCACGATGCCCAGGGAGCCCTCGTCGGCGACGACCCTGGCCCCCGTGTGCAGGCAGAAGGCCGGGTAGTCGTCCTCCGGGTCGTAGACGTGCGGACCCACGTCGACGACGTCGTGCCCCTGCTTGATCAGGTGGTTGACGAGGTGCATCTTCAGCTCGTAACCGGCGTGGTCGGAACCCAGGTAGACGCGCATGGTCTCACTCTCTCAGAAATGCCGACGGTCGGACGGGGGCCGGATCAAAAGCGCAGGGCGGCACGCAGGTAGGAGGCGACCTGGTCGGTGGCCACCCGCGCGTCGTCGATCACCGCGAGCTTGCGGGCGAAACCATGATTCACGCCCAGGTACCGGGTGTGCACCACGGGGACGCCGGCGCTCAGCAGCGCGTCGGCGTAGTCGGCGCCCTCGTCCCGCAGGGCGTCGTACTCCGCCGTGATGATCAGGGTGGGTGGCAGGCCGGCCAGGTCGGCCGCGGCCAGCGGGGCCACGTCGGGGGTGAAACGGGTCATCGGGTCGGGGGCGTACGTCTCCCACGCGACCTTCATCGAGGCCCGGTCGAGCCCGTACGAGCCGACCTCGTCGTACGACTCGGAGGCGGTCATCGGGTCGATCGCGGGGTAGATGAGCACCTGCAGATCGAGCGGGGTTCCCGCGTCGCGCTGCCGCCGGGCCGCGACCGTGGCGAGCTGGCCGCCCGCGCTGTCGCCGCCGATCGCCAGCCGGGACGGGTCGACCCCGAGCTCGGCGCCCGATTTCCGCACGTACGCCAGAACCGTCTCGACGTCGTCCAGCGCGGCCGGGAAGACGTGCTCGGGCGCGAGCCGGTAGCCGACGGAGAGCACCGCGCAGCCGGAGCGGTCGGCGATGCGCCGGCACGCCCGGTCGACCGTTTCGATGCTCCCGTAGCACCAGCCCCCGCCGTGCACATAGACGAAGACCGGGGCATCGACCTGGGTGGCGTAGAGCCGCGCCGGCACTCCCCCGGCGTCGACGTCGACCACGACCGGCAGCGGCAGCGCCGGGCCGCACTCGGCGTCGTTCGCGTCCTCCATCGCCTGCCGCACGAACGCCAGCAACGCGGACGGCTCGGTGAGCCCGGCCGGGGGCCGGGCCCGCAGTCCGGCCGCCGCGGTGACCTGAGGATTGAGCATGGGACCTAGTCCAGCTGGGCGAGGACGAGACCGCCACGCGCCTTGGGGGTGAACCACGTGCTCTTGCGCGGCAGCTTCTGGCGTTCGAGATTCACCCGGACGAAGTCGTCCACGGTGACCGGGGCGATCAGCACGGCCAGCTCGGACCGGCCGGCGTCGACCTCGCCCCGCAGCCACTCCGCCGGGTAGTCGCCACCGACGTAATTGATCCGCTTGTCGCCCGGGTCGAGCCCGAGAGCGTCACCCAGCAGCACCCGCTCGACCAGGGCGTGGTCGAGGTTGTCGACGTCGGCCAGGGTGGTGTCGACCGGCAGCCCCACCGCGAACGTCCGGCCCGCCGCGTAGAGCTCGACGGTCCCCTTGCCGGGAACTCGCGCCGGGCGCGGCACCTCGGTGACCGTCGCCCCGCCGGCCCGCAGCCGGGCCAGAAGCTCGTCCAGAGCCAGCGGCAGCTCGCTGACCAGCCGGTTGTAGGGCTGGATGGCCACCGAGGCGGGCGTCGTGACGACGGCCAGGAAACGTGGGAGCCCGGCGGTCTGTGCGGCCAGGCTGCGGTGGTTGCCGTCGGCGACGACCAGCTCGCCGCCCCCGGCCAGCGCGGTCAGCTCGTCCTGCTGCGGACCCGGCCCGAGCACCCAGATGGCATGGGTGCGGCCGGTCTGGTCGACGTCGGTCGCGGCCGGCGCGCCCGCCGCGTCGGTGGCCGCGGCCAGGGCGGCGTGCAACTGGTCGCCCCGGGCGGTCTGCAGCAGCAGGACCGGGGACAGCAGGGTGCCCACCGCCTCGGCGAGAGCCACGCGCTCGCGGACCTTCTCCAGGAACACGTCCTCGTTCCGGATGACCAGGCCCGGCTCGTCGGCGCGGGTGGAGATCTGGTCGGTGTCGACCAGGCTCCAGAGCCCGTACGCCGGCGGCTCGCCCGCCGCGGTGATCCGGTAGAGCACGACGACGCCGTCGGCCGGCGTGTAGAGGCCCTCGGCCCGCTCGAGCGCCAGCCGCGCCACCGCGTCCGGCAAGGACTCGGCGAAGGTCCGGCCCAGCGACTCGGGCGCGAGGTGGGGCATCTCGACAGCAAGAGAACTATGCGGGTTCTCGGCGATGATCGACGTGATCTCGGCGTCGTCGGCGAACTCGTCGTAGTTCTGGGCGCCGGTGCCACCCGTGGTGACCCAGGCCCGGCTGATCGGGTGCACGACCGTCATGCCCAAGAAGCTACCGGGCCGCCTTGAGGTGCTTGCCGACGGGCATGTTGCCGCGCGACCTGGCCAACTGGCCCCGCCGCCAGGTGCCCACCGGGCGTTCGAAGGGCACCGCCGAGACCGTGACCGACGGGGCCACCAGGGCGGCCAGGTCGGGCGCAAGGTTCGTCCAGTCGTCGCGGTGCACCGCGAAGGCCGACTGGGCGACAGCGTCGGAGTCCGTCATTTCCGCCTCCGCGTCGAGTGAGGTATGCATCACCCCATCCAACGACTTGCGGAACGACCAGGTAGCGCTTTTCCCGCTTTCGCCGAGTTGTCAGTCGAATACCGGACCGAGGTCCCGGGTGCGCTTGATCTCGAAGAAGCCGGGGGTGCCGGCCACCAGCATCACGCCGTCCCACAGGCGACCGGCCGCCTCACCCTTGGGCGCCGGCGTGACCACCGGGCCGAAGAACGCGATCTTGTCGTCCGAGCCGTCGGGGCCGGGCGCGTGGATCACCGGGGTGCCGACGTCCAGGCCGACCGGTTTCATGCCGGTGTCGTGGCTGCCGCGCAGGGCGTCGTCCCAGGCGGTGCTGCCGGCCGCGTCGGCCAGCGCCGGATCGAGATCGACCTCGGTCAGCGCCTCGGTGTAGAGCTTCTCGCCGAAATCGTATTTCCGCAGGTGGATGCGGGTGCCGAGGGCCGTGTAGAGGTCACGGAGCACCTGCGGGCCGGCGGCCTCCTCGGCCGCCATGCAGACGCGTACGGGGCCCCAGGCCGCCTCCAGGAAGCGCTGGTAGTCGGCCGACAGGTCGCGCCCCTGATTGAGCACGGCCAGGCTCATGACATTGAAGCGGATATCGAGCGGGCGGACCTTCTCCACCTCGAGCAGCCAGCGCGAGGTGATCCAGGCCCAGGGGCAGGCGGGGTCGAACCACATGTCGACCGTGGCGCGTTCAGTCATGGATCAGATCCTCCTCCGGGCGTCCGAGTCATGTCTCCCTCCTCACCGAGTGCACTCCGGGTGAGGTGCGACACCCGGGCGCCGCCTAGGCTGGCTAGGAAAGCTTGTGCGCTCAGAGGAGAGTGACTGTGGCCGGAGTTCGTAATTTGACCCAGGTCGAGGCGGCCGAGCGGGCGCGCCTGCTGGAGGTCACCGGATACGACATCACCTTGGATCTGACCGACGGCCACGGCAATCCCGGCGACGGCACCTTCCGCTCCACCACGGTCGTGACGTTCACCTGCCGCGAGCCCGGTGCGGAGACCTTCATCGAGACCGCGGCCTCGTCGGTGCGGTCCGCGACCTTGAACGGGGAGCCCGTCGACCTGAGCGGTTTCTCGCCCGAGAAGGGCCTGACCCTGACCGGGCTGGCCGGCACGAACGAGTTGATCGTCGACGCCGACTTCTCCTACTCGGCCAGCGGCCAGGGTCTGCAGCGCAGCCTCGACCCGGTCGACAAGGAGGTCTACCTCTACAGCCAGTTCGAGACGGCCGACGCCCAGCGGGTGTTCGCCTGCTTCGACCAGCCCGACCTCAAGAGTGTCTACACCTGGCACGCCACCGTGCCGGGGCACTGGAAGGTCATCTCGAACATGCCGGTCGAGCGCGACGAGCCGGCCGGGCCGGGCGCCAAGACCGTGCACTTCCAGCAGTCGGCCCGGATGAGCACCTACATCACGGCGCTCTGCGCGGGGCCGTACCACGAGGTGCGCGACGAGCACGACGGCATCGAGCTGGGCGTCTTCTGCCGCGCGTCGATGGCGCAGTACCTCGACCCGGACGACCTGTTCACGATCACCAAGCAGGGCTTCGACTTCTTCCACGAGCAGTTCGGCGTGCGCTACCCGCTGCCGAAATACGACCAGCTGTGGGTGCCCGACTTCAACGCCGGCGCGATGGAGAACTTCGGCTGCGTGACGCACGCGGAGTCGCACTACATCTACCGCTCGCAGGTCACCGACTTCGAGTACGAGCAGCGCGCCAACACGATCCTGCACGAGATGGCCCACATGTGGTTCGGCGACCTCGTGACCATGCGCTGGTGGAACGACCTGTGGCTGAACGAGTCGTTCGCCGAGTGGGCCAGCCACTGGTGCAGCTCGCACGCCACCCGGTTCGCCGACGCGTGGACGACGTTCCTGTCGGTCCGCAAGAGCTGGGGCTACCGCCAGGACCAGCTCTCGTCGACCCACCCGGTCTACACCGAGATGCCCGACCTCGAGGCCGTGGAGGTCAACTTCGACGGCATCACGTACGCCAAGGGCGCGAGCGTCATCAAGCAGCTGGTCGCCTACGTCGGTGAGGAGTCGTTCGTCACCGGTCTGCGCGCGTACTTCGGCAAGCACGCGTGGGGCAACGCCACCTTCGACGACCTGCTCACCGAGCTCGAGACGGCGTCCGGCCGCGAGCTGCGCAAGTTCGCCGCCCAGTGGCTGGAAACGGCTCAGGTCAACACCCTGCGCCCGGTCGTCGAGGTGGGCGCGGACGGCACGTACAGCCGCGTGGTCGTGCGGCAGGAGGCCCCGGCCGACTACCCGACCCTGCGCACCCACCGCATCGGGGTCGGCCTCTACGACCTCGAGGGCGAGCGGCTGGTCCGGCGCGACCTGCTCGAGATCGACGTGACCGGCGAGAGCACCGAGATCACGGCGCTCGCCGGGGTCAAGGCGGCCGACGTGCTGCTGCTCAACGACGACGACCTCTCGTACACCAAGCTGCGGCTCGACGAGGGCTCACTGGCCGTCGTCGTCCGGCACCTCGCCGGGCTCGACTCCTCGCTGGCCCGGGCCCTGGTCTGGAACGCGGCGTGGGACATGCTGCGGGACGGCGAGATGGCCACCCGCGACTACGTGACGCTGGTGTGCTCGGGCCTGCCCGCCGAGATCGACATCAACCTCACCACCTGGACGGCCCGGCAGGCGGCGACCGCGGTCGCGCAGTACGCCGACCCGGCCTGGGCGCCGACCGGCTGGGCGCAGCTGGCCGAGCTGGCCCGCACGTCGCTGGCCGCGGCCGAGCCGGGCAGCGGGTGGCAGCTCAGCTGGGCCCGCTCGCTGATCACCGCGTCGCGCACTCCCGAGGAGCAGGCCGTGCTGCGCGGCTGGCTCGACGGCTCGGGCGTGCCCGAGGGCCTGGTGGTCGACACCGAGCTGCGCTGGTCGCTGTTGCAGTCGCTGGCGTCGCTGGGCGCGACCACCGACGAGGAGATCGAGAACGAGCTGAACTCCGACCGCACCGCCAGCGGCGAGCGCGAGGCGGCCATCGCCCGCGCCCTCATCCCCACGGCTGAGAACAAGGCCCGGGTGTGGGCCGAGCTGACCGGCGAGGCCGACCTGCCCAACTGGCTCAACCGGTCGCTGCTCAGCGGCTTCCAGAGCGCCAAGCAGGTCGGGCTGACCGCGCCGTACGCCGAGAAGTACTTCGAGGTGGTCGGCGACGTGTGGGCCCGCTCGGACAGCGAGCCGGCGCAGGAGTTCGTGCAGATGGGCTACCCGACCTACCAGGTCAGCGAGCGGACCGTGGAGCTCACCGACGCCTGGCTGGCCCGCGACGGGCAGCCGGCCTCGCTGCGGCGGCTGGTCGCCGAGGGTCGCGACGGCGTCGTGCGCGCGCTCAAGGCCCGGGCCCGCGACCGGGCCGCCGGATAGCCCGAAAGGATCGTCAGATCCACGCGGCCGGGGCCACCCGGATCGGATAGGGGGCGTCGAGCTTGACCGGCTCGGCGCCCTCGACGCTGTGCACGGCCCGGTAGCGGGCGGCGCCCAGCTCGTAGGTGTGCAGCAGAGGGCTCAGCCGCCCGGGCTCCACCCGCCAGTACGACGGGATGCCGCCCTCCGCGTACAGGGAGGGCTTGAGCAGGCGGTCGAAGCGCCGGGTGGCGGTCGTCTCGACCTCGACCACCAGAGCCACGTCGGCCGGGTCGCACCAGACGGCGCCGGACGAGCGCGGGCGCAGCACGGTGACGTCGGGCACCAGGTTGCTCGAGCCGATCTCGATGCCCAGCCGGTCGCACACCCACCAGCCCGGCGGCGCGGCCGACCGCAGCGTGGTCACCACCGCGCGGACCACGGCCTCGTGCGACTCGGGCTCGGGCGGGGCCACGTGCAGGCTGCCGTCGACGATCTCGTAGCGGTGGCCGTCCTGCGGGAAGAGGTGGAGATCGGGCTCGGTCCAGTGGTGCTCCGGAGCCGTCCACCGCGGCAGACTGCTCGACACGGGACTCGTCATCACCAACGGGACCACCTCCGCCGCGCGCCGGCACCACCGGAGACCACCGGACACCACCGGGTACCACCGCGCTTCGTCGCGCGGAGTGACCAGATTACCCACTCGGCGTTGTTACCGCGCGGTTTCCGGCGGAGCACAACGACACCAGCCCCCGCTCCACCAGCAGGGGAACGAGGGCTCTGTCGGAGATCTGACTATGCGCGTCCGGCGTGGGTGGCCAGTTGGTCGAGACCGGCGACCACGCCACCGGCCAGGTCGCCGCCCGCGAACGCGGCCGCCATGGAGAGACCGGCCAGCTTGGCGTCCCGGTCGGAGATGCGCTTGCGCGCCTCACTGCCCGTGACGATCTCGAGCTTGCGCTGGTTGGGCGAGACCGCGACCAGCACCGCACGGTTGGAACCCTGCACCTGCTTGTGCAGACGCTCGACGAACTCCCGCGCCGGCGTCTCGAACTCGCCGAGGTAGACGCTGAACGTGAGCCCGGTCTCGTCGTTGGCCACCCGCAGCGCGTGGTCGAGACGCAGCAGCTGCCGGGTGGTGAACGGCCCGTCGGCGGCGTGGTCGTGGGCCACGATCGTGTCGCCGCCCGGGTGCTCGAGCTCGGTCAGCGGCTGATCGTGCCCGCCCTGAGCGGCCAGGTCACCAGCTGTCACTTGCGCCTCCTGTCGGACCAGCCTTGACCCGGACGCCGGCGCTGTCCTCGAGCACGGGACCGGGCAGGGCCAGATGGCCTTCCCCCTGACCGGCCAGCGCGGGCCGGTCGGGCCCGGTGACCTGCTCCGGCGAGGCCAGGAACCAGATCGGCTGGAAGGTGTACGGACGGCCGGGACGATAGCGACGGTCCGGCTTCTCGCTGCGGCTGCCGGCCAGCACGAGCGAGGCCACCAGCGCGATCACGGCCGCCGGAATGATCAGATAGATCAGAACGGTACTTGAAATCGACAACCTCAACGCCCCCAGGCGCCTGTATTCCCTGATGAACCGAACACCAGTCACGGTAGCGGAGCGCGGGTCATCCCGAGTCGCCGGGTCTGGAACCCGAGTCTCACGCCGTCGGGATCTACGCGGAATCGGCCCCGGGGTGCGAAAATCACCCACACGCGCCGTTCGTGCCCACGCGCCCTCGAACGGCAGGAGGGGGAATCGATGCGCTTGTCCGTCCCCGCCGCCCTGGCGGCGCTCGTTCTGGGCCTACCTGTCCTGTTCGTCCCGTACCTGGTGGCCGAACCGGCAGCGGCCGCCCGTGCGGCCGTCTTCCTCGAGCTGAGTCCGAGCACCGTGCCCGCGGGCGACGAGGTCGGGCTCCGCGCCTCCTGTGACGACAATCTCAAGGCGGCGACCGTCACCTCGGGGCTGTTCGGCACGGTCACGGTGGCTCCCCGCTTCGGATTTCTGACCGCGACCGCCCGGGTGCCCTCCAGCACCCGCCCGGGCGACTACCGGATCGACCTGCGCTGCCCGGACGGCGCCACCGCGCCGGCCACCCTGCATGTGGTGGCCAAGGTGCAGCCGGCCCGCGGCCCGGCGACCGGTGCGGGTGGCACGGCGGCCGGGCGCACCGCCCCGGTGCTGATAGGCAGCGGCCTGGCGGTGATCGCGGCGGCCATCGGGCTCGGCGTGGTCTCGCTGCGCCGCCGGCGGTTCGGCTGAGGCGCGCGTGGCCAGCCGACAGCCCCCGGTGCCCGGGCCCCGCATGCCCGAGTCGGTGCTGCGCAAGCGACCGGCCCAGATCGTCGCGCCCCCGCCCGGCACCATCACGGGCCCGCTGCCACCCCCACCGCAGACCCGCGGCCGCCCTCCCTTCCGGGCCCCGAGCCCCCGGCCGATGCCCGCGTCGCCACCCCGGCCGATGCGCGGCCGGAAACCGTGGCCGATCGGGATGATCGCCCTGGCCCTGCTGTTCCTGGGCCTGTTCATCGTCGCGATGGGGCTCGGCGCGGCGACCAACCTCGACCTGACCGGCCTGTTCGGCGGTTCGGCGGACAAGCCGCCGCCGCGCGCGTTCCCGGTGCTCGACCCGAGCCGCCCCGAGCGGCTGAGCATTCCGGCCATCGACGTGCGGGCGCCGATCCTCGAGGTCGGGCTGGCGACCGACGGGTCGGTGGGCGTGCCGCCGCTCAAACGGCACAACGAGGCCGGCTGGTTCGACGGCGGGCCCACCCCGGGTCAGTTCGGGCCCGCCCTGATCGTCGGGCACGCGGACACCCGTACGGGACCGTCGGTCTTCCACGCCCTGCCCAAGCTCAAGCCGGGGCAGCGCATCGAGGTCACCCGGGCCGACGGGTCGGTGGCGGTCTTCGAGGTGAACTCCGTCGAGCACTTCGACAAGGGCAAACTGCCGCTGCAGCGGGTCTACGGCGACTTCAGCCGCCCGTCGCTGCGCCTGGTGACCTGCGGCGGCCGCTGGGTCGGCGGCAGCACCGGTTACTCCGACAACATCGTCGTCTTCGCGTCCCTGGTGGCCGGGAAGAAGGCCTGAGCCGGCCCGGAGACCGAGCCCGGAAAAAGTTAAGCCGCCTCGGCCGTTACGGCCGGGGCGGCGGGCAGGTCGAGCCAGTCGGCCCAACGAGGGTCGGGAGTGCGGTGACCGAGCACGCGCCACGCCACTCCCCGGGGCGCCGCCGGTATGGCGTGCAACCGCCAGCCCAGCTCGGCCGGTGTCTTGTCACCCTTGCTGTGATTGCACTTGGCACAGGCCGCCACGACGTTCTCCCAGGCGTGCAAGCCGCCGCGGCTGCGCGGGAACACGTGGTCGATGGTCTCGGCCGAACCGCGGCAGTAGGCGCACCGGCCCCCGTCACGCGCGAAGATCGCCCGGCGGGAGAGGCCGACATGCGTCCGGTACGGAACCTTCACGTACCGGGTCAGGCGAACCACGGACGGGACGGGCAGGTTGGTGCGGGCACTGTGCAGGATGCCGTCGCCGTCGGAGACGCACTCTGCCTTGGCGGTCAGGACGAGGATGGTCGCTCGACGCACCGATACGACGCACAGCGGCTCGTAGGTAGCGTTCAGAACCAACGCGGATGAGCCCACTACGGGTCGTATGTCAGGCATCGCGATCACCCTCCGGTGTCAGGTGCTTGTCACCACTCCTGGTTACTGTGCCGAGGTGCTGTGCCGTTCGAGAAACTGCCGTGGCCGGGTAGCGAGGCGTCAGCGACGAGGCCTCGTGCGCCAATAGTCCCTGATGAATAACCAAATTGCGAGCACAATCCGTGGCTGGACGGTAAACGTCTGAGGTCCCTGCGCTGTGCGGTGCCTGAGAGGTGGCCCGGAGCGGACCGGTACGGTGGCTACCCGTGTTGTTCCTCGCCCCGAACCCCACCATCCCCAGTCCGTCGACGTCGCCGTCGCCCATCTACACGACGCCCGACGTGTCCGCGATCTGCAACACCGATGTGGTCTGCAGCCGGGTCTACGAGTGGACGGACAACCAGTGGCTGGCCAACAGCAGCTACGTGATCATCGTGAAGCCGCTGCGCATCATCGGCATCATCCTGATCGCCTTGCTCATCCGCTGGCTGCTGCACCGCGCCATCGACCGGCTGACCCACAGCACCAGCCGGGCCTCCATGCCGGCCCTGCTCCGGCCGCTCAAGGAGCGGGTCGCCGCCGGCGCCGAGGAGGGCCAGTTCATCCCCGAGCGGCGGCGTCAGCGGGCCGAGGCGATCGGCTCGGTGCTGCGCAGCTTCGTCAGCGCGGTGGTGTTCACCATGGCCGCCCTGCTGGTCTTCGGTGAGCTCGGCTTCAACCTGGGGCCGCTGCTGGCCAGCGCCGGCATCGTCGGCGTGGCGCTCGGCTTCGGCGCCCAGAGCCTGGTCAAGGATCTGATCGCCGGTCTCTTCATGCTGCTCGAGGACCAGTACGGCGTCGGCGACACGGTCGACGTGGGCGAGGCGACCGGCGTGGTCGAGACCGTGGGCCTGCGGATCACGACGATCCGCGACGCGCGTGGCGTGCTCTGGTACATCCGCAACGGCGAGATCGTCCGGGTCGGCAACAAGAGCCAGGGCTGGGCCATGGTCGTGATCGACATCCCGATCGGCTTCGTCAACTCGGAGCAGGCGATCGCGGTGCTGCGCGAGGCGTCCGCGGCCGTGGCCGAGGAGCCCGAGCACCAGACCGAGTTCCTGGAGCCGCCGGACGTGGTCGGCGTCGAGCAGCTGACCGTCGACGGCGCCGTGATCCGGACGATCGCGAAGACCACGGCCGACGGCCAGGTGACCGTTCAGCGCGAGCTCCGGCGGGCCCTCACCGAGGCGCTGGAGTCGTCCGGGCTCTCCGAGCGCATCGCCGCGTCTCGATTGCTGCCGCGCGGCGCCGTCCCGCCGGCGTACCTCGGTGGCACCGGATCCGATCAGCAACCGGGTGGGGCGACCTGAGCTGGGATTAGGTCGTCCGGGGGAGGGTCGGACTAACCGAATGGCCGACAAAACGCCCGTACGCCCTAGCATCGTCTCGGACGATCGGGCAGAATCCGCTTGAGCATCTGCACATGCGGCATCACGTTCCAGTCGGGCGCCGGCCCCGCGCGGACGTGCCCGGTGACCGCCGTGACCTGGCGGAATGCCGAACCCCGATGGAGGACCTGGTGTCCGAGGACCCGGATACGCGTGAGGCGAACCGTGCCAACGCGAACACGGAGGGCGAACGCCTGGTCACGTTCCGCGATCTCTTCGCCATCCGCGAATATCGGGCGCTCTACTTCTCCCTGGTCACCAACTGGATCGGCGACTACCTGGCCCGGGCCGCGATCACCGTCCTCGTCTACGAGCAGAGCAAGTCGGTTCTGCTCTCCGCGGCGGCCTTCGCGGTCACGTTCCTTCCCTGGGTCATCGGCGGCACCCTGCTCTCGGCCCTGGCCGAGCGCTACCCGTACCGGCGGGTGCTGATCACCGCCGACGTCTACCGCATGGTGCTCATCTCGCTGCTGCTCGTCCCGCATGTGCCGATCCCGGTCATGCTCCTGATCGTCTTCCTGGCCAGCCTCGGCACCCCGCCCACCCAGGCGGCCCGCTCGGCGCTCCAGCCGCTGGTGGTCGGCCGCGACAAGCTGCCCATCGCGGTCGCCACCAACGCCACGAGCGTGCAGGCCGCCCAGGTCTTCGGCTATCTGGCCGGAGCAGCCCTGGCCACCGGCATCAGCCCGCAGGTCGCCCTGATCATCGACGTGATCACCTTCGCCGTCTCGGCCCTGCTGATCGCCGCCTACGTGCGGCACCGGCCGCCCGCGCACAAGCCCGGGCAGGGCAGCCATCTGCTGCGCGAGTCGGCCGAGGGCTTCCACCTGGTGTTCGGCGTGGCCGCGCTGCGGTCCATCGCGATCATGGTGTTCGTCCTGACCATGTTCGCGATCGTGCCCGAGGGTCTGGCCGCCGCCTGGGCCGCCGAGGGCAGCTCCGACCCGTCCACCCGCGGCCTCAACCAAGGCCTGATCATGGCGGCCGGTCCGATCGGCTTCGTGGTCGGCGGCCTGCTGATCAGCCGGCTCGCCGGGCCCGCCCTGCGCGACCGGCTGGTGCGCCCGCTCGCCGTGCTGTCGGCGCTCGTGCTGGTGCCGGCGCTGGCCGCGCCCCCGCCACCGATCGTCGCCATCATGGTCGCCCTGTCCGGCATCGCCCAGGGCGGGGTTATGCCCACGCTGAACGGCAAGTTCGTGCTGATCCTGCCGCACGGCTACCGCGCGCGGGCGTACGGCGTGATGCAGACCGGTCTCCAGTTCAGCCAGTTCGGCGCCGTGATGGTCACCGGGCTGCTCGCCGACCACTTTTGGCTGCCGATGGTGGTCGGACTGTGGAGTGTGGGCGGCACGGTCGCGCTGGCGTTGCTGGCGTACCGGTGGCCCAGCCCGGCCACCTTCGCCGCCGCGACCGAGGCGGCCGCCGCGCAGTCGGTGGAGAGCGCGCCGGCGTCCCCACCTCCCCCGGTCCCCGCACCGCCGCCGGTCGCGCCGCTGCCCACCGTGGCCACGACCAGCGTCACACCCGAGCGGCCCTGACCGCGGCGGTCGTCACCCGTACCGGCTGGCAGGATGGATGGGTGACCGCATCCGCTCCCCAAGAGGCCAGCTTCTTCGACGCCGTCGGCGGCGAGCCCACGTTCCGGCGCCTCGTCGCCCGCTTCTACGCGGGCGTCGCCGACGATCCGCTGCTCCGGCCGATGTATCCCGAGGAGGACCTCGGACCGGCGTCCGACCGGCTGGCGCTCTTCCTGATGCAGTACTGGGGCGGCCCGAACACGTACTCGTCGACCCGGGGCCACCCCCGGCTGCGCATGCGGCACGCGCCGTTCGTGGTGGACGTGGCCGCGCGGGACGCCTGGCTCAAGCACATGCGGGACGCCGTCGACTCCCTGGAGCTCCCCCAGCCGCTCAACGACCAGTTGTGGGACTACCTGGAGCGCGCCGCGTACTTCATGGTCAACAAGATGGAAAATCCCTGATCGTTTCCGGCCGAGCGGCTGGGTCGTTGAGCGGGTGACGAACCCGCCGATCACCTGTTAATTCGGGTATAACGACCAGGAGCTCCGCCATGCGCCGCCGCCTGCTCGCCGCCGCCGCCACTGCCGCCGCCGTCGTGGCGTGCGCGCATCCCGCCGCGGCTGACATGGCCCACTCCACCGTGGTGTCCCCCAACCCCGTCGACTTCACGCCGCACGTGCTGGACGGCACCGTCTGGTCGATGGCCGTGATCGGCGACACCGTCGTCGTCGGCGGCGCCTTCACCAAGGTCGCCGACTCCTCCCGCCGCAACACCTTCGCCCGCAAGAACATCTTCGCCTTCGACCTGCACGACGGGGCCATCCGCGCCTTCGCCCCCCAGGTCGACGGAGCGGTATACACCCTCACCGGTGGAGCCGACGGCACGGTGTACGCCGGAGGCGCCTTCAAGACCGTCAACGGCACCACCCAGCGGGGCGTCACCAAACTCACGCTCGGCGGTCAGCGGGTCAGCTCCTTCGCCGCCAAGATCGCCTGGGGTGACGTACGGGCCCTGCAGGCGCGCGGTTCCCGGCTGTACGCGGCCGGCACGTTCCAGGCCATCAACGGGGTCAACCGGGCCGGGCTCGCCCGGCTCAGCGCGGCCACCGGCGCGGTCGACACCGGCTTCGACGCCAAACTGACCGCGCCCGGCCTGAGCCGCACCCGGGTCGAACACTTCGACATCTCCCCCGACGGGCGCAAGCTGGTCGCGGTCGGCGCGCTGCTGCGGGCGAGCGGATACGACCGCACCCAGATCGCGATGTTCGACGTGGCCGGCCCGTCGGCCCAGCTGACCAGCTGGTACACCGACGCCTACAAGCCGCAGTGCATGAAAGGCTTCGACACCTACCTGCGCCAGGTGAAGTTCTCGCCCGACGGCTCGTACTTCGTCGTCGCCGCGACCGGACGCGCGTCCTCACCCGACCGGCTGTGCGACTCGGCCGCGCGGTTCGAGGCGGGCGGCTCCGGCCGGCACAACCCGACCTGGGTGCAGCGGACCGGCGGGGACTCGCTGTACGCGGTGGCCGTGACCGGGTCGGCGGTCTACCTCGGCGGGCACCAGCGGTACTTCGACAACCCGTACGGCACGGACGCCAAGGGTCCGGGGCCGGGCGCGGTGTCACGGGTGGGCATCGGCGCGGTCAACCCGAGCACGGGGCGGGCGCTGTCGTGGAACCCGACCCGCAAGCGGGGGGTGGGCATCCGGGTCTTCGTGGCCACGCCGGGCGGGCTGCTCGTCGGCTCCGACACCGACCAGCTCGGCAAGGAGTACCACGGCCGGATCGGCATGTTCCCGCTGCGCTAGCAGGGGGGTGTTTGCGGGCGTGAGCCTGGGGTTGTTTGCAGGCGTGAGCCTGGAGGGTCGCTCACAGGCGCAAGCCCGGGAGTAGCTCACAAGCGCAACTGTCTCTCTTGGCTCCGCTTCGCTTCGCCGGCAATTGCCTTGTAACCGGTGAGTTGGCACGCGGTTTCCCGCCACCCGCAAAACCGGCGGGCGTCGGGAAACCGAGTGCCAACTCACCGGCGGCAATTGCGGGGTACCCGACGCGATCCCGCCGTCCGGGCGCACGGAATACCGGCGGAGCAGGCGACCGCCGTGTGGGTTAGAGCAGGGCGCCCTCGTCGTGTAGCCAATCCACGAAGGAGGTGGCTACTGCGGCGCCGCAGTCTAGGAGTTCTACTAGTAGGGCGTCGTGGGTGCCTGCTGCTAGGGGGACCTGCAGTTCGGCGTAGATGGGGAGTTGGCCTCGTTCGGTGGGGTCGCCCACGTAGGCCTTGCAGAAGCGGCGGGTGTGGTTCCACTCGTTGACCACGCGGTAGGCGCGGTCGGCCCAGTCGGGTGGGACGGTGGCATGCGGGCGGGCGCGCATCACGAGGATCTCGTCGTCGGGGCCCTCGAGGGTGAACAGCACCGCGTGCCGCTCCCACATCGCCAGCAGGCTGCCGCCGCCGTCGGCCAGGAACCGGATGTCGAGCAGATCGAGCGCCTTGCCGATGCGCGTGAGCGTCACCGGGGCGACGACCTCGGGCTCCTCGCTCGCACCGGACTCGGTCGGAGCCGCAGCGGGCACCGGGACCCGGCTCGGCTCACGCTGAGCGGGAACGCCGACACGTACCGTGCCGCGCACCGCCGCATCATCGTCGGCCTCCGGCGCGTTACTTGCAGCCGAGCCCGGACGCCATGACCACCACGGCATCGTTGTGCACCTCACTCCCCAGCGAACCCACCGCCGGACGTAGCGAGTGGATCCGAGGGCCGACGGTACCCGTACCGATGGCGGAGGTCATCCCCCCAACGGGAGGGCGGGACCGCTCGTACGACCATGCATCACCCTTTCGGGTGACTACCTATAGGCATAACGGTCAATTTCCTGACCGCCTGTAGCCAGGCGACTCCATATGGTGCCGAAAGGCCCACCCAGGTCCCGGCCACGCGAATGCGGGTATCGGGGGCACCGGCCCCGCCGGGACCGAGGAAACCCATCCGCGAGATGGCCTGGACGAGTCGCTGGGACACCTCGACGGGGCGTCCGCCGGGAGCCGTGGCGACGAGGGCCACGTGATCGAGGAGCGCGTCCCGGACGGCCCGCTGACCCACGGACCGGCCGGCCAGTCCGCCCGACGAGACCTCGCGCAAGGTGCCGGCCGCGGCCTCGGCCAGACGGCTCAGCTCGGCGCCGGAGATCACTTCGACCGTCTCGCCGCCCGGCGGGGGCAGCGGCCACCGCCAGTCCGCGTCCCGCCGCGTGGGCAGTTCGCCGCCGCCGCCGGCCAGCACGGTGAGAAGCTCGCCGGCCGCCACCGTGGCGTCGTCGGGCCCGTGCCCGGCCACCTCACGGGTGACCAGGACGTCCCACGGCAGCTTGCCCCACAGGGCCACCCGGCCGCCGGTGTTGCGCAGGCGTACCGGGGCGGCCGGGTCCAGCCGGGTGAGCCGGGCCAGGAAGGCGCCGGCGTCGGGGACGCCGAGCAGCCCGTGTGCTGTCATGACCGACCGCGCGACGTCATGGGGCGACCTCGAGGTAGGGCTTCAGGAACTCGCGCTCGGCCTCGCTGAGCCGTCGTGGGTGGCCGTTGGCCAGGTTGTACGGGACGCACACCGACCTGGCCCGGCTGGCCAGCACGCCGTCGTCGAACAACTCGTAGGCGACGGTGAACGCGGCCGCGCGCTGCTCGGAGATCCACATCTCGATGCGCACCGGATCTCCATAGTCGACCGGGCGCAGGTAGTCGACCTCGTGGCGGGCGATCACGATGCCCTCCTCGAACGAGCCGAGCCCGTGCTCCCGCGCTCCGACGAAGAACATGGCAACGCGCGCCTCCTCGTACAGGGTGAGGAAGCGCGCGTTGTTCACGTGCCCGTACGCGTCCATGTCGGACCAGCGGACGGGCACGTGGTGGATGAAACGGTCAGTCACGGGTGAGCTTGCGGTAGGTCACCCGGTGGGGACGAGCCGCGTCGGCGCCGAGACGGTCGATCTTGTTCTTCTCGTACGCGTCGAAGTTGCCCTCGAACCAGAACCACTTGTCGGGGTCCTCGTCGGTGCCCTCCCACGCGAGCATGTGGGTGGCCACCCGGTCGAGGAACATCCGGTCGTGGGAGATGACCACGGCGCAGCCCGGGAACTCGAGCAGCGCGTTCTCCAGGCTGCCCAGGGTCTCGACGTCCAGGTCGTTGGTCGGCTCGTCGAGCAGGATCACGTTGCCGCCGATCTTCAGCGTCAGCGCGAGGTTGAGCCGGTTGCGCTCGCCACCGGAGAGCACCTTGACCGGCTTCTGCTGGTCGGGACCCTTGAAGCCGAAGGCCGCGACGTAGGCCCGGGACGGCATCTCGACCTTGCCGACCATGAGGTGGTCGAGACCGTCGGAGACGACCTCCCACACCGTCTGGGGGCCCTGCAGACCCTCGCGGCTCTGGTCCACGTACGACAGCTTGACGGTCTCACCGACCCGGACCGTGCCCGCATCGGGCTGCTCGAGCCCGACGATGGTCTTGAACAGGGTGGTCTTGCCGACCCCGTTCGGGCCGATGATGCCGACGATGCCGTTGCGCGGCAGCGAGAACGACAGGTGATCGATCAGCGTGCGGCCGTCGAAGCCCTTGGTCAGATCCTTGGTCTCGATCACCGTGCTGCCCAGGCGCGGGCCCGGCGGGATCTGGATCTCCTCGAAGTCGAGCTTGCGGGTCTGCTCGGCCTCGGTGGCCATCTCGTCGTACCGGTCGAGACGGGCCTTGCTCTTGGTCTGGCGGGCCTTGGCGTTGGACCGCACCCACTCGAGTTCCTCGGTGAGGCGCCGCTTGAGCTTGGCGTCCTTACGACCCTCGACCGCCAGACGCTGCGCCTTCTTGTCCAGATAGGTCGAGTAGTTGCCCTCGTACGGGTACGTCCGGCCGCGGTCCAGCTCGAGGATCCAGTTGGCCACGTTGTCCAGGAAGTACCGGTCGTGGGTGATGGCGATGACGGTGCCGGCGTACTTGGCCAGGTGCTGCTCCAGCCAGCTCACGCTCTCGGCGTCGAGGTGGTTGGTGGGCTCGTCGAGCAGCAGCAGGTCGGGCGCCTCGAGAAGCAGCTTGCACAGCGCCACGCGGCGGCGCTCACCACCGGAGAGCTGGGTGACGTCGGCGTCCGGCGGCGGGCAGCGCAGCGCGTCCATCGCCAGCTCGAGCTGGGAGTCGAGGTCCCAGGCATTGACGTTGTCGAGCTGCTCCTGGAGTGCGCCCATCTCCTCCATCAGCTCGTCGGTGTAGTCGGTCGCCATCTCTTCGGCGATCTTGTTGAACCGGTCGAGCTTCGCCTTGGTCTCGGCGACGGCCTCCTCGATGTTGCCGAGGACGGTCTTGGTCTCGTTGAGCGGCGGCTCCTGCGCGAGCATGCCGACGGTGTAGCCGGGCATCAGCCGGGCCTCGCCGTTGCTGAGCGTCTCGACGCCGGCCATGACCTTGAGCAGCGTCGACTTACCGGCGCCGTTGGGTCCGACGACGCCGATCTTGGCGCCCGGCAGGAAGTTCAGCGTCACGTTGTCGAGCACGACCTTGTCGCCGTGCGCCTTGCGCGCCTTTTCCAGGACGTAAATGAACTGGGCCACGGTGCGCCCTACCTCCGTGATCGTGATTTCAAGCCGGATGAAGACCGGATGCGTTGCAGAATGCAGAGGCAATCTTTCCAGGTCGCCCATCTGCCGCTGTTAACAACCCCGGCACCGCCGGGCGGATTCCCCGGTCAGTCGATGGGACGCACGTCGTCGCGCTGCGGTTCGACGCCCTTTCGGGCGTAGGTCAGCGAGAACTGGGTCGAGGAGATCGCGAAGACGTTCCCGTCCGGAGCCTCGACCCGGTAACTGTCCTTCTTCCCGGTCCGCTCGACGTTGGGGAGGAACAGACCGTTCTTCCCCTGTACGAGCGGCTTACCGACGTTCGTCCAGCTCTGATAGAAGAGGTTGCCCTGCGCGTCGGTGCAGATCCACCACGTGCTGTTGGTCCGGTCGGCGTAGACCTTGAGCACCTGCCACAGCTCCGAGGTGTGCCCCGAGTCCTCCGATTGCCGGCGCGCGGCCTCGGGGCAGAACGGGCCGGGTGGCGTGAAACCCGGCGTGGCCGCCTCGGCGGGCTGGTCGACCGGCTCCGTTCCCCCGCGGCTCGCGCGGTCCTGTTCGCGTTGACGCTCGCCGAGCAGGAAGCCGCCCACCATGGCCATGATCGTCAGAAAAACCGTGGCAATGACCACAGGGAAGAAGATCGGCCGCCGGGGCGGGGAAAGATCAGCGGACGGTGTCACGGGCCCAGAATGGCACCTGGCCGCCAGCGCAGTCCACGACGGCGACCGAGACTGGGCACTCCTCGTGCTGCTACGCACAGTAGGCTCACAAGTGGGAACAGAAACGACCCGGAGGTGCACTCAGCGTGGCCGAACGAAGTTCCTTCGTCGTTGTCGCCAATCGTCTGCCCGTCGACGAAGTCACAACCCCGGACGGGGAGCGCCAGTGGCGCACGAGCCCGGGTGGGCTGGTCACTGCCCTGCACCCGGTGCTGACCGAGCACGGCGGCACCTGGATCGGGTGGGCCGGGGGCAACGGCGAGGCGCCCGAGCCGTTCGAGCTGGAGGGCATCAACATCCACCCGGTGCCGCTGAGCGCCGAGGAGCTGGAGCGTTACTACGAGGGCCAGTCGAACGCGACGATCTGGCCGCTCTACCACGACGCCGTCGAGACGCCGGTCTACAAGCGCCGCTGGCGCGAGGCGTACCGCACGGTCAACCAGCGCTTCGCCCAGGCCGCGGCCGAGGTCGCCGAGGACGGCGCGACCGTCTGGGTGCAGGACTACCAGCTCCAACTCGTACCCGCGATGCTGCGCGAGCTGCGCCCCGACCTCAAGATCGGGTTCTTCCTGCACATCCCGTTCCCGCCGATCGAGCTGTTCATGCAGATGCCGTTCCGCGCCGAGGTGCTGCGCGGCCTGCTCGGCGCCGATCTGGTGGGCTTCCAGCAGCGGCTGGCCGCGCAGAACTTCGTACGCCTGGCCCGGCACCTGCTCGGGCTGCGCTACGAGGGCCAGTCGATCCAGGTGGACGGGCGCAAGGTGAAGGCGGGCGCCTTCCCGATCAGCATCGACACCAAGGAGATGGAGCGCCTCGCGGCCGATCCCAAGGTGCAGGCCCGCGCCAAGGAGATCCGGGCCGAGCTGGGCGACCCCAAGACGATCATCCTGGGCGTCGACCGCCTCGACTACACCAAGGGCATCGAGCTGCGGCTCAAGGCGTTCCGCGAGCTGCTGGCCGACGGCAAGCTCAAGGTCGGTGACGCGGTGATGGTGCAGGTGGCCACGCCGAGCCGGGAGCGCGTCGAGCACTACCAGTCGCTGCGGGTCAAGGTCGAGCGCGAGGTCGGGCGGATCAACGGCGAGTTCGGCCGGGTCGGCGTGCCCGCCGTGCACTACCTGCACCAGTCGTACAGCAAGCAGGAACTGGCCGCGATGTACGTGGCGGCCGACGTCATGATGGTGACCCCGCTGCGCGACGGCATGAACCTGGTGGCCAAGGAGTACGTGGCCTGCCGGGCCGACACCGGCGGCGCGCTGGTGCTCAGCGAGTTCGCGGGCGCGGCGACCGAGATGCGGCAGTCGTTCCTGTGCAACCCGCACGACCCCGACGGCGTCAAGGACGCGCTGCTGCGGGCGGTGGCGGCCGAGCCGGCCGAGCTGAAGAGGCGGATGCGCGTCATGCAGCGGCACCTGCGCACCCACGACGTGGCGCAGTGGGCCCGGACGTTCCTGGACGCGCTCGAGGTGGCGGCCGAGGGCCGCGACCCCGACCCGGAGACCGACCCTCAAACGACGTAGCAACTCAGTCGATGTAGGAACTCAGTCGATGTAGGAACTCAGTCGACGTAGAGGCAGAACGGGTGACCGGCCGGGTCGAGGAAGACCCGGACGTTCTCCTGCGGTTGGAAGTCGGCGAGCGTGGCACCCGCCTTGGTGGCGTGCTCGCACGCCGCTTCCAGCTCCTCGACCCGGATGTCGAGATGCATGCTCATCTGGGGCTGTCCCGCGCGGGCCGGCCACACCGGCCGCGCGTAGAGCTTCTCGGTCTGGAACGACAGGCCGGCCCCGCCGCCGGGAGCGCCGAGCACCACCCAGTCGTCCTCCTCCTGGGTCGCGCTCCAGCCGAGAAGCCGCTGATAGAAGCCGGCCAGCTCGCGCGCGTCGGGCGCGTCCAACACCGTTGCGGTAAGCGTGATCTGCGGCCGTCCGTCCATGCCGAACGACCTACCCATACAGTGACGCTTCTATACCGCAGCGTGCACCACGTCTCCGATGACCACCACCGCCGGCGGGCGGATGCCGGCCTCGGCCACCGCGGCGGTCACCTCGCCCAGCGTGCTGCGCAGGGACCGCTGGTGACTGGTCGAGCCCTCCTGGACGACGGCGGCGGGCGTCTCGGCGGGCCGGCCCTCGGCGATCAGCCGGGCGGTGATCTTGCCCAGGTTCTTGAGGCCCATGAGGACGACCAGGGTGCCGCGCAGCCCGGCCAGCGCCGGCCAGTCGACCAGGGAGTCCGGGTGATCCGGCGGGATGTGCCCGCTGACCACGGTGAACTCGTGGGCGACACCGCGGTGGGTGACCGGGATGCCGGCCAGCGCGGGAGCGGCAATCGAGCTGGTCACGCCGGGGACGACCAGCACCGGGACGCCGGCCTGGGCACAGGCGATCGCCTCCTCGCCACCGCGGCCGAAGACGAACGGGTCGCCGCCCTTGAGCCGCACCACGAACTTCCCCTCGAGCGCGCGCTCGACCAGGATCCGGTTGATCTCCTCCTGGGCCGCCGCCGGCCCGTACGGGATCTTGGCCGCGTCGACGAACTCGACCTCGGGCCGCAGCTCGCCCAGCAGCATGCCCGGCACCAGCCGGTCGGCCACCACCACGTCGGCCGCGGCGAGCAGGCGACGGCCCTTGACCGTGATGAGCTCGGGGTCGCCCGGTCCGGCGCCGACCAGGGCCACGCCCTTGTGCTCGGGCGCGACGGGCGGGCTGCTCTCGAGCGCGTGCGCGACCAGATCGCGGACGGCCATGGCCCGCCGCCGGTCGCCGCCGTCGGTGACCGCGACGGTGACCTGGCCGTGCCGGGTGACGGCCGGGGTCCACGCGGTGGCCGCCTCGCGGTCGTCGGCCCGTACGCAGAAGACGCGACGCTCCTCCGCGGCCGCGCTGACCTGTTCGGCCGCGGCCGGGTCGTCGACCGCGACGTGCACCAGCCAGGCGCCGTCGACGTCGGACGGCGTGAACCGGCGGGCACTCCAGGTGGCCCGGCCGGCGTCGACCTGGCCGCGCAGGGCGGGGGTCAGTTCGGGCGACACGATGTCGACCACGGCGCCGGCGGCGAGCAGCGCGGGCACCCGGCGGGTCGCGACCGCGCCGCCACCGACCACCAGCACCCGCCGGCCGGTCAGCTTGAGCCCGAGGGGATAGACGCTCACTTCTCCGACACTCCCGCGGAATCGAACGTGGCGACCTCGTGCAGCACGCGTACGGCGGCCGTCACCACCGGCAGCGCGAGCGCGGCGCCGCTGCCCTCGCCGAGGCGCATACCCAGGTCGAGCAGGGGTTCGAGGCCGAGGTGGGCGAGCGCGACGGTGGCTCCCGGCTCGGCCGAGCGGTGCCCGGCGACCATCGCGGCGACCGCGTCGGGGGCGAACGCGGCGGCGGCCAGCGCGGCCGACGCGGCGATCACGCCGTCGATGATCACGGGCACGCGCTGAGCTGCCGCGCCGAGGACGAAACCGGCCAGGGCCGCGTGCTCGAGACCGCCGACGGCGGCCAGCACGCCGAGCGGGTCGGCCGGGTCGGGCCGGTGCAGCGCGAGCGCGCGGCGGACGACCTCGACCTTGTGCTCGAGCGTCGCGTCGTCGATGCCGGTGCCGCGCCCGGTGGCCAGCACCGGGTCGCTGCCGGTGAAGACGGCGGTCAGCGCGGCCGCCGGCGTCGTGTTGGCGATGCCCATGTCCCCGGTGAGCAGGCACCGGGCGCCGGAGGCGACCAGCGCCTCGGCCACCCCGATGCCGACCTCGACGGCGGCCCTCGCCTCGTCGCGGGTGAGCGCCGGGCCGACGGAGAGGTCGCGGGTGCCGCGGCGCACGTTCGCGTCGAGCAGGGTGGCCTCGCCGTGCAGCGGGATCGCCACGCCGACGTCGATCACCATCACGTCGGCCCCGGCCTGCCGCGCGAAGGTGTTGACGACCGCGCCGCCGGCCACGAAGTTGGCCACCATCTGCGCGGTGACCTCCTGCGGCCAGGGGCTGACCCCTTGGGCGTGGACGCCGTGGTCACCGGCGAAGACGGCCACGGTCGCCGGGGCGGGCAACGGTGGTGGGCAGACCCCGGCCAGGCCGGCCAGGCGTACCGAGAGCTCCTCGAGCGTGCCCAGCGAACCGGCCGGCTTGGTCAGCCGGGCCTGCAGGTCGCGGGCGGCGGCCATCGCGGCCTCGTCGGCGGGCCGGACGGCGGCGATCGTCGCGTCCAGGTCGGCGGTCACGGGCGCTCCTTGAGTACGGCGGTCAGGACGTCGACGAATGCGTCGGTAGTGGCAGTGTCGCGCACCGCGAGGCGCAGCCAATCGGGGCCCAGCCCGGGAAAGGTGTCGCCCCGGCGCACGGCATAGCCACGTTCGCGCAGCTCAAGGCGGATTTTGTCGGCCCCGGGCAGCCGTACGGCCACAAAAGCGCTCGCCGGATCGCCCGCGACCGTGAGTTTCGGCACGTGCCGGAGCCGGTCCACCAGGTGGACCCGGTCGGCGGCGAGGCGGGCGGCGATCTCACGCTCGGCCGCGACGGCGACGGGCGAGGCGCAGGCGGTGGCCGCGGCCAGCGCGGGCGTCGAGACCGCCCACAGCGGCTGCGCGGCGGCGAGCCGGGGCAGCAACTGAGCCGGACCGAGCAGGTAGCCGATGCGCAATCCGGCCAGGCCCCAGGTCTTGGTCAGGCTGCGCAGCACGACCAGGCCGGGCAGGTCCCGGCGACCGGCGAGCGACTCGGGCTCCCCCGGCACGCCCTCGCGATGCGTCGTGTCCGAGAACGCCTCGTCGACCACCAGGACCCGCCCCGGCCGGGCCAGCGCGGCGATCCCGGCTGCCGGGTGCAGCACGGACGTGGGGTTGGTGGGGTTGCCGACGAAGACCAGGTCGGCGTCGGCCGGCACGAGCGCGGCGTCGAGCCGGAAGCCGTCCTCCTCGCGGAGCAGCACCCGCTCGACGTGGTGGCCGGCGTTGCGCAGGGCGGCCTCGGGCTCGGTGAACTGCGGGTGCACCACGACCGGGCGGCGGGCTCCGCGCAGCGCCTGGGCGAGCAGGACGAAGGCCTGGGCCGCGCCGGCCGTCAGCAGCACCTCGGCCGGGTCACGGCCGTGCCGTCCGGCCACGGCGGCGGTGGCCGCGGTGGCGTCCGGGTACGCCGCCAGATCGTTCAGAGAGGCCAGCAGGGGCTCGGCGAGCCAGGCCGGCCGGGGTGCGTGACGGACGTTGACCGCCAGATCGATCAGGCCGGCGGCCACCTCCGTGTCGCCGTGGTGGCCCAGGTCGATGGTCATGCAGCCAGCATGCCGGACTCCGTTCGACGTCATACTTCGGCCGATCCGTGCTGACATGAACGTTTTTGTCATACCTTCATATGGTGGCAGCCGGAAAAGTCGCACCCCTCGTCCGCGCCGGTCTGATCGCGGGTCTCGTGATCGCTGGTCTCGCCTACCCCCTAGCCGCCGTCGCCGGTCTCGGCGTCAAAGCCGGCACCGAAGCTCTCCAGGCCATGCCTGAGGAGCTCATCGAGGTGCCGAGCGCCCAGACCACCTACGTCTACGCCAACGACGGCAAGACCCTGCTGACGATGTTCTACGAGGAGCATCGCCGGCCCATCCGCATCGACGACATGTCGCCGTTCGTCACCCAGGCGATCGTGGCGTCCGAGGACACCCGCTTCTACGAGCACAACGGCGTGGACGCCAAGGGCGTGGCCCGCGCGTTCGTGGCCAACCAGCAGGCCGGTGGCGTGTCTCAGGGCGCGTCGACGCTGACCATGCAGTACGTCCGGATGGCGCTGCGGGACAGCGCGAAGACGCCGAAGGAGGCGCTCGAGGCGACCGAGCAGACCACCCAGCGCAAGCTGCGGGAGATGCGGCTCGCCATCGAGCTCGAGAAGCGCCTGACCAAGCAGGAGATCCTCGAGCGCTATCTGAACGCGGCGTACTACGGCCACCGGGCGTACGGGATCTTCGCCGCCTCTCAGGTCTTCTTCTCCAAGACGCCCAAGAATCTGAACCTGACCGAGGCCGCCCTGCTCGCCGGGCTGGTCAAGGCTCCTTCGGCCTACGACCCCGCGAGCAACGACCGCAAGGCAGCGACCGACCGGCGCAACTACGTGATCGACCAGATGCTCAAGATGAAGTCGATCACCCCGCTGCAGGCGACCGAGGCCAAGCGGCAGGCGATCAAGCTGAAGCTCAGCTCGCCGGCGAACGACTGCATCGGCGTCACCTCCAAGCACAACGACTGGGGCTTCTTCTGCGACTACCTGCGGTCGTGGTGGAAGGAGCAGCCGGCCTTCGGCCCGACCCCGCAGGAGCGCGAGGCCAACCTGCGGCGCGGCGGCTACCGGGTGGTCACCTCGCTCGACCCGAAGATCCAGGCGTCGGCGATGAAGCACATCCTGGACAAGGAGAAGCGGCGCAGCCGGATCGCGCACGGTCAGGTGATCATCGAGCCCGGCACCGGGCGGGTGCTGAGCCTGGCGGTGAACCGGCGTTACTCCCTCGACCAGAAGGGCAACGCGAAACACAGCCGCTTCAAGGGCGTCAAGGGCAACTATCCGAACACGGTGAACCCGCTGCTGGGCGGGGGCACGATGGCCGGCTACCAGGCCGGGTCGACCTTCAAGATCTTCACGATGCTGGCCGCGCTGGACGAGGGCATGCCCCTGAGCACCTCGTATTACAGCCCGCCGCGGTTCTACTCGAAATACATCACCGCGCCCGGGCCGGCGACCTGCGGCGTGCACTGGTGCCCGAAGAACTCGACGCCGTCGATGACCGGCCGGCAGACCATGTGGAGCGGCTTCGGCAAGTCGGTGAACACCTACTTCGTGCAGCTGGAGCAGAAGGTGGGCGCGGACAAGGTGGTACGGATGGCCGAGCGGCTCGGACTGCGGTGGCGCACCGAGGTCGACCGCCGGTTGGCCTCCCCGGAGCACGCGAGCGGCTGGGGCGCCTTCACGCTCGGCGTCAGCGACGCGACCCCGGTCGAGATGGCCAACGTCTTCGCCACGCTGGCCGCCGAGGGCACCTACTGCCAGCCGTTGCCGGTCGAGACGATCACCCGCGACGGTACGGAGGTCACGTACAAGGGCAAGCCGGTGGCGACGCCGCGGTGCCACCGGGCGGTCAGCGCGGAGGTGGCCCGGGCGGCGACCGACGCGGCCCGGTGCGTCACCGGGTACGGCGCCGCGCGCGGCGGGTGCGGCGGCTGGGGCACCTCCGAGATGGTCTACGCGACGCTGCGGCGGCCGATCGCCGGCAAGAGCGGCACGACCGACAGCAACAAGACGGCGTGGTTCTGCGGCTTCACTCCGCAGCTGGCCGCGGCGGCCTTCGTGGCCGACCCGGACAACCCGGAGATGAACGTCGGCTCGAACCGGGCGACGACCTCGAAGTTCACCGTCGCCGAGACGCTCAAGGACGCGCTGAAGGGACAGCCCAAGGCGAAGTTCACCCCGCCGTCGGACGACGTGGTCTCACGCTGGAACGACCGCGACCGCGACCGCGACCGCGGCGGGGACCGCGACCGCGACCGCGACCGCGGCGAGGACCGGGACCGCGACCGCGACCGCAGCGAGGACCGGGACCGCGACCGCGACCGTAGCGAGGACCGGGACCGCGACCGCGGCGAGGACCGGGACCGCGGCGAGGACCGGGACCGCGGCGAGGACCGGGACCGCGACGGCGATGAGAGCCAGGACCGGGACCGGGACCGGGACCGGACCGACGAGGGCGACTAAGCCGCGGCCGGCCTGCGGCGCGGAGGACGCCACTTCGCGTCGCGGCCGGTCAGGGCGAGCGCCTGATCGAGCGGCGTGGCCTCGTCGTCGATCGGCAGGACCGGGCCGAACAGGCCCGGGGTGCCCTCGGCCGGGCCCTGGGCCAGGAACTCGATGAGCGGCTCGAGCATGCGGGGATCGACGAAGTATTCCTGACCGGTGCCCCGGGCCAGATCCCAGCTGTGCATGATCAGCTCGTTCATCGCGACGTGACCCAGCGCGGCGGCCGGCATCGTCACCCCGCCGGCCTGTGACGTGCCCGTCCAGGCGGCCGGGTCTTTCCACGAGTTGGCGAGATCTTCGAGCAGGACGGGCAGGCGGCTGCGCCAGTGGCGGGTCAGATGCAGGGCGGAGGGCTCGGGGGCGGAGGCGGTGACCGGGTCGTCGGCCCGCTTGTGAGCAGCCTGGGTGAAGGCCACGGACAGACCCATCAGATGATCGAGAATGGTGGCGACGCTCCACCCGGGACAGGGCGTGGGGTTGGCCAGCTCGCCGTCGTCGACGCCGAGCAACAAAGCCCGCAGCACCCGCACCGGTGGGTCGAAATCCAGAGGAACACGATCGGCCACGGCCATCCTCCTTTGCGCAGTGCCTGTTAACACCACGTTACGGGTGGGGTGCGACAGTTTCCCGCTCGCCGAAGGGCGTTTTCACGGATGCTTCCCGGAGGCAGGAATTCCGACATTTTGATCTTGCTTGGCAGCGCTTTCCGGATTGACGATCCGCGTCAGGACGTGGTGATGTCCACGGTGTCGCTCAGGTTGAGCACCGGCTGAGCCGGGTTGTGCGGCCGCGGTTGCGACGGCGCTTGCGACTTCTGCGGGGCCATCGATGCCGACATCGGTGGGGCCATCGGGGGCGGCGACATCGGCGGCATCGGCCGCAACGGGATCGGCGGCAGCAACGGCGCCGGCCCGGCGATCGCGGCCGAGACGACCCGCTTGGCGATCTCCGGCGCGGCGGCCCAGTGCAGACCCAGCTGCGAGGCGTGCACCTGCCGCCAGACGAAGCCCTCCGGGTTGCCTCCGGACCAGGTCCAGGCCGGTACGGCGCCGGCGCGTGGCGTGACGATCGCCCGGTGCTGCTTGTAGCCGGTGATCCGGGCGCCGGCCGGGGCCAGCGGCGAGGTGGCCGGGGCGGTGGCCTCGCGGTAGCCGGCCACGGTCTGCTCGCCGGTCACCGCGGTGGCGTCGAGCACCCCGCACATCGGCCGGCCGTCGAGGTCGTGCCCCAGCCACGGCAGCGCCACCCCCTCGGCGATCACCGGCCAGCCGTCGGCGGCGAACTGGGCGACCTGCGTGCACAGCCGGCGGTTGGCCGACAGCTCCTCGGCGTACCCCTCGGGCAGCCCGGCCCCGACGATCAGCGCCCGGGTGCCGGCCGGCAGGCTCTCGTCGCGCAGGGGATCGACCACGGCCACGTCGGCGCCGGCCGCGGTCAGCAGTTCGGCCGTCTCGACGTACGTGTAAGGGGCGCCCGGCCCACCGGCCAGCGCGACCACCGGGCGCTGCTCGAACACCTCGCCGCCGGACGCCTCGGCCGGGGTCCAGACCGGGCCGGGCAGCGAGGGCGCGGAAGCGGCCAGCGCCATGATCCGGTCGAGGTCGAGACACCCGGCGACCGCCTCGCCGAGCCGGCGCACCGCGCGGCTGGCCTCCACCGTCCGGTGGGCGACCGGCACCGGTCCGTTGGCCCGCGCCGGCAGCACATTGGGCAGGTCACCGCGGCGCAACGCGCCCAGCACCGGCATGCCGATGTCGTCGAGGGCGGTGCGCAGCATCTGCTCGTGACGCGGCGAAGCGATCCGGTTGAGGACGACCCCGCCGAGATGCACCATCTCGTCGAACACCCGGAAGCCGTGCACCAGGGCGGCCAGCGAGTGCCCCATCGACGCGACGTCGACCACGAGAACGACCGGAGCGCGCAGCACGGCGGCGACAGCGGCCGTCCCGTCGATCTCGGGCTGACCGGTGAGCGAGTCGAACAAGCCCATCGCGCCCTCGATGACCGACAGCTGGGTGCCGGCGGCGCCGTGCTGAAAGAGCGGGGCGATCCGCTGAGCGCCGACCAGCCGGGGGTCGAGATTGCGGCCCGGGCGGCCGGCGGCGAGACCGAGGTAGGCGGCATCGGTGTGATCCGGGCCGACCTTGAACCCGGCCACCGGAAGCCCTCGAGCCGCGCACGCCGCCAGCAGGCCGACCGCGATCGCGGTTTTGCCGTGCCCCGAGGCGGGGGCGCTGACGACCAGGCGGGGCTGGGCGCTCATCGTGTTTCTCCCGGGCCTTTCCTCTGCCGGCTCGGGTGTCTCCCCCGCGCCGGCCTCGCGTTCGGCGCCGCCCGGTGTGGCCCCGGCCGGCTGGTGGTGTGTCACGGCGTGGTGTTCCCGCCAGGTAAAGCTGACGCGGCGTGGTGTCCCCCGCCAGGTGGAGCTGACGCGGCGTGGTGTCCCCCGCCAGGTGGAGCTGACGCGGCGTGATGTTCCCCGCCAGGTGGAGCTGACGCCGGCCCGGGCTTGCTTTCCGGCGGTGTCGTGACATCAGGCCGTCTTTCATCGCCGGCCTGGTGTTTCTCGTGCCGGACAGGGACAGTACCCGGCTCCGGCAGCAGCCGGCCGGGCGACGGGTAGCCTCGTTGCGTGTACCGCTTCCTGCTGAGCCCGCGCTGGCTGGCCGCGGCCGCGCTGGCGGTGGCCGCCGCGGTGGTCATGGTGATGCTCGGCAACTGGCAGTTGAGGCGCTACGAGGAACGCAGCGCCATCAACGATCGGATCGACGCGGCTGATTCGGTGGCGGCCGTCCCGCTGACCTCGGTGCTGACCAGGCCGGTCACGGCGAGCACGGCCGGGACAGCTCCCGGCAAGGACCTGGCATGGACAAAAGTGACGGTTTCCGGTCGATACGACCCGTCGCACGAGATTCAGGCCCGGGGCCGCACGGTCGACGGCGAGGTCGGCTTCGAGATCGTCACCCCGCTCGTCCTCACCGACGGCACCGCGGTGCTGGTCGACCGCGGCTGGGTGCCCGCGCCCGGCGGGGCCCTCACGGCGCCCGTGGTGCCGCCCGCCCCCACCGGCGAGGTGACGGTGGTCGGCCAGGTGCACCTGTCGGAAAGCCGACCGGTCGCCGTCGAGCGCCGGGACGGCCGGCTGGACACCCGCCGGATCTCCCTGTCCCGCCTCGCGCCCGAGATGCCCTATCCCATGTACGGGGCCTACGTGCTGCTGACCGAGCAGACCCCGGCCAACGACGCGGCCTTCACGCGCATCCCGATCGACCACGAGGACGCCTGGCAGAACGGCGGGTACGCCGTGCAGTGGTGGCTGTTCGCCGGCATGGCGCTGGCCGCCTACGTGTACTACGCCCGCAAGGAGGCCCGCGGCCCCGAGCCGGCCGGCGAGCGCGCCCCCACTACCGACCGCCCCCGCGGCGGCGACCGCGTCGAGGAAGCCGACCGCCGCCGAGCCTCCACCGGCGACCGCGTCGACGAGGCCGACCGCCGGACCGCCGCGGGTCCGCGAAAGGCCGCGGGCGATCGGGTCGAGGAAGCCGACCGCCGCCGAGCCTCCACCGGCGACCGCGTCGACGAGGCCGACCGCCGGGCGGCCGCAGGTCCGCGGAAAGCCGCGGGCGATCGGGTCGAGGAAGCCGACCGCAAGCGGGCGGCCGCAGCTGCCACGCAGGGTGACCGCGTCTCGGATGCCGACCGTGCCCGCGAGGCCGCCGCCCAGGGCGGCGCGACCCAGGACTGACCGCTCGATCCGCCCTCGCTATTCCGAGGTGGGGTGGCCTCCGATCATCCGGACCATGTCGATGGTGTCGGCCTCGGCGGCGGGCTTGTCGTCGCGGTAGCGGAGCACCCGGGCGAAGCGCAGCGCGACCCCGCCCGGATAGCGCGGCGACGTCTGCACCCCGTCGAAAGCGATCTCGACGACCTGCTCGGGCCGCACCCGCACCACCCAACCGTCGTCGCCGGTCGCCAGCTGCTGGAAGCGCTCGGTCTGCCAGCGCAGGAGCTCGTCGGTCAGGCCCTTGAACGTCTTGCCGAGCATCACGAACCCGCCCGTGGCCGGATCGCGGGCGCCCAGGTGCAGGTTGGACAGCCAGCCCTTGCGGCGGCCGTGCCCCCACTCGACGGCCAGGACCACGAGGTCGAGCGTGTGCCTCGGTTTGACCTTGACCCAGGCCGACCCGCGCCGGCCCACGTCGTACGGGGCCTCGGCCGCCTTGACGACCACCCCCTCCTGCCCGGCGGCGAGCGCGGCGGCGAAAGCGGCAGCAGCTTCCTCCTCGCTGCTCACCGACGTGCGGCCGACCAGCAGCTCGGCGGGCAGCGCGTCGGCCAGTGCGGCCCACCGCACCCGGCCCGGCTCGTCGAGCAGGTCGACCCCGTCGAGGTGGAGGATGTCGAAGAAGAACGGCACGAGAGCGAGCGGTCCGGCCCCGCGTGTGGCCGCGCCCGGGGACCCGGCCGCACCCGGCGACCCGGCCGCATCCCCGGAAGCGGCGGCGCTCCGTGTGGCGGCTGCCCCGCGGGAGGCGGCTGCCCCGCGGGTGGCGGCCCGGCTCGAGGTCTCCTGAAATGGGCGGGGGCGGCCCGAGGCGTCGAGCGTCATGGCCTCGCCGTCGAGCACGACCTCGCGCAGCGGAAGCTTGCGCACCGCCTCGACCACCTCGGGCATGCGGGCGGTGATGTCGTCGAGGCTGCGGGTGAAGACGGCCACGTCGTCACCGGAGCGGTGCACCTGGATGCGGATGCCGTCGAGTTTCACGTCGACGGTCGCGGGGGCGCCGGTCGCCAGCAGCGCGGCCGCCACGTCGGGGGCGCTCTGGGCCAGCATCGGCGTGAGCGGCGTGCCGACCCGCAGACGCATCTCGGCGAGGGCGGCCGCCCCACCGGTGAGCGCCGCGACTGCCACCTGCTTGAGGTCGCCCGAGAGCAGCAGCGCCCGGCGGACGGCGGTCAGCGGCACCTCGGCCGCCTTGGCGATCGCGTCGGCGAGCAACCCGGCCTGGGCGCCCTGGCGCAGCTCGCCACCGAACAGCCCGATGAGCAGTCGTTGCTCCTCGGCCGTGGCCGCGCCGAACAGGGCCGCCAGCAGATCGCGCCGCCGGGCCTGGGAGCCCGCCCCGGCGACCACGGAGATCTCCGCGATCAGCGCGTCGACCGCGGCGACGGTGAGGGTGGGCTGCTCGGCGGGCGGCGGCCGGTCGCGCAGGCTCGCATAGCCGACCCCGGTCTGCCGTTGCCGCAGCTCACCGGCCAGATAGGCCGAGCCGGCCGCGATCTCATCGACGTCGAGCCTGCGCAGGGCGCCGGCCAGCAGCTCCACCTTCGCCTTACGCCCCGAGGTAGCGGCGACGGCCGTGGAGGTCGCGGCCAGATCCAGGAATAGCACACCCTCATCCTGGCAGGACCCTCCGACAATTTCGGGGCCGACGGACCAACGCCTCCCGCCGGCGGCGCCATATCTCGGCTGGGCTTTCGCGTCGATAAGGCGCTGGGGCGGTCAGGCGGCCCGGGGCTCGGCTATGCGGAAGCCCCGGGCGCGGACGGCCTCGGCCATCCGGGTCACCTGGGCGTCGATGGCGCAGAGGGTGGCGGAGAGCTCGTCCAGATGATCGGTCAGGGCGCCGTCGTCCCAATGGGAGACGTCGACCTGATCCATCGCCAGGACCGCGGAACGCAGGCGGGCGATGGACTCGAGACGCTCGCGGGAGCGAAGACGGTCGATCGCGTCGCGCGGCCCGACGGGCATCGGCCGCACCACCAGGGACACCGAGGCAGGCACTTCGTTCGAACGCATGTTCGATATCCTAACAGGACGAGATCGCCGCCCGCACCGGTTTGCTCTCTGTGACGGGTGCGAGCAAACGGCCGGTGAGACGGCTCGTCAGCCGCGTAGGAGGGCCGGAAAGACGCTCGGCGCCTCGGCCACCGTCGCCTGGGCGGCGACGAAGCCGTCGGGGCGCACCAGATAGAGCTGCCCGGGCCGCAGGCCGGTGCCGGGCGCGGGCGGGAAGACGTGCACCGCCAGGCCGAGGTCCGGCACGTCGGTCTCGGCCACCCCGCCGTACGCATGGATCTGCCATTGCAACTCACGCAGCACCTCGAAATTGCCGCCCGCCCAGGGCAGGCGCCGGCCGACCACCGGATCACGCCGCCCGCCGGCTACGTCCTTGGCGTTGGGCGTCATCCAGTAGTGGACACGGATCTGCGACACATACTGGAACGCCCGCGAGCCGACGGACACGCGCGGCGCGAAACGCACGCCCAGCGGAGCCACCACCGGCACGACGAAACGCCGCAGCAGGCGCGCGACCGGCCGCTGCGAGGTGATCGCGCCGAAGATCCGGTCGGTCGTGGCCACCAGGGTGCGGGCCACCGGCCGGCGTTCGGCCTCGTAGCGGTCGAGCCACGCGTCCTTGCGGCGGCCCCGCAGCACGTCGGCCAGCTTGAAGGCCAGGTTGTGAGCGTCCTGCATGCCGGTGTTCATGCCTTGGCCGCCGACCGGCGAGTGCACGTGGGCGGCGTCCCCGGCCAGGAAGAACGGCCCGTCGCGGAACGTCGCGGCGACCCGGTGATGCACCTTGTAGGTCGCGAACCAGCGGGACTCGCTGTAGGTGACCGCGAACTCCTTGAGCCGCGGGCGCACGTCCTCCTCGGTCAGGCGGCCGTCGCCGTCGTCGTCGCGCACCAGGCCGAGCAGGCGCCACGCGTGCCGGCCGCGCATCGGGAAGGCGAGCAGGAAGTCCGATCCGCCGGGGCGCACGTTGATGGCGTTCTCGAGCAGGCCGGCCACGCCAACGGCGTCGATCACGTAGAACCGGTGCGGGTTGGTGACCCCCTCGTACGCGATGCGCCGCGCCTTGCGGACGGCCGAGCCCGACCCGTCGCAGCCGACGCAGAACCGGGCCCGCACGGTGTCGTTGCCGACCTTGGCCTCGACGCCGTCCTCGACCTGCTTGACCGCCGTCACCGGCGTCTCCCAGCGGACGTCGGCACCCAGCTTGCGCAGGTTCTCGTAAAGGATCTCCTCGTTGCGGCTCTGCTCCAAAACCTCGATGTGCGGGTACGGGGTGAGGTCGCCGCCGAGCGGGCCGAGCCGGATGCGGCCGAACGCCCGGCCAAGGTAGCCGGGAGCGAGCGCATCGGCCCGCCCGGCCGCCTCGAGCACCTGGTCGGCCAGGCCCAGCTGGTCGTAGATCTCGAGGCTGCGGGCCTGGACGACCAGCGCCCGCGACTCGCGGGTCGGCCCCTCCTTGCCGTCGGTGACGATCACGTCGACCCCGAGCCGGACCAGCCAGTTGGCCAGCATCAACCCGGTCGGACCGGCTCCCACCACCAGCACGTCACACGACAGCTCGGCCATCGACCGCCCCCTACTTCGTCGACAAGTTCTCCGCCACGTTCTTGAGGAGCAGGGCCTCGGCGACGCAGACGCGCTCGAACTCGCCGAGGTGCAGGCTCTCGTCGGGGCCGTGAGCGGCTGAGTGCGGGTCTTCGACGCCGGTGACCAGGATCGCGGCCTGCGGGAACAGCTTCTGGAAGGTCGCGATGAACGGGATCGAGCCGCCCACGCCCATGTCGACCGGGGCGGTGCCGTCCCACGCCGACTGGAAGGCGGCCCGAGCGGCGTCGTACGCCGGACCGGTCGCGTCGATCACGCAGGGCTCGCCGTCGGCCTCCAGGGTCACCTCGACCTGCGCACCCCACGGCACGTGCTTCTCGAGGTGGGCGCGGATCGCCGCGTACGCCGACTTGGGGTCGTCGCCGGGCGCCAGGCGTACCGAGATCTTGGCCTTGGCCGCGGGCTGCAGAGCGTTGGCCGCCTCGAAGGTGCGGGGCGCGTCGATGCCGAGGACCGAGATCGAGGGCTTGGTCCAGATGCGGTCGGTGATCGAGCCCTTGCCGATCAGTTCGACGCCGTCGAGCATGCCCGCCTCGTGCCGGAAACGGTCGGCCGGGTAGTCGACGCTGGCGCCCTCGCGACCGACCAGCCCGTCGACCGCGACCTCGCCCCTCTCGTCGTGCAGGGACGCCAGCAGGTGGGCCAGGGTGGTCAGCGCGTCGGGCACCGGACCGCCGAACATGCCGCTGTGCACCGCGCTCTTGAGCACCCTGACCTCGGCGAACAGGTTGACCAGGCCGCGCAGCGAGGTGGTCAGGGCCGGCTGGCCGATGTCCCAGTTGCCCGAGTCGGCGATCACGATGACGTCGGACCGCAGATCCTCGAGGAACTCCTCGATGATCGCGTCGAGCGAGTCGGAGCCGAACTCCTCCTCGCCCTCGACGAAGACGACCACGCCGACGGGCAGCTGGTCGCCGAACGCGCGGAGCGCGGCGACATGGGCCATCACGCCGGCCTTGTCGTCGGCGGCGCCCCGGCCGTAGAGGCGGCCGTCCCGCTCGACCGGCTCGAACGGGTCGCTGGTCCAGAGCGACGGGTCCCCGGCGGGCTGGACGTCGTGGTGGGCGTAGAGCAGCACGGTCGGCGCCCCCGCGGGAGCCGCCCGGCGACCGATCACCGCGGGCTGGCCGCCGCGCCGCACGACCTGCGTGTCGAGGCCGCAGCCGCGCAGCAGCTCGGCCACGGCCTCGGCCGACCGCTCGACGTGCGAGTGGTCGAAGCCCTCGAAGGCGATGCCCGGAATGCGGACGAGCCGTTCCAGGTCGGCGCGGACTCCGGGCATCTCCCGCGCGACGGCCGCGCGCAGATCGGTCTCACTCAAGCTCATGGGTGTGATCCTAAGGCTCGTTCAGCCTTCCCCGCCGTCTTGCCGGCCGCGGCGGGACGCGTCACCCATCCATCCCCGGGCGCCCCGCACAGCCGATCCGGCCAGGTCACCGGCCCCGTCGCCGAGCTTGCGGAGCAGACCCACGAGCGGATCCTGCGAGTTGCTGAACGTCTCCCGGTACGACTGCGCGGCCGCCTTCACGTCGTCGGCGACCGAGGCGTCGCCGTCCGAGTCACGGCGCGGGTAGTCGCCGCCGAGGATCTCGGCGTACGCCCCCGAGTCGACCCACTTGCGCAGCTCGGACGCCCGGGCCACCGGGACCGGGTGGGTGCTGCCCAGCGTCATGCCGATCTTGTGGATGCTGTCGCGCAGGTCGCCGCCGCTCTCGTACTCGGCGGCCTGCTCGAGGAAGGCGGCCGTGTCGATCTGCGACAGGTCGCCGCCGCCGGCCAGCTTCATCAGCAGCCGCAGCGACGCGGCCGGGTCCTGCCCGGCGAGCAGCCCGGCCCGGTCGGCCGACAGCTCGGCCTTGCGCCACCACTCGAGCATCGCCGTGATGATCGCCCGCAGCGCGATCGCGCCGACCGGCAACCAGCTCAGGCTGGCCGCCCAGCGGGTGAGGATCATCAGGATGGTCTTGTAGACGGCGTGCCCGCTGCGGACGTGGCCGATCTCGTGGCCGAGCATCGCGCGCAGCTCGTCGTCGTCCAGCCGTTCCACGGCGCCGGTCGTGATCACGATGAACGGCTTGTCGAGGCCGATCGCCGAGCCGTTGATGATCGGGTCCTGCGACACGTACAGCTCGGGCAGCTCGACCACGTCGAGGGTGGCGGCGGCCTCGGTGAAGCGCTGATAGACGCGCGGGTACTGCCGGTGGTCGACCCGGATGGCGCCGGCCAGGAACTGCAGGCGGAAACCGCGCTCGTTCCACATGCCGAAGAACGCCTTCACCACGTCGTCGAAGCCGCGCAGCTCGCGCAGGGCGGTCAGCGCGCCGCGGTCGGCCGGATGCTCCCAGGCCCGGGAGCTGATGCCGGTGAGGGTGATCCGCCGGCGTACCGGGCGGTTCTCGTCGTCGGTCGTCATGAACGCCACCCTTTTACAGATAGGGCGGACGGTGCTGCGCCGTCGACGATCAGGTCCGCGTGCGCGGCCGTCTCATCCACGGCGAAGTGCCGGTCCTCGGCGGCCCGCCAGCGCTCAAGGTACTTCCGATACGCAAGGCTGTCGTCCCCGTCCCGGCTGACGGCACGGTCCCATCGGAGGTCGGCCGGCGCGTCGACGAAGACAGCGAGGGTCAACTCGGGACGAATCTCACGCCGGGCGGCACTCATCCCTTCCAGGAGTACGACATCCCGCGCGGCCACCGTGAGCGGTGGGCCGGAGAACCCGCCCCGCTCCCAGTCGTAGCGCTGGTAGGTGGCCGGCCGGCCCTCGCGCAGCGGGGCGAGCACGTGCTCCTCCAGGCGCGACCAGAAGGTGAACTGGTCGTCCCAGCCGTCGAGCAGATCGTCGGTGTGCACGACGCTCGCGCCGAGGACGCCGGCCAGACGATCGGCGAAGCGGGTCTTGCCGGCTCCGCTGGGACCGTCGACGGCGACCAGGCGTACGTCCCCCAGCCGCGCCGGCCGGCTCCGGACATACGCGGCCAGGTCGTCGAAACTCGGCTCAGGCACGCGGCGGCGCCCCGGGCGGGATGAACGGCGCCGCGGCCGGTGGCCCGTTCTCGATCAGCCGCCACAGCGCGTCGGTGTCGAGATGCTCCTCGACCAGGTCGCCGAGCACATCGAGCGCACGATCGCGCACCCCGGCGAAGTGCGTGCCGGGCGCCACGGTGAAGCCCGGGCGACCGGCCTGGCGGGCGACCTCGGTGAGGAACCGGCGGCGGAACTCGTCGGACTCGAACGCGCCGTGCCAGTGCGTCCCGTAGACGTTGCCGCCGACCGCGCCCTCGGGCCGGCCGTCGGCGTACCGGAGGAAGGGGTTCTCCGATCCGGTGGTGACGACGCCGTGGTGGATTTCGTAGCCGGCCACCGGCGCGCCCAGCCCCTCGCCGGTCGGCTGGGCCAGCGTCTTGCGGGGCTGGAAGGTGATCTCGACGGGCAGCAGACCCAGGCCCGGTACGGTGCCCCGGCGGCTCTCCACCTCGTCGTCAATCGACCGGGCGAGCATCTGGAAGCCGCCGCAGATGCCCAGCACCGGCCGGCCGGCCGCGGCGTGCGCGAGGACCGCGTCGGCCAGCCCGGTCTCGCGCAGCCAGGCGAGGTCGCTGACGGTGGCCTTCGAGCCGGGCAGGACGACCAGGTCGGCGTCCGCGATCTCGGCCGGCTCGACCGTGAGACGCACCTGGACCCCCGGCTCGGCCGCGAGCGCCTCGGCGTCGGTGGCGTTGGACAGGCGCGGCAGGCGGACGACGGCCACGCGCAGCCACTGGGTGCCGTGCGGCCCCCGCGGCCGCCCCAGGACGCTGCCGTACGCCAGGGAGTCCTCGCCGTCGAGCCAGACCTCACGGTGGAACGGCAGGACGCCGTACACCGGCCGGTGCGACACCGACGTGATCATGTCGAGGCCGGGTCGCAGGAGCCCGAGGTCGCCCCGGAACTTGTTGATCACAAAGCCGGCGATCAGCGCCTGGTCCTCGGGGTCGAGCAGCGCGACGGTGCCGAAGAGGGCCGCGAACACGCCACCGCGGTCGATGTCGCCGACCACGATCGCCGGGAGGCCGGCCTGCCGGGCGAGGCCCATGTTGACGAAGTCGCCGTCCCGCAGGTTGATCTCGGCCGGGCTGCCGGCGCCCTCACAGATGACGGCGTCGTACTCCGCGCGCAGCTCGGCCAGGGCGGCGTGCGCGGTTTCGGCCAGCCGGGGCCGCAACGACCGGTAGTTGCCGGCCGTGACCGTGTCGACGGCCTCACCGAGCAGGACCACCTGGCTGGAGAAGTCGCTGCCCGGCTTGAGCAGCACCGGGTTGAAGCGCAGGTCGGGGGCGACGCCGCAGGCGGCCGCCTGCATCGCCTGGGCCCGGCCGATCTCCCCGCCGCGACCGTCCGCCCCGACGACGACCACGGAGTTGTTGGACATGTTCTGCGCCTTGAACGGGGCGACCTTGACGCCGCGACGGTGCAGCCAGCGGCAGATTCCGGCCGTGAGGATGCTCTTGCCGGCGTCCGAGGTGGTGCCGGCGACGAGAAGCCCGCCGCTCACGGCTCGACCATCCTGACAGCGGCACTGTTCTTCCTGGCCAGAGCGCCGCGCAGCAGGGCTGTTCCGACGGCCAGGCCGGCGGCGGTCAGGCCGACGGCGCCCGACACCCGCGCCGCCCGGCGCAGGTGCACGGCCGACGGACGCGGGCCGTCCCCGAGGAACGGCCTGGTCTCGGTGCGTCCGAAATAGACGTTGCGACCCCCGAGGCGGACGCCCAGAGCCCCGGCCATGGCCGACTCGCACTGACCGGCGTTGGGCGACGGGTGATCGTTGCGGTCCCGGCGCCAGACCCGCAGCGTCTCCCGCGGGCTGCCACCGGCGATGGGGGCGACCGCGATCGTGAGCAGCCCGGTCAGCCGGGCCGGCACCAGGTTGAGTCCGTCGTCGAGCCGGGCCGACGCCGTCCCGAACCGCGCGTACCGCGACGACCGGTGCCCCACCATCGCGTCGAGGGTGTTGGCCGCCCGATAGGCCAGCAGCCCCGGCAATCCCAGCAGCCCGCCCCACACGAGCGGCGCGACGACCGCGTCCGACGTGTTCTCGGCCACCGACTCGACCGTGGCCCGGGCCAGCTCGGTCTCGTCCAACCCGGACGGATCGCGTCCGCAGAGGTGGTTGAGCCGCTCCCGCGCCGCTTCCAGATCACCGCCGTCCAGGTGCCTGGCCATGATCCGCGACTCCCGCCGCAGGGTGCGCCCGCCGAGCACCGTCCAGGTGGCCCCGGCCACCAGGACCGCCCGGGCCACCGGCAGTCTTCGCGTGGCCGCCGCGGCCGCGGCCCCGGCCAGCGCGGGCACTCCCACGGCGACGGCCGTGAAAGCCACCCCGGACCGTCGATCGGGTGCGTAGACCCGCCGCTCGAGCGCCGCCGCCGCTGTCCCGAAGCCCGCCACCGGATGCCACCGCCGCGGGTCTCCGAGAATCACGTCGAGCAGGTAGCCCGCGGCCAGCCCGACCGCGTCAGCCGTTCCCGCCACGCTGGGTCCTTCCGATCAGTGATGCAGAGTCAACCTGATGATCATGGGCGCAGATCGCACACCCAGACCGAGATTTCCGGTACCTCGGGCTCCGGCCCGTCGGGGATCGGCACCGGGTCGAACTCGCCCCAGACGATCGCGCCCGGGGCGCGGTCCTCCAGGAACTCGACGACGATCTCCCGCAGGTCGTCGGTCGTCCGGTACTTCTCCGTGAACGGCAACTCGTCGCGCCCGCAGGACCGGGCCGAACAGCGCAGCTGCCCCGCCTGCAGGTCGTGCCACACATAGAACGTCGCCGGCCCCGCGTGGGACAGCACCGCGACCTGCCCCCGCAGCAGGTCGATCGTCTCCTCGAAGGCGGTGACCACCTCGTCGGCCGTCAGGCCCATGCGCTCGTGCGGCGGAGCGCCGAACCAGTTGGTGTTGGCGGTCTCGGTGTCCTGGTCGTGCGGGGCGAGCACAAGGGTCTCGCCCGCGATCGCGCGGATCTCCTTCAACAGCACGGGCCCCAGTCTGCCGGTCCGGCCCCACCCGGGACCAACCGGGCAGGTCGGCCGGGCGGCCCGATCGCCCGGCCCGATCGGACCACCCCGTTCGGGGGTCAGGTCAGCCGTCCGGTGTCCCGGGCCAGCGCCGGCACCGCGGATCAAGGACGGCTTGATCCGCGGGCCGACAGCGGCTGACCTGCGGCTCGTACCGGTGGATCAGGCGGCGACGGGCTCCTTCCGGGTGGCCCGGCGGGACCGCCGGGCCGGGGTGGGCTCGGCGGCGATCTTCTCGACCTCGCGGGCGATCTCGTCGTCGGACGGCGACTCGTCCGAGGGCGTGTCACCGGCCGGGTCAGTGGCGCCCGCCACATCGAGGAAGGTCGGAACGTCCGGGACGCCGTCGCCCCGCGTGACCGGGGCCTCCTCGACGGAGACGGGCTCCGACTGCTCGCCGCCGACGAAGAGCTGGTCGTCGGTGTCCTCGATCGTGCTCACGCCCAGGGCCGACCCGCGCGGGTTGCGCACGAACCGGGACCGCCCGCGGGCCAGGTCATGGCCGATCGAGTAGGCCTCCATCTCGTACGAGATGCGGTCGTTGCCCTCGCTGTCCTTCCAGTCGCGGGTGAACAGCCGCCCGTAGACGATGACGGGGTCGCCGACGGCGATGGACGCGGTCACGCCCTCGGCGAGCCGGCGCCACGCGGTCACCCGCACCCGCAGGCTCTTGCCGTCGACCCAGGTGTTGCTCTCGCGGTCGAAGCGGCGCGCGTTCGAGGCGACCCGGAAGTTGGCGACCATCGAGCCGGACTCCTCGAGGCGGCGCCATTCCGGGGCGACGAGCACGTTGCCCACGACGACGAGGTTGGTGTCGAACACTTGTGACCTCCTGTTGTGTTGCGGTGAGGTGGGCAGCTTCACGGTCCGGGCGTACCGCGGGGGGATCTTGGACCGAGGGCTGTGGACAAGTCGGCCGCCTGTGGAAATCGACCGCCGGGCCGGGCCGTCTGATATCGCGCGTCAGCCGGTACGCCTGGGTAGCCTGGGCGCGTGGAGATCGACGTTCTCGGACCGCCCTACGAGCGGCACACGATCGACCTGGGCAGCGACGACGAGGGGGCGGTGGTGGCCACGCTGGTGCGGCGGCGCGCCGACCGGCCCAGTCGCCGCGCCGTGCTCTACGTGCACGGTTTCGTGGACTATTTCTTCCAGACCCATATGGCCGATTTCTTCGTCGAGCGCGGCTGGGATTTCTACGCGCTCGATCTGCGGAAGTACGGCCGCAGCCTGCTCCCGCACCAGACGCCGAACTTCGCGCGCAGCCTCACCGACTATTTCCCCGAGCTCGACGAGTCGGCCCGCATCATCCGCGAGCAGGACGGCCACGATCAGATGCTGGTGGCCGGCCATTCGACGGGCGGCCTGATCACGTCGCTGTGGGCGCACACCCGGCAGAAGAGGGGCGTCGTCGACGGACTTTTCCTGAACAGCCCGTTCTTCGATTTCAACGTGCCCTGGCTGGTGAAGAAGCCGCTCATGGCGGCGACGATCGCGGCCACCCGGCGTACGCCGTACCGAAGGATCCCGACGGCGTCGCTGGGCCTTTACGGGCAGAGCCTGCACAGTGACCACAATGGCGAATGGAACTACGACCTCACGTGGAAACCGGTGCTGGGTTTCCCGGTGACGTCCGGCTGGCTGGAGGCCATCCGCCGAGGTCAGCGGCGGTTGCGGGCCGGGCTCGGCATCGACGCTCCCGTCCTGGTCGCCTGTTCCACCCGCACGTTCCGGGGCCGGGCCTGGTCCGAGGATCTGCGCGTCTCCGATTCCGTGCTGGACGTCGAGCACATCGTCCGCTGGGCGCCGCGTCTCGGGCCACGGGTCACCATCGCCCGGTTCGACGGCGGCATGCACGATCTCACGCTTTCCGGCAAGGAGGTCCGCATCGAGGTCTTCCGCGAGCTGGCCCGCTGGAGCGACGCTTTCCTGCCGCCCGTGGGAACTCCCGAGGTCTCGGTGCCGCCGGCCCCCGAGGACGACTGAGGCGCTTCCGATACCTATTGCTAGGGTTCGATATCAATGGCTGAGGAACCCGCGTCACCGCCCCCCGCCCCCGACGACTGCCGTTCCCTGGACGCTCTGGCCGCGACACTTCGCGCCCTGAAAGTCTGGGCCGGCGACCCGTCCTTCGACACGATCACGACCCGCGTCAATGCGCGATTGCCGTCGACCGGCCGGGGCACGATCGCCGACTGTTTCCGCGACGGCCGCCGCCGGGTCAACGCCGATCTCCTGCTCACGGTGGTCGCCGCGCTGCACGACGACGCCGACTATCTGACGCGCTGGCGGCGGGCGATCCGGGTCACCCTGGCCGAGAGGCAGGCCGCGGCCCACGTACGGGTGCTCGCCCGCCTGCCCGAGGACGCCGACGCCTTCGTCGGCCGGGAGCCGCACCTGGCCGCGCTCGACCGGGCCACCGGCGTCTGCGTGATCACCGGTATGGCCGGCGTCGGCAAGACCCGGCTCGCGGTGCACGCGGGCCACCGCCGTACGTCGGAGACCACGCTCTTCGTCGACCTGCGCGGCTTCCACCCCGACGAGGCCCAGCCGCCGGCCGACCCCGCCGCCGTCCTCGACGGATTCCTGCGCGCGCTCGGCGTCCCGGCCCGGCAGATCCCGCACGACCCGGCCGCCCGTTCCGCGCTGTTCCGCGAGCAACTGGCCGGCCGGCAGGCCCTGGTGATCCTCGACAACGCGGTCGACGAGGACCAGGTACGCCCCCTGCTGACCCCGGACGCGCTGACCCTGGTGACCTCCCGCCGCGACCTGGCCGAGCTGGCCCCGGCCACCCGCATCACCCTGGACGTCTTCACCTCGGACGAGGCCGCCCGGCTGCTCGGCGACGACCCCTCCGACGCGCTCGAACGGGTCGCCCACCGCTGCGGATACCTGCCGCTCGCGCTGACCATCGTGGCCGGTCAGATGGCCGCGACACCGGACTGGACGGCGGCCGACCACGCCGACCGGCTCGACGAACGCCACCGCAACTACCACCTCGACGACGGCGTGCAACTGGCGCTGCACCTCTCCGACCAGCGTCTACCACCCGCTCGACGCACCCTGCTGCGCCGTCTGGCCGGCCATCCCGGCCAGGATTTCGACACCTACGCGGCCGCCGCGCTGCTGGACGCCGACCTGGGCGCGACCGAGGACCATCTGCGCCGCCTGACGGCGGAGCACCTGGTGCAGGAACCGGTTCCCGGACGCTTCGTGCTGCACGATCTGGTCCGGGCGTACGCCGCCGAGCGCGCCGCCGACGAGGAGCGCCCCACCGACCGACGGGCCGCGCAGACCCGCCTCTACGACCTTTACCTGTACGCCGCGGCGGCCGCGATGCACGCCCTGCACCCGGCCGAGCGGCACCGCCGGCCGACGCTGCCCGCTCACGACGTACGGCTGCCGGATCTGGACGACCCGAAGGCCGCGCTGCATTGGCTCGACACGGAACGATCCACGCTGGTCGCCATCTGCCTGGCATCGCCCGCACACGCCGTGCCGCTGGCCGCGACGCTCTACACCTATCTGGACAACGGCGGCTACCCCGCCGAGGCGATCACCGTGCACAGCGCCGCCCGGCAAGCCGCGATGGCCGCGGGCGACGCCGCCGGCGAGGCCGGCGCGCTGGGCAACCTCGGCGTCGTCAACTGGCAGCTGGGCCGCTACCCCGAAGCGATCGACCAGCTCACCGAGGCGCTGAAGCTGTTCCGCGGAGTCGGCGACGTCCGCGGCGAGGCGCGCTCCCTGGGCAACCTCGGCGTGGTCCACACGGCTCTGGGCGACTATGTGTCCTCCGCGGCCCACCACACGCAGGCCCTGGCGAAGTTCATTGAGATCGGCGACCAGGTCGGCGAGGCCAACACCCTGACCAACCTGGGCGACGGGTACGCGCTGATGGGCCGCCCGTCCGAGTCGGCCGCCCACCAGCGCCGCGCCCTGGCCCTGTTCCGCGCCCTGAACCACCGCGGCGGCGAGGCGACGGCCCTGACCAACCTGGGCGACGCCGCCACCCAACTGGGCGAACTCGCCGAGGCCCTGGACTCCCACGACAAGGCGATAGCCATCTTCGGCGAACTGGGCGAACGCTACGGCCAGACGTGCGCCATGAACGGCCGCGGCGAGGCCCTGGCGGCCATGGGCCGCGCCGAGGAGGCCATCACCACCCATCGCCTGGCCCTGGGAATGGCCCGCCTGATCGACGACCCGGCCGAGCAGGCGCGGGCTCGGAGCGGCCTGGCCGCCCTGGGCGCCGACCCTGTTGACGAACCGCCAACATAGCCGTTCGGTCCCCCGGCGACCGACGGCTGGTTACCCCCGCGTTGCCGTCGGCAAGATAAGCTGTGGCCCTCGCGCTCGTAGCTCAGCGGATAGAGCAACGGACTTCTAATCCGTCGGTCGCAGGTTCGAATCCTGCCGGGCGCGCAGTGTGATGTCTCAAGACATCGGAAACCCCTGAACCCGCGGTTGTGGGTTCAGGGGTTTTTCTTTTTCGGTGTGGGTCCGGGTGGCCGGCCGGTGGGTTGGTAGCGCTTGGTGGGGTCGAGGACGAGTT
>NZ_JALPVJ010000036.1 GCF_023544445.1 Actinoplanes sp. M2I2 | reverse complement strand
TGACCGGATCAAGAAGATCCAACTGCTGCGACGCTTTACCCAACGTCATCCCAGCAAACTACTAGATATCGGGGTTAACGATGCCTGCCACACCGGCAGCAGTCATCGTTTAACACCAGTCACCTAGGGCGTATCTGACGGATCACGTGGGAGTGAGGCGCGGTCCAGGTCGTGGCTGGCGTCGGCCGCAGGGCGGTCCAATACCGGTGTTGTATTGGGCCGTTCTCCGGACGCCGTCAGGCGCGGGCTGGGCCACGCCGCAGCCCCGCGTGATCCGTCAGATACGCCCCAGGGCCCGCACGCCCGCGGCGATCTCCTCGGGGCCGGGTGCGGTCGCCGGGTCGGTGAGCCACTGCGTCACCACGCCGGACATCAGCGCCATCTGGGCCGAGCCGACCGTCCGCACCGTCGCCTCGTCGAGCTGGTCCTCGGGGGTGCCGGTGGCCAGCGCGGCCATGCCCCGGCGGCCGGCCTGCAGCCCGGCGGCCAGCTGGGCTCGCAGATGCGGGTTGTGCTCGCTCTGGATCATCACCTCGACGCTGGCCAGCCAGAGCTCGCGGTGCGTGGTGATCGAGTGGATCACCCGGCGCCAGAACGCGACCACCTCGTCCCGGTCGTCGCCGGCCGGCTCGGCGGCGAACGCCCGGCTCAGCTCGTCGCCCCAGTCCTCCATCGCGCCGAGCATCGCCGCCGTCATCAGCGCCTCGGTCGAGCCGTAGTGATAGCCGATCGAGCCCAGGTTGGTGCCGGACACGGCCACGATGTCGCGCGCCGTGGTGCGCGCGTAGCCCTTTTCGTACAGCGAGCGCTTGGCCCCCGCCAACAGGTCTTCCCGATGCCCCATGGTTCCTCAGCCTACGATCTATACAAACGTATAAGACGTTTGTATAGTAGCGGCATGACCGAGATCCTGATCGCCGGCTCCGGCGTCGCCGGCCCCGCCCTCGCTCAACTCCTGACCCGGCAAGGCCACCACGTCACCGTCGTCGAGCGGGCGCCGGCGCCGCGCGACGGTGGCTACAAGGTCGACGTCCGGGGCGCGGCCGCCACCGTGCTGCATCGGCTCGGCGTCTACGACCAGGCCCGGGCGGCCGACACGGGCATGCGCCGGATCACATACGTCACCAGGTCCGGCAAGCCGTTCGCGGCTCTCCCGGCCGACCTGATCATGGGGCGGCGCGGCGACGACCTCGAGATCATGCGGGGCGACCTGGGCCGGATCCTGCGCGACGCGGCCGGCGCCGACTTCGTCTTCGGCGACACGATCGCCGGGCTCCACGACGGGCCCGACGGCGTCGACGTGACCTTCGCGAGCGGGCGCACCGGGCGGTTCGGCGTGGTCGTCGCGGCCGACGGGCTGCACTCGGCGACCCGGCGGCAGGTGTTCGGCGACGTGCCGCTGCGCCACCTCGGCGGCTATCTCTCGATCTTCACGACCGCCAACACGCCGGGCCTCGACCGCGAGGAGGTCATGTACGCCGAGCCCGGACGGCTGACCTTCGCGTACGCCATGGACCCGGCCGGCCCGGCCCGCATCGGCATGATCTTCGCCGATCCCCGGGCCGGGCTCGACCGGCGCGACGGCCGGGACCTGGTCGCCGGCGCCTTCGCGGGCGGTGGATGGCGTACGACGGAATTCCTGGACGCGATGCGCGACGCCGACGACTTCTACTTCGACTCGCTCAGCCAGGTCGAGGCGCCGCGCTGGTCGTCCGGCCGGGTCGTGCTGCTCGGCGACGCCGCGCACTGCCCGGCGCCGTCGTCGGGCCAGGGCACCAGCCTCGCGCTGGTCGGGGCCTGGGTGCTCGCCGACGAGCTCTCCCGGGCCGGGCAGGCCGGGGCCTTCGCGGCGTACGAGCGCCGGATGCGCCCCTATGTGGCCAAGAACATGGAGTTCGGCCGCCGGATGGTCAAGGACATGGTGCCCGGCGGCCGGCTCGCCATCGCCGTCCGCAACTACGGGATGCGCACGCTCAAGTACCACCCGCGCAAGGAACAGGTGATCGAGCGGGTGCTGGCGCCGCTGCGCGAGGCGGCCTCGGCCATCAGCGTGTAGTGGCTTCCTTCTTCACGCCCTCGGCCAGGTGCGGCGGCATGGGTTCGTGGCGGGCGTACGTCCGGGTGAAGGTGCCCGCCCCGGACGAGAGAGCGCGCAGCTCCACGGCGTACCGGACCAGTTCGGTGGCCGGCACCTCGGCGCGCACCAGGCTGAAGGAGCCGGTGTCCTCGCTCTCGGCGCCCAGCGGCCGGCCCCGGCGCCCGGAGAGGTCGCTCATCACCGCCCCGACGTACGTCTCGGGCACCCGCACCACGACCTCGTCGATCGGCTCGAGCAGCGTGACCTGCCCGGCCGCGGCGGCCTCGCGCAGGGCCAGCGCCCCGGCGGTCTGGAAAGCGGCGTCCGACGAGTCGACGCTGTGCGCCTTGCCGTCGACGAGGGTCACCCGCACGTCGACCACCGGATAACCGGTCGCCAGCCCGCGTTCCAGCTGGGCCCGCACGCCCTTCTCGACCGAGGGAATGTAGTTGTGCGGCACCGCGCCGCCGACCACCTTGTCGACGAACTCGAAGCCGGAACCGCGCGGCAGCGGCTCGATGTGCAGGTCGCACACCGCGTACTGGCCGTGGCCGCCGGACTGCTTCACGTGCCGCCCGTGCCCCTTGGCCGGCGCCCCGAACGTCTCGCGCAGCGGCACCTTGACCGGCTCGGTGTCGAGCTCGACCCCGCCCGAGCGCAGCCGGTCGAGCACCACGTCGGCGTGCGACTCGCCCATCGTCCAGAGCACCAGCTGATGGGTGTCGGGGTTGCGCTCCAGCCGCAGGGTCGGGTCGCCGGCCACGAGCCGGCCCAGGTTCTTGGCCAGGGCGTCCTCGTCGGAACGGGTCTTGGCCACCACGGCGATCGGCAGCAGCGGCTCGGGCATCGCCCACGGCTCCATCAGCAGCGGCTGCTCCTTGCTGCTCAGCGTGTCGCCGGTCTCGGCGCTGCCCGACTTGGTGATCGCGCAGATGTCCCCGGCGACGCACTGGCCGACCTCGCGCAGCTGGGCGCCGAGCGGGGAGTAGACGTGCGCGACCCGCTCGTCGGCGTCGTGGTCGGGGTGGCCGCGCTCGGCCAGGCCGTGCCCCGAGACGTGCAGGGTCTGCTCGGGGCGCAGTGTGCCGGAGAACACGCGCACCAGCGAGACCCGGCCCACGTGCCGGTCGACCGTGGTCTTGACCACCTCGGCGACCAGTGGCCCGTCGGGGTCGCAGTGCAGCGGCGGGCGGGGCGAGCCGTCCACCCCGGTGACCACCGGCAGGTCGTGCTCGAGCGGCGACGGCGCACCGCTGACCAGGCCGTCGAGCAGCGCGTCGAGGCCGACGCCGGTGCCCGAGCAGACCGGGATCACCGGATGGAAGTTGCCCCGGGCCACCGCCTTCTCGAGGTCCGGCAGCAGCGTGTCGGTGCTGATCAGCTCGCCGCCGAGGTAGCGGTCCATCAGGGACTCGTCCTCGCTCTCGGCGATGATGCCCTCGATGAGCGCGTTGCGGTCGTCGGCGATCGGGTTCAGGTGCTCGCGCTCGGCCTCGCCGACGCGCGGCGGATATCCCTCGGAGTAGTCGAGCACCCGCAGGGTGATCAGGCCGATCAGGCCGGCCACGGACTGCCCGTCGTCCCCCAGCATGGGCTGGTAGATCGGCATGACGTTCTCGCCGAACGCCTCCTGGCAGTCGGCCAGGGTCTCCTCGTAGTCGGCCCGCGGGTGGTCGAGCCGGGTGATCGCGACGGCCCGGGGCATGCCGACCGCGGCGCACTCCTCCCACAGGGCGGCGGTCGCGTCGTCGACGCCGTCGACCGCCGAGACGACGAAGAGCGCGGCGTCCGCGGCCCGCAGGCCGGCGCGCAGCTCCCCGACGAAGTCGGCGTAGCCCGGGGTGTCCAGCAAGTTGATCTTTACGTCCTGGTGCATCAGCGGGGCGCAGGCCAGCGCGACCGAGCGCTGCTGCCGCACGGCGGCCGGGTCATGGTCCGACACCGTGGTGCCGTCGGTCACCGAACCGGCCCGGGAGATCGTCCCGGTGGCGGCCAGCAGGGCCTCGACCAGGGTGGTCTTGCCCGCGCCGGAGTGGCCCACCAGCACCACGTTGCGTACTCTGCCGGGCTCGGTCACCACCGGCGCGGCCGCGCCGTTGAGCCCTTTCTCCGAGGTCTTCTGGGCCATGGCGGGTCGCTCCTGTCATTTCCGGACTGTTACGACGCTGTTGGTGAATCCCACACCCGTCGGTACGCGAAGGGCAACCCTTTGTAGTGGTCGAACGTCGCGGAGGAAGACGATACGGCCATCCCCGCTTGCCGGGGCGCGCCGACCTGGTCACCGCCGATAAGGTAGGACGGCCATGGCAAAGATCGTCCAAGTACCCGCGCGCGCCGTCATCGCTTACGGCGTGAATCCGACTGCCCGTTTCCTGCTGCGAATCGGCGTCACTCCCAATGCCGTCACCATCGCCGGCACCATCGGCGTGCTGATCGGCTCCTACTTCGGCGCGATGGGCCACCTCATCTGGGGCACCGTGATCGTCACCGCGTTCGCGCTCACCGACGCGCTCGACGGCACGATGGCCCGGATGCGCGGCGGCACCAGCAAGTTCGGCGCGCTGCTCGACTCGTCCATGGACAGGCTGGCCGACGCGGCCGTGTTCGGCGCGGTCGCCTACCACCTGGCCGGCGAGGGCAACCCGTACGGCGGGATGGTCGCCGCATTGATCAGCCTGTCGGCCGGTCAGGTCGTGTCCTACGTCAAGGCCCGCGCGCAGAGCCTCGGGCTGGACGCCGACGTCGGCATCGCCGAGCGGCTCGAACGGCTGCTCATCGTCGGGGTCGGCGGCCTGCTGGGCGGCGCCGGGCTCGACTGGGGCCTGCCGGCCGCGCTCTGGGTGCTCGCCGCGCTCTCGCTCGTCACGGTGTTCCAGCGGCTGATCCACGCGGGCCGCACCGAGCCGGCGCCCGCTCCGGCCGCCGGTTCTCGTCCGGCCGCCGACACCGAGGAAACTCCTGCGTGAAGGACCGGTTGATCGAGTTCGGCTACGCGGCCGGCTGGCGGGTGGCGCGGGCGCTGCCGCTGCCGGTGGCCCGCCGGATCTTCATGGCCGCGGCCGACCGGGCGTACGCCCAGAACGGGCCGGGCACCCAGCGGCTGCGCCGTAACCTGCAACAGGTCGTGCCCGACATGCCAGATTCGCTGGTGCGTGACGGGCTGCGGTCGTACGCCCGCTACTGGCTCGAGGCCTTCCGGTTGCCGTCGCGGACCCGCGAGCAGTTCCTCACCGACTTCGGCATGTCACCCGAGAACTACGACGAGCTCAAATCGGTGATCGCCGACGGCAAGGGCGTCGTGGTCGCGCTGCCCCACCTGGCCAACTGGGACGCGGCCGCCGCCTGGCTGGTCTCGCACGACTGGCGCATGATCACCGTGGCCGAGCGGCTGAAGCCCGAGGGCGTCTTCCGGCAGTTCGTGGAGTACCGCGAGAAGCTGGGCATGGAGGTGTTGCCGCTCACCGGTGGGCAGCGCGCGCCGCTCGACGTGCTGGCCGAGAAACTGCAGGCCGGGTACGCGGTGGCGCTGCTCGGCGACCGTGACCTGTCCCGCAACGGCGTCGAGGTCAGCTTCTTCGGCGGGCGCACCCGCATGCCGGCCGGGCCCGCGATCCTGGCCATCCGCACCGGCGCGCCGCTGTTCGCCGTCGACCTGTCCTTCACGCCGACGAAGACGTGGGCCGTGCTGCGCCGCATCACGCCGGCCACCGAGGGCGCCCTCGACGTCCGGGTCAAGGCGACCACCCAGATGCTCGCCGACGCGTACGCGAAGGGCATCGCGGAACACCCGCAGGACTGGCACATGCTGCAGAAACTGTGGCTCTGAGGAGTGTCATGCGGATCGGGATCGTCTCGCCCTACTCGTTCGACGTGCCCGGCGGCGTGCAGAACCACATCATGGACCTGTCCGAGGCCCTGATCGGCCTCGGTCACGAGGTGAGCGTGCTGGCCCCGGCCGACGAGGACGCCACCCTTCCCCCGTACGTCGTGGCGGCCGGCCGGGCGGTGCCGCTGCCCTACAACGGCTCGGTGGCCCGGATCGCGTTCGGCCCGGTGTCGACGGCCCGGGTGCGGCGCTGGCTCAAGGCCGGCCAGTTCGACGTGCTGCACGTGCACGAGCCCATGACGCTCAGCCTGTCGCTGCTGGCGGTGCTGTCGGCCCGCGGCCCCGTGGTGGCGACCTTCCACACGGCGATGACCCGCTCGCGGGCGCTGTCGGCCGCGCAGGGCATGCTGCAACTGGTCGTCGAGAAGATCACCGCCCGGATAGCGGTCAGCGAGCTGGCCCGCAAAGTGCAGGTGGAGCACCTCGGCGGGGGAGCGGTGGAGATCCCCAACGGGGTGGCCGTGGCCAAGTTCGCCTCGGCCGTGCCCCTGGACGGGTGGCCGGGCGACGGCGGCACGCTGGGGTTCCTCGGGCGGTTCACCGAGTCCCGCAAGGGCTTCGACATCCTCCGCGCGGCGTTCGTGCCGCTGGCCCGGCAGCGGCCCGGCCTGCGCCTGCTGGTCGCCGGCCCCGGCGACGAGGACGACCTCTACACCGGCATCCCGCCCGACCTGCGCGACCGGGTGACCTTCCTCGGGCTGGTGTCCGAGGCCGACAAGGCCCGCATGCTGCGCAGCGTCGACGTCTATGTGGCGCCCAACACGGGCGGGGAGAGCTTCGGCATGATCCTCACCGAGGCGATGGCGGCCGGGACGGCGATCGCGGCCAGCGACCTCGACGCGTTCCGGCGGGTCCTGGACGGCGGGCGGGCCGGCGCGCTCTTCCCGACCGGGGACGCCCAGGCGCTGTGTGCGCTGCTCGACGCGCTGTTGTCCTCGGCCCCGCGCCGGGCCGAGCTCGCGACGGCGGCGCGATCGGCGGTGACGGCCTTCGACTGGCCCAGCGTCGCGCAACGTGTCCTGGAGGTCTACGCGACCGCGATCGAGGCCACCGACGGGCGCGTCATGGACGAGGAGTGGGCCGAACCACGTCCCAGCTCATAACACCCCGGGGCGGTGGGGCACTACGATTCCGGCCATGTGGTGGGTCCTGGGTGTCGTCGCGGCCGTGGTGCTGCTGGCGGCCTACCTGGGCTGGACAGCCCACCGGGTCGAACGGGTGCACGTGCGCGCGCAGTCGGCCGAGCGGGCCCTCGACGCCCACCTGATGCGCCGGGCCGCCGCGGCCGCCGTGGTCGCCGAGCAGTCCGACATCGTCGAGCTCTACGCGGCGGCGCGGCTCGCCCTGGACGCCGAGGCCGACGAGCGCGAGTCGGCCGAGAACGACCTGACTCGCCAGCTGCAGGCGGTCTCGCTCACCGGCGCCGACCCCGCGATGCGGACGCTGGTCGCCACCAGCCGGCGCGTGGTGCTGGCCCGCCAGGTCCACACCGACCTGGTGCGCGACGCCCTGACGGCCCGGCGCCGGCCGCTCGTCCGGGCCCTGCGCATGGCCCGGCGATACCCGCGCCCGCAGTACTTCGACATCGAAGAGCCGCCGATGCCACCCGCCATCGTCATCCCGGCGCCGGCGCCGGCGCCGGCGGCCGTCCCGGCCGTCCCGGCGGCGCCGCTCGAGCCGGTCTGATCGGTTCCGGTCGTCGCTTCACGCTCGTCCGGGCCCGGCGTCTCCCGCCGAGCCCGGCACGGATGCCTCAGGTCACCAACCGCGCTCGGCCAGGCGGTGCGGCTCCGGCACCTCTTCGACGTTGATGCCGACCATGGCCTCACCCAGACCGCGGGACACCTTGGCGATCACGTCGGGGTCGTCGTGGAAGGTGGTGGCCTTGACGATCGCGGCCGCGCGCTGGGCCGGGTTGCCCGACTTGAAGATGCCCGAGCCGACGAACACGCCCTCGGCGCCCAGCTGCATCATCATCGCCGCGTCGGCCGGGGTCGCGATGCCGCCCGCGGTGAACAGCGTGACCGGCAGCTTCCCCAGCTCGGCGACCTCGCGTACCAGCTCGTAAGGGGCCTGGAGCTCCTTGGCCGCGACGAACAGCTCGTCCTCCGGCAGGGTCTGCAGCCGGCGGATCTCGGCCCGGATCTTGCGCATGTGGGTGGTCGCGTTGGAGACGTCGCCGGTGCCGGCCTCGCCCTTCGACCGGATCATGGCCGCGCCCTCGGTGAGCCGGCGCAGCGCCTCGCCCAGGTTGGTGGCGCCGCAGACGAACGGGACCGTGAAGTTCCACTTGTCGATGTGGTGCGCGTAGTCGGCCGGCGTCAGCACCTCGGACTCGTCGATGTAGTCGACGCCGAGCGACTGCAGCACCTGGGCCTCGACGAAGTGGCCGATGCGGGCCTTGGCCATGACCGGGATCGAGACGGCGTTGATGATGCCGTCGATCATGTCGGGGTCGGACATGCGCGACACGCCACCCTGGGCGCGGATGTCGGCGGGCACTCGCTCCAGAGCCATGACCGCCACGGCCCCCGCGTCCTCGGCGATCTTCGCCTGGTCCGGCGTGACGACGTCCATGATCACGCCGCCCTTGAGCATCTCCGCCATACCGCGCTTGACCCGTGCGGTCCCGACGGCGGGCTGGTTCTCCGACATGGTGAATGGCTCCTCAGGCAGGGTTTCGAGAGCTGGAGCGTATCCACCGAACGGGCCCCGCCCGATGGCCAATCGACCCCTTGGTGGCCTGGTTCGCCCGCCGGCCGCCCCGCCGGCCCCACCGGCACCGTCGGCCCCAGGCCGGCCTCGGACAGGCACCTGCCTTGGGTCGGCTAGGAGGCGTAGGCGGACGGGTCGCGCTCGACCAGGACCAGCCAGTTGCCGGTGTTGTCGCGCATGACGGCCTCGACGCCGTAGGGACGGTCGGCGGGCTCCTGCAGGAACTCGACGCCGGCCGCGGAGAGCTCGGCGTACGTCCGGCGGCAGTCGTCGACCCGCAGGCCGAAGCCGCCCATCTGGCCCGACTCGAGCTGGCCGCGGATGAACGACGCGGCCTCCGGGGACAGCGGCGGCCCGGGCGTCATCAGCGTCACCTCCAGCTCGGGCTGGTTGGGGTGGGCCAGCGTCACCCACCGCAACGGGCCCAACCGGGTGTCGACGCGGGGCTCGAAGCCGAGGTGCTTGACGTAGAAGTCGCGGGTGGCGTCCTGGTCGAGGCAGTACACCGTCATCAGCGAGATGTTGAGAATCATGCCTCGACGGTAGGGGTCCGGTCGTCGCCGGGCTTCTCCGAAATTGCGATCACTCCGTGCATGAACAGCCAGCACCCCGGGATGTGCGGCGACGACGCGGCCCAGCGCCGCTGGTAGGCGGTCGGGCTCTCGCCGACCAGCTCGGAGAAGCGCGACGAGAACGACCCCAGCGACGTGAAGCCGACCGCCATGCAGATCTCGGTGACGGTCAGGTTCGCGTGCCGCAGCAGTTCCTGGGCGTGGGCGATGCGCCGGCGGGACAGGTAGCGCATGGGAGTCTCGCCGTAGGCCGCGCGAAACGCCCGTACGAGATGGAACCTCGACATGCCGCCGAGCGCGGCCAGCTCGGTCAGGGTGAGCGGCGACGGGCTGTGCCGGTCGAGGTGGTCGCGCACCTTGCGCAGAGCGAACACCGGGTCAGCCTAGGGCGTATCTGATGGATCACGTGGGAGTGAGGCGCGGTCCAGGTCGTGGCTGGCGTCGGCCGCAGGGCGGTCCAATACCGGTGTTGTATTGGGCCGTTCTGTGGACGCCGTCAGGCGCGGGCTGGGCCACGCCGCAGCCCCGCGTGATCCATCAGATACGCCCTAAGCTCGAGATGTGAATATCGGAGTCCTCGCCCTGCAGGGTGATGTGCGTGAGCACCTGGCCGCGCTGGCCGAGAGCGACGTCCTGGCCCGGCCGGTCCGCCGGCCCGAGGAGCTGGCCGACGTCGAGGCGCTGGTCATCCCCGGCGGCGAGTCGACCACCATCAGCAACCTGGCCGTGGCGTTCGGGCTGCTCGACCCCGTCCGGAAGCGGATCGCCGACGGCATGCCGGTCTACGGCTCCTGCGCGGGCATGATCATGCTGGCCGGCACGGTGCTGGACGGGCGGCCCGACCAGGAGTCCTTCCAGGGCATCGACATGACTGTGCGGCGCAACGCGTTCGGCCGGCAGGTCGATTCGTTCGAGGGCGACGTGGCGATCGACGACATCACGGGCGGCGATTTTCACGCCGTCTTCATCCGCGCGCCATGGGTCGAAGAAGTCGGCGACGGCGTCCGGGTGTTGGGCCGCGTCACCGGCGGGCCGGCCGCCGGTAGGATTGTCGCCGTTCGGCAGGGCAACCTGCTCGCCACGGCTTTCCACCCGGAGCTCACCGGCGACCTCCGCGTCCACCGGTACTTCGTCGAGATGGTCCGCCAGGCCGCCTGACACAACGGAGGTTCTCGCATGTCCGGCCACTCCAAGTGGGCGACGACCAAGCACAAGAAGGCCGTCATCGACGCCAAGCGCGGCAAGATGTTCGCCAAGCTCATCAAGAACATCGAGGTCGCGGCCCGCACCGGTGGTGGGGACCCAGCGGGCAACCCGACGCTGTTCGACGCCATCCAGAAGGCGAAGAAGAGCTCCGTCCCCAACAACAACATCGACAACGCGGTGAAGCGCGGCTCCGGGCTCGAGGCCGGCGGCGCCGACTGGCAGACGATCATGTACGAGGGGTACGGCCCCAACGGCGTCGCCCTGCTGATCGAGTGCCTCACCGACAACCGCAACCGCGCGGCCACCGAGGTACGCACGGCGCTGACCCGCAACGGCGGCACGTTCGCCGACGCCGGCAGCGTGTCCTACCTGTTCAACCGCAAGGGCATCGTGATCGTCCCGAGCGAGGGCATCAGTGAGGACGACCTGATGATGGCCGTCCTGGACGCCGGCGCCGAGGAGATCAACGACGTCGGTGAGCAGTTCGTCGTGGTCAGCGAGCCGACCGACCTCATCGCGGTGCGGACAGCGTTGCAGGAGGCCGGCATCGAGTACGACTCGGCCGAGACCTCTCTCGTGCCGACGATGAACGTGCCGGTCGACGAGGAAGCCGCCCGCAAGGTGCTCAAGCTGGTCGACGCCCTGGACGACTGCGACGACGTTCAAGAGGTCTACACCAACGCCGACATCAGCGACGACGTGCTGGCCGCGATCGACGCCTGACGGCCTGGTCAGGTGACCAGTATGGTGACGGGGTCGGCTCGCTGAGCCGGCCCCGTTGTCGTCCGGCGTGGGGGTGCGACCTTGACCGGCCTGTCTCTGCCGCCCATCGAGGATCTCGAGCTCGACGACCTGGCCTCCCTGCCCCGGCACTACCGCTACGAGCTGCGCGAGGGCAACCTGGTCATCGCGGCGCCGTCGAGCTTCTGGCACAAGGTCATGGCCGGGCGGGTCCTGGTCATGCTGCACAAGGCCGGGCTCAACGCCTTCCAGGACCCCGGGGTACGCGGCGACCGGCCCCGCGACAGCCGCCTGCCCGACCTCGGCGTGGTCAGCCGTCTGCCGCCCGGCTTGGCGACGTACTCGCACCTGCCGGCCTCGTCGTTCAGCCTGGTCGTCGAGATCGTCTCCGAGGGCGCGGTCAACGGCGAGTACACCGACAAGGCCGCCTGGTACGCCGGGCACGGCATCCCCGAGTACTGGATCGTCGACCAGACCCCGGACGGCTCGGACGACGACGCGTTCGTCTTCGTGCACCGGCTGCTGCTGGCCGGCGGCGAGCCCATCTACGGCCGGGAACGCAACGTCCTGCTGTCCGAGCTCGAATCCGAGTACCCCGATAATCCGACGCGCTAATGTCGCCCGTCGATGTCCGGCCGGTATTTCAGTAGTCCGCCGACAGCATCGACATGCTCTGGATCAGAGTGGCCAGCAGCAGGATCCCGAACGCTATGCGACGGCCCACGGCATGCCACTGCTGACGCCGGTAGGCCTGGCACCACGCTATGCCCGCGTCGGCCGTGGCGGTCACCCGGCCCGAGCGGTGGGTGTCGGGCAGGACGGCCGCCTTGCGCAGGGCGATGCTCCCGCCGCGCCGGTAGAGCGCCGGGGCGTACCGGTGCTCCGGCAACACCCGCACGTCGACCTCGTAGACCTGGTCCTCGCGCCACTGCTTCGTCCGTACGGTGAGCCGGTGCTGCAGGTAGTCCCGCTCGGCGTGCGGGCGCCCGAGCAGGCGGCGCCGCCACGACAGGCGTCGCCAGTGCACGGCCACGTCGGCCAGCACGTCCATGTAGATGTGCTCGGCCTCCGGGTCGCCCCCGACCAGCCGGCTCGTCTCCCGGCGCAGGTCGTCGAGGTGCGCCGAGACGAAGGCGACGTACGCCGGTGGCGGCTCGTCGTCCATGGGCGGAACGAGATACATGGGTCACACCCCCGCATCCATCGTCGAGGCGTGTCGCTGCCGGACGCAAGTGGAGCGGGTATTAGGGTGTCGAACACACGTACGTGAGGCAGGGGAGGTCCGTGGTGCGGGTGCTCGGGATCGACCCCGGACTCACCCGTTGCGGGGTCGGGGTCGTCGAGGGCGTGCCGGGGCGGCAGTGCAAGCTGATCGCCTACTACGTGGTCTACACCGAGCCCGGCGACGACATCGCGCTCCGCCTGTTGCACCTGGACAAGTCGCTGGGCGAGCTCGTGGCCGAGCACCAGCCCGAGAGCGTGGCCGTCGAGCGGGTGTTCTCCCAGCACAACGTCCGTACGGTGATGGGCACGGCCCAGGCCAGCGCGGTCGCCGTGCTGTCCGGCGCCCGCCTCGGGCTGCCCGTCCAGACGTACACGCCGAGCGAGGTCAAAGCGGCCGTCACCGGCTCCGGCACCGCGGGCAAGGCCCAGGTCACGGCCATGGTCACCCGGCTCCTGCGGCTCGACGAGCCACCCCGGCCGGCCGACGCCGCCGACGCCCTCGCGCTCGCCATCTGCCACATCTGGCGCGGCGGCACCCGCGCCAAGATCCAGGCGGCGGCCGTCGCCGCCGCTCGTAAAGGGGGAGTACGCCGATGATCGCCAGCGTGCGCGGGGTGGTGGCGGCGATCGCGCCGGACAGCGCCGTCATCGAGGTCGGCGGCGTCGGCCTGCAGGTGCAGTGCGCCCCCGGGACCCTGGCCAACCTCAAGGCCGGCGCCGAGGCGCGCCTGGCCACCAGCATGGTCGTACGGGAAGACTCGCTCACCCTCTACGGCTTCGCCGACGACGACGAGAAACACCTGTTCGAGCTGCTCCAGACGGCCAGCGGCGTCGGTCCGCGGCTGGCCCAGGCCGTGCTGGCCGTCCACCCGCCCGAGACCGTGCGCCGGGCCATCTCGGGCGGTGACCTGGCCACGCTCACCCGCGTGCCCGGCATCGGCAAGAAGGGCGCCGAGCGCCTCGTCCTCGAGCTGCGCGACCGGGTCGGCCCGCTGCCGGTCGCCGACGGCGGCCCGGCCGGGCTGCTCAACGGCGCCTGGCAGGAGCAGGTGCGGCAGGGCGTGCTGGCCCTGGGCTGGTCCGCGGCCCAGGCCGAGCAGGCCGTCGCCGCCGTCGCCGAGGGCATCGACGGCGAGGTCCCGCCCGTCCCCGTGCTGCTGCGCCAGGCCATCCGCCTGCTGGGCAAGGCCCGATGAGCGACCTGGTCTCCGGCGACGTCGGCGACGACGAGCTCGACGCCGAGGCGAGTGTCCGCCCCCGCCGCCTGGCCGAGTTCATCGCCCAGCACCGCGTCCGCGACCAGCTGGAGTTGCTCCTCAAAGGCGCGATGGGCCGCGGCACCCCACCCGACCACATTTTGCTCTCAGGGCCGCCTGGATTAGGTAAGACCACGCTGGCCAACATCGTCGCGGCCGAGCTGGGGACGGGGATCCGGACGACCAGTGGGCCGGTCATCGAGCGGTCCGGGGATCTCGCGGCCATCCTGACCAGCCTCGGGCCGGGGGACGTGCTGTTCATCGACGAGATCCACCGCATCGCCAAGCCGGCCGAGGAGCTGCTCTACAGCGCGATGGAGGACTTCCGGGTCGACGTCATCGTGGGCAAGGGGCCGGGCGCCACGGCCATCCCGCTCGACGTGGAGCCGTTCACGCTGGTCGGGGCGACCACGCGGGCCGGTCTGCTGTCCGGGCCGATGCGGGACCGGTTCGGGTTCGTCGCGCACCTCGACTTCTACTCCCCGGCTGACCTCGACTCGCTGCTGCACCGGTCGGCCCGCATCCTCGGGGTGCCGATCACGGCGGGCGGCGCGGCCGAGATCGCGGGCCGCTCGCGGGGGACGCCCCGCATCGCGAACCGGCTGCTGCGCCGGGTGCGTGACTTCGCCGAGGTGCGCGCCGACGGCGTCGTGACCGAGGAGACGGCCCGGGAGGCCCTCAAGGTGTACGACGTGGACGTTCTGGGCCTGGACCGGCTCGACCGGGCGGTGCTGCGGGCGCTCATCGAGTCGTTCCGCGGCGGGCCGGTCGGTCTGTCCACGCTGGCTGTCGCGGTGGGGGAGCAGTCGGACACGGTCGAGGAGGTGTGCGAGCCCTTCCTCGTCCGGGCCGGGTTGCTGGCTCGTACGCCCCGGGGGCGGGTGGCGACCGAGGCGGGCTGGTTGCACCTGGGCAAGACACCGCCGTCGGGCACGGTTCAGGGAGATTTGTTCGCGCGGGATGCATGAAATCCCCTCGTAATGCGAACGTGATGTGTGCCGCATTCGGACTTCCCAGGTTGACCGATTAGACTCGCCGCCGTTCAACCGGGATGTGTTTATCGCCGACGGCGCGTGTTCCGCGTGACCGGCGGCCAACGGAAGGCTTATTTGTGGACCAGGCAGCCGAGGCGTCAGGGGGCGGCAGCTTCACACCGCTGCTCCTCATCGTTCTGCTCTTCGCCGTGATGTATTTCCTGATGATCCGGCCGCAGCAGAAGCGCCGCCGCGAGGCCGCGCAGATGCAGAACGCGCTGGGCCCCGGTGACCGCATCGTCACCATCGGCGGCCTGCACGGCACGGTCGTGGCTGTCTCCGACGACGTCGTCACCCTCGAGATCGCCGCCGGTGTGCAGGTCGACTTCGCTCGTCCGGCCATCGCCCGCGTGGTGACCTCGACGGCCGCCGTCCCGGCGGCCGACGAGATCGTCGAGCCCGAGCCGGCCCCGGTGGCCGAGGAGCCGATCGTCAACCCGGTCACCGACACGCGTAAGAAGGACTGACGCAGACGTAGTACCCCGGGCCGGCCCGCGCGGTGTCATGCTGCCGGGCCGGTTCGTCGGGCCGCGCCCGGCCGCAGCCGGAAGCGCATGGCGGGCGTTAGACCAGGCGACCGCTGAAACCACACATTGCCGTAAACACAGGGAGATCGAAAGCCGTGGCACGACCACCACAGGGACAGATGCATCCCGGACGGCAGCTAGCCGTGCTCGGCGCGATCTTCGTCGTCCTGTACCTGCTGGTTTTCCTCGCCGGCGGGGCGAGCGGCAGTTTCACCGACCGCCTGACGCCCAAGCTCGGCCTCGACCTCGTCGGTGGCACGCAGGCCACCTACATCGCCTCCGTCGAGGGCGGCCAGGTGCCGTCCAAGGAGAGCATGGAGCAGGCCCGCGGCATCATCGAGGAGCGGGTCAACGCCCTCGGTGTCTCCGAGGCCGAGGTCGTCATCCAGGGTGACCGCAACATCGTGGTCTCCCTCGCCGGCAAGGCCGACGACCAGCTCAAGGACCTGTCGCAGGCGGCCCAGATGCGTTTCCGCATGCTGGTCGGCACGACGGGCGACGTGGCCTTGGTCGCGCTGAACCCGCCGTCCGCAGCCCCTTCGGCCGCGCCCAGCGCGGGCGCCTCGGCCCCGGCCGGCGCCCAGCCGTCGAACGGCGGAAGCGCGCCCGCGGTGCAGAACGCCCCGTCGTCGGGTGGCCAGGGTGGTGGCGAGGTCGTCAAGGCCCCCGCGCCGAGCGCCACGCCGAGCGCGCCGGCCCCGTCGCCCAGCGCGAGCGCGGAGGCGCCGGTCTCGGCCGACACGCAGCAGCAGCGGGCCGCCGTGCAGAAGAAGGTCGGCGCCGCGGCGTGGGCCGCGGCGGAGAAGCTGACCGCCCCGGTCGACCTGAGCACCGACACCAAGGCCGGCCTGCCGTTCGCCAACTTCGCCAAGCTGACCGGCGAAGAGGTCAACGCGCTGACCCCGCAGATGCAGTTCAACGTGCCCACCGTCGGCTGCCGGCAGCTCGACGACCGGCCGAACGGGGCGATCGACAGGGTCGACTCCCAGGCTGTCGCCTGTTACCAGAGCGCGAAGGTGCTGCTCGACAAGGCGCCGGTCGTCGGTGAGGACATCTCCACGGCGAGCCCGCAGCTCGACCAGCAGACCGGCCAGTGGGTCGTGTCGCTCGACTTCACCAGCGCCGGCTCGGCCAAGTGGGCCGCGCTGACCCGGCAGGCGTTCGAGGCCACCTCGAGCGACCCCTGCTTCGTCGCCGCGCAGTCGCTGTACGGCCAGGTCGACCACTGCGCCGTCGCGGTGGTGCTGGACAAGAACGTCATCTCGGCACCGCAGATCCAGGGCGTGCTGACCGGCACCTCGCAGATCACCGGTCAGTTCACCTCGGCGTCGGCGCGTCAGCTGGCCGACCAGCTCAACTTCGGCGCGCTGCCGGTCACCTTCACCTCGGGCCCGGCCCAGACCGTGTCGGCGACGCTGGGCATCCAGCAGCTCAAGGCCGGTCTGCTGGCCGCGGCGATCGGCATGGGCCTGGTGGCGATCTACGCGTTCTTCTACTACCGCCTGCTCGGCTCCGTGATCTTCCTGAGCCTGATCCTGTCGGGTCTGCTGACCTTCGGCGCGCTGGTCTTCCTCGGCCGTACGGTGGGCTTCACCCTGACCCTGGCCGGCATCGCCGGATTCATCGTGTCGCTGGGTGTCGCGGCGGACTCGTTCGTCATCTACTTCGAACGTCTGAAAGACGAGATCCACGAGGGTCGAAGTCCGCGCAGTGCCGTGCCGAGAGCCTGGGCGCGAGCGCGCCGTACGATCATCTCGGCGAACACGATCACCATTCTCGCCGCCGTCGTTCTCTACATCGTCTCGGTCGGCGCGGTTCAGGGCTTCGCGTTCGCGCTCGGCATCTCGACCGTGCTCGACCTGGTCGTGGTGTTCCTCTTCCGGCACCCGATCATGACGATGTTCGCGCGTACCAAGGCGTTCCTCTCGCCGCGGGTGAGCGGCCTCGGCCGCGTCCTGCGCAACGCCACGACCGACCCCAAGGAGGCCTGAGATGGCCCGCCAAGGTCTCGCCTATCGCCTGTACGCCGGTGAGGCGAACGTCAACATCATCGGCCGGCGCAAGCTGTGGTTCCTGCTCGCCGCCCTGCTCGTCGCGATCTCGATCGCCAGCATCTCGATCAAGCAGTTCCACCTGGGCATCGAGTTCGCCGGTGGCACGTCGTTCAGCGTCCCGGCCAAGGTCGGCAACACCGAGCTGACGCAGTCCGAGGTGTCCGACGCGGTCGAGCGGGCGATCCAGTCCGTCGACCCGGGCAACGAGGTCGGCGCCGCCCAGCGGGTCGGCACCGCGGGTGGGACGCCCACCTACACCGTGCGGGCCTCGGCCATGACCGCCGAGCAGGCCGAGCGGGCCAAGGCCAACCTGGTGCAGGACCTGGGCGTCCCGGCCGAACAGGTCAGTGACGATCAGGTGTCGGCGGCCTGGGGTGGCCAGGTGACGAGACAGGCTCTGCTGGGCCTCGTCATCTTCCTGGTGCTGGTGATGGTCTATCTGGTCGTCCGGTTCGAATGGCGGATGGCGGTCGCGGCGCTCAGCTCGCTGCTGCTCGACCTGATCGTCACGGCCGGGGTCTATTCGCTGGTCGGCTTCGAGGTCACGCCGTCGACGGTGATCGGCTTCCTGACGATTCTGGGTTATGCGCTCTATGACGTGGTGGTGGTGTTCGACAAGATCCAGGAGAACACCCGGGGCATCACGGCCAGCAGTCTGCGCACCTACAACGAGGCGGCCAACCTCGCGGTCAACCAGACCCTGATGCGCTCGCTCAACACCGGTCTGGTGGCGTTGCTGCCGGTCGGCGGTCTGCTCTTCATCGGGGCCGGACTGCTCGGGGCGGGCACGCTGAAGGACCTCGGCCTGGTGCTCTTCGTCGGCATGGGCTTCGGCGTCATCGCCTCGATCCTGTTCGCGGCCCCGGTGCTGACGGTGCTCAAGGACAAGGAGCCCCGGATCAAGGCGCACACCGCCCGGGTGCTGGCCCGGCGGGCCAGCGTCCGCTCGGGCGACGTCGCCCCGCGCGGCGAGCGCACCGGCCGGGACGCCAACGCCACCACCTCGGACGAGGCGGCGCCGGCCCTGGCCTCGGCCGCCCCGCGGCCAGGCAGCCGCCCGACGGCGAAGCGCAACACCAACCGCGGTCCGCGGCCCGGCGGCGCCGGCCCCCGCCCCAGCGGCGGCACCAAGCGACGCTAGGAAGTCGATGAACGCGAGGGGCGGCCGGATCACCGGCCGCCCCTCGCGTCGTTAGGCTGGGCCGCGTGACCGATGAGAAGCCCCGCGCCAACGGCGACAGCGGCCCCGATCTGGCCGCGGTGATCGCCGGCGGCACCGTGGACGTCCCCGACTTCCCCAAGCCGGGCGTCGTCTTCAAGGACCTGATGCCGCTGTTCGCCGATGGGCGGGCGTTCCACGAGGTGATCGACGGGATCGTGGCGCACTACGGGCCCGACTCGTTCGACGTGGTGGCCGGGGTCGAGGCGCGCGGCTTCGTCGTGGCCGCCGCCATCGCGTACGCGACCGGGGTGGGCGTCGTGCCGGTGCGCAAGGCCGGGAAGCTGCCGCGGGCGGCGCTGGCGGCGTCCTACGAGCTGGAGTACGGCGAGGCCACCCTCGAGGTGCACGAGGACGCGTTCATCGCCGGGCAGCGCGTCCTGGTCGTCGACGACGTGCTGGCCACCGGGGGCACGGCCGGCGCGGCTCTCGAGCTGGTGGAGCGGGCCGGGGGCACGGTCGTCGGCTTCACCGTGCTGATGGAGCTGGCTTTCCTGAAGGGTCGCGAGCGGTTGAATCCCCGGACGGTCCACGCTCTGCTGACCGTTTGATGAGACTTTGGTGGCCCTCGTGCCGCTCTTTCGGAGGTTCGGCCGCGCCATCCGGGAAGACTGTGCGGGTAGGATGGCGTTCCTAACCAGGTGACCAACCCTGGCATTGGTGGATCTGTCCGGTCGGCGACGACCGGCCCGGTCCCGAGCGAAGGTGTGAGGAGGCCGGTGTCCAGCGACGTCGTCCCTCCGGCGGAGGGCACGGTGCAGCCGACCGAGGACTCACTGAACGGTGTTCAGGCTTCGGCGCCCGCTGCTGGTACGAAACCACCTGCTGACGAGACCCAGCTTTCCGGGACCCAGCGTTCCGAGACGCAGCGTTCCGAGACGCAGCGTTCCGAGACGCAGCGTTCCGAGACGCAGCTTTCCGAGGCCCAGTCGGCTGCGGCCGGGACGCGGCCGGTCGAAACGGCCGACGCCGACGCCACCCAGCCGATGCCTCCGGCCGAGGCCCCGGCGGCCGGTTTCGGCACGCTGGCCGGTGCGCCCACGGGCCGTCGCGTGCGGGCCCGCCTGGCCCGGTTCAACGCGCCCTGGCAGAGCACCCAGGTCAGCGAGGTGCTCGAGCCGCTGATCGCCACCCACCGGGCCAGTCACCCCAAGGCCGACGGCCGGATGCTCCAGCGCGCCTTCGACGTGGCCGCGCGGTGGCACTCGGGGCAGTACCGCAAGTCCGGCGACCCGTACATCACCCACCCGCTCGCCGTGGCGACGATCCTGGCCAACCTCGGCATGGACACGACCACGCTGGTGGCGGCCCTGCTGCACGACACGATCGAGGACACCGACTACTCGCTCGAGCAGATGCGCACCGACTTCGGTCCCGAGGTCGCGCTGCTCGTCGACGGCGTGACCAAGCTCGACCGGGTCAAGCTGGGCGACGCGGCCAAGGCCGAGACCATCCGCAAGATGGTCGTCGCGATGGCCAAGGACCCGCGCGTGCTGGTCATCAAGCTGGCCGACCGGCTGCACAACATGCGCACCCTGACCTTCCTCCCGCGCCCCAAGCAGGAGCAGAAGGCCAAGGAGACGCTCGAGATCCTCGCCCCGCTGGCCCACCGCCTCGGTATGAACACGATCAAGTGGGAGCTCGAGGACCTGGCCTTCGGCACGCTGTTCCCCAAGCGGTTCGAAGAGATCAACCGCCTGATCGGCGAGCACCAGCCGCAGCGGGAGGCGCTGCTGCGCCAGGTGACCAACCGGGTCAGCCTCGACCTCAAGTCGGCCAAGATCAAGGCCGAGACCACCGGCCGCCCCAAGCACCTGTACTCGATCTATCAGAAGATGATCGTGCGGGGCCGCGACTTCAACGACATCTACGACCTGGTCGGCGTCCGCATCCTGGTCGACACGGTCCGCGACTGCTACGCCGCGCTGGGAGTCATCCACGCGAACTGGCAGCCGGTGCCGGGCCGGTTCAAGGACTACATCGCGATGCCGAAATTCAACATGTACCAGTCGTTGCACACGACGGTCATCGGCCCGACCGGCAAGCCGGTCGAGATGCAGATCCGTACGTTCGCGATGCACCGCACGGCCGAGTTCGGCATCGCCGCCCACTGGAAGTACAAGGAGCAGAAGGGCGCGACGATCGTCGGCCCGCCGGCTCACATCGACGAGATGACCTGGCTGCGGCAGCTGCTCGACTGGCAGCGCGAGGCGAGCGACCCGTCGGAGTTCCTCGACGCTCTGCGCTTCGACCTGTCGAGCCAGGAGGTGTATGTCTTCACGCCGAAGGGCGACGTCATCCCCCTGCCGACGGGTTCGACGCCGGTCGACTTCGCCTACGCGGTGCACACCGAGGTCGGCCACAAGTGCATCGGCGCGCGGGTCAACGGCAAGCTCGTGCCGCTCGAGTCGACGCTGTCCAACGGCGACGTCATCGAGATCTTCACGTCGAAATCGGCCAACGCCGGCCCGACGCAGGACTGGCTCGGCTTCGTCAAGAGCCCCCGCGCCCGCACCAAGATCCGGCAGTACTTCAACAAGGAGCGCCGCGAGGAAGCGATCGAGATCGGCAAGGAGGCGATCGTCAAGGCGATGCGCAAGCAGGGTCTGCCCCTGCAGCGCATGCTGACGAACGAGAACCTCACGACGATCGCCCGCGACCTGCACCTGGCCGACGTCGCGTCGCTCTACGCGGCCATCGGTGAGAGCACGGTCAGCGCCCAGTCGGTCGTGCAGAAACTGGTCGCCGGGTTCGGCGGCGAGGAGGGCGCGGTCGAGGACATCGCCGAGACCGCCGTCGCGACCCGTCCGCCGCGCAACCGCAGCACGGCCCAGGACCCGGGCGTGGTCGTCAAGGACGTCAGTGACGTGTGGGTCAAGCTGGCCCGCTGCTGCACCCCGGTGCCGGGCGACGCGGTCTTCGGCTTCGTCACCCGCTCGGGCGGGGTCAGCGTGCACCGCGAGGACTGCGCCAACGCCGAGGACCTGCGCGACCAGCAGGAACGCGTCGTCGAGGTGACGTGGAAGCCGACCAGCGCGTCGACCTTCCTGGTCGCCATCCAGGTCGAGGCGCTCGACCGGCACAAGCTGCTGGCCGACGTCACCCGGGTGCTCTCCGAGGAGCGGGTCAACATCCTCTCCGCGACGGTCACCACCACCCGCGACCGGGTGGCCGTCAGCCGGTTCACGTTCGAGATGGCCGACCCCAAGCACCTCGGCCACCTGGTCGCCGCGGTCCGCAAGGTCGACGGCGTCTTCGACGCCTACCGCGTGACCTCGGGCGCTTAGCGACAGAAAGAACCCCCGGAGCCGTCCGGCCCCGGGGGTTCTCTGTGTCTGCTGGGCGGTGCCTTACTGAGCGGCCGCCATGGTCAGCGTCTTGATGGTGACCTCCTTCTTGGGGTGGCCACCGCCCGCGTTCTGCGCGAACGCGCCGTCGTCGCCGGCCTTGACGACGTCCTTGATGACGTTCAGACCGTCGGTGATCGTGCCGAGCAGCGTATAGTTCGCCGGGAGCTGGGTGTCCTCCGAGCAGATGAAGAACTGGCTGCCGGTGCTGCCGGGCTGGCCGGTGTTGGCCATCGCGATCGAGCCCGCCGGGTACGGCTTCTTGGTGTCGGTCGGCAGGTTCTCCTCGGCCATGGTGTAGCTCGGGCCGCCCTGACCGTCGGTCTCGCGCCAGCCCTTGCCCGAGGCGAACGGGTCGCCGCACTGCAGCACCTTGAACGACGCCTCGTTGACCAGGCGGTGGCACTTGGTGTTGTCCCAGAACTTCTTGCTCGCCAGGAACTCGAAGCTGGCCGCCGTGCACGGCACCTTGGAACGGTCCACGGTCGCCTTGACGACGCCGAGGTTGGTGTCCATGGTCAGCACGTCGCTGCCGGTGTTGGGCGCGGTCGGGGGCGGGGTGCCGACGTCCTTGACCTTGCCGCCACCGCCCTGGTCGGGCGTCCAGGTGCAGGCGACCTGACCGGCGGGGACGTTGCTCGCCGTGGCCGGGGGGTCGGCCTTGTCGTCACCGTTGAGCGAGGTTGCGATCCACACCGCGGCGCCGGCGATCAGCACGACGGCGATCGCCGAGCCGATGATGGCCTGTCGCTGCCGGCGCTTGCGAGCGGCCGCGGAGCGCTCGGCCATCTCTTTCTCGAGACGGGCGCGCGCTGCCGCGCGCTGCCGGTCCTTGATCGACGACACGGTGTTCCTCCTGCTGATATGTCGGCCTGGGTTACGACTGAGTGCTGGCCGTGGGGGCGGCGGACGCCGGCGCATCGCCGACGGTGAGGGTCTTGATGGTGATCTTCTGACCCGGCTTGACCTTGTCGCCGGCGGCGTTCTTCGACGTCGGGATCTTGCCGATCTTGTCCACCGTGGCGAGCCCGCCGGTCACCTTGCCGACGATCGAGAACTCGGGGTTGGCGGGGGAGTAGTCCTTGGTGAAGATCAGGAACTGACTGCCGTTGGTGCCGGGCGGGTTGCCGATCAGGGCGACGGTGCCCTTCGGGTAGAGCGGCGCGGCCGCGTCCGGCCCGGGCGCGGCCGAAGCGCTCGGGGCCTGGACGACCGGCACGTTCTCGTTGTAGACGCTGTAGGTCGGGCCGCCGAGACCGGTGCCCGACGGATCACCGCACCGCACCGCGCCGTACGACGTGATCTCGTGGCAGTCGGTGTTGTCGTAGAACTTCTTGCTCGCCAGGTAGGTGATGTCGGCCGTGCCGCACGGCGACACCTCGCTGTCCAGGCCCACGACGATCGGCTCACCCTGGTTGGTGGTCATCGTCATCGTCTGGGTGCCCAGCGTCGGGATGTCCTTGGTCGGCGGCGTGCCCACGTCCTTGAGGTTCGAGTTGGTCGACGCGTTCTGCGGGGTCCAGAGACAGATGTCCTGGTCGGCCGCCTCGGTGGTGTCGTCGGAGTCGAACGCACCGCCGATCCAGGCCACGCCCGCGACGATGAGCAGCACCGCGAGGCCCGATCCGACGCCGGCGAGCACCCGTCGGCGACGACGTTCGGTCACGGCCCGTCGCGCCATCTGTCGATCGAGCTTCGCCCGCGCCAGCTTGCGCTGCCGGTCCCTGCTGGAAGCCACCGAATGCTGTCCTCTCGTACCCGTGTCGCCTGCCTCACACGCCCGCAAGAGTGTACGGGTACCTCCTGAGAAAGTGGTGTGCGCCCGCCGGACTAGGATCGTTACGATTCGTACCCAGTCCGAGGAAAGGGCCTGTCGTGCTCGTCACCGGCTTCGAGGCCCAAGCTTTCGGCACCAACTGCTATGTGGTCGCCGCCGGGCCGGGCGAGCAGTGCCTGATCGTCGATCCCGGCATCGGCGTGCTCGACCAGCTCGACGAGGTGCTCGCCGAGCACCGTCTCGTCCCGGCCGCGGTGCTGCTGACCCACGGGCACCTCGACCACACCTTCTCGGTCGCGCCCGTGTGCGGCGCGCGCGGCATCACCGCGTACGTGCACCCGGCCGACACCGAGATGCTGGCCGACCCGGCCAAGGGCCTCAGCATGGATCTCGCCCAGCTCTTCGGCGGCCGGCTGACCTATTCGGAGCCCGAGGACGTCGCCGAGCTCACCGACGGCGAGACGATGGTCCTCGCCGGGCTCGAGGTGACCGTCGACCATGCGCCCGGCCATACCGGCGGGTCGGTGCTCTTCCGGCTGCCCGGCGCCTCGACCACCTGGGACGCGGATCAGATCTGCCTCTCCGGTGACGTCCTGTTCGCCGGCTCGATCGGACGCACCGACCTGCCGGGCGGCAGCACCGAGACGATGATGACCAGCCTGCGGGACAAGATCCTCCCGCTGGCCGACGACACCGTCGTCCTGCCCGGCCACGGACCGGCCACGACCATCGGCCGCGAGCGCGCCCAGAACCCGTACCTGCGGGGACTGGTCGCCGCGCCCGGCCGCGGACTCTGATCCTCATAGGAGATTGACGAGCATGCCCATTTCCGGCTTTCCCGAATGGATGCCGCCGCAGCGCATGATCGAGCAGCGGATCCTCGACCGGATCCGTTCCACCTTCGAGCTGTACGGTTTCTCCCCGCTCGAGACGCGCTCGGTCGAGCCGCTCGGCACCCTGGTCAGCAAGGGCGAGACGTCCAAAGAGGTCTACCTGCTGCGCCGCCTGCAGGCCGACGAGAACGCCAAGGACGACGACCAGCTCGGCCTGCACTTCGACCTGACCGTGCCGTTCGCCCGGTTCGTCGTGGAGAACGCGGGCAAGCTGCAGTTCCCGTTCCGGCGCTACCAGATCCAGAAGGTGTGGCGCGGCGAGCGCCCGCAGGAGGGCCGCTACCGCGAGTTCCTGCAGGCCGACATCGACGTGGTCAACCGGGGCGAGCTGCCGTTCCACTACGACACCGAGATGCCGCTGGTCATCGGGGACGCGCTCAGCGGCCTGCCGATCCCGCGCATCCGCATCCAGGTCAACAACCGCAAGGTGTGCGAGGGCTTCTACCGCGGTCTGGGCCTGGCCGACACCGCGCAGGTGCTGCGGACGGTGGACAAGCTCGACAAGATCGGCCCGGCCCGGGTGGCCGAGGCCCTGATCGAGACGGCCGGCGCGACGCGGGCCCAGGCCGAGGCCTGCCTGGAGCTGGCCGCGATCTCGGCCGAGGACGGCTCCTTCGTGGACGCCGTCCGCAAGCTCGGGGTGAGCGACCCGCTGCTCGACGAAGGCCTCGACGAGCTGCTGCAGGTGGTCGAGACGGCCCGGGAGAACGCGCCCGGCCTGGTCGTGGCCGAGCTGAAGATCGCCCGCGGCCTCGACTACTACACCGGCACGGTCTACGAGACCCAGCTGCAGGGCTACGAGCGGTTCGGCTCGATCAGCTCCGGCGGCCGCTACGACAACCTCGCGGCCAGCGGCAACGAGCGGTTCCCGGGCGTCGGCTACTCGATCGGCGTCTCGCGCATGCTCGGCGTGCTCTTCGGCCAGAACGCGCTGAGCGTGTCCCGTTCGGTGCCGACCTGCGTGCTGGTGGCCCTGCCCAACGAGGATCAACGGCCTTCCAGCGTACGCATCGCAAGCGCGCTGCGCCGCCGGGGCATCCCGACCGAGGTGGCGCCGAACGCGGCCAAGTTCGGCAAGCAGATCCAGTACGCCGACCGGCGCGGCATCCCGTACGTCTGGTTCCCGGGCGAGCCCGACACGGTGAAGGACATCCGCTCGGGCGACCAGGTCGAGGCCGACGCGGCGACCTGGGAGCCGCCGGCCGGCGACCTGCACCCGGTGATCGCCGGCAGCTGACCGCCCGGCCGCCGGCGGCCCCCGCTTGATCCCGGGCGTAGGCTTCCCTACGGTGCCGTAAGTTACGGTGCCGTAGGGAGTGATCGTCATGCCGCTGGATCAGACCGCGCTGCTCATCGAGCTCGAGCCCGTCGTGGCGACCAACCTCGACCGGCACCTGTCCCTGGCCAAGGAGTGGTTCCCCCACGAGTACGTGCCGTGGAGCGAGGGCCGTACGTACGACGGCCTGCTCGGCGGCGAGCCCTGGCGCACGGAGGACTCCCAGCTGCCCGACGTCGCCCGGACGGCGCTGATCGTCAACCTGCTCACCGAGGACAACCTGCCCTCGTACCACCATGAGATCGCCACCCTCTTCGGCCGCGACGGCGCCTGGGGCACCTGGGTGCACCGCTGGACCGCCGAGGAGGGCCGCCACGGCATCGCCCTGCGCGACTACCTGACGGTCACCCGGGCCGTCGACCCGGTGGAGCTCGAGCGGGCCCGCATGACCCACATGGAAGCCGGCTACAACAACGACCACCCCGACGAGATCCTGCACTCGCTCGCGTACGTGGCCTTCCAGGAACTCGCCACCCGCATCTCGCACCGCAACACCGGCAAGGCCACCGGCGACCCGATCGCCGAGCAGCTGCTGGCCCGCGTGGCCGCCGACGAGAACCTGCACATGGTCTTCTACCGCAACCTGCTGTCCGCGGCGTTCGACCTCGACCCCAACCACGCGATGCGCGCCGTGACCGACGTCGTGGCCGCCTTCCAGATGCCCGGGGCCAACATCGAGGGCTTCGGCCGCAAGGCGTTGTCGATCGCCCTGGCCGGCATCTACGACCTGCGCCAGCACCGCGACGAGGTGCTGCAGCCGGTCCTGCGCCAGTGGGACGTCTTCGGCCGGACGGACCTGGACGGCGACGGGGAGAAGGCCCGCGAGGAGCTGGCCGCGCACATGGACGAGCTGGAGGCGCAGGCCGCCCGCTTCGAGGAGAAGCGCGAAGCCCGCCGGCGGCGACTCGAGCGGTAGGTCCCGGGCCCGGAGCGCGCCGCCGCTAAGTTCACCAGCGTGGAATCACCCTGGGCGCCGCTGCGGGGGCGCGTGTTCCGGATGCTGTGGATCGCGGTGCTGGCCGGCAACGTCGGCACCTGGATGCAGACGGTCGGCGCGCAGTGGCTGGTCGTCGAGGAGCCGGACGCGGCCACCTGGACGAGCCTGGTGCAGACGGTGACGATGCTGCCGGTGCTGCTGCTCGCCCTGCCGGCCGGGGCGATCGCCGACGTGCTCGATCGGCGTCGCCTGCTGATGGGCGTGCAGACCGGCTTGCTCCTGGTCGGCGCGCTGCTCACCGTGCTGACCGCGCTCGACCGGATGCCGCCGGCCCTGCTGCTGTTCTTCACCTTCCTGCTCGGCGTCGGCCAGGCCCTGACCCTGCCCAGCTGGCAGGCGGTGATCCCGGAGGTCGTGCCGCGCGACGAACTGCCGGCCGCCTCCGCGCTCGGCGCCGTCAACACCAACCTGGCCCGTTCGGCCGGTCCTGCCGTCGCCGGGCTCCTGGTGGCGCACATCGGCCCGGCCGCGGTGTTCGCCCTCAACGCCATCTCGTACGGGGTCTTCGCGCTGGCCCTGCTCGCCTGGCGCCGGCCGCCGAAGAAGGGTCCCAGCCACCCGGAGCGCTTCGGGCCCGCGGTCCGGGCCGGTGGCCGGTTCGTCCGCTACGCGCCGGCGGTCCGCCGGTTGCTGATCCGGGTCGCCCTGTTCGTGCTGCCGGGCAGCGTGGTCTGGGGGCTGCTGCCCGTCGTCGCGCGTCAGGAGCTGGGGCTGGGCGCCGGCGGCTACGGCATCCTGCTGGCCGCCCTCGGGGTCGGCGCCGTCGCCGGTGCGCTGCTGATGCCCCGCATCCGCCGCGTCATGTCCGCGAACCGCCTGATCGTGGTGGCCGGTCTGATCTACGCCGGCGCGCTGCTCGTGGTCGCGCTCGTGCCGTACGAGATCGCGGTCGCCGCCGTGCTCGTCCTGGCCGGCGCGGCCTGGATGACGCTGGTCTCGCGCATGAACGCGACCATGCAACTGCTGCTGCCCAACTGGGTGCGGGCCCGCGGCTTCGGCATCTACCAGGTGGTGTTCGCCGGCGCCCAGGCCCTCGGCGCGCTGGTGTGGGGTCAGGTCGCCGAGGTGACCGGGCTGCCCGTGACGTTCGTGGCCGCCGCGGTCGTGATGCTGCTCGGCACCGCGACCGTGCCGTGGCTGCCGGTCCACGAGCACGACGACGCCGACCGCAGCCCCGCCGTCTACTGGGCCGAGCCGCACATCATGCTCGAGCCGCACCTCGAGGAGGGGCCGGTGCTGGTCAGCGCGGTCTACCGGGTGCACGACGAGAAGTCGGCCGACTTCGTCGCGGCGATGGACGCCGTGCGGCTCACCCGGCTGCGGACGGGGGCCACGCGATGGGGTCTGTTCCGCGACGGCGAGGACCCGGTCCGCTACGTCGAGGTCTACCAGGTGCCGACCTGGGAGGACCACCTGCGTCAGCACGAGGGCCGGCTGACCGGCAGCGACGAGGAGGTGGAGAACCGGGCCGTGGCGTTCGCCGAAGGTCCGGCCGAGGTGACCCACCTGCTTCCCACCGACAAACCCCATTAGCCGGATGTTTCGGTTTTGTTCCGATTAACCTCAGAGGTGGCTGTACCGGCCGGCTGAGGAGGTGTCGTGCCGACCCTGCTGATCATCGGCGGCGCCGCCGGTCCCGGCCTGCTCCGCCGCTTCGTCGAGCTCGCCGGTGGCGACTCGGCCCGGATCGTGGTCATCGCGACGGCCAGCTCCGACCCCGCCGCGGCCGAGGCCGAGCACCTGGCCGCGTTCGGCCGGCACGGCGCCCGTCACGTCGAGGCGCTGCGGATCGACGACCGGCCCGCCGCCAACGACCCGCGGACCGCATCGGCGCTGCGCGCGGCCACCGGCGTCTTCTTCACCGGTGGCGACCAGGAGCGGATCACCCGGGTGATCGGCGGGACGGCCACCGACCGCCTGTTGCAGGACCTGGTCTCGTCCGGATCGGTCGTGCTCGCCGGCACCAGCGCGGGCGCCGCGATGATGTCCGGCACGATGATCGTCGAGGGGGACGGCCCGGGAGTCAGCCGGACCAGCGTGCGCACCGGCCCCGGGCTCGAGTTCCTGCACGGCGTCCTCATCGACCAGCACTTCGCCGAGCGGGGACGGATCAACCGCCTGCTCAGCGCGGTCGCCCTCGCTCCGCACGAGCTCGGCCTGGGCATCGACGAGGACACCGCGATCCTCACCGACGGCGACGCCTTCGAGGTGCTCGGCAGCGGCGCGGTCACCGTCGTCGACGCCGGGCCGGCCACCCACATCGACGTGCCCGAGAGCGGCCCGATCACCCTGTCCGGCTGCCGCCTGCACGTGTTGCCGGCCGGGCGGGCCTTCCACCTCACGGGCCGGGAGCCGCGATGAGAATCCAGAGCCTGCGACACCTGCGCGGCCCCAACGTCCACCTCTCCCGCCCGGCCGTCGTGGCGCGGCTGTGCCTCGACGGCCTGACCGGTGTGGAGACCTCCGACGTCACCGGGTTCACCGAGCGGCTCCTCCGTACGCTGCCGGGGCTGGCCGAGCATCACTGCGCGGCCGGGGCGCCGGGTGGCTTCGTCAGCCGGCTGCGCGGTGGCACCTACTTCGGGCACGTCACCGAGCACGTGTGCCTCGAGCTGTCGCAGGTGATCGGCCGCGACGTCAGCTTCGGCCGTACGGTGTCGGCCGGCGAGCCCGGCCGCTACGACCTCATCCTCGAATGCCCGGTGGACGAGTCACCCACCTCGCGGGTGCCCCGGGACCTGCTCGAGGCCGCGGTCGAGCTGGTACGGGCGGTCGCCGACGGTCGGACGCCGGCGCCCGACCTCGGCGAGCTCGCGGCCCGGGCCGAGCGGGAGGCGGTGGGGCCCAGCACCCGGTCGATCATCGCGGCGGCCCGGCGCCGGGGCATCCCGGTCGAGCGCTTCGACGACCTCAGCCTGCTGCGCCTGGGCTGGGGCACCCGCCGACGGCTGGCCTGGGCGGCGATGACCGACCGGACCAGCGGCGTGGGCATCGACATCGCCGGCGACAAGCAGGTGACCCGCCGGCTGCTCACCGAGGCCGGGGTCCCGATGCCCGACGGCGGCGCCGCCCACACAGCGGCCGACGCGCTGCACTGGTTCGAGCGGCTGGGCGGCCCGGTCGTCGTCAAACCCCGTTGTGGCCGGCAGGGCGAGCACGTCGCGCTCGACCTCGGTACGCCCGGAGAGGTCGAGCAGGCCTTCGCCGAGGCCGGCGGGGACGTGATCGTCGAGCGGCAGCTGGGCGGCCGCGACTACCGCGTGCTGGTCGTGGCCGGTGAGGTCGTGGCCGCCGCCGAGCGGATCGCCGCGCACGTCGTCGGCGACGGCCGCCGTACGATCGCCGAGCTGGTGACCGAGGTCAACGCCGACCCGCGCCGCGGGACCGGGCATTCCCGGGTGCTGACCCGGGTCACCGCCGATCCCCGGGCGCTGGCCAAGCAGGGTGTCGACCGGGACAGCGTGCCCGCCGCGGGCGCCGTGGTGCAGCTTGCCCGCACCGGCAATCTGTCGACCGGGGCGACCAGCTCGGACGTCACCGACCAGGTCCACCCCGAGGTGGCCCGGTTGTGCCTGCGGGTGACCGCGCTGCTCGGGCTCGACATCGCCGGCATCGACCTGCGCCTGCCCGGCATCGGCGAACCGGTGCCGCCCGCGGCGAGCGCGCACGAGGTCACCGCCGGGGTGATCGAGGTCAACGCCGTACCCGGTCTGCGGATGCATCTGGCCCCGGTGAGCGGCCGGCCGCGGGACGTGGGCGACGCGATCGTGCGGGCGATGTTCCCGGCCGGGTCCGACGGGCGGATCCCGACGGTGGCGGTCACCGGCACCAACGGCAAGACCACGGTGGCCCGGATGACCGCGCACCTGCTGGCCGACGCCGGGCTGCGGGTGGGGCTGACGACCACCGACGACGTCCGCATCGACGGGCGCGTGGTCTATCGGGCCGACGCGACCGGCCCGCTCTCGGCGCAGATGGTGCTGGGCGACCCGAGCGTCCAGGCGGCGGTGCTGGAGACGGCCCGGGGCGGGCTGCTCCGGCGCGGTCTGGGCTACGACTGGTCCGACGTGGGGGTGCTGACCAACATCACGGACGATCACCTGGGCCAGGACGGACTGGGCACGATCGAGGACCTGGCCCACGTCAAGGCGCTGGTCGCCGAGCGGGTCCGCGACTGCGGGACGCTGGTGCTCAACGCCGACGACCCGTGGGTGCGCAGCCTGGTCGACCGGCCGCGGGTGCGAGCCGACCGCAAGCGGATCGTCTGGTTCTCCCTCGACGAGCAGCAGCCGGTGCTGGTCGAGCACCTGGCCAAGGGCGGCACGGCCTATCTGCTGCACGACGGGTGGGTGGTGCAGCAGACCGGGGCCCGGCGGACGCCGCTCCTGCGGGCGGCCGAGGTTCCCGGGGCGTACGGGGGAGCGGCGCCGCACGTGGTGGCCGACGCGCTGGCCGCGATCGCGGCGGCGCGGGCGCTCGGCGCCGGTCAGGAGGCGGTGTGCCGGCGGCTGGCCGAGTTCGACCCGGTCGCCGACAACGCGGGCCGGGGTACCCTGCTGCGCCTCGGCGAGATCTCGGTGTTCGTCGACTACGCGCACAATCCCGCGGCGCTGGCCGCGACGGTCCGCACCCTGCACCGCCTCTGGGGCCCGGATCGATGCGTGGCCGCGGTGACATTGCCCGGCGACCGGCGCGACGACCTGCTCGCGGCCTGCGCGCAGGTGATCGCCGACGGCGTCTCCCGGGCCGTGCTCTACGACGACGAGGATCCTCGCGGCCGCACTCCGGGCGAGGTGTCCGCGCTGGTCGAAAGGGAGATGCGGGCCCGTCGCCCGACGTTGACGGCGCTGCGGACCGACGGCTTCGCCGGCGCCGTGACCGGGGCGCTCCGGCTGGCCCGGCCCGGAGATGTGGTGCTCGTCCTCTACGAGAAGCTCGGCCCGGTGCTCGAACTGCTCACCCGGCTCGGCGCTGTGCCCGCCGGGGCGGCGGTGCCGGCGCTGCCGGGCCGGGGCCCCGGCGCCGGTGTGTCGCCGGGCCGATCACTTATGGGAAACGGGCGGGTTCCTGTCCCCGAATATCACGCCGAACGATGAGATTCGCAGGTTGGCACACAGAATCGGCTGATCGGACGACCCGGCCGACCGTTCAGGCGGGGTTACACAGGTAGACCCTTCAACAATTGCATCATGGCGAATATTTGTCGACGATCGGTCGCCATTGCATTGCGTCACGGGAAAAGCACATTGCGTTCGGTGTCCCCGGCGAGGGTCGGCAAAGTCTTCCTGGGAGAAACTTCCGATGAAGCGGGCATTCTCGGGTGACTCGGGTTAATGCCCCCGGAATTCCGTCAGGGATCCGACTTTCGGGTACTGGACGGGCACCCGTCGCAGGTGCGATCGGTCCCGGAACACACCGTGACGAGCCGCAGGTAAGGGCACGTGTGCGCGGGATCGTGAGGGGGCCGATCATCAGCTAGCATCCCTTCCGTCGATGGGGATCACCCGGCACCCGCCGGACACCCCGACGCCGAGCGGCATGGCGGTGCAACTCGGTGTTTCTTCGAAGCGCGCATGTGGGGGCACATGAGCACGACGGACCTGCCCGGTTCGAGTCTGCTGGCCGGTCGTTATCGACTGGTCGAGCGTCTCGGGGCCGGCGGGATGTCAGTGGTGTGGCGAGGGTTCGACGAAGTCCTCGGGCGCCAGGTCGCGGTCAAGGTGCTGCCACCGTCGACCAGCGCGGACCCGGCGTTCCGGCGCCGACTCCGCGCGGAGGCACAGGCGGCCGCCCGACTCACTCATCCCAACATCACGAATGTCTACGACTACGGCGAGGCGACCACCGTCGACGGTGAGCCCGTGCCGTACGTCGTCATGGAGCTCATCGACGGCGAGTCGCTCGCCGCCGTGCTGGCGCGCGTTCGCCGGCTGCCCTGGCAGCATGCCGTGCGGATCACCGCCGAGGTGGCCGCGGCCCTGGCCGCCGCGCACTCGCGCGGCATCGTGCACCGCGACGTCACCCCGGCCAACGTCATGCTCACGCAGACCGGCGCCAAGGTCGTCGACTTCGGCATCTCGGCGCTCATCGGCGAGAACGACATCGACCCCGACGGCAGCCTGCTCGGCACGCCGGCCTATCTCGCGCCCGAGCGGCTCGAGGGCGGCCAGGTCAGTCCGGCCACCGACGTCTACGCGGTCGGCCTGCTGATCTATCGCACGCTGATCGGCCAGCTGCCGTGGGACGTCGGCACCACCACCGCGCTGCTGCGGGCCCACCAGTACACCGAGCCCGAGCCGCTGCCGCCGGTCGACGGACTGCCGCCCGAGGTGGACGCCCTGGTGGGCCGCTGCCTCGAGAAGCGGCCGGCCGACCGGCCGTCGAGCGCGGAGCTGGCTCACGTCCTGGCGGCCATCTCGGCCGGGGCGCCGTCGGTGGCCCGCGGTTACGTGCCCGAGTGGTCCGGGGCCGGCGAGGACACCACGATCCTGCCGTCACCCCAGTCGTACGCCGAGATCCTCAAGCTCGCCGGCGCGGCCCAGGTGTCGCCCGCGGCCGCGCCGAGCTCGCCGGAGCCGGTCTCGGCCGCGCCCGACGCGGCGTCGCCCGTCTCGCCCGCGGTCGCCGCGTCCGCGTCGGAGGAGGCCCCGGCCCGCAACAGCCGCTTCGCCGAGCTGCGGTCGGGTCCGGTCTACAACGCCGCCCCGGCGGCCGCCGACGGCGGTCTGCGCCCGGCCATCGGCGACCAGCAGCCGCCTCCGCCCGAGACCCCGGCCAATTCCGGGTCGTCCTGGGCCCCGGGTCAGACCAAGACCCGCCGCGTGCTTGTCGTGGCCCTCGGTGTGCTCGTGCTCGGTGTCGCCACCTACGGGTGGAGTGTCACCGGCGGTGCGAAGGACGCCATCAAGGGTGGAACGCCGGCCGCTGCCGCCTTGCCGCCCACCGAGCGATGCGTGGTCAGCTACGCGGTCTGGTCCGACGCCAACGGCCGGTTCAAGGCCCAGGTCACGGTGGCCAACCGCAACCGGACGCCGATCAAGGACTGGAAGCTCTGGTTCATTCTGCCCGGCGACCAGGTGGTCTCGGGTGACGGCGACACCACCCTCACCCAGTCGGCGTCCAAGGGGGGCGGCGGCGTCACCATCACCTCCGCGGCGGCGATCGAGCCGCTGACGACGGTGTCCCTGCCGATCAGCGGTAGCTACCGCACCAGCAACACGCCGCCGATGGCGTTCTCGTTGAACGATGCCACCTGCGAGGCTTTCGTCTCGGCCAAGCCCGGTGAGCCGTCCCGTTACGTCGAGCGCCTGCCCGGCGGCCAGGTCAAGCTGGGTGCGACGAAATCGCCGATCCCGGGCGTCTCGGTCGGTCCGGGCGGCATCATCACCGTGACGCCCACGACGAACCCCTCGTCGACCGTGAAGCCGCCGCTGGGAGGCGGACCGACCGCTCCCACCACCACTACGACAACCGGCGGCCCCGTCATCCCGCCGCCGGGTGGCGGTGACATCGGCGACGGTGACGGCAATGGCGATGGCAGCGGCGACGGCAATGGCGACGGCGGCGGCGATGGCAATGGCGACGGGACGAGCAAGCCCCCGGACCCGCCGTCGAGCGCTGGTCCCTCGACGGACACCTCTTCGGACACGCCGACTTCGACGCCGCCGTCGATTGACACTCCCGGCGAGACGGGTGAACTGCCGGGTTCGGGTGTGGACAACCCTTGCGACGCGGCGGCCGACGACTGCACGGGCGCCGAGGTGGCAGGCGAATAGGCAGGATAGGCAAGGTTGACGAACGGGCCGGCTCTCATGAGCCGGCCCGTTCTCTGTCGGGCAGCCGGGCGCCCGCACAACCGCCAGGCGCGGTCGGTGACACGGGCCGGCGCCTCATCCGGAGTAGGGGCCGGGTTCGGACGCGTTCGGCCTGCCACGTGCACACGTCGGTTCATGGGACCGGTGGTGCTCCTGGGGCTCGGGAAACGTCGTCGCGGCGAAAGCGGACGCGGGACGGCCGGTCGCGGCGTTACTGTGAAACCGATGCATCAGGCACTTTCCTCTGTTTCGTCCGGCGCGCCTGCCGGGCGGGGACAGTGCCTGGGCAAAGATGAGATAGCCGAACTGGCATGCGCGTCCGTCGACCGCCGCCTTCGCGGGGCGTCGGATGCTGCGCACAGGAGTCGTCCATCGGGGAGTTCGACATGATCAGCATCGTCCGGGATCTGGCAGCGGAGGCCCTGTTCGTCTCCGACCTGCAGCCGTCACAGCGCCCGAGCCACGAGGCCGTTGAGCAGGCTGTGACGCACATGATCCTGCGGTACGGCAGCGACGGCTGTGCGGCCGGCGTCGCCCTGGAGTTCGGCGACCATCCGGACACCGCGGTCCGCCGCATGTGCTGGGTGCAGACGGAGCTCACCGAGGTGCTCGCGCCGCGGCTCGCCACCGCCAACTGAGGTCCGCCGGCACGCCGTGAGAACCTGAGACGTTTTCACGAAAAGCACCTGAAAAGCAACCGAGTTCGCCAGCCCCTGCACCTTTCGACGGCAAAAGTCTTCCTCGTCAGCCGGTTTTCACCCAACCGGTCGTATAGCGAGGAGGACCACGTGACCGACGCGACCCCACTCCCCGCCACCATCGGCACGACCCACGACGCGCCCTCGGCGCGTGACATCGAGGACCTGGTCCGCGAACACATGCCGATGGTTGGCCATCTGGTCCGGGAACTGCTGAACCGGGTACCGGGCCACGTCCATGCGGACGACCTGTCCTCGGCCGGGTTCGCCGCGCTGCTGGGCGCGGCCCGGTCCTTCGACGTCACCCGGGGCATCCCGTTCCACCGCTTCGCCGCGGTTCGCATCCGCGGCGCGCTCCTGGACGAGCTGCGCGGGCAGGACTGGGCCAGCCGGTCGGTGCGGGCCCGGGCCCGTAAGAGCGCGGCGGCCCGTCAGGAGCTCACCGCGGCGCTCGGCCGGACGCCGACCGATGCCGAGGTGGCCGAGCTGCTCGGGATCGGCGTGGCCGAACTGGCCACGGTCGAGGACGACGTCCAGAAGGCGGCCCTGCTCAGCCTGCAGGGCTTCCCGACGGGCGCCGCCGAGGAGATGGTGCCGGAGACGTCCGAGGGGCCGGAGGACCTGCTGATCAAGCGGGAACGTCTGGGCTACCTGCACCAGGCGATCCAGGCGCTGCCCGAGCGGCTGCGGCTGGTCGTCACCGAGTCGTTCCTGCAGGAGCAGCCCCTCAGCGACGTGGCGGCCCGGCTCGGCGTCACCGAGTCGAGGATCTCGCAGCTGCGCACCGAGGCGCTGCAGCTGCTGCGTGAGGGCCTGAACAGCTCGCTGGCGCCCGAGCTGCTGACGGTGGCCGCGGGCGGTCCCCGTACGCGCAAGGGTTGTCTGCAACGACGCCGATCGGAGTATTTCGCCCGGGTGGCGCAGGCGGGCAGCCTGCACACCCGGCTGGCGCTCACCGACGCCCACGGGGTGCCGATCGCGGTAGCGGCTTGATCGATCAATAGAGCGGGGGCGGCCGTCGGCCGCCCCCGTGCCGCATTCAGGCCGTGAGTTCCTCGATCAGGGCGTCGGCCAGTCGACCCGTGCGCTCCTCCTCGATGTCCAGGGCGGCGACGACGAAGCCCGCCTGCCGGTCGGCGATGCGGACGAGCTGGATGCTCAGCCCGGCCCAGAGCCCGCCGTGCCGATAGACCCGGCAACCCCGGTGCGTACGGACGTCGAGAGCCCACGCGTAGTCGAGCTCGGTGCCGTCGTCCAGCCGGCCCGGCGTGTGCACGAGCCCCGCGATGCCCAGCTCGTCGCGGTCGAGGGACGTGTTCCAGCGCAGCAGGTCCCGAGCCGTGGACCAGACTCCGCCGTCGCCGAGGGACAGGGCGGCCGGATACCGGGGATCGGTCGGCGTGGCGGCGGGCGGGTGCGGCGCCGGCCCGGACCAGTAGCGGCTGTCGGCCATCCCGAGCGGTTGGAACACGTGCTCGCGGGCGAAGTCGGGCAACGGCCGGCCGGCCGCGCGTTCGACGACGACGGCCAGGCAGATGTAGCCCGCGTTGCTGTAGCGGTATCGGATGCCGGGCGCGGCGTCGGGATGGTCCCGCCCCGTGATCGCCTCGAGCACGCGCGCGGTGGTGCGGTCGACCCCGGCCCGGTGCAGGTCGTCGAACTCGACGCCTTCGGGCAGGCCGCTCGTGTGGTGGATCAGGTGGCGTACCTCGACGGCGCCCGCCCACGCCGGCAGCTCGGGCATCCACCGCGCCAGGCTGTCCCGGGTGTCCAGCCGGCCGCGCCGCACGAGCAACGCCGCGCAGGCGGCGGTGATCTGCTTGGACACCGAGGCGGTGCAGACGACGGCGCCGGTCGTCAGCGCGTTGCCGGCCGCGTCCCGCCCCCGGGCGAGGAAGGCCGGCGGCCCACCACCCGGCCGAACGCCGACCACCAGCGGATCGTCCGGGCCGTAGCCGGCCTGTTCGACCAGGGCGGCGACGCGTTCCTCGAGGGCGAAGTCGTGCTGTCCGGCGTTGACCATGCCGCCCGTTGTAGCCGCCACCCGGGCGACCCGGCAACCGATTACCCGGTTGCCGGTTCCAGGGTCGCGGCGGGCTCGCAGAGCGGATTCAAAGCGGCGTGAACTGATCGGATGTCGCCCCCGACAGCGGTCGCCAGAGCGCCGGGACCGGCCAGCGGCATCACCGCGAAGTCCCCGGGACCGGAGGTGGCCGCCGGCAGCAGCGCGGCCGGGACCGCCACCACCGTGCCGGACGCGCGGCCACCGCCGAGCACCGCGGCGCCCGACCAGCCCGGCGCCGACGGGCCCACGGACAGCTCGTGGCGGTACAGCGTGCTTCCGGCGTACCGGATGGTGGTGTCGACCCGGACGTCGCCGGAGTCCTCGCCGTGCCGCCCGCAGACCAGGTCGTCGCGCCACAGCAGCGACCCGCCGTCGGCCACCTCGACGCGGGTGACGGCCAGGTGATCGCAGCCGGCCGCGGCGATCAGCGGCTCGGGCAGCCAGCGCAGGCTGCCCCCGGCGGCGACGGTGGCGCTGACGTGCAGGCGTGACCGTGGCAGATGACCGCGGCCGGGGAGGGCCAGCTGGGCGGCCACGCTGCGGAGCTCGAGGGAGGCGCCGGGCCCCACCTCGATCTCGAGGCGCAACTCGTCACCGCGCAGCGGGCCCGCGCCACCACCGACCAGATGAACCGTGACCGGGCCGCCGCCCGCGGGGGCGGCGCCGGTGCGGCGCAGCAGCAGCGGCGACTCGCTGCGCAGGACGGCGAGCCGGGTGCCGCGGGATCGGTCGGACTCGGCGACGACCCGGGACGACGCCCTCACACCGCCGGGACCCGGGCGGCGACCAGACCGCGGATCCACGCGGCCACCGGCGTGGCCCGGCGGTCGTCGACCAGCGACAGGAACACCGTCGGCAGGTCGCCGCGACGGGCCCGGGCGTCCCGGTCCATCACCGACAGGTCGGCGCCCACCATCGGGGCCAGGTCGGTCTTGTTGATCACCAGCAGGTCGGCCGCGGTGACGCCCGGGCCGCCCTTGCGCGGAACCTTGTCCCCGCCGGCCACGTCGACGACGAAGATCTGGTGGTCGATCAGGCCCTTGCTGAACGTGGCGGTCAGGTTGTCGCCGCCGCTCTCCACCAGCACCAGGTCGAGCGGGCCGAGCGCCGCCTCCAGGTCCTCGACGGCGTCCAGGTTGGCCGAGATGTCGTCGCGGATCGCGGTGTGCGGGCAGCAGCCGGTCTCGACCGCGCGGACCCGCTCGGCCGGCAGCACGCCGTTGCGCAGCAGGAAGTCGGCGTCCTCGGTGGTGTAGATGTCGTTGGTGACCACGGCCAGCCGGAGCTCGTCGCCGAGGGCCCGGCACAGCGCCGCGACCAGCGCGGTCTTGCCCGAGCCGACCGGCCCGCCGATGCCGACGCGCAGGGCGCGGGGCCCGGCGTTCAGCGGCTCGTGCGGGTCGACGCCCGGCTCCGGATGGGTGTGCGGCACCTCGTCGGGGCCGTGCGTGTGCCCGGCGGAGTAGCCGTCCGACGGGTGGGGCAGGGCCCCACCGGCGACGGCGTGATCGGGATGCTGCTGATCGGGATGCTGCTGATCGGGATGCTGCTGATCGGGATGCTGCTGTTCGGGATGCTGCTGTTCAGGATGCAAAGAGACGCACCTCCCAGGTGGCGTGGAGCTCGGCGCCGATGTCGAGCAGGGGAGCGCCGGCGGCCGGCAGGTCGTCGACCGGGTCGCCGGCCCGGGCCGCGGCGCCGGCCGCGATCCGGTCACAGTCGGGGGCGAGCCGGGCCAGCAGCCCGTGCACCGCGTAGGGATCCAGACCCAGCAGCCGTACGGCGGCGCTGGCCGCGCCGCTGACCGTGCCGTGGGCCGCCGCGACGGCCGCCTCGGTGGGGCTCAGCCCGGCCGCCGAGGCGACCACGCCCAGAGCCACCGGCTGGTGCGGCTCGCGACCCACCGGAGGCAGGCTCCACATGGCTCGCGCGGCCCGCAGCAGCGCCCGTCCCTGGGCGCGCGAGGCCTTGCGCTGCGCGGGTGACGGCGTACGGGCATCGAAGCCCGCGTCGAGCTCGAGCGAGCGGGACGGCCGGTCGCAGGCCGCGGCGGCGAACGCCGCGGCGACGAGACCGGAGGTGGCGAGCCGGCCGCGCAGGAACTCGGCGACCTGGCCGACGTCGCGCACCCGGCCGGCCGACACCTGCGGCTCGAGGCCACCGGAGTGCGCGTGCCCACCGGCGGGCAGCCGGCCGTCGGCCAGCACGAGCAGGGTCGCGAGGCTCATCGTCAGAACAGGAAGTAGCGCTGGGCCATGGGCAGCTCGGTGACCGGATCGGGCTCGACGACCTCGCCGTCCACGCGGACCTCGAAGGTGTCGGCGTCGACCCGGATGTCCGGCCGGGCGTCGTTCAGCGGCATGTCGGCCTTGCTGACCGCGCGTGTGTTCTCGACCGGCGCGAACGTTCGCTTGACGCCGATGCGGTCACCGACCAGCGCGTCGATGGCGGCCTCGGCCACGAAGGCCAGCGACGTCTGCGCCGGGACGGCGCCGTAGGCGCCGAACATCGGTCGCGGCAGCATCGGCTGCGGCGTGGGGATCGAGGCGTTCGCGTCACCCATCTGCGCGTACGCGATCATGCCGCCCTTGATGACGAGCGCCGGGCGCACGCCGAAGAACGCCGGCTCCCACAGCACCAGGTCGGCCAGCTTGCCGGGCTCGACCGACCCGACGTGGGACGACATCCCGTGGGCCACCGCCGGACAGATCGTGTACTTGGCGACGTACCGCTTGGCCCGGTTGTTGTCCGCGGCCGAGTCGCCGGGCAGGGAACCGCGCCGGGCCTTCATGACGTGCGCGGTCTGCCACGTCCGCAGAACCACCTCGCCGACCCGGCCCATCGCCTGCGAGTCCGAACCGATCATCGAGATCGCGCCCAGGTCGTGCAGCAGGTCCTCGGCGGCCATCGTGGACGGGCGGATGCGGCTCTCGGCGAAGGCCAGATCCTCGGGCACGGCGGAGTTCAGGTGGTGGCAGACCATCAGCATGTCGAGGTGCTCGCTGAGGGTGTTGCGCGTGTAGGGCCGGGTCGGGTTGGTCGACGACGGCAGCACGTTGGGCTCAGCGGCCACCGTGATGATGTCGGGTGCGTGGCCGCCGCCCGCGCCCTCGGTGTGATAGGCGTGGATCGACCGCCCGGCGATCGCCCGCAGCGTCTCCTCGACGAAGCCGGCCTCGTTCAGGGTGTCGGTGTGGATCGCCACCTGCACCCCGGACGCGTCGGCCACCCGCAGGCAGGCGTCGATGACCGCGGGCGTCGTGCCCCAGTCCTCGTGCAGCTTGAAACCACCGGCGCCGCCCCGCAGCATCTCCCACATCGCGTCCTGCGACATGGTGTTGCCCTTGCTGAGCAGCAGCACGTTGACCGGGTACGTGTCGATCGCCTCGAGCATCCGGGCCAGGTGCCAGGCGTTCGGGGTCACCGTGGTCGCCTTGGTGCCCTCGGCCGGCCCGGTGCCGCCGCCGATGATGGTCGTGATGCCGGAGGCCAGCGCCGTGTCGAGGATCGTCGGGCTGATCAGGTGCACGTGGCTGTCGATCGCCCCGGCCGTGAGGATCCGGCCGTTGCCCGCGATGATCTCGGTGCCCGGCCCGATGACCAGGTCAGGATGGACGCCGTCCATCGTGTCGGGGTTGCCGGCCTTGCCGATGGCGGTGATCCGGCCGTCGCGGATGCCGATGTCGGCCTTGACGATGCCCCAGTGGTCGAGCACGACCACGCCGGTGATCACCGTGTCGGGGGTGCCCTCGGCCCGGGTCGCCCGGGACTGGCCCATCGACTCGCGGATCACCTTGCCGCCGCCGAAGACGACCTCGTCGCCGGGACGGGGGCCGGCGCTGCGGTCCTCCTCGATCTCGATGAGCAGGTTGGTGTCGGCCAGCCGGATGCGGTCGCCGGTGGTGGGGCCGTAGAGCGCGGCGTAGCGCCCGCGGTCGAGGGTGGTCATCGGGGGCTCCCGTTCTCGGGCTGCTCTCGGGTGCCGCCGTTCTCTCCCCGGGGGGCGTTTTCTCCGCGGGAGCCTGTGTCTCCGCGGCCGGCGGTGTCTCCGTGGAAGCCGGTGTCATCGCCGGGGCCGCTGTTTTCGCGGGGGCGGGTGTTCGGCGGGTCGCCGTCGTCCTCGTGAGGGGGCGGGGTGAGCGGGCCGGTGCTGTCGAGCGGGCCGCCGGCCAGGCCGCGCAGGCCGGGGACGATGCGGGCGCCGGCCAGGGCCACGAGCGAGACGTCACGGGGCATGCCCGGCTCGAAGCGCACCGACGTGCCCGCCGGGACGGCCAGCCGGTGACCCCAGGCGGCTCGGCGGTCGAACTCGAGGGCGGTGTTCGACTCGGCGAAGTGGAAATGCGAGCCGACCTGGACGGGCCGGTCGCCGGTGTTCCGCACGGTCATCGACAGGAGCTCGCGGCCCGGGTTGATCTCGATGTCACCGTCGCCGAACAGGATCTCGCCAGGAATTGTCATGCCGCCCCCTGTGGACAACTCGGCCGGTCCGGCTTGACGTCGATTAAGGTCCACCCCATGCCCCGAGGCGGGTGGGGGCTAGGGATGGCGCGAGGCAGCCAGGAAAGATCAAAAGGGCTGGTCATGAGATCGGGCCGTGGACGGTGACGAGCTTGGTGCCGTCCGGGAACGTCGCCTCGACCTGCACCTCACCCAGCATCTCGGGCACGCCGTCCATGACGTCGTCCCGGCTGAGCACCCGCCGGCCCGCGTCCATCAGCTCCGCGACCGTCCGCCCGTCGCGCGCGCCCTCCAGCAGGAACGCCGTGATGATGGCGGTCGCCTCGGGATGGTTGAGCTTGAGCCCGCGCTCCTGCCGGCGGCGGGCCACGTCGGCGGCGACGTGGATGAGCAGCCGTTCCTGCTCGTGCTGGCTGAGGAACAAACGAACCTCCCCTGGGTAGCGCCCCGCGATGCTCGCAGCTGGACGTTTCGGACGTGTTACCCGCCGGCCGCGGGACACCCCGACTCGATCGAAGCGGGCCGCACGTTGATCAAAGCAGGCCGGAGCGCCACCCAGGGGACAATCTCAGGCTCCGGTGTAGAGAACCGCGTCGATCTCGATGTCGAAACCGACCAGCGGCACCGGCAGCGTGGTCCGCACCGGCAGGTCGTCGCCCTTGATGTACTGCGCGTAGATCTCGTTCATCTCGGCGAAGTCGGCGAAGTCGCGGAGGTAGACGCCGAGCCGCACGGCCTGGTCGAGGCTGCTCCCGGCGGCCTCGGCGACCGCGGCCAGGTTGCGGAACGCGGCGTGCGCCTGGTCGGCGAAGCTGCCGGTGACCCGGGTGCCGTCGGGCAGCGCCGGCACCGCCCCGGCCAGATAGACGAAGTCGCCGGCGACGACGGCGTGCGAGTAGGGGCCGCCGGCGGGGGCCGCGTTCCCGGCCTTGATGGCGCGCTTGGGCATGGGGGTTCTCCTGGTGTCGTGGTTACCGGTCGGTGGTTCGGGGGAACTGTTCGGCCAGCCCGGAGGCGTCGACGAGCGGTTCGTTCAGCAGGTCGCGCAGCGCCCGCCGGCGCCGCGCCAGGGCGTCGTGCTGCGCGGGAGTGAGGAGAACCCACGGGGGCGGGTCCTGCGGCCACGAAGGCGGCAGGAGGCGCCCGCCCACGTACGTCGCCACGTTGACCAGCCGCAGGGGGGCCGTGCGCACCTGCAGATGCGAGTCGACGACCTGATGCTCCTCGGCCCGCACGTCGAAGACCGCGACGTCGGCCGGGGCGCCCACGGCGAGCGAGCCGCCGGGCAGGCCGAGCGCCCGGGCCGGTCGTACGGTCACCGCGTCGAGCACGTCGGCCAGCGGCACCCCGACGGCGAGCAGCTTGGCCATCGTGGTCGGCAGGTCGAACACCGGACCGGGCAGCGAGCGGCAGTGCAGGTCGGTCGACACCGTGGCCGGTCCCAGCCCGAGCTCGAGCTGCCTTTCCAGGACGTCGAAGGCGAACGCGCCCGAGCCGTGCCCGAGGTCGAGCAGCACCCCGCGGTCGACCGCCGCGCGCACGGCCGGTCCGAGCGGCGCGGCCAGCCCGCTGGCGCAGTGGGTGACGATGTCGCCCGGCCGCAGCAGGTCGAGCACCTCGTCGAGCGCGGGTGGTGTCGTGCCGATGTGGACCATCACGGGGATGCCGCAGGCCTCACCCACGGCGAGGCCGCGGCGCAGCGGTTCCACGCCGTTCTCGCCGACGGTGTCCCGGTCGATGCGCACCTTGACGCCGCGGATCACCGAGCGGTGCTGCTGCACCGTGTCCACGGCCAGCGGCACGTCGCAGTTACTGAGGTCGCGGCTCTCGCCCGTGCGCCCGGCCAGCCCGACCGCCGAGATGTTGAGCAGCACCGGCACCCGGACGTCGGTGCGGGCCCGGCGCAGCCCCTCGAACGTGTAGGCCCCGGCCGACCCGGCGTCGACCCAGGTGGTGACGCCCGTACGCCAGGCGATCGGGTCGGGGTCGATGCCCCAGTAGCCCGGTCCGACATGCGTGTGCAGGTCGATCAGCCCGGGGGTGACCAGCTTGCCGGACACGTCGGCCACGACCCGGGCGTCGCGCGGCAGACCGGGCCCGACCGCGGCGATGAGCCCGTCGGTGACGGCCACGTCGAACGGGTCGCCACCGGCCAGCAGCAGGTCGTAGGTCATGCCACCCTCCCCGTGCCGACCCTACTCGAATCTAAGGTAGTGATCATGATTCCTCAGCCGGTCTCGGTGGTCCCGGCCGGCGGCGCCTTCGCGCTCGGCCCGTCGACCCCGCTCGAGGCGCCGGCCGAGCTGGCCGGGGTCGCCTCCTGGCTTCGCTCCGCGCTGCGCTGCCCGCTTGCGCCGGGCGAGGGCGGCGTCCGCTTGCGGGTGGATCCGGCTCTCGGGCCCGAGGCGTACGTCCTGACGTGCGCACCGGAGCGGCTCGAGATCACCGGCGGGTCGCCGGCCGGCGTCTTCTACGGCGGTCAGACCCTGCGGCAGCTCCTGCCGCCGGCGGCGCTGCGCCGGGCCGGTCCGACCGGCTGGCCGGTCCCGGCCGGGACGATCACCGACCGTCCGGGGTTCGGCTGGCGCGGCGTGCTGCTGGACGTGGCCCGCCACTTCCGGCCCGTCGCCGAGGTACTGCGCTTCATCGACCTGGCCGCCTTCCACAAGCTCAACGTGCTGCACCTGCACTTGACCGACGACCAGGGCTGGCGGCTCGAGGTGCCCGGGTGGCCGCGGCTGACCGAGGTCGGCGCCTGGCGGGCCGAGTCGATGCTGGGCGCCCGGCAGCACGCCCGGTTCGACGGCCGTCCGCACGGCGGGTTCTACACGGCCGACGACCTGCGCGAGATCGTCGCCTACGCGGCCGAACGGCACGTGCGGGTCGTCCCCGAGGTCGACATGCCCGGGCACATGCAGGCCGCTGTGGCCGCGTACCCGACCCTGGGCAACGGGTTCGCGGGCGGGGTGCGCACGAGCTGGGGGATCTCCCCGCACGTGCTCAACCTGGGCGACGAGGCGCTGGACTTCTGCCGGGCGGTGCTCGACCACCTCTGCGACCTCTTCCCGTCCGAGCTGATCGGCATCGGCGGGGACGAGTGCCCGACCGGCGAGTGGGGCGGCGAGGACCGGCAGCCCGCGTTCACCGCGCTGATGGCCGGGCACCTGGCGTCGCGCGGGCGCCGGGTCTACGGCTGGGACGAGATCCTCGAGGGTGGCGCCCCGCGCGGGGCCGTGGTGGCCGCCTGGCGCGGGGCGGAGCCGGCCCTGGTCGCGGCGAGGCTCGGGCACGAGGTCGTGTCCTGCCCCGACCTCGCGGTCTACCTCGACTACCGCCAGTCCGACGACCCGGGGGAGCCGACGCCGGTCGGCACCCGGCTGACCCTGGCCGACGTGTACGCCTTCACCCCCGTACCGGAAGGGTTGCCGGCGGAGCGGCGGGAGCTCGTCCTCGGCGGGCAGGCCAACGTCTGGACCGAGCACCTGGAGTCGGCGCGGCGGGTGGACTACCAGACCTATCCGCGGCTCTGTGCGTTCGCCGAGGCGGTGTGGGACACGCCGGGCCGGTCGTACGAGTCGTTCGAGGCCCGGCTGCCCGGCCATCTGGCCCGGCTCGACGCGCTCGGCGTCGACTACCGCCCGCTCACCGGCCCGCGGCCGTGGGACGCGCGGCCCGACGCTCCCGGCAACCCCCGCGACCGGGCCGATCGCCTCGCCGAGCTCGCCGCGATGACCGCTCGCCTGCCGCGACCGTGACCACGGGCCGGCAGCCCGCCGGGCCGCCGGCGTTGACTCTTCGAGGCCCGGTCTGATGAGCTGCGGGGCGTATGGACTACGACGATGAGCGGGCGCGTTTCCGCGCCTACGGCAATCAGCTGGTCGGCGCGCACCTGCGCCTGCGCGAGATGGTCGACGACCTCTACGACGCCCTGGACGAGGGCCGCGACCTGCGGCTGCACTGTCTCACCCTGTGTACGGCGGTGACCCGGCACCACACGGCGGAGGACGCGAACGTGTTCCCGCTGCTGGCCCGGCGTCATCCCGAGCTGGCGTCCTTCCTCGACGACCTGCGCCGCGACCACGAGATCATCGGCGGGATGCTGCGGCGGCTCGAGGCGGCCACCACCCACGAGGAGCTGGACGGGCTCAGCGCGGTGCTCGAAACCCATTTCATCGGCGAGGAGAAGCGCCTGACCGGCGTGCTCAACGCGGTGGAGCCGCTCGGCGATCTCGGGATCGAGGTAGGTCATGATGAAGGTTCCTGACGTGGTCGTCGACTGGCGCGACAAGGGGTTCTGGGTGCCGGAGGGCACCTTCTCGGTCGCCGCCGGGCCGAGCATCTTCGGCGGGCAGTTCACCTGGCCGCTGCTGGTGCTGCGGCGCGACGCGGCCGAGGCGAACATCGCGACCATGGCCGCGTACGCGCGGCGGCACGGCTGGGAGCTGGCCCCGCACGCCAAGACGACCATGGCCCCGGGTCTGCTGGCCCGGCAGCTCGAGGCGGGCGCGTGGGCGATGACGGTCGCCACGCCCAGCCAGGCGCTGGTGCTGCGGCGCCTCGGCGTGCCCCGGGTGGTCATCGCCAACGAGGTGCTCGACCCGACGGCGCTGCGGTGGCTGGCCGAGGAGGGCGCGGCCGGCTGGGAGGTGTACTTCCAGGTCGACTCGGTGGCCGGGGTGACCGTGGCGGCCCAGGCGGCCTCGGCGGGTCCGCTGCGGGTCCTGGCCGAGCTGGGGCACGACCACGGGCGTACCGGGGTGCGGACCGTCGAGGGGCTGGAAGTGGTGGCCCGGGCCGTCGCCGGCGCGCCCGGCCTGGAGCCGGCCGGCCTCACCGCGTACGAGGGTCAGCTGCGCACCGAGGCCGAGGTGGACGACTTCCTGGACCAGGTCGTGGCCGGGTTCCGGCGGCTGGCCGGGTCCGGTCTGCTGCCCCGGCGCCCGATCCTGTCGGCCGGCGGCAGCGCCTGGTTCGACCGGGTCGTCGCGCGGATCGCCCCGGTCGCCGGGGACGCCACGCTGGTGCTGCGCAGCGGCGCCTCGGTCACCCACGACGACGGGTTCTACCGGGAGCGCACGCCCTTCCTGCGGGTGCCCGAGGAGGGGCCGCTCGCCGCCGCGCTCGAGCTCTGGGCGCAGGTGATCTCGGCGCCCGAGCCGGGGCTGGCCCTGGCCGGTCTGGGCAAGCGGGACGCGCCGTTCGACGAGGGGCTGCCGGTGCCCCGGGAGATCCGGCGGCCGGACGGTTCCGGGGCCGCCGCCACCGGCATCGAGGTGACCAAACTGAACGACCACCACACCTATCTGTCCACCGGGGACGCCCAGCTGGAGCCGGGGGATCTGGTGCGGTTCGGGATCTCGCACCCGTGCACGGCCTTCGACAAATGGCGGCACATCCCGGTGGTCGACGACGACCAGCGCGTGGTCGACGTGCTCGAGACCTACTTCTGATCGCGTTGCCGCCGGTGGACCACGCTCAGGAGGGATCGATGATGGTCAACGATGGTCAGGCTGTCTTCCGGGTGCGCTTCGACTGGGGGCCGGTGGGCGCCGACGCGGTGGCCCCCGGCGCCGCCTACGTCGCCGTGGTGGACGTGCTGTCCTTCACGACCACGTTGACGGTGGCCGTCGAGCAGGGCATCAGCGTCCTGCCGTACCGGTGGCGGGACGACTCGGCCGTGGCGGTGGCCCGGCTGCACGGGGCCATGCTGGCGGTGCTGCGGTCGCAGGCCGGGCCCGGCCAGATCACCCTGTCGCCCGAGAGCATCCTGAACACCGATCTGGAAGCGGCGAAGATCGACCGGCTCGTGCTGCCGTCGCCCAACGGCTCGGCCATCTCGGCCCGTCTCGCCGACGCGGGCTGCACCGTCGTCGGCGTCTGCCTGCGCAACGCGGCGACCGCGGCGGCCTGGGTGGCCGAACGGGCCGAGGGCCGGCCGGTGGCGGTGGTGGCCGCCGGCGAGCGCTGGCCCGACGGGTCGTTGCGCCCGGCGGTCGAGGATCTGTGGGGCGCGGGCGCCTTCCTGGCCCGGCTGGCCGAGCTGGGCGGGGTGGCCGGTTTCTCGCCCGAGGCGCTGACCGCGGTGGCGGCGTACCGCGGGGTGGCCGACGGGCTCGCGACCGCCCTGCCGGAATCGATGAGCGGTCGCGAGCTGCGGGTCAACGGGTTCGGGGGCGACGTCACGGTGGCCGCCGCCGTCGGCGCCGGCCCGGTCGTCCCGGTGCTGCGCGACGGCTGGTTCGTGCCCGCCGGCTAATCGCGGACCGGGCTGTGGGCGCTGGCGGCCAGCGTGTCGTAGGGGAACGGCAACGGGTCGATCGTGGTCACCGCGTCGAGCCGTGCGACCAGCGCCGTGTCCAGGTCCCAGTCGGTCGCGCCGAGATTGGACTCGAGCTGGGCCAGGTCGCGTGCCCCGATGATCGGCGCGGTCACCGTGGGCCGGCCGAGCAGCCAGTTGAGGGCGACCTGGGCCGGCTCACGGCCCGCCTCGCCGGCCACCGCGATCAGCTCGTCGAGCACCCGCCACGTGCGGTCGTTGTCGTAGACCGCCCAGCGCTCGCCCCAGTTCTCGGTCTCGGCCATGCCGATCCGGCTGCCGGCCGGGGCCGAGCCGCCCCGCCGGTAGCGCCCGGTCAGCCACCCGCCCCGCAGCGGGCTCCACGGCAGCACTCCCAGCCCGGCGTCGGCCGCGAGCGGTCCCTGCTCCCACTCGAACTCCCGGTCGAGCAGGTTGTACCGCGGCTGGATCGCGGCGAACGGCTCCCACCCGCGCTTGTCGGCGACGCCGAGCGCCTTCTGGATCTGCCACGCGGCCCAGTTGCTGACCGCCAGGTGGCGTACCTTGCCGCTGGTCACCAGCAGGTCGAGGGTGCGTACGACCTCCTCGACCGGCGCCGCCGGGTCCCACCCGTGCACGTGGTAGAGGTCGATGTGGTCGGTGCCGAGCCGGCGCAGGCTGCCCTCGGCCGCGGCCAGCACGTGCTTGCGGCCCAGCCCCTCCCGGTTGCCGCCCGGTCCCCAGCGCACCTTGGTCGAGATCACCCAGTCGTCGCGGTCGTGCTGCTTGAGCCAGCGGCCGACGATCTCCTCGCTCCGCCCGGCGCCGTACGCGTCGGCCGTGTCGAGGAACGTCCCGCCGGCCTCGGCGAACCGGTCCATCATGCGGTTGCTGGTCTCTTCGTCGCTCTCCCGCCCGAAGGTCATGGCGCCCAGGCAGAGCTCACTGACGGCCAGCGACGTGCGGCCCAAGAATCGATAGCGCATACGTCGGACCCTACGATCGGATCGGTCCGGTCGTACGATCCATTTCGATGCCGGAATCCCTGACCAATTCGCTCGCCGCCACCCAGGCCTGGGAGACGCTGCTCGACCTGCCCGCCTCCGGGCCGCGGCACGTCGCCCTGGCCTCGGCGCTGCGGGCGGCGATCCGGTCCGGCCGCCTGCCGACCGGCGCGGCGCTGCCACCCAGCCGCGCGCTGGCGCCGGTGCTGGGCTGCTCGCGGTGGGTCGTGACGCAGGCCTACGCCCAGCTCGCGACCGAGGGCTACGTGACCGGGCGGACCGGCTCGGCGACCCGGGTCCGCTGGTCTCCCGGTGCGGGCCCGGCGCCGCCGGTCGGGGAGGCTGGACCGGTCCGGCCGCGGTTCGACCTGGCTCCCGGGCTGCCCGATCTGCGGGCCTTCCCGCGACGGCAGTGGGCCGACGCACTGGCCCGGGCGGCGGCCGGCGCCGACCTCGGCCATCTCCCCGCGGCCGGGCTTCCGGAGTTGCGGGCCGTGCTGGCCGAATATCTGGTGCGCTCGCGGGGCGCGGTCGCCGAGGCGTCGTCGGTGGTGGTCTGCGGCGGCATCCGGGACGCCGTCGGCCGCCTCGCCCGGGGCCTGGTGGCGGCCGGGCACCGGGAGGTCGCGGTGGAGGACCCCGGGTGGGGCGCGCTGCGCTCGGTGGTCGCCGCGGCCGGTCTGCGGGTCCGGCCGGTGCCGGTGGACGGCGACGGGCTGCGGGTGGCTGAGCTTCCCCCGGGCGTACGGGTGGTGCTCTGCTCGCCGGCCCATCAGTTCCCGACCGGGGTCGTGCTGTCGCCGGCCCGCCGCGCCGCCCTGATCGACTGGGCCCGGGCCGTCGACGGCCTCGTGGTCGAGGACGAGTACGACAGCGAGTTCCGCTACGACCGCAAGCCGGTGGGCTGCCTGCAGGGTCTCGACCCGTCGCGGGTGGTGCTGGCCGGGTCGGCCCACAAGACGCTGGCGCCGGCCGTCGGCGTCGGCTGGGCCGTGGTCCCGGCCCGCTGGCGTACGGCGGTGGAGGCCGGCGCCGGTCCGCCGGCGATCGACCAGGCCGCCTTCGCCTCGTTCGTGGCCGCCGGCCGCTACGACCGCCACCTGCATCGGGTCCGTCAGCGCTACCGCGCCCGCCGCGACCTGCTGCTCGCCGCGCTGGCCGCGGGCCGGCCCGGCGCGACGACGCAGGGGGTGTCGGCCGGGCTGCACGTGGTCTGCTCGTGGCCCGGCCTCGACGAGACGGCGGTGGCCGCGGCGGCGCGGGCGGCCGGCGTCGACGTGATGACGCTGGCCGACTACCGGGTGCGGCCCGGCCCGCCGGGGCTGGTTCTCGGCTACGGGAACATCAGCGACGCGGCCGTCCCGGGCGCCGTCGCGGTGCTGACGGCTGTCAATCGCCTCGCGGAGGGATGGGAGCCGGGCCTTTCGTCGCCTTAGGGTCACTTCATCCGGTTTGCCGACCGCTCGGAGCCGCTGATGTCGATGTTCCGCACCTCCAACAACAACCCGTCCCGGCCTCGCGACCCCTACCCGATGAACCCGGCCCGCCCGCAGCCCGGGATCGAGCCGCCGATCCCCGACGGGCCGACCGAGCGGATCGCCGGGCGGCGCCCGAAACGCGCCGGGATCGCGTTCGTGGCCCTGCTCGTCGCCCTGTTCGCGCTGAACGTGGCCGGGGTCGCGATCTTCGTCGCCTGGCGGGCGTCCAACCTGGCCCGGGCGGCACTCGAACGACCCGCGCCGGCGGCGGCCGCGGCCGTGGCCCGGCCCCAGGGGGAGAGCTTCGACGTCTCGTACGCCCAGGAGCCGTTGCGGGTGCAGGTCGGCTGCTCGGCCGTGCTCTTCCTCGACCTGGACGAGCCGCGCTCGAACGCCGCCGAGAAGGCCGGCGACCTGCGGTACGACAGCCGCTGCGGGGACCAGCCACCCAGCCTGACGCTGGGGGCCGGCGCGGCCGGCGGCAGCCAGGTCAAGACCACCGACGTGGACGCGGCCGGGTGCGCCCGGGCGATCCGGACCAGCCCGATCGGCCCCGGGGCGGGCGTCCCGGTCCGCAAGGGGACCGTTCTCTGCGTGCTCACCGCGGCCACCCCGGCCCGCATGGCGCTGGTCGAGATCACCGATGTGGGCCGGACCGGGACCGCCGGCATGCGGGCCACCTCGTGGAAAGTCACGGGCTGACGGCGGTCGCCACCGGCGCTCCTGACAGAATGTCGGGGCACCTGTGACCGTTGTGCGGAGTCTTAGCTCTAGGAGATACCAGTCGTGATTCGTACCCATGACGCCGGCACCCTGCGCGCGAGCGACGCCGGCACGACGGTGACGCTCGCCGGGTGGGTGGCCCGCCGGCGCGACCACGGCGGCGTCATCTTCGTCGACCTGCGGGACGCTTCCGGCGTGGTCCAGGTGGTCTTCCGCGAGGAGGACGCGCACGCTCTGCGCAACGAGTTCTGCGTGCTGGTCGTCGGCGAGGTGGCCGCGCGCCCCGAGGGCAACGCCAACCCCGAGCTGGCGACCGGTGAGATCGAGGTCGTGGCGTCGCGGCTCACCGTCCTGTCCGAGGCGGCACCGCTGCCGCTGCCGGTCGACGACACGATCACCGCGTCCGACGACCTGCGTCTGAAGTACCGCTACCTCGACCTGCGCCGGTCCGGCCCGGCCAACGCGCTGCGGCTGCGCTCGCGGGCCAACCAGATCGCCCGCGAGGTGCTGCACGCCCGCGACTTCAACGAGATCGAGACGCCGACCCTGACCCGGTCGACGCCCGAGGGCGCCCGCGACTTCCTGGTGCCCGTGCGCCTGCAGCCCGGCACCTGGTATGCCCTGCCCCAGTCGCCGCAGCTCTTCAAGCAGTTGCTCATGGTGGCCGGGATGGAGCGGTATTACCAGATCGCCCGCTGCTACCGCGACGAGGACTTCCGGGCCGACCGGCAGCCCGAGTTCACCCAGCTCGACATCGAGATGTCGTTCGTGACGCAGGACGACATCATCGCGCTCGGCGAGGAGATCGTCTCGCGGCTGTGGAGCGAGCTCGCCGGCTACCAGGTGCAGCTGCCGATCCCGCGCATCACCTGGACCGACGCGATGAACCGCTACGGCTCCGACAAGCCCGACCTGCGCTACGGCGTCGAGCTGGTCGAGCTGACCGACTACCTGCGCGGCACCGAGTTCCGGGTGTTCGCCGGCGCGATCGACAACGGCGGCTACGTCGGCGCGGTCGTCATGCCCGGCGGCGCCTCGCAGACCCGCAAGGAGCTGGACGGCTGGCAGGACTGGGCCAAGGCCCGGGGCGCCCGCGGCCTGGCCTACGTGGTGCTCGACGCCGAGACCGGGGTCGCCCGCGGCCCGGTCGCCAAGAACCTCTCCGAGGCCCACCTGACCGGCCTGGCCGACGCCACCGGGGCCAAGCCCGGCGACGCGATCTTCTTCGCCGCCGCCAACGAGCGCCGCGAGGCGCAGGAACTGCTCGGCGCGGCCCGCATCGAGATCGCCAAGCGGTCCGGCCTGATCGACGAGTCGGCCTGGGCGTTCTGCTGGGTCGTCGACGCCCCCATGTTCGAGAAGACCGACGAGGGCGGCTGGACGGCGGTCCACCACCCCTTCACCTCGCCCAACGACGAGTGGCTCGACCGCTTCGAGGAGGCGCCCGACCAGGCGCTGGCCTACGCGTACGACATCGTCGTCAACGGCAACGAGATCGGCGGCGGCAGCGTCCGTATCCACCGGGCCGACGTCCAGAGCCGGGTCTTCGATCTGCTCGGCATCACGCCCGAGGAGGCCGAGGACAAGTTCGGCTTCCTGCTCGAGGCGTTCAAGTACGGCCCGCCGCCGCACGCCGGCATCGCGCTCGGCTGGGACCGCACGTGCATGCTGCTCAGCGGCAACGAGTCGATCCGTGAGGTCATCGCGTTCCCCAAGACCCGCGGCGGCTACGACCCGCTGACCACGGCGCCCACCCCGATCACCGCGCAGCAGCGGCTCGAGGCCGGCATCGACGCCAAGCCCAAGCCGGCGGCCGGTACGCCGGGCACCGACGGCCAGGCTGTTCCCGTGGAGCGCTCGAACTGATCTGATCGCTTCATGAGCACACTCCTCGTCGGCGCGTCCGGTTTCCTCGGTTCCGAAGTGGCCCGTCAGGCGGCGGCCGCCGGTCATGCGGTGGTGGGCACGGCCACCACCACGACCGGCGGCTGGGTGCCCGTGGACGTCACCGATCGCAAGGCGGTCCGGGCGCTGATCTCGGCCGTCCGCCCGAAGCTGGTCATCAACAGCACCTGGGGTGACTGGCGGGTGTCGGCCGACGGCGCGGCCACCGTGGCCGCCGAGGCCGCGGCGGTCGGGGCGCGACTGGTGCACGTGTCGTCGGACGCGCTGCACGCCGGCCGGCCCGCCCCCTACACCGAGGACGACGCTCCCACCCCGGTCACCGTCTACGGCGCGGCCAAGGCGGCGGCCGAGACCGCGGTCACCGCGATCGACCCGTCCGCGGTCGTCGTCCGGACGTCGCTGATCTACGGCAGCGCCCAGGGCAAGCAGGAGCAGCTCGTGCTCGGGTTGCTCGACGGCCGGCAGCGGGGCGTGCTCTTCACCGACGAGATCCGCTGCCCGGTGCACGTCGCCGACCTCGCGGGCGCGCTGCTCGAGCTGGCCGACTCGCGATTCGCCGGCATCCTCAACGTGGCCGGGCCGGACGCGGTCTCCCGGGCCGAGTTCGGCCGCCTGATCGCCCGCGCGCACGGCCGCGACCCGTCGGCGTTGCCCACCGGTCTCAGCACCGACGCCGGGATCGGGCCGCGTCCGCTCGACGTCAAGCTGGACACGTCGCTGGCCCGCTCGGTGCTGCGGACCCGGTTGCGGCCGATCGCCGCCGTCCCGGGTGACCGGCCCGCGGACGTGTGAGACTGATCTCCGTGGAGCCGACCATCGTCGAGCGGGCCGAGCAGTCGTACGTCGGCCGGCGCGAGTCCATCTCGATGACCCAGTTCGCGCGCGTCGCCGATCACCTGCCGGTCATGGCCGCCCGGCTCGCCGAGCGTGGGGTGCCGATCGCCGGGGCGCCGTTCTTCCGCTACCGGGTGATCGACATGTCGGCCGACCTGGTGGTGGAGGCCGGCATCCCGATCAGCGAGCCGGTGGACGTGCCGGCCCCGATGTTCGTCGAGACGCTGCCGGCCGGTCGCTACGCCACGGTCGGCCACGTCGGCCACCCCGACCAGCTGATGACGGTCATCGCGCGGCTGCTCGACTGGGCCCGCGACCACGACCTGGCCTGGGACATGCAGCCCACCCCGACCGGCGAGGTGTGGGGCTGCCGCCTCGAGGTGCTGATGACCGACCCGGCCGAGCAGCCCGACCTGCACAAGTGGCGCACCGACCTGTTCTTCCGCCTCGCCGACTGAGATGCCGGCGGCCGGGGGCGACAGAGAGGAACAGCGGGTGGACGGCCTGTCCGCGCCCGCGTGGCGGCGGCACACCGATCCCGAGCACCGCTGGCCGGCCGCGCTCGCGGTCGTGGTGATGGTCGCGCTCCAGGTGATGCTGCCCGACCGGCTGACCCTCGGCCCCAGGTGGCTGCTGCCGGTGATCGAGGTCGCGATGGCGGTGGTGCTGGTCGCGGCCGACCCGAGGCGGATCAAACGGGACACCCCGGCCCTGCGCATGGTCGGCCTGACCCTGATCGCCGTGGCCACCCTGGGCAACGCGTGGTCGGTGGCGATGCTCGTCCGGGACATCCTGACCGGCCACGACACCGGCTCGGCGGCCACGCTGATCGCCGTGGGCGGGGCCATCTACCTGCTCAACGTGCTGTCGTTCGCGGTCTGGTTCTGGGAGCTCGACCGGGGTGGGCCGGCGCAACGGGCGCGGGGGACCGACCCGTACCCGGACTTCCTCTTCCCGCCGATGACCTCGCCGCAGCTCGCGCCCAAGGACTGGGAGCCGTACTTCCTCGACTACCTCTATCTGGCCTTCACCAACGCGACCGCGTTCAGCCCGACCGACACCCTGCCGTTGTCGCGGTGGGCCAAGGCGGCGATGGCCCTCGAGTCGGCCACGGCCCTGCTGATCGCCGTCCTGCTCATCGCCAAGGCCGTCAATTCGTTGCCATGATCACCCACTCCAGGATGGAGTTTGGGCAGGACCGGCCCCGGGGTATTTGCGTGACAAGGCTCTCACCCCCCGGAGGAAAACAAAATGCTCGCTATCGCCGCCGCAGTCGTCTTCGGTGTCTGGCTCCTGCTGGACCTGCTCGACACCAACCTGGGCGCCCCCGACCTGTTCAACTTCCAGACCATGGCCTCCCTGGGCCTGCTGCTGCTCGCGCTCTACCTCGCGGGCGTCGGCAGCGGACCGCGCGCCGGCAGCGGCAGCGGCGGCAGCAGCGGCCGTCGCTTCTACGGCCGCCGCCCGGGCCGCGGCTGATCGCCTCGGTCTTGACCATCCCCCCACGCAGCTTCTCCTCGCGAGCCACCGGCGCCCCGCCTGGCACGGCTCGCACCCGGCCCGCCGGCACGTGGACTTCGCGTCCCGTGCCGGTGGGCCGGTACTGTTCGTCCCGATGGTTGAACCGATGACTCCACCGGACGGGCTCTTCTCCCTGGCTCGGCCGGGCGCCACCCCGGCCCCCGGTCCGGCCGACGGTTTCACCGCCCCGGCGGCCGACGCCCCGCTGCCGGTGCGCATGCGGCCCGCCACCCTCGACGAGCTGGTCGGCCAGGAACATCTGCTCGCTCCCGGCGCGCCGCTGCGTCAGCTGGTCACCGGGGCCAGCCCGATGTCGGTGATCCTGTGGGGCCCGCCCGGCACCGGCAAGACCACGATCGCCCACCTCGTCGCCGGGGCCACCAACCGCAAGTTCGTCGCCATGTCGGCGCTCTCGGCCGGGGTCAAGGACGTGCGCGCGGTGATCGACACGGCCCGCCGTGAACGCCGTCACGGCGGCCCGCCCACCGTGCTGTTCATCGACGAGGTCCACCGCTTCAGCAAGACCCAGCAGGACTCGCTGCTCGCCGCGGTCGAGGACCGGACGGTCACCCTCCTCGCGGCCACCACCGAAAATCCGTACTTCTCGGTCATCTCGCCGCTGCTGTCGCGCTGTGTGCTGCTCACCCTGCAGGCGCTCGACGACGACGACGTCCGCGGCCTGCTGCGCCGCGCGGTCGCCGACGAGCGCGGCCTGGGCGGCGCGGTCACCCTCGCACCCGAGGCCGAGGAGCATCTCGTACGCCTGGCGTCGGGCGACGTCCGCAAGGCGCTCACCGCCCTCGAAGCCGCGGCGGGCTCGGCCGAGGCGCAGGGCGCGCATGAGATCGACCTCGCGACCGCGGAGAAAGCGGTCGACGTGGCCGCCGTGCGCTACGACCGCGACGGCGACGCCCACTACGACGTGACCAGCGCGTTCATCAAGAGCATGCGCGGCAGCGACCCCGACGCGGCGCTGCACTGGCTGGCCCGCATGCTGGTGGCCGGCGAGGACCCGCGGTTCATCGCCCGGCGCATCGTCATCTTCGCCAGCGAGGACGTGGGCATGGCCGATCCGCAGGCGCTGCTGGTGGCCACGGCGGCCGCGCAGGCCGTCCAGAACGTGGGTCTGCCCGAGGCCGGGCTCAGCCTGGCCCAAGCCGTGGTGCACCTGGCCACCGCGCCCAAGTCCAACAGCGTGACCACGGCGATCGGCGCGGCCATGGCCGACGTCCGGGCCGGCCGCGGCGGCGCGGTGCCGTCCCACCTGCGCGACGCCCATTACCCGGGCGCCCGGGGGCTCGGGCACGGCCGTGGTTATCGCTATCCGCACGACGACCCCCGCGGAGTGGTGACGCAGCGCTATCTGCCGGACGATCTGGCCGACGCGGAGTACTACCAGCCGACCGACCACGGCGCCGAGCGCGCGATGGGCGAGCGTGTGCCGCGCCTGCGGCGCATCGTCCGTGGTCGCCCGGCAACGCTGCGTGCAACGGATGTGCCGTCCGCCCGGAACAGCCCCCCGACGGGTGGTGCGCCGGCCGCCGATGAGGGACGCTTGCCCGCGACCACGCAGGAACAGCCGGTACCTCCCGGCGCGGCCGATCTCGAGCAGGAGCGGCCCGCGTCACCCGGCCCCGTCCCGGCCGCGGCCGCTTCCGATGGGAGCGTGCCCACAGCCGCGGCTGGTAGCCTCGCCGATCCGGACGTGACCGGGACGACTGCGCCGGCCACACCCGAGAGGGCAGACGACAGCGGCTCAGCCGCCGGAAAGGAACAGCCGTGACCCCGCGCGGTGCCGATCGGCCCGACGACGACGCTGACCTGCGCAACGAGCAGGCCGGGGGGCGAAAGGGTCGCCGATTCGGCCGCGGGCGTCCCGAGCCGGTCGAGCCCGAGGTGGTGTCGCAGGAGGAGACCGGCTGGCTCGACGATCTGCGCACGGCGAAACAGGAGCGGAGCGCGATCGGCCCCGGCACCCTCGCCGGCGAGACCCGGTTCGGCAAGTCCGGCCGGAAGGCCCCCGGCCCCGACGACGTCCCGGACAGCGACGACTTCCCCGCCTTCGGCGCCGCCCCCGACGAGCCGGGCGGCAGCGGTGAGTTCCCGGCCGGCGCCCGGCCGCCGGCCCCGGCCCCCGGCCGGGCCCAGCCGGTCCAGCCGCACCCTGGCCAACCATCTCCGGGTTCGCCGCACCCGGGCCAGCCCGGGGCGGTGCCTCCGGGGCGTGGCTCGCGGGGTCAGATCCCCGGCGGCCGGGCGGTTCCCGTCCAGGCTGCCCCGGGCCGCGCCGGCGTTCCGCCGCAGGGCGCGCCCCAGCCCGGCGGCGCGGTTCCGCCGGGGCCGGGTCAGGGCACGCCGGCCGGGCGGGCCCAGGCACCGGGGCGTGGTGCGCCCGAGCAGCACGGGTCTCCGGGCCGGCCCGGCGTGGACCCCCGTGACTTCGACGGCATGACGTCCGGTCCGGTCGTGCCGGTCACCGGAAACGCCCCCCAGGTGCCCTCGGTCCGGCCGGTGTCCCCGGCTTCGCGCCCGACCTCTCCGGGCGGGTCGACTCGCGGTCGTGACCGCTTCCGCTCCGACGGCCCGTCGCCGGGCGGCCCCGGGCAGCCGGTTTCGGGTGCGCCCGACGGCGCCGGTTACCGCGGTCGTGACGCGGCTTCGGGTGCGTTCGGCGCCGGTTCCGGGGCGTCCGATGATCCGGGTGTCGGCGGTCGCGGCCCGGCCGGTGAGTACGGCGGCGCCGCGCGACCGGCCGGTGCTCCCGGTGTCGGCGGTTCTCGTTCGGCCGGTGAGTACGGCAGTGCCGCTCGCCCCGCTTCCGGTGCTCCGGGTGCCGGCGGTCGTGGTGCGGCCGGTGAGTACGGCGGCGCTCCTGATGCCGGCGGGCGTGGTGCGGCCGCCGAGTACGGCGGTGCTGCTCGTCCCGCTTCCGGTGTGCCGGGTGCTTCGGGCGTCGGGCGGCGTCGTTCGGCCGTCGAGTACGGCGGTGCCGCTCGTCCCGCTTCGGGTGCGCCGGGTGCTCCCGGCGCCGACCGGCGGGGTTCGGCCGGTGAGTACGGCAGTGGTTCCGGTGAGTCCGGCGCTTACGAGCGCCATCCGGCGGCCGGTGAGCTCGGCGGCGCCGGTGCGGGACGGCCCGTGTCCGGTGCGGCGGGGCCGGCCTTCCCCGGTGGTGGACCAGACTATGCCGGCGCCGGAACCGGCCAGGTCGGCGCCGGACGTGGCACCGGGCCGGTCGGCGGCCGGCACGGGCGCGGCGACAACGACGGCCCGGGCGAGCGCACGGGTCGGCACGGCACCGCCGAACCAGGCGAACGCGGCCGCGGATCCGCGCGTCCCGGCCAGTCGGACGATCTTCGTGGCGCCGCGGGGGACTCCACCGGTCCGTGGGATCCCGCAGGCCCCGGCGGGCCCGCCCGCGCCCGCGATCTGCCCGATGAGGGCAGCGCGCGACAGGTGGCGGAGCAGGACGGTCGCGGTGGCCGGGCCGGCCGGGGTGCCGTGCCCACGCAGGGCGGCCGCCGGTCGGAATCGCTCGAGCCCGGCGGTGGCAGCCGCAGCGTCCCCCGCCACGGCGGTGCGGGACGCGGCGGGCCACAGTCCGGCCCGGACACCGCCGGACCGCAGGGCGGCCCTCGCCCGGACGGGCCGGCCGGGCCCGGTCGTGGTGGGTCGCAGGAGGTCCCCGATCCCGACGGGTCGGGCGGACCCGGTGGCGGCGGTGAGGCGCAGGATTTTTCCGATCCGACCAGGCCGGCCCGGCCTGGTCGTGGTGGGACGCAGCACGGGACTGATCGAGGTGGACCGGCGCGGCCGGGCCGCGGCACGCCGCAGGACGGCGCTGACCAGGGTGCACCGGGCCGGTCGGGCCGGGTCGGACCGCAGGGTGGTCCGGGTCAGAGCGGCGCCGGCGGGCGTGGCCCGGGCGGCGCCGGGATGTCGGGGCACACCGGCGGTTTCCCCGTAACCCCGCCCGGGGCGACCGGGGCGGGGCAGACCGCGCGGGCCGCTGCTGTGGTGCCGCCGGTCGTGCCGGGGCGCGAAGGCGTGCGGACCCCGGCGGTTCCGGGGCGGGCCGGCGCGATGGCCGGGCAGACCTCGGGCGTCATCCCCCGGGCCGGTGAGGCGTCGGGCCGGGTCGGCCGGCGTGGCGGTCCGCAGCCGGGCCAGCCGCAGCCGGGCCAGCCGCAACCACGCCAGTCACAGCCGGGCCAGTCACAGCCGGGCCAGTCACAGCCAGGCCAGCCGCAGCCGGGCGACCAGAACGAGGACAGCCGCCAGGGCCAGGGCCGGCCTGAGCCGGGCCGCCGCAGCCGGGGCGGGAGGGGCGCGGGCGCTGCTCCCGTTCGTCCGGTGTCTCCGCCGGCCGATCCGGTATCGCCGGGCCGGCCGCAGAGCCTCTACGGGCAGGCGCCGAACGCCCCGTCCGGCAACCAGCCGTCGCCCTCTCAGCCCTACGGCCAGGCGGCGCCGGCTCAGGACTACGGCCAGCCGTCGCCGGCCCAGCCTTACGGCCAAGCCGGGCCGGCTCAGGACTACGGCCAACCGCCGTCCACTCGGCCTTATGGTCACGCCGAGCCGGCTCAGGACTACGGCCAGTCGTCGCCGGCCCAGCCCCACCCCCCGCTGCCGGTCCGGGATTACCACCATCCGTCGCCGGGTCAGCCCTACGGTCAGCCGGTGCCGGATGCCTATGGGCGGTCCGCTCCCGCGCAGGACTACGGAACACCGGCGCCCGCGCAGACGTCGCCGGTGCCGGGGGAGTACGGCCAGCTTTCGCGGGCCGGAAGCGTCCCCGGCGTGCCGCGCGGCGATGCCGACCAGGACGACAACGACCGGCCCCGGCACGGCCGGGCGCCCGGAGCGGCGCCGGGCGACGCCGACCAGGTCCCGGGTGAATACGGGCAACTTTCACGAGCACAAGCGGTGCCCGGCCGACCGCCGGCCGGCCCGGGCGCTGCCGCTTCGGCGACGGGCCCGGCCGCAGCCGGTGGGCCGGCCGGAACCGCGGCGATTCGTGCCGCTCAGAACAATCCCGCTGCCGGCCCGGCGGCGGGTTCCCGGGCGGTTCGCGGTGCTCAGCGTGGTGCCACCGCGGGGTCGGCGGGGGTTCGTGGCGCTCGGGGCGGTGCCGCTTCGGGCCCGATCGACGGACCGGCGGGTCGTGGCTCCCAGGGCGGTACTGCTTCCGGCCCGGCGGGTTCGGCGGCGGTTCGTGCTGCCCAGAGCGGTGCGGCCCCGGCGGGTTCAGCGGCGGTTCGTGGTGCTCAGGGCGGTGCTGCTTCGGCCGCGATGAGTGGCTCGGCGGGTTCGGCGGCCGTTCGATCCGCTCAGGGCGGTGGAACGGCGGCTCCGGGCGCCGGGCCGGCAGCTTCTCCGGCGGTTCGTGGTGCCCAGGGCGGTGCGGCCGCGGCCGCCCGCGCGGTGGCGCCCGGCCGCCCGGCAAGCCCGACGACGCACGGCTCGGCGAGCGGCGACCCGTCGGTCGGCGGTGCGGCGGGTTCGGCGTCGGTCGGCGGTGCGGCAGGTTCTGCATCGGTCGGCGGTGCGGCCGGGTCCGCATCGGTCGGCGGCCCGGCGGGTTCAGCGTCGGTCGGCGGCGCGGCGGGTTCGGCTTCGGTCGGCGGTGCGGCGGGTTCCGCGTCGGTCGGCACTGCGGGCTCGGCCGCCGTCGGCGCTGCCGGCGTTGCCGCGGGACCGGCCTCGGCCGGTGTGCCGGGCAGCGCCGCCGGCGCCGCGAGGGTCCGACCGGCGTCCGGGGGCGCCGCGCCCGTCGGTGGCGCAGTGGCCGCCGCCCGGGTCGGCTCGGCCTCGGTGGCCGCGCCCGCGGGGATGCCCGCGCGGGCATCCGCCGGCTCGGGACCGGACGGCGACGGCGTACCCCTCAGGGGTGAAGATGGACGTTCGAGCGGCGCCGCCCGGGCTCCGGTCGTCGGGGCCAAGGCCGCGGCGGCGAAGGCCGCGGGCATCGCCGGGGCGGCCGGCCCGGGCGAGGACGAGCCCGACGACGAGCCGGGCCGCGGCGGCCTGCGTCAGCAACTGCGCAGCCGGCGCAAGCTCGTCCTGCTCTCGCTGGCCGTCGTGGTGCTGGTCGTGCTGCCGGCCTTCTTCGGTCTGCGCGCCGCAAGCAGCGACCCGGTGTTCGGCTCGCTCGACTCGCTCGACGTGCCCACGTGGGCCACGCAGAAGGTCGACGACCAGAGCAGCGGCAGCCGGTGGTGCTTCATCGACTGCACGTTCCGCGAGCGTACGGCCGAGTCGCAGCGGCCGATCCCGGAGACCACCGCGGCGTACACCTCGGCTCTGACCTCGGCCGGCTGGTCGCCGTGGAAGGTGGCGGACTGCCCGGAGGAGCCGCTCAAGACCGGGGACGGCACCTACACCTGCTGGAAGCGGGACGAGTTCACACTGGACCTGCGCGTGGGCCGGCCCAAGTGCGAGGTCGACCAGATCGCCGCCAACGACCCGGCGCTGGCCGGGTCGACGGCTCCGCCGGTGACGCCGCCGGGGCAGTGCGTCGGATCCTCGGTGAGTATCAAGGTGTGGCACGCGATCGCCGACACCCGCGGCAAGCCCGACCCGCAGAAGAGCCCGCTGGTGGGGGAGACCCCGGACGCGCCGATCCCCGACGACCCGCTCCTGACGCCGACACCCTCGGCGTCGTGACGCGGGCTGAGGTCACGGACGGTAGGGTCTGCACGTTGACCCGCCGAATGTGATCTTTGTAAGGGAGAAGCGCCTGATGGACGCCGGAGATATCGCAGGCCTGATCGCGGCGGGCGCGTTTCTGATGCTCGTCTTCGTGCTCGCCGTGCCGATCTTCAAGCTGGGCCGCACGGTCGACGCCGCCACGCGGGCGATCAACGACCTGACCGACCGTACCGGCCCGCTGCTGGGTGACGTGAACGAGACTGTCCGTAACGTGAACACCGCACTGGGTCAGGTGCAGGTCTCTTTGGACGGAGTGAACGTCCAGCTCGAGAAGGTCGACACGATCACCGAGCACGCCGCGCACGTCACCGCCAACGTGGCCAACCTGTCGACGGTCGTCGCGGCCGCGGCGGCCAACCCGTTGGTCAAGGTGGCGTCGTTCGGCTACGGCCTGCGCAAGACCGTGCAGGCCCGGCGGAACGCCGAGGAGTCCCGGGAGATCCGCGAGACCCTCAAGCAGCGCCGCAAGGCCGCTCGCCGCTGACCAGCCGTCACCCGACAAGACAAGCGAAGGGAACCACCCGCCATGAAGCGCCTGCTCTGGCTGGGCGTCGGCCTGGCCGTCGGCGCCGTCGTCGTTCGCAAACTCACCCAGAAGGCGAACGAGTTCACCCCGTCCGGCATCGCCACCACGCTGTCGCAATCCGCTGGCGGCCTGGTCGAGTCGGTGCGTAGCTTCGTGGATGACGTCCGTGAGCTCGCGGCGGACCGCGAGGAACAGATCAACAAGGCTTTCGCCCAGGGTGAGCTGTACGTGGACGAGGACGGCCCGGACGGCCAGGAGGGGAACCGATGAAAACGGCGGAGATCAAGCGGCGCTATCTGGCGCATTTCGAGGCCAACGGGCACACGGTCGTGCCGAGTGCCCCGCTGCCCGCTATCGACGACCCCAACCTGCTGTTCATCAACGCCGGCATGGTCCAGTTCGTGCCGTACTTCCTGGGTCAGCGCAGCCCGGCCTTCAAGCGCGCCGTCAGCGTGCAGAAGTGCATCCGTACGCCGGACATCGACGAGGTCGGCAAGACCTCTCGGCACGGCACGTTCTTCCAGATGAACGGCAACTTCTCGTTCGGCGACTACTTCAAGGAAGGCGCGATCAAGCTCGCCTGGGAGCTGGTCACCAAGCCGCAGTCCGAGGGGGGTTACGGCCTCGACCCGGAGCGGATCTGGCCGACCGTCTTCCTGGACGACGACGAGGCGTACGCGCACTGGAAGGCCATCGGCGTCCCCGAGTCGCGGATCGTTCGCCGCAACGAGAAGGACAACTTCTGGTCGATGGGCATCCCCGGCCCGGCCGGCCCGTGCTCGGAGATCTTCTACGACCGCGGCCCGCAGTACGGCCGTGAGGGTGGTCCGGCGGTCGACGAGGACCGCTACATGGAGATCTGGAATCTGGTCTTCATGCAGTACGCCATCACCGACGTGAAGTCGAAGACCGACTTCACGATCGTCGGCGACCTGCCCAACAAGAACATCGACACCGGCATGGGCCTGGAGCGCGTCGCGTCGGTCCTGCAGGGCGTCGACAACCTGTACGAGATCGACGAGGTCCGCCCGATCCTGGCCCGCGCGGCCGAGATGACCGGCAAGGTCTACGGCGCGCACTCCGGGCACGTCGCCGGCGAGTCGCACCCCGACGACGTACGCCTGCGGGTGATCGCCGACCACGTGCGCACCGCGCTCATGCTGATCGGCGACGGTGTCACGCCGAGCAACGAGGGCCGTGGCTACGTGCTGCGGCGGATCATGCGCCGGGCGATCCGGTCGATCCGCCTGCTCGGCTGGCAGGCGCCGGCGCTGCCCGAGCTGCTGCCGGTGGCCCGCGACTGCATGGCGCCGTCGTACCCGGAGCTGGCCGAGGAGTTCGGCCGGATCTCCACGTACGCGTACGCCGAGGAGGACGCGTTCCTCTCCACGCTGCGCGCGGGCACGACGATCCTCGACACCGCGATCAGCGACACCAAGAAGACGGGCGGCGCCAAGCTGAGCGGCGACCGCGCGTTCCAGCTGCACGACACGTACGGCTTCCCGATCGACCTGACCCTGGAGATCGCGCAGGAGCAGGGCCTCGACGTCGACCAGGACGGCTTCCGCCGGCTCATGGCCGACCAGCGGTCCCGGGCCAAGGCCGACGCGGCGGCGCGCAAGACCGGTCACGCCGACCTCTCGGCCTACCGGACCGCGCTCGACGCCGGCGGCCCGGTCGAGTTCACCGGCTATCAGGAGGTCACCCGCGAGTCGCGGGTGCGCTCGCTGATCGGTGGCGGCGGCGCGCTCGAGGTGGCCGGCGAGGGCGACTTCGTCGAGCTGGTCCTCGACACGACGCCGTTCTACGCCGAGGGCGGTGGCCAGCAGGCCGACACCGGCGTCATCAAGGTCGGCGGCGGCCAGGTCGAGGTCGTCGACGTGCAGCAGCCCGTCCCGGGCCTGATCGTGCACAAGGCGCGGGTCATCCGGGGCGAGATCCGGGTGGGCGAGGCGGCCGAGGCCGAGATCGACGTGACCCGGCGCAAGGCGATCTCGCGCTCGCACACGGCGACCCACCTGATCCACCAGACGATGCGCGCGTTCCTCGGCGAGTCGGCGACCCAGGCCGGCTCGTTGAACGCCCCGGGCCGGCTGCGGTTCGACTTCAACACCCCGGGGGCCGTCTCGCCCGCGGTGCTCAACGACGTCGAGCAGCAGGTCAACGAGGTGCTGCTGCGTGACCTCGAGGTCCACGCGTTCATCACCTCCCAGGAGGAAGCGCGCCGGCTGGGCGCGATGGCGCTGTTCGGGGAGAAGTACGGCGACGAGGTCCGAGTGGTTGAAGTCGGCGACTACGCGCGTGAACTTTGCGGCGGCACGCATGTGGCCCGCTCGGGCCAGCTCGGCCTCGTGAAGATCCTCAACGAGCAGTCGATCGGCTCCGGCGTGCGCCGCGTGGAGGCCCTGGTCGGCATCGACGCGTTCGGCTTCCTGGCCAAGGAGCACCTGCTGGTGTCCCGCCTGGCCGAGCTGTTCCGGGTGCCCGGCGACCAGGTCGCCGACCGGGTCGAGCAGACGGTCACCGCGCTGCGCGACGCCGAGAAGGAGCTCGAGAAGATGCGGGCCCAGATGGTGCTCGGCGGCGCCGGCACGCTGGCCGCCCAGGCCAAGGACCTGCGCGGCGTGGCCTTCGTCGGGGCCGAGGCTCCGGAAGGGGCGGCCGGCAACGACGTGCGTACCCTGGCCCAGGAGATCCGCGGCAAGATCGACGCGGCTCGCCCCGCGGTCGTCGCGGTGGCGGCCCGGTCGAACGGCAAGGCGTCGCTGATCGTCGCGCTCAACGCGGCGGCGAAGGGTCGCGGGCTCTCCGCGGCCGACCTGGTCAAGGGCGCGCTGTCCGGCCGGGGCGGCGGCAACGCCGATCTGGCCCAGGGTGGCGGTCTCCCCGCCGACCAGGTCCCGTCGCTGCTGGCGGCGGTCGAGAAGGCGGTGAACGAGGCTGCGGCCTAGTGGTGACTACGGAGGGTGGCCGAATGAGCGCACTGTCGCGGGGTAGGCGACTGGGCGTGGATGTCGGTAAGGTGCGCGTCGGGGTCGCCATCAGCGACCCTGACGGGATTCTGGCCACCCCCCTGGTCACGTTGTCCCGTGACATGGGTGCGGCTGAGGATGCCGTGCCTGGCGACATAGCTGAGCTCGTCCGCCTCGTGGGGGAACACGAGGTGGTGCAGATCGTGGTGGGACTCCCGGTTCGCCTGAACGGGGCTGAGGGGCCTGCTGCCATCGACATCCGTGCGTACACCGGGCGACTGGTGGCGGCGGTCGGCGAAGTGCCGGTCGTCTTGACGGACGAAAGGATGTCGACCGTGGTCGCGACCCGTAGGCTGGCCGAGCGTGGCGTCCGAGGGAAGCGTCAGCGGGCGGTCGTCGACCAGGCGGCCGCGGTGGAGATCCTGCAGAGCTGGCTGGACGCACAGCGGAGGCAGAGATGATCGACGAGCTGGACCTGGCTTTCGACGAGCATGCCGAGAAAGGCAAGCCCCGTCATCGGCGGGGCGCCCGCGGTGCCAAGAAGGGCTCGGGCAAGTCCGGCATCGCCTTTGTGATGGCTTTTGTCCTGCTCGCCGCGCTCGGTGGTGGCGTGTACTTCGGCTACAACAAGGTCAAGGGATTCTTCACGGCCGCCGACTACGACGGCGCCGGCGGCGAGGCCATGCAGGTCACGATCGAGAAGAACGCGACCCTGACCGAGATCGGCAACACGCTGGTCGAGTCCGACGTCGTCAAGAGCACCAAGGCCTTCGTCAACGCCGCGGACGAGAACCCCAAGGGCAAGAACATCCAGTCCGGCACGTACAACATGAAGAAGCAGATGTCGGCGGCCAACGCCGTGACCATGCTCCTGGACCCCAAGGCGCGTGTCACCCGCGGTGTCACCATCCGCGAGGGTCTGACCATGATGCAGACCTACGAGCTGCTCTCCAAGGCCACCAAGATCCCGGTGGACGACTTCGTGGAAGCGGCCAAGAAGCCCGAGGACCTGGGCGTTCCCGACTTCTGGTTCAACCGCCGCGACGGCAAGCCGGCCCGTAAGTCGATCGAGGGCTTCCTCTTCCCGGACACGTACGAGTTCGACCCCAAGCTGGACGCGAAGGGCATCCTCGAGGTGATGGTGGGCAAGTTCATCGACACCACCACGGATCTCGGCTTCATCGACACGGTGGAGAACAACCTGTCGGTGTCGCCCTTCGAGGCGCTGATCGTCGCGTCGCTGGCCCAGGCCGAGTCCGGCGCGGCCAAGGACACCGCGAAGATCGCCCGAGTGGCCTACAACCGCACGTACATCCAGAAGCCGCCGATGCCGCTGCAGTTCGACGTCACGGCGAACTACTGGCTCCAGCTCAAGGGCGGCGAGGCCAAGCACTCCGGTCAGCTGTCCAAGGCCGAGCTCAACGACCCCAAGAACCCGTACAACTCGGTGAGCCAGGCCGGGCTGACCCCGGGCCCGATCGACAGCCCGGGCCGGGCCGCGCTCCAGGCGGCGATGAAGCCGGCCAGCGGGCCGTGGCTGTTCTTCGTGGCCGTCGACAAGGCCGGCAACTCCGCCTTCGCCGTCACCGACGCCGAGCACGAGAAAAACATCGACAAGGCGTGCGCGAACGGCATCAAACTGCAGTGCGACTAATCTGTCGGGCGTGACAACGACCCCGTCCCGGCGCGCCGCGGTGTGCGGCCGGCCGATCGCGCACTCGCTGTCGCCGGTGATCCACAACGCCGGCTACGCCGCGGCGGGGCTGCCCGGCTGGTCGTACTCGTCCTTCGAGTGCGTCGAGGCCGACCTCGCCGCCCTGGTCGCCGGGCTGGGCCCGGAGTGGGCCGGGCTGTCGCTGACGATGCCGCTCAAGGCCGAGGCGCTGCGCCTGGCCGCGGTGGCCACCCCGGTCGCGGTCGCGACGGGTGCGGCCAACACGCTCGTACGCCGGGAGGACGGCAGCTGGCAGGCCGACAACACCGACGTGACCGGCATGGTCCGGGTGCTGCGCGACGCCGGTCTCAAGCCCGCGCCGTCGGTGACCGTGCTCGGCGGTGGCGGCACAGCCCGCGCCGCCCTGGCCGCCGCCGCCCAGCTCGGCGCCTCGGCCGTTACGGTGGTGACCCGTCGCCCGGCCGCGCTGACCGAGTTGGCGCCGGCCGCGGCCGCGCTCGGCGTCACGATGCTGAGCGTGCCGTGGGGCCGCGCCCCCGAGACGTTCCAGGCCGATGCGGTGATCTCCACGGTGCCCAAGGGCGCGGGCGACCACCTGGCCGGCGAGGTGCCCTGGCGCGACGGCACGGTGCTGTTCGACGCGCTCTACGACCCGTGGCCGACCCCGCTGGCGGCCGATGCGCTGGCCCACGGCGTACCGGTGCTGTCCGGTCTCGACCTGTTGCTGGCGCAGGCGCTGAGCCAGTTCGAGCAGTTCACCGGCGTCGTCCCGGCCCCCGAGCAGGCGATGCGGGAAGCGCTGCTCCGTGCCGCCGCGACCCGATGACGTCTTCATAGACCGAGGGTGACCGGGCCGGCGGGGACCCCGGACGTGAGCAGGTCGGACAGCAGAGTGGCAAGGTCCCGCGGCGAGAACAGGTCAGGCCCGGTGTAACCGGCGACTTCGGTGAGCCTCCACCACCGGAAGGTCTCGAGGAGCTCATCAGCCGCGAGGTGGTCGTCGGTGAACTCGCCCCGAGGCTCGAAGCGGGCGGTCCGCACGAGGAAGTAGTCGTTGACGATGCCGTCGAAGCCGGACGCCTGGTCCGCGCCGACGATCACTTGATGCCAGACGTGCGGCGGATCGACCGCGGTGACCAGGCCCGTCTCCTCCAGCAGCTCGCGGCGCAGCGCGGACCGCCCGTCCTCACCCGGTTCGATGCCACCACCGGGGGCAGCCCAGACGCCCGGTGCGCCGCTCGGGACCGCCGGGTGGGGGCGGCTAACTGTTGGCGCTTCGTGCATCTTTGGCGCTCTTAAGGCGGCTATGATGCTCGGGTGAACCTCAAGGAATGGGCGGCGTCGACCGGCATCGCGTACATCACCGCTCGGCGGCAGTACGCGGCCGGGACGCTGCCCGTTCCCACCTACCGGATCGGCCGCCTCATCATGGTCGGCGAGCCGG
>NZ_JALPVJ010000035.1 GCF_023544445.1 Actinoplanes sp. M2I2 | reverse complement strand
AGGACTTCGCCTTTGCGCATCCCGGTGCAGATCATCACCTCGAACAGCTCCGCCAAGGGGTCATTGACGGTGCGGCAGTGCCGCAGGAACGCGCCAGCTTGAGTGGTGCTCCAGCAGGTGAGCTCGGGTCGCGCCGGCCGGGGGATCTTGGCGAAGCGGGCGGCGTTGTTCGGGAGCCGGTGGTTGCGCCGGGCGTCGTTGAGCGCACTCGACAAGGTGGTGATGCACCGCCGCAGCGTGACCAGGCCCCGGCCAGCGGCGAGTTCACGCTGGACGAACTGTTTGACGTGCTCGTGGGTGAGCCGCTCCAGGGGCAGCGCCCCGAACGCGGGGATGAGGTCGTTGCGCAGGTAGTCGCGGTAGCGGTGCACCGTGTCCGTCTTCAGGGTCGCTGACTTGGTGTCCAGCCAGTGGGTGAGATAGCTGGCGACGGTTTCGCTGTCGTCGAGGCTGACGCCGGCGCGTTCGCACTCCAGCACGTGGCTCAGCGCGGTCGAGGCTTCGGCCTTGGTGGCGAAGCCGGTGCGGCGCATGGTCCGGCGTGTGTCCAGGCTCGGCAGGTCGACGGCGAAAGCCCAGCTACCATGCCGCGCGTTGGTCAGCTTCGGGCAGCGGGCGCCGAGCTGCCGGCCGTTACTGTCGCGGCAGGCGCAGCAACGGTAGACCCGGCCCCGGTGCGGATTCTGTCGCATAATTTCCTCCTCGGTAGAGGTGAGCTTCAGTCGCCTCTACCGGTGCCCTGTTCGGTTGCGACAACATCGCGACAACCCCGTATGTCACCCCTGCGTGTGACCGCCGTACTTGTGGCCCGGTCAAGGGAGGCGTGGCGGTATCGGACTGCGGTCAGTCCGTCAGGTTGCAGTGGCCAGGACGATACTGATCGCGCCTTCCCACTGAGTGCCCTGGTAGACATCGACGGCGCTGTTCCGTGGCATGGCTTCGGCTGTCAGGCGAACCCCATTCAGTGCGGCGGACCGTAAAGTCAGCCGAGCTGACGGGGGTCCGCGGATCGCCTTGGACGGTTCGCCGGACGTCAGCTTTGCGTAGGCGCCCGGGAGCTTGCTCGGTCGCTCTTCATGTGGTCGCGTGCGGGGCACGGGCCTGGTCACAACGACGATCAGTTTGTCGACGACGTGGAAGTCATTGGCGGCACGATGGGCCGTTCTGTTCTTGAGAGCAGACGACGGAGATGGCTGGCCGAACTGTCGTGCGACTCCTCTTGGGATGGCCTTCTTCGGGGTGGCGGTGAATGGCCCCGAATGTTGCGGCGTCGGTACCTTTGATCGCAGGTCTATTTTTCGTTGTGGTTGGTGTTGTTGGTGAAGAGTGCTGCGGGATCGGTCTCGGCGTGGGCGGGGTCGGCGAGGGCGAGGATTTCGTCGCCGGCTTGCAGGGTGGTGTCTCGTCCGACTTGAACCAGCTGCCCGTCGCGGTTGATCATGCTGATCCACAGGTTTTCGCCGAGGGAGAGGTCGCCGATGGTCTGCCCGTCGGCCGGTGATCCGGGGTTGACGTGGTAGCGGCGGAGCCCGGTGGGTTCTTCGCGGAAGCGCATGCCGAGGGCCCACGGCTCCAGGTCGGTGCTGCGCATCGGTACGCGGGCCCATTTTGCGACGGTCGGGGCAAGACTGCCCTGGACGATGACGGAGAAGGCCACGACGACGAAGACGATTTCGTAGATGCGTTCGGCGCCGGGGATGCCGGCGGTGAAGGCGAAGGTGCCCAGCAGGATCGGCACGGCACCCTTGAGCCCGGCCCAGAGCACGAAGACGCGTTCGCCGAGGCGCAGCCGGATCGGCAGGGAGATGAGCCCGACGAGCAGGGGGCGCACGAGCAGGGTCAGGACGACGGCGATGAGCAGCCCCGGCCACAGCGCGTCGACCTTGGGCAGGTCGCGCAGCGAGATGGTCAGGCCGAGCACGACGAACGCGATGACCTCGGCCAGGCTGGCCACAGCGCTGTGGAAGCGTTTGATCTCCCTTTTGTACGGGGCGTTGGCGTCGCCGATGACGATCCCGGCGACGAAGACGGCCAGAAAGCCGGAGCCGCCGGCGATGGTGGCCACGCCGTAGACGGCGCCGGCGAAAGCCAGCGTACGGATGGGATAGAGCGCCGCGCTGGGTAATGGCATGCGGCGCATGAGCCGCAGCAGGAGCCAGCCGGCCGCCGCACCGGCCGCGCCGCCGATCGCCATCTGCCGGACGAATTCCAGCAGCCCGTGCCCGACGGCCTCGCCGCCGCTGAGCCCGGCGGCGCTGATCAGTACCGCCATCAGCGCGATGCCGACCGGGTCGTTGGCGCCGGCTTCACCCTCGAGCAGCACCCCGGAACGGCCGACGATCTCGCGGCGGCCGAGCACGGAGAACACGACGGCCGGGTCGGTGGGTGACAGGGCTGTACCCAGCAGCAGAGCGACCTGCCAGCCGAACCCGAGAACGAAGTGGACGAACGCGGCGACGCCGGCGGCGGTGACCGCGGTGCCGGCCACGCCGATCCAGAGCACGGCGCCGGCGTTCGGCCGCAGGCGCCGCCAGCCGATGCCGATGCCGCCGTCGAACAGGATCATGATCAGGGCGACGGTGACGATGTTCTGCACGGTCGTGATCTTCATCGACGCGAGCCCGGGGACCAGGTCGGAGGCCACGGCCGCGCCGATGAGGAACAGTGCCGGCGCCGGGATGCGGATGCGGTCGCTTATTCGGTTCGACAGGATCGCCGCCATCGCGACCAGCGATATACCGAGCACCACCCAGCTGAAGGACTCCACGCCGCTCACAACTCTCCAGCTAACCAGCCGCCTGGCAACGTTGCAGCGGAAGGCTGCTCGGTTTGCTCGGCCGGGCGATGGGTAGCCGGGCTGCACTTCGACGTGGAGGTACGAATGTCAATCGATGAGCGCAACTCTGCTTCCGGCTTCTCGCGCCGGCGGGTACTGGCCGCGGCCGCGGCCGGAGCAGCGGCTCCGGCGATCACCGCCGCCGGCCCGGCGGTGGCACATTCCGGTACGCCGCATCGGCCGGCCCGCAAGGTCGGGTTCGTGTTGTCGCACGAGCAGTTCCGCACGCCGCAGCTGGTCGACTTCGCCCGGCACGCCGAGCGGGCGGGGTTCGACCGGGTCTGGGCCAGCGACCACACCCAGCCGTGGCAGGACAACCAGGGCCATTCCATGTTCCCGTGGCTGACCCTGTCGCAGGTTGCGGAGACCACCCGGGCCCTGACGTTCGGCACCGGCGTCACCTGCCCGCTGTATCGCTACCACCCCACGCAGGTGGCGCAGGCGTTCGCGTCGCTGGGCATCCTCGCGCCCGGACGGGTGTTCCTCGGCGTCGGCACCGGTGAAGCGCTCAACGAGCTGGCCTCGACCGGGCAGTTCGGCCGGTACCCGGAACGCCATGACCGGCTGGCCGAGGCGATCGATCTGATCCGCGAGGTGTGGACCGGGCGCCGGGTGTCGTTCCGGGGCACGTACTACCGCACGGAGCAGTACAAACTTTACGACCGCCCGGCCCGGCCGGTGCCGATCTACGTGGCGGCGAGCGGGCCGAAGAGCGCCTACCTGGCCGGGCAGCGCGGCGACGGGTGGATCACCGGCGCGGCCGACTTCGCCAAGCCGCAACTGCAGGACGCCTTCGCCGCCGGCGCGGCCGCCGCCGGCAAGGATCCGAGGACCATGCCGAAGCTGGTGGAGACGTTCGTGGTGGTCGGCGGCAAGGCCGAGGCCGAGTACGCGGCCCGCCGCTGGCGCTTCACCGTCGACGCCTTCGGCGATCTGCTGTACGTGCCGAACCCGGTGACCATCCAGCAGAGGGCGGAGCAGCGCTGGAGTCTGCCGCAGGTGTATGCGAACTGGCCGCGCGGCACCGACCCGGACGTGCACACCGCCGCACTGCAGAAGATCATCGACGCCGGCGGCACCCCGATGGTGCATTCCGGGCAGGCCGACCAGCACCGGGTGATCGACTTCTACGGCGAGCACGTCCTGCCGCGCCTGCGTTTCCGGCACCGGTGAGAACCACGTCAACGGTTGCCGATGAGCAGGTGGCCGCGATGACCAGACAGGTGGGAAAACACATGGGGCGTGCGCGCATCGTCGTCGTGGGAGCGGGGTTCGCCGGCTTCCAGGCGGCCCGGACCCTGCTGAAAAAGGCCCGCGGCGCCGCCGAGGTGGTGCTGCTCAACCCGACGGACTACTTCCTCTATCTACCGCTGCTGCCGGAGGTCGCCGGTGGCGTCATCGATCCGCGGCGGGTGACGGTGCCCCTGGCCGGCACCCTGCCGGGGGTCCGGCTGGTGCTGGGCCAGGCCGACGGAGTCGACGTCGACGCCCGGACAGTGTCGTGGCAAGGTCCGGAAGGCGACCGGGGCACCCTTGGCTACCACCGGCTCGTGCTGGCCGCGGGCAGCATCAACAAATTGCTGCCCATCCCCGGCGTAGCCGATCACGCACACGGCTTCCGTGGCATACCGGAGGCGCTGCATCTGCGTGATCACGTGATCCGCCAGATCGAGCTGGCCGACGCCGCCGACGATCCGGCCGAGCGGGCCGCCCGGCTCACCTTCGTGGTCGTCGGCGCCGGCTACACGGGCACCGAGGTCATCGCTCACATCCAGCTGCTGACCCGCGACGTGCTGGCCCGGCATCCACGTCTGGCCGGCGAACACCCGCGGTGGCTGCTGCTGGACACCGCGAAGCAGGTGCTGCCCGGCATGGACGAACGGCTTTCAGCCACCGCCGATCGAGTGCTGCGCGAGCGGGGCGTCGAGGTGGACATGGGCACGTCGGTAGCCGAGGCGACCGCGACCGGGGTGAAGCTGACCGACGGCCGGTTCGTAGCGTCACGCACGCTGGTGTGGTGTGTGGGTGTGCAGCCGGACCCGCTGGCGCAGAGCACCGGCCTGCCGATGGACAAGGGCCGGCTGTGCGTCGACGAGTACCTGGCCGTGCCCGGGCACCCGGAGATCCTCGCCTGTGGCGACGCCGCCGCCGTCCCTGACCCGGCCCACCCCGGGAAACCCACGCCGATGACCGCTCAGCACGCCGTCCGTCAGGGGAAGCTGGCCGGGAACAACATCGCCGCCTCCTACGGGGTGGGGCGCCGACGTCCGTACCGTCATCGCGATCTGGGTTTCGTGGTGGACCTCGGCGGTTGGCAGGCAGCGGCCAACCCGTTGCACGTGCCACTGTCCGGCCTGCCGGCCCGGGTCGTCACCCGCGGTTACCACCTCACCGCCCTGCCCGCGAACCGCTTCCGGACCGTGGCGGACTGGCTGTTCACCGCGGCCGGAGCGCGCCCGCCGGTGCAATTGGGTCTGGTGCCCGGCCCGGCGGTGCCGCTGGACACCGACGCTCCCGAGCTCATACACCCGTCTCGCTGAGGTCACGAGTCGCCCGGCCGGGTCCGCACCGCCCCGCCCCGCCGGACCCCAGCTTCACGCCCGGCGATCCGGTCTTCGGTGTCGTGCGCCGCCCCGCCCCGAACCGCGCGGGGCGCGCACCCACGATGGGTTCGACGTGTGCCGCAACGGCCGGTACACCGAGCGTGGCAGCAAAGAGATCGACGGTTACTGCAGCCGGCTGTGGACGGCCGAAACCGGGTACGTGGTCAAGCTCGATCACCGTCTCGAGCAGGTCGGAATGTTGAGGGACCGACGACCGTGGTGGCCAAGGCGTGGAAGCAGTCGAAAACGTCGGTGCCCGGTCGTGGCTCGAGCCCAGAAGTGTCCTGATCACTGGTGCGGGCCGACCGGTTTACCGGCGTCTGAGGCACCGGTCCTGAGCTGACTCGCGGACGGGTAGCGGCCCTTGGGCGTGGTCAGAGCGGAAAGAAGATGCCGGTCATCTTCTCCGACTCGTCCCAGAGGCGGGCAGCCAGGGCGGGGTCCGCTGCCTGCTTCGAGCGGCCGATGAGTTCGGCGCCGTCGCGCATGTGCAGCAGCCGTCGCGGTCCGGTGAAGCTGTCGCCGGGGATGTCGCCGGTCGCGGCCAGCAGGACCGGCAGGGCACCGTTCTCCGGGCTCTGGGCCAGGCGCCGCACGATCAGGGCGGTGAGGCCGGTGGTCTGGCCGGTCATGGCGGTGGCGACCAGGCCGGGGTGGGCGGCCGCGGTGGTGACCGCGGATCCGGCGGCCGTGAGCCGGCGCTGGAGTTCGGCGGTGAACATCAGGTTGGCCAGTTTCGACATGCCGTAGACGCGGGATTCCTTGTAGGGGGTCCGGTCCCCGTTCAGGTCGTCGAGGTTCAGCTTCGCTGTGCGTTCCGCTTGGGACGACAGGGTCACCACCCGTCCGGTGATCTGGGGCAGGAGCAGGTTCGTCAGGGCGAACGGGCCGAGATGGTTGGTGCCGAACTGCATCTCGAAGCCGTCCCGGGTCCGTTGCCGGGTCGGCACGGAGACGCCGGCGTTGTTCACCAGAACGTCGATGGGGTCCGGCCATTCGTCGGCGAAACGGCGCACGGAGGTCAGGTCGGCCAGGTCGAGAGCCCGGACGATGGTCTCGCCGGGGATCGAGGACGCGACGGCTGATCCCTTCGCCGGGTTGCGGACGGCGAGGACGACGCGCGCATGCGCGGCGCCGAGAGCCCGCGCCGTGGCCAGGCCGATGCCGCTGGTGGCGCCGGTGATCACAAAAGTGCGGCCGGTGAGGTCGGGCAGGGCCGTGGTCGAGTCGAGCGTCGAGGTCATGTCGTTCAAGCTAGGCAGTGTCTAGAAAATAGTCAATGCCTAGCAAGTAGGCAGCGTCTAATCTCACGTATGCTGACGTCATGACGCCACGCCCCTTCCACCACGGCAACCTGCGCGCGGTCCTGCTCGAACAGGCAGAGGTGATGCTGCGGGAGGGTGGCGTCGACGGGCTGTCGCTGCGGGAACTGGCCCGGCAGGCCGGGGTGAGCCATGGCGCCCCCCGCAGTCACTTCATCGACCGGCAGGCACTGCTGGACGCCCTCGCTGAGCAGGGCTTCGACCGGCTCACCGACCAGGTACGGTCAGCCCTGGCCGGCGCCGGTCCGTTTCCCGAGCGGTTCCGGCTGGTGGCCCACGCGTACGTCGATTTCGCCGTCGACAACGCGGCTGTGATGGAGCTGATGTTCGCCACCAAGATGAACGACGCCGCCGGGCCGGTCCACGCCGCCGCGACCCGCCTGTTCCAGACCCTCGACGAGGCGATGGGCCCGTCCGCGGCACCCGGCGACGGCGACCGGGACCGCTTCAAGCTGCTGTTCGCCGCCATGATGCAGGGCACCGCGACCCTGATCACGACGCATCGCGTCACCCGCAGCCAGGGCAACGTGCTCATTGACGACGCGACCGGCGTTCTCCTCGGCTCGCACCTGGCTACGAGCCTGCTACAGCCCTGAGCCACTCGTTCTGCTCCCGGTCAGCTGCGCTGTGGCAGCGCATTGTGCGGCCCCGCCTTCTTACGCACGTCGGACCTGTTCGGACACCGTTTGAACGCCACTTCTGACACCGCCTGATCGTCGGTGGATGTCGTGTCCGCGAGTTTCGACGCCGGAGAGTCGCCGCGGATGGGCCGGCGCTGTGGCCAGGCTCGGTGCTTCGGTTCGAAGTCTGTCGGGGGGCTGACGGTTCGGGGTGCGGATGCGCGCGGCCGGTTATCCGGCGGCGTCGGCGGCTCTTGTCTTCATGGCGCGGAAAGTCTCGGTGGCGTCGGCGAGTGTGATGTCGGCGTCTTCATGGAGTTTTTGAGCGACTGCGGCCAGATCCGCTCCTGACAGGATCGCCTCTCCGATCCTGTCGGTAACGGCTTGGATCACCGTGATCAGACCGCTGGCATGGGCGCGGGCCACGAGAGCATGGATCTCCGGGTCGGTCTCGGCTATGGCTGCTGCGATCGCCTCGGCCTGGTGGAAGCGGAACTGCAGCGCGTAGCGGCGCAGCGAGTCGCTCTCCACGGACTGCGCGGGGAATTCGCCGCGGGCGAAGAACACATCCCGTGCGGCGAAGCGGTCGATGTCCTCATGCACCTGGATGCGGAGGGCTTCAGCCGGTGTCAGGGCCGGGTCGCGCTCGGCGACACACCGGCGTGACCGCTCGAGCATGTCGTCGGCGCGGTCGAGGACGAGGTCGGGCTTGGTCGGGAAGTAGTTGAAGACGGTCTGAGCCGCCACCCCTGCGGCGGTCGCAACATCGGTCATGGACACGGCGTCATAGCCGTGTTTCGCGAAGAGCTGAGCCGCGGCATCAGCCAGACGCTGCCGCATCTGAAGCTTCTTGCTCTCTCGGCGACCCATCGGCTTCGTCACAGACGCCATGATCCCACAAATCTTGGAGTCACTACAAGTTCATGCTACGGTCAGAAACGTAGAGTCACTACAAGATTTATTACCCGGTCGCTGACCGACGAGAGGACCCATCATGGAAACGGTCACGACGAAGCAGTCGGGTCGGGTGCTGATCTCCGGGGCGAGCTTTGCCGGCTTGACGACGGCGATCTGGATGCAGCGCCTGGGATATCAGGTCACCGTCGTCGAGAACGCGACCGGCCTGCGCAAGGGCGGGACGCCGGTCGACCTCCGCAACGACGCGATGGAGATCTTCGACCGGATGGGTGTCCTGTCCGCCGTCCGGGCGAAGGCGCTCCCGCCACGCACCACCGAATTTGCGGAGATCGACGGCACGCCCACCGCGAGGATGGAACCGGAGCCCACGGCTGAGACCATCGTCATCGACGACTACGAGATCCACCGCCACGACGACGTCGAGATCCACCGCGACGACCTCCTCGCGATCCTGTTCGCCGAGATCGAAGGCACCGTCGAAGTGATCTTCGGAGACTCCATCACCGAGCTGACCGCCACTGCCGAGGGCGTCCGGGCTGCGTTCCGCAACAGTCCGGACCGCGAGTTCACGATGGTGCTGGGCTGCGACGGCAACCACTCCAATGTGCGCAGGCTCTGGTTCGGACCGGAGACGGACTACAGCCACTTCCTGCACCACTACACCTCCGTCACCGTGGTGGACGACACCTTCATCTCGTCCTGGACGTCACGGATCCAGAACACGCCCGGCCGGACGCTGCTGCTGAACTCCTACGCGAACACCACCGACGTCGTCTTCATCTTCCGCTCCGAGCAGGAGATCCCCTACGACTACCACGACATCGACGAGCAGAAGCAGATCATCCGCGCCCAGTTCACCGACGCGGGCAAGCCGTTCACCGACCTCCTCGACCAGGCCCTCACCGCCGACAACTTCTACTTCGACAAACTGAGCCAGAACCGGCTGCCGTCCTGGGCATCAGGGCGGGTCGCACTCGTCGGCGACGCCGGGTACTGCCCGTCGCCCGCCGCCGGCATGGGCGGATCCGTCGCGATCCTCGGGGCGACAGCACTGTACGACGCCTTCCGCACCAGCGGCGGCGACATCGACAGCGCGTTCACCGCATACGAACGAAGCTTCCGCCCCACCGCAGAACGCATCCAGACCGAGACCGAGACATTCGGCCTGCCCATGATCTGCCCCGACACCGCCGAAGCGATCACCGCTCGCAACGCCCAACTCCTTCAACACTGAACCAGCACCCGCCCGGACGAAGAACGGGCCGCAACCCATGAACATCGCATCCACCGACTGCCCGGAAGCCGATCGTTCAGGACCGGGACTGCTGCTCAGAGTCGGCGACGACGCTCGAACCGGCCGAAACGGTGACTTGCACCGGTGGCGATGTCACAGGGTTGCCGGTGGCGGTCAGCTGATGGTGGCGAGCAGGTCGCGACAGGCCTGTTCGCAAGCGCGGCACGCGTCGGCGCAGATCCGGCAGTGTTCGTGCATGTCCGCGTGCCGGGCGCATTCGTCGCCGCAGGCCCGGCAGGCGGTGGCGCAGGCTTCGAGGAGGCTGCGGCTGAGGTTGGCGTCGTAGCCGGTGTGCCGCGACAGCACGCGGGCGGTGGTGCCACAGATGTCGGCGCAATCGAGGTTGGTGCGAATGCACTTGGTCAGCTCGGCGACGGTGTCCTCGCTGAGGCAGGCGTCGGCGCAGGCGGTGCAGGCCTCGGCGCAGGCGATGAGCGCGTCGATGGCGGCGGCGAGCTTGACCCGGTCGAGATTGATGGTCTTCGGATAGGTGTCGAGCATGGGTTGCGTGGTCGTCGTCATGCGGCGGGCGTACCCAGCCGGTAGGAGTTCATTCCGGTCGGTGTCGCACATCCGAGTCGCCGCTGAACGAGGGGGGTTCGTGGGCCTACCAGGGTTCGTCCACTTCCTGTGCCACCGCGCGGGTTCGTTCGGGGTCCGGCTTGCGGCTGGTGACCCGGACTCGGGCGGTGCCGGTCAGGGTGCCGGAGCCGGCGCGCAGCGGTACCTCGTGCTCGGCTTCCTCCTCGATGTCCTCGGCCGACGGCGCTCGCCGGACGGCGACGATCAGCAGCCCGGCCAGGACGGCCAGGATCAAGGACATGAGGATGATGTTGTACGGCTCGTGCGGCAGGGTGGCGCCCCAGTAGGCCAGGGCCGCGATCAGTGCCGCGACCGGCATGGTGACCAGCCAGGCGATGGCCACCCGGCCGAAGACGGACCAGTTGACGCCGGCGGCCCGGTTCTGTGAGCCGACGCCGGCGATGGCGCCGGCGACGGTGTGGGTGGTGGAGACGGGGGCGCCGAGGGCGGTGGAGCCGAACAGGGCCAGGGCGGCGCCGGTTTCGGCGGCGAATCCGCTGATCGGGCGCAGTTGGGTGATCCGGGTGCCCATGGTCCGGACGATGCGCCATCCGCCGGAGACGGTGCCCAGGGCGATGGCGGCCTCGGCCGACAGGACCACCCACAGGGGTATGGGTAGCGTGTCGCCGCCGGCGGGCAGGTGGCCGGTGGCGACCAGCAGCGCGGCGATGACGCCCATGGTCTTCTGCGCGTCGTTGCCGCCGTGGGCCAGTGACACCGCCGCGGACGAGGCCAGTTGCGCGAACCGGAAGCGGCGTTCGGTACGGGTGACGTCGGCATGGCGCAGGAACCGGCGCAGCAGCAGCATGGCGGCTCCGCCGAGGAGCAGCCCGGCGATGGGGCTGATGACGATGAACAGCGCGGTCTTCTCGACGCTGTCGCCGTGGATCGCGGCGAAGCCGCCGTGGGCCAGGCCGGCGCCCACGAGAGCGCCGACGAGGGCGTGGGAGGAGGAGGTGGGAAGCCCGAGCCACCAGGACAGGTAGTTCCAGCAGATCGCGCCGAGCAGGGCCGCGAACACCACGGGCAGCGTGAAATAGGCGGCTTTGACGGTCTGCCCGACGGTGTTGGCCACGGCCGTGCCGACGACGAGGAAGGCGACGAAGTTGAACATCGCCGCCCAGGCCACCGCCATCCGCGGTCGCAGCACGTGGGTGGCGACGACGGTGGCGATGGCATTGGCGGAATCGTGGAAGCCGTTGGTGAAATCGAACAGCAGAGCCAGCGCGATCAGGCCGATCAGCGCGGCCGTCGTCATCTCCACCCGGTCGGCCCTTCTTCCGGCAGGCTCTTCACCGGTGCAGAACCCCTAGCACGATGAAGTACGTCAGCCCCACGGTGATGACGCCGAGGCACGCTACGAACATCGTCCTCATGAGGACTTGTTCCCGGGTTCCTTGGTGCGTGTTTCGAACTCGCTGTGCCCGTTCGGGCACTTGGGGATCGTGTGGCCCTGCTGGACGTGGACCTTCTCGCTGCACTTGGCGCAGTGGAAGTCCCCGGTCTTCTGTGCTTTCTCGCCGGCGTGCGCGGCCATGGCGGTGGTCCTCTCAGATGCCGATGCGGTCGCGGAGCTCGGCGGCGGTCAGGTCGGCGGTGTAGACGTCGGTGCCGGGCTGGAACGTGCGGCTGTCGGCCAGGTGGCCGGCGTCGACGGGTTCGAACCCGATCTGCTCGATCAGGTCGAAGACCTGCTTCTTGGCGGCCGGGTCGTCGCCGGCGACGGGGATGCCGTAGCGCTGGTTGGCGCCGCCTTCGTGGCCGTAGTCGCGCAGGTGGTCGAAGCGCATGGCGTTGAACGCTTTGATCACGTGGGCTCCGGTGAGGTGTTGCTGGATGAGTTCGCTGGAGGTGGCGCTGTCGTCGTCGAGCGCAGCGATGTGGCCGTCGCGTTCGGGGTAGTAGTTGCAGGTGTCGATGACGATCTTGCCGGCCAGATCGTCGGCGGGCAGGTCACGGTAGGCCTTGAGGGGCACGGTCACCACCACGACGTCGCCGTACCGGGCGGCCTCCTCGGTCGTGACGGCGTGGCCGTGGTCCCCGAGTTCCTTCTCCAGGTCCCGCATGGTGTCCGGGCCGCGGGAGTTGGCGATCGCGATGTCGTGGCCGGCGTCGACGAACAGGTGGGCCAGGGTGGAGCCGATCTTGCCGGCGCCGATGATGCCGATCCGCATGCCTTGTCTCCTCAGAAGGTCGGGTGGCTCTGGGTGTCGCGGACGGTGACCCACTGCCAGACGGTGAACTCGTCGAGGTTGGTCAGAGCGCCGAAGCGGCTACTGCCGCCGGAGTCGCCCATGCCGCCGAAGGGCGCCGGGGTCTCGTCGTTGACGGTCTGGTCGTTGATGTGAATCATCCCGGCCCGCAACCGGTCACCGACCGTCTGCGCCCGCCGCGCCGATCCGGAATGGACGCCGGCGACCAGGCCGTACGGGGTGCTGTTGGCCAGCCGGACGGCTTCGTCGTCGTCGGTGAAGGTGGTGATCACGGCGACCGGGCCGAAGATCTCCTCGGTGAACGCGGGCATGTCCGGGGTGACGTGAGCGAGCACGGTCGGGCGCAGGAACAGTCCGTCGGCGGTGCCGCCGGTGACGATCCGGGCGCCGGCGTCGACGCTGCGCCGGATGATGTCGGTGATGTGGTCCAGTTGGGACTGGTTGATGATCGGGCCGAGGTCCACCTTGTCGCGGGGGTCGCCGACGGTGAGGCCGTCGGCGATCTCGGCCACCGCGTTGGCGTACATCGGGCCGATCGATTCGGCGACCAGGTGCCGGCCGGTGGCCATGCACACCTGGCCCTGGTGGGCGAAGCTGCCGTAGGCCCCGGCGGCCGCGGCGGCCTCCACGTCGGCGTCGTCGAGCACGACGAAGGCGTTGTTGCCGCCCAGCTCGGATACCATCTTCTTGAGGTGTTTGCCCGCGGCCTCGGACAGGTTCCGCCCGACCGGGGTGGAGCCGGTGAACGAGATCATGTCGATGTTCGGGTCCTCGGCCACGGCGTTGCCCAGTTCGCTGCCCTTGCCGGGCAGCATGTGCAGCACGCCGGGCGGCAGTCCGGCTTCCTCGAAGAGCCGGGCGATGACCACGCCGCAGCAGATCGCGGTCTCGCTGGCCGGTTTCAGGACCACCGCATTGCCCGTGGCCAGAGCCGGGGCGACCGAGCGCAGGGCCAGGATCAGCGGGAAGTTCCACGGGGCGATGACGGCGACGACGCCGAAGGGGATCCGTCGCGCCATGCTGATCCGGCCCGGCTGGGTCGTCGGCAGCAGCGTGCCCCACGGTTGGCTGGGCAGGGCGACCGCGGCCTGCAGTTCGGTCAGGGCGAGGTCGAAGTCGAGTTTCGCCGCGGGTGCGGCCTTGCCGGCCTCGCGGGTCAGCCAGCCGGTGATCTCGTCGCGGTGCTGCTCGAACAGCTCCGCCGCGCGGCGCAGCACGGCGGCCCGCTCTTGGAAGGGCGTTGCCGCCCATCGGCGTCCGGCGGCGGCGGCCTGTTCCGCGCAGCCGGAGAGGACCTCGGCGCTTGCGGTGCCCACCTCACCGAGGACGTCGCCGGTGGCCGGTTCGGTGGCTTGTGTGGTCTTACCGGTCGAGGTCCACTCGCCGGTGAAGATCTTGCTTCGCCAGATGCTCTCGTCGTCCAGCAATCCCATCGAAATTCCTCAGAATAAGCTGGTGGTAGGGGAGGTCACGACTTCTTCTCCTTGTGCTCGTGGCTCTTCTTCTCGGCGGTTCGGGCGGCGTCCTCGCGGGCGAGTTCCTCGGGTGAGCTGTTGGCGCGGGCGGTGTCGACGGGGCTGCCGCCTTCGTAGCCGCCGTCACGGTCCTTGGTCATGGGTCGGCTCCTCAGGCTGCGGGGTTGAGGGCGACTTTGAGCCAGCCCGGTTGCCGTTGGTCGAACTCGCGGTAGGCGGCCATGACATCGGTCATCGGCTCGGTCTCGGTCAGCAGCAGAGCCGGATCGACCCCGCCCTCGGCGATCAGGCGCAGCAGGTCGGGCATGTAGTGGCGGTGGTTGCAGTTGCCGGCCTTGACGGTGAGGTTCTTGTTCATCACCACACCGAGCGGATACGTGTTCACTGTCTGCGGGTAGACGCCGATGATCCCGATCGTGCCCGCCTTGGCGACCGCCTCGGCCGCCCACTGCGAGACCTGACTCGGACCGTCACCGGGCACCCATTGCCCGCCGCTGGGGTTGCCTTGTTCCCGTTCGGCGTCGAACTGCCGGGCCTGCTCGGCCGGCACGCCGGTGGCGGGCCGTTCGGCGTCCACGCCGACCGCGTCGATCACCCGGTCGACGCCGATGCCGCCGGTCAGGTCGCGGATCGCGGCCACCGGTTCCTCGGTGTCGAAGTTGACGATCTCGGCGTGCTGGGCCTGGGCCATGGCCAGCCGGTCGTCGTTGTGGTCGACCGCGATGACCCGGCCGGCGCCCTGCAGGTAGGCCGACAGGATCGCCAGCTGCCCTACCGGCCCGGTGCCGAACACGGCCACCGTGTCGCCGGTGCGGATCTCGGCGAGCTTCGCCCCGAACCAGGCGGTGGGGAAGATGTCGGAGACCATGATGGCCTGAGCGTCGCTGACCCCCGGCGGGATCGGCACGAGGCTGGTGTTCGCGTACGGGATCCGGGCGTACTCGGCCTGTAGCCCGTCGAACCCTCCGGCCGCCTCGGGTCCACCGAAGAACGCGGTGCCGGCCAGCTTGCCGCCGGGGTTGGCGTTGTCGCACTGCGCCTGGTAGCCGGCCCGGCAGTACGAGCAGTAGCCGCAGGAGATGGTCGACGGAATGACGACCCGGTCACCGACCGAGAAGTTCCGCACCCCGGTGCCCGCCTCGACCACCTCACCGACCGCTTCGTGGCCGATGATCGTGCCTTCCTTCATCCCCGGCATGGTGCCGCGGATCAGGTGCAGGTCCGTGCCGCACATCGCACTGGTGGTGATCTTCACGATCGCGTCGGTCGGCGCCTGGATCTTCGGTTCGGGCACGTCCTCGAGCCGGATGTCACCGACCGCGTGCCACACCACTGCCTTCATCGTCGTGCTCCTTCATTGTCCGAGGGGTCGGAACCGATCGGGTACGGGCCACCGCCGGCCGATCCGATGCGGTGCTCCCGGTGCTTCGCCGATGTCGCGGGGTCGGCGGCGTCCGTGCCGGGGTCGCCCTGGGCGTGACCGGACGGTGTGCCCCGCACTGTCGCCTCACCGGCCGCGACGTCGTCATGTGCTCTCATCGATCCCGCCTACCCCGCGGCGGGACAGGTACGCGAGATGATTCGTCCTTTCTGAGTTCCGCCTCGTCCGTTAGAGACCCCGGGCACGGGGTAGGCGCCCGGACGGTGATCGGAGGCCACGGATGAGCGCTACCAGCGACGTGATCGGCGCCCGGCTGCCGCGCCGCGAGGACGACCGGCTGGTGCGCGGCGCCGGTTGCTACGTCGGTGACCTGCGCATCGAGGGATGCCTGGACGCGGTGTTCGTCCGCAGCGAGGCGGCACACGGCGTGCTGCGCGGCGTCGACCTGGATGCCGCCCGTGCCCTGCCCCGGGTGGCCGCCGCGTGGGCGTACGCGGATCTGCCGTTCCTGCCGGACGTGCCGCCGATGATGGACCCGGATTCGGTGCGCGGCCGGCCGTGGCCACCGCTGGCGACCGACCGGGTCCGCTACGCCGGGCAGCCGGTCGCGATCGTCGTGGGCGACGACCGGTACGTGGCCGAGGACGCCCGCGACGCCGTACGGGCCGACATCGACCCGCTACCCGTCCTGCTCGACCCCACCGACGCCGCCGGCAGCGACGTGCAGCTGTTCCCGGGGTCGGGCAACGTGGCCGCCGAGAAGGAGTTCGGCGACCCGATCGACGGGGCCGTGTGGGAGCAGGCCACCGTCGTCGTGGAAGCGTCCTACCGCCAGCAACTGCTCGCCCACACGTACATGGAGAACCGCGCGATCCTGGTGCGGCCCGAGGACGACGGCGGCCTGACCGTGTGGGTGTCGCACCAGGCGCCGCATCGGCTGCGGCGTGACATAGCCGGCGGGTTCGGGCTGCGCGAGGAGCAGGTGCACGTGATCGTGCCGGATGTCGGCGGGGCCTTCGGCGGTAAGAGCGAGACCTGGCCGGAGTATTTCGTCGTGGTCGCTGCGGCACGCCGGCTGGGGCGGCCGGTCCGGTGGCTGGAGGACCGGGCCGAGGCGCTGACCGGGCCGCCGCACGGCCGCGGCCAGAACCAGCGGGTACGGATGGCCGCCGACGCCGACGGCCGGATCCTGGCGTACGAGCTGCACATCGACGCCGACGTGGGCGGCTATCCGCACACCGGGTCGTTCGTGCCGATGGCGACCTCGATGATGGCCACCGGTGCGTATGCGATCCCGCAGGTGCACGTGCGCACCCGCGCGGTGGTGACGAACACCGCGCCGACCGCCCCCTACCGTGGTGCCGGCCGCCCCGAGGCGGCCTCCGCGATCGAACGAACCGTCGATCTGCTCGCTCACCGGCTCGGTCGGGACCCCGGGGAGGTGCGGCGGCGCAACTTCATCTGGCCCGACGCCTTCCCGTACGACACGCCGACCGGTTTCACCTACGACAGCGGTGACTACGCCAAGGCCCTCGAGGTCGCGCTGAACGAACTGGACTATGACGGTTGGCGTGCCGAACAGGCTCGGCGCGCGGCGGTCGGGGAACCGCCGATCGGCATCGGACTGTGCACCTACGTGGAACGCTCCGGCGCAGGCGAGGAGTTCGGCGCGGTCGAGGCGTGCGCCGACGGCAGTTTCGTGGCGCTGTCCGGCTGCTGTTCCACCGGCCAGGGCCACGAGACGTCGTTCCCGCAGGTCGTCGCCGCGGTCCTGGGAGTGGAACCGCAGCGGGTGCGGCTGATCGAGCGGGACACCGCGATCATCCCGCAGGGCATCGGCTCGTTCGCCAGCCGGTCGATGCAGACCGGCGGCGCAGCGCTGCACCGGGCCGCCGGCCGGCTGATCGACGCCGCCCGTCAGCGGATCGCGGAACGCTGGGCGGTCCCGGTCGCCGAGGTCACCTACGAAGCCGGCGTGCTGACGGCGGGGGAGCGGTCGGCGTCCATGGCCGACGTGGCGGCCGGCGGTGTGCTGCGCGCCGACGAGACGTACGCGCCGCCGGAGGCCTTCCCCTTCGGCGCCTACGGCGCGGTGGTCGAGGTCGATCCGGAGCTGGGTAAGGTCAGCGTGCTGCGGCTGGTCGCGGTGGACGACTACGGCGTGGTGGTGAACCCGCTGATCGTCGACGGGCAGGGCCGCGGCTCGACAGTGCAGGGCATCGGCCAGGCCCTGTACGAGGACGTGCGCTACGACTCGGACGGGCTGGTCGAGACCCGCAGCCTGCTGGACTACCTGGTCCCCACGATCTCCGAGCTGCCGCCGACCCGGTTCGCCGAGACCTGCACGCCGAACCCGAACACGCCGCTGGGGGCCAAGGGCGCCGGTGAGGCCGGCTGCATCGGGGCGCCGCCGGCCATCGTCAACGCGGTCGCCGACGCCCTCGGGCTGCGCGAGCGGGACGCGTTGCAGATGCCGCTCACCCCGTACACCTGCTGGAGCGCCGCCCGATGAAGCCCGCACCGTTCTCCTACGTCGTCGCGCGCAGCGCCGACGACGTCGTGGCCGCGCTCGCCGACGGCCGCACCGACGTGCTCGCCGGCGGGCAGAGCCTTGTGCTGGAGATGAACTACCGCGCCCGGCGTCCGGCCCGTTTGGTCGACATCAACCGGGTCCCCGGTTTCGACCGGCTCGAGCCCGACGGCGACGTGCTGCGGGTCGGCCCGCTGGTGCGCCACCGCGCCTTCGAAGGCGACACCGTGCCCGGACCGCTGGGCACGTTGCTGCGGCGGGTGGTGCACCACATCGCCCATCCGCCGATCCGGGCCCGCGGCACCCTGCTCGGCAGCCTGGCCTACGCCCATCCGGCCGCGGAGTGGCCGGCGGTGGTCACCGCTCTGGGCGCCGACCTCGAGCTGACCGGCCGCGACGGCCACCGTACGGTCAGCGCCGCCGACTTCTTCCGCGGCCCGTTCGACACCGCCCGCCGCGCCGGTGAGCTGCTCACCGAGCTGCGCGTGCCGCTGCTGCCGCCCGGCACCCGGGTGGGCTTCGCCGAGCACCGGCGGACCCACGCCAGCTTCGCCCAGCTCGCCGTCATCGCCGCCGTGACGCTCACCCAGGGCCGGGTCTCGGCCGCCCGGATCGGCCTGGTCAACGCCGCGGACCGCCCCGTGCGGGCCCACGGCGCCGAGGCCGCCCTGCTGAACCGGCCGCTCGACGACCCGGCCATCACCGAAGCCGGCCGAGTGGCGGCTGAGCAGGATGCCGACCCCCGCCCGCAGCCGCACGCCGACCTCGGCTACCAGCGGCACGCCGTCGCCGTCCTCACCCGCCGCGCTCTGGCGCAGGCCCGAGACCAAGGATGACCCTGGTGCATCTCACGCTCACCGTCAACGGCCGGGCCTACGACCTGGACGTCGAACCCCGGCGTACGCTCGCCGACGCCCTGCGGGAGGACTGCGGTCTCACCGGTACCCACCTGGGCTGCGAGCACGGCGTCTGCGGAGCGTGCACGGTGCTCGTCGACGGTGAGGCGGTCCGCTCGTGCCTGATGTTCGCCGTCCAGTGCGACGGCGCGGTGATCCGTACCGTCGAGGGCCTGGCCGGCGCGGACGGCACGCAGCACCCGCTGCAGGCTGCCTTCTCGGCCGAGCACGCGCTGCAGTGCGGCTTCTGCACGCCCGGCTTCCTGATGCTGGCCGCCGGCGCCCTCGAAGCCGATCCCGGTGTCGTGGGCGACGCCGAACGGCTGCGTGAGCTGCTGACCTCGAACTTGTGCCGGTGTACCGGATACGAGGCCATCCGCCGCGCCGTCGTGGCCGCTGCGGGCGACCAGCACCCTGGTCAGCCGGAATCGGGCCGGTAGTCACGCTGCTACGTGCCTCATCGGTGGTGACCGCGACGTTCCTGCCGGCTGCCACATCGCCTTACGAGCCACTTGCCGTCACACGGAGTCGAGGTAGGGAATGACGGCGGCGGCGATCTTCTCCTGGCCGTAGGTCACCAGCACGAGACCGTGGGTGAGAGCCGCCATGCGCCACGAATACGGAACAGGCAGGCGTCCACGGGTGAAGACCAGACGCTTCGGCGCGATCAGATCCAATCCTCGGGGCGTCCGCCGCAGCAGCCACCGCGGTCTGCGCGGTGGTTCACGATCCGCGGCCCAGCGAGGCAGACCCAGGGCTACTGCCGATTCCACCTGCACGTCACGCCGATCGCCCTCGCGGGTCGGCATGTCGATGATCCCGGCGGGGCGGAACCGCGCCGACGGCAACCGGACCCCGGCCGGCGTAGACGGCTCGTGGAAACCGAGTTCCACGTTGTCCGCCTCGCTGTGCGCCGCCTCGGCCAGGCGCGCGAGCAACGCCATCCGGCCACCGGCCGGCTGTGCGGCAGGTGCGGAGTCGTTCCCATGCGTCATCGGTGGTGGTTACCACGACGATCACCACCTAAACGCGCGGCTCGGCCACCGGTGGTCGACGCCGGTTCCTTCGCTGTCACCTTCTTCGGCGACCCCAGGCGTTGTGCGCAGTTCCGCACCGGCATGCTGCCCCGGCCTCTGCTCCTGAACACGGTCACCGGATGCCTCAAGGACCGGGCGGTGCGCGATCCCGAACCGATGGCGGAATTGTTTGACCCGGCCCTGAACGGGCACGCATCGCTGGTCAGACCACTTGGAGGAGGTCATCATGCCGGCCAAGGACGACATGCCCAGCACGGTGAAGCGTTCACCGAAGAAGGCGCAGGAGACCTACGTCAAGACCCACGACCACGCGGTTGATGAGTACGGCGAGGGCGAGCGCGCTCACCGCACGGCGTTCGCGTCCCTGAAGCATTCGTTCGAGAAGAGCGGTGACCACTGGGAACCCAAGGAGAAGAAGGGCCCGAGCGACGCCAAAGCTGCGGGCGGTCGGGGCACCAGGGCGAAGACCGCCGGTGGGGTCGACGCGAACGCCAGCAAGCAGCACCTGATGGATCAGGCGAAGAAGCTGGAGATCAGTGGTCGCAGCCGGATGACCAAGGACCAGCTGGTGGACGCGATCCAGAAGGCGAATGCCAAAAGTACCCGCAAGGCCCGCGGTAAGTAGCAGCGCTCACCGTGCTGCGACGGCGTGGACGGGCGCCGCCCAGATCATCGTGTCGTGCTTGATCCGTTGCGAATCCTCAGTGGTCGGCTATTGCGTCGATGGTCAGGGCTTCGTGGCGGGCGGCATGGCATTCGCCGCGGCTGATCGATCCCCCATCGGATCGTCTTCAGCGGCCTTCATCGGTTCCAGAGCTCGGAACACCCGTGAGACCGGGGCGTGGTTGTCCGACTACTCGAAGAGTCCGGCACGGCGCTGCGCTTGTACTGCGTCGTGAATCAGGTCCTTGAACGGCTTCTGTGTCGTTTGGCGGTTCTGAGAAGCGATACGGAACACCGACATGGCCAGATCGGTAGCCAGCCGGGCCTGCTGTGGTTCAGTGCCTCGCTCTTCCAGTATCTGCGCGAGCGTATCCGCCAGGCCGGCCAGCTTGACGAGTTCTCGTTCCGTGAGCGCCGGGCTTCGACTGATCGCATCGAAGCGTCGCTGCACGTATTCCCGTGGCAAGAAGACCTCGTCCGCCCCCTGCATCGCATGGATCAGCGCCGAGAAGGGTTCGAGTTCCGGCGGAGCCGAGCTCAGTCGTGACGCCAGGAACTCGGTGAGCAGTTCGCCGCTGGCGAAGAGCACCTCACGTTTGTCAGTGAAGTGGCGGTAGAACGACCGTTCCGTCAAGCCGGCTCGCTTCGCGATGCCGGCCACCGTGGTGCTGTCGTATCCCGCCTCCAGGAACAGCTCCAGTGCCGCGTCCTCGAGGCGTTGCTTGCCGTCGGCTTCCCATCGTGGCATCCGGTCAGCATAGTTGACAGCAGATGCTGTCATCATGCTAGCGTCCAGTGACAGCAGAACCTGACATCAAAACTGGAGTCGACATGCCGGGAAGTAACCCCCTTTACCCCGTCCTGGCCGCGCTGAGGCGAGGTGCCATCTTGCTCAGCGTGGCCGCCCTCCTCGGCATCACGCTGAGCAACTCGAGCACCGTGTTCGCCGCCACCGGCGCCGCCGAAGCTCGTGTCACCACTGCTCCGGGGGCGTGTGCGGCGGGGACAACGGTCGAGACCGCAAGCGGGATGGTTTGTGGGACCTCGCGGGACGGCAGCCCTGAATGGCTCGGCCTTCCGTTCGCAGCCGCGCCTGTCGGCAACCTTCGCTGGGCTGCCCCGCGAGGAATCGGCCGGTGGACAGACGTTCGGCAGGCGACCGCTTTCGGCTCCCCGTGTGTCCAGGGCGACGGAACCGGCGCAGAGGACTGTCTCTTCCTCAACATCACGGCACCACGCTCATCGACCGCGGCGTCCCGTAAGAACCTGCCGGTCGTCGTGCAGCTGCACCCTGGTGGTTTCATCTCCGGCAGCGGCAACGCCGACTACCGCCGCCTCGCCGACACCGGAACGATCGTCGTATCCATCAACTACCGGCTCGGCGCGCTCGGCTTCCTGGCTGCCCCGCTGCTCGGCAAGGACCCGGGTGATTACGGCCTGCTCGACCAGCAGGCTGCGCTCCGGTGGGTGCAGCGGAACATCGCAATGTTCGGCGGTGACCGCCGACGCGTCACTCTCATGGGCGAATCAGCGGGTGGCTCCAGCGTCTGCCATCAGCTCGTCTCGCCATCCTCCGCCGGGCTGTTCCAACGCGCGATCTCCTACAGCGGCTACTACAACCCTGTCACGGGATCCGCAACCGGCACCGCCTTCCCCTTGCAGCTGGAAACCCAAGACTGCAAGTCCGACCTCCCGTCGGCGGCGCAGGCCCAGCAGAAGGGCACCGACTTCGCTCGCGCCGCAGGGTGCGACACCGGCGCCTGCCTCCGCGAGATGTCCGTCGCCGCCGTACTGAAGACGGCCGGCTCCGGCTTCCAGTACGCCGGGGGACACGGCACCACCGCTCCGACACTGAACCGCAACATCCTGCCCACCACGTTCGTAGCGGGCATCCGCAACGGATCCGTCCACCGCGTTCCGGTGATGATCGGTGTCGCACGCGACGAGAATCTGACGGGAGCACCTACCACCGGTGCCGCTTACCGGAACCTGGTGCAGGCTCAGTACGGCGCAGCGGCAGACGCCGTGCTGAAGACCTACCGCCTGGACCACTTCGCGTCGCCGTTTCTCGCCTGGCGCACGGTCACCGCGGACTCCAACACGATCTGCCCGGCACTGCGGGTCAATCAGAGCCTTGCGCAGCGCAGTCCCACCTATGCCTTCATCATGGACGACCCGGACGCTACTCCCGCTGCGTTCGTCCCGGCAGGAATGCCCGGTGGCAGCTACCACGTAGCCGACTGGTTCCTCTTCTCCGAAGCCGGCCTACCGACTGCCACCACCGCGAATGAGCAGGTCCTCCAACAGCAGGAGCTCGGCGCTGTCTCCTCTTTCGCTCGCACCGGAGACCCCAACTCCAACGGCATTCCCGCCTGGCCGCAGCTGCGCTCGAACGGGAATCTGCTGTCACTGCAGCCCGGCGGCGACAGCGAAGCTGTCTCGACCTCCGCACTGACCGCCATCCACAACTGCGCGTTCTGGAACGGAATCTGAACGCGCTGACCCGGCATTCCCCCCAGGCATACCTAGGAGCAGTCATGCGAATCTTCATCACCGGCGGAACCGGCTTCATCGGCACCGCCGTCGTGCACGACCTCATCGCAGCGGGCCATGACGTCGCCGGCCTTGCGCGCTCGGATCGATCCGCCGGTGCACTCACCGAGGCGGGTGCGAAGGTGATCCGCGGATCGCTGGACGACCTCGAAGTGCTTCAGGACGCTGCGCGTGCGTCCGACGGGGTCATTCATGTGGCATTCCCGCCGGACTGGGATGACTTCAACGCTACTGTGGCAGCCGACCGGCGCGTCATCGCCGCACTCGGCGAGGCCGTCGCCGGATCCGATCGCTCTCTCGTCATCGCCTCCGGCACGGCACTCATGCGTCCCGGCCAGGTGCTTGACGAGAACGACCTGGGCGATCCCGCTTCCGCCGGGCCCCGCCGCGAAACGGAGCAGGACCTGCTCAAGATGTCCGGCGAGGGCGTGCGCGGCGTCGTGGTCCGACTCGGCACCTCAGTGCACGGACAGGCCGATCGGTCCGGATTCATCCCCGGATTCATCGCTGCGGCCCGTGAGCATCACGCATCCGCCTACATCGGCACCGGCGACAACCGCTGGCCTGCCGTACATCAACTGGACGCGGCCCGCGTCTTCCGGCTCGCCGCTGAATCCGCCCCCGCGGGGTCGATCCTGCACGCGGTCGGCGACGAGGGCATTCCCTTCCGTGACATCGCCGAGCGTATCGGGAAGCATTTGAATCTCCCGACGATCAGCCTCGAGGAGGCTGACGCGCCCCGTCATTTCAGCGAGTTCGGTGAGCTCGCCTTCATCACCGGACAGGACATTCCCGCCTCCAGCGCACTCACCCAATCCGTCATCGACTGGCAACCGCAGCACCCCGGGCTGCTGGAGGACCTCGACCAGGGCTTCTATTTCACCCGATGAACCACCCGTTGATCTCCCACCGTCATCCGGGTTGACGCTGAGGATGCGGCAGTACCCGACACGACCCGTGCTGGGTGCTACCGCCGGCGGCAGCTGGGCAAGTCATACCCGCCCTCGACTTCGCCATCGTCTACGTCGGGCTCTCCACGACCCCGCGCGGCTCAGACGATCGGTGGGGCGCCGGCAGTCCTACAGGGACAGGTCGCGGTCGCCATAGGTGCCGGTGGTCGGTGCTCGGCGGTGGCGAGCTCGAAAGCGATGACGGCGCCGGTGCCGTCGAGTGACCGCAGCCGCTACCGAGGTCGGTGATCTGAGGGTGGAAAGGTCTTTCGCATACATGGGTCATGCGCACGCAGCCGACCACATCGATGGCCAGGACGTCGGTGGCATTGTCTGCTGGGCAGAGCGTCCTTGTGTTCGTCGTGGGCGCCGACGTGTATGCGGTGGATTGCTTGTCCGAGCTGCCGTACCATTTCCAGGCCGATGCCTTCATCGGCACGGGTTACCAGGGCACGGCAATGACCGGTCTGTTCGTCATGGTTTCAGGTTCCGTGGTGAGTGGTTTCGGAATGGGTGGTCATTGTCTGCAGGCCGATGACGTTCAGAACGGCGAGTTTGTCGGCGTCGGGTGAGCTGGGTGCGGCGGTGAACATGACGACTCGTAGTTCGGCGTCGTGGACGGTGAGGACGTCGCAGTCGAGGGTGAGTTCACCGACCACGGTGTTCGGGATCATCTTCCGGATCCCGCCGTGGCGCGCCACCGTCGGCTGTTCCCACAGGTCGGCGAACCGGGAGCTGTACTCGCGTAGGGCGGTGACCATGGAGGCGAGTTCCGGGTCGTGCGGGTACCGGTGGGCGGCGTCGCGCAGATCCGCGGTGAGCGACCGTTCGTGGCGGTCGAGGTCGTCGTGTCGCACGGGGGTGTCGGCGCCGGTGAAGTGCTGCCACACCAGGTTCCGGCGGCGTCCGCTGTCCTTGGCCGGATCGCCGAACAGCGCCGCCCAGGACGGGTTCGCGGTCAGCAGGGTCCAGGTCACGTCGTAGATGGCCAGCGGCACGTCGGCGAGGCGGTCGGCCATGCGCTGCACCCCGGGGGTGACGTGTTGCGGCACGCTTGCGCCCGGGGGCGAGGCGTGTCCGGCCAGGCCGGCCAGCATCTGGTGTTCCTCGCGGGTGACGCGCAGGGCCCGGGCCAGTGCCCGCACCACCTCGCCGCTGGGTTGGGCGCGGTCCTGTTCGATGCGTTTGATGTAGTCCGCTGACACCCCGGCCAGCCAGGCCACCTCTTCGCGGCGCAGGCCGGGGGTGCGCCGGTCACCGCGCCTGGCCGGCAGGCCTACGTCGACGGGGTTCACCCGTTCCCGCCATGCTCTCAGCACCGAGCCCAGCGTCATGTGTGTCATACCACCGACTATGCCGAATCCTGGCGTCACTGTCTGGCCCTGTCCGTCCCACCCGGTAATCGATTTCCGGGTGGGACAAACGGGGCCACGCTGTCGGGTCCCGCGGGGGTCAATCTGGTGTCCGGAACACGGTGAAGCCATTCGTGACGCAAGGAGAATGTTCGATGTTTCTGATCACCGGAGCAACCGGCAATGTTGGTGGGAAGCTGGTGGCCCTGCTCACCGAACAGGGTCACGACGTCCGGGCGTTGGTGCGCAGCCCGGCCACCGCGAACCTGCCGTCCGGCGTCGAGGTCGTCACTGGCGACCTTGACGACCTCGACAGCATGACCCGGGCCGCCAGGGGCACGTCCGCGATCTTCCACATGCAGGCCAGCCCTCAGCCGGCGCAGACCGAGACACTGATCGCCGCCGCCCGTGGTGCGGGCGTCGACCGGATCGTCGCGATGACCTCCATCGGCGCAGTACTCGAGCCCCTGCCGATCATGGGCACCTTCTTCCGGGCCCGGGAGGACCTGCTGCGCGCCTCGGGCCTGCAGGTCACCATGCTGCGGCCCAACACACTGATGACCAACGCGCTGTGGTGGTGTGACTCGATCAAGCAGGCCGGCACAGTCAGTGACCCGTGCGGTGAGGGCCGGCTGCCCGCCGTCGACAGCGACGACATCGCCGCGGTGGCCGCGGTAACGCTGACCCGGCCCGGCCACGAGGGCAGGGCCTACATCCTCAGCGGGCCCGAAGCGCTGACCAGCCGCGAACAGGTCGGCATCCTCGCCGACGTCCTCGGTCGCCCGATCACGTTCATCGAGAACACCCCGGCCGAGCACGCAGCGGCCCATTCCCACGGTTCGCCGCAGCTGGTTCCGGTGATCGAAAACCTCTACACCATGTTCCGTACAGGACGCGCGGGCGTGCTCACCGACGACATCGCGAATGTCACCGGCCGGCGACCCGGCACCTTCCGCGCGTGGTGCGAACGCAACACCGGCGCTTTCCGATGACACCAGCGAGCACCGATGCAATGCCGGAGGCAAGGTGACCGCCACCATCTCGCCGGGCGGTATCGCACCGGGCCGCCTGGCGAAAAGAAGCCTTTGATGATTCGAGGAAACCCATGACACGATGAGCACTGCCGCCGGTACTGCCGCTGATCTTGCGTCCCACCGACCGGGATCACAGAATTGCGCCGGCCGCCCGTTAACCCGGCCGCTCCACGGGTTATCCCGAGCCGGTTCAGCACGGTAGAGAACTGCCTGGTGAAGATCTCCTCTTACCGGGTGGGATCCTGTCGGCCTCATCGCCGAGGACTGGTCTCGACTCGATCGGGAAGTGAGGATGGGCGCCGGGCCCGGTCGATGTGACCCTCCCTGGCCGTCCCGGCGGGGCTTGGCCCGTATTATTGCTCTGCCATGCCCGATGCCAGCTCGTCGTCAGGAACCGCCTCGACAGGGGAGCGGATCGTCGCTGCCGCGATGGGCCTGCTCGCGGAGGGCGGAAACGAGCGAGTGTCGACTCGTGCGGTTTGCGATGCGGCGGGCGTCCAGCCACCTACGATCTACCGATTGTTCGGCAGCATGAACGGGTTGCTCGACGCGGTCGCGCGTGAGGGTTTCCTGATTCATCAGCGTAGCTATCGCGGTCTCGAGCAGTCGGACGATCCGGTCGAGATCCTCCGTAAGGGCTGGGATCAGCACGTCGCCTTCGGGCTGGCGAATCCCTACCTGTACTCGGTCATGTACGGCCGCGCCGATCCGGCCACGCCGTCGTTCGCCGCCGTGGCCGCCAACGAGGGTCTGCGCTACTCCATCCGCCGCCTCGCCGAAGCCGGACTGCTCCGCGTCGACGAGGACTTCGCCGCGTTCTCCGTCACCGCGGCCGGCATCGGCGCGACGTTCACCTTGCTGTCGGTTCCCGAGCAGGACCGTTCGCTCGACGAATCTGTGCGGATGCGGGAAATGCTCATCCGCTCGATCGTGTCGGACCAGCCCGAGGCGCCCGAGGCCGGCATCGTGGGGACAGCAGCCGCGCTGAACGTTCTGCTCGACACGAGCAGCGAGCTGCATCCGGCCGAACGGGTCCTGATGCAGCACTGGCTTGATCGTCTGGCTCGCTCGCAGGACGCGGATCGGAACCGTCCGCAGGCGTAACACCGTTCCGGTGTGTCACTCACGTCCGGCCGTCAGCCGCACGTCAATCAGGTTGAGTCGATGCTGAGTCTTGGGCCACATTTGTCGGTGCAGCCCTTGCCACCAGGCCATGTTCAACCGCTAACGTCTACCCGTTAGCGAATTATGATCATTGTCTGGAGGACTTTCCATGTCTGTTCCCAAGCCGACCACGGCCGACATCTCCGCTCTCGCGAAGGAGCTCGGCTACACGGCCGTCGCCGACGCGGCCGAGGAGTACACCGCGATGATCACCGGCATGCTCGGGGTCTACGACGCCCTCGAGGCCGTTCCCGAGATCGCGGTCCTGCCTGGGCGCGACGCCGTCACGTTCCGGGTGCCCTCGGCCGAGGAGGACCCGCACCACGCCTGGGAGGTCCGCGCCTCGATCCCGGGTGCCGCGACCGGCCCGCTGGCTGGGGTCCGGCTGGGGGTCAAGGACAGCATCATGGTGTCCGGTCTGCCCATGGGCAACGGTTCCGACGTGCTGGCCGACTACGTGCCGGCCGGGGACGCCACGGTGGTCACCCGCGCTCTCGAAGCGGGCGCGGAGATCGTCGGCAAGACCACCAACGAGTACTTCTGCATGTCGGGCGGCAGCCACACCGCGCACAGCGGGCCCACCCACAACCCTCACCGGATCGGCACCTCCTCCGGCGGGTCGTCCAGCGGCAGCGCCGTGGCCCTGGTGACCGGCGACGCCGACATGACGCTCGGGGCCGACCAGGCGGGGTCGATCCGGATGCCCGCCTCCTGGTCCGGAGTCGTCGGGCTCAAGCCGACGTACGGTCTGGTGCCCTACACCGGAATCGCGCCGCTGGAGGGGTTCTTCGACCACGTCGGACCGATGACGCGGACGGTCGCCGATAATGCCCGCTTCCTCAGCGTCCTGGCCGGGCCGGACGGCATCGACCCCCGGCAGCGTGACGTCCGCGTCGGCGACTACCTCGGCGCGCTGGCCCAGGACGTACGCGGACTGCGGGTCGGAATTCTGCGGGAAGGCTTCGGGATCGCCAACGGTGAGGCCGAGGTCGACCGGGCCGTGCGGGCGGCGGCCGAGTCGCTGCGTGAGCTCGGAGCCGTGGTCGAGGACGTCTCGGTGCCCCTGCACGCGCTCGGTCCGGTGCTCTGGACGGCCATCGCGATCGAAGGTATGGCCGAGACGGTGCTGCGCAACCAGGGATTCGCGTTCGGCCGGGCCGACCACTACCCGGTAGACCTCATGCAGCACCTGTTCGACAAGCGTGACACCGTCGCCGACCGGCCGGCCAACGTCATGCTGTTCACCCTGGTCGGCCGCTATGTCGACGCCAAGCAGGGGCGGCTGAACTACGCCAAGGCGGTCAACCGGACCCGGACCCTGCGCGCGGCCTACGACGAGGCTCTGCAGCGCTACGACGTCCTGGTGACCCCGACGACTCCGCAGACCGCTCGCCTCCTGCCCGACCCCGCCGCCGGACCGGGAGCATCGGTGCAGGCCGCGATCGAGATGTCGGCCAACACCACTCCGTTCAACATCACCCACCACCCTGCCCTCAGCGTCCCCTGCGGAACCGTCGACGGTCTGCCGGTCGGGCTGCAGATCATCGGTCGCCACTTCGACGAGGCGACGTTGTACCGGGTCGGCCAGGCCATCGAACAAGCCTGAGCCCATACCCGCACCAACCTCTCCCAAGGAAGTCCCATGACAACAGTCATCACCAATGCCCGGATCTTCGACGGGACGCGGGTGCTGAGCGAACGGACCGTCGTCATCGACGATGCCGTGATCCGCTCAGTCGGCGCACCGGTGGACCAGCCGGGCGCCGAAGTCGTCGATGCCGCCGGCATGACTCTTCTCCCCGGCCTCATCGACGCCCATGTGCACACCTCGCCGGAGGCCCTGCGCCTGGCCCTCACCTTCGGAGTGACAACCGAACTGGAGATGGGGGGTGTTCTCACCGCTGGTCGCCGAAACCACATCACCGGAAACGATCAGCTTGCTGACGTCCGTTCATCGGGTTTCGGTATCACCCCACCGGGCGGGCACCCCAGTGAGATCGTGCCGGAAGGAGCAATGCCCGGGCAGGACGAAGAGGGCTGGCAAGACGTCGTCATGCCCTTCTCCCGTACACCTGACGAAGCTGTCGCCTTCATCCCGCAACTGACCGGGTCCGGGTCCGACTACATCAAGTTCCTGATCGACGACGGCACGACCGCACATGCTCCCGGCCTGCCGATGCTCGACCAGGCCACCCTGAACGCCGGTGTCGCCGAAGCCCGCCGGTGCGGGATGCTGACAGTCGCGCACGCGCTGACCGTCGAGGCCACCCGTATGGCCTTGGAAGCCGGCGTCGATGGTCTGGTCCACCTGTTCCTGGACCAGCCGCCGACGCCGCAGATCATCGACCTCATCGCCGCCTCCGGTGTCTTCGTCGTTCCCTGCGTGGTCCTCAACGCCTCGATCATGGGTATTACCGGTGAGCGTTTCGCGTTCGACCCGCGGGTGCACACACGGCTCAGCCCACACTGGCTGGCAACCCTGCAGAGCTCCTTCAACCATTACCCGCAAGGCCGGCTCGCGGACGTGCTCGCCTCGGTCCGAGCGCTGCACGAGGCCGGGGTGACCCTGCTCGCCGGCACCGACGCCTCGGTTCCGGTGCCGGCCCTGGGCGGGCTCGCGCACGGCGCGAGCGTTCACCACGAACTGCAGATGCTGGTCGCGGCCGGACTGACCCCGGCGGAGGCTCTGTCCTCGGCCACCATGCAGCCGGCGCAGCGATTCGGTCTGTCCGACCGAGGACGCATCGCCGAAGGACTGCGCGCCGATCTGCTTCTGGTCAAGGGTGATCCGCCCACGGACATCGCCGACACCCTCAACATCGAAGCGGTGTGGCGCCGTGGAACCAAAGCCGATCTTTCGATGACAGGGCACTGAGACAGGGCGTCGTATTGGCGCGTCTGCCAAACGACGGCGCCCGCTCTCTGGTACGCCCGGGCTCGTGAGCCCTGCTGTCAGCAGGAAAGACTTGTCGGGCTGCGCCGACGGTGGGATACGCCGTTACGCGAAGCCCCGCGCAGTACAGCCACATTGTCAGCATCGCGGGAGCGGAGCCGGTAACGCCGGCCCCGCTCCCGCGATGCTGTGCGCGGCGATCGAGGTCGTCATGGTCCTGGCTGACGGTGAACAGAGCACGGGCTTTCGCCCGGGCATCTCGATGGCGCGGGTGCGACGACAAGGAAACACATCGAGCCTGTGGCACAGAATCCCGTGTTCTCTGTCAGGCAGCCGATGATCCACCCATCACCACCTGCAGGACGCCGTCACAGCGGCGGACGGACTCGGCCACATTCTGTGTCACATCACCGGAAGGGCCGCCGACGTATCGGTGATGCCGCTGCCGAACGCCCGGCGCCCGGTGGCGCTCGTGGTCGACGTCGACGCGTTCCTCGACCGGTTCCGCGACGACCCGGCCACCCGCGCCACCTGCACCGAGACGCTGCGCCGACTACGCGAGACCGCCGGGGATCAGGTACCGGTCGCCGCGCTTACCCCGGAAATCTACGAGCAGACGATGGCCCGCTGGGACGAGCGGGCCGCGAACACCTGGAACAAGCACCTGTCCGCGCCGACCTCGTTCACCGCCTACTGCGGGCGCCAGGACTGGCTGACCACCGACCCCGGCCGGCGCCTGGAACGCCGCAAGGTCACCCGGACCAGGGACAAAGCCATCCCCCGCGCCCAGCTCGACCGGCTGTTCACCGACGACCGGCGGGCGGTGGCTCAGCACGAACGAAGTCATAAATGCGGACTTGCCCGTCCATGCCTCGGCGCGCCACCGCACATAAGGGTTGGGCACGTCAGTAGCGGTGCAGAACGCAGCGAGCGCCGCCAGTTCCTCCTACCGGACGATTTGCTCCGGCGGGGCGATCCGGCGTACTTGCTCTTCATAGCGCGACCGGACCGGCTGTGCCGGCAGCAATGGTGCCAGCACAAGCCGGTCCTTTGGTCATCAAGGGCCTTACGCTCCCGGGGCTTTGCGGTTGATGATCCGGTCCAGCCACTCCGCCAACAGTGCTTTTTCTCCGGAGCTGAACTCGGGCATTTCTTGCAGGTCCGCGCGCAAGGCAACGGCGGCACCGACCAGATTGCCGGTGGGCACCGCCGGAGCCGGCACGGTGAGCGCGGCGATGCACGCTTCGCGGACCGTGTGTGACAGGGACAGGTCACGCTGTTCCATCGGGGTGCCGATGAGGGTGAGCGCGGTCCCGCTGCCGGCGGCCAGGAGCAGTTGCGTCGCCCGTTCCTCGCTCATGCTCAGCAGGCCCCGCTCGGCCAGGCGGTGCACCTTGGCGGCGACGACCCGGGCGGCTGCGGCGGTGGTGGGTGAGTTCTCGTGGCGGCTGGGTTCGCCGTAGACCAGGGCGTAGAGGTAGGGGTTGGCCAGGGCGAATCCGATGTGTTGGTCCCACCCGGCGCGCAGGTCCTCCAGGGGGTCCTCGGTCGGCTCGGGAGCCTGCGGACCGGTCAGGTACCGCTGGAAGCCCGCTGAGGCGACCGCGTCGAGCAGGCCCTGCTTGTCGCCGAAGATCCGGTAGATCGTCGGTGCCTGGACGCCGGCGGCGCCGCTGACCGCTCGGGTACCCACCGCTTCCGGGCCGCCTTGGGCCAGCAGTTCCTCGGCGGCCCGCAGGATCCGATCACGGTTGACGCCTGTGGGCGAGGTCTCGTCTGGACTCATGTTGCCATGTTAACAGACAGAAGTTAACGTGATAGCACGCGGCGCCCGCCGTCATCACCTGGCATTTCTTGAGGAGACCCCATGAGCACCGACGATTTTCCCCAGCCGCAACCGCGTGGCATCGGCACCGTGGCCATCATCGGCGCTGGTCCCGGTGGCCTCGCGCTGGCTCGGCTGCTGCAGGTTCGAGGTGTCTCCGCCACCGTCTACGAGCGCGATGGCTCACCGACCGCGCGCCGCCAGGGCGGCAGCCTGGACCTGCGCCCGGACTCCGGCCAGCGCGCGATCCGGGCCGCCGGCCTGGAAGAGGTCTTCGCGCGGTCCTCCCGCGAGGAGGCCAAGGCCTTCCAGCTGATCAGCTCCCAGGGCGAGGTCATCCCGGCCGGCGCCGAGGAGACCCACGAGGACGCCGGCCCGGAGATCGACCGCGGCGACCTCCGGCAGCTGCTGCTCGACTCGCTGCGCCCCGACGCGGTGGCCTGGGGTCACACTGTCCAGGACGTCGAGCCGGCCGGCGACGGCCGCTGGCGGGTGCGGTTCGACGAGCACCCACCGGTCACCGCCGACCTCGTCGTCGGCGCCGACGGCATCGGCTCCCGCGTCCGGCGCCGCCTCACCGATCTCCAGCCGTTCTACACCGGACACACGATGCTGGCCGCGACGATGCCGGAGAAGCTGTGGCGCGATTCGGAGATCTCCGACGTGGTCGGGGACGGGTCGGTGATGTTCGCCGGCGGCGGCCGGACCGTCTTCGCCCAGCGCTGCGCGGGGGACCTGATCCTGCTGTACTTCTCCATGAAAGTTCCCCGGGACTGGCCCGGCACCAGCGGCTTCGAGCCGGCCGATACGGACTCGATGCTGATGGCGGTCGCGGACGCCTACCAGGACTGGTCACCCGAGCTACTCGCGATGCTCCTGCAGGTCGAAGGGCCGATCCAACTCTGGCCGCTGTCGGTGATGCCGCCCGAGCACCGCTGGCACCCGCAGCCCGGCCTGACCATGCTCGGCGACGCCGCCCACGTGATGCCCCCGTTCACCGGCAAAGGCGTCAACCTGGCCCTGCTGGACGCCCTGGAACTCGCCGACGCCCTCACCGGGCCCGATCCGGACCCAGCCGCTTCCGTGGCGGACTTCGAGCAGCGCATGCAGGCCCGCACGGTGGTGGAGATCTCGGCGTGCCTGGGCGTGGGCCGCGACTTCTACGGCATCGACATGGACTTCAGTGACCAGGCCGAACAGCAGCGGGCGAGCGGTCGATGACGGCCACCTTCCAGCTCCGCGCGCGGGGACCGTACTCCCTGGCCGAGTCGGCCGGCTTCTCCTTCATCGACCGCGAGACCGGACCCCGCGCACCCGAGCTGCGCATCGCCTTCTGCAGCGACACCACCTTCGAGCCCACCGCGCTGCACCTGACCCAGCAGACCCCGAACGGCGGTGTCGAGGTGCACGGGGACCCGGCGGCGCGGGGGCAGCTGGAGCGCATCCTGGGACTAGATGTGGACGCCACCGGCTTCACCGAGGTGGGCGACCGGGACCCGGTCGTCGCCGCCCTGCAGGCGGCGGCGCCAGGGCTGCGCCCCCCGGTGCTGCCCTCGGCTTACGAGGCGGCGGCTTGGTGCATCCTCGCGGCCCGGCGTACCGGCACCCAGGCTCGTACCATGCGCCGGCGCCTCGCCGAGCAGGCCGGCACCGTCCTCAACGTGGCCGGTGAGCCGGTGGTCTGCCTACCGCCACCGGCGGACCTGCTGACTGCCGCACCTGTTCCCGGCCTGGACGACGTCCGTCTTCAGCGACTCCGGGGCGTGGCCCGTGCCGCACTCGACGGACGCCTGGACACCGCCGAACTGCGAGCGATGGATCCCGCCCAGGCGCGCGCCCACGTGGAAGAACTCGCCGGTATCGGCCCGTTCTCCTCAGCGATCATCGTCGGCCGCGGCCTCGGCCACACCGATGTCCTGTTCGGCCCGATCACCGAACTCAACCAGCGCGCCGGTGCCCTGTACCAACTGGGCCACGACGCAAGCCCGCAGGAATTGGCGAACATTGCCAAGGCCTGGTCACCGTGGCGGAGCTGGGTCCAGGTCTACTTCCGAGCGGTAACCGATCGGCTTCCACCACGCCATCGCCTCCTCGGAGAACACACATCGCAAGACGAGAGAAAACCCCCCACCCAGCCATCGGCCCTCGCCGGCCGGGTGACACGTCAGACGGTGGTCAGGCCGGACTGATGGTCGGATCCGTTTAAGGCCAGTCGTACCGGGACGGCGTGGCCCAGGGCGCCGAGGCCGCCGCCGAGGACGGGCCAGATGAACCAGGGGTACCAGGCCCCGGCGGTCAGGGCGATCGTGAGCCAGATGCCGGTCACCAGCACCGCCATGGCGAGGTAGGCAGCGAGGTGCACGCGGACGCCGAGGCGGGCGTGCCGGGCGCGGCGGGCCCGGACGACCGGGTCGTGGCGGCGGAGTGCGTCAACCGGCAGGTCCGCAGTGAGCCGGGCCAGGTCGGCCGTGCTGCGGGCGGTCATGGCCGCGGTCAGGCGGTCCTCGTACTCGGCGAGGTCGAGGTAGCCGAGGCTGAGCGCCGCACCGAGCCGCCGGCCGGTCCTCTCGCGGTCGTCGGTGCTGGTCCGCAGGATCGGGCGGTCTCGGCCTGTGACGTACCGGTCAGAACGGCGGCGATGACGAGTCGACGTGTGGACACGCCGCACCCTGCTGCCGCACGCCGGTACTGCTACGGCGCCATGCCGATGTCTTGAGACATACCTATTCCGATGACGCGAGACACCCTATTCCGATGTGCTGAGCCAGGACACTGTCAGCCCGACCGGGTGTGAACAGGGGATATGCCGCAACAGGCATATCCCCTGCGATCGTCGAGGGGCGGTGTTGTCGCCTCGCTGTCGCAGACCTGCCCGCAGCCTACACCCGCTCAGGCGGCTTCGGCGTCAGCGGCGTCCAGGGCCGTGCAGGTGGCACTGACCCCGTCGTCGGCGGCATCCCGCGTGAGGTGGCCGTAGAGGTCGACGGTGGTGGCCACGTTCTTGTGCCGCAACGTCTTGGACACCACGGCCAGCGGCACCCCCTCGTTGATCATGATGGTGGCGGCGATGTGCCGCAGGTCGTGCACCCGGACGGCCGGCAGTCCAGCCTCTGCGGTGAGCCGGCGCAGATGATCGAGCACGTACTGCGAACGCAATGGTTGCCCATCAGGGCGGGCGAACACCAGGTCGAGGTCCTCGTAGCGGCGGGCGGCCAGCTGCTGCCGGCGCTGGCGGCAGCGTTGCCGCTGCAGCGCCTCGACGGCCCGGGCAGACATGGCGACCCAGGCCCGGCTGCCATGGGTTTTGGGGGCGTTGAACATGCTGCGACTGTTGTCGACGCTGACCAGCGTCCACCGCACGAACAACGTCCGCGCCTCAAGGTCCACATCGGCCCAGTGCAAGCCCAGGACCTCGCCCTTACGCATCCCGGTGCAGATCATCACCTCGAACAGATCCGCCAGAGGATCTTCGACGGTGCGGCAGTGCCGCAGGAACGCGCTCGCCTGGGTAGTGCTCCAGCAGGTGAACTCGGGGCGTGCCGGCCGAGGGATCTTCGTGAAGCGGGCGGCGTTGTTCGGGAGCCGGTGGTTGCGCCGGGCGTCGTTGAGCGCACTCGACAAGGTGGTGATGCACCAGCGCAGGGTGACCAGGCCCCGGCCGGCGGCAAGTTCACGCTGGACGAACTGGTTGACGTGCTCGTGGGTGAGCCGCTCCAGCGGCAGGGCCCCGAACGCGGGGATCAGGTCATTGCGCAGGTAGTCGCGGTAGCGGTGCACCGTGTTCGTCTTCAAGGTCGGTGATTTCGTCTCCAGCCACTGGGTGAGATAGCTCGCGACGGTTTCGCTGTCGTCGAGGCTGACGCCGGCGCGTTCGCACTCCAGCACGTGGGCCAGGGCCGCCGAGGCCTCGGTTTTGGTGGTGAAGCCGGTGCGGCGCATGGTTCTGCGCTTGTTCAGTGTCGGGAGGTCGACGGCGAAGGCCCAGGTGCCGTGTCGTGGGTTGCGCAGTTTCGGGCAGCGGGCGCCGAGTTGCCGTCCGTCGCTGTCACGGCAGGCGCAGCAGCGGTAGACCCGGCCCCGGTGCGGATTCTGTCGCATGATCTCCTCCTCGGTAGAGGTGAGCTTCTGTCACTTCTACCTGTGCCCCGTTCGGCTGCGACAACATCGCGACAACCCCGCATGTCACCCCTGCGTGTGACCGCCGTACTTGTGACCCGGTCAAGGGACGCTCAGCGACGGTGTCGCCTCTCGAACGGCTCGGTGGTCAGCGAGGTCCCGTGATTGCCAGGGTTCGTCAGGACGGCTTGAACGACCTTCCTGACGGTGGTTCTGAGCGTGAGTATCGGTCTCTTTCGGGCTCGAGTTTGGGTCCCCGTGTCTGCTTACGGATTTCATTGGGCGTGAGTTTCGGACCCGCCCTGACCGTGGATGGTGGTGTTCCCGCCCGGGGTGGAGACCTTGGATGAGGCAGGCTTCGAAGCTGGTGGCGACGCCGCCGAGACGGCTGTTCTGTCCTGCCAGTCGTCGGACCGTCGTTGATCGAGTGGTACCGCGAATCCATGGGATGGCCGGCTGTGTTGCCGTGACGGCCGCCCGGCACCCGTGAGTTCGGGGGCGCCGGGTGGCCTGTTCTACCCAAGTTCGTCGGGTCGGACCAGGATTTCGCTCATGACCACCCGGGCGGGTCGAGTGACGACGGAGGTGATGGAATCGGCGATGTCCTCGGCGTGCAGCAGGGTGGCGTTGGCGAAGGTTGCCTGGCTGGCTTGGAGGAGATCGGGGCGGATGTGGGTGAACAGTTCGGTGGCGACCGGGCGGGGTTCGATCAGCGACACCCGCATGTGCCGGCCGGTGACCTCTTGGCGCAGGGCTTCGGTGAAGGCGTTGATGCCGCGATCAGGCTCATTGCGGGCTCGCGAACTGAGCCGTGGCCGAGGCGAACAGCGTGTATGGGTTTCCGAGTTTGCCGTAGGTCGCTGTCATCGTCGCGATGAGCTGGGCGGCGTCCGCCGCGGCGGCGAGCGCGATGTCGAAGTCGACGAGGTAGCGGCGAGAGAACGCCAGGATCTCGGCAACGTCGTCGACGGGCGCCTCTGGTGCCTGGTGACCCACGACCAGCAGGTTCGGGCGCAGCGCCTCGACGATGTCGAGCGCGGCCAGCCACTGCTGCCGGGCTTCCGCGTCCGTGCCGGCCAACCACATGTGGATGCCGTTATAACCGACGTCGCCGCCCACGACGGCGCCGGCGCTCGGCACGTGAACCACGCTGGAGGGGTGAGTGTCGCTCTGCCCGACCGCCACCGGTCGGATCTGCTCGCCCTCGAGCCAGATCACCTCGCCGTGCAGGGCTTCGGGAGCGACCGGCTTGCCCGCCGGGAGCTGTCCGGGGAACAACGACTCCCAATAGGCGAGATAGCCCTGACTGAGCTGCTCCTGTGCGTAGGGGACGACCTCCGGCAGGGCGACGGCTATTGCTGACGGAAAGGCCGCCAAGACGACGGACAGGCCGAGGAAGTGGTCGGCGTGGCCATGGGTCACGTACACCGCGGTGAGCTCCTTGCCCTTGGCCTGGATCCAGTCGACCAGGCGGTCGGCCTCGGCGGCGGTGATCAGCGCGTCGACCAGCACTGCCTCGCGTTCTCCGCTGATCAGGGTGGACGTGGTGGCCGGCCAGGTTGCCTGGGCGCTTGGGTCCCACCCTTGCGCGGGGGCGGCGATCGGCTTGTAACCGCTGGTAAATACGTCGATGGATAACATCGCGAGCCTTTCTCTGTCATCGGGTTTGGGCAGGAGGTCAGGGAACGAGCGGGGGCCGACGATCTGGATAGGTGGCGGGCGGCTACGCGGGTCAGCTCGGCTGGCGAAGCGGTCGAGGCCGGCCGGTGTGTGCAGGGGTCAGGATTCGTGCCTGGGGTGACGTGACGACAAGGCTGTGTGCCTGCTCTCGCGGCAGAAGGGCAAGCCCACCTGGGCCCACCGTGAGCCGTTGAGGGCCGACTTCGACGCTTAGCTCGCCTTCGAGGATGAGGACGGTCTCCTCATCAGCTTTGTTCAGAAGAAGCGGCGACATGTGGCCGCGTTCGCCGTCGTACTCGAGGACGTCGAAGCCGCCGTCGGCGTCGGCTGACGCTGCCCGCGTGCGAACCCGGCCGCCGAGGACGGACACCGCGCTCTGGGTGTCGGGATCGGTGACCACAGGTGTGGTCATGAAACTGGAGACGTACGTCATGGCGGTATAGAAGCCTGGCGGGGCCCAAGCGACCAACAGTGTTGCCTGCGGGGGTAAATCGTCATGACCGCAGGGGCAGCGCCACGTCGAGCGGGCAACACGTCTTGCTTCGTTGGACAGCGCCGTTTCCCGGCAGGGTCGAAGGCCGGCTACATCGACTCGGGCCGGTGGGTGATCGGCGCAACTGTGCGGCGTGTCGCCGCGTTGCAGCCGCAGCTCGGCGCGCTATCCGCCTGGCCGGTTCAGCAGAGTGCTGTCGGTATACTCACTCCTGAGAGGTGAATCCCGGTGTGCGGGCCGCCACCGGTCACTGAATCAGGCAACCGCTGACGTCGTGGGTCCCAGCTCGTAGAACGGTGTCATCACGGCCCGGGCCAAGGTGTGAACGCCGAGCGCGAAGCCGAGAAAGGCCGGTGTGCAGTCGTGGTCCGCGCCGAGGGAGGCCACATCCACGGCGTGCACCCCGATGAAATAGTCGTGACGTCCGCTGCCGGGTTCGGGCGCCGCACCGACATAGCGGCGTAGCCGGGCGTCGTTGGCGAGTTGCCATCCTCTGCCAGGCATCCGAGCGCCTTCAACGCCTGCGTTCGTCGGTAGGTCGTTGACAAGGGCCGGGATGTCGGCGACCGCCCAATGCCAGAAGCCGCTGCCGGTCGGCGCGGTCGGGTCGTAGACCGTGACCACGAAGCTCTTAGTTTCGGCCGGATAGTCCCGCCAGCTCAGCTGCGGCGAGATGTCCTGCCCGCCGGATCCGTAGATGCCGCTCGCCTGAGCTGGTTCCATTTTCACCCCGTCGCCGACGTCGGTGCTGGTGATGACGAAGCCAGGTACTCGAGCGATGCGATCGTAGGGCGTCCCCATCGTTGGCCTCCAATTCTTGTCGCAGTGCTTCAAGCTAAAGCGCAGGATGTGTCGCTCTATACGCATCTCGACTGGTGCATTCGTTTCGGTCGCGAACGCTGCCACCGGATCGTCGGCATCTTCGTGGTATCGCCGTGGCGCTCTACACCTTGGGGCCTGGCGATCAGCTCTGGCGAGGTCGGAGTCGGGGGCGTGGCCACCACTGGCCGTATCGCGCCTGAGTGGGCCGGACTCGCCATCGACCATCTCGGTCATGCTGCTCGTGCGCGGTCCGGGGCCTCGGGGCGTCGGTGTCGGCGTACCTCGTCGAGCGGATCCCGGCTGACCCTACGCACGTGGACCAGGTGAGCGCCCGGCACGGAGCCTAACGGCTGGCCGCGATCGCGATGCGTATGCGCGGATCCGCCTTCGACTTGGCGACATCGCGACCGGTCCGCTGCCGTTCGAGACCAGCGTCCGGGCATCTTCGCTGTCGGTGACGTGGGCTCGGGCTCGATGAAACGGGTCACCGGGGCGGTGGGGCGAGGGGCTCCAGCACCGCGTCCTCTCGGTCCGCCAGGCCCAGAACAGAGCGATCAGCGGGGCGAGTGCGGTTGCACCTTAGGCCACCCCTGCCGGGTGATCCTCCCGTCGCGGCGAGAAGCGCGGATCTACTTGGGGAAATCACATAGACAGCAGGAGGCGACCATGTCGACCGTCACTCACCAGAACGCACCGACCCAGTCCGTCGAGGCGGGCGGGATTTCGTACGCCTACCGGCGCTTCGGCGTCTCCGGGGGAGTGCCGCTGCTGATGCTGCAGCACTTCCGCGGCAACCTCGACAACTGGGACCCCGCCCTGACCGACGGGCTTGCTGCATCCCGCGAGGTGATCCTCGTCGACTACGCGGGCGTCGGATCGTCGACCGGGACCCCCGCAGGCACCATCGCCGAGATGGCCCGGCAGATCATCGCGTTCACCGAGGCGCTCGACCTGCCGCAGATCGACCTGCTGGGCTTCTCGATCGGCGGCTTCGTCGCCCAGGACATCGCCCTGGTCCGGCCCCGCCTGGTGCGCCGGCTGGTGCTGGCAGGCACCGGTCCAATGGGTGCGCCCGGCATGCACGCCTGGCGCTCCGACATCGAGTCGCATGCCCGCGCCACGGTCAACGACGGTGACGACCTGCTCTACATCTTCTTCGCGCACTCCGAGACGAGCCAGGCCAAGGGCCGGGAATTCCTCGGCCGTTTCCTGGCCCGCACCAAGGACCGGGACGAGGCCACTGGCATCGCGGTCCGCGACGCCCAGTACGACGCGATCATCAGCTGGGGCATCCCGGACTACTCCGCGCTGCAGCGGCTGACCGGCATCGGGATGCCGACGCTGGTCATCCAGGGTGACAACGACCTGATGATCCCCACCAAGGGCAGTTACACGCTGGCCGGGCTGATCCCCGACGCGCAGATCCACATCTACCCGGACGCCGCGCACGCCTTCCTCTTCCAGTACCCCGACGACGTCGCCAAGGACGTTAACGAATTCCTGGGCTGAGCCCACCGGTCACCAATCGAGGAGAACACCATGTCAGATCTACTGGATGAGGTCCTTGCCGCCTACGGCGGCCGCGACACCTGGGAGAAGGCAACGCAGATCAGCGCCCGCCAGTTCTTCGGCGGTGCGCTGTGGCAGCTCAAGGGCCACCCCGGGGCTCTCAACGACGTCCAGGTCACCGTCGACCTCGACCGCGAACACACCCGCCAGGAGCCCTTCTTCGCCGAGAACCACCACACCAACTTCACACCCGAGCGTGTCGCGGTCGAGGATGGGGACGGCAAGACCGTCGACGAGCTGCTCAATCCGCGAGCTTCGTTCGCCGGCCACGAGTTCGCCACCCCGTGGACCCGGCTGCAGCTGGCCTACTTCTCCGGGTACGCCATGTGGACCTATGTCAGCGAGCCCATCTCGCTGACCTTCCCAGGCGTGCTGACTGAGGAGCTGGGCGGCTGGACCGAGGACGGCCGCAACTTCCGGCGACTGCTGATCACCTATCCCGACAGCATTGCCACCCACAGCACCGAGCAGACGCTGTACATCGGCGACGACGGGCTGATCTACCGGCGCGACTACACCGTCGACATCGCCGGCAAGACGCCGGCGGCCGAGTACACGACCGGTCACACCGAGGTGTCCGGTCTGATCATCCCGACCACCCGCATGATCTATCCCCACGATGAGAATAACCACAAGATCGCCGAGCCGCTGGTCGTGTCGATCACGCTGGCGGACATCGTCGTCTCCTGAGAGACCACGGTGGTGTCCGGCCTGGCCCGGCGACGCGGTTGGCTTAGGGACATACGTCGCTCGACTGGCCCTACCTGCCACGCAAAGCCGTGCCTATCTGCCGACTGCGGAACTCTAGCGCGGCTACCCGGCTCTGGACTGGGCTCTGCTCGGCGCAGGTATCTTCTTTTCGGTCCCTCTCCCGGCAAGCGCGGACCCTGCTTGCCTCGAGGCGCATAGTCGACCTACTCATGGCTACCTCCGTCGGACGACCCACCATTTGATCTGCGGCCGCGTTGGAATGCGGCCGCAGATCAGGTAGGGCCGACGAGCCATAGGGGGAAGTCCATGGGAACCATCACGGTCGCATTGCGGGCCACCGATCCGCTGAGCCTGGCCGGGCTGTCGATGATGCTGGCGTCGAGCCCGGACGTAAAGGTGCTGCCGGGCGACGGGGCGAGCGCTGACGTTCTCGTCTACGCGACCGACACTGTCGACGGCCAGGTAGTGCCGGCCCTAAGGCGATCGTCGATCGAAACGCGACGCCCGGTCGTTCTAGTCGTGGATGACATCAACCAGGAGCAGTTGCTACTGGCCGTAGAGTGCAGGGTTGTCGGAGTGCTGCCGTCGTCGGCCGTGACTAGCGAGCGCCTGGCAGGTAGCGTCCGGACCGCAGTTGGAGGTGGCGGCTTCCTGCCGCCGGGCCTCGTCGGCGATCTGCTGAGCCATCTGCGGCATCTTCAAAGCGAGGTGCTCGAGCGCTCCGGGCTGAGCGCCTCGGGCCTGACTCCGCGCGAGGTCGACGTGATCCGGTTGATGGCCGAAGGGCTGGAGACCACGGAGATCGGTGTCCGAATGCACTGCTCGGAGCGCACAGTGAAGAGTGTGATCAGCAAGATCATTCACCGTTTGCGGCTACGGAACCGATCGCACGTCGTCGCGTACGCGATGCGCTTCGGGGTCATCTGACGCACGCTCCTGCTTTTGGGACTTGTCCCGGCTACACGGGTAAGTGCGATTGGACCTTCGACCACGCTGTCGGTACCTTGCTCGCCACGCGCCGATGCGGCGGCTGCGATCGACTTTGTCAAGCACCCGCACATGGCTGTCGAGCGCCATGAATGTCTCGTTGGACACCATCGTGCGTTCAGGCGTAGCGAGCAATAGATATACGACCGATACCACCCGGCTTCGACGTAACGAGCTCGCCGCTGCGCGGCCATTCGAGTATTGGCTGGGCGTCGCGAGTCGTAGTGCAGAGAAGGCCGCCGTAGTTCGCAGTCTGGACTCAGCGAAGGACAAGGGCGGTGTCCGGCCCAGTCATACGACTGACGAACGCAGCAGGTCATCGCCACAGGATGGATGGCGTCAAGGTCCGTTCCTGCTTCAAGGAGACGCAATGTTGCGAAGCAAAATCTTCCGCACCGTGGGCATCGCAGCGGCCATGCTGCTCGCCGCGACGACGGTTGCCGCTGCTGCGCCCGGCTCGGCCGCGGCAACCGCCGGGAATTACAAGAAGCCGATGATCGTGCTCGTGCACGGCGCTTTCGCCGACTCTGGCGGCTGGAACGGCGTTGCCGCCAAGCTGATCGACGACGGCTATCCGGTCGTTGCGGCGGCCAACCCCCTGCGCGGCGTCGCGTCGGACGCCGCCCAGGTCAAGGCCCTGCTCGCGAGTATCAACGGTCCGGTCGTGCTGGTCGGACATTCATACGGCGGCATGGTGATCAGCAAGGCGGCGGTGGGCGCCGGCAACGTCAAGGCGCTGGTCTACGTGGCCGGCTTCGCGCCGGTGGCGGGGGAGAGCGGGGCCACGTTGTCGGCCAAGTACCCGGGCAGCACGCTGGGCGAGACGCTCCGGGGAGTCCCGCTGCCGGGCGGCAACGAGGACGAGTACGTGGACCCGACGCTCTTCCGTCAGCAGTTCGCGGCCGATGTGCCGGCCCGCGACGCCCAGTTGATGGCGGTGACCCAGCGCCCGATCACCGCGGCGGCCCTCAACGAGGTGGCCCAGGGGCCGCAGGCGTGGCAGAGCCTGCCCAGCTACTTCCTCGTCCCGACCGGGGACAAGAACATTCCGGCGGCCGCGCACTACTTCATGGCGGAGCGTGCCCACGGTCAGGTCCTGACCATCAAGGGCGCTTCGCATGCCGTGTTCGTGTCGCACCCCAGGGCGACGGCGGAGTTCATCGAACGCGCGGCCCGTTGAGCGACCAGTCATTTTGCTGAAGGTGTGATCCGTCGTGCCGGTCAGTCTGGTTCAGGCAGCGACAGGGAGCCGGACGACCGGCACGACTAGCGAAGCGGCAGAGACGATGACAAAGCACGATCCCGTACGTCTTGAGCGCATGTCCCCGAGGACCGCCCGAGTGATCTTCAGCAACCCGCCGGTGAACCTGATCAACGGGGCGATCGTCACCCGGCTCGCGGCGATCGTGGCGGAGCTGGACAGCGATCCCGAAGTGCAGGTCGTCGTCTTCGAGAGCGATGTCCCCGACTTCTTCCTCAACCACTTCGACTTGGCCGCCGTCGCCGACTTCCCGGCCCCCGGGCCGGGCGACGTCCCGGTCTGGACCGACGTGGTGCTCCGGCTCACGAAGGCGCCGTACATCACCGTCGGCGTGATCCGGGGCCGTACTCGCGGCGGCGGCAACGAGCTCGCGCTCGCTTTCGACCTGCGCTATGCCGGCCTGGAGACGGCGTTCTTCGGCCAGCCGGAGGTCGGCACCGCCATCGTTCCCGGCGGTGGCGGCACTGAGCGGCTGCCCCGAGCCATCGGCCGGGACCGTGCGCTCGAGGTGATCCTGAGCAGCGCCGACTACGACGCGGCCACCGCCGAGCGGTGGGGATGGGTCACCCGGGCACTGCCGGACGCCGAGCTCGACAAGTACGTGGCCGGGGTCGTCGACCGGCTCGCCTCGTTCGACCGCGCCGCCCTGGCCACCGCCAAGTCGATGGTCAACCGGGCGGTCCTGCCGCCGGACACGGATCTGATCGCCGCCTACGCGGACTACCGCCGTTCGCTCACCCTGCCCGGCTTCCAGAGCCGGGCCGGCACTCTGCAGCAGACCGACCCGCAGACCGCGCTCGACGTCGAGTACCGGCTCGGGGAGTTCCTCGGCCTGGCCAACCAGCGCCGCACGTCCTGACCAGAGTGGAGAGGAAAATTCATGGAGACTTACGCGACAGTGTCCAACGCGGTGGTGCGAGGCGCCGACGCCATCGACTACGCATACCGGGAGACAGGCACGGGCGACCCGTTGATCCTGCTGCAGCACTTCCGGGGAAACCTTGACAGCTGGGACCCGGCACTGGTGGACGCGCTCGCCGCGGGACGGCGGGTCATCGCGTTCGACAATGCCGGGGTGGGCGGCTCGTCGGGCAGCACCCCGTCGACCGTTGCCGAGATGGCGCGCGACGCGCTCGCCTTCCTCGACGCGCTCGGCATCGGCCGGGCCGACGTACTCGGCTTCTCGCTGGGCAGCTTTGTGGCGCAGGAGATCGCATTGAGCCGGCCCGACGCCGTACGCCGGCTGGTGCTGGCGTCGGCGGCCCCGCAGGGCGCGGCCGGTATGCACGGCTGGGCGCCGGAGGTTATCGGTGCGGTCGGCAAGCCCGAGACCGGCCCGGCCGACTATTTGGGAGTGTTCTTCACGTCGTCGGACGGCAGCCGGCAAGCCGGCCAGGCCGCGCTGGGCCGCATGTACGCCCGCACCGAGGGCCGCGACCAGGCCACCACCTGGCAGACCCGGCAGGCCCAGTACGACGCGATCTGCGCCTGGGGGATCCCCGACCACAGCAGGCTCGGGCGGATCGGCGGCATCACCGTGCCGGTTTTGGTGACCAACGGCGACAGCGACCCGATGATCCGGCCCCGCTACACCCACCTGCTCGGCGGTCTCCTGCCGGACGCCCGGGTGGTCATCTACCCGGACGCCGCCCACGGCTTCCTCTTTCAGCACCACGAGGCGTTCGCCGCTGACGTGCTCGACTTCCTGCTCCAGGGATCATGACCGACGTCCGATCGCCGTCGTCGTTCCCCGAGATCGGGGAGCGGCAGCGGGACATTCTGGCCGCAGCCGGCTACCGGCTCACCGACGAGCAGTCCCGGCGGACCGCCTCGTACGGCGTGGCCGAACAGGTCGCCGCCGGGCAGGTGTTGTCCGAGTTGGGGGATGCCAACAGTGACCTGCTCCTGTGCGGCACGGCGACGCTGGAGTCGCTGCGCACCGCCGCCGCCGAGCCCGGCGGGGACGTGTTCCTGCAGTACGGCCCGGGCCAATTCGCCGGGGAGCTCAACCTGTTCACCGGCCAGACCCGGGTCGTGTCGGTGCGCGCTGCCACCGCGGGCACTGTCTGGCGGATCGACCCGAAGGCTTTCCGCCGGCTGATGGGCCGGGAGGCGGACCTGGCCGACATTTTCCTGCGCGCAGCCCTGGCCAAGCGCCGGCTGCTGCGCCAGGGGGCGGCGCACGACCTGCGGGTGATCGGCGACCCCGGGTCCCGCGCCGGTCTTGCTCTGCGCACCTTCCTGAACCGGCAGGGCGTCGCCCACGCCTGGCTCGACCCGGCGGCGCTGGAGGACGCGACCGTGATGGCCGCCGCCGGGCTGGCCGCGGTCGATCTGCCGGCCGTGATCACCGGCCGCCGGACGCTACGCAACGTCACCACCGGTGCGCTCAGCGAGTTTCTCGGTCTGAGCTACCGGCGCACCGGCCGGTCCGTCAACGACCTGGTCGTCGTCGGGGCCGGTCCGGCCGGGCTGGCCGCGGCCGTCTACGGGTCCTCGGAGGGGCTGGCCACTGTGCTGCTGGACGCCGTGGCCACCGGTGGTCAGGCCGCGACCAGCGCCCGCATCGAGAACTATCTGGGTTTCCCGTTCGGGCTGCGCGGGGCCGACCTCGCGGCCCGGGCGGCGGTGCAGGCGCTGAAGTTCGGCACGCAGATCGCCAGCCCCTGTGCCGTGGCCGAACTGCAGCCCGGCTCGGATCTGCACACGATCGTGCTGGCCGACGGCACCGCGATCCGGTCCCGGGCCGTGGTCGTGGCCACCGGGGCCGAGTACCGGTCCCTGCCGCTGGCGCGGTGGGACGAGTTCACCGGCAACGGCATCTACTACGCGGCGACCGACCTGGAGGCGCAGTCGGTCGCCGGGATGCCGGTCGCGGTGGTCGGCGGGGCGAACTCGGCTGGTCAGGCCGCTCTGCAGCTGAGCCGTTACGCGGCCGGTGTCACTCTGCTGGTGCGGGGACCGGAGCTGGGCGCCGCGATGTCGGCGTACCTGGTCGATCGGATCCGGGCCGAGCCGCGCATCACGGTGCGAACGGGTAGTGAGGTGGCTCGGCTGCACGGCGTGGACCGCCTGGCGGCGATCTCCGTCCGCACTTCGGGCACAGAACAGACGATCGACTGCGGTGGTCTGTTCTGTTTCATCGGCGCCGTCCCGGCCACGTCGTGGCTCACCGGCGTGGCGCTCGACCATGACGGTTTCGTTCGGACCGATCAGCAGCTGGACCGGACGGCCCTGGGCGGTCGCTGGTCCACGTTCCCGGGCGGGCCGCTCCCGCTGGAGACAAGCGTGCCCGGCGTCTTTGCCGCCGGTGACGTCAGATCCGGCTCGATGAAGCGGGTCGCAGCGGCGGTGGGTGAAGGCTCGAGCGCCGTCCGGTCCGTCCACCAGGCCCGGGAGCGTGCAACGGCGGGCTGACCTAGACTCCGACAGGTGTCCGCTCCCACCCCCACCCTGATCGGGCGCGAGCAGGAACTTTCCCGCCTCCGCGAGCTGCTCGAGGCGGTCGGGCCCGGCGGGCAGGCCGTGGTCGTCGAGGGCGAGGCCGGCATCGGTAAGAGCACCCTCGTCGACGCGGTGGTCCGGGTGGCCACCGAGCGGGGTTTCCGCGAGCTGCGCTGCACCGGGGTGCACAGCGAGACGACCTCGGGCTTCGCCGGCCTGCACGAACTCCTGCACCCGGTCATCGATCGGCTGGACACTCTTCCGCAGCGGCAACGGCAGGCGCTGGAGGTGGCACTCGGCCAGGCCGACGGGCCGGCGCCGAGCCGGCTGATGACGGGACTCGCCGTACTCGGCCTGCTCGAGGAGCTGTCGGCCGGCCGGCCGCTGGTGGTGGTCGTCGAGGACGCCCAGTGGCTGGACGCCTCCACCGCCCAGGCGATTTCCTTTGTTGCCCGCCGGCTGTCGCAGGCGCGAGTGCTACTGATCATGACGGTCCGGCCCGATTCGGAAGTCTTCGCGTCGGTCCCGGTGCTCCCGCTCGGCCCGCTCGACCGGGCCGAGTCCGAGTTGCTGCTGCGCGAACAGGAGCCGGCGCTCGACGCGCCTACCCGTTCGCTCGTGCTGGCGGAGGCCGTGGGCAACCCATTGGCGTTGACCGAGCTGCCCCGGGCGCTGACGGTCGGTCATCACCCCGGCGGCGATGAGCGGTGGCTGCCGATGACCAGACGGCTGGAGCAGGCATTCCTGGCCGATGCGGTCGGCCTCGGTGAGAACAGCCGCCGCATGCTGCTGCTGATCGCCGCGGCCCCCGAGTCGTCGCTGCGGCATCTGATGGCCGCCGCGGCCGGCGCCGGTCTCGGGGTCGAGGATCTCGCTCCGATCGAACAATGCCGCCTGGCGACCGTCGCGGGTGATCGCATCCTGCTTCGGCATCCACTGGTGCGATCCGCCGTCTACGGCGCCGCCTCGTTCGCCGACCGGACGGCCGCCCACCGCGTCCTGGCCGCCGCCGCAACCGACCCGGACCGGGCCGCGTGGCACGCGGCCGCGGCGGCCCCGGACTTCGACGACGAGGTGGCCGCCGCGCTGGAGGACAGCGCGACCCGGGCCCGCAAGCGCAGCGCTCTGGTCGAGGCGACCGCCGCCCTGCGCCGGGCGGCCGCGCTGTCGTCCTCGGTGACCGAGCGGGCCCGCCGGCTCGCGGCCGCCGCCGAGATCGCCCGGCAGGCCGGTGAGGTCGCCGACAGTGCGCTGCTGGTCCGCGAGGCGTGGTCGCTGGGTGAGAACCCGGAGGTGCTCACCCAGCTGATCCTCACCGAGGTGGCGCTGGGTGCCAGCGCCGCGATTCCCGGCCGCAACACCGGCGAACTGCTCGATCTGGTGGCCCGCCTGGCCGGCCCGGACGGGCACGCCAACCGGCTCCAGCGTCTGCGGGTGCTGGCCACGGCGGCCACCGCCCAGGCGATCCACGTGCTGCCGGGCGACCTGCGCGAACGGCTCATCGGGGCGATCGACGCGGCGGACGGCGGTGAGGGCAGCCTGCACGCGCTGGTCGGGCACGTGCTGGTCGACCCGGCCCGCTACGCCCTACAGGCCCGGGCCGAGATACCGGGCCTGGTGCGCCGGGTTCGGGACTACCTCTCGACGGAGGCCGGGCGATCGCCCAGCCGGTCTCAGATGATCATCGGGGTCGGGCTGGTGCTGGAGGCCGTGCACGACCTCTCGGCCGCGCTCGAGTGCTGGAACCTGGGCGTCGATCACTTCCACCGCGGCGGCGCGCCCGGCGACGAGGCCTGGATGCTTCGCCAGCGGGCGCTGGTGCTCATCGGCACGGGACAGCTGCGGGACGGCCTGTCCGACGCCGAGATGGCGTTGCGGCTCGGTGCCGACCTGGGGCTGCGCATCACCACCGCAGACGCGGCGACGATCGCGGCCCGGGCCTACGCCTGGCAGGGCGACAACGCTCGCGCGCGGACGGCCCTGGAAAGTGCGGACGGGCCCGCCGTTACCTTCATCCGGGCCCGGGCGAGCTGGTCGGCCGGTCTCATCGCCCTCAACGAGCACCGGCACGAGGACGCCTGGATCTCCCTGAGCGCCGCCCAGGCCAGCACCACCACCGGCCTGTGGTCGCTCGCCGACCTGACCGAGGCCGCCGTACGGACCGACCGCGGGCCCCGGGTGCTGCCGTTGCTGGAGCAGGCCGCCCGGCACGCCGAGGCGTTCGCCAGCCCGTACCTCGACAACCTGGTCCATCGCGGGCTGGCGCAGGCCGAACCGGGCGCGGACGCCGAGGAGCATTTCGCGGCCGCGCTGGCGGGCAGCGCCGCCAACCCGGGCACGCTGGAGGTGGCGCGCACCCGGCTGGCTTACGGCGAATGGCTGCGCCGCCGCAAGCGCATCGTTGATGCCCGTGAGCAGCTCAGTGCTGCCTTGCGGGCGTTCGAGGCAGTAGGTGCGCATCCCTGGGTGGAGCGCACCACGACCGAGCTACGGGCCGCCGGGGTCGCGCCCGCCGCGCCCCGCTCGGCGGCCGGGCTCACCCAGCTCACCCCGCAGGAGCTGCGCATCGTCGAGCTCGCCGCGGACGGTCTGTCCAACAAGGAGATCGCCGACCAGCTCTATCTCTCCCACCGGACGATCGGGACCCACCTGTACAAGGTCTTCCCGAAGCTGGGCATCAGCAACCGGACCCAGCTGCGGAGCGCGCTGGCCCGCCTCGGCTAGGTCTACGTCATCGACGTAGACGTCGGCTCCGACATGAGTAGAACGACTCGGCCGGGGCCCGTGAACGGACCCGTTTCGGCTGGTGCCGCCGGTCATCGCACCAGCGCGGGCGGTGCCGTCCGCCGACGTATGTGGTGCAGGTCGCTAGTGCATAGGTCACGGGACGTATACCAGCGGCTCCACCCCCGCGCTGAAGATGGCGGAGGAACGGAGGTGGTTGGTGTGACGGAGCCGGTGGACGGAGCCGCGTTGCCTGGACGGGCCGCCGAGGAGCGCTCTCTCCTCGCAGCCCTGCACGACAGTGTCGGCGGCCCACGGATGGTGGCGCTGGTCGGCGACGCAGGGATCGGCAAGACCGTGCTGCTGCGTCGTGGAATCACCATGGCGCGGTCGGCGGGTTTCCTGGTGGTCGGCGGTCAGGCGGCCGCGACGTCGGCCGAAGAGGTGCTGCTGACCTCGTTGCTCGCGGCGACCGACCGGCTGCCCGAGGGGCTGCGCCGGCCGCTGGCCCAGCGGCTTGCCGGTGGTCCGCAGGCGCCCGGCCCGGTGCCCCTGCGAATGGCGGTGCTGGCCGTCGTGAAGTTCCTGTGTCGCGGGGGCCCGGTGCTGGTCGTGCTCGACGACGTGGCGGCCGAGGACGACGAGACGATGTCGCTGCTGAGGTTCGTCGCGCGCCGTATGTCCGGCGAGCGCCTGGTCGTCCTGCTGGCCTCGCGCACCGTCGCGGGCTTCGGCCGGCCGCACGAGGGTATCCGGTTGCTCCCGGTGCCGGCGCTGAGCGCGACCGCGGCGGCCGGCCTGCTGGACGGTCTGCCGCAGGCGCCGACCGGTCGGATGCGCGCTGACATTCTCCGGCTCGCCCGCGGCAACCCGGAGGTGATCACCCGGCTCGTCAGGGTGGCCGACCCGGCGGCCGACCCGTTCGGCGGCGAGGTCGCGGGCGATCTCGGCGCGCTGCCGACCGTCACGCGCCGGCTCCTGCTGGTGGCGGCGACCACCGAGGAGGAGGACCTCGGCATCCTGTTGAGCGCGGCCGGAGCGGGTCTTCCGGACTGCCGGCCCGCGGAGGAAGCCGGGCTGATCTCGGTGGTGGCGGGCCGTCTGAGGTTCGTGCACCCGATGGACCGGATCCGGTGTCTGTTCACCGCCGCGCCCAGCGCGCGGCACGATGCGCATGCCGCCCTGGTCGGCGTGCTGCCGGCGGACGCACCGCTGCGTGACTGGCACGCCGCCCACCTGGTGGAGCCGACCGACGACGACGGGGCCGCGGTATTCGAACGCGCCGCCGAGTCTGCCGCGCGGCACGGCCGGGGCCTGGACGCCGCGGCGATGCTGGAACGGGCCGCGCAGTGGAGCACCGACGAACAGGACGCAGCCCGGTTGTACGGCCGGGCGGCGGCTGAGGCCGACCGCAGCGGCGACATCGCCTGGGCGTTAGACCTGTGGGACCGGATGCGGGCGCACGACGACGACCCGGCCCGGCACGCCGCCACCGCGATGGCCCTCGGCAACACCGCGATGTTCCGGCCCGGCCGGACCGTCCTCGGCCGGCTGAACCGGTTGCTGGCCGCGCCACTGGCGGATCCGGAGCACGTGTCGGGCCTGCTCTCGCTCGCGGCCCGGTCCGTGCTCAGCGACGGCCATCCCGCCGACGTGAGCGCGCTGGGCCGGCTGATCAACCGATTCGGCCCGGACCGCCGCGGCACGCAACCGCCGTCGTTCCCCATCGCGCTGGCCGACGCGGTGGCGGATCCCGCGGGCTGGACGGGACGCCACGGCGCCCTGCAGAACTCGCCGCTGATGGAACCGGTCGAACACGGAGCCGAGCGTGCGCGGCTCATGTCGGTGGCCGGAATCGCGTGGGTCACCGACGACACCGAGATCGCCGTCGACCACTACCGCCGGGCGTTGGAGTGGGCGCGGACCGACCAGTCGTACGGCGTCTCGGCGCTGGCCACCGTGCTGTTCACCGAGGTGCTCCTGGAATGCGGCTTCCTCGACGAGGCGGCGACGGCGTTGCGGGACGCGACCGACTTCGTCGGCGGCAACCGGTTCGCGGTGGTGCGGCGGGCTCTGGCCGCGCAGCAGGCCACCGTGCTGATTCGCCGGGGCGAGCTCGACGAGGCTCGCACGCTGCTCGACCGGGACGCGGCCGCCGGTCCGGCCGGCAGCCGACTGGTGCGCTACCTGCGGTTGAGAGCCGCCGGGCAGCTCGCCGCCGCGGCCGGCGACATCGACCAGGCGTGTACGACGTACCTGCAGATGTTCGCGCCGGACGGATCACCGCTGCACTACCTGATGGCGCAGCGCTCGGTCGTCGAGCTCGCCGCGGCCGCCGTGGTCGCCGGCCGCCGGCCCGAGGTCGCCGGGGTGCTCCGCCTGGCCCGGGCCCGCGCGGCGCGCCCGACGGATCGCCGGGAGTGGTCGTGGCAGGTCGCGTCGGCGCTGCTGCACCCGCACGACGAAGCGGCGGGCCGGCGGATGACGGCGCTGCTGGCGAGACTGGACGCGGCAGACCGGTGGCCGCACGAGTACGCGACCGCCCAAACCGCGTACGCCCATCGGTTGTCGGCCCAGCGGCGGTATTCCCAGGCTCGGCCCCTGCTGGTCGCCGCGCTGGACATCCTGGTCCGGGCCGGCGCCTCGCACGAGGCCGCCGTCGTGCGGGAGAAGTCGCGCGCCGTCGGCGTCCGGGCGCCGGTCACCGGTGAGGCGCCTTTCACCGCGCTGACGCCGCAACAGCAACGGATCGCGCGGCTGGCCGCGGACGGACTGTCGAATCGCGACATCGCGACCCAGGTCAAGATCGCCCCGCGAACAGTCAGTTTCCACCTCTATCAGATCTTCCCGAAGCTGGGCATCACCCGCCGCGCCCAGTTGCGCGGCGCGGTGGTGGCCGCCTGACCGGTTGGAGACCGGCTATCAACACGACAGAGACCGCGCCGCCGGACCTGCTCGGCCGCGCTGACGAATGGTCCACCATCGATGCGATTCTCGATCCCGTCCGGCGCGGTGGCGCCCGGCTGGCGATCGTCGGCGACGCGGGCGCTGGTACCTCGGCCCTGCTGACCGTCGCGGCCCGCGTGGCGCGGCAGAGGACCTTCCGGGTGCTGTGCACCGCCGGGCATCAGGACGAGAAGGACCTCGGGGGCCTGACGGCCCAGCGGCTGCTGATCGCCCTGCGGCGATCGGTCCCCGAGCTGCCGTCGGCGGCCCGCTCATTGGCGGTGGACGCCCTGAACCTGCAGCCGCAAGGCCACGACGAGCTGGCCCGCGCTCTCGCGCTCAGTCTGCGCGCCCTGATCAGGCTGCAGCCGGGGCCGACCCTGATGACCGTCGACGACCTGCACCTGGCCGACCCGGTGTCGGCTCAGGTGCTGTCGGATCTGATCGTCGCACCGCCGCCGGGTCCGCTGGTCATGCTGCTCGGCGTCCGCCGGTCCGCCGCGGCGTCGGTGGTGCCCGCCGGGGTGGATGTCCTGCGGCTCGACCCGTTGCCGGAGGTGGCCGCGGCCCGGCTGCTCGCGACCCGGCTGTCCGAGGTCACCGGGCGCGCCCGGCGCCGGCTGCTGCAGCTGACCGCGGGAAAGCCGCAGGCCATCGCCGACCTCGCCACCCTGTTCCCGAACGCCACCACCGCCGAGGTGCTGCGGCCGCCGTCGACCTGGGCGGAGCAGCTGCGGCAACGGTATGCGGCCCTGCTCGACGATCTGGACGAGTCGACCCGCCGCCTGGCCGGTTACGTCAGCGCGACGCTCGGCGACGAGTCTGTGCCGGTGGTGCTGATCGCCGCGTCGGCCGGCCGGGCCGCCCTCGACGAGGTGGTCGCCACCGGGCTGCTGGAACCGGACGGCGGGGCGGTGCGCTTCGCCGACCCGCTGGCCGGGATGGCGGCCTACCTGTCCCGGCCGGCCGTGGAACGCGCCGAGCTGCACCGGCAGTTCGCGGCGGTGCTCCCGGCCGGTTCGCTGCTGCGGGCCCGGCACCTGGCCGCGGCCACCAGCGGGCTCGCCGAGCCGGTCGCCGCCGCTCTGGAGCTGGGCGGCGAGCAGGCCCGGCGAAGCGGTGCGCACGCCGAGCATGCCGAGGCCCTGCACCTGGCGGCCGGTTTGTCCCCGGATCCCGCAGTGGCGGCCGGCCGGTACGCGACGGCGCTGCTCAGCGCCGGCGTGACCGGCCATTCCGGCTGGGTGCGGGAGCTGTACGCCGAGGCCCGGCGCCGGGACCCCGCAGCGGTCACCCCGGTTGCCACCGCGGAGGTGACGCTGGCGCTGTGCCGCAGCGCCCGGCAGCGGGAGGCGATGGACCTTCTGCTCGCCCGGACCCACGAGCGGCCTCCGGGTGACGCCGTGGAGCGGTTGCGGCTGGCTTCCGCCGCGGCTCTGGTCTCCCGTCTGTCCGGTATCGACGAGCACCGGTCGATCGCCCGCCGGCTTCTGCGGGAGACGGATCCGGCCGCCGCCGATCCCGGAATACGGGTGATGCGTGCTGCCGTCAGCGCGGCCATCGACCCGTACGCCCAGTCGGCCGCGCTGCCGCCCGCCGGGCCGATCGCCGACCGCCTCACTGCTCTGCACGCGACCTGGGTCGCGGACGCCGCCGACATCGCCGGGGAGACCACCACCGCGACCGCGCTGCGTCAGGCGGCCCTGGCCCGGACCTGGTCCGACGGGGTGGCCGAACTCCCGGAGCTCTTCCTGCCGCTGGCCAGCAGCCTGATCGATGCGGGGCGGTGGCCGGAGGCGGACGCGCTCATCGCCCGGGCGCAGGCCGCCTGCGACGCTGCGGACCTGCGCCTGCTCGAGGTGGAGGTGGTGGCCATGCGGGCCACCCTGGCCGCCCTGCGCGGCGACGGCCCGGGTGCGCGCAGCCTGGCGGAGTCGGTGTGGACCCGCGTCGACCTCCACCAGAATCGCCGGGTGGCCGCGCGCCTGCGTCAGGCCCTGGGCATCGCCGCCTTCGCTGAGGGTGACCACGAGGCGGCCTACCGGCACCACCGCGCGCTGTTCGGACCAAACGGCGGCGCGCTGTACCCGGACTTCACCGGCCACATGCTCCTGGGCCTGGCGGTGACCGCGGTGCGTACCGGCCGGGCCGCGGAGGCGCTGCGGGTGCTCGACGCCTGCGCCGGGCCGGACAACGCGCGCCGGCGGATGCGCCATGCGCAGATCCGCGCCATGCTGACCGACGACGAGAACAGCGAGGCGGGTTTCCGGGGCGCGGTCGACGACCCGGCCGGCGAAGCCTGGCCGTTCGAGCGGGCCCTGGCCCGGATGCACTACGGCGCCTGGCTGCGCCGCCAACGCCGGGTCGTCGCGGCTCGGGAGCACCTGTCTGAGGCGGTGGTGCTGCTCGATCGGCTGGGCGCCGAGGGACTGGCCGAACTCGCTCGCATCGAGCTGTCCGCGGCCGGGGAGTCGTCGGATGTCACCGGTCCGCTCGGCTCGCTCAGCCCTCAGCAGCAGCGGATCGTCCGGCTGGCGGCCGAGGGCCTGAGCAACATCGAGATCGCGACCCACCTGCGCATGTCACCGCGCACCGTCGGTACCCACCTCTACAACGCCTACCCCAAGCTGGGCGTCAGCAGCCGTCAGGAGCTGAACACGCTGTTGCGCTGACGGGGAAGTTCTGGTTGAAGACGTCATCCGGGTCCACCTCGGCCTTGACGGCCCGTAGCCGCCGCAGGGTCGCGGGTGGGAACGCCTCGACGAGGCGCTGCGGTGTGAAGGCCGACTCGAAGCTGAGGTAGAGCCCGTCCCACGCCGAACCCGTCTTGTCCCAGGCCGTGTCGAACTCCGTCTCGCGTCCCGCAGCAACGGCGGTGATGGAGAAGTTCTGGTGACGATGGGCGTACGCGGTCGACTCGGCCGGCACGTCGTTGATCGCGCCACCGACCGAGCGGATCTGCAGCAGCTGACCGAAGCCCTGCTCGACCAGATAGGCGACGTGGCCGGCCACCGTGTCGTCGAGGTGGACGGCCAGACCGCTGTGGGTACGGGCCTGCTGCTGGCCACGCTGCGGGGCATGGGTGGCAGCGACGACCGAGGCGTAGGGCGCCAGCCGGGCTTGCCGGCCGAGCAGCGGTGCGACGCGCAGGAAAGGGGTCAGGGCGGCCTCGGCGTTCTCGTCGGCGACGACCACGGTGGCCAGCGCGACGCCGTCCCCCACCAGGTAGAGGAAGGCGGAGACCGTACGCGGGGCGGCCTCGACCGTCTCGCCCCAGCGCCGCAGGAATGAGACCACGTCCGGTACGCGGTACTGGAACGTGGCGTGCGCGACGACCGGGATCCGGGCGGCCCGGAACGTGAACGAGGTGACCACTCCGACGTTGGCGCCGGCCCCGCGCACCGCCCAGAACAGCTCCGGGTCGTGCTCGGCGTCGACGGTGCGGATCGTGCCGTCGGCGGTGACCAGTTCCGCGGCCGTGAGCCGGTCGATGGTCAGGCCGTGGGCCCGGCCCATCAGCCCGATGCCGCCGGTAGTGGCCAGCCCGCCCACGCCGACGTCGCCGGAGTCGCCGGAACTGATGGCCAGCCCCAGCGGGCTCAGCTCGGCGGCGACGTCACCCCAGCGGGCGCCGGGGCCGATGCGGACGAGATCGTCCCCCAGGGCTTTGACGGCGTCGAGCCGGGAGAGGTCGATGACGGTTCCACCGTCGTTGGTGGAGACGCTGCTGATGCCGTGGCCTCCACTGCGGATCGAGAGCGGGCCACCGGCGTCCCGGGCGAACCCGAGCGCCGCGCCGACCTCGGTGGCCGAGCGCGGCCGCACCACCGCGGCCGGCGATCCGGTCGCGGTGTAGACGTGCTGTACGGACCGGTAGGCCGGATCGCCGGGCCGGATGACGTCGAGCATCGCCGTGCCCCTCAGCCCTGGTCCGCGGCGGCCTGTGGCCCGGCCGCCTGATCGACGAAGTAGTGCAGGGTGTCTCCGGCGATGGGGCTGGTCGCGGCGGCCACCTCGGCGATGTGCACACCGACGTCGGTGGCCGGGATCCAGCCCGGGTCGTCGATGCCGGCCAGCCGGCGCGGGCGGGTGCGGATGAACCCGAGCACCAGCTCGTAGACGCGTGGACCGCGCCCGCCGAGTTCGGCCGCGAGTGTGCGGGTCAACGACTTGGTGGCCGCGCTGCCGGCGGCGACCGCGGCTGCCATCGGGAAGGGCAGGTCCGCGGACAGTCCGTTGAGCTGCAGGATCATGCCGTCGCCGGCCAGCTGCGGGATGAAGGCGCGGTAGGCACGGAACACCGTGGTCTGGTTCTGCCGGAGCTGATCCTCCCACTCCGGATCGGTGAGATCGAGCAGCGGTTTGCGACCCTGTCGGCCCCAGTCGGCGACGCTGAGCACCACGCCGTACAGGCCGTCGAACTCGGCCGCCAGCTCGGCCGCCGCCTCGTCGAGGCCGGGATCGAGCAGGTCGAGTTCGCGGACGTGCAGGTGCGGGTCGTCGATGCGGCGGGCGAACTCGTCGAGCCGACCGGCCGAGCGGGAGGTGGCCACGACCGTGGCGCCCGCGGCGAGCAGGGCCTGCACGACGCCCTCGCCGACGCCGCCGGCCCCGCCGACCACGACGACAGTGGACCCGGCGAGGTTCGTGTCCGGTTGAGCCCATTTCGGTACGGTGATAGGGGTAGTCATCGAATGATCTCCATGTCTTCGAACACCGGCCCGACCGATCGCGATGGTCGGCCGGGCCTCGGGAGTGGGCGAACGGTCAGCTCTGGATGAAGTCGAGCAGGTCCCGGTCGAACAGCTGCTGGTAGTCGCCCGCGATGCCGTGCGGCGCGCCCTCGTAGATCTTCAGCGTGGCGTTCTTGACCAACTTCACCGACTTCAGCGCGGCGTCGGCGAACGGCACGATCTGGTCGTCGTCGCCGTGCGCGATGAACATCGGCATGTCGAGCGCCTGCAGGTCCTCGGTGAAGTCGGTCTCCGAGAAGACCGCGACGCAGTCGTACGCCGCCTTCAGGCCCACCTGCATGCTCAGTCGCCAGAACTGGTCGCGCTGGCCCTGCGAAATCGTGGAGCCCTCGCGGTTGGCACCGAAGAACTGCCAGGCCAGGTCCTGGTAGAACTGCGACCGGTCACCGAGCACGCCGGCGCGGATGCCGTCGAACGCCTCGATCGGCGTGCCGCCCGGGTTGCTGTCCGACTTGATCATGACCGGTGGGATGGCACCCGCGGTGATCACCTTGGCGACGTTGCCACGGCCGTGGCGGGCCGCGAACCGGACCGCCTCGCCGCCGCCGGTGGAGTGGCCGACGACGATGACGTCCCTGAGGTCCAGCTGGTCCACGAGCGAAGCCAGATCCGCCGCGTACGTGTCCATGTCGTTGCCGTTCCAGGTCTGCGAGGACCGGCCGTGCCCCCGCCGATCGTGCGCGATGCCCCGGAAACCGTTGTCGGCCACCAGTTTCATCTCGACGTCCCAGGCGTCACTGCTGAGCGGCCACCCGTGACTGAAGATCACCGGCTGGCCGCTGCCCCAGTCCTTGTAGAAGATCTCGGCGCCGTCGGTGGTGGTGATGTAAGGCATGTCGTTGTCCTCTCCGTTGCTGTTTCCGTCCTGCCCCAACCTTCGCCAGGCCGGGACGGACGGGCATACGTGCATCGACTGGGCTCCTGCGATTGCGCTGGTCGGACTGCCGGTTAGGCTCCGTGACATGGATCAAGCTCCGCCGGGTCTGGTGGGCCGCGGGCCCGAGTTCGCCCGTCTGCTCCGGTTCCTTGACGACGCGACGTCGGCCGGCACCGCAGTGTTGATCGAGGGCACGGCCGGGATCGGCAAGACCGCACTGCTCACCGCCGTGCGCGAAGCCACCCGGACGCGAGGTTTCCGCGAGCTGCACGCCCGCGGCGTCCAGGCCGGGGGCGGCGCCGGCTTCGTGGGCCTGCACGAGATGCTCCATCCGGTGCTGGACCGGCTGACCGCCCTTCCCGCCCGGCAGCGGTCGGCGCTCACCGTGGCCTTCGGCCAGGAGGAGGGACCGCCGGCGGACCGGCTGCTGGTCGGGCTGGCCACCCTGGGCCTGCTGGAGGAAACCGCGGCGGTCGTGCCGCTGCTGGTGGTGATCGAGGACCTGCACTGGCTGGACCGGTCGAGCGCCGACGTGGTGTCGTTCCTGGCCCGCCGGCTCGGCCACGCGCGGGTGCTGTTACTGGCCAGCACCAGGACGGGCGGGTCGTACGAGGACCGCGGCGGCTCCTTCCCCGTGGTGCTGCCGGTCGAGCCGCTGGTCGACCGCCTGGCCGCACAGCTTCTCCGCGACGTCGCCCCCGACCTGGCCCCCGGACTGCGCGCGCGGGTGCTGACCGCCGCGGCGGGCAACCCGCTGGCCCTGCACGAGCTGTCGGCCGAGCTGCGCCGCCGGCCCGCCGCCGGTGCCGGCGCAACCGATCAGCTGCCGATGACCGAACGGCTGGAGCAGGCGTTCCTGGCCGAGATGGCCGATCTCACCGGCCCGGCCCGGGCGGCCCTGCTGCTGGCCGCGGCCGGGGAGGACGCCGCACCGACCGAACTGGCCGCCGCCGGCCAGCAGCTCGGGCTGGACGGCGACGCCCTGGGCGAGGTCGAGCGGGCCGGTTTTCTGCGGGTGGGGCGGGTCCGGGTGACGTTCCGGCACCCATTGGTCGCCTCGGCGATCTACGGCGCCTCCTCGTCGCTGCAACGGGCCGAGACGCACCGGGCGCTGGCGGCGGCCTCACCCGACCGGGCCCGGGCCGTGCGGCACCGGGCCGCGGCCACCCTCGGCTGGGACGCGGGCCTCGCCGACGACCTCGAGGGACTGGCCACTGCCGCCGTCCAGCAGGGCGCCAACCCGGAGGCGATGACCGCCTACCGCCGCGCGGCCGCGTTGTCGCCCGTGCTGGTCGACCGGGTGCGCCGGCTGACCGAGGCCGCGGAGGCCGCCCGGCGCGGCGGGCTGACCGCCGAGTCGGAGGAGACGTTGCGCGAGGCGCTGCCGCTGGCCCCGGCCGGCGAGCTGGTGCTCGGACTGGCCCGAACCGAATGGTTGCTGAGCATGACCGCGGTCGTGCCCAGCCGCAGCGCGGCGCAACTGGTCGAGCTGGCCGGCGAGTACACCGGCCCGTCGCGGGTGGAGATCCTGCTCTGGGCGGCGACCAAGGCCTGGGTGCTGCAGGAGCCGCCCGAGGTCCGGCGGCTGGTCCGGGCCGGGCTCGACGCCGTCGACGCCCACGAGCGCGACGGCCTCCACGACATCGCGGTGACCCTGCTCGACCCGACCCGCGGGCCTGCCTCGCTGCGGGCCGACCTGCCCGCACTCGCCCCGCGGGTGCTGGCGCTCAACGCCGTGATCATGAACGTGCTGGCGTTCGTGGCCGAGGAGACCCAGGACGAGGCGACCGCATACGAGTGCTGGACGCTGGCCATGGACCACCACCACGCGTACGGGCGGATCAGCGACGAGGCCGTGGCCCAGTGCGGCCGCGGAACCCTGCGGGTGATGGCCGGTCTGCTCGCCGACGGCTTGGCCGACGCCGAACAGGCGCTGCGGCTGTCACTCGACTTCGGCCTGCCGGTGGCCGGGTCGCTCGCGGCGGCCACCATCGCCCAGGCCCGGGCGATGCGCGGCGAGGTGACCGAGGCCCGGTCCGCGCTGGCCCAGTACCGAGAGCTGGCCGGGGCGCAGCCGTTCGCCCGGGTCGAGGCGATGGCCGCGTGGGCGGCGGGCCTGATCGCCACCGTCGAGGGCCGGTCGGTCGAGGCCTGGGAGGCGATGGCGGCCGTCTCGGTGAACGAGGCGATCGCTCTGTGGGCGAGCGCGGACCTGATCGAGGCCGCGGTGCGCGCCCAGCGACCGGAGGCGGCCGAGCAGCCGCTGGCCGCTCTGGCCGTCGCGGCCGCGGCCTTCCCGGCCTCTCCCCGGCTGCACATGCTGTGGCAGCGGTCGGTCGCGCTGACCGCCGCCAAGGCGGAGGCGGGCGTCGCGTTCGCCGCTGCCGTGCGGCACGGCGAACAGGCCGGCGTTCCGCTGGAGCTGGGGCGCACACACCTGATGTACGGCGAGTGGCTGCGCCGCGAACGCCGGATCCTCGAGGCCCGGGAGCATCTGACGACGGCCGTCGAACTGCTGACCGAGGCCGAGGCCCGGCCGTGGGCCGTGCGGGCCGCCACCGAGCTGGACGCGGCCGGGGCCGGAACGGTCGTCCGGGCGGACCGGGCCGACCCGCGACGCACCCTCACCCCCCAGGAGCTGCAGGTGGCCCGGCTGGCGTCGACCGGCCTGAGCAACAAGGAGATCGCCGACCAGATCTACCTCTCGCACCGCACGGTGGCGACCCACCTGCACAACCTGTTCCCGAAGCTCGGCATCACGCAGCGTTCCCAGCTGGCCGGCGCCATGCGCGCGCTCACCAACGTCTAATCATCCCGCTCGGGGGACGTCCGCCCCGGCCAGATCGGTGCGGGCGAGCACCTCGACCAGCTGGGCCCGGCTGGCCACCCCGAGCTTCGGAAACGCCCGGTACAGGTGGGCGGCCACCGTGCGGTGCGAGAGGTAGATCTGGTCGGCGATCTCCCGGTTGCTCAGCCCCGCCGCGGCCAGGCGGACGATCTGCAGCTCCCGGGCCGAGAGATCACCCAGGTTCACCCCGGCGGCCGCGTCAGCGATCACCCCGGCGGCCCGCAGCTCCATCACCGCCCGTTCGGCCGCGCTACCGGCACCGCACCGGTGGAGAGCTTTCAGGGCCGCGCCCAGCGGCTCCCGGGCCTCGACGATCCGCCGCTCGCGGCGCAGCCATTCGCCGAAGGCCAGCCGGCTGAACGCGATCTCCAGGACGCCCCCGTCCTCGACGGCGGCGGCGATCGCGCGCCGGTGGTGCCTTTCAGCGTCCTCGTCGCTGGCCAGCACGGCGCGTGCCCGATGCACGATCGCCCAGAGGTGGGCCGAATCGAACACCTCGGCCTGCACCGCCGCCGCCTCGACCTGGTCGCGGGCGGCCGCGGCGTGTCCACTGCGGGCACCGGCCTCGGCCAGGTCGGCCAGGGCCCACAGCGCGGTGGTGGGGTGGTCGGCCACCTCGGTCAGCTCCAGCCACGCGTCGGCGTACCGGCCCTCGGCCAGGGCGAGCAGCCCGGCGGCCCAGCGCATCCGCGCGGTGATCAGCGCGTACGGCTCGTGCCCCCGCAGCCGCCCGGCGTCGGCGATCCGCGCGGCCGCCTCCGCCCGCTCGCCCCGCCGGGCATGGGCCAGGGCCGAGATCGCCGCGGCCTGACCGGCGATCCGGGGCAGCCGGCCCGCCTCGGCCAGATGCAGCGCCTGCTCACTGTCGGCCAGACCGGCGGTCAGCTCGCCCGCAAGCAGGCGCATCATGGCGCGCCCCGGCAACGCGTACGCCTCGTCGGCCGCCGACCCGGCCTCGTGGTGGAATCGCCGGCCGAGCTCCCAGCCGTCCCGGGCAGCGGCCAGATGCTGCAGTGACTCAGCCGCCCAGGCGTAGGCGAGCAGCCACTGGCTCGAGCCGGGCGACCGCTCCCGATCGCCGTCGAACGCGGCGGCCCGGACGTCGTGCAGGATCGCCGGCAGCCTCCGCCGCACCGCCGGGGCAGAACCGATCGGATCGGTCAGGGCCAGCCTGAGGTCGCGAGTCCAGGGCGGTTCGTCGGAGAGCGCCGCCGCGGCCGTCTCCGGTACGGCGCCAGTCACCCACGCCCGCCCGATCGCCGCGCTGAGCAGGCGCAGGCGCTGCGCCGACGGTTCCAGCCGGACCGCGAGCCCGATGACTTCCGCCGTACCGCGCCCGGGCGTGCCGGCCATGAGACCGAGCAGCACCTCGGTGGACACCAGCAGGGCGACGTCGTCCGGCTCCTCGGCCAGGGCTACGGCCTCCCGCAGCAGCGCCGCAGACTCGTCCGGCAGCGCCGCCTGCCGGGCCGTCTCGGCCGCGAGTGCGAACCGGTGGGTCCGCGCGGACAGCGTGGGGGACAGCTCGGCGGCCCGGCGCAACGCGGACACGGCCTCCCGCGGTCCGGCCAGCCCGGCCACCGTCTCCAGGCCCCGGGCCGCGTCCTCGTCCAGCCGCTGCGCCGCCGCCGCCCGGTGCCAGGCGACGCGGACCGGGTCGGTGGCGACCGTGACCAGATGGCGATGGGCGCCGGCCCGTTCGGAGGCGGAGGCCGCCCCGTACGCCGCCGAGCGCACGAGCGGGTGGGTGAACCGCAGCCGGCCGCCCTCGACGGCGATCAGCCCGGCGTGCTCCAGCGAAGCCAGGTCGGCAGGCTCGGTCCTGGCCACGAGCACGTCGGCCACCGATGTCGTCTCATCGGCGGCCGCGGCGATCAGCAGCAGCGTCCAGCTGGCCGAGGGCAGCGTGGCCCGGTCGCCCAGGAACGCCTGCTCCAGCCGGCGGCTGGTGGGCAGCCGCCGGTCGGCCGGGTCGAGCGGCCCGGCGCCGCGCAGCCGTTCGGCCGTCGCGCCGAACTCCTCGAGCGCCAGCGGGTTCCCGGCCGCCTCGCTCAGCACCCGCCGCCGCAGTGGCCCGGTCAGGTGCGGCGCGGTCGCGGCTAGCACCTCGGCCGCTTCGTCCACCGTCAGCGGCCCCAGCTCGATTCGGCGCGCCCCGGCGCCGTTGAAGTGGTTCGCCGACCGGCCGGTGCGCTCGGTGGCGAGCAGCGTCACCGTGGAGCCGGCCAACCGGCGGGCCACGAAGTCCAGGACGGACCGGCTGGTCGGATCCACCCACTGCAGATCCTCGACGACGGCCAGCATCGGCCCGGTCCCTGCGGCCTCGTCGAGAAGCCGGAACGCGGCCCGGCCGAGGACCAGCGGATCCGGGCCGGGCCCCTGGACCTGACCGAACGCGATGAGCAGGGCCTCGCGCCACCGGTCCGGCAGGACTCCGGACAGCGGCAGCAGCGGGTGCAGCAACTCGTGCAGCCCGGCGTAGCCGACGGTGGACTGAGCCGCCAAACCGGTGCTTTGCAGCACCGGCCGGCCGGTCTGCGCGGCCACCGCCAGCGCCTCGCCGACCAGGGTGGTCTTGCCGATACCGGGCGCCCCGGCCAGCACCACCACCCGGCCGCCGCCGTCGAGAGCCTCGAGCAGCGCTGCGCGCTCGGTCCTGCGCCCGATCACCCGCTGTTCCTCCGGTCGGGAGTCGTTCGACTTATCGGGCCCGATGATCAGGTCCCTACCGTGAGCATGTGTCAGCTGAGCGGTTTCGCCAAGTCGAGGGTGACCAGGACGACGACCCGGCTCCGGACGCGCGGGCGCTCCGGCTGCTGGGCGCCGACCCGTGGGATCTGAAGATCGTCCGGGAGCTGCTGTTCGGTCCGCGGACCGAGCGCGAGGTGCGCCGGGCGCTGCCGGATCCGGCAGCGGGCGTTCTGCCCGATCGGCTCGAACAGCTGGTCACCCGGGGCATCGCAGGGCCGTCGGCCGGCAGCGAGGTCCGGTACGGGTTGACTACCCGCGGCGCCGGGCTGCGGGCCACCCTGGTCGAACTCGTGCGCTGGGGCCATCACCTCCCGGTGACCGTGCCCGGCGCCACCGGGGCGGCCGCCACCCTGCTCGAACTGCTGGCCTGGTACCGCCCGTTACCTGGCCACGCCGCCCCCGGCCGGGTGACGCTGCGGCTGGCTGCCGACAGCTTCGAGGTCGAGGCGAGCGCGGACGGGGTCGAGATCCGCCGCGGACCGGGTACCGCCCTGGCCGGGTCCCGGCTGACCACCGACGTGGCAACCCTGCGGGCCGTGCTGTTCGGACCGCTCAGCCTGGCGGCCGCCCTCGAGCATCGGATGGCTCGGCTGGACGGGTCGGCGGCGCCGCTGTACGCCCTGGCCGCGGTGCTGCCCCGGCCCGTTCGGGTACCCGCTCAGCCCGCGGCGAGGTGAAGCAGATCCACCAGCTGGGCCCGGTTGGACACGCCCAGCTTGGGATAGGCCTTGTACAGGTGTACGCCGACCGTGCGGTGGGACAGGAACAGCTGGTCGGCGATCTCCCGATTGCTCAGCCCGGTTGCGGCCAATTGGACGATCTGCCGCTCCTGCGGGGTCAGACTGGCCTCCGCATCGGGGACCGGCATACGCTGGGTTACCGACGCCCCACCCGCAGCGCGGAGTTCGCCGGCGGCCCGCTGGACGAGAGCCTCGGCCGACAGTCGCTGGAACCCGCGCAGGGCCGACCCGAGGTATTCCCGGGCCTCCGCGATCCGTCGCTGCCGGCGCAGCCACTCGCCGTACGCGAGCTCGGACCGGGCTCGCTCCAGGCCGGCGCCGGCCGCCTCGGCCTGCTCGATGGATCGCCGATGGTGGTCCTCGGCGCCGGGCCCGTCGCCGAGCATCGCCTGAGCCCGGTGGACGACGGCCCAGACGATCGGCGCGTCGAACGCCTCGGCCCGGCGGGCCGCCTCGGCCACCAGCTCACGCGCCGCAGTCAGGTGCCCGCTCCGGGTGCCCGCCTCGGCCAGGTCGGCCACCGCCCACATCGCAGTAGTCGGATGCGCGGCCACCTCCAGCAGCTCGAACCAGGCGTCCGAGTGCCGGCCCTCGGCCATCGCGACGAGCCCGGCGGCCCAGCGGGCCCGGGAGGTGATCAGCGCGTGCGGCTGGTGGTCACTGGTCTCGTCGGCGTACCGGATCAGCTCGGTCGCGCGCCCGGTGTCGCCGAGGAAGGCGCAGGCCAGCGCGGCGACGGCTGCCGCGGCGGCGGCGCTGCGCGGCGACCGGCTGACCGTGCCGAGCTCGATGCCCTGCTCGCCGTCGGCGCGCGCACCTATCAGGTCGCCGGTCATCAGGCGGGCCGTGGCGCGTCCCTGCAGCGCGGTGGCCACCTCGGCGGCGCCACCCTGCTGCTGGTGGAACAAGTAGTACTGCTCCCACGACCGGCGGGCGGCGGTCAGGTCGTGCAGGGCCTCCGCGACCCGGCCGAAGACGTGCAGGTACTGGTTGCCGCCGGGGATGCGCTCCTGTCCGCCGGCCATCGCGAAGCCGCTGAGCAGTTCGAACAGGGCAGGCAGCTGCGGGCGGATCCGCGGGGCGGCGGCCACCGGGTCGGCCCAGGCCATCACCACCTGCTGAGGCCAGGAGTCGTCGACCGCGAGGAGGTCGGCCACGGCGTCGCGCACCCGGGCCCGAACGTCCGGATCCGCTCCGAGCGCGTCGACGCGTCCCGCCACGGCGGCCAGCAGGGTGTTGCGCTGGAACAACACCTCCTGGACGGTCGGCGCCGCCAGGCTGCCGGACAGCGCCAGCACGTCGTCCACGCTACGGATCGGCAGGCCGGTGGTCAGGCCGAGCAGGTTCTCCGTGACGGCCAGCATCACCGCGTCCTCGGCCCGGCGGGCCTGGGGGATCGCCTCGGCGAGCATGGCCGCGCACTCCTCGGCCTGCCCGGCCTGCCGGGTCATCTCCGCGGCCAGCGCCATCCGGTGCACCCGGTCGTCGGGGTCGGGCGACAGGTCGGCGGCCCGCCGCAGCGCACTCGCCGCCTCCGGCAGGGCCGCCCGGCGCCGGGCCAGCTCGGCTGCGGCGACCAGCTCGGCGGCTACCGCCTCGTCCCGTTCCATCAGCGCCGACGCCCGATGCCAGGCCGCCCGCACCGGGTCGAGGGTCACGCCGGCCAGCTCGCGGTGCGCCGCCGCACGTTCGCTGCTCGAAGCGGCCCCGTAGACGGCCGACCGGACCAACGAATGGGAGAACGTGAGCCGGTCGCGCTGCACCGAGATCAACCGGTTGCGCTCCAGCGGCTCGGCATCGGCCGGGGTCACGCCCAGCGCCGCCGCGGCGGCCAGGAGCTCCGGTAACGAGGTCGTCTCGTCGCCCGCGGCCGCAACCAGCAGTAGCCGCCGGCTGGCGGCCGGAAGCCCGGCCAGGTCGCCGGTGAACGCGTTCTCCAACCGGCGGCTGGTCGCCAGGCGGGCGGGCAGCGAGTCTCCCTGGCGGGTGTCGGCCAAGGTGTCGGCCAGCACGAGGCTGAACTCGTTAAGGGCCAACGGGTTGCCGCCCGCCTCGTCCACGACCCGTCGACGGGCCCGCTCGGTGAGGTCCGGGGCCAGCTGCCGGACCAGCTCGGCCGACTCGGGCTCGGAGAGCGGGGCCAACGACACCCGGGTCACCTCGGGCGCGGTCAGCGCCGGTCCCGGTCGCGACTGCGGCCGCAGCGTGGCCACCAGCAGCACCGGGGCCTGGGTGAGCCGCCGGGACACGAAGTCGACGACCGCGCTGCTCGACGGGTCCAGCCAGTGCAGATCCTCGACGACCACCAGCAGCGGACGGCCCGTGGCGGTCAGCTCCTCGAACACTCCGAGCGCGGCCAGGCCGACCAGCAGCGGGTCCGAGACCGTGCCGTCGCCCGAGCCGAGGGCGGTCAGCAGGGCTGCACGCTGCCGGGCCGGCAGGGCCTCGGCCGCAGTCAGCACCGGGTGCAGCAGCTCGTGCAGGGCCCCGAAGCCACCCGACATCTGCCGCTCCACCCCGATGCAGCGCAGCACCCGTACGGAGCGCGCCCTGGCGTGTTCCTCCAGCTCCGTCATCAGGGTGGTCTTGCCGAGGCCGGCCGCGCCTTCCACCACCACCACGCGACCGCCGGGACCGAGCCCGTCGAGGGCCTCGGTCAGGGTCAACAACTCCGCCGCACGTCCGATCACGGCGGGAACGTTACGAGGCGGGCCGGGGTCGCGGCGAGAGCCCGAGGCCGGGTTCAGTCGTTTCGTGGTCAGGGCGTCCGATGGTCCGGGAAGGCCCGCCGCAGGGCCCGCTCGGCCTCGTCGTCGTCGTCGGCACCGGCCAGCACGAACTGGGCCACTTCCAGGTAGCGGAGCATGCCGTCGATCAGGTCGGGGCCGCCGGGACGGCCGTGGCCAGGCAGGACGACGGCCGGGGACCGTCCGCGCAGCCACCGCAGCGCCGCCGTCCAGCCGGCCGGCCTGAGCCGGTCGAGCCGCAGATGCACGCCGTTGCCGACCAGATCACCGGTCGCCACGATCCCGTCGTCGGGCAGTTCCAGCACCAGGTGCTCCGGCGCCGAGGCCGGACCGAACCGGTGCAGCACCACCGCCACGTCCCCGATCACCGCGGGGCCCGGCCGCGCGGTCCGGTCGACGTGCGGGCCACGGCCGGTGATCGGCTGCCCGACCCGGGCGTCGGAGTAGACGGCCTGAACGACGTCGCGGCCGTGCCGGGCGACCTGCTGCCGGACGCCGGCCGTGGCGGTCACCGGCAGATCGAGCAGGGCCGTGCCGGCCACGTGATCCGCGCCGTCGTCGGTGACGAACACCTCGGCCAGCGGCTTGGCCAGGTCAGCCACCCGGGCCAGCACCTCAGCGGTGTGCGCGGCCAGCAGCGGCAGATCGACCAGAACCAGGCGATCGGGCAACTCGAGCAGGTGGCTCGCCGCATAGCGACCGGCCCACGGCGCCAGGTAGCTGTGCACCACGACCCGAGGCCCGGCCGTCACCACGAACTCGCCTTCCACACCGACCACGGTCGGGCCGCGGGACGCGAGACGGATAAGTCGAACGACTGCCTAAGTCAAGCGACGTATACCCATGGAGCCCCGGCATCGAGCAGGCTCGACCGGTGACGCTGACGAGGGTTCTGCCGGGGCGCGAGACACAGATGGCCCGGCTCGGGGACCTGGTGGATCAGGTGGCCGGCACCGGGCGCGCCGCCGGTGGCGGTGGCGCCGCCGTCGCCGTGGTCGGTGAGGCGGGCGCAGGCAAGACCGCCGTCCTCGACGCCGTCGCGGACCGGGCCCGAGACGGTGGCTTCCTGACCCTGCGCTGCACCGGCCTGAGCTGCGAGACGGGGACGACCGGGGCCGGCCTGCACGAGTTGCTGCACGGCGTCCTGGACCGCGCGACCGGGCTGCCGCCGGATCGGCAGGCCGCGCTCGACGCGTACTTCGGCCGCCACGACGGCCCGCCGCCGAGCCGGCTGACCCTCTGCCTGGCGACGCTGGAGCTGCTGGAGGAGGTCGCCCGGCACGCACCGGTGCTGATCCTGGTCGATGATCTGCAGTGGCTGGACCAGTTGACCACCGACGTGCTGACCTTCGTGGCCCGCCGGCTACGTACCGCACCGATCCTGGTGATCGCGGGCGTGCGCAGCGGCGGCCCGGCCACCGACCGCAACCTGCCCTGGCCGGTGACGGCGGTCGATCTACCACCCTTGCCGGAGCCGGTGGCCCTGGACGTGATCCGGGCGGCCGTGCCGGACCTCGACGTCGCAGCCACGCGCCGGATCCTCGCGGTGGCCGAGGGGAACCCGCTCGCGTTGCGGGAATTCGCCGTCGCCTTCGCCGGCGGGGACCTCGACCCGGACGGACCGTTGCCGGCCACCCGGCGGCTCACCGGCAGCCTGCTCGCCGAGCTGGACCTGCTGCCCCGCCCCACCCACCGGTTCCTGGTCCTGGTGGCCGCGTCCGACCGCAACCTGCTGCCCGAGCTGATGCCGGCAGCGGCCCGGATCGGACTGCGGCCGGAGGACCTCGACCCGGCCGAACGCAGCGGCGTGCTGCGGGTGACCGGCGACCGCCTGTATTTCCGCCGGCCGCTATTGCGCCACGCCGTGTACGCCGCAGCCACCTGGTCCCAGCGGACCGAAGCGCACACGGCCCTCGCCGACACCACCCTCGACGCCGGCCGGGCCGCCTGGCACCGGTCCGCGCTGGCCGGCGGCGACGACGAGGACGTGGCCGGCGATCTGGAGAAGGCGGCCGGCCGGGCAGCGTCGCTGACCGAGGCCGTCCGGCTGTTGCGCCGGGCTGCCGCGCTCACCCCCGCCCCCCGGACCCGGGCCGCTCGCCTGGCCGCGGCGGCCGAGCTGGCCCGGCGGGGCGGATACCCGGCCGAGACGCGGGAGCTGATCGACGCGGCGACCGCACTGGCCCCGGCTCCGCCGGTGGCCGGCCGCCTGATCCTCACCCGGGCCGTGCTGGCCCTGGCCGAGGGGCTCGACCCGGCCGTCGCCGTGGACACGATCGAAACAGCGGTACGCAGCGTCGGATCGGAAACGGCGGGACCGGCCCTGGCCGCCGCCGGTGCTCTGGCCTGGCACCTCGACCTGCCGGGCCGGTTACGCGACGACCTGGTCCGCGGGCTGGACGAGACGCTGGCCGCCGCGGACCCGCCGGACGACATGCTGATCATGGCTCGTACGTGGGTGGATCCGTCGGCCGGCGCAGCGGACGCCCGACGCCGGCTCCCGTCGGTGCTGACCGGTCTGAAGGACCAGGTGTTGTCGGACGGCACCTGGCGGCGGCACGAGACCACCCATCTGCTGGTCGCCGCCGCCCGGACGGCGGAGTCCCTGCACGACCTCCCGACGGCCGTGCGTTGCTGGGAACTGCTGGCCGACGCGCTGACCGTCACCCGCGGCGCCACCGGCGACGAGGCGCACCGGCTGGCCGACCAGGCCCCGACCAGGGTCGCGGCCGGGCGAATCAACGACGCCCTGGCCGAGACCGTGCGGGCCCGCACCCTGGGCGAGGAACTCGGCCTGCCCCGGCTGACCGCGCTGGCCATCGCAGGACATGCGCTGGCCTCGGCCTGGGCCGGGGCAGGCCTGGCCACGGCCGTCGCCGCCGGCCCGGCCGCGGCCTCGGCCTATGTGGACGCGCTGACCGGCTGGGCGGCCGGGCTGGTAGCCCTGCGCCACGAGGACTACGCGGGCGCGTACTCCCGCCTGATCGCTCTCGACCACCGCACGACGGCCTGGAACGCGGTCGGCGATCTCGCTGAGGCCGCCGCTGGGACCCAGGAACCGGCGCTGGCGGCGACCGCCCGGGATCGCCTGACCCGGGCCGGGCGTGCGGCCGAGGCATTCGACTCGGACCACCTGCGTGCGGTGGTGCTGCGCGGACGGGCCGTCCTGGACTCCGCGGACGACTGCTTCACTGAGTCGGCTGCCGCCGCCCGGCGAGCCGGAGCCGCCCTGGAGCTGGCCCGCACCCTGCTGGCGCACGGCACCCGGCTGCGGCGTACCGGCTCGGTGGTGGCCGCGCGCGGGCACCTCGGCGAGGCCCATTTCCTGTTCACGAGCGCCGGCGCCGGCCCGTGGGCGCAGAAGGCCGCGGCCGAGCTGCGGGCGGCCGGGGTCACCCAGGGCCGGCCTGCCGCCGTCGACGCCGCAGAGGTGCTCTCGCCCCAGGAACTGCGGATCGCGATGATGGCGGCCCGGGGAATGACCAACCAGGAGATCGCGGCCGAGATGGTCTGCTCGCACCGCACGGTCGGCAGCTACCTCTACCGGATCTTCCCGAAGCTGGCGATCACCAACCGGGCTCAGCTCCGCGAGGCGCTCGCGTAGCGGCCGAGTCGGTTGACTGATGGCTCCCGCCCTCAGGGATCTCACGATGGTGCTCAAGCTGATGACCACGATCAGGAGCAGCCATGACCACGACGACGCTCACCGACCACACCCACTCCGCCGAACTGGCCCTCGGCAGCGCGGCCGAGACCCTGCGGCGAATGCTGCACACCGTTCTTCCCGCGGTGGACCCGTACCAGGTCGCCGCCCATTACCTGCCCGCCGACATCGTGAACAAGGTGGGCGGCGACTGGTACGACGCGGTGCCCGGCATTCGCGGTCGGCTGACCGCGGTGATCGGCGACGTCGCCGGTCACGACATGGCGGCGGCTGCCCGGATGGGGCACCTGCGGAGCATGTTCCGGGCGAACGCGGTGGACCGCGACGAGTCCCCCTCGGCCCTGCTGCGGCGGCTCGACACGGCCAACCACCGACTCGGTGATCCGTCCATCGCCACCGCGATCGTCGCCGTGCTCGACGCCCGCGACGGCCGGCACCGGCTGCGCTGGTCCAACGCGGGCCACCCGCCGCCGGTGCTGATCGAGCGGGACGGCCAGGTGCGGATGCTGGGCGGCCATGACCTCCTGATCGGCGTGCGCCAGTACGCCCGCCGGCACACCTGGACGTGTACCCTGCCGGCGGGTGCCACGATCCTGCTCTACACCGACGGCCTGGTCGAACGACGCGGCCACAGCCTCGACGACGGGCTCGCGCGGCTGCGCGGCCGCCTAGCCGGGAACGGCCGCGGCAGCCTGGCCGAGGTGCTGACCGCCGCCGCCGGGCCGGAGACGGAGCAGACCGACGACATCGCGATGCTCGCGATCCGGGTCCCGGCGGCGGGTCGTTAGCGCTATGCCGGGTCGAGCCTCATGGTCGTCGGGCGAGCGGTCCGGCTGACCAGGTTCCGGACGAACTGAGGCTGGTCCACGTACTTGATGCGATAGGCGAGATCCACCTCGTCTTGCACGTGCTCATCAGTCACCGGGGTCAACGTCACCGGTACCGCCTCACCGTCGATGATCACCGCCAGGCCACCAGACCCGGTGGCCCTGCCGTACCAGGCCGAGCCCGGCCCGTGCGAGGAGCGGATGTAGCTGGCGCCGTCGGCGTCCACCGCCCAGATGGGCGTGCGCCGCGGCGAACCACCGGCCGTGACGGTCTGGACGATCACGGTGTCGGTGTCGCGGAGATGCGCCCGCAGGCGCGACCGGAGAGACATGGGCGTTCCTATCAGCAGAAGGGCTGGATGAATCAATCCCCAGCCTCGCGCCGGCCACCATGGCGGCCATGAGTAGAACGACCGACTCCACCAGCTCAGTCGTCCTACTGATAGTGGGTCTTCGTCTCCCGGTCAGGCTGACATCAAGTCTTCACCCGTCACCACTGATTGAAGGAGAAGCCATGTCCGACCTGCTGGACGAGGTCCTCGCCGCCTACGGCGGTCGCACCACCTGGGAGAACGCGAACCGGATCACCGCCCGCCAGTTCTTCGGCGGCGCCCTGTGGGTGCTGAAGGGCCACCCCGGCGCGCTCGACGACGTCCAGGTCACCGTCGATCTGCACCGGGAGCACACCCGCCAGGAGCCCTTCTTCGACGAGGGCCGCCACACCGACTTCACCCCCGGGCGCGTCGCCGTCGTGGACGCCGACGGCACCGTGGTCGAGGAACTGCTCGATCCGCGGTCCTCGTTCGCCGGTCACGAGTTCACGACGCCGTGGACCCGGCTGCAACTCGCCTACTTCTCCGGCTACGCCATGTGGACCTACGTCACCGAGCCGATCTCTCTCACCTTCCCCGGTGTGCAGGCCGACGAGATCGACGGTTGGACCGAGGACGGCCGCGACTTCCGGCGACTGCTGATCACTTACCCGGACAGCATCGCGACGCACAGCACGCAGCAGACCCTCTACATCGGCGACGACGGCCTGATCCACCGCCGCGACTACACCGTCGACATCGCCGGGAACACCCCCGCCGCCGAATACACGACGAACTTCGTCGAAGTCTCCGGCCTGACCATCCCGACCACTCGCATGATCTACCCCCACGACGAGAACGGCATACGCCTGCCCGAACCACTCGTCGTCTCCATCCGCCTCGCCGGCATCGAGGTGTCCTGATGCGGTCCAGCGCGCTGAGCGCCGGCAGCTTCGCCATCGGCGGCGATCTGCCGGTCGCCCGGCTCGGTTTCGGCACTATGCAGTTGACCGGGCCTGGCGTGTGGGGCTTCCCCGCCGACCGGGCCGGGGCGGTTCGGCTGCTGCGGCGGGCGGTCGAGCTCGGCGTCACCTTCTTCGACACCGCCGACTCGTACGGACCAGGTGTGGCCGAGCAATTACTGCGGGAAGCGCTGCACCCGTATCCGAACGACGTCGTGATCGCCACCAAGGTCGGGTTGACCCGGTCCGGGCCGGACCGCTGGGGTGGCGACGCCCGCCCCGCCTACATCCGCCGGCAGATCGAGTCCAGCCTGCGTAACCTGGGCCTCGAACAGATTCCGCTGTACCAACTGCACCGCATCGACCCGCGTGTGCCGCTGGCCGACCAGATCGGCACGCTGGCCGAACTGCGGGCCGAAGGCAAGATCAGGCACATCGGCCTGTCGCAGGTCGGCGTGGACGAGATCCGGGCCGCCCAGCGGTTCGCGCCGGTCGTCAGCGTCCAGAACCTCTACAACCTGGCCGATCGTGACTCCGAGGACGTCCTCGAGCACGCCGAGGCGACCGGCCTGGCCTTCATCCCCTGGTTCCCACTGGCGACCGGGCGACTGGCCGGTGCCGGCGGCCCGCTGGACCAGGCGGCCCGCCGGGTCGGCGTGACCCCGTCACAGCTTGCCCTGGCCTGGCTACTGCGCCGTTCACCGGCGATGCTGCCGATCCCGGGAACGTCCTCCCCGCAACATCTGGAAGACAACGTCGCCGCGGCCACGATCGAACTGTCCGATGCCGACTACGCCGCCCTCTCCACGCAATGACGAGGAGTGCAGATCATCCCATGACAACGACTCATCCCTCGGAAAGCACGATGACGGTCAGGCTCGAACGCGTCACATTGCAGTCGTCCCGGCCGTTCGACGAGGTCCTGGACCGCATCTACGACGGCATCTCCCGGCCCGATCTGGCCGCGGCGCAGACTTGGGCGGCGGCGTCCACCTACGAGGAGTTCGAGAGACTGGTGGCGCTGGCAGCCGGACCGGCCGGGCTGATGCAGTTCCTCCGGCTCGACCTCGACACGGCACTGCAAAAGATCCCGGACATCACCCCGCACCGCATCGTACGCATCATCGCAGGCAACCCGGTCACCATGAGCCGGATGACCCGATCGCTGCCCCACGCCGGCTCCTACGCCCCGGTGACACTGCTGATCTGGCAGGACGGTGACGTGGTCCGGTTGGCCTACGACACGATGCAGAGCCTGCTGAGCTCGTACGGCGACCAGGAAGCCCTCGCCGTGGCCCGGGAACTGGACGACGAGGTCCTCGGCCTGCTGCGGGCAGCCGCATGATGACACAACGGATACCACTCAACACTCTTGCGATCGGGTTCGGCCTGGCCGGTCTCGCCGAAGCGTGGAGCGCCGCGGCGCCCGCACTCGGCCTGCCGGACCTGCTGCCGCAGGTTTTCTGGTCGATCGCCGCCGTCGCCTGGGTGTGGCTGCTCACCGTGCACCTGGTCCGCGGGGTCCGTGCCACCCAGCGTCTGCGCGATCAGCTGCGCCATCCCGCCCAGGGCCCGCTCGCCGCGCTGGTCCCGGTGATCGCGATGCTGCTCGGTGCGGACCTGAGCCGGTACGCGTTCGCCGCCGGCCGCCTCGTCGTGGTCGTGGCGCTGGCGGCCGCCGCGGTGTTCGCCGGCTGGCTGATCAGCACCTGGCTCCAGGGCGATCTGGAGCTGGAGGCGGTCCACGGCGGCTACCTGTTGCCGACAGTCGCCGCGGGGCTGGTCGGCGCCGACACCGCGGCCGCGGTGGGCCTGCGGCAGGTGGCCTGGGGCGCTTTCGGGGTCGGCGTGTTCTTCTGGACCGTCCTGACCACCCTGATTCTGTTGCGCATCATCATCCGGCCGGCCCTGCCCGACGCCCTGACACCCACCCTGGCCATCTTGCTCGCGCCGCCCGCCGTAGCCGGCCTGGCCTGGTTCCAGCTGACCGGGCCGACCGCCGGCCCGGCCCCGGCCGCGCTGGCGGGGTTGACCGTGGTGCTCGCCCTGACCCAGGTGGCGTCTCTGCCGCGGTACCGCCGGCTCGCCTTCTCCCTGGGCTTCTGGTCATTCACGTTCCCTTCGGCGGCGGTGGTGGCCTTCACCTTCGAGTGGCTGGAGGTGGCCGCGGCGCCGGGCCGTCGGCCGATCATCGCTGTCCTGCTCGGGGCGCTCACGGTGGCTGTGACCATCCTGGCCGCCCGTTCGCTTCCGAGACCGGACCTGGGCGCGCTGAGCACGGCCGACGACAACGACGCCGCTCCGGCAATCGCACGCTGACACCACCACCCTAGAAAGGAAACGTCGTGCCGGTTCTCGCCGAGGTCGTGGACCTCACCAAGACCTTCACGCTCGGCCGTGGCGGTTCCGTTGTCCCGGTCCTGCGCGGGATCACCGCGCAGGTGGCGCCGGGGGAGTTCCTGGCCGTCGTCGGCCCCAGCGGCTCGGGAAAGTCGACGTTGCTCTACTGCATGTCCGGGCTCGAGCCGGCGACTGCCGGCGTGGTTCGCATCCTCGGCCGTACGGTCGGGGCGCTGAGCCGTTCCGCCCTGGCGGCCCTGCGTCGTGACCACGTCGGGTTCGTCTTCCAGTCCTACAACTTGATCCCGTCGCTGAGCGCCCGGGAGAACGTGGCCCTGCCGGCCCGCCTGGCCCGGCGCCGGATCAGCGCAGCCGAGGTGGACCGGGCACTCGCTGATGTCGGCCTCGCCGAGCAGGCGGCACACCGGCCGGGCACCCTGTCCGGTGGCCAGCAACAGCGGGTCGCCGTCGCCCGGGTCCTCGCCCTCCGGCCGGATATCGTCTTCGCCGACGAACCGACCGGGGCCCTCGACACCGAATCCGGGGCCCAGGTCCTCGACCTGCTGGCCGGTGTGCCGGGCGACGGCCGCTCGCTGGTCATGGTGACCCATGATTTGCAGGCGGCGGCCCGCGCCGACCGGGTGCTGGTGCTGCGCGACGGAGCCGTCCACAGTGAACTCCGCAACCCGAGCGCCGACGACGTGTTCAAGGCCATCACATGCTGAGGCTCATCGTCAGCGACCTGCTCGCGAACGCCCGGATCTGGCTCGGCACGCTGCTGATCGCCACCGCCACGGCGGCCGTCGGTGCCGTGGCGGCGAGCGACATCCAGACCGCGATCGAGGCCGGTGGCACTGTCGCGCTCGCCCTCTACGCGATCAGCGGCGTAATGATCGCCTTCACCACGATCACCGCGCTGATCGTCGCGGGTTCGGTGGCCGGCCTCACCGTTTCGCTTCAGCTGCGGGCGTACGCCCTGTGGCAGCTGGTGGGCGTCCGTCCGGCGTACGTCCGGATCGTGGTGACCACCCAGCTGGCGCTGGTCGCGCTGATCGGCGGGACGCTCGGCTGCCTTGCGGCCCTTCCCGCCCTCGGCCCGCTGTATCGGTACGCGCTGGCCGAATCGCCGGATCTGGGCGAGCTGCATCCGGCTTTCGGCGCCGGGGCGGCCGTTCCCGTCGTCCTGTTCGTGATCGCCGTCGTGACCCTCGCGGGGACCCGCAGCGCCGGCCGCGCCGCCCACACGCCGCCGATCCGGTCCCTGCACGAGATCGACCGGCCCGACCAGCGGATGAACTTCGCCCGGGCGATGGCCGGCCTGGCCACCCTGGTGATCATCGCGGGCATTCTCGTGAGCCTGCCCGCCACCGCGCTGGAACAGCTGTCCGTCCCGCTGATGCTGATCGCACCCTTGGTGGCGGGCGTGCTGGCTGCCTTCGCGCCGCTCTACCTGGCCCGGTTGCTGAGAGACTGGACTGCCCTGGTGCCGGAGCGCGCGTCGAGTTCTTGGTACTTGGCCCGCAGCACCACGGCGTTCGGCGTCGCCCGCAGTACCGCTACGATCAACCCGATCACGGTCGCCGTCGCGTTGGCCGGCGGTCTCTACTCGGCGAACGGCACGGCATCCGGCGGCGGGTCGGTGAGGACCGGCTCCGTCGTCCTGCTGCTCGGCGGTCCACTGTTGCTGGCTCTGCTCGGCGCCACCGCGACCATCTTCATGTCGAGCCGCCGCCGCGACCGCGAGTTCGCCCTGGTCGTCGCGGCCGGAGCCACCCGAACCGTGGTGCTGGCCGCCGCCGCCTGGGAGGCGGTCATCTACACCGTCACGGCGACGATCCTCGGAGCGGCTGCGGTGTGCGTCACCGCGGTTGCTGGGGGGTGGGCGGCGGGCACGTGGACGCCGTCCCTCGGTCTGGGAGCGGTCGCGACGATCGCGGGCCTCGGCCTGGTGCTCACTCTGGCCGCAACCGTGCTGCCCACCGCCGCCGCCCTCCGTCACGAGGTGCCGCAGACCCTCGCCGCGGAGTGACCAAAGACAGTCGACTGACTTACGGCCGGGCGGCCAATCCGCCCGACGATGGTCTCAGTTGCTCGAACGATCCGAAGGGGTTCAGATGACCATCACCGCGACAACTCCCGGCAAACCGACCATCGTCCTCGTCCACGGCGCCTTCGCCGAATCGGCCAGCTGGGACGGTGTCATCGCCCGGCTGCTCGACGACGGCTATCCCGCGATGGCCGTCGCCAATCCACTGAGAGGAGTACGAGCCGACGCGGATTACCTGAGCACTGTGATCGGCGCGATCGAAGGCGAGATCGTCCTGGTCGGACACTCGTACGGCGGCATGGTGATCTCAAACGTGGCCGGGGCGGGCACGAACGTCACCGGCCTGGTCTTCGTGGGAGCGTTCGCTCCCGTGGCGGGGGAGAGCGCCGCCGACCTGTCCGGGCGTTTCCCCGGCAGTTCGCTGGGGGAGGCGCTGGCGCCGGTCAAGCTGCCCGACGGTGGCACTGACCTTTACATCCAGCAGAGTCGCTATCACCACCAGTTCGCCGCCGACTCGGCGCCGGAGCGGGCGGCCGTGATGGCGGTGACCCAACGGCCGATCACCGACGCCGCCCTGAACGAGCCGTCGGGCGAGCCCTCGTGGCGGTCGCTGCCGTCCTGGTTCCTGTTCGGCAGTGAAGATCTCAACATCCCGGTCGCCTCGCACCGGTTCATGGCCGAACGGGCCGGCTCGCGCCGGACGGTGGAACTGGCCGGCGGCTCTCACACCGTCGCCATCCCGGAGGCGGCCACGCTCGTCGACCTCATCCGCGAAGCCGCCGGATTCCGCTGAGCACCGGCATTTCATCGCCTCGGCCTACGGATCCGGGTCATCCCGAGAGCCGTAGGCCGGGTTCCGCCACACCGCAAGCCGGTTCTCACCCGTGCCATGTCGCCACCATGACGGATCACGGTGCAATGTGACCGGGTCGGACACGGAGAGCCGGACTGGAACACTGACACCGAATTCGATGTCCGGCTCTGGGATGCGCCGTTGAACGACCGTCGCGTGACCGAACGGTGCACCGGCGCGGAGACCGTCGATTTCACTGCGGCGCAACCCGGGAATTTGGTTGTCGTGGTCGAGACGGTATCTCCCGGGTCGGAGACGACTGACAGGGTCGTGGGGCGGGAAGCCGAGGGGATCGAGCAGGCCGCCGCTGCTCCGTGCCGCCGCGACAGCCAGAAAGAAAATCGTCTCGGTACGGGCTTACGTGGCAGCCTCTGACGGTTCCGAGCAAGGTGTACGCGGCGATCGCCGCGTACCGGCCGTGGCGTCGACGTGCTCACCTCTCAACGCCGGCCGGGGTATCGGCCGCGACTTCACCCGCTAGACCGACCTGGCCCACGAACTGAACCTGATCGACGTGAACATTACCTCGATCGTGCACCTGACCAAGCCGGTCCTGCCGGATATGGTCGCCCGCGACTCGGGTTGGGGTGCTGTTCAACCTCGTCCGTCGCGTCGCTGATGCCGGGCACCCATCACGGCGGTCTACGACGCGCCTGAGTCGTTCGGGCAGTCCGTCGCGAAACGCTGCGCGACGGGCTCAAGGACACCGCGGTGTCAACCACCGCGCTCATGCCGGCCCGGCCGCTACCAATTTCTTCCACCCGCGCCGGATGGACGACACCAGGTCCGCCAGGCCCCCTCGTACAGCCGCGCTGGCGCGGGATCTGACGTACTCCGCTGGGTGACGCCCGAGGCTTGGCCGGGTGCCTTTTACTGGGCGCCATTGTTAGCGATATGATATTCATAACGCGGGCTCGATTTGAATAGCCTTGCCTACGGCGGTGGGGAATAGACGCGTTTCTCATTGGCTGTCAAGTGGTTGACCGTGCGGCTGAACCTTGCGAACGACGCCATGCAGAATCGCCTTCCCGGGCTGGCGTTAGAACAATGCGTGTACTCTGCGGTACAAAATCTACTCATGCCCTTCGGAAACGGGTTTGGACCGAGTGGCAGGCGGCGCACTTGATTGGGCGTGGTCACACGCCTGGTCACGGCTTTGATCAACCTCGCTGGAATCGGTTGAAATTGAATGACATGACGGTGTCGATATGTCCGATTCTGCGTACATAAAGACATGTACTAGCATTGCTTGATAGAAACGTAACAATGCTGGGGGTCAAGGGGTCGCAGGTTCAAATCCTGTCAGCCCGACCAGTGTGATGTCTCAGGACATCGGAATAGCCTGAACCTACGTTTCGTAGGTTCGGGCTGTTTTGTTTTTGGGGGTGGGTCCGGGTGGCCGGCCGGTGGGCTGGTAGTCGCGTCGGGGGTCGATGGTGAGTTCGCGGAGGGTTTCTCCGGTGGCGGCGTTGATGATCCGGACGTTGAGGTCTTGGACTAGTAGCAGGACGTAGGTTCCGGCGTAGGTCCGGCCGATGCCGATGTGGTGCAGGCGGCTGTGGACGCGCAGGGTGATGGTGCCGGCTTTGCTGATGGTGTCGTGGCGGAGTCGGTTGTGTGTGTCCTTGGCTCGGTCCGTGCCGGGGGTGGCTTTGGGCCGGGCTTGGTAGGCGGTTGCCGGGGTTGCCCGGTGCGGTAGCGATCGATGTGGGCGACGATGGTTGTACTCGTCGGCGAAGGCGTCTAGCAGCGTTTGTAGTTGGGTGAGGGTCGAGGGCTGTCGGGCTTG
>NZ_JALPVJ010000034.1 GCF_023544445.1 Actinoplanes sp. M2I2 | reverse complement strand
GACCAGTTCCGGCAGGACCCCGCCGTCACCCGTCAACGCAAGACCTTCCGCGTCGACCCGGCCCATCAAGTCATCGAGCAGACCGGCCGAGATCATGTCGTTCACCGTCTGCCGGGCCGGCGACACCAAGTCCGCCGACACCTGGACTCCTCGTGGATCATCAGTCATGGTCACCTGTGTACTCCTCGACATAGAAGTCGATCAGTTACACAAACCATCTGACACGCCCCAGGCCGGGTCACCGTCGCGCAGCGGCGGGTGGCCGGCCACCGGGAGGCGACCGCCTGCTCAGCCCACCAGAGAGCCACGGCGACCAACCGCCCAGCCGCAAGATGCTGACCGCAACCGGCAGGGTCCTGCTCCCTTGACCCACCACCCAGGCCCGCCCGCCCAAGGCGACCCTCGGTCCGGTGACCACAGCGCGGCAGCCAGACCACCTCGCCGCCAGGTGACCGCCCACCCTGACCAGGCAATCAGCAGCCCGCGACCCACCACGCACCCGTCAGAGGCCACCCCCCAAGGTCGGGGCCGAGGGTGACCAAGCTCAGACATAGATGCCTTACCGTCCGAGCTTGGTCACCCTCGGCCCCGACCGTCAACCGCAACCAAGCCGCCTCAACCAAACCCCAGACTCAGGCCCGCATAACCGTCGCAATCGGAATCCCCGCAGCCCGAAGAGCGGGTATGAACCCGCCCAGCACCCCAGCCACCAGCCCCGCGATGATCCCCGCCACCCCCGCCTCCCAAGGGAACTGCACATTCCGCAGAAGCGGCTCCGAGTTGCCGACCACCATCGACACCACCTTGAGCCCCGCGACACCCGCCCCGATCGCCGCAGCCGCCGTGAACAGCCCCGTCAGGAGCGTCTCGACCAGGACGATGCCGGCCAGCAGGAAGCGGGGCGTGCCCACAGCCCGGCGCAACGCGAACTCCTCGACCCGTTCGCCCACGGTGGCCAGCCCGACGTTCAGGATGCCGGCCACGCCGATCAGCAGGACCAGCCCCGCCATGGCGAAGAACACCAGCCGCATAAGGGTCAGCGTCTTCTCCTGTTCCTTGCGGGACTCCACGGTGAAGGCGTACGGCTCGTTGCCCAGCGCCTTGAGCTTGCTCGCCACGACCTGCTCGACCGGTGACCCCTCGACCATCATGAGGCGCAACTCGCCGCCGGTGTTCGGGTCGGCCAGCCGGGAGGTGGGCAGCCAGGCGGTGAGCTCGTCGAGGCGTACATAGGCCCGGGGTTGCTGGTCTCCGTCGTCGACCACGCCGGTGAACTGCGGTGTGACGTTGTTGGTGGCCCCGCCGACGCGCATCTCGGCCGGCACGTGGTGACGTTCGAACGCCTTGGCCGCTTCGAGGTTGAGCACCAGCCGGGGCGCCAGCGCCGGCACCGTCGTGAAGTTGAGCCACGTGCCCGACTCCTGGCGGAACGGCCGGAATTGGCGGACGTCGCCGGTCAGCGCGGTCAGACGCACCTCCACGGCCTCGCCTTTCGGGCCACCCACCGGTACGCAGCCCGACTCGTCGCAGCTCATCGGCGGGCCCCAATCCTGGTCGATCGGGGAGCCGCCCGGGTTGATCGGTTGCACCCCCGGTTCGCCGACGATGCCGCTGACGCCCAGCATCGCCACCGCGTCGGTGCGGCCTCGGACGGTCGCCGTCACCAGGTCGGCTGCCTCCTGCTGGGTCGGCACCTCCATGACGCGCGTGCCGTCGTACCCGGCTGTCAGTTCGAGGTCGGCGAGCAGCGCGCGTTCGGCGATGCTGGCGCCGGCCTGGACGACGACGACCGCGAGCACACCGAGGAACAGGCTGATCATCGACAGCAGGGTGCGGGTCTTGCGGGCGCGGATGCCCTGCAGGCCGATGATCAGCGATGACCGGAACCGGCCCGAGAAACGCCTCATCGTGCGGCCACCCGTTCGTTCAGCACACCGTTGACCAGGTCGTGGGTGCGGCCCATCCGGGCCGCGTGGTCACGGTCGTGGGTGACCAGGATCAGGCCGCAGCCGCGCTCGGTGGCCGCCAGCAGCGCGTCGATGACCAGCGTGCCCGTCTCGGTGTCGAGCGCGCCGGTCGGCTCGTCGGCCAGCAGGACCTTGGGGTCGCGGACGAGGGCCCGGGCGATCGCCACCCGCTGCTGTTCGCCGCCGGACATCTTGGCCGGGCGGTTCTTGGCCAGGTGCGCGATGCCGACCTGGTCGAGCGCCTCCATCACGCGGTTCCGTCGCTGCCGGCGGGGCAGCCAGCCCTGACCGTTGACCAGAGCCATCGCCACATTCTGGGCCGAGGTCAGGTGTTTGAGGAGGAAGAACCGCTGGAACACGAAGCCGAAGTGGGAGCTGCGCAGCCGGGCCGCGCGCCGCTCGGGCAGGCGGGCGATCTCCTGGTCCTCCAGCCGGTAGCTGCCGGAGTCGGGCCGGTCGAACAGGCCGAGCACGCTGAGCAGGGTGCTCTTGCCCGAGCCGGAGCGGCCGACGATGGCCACGCTTTCGCCGGCGTGGACGGTCAGGCCGACGCCGTCGAGGATCGTCCGGGGCTGCTCCTGGCCTTTGAGGACCTTGGTGATGCCGGCGAGTTCGATGAGCGGCGCGGTCACCCCGGGCCGCCCTTGCCGTTGTCGCCGCCGCCGTTCTCGGCGCCGGGCGGGGCGGTGGGCAGGTCGGGGCCGGGCACCGCGACGGTCTCGTCGCCCTTGAGGCCGCTCTTGATCTGGACGACCTTGCCGTCGGTGAGGCCGAGCACCACGTCGACGGTCTTGCGCTGCTGGTCGGGCCCGACGATGTCGACCTTGCCCTTGCCCTGGGTGCCGGCCACGGCCTCGACCGGCAGCACCAGCGCCTTGGACGCCTTGGCGGTGACCACTTCGAGGGTGACCTGGGCGCCGTTGATCAGCTTGATGCTGCCTTCCGGTACGCAGACCAGCCGCAAGCCGGTGGCTTCGGAGCCGTCGCTGCCGGTTTCGGTCTCAGCCCCGGGACCGGGCTGGGGCGCGGCCTGCGGTGCGCCCGAGGCGCCGGGTGACGGCGTGGGGGCGGTCGGCGGCGGCGGTTCGGGGATCGTGCCGGCGGGCAGGGCGGCGATGGTGCCGAGGGCGGTGCAGGAGAACGGGCCGGGGCCGTTCTTGATCTGGGCCCGTACGTCGGTGACGGCGCCGGACACCCGGTACGCCTGGGCGCTGTCGATCTCGGCGACGATGCCGTAACCGGCGTGCTTGGCCGAGACGATCGGCATGCCCGCCGTGACGTCGGTGCGGTCGTCCAGGAGCCGGCCGGCGAGGATCGAGTCCTTCGGGATCATCACCTTGCGCGGGTCGCCGTTGTCGTCCCAGACCGTGGCCACCCACTTGGGCCGGACGGCAGCCGTGGTGGACGGCTTCTTGTCGAGGTAGCGCAGCTCCCCGTCGGCCGGGGCGACGATGCCGAACACCGGGTTGATGGTGACCGAGCCGCCCAGGCTGATCTTGTTGCTGAGGTCCTGCCGTTTCGGCTTGACGGTGGTGAGCACCGTGCCGCGGGCTTCGAGCCCGGGCGTCGTGGTGCTCTCGTCGGGCGAGTCGCACCCGCAGAGGACCGCGGCGATCAGGACCGCCGCTCCCGCGCCGGTCACTCTGCGTGTGTGCACGTGTACCCCTTATGTCCGACCGAACGGATCTCTCCACGAGACCCGGCCGGGCAGAGGTTACAAGGCACGTGCAAGCGTCGATGTCCGGCCACCGCCGGCGAGGTCGGTCAGGCCGCGCGGACACCACCGCGCATCAGGTTCTCCGCCTCGCCGCCGCTGATCCGGTTGACCGAGCGGCACATGGGATTGTGGCACTCCAGCACGTACCGGGTCCGGACCTTGATCAGCGGGATGAAGAAGAGGCTGAACCGGGTGACTTCACGGATCAGCAACTGGCTGCCCGTATGACCACACACCCGGCAGGGAGCGCCGACCCAGCCGAGCGCGACCGGCTTGGTCCGGAAACCGAAGATGAGGAACATGGGCTGCTGTGTACCCACCGTGATGCCGGCTTACCCGGGCTCGTTTGATTTTCGGCGCGGGCGGGGAAGGACATCAAGGTCAGTTTTTCCCGATTCGAGGAGATGTGATGAGTGCGGTGACAGATCCCGCCACCGTGGGCGAATGCCTGCGGGTCGGCGCCGGTTTCTCACAGGGCGACCTCAACTGGATCGCCGAGCAGTTCGCCACGCTCGATGCGCGCCTGGCCGGCTTCCACGCCGATTCGACCGAGCTCGAGGTGTCGGTCAAGGACCGCGAAGCGCGCGGTCAGAAGGTCACGCTGGAGTGCTGGATCGCCGGCCGCCAGAAGATCGTCACCACCTCGAGCGAGGAGGACCTGCACGCGGCGCTGAACGACGTGCGTGACGACCTGCGCCGCAAGCTGAACGACTCGAAGACCAAGCAGGAGCCGCGCCACAACCGCCACCTGCGCGAGCACGCGGAGCCCGGCGAGGAACCCGAGCTCGTCGACTAGGAACGCTGAAAAAGGGGGCCCGGTCGCGAGCGCGGCCGGGCCCCCTTTCGCTCAGCGAGGGCGGGCCAGGCCGAGGTCGTACGCCACGATGGTCGCCTGCACGCGGTCGCGGGCGCCCAGCTTGGGAAGCAGGGCGTTCACGTGGGCCTTGACCGTGCCGGCGGTGATCCCCAGGACCTCGCCGATCTCGGCGTTGGACCGGCCGGTCGCCAGCTGGGTCAGCACTTCGCGCTCGCGCGGGGTGAGGCCGGTCAGGCGCGGGTCGTCGTCGCGGGCGGCGGTGACGGCGCCGGTCGCGAACGCGTCGATCAGGCGCCGGGTGACGGCCGGGCTCAGCATCGCCTCGCCGGCCGCCACCGTGCGGATGGCCGCCACCAGGGAGGCCGGCTCGGCGTCCTTGAGCAGGAACCCCGACGCGCCGGCGCGCAGGGCCTGGAAGACGTACGCGTCCTGGTGGAACGTCGTCAGCACGATCACCCGCGGCGGCCCGTCGCCGGCGGTGAGCCGGGCGGTGGCGGTGAGCCCGTCCATGCCGGGCATGCGCACGTCCATCAGCACCACGTCGGGGCGCTCGCGGGCCACGACCCGCAGGGCCTCGGCGCCGTCGGCGGCCTCACCCACGACGTCGAGGTCGTCCTGGGAGCCGACGATCGCGGACAGGCCCGCCCGCACCATCGCCTGGTCGTCCACCACGATCACACGGATTCCGATGACGGCACCTCCCTGCTCGGTGCGGGCTCGCGCCCGGGCGTCTGTGCGGGTCGCAGGCCGTCCAGCAGGCCCCGCATGGCGGTCAGCGCCGCGCGGGCCGCGTCGAGCACGCCGTCGAGGTCGTCGCGCTGGGCCGCCTCGGTGACCCGGGTGGCCGAGGTCAGCACCGAGGCGCGCAGGCCGTCCGCGACCCGGGCCCGCTCGGCCCGCGCCCGATGCCAGGCGTCAGCCGACACGACCGCGACGGCGCCCTCCTCGGTCCGGACGCGGCGCTCGCGGCGGCGGCGAGTGGCCCAGCCGGCCAGCCAGGCCGCGGTGAACGGCAGGGCGAGGGCGAACCAGGCACACGCCGCGGTGAAGATCATCAGAAACACCGTCGGGGCCGGACCGCCGGGCGGGGGAGCGCCGACGTAGGCCTCGTCCGCGGCGGTCCCCGACACGGCCAGCAGGACGGCCAGGCCGACCGAGGCCGACACCAGGCCGGCGACCAGGCCGATCCACGTCAGCTTGGGCCGGGTCGCGTACGCCGCCACCGCGTACGCCGCAGCCAGGTCGGCGCCGAAGCTGAACAGGAAGAGCCAGGCGTCCTCGGCCGGCGCGATGCCGACCGCCACCAGCAGGGGGCCGAGCCAGCCGGTCAGCGCCACGGCGATCAGCACCGTCCACGGGCGCTGCCGCCGCCGGAGCAGCGGCGCGGCGTGGGCCAGCACGGCCAGCAGGATCAGCGTGCCCGCCGCCGGTGACACGTCGCTCTCCTCGAGCAGGACGGTCATCCCGGACAGCGGCAGGAGCAGCGTGAGCAGGGTCAGGCCGGCATCGAGGACGACCTGGCTGCGCAACCAGACGCGCAGGCGGGCGGGCGCGGCCACCGCCGGGAGCTCCGCGCGGACCCGCCAGCCTCCCTCCGTACGGGGACCGGCCGTGACCGTCCCGCCGAACGCCGCCGCCCGTTCGCGCATCCCGGTCAGCCCACGCCCGCTGCCGAGCCCTTCGATCGGCGCCGCCGCGCCGTCGTCCTCGACGACGAGCGTCGCGCCCGACTCGTCGTACGTCCGGGAGAGCCGGACCGTCGCGCCCGGCGCGTACCGCAGGGTGTTGGTCAGCGCCTCGCGGGCGATGCCGTGCAACGCCTCGGCCTGAGCGGGCGGCGGCTCGCCCGACACGTCGACGTGGACGACCTGACCGAGCTGCCGGAAGTCGTCGGCCAGGTCGGCCAGATCGCTCGTCGCGGGCGCCTGGGGCAGCACGGCGACCAGTTCCCGCAGCGCCGTCAGCGTCTCCTGCCCGGTGCGGGCGGCGAACTCCAGCGCCTCGGACCGCAGCTCGGGCCGGCCGATGAATTGCGCCGCCGACGCGTTGACGACGATCGAGGTCAGGTGGTGGGCCGTCACGTCGTGCAGGTCACGGGCGAGCCGGCGCTGCTCGGCCGCCGCGGCGTCGCGGCGGGCCTGCTCGGCCTCCGCCAGCCGGTGGGCGGCGGCCGCGCGGTCGTCGAGCCAGCGCCGCCGGGCCCGGCCGAACGCCACGACCACCGCGTAGAAGACCACCGAGACGAGCAGGTCGAGCGGTTCGTCGCCGACGACCAGCACGGCCTGCAGACCCAGCAGCCCGGCCACGGCCAGCAGCGTCGTGCGGCGGGAGCAGCGCAGGGCCACGTGGAACAGGGCGATCGACTCGGCTGCCGAGAGGACCAGCAGCGCGTCACCGGGGACGAAGTATTCCTGCTGCGGGGTCGCCCACACGCCGAGCGCCAGCCCGCCGGCGACGACGGCGACCGCCACGACGGGCCGGCGGCGGCGCAGGACGAGACCGCCGCCCACCACGGCGATGATCGCGACCGCCGCGGCCGTGCGGGTGGGGTCGGCCCGGTCGAGCACCGGAGCGGGCCAGTAGGCGAGCTGCGCGACCGCGAGCAGCGCGGGCAGGATCCAACTCTTCCAGCGGGCCATGATGACCGCCACCCTATCTATGCCCTGGGGCAGGGGTCGGCATCCGGCCGCGGCCTGATTCGCCGCCGGGCCCGGATCGCCAGACTTTTGCGTATGGCTGCTCCGGAATATCACCGCCTCGCCCGCACCCCCGCCCACCGCTGGTGGCGGACCGTCCTCGCCACCCTGTTCATCTTCGTGGCCGGCGTGGTCGTCATCGTGTTCTCGTATCTCGTCGTCACCCTGGCCGCCGAGCTGGCCGGGCGGCCGGACAACGGGGACGGCCTGCCCAGCTTCGGCGAGCGGGCCGACCTGGGGATCGCCTTCCTGGGGATCGCCGCGTTCCTGCCGCTGACGCTGCTGGCCGCCCGCTGGATCCAGCGCCGCCCGGCCGGCACGCTGTCGTCGGTCACCGGGCGGCTGCGGTGGCGGTTCCTGCTGACGTTGCTGCCGGTCGCGCTGATCGGGGTCGTCGTGCTGCTCGCCGGCGGCACCGCGCTGACCGGGCTGACCGGCGTCGCGGACACCGGCCTGGACGACGACCTCGCGGGGTGGGGGCCGTTCGCCCTGTCGATGCTCCTGCTGCTGATCGTGGTGCCGCCGCAGGCCGCCGCCGAGGAGTATCTGACCCGGGGCTGGCTGTTGCAGGCGGCCGGCGCGGGATTCCGGCGGCCGTGGGTGCCGATCGCGTTCCAGGCGCTGGTGTTCGCCGCGGCGCACGGGTGGGGGACGCCGTGGGGGTTCGCCGACCTGTTCCTGTTCGGCTGTGTCACCGGGTGGCTGACCGTGCGGACCGGCGGTCTCGAGGCGGCGATCGCCCTGCACCTGATGAACAACCTGGTCGCCGCGGGGCTGGCCGCCGCGTTCGGGATGCTCACCATCACCGAGACGGCGGCCGACATGCCGTGGACGATGTTCGCCGTCGACGTCGTGGTCCTGTCGGCGTACGCGGCAGTGGTGGTGGCGCTGGCGAAGCGCCGGGGCCTGGCCACCCGAGGGCCGGCCGATCCGCAGCCGGTCGAAGCCCGGCCGGCCCCGGCCCTGACCGTCTGACCTCGACTATTTCGGTGCGGTCTCCAACCGCTGGGCCCGGTGCGCCGCCATGCGCACCGGGTCGTTGGCGAAGCCGTACCCGCGGTAGCCGTCGATGCGCTGGACGATCTCGAGGAAGACCCGATGGCCGAGCACCGGGGTGAAGACCTGGAGGTAGCGGCCGTGGTCGTCCTCGTCGTAGAGGGCGCCGAGCTCCCGTACGGTGCTGCGCAGGCCCGGCGGCAGGTCGGTGCGGGCGTCGAGGTCGTCGTAGTAGTTGCCGGGGATGGGAACGGTCTCGACGGCCGCCACGGTGCGGGCCAGGTCGTCGGTGAGCAGGGTGAGGCTCTGCGGGTGCGGGACGGCGGGGGCCCAGTCGCCGCGGCGCAGCAGGGGGACGCTCAGGGCCAGGCGCACGCGGCGGTCGGCGTTGCGGACGGCCAGCGTGCGGACCAGGCCGAACGGCGCCGCGAACTCGCCCGCCTCGTCGTCGCTCAGGCCCAGCACGCTGCGGTAGAAGAGGGCCGCCTCGTCGTAGCGGTCGAACGGCTGGGCCAGCGAGAGATGGTCGATGGCCGTGATCGGGCCCGGCGTCGCGGTCTCGCCGGTGGGAAGGAAGTCGTCGACCCAGCCGTGGTCGCTGCGGCAGAAGAACATCTCGGTCCCGTCGGGCGCGGCCACGGCGGTCAGATCGGCCTCGCTCAGCCGGCGGCGGCGGGGCAGCGGCTGCGCGAGCAGTTCGGCGGCCCGCCGCGCCGATGCGGCCGGGTCGGTGCTCTCCAGCGCGAACGCGCGGATGGCGGCCTCGCCCTCGGCCGGGCGGGGCGCTCCGGAGTTCAGCAGGATCCGGGCGGCGCCCTGCTCCCACAACTGGACGGCCTTGGAGCGGTGCTGCCCGACGTGGGCGAAGCCGAGCGCGCGGAGCTGGCTCTCCAGCTCGGGCCCGGTCCGCTCGTCGACGCCGAGCTCGGCGAACGCGATGCCCTCCAGCTGGGGTGCGGGGGTGAACGCGCCGGTCCGGGGCGCCGGCGCGGCATTGGCCGCCGCCGCGGGCGTGGCCAGGGTGCCGGTCAGAGCGATCAGCGAGCGGCGGGCGTCGACGGCGGTGCGGTGCGGGTCGGCCTGGCGGAAGACGTCGTTGAAGACCTCGAGCGACAGCGGGCCGCGGTAGCCGGCGTCGAGCACGGCCCGGGTGAAGCCGGTCAGGTCGAGGCGGCCCTGCAGCGGGAAGAGCCGGTGGTGCCGGCTCCACTGCAGCACGTCCATGTCAAGGCGCGGCGCGTCGGCGAGCTGCAGGAAGAAGACGCGGTCACCGGGCAGGCGAGCGATCTCCTCGTACGCGTCGGTGCGGGAGAGGACGTGGAAGCTGTCCAGGCACAGTCCCAGCGCGGGGTGCGCGGCGCGGCGGACGATCTCCCACGAGTGCTCCCACGTCGAGACGAACCGGCCCCAGGCCAGAGCCTCGTAGGCGATGCGCATGCCCTGCTCGCCGGCGAGCTCGGCCAGCCGCCGCAACTGGGCGGCCGCGAGCGCGTCGTCGTCGACGGTGTCGGGCGCGACGGACGAACAGATCAGGATCGTGCCGGCGCCGAGCCGCCGCATCACCTCGAGCTTGGCCCGGAACCGGCGCTCGACCGCGGCGAACCGGGCCGGGGGAGCACCCTCGGCGTCGCGGAACGGCTGGTACAGGTCGATGGTGAGACCGAGGTCGGCGACCCGCTGCCGGATCGCCTCGGGGGAGGCGGCCGACGCGACGAGGTCGTTCTCGAAGATCTCGACAGCGTCGAATCCGGCGGCCGCGGCCGCGTCGAGGCGGTCCTCCAGCGTCCCCGAGAGGCAGACGGTAGCAATGCTGGTGCGCGCCACGACGACCTCTTCCTCTATGTACGAACCAGTACGTTCACACTAGGGCCGGGCTGCGTGCCGGGCAACCGCTGCTGCCGCCGCGCGATCACCCCCATCGCGATGAGACCGCCAACAGGCACGCAACCGCGGCGGAACCACTCGACCCGCGAGTCGATCGAACTCGGTGCCGTCCAGCGGTCGGCACAGTGATGACTGTCATCGTCAAGCGTTGCGCCGTCGGAAAACGAAGGCCGCCAGGAGGGCTGCTCCCACGGGCCAGGCGAGGTCGCCGACCGACGGGTCAAGCAGGCCGGCATCAGGCAGCCACGCGCTCGAGTCAGGAAAGCGAGCCCTCAACACCGGACAGACGACGAGGTACATCGTCAGCGCCGAGGCCACCCCGGCCACGGGGCTGCGCAGAAGGCATCCCCAGGCCGCGCCGACGAGGGCGACGCTCGCCAGGTAAGGCGAACGCGCCGGAGCGGCGAGGGCAAGCGCGACGAGCAGAAGTGCCGCGCTTTTCGCAGCCGCCAGGTGGAGACGGCGCGGGACGGCCAGCAGGGTGGCGCGCACCTGACCGCCCGGCTCGTATTCCTGCGTGGCCGCGAGCACCCCGAACACCAGGAACCCGGCCTGCGTCCACGGCAGCGCCATCCGGATCGGATCGGACCCGGGTGCGGCCCGGTGCGCCGCCAGCGCGATCACCAGCGTGGCGGCCCAGGTCAGACAGGCGGTCCATCGCAACGACGGCAGCGTGACCAGCTTGCTGAGCTCGGCGTGCACGGCGTTCGTCCATCCGCTCAGGCGAGGTGTTCTGTCCGGGCGGGGTGGGTTCGCGTGGGACGAATCGGCCGGGTGGGATTGGCGGCGGGGGGCTCGACCGGGGTTCGGCGGGCGAGGGAGTTGCCACGCGGTCATGCCGGTCGCCGATGGAAGAGGTAGGCGGCGACGGCCAGCAGGGCGACCACCCACATGGTCATTACCAGGCCGGCGGTGACGGGGGAGATCCGCAGGTCGATCAGGTCGCTGCGGAGGAACATGTGCGCGCCGACGATGTCGGGCAGGTAGGCGGCCCAGGGCGTGAGCTTGGTCAGCAGGTACGACACCGAGACGACCGAGCTGTTGATGATGAAGACGGTCAGCGTGATCACCCCGTTCCGGAAGATGAGGGTCACGGCGTACGCGAGAAGGGCCAGCAGAACCCAGTAGAGGACGGCTGCGGCCATCCGGCCGGGCGCGAACGGCGGGGCGTGCTCGGGCAGGACCACGCGGGTCAGCCACACCGTCGCGGATGCGGTCAGCGCGCCCTGCACGGCGACGACCAGCACCAGCGCTGCTCCCTTGGCGACGAGCAGGTGGGACCGCCGGGGCATGGCGAGCAGCGTCGCGGTCATCTGGTGGGCGCCGGGCGCGTCGTCCCCGGTGGACGTGTACTCGCTGCTGACCGTCACCACGCCGAGGATCAGCGCGCCCAGCAGGCCGATCCCGAGATTCTCGTATCCCAGATCGGCGGTCTGTCCCGAGTCGATGGCCCGGCGCATCCCGGGTGCGTTGACGAGGACCAGGGCGGGCGCGGCGATCAATCCGAGCACCAGCCCCACCCAGGCGGTCGGCAGGCCGAGGAGCTTGCGCAGCTCGGCCCTCACCACGAGCTCGCGCCCGTCAGCGAGAGGAACGCCTGCTCGAGCGAGTCGTGCTCGCCGGTGACCTCGCCGAGCGTGCCCCGGGCGACCACCCGCCCGCCGTCGATCACGACCACGTCGTCGACCGGGAAATCCAGCAGGTGGCTGGAGAGCAGGACGGTGCGGCCCTCATCGGCGCAGCGGCGCAGGAACTCGCGCATCCAGCGGACACCGGCCGGATCGAGCCCGTTGAACGGCTCGTCGAGCACCAGCACCGCAGGGTCGCCGAGCAGGGCGGCGGCCAGCCCGAGGCGACGGCTCATGCCCAGCGAGAACCGGCCGGCCCGCTTGCCGCCCGCCCCGGCCAGGCCGACCACCTCGAGGACCTCGTCGACCCGTGCCCGGGACAGGCCGTTGCTCGCGGCCAGCCAGCGCAGATGGGCCCGGGCCGGACGGGCGCGATGGGCGCCGCTGCCGTCGAGCAGCGCGCCGACGACCGTCAGCGGGCGCGGCCAGGACGCGTACGGCTGATGGTTGATCAGTGCCGTGCCGCCGGCCGCTCGGTCGAGACCGAGCAGGATGCGCACGGTCGAGGTCTTGCCCGCGCCGTTGCGGCCCAGGAAGCCGGTGACGCGGCCGGGACGGGCGTCGAAGGACACCTCGTGCAGGATGCCGGGGCGGCTCACCCGGTCGATCGAAATCATGGGTCGAGTCAACCGGGATGGGGCCTCGGTGGCGTCGGACCACGGTCAGAACTTGCGGGGGCGTCTAGGACCAGGGTCCTAGAACTACAGTCGGCGGCATGAGCGCGAATCGTCGTCCGCAGAGGCGGTCCCGGGCCGTCCGGGTGCTGCTGACGGTCGGCGTGGTCCTGGCCGTGACCCTGGTGACCGGGGGCGCCGAGGGCGCGGCGGCGACGGTGGTCCCGGCCGTGCTCGTCGGGGGAGCGGCGGCCACCGCGGCGTGGGCCGTGGTCCGGTGGCGGGCCGACCGCAAAGCCTATGAGGAACGGCTGACGGCGTGGGCGGCGGCCGAGGCGGTCCATTCCGAACGATTGAAGATCGCCCGCGATCTGCACGACATCGTGTCGCACGGGCTCGGACTGATCACCGTGCGGGCCGCCTCGACGCGGCACCTGGGAAAACCGCCCGAGGTCGCCGCCGCTCTCACCGACATCGAGCAGGCCAGCCGGGAAGCCACCGCCGAGCTGCGGCGCATGCTGTCCGTTCTGCGCGAGGCGGCGCCGCTGTCCCCGGTCGACGACCTCAGCGTCCTGCCCGCCATCGTGCGCGCGGCCGAGAACGCCGGGATCCGTCCTGAACTCAGTGTCACCGACCTCGGGGCGGTGTCACCGGGCGTACAGGTGGCGATCTGCCAGACCGTTCGTGAGGCTTTGAGCAACACCGCCCGGCACGCCGGCCCCACCGACGTGCGCGTCCTGGTCCACCGGGACTTCGAGGTGCTGGTCGTCTCGGTCGACGACGCGGGGCCGGCTCCGGGCTGGTCGCAGGCGCCGGGCGCCGGGCACGGGCTCCTCGGCCTGCATGAGCGGATCAATGCCCTGGGCGGCACCCTCGCCACCCGCCACGACGACGGCGGCTTCCGGCTGACCGCCCGCATCCCCGACGAGGTGTCCGCTCCGTGAGTCCCGTACGTGTGCTGCTCGTCGACGACCAGCCCCTGCTCCGGCACAGTCTCGCGATCATCGTGGACAAGGAGCCCGATCTCGAGGTGGTCGGCCAGGCCGGGGACGGCGCCGAGGCGGAGCGGCAGGCCCGCGCCACCCGGCCCGACGTGATCCTCATGGACGTCCGCATGCCCCGGGTGGATGGCCTCGAGGCGACTCGTCGCATCTGCGCCGACCCCACCCTCGACGGCACCCGCGTGCTGGTGCTCAGCATGTTCGAGCTCGACGAGTACGTGCACGAGGCGCTGCGGGCCGGAGCCTCCGGATTTCTGCTCAAGGACGCGCATCCCGACGAGCTGGTGGCCGCCGTCCGCCGCACGCATCAGGGTGAGTCGCTCTTCGCCTCGTCGATCCTCACCCGCCTGGTCGACCACTTCGTGTCCGCGCCCGGCCCAGGGCGTGACCGTCCGTCGCTGCGGGGTCTCACCGCGCGTGAGGTCGACGTGCTCACCCTGGTCGCCGGCGGTCTGTCGAACGACGAGATCGCCGGCGCGCTGGTGGTCTCGGTGAAGACGGTCAAGACCCACCTGACGCACCTGCTGGCCAAGCTGCGGGCTCGAGACCGGGCGCAGCTGGTGATCGCCGCCTACGACGCCGGACTGGTCCGGCCGAGGGCCGCCGACACCCGGCCACAGGTTGCCGAAGCCCGGCCGCGGGCCGCCGATGTCCGGCCGAGGGCCGCCGATGCCGGGCCGCGAGGCGCCGATGTCCGGCCGCGGGCCGCCGACGCCGAGCCACGGGTTGCCGATACCCGTCCGCGGGTTGCCGAGCGCACCGTCCACCCGGGACACTGGCGCCGTGACCGATGATCTGTCGACGAAGCTCAACGTCGAGGTGCCGCATTCCGCCCGTGTCTGGAACTACTGGCTCGGCGGCAAGGACAACTTCGGCGCCGACCGTGCGGTCGGCGACCAGGTCAAGGCCGTGTTCCCCGAGATCGTCGACGCGGCCCGGCAGACCCGGGCCTTCCTGGGCCGCGCGGTCACCTACCTCGTAGCCGAGCAGGGCATCCGCCAGTTCCTCGACGTCGGCACCGGGCTGCCCACCGTCGACAACACCCATGAGGTCGCGCAACGGGTCGCCCCCGATGCCAGGATCGTGTACGTCGACAACGATCCGCTCGTGCTCAGCCACGCCCGCGCGTTGCTGACGAGCACGCCCGACGGCGTCACCACGTACATCGACCGGGATCTCAAGGACGCCCCGGCCGTGATCGAGGAGGCGCGGCGCACGCTCGACTTCTCCCGGCCGGTCGCGCTCATGATGCTCGGCGTGATGGGCCACGTCGAAGATCCGGCCGAGGCCCGCGCCATCGTCCGGGCGCTGGTCGACGAGTTGCCGTCCGGCAGTTTCCTCACGATGTCCGACGGCACGGCCACAAGCGAACGCGTCATCGAGTCGCACCGTCAGTACAACGAGAGCGGCGCCGTCCCGTACCACTTGCGCGAGGTGGCCGACTTCGCCGCGTTCTTCGACGGCCTGGAGCTGGTAGAGCCCGGCGTCGTCCCCATCCCGCAATGGCGTCCCGCGACCGACGACGGGGTCACGGTCGACGGATACGCCGGGGTCGCGCGCAAGCCGTAGCCGACTCCGTCGAGCTGGCGCGGACGCCGTGGTGCACCCGTTCGGATTGCCGTGGACGAGTGGTCGGCCTAGACACGTTGGCGGGCGCTGTGGATGAGCCGGCGCGTTCATGCGGGCAGTGGATGAGCCGGTCGGGTTGGCGCGGACGCTGTGTATGACCCGGCGCGTTCACGCCGAGGCTGTGGACGAGACGGCGGGTTGGCGCGGGGGCTGCGGATGCCCGGCGGGTTGGCACGGGGGCTGCGGATGCCCGGCGGGTTGGCACGGGCGTTGTGGATGACCCGGCCTGCCGAAGGTCTTGCGCGGCCGAGGGGTCCTTGAGACGCGTCTTTCACGCCGGGGCTGTGGATCGGCCAGCCGGTCGGGTTGGCGCGGGGCTTGTGGGAGACCAGGTCGGGTTGATCCGGGAGTTGTGGATGACCCAGCGCGTTCACGCGGAGGCTGCGGATGACGTGGCGCGATGGCGCGGTCTGGACGAGCCGGCGCGTTGGCGCGCGGCTGGGAATGAGACGTGTGGGTCGGCGCCGGGCTGTGGAGGAGCCGGGCGGATCGACGCGGGGCTGTGGAGAAGCCGGCTGAGTTAGTCGTCGAGCTCGAAATGCACAATGACGATGTCGCTGTCCGCTCGCAGCTGTGGGTAGTAGTCGCGCAGGCCGGGCAGGACGCCGGCGGCGTCGGCGAAGCCGTCCTCGCGGGCCTCGTCGTCGGTGATGCTGTCGACGCGGCGGGCCACCGTGGAGGTGATGCGCCCGGGCAGGGACACCTCTCCGAAGACCAGCAGAGCTGGTCCGACGTGCACCGGGTCGTCGAACCGCATGGTCACCCGTTTGCCGCCGGCTCGGACGGCGGGCAGATGGGCGGCGCGGAATCGTAATTGTTGCGGTTGCCGGGCCGGCCCGCGATAGCTGTGCGGCAGCAGGTCGGCGATCGGCGTCACCTGGTGGCCGTCAGCGGCCGGGATCACGACGCCGATGTCCGGGAAGTAGTCGGCCAGCACCTGCCGATCCCGTCCACAGGGCGCCAGGACACCCCGGCCCGCGTCACCGACGGCGACGATGAGACGCGGCGCTCTGGCGCCGGCCGCTCGAGCCACCGCCAAAGCCACGAGCTCGGCGCAGGGGCCACCGGGGAAGTGATACAGATTCAGACCGACATGGGTACGGCCGTGCTCGTCGAGCACGGCCGCGGCCACAGTGTGGACGTTCTCGTCTCCGTGGGCCCGGACGACCGCACGTGCGGCTTCCACCAGAGCGGCTGAGGCAGTGGCCACGTCTTCCAGCTGGGTCACGAGGCGAGCCTAGCGATCTCGCCCAGGTCAGGACTGTCGGCGTGCGACGAGCGCTCGGCGGAGGCAGCCCCGTGCGGCTGTCGTCATGGTGAGAGGCCGGCGATCTCGTCGGGGCGGTCCCCGTGCGACGAGTGCTCACCAGAGGAGCCCAGTGCGGCTGTCGTCACGGTGGGAGGCCGGCGATCTCGTCGGGGCGATCCCCGCGCGACGAGTGCCCAGCAGAGGAGCCCCGTGCGGCTGTCGTCACGGTGAGAGGCCGGCGATTCCGTCAGTGCTGTCCGCGTGCGACGAGCGCCCAGCAGAGGCAGCCGAAGGCGGCCGTCGTGGCGAGGGTGCGGACGAGGTTCCAGGTTGTCCAGCGTGCCTCGTCGAAGGCGGCGCGCACGGCGCCCAGGTCGGCGATCCGATCGGGGTCGCCGGCGGCCTTGATGGCATCGTTGAGCGGCACGTGGACGCTGACGGTGATCGCGAAGACGACGACGTAGAGCACCAGCGCGGCCAGCACCCACGGCAGCAGGTGCCGGCCCGGGTTGAGGAACGCCGAGACGGCTGTGAACAGCAGCGCGCCCACGAAGCTGATCAGGAACCAGGGATTGAGGATCGCGCGGTCGAGGGCTTGAAAGGCGCCCACGAACGTACGGTCGTCGGTGCGGCCCAGCCCGGTCATCACGGTGTGCTGGTAGAGCCCGAACACGCCGGCCATCAGTCCGGTGGTCATGGTTGCCGCGATCAATGCGGACACCCTCAATGCGTACATGCTTCCAGTCAAGCGGCGCCTTGCGTTGATCTCCATCGTCGAGCGTCCACAAGCCATGCGCGGGACGCGCACTCGCGACCTCAGCGACCGTGGTCCTCACGACCGGCGCCGGGTCGCCGGGAGCGGCGGGCGGCGATCAGGGTCCAGGCGATGTCGATGACGAAGATGAACGTCCAGATGCGTCCGGCGCTGTAGAGGAACGACGCGCCGCCCTCACGAGTCCCGTTCAGCACGTCGGCGCTGCCGCGCGCCAGTTCCAGCAGCCACGACTCCGCGAGGACCACCAGCACGATCTGGGCGGCGGCATAGACGGCGGCGTGCTCGGCCAGCTTGCGATACGGCGACTGGGTCGGCGAGGGCGCAAGGCTCCCCGCCGGCGCAGCGTCCCGCGCGGGCGAGTGCCCGGGCGAGAGAGACGACACGACCTCCGGAAGGGGCGTGGACGTGTGCGTCGGCTCGGGCGAACGCCCGGCTATGGAAATGTGTGCCGGTTCAGGTGAGGTTCCGGCTGTGGACGTGTATGCCGGTTCAGGTGAGGTTTCAGCTGTGGATGGGTGCGCCCGCTCGGGCGAGGGCTCAGCTGTGGATGGGTGCGCCGGGTCGGATGAGGGTCCGGCTGTGGATGGGTGCGCCGGCGACGAGTCAAGTGTTGACGTGTGTACCCCTGAGGACGAGGACGTGGGAGCCGGCGGCTTCGGGTCGGTGAGGTCTGAGGGCGTCGGCGGCGGCACATCGGCTACGCCCACAGCACGCACCGACCAGGGCACCAGCACCGCCCCCGACAGGATCACTGCGGCAGCCAGGAGGCACGCCAGCGCCCACGGGCCGGCGTCGTAGAGCACCCCGGCCGCCAGCGACCCGATCAAGCCGCCCAGCAGCACGGCCGCCTCGTACGCGCCCATGCCCCGGCCGACCCGGGAGCCGGAGGCCTCGGCGATCACGGCCTGCTGGATCGGGATCACCGCGGCCCACGCCGCGCCGCTCAGGATCCACAGCGCGGCGATCACCCACGGGTTGGGTGCCCACGCCAGACTCGCCGCGAAGACCGCCGAGGCCACCGACGCGACGGCCAGCACCCGGGTACGCCCGTAGCGCAGCACGAACCGGTGCAGGCGGGTCGGCAGCAGCGCCATCGCGACGGCGCCCGGCAGGAAGACGTAGGCGATCTCGACGATCTCCAGGTCGAAGCGCCGTTGCAGGTGCAGCAGGAGCAGCAGCCCGACGGCGGCCTCGGCGGTCATGGTGATCACCACCGCCAGCAGCATCGGGCGCAGCCGCCGCAGCGTGCTTCCGGGCAGGGGTGGCGCGGGTGGCACCGCCCGGGCCGGCGCGCTCGCCAGCGCGACCGCCGCGAGCACGCAGGCCGCCGCGCAACCCAGGAACACAGCGCGGTAGCCCAGCACGCCCAGCGCCGTGAAGCCGGCCACGAAGGCGATCCAGGCGCCGTTCTCCTCGGCCGCGGTCAGCCGCGGGTAGACGGCGCTGTCCTCGGCCAGCCGTTCGCCGGCCATGGCTCGTACCGAAACCCACAGCAACGCCCCACCGACGCCGCCGACCGCCGCGGCGCCGTAGGCCACCACCAGGCTCCCGGCGAAGGCGTAGCCGAGGCAGGAGATCGCGTAGAGCAACGCCCCGGCCGCCGCGACCCGCCGCCGATCCCGTACGTCGGCCAGCCACCCGGCGACCGGCCGGGCCGCCACCGACACCGCCAGCTCCACCGCGACCAGCACACCGACCTGGGTGGCACTGGCCCCCAGCGCCGCCCCGGCCCACAACGGCAGCAGGAAGTCGAGCAGTTCCCGCGGCCCGTTGGCCAGCGCCGCCGACAGCAGGGTGCGTGACTCTCGGGCCTGGGCCGGCGCGGTACCCCGTTCCACACCCGACACCTTACGGACCGGGGTGGGCGCCGAGCTGCCCCGCCGGACCGGTCAGTGGCGCTTGGCGGCGATCCGGGCGCGGACGCGGGCGATGCGAATGGCTTCCTTGAGGGTCTGGACGTCGTAGGCGCCGTAGTGGCGGCGGCCGTTGATGAAGAACGTCGGGGTGCCGGAGACGCCGCTGAGGTCGGCCGACTCCAGGTCGGCGGTGATCCGCTCCTTGCAGTTCGTCTGCATCATGTCGTCGTGGAACTTGTCCTGGTCGAGGCCGAGTTCGCCGGCGTAGTCGAGCAGGTCCGCGATGCGCAGGTGGTCCTGGTGGGTGAACATCAGGTCGTGCATCTCCCAGAACCGGTCCTGCATCCCGGCCGCCTCGGATGCCTGCGCGGCCAGCTGGGCCTGGGGGTGCACGTCGGTCAGCGGCAGGTGACGCCACACGTACCGCAGATCGTCGTCGGTCATCAGCTCGCGGACGACCGGCTCGGCCCGGCCGCAGTACGGGCACTGGAAGTCGCCGTACTCGACCAGGGTGACCGACGCGCCGGCCGGGCCCCGCACATGATCGCGGTCGGGGTCGACGTCGGGGATCAGATCGATCAGCTCCTCGACGTCGCCCAGCAGCGCGACCGCCTTGCGCGGCTTGGGCAGCCGGTTGGTCACCCAGAAGACCGTCCAGGTGACCAGCGACGCGCCCGGGATGGCCAGCAGCAGGCCGAGCTTGGCCTCGGAGAGCTCGGGCTCCTCGAACGCCAGGTTCGCGATCAGGAACGACACGGTGAAGCCGATCCCGGCGATCGTGCCGGTGCCCAGCACGGACGCCCAGCCCGCCCCGGGGCGGATGCGGCCGCCGCTGAGCGACGTCACCAGGGCTGACACACCGGTGATGGCGACCGGCTTGCCGATCACGTACGCAAGGAAGACGCCTATCGTGACCGGGGACGTGAGGGCTTCGCCGAGGAAGCCGCCGTCGATGGCGATGCCCGCGTTGGCCAGGCCGAACAGCGGCACGATCAGGTAGCTGGCCACCCCCGACCACGTACGGGTCAGCCGGTCGTTGGGTGACAGCGACCGCAGCAGGCCCATGCGGGCGAACCGCGCGAGCTCGGGGGTCGGCTGCTCGCGGAACGACCGGAACAGGTCACTGGCCTGCTGGAGGTCGTCGCGGCCGGGGGTGTACGCGGCGGCGGCGAGCCCGATGGCCAGGCCGGACACCACCGGGTCGATGCCGCTCTGCAGGGTCGCGCCCCAGACGACCAGGAACACCGGCAGGTAGATCCAGCCGCTGCGGACCCCGGCCCGCACCATCACGAGGGTGAGGGCGAACGCCGCCACCGCGATGAGCAACGGCATCGCCCGGATGTCCTCGGAGTAGAAGACCGCGATCACGATCAGGGCCACCACGTCGTCGACCACCGAGACGGTCACCAGGAACAACCGGGCCTGTACGGGCACGTGCCGGCCGACCAGGGCGAGCAGGCCCAGCGCCAGCGCGGTGTCGGTCGACATGGCCGCGCCCCACCCCGCCGCGCCGGGGCCGCCGCGGTTGATGAGCAGGAAGATGCCGATCGGCAGGGCCATGCCGACGATGCCGGCCAGCGCCGGGAGCACGAACCGCCGCCGGTCGCGCAGGTCGCCCAGGTCGAACTCGCGCCGCGCCTCCAGACCGACCACCAGGAAGAACAGCGTCATGAGGCCGCTGTTGACCCATTCCCGCAGGTCGAGGTCGATGCCGTCGCCGCCGAACCGGATGCTGACCTCGGTGTGCCAGAACGACTCGTAGCTGCCGTCGGACACGTTCGCCCAGATCAGCGCGGCGACGATGGCGCTCACCAGCACGCCCGCGCTGCCCGCCTCGGTGCTCAGGAAATCGCGCAGGGGGGTCGCGACCCGGCGGGTCCACCGGGTGGTGGTGCCGGAGTCGGCGCTCAGCTCGGTCGCGTCACTCACGGGACACACCCAAGCATGCCGTGGGCTTCGGTGCCACAGTCTGTGACCAGCGCCTATTCGAGCCTCTGGACGGACCGCCGTCGGCGCGGGCATCGTCCGGATAAGATCTCAGATCGGGCACCGGGTTCAGGAGGCGCGTTGACCAGCAACGAGGATCTGTCGTCGCGGGATCTGTCGTCTCGGCTGTCCGACACCCTCGCGCAGCTCGACACCCTGCGGAGCCGGCACTCCGACACCCTCGCGCAGCTGGACGGCCTGCGGACGTTGCACGAGGTCAGCAAGGCGGTGCACGCCAGCCTCGACCTGCGGGCGACGATGGACGCGGTCGTGCACGGCGTCACCAGGGCCTCCGGCTTCGAGGTGGCGGTCGTCAACGTGCGCCAGCCCGACGGCGACTTCGCGGTCGTGTCGGTCGACGGCACCGAGGAGATGCGCCGCTCGCTGCTGGGCACGACGACGACCCCGGAGAACTGGGACGAGCTGTTCGGCAAGGCCGAGCCGTGGGGGTCGCTGTATTTCGTCGACCACAAGAACGACATGCCCGACGCCATGATCACCTGGACGTCCGACTCGCTGCCGCTGCCGGCCGACCCGGACGGCTGGCACCCCGAGGACATGCTGTTCGCCCCGCTCACCTCGCCCACCGGGGAGCTGACCGGCATACTGAGCGTCGACCTGCCGCGCGACGGCCGCCGGCCCGGCCCGGTGCAGCGCGAGATGCTCGAGCTGTTCGCGCAGCACGCCTCGATGGCCGTGCACCACGCCCGGCTGCATCACGAGCTGGCCGAGAGCCGGACCCGCCTGCACCACGCCGCGACCCACGACCCGCTGACCGGCCTGGCCAACCGGACGTTGCTCCGCGCGTTCACCGACGAGCTGGCCGGGCGCTCCGACGACGAGGTCGGCGTGATGGTCATCGACCTCGACGACTTCAAGATGATCAACGATCTCGGCGGGCACGACGCCGGTGACGAGGTGCTGCGGACGGTGGCGTCACGGATGGCCGCGCTGGTCCGGCCGGCCGACCTGCTGGCCCGCACCGGCGGCGACGAGTTCGTCATCGTGGCTACCGGCGAGGGCGTGGACCGGCTGCTGCGCGACACCGCCGAGCGGATCCACCGCGCGCTGACCGAGCCGATCGAGACGCGCAGCGGCCCGTGCAAGGTCGGCGCGAGCATCGGTCACGCCTGCGGCGCCTGCTGCACCGACTTCGCCCAGCTGGCCTCGGCCGCCGACGCCGACATGTACCGCACCAAGCAGCGCCACCGGGCCAAGCGTCCCTGGGTGGCCTGACGAGGCGTTAATCAGGTGACGGCTGCGGGCTGTTCGGGCAGGATGGCCGGCGCCCCGTACATCGACTGGGAAGGAGGGTCCGCCGTGTTCAGCTCACCGGTGCCCAGGAGGCCTCGTTGTTGTACCGCACCATGGTCGAGACCGACCTCGACCTGATCCTGACCTGTCTGACCGAACCATCCGTCAACACGACGACGCGCGAACGTTTCGTCGCCTACCTCGAGAGCGGCGGTTACCGTCCGGCCTGGACGTGGCTTGCTGTCGACGGCGAGTCCGTCGCCGGCCTGGCTGTCTGGTGGGGTTTCCCCGACGGCGACAAGCCGCTGGCCCTCGACTGCCTGTGGGCCGCACCCGCGGTCGCCGATCCGGTTCCGCTCTGGGCCGGGCTCATCCGCCAGGTCCCGCCGCCCGTCGAATATCACATCTTCACCCAGCCCTCGCGCCGCGACGACCCCGAGATCACCACGCGACTGGCGGCGGCGGCCGAGGCCGGGCTCACCACCGTCACCGAGCGTTTCCGGTACGAGTGGACGAGCGCACAGCCCCGGCCGGAGCGTTCGGCCCGGCTCACCTTCCGGCCCGGGTCCGACGAGGACTTCGCCGACGCCTTCGAGCAGATCTCGGTGGGCAGCCTCGACGTCGCCACGCTCGAGGGCCTCGCCCGCGTCGGCGCCCGCGCGCAGGCCCTCGAGGACGTCGAGTTCTACAAGTCGATGCCGGGCCCGCGCGACCGATGGCGACTCGCCTTCGACAGCTCGGACGCGCTGGTCGGCTGCGCCCTGCCCTCGGCCAACGCCGGCGGGCCGGTCGTCGGCTACCTCGGCGTGCTCCCGTCGCGGCGCGGCCGGGGCTATGCCGGCGACCTGCTCGCCGAGATCACCTGGATGCTGGCCGAGACCGGCGCCACCACGATCCGGGCCGACACCGACAGCACGAACACGCCGATGGCGGCCACGTTCGACCGGCTGGGCTATCGGCGCTTCGCGCTGCGGGTGGTCGCTTCGTAGGACTCGTTCAGCGAAGGTAGCCGTTCTCCACGACCTGGGGAGCGGCTGCCTCGTACGGGGCGGGATCGGCCGGGGCGACCGTGCCGAGCGCGTCGACGTAGCGGTTGAACATGCTGAACGCGGCCGCGATCAGCACGGTGTCGTGAATCTCGAGTTCGGTGGCGCCTGCGTCCCGGGCGGCCGCGACCAGTTCCGGGGTGACGTCGTGGCCGCTCTGCCGGGTGGCCGCCGCGATCCGCAGCAACGCGCGCAGCTTGTCTGGCACGGCGGCCAGGGACGGGTCCGCGCGCACCTGCTCGACCAGCGCATGGCCCTCGTCGAGCTGGGCCGCGGCGAACGCGCCGTGCGAGTTGCTGCAGTACGTGCAGTCGTTCAGACCCGAGACGTACGCGGCGACGAGCTCACGCTCACCCCGGCTCAGCGTGCTCGGCCCGCGCAGCAGCACCTCCGCGAGTTCCATGAGCGGTCGCCCGGTGTCGGGCCGGTACCGGAGCAACCCGCGGATCCCCGGATTGACCGTCTCGTCAAGGCCCAGATCGATGTACGCCATCGGGCCATCCTGGCAGAGACAGGCCCTCCGGCGTACGGATGACGCCCTCGAAGATCACATCGGCCCGGCGCTCACCTCTGGTCGGCCAGTTTGTCCAGACCCCGCCGGCGCGAGTATGCGGTGCCGAGCCGCGCGACCGTGACGCGCGGCAGCACCCGGGCGGGCCAGGTGAGAACGCGGTTGAGGGTCTTGCCCGGGTACGACGCGGCGCGGTTGCGCGCATAGTCGTCGAGGATCTGAGCGGCGACGACGGCCGGCTTGTCGGCGTTCGGGTCGATCGGCGCCGTGACGCCCTCGCCGAAGCTGGTCTCCATGTCGCCCGGGTGGGCGCCCATGACTCGTACGCCGGTGCCCTGCAGTTCCTGGGCCAGCGCCTCGGTGAAGTAGAGCTGGAACGCCTTGGTCGCGCCATAGCTGGCCAGGTAGCCCATCGGGGTGAAGGCGGCGCCCGAGGTGACGACGATGATGCCGCCGGAGCCGCGGGCGACCATGTCGGCCGCGATCGTGTGGGTCAGCGTGAGCAGGCTGGTGACGTTGAGCCCGACCGACTGCAGCTGTGGCCCCAGCGAACGGGAGAGGAACGGGCCCTGGGCGCCGATCGCGGCGTTGTTGACGAGCAGATCGACGGCGAGCCCCCGGTCGTGGAGCTGCCGCAGAACCTGCTCCGGACCGTCCGGCGCGGTCAGATCGGCCACCAGCACCTCGGGGGCCGGCCCGCCGTGCCGTTCGCGGATCTCGTCGGCCAGCTCCCGCAGCGGGCCGGCCGAGCGGGCCAGCAGGACCGGCCGCGCACCCCGGCGGGCCAGCTCGAGGGCGAACTCCCGGCCCAGTCCCCGAGAGGCGCCGGTGACCAGCGCCGTCTTGCCATCGAACATGACGTTCTCCTATCGCTTCGAGTCTCGAAGGACCTGACCGTAGCATCATCCTTCGAGACTCGAAACAGCAGTATGATCAGGAACATGGCCGCACCCGAGCTCGCCGCGGCGATCGCCGCGACCTACCACGTCTGGATGCGGACCGTCGACGCCGCCGGACCGGCCATGGCCGAGTACGGCCTGACGACCGCCACGTTCCAGGCCCTGTGGCTGATCGACCCGGAGGAGCCGCCGCCCTCGATGAAGGCCATGGCCGAGCGCCTGCACTGCAACGCCCCGAACCTCACCTTCGTGGCCAACCAGCTGATCGATCGCGGACTGCTCGAACGGGCCGTGGACCCGAACGACCGCCGCTCCCGCGTCCTGACCCTGACCGCCAAGGGCCGCCGCGTCCGCGACGAGGTGGTGCGGGCGGCGATGGAAGGCTCCCCACCGGCCGCCCTGACCGCCGTGCAGCAGCGCCAACTGACCGCCCTCCTGAATGCCGCCCTCGAGCCCGGCCCGGCGTCCGACCGGGCCTGACCATGCCCCACACCCCGCCGGGCGCGGCCGACGAACAGGCGCGTCGCCTGCTTTCCTGATCGACGGGGACGGCCGCCGCCGGGCTCAGACGGAACGCGTCGCGGTGATGCCTCCGTCGACCGGGATTTCGGCGCCGTGGACGTAGCCGGCCCGGTCCGAGAGGAGCCAGGCCACCGCGTCGGCGATCTCCTCGGGGGCCCCGGGACGCCCGGCCGGGGTGCCGGCGGTCATGTGGGCGATGACGTCGCCGTCGGCGGCGTTGATCGGGGTGCGCGTCGCGCCGGGGGAGACGGTGTTGACCCGTACGCCGCGAGGGCCGAACTCGGCGGCCCAGCTGCGGGCGAGCTGGATCTCGGCCGCCTTGGTCGCCGAGTACAACCCGACGAAGGCGTGCCCGACGTGAGCCATCCAGGAACCGATGACCACGATCGCGCCCCGGCCCCGGTCGGCCATCGCCGGGGCCAGCGCGGCGGTCAGCACGTGCGGGGCCCGGACGTTCACGGCCAGGGTGGCCTCCAGGTCGGCGTCGGTCAGCCCGATCGTGTCGACAGCCGGGCACAGGGCGGCGTTGTGGACCACGGCGTCCAGGCGGCCGCCGGCGGCCTCGGTGGCGGCCCGCGCGAAGTCCCGCAGCGCTCCGGGCGGGCTGGTCAGATCGGAGGGTACGAAGACGGCCTGTCCGCCGCTGCCCTCGATCCCGGCGACGACGGCGTCGCCGCGGGCCCGGTCGCGACCGGTGACGACGACGCGCCAGCCCTGCGCGGCCAGGGTGCGGGCCGTGGCGGCTCCGATGCCGCTGGTGGAGCCGGTGATCAGGACGGTACGGGTCTGCTCGGCAGGTGTTGCGGTGGAGGTCATGGTCACCACCTCACCGCCCGGCCGGCCGCCGCACCAGAGCGCGTGTTGCCTGGTCACGGCATGACCAGGTAGGCGCCCGGGCCGCCTCCTACACTCGGTGCATGCCCGCCGACCGTGCGGCGCTGGGGGCGTTCCTGCGGTCCCGGCGCGACCGCCTGACCCCTGCCCAAGCCGGCATCACCGCCTTCCCCGGCCCGCGCCGGGTGCCGGGCCTGCGCAAGGAAGAGCTCGCCGTGCTCGCCGGCCTGAGCCCCGACCACTACAGCCGCCTGGAACAGGGACGCCAGCAGACGATCACCGACGAGGTGGTGCAAGCTTTGTCCCGGGCGTTGCAGCTCGACGACATCGAACGCGCCCACCTGCGTGACCTGGCCGCCCCCGCTTCACGCCGGCGGTGGTCGGGGCCCGAAGTCGCCCAGCGCCCCGACCCGGGCATGCTGCGCCTAATGGACGTATTGGATCACGTCCCGGTGCTGCTGCTGGGGCGGCGCTCGCAGGTGCTGGCCCGCAACGGGTTGCTGAGCGCGGTGCTGGGGGCCGCGCTCGAGCCGGGCTCGTCGTTCGCGCGGTGGATGTTCCTCGACCCGGACGCGCGGGCGCGGATCGTGAACTGGTCGGAGTTCGCCGCGGCGGCGGTGGGGGCCCTGCGCTACGAAGTCGGCCGTCACCCGGACGATCGCCGCCTCATGGAGCTGGTGGAGGAGCTGCGCCGGGACGACGCGGACGTCGCGCGGTGGTGGGACGACCAGCGGGTCACGTTCCGCACCTCGGTCACCAAGCACCTCGCCCACCCGACGGCCGGCCCGCTCAGCTTCGGCATCGAGTCGGTGGTCGGACCACACGATCCGGAGCAGAGGTTGGTCGTCTACACCGTCGAGCCGGATTCGGCGACGGCACGGGTTCTGCCGATGCTGGCCAGCTGGGCGGGAGTGCCGCGGGGGGTGTCGAGCTGAGGCGCGGTCCCGGTCCGACGGGCTGGGAACCGTCGGCGATCCGGCGCGGTGCCCATCGCTCCGGCCGCCGCCGGGAGGTCATCACGACCTTCTGGTCGAGTGCGGTGGGAAACCGCGCTGGGGGTGTGGGGCGCAGCCATCATCTTGGCCGCTTGGTGGTGCCGGCGGTCCCTCTCAAGCCTGCTCACCGTGCGTGCAAGCAATCATCAGCGACGCCGGTGCGCGGATGGTATAGGTGATTCAAAAGCAGAGTCTTGTGCGACCTGAACACAAGAACGCCTCCCGGAGAAAACTTCTCGGAAGGCGTTCTCAGGTGATCCCCGGCTGTGCAACGATTTTAAAGAAATCTAGGCCTTGCGGCCAGCGTATGCGCCGAACCCAAAGGGCTGCTGACTTCAGCTACTGACATCTGAAGATCACAAGCAAGTACGCTGCCATGGTCGCCACCCAGTTGGCATTTGGTAAGAACACCATGTTCCGGACCCGTTTACCCAGACGACAGCAATGCGGTATCGCTCCGGGGTGCGGCTGATCAAGAATAAGTGCGTATCATCCGCCCGGCCGTTGTTCGGCATCTCCTTCCACCTCCCGGAATTGGGCCACGCGTGCCAGATCGTGCGAGCGGGGGCGATTCCGAAACATTCGTCCCAGTTGCCGTCCCGATTCCAATCCACTGAGGTGACCGTCGAGCCGGAGAGGAAAGTTCCCGTATACCCAAAGCACTCCGCCCTCCCCGATCCTGACTGTCCCGCTGCTACAACGGAGACCCGAACGATCGGTTCAGGGGGGTCGTCGAGTTCGGCAGCTGATGCCGGCGCAGCTCCGGCCAAGATTGCGCCGACCAGGAGCGCTAAGGCCGAGGCCCAACTGGTTCTACGCTTCACAGAATTCTACTCCCTTGATTTATTTAAGTGCTGCATCCGTGTCATGCCACGGTTGGCGCATCGTCCATTATGTAGCACGTATAATCGTGCTCGCCCGTGCGCCGTTCGTGTTTAAACGAGAAGCCGGCCCCTACGTCTGGGCCAAGATATTCGACGAGATCATGAACAGCCTCGCCGCGTACTGCAAGACGATTCATAGACTCAGGACATTAGTGAGCAGGTGAATAGAGGAGGTCTTTTCCGTTGGCTCCGCCCTGGGTGTCGGCCTTATCGGAGAAGGAGAATGTTTCACCGAAGCACACCGACCACGATCTCGCGCCGACCCCCGAGCGGCTGCAGTGCCACTCTCCCAGCTCGAAGGGTTCGTACGCCGCAGCGCGTACAACTACCGCGGCTTCAACCGGGACGATCGAGCTCCGGTTGTTGAGAATGACCACCGCCCCCTGGACGGACTCGCGGTCGGCCGTTCTGATGATGCAGGGTCGGCCGCTGATATCCGTACCGATGCCCTTGGCGTCTCCACATCGCCACGTGCTGCTACCGGCGTTGATCGGGTTGGTGGCATAGGATCGCCACGTGCCGACTTCCGGGTCGGCAGCAGCGCTCTTGCCGAACCCCATCGGGTCGGCCTCGCCGGCAGTAGGCCAATTACCGCGCACGGTTTCGGCCGCCGCGGCAGGGCTCGCGGTCATTACACTCAGCCCAAGGGTGGCAGTGATGATGACCGCCGCCGCGGCGGACGACGCCTTGATCCTCATGCCAACTCCAGACTTATATCGGTCGAGCACCATCCATGCCACCGGTCCACCTACTACACCGTGCTGTGTCGAAAACGACGATCTGCGGTGTCTACGCCCCTGACTTCTCCTGGGACGATCCCTGGTTGGTGATCAGCAAGCATCAGGGCCGCCTCGGCGCGCCGAGGCGGCGCCCACGTGTGAGCATCGATCCACCCCCAAGCGATCGTCGCGGATCCCATGCCATCGGCAAGGGCGATACCGAGCCTGGCGCACACGTGATCAACAAGAAAGTGGCCCGAACGCCATCCATCGCGGGTTTCGTGCCAATATACGGCGGTGAATGTTTTCAGCCGTGTTGTCGCCTACGCCCCACCCGGCGTGACCGGCCTGGGCCTCGGCGTGGTAACCGGAGTCTTTGCCGCAAACGGAGTCTTCGACCTCCGTCCCGGTCTTCCGGTCTTCGATCTGACGATCTGCGCCCGCCGCTCCGGCATCCTGCGCACCGACAGCGGCGTGCCCCTGCAGATCGAGTGCGGCTTGGACGCATTTGCCGACGCCGAGCTGATCATGGTGCTGCCGGGCACTGGTTTCCGCCAGGACCAGGACGACGACCTACTGAACGCGCTACGGGCCGCCCACCGGCGCGGGGCGATCGTGGCCGGCCACTGTGTCGGGTCGTTTCTGCTGGCCGCCGCCGGCCTCCTCGACGGTTTAGAGGCAACCACTCACTGGCAGTACGCCGACGAGATGGCCGCCACCTATCCCGACGTCACAGTGCGCCGCGACGCCCTGTATATAGACCATGGTCAGGTCTCCACCGGGGCTGGCGCCACCGCTGGGTTCGACCTGACCCTGCACCTGCTGCGGACACATCACGGCGCAACGGTCGCCAACCGCATCGCCCGAAATTTGGTCACACCGCCGCATCGAGCCGGTGGGCAGGCGCAGTATCTTGACACCCCAGCAGCCTCCAGCAGCGGGGACGACCGGATCGACGAGGTGCTCAGCTGGGCTCGACAGAACCTTCACCAGCGCCCCTCGGTGGACCAGCTCGCCGCCCAGGCAATGACCAGCCGCCGCACGTTCCTGCGCCGATTCCGACGGGCAACCGGGGCGTCACCGCATGCTTGGCTGACCACTCAGCGCCTGCACCAAGCCGAAGAGCTTCTCGAGACCACCGAGCTATCCATCGAGCACATCGCCCACCGCGTCGGCTACACCAACGCCGCCGCCCTGCGCGACCAGTTCATCCAGCGTCGAGGCGTGCCACCACGGGACTATCGACAAACCTTCCGTGCGGCTCGTCAGAGCCTGCTGTGACGGTCGCGAGGACAACCATGGCGACCCCCACGCGCTCGCGGCCATGCGCGTGCCGGTACCGAAATAGACGCGGAGCAGTTCCGCTGCGGCGGGCGTCTTCCAACGCCGCGGGCGCGGCGGTGTTACCAAGGGCTCAATACTCTCGGCTATGGGCCGTAGAAGGTGAGCCCTACCGCGCCAGCAGCGGAATTCCGTCGGCTATGGACGAGGAAGTGAGCGGTACCAGTGGAAGTGCCGCCGGTGGGAGGTGACTGACCATGATTGGCTGCAGGCGATGCGGACGAAGCCCGAACGGCGCAACCACGCCAGGCCCGGCACCACCAGCCTGTTCGCTGCGTTCAACATCGCCGACGGCACCGTGATCGGCGAGTGGCACCGCAACACCGGGCGGTGGAATACCGCGAATTCCTGACCGCGATCGACAAAGGCTGTCCCCGCCGCCGAACTGGACGTCCACGTCGCCTGTGACAACCTGGCCACCCACAGAACCGCCCTCGTGCACGACTGGCTCGCCCGGCATACGCGTTTCCCCGCGAGCCGGACTCAAGCTGGCGCTGGCATCGTCCCCGCCTTCTATGCCGACCACCGTAGCGGCGTTGGCTCCCTGGACGGGCTGGGGCGGCTGGGCAGACGGCACAGCTTTACGCGTTCGATGCCCTGGCAACTCGACGATGCACCCTCATCCGCTTTGATACGCGGGCACTGCCGTGATCCGCTCGGTCGCAAACGCTTCGGCCGGCTGGAGGCACGGCTTGAACCGATGCCAGCGGGCACTGCCGTCGTTGGCCAGCACGGTGCGTAACCAGTGCTCCAGCACGCCGTCGGCACCCGTCAGCTCGCGGCGCTGCGGTGATCATGGTTGAGGCGCCGCAGGGCAGGGCTCGCAACAATCGACCCCGGCTCGGTAGCCCGCCGCATACGCCGTCACACCGGGTAGACGCGGTACTGCAGCTTTTCGTCATACCGGAGACCAGTGACTGCCGTGATGATCGACCAGAGGAAGTCCTCGTCCGGGCCCCAGGACGGCAGGGAAATATCGGCCTCGACCGGCAGTGGCGTTCCTTCGTCCTCGACAGCCACACCGTCGGCGTAGACGTAATGCCGGGTGCGTTCCCCATTCGTGAACAGCGTGAAGCCGTAGGTGCTCGAAACGCTGCTGAAGAAGACCACCAAAGCGTCGCCCGGGTCGGTCGGCTCCCAGCTCATGACCACATCCATCATCGGGTTCCAGACCTGAACCCAGCCATCCGACTCGGCGGCATAGAGGGCGTCGGGCTTGAGGGCGCTTGTGGCCTGGTCGGCTGCGACCAGTTCGCCGCTGAAATCTGTGATGGCGAGGTCGCCCACAGCCTCGTCCGCCGTCACGTCCTGACGGAAAAGCACCGAGGTGTTCCAACCCATGGTCAAGACCTTTCCTTGTACGGCGGGGCCGCCGCCCATTGTTCAGGGCGGCACCGTCAGGACACGTGGAAGGGCGCTCTCGTGAGATACCCCGACGGCTTTGCTCGCAAAGAAGACCCCGTGAACGTCTTCCCGTTCATCGCCGCGGAGCAGACTCCGCCGCCCTGCCGGCCGTCTCCTGGCAAGCTCGGGCCGGTTGCCGACACGGGAACCGGCGCCCTCGTCTGCCGCCGAGCGTGAGCGAACCCGATCAACATCAGTCCATAAATTGAGGATACCGGACCCATGTTGACCTCTACGGGACGTCCCGCTATGGTCAGTCCATAAACCCAGTCCGGATTTCAAAGTCCGTCAACACCGCGGTCGCTTTTATTGGACTGACACCCGATCGCCCAGCGACGCACATGTGGGTTCCACACCCCTGCGAGGAGCGCTGAACACAGGATGACCCGCTATGGCTACGCTCGCGTCTCCACCCGGGACCAGGACCCCGCGTCGCAGTACGACGCGCTCGTCGAGGCCGGCGTCGAGCCGGAGAACATCGTCATTGAGAAGATCAGCGGGAAGACGGCCGCCTGCCCCAAGCTCGACGCGCTGCTGCTGCAGACACTGCAGCCCAAGGACCAGGTCGTCGTCACCCGGCTGCGACGCCTCGGCCACGACCACAAGCACCTCCTCGATCTGGCCGCCTGGTTCGAGATGGACGGCGTCGACCTCGTCCTCCTGGAGGAAGGCATCGACACGTCCATCCCGCTCGGCAAGCAGTTCTTCCGGACGATGGCCGCCCTCGCCGGGTTCGAACGGGCGGTCCTCGTCGAGGCCAGACGCGACGTCGCCGACGCCCGCGTCCGCGCCCGAGGCCGGGTCGGCGGACGCCCGGCCAAACTCACCCAGGAAGAGCTCGCCTATGCCCGGCACATGTACGACACCGACCAGTACACCGTCGAAGAGATCGCAGCGGTGTTCGGTGTCGCCCGCTCCACTTTGTTCAAACACCTCGCCGCCCACACAGCCGACCGCGACTGCGTCATGGTCATCTACCGCAACACCCGAACCGGCAAGATCGGCCCGGACACCAACCGCCGCTACGACGAGACGGGCCAGGACGAAAAGGTCCAGTACGAGGCCGACAGCAAGTGGTACCCCATCGCACCGACCCGCCGGACCAGGGTCAAAGGATTCGTCTACGTCGTCAACGGCGTCGTCACCCGCGTCCGCGCCGTCGAACCCGACGGCCACTGGCACGAAGATCACCGCGGATACGCCGCCGCGCCGCTCACCGAGCCGCTGACCGAAGTCCAACTCGCCGAGCAGTTTCCTACGCTCGGCCTATGCCTGGACCAGGCCCGCCCACACGTTCGCGGCAGGATCCGCGAGTACCTACCGCTCTGACCGGGAAGCAACGGCCCTTGAAAGACTCGCGGGCTCCCTCTCATGCCGCAGACCGCGCGCGGGGCTCACGAAGAGCGGCTACGGATTGTTGCGCCGTTGCGAACGCCCGCGCACGAACATCCAGAAGGACAACGTGCCGACCGCTGTCCCAGCAGGTGCCACTCGCCGTCCGGCCGCGGAGTGATCGTCGCCCGTGATCCGCGGACCGCCCCGCGCTGCGGTGCAAGCCGGATGGATGATCGTTCCGGTACTCCGATGGGACGCATCGCCCTCCAGGCCCTTGCAACGTTCGGTAACTCGCGCGCACCATGCTCGTCGTGGCGGTGGGCGACGACTCCGAAGATCTCCAGGTTCTGGCGAGACACAAGATCGTCCGTGCCAGGGTGGCCGCTGCGGCCCACACGGACACACCGGCCGAGTTGCTGGCGGCTATGGCCGCCGATACCTCACCGAAGGTCCGCCGAATCGTCGCTGGACGGGCCCGCACCCCACCAGATTCGCTTCGTCTCCTCGTCGCGGACCCGGACGCCGCCACCCGCAAAGCACTGGCCGCCAACGTCAGCACGCCAACCGAGGTCCTGAGCAAGCTTGGGGGCGACGACAACTTCGCGGTCCGCTACGCCGCTCTGACAAACCCCGTCGCCGTCGCCGACCTGTGTGTGTTGAAGGCGTTGTGTGCCTCGCCGCACCGCGACGTCCGGCTCATCCTGGCTCAACAGCCGCGCCTGCCGACCGAGGCCGTCACGCTGCTCGTGCAAGACCCAGTCGGGCAGGTACGCGAATACCTGGCCGAGCGCACCGACGACCCCGCCGCACTGGAGATATTGGTCAACGACCCGAAGCCCCGTGTCAGGGCCGGCTCTGGAACCAGTACATGAACCGGTAGTACAGCAGGCGCTACGCGCCCGGGGGGCGGCTCTGACCGAGCTTGCCGCCTCATTCGCAATGATCGAGTATTCATGCTGCTCAAGTAATCGACATAGCTGTACACACTGATTTGCCGCCGATCGTGCGCGTCGGCCCAGCCCCATAATTACTTGTCGCGTCGGCGGCTTGCCCGTCCCGCTCCGCCGTAAAGGTGGACGCGGTGGTCGACGTGATGGTCGGGCTCGCCTGAGACGAACCCGTCGGTCTTCATCTCGCTGTTCGCGATGAGTATCAGCCAGTCCTCGTAGTACCAGCTGGGGTTGCAGGCGCAGGTAGTGACGGTGAACCGGAAGTTATCCGCATCTGCCGCCGACAAGGCGTGCCCGACCTTCGGCGATACCACCCTGCGTGAGCGACGCGCCGGCAAGGCGACAGGCGGGGGCGAGGTGAGCTCCGCCGCGGCCGGCCGGAGTGACCCATCGCCCAGCCGTGAGGTGCTGACCGTAAGCGGCAGGGTCCTGCTCCCTTGACCCACCACCCAGGCCCGCCCGCCCAAGCCGACTCCCGGTCCGGTGACCACAACGCGGCAGCCGGACCACCGAGCCGCCAGGTGACCGCCCGGCTCGACCAGGCAGCCGCCGCCCGGTGACCACCGCGACGCCGCGACCGGCTCGCCCCCAAGGTCGGGGCCGAGGGTGACCAAGCTCAGACATAGATGCCTTACCGTCAGAGCTTGGTCACCCTCGGCCCCGACCGTCAACCGCAAGAAAGTCCAGCCCACCAGGCCGAGCTCGCCCGCACTCCCCGCCCCGGGCGGCCGCGCGACCACCCGGGGGAGCAAGGACTGTCAGGAGCGCCAGCTGTCGTTCACGGTCAGAGCGCACGCCGTCCCGGTGTTCAGGGTTCGGTTGCTACCGGACTCCCAGGTCACTGCCGAACCGTTCTTCTTGACGTACTTGTATTCGACCGTGGTGTTCGCGGGCAGGTTCACCGTGCCGCGCCAGACCGGGTACGCAGTGGAGGACAGGGCGACGCCCGCGCCGGCGTTCCAGTTGCTCAGTTCGGCGCGGTTGCCCAGCAGGAAGACGTTCTCGCCCCAGGCTGTGGTGGCGTTGGCCGCGAACGTCACCGCCACGCTGGTGCAGCCCGTGGGTGGCGGGGTCGTGCCCCCCGTGGTGCGGGCGTTGACGTGCAGGGCCAGCAGGCCGCCGGCCGGGACCGTGGCGGTGAACTGGCCTGCGGCGTTGACGGTGTAGGCCGTACCGGTGCAGGTGCCGTTGGTGAAGTCGCCGTTGGCCACGTCGCAGTAGGTGCCGGCGGGCAGGGACGTGGTGAAGGTGCGGTTCAGGGCGCCGCCGCGGTTGAAGACGGCGTAGGCGTTCGAGCCTCGGCCGAAGGCGATCTGGTTGCCGCCGTTGGACCACCAGTTCGTCAGGCCGGTGCCGGCCGCGGCGTTGTGGAAGGCGACCAGGTTGGCCGTCGTGCGCCATCGGTGCTCGCAGGCCCAGCCGGACGAGCAGTTCACCGCGGTGGTGGTGCCGTTCGCGGTGGCGGGCGGGCCGGCTTCCGGGTTGCTGAAGGTGAACGACGACATCACCGACGGGGTGCCGTAGGGGTAGGCCAGCATGAAGGCCTCGGCCAGGGCGTAGGTGCCGCCGTTCTTGTAGGTCAACTTCGCCCGGTCGTTGCGCTGCGTGTCGTGGTTGTCGATGAAGGCCACGGCGTCGCCGCTGGACAGCAGCATCTGGGACGGCAGGTTCTGCAGGGTGGCCAGGTTGCCGTCGCGGAACGCGTTGCCGACCACGTCGCCGTAGCGGAACTCGGTCACGTCGCCGATGCCGGTGTACTCGGTCGGACTGGGCTCGCCGGCGCCGCCCTCGATGGTCTCCTGGAAGATGTACGGGGTGCCGTTCAGCTGACCGTAGATCGCCTGCAGGTCGGCGACGGGGACGTGTTTGGCCGCGTCCACCCGGAAACCGTCGACGCCGAGCGAGATCAGGTCGTTGAGGTAGGCGACGAGTTTGCCGCGCACGTAGGACGCTTCGGTCTTCAGGTCGGAGAGGTCGACCAGTTCACAGTTCTGAATTTCCCAGCGGTCACCCCAGTTGGCGATGTCGTCGTTGCCGTTGCGCCCGCAGTGGTGGAAGTCGTTCGTGCCGAACGGCACCGCGGGGTACGCGTAGTGGCTGTACGACGAGCCGGCGGTGCCGGTGCCGGTGGACGCCCCGCCCGCCATGTGGTTGAGGACCGCGTCGACGTAGATCTTCACGCCGGCCGCGTGGCAGGTGCTGACCATGTTCGCGAAGGCGGCGCGGTCGCCGCGGCGGGTCACGAGCTGGTAGCTGACCGGCTGGTAGTCCTGCCACCACGGGTATCCGGCGCCGGGGAGCACGACGTGTTCCTGGGGCGGCGACACCTGGACGCCGCCGAAGCCTTTCGGTCCGAGCACGGTGGTGCATTCCGACGCGATCGACGCCCACGGCCATTCGAAGAGGTGCACGATCGTGTCGCGCGCGCCGGGGTTGGCGTCCGGCCGGGCGTCGGCCTGCTCGGGGCGCCCGGTCACCACCACCACGGCGATCATCGCGGCCATCAGGGCCGTGAGGACGGGGGCGAGCTTTCTCATCTCGGTGCTCCTTACTTCAGGTACGGGCGGTCGGCCCGACCTGGCCGGGGGAGGGTGCCGGGCGGCCGGTGTCGGCTGTGTTCGTGCACGGGTCGGCCGGCGGATGCCGGGGGCGAGTGTCTTGCAACGACGAGCTTCGCTGAACCGGGGGCGGGGAAACCTCAGCCACCAGGGGCGGATCCGGTGACATGGATGTAATCCCGTGTTCACATGGGAACGGACCATAGCAAGCACTTGCAGGCGGTGGAAGAGTTTGCAAGGAGTTATCCGGCAGGTGCGGGAGATCGCTCGGTGGGTGGTGTCCCAGATCTGACCGGGACGCCGGCCGGGACAGCTCGTAGCGTGTGTCGTGGCAGCCCCTGGAGGTGGCCGCAATGGATGATCGCTTCCGGTCCACTCTGCTCACCGAACCGATGCCCTGGTCGGCGCATCCGCTCCTGGCGGTGCACGTGCTCGGCCCGCTCGTCACCACGCTCGACGGCGTCACGGCCGGGCTGTGGCACGGCGGGCGCAAGGCGTCGCTGTTCGCGTACCTGCTCACCCACCGTCACCCCTGGCCGTCCCGGGAGACGCTGATGCACGTGGCCCGGATCCACCCAGGAGGCCGCGCGCAACAGCCTCAACGTGGCCCTGCACGGGGTGCGCCGCGCCCTGCGCACGGTCACCGACCGGCCGATCGTCGTGTTCCGGGGCAACCGCTACGGCCTCGACCCGGGCGTCCAGCTGTGGCTCGACGTCGACGAGTTCGACCGGCACCTGCGCCTGGCCCGCCGGCTGCACCTGGCCGGGCAGTGCGAGCCCGCGATCCGGGAGTACGAGATGGCGGACGGGCTCTACCGGGGCGATCTGCTGGCCGAGAACCCGTACGAGGACTGGCCGGTCCTGCCGCGTGACCAGTTGCGCCTGGCCCATGTCGACGCCCTCGACCACCTCGGCGACCTGTCCTTCGACGCCGGCCGGTACGCCGCGGCCGCGAGCCTGTGTGCGCGGGTCCTCGAGGACGATCCGTGCCGGGAGGCCACCCACCGCCGGCTCATGCGCTGCCACAGCCGGCTGGGGCAGCCGCATCTGGCCCTGCTGCAGCACCGGGCGTGCGCCGCCGCCCTGTGGCGTGATCTCGGTGTGGAGCCCGGCCCGCAGACCCGGAGCCTCTACGAGCGGATCCGCCGGCACGAGCAGGTCTGAGCGGCGGTCAGCTCCAGGCGATGCCGTGCTCGTCCAGCCAGAGCCTTTCCGCCTCGCTCAGCGTGACGCGCGGCGTCTCGCTCCGGCCGCCCACGTGCAGCACCCGATCGTCGCCCGGGTGCAGGACGGTCCGGGAGAAGTGCGGCGGCCAGCGCAGCAGGAGCCGCCGCCCGCAGCGGGGACAGCTCCACTCCTCCGTACCGGCCTCGCTCGACCCGACCGCGATCATCTCGTGTGGACCCACTGTCGTCTCCTGGTCACTTGGGGCAGCCCTCCAGGCCCGGGCGAGACGGCGTTCCCGCCGGACAACCGCCTAAACCACGGCTGCGCCGGGCCCGCTTAACGGCAACCGGCCCCGGGGCTAAGTCGCCGGACCAGGCCGCTTAAGCGCCCACTGCGAGAGTCGGCCGGTCAGTGCATCAGCAAGGCCGGAGGAGGCTCCCTCATGACCACTACCACCACCAGGGACGAGATCACCGTAAGCGCCGGCACGGCCGCACCGGTTGCTCCGCCCGACGACGTACGGGAGCGGGCCAGGAAGACCCGGGACGACCTGGTCGACCGGTTCCGGAGCAGCATGCAGGGCCACCTCGACGAGCGGCAGGCGGCCATGCGGGCCGGGACCAACGGTATGCGGGCCGAGGCCCAGCTGGGTCAGCCCACCGTGGGCCCGTACGTGGCGTTCGACCTGTACGCGTTCACGCCGATCGAGTTCGGCGGACCGCCGCCGTACCAGCCCAGCAAGATCATCGCAGGCGGGCAGTGGGCGGTCATCTACGCCGTGCTGTTCGTCAACCCGACGATCGACATCCCGAACGGGTTCGCCGTGCCGCCGACGGTGCAGCTGGGCGGTCGTCGCTACCGGGTCGGCATGGAACAGATCAACCTCACCGACGTGACGGACGGCCCGGACGACTTCCGGCAGGACCGGTTCGACTCCCCGGCGCCGGCCTTCACGGTGCTCGAGTTCTGGTTCCAGACACCCGTTCCGGGCCGCAAGCCGCTGCTGTTCGAGGCCAACCTGTCGGCCGACATCCTCAACGTCGGCCAGCCGTACGCGGCCTTCGCCAGCACCGTCATCGACGCCGACTCGGGACGGATCCAGGAGAACATCCCGCTGCGGTACCTCGTCTACCCGGAGTAGACGCCGCCCGGTCGCCCGGCGCCGACGCTGATCGGCGCCGGGCGGCTGCGAGAGAGGAGATCCATGAGCCGGGAAGTCGATCTACGCCGTCCGGTGGCCGAGCCGGACGAACAACGCCTGCGGACGCTCGCCCGTGAGGTCTCCGACGGGCTGCCCGGCGAGCAGACCGCCCGGGTGGCCGGACTGGACCGGCTGACCGGCAACGCGGCCCGGGTGGAACTGGCCGGTGGCCGGGCGGCGCCGGGCGACTACGCCGCCCGCGCGCTGGCCCATCTGCGGTCGGTGGGCCCGTTGCTCGGGCTGACGGCGAGCCGGCCGGCCGAGTTCGTGCCCGACCCGGCCGTGCGGACCACCGGGGCCGGCGCGCACACCGTCCACCTGCGTCAGCAGCACCAGGGGATCCCGGTCTTCCAGGCCGCCCAGGCGGTGGTCTTCGACCCGGCCGGGGCGCTCGCGTCGACCGCCGGGAGCACGGTGACGATCGAGGAGCCGCTCGACGCCGTGCCCTCCGTACGGGTGGAGGACGCCGTGCTGACCGCCGCCGGCCACGTCGCCCGGCCCGGCCCGGACGAGCTCGGCCGGTACGACCAGTTCCAGCAGCCGTTCGACCCGCCCGCGGTCGACGTGGACGACTTCGAGCCGCGGGTGACCACGGTCCTCGAGGGCGCCCAGGACCGCGCCACCGTCCTGGCCTCCGGCCCGTTCGCCGAGCCGATCACCGCCGCCCTGGTGTGGTTCCCGCTGAGCCCGGGCGACACCCGGCTCGGCTGGCGGGTCACGATGACCATGCCGGAGCAGGTCCAGCGGTTCGTCGTGGTGGTGGACGCCCGCGATCGGACGGTGCTCTTCGCCCATCAGACCGTGCTCTCGGCGGCGGGGGTCGGCGACGTCTACCTGGTCGACGGCGGCCGCGACCGGGAGCGGATCACGTTCCCCCGCGCCCTGAGCGACTACCGGCTCGACTCGCCGGCCGGTCTCCCGGACGGGTTCCCCGACCCGTGGCTGTCCCGCGACGACACCGCGGGCAACAGCGTGGTCGCGCACCCGGGCGACTCGGGCGCGCCGGCCCGGGGCCGTCAGGTGGACGGCCGGGTGACCTTCGCTCCCGACCCCGGCAGTGCCGACCAGCAGGTGGTGAACGCGTTCGCGCTGGCCTCGTCGGCCCACGACTTCTTCTATCTGCTCGGCTTCACCGAGGCCGAGGGCAACTTCCAGCGGGACCCGCTGGGCCGGGGCGGGGTGGGCGCCGACCCGGTCGACACCCGCGTGTACGCCGGGGCCGTGCCCGGCACGGCGTCGATGGCCACGCCGGTCGACGGCCGGAGCCCGGTGCTGCGGCTGGGCCTGGTCAGCCGGACCGGGCGGCACACGGCGCTGGACGCTTCGGTCGTCTTCCACGAGTTCGCCCACGGGGTGACCAACCGGCTGGTCGGCGGCGGCCTGGACACGCACGCGCTGGACGAGCCGCAGAGCGCCGGGATGGGCGAGGGCTGGGGCGACTTCTTCGCCTGCGTCCACACCGGCGCCGACGTCGTGGGGGCCTGGGTCGTGGACCAGGCGGTCGGCATCCGCGGTCACCGCTACGACGACCGCCACCCGGGTCACTTCGGCCGGCTTGGCCGGGAGTACCGCGAGGTGCACGAGGTCGGCGAGGTCTGGTGCGCCACGCTGCTGGAGATGACCCGGCGGCTCGGCTCGGAGCAGCTGGCGCTGGGCCTCGTGATGGACGCGCTGAAGCTGTCCCGGGCCAACCCGGGGTTCCTGGACATGCGCGACGCGATCCTCACCGCGCTGACCGACCTGCTGTCGGCCGGCCGGCTGTCCGCCACCCGGACGGCCGAGGCGCGGACGGCGGTGTGGGGCGCGTTCGCCCGGTTCGGCATGGGCCCGGCCGCGCGCTCGGCCGGCGCCCGGCTGGAAGGCATCGAACCCGATTTCACGACGCCCGACTTGACGACGACGGAGGAAGTGGCCGCGGCCGAGGCCGGCGACGCGCCGATCTACCTGGTCACCGTGCTGCTCGACGCGGACGGGGAGGTGCGGGAACGGCAGGTCGTCCGGGCCGGCGGCGAGCGGGCCACCGGCCTGCCGGGCGAGCCGGCCCAGGACGACGGGGGCCGCCGGGTGCGGTACTTCGTGGAGACCACGCGGGCCGTCGCGGCGGCCGGACCGGCGCCGGTCGACCTCGGACTGGAGATCCTGGACCTGAGCGTCACGCCGGCCGGTCCCGGTGGAGCCGGTGGCCCGGACCGACTGACCGCCACCATCACGTTCGCGCTCACCGGCGCCACCGGCCATCCGGCCGACTACATCGCCCACGTGGTCGCGACCTCGCCGGACGGCCTCGACACCCGGGTGGTGGCCACGACGCTGGGGTCGCTGTCGCCGGGCCGCGCGGGCGGGGAGGCGACGCTGGAGTTCGCAGCGCCGCCACCGGGCCGGTATCAGCTGCTGGGCGGCGTCATCGTGGCGCCCTACGAGGTGCTCGGGGTGGAGTCCGGCCCGTCGCTGCGGGTGGTGCCCTGAGTGGTGAGGCTGATGAACGTGTCGGGTGGCCGGTTCTCCGGCACGGGACCGTCGGCGATCTCCCAGCGGTCGCCGGCGACCTCGGTGGCGACCCGGGACCAGAAGGCCTCGACGCCCGGGTTGTAGCGCTGGAAACCGATGACCCATCGGCCCGGGAGAAGCCCGATGACGCGGACCGCGGCCTCCCGGCCCACCCCTGTCCGGCGCAGCGCCCGCACCACGAAGAAGGCGGTGATCGCGTGGCCGTCCGCGTCGGCCGGGCCGGTCAGGACGAAGCCCGCTGTCCGGCCGGCCGCGGTGATCAGCCAGGCCCGGCGCCGCGGGTCGCCAGCGAGGCGGAACCGGTCCAGCTCACGGAAGTTGAAGCTGCCGTCGTCGTTGGGCAGCAGACCGTACGACTCGGAGAGGTCGTAGCGGTAGAGCTGTCCGAGGTGGTCGAGCACGGCCCGGTCGCCGCGCTCGAGCGGCTCGAGGGCGACCGGGTGCGACGGAGGGCGAGGAGGTTTCGAGGTTTCCCACGGCATCGCTCCAGCCAAGCACGGTCAGGCTTCACCCATGACGAGGCCCTCGATGGTGTGCTTCTGGGTGATCGGGGTGAGGGTGTCGACCACCGGGCAGTGCAGGTGGTCCTTGACGAGCTGGGGGAGCGAGGCCCAGTAGTCGCGGGTCACGGCCATGGCGTGCTTGTCGCCGTTGGTGGCGTCGGGGGCGTCGACACCGAGCACCAGCACCGGGCGTGACTTCTCCGACTTGTTGGCGGTGCCGCGGTGGATGGTCAGCGCCGAGCGGGCCGAGATGTCGCCGCGCTGCGGGTATTTGCGCACGGCCAGCTCGTTGTAGCGGCCGTAGTGCGGCTTGGGCGGGAACATGTCGTGGCCGAACTCGGGGCTGTCGTCGAACTGGGTGCCGGGGGCGATCTCGAACGGGCCCATGTCGTCGGTGGTGTCGACGCCGGTCAGGTTGAACGCCAGCGAGTTGAGCCGCCGGTCGGTGCGGGTGACCTCGGGCATCGGGAAGTCACGGTGCCACGGCTGGTTGACCGCGCCGGCGAAGGGGATGTCGAAGCCGAGCTCGACGATCTCGTAGCGCGGGCCGAGCACGGCGGTGCAGACGGCGACCACCCAGGGGTGGGTGACCAGGTCGACGAAGCCGCGCAGCTGCTCGGGGTGGATCTCGACGTAGTAGCGCTTGGGGCCCCGGCCCACCGCGCCGCCCTCCCGGTTGATCGCCTCGGCGAAGGCGGTCTCGATGTCCTCGCGCATGGCGTCGGCCCACTCGGCGCTGAACGCGCCCTTGAGCGCCGTGATGCCATCGGTGTAGATGGCGTCGCGGGCCTTCGCACCGACCTCGGCGTCATTGATGAAAGTCGTCATACCAAGCATGTTGCAACGTGGCATGCAACGTTGCAACCCCTAGGATGGCCTCTGTGAGTGCCAACCTCAGACAGGTCGCCGAGCGGGCCGGCGTCTCCGTGCGCACGGTGTCCAACGTGGTGTCCGGCTTCGCGCTGGTCGCGCCCCAGACGCGCGAGCGCGTGCAGCGGGTGATCGACGAGCTGGGCTACCGGCCCAACGCCGCCGCCCGGCACCTGCGCGGCGGCCGCTCCGGCCTGGTCGCGCTCGTGCTGCCCGAGATCGCGTCGCCCTACTTCGGCGAGCTGGCCGGTCATCTGGCCGACCGCGCCGAGGCGTACGCGTGGACCCTGCTCGTGCAGCAGACCGGCGGCGACGCCGAGCGGGAGCGGGAACTGCTCGACGGTGTCCGGGCCCAGACGGTCGACGGCCTGATCATGAGCCCGTGGGGCCTGTCGCCCGGCGACCTGACCCGCCGCCCCGACAGCGCCCCGCTGGTGCTGCTGGGCGAACAGGACGCCGGCGGACTGCTCGACCACGTGGCCATCGACAACGTGTCGGCGGCGGCCGACCTGACCCGCCACCTGATCGAAACCGGTCGCCGGCGCATCGCGGCCGTCGGCCTCCAGCCCCACCTGGTCAACGGCACGGCCGCCCGCCGGGCGCAGGGCTACCGCCGGGCCCTGGCCGAGGCCGGCCTGCCGCGGCACGAGATCACGGTCGAGCGCCTGCACCGCGAGGACGGCGCCGCCGCCATGACCCGCCTGCTCGGCGCCGACCCGGACGTCGACGCCGTGTTCTGCTTCAGCGATCAGCTTGCCCTGGGGGCGATGCACGTGGCCCTGTCACGGGGTCTGAGCGTGCCCGGTGACCTGGCGGTGGCCGGCTTCGACGACATCGAGGACGGCCGCTACGCCAACCCGGCCCTCACCACCGTCGCCCCGGACAAGCCGGCCATCGCCGAGGCCGCGCTGACCTGCCTGGCGCAGCGGCTGGCCGACCGCGACGACCCGCCGCGCCGCATCGTCGTGCCGCATCGCCTCGAGCTCCGGTCGAGTTCAGTCCGGGCTGAGCGGACCCCATCGTCGTCCCGCCATCGAACGCAGTGAGCTGGTCGGCCGGGCCGTCTGCGGCCCGCGGTGCGCAGGCATGCACCCAGGCGCGGCCGCCACGACGAGCCGCAGCACCGGACCCGCGCGCGTCTGCCGGCGTATGGCGGGCAACGCCTCGCCGGTGACCCAGTTGCCGGTCTCCACCAGAGCCGCGCCGTAGTGAGGCGCTCGTAGCCGGTGCCGGAGTCTGAGCACTTCTCGCTCAGGCTCGTAACAGGCGACGACGTCCTCCTCGACGTCGGCCAGAATGCCACCGACCTGCCACGGTTCCAGTTCGGCGACGACTTCGACGTCCGCGTGCCATTCCATGGTCCGAGTGTCGGCGGCTCGGCGCCGGCAGCGGGGGAAGCCCGGATGATCCCGGAGGAAGACACATGGTGCCAAGAGTCCGCTGAAAGACACCGCCGGGACACCGCCGTGCTTAGCCTCGGCTTCATGGCTGATCCACCTGATCCGGCCCGGGCGACCGGCCTCGATGACGTCGTCGACGAGCTTCGCCTGCTCAAGGCGTGGGCGGGCGGTCCCTCGTACGAGGTCATCACCAGCCGGGTCAACGCGGCGTGGAGCGCGGCCGGGCGTCCGGGCGGGGAGCTGGCCCGCCGGTCGACAGTCGCCGACTGTTTCCGTCCGGGGCGCCGGCGGCTCAACGACGACCTCGTCGTGGCGGTCGTCGAAGCCTTGCACCCCGACGCCGGTTACGTCGTTCAATGGCGCCAGGCCCTGCGCGCGATCGCCGGGAACAGCGAGGCCGCGTCACAGGTGCGAGTGCGCGCCGATCTGCCGCCCGATCTCGCCGACTTCACCGGCCGGGACGCCGAGCTCGATCAACTGCGCCGGGCCGCGTCGCATGGTGGCGCGGTGGTGATCTCGGCGATCGAGGGCATGGCCGGCATCGGCAAGACACAACTGGCCATTCACGCCGGGCACCGATGGAACCGGTCGGAGCCGTTCGAGCAGACTCTGTTCGTCAATCTGCGCGGCTTCGACCCCGAGCAGCCTCCGGCCGACCCCGCCGCGGTGCTCGACGGGTTCGTGCGACTGCTCGGCGTGCCGGGGCAACGGATCCCGCACGAGCTCGACCGGCTCGTCGCGCTCTACCGTTCCCGGCTCGCCGGCAAGCGCGCGTTGGTGGTGCTCGACAACGCGGCCGCAGCCGACCAGGTCCGGCCGCTCCTGCCCGCCACGCCGGGGTGCCTCACGCTGATCACCAGCCGCCACCGCCTCGCCGGGCTGCGCGCGGCCAGGCGCGTCTCCGTGAATGTGTTGACGCCGCCGGAGGCGGTGGCCTTCCTGGAGCAGGCGGCGCCCGTCGGGGAGGACGAGGCGGCGGCGGCCCGGATCGCTCGGCGCTGCGGGCATCTCCCGTTGGCCCTGAGTCTGGTCGCTGGTCAGATCCGACGCACTCCGGGGTGGACGTTGACCGACCACGCGGATCGGCTCGACGAACGACATGCCGAACGGCGCCTGGAGAGCGGGGTCGAAGCCGCCCTCGATCTGTCATACGGTCGTCTTCCAGACAGCCTCCGTCAGCTGATACGGCAGCTCGCACTGCATCCGGGACAGGACTTCGACGCCTACGCCGCCGCGGCGCTGAACGACACCGACTTGCGCACCGCGCAGGCCCGCCTCCTTCGGCTACGGGCCGATCATCTGCTGCAGCAGACCGCCCCCGGTCGCTATGCCTTTCACGACCTGGTCCGGGCATACGCCGTCAATCGAGCCCGGGATGAGGACCGGCCGGCACTTCGGCGCGCCACTCTCGATCGGCTTTTCGACCACTATCTGACCACCGCGGCGACGGCTGTCACCACGCTGCACTCTGTCGCTGTGCAGCTCAGATCGCCGATTCCACCGGCCGCCTCCCCCACTCCCGACTTGAGCGAGCCGGGTGCTGCCCTTGGCTGGCTTGACGCCGAACGACCCACCCTCGTGTCGGTCGCCGCGCAGGATTCGCCACGTCATACCGTCGCTCTGGCGTGCGTGCTGTATCTCGTCCTCAGTGGTGGCTATCCGATCGACGCAGTAGCGGTGCAACAACATGCCTACCGTGCCGCCTCGCGCGTCGGCGATGAAGCCGGGCGAGGCTACGCGCTGACGGATCTGGGTGTCGCGTACCGGAACCTGTGCCGATACGGCGAGGCGGTGGACAGCTTCCGTCGCGCGCAGGACCTGTTCCGGCGTGTCGGTGATCAGGCCGGCGAGGCGCGTGCCCTGGGCTGCCGCGGCTTCGTTCTGGAACTCACCGGTCAGCATGTCGTCGCCAACGATTGTTACCAGCGGTCCTTGGTGCTGTATCGGCTTGCCGGTGACGAGGCCGGCGAAGCCGGGGCGCTGTGCGGTCTGGGCATTCTGCGGCTGCGAATGGGGTATCTCTCCGAGGCTACCGAGATCCTGCGTCAGTCGGTGGGATTGTTTCACCGAGTCGGTGACCCATTCGGTGAGGCATGCGCCTGGCAATGCCTGGGCGACGCCGAGATGCGAGCCGGTCGTTACGACGCGGCAGGCGATCTCCTGGGCCGGGCCTTGACGGTGTTCCAGCAGCTCGGTGTGCGCGACGCCGAAGGTGACGTTCTGATGAGCATGGGCAATCTGTACACGCGCCTCGGGCGGCTGGAAGAGAGCGCGAACCATCACCAGCGAGCCTTGGCCATCGCTCGTGGCACCGGTTACCGGCTGGGCCAGGCCGAATCGTTGAACGGTCTGGGCGAAGCCGCCCTGGCCGCCGGACGCTCCCGCGACGCCATCGAGCACCACCATGCCTCCTGCCGGATCGCCGCGGAGATCGGCGCCCGATACGAGGTGACCCGCGCTCATGCCGGTCTCGGTGAGGCCTATCGTGCCCTTGGTGACGACGCACAGGCCCGTCATCATGTAGCGGAATGCCGCTTGTCACAACCGGATCTGGGCTCAGCACAGCTTTCCGGCGGCCAGCCGGGCGGCGCCGAGGGTGGGGTCGGCGCCGGTCGAAGTGCCGACGTCGCGGGCTCGCAGGATTGAGCGCACCTCCTCGCGTACGGGTGTGTCCTGGGTCAGCAAGCTGCCGGCGAGGACGACCGGACCGGGCGCGGCCAGGTCGTCGAGGGAACGGATCAGCTCGGTGGCGGCGGACGACGTGATCGCGCGGGCCTGCGGGTCGGCGTTGCGGGCCAGCTCACAAACCAAAGGCGCGAGCGCGTCGATCTCGGTGAACGGCAGGTGTTGCGCCCATGCCACCAGCGCCTCGGGCGAGACTGCCCCCACCCGGGTCGCTATCGAGGCGGCGAAGGGTGAGGACCACTGGCGCACGGCGGAGCGCAGCGCGGCCAGGCCGATCCAGCGGCCCGACCCGGCGTCGCCGAGCAACCAGCCGTGGCCGTCCACTGTGTGAACGACGGTGAGGCCCTCCACCTGGGCGGCGATCGCGCCGGTGCCGGCGATCAGCACGATGCCGGACGGCTCGGCGCTGCCGGACGCGAAGGCGGTCACGACGTCGCCGACGACGTCCATCGGGGCGGCCAGGCCGAGGCCCTCCCAGACCTTCTCGTACGCCCGGAGCCCGGCCCCGCCGGTGAGGCAGCTCGTCCCGGCGATGCCCAGTACGCCTTGCACCACGTCGGCCGGCGGGAGGGTCCCGAGGGCGGCGCGGAGGGCACCCTCCATCGCGTCCGCGGCGGCCCGGAAGCCGACGGTCAGCGGGTTGCCGACGCCGGCTGATCCGCGGCCCAGCACCTCGCCGGACAACGTCGTCACCACGGCCCGCGTCGCGGTGCCGCCGGCGTCCACACCCACCACCAGGTCCATGCCAGGGATCGAAACATAGGAAACAGTTATTGACTAGAGGCGTCGACGGTCGTAATTTTCATCGGCAACAGCCATCGATGAAAAGGATGTCCGACGTGACCGGTGAGAGCGGAGGCCTGCTCGGCCGCCTGCGCATCGAGGGGCCGCAGATGCCCGAGGCGCTGGCGCGCATCGCCGAGACGATCCTGGCCGACCCGGAGACCGCGGCCCACGCCAGCATCGTCGACCTGGCCGAGCGCTCCGGCACCTCGACCGCGACGGTGACCCGGTTCAGCCGCACGCTGGGCTTCAAGGGCTACGCCAACCTGCGGGTCGCCATCGCCACCGAGACCGGCCGGGCCGAGCAGGCCCGGTGGGAGACCGACATCAGCGGCGACATCGCGCCGGACGACCCGCTCACCGACGTGCTCGGGGTGGTCACCGCCGCCGACACCCGGGCCATCCAGGACACCGCGGCCGGGCTCGACGTGGCCGCGGTCGAGCAGGTCGCCGCGACGATCGCCGGGGCCGGGCGGGTGGAGATCTTCGGGCTGGGCTCCAGCGGCACGGCCGCCCGGGAGATGGCGTTCCGGCTCGAGCGCATCCGGGTGCCCGTCTGGCACCGCACCGATTCGCACACCGCGCTGACCAACGCCGCCCTGCTGCTGCCCGGTGACGTCGCCATCGGCCTGAGCCACTCCGGGCGTACGCGGGAAGTCATCGAGACCCTGGCCGAGGCGGCCGATCACGGCGCGCTGACCGTGGCCGTCACCAGCTTCAGCCGGTCGCCGCTGGCCGAGGTGGCCGACGTCGTGTTCACCACCGCGGTGCAGGAGACGACGTTCCGGCTGGCCGCGCTGTCCGCGCTGCACTCGCAGCTGCTGGTCCTCGACCTGATCTACGTCGCGGTCGCGCAGCGCACCTACGAGCGGACCGCCGAGGCGCTGGAACTCACCGTGCGCGCGGTCGACGCCCACCGACTGCCCGAGAAGATCCCGTCCCGCAGACGCGGGCGCCCGAAAGGACAGCCGTGAGCCCCACCAGCAAGGACTACCTGAGACAGCTCCAGGCCGTGGTCGACCGGGTCGGCACCGGTCAGGACGAGGAGAAGCAGCGGGCCGCCGACCTGCTGGCCGAGGCCGTCGGCAACGGGGGAGTGATCCAGGCCTTCGGCTGCGGGCACTCCGAGGCGCTGGCCATGGAGATCGCCGGGCGGGCCGGGGGACTGGTCCCGACCAACCGGATCGCGCTGCGCGACATCGTCCTCTACGGCGGCGAGCCCCTCGAGGTGCTGGCCGACCCCGGGGTCGAACGCCGGCCCGAAATCGCGCGGCGGCTCTACGACCTGGCGCCGATCAAACCCGACGACGTCTTCGTCATCGCCTCGAACTCCGGCATCAACGGCGCCGTCGTCGAGATGGCGCTGCTGGTCAAGGAGCGCGGGCACAAGCTCGTCGCCATCACCTCGGCCGAGCACTCGGCCGGCGTCGCGTCGCGGCACCCGAGCGGCCGCAAGCTGGGCGACATCGCCGACGTGGTGCTGGACAACGGGGCGCCCTACGGCGACGCGACGATCCCGCTGCCCGGCGGGGGCGCGATCGGCGCCGTCTCGTCGATCACCGCGGCGCTGCTGGCCCAGCAACTGGTCACCGAGGTGGTCGCCCGTCTGCTCGCGGCGGGGATCACCCCGCCCGTCTACCTGTCGGACAACGTGCCCGGCGGCAAGGAACACAACGCAGAGATCGAGGCGCGGTACGCCGGGCGCATCCGGCGCACCGCATAGGAAGAGAGCCCGTGATGAACCCTGAATCCCAGCTCAGACCGTACCCCACCCGAAGGACCGTGCTGAAGACGGCCGCTGTCCTCAGCGTGCCCGCCCTGGGCGGCTGTGTCACCTCCGGGAGCTCCTCCGACAAGGTCGCCGAGAGTGGCGCCGACAAGACCACCGAGAACCCCCTGGGGGTCAAGGCCGACGCCCCGCTCGAGGTGGTCGTCTTCAAGGGCGGGTACGGCGACGACTACGCCGTCCAGGCGGAAGCCACCTACAAGCAGAAGTATCCGCAGGCCGAGATCGATCACAAGGGCCTGCAGAAGGTCGGCGAGGCGATGCAGCCCCGGTTCGTCGCCGGGAACCCGCCCGACGTCGTCGACAACACCGGCGCCGGGCGGCTCGACATCGCCACGCTGGTCGGCGCCTCGCAGGTGACCGACCTGTCCGGCCTGCTGGACGCGCCCAGTCTCGACCAGCCCGGCCGCAAGGTGCGCGACACGCTGCTGCCGGGCGTGGTCGACGACGGCACGTTCGCCGGGCGGACCGTCGCGCTCAATTTCACGTACACGGTCTGGGGTCTCTGGTATTCGAAGTCGCTCTTCGCCGAGCGGGGCTGGACCTACCCGAAGACCTGGGACGAGATGGTCGCCCTGTGCGGCGAGATCAAGAAGACGGGCGTGGCGCCCTGGACCTACCAGGGCAAGTACCCGGAGTACATCAACGACCCGCTGCTGTCCATGGCGGCCAAGACCGGCGGCGCCGACCTGGTCAAGGCCGTCGACAACCTGCAGCCGGGGGCGTGGAAGCAGGACGGCCTCGTCCAGGCGGCGACGGCGTTCGCCGAGCTGGCCGGGCAGAATTTCCTGATGAGCGGCTCCGAGGCGCTGTCGCACACCGAGGCGCAGGCCGCCTGGTGCCAGAAGAAGGCGGCGTTCATCCCCTGCGGCTCGTGGCTCGAGAGCGAGCAGAAAGGCGTCGCCCCGGCCGGCTTCGACATGGTGCTGGGCGCGGTCCCGGCCCGGTCCGGCTCGGACAAGCTGCCGGTGACCGCGGTGCAGGCCGCCAGCAGCGAGTCGTTCCTGGTGCCGGCCAAGGCCAAGAACCCGGCCGGCGGCCAGGAATACCTGCGCATGCTGTTCTCCAAGGCGTCGGCGACGGCGTTCGCCAAGGCCAACAACACGCTGCCGGCGGTGGCCGGGGCCACCGACGGGCTCACCCTCACCTCGGGCCTGGGCTCGGTGCGCGACGCGGTCACGGCGGCCGGCAGCGACACCTTCACCTACCGATTCCGTACGTGGTACGCGCCCCTGGCCAAGGCCGTCGACGACGCCACGGGTGAGCTGGTGAACAAGCGGATCAGCCCGGCCGACTGGTCGGCCCGCATCCAGAAGGCTGCCGACGCGCTGGCCAAGGACTCCTCTGTCACGAAGTTCACCCGCTGATGCGCCACGGCCGCCGGCGGTTCCTGATCGGCGCGCTGGTGCCGGCCCTGGTGCTGCACGTCGTCTTCGTGCTGTCGCCGTACGCGCAGGCGTTCTGGGTGTCGCTGACCGACTGGACCGGGGTGGCCGGCGAGGCGCGATTCGTCGGGGCGGACAACTACGTCCGCCTCGGCGGCGACTCGCTCTTTCTCGACGCCGTCCGCAACAACGCCCTGCTTCTGCTGGTGGTGCCGCTGGTGACGATCGCGCTGGGGCTGTTCCTGGCCTCGATGTTGCGGACGTCGTCGTCGCGGCTCGGCCAGGGCTATCGGATCGTGTACTTCTTTCCGCAGCTGCTGTCGCTGGTCGTGGTGGCGGTGTTGTGGAGTTTCGTCTACAACCCGAACACCGGGCTGCTGAACTCGGGACTGCGGGCGGCCGGGCTCGGCGGGCTGGCCCAGTCGTGGCTGGCCGAGCCGGCGTTCGCCCTTCCGGCCGTGATGGCGGTGCTGATCTGGTCGTCGGTCGGTTTCTACGTGGTGCTGTTCAGCGCGGCCATCGAGGGCATCCCGCGGGACCTGTTCGAAGCGGCGTTGCTCGACGGGGCTGGCAAGTGGGCGACGTTCTCGCGGGTCACGCTGCCGCTGGTGCGCGAGTCGGTCCAGGTCGCCTTCGTCTATCTGGGCATCGCGGCGCTCGACGCCTTCGCGGTCGTGCAGGTCATGACCGTGGGGCCGGGCGGCCCGGACGGCGCCACCGAGGTGATCGGGCTGTCGCTGTATCGGACCGCCTTCACGTACGGGAAGTTCGGTTACGCCTCGGCCATGGGGGTGGCGCTGTTCTTCGCCACGCTGACCCTCGCCGTGCTCGCCCTGCGGTCGGGCCGCAAGGAAAGGCTGGAGCTGGCATGACACTTCTGCAGACCCGGCCGTCCGCTTCGGTGGCGGCGCCGCCGGCCCGGCAACGGGTGAATCCGCTGCCGTCGCTGGCGATGTTCTGCTGGGCCGTCGTGACGGCGCTGCCGCTGCTGTGGGCGGTCGTCAGCTCGTTCAAGACCGACGACGAGATCCTCAACTCGCCGTGGTCGCTGCCCGCCTCGCCACAGCTGGACAACTGGGCCCGGGCGTGGACGACGGCGAGCATCGGACGGTACTTCCTCAACAGCCTGATCGTGGTCGGCGGGGCCCTGCTGCTCACCATGCTGCTCGGCTCGCTCGTGGCGTACGCCCTGGCCCGGTACGAGTTCCGGGGCAACCGGGCGATCTATTACACGTTCGTCGCGGCGATGTTCTTCCCGGTGTTCCTGGCGCTGGTGCCGCTGTTCTTCGTGGTGCAGCAACTGGGGCTGCTCGGCACCTATCCCGGACTGATCCTGGTCTACGCCGCGTACGCCGTGCCTTTCACGGTCTTCTTCCTGCATTCGTTCTTCCGGACGCTGCCGAGCGAGATCGCCGAAGCGGCCTTTCTCGACGGTTGCTCGCACGGCGCGGTGTTCTTCCGCGTGATGCTGCCGATGGCCCGCCCGGGACTGGTGGCGGTCGGCATCTTCAATTTCCTCGGGCTCTGGAACCAGTACCTGCTGCCTCTGGTTCTCAATCCCGACCCGGACCGGTACGTCCTGGCGCAGGGTCTGGCCGCCCTGTCGGTCAGCCAGGGGTACCGCAGCGACTGGAGCGGCCTGTTCGCCGGCTTGACCATTGCCATGCTGCCGGTGCTCGTCGCCTACGTCGCGTTCCAACGGCACATCCGCGCCGGAATGACCGCCGGCGCGGTCAAGTAACTCTCCTTCATCCCCTTTCCTCGCTGGGAGGAGTCTGCTCGTGAAGATCGACAGACGTCAATGTGCGGCGGTCCTGGTGGCCGCCCTCACCGGAGTGGGCGCCGTTGCCCTCTCCTCGGAATCGGCCGCCGCCGCCGACTGCGGCTACCTCTTCGACGACTTCAGCTACAGCTCGTCGTCCGACCCCGCGCTGACCGCCAACGGCTGGACCCCGCGCAGCTACCAGGGCGGCCCGGGCGTGCCCGGCGCCAACTGGTCGCCGTCGAGCATCACCTTCCCCACCAGCGGCGGCCAGAAGGTCATGCAGCTGACCGCCTCGACCGACGGCACCGCCGCCGGGACCAAGCACGCCGAGCTCTACTCGACCCAGAAGCGCTACCTGGAAGGCACGTACGCCAGCCGGGTCCGCTTCACCGACACGCCGGTCAGCGGGAACGACGGCGACCACATCAACCAGACCTTCTTCACGATCAGCCCGCTCAACGGGGACCTCGACCCGACCTACAGCGAACTCGACATCTCCGAGTACCTGCCGAACGGCGGATGGGGCGAACAGGGCCCGATCAACTACCAGACGACCTGGTACACCTACCGCAACGAGCCGTGGTACGCCGACAACCTGCACTCCGAGCAGCGGAGCTCGCTGGACGGCTGGCACGACCTGGTCGCTCAGGTCGCCAACGGGCACGTCGTCTACTACATCGACGGCGTGCAGGTCGGTGACCACGGCGGCAAGTTCTTCCCGCGCCAGACGATGACGATCAACTGGAACCTGTGGTTCATCGACACCGCCACGCACACGGGCGGTCTGTCGACGTACATCGAACAGGTCGACTGGGTGCTGTTCGCCAAGAACCAGGTGCTCTCGCCGGCCCAGGTGACGTCGCAGACCGGCGGATACCGGTCGGCGGGCAGCGCGTTCGTCGACACGGTGGCCTCGACCGGCGGCTGCACGACCCCGCCCACGACGCCACCGACGACCCCTCCGACGACGCCGCCGACCACCCCACCGACGACGCCGCCCACCACGCCGCCCGGCACCGGCTGCAGCGACGCGCCGAACTGGGCCTTCGGCTCGGTCTACACCGGCGGCAACCTGGTGAAGCACGAGAAGAGCAGGTCCGGCGACCCGAACGGGCCCAAGTCCGGCGACGGCGTGCACCTGTGGCGCGCCCGGTACTGGACCCAGGGCTCGGAACCGGGCTGGACCGAGCAGTGGCAGGACCTCGGTCGCTGCTGAGTTAGGCTGGTGGAAGCGGGGTCCGCGGGCCCCGCTTCCGCACATCTTGACCCGGTCACCCGGGTGTCGTTACGTTGCGTCCACAACTGCACAGCCACTTGACCGCCGCGGGAGAGTCCCCGTTCAGCGCGGGGCGCCGAAGGAGCAACTTCTCCCTCAGAATCTCTCAGGCACCCGTACCGCGATGGTCAGGCAACTCTGGAAAGCCGGGCGCTCAGCGGGGCCCGCGCCCAAGGTGCAAACCGTTCGTTCGCGGCGGTGAAGCTCTCAGGCCCCATGACAGAGCGGGGGAGCCACCTCTCGAAGGAGCTTCCTGATGGCTGTGTCCGTCTTCGACCTGTTCTCCGTGGGCATCGGCCCGTCCAGCTCGCACACCGTCGGGCCGATGCGCGCGGCCCGGATGTTCTCCGCGGGCCTCGACGGGCGGACCGCGCTGGTGCGGGCCGAGCTGTTCGGCTCGCTCGGCGCGACCGGGCACGGGCACGGAACGCCCAAGGCGGTGCTGCTCGGGCTCGAGGGATCCGACCCCGAGACGGTCGACGTGGCCACGGCCGACGCCCGCGCCGCCGCCATCCACAGCCGGGGCCCGCTCACCCTGCCCGGCGGGACGGACGTCGAGGTCGACGTGGTGCTGCACCGCCGGCGGACGTTGCCGGGGCATCCCAACGGCATGACGTTCACGGCCTGCTCCGCGTCCGGCGAGGAACTGCGCCGCAAGACGTACTTCTCGGTGGGCGGCGGCTTCGTGATCTCCGACGGCGGCGTCCCGCGTCCGGTCGCCGTCGAGCAGACCCACCCCTTCACGAGCGGCGGCGAACTGCTGGCGCTGACCTCGGCGACCGGGCTGTCGATCTCGCGCCTGATGCTGGAGAACGAGACCGCCTGGCGTCCCGCCGATTCCGTACGGGCCGGCCTGCTCGACATCTGGCGCGTCATGCAGGAGTGCGTGGCCGCGGGGCTCGACGCCGAAGGGGTGCTCCCCGGAGGCCTCAAGGTGCGGCGGCGCGCGGCGGCCACGGCCCGGCAACTGCGGGCGGCCGGAAACCCGTCGGAGCACTCGATGGAGTGGATCACGGCGTACGCGATGGCCGTGAACGAGGAGAACGCGGCCGGCGGCCGGGTCGTCACCGCGCCCACCAACGGCGCGGCCGGCATCATCCCCGCCGTCCTGCATTACTACACGCGGTTCGTGCCCGGGGCGGACGACGAGGGCGTGGTGCGGTTCCTGCTCGCGGCCGGCGCGATCGGCCTGCTCTTCAAGGAGAACGCCTCCATCTCCGGCGCCGAGGTGGGCTGTCAGGGCGAGGTGGGCTCGGCCTGCGCGATGGCCGCGGCCGGGCTGGCCGAGGTGCTGGGCGGCACACCCGAGCAGGTCGAGAACGCCGCCGAGATCGGCATGGAGCACAACCTGGGGCTGACCTGCGACCCGGTCGGCGGTCTGGTGCAGATCCCGTGCATCGAGCGCAACGGCATGGGCGCGGTGAAGGCGGTGACCGCGGCCCGGATGGCCCTGCGCGGCGACGGCCGCCACCACGTCTCCCTGGACAAGGTCATCAAGACCATGAAGGAGACCGGCGCCGACATGAAGGTCAAATACAAGGAGACGGCTCGCGGCGGCCTGGCCGTCAACGTCATCGAGTGCTGAGGGAGCACATTTCGCCCAGAATTAGTGACAGGAACATCACAGCGGGTGGCCGGGGGTTGAAGCGGTTTGCCAGGATCACCGCGTGCCCGCTCCCCGGCCTGACCTGCTGCCCGTACGCCGGCGACGCCCGGCCGGCGGCGCGGTGTGGTGGGCGCGGCTGCGGTTGCCGGCTGTCGTGCTCGCCGGGCTGGCCCTGGCGGCGTTCGGGTTGCACGGCCGCTTTCCCGACCCGCGCGAGTTCCTGCGCGCGCTGACCGGCGCCGACTACTGGTGGGTGACGCTGGCGGTGGCGCTGCAAGCGGTGTCGCTCGCTGCCTTCGCCTGGCAGCAACGGCAGATCCTGCGGGCCTTCGGCGTACGCCTCGGGCTGCGCTTCACCCTGGCGGTGACCCTGGCCCGCACGGCGATCTCGATCTCGATGCCGGCGGGCTCCGCGGTCTCGGCCGGCTACGCGGGCAAGCAGTACCTGAGGGCCGGCGCCTCGAAGGAGATCGCGGCAGCCTCCATGATCGTGTCAGGCCTCGCCTCGATCGGCGGCCTGGCCCTGCTCTACGTCGGCGGCGGCGCGGCCGTGCTCACCCGCGACCCGCACCTGCTGGCCGGCCCGCAGCCGCTCGCCGTGATCGCCGGGCTGGCCGCGCTGACCACAGCCGTCGTGCTCGGCGGCCGGCGGCTGCTGCGCCGCCCGGCCGGCCAGGGACCGGCGCGCCCCGAGCCGGACAACCGCGTGGCCGCCTTCGTCCGCCGCACCCTCACGTCGGCCCGCGAGGCGTGGCGGGCCGGCGCCGCGCTCCGCGCCCGCGAGTGGGTGGTCGGCACGCTGTACTACACCGTCAACTGGCTCACCGACCTGCTCTGCCTGGTCGCGACGTGCCGGGCCGTCGGCCTCCCGATCGGCATCACCAGCCTGGCCGGCATCTACCTGGGAGTGCAGATCGTCCGCCAGGTGCCGCTGACCCCGGGCGGCGTGGGCGTCATCGACACCGCCCTGGTGGCCGGCCTGACCGCGGCCGGTTCCACCGCCGTCACCGCCGCCGCCGCCGTGGTCATCTACCGCCTCATCTCGTGCTGGCTGCTCCTGCCGGCGGGCGGGGTCGCCGCCCTCTACCTCCGCCGCGACGTCAGCCCCGCTCCGAGCCGGACCGTCGCGCCCGGCTGAGCTGGTGAGGCGGTAGGGGCAGCACTGCGGTGAACGACTACCCCGAGCCCGGCGAGCAGGGTGACGGCGCCTTTGTGAGCCGGGCATGCATGCGTCCCGTCCAACGGGAAGTTGGACCGGTGCGGCGCCGAGTGGGTGACAGTGAGGAATGGCCCACAAAGAGATACCCGATGGTGATACACCACGGGAACGCGAATACCGGCGGGAAAAAGACGAACCACAGAGGCCGATCCCGGACCCGCCGGACCCCAGCAAAGTAGTAAAGCCGTTCGTCCCGCAACGCCCTGACGACAAGTCAGATCTCGAATAGGACGCCGAAGAAGTGAGCAGGTAACGCTGACAGAAATTCATACCAACCAGGGATCCGGCCAGCTGTACACGGCAGCCGCAACGTTGACTCATCGGCAGCTTCGCGCGGCCGGAACACTTCGCCGGCCGAGCCGGTCGCTTGCATGATTCCCGGTCACACCGAGCGATTACCTGACCTGATCAAGACGTCTGGCCCGTCGCGCGAGGGACCGGACGCAGAGGAAGGGCAATACACCGAGTGCCACACCGAGGAAGACGCCGCCGATATTGCCGGTGGAGATGGTGACCGCCGCCAGGAAGAGCGTGGTGACGCCGCTCAGCAGTGCGATCAAGACGAGCGTGAAGGTGCTCAGGTGATACGGCGTGCGTTCGCCGCGGCCGTAGAGATGGTCTTTCGTCTCGAAGTGCAACGTTACGCGGGCCGCAATGGCTGTGACTGATGCGGCGACGGTGCACGGCCACGTCATCTCGTCAGGTAGCACGGTCGCGCTGATCGACAAGGCGACGGCCGTGCCGGTACACGCCAGGACGATCCTCATCCGGGTGGTGGACAGGACGTCCCTCAGGTACGCGCGGAGGCCGAGCCCGAGCCGACGCAGGAAGCGCCAGGCGTACGCCGCAGGCCCGGCCACTGCGACCAGCGCCAGCAGCCGGGCCGCAGCGGGATGGTCGTCCGCGACACGGGCCGCGACGTAGCCGAGGACCATCAGCGCATAGGAGACACGCACCAGGAATACGCGTAACACCCGGTCGAGATTGTCGCGGCCGGCCTGTTGCCGGGGTTCGATCCGCAGCGCCGCGGCGAACCCGGATGCCGCGGCGGCCAGCTGCCCCGCCGCCAACGGGTTCCGGCCCTGGGCGTTCAGGCGGGCCAACTCGTTGTGAGCGGGCGCGTGGTCCGGATCGAGTCGCAGGGCCGTGTGGAACGCTTCCCGCGCCTCGCGGCCCCGGCCGGCGACGGCGAGGGCAGTGCCGAGAGTGACGTGGGCTGCGGCCCGTTCAGGGGCCAGCCGCACGGCGACGCCGGCCACGGTGAGCGCCTCGACCGGGTCTTCACCGCTGTCGTTGAGCACGTCGGCGAGCATCTCGTAGCCACGGAAGTGGTGCGGCTCGAGGGCGACGACCTCGCGCATGGCCCGGGCAGCCTCGCCATGGCGACCCATACCGGCGAGCGCAGCGCCGGCCAGCGCGTGACAATCGGGGAGATTAGGAGCGAGGCGGCCCGCGGCGACTGCCGCGTCGAAGGCGGCGGCCGGGTCCCCGGCGAGCAGGCGGGCCCGGGCGAGCACCAGCCAACCGGCCACCTTCCCGGGCTCGGCCGCGATCAGCCGGGCGGCCAGGGCGGAGGCCTCGGCGAAGCGGTTGACGTCTCAGAGCAGGTGAGCCTGCCGCACCACGACGTCGTCGGTCATTTCCCTTCGATCGGCCCGCACCGCCTGGACTTGAGCGTTCGCGGCAAGTAGCCCGAACCCGGCGCCGGGTCCTCGAGGTGGCCTTCGAGTCGGGCATTCTCGGCTTCTCCAGCGGCACGGCCGGCGGCATCGCCGACGCCTACCGCCTTCCGCCGGGCTGGCGATGGAGCGTACGGCTGGGCCTGGCGCACCGAGGCGCCACCCGCCCCGGACGAGCTGCCGACCGCATCGGTCCTCATCCAGTTCAGCCCGGCCTGAGCGGCGGGTCCGGCACGCCGCCGACGACGCGCCTGTTCCCGTGAGCACGGCGGCACCCATGGGACGTTGACTCTCGGCTATCTAAGCGCGCGGATCGCGGCAGATCAGTGCACGCTGCTGGGGCAGCTGCCGACTGCTCAAGCCCCTTCCAGAGCTGCGGCTCGGCGTTCCAGGTCTGCCGCGCTGTCATCCCAGTCCGGCCCGTGCAGCCCCAGGTTTTGCGCCGCCTCTCGCATCAATGCGGGATCGTCGGGCCGCTGTAGGAGTACCAGTCGGTAGGCGAGGTTACGCACCCACACAGGGAGAAGGCCGTCGACGAGGTGCGGGCACAGCGCATGCAGCATCCTCAGGATTTCGTCGGCATCGGCGAAGGTCAGCTTCTCGATGAAGTGCCGGTCGTCATGGTCCTCGGAACATCGCAAGACTGGCGGCTGATACTCGTCACCGTATCGGCACCGAGCGTGCTCCGTGAGGGTGATGTGCATGCCACGGACCTTAATCAACAGACGCCTCAAGGCACGTGCTGAGGGGTTGCGTCAATCGACGCCAACATCCGCTCCTCGGCACGACAAGGCGCCGGCCAATCGCGGTCGTCCACCGGACGTGATGGCGGTGGCCCCGGGCCGAGCGCGGATCGCGGCAGAAGCGGACACTCGACGTCGACTCCATCCCCATAGTTCTGCTCGCCGGGGTTGAAGTACGGGCGGTTCCGCCGGCCCGCCTACATTGCGGCGCGAACGATGTTGACGCATTCGGCGACATCGAGCACCAGCAGCAGCCGATCCTCCGTCTTGTACGAACCGACAATCATCGCCCGGGTCGGCCCGGTCAGTGTGTCCGGTGGCAACTCGAACGCCGCATCGTCGAGATCGGCGACCAGCCCGATCCGGTCCACCAGCAGGCTCACCGGCTCACCGCCGACCAGCACGACCACGTTGACGACCGGACCTGACATCGACCTGGGCGGCCGCCCGAACCGGACCTGCAGATCCACCGTCCCGACGACCTCACCGCGCAGGTTGAACAGACCCCCCACCCGTCCGGGGCGAGCGGCATCGGCGTGTACTTCTCGTTGAGAAGGACTTCCTGCACGATTTCCACCGGGACTCCGAAGAACTCGTTCGCCACGTCGAAGGTCACGAACTGACGGCTGGTCATGAGTGATCTCCAGGGGTCTGCTGGCCGCCAGGCTTCGCCGGGGCGTACCAGCTGCTGTATTCGGTTCCTCACCCCTTCCACTCAAGGAAATCGTGGATCGGACGCGACTTTCGTTACGTCAAGGCTGCAGTCGAAGAAGAATCGCGTCCCTGCTCCGGTCTCTTCGACGTGACTGAGTCGTGGCGCTCACGGCGTTCGTGGTCGCCGGCACGGGACGTCAGCGCCGGCGGCTCCACCTCCCGCATCAGGGCGTCACGAACACTCGCCGTTGAATCCGATACCTGCGCAGGCCGTCGACCCGGACGGGCTGGGGCGTCTCGACATCCGAAACGCTTTCCCCCTCGACGTGTGCTCTACGGGTACGACGATGCCGCCTGACCGGCATGGATATGTTTTGCGCAGGCGCAGGTGGTGGCTGTAACGGTCCAAGGTCCCGCATCGGAAGGCTGGCACGCACGCCTCCTGCAGCCCCGAAAGCGTGATGGTTAAATTGTAGTCGCGCGGATCGCGGCTACTTATGTGCTGGTGGCACGACCGCTGCCCGGCCAGGAACGCAACTTGCGTCGACGCTACGCCGCGTGACCGATTCCGCAGTCCCGCGCGCACGCTCGGCGGCAAAAGAGTGCACATCGCTCAACAGACGGGCAGACGCTCTTATCAAGTCACAGCAGTAGCACACCAGGCGCTGATCGGCACGCCCATGAAGTCCCGTCGGCGAAGAGGCCGCCATGTATGTCCTGTCCACGCTCAGCAGGCGTTGTATCAGGAATATATCTCTCTTGGGATACTCCTCGAAAACGTCCGTCCAAGGAGGATCTTCATGGTCAAGCGAATGGTCAAAGCTGTGGGGGCATCGGTGATCGGCGCGGCGCTCACGTTCGGCGCTACCGGACCGGCCGAAGCCGGAACGACGAAGGAGGTATCCGCCGCCGCCGTCAGCTGTTACGGCAGCGGCTCGTCTTTCACCAAGCCCGAGGGCGGCTATCAGCATCCCGTTGGAATCCGCTTCATCACCACCTCAGCATGCGCAGATATCAACATGCGGTCCGATCAGAACACCTTTGTTAAGGTGTGTTTCCCCAGCGGCCCCGGCTGCCAGGCGGGCACCACTTACGCCCGGTCAGGGCAATGGGTCAGAGTGGCCACCAATGTCCGCGACGGCGTGCACTTCTACTTCAAGTTCTACAACGACGCACGATACACCGGCTTGATGGCGTTTTGATCGCTCGCCCCGGGACGGCATTCGACCAGACCGTCCCGGGGGCAAACGCCCAGGCCGCTAAGAATTCGACAATCAGGCCGACGTGGCTCTGTCTCCTGAAGCGACCATGGTCAGCTGATTTCGTCGGCCATGGCGTTCTTAGCGTATGGCGAGATGGCAGATTTTGACTACGCCAGACCGTTGACTGTCTCAAGAGCGCAATTGCCCTAACCAGGCGCTGGCCTTGTCAGCGCGCTCTCTTCGGCAGAAGGGGATATCGGTCATGCGCCCTGAGTAGGCAATCGGGTGCACCGATGGGCACGGTGAGTCGGTCCAGGATCTTGCTGGAGCGGTTGGTCGTTTGGTCGGACGCCGGCCGGCCGCGTCGGCATGGGCGATGGTGTCGAGCGGTGTGCTGGGCTCGGGCTGATGGCGTCAGGGCTGTTTTCGGCGGCGGTGTGCTGCCTTGGGGCGGGAGCCGTCGGGGCGGGGCATGCCGCCCATCCGTAGCAGGACGCCGCGGCGGGTTTCGGCGGCGATGCGGGTCTGGGGATGGCTCTGGCCCAGGGCTGCGACCAGGCGGTCCACCGTGTCGTCAAGCAGTTTGCGGGCGGGGAGCAGGGCGCCGGCGGCGACCAGTGAGCGGGCCAGTTCGTGGGCGCAGCGCAGCGTGTCGGGGTGGTCGGGGCCCAGCAGCCCACGCCAGCCGGTGTGCAGCTCGGCGGCGATCGTCCGGGCCGGGCGGGCCTTGCCGCGGTGCAGGAGGCTCACCACCAGGCGGCACGCCGCTGCCCGCAGTGCCGGGTCTGTGCTGTGCGCGGCGTCGGCGGCGATCAGGTGCGGGGCCAGTGCGGCCCACCGGGGCCATCCGGACGGCTCGGCTACGTCGTCGGGCGCGGCCGCGGCGATCAAAACCCCTGCGTACGTTCGGCAGATCCCGGCCGCTTCGTCGCCCAGGTCGTCGCGGACGGCCTCGCGCACCGGTTCGGGAACCCGCAGTCCGCCGGCGGCCCGCTGAGCCAGGCCGGACTGGACGAGAGCCGCGACCAGACCGTTGAACTGGAGCTGGGCAACGCCGCCGAGCGGGAGTGGCATCCGGTCGAGCGACCGGGTGAACACGTCGACCGGCACCGGCGCCCGGTGCAGCACCGAGCAGAGGCAGAGCAACTGAGCGGCGGCCGGATTCCGGTCGCCCAGCGCCTCGAGGGCGGCAGGGAGATCGCCGGGCACGGCCGTGGGCTTGCGCTGTCTCGGCACCTCGGGTCGAGGCGGATCGATCGAGGTCACCCGCCCGCCTACGAGGTGACTGCGGAGCCGGGCGCCGAGCGACGCGACCACGCCGGGCGACGGACCGTCCGGCGGCGGACCGTCCGAGAGCCGGTCGTTCGAGGGCTGGTCGTGCGGGAGCGGATCGTTCGAAAGGTGCTCTGTCGGCGACAGGTCGTTCGAGGTCAGGCCGTTCGATGGCTGCTCATTCGACGGCAGGCCGATCGACGGCAGGCCGTTCGAGGGCTGGTCGTTCGAGGGCTGGTTGTTCGAGGGCTGGGGCTTGAAGGAACGGTCGATAGACGACAGACCGTTCGATGGCTGCTCATTCGACGGCAGGCCGTTCGGGGGCTGGTCGTTCGAGGGCTGGTCGTTCGAGGGCAGGCCGTTCGAGGAACGGTCGATAGACGACAGGCCGTTCGAGGCGTGATCGTTTGAGGGGCGATCGTTCGGGGGCCCATCGTTCGACGGCAGGCCAATTGAGGGGCGATCGTTCGGCGGCCGGCCGGAAGACGGTTGGTCGTTCGACGGCTGACCGGGCGCGGTGGCGCTCGGCGGGTCGTCGCCCGTGCGGGGGGACGGCAGACCGGGGAGCGGAGCGGTGGACGGCTCGGTGACCGGGGCGGATTCGGGCGCTCCCATGACGGCAACCTCCTCGGGAGGGGCGGGCGCGTACGTCCTGGCTTTATAGCCGCCGCGCCCGCAGCCCGGCGCCCGGCACGTGACCAGCGGATCGCCGCGTGGATAGGCCCGTCGACGGGGACTTCCGCAGGTCCGCGAGCGAGTCCTCGCCGGCGCAGGGCCAACCGCGTTGGTTAGGTGGGCGGACCGTCGAGGCGGGTTATCCACCGATCGAGTGACAGATACGCCCTGTTCGTGGCGTGCTTCATGTCCTGAACGGCAGACCGCGTGGGTCGCGGGCGGCCGGATCCTCACAGGGGCTGAACGAATCACACAGCCGTGCCGCCCCGGCTGATGTGCCGGCGTCATGGTGCCGTCGGGGGCGTCCAGTCGGTGGGGGTCGGTCAGGTTTCGCGATTTGCAGCGACATGGCTCGCCCGCGGTCAAGGACACCGCCCGGGATACATCACGGCGGCGCTCCGGCTCGACCTCTCGATGGAGGCGTTGCGGTCGGCCGGGGGTCTTGATCGCTCCATCGGCGTTATCCACAATCGGACACGTCTCATCGCCTATCCACAGGCTGTGCTGCAGCGGAGCGGCTCGGGAAGCGTGGGGGCGGAACTCGTCGTCCCCGGAAAGGGCCGGCACTGGGTATCGTCGAGGTATGTCGATGGCCTCGGCTGGGCGGTTCGTGGTCGCTCTCGAAGCGTTGCTGACCGCGGCTGTGCTGGCCACCGTGGTCACGGTCCACATCGCCCGGGACTCGTGGGGGCCCTACTACACGCGGATGGCCGATGCCGAGGTCGTGCCGGCGGCGGTCGCGCCGGTGGCCGGCGCTTCCACCGGGTCGTACACCTGGAATTGTGGCCGCAACGAGCGCGGGCACCGCAACAGCGCCAACATCGTGGTCACGCCGAGGCGGCCGGGCCCGGCCCACCACCTGCACGATTACGTCGGCAACCTCGGGGTCCGGGACGACTCGACCGTGGCCGATTTGGCGGGAAAGCCGACGACCTGCTCGAACGGCGACGCCTCGACGTACTTCTGGGCTGTGCTGCGACTTGCGGACGAGGAGCAGAATGAGCATGGCGGACCGGTTCAGGTGCCGGTGTCGCTGACCTTGACCTACTACGGCAACCCGCGCGGCCCGGTGCTGCCGATGCCGCCGCTGCTGGTGGCGGCCGTCGGCGATGCCTACGCCCACACCAACGGCGGCGCTCAGGCCCGCGCCCGCTGGACCTGCTCCAACGCGCTCGAGAGGCAGACCATGAAGTATCCGATCTGCGACGACGGCGCCACCGTCGTGCGGATCTTCGACTTCCCGAGCTGCTGGGACGGCCGGCAACTGGACAGCACCGGCCACCGGCAGCACGTCGTCTTCCCGGGCGCCAGCGGTGGCTGCCCGGTCGGCACCTTCGCGGTTCCCCGCCTCCAGATCACCATGACGTACGCCGTCCCGCGCGGCGCCCGCTACCAGATCGACGCCTTTGCCGACCAGGACAACGACCCCGCGACCGACCACGGGTTCCTCGTCAACCTCATGCCCGAGGCGCGCATGGCCCGCGTCGTGACCTGCCTGAACAAGGGCCAGAAGTGCGACGACACCGCCCCGGGACGGTCCGCCCCATGACGCCGTCGGACCACGCCGACATCGCCGGCTACCTGCTCGACACGCTGACACCCGAGCAGCGTCGCGAGACAGAAGACCACCTGGCCGGCTGCGCCGAGTGCCGTACGGAGGTCGAGTCCCTGCGCGAGTGGAGCGCGAAGCTGCAGGCGGTGCCCGAGCCCATGCTGCTCGAGGGCCCGCCCGACGGCGGTGACCTGCTGCTGCAGCGCACACTCCGCCAGGTCCGCACCGAGTCGTCTTCTCAACGACACCGGCGTACGGGCCTGGTCTCGGCCGCCGCCGCGGTGCTCGTGGCCGCGGCGATCGGCGGTGGCATCCTGGCCGGCCGCACCACCGCCCCGGAGACGCCGCTCGCCCAGCCCACTCCCACCGCGTCCGTCGAGCCGACGACCGTGCCCGGCACGCGCACGGCCACCACCGTCGACCCGGCCACCGGCACCCGGATGACCGTGGCGGTGGCCCCCGCAGCCGGCTGGGTCCGGGTGAACGCCGCGGTCTCCGGCATCCCCGCGGGCGAACGTTGCGTGCTCGAAGTGGTCGCCAAGGACGGCTATGTAGCCCAGGCCGGCAGTTGGCTGGTCTCCGCGGCCGGTGAGGTCGGCGGCACCAGCCTCAACGGGAGCGCGCTGATCGCCCCCGAGGACGTGCGTTCGGTCCGCGTCGTCAACACGTCCGGCAAACAGTTCGCCAGCGTCGACGTCTGACCAACGCCGGGCGTGGGCGGACTGTGGATAACTGACCGTCCGAGTTGAGTGCGAGCCCGGCTGGACGTGTCATGTTGTGGGTGGCTGGCGGTTCAGGTTGATGCCGAGGTACCGGTCGCGGCCCGGGACGATCAGCTCAACGACGCGCGATTTCGGCTGCGGCGGTGGCGGGTGAGGGCCAGAGCGCCCAGGCCGACGCCGATCAGCCCGAAGGCCAGGGCCGCCCAGCCGCCGACCACGCCGCTGCCGTTGCCCGGACCGCCGTCGGCGACGGCCACGACGAAGGCGCCGGTCAACAGGCCGACCGTTCCGGCGGCCATGGCGGCGGTGGGCAGGCGGCGGCGGCCGGGCCGGGCCAGCGCCGCCCCGCCGAGCAGCGCGCCGGCCAGCGCGACCAGCGACGCCGCGGTGGCGAGGAGACGACTCCCGGTCAGGGTGGAGGCGTCAACGGTGGAAGCGTCAACATTGAGGGCGTCAACGGTGGAGGCGTCAACATTGAGGGCGTCAACATTGGAGACGTCAACATTGAAGGCGTCAACAGTGGAGACGGCGACAGTCAAGGCGTCAACAGTGGACGCAGCGAGGATCAAGTCAACATGCATGACTCGATCCTCGGCGTGGACCGGGTGTTGCGCGTCGTGCCGCTGTGGACACTCGGGATGACGTGAGCGCAGGCCCGCGCTACTGCGAACGTGGTAGCCGGGCTGCTCCGCTCGGACGCATCGCCGCGGCCTCCGGTGCGGTTATGGTTCCGGCATGGGCCGGGCACGCATCCAACCGACGGACGTTGTCGTAGCCGTTGCTGTGTCGGCGCTCCTGCTGGTCGACGGGCTCTCCGGGCCACGGCCGGGCCTCACCGCGGTCGGCTCGGTGCTGCTGGTGGCCGGCGGGCTGGCCCTGCTCGTGCGCCGCGACTTCCCGGTGGCCGTCCTGGTCTTCACCGGGTTGTGCGCGCTGGGCTATCGGGCGGCCGGCTTCGAGGTCTTCGCGGTCGCCTATCTGGTCGCCGTCTACTCGACCGTCCGGGCCGGGCATCGCCTCGCCACCGCGGTGGTCAGCGTGGCGGTGCTGCTCGCCCTGCCCGGCGCGGCTTTCGTCTCGGGCACGCGGGACGCCGGTGACGCCCTGAACCAGGCGCGGGGCGTCCTCGAGCTGGCCTGGCTGATCGCGGCGGCGGCCGCGGGGGAGGCGTTGCGGCAGGCCGAGCGGCGCGCGGACGAGGCCGAGCGCACCCGGGAGGAGATCGCCCTGCGCCGGGCCGGTGAGGAGCGCCTGCACCTCGCGCGGGAACTGCACGACTCGCTCACCCACCAGATCTCGGTCATCAAGGTGCAGGCCGAGGCCGCGGTCCACCTGACCCGGCGCCGGGGTGAGCCGGTGCCCGAGGCGCTGCTGGCGATCCGCGAGGCCGGCCGGGAAGCCTCCCGCGAGCTGCGCGCGACGTTGGAGGCGCTGCGTGACGACGACAGCGCGCCGCCGCGCGGGCTCGACCAGGTGCCCGATCTGGTGCGACAGGTCCGCACGACCGGTCTCGAGGCGACCCTGACGGTCGAGGGCCGCCGCCCCGATCTGCCCGCCGCGGTGGACCGGTTACCGCATCGTCCAGGAATCGCTGACCAACGTCACCCGGCACGCCGCGGCCGCTTCCGCGTCGGTCCGGATCGACTACCGGCCCGGAACGGTGACCATCCAGGTCGCCGACGACGGGCGGGCCACCCCGGACGTGTCGCCGGTGCCCGGCATCGGGCTGCTCGGGATGCGGGAGCGGGTGACCGCGCTCGGCGGCCGGCTGAGCGCCGCGGCCCGCGTGGAGGGTGGGTTCACCGTCCTGGCCGAGCTGCCGGTGGAGCGTACGCCGTGATCCGGGTCCTGCTCGTCGACGATCAGCCGCTGATCCGCAGCGGCTTCCGCGCGATCCTCGACGCCGAGGAGGGCATCGAGGTGGTCGCCGAGGCGGCCGACGGCGACCAGGGGGTGACGCTGGCCCGGCTGCACCGGCCCGACATCGCGCTCGTGGACATCCGGATGCCGGTCACCAACGGCATCGAGGCGACCCGCCGCATCGCCGCCGACCCCGAGCTGGCCGGTGTGCACGTCGTCATCCTGACCAACTACGGCCTGGACGAGTACGTGTTCCACGCCCTGCGGGCCGGTGCGGCCGGCTTCCTGGTCAAGGACATCGAGCCCGAGGACTTCCTGCACGCCCTGCGCGTCGCGGCGCGTGGCGACGCCCTGCTGGCGCCGTCGATCACCCGCAAGCTGATCGACCGGTACGTCACCGAGCCGCCCCGGCCGCCCGGGGTGGCGCTGCGGGAGCTGACGAACCGCGAGCGGGAGGCCGTCACCCTGGCCGCGCGCGGCCTGTCCAACGACGAGATCGCCGCGCACATGGTGATCAGCCCGGTGACCGCCAAGACGCACCTCAATCGGGCCATGACCAAACTGCACGCCCGAGACCGCGCTCAGCTCGTCATCCTCGCCTACGAGTCCGGCCTGGTGCTCCCGAGCCGGTCCGGGCGGACCGAGGTCTGAAGCCGCGCCACGTCCCTCCGACCACCTCATCGGCCGACGGCGCGGCGTTTCCCGGGCGGGATCGTACGACTGCTGCAGGCGCCACTCGGACGGAAGGAGCCGGTCGGATCAAGCCGCCGGACGAAGCGGGGTCGGCTGCGAAACCGCGCCGGTCCGCTATCCATCGATCAGCTACGATGCAATGATCGCGCTGTGCCGCCAGAAGCCTTCTTCTCGACGACCGCTCAAGTCCTGCCCGCCCTGCTCATTGCCTTCGCGGTAGAGGTCGGCGCCCTTCTGCGTGACCCGCTCGACGGCCGGCGCCAGCGTGTCGGGCGCACCTTCTCCTGGCAGTTCAAGGCGATCGAGAAGGACAGCCCTGACTGGAAGGCGTACGAGCAGTGGGTGCAAAGCTTCGTGGACGGTGATGTGCAGATGTTCCGACGGAATCTTGTCGTCACCGCGTACGTCGTCCTTGTCCTGATCGCGACCGGGGAGATAGCAGCCACCTGGGTTCTGTTCGCCGACACTCCGGACGGGGGCATGGCCGGACTGGCCGCCGGAGCGTGCCTCGTGACCATGACCTTTTCGACGATCATCGTTGCGGCAGTGCCCGTGGTCAGGCTCCAGTTGGAGACCGGGATACGAGCCGCGGGGACGCTCTCGGAACGCTCCCCACTCGACGCTCGGCTGGCTCGTCATTCCAGCCGGACTCAGGCGCATTGGAGCCGCGCCAAAGGTCACGTCATAGACCCCGACACCTTGAGTTCTTGACCCTCCCGGCCGGACTGACGATGCCCCGGTGCGAAGAGCTGCGGGCCGATCCCGCCCAGGCGTCGCCCGTTGCGCCGTCTACGGGTGCTGTTCGGCAATAGGGCCAGGACCGAACTACACGCCCGGAACTTCGCTCAGCTCGTCATCCTCGCCTACGAGTCCGGCCTGGTCCTCCCGAGCCGGCCTGGTCCTCCCGAGCCGGCCTGGTCCTCCCGAGCCGGCCTGGTCCTCCCGAGCCGGCCTGGTCCTCCCGAGCCGGCCTGGTGCTTCCGAGCCGGTCCGGGCGAACCGGAACGTAGAGCCGCACAACGTGCCGGTAACAGGCCTGTCATCGCCGCGCGAGGTGAGGTGTTTCTAACGGCGGATTGTTCCGGACGAAACTCCGGGGAAACGCGCGGTTCCTTGACTGAGACCCATCACCAGCCGCTCTACCTGGGCGGACGGGCCGGTGGAGGGTCTTCGTCATGCCGGAACGGTACGTGTTGGTGCGCTGGCCGGACGGCGAAGCGCAACGGATCTATTCGCCCTCGACCGTGGTCGAGGACTTCTTCTCGGCCGGGCAGCGGATGGCGGTCGGCGACTTCGTCGCGACCAGCCGGGAGGCGCTGACCGAGGCCAGCGAGCGGGTGCGGAAGGCGTACGGGTTCCCGTGCGGCAACGCCGCCCGCAGCCTCGCCTCGGTGGAGGCCCGGGCCGCCCGCCAGCCCGCCGGTGACGTCCTGGTCGAAGGGATCGAGCCGTGAGCCGGGAGCACGTCGGCGTCGCCGTCATCGGTGGCGGGCAGGCCGGGCTGAGCATGAGCTGGTACCTGCGCCGCAGCGGCACCGACCATGTGGTGTTCGAGCGGGACCGCGTCGGGCACGAGTGGCGCGATCGCCGGTGGGACTCGTTCTGCCTGGTCACGCCGAACTGGCAGTGCCGGTTGCCGGGGTACTCCTACACCGGCGACGACCCGGACGGGTTCATGGCCGGCGCCGAGGTGGTCACCTTCCTGGAGAAGTACGCGGCCGGGTTCGATCCGCCGCTGCGCGAGGGCGTCGAGGTGAGCCGGCTCCGGCGTACGGGGAACGCTTTTGAACTGCTCACCGGCGATGGCCTGGTGACCGCCGATCAGGTGGTGATCGCGACCGGCGGCTACCACCGGCCCGCGATGCCGCGGCTGGCCGAGAAGTTCCCGCAGCGCGTCGTCCAGGTGCATTCCTCGCAGTATCGCAACGCCGGGAGCCTGCCGGACGGTGACGTTCTGGTGGTCGGCACGGGACAGTCCGGGTGTCAGATCGCCGAGGACCTGCATCTGGCCGGCCGCCGGGTGCACCTCGCGGTCGGCAGCGCGCCCCGGGCGGCCCGGCGCTACCGGGGGCGCGACACGCTGGCGTGGCTGGAGGAGATGGGCCACTACGACAAGAGCGTGCACGAGTTCGGCGACGCGGACGAGGTGCGGCTGCGGGCCAACCACTACATGACCGGCCGGGGCGGTGGGCGCGACATCGACCTGCGACTGTTCGCGACGCAGGGTATGCAGCTGTACGGCCGGTTGCGCAACGTCGACGGCGTCACCGCGACGTTCGGTGACGACCTGGCGAGGAATCTCGACAACGCGGACGCGGTCGCCGAGGGCATCAAGAACGCCATCGACACCTACATCGAGCGCGCGGGGATCGTGGCGCCGCCGGAGAAGCGGTACGAGCCGGTGTGGACGCCCGGCGTGCCGACGACCGGCCTGCCGATCGAGAACATCAGCGCCGTCGTCTGGGCGACCGGGTTCCACCGCGATCACCGTTGGATAGAGGTGCCGGTCTTCGACGGCCGTGGCTATCCGACCCACGACCGCGGCGTCACGAGCTGTCCCGGTCTGTACTTCCTGGGCCTGCCGTGGCAGCACACCTGGGGCTCGGGCCGCTTCGCCGGGGTGGCCCGCGACGCCGAGCACCTGGCCGCCCAGCTCAGCCGGGCCCGCCGCCGCCAGGTCACCGAGGGCGTCAGCTGGCTCGCCGGCACCCCGACCGAGACCTATCCCGACCTGGAGTGGGCCGCATGATGCGAGGCTCAGCGTGACCAACGACGCCCATCGCCACCTCGGGGTGCTGCCGGCCTTCCCGTTCTACGGCGGGCCGCCGGTCAGCCCGGACGTCACCGCGCGGGCCACGATCGACGAGCTGATCAAGGATCTGGACAGCGAGAAGACCGAGCGCGCCCTGATCCTGCCCAATTACGGCGTGCCGGATCCCGACGTCGCCTTCGGGTTCAACCAGCTCGTGGTCGAGGCCGCCCACCGCGACGACCGGATCCGCTGCGGGCTGTGGGTCAGCGCCCGGCCGGACGACCACGCCCGTACGGCCGAGGCTCTGAAGCTGGCCGGTGAGCCGGGCGTCCGTGCCCTCAAGATCAGCTTCCTGCTGGGCGGCGGCATCGACGATCCCGGTCTCGAGCCGATCTTCGCCGCCGCCCGCGAGCACGACCTCGTGGTCCACGTGCACACCTCGCCCGGCGCCGCGTCCGACATCGACAAGGTCGGGCAGCTCGTGGATCGGCACGGCGACGACGTGAAGATCCATCTCGTCCACTTCGGCGGCGGGATGAGCGGCCACATCAAGCTCATCGGCGGCCGCTTCTTCGACTGGATCGCCGCCGGCAAGCAGGTCTACACCGACCTGTCCTGGGCGATCGGCTTCGCTCCGCGCTGGCTGGCCCGCGAGATCGACCATCGGGGCCTCGGCGCCGACCGGGTGCTCTTCGCCAGCGACGAGCCGTGGGGCGACCACGCCGGCGAGCTCGCCCGGCTCCAGGCCGCGGCGGCCGGGCGCGAGCTCGGCGACGCCGTCTTCAAGACCAATTTCGACAAGCTGTACGCCTAGAAGGAGATCACCGTGACCGATCTGACCGACCTCGAGCAGAAGAGCCTCAACGAGATCCCGCACCCCGCCCTGGCCGAGGGTTCCAGCATCTACGGCGGCACCAAGGTCTTCCCCGACTACAAAGCCGAGGAGGGGCAGAGCTACTTCACCCTCGTGCACGGCATCGCGCACGAGTCGTCGGTCAGCTTCGTCGCCGTCCTGCAGGCCACCCGGGCGCTGCGCAAGGGCTTCGAGGCGGCCATCTACTTCTACGGCCCAGGCTCGCTGAACTGCCTGGCCACCCGCGGCTTCCCGACCACCGGCAACTCGGCGTTCCCGGGCGAGCACAACATCAACAACTCGCTGAAGACGTTCATGGCCGAGGGCGGCAAGGTGTACTGCTGCCGGTTCGGGCTGTCGCTGCACGGCGCCCGCGAGGAGGACCTCATCGAGGGCGTCATCCCGACGCACCCGCTCGACGTCCAGGACGCGCTGATCCACTACGCGCGCAAGGGCGCGATCATCAACTCGACGTACCAGCTCTGATCCGATGTCCATCGACGTTCGAGCCGACCTCGCCGTGCGCGGCGTGCGGGTGCCCACCCCCGTGCGCCGGCCGGCGGGCGCCGGTCCCAGCGACGACGGCCACCTGGTGATCGACGGTGGCAACGCCGCCCTGCCGATCAACCCCTCGAGCCCGTACGAGGTACGCGACAACCGCCTGTGGCTCGGCGAGTCGGACACCGGCCTGTCCCTGTCCGTCGTGCACCGCCCCAGGTTCTACGACCTGAGGACCGCCGACGGCGTCGCCTACGAGCAGATCGCGCGGCTGCACGGCAAGGACGTGCTGGCCACGACCGTGGTGCAGACCTGCATCCGGTACGCCGAGGAGCAGCGCTGCCGTTTCTGCACGATCGAGGAGTCGCTCCGCGCCGGCGCCACCGTCGCGGCCAAGACCCCGGCCCAGCTGGCCGAGGTGGCCGAGGCGGCCGTACGGCTCGACGGCGTCCGGCAGATGGTCATGACCACCGGCACGACCGCCGGCCCGGACCGCGGCGCCCGCAACCTGGTGCGCTCGGTGCGGGCCGTGCTGGAGGCCGTGCCCGGGCTGCCGATCCAGGTGCAGATCGAACCGCCGGGCGACCTCGGCGTCATCCGTGACCTGCGGGACGCGGGCGCGGTGTCGATCGGCATCCACGCGGAGGCCCTCGACGACGACCTCCGGCTGCGGTGGATGCCCGGCAAGGGTTCGGTGCCGATGGCCGAGTACGAGGCGGCCTGGGACTACGCGGTCGAGGTGTTCGGCCGCAACCAGGTCTCGACGTACCTGCTGATCGGGCTGGGCGAGGATCCCGACGAGCTCGTCGAGGGCTGCCGCGCGCTGATCGCCCGCGGGGTCTACCCGTTCGTCGTGCCGTTCCGGCCGATGGCGGGCACGCTGGCCCGGCGCGACGGCATTTCCGGTCCGTCGCCGTCGCTCGTCCGCGACGTGTCGGAGCGGGTGGCGGCGCTGCTGCGGGAGGCCGGGATGCTCGGCGCCGACCAGGCCGCGGGCTGCGCGGCCTGCGGGGCCTGCGGAGTGCTGCAGGCGGCCGGCGGATGACCGACCTCGTCCCGGCGCTGCTGGGCGCGCCCCATTTCCTGATCTCGCCGGCGTCGTCACGGGCGGACTACCACCGGCTCCGCGCCCGGGTCTTCGTCGACGAGCAGGGGCTGTTCGACGGCAGCGACCGCGACGACCGGGACGACGACTCGCGCACGATCGTGCTCGAGGCCCGAGACGCCGGTGGCGCGTTGCTCGGCGGCGTACGCCTGGGTCCCGCGACGGACGGCCCGGACCTCGGCTGGTGGCAGGGCGGGCGGCTGGTCGTCGACCCGGCCGCGCGCGGGGCGCAGCGGATCGGGCCGGCCCTGGTGCGGGCCGCGTGCGCCGCCGCCGAGCAGGCCGGGGCGTTGCGCTTCGACGCCACCGTGCAGGCCCGGTTCCGGCGCATGTTCGAACGGCTCGGCTGGCAGCCGGTGCGGGCGGTGACCGTGGCCGGCCGGCCGCACCACCTGATGCGCTGGCCCATCGGCCGGGTCGCCGCCCTGGCCGCGGCGACCAAGAACCCGCTGGGCGCCCTGCTCGACGGGCTGCACCCCGGGGGCGCCGGTTTCGTCGGGGACGACGGAGCCCCGGTGCCCGGGTCGGATCTGATCGCGGCCTGCGACGCCATCCTGCCGTCCATGGTGGAGCGCGACCCGGACTGGGCCGGCTGGTGCGCGGTGCTGGTCAACGTCAACGACCTGGCGGCCATGGGCGCGAGCCCGGTCGGCCTGCTCAACGCGGTCGGCGGGCGGGACGCGGCCTTCGTTGCCCGGGTGCTGGCCGGCCTGCGGCGCGCCTCCGAGGCGTACGGGATCCCGATCCTCGGCGGTCACACCCAGCTGGGCGTGCCGGCGGCGCTGTCGGCGACGGCGCTGGGCCGGACGGGACACCCGGTGCCCGGCGGCGGTGGCCGGCCCGGTCAGCGCGTACGGCTCACGGCCGACCTCGGCGGTGGCTGGCGGCCCGGCTATCACGGGCGGCAATGGGACTCGACCAGCCGGCGGACGTCGGCCGAGTTGCGGCAGATGCAGGGGTACGTCGCGGCGGCGCGGCCGGCCGCGGCCAAGGACGTGTCGATGGCCGGGATCGCCGGGACGCTCGGCATGCTCGCCGAGGCCGGCGGCTGCGGCGCCGTGCTGGACGTGGCGGCGGTGCCGCGCCCGTCCGGCGCGAGCATGGGGGACTGGCTGACCTGCTTCCCCGGCTTCGCGATGCTCACGACCGGCGACCCCGGCCGGGCCTCGGCCGGGCCCGCGGCGCAGGCCGACTGCGGCGTGTTGGTGGCCGGTGCGGGCGTGCGCCTGCGCTGGCCCGACGGGGAGCTCACCACCGCTGTGACCAGCGGTGTCACGGGAATGGGAGCAGCGACATGATCAAGGTGGCCGCGGTGGCGGAGGCCTTCGACCGCGATCTCGAGGACGACTTCGGCCGGGCCGGCAAGCTGATCGAGGCGGCCCGGGCCGACGGCGTACGCCTGCTGGCCCTGCCCGAGGCGTGCCTGGGCGGATATCTGGCCGACCTGGACGGGCAGGCCGACCTGCCCCCGGCGCTGCGCCTGGACGGCCCCGAGATCGCGCGGCTGGTCGACCTGGCCGGCGAGATGGTCGTGTGCGCCGGCTACTGCGAGGACGCCGGGGACGGCACCCGCTACAACAGCGTGGTCTGCGTCGGCGAGGGGCGCGTGCTCGGCAACCACCGCAAGGTGCACCAGCCGTTGCGCGAGGACGCCAGCTATTCCTCGGGCGACTCGTTCGCCGCCTTCGACACGCCGGTGGGCCGGATCGGCCTGATGATCTGCTACGACAAGGCCTTCCCGGAGTCGGCCCGGTCGCTCGCGCTCGACGGCGCCGAGATCATCGTGTGCGTCTCGGCCTGGCCCGGCAGCCGGACGAACGCCCCGGCCGATCTGGCCGACGACCGGTGGACGCGGCGGTTCGACCTGTTCGACCGGGCCCGCGCGCTCGAGAACCAGGTCGTGTGGATCTCGGCCAACCAGGCCGGGCACTTCGGCTCGTTGCGATTCGTGTGCAGCGCGAAGATCGTCGACCCGGGCGGGGACGTCCTGGCCACCACCGGCTGCGCCCCGGGGATGGCGGTCGCGGCCGTCGACGTCGCCGGCTCGCTGACGGCCGCCCGCCGGCACATGGGACACCTGCGGGACCGCCGGCCGAGCACCTACGCCCTCGCTTGACCATGACGGTGACCAGGATCGCCGCGGCCGCGGCGCACTTCGGCCGGAACCTCGAGCACGACCTCGGCCGGATCGGGAAGCTGATCGCCGACGCCCACGCGTCCGGCGCCGGCCTGCTCGTGCTGCCCGACGCCGCGCTCGGCGGCTACCTGGCCGACCTGCGCCACCCCGACCCGTCGGCCTTCCCGCCCGCGCTCACCCCGGACGACCCGCTGTTCGAGCGGATCGCCGCGGCCGCCGGCGACCTCGTCGTCTGCGTCGGCTACTGCGAGGCCGACGGGCCCGACCGCTACAACGCCGCGGTCTGCCTGACCGGCGCGGGCGTGCTCGGCCGCCACCGCAAGGTCCACCTGCCCGCGGCCGAGAGCGTCGCCTACTGCGCCGGGGACTCCTTCGCGGCCTTCGACACCCCGGCCGGCCGGATCGGCATGCTCATCGACTACGACAAGACGTTCCCCGAGTCGGCGCGCACCTTGGCCGTCGACGGGGCCGAGATCGTGGCCTGCCTGTCCGCGTGGCCGGCCAGCATCACCAACGCCGCCCCCAAGCTGGCCCAGGACCGGCAGTCGCGCCTGTTCGACCTGTACGACTGCGCCCGCGCCGCCGAGAACCAGATCGTCGTCGTCTCGTCCAACCAGACCGGCGCGGCCGGCGGGATGCGGTTCCTCGGCCAGGCCAAGGTGGTCGGCCCGGCCGGCAACGTCCTCGCGCGCACCTGGGCCAAGGCCGGTCTGGCGGTGGCCGAACTGGACGTCGCGCTCGAGATCGCCAACGCCCGGCGCGTGCTGAGCCACCTCGCCGAACTGCGCCCGGAGGCCTACCGGTGAAGATCGCGTTGCTGACCTATTCGACCCGTCCCCGCGGCGGTGTCGTGCACACGCTCGCGCTGGCCGAGGCGCTGGCCGCCCTCGGGCACGACGTGACGGTGTGGACGCTGGGCCGCGGCGGTGGCTTCTTCCGCCCGGTCGACCCGCGGGTGCGCCTGGCCGTGGTGCCGTTCCCGGCCGTCGACGGCGAGTCGGTCGGCGAGCGCATCCGGCGCTCGATCACGCTCCTGCGCGAGGCGTTCACCCCTTCCGCGTACGACGTGGTGCACGCCCAGGACTGCATCAGCGCCAACGCCGTGGACCGTTGCGTGCGGACCGTCCACCACCTCGACCAGTTCACCACCCCCGAACTCATCGCCTGCCACGAGCGGGCGATCATCCGCCCGTACGCCCATGTCTGCGTCTCCTCGGCGGTCGCCGGCGAACTCCGCGCGGGGTGGGGCCTGTCGGCGACGGTCATCCCCAACGGTGTCGACCACGCCCGCTTCGCCTCGGCGGCGCCGCACCTGGCCGGATACCCGTACGTGCTCTCGGTCGGCGGCATCGAACCGCGCAAGGGTTCCCTGGACCTGCTGGCCGCGTACGCCGCGACACGCTCGTCGCTGCCCGCGTTGCGCCTGCTGATCGCGGGCGGCGAGACGCTGTTCGACTACCGCGACTATCGCGCCGAGTGGGACGCCCGGGCCGCCTCGCTGGACGTCGCCCCCACGGTCCTCGGACCGGTCGATCACGCCTTCCTGCCGTCGCTGATGGCGGGCGCGGCGGCCTTCGCCTTCCCGTCCACGAAGGAAGGCTTCGGCCTGGCCGCGATGGAGGCCCTGGCCGCCGGTGTCCCGGTCGTCGTGCGCGATCTGCCGGTCCTGCGCGAGGTCTTCGGCGCGGCCGTCGGCTACGGCACCGACCCGGCCACGCTGGCCGACGCCCTGATCGAGGCGGTCAAGGAGCCGGATCCGGCGCGCCGGGCGGCCGGCCGGGCCCTGGCCGCCGCCCACACCTGGGAGGCCGCGGCCCGCAGCCACGTTGAGTTCTACGAGTCGCTGTGACCGATGCCGTCGCGGCGCGGCATGGGGTCGCCCTCGTCCGGGCGGAAGGCCGCCCCGGCTGAGCATCCGCCGCCCCCGACCACCCTGATCACGCGCCTGCACATCGGGCCCGGGAAAGATGCACACGGCATTCGACGATCCATTCCTCATAGCTGCCGTACGTGTGTGAACCGGCGGCATCGACAATGACGGCAACCGCGGAGAACTCGAGCTCAGAACTGTCGGTTTCATCGCCGATCTTCGTGCCATCGCACACCCATCGTGTCTTCGACAGATCACACCAGCCTTGCGGGTAGAGAAAATCGCTGTCGGACGGCTGGATGAGAACCCATACCCGTTCGCCGGGCCGCAACTCACCGGAGCGGCCCCGCAGATTCACCGACCCGGCGACGCGCGCCCCATCCAGATCGGAGTCGATGGCGACATAGCGGTCGGTGCCGGTCGCTTCGGCGGGGGCGCGAAACCGGGTGCCGAACTCGTACGCCGGCGGCAGCAGCGATGCGCCGAGCGCGACCACCGCGACAGCCGTCACCCACTGCTGACCACGGTCGGCCCGGAAAACCAGAAACAACCCGACGCTGACGCCGAATATGACCCAGATGAAGGCGAAGGGTGTGAGCAATTTCTCCGGAAGGGCGCCGCGAAAGTCGGCGATGACGCCGAGCATGCCGAGCGCGGTCGAGACAGACAGAATCAGTAACGTTCGCGGGTCTTGACCGCCGCTGTCGTCGGGCCCATTCGCAGGGTCTCCACCTTCAGTCATGGCCGGCTCCACTGCGGGCCGGCCGGGCGGGCCGCCGCCCACACCGAGGGCGGCGGCTCCCAGCCACGTGGGCTAGGTGTCCTTGGGGTCACCGCCCGTCGCGGTGCCGGTGGGCCGGGAAGCGTGCGTGTGCACCCACCAGGCGAGCGGGAGGGCGACCAGCAGCACCCCCTGGATCGCGAACAACGCCGCGACGATGCCCCAGCGATCGGTCACCAGGCCGGCTCCGAGGGCGACGAGCCCGTAGAGCACGCTGCCGAGCAGGGCCGCGAGCGAACCCATGGTCGCGCGCTCCCGGTCGGTGAACTCGCGTTGCAGCAAAGTCTGCTGGGCGATCGTCGACATGCCGTAGGCCGGTGACCCGAGCAGCACGGGCGACACGACGGTCGGTCTGATCAGGGCCACGAAATTGGCCACGTTGTCGAACAGCTCACCGAACAGCAGCGTGCGGGCCGCGCCCACCCGGCCGATGACCCGGCCACTGATGCGGAAGCCGACGAAGGCTACGCCGTGGCCGAAGGTGCGCCACAGTCCCAGCGCCCAGAGCGGCCACAGCCCGGCCACGAACGCCGGTGACAGCTGGGCCGCGCTTTCGCTGCTGTACCGGAGGGCCGACACCAGAGTCATCCGGCGGAGCACCGGATTACGGCGGATGGCGCGCACGGCCGACCCGAGATGGGCCAGCACGTTCGACTCCAGCGGACCGCGCACCCGGGGCTCCCGGACCCGCCACGCGACGAGCACGCACAGCACCTGCGGCACGACCGACAGCACGACCACCGTCCGCAGCGACCACACGCCGGCGATCACGCCGCCGAGGGCCGCGGCCAGGGCCAGCGCGATCTGGAACATCGAGTTGACCCGGCCCGAGTGCCGGGGGAACTCCTCCTCCCGGCCGGCTTGGAGCAACGTGTCGTACAGCAGGGACTCGTTGTTGCCGCTCCACAGGGCGGTCGCCAGCCCCTCCAGGACGACGGCGGCCAGGAGGAGGCCGTATCCCGGGGCGCCGGCGTATCCGACGTGGGCGGTCACCATGACGACGGCGCCGGCGATCATCGTGCCGCGCCGGCCCAGGCGGTCGGAGAGCACCCCGGTGGGGACCTCGAAGGCGGCCGAGGACAGCTTCTTCACCGCCAGGAGGCTGGCGGCGGCGGTGTACGAGCCGGTGACCTGAGCGAAGTAGATGACCATGATCGGCCCGTACAGGCGGAAGTCGCCGAAGAAGTTGAACCAGCTCAGCTGGCGGACGTTCCGGTCGACGGTCTGATCAGCGGCGTTCGGCGGCCGCCCTGACCGGCGCGGTTTTCGGTCGAACAGGGCACGGACATGAAGCAGGGGACGAGCGGGCACAGCGGAACTCCCGGGACGAACGGAGGCGCCAGACAGCGCCACGGGCCGACGACGTCTGTCATCTCGCCCCGGCGACCGGGAGGTGTGCTGACTTCGCTGCTACCGGCGCGGCGTTACCGGCTCGCGACCGCGGTCACCAAGGGGCGGACGGAAGCTCCGGTCATCGTTGTCGACATCAGTGCCCCTCATCTCCCTCGGCGGACGGGATTCCGCGACAGCCTCACTCTTATCACGCCCGGAGACGAAGCGCTGCCCGACGCGGCGGCCGGGTGCCCGGCTGAGCTCGGCCGGTCGGCGATACTGGAGCCGTGGGGGAGCGGCGGGTTGTGCGGTGGCGGTGAGGCACGAGCCGAGCATCCTGCATGTGGACCTGGACGCGATGTTCGCGGCGGTGGAGCAGCGGGACAAGCCCTCGCTGCGCGGACGGCCGGTCATCGTCGGCGGGGTGGCCGGCCGCGGTGTCGTCGCGACCGCGTCGTACGAGGCCCGGGCGTACGGTGCCCGTTCCGCGATGCCGACGGCTGAGGCCCGCCGTCGGTGTCCGCCCGGGACGGCGTTCCTGTCGCCCCGCTTCGCCGCCTATCAGAAGACCAGCAGCGTGTTCCTGGCCGTGCTGGCCACCTTGTCGCCGGCGGTGGAGCAGGTCTCCATCGACGAGGCGTACGTCGACCTGGCCGCCCCCGGTCACCACGACCTGTCCCCGTCCGGCGTCACCGCGATCGCCCGCCGCCTCAAGGCCGACATCGCGGCCGCCACCGGCGGGGTGACCGGCTCGGTCGGCGCGGCCACCTCGAAACTCGTCGCCAAGATCGGCTCCGACCTGCGCAAACCCGACGGGCTGACCGTCGTGCCGGCCGGTGCGGAACGGGAGGTCCTCGGCCCCCTGCCGGTCGGCCGGCTCCCCGGGGTGGGGCCGACCACCCAGGAACGGCTGCGCCGGGCCGGGGTCCACACCATCGGCCGGCTCGCCGAGGTGCCGCTGCCCGACCTGCTCGAGTGGTTCGGCCAGGCCCACGGCGCCGGCCTCTACCGGTTGGCCCGCGCCGACGACGACCGCGGCATCGTGACCGAACGCGAAGCCAAATCGGTGTCGGCCGAGGAGACCTTCAGCGTCGACCTGACCGACCGCACCCGCCTGAACCAGGAGATCGACCTGCTTGCCGCCCGCGTGGGTGGCCGGCTGCGAACCGCCGGCCTCTCCGGGCGCACCGTCACGGTCAAGATCCGCCACCACGACTTCACCACGATCACCCGTTCGGCCACCCGCGACCAGCCCACCGACAATCCCCGGCCGATCGCTCAGCTGGCCCGCCGGTTGCTCACCGACGTCGACACCTCCTCCGGCATCCGCCTGCTGGGCGTCGGCGTCACCACGCTGACCGACTTCGCGCAGGACGACCTGTTCAGCGCGGCCGCGCCGCCGGAGCCTGAAGGCGGTGTGCCGGAGGATGCGGGCCCGGAACCGGCGCCGGTCGCGGCGGCCGATCCGGTCACGGCCCTGTGGCGTCCCGGGCAGGACGTCCACCATGACGAGCACGGGGCCGGCTGGGTGTGGGGCAGCGGTCTGAGCCGGGTCACGGTCCGATTCGAAGGGCCCACCACCGGGCCCGGGCGGGTGCACACCTTCGCCGTCGACGACGCCCGGCTCCACCCGGCCGACCCACCCGACTGGACAGCGGTCCCGATTGCGCCCGAATCCGCCGGCCCGGCCTGATCGGCGGGGCGGACGGCGATGGCGGGGAGCCCGGCCGGGTCCCCGCCATCGGCGTTGTTCTAGAAGCAACGCCGTTCAGTTAGGGCTGGGTGGTTGGTGTCAAGGCCAGGATGTTGATCTCTATCGTGGCTTGGTAGGTGGCGCGGTCGATGTTCGGGCCGCGGGCGTTGTATTTGCTGATGGCGCGTTTGAC
>NZ_JALPVJ010000033.1 GCF_023544445.1 Actinoplanes sp. M2I2 | reverse complement strand
GTCAAACGCGCCATCAGCAAATACAACGCCCGCGGCCCGAACATCGACCGCGCCACCTACCAAGCCACGATAGAGATCAACATCCTGGCCTTGACACCAACCACCCAGCCCTAACTGAACGGCGTTGCGACTAGATCAGCATGTCGCCCTCGACCGCATTGAACTGCGGCTCTACGGTGTCAGCCATGACTGAACCACCTCGCCCGCCCGGTGAAGGTAACGCGAACGACCCGACGCGGCCGTTCAACCCATATGCGGCTAACGACCCGGCCTCCGGTTCGACACCGCCTCCCCCGCCGCCCTACGGCACGCCGAGCTCCGGCTCCGGTTACGGCGCGCCGCAGCCGCCGGCCTCCGGTCCCGGCTACGGGGCCCCGCCGCCCACCTCAGGTCCCGGTTACGGCGAACCGCCGGTGTCGGGTCCCGGCGGGTACGGTGGGCCGCCGCCCGGATACGGCACTCCGCCCCCGCAGTACGGCTACCAGCAGCCCGGTTTCGGCGCCTCCCCGGCCCAGGACGACAAGACCTGGATCCTGGTCGCGCACTTCGGCGGCGCGCTGGGCGCCTTCCTCGGCGGCGGCCTCGGCGGCTGGATCGCGCCGCTGATCGCCCTGCTGGCCAAGGGCAACCAGTCGCCGGTCGTCCGGGCCGAGTCGGTCAAGGCGCTGAACTTCCAGATCGTCTGGTCGATCGTCGGCATCATCGGCTGGGCCACCGCCTGCCTCGTCATCGGCTTCGTGATCATCCCGATCGCCGCGCTGATCGCCATCATCTTCGGCGTGATCGCGGGTCTCAAGGCGCTCAACAACGAGCCGTACAAGTACCCGATGACCATCAACCTGATCAAATAGAGCCGCGCCGGGACGGGGCCCGGCGCTTCTCACACCACGTCGCGGATCACGGCGTCGGCCAGCAGGCGGCCACGCAGCGTGAGAACCAGACGACCACTTTCGTACGCCCCGGGGTCGAGCAGTCCGTTGGCGAGCGCCTGCTTGGCGCCCACCTGGTCGACCCGGTCGAGGGCGATGCCGTCGCGCAGCCGCACCCGCAGCATCACGTCCTCGACGTGCCGGTCCTCGTCGCTCAGCAGTTCCCGCCCGTGACCCGGCGAGACGCCGTCGGCCAGCCTCTTCCCGTACGCGGCCGGGTGCTTGACGTTCCACCAGCGCACCCCGCCGACGTGGCTGTGCGAGCCCGGCCCCAGGCCCCACCAGTCGGCGCCGGTCCAATAGAGCAGGTTGTGCCGGCAGCGGGCCTCGTCGGAGGTGGCCCAGTTGGAGACCTCGTACCACCGGAAGCCGGCCTCGCTCAGCGCCGCCTCCGCCGCCAGGTAGCGATCGGCGGCCACGTCGTCCGAGGGGAACGGGATCTCGCCGCGCCGCATCCGGGCGGCCATCCGGGTGCCGTCCTCGACGATCAGCGCGTACGCGCTCACGTGGTCCACGCCGGCGTCGACCACCGTCCGCAGGGAAGCGGCGAAGTCGTCGGCTGTCTCGCCCGGCGTGCCATAGATCAGGTCGAGGTTGACGTGCTCGAACCCGGCCTCGCGAGCCTCCACCGCGGCCTGCGGCGCGCGACCAGCGGTGTGCTTGCGGTCGAGAATCCGCAGGACACCGGGCGCCGCCGACTGCATGCCCAGCGAGATCCGGTTGAAGCCGTGCCCGCGCAGCCGGCGCAGATAGCCGGGATCGACGGACTCCGGGTTGGCCTCGGTCGTGACCTCGGCCCCCGGGGCCAGTCCCCACGCGTCGTCGATGGCGTGCAGGATGCGGCCGAGGTCGTCCGCGTCCAGCAGCGTCGGTGTGCCGCCGCCGAAGAACACGGTGTCGACCCGGGCCGGGTCGACGGTCCGGCGGGCCAGCTCGAGCTCTTGCAGCACCGTCTCGGCGTACGCCTCCCGGCTGACGCCACCGCCGAGCTCGCTCGCCGTGTAGGTGTTGAAGTCGCAGTAACCGCAGCGGCTCGCGCAGAACGGGACATGAACGTAGACGGCGAACCCGTCTTTACCGACGTGAGCCGTCGCCTGAGGGGGGAGGGAACCGTCCAGCGGAACGGGTTCGCCATCGGGAAGTGCGCCGGCCATCCGTCAAGTGTGCACGCCTGCCGTTAATGTTCCGCCATGGCTCTGGTCCGTACCGTCACCGACGCCGGGGTGACCACCATGACCCTGGACTCCCCCGCGAACCGCAACGCCCTGTCCACCCCCCTGATGCGGGAGCTGCTCGACGCTCTCGCCGCGGCGCTCACGGACACCTCCGTACGAGCCGTTGTGCTTTCGCACACCGGTCCGGTCTTCTGCTCGGGCGCCGATCTCAAGGAGACCGCCGAGGCCCGCCGGACCGGCCGCGTGCCGGCCGAGATGATCGCCGACGTGCTGGCCGCGCTGTGGGAGTTCCCCAAGCCGGTCGTCGCGCGCGTCGCCGGCCCGGCCCGCGCCGGCGGACTCGGACTGATCGCCGCCACCGACATCGCGGTCTGCGCCCGGGAGGCCACGTTCGCCTTCTCCGAGGTACGCCTGGGCGTCATCCCGGCCGTGATCAGCGCGACCGTGCTGCCCCGGCTGGCGCCCCGCGCGGCGGCCGAGCTCTACCTCACCGGGGACACCTTCGACGGTGTCCGGGCGGCGGAGATCGGCCTGGTCACCGCGGCCGTGCCGGCCGACGAGCTGGACACTGTCGTACGCCGGTACTGCGACAGCCTGGTGCTGGGTGGGCCGCTCGCCCTGGCCGGCACGAAACAGCTGCTCCGGCGTACGCCCGGGCCGATCCGGGCCGACCTGGCCGAGCTGTCCGCACGCTCGGCCGGCTACTTCCGCTCGGCCGAGGGCCGCGAGGGAGTGGCCGCTTTCCGGGAGAAGAGGCCGGCCGCCTGGGTCCCCGCCGCTCCGACGGCGCAAGGGTGACAGGGATCGCGTGACTTCGTTGACTACTCTTGTCGCCTGAACAACAACGTGGTGGGGGTGTGAGTGCGCAAGTCACCGGTCGTGGCGCTCGCGATTGTCGCGCTCATCGGTGGGCTCGGCGTGTTCGCCGTCGTCAACACCTTCTCCGGCACCATCAAACTGCCGAAGATCGGCCCCGAGTGCACCGTCCGGGCCGACGGCGAGGTGACGCTCGACTACGTACAGATGGCCAACGCGGCGACCATCACGGCCGTCGGGCTGCGCCGGGGCATGCCCGAGCGGGCCGTGGTGATCGCCCTGGCCACCGCGTTCCAGGAGTCCAAGCTCGAGAACCTCGACGACGGCGACCGCGACTCGATCGGCCTCTTCCAGCAGCGCCCCAGCCAGGGCTGGGGCTCCTTCGACCAGATCAAGGACCCGCGATACGCGGCCGACAAGTTCTACGCGTCGCTGAAGAAGGTCAAGAACTACCAGAAGATGCGGGTCACCGACGCGGCTCAGAAGGTGCAGCGGTCGGCCTACCCCAACGCGTACGAGAAGTGGGCCGACGAATCGGCGGTGCTCGCCCGGGCGCTCACCGGTCGCGCGACCGGCGCGGTCGAGTGCAGCGTGAGCGGATCCCCCGTGCGGCGCGGCGCGGCCGCCGCGGCCGCGCTGACCGAGGGGTTGCGGCTCGACTGGGGCAAAGGCCTCCCCCGGTCGGCCACGGCCACGGAGGCCGCGCGCCTCACGGTCACGGTCTCCAGCGCGAGCGCGGGCTGGCGCTACGCGCACTGGCTCGTGGCCCACGCTTCGGCGACCGGTCTCGAACGGGTACGTTTCGGCAATCTCGAATGGCACGCGCCGGACGGCAAATGGCAGGCGGTGAGCGCGGACGGTGGCGCCGGAACCGGCCGCGTGGTCGCCGAAGTCTTCAGCTGACGTCGAGTTTCGGCTTCGGACCGAAACTTTCGGGCGTTCCTTGCGGTCGCTGAGAGTGATGTTGCCCGTCTCGGGTGCGCAGTTGCGTTGCGTATAAGCCAGCGTGGACAGACAGCTACCGCCCTGGTACTAAGTAGGGCGTGTCGAGGGCAATCGAATGGATTCTCCTGGGTGCCGCGAGCTGCACGGCGATCATCGCCGGGCTGCGGTGGCACCGTCCGGCCCGCGTGGGGCCATGGCTGCTGCTGGCCGGGGCAGTGGCCTCGCTTGCGGTCGGTGACGTCTTTTACGCCTTCGACCTGGGCTCAGCGGCCACGGGCTGTTACCTGGTGATGTTCGTGCTCGTCGCGGGCTCCCTGATGCGGTTCACCGAGGGCGGCTCGATCCTGGTCGACCGGGCCCGCCTCATCGACCTGCTAGCCTTCGCCTGTTCGGCCCTGCTGGTCGTGTGGGTCTTCATGATCGCCGACAACGATCTCTGGGCCCGCATCTCGGCCTCCGACGTGATCGGTTCGCTGCTGCTGATCGCGGTCGCCGTACGCCTCAACCTGGCGACCGGACGCAACGTCTCGGCGATGCTGCTGCTGATCGGCTCCGTCGGTCTGCTGGCCGGCGACGTCTTCTACCCCCTGTACGAGAACGCGGCGGCCGAGTCGGGCTTCCGCGTCCTCTACATCTGCTGGGGCCTGGCCGCGCTGCACCCGTCGATGGTGCGACTGACCCAGCCGATGCCGCCGAGGACGAGCCGCTGGCACGGCCGCTGGGCCGCGCTGCTGGGCGCCTCGGTCGCCACCCCGCCGATCGTGCTGCTCATCGAGTCGCTGGACGGCACGGTCCGCGACGGCGTCCCGATCGCCATCGCCGGCGCGCTCACCCTGACCATGACGATCACCCGCCTGGCCGACTCGGTCACGCTCAACAGCCAGGCCCTCGCCCGCGAACGCGGCCTGCGCCGGGCCAGCGCCGACCTGGTCTCGGCGGCCGACCTCTCCGCCGTCGACGAGGCCGTCCGGGCCGGCGTGGCTGCCCTGGTCCCGCAAACCGCTCTGCGCCGCGTGGTCTTCGCCGCCGACGACCGCCAGCTGGCCGCCGTCCACCTGCCCCCGGCCCCCGCCGGCCGCCGCCCGCGCAGCTGGTGGGCCGACCCCGACGCGATCGACTCCACCGTCGTCCCGCCCGGCGCCCGCCCCGCAGGCCGGCCGCACCACCCGGGCGCCGCAGCCGGTCCGACCGCCTCCCCCAGGCCGTCCACCGCTCCGCCGACACAGCCGTCGCCGAACGATCTCAGCAACCCTGCGCGGTTCTCCCCTCCCGGCACGACCGATCCGAGCACCACCGATCCGAGCACCACCGATCCGAGCACCACCGTGCCATCCGACCCGCCTGCCGCGACCAAATCAAGCAACGTCTCTTCGCCAACCTCGCCGGCACCCGACCAGCCAAGCAGCACCTTTCCGCCCGGCTCCCCCGCACTCCACCAGCCGGATGACACCCATTCGTCCGGCGCAATCGGTTCGCGCGCCGGGACCGTGCTCGGCCGGCCGCTGGGCGCCCGCCTCAGCGGTCTGCTCCGCGTTCCACGCCGCCTCGTGCGCGCGCTCCGTCCCGGGGGCCGGCGCCGTCGAACCGACAAGCTGCGCCACCGGCGAGGCACGGTCCGGCTCGGCCTCACCAACCGGCCAGGCCTCACCAACCGGCCCCGCAACGCCAACCGGGCCGGCAATGAGGAGACGACCCTCGTCTGCCCGCTGTGGCTCGAACCGCTCGCGGTGGCCCGGCCGAGCGGCGGCGCCCTGGTCCTGACCGGCCGACGTGAGGCTCTGACCGCGGCCCACGACGCACTCGAGGTCCTCGCCGGACAGGCCGCGCTGGCCCTCGACCGGATCAGCCTCGTCGAGGCCGTCGGACGCCGTGACAGCGACCTCTACCTGCGCGCCGTCATCAGCAACACCGCCGAGCTGATGCTGGTGCTCGACGAGGACCAGCGCATCCGCTACGCCAGCCCCGCCCTGCACGACCTGCTCGGCGACGAGAAGCTCTCACCGCTGGCCACCCTGGACGATCTGGTCCACCCCGACGACCGCGGCCAGATCCGCCGGGCGTTCGCGGCCGGCGGCGACGGCACGATGTTCTGCGCCCTGCGCCGCCCCGACCACAGCCAGGTCCTGGTCGAGGCCACCTATCGCGACCTGCGCGACGACCGCCTGGTGCAGGGCTTCGTCGTCACCATGCAGAACGTCACCGAAGCTCAGGACCCGTTCGACCGCCTCCCCCACCGTGACCACCTGGACGAGCTGCCGGCCTGGGTCAACCGCCGAAGCGCCCAGCACAAGTTCCGCTACTGATCGGATCGCCTCCTCGCCTTCGTTCGAAGTGCATCCGACGGTACGGGGTCGCGGGTGAGCCAGGCGGTTATCCACATCGGCGCCCCATCCACAGGCCGAGTTGACAGTGCCGGATTGCGGACCCGCCGCCGGATTTCGCCCATCGGCTGAGTCCGGCGGCCGCCACGGCGAAGATCCACCCGGGCCGTGGTGCAGGGGCATCGCCGCAGTGGTCAGGCGGTCCAGATGATTCCCGCGAGTCGACCGGCGCACTGGGCAGACCGGCGCACTGGGCCAGACCGGCACGCTGGGCCAGACCGGCGCTTGGCCAGACCGGCACGCTGGGCCAGACCGGCGCTTGGCCAGACCGGCGCGCTGGGCCAGACCGGCGCGCTTGGCCAGACCGGCGCGCTGGGCCAGACCGGCGCACTGGGCCAGACCGGCGCCCGACGGGGAGACGCGATTCGAGCCTGACGTCGCGGTGGGGGCCACGGTCGGCGGGAGCCTCGGGCGCGACCACTCACGCACGTCGCGCGGGCGGGGTGAGCGTTCTGGCCGCGCCAGCGGCCTGCTCGCGTCGCCCGCGCCCTCGGCGTGAGCGACGGTCGGCACCACCCACCCCGCTACGACAGCCGTCTTTGATTCATCGACCGGCCGAGGCGCCCTCGATCCGGACGCGACCGCACCTGGCGAAGATGCGCCAGCCGTACTTGTTCTTGATTGCTACTGGCCTGACTCGTACTGGGTTGCTTACGGGCTGCGATTCCCGGATTCACTTCGGGCGCGATGGAGAAGCTCTTCCCGCAGACCTCAGTGGTGCGATCCGCCTGTTCGCCCGCTTACCGGGAAACGGCGAAACGCCGGACCATGATGGTCCGGCGTTTCGAATAGCGATCGTCGATCGCGTTGGTTACCGGTGGACGCGACGGCGACCGCCGACACCGGCAACCAGAGCCACACCGATCGCGGCCAGGACGACCTGGAACAGCAGCTCGATCCAGTCGAAGCCCTTGGTGTCGGCAACGCCGGTGGCGCGGGCGATCACAGTGCCCAGCAGCGCGGCGACGACGCCGATGACCAGGGTCAGCCAGAGCGGGATGTTCTGCTTGCCCGGTACTACCAGGCGGCCCAGGGCGCCGATGATGAGACCGACGATGAGCGCGGTAATGATGCCGGTGACAGTCATTGGGGGTTCCTCTCAGGGGGTGGAGCATTGTTGCGTCCGTCGAGCCCCAGAGTTCCCGGGTCACCGAAAAACCAAACCGAGTTATTTCTTGTTTGCTCCCTTGGTGTCTGGAGCGTCAGAGGTCGACAGGGCGGCGATGAACGCTTCCTGCGGCACCTCGACCCGGCCGACCATCTTCATCCGCTTCTTGCCTTCCTTCTGCTTCTCGAGCAGCTTGCGCTTACGGCTGATGTCACCGCCGTAGCACTTGGCCAGCACGTCCTTGCGGATGGCGCGGATGGTTTCGCGAGCGATGATCCGGCTACCGATGGCCGCCTGGATCGGCACCTCGAACTGCTGGCGCGGGATGAGTTTCTGCAGCTTGGAGGCCATGGAGACGCCATAGGCGTACGCCTTGTCCTTGTGCACGATCGCGCTGAACGCGTCGACCGGCTCGCCGTGCAGCAGGATGTCGACCTTGACCAGGTCGGCCACCTGCTCGCCGGAGCGCTCGTAGTCGAGCGAGGCGTACCCCTTGGTCTTGCTCTTCAGCTGGTCGAAGAAGTCGAAAATGATCTCGGCCATGGGCAGCATGTAGCGCAGCTCGACCCGCTCGGCGGAGAGATATTCCATGCCCAGCAGGTTGCCGCGGCGGCTTTGACACAGTTCCATAACGGCGCCGACGTAGTCGTTGGGCACCAGCACCGTCGCGCGCACCATCGGCTCGGCGATCTCGGCGATCTTGCCGGTCGGGAACTCGCTCGGGTTGGTGACGACGTACTCCTCGGCGTCCTCGGTGTAGACGCGGTAGACCACGTTGGGCGCCGTCGAGATCAGGTCGAGGTTGAACTCGCGTTCCAGCCGCTCGCCGATGATCTCGAGGTGGAGCAGGCCGAGGAAGCCGCAGCGGAAGCCGAAGCCCAGCGCGGCCGACGTCTCGGGCTCGTAGGTGAGCGCGGCGTCGTTGAGCTTGAGCTTGTCGAGCGCGTCGCGCAGCGCCGGGTAGTCGGAGCCGTCGATCGGGTAGAGGCCGGAGTAGACCATCGGCTTCGGGTCCTTGTAGCCGCCGAGGGCCTCCTTCGCCGGCCGCGAGTTGCCGGTGACGGTGTCACCCACCCGGGACTGGCGCACGTCCTTCACGCCGGTGATCAGGTAGCCCACCTCACCGACGCCGAGCGCGCCGGCCTTCTCCATCTCGGGCGAGACGACGCCGATCTCGAGCAGCTCGTGTACGGCGCCGGTCGACATCATCTTGATGCGGTCGCGCGCCTCGATGCGTCCGTCGATGACCCGGACGTACGTGACCACGCCGCGATAGACGTCGTAGACCGAGTCGAAGATCATCGCGCGGGCGGGCGCATCGGCGTCGCCGACCGGCGGCTGGAACTGGCGCACGATCTCGTCCAGCAGGTGCTGCACGCCGACGCCGGTCTTGCCGGACACCCGCAGCACGTCGCTCGGCTCGCAACCGATCAGCTTCGCGAGCTCCTCGGCGTACTTCTCGGGCTGCGCGGCGGGCAGGTCGATCTTGTTGAGCACCGGGATGATGTGCAGGTCGTTCTCCATCGCCAGGTACAGGTTGGCGAGGGTCTGGGCCTCGATGCCCTGCGCGGCGTCGACCAGCAGGACCGCACCCTCGCACGCGGCGAGCGAGCGGGAGACCTCATAGGTGAAGTCGACGTGGCCCGGGGTGTCGATCATGTTGAGGACAGCGGTGTCGCCGGTCCGGTCGCCCTCGCGCACCACCCAGGGCATGCGAACGGCCTGCGACTTGATGGTGATGCCGCGCTCGCGCTCGATGTCCATGCGGTCGAGATACTGGGCACGCATCTGACGCGGGTCGACCACCCCGGTGATCTGCAGCATGCGGTCGGCCAGCGTCGACTTGCCGTGGTCGATGTGGGCGATGATGCAGAAGTTGCGGATGCGAGCGGGATCGGTCGCTCCGATCACGTTCACGCCGGGGTCGAGCGGTCCAGGCACGATCTTCCGTTCTTCTCATTCAGCGGTGGCCCGGCGAGCGCCGGCGCGTTCTATCGTCCCACGTCCGCGCGGAACGCCCACTCACCCCCGCTCAAGCGCCGCCCCAGCGCCGCTCACGGCGCCCCAGCGCTGCCTCACAGTGCCCAGCGCTGCCTCGCAGTGCCCAGCACTGCCTCGCAGTGCCCAGCACTGCCTCGCAGTGCCCAGCACTGCCTCGCAGTGCCCAGCACTGCCTCGCAGTGCCCAGCACTGCCTCGCAGTGCCCAGCGCTGCTTCTCAGCGCCCCAGCGCCGCTCGTGGTCCTCCGGTGCCGCTCACAGCCCCGAGCCGGCGAACTCGGCTTCCCGGGCTCACACCGGCTCCAAGGCGGCATGCGGGTGTGGCGGCAGCTCCACCGAGATCGTGTCGCCCGGCCGGACCGAGCCGCCCCGCAGCACGACGGCCATGATCCCGCCCTTGCGCACGAGGCCGCCGTTCTCGTCGTGGCCGACAACCTCCTTGAGAAGCCCCGACCGGAACGTGTTGATCTGCTGGCACGGGTTTCGGAGGCCCGCGACCACGAGGGCCGGCCGGGGGTCGACGCCGCGGGACCCCTCAGCCGCCGTCTCACGGGCGATCGCGGCCCGCACGGCCTCGGCCGCCCGCGCGGTCGGCTCGTTCAGCGTCGCCGCGTCGGCGGCGGCCAGGACGGGGGCCAGCGCGCCGCCGTCGGGCGTTCCCCCAGCGCGCGCGTGGCTCGCCGGCCCGGTGCCGCCCCCATCGGGAGCCGGCGGCGAAGCCGCCTCGCCGTGGGGCTCCGGGCCGAAGCGGAGGATCGTGCCCACCGGCAGGCCGAGCACATCGAGCCCACAGGTCGTCACGTTCTCGCCCAGGTCGCCCGGCCGGACCTCGTAGCCCTTGTGCGCGACATCGGTGAACAGCTCCTGGTGGATGAGGTGCACCTGCCGCAGGTTGGGTTGGGTCGGATCGACCCGGACCCGGCTCCTGTGCCGCACGTGGACCCCCGCGTGCATGTCACCGTCGACGCCCAGCCCGGCCACCAGCACGATCTCGTCCCGAGCCGGCTTGGTGAACGAGTACTCGTCGTTCCGGTTGACCGAGGCCACTTCCGCTTGTGCAGTCTCCATGCGCCTCAGTGTCATCGAAGAGAGACTCGCGCTTCGACCCCGAATCCCACGTGCTGGCCGAGACGCTGACTCACCGGCGGGCCGCCGGGCACCGCCTGGCCGGCGAGTCAGTCGGGCGAGACCAGGGTCGGTCGGGCGGGCCAGGGTCAGTCGGGCGGGGCCAGGGTCAGTCGGGCGGGCCAGGGTCAGTCGGGCGGGGCCAGGGTCAGTCGGGCGGGGCCAGGGTCAGTCGGGCGGGGCCAGGAACAGCGCGGACAACTTGGGCAGGCGCCGCTGCATCTCCTCCTCGTTGTCGAAATCCCACAGGTCGGCCGCCTCGGGCCGGTTCACCGGTCGCTCCTCCGCCGGCATTTCCTCGCCGGTGGCCTGTGCATAGGCAGTCGCCGCGATGGACAGCACCTCTTCGGCCTCGAACACGGCGCCGGTGTCGGCGGCCTGCTGCACGACGGCCACCTCGGCCAGCGAGTCGGGCGACTTGACCGACCGGGCCACCGCGTCACGCCCGTGCGCGATCAGCCAGCCGCGGAAGCTGTCGAAGCCCTCCTCGGAGCAGCCGCCGTTGATCAGATAGGCCGCGGCCCACAGGTCTTGCGTGCCGGAGGCGACCAGGACCTTGTCGAGATGGCGACCCCACGCCACGATCTCTGCCGGATCGCGCTTGGCCAGGTCAGCCGCGGCGCGTTCGGCCACATCGGCGGGCGAGGCCGGTCGATCGGCGGTCGCGCGGCTGATGACGGCCCAGAAGTCGTCGGTTCTCATGGGGAGGATCCTGCCAGTGGGGTACGACAGAACGCGGCCGGGCAGGATGGGGTCGTGCGAACGATTTCGCTCCCCGATGTGCCCTACGGCTCCACCGCCGTCCGTCCGGGCTGGCTCGACCTGCCGGACAGCCTGCGCCAAGCCATCGCGGCCCGCCTCGGCGGGCCGGTCGTCACCGCGCTCAGCGCGGGCGGCGGCTTCACCAGAGCGTTCGCCGCGCTCGTGACGACGTCGGCCGGGGTGACCGGCTTCGTCAAGGCCGCGCCGCTGGGTGATCCCACGGCCGACTGGTATGCCCGCGAGGCGTTCATCACGTCGCGGCTGCCCGCCGAGGTGGCGGCTCCCCGGCCGCTCTGGACGATGATCGACTCCGACTATTTCGTGCTGTGCCTCGAGCCCGTCGACGGCCACGTGCCGGCGCTGCCGTGGTCGGCGCCGGAACTGGACGCGGCGCTGAACGCCTGGTCGACCGCCGCGGAGGCCCTGGCCACGCCGAGCGGCGACCTGCTCGAGGCCGGCGTGCCCCGGCTCTCCGACATCCTGCGCGACGAGATGTCCTGGTGGTCGGCCATCGCCGACGGCCGAGAGCCGATGCCGCGCACCGCGCACGACACGGTCGCGCCGACCCGGCTGGCCCACCTGGTGCGGCTCGAACGGGAGCTGCCCGCCCTGGTCACCGGCGACGGTCTGATGCACGGCGACCTGCGGGTGGACAACGTCCTGATCGACCGGCCGGGCCGGGCCCAGCTCTGCGACTGGACCTGGCCGTGCCTGGGCGCACCCTGGTTCGACACCGTGTCGCTGCTGGTCACCGCGTTCGCCAGCGGGCTCGACGCGGACGCGTACCTGGCCGGCTGGGACGCCCCGGCCGAGGGCGTCGACGGGGCCCTGGCCGCGCTGGCCGGATACTGGCTGGTGCGCGCGGACGGCGGGCCGAGCAGCGCGTCGCCGCACAGCCGCCAGCATCAGCGCTTCAGCGGCGCGCAGGCGATGGCCTGGCTGGCCGATCGCCGGGGCTGGTGAGGGCGTTTTGGCGGCTCGCCGGGCGGCTGGTAGTCTGGTTCATCGCGTGTGGTGAAGCGCCACTGTTCGCTGTTTCAGCGGAGCATGTTGCTGGTTCGACATGTCCGCTGGTTCAGTCGACAGGGGCGACCATCCCGCTGAGACCGTTTCCGAACACCTAGTCAGGACAAGGCTGTCGCGTGGCGAACATCAAGTCCCAGATCAAGCGCAACCGGCAGAACGAGAAGGCCCGGCTGCGCAACAAGTCGGTCAAGTCGTCGCTGAAGACCGTGATCCGCAAGCTCAATGAGGCGAGCGAGGCCGGCGACACGCAGACCGCGACGACGCTGCTGCGTGACGCCTCTCGTCAGCTGGACAAGGCCGTGAGCAAGGGCGTCATCCACAAGAACCAGGCGGCGAACCGCAAGTCGGCCATCGCCAAGCGTGTCGGCGCACTGTCCGCCTGATTCTCGGCGGGTCGCGCCTCTGAAGGCTGCTGCCGGGCACCGCTGGACCTCGTGTCCACCGTGGTGCCCGGCGTCTTTCTGTCCATGGTGTTACCTTGGTACCATGGTAAACATCGAGAGGACCCAGACCGGGGTACGGCTCGAACGCACCACACTCAAGGTGCTCAAGGGTCTGGCCGAGTATCTCGATCTGTCGCTGGGCGAGCTGCTGGAGGGCATCAGCCTGCACGCCTTCGAGGGCAAGGCACCGTTCACGCCCACGACTCTGGCCAAGATCGAGCAGCTCAAGGCCGTCTACGGCCTCACGCTGACCTCGGCCGCCCACCGGCTCGACGAACGACAGTGACAGCCCACCCGGCCGACCGCCAATGACGACCCACCAGTCCGGCCCTCGCCCCGACGAACGACGATGACGGCCCCGGGCCGGTCACCGCCTGGACGGCGCCTACTCGTAACGGCGGGTGGCCGACTGACGGAGCCACTGCTGCTGGGCCTCGGCCCGCTCGGCCCACGGACGCTTGATGGGGCCCCGGCCGCCGTCGACCACGCCGGGCAGCCGGGCGGTCGACTCCTCGCCCACCCGGCCCGCGGGCCGGCCGTCACGTGTGGCGAGCACCGCGCTGGCGGCCATTCCGGCCGGGCGCAGCGAGGCCGCGTGCTCGGCCAAGGCATCGGCGCCGGCCGAACGGGCCGCCGCGCCGAGACCAGCGCTCGGTGACGGCCCCAGGGGAGCCGGCGGGGTCAGCGAGCCGGCGATCACGTCGTTGAGCTTGACCATGATGGCGACGGTGGCCGGCAGCACCAGCACGCCCCACCAGCTCACCAGCTCGGCCAGCGCGAGCAGGATGCCGAGCGCGATCGCGCCCTCGAGGAAGACGAAACACACGAACCCGCTGGGCGTCAGAGTCCTCAGCCGCAGCATGCGGGCATAGAGCGGCCGGTGCCCGATCGCCGGGTCGTGCGGCCGGCTCATCGCGCGCCGCCCGAGCGACGGGCCGCGGCCACGGCGAAGACGGCCTGCTCGAGGGCGAAGCCGCGATCCTCCGCGCCCCCCTTGACCGCGGCGTTGCACTGGGCGGCCGCCCGCATGGCGTCGACCAGCCCCTCGGGCGTCCACCCACGGCTGCGCTCCTGCGCGCGCTGGATCTTCCAGGCGGGCATGCCGAGCGAGCTGGCCATCTGGTACGGGTTACCGCGCCCGGCCGACGCGACCCTCGCCACCGTGCGCACCCCGTCGGCGATCGCGTCGGCGATCGGCACCGGGTCGACGCCGACGTGCAGCGCCCACCGCAGGGCCTCGAGCGCCCCCGGCACGTCGCCGATCATCGCCGCGTCGGCCACCGTGAAGCCGCTGACCTCGGCCCGCCCCTTGTAGTAACGGGCGACGACCGCCTCGGTGATCTTGCCGTCGGTGTCGGCGATCAGCTGCGAACAGGCCGCCGAGATCTCCCGCAGGTCGTTGCCCACGGACGCCAGCAGCGCGGACGCGGCCGCCTCGTCACACCTGCCGCCGTTGCGCCGGAACTCGTCGCGCACGAAGGCTATCCGCTCGCGGTCGCCCTTGAGCTTGGCCGCCGGCACGACGGTGGCGCCGGCCGAGCGCAGCCCGTCGGCCAGCGCCTTGCCCTTGGCCCCGCCCGGGTGGGTGACGATGAGCGAGACGTCGGGATCGGGGTTCTTGGCGTAGGCCAGCAGCGCGGCGGTGAGGTCCTTACGCGCGTCCTGCCCACTGCGGATCACCAGGACGCGCCGACCGCCGAACAGCGACGGGCTCAGCATCTCGGCGACCTCGCCGGCGGCCAGCGCGCCCGCCTCGTACTCCCGGACGTCCGCACCCGGCTCCGCAGCCCGGGCCGCATCGACGGCGGCGGTGACCGCGCGGGCGGACAGGAGCTCCTCGTCGCCTTGGACGAGCAGCAACGGGGCGGGGGGCGGGGTGTTCACGCCAATATCGTCGCACGAAGGACTGACGTTTCCGTGAGCCTCACTCCTTAGCGCAGACTCGTGGATCACGGAACGCGAAAGCCGACATATCGGTGTCGGGCCATGTCGCCGCACGTCAGCCCGGTGCTCGATCAGGCTGAATGTCTTCCGGGACGGTCAACCCTCCCCGATCGCTCATCAACCCCCATCGTTCGGCATGAGTCCTGCCTGAACGGACTAACTCGGGCGTGTCGGCGTGCCGGGTGATCCGGCGACCGAGACCGTCCGGCCGGGCGTCGATCATCGGGGCCGATCAGCCCGCCGGCAGCTCCGACGGCAGCATCGAGCCGACCCAGACGTCCACCCGCACGCCGCGATGCACGAGGCGCTGACGCAGGACGGCCTCGACCGTGAAGCCGACCTTCTCCGCCACCCGTCGCGATGCCCCGTTGCCCACCTCGGCCCGCCACTCGACGAGCCCCAGCCCGAGCGACCCGAACGCCCACCCGCACAGCGCCCGCACCGCCGCGGTGGCGACACCGCGTCCCCGGGCGGCCGGGTCCATCCAGTACCCGAGCTCGCCGCCGCCGACCCGGTCCAGCCCGAGTCCCACCCGGCCGAGGCGCAACCGCCCGTCCGCCGAGATCGCATCGGCGGAGGCCGAGCCGCCGGCCGCCACAGCGGACTCGACGACGAACTCGGCCCGCGTACCCGAGTCCCACGCCGCGACGCACATCTCGCGGACGAAGTGCTCGGCGTCGCTCCGCTGGTAGGGGATCGGAAGCTGCAGGTACTTCTGCACCATCGGATCGAGCGAGACCCGGTGCACCCACGCGATGTCGGCTTCCTCGAACGGGCGCAGGCGGAGGTCCCCCGTCGTGATCGTCTCTCGGTCCATCCCGGCATTGTCGCCTCAGGGCGCCGGCGGGTCACCACGGGCGACCACGGCCAGGCCCCGGCCGGTGGCCACCGCGGCGAGGTCCCCGGCCTGATCCGTACGGAGAACCCGCGCGCCGCCCCGGGCCAGGCGCGCCATCAGCGACGGGTTCGGATGGCCGTAGTCGTTGCCCAGCCCGACCGACACCAGCGCCACAGCCGGCCGGATCTCGTCGATGAACCGCGGCGACTGGTAGCTCGATCCGTGATGCGACACCTTCAGCACGTCGGCCCGCACAGCCTCGCCGCCCAGGTGGTCGAGCATGTCCTCCTGCTCCTCGGTCTCGGCGTCACCGGGCAGCAGGACCGTCCGGCCGTCCACCTCGACCCGCAGCACCAGGGAGTTGTTGTTCGGATCGGAGTTGGTGCCGCGCAACGGCTCCACCGGCCCGAGCACCCGCAACCGCAGACCACCGACCGCGTACGCCCATCCGGCGCCGACCGCGTGCAGCGGCACCCGGCCGGCGGCCGCCGCGACCATGGCCCGGCCGGCGGGCGGCTCGGCCCAGTCGGGTCCCACCACCCCGTGGACGTCCCGGCCCCGGAACACCCCCGTGACCCCACCGATGTGATCGGCGTGGAAGTGGCTCACCACGAAGAGCGCGATCCGGCGCACCCCGAGCCGCCGCAGGCAGTGATCCACCAGCGTGGGCTCGGGGCCGGCGTCGACCACCACGGCGCTGCCCGCCCCGGCCGGCAGCACGATCGCATCGCCCTGGCCCACCGCGCAGGCGACCACCACCCAGCCCGGCGGCGGCCAGCCCGGGGCCAGCAGCCGTACGGGCAGAGCCCCGAGCACACCGCCGAGCGCGACCACCGTGACCAGCTTCCGGATCAACGGCCGGCGGGTGGCGATCAGCAGCCCGACAGTGATCACCGCGAGCAGCAGGGCGCCGGTGAGCCCGCCCGGCCACGGCAGCGCACCGGCGGGCACGAGGGCACCGTAGGTCGCGATCAGCACCAGCCACTGCGCCGGCCAGTGCCCGAGCCAGGCGAAGAACTCGGCGCCCGCCGGCCAGACCGGCGAGACGACCGCCGCGGTGACACCGAACAGCGTGGCCGGAGCGATCGCCGGCACGGCGAGCAGATTCGCCGGGACGGCCACGAGGCTGATGGTCCCGGACAGCCCGGCCACCACCGGACCGCACGCGACCTGCGCCGCCGCGGGCACGGCGAGGGCTTCGGCCAGCCCCGCCGGGCACCCCCGCCGGCGCAACCCGTCCCGCCAGACCGGGGCGAGCAGCAACAGTCCGGAGGTGGCCAGCACGGACAGCGCGAAACCGGCATCCGACGCCAGCTCCGGGTCGGTCACGATCAGCACGGCCACGCCGGCGGCCAGCGCCGGCAGGGCCGCCCGCCGCCGCCCCGAAGCGAGCCCGATCAGACCGATCGCCCCCATCGCGGCGGCCCGCACGACGCTCGGCGACGGCCGGGCCAAAATCACGAACCCGGCCAGCGCCACGGCACAGACCAGCGCGGTGACGACCGGCCCGGCCCGGGTCCGCCGCACGGCGAAGAGCACCACTCCCAGGACGATCGCCACGTTGGCGCCCGTGACTGTTCGCTAGGCGGATAAGTGAGGCCCGTACGGTGTCGCGCACCGCCGGGCCCCGACCGCAGAGGAGCTGCGATCATGAGCACCAACGTACCGGCCAGGCACCGTAAGAGCCGCTTCGACTACACGCTCTTCGTGATGGTCATGTCGAGCAGCGGCCTCTTCTTCGTGGCTGGCTTCCTGACGGCGATCTACCGATGAGCGACCAGCTGCCCCAGTGCTCGTTCCACGGGGAGCGCCGGCGGTGCCTCGGTGACCCGATCGACCCGGCCGCGTCCGTGCCGCTGTGCCTGAAGCACATGCGCCTGGTCGTCGAGGACCTGCTGGCCCGGGGTGCCCGCGTCGAACTGCTCACGGCGGTGGTGTCGTGACGACCGCCCGGGACGTGCTCGCGATGATCCGCGACGTGCTGATGATCGTGGTGCTGTCCGGCCTGATCGCGTTGAGCGCGAACGTGGCCGGCCGCCTGGACGGTTGGGAGCCGCCGTCGGTCCCGACGATCACCTATCCCGAGGACTCGTGCCTCGAGGTGCCCTGCTGAAATTCGGCACCTGCGTTCCGAATCGCGGCCCGTTCCCTCGAGGAGCGGGCCGCTTCGTATTCCGCCACCGCGCGGCGGAATCAGCGGCCGGGTTCGGTCCGCAGGCTCTCGATGTACGCGACCAGCGCGGTCCGGGGGATCCGGCGGGCCGAGCCGATCTTCACGCTCTCGATGTCGCCGGCGTGGACGAGCGCCCAGACCGTCCGGACGCCGAGGTCGAGGACCTTCGCGGCGTGGGGGACGTTGTAGGCGATCTGCCCGTCGGGCTCGGTCACTCGCCCTCGTCGGCCTCGTCGAGCGGGGGCCGGTGCTCGGCCATCCAGGCGTCGACGTCCTCGATCAGCCACACCTGGACGTTGCCGGGCAGGGTGTCGAACGGCTCCGGGAAGTCTTGGCGGCGGTCGTTGGCGAGCTGCAGGGCGCGTTGCCGGGTGACGCCGAGCATGTCGGCGATCTCCCCGGACGTGTAGAGCCTGCGCTTCCCCGCCACGTTGATCACCGTACGTACGGGCGGACTTTACCTTGGGTAGAACGATGTGCTTTACGTTGGGAAACTCCGAGCGTAAGGTCAGCCACTGGCGACGGCGGGTGACTAGTTCTCCCCAGAGCGACACCCGTCGTCGCCTTCAGCCGGGGCGGCGGCTATCTGTCGGGCAGCGCGGTGGCCGCCGTCCCCCGAGCGGGGAGGCGGACCCATGGACGAGCACACCGAGAAGCCCCTGAAGCGGGCCGAGCTCGAAGACGACGAGGACCTGGCGCTGGGCTACAGCGTGCTGCGGGCCCTGGCCGAGAACTCCGGCGACATGGTCGAGCTCGCCCCCGGCGTGTGGCACGTCGAGAAACGCGACAGCCACCGCGGCTACTGGATCTAGGCGAAGTACACCGTCACGATGACGACGCCGGACGCCCCGGCCCCACCGTTCACGGCGCTCGCCCCACCACCGCGGGCCGCACCCGAACCGCCGCCGCCGTACTGACGGCCCGCACCGCCGGCCGCGTCGGCCCGGCCGGTCTGGGTGGCGGACATGTGGCTCGCCCCGCCGTCGCCGCCGCGCTGCCCGGTGCCCGTGGTCGACGTTAGGCCGAGGCCCGACCCGCCCGCGCTGCCGGCCATGTTGACCGTGCCGCCGGTGCCGCCGGACCCGCCGAGCCGGGCGTTGGAGTTCGCCGTGAAGCCCTGCACACCGGTCGCCGTGCGGATGTCCCCGCCGCCGCCGCCGTTCGCGGTGATGTGCGACCCGAACGACGTGTTCCCCCCGGTGGCGCCCGCCCCGGCACCCGCCGCCCCGCCCGCGCCGATCGTCACGGCCACGGTGGAGCCGAGCGTCGAGGCGTCGAACCAGCCGGCCCGGTACTCCCCTCCCCCGCCGCCGTCGCCGAACGACCACTGCCCTCCGCCGGTCGCGCTGGCCCCGCCGCCCGCGCCGCCGCCGCCGATCGCCTGGACGTGGACACGGCGCGCCCCGGCCGGCTTGGCCCAGCTGCTGGTGGTTGTGATGACGGTGACGGTCGGGCTCCCGGCGAGCGCGTCGACGGAGTCTTCGACGGCGCCCAGGGCGGTCTCGACGGCCTCGGCCAGGTCCTGGCCCAGGTTCGCCCCGTCCGGCGGGTCGGTGGGCTCCTGGAACGGCAGCGAGTAGCGGGTGGTGGTGTCGGCCATGACGGCTCCTCAGAGGGCGAAGACCGCGAGCTCGCGGTTGTTGAACGAGACCGTGCCGGCCGGGTCCAGGGTGTCGTGCTTGTACTTCAGGGTGAAGGTGGTGTCGCCGGGGTTCAGGCCGGTGAAGGTGTGGAACGTGCTCATCTGGAACCAGGAGGAGGCTTCCGCGTGGGCGGGTGCCCCGGTGACCGGGAACTCGAGGTGGTAGTTCAGCGCCCACCCCTCGTACGGGACGATGCTCGTCGCGCCGGACACCTCGACGCCGACGTGGGGGCTGTTCTGCGTCTGCCAGTTCGCGGTCTGGCCCAGCTCGGCGCCCCAGAACACCAGGGCCCGACCGGATCCGCCGACCCGGATGGTGACCTCGGGGCCGGGGTCGGTGCCGGTGAGGTCACCCCAGGTGGTGGAGTTACGGGTGCCGGAGGTGTAGTCGTTGGCGACCTTGATCCGGTTGGTGATCGACTGGATCGACGACACCGCCTCGGGGGTGCCCGGGTAGACGAACCGGCCCAGGATCGCCCAGGTAGCACCAGAGGTGATGATGCCGACGACGTCGCCGGCCTTGAGCAGCGACGCCTCCGAGGTGTTGAGGATGGGCAGGTTCTCCATCAGCGACCCGGCGACCAGCACCACGTTCGCGGCGGTGTCGGGGTTCCAGGAGACGATGACGCCCTGCCGGAACGGGGCGCCCGAGCTGGGTTGCTTGCCGAGCAGGGGCACCAGGTCGTCGCTGCGCATCACGAGCCTCCGATCACGACGAGGGTCTGCTCGCGGGTTTCCGCGCTCATCGACTGCAGGGCGGACAGCGGCACGGTGAGGCGGGACAGGACGTGGGTCTCCGCGCGCCGGCCGATCCGGACGATGATCGGGTCCCACGGCTCGAGGGCCGGGTTGGCGATCACCTGGAAGTCGACGTTGTACGGGACGCCGAGGTTCTCGCGGAGCAGGGCGGCCGCGGCGGTGCGGGCACGGTCGACGGTGGTGATGAACGGCGACGAGAAGAAGCGGGGCACCTTCCCGAAGTCGCCGTCCCAGTAGGTGGGGCTGGCGGGGTTGTTGTCGTACGCGACCGCGCGGGGCGGGGCGGTGGTGTCCAGGGCCTCGCCGACGGCCACGACCGCGTTGTAGACACCCTCGTCGGAGATCTCACGGCCGAGGCTGAGGAGCACCCCGTTCGGCCCGGAGTTGACCTCCCACACCGGCGCGCCCGGGTCGGGCATGTCCCTGATGACCAGGATCCCGCGGTGGTCCCAGTACCAGATCTTGCCGCGGCTGGTGATCAGGTCGTTGAGGAACGCGAACCGCTCTTCCTCGGCGATGACGGTCCGGCCGATGGGGTCGAAGTTGGTGTCGTCGTCCCATTCGATCGTGGCCCACGGGTAGACCTCGCCGACCAGCTGGGCGAGGACGTCGCCGTACGTCATCGCGGCCGGGAACTGGCGGGGTGCGGTGAGGCGGGCCCTGACGATGCCGCCCATGCGGTCCCGGCCGGCGATCCGGATCGGCCCGTCGGGGGCGGTGTCCTGCTCGGCGGAGTTGATCCGGAAGTAGCCCAGCGACACCCACTCGATCGACCCGCCGCCGAACGTGATGCCGCGCCGGACGAACACCTCGTTGCCGTACGGGGCCAGGCCGTCGCCGGCGTTCTCCGGGAACGCCCCGGTGCCTTCCACCTCCAGGTCCAGGGTCGACCGGATGTCAGCGGTGGCGTCCAGGTTGACGTCGCCGGAGATGACCTCGAGCTCGTCGCCGTCGGGGCTGACACCGGTCTGGCCGGCGGCCACGACGAACGCCTGGACGGTGGCGGTGTGGCTGCCCCGCAGGGTGGACAGGAACCGTGCGCTGACGGGCCTCACGGCACGATCACCGTCTGCGGGTCGGCGACGTACTCCGCGACCTCAGCCCACGAGCCGAACGCGGCCAGCACGGCGTTCCAGCTGCCGAACTCGGCGAGGATGCCTTCCCAGTTGGTGGTGGCGCCGACGACGTCCGGGCCGGGCGGGGCGACTTCGGTCATCGGCAGGTCGAACCAGCGGCGCACGCTGACGTGCCCGTAGCGGCGCCGGGTCACGTCGCCCACGACGACGTACCCGCCGGGGATGTCGCGGCCGTCAGGTGGCACCTGGATGTACAGCGGGTCGCCGCTGGCGAAGACGAGGTCCAGGGCGTCGGCGTCCGAGACGCTGTCGGCCTTGATCGTCATGTCCCACTGCCGGGACAGCCGCACGTCGGTGACCGCGATCGGGTAGGTGCGGCCGAGGATCGGGAACACACCGTTGCGGGCCGGGCGGCTGATGTCGCCGTGGTCGACGACCTTCACAGCCCGGTTCAGGAACGGCCGGGTGATCGACTTGAACCACACGTCGGTCTGCACCGGGGTGACGCTGTTGGTCGGGTCGGCGCCGATCACCGCGCCGAGCGCGCTGTACCGCTGGAGCCGGTACCGGTTGAGGACGCCGGGTGCGAACTCGTAGTCGTCCAGGGCGACGTCGGTGCCGGCCGGTGCGGGGATGCGGCTGCCACCGCGGACGGTGGTCCAGCGGATGCCGTTGAGGGAGCGTTGGACGTCGACCGAGGCGGTGTTCCCGGCCGGGACGTGGGCGGTGATCCGCACCCGGGACAGCAGCGGGTCGAACGTGGCGGCCAGCGGCACCCGCAGCGCGGCGTCGTCGATGAACAGCTGGACGCCGGCGGTCGGGCTGCCCTGGATGGTGGGGCCGTAGACGGCGAACGCGGCGCTGCCCGGGGCGGTGGCGGTGTGGTCGCGCAGGGTCCACACGTTCGCGGCGAGCGATGAGGCGACCGGGCTGGCCGTGGACAGGTAGTTCCCGGCGGCGTCGAACCAGTCGATCGCGACGGTGGCCTGCGGGATGGTGACGGGCGCGCGCAACCACATGGTGGTGCGGTACTGGCGGCCCGCGCTGACCGGGGTTTTGAACGTGGCGTAGACCGGCCGGGCGTACGCCTGCGAGGGCGCCCCGGTGACGGTGAGCAGCGCGGAGAACGTGCCGCTGTGGGCCTGCGCGTTGGACTGCACGAGGCTGGCGCCGGTCGCCACCCAGCCGGCCACACCGCCCTCGAACGTGCCGGGCTCGACCGAGACGATGTCGCTCACGCTGTGGCTCCTCTCGCGCCTGCACGCCGCTTGAGGTCGCGGTTGGTCAGCCGGATCACCTGCTGCACTTGGTCGTGCAGCTGGATGTGCAGCTCGTACGTGTCGCCGCCGGCGCCCAGCTCACGGTTCGGGGTGACGTTGCCCGACGTGCTGCCCATCGTGATCACCTCGGGCCCGCGCTCACCGACCAGGTACGACCGGCCCGCGCCGACCGGGCCACCCGAGGCCCGCTTGCCGGTCACCCCAGCAAGCTTGCTGTTGACCCCGGCGACGACCTGGCCGACGTTGGAGCCGACGCTGATGTAAACCCGCTCGTCCTTGATCGCCCGCAGCGTCCGGGCCACGTTCGCGGCCACCGCCCCGACGTTGGACCAGGCCTCCACCCGGACCCGCTTGTCCTTGATCGAGGCGAGCTCGCGGTTGGCGTCGGCCCGGAACTTCGAGAACTTCTGCTGGGCCTGGGCCAGCTTCGGGCCGACCCCGGGCACCCACGCAAACGCCGCGGCGGCGCCGTCGAGGATCTTCCCGAACTCGTTGATCACCTTGACCCGGAACTCGCGGAACCCGTCAGCACTGCGGGTGAGGAAGCTCCGCACGTTGGAGTACCAGGAGGCCAGCTTCCCGATCGCGACGCCGATCCCAATGATCAGATTGCTGATCAGGTCGATCAGGTCGGAGAAGAACTGGTTGGTGTCGTCGCCGTTCTCGCTGATCTTCGAGAAGAAGATCGAGATGGCCCGGCCGATCCCCGGCAGCTTGTCGGCCAGCATCCGGAACAGCGGCACGCTCGCCCGGACCGCCTGCTCGATCCCGGGCATGACCTGCCGCAGGAACTCAGCGAAGGCGGGACCGAGGTCGTCGACCACCGGGCCCAGCTCGCGACCGATCCGGTTGATGGCCGGGCGGATGTCGTCGAGCGCCTTACTCACGGCCCCGGCCGCCCGGACCAGCGGGCCCTCGAACGGCTTCGAGAACTCCGTGAGGATCTGACTCGCCTGCGACTTCAGCGGGTCGAACGCGGCCTTCACGGCGGGCGAGCCCATGGCCTTCTTGATGCCGATGGCGAGCCCGGCACCGCCCACGCCGAGGATCACCGCGGTGGAGATGGCCGCGCCCAGCGCCGGGGCCAGGACGACGGCCAGGCCGGCCACGAGGAGACCAGCGACGAGCTTGCCCATGGGCGGGATGGCGTCGATCGCGCCGGAGATGCCGCCGGCGATCTTCGAGCCGAGCCCACCGACCGCCTTGCCGACGTTGTCGTTGAGCTTCTTCACGCTCCGCTCGGCGGCGGCCGCGGCCTTCGCGACGCTCTTGGACTCGCCGATGAACTTGATTTTGACTGTGCGTTCGCCGCCGGCCATCAGCCCACTCCGTCGAACTTGGCGATGATGGCGTCGGCAGCGTCGAGCCACTTCTTCGCGATGGTGGCCTGCTCGGCCTCGATGCTCTGGAAGAACCAGTACGAGCCGCGACCCAGGTGCGGGCGGTACTGCTCGTAGTAGTTCGCGCCGAACTCGGAGCCGAAGAGGAGCTTGTACGCCGGAGCCCGGTTGCGGCCCAGCTTCTTCGTGCCGCCGGCCACGACGACCGGCACCCGGTCGCGGCGCCGCTTGACCGTGGTCGCGACGAGCGCGGCCTGGCCGCCTTCGCGCTCACCGGCCTGCTTGGCCGCCTCGGAGAGCTCCTTCGAGATCTCCAGGGCCGCGGCGCGTAGCTCGTCGTTCGCCTCCTTGGGCAGCTTGGCCAGGGCGGCGAGGGTCTCCCGGATGCCGTCGATCCGGACCGTGACGAGCAGCTCCTTCTTAGCCATCGCCGCCTCCCCTCTCGTTTCGGTGTTCCTCGAGCAGCTCCCAGAGCGTGGCCTTGAGCCGGTCGTCGTAGTCGGCGACCTCGAGGTAGCCGACCCGCATCGACAGCGCCAGCGCGCAATCGCGCCTCGTTACGCTGCCGACTGGGTAGGGTCCACCTCGTCGTCGTCCAGGACCTCGAGGTCGACGCTGTCCTCGAACTCCTTGAGCGGGCCGTGCCAGACGCTCTGCCGTTCGGCGGCGTTGTGCGCGATCTTGTAGAGGTCGCTGATCCGCATGTCGCTCTGCAGCTTGTGCAGCGAGGCGTCGCGGTTGGTCCGCTCCCACCGGGCGATGTCGCGGGACGTCGCGGTGACCTCGAACGGCTCGCCGCCCTCAGGCGTGACCTTGAAGGTGAACATGGTGTGGGGCCTTCCTGACGGGCTACGCGGACTGGCTGAAGGTGGGCGAGTCGACGACCTCGAAGGTCTGGTCGAACAGCTTCCACTCGCCCGCCTCACCACCGAACTCGACGGGCACGGGCACGATCTCGACGACGGCCTTGTCCTGGCCGGTCCCGGCCTTCGCCTGGATCTCGACGGTCAGGGTGCCGCCGGCCGCGACGGCGTCGTCCAGGGCGTCGGCGAGACCACCGGTGCCGCGGTCCTGGTGGCCGGCGAGCTCCAGCGTCCAGCTGGTGGTGTCGCGGTCCTTGTCGACGCCGCCGAACGTGCGCATGGTCTGCGTCGGGGTGTCGGGCACCAGGCGGGCCTTGGTGATCTGGTTGGTGTAGGCGACGGCCTCGATCGTCACCGTGGGGTTGCGGAACACCATGCTGCGTGCGTAGGCCATCTCAGGCTTCCTTCCGGACGGTGATGAGCATTGCTTGGAGATCTCCGGCGTCGGTCCGGACCAGGCCGGGCTCGATCCGCTCGACGTAGCCGAAGTCCTCGAGGGCCTCGGCGACCAGCTCGTGGTGCTCGTCGAACCATTCGCTGGCCCGCCGCTCGTCGGCAGGCAGGATCACGACGACGCGCCAGGTGACCTCGAAGTCGCGGGCCGGGCCGCGGTCGAGGCCGTCGAGCAGCGGCCAGGCGTCGCCGGTCTTCAGCGTCCGCGGCCGGTACTTGTGGCCCTGCACGCCGGCGACCGGGTCGAGCGCGTCGGCCAGGTCCTGCCGGTCGGTGACGATGCTCATCCCATGACCAGCTTCCGGTGCGGGGCTTCGAGGCGGCGGACTTCGGGGTCGCGGCCAGGGAGGACCACGGGGCCGGCCTCGCCGTCGCCGCGCGGTGTCATGACGGCCAGCTGGCGCAGCGCCCGGTTCCGCGCCACGCGCCGCTTCAGCGCCTCGGCCAGGTCGGCGGGCATCGGGTCGGCCACGCGGCACACCCGGTCCTGCGCGGCGGTCTCGGCGACCAGGATCTGGGTGAGCTCGTCGTCCTCGGACGTGTCGTTCGGGGCGATCTGCAGGTAGGTCTTCAGCTCGTCGAGGTCCATCACACTGCCTCCGTGCTCAGCACGCCGTTGGTGACGCGGAGCCGGTAGAGGTTGCCGTTGGCCCGGTCGGTCAGGACGTAGCCCTTACCGGCGACGTAGCAGATCAGGTCGCCGTCGCACTCGCCGCCGGACAGCAGCGCCGTGTAGCTCTGGAACACCGCGCCGCCGCCCGCGTCCGTGACCGTGTTGGTGGTGCCGGCCGCGAGGCTGTTGGCCGTCGTGTTGTTGCAGTTGAGCAGCGCCACCCGGCAGCCGGGATCGGCCTTGACGAACGCCGTCGCTGACCCGGCCGGGCTGTTGTCGACGGCGCCGATCAGCGTGGCCGCGATGGCCGAGCCGGTGAGGTGCACGCCGATGCCGCGGTTGTCGTAGACCCAGGCGCCGGACAGCGTGTTGCCGTAGCCGCCGTTGACCCGGAAGCCGGCCGTGGCGTTTCCCTCCGCGCCGCACCCGGCCAGGGTCACGGACTGGCAGGAGTCGACGAGGTAGCCGATCGGGTTGTGGTCGGCCGCGCAGCCGTTCAGCGCGCTGTAGACCATGTTGTAGAGGCGGATGCCGCCGGTCGCGTTGGCGTTGCCGTAGACGCCGGTCAGCGTGCAGCTGGTGCCCGCCGCGCCGCCGACCGCGCCGGCCAGGTTGACGCCGTAGCCGCCGTTGGAGCTCGCGACGACCCGCGTCAGGGTGGTGACGATGCCGTTCTCGATGTGGATGCCGTCGCCGCCGAAGTCGTGGACGGTGACGCCCTCGACGACGGTGTACGCGACGTGGTTCCCGGCGCCCTTCGCGAGGAACAGGCCGTGGCCGGCGCCCGAGCCGGGGCCGAGCAGCTGCACACCGCGCAGCGCGACCCGCTCGACGTTGGTGCCCTGCACGCAGTTGGCGGCCGGGTTGGTCTGGCGGATCACGCAGGTGATGTCGCCGTCGGCCTGCAGCGTGGTCCCGGACTGCAGAACCAGAGCGGCGGTGAGCCGGTAGGTGCCCGTGGCCAGGTAGACCGTGCCGCCGCCCAGCGGCAGGGCGTTGATCGCCGCCTGCAGCGCCACGGTGTCGTCGGCGATGTTGTTGCCGACCGCCCCGAACGCGCGCACGTCGACCGCGCTGCGGCTGCCGAGCCGGTACGGGGACACGATCGCCGGGTCGACGACCGGGGCCACCGACGCCAGGTCGAGAGTCCCCACAACTGTGGGGACCTCGATGTTGTAGGAGCGCACCCGGGCGCCGTCGATCCGCTCGGTCACCAGGTAGGTGAACCCAGCCGGCGCCCACTGCGGATCGTCGGTGGCGGCCAGCTCGACCGCCAGGGCGCCGTCGTCGAGGACGACGCGCAGCGGTGCCGCCGGCATGACCGCGCCGGGCGTGACCGCCGGGATCGACGGGGTGAAGGTGACCACGCCGGTAGCCGCGCCACCGTCAGGCGCGACGTACTGCGCGGAGACGGTGATCGTGGTGATCGCGTCGGGCAGCGACATGGTCACCTCCTTCCGTGCTGGGCCCGCACCGGCCAGGCCCCACCGGACCGGCGCGGGAGCGGATTACTTGACGAGCGGGTCCGGCGCGGCGCCGGTCGCCTTGTCGGGCACCTTCTCGAACGTGTCCTGGTCGACGACCCGCGGCGCGGTGCCGGGCTCGCCGTCGCCGACCTGCCGGGCGCCGGTGAACGGGCTGACGGTCTTGCCGTGCAGCTCGAGGTCGGCGCGCTGGCCCTCGGAGAGGCCGAACTTCGGCTCCCGCGGGGTCGGCGTGGTGTTCGGCTGCACGACGGCGTTGGCCCGAGCGTCGGCCAGCTCGCCCTGCAGCTTCTCGTTCTCCGCGCGCAGCCGGTCGACCTCGGTGGTCACCGGCGCGGCGGGGGTGGTGTTGCTCGGCATGGGGTCTCCTTACGCCGGGTCGTAGATGAGCTCGCGGACACCGTTGATGTCGTTGATCGCGGCGGCCGAGTAGCCCCAGATGCCCATGTAGACGTGGGCCACCTCGATCTCCGGCATGAGCAGCTGCCGCGGCGTGGTCGCCCAGCCGTCGACGGCGAGACTGTCGAACAGGTAGCTCGACGCGGCGACGATGCCGGTCGCGGCGAGCGCCCACGAGGGGAGCGCCAGGACGCCGTTGACGTCGACAGCGCCGAACCGGTCCCGGACGGTGCCGTTCGCGTTCGACGGGCCCATGGCCGGGAACAGCGGCCGGCCGGAGCCGTCGCGTGCGCCGACCAGGGCGAGGTAGAGGTCAATCTGCGCGAACAGGCTGTCCATGGTGAAGCCGCCGCGCACGAAGTGCAGCCGGGCGAACGCCTGGATCAGCTCGGCCGACAGCGTCTGACCGGTGGTGCCGCCACCCGTGGTGAAGGTACCCAGCGACGCCGGCGACGCGGCGTCGAGGGTTGCGATGGCCTTGGCCTCCAGGGCTTCCTGGTAGCCGCGGGTCATCTGCTTCCAGATGAGGTTGCCGACGCCGGGCATGCCGCCCATGTCCCAGGTCTCGCGGGTGATCTTCGCCTTGCCGGACGTGGCGGTCGGGGTGACCGTCTGGTTGGTGTTGGTGAAGGTGCCCGAGGTCGGCTCGACACCCTCGGTGTGCGCCTGCACCAGGCCCGAGGCCGAGTTGAACTTCGGCCACGCGAACGGCTGGATCCCGTTGATCGGGGCACCCTTGAAGATCCGGTCCCACACCGGCGAGCGGAACTCCCGCTGGTCGATGTAGCGGCTCGTGTTGACGGTCGGGTTCAGCGCCGTCACGTTGCTGCTGGCCACGTCGAACTGCTCGGCGATGAACTCCTCGACCCGGCGACGGGCGGTGGTGTCACCGAACGCCGGGTTCAGCCCCTGGATCATGTCCATGCCGAAGTCGTGCGACCCGCTGACCAGGTTGTTGTCGGCGTCGAAGCGATACGGCACGGGCTCGGTGACCACGGCACGAGCGGCCGGGGCGGGGTCGACGAAGGTCGGCCGGGCGGCCGGCGCGGCAGGCTGACCGCCGAGGCCGTTCGCCTGCATCCAGGCGACCTGCTCGGCCGAGAACGCCAGCGGGGCGGGAGCCGGCGGGGTGGCCGGCGTGGTTTCGGTGTCCGGGTCCATGCCGGTCCTTCCGTTGTCGTCACTCGCCATCACGGAGATGAGGCGAGAGTCGGTGAATGCGGGGTTCTTGACGAAGCCGACACCGGTCAGATTCGCCATGTCGACGAGCAGGGCACCCGTGTTCTCCGGGTCGCTGCTCATGTCCAGGGCGTCGATGTCGACCTCGACGGACAAGCCGGTCTTCCGGCCCGACTTCGCCATGGCGAGCGCCTTGTCACCCTCCGGCCCGTCGAAGACCTTGAAGGTCATGACGAAGCCCTCGTCGGTGTCCTCAGCGGAGATGCCGCGGCCAAGGCGCTGGCCCTGGTCGTGCTCGTGGTTCAGCCGGATGTACTTCGCGTGGCCGAGCTTCAGGCTGCCCCGGGAGAACCGCCAGGTGCGGCCGTTGCGGTGCCGGCCGAGCTTGCCCCAGGGGATGACCACGCCGCGGATCGTGCGGCGCTCGTCGTCGACGGAGAACGTCGCGGCGGTCAGGTCGTCGAACTCGAGGAACTCCATCAGGCGGCCTCGGTCTCTCGTGCCGGCACCCCGAGGGTGGATGTGACCCGCCGCGGCGCGAGCGGAGCGGCGCTAGGTGCCGCGGCGGGGGCTTGGATGGCGCGGGGCGGCAGGCCCTCGTTCTCGCGGACCTCGGCAGCGTCGGTGACGCCCATCGCGATCTGCATCTGCGCGACCTCGGCGCGGGTCTTCGGGTCGGCCCGGAGGAAGTCGTCCAGGTCGAAGCGGACCTTCTGGCCCGGGCGGGTGATGTCGCCCATCGACAGGCGCTGCGTGATCGCGGCCATGTACGGGCTCAGCAGGTCGTTGATGCGGTTCTGCCGCTCGTCGACGATGTTCGCGTAGGTGCGCGTGGTGACGTTGACACCGACGTCGTTCGGGTTCAGGCCGATCGCGACGGCGATGTCCAGGGCCGCCCGCTCCTGCAGCTGCACCAGCTGGAGGTCGACGGGGGTCGGCTGCTGCACCTGGTTGTACTTCAGGCTCGCCGGGACGTAGCCCGTGACCCGCTTGCGGCGCCAGAACGACCACCGGGTCAGCGCCTCCGAGATCTCCTCGTCGTCACCCGGGTCGGCCGACGGATCAGCCGGCGTGAAGAAGTCCTGCGGCCGCGGGTTGTCGGCGAACAGCTCGGCGGCCTTGTCGAGGGCCACCGCGCGCTTGATGGCCCGGCTCCCGTCGCGCAGCAGCGGGCTGTTCGGGCTGTCGAACCTCTTCACGTCCCGCTTGCTGACCGGCTTGCCCTCGACCCAGATCAGCTCGCGCGGGTCGATCCCGGACGGCAGCGGGTGGTGGTCGGTCATGCCCGTCGGCGGCCTGGTCGACACCGACGACACGTCGACGTGGCGGACCTTCTCGGGGAAGTCGTCCTCGTCGCGGGCCGTCACCAGTAGGTACGACACCGACTCGAACAGCAGGTCCTCGATGACCATCGCCAGGACGGCGACGTTCGTCGTGTTGTCGTCCAGCTGCTCGAGCAACGGCACGTCGATGATCCGGCGGTTCCGGTCGACCGTCTCCAGCGGCAGCGTGGCCACCGCGCAGACGAGGTCGCGGCCGCGCTTGACCGCAGGCACCGACAGGGCATCGGCCCGGCTGACTCGGCCGATGCTGTCGTAGATCTCCTGGATCAGGTCGTCGATCGGCTTCGGGGCCGACTCTGAGAACTCGACTCGGCGCGGGGACATGCCGAAGACCGCGCGCACGCGATCAACCAGGGCCATGCCTGGCATGGTACAACCCCTAATACGAAACGCCTACGGTCTGCAATCACGAGCCGCGGGGACCGACCAGCCGAACCCTGCCCGCCGGCGCCGGAAGCGTCCGCGCCAGATGAGCCGCACCGGCCGCCGCGTACATCGCGTCGACGTCCCCAGCGCCCTTGCGGGAGAACACCCAGGCGTCGCCCCGGAACGCCTTCTCGGCGTTCTCCACGTTGTCGTCGAGCAGCGGATCGGCGCTGTGCGCCAGGCCGTCGGCGGCGACTAGGGCCGAGAAGCCCATGCAGACCTGCGTCAGCTCGCCGCGGATCTCCTCCACGGCCACCCCGGGCGGCGGCCACACCGCGCGCCGGCCGGGCTGCGACCGGTCAGCCAGACGGGCACCGACGGCGGCGGCCGGCCCCGACGGCAACCAGCCGAACGCGCGCGGCTTGGCCCGGGCCACCAGCGCGGGCAGCTCGCGCGCCGCCTGGTCGACGCAGCCGGGGCCCTCCCAGGCCGTCACGGCGTCGATCCGGACCCGGCCGTCGGGCAGCACCGCCGCGGCGTAGAGGGCCGCGTGCTGCATGCTCGGCGCGACGTCGAAGCACCACGCCACGCTGCTGCGGTAGGCCTCGAGGTCGCCGGGGTCGATACAGCGCACCCACGCGGCGAGGTCGATGACCGCGTCGGCGTCCTCGAGGAGCTCGCACATGATCTCCGTGCGGAAGGTGCGCAGCAGCTCGCCACCCTTCGCGAGGGCCGCACGCGCCTCACGCACCAGCCGCGCCGACCGCTTGCCACCCGGCCGGTCCATCGTCGGGTTCGCCATGGCCAGCATCTGCGGGTCGGCCGGGTCAGCACCCTCCGGCACCGACCACTCGAACAGGCCCAGCGTCTCGTCACCCTCGCCGGAGTCCATGAACTCCAGCGCCGACGCGCGCAGCTCCATCCACAGCACGCCCTTCGGGTCCGGCGTCGTCAGCCCGAAGTACTGCGCGTCCTCGAAGGCATCCATCGAGTAGTAGGCGGCCGAGTAGGCCTCCATGTTGTACTGCTTCGCCAGCTCGTCGGCGATGACCCGCTGATTCGACATCGACCGGCCGCCCTCGGCGTTGCTCGCGGCCACCGAGTAGTGGCAGTCGTCGGCTGTCCACCACTCCTCCTCACCGGCCGCCTTACGGATCGCCTTGCGGTGCGGGTTCTCCGGCATGTCGTGCACGAGCTCAGGGCTGCCCACGGCCATCTTGAACGCGCTGAACCAGGGCTTCTTGGCGTACTTCGTGAGCGTCGACGTGCCCAGGATGCTCGGCTTCTTCTCCTCGAACAGCCAGTAGAGCGTCAGCGCGAGCACCGCCTCCGTCTTGCCGTTCTGGCGGCCCACCGTGACGATCACCCGGCGGAACCGAGGCGTCCCGTCCTCGAGGAGCTCGCCGGCATGGATCACGAGCCAGCGCTGCCACGGCCACAGCGGCCGGCCCAGCTTCTCGGCGGCGAACCGCTCGACCTTGAACCCGTACGACGTCGTCTCACCGAGCGCACAGCCGCAACCGCACTGCCCAGGTGGCCCCTGAACGAGCGGCGGCGTGTACAGACGAGGCGAGATCGAGCCCAGCACCGGCTCGGCAAGAACGGCAGTCATGGTCACTCTCCGCAAACAAAAAATGGACACTAGGGCGTGGATGTCCGGGGCCCCTGGGTTGGGAAGAATCGCCTGGTCAGAGCGCTCACCACTTGGTCATTGCCCTCGGTTGTGGTGCTGTGCGTCGTGCTCCTGGGTCGCCGACCTTGCCGTTGCATGGCTGGCATGAGGCGACGAGGTGGGTGTGCTGGTCTGCCTTGCACCCTGGGCATCGGCCACGCCCGTGTAGGTGGTGGACCTGGGTGGCTACTCCGGTGCACACCTGGGATAGCAGGAGCCGGCACCTATACCCATCGCGTACGAGGACCTGCAGCCTGGTTGTGCGCCAGGCCCTGGTGGACCCTCCGGCCCAGGCCTTGCTCATTGGTCTCGGCCTGGTGGCCGGCGTGCCCGTGCGAGCTTCTGGCCGTGGCGTTGGGTTAGCCCGTAGTCGCGGCGTCGTTTGAGTTCGGCGCGTTCTGCCCGCTTGGCTTCTCGTTTGCGGAGGGTCTCGGCGACGGCGGCTTGGAGGCGGGCGCGCCAGTCGGTCGGCTCGAAGGATGTGGACATGCCGTGTGGACACGAGCCGGGATGTGGACATGTGGACATGTCCACATCGGCTTCTGACTCACGCGTCACGTGAAGGGGGGTATTTCCCTCTTTTCTATACACAGAGCTACCGTCAGTTGTACTCGTCGTAGAACTTTTGTCGTCGGTCATCGCTCTCGCCCGTCCACATCTTGTCCACATGTCCACATGTCCACATCGCCTCTCAGAGCGCCGTGAGGACGTTGCCGTCGAGTCCCAGCCACCGCTGCTTGACCGCGTGCTCGACAGCCGCATCGAGCAGCGGACGGTCCCGGCCGGGCAGCTTGCGCCGGGCGGCGCCGACGGTCAGCGCCTCGTCCTCGGCGAAGGCCTTGATCCGTGCAGCAACCCGCTCGACAGCGGCAGAGGCCTGCATCCCGGCGGCCGTGACCGCGCGAGCCTCCTGGGTCTTCTGGTCGAGGCGACGCTCGGCCTCCTCGTCGGCCTGGCGCTTCTGGAAGCGCAGCAGCGAGTCGCGGATGGCGCACGAGGTGACCCAGATCAGGCCGGCCAGGTGCCAGTCCTCGCGGTTGACGTGCATGCGCCCGTCCAGCAGGCACAGCAGTGCGGCGAGCTTGCACCGCATCAGCGGCTCGTGGGAGTCGAGCGGGTCGACCTGGACCTCGCCGAGGTGCTTCTGGCGGGTCTGGGCGCGCAACGCCTGGCGCACCTCGGTCGGGAACTCCACCACGCCCTGCTTCGGCCATGCGGGCACGTCGACCTGGCCTGGCCACTCGTGGTCGCCCTCGGGCATCTCGGTGTCCTGCGCGCCGATCCACAGGAACCGCTGCGGGGTGCCGGGGCCGACGTCGGACAGCAGACCCGCGGCGACCTCGGGCTGGAAACCGACGAGCAGCCCCATGGAGTAGTCGCCAGAGCGGACCATGCGGGTCGTCTCGTCGCGGGCGTTGGCCTGGCCGAGGGTGCCGCCGACCCATGCGGTCCGGAGCGTGGCGCCGAGGATGGCGCCCTGGCGGTCACGCATCAGCTTGGTGAGCGTCTCGCCCTCGTCGACGTAGAAGTAGGCGTTGTGGCGCACCTGGGCCCGCACCTTCTCGGTGATCGGGTCGCCCTTGAACGGGCCGCTCTTGTGGACGCGGGTGGTGTCGCGCTCCTTGGTGCCCATGTAGACCTCGGCCAGGCCCTCGCCGGTGCCGACGCCCACGCCGTCGCGGAACACCTCGAAGTCGGCCTTGCCGTCCATGGTGCCGAGCGGGTGCGGCACCTTGACCAGCTCGCTGGCCGCGCGGGAGGCCTCGCTCTTGCCGATGCCGGACCCGGCCAGCAGACACGCGAACAGGTTCATCGAGCCGGACGGGCCTCGGCCGGAGTCGAACTTGACCTCGTGCGGGACCATGCCGGCCACCCGCGTCAGCACGGCGGCCAGCACGGCGTCGGGGTGGGTCATGGTGGCCCAGGCGGCCTGACGGATCTGCTTGTGCAGCGGCCGGGCGTCCCAGAACTCATCGGGCAGCCGCCGGGTGGCCACCGCGACGACCTCGGGGCTGTCGGCGTGCTCCGGCTCGGGCGCGTAGTGGATCTCGGGTGGGGCGTCGGGCCACACGTCGAGCAGGACGCTGGCTTCGTCGCGGGCGCACACGAAGCATGTGCCGTCGGGGTCGAGCTGGGCCTGGCACGTCGGGCAGGCCGGGTAGCTGTCGGTCATGCGGCCCACCGCCGGACGTTCTCCGGCCCGTAGGCGTACGCGATGTGCCGGTCGAGGGCCTTGACGTGCCGGGGGTCCGGACGCCACGGCTTCTTGTCGGTGGCCGGTGTTACGGTGCGCTCGGTGGCCGGCCTGTTAAGGGCAGGCCGGGCACCTCCCTTGGCTTCGGTCACGGGGCCACCGCCGCGGCGAGCAGGCTGACGATGACGCCGAGGTCTTCGGGCGCGAGCGGTGGGGCGTTACGGGCTGCGGCCTTGATGGCAGCGAGACGCTCGTCGGCGTCCTGGCTGCCATCGGCGGCATAGAAGTCGGAGACCTGGCAGTCGTAGACGGCTGCGATCTCGCCGAGCACGTGAGCGGGCGGGCTGACCCGGCCGGACTCGTAGCTGCGGATGGTGTGGGTGGAGCGGCCGATCTTCTCGGCGGCCTGGTCAACGGTGTAGCCGGCGGCGTGGCGCAGTTGGCGCAGACGGGTGCCGGACAACGTCCGAGTCACTTCGGGAACTCCCCTGGAGACGCGAACGCCGAGCATGGAAGACGGACCCGTCTCTTGCGGGTCTGACGTCTACTCAGCTCGGTCCCGTTGCGGCACCAGTGCTTGGGCTCCGGTCGGGGGCATGTCGCCCTGTGCCCGTTGCGGGCCTCGACCTTCTCGGCATTGAGGGCATCGCGCCCTCGCCACTACACCCCGGGTTCCTTAACGACTCGGCATCGCGCTTCGCCGCAGGCCTTGTCCCGTTGCGGGTCGCGGCCAGGGGTTCCCTAGTAACTCGGTGTTCAGTTGATGTAGCCAGGATACGCGCAACATCAACTTGGGTCCAGCGCGGCCCAGTGGTCGCCCCACGTCTGCTCGTCGCCCCGCCACCGCGACGGGGCCAGCCGGTGGAAGCTGAAGCGGACGCCCTTACGCGAGGCGGCCACCCGGATCTCGGCCACCTTGTCGATGACCTCCCGCCGCTGGCCGATCGTCAGCCGGCCCCACCGCTCGCGGGCGCCGGGGCCGGCCACGTCACGGATCAGCTTCGGCAGCGGCGCGACCTGGGCCAGCCGCTTCGCGTCCTCGATCTCCGGGAGCAGCCGCTGCTCGATCCGGGCCAACGCGGCCGGGGTGAGCTCACCGCGGGCCGCAGCGTCGACGAACCCGTCCAGGCGGCGCTGCAGCTCGTCGGCCTGGCCTGAGGCGCCGGCCACCGCCTGGTCGCTGCGGGCGGCGAGACCGCGCATGACGTCGGGCTGCTCGAGGCGTTCGATCACCTGGTCGGTCACGAACTCCTCAACCTTGGTGGTCCGCACACTGACGCAGTAGTCCTGATGGCAGATGTATGACCAGTAGCCGCGGTTCTTCAGGACCCGGGTCCGGCCGCCGCACGGCGCGACCATGATCCCGGAGAGCAGGTGCTTCAGGGACAGGTCACGGGTCGAGTGGCGGCGGGGGTCGCTCATCCGGCGCACGCACTCGGCGTAGACGTTCTCCTCGAGGATGGCCGGCCAGACGGCGTCGCCGACGACGACGCCGCGGTGCACGCGCTGCCCGACGTACCGGGGGTTGGTCACGACCCGCTTGATCTGCAGGGGCAGCCACTTCCCGCCGCGCGGGGCCGGGACCTCCCGCCGGTTGAGGTCCTGGGCGATGCCGTACAGGCTCTCGCCGGCCTCGACACGGCGGCCGCACTCGCGCACGATCTCGGCCTGCTCGGGGTGCTCGACCTGCTCGACGAAGTTCCCGCGGTCGTCGTAGCGGCGGGTGTAGCCGAAGGCCAGCTTCCCGTGCGGGCGACCAGCGACGGCGTTGGCCCGGACGTCGCGCAGGATCCGCTCGCGGGTCTCCTCGGAGGCGTAGGCGTTGTTCACGCCCTCGTCGGCCAGAGTCTTCCAGTCGCGCGGCACGGTGAGGTCGTAGGTGCGCCGGTGGTCGACGACGTGGATCTTCACCCCGCGGTCGCGGCAGAGGTCGAGCAGCGCCGACCAGGTGGTCAGCTTCCGGTCGCCGCGCGAGCTCTCCCACAGGATCACCACGTCGACCGTGCCCGCCTGGATGGCTGCGAGCAGCGCGGTGTGGTGCTCTCGCTCCTTGCGGGCGTGCCGGCTGGCCGAGATGTCGTTGTCGCTGAACACCTCGACGACGGTCCAGCCGAGGGCGGCGGCGGCCAGGCGCGCCTCGTCCTCTTGCTGCTGGACGGAGGCCTTGTCCCGCTTGTCCTGCGAGACGCGTGTGTAGATGGCTGCGCGCATGGGTGCTACGGTACGGGAAACACCGCCTAGTGAACACTCGCGCCCGACACGGCGTTCAGATGCGTCATGCCGACCGTGCGGAAGTCCGCCTCCAGCGCCGGGTCGAGCCGGCTGGTGTCCCCGACGACCAGCCCCGGCAACAGTCCACCGGGCCGGTCGGGCAACGGCTCGCAGGCCCGCTGAAGCCCGGCTCGCAGCACCCCGGCGGCCCGCTGGGCCCACGACGACCGCCCGATCGGGGTCGGCGCCCCTCGGACCGAGGCGACCACCGCCCGCAGGTCGCCGCCGCGCGGAGGCATCAGCTTGCCCTTGGCCGTCACGCGCTGCCCGGGCAGCAGACCCCGCCACCCCGGATCGCTGCCGAGCACCAACGCCCGCGCCGACAACCGCAACGCCGCCGAGTCCTCGGCCCGCACAGCTTCGAGATCGACAGCCACGAGGTACGTGGGTGGGCCCACCGATCCCCGCAGCGCCCGCGCATCGTCCCGCACGACCATCCGCATCCACACCGGATCACCGGCCTCGACCAGTGCGACCAGCCCCCGCGCCTCCCGAACGCTGACCCGGGCCGCCGTCGCGATCGCTCCACAGGCCACCCCGAGCAGGGCCGCCAGGACCACCCACCGCCACCGCCCAACGAACGCCGACGCCGACGCCGACGCCGACGCCGACGATCGGCCAGGTCGATCACTGGCCGGGGTGTTCGGCGCGGAACGCCGCACCACGCTCGGCGCGGGCCGCCGCACCACACTCGGCGCGGGCCGCCGCACCACACTCGGCGCGCGGGCTGCGCGGCGTTCCACCACCGACCGGGGCCCGAGCCACCTCATCGGCTCGGAGCCCGGTCCGCCGACCCGCCTCAGCCAACCCACCAGGCCGCCGGCGACCCCCACTGCGGCCACGCCGAGCAGCACGCCGGTCAGAGCGGACAGATACAGGGCTGCGAGAGCCGACAGCCACACCGCAACCGCGAAGACCGCCAACCGGAGATCCGGCCGACCTTGTCCACCAGGTCCGTCAGGTCCGCCAGGTCCGCGGGACGCATCAGCTCCGCCGGAAGTATCAGCCCGGCGCGGAAGAGGACCTGCTCGGCCGCGGCTTCGCGGTGCAGGCGCCGTCATACCGTCACCAGGTCCTTGAGCTGGTCGTAACGGGCGTCGCCGATACCGTCGACCTTGCGGAGATCGCCGACCGCCCGGAAACCGCCCTGCGCGTCCCGGGCGTCGAGGATGCGCTGCGCCAGCACCGGACCGACGCCGGGCAGCGTGTCGAGGTCGGCCAGAGTCGCGGTGTTCAAGTTGACCAGGCCCCCGGGTGCTCCGGGTGCTCCGGGTGCTCCGGGTGCGTCGGGCGCGGTGGGCGCGGCACCCGGCGGCGCGACCACGCCCGGCGGCGGCGTGACGCCGACCATGATGAGCTCGCCGTCGACAACCTTGCGGGCGAGGTTGAGGACGGCCACGTCCACGCCCGGCTGGGCGCCGCCCGCCGCGGTCAGGGCATCGGCCACCCGAGCGCCGGGCGCGAGGCGGACCAGGCCGGGCCGGCGGACCTTGCCGCCGACGGCGATGACCACCTCGGCCGGCGCAGATGCGGACCCGCGCGCGACGACGGGCGGCCCGCCCGGTCCACCGCCTGCCGGTCCACCGCCAGCCGGGCCACCGCCCGCCCCCGACTCGACCGCGCCCAGCGGCGGCGGCGCCACCGGGTCGACGCGTGGACGGGCCCGCCACGCCAGCACGGCGGCGATGAGGATCACCACGGCTACGACCGCCACCAGCGCCCGCACCCCTCGTCGGCCCGGGTCGAAGGCACCGAGCCCGAACCGGCGCTCCCCATCCGCCGGCCCGCCGAAGGCACCGGCCCCGGTGAGCGCGGGCGGCTCCTCAGGCGCCGCCGACCCGGCGAAGGCGAAGCGCTCCCCCGCCGGGTCGAACTGGTAGTTCCCCACATCGGGCTGCTCGTCCGCCGGCGGGACCGGCACGCCGGTACCGCGATGATCGGCCTCGGGCAGCACCCATCCGGGCGGCGGCAACGGAGAGCGTGCGGCCGGGGCGGGGAAGGGCTCGGAATCAGGCATCAGATCACCAAGGTGAGAGGTCCGGGAATCACTGCCGGCGACGATCGAGGAGGCGCCGCCGGGCGCTCGCCCGGCGACCACGGTCGGATGAACACCTGTAGGCGACCGCACGGCGACAACGGTCCGATAAGCACCGCTAGGCGACTGCTCCGCGACAACCGCGCGATCAGCACCGCCAGGCGACCGCCCCGCGACAACCGTCGAATCAGCACCGCCAGGCGACCGCACAGAGACAGCCGCCGGATCAGCGTCGGCAGGTGGCCGCACAGTGACGACGGTCGGCGGCGGTGAGACCGCCACATCAGGCGTCATCGACGGCTCGTCGGGCGGGGTTCGTTGATGCTGCGAAGCCGGCGGCGTGGACCAGGGCGTCCCCGGCCGGTAGCCGTCCAGCTGCGCAGCAGGCTGGTGGCCCGGTCGGCCAGCATCCGGAGGCGCACCTGACCGGAACGGGTGAAATACGGCGCTGGGCGCCGCCTCCAGGTCCACGTCGTCGGGCCAGGCCGGAATGATGTCGGACCACTGCAACGGGTCGCCGACCTCGGCCAACGCGGGAAGACCGCCGGAGACGGCACGATCACCGGCCGCGGGCGGGGTGGCGTGGATGGGCAACGATGGGGACGGGGTTGGGGCGGCCGGGGCTGGCCGGTCGCGGACCGGACCGGCGAGCACCGACCGCAGCCTCTGGGCCACGGCGTCGTCGGGGGGCTTCCGCTCTCGCACGCCAGGCACGCTAGGGAAGACCGCGTCCGCACGCCGCGGGCTCTGTGGACAGGGGTGCATTGTGGATAACTCAGCGACCCGGTTGACCTGTGCTACGGGGTGGGCGTGACGATCACGGAGGACGCGCTGGCCACGGCGATCACGACGCTGCGGGCGGCGGGGTGTGTCTTCGCCGAGGAGGAGGCGGCCGTGCTGCGCGAGGTGGCTCCCGACGACCACACGCTCGACGTGTTCGTGCGGCGGCGCGCCCAGGGCGAACCGCTCGAGCAGGTCGTCGGTCACGCCGACTTCGCCGGTGTCCGCGTTCGCCTCAGGCCCGGGGTCTTCGTCCCCCGGGTCCGCAGCCGGCTTCTCGTCGACCTGGCCGCACGTCATGACCCGCGGGTCGTGCTCGACCTCTGCTGCGGCTCGGGCGCCCTGGGTCTGGCCGTGCGGCACCGGCGGCCCGGCATCGAGTTGCACGCCGCCGACCTCGACCCGGCCGCCACCGCCTGCGCCCGCGCCAACGGCATCGCCGACGTCCACGAGGGCGACCTCTACGCCCCGCTGCCCGACGGTCTGCGCGGCCGGGTGGACGTGCTGCTGGCCAACGTGCCCTACGTCGCGACCGCCCACCTCCCGTTGCTGCCGTCCGAGGCTCGTGATCACGAGCCTCGGCTGGCGCTCGACGGGGGCTCCGACGGCCTTGATATCTTTCGCCGCGTGATCGGGAGCGCTCCCACGTGGCTCTCCGAGACCGGGGTCGTGCTCTCCGAGATCACCGGGGCCCAGGAGGGACCGGCGTTGGAAGTCATCGGCCGTTCGGGCCTGGACGGCGACGTCTTCTACGACGAGGATCTCGATGCTCGAGTGGTCCGGGCCAAGAGGCCTTAGAGGAAAGAGGGCGTACCGGTGGGCCTGCTGCGAAGGCTCGCGCGGGTCAGGCTGGCCACCCAGGTGGTCCGGCGGCTGCGCAAGTCCGGCTTCAAAGCCGTCCGCTACGACGCTCGGACGTTCCAGGTCCGTTTTGCACCGACTGTCCACCAGGAACCCGAGATAGTCGACCTCGCTCCGCTGGCCGAGCTGCGGCGCAAACAGATCAGGGCGTACATCGCCGGTCTGATCGCGAACCCGATCCCCCCGACCTGGCAGCAGGCGAAACCCCTGCTGCGTCCCGTCATCCGCGGCGCCACCCCGGGCGCCCCGCTACGACGACCGGCGTTCCCCTACCTTTTCGAGTACGTCGTCATCGACCATCCCGAGGCCATGACCTACGTGACCGGGGAGCAGATCAAGACCTGGGACGTACGCGCCGACGACGTCTTCGCCGCGGCCCGGTCCAACCTCGAGGGAGCCACCCTCAAGAGCGCTCCGACCGCGGTCGTCCGGTTCGTCGACAACGGGGACGCGTACTGGACCTCGCACCTGCTGCTGAGGCACTGGCTGGAACGCCTTGCACCCCAGGTCGACGGTCCGCCCATGGCGTTCGCCCCCGAACGCGGCACGCTTCTGCTCACCTCGGCCGACAGCCCCCATCTGCCGGCCCTCTTCGCCCAGGCCGAGGAGCTCTACGCGCGGTCGGCCCGGCCGATCACCCCGATGGCGTACGTCAGTGACGCCGAGGGCTGCACCGTCCCCTACACCGTCGACCCCGGCCATCCCCTGCACCACACCGTCCAACGCGCCGGCGCCATCCTCGCTGTCCAGGAGTACGCCCGCCAGGCGGCCCACCTCACCGAGCCCGCAGCCGAGCTCGAGCTGATCGGCGACGACGACACGGGCTGGCACACCCGAGCCGTCTGGGACGAGAAGTCCCTGCTCCCCACGGCCGACGAGGTGCGGATCGGCGACCGCACGATGCCGTGGCGGGAGCTGGCCCCCCGGCTCGAGCCGGTCGCCGGTCTCAACCCGTTCCGATGGCGCAAAAGCTGACGCGCCCGCCACGGTAGCCGACAGACACAGACCCGGCGGGGACGAAGTGGCCGGGCAGAGACCAGGCCGGCGGGGACGAAGTGGCCGGACAGAGACCAGGCCGGCAGGGCCGAGGTCGGCGGCCACAGAGCCGGCCAGCCGGGAGTCAGCCCCGCCGATGCACCACGACGGCGGCCAGGCCGGGGCCCACATGCGCGGCGACCACGGCCCCGATCTCGGTGATGTAGCAGTCCCGGAGCCGGTCGCCCAGCCGCATCGCCACCGCGTCGGCCAGGGCCGTCGCGCGGTCGGGGGCCTCCAGGTGGTGCACGGCGATGTCCACCTCGCCGTCGCCGGCCGCCTCGACGGCCAGATCGACGAGCTTCGCGAGCGCCCGCCCGGCCGTCCGCACCTTGTCCTTGAGGACGATGGTCCCGTCCACCATGTGCAGGATCGGCTTGACCGACAGAGCCGTTCCGAGCAGCGCCGACGCCGCCCCGATCCGCCCACCGCGGCGCAGGAACTCCAGCGTGTCGACGTAGAACAGCGTGCTCACCCGGGAGGCGTGGTGGACAGCCTCCCGCCGTACGGCATCGAGGTCTCGCCCCTGGCGCGCGGCCGCCGCCGCGGCCAGGGCGGCGAACCCCAGCCCCATCCCGGTCGCCCCGCTGTCGACGACCTGGACCCGCGGCCCGGCCTCGGCCGCGGCCAGCGACGCGGCCTCGAAGGTGCCGGAGAGCTTGGCCGACAGGTGGACCGACACGATGCCGTCGGCGCCGGCGTCCAGCAGCTCCCGGTAGGCGGTCGCGAACTGGGACGGCGCGGGCCGGGACGTGCTCACCGCCGTGCGGCGCTCGCCGAGAGCCCGGGCGACCTCGGCGGGCTGGATCTCGAGCCCCTCGAGCCCGTCGGTGCCGTTGATGACCACGGTCAGGGGCACGACGGTCAGCTCATACGAGCCGCTGAGTTCGGCGGGCAGGTACGCGGTGGAGTCGGTGACGACCGCGACGGACATGCGGGCACGGTAACCGATCGGCCCCGGCCCAGGTCGATCAGCCCTTCTCGACCGACACGACGACGAACGGCACACCCTGCTGGCAGGTGGACATCATGTCGGGCTGCGAGCTGCCGACGATCGTGACCTTGCTGCCGACGGCGGCGTCGGCGCGCATCGCCGGGTCGTCGAAGATCAGCAGGTGTGATCCGGAGCCGTCCGTGAGGAGCAGGCAGTTGGGCTCGACGCCGGCGGTCACCGTGCCGGTGATCGTGCGGCCGCCGGCGGCCGGGCCTCCGGCGGACGGCTTCCCCGCGGGCCCACTGGGCTTGGCCGTGGGCACGGGCAGGTCGATCACGTCCGAGGCGGACGGGGAGGGCGCGGGAGCCGGGGCAGCGCCGGTGTCGGCCGTGTTGTTGGCACAGCCGGCGACGAGCACGAGAAACAGAAGAGCGGAAACTGTCCGAGTCACCATGATGCTTGGACGCTACCGGATCTTCCGCGGTTCCCGGATGATCACACCGGCGGCGGGACCGGGTGGTCGCTGAACGGGCCGACGTTGTAGGCCGCCAGCTGCCATCCCCGCTTGTCGTCGAGGTTGAGCTCGATCCAGTGGCAGTTCTGCAGGGCGCGCAGGGTGCGCAACTGCTCGATCGGCCAGCCCAGCAGGTGGCCGACTCCCTGGCGGGCGGCGGCGCCGTGCGTCGCGACCACGACCGTGCCGCCGGGCGGCGCCAGTGCGGCGGCGTCGAGCAACCCGTCGGCCACCCGGGTGCCCAGCTCGTCGAGGGTTTCGACGTCGCCGCCGACCTCTTGACCCGCTGTCCACCGGGCGTGCTGCTCGGGGTGGACCTGGGTCACCTCGGTCATGGTGAGGCCCTGCCAGGCGCCGAAATACCGCTCGCGCAGCCGCTTGTCATAGCTGATCGACAGCCCGGTCAGCGCGGCCAGCGCCGCCGCGGTGTCGGCCGCCCGGCGCAGGTCGCTGGCGACGATCGCGTCCGGTTTCAGCTTGACCAGCAGTTCGGCGGCGTCGACGGCCTGCTGACGGCCCAGGTCGTTGAGCGACACGTCGGTCTGACCCTGGACGCGATGGGTGGCGTTCCAGTCGGTGTTGCCGTGGCGCCAGACGATCAGGCGGTTCACGAAGCTTCGGCGTCGGCCATGTCGCGGTCCACGAACTGGACCGTCGGGCAGTCCTTCCACAGCTTGTCGAGGGCGTAGAACTCGCGTTCCTCGGCATGCTGGATGTGGACGACGATGTCGACGTAGTCGAGCAGCACCCACCGCCCCTGGCGCTCGCCCTCGCGACGCACGGGCTTGGCCTTCTCGGGGAGGTCGAGCAGCGCTTCCTCGACGGCGTCGACGATCGCGGCGACCTGACGCTCGTTGGACGCGGAGGCGATCACGAAGGCGTCGGTGATGTAGAGCTGGTCTCCGACATCGATCACGACGATGTCTTGCGCCTTCTTGTCGGCGGCGGCCTGGGCGGCCGTCATAGCCAGTTCATAAGCGCGTTCAGTGACGGGCAAGAGTGGCCTCTCGTTAGGCGGGCTTACCCAGCGGGCTGATTGACTCGGCGGGCTGGTTTCAGGTCCGGACGGTTGTCCAGCACATCAAGCGTCTCACACCGCTGTGACATTTCCCGACCCCCGATAGAGGCCTCGCTTGTTGATGTATTGCACGACACCGTCGGGCACCAGATACCACACCGGCTCGCCCGCGGCCACGCGGTCGCGGCAGGCGGACGACGAGATCGCCATGGCCGGCACCTCGACCAGCGTGACGCTGTCCTCGGGCAGGTGGTCGTCGGTGAGCTCGAAGCCGGGCCGGGTGACCCCCACGAAGTGCGCCGCGGCGAACATCTCGAGCGCGTCCTTCCAGCTCAGGATGCGGTTGAGGGCGTCCGCGCCGGTGATGAAGAACAGCGACGCATCGGCGCCGTAGATCGCGCGCATGTCCCGCAGGGTGTCGATCGTGTAGGTGGGGCCGTCGCGGTCGATGTCGGCCCGGCTGACGTGGAAGCGCGGGTTGGACGCCGTGGCGATGACCGTCATCAGGTAGCGGTCCTCGGCCGGCGAGACGCGACCCTTCTGGTACGGCTGGCCGGTGGGCACGAAGACCACCTCGTCGAGGTCGAATCGCGCCTGCACCTCGCTGGCCGCCACCAGGTGGCCGTGGTGGACGGGATCGAACGTCCCACCCATGATCCCGATCCGCCGGCCCGACATCACTGCAGGATAAGCCTCGTCCCGATCAAGGGCACCCGGGTTCAACGGGCGGCCAGCGCCCGGCGGAGGTCGTCGTCGGCGTCGAGCACGACCCGCCGCAGGATCGGGTCGAGGTCGTCGTCCGCGAGCAGCCCGGCGGCCAGGTCGCGGGTCCGCTGCTCGACCATCAGGGCCGGGTACGCCGCGCCGGCCGTGCGCTCCGCGCTCATGCCGCTGCGCATCCGCATCATCGCCGGCATCTCGGCGAAGTATCGCGGCACGTACTCGCGGACCAGGTCGAGCTGCTCGGCCTGCCAGAAGCCGGACGCGGTCATCTCCACCAGGCGGTTCGAGAGCGCGGCGTCCTCGATGATCGCCGCCCACGCCGCCGCCTTGGCCGACGGGTCCGGGCGGGCGGCCCGGCTGCGGGCGGCCCACTGTTCCCCCTGGGCGCTGCGGTCCCGCTCGAACTCGGCGTCGATCACGTCGGCGCCGGCCGCGCCCAGCACGGCCAGGCGGTAGACGATCAGCCAGCGCAGGTCGGCGTCGACGGCCAGGCCGCCGGGCACGTTCCGGCCGGCCAGCCAGTCCTGCAGCCGGGCGGCGTCGGTGGTGGCGCCGATCAGGCCGCGGGCGGCGGCGAGCTGGCGTGACCCGCCCGGCTCCGAGGCGGCCAGCAGGCGGTCGGCGGCCTGGGCGAGCAACTCAAGGGCGGCCGGGCGCGCCTCCGGTGTGGCGTAGCGGTCGACCAGGCTGCGGGTGGCCCGGAGAACGTCCTCGACGATCACCACCTCGGACTCCACCGGCAAGGCGGCCAGCACGAGCGTGACCAGCTCGGCGACCGGGCGCTCGCCGTCGACGACCGCGTCGAGCGTGGCCGCCCACAGCACGGCGCGGGCCAGCGAGTCGCCGATCAGCGGCAGGACGGCCGGGACGGCGGCGGCCGACTCGTCGTCGAGCCGGATCTTCGCGTACGTGAGGTCGCCGTCGTTGAGCAGCAGCAGGTCGGCCACCGGCTCGCCGGCCAGCTCGGGCACCTCGGTGCGGCCGGTCGCGTCCACCTCGACCTCGACCAGCTTGCGCCGCCGCACGCTGCCGTCGGCGTCACGGTCCCAGAGGCCGAGGCCGAGCCGGTGCGGGCGCAGAGTCGGATGGGCCTCGGGGGCGGTCTGCTCGACGACCACCGACGCGTACGAGGACCCCTCGCGCGTGACCGCGGTGCGCAGCGTGTTGACCTGGGGCTGGCGCAACCAGACGTCGGCCCAGGCGGTGAGGTCGCGCCCACTGGCCTTGGAGAGCGCGCCGAGCAGATCGGCCAGCGTGGCGTTGCCGTAGGAGTGCGCCGCGAAGTGCGCGTTCACACCGGCGCGGAACGCCTCCTCGCCCACGAAGGCCACCAGCTGCTTGAGCACGGCGGCGCCCTTGGCGTACGAGATGCCGTCGAAGTTGAGCAGCGCCTGGTCGGTGTCGGTGACCTCGGCCGGCGCCACCGGATGGGTCGACGGGTGCTGGTCGGCGCGCAGCCCCCACGCCTTGCGCTGCATCGCGAAGGTCGTCCAGGCGCCGGGGAAGCGCGTCGCCTCGGTCGTGATGCGGGTGCCCATGTACTCCGCGAACGACTCGTTCAGCCACAGGTCATCCCACCACGCCATGGTCACCAGGTCGCCGAACCACATGTGGGCCATCTCGTGGGCGATCACGTTGGCCCGGTGCTCGCGCTCGCTGTCGGTCACCGCCGAGCGGTAGATGAACTCGTCACGGAAGACGACCAGACCCGGGTACTCCATCGCGCCGAAGTTGAACTCGGGGGCGAAGGCCTGCTGGTAGTGCCCGAACGGGTACCGGATGTCGAAGATCTCGTGGTAGCGGTCGAGGCACTGCTTGGTGATCTCGAAGATCTCGGCCGCCTCGGCCTCGAGCGCCCCGGCCAGCGCGGCCCGGGCGAACAGGGCCAGCGGGATGCCGTCGTGCGAGTCGGTGACCTCGTGGTACGGGCCGGCGATCAGCGAGCAGAGATAGGTCGAGATCGGCTTGGTGGCCGCGAACTCCCAGCGCCCGTTCGCGCCCGACAGCAGCGGTCCGTTGGCCGCCACCCGCCAGCTCGGCGGCGCGGTCACGGTGATGCGGAACGACGCCTTGAGGTCGGGCTGGTCGAAGGCGGGCAGGATGCGGCCCGCGTTGTTGATGAACATGTGCTGGTAGATGTAGATCGAGCCGTCGGCCGGATCGACGTACTTGTGCAGGCCCTCGCCCGTGTTCGAGTACCGCATGACGGCCTCGACGGCCAGCTCGTTGTCCGCCGCGAGGCCGGTCAGCCGGAGCCGGCCGTCGGCGAGCGCCGACTCGGGCAGCGGCGAGCCGTTCAGCGTCATGCTCACCACGCTCACCGGCTCGAACTCGAGGAACGTGGAGGCGCCCTCTCGCGCCTCGAAACGCACCACAGCACGCGAACCGAAGGTGTCTCCCCCGGCGGTCAGATCGAGGTCGACCTCGTACTGGTGGACATCGACGGTGGCGGCCCGGGCGGTAGCCTCGGCGCGGGTCAGGCTCGGCATCCGACCATCATCCGATACGAGCCGTTCCGCTGTTATCGTGGGCTCCATGCGCTTCGCGAACCTCGGTCGGTGGCTGCCCTGACGGGCGGCTCCCCCCACGCGCGCATCACCACCGCGGCCGCCCCTTCCGGGCGGCCGTTGTCATGTCCGGAGGGTGCGGTCCCCCACTCCGGAGGACATCATGACCCGTCGCCTCACCGGCTTCCAGCCCACCGGCCACCTGCACCTGGGCAACCTCATCGGGGCCATGCGCCCGCTGGTCGGGGCCCAGGAGAGACCCGGCACCACCCACTCGATCGCGATGATCGCCGACCTGCACGCGCTGACCGTCGAGCACGACCCGACACGACTGCGCGCCAACACGCTGCAGGTGGCGGCCGTGCTGCTCGCCGCCGGCGTCGACCCGCGGCGCACCGCGCTCATCGCCCAGTCCCAGGTCCCCGAGCACACCGAGCTGCACTACCTGCTCGAGTGCGCGACCGGGTACGGCGAGGCCGCGCGCATGATCCAGTTCAAGGAGAAGTCCTCGGCCGGCGGCCCCGTGCGGCTCAGCCTGCTGACCTATCCGGTGCTGATGGGGTCCGACATCCTCGTGCACGACAGCGACCAGGTGCCGGTGGGTGACGACCAGAGCCAGCACCTCGAGCTGGCCCGGGCGATCGCGACCAGGTTCAACGCCCGGTACGGCGACACCTTCACGGTGCCCGAGGGCATCCGGCCCGAGAACGCCGCACGGATCATGGATCTGGCCGACCCGGCCCGCAAGATGAGCAAGAGCACGCCGTCGGCGGCCGGCCGGATCGGACTGCTCGACCCGCCCGAGACGATCCGCCGGGTCATCGCCCGGGCGGTCACCGACACGGCCGGCGTGGTGCGTGCCGACCCGGCCGGCCAACCCGGCGTGACCAATCTGCTGGCTATCCTGCGGGCCTGCTCGGACCGCGAACCAGGTGAGCTGAGCTCGTACGGGGCGCTCAAGCGTGAGGTCACCGACGCGGTCGAGGCGCTGCTCGCGCCGATCCGGGCCCGGTACGCCGAGCTCGCGGCCGACCCCGGCCACGTCGGCCGGATCCTGACCGAGGGGGCGGCCCGGGTGCGGCCCCGCGCCGCCGCGACGGTACGCCGGACCCGCGCGGCCATCGGCCTACTGGACTGAGACCGTCAGGCGTTTCTCGTAGCGGACGACGCCCGGACCACGGGCCGGAAGCTGGTGGTAGCCCGCCGACTGGAAGAGCGCGATCGCCGCGGCCGAGGTGACGCCCGTGGTCAAACGGATCACCGGGCGGCCGGCGGCGAGCGCCTCCTCCTCGAGCGCGACGATCATCTGTCGCGCGATGCCTCGGCAGCGGAAGGCCGGCCGCACGTACATCCGCTTGAGCTCGGCCGCCCCGGGCTCGGGCAGCGGCTGCCAGGCTCCGCAGGCCACGGCCCGCCCGTCGACGACCGCCACGAAGTGGGCGACCTGGTCGTCCGGCACGAAGCCCCGGCCGCCCTCGTGCCGCTGAGCCGCGACGAGGGCGGCCAGCTCGGGGTCCAGGGCGGGCCTGGCTTCGATCAACACAGGGTGACCCTAGGCGACGACCTTTGCCGCAGGGTTGCGCCGAGCTGGACTACGCCCTATTCGTCGGTGTCGTCGTCATCTGTCACCAAGACGGGCCGGTGGGCGTTCGCGACGGTGGTCACCGTTCCGTCGGTCGCCATGTGCAGCAGTTCGTCGTCCGAGCGCACGCGGCGGGCCTTGCGGGCGGCCAGACGATCGGCCGCGGTGGCCCGGGCATCGTCGTCCTCGAGGCGGGCGTCGGTGCCGCGGGGGCCCGACACGAACTCGCCGGCGTTGGGCTGCCAGTCGAACTCGCGCTCGCCGATGCGGACCGGGTCGCCCGGCCGGGCGCCCTTCTTGGTCAGCGCGTCCTCGACGCCGAGCCGCTCGAGCCGGTCGGCCAGGAAGCCCACCGCCTCGTCGTTGTCGAAGTTGGTCTGCCGGATCCAGCGCTCGACCTTGGTCCCGCGGACGACGTAGACGCCCTCGTTGTCCTGCTCGACCGTGAAGCCGGACTCGTCGACCGCACGCGGACGCACGATCTCCCGGGTCGGCTCGGGCGCGGGATTGTCGAGGCGGTGCTGGGCGACCGTCTCGGCCAGAGCGAAGACCAGCTCCTTGAGGCCCTCGCGGGTGATCGCGCTGACCTCGAACACGCGGTAGCCACGAGCCTCGAGATCGGGGCGCACCATCTCGGCCAGGTCGCGCCCGTCCGGGATGTCGATCTTGTTGAGCACGACGAGCCGCGGCCGGTCCTCGAGTCCGCCGTACGCCGCCAGCTCGGCCTCGATCGCGTCGAGGTCGGCCAGCGGGTCGCGCTCGATCTCGGGCGCCGCCGCGTCGAGCACGTGCACCAGCACCGAGGTGCGCTCGATGTGCCGCAGGAACTGCATGCCCAGGCCCTTGCCGGTGGCCGCGCCCGGGATGAGACCCGGCACGTCGGCGACCGTGAACGTCTGGTCGCCCGCCTGCACGACGCCGAGGTTGGGCACCAGCGTGGTGAACGGGTAGTCGGCGATCTTGGGCTTGGCCGCGGAGATGACCGAGATCAGCGACGACTTGCCGGCCGACGGGAAACCGACCAGGCCCACGTCGGCGACGCTCTTGAGCTCCAGGACGACGTCGAGGCCGTCGCCCGGCTCGCCCAGCTCGGCGAAGCCCGGCACCTTGCGGCGGGTGTTGGCCAGCGAGGCGTTGCCCCGGCCGCCGCGACCGCCCCGGGCCACCTCGAAGGTGGTGCCGGCGCCGATCAGGTCGGCCAGCACCTCACCGTCGTTGGTCAGCACGACCGTGCCGTCCGGCACCTTGACCACGAGGTCTTTGCCGTTGGCGCCGTCGCGGTTGGCGCCCGCGCCACCACCGCCGTTGGACGCCTTGATGTGAGGGTGGAAGTGGAAGTCGAGCAGCGTGTGCTGCTGCGGATCGACCACCAGGGTGATGCCGCCACCGTGGCCGCCGTTGCCGCCGTCGGGTCCACCGAGCGGCTTGAACTTCTCGCGGCGCACCGAGACGCAGCCGTGCCCGCCGTCACCCGCCTGCAGGTGCAGCACGACCCGGTCGACGAACGTGGTCACTGCTCAACTCCTTGAAAATGTGCTGCCATGACAGCAGCAAAAAAAAACAAAGCGGGCCACGGACCCGGAGGTCCGCGGCCCGCTTCGGGAAAACTTTACTCCGCCGCCGAAACGACCGACGTCGGGACGATGCTCACGGTCTTGCGACCGCGCTTCGTGCCGAACAGCACGTTGCCGTTGGCCAGGGCGAACAGCGTGTCGTCGCCACCACGGCCGACCAGGTCGCCCGGGTGGAACTTCGTGCCGCGCTGACGGATCAGGATCTCGCCCGCGCTGACCAGCTGGCCGCCGAACCGCTTGACGCCGAGCCGCTGAGCGGCGGAGTCACGGCCGTTGCGCGAGCTGGAGGCACCCTTTTTGTGAGCCATATCGGATCAGCCCCTACTTCCCGCTCGAGATGCCGGTGACCTTGACCTTCGTCAGCGGCTGACGGTGCCCCTGACGCTTGTGGTATCCGGTCTTGTTCTTGAACTTGTGGATCCGGATCTTCGGACCCTTGGTGTGCTCGGCGATTTCGCCGGACACCGTCACCTTGGCAAGCTTGGCCACGTCGGTCACCAGGTTGTCACCGTCGACGAGGAGGACTGCGGCGAGCGTCAGCGAGTCGCCGGGAACACCCGCGAGCTTCTCGACCTCGATCACGTCGCCCTCGGCAACCTTGTACTGCTTGCCGCCGGTCTTGACGATCGCGTACATCGGACGCGGACTCCCTGAGACTTACGCAACGCGAAGCGTTGCTTGGCGGATGAAGCTGAGGCCCCGGTCGCCCGACGATCCTGAGATCAGGCCGGGGCGGGAACGGGAACACGACGCATGGAAAAGCGCCGTCCGAAAGCGTACTTCATCAGGGGCTCCGATCCCAAACCGGGGCCGTGGTCAGTCCCGGCCGCACGCCTTGTCGAGGCGGGCCGAGAGCGCCGACATCTTCTCTGCGCTGATCTTGGTGACATCGCCCTTGAGGGCCTTGACCTGCGCGCTCATCTCGGTCAACGCCTTCTTGAGGGCCGGGTCGGTGGTCAGCCCGGCCATGTCGGCCAGCGCGAACGAGTAGTTCTGAACGTCCCGCGAAACCTTCTCGGCGGCCTGCCGTTTGGCCTGCTCCCCCTGGCCGGCCGCGTCGATCTGCAGCTTGAGGTCGGCGATGAAGAGCTCGCCGAAACTCGTGCTCGCCCGCTCGGCCTGGGCGCAGATCTCCTTGGTGTTGCCGGACAGCGCGGCGTCGGCCGAGGCGGCGACGGACGGGTCGGCCGGGGCGGGCGGGACGGCGCCGGCGGGCGCGCTCGCGTCCGTGACGCTCACACCGGCCGGGAGGGAACCGGCGTCGGACGAACAGGCGGACGTGGCCGCGAGAGCCACCAGGGCCGCGCACGCGGCGAGGCCCAGGCGCAGGGGGGATCGGGACATGGGGGCTCGGTCTCCTCGGGGAAGGCTGATCGATCCCGCGAGGGTAACCGACGGAAACGGAAAGGAGCGGCTTGGCAGTTAACTTTCTTTACCAAACCGCTCCTGTCGATCCGAAAGGGCACCTCAGGGGCGCGTACGCCGCCGAGTGCCGCCCCGCCGTGAGCGGCGGCGCCCGGCGCCGGCTCCCACGGTCTCGTCGTCCTCGTCCTCGTCCTCCTCGGCCGCGTCCGGGTCGTCCGTCCCGGTCAGCTGCAGCGGCTCCGCGTCAGGTTCGGCGGCCTCGTAACGCGACAGGTCGTACCCGCTGATGTCGTAGTCGTCACCGGTGGCCGGCTTGGTGAGCGAGGGCCGGCCCGGCGTGACGATGCCCGAGCCCGCCACCGGGGGCAGACCGGCCGTCTCGGCCGCCGGGTCGTCACCCTCGTGCCGGACGATCTCGGCGGCCGGCTCCAGGGTGTCGATCTCGACCACGATCTCGGCCGGGGTCTCGATCTCGACCACAGCCTCGGCCGGGGTCTCGATCTCGACGACGGCCGGCTCGGCGGCCACCGCCTCGCCACCGCCGCCACGGCGGCGCCGGGACTTGCCGGCCGGCTGCTGCTGCTGTTGCTGCGGCTGGACCGGGGCAGTCTCGGTACGCGCGGCCGCCGCGACCGCCTTGACCTGGTTCGCCGCGGCGCCGTTGGACCGCTTCTCGGGCACCGGCTCGGTGTGGATCAGCACACCGCGGCCCTTGCAGTGGTCACAGGTCTCGCTGAACGCCTCGAGCAGGCCCGCGCCGATCCGCTTGCGGGTCATCTGTACCAGGCCGAGCGAGGTGATCTCGGTGACCTGGTGCTTGGTGCGGTCGCGCCCAAGACACTCGGTGAGCCGCCGCAGCACCAGCTCGCGGTTGCTCTCGAGCACCATGTCGATGAAGTCGATGACCACGATGCCGCCGATGTCACGCAACCGGAGCTGCCGGACGATCTCCTCGGCCGCCTCGAGGTTGTTGCGGGTCACCGTCTCCTCGAGGTTGCCGCCCGCACCGGTGTACTTGCCGGTGTTGACGTCGACCACGGTCATCGCCTCGGTGCGGTCGAACACCAGGTGGCCGCCCGAGGGCAGGAACACCTTGCGGTCGAGGCCCTTGAGGATCTGCTCGTCGATGCGCTTGTCGGCGAAGACGTCCCCGGTGCCGGTGTAACGGTGCATGCGCTCGAGCAGGTCGGGCGACACCGAGTCGAGGTAGTTCTCCAGCTCGCCGTACGCCGAGTCGCCCTGCACGATCAGCTCGCGGAAGTCCTCGTTGAAGAGGTCACGCACGACCCGGATGACCAGGTCGGGCTCCTCGGAGAGGGCGACCGGCGCGTGACCCTCGGCCGACCGGCGCTGGATCTCCTCCCACTGCCCCTGCAGCCGCTTGACGTCGCGGGCCAGCTCGTCCTCGCTGGCCCCCTCGGCCGCGGTCCGCACGATCACGCCGGCGCCGTCGGGCACGAGCTTCTTGAGTACGTCCCGCAGGCGCTTGCGCTCGTTGTCGGGCAGCTTGCGGCTGATCCCGGAGGCGTTGCCGTTGGGCACGTAGACCAGGTGCCGGCCGGAGAGCGCGATGTGGCTGCTCAGCCGGGCGCCCTTGTGCCCGATCGGGTCCTTGGTGACCTGCACCAGCACCGAGTCACCGGAGCGCAGGGCCTGCTCGATCGAGCGGGCCCGGCCCTCGAGCCCGGTGGCGTCCCAGTTGACCTCGCCGGCGTAGAGCACCGCGTTGCGGCCCCGGCCGATGTCCACGAACGCCGCCTCCATGCTGGGCAGCACGTTCTGCACCTTGCCGAGGTAGACGTTGCCGACCATCGTGCCGGAGGTGCTCCGCGAGACGTAGTGCTCGACGAGGATGCCGTCCTCCATGACGGCGATCTGGGTGCGGTCGGGCTTCTGCCGCACGACCATCACCCGGTCGACCGCCTCGCGGCGGGCCAGGAACTCCGACTCGCTCAGGATCGGCGGCCGGGTGCGGCGCTGCTCGCGGCCGTCCCGGCGGCGCTGGCGCTTGGCCTCGAGCCGGGTCGAGCCCGAGACACCCTGCACCTCGTCCGACGTACGGCGCGGCTCGCGCACCCGCACGACGGTGTGCACGCCGTCCTCGATGCCGCCGGTCTCGGCGTCGCCGCCCGAGCCCTTGCGACGCCGGCGACGGCGGCGGCGGGTGACCCCGTCACCCTCGTCCTCGTCCTCGGCCTCAGCCTCGGACTCCTCCTCGCCGGAGGCCTCCGCGTCCGGCTCGCCGTCCTCGGCCTCGTCCTGCTCGCCGTCCTCGGCCGGGCCCTTGCCACGGCCGCGACCGCGACGCCCGCGGCGGCGACGCCGACGGCCGGCCGCGGTGTCGTCGTCCTCGTCGCCCTCGTCCTCGACGCCGTCCTCGACATCGTCGGCGCTCTCGTCGACCTCGTCGACCGGCTCCTCGGCGGGTGGCGCGATCACCTCGGCGGCCACGACCTCGGCGGGCTCGTCGGCCGCTCCGCGGCGGCGACGCCGGCTGCGGCGGGCGCCCTCGACCGGCTCGTCGGTGACGGCCGCAGGCTCGGCGACCTCGGCTTCGGTACGCGCGGCGGGCGCGCTCACCGGAGCCTCGGGGGCCTCGGCCACCACGGGCGGCACGGTGGCGCCGCGGCGGGTCCGCCGGGCCGGGGCCGGCGCGGCCTCGGTGGGGTCGGGCGGCATGAACAGCACGGCGGGAGGCAGGGCGGCCGCCCGGCGGCCACGACGCGGACGCTCCTCGGGCTCGACGAAGTCGGCGTCGAGCGGCAGAACGCCGATGATCGGCGCGGCTTCCTCGTCGGCGACCGGCTCGTCGGGGGTCGGCTGCTCGACGACCGGCTCGGCTGCGACCGGCTCCTCGACGACCGGCTCCTCGCCCTCGATCAGGGCTTCCACCCGGACCGGCTCGGCGGGCGCCTCGACGGGTGCCTCGGCGGCCGGCTCCTCCGCCGGAGCGGCGGGGGCGGCGGCCTTCTTGCGCCGGGTACGCGTGGCCTTCACCGGCGGCGCGACCTCGGCGGCCTCCTCGGCCTCGGGGGCCGCCGCCGGAGCGGCGGCCGGCGCGGCGGCCTTGCGGCGGCTGCGGGTGGCCTTCACCGGCTTGGCCGGCGCCTCCTCGGCGGGGGCGTCGACCGCGGCCGGAGCGGCCGGGTCGGCGGGCGACTCGGGCACCGCCGACGACTCGTGCACGGTCGCTACCGGGTCGGACGGGCCCGGGGCGGCGGTATCGGCCGGTGCGGCGGCGGGAGCCGCCGCCTTACGGCGCGGGGCGCGCGTACGGCGCGCGGGGGTGGTGGGTGCGGCGGTCTCGGGCGGAGCAGTTGCTCCGGCCCCGTCACCGCCCTGGTCTCCCACGTTGTCCTGGGGCTCGTTATCGAGCATGGGGCGCTCTCCAGTTCTGGCGGCCCCGGGCGCGTTTGAGCGCTGCCACGCAGGGTCGCCGCAAGTATTTCGGTCCCGCCGGGTAAGCGGCAGGCTGCCGAAGTCTGTCAATGGACGTCAGCTGCAGCCGACGCCCCCCGATGGAGCGTTCCTTACCCCGGAAGGGCCGACGCGCGATCCGCGTCCAACGGATCGACGATCTCCCCCTGTGCGGTGAGCGTGCCCTGGGCCAGCCGGGTCACCCTCGGGGGCACCGGCGGCTCCAGGCCCGCCGCCACGCGCAGGCCGGAAAGGACGTCATCGGGTCGTACGGCCGGCGTGACCTGTCGTACGACAAGGTCGATTATCGCACACGGCGCGCCGTCCGCCTCGGAAGGTCCGGTGGACTGCTCAATAACAGCGATCCGAGTCACTGCCTGACGGGCGTCGAACGAGCGCAGACCCTGCTTGGTCATGCGCTCGACCAGCACCTCGTCAAGATCATTGAAGGCCTTGACGGCCGCCGCGGCAGCGGCCGGGTCGATCGAGGGCAGCTCGATCCGCCAGCGTGAGGCGTCGATCCGGTCGGCCAGGCTGCCGGCGTCGGCCACCACCGCCTCGAGCACATCGAGCCCGGGCGACAGCGCGGCGTCGAGCGCCACCCGGAGCTGCTCGGGGTCGACCTCGGCCTGCAACCCGATCTCGAGGTACTCGGCTTCGCTGCCGACGCCGGTCGGCGCCGCGCTCGCGTACGAGATCTTGGGGTGCGGGGTGAAGCCCTGGGAGAAGGCGATCGGCGCGGCGGCCCGCCGCAGCGCCCGCTCGAAAGCGCGCGCGAAATCGCGATGGGAGGTGAAACGCAGCGGGCCGCGCTTGGCGTAACGGATGCGGATCCGCTGGACGACCGGGGCCTGACCACCGACGGGCTGGTTCTTGGCCATGTCAGGCAGGCACCCGCAACGGGTTGACCGGGGTCAGGGGCAGCAGCTTCTTGCCGGTGGGACCGATCTGGATCTCGGTGTCCATCGACGGGCAGACGCCGCAGTCGAAGCACGGGGTCCACCGGCAGTCGTCCTGCTCGAATTCGGACATGGAGTCCTGCCAGTCCTGCCAGAGCCAGTCCTTGTCGAGGCCCGAGTCGAGGTGGTCCCAGGGCAGCACCTCGGAGTGCTGGCGCTCGCGAGTGGTGTACCAGTCGAGGTCCACCCCGAAGCCGGGCAGCACCTCGGCGCAGGATTCGACCCACCGGGCGTACGAGAAGTGCTCGCTCCAGCCGTCGAAGCGGCCGCCCTTCTCCCAGGCGCGGCGGATGACCGCGCCGACCCGGCGGTCGCCCCGGGAGAGCAGTCCCTCGATCAGCGAGGGCTCGCCGTCGTGGTAGCGGTAGCCGATCGCGCGACCCAGCGAGCGGTCGCTGTTGATCTCCTGCTTGAGCATCTTGAGGCGGGCGTCGATCACCTCGGGGCGCTCCATCGGCGCCCACTGGAACGGGGTGTGCGGCTTGGGCACGAACCCGCCGATCGACACCGTGCAGCGGATGTCCTTGGTGCCGGCGGCCACCCGGCCGGCCTTGATCACCTCGTGGGCCATACGGCCGATCTGGAGCACGTCCTCGTCGGTCTCGGTGGGCAGGCCGCACATGAAGTACAGCTTGACCTGGCGCCAGCCGTTGCTGTAGGCGGTCACGACCGTCCGGATCAGGTCTTCCTCGGTCACCATCTTGTTGATGACCTTGCGGATGCGCTCGGAGCCACCCTCGGGGGCGAAGGTGAGGCCGGTGCGCCGCCCGTTGCGGGACAGCTCCTGGGCCAGGTCGATGTTGAAGGCGTCGACCCGGGTGGAGGGCAGCGACAGCGAGACGTTGGTGTCCGCGTACTGCTCGGCCAGGCCGGAGCACATGTCGCCGATCTCGGAGTGGTCGGCGCTGGACAGCGAGAGCAGGCCGACCTCGTTGAAGCCGGAGAACTCGAGGCCCTCCTTGACCATCTGACCGACCGTGGTGATCGAGCGCTCACGGACCGGGCGGGTGATCATGCCGGCCTGGCAGAAGCGGCAGCCCCGGGTGCAGCCGCGGAAGATCTCGACGGCGTACCGCTCGTGGACGGTCTCGGCCAGCGGGACCAGCGGCTTCTTGGGGTAGGGCCAGGCGTCCAGATCCATCGTCGTGCGCTTGGAGACCCGGAACGGCACGTCGGGCCGGTTGGGCACCACGCGCAGTATGCGGCCGTCGGGCAGGTAGTCGACGTCGTAGAAGCGGGGGACGTAGATGCTCTCGGTGCGGGCCAGGCGCAGCAGCAGCTCGTCGCGGCCGCCGGGGCGTCCCTCGGCCTTCCACTCGCGGATGATGCCGGTGATCTCGAGGACGGCCTCCTCACCGTCGCCGAGCACGGCGGCGTCGATGAAGTCGGCGATCGGCTCGGGGTTGAAACTCGCGTGGCCGCCGGCCAGCACGATGGGGTCGTCGTCGCCCCGGTCGGCGCTGTCCAGCGGGATGCCGGCGAGATCGAGGGCGGAAAGCATGTTGGTGTAGCCGAGCTCGGTGGCGAACGACAGGCCGAGGACGTCGAACGCCCGGACCGGACGGTGCGCGTCGACGGTGAACGCGGGGACGCCGTTCTCCTTCATCAGCGCCTCGAGGTCGGGCCACACCGCGTAGGTGCGCTCGGCCAGCACGTCGTCCTGCTCGTTGAGTACTTCGTAGAGGATCTGGACGCCCTGATTGGGCAGGCCCACCTCATAGGCATCCGGGTACATCAGAGCCCAGCGGACCGTTGTCGCATCCCAGTCCTTGACGACGGCGCCGAGCTCGCCACCCACGTACTGGATCGGCTTGCTGACCCGGGGCAGCAGCTGCTCGAGCTGCGGGAAGACGGAACCTACGCTCATGGGCCTCTAGGGTACGCGCGTCAACTACCGATCTCAGCCGCGGCCCGGTCGAGGTCGGTGGCCAGCACGTCCTCGCGGAATGCGCACAGCTGGAGGGTCATGCGGGCCGCGCCGGTCTTGCCCACCACCAGCCGGGTCGGCTTGCCGTGGTCGTCGAGGTCGCCGACCAGGGCGTCGAGCAGCCGCACCCCGGCGCTGTCGAGGAAAGAGACGGTGGTCAGGTCGATGAGCACCTTGCCGGCCGTCTCGATCCGCTCGACGATCGCCTTGCCGATCTCGGGCGCGTTGGCCAGATCGATCTCGCCGGTCAGCGACACCAGTTCGGCGTCGCCGAACGTGGAGAAGGTGACCCAGCGGTCCAACCGGCCCATCGGCACCGGACGTCCGCCCCGAGTGAATTCCATCACTCCACCTCCCGCGCCCGGCGCATGGTGACGGTCGTTCCGTCGCTGCGGTCGAACAGCACCTGGTCCATCGACTCACGGATGAGCTGGAGCCCGCGCCCGCGGGCCACGTCGCTCACCGCTCCGCGCCACGTGCCGCGGTCGCTGACCCGCACCTCGACGGCATCGGTGGTCACCGTGGCGACCACGTCGATCATGCCGAACGGATCGTCCCGGTAGCCGTGCTCGATCGCGTTGGCCACCGCCTCGGAGCAGGCCAGCAGCACCGCGTCGCGGCAGCCGGGCTCGACCTCGTGGGCCACCAGCCAGGCTCGCAGATCGGCGCGGAGCAGGGCGATCTGCATACGGTCGGCACCGATGGTGCGCTCGATGCGCTCCTCGGTGCCCAGTGTCAGGCAGAGCATGCAGACGTCGTCGGAGTGGTCGCGACCGACCAGCGAGTCGGCCAGCGTGGCCGCGAGCCCCTGCAGCGGCGCGTCCCGGCGTCTCGCGTACTCGCGGGCGAGCAGCTCGAAACCCTTGTCGATCGGGCGGGTACGGCGCTCGATCAGGCCGTCGGTGTAGAGCAGCAGGCGGCTGCCGGCGGGCAGGCGCCGGCGGTGCTCGGTGCGGACCCGGTTGCCGGCCTTCGAGCCCAGCGGCGCGGAACGACCCTGCATCAGGTATTCCGGCGACCCGGCCGGCTCCTGCAGCAGCGGCGGCAGGTGACCGGCGCACGAGTACGCCACCTCGCCGCCGGTCAGGTCGATCTCGACGTAGGCCACGGTGGCCATGCGGGCCGACTCGACCCGCTCGACGAACCGGTCGAGGCCCTCGATCAGCCGGGCCGGCCCGGTCGCGTTCGAGGCCAGCGCCCGCACCGCGCTGCGCAGCTGGCCCATCGTGGTGGCCGCCTCGATGCCGCGGCCCACCACGTCACCGACCACGACGGCGAGCTTGTCCCGGGTGATCAGGAACGCGTCGAACCAGTCGCCGCCGACCTCCAGATCGTGGGCCGCGGCCTGGTAGTGGGTCTCGACCGCGAACCGGGTGTCGCCACTGGGCAGGTCGCCGGCCAGCAGGCTGCGCTGCAGCGTCCGGGCGATCTGCCGTTCCTGCTCGTAGAGGCGGGCGTTCTCCAGCGCGAGCCCGGCCCGGTCGGCCAGCTCGATCAGGAAGGCCCGCTCGGCCGCGGCGCCCCGCCGGTCGGGCGCCATCCGCAACGCCAGCGTGCCCAGCACCAGGCCCCGGGCGGTGAGCGGCAGCACCGAGCAGTCCAGCTGGTCGCCGTCGACGGCGAACACCGGCTCGCCGCTGGCGGCCACCTTGCCCAGCCGCTGGGTCAGCAGCTCCTCGTCGGGCCGCGGGCCGCCCGCGTCCTCCACGACCGGCGTCGTGCCCACGTGCAGGCGGAGCTCGGCCCAGTCGGCGATCTCGGGCACGACCCGGTCGACCACGCGCCGGGTGCGCGGCAGCAACCGGTGCAGTTCGTCGAGCGAGCGCGTCGTCTCGGCCAGGAACTTCGAGCGTTCCTCGCGGCGGCGGAGCTCGTCGTAGAGGCGGGCCCGGTCGAGCGCCTGACCGGCCTGCTGGCCGAGGAGGCGGACGACCCGCAGCTCGCCGTCGGTGAGGGGACGGTCGCCCTTGAAGCTGAACGCCAGCACGCCGAGCGTCTGGATGCCGGCCTGCTCGTCGGTCGGGCCCGTGGTCAGCGGCAGGAGCACCACCGTGGTGCGGCCCGAGCGGCGCATGCTGTCGACCAGGTCGGGGAAGTGCTCCCGGGCGTCGGTGACGGAGTTGACGACGTGCAGGTCGCCGCGGTCGGCCACCCGGGCCACCGCGCGGTCGGACGAGCGCGGCATGTCGTCCCAGTTGCCGGTGGTCGGGTCGGTCGACGCGACGGCGTAGATCACGTCACGCTCGTCGTCGACGAGATAGATGCTGCTGCTGGCCGCGCCGAAGGCGGACTCCGGAGCGCGGACCACCGCCTCGGCCACCTCGGCCTCGGTCGGCGCGGCGGCCAGGTCGGCCACGATCTGCTGCAGCACCCGGACCCGCCGCTCGGAGGCCTCGGCGATCTGGCGGGCGAGCAGAAGCTCCTTTTCGTACTGGCGGCGATCGGTGGCGTTGAAGACGGTCGTCCGGACCGCTCGGGGTTGTCCCGTGGCCGCGCGGGACAGCACCGAGTTGACCAGCGTGGGCAGGTGCCGCCCGTCGGAGCAGACCACGTCGAAGGCCAGCTCGTGCACCTCGTCCTGCATGCTCAGCAGCGGGGCGTAGTGGGTCTCGTGGTAGATCTGCCCGCCCGAGGTGAGCAGATCACGGAAGCGGCGGTGCCCGACCAGCTCACCGCGGGTGTAGCCCGTCCAGGACAGGAAGGTCTGATTGACCCGGACGATCGTGCCGTCGGGAAGCGTGGTCAGATACCCGCACGGCGCGTGCTCGTACAGGTCGTCGGGGTCTTCGTCCCAGGGCGGCCGCAGGTCCTGCGTCACGTCCGGCCCACCAGAGTCACTCACGGTCCGCCGCTTCTAGAGCCAGGCCTTCATGGCATCGATGGTTTCCTCGGGAGCGCTCAGGTTGGGGCAGTGGCCCGTCGCGTTCAGATGCACCAGAGTGCTCCCGGCGGTGTGCTTGTGAACATATTCGCCGACCGCGGTCGGCGCGATCACGTCGTCCGAACACTGGAGGATCAACGCGGGAGTGCGCAGCTCGAGAAGGTCGTCGCGATTGTCCGAGAGGAACGTGACGCGCGCGAACTTCTTCGCGATCTCGGGATCGGTGCGGCAGAAGCTGTTGGTCAGCTCCTCACCCAGCTCGGGCCGATCGGGGTTACCCATGATCACCGGCGCCATCGTGCTGGACCAGCCGAGATAGTTGCTGTCGAGCGAGACGAGCAGCGACTCGATGTCGGGCTTGTCGAAGCCGCCCTGATAACCGCCCGCGGGCTCGTTGATGTAGCGCGGCGAGGGACCGATGAGGACCAGGCGGGCGAAGCGCTCGGGCTCCCGGGTCGCGGCGATGACGCCGATCATGGCGCTCACCGAGTGACCGACGAAGACCACGTCCCACAGATCGTTCTCGTGCAGGATCTCGAGAACGTCGTCGGCGTAGCCGCCGAGCGAGGAATGGCGGTCGTCGTCGTAGGCCGACAGGTCGGACCGGCCGCTGCCGACGTGGTCGAAGAGGACGAGCCGATGCGAGTCCGCGAAGGCGGGAGCCACGTGACGCCACATGTTCTGGTCGCAGCCATAGCCGTGGGCGAACACCATCGGCTGACCGGTGGGGTTCCCGGTCAGAGTGACGGCGTTTCTCTGTGTCGTTCTCATGTCCCGGTAACCATACGGCTCCACAGCGTCTTGCACATCGCCCCGGTTGTCCGGCATTGCGGGCGCGCACCGGACCGCGGACCCGGACCGGGAGTGGCACACCGTCTCTAACCTGGGAGTCGACCGCCTCGCCGGGAATCTTGCCGGCAGTGAAGGAGATCGACGGATGGCCGACCCGCAGCCGGAGGAGACTCAGCCGGCGGCCGGAGTGCCCGACCCGACCCGGCTGGACGACGGCTCCGACCACTCCACAGTCGACGCGCCGGTGCGGTGGAGCGCCTCCGCCCCGGTGCCCGAGCCGGCGCCGAAGAAGTCGCGGTGGCGCCGCGACGAACGCCCCGAGCCGGAGGAGCCGACGCCGGTCGACCCGTGGGCGGCCACCGCGCCGGTCGACCCGTGGGCCGGCCAGGACACGCCCTGGGACGCGTTCCCCTTCACCCTCGCGGAGACCGAGACCGAGACCGAGACCGAAACCGAGACCGGGCCTGAGCCTGCGCCCGGACCCACAGCCGCAGCCGCAGCCGCAGCCGGGACCCGGATCGAAGCCGGGCCGCCGACCCGCAGCGAGCCGCCGGCGACGGCCAAGGCCGAGCCGCACCCCGCGCCGGCTCCGCCGGCGGCCAAGCCCGTGGACCGGCCGCCGCCGCTCTCGAAGAGGAAGCGCAAGCGCCTCGAGAAGGCCGCCGCGGCCAACCGGCTGCCGGTCCAGAGCCGCCCACCGGGCCTGCCCCCCGGCCCGCCGGCGCCGCCGCCCGGCCCGATCGTGCAGGGCCGCCGCCTCCCGGCCCCGCCGCCCTGGGCGCCCCGGCCCGCGGCCCGTCCGCTGCCCCCGCCCCGTCGCAAGCGCCGCTGGGGCCGCCGCCTGGCCCTGCTCAGCCTGCTCGGCGTGGTCTGCTGCTGCGGCCTGCCGCTGGCCTGGCTGCAGATGCCCACCGCGCGGCAGTACCCGGTCACCGCCGCGCTCCCCCGGTCCTTCGCCGACCTCCAGTTGCGCGACACCGAGGACACCGGGCCGGACAGTTTTGCCGGCGTCTATCGCGACGGCCGGGGCAAACGGGTCACAGTGATCGGCGAGACCGGCTTCCGGCTGCGGCCCGGCTCCGACGTCCGGGGCCGCCTCGAGCAGGCCGCCGCCGACTACAACGTCAGCAACGTGCAGGAGTTCGACCTGGGCGAGTCCGGCGCCCACCAGAGCTGCGGCGTCGGCCGCGACAACGGCGCCTCGGTCGTCGTCTGCACCTGGGCCGATCACGGCAGCCTGGCCACCATGCTGCTCACCCGCCGCTCGGTCACCGACAGCGCCGAGCTCGTCGCCCGCCTGCGGGAAGAAGTGCTGACTCCCGGTTGATCCGGCCCGGCTCGGGCACGATGACCGGATGACCCGCCGATGGCTCTTCGCCGATCAGCTCGGCCCGCATTTTCTCGACTCCCCGGGCCAGGAAGTGCTGCTCGTGGAGTCGAAGGCGGTGTTCCGGCGGCGTGCCTTCCACCGCCAGAAGGCGCATCTGATCCTGTCGGCGCTGCGGCACCGGGCCGAGGACGACCGCGTCCGGCTGGTCCGGGCCGAGACGTACGCCGAGGCGATGACCGAGCCGGTGACCGTCTGTCACCCCACCTCGCGGGCCGCCCGCGACCTCGTCCACCGGCTGCCCGCCGTCGAGGAGGTGCTGCCGCCGCGGGGGTTCGTGACCGCGCCGGCCGACTTCACGACCTGGGCCCACGGCCGCGGCCACCTGCGGATGGAGGACTTCTACCGCGACGCCCGGCAGCGGCACGGCATCCTGCTGGACGGCGACGAGCCGGCCGGCGGCAAGTGGAACCTGGACGCCGACAACCGGGAGCCGCCGCCGCGCGGCGCCGACCGGCTCGGCGTGCCGCCGCCCCCGGCCATCGTCGAGGACGAGATCGACCAGGGGGTCCGCGCCGACCTCGATCGCTGGGAGCGCGAGGACGGCATCGAGTTCGTCGGCCGGGACGGCCCGCGGCTGTTCCCCGCGACCCGGGCGGAGGCCCTGGCCCGGCTGCGGCACTTCGTGGCCCACCGGCTGCCCACCTTCGGCCCGTACGAGGACGCCATGCTGGCCGGCGACCCGCTGATGAGCCACAGCCTGCTGAGCGCGGCGATGAACCTGGGCCTGCTCGACCCGCTCGAGGTGGTGGAGAGCGCCGAGCAGGCGTACCGGTCGGGTGACGCTCCCCTGGCCAGCGTCGAGGGGTTCGTCCGGCAGATCATCGGCTGGCGCGACTTCATCTGGCACCTGTACTGGTATTTCGAGCCCGGCTACCGCGCCTCCAACGAGCTGCGGGCCCGCCGGGAGCTGCCGCGGTGGTTCGCCGACCTGGACGCCGACGCGGTCGACGCCCGCTGCCTGTCCGACGTGCTGGCCGGGGTGCGCGACCGCGGCTGGGTGCATCACATCCCGCGGCTGATGGTGCTCGGCAACTACGCCATGCAGCGGGGCTGGCGGCCCGGTGCGGTGTCCGACTGGTTCCACCGCTGTTTCGTCGACGGCTACGAGTGGGTGATGACCGCCAACGTGATCGGCATGAGCCAGTACGCCGACGCGGGGCGGATGAGCACCAAGCCGTACGCGTCGGGCGGCGCCTACATCAACCGGATGAGCGACTACTGCGGCGGCTGCCGGTACGACCCCAAGGTGCGCGTGGGTGACCACGCGTGCCCGTACACCGCGGGGTACTGGGCCTTCCTCGCCCGCAACGAGCCGAAGCTGGCCGGCAATCACCGGATGCGGCAGCCGCTCAACGGCCTGCGCCGGCTGGCCGACGTCGACGCGCTGGTCGAGCAGGAGAAGGCCCGCGGCTCCCGGGCCCCCTGACGGCCTACTGAGCCGGCGGCTTGGCCGGGGCGTACCGCGGCACGTACTCCTGGCCGGTGAGTTTCTGGATCTCGGCCATCACCTCGTCGGTGAGCTCGCGCAGCGCGGTGCGGTCCTCCGACCGGCCCTTGGTCTCGATCGGCACGCCGAACTTGATCGTGACGGCGCCGCGGGCCGGTTTCGGATAGGGCTGGCCGATCGGCTGCACCTTTTCGGTGCCGAGCATGCCGACCGGCACGATCGGCACGCCCGCGGCCACGGAGAGCCGGGCCACACCGGTGCGGCCGCGATAGAGCCGGCCGTCGGGCGAGCGGGTGCCCTCGGGGTACAGAGCGACCGCGTCCCCGCCCTTGAGCACGGGGATCGCCCCGTCGAAGGCGGTGAGAGCGGCCCGGCCGCCGCCGCGCTCGACCCGGATGGCGCCCAGACCCTCGAGCAGGTTGCGGTTGAACCAGCCCTTGAGACCCTTGCCGTCGAAATACTCGGATTTCGCCCAGAAGGCGAGGTGACGGGGCACCACCGAACCGAGGAAGAGCTCGTCGGCCACCGAGAGGTGGTTGCCGGCGAAGACCACGCCGCCGGTCTGCGGAATGTGCTCGAGGCCTTCGACGCGGGGACGCCAGCCGAGCATCATCGCGTTGCCGACGGTGAGTTTGCCGATCGTGTAGAGCAGCGGCAACGGGGGTTCCTCCGAGGACAAGCATGCGCAAGGGATGTGGGGGGCGCGGTCAGGTTATCGGACGGAAACCCGGAAGTCCCTTTCAGTGGGGCGACCGGCCCGGACATTCATCACAGATGCGTGGAATATCCGGACCGGTCGCCGATTTCAGCCCCGCTTCGAGACCTGAACTGTTACCTGATCTCCGTCGCCGACCTCGCCGGCGAAGCCCGCGGCGCCGGCGTCCGCGAAGGTCACCGAGGTCGCCAGCGTCTCCCCGCCGACGAACTCCCGGTGCCGTTCGACCGCCGCCCGCACCGGCCCGGCGGCCGAGACGACCAGCGCGATCCGGTCCGAGACGTCCAGGTCGGCGTCGCGCCGCGCCTGCTGCACGACGCGGATCACGTCGCGGGCCACGCCCTCGGCCGCGAGCTCGGGGGTGACCGCGGTGTCCAGCACGACGACGCCCGCGCCGCCCGGCAGCGGCGCCGAGTTCTCGGCGTCGGCGGCGACCAGCTTGAGCTCGTACTCGCCGTCGGCCAGGGTGACCCCGGCGGCCACCGGCGCGCCGTCCACCAGCTCCCACTGGCCGGCCTTGACCGCCTTGATGACCTGCTGCACCTGCTTGCCCACCCGGGGGCCGAGCGCCCGCGGGACGACGGTGAGGACCTGCTCCGAGGAGGCGGCGACATCGTCGGTGAAGACGACGTCCTTGACGTTGACCTCGTCGGCCACCAGGTCGGCCAGGCCGGCCAGGGCCGGGGCCGACGCGGTGGCCACGGTCAGCCTGGCCAGCGGCAGCCGTACCCGCAGGCCGCGTGCCTTGCGCAGGGAGAGCGCGGCCGAGGCCACGTCGCGGATCGCATCCATCGAGGCCACCAGCTCGTGGTCGGCCGGGAAGGACGACGCCGACGGCCAGTCGGTCAGGTGGACCGAACGGTCGCCGGTCAGGCCCCGCCAGATCTCCTCGGTGGTCAGCGGCGCGAGCGGCGCGACGACCCGGCACACGGTCTCGAGCACCGTCGCCAGTGTGTCGAACGCGTCCGCGTCGCCCTGCCAGAAGCGGTCGCGCGACCGGCGTACGTACCAGTTGGTCAGGGCGTCGAGGTAGGCGCGGACTGAGGCGGCCGCACCCGAGATGTCGTACTCGTCCATCTGGCGCTGGACGTCGGTGACCAGTTCGCCGGTCTTGGCCAGGATGTACCGGTCGAGCAGGTGCTTCGAGTCGGTCCGGAACGACGCCTCGTGCCCCGACGCGTTGGCGTACAGGCTGAAGAAGTACCAGACGTTCCACAACGGCAGCAGCACCTGGCGCACCGAGTCGCGGACGGCCACCTCGGTGACCGCCATGTCCCCGCCCCGCAGCACCGGCGACGACATCAGCATCCAGCGCATGGCGTCCGAGCCGTACGAGTCGAAGACCTGATAGACGTCCGGATAGTTGCGCAGCGACTTGGACATCTTGCGGCCGTCCTCGCCCAGCAGGATGCCGTGGCTCAGGCAGTTGCGGAACGCCGGCCGGTCGAACAGCGCGGTGGCCAGCACGTGCATGGTGTAGAACCAGCCGCGGGTCTGGCCGATGTACTCGACGATGAAGTCGCCGGGGTAGTGGTGCTCGAACCAGTCCTTGTTCTCGAACGGGTAGTGCACCTGGGCGAACGGCATCGACCCGGACTCGAACCAGCAGTCGAGCACCTCGGGCACGCGGCGCATGGTCGACTGCCCGGTCGGGTCGTCCGGGTTGGGCCGGGTCAGCTCGTCGACGTACGGCCGGTGCAGGTCGGTGACCTTGACGCCGAAGTCGCGCTCGAGCTCCTCGAAGGATCCGTAGATGTCCACCCGCGGGTAGGTCGGGTCGTCGGACTTCCAGACCGGGATCGGCGAGCCCCAGAACCGGTTGCGCGAGATCGACCAGTCACGGGCGTTGGCCAGCCACTTGCCGAACGAGCCGTCCTTGATGTGCGCGGGCGTCCAGGTGATCTCCTGGTTGAGCTCCACCATCCGGTCGCGGAACTTCGTCACGGCCACGAACCACGACGACACCGCCTTGTAGACCAGCGGGGTGTCGCAGCGCCAGCAGTGCGGGTAGGAGTGCGTGTAGCCCTCGTGCCGCAGCACCACGCCGCGGCCCTTGAGCTCGGCGATGATCGGCTTGTTGGCCTCGAAGACCTGCGTGCCCTGCCAGGCCGGCACGAGCGCGGTGAAGCGGGTGTGCTCGTCGACGGTCACCACGGTCGGGATGCCGGCCGCGTTGCAGACGTTCTGGTCGTCCTCACCGAAGGCCGGCGCCTGGTGCACGACCCCGGTGCCGTCCTCGTCGCTCACGTAGTCGGCCGCGAGCACCTGGAACGCGTTCGGGCCGCCCGCCTCGACCAGGAAGTCGAACATCGGCTCGTACCGGCGCCCGGCCAGCTCGCTGCCGAGCACCGTGCCGGTCTGCGTCCACCCCTCGAGCTCCTTGGCGTACGAGGAGACCCGGGACTCACCCATGATCAGGCGCTCGCCGTCCTTCTCCAGGATCGCGTACCGCAGGGACGGGCCCACGGCCAGGGCGAGGTTCGACGGCAGGGTCCACGGCGTGGTCGTCCACACCGCGATCCGCTCGCCGGTCTCGAGCCGGAACGTGACGGTCAGCGCCGGGTCGGTGCGGTCGCGGTAGACGTCGTCCATCCGGGTCTCGGTGTTGGACAACGGGGTCTCGCACCGGAAGCAGTAGGCCAGGACGCGGAAGCCCTCGTAGACGAGCCCCTTGTCGTGCAGCGTCTTGAACGCCCACATGACCGACTCCATGTAGCTGGGGTCCAGGGTCTTGTAGTCGTCCTCGAAGTCCACCCACCGGGCCTGCCGGGTGACGTAGCGCTCCCAGTCCTTGGTGTAGGCCAGCACGGAGGTGCGGCAGGCCTCGTTGAACTTGTCGATGCCCAGCTCGACGATCTGCGCCTTGGTGGTGATGCCCAGCTGCTTCTCGGCCTCGACCTCGGCCGGCAGCCCGTGGGTGTCCCAGCCGAACCGGCGCTCGACGTGCTTGCCGCGCATCGTCTGGTAGCGCGGGACCAGGTCCTTCACATAGCCGGTGAACAGGTGCCCGTAGTGCGGCAGCCCGTTGGCGAAGGGCGGGCCGTCGTAGAAGACGTACTCGTTGCTGCCGTCCTCGCCGGCCGGGCGCTGCTCGACGGACGCCTCGAACGTCTGGTCGGCCGTCCAGTGCTCCAGCACCGCCCGCTCGACGGCGGGCAGGTCGGGGCTCGCCGGCACGCCGGAGGCCTCGGTGTGCTTGGGATAGGCCATCGTCGGTGGTCTCCTCGTGGCAGTCATGGTCAGACTGCGAGGACGAGCCCGGGGCCCGCGGTACCACCTCGCTTGACGGATCGCTCCGCCCACTCGTTCGCCGGCTCGTGCGCGTGCCGGTGACGCCCGGTTCTAGTGGGACCCGACGGGTCCGTTCTTCCGGAGGCTCCCCGGTGATGGCCGGTTCGTCGCCTGCGCAGAGACAACGATACCGGCCATCCGGGTATTTCAGCCTCGCGGGGCGGTCAGGGTGGTCCTCCAGAGGGACCCGCCCTCGCGGTCGCGCAGGGTGACCGTGAAGGCCTTGGTCTCGGCGTCGATCTCCACCTCGCCGAAGTGCTGGAAGCCGTCGGCCGGGGACGTGTTGGCGGCCGGCGGCGCGTTGACGAAGGCGGTCCGCGGGCCGAACGTGGCGTCCAGGGCGTTGGGGCCGAAGGCGCCGGCGTGCGCCGGGCCGGACACGAACTCCCAGAACGGCGTGAAGTCCTGGATCGCCGCGCGGGCCGGGTCGTAGTGGTTCGCCTGGGTGTAGTGCACGTCGGCGGTCAGGAACACGATGCCGGTCACGTCGTGCCGGTGCGCCGACCGGAGCACCTCGGCGAACTCGAGCTCCCGGCCCCGCGGCACGCCCGGGTCGCCCTGGGCCACGCCCTCCTGGGCGGCCGCGCCGTCGGGCACGACCAGACCCAGGGGCAGGTCGTTGGCGATCACCTTCCAGGTCGCCCGGGACTCGCGGAGCCCGCGGATCAGCCACTTGCGCTGCTCGGCGCCGAGCAGACCCCGGGCCGGGTCGGCGTACGTGTTGCCGTCGTTGGCGTCCTTGAAGGTGCGCATGTCGAGCACGAAGATGTCGAGCAGGGGCCCGTACGAGATCTTGCGATACACCGGGCCGGAGCGCATCGGCGTCGGCACCCACTCGTGGTACGCCTGCCGTGCCCGCTCGGCCAGCACGTCCACCCGCTTCTCGGTGTACCGGACGTCGTCCAGGATCTCCCCCGGGTACCAGTTGTTGGTCACCTCGTGGTCGTCCCACTGGTTGATCTGCGGCACCTCGGCGGCGAACGCCCGGTAGGCCGGGTCGAGCAGGTTGTAGGCGTACTGCCCGCGGTACTCCCGGAGGGTCTCGGCGACCTTCAGCTTCTCCTCGGTGACCAGGTTGCGCCAGATCCGCCCGTCGGGCAGCGTCACCGTCTCGGTCAGCGGCCCGTCGGCATAGACGGTGTCGCCGCTGTGCAGCAGGAAGTCGGGCCTGCGCCGGCGCATCGACTCGAAGAGCTTCAGGCCCCCGTACGCGGGATCGATGCCCCAGCCCTGGCCCACGACGTCACCGGTCCAGACGAACCGGACGTCCCGGCGCCGGTCGGGCGCGGTGCGCAGGGAACCGTCGACCGGGGCGCCGAACAGGCCCGGCCGTTCCAGGCTCTCGGCCCGGACCCGGTAGTGCAGTCGTTCGCCCGCGGGCAGGCCGCGCAGCGTCAGCTTGCCGGTGAAGTCGGTGTCGGGGGTGACGATCGGCCCGCGCAGCACCCGCGAGCCGCGGAAGTCGGGGCGCTTGCTGACCTGCACCCAGAGCCGGCCGGGCCGGTCGGCGCGGCTCCAGACCACCGCCGCGTTGCCCAGCGGGTCCCCGCTCTGAACGCCGTGGGTGAGGACCGGCCGATGACCGGCCGAGGAGAAGGCGGGCGCGCCACCGGCCAGGCCGGCCACGCCGCCGGCGACACCGGCGCGCAGCAGATTCCGTCGTGAGATCGAGGTCATGCCTTGATGCCTATCGATCGTTCATGGCCGTGTGGTGGCCGTTCCCTAAACTTCACGACGTGATCCGCATCGAGATCGATGAACCCACGCTGTCGCGCACCCGGATCGCGATCAACCCGCTGGCCGAGGTCGCGTGCAGTCTCTTCCTGCTCGAACGCCACCCGGCCGCCGTGCCGTGGCCCTACGACGGCTGGGCCCGGCGGACCCGCGAGATCCTGCGCACCGACCCGTCGACCGCCCCCGTCTCGCTCTATCTGAAGTTGCCGTCGGTGTCGCCGGACTTCCTCTGCCCGCCGCCCGACGGCCCGATGCCGAGCATCGGCGAGCAGCTCGGCCAGCTCCGCGAGACGTCACCCGACGTGATCGAGGCGGAGTTCGCGAAGCACTACCCGGACGGGAACCTTCCCGAGCTGATGCGGCCGTTCCGCGACGACCGGCGGGCGGCCCTCGATCGGCTCGCCGGCGGCGTGCGGGCCTACTGGGACGCGGCGATCGCGCCCTACTGGCCGGCCATGCGGGCCGCCCTCGACGAGGAGGTGCTGCTGCGGGCCCGGGCGCTGGCCGCCGAAGGACCCGACGCGCTGCTCTCCCGGCTGCACGACCGGATCCGCTGGGAACGGCCGGTGCTCACCCTGGTCAAACCGCTCGAGCAGTCGTTCGAGGCGGTCAACCAGCGGCTGGTGCTGGTCCCGCTGATCTTCTCGCGGGGCGCGCTGCTGTGCTCGGGCGACCAGCCCGACCGGATCATGGTGACGTACCAGTCGCGCGGCTCGGCGGTGCTCGCGGGCGGGGTCGCTCCCGCGCCGCCGGCCGCCGACGACCGCCTGGCCATCCTGGTCGGACGGGGGCGCGCCGCCGTCCTGCGGGCGCTGAGCACCCCCGCCACCACGACCGCCCTGTCCACCGCCCTCGGCCTCGCGCCGAGCACGATCTCCGAACATCTCGCGGGCCTGCTGGCGGCCGGGGTCGTGCACCGCCGGCGGGCCGGGCGCCGGGTCCTCTACCAGCTCGAACCGGCCGGGACGGCCCTGGTGACGCTGCTCGGCGAGGATTCGGCCCGCACCGAATTCGTTTCCTAGACGATGGTCGATTCCCTAGCGTTCGTCGCATGGGGAGCGCATACGCCATCGAGGCCGAAGAACTACGCCGGACCTACCGGGCCCGCACCGGCTGGCTCAAGCCCCGGCGCACCGAGGTCGAAGCGGTCCGCGGGGTGACCTTCACGGTCGGCCGGGGCGAGCTGTTCGGCCTGCTCGGACCGAACGGCGCCGGCAAGACCACCACGATCAAAATGCTGAACACGCTGCTGATCCCCACCTCGGGCCGGGCCCGGGTATGCGGCCACGACGTCGAGCGGGAGACCCGCGAGGTCCGCCGGCGGATCGGTTACGTCTTCGGTGGCGACCGCGGGCTCTACGACCGGCTGTCCGCGCTGGACAACCTGCGGTACTTCGCCGAGCTGTACGCGGTGCCGGCCCGCGAGCAGAAGGGCCGCATCGCCGAGCTGCTCGACCTCGTGGGCCTGGCCGGGCGTGAGCGGGAACGGGTCGAGGGCTACTCGCGGGGCATGCGGCAACGGCTGCACATCGCCCGCGGCCTGTTGCACTCACCCGACGTGCTCTTCCTCGACGAACCCTCGATCGGCGTCGACCCGGTGGCCGCCCGCGAGCTGCGCCGCACCGTCGCCGACCTGGCCTCGACCGGCACGACGGTGCTGCTCACGACCCACTACATGGCCGAGGCGGACGAGCTCTGCGACCGGATCGCGGTGATCGCCGACGGGTGCATCCAGGCCCTGGGCACCCCGGCCGAGCTGCGGCGCCGGGCTGAGGGCCGCCGGGTCGTCGAGGTCGAGGCGTACGGCGTCCCGGAGAGCGCGGTCGACGCGCTGCGCGGGCTTCCCGGCGTACGGGAGACCGCCGTCGAGGCCCGGGGCGCCCTGCAGCTGCTGACCGTCCACTCCGACGCGCACGTGGACGTGCAGAGCGACGTGCTGCGCGAGCTGGCCGGCATCCGCCTCGGCCGGGTCGACAGCCGCGAACCGACCCTCGAGGACGCGTACGTCGCGATCGTGAGCGCCGCCGCGTGAGCACCCTGCGCCTGCTGACGGTCGGCACGCTGCTGCACGTCAAGCAGATCAGCCGTTCCCCGTTCGAGATCGCCATCGCGCTCGTCGTCCCGGTCGTCCAGGCCACCCTGGCGGTCTATCTGTTCCGCTCCAGCGGCGAGCAGCACCGGCTGCTCGAGGCCGCGGTCGGCGCCGGCGTGATGGGCGTCTGGTCGTCCGTGCTGTTCGGCTCGGGCGGCGCGATCCAGGGTCAGCGCTGGCAGGGCACCCTTGAAATGATCATGCTGGCGCCGCGGCGACCCGTGCTCGTGGTCCTGCCCATCACGATCGCCACCGGGCTCACCGGCACCTACGCGTTGCTCGCGACCCTGGTGTGGGGCCGGCTCCTGTACGGGATCAGGCTCGACTTCGCCCACCCGGCCGCCTTCGTCGTGGCCGCGGTCGTGTGCGTCGTCGCGCTCGGCATGTTCGGCCTGCTGCTGGCGGCCACCTTCGTGCTGATGCGCAACGCCAACGCCCTGGCCAACACCCTCGAGTACCCGGTGTGGCTCGTCTCCGGCATGCTCGTGCCGATCACCGTGCTGCCGGCCTGGACGACGCCCATCGCGGCCGTGCTGCCCACCACCTGGGGCGCCCGGGCGCTGCGCGAGGCAACCAGCGGCGGCCCGGTCTGGCCGTCCCTCGGCATCTGCCTGGGCATCAGCCTGCTCTGCCTGGTCCTCGGGGGCTTCGCCCTCACGCATGTCGAACGCCGTGCCCGCGCGGCCGCCACCCTGGCGCTGGCATGAGCGGCGCCTATCTGCCCGGCCCGGCCGCCTCGCCGACCCCCTTCCCGTTCCGGGCCCGCGCCGCCCTCACACCCTCCCCGGTCCCGCCTCCGCACCGCTCCCCTGAGAAAGGGCCTGGCATGAAGACGCTCCGCCTGATGACGGTCGGGGGTGTGATCGCGTACCGCGCCCTGTTCAACTGGACGACGCCCGGCATGTTCATCGGCACGCTGCTCGTCGGGCCGCTGTTCCAGCTGCTCTTCTTCGCGTACCTCGGACGGCAGCTGCAGGTGGCCGACGACCGGTTCTACATCGTCGGGAACGCCGTCCTCACCGCGTCGCTGGCCTGCGTCTTCGGCGGCACGATGGCGGTCGCGAACGAGCGCCGCTACGGCACGCTGGGCCACGTGCTGTTGTCCCCGCGCAGCCGCACCGCCGTCTTCTGGGGGCGCGTTCTCCCGTACGCGGGAAACGGCCTGCTGATCGCCGTGGTGACCCTCACCGCGGGAGCGCTCCTGCTGGGGCTGCGCATTCCGGTGAGCGCCCTGCCCGGGCTGCTGCTGGTGATGGCCGCCGGATCGCTCGCCTGCGGTTTCTTCGGGCTGACGCTGGGCGCGCTCGGGCTGCGCTTCCGCGACGTCTGGGTGATCTCGAACGTCTCCGTCGCGCTGTTGCTGCTGCTCACGGGGGTCAACGTGCCGGCGTCCGGCCTGCCCGGCTGGATGGTGGCCGTCGGCGAGTGGCTGCCGATCACGCACGCGGCCGAAGCGGCCCGGCGGCTCGCGGCCGGAGACGGGCTGGCCGCGGCCGCGGGCCCGCTCGGCCAGGAACTGCTGGTCGGCGCGGGCTACGCGGTCGCGGCTGCGGCCCTGCTCAAGATCTTCGAATTCGAGTCACGCCGGACGGCGTCGCTCGACGTGCTCTAGAGCTCGACGTGCTCTAGTACGTGGCTCAGATGGCCAGGTCGGGGAACCAGAGGGCGAGCTCACGCTTCGCGCTCTCCGGCGAGTCGGAGGCGTGCACCAGGTTTTCGCGGTTGGAGAGCGAGAAGTCACCGCGGATCGTGCCGGCCGCGGCCTTGCGACCGTCGGTCGAGCCGATCATCGCCCGCACCACCTCGATCACCTCGTCGCCGGAGAGCACCAGCGCGGCCAGGGGCCCCGAAGTCATGAACTCCTTGAGCGGCGGGTAGAACGGCTTCTCGACGTGGTCGGCATAGTGCTGGTCGGCCAGCGCCGCGTCCATCGTGCGCAGCTCGAGCGCCTCGATCACCAGCCCTTTGCGCTCGAAGCGGGCCAGGATCTCGCCGAGCAGTCCGCGACGGACCGCATCGGGCTTGACGAGCACGAGCGAACGCGCAATGGGGCTGGACACGTCGGTGGGGCTGGACACACTTTCCTCCAGGACAGGGGTGCAAGGGCCGACATTCAGCCTATCGGTACCGGGAAGGAGCCGAGAGCCAACGCCGGGACTACCGCACTTTCGCTCAGGCTGAGCCGGGCAATAACCTGACGGGTACGAGCGGGAGGTCCACATTGGCAAACCAGACCGGACGACCGATCGCACCGGCACGGAAGCTGGTCGCGGCGGTCGCGGGCACGATCGCGGTCTTCGTGGTCGCTCTGGGTTTCGGCATGTCGAGCCTGGGCGTGGTCATCTTCGGGGTCGCCCTGCTGGCCCTGGCGATCGCGCTGGGCGTGGTCAACGTGGTGCGGCGCGGCGCCCGCGCCTGGGTGGCCGGCACGGCCGAGGTCTCGGCCATCACGCCGCGGCCGATGACCACGGCGGTCTATGCCCGGGCCCGCATCCAGGCGGTGATCGTCGCGCCCGGCCTGCCCACCCGCGAGATCGAGATCAACGAGTCGCGCATCCCGGTCGTGAAGTGGCCCGAGCCCGGCGACACCCTGCCGATCACCGTCGACGTCGACGACCTGCGCCGCGTCAAAATCAACTGGGACGAGGCGGCGCCCCGCGTAGCCGGCGCCGACCCGGCGATGCCCGTCGCCGACTTCGACGACCAGCCCGCCCCCGACCTCGACCCCGATCTCGACACCGACCTGGACACCGATCTGCTGGGCGACGTCGAGCCGCCGCCGTGGGCCGGCCGTGACCGCACGTGGGGCCGCGGCCCGGACGAGCCGCCCCCGCCGCCCCCGCCGGGCAGTTCCCCGCCGCCGCCCACCCCGCCGCCCGGCCCGCCCGGCGGCTCGGAGAACATCGGATCGTCCGGCGCCTCCGCCGTCGACTCGGAGGAGTACGGAAGCCCGGTGGTCGTCCGGGACACGCCGGCCGGCCCGGTCGTCGAGGGCGTGTTCGTCGACCATGACGACGCGCCGCCGCCGCTCCCCCGCCGAGCGTCCGCCGGCTCGCCCGGTGGCGGGTCACCGACCTCGCCCTCCTCCACCACCGCCGCCTCCTCCCCCTACGCCGACGCCGACGCCGACGCATCGGAGCCGGCCGGTGTCAGCGGGGCTGGTGCTGCTGCGGCCGGTGCTGCGGCCGCCTCCCGTCCGGCGAGGCGACGGCCCAGCCCGCGCCCGCATGGCGGTGCGGCGACAGCCACCGCCGAACAGCCGGGGCCGCCGGCCCAGCGCGAACCCCACCCCGACGACGCGCTGGGCACCGACATCCCGCTCGACGAGCCGGTGCCCGCCCCGCGCCGTCCCGAGCCGACGCCGACGTCCGCCCCGGCCACGCCGTCGCCGGTCAGTTCGTTCCCCACGGCGCCGGACCCGTCGACCCCGCCCCCGACGGCGCCCGAGCCGACCACGCCACGGCCGCAGGCCCCCGCACCCGGTCCGCGGCCCGTCCCCGACGACGAGATCGACCTCCCGCTCGAGGGCGACCCCGACCCGGCCCCGGAGAACACCGCCGCGGCCGCCACCGCCCGCGAGGAGGACTTGATCGCGCCGCCCCCGGCCGACTCCGCACCGATCCACCCCACGACCCGTTTCGTCTCCAACGCGGCCCACGACGCCGCCACCCCGACCGAGGCGTTCCCGGCGGCCCCCGGCGACGCCGCGCCGTCCCACCCGGGCACCACGGGATCGGCGACCTACGTTTCGGCGAACGCGGCGGCCCCGTCCGCCCCGGGCCCGGACCGCCCGGCGAGCAACGCCCGACCCGAGCCGCCCGCCGACACCCGGACGACCTCGCCCACCCCCGGCAGCACTCCGCGTCCCTCCCGCACGGCGGCGCCCGACGACCCGTCCGGCACCGGTCGGACGGGCCCTGTCGACGAGACGGAAGCTCCCGTCTTCGCGCCCGCGACCGAGCCGCCGCGCGCCGAGTCGGGCCGGTCCGGCGGCTTGCTGGCCGGCGCGATCGGTGCCATGGCCGCGGCCGCCGCGGCCGCCGTCAAGAAGGTCGGAAAGAGCGATCGCGAGCCGGAGGCCACCGAGCCACCCAGCGAGCCGCCGCGCGCCGAAGGGACACGTCCCGAAGCAGTTCCCACCACCGAACCGGCTCCCGAACCCGACTCGCCGCCGTCGTCCACCGAGTCCGTGTTCTATCCCCAGCGGCGGTCCGTCGACGAGGAGACCTCGGTGCGCCCGCCCAGGACCACCCCGGAGCCGGAAGCGTCAGCGCCGGCCGCCGCCGACTCCCCGCCCACGCCTGACGGAGGACAGCTCGCCGCGGGCTCCACACCCGCACGTGACGCGGGACAGCCCGCCGCGGGCTCCACGTCCGCATCTGACGCGGGACCATCCGCTGCCGCGGGGTTCGCATCCGCACGTGACGCGGAACGGCTCAACGCCGCGGCTTCCGCACCCACGTCTGACACGCCGCCGGCCGCATCGGCGGCTCCCGCGACCGGCGGGGCTCCGAAGCCCGCGGCGGTGCCTTATACGCCCGACGACCGGCCGCCGAGGCCCGCGGCAGTTCCCTACACGCCTCCCACCGACGAGTCGACCGGGCGAGCCGCCTCCGGTGACGGGCCGACGGTGGTCGCGTCCGGATCCGGGCCTACGACTGTCCCGCCGCCCACGACATCGGGCCCGTCAGAAGCCGATTCGCCGGCTCCGGCTCCCCGCACCGACCCGGCCGCTGCCACCTCCGGGCAGGCCGCCACCTCCGGGCAGGCCGCCACCTCCGGGCAGGCCGCCACCTCCGGGCAGGCCGCCACCTCCGAGTCGACGGCGGGCGCCTCCGGATCAGCGGCCGGTGCGTCCGGCGTCGAGCCGGTCGTTGCCTCGCCGTCGCAGGGTGCCGCCGGCTCCGGGCCGGAGACGGCCGCCTCAGGTGCAGTCGGTGCGGGCTCCGGCCCGGGCGGTGCGGTCAGGGGCGTGCCGGGCGGCGGTTCGGGCCAGTCCAAGCCGTCACCGGCCGCGGCCGCTCTCGCCGCGGCGGCGGCGGCCGCGGCGGCCGAAGACCGCGGGCCGTGGGGTGACCTGGCGGACCGGTCCGAACCGGACGACCGCGCCGCCGACGTGATCACCGCCTACCCGAGCGCGCGTCCCGGCCCGGCCGGTGCCATCTACGGCGTCGGCATCACCGTGCTGGTCACCGATCTCGACCGGTCGATCACGTTCTACCGCGACACCCTGGGCTTCTTCGAGATCGACAGCGGCGAGGGCAGTGCGGTCATGGCCTCCGGCGACACGCGCCTGGTGCTGCGCACTGTCAACGGCCTCTCCGCCGAGGCCGGCCGTCTGATCTACCTCAACCTCGAGGTGGGCGACGTGGAAGCCGTCTACCACGAGCTTCAGGCCAAGGGCGTCGAGTTCGTCCATCCCCCGCGCCCGGTCAACCGGGGCGATCGTCTCGAGCTCTGGTCGGCCACGTTCCGCGACCCCGACGACCACAACATCGCCATCACCCAGTGGCGCTCGATCCGCTGACGGACGCCGGCCCCTCCCCGGGCCGGGTGCTGCGCCGGGCCTCGCTCCGGACCGGGGCTAACCCAGGATCGAGCGGCGGACGGAGAGGGCGTACACCCAGGCGGCGCCGAAGATCAGGCCGAGCGCGGCCAGCGACCAGTGGAACAGGCCGCTGGCCAGCAGCAGGATCTGCAGCACGGTGCCGGCCGTCCAGCCCCACGGGCGGCGCATCATGCCGGCCAGCAGCGCGGCGAGCACGGCCAGCGCCACCACCGCCGCGATGCCCCACCCGCTGAGGTCGCCGCCCAGGATGCGGATGGGCTGGATGGCCAGCAGGAGCACGATGGCTTCCAGCACGAGCGTGCCGGCCCCCAGACCTCGTACGGCGGCCTGGGGGTTGCGAAGCCCGGACCGCGGCGCCGGAGCGGCCTGGTCGGTCTCGTCGGGCTCGGGGGAGGTCATCGCTTCAGGAGTTTACGCGCGTCGGCGACCGTGACGACCGAACCGGTGATGACCACGCCCACGCCGCTGAGCTCGCCGCTGGTGTCCTCCTCGGCGATCACCACGGCTTCCTCGATGGCGTCGGGCATGGTGTACGCGACCGTCACCCTGTCCTCGCCGAAGATGTCGGTCGCCAGCTGGGCCAGCTCGTCGACCGGCATCGACCGCGGCGAGCTGTTCTGGGTGACCACGATGCGCGCCGCGACCGGCTCGAGCAGATCGAGCAGCCCGGAGACGTCCTTGTCGCCCAGCACCGCCACCACCGCGACCAGGTGCCGGAACGCGAACTCCTCCTCGAGCGCGCTCACCGTCGCGGCCATGCCGTGCGGGTTGTGCGCGCCGTCCAGCAGGATCGTCGGCGCGCTGCGGACCCGTTCGAGCCGCCCCGGCGAGTCGACCTGCGCAAACCCTTCCCGTACGAGATCGAGCTCCAATTGCTTGTCGGGGCCCGCGCCCAGGAACGCCTCGACGGCGGCCAGCGCCAGCGCCGCGTTCTGCGCCTGGTGGGCGCCGAACAACGGCAGGAAGATCTCGTCGTACACCCCGCCGAGGCCCTGCAGGGTGAGCACCTGCCCGCCGACCGCCTGGGCCCGCTCGATCATGCCGAACTCGCTGCCCTCGCGGGCCAGGGTCGCCCCCATCTCGGCGCTGCGCTCGATGATCGGCCGCATGGCCTCCTCGGTCTGCAACGCGGAGATGACCGTGGCGCCCTTGTGGATGATGCCCGCCTTGGCCCAGGCGATGTCTTCGATGGTGTCGCCCAGCCACTCGGTGTGGTCGAGCCCGATCGGCGTCATCACCGCGACGCCGGCCTCGATGACGTTGGTCGCGTCCTCCTCGCCACCCAGACCCACCTCGACGACGGCGATGTCCACCGGGGCGTCGGCGAAGGCCGCGTACGCCATGGCGGTCGTCATGTCGAAGTAGGTGAGCGGCTCGGGGTTGCGGGCGTCGATCAGCTCGGCCAGCGGCGCGACGTCGTCGTAGGTGGCGGCGAGCCCCTCCTCCGAGATCGGCTCGCCGTCGAGGCTGATCCGCTCGCGGACCGTCTCGAGGTGCGGGCTCGTGTAGCGGCCGGTGTGCAGACCGTGCGCGCGCAGCAACGCGTCGATCATGCGGGCCGTACTGGTCTTGCCGTTGGTGCCGGTCAGGTGGATGGCCGGGTAGGCCCGCTGCGGGCTGCCGAGCACGTCCATCAGGTCCCGGATCTTCTGCATGTCGAAGGCCATGCGGGTGAAGCCGCGCTCGTCGAGCGCGGCGGTGACCTCTTCGTAGGTGCTCATGCCGTACGCAACGCTTCGAGGGCCGCGGCAATTCTCGTGAGATCGGCCTCGGCCGTCTCCAGCCGCCCCTTGATCTTGGCGACGACCTGTTCGGGCGCCTTGCCGATGAACGACTCGTTGCCGAGCTTGGCCCGGCACTGGGCCGCCTCCTTCTCGGCGGCGGCGCGGTCCTTCTCGAGCCGGGCCCGCTCGGCGGCGACGTCGATCGTGCCGCGGGTGTCGAGGTCGACCGTGATCGGGCCGGACACCGCGAGCGTCGCCGTGGCCGTGAAGCCCTCACCGGGCGCGTCGAGCCGGGCGAGCGAACGGATCAGCGGCTCGTGCGTGTCGATGCCGACGGCACCCAGCCCGGTGAGCGCCGCGGCGACCCGCTGACTCGGCTTGAGCCCCTGGTCGGAACGGAACCGCCGGACCTCGGTGACCACCTTCTGCAAGGCGGCCAGCTCCTCCTCGGCGGAGTCGTCGATCAGCTCCTTCTCGACCGCCGGCCAGGACGCCCGGACGAGCGTCTCGCCCCCGGTGAGCGCGATCCACAGCTCCTCGGTGACGAACGGGATGACCGGGTGCAGCAGGCGCAGCAGCTGGTCGAGCACGTGCCCGAGCACCCTCTTGGAAGCGGCGCTGTCGTCGGAGGCCAGCACCGGCTTGCTCAGCTCGAGATACCAGTCGCAGACGTCGTCCCAGGCGAAGTGGTAGAGCGTGTCGCAGACCTTGGCGTACTCATAGGCCTTGAACTGCTCGTCGACCTCGCCGATCACGTGCTGCAGGCGGGAGAGGATCCACTTGTCGATCGCGCTCAGCTCGGCGGCAGGCGGCAGGTCACCCTCGACCGTCGCGCCGTTCATGAGCGCGAAGCGGGTCGCGTTCCACAGCTTGTTGCAGAAGTTGCGCGAGCCCTGGCACCACTCCTCGCTGATCGGCACGTCCGAACCGGGGTTGGCCCCGCGGGCCAGCGTGAAGCGGGTGGCGTCGGCGCCGTAGCGGTCGATCCAGTCGAGCGGGTCGACGACGTTGCCGAACGACTTCGACATCTTCTTGCCGTGGCCGTCGCGGACCATGCCGTGCAGGTTGACCACGTTGAACGGCTGCACGTCGTCCATGGCGTACAGGCCGAACATCATCATCCGGGCGACCCAGAAGAACAGGATGTCGTAGCCGGTGACGAGCACGCTGGTCGGATAGAACTTGGCCAGCTCGGCGGTCTGCTCGGGCCAGCCCATCGTCGAGAACGGCCACAGCGCCGAGGAGAACCAGGTGTCGAGAACGTCCTCGTCCTGCTTCCAGCCCTCGCCGGTGGGCGGCTGCTCGTCGGGGCCGACACAGACGACCGCGCCGTCCGGCCCGTACCAGACCGGGATGCGGTGACCCCACCACAGCTGACGCGAGATGCACCAGTCATGCATGTTGTCGACCCAGGCGAAGTAACGCTTGGACAGCTCGGCCGGCTCGATGGTGACCCGCCCGTCGCGCACCGCGTCACCGGCCGCCTTGGCCAGCGGGCCGGTGCTGACGAACCACTGCAGCGACAGCCGCGGCTCGACGGTCGTCTTGCACCGCGAACAGTGCCCGACCGAGTGCACGTACGGTCGCTTCTCGGCAACGATGCGGCCCTGCTCGCGCAGCGCGTCGACGATGGCCGGCCGGGCCTCGTAGCGGTCGAGCCCCTCGAACGGGCCGTGCACGGTGACGACCGCCCGCTCGTCCATCATGGTGATGCTGGGCAGGCCGTGGCGCTGGCCGATCTCGAAGTCGTTCGGGTCGTGGGCCGGGGTCACCTTGACCGCGCCGGTGCCGAACGACGGGTCGACGTGCTCGTCGGCGACGATCGGGATGCGCCGGCCGGTCAGCGGCAGCTCGACCTCGGTGCCGATCAGGTGCCGGTAACGCTCGTCGTCGGGGTGGACGGCCACGGCGGTGTCGCCCAGCATCGTCTCGGCCCGGGTGGTCGCCACGACGATCGCGTTGTCGCCGTCGCCGTACCGGATCGAGACCAGCTCACCCTCGTCGTCGGTGTGCTCCACCTCGATGTCGCTGAGCGCGGTCAGGCACCGCGGGCACCAGTTGATGATCCGGTTGGCCCGGTAGATCAGCTCGTCGTCGTACAGCCGCTTGAAGATCGTCTGGACCGCCCGGGACAGGCCTTCGTCCATCGTGAACCGCTCGCGCGACCAGTCCACCGAGTCGCCCAGGCGGCGCATCTGCCCGAGGATCGCGCCCCCGGACTGCGCCTTCCACTCCCAGACCTTCTCGACGAACTTCTCACGGCCGAGGTCGTGGCGGGACAACTGCTGAGCGGCGAGCTGACGCTCCACGACGTTCTGCGTCGCGATGCCGGCGTGGTCCATGCCCGGCAGCCACAGCACCTCGAAGCCCTGCATGCGCTTGAGGCGCGAGAGCGTGTCCTGGATCGTGTGGTCGAGCGCGTGGCCGACGTGCAGCGAACCGGTCACGTTGGGCGGGGGGATGACGATCGAGAACGCGGGCTTGTCACTCGCCGGGTCGGCCGTGAAGTAGCCCTGCGATACCCAATTCTCGTACCGCCGCTGCTCTACCTCGCCCGGCTGGTACTGGGCGGAGAGGCCACCGGTGGGCCGGCTGTCGGGGGTGCGGTTCTGGGTCGTCTCGGTCACCCGACAAGTCTACGGATGCCGCGGCGGAACCCCGAATGCGCACCACCGCCGGTTGCTAGGCTTCCGCAATGCCCGAGCCCGGCCCGAAACCGATCGACATCGGCACCCCGCCTCCCGCCTCCGACGAGGACGCCGATCTTTTCACCAGCGGCGACTTCACCAGCGACGACGACGAGGCGCCGGCGGAGGCAAAACCCCGGGGCCGCGTACGCCGGGTGTTGATCGCGATGCTGCTGGCGGTCGCGGTCGTGGCCATGACGATGCTCGCGTTCGCCAGCTGGCGCATCATCGCCCAGCGCCACGCGGAGCTCGAGATCAAGCCGAGCGTGGGCCCGCTGAGTCTCGACTACTCCAGTGAGGGCGCCTCCACGGCGGACTATCTGCGTACGGCCCTGGCCGCCGAGGTGGACCTCGACCACACCTACGGCGCCGTCTACAACGAGACGCCCGACAAGAACGTGCTGTTCCTTGCGGGCACCGGCCTGATCTGGACTCCCGGCAAGGACCTGGAAGCCGCGATGGAGCTCATCTCCGACAGCGAGGGCGCGGTCACCAGCCTCAAGGACGTCGACCCGGGCCCGTTGGACGGCACCATGAAGTGCGGCATCACCAGCACCGGCGACGGCGACCTGACCGTCTGCGGCTGGGCCGACCACGGCAGCCTGGCCCTGGCGATGTTCAACAACCGCACCCCCGAGGAAGCGGCCCCGCTGATGCTCGCCCTCCGAAACGCCACAGAGTCCCGCTGACACCCGCCTTCCGGAACGCCACAAACTTCGGCTGACGCTCATCCGAAGACGGCAGAGTTCCGAGCGAAGGCCACTTACGACCGGGTAGACCCTAAGGGGACTGGTCGTGTGCCACGTCCGCGGACCTTGGGCCGGCTCTCACCATCAGCAGCGAAGTCGAGCCTGCATCGAGCCGGTTCGCGAAAAGGTCCGTAAATAGCAGTAGGCCCACCCCGTGTGGGGTGGGCCTACTGTCACGTTGAGTCCGGCGGCGTCCTACTCTCCCACACCCTCCCGAGTGCAGTACCATCGGCGCTGGAGGGCTTAGCTTCCGGGTTCGGAATGAGACCGGGCGTTTCCCCTCCGCTATGACCACCG
>NZ_JALPVJ010000003.1 GCF_023544445.1 Actinoplanes sp. M2I2 | reverse complement strand
GGGGGGGTGCTCCCCGGGGGTCTAAACTAATTGTGGGGGTGTTTTGGCCCCCCCCCGGCCCCACCCTTGCGGGGGAGTCTGCGGCGGCTTTGGCGATGGTTGGCGGCTGGTGGGTGCCTGGTGGGGGTGGGCGGTCACCTGGCGGGAAGGGGGCTGGCTGCCGCGCTGTGGTCACCGGGCGGGATTCGGTGGGGGCGGGCGGGCCTTTGTGTGGGTTGCGCGAGCGCACCGTGCCGGTTGCGGTCAGTAAGTCACGGTTGGGTGGGTTTCTGGGGTGGTGTGGGGCGGGCTGGGTGGTGAGGATTCGGTGGGTGGTGGTAACTGAATGCTTGGGGCGGCTTACTAGGTGTTGCAGCCTGCTGATGTCATCACTCAGCCGGGGCGGGCGTGGCGCGTGCAGTTTTGGGTCGAGCTCAGTTGGCGTGGGGGTGGAGGTTTGTCTGGCTGTGGCGGTTGATCGACTGTGGACCTTGCAGTTCTTTACAGGGTGGGCCCTGGCTTGGGGGATCTCCGGGCGACGGCAGCCCTGGCTCATCGTGAGGTGAGGGAAGCCGCAACCGGGGTTTGGTTGCGGCTTCCCTCAGCTTGCGATTCGCTACGGCAGCCGCCGCCCGGAGATCCCCCAAGCCCGCAACCGCAACCATCGCCAGGGAGATCTCCAGCGATGGCCGGGGTTTGGGGCAGAGCCCCAAGGTCTTCGGCACAGAGAGCGAAGCTGGACGCCCGAATCGCGAAGACCCGGCCGCTCTCGTTCGCTAGCGGTTCCAGGTCCAGGCGTACGCGGTGTCCTCGACGGCGATGGCGGCCTCGCACAGGTCGAGTGGGCGGAACGTGTCGACCATGACTGCCAGCTCGTCGAAGGCTTCGAGGCCGAGCGCGCGTTCGACGGCGCCGGGCTGGGGGCCATGCGTGAAGCCCGACGGGTGCAGCGAGATGGAACCCTGCTCGATGCCCGAGCCGCGACGGGCCTCGTAGTTGCCGCCGGTGTAGAACATCATCTCGTCCGAGTCGACGTTGTGGTGGTTGTACGGGACCGGGATGGCCAGCGGGTGGTAGTCCACCTTGCGGGGCACGAATGAGCAGATCACGAAATTCGGACCCTCGAAGGTCTGGTGTACCGGTGGGGGCTGGTGCACGCGCCCGGTGATCGGCTCGAAGTCGTGGATCGAGAACGCCCACGGGTAGAGGCAGCCGTCCCAGCCGACCACGTCGAACGGGTGCTGGGCGTACACGTGCCGGGTCCACCCCGCACGGTGCTTGACCAGCACTTCGACGTCCGTTTCGTCGACCGTCAGGGGCTCGGAGGGGCCGCGCAGGTCGCGCTCGCAGTAGGGCGCGTGCTCCAGGAACTGGCCGCGCACCGAGAGGTAGCGCTTGGGCGGTCCGATGTGACCGGTCGCCTCGATCGTCAGGAGCCGGGCCGGGCCGTCGAGCGGCACGATCCGGTGAACCACCGAGGTCGGGATGATCACGTAGTCGCCCGGGCCGGCCTCGAGCGCGCCGAAGCTGGTCTCGACGACGACGCGGCCGTCCTCGACGTAGAGGCACTCGTCGCCGACGGCGTCGCGGTAGAGCGGGGACGGCCGGTCGGCGACCACGTAGCCGATGCGGACGTCGTCGTTGGCCAGCAGCGCCCGGCGGCCGAGCACGGCGTCGGCCGGGCCGGCGTCGAGCTTGTGCGTGCGCAGGTGGCGGGGCTTGAGCGGGTGGTTGGCCGACCGGGTGAGCGCGGGCGACTCGTACGCCTCGGCCGACACGATCGCCGTGGGCGGGTAGCGGTGATAGAGCAGCGACGAGTCGGACGAGAAGCCTTCCTGACCCATCAACTCCTCGGAATAGAGGCCACCATCGGGACGCCGGAACTGCGTGTGCCGCTTGTGGGGCACCTCGCCGACGCTGCGGTAAAAAGGCATCGTTGCCACTCACCTTAGAGATCCGACATTTCGGACGTGGTTGTCCGCTTCTCGAAGCGTCCATTAGGTTCGGATTCGTGTCAACGCTGGTTCCTCCGCTCTTCGCCGGGCTGGTGGACGACGCGTCTCTGCTGCCGCCGAGCCCCATCGGCGTCCCCGAGGCCGTCGCCAAGCACGACGAGCACCGCGCAGGTTGGTTCGCCGGGCTGCTCGGTCCCTTGCTCATGCCCGCCTCGCTGATCGGCGCCGATCTGCGGACCCGTGACCTGCCCGTCGCGCTGGTCGGCGATGTCAGCCTGAGCGCGCTGCCGATCGCGGTGGACAAGCTGCGGGCGGCCGGTGGGCAGGTGCTGCACATCGAGGCCGCGGTGGCCCGCCGCGGGGAGGATCCGCAGCCCGGGCTGGCCGCTCTGCGCGCGTTCGCCGGGCAGGCCGACGAGCTGGTGTACGCCGAGATCCCGCTGAGCTGGGGCCTGCTGGGCGCGCTGGACACGGTCGTCGACGCCCGGGCCGCCGGCCTGCTGCTGGCGCCCAAGTTCCGGGTCGGGGGGCTCGCGGCCGAGCTGTTCCCCACGCCGGTGGAGCTGGCCGCGGTGCTCTGCGCCTGTCGTGATCGGCAACTGCCGTTCCGGCTGGCCGCGGGTCTGCGCCACGCCATCCGGCACACCGATCCGGAGACCGGCTTCACCCACCACGGCTTCCTCAACGTACTCACCGCGGCGATCAGCGCCCACGACGGCGGCGAGGTCGCCGAGGTGGCCGAGGTGCTGGCCGCAACCCATCCCGTGCCGCTGGTCGAGGCGTGCCGGGCCCGGCGGGGCGAGCCGCGGCCCCTGTTCGTGGGCTTCGGGGCGGTCGGCGTCGTCGAGCCGCTGACCGAGCTGGTCCGCCTCGGCCTGGTCAACGGCGGGTACGAGTGAGCGGCTTCGGTCCGCGGCATCTGCCGTACGGGGTGTTCAGCCGGCCCGGTGGTGAGCGGCGCGTCGGCGTACGGCTGTGGTCGTCGGTCGTCGACCTGTCGGTGCTCGGCGGGTTGCTGGCCACGGGGTCGCTCAACCCGCTGATGGCCGCCGGCCGTCGGGAGTGGACGGCCGCGCGCGAGGCCGTGGCCGGGCTCGTGGCGTCCGAGCCGCCGCTCATCCCGTTGCGGGACGTGACCCTGCACCTGCCGTTCGAGGTGGCCGACTACACCGACTTCTACTCGTCCGAGCACCACGCCCGGAACGTGTCGGAGATCCTGCGCCCCGACTCGCCCGGCTTGTCGCCGCAGTGGAAGCACCTGCCGATCGGCTATCACGGGCGGTCGGCGACCGTGGTCGTCTCGGGCACGCCGATCCAGCGGCCCAGCGGTCAGCTGGCCGAGGGGGTCTTCGGGCCGACCCGGCGGCTCGACGTCGAGGCCGAGGTCGGTTTCGTGGTCGGCCGGCCGGGCCGGCGGATCGCCACGACCGCGTTCGCCGAGCACGTCTTCGGTGTCGTGCTGGTCAACGACTGGTCGGCTCGCGACCTGCAGGCCTGGGAGTACCGTCCGCTCGGCCCGTTCCTGGCCAAGTCGTTCGCCACCACGGTCTCGCCGTGGGTGACCCCGATCGACACGCTGGCCACCGTGGCGGGCGTCGCGCAGGAACCCGAGCCGCTCGACTACCTGCGGCCGGCCGGGCCCGCCTTCGACCTGCGGCTGGCCGTCGAGTGGAACGACACCCTGGTCAGCCGCCCGCCGTTCGCCTCGATGTACTGGACCGCGGCCCAGCAACTGGCCCACCTGACCAGCAACGGCGCCGCGGTGCGGACCGGCGATCTGTACGCGTCGGGCACCGTGTCGGGCCCGGCCCGTGACGAGGTCGGCTCGTTCCTGGAGCTCACTCGCAACGGCGCCGAGCCGGTCACGTTGAGCGACGGCACCTCGCGCGGCTACCTGGAGAACGGCGACTGGGTGCGGATCGGCGCGACGGCCCGTTCGGCCGGGGGCGAAGAGATCACGCTGGGCTCGGTTTCGGGCACCATCGTCGCCTGACAAGTGTCGTACGGTGTACGCGGGGGTGACGCTATGTCGACGGTTGTGGTGACCCGCTTGATCGACGCGCCGATCGCGGCGGTCTGGCAGGTGTTCACCGATCTGAGCCGGCGCCGTGAGTGGCTCACCGCCGTCACCCGGGTCGAGGTGCGCAGCCACGGGCCGTTCGGCGCGGGCACGGTGTGGCGCGAGACCCGGGGCATGGCCGACGGCGGCGAGGTCACCGAGGAGTTCCGGGTGCGCGAGTGCGAGGTGCCCGAGAGATTCGTGGTCACCTCGCCCGGCATCGGCGCCGACTACCGCATGACATATTCGTTCGTGCCGGTCATGTCCGGACGGCACCGCGGCGGCACGATGGTGACCGTGAAGCAGGACGGCTCCGCGACCGCGCCGGCCGGGCGGATCCTCGCGCTGATCTTCGGTGGTCTGGCCGCCGAGACCGCCGAGGGGGCCCTGCGCCGCGACCTCGACGATCTGGCCGCGGTCGCCTGACATAGGCTGCCCGGGTGTCCCGGGTGCTGCTGCGTTCGCTGGTGGCGCTCGTGCTGATCGCCGCGGCCGGTCTGATCGCCTGGCGGGTGCTGGCCCCGGCCGAGGTTCTGTCGCCGGCCGCTTCGGGCTATCCGGCCCCCGCCGGCCTCGGCCCGCGAGTCACCGGGCGCACCAATCAGGCGCCGCTGATCGTCGACGAGCGGATCCGGGTCTACGCGGGCAAGCGGCAGGTGCGCGCCGACGGGCCGGTCGACGCCAAGAGCGTGAACACCGCGCGGTGGTCGCTGCGGCGCTGGCCGGAGCAGGTTTCGGGCGTGGTCGCGGCCGGGTCCACGGTGGTGAGCCGGTGGTCGGACGGTGAGCTGATCGCGGTCGACGGGCGTACCGGCGAGCGAGTGTGGCGGGTCGGCACGTCGCTGCCGGCGCCGGCGTTCGCGGGGCATCGCACCGGGGCCTCCGCGGTCTGGGCGCCGCCCGGGTTGCACGTGGCCGACGGGGCTGTACTGGTCGCCGGGGGTGGGCGGCTGGCCGCGTACGAGGTGGCGAGCGGGGTGCGCCGGTGGGTGGCGGACGTGCCGGCGGGCTGCCGGGACGGGTTCACCACGGTCGGCGGACAGTATTTCTGCGCCACGGGCGGTTACTCGATGTCGACCGGGGCCGCCCTCACTCCGTACCCGGTCGGGCCGTTCCAGCCGGTGGCCTGTGCGGTCGCCCCGTCGGGCTGCGCGGGTCTGCGGGACAAGGACGGGCGGGGTTATCTGGCCGGGGGCGAGGCGCTGCGGCGCTCCCCGGAGCTGGACGAGGCGGGCACCACCGTGGTCGGCGGCGAGGTCGTGAGCGTGCCGGCCGGCGTCCAGGTGCTCGGGGTCTCCCGCGACCGGCTGGTGGTGCTCACCGCCGGCCGGCACCTCCGCGTGCTGCCCACCGGGGCGGAGTTTCCGCTGGCCGTGGGCACCGAGAAGCTGACCTGGAAGCCGGGGCTGTGGCAGGTCACCGACGACTATGTGGCGATCGAGCGCCTGACCGGGGACGGGCCGGCCGACCCGGAGGCGCCCGGGCACTACTTCACCGTCGACACCGTGATCATCGCGGCGGTCTGAACCGGGGCGACACGTCGCCGATCGCCTGATCCAGGATCTCCAGGCCCAGGTCCAGCTCGGCGATGGAGGACGTCAGCGAGGGCGCGATCCGGAAGACCCCGCCCATGCCCGGCAGCTGGACGACGTTCATGTGCAGGCCGAGCTCCAGGCAGCGCCGGGTGACCGCCGCGCCCAGCTCGTCCGACGGCTCCTTGGTCTCCCGGTCGAGCACCAGCTCGAGCCCGACCAGCAGGCCGCGCCCGCGCACGTCCCCGATGACGGCATGGTTCTCGCCGAGCGCCGTCAGACCCTTCCGCAGGTACGCCCCCAGCTCCGTCGCACGGTCGTCCAGGCGCTCGGCCTGCAGGACGTCGAGGACCGTGTTGCCGACCGCGGCCACCAGCGGGTCGGAGACGTGCGTGGTGAAGAACAGGAACCCGCGGTCGTGCGCGGTCTGCTCGATCTCGGGAGTGGTCACCACGGCGGCCAGCGGCAGACCGGCGCCCAGCGTCTTGCTCAGCGTCAGGATGTCCGGGGTGACGCCGTCGCGCTGGAACGCGTACCAGTCGCCGGTCCGGCACAGACCGGTCTGGGCCTCGTCGAGGATCAGCAGTCCGCCGCGTTCGTGGCACTTGTCGCGCAGGGCGGCCAGGTATCCGGGCGGCAGATCGAGCACGCCGCCGGAGCTGAGGATCGGCTCGACGATGCAGGCCGCGAGGCTGCCCACCGACTGCGCGTCGAACAGGTCGAACGAGAAGTCGAGCTGCTTGCGCCAGTCCAGTTCGCCGTTCGCGTCGGTGAAATCGGGCCGGTACGCGTTCGGGGTGGGGATCGCGAAGTTTCCCGGCGCAGCCGGCCCGTACCCCTTGCGCCCGGAACTGTAGGTGGCATTGGCCGCGGCCTGGGTCATGCCGTGCCACGAGCGGGCGAACGAGACGATCTCGTGCCCGCCGGTGACCAGCTTGGCCATCCGGATCGCCGCCTCGTTGGACTCGGCCCCGGTGGTCAGCAGCAGGACCTTGCTCAGCGGCTCGGGCAGCGACTCGGCGAGCCGCCGGGCCAGCTCGACCACCGGCCGGCTCAGCATGCCGCTGAACAGGTGGTCGAGCGTGGCCACCTGGCGCTGCACGGTGGCCACCACGGCCGGGTGCGAGTGCCCGAGGATGGCGCTCATCTGCCCCGACGTGAAGTCGAGCAGGCGGCGGCCGTCGGCGGTGTGGACGAAGCTGCCCTCGGCGCGCTCGATGATCTCGGGGACGAACTGTCCCGCGCCGGAGTAGCGGACGAGGTGACGCTCGGCGTCGGACCAGAACTCCATGGATCGAAGCTAAGGGCGGTGCAGCGTCGGGTCCATCTCAGCTTTCCGTTGCTGCTGTTAAGTAAAGTCGCACAGTGACGCTCAATCCGTGGCGCCTGCGCCTGCTGCTCGACCTGTCGACGTACGGAACGGTCCGCGCGGTGGCCCAGCGCGGCAACCACAGCCCGTCGGCCGTCTCCCAGCAGCTGGCCACGCTGGAGCGGGAAACCGGTACGGCCCTGCTCGAACGCAACGGGCGCCGGGTGCGGCTCACCGCCGCCGGGGTGCTGCTGGCCGGCCGGGCCCGCGAGATCCTGGCTGCCATGGACGCGGCCGAGGCGTCGCTGCGGGGCCTGGCCGAGGAGCCGGCCGGGACGGTGACGCTGGGCGCCTTCCAGAGCGCGCTGCCGGCGCTGGCCGAGCCCGCGGTCACGGTGCTGGCCGCGCGCCACCCGGACGTCACCGTCGTGCTGCTCGAGCTGGAGCCGCACCAGAGCATGCCGGCCCTGCGCCGCGGCGACGTGGACGTCATCATCACGACGACCGACTTCGCCGGGGCCGAGCTCGACCCGGCGATCGACCTGGTGCCGCTGGCCGAGGACGAGATCGTCCTGCTGCTGCCCGAGGGGCATCCGCTGGCCGTCGCCGAGCGGGTCGCCATCGGAGCCTGCGCGGATCAGCGGTGGACGTTCGACGTGGCCGGGTCCTACATGTCCGAGCTGGCCACGCGCCTGTGCCGGGAGGCGGGCTTCGAGCCGTCGGTGATCGCCCGGTTCAACAACTACATGCTGACGCTGCGGCACGTGGAGGCCGGCCGGTCGATCGCCCTGCTGCCCAGCCTGGCGGTGGACCCGCGCTACCCCGTGGTGACGCGCCCGCTCAGCCCCGCGGTGACCCGGCGCATCATCGCGGCCGCCCGCCGCCCGTCCACGCCACGTCCGGAGATCACGGCGGTGCTGGCGGCGCTGCGCGACCGATGACCCGTCAGCCCAGGCGGCCCAGCAGCGCCGACCAGGCCGCCTCGGCGGCGCCGGCGATCGGGCCGTCGGCGCCCAGCGCGGCCGGCACCAGCGGTGGCGGGGACTCGCGGCGCAGCGCCATCAGCCCGGCGCGGTAGGCGGCCTCGACCTCGGCCGGGGCGGCGGCCAGCAGGTCGGCGCCGAGGCCGCCCAGCGTGACCAGGTCGGCGTCGAGACCGTTCACGAGTCCGGCGGTGCCCCGGCCGAGAGCCGTGGCGACGGCCCGGACGGCGGCCCGCTCGGCGGCGCCGGACGAGGCGATGACCGTACGGGCGTAGGCCACCGGGTCGGGCGGAACGGGATGGCCGAGGTGGCGGGCCAGCGCGGTGCCGTCGACGGTTGTGCCCCAGCATCCGCGGGCGCCGCAGGGGCAGAGCACAGCGGGGTCGCCGAACGGCATGTGGCCGAACTCGCCCGAGGCCCCGTGCGCGCCGATCACCAGCCGGCCCTGGTCGACCACCGCGCCGCCCAGGCCGTACTCGATCAGCAGGTGCAGGGCGACCGAGGCGCCGGCTGCGGCGCCCCGGGCCGACTCGGCGGTGGCGGCCAGGCTGGCGTCGTTGCCGGCGACCAGCAGCGGACCGTCCGGCCACAGCCCGCGCAGGTCGACGTCGAGCCAGCCCGAGATGGTGGCGTCCAGCCTCAGGTCGGCGGTGACCGGGCCGGGCACCGAGACACCGACTGCGCGCACGCGCTCGGCGTACGTCTCCCGTACGGCGGCGGCCCCCTCGGCGACTCCCGCGGCCACCTCGGCCCAGGTGGCGCCCGAGTGAGCGCCGGACACCGAACTGAGGGCCCGGCCGCCCAGCTCGACCACGTCGACCCGCCAGGTCCGGTGGGTGATCGCCACCGCGGCCACGACCGGGCCGCCGGGATGCGCCACCAGCGCTGTCGTCGGACGGCCGCGGGCGCCGCTGCGGGCCGCCGGCGCCTCGGCCAGCAGGGACGCCCCGGTCAGCCGGACGACCAGCTCGGTCGTCGCCCCGGTGCCGATGCCGAGCAGGCGCGCGGCGTCGGCGCGGGTGACACCGGGCCGGGCGTGGACCACCCGGAGCAGCTCGGTCGAGCGCGTCGTCACAGGCCGTTCCCTTCTTTTACTCTGACACAGAGCTTATTCTGCCGAGGTGACACTGAACCGCCCCGCTCTGGCCGTCCTCGGCGCCTCCTCGTTCTTCTACGTCACCGCGGAGACCCTCCCGGTCGGCCTCCTGCCCGAGATCTCGCAGGGTCTCGGGGTGGCCGAGTCCGACATCGGCCTGCTGCTCACCAGCTACGCCGTCGTGGCCGCGGTCAGCACGATCCCGCTGACCGCGCTGACCATGCGGGTCCCGCGCCACCTGCTGCTCGCGATCACGATGGTCATCTTCGTCGTGTCCCAGGCGGCGGCCACCTTCGCACCGACCTTCCTCGTCCTGGTCCTGGCCCGGCTGATCTGCGCGCTGGCCCACGGCGTCTTCTGGTCGGTCATCGGGCCGGTCACCGCGCGCCTGGCGCCGCCGGGACAGGCCGGCCGGGCCACCGGGCTGGTCTTCGTCGGCAACTCGCTGGCGATCGTGCTGGGCGTGCCGCTGGGCACCGCGCTGGGTCAGTGGCTCGGCTGGCGGGTGGCGATCGGCGCGATGGTCGTCGGCGGGGCGATCTGTGTGTTCGGGCTGATGCGGGTGCTGCCCGACCTGCCGCCGCGCCCGCACGACCGGGAAGCGCGACCGGCCGCTCAGCTGCGGGCCGCGATCGCCGTCGGGCGGGATCGACAGGTGCTGCTGCTCTGCCTGATCACCGCGGTGCTGGTGATCGGGCACTTCTCGGCGTACACCTACATCGCGCCGCTCGTGCGCCGCGACGCCGGGCTGGAGGGGGCCGGGCTGAGCGTGCTGCTGCTCGGGTACGGCTTCATCGGGCTGATCACCAACTACGCGGTCGGCCGCTACGTCGACCGGCGGCCCGGCACGATGCTGGTCGGTCTGCTCGCCGTGCTGGCCGTCTCGGTCGCGCTGCTCGCGCCGGTGCTGGGCCTCGTGCCGACCGTGATCGTGACCCTGTTCTGGGGCGGGGCCTTCACAGCGATCCCGGTGCTGCTGGCCGCCGCGCCGCTGCGGATCGCCCCACGAGCCCGCGACGCCGCGTCGGCCCTCTACGTCGTCGCGTTCCAGATCGGGATCGGCGGCGGGGCGTTCCTCGGCGAGCGTCTGGTGCGGACCGGCCACCTGGGCGTGCTGCCGGTGGTGACGGCGAGCCTGGCGGTCCTCGCGATCGTCCTGATCGTGACGATCGGCCGGCGGGCCTTCCCCGCCCGCCTGAGCGAGGAAGACCACCACCGGACCGAGGCGCAGCTGATCGGCTAGCTTTTCAGGGCCACTTCGGCGGCGCCGAGGAACACGTCGTTCTCCTCGGGGGTGCCGATCGTGACCCGGACGCCGTCGCCCTGGAACGGCCGGACGATGACGCCGCGGGACTCGCAGACCTGGCCGAACGCCGCCGCGCCGTCGCCCAGCGGCAGCCAGACGAAGTTGGCCTGGCTGGTCGGCACGTCCAGGCCGAACCCGCGCAGCGCCCCGGTCACCCGCTCGCGCTCCTCGACCACCAGCGCGCAGCGGCGGCGGACCTCCGGCTCCTGGGCCAGGGCGGCGAGCGCCGCGGCCTGGGCCACGAGGCTGGTCGAGAACGGGGTCAGCACCTTGCGGATGGCCGCCGTCACCTCGGGCTGCGCCACCAGATAACCCATCCGCAAGCCGGCCAGACCCCACGCCTTGCTCATCGTGCGCAGCACGAGAACGTTGTGCCGGTCACCGTAGGTCTCCAGCCCGTCCGGCACCTCCGGGTCGGTCACCAGCTCCCGGTACGCCTCGTCGAGCACGATCAGCACGTCGGACGGCACCGACGCGATGAACCGGTCGAGCTCCGCCTTGCGCACGCTCGTGCCGGTGGGGTTGTTGGGATTGCAGACGATCACCAGCCTGGTCCGCTCGGTGATCGCAGCGGCCATCGCGTCGAGGTCGTGCCCGTGCCCGTCGGTGTTCGGCACCCGCACGCTGCTCGCGCCGGCCCCGGCCGAGATGATCGGGTACGCCTCGAACGACCGCCACGAGTAGACGATCTCGTCGCCCGGCAGGCAGGTCGCCTTGACCAGGGTCTCGGCCAGCGCGACCGACCCGCAGCCGGTCACGATGCGCTCGGCGGGCACCCCGAGTCGCTCGGCCAGCGCGTCCCGCAGCGCCACCGAGCCCATGTCGGGGTAGCGGTGCGAGTGGAGCATGGCGTCGGTGACCGCCTCGATCACGCCGGGCAGGGGACCGTACGGAACCTCGTTGCTGGCCAGCTTGATCGCCTCGGCGATGCCGAGCTCGCGGGTCAGGTCGGCGAGGTTGCGGCCGGGGACGTAGGCGGGCAGGCCGTCCAGGTCGGAGCGGGTCAGACGGGTCATCGTGCGTCCTTAGGGTGTGTGCGTGGTGCCACCGCCGCCGCCGGTGGTGGCGTCGACGGGCTGGCGGTCGTCCGGGGGCAGCGCGATCACGACCGTGCGCGCCGTCTTGTCGTGGAACGCCTGCCGGAGTTGCTGGTCGAAGACCGGCGAGATGCAGTCGATCAGCTGCAGGACGAAGCCGATGCCGGCGCAGCCCCAGGCCGGGGTCCACAGGCCGAGGCGGGCCCAGCGGCCGAAGGCGCGCCCGAAACCGAGCGGTTCGGTGTTCTCGACCGCGACGACCTTGATGCGCATGATCCGCTTGCCCAGCGTCTGACCGCTGCTGCTGATCGCGGGCGCCTCGTAGAGCAACCACAGCAGGGTGGCGATGATCAGCATGGCCCAGAGCAGGCCGTCCATGCGGCCCGAGGCCTGTACGTCCCACGCGCTGCCGCCGTTGGCCATCTCGTCGATGGTCGCGCGGTACATCGGCGCGAACTCCCGGGCCCACTGATAGGCGAACCAGCCGTTGACGACCACGTTGAGCAGCAGCACCGCGAGGATGTCGAGGAGGCGGGCGATCAGGCGCGGGCCCAGGCCGGCCAGGGCGAAGCCGTGCGGGCGGGCCTGCACGGCCGGGTACAGGCCGGCGCGCATGCCGGGCGGCATCTGCTGCCACCCGGGCGGCGGCTGCCATCCCGGTGGAGGCTGCCAGCCGGGCGGGGGCTGCGATCCGGGTGGGGGCTGGGTAGCCGGCGGCGGCTGCCACCCGGCCGGCGGCTGCGTGCCCGGCGGCGGTTGCCAGCCGGGGGGAGGCTGCGTGCCCGGCGGTGGTTGCCAGCCCTGCGGCGGCGCTTGCCAGCCCGGGGGCGGTTGCCAGCCGGGCGGCGGGGCCGGCTGGGGACCCCAGCCCGGCGGGGGCGCGGGCTGAGCCTGCGGTGGGGTCTGGGCGGCCGGGGTGGCCGGCGCCGTCTCGGGAGCGGGCAGCGCCTCCTCCTCGGCCGGGGGCGGGCCGTCCGGCGGCACGGCGTCGGCCGGGATGGCCTTCCCGAGCCACCCCTCCCCGTCCCAGTAACGCTGGGTATCGGGGTCGGCGGGGTCCTTGTACCAACCGGCGGGCAGCGAGCTCATGGAGAAACCTTAACGACCACGGTCCGGGCGACTTTGTCGTGCAGGGTCTGCTGGTACGGCTTGTCGCGCAGTTGCCACAGTCCGTCGACGAAGCTGAAGAACGGCACGAGCAATCCACCGACGTACTCGACGAGGTAGCGCCTGGCCGCCATGCCCCGGGTCAGCGTGCGGCCGGGGTCGAGCGGCACGACGCGGATCTTCATGGCCTTCTTGCCCAGGGTCTGCCCGGTGCGGTGCATGAACTCGACCACGTACAGGTAGTAGATCAGGAGCAGCAGGAGGAACAGGCCGGCCTCGGCCAGCAACAGGGGCAGGAAGAATCCGTCGAGGTCGCCGAAGGGCTCGGTGGCGTACGGATCCACGTCGGGCAGCCGCAGGAACACCACGACGAAGACCGGCAGGGCCACGGCGAAGCCCACCGCGGACAGCAGCGCGCCGTCGATCATGTAGGCCAGCAGCCGCTGCGCGAAGTCGGCCAGCGGCACCCCGGCCGGGCTGACCGGCACCGGCGGAGGCGGGGGAGGCAGGTAGGCGGGCGCCGCCGGATAGCCCGGCGGCGGCCCGTACCCGGGTGGTTGGGTCACGCGACCAGTGTCACAGATTGCCGCGCAGTTCCTGCTCCCGCTCGATCGCCTCGAACAGGGCCTTGAAGTTGCCCTTGCCGAAGCCGAGGGAGCCGTGCCGCTCGATCAGCTCGAAGAAGACCGTCGGGCGGTCCTGCACCGGCGCGGTGAAAATCTGCAGCAGGTAGCCGTCCTCGTCCCGGTCGACCAGGATCTTGCGGCTCTGCAGCTCCTCGATCGGCACCCGGACCTGGCCGATCCGGGCCCGCAGCTCGGGGTCCTCGTAGTAAGAGTCCGGCGTGTCCAGGAACTGGACGCCGGCCGCGCGCATCGCGTCGACGCTGGCGATGATGTCGTTGGTGGCGACGGCGATGTGCTGGGCGCCCGGGCCGCCGTAGAACTCGAGGTACTCGTCGATCTGCGACTTGCGCTGCGAGACGGCCGGCTCGTTGAGCGGGAACTTGACCTTGCGAGTGCCGTCCGCGACGACCTTGGACATCAGCGCGGAGTAGTCGGTGGCGATGTCGTCGCCGATGAACTCGGCCATGTTCGTGAAGCCCATGACGCGGCGGTAGAACTCCACCCACTCGTCCATCCGGCCCAGTTCGACGTTGCCGACCACGTGGTCGACGGCCTGGAAGAAGCGCTTGGGCTGCAGGCCGGCGTCGATGGCGGGCTGCCGGTCGACGATCGGCGCGCGCGACACGAAGCCGGGCAGGAAGGGGCCGGCGTACCGGGAGCGGTCGACCAGCGAGTGCACGGTGTCCCCGTACGTCGCGATGGCCGCCATCCGGACGAGGCCGTGCTCGTCCTCGAGGTCGTGCGGCTCGGTCACGCCGCGGGCGCCGGCCGCGACCGCGTGCGCGTACGCCTTGTCGACGTCCGGGACCTCGATCGCGATGTCCTGGATGCCGTCGCCGTGCCGGGTCACGTGGTCGGCGCCGGGCGCCCCCGCGTGCACCGCGCCGGTCACGACGAACCGGGCGCCCCCGCTGACCAGAACGTATTCGGCCTGGTCGCGGTAGCCCTGCTCGGGCCCCCGGTAGGCCACACAGGTCATGCCGAACGCCGTGGAGTAGTAGTGGGCGGCCTGCTTGGCGTTGCCCACGAGGAACCTGAGGTGGTCGACGCCCTTGACCGGGAAGACGTCGTCGGTGCGGGTCCCGTGTGCCATCGTCTGCGTCATTGACTGAGGTTGTCGCAGGTCACAGGCCGATTCAACAGTTGTTCACGGGACTGCGCAGGGTGCCCGGTCGGGTCCGGGCGAGGCGGCCCGGTGGGTGCAAGTTGCACAATCGGCCCGGCCTCCTGTCCGTTATATCCGGCAAATCATATCGACACGGGCGAATCAAGATCCATCGTTCGGGGGATCGACGTGGTTAGCGTGTCGCGCATGGCGTCCGGTGGCAGCCCCTGGAAGGGGTACGCGCTGGTCGCCATCGTGATCGTGATCGTGCTGGCCACGACCGGCGTGTGGAACCCGTGGCCGCAGGTCTGGGCCTGGGTCAACACCAGCGAGCCGATCGCCGGTGGCGCGGCCCGCTGGCAGCAGCGCATCGGCGGCAGCCCGCAGAGCGTCTCGGTGGCCGGCGACGCGGTTGTCGTCGAATACCGCACCTCGATCGAGGCCTACGGCCTCACCGCCGGGGTCAAGCTCTGGGACAGCGACGCCGACTGGGCCGCGGTCTCGGGCAGCGGCAACGACGCGGTGGTGGCCACCGGGCGGCTGCTGACCAAGGGATACCAGGTGCTCGACCCGCGCAGCGGGGCCGTGCTGCGGGCCGACACCGAGGCCACCGCCGTCTGGACCTATCGCGACGCGCTCCTCGACCTGCACTGCGCCAAGGGCAGCGAATGTCAGCTCACGGCCTGGGCCCCGCGCGGCGCCAAGCCGCTCTGGACCGTCGACACGGGCGGGATCGGCTTCGTGCTCAACGCGGCCAACCCCGACCTGCCGGACACCCGCCCGCTCACCGCCGACCGGGTCGACGACGACGTGGCCCGGCCGCGGCTGCTGCCGAGCCTGATCGGGCTGCCCGACGACGGGAAGGTCCGCGTGATCGACACCGCCACGGGCCGGGTCGTGCAGGCCGCCGAGCCCCGGCCCGACCAGCGCGTGGCGATCGCCGGCGGCCGGGTGCTCACGGTGACCGGCACGGCTCAGGACGGCACCTGCTACTACGACGTGGTGGCGACCGACCCGCCGTCGACCGCGGCGGTCTGGCGGCGGGAGGGGCTCAACCTGCGTACGGCCGACAACGGCTCCGACTGCCAGCAGGAACACGACCCGGCCGGCGGCGAGGACGTGGTGCTCGGGGTCGACCCGACCGGGCGGCCGGAGCTGCTGGCCGCGCACGACGGCCGGCTGTTGTGGCGCGGCGCGCGGGGCGAGGCGGTGCTCGCGGTCAACGACAGCCATGCCGTGATCCGCAGCGCCGACGGGCGCACGCTGCGCGGCTACGGCTTCAGCCGGGGACGGGTCACCTGGTCGCGGGCGGTCGGCGAGGGCGGGGCGGCGGCGCTCACCCCCTCCGCCGCGGTGATCACGAGCCGCGCGCCCGACCGTGTCGTGGCGGTCGTCCCCGGCACCGGCCGCGTGCTGGCCGACCTGCGGACGGACGCCAAGGTCTTCGCGGCCGGGCCGGGCGGTCTGATCGCCGTCTCCGGGCGCGAGATGGCGTACATCGCGTTCCGTTGACCGAACTGGTATGCGCGCGGAGGTGGAGCGGTTCGCCGAGGCGCCGGGGCTTTGTCTAGGCTTGCCGCTCATGAGCAGAGGCGCCGCATTCTCGTACTCGCCGCTGTTGCCCATCGGCGACGACCTGACCGAGTACCGACTGGTCACCGACGAAGGCGTCGACGTCGTGCACGGTCCGGGCGGCCGCCGGTTCCTCACCGTCGAGCCGGCCGTGATGACCCAGCTCACGGCCGAGGCGATGCACGACATCGCGCACTACCTGCGCCCGGCCCACCTGGCTCAGCTGCGCGCGATCATCGACGACCCCAAGGCGTCGCCGAACGACCGGTTCGTGGCCATCGACCTGCTGCGCAACGCCAACATCGCGGCCGGCGGGGTGCTCCCGATGTGCCAGGACACCGGCACCGCGATCGTGATGGGCAAGCGCGGGCGGCACGTGCTCACCGACGGCACCGACGAGGAAGCCATCGCGGAGGGCGTCTACCAGGCCTACACCCGGCTCAACCTGCGCTATTCGCAGCTCGCGCCGCTCACCATGTGGGACGAGCGCAACACCGGGTCGAACCTGCCGGCCCAGATCGAGCTCTACGCCGAGGACCCGGGCGGCGCCCCCGACGCGTACAAGTTCCTGTTCATGGCCAAGGGCGGCGGCTCGGCCAACAAGTCGTACCTCTACCAGGAGACCAAGGCGCTGCTGAACCCGGCGCGGATGATGGAGTTCCTGGACGAGAAGCTCCGGTTGATCGGCACGTCGGCCTGCCCGCCGTACCACCTGGCCGTGGTCATCGGCGGCACCAGCGCGGAGTACGCGCTCAAGACGGCCAAGCTGGCCAGCGCCAAGTACCTGGACAACCTGCCCCGGCACGGCACGATGTCGGCCCACGGCTTCCGCGACGTCGAGCTCGAGGCGGCCGTGCTCGAACTGACCCGCGACTTCGGCATCGGCGCCCAGTTCGGCGGCCGGTACTTCTGCCACGACGTCCGGGTCGTCCGGCTGCCCCGGCACGGCGCGTCCTGCCCGGTCGCGATCGCCGTCTCGTGCTCGGCCGACCGCCAGGCGCTGGCCAAGATCACCCCGTCCGGCGTCTGGCTGGAGCGTCTCGAGACCGACCCGGCCCGCTTCCTGCCCGAGGTCGATCTGGGCGCCGAGCCGGTGGTCAAGGTCGACCTCAACCGCCCGATGGCCGAGATCCGCGAGGAGCTCTCGAAGTACCCGGTGAAGACCCGGCTCTCGCTGACCGGCCCGCTGGTGGTGGCCCGCGACATCGCCCACGCCAAGATCGCCGAGCGGCTGGACGCGGGCGAGCCCATGCCGCAGTACCTGCGCGACCACGCCGTCTACTACGCCGGCCCGGCCAAGACCCCCGAGGGCTATGCCTCCGGCTCGTTCGGCCCGACCACGGCCGGTCGCATGGACTCGTACGTCGAGCGTTTCCAGGCCGCCGGCGGCTCCCTGGTCATGCTGGCCAAGGGCAACCGCTCGGGCCAGGTCACCCAGGCCTGCAACACGTACGGCGGCTTCTATCTGGGCTCGATCGGCGGCCCCGCGGCCCGGCTGGCCCAGGACTGCATCCGCCACGTCGAGGTGCTCGAATACCCCGAGCTCGGCATGGAGGCGGTCTGGAAGATCGAGGTGGAGGACTTCCCCGCCTTCATCGTCGTCGACGACAAGGGCAACGACTTCTTCGCCGAGGTGACGAAGCCCGTCCTCTCGATCGGCCGGCGGTGACCGCCTCGCCCGGCCGGGCCGGTCAGGCGGCGCAGTATCCCGCGACCGGGCTCAGCCACTCCTTGAACTGACCCTCGATCGTCGAGTTCAGCACCTTGAGGGTCGTCGCCTTCTTGATGTACGCCTTGTTGACCGCGCTCGCGTCGACCTTCGCGGCCGAGGTGAGGCCGGCCGCCTTGAACTCGGGGTTCTGCGCCGCCGAGGTCTCCTTGCGGATCTTGACGGCGACGCCCTTGAGCTCGGCCACGGCCGCGGTCTCGGCCTTCTTGGCCTCGGCGGTCTGCTTCGCCTCGCGGTACGTGATGAGCTTGCCCATCGCGGCGCCGAAGTCGCGCAGTTCACCCGAGTAGAGGGTCTCGAGCTTGCCGCAGACCAGCTTGGTGTTCGCCGTGTAGTCGGGCGGGGCCGGGCTGCTCGGAGCGGTGCTCGCCGGGGTCGCCTCGGGGGCGGCCTCGGGGCTCTTCGCGTCGCTGTCGCAGGCGGCGCCGGTCAGCAGGAGGCTGCCGGCCAGCACGGCCAGGAGGGCGCGTCGCATGGGGTGATCCTGTTCGGTCGGGGACGGGGGCACGCCAGCCGACGTTACGTTCCGCCCGCCACATCGTCCAACCGACGGTGATCACCGAGACACGGGCAGCCCGTCCGCGCGGCCACGCGAACGGGCTGCACGCCCCCGTCGGACACGAACCGCCGCATCGTGCTGGGGCGATGTTTGAGCATCCACGATGCGGCGGCGCGGACCTCAGCTTGGCCGACTCCGCTGTCGTTCCGCTGTCGATCCGCTCTCACCACGTCGAGTAGGCTCGATGCGACTCAACGGTAGGGGCGGCATGCGCTATCGCATCCTCGGGCCACTGTCCGTCACTGTCGACGGCCATGACGTCGCCATCACGGCCGGTCGTGATCGCGTCGTGCTGGCCATGCTGCTGCTCCACCCGGGGCGGGTCCTCGGCGTCGGCACCCTCGTCGACGCGGTCTGGGGCGCCGAGCCGCCGGCCACCGCCCGCGGTCAGCTGCAGACCTGTGTCTCCCGTCTGCGCCGGTCCCTGCCCGCCGACGCCATCCGCAGCGACCCGGCCGGCTACTGCCTCACGCCCGGTCCCGGCGAGCTCGACGCGGCCGAGTTCACCCGGCTGGTGGCCGAGGCGCGGGCCCGGCCGGATCCCGCGCTGTACCGGCGGGCGCTCGATCTGTGGCGCGGCGACGCGGCCGCCGGGATCGACGCCCACGGCGTACGCCTGGCCGCGGCCGTCCTCGACCAGCAGCACGTCGCCGTCCTGCAGAGCTGGGCCGAACTCGAACTGGCCGCCGGGCACGAGCGCGACCTGGCCGGCGAGCTGTCGGCCGCGGTCGACCGCTTCCCGCTGCAGGAGAAGCTGAGCGGCCAGCTCATGCGGGCGCTGTCCCGTTCCGGGCGGCAGGGCGACGCGCTGGCCGAATATCGGCGCATCCGGTCGGCTCTGCGGGACGAGCTGGGCCTCGACCCGGGGCGCGAGTTGCAGGAGCTGCACGCGGCCCTGCTCACCGGCGCCGCCGCCGCGCCGGCCGAGCAGCCCGCCCCGTTGCCGCGCATCCGCTGCCTCCCGCGGACGGTGGGCGACTTCACCGGCCGCGTCGACGTCGTACGCCGGTTGGTCGCCGCGATCGACGAGGCGGGCGCGGCCGGGCCGGTGGTCGCGGTGATCGACGGGATGGCCGGCAGCGGCAAGACCACCCTGGCCCTGCACGTGGCCGCGCTGCTCGGTGACCGCCACCCCGACGCGCATCTCTTCGTCGACCTGCACGGCCACGACGCCGAGCAGCCGCTCGATCCGGCGGCCGCGCTGCTCGTGCTGCTGGGTCAGCTCGGTGTCGACGCCGAGCGCATCCCGCCGGGGCTGGTCGACCGGGTCGGCCTGTGGCGCACCGAACTGGCCGGGCGGCGGGCGCTGGTGCTGTTCGACAACGCCGCGTCGAGTGCTCAGCTCGCCGACCTGCTGCCGACCGGACCCGGCAGCCTCGCCCTGGTCACCGGGCGGCGCCGGCTGCTCGGGCTGGACGGCGTGCACCCGGAGTCGCTGGCGGTGCTGAACCCGGACGAGGGGCTCACGCTTCTCGCCCGGATCGTGGGGCCGCGGGTCTGGGCCGAGCCGGAGGCCGGCGCCGAGGTGGTGCGCCGGTGCGGCTGCCTGCCGCTGGCCATCCGGCTCGCGGGCGCCCGGCTGGCCCACCGGCCACGATGGCGGGTCGCCGATCTGGTCCGGCGGCTCGGGGAGTCGGTCCTGCCGGAACTCGCGGCCGAGGACCGCTCGGTGGCCAGCGCGTTCGCGGTCTCGTACCGGCAGTTGCCGCCCGCGGTGAGCCGGGTGTTCCGGCTGCTCGGGCTGATGCCCGGTACGGAGTTCGACGCTCTTGCCGTGGCGGCGCTCAGCGGGCTGTCGCCGGACGAGGCGCTGGACGCGGTCGACGACCTCGTCGACACGCACCTGCTCGAAGAGCCGGAACCGGGTGTCTACCGGTTGCACGACCTGTTGCGGGAATACGCCGCCGTGCTGGCCGCCGAGAGCACGCCGGAGGAGCGGCACGCGGCGCTGCGCGGGCTGTTCGACTTCCAGGTCCACGCCGCCGTGGCGGCCAACCTGCCGGCCTATCGCGGGGCCGTCGTGCGCGACATCGGCGGACAGCCGCCGCTGCGGCCCGAGCTGGTCGCCGCGGTGATCGACCCGTTCGCCCGGCTGGGGCGGGAGCGGCCCGCGCTGGCCGCCTATGTCGATGCTGCCGCGACTGTGCCGGAACTGGCCGGGTATGCCTGGCGGCTGCCCCGGGCGGCCTGGCGTCACCTGTTCAACCTGGGCTATCTGGACGAGGTGCAGGCCCTGCACGAACGCGCTCTGGCGGTCGTGGAGCGCGACGGCGACCAGCCGGCCGTCGCGACCATGCTCAACTACCTGGCGTCGGTGCATTTCCGCCGCGGACGGATGGACGAGGCGATCCGCCTGATGGAGCGTTGCGTCGCGCTCCGCCGCAAGGTCGGCTCCCGCGAGGACGTCGCCCGGGCCCTGATCAATCTCGCGGTCGTCCAGCACGAGACCGGTCGATGGGCCAAGAGCAACGAACTGGCTTTCGAGGTGCGGCGCCTGTCCGTGGCGCGGCATGGTCGCGATGAGCTCAACACCCTGGCCCACAACTTCCAGCGGCTCGGCGACTATCGGCAGGCGCTGCGGTATCACCGGTTGCGTCTCATCGGCCAGCTCGGACTGGGCGATCCCGTCCGGGTCGGTGACTCGCTGATCAACATAGCCCTGATCAAGCACCAGCTGGGCGCCATCAGCCCGGCGGTGGCGCAGCGACAGGCGCGGGTGGCGCTGGCCTGGACCCGCCGGACCAATTTTCCGCACTGGGAGGCCAACGCGCTCCATCAGCTCGCCCTGTTCCTGGCCGCCGATGGACGGCTCGGCGACGCGATCGCCGAGCATCAGCAGGCCGTTGCGATCGCCGATCGGCTGCACAACCGGGAGCAGATCTCCCGGCTCTGCCACGGCTTCGGGAGCACGCTGCTGCTGGCCGGCAACGCTCCGGCCGCCCGGGCCATGTTCGAACGGGCGCTGGCGTTCGCCGAGCAGGCCCGTCTTCCGTGGCAGACCGCCTTGGCGTGGGCCGGTCTCGGCGAATGCTCGATCACCGAGGATCCGGACACCGCCCGCAAGCTGCTGACCCGGGCCCGGGCGGCTCTGGCCGACCTCGGCGCGCCCGAGCGGCACGACGTCGACAAGCTTCTCGCCGTGATCGGTGGGGCGGATCATCTGCAGTCCGGCGCGGTCGGAGAGACGATGGTGTCGTGACTACTGACGAGAGCGGATACCGGATCGAAAAGGACACGATGGGCGAGGTCCGGGTGCCGGCCGACGCCCTCTGGCGGGCGCAGACCCAGCGCGCCGTCGAGAACTTCCCCATCTCGGGGCGCGGTCTCGAACCCACGCACATCAAGGCGCTGGCCCAGATCAAGGGCGCCGCCGCGCAGGTGAACGCGGCCCTCGGCGTGCTCGACGACGACCTGGCCCAGGCCATCGCCAAGGCGGCCGCGCACGTGGCCGACGGCGGATACGACGACCAGTTCCCGATCGACGTGTTCCAGACCGGGTCGGGCACGTCGTCCAACATGAACGCCAACGAGGTGATCGCCACCCTGGCCGCGCGCGAGCTGGGCCGGCCGGTGCACCCGAACGACCACGTCAACGCGTCGCAGTCGAGCAATGACGTCTTCCCGTCGTCGATCCACCTGGCCGCCACCGAGGCGGTCACCAGCGACCTCATCCCGGCTCTGGAACACCTGGGCGCGGCGCTGCTGGCCAAGTCGGGCGAGTGGTCCGAGGTGGTCAAGAGCGGGCGTACGCACCTGATGGACGCCACCCCGGTCACGCTCGGCCAGGAGTTCTCCGGGTACGCGCGCCAGGTCGCCAACGGCATCGAGCGGCTCACCGCGACGCTGCCGCGCCTGGCCGAACTGCCGCTCGGCGGCACCGCGGTCGGCACCGGCGTGAACACCCCACCCGGGTTCGCCCCGGCCGTGATCGAGCGGCTGCGCCAAAGCACCGGCCTGCCGGTCACCGAGGCTCGTGACCACTTCGAGGCCCAGGGGGCCCGGGACGCGCTGGTCGAGGCGTCGGGCCAGCTCAAGGTGATCGCCGTCGGGCTCTACAAGATCGTGAACGACATCCGCTGGATGGGTTCGGGCCCGCGGGCCGGGCTGCGCGAGCTGCGCCTGCCCGACCTGCAGCCAGGTTCGTCGATCATGCCCGGCAAGGTGAACCCGGTGGTGCCCGAGGCGGTCCGCCAGGTCTGCGCCCAGGTGATCGGCAACGACACGACGGTGTCCTTCGCCGGCTCGCAGGGTGACTTCGAGCTCAACGTGATGCTGCCGGTGATGGCCCGCAACCTGCTCGAGTCGATCCGCCTGCTGGCCAACGCGGCGCGGTTGCTGGCCGACCGGTGCGTCGCCGGGCTCGAGCCCAACGTCGAGGTCGCCCGGGCGTACGCGGAAGGATCGCCCTCGATCGTCACGCCGCTCAACCGGTATCTGGGCTACGACGAGGCGGCTGCGATCGCCAAGGCCGCCCTCGCCTCGGACCGCACGATCCGCGAGGTCGTCGTCGAGCGCGGCCACCTGGAGAAGGGCACGCTCACCGAGCAGCAGCTCGACGAGGCCCTCGACGTCCTGCGGATGACCCGCCCCTGATCGATCTTGCCGTTCCGCCGCCCCGTCCCGGTCGCTCGGGCGGGGCGGTAACCGGCTTCCGGGGGCCGGTACGCTTGGCAGGTGAGTTTGCGCTTGTATGACACCGCGACCCGATCGGTCCGGGACTTCGTCCCGATGACGCCCGGCCAGGTCGGTATCTACCTGTGTGGGCTCACCGTGCAGTCCGTGCCGCACATCGGTCACCTGCGTTCCGCGGTGAACTACGACGTGCTGCGCCGATGGCTGCTGCACACCAACTACGAGGTCATGTTCATCCGCAACGTCACCGACGTGGATGACAAGATCATCGACAAGGCCGAGTCCCAGGGCCGCCCCTTCTGGGCCATCGCCTTCGAGAACAAGCTGGTCCTGGACGCGAACTATCGCGAGCTCAACGTGCTGCCGCCGACCTACGAGCCGCTCGCGACCGGGCACATCCCCGAGATGCACGAGCTGATCGCCGAACTCATCCGGCGCGAGCGCGCCTACCCGGCGGCCGGGGGCTCCGGCGACGTCTACTTCGACGTGATGTCGTACCCGGAATACGGCGCCCTCTCCGGTCAGAACCCCGAGGACATGCGCCCGCCGAGCAACGGCGGCGAGCCCGACAAGCGCGACTACCGCGACTTCGCGCTCTGGAAGGGCGCCAAGGCCGACGAGCCGTTCGACGCCACGTGGCCCTCACCGTGGGGCCGGGGTCGTCCCGGCTGGCACATCGAGTGCTCCGCGATGGCCCGTCGCTACCTCGGCGACGAGTTCGACATCCACGGCGGCGGGCTCGACCTCACGTTCCCCCACCACGAGAACGAGATCGCCCAGTCCCGCTCGGCCGGGCTGCCGTTCGCCCGCCACTGGGTGCACCACGCGCTGCTCAACCTCGGCGAGGCCAAGATGAGCAAGTCGCTGGGCAACGTGATCGACCTCGACGCGGTGCGCGCGCTGGGCATCCGGCCGGCCGAGCTGCGCTACTACCTCGGCACCCCGCACTACCGGTCCCGCATCGACTACTCCGACGAGTCGCTGCGCGAGGCCGCGGTGGCCTACCGGCGGATCGAGGGCTTCGTGCAGCGGGCCGTCGAGGTCGTCGGCCCCGGCCGCCCCAAGGACGTGCCGCCGGCGTTCGCCGCGGCGATGAACGACGACCTCAACACCTCGGCCGCCCTGGCCGTGGTGCACGACTGCATCCGCGAGGGCAACACCTCGCTGGCCGACGGCGACGAGGCCGGCATCCGCGGGGCGCTCACCGCCGTCCGGGCGATGCTCGGGGTGCTGGGTCTCGACCCGCTCGACGGCATCTGGGCCGGCGGCGCGGCGCAGGGCGAGCTCAAGCCGGTGGTCGACTCGCTGGTCCAGCTCGCGCTGGAGCAGCGGGCGCAGGCCCGGGCACGGAAGGACTGGACGGCGGCCGACTCGGTCCGCGACCAGCTCAAGAACGCGGGAATTCAGGTGGAGGACACTCCGGCCGGGCCGCGCTGGACGGTAGGAGAGCACTGATGCCAGGAAATTCGCGGAACGCCAGCAAGCGGGTCGTCTCGAAGAAGGGCGCCGCGATGGGGTCCGGCGGCAAGAACAGGTCCGGCCTCAAGGGCAAGGGCCGCACGTTGCCGGCCGACGAGCGCCCGTGGCACAAGGGCTACTCCGGCACCGAGCAGCTGCCCGAGAAGACCGCCCGCAAGCAGGACAAGGAACGTCGCGCGGCGGCCGCCGAGGGTCGTGCGCCCAAGGTCGGCGTGCCCGGCAGCAAGGACACGACCTGGGGTCGCAGCGGTGGCCGGGCCTACGGCCGGCAGGTGCCGCAACGCGGCAAGGCCGGCGGCGGCGCCCGTGGCGGCCCGCGGATCGCCCCGGGCCGTCGCAGCAACCCGACCAGGGAAGGCCCCGAGCTGCTGCTCGGCCGCAACCCGGTGGTCGAGGCGCTGCGGGCCGCGGTGCCGGCGACGGCGCTGTACGTGGCCCAGGGCATCGACGTCGACGAGCGGATCAACGAGATCGTCCGCACCGCGGGCGACCGCGGCATCCCGATCCTCGAGATCGGCCGCAACGAGCTCGACCGGATGACCGGCGGCGTCCTGCACCAGGGCATCGGCCTGCAGGTGCCGCCCTTCGCCTACGAGAACTTCGACGACCTGGTCGCCGCCTCCCTCGAGCAGACGGCCCCGCTGCTGGTCGCCCTCGACGGCGTGACCGACCCGCGCAACGTCGGCGCGGTCATCCGTTCCGTCGCGGCGTTCGGCGGCCACGGCGTCTTCATGACCGAACGCCGGGCCGCCGGCATCACCGCGACCGCCTGGCGCACCAGCGCCGGCGCGGCCGCCCGCGTGCCGGTCTCCCAGGTGGTCAACCTGACCCGCGCGATCAAGACGGCCCAGCAGGCCGGATTCACCGCGATCGGCCTCGACGCCGACGGCGAGACCGACCTCTACCAACTCGAGGCCGCGATCGGCCCGCTGCTGGTCGTGGTCGGCTCCGAGGGCCGCGGCCTGTCCCGCCTGGTCGGCGAGACGTGCGACCTGCGGGTGAGCATCCCGATGGCCTCGGACGTGGAGTCGCTGAACGCCAGCGTCGCCGCCGCCGTGACCCTGGCCGAGGTGTCCCGCCGCCGTACGTACGGTCAGTGAGACGTCCGTAGCCGGTTGCCTTCGGTGACAGAGCCACCCGCCCGCGATGACGGGCGGGTGGTCTTGACGGCTCGGCTTCGCCCGCGGCACCCGGCCGGTAGCGGCCTCGGCGGTCAGGCCGGTCGGGTACGCAGACCACCGACGCGATTCGCCACAACCGGCGTGTGGCCTGAACAGAGCTTGCGGCCGGTCCGCGCGTCCAGGCCGGCCACACTGCGGTCGTGGCTGGAGAAGAGGCGATCGCCGCCCGCCGCGTGCCGCAGACGAACGCGGTGGACGACGGAGATCAGCCCGTCGCCGAGCCGTGGAGCCGCGACCCGGCGCTGTTGTAGGAGGCGTTGCCGGGGCCGGAACCGTTCTGCGGCCCTTCACCCGGCAGTGGGGCTGGGGACGACGTCCGGTCCACCGCCTCGGCGGGCGGAGCGAACGAGGCGACGGCAGCGGCAGGCGCCGGAAGCAACACGAGCGCCGCCACCGCCACGTACAACTTGATCTTCATGCGAAGATCAACGACCACTTCGCGATCAGGGTGCCAGTCATTTGTGACCGACGTCCCGTGAGGTCAAGGATTCCGTGGTCCGGCGGCGATCCGAGGCCCGACCGCACCGGCGATCACAGTGAACCGGCGGCGGTGCTTGACCTCCGCACCAGCAGGACATACCCGAGAGCCGAACTGATCGCCTGTGCCAGCAGCCAGTGCCAGCCGAGCGACTCGGGTGCCCTCAGCATCACCAGACCGGCCGAGACGGGCAGGGTCAGGACGGCGAGAACGTCGATGCCGTTGAGCAGCCACAACAGCATGCCGGCCGGGAACGCCCCCAGCGGCGTGTCGATCAGGATGGTGCCGATCGAGGCGGCGCTCGCCTTGGCCCGCTGAAAAGCGCCCACCGCGACAGCCGGTCCGGCCAGCAGACCGAGCAGCCACCACGGTCCGGTGAGCGAACCGGTGCCCTGCAACACGGCCAGGGTGACGGCCAGCCACACCGCGGCGACGACGGCGGGGACCACGAGACGTTGAGTGGTCACCTGGCGGCCCGTAGCTCCGAGCAGGCGGAGCAACGCCGGGTTCGAGGCGTCGCCGTGGGTGGACTCCGCGGTGAGACCGGCGGCAGCCAGCGCGCCGATCAGGACCACGCCGAGCAGAAGCCAGGCGGGGCCGTCGGCGAAATAGACGGGAAGCGCGGCCGCACCCACCGGCCACCAGAGTCGGGCGGCCTTCCGGCGCAGAATGATCAAATCTTGGGCGATGAGCGGCGGGACCCGGCGTGCGGGCAACAGCCGCGTCGTCCGTACGCGGGTGCGGCTGCGCCAGAATCGGCGGGCGCTCATCTCGGTGAGGTAGGACGGCTCGACCGCGTACACCACATCGGCGTACGCGCCGGCGTTGATCGACGCCTCGGCGATCGGCGCGGGCGGCCATTGCTCCAACGACCGCCACGTCAGCACGACCGACACGAGTGCGGCGGCCAGCGCGGCGCTGCCGATGGCGAGCATGGCCGCGGGCGGTACGAGCGCGAAGGGCAGTCGACGGTCGCCGGTGGTGCGCAGCGCGGCGGCCAGGATGAGGCAACCCGCACCGATCGCGATGCCGATGCCGTCGGCGAACCGGGCGACGGACGGCTGTCGCTGACCGGCCAGCGCCAGCAGTGCCACGAAAACCGCGGCCGCCGCTCCGGTGATGCCACCCGCACCCACCACCAGCAGTCCAGCCGGGCGGGCGGCGACGTGTCCCGTCACGGCGATGCCGACGACGGCGCCTACGACCAGCGCGACGATCGTGATCAGGGTGAGCGCCGGTGTGAGCAGGATGCGCCGAGGCAGTGGGGACGGCAGCAGCCAGGTGGCATCACTCCGGCTGACCGACAGCGGCCCGAGTTGGCGCAGGACGACGAAGAAGGCGGCGAGGACCGCCAAGGCGCCGACGAACGGGGTGAGTGCCGGGCCACCACTGGGAGCGTCCGGTGGCCAGACGACCCGCACCAGCGGTTGCCCGAGGAGCGCGCCGGCCATGAGAACAGCGAGGGAGACCACATAGACCATGCCGATATCGACGCGGCCACCGGCGGCGACCTGACGCCGGCGAATCCAGCGGCGGGCGTCGACGGCGGCGGCGGAGCCCGGCCGGACCGGGGCCTCGATGGGGCTCACCTCAGCTCTCCGGACGAGTGAGCAGGACCTCGTCCGCGCCGACGCCGACCCGGAAGGCATCGTCGTGGCTGGCCATGATCAGCGTGCCGCCGGCTTCGACGTATGACCGCAGATGCGCGGCGATCGCGTGCTTGATCCGCGAGTCGAGGCGCTGCTCGGGCTCGTCGAGCACGAGCAACCGGCTCGGCCGCACGAGAGTCGCCGCGAGAAGGAAACGCTGGCGCTGCCCGGAGGAGAGCGTGATGGGAAGGCTGTCGGAAAGCCCGGTCAGGCCCAGGGCGCGGCAGAGCTCGTCGATGTGGCCGTCGCCGGGATCGTCACCGTTGACCACCCGGACCAGGTCGAGGTGCTCGCGCACCGTCAGACCCTGATACCAGCTGGGCGACTCGACCGTGGTGGCGACCTGCTGCCAGAAGTGCGAACCGCGTCCCGGTGCCGCGTCGAAGACGGAGATGTCACCGTCGGACGGCTGCTGCAGCCCGGTGATGCAGCGCAGCAGCGTCGACTTCCCAGCCCCGTTCTCTCCGACGAGCGCAACGGCGGCGCCCTCGGAGACCTGGAGGTCGATGCCGTCCAGGACAACGGTCGAGCCGTACGTGACCGTGACTTGCTGGACGTCAACCGCCGAGGTCATCGCAGCATTCTCAAGATTGGGGCTCCGCATTCGGCCGTAGGAATGGTGCTGCATTCGCCACGGCATTATGGCAAACGTTCCGCGGCAACGGAAGCTTGATGCGCCGCGAAGCCTGCGGCGAATGCTGAGGATGGCGCAAGCTAATTTATAGCTGCTATGCGCGGCCTATATACCACTGTGGACACAGGATCAATGTTAACTTCCGCACCGCACTGCGGCTCAAGGTTTCGAGATTCGTTGATAGAGTGACGTCGGCCAATATGCTTGGCCAATCATCGGGGGATGCTGCAGGGCAAGAAAGGCACTTTTGTGGTGCGGAAGCACTGGCAGAGTGCCGTCCTGTGGCGACCCCGCCAATCCGCGGGAGGTCACATGCCCAACATCGCCCAGCACGCCAACATGGTGTCACAGGCCCAGTTCCAGGGTCTGTCCGAGGAATCGCCGGCCCGGAAGATGCAGGACGGCGAGCCGCTCGGTCTGCTCCCGGTCATCCTGGCTGCTGCCGCTGTGACTGCCATCGGCTCGATCCTGGGCATCGGCTCCGTCTGATCGGATCCACAGCGCGTACGGGGCGGCGCCGCGCGCCGTCCCGTACCACCCACGGAAGGTGAGGAATGGGTCTGCCAGCGAGACTCGCCCGTGTTGTCCTGTCCTCGCGGTCGCTCGACCGTGATCGCACTCTGGCCGCCGTCGAACGGCTCGGTGCACTGACCCATCTCGTCGCAAGCCTGGAGTTGCTGGCCCGGCGAGCCGACCGCGGCCGGGGCGGGCCGAACGACTGGGCTGTCGCTCGTCGCCGGCTCGACGACCGCGGACCCGTCGCGCGCCGGGTGCTCAACGCGACCGCGCAGCCGGGAGCGGCGACGGTCCTTCATGTGGCCCGCGCTGCCTCTGCCGCCTTCCTGCTCGCGCCCACGGGAAGGTTCCACAGATCCCGCGCGGTCGCCAACGCGACGATCGCGGCCTCCTCGGTGGGTGCCTTCCCCGGCCACGTGTACGGCACGGACGGCTCCGACCAGGCGTCTTTCCTGGTGCAGGCGACCGCCGCGCTGGCCCGGTCCAGCCGACAGCCGCGCGTGACCGACGCGGCCCTGTGGTTTCTGGGACTGCAGTCCACGCTCAACTACACGGCCTCGGGCTGGGTCAAGATGGTGAGTCCGACCTGGCGTTCCGGCCGCGCCCTGCCCGGCGTCATGCGTACGGTCACGTACGGGCACCAAGGCGCCTGGCGGGCGACCGAACGCTTCCCGCGGTCCTCGACCGTTGTGGGCCATGCGGTCCTGGCGCTGGAGTGCCTGTTTCCGATCGTGTTCGCCGGGCGAGGTCGGCTGGCCCCGTTACTCGTCGGTTCCGCCGCGGCTTTCCACGCCGCCAACGCCGGGCTGATGGGGCTGGGCCGTTTCGTCGGCGCGTTCTGCGCCATGCAGCCGGCGGTGTTGTACGTGACCGATCCGCGTCGTAAGCAGGACCGCAGCGATGCTGTGCCGGTGGCGGCGGCCGTTGTCGCGGCCGCGGCGTTCGCCGGCGGGATGGCGGTCACGGCGCGCCGCCGCCGCGCCGTCGCCAAGCCTCGGCCGGACGTGCGCCTGATGGCCACGGGCGCCGGAAACGAGTTGGCGTACACCGTCAGGAACGAACACGCGACCGGTCCGGTGGTCTTCTTCGAGTCGACGCTGTCGGCCACCGAGTTCCACTGGGAGTGGGTTCGCCGTCCGCTGTCCGAAAAGCTCACCACTGTCGTCTACCAGCGCGCCGGGTACGGCGCGAGTGTCCTACGCGACCGCGAACCATTCACCGTGGACAAGATCGCACGGGATTTCGCCGACTTGGCTGCCGAGTTGGCAGGCGACCGACCAGTTGTCGTAGTGGGGCACTCGCTGGGCGGCTACCTGGCTTTGCGGGCGGCCGAGGCGCTGGGCGATCGCATCCAGGGCGTAGTGCTGGTCGATCCCAATCATCCCGGTGGCGCAGCCCGTTCAGCTCGCCAGGCCGACTCGGCCAGGGATTTCGAAAATGTCCTGAGATACGTGCTGCCGTCGATGCGACTGGGTCTCGGATCGCTCCTGCAAATTCCGCAATCGTTCGATCGACTGCCCGCCGAACTGCGGGCGTCGGCGACTGAGCAGTACCGCGATATGGCCATGTGGTCTGCGGTGTACCGAGAATGGAACGCTGTGAAGGACGATTCCACCGGTCGATTGCCCAAAACATCAGCGGAGCTACTTGTTTTGTCCGCCTCGGCCACTGTCGAGGCCGATGAGGTGCAACAGGAATTGCACCGGGAACTTGGTGGGACCGGCGATGGCGCGCGATTCCATGTCATCGGGGGATCCGACCACGAGACCATCATCACCGACCGGGTGCGCGCCGAGGTCGTCGCCGAGCACATCGCAGCCTTCGTCAGCGGCCTGACGGAGCCGCGCCGATGAGCGGCCGTCGGTCCGGCACCGCCGATCTTGTCTGGGCCGGGCTGTGCGCGGGCCTCGGTACCTGGTTCGTCGCCAGCATCGTCAGCCAGCACCCGCAACGGATCTTCGACCGGCTACGCCGGGCCGAACCCACCGGTGTTGCCCTGCCGGACTGGCGGTTCTTCGCTCCGGAACCGGCCCGGTACGACTTCATCGTGCTCTACCGCACGCTGTGTTCCGACGGCACGGAAGCGCCATGGCAGGCCATCACGGAGCCGCAACCCCGCGCCCTGCGACACGCTGTGTGGTTTCCCGAACGCCGGCTCGACAAGGCCGTGCACGACCTGTGCGACCACTTGACTCAGCAGCTCAACGTGTTCGGCGACGACGGCACCGACGCGCCTGCGTACGCGTTGCTGTCCGGGCTGGTCCGGCGCAAGGTCGAGGTGTCCGCCGACGGTGACAGGCCTCGCGGCTTCCAGTTCCTCATCGCCCGCAGTTCCGGATACGACTCGAGTGAAGACCCGAAATACATGTACCTGTCCCGGTTCGAGAAACTGTGAGCGACGCCGACGTCGTGGTCGTCGGTTCCGGACCCAACGGGCTCGCCGCGGCTGTGCTTCTCAGCCGGGCTGGGTTGCGCGTGGCCGTTCACGAGGCCGCTGACGGGTTCGGCGGCGGAGCCCGTACGGGTGAGCCGCTCGGCGCCGGCATCCGGCACGACCTTTGTTCGTCGGTACATCCGATGGCGGCGGCGTCGCCGTTCTTCCGGGCGTTCAACCTGGGCGCACGCGGTGTCACCATGCTTCAACCCCAGATCGCGTACGCGCATCCGCTTGACGATGGCCAAGCAGGCCTGGCTTGGACCGTACGGCCGACGGGCTGGGCAGTGCGGGCCGTCGCTGGCGGAGGATCTTCGCCCCCCTCACCGCGCGCTGGCCGGCGGTGGCCGCCGCGGCGCTGTCCGACCTCCGCGACCCCGCGGTGCTCATCTCACCGGCCGCGACTCTTCTCGGCGCAGCCGTCCTGGAACAGCGGTTCCTGCCACAGGCCGGCGTTGCCGGGGCGATGCTCACCGGCGTGAATCTGCATGGCGTCGTCCGGCCTGATCGTCTACCGGCCACGGCGGTCGGAACGACCCTCGCTCTGCTCGCCCACGCGGTCGGCTGGCCGTTGCCTCGCGGCGGCAGCCAGGCGATCACCGATGCCATGGTCGCCGACATCCAAGCGCACGGCGGCACCCTGATGGCGGACAGCCCTGTCCACGACATCCGCGACCTGCCTCGCGCTCGGGCAATTGTTCTCAACTGCGGTCCGACTGTCCTGGCGCGCATAGCTGGAACGGTGCTACCGCGGCGTTACCTGCGGCGCCTCGCCAGGTACCAGTACGGCGTCGGCAGCTGCACAGTCGACTTCGTGCTGTCCGGCCCGGTGCCCTGGTCGGCCGCCGGCTGCGACCGCGCAGGGACGTTGCACCTGGCCGGCACGCGGGCGGAGGCTATTGCAGTCCAGCGTGCCGTCGCCTCCGGTAAGCACGTTCCGCGGCCATATGTGCTTGTCACGCAGCCGTCCGCCGTCGGCGACACTCGCGCGCCGCGTGGATTGCAGGCTCTGTCCGCGTACGCCCACGTTCCCCGTGGCTCCGACACGGATGTGAGCGAGGCGGTGATCGGGCAAATCGAGCGGTTCGCGCCGGGCTTCCGCGACCTGGTCGTCGCCCGGCACGTGCGCACTGCCGCCCAGGTGGAGAGCCACAACGCCAACCACGTCGGTGGCGACATCACCTCGGGGCTGCTGAGCCTCCACCAGCTCGCATTCCGACCGCGCCTCGGCGTCGACCCGTTCACCACCCCTGTGCCGGGCTTGTACCACTGCTCCGCGGCTAGCCCTCCCGGGCCCGGTGTGCACGGTATGTCCGGTCTGCACGTCGCTCGTCGCGTCCTCCGCGACCGGTTCGGTATAGCCGCCGATCCGTTAACGCTCCTGACCGCACCGAAGGGACAACGCACATGATCAGACATGCCCCCTACGAGGAACGACTCGCCGGCGTCTACGACCTCATGTACCCACACATCGAGATCGATACCGCGGCCAGCCTTGACCTGGTCGAGCGGCTGCGTCCGGCGCCGGCGCGAATCCTGGAGTTGGGCGTCGGTACCGGGCGCATCGCGATTCCGCTCGCGGAGCGAGGCTATGAGGTGCACGGCATCGACGGTTCGGCTCCGATGCTTGCGCAGCTCGCTCGCAAGGATCCGGAGGGTCGCGTCACCACTCAGCTCGCTGACTTCACCAACACGACGACCGGAGGCGAGCACGACCTGATCCTCGTCGTGCTGAACACCTTCTTCTCCGCCGTCACCCGTGAGCAGCAGATCTCCTGTCTGCGCGGCGTCCACAAGCAGCTGGCCCCCGGCGGCCGCTTCGTCATCGAAGTCTTCGAGCCGGCTCCCTTCCACGGGCTCACACAGCCCACTACGTCGGTGCGGCACCTCGGCATGAACGCGGTCATGCTCGACGTGGTCAGCGTCGACCGTTCCCACCAGCTGATGGTTGGTGTGCACACCATCCTCGACGGCGGCGTTCCCGAGACGGTCCAGCACGTCATTCGTTACGCCTTCCCGTCGGAACTGGACTTACTCGCGGAGCTGTGTGGCCTCAAGCTGATGGACCGGTGGGGTGACTTCACCGGGCAGCCGTTCACCGCCGCCAGCCCTCGCCACGTGTCGGTGTACGCAAAAGCGGACGAAATTTGACAGACAACGTGCAGGAAGCCCTGGACCGGCTCGTGCGAGCCGGAGTGCCGGGCGCCGTCGCGTACTCCCGCCTCGCGGGCCGGGCCAGTGGGATCGGCGACCGCCGCTCCGGAGCGCCCGCACGTGTGGGAGACCGTTTCCGGATCGGCAGCAACACCAAGCCGTTCGTCGCCGCGGTGGTCCTGCAGCTCGTCGCCGAGGGCCGGCTCGCTTTGAACGACGCGGTGACATTCGCTCCCGCTCCGGGCATCACTGTCCGGCACTTGCTACAGCACACCAGCGGGCTGGCCGAGTACTCGAACGATCCGCGGTTGCTCGCGCCGTACACCACTGACCCGGACCATCATTGGGAACCGCGTGACCTTCTCGCCCTCGTGAATGGGGCGGAGACCGCCACGCCCGGGACGAAGTTCGCATATGCCAATACCAACTATATTCTGCTGGGGTTGGTGATCGAAGCTGTCACCGGGAATTCCGCCGCAGAAGAAGTGCACCGTCGGCTGATCGAACCATTGCGTCTGACCGGGACTTCGTTTCCGGTGCGCGGCGCGGCGATCCCTGGCCGGCACTTGCGAGGCCACCTGACCAACTTGCCGACGTCGTACGGGGTGCCCGATGGCATTCTCGATTTCACCGACCTCAGCCCGTCGATCGGCTGGACCGCCGGCGGAATGGTCTCCACGGTCACCGACCTGGCCCGCTTCCACCGTGCGCTGCTGACCGGGAGGGTGCTGAGCCCTGAGCTCGGCCGGGCGATGATCGCTGAAGTCGGATCGTCCGGGTACGGGCTGGGCCTTCGTCGGATCATTCGGCCGGGCATCACGGGGTGGGGCCACGACGGCCGGTTCCCGGGCTACCTCAGCATCGTTGTGACCAGCGACGACGGCGTGCGCCAGGCGGTGGTCGCGCTGAACACCGACCGGGTGCTGAGCCCGGAGGCCGAAGCTGCGACCGGCGACGTCCTAGAAGCCGCTTTCAGTGCCGTCCCCGCACCCGCTCAACCACAAGACAACGACACACCCAAGCAGTCGCACACCCGGCAGTGATACGCCAAGGCGGCCCGGCCGCCAATGCCCCCGACCCGGAGGGCCTTCCACCGCTCCCACCCACGGGCGTGCCCACCGTGACGTGGGGTCTGGGGGCTCGGCCCCCAGGAGGAATGCGAGGAGGGGAGGTCTGCGGTGTGTGCGGACGTTCTTCGGTGCGTGCGGGCCGTTGTCCTGGCCCGAAGGGCCTTCCACCGCTCCCACCCACGGGCGTGCCCATCGTGACGTGGGGTCTGGGGGCTCGGCCCCCAGGAGGAATGCGAGGTGGCCAGGTCCGCGGTGTGTGCGGACGTTCTTCGGTGCGTGCGGGCCGTTGTCCTGGCCCGAAGGGCCTTCCACCGCTCCCACCCACGGGCGTGCCCACCGTGACGTGGGGTCTGGGGGCTCGGCCCCCAGGAGGAATGCGAGGAGGCCAGGTCCGCGGTGTGTGCGGACATACTTCGGCGCCTGCGAGCCCCCGGTCGGGGTCGAACCGACGACCTCCCGTTTACAAGACGGGTGCTCTGGCCAGCTGAGCTACAGGGGCGTGGGGGCCAGCATAACGGGTGGGGGCCTTGGGGGTGCCTTGGCATGACGCGTAAAAAGCTTTACGTTTACAGGGCTGTTCCTCCACTCGGATCGTCCGGCACGTTCCTGCCGGTGGGAAGGAAGTCTGTTTCAGCATGGCTACCGTTACTTATGACAAGGCCTCGCGCATCTATCCGGGCTCTGAGCGGCCCGCGGTCAACGAGCTGAACCTCGAGATCGGCGACGGCGAGTTCCTCGTTCTGGTCGGCCCTTCCGGTTGTGGCAAGTCCACCAGCCTGCGCATGCTCGCGGGTCTGGAGGATGTCGACCGGGGTCGCATTCTGATCGAGGGCAAGGACGTCACGAACCTGCCGCCGAAGTCGCGTGACATCGCGATGGTCTTCCAGAACTACGCTCTGTACCCGCACATGTCGGTGTACGAGAACATGGCGTTCGCCCTGAAGCTGCGGAAGACCTCGAAGGCTGAGATCGACCGCCGGGTCAAGGAGGCCGCTGCTCTTCTGCAGCTGGACGAGTACCTGTCCCGTAAGCCCAAGGCGCTTTCCGGTGGCCAGCGCCAGCGTGTCGCCATGGGTCGCGCGATCGTGCGTGAGCCGCAGGTCTTCCTCATGGACGAGCCGCTGTCGAACCTTGACGCGAAGCTCCGTGTGCAGACGCGTTCGCAGATCGCCACGCTGCAGGCCAAGCTGGGTGTCACGACCGTGTACGTGACCCACGACCAGGTCGAGGCCATGACCATGGGTCACCGGGTGGCCGTCATGCTCGACGGTGTGCTGCAGCAGGTGGACACCCCGCGGGCGCTGTACGACACCCCGGGCAACGTGTTCGTCGCCGGCTTCATGGGTTCGCCGGCCATGAACATCAAGACGGTTCCGCTGACCGAGTCGGGCGGCACGTTCGGCGCGATCAACATCCCGTTGACGCGTGAGCAGGTCGCGGCCGCGAAGAACAGCGGCGGCAAGGTCACCATCGGGTTCCGCCCGGAGGCGGCCGACCTGGTGTCGCAGTCCGAGGGTGCGCTGCCGATCGTCGTCGACCTGGTCGAGGACCTGGGTTCGGACGCGAACGTCTACGGCCACGCCGACATCGACGGCGCCTCGGAGCGGTTCACGGTCCGCACCGACCGCAAGACCATGCCGAGCATGGGCGAGACGGTGTTCATCCGGCCGCAGACCAACGCCATCCACGTCTTCAACGCGGAGACCGGCGCTCGCGTCTGAGCGTCCCCACGCGATAACTGACCGGGCGGTCTCCCTTCGGGGAGGCCGCCCGTTTCGTGTCATCCGGCGTACTGGACGACGATGAAGTCCTTCGGGGTGGCGCAGGCCAGGTGGGTCGTGTTCCACGAGCAGGTGTCGGTCTGGACGTCGGCCAGCGGGCCGAGCTGGACCGGGTCGTCGCCGAGGTGGCGGCCGGCCAGGGCGGGGTCGTCGGCGTAGCCGGCCAGCGGCTTGCTGAACTCGAGCACGTTCGCCGCGTCGAGCCGGGCGGCGGCGGCCTGCCGGGTCCATACTTCCGCGCCGGACGAGTCGATCAGCCGGGTGGTGGTCGAGTAGGTGACCAGCACGGCCTCGCCGACGGGGATGACGGCGTCGGCGTCGGGCGCGGCGGCTTCCCAGACCCGTTTGCCGTCGGCGACGTCGACGGCCACCACTTTGGCGTTGTCGTCGCCATAGCCGGTGCCTTCGACCATGCAGACCCGGGTGTCACCGCAGGGGGCGAGCCCGGTGAGCCGTGCGGTGGCCGAGCCGGCCGTGTAGGCGATCGTGTCGCCGTCGAGTTTGTCCAGGTCGTAGACGACGATGCGATGGATGTCCTCGGAGCCGCGCACGACGAGCCGGCCGTTGTGGGCGATCACTTCGTCGTCGGGGCGGGCGATGTTGGGTCGGGAGACGAGCACCTTGCCGGAGTTCGCGTCGATCACCCGGGCGCTGCGGTCGGCGCCGATCTGCACGAGGCGCGGATCGTCGTCCAGGTCGGGGGCGAGCGGGCGGCCGGTGGGGGTGGCCGGCCCGGACAGGTCGGCCGGCGTCGTCACGCCGATCAGTGCGGGCGCCGTGGTGCCGTCGGGGTCGGGCAGTGTCCAGCGTTGTTCGCCGGTGGCGGCGTCGAGGCCGACCAGCCTCTTGCCGGTCCGGTCGGTGACGACGGCCGAGCCGCCGGCGAACGTGGCGGTGTCGTTCTCGCCGAGGGTGCGCTGCCACAGCTTTTCGCCGCGGTCGGCCCCGAGCAGGACGAGCTGGCTGGTGTCGGTGTCGTAGTCGGCCTCGCTGAACAGGGCGACACCGTCGGGCAGGGCGACCATCGACTGCCAGCGCTTGGCGGTGCCGGCGTCGGGGTTGGTCCAGGCCGCTTTGCCGGAGCCGGTGTCGATGGCGACGACGCCGGCCCTTCCGGTGTCGTAGTCGGCGCTGCCGAGGTAGGCGCGGTCACCGCGGATCACGGCGTCCTTCCAGCCTGAGCCGAGCGGTACGGCCGGCGTGACGCGGACCGGGTCGCCGAGGGACTGATAGCCGAGGGCGGGGTGCCGCGGCCAGAACGTCCAGGTGAGCACCGCCCCGGCCGCCACGACGACGGCCGCGGTGGCGGCGCCGGCGACGATCCAGCGGCGACGGTGGTGGCGGGGCGCCGGCTCGGGTGCCGGCTGTGGTGTGTCGGAGGCGAGCCAGGGCTCGGCGCTGGGCGGTCCGAAGGGGGTGGGCCGGCCGGTGAACGACGGTGAGCCGGGCATGGCGTGCGCGCCGGCGGCGATCGCGGCGGCTTCGCCCGTGGCCCAGGGGTCGACCGGGTCGGCGTACTGCCGGTCGTCGCCCGGACCGGTGGGCGAGACAGCCGGGACCGGGGCAGAAGGCGGCGGGCCAGAAGGCGGCGGGGTTGGAGTCGGCGGAGCGGCCGCGGTGGGGGGCCCGGCCGGCTCGGTGGACGGCCCGGAAATCGGCGCGGCCGCGACAGGCATGGCCGAGGCGCCGGCGGGCGCGCTGAGCGTGGCCCCCTCGGCGACCGGGAGCTCGGGCTGTTCGAGGACGGTCGGCGCGATGCCCAGTTCGGCGTGCAGGAGCCGGGCCACCAGGGGGACCCGGGACGAGCCGCCGACCAGGAAGAGCCCGGCCAGTTCGGACGGCCGCAGCCCGGCCGCGGCGATCACCGCGCCGGCCTCGGCCACTCCGCGGCGGACGAGGGGATCGGCCGCCGCCTCGAGCTCGTCACGGGTCAGGTGCACGGCCTGCTCGACGCCGGGCACCGGCACCGGGGCGAACGAGCTGCGGGACAGCATCTCCTTGGCGCCGCGCACGTCGTCCCAGAACTGCCGCCGGGCCCGCCACTGGGCCAGCGTCACCGGCTCGGTCAGCGCCCGCCATGCCTCGGGCTCGGCCCCGGCCAGCGACTTGCCCAGGTGGTCGACGAGCGCGGCGTCGAGATCGAGCCCGCCGAGGTCGTCGGCGCCGCCCGAGGCGGTCACCGAGAACGCCGCGCCGGGACCGTCGTGGCGGACCACGGCCACGTCCAGAGTGCCGGCGCCGAAATCGAAGACAGCCAGCGAGGAGCCGGTCGGCAGGGGGCGGCGCAGCACCTCGGCGAAGTAGCGGGCGGCGGCCACCGGCTCGGGCAGCAGCGCCGTCTCGGCCGGCCAGCCGGCGCGGCTGAGCGCCTCGACCAGCACGGCCCGGCGGGGCGCGCCCCAGGAGGCCGGATGGGTGACTGTGGCCGGTGGCAGGAAGCCGGCGGTGGCCACGGCCTCGCGGGCGACCGCCGTCAGCAGGGCGGCCAGCAGGTCGGGCACCGGCACGCCGGTGCCGTCGCCGAGGAGCACGGAGTCGTCGTCGATGTGCCTTTTCGGGTGCGGCTCGAGGCGGCCGGGGTCGGCGTGGCCGAGGCGGAGCGCGTCGGCGCCGACGTGCAGGCGGCCGGACACGTCGAGGTGGACGGCGGAGGGCAACAGGGGGCGACCGTCGAACAGCAGCGGCCGCGTGCGCCCGTCGGGGCGTCGCAGCATGGCCACGGTGTGTGAGGTGCCCAGGTCGACGCCGAGTTCGAAGCCTTCGGTCACGCGCGTCATGCTACGACGCGGGTACGACGATGCCGGCCGTCCGCGCCACACCGGCCCACCGGGAACGGGAATCCGATCGGCTGACGACGATGCCCGATCGGGCAACCTCGCGGAGAGTGGCCGTGCGATAAGGACATTTGCTTTCGCAACCACCGATAGGGCGGCGTGCGCCGCGAAAACATTGTGACCTGCGGTAACTCGCCGGAAATGATGCGCCGAAACGAATGTCACGGGCTCGTCACAACGTCATCGACTGTAGTGACTTCCATCCCGATCGATCAGAGGATCCGGGGATGCGTTCAGTGAACCCCCGCTGAACGCCTTCCTTCCGGAGGACCCGTACGTGAGACAACAATCCACATGGGGCCGGCGAACGTTCACCTCGGTGCTGGCTGTCGGCGTGGCCGCCGGCGCCACGCTGAGCAGTGCGCTTCCGGCCGCGGCGGCACCCGGCCAGGGCGCGGCTCCCGCAGTTCTGCAAGCGGCCGACAGCCCCGCCACTCCCAAGGACTCGCCGGCCGACACCCTCGGCGGGCACGACGCCGAGTTGCTGGCCAAGGCCGAGGCCGCCCACAAGAAGTTCGTCACGGCCATCGTGGCCACCGACGCCGGCAAGTCGGCCGAGGTCGCGGCGAAGATCGAAGCGCTCGGCGGTGTCGTCACCCGGCGCTTCGACCAGATCGGTTACGTGCTCGCGTCCGTACCGATCGCGAAGGTGCTGGCCGCCGCCAACCTGGCCGGGGTGGCCGCGGTCGACCTCGAAGAGACGATCAAGGTGCCGGAGACCGGCAGCAACGACAGGCCCGGCAAGCCGGCGCAGCTGGCCGCCCCCGGCCCGTCGACGCCCGCCGCGAACCCGTACCTGCCGACCGACGAGACCGGCTCGGTGGACTTCAAGAAGAAGAACCCGAAGTACGACGGTCGCGGCGTCACGATCGGCATCATGGACTCCGGTGTGGACCTCGACCACCCGGCGCTCTCCAAGACCACCACCGGCGAGCGCAAGATCGTCGACTGGGTCACCGCGACCGATCCGCTGCTCGAGGGCGACGGCACCTGGCGCGCGATGCTGACCGAGGTGGCCGGTCCGTCCTTCACCTACGCGGGCGCGACCTGGAAGGCCCCGGCGGGCACGTGGCGGGTCAACCGCTTCGCCGAGTCGATCACCACGGCCTCGGAGCCCGAGGGGGACGTCAACCGCGACGGTGACACCACCGACACGTGGGGCATCCTCTACGACCCGGTCAGCCACGACATCCGGGTCGACACCAACCAGAACCTCGACTTCACCGACGACGCCGTGATGCGGCCGTACAAGGAGAAGTTCGATGTCGGCCACTTCGGAACCGACAACCCCACCACCGCGATCGCCGAGCGCATGCCGTTCGTCGTCGAGTACCGCGAGGACGTCGACCTGACGCCGGCCGAGCTCGAGGGCGTTGCCGACTTCGTCAACATCGGCATCCCCGAGGGCCTGCACGGCTCGCACGTGGCCGGCATCGCCGCGGGCAACGACCTCTTCGGCAACGCGGCGTTCGACGGCCAGGCGCCCGGCTCCACGATCGTCTCGTCGCGGGCCTGCTCGTGGGGCGGCGGCTGCACCAACGCCGCGCTGACCACCGGCATGGCCGACCTGGTCATCAACCGCGGCGTCGACGTGATCAACATGTCGATCGGTGGACTGCCGGCGCTCAACGACGGCGCCAACGCGCAGGCCAAGCTCTACAACGACCTGATCAACAAGTACGGCGTCCAGCTGTTCATCTCGGCCGGCAACAGCGGCCCGGGTGTGAACACGATCGGCGAGCCCTCGGGCGCGACCGCCGTGGTCAGCGTGGGCGCCAGCATCTCCGACGACACATGGAAGTCCAACTACGGCGCGGACACCCGCAAGCCGTTGCAGCTGATCCCGTTCTCGTCGCGCGGCCCGCGTGAGGACGGTGGCTTCAAGCCGAACATCGCCGCACCGGGTTCGGCCGTCTCGTTGTCGCCGCTGTGGGAAGAGGTCCCCGGCCTCACCACCGTGCCCTACACCCTGCCGCCGGGTTACTCGATGCAGAACGGCACCTCGATGGCCTCCCCGCAGGCTGCCGGTGGCGCGGCGCTGCTGCTGTCGGCGGCCAAGGCCAACGGCATCAAGGTGTCCCCGCTGGCGCTGCGACGCTCGATCTACTCGACCGCCGACTCGATCCCGGGCGAGCAGGTCAACGAGCAGGGCTACGGCCAGCTCGACGTGCCGGAGGCGTGGAAGCTGCTGGCCAAGAAGCCGGCCACGCGCACCTACACGTCGTCGGCGCCGGTCTGCACGCCGCTCGCGGATCAGCTGACCACGCCCGGCCGGGGCGAGGGCATCTACAACCGCTGCGCCGTGGCCGACGGTGGCCTCAAGCCGGGCCAGGTCAAGGTTCAGACGATCAAGCTCACCCGCACCTCGGGCCCGAGCTACCCGGTGCTGCACAGGCTCTCGTGGGTCGGCGACCGCTCCTCGTTCGCCGCTTCGCCGCTGGTCGTGCTGCCGCTGAACAAGACGGTCAGCGTGCCGGTCGTGGTGCGGGCGAAGAGCGGGGTGGCCAGCGCCATCCTCAAGGTCGACGACCCGGCCACCCCGGTGGTCGACTTCGAGGTGCTCAACACCGTCGTCACGGGCGTCGACACCCGCAAGCCGTCCTACGAGACGAGCTTCTCGGGCCAGGTCGACCGCAGCTCCACCACCTCGTACTACGTCACTGTTCCCGAGGGGGCCAAGGCGCTCCAGGTGGATCTGTCGGGCATCGCCGCCGGGTCGCAGACCCGCTTCATCGCGATCAACCCGTGGGGCGTCCCGGTGGACGACACCGCCAGCGCGAACTGCTACACGAACTACTCCGACGCGAACGTCTGCAAGCCGGAGGAGCGCGCGTACGAGAACCCGATCCCGGGCATCTGGGAGCTGGAGCTCGAGTCCCGGCGCACCACGCCGGTGCTGAGCAACCCGTTCAAGCTGACGGCCAAGGTGCAGGGCGTCCAGCTGACGCCGGAGTCGGTCACGCTGCCCAGCGTGGCGGTCAACCAGCCGACGCCGGTGAACTTCACCGTCAAGAACCTGTTCGGCCCGGTGACGGTGACCGCGCAGGGTGGCCCGCTCGGCAGCGTCAGCCGCCAGCGTCCGTCCATCGCGGAGGGTGACAGCCAGGAGTTCGAGATCGTCGTGCCGGCCGGCGCGACCCGGCTGGACGTGGTGATCGGCAACCCGGCCGACGCCTCGGCCGACCTCGACCTGTCGCTGTACCGCGGCGACACCCTGGTCGGCCAGGACGCCGACGGTGACTCGGAGGAGTCGATCTCGCTGGCCGACCCGGCGGCGGGCACGTACACCGCCGTGGTCGACGGCTACTCGGTGCCCGCGGGCACCACGGCGTACGACTACCTCGACGCCTACTACAGCCCGGTGCTCGGCTCGGTCGCCGTGCCGGGCAACCCGGTCGTGCTGGCCAACGGCGCGTCCACCACGGTCAACGCCACGGTCACCGCGCTGACGGTGCCCCCGGCCGGCCGTGAGCTGTCGGGCGAGGTCGCGATCGTGACCGATCAGGGCGCGGTCGTCGGCCGCGCGCCGATCACGATCACGGCGGTCACCCCGTAACGGTCGACCGCACCAGAAAAGGGCCCGTCCGGCGTCATGCCGGGCGGGCCCTCTCGTTCGGTCACCGGTACTGCTGATCGACTCCGGCCACCGGGCGGCCGTCGGACGAGAACGGGCGGAGCTCCGGCTCGTCGGTCTCGACCGGCTCCTCGAACAGGCGCGGGTCGTCGGGCGTGGCCGCGGGCTTGGGCTCGGCCCGCTTGTGCGGCTTGCCCGGCTTGGCGGGCTTGGCGGGCTTGGCCGGCTGCGCGGAGGTGGCGGTCGACGCGGCGGGCGCCGGCGCGGCGGGTGACGACGCGGCGGGCGTGGCGGGAGCGGGCGTGGCGGCGGTCGCCGGCGTGGTGGTCGCGGGAGCCGTGGCGGCCGGTGCCGTGGCCGTGCCCGGGACCGGCGCGGGGGAGCCGTCGGTGGCGGTCGGCAGGATCGCGACACCGCCGGCGGGCATGCCGGAGACGTCGGGCTGATCGGTCGGCGGGGGCGTCCGCGGCGCGTCGTTGGCCGGCGACAGCCCACCGAGCCCACCGAGCAGCGGCACTCCGCCGTCGAACATCTCGGTCTGACGCGTCGTCGGGCGCTTCGAGAAGTCGCGCACCGGCCCGTTCGGCATGAGTCCGGAGAGCAGCGGCAACCCACCCGAGCCGAAGACCGGCAGGCCCTGAATCGGCAGGCCCTGAATCGGCAGGCCCTGGAGGGGCAGGCCCTGGAGGGGCAGACCCTGCGCCGGTGGATCCTGCGCGGGAAGCGTCCGATCAGGACGACGGACCACGTCGGCGGAGGGAAGCCGGTCGGGCCGCTCATCGGCCTGCTGGGCCGCGGCGACGGCGCCGGGCAGCCGGTCGGCCTGCGCGGGGGACGCCGCGAACAGGATGATCCCACCGGTGAGGGCCGCTCCGGCGTACCACAACTTGCGCACTGTTCTCCTCCTGGAAGAGATCCGCACGGTAGGGGACCCGTACGGGAAGGCCAATTTGGAGAGACCCGAATTCGGACGAAAGCGTCGGAGGGGGCAACGAGCGGGCCCGCGGGCGGGTTCCGGCTGGCTACGATCGCGAACGTGGCAACCGACGCGGCGCATGGCGGGAAACGATCCCTGGTGGCCCGGCTGCGGGAGCGGACGGCCGACGCCCGCCCGCACTTCGTGGTGTGCGGATCCGACGCGCTGGTCTACACGCTGGCCGACGAGCTGGCCACCTCCGGCCGCATCCGGGTCACCGTGATCACGCCACCCGATCTGCGGCCGGCCGTGCCCGACCTGAACGGTCTGCGCGCCCGCGGCGTCAAGGTGATCACCGCGGCCCGGCTCGACGAGCGGACCTTCCGCGACGCCGGGCTGGCCGGGGCCGACGCGCTGGCGCTGGTGATGCCCGACGACATGGTCAATCTGCACGCGGCGTTGTGCGCCCGCGCGGTCGAGGGCGACCTGCGGCTGGTGATCCGCATGTTCACGACCGGCCTGGCGTACGGGGTCCGGCGTCTCTTCGCCGACTGCGCGGTGCTCTCCGACGCGGCGATGGCGGCGCCGGCGTTCGTCGCGGCCGCGCTCGGCGAGGTCGCGCCGACCCATTTCCGGTACGCGTCCCGCACCCTCAACGTGGCCCGGCGCGGCGATGTGCCGGGCGAGTCGGCGCTGCTCACCCTGGCCACCTCGAACGACAGCGGACGGATCACCGTGCTGCCGGCCGAGCCCGCGCCGCCGGAGCAACGGCCCACCGATCTGGTGCTCGCCGAGGCCACGGGCCGCCCGGCCGCCCAGGCGGTGACCGCGCGCCGGCTGGCCCGGGCCGGTCGCCGCCGCCGCCCCTGGCTGACGATCGGCCGGGCCGTCCGCGTCGGGCTGACCCGCAAGCTGGGCATCGCCGTGCTGGTCGCGCTCGCGCTGACCGCGGTTTCGGGCGCCCTGCTCACGCACTTCACCGGGGTGACCGGCTTCTGGAAGTCCGTCTACATCACGTTGCTGACCATGGTCGGCTCGTCCGATGTGGAGCCCGACAACTCGCCGCCGGCCCAGGCCGCTCAGCTGGTGCTGACCGTCGCCGGTGTCGCCCTGCTCCCGTTGATCACCGCGGCCGTGGTGGACGGCGTGGTCAAGACCCGGCTGGCCCTCGACCGCGGCGAGATCCTCAAGGTCCACACCGGTCACATCGTGCTGGTCGGACTGGGCGCGGTCGGCACGCGGGTGCTGCGCCAGCTGGTCGACCTCGGTCTCGACGTCGTGGCGATCGACCGCGATCCGGCCGCGCGGGGCGTCAAGGTGGCCCAGTCGCTGGGCGTGCCGGTGATCGAGGGCGACGCGTCCTTGGAGGAGACGCTGCGGGCCGCGTCGATCGACCACTGCCAGGCGCTGGTGGTGGTGTCGACCGACGACGCGGTCAACCTGCAGGCCGCCCTGCATGCCCGGGCCGCCCGCGAGGACATCCGGGTGGTGCTGCGGTTGTTCGACGACGACTTCGCCCAGCGGGTGCAGGCGGTCTTCGACATCAACATCTCGCGCAGCGTCTCGCGGCTGTGTGCCCCGGCCTTCGCCGCCGCCATGATCGAGCGCGAGATGCTCGCGACGATCCCGGTCGAGCGGCACGCGCTGCTGGTGGCGGCCGTGCCGGTGCAGCCGGGCTCGGCCCTGGACGGCGCCGCCCTGAGCGCGGCCGACCGTCCGGAGAGCACCCGGGTGATCGGCATGACCGCGGCCGGGTCGGAGTGGGTCGACTGGCTGCCCGACGGCCGGCGGGTGCTGGCGCCGGGCGACGAGCTCGTGGTGGTGGCCCGCCGGGCCGGTCTGCGCGTGCTGCGCGAGCAGGCGAACCCGCCGCCGTCGGATCAGCCCGGCCCCGACACCGACGGCCGGTGAGCCGGCCTCGGCCTCGCCGCCGTCAGATCAGCCCGGCCTCGGCGGCCAGCGAGCCGACCTCGACGCCCAGCACGGCCTGCTCGTCGGGCTTCTTGGCCAGCACGTCGGTGAGGTAGGACTGCACCGCGGTGGCCATGCCCACGTCGCGGCCGGCCTGCTCGGAGAGCAGCCACTTGTGCTGGATGACCTGGGTGAAGATCTCCTGCGGCTCGAGCTTGCGCCGCAGCGACGCGGGAACGGCCCGGACGACCGGCTCGAACACCTCGGTCAGCCACCGGTGCGCGGCCTGCTGCTCGTCGGCCAGCAGGCTCTCGGCCCGGTACGTGTCGAGGTCGTTGAGCAGCTGGCGGGCCTGGTTCTCCTCGGCGTCGAGGCCGGCCAGGCGCAGCAGCCGGCGCGTGTGGTAGCCGGCGTCGACCACCTTGGGCCGGATGCGGTAGCCCTGGTCCACCGTGGACATGTCGACCTCGGCCACGTCGAAGCCGAGCTCGTTGAGCCGCCGGATGCGCCGCTCGATGTCGTGCCGGGCGTCGCGCGGCACCTCCTGCTCGTAGGTGACCTCGTGCCACAGCCGCTCGTACCGGGCCACGATGTCGTCGACCACGATCTCGGGGTCGATCGACTCGTGGAGCAGCTCGGCCGCCTCCAGGTCGAGCAGCTCGCCGAAGATGTTGAGCCGCAGGATCTCGATGTCCTCGCTGCGCTGGCCCTCGGAGAGCTTCGGGTAGAGGTTGCCGGTCTCGGCGTCGACCAGGTACGCCGCGAACGCGCCCGCGTCCCGCCGGAACAGCGTGTTGGACAGGGAGCAGTCACCCCACGAGAAGCCGGTCAGGTGCATGCGCACCACCAGGGCGGCCAGCGCGTCGAGCAGACGGTTGAGCGTGTCGGGCCGCAGCACGTGCGAGAAGAGCGCGCGGTAGGGCAGCGAGAACTGCAGGTGCCGGGTGATGAGCACGGTTTCCAGCGGTTCGCCGGTCTTGTCCTCGCGGTCGTTGACCATCCCGACCGCCTCGACGGCCGGGAAGTCGATGCGCTCGAGCGCGCGCAGCAGGTCGTACTCCTTCTCGGCGATCCGCTCGCGGGTCTCCTTGAGCGCGTAGACCACGTCGTTGAGCTTCACGAACCGCACGATGTGGCGCGAGATGCCCTGGGGCAGGGCGACCAGGTGCTCGGCCGGCCACTCCTCGAGCGGGATGTCCCACGGCAGATCCAGCAAGGCTGGGTCGACGACAGCGGAAGTGATGCGCACGGACCCAGTGTGCACGTTCCGCTCGGCGCGTCGCCGCCGCAGGTGGCTCGTTACACAGATGCGAGAACGCCGGATTAGTACATATGTCCTCGATATGACGTGAATGGCGGTTTGACGACAGTGCCCCTGAAGACCGGTCGACGTAAGGCAGCCATAGCGATCGCGGCATGCGCCGCCCTGGTGCTGGCCGGTGCGGCCGGGACGACCGCCTGGCATGCCGCCGGCACCGGGAGACCGGTCGGTTCCTGGCACGAGGGGCCGGCCGCGGTCGCCCGGACCCCGGTCTCGGCCGAGCAGGCGCGGGAACAGGCAGGGGAGGCCCCGGCGCCCGGAGCGGGCCCGATCGTGGCGTCGTCGACCGCCGCGCCGGAGCCCGGCGAGACCACTGAGCCCGGTGGGACCGTCGAGCCCGGTTCGATCACCCCGAGCGCCTCGGCCGGGGCGCCCGAGGACGACCCGGAACGCCCGGTCGAGTCGGGGCGAGTGGTCGAGGCGGGCCAGGCGAGCGACGGGGCTGGGCGGCAGCGGGTCGGCGAACTGGTCAGCGTGCGCAAGCTGCTCGGCTATCTCGAGGGAAAGCCGCGGCGGGAGACGTTCCGCTATCCGGGAGCGTCGTACGTCAAGCTGCACTTCTCCCGGATGGAGCTGCAGCCCGGCGACTACGTGACCGTGTCGAGCGCCGACGGCACCGAGAACTACCGGTACGACGCTCCGGCCGCCACCGAGCGCGGAGAACGCTGGGCGATGTCGGTCACCGGCGACACGGCCGTGCTCGAGGTGCACCGCGGCGCCGGGGCCCGGCCCGAGGTGGGCGGCCCGGCCGGCTCGCTGGGCGTGGACGTCGACCGGGTGGCGCGCGGCTACAGCCGTACGGAACAGGACCGGCAACCGGAGAAGCAGCTCATGGCCCCGGCCCGCACGGGTCGCGAGGAATCGGTCTGCGGTGCGGACACGTCGGCCGACGCCGCGTGTTTCCGCTCGAGCGACCCGGTGGCGTACACGAAGTCGAAGGCCATCGCCCGGTTGCTGATCAACGGCACGGAGCTGTGCACGGGTTGGCGGATCGGCACGAAGAACGCCATGCTCACCAACAACCACTGCTTCACCAACACGGCCGAGGCCTACAACACCGAGGTCTGGTTCAACTACCAGTGCGCCACGTGCGGCGGGTACGACGTCTACCAGCCGACCAAGGTGTGGGGCGCCAAGGTCATCGCCACCGACCGCACCTACGACTACACCTTGTTCACGGTCAGCAACTTCGCGTCGGTGCAGAAGTTCGGCCATCTGAGCCTCGACACCAAACGGCCGGCCAAGAACCAGAAGCTCTATGTGCCGCAGCACCCGGCCGGCGAGCCCACCCGGATCGCCGGGTCGCTGGGCGAGAAGGCCGGGAACTGCACGGTGGCCAACCCCGGCTACGACGGGTACGCGGCCGGCTCGGACGTGGCGTACTACTGCGACACCGAGGGCGGCTCGTCGGGCTCGCCGGTGCTGTCGCGGGCCACGAACAAGGTCGTGGCCCTGCACCACTTCGGCGGCTGTCCCAACTCGGGCGTACGGGGCGACCTGCTCGCCACGAAGCTGGCCAAGTACCTCTAGCTTTAGAGGCGTGCCGGAGAAGAAGAGCTGGTGGCTCGACGCCGTCCTGGTGGCGGCGTTCGCCGCGATCACCGTGGCGCTGCTGCGCGGCCACCTGCTGGGGCTGGACGAGCGGGTGGCCGACTGGTCGCTGAGCCACCAGCCGGCGGTGCCCTACTGGACCGCCCGCGTGCTCAACTACCTGGGCCAGGGCGGCCAGGTCCTCATGCCGCTGTCGTTGCTGCTGAGCGGGCTGCTGGCCTGGCGTACCCGCTCGGTGCGGGCGGTGTTCCCGTTCGTCGCCGGGTTCGTGCTGACGTACGTGACGATCGGCCCGCTGAAGATCTGGGCCGACCGGGCCGCTCCCCGGTTCGACGGCCCGGAGCGGGTGGTCATGCACAACCCGTACGCCGAGGGCCCGTACGCGATGAGCTATCCCTCGGGTCACCTGGGCAACTCGCTGGTCTGGTACGCCGTGCTGGCGATGCTGATCGCCGCGCTGCTGCGCCGGCCGCTGCACCGCTGGGAGATCTATGCCCTCCGGGTGGCGCCGGTCGTCATCGTCTTCGGCACGACCGTCTACACCGGCTTCCACTGGCTGACCGACTCGATCGCCGGGCTGCTGCTCGGGGTCGTGCTGGCCCGCCTGATCGAGCGGATCCCGTTCGACCGGCTGCCGCTGCCTGCCCTGGGCGGCTGGGAGAGGCCCGCCGGCCTCAGACCCAGCGACCGGAGCGCATCACCCGTTTGACCTGCAGGTCGGGCGAGAGGACCACGAGGTCGGCGCGGAGCCCGGCCTCGAGGGCGCCGACGTCGCCGAGCCCGAGCACCCGCGCCGGGGTGGTCGAGGCCATCGCCACCGCCTCGGCCAGCCCGATGCCCGCCGCGACCGTGTTGCGCAGGGCCTCGTCCATGGTCAGCGTGCTGCCGGCGATCGAGCCGTCCCGGGCCAGCCGGGCCGCCCGATCGGCCACGACGACCTGCTGGCCGCCCAGGTCATAGGTGCCGTCGGCCATGCCGGTGGCGTCGATCGCGTCGGTGATCAGCGCGGCCTTGTCCGGGCCGGCCGTGCGCGCGGCGAAGGCCAGCATGCCCGGGTGCAGGTGGATGTTGTCGGCGATCAGCTCGCAGACCACCGGCGACGAGAGCAGCCCGACCACGGGCCCGGGCTCGCGGTGGTGCGGCGGGCGCATGCCGTTGAACAGGTGCGTGCCGACCGTCGCGCCGGCGTTCACGCCGGCCAGCGTCTGCTCGTACGTGGCATCGGTGTGCCCGACCGCGGCGGCGACCCCGTGCTCGCGCAGCAGGGCGATGGCCTCCAGGGCGCCGGGCAGTTCGGGGGCGATCGTCACCAGCCGGACGGCCCCCTCGCCGAGCTTGATCAGCTCGGTCAGCTCGTCGGCCGACGGGTCCCGCAGGAACTCCGGGTTCTGCGCGCCGCACCGTACGCCGGAGAGATAGGGCCCCTCGTAGTGCACCCCGCCGATCACGCCGGCCTCGACCAGCGGGCGGTAGGCCGCGGTGGCGTCGCGCATGAGCTCGAACGGCGAGCTGACCAGGCTGGCCAGCATCGTCGTGGTGCCGTGACCCAGGTGGAAGGCGGCCGCGCCGCGCGCCGCGGCCACGTCGCCGGTGGTGAACGTGTGCCCGCCACCGCCGTGGCAGTGCAGGTCGACGAAGCCCGGCACCACGATGTCGTCGCCCGCGCCGCCGGCCGCCTCGACCGACAGGATCGTCGGCCCATCCACCTCGACGTACCCCTCGACGACGGCGCCGGGGCGGACGATCCTGCCGCCGATGCGGGTCATGCCAGATCCTCCAGGTGGTCGAGGGCGAGCAGGGCGGCGCCGATGCAGCCGGCCTCGTCGCCCAGGCCGGCCCGGACGAACCGGGGCGGGCGTTGAAAGGTGATCCGCTCGCGGAACGCGTCCTCGAGCGGGTGCAGCAGCGCGTCCCCGGCCTCGGCCAGTCCGCCGCCGATGACGAAGACGCCCACATCGAACAGGGCCTGCGCGGTGACCAGCCCGTCGGCCAAGGCCTCGACGGCCTCCTGCCAGACCGTGCGGGCGAGCGCGTCGCCCCGGCCGGCCCCGGTGACCACGTCGAGGGCGGTGGCCCCGGGGGCGCCGGCCAGCTCGGCGTAGCGCCGCCCGATCGACTTGGCCGAGCCGTAGGCCTCCATGCAGCCCTGCTGCCCGCACAGACAGGGGGTGCCGCCGCGCCGGACGACGATGTGGCCCAGCTCGCCGGCCGCGCCGTGGGCTCCGGAGTAGCCGGCGCCGCCGACCACGAGCGCGGCCGCTATACCGGTGCCGATGGCGACGAAGAGCACGTGCCGGTGCCCCTGGCCGGCGCCCAGCCGAGCCTCGGCGATGCCACCGACCCGGACGTCGTGACCGAGCACGGCGGGCACCCCGAGCCGTTCCTCGACGCGGGCGCGGACGGGCACGTCACGGAAGCCCACGTTCGACGACCAGACGGCCAGGCCGTTCTCCTCGTCGACGACACCGGGGACGGCCACCCCGGCGGCTACCGGCTCGAGGCCGTCGGCGCGCGCCTTCGCGGCCAGCCCGTCGGCCACGTCGAGGATGGTCTCCAGTACGGCGTCCGGCCCGCGCTCGGCCAGGGTGGGGTGCCGCTCGGTGTGGTGGACCGTCCCGTCCGGACGGACCAGCGCGCATTTCATGCCCGTCCCGCCCACGTCGAGGGCGACCACCACCCGGCTCATGCCAGGACGATCGATCGGGTCAGGTTGCGCGGGTGGTCGGGGTCGAGGCCCTGGCTGGTGGCCAGCAGTACGGCCACGCGCTGGGCGACGACCAGGTCGGCCAGCGGGTCGAGCGGGGCCCGGCCACCGCACCAGCTGCCCAGCGCGGCGTAGCCGCCGTGGTGGCGGCTGTGCACGAACAGCGCACCGGTCGCCTCGACCTCGTCGGCCAGGCCGGTCGGGATGTCGCCGAACGCCCACACCGCGCGGCGCGGGGCGGCGATCGAGATCGGGCCGTGCCGGTAGTCCATCGCCGGGTAGGCCTCGGCCCAGAACATGGCCGCCTCGCGGCACTTGAGCGCGGCCTCCTCGGCCAGCCCGACGGTCCAGCCGCGACCCAGGAAGGTGATCTGCTCGACCAGCGCCGGGTGCACCGGCAGCGGCAGGCGGATCGCGACCTCGGCGTCGGCGGCGGCCGACTCGACGTCCTCGCCGAGATGGGCCCGGAGCAGGGCGAGGCTGCTGGTGGCGAAGCGGGTCTGCACGACCGATTGCTCGTCGGCGAAGTCGAGCAGCACGGTGTGGTCGGCCAGCCGCGCGGCCGGCTGGGCGCCGTCGGCGGTGAGCACGGTGGTCGGGGTGCCGCCGGCCAGGTCGTTGAGCACGTCGAGGACCTCGGTGGTGGTGCCCGAGCGGGTGATCGCGACGACCCGGTCGTACCGGCGCCGGCGCGGGAACTCGGAGGCCTGGAACGCGTCGGTCTCGCCGTGGCCGGACTGCTCGCGCAGCGACGCGTACGCCTTGGCCATGAACCACGAGGTGCCGCAGCCGACCACGGCGACGCGCTCGCCACGGATCGGGAGGCCGGGGGCGTCGGCCAGCTTCGCGGCCTGACGCCAGCACTCCGGCTGGCTGGCGATCTCCGCCTTGACGTATGTCATGGGCCACCCCTCACACCGCGTGCGCATAAGCGCTCGGTACCCGGCTCTTTCGAGCGTCATTCTGCGCGGAAGGCTGGCGCGGACGCAACCGTCGTCACCGCAGCGCGCAGGCCTGATCTTTGCTTCCCCGGCTTTCGCGCACTAATGTGCACACTCTTATCACGGAATGTGCAGCGGGGAGTCTGGGTGGACCGGTACGCGCGGTGGAATGCCCTGCTCGAGTTACTCGCCGAGAGTGGCCGGGTCAGCGTCGAGGACGCGGCCGAGCGCCTCGACGTCTCGCAGGCCACCATCCGCCGCGACTTCGACCAGCTGGCCCAGCAGCAGATGATCACCCGCACCCGGGGCGGCGCGGTGGCCAACGGCGTCTCGTACGACCTCCCGCTGCGCTACAAGAGCGCCAAGCACTCCGCCGAGAAACAGCGCATCGGTGAGGCCGCCGCCGGGCTCGTCACCCCCGGCACGGTCGTCGGGCTCAACGGCGGCACCACGGTCACCGAGGTCGCGCGGGCCCTGGCCGTACGCCCCGACCTGAACGCGGGCAGCGAGGGCTCCCAGCTCACCGTGGTCACCAACGCGCTCAACATCGCCAACGAGCTGCTGGTGCGCTCGCGCATGAAGATCGTCGTGGCCGGTGGCGTGGTCCGCCCGCAATCCTTCGAGGTGGTCGGGCCGCTGGGCGGCGCGCTGCTCAAGGAGGTGACGCTCGACATCGTGCTGCTCGGCGTCGACGCGGTGGACGTCGAACTGGGCGCCGCGTCCCACCACGAGGGCGAGGCCGCGATGAACAGCCTCATGGTCGCCCGGGCCAAGCGGGTCGTGGTCATCGCCGACTCGTCGAAGCTGGGCGGTCACGCCTTCGCCCGGATCTGCCCGATCAGCAAGATCGATACGCTGGTGACCGACTCCGGCGCCTCGGCCGACGTCGTCGCCCGGTTCCGCGAGGCCGGCGTCCACGTCGTCTGCGCGTGAATGTGAGGCTTTCCAGCAGTGCATATTGACGGGTCTGTCTAGAGTCTCGCCCGTGACTGCCGTATTGGAGATAGCCGGGCTGCAGAAGACGTACCGCAGCCGCAAAGGTGTGCGAAAAGCGCTCGACGGCTTCGACATGACCGTCGAGGCGGGCCAGGTGCACGGCTTCCTGGGACCCAACGGATCGGGCAAGACGACCACGTTGCGGACGCTGCTCGGGCTGATCCGGCCCAACGGCGGTCGGATGGCGATCCTGGGGCGGGAGGTCCCGGAAAGCCTTCCCGAGGTGGCGGGCCTGGTCGGCGCGATCGTGGAGAGCCCGCAGTTCTTCGGCAACTTCACCGCGCACGACACGCTCTCGCTGCTGGCCGACGCCGGCGGGGTCCGCAAGGAACGCGTCGTCGCGGTCCTCGAGCTGGTCGGCCTGCGGGACCGCTCCAAGGACCGGGTCAAGACCTACTCGCTCGGCATGAAGCAGCGCCTGGCGGTCGCGTCCGCGCTGCTCAAGGAGCCGAAACTGCTGATCCTGGACGAGCCGGCCAACGGCCTCGACCCCGGCGGCATCCGCGAGATGCGCTCGCTGATGCGCAACCTCGCCGAGTCGGGCATGACCGTCGTGCTCTCCAGCCACATCCTCGGCGAGATCCAGCTCATCTGCGACTCGGTCACGATCATCTCGGCCGGGCGCCGGGTGGCCGCCGGCTCGGTGTCCGACGTGCTGGCCAGCCACACCTCGTCGACGGTGCGGGTCAGCCTGGAGCCGGGCGTGGACATGCGTACCGCGATCGAGCTGCTGCGGGCCAACGGCGCCCAGGTGACCGCCGAACACGACCACTTCACCGTGGGCAACGCCGGCAACCCGGCCCAGATCACCCGGATCCTCGCCGAGCGCGAGATCTACGTGAGCGAGCTGACCCCCGTGTCGGCCGACCTCGAGAGCGTCTTCCTCGAACTCACCGGCACCGCGCCGGTCGAGGGCCAGAACCGCCAGGTGGACCAGACGGCGGCGGCCTCTCCCGCGCCGGCGAGCGGAGGGTGGGGTCAGTGAGCCTCTACAGTGCCGAGACCCGGCGGCTGACCAAGCGCCGTTTCACCAAGCTCTTCCTGCTCGGCGTGACACTGATCCTGGCCGCCGTCGCGGTCGGGATGTTCTTCACCAACCAGAAGCTCGGCCCCGATCAGATCGCCTCGGCGCAGGCCCAGGCTCAGCAGGACTACGAGCGCTCGCTGGAGCAGTTCGGGCGGGACCTGGCCGACTGCCGGGCCGCGCAGGGCACCGACCGGGCCGACCGGTGGCCGCCCAACTGCGAGGGCATGGTCGAGCCGACACGCGAGGACTTCCAGGCGCAGTGGTACATGCCGGCCACCTTCGACTTCCGCGAGACCTTCCCGAGCATGGTGACCACGCTGGCGGCGCTGCTCGCGCTGGTGGCGTTCATCGTCGGGGCGTCCTTCGTGGGCGCCGAGTGGAGCAGCGGCGGCATGATGAACCTGCTGCTCTGGCGGCCGCAACGGTTGCGCGTGCTGGGCACCAAGCTGGCCGCGCTGCTGGTCTTCTTCACGGCGCTGACGGTGGTCTTCTCGGCCGTCTGGACCGGCCTGTTCCATCTGATCGCCCAGGCCCGCGGCAGCACGGCGGGCATGACGTCGGGGGCGTGGCAGTCGATCGCGCTGATGGAGCTGCGCGGCCTGGTCCTGGTGATCGTGGCCGGCGCGGTCGGCTTCGGCCTGGCCTCGCTGGGGCGGCACACCGCGATGGCGCTGGGGGTGACGATCGGCGCGCTGATCGTCTTCCAGTTCGGACTGGGCACGGTGCTCGAGCTGGCCGGCGTGAAGTTCGCCGAGGCGTACCTCATCCCGATCTGGATGATCGCCTGGATGGACAAGGAAGTGAAGATCGAGGACTCCAACTCCTGCGACTTCTCGTCGGCGGCCGGGGGCTGTCAGCCCGATGCGCTGACGCTGACCTGGCCGATGGCGGGGGCCATCCTCGCGGGCGTCTTCGTGCTCGTCGTGGTGGCGTCTATGTGGACTATGCGTAGTCGGGACGTGACCTGAGGTAACGTCGACCGCGCCTGCGGAGCGGGGGCCGACGGACTTATGCTGACGGTCCCCGTTCGTACATCTGTGCTCGTCTTTCTCTTTGGGAGCGTCATGCAGCCGGCCGCGGACCCGTCCGAAGAGCAGCAGCACATCCCGTCGCCGCGGACCGGGCCGGAGCCGCCGGCCGCCGAGCCGGACGTGGCCCCGGCCGGTGCCGCCCGGCCCGCTCTGAGCGAGCGTGAGCAGCAGATCCTCGCCTTCGAGGCGCGCTGGTGGAAGCACGCGGGCTCCAAGGAGCAGGCCATCCGCGACACCTTCGACCTCGGCTCCACCCGCTATTACCAGCTGCTCAACACGCTGCTCGACAACCCGGCCGCGCTGGAGCACGACCCGGTGCTGGTCGGCCGGCTCCGCCGCCTGCGCTCCACCCGGGCCCGCACCCGCCGCCGCTAGCCGGCGCCTAGGCCTGGTGCGTCTCCGCGTACGCGGCCAGCCAAGCCACCTGACCCGGGTCCAGCGACGGCCGCACCCGCTGCCGGGCCGTCGCCACGTTGCCGGCGGTGACCGTCGTCGCCTCGAGCGACTCGCGCATCGCGGACAGGGCCGACTCGCGGATCAGGGCCGCGCAGTCGGCGGCCGAGAACCCCTCCAGCTCGGCGCCGAGCCGCACCAGGTCGACCTCCTTGTCGAGCGGCACCGACTTGGCCGACGCCTTGAGGATCTCGGCCCGCGCCTCGGCGTCCGGCGGCGGCACATAGACCAGCCGTTCCAGCCGCCCCGGCCGCAGCAGCGCCGGGTCGATCAGGTCGGGCCGGTTGGTCGCGCCGATGACCACGACGTTGCGCAGGTCCTCCACCCCGTCGAGCTCGGTGAGCAGCGCGGCCACCACCCGGTCGGTGGTGCCGCCGTCGTTGGCCTGCCCCCGGGTCGGCGCCAGCGCGTCGACCTCGTCCAGGAAGACCAGGGTCGGCGCCGCCTCGCGGGCCCGGCGGAACAGCTCGCGCACCGCGCGCTCACTGTCGCCGACCCACTTGCTCAGCAGCTCGGCCCCCTTGACCGACAGCACGTTGGCCTTGCCCGTGCCGGCGATCGCCTTGACCAGATACGTCTTGCCGCAGCCGGGCGGGCCGTAGAGGAGCACACCCCGCGGCGGCGAGACCCCGAGCCGGGCGAACGTGTCCGGGTAGGTGAGCGGCCACAGCACCGACTCGGTCAGCGTCTGCTTGACCTCGACCATGTCGCCCACGTCGTCGAGGGTCACCGACGCGACCTCGAGCGTCGAGTCGGCCATCGAGGTCGGCCGGACGACGTCGAGGGCGGCCTCGAAGTCGGCCATGGTCACCTTGGGCGCCTCGGGCTGCTCCGGCGCGGCCGCGGCGTCCTGACCCCGGTCGGTCTGCCGCAGGGCGGCCCGCACGCCGGCCTCGCGGGCGAGCGCGCCCAGGTCGGCCGCGACGAACCCCGGGGTCCGCCCGGCGACGTCGTCGAGGCGCACGTCCTCGGCCAGCGGCATGCCCCGGGTCAGCACCCGCAGCTGCTCGAGCCGCATCGCCGTGTCCGGCAGGGGCACCGCGAGCTGCACGGCCAGCAGTTCCGGCGAGCGCAGCGCCGGGTCGACCGACTCGGGCCGGCTGGTCGTGGCGACGACCGCCACCCCGGCCCGGACCGTCTCCTCGAGCACCTGGCGGAAGACGATCGAGATCGGGCCCGGCTCCTCGCGGGGCGCCAGCGCGTCGACATCCGAGAAGAGGAGCACCGTCGGGCCGCCCTGGCCGGCCTCGCGGGCCAGCTCGCGCAGCCGGCCCGCGGCCGCGGTGTTGGTCAGCGCGGCCAGCCCGGGCGCCCAGACCTGCACCACCCGGGCCTCGACCTGGGCGGCCACCGCGCGGACCAGCGCCGACTTGCCCGAGCCGGCCGGGCCGGAGATCAGCACCCCGAGCGAGATGGTGGTGCCGAGACGGTCCAGCACCTCCCGGTGGTTGAAGCCGAGGTCGAGCAGCTCCTGCAGCTCCTGGGCCTGCGCGCGCATGCCGGGGAGGTCGTCGAGGCTCAGCGGCGGCACCTCGGGGTCGGTGGCCGCGAGCTCCCCGGCCGAAGCCTGCGGACCGGGCACCGGCGTCGACGTCGTGCCGTCCTGCCAGCCGACCACGGTGTCCATGGTGACCACGGCGGCGTCCGCCTCCTCGACCTCCACCACGGTGAGCAGGGCGACGTTCCACTGATAACCGAGCCGGTTGCGCAGCCGGCGGTGCGCGTTGGCCACCTGGGGGCGCCCGGCCAGCGGCAACACGTCCTGGGGGCGCAACGAGACGCGATCGCCCACGCTGACCACCTTGCCGAGCAGCGCCAGCCGCAGATCCTCGGGCGAGGTCAGCGCGACGATGTCGTCCGTGGCGGCGAGGGTGACCCGCCGGGCGGCCACCGCCGGCCGCCGGATCACGGCGACCTCGGTGCCCTCCCGGACCCCCAGGTTGCCCAGCGTGATGTCGTCGACGTGGAGCAGTTTCTGACCGGCCGCCGGATCGGCCTTGGCGGCCAGCGCGGCGGTGGTCGTGCGGCCCCGCAGCCGCACCGGATCGCCCGGGTTGATCTGCAGCGCCTCCATCACCTCGGGAGGCAGCCGCACGATGCCGCGACGGTCGTCGAGCCCGGCCGGCCGCAAGGTCACGGTCAGCTTCAGTTCCTTGTCCACTCGGGCGGCCCTTCGATCGACGTCTGATCTCGATACTCCACGCTATCGCCCGACCGCTCCTGAGAGGTTTCACAGGATCGCTCAGTCGCCTGCGGCTAGCGTTCAGGCATGTCATGGACGAGCCGGCTGCGCCGCGCCCTGCCCCGGCCCTCCCGCGGCCGCCTCCTCGCCGGTTCGGCCGTCCTCGTGCTCGTCGCCGGGCTCACCGGCTGGGCCGTGTGGCCCGAGCGGGCCGCCTGGACGGCCCAGGACGCGATGATCACGGTCCTCAGCGGGCCCGACCGCAACGAGAACGTTTCCCTCGACACCCGGCTCTACCTGCCCCGCGACCGCTCCGGCCGGGTGCCCGCGGTGCTGCTCGCCCACGGCTTCGGCGGCACCAAGGAGTCGGTCAGCGACGACGCCGAGTCGCTGGCCGGGCGGGGTTACGCGGTGCTGACCTACACCGCCCAGGGCTTCGGGCGCAGCGGCGGGCAGATCCACCTCAACAGCCCCGATCACGAGATCCGCGACGCGCAGGGCCTGCTCGACTGGCTCGCCGCCCGCCCCGAGATCCAGACCGACGGCGCCGGCGACCCCCGGGTGGGGGTGGTCGGCGGTTCCTACGGCGGGGCGCTCGCGCTGATGCTGGCCGGTCAGGATCAGCGGGTCGACGCGATCGTCCCGTCGATCACCTGGAACGACCTGACCAACGTCTTCCTGCCGCAGTCGGCCGACACGTCGGCCACCGGCGTGTTCAAGAAGGGCTGGGCCGGCGTCTTCTTCGGCAACGGCGGGGCGGTGCCGTCGGAGGGCGCGCTCGCGGCCGGCGGGGCCGGGGCGCCACCGGCCGGGGTCACGATCGACCCGGCCTGCGGGCGGTTCGCCGCCGACGTCTGCGCGGCCTATCTCGACGTGGCGACCACCGGCAACCCCGAGCAGAAGACACTCGACCTGCTGCGCCGGTCGAGTCCCGCGTCGGTCGTCGAGCGGATCAAGTCCCCCACCCTGCTCATCCAGGGCGCGGTCGACACGCTCTTCCCGCTCAGCGAGGGCGACGCCAACGCGCGCTCCATCGCCGCGACCGGCACCCCGGTGCGGGTCGCCTGGTTCACCGGCGGCCACGACGGCGGCGCCGGGCCGCAGACCGACCAGGACAGGGTGCGGGCCCTGACCGCGCAGTGGCTCGACCACTACGTCAAGGGCGCGGGCGACGCGCCGTCGGGCAGCTTCACCTACTCGCGGGTGGCCGGCTTCAGCGCGCTCGACCGGGGGCTCGTCACGAACGGGTACTCGACCGGCACGTACCCGGGTCTGAGCGGGACCGGAAGCACCCGGGTGGAACTGGCCGGCCCGGCCCAGCCGATCGCCAACCCGCCGAACGGCAACCCCGGCGCGATCTCGTCGCTGCCGGGCACCGGGGGGCAGTTGAGCACGCTGCTGGCCGGCGTCGCGGCCGACATCCCCGGGCAGTACGCGAGGTTCGAGAGCCGGCCGGTGGGCTCGGCGATCGACCTCGCCGGGTCGCCCACCGTCCGGCTGCGCGCCGCGTCGCCGACCGGGGAGGCGACGCTGTTCGTCAAGCTCTACGACGTCGACCAGGCGGGGGCGCCGACGTTGACCGCGGGCCTGGTCGCGCCGGTGCGCCTGACCGGCCTGCCGGCGTCGATCGACGACGCTCCGGAGCGCACGGTCCGGCTGCCGGCGATCGTCCGCCGGATCGAGGCCGGCCACACCGTACGCGTCGTGGTCGCCACCACCGACCAGGCCTTCCTGTCCCCGGAGCAGCCGGCCACCTACACGGTGCAGGTGGCTCCGGCCCTCGAGCTGCCGACCGTGGTGGGCACGCCGATCGCCAACCCGCAGACCGTCTGGCGTTACGTGCTGGCCGGTCTGCTCGCCGCGATCGTGGTCGGCCTCGTCGTGCTGCTGCTCGTGCGGCGGCGCCGGATGCGACGGCACGAGACCCCGACCCGGCCCGAGTACGCGGGTACGCCGTTGGTGGTCAGCGGGCTGCGCAAGGCGTACGCGGACGGGTTCGTCGCCGTGGAGGAGATCAGCTTCACCGTCGAGCGGGGCCAGGTGGTGGGCCTGCTCGGCCCGAACGGCGCCGGCAAGACCACCACGCTGCGGGTGCTGATGGGCCTGACCATGCCGACCGCGGGCGAAGCGCTGGTGTTCGGCCACCGGCTGGTGCCCGGCGCCCCGGTGCTGTCGCGGGTCGGCGCGCTGGTCGAGGGGCCGGGTTTCCTGCCCCACCTGACCGGGCTGGAAAACCTGCACGCGTACTGGAAGGCGACCGGCCGGCCGTGGGCCGACGCGCGCTTCGACGAGGCGCTGGAGATCGCCGGGCTGGGCGACTCGGTCCACCGGCGCACCAAGAAATACAGCCACGGCATGCGGCAGCGGCTGGCCATCGCCCAGGCCATGCTCGGCCTGCCCGAGCTGCTGGTGCTGGACGAGCCGACGGACGGCCTCGACCCGCCGCAGATCGCCGAGATGCGCCGGGTGCTCAAGCGGTACGCCACCGACGGCCGGGCGGTGCTGGTCTCCAGCCACCTGCTCGCCGAGGTCGAGCAGACGTGCACGCACGCCGTCGTGGTCAACAAGGGCCGCATCGTCGCGTCCGGCCCGGTCGAGGACATCGTCGGCGACTCGCCGTCGGTGCAGCTCGAGGTGTCCGACGTGCCGGCCGCCGAGCGGGTGCTGGACGAGCTGGGCGTGCGTTCGGTGCTGCCGGACGGCGCGTCCGGGCTGATCGTCGACATGAACGGCACGCCGCGCTCCGAGGTGGTGGCCTCGCTGGTCCGGGCCGGTGTCGGGGTCGACCGGGTGGTGCCGCGGCGGAGGCTCGAGGACGCCTTCCTCGCGCTGGTGGGCGACAACTCGCGGGGGAGTGGCGACCGATGAGCGTTTCCACGGATTCGGGTGCCGTCGGCTATCGGCCGTCGCGCACCATGCCGATCTGGGCCGAGGTACGGCGTCAGGCTTCGCGCCGGCGGACGCAGCTGGCTCTGGGCTTCATGGCCCTGCTGCCGCTGATCGTGCTGGCCGCCTTCGAGTTCGGCGGCGGTGAGGACGAGGAGAGCGGCGGAGCCTTCGACAGCCTGGTCGATCTGGCCACCTCGGGCGGCCTCAACTTCGCGCTGTTCTGCCTGGCCGTCTCGGCCGGTTTCCTGCTGGTCGTGGTGGTCGCGCTGTTCTGCGGCGACACGGTCGCCAGCGAGGCCAGCTGGGGCAGCCTGCGCTATCTGCTGGCGGTGCCGGTGCCCCGGGCCCGGCTGCTCGCGGTCAAGCTGATCGTCGCGCTGGGCTACTCGGCGGTCGCGCTGCTGGTGCTGACCGGGGTGGCGTTGATCGCCGGGACGCTGCGCTACGGCTGGCACCCGCTGGGCAGCACGGTGGCCGCCGAGATCGCCCCCGGGCCGGGTCTGCTGCGGCTGTTCGCGATCGTCGGCTACCTGGCCGTCTCGATGCTGGTCGTGGCCGGGCTGGCGTTCCTGCTCGGGGTGCTGACCGACGCGCCGCTGGGCGCGGTCGGCGGCGCGGTGATGCTCTGGATCCTGTCGAGCATCCTCGATCAGATCACCGCGCTGGGGGACATCCGCTACCTGTTGCCGACGCACTTCAGCGACGCCTGGATGGGGTTGCTCTCCACCCCGGCGCAGTCGGACGACCTGGTCAAGGGGGCGATCAGCGCGGTCGCCTACGCCACGCTGTGCTGGGGCCTCGCGTTCTGGCGCTTCACCCGCAAGGACATCACTTCATAGCCAGCGCAGTGGCTCACACCTCGGGATCCCGCGAGCCTGATCAAGGGAATCCGACGTAAGGTGTTGGAAACACAACTGAATACCTCATCCAGAGGGGCAGAGGGAACGGCCCGATGAAGCCCCGGCAACCACCGCGTGGTCTCGACGACGAGGCTCGCGCGCGGCAGGTGCTAATTCCGTCCCCGGTCCGGCAGATCGCCGCGGGGAAAGATGAGAGGAAAGCCTCGATGACGTCTGCCGTCAGCACACCCGCTGCCATCTCCACCTCGCCCGCCACGGGTCTCGTCTGCCGTGCCTGCGGCGCCGAATACCCGCTGGTCGCCCAGCACGCCTGCTACGAGTGTTTCGGCCCGCTCGAGGTGGCCTACGACCAGGCCGCTCTCGCGCGGGTCACCCGTGAGCAGATCGAGGCCGGCCCGCAGAACATCTGGCGGTACGCGGGGCTGCTTCCCACCGGGCAGGACCCGGCCACCCGGGTCACCCTCGACCCCGGCCTGACCCCGCTGGTCGGTGCGCCCGCCCTGGCCGCCGCGGTCGGCCTGCGGGCGCCGCTCTGGGTCAAGGACGACTCGGCCAACCCGACCCACTCGTTCAAGGACCGGGTCGTCTCGGTGGCCCTCACCGCCGCCCGGGGCCTCGGCTTCACCCGGTTCGCCTGCGCCTCCACCGGCAACCTGGCCAACTCGGTGGCCGCCCACGCAGCCCGGGCCGGCGTCCCCAGCATCGTCTTCATCCCGTCCGATCTGGAGCAGGGCAAGATCATCACCACCGCGGTCTACGGTGGCGAGCTGGTCGCCATCGAGGGCTCCTACGACGACGTGAACCGGCTCTGCGGCGAACTGGTCGAGACCGACGAGTTCGAGGACACCGCGTTCGTCAACGTGAACGTCCGGCCGTTCTACGCCGAGGGCTCCAAGACCCTGGGCTACGAGGTGGCCGAGCAGCTGGGTTGGCGCATCCCGGCCCAGGTGGTCATCCCGATGGCCTCGGGCGAGCTGCTGACCAAGGTCGACAAGGCGTTCTCCGAGCTGGTCGAGGCCGGCCTGGTCGAGGCGCCCGAGGGTGGCTGGACGGTCTTCGGGGCGCAGTCGGCCGGGTGCAACCCGATCGCCACCGCGCTGCAGGCCGGCACCGACGAGATCGTCCCGGTGAAGCCGACCGGCATCGCCAAGTCGCTGAACATCGGCGACCCGGCCGCCGGGGCGTACGCGATCGAGGCCGTCCGCCGCACCGGCGGCTGGATGGACTACGCCGACGACGAGGAGATCCGCGCCGGCATCCGGCTGCTGGCCGAGACCACCGGCGTCTTCGCCGAGACCGCCGGCGGCACCACCGTCGCGGTGCTCAAGAAGCTGGTCGCGAGCGGCAAGCTCGACCCCGAGAAGGAGACCGTCGTCTACAACACCGGCGAGGGCCTCAAGACGCTGGACGCGGTGGCCGACCAGGTCGGGCCGACCCATCGGATCAAGCCGTCGCTGAAGGGCGCCCGCGAGGCCGGCCTGCTTGGATGACGCTGAGTAATCGGCGATCGGTCAACAAGTGAGAATTCCATCGCGAGAGGGCTTGCGCCGGGATCTCGGGATCGGCAGGATGCTCTCTGCGGGAGGGCGCGACGCCGTACGCGGCCCCTCACCTTCGAGCTTGGCGACAATCTCCGAGGGTGCCCAACGACCCAGTGCCGGAGGCGCTGTGCGTCCGTCCTCCCGACCACTTGCCGGCCCTCCAGGCCGGACTGAAGGTTGAACGAGCCGAGCTGGTAAATCGCTCGCGTTCATGGCCGTCACCGACGAGGGTGACGGCCATGACTGTATCGGTCGAGCCGCTAACGTCTCCCGACCTCGCCTATGACATCGCCAGCGTCGTGGCGCACCACGATTGTCCGGACCTCCCCTTCCAGAGCCGGAAGAATTACCGCGCGAAGTTCACCGATCCGCCACCCGGAGTGATGTTCGAGCGCTATCTGGGCCACCTCGACGGAAAGCCGGTCGGCTACCTCGACCTGTCGTTCCCGCAACTCGACAATCTGGACAATGTGGAACTTGACTTGCTGGTCCTGCCCGAGTGCCGCCGGCGTGGGGTGGGCCGGGCACTGTGGGAGGTCGCCGTCGAGCGCGCCCGGGTCAACAACCGCAAGCACCTGATGGCCGCGTCCGTCGACCGGCACCCCGACGGCGGCGCCTTCGCCGAGGCGGTCGGAGCCAAGGCCGGGCTGGCCGAGACGCGCAGCCGGCTCGACGTCACCGCGCTGGACGAGCCGCGGCTGGCCGAGCTGCGGGCCGACGCCCAGAAGCACGCCGGCGACTACCGGCTGCGGCGCTGGGTCGGCGTCCCGCCCGACGACATCATCGACGACGTGGCCTATCTGGAGAGCCGGCTGAACGCCGACGCTCCCACCGGCGACATGAACTGGGAGCCGGAGAAGATCGACGCCGACCGTCTGCGGAAGGACGAGGAGGCCCGGGAACGGCGTGGTCGCCGCAGCTTCCAGGCCGGCGCGACGATCGGCGACAAGCTGGTCGCCTGGACCTGGCTGATCTGCGAGGTCGACCAGCCGGTCCACGCCTGGCAGAACACCACGCTGGTCGACCCCGACCACCGCGGCCACCGGCTCGGCATGCTGGTCAAGCTGGACAACCTCGACAACATCCGCGAGCACCGGCCGCAGCTGGAGGCGATCGACACCTTCAACGCGTCGGAGAACGCCTACATGCTGAACATCAACCGCGCGATGGGCTTCCGGGCCGTCGACGCCTGGATCGAGTGGCAGAAGGACCTCTGAGCCGGCGCAGCAGCGGCCGCAACGGGAGGTCGGCCGGATAGCCGCCGGCCTCCAGCCCGGCCCTCTTCTCGAAGAAGTTGCGAGCGCCCCACGAGCCCGTCGTGGCGTAGGAGTAGCCGCACGCGGCCCAGTAGGCGGGCCAGAACAGCGGGCCGAGCACCGCGTACTGCCCGGCGTGCCGGTGCTCGTGGGCGAAGAGCTCGGCGCGCTGCTCGTCCAGCAGCCACTCGGCGCTGCGCCTGGTCAGGATGACCGAGCCGACGGTGAAGCACGACGCCGGCGGGACGGGCAGGCGATAGCCCTCGGCGATCAGCACGCCGTGCCGGCCGCGCCGGACGCGGGCCCGGGTGGCCAGGGCGATCAGCAGACCGGCGCCGGTGGTGCCGTTGAGCGCGGTGAGCAGGCCCCGGGTCACGTGTCGCACGGCCATCAGAGGCTCCGCCGCATCCGCAGCTCGGTGAGTGTCGGGATCACCGGGTGCGGCACGCGCTCGCCGGTGTCGGCGAAACCCAGCTTCTCGTACGCCCGGACGGCCCGGTCGTTGCCGACGACCACCTCGAGCAGGGCCCGCCGCCGGCCGGCCGACCGCGACCACTCGTGGACCGCCTCGATCAGCTCGGCCAGCACCTTGCCGCCGCGGTGGGCCGGGGTGACGTAGACCGCGAAGATCACCGTCTCGCCGGGGAAGCCGGGCGCGACCGTGCCGCCCGCGTGCCCGATCAGCCGCCCGCCGTCACCCGGGTCGGCCACGAAATGGGCCAGGGCGTCGCCGGTCGAGGCCTCGGCGATGCGCCGCCGGTAGGACGCGTGCGAGCGGGCGGCCGCGTCGGCCAGCGTCTCGAGGAACGCCAGCGGGCTGTCGGCCAGCATCTCGAGCCGTAACGCGCGCATCCGAGCCGCGTCCTGCGCCGTCAGCCGATGCACGTTCCAGCTCCCCATGTCGTCCTGACTACCCCGAACGGGTCGGTACGGCAAGCGGATCAGCCGGACCGGGTGGGGTGGCGGTCGGGGCCCCTGCTCAGGCAAGGTGTCCCGGTGGACCACGGCGAAGCGCGCATCTTCATGGTCGAGGCACCGGTGGTGGCCGCCGCCGATCCCTTCGACCCCGAGGGGCGCACCGCCGACCTCACGTTGTCGCGCGCCGCCGTTCCCCCGGATCCCGCGTGGTCCGACCCGCTCGTCGCCGGGCCCGGACAGGGTGCGTGGGCCCGGCGGTTCACCGCCCTGCTGGCCCGCAACGCCCTGGCCCTGCTGCCGCTGACGGCGCTGGCCGCGGTGCCGATGCACTTCTTCGTCGGCCGGCTCGACGAGGCCGTGGTGACCGCGCCCGCCCTGTCCGACCTGGCCAGCGGCCTCGGGCTGCTGCTGCTCCCGCTGATGTGGCTGGCCTATCTGGCCGTGTCCGCGCTGCCCCAGGTGCTCACGCTGGCCGGTGTGGTGGGCATCGCGGTGCCCCGCGCGGCCGGCAAGCTGCGCCCCCGGCCGGGTCGCGTCTGGTCGCTGGTGGCTCTGCGGCTGCGCTCGCTGTGGCTGTGGTTCGCCGGCTTCTCGGTGCTCACCGGGAGCCTGCCGCTGCTGCTCACCGAGGAGCAGTTCGGCCTGGCCGCGGCTGTCCCGCTCGCTCTGGTGCTCGGCGTGGTCTCGACCGGTGTGCTGACCTTCGGCGGCGTTCTCGGCTGTGTCGTGCTGATCGAGCGCGGCCCTGGGCGGCGCCGGGCCCTGCACCTGCTCACGCTCGTCCGGCCGATGGGCCTGATCGTCGCGGCGGCCGGGGTCACGGTGGTCCCCCGGGTGGTCGACGCGGTGTTCGGCGGGTTCGCCGCGACCGTGGCCGGTGTGCTGGCGGTTCAGCTGTGGGCGATCGCCGCGCTGGTGACCTACGCCCAGGCCCGCCGGGTGGAAAAGCCGGTGACCAGCCGATCATTGTTCGCCGAGCAGGCCGCCCCCGAGGAGTGAGGGTCTCCGTCGCCAGGCGGTTTCCTTGCACTCGCCCCCGGGGAGTGCTAAACAAGTCATTGGCACTCGCGACTGCTGAGTGCCAAGCAGGTCGGGACGGTGGGGTCTCGGTCGCGGCGCCGCCATCGGCGCCGGGGCACGGGGCCGGTCGTCGCGGGCTATCCGGCTCGACCTGAGGACGTCACATCGCCAGGTGGTGACGTCCGCAGAGTTCCGCGCAGTGTTTGTCGCAAAGCAGTGTTTGTCGCAAAGCAGTGTTTGTCTCAAGCAGTTTTGTTTCAACAACGTGCGGAGGGCGGGGCCACACGGCCCGGCACCTCGATTGTCCAGGAGGACACAGCCGTATGGCCAAGATCATCGCATTTGACGAGGAAGCTCGTCGCGGCCTCGAGAGCGGTATGAACCAGCTCGCCGACGCCGTCAAGGTGACGCTCGGCCCCAAGGGCCGCAACGTCGTGCTCGAGAAGAAGTGGGGCGCTCCCACCATCACCAACGATGGTGTGTCGATCGCCAAGGAGATCGAGCTCGAGGGCACCTTCGAGAAGATCGGCGCCGAGCTGGTCAAGGAGGTCGCGAAGAAGACCGACGACGTTGCCGGTGACGGCACGACGACGGCGACCGTCCTGGCCCAGGCGCTGGTCCGCGAGGGCCTGCGCAACGTCGCCGCCGGCGCCAACCCGATGGCCCTCAAGCGGGGCATCGAGGCAGCCGTGGCGAGCGTTTCCGAGGGCCTTCAGCAGCTCTCGAAGGACGTGGAGACCAAGGAGCAGATCGCTTCGACCGCCTCCATCTCCGCCGGTGACTCCACGGTCGGCGAGATCATCGCCGAGGCCATGGACAAGGTCGGCAAGGAAGGCGTCATCACCGTCGAGGAGAGCAACACCTTCGGTCTCGAGCTCGAGCTCACCGAGGGCATGCGCTTCGACAAGGGCTTCGTCTCGGCGTACTTCATGACCGACGCCGAGCGCATGGAGGCCGTCTTCGACGACCCCTACATCCTCATCGCCAACAGCAAGATCTCGGCGGTCAAGGACCTGCTCCCCGTGCTGGAGAAGGTCATGCAGGGCGGCAAGCCGCTCGTCATCATCGCCGAGGACGTCGAGGGCGAGGCCCTGGCCACCCTGGTCGTCAACAAGGTCCGCGGCACCTTCAAGTCGGTCGCCGTCAAGGCCCCCGGCTTCGGTGACCGTCGCAAGGCCATGCTCGAGGACATCGCCATCCTCACCGGTGGCGCGGTCATCAGCGAAGAGGTCGGCCTCAAGCTGGAGAACGCCGACCTGAGCCTGCTGGGCCAGGCCCGCAAGATCGTCATCACCAAGGACGAGACCACCGTCGTCGACGGCGCGGGCAACGCCGAGCAGATCCAGGGCCGGGTCAACCAGATCCGCGCCGAGATCGAGAAGTCGGACTCCGACTACGACCGCGAGAAGCTGCAGGAGCGCCTGGCCAAGCTGGCCGGCGGCGTTGCGGTCATCAAGGTCGGCGCGGCCACCGAGGTCGAGCTCAAGGAGCGCAAGCACCGCATCGAGGACGCCGTTCGCAACGCGAAGGCGGCCGTCGAGGAGGGCATCGTGCCCGGCGGTGGCGTCGCCCTGGTGCAGGCCGGCAAGTCCGCGTTCGACAAGCTCGACCTGGTCGGCGACGAGGCCACTGGCGCCAACATCGTCAAGGTCGCGCTCGACGCCCCGCTGCGTCAGATCGCCGTGAACGCCGGCCTCGAGGGTGGCGTCGTGGTCGAGAAGGTGCGCAACCTCGAAGCTGGTTGGGGCCTCAACGCCGCGACCGGCGAGTACGTCGACCTGCTGGCCGCGGGCATCATCGACCCGGCCAAGGTCACCCGCTCGGCGCTGCAGAACGCCGCGTCGATCGCCGCGCTGTTCCTCACCACCGAGGCCGTCGTGGCCGACAAGCCCGAGAAGAACCCGGCTCCGGCCGGCGCCCCGGGCGGCGGTGACATGGACTTCTAAGTCCAAGTCGTCAAAAAGGCGGGTCGCGTCAGCGACCCGCCTTTTTGCTGTCCGGAACTAGCCGCGGTGGCGGCCCGGGCGGTGGCGGCCGGGAGCGCTCAGGATCGGCACGCCGCCGGCCATCAGCAGGAACCCGCCGACCAGGACGGCGAGGCCGCCCGCGGCCACGACCGAGATCACGTTGAGGCCGGTCTTGGCCAGATTGTCGTCGCCGGTGGGCGCGGTGACCTCGTTCACGGTGATCGTGACGATCGCGGTGGCGGTGCCGCCGTGGCCGTCGCTGATCGTGTAGAGGAACGAGTCCACCCCGCCGGCGTAGGACTTGTACGGCGCGTAGGTGACCGTGCCGTCCGGGCTGAGCACCGCCTTGCCGTGCCGGGGTTTGCCGATCCCGATCACCTTGGGAGTGTCGGCGTCGGCGTCCTTGTCGTTCGCCAGCGGCGCGATAACCACCGAGTTGCCGGCGTCCACCGCGACGGTGTCGTTCCGGGCGACCGGCGCCGTGTTCAGGCCGGCCACCTTGATCGTGATCGTGCCCTGGGCGACGTTGCCGTCCGCGTCGACGACCTCGTACGTGAAGCTGTCCGTGCCGCTGAAGCCCTTCGCCGCCATGTACGTGACCGTGCCGTCGGCGTTCAGCTTGGCCGTGCCGTGCTGGGGCCGGCCGATCGAGCGGGCCGTGACCGGCACACCGTGCTCGTCGGTGGTGGGCAGATCGATCTTCACAGCCTTGCCGGGCCGGGCGGTCAGCGACTTGTCGGGCACGGTGGGCGGCGCACCGACGGTGATCGTGACGGTCGTGGTGAGGTGGTTGCCGTCGCCGTCGACGGCCGTGTAACTGAACGTGGCGACGCCGGTGAAGTCGGCCGGCGGCAGGTACCGCACCTGGTCGCCGACCAGGGTGGCGGTGCCGTGGTCCGGCTTGGTGACGCTCGTGAGCTTCAGGCTGTGGTCGGGATCGAGGTCGTTGGCCAGCACCGGCACGGTGGCGGGCTGGCGGTACGGCGTCCTCCGCTGGTCGGCCACCGCCACCGCGGCCCCGGAGCTGACCGTCACGGTGACGGTCGCCTGCGCGGTGCCGCCGTGCCCGTCGCTCACCGTGTAGGTGAACGTGTCGGTGCCGGCGTAGTCGGCAGGCGCGGTGTACCGGATCCGGCCGTCCACGATGGCCGCGGTGCCGCGCGTCGGGGTGCCCACGGCGGTGACCGTCAGCGTCTGGCCGGTGTTGGCGTCGGTGTCGTTCGACAGCACGTCCACGTCGACGTGCCGGCCGGCGAGCACCGCGGCCGCGTCGTCCGCGGCCACCGGGGCGGCGTCGTCCACGTCGACGGTCACCGTCCCGGTGCCGGTGTTGCCGGCCGCGTCCCGCACCACGTAGGTGAAGGTGTCGGCGCCGCTGAAGCCGGCCACCGGCTGGTAGCGGATCTTGCCGTCCACGACGATCGCCGTGCCGTGCCCCGGGGTGGTCACCGAGACCAGGGTCAGCGCGCCGCCCTCGGGGTCGGTGTCGTTGCCGACGACCGCGATGTCCACACCGGTGCCGGAGGCCGTCGAGGCAGTGTCCGCGGTCGCCGTGGGCGCCGCGTCGATGACGATGGTGACCGTGCCGGTGTCGGTGGCGCCCAGGTCGTCGGTGAGCACGTAGGTGAAGGTGTCCGTCCCCTCGGTGAGGGCGTACGGGCGGTAGGTCACGGCGCCGCCCACCCGGGTCACGGCGCCCTTGGCCGGCGCGCCCAGCGTGGCGATGCTCAGCGCCTGGCCGGTGTTCGGGTCCCGGTCGTTGGCCAGCAGGTCGAGGGTGGTGGTCAGGCCGGGCCGTACGGTGAACCGGTCGTCGACGGCGATCGGCGCGGCGTTGCGGACAGTGACCGTGACCAGCGCCGAGTCGGTGAGACCGGGTGCGTCGCGGATCGAGTAGGTGAAGGTGTCGGTGCCGAAGAAGCCGGCCCGCGGGGTGTAGGTGACGGACCCGTCGGCGGCGAGCGAGGCGCTGCCGTCGCCGGGCACGGTGATCGCGGTGACCTGCAGGGCGTCGCCGTTGAGGTCGGTGTCGTTGGTGGCGGGCGTGATGACCACAGCGGTGTCGGTGTCGGTGGTGATCGCGTCGTCGCGAGCGTTCGGCGCGGTGTTGACCACGCCGGCTGTCACGGTGCCACCGGCCGTGCCGCCCCGGCCGTCGTCGACCGTGTAGTGGAACGAGTCGGGGCCCAGATATCCGGCCGCCGGGGTATAGGTGATCTTGCCGTCCGCGGCGACGGCGGCCGTGCCATGGGCCGGCGCGACGTCGATCGTGACGGTCAGCCGGTCGTTGTTCGGGTCGCGGTCGTTGGCCAGCACGTCGATGGTCGCGACCGTGCCGGCCGGCACGGTGACCGAGTCGGGCTGGGCGACCGGCACGCCGTTGGTGACCACCACGGTGATCGTCCGGGTGTCGGTGCCGCCGTGCCCGTCGTCGACGGTGAAGTCGAAGGAATCGGTGCCCGACCAGCCCGCGGCGGGGGTGTAGGTCAGCGTGCCGTCGGCGTTGCGGACCAGGCTGCCGTGTGCCGGGCTGGTGAACCCGCCGACCGTCAGCGTGTCGCCGTTGGGGTCGTTCGAGCCGGCGAGCGCGTCGATGCGGATCGCGGTGTCGCAGGCCGTGTGCACGGAGTGGGCGGCGGCGGTGGGGGCGGCGTTGGCGACGGTCACGGTGACAGTCGCGGTGTCCGTGTCGGTGCCGTCGCTGACGACGTACGAGAAGGTGGCCTGACCGGAGAACCCGGCCGGTGCCTCGTAGGTGATCTTGCCGGCGACGATGGTGGCGGTGCCGTGGCCGGGCGACCCGACCGACGTGATCGTGAGGGCGTCGCCGTTGGGGTCGGTGTCGTTGCCCAGTACGTCGACCGTCACGCTGCCGCGGTAGGCCACGGCGGCCAGGTCGTCGGCGGCGTGCGGCTTGGCGTTGCCCACCGCGACCCGGATCTGACCGGTGCGCCGGGCGCCGAGGCTGTCCTCGACGACGTACGTGAAGGCGGCGGTGCCGGTGAACCCGGCCGCGGGGGTGTAGGAGACCACATCGCCGGTCAGGGTCGCGGCGCCCGCGCCGGCCTGCGGCTGGGTGATGGCGTCGACGTGCAGGGGGTTGTTGTTCGGGTCGGAGTCGTTGGCCAGCACGGGAATGTCGACCCGGGTGCCCGACGGCGTGGACCGGCTGTCGTCGACCGCCACCGGGGCGGCGTTCGCCGTGGTGGCGGTGACGGTGGCGGTGTCGCTGCCGCCGTGCCCGTCGGCCACGAAGTAACCGAACGAGTCGGTGCCGGTCCAGCCCAGGTCGGGCGTGTAGGTGATGGTGCCGTCGGACTCCACGACCGCGTTGCCGTGCGCCGGCGGGGTGCCGAGGATGACGGTGAGATCGGTGCGGGCGTCGTCGGGGTCGCTGTCGTTGGCGCGGACGTCGATCGAGACCGGGGACCCGTTCGTCGTGTTCGCGGTGTCGCCCGTCGCCTGCGGTGCCGAGTTGACGAGCAGCGTGGCCGAGGCGGTGTCGTTGGTCGGGACCGTGTCGGCGCCGGTGCCCGAGACCTTGACGGTGGCGACCGCGCCGGCGGCGGCGTTCGTGCCGACGGTGGCCGGGATCGTGAACGTGGCCTGGCTGCCGGCCAGCAGGGCGCCGGCCGGGCAGGTCACGATCGAGCCGGCGAGCGAGCAGCCCGGCGGGAGCGCGCCGGCGGTGATGCCGGTCGGCAGCGTCAGCTCGGCCTTGGCCGCGGGCTCCAGGTCGGTGCCGTTGTTGGTGACCACAACGGTGTAGGTGACGCTGTTGGGCGAGCTCAGGCGCTGCACGACGGTCGGTGAGACGCTGAGCGTGGCTGAGAGGTCGGCCTTCGGCTGCTGGACGGTCAGGGCGTTGGTCGCCGGGGTGCCGTTGACGGCCATCTTGGTGAACTCGGCGGTGTAGGCGGTGCCGGCCAGGTTGGTGATCGTGTAGCCGGCCGGGGTGTCCACGTCGACCTTGACCCGGAAGGTGACGTAGCTGGTCTCGTTGTGGGCCAGCGAGCCGCCCGCCGTGCCGCTGGGCGTCGATCCGACGCCGAACGTGGCGGTGCTGCCGGCGAACTGGGCGGTGTCGTCACCGGCCGCGTCGGTCCTGGCGGCGCCCTCGACCTTCAGCGTGCCAGGGATGTACGTGGTGTGCGTCGGGATGGCGTTGCTGACGACGGTCTTCAGCGCGACGTCGGTGCCGTCGTTCCGTACGGCGATCTTGTACTCGATGACGTCACCGGGCAGCAGGTCGCCGCCGTCGACATCCGAGCCGGTCACCGTCGACACCACGTCGGGGGCGAACAGGTCGGTGGTGAAGGTGACCACGCCGGGGTAGAACGTCTCGCCGCCGGTGGTCAGCTTGAGGTTGGCCGAGGTCCGGCTGTTGGCCAGCTTGCCGCTCGCGTCGAACTGGTCGATGTCGACGCCCATGAGGTTCTTGACGTCCGGGGAGCGCCCGCTGGTGATCAACTGGCTGGCGTCGCTCACCGTGCTGTTGAAGAAGTTGGTCGGCGGGTTGGTGCTGTCCGACATCTGCGTGCCGTCGAGCTCCAGGGTGTCGCCGGTCAGGCCGAGGTCACCCTCGTAGACGACGGTGCCGATGCGGGCGTGCACGGTGCCGTTCTGCGGGGTCTGGAAGCCAGTGACCGGGATGATCACGCTGGTGTCGCTGCTGCTGACCACGCCGAAGCCGTCGAAGATCCGCAGGCTGTGCATCGGCTCGGCCGCGTTCTGATAGGCGATCGCCAGAGCCCACCCGGCGTACCGGTCCTTGCCGGTGCCGGCCTGGATGTCGGCCACGCCGTAGACGCCGTTGCCCGCGCCCGAGACCAGCGCGGTCACGTCGGCGAAGCCCTGATAGGCCGAGTTGGTGCCGTTCGTGAAGATGGTCGAGCTAGCCACCGGCTGCCAGGTGGCCACCGGCGTACGGAATTTGACCGTGCCCTTGTCGGCCGGGCTCCGGGCCGCGACGCCGCTCGCGCCGGCCGAGGTGTCGGCACTCCAGTACAGGCCGGCGAAGAGGACCCTGCTGCCGGCCGGGAGGCCGATGGTCGCCGTGCTGTCGTTGAAGGTCGACGCGTCGTTGTCCGGGTTGGCGTACTCCATGACGTAGTTGTTGTTGTTCACTGTGCCGCTGTTGCCGGTGGCCACGCCGTTCTGACCGTCGCCACAGCCCGCCGCCGAGGCCGGGCAGACCATGTTGGTGTTGCCGCGCAGCACGATCGAGCCGTTGACGTTGGCCTCGAAACGGGAAGTGAAGTCGGTCGTGAGGGCCGCGTCCGCCCGGTTGCCGAGCAGGGTGATCGTCGCCGTCAGCGCGACCGCGGTCACCACCACCAGAACCAGTGCTCGATAAGCTTTGGACCGCAGAACGGCACCGTGCATGGACATCCCCGTCTCGCGCCGACACCCGGACTCCAGTGGTCCGGGACTATCGACGCTAGGGACGGCGAAGTGCGGAACGGTTGCGGCAGCGAGCGACTTGGGGAGCGGCGCGGGGAGCTAACCTGGGACAGGTGCGCGAACCCATGGTCTCTCGTTACACCGCCGGCCGGCTCTCCCCGATCCGTCGCCTGGCCGACCTTCGGCGCCTGCAGGACGAGCAGTTCGACGTGCTGGTCGTCGGCGGCGGGGTCACCGGCGCCGGCGCCGCTCTCGACGCGGCCTCCCGCGGCCTCAAGGTGGCCCTGGTCGAGGCCCGCGACCTCGCGGCCGGCACGTCGAGCCGCTCCAGCAAGCTGATCCACGGCGGCCTGCGCTACCTCGAGCAACTCGAGTTGCACCTGGTGCACGAGGCCCTCACCGAGCGCGGCCTGCTCTCCACCCGGCTGGCGCCCCATCTCGTACGCCCGGTGCCGATCCTGGTGCCCCTGCCGGCCGGCAACCCGGCCGCCCGGGTGGCCCGCCGCGCCTACTACGGGCTCGGCGTCGCGGCGTACGACGTGTTCGCCGGCGTCTTCGGCCCCGGCCGGGGCATGCCGCTGCACCGCCACCTCACCCGCGACGGCGCCCGCCACCTGTTCCCGAGCCTGCGGGCCGAAGCCGTCAGCGGGGCGATCCGCTACTACGACGGGCAGGTCGACGACGCCCGCCTGGTGGTCAACCTGGCCCGTACGGCGGCCAGCCTGGGCGCGGCCGTGGTCACCAGCGCCCGCGTGGTCGGCTTCGTGCGCGAGGCCCGCGAGGTCGTCGGCGTCCGGGTCCGCGACCTGGAGTCGCCCGGCTCCCCGGAGTTCGAGGTCCGCGCGCGCACGGTGGTCGCGGCCACCGGCGTGTGGAGCGACGACATGTCGCAGATGCTGCGTGACGTCGGCGTCCGCCCCGGCCTGCGGGTGCGCGCGTCCAAGGGCGTCCACCTCGTGGTGCCCCGCTCGGCGATCACCGGCGAGGCCGGGCTCATCCTGCGCACGCCCACCTCGGTGCTGTTCGTCATCCCGTGGGGCGGTCACTGGATCATCGGCACCACCGACACCGACTGGAAGCTCGACCGGTCCCACCCGGCGGCGTCCGCGCGCGACATCCGATACCTGCTCGACCAGGTCAACGAGGTGCTCGACCGGCCGCTCACCGTCGACGACATCGAGGGCGTGTACGCCGGGCTGCGGCCGCTGCTCTCGGGTGAGGCCGACTCCACGTCCAAGCTGTCGCGGGAACACGCGGTGGTCGAGCCGATGCTCGGGCTGCTGCTGGTGGCCGGGGGCAAGTACACGACCTACCGGGTGATGGCGGCCGACGTCATCGACCGCGCGGTGCGCCGGCTCGGGGTGGACCGCCCGTCCCGTACGGCGGAGTTGCCGCTGCTGGGCGCCGACGGTTACGCCGCCGCGTGGCGGGACAGGCAGGACACGGCCCGGCGCCACGGCATCACCACCGGGGTGATCGAGCATCTCCTCGAGCGGTACGGCACGCTGTCCGTCCACCTGCTGGCGATGATCAAGGCGGATCCGGCTCTGGCCACCCCGCTGGCCGGGGCTCCGGAGTATCTTGCGGCCGAGGTGGCGTACGCGGCTCTGGCCGAAGGCGCCCTTCACCTGGACGACGTGCTGACCCGGCGCCTGCGCATCTCGATCGAGACGGCGCACCGGGGCAGCGATTCGGTGATCCACGCGGCCGAGGTGATGGGCGAGGCGCTGGGCTGGGACAGGGCGGTGCGCGAGCGCGAGATCGAGCACTACGTGGCCCGGGTGACCGCCGAGCGGCAGAGCCAGACGATGGACGACGACGTCGCCGCCGACGCGGCCCGGCTGGGCGCGCCGGACGTCCGGGGGTACGCCGCCGACCGCGGGATCGACCTGCTGCAAGTCGACCTTTGATCCTCGTCGACGAGCCGCTCTGGCCGGCGCGGGGACGGCTCTGGTCGCATCTGGTCAGCGACCTGAGCTACGACGAGCTGCACGTCTTCGCCGAGATGCTGGGCGCCCCGCGCCGCGCCTTCGACCGGGACCACTACGACATCCCGGACATGCGTTTCCGGAGTGCGCTGTGGCTGGGCGCGGTGCTGCTGCCGTCCCGCGAGCTGGCGGCCCGCTTACGAACGGCCGGGCTGCGGCGTCCCAAGCACCTCAACCGGCCGTCGCGGCGTCCCTGAATTTCCTCAGCCGGGCGCCGCGGGGTCCTTGAGCGTTCTCAGCGCCGTCGTGGCGTTCAGCCGGCCGTTGCGGCGGGCCTGAGCCCTCAGGCGTTCAGTTCGCGTTCCAGGTTGGCGCGGGCCTTCGACTCCCACCGCTCGCGCAGCGGCTCGAGGCGGTAGATCGACGGCAGCTCGAGCAGGGCCTTGAGCACCTGGGCGCGGCCGGCCTGGAAGTCCTCGTCGGGCACGTGGGCGTACTCCCGGCGGATGGCCGCGGTGTAGGCCGCGTACGCCTCGTCGTCCCCCGCCAGCACGGCCAGGTCGGCGTCGCAGAGCAGCTCGCCATCCGGATCGTTCTCGCCGGTGGCGTGCCCCGCGGTCAGGCCGACCAGACGCGCCACCTCGGCCGCGGTCTCGTCCGGCACCCCCAGCGTGGCCAGCAGGACCTCGGCGAACTCGGCGCTGTCCCGCTCGTTGGCATCCCCGAGAGCCCGCGGGTCATAGACAGCGTCATGCATCCACGCGGCGAGCCGCACGCGCTCCGGATGCGGCGCCAGCCCGGCGAACCGATCGACCACATCGAGCACGGCGCTCAGGTGCACGACGGTGTGGTACTGCCGTTGCGGCTCCGACCACCGCCCGATCAGATAGCCGGCGGCAGCGTCGAGATCCGCGTCGGCCGCCGTGGCCCCAGCCGCCCGAACAGCCTCCCGGAACCGCCCCACAAGATTGTCCACCCCCCAATCCTGACACCGAGCCCCACCCGGCCCAGCGCCGAGTCCGCCTCACCTCGCCCTGCCTGCCTCGCCCTGCCCTCGCTCTGCCGTGCCCTGCGTCGTCCTGCCCCGCCTCTACGACTCCTAGCCAGCCCACCCGCCCGGGGGTGGGGAGAGATTACGCGTTTGTCCAGCCGGAGAAACCACTTGTCCACAGGGCTGTGGACAACGCCTTCATGATCGACTGTCGCGGGCAGCTCGACGGCACAGGGAACGCGCCGGCGTGCCGCTCGACGGCGAAGGGACGCGCTTCGACCTGCCGCCCGAGTCAGGCTTTAGGGTCTGAGGTCATGACCGAGGTCGCACCGCAGGGGCGGATCGCGCGGATGGGCGCCCGGGCGAGAACCGGTATGCGCCGGGGCCTGCGGCGGGCGCGCTACGGGCTGGCGCTGGCGATCCAGGCCGGCCTGGCCGCGGGCCTCGCCTGGTTCCTGGCTCACGACGTGATCGGGCGGCCCTCGCCGTTCTTCGCGCCGATCGCCGCCGTGATCACGCTGGCCTCGTCGGTCGGGCAGCGGGTGCGCCGCACGGCCGAACTGGTGCTCGGCGTGGCCATCGGCATCGGCATCGGGGACGCGCTCATCCTGCTCATCGGCAGCGGGCCCTGGCAGATCGGGCTGATCGTGCTGCTCGCCGTCGTCATCGCCACGGCGGTCGGCGGGGGAACGCCGCTGGTCGTGCAGTCCGCCTCCTCGGCGGTGCTGGTCGCCACGCTGACGTCGAGCACGGGACTGCCCTGGACGAGGTTCCTCGACGCCCTGGTCGGCGGTGGTGTGGGGCTGGCCGTGATGACGTTCCTGCTGCCGCTCAACCCGCTCAACGTCGTGCGCCGGGCCGCCGACCCCGCCCTGCGCGCGCTGGCCGGCGGGCTGCATCGGGTCGGCATCGGGATGGCCGAGCGCAACCGCACCACGATCGGGGACGCGCTGATCCACCTGCGGGCGGCCGAGACGACGTTCGCCGCGTTCTCGTCGGCGGTCACGGCCGCGCGGGAGAACGTCGCCTTCGCGCCGGCCCGGTGGCGGAGCCGGGGAGCGCTCGCTCTCTACGTCGACGGTGCCGACCACATCACGTACGCCCTGAGGAACTGCCGGGTGATGAGCCGACGGGCCGACACCGCGCTAGGCGACGACGAGCCCATCCCCGAGGTGCTGGCCGTCTCGGTGGGACTGCTCGGCGACGCGGTCGACCTGCTGCGCCAGGAGTGGGCCAAGGGCGTCGAGCCGCTCGCGGCCCGGGAGCGGGCGCTGCGGGCGGCGGCGGAGTGCGGCCAGGCGTACGAGGAGGGCGTCGGCTTCTCGGGCGGTGTGATCGTCGCCCAGATCCGCACGGCCGCCACCGACATCCTGCGCGCCAGCGGCGTCGACTACGCCGAGGCGCCGCGTCTGGTCCGCCGGGCGGTCGGCCGTTCCCACTCGAGCCGCCGCAAGCCGGCCCCCCGGTCGGGCCTGAGCCGCCCTCCGGCCTGAGCCGCGCACCGGCTTGAGGTGCCCACCGGCTTGAGGTGCCCACCGGGTTGAGCTGCTCACCGGGTTGAGCTGCTCACCGGGCCTGAGCTGCTCACCGGGCCTGAGCTGCCCGCCGGGCCTTGAGCCGCCCACCGGGCCTGAGCTGCCTACCGGCCTTGAGCTGCCCACCGGGCCTGAGCTGCCCACCGGGCCTGAGCTGCCCACCGGGTTGAGCCGGCTGCCGGCGTGAGCCGCCCTCCGGCCTGAGCCGGCCGCCAAGATTCTGGTGCGCCCCGGTTCGCCTATTGCTGGGGCGGGTTCTCGTTTCCGGGCGGGCTGTCGGGGGTGGCCGCCGGGGACGAGTCATAGGGCGGCGGCGTGGGGTCACCGCCGGGCGCTGGCTGCCCACCCTGGTCGGCCGGATAGGTGTAGTTGGGCTGGGCACCCTGACCCGGTTGAGCGCCGATCGTCGGCTGAGCGCCGTAGCTCGGGCCGCCGAAGCCGGGCTGATCGCCGTACCCGGGCTGCGCGGTGAGGCCGGGCTGCGTGCCGTTCCCCGGCTGCCCGTCGTGCCCGGGCTGCGTGCTCGGGCGCTGATCGCTGCCGGGCTGAGGTCCGCTTTCAGGCTGAGTGCCTTGTCCGGGCTGAGCGCCATATCCGGGCTGAACGCCATGGCCCTGTGCCGGCTGTCCGCCATAGCCCGGCTGACTCCCGTACCCGGGCTGGGCTCCGTATCCCGGCTGAGGGCCCTGGCCAGAGTGGCCGTCTTGCGTCGGCTGTCCGTTGTAACCGGCCGGGCTACCGTGTCCGGGCTGGTTTGCGTAGCCGGGCTGAGAGCCATCAACAGGCTGGGAGCCGTAGCTGGGCTGAGAGCCGTTACCGGACTGAGCGCCATAGCCAGGATGGACGCTGTATCCGGGCTGGCCGCTGTATCCGGGCTGGCCGCTGTATCCCGGTTGGCTGCCGTATCCGGGCTGGCCGCTGTATCCGGGCTGGCTGCCGTACCCCGGTTGGCCGCTGTGTCCGGGCTGGCCGCTGTATCCCGGTTGGCCGCTGTATCCGGGCTGGCCGCCGTACCCCGGTTGACCGCTGTACCCCGGTTGGCTGCCGTATCCGGGCTGGCCGCTGTATCCGGGCTGGCCGCTGTATCCGGGCTGGCCGCTGTACCCCGGTTGGCTGCCGTATCCGGGCTGGCCGCCGTACCCCGGCTGGCCGCCGTACCCCGGCTGGCCGCCATACCCCGGCTGGGACCAGGCGTTCTGGCCGGGTGGCAAGCCGTAAGCGCCGCCGCCCGGGTAGCCGCCCTGCGGGTGATACCCCGGCGGTGCGCTCGCGGCCGGCGCCGGCACTGCGCTGAAGGGCTGCGGGTAGCCGCCATAGGCGTACGCCGGTGGGGGAACCCGGATCGGCAACGGCACGACCGGCTCGGACGGTGGGGGGACGGTGCGGGTGACGCCGTCGGGGAAGGCGATCTGGTAGTTGCGCCCGTCCCAGAAGGCCTGCGGCGTCTGCGGGTCCTTGGCTGTGAAGACCGCGCGGTATTCGAGGATCTCGGCCAGCAGGCGCTGCTCCTCGTCGGCGGCCCGTTGGACGTCGCGGGGCTTGCGGTCCAGGCCCCTGTTCATGCCGTCGCGCAGCAGGGCCAGTTGGGTCGCGGCGAACTGGAAGCTCCGCATGGCCTTCTGGCCGGCGTCGCCTGACACCCTTCGCGCCCACTGGCGGGCCGAGTATCGCCGGCCCAGGCTGCCCAGCGCGGCCACCTCGGGCGGCGAGAACCAGCCGGTGGACACGTAGAACGGCAGCACCCGCTCGGTGAGCCGGCCCTCCCAGGCGCGCAGGGCGATGGCGAAGCCGACGACCGCGAAGAACAGCGGGACCATGAAGCCGAGGTAGCCGTACAGCATGATCAGGGGCTGGGCCAGGCTCACCGAGAGCGTCGGCAGCAGGTTGAACGTGCCGTGCAGGATCATGGCGAGCAGCAGGCCGGCGATCGGCGCGAGCCAGCGCACCTTGCGGTCGCCCGAGCGGGCCGCGAGGCCCAGGCCGATGCCGGTCATGGCCGTGAACAGCGGGTGGGCGAAGCCGGTGAACAGGATCCGGACGATGAAGATGGCGAACAGGTTCTGCAGGCCGGTGGCCGGGCCGTACTGTTCGACGCCGGCCGCGTAGCCGTGCTGGCCCAGGTAGAGAACGTTCTCGACCATGGCGAAGCCGAGCGCCGAGAGACCGCAGTAGACGATGCCGTCGGTGATGCCGGACCACTCGGCGCGCCGGCGCCAGAAGAGCAGCAGCGGGCCGGCCGCCTTCATCAGCTCCTCGATGAACGGCGCGACCAGCACCGCCACCAGCGCGTCGGGCAGGCCGATCCGGTCGAACAGCACGGCCGAGCCGGTGTTGACCAGCAGCGCCACCGCGGTCGCGATCGCGGCGCCCCAGGCGAAGCAGAACGCCAGGTAGCGGATCGGCTCGGGCTCGTAGCGGTCGAGCCACAGGAAGGCGGCCACCAGCAGCGGGACCGGCAGTACGGCGGCGGTCAGGCCGATGACCAGGCCGGTGACGCCGATGTTGACGCCCAGGAACAGCAGCATGCCGATCGCGCCGGCCAGCAGGAAGCTGACGACGCCGGCGATCGGCAGCCATCGCCGCCAGCCCGTCCTGCGCCCGGCCACGGCCAGCACGGTGCCGGGCATGACGTCGGTGGCCACGGCAGCCGTGGGCTCGACGGAGGCGGGGGAAGCGGGTGTGGGAGGAGCTGTCCCGCCCGGCGAGTCGTCGGCCATGGAGCCAGCGTAGTCACCCGTACGGTGACCGGCCGCCCCAAGGCGATCCGGACCGGCTCAGAGGTAAAGGCCGGTGCCGTCTGGCTCGACCCGGACCGCGGCGACGGCGTGCACGTCACGCTCGCGGAGCAACACGTACTCGCGGCCGTGCAGCTCGACCTCGGAGCGGTCGTCGGGGTCGAAGAGCACCCGGTCACCGACGACGATCGAGCGCACGTTGGGGCCCACCCCGACCGCCGTGGCCCAGGACAGCCGGCGGCCCATCGAAGCGGTCGCCGGGATCACGATGCCGGCGGTCGAACGCCGTTCGCCCTCACCCCCGTCCTGCCGGACGAGCACACGGTCGTGCAGCATGCGGATCGGCAACGCGCTCTCGGTTCGAGTGTCGGCACTCACGATTGCTGACGGTACGCCGCTCGTCGTGGCGGGCCCCCGCCGGGAGCGCGCACCACTAGGTTGTTAACGGCGCACCGACGGCGAGGGGGTAGGCGGGTTGAGCCGCTTGCAGCGAGTCCGGCAGAACCTGAGGCGGGCGTACGACTCCGGTCGCGAGTCCGTACGCCTGGCTCGCGAAGATTCTCGGCGCACGGAACCGGACACCGAGGTCGATTTCGCCCCGCCGCCGCCCGAGCCCGACGACGTGCACCATTCGACCAGCAGCCGGGACGACGCCGAGGTGCCGCACTCGCTGCGGATCGCGGCCGCGTGGGGCTGGCGGCTGATCGTCGTCGGCCTGGTCGGCTGGGCGCTGCTGCGCTTCATCGGCATCATCAGCGTGGTGGTCATCCCGCTGGCGGTGTCCCTGCTGCTGTCGGCCCTGCTCGCGCCGGCCGTCGGCTGGCTCCGCCGGTGGCGCGTCCCGCCGTCGCTGGCCACGTTCCTCGTGCTGATCTGCGGGATCGCCGCCGTCGCGGGCACGCTCACCCTGGTGATCACCCAGTTCGTGAACGGGCTGCCCCAGCTGACCGAGGGCGCCACCGCGGGCATCCGGACGATCCAGGAGTGGGCCAAGACCGGCCCCCTGCACCTGTCGGACGACCAGGTCAACCGGGCCATCGACAACGCCCAGAGCTGGATCAACTCGAACACCGCGTCGTTGACGTCGACCGGCATCGCCACCGCGGCGACCGTCTTCGAGGTGCTGACCGGCGCGCTGCTCGTGCTCTTCTCGACGTTCTTCTTCCTGCGGGACGGCCGCAAGATCTGGCGCTTCGTCGTGCGGCTGCTCCCGGTGAACGCGCGCTGGTCGCTGGCCGACGCCGGGGACGCCTCGTGGGCCACGCTGGGCGCCTACGTACGGGCCACCGTGCTGGTCGCCTTCATCGACGCGGTCGGCATCGGCATCGCGCTGGTGATCCTCGACATCCCGTTCCCGTTCCCGCTGGCCGCGCTGGTGTTCCTGGGCGCGTTCGTCCCGATCATCGGCGCGGGGATCTCGGGAACGGTCGCCGTGCTGGTCGCGCTGGTCGACCAGGGCTGGGTGATCGCCCTGGTCGTGCTCGGGGCGGTGGTCCTGGTGCAGCAGCTCGAGGGCCACGTGCTCCAGCCGTTGATCATGGGTCGCGCGGTGGCGATCCATCCGCTCGCCGTGATCGTCGGCATCGCCTCGGGGGTGGTGCTGGCCGGCATCATCGGCGCGCTGATCGCCGTCCCGCTGATCGCGGTGCTCAACACCGGCGTCCGGCGTCTCACCCGGCGGCGCCCCGAGGTGCCGCCGACCGCGGTGGTCGTGGCCGGCACGAGCATGTGAAAGGGCGGGCCCCTTCCGGGAACCCGCCCTCAGCGAAGCAGTGACGATCAGGCCGGCGTGACGGCCAGCCCGACCTCGTTGACGCCGACCGTGGCGTCGACGACGGCCTCGCCGTTGCCGCTGCGGCTCAGCGCGCGCAGCGTCCAGGAGCCGGGTGCCGCGAAGAAGCGGAACACGCCCTCGGGCGACGAGACGACCTCGGCGGTGAACTCACCGGTCGAGTCGAGCAGGCGTACGTAGGCGCCGCCGACCGGCTCGCCCTCGGCGTTGCGCACGATGCCGGTCAGCACGGTCTCACGGTTGAGGTCCACGCCGGCCGGGATGGGCGCCGACTGGTCCGGGGCCGCGCATCCGGCCGCGATGTTGGGGGAGGTCATGAGGTCACGCCTTTCCCGGTTCGTCACCGAGCGCGATCGGCACGCCGATGAGCGAGCCGTACTCGGTCCACGAGCCGTCGTAGTTCTTGACGTTCTGCTGGCCGAGCAGCTCGCGCAGCACGAACCAGGTGTGCGAGGAGCGCTCGCCGATGCGGCAGTAGGCGATGGTGTCCTTGCTGCCGTCCAGGCCGGCCTCACCGTAGATCTTGGTGAGCTCCTCGTCGGACTTGAAGGTGCCGTCCTCGTTGGCCGCCTTGCTCCACGGCACGCTGATCGCGGTCGGGATGTGACCGCCGCGCTGCGACTGCTCCTGCGGCAGGTGGGCCGGGGCGAGCAGGCGACCGGCGAACTCGTCGGGGCTGCGCACGTCGACCAGGTTCTTGACGCCGATCGCCTCGACGACCTCGTCGCGGAACGCGCGGATCGACAGGTCGGGCGCCTTGGCCTGGTAGCTCGTCTTCTCGCGGACCGGCACGTCCTTGGTGTACGGGCGGGCGTCGAGCTCCCACTTCTTGCGGCCGCCGTCGATCAGCTTGACCTGCTCGTGGCCGTAGAGCTTGAAGTACCAGTACGCGTAGGCCGCGAACCAGTTGTTGTTGCCGCCGTACAGGATCACCGTGTCGTCGTTGGAGATGCCCCGCTCGGACAGCAGCGCGGAGAACTGCTCCTGGTTGACGAAGTCGCGCCGGACCGGGTCCTGCAGGTCCTTTTTCCAGTCGAGCCGGATGGCGCCCGGGATGTGGCCGCCGTCGTAGGCGGTGGTGTCCTCGTCGACCTCGACGAAGACCAGGCCCGGGGTGTCGAGGTTCTGCTCGGCCCAGTCGGCCGAAACGAGTGCGGTGTCGCGACTCATCGGTTCACTCCCTGTCAGGTGAGAGATGGGGGAGAGTCAGCGCACGGAGATGGTGTGTCGCACCGCGCGCGGGACCCAGTGGAGATGGGAAATCGGATCTCGAGCTGTCGTGCGACGGGCGCCACGAAACCGGCTGCGTTGCCGGCGGGGGAGAGCTAGAAAGTGCTCAGCACTGGTGGCCCCGTCAGATGACAGGGCGACACAGGCAGGCGGCCATGCGGCACAGGTCGACCGCACGCCTCTTGGTGAGCAACGGGCTCATGAGATGGGACCCTACCAGCGGTTCACGTGCCGGTAACAGCGTCGACCACCATCCGGGAACATGTCCGGGATCACAGCCCGCCCGCGTTCAGTGACACGTCGTCGGCTCCGGCGGTGAACCGCAGGCCGTCCGGCGTGGGCTCGACCTTCTGGACGGCCAGCTTGAGCGGCAGCTCGGGAACCCGCAGGTCGACCGAGAGCTTCTGCACATAGCTGTCGATGAGGTTGCGGATCAGCGGCACGTTGGGCAGGCCCTCGGCGGTCACGTCGGAGAAGCGCACCTGCACCACGCCGTCCTTGACCGCGACCGTCGCCGTGCCCGAGACGTCGAAGGTCTGGCCGAGCGCCTGCACGGGCGCGCTGCCGACCAGCTTGCCGTCCCGTTCGGCCAGCTTGAGACCGGGCTGGCCGATCAGCTCGGCCAGTTGCGGGTAGTCGATCGTGCCCGTGCCGGTGACCGTGCGGGCGACGACGTCACCGGTGCCGCTGCGGATCGTGTCGAGCGGCGCGTCGACGTCGTTGGCGTGCACGTCCAGGTCGGCCACCCGTACGGTCCGGTTGTTGCCGGCCGGTCCGGAGAGATTGGTCAGCTGGATGCGGATCTGCTGGTACTTGCCGTCGACCACCTGGGTCAGGAACGGGATGCCCTCCACCGTGACCACCGGCTTCTCGCTGGTCGCCTTCTGATCGGCGATCTGCTCGGAGACGCGCTGGCCGATCATGCGCTCGGCGTACCCGGCGGCGAACCGGTCGAGCGCCACGAGCACGCCGGCCAGCAGGATCAGGAAGACGAGCAGGGTGATCAGCAGTCGGCGTCCCCGCCGCTTCTTGCGCGGGCGCTCAGTGCTGTAAACCTCGCCGCTCACCGGCGTCCTCCCACCCAGAGCCGAAACTGCCGAGAACCGTACATGCCCCCGCTTGGACGCCGGTGAAACGCCTCAGGTGAGGAACCAATGGCTCAGGGCGTACGTGGCCGGGGCGAGCAGGGCGAAAGCGCCCAACGGCCCCTGCATGTGCCGGGCCACCCAGAACGTCGGGGCGTCCCCGGCGAGCCGCCGGTCGGCCTGCCCGAAGTTCACCGCCAGGTCGACCAGGTGGGCGATCAGGACCGCGATCAGGCCCAGGACGGCGCCCTTGGCCGGGGTGAACGGCAGCACCAGGCGGCTGCCCAGAGCGGCGGCGGCCAGGGTGCCGAGCATCGCGCCGAGCACGATCCCGGTGGCGCCGCGCGGCACCTGCAGAGCCAGGCGGGGCTTGGCGAAGACCGCGTCGGTGGCCCGGGCGACCACGAGCGCCACGCCCGCGGCCACGGCGCAGACGGTCAGCGCCTGGGTGCCGACCTCCTGCCGGGTGAGGACGATCGGGATCGCGTAGGCCACCACGCCGGCCACGATCACCAGGGTGGTGCGCCAGGAGTCGGTCACCCGCTTGCGGTCGTCGGCCCGGACCAGCTGGCCGATCACCGCCGCGACGAACCCGCCTACGGTCACCCAGACCAGCGGCAGCAACCCGGCCCGCGTACCGGAGACGGCCAGATAATCGGCCACCAGGGCGACCGCCACGCAGACGCCGGCCGTCGTGGCCACCGCCGGCGGGTGCAGGGCCATGACCCAGGCCAGCAACGCGAGCAACTGCACCCCGAAGAGCACGATCGCGTACGGCAGCCGGGAGTCGGGAGCCGAGGTCAGGGCGCCGAGCACCAGGCCGACCGCCAGCAGCCCGGCGAAACCGGCGATGGCCAGCGAGAGCTCCCGGCGGACGGGAACGACCTCGATCTCGTCGAGCTCGTCGTCCTCCTCGACGGGCTCGACGACGCTCTTCTCGGGGCCGGTGTCGTCCCCCGGACCGGCGGACGGGCGCTTGCCGCCGGCCCTCGCGATCTCGCGGGAGGCGTCGGCGTCCCAGGACTCGTCCTGCGGCATGGTGGGGAACACGCCTGCGATGGTGCCAGACCTCACGCGGTGGCCCAATTCCTCCGGCTCTGTTAAAGCCCTGTTACGAAACGGCCATTCGTACGCCGGGAGGGCGTTCACTACATCACTCAGCCAAACGATCGAGGCTTTCCCGGTGATGCATCGGTTAAGGTAAGCCCAGCCCACCCGTCGGTGACGCCGGGAAATGTCCGCCGGTGGCGGATCGGAATTGTGACGCCATCGAGTCACCCGAGCGGCCTTTGTGCCGCAAGGACGGAGGTGAGTGTGGAAATCCTTCTGTTGGTCACGGCACGTGCCGGTGAGCCTTCCGCCGTGCTGCCCGCGCTGGATCTGCTTCCCCACTCCGTACGCACCGCCCCCCGCGACGTCCGCACCCTGGTGTCCGGGCCCAGCCCCGACGCCGTGCTGGTCGACGCCCGCTCCGAGCTTTCCGAGGCTCGCGCCACCTGCCGCATGCTGCACGCGACCGGCATCGGGGTCCCGCTCATGGCGGTCGTCACCGAGGCCGGACTGATCGCGCTCAACGCCGACTGGGGTGTCGACGACGTCATCCTGGCCAGCGCGGGTCCGGCCGAGGTCGAGGCCCGGTTGCGTCTGGCTGTCGGCCGCCTGAGCAACGCGACCGCCGGCGCCGGTGGCTCGATCCGGGCCGGTGAGCTCAACATCGACCCCGACACCTACGCGGCCAAGCTCAAGGGTCGCCCGCTCGACCTGACGTACAAGGAGTTCGAGCTGCTGAAGTTCCTCGCCCAGCACCCGGGCCGCGTCTTCACGCGCGACCAGCTGCTGCGCGAGGTCTGGGGCTACGACTACTTCGGCGGCACGCGCACGGTCGACGTGCACGTCCGTCGTCTGCGGGCCAAGCTCGGCTCCGAGTACGAGTCGATGATCGGCACGGTCCGCCAGGTCGGCTACAAGTTCGTGACCCCGCCGTCCGGCCGCCAGCTGCCCGACAACGAGCCGGTTTCGCTGCCGGTCTAGGGTCGGACCATGACGACCGTCCGCTCCCTTGACCGGTTGAGTGCCGCCGAGGCGGCCGACGTTCTCGCGTTGGCCGTCGCCGCGGAGCAGGCTGACGGCGTCTACCCGCTATCTGAAGACGTAGTGCTGCGTGTGCGCGGCGAGGGCACCGGCCCCGCCGCGCACACGCATTTCCTGTCCTATGCCGGCGATCGTCTCGCGGGTTACGCCTTCCTCGAACGGGACGGCTCGGGCGAGCTTTTCGTGCACCCGTTCTATCGCCGGCACGGGCACGGCACCGCCCTGCTGGCCGCCGCCGGTGGCGGGCCGCTGCGCTTCTGGGCGCACGGTGACGAGCCCGGCGCCCGGGCCTTCGCGGAGAAGAACGGCTTCGAGCGGGTCCGCGTGCTGTGGCAGATGCGCCGCTCGCTGGTCGAGCCCCTGCCCGACATCCCGCTCCCGCCCGAGGTCACCGTGCGCGGTTTCCGTCCCGGTCAGGACGAGGACGCGTGGCTGGGGGTCAACTCCCGGGCCTTCGCCCACCATCCCGAGCAGGGCCGCTGGACCCGGGACGACCTGCTGGTGCGCGAGGCCGAGCCGTGGTTCGACCCGGCCGGCTTCCTGCTGGCCGTCGACATCAAGGACACCCTGCTCGGTTTTCACTGGACCAAGGTGCACCCGTCGTCCGGCGCCGACCCGGCCATCGGCGAGATCTATGTGCTGGGCGTCGACCCGGCCGGTCACCGGCGGGGTCTGGGCGCCGCGCTGAGCGTCGCCGGGCTGCGTCATCTGGCCGGGCAGGGTCTGACGCTGTCGAACCTCTATGTCGACGAGTCGAACACGGCGGCCGTGGCCCTCTACCGGCGCCTCGGGTTTGCCGTTTACAAGACGGACATCAGTTACTTCCGGCCATAATCCGAGGTGAGTGGCGGTGGCCACACCCGCCGCACCTCAGTGGTCACGAGCCGGACAAGGAAGCATGACGGGGCGGTAAACACTGCCCGGAAATGCCGGACATTCCCGTCTCTGGTCACTCAGTTCACGCAACGGACAACTCGCCCTCAGGGGAACGCCAACTGTAGGCGTCAACGTGTTCACTGCGCGTTCATTTAGGCCCGGCTAACCGGCTACCTCGCGCTCTTAGCTTCGGTGGTGCCGGTTTGAAGCCGGCAAGCAAACCACCGAAGGGAAAATTGTGAAGCTCCAGCGGTCCGGTTACCTGGCAGCCGGCATTGCTTTGACTGCGACGCTCGCGCTTGCCGCGTGCGGCTCGGACAACGAATCGCCGGAGGGTGGGAGCGACGCTTCCGCCGCTGCCGGCAACTGTGTCGCCGGCAGCCTGACTGCCCAGGGTTCGTCGGCGCAGAAGAACGCCATGGACGAGTGGATCAAGACCTACCAGGGTCAGTGCGCGGACGCCAAGATCGACTACCAGGGCACCGCCTCGGGCGCCGGCATCCAGGCGTTCATCGCGGGCACCGCCGACTTCGCGGGTTCCGACTCCGCCCTCAAGGAGGACGAGCAGCCGCAGGCTGACGCCAAGTGCCCCGGTGGCGCCGCGCTCAACCTGCCGATGGTCGTCGGCCCGATCGCGGTCGTCTACAACGCCGAGGGTGTCGACAACCTGCAGCTCGACGCGCCGACGCTCGCCAAGATCTTCGACAGCAAGATCACCAAGTGGAACGACCCGGCGATCGCGGCGCAGAACTCGGGCGCCAAGCTGCCGGACGCGGCCATCACGGCCGTCCACCGTTCGGACGAGTCGGGCACGACCGACAACTTCACCAAGTACCTGAGCAAGACCGCCGAGCAGGACTGGACCTACGGCAACGCCAAGGCGTGGAAGGCCAAGGGCGGCACCGGCGCGGCCAAGTCGGACGGTGTGGCCACCGCGGTCAAGAGCACCCCGGGCGCCATCTCCTACGTCGAGCTCTCGTACGCCGAGAACAGCGACCTGAAGAAGGCCAAGATCAAGAACGGTGCCGGCGAGTACACCGAGCTCACCGGTGAGAGCGCCGGCAAGGGCATCGAGGGCGCCAAGATCGAGGGCACCGGCAACGACCTGAAGCTCAGCATCGACTACACCGCCACGACGGCCGGCGCCTACCCGATCGTCCTGACCACGTACGAGATCGTCTGCAGCAAGGGCAGCCCGAAGGCCAAGGAGCTCCAGGCCTTCTTCAAGTACACCTCCAGCACCGGTGGTCAGACGGCGCTGAACGACCTGGGCTACGCCCCGCTGCCGGAGACCATCCGCAGCAAGGTCGAGACCGCGGTCGCCTCGATCTCCTGAACTGACTGAATCCCTCCGAGACGACAGCGAGCGAGCAGATGGGTGACAACCCCTCCCGCTCGGAGAACGCCAGCGCCGGCGACCTGGGTGTGACCGCACGTCACGCCCGGGGCGCCGGCACCGGCGTTTCCCCGAGCAGCTTCGAAGAACCCCCATTCGGCGGCGGGGGCGCCCTGCCCAAGAAGACCCGCTTCGGCATGGAGGCCGGCTTCAGGGGCCTCTCCGTGGCAGCGGGCGCGATGGTGCTGGTCATCATCGTCGCCATCGCGGTCTTCCTGATCTCCAAGGCCGTGCCGGCTATCCGGGCCGACAACGAGAACTTCCTGACCTTCAACCAGTGGTTCCCGAACGAGACCGAGCCCCGGTTCGGTATCGCGGTCCTCGCCTTCGGCACGGTGCTGACCTCGATCATCGCGTTGCTCGTCGCTGTGCCGATCGCTCTCGGTATCGCGTTGTTCCTGTCGCACTACGCGCCCAAGCGGCTGGCCACGCCGCTGGGCTTCATCATCGACCTGCTGGCCGCCGTGCCCAGTGTCGTCTTCGGCCTCTGGGGCCGGGACGTCTTCCTGGAGCCGGTCCGCAACTTCTCCGCGTGGCTCAACGAATACTTCGGCTGGATCCCGATCTTCGGCGGCGACGGCCCGTTCGGCCGCTCGGTGCTGCTCGGCAGCCTGGTTCTCGCGATCATGGTGCTGCCGATCGTCACGTCGCTGTCCCGTGAGGTCTTCCTCCAGACCCCGACCATGAACGAGGAAGCCGCGCTCGCCCTCGGCGCCACCAAGTGGGAGATGGTCCGCACCTCGGTCATTCCCTACGGCAAGCCGGGCGTGATCGCCGCGGTGATGCTCGGTCTCGGCCGCGCCCTCGGCGAGACGATCGCCCTGGCCCTGACGCTGGGCATCGTCTTCAACATCTCGTTCAACGTCATCGAGAACGGCGGTAACTCGATCGCCGCCAACATCGCCAACGCCTTCGGCGAGGCCAACGAGACCGGGCGCGGCGCGCTCATCGCCTCGGGCCTCGTGCTCTTCGCGATCACCCTGGTGGTCAACATGGCGGCCCGGGCGATCATCTACCGTCGGCGCGAATTCCGGGACAGTGCAGCGTGAGCCTTCTCGAACGTGAGTCCTCCGACGTCGTCATGACGCCGGACAACATCCGTACCAAGCGCATGTCGGTGGTCGTCAACCTCGGGATCGCCGTGGCCGCCCTGGCCATCGCGGCGGCGGTGGTGTACGGCTTCGGTATCGGCAACTACGTGCTGGTCGTCGTTCTGGGCGTGGTGTTCTACCTCGCCGGGCTGCAGATCGTGGCCGGCCGGATCGAGGGTAACCGCGCCGCGCGCGACCGGATGGTCAAGGCGCTCATCTACGCCGCCTGTGTGCTGGCCATCCTGCCGCTGGCCTCGGTGGTGTGGACGCTCGTGTCCAAGGGCGTCGGCCGCCTCGACGGCGACTTCTTCGGCTCGTCGATGAACAACATCGGCGCCCGGGACCCCGAGGGTGGCGCCTACCACGCCATCATCGGCACCCTGGAGCAGGTCGGCATCGCCACCCTGATGGCTGTGCCGCTCGGCGTGCTCGGCGCGATCTACCTGGTCGAGTACGGCCGCGGCAAGTTCGCCACCACCGTGCGCTTCTTCGTCGACGTCATGACCGGTATCCCGTCGATCGTCGCCGGTCTGTTCATCCTGTCCTTCTGGGTGCTGATCGTCAGCCCGTGGTTCAACAACGGGACCCCGCGGTTCTCCGGTTTCGCCGCCTCGCTGGCGCTGACCGTGCTGATGCTGCCGACGATCGTCCGCTCCACCGAAGAGATGTTGCGCCTGGTCCCCGGGCCGCTGCGCGAGGGCGCGTACGCGCTCGGCGTCCCGCAGTGGAAGACGATCGTCAAGGTCGTCATCCCCACGGCCCTGCCCGGCATCGTCACCGGTGTCATGCTCGCCGTGGCCCGTGCGGCCGGCGAGACGGCCCCGGTGCTCCTGGTCGCCGGCGGCGCCGCGTCGATCAACTTCGACCCGTTCGCCGGCGGTCAGCAGTCGCTGTCGCTCTTCGTGTACCAGCAGGCCGGCGATGCCTCGCGGTACGCCCCGGCGCGGGCCTGGACGGCCGCGCTCACCCTGGTCGCGATCGTGCTGGTCCTGACCGTCGCCGCCAAGCTGCTCGCCCGTCGCAACAGTCTGTCCAAGTAAGAGGTAACCCCATGGCCAAGCGCATCGAGGCGAGCAACGTCTCCTCCTACTACGGCTCGTTCAAGGCGATCGACAGCGTGTCGATGGTGGTCGAGCCCAAGACGATCACCGCTCTCATCGGGCCGTCGGGTTGCGGCAAGTCCACCTTCCTGCGGTCGATCAACCGCATGCACGAGGTGCTGCCCAACGCCCGCATCGAGGGCTCGCTGACGATCGACGAGCAGAACATCTACGACCCGGACGTCGACGTGACCGCGGTCCGCCGCCTGATCGGCATGGTCTTCCAGCGGCCCAACCCGTTCCCGACCATGTCGATCTACGAGAACGTGGTGGCCGGTCTCAAGCTCAACGGCGTCAAGAAGAAGTCGGTGCTCGACGACGCCGCCGAGCAGTCGCTGAAGTCGGCGAACCTGTGGAACGAGGTCAAGGACCGGCTGGGCCGCCCCGGCGCCGGCCTCTCCGGTGGCCAGCAGCAGCGTCTCTGCATCGCCCGCACCATCGCGGTCGAGCCGCAGGTCGTGCTGATGGACGAGCCCTGCTCGGCGCTCGACCCGATCTCGACGCTGGCGATCGAGGACCTGATGTTCAAGCTGAAGGACCGCTTCACGATCATCATCGTCACGCACAACATGCAGCAGGCCGCCCGGGTCAGCGACAAGACCGGGTTCTTCTCGATCGACAAGACCGGCGACCCCGGCCGCCTGATCGAGTACGACGACACCCAGAAGATCTTCAGCAACCCGAACGAGAAGAAGACCGAGGACTACATCACCGGTCGCTTCGGCTAGGCCCTACCGGCCTGCTCGTCGGCGCCCTGCTCCCTCCCTCACGGGATGTGGAGCAGGGCGCCGCCGTCTCCGGTCAGTTCGACGCGGGGCATGACCGGCGTCGCGGCGTCGCGGCGGCTCGCCCCGGCGACGACGTCGGCCATCGTCCCGTACGCCGCGATCGAGTCCACCGTCCGGCGGGTCGGAGGCAGCATCACCAGGCCGGCCGTGTCCGTGGGAGCGACCCACGTCGCCTCGGTCGCCTCACCCGAGACGTCCCGCGCGGCCTGCCCCTCCGGCAGCAGGGAGACGAAGAACCACGTGTCGTAGCGCTTCGGCTCGAACTCCGGGGTGATCCAGCGGGCCCACGGGAACAGCAGGTCGTCGCGCAGCCGCAGGCCGCGGCGGCCGAGCAGATCGGTCAGGGTGAGCTCGCGGGCCACGACGGCGGCCCGGTCGGCCTCCCAGTCGGCGGTGCCGACGTCGCTGAGGGTGCGGTCGGGCTGTTGGATCGGCCCGGCCAGCAGGACACCGGTCTCCTCGAAGAGTTCGCGCACGGCGGCGCCGACCACCGCGTGCGCCCGGTCCGGCGGGACGCCGAGGCGGGTGGGCCAGTCGGTGCGGATGGTCTCGGGGCGGTCGGTCGGGTCGACGCCTCCGCCCGGGAAGGCGTACAGGCCGCCGAAGGCCATCGTCGTCGCGCGCCGGACCACGTACAGCTCGAAGGCCGGGCCCGAAGGGCGCAGAAGCACGACGGTGGCCGCGTCGCGCACCGCCGCCGGAGTCCCGGTGAACGCGCGGGCCCGTTCGACCATCGCCGGTGGAAGCCGCAGGGGCGTCAGATCGGTCACTCCTCGATCCTGCCACCGCGACCACCGCGCCCGGGCGGACGCTACCGTAGCGATCATGACCGAACAGAAGGTTCGCTGGGGAATCCTCGGCCCGGGCGGGATCGCCGCCTCGTTCGCCGCCGACCTGCCGCTCGTGCCCGGCGCCGAGCTCGCCGCCGTCGGCTCCCGCAACCAGCAGACCGCCAGCGCGTTCGCGGAGCGGTTCGGCTTCGCCCGGGCGCACGGCTCCTACGCCGACCTGGCCGCCGACCCCGACGTGGACGTCATCTACGTGGCCACGCCGCACGCCTTCCACTCGGAGGTGGCTCACCTGTGCATCGAGGCCGGCAAGTCCGTGCTGGTGGAGAAGCCCATCACCCTGGACCTGCCGGACGCCGCCCAGCTGGTGGCGGCCGCCCGGGACAAGGGCGTCTTCCTCATGGAGGCCATGTGGATGCGCCTCAACCCGGCCATCCGCAAGATCGCCGAGCTGGTCGAGGAGGGCGCGATCGGCTGGGTCAGCGCGATCCACGCCGACTTCGGCCTGCAGGGCCCGTTCGACGCCGACCACCGCCTGCGCAACCCCCGGCTGGGCGGCGGCGCCCTGCTCGACCTCGGCGTCTACCCGATCAACCTGGTCCACCTGATCCTGGGGGCGCCGGCCTCGGTGCAGGCGTGGGCGCACCTGACCCCCGAGCGGGTCGACGAGAACACCGGCATCCTGCTCGGCTACGAACCCGGCGCCGTGGCCGCGCTGACCTGCAGCATCAACGGCCAGAGCCGGAACAACGCCACGATCACCGGCACCGACGGCCGGATCGAGCTGCCCGAGGGCTTCTTCGTGCCCCGGTCCTTCGTCCTGCGGCGCGCCGGTCAGGAGGCCGAGACCTTCGAGTTCGACTTCCCCGGCAACGGTTACCAGTTCGAGGCGGCCGAGGTGCAGCGTTGCCTGCTCGCCGGCGAGCTGGAGAGCCCGCTCATGTCCCACGCCACGACCCTCGAGGTGATGACCCTGCTCGACACGATCCGCGAGGAGATCGGCGTCATCTACTAGGGAGCGTGCAGCGGTCGGCTCGCCGTCGGGCAAGCTGACCGCTGCCTGCTCGGTCAGCGGGCATGACGCTGAGACTCAGCCCGGACGGAGACTATCTGCCCTGCGGGCGGGCCGGCGCCGGGCGGCGCGGAGCCGATTCACGGGTGTCCCACCGCGTGCTGGCGAGGCGCCGTTCGGTCAGGGTGAGCAGGTCGAAGACGTCACGTGCCAGATAGGCGTGAGTTCCGCGGTCGACCGTTCTTCGGCTCAAGATCCCTGCTGCGGTCAGTTCCTCCAGAGCGGTCCGCGCGGCTGGTGCCGAGACGGCGAGGAGTCGCTGCACCGAGTACGGAGTGGTCACAGGCACCTCGGGCAGGAGGGGAAGGAGACGCATCGCCGCCGCGTCGGCTCGAGGCTGTCGCGTTGCGCCGTTGTCAGTACGGTGCGTCAGGTATCGATCTGTCCAAAGCTGTCGAAGCTCGACCAGGCGGACGACGAATTGTTGTGCCTGCTCCACCGCGATGGCCACTGCTTGGAGAAAAGTCGCCAGCCACGTTTCGAGGGCCGTGGTGGCCTCCGGACCGCCGGAGGGGCCGAGGTGCCGGTAGGCGGTCAGACCCCTGACGTACTCCTCGGATCGGGTGAGGAGAACAAGGCTGACCGGTAGCACCGCTGCTCGGGTGAGGCCTCGGCGGGTCAGGACGGTGTGGATCAACGCCCGCCCGACCCTGCCGTTGCCGTCCGCGAACGGATGGATGGTCTCGAATTGGGCGTGGACGAGTGCGGCTTGGATCAGCGGCGCGTGGACTGCGCCGCTCAGGTAGCTCGTCAGATCTTGGATCAAAGCAGGAACGTCGTTCGGCGGTGGCGGGACGAAATCGGCATCCAACGGGTGCCAGTCACTGCCGCCGATCCAATTCTGCTTGTCTCGAAGGCCCTGCTGCGGATGGTGGGGGAGGAGAGCTCGGTGAAGGTCGCAGATGTTCTTCGGCTCGATGGCCTCGCAGGCGGCTAGCTCACCGGCGGCCTGGCGGAGCGTGACGATGTTGTTGGCTACCAGCCGGGCATTCTCGCTGAAGCTGGTGACCGGAGCGTCCTCCGTCGTCGCCAGTTCGGCGAAGGCCACCTGCTGCGCCGAAACCTGAAGCCCTTCGATCCGTGAAGAGGCGATGGCTTCGGAACGCAACAGGAAGCGTCCCAGGCTGTCGAGGCCTGTAGTGCCGGGAGCCTCGGTGAGGCCTCGGACGGCTGTCTCGACCTTCGCCGCCGTTCTGGCCAACTCGGCACTTATGACGACCGGGCGGGTGAGTAGCTCGTCCGGGATGTAGGGGGCGTAGTGCCCGCCTCTCTTGTCGCGGCGGGTTGGTGCTTCCCATGCCATGTCCCAACGGGCTTCACGACGCTCGGCCATGGCGCTTAACCTTTCGCAGATCCTACTTTGAGAAAGGATAAGGCCTAAACTTACGCAGAGAGAGATCCAGAGAAAAGGATAAGAGCTATCTACTATCTGTCACCCGTCAGCTGAAGAGTGGGCGGAACAGGAAGTACAGGGCGCACGCGATCAGCCCGGCCGCCGGGAACGTCGTCACCCAGGCGATCACGATGTTGCCGGCCACGTTCCAGCGGACCGCGTTCAGGCGCTTCGTCGCGCCGACGCCCATGATCGCTGAGGTGATCGTGTGGGTGGTCGAGATCGGAGCGTGCAGGACGTACGCGTTGAAGAACAGCACCGAGCTGGCCACCGTCTCGGCCGCGAAGCCCTCGGCCGGGCCGAGGTCGATGATCTTGCGGCCCAGCGTGCGGATGATGCGCCAGCCGCCGGAGTACGTGCCCGCGGCCAGCATCGTCGCCGTGGTGATGTAGACCCACCACGGGATGTCGGTCGCATTGTCCTGGAAGCCGCCGGTGTAGAGGGCCAGCACCACGATGCCCATGGTCTTGGCGGCGTCCTGGATGCCGTGTCCCAGTGACATGAGCGCGGCCGAGAACGTCTGCGCGATCCGGAAGCCGCGGTTGAGCCGGCCGGGGTTGCCCCGGCGGAAGATCCACATGATCGCGACCATCAGGACGAAGCCGAGCAGGAACCCGACGAACGGCGAGGCGACCATCGGGATCAGGACCTTCTCGACGATCGTGGCCCACTGGACGTCGCCGAGCGACGGGCCGGCCACCAGGGTCGCGCCGACCAGGCCGCCGAACAGCGCGTGGGACGAGCTGGACGGGAGCCCGAACCACCAGGTGATCAGGTTCCAGGTGACCGCGCCCAGCACCCCGGCGAAGACGATGCCGAGGCTGGGGATGCCGACTTGGAGCTTGACCAGGCCGTCGCCGACCGTCTTGGCGACGTCCCCGCCGAGGTGGGCCCCGATGAAGTTGCCGACGGCGGCCATGGCCAGGGCCACCCGCGGCGTGAGGGCCCGGGTGCTGATGCTGGTGGCGATCGCGTTGGCGGCGTCATGGAAGCCGTTGGTGTAGTCGAAGGCCATCGCGGCGATGATCACCGCGAGGACGGCGAAGAACTCGGGCGACAAGGCCTAGGACTCCTTGACCGCGATGGTCTCGACCGTGTTGGCCACATGCTCGAAGGCGTCGCAGGCGGCCTCGAGCTCGTCGGCCACCTCCTTCATCTTCAGCACGGTGAGCGCGTCGTACTCGCCCGAGAAGAGCCGGACCAGCAACATCCGGTACGACCGGTCGCCCTCGTTCTCGAGCCGGTTGATCTCGATCCAGTACTCCTCGAGACCCTTCATCGTGCGCAGCTTGGGCATCGCCTCGGCGGTGATCTTGGCCTGCTGGTCGAGCACGTCGACCAGCTCGTGCATCTCCCGCGGCAGCGAGGGCAGCTCGGTCAGCCCGTAGAGGTAGAGCAGGTTGCCGACCGCCTCGAGGTGGTCCATCACGTCGTCGAGCTGCGAGCCCAGCGAGTAGATGTCCTCCCGGTCGAACGGCGTGATGAAGGTCGAGTTGATCTTCTTGTAGAGGTCGTGGGTGATCTGGTCGCTGTCGTGCTCGACGTCGGTGAGCCGGTCACTGACCGACTGCACGTCCACGCCGGGCAGGGCCAGCTCGTTGAGCAGCTCCGTGCCCTTGACGAGGTTGTTCGCGGCCTGGGTGAACAGGTCGTAGAAGGCACCCTCGACGGGGCGGAAGGAGAACTTCACGGCGCGAACCTCGTTCGACGGACGACGGTTGATCTCCCGGAATGCTACGGCCTCCCCTGGTTCACCTTTCGGTGGCCTGTTAAACGGTTTCGCGGTGCCTATCCGTACGAGGTTCGCCGGGCCGCAGCGAGGGGCGCCGGACGGCTCGGGAGGGCAGCGGTTCGCGGGCCACCCACCGGCTGACCGGGTGTCGTCGCAAGTGCCGGGCCAGGCCCCGCTGGTCGCGGTCGGCGATGACGTCGACGCCCGCGGCGCCCAGTTCGGCCCAGATCGCGGCCCGCGCGCGGCGAGGTCCCTCCGGCAGACCCGAGATGCGGACCGTACGCCCGTCGTCGTGCGCCGAACGCACCATGGCGTGCAACAGGTGACGTTCCTCGGCCGGGATCGGCTCGAGCCCGTCCCAGCCGAACCGCCGGCTCCACGGCTCGCTGATCGTCGGGACGAGCGTCGGCGGGGCCGCGGCGGAGCCCAGGTCGTCAAAGGACCCCTCGGCGAACGCGTACCGCTTCGGCTGCGCCGCGAGCAGTTCACGTACGTCCACGATGCCCGTCACCGAGACGGTGACCGCGCCCGGCGTGAGTTCGCCGCCGTCGCAGCGGCTGAGCAGTCCGGCGTGGTCGCACAGCTGTTGATCGAGGACCCGGTAGGCGCGCAGCAGCGTTTCGGGATCGCGCACCGCGCCCGCGAACTCGACCACGAGCCGGAACGGCACCTGCTGGTCACGGGTGAGCCGGCCGCCGTTGCCCCGGGCGCGCGCGAGGAGCGGGCTGAGCACGAGGCGGCGCAGGGTGCGGCCGGGCTGCGGCGCGCCCGGACCGAGGAAGAGCTCGCCGCGGGGTCCGGGGGTGACCGGCACGGTGAGGCCGCCGAGCCCGCGCCGCAGCACCCCGGGCAGCGGGTCCAGGTCCCCCGGCCCGGCCAGCGCGTGCCCGGCCGCCAGATAGGCGCCGCGGCGGCGGCGGACGGCAAGTCCGGCCACGGCGACTCCGGCCGTGCCCGCGACGACGGTCAGGCCGCCCGCGATCGCAAGCCCCTCGTTCACACCACACCATCCGATTCGTACGAAATGGGCGTTTCATACTCTGTCACAGGTGCTACCCCGGGCCGCGAACGTCGCGCAGAATTCCCTCCATGCCGTCCTCCGTCGAGACCTTCGAAGCCGAGCGTCCGCACCTCGTCTCGATCGCCTACCGGATGCTCGGGAGCGTCGCCGAGGCCCAGGACGTCGTGCAGGAGGCCTGGTTGCGCTACACCCGCGCCGCCGCCGACGACATCCGCGACCCGCGGGCCTGGCTCACGACGGTCACCGGCCGGCTCTGTCTCGACGTGCTCAAGTCGGCCCGCGTGTCGCGCGAGGCGTACACCGGGCAGTGGCTGCCGGAGTACTTCGTGGACCCCGACGACGGCCCGGCCGCGCGGGCCGAGCGGCACGACGAGGTCGGCCTCGCTCTGCTCGTCGTGCTGGAACGGCTGAGCCCGGAGCAGCGGGTGGCGCTGGTGCTGCACGACGCGTTCGCGGTGCCCTACGCCGAGGTGGCCGAGGTGCTCGGCACGACCGAGGCCACGGCCCGGCAGCACGCCACCCGCGGCCGGCGGGCGGCCGCCGAGGGCGCTGTGCGGCACAACGCCGGCCTGGCCGAGCAGCGCCGGGTGCTGGCCGCCTTCATCACCGCGGTCAACAGCGGGGACCTGCGGGCCCTGGCCGCCGTGCTCGCCCCCGACGTGGTCGCGATCAGCGACGGCGGCGGCTTCACCAGCACGGCTCTGCGGCCGATCCTGGGCGCCGACAAGGTCGCCCGCTTCTTCGTCGGCATCCTGCGCGGTGGCCGCCTGGACGGCGCCGTGCTCGAGCCGGCGCTGATCAACGGGACGGCCGGGATCTATGCCACCGGTCGGGCCGCCGACGGCGGGCCGCTGCGCGGCGCGCTCGGCGTGACCGTGGCCGACGGCCGCATCACCGGGCTCTTCCAGCAGCTGAACCCGGCGAAGCTGTCAGTGAGCGACCTTCTGTAGATAACGGTGGTAATCCGTGGCGAACGGCTCGCTGCCGTCGCCGAGCGCCACGAGCAGCCGGTCGGCCGCCGCGCGGGCCTCGCGGACGAGATCGTCGGGGTAGCCGAACTGGGTGCGGTGCTCGTCGAACTCGTCCTCGTCGCGCAGCTCGACCAGCCCCGTCGAGCGGCGGCGCACCACGTCGAGGTCGAGGTCGATGATGTGCACGGTGTCACCCTCCCAGCGCGCGGGCGTGGTGATGTCGCAGTAGACCTCACTGGTGCGCGGCTGCGGGTTGAACATGCCCGTCCACCACGCGTGATGGGGGATGAGCAGCACGAACGGGATCTGCTCGACGGACGGGCGGCCGTGGTAGACCGACTCTGTGCCGCGGGTGACGCCCACCCAGACGCCGAGGTCGTCCTCGTCGAAACGGCGGGCGGGATAGTCCCGGTGGGCCGACCCGTCGTACTTCGTGTAGACGACCCGGACCGTGTCACTCGGCATGCGAGAACCCTAACGGTGGTCGGCTTCTGTCGGTGGTGGCGGGTACCGTCCTCCCGTGCCCGCAGCAACGAAGAAGAAGGCCAGTGTCGACCAACTCCTCCAGGCCGCCGTCGGCGCCGTGCCCGGGGGTTCCTCCCGCCCGGGACAGGAGGCCATGGTCGCGGCCATCGACAAGGCGATACGCGACCGGGAGCACCTGCTGGTCCAGGCCGGCACGGGCACCGGCAAGAGCCTGGCCTACCTGACTCCCTCGCTGCTGGTCGACGGGCCCGTGGTCGTCTCCACCGCCACCCTGGCCCTGCAGAATCAGCTGGTCGAGCACGACCTCCCCCGTCTCGCGGCGGCCGTCGAGCCGGTGCTCGGCCGCAGACCCACTTTCGCCGTGCTCAAAGGCCGCCACCACTACCTCTGCGTGGCCAAGATGGAACACGCGGATGAAGAAGCGCCGACCGACACGCTCTTCGACGACGCGCCGCCCAGGACCACCCAGTGGCTCGGCGAGGCCGGGCGGCTGGGCAAGCAGATCCAGCGGCTGCAGGCCTGGGCCGACAAGACCCAGACCGGCGACCGGGACGAGCTCGACCCCGGCGTCGACGACACGGCCTGGCGCCAGGTGTCGATGCCGGCGCGCGACTGCGTCGGGGCCCAGCGCTGCCCGTACGGGGCCGAGTGTTTCGCCGAGGCGTCGCGCGCCCGGGCCCGCGAGGCCGACATCGTGGTCACCAACCACAGTCTGCTGGCGGTCGACATGCTCGCCGAGCGGCACATCGTGCCCCCGCACAAACTGCTGATCATCGACGAGGCGCACGAGCTGGCCGACCGGGTCTCCTCGGCCTCCCAGGCCGAGCTGACCCCCGACGCGATCGAACGGTCGTCGCGCCGTTCCCGCACCCTGGTGCCGCCGGCCGTGACCGAGTCGCTGGCCGAGGCGGCCGACGCGCTCACCGTCGGGCTGGCCGAGACGCCCGCCGGCCGCATCACCGCCGACCTGCCCGACCTGCTCAAACAGGCGGTCACGCTGATCGAGTCGGCCACCCGGGCCGGGCTCACCGCGATCGGCGACGTCAAGAGCGACGATCCCGACCCGGTCCGCAAGCAGCAGGCCAAGGCCGCGCTCGACGATCTGAGCGACACCGCTCAGCGGCTGCTCGAGGAGTCCGCCTTCGACGTGGCCTGGGTCGAGAAATCCGACCTCGGCAGCGGGCGGCGGGCGCTGGTGGTGGCCCCGCTCTCGGTGGCCGGCACGCTCGCCCAGGGGCTCTACGCCGACCGGACGGTGGTGGCGACCTCGGCCACGCTGACGCTCGGCGGCCGGTTCGACACGGTCGCCCGCTCGCTCGGCCTGCCCGCCGCCACGCCCGCGCCCGCGGCCCGCTCCGGCGAGGGACTCACCGCCGAGGCCCCGCCGGTCGCCGGCGACGGGTGGACGTCGCTCGACGTCGGCTCCCCGTTCGACTACCCCAAACAGGGCATCCTCTACGTCGCCGCCCACCTGCCCCGCCCGCAGATGTCCGGCCTGCCCGCCCCCGCCGGCGAGGAACTGGTCAAGCTGGTCGAGACCCTGGGCGGGCGCACGCTCGGGCTGTTCTCCTCGCGCAAGGCCGCCACCCAGGCCGCCGAGCTGCTGCGCGCCCGCACCGACCTGCCGATCCTGCTGCAGGGCGAGGAGTCGCTGCCGGTGCTGGTCCGCAAGTTCCGCGAGGAAAAAGCCAGCTGCCTGTTCGGCGTGATGTCGCTCTGGCAGGGCGTCGACGTGCCGGGCGACTCGTGCCAGCTGGTCGTCATCGACCGGCTGCCGTTCCCGCGCCCCGACGAGCCCCTGGCCGCGGCCCGGGCGGCGGCGGTGGACGCCAACGGCGGCTCCGGCTTCGCCTCGGTGAGCGTGCCCATCGCGGCGGTCCGCCTGGCTCAGGGCGTCGGCCGCCTGATCCGCTCCACCGGCGACAAGGGTGTGGTCGCCGTCCTCGACTCCCGTCTCGAGACGGCCCGCGGCTACGGCGCCTTCCTGCGTAACTCGCTGCCGCCGTTCTGGTACACGACACGCTCCGACGTCGCCCTGGGCGCCCTGCAGCGTCTCGCCGGAAAGTGAGCACCATGCGCCGCATCGCCTGCACGTTCCTCGTCGACGCGTCGGGCGCGCTGTTGCTCCAGCTGCGCGACGGCAACGCGCCGTACTACCCACACGTCTGGGGTCTGCCCGGCGGCTCGGTCGAGGAGGGCGAGACCTTCGCCGAGGCGGCCGAGCGCGAGCTCTGGGAGGAGACGTCGCTGCGCCCGTCGGCGCCGCTGCGGCTGTACGAGGCTCAGGAGCTCCCGGCCGAGGGCCGGGTGAAGCACTACTTCTATGCCCCCACGACCGCTTCGCAGTCCGATGTGGTCCTCGGCGAGGGCGCCGCGATGGTCTTCGTCCCCGCCACCGAAGCCCCCGATCGGGAGTTCACACCCGGCACGGCCGAGATGATCGCCCGGTTCCTGGCCTCGGAGCAGTGCGCCGCGCTGCGCTGAGCCGCCCCGAGCGTCTCGCCTCGCAGTCCGGCGTGTCACCATGGCTGCCGTGACGGCGCCTCCGCAGACCCAGCCGCCGCCGAGCCGGCGGCGGTGGTGGCTGGTCGCGGCGGTCGCGGCCTGGATCGTCGTCGTCGGCGTGCTCGCCGTCTGGTCCGTGGGCCATGAGCGGGCGAGCGTGCCCGAGCAGCGCGACATCGGCCTGGCGGTCGCCGATCTGCAGCGCGCCACCGGCGTCGTCTACGCCGCGGCGAGCGGCGACGATCAGGCCGTGGTCCTCGGCGAGCTGCAGCTCTCCCCCGACTGCCGCATCACCCCCGTACGGCGGGGGCTCGCCGCCGCCCGCACGGTGACTGTCTATGTCGGGGGCGGGGCCGCCGCCGGTGAGGCCGTCGAGGCTCTGGCGACGAGGCTGCCGGCGGCCTACCTGGTCGACGTCGGCCGCAGCAACGGCGGCACGAAGGTCTCGTTGCACGCCGACGCGGGCGACTTCGTCGGCATCGACATGAGCGGCCTGTCCGGCGAGAAGGTATTCACGCTGCGGTTGACCACCGGGTGCCGCCCGATCGACGGCGACGCGCCCAGCGGTGACGATCCGTCCGGCGTGCCGGCTCCGGCTCTGCTGGACACGGTGGTGACCGCGCTCGGCGGGAGCCCGCGCGAGCCCGAGGGGCGGACGGTGCAGTGCCCGTCCGGCCGGCTGGCCGGCTCCTGGACGGTGTCCCGGGTGACCAGACCCGCCGACGTCGCCGGCAAGATCCGCGGCGTCGAGGTCGTAAAGGCGGACAACCAGATGTGGGTCTACCGCAGCGGTGGGGACTCCGTCGTCGTCCTGCCCGAGGGTGACGGGCTCGACGTGACGGTCAGCACACCCTGTCAGTAGACGAGCGCCTGCGCGCCGTCCGACATGATCTCTTCGACGAAGACGGCCGCCCCGGCGATCCGGATGCCCGGCAGCACGTCGCCGGGGGTGATGGAACGGCGGGCCGCGCACTGGGTGCAGGCCGTGACCCGGCCGGCCGAGAGCAGCAGATCGAGCAGGTCGGGCAGCGGCGCCGCGTGCGGCAGCTCGAACTCGGCGGCCCGGCCGGGCAGGGCGAACCACGTCGACTCGCCGGTGAGCCAGAAGGACACGTCCACACCGGAGGCGACCGCCGTGCTCGCGACCGTGAAGGCCTGCGAACAGCGTTCCGGGGCGTCGGCTCCGGCGGTTGCCTTGACGACCAGCAAGCGTGCCATGGGCGTCAGCATAGGATGGCCCGGTCATGGTTACGGAAATCGGGTTCGTGAGCCTGCTGGTCGCCGGTCTCGGCGCGCTGGCGGGCGGCTTCGGCTATCTGGCGATGCGCGTGTCGAGGGGGCGTTGGTGAGCGAGCAGGACAATCCTCTGGGTCCACCCCCCTGGCTGAACGCGCCTCCCGTGGACGCCTACCCGTACGAGGACACCCACGATCTGCGCAGCGGTCCCGACCTGCACCCGTCGTTGCTCGGCCTGCTGCCGTTCGTCGGGCTGTGGCGCGGTCGCGGGCAGGGTGGCTTCCCCGCCGACGAGGACTACAACTTCGCGCAGGAGGTGCGGATCAGCCACGACGGCCGGCCGTTCCTGCGCTTCGAGTCGCGTTCGTGGCTGCTCGACGAGGACTCCAAGCCGCTGGGGCAGTGGACGGCCGAGTCCGGTTTCTGGCGTCCGGTGCTCCGCGACGGCCGGCCGGCCGACGACATGGAAGCCCTGATGATCAACCCGGACGGGGTCGCCGAGCTCTACCTCGGCAAGACGATCGGGACCACCCGGCTCGAGATCGACGCCGACGCGATCGCCTACACGCCGACCGGTCAGCACGCGACCGGCGCGAAGCGGTTGTTCGGCATCGTCGAGGGCGCCCTGCTCTACGCCCACGAGCTGGCCATCGACGACAGCGGCCTGCTGCCGCACATGTCGGCCCGGCTCCTGAGGATCGGCGGCTGACGGTCGGCCGGCGGGCGCGGGGAGCGTAACCTTCTTGTCGTGTCCGCCACTTCGCTCGCCGCCATGCTCCGGGAACGTGGCCTGCGCCTGACCCCTCAGCGTCAGCTCATCCTCGAGGCTGTGCACGAGCTCAGTCACGCGACGCCCGAGCAGGTGCACAACCACGTGCGCGAGCGGGCCGCCGGGGTCAACATCACCACGGTCTACCGCACGTTGGAGCTGCTCGAGGAGCTGGGTCTGGTCACCCACACCCACCTGTCGCACGGCTCGCCCACCTACCACGCGGCGGGTGAGCATCAGCACGTTCACCTCGTGTGCCGTGGATGTGGGTCGATCAGTGAGGTAGACCCGAGTGTGATGCAACCGGTGACCGACCGGCTGTTGAGCGAACGCGGCTTCCGCGTCGACGTCGGCCACGTGTCGCTCTTCGGGGTGTGCGGGGATTGCAAGGAGCTGTGAGATGACCGTGGTGATGATCGAGGATCTCGATCCCTCGTCCGCCGATGCCGGCGTGCCCGCCCACTACGGCGACCCGATGCGTGAGCAACGCACCCTGTCCACCGCCGTGGGTCTGGTCGACCGTTCCAACCGGGACGTGATCGCCGTGCCGGGCGAGGAACGCGCGAGCTGGCTGCACACCCTGACCACGCAACACCTCGCCGACCTGCGCGCCCACCAGGGCACCGAGCTGCTGGTCCTCTCGCCGCACGGCCACGTCGAGCAGCACGCGATGGTCACCGAGGACGGCGAGACCGCGTGGCTCGACACCGAGCCCGGCGCCGGCGCCGGGCTGCTGAAATACCTCGAGATGATGCGGTTCTTCACCAAGGTCGAGCCGCGCGAGGCGACCGGTGAGCTGGCCGTGCTGTCGCTGGTCGGCCCCGGCGCCGCCGATCTCTTCCCCGAGCTGGCCGAGCCTCGCGTGCAGGCCGTGCCGGGGGCGAAATTCGCCGCCGGTGACGTGCCGCCCGAGCCGACCAGCCTGTACGCGGTGAGCGAGTTCGCCGGTGGGCTGGTCCGCCGGGTGCCGCTCGGGGTCGATCTGCTCGTGCCCCGGGTCTCCCGCGCCGGCGTGATCGAGAAGCTCGGCGTCCCGCTGGCCGGCCTCTGGGCCTACGAGGCGATCCGGGTCGAGCACCGCATCCCGCGCCTGGGCTGGGAGACCGACCACCGCACGATCCCGTCCGAGGCCGAGTTCGTCGCCGCCGCGGTGCACCTCGACAAGGGTTGCTACCGCGGTCAGGAGACGGTGGCCCGGGTGCACCACCTCGGCCGCCCGCCGCGCCGCCTCGCCCTGCTGCACTTCGACGGGGTCGCCACCGACCAGCCCCCGGCCCAGGGCACCCCGGTGACCCGCGACGGGCGCGAGGTCGGCTTCATCGGCACCGCCGTGCGCCACCACGAGCTGGGCCTGATCGCCCTGGCCGTGCTCAAGCGCAACGTGGCCGACGGCGACGAGCTGCAGGTCGGGGAGTCGGTCGTGGCGGTCGACCCGAGCTAACGCGGGGCGGGGCCACGCCTCGCTCCCACGTGAGCCGCCGGAGACGCCCTAAGGCACTATCAGTCTCATGACCGGGACCGTGATCACCGTTGCTCCGACCGGGGCCGAGAGCAGCAAGGCCGACGTGCCCGCGCTGCCCGTGACGCTCGACGAACTCGTGGCCACCGCCAAGGAGTGCGAGGCGCTGGGCGCCGCCATCATCCACGTCCACATCCGCGACGACGACGCCCGCCCGACCCTCGACCAGGGCCGGCTGCGCGCGACCGTGTCGGCGTTGCGCGAGTCGACCGGCCTGATCGTGCAGCTGTCCTCGGGCGGGGCGGTCACCGACCCGGAGTCCGACCGGCTGGCCGTGCTCGACGCCGGCCCCGAGATGGCCTCCTGCACGATGGGCACGGTCAACTTCGGCGACGGCGTGTTCCTCAACCGCTGGGAGTTCGTGGTCGATCTGCACACCCGCATGCAGGAGCGGGGCATCGTGCCGGAGTACGAGATCTTCGACCTGGGCCAGCTCGCGTCGTTGCAGCGACTGCTGAGCAAGTACGGCCTGCCGGCCGGCGGTCACGTGCACGTCGACCTGGTGATGGGCGTGCCGGGCGGGATGCCGGCCACCACGGCCGCGCTGGTCGCGTGTGAGCAGGCGATCCGCGATCTGCCCGCCGGCACCACGTTCTCGGCCACCGGCATCGGTCGCGGCGCCATCCCGGTCATGCTCGCCTCGCTCAGCGCCGGCGGGCACCTGCGGGTCGGCATGGAGGACACCATCACGTACGCGAAGGGCCGCGCCGTCGAGTCGAACATGCAGCTCGTGGCCCGCGCGGTCGGCTTCGCCCAGCTGGCCCAGCGCCCGCCGCTGACCGCGCGCGAGACCCGCGAGCTGCTGGGAGTGCCCGCCCTCGGCCAACCGCCCCACCCGTCGTCCCGGAACGGACTGAAGACCGCATGATCATCGCCGAAGTCGTCCGCTCCGGTTTCGTCGAGAGCGTGCACCACGGGTCGGTCGCCGTGCTCGGAGGCGAGAGCCGCGGCGACGTCACCAGTCCGATCTTTCCCCGCTCGTCCAACAAACCGCTGCAGACGGTCGGTCTGCTCCGCGCCGGCCTGGTCCCGCGCGACGAGGCCGACCTGGCCCTGATCAGCGGCAGCCACTTCGGCGAGCCGTTCCACGTACGCCGGGTTCGCGAGATCCTCGCGGCGGCCGGCCTGGACGTGGACGCCCTGCGCTGCCCGACGTCGCTGCCGCTGGCCGAGGACGCCCGCGACGAATGGCTGCGCGCCGGCGGTGGCCCCGAGCGGGTGCTGATGAACTGCTCGGGCAAGCACGCCGGCATGCTCGCGACCTGTGTGGCCAACGACTGGCCGCTCGAGACGTACCGCGACCCCAAGCACCCGCTGCAGGTGGCGATCACCGAGGCGGTGGCCGACCTGGCCGGCGAGCGCATCGCCGCGGTCGGCGTGGACGGCTGCGGCGCTCCGGTACTCGCGCTCTCGCTGACCGGGCTGGCCCGTGCCTTCGAGCGGCTGGTCGCGGCCGAGCCGGGCAGCCACGAGCGGCGGGTGGCCGATCAGATGCGCGCCCACCCCGAGCTGGTGGCCGGCACGGGGGCGGACGACACGGTTCTCATGGGCGCGGTGCCCGGCCTGCTGGCCAAGGGCGGCGCCGAGGGCGTGGTCGCGGTGGCCGTGCCCGGTCGCGGCGCGGTCGCCATCAAGATCGACGACGGGGGGATGCGCGCGCGGACCCCGGTGCTGCTCGACGAGCTGCGCCGGCTGGGCGTCGAGGTGCCGGCGATCGGCGAGCCCGTGCTGGGTGGAGGAGAGCCGGTGGGGGAGATCCGCCCGGTGCGGTGACCCGTTTCACGCTAGCTGGAGTTAGCGTTTTGCTTGCAATAGCTAGCACCGCGGATTACTGTCGAACGCATGGCCGCACCCAAGGATCTGCCTGAGGACATCGGCGGTTTCATCCGTGATCTCCGGCAGACCGCCAAGATCTCGCTGCGCCAGCTCGCCGACAAGGCGGGCGTGAGCAACCCGTACCTCAGCCAGATCGAGCGTGGCCTGCGCAAGCCCAGTGCCGAGGTGCTTCAGCAGATCGCCAGCGCGCTGCGGGTGTCGACACCCGCGATGTATCTGCGCGCCGGCCTGCTGGACAGCGAGGGCCAGCAGGGCGTGCTGGCCGCGATCGCCGCGGATCCCGAGCTCACGATCGCCCAGAAGCAGTCCCTGTCGCAGATCTACGAGACGTTCCGCAACGAGAACGCGCGCCGGGCGGCCGACGAGGCCGCCGCCGAGCCCGAGGCGCCACCCGCGGGAGACGAGCCCCGGCCCCCGGCCGAGCCTCAGCCCACTCCCGCTGCCGAGCCCGACTCCACTCCCATCGCCACTCCCATCGTCGAGGAGCAGAAATGACCGACCAGACCAACACCCGCATCCCCGCCCCGCTCTACGCCGCCGCCGGCGCCGGTGACCTCGCCGTCGAGCAGCTGCGCAAGCTGCCCGCCGTGGTCAACGAGCTGAGCGAGCGCGCCGCCGCTTCGCTGCGCGTCTACAACGTGCAGGCCGGCAGCAAGGCCGCCGAGCTGCGCGACAAGGCGTCCACCACCGACTTCTCCGCGCTGCGGGGCAACGCCGCCAGCGTCGCCACCTCGTTCGCCCAGATCGCCCAGGACCGCGCCCTCGCGGCGTACACCGCTCTGGTCGCCCGGGGCGAGCGCGTGGTCGGCACCGGGGTCGTCGAGGCCGCCGACGTGGTGAACGCCGACATCGAGACCACTGAGGAGCCGGCCGCGATCGAGGCCGCCACCCCGGTCGAGAAGCCCGCCGCGCCCGCCGCCGACAAGGCCGCGCCGGCGCCGAAGCCGCGCAAGCGCGCCGCCTCGAAGTGACGACGCGGTAAAAGATGATCAGCGGGGCTCGGCGTGCGCCGGGCCCCGCGGCATAGACTTTCCGTCATGGCCTCTTCCGCGCCGATCTTCTACGACATCGCCGTCGGCTACCTCAACCTGCTCATCCTCATCTTTTCGCTGGTCGTCCAGGCGATCGCGTTGATCCACTGCCTGACCCAGCGGGGCGACGGATTCCAGGCCATCGGCACGCTGCCGAAGGGCGCGTGGGCGGCGATCCTCGCGGTCTGCATCGTGCTCACGCTGCTGGTCAGCAGCGCGGTCGGCATCTTCAGCCTGATCGGCATCGCCGCCGCGCTCATCTACCTGCTCGACGTCCGTCCCGGCCTGAAGGATCTGTCGGACGGCAAAGGCTTCTGGTGAGGCGGTTCGGTCCGCCGCCACCCGACGGCGGACCCCGCCTGCAGCGCCCCGACCCGACCGGTCCGCGCTCCGGCCGTCCCACCCTGCCCCAGGCCCCGACCGAGATGATGTCGACCCCTTCCGGCGTACGCCTGGAAGGCCTCATCACCGGCGTCGGTGACCCGGTGACGGTCTTCGCCCACGGGCTGGCCGGCGACATCGCCGGCACCCGGCCCCTGGGCAGTGGCGTGACCGGTCGCCGGGTCTTCTTCCATTTCCGGGGGCACGGTCGCTCCGACGCCCCGGTCGGCCCGTGGAGCTTCGGCGATCTGGCCTCCGACCTGCGCGAGGTCGCCGACCGCACCGGCGCGACCCGGGCGCTGGGCGTCAGCCTGGGCGGGGCCGCGCTCGGCCGGCTGCTCAGCGAGACGCCGGACCGATTCGAGCGGGTCGTCTTCTATCTGCCCGCGCCACTTGACGGCAACCGGCCCGCGGCGGCCGAGGCGCGGCTCGAACGGCTGCTGGCCGCGGTCGAGTCGGGCGAGGCGGCGTCGATCGCCGCCGCCGTCGAGCCCGAGCTGCCGCCCTCGGTGCGCAACACGCCGACCGGCTGGAGCTTCCTGCGGCAGCGGGTCGAGCAGTTGCAGCGCGACGGTCTGGCTCCCGAGCTGACCACGTTGTGGCACGAGCCCGCGGTCGCCGACGAGTCGTCGTTGCGCGCCTTCCAGGGTCGCGCGCTGGTGCTGGGGTGCGTCGGCGACGAGCTGCACCCGGTCGCCTGGGCCGAGCGGCTGGCCTCGCTGCTGCCGGGGGCCGAGCTGCACGTGTACGACCATCCGGCCATCCTGTGGACCAACCGGCGCGAGCTGCGCGAGCGGATCTCGGCGTTCCTGAACGATTGAGGCCGTCTTTCAGCGGCGGGCCCCGGTCTCGGGCTGGCTGGGTGTTTCGTCAGCTGGAGAGGAAGACCGGGAAGAAGTACTCCGTGCTGCTGAAGTTGCCGACCTTGTCGATGGCGATCGGCCAGATCTCGAAGTGCCAGCCCTTGGCCAGCCCGGCGATCGGCTTGGAGGCCCAGGTGCCGTTCGCGGCGACCGGCGCCAGGTTCTCGACCGAGGCCGGCAGTTCGTCCCAGCTCCGCCCGGTCAGCTTGATCCACTTCTTCGTGCCGAAGTTGTAGACGTAGTCGCCGCCGTTGTTCCACTTGTAGACGACCAGGCTGACGACGTCCGGGCCGGACTCCGAGTCGCTCGCGCTGCCGCGGACGGTCGACCACGAGCCGGCCTTGCCGGGACTGGCAGGCAGCTTCAGCGAAACCTTCGGGGCCGTCTTGTCGACACTGACCTTGAGCGGCGACGCGGCGCGGGCGGTCGCCTTGCCCTGCCCGTTCTCGTACTGCACCCGTGGCGTGAACGTGCCGGTGCCGAACCAGTGCGGCACCGTCGTGGACGACGCCTGCTCCTTCAGCAGCGAGAACTCCCCGTCGCCCCACGTCGTCCAGGCCAGGGTGTCGTCGGTGGTCGGCAGGTCCTTCGGCGTGAAGATCGCCTCGGTGAGGTACGGCACGCCGTCGCCGTCGGTGCTGGTGAACAGCTTGTTCCTCTGCCAGCCGAGCGTGCCCGGCGGCGTGGTGACCGCAACCGTGGCCGGGGCCAGGGTGCCGGCGCCCGCGACGGTGCCGTCGTTCAGCGCGACCGAGACCGTGCGCGTGGCGGCGGCCTCGTAGGTGTGGGTCCAGCTCGTCTCGCCGGGCGTGGCGGTCGTCGCCGGGCTGCCGTCGCCCCAGCTGATGACCCGCTCGATCGCCGGGTTCTCGACGTCGTCGTCCTCGAGGGCGGTCTCGGTGAGCGTCACCGTCTGCCCGGTCCAGATCGCGTTGCTGTCCAGCTTGTAGCTGCCGGTCGGCGCCGCGCCGGCGGCGAGCGCGGGGGCGCCGAGTCCCACGACACCGACCGTGAGCGCGGTGGCGAAGAGGGTCGGCAGGGCGCGCCGGTAGACGAGTTTCATCGATCCCCCGTTGGTGTGTCTCCCCGTTCCGACAGGGGGAAGCCTGCGGACAGTACCGGCCCTCAGACAGATTGATCAAGCCCGTTCTGCCCGTCGAGCCGTAACCTTTGTCGCCTCCCAGCACGTTGTCTAGGGCGTGCGGCTATCCCCTAAATCAGTCTTTGTCGGACTCGTGGTTCTCGGTCTTCCGTTAGCCGTCGCGATCGGCTGGAATCTCGCCGTCCCGGCCAAGCCCCCCGCTGCAGTGGGTGCTCCCGGCGGCGAGGGCGGCCTCGGCGCCGCTCCGACCGCGACGAAGACCGAACCGGTCGCGGTGCGCTACTCGGCCCGGCCCTACCGACCGATGGCGGCGACCTCCACCGCCACCCCGTCGGCCGTAGCTTCCTCGGTGTCATCCCCGCCCGTTGTCGTCAGCACGACGACGACGCGGCCGACGGCCACACCGTCGCCCAGCCCGTCGAAGGCCTCCGAGCCACCGTGGCCCCCACTCGACCAGCCCCCCGTGCCGACCCCGACGGAGATCACCGACCCCAGCGGCCCACCGCCCCCGGAGTGGGAGCCGCCGTCCATCGGGCCGGGCAGCGAGATGCCCACCATCGGCTTCGAGGGTCGCCGCTGGCGCGGTCGCCGCTAGCGGCAATCGTCCCAGGGCGGGCGGGGGAGGCGGTGGCTCACCGGGGCGAAGATTTCGCGGCTGCTTTACCCTGCTGAGCGTGAATGGTGAAGCTGGTCGGCCGTTGGGTGTGGTCAAGCAGTTCCTGGTCGGCGCCGGGCTGCTCGGGCGGGGGCTGGGCCTCGTTCTGCGGCGGCCCAAGCTGCTCGGGCTCGGGCTGGTGCCGGCGCTGATCGCCGGGCTGCTCTACGGCACCGCGCTGTTCTTCCTGCTGGACTATCTGCCGCAGCTTTCGGGCGCCGTCACGTGGTTCGCCGACGACTGGGCCGGGACGGTTCGCGATGCCGTCCGCGTCTTCGCCGGGCTCGGGTTGCTGGGCGTGTCCGGGTTGCTCGGCGTGCTCACCTTCACGGCGGTCACGTTGCTGATCGGCGATCCGTTCTACGAGCGCATCTCGGAGCTGGTGGAGGAGCGCTTCGGCGGGGTGCCGGACGAGGTCGAGGTCGGCTTCTGGCCGTCGCTGCGGCGGAGCCTGGCCGACTCGTTGCGTCTGATCGGGCTGTCCGTCCTGATCGGCGTCCCGCTGTTCCTGCTCGGGTTCGTACCGGTGGTCGGCCAGACGGTGATCCCCGTGCTCGGCGCCGCGGTCGGTGGCTGGCTGCTGGCCGTCGAGCTGACCGGCGTCCCGTTCCAGCGGCGTGGGCAGCGGCTGACCCGGCGCCGGGCCGTGCTGGCGGCGAACCGGCCACTCGCGCTGGGCTTCGGCGTGGCCGTCTTCTGCTGCTTCTTGATTCCGCTGGGCGCGATCCTGCTGATGCCGGCGGCCATCGCGGGCGCGACCCTGCTCGCCCGCACAGCGCTGGGCCAGCCGGTGAGCCCGCACGGCGCAGGCTCCACACACGAGCCCGCACGTCGCTGAGCAAACCCGTGAGCCTGTACGGCGCCGACTCCATCCAAAAAAGCAGCCCGCAAGGCGCTGAGCAACCGGTGGCCCTGTGCGGCGCCGACAAGCAGCCCGCAAGGCGCTGACCGGGCCGTTCGGTGACCGTTCAGGCCGAGCCGCGCACGACCAGCTCCGTCGGCAGCACCACGGCGTCGGGCAGGCCCTGCTCGCCGTTGATCAGTCCTAGCATCTGCCGGGCCATCGTCCGGCCCATGTCGGTGATCGGCTGCCGCACCGTCGTGAGCGGGGGATCGCTGTAGCGGCTGATCTCGAAGTCGTCGAAGCCGATCACCGCGACGTCCGACGGCACCCGGCGGCCGGCCTCCTTGAGGGCGAGCAGCGCGCCGTGGGCCATCATGTCGGAGGCCGCGAACACCGCGTCCAGCCCGGGTTCGGCGGCCAGCAGGGTGCGCATCGCCTGAATGCCGGACTCGCGGGTGAAGTCGCCGACCGCGACGTGCTGGGCCAGGCCGGCCTCGTCGAGCGTGGCCCGATAACCGGCGAGCCGGTCGATGCCGGCCACCATGTCCTGCGGGCCGGCGATGGTGGCTATCCGGCGGCGGCCGGCGGTGACCAGATGGCGGACGGCCGCGCAGACCCCGCCGAAGTGGTCGACGTCCACATAGGGCACGTCGGCGCCGCCGGACTCGGTCCGGCTCAGGGGGCGGCCGCTGCAGATCACCGGGATGCCCAGGCCGGCCAGCGTGCCGGGGAGCGGGTCGGCGCCGTGCATGGAGGCGAACATGACGCCGTCCACGTGGCCGGCCACGGCGTACCGCTCCACCCGGCCGTGGCTGCGGGCGGAACCGGCCATCATCAGCACCAGTTGCTTGTCGGCCGCTTCGAGCTCGACGCCGACACCGCGGATGATGGCCGGGAAGAACAGGTCGTCCGAGAAGACGCGGTTGGCCGTCTCGGGCAGGATCAGCGCGATCGACTCGGTGCGCTGGGTGACCAGGCTGCGGGCGGCCTGGTTGGGCACGTAGCCGAGCTCGTCGACCGCCCGGGTGACCGCCTCACGGATGGAGGCGGCCACCGAGGTCGAGCCGTTGACGACGCGGGAGACGGTCGCCCGGGACACCCCGGCCCGACGCGCCACTGCTTCCAGAGTCGGGCGCTCCCGCGTCACCACAGACGATCACCCCTTGTCAGAGCCCGGCGCGGCGATGCCGTTGCGCCGGATCACCTCCCGGTACCACTTCGCGCTGTCCTTCAGCGTGCGCTGCTGGGTCGCGTAGTCGACGTGCACGACCCCGAAACGCTTGCGGTATCCCTCGGCCCACTCGAAGTTGTCCATGAGGGACCAGACGAAGTAACCGCGCAGATCGACACCGGCCGCCAGGGCATCATGGCAGGCCCGCAGGTGGCCGTCGAGGTATTCGATGCGCCGGCTGTCGTGGACCTCGCCGTCGGCCGAGGGCACCTCGGGGTAGGCGGCGCCGTTCTCGGTGATCAGCAGCGGCACGCCCGGGTAGTCGTCGTTGATCCGCTTGAGCAGGCCGGTCAGCGCGGACGGCTCGATCAGCCAGTTCATGTCGGTGACCGGGCCGTCCGGCGCGCGCCACCCGATGCCCTCGCTGCCGGGCTGCTCGAGCGCCGCCGGGGCGCCGGGCTTGGCCGAGACGTACGCGGGCTGGTAGAAGTTGATCCCGAGCACGTCGATCGGGGCGTTGATCGTCGCCAGGTCACCGTCCGCGATGTACGACAGGTCGGTGAAACGCGACATGTGCTCGATCATGTCGGCCGGGTACTGACCCTTGAACAGCGGGTCGAGGAACATCCGGTTGGACAGCCCGTCGATGATCCGGACGGCCTCGAGGTCGCCGGCGCTGGTCGGGTCGACCGGCAGGGCGACGTTCGGGTTGAGCGTGATGCTGATGCTCTGCGCACCGGCCGAGCGCAGCGCGCGGGCCGCGAGACCGTGACCGAGCAGCAGGTGGTGCACCGCGGCGAAGGCGGCGGCCGGGTCCTGCTTGCCGGGCGCGTGCACCCCGCTGCCGTAACCGAGGTAGGCCGAGCACCACGGCTCGTTCAGGGTCGTCCAGGTCTTGACCCGGTCGCCGAGCCGGGCGTGCACGATCTGGGCGTACTCGCCGAAGGCCTCGGCGGTCAGCCGGTTGGCCCAGCCGCCCAGGTCCTCGAGGGTCTGCGGCAGGTCCCAGTGGTAGAGCGTGACGACCGGGTCGATGCCCTTGCCGAGCAGCTCGTCGGTGAGCCGGTCGTAGAAGTCGAGGCCCTTGGTGTTGACCGGGCCGGTGCCGTCCGGCTGGATCCGCGGCCACGCGACCGAGAACCGGTACGACGCCAGGCCGAGGTCCGCCATCAGCGCCACGTCGTCGACGTAGCGGTGGTAGTGGTCGCAGGCGACGTCGCCGGTGTGCCCGTTGTGGACGCGTCCCGGCGTACGGCTGAAGGTGTCCCAGATCGACGGGCCGCGACCGTCCTCCCGCGCCGCGCCCTCGATCTGGTACGACGCCGTGGCGGCGCCCCAGATGAAGCCGTCGGGGAAGGAGATCGCGGCAAGGGCCGGCTGCGCCGACGTGGACGTGACGGTTGCCGTCATGCGTTCCCCACTCCTTGAGAAGCACAGTAGGTATGTGCTTGGACATCCGAACTTAACCGGTTAATGATAGGAGCGGAACAGCCCGCTGATACTCCGGTAAGTCGAATGTAAGCTCGCTACCCGGTGCGGAGGGCGTCGATCAGCCGAGGATCCCCGGTCACCACCAGGCGATCCGCGGGGATCCGGCCCATGAGCACGAGCAGCAGATCGCTCGCCGTGCCGGTGGCCTGACCGCGGGCGTGATGGTCGTCGGTGTCGAGGATCGTGCCGGTGTCGAGCAGGGCCACCCCGGCGCCGCGCAACCGCACGAACCACTCGTAGGACGCGTCGGTGGCGACCAGGTGGGCCACCCCGTGCAGGTCGGTCGGGCCCTTGCGGCGGCCGGCCGGCAGCCAGGTGTCGAGCACCTCGTTCACCCCGTCGGCGGCCAGCTTGGCCTCGATCGGGGTCGCCCGGCGGGCCGCGGACTCGGCGTCCCAGCGGTGCACCGAGATCTCGTGGGCCATCCGGCGCTGCCAGAACGACGCCTTCTTGGCCTGCGGCGCCCAGTTCCACGCCGGGAAGTCGGCGTCGAGGGCCTCGAGCGTCTCGATCGTGCCGGTGAGCTCACGGCGCAGCCCGTCGAGCGCGGCCTCCCACTCGACCCGCGGCGGGTCCTCGGCCGGCGCCGGGCGCTCGGTGACGCCGCGCGCCGCCGTCTCGCGTACCCAGTGCAACGTGGAAGTCAGGTGGCCGGCCAGGTCGGCGCAGGTCCACCCCGGGCAGGAGGGCACGTCCGCGTCCGGGCCGGCCTGGGCCAGGGCGTCCTGCAGCGCGGGGCTGTCGGCGCGTAACGCGGCCAGCCAGGAGTCCTTGGACGCGTGCAGCCTGTTCATCGCGATTCTCTCCGCTCCACCGGACCGCCGGTGAGATCCCCGAACCGTTGAGCCTAGGGTGGTTGCCGTGCCTGACGTTACCGCCGCCCCGCAAACCGACCTGTCGGCGTACACGACGCTACGCCTCGGCGGCCCGGCCGGCATCTTGACGGTCGCCGTCGAAACGGACCAAGTGGTCGCAACGGTGCGTAAAGCCACCGAGGACCACCGCCCGGTGTTACTTCTGGCCGGCGGCAGCAATGTCGTGATCGGTGACGACGGCTTCGACGGGACCGTCGTGCTGCTGCGCACGCGCGGGGTTCGGGCCGTCGAGGAGCGCGAGGACAGCGTGGTGCTGCGGGTCGCCGCCGGTGAGCCGTGGGACGACTTCGTGGCGTACACGGTGGATCGGGGTCTGTCGGGCGTCGAGTGCCTCAGCGGCATTCCCGGCTCGGCCGGCGCCACCCCGATCCAGAACGTGGGCGCCTACGGGCAGGAGGTCGCCCACACCATCGTCGCGGTGCACGCGTACGACCGCGAGCGCGGCACGATCCGGGCGATGTCCCCGATCGAGTGCGCCTTCGCCTACCGGGCCAGCGTCTTCAAGCACAACGACCGCTACGTGGTGCTCGAGGTCGACTTCCGGCTGGCCCGTTCGGCCGAGTCGGCGCCCATCCGGTACGCCGAGCTGGCCCGCAACCTCGGCGTCGAGGCCGGCGACCGGGCCGGCCTGCGGCAGACCCGCGACACCGTGCTCAAGCTGCGCGAGCAGAAGGGCATGGTGCTCGACCCCGACGACCGCGACACGTGGTCGGTCGGCTCGTTCTTCACGAACCCGGTGGTGAGCGCGGACGAGTGGGCCGGGCTCGGGCTCGACGCCCCGCACTGGACCGGCGACGACGGTTCCGTGAAGATCCCGGCCGCGTGGCTTATCGAGCGGGCCGGCTTCCCCAAGGGCTTCGCCGGGGACGGGGTGGCCATCTCGAGCAAGCACACGCTGGCGCTCACCAACCGCGGCGCCGGCACCACCGAGGCGCTGCTGGCCCTGGCCCGCACGGTGCGCGACGGCGTGCGCGACACGTTCGGCGTCGACCTCCACCCCGAGCCCGTCCTGATCAACTGCGCGCTGTAGCGCGCTCACTCCCAGCCGAACACCTGGGTGTAGTACGGAACGCCGTTGGCCGCGTAGACGACCCCGGTGCCGATCGACCGGGCGCCGCAGTTGAGCATGTTGGCGCGGTGCCGCGGGCTGGCCATCCACGCCTCGATAACCTCGGTCGCGGTGCGGTAGCCCCAGGCGATGTTCTCGCCGGACGGCTGTTCGTACCCGGCCAGGTGCGACCGGCGGACGAACGTGGTGCCGTCGCGCCAGACGTGGCTGAAGCGCCCGGTGCGGGCCATGTAGACGCTCTGCCGTACCGAGGCCACGACCAGGTCGTGATCGACCTCGAGCAGGCGACGGCAGCCGTTGGCCCAGCGTTGCTGATTGGTCATCGTGACCACCTGCGACATCAGCACGCGGGGCGAGACGACGCTCGGCGCGGCCGTCGGGGCGGGCGCCTCGGCGTGTGCCGGCCCGGCCGCGGCCAGCAGGGCGGCGGGCGTGGCCGCGAGCAGGACGAGGCGTCGCAGCACCTGATGAAGCACGGTTGCCTTCTCTCCCTGGGGGTGGGCCGAGTCGCCCACCGGGATATCGCATCCGTTTCCCGGCCGTACGTCCCTTCTTTGCCGGAAACCGGAATCCGGGTCGGAAAAATTTGTCAGGCTGAAGGGATGGCCGCGATCTTGGGCGGCGCAGGGCGGAGCGCCGATCCGCCCGGACCGCGCCCGGCAGGCCGGATAGCCCGCTAATCTGTAACTGTCCGTAAATAGACCGTGACATCACGCTATCGTGGCTTTGCGCGGTTGATTCCGCCGCCGGCGATCGCAGAGAGCCGCCGGGCATACGACATCGACTTTCCACCGGGCGCCGTCGGCGCACCGGACGGGCGGTCGTGTCCGGACACGAGTGCGAGCGAGGGGTGGGGCAGGGTGAGCACAGGATGAGTCGCCTACTCGTCGTCGAGGACGATCCGGACATCGCACTGGCTCTGCGGATGCTGTTCAGCCGTGCGGGCTACGAGGTGGCGCACGCCGGCGACGGCCGTACCGGTCTGAAGGAGGCCTACGCCGAGCATCCCGATCTGGTCGTGCTCGACGTCGGTCTGCCCGAGATGGACGGCTGGCAGGTGCTGGAGCGGTTGCGTGACGTCTCCGACGTGCCGGTGCTGGTGCTGACCGCGCACGGCCAGGAGGCCGAGAAGGTGCGCGGGCTGCGCGGCGGCGCCGACGACTACCTGACCAAGCCGTTCGCCAACAACGAGCTGCTCGCCCGGGTCGAGGCCCTGCTGCGCCGCTCGTCGAGCGGGCAGAACAGCTGGGCCAGCCAGGTCTACGACGACGGGCTCGTGCACCTCGATCCGACCAAGCGGCGGGTCTACGTCAAGGGCGACGAGAAGCGTCTCACGCCCACCGAGTTCCGCCTGCTCAACGCCCTCGTACGGCATGCCGGCGCGGTGCTCAGCCCGAACCAGCTGCTGACCCAGGCCTGGGACGACCCGACCGGCATCGGGCAGGAGCGCGTCAAGTTCGCCGTGCTCCGGTTGCGCCGCAAGCTCGGCTGGTCCGACCCCGACGAGTCACCCATCGAATCCGTGCGTGGATTCGGCTACCGCTACCGCCGTCCCGGCGGAGAGGCCTGATTTCCCTTCGGTTGTGGTTCAGGTGCGCTCAGGTGATCCGTACGCGGGTCGATGAGGGCCTTGGAGCGCCGAGCAGGAGGTAACGAGCGTGGAAGACCTTGGTGAGATCGTTGGCGAATTCCTCATGGAGAGCCACGAGAACCTGGACCAGATCGACCGCGACCTGGTGCAGCTGGAGCAGGACCCGAACTCCCGCGATCTGATCTCCCGCATCTTCCGGGCCATCCACACGATCAAGGGCACCAGCGGGTTCCTCGCCTTCGGACGTCTCGAGAAGCTGGCCCACGCCGGCGAGTCGCTGCTGTCCAAGCTGCGGGACGGCGCCCAGCCGGTGACCCCGGCGACGATCACCACGCTGCTGGCCACGATCGACGGGGTCCGCTCGCTGCTGGCCGAGATCGAGGAGAGCGGCAACGAGGGCCAGGTCGACGTCGAGGCCACGATCGCGCAGGTCAACGCCCAGATGAAGACCGGTGAGGCGGCCGCCGCGGAAGCGCCGCCCGCGCCCGCCGCCGAGACGGCGGAAACCCCCGAACCCCTGGACGAGACTCCCGTACGCCCGGCGCCCGAGCCGGTCGAGAACCAGCGCCGCCCGATCGGCGAGATCCTGGTCGAGTCGGGCGCGGCCCAGGCCCAGGACGTCGGATCGGCCCTCGCGCAACAGATCGAGGGCGACGAACGCAAGCTCGGCACGATCCTGCTCGAGGAGGGCAAGGCGCAGCCCGCCGCGGTCAGCGAGGCCCTGCAGGCGCAGACGCCCAAGCGGAGCATCGCCGACAGCGCGATCCGGGTCGACGTCGACCTGCTCGACACGCTGCTCAACATGGTCGGCGAGCTCGTGCTGGCCCGTAACCAGCTGGTCCGCGGCGTGATGGAGATCGGCGACACCACGCTGGTCCGCAGCGCGCAGCGGCTCGGCATGATCACCAGTGAGCTGCAAGAGGGCATCATGAAGACCCGGATGCAGCCCATCGAGCACATCTGGTCGAAGCTGCCCCGCGTCGTCCGGGACCTGAGCAACGGTCTCGGCAAGCAGGTCCAGCTGGTGATGCAGGGCAAGGAGACCGAGCTCGACCGCAGCCTGCTCGAGGCGGTCAAGGACCCGCTGACCCACCTGGTGCGCAACGCGGTCGACCACGGCATCGAGGAACCGGATCAGCGGATCGCGTCGGGCAAGGGTCCCGAGGGCACGCTGACCCTGCGGGCCTATCACGAGGGCGGCCACGTGGCGGTCGAGGTCGCCGACGACGGCGCCGGCCTGAACGTCGACCGGATCGCGCAGAAGGCGGTCGAGAACGGCCTGCTGCGCCCCGACCAGATTCCGAACATGGACCGGCGCGACATCATGGCGATGGTCTTCCAGCCGGGCTTCTCCACCGCCGCCAAGGTCACCAACGTGTCCGGCCGCGGCGTCGGCATGGACGTCGTCAAGACGAACATCGAGAACATCGGCGGCGCGGTGAGCGTCGACTCCACGCCCGGCGAGGGCACGGTCTGGCGGCTGACCATCCCGCTGACCCTGGCGATCATCCAGGCCCTCACCGTCGACTGCGGCGATCAGCGCTACGTCGTGCCCCAGGTCGCGGTGCTCGAGCTCGTCTTCATCGACGGGCAGTCGACCAAGATCGAGTACGCCTCGGGTGCGCCCGTCTACCGCCTGCGCGGCAAGCTGCTCCCGCTGGTCCGCCTGGACCGTGCGCTCGGCCTCGAGGTCGGCACCGACCAGGGCGTCTACATCATGGTGCTGCAGGCCGACGGCCGGCGGTTCGGCCTGGTCGTCGACCGCGTGCTCAACACCGAAGAGGTCGTGGTCAAGGCGCTCAACAGCCGGTTCAAGGACATCGGGCTGTACGCCGGCGCGACGATCCTGGGCGACGGCAAGGTGGGCCTGATCCTCGACGTCTCGTCGCTGGCCCGGCGCAGCCACCTGACCGCCGAAGCCGAGCGGCAGAACCTCGCCGCCTCGTCGCGTGCCGGGGGAGCTCCCGGGTCCGGCGAGAGGTTGCTGGTCACCGCGGTCGGCGAGCGGCGGGTGGCGATCCCGCTCGACACGGTCACCCGGCTGGAGGAGTTCCCGCGCGAGCGCATCGAGCACGCCGGCTCCCGCGAGGTGGTGCAGTACCGCGGTCAGATCCTGCCCCTGGTGCGCCTGTCGCACCTGCTCGGGGCGTACGGCGAGGAACCCGAGGGCGACACCGTGTCGGTCGTCGTCTACAGCGAGGGAGCCCGCAGCGTGGCCCTGGTGGTCGACCGGATCGTGGACATCGCCGAGAACTCGACGACGGCCCGCCGGGACGCCGAGGAGGACGGGCTGGTCGGCACCGCGGTGATCCAGCAGCGGGTGACCGAGTTGCTGGACGTGCGCCGGGCCATCCTCGCGGCCGACCCCAACTTCTACAACGATCTGGAAAACGACGACCTGCTGGTGGAGGCCTGAGATGGCGAGCCGACAGTTCGCCACGTTCGAGGTGGCCAACCAGTTGTTCGGGGTCGAGGTGCACACGGTGCAGGAGGTGCTCTCGTACAACGAGTACACCCCCGTGCCGCTGGCCCCGCCGGCCATCGGTGGACTCTTCAACCTGCGAGGCCAGGTGATAGCGGCGGTCGACCTCCGGGTGCAGCTGGGTCTGGCCCGCAAGGCGCTCCAGGGCCCGGTGATGAACGTGATCCTGCGCGGTGACGGCGAGCCGGTGAGCCTGGTCGTGGACCGGATCGGTGAGGTCGTCGACCTCGACGACGACACCTTCGAGCCACCGCCGGACACACTCAGCGGACCGACCCGCGAACTGGTCGTGGGGACGTTCAAGCTCGACGGCCGGCTCATGCTGGCCCTCGACGTCAACCAGGCCGTCGACACGCAACGCGCCACCACCTGATGTACAGCCTTGTCAGCGCCCCGGTGCTCGGCTTCGACCTGACCCGCCTCACCGGCGGGTCGGCCACGGCCGAGGTGCTGCTGCGCGGGCTCCGGTTGCAGGCGGCCGACCTGCCGGTGCTGGCCGACCGCCTGCCGGACGAGGGCGCCCGCGGTCCCCTCTGGGTCGAGGTCGAGAGCGCGGCCCGGCGGATGCCGTCGCTCAAGACGATGAACAAGGACGACCCCGCGGGCAGCCTGGCGATCGTCGAGCGCGCGCCCATCGGCACCGTCGACTCCCTGCTCACCTGTCTCCGGTACGACGTGATGGCCTGGACCTGGACCGGCGCCGGCCGGGACGCGCAACAGTCCGAGATCGCGGCGGCCGCGACCGCGCTGCTGTGCGACGCCGCCGTGGCGAGCTACCTGCGGGAGGTGCTCGACGCCGACACGCGCCGGGGGCTCGGCGCGGGCTGGGTCGCGGCCATGCGCAAGCTGCCGACCGGCGCGCCGATCGATCTCGGCCCGCATCACTACACGGTCTCGGCTCTGTTCGACCGGCTCCGTTCGCTGCGGTCGAGCGATCTGAGCCGGCTGCTGGCCTCGGCCGAGGACGCCCGCCGCAATGCGGGGGGCTGGTCGCCCGCCGTGCATTCGGCGTCCTGGGCGGCCTATCTGTCGGATCGCGTCCGCACCGCCGCGGCGGCGCAGATGCTGTTGGTGCAGGCCGTCGATACGGCCGGCATTCCGTTGGCCGATCGGGCCGGCGGTGTCTGGAACATGCTCAGCGGCGCGGTGCAGGCACTGGTCGTACGCGACCTGCTGGACACCTCGACCGCCCATCGGCTGCTCGCCCCGGTGGTCGCGGCCCTCGGCCCCGCGTGGCTCGGGTGAAGGAGGTGACCGAGTGATATCGGTCCTCGTTGTCGACGACTCTGTGGTCGTCCGTCGTCTGATCGTCGACGCTCTCGGCGGTGCCGAGAACATCGAGGTGGTCGGCACCGCGTCCAACGGGCTGCTGGCCCAGGCCAAGATCGATCAGCTCAAACCCGATGTGATCACGATGGACATCGAGATGCCGCAGATGGACGGCATCACCGCCGTCCGCGAGTTGCGCAAGCGGCACAAGCACATCCCCGTGATCATGTTCAGCACGCTGTCGGCCGCCGGCGCCACGGCCACGCTGGAGGCTCTGGCCGCGGGTGCGACCGACTACGTCACCAAGCCGAGCAACGTCGGGTCGGTGCAGGAGTCGATCACGGCGGTACGCCAGGAGCTCGTTCCCAAGATCCACGCGCTCGCCGGCCGGCGCCGTCCCGGCCTTCCGTCCGCCGCTCCGGCCCGTCCCGCCGCCCGGCCGGCCTCCGCCCCGCCGCGCGCCGGCATGCCGCCCACCGGGCCCGGCCGCCCGGGCGCC
>NZ_JALPVJ010000032.1 GCF_023544445.1 Actinoplanes sp. M2I2 | reverse complement strand
CGTGTGGACACGCCGCACCCTGCTGCCGCACGCCGGTACTGCTACGGCGCCATGCCGATGTCTTGAGACATACCTATTCCGATGACGCGAGACACCCTATTCCGATGTGCTGAGCCAGGACACTGTCAGCCCGACAAAGTGTCAGAAGGCTGGTCCGGATCTTGGGCCAGCCTTCTCCGCGTTTCTAGGGACCACAAGAGTCAAGTAGTGCCTGTGGTGGCTCGCCTTGACCGCTGGTCAAGCCGTACGTCGGTCGGGTGCTGAGTTGGTTGGGTATCAAGGCGCGGTCGCCAATTCGCTCGGCGTGCTGGCAGCCATCGGATGGCCCGGCCTTCGGGCTGGGGCCGCCGTCGGATATCGCTCGGCGCGGTGGTCGGAAGTTTCTCCCGACCCTCGTTTCCATGCGTCCGTCAACGGGGTGAGGGGGTCACCGACGAAAGCGACCGGATCTCTGCCGTGATCGGAGACGGCGCTGGGTAGGCCCGTCACTCGCTCACGGCCCGAAGCATCGATGAGCGCCCCGAGGTCGCACCGACGAACCTGAGCTCGCATACTCACGCCAGCCATGCTGGTTGTGCGGAAGGTTGGTTGACATGACGAACACAGTTGCGGGCTTGGCCCGGACGGGCGCGCCGGATTGGTGGTCGGTAGGGACCGTGCTCGTCGCGAACGGCGCTCTGGTGACGTCGATCCTCTCTGGCCAGTTGCGTCAGGCCACTGGAGGAGGCGGCGGGTTCGTGCCGGTCGACTTTCTGCTCGGCCCGGTCGGGCTGGGCGCTCTCACGGTTGGACTGGCCGTGGCATTGTCAATCGCGTGGCGTCAGCGCGCTACAGCTGGGTCGCCCGCCGCCGGGATCGGTCGAGGGATCGGGGCCACCGCGCTCGGTTGGGCACTCGCGTTCGGGCTCGACGTCGCCGCGGCGATGGTCGTCATCCTGCTCGCCTGAATGTCGGTCTGACCCGCTCCGCGGAATCCGAAGATGAGCGAGGGCTGAGCAGGCACTCCTCGGGTCGCCCAGCTCGCCGTTGGCGTCAGTGACGCACCGTCTGCCGGGGTATACACCTGAGCTAAACGGCGACATCAAACGCCATGTGGCGCAAAGGAATCCGGGCACGGCCGAGTTGACCGCCGCCGCGACTGCGGTCCGCCGCTCGGCGGGTCGCGTTCGAACCGCCTCGCATCCTGGCGGGTAAGGGGTCCGCGGTTGGTGAGGCTGTGTTGGGGACCATATGGGGACCACACGCTACGGACGCCAGCGCACGGCCTGAACACTTGACCGTCCCATGAACGGCGCGCATCGTGCTTGACGTGCGCAAAAACCGTCGACAATGGCCTGGGGTCAGGGGGCCGCCGATTCAAGTCCTGTCAGCCCGACATGACAAAACGTAGCTGGCCTCTTGTATTTCTAGGCATCGATGCAACGCTGGCGGCGTGACACGTATTTTCGTACCTACGCGCGTGCGGTTTACGCCGCGTCCTGGATGATCTTCTTGGCTTGCTCGCTCTTGTCAGCCTTTGAGTTCTCCGTTGGAATCGATCTTTCTTCCTGACCCTTGGCTCAGCAGAGCGTTCATGGTTTGGGCGGTCGGATCGCGACACGACGAGCTTCCGTATCGGCGATGCCGAACCTCGATGCGACGATCTGGGCACTGTTGTGAGGCGTCATCGCTGCGGAGCTCAGCAGCGCCAGTTTGTCTGCGTCGGCTGTGTCGGCGACGGGATGAAAGATGACGAGCATCATGCCGTCGGTCTGGCTGAGGTGCATCTTTTCTCGGTCCAGGTGCAGTTCGCCGACCAGGGGGTGCAGGAAGGTGACCCTCGCTCTGCCGCGTGGGCGTACGTCGTGGCGGCTCCATAACCGGCGGAACAGCGGGCTGGCGAGGGAGAGTTCGCCGACGAGTTCGATGGACCGGGGATCGTCGGTGTGGGTGCCCACGGCGCCGCGGAAGCTTGCTACCAGAGCGGCGGCGGCCGCTTCCCAGTCCGGCCACAGCGCCTGTTCGCCGGGGTCAAGGAACATGTCTCGCAGCCGGTTGCCGCCCACGCTCAGGCGCGGTGACAACGCGGTGGCCAGGGGGTTGGCGGCGAGGACGTCGAGATTTCGGCCTTCGATGAAGGCCGGCAGCGGAAGCGTCGCGACCAGACGGGCCGTGGTCGACGGCACGATTTCCTTGCGGGGACGCTGCCGGGTGCGGGGCTTGATGGCAGCAAGATTCAACAAGTAGTGCTTCGTTTCGTCATCGAGGCGCAGGACACGGGACAGGGACTCCAGTACCTGGGTCGAAGGACTGCGGTCACGGCCGCGTTCCAGGCGCAGGTAATAGTCGACGCTGATGCCGGCGAGCATCGCGACTTCCTCCCGCCGTAGGCCCGGGACCCGCCGTGGACCGGTTACCGGCACACCAGCGTCTTCCGGCGTGACCAGCTCGCGCCGTGCGCGCAGGAAGGCACCGAGCGGGTTCGACTCTTCCGTCATGCCCCTGAGGGTAGGGCAGAGTTGCTGCAGGTGAGGGGGCCCTGCCGGACCCCCGGACAGCCGGGATCCCTGACCCGCCGGTCCGATCGTCGGAACGGCGATGCGCCCGTAAGCCGAACCTCCGCCGCCCAGCGTCGTGGGAGGTCCTGCGAGGACCTCGGCTGATCAGGGCTCTGGTTGGAGCCAGGCGCCCACCGCATCGTTGGGGCAGGCACGATTCCACCGATAAATGCGGAGCGACAATGATTCAGCAGCGTGTTCTTGTCACGGGTGGCTCCGGCTTCATCGCTGGTCACATCATTCTGCAGTTGCTCGAGCAGGGTTGTCAGGTCCGGGCCACCGTACGGTCGCTGAAGCGGGAGGACAGCGTACGGGCGATCCTGCGCGATGCGGGAATGATGAACGACGAGCATTTGAGCTTCGCGGCGGCGGAACTCATGGATGACAAGGGTTGGCCGACGGCGGTGGCCGGCTGTGACTTCGTGATCCATGTGGCCTCGCCGGTGCACACCGACAACAGCGGTGACGAGAACGACGTGATCACTCCGGCCCGCGAAGGCACTGTGCGGGTATTGCGCGCGGCCCGCGACGCGGGCGTGAAACGAGTCGTGCTGACCTCGGCGTTCCACGCGATCAGCTGGGGGCACCAGCACCGCGACCGCCCGTTCACGGAGGAGGACTGGTCCGTGCTGGACGGCCCGGGCGTGGACGCGTACGCCAAGAGCAAGACCCTGGCCGAGCGCGACGCTTGGGATTTCATCACCAACGAGGGCAACGGGCTGGAGCTGACCACGATCTGCCCGGTTGCGGTCGTCGGGCCGGTTATGGGCAAGGACATCTCCGGTACCAATCACATCGTTCAGCGGAGCCTGGACGGCAGCATGCCCGGCTACCCGAACGTGTACATCCCGTTCGTCGACGTCCGCGATGTGGCCGCCGCTCACCTCCTCGCGATGGCCACACCCACCGCCGCCGGGCAGCGTTTTCTGATCTCGGCCGGAGCAGCCATGGCGATGAAGCAGGTCGGCGCGCTGCTCAAGGCCCATCTGGGCGACGCCGCCAAGAAGGTACCGACCCGCAGCATTCCCAACGCGGTCGTGCGCCTCGCGGCAATTTTCAACAAGGAGTTCCGGCCGATCGTGCCTGATCTCGGGTACGCCAAGAAGGTCTCCAACGCCAAGGCTCAGCGCGTCCTCGGCTGGCACCCCCGCGACACCGACGAGGCGATCCTCGCCGCCGCGACCACCATGATCCAGAAAGACCTGATCAAGAAATGAGCGAGATGACACCACACTCGATGCTCCGGGCGGCTCGGTGGACGTCAGCCACGACGCTGGGATCCCGCGCAACGCCACGCGTTTCGCCGGCATCGATGCGAAGGCCATGACCGCTCGGGGACTCACCGGCGCCTGCCGACTGCCGAACCGCCGGTGATCGGGAACGGCTTCTTGCGCGACGGACCGGGCTCAGCCGCCTCCGCTACGGCGGTGTGGGCGATGAAGACGGAGACGGCGGACGATCAATGATGAGCACCTGGCTCTGGCGTCGGCCGGCGCCGATCAGCGGAAGGAGACGTCACCGAGACGTTCCAGCGTCTCCCAGTACGTCGCGGCCAGCCGGGGATCCCGAGCGTTTTCCGGGAGAATCGCCACTCCCGGCAGACCTCTGGTGGTTCCCAGCCCCTTCGGGCCGTAGTAACCGCCCCCGGTGGCCTGCGGCGACGTCGCGGCGTACAGCAGCGGCAGGGCGCCCTGAGCAGGGTCCTGCCACAGCATGGGGATGTACCGCCACCGGAAGCCTTCCGAGCTGTCCAGTCCCGGTCCGTCCAGGACGATGCTGGTACGGGCGACACCCGGATGCGCGGCGATGCTGGTGAGCCGCCAGCCGGATGCCTTGCTGCGGCGCTCACACTCCATGGCGAGCAGCAGGTCGCCGAGTTTGCTGTCGTCGTACGCGCGCGCGTAGTCGTACCCCGTCTCCTTCTGCAGGTCGTCGAAGTTGATCCCGCCGGCGTGGCCACGCGAGCTCGACATCCAGACGATCCGGGGGCTGCTGCCGTTCTGCAACAGTGGTCGCAGCCGGGCCGACAACACGAACGGACCGAGGGTGTTGGTGGCGAAGACCCGCTCGAAGCCGTCGATACTCACCTCGCGCGTGGCACGGCCCATGACACCGGCGCTGTTGATGAGCAGGTCGAGGCGGTCACCCGCGGCTTGCATACGCGTTGCGAAGGCACTGATCGAGCTCAGATCAGCCAGGTCGAGCGTTTCGAATCGCACACTCGCCCCCGGCGCCGCCGCTTGGATCCGGCGAACGGCTTCGTCGCCGCGCTCCTTGTTGCGCGAAGCGATCGTCACGTCCGCGCCGGCGACCGCGAGCGCGAGCGCCTGGTGGTAGCCCAGCCCGCTACGGCCGTCTCGTGGGTAACCGTTGGCGCCCGTCACGATCACCCGCCGGCCGTTCTGCGGCGGGATGTCGGCAGCGGTCCAGTCCGGCAGCTCTGCTCCCGCTGCGGTCAGCCGGCCGCCACCGAAGCCCACCACGCCGGCCGTGACCCCGAGGGCGGACATCCGCAGGATGGACCGCCGGGACAACCTCCGGCGCGCTGTGCTTTCGCTCCGTTCATCGCCTTTGTCATGCCGTTCGTCTTCCTTGTCCTTCTGCATCGTCGGCTCTGTCATGGTGGTGTCCTTCTCAAGTAGCAGATCGTCGAGGTTTGCGGAGAGGTCGTGCGGGCCCACCAGCAAACGGATTCGGTTCGGTCGCGGCGGTGCACGACGCTGTCGGGAGGGTGCGGTGCACGACGCTGTCGGGAGGGCCGAGTGCGGCCGGGGCTGCCGTGTGGGCGTCGACGGGCGGACAACGTTGACTCGCGGCCGTTCATCGTCGCGTCGGCCGGTGCCGGATCGGCGGCCCGGGAGCTCCTCCGGGTCACCGTCGCGTCGTGCCGGCGTCCTCCAATTATGAGGCCGGGCAAGGGAATCGGCGGGATGTGAAGGGGGGATGGGTGGTCCGTGGTTGAAGTGCCGTTGCGGTCCGGGTTCCTGCGTCGGGGTGACGATCAGGCCCGGCGCGCACATCTCGTCGGGTGCGCACGGCAGCTCGATCGGCGCCATCAAAGCTATCGACACCAGCGGAAGGGTGCTCGGGGTGACGTGCATACACGGACCGTCGATCCGCCCCGGGTCACGCCGGCCACCGCACGAACGGCAGGACCAGCGGGACGCACATGATGCGTCCCGCCGGTCCTGTCCCCGGGAGGCTAGGCCCTGGCGTGGGTGGGGGCGGCGGCGATGGAGTCACCCGCATCCTGCTCGTGACGCGGGTCTTCGCCGTCTTCGTCGGTCTCGGCCTCGATGGTGGGAAGCAACCGGTCGAGCCACCGGGGCAGCCACCAGCTGTGGGCGCCCATGATCGCCATGGTGGCGGGCACGAGGACCAGCCGGATGACGGTGGCGTCCAGGAGGACGGCGACAGCCATGCCGAGGCCGAGCTGCTGGACGACCAGTTCCGACTCGGTGGCGAAGCCGAGGAAGACGACGACCATGATGGCCGCGGCCGCGGAGATCACCCGGGCGGTGCCGCTGAGGCCCCGGGTGACGCTGGCGCGTGCGTCGTTCGTCTTGAGCCAGCTCTCCCGGATCCGCGACAGCAGGAACACCTCGTAGTCCATCGACAGTCCGAAGAGGATCGCGAACATCAGAATGGGAATCCAGCTCGAGACCGGCATGGCGTGATCCAGGCCGACCAGGCTGATACCCCAGCCCCATTGATAAAACGCTGTCACCGCACCGTACGCGGCCCCGACCGACAGCAGGTTCATGACCGCGGCCTTCAGGGGCAGGAGGACAGAACGGAACATGGCCGCGAGCAGCAGCATCGACACGAGCACCACGAAGCCGACCACGAGCCAGATCCGGGTGGCCAGCATCTCGGCGATGTCGGACAGCAGTGCGGTGTAGCCGGTGAATTCGACGTTGTCGAAGTCGGCGCGCAGGGTTTCCAGCAGCTCGGGTGTCTTCTCGTCAGCGGCCGAGAACGCCGGCTGAACCTCGAGAACGGCCACAGCGCCGTCGGGCGACACGACCGGCGGGCTGACCAGGGCCACACCGTCGACCTCGCGCAGGCGCGTGGCGGCGTCATCGACTCCGGCGTCGCCGACGGTGGCGCGATCCACCACGGCCGTGAAAGGCCCGTTCGCGCCCGGACCGTACTCGGCGGCCACGACGTCGTAGGCCTTGCGGGCCGTGCTGTCGGCGGGATTGTTCGAGATGTCCTGCGGCCACGTCCGCATCGCCAGCGTCGGTGCCGCCAGCGTCAGCATGAGCAGCAGGGCAGCCATCGCCCAGGGCACCGGCCGGCGGCCGACGACCGCTGCCCAGCGAGCGGTCAACGGTTCCCGAGCCGGCCGGGGCCGCCGCGGCGGCAGACCGCGTCGTTCCCGCCGCGGCAGCAGCCGGCGGCCGAGTGCGCCGCACAGCGCCGGCACGAGGGTGAGGGAGGCGGCCGCCACGGCTGTCACGGCGATGCCGGTTGCCAGACCGAACGAGGAGTAGATGGGCAGGCCCGCGAACGGCAGCCCCATGAGCGCCACCAGCACGGTGGCGGAGGCGAACACCACGGAACGCCCGGCTGAGGCGAGCGCCCGGCCGGCCGCCTCGGACACCGGTAGTCCGTTCCGCAGGAACTCCAGATGCCGAGTGACGAGCAACAGCGCGTAATCGATACCGACGCCCAGGCCGACCATGGTGGCGACCGTCGGGGCGGTGGTGCTCACGTTCATCGTGGCGGCCAGCAGGAGCACACCCGCCGTCGAGACGCCCAGCCCGGTCAGCGCGACGACCAACGGCAACCCGGCAGCGACCACTGTGCCGAGCACGATGGCCATCAGCACGAGCGCGACCAGGATGCCGATCAACTCTCCGATTCCCTCGAGAGGGCCCATGACGGCCGCGATCTGGCCACCGAACTCGACCTGCAGACCGGCGTCCTCGGCCGGGGCGGCGGCCGCCTCGAGCGGCTCGAGACCGGCGCCTGCGGCCAGATCGGGATTGGTCACGGGCACGTCGTAGGCGACCGTGAGCAACGCGGTGTCCCGGTCCGCCGACCACCGGGGTGACGTGACCGACGACACGTGATCGAGACCGGCGAGGCGGCCGGAAAGACTGGTGACGTCGGCGGCGTTCAGCTCTGCGCCGGCGGGGTTGTGGACCACGACCTGGGCCGACGTGCCACCGGCGGCTGAGCCGGGGAAGTGCTCGCGCAACTGCTCGATCCCGGTCTGGGCGCGGGCTCCGTCGATGTCGAAGTCGTCCTGCGTGGTACCGCCGAAGGCGCCGGCGGCCACTGCCGCTGAGACAGCAACCAGCACCCACACGGAGATGGTGCGCCAGGGATGGGCCGACGTCAGTCGGCCGAGTTGATACAGCAGGCGATTCAAGATGCACTCCGGTGATGAGGATTTGCGCAGGGACGATGAATGCGTGCCTTGCGGTGCCGCCGCGAAATAGCGATGCGGCGGCCGGGCATGGCTTGCACTGCACCGATGTCTACGTCAGTTCGGGATCAACAATTGCTGCGTTCCCGCGTCATTCGCCGAATGTGATCGGCCGGCCGCGGTGTCGCATTGTTTCTATCCGAGGGCCGGTGGCGGTAGCCACGGAGCGTTGATCCCCCTCTGCCGGCGGAACGCGCAGTCCGTGAGGTGGGACAGCGCGATCGGCGCGGGTCGCCTCATGCCGACCGGCGTCGGTCAGAGCACCTCATCGATGCGCCGGGCGACGGGTCCGCTCGCAGGTCACTCCGATTGGACCGAATCGCGTGCGTCCACGCCGACCGCGGACAGCAACTGCAGCTTGTCGTAGCTCTCGGAACCTGGCGTGGCGGTGTAGACGAGCAGCCGGTGCTGCTGGCCGGGGTCGAGCAGAACCTGGCAGTTCAACTCGAGTCTGCCCAGCTCCGGATGGATGAAGCGCTTGACATCGTGACGCTGGTGGCCGACCTGGTGGTCGTCCCACAGGGTGCGGAACTCCTCGCTCTCGGCCAGCAGCAGGTCGGCCAGCCGTGCTGCCTGGGAGCCGGGGCCGCGCATGGTGACGGTCCGGCGGGCTTGGGCGGCGAACAGGCGGGACTGGAAGGCGTGGTCCTCCGGTTCGTACATCCGGCGGGTCGCGGGATCGGTGAACCAGCGGTACGCGATGCTGCGGGCCGGACCGCGGAGGCCGGCCGTGTCTCCGGTGAGCGCGACACCGAGGGAATTCTGCCGCAGCGTCTCGCCGAGTTCGGTGACGATCTCGGCCGGTGTGTCGTCCAGGCGGTCGAGCACCCGCAGCAGGCCGGGACTGATGTGCTCGCTCAGGGCGCTGCGAATCGGCGGATTCTGTCCGGCCAGCCGGAACAGGTGGTCCCGTTCGTCGAGGGAGAGATGCAGTCCCTGGGCGATCGAGGCGAGCATCTGGGTGGACGGCTGAGGTCCCCGCTCGCGTTCGAGCCGCGCGTAGTAGTCGGTGGACATGTGGCAGAGCGACGCCACTTCCTCTCGCCGTAACCCGGCGGTTCGGCGGCGCTGTCCCTTCTGCAGACCGACATCCTCAGGCTGCAGCGACTCTCGGCGGCGCCGGAGGAACTCCGCGAGTCCGGCTCGGTCGATCACTTGTCGTCCCCCTCGGTGTCGCCTGAAACGTCCCCTTGTTTCTTACCGTCTCCCCGTGGTCGTAGCCACGGCCTGTCGATCCGCGTCTCCGGGGCATGAACAGCTGATGTGACTCTGAGTCATTTAGCGACCACGTGAAGTATTAATCGCTGGCTCCCCACGAGAATCGGCCGGCTCCGCATCCTCGGATCAGTGGGTCCTGGAACACGACCGTGCCCGCGGCAAGAGTGGATGCACGCCTCAGCCGTCGAACGCCGCCAGGTCGAGCCGCCGGTACGCGCCGGGCCGCCCCTTCGCCGATCACGTCCGTTCATTACCTTCAGCAGTCAGGAGTCACGATGACCGTCTCATCAGTCGGACGCGAGGTTGACCGGGTCGACGGCCGGGAGAAGGTCACCGGGCGGGCGACGTACGCGGCCGACTACCCGATCGAAGGTCTGGCGTACGCCTATGTCGTCACCAGCACGGTCGCCCGCGGGCAGATCCGGGAGATGGACATCGCCGCCGCGCTCGACGCCCCCGGTGTTCTCGCCGTCTACAACCCGGACAAGGAGAACGGCAGAAACCTGGGCCTCGTCCTGCCCCCGCCCGCGCCGCCACTGGGCAACATCGAGAGCTTCGTTCCTCTGGAGGACTGGCAGGTCCGCTACCACGGCCAGGCGATCGCCGTCGTCGTGGCCGAGACGTTCGAGCAGGCCCGTGACGCTGCGGCACTCATCACCACCACGTACGACACGGCGACCGCCAGGCTGTCCTTGGAGGCCCAGAGCCCGGGTGTGCCGGCACCGGTCGTACCCAACTTCCCACCGTTCAACTTCACGAAGCTGGCGTCCGGTGTCGCGTCGATCGACGCGGCCCTCGCCGACAGTGACGTCGTCATCAACTCCACCTTCCACCAGCCGATTCAGCACCACATCGCGATGGAGCCCCATGCCTCCATCGCCTCGTGGGCGGGAAACGACCGGGTCACTGTCTACACCGGATCGCAGGCGCCCATGCAAGCCCGGCAGTTGCTCGCGGGAAGGCTCGGCCTCCCGGCTGCCAATGTCCGGGTCGTGTGCACCTACACCGGTGGGGGCTTCGGCGGCAAGGTGATGTCCTGGAACGACAGCATCCTCGCCGCCGGCGCAGCCCGGAAACTGGGCCGGCCGGTCAAACTGGCCATGACCCGCGAGCAGGTGTTCACCATGACGGGGCATCGAGGCGAGGTCAACCACACCGTCAGGCTCGGCGCGTCGCGCGCCGGTGTCCTCACCGTGCTCAGCCACGACTGCGACTCCGTCCTCCCCGCGGTGGGTGGGTGGCCGATGTTGCCGGCCCACCAAGTCTCGGATGCGCTCTACAAGACCCCGAATCTGCACGTCGGCCAGAGGTGGGTCCAACTCGACATGCCGCCCACGTGGGCGCTGCGGGGACCCAACGAGGCGCCGGGGGCGTTCGCGCTCGAGACCGCCATGGACGAGCTGGCCGTGGCGACCGGCGTGGACCCGGTCGAGCTGCGCTTGCGCAACTACGTCACAGCCGGGCCGGAGAACGGTCTCCCGTGGTCGAGCAAGCACCTCGACGACTGCTACCGCATCGGTGCACGACGCTTCGGCTGGTCTGCCCGTAGAGCCCAGCCGCGGAGCCGCGTCGACGGAGAATGGCTGATCGGTATGGGGATGGCCTCCGCCATCTACCCGGTTTCCCGGCAGCCGGTCAGTGTCCGCGTCGAGCTCCTCCGCGATGACACCGCTGTCGTTTCCACCGCGACCAGTGACATGGGCACCGGCTCGTTGACTGTGCTCGCGATCACCGGCGCCGACCGGCTCGGCATCCCGGTCCGCAAGGTGACTCCCCGGCTCGGCGACTCGGATCTGCCGCCGGGCGTGACTTCCGCGGGTTCCCGGACGACGCAGAGCACCGTGCCGGCGGTCCATGCTGCTGCCGACGCCGCGGTGGAAGAGCTCAAACAGCTTGCGGTGAGTGAGGCGCAGTCGCCCTGGCGCGGCGCCGATGTCGCGGACCTGACGTTCGACAACGGGCGGCTTCGCGGAGCGGGCCACTCGATGACCTTCGGACGTCTCCTGACGATCGTCGGCAAGAAGAGTGTCGAGGCAACCCGGAACGTGGAGCACGCTCGTGAGACGGTCGGCCGGTACTCATGGCACAGCTTCGGTGCCCACTTCTGTGAGGTGCGCGTCAATCGCTTCACGGCGGAGGCCCAGGTCGCGCGTTTCACCACGGTTGTGGACGTGGGACGCGTCATCAACGCCCAGACCGCCCGCAGTCAGCTCGTCGGTGGCGTCATCTTCGGTATCGGCCAGGCTTTGATGGAGGACAACCCGCTCGAGCTCCGGACGGGGCGCCTGGCCGCCTCCAACATGGCTGACTATGCGGTTCCGGTCAACGCCGATGTTGCGAAGATCGACGTGCACGTGCTCGATCGACCCGACCCGCAGATCGGTGGCCTGGGCTCCCGCGGCCTCGGCGAGCTCGGTACGGTCGGCTCGGCGGCGGCTATCAACAACGCCATTTTCAACGCCACCGGGATTCGTGTACGCGAAACCCCGGTCACCCTCGACAAGCTGCTGAAGTAGGGCGAATGCGCGGCACCCACCGGGTGCCGCACATTTCATTTCCGGCTCGTTCGCATGTCGGCCGACGACGGCACCCATTCGAAGGTGCGCATCAGCCGCTGAACCCGTTGTCCAGGAACTGCCCCGGAAAGGACGAGACGATGAGACATCGGAACTCGCTCACTGTGCGGCGGCTGCTGTCCCGCACCGTGGTGGCGACGGTCCTGCTCTCCGCGACGGCGGCGTGCAGTGGCCCTGCCGTCGACGAGCCGGCAGGAGCGGGCCACGCTCACCCCGTGATCGGCAGCTCGACACCAACGCTGCGGGCCGGGGAACAGTTCGTCCAGCTGCGGATGGCAGCGCCCTACACCCCCGCCCCGCCCGAGCGCGCCAGTGACGACTACCGCTGCGTGGTCATCGATCCCGACGTCCAGCGCCCGGTGTTCCTGACCGGCGTACAGTTTCAGCCGCAGCACGCGGCCATGGCCCACCATGCCATCACGTTCGTCGTCCCGCCGGGGGCCGCCGACACGGTCCGGGCGATGGACGACCGGGCGCCGGGGGAGGGCTACACCTGCTTCGGGATGGACGGCCCGGTGGCCTCCTCGACCTGGGTCGATACGTGGACCCCCGGGGCCACGGAGACCCTGCTCGACGGCGATCTGGGTTATCCCATGGAGCCGGGCAGCCTCCTGGTGGTCCAGATCCACTACAACCTGCTCGGTGCTGACGAGCACACGGTGGCCGATCAGTCCAGCGTCCGGTTGCGGCAGAGCAACGGCACCGCACGTACCGTGCCGTTGGACACGTTGCCGCTGGCGGCGCCGATCGAGTTGCCGTGCGCAGCTGACGAGTCCGGACCGCTGTGCGACCGGGCTGCAGCGGTCGCCGACGTCAATGAGCGGTTCGGCACCGAGATCGGTGCCAGGGCCGACTGGCTGCTGCGGATGTGCGGCCACGGCGCTCCGCGGCCGGCTAGCCGGCAGACCTGCGACACTCCGGCGCCCGGTGGGGTAACGGTGTACGCGACCCGGGGACACATGCACCTGCTGGGCCGATCCATCAAGGTGGAGCTGAACCCGGGCACGCCGGAGGCGAAGATCCTGCTGGACGTCCCTGATTTCAACTTCGACGACCAGGCGTTGCACGTCCTGCCGGACCCCGTCACCCTCGAGTCGGGCGACACGTTGCGTACGACCTGCAGCTTCGACGTCGGCTTGCGCAAGCGCCTGCCACAGCTGAGGCAGTTGCCGGCCCGGTACGTCGTCTGGGGCGAGGGAACTGCCGACGAGATGTGTGCACCGCTGCTGACCGTGTCGCCGACGACATGAGGCCTCCCGAGGACAGCGATCTCCGGCCGGGCTTCCGCCGCCGCGAGGCAGTCCTGCTATTGATTGCCGCTGCGTTCACGGGCGCCGGCGTTGCGCTGGCCGGTGTCGGCGGACCTTCCGCAGTCGACACGACTTTCGGGATCAGCCAGTTGCCGGCAGCGCGATGTCGGACGCCGGTAACCGTCGTGGTGAGCGGGGCCGGTGATCGGCCGGCCGTGGAGATCTTCGTCGGCGCCGGCCACGCTCCGGTGAGCGATTCGGGAGGAAAGCGGTAGTGAGGCGTCGTACGGGGAGTCCGCGTAACAAACAGGCAGACCTTTCGATTCCTGCTGCTGCTCTCAACGCCATGTGGGATCTCGTGCGGCGACGCAGGGGGCGTTGACCTCCATCCCCGCATCATTCGATGGAGCCGCCGGCGCCCGCATCGGAACGCGGGGCTGCTCGGCCCCGACCTCGGATACGCAAGGAAGACCTCCAACGACAAGGCACGGGATCCGGAAAAGGTCGTTGTCGCCGCTGCCGTTGCCCAGCCCTGTGGCATGACCCTGAGACAACCTCGCGTGAGACTCAGCCGCCGATCGCGGACATCGGTCGCGTAGGTTGGAGGAACGAGGGGTCGTCGATGCCGTGGCCGGCCCGCTTGCCGCGCATGGCGGTCTGCCACGCCGAGGCCAGTTCGCTGTCAGTGGCACCGGAGCGGAGAAGTGACCGGAGGTCGCTCTCGGTGGTGGCGAAAAGGCAGTCCCGCACCTGACCGTCGGCGGTGAGGCGGGTGCGGTCGCAGTCGCCGCAGAAGGGTTTCGTCACGCTGCCGATGACCCCGACCCTGGCCGGTTGGCCGGCCGCGTCGACGTGGCCGGGCACCAGCCAGGTCTCGGCCGGTGCCGTTCCGCGAGGTGCTGGATCGGCCCGCAGCCCGTACGGCTCGAGATCGGCCAGGATCTCGTCGGCGGTGACCATGGATTTCCTGTCCCACTGATGCTGGGCATCGAGCGGCATCTGCTCGATGAAGCGCAGCTGGTAGCCGTGCGCGAGAGCGAAGCGGAGCAGTTCAGGAGCATCGCCGTCGTTGAGGCCCCGGATCAGCACCGCGTTGATCTTCACGGGAGTGAGTCCGGCCGCGGCCGCCTGGGCCAGGCCGCGGAGGACGTCGGCGAGCCGGTCCCGCCGCGTCAGCTTGTGGAACCGCTCGGCGTCGAGCGTGTCGAGTGAGACGTTCACCCGGTCCAGGCCGGCGGCGCGCAGGGGAGCGGCGAGCCGATCGAGCCCGATGCCGTTGGTGGTCAGCATGAGCTGGGGGCGCGGTTCGAGCCGCGCCGCCGACTGCACGATGTCGACAAGGCCGCGGCGCAGTAGCGGCTCGCCTCCGGTGAACCGCACCTGCTTGACGCCGAGCATCTCGACGGCGACCCGGATGAGCCGGATGACCTCGTCGTCGGTCAGTTGTTGCTCGCGGGGCTGCCAGGCCAACCCCTCCGCGGGCATGCAGTAGGTGCAGCGCAGGTTGCAGCGATCGGTCAGCGACACGCGCAGGTCGGTCGCTACCCGCCCGAACCTGTCGGCCAGCGGGGCCACAGGGGACGAACCTCGATAGTCCACAGCCATGGGGTTCCTTTCCTCGACAGCACGACCCCGCTGTCAGCGCATCGATTGCACGCCGATCACGGACAGCAGCTGCAGCTTCTGGTGCGTTTCCGTGCCGGGCGTGGCGGTGTAGACGTGCAGTTGGTGCGCTTGACCCGGGTCGACCAGCGTCTGGCAGTACAGTTCGAGCCGTCCGATTTCCGGGTGCATGAACGTCTTGCCGTCGGGGGGCCGAAGGCCGACCTCGTGGCGTTCCCACAACGTCCGGAACTCTTCGCTCCGGCCGAGAAGCAGGTCGGCGAGCCGGGCCGCCCGCGACCCCGGGCCGCGCATGGTCACGACCTGCCGGGCGGAGGAGGCGAACAGCCGGGACATGAAGGCCTGCTGTTCTGCGGCATGCCGCTGCCGGGACGCCGGGTCGGTGAACCACCGGTACGCGATGGAGCGTGCTGGGCCGGTGTAGCTGGTCGTGTCGCCCGTGAGTGCCGTACCGAGAGCGTTCTGCCGCAGGGTCTCGCCGAGTTCGGTGACGATCTCCGCCGGGGTGTCGTCGAGCCGGTCGAGCACCCGCAGCAGACCGGGACTGATGTAGTCACTCTCGCCACCCCGGGGCGGTGGCTGGTGGCCGGAGAGCCGGAACAGATGGTCCCGCTCCTCCAGCGAGAGGTGCAGTCCCTGCGCGATCGAGGTGATCATCTGCGCCGACGGATGGGGCCCTCGCTCACGTTCGAGCCGTGAATAGTAGTCGCTTGACATATGGCAGAGCACGGCTGCTTCCTCCCGGCGCAAGCCGTCGGTCCTGCGGCGTGGTCCCCGCGGAAGACCGACGTCCTCCGGTTGCAACGACTGCCGTCGGCGCCGGAGAAACTCCGCCAAGCCGGCCCGATCAATAGTCATGCCGCCGCCCTTTCTCGATGCTCCACCCTTTTGTACCGTCCGCCGGACCTGGCAAGCCACGGACTGCCGATCCCCCCTTACGCATCCCCCGGGCGGGCTGATGACTTCAACCGGCCGAAGGCCCTTATAGGCCGTCAGGTGTTGCGCCGGCCGAAGTGAGCCTGGGATCGGTAGGTCCTGGCACGAAGGAGCTCCACTGAAGAGAGTGGGCTGACATCGAGCCGTCGACCGCGTCGGCGACTGCGTTGTTGTCCTTCCGGCCAACCGGGGAGAACCCATGAGTTCGAATGATGAAGTGAACGACGGCCAGTCGGGCTTGTCCCGGCGGACCGTTCTGGGCAGCACGGTCGCCGTGGCGGTGGCGGCGCCGCTGGTGGCGGGCGTGGCGGAGGCGACGGCGTCGTCGTCGGCTGTCGCCGCCGCAGCGGAGACTGTGTCGGTACGGGTCAAAGTCAACGGCACGATGCGGACCGTGGTCGTCGATCCGCGGGTGACCCTGCTGGACACCCTCCGCGAGAGGCTGGGGCTCACCGGCACGAAGAAGGGCTGCGACCGCGGCCAGTGCGGGGCCTGCACCGTGCACGTCGACGGCGAGCGAGTGCTGTCCTGTCTGACGCTGGCCGCCACGACCGACCAGCGCGAGGTCACCACGATCGAGGGCCTCGCCAACGGTGACCGGCTGCACCCGATGCAGCAGGCGTTCATCGAGCGCGACGGCTTGCAGTGTGGCTTCTGCACCTCCGGACAGATCATGTCGGCGGTCGCCGTGGTCGAGGAGGGGCGCGCTCACTCCGACAACGAGATCAAGGAAAGCATGTCCGGCAACATCTGCCGATGCAGTTGCTACCCCGCCATCGTCGAGGCGATCAAAGACGCACAGAAAGTGATGCGCTGATGCATCCCTACACGTTCAGCCAGCCGCGCTCCGTGCGCGACGCCCTCTCGACGGCCGGCCCCGGCGCTGCCTTCCTGGCCGGCGGTACGACTCTGGTCGACCTCATGAAACTCGATGTCATGACTCCGGGACACGTCCTGGACATCAACCGGTTGCCGCTGCGCGGGATCAGGCGGGACCGCGACGGGCTGCACATCGGCGCACTCGACCGGATGAGCGACGTAGCGGCGCATCGCACCGTGCGCGAGTCGTACCCGGTGATCTCCCAGGCTCTGGAACTGAGCGCATCCGGTCAGCTGCGTAACATGGCCAGCATCGGCGGCAATCTCCTGCAGCGCACCCGATGCGGCTACTTCCGGGACGTCACGACGCCGTGCAACAAGCGGACGCCCGGCAGCGGCTGCTCGGCGCTCAACGGCGTGAATCGTAACCACGCGATCCTGGGAACCAGCGACGCCTGCATCGCCACCCACCCGAGCGACCTGGCGGTCGCGCTGGTGGCGCTCAGCACCGAGGTGCATCTGGCGTCGACCCAGGGCGTCCGGACCGTGCTGCTCGACAGATTCTACGAGGTTCCCGGCAATACCCCGCACCTCGAGAACGTGCTGCGCCCGGGCGAGCTCATCACCGGCATCACCGTTCCCCATCTGCCGTGGGCGGCGAAATCCCTCTACCTCAAGATCCGCGATCGGCAGTCGTACGAGTTCGCCCTCTCCTCGGCGGCCGTCGCGCTGGAGATGAGCGGCCGCACCATCAAGCAGGCCAGGGTCGCCGTGGGCGGGATGGGCACCAAGCCGTGGCGGCTGACGAACGTCGAAAAGGCCCTGGCCGGTCGACGGGCCGGCGAGGCGGCTTTCGAGGCAGCCGTGGAGAATGCCGCGGACGGTGCCCGAACTCGGGCCCTCAACGGTTTCAAGCCCGCGCTGCTGCGTCGTACGCTGGTCCGCGCCCTCACTGCGCTGACGACGGAGAGTCGGTGAACGGCCGTGCTTGAACTCGCCGAGGAGCTGCTGCGTCGCGTCGACGCGGGAATCCCGTTCGTCGCCGCGACCGTGACGAGCGTGCACGGCAGCGCTCCGCGCCGACCGGGGGCGTCCCTTGTCGTCGACTCCACCGGAGCAGTGCTGGGCAACGTTTCCGGCGGGTGTGTCGACTCCGCCGTTCATCAGGCGAGCGAGGAGATGCTGGCCGGTGACCACCAGCCGAGGACTGTCACCTTCGGCTACGACGGCGATGAAGCGTCCGGTGTCGGGCTCACCTGTGGCGGCACGATCGAGCTGATCCTGCGTCACCACGATCCTCGTGCCGAGCCGACACTCGGGCAGGCTCTCGCGGACGCCACGAATGACCAGCCGGTCGCCGTCGCGACGATCGTCCGCGGCCCGGACGATCATGTGGGGCGCTACATCGTCGTCCGGTCCGGGCAGCCGAGCGTAGGAAGCCTGGGCGACCCGGGGCTGGATCAGGCCGTGGTGCTCCACGCGATCGCCATGCTGCACGCCGGCAAGACGGGCACCGTCGAGCTGGGCACTGCCGACGGCTACTGCCAGGAGCCGATGACGCTGCTGGTGGAGAGCAACTCGCCGGCGCCGCGCATGCTGATCTTCGGGGCCATCGACCACGCCGCGGCCCTGGCGCGCATCGGCAAGTTCCTCGACTACCGGGTGACCGTCTGCGACGCGCGAGCCACGTTCGCCACCAAGTCCCGATTTCCGGACGCCGACGAGGTCGTCGTCGACTGGCCGCATCGCTATCTGGAGTCGCAGCGTGTCGACGGGGGCACTGTCATCTGTGTGCTCACCCACGATCCGAAGTTCGACGTGCCGGTACTGGCAGCCGCCCTGCGGCTGCCGGTCGCCTACGTCGGCGCCATGGGTTCGCGGCGCACTCATGAGGACCGTTTGGTACGGCTCCGGGCGGCCGGCGTGACCGATGAGGAACTGAGCCGTCTGCACTCGCCGATCGGCCTCGATCTCGGGGCCCGTACACCGCAGGAGACGGCGCTGTCGATCGTCGCGGAGATCGTCGCCGAACGGTACGGGGGTGGCGGGGTGCCGCTTCGGACGGCGGCAGCGATTCATCACGATGCCGCCTCACCGGGTTCGCGCTGGCCGAATCTCAGCCTCCCCCATGGCGCTGGAATTCGGAGCTGACCGGCCGGCCACGAATGGCCATGACCTTCACCGGCGCCAAGCTGACCGGGCGAGCACGTCAGCTCCGCCAGGCCGCTGAGCGCCGCGGCCGGATCCGCGAGGACGCGCCGGGACGCGCAGCGGATCGGGTCGTGGCACTCAGCGACCGCGTGCCGCGGGAGCGGTCAGCAGATTCTGCGCCACAGCGACCATCCGCCGATCTGGACTGTGGCGCCGATGGTCGGAACTCCCAGGCCGCACCCGATTCCGTACTCCGCGCGACAAGGACTGGACCACCATGCACAGGGCGTTGTTGTACGGAGCTTTCGGGTTTCTACTGGTGACGGGCGTGTTGCATTTCGCCGTCGACGTGGTCCATCAACATCTCAGCGGCCACCGTCCGGCCGGCACCGAATCGACCTACTATTTCGGCCTTCATTCGGCGTATGCACTCGGGCAGGTGGCGTTCGCCGCGCTCGCGATCCTGGTTGTCCGCAGCGGATCAGACGTCATGAGTAAAATTCCCGGCCAGGTGATCAGCTTGGCCGCCGTTGCCGGATGGTTCGTCATCTGCCTCAAGTTCATCGAATACATGCCGCCGCGGATCAATATCGTCATCGTCGCCTGCCTGCTGGTCGGAGCAGCAGCCACCGCCTAGTAGTGCTTTGTCACGTTCGAGTGGCTGACGGTGACAGATGCCTGTGGATGTTGGTGTCGTTGGTTGATGGACACGGTCGAGGTGCAGCAACTGGCCGATGATTTGGATGAGTTCGTAACGGATGTGTTCGCGTCGCTGACCCGGTCGGGATGGCAGGAGCGGGCTGGAGATTATCTGCGCGGGTTGATGCTGGATGGCAGGCGTAAGTCGATCCAGCCGATGGCGGCCCGGCTGGCCGGGCCGCATGAGCAGGCCTTGAACCATTTCGTGACGAACAGCCCGTGGGATGCCGCCGAGGTGCGCAAACGCTTTGCGGTACGGAGCGCGGCGCCGGCCGGGCCGCCGGACGACGGAGGCCCGGCCCGAGACGAATCTCAGGCCGGGCCGGATGACAGGGCTTACGCGCAGGCCTTGTCGGTGGGGGGCAAAGCCCCGGTGGTGAGATAGGAAGTGAGGGCGCCGATCGCGCAGGCGTTCGGCTTCGGGTGGATCAGCACGCCATGGCCGCCGGCGTCGACGGTGACCAGCACGGCATCCGAGCCCATCGCCCGGCGCATGCCGTAGGCCCCGCTCAGCGGGGTGGACGGGTCCCGGTCGTTCTGCAGAATCAGCACGTTACGCCGGCCGATCGGCTTGACCGTCGGCTCCGGTCCGGCCGGCTGCACGGCCCACGCTGAGCAGGGCGCGATGTTCGCGGGAGCGCCGGCGGTCAGCGGGAACGTGGCCCGGTCGGCCGCGACGTTGCGGGCGTACGTCCCGACCTTGCGGGGCCAGGCCTTGTCGCCGCAGCTGTACGCCCACCCGGCCGAGAAGAGGTTGTCCTGCGGGACATTCGGCAGCTTGCCGCTGGCGACCAGACCGTTGGCCAGGCCGGCCAGGAAAGCACGATCGGCGGCGGTGGCGTGTCCCGCGGCGGCAGCACCGGCAGCGCGCCACAGCTGAGCCATCTGCGGAAGTGGCGCGTCCTCGGTGGCGATGAGGGCGGCGTCGCTGTACGACAGTTGCCACGTGAACAGCCGGACGAAGTTGCCGTTGATCGGGGCTTTGGTCTCCGCCAGCCTGACTGGGTGGCGGTCGAGCCGGGCCGTCAGCGCCAGATAGTTCTTCCGCACCTGTCGTGCGGTGGTGCCGAGACGTACCGTGTCGGCGTTTGCTGCGCCGAAGGCGGCGAGGTCGGGCCAGCGGTCCTCCATCGCGCCGCTGAAAGTCTGGAAATCGTCGTAGCCGCGGACATTCGGATCCACCGAGCTGTCGATCACCATCCGGTCGATGGTGCGCGGGAACAGTGCCCTATAGAGGGAGCCGAGGTGCGTACCCCAGGAAATGCCGTAGTAGGAAACAGTGCGCTCACCGAGCGCCCGGCGGATCTGGTCCATGTCGCGGGCGACGTTCGCGGTGGTGATGTGCTTCAGCAGGTCACCGGAGTTCGCGGCGCACTGCTGGGCCATCCGTTTCGCGAACGACACGTTCGCGCCGATCGAGCCGTCGGCGGCGGGGAACGAAAGAATGGACAGCTGTAGGTCACGGATCAGCTCGTCCGCACCGCGGCCGCAGCTCATCGGCGTGCTGTAGCCGATACCGCGCGGGTCGAAGGCCACCAGGTCATAGCTGTCCCGCACCTCGGCGGGCAACACGGTGCCGAACGCGGTCGGCACGTCGAGGCTGGCGCTGGGGCCCCCGCCGTTGAGCATCAGGACGCCTTTGCGTTTCGCCGGGTCGGCTGCCGGGATGCGCGACACCTCGACCGAGATGGTCCGGCCCTGCGCGTGGCGGTAGTCCAGCGGCACCTGCAGCGTTGCGCACTGCTGTGGAGCCGGCGCATCGGTGGGACAGGTACCCCACCGCAGCTTGGACACCACTGATCCAGTGGTCCGTGTCGTGGCCTGGGCCGGAAGCGACGACGCCGGCACACCGACGAACCGGTCCTGGGAGGCCAGCGCGTCCACACTGCGCTGGACGGGGGAGGTGTCGGCGTGGGCCGCGGGCGTGGCGACGAGGCCGGCGCCGACGGTCACCAGGACCGCCAGGATGCGGGGAAGAACACGGGACATCGGGATCTCCTGTCGGAAGGATCAACACCATGAAGCCTTCCGGCATTGGAAACGGTGTTCCCACACCACAGTCAAGCCCGAGCGGGAGCATTCGACCCTGTTCCAGTACCAGGGTGGCATCGACGTCGAACATCCTTCTCGGCCGCTGGGCCAACGTCCCCGAACGACCGGCCACTGGTGAGGGTGATTGCCCGGACAGTCCACGGACCCGCAGTCATCGCGACCCTGCGTAACACCGCAATCGGCTGGTACCGAACCACCGGCGCCACCAACATCGCCCGCGCAACCCGCGAGTGGCGCCGGTTCTCACGTCGGCTGCCGTCCGAAGGGCCGCATCACTGGAGTGTGACGGGCCAAGATGCCGCTCTGCCGGTTTACGTGAGGTGTTCGAGGATCTTGTCCAGGGTGATCGGAGTGCTCCGGATTCGGGCTCCGGTCGCGTTGTAGATGGCGTTTCCGATCGCCGCGGCCGAGCCGACGGCGCCGAGTTCTCCGCACCCGCGGGCGCCCAGTTCGTTGATGTGGGGGTCGGGCCGGTCGAGCATGTGAACGTCGATCTTCGGGATGTCGGCGTTGACCGGCAGCATGTAGTCGGCCATGTTGGCGGCCGCCATCCGGCCGCTGCCCGGCTCGAACGGGTTCTCCTCCAGCAGGGCCTGGCCGATGCCGAAAATGACGCCGCCGACGATCTGGCTCCGGGCGGCCTGGGCGTTGATGACACGGCCGATGTCCACGACCGAGGTGAAACGCGAGATCCGGGGCTCGCCGGTGAAGCGGTTGACCCGGACCTCGCAGAAGTGGGCACCGAAGCAGTAGAACTCGTACTCGCTCAACTCCGGGCCGGCCTGGGTGGTGGCGGTCGCCTCGATCCGGTCACGGCCGACCGTGCTGAGCAACTGGCCGAAGCTCATCGATCGGCCCGCCCCGCGCACCCGGCCGTCGGCATAGGTGAGGTCCTTGGCGTCGGCGCCGTACCAGGGGGAGCCGGCCTGGGTCACGGCGAGGTCGATCAGGGCCTTCGCGACGGCCGTGGCGGCGCTGTGGACCGCCGCCACGGTGTTGGCGGTGGCGGTCGACCTGGCTGCCGGCGCGCCGGGCGGCAGGTCCGTGTCACCGATCTCGGGTGTCACCCGGCGCAGCGGGATGCCCAGTTCGTGGGCGCCGGTGATCGCGAGCATGGTCAGCGCGCCGGTGCCCAGATCGGCGGTGGCGGACGAGATGACGGCGGTGTTGTCGGGGGACAGGCGGATCCGGACGCCGACCGGGAAGGGAAGGCGGTCACCGTGGTAGATCGCGCTGGCCGTTCCCATGCCGATCAGCCAGTCCCCGTCGACCCGGGAACGCGGCTCGGCCCGGCGCGCCCGCCACCCGAAGCGTTGCGCGCCGATCCGGTAGCAGTCGTCCAGGTGCTTGCTCGAGAACGACAGTCCGGAGCGCGGCGAGACGGTCGCATAGTTGCGCTGTCGCAACGTGAGCGGGTCGATGCCGGTGGCGACAGCCAGTTCATCCATCGCGGTTTCGAGCGCGAACGACCCCATGGCTTCGTGGGGTGCCCGCATGGCGGCGGTCGGTGGCACGTCGAGGACCACCTGTCCCTGGTCGAGGTGCAGGTTGGGGGTCTTGTACAACATGCCGGACGTACTCTCCGCGGGAACCGTGTTCCACGCGCCGACGGTGGGCATTTCCGTGGTCGTCTTGTGGCTGACCACGGTGAGGACCCCGGCACGGGAGGCACCCAGCCGGACGGTCTGGTCGACCCGGCCCCGGTGGCTGGCCACGGTGAATTCCTGTTCCCTGGTCAGGACCAGCCGCACCGGGCGCTGTACCCGGTAGGCGAGCGCGGCCGCCAGGGCGGCCTCACCGGCGGGGACGATGCGGCCGCCGAAGCCGCCGCCGACGAAGGGAGCGATCAGCCGTACGGTGGGTGGTGGGTTCAGGCCCAGCTGCAGGGTGATCACCTGAGCATGGGTGTGCGGGATCTGAGCCCCGCTGTGCATGGTCAGCGAAGTGCGTTCACGGTTCCACGTCGCGAGGACGGCGTGCACCTCCAGGGCGACGTGATTCTGGGCCGGACCGTGGAAGTCGGCCGCCACGACGACCTCGCTGCCGGCCAATGCCGCGTCGATCGAGTCGACACCGGGGGCGAGGATCGTCTCTTGCGTCGGGTGTCCACCTACTGCAGCGACCGGCGTCCGGGGTCCGTCGCCGAGCTCGATCCTCGCCGGCTGTTCGTCGTACGTCGTGGTGACCAGGGCGGCGGCCTCGCGCGCCTGCTCGAAGCTCTCCGCGATGACCACGGCGATGATCTGCCCGCGGTAACGCACCAGGTTGTCGGCCAGTGGTGCGAATTGTTCTCCGGCGCCGGGGACCAATCGCAACCCGAGTTTGCGGTCCGGGGTGTCCGGGCCGTAGACGTCGATGACGCCGGGGGCGGACCTCGCGGCGGCGGTCTCCATCTGCCGGATCGTCCCCCGCGCGATCGTGCTGGTGACCACGTAGGCGTGGGCCAGATTCGGGGCCGGATAGTCGGCGGAGTACCGGGCAGCGCCGGTGACCTTCGATCGGCCGTCGACGCGGTCGATCTCGCGTCCGAGTGGTGAAACGGTCACAACGACTCCTCATGGGAATGCCAATTCCGTGGTCGTCAATAAGTGTCGATAGGGGTGCCGGCGTGAACCAGGCCCTGTCGAACCCAGGCTCCGCGACGCGCCGGCCCGGCGCTTCGCCGGCGAGCGATCCGGGTCGTCGGGACCCGTCGCCGGCCTTCCGCCGACCCCGCCGAGGTATGTCTGTCGACTCCTGACCGCCATGGTCCGCGGCCCATCCGAGGATTGTTGGACCCCTGTTGACCAGTCGGCGCCCACACCCAGTATGGACGGGCGCCTGAACGAACGACGGACAGCGGCGCGGTTCGCAGCACATGTCAACAGTCAGGAGTCACGCATGCCCGTCTCACCCCTCGGCCGCGAGATCGACCGCGTCGACGGACGATCGAAGGTGACCGGTGCGGCGCAGTACGCTGCGGACTACCCGGTCACCGATGTCACGTACGCGTACGTCGTCACCAGCACGGTCGCGAAAGGCCGGATCCTGCGGATGGACATCGCGGCGGCGCTGGCCGCCCCCGGCGTCCTCGCCGTGTACAACCCGGACCAGAATCTAAACTTCCCGACACTGCGACCCGGTTCGCCGGCCCTGTTGGCGGAGAACTATTTGCCCCTGCAGGACCGTGAGATCCGGTATCGCGGGCAGGCCATCGCCCTGGTCGTCGCCGAGACCTTCGAGCAGGCCCGTGACGCCGCGGCGCTGATCACCACCACCTACGAGTCCGTGACCCCGAGGATCTCGGTGGAGGCGCACAGCCCCGGTGTGACGCCGGCCCTGCCGCCGACCGTGGGACCGGCCAACGTCACGGTGCTCGCGCCGGGCGTCGACTCGATCGACGCGGCTCTGGCCGCCAGCGACGTGACCGTCGAGGCCACTTTCCACCAGCCCGTCCAGCACCACGTCGCGATGGAGCCGCACGCTGCTATCGCCGAGTGGAACGACGACAAGACCGAGGTGACCGTCTGGACCGGCTCCCAGTCCCCGATGGTGGCCGCACAGCTGCTCTCGGAACGGCTCGATCTGTCGCTGCGGGCGGTCCACGTGGTGTGCACCTACACCGGCGGTGGCTTCGGCAGCCGGGTGCGCGTGTGGAACGACTCGATCCTCGCCGCCGGCGCCGCCCGCCGGCTGGGCCGCCCGGTGAAGCTGGTGATGACCCGGGAGCAGGTGTTCACCATGGTCGGGCACCGGGGTCAGATCAACCACACGATACGCCTGGGCGCCTCGCGCACCGGCGTTCTCCAGGCGGTCAGCCACGAGAGTGACGCCGAGGTGCCGGCCGTCGGCGGCTGGCCGATGCTGCCGGCGACCGACACCACCGACTCGCTCTACAAAACCCCGAACCTGCACATCCGTCAGCGGTTCGTCACGCTCGACATGCCGCCGAGCTGGGCGATGCGGGGACCCAACGAGGCACCCGGCGCGTTCGCACTGGAGACCTTGATGGACGAGATCGCCGTCAAGACCGGCGTCGACCCGGTCGAACTGCGGCTGCGCAACTACGCCACCGGCAGTCCGAGCACGGGCAAGGCGTTCTCGAGCAAGCACCTCGACGATTGCTACCGCATCGGCGCTCGGCGTTTCGGCTGGTCGGCCCGCCGGGCCACACCCCGCAGCCGGGTCGACGGCGACTGGCTGATCGGCGTGGGCATGGCCACCGCCATCTATCCCGGTAACCGCCAGCCGGTCAACGTCAGCGTGGAACTGCGCGACAACGACACCGCGGTCGTGTCCACCGCGACCAGCGACATGGGCACCGGCGCGCTCACCGTGCTGGCCATCGTCGGGGCCGACCAGCTCGGCATTCCGCTGCGGAAGGTGACTCCGCGCCTCGGCGACTCCTGGCTGCCGCCGGGTGCGACCGCCGCCGGCTCGATGGCCACCTCCAGCACCGTACCGTCGATCGTGGCGGCCGCTGAGGGTGCGATCGCGGAGATCCGGAGTCTCGCGGTGTCCGAACAGGCCTCACCGTGGTACGGCGCCGACCTCGCCGATGTCACCTACGTCGACGGGCGCCTGCGCGGAGCGGGCCGTTCGATGACCTTCGGGCGTCTGCTCGCCACTCTCGGCCGGGAGAGCCTGGTCGTGGACCGGCAGACGGCCTTCGCTCCCGAGACGATCGCGCAGTACGAGTTCCACAGCTTCGGCGCCCACTTCTGCGAGGTCCGCGTCAACCGGTTCACCATGGAGCCGCGCGTCAGCCGCTTCACCACCGTGGTGGACTCCGGGCAGGTCGTTAACGCGCAGGCCGCCCGTAGCCAGATCGTCGGTGGCGTCATCTTCGGCATCGGGCAGGCGCTGCTGGAGGAGAACCCGCTGGAGATCGAGACCGGCCGGCTGGCCGCGTCGAACATGGCCGACTACATGCTGCCCATCAACGCCGACATCCCGGACATCGACGTGCACCTGCTGAGCCGGCCGGACCCCAACGTCGGTGCCCTCGGCACCCGCGGGCTGGGCGAGCTGGGCACGGTCGGCTCGGCCGCCGCGATCGGCAACGCCATCTACAACGCCACCGGCATCCGCCGCCACGATCTTCCGATCACCATGGACAAGCTGCTGCCGTAGCGCCGCGCATCGGTGCCGGGACGTGATCCCGGCACCGGGTCGGCACTACCGGCTGCGGCACCCGTGGGGAGACGCTGCGCCAGGGGCGCTCACCTGTGGAGAGCGGTCACGGCTGGAAGGACTGTCCACCGACGACGGCCAACAGCTGAAGCTTGTCGTAGCTTTCGGTGCCCGGGACGGCGGTGTAGACGAGCAGCTGATGGGATTGGCTCGGATCCATCAGGTGCTGAGCGATCAGGTCCAGTCGGCCGACCTCGGGATGGACGAACCGCTTGACCTCACCCGGGCGAACGCCGGTGGTGTGGTCCTCCCACAAGGCTTTGAACTCGGTGCTGCGGGCCAGCAGCAACTCGGCGAGGTCGGCGGCGCGCGAACCCGGGCCACGCAGGGCAGCCGCTTCCCGTGTCGCCGATACGAACAGCCGCGACATGAAGGCGTGATCCTCGGGCCGGTACAACTGCCGGGTGGCGAGGTCGGTGAACCATCGGTAGGCGATGCTGCGGGCAGGTCCGCGGTAGTTCGTCAGGTTCCCGGTGAGCGCGACGCTGAGCTCGTTCTGCCGCAGTGTCTCGCCCAGCTCGGTGACGATCTCCGCGGGAGTGTCACCGAGCCGATCGAGGACGCGCAGCATGCCGGGGCTGATGTGGTCGCTGTCCGCCCCCCGCGTCGGCGGACGATGCCCGGCGAGCCGGAAGAGGTGGTCCCGCTCATCGAGCGTCAGGTGGAGCCCCTGAGCGATACAGGCGATCAAGGAGGAGGATGGCCGGGACTGTCGTCCCTGCTCCAGCCGGGAGTAGTAGTCGACCGACATATGAGACAGGGCCGCCACTTCCTCGCGCCGTAGCCCCCCGGTCCTGCGGCGTTCGCCCCGGGGGAGGCCGACGTCGACCGGTTGCAATGATTCCCGGCGCCGCCGGAGAAACGCGGCCAAGCCCGTTCGGTCGATCACAGTCTCTCCTTCGATCGGTACCGGTCAGCGCGAGGCCTGGCCGCCGGCGGAACCCGACGCCGCGACCACGGATTCATATCTCTGCTCAGCGGTCACCGTGATCGGCCGACGGCAGAAGTAGACCAACGCGGGCGGCAGGTTTCGCCAGACCGTCCGGCTGACGACGACTTCCTCGAAGCGGGACTGAAGCGAGCGCAACAGCCGCTGAGCCGGGGGAGACCAGCGGGCATGAACATAGGCGAATGTCGTGAAGACTCCGGCCGGATGCATGACGGCGACGACCTCCGACAGGACGTCGTGTCGCAGCTTCTGGTCGAAAGCCGCCCAGGGCAGGCCACTGATCACCACGTCGACCTGGTCGACGCCCCGCTGGGCGAGCACCTCGCGAAGGGCTGCCGCGTTCGCGGTCACGACGTCCACTGCGGGATAGCGCGTGGCCAGATGTGTGGCGAACCGGGGGTTGAGCTCGATGGCGATGTGCCGGCCGCCGGATACCGCCAAGCGCCGTTGGACAGGTGCGGTGAAGGCGCCCGTACCGGGACCGAGCTCCACGACTACCGGAGAGCCCGTCGCCGGTACCGTCGCCGTTGCCACCTCGGCCAGCGCCGAGCCGCTGGCCTGGACGGCGCCCACAGTCATGGGGTTGCGCATGAATTCGACAAAGAATGACACGGTCGGGGTTCTCCCAAATGGTCGCGCGACGCCTCTTTCACGAGACGGCGCCAATCTTCCGTACCGATTGACGGCTTCGCCGACGGATCAGGCGAATGGCTGCCGAGGCAATCGCCGAGGTCGCTTGGCCGTGGTCCGCAGATGGCGGTACCAACGATGCTGGGGTACGGAAGTACCAAGATCCAGGACCCCTTGATCCGAGGATCAGGCGGCCCGCGGGAACAGGGGATCGCCAATCCGAGGCTCAGTGCCCCGGCCGGGGAGAATAATGACCGTGGCCGGCCTGGAAATGAGTCGAGTGCCCGCGCGAGCGCGGGGCATCCCATTCAGGAGAATGGTGTCCGGCCTATTGCCCCCAGAACATGTCCGGTTCGGCGCAGGGGGTGGTCACCCGATCCGTTCGACAGACTCGGGCCGGCCTGACGCGCCGGGCCCGCTGTCGGCGAGGTCGCTGAGTACCGCGGACGCGGCGAGTTCGTCGCGCGCGGCGAGCCGGTCGAACCCGCGGACGGCCGGGTAATTGTAGGGACCGAGAGTGGCGATCAGGATGGCACTGATGACCAGGATGCCCATCAGAACCGGGATGACCGGGTCGTAGGAGCCGAACGTGTCGAAGCCCAGCCCGAGCAGCAGCGGCCCGAAGGCGGTGCTCAGCACGAATGCGGCCTGCACCGGGCCGAGGATCCGCCCGAAGTTGCGCAGGCCGAGGTACCGGGTGATCAGCAGGGCGAGAAGATCGCCCTCCACACCGAACGCGAGACCGATGAAGGCGACGGCGATCGCGGCGCTGCTGAACGGCTGGTCCAGGAAGAACAGGCCGGCGATGGGTGCGAGAATCACGATCGGTCCGACGATGGAGCCGTGTACCCGGTCGATGATGAGCCCGCCGGCGACCCGCCCGATCAGCGACGACAGGCCGAAGATGATGAGCAGTGTGGCCGCCTGGCCGTCGTTCAGGCCCCGGTCGGTCATCATGGGCACCAGGTGCACCTGCAGGCCGATGACGACGATACCGGCCAGGCCGAGCCCGAGCGCGATGCTCCAGAACTGACGGGTGCGGACCGCCGCACGGAAGGTCAGGCCCGGAAGCTCGAGGCTGACGTCGCGGCCTTCGACGTGTGTGGCCCGGACGAGTCGGCCGCGGACATGTCGCTCAGCACGGGCACGCACGAACAGGGTGACCACGGTGACGGACACCGCGACTGAGATCAGAGCCAGGATCGCGTACGTGGCCCGCCAGCCCACGCCGTCGATGAGTGTCACAGCCAGCACCGGTGCCAGCGCCGCCCCGAGGCCGATGATGCCGGTCACGAGCCCGACGGCCAGGGCGCGGTTGTTGTCGAACCAGCTCACGACCGCACGGGTGGCCGGAACGACAGTTCCGCCGCCGAAGAAGCCCACGAAGAAGCAGGGGATGAAGTAGACCGCTGCGACCGGCGGTACCAGGGCGATCGCCGCCAGGGACGCCGCGAACAGGACAAATGACGGCACGAGGATATATCGCGCGGCGAAGCGGTCGACGAGCTGCGCAACGATGACCATGCCGATCGCCATCCCGACCGCCGCGACCGAGTAGGAGCCGGTGACCGTCGTGCGGCTGAAGCCGGTTTCCTCGGTGATCGGCAGCACGAACAGCCCGATGGTGGCCAGGTACAGCTGAGGGCCGACAGCAGCGGCCACGCCGCCGCCGACGACGACCCACCAGGGGCTCCGCGGCCTCGACGCGCGACGGGTGTCGGTACTCATGTGGCTCCTCGAGTGGTGGCCAGCTCGCGGTGAGCGTGGGTCCTGGTGCGCTGCCGGCGCGTCGCCGATGAGGAGCGGCACGGCGCGTAGCCGGCGAATAGGCAACTTTACTGTGACCTTCCCCGCTCGATCACCGCCAGAGGCGACTGTCAGTTCCTCATGCTCGGTGTCGCCGGCCCGGAAGCCGGCGAGGGGGTCTCGTGATCCACGGACTGACAGGCCGTTGTTGTGGAGCCGGGATCCCCGCAGTGTCAGTGGCACAGACACCACGGGAGCGACAGGACCTTCAGAGTGAGCAGATTCCCCGCAAGTCCGATGACCGCCATGGCATGGGCGCGTTCGGACGTCCCCTCGGCGCAGCTCGTCAGATTCGCCGGCACCGGTTTCATCACCTCCGCGGTGCAGTTCGCGGTCTTCCTCCTTCTCGTCGATCTCGGGCATCAGCTCGCGAATCTGGCGGGAGCCGTGATGTCGTCGATACTCGCCAACGAACTGCACCGCCGGGTGACCTTCCGGGCCGGTGGCCGCGTCACCTGGCTGACCGCGCAATGGGAGGGTGGCGCGCTGGCCGTCGTGGCGCTGGCCGCGACCAGCGCCGCGCTGATGGTTCTGGGCGACGTGATGGGCGAGGCCTGGTGGGCGGGGATCCTGGTGATCACGTCGGTGAACGCGATCGTCGGATTGACCCGGTTCGTGGCACTGCGGTCGTGGGTGTTCTCCCGGCCGTCTCCGGCCGGAGGCCGGCTGGGCGGCGTCGTGGCGATCGCGGCGTCCTGAGGTGTCGCACGGATCCATCTGGCGCGGCCCTGTCCCGAGGGCTTCGCCGGGGGCGATCCGACCTCCGCTGTCCAGTGCCCGCGCAACCCGGCCAAGGGCGCCCAGGCCGCAGACCGTATGCGGGGCTCTGTCCGGGGTGCGAAGATCATGTTGCGGTCAACGCGTCGGCTGCGAGCCGCCCACGGTCAGCAGCCGTAGCTTCTCGTAGCTCTCGGTGTCCGGGGGAGCCGTGAAGGCGTGCAAGTAGTGTGCCTGGACCGGGTCGAGCAGGATCTGGCAGTCGAGCTTCAGCCGGCCGAGTTCCGGATGTATGAAGTTCTTGCCGTCGTGCGGGCGAAGGCCGACCTCGTGCCGGTGCCACAGCGTCCGGAATTCTTCGCTCCGCGCGAGAAGCAGCTCCGCAAGACGGGCTGCGCGGGAGTCCGGGCCGCGCAGGGTGGCGATTTCTCGTGTGCCCGAGGCGAACAGGCGGGACAGGAAATCGTGGTCTCCGGCGGCGTACCGCTGCCGGGTGGCCGGATCGGTGAACCACCGGTACGCGATGCTGCGTGCCGGACCGGTGTAGTGGGTTGTGTTGCCGGTCAGCGCGATGCCGGGCGCGTTCTGACGCAACGTTTCGCCGAGTTCGTTGGTGATCTCCGCAGGAGTGTCGTGGAGGCGGCTGAGGACGCGGAGCATGCCGGGGCTGATCTGGTCGCTGTCGTCGGTTCGCGGGGCCGGGTGGTGCCCGGCCAGGAGCAACAGGTGATCACATTCGTCGTGCACGAGGTGGAATCCCCGCGCGATCGAGGCGATCATCTGCTCCGACGGGTGCGGTCCGCGTCCCTGCTCGAGCCGCGAGTAGTAGTCGGTCGACATGTGGCAGAGGCCGGCGGCTTCTTCCCGCCGTAGACCGCTGGTCCTGCGGCGGCGGATTCCGCGGGGCAGGCCGACGTCTTCCGGCTGCAGGAACTCCCGCCGGCGCCGGAGGAAATCCGCCAGACCGATCCGATCAATCGCCATGCGCTGTCCTCTCTCGGGGCAGCCTGGCCGGAGCGATCGTCCACACCGGCCACGGAGCCCAATACACCTTCAAGGGCCGCCGCTCCCGGCTCGGACAACGGTTCCCGATCATCGACGAAACGAATGTCCGACCACGTCGGCTACGCTGGCGCCAGCCGGGTAAGGTCCCGTGTCCAAGACCGGGGTCAAGGCCTGAACGCGTCGTTGACCATGGTCGGGGCGCCGCCGCCACGGTTGCCGCCGCCGGGTAGGTAGATGGTGTCGCGCACGGCGACCGCCGCCCCGCCGTGGCGGGGGACCGGCATGGGGGCCAGGCGCTGCCAGCGGTTGCGGGCTGCGTCGTAGGCCTCGGTCTGCGGGAATACTGTGTTCGCCCCGTCGACGACGTTGCCCTCACCGCCGAAGGTGTAGATCGTGGTGCCGATGACGGCGGTGGCGATGCCGCCTCGGGCGGTGGGCATCGGTGCCCGGGCGGACCACCGGCCGGTGGACAGATCGAGGGCGTAGACGGTGTCCCGCACGTTGACCTGGCCGCGGTCGCGCCCGCCGACGACGTACAGGGTGTCGCCGATGACGGCGCCGCCCGCGTGGTCCCGCGGTTCCGGCAGGTCGGGCAGGCGGGTCCAGCGGCGGGTGACGACGTCGTACGCGTTGACCGTGGCGACCGTGTCCTGCAGGCCACCCGGACCGGGTGTGAGGGTGCGCATCCCGGCGGCCAGGATGATCTTCGTACCGTGGACGCCGATGGCCGCGCTGCCGCGGAGGACTTCCGCGGGCATCGCAGGCAGGGTCGCCCAGCGGTTCTTCGACGGGTCGTACACGAAGCTGTCGCCGATGGCCTCCCAGGATGCGCCGCCGGCGAGGCCGCCGAGGACGTACAACTTGCCGCCGAGCACCGCGGCGTTGGGGTGGTTCATGGCCACCGGCAGGGGGGCGGCGCGGCGCCAGCGGTCGCGGCGGGTGTCGTAGACCTCGACGTCGGTGACCGTGACGACTCCACCGGCGCTGTCCGGCTTGATGCCGCCGATCACGTAGACGTCCCGGCCGATCGCGGCGACGCTGTGCTCCTGGCGGGGACCCCCGGCGATCGGCGTCAGCGGGCGCCAGCCGCGTCCGTACACGGGGTCGGCGGCCGGGCCGTCGAGAGTGAGCTTGGTGATCGTGTGACCCGCGTGGCCGCCACTCGTGGCACCCGGCGCGCGAGGCGCTTGCGGTTCGGCGCGGGCCACGCCGGCCCAGACTGCCAGGGAGACGGCCACGCCGGCGCCGGCGAGGATGGTGATCGATCTCTTCGTCATGAACAGATCCTGGAACGCCCGCATCGATGTCGTCCAATGCATAGCTATGATGACCTGCATGCACGCCACGCATATCGGCCGGGTGGACCTCAACCTGTTGCCGGCCTTGATCGCACTGCTGGAGGAGCGGCACGTGTCCCGGGCCGCCGTCCGGGTGGGCATGAGCCAGCCGGCGATGAGCCGGTCACTGCACCGCCTGCGCCGGACGCTCGGTGACGACCTGCTCGTCCGTACGCCAGAGGGTTACCGCCTCACCCCGCGTGGCGAGCGCATCCTCGACCGCCTCGCCACCGCCGTGCCGCAGTTGGAGGACGTCTTCGCCGGCGCCGAGTTCGACCCGTCCACCACCGAGCTGGAGATGAGGGTGGCCGGCTCCGACTACGCCCAAGCGGTCATCGGACCCGGGTTGTCCAGCCGGGTGGCCACCGCCTCACCCGGCTCGACGCTACGGTTCCGGCCATGGCACCGCGACGTGCTCGCCGAACTCTCCGACGGCGTGCTCGACCTCGCCTTCATCGGTGCCCAGACCCCGGAGCCGCTGCGCCGGGAGGAACTGTTCAGCGACCGGTTCGTGTGCGTCGTCTCGGCCGGGCACCCGCTGGCCGATCGCCCGGCGCTCGGCCTGGCCGAGTATCTGGGCTGCCGGCACCTGATCATCGATCTGGTGGACGGGCGGCAACCCGCGATCGACCGGGTGCTCTCCGCGCGCGGCACGCCCCGGCGGGCCGGCCTCATCCTGCCGGTCCACGCCACGGCCACCCTTGCGCTACCCGGCACCGACCTGGTGCTGACCATGCCGCAGCGGCTGGTCGGGCACTACGCGAGCGGTGAAGCGCTACGCGTCCTGCGAGCGCCGGACGAAATCGGGACCATGACGTACTGGATGGCCTGGCACCCGCGCCTCGACCGCGACCCGGTGCACCGCTGGCTGCGCGACGGTGTGCGCGAAACAGCGGCCGGGCTCCGTTAGCTCACCGTTCGGGTGTGGACGGCTCGGGTAAGGCCGCCGTTCGGGGCGGCGGGCTTGTCAGCGACCGCCAAGGGCACCGAGCACAGTCTTGACCAGCAGGCCGGCCCGCCCGCCGGCGTCAGCCAGCTCCGGCGCGTCGTCGGGGAGCAGATAGACCTCACCCATCAGGGCCAGATAGACCCGGCGGCACCACGAGGGACTGGCAACGGCGATCGCACCCTCGGCCTGCAGGCGGGTGAACAACAGCTCGAGGCCGTCCTGAACCTCCCGGCTGGGCGCCGATGCCAAGGTGATCGAGAACCGGTAGCTGATCTTCAGGTCGAAGACGATCTCCGACGCCCGGTGCAGGGCTATCACGGGCGGCGCCGTCTCCACCTTGGCCTGCTCCATCACGAGCAGGTAGCGGTCGTTGAGCCGCTCGCTGAGCGCATCCAGTAGCGCCTGCCGGGAGGCGAAGCGGCGATGGACGGTCGCGCGGGCGACCCCGGCAACGTCCCCGATGCGTTCCAGCGAGGCGTTCGGGTTGTCGGCGAGCACGGTCTCGGCCGCCTCAAGGATCCGGGCCGTACTGCGTTCTGCGTCCGCTCTCATCCCGGACTACTTTAGGGGAGCATCAAGTGAGACATCAATAACTCATTTCTTGACCTAAACGAGACTCATGTGTTGCAGTTAAGGCATGGATCTTCAGCTGAACGGCAAGCACGTGCTCGTCACCGGGGCGAGTAAGGGCATCGGCCTCGCCATCGTCCGGGCCTTCGTCGCCGAAGGTGCCTCGGTCACCGCCGTATCCCGGAGCAGCACGCCCGAGCTCGAGGCCACCGGAGCCTCCTTCGTGGCAGCCGATCTCGCCGAGGCCGACGGCCCACGGCGGATGGTGGAGGCCGTGCTCGCCGCCGACCCCCGTCTCGACATCCTGATCAACAACGCCGGTGGTGGCACCATGAGCGGCGACGCGTTCGCCGATCCGCTCGACGGCAGCGACGACCACTGGGCCGCCACCTTCGCCCTGAACCTCTACGCGGCCGTGCGGAGCACCCGGGCCGCGCTGCCCGCCCTGATCCAGGCGCGGGGGGCCATCGTCACCATCAGCTCTGACAGCGCCCTGCGCCCCGGGGCGACGCCCCTGCCCTACGCCACCGCGAAGGCCGCGCTCAACGCGTTCTCCCGCGGACTGGCCGAGAAGGTGGGCGCCCAAGGAGTCCGGGTCAACGTAGTCACCCCGGGCGGGACGCGGACCCACTTGATGGAGGGCCAGGACGGCTACGCCGCCCAGCTGGCCGCCCACCTGGGCATCGACCACGACGCACTGCTCGCCGCGATGCCCGGCCAGGGCGGCATGCTGACCGGCACCCTGATCGAGCCGGACGAGATCGCCCGTGCGGTACTGCTGCTGTCGTCCCCGACCATGCCCAGCGTGATCGGCTCGAACTGGCTCGTGGACGCCGGCTCCACCAAATCCGTTTAGGGCTTTCCCGGTCTTGTCGCGGCCCAGCGCGGATAGGTCATTCCTGCGTCTGGGCCAGGCCCGCAGCGAGAAGCTCGCGAAGATGTCAAGCGGCGAGTTCAAGGCGAAGGTCATGACGTTTGCACTGTTCAGGGCGTTGATGATGTCGCAAGTCTCACGATGATTCGTGGTGCTACGAGCTGTACGAGGTCGACACGGGCCCGGCCGAGAACAACTACATCGACGTCCGCATCCCTGACGCGTCCCGGAACAGCGGTCCGTTCATCCCGATGCCCAGCGACCACGTGACGCTGACCATGCGTGGCCGATGGACACTTCCGTGGCCGGTGTTCCGGCGCTTCCTCGACGCCATGCGTGCTGCCGGCGACATAGTCGAATGCGTCAGCGACAAGCACCCGCCCGTGGACCAACCTTGACGATCGCTGCGGATCGTCGCCCGACGCCGTGGGTCCGGTAACAGCTGCCGCACGGCTTCGCGGTCGAGCTGGCCAGGGGTCCGAGCCGTGCGAGCAGGGCTTCGCGGATGTTCACTTCCGTCCTGCTGTGACCCGTGCCCCGTCCGCGCGCCGGCGTGGACGGGGCACGGTCCGTCAGCAGAGGGTCTTCTCGACCTTGGCGGCGAGGGAGCCGGCCTTCGCATTGATGCCGCACTGCACCGCGCCCGTGGTTTTGGCGCCGAATGTCTTGGCCGTTCCGCGCGCCTTCTCGACCACTGCGGTGCCCCGGGAGTTGCACTGGTTCAGGGCCCACTGGACGCTCACCTTGCGGACACCGGAGAAGAAGACGTAGGTCTTCCTCGGCTTCATCGTGGTGGTGACGCTCACCGTCGTGGTCGTTGTCTTCGCCCGTTCGCCCGCGACGGCGAACCCGGCGGAGGCCTTCACCTTGGCGAAGATCGCTCCGGCCTCGGATTCGCCTCCGACGGTCACCGTGACGGTCGCCTTGACCACCGTCTGCACCTCCGCCTTGATCGTGTACGGCGAAGTGCTCTCGGCCGCGTTCTCGTGGCGGGTTGCGTGGGTGATGGTCCACGGCTTCTTCAGCTGCGTCACCTTGTACTTCTTTGCGTTCGGCTCGCACACTGTCGGCGCGAACGCACTGAGTTGCGAGCCGCCGGTGCTGGGAGCAGCCATGGCGGGCACGCTCGGCATGATCACAGCCGCACACAGCGCCGCCACGCCCACACCCACACGATGGGTATTACGCAATCGTCTCACGTCCTTCTCACGAAACTGGCACACGGCAGATCTTCGATCTGCCGACGCGACCCACGAGGTGGTATCCCCTCGTGCTGGAAGGAGCAAAGCGCATCCGCGTACATTCTCCGTACATCGACGAGGATGGCGGCAGACGCCGCTGCCGGCCGACCGGGGCATGACGACCATCGTGGACGCCACAACAGCTTCTACCCTCCTGCCGTGTGTGTGTGGCGCCTGCTGGCAGTCAAGTCGCATCGAGCGAGTGGCCGTGGAAGAGCTGGATTCTTCCGAGGAGCGCATCGCCCGGCTGACCGGATCGTTGAGAGCCGTTACCGAGCGAGGCCGCCCGACCCTGGAGGCGCAAACGCTCCGGATCGACGAGCTGCGCGAGTTCGTGCTGCGAACGGAATCGTCCACGGCGCGTGCCGTGCCGCCGCCGATCCGGGCCGCTGTCCTCGCGAGACCGCGCGGTGACCGGGAGGTCTCCGTTGGGCAGGCGCGATACCGGCTCATCGGCGAAGCCGAGCAAACCGAAGCGCGTGATGGGAGTTACCGGCTTCTGCGCGCCGACGCCCGACAGGCCACAGCGCCGTCGCGAGAGGTTCGCCTGAGCCGGCTGGAGGTGCTGGGAGACGCAGAGCAGCGTCGGGCTGAGTTGAAACACGAGGCGCAGCTGCATGGCACTGTCGTAGGCCTACCGAAGGTGCTCGCACGTGAGGACCGGCGCGAAGGCTTTACGTTCATCACCGAGATGCCTCCAGGCGCCGGCCTTTCCGCCGTCTATGGTCGCGCGCCGTACCCAGGAATCATCCTGGATACGCTGGTGCGTCTGCTTCCACAGGTCGCCCGTACCCTCGAAGGTCTGCATGCCGTCGGGAAGGCTCATCGTGCGCTGCGGCCCGAGGTCCTGATCGCCTCGCGTGAACGGCTTTGGCTGCGGGATGCGGGGTTGGCCGCCGTCCCGGCAACGGCCGGAGAGGCCGGGCGAAGTGTCGCGCTCCCGAGCAGGAACGCCCGACGCTGATGCCGCCTGGGTCGCCTTCCCGGCTGGTCCGTTGGAAACGGCCAGCGGGACCGAATCGCCTCGTCGCGCCGGGCTCACATCCTGACAATGCCGTTTATCAATATGTTGTGAAAAAGATCATCCATGTAGGACCCTGCGTGAGCCTCCTCGTACGCTGTCCGCGCCGGTCACAAGATCGACCGGTGCGGATCAGGCACGGGGGAGTAGCTGCATGCTGTCCAGAAGCAGGTCGGGTGCACGTATGGTGGCGCGGTGGCGCCGGACGGCTGTGCTGTGTTTGGTCGTTGCGGCCGGTCCCGCGCTGATCAGCCTGACGCCGGGTGCCGCGGTCGCGGACCCGAAGGGCGTGGCGTGGCCCGAACCCAAGCCGCTCGAGCGCGTACAACTCAACAAGAAGAAGGCGGCCGCGCCGAAGGTTCCGGAGAAGACGTACGCGAAGTTCGCCGTCGGCGCCAACGCGTCGCTGCCGGGCGCCCAGGACACCACCGTGCGCCTCGCCGGCCGTACGAAGGTCCGGGCCGGCTCGTCGCCGGTGTCGGTCACCCGCGGCGCTCAGGTATCCGCGCCCGATCAGGTACGGGTGACGACCGTCGACCAGAAGGTGGCCCAGGCCGCCGGCGTTCGCGGCGTGATGTTCACCCTGCGGGGCACCGGTGCCGCCGGCCCTGTCGACGTCGAGGTCGACCCGTCCACGTTCCGCAACGCCTACGGCGGCGGCTACGAGTCGCGGCTGCGCCTCGTCCAGCTGCCCGCGTGCGCGCTGACCACCCCGGAGCTCGAGCAGTGCCGCCGGCAGACCCCGTTGCCCGCGCTGACCGGCGCGCCGGTCTCGGCCTCGGCCGCGGTCTCGTCCGCCGTCACAGTGCTCGCCGCAGCCCCGGACGCCTCCGGCCGCAGCGGTGACTACAAGGCCACCGACCTGTCCCCGGGCGGTTCGTGGTCGACCAGCGGCAACACCGGCGCCTTCACCTACAGCTACCCGATCGCGGTGCCGCCGGCCGTCGGCGGTGGCGGCCCGGCGCTGAGCCTGTCCTACAGTTCCAGCTCGCAGGATGCCCGCACCTTGGGCACCAACAACCAGTCCTCCTGGGTGGGCGACGGCTGGAGCACGCCCGACAACTTCGTCGAGCGTACCTACCGCAGCTGCGAGGACGTCGAGGGCTCGGGCGCCCCGGAGCACTCGGGTGACCTGTGCTGGGCCGGGCAGATCCTCACCCTGTCCCTCAACGGGACGTCGACCGAGATCGTCTACGACGACAAGACCAAGACGTTCCGGTCGTCGAACGACAGCGCCACCACGAAAATCGAGAGCCTGACCGGCGCCACCAACGGGACGAAGAACGGCGAGTACTTCCGCGTCATCGAGAACGGCGTCCAGTACTACTTCGGCCTCAACCGGCTGCCCGGCTGGGCCGCGGACAAGGACGAGACCAAATCCGTACGAACGGTGCCGGTCTACAAGGCACACGACGGCGTGGCCGCTTGTCCCGACGGCTCGTTCACCGCGACCTCGTGCAAGCTCGGCTACCGGTTCGGGCTCGACTTCGTCGTCGATCGCAACAGCAACGCGATGGCCTATTACTACGGCCAGGAGACCAACCACTACGGCGCGAACATGAAGGACACCGCTGTCGAGTACGTGCGCGGCGGCACCCTGCAGCGCATCGAGTACGGGCTTCGCGCCGGGTCGGTCTACTCGGCCCCGCCGTCCGGGAAGGTCACCTTCAACACCACCGAGCGCTGCTTCCCCGGTCAACCGGCCGGCAACACCTGCGCGAGTGACCAGTTCGGCCTGGCCCACCCCGAGTACTGGCCCGACGTGCCGGTCGACCTTCACTGCACCAGCGGCAAGGACTGCATCAACCACTCGCCGAGCTTCTGGTCCCGGCGGCGCCTGGCCTCGATCGTCACCGAGGTGACGATCGGCGGCGAGCTGAAGCCGGTGGACCGCTACGACCTGGCACAGACTCTGCCCGACGGTGGCGACCACGCCCCGACCGTCTGGCTGCAGTCGATCAAGCACACCGGGCTGGACAAGCTGGGTGGGGCGACCACTACCGCCGACGGCGGCACGGTCAGCTTCAACCCCACGCAGCTCTTCAACCGGGTCGGCACGCTGCCCGGTCTGCCCAAGATGTGGTACAACCGCATCGGCAACGTGACCTCGGAGACCGGCGCCGAAACCATCGTCACCTACCGGACCCCGACCTGCTCCGGGCTGCCGGCCAGCGACCTGGCCGACGAGAACGACACCAAGGCCCAGGCGTTCGCGTCGACCAACAAGACCGGCTGCTTCCCGGTCTACTGGACCCCGCAGGCACAGCCCCGCCCGTTGATCGACTGGTTCTACACCCACCCGGTCACGTCCGTCGTCACCATCGACAACTGGAACAAGTACCAGGACGGGACGCCGCCCAAGCTGGTCACCGAGTACGCGTACGAGGGTGACCCGGGCTGGCACTACGACGACAACGAAGTGGTCGAGAAGAAGAACCGCACCTGGGGCCAGTTCCGGGGCTATCCCGAGGTGCACGTCACCACCGGTGACACCTCCGTCTTCCACCAGAACAACAAGACCGACGTGTACGACCGGAAGACGCTCACCCGGACGTACTACTTCCTCGGCATGAACGGAGACGTTCTGCCGGGTGGCAAGAGCCGCAGTGGGCTAGCGCTGAGCAGCACCGACGGCACCGTGACGGTCACCGACTCGCCCGAGCTGGCCGGTCAGGTCTTCGAGACCGTCACCTACACCGGCGCCGGTGGCACGCCCGAGGCGTCCACGGTCAACGTCCCGAGGATCATCGGCCCCACCGCGTCGCGGGCCCGCACGGGACTTCCCACGCTCGAGGCCAACATGGTGGTGCCATCGCGGAGCCTCACCCGGCAGAAGGTCTCGTACGGCTGGCGCAAGACCGAGACCGCGACCTTCTACAACACGACGCTGGGTCAGAGCACCACCGGCATGGCGGTGCAGCAGGTCGACCGGGGCGAGATCGGCGCGGCCGGCAACGTCCCCGTCTGTACCTTCAATCGGTACGTCGACCTGACCGTCCCGGTGGTCGGCGGCGGCACGGCGCCGATCGTGCTGCCGTCCGAGCTGATCAAGACGAATCAGGACTGCAACGCCACCGGCGCGGCACCGTCCGGAACGCTGATCTCGGATGCGCGCACCTCGTACGACGCGGCCGGCAATCCCACGCTGATCAAGGCCGCAGCGACGGCCACCGGCGTCACCGTCAGCAAGTGGCTGGACACCACCTCGACCACGTACGACATGTACGGCCGGGCCAAGACGGTGACCCGGACGCCCACCTCGACCGGTCTGGCCCAAGCCGTCCACACCCGGTACTCCCCGAGCACCGGAGAACCGCCGAAAACGGTCACCACCGTCACCACGGTGACCGTCGGGACCGACTGCTCGGCGGTCACCGTGTCGAGCAAGGACTGCCAGGTCGCCACCATGAGCCTCGACCCGGCCCGGCAGCTGCCGATCGATGAGATCGACATCGCGGGCGGGCGGAGCTCGGCCACGTACGACGCGCTCGGCCGGCTCACCAGCGTCTGGCTCCCCAACAAGAGCAAGGCGGCCAACGCTCCGGCGAACCTGAAGTACGAATATCTGCTGCGGTCGACCGCGCCGAGCGTGGTCACGACCAGGACGCTCGCCGACAACGACAAGACCGACGCGCCGCTGACCTACATCGCGAGCAAGGTGTTGCACGATGCCCTGCTGCGTCCGCTGGAAACCCAGCAGACCGGCGAGAACGGCACCACCATCGTCTCCGACACCCAGTACGACTCGCACGGCTGGACCGTGCTGACCAACAACGCGTACGCCGTCGACGGCAGCCCCGGCGACAGCCTGCTATCCGACCACCTGTCCCAGGTGTCGATACCGTCCACCACCGTCATCGACCACGACGCGATGGGCCGGGTCACCCAGACCACGGCCGAGCACAACGGCGTTGAGACCTGGCGCACCCGTTCCGCGTACACCGGCGACAAGGTCACCACGGTGCCACCCGCCGGCGGGATCGCGACGACCAGCATCACCAACGCCCGGGGCAAGCTCACCGAGTTGCAGCAGCACACCACCGCGCCGACGCTGTCCGGCAGTGTCACCGCAGGGTTCACCGCATCGGGCGGCGTTTCGAACAGCGTCAAGTACGAGTACACCGACGCCGGGCTCCCGACCAAGACCATCGGGCCCGACCAGTCGGCCTGGGTGGACTCGTACGATCTGCTCGGCCGCAAGACCAAGCACGTCGACCCGGACACCGGCACGAGCCTCACCCAGTACGACGACGCCGGCAATGCGACCCTCAGCCGGGACGGCCGCGGTGTGCAGCTGAGCTACACCTACGACCTGCTCGGCCGCCGGCTCACCGGTTCCAAGGCGAGCACCAAGTTCCAGTTCGCCTCGTGGACGTACGACACGCTGCGCATCGGCCTGCCGACGTCGTCGACCCGCAAGGTTTCCGGCGTCGAGGGTGGCTACACCGTCGAGGTCACCGGCTACTCCCCGCTGGGACAGCCGATGGGTCAGAAGATCTCGTTGCCGTCGACCGAGGCGCCGTTGCCGGTGTCGTACGAGACGACCTTCGCGTACACCCCGAACAACGAACTGCTGGCCCGGCAGACCGACCCGGCGGTGGGCGGCCTGCCTGAGGAGACGATCACCTACGGTCGCGGCCCGCTGGGCGCGCCGACCAGCACCAAGGGCATCGAGTCGTACGTCTCCGGCACCGTCTACACGGAGTTCGGCCAGCCCAGCAAAGTCACCCTGGGCCCGTCGACCAAGCAGGCCGAGGTCGTGTACGACTACGACCCGCAAACCCTGCGTCGCAGCGGCCGCACGGTCTCGCGGGCCGAGGGAATCGGCCCGGTCGTCGACCGGACGACCTACAGCTACGACGACGCCGGCAACCCGATGTCGGTGACCAACACGCAGACCGAGAACGGCAACCCGGTCACCGACACGCAGTGCTACCGCTACGACGCCCTGGCCCGCCTGGCCGAGGCCTGGACCGCCCCGGCGGCGTGCCCGGCCGCGAGCGTCCTCAAGCCCGCGTCGGCCGGCGTCGCGACCGGCGCCGGTGCGTACTGGCAGTCGTACACCTACGACGCGATCGGCAGCCGGAAGCAGCTGGTGGACCACTCCACCACCGGCGGCACGGACGTCACGACGGCCTACACGCTTGGCTGCTCCACGAGCTGCAACGCCACCGGGGCTCAGCCGCACACGCTGACCGAGACGAAGGGCAACGCCGACCCGACGAAGTTCGTCTACGACGTCGCCGGCAACCTTCTGACCCGCACCGCCACCAGTGGCAAGAACCAGACCCTGAAGTGGGACGACGAGGGCCGCCTGGCCGAGGTGACCACGAGCAACGGAACGACGAAGTACTTCTACGACGCCGACGGCAACCAGCTGATCCGCCGCGATCCCAAGCGCACCAGCCTCTTCGCCGGCGACACCGAAGTCGTCATCGACACGACCAAGTCAGGCAGCGCAGCTTCCCTCGGCGCCGTCCGCACGTACAGCCACGGCGGTGGGGGACCTGTGGCGATTCGCTCCACCCTGCCCGGCGGTGGCGCTCATTACCTGATCAGCGACTCGAACAACAACGCCACGCTGACCATGGACACGACCACCCAGGCCGTCGCCCGCCAGCAGTTCAAGCCGTACGGCGAGGACCGCGCCAACGCCAACCCCACCGCATGGCCCGACATGACGCGTGGCTACCTGGGCGCGTCGAGGAACGTCGACACCGGCTACACCGATACCGGCGCCCGCAAGTACGACCCGGTGCTCGGCCGGTTCATCAGCCCCGACCCGATCCTGGAGCTCACCGACCCGAGCCAGCTGGGCGGCTACACGTACGCCGGCGACAACCCGATCACCCACGCCGACCCGTCCGGCCTCCGAATCGACCCCACCGAGACGGGGTGCGCCGAGGGCAACGGCGGCGCCTGCGGCGGTCAGGAAACTCCGGCCCCCGTCAACGTGGTGGAGGACGGAAACGGCGGCGGCACGGTCGGCGGTGTCCGCGTCACCAATTCCCAGGTCAAGAACAACGTCTACCGGTTCAAGAAGGAAATCGACTGGGCGTACGACTATTACCAGCGCACCTGGGCCGGCTGGGACGCCGTCGACGACGACACGAAGATGCTGCGCATGATGGACTTCGTCTGCCAGGGGGGATCCGGTAACGGCACAGCGTGCTCGAGCATCTATGCGTTGGACGTCAGGGCCGCCCTCAACGTGCGCACCTTGGGTGGCCTCCTTCCCCCGCTGAGTTCCAAGGACATCGCCGAAGGAATGCTGGCGGAGAACGGCGGTGGCGGCGGCTCGGCGCTGCTCTCCGAGGGCAGGGTCATCCGCGCCGCCTCAAAGATCGGAGCCGCAGACGCCTACTCCGACCTCTCTGCTTTGAGCAAAGGCCAAGGCAAAGCAAAACTTTGTGACAGCTTCAGCCCGGACACCAAGGTTCTCATGGCCGACGGCTCGACCAAACCCATCGCGGAGGTCCGGGTGGGCGACGATGTCGTGGCCACCGACCCCAAGACCGGCGAGACGGCCACACGTGAGGTATCCAAACTTCACATCAACGATGACACGGATCTGGCCGATGTCACCGTCGAACTCCCCGACGGCCGTCGAGCGATCGTAAATACCACGGAGCATCATCCGTTCTGGAGCGTCGACCGCAAAGACTGGATCGGTGCGGGAGCGTTGAGGCTCGGCGAGGACCTGTCCACTCTCGCCACGTCGTCGCAGCCGGAGATCGAGGCAGTTCGCGTCTTCACCGGCCGCCGGACGATGTACAACCTCACCGTCGCCGATATCCATACCTACTACGTGCTGGCCGGAGACACGCCGGTCCTCGTACACAATTGTGGGCCGGAAGTCGGTCCATATACCTCAACTGGCACGGGGCCGGACCTTCGGCGATCGGCCAAGGTGGGTGACGACCAATGGCACTTCAACACCGGGCATGGCTTCAACCGCGTCCACACGGGGCCTGGCGGGGTGAAGAACGACCTCAGGACGACAACCCTGACACCGGACCAGGTCGAAGCCGCTATCGTGAAGGACGTCTACGGGTTCAAGGCGGGCGGTGGTGCCGTGCCCCGGGTAGGATCAGACGGATTCTCCGGGCCGCTGGAACGTTACGTCGACGTGGGTGGCGGAAACATCGGATATCGGGTGTCCCAGACGCCGGACGGCGCATTCCGGGTGGGTACCTACTGGAACAACAGTTGGTGAGGCGGGAGGTAAGCTCATGTCGAGTCTCACCGATGTGACCAGGAGCCTGATTCAGGCGACCGATGATGCCGATGCCCGGCGGGCCTCCGAGGCGACGCGCGATTTCATCGAGCAGGTGACGTTCGCGACGGCGGACGACATCGTCGCGATGCTGCGGGAAATTCTGGGTGACGACTGGTCGGCGTTGCCACCCTGGGCTCGTAACCTTGCCTATCGCCTTGCTTGTCTTCAGCGCCCCGGTGATGTGGGGCTGCTGAGAGAGGCGGCAGCGGATCTCCTCTCGTTCGGCCCGGACTGGGACGAACATGCGGAGCGATTGAAGCAACAGGCCGACCGACTGTCGAAATGAGCCTTCGCAGGGGTGCGATTCGGCCGTGGGTCTCTGAGCATCGGTGATTCCCGGCCACCACTTCTTTTTCGTCACGGTCCCTGGCTCAGTTCGGTGATCAGTCGCGTACAACTGTCTCGCCGAGTTGAGCTTCATCGGCGACGAAGTGAAAGCTGCGCTCGAACAGGCCGATGTTGCGGGCCTCGAATATCGTCCGATCCCCGTGACGGCTGATCGCGGCGCCACCCCGAGGAAGACCTGAGGGCCCGGCTCGATCGTCGTGCTTCGTCAATCTGACAAGCGGTGGTGAGGGGTGGTGGCCGGTTGCCGGCCACCACCCCTTTCTCGTTACGGTTCCTGGCTCAGTTCGGTGATCAGCTCGGGAGCGGCCACGCCCTGGTAGGCGCGGACACTGTCTACATCACCGGGGAACCAGCCGGAGGGCTGACCGGCGGAGCGGGTGCGGCCGGCCACGAAGGCTCCGGTCGCGTTCCAGCCGGTGGCCATGAGCGGCGTCGTCGCCGCCTCGGCACCGTTGATGTAGAGCCTGAGCACGCCCGCCCCGGCGTCGTGGACGCCGGCCAGGTGGGTCCACACGCCTACCTCGGCGTTACCCGGACCGTCGGCCTTCGTGACCGCTGATGACGCAGCGTCGGTGTTGCTGGTGCCGAAGTTCCAGCACGTGCACGCCTGTGCGTACTGCAGCTTGAAACGGCCTGTTTGCGTGCCGTCCTGGCCGACCACCGTGTAATCGCCGCCCGTCTTGGTGAGGCGGGCCCAGGCGGCCACCGAGAAGGACTGATCGGTCCGCAGCAGCGCCGGGGACGTGACCTCTCCGCTCGTACCGTTCAGGTTGGCGCTCACCATGTTCCAGTCGCTGCGGCCCGCAGCCGAGGTGACCCCGGCCGACAGGGCTCCGTCGTGGCCCAGCCCGGTGCTGTCCACGGCCACCCCTGGAGTCGACTCGTCCTCGAACTCCCAGTCGACCAGCGGCACAGCCTCGGCCGCGTCGTCGATCTCGTCGGGGTTCACCGAGCGGGCCCACACCTTGAGGTCGGCGATGTCGCCCTGGAAGAACGTGCTGCCGCTGCGGCCGATCCAGGTGGCCCCGTCCGCGTCGTTGAACGGCTTGACCTCCTCGACCGACGTCTCAGCGACCCCATTCACATACAGCGTCAGGGATTCCAGCTCGGAGTCGTAAACGGCGGCCAGATGAGTCCAGACGTCCTCCTTCGCTGGTTCGATCGACAGTGCGTCGTTCCACACCACTGCGTCGCCGGCTGGGGCGGACGGGGCCTGGGCCAGCCAGCGGTCGGTCGACTTCTGGTAGAAGAGCACCAGCGGCGCGTAGCCGGCCGCGTTGCGGGTGAAGACCGCGCGGTCGGCGGACTTGTCCGTGAGCCGTACCCACGCCGACACCGTGAAGCTCTTCGTGGTGTTCGGCTTGAGGTCGGTCTGGCCGTAGCTGCTCGTGCCGTTGAAGGTGCCCGCCACCTTGCCCACCAGGCGGCTGGGGCTCCAGCTCACCTGGTTGAGCCAGGCGTCATGGGTCTCGCGGTCGGGCCCGGTGCCGTAACCCACGTCGTTGGCATTGTCACCGGTACCCTCGTCGAGACGCCAGGCTCCGACAGCCGCCGCATCCGGTTCGGTACCACCGGTCTGGGAGTCGTCGGCCCGGTCACCGAACGGCGAGTCGTCCAGGTACTGCTGAGCCAATGCCGCGTAATACAAATCGTTCGGCGCCGAGCCGGTCAGATAGTCGGCCAGCACAGTGTCCGAGGTCGCGGAGCTCTCGGTGGAGACCGCGGCCGCGAAGTCGATCGCCGCATCCGCGTAGCCGCTCAGCACCGTGCTGTCGTCGCTGCCCAGAATGAAGGCGTTGACGAGTTCTCGCGCGGTTTCCTGGACGGCGGTGTGGCTCGCGGTGAACGGTGGCAGCGTCGCCACGTACACCTTCGGCGCGCCCACCTTGGCCGGCAGCACCTGGGTGTCGTCGGACCGGTATTCCTGCACCTGCGTGGCCAGCGCGACCAGCTTGTCCTTGACCTGCGTGGCGCAGGCGTCGGCGGTGCCGGTACAGGTGAGCAGGTCGCTCGAGCCGGACGAGATCAATACCGTCCGTACGTTGGGCTGGCTCAGGATCCGCCGGTCGACCTGCCCGTTCGCGTTCGCCGTGAGTCGCTCCACGGCGGCAGGCAGCAGGGCCCGGTTCCCGCCGCTCCCGGTTCCCTGGTTGAGGACGCCGAACGGCACGACTCGGTCGCCGTCGGGGGCCGCGGCCAGCGCGGCTGCCAGCTGGCTGTCGAGCTGGCTGACCCCGTTGGCGGTGGCCGTGTCCCCGTTGACCGTCTGGTCACCGAAGAGCACCAGAGCACCGGCCGGCTTGGTGGCCGATGTCGTGACGTCGACGCCGGTGACGAACGGCAAGCCCGCGATGGTCGACTTGCTGAAGCCCGTCGCTGCCTGCTCCCGGGTGTGGTCGGCGCCGTCCGTGGCGCTGGTCCAGATCGGCGTACGGCCGTCGCGGTGCCCGGCCAGCGCCGTGAGTGTGCCCTGCACCTTGAGGCTGATCAGGGCCGTGGTCAACTCTGGCACGGTCAGCGCAATCGGGTCGCTGACGACGTCAGCCCCGGCCGGCACGGTGACGCTTGCCGCGCCGCTGAAGGTCAGCGCGACCGGTGTGGCCGCCGCGGCCGCGCCGCCGGCACTGTCCTGCACCGCGAACGAAGCCGCGCCGAAGGTGACCGGCGCCTTGCCGGTGCTGTTGGCCAGGCGGACCCGTACCTTGTGGGCGTCGCCGCCGGTGGCCAGACTGAGCCGCACCGGGACGCGAACCGTCTGGCCGTTGAGGCCGGCCGCCGTGCCGGCGCTGGTGAGAACGGCCGCAGTGTCCTGGGCGGTCGACCAGCTGCCGACCCAGTGCGCCGAGTCGGTGATCGAGGTCGGACGGATGCCCAGGCCGAAGAAGTGCAGGGCGGCTGCGCCGGCCTGGGCCACGGTCGATACCACCGGCAGAGTGATGCTTTCCACCACGGCGCCAGGGCACTGCAGCGGCACGCTCACGGCGAAGATCCCGACCGGCGAGGTCACCTGGGTGGCGTTGCTCTTGTTGTAGCGCGAGAACCCGAGCACGGTGTCGCCGGCTGGGATTTTGGTCCAGTCGGCGTTCGAGTCGAGCGTGTAGGCCTGGCTCTTGATGCCGCAGCTCTCCTGCGCGTAGGTGATCGTGCCGGTCGCGCCGAGGACCGGCCCGTGCGTGGCGAAGCCGGTGAGGACCACCGCGTTGCCCTTGTTCACGACGCCGGTGGCCGGCACGGTGACGATCTGGCCGGATGCCAGCATGTTGTCGCTCGCTCCGGCGCCGTAGGCCGCGGGCAGCTTGACGGCTGCCCCGTTGACGGTGATCGTGCTGCCCGGATTCCAGCCGGCCGCCTTGAGGTCGGTGGCCTCGAAGCTGGCGCCCGCGCCGTCCGCGTCGGCCACGGTGACGGCCGGCTTCGTTCCCGCGGTGAAGGTGCTGACAGCGGTGTTGTTGAGACAAGCCGTCGTGTTGTTGATCGGGCAGGTGAGCATGGGCGCCAGCCGCACCAGGTCGATGCCCGACTGGTAGCCCGCCGAGGCCGAGTTCAGGCCGGTCATGGTGAACGTGAGGGTGTGCACGCCCTGGGTGAGCGTCATCGGTTTGCCCGTGCTGTCCTGCAGGACGCCGAAGTTGACGAACCGCGTCTCGGCCGGGTTCGTGTAGGTGTCGTACCCGGTCAGCAGGGTCTTGGCGGTCGGCTTGCCCTTGTCGAAGACAAGTGTGTAGATGCCGTTGGCGGTTCCCGTCGTGACGTGGATGCCGACCTCCCACAGGCCGGTCGAGGGCACGTTGAACGAGTACGTCACCGTGTCATTCTTCGACACCTTCGCCGTGCCGTTGTTCGACAGCACCGCCTGGAAACCGTCGCCGAAGTAGAAGCCCCCGCCACCGGCCTGGGTGACGACCTTGCCGGTGGTGGTGGCAGCAGCCGGCGGTACGACCGTGGTCGTGCCGTCGGTGTTGGTCGCAGTTCCACCGTTGACCAGTTTGGTGGCGGTGGCGAAGGTAGGTGTGCTGCGCCCGGCGTAGAAGACGTACGCGGTCTGTGGCGACGTCGAACCGGCCTGGTCGACGGCCTTGACGGTCAGCTTGTGCGCGCCCGAGGTGCCGGGCGTGAACTGCGGGCCGGCGCTGCCGTTGAGCACAGCCGTGCCGGTGCCGGCCGCGTTGTCGGCACTGGCGTAGTAGATCTTGCCCGGCACCGGTGTGGTGATGCCGGTGGTCCAGGTGATCCGCTGATTGGCGGGCAGCGCCTTGTAGGTGACATTGCTCAGGTCACCATCGAGCGAGAACAGGTAGCCGGTGATGTTGTCCTTGTGGCCGCCGGTCTTGTCCGGCGTGATCTGGAAGGTGCCCTTGTCCGAGAAGGCGCCGCCCAGTTGCTTGGGTGGGAACTGCGTGGACTTGACCTTGGGCGCCCACGGCGCGACCGTGTCGATGGTGACGTTCTGCCAGGCGGTCCAGACGTCGCCCCACAGCTTGGACTGGTTTTGGGGTTTGGCCCGCCACCGGTAGTCGCCGTCCTGCAGCCGTGGAATGGTCCAGGGCTGGCCGTACTGGCTGAAGCCGGTCTGCTTACTGACGATCAGCTGGCTCCCGCGGTAGAACTCGTACCGCATGGCGACGTTTTCCTGACTGCCGTTGTGTACGCCGTTGCTCCCCTTGGCGGTCAGCGTGGGGGTGTTCGTCGTGGTCAGATAGCGGCCCATGTCGTAGATCGACGGGGTGACCGTCGGCAGACCGCCCTTGTAGAGCTTCGGCCGGTAGCTGTACTCGATCGAAAGGCGGGCGCCGCCGCCGTATCCGAGCTGTTTCCACGAGTACTTGTCGTCCATGTTCGCCGCCTGCACCAGGAAGTTCAGCTTCTTGGCGCCGCCCTTGGCGTTCGGCTTGACGTAACTGAGGACGTTGAACGCGAAGGAGGCCGGAGTGACCCGGACGTCCTTGGTGCCGCAGTCGGTCTCCCGGCCGGACAGTGTCGAGAGGACCCCGGTCTTCTTGGCCGGCTCGTGCCCCCAGGACAGGCCCGAAGCGGTATAGGAGCTCGGTATGGCCGTCCCGTAGACCACCGCGGAAGTGTTGTAGCAGGACGCCGCCCAGCGCTGGGTGACGTACAACGTCGCCTTGGAGACCTCCGCCCCGGCCACCCCGGACGTGTCCATCTGGTAGTACGTCTTGGCGCGTTCACCGGCGCCGCCGACCCAGTCGTCGAGGCCGATCCGGGCGCTGTTCGCGCCGGTCTTCGCGGTGGAGTTGTAGACGTTCCACCCGTTACTGGAGATGCGGGCCCAGTTCTGCTGGCTCCTGGCGCCGGTCCAGGCCGGGTCGATGAAGACCGGGAAGGTGGTCGTCTTGGCGGTCAGCAGGCCGCGGTCAGGAGTCAGCGTCTGCTTGCCGCCGCCGATCCCGACCTTCACCTGGGCTCGGCGACCGCCGAGCCGGCCGGGGCCGGGACGCTCGTCCTGGACGATGCGGGAGCGCCCGGTCTCCTTCTTGGCAGTGGTCTGCGCCGCCGTCGCCGGACTGCTGTCCCACATCAGGGCGGTATTCGTGTGGAACACCGTCTCGCCGGTCCGCCGGGCGACGGCCTCCGCGCCGCCGTCACCCGTCGGGGAGATGGTGACGCCGGTGCTGGAGAGCCCGAAATCGATCTTCCGTAGGGCCGGGTCGGCGGCGGCTCGCGCGTTCTTCACGACGAGCATCGAGGAGTAGCCGGTGGCGTCGGCGGTGACCTGCAGGTCCACGTCGGGCCGGACGTTCGCGTAGGTCGCGGTGTCACCCGAGACGCTCGGGGTGGGCAGCTCGGCGAGCCAGGCGAAGCGCAGAGACGCGTCGCCGTCCTTGAGCGTGACGAGAGACTTGCTGCCGCCGGCGCCGAAGGACACGTCGGTGATCGCCGCCTTCGGGGCGTAGCTGCCGTCCGGCCGCTTCACCAGCGTGGTGTCGATGGGTACCCACTGCCCGTTCTGCCGGACGCGCTCCGGGCTCGACGAGTAGGTGGTGGTGAGCTTGCCGTCGGGGGCGACCGACGTCGTCGACGACTCGCTGGTCAGCGAGCTGACGGGGACGGCTTCTCCAAGCTTGCGGGCCTGGGTGGCAGCGACGGCCACGGGATCGGTGCGGTCGGGGGCGGCGGGGGACGGGCCGGGTGCTGCGGGGGCTGCGGGGGTTCGTGCCTGGGTGGGCGCGGACAACCCGATCGCGCCGACGGTGAGCAGCGCTGTGACTGTCGAGGTCACCGACAGTCGGCGCCGCCGCGACGAGCGTGACGACATGGTGCGTGGGTACCCTTCTCTGGAGAAACACGATCTTGATCGTGTGCGGCCCCATTGTGGACGGCTTGCCCGCTGACATCGACCCCGGCCACTCTCTGTGGGCCGGATGTGACGAAATCGGCGCCTCGATCGGAGGTGACAAGCCGGACTCGTACCGGTGCTGATTGCGGTGCGCCTGCTGTCGTGGCCCTGGCGGACGTACCCGTCATCGCCGACGCGCTCCACATGCGCCGCGACGCGGCCGCGATCTTTTCGGGGCCCGGCCAAGTCATTTCGGGGCCGGCTCAAGTAGGTGAAAGAGATTTGGCTATGACATAGTCGATGCGATTCTTGCCCACCGCCGGTGCTCCGGAGAGGTGTACGCTTCTCATGGATTGTCAAATCTTTGACGGGAAAATCGCAATGCAGTCACGAATCCTGTCACGCGAGACTTGGCCCGGCGCACCGTGGGCATCCCAGTCGGGCCGCCAGAAAGCTCGTGAATCAAACGGCAGCAACTGCGCTTGATGGCTGTCGTAGCGTGCTTGGTCGCAGCCTTGATTAGCCATTCGAGGATAGGCCTTAATCGGCGAGCGTGATCATGTCATGATGTCCAATAATCCGTACGCTGCAAAGCATGCTGGCAATACGTACTCGAATGGCATTGCGACTCAGAGTCAATGGGTTCGTGTGTTGATCGTTTAAATCTTAACTGTGATTTTAATACATCGGGAAAATCCCAATTTTCTTCAGAATCCTTCCCTTCTCGGGTGGGTCCGTGTGGTCGGCCGGTGAGCTGGTGGCGCTTGGCGGGGTCGAAGAGGGTTCGTCCGACGTCGATGGAACGAGGCTGGCGGCCGTGACGCAGGTTCAAAGTCTCACCGGCCATGTCTTGATCGGCTTTGACCGCAGGTGCTGACCTGCTGACGAACCAATCCCCCAGTGGACGCGGTCTTGCGGTCCTTGACGGCGATGCGCATCGGGGTGCAGCTGTGGCATCGACGGTGCGCCCAAGTTGTCATAGACTTAGCGCGACGTCTCCGTTACCTTCCGAAGTTACCGGCTTCAGGGGTGAAACGGAGATCAAGGATGGATCTCGTTCGAGGTCAGGTAGACAGATTTCAGCAGGAATACGGACTGGAGGCGCTCAAGGACGACGAGCTGTTCGAGTCATTCGCGGCGTACTGCGTGGTCAGCCAGTTCGTCGAAGAAACTTTCCATCCAGACCAGTTGCGCACCGGTCGAGGTGGCGATCTAGGCATTGACGCTCGCGCGATCCTGTTGAATCACGAGCTGCGAACCGACTCCGCCGACGTTAAAGAGATCATGGCGGACCACCGCAGCATCGACGCGCACATCGTGATTGTCCAGGCAAAACGGGGTACACATTTCGAGGGCAGCGTCTTCACTGAGCTCGCGGACAATCTGATTCAGATCGCGAGCGCCGCTGACATGGCGATCCCTTGCTCCGACGACATCCGAGACTTGCGGGTTTCAATAAGATCAGTCTGCGACGATCCGCGCCGGGTTCGCGACGGCCGGCCCAAGGTCAGTGTTTGGTACGTGACCACTGGCGTGTGGACGAAGGACGCCCATCTCGAAGCAAAACGCTCGGCTGCCTCCAAGCGCTTGACAGATACGCAACTGTTCCGGGACGTCGAGGTCAGGGCGGTCGGCGCACAAGACCTTATCCGTCTCGACCAGCGAGCTGCCTCCGCAGCCTCCGCTCGGATCACCTTGACCCGCAAAGTGACCGTGCCGCCGGTTCCTGGCGTCAAACAGGCGTTCCTCGCTCTCTTGCCAGCAAAAGACCTCGTCAACAACCTGCTGACCGACGACAACGGAAATATGCGACGAGGAATCTTCGAGGACAATGTCCGTGATTTCCAACAGTACGACAATCGTGTCAACTCAGAGATTCGACACACGCTGGAGAGCGAAATCGGCCGTCGAGAGTTCGCGGTCCTTAATAACGGGGTGACCGTGGTGGCCCAGCGTGTTGACTCATCTGGCGATGTATTTGACATTCGCGACTACCAGGTCGTAAACGGCTGCCAAACCTGTCACGTGCTGTTCGACCAGAGAGCCGTTTTGGACGACTCCGTATTTGTCAGCCTCCGGCTCATTCAGTCGAGTGACGACGAGGTCATCTCTCGCATTGTGCAGGCCACCAATCAGCAGACGGCGGTTACCGAGGACGATCTGGCTGCTCGCACCAGGTTCCACCGCACACTGGAGTCGTACTTCGCCCATCAGCCTCTCGAACGCCGACTTTTTTACGAGCGTCGGGCTGGGATGTACACCGCCAGAACGATAACGAAGACGCGGATCGTGACTCGATCTCAGTTAGCCCGTTCTTATGCCGCCATGTTCATCAACGGCATGGTCGGCGTCGGGGTCTATAGCCAATTGCGTAGGTCACACGGCGATCTCATCTTCCAGGAAAACCATGACCCGTTGCCTTACTATGTCAGCGCTGCGGCTTTTTACCGGATTGAATGGTTGTTCCGGAACCGCCGATTGCCGTCGACTTATGGACCTTTGCGTTTCCATCTGCTATCCGGCATCCGTCTTTCGTTGACCGGTGCGCAAAGCCCGCGAGATGCCAAAGGAATCCATAGAGTGTGCAAGTCGATAGCAGATCTGGCATGGAATTCAAATGCGGCAGAAAATCTAATTGCGTCATTCATTCCGATCGTCCACAGTGTAGCCGGAAAAGTTAACATCACCGATGTGGCTCGTGACAAAGCATTCGGCGAAAGATTCCAGCGGGCGATCTTGGCCACCAAGAAGTAACGTGACGAGACGGAGGAATTTGTGACGGACGCGGCAGCCGAGATGGCGACGGTATTCCAGCAGCTCCACAAGCTTTTCAAGGGCTCTCCCGGTCAGGTCGGCGCGCTCGCCTCCGGCTCTTCGAGGCTTGTCATTATCGGTCCTGGCCAGGAAGTTGTCGACCGCCGGCCGGGGCTTAAGAGCGCGTTACTGTTCGCTCGCAAATTGACTTCTGAGGAGGCGGCTCAGATAGACAGCGGTCAAGCAAGAATCAGGCTAGTCAGAAAGGGCGGCAGGATTCAGTATCCATTGGACTTGGGCGAGACGGCTGCAGCTGTCAGACAGCTGCTGGGCGCTGAGGCGATCGTCAAGTATCTGGACTCAGACAGCCGCCTCGTCCCGGCGAAGCTCAGGCAGCTCGGATACGAACTCAACATCGAGGTTCCTGCGAAGCTCCGTAGTCGGGGCGACATCCAGTTTCACCTTGCGCAGGTGCTGGCCGGTCATCAAGCGAGGTCGGGCGGGACAAATCAAGGCGACTAATCGGTGGCCAAGGCCTACGCGAGTGCCGACATCGGCACGATGAGCTGCACACTGACCTGATCGGTGCACGGACAAACCTACAACCGGCACCCTATGCCCGATTCGTCTGTGCCCCGCTTCGGTCGATGTCCGCGGTACCGCTCTCAGCCAAGGGACAGCTCCTTGAGCTGCCGTCGCGAGGTGATGCCAAGCTTCCGGAAAATCTTGCGCAGGTGGGTCTCGATGGTCCGTGGGCTCAGGAACAGTTGCGCGCCCACCTCCCGGGAGGTCGCCCCCGCTGCCACCAGCCGCGCGATGTGCAACTCGTGCGCGGTGAGCTCGTCGGTCGGCACAGCAGCCCGTTTGCGAGGCCGGTCACCGGTCGCCCGCAACTCCTGGCCGGCGCGCGCGGCGAATCCTTCCGCGCCGGCCCCGGCCAGGAACTCGTGCGCGGTGCGGAGCTGGTCGCGGGCATCGTGGCGGCGACCCTCGCGGCGCAGCCACTCGCCGTAGACCAGCTGGGTGCGGGCGAGGTGGCTGACCATCCGGCAGGCTCCGAGCCTCTCGATCGCCTCTCGGTAGTGGTCCTCCGCCGCTGGCCCGGTGGTGAGCAGCGCCCGGGAGCGCGCCGCCAGACCCAGCCCCCACGAGGTGCCACTGGCGCCGGCGCGCAATTCCAACTGTTCCAGGGCGGCTGTCGCCACGGCCGGTCGGCCGGCTCGGGAAGCCGCCTCGATGAGTTCGGGCAAGGCCAGGCTCGTGTGTGGTGGCTCGTTCGACTCGGTCGCCCGCTGGGCCGCCGTCATCGCGGTGGGATAGTTGCCCAACCCGTTGTGCAGCAACGCCAATGCGTAGTTGGCCAGGGAGACTTCGGTGCCCCGGGCGCGTGCGGCCGCCTTGCGGACGATGGTCGTGTACAGCTCTGTCGTCTCGGCTTCCCGGCCGCGCCAGGCGGCCAGGATCAGTTGGTCGTGCGGCAGCGGCACGCCCCCGGTGGCCTGGGTGATCGTGACCTGTTCGTCCGCCAGCGCGGTGGCGTAGTCGAGCTGGCCGGTGAACGCCAGCAGCACGGCCTGGAAGAGCAGGGCGCGGGGCAGTGTCGCCAGCGCACCGGTCTCGCGGGCGAGCCGGACGTGGCGGTCGGTCAGCAGCAGGGCCAGGTCGTCGTCGTTGAGGGTCAGCGCGATCCGGCTGGCCAGCCACAGCCAGCGGGAACTGCCACTCTCATCGTCCCGGAACCCTTCCAGCGCGCGACGCAACCCGGGAGCGCCGGTGTCGTAGCCGTGAAGGACGGTGGTGACCAGGCCGTCGAGCAACAGATCGGCCGGCCGGGGTGTCCCGGGCGGTCGGGGGCTTGCGCGGGCTGCCTCCGCCACCTGCGGCATGCCGCGGTCTCCGGTGATGATCGCCGCGTCGATGGCGTGCAGATACGTCTCGCGGGCGAGCGCCGCGTCCAACGGCGCGAGGGTGCGGGCGGCCTCCAGCAGCATTCCCGGCACCTCGGTGCTCCGGGTCAGGTGGAACGTGATCTGTGCCCGCAACAGCTGGAGGCGGGCGCGTTGCAGCGCGTCCAGCGGGCCCGTCGCCGTGTCGGCCAGCAGCTCGAGGGCCGTTTCGGAGGCGCCGGCCTCGTGTTTCGCGTGCGCGGCCTCCAGGGCCCGTCTCGCTCGCCCGGCCGGCTCGGGGCTCAGTTCCGCCGCTCGCTGCAGGAACGCGCCCGCGGCGGCCAGACCGCCGCGGGCCCGGGCCCGGCCGGCCGAGCGCTCCAGGTCGGCGGCGGCCGCCTCGTCGGTGCCCGCTACCGCCTGCGCGCGGTGCCAGGCCCGCCGGTCCGGGTCGGTCAGCGGGTCGGTCGCGGCGGCCAGGGCGTCGTGGGCCAGGCGGCGATCGCCTGGTGAGGCGGCCTGATAGATCGCCGAGCGCACCAGGGGATGGCGAAATTGCACCCGGGTGTCGATGTCGAGCAGGCCGGCGCTCTCCGCGGGTTCGGTCGCCGCACGGACGATGCCCAGCGTGGCGATGGCCCGCCACAGCAGCGCCCGCTCGCCGGTCGGCTCGGCGGCGGCCACGACCAGCAGGAGCTGGGTGTCGGCCGGCAGGCCGCCCGATCGGCGCCGGAAGCTGTCCTCGACCCGCAGCGGAACAGTGAGCACATCGGGCGGCTCGAACCCGCCGGCCAGCCGGGCGGGTGGGGCGCTCCGCGGGAGTTCCAGCAACGCGAGGGGGTTGCCGTGCGCCTCGGCCACGATCCGGTGGCGGATCTGGTCGTCCAGCGGCGTGCTCATCGTGGAGTCCAGCAACGTTCGGGCATCCGCGTCGTCGAGGCCGCTCAGGCGCAGCTCCGGCAGACCGTCCACCTCGCGGACCTCGTTCTCGCCGGGGTCGCGCAAGGCGAACACGAAGGCCAGGCGTTCGGCGCCCAGCCGCCGGGCCACGAAGGCCAGAATCTGTACGGACGCCTGATCCAGCCAGTGCAGATCGTCGACCAGGCACAGCAGCGACGTGTCCTCGGCCGCTTCGGCCAGCAGGTTCAGCGCGGCCAGCCCGACCAGGAACCGATCGGGCGCCGGGCCGCTCTGCCGCCCGAAGGCCACTCCGAGAGCGGCCCGCTGCGGTTCGGGCAGCGCCCCGGCCTGGTCGAGCAGAGGGATGCAGAGCTGATAGAGGCCCGCGAACGCGAACTGCCTTTCCGCCTCGACCCCGACGGAGGACACCACGCGCATGCCCGATCCGGTGGCCGCCTCGCGGGCATGGTTTAGCAACGCGGTCTTGCCGATGCCGGCTTCCCCGCGTACGACCAGGGTTCCGCTGCGCCCGGCCCGTGCTTGCGACAGCAGCAGCCGCAACGCCTCGCGCTCCGGCCTCCGGCCCAGTAACCCCGTTAGCCCCATCCGCGCGAGCGTAGCCGTCGGTGCGCAGGTAAGGGTGTTTCACCGACGCGAACGTCGCGGTGCTGGTGCCAGCGTGGAGTCACAGCCGTACGAGGGGGAGGAACCGACGTGGCCTGGAGCACCCGGGAGCTCGCGGAGCTCGCCGGTACGACAGTCAACACGATCCGGCACTACCACCGGATCGGCCTGCTGGCTGAGCCCACGCGCCGATACAACGGGTACAAGCAGTACGGGATGTCCGACCTTGTCCGTCTGCTGCGGATCCGGCGCTTGTCCGAGCTCGGGGTGCCGCTCGACCGGATCCGGGAGATCTGCGAGGACGGCGGGGCCGCGCCGGACGTCCTGAGGCAGGTTGACGCCGACCTCGCATCGGAGATCGAGCGGTTGACCCGAGCCCGCACCGATATCGCCACCATCCTGCGTACCCGAGCACCGCGCGACAGGCGTGTCACTATCCTCGCGGATATTGGCATTGCTGCCACTGGAGTGAGTGGATCGTGCGCGCGACGCTGAGAGAGCGAACCCCGGACCACGATGAGGAACACCGATATGACTGATCAGATGAAGGCCGTCGTGCTCACCCGGTTCGGTGGGGCCGATGCTTTCGAGCTGCGCGACGTTCCCGTACCGCAGGTCGGACCCCGTCAGGTGCGGGTGCGCATCCATGCGACCGCCGTCAACCCGCTCGACTATCAGGTCCGTCGCGGAGACTACGCGGAGCAGGTGCCGCTCCCGGCGATCACCGGGCACGACGTCTCCGGCGTGATCGAGGAGGTCGGATCGCACGTGACCGAGTTCCGCGCCGGCGACGCGGTGTACTACACGCCTCGCATCTTCGACGGCCCCGGCTCGTACGCCGAGCAGCACGTCGCCGACGTCGACCTCGTCGGCCGCAAGCCGCAGAACCTCAGTCATCTGGAGGCGGCGAGCCTGACCTTGGTCGGCGGCACGGTCTGGGAGGCCCTGGTGACGCGAGCCCAGCTCACCGTGGGCGAGACGATCCTCATCCAGGGGGCCACGGGCGGTGTCGGCACAATCGCGATCCAGGTCGCGAAGGCGATGGGCGCCCGAGTCATCACCACCGCCAGAGCCGGCGAGCACGAGTTCGTACGCTCTCTCGGGGCGGACGAGGCGATCGACTACACCTCGGCAGACTACGTCGAGGCCGTGGCCGAGCTGACGCGAGGAAAGGGCGTCGACGTCGTCCTCGACGCGATCGGTGGCGACACGCTCACCCGGAGCCCGCTGACGCTCGCCGACGCCGGGCGCGTCGTCAGCATCGTCGACATCGCGCAACCGCAGAACCTCATCGAGGCGTGGGGCCGGAACGCCGCTTATCACTTCGTCTTCACGCGGCAGAATCGAGGAAAATTGGATGCGCTCACCACGCTGGTCGAGCGCGGTCTCGTGAAGCCGGTCATCGGCGCGACTCTCCCGCTCGCCCGCATGGGCGAAGCGCACGAACTGCTGGAGAACAGGCGGTCGTATGCGCTACGCGGCAAGGTCGCTATCGATGTGGCGGGCGAGACGGTTGCGCTTCCTCTTCGCATCTCCTGAACGGTCGTCAGCTCCGTCCGGCGAAGGTGGCACGGTACTCCGAGGGGGACACATCAAGGAGCCGGCGGAAATGCAGTCGGAGGTTCGGTGCGGTTCCCAGGCCGACCTGGGCCGCGACGTGGTCGACCGGCAGTCTCGTGTTCTCCAGGAGCTCGCGGGCGGTGTCGACCCGCGCCCGCAGGATCCACTGCAGCGGGGTGCTGCCGGTCTCCTCGGCGAAACGGCGCAGGAACGTACGGGGCGACATGCGCGCGTGAGCGGCGAGCCCGGCGATCGTGAGCTGCTGGTCGAGCCGCGTCAAAGCCCATTCGCGCGTCGCGGCCAGGGTTTCGCCCTGGGTGGCCGAGCTGGTCCTCGGCAGGTACTGGGCCTGACCGCCGGTCCGGTAGGGCGCGGTGACGAGTCCGCGGGCGATCTCGTTCGCCGCGCTCACGCCGAGGTCGCGCCGGACGATGTGCAGGCACAGGTCGAGACCGGCCGCCATCCGTACGCATCGCCTCGTGGACAACGCCGCAGCGCGGAGGGTGAGCGGAATGGCTGATCTGGTGGGCCGACGCGCCGAGCGCGAAGCGGTGGAGCACCTGCTGGACCGGGCGCAGTCGGGGCGCAGCGGGGCTCTGGTGGTGCGCGGGGAAGCCGGTATCGGGAAGACCGCGTTGCTGGAGCAGGCCGGGAACACCGCGACCCGGTCGGGGTTCCGGCTGGAATGCTCGGCCGGGGTGGAGTCCGAGACACAGTTCGCGTTCGCGGGCCTGCATCAACTGTGCGCGCCGATGCTCGACCACATGGGAGCGCTGCCCGACCCGCAGCAGGCCGCCCTGGGCGTGGCGTTCGGGCTGCGTGGCGGCGCCGCACCGGACCGGTTCCTGGTCGGCCTGGCCATCCTGAACCTGCTGGCCGAGGTCGCGGAGGAGGGGCCGCTGCTGTGCCTCGTCGATGACGCGCAATGGCTGGATCAGGCCTCCGCACAGGTCCTCGCGTTCGTGGCGCGACGGGTGGCGGCGGAGCGGATGGCGTTGATGTTCGCGCTGCGCGACCCGACGGACGAGGACGTCCGCGCGTTCGCCGGGCTGCCCGAGCTGCGCCTGGACGGGCTCGGTCACGCCGACGCGCGGGCCCTGCTGGCCGCCGCGGTTCACACGCCGCTGGACGACCGGGTGCGCGACCGGATCGTCGCCGAGGCCCGGGGCAACCCCTTGGCGCTGCTGGAGCTGCCCCGAAGCGTCCCGCCGGCCGGGCTGGCCGGCGGGTTCGAGCTGCCCGACGTGCTCAACGTCCCGCGCCGCATCGAGGAAGGCTTCCAGCGCCGCTCGGGCAGTCTGCCCGCCGAGACGCAGCTGTTGCTGGTGGTGGCCGCGGCGGAGTCGACCGGCGACGTGGCCGTCCTGTGGCGCGCGGCCGCCCACCTGGGGATCGCCCGCGAGGTGGCCGGGCCGGCCGAGGCCGCCGGGTTGCTGGAGATCGACACCCGGGTGCGGTTCCGCCATCCGCTGGTGCGCTCGGCGGTCTATCGGGCGGCCACCCCATCGGACCACCGGCGGGCGCATCGTGCGCTGGCCGCCGCCACCGATCCGGACGTCGATCCCGACCGGCGTGCCTGGCATCGTGCACAGGCGGTGTCGGGCACCGACGAAGAAGTTGCCGCGGAGCTGGAGCGCTCGGCCGGCCGGGCGCGCGCCCGCGGCGGTTCGGCCGCCGCCGCCGCGTTCCTGCACCAGGCGGTCGAGCTGACCCCGGAGCCGGCCGACCGCGCGAGACGGGCGCTGGGGGCCGCTCAGGCCAAGCACGAGGCCGGTGCGTTCGAGGCCGCCTTGGATTTGCTGGTGGTCGCGTCGGCCGGTCCGCTGGACGCCCTGCAACGCGCCCGCCTCCAGTTGCTGCGCGCGCAGGTCGAGTTTCACCTCACCCGCGGCAGTGAGGTGCCGGGGATGCTGCTGGAGGCGGCCAGGACGCTGGGGCCGTTGGACGCCGCGCTGGCCCGGGAGACCTACCTGCTCGCGCTCGAGGCGTCGTTCCACACCGGTCGCCTCAGCCGCGGCCGCGGGTTGCCGGCGGTGGCCGAGGCCGCCCGGGCCGCGCCGGCGTCGCCGGCGCCGCCGCGGCCGATCGATCTGCTGCTGGACGGGCTGGCCACGAGGTTCACCCGAGGGTACGAGGCCAGCGTGCCCACCCTTCAGCTGGCCCTGAAGACCCTGCGGGATCACGACTTCCGAGCCGATCACGACAACCGCCGCCGGCTGTGGCTGGCCTGCCACGTCGCGGCGATGCTGTGGGACGACGAGGCGATCTACGTCCTGGCCGCCCGCGACGTCCAGCTCGCCCGCGAAGCCGGCGCGCTGGCCACGCTCCCCGCCGCCCTCAACGCGCTGGCCTCGGTGCTGGTGCTCACCGGCGAGCTCGCCCGGGCCGCCGAGCTGTTCGCCGAGGAGCGTGCCATCACGGAGGCGACGGGCGCCCCGCCGCTGCCCAACGCCCGGCTCATCCTGGCCGCCTGGCGCGGCCGGCACCACGAGACCTCGGAGTTGTACGCGGTCATGGTCAAGGAGGCGACGGAAAGAGGCGAGGGCGCGACACTCGGCCTGGCCCAGATCGCCCTGGCCACGCTGCACAACGGCTTGGGCAACTACGACCAGGCGCTGGCCGCGGCGACGCCGCCGTGGGAGTACGACGAGCTGGCGTACAGCAGCGTGGCGCTGCCCGAGCTGATCGAGGCGGCCGTGCGCGCCGGTCAGCCGGAGCGGGCGGCCGCCGCGCTCGAGCAGCTCGGCGTACGGGCTCGCGCGAGCGGCACCCAGTGGGCGCTGGGTCTTCAGGCGCGCTCGAGGGCGCTGCTCAGCAGCGGACCGGCCGCCGAGGAGCTGTACCGCGAGGGGATCCGGCGACTCGGGTGCTGCCGGATGGTCACCCACCTGGCCCGGGCCCACCTGGTGTACGGCGAGTGGCTTGGTCGTGAGGGCCGCCGCGACGACGCCCGCGGGCAACTCCGTACCGCTCACGAACTGCTCTCGGACATGGGCGCGGAGGCGTTCGCCGCGCGGGCCGCCCGCGAGTTGCGGGCCGTCGGCGAGCATCCACGGGAACGGAGCGCCCGGCCGGCCGACACCCTGACCACCCACGAACTGCACGTCGCGCGACTGGTAGCCACCGGGGCGACCTCCCGGGAGGTGGGCGCTGAGCTTTTCCTGAGCCCTCGCACGGTCGAAGCCCACTTACGCAAGATCTTCCGCAAGCTCGGCATCACCTCCCGTCGGCAGCTCAAGGAACTGCGCCTCTGATGAGGTCCGGCACCCGTCCCGGATGACCGGCATAGGGGATTTCTACCGACGCGAAGGTGCCACGACCGGTGCCAGCATGGCGTTGTCCAGCTCATCCGGACAACCCGCGCCATCGCGAGATGGCCGGGACGAAGGGACCACGTGTTGAAGGTTTTCATCATCGGAATCAGCGGTGCCGTCGGAAGGTTGCTGGCGCGGAACCTGAGCGATCGCGGCGACATAGTCTCCGGTCTGGTACGCCGCGACGATCAGCGAGCCGAACTCTCGGCCCTGGGCGCCGAGGTGCGCGTCGGTGAGCTCGCGGGTCTGAGCGCCGAGTCCCTGGCCGCCATGCTCGGCGGATGCGATGCCATCGTGTACGCCGCCGGGTCGAACGGAGGCGCCCGGGAGGTCACCTCCGCCATCGACGGTGAGGGCGTGCTGACCGCTCTGGAAGCCTCGCGTCTCGCCGGCGTGAAGCGCTTCGCCCTGGTGTCCGTGCTCCCGGAAGCCGGCCGCGGGCAGCGCTTCGACGGTGATGAGGAGTTCTACTTCGCGGTGAAGAAGCTCGTCGACGTCACGGTCAGCGAGAGCGACCTCGACTGGCTGATTCTCCGGCCGTCCCTGCTTGTCGACCGGGCCGGCGTCGGAACGGTGTCGCTGGGTCCGGCCCAGCCGCACGACGAGATCGCGCGTGAGGATGTGGCCGCGACCCTGGCCGAGCTGCTCCATGAACCCCGGATCCGCCGGCGGATCCTCGAACTCAACCAGGGCTCGACCCCGATCGCCTCGGCCGTCCAGGCGAGCCTTCGGTAGGAGCCGGCCGAGGCGGTCGCGGGCTACTCCGCGTCGGTGCGACGGGCGCGCTCGTGATGCCAGACGAACGCCAGCACCCCCAGATTCACGACGGCCGGGACGATCAGCTCAGGGCCCCCGCCACCGCCCCCGCCGCCGGTGCGGTCGACGACCAGCGTGCCGCCCCCGGCCAGCAGCGCGTTGATGGTCGTCGCGACCACGTTGTTCGCGATGTGGAACGCCATCGCCGCCTCCAGGCCGCGAGTGATCAACCCCATCAGAGCCGTACAGGCCGAGAGGAACACGTAGTAGCCGAAGAGCCAGGGATGGCTGGCCGCGTGCACCACGGCGAACGAGAGACTCGAGACCACCAGGCCGGTGATGAACGCCGGCCGCACAGCATGGAACCAGGACCCCACGGCCGGCAGCACCGCGCCCCGGAACATGATTTCCTCACCGGCCGACTGGATCGGAGTGGAGAACACCACGACGGCCAGCAACGCCACGGTGGTGCCGCTGATCCCGAAGCCCACCCACCCCGTCGCGTCGGGCGCGGCGACAGCCACGAGAGCGATGCCGGCTCCGACGAGCACGACCGAGCCGGCGAAAGAGGTTGCGAGGCGCCGCGGATCGAAGCGCCGAGGGGAGCTGAAGACGCTCCGCCACGGCACCTGCGAGAACCGCGTGAGCAGCACCACAGCGAGCAGCGCGGTCAGGCCGGTGCCGAGATTGGCCGCCAGCAACTTCATCGGGGTGAGCGTCGACTCGAGCGGGTCGCCGTCCTCGACCAGGCCGGCCAGCATGGACAAGCCGAGCTGAGAGACGAACAGCGTCAGCGGTATCGCGGCGATGATGACCAGCGACTTCCACCACGTCATCTGGATGTGCGCCCCGAAAGGACGTCCGTCGTCGCCCGGACGCGGGGTTGATCCGTGGGCGAGACCGACTCCTGGCGCGGTGGGGTTCACGGAGCTCATGGGCGGGTCTCTTTCCTGGCGGACGGTTTGCCGTGATCCCACACTGTGTTCCTGGAACCAGGTCAAGCCCGGCGGCGACCATCGGCCTCACGCGCCGTGACAGCCGGCCAACCTAAGCAGCTTCTACCGACGCGAAGGGGCCGCCTCGACGACGACCATGACAACACGGCAACGACCGACCATCGGCGGGCCGAGAAGCACTCGAGGAGCTGGCATGAGGGCTGAAGGCCCTGCGGAAGAATTGCGGGAAGAACCTCCGGTACGACTGACACTTCTGCACCGTGACAGCCGTCAGCCGGGCGGTGGTGGCCTGGTAGGCGCGGCACCGGGTCCGGCCTTGATGGAGGAGCCGGGCCGGGACCTCATGAACGATGCACTGCTCCGGCGCGGCAGCGCGTCCTGTGCGAGTGAGGCAGCGATCCGCGCCGTCACCAGCCTGTGCCTCGACGACGTGCTCACCGGCGAGTGGGACGAGGCCGTCCGCCTGGCCGACGCGGGCCTGGAGATGTGTGACCTGCATGGCTACCAGGAACTGCGGTGGCCCCTGTGGGTGGTCCGCGCCGTCATCGCCGCCCTCCGCGGCGACGACGAGCAGGCACAGGAATTCGCGGGAAAGCTTACGGACTGGGCCGGCCGCAGGGGATCGGCTGCCGTCCAGCTCTACGCGCAGTACGTGCAATGTCTGCTGGCGCAGGCCCGCGACGACTTCGAGCAGGCCTTCCAGTGCATCTCCGAACTTGCCGTGCCCGCCACGTTCTCCGAGAACCTCCCGCTCGCGCTGGCCGCCTGCGTCGACTTCGTGGAATGCGCCGTCCGCACCAACCGCCCTGACGTCGCCCGCGCCTACGTGGCGATGCTGCAATCCGTCGACCTCACGGGCTTCTCGCCGCGGGCGAGGCTGCTCACCGCCTGCGCCACCGCCCTGGCGTACCCGACCGAGACCGGCCACTTCGAGCGGTCACTGTCCACTCCGGGCATCTCCCACCTGCCGTACGACCGCGCACGTGTCCAGCTCGCCTACGCGGAGCGGTTGCGCCGTAAGGGATCGCTCCGCACCGCACGCGAGCACTTCACCGAAGCCAGAGCCACCTTCATCACGCTGCGAGCCCTGCCGTTGCAGGCCCGGGGAGAACGGGAGTTTCCAAGCACCGTCCTCAACCGGGTCGGGACAACCGCCACGCCCACCGATGCGCTCACCCCGCAGGAGCGAACGATCGCCGAATTGGCTGCCTCCGGGCTCACCAACAAACAGATCGGCATCAGGACCTACCTGTCGCACCGGACTGTGGGCACTCATCTGCATCGGGTCTTCGACAAACTCGGAATTTCGACCCGCGCGGCACTGCGTGACGCCCTCGGCAACACTGTGGCTGACCGATCGTCAGAATCACTGATCGGCCAGCGGTAGACAGGCCCGAACCACCGTGCCGCTACCGCCGGCGCTGGTGAACGTCAGTGTCCCGTCGAGCGCTTGAACGCGGTCGGCCAGACCGGTGAGTCCGCTCCCGCGAGCCGGGTCGGCCCCGCCGATGCCGTCGTCGCGGACCTCGGCTCGCAGGACGGTGCCGTCGACCCGGACGGTGACCTCGGCCCGGGAGGCCCGGGCATGCTTCACGACGTTGGTCAGAGCTTCCGCGACGAAGAAGTACACGGTGGTCTCGAGCCGCTCGGGCAGCCTCGGCATGGACATCTGGAGTTTGACCGGGACGGCGAGGCCACCGACCAGAGACTCCAGACCGGTGCGCAGGCCGCCGTGGGTGAGGGAGGCGGGCATGATGCCGTGGACGACGTCGCGCAGTTCGGCCTGCGCTCGTTGGGCGTGGTGCAGCGCCTCGCCCAGCTCCCGGCTCGGTGTCTCGCCCCGGCCGATGGCCTGAAGCGCGATCTTCAAGGTGATGATGGTCTGCACGAGCCGCTGCTGGGCGCCGTCGTGCACATCGCGTTGCAGCCGTCGGCGGGTCTCGTCGGCGGTTGCCACCACCCGGGCGCGCGACGCTGTGAGGTGGGCCTTGTTTTCCGCGTTGGCGATGGCTGCGGCGACGAGGCCGGTGAACTGCCGCAGGCTCTGTTCACTGCGCTCGGGAAGCGGCGAACCGGTGGTGCCGATGGTCAGCGCCCCCCAGATGCGCCCTTCGACGACCACAAACATCGTCAGCTGGGTGCCGGCGGTCGACACCGTGGGCAATTCGGCGTCGTAGGTGGCGACCGTGGTCACGCTTCCGTCGTGCTCGTGGCGTCGCAGGCCGGCCCGGCTGCCGCCGACGAGCTTCGCCGCCTCCATGGTTACCGCCTGGAACACCTCGTCGAGTGCCGCGCCGCGGGCGACCAGCTCGGCCACGCGACGCAGGGCCACGTGCTCATGGGTGAGAACACGCAGCTCATCGCGGGCCTGGGCCGCCGTGAGGGCGGTGTGGACGAGCTCGGTGACGTGGTCGGCGTGTGCACGGCTGACGGTGGCGATGCCCATGGTTTCTCCTCGGCAGATCGGCTCGTGTCCCTGTCGATCCTGGCCGGGGCCGACGCGCTTCGAGTCCGCCAAAGTGCACAGTCAGGCCGGCAGTTCACCTCTCCGCCGGGGGTAGCGTGGCGCGCAGCTCACGGCGGGAGCTGATGCCCAGCTTGGTGAACACCTTGCGCAGGTGGTACTGGACCGTCCGGGAGGACAGGAAGAGCCGCTCGGCGATCTCCTGGTTGGTGTGCCCGTCACGAGCCAACCGGGCGATGAGAGCTTCCTGCGCCGTCAGGGTGGTAACCGTCGCCACGCTGCGCTTACGCGCGGTCTCGCCGGTCGCGACGAGTTCCTGGCGCGCCCGCTCGGCCAGCCCCTCGGCGCCCATCGCGAACAACATCTCGCCGGCTGTCCGAAGCACACTACGAGCGTCCGACCGCCGGTTGCGCCGCCTGAGCCATTCCCCGTAGAGCAGGTGCCCGCGGGCCACCTGAGCCCCGAACCCGGCGCGCTCCAGGCAGGCAATCGATTCCCGGTATCCGTCCTCGGCTGCTGCATCGTCACCGAGCAGTGCGCGGCCACGCGCCTCCATCCCGGTGGCCCAGTCGGTCGGAGCCACGCTCTGACGTTCTGACAACCATCGCAGGGCGGCACCGGCCGCCGACGGGTCTCCGGCCCGGGCCGCCGCTTCGATCAACTCCGGTACGGCCAGGGGCCCCACCGCGAAGACGTCGAGCTCGAAGGCCCGCCGGGCGTAGCCGACGGCTACCTGGTACCGGCCCAGCCCGTTGTTCAGAACCGCGCCGGCCAGCATCGCGTACGACACCGGCACCTCCACGTCACGGGCGCTCGCCTCATCCGTCATGGCCCGCATCAACGCGCCCGTTCGTGCTTCGTCGCCGTTCCAGGCAGCGAGCAGCATTCGGGTGACCCCACCGGTCAGCCGGCCGGTCATCTCGCGGATCAGATCGTCTTCGGCCAGCAGCCGTACGGCCTTGTCGAGCTCCCCCTGGTGGATGTGGAACAGGGCCCGGTGATGCAGCGAGAGCTGCAGCGGCACCATGGCCCCGGCATCCCGGGCGATCTGGACGTTGCGGGCAGTCAGGATCTGCCACGACTCGAAGTCGGACAGCTCCATGGCCAGGAGGCAGCCGGCCGGGCGGGCCCCGGACTGCAGCAGACGCTGGGCGTCCTCGGAACCGGCGTCCATGGCGAGCATTCGGCCCAGCGTCCGGGTCAGTGCCGGGGCGGCGTGGACGAACCCGTCGGTGAACCGCAGGGCCAGCGCGTCAAGCAGGTCATCGACGACCCGACCGGGTTCGGGGGCGGGCGGCGCGGCTCGGGCGGCTCGGGCGGCGTCCTGCCGGAGGCCGTGCCGTTCACCGGTCCACATGGCGATCTCCCAGAGCGCCTCCAGGTAGGTCTCGCGGGCCACGTGGACGTCGAGCTGCCCGAACAGCGGGGCCGCGCCGAGAAGGAGCCGCCGGCGTTGCGGTTCTGACCGAGGCCGGCAGCGATCTGCCCGCGCAGTCGCTCGGCCTCCGCCGTCTCCAAGGCGCTCAGCGGCCCGGTCCGGGCCGCCTCGAGCAACGGCGTGGCCGCCTCGAACGCCCCCGCGTCGCGTTTCGCCCGGGCGGCGGTGAGCAGCCGGCTCGCCCGGCGGGCCGGGTCCGGCGTCAGCAACGCCGCCCGTTCGCGGAAAGCGGCGGCCGCGGCCAGGCCTCCGCGGGCCTGCGCCCGGCTCGCCGAGGACTCCAATTCGGTGGCTAGCTGCTCGTCCAGGCCGATCGCGGCTTGGGCTCGGTGCCAGGCTCGGCGATCAGGGTCCGTGACCGTGTCGGTCGCTTCGGCCAGGGCAGTGTGCACGGCTCGTCGTTCTGACGGGGTGGCCGACCGATAGATCGCGGAGCGCAGGAGGGGGTGCCGGAACCGTACGTGGGTGCCGAACTCGGCCAGGCCGGCTTCCACGGCCGGTTCCCCGGCGGTCTTGGGCAGACCGAGCCGGTCGGCAGCTCGCCAGACCAGCGGCGGGTCGCCGGACGGGTCGGCCGAGGCCAGCAGCATCAGCCGCCGCGTGGCAGCGGGCACGGCGTCCATCTGGCGCAGGAAGCTGTGCTCGATCCGGCCGGCCAGCGGCATCGCACCGGGCAGCCCGAACCCGCCGGCCAGTTCGTCCGGGGACAACCCGCGCGGTAGTTCCAGCAGAGCCAGCGGATTGCCCCGCGCCTCGGCCACCAGCAGATCACCGGCTCGGCCGTCCAGGGGCGCGGTCAATGCCGAGTTCAGCAAGGCCCGGGCCTCCTCGTCCGGCAGGCCTTCGACGGGGAGTTCGGGCAGACCGGCGAGCTCGGCGCCGGGTTCGCGAGCCGCGAACACCAGCCCGACCGGGTCGGCCCGCAGACGGCGCGCGACGAACCCGAGCACCTGGGCCGAGCTCGCATCCAGCCACTGCTGGTCGTCGATCACGCAGATCAGCGGGCGGTCGCCGCCGGCCGCCGACAACAGGCTGAGCACCGCCAGGCCGACGTGGAACCGATCCGGCGGCGGGCCCGTGATGGAGCCGAAGGCCGTCAGCAGAGCGTCGCGCTGGGGGACCGGCAGCCGCTCGATCCGATGAAGCAGCGGCGCTGGTTCAGCGCAGCGCACTCGGTGCGTCGCCCGGTCAGCATCGTCGAACGCCCCCGCTCGCCCGGCCTGCTCCAGGTCGGATCATGTTTCCGCTGAGGGAAGCGCATCGCGCAGCTCCCGGCGAGAACTGATGTCCAGCTTGGTGAAGACCTTGCGCAAGTGATACTGGACCGTACGGGACGACAGGAACATCCGCCCGGCGATCTCCTGATTGGTGTGTCCGTCATGGGCCAGCCGGGCGACGAGCGCCTCCTGCGACGTCAACGTGGTCACCGTCTCCACCGTCCGCTTGCGCGCGGTCTCGCCGGCCGCGACCAGTTCCTTACGCGCCCGCTCGGCGAACCCCTGCGCACCCATCGCGGTCAACTTCTCGTACGCCGTCCGGAGCTGGACGCGGGCATCGGACCGCCGGTTCTGCCGCCGCAACCATTCCCCGTACAGCAGATGCGAGCGGGCCACCTGAGCACCGAACCCGGCGCGATCCAGGTACTCGATCGACTGCCGGTAGCCGATCTCCGCCGCGTCGCCCTCGCTGAGCAGTGCCCGGCCCCGAGCTGCCATCCCGGAGGCCCAGTCGGACGGAGCCGAGTCGGCGCGCTCGGACAACCACCGCAATGCGGCATCGGCCAGCTCCGCATTCCCCGTCCGGGTGGCCGCCTCGAGCAGCTCCGGGGTGATCAGGGCTCCGACGGCGAAGACGTCGAGATCGAAGCCCTGCCGGGCATGTCGCACAGCCACCTCGTAGCGGCCCAGCCCGTTGTTCAGGACCGCGCCGGCCAGCATCGCGTACGACACCGGCACCTCCACGTTGCGGGCGCCGGCCGCATCCGTCATGGCCTTCATCAGCTCACCGGCTCGGGCCTCGTCGCCGAGCCAGCCGGCGAGGAACATCGCGGAGACGCCGCCGGTCATATGGCCCGTCATGGCCCCGATCAGGTCGTTCTCCTCGAGGAGCCGTGCGGCTTTGTGGAGATCGCCCTGATGCATGTGGTGCTGGGCCCGGTTGTGCTGCCACATCTCCACCTGTACGAGGGATCCGCCGTCCCGGGCGACCTGCACGAGCCGGGCGGTCACCGCCTGCCAGGCCGGGAAGTCGGCCATCTCGATGCTGAGCAGGGCGCCGGCCGGTCCGACCGTGAACCACAGCAGACGGCGATCGTCCTCGGAACCGACGTCCATGGCGAGGTAGCTGCCGAGGGCCCGGGTCAGGGCCGGCGCGGCGACGCCGAACTCCTCGGTGAACCGCAGCGCCAGCGCATCGAGCAGGTGGTCGACAACACCGGCGGGCTCGGAGGCAGCGGGTGCGGCCCGCGCGGCCAGGGCGGCTTCCCGCCTGAGCCCGTGCCGGTCACCGGTCCACATCGCGATCTCCCAGAGCGCCTCCAGATAGGTCTCCCGCGCCAGGTCGACATCGAGCGGTTCGAACAGCCGCGCCGCTTCGAGCAACAACTGCCCGGCCTTGCGGTTCTGATTCAAGTAGCCGGCGATCTGCCCGCGCAGGCGCTCGGCGCCCGCGATCTCCAGGGCGGTCAGCGGGCCGGCCCGGGCCGCTTCCAGCAACTGTGCGGCCGCCTCGAACGCGCCCGCGTCGCGCTTGGCCCTCGTGGCGCTGAGCAGCCGGCTCGCCCGGCGGGCCGGTTCCGGCGTCAGCAATGCCGCTCGTTCGTGGAAGGCGGCTGCCGCGGCGAGACCCCCACGGGCCCTGGCCCGGTCCGCCGACGATTCCAGTTCCACCGCGATCTGCTCGTCCAGACCGACCGCGGCCTGGGCCCGATGCCAGGCGCGTCTGTCCGGGTCCGCCACCACGTCGGTCGCCTCGGCCAGCGCGGCGTGTACAGCCCGTTGCTCGGCCGGCGCGGCCGATCCGTACACCGCGGAGCGCACCAGCGGATGCCGGAACCGTACATGCGTCCCGAACTCGGCCAGACCGGCCTCGACAGCAGGCTCCCCGGCGTCCGGTGGCAGACCGAGCCGGTCGGCGGCCCGCCAGACCAACGACGGGTCGCCCGACGGGTCGGCCGAGGCCAGCAGCATCAGCCGCCGGGTCGTCTCCGGCATGGCGTTCAGCTGCCGTCGGAAGCTGTCCTCGATCCGGCCGGCCAGCGGCACCGCACCAGGCAGCCCGAACCCGCCGGCCAGCTCGTTCGCGGACAGCCCGCGAGGCAGCTCGAGCAGGGCCAGCGGATTACCCCGCGCCTCGGCGACGAGCAGGTCGCGCACCCGCCTGTCCAACGGCGCGGTCAACGCCGACTCGAGCAGCACCCGGGCGTCATCGTCCGGGAGACCCACCACTTCGAGCTCGGGCAGCCCGGCGAGCTCATCACCGGGTACCCGGGCGCCGAACACCAGTCCCACCGGATCAGCCAGCAATCGGCGCGCGACGAAACCGAGTACCTGAGCCGAACCCACGTCCAGCCACTGCTCGTCGTCGACCACGCAGATCAGCGGGCGATCACCGCCGGCCGCCGACAACAGGCTGAGCACCGCCAGACCGACATGGAACCGGTCCGGGGGCGGACCGGCGACCATACCGAACGCGGTGAACAGGGCGTCCCGCTGCGGCGCCGGCAGAAGCCCGGCCCGATCCAGCAGCGGCAGGCACAACTGATGCAGACCGGCGAACGCCAGCTCCATCTCGGACTGCACACCGACCACACGTACCAGTCGGCACTGTGCCCGGGACGTCTCCTCGGCGAGGTGATGCAGCAGCGCCGTCTTGCCCACTCCGGGATCACCGCGCACCACCAGGGCGCGACTTCGCCCGGCCCGGACCGCTTCCACCACCCGGTCCAGCACGTCCCGCTCAGCCCGGCGCCCCGTGAACATCGTCGACCGCCCCCCACCGGCCCCGGCCGACGGGGGCGCCCTGGACGAAGGCTAACCCTCAGGGCAGAGGCGGCCAAGACCGTCCCGGATCATCTGATCAGGGCCGGGGCAGGTGCGATCGGTCGGGCTGCGCGCAGGTCAGAGGACTTTGCCGAGGAAGGAGCGCAGATACTGACTGATCTCCGCGCCGTGGGTCTCGAGCGCGAAGTGCCCGGCATCGAGCATGTGGATCTCACCGTCCGGGAAGTCGCGCCGGAAGGCCTGGGCACCCGCGGCTCCGAAGATCTCGTCGTTCTGGCCCCACGTGACCAGCAGCGGCGGCTGGTAGGTGCGGAAGTACTCCTGGTACGCCGGATAGCCGTCGAGGTTGAACTGGTAGTCCCAGAAGAGCTGCAGTTGGATCGCGTCGTTGCCGGGCCGGTCCAGGCCCGCCTGGTCGAGCAGCCAGGTCTCCGGCGCTATCCGGTCCAGCCGGTCGGCCGGGACGCCGTGGGTGTACTGCCACAGCGTGGTCTCCCTGGTCAGGTACTTGCGGACGCCGGCCTCGTTCGCCGGGCGGTCCTTGGCGTGGGCGAACAGGATGTCCCAGAACGGGGTGAACCCCTCGACGTAGGCGTTGCCGCTCTGGCTGATCAGGGCGGTGATCCGCTGCGGGTTGCGGCTGGCGATCCGCAGGCCGATCGGCGCCCCGTAGTCGTGGATGTAGACGGCGAAGCGCTCCAGGCCGAGCTGATCGACAAAGGCCTGGGTGATCTCGGCGAGAGAGTCGAAGCTGTAGGTGAACTCGGTGACCGGCGGCATCGAGGACCGGCCGAAACCGATGTGGTCCGGAGCGATCAGATGATACTCGTCGGCCAGGGAGGAGATCAGGTTGCGGAACATGTGCGAGCTGGACGGAAACCCGTGGAGAAGAAGAAGGGTCGGCTGCGACGGATCGCCGGCTTCCCGGTAGAACACCTCCAGGCCGTTCACCGTGGCCGTCCTGTAGTGCGTGACGAAGGGGCTCATTGCTCTTCCTCCTGGTCTGCCTGAGTTGGCGGGACTGTGGGCTGTCATCGGCTGCGGAAGCCGGGTAGGACGTCGAGTAGCGGAACGATCAGCGCCGTACCCGCCGCCATGGACATCGTGTTGGCGACCAACAGCGGTAGGTGTGCGGGCAGCCTTCTCGCGATGAACGCGGCCAGGGGTGGTCCCACGAGCGCGCCGAGAACCGCCCCGGCCAGCACCGCCGGTACGGTGCCTCCGTAGGTCAGCACCACGGCCGGGGCGATCGACACCACGGGGATGAAGGTCGGGTACCAGCCGGCCCGCGCCCACTGACGCCGCCACAGCACCACCCCGAGCGCGGCCGTCGACACCTGCGCGATCAGGATGTGCGAGACCAGCCCGGAGCCGTAGGCGGCGGAATCAGGGTTGAGCCCGTAACTCAGCAGAATGCCGGCTATCAGGCCCACGCCGGCCCATTCGTTGCCGTAGAACTGTGCTTCGGTGAAATCCGCGACCGTGCGCCGGACGGTCCAGAAGGGGCGCCCGGTGGGACTCGGCTTCTTGCGGCCATCGATCGCCGGTCGGGGCATCCACGGCAGGGAGCGGCAGAGCGGCAAGGCGATCAGCGTGCTCACGGCCATGGCGGTGGTCGTCCCCACGACGTTCGGAAGGCCCGTCGGCCGGCAGACGAGGTTCACCAGGAGCAAAGCGATCGGCGTGGTCAGACCGGCGCCGAGGACCGCGCCGGTCACGGCCACGGCCCACCCGCGTCCGTGGACGAGGACCAGGGCGCACGGCAACGACACGAACGGCACGAAGGTCGGCTGCCACACGCCGGACACGGCGACCGTCCACCCCCAGGCCACGTTGCTGATGAGCAGACCGAGCGCGGCGCTGCCCGCCATCCACGGGAACAGTGCGCCTCCGCTCAGGCCGAAGCCCGCCCACCTTCTTCCTCGGCGGGCACCCCAGTAGGCCGTGGCGGCGCCGGCCATCATGAGGACACCGGCCGGCGTGTCCCTCTGGAAGCCAGCTTCAGTGGTGTCGCCGATGACCCAGGTCAACCACAGGCGTACCTGGGTGTGATCGCCCGCCCAGAGCCGGAAGCCCGACGAGAAGACGGCCGGGAGCCCGACCAGGTTGCCGATGGCGGCTGTGGTGGCCATCAGCGCTCCTCGGGTCGTCGGGTCTGCTCCCAGCCTCGCGATCGCCGGCCACGCCGGCCAGGACGGCGAACCCTAAATCGGTGTGTGTTCACCGGACGAGGAGTAGGGCTGACCGGATGGCATGGAAAAGCCCGAACCTGCGAGTCGCAGGTTCGGGCTGTCCGGGTCTCGGGTGGGGGAGAGCTCAGTCGATGCGCTGGAGCTGGAAACGTTGATGGGCGCCGCTGCCGGGCGTCCACTGCGAGATACGGGCGCCGTCGGCGGTGGCGGCCTGCCACACGTCCATGGCCAGTCCGCTCAGGCGGTTGAGGAGCCGGACCACTCCGCCGCCCTGGTCCTCGACCCGCCACTGCTGGGCAGTGGTGCCGGCGTCGGGCTGCTGGGTGATGTCGGCGCCGGTGCCGGTGCCGGCGACTTGCAGCACCAGGCGGCTGTGCCGGGCACGGATCCGGTAATACCCAACGTCCGACGGCAGGAATTCGAACTGTTGGTTGAGGGCGGTGGTGGTCTGCCACTGGATGAGCTGCGCGCCGGCGGCGGCGGACGCGCCGTTGATGTCGGCGGCCTTTCCGCTGTGCTGGGCGACCAGCCGGTAAATCACGCCCGTCTCCACCGGCCCCGACGGGGTGGCCGTCGCGCGGTAGGTGTGGCCGGCCTGTCCGGTGAACTGGACGAGGTCGGTCTCCAGCCGGGTCGGCTGCACGGCGACGCCGCTCGTCTCGTCGCGCAGGTCGAAGGCGCCGGTGAAGATGCGGCTGCGGACCCGGACCGCGCCGGCGCGGTCCGGGGTGATGACGAGTTCGGTGCGGGTGCTGCTCCAGGCGGCGCCGACCGTGTAGCCGCCCCGGCCGCGCAGACCGGTGAAGCTGCCGGTCGGCCAGGCCGACGGAAGCGCGGGCAGCACATGCAGCTCGCCGTTGTGGCTGTGCAGCAGCATTTCCGCGATTCCGGAGGTGGCGCCGAAGTTGCCGTCGATCTGGAACGGGGGGTGCAGGTCGAACATGTTCGGCGCGAGCCGGTCCGTCCGCGCCAGGTCGCGCAGGAGCTTGTGGGCGCGCGCGCCGTCCTCGAGCCGGGCCCAGAAGTTGATTTTCCAGGCCAGCGACCAGCCGGTTCCGTCGTCGCCGCGCAGTTCCAGGGTCTGACGCGCGGCCTGGTGGAGCTGGGGTGTTCCCCGCCGGGTGATCTGGTTGCTGGGATGCAGACCGTACAGGTGGGAGACGTGCCGGTGGTTGCGCTCGGTCTCCACCCAGTCGGCCAGCCACTCCTGGATAGTGCCGCGCGAGCCGACCCGGGTGGGCGCCAGCCGGTCCCGCGCCGCCGTGACCTGGGTGCGGAAGGCGGCGTCGAGGCCGAGGACTTCGCCGGCGCGGGCGACACCGGTGAACAGGTCGCGCAGGATCTGGTTGTCCATGGTCGGCCCGGCGCACACGCTGGCGTTCGCGTGGTGGGGCAGTTCGGGGGAGTTCGACGGGTTGGTGACCAGGTGGCCCAGGGTCGGGTGGGTCACCAGCGAGTCGAGGAAGAACTGCGCGGCGCCCTTCATGGCGGGGTAGTTGGCGCGCAGGAAGGCGACGTCGCCGGTGAACTGATAGTGGTCCCAGATCATCGTGGCGAGCCAGGCGCCGCCGGTCTGCCACATGCCCCAGACGGCGCCGTCGACGACCGACGAGCCGCGCCAGGCGTCGGTGTTGTGGTGGGTGACCCAGCCGCCGGCGCCGTATTGCGCGGTGGCGGTGCGGGCCCCGGTCACCGCCAGATCCTCGATCATGTCGAAGACGGGCAGGAAGCATTCGGACAGGTTCGTGGTGTCGGCCGGCCAGTAGTTCATCGGCAGGTTCGCGTTGATGGTGTATTTGGAATCCCAGGACGGGGCCATCTCCTGGTTCCAGATGCCCTGCAGGTTGGCCGGCTGGGTGCCCGGCCGGGACGAGGCGATCAGCAGGTACCGGCCGTACTGGAACAGCAGCGCCGACAGCTGCGGGTCGTTGACGCTCGCGTGCTGGGCGATCCGCACGTCGGTGCTCTGATCGGCCGCCGCCGTACGGCCCAGGTCGATCGTCACCCGGTTGAACAGCGCCTGATGGTCGGTCACGTGCCGAGCCCGCAGCTGGTCGAAGCCGGTGGTACGCGCGGCGGCGAGGTGTCGCCGGGCGATGCCCTGGTAGTCCCCGTTGACCGTGCGGTAGTCGACGTAGCTCGAGCCGATGGACACCAGCACGGTGACGCTGGTGGCCCCGGAGACCCGCAGCGTGCCGCCGGAGCTGCTGACCGTGCCGCCGGTGACGCTCGCGCCGGCCAGGGCGAGGAACCGGACCGAGCCGGCGATGCCTTCCATGTCGCCGGAGATGCCGTCGAGGGCGATCGTCGTGGAGTCGGGACTGGACACGGTCGTGCGCTGGGGGCTGTCGAACGTGGCGGTGAAGGTGATCGCGCCGGCCCGGTCGGCCGTCAGCCGGACCACCACCACCTGGTCCGGCGCGCTCGCGAACACCTCCCGCTGATAGCGCACGTCGTTCTGCACGTACGTGGTGGTGACCGTCGCCGTGGTCAGATCGAGCGTCCGGTTGTATTGAGACGCTCCGGAGGCGCTGCCGAGGGCGAGCCGCAGGTTGCCGACCGGCTGGTACGCCAGCTGCCCGACCGGATTGCCGAGCATCGTCTGATTGATCAGATCCTGGGCCGGGACCCACTGGTCGGCGAACACCCGGCGCCGGATCTCCGCGAGGTTGGCCGCGCCCCGCGTGTTGGCCGAGTCGTAGGGCCCGCCGGCCCACACGGTGTCCTCGTTGAGCTGGAGCCGTTCGGTGTCGATGGTGCCGAACACCATGGCCCCGAGGCGCCCGTTGCCGATGGGCAGGGCGCGCAGCCAGTCCGTTCCCGCCGGTTCGTCGTACCAGAGCGCCAGGTCCCCGGCGGCCAGCACGCCCGCCGGTGGCGCGGCGCCGGCCTTGGCGACCGCTGTCCACCCGGCCGGCAGCAGAGCGGCCCCGGCCCCGGCCATCCCGGCCGCGAGGAGCTTTCTGCGTGTCACGTCGGTCATGACGGAAGGGTCCAGCGCTGGTTGGCGGCGCCGTGGCAGGTCCAGATGATCAGCTGGGTCCCGTCCGCGGAGCCCGCGCCGTTCGCGTCCAGGCATTTGCCGGACTGCGGGTTCACCAGGGATCCGTTGGCCCCCGGAGCCCAGTTCTGGCCACCGGAGCCGTTGCAGGTCGACAGCTGGATCGGCGCGCCGTTGGCGGTGCCGCCGGCGACACTCAGGCACTTGTTGAGCGTGCGCAGCGTGTTTCCGTTGACCGTCCACTGCTGGTGGGCGCTGCCGGTGCAGCCCCACAGCTGAATCTTCGTACCGTCGGCGGAGTTTCCACCGCTGACGTCGACGCACTTGCCCGTGGCGCCGGTGATCGGGCCGGTCCGGGGGGTCGTGCCGGCCGACTCCTTGATTCGGATGTTGCGGAACGACACGTCGTCACCGGCGCCGTGGTTCTGGATGCCGATGTAGCCGGAAGTCAGCGACCGCGCCGGGTCGGTGTTGGTGAAGTCGTTGACGGTGACGCCGTTCAGCAGGACCTGCAGCCGTTCCCCCTCGACCAGCAGCTCGTACGTGTTCCATTCACCCGGCGGGTTCAGCGCCGCGTCGCGGGCGGCGAGGTCGGCCGACTTGACGCCGTACACCGCGCCGGTGGTCCGGTCCGTGGTGTCGGTGGCGTCGATCTGTACCTCGTACCCGTTGGCCATGGCCGCGTTCGGGTCGCTGCCGGCCGGGAACCCGATCAGCACCCCGGAGTTGTCGTCGCCCGGCATCATCCAGTCGAGCTTCAGCGAGTAGGAGCGGAACTCCTTGGTGCTGTACCACAGCATGCCCAGCCCACCGGACGAGGTCAGCGTCGCGTTGCTGTTGCTGAACCCGCCCGGCCCGGCCTGGGTCCAGCCGGTGGTGCCCCCGTTGTACAGCGCGGTGTAGCCGGTTTCCGGCCGGCAGTCGGCCTTGGTGCGGTTGGCCGCGTACCGGATGCCGCCCAGCAGCAACGCCCGGAAGCCCGGCTCGGCGTACGAGGCCTGGGTGTGGCCGCTGCCGGTGTAGAACGAGCGCCCGCCCTGCAGGGTCTTGCACCAGGTGTACGGGTGGTCGCCGCCCATGGTGCCGCCGGAGTAACTCGACTCGTCCAGCGTCGACAACACCCGGGCCGAGGATCGGGGGTTGCTCCGGAAGTTGTACCACTCGTCGGTCCGCGTCACCGTCGGCGCCAGTCCGGCGGTGGCGGCGTGGGCCCGGTTCTCCACCCGCTCGGTCGCCTGCTGGATCGCCGGGTGCGAGGAGAAGTACGCCCCGACCAGCTGACCGTAGAACGGCCAGTCGTATTCGGTGTCCGACGCCGAATGCACACCCACATACCCGCCGCCGGAACGGATGTAGCTCTCGAAGGCGCTCTGCTGGGTGGCGTTGAGCACGTCGCCGGTGGTGTTGAGGAAGACGACGGCCTCGAACCGGGCCAGGGTGGCCGCGGTGAACTGGCCGGCGTCCTCGGTCGCGGTGACCGTGAAGCTGTTGGCCGCCCCGAGATCACGGATCAGCTGGATGCCGGCCGGGATCGCATCGTGCCGGAAGCCGGCCGTCTTGGAGAACACCAGGACGTCGTACGGTGCGTCGGCGGCCTGCGCCGGTGTCCCACCGGTGCCGGCGAGGGTCAGCAGCACCGCTGCCGCCGCGCCGAGGATGGTGCGGGTCAGTGCTCGCATGGTCGGGCCTCTCATGGCCGGTGTTTCGCTCATGGCAGGGTCCAGCGCTGATTGGTGCCGCCGTGACAGGCCCAGATGATCAGTTGGGTGCCGTTGGCGGAGCCGGCGCCGTTGGCGTCCAGGCATTTGCCGGAGGCGGCGTTGACCACTGAGCCGTTGGCCCCCGCCGTCCAGTTCTGTGCGGTGGAACCGTTGCAGGTCGACAGCTGCACCAGGCTGCCGTCGGCGGTGGCGCCGCCGGCCACGCCCATGCACTTGCCCAGCGACCGCCAGGTGTTGCCGGTGCGGGTCCACTGCTGGTTGGTGCCGGTGCCGCAGGTCCAGAGCTGAATCTTGGTGCCGTCGGCCGAACTGGCCGCGTTGACGTCGACGCACGAACCGTTCGCGCCGACGATCCGGCCGGTGCCGCCGCTGCTCGGCGCCGCGCCGATCGTGAACGCGTCCACGTCGAACAGCGTCCCGGTGCCGCCGCTGAACGTCAGGTACAGGGTGGTGGTGCCGGACGGTGCCGCGGACAGCGTCGTCGACACGTCGGTGAAGGTCTCCCAGCTGCCGGTGGTCGGCACCGTGACGGATCCGAGAACCGTGCCGGTGGGTGACCCGGTGCGCACCGTGAGCGTGCCGCCGCTGCCGCCCGACGAGACCCGGGCCGTGAAACGGTTCTCGCCCGCGAGCGCGTACCGCTGGAACGCGATCCAGTCGCCGTTCTGGATGTCGCCGACCGTCTGCCCGCCCTCGGCGGTGGTCTTGCTGAACAGGGAGGTGCCCGACTGGGTGTTGCGGTGCTCGGCCTGCCGGTGCCGGGGCTGGAGGATCTTCTGCGCCCGGGTGGTCAGCGCGGGCTGGCCGTTGGCGCCCCGGTCGGTGTACTCCGCGTCGAGCACCGCGAACAGGTTGGCCGCTGTGTCGTGCTCGCCGTCCACCGGGATCCGCAGCGTTCCCGAGCAGCCGGTGCTGGAGCTGATCGGGTGCGCGTGGTCGTCGTGGCCGAGCAGGTAGCTCAGCTTGACCCGGGTGCAGTCGACGGCGCCGTCCTCAGGATCCGACACCGTGATCGTGTAAGGCACGTTGTCGCCGAAGGCGAAGAGTGCTCCGTCGGCCGGCGTGTTCAGCACGACGGTGGGGGCGGTGTTGCCGACCGAGATCGTGGTCGAGGCGCTGGCGGTGAGGCCGGCGGAATCGGTCACGGTGAGGGTCACCGTGCGCTGGCCGGTACTGGCGTAGGTGTGGCTGGGATTGGCCGCCGACGAGGTGGTGCCGTCACCGAAGTTCCAGGAGTAGGTGAGAGCCCCGCCTTCGGGGTCGGACGAGCCGCTCGAGGAGAAGCTGACGGTCAGCGGCGCGGCGCCGGACGAGGGGTTGGCCGCGACGCGGGCGATCGGCGACTGGTTGTTGCCGGCCCCGTTGTACTCGATGCGGTACAGGGCCGAGCTCGCGTCCCCGTTGCCCCAGCCGGTGCCGTAGTCCAGCACGTAGAGGGCTCCGTCGGGACCGAAGGCGCTGTCCATGATCTGCGTGCCGCGCCACGGGAAATCGCTGATCTGCCCGGCCGACCCGTCGGCGTTGATGTCGACGCTCTTGATCCAGCGCCGCCCGAACTCCATCGCGAAGTAATGCCCGTCAAGGGTGGACGGGAATTTGACCGTGGACGGGTTGGCGGCGTCGTAGCGGTACACCGCGCCGCCCATCGGCGACTCCGAGCCGCAGCCGAACGCGGCCAGCGAGCAGTTGTCGTACTTGATCCAGGCCGGGCGCGCGGCCGGCAGATTGGTCAGCCCGGTGTTGCGGGGGGAGTTGTTGACCGGCGCGGCGCAGTTGAACCGGCTGCCCGACGGCCCGGACGGGAACGTGTAGTCCACGTAGGTCTCATTGGTCGTGTTCGAGCCGGTGCAGTAGGGCCAGCCGTAGTTGCCGGCCGAGGTGATCCGGTTGAACTCCACCTGACCCGCCGGCCCGCGCGTCGAGGTGGTCGTGCCGGCATCGGGTCCGTAGTCGGCGACGTACACAGCCCCTGTGGGCTTGTCGACGCTGAGCCGGAACGGGTTGCGCAGCCCCATCGCGTAGATCTCCGGGCGGGTCCGGGCGGTGCCGGGCGCGAACAGGTTGCCCGAGGGGATCGAGTACGTGGCGTCCGGGTTCACCTTGATCCGCAGCACCTTGCCGCGAAGGTCGTTGGTGTTGCCCGCGCTGCGCTGTGCGTCGTAGACGGGGTTGCGATCGCTGCGCTCGTCGATGGGCGTGTAGCCACCCGAGTCGAACGGGTTCGAGTCGTCGCCGGTGGACAGATAGAGGTTGCCGGCCGCGTCGAAGTCGATGTCACCGCCGACATGGCAGCACATGCCGCGATTCGTCGGCACCTCCAGGACGGTCACCTGGCTGGAGGTGTTGAGGGTGTAGTCGGCGTTGAGCGTGAACCTGGACAGCCGGTTCACCCCGTTCCACGCGGAGAAGTTCGTGCCGGTTGCCGGTGCGTCACCGCCGGGTGTGGAGAGCGGCGGCGCATAGAAGAGGTAGATGAACCGGTTGCTGGAGAATCCCGGATCCACGCCTACGCCCTGCAGGCCCTCCTCGTCGTGCGTGTAGACCGGCAGGGTGCCGATCGCGGTGGTGACCCCGGCGCTGGTGGTCCGGCGCAGCACGCCGTTGCGGGCCGTGTGCAGCACCGAGCGGTCCGGCAGCACCGCCATCGACATCGGCTCGCCCAGCTCGCCCAGCCCGCGGGCCAGCTCGACCTGCTGGAAGTCGGCCGCGACGACTGGGTGGGCGGCGGCGGGCGAATCGGGGCCGACAACGGTCGCCACCAGGCCGGCGGCCGTGAGAATGGCGGCCGCTGCGGCCGCCATCGCGCGTCTTCTCATGGATGGTCACACCTTCGTCGTCGGCTTGTGAACGTTCACACACTGTTGATCGCGGTTTTGCTCGAAAGATTCGTGTGACGTCATACGTTAGATACCGGATCGAAACAAGTCAATGCTCCGTGCCCGGCGCCCGCGGCTGTCCGCGAAGAGTCCCTCAGTGCCGGTACCGCCGCTACCTGTTCCTTCCCCCTTCTGCGCATCCTGCGATTTGGCGCGATGGACTGTGGAAATTCGTATGACGTGTGTTGTATAGATGGATCCCGATGTCATGGGCGCCGCGCCCACTACCGAGGGGGGGCGCCATGATCCGACGGCAATGGACGGATTCCGGAGCCACAGCCGGTCCGGTGGAGCCTCCGCCGTCCCGGCGCCATCGGACCGAAAGGCTAGCTGGGGGCCGGGTCCTGGCGCGGCTGGCCGGCGTCCTGACAACCCTTATGGCGATCCCGCTTGCCCTGGTGGCCACCGCGCCGAGCGCGTCGGCGGCGACGAGCCAGTTCCGGGGAGTCAACTGGGCCCGTACCGGCGACAACTTCACCGGAGAACCGCTCGTCCTGTACGGGTTGAGCGGCAGCGACAGCTACACCACCGTTCGCGCCAAGGCGGACGCCGTCCTCGCCGGTTTCGAGCGCAACCTCGGCGCGAACACCGTCCGGCTGCCGATCAACACCGCTTCCGTCGGTACGGCGTGGTGGAATTCCTACACCGGCGTCACCGACTCGGCGACTGCCCGCGGCATGAAGGTCATCCTGTCGTTCTGGGACGACGGCCGGGCATCCTCCGGTGGCCGGGTCACCGACACCGCCGCCTTCAACGCGATGTGGAACACGGTCGTGGCCAAATACGGAGCCAACCCGCTGGTCTACTTCGAGCCGATGAACGAGCCGGCCGGCTACAGCGCGGCGGACTGGAAGAACGTGGCCGCCGCGTGGCTCGCCGCGCGACCGTCGGTGCCCCCCAACCGCGTGTTCATCAGCGGCTCCGGCTTGAACCAGGACATCAAGACGATGTGCGCCGACAGCCGCTTCGACGGGACCTACCTGTCCCTGCACCACTACACGTTCTTCAGCGGCGCGAAAACGTACGACGGGTGGGTGAACTTCCTGCGTGATGCTGTCGGAACCTGCGCCGACCGCACGGTCATCGACGAGTTCGGCGCCCCCATGGACACCGGCCTCAACTACGACGACGCCAACAGCACCGACAATTTCGTACGCTACTTCCGCGCCACCACCCAGGTGCTGCGCGAGCTCGGCATGGGCTCGGTCTACTGGCCCGGCATCGGTGGCAAGGTCACCGCCGGGCAGAACGACGACTGGTACGCGATGCAGAAGCTGCAGGGCAGCGGCACCAACCTGACCCTGACTACGCCGAACGTCACAGGGGCCGGGCGGCTGCGGTACGGGTGGGGCCTCACCGGCACCGACCCGGCGCCCGGCAACCGGCTCCGCAACGGCGGCTCGGGCCGCTGCCTCGACGTCCCGGGCGCCGTCACCGTCAACAACACCCAGGTCGCCATTCATGACTGCGGAACGGGCACGAACCAGCAGTGGACCACCACCTCCGCCCGGGAGCTGCGGGTCTACGGCACCAAATGCCTCGACGCCCGTGCCCGGGGAACCGCCAACGGCACAGCGGTCGTCATCTACGACTGCAACGGCGGCACCAACCAGCAATGGGTCAACGTCAACGGCACCATCACCGGTGTGGCCTCCGGGCGCTGCCTGGATGTGACGCAGAACGGCACCGCGAACGGCAGCCGCCTCCAGTTGTGGGACTGCACAGGCGGAGGCAACCAATTGTGGTCCCGCGCATGACCAGGTGATCTGACGGCGGGCGGTGGCTGAGCCGACCGGATCGCTGGGGTCTGAACAGTATCGTCAAGTCTTGTACTGAAGGCCCGAATCTTGTCCGGAGTCCCGCAGTACCGGGCTCGTTCCTCGGTCGGCCCGGGTATTAAGGTGGCCGCCATGAGTGATCCGGAAGGCCCCCGATCCCACCGAGCGCCGCGGCGGTCCCTGCTCAAAGTGGGCGCGGTCGGGGCTGGTGTGGTGGTGGCCGGGGCCGGGGCGACAGCCCTGGCCCGCAGCGGGATCTTCCAGAGCGATGCGGCCCGCCCGGTGCTGCTCGGCGCGGCCACCGTCGCGGGATTGTCTAAGGCTTCCTGGTCGCAGAACTTCCAGCCGGGCCATGGCTGGAAGAGTGCCGGTGGCAACGTCCAGAAGGTCGTCCTCGATGACACCTCCGAGTTCGTCCGGGGCACGCAATCCATCTCGCTGACCACCGCCGGAAGGGCGGGCGCGGGCGGGACCAATGCCGACCAGGCGTGCGTGGAGCGGCTGGGCGGCCCGGCGGTGAACCTGAAGGGCAAGGCCATCCGTCTGATCTTCGCGGTGTCCGACGTGGAGAAGTTGCGCTGGATCAACTTCTACGTCGGTACGGCGGGCCTGGACAACGCCTTCCGGTGGCGAGTGCACACGCACGCGAAGGGCCAGAACTGGGTGCAGTCCGGCGAGTGGGTGGCGGTGACCCTGCAGTGGGGTGACCTCAACGCCTCCAGCGGGACATACAAGATCAACCCGGCCCGCATGCCCTCGGTTCAGGGCGGGTTCACCGACATGCGCTTCTCGGTGATCGACGCCGGCACGGGCCCGTGCACCGTCCGGCTCCAGGCGGTCGAGATCGTCCCCGACATCAAGTCGTCCCACCCCAACGGCCTGGTCTCGATCACCTTCGACGACTCGTGGCAGGACGTCTTCACCAACGGCCGTCCCCTGATGGAGAAGTACGGGTTCGCGGGCACCACGTACACGATCGCCGACCAGATCAACACGGGCGGCAAGTTCACGACGGATCAGCTGCGGGCGGCCCAGAACCTGTCCGGCTGGGAGGTGGCCGGGCATTCCTATCAGGGCGCCGTGCATGCCGCCCGCTACAGCGGGGTGACCGCCGAGGTGGTCGACAAGGACGCCGGCGCGCTGCGCCGCTGGATGCGCGAGAACAACTTCAACAGCGACTCGTTCGCCTATCCCGGCGGCCAGTTCGGAACAACGACCGACGGGCAGAGCGTCGAGTCGATCGTTCAGCGCTACTTCACCACCGGCCGGTCGATCATCGGCGAGGACACCCGCGAGAACACCCCACCGCCGATGCCGATGCGGCTGCGGTCCCTGACCGGCATCAGCTCCACCCAGAAGGGCATGTCGAACCCGAACACCCTGGTCGCCCGGGGTGGCGTGCTCGACCGCACCCAATACGCCGGCGGCTGGCTGATCCTCTGCTTCCACCGGGTCGTCACGACGACACCGAGAAACAGCTCCGAGTGCCACAAGAACGACTTCGCCAAGATCATGAAGGCGATCAAGGGCCGCGGCATGGAGGTCCGCACGGTCGGCGAGGTCATGGGCTGACCGTTTCCCGGTCAGCTCGATCGGCCGGCCAATGGCGCCGTCTTGGGTGACGGGACCTGACGTTCGCCGCCCACAACAGCCCGAGCTCGGAGACGGGGTCGGGTGCGGCGAACCGGTTCGCGTACGCCGAGGGTGATCCGCTGTCGAACACCGACACCACCGGCAGTGCGGTCAGGACGACCACGCCTGCGCGCTGCGCCGCTATCAGGCCGCCATGGATGTCTACAACGACGCGATGGATCAGCGCGACCGGACACGCAGGCCGCGGATATGCGGTGGCTGAGTTTTGCCGAGGCCGCGTCGGTACGGGCTGGCTCGACCATGATGGCGAGCAGGCGGCTGGTGTGATGTCTTCCCCGCACCGCTATCGATGAATTTGACCGATGCCGTCGGCGGCACGCCTGCCGACGCTGCCCGGTCACGAACCCCTCCCGCCGGCTACCGGCCATGCCTCGCACGTCTCCGTTCAGGCTCGTCAGCTGCGTCACTAGAGCTCCCTGCGCCCATTCGCGATATGTAAAGTGCAATATATCGCGCGCTCGAGACGTTGGGGGTTGGTATGACGACAGAGGTGTTTCCGTTGCAGACGGCCGAAGGCTCGCTCCAGGAGGACGCGGCCCGGCTCCAGGCGGCCGGGCCCGCCGCCCGGGTCGAGCTCCCGGGTGGCATCGCGGCCTGGTCGGTGACTCGGCACGACGTGCTGAGGCGACTGACCGAGGACGACCGGCTGTCCCGCGACGCCGGGCAGCACTGGCCCGGGCTGGACAGCGTGCCCGCCGACTGGCCCCTTGCCCCCTTCCTCATCTCGCCGACCGTCCTCAACGCGTACGGGAAGGAGCACCGGCGTCTCCGGCAGATCATGGAGGTCGCCTTCACGCCCGCTCGCGTCGAGGCGTTGAGCACCAACTTGCAGAAGCGGCTGCCGGCCCTGCTCGACGCTCTCGGCTCGGCCGACGTCATCGACGTCCGGGCGGAGTTCGCCCAGGTGATCGCCGTCGAGACGCTGTGTGACCTGTTCGGGGTGCCGGTCGGCGAGTGGCCCGCGGCCAAGAAGGCGATGCTCGACCTGCTCACTCCCTCCGGCGACGCGGACGTCGCCGCCGCTCAGCTCGAGGGGGCGATGGGTTTCTTCGCCGGGCTGGTCGCCGGCAAGCAGCAGGCTCCGGGCGACGACATGGCCACGACTCTGGCCCAGGCCACGACCATGACCGCCGAGGAGCGAGTGCTGGCGCTGGCGGTCACCGTCGCCGGGGGCGTGCCGGCGACCACGGACCTCATCACGAACGCCGTCGTGGATCTGCTGGGCCACCGCGATCAGCTGTCCGCCGTGACCGGGGGCAGTGTTCCGTGGTCGGCTGTCGTCGAGGAGGCCTTGCGGTTCGACGCGCCGGTGCAGCACATGCCGTTGCGGTACGCCGTGGAGGACATCGACCTCGGCGAGGGCGTCGTGATCCGGCAGGGCGATCCGGTGCTCATGGGCTTCGGGGCCGGAGGCCGCGATCCGCGGCGGCACGGGGAGACGGCCGACCAGTTCGACGTTCACCGGGCGGACAAGGCGCACCTGGCCTTCGGGCACGGCGTGCACTACTGCATCGGCGCGCCGCTCGGCCGGGTCGAAGCCGAGGCGGCTCTGCCGGCGCTGTTCGAGCGTTTCCCGGACCTCGCGCTGGCTCGGCCGGCCGACAGCCTGCAGCCGCTCCCCATTTTCATCTTCAACGGCCGGACCGAGGTTCCCGTACGCCTGTGACATGTCGATTCATTAGGTGAACCTGTTGGACTTGCCACACGATTGAACAGCGATATTGCACGTCGGTTACGCAAGAGTGGTGGAGCACCGACCGGTGCGCCATTGTTCGAAGGCCCACAAGGCCGAGGGAAGTGGATTTCATCAGATTAGCCGGCGCCCGGGAAACCCGGGCGCCGGCTAGAACTGTATGCGTTATCCGTGTCACTGACGTGATCTCAGCAAGGTTCGTTGAGGTACCGGTATTCGAAATGGGTGAGGTGTAGCGCTGCGGCGACGACGTCGCCGATTCTGCGGGGGCTGATCGTGCTGTGGCGCAAGGTTTTCCAGCGGCT
>NZ_JALPVJ010000031.1 GCF_023544445.1 Actinoplanes sp. M2I2 | reverse complement strand
GGCCGAGGGTGGCCACGCTGGGCTGTGGAGCGTTTTATGCCCTGCGTGGCCACCCTCGGCCCCGGCCTTGCCGGGAGTCAACCGGCGGGCAGGTGGTGGGTCACTCGCTGCTGAGTGCGGGGTTGCGGAGGCGGTCCCCTGACGGGTCTGTGGTCTGGCTGCCGCGTTGGGGTCGAAGCCAGGCGGTCATCTCGGGCAGGCTGGGCTAGGTGGTGGGTCAAGCGGACGCACCGCGCCGGTTGCGTCCGCCTTCGGCTCCGTCGTAAACGGCTGGGGTTGGTCTTTTCTAAGCCGGGGTCTTGGCTTGGGGGCTCTCCGGGCGACGGCAGTCGCCGCTCATCGTGAGCAAGGGCAGGACGCAAGCGGGGTGTGCTTGCGTTCTGCCCTTGCTTGCGATTCGCTTGCGCCTGTCGTTGCCCGGAGAGCCCCCAAGCCCCTCACCGCAACCATCGCCAGAGAGCTCTCCAGCGATGGCCGGGGTCTGGGGCAGAGCCCCAGGGTTTACCAGCAGCACCGACGCCCGGACAGGGTCAGCGGTGCAGCCCCGTCCTCTCCACCGCCTCGGGAGCCGGCGCTGCAGGCCGCACCCCGCGCCATCGCTGACTGACCCGATAAGCCAACGCCCGCGTGAAGTGGATCGTCCCGGTCGGGTGCAGGTCGGGAGTCGTGTTTCGGACCGGGTCGAACGCGAGCTCCTCATCCGTACGGGAGGGAAGTTGCTTTCCGAACGTGACCCTGCCGAAGGCGCGGTCGTCGGCGTAGAGGACGAGCGCCCCGCCGGAGAGCCCCGCCAAATCGCGCCCCAGGGGCGTCTCCTCGTCGGCGCGCGCCCCGAGGTAGATCTTGCGCTCGGACCCCGTCCGGTACGCCACGATCGAGCCGTAGAACGTGTCGAAGGTGCGCCGGGGCGCCGGCAGGTGCCGGGTGAAACGGCCTTCTCCGGAGGTCGACATCAGCAGGTCGAGCGGCCTCTCACCCGCGACTCGCACGGCGACTCCGCGGATGTCCGCCCGCTCACCTCTCGTTCCCACCCCCTTGGAGATCCGGACGACGGCCGGGTGCCGGCCCGGCCGGTCGAGCAGGTCGGCGCCTTCCTTCCGGCCGGAACCCCAGACGATCAGCTCACCGGTGAAGGAACGGCCGTCCGGGTGCAGGAAGCGCTGGTGGCGGGAGTGGACGACCCGGACAACCAGGGCGACGGCGACGGCGGCGAGCAGGGGGCGTTTCATGCCTTCGGTCTACCCGGAACGGGCGGGTGAACTCGCGCGGGTACGCAGACGTGACGTTCGTGCGGCACGATAGGCGCCCATGGGGTCCGATCGCAGCGGGGTGACCGGCCGCTTCACGTGGCCGGTGCGACGCCGTACGCCACCGGGGCCGGAGGGCACCGCCGAGGACATCGCGGTGCAGGATCTGGCCGAGCGCGAGGCCGCCGAGCAGCGGTTGCCGCCGCCCGAGCCCGAGCCGCTGATCGAGCCGCCGCGGTTCAACCTGGCGGCGTTCCGGCTGGCCGCGCTGGGGCTCGCGCTGGTGCTGGCGCTGGGGCTGGCCATGGTGCGGCTGTTCGTGGGCGGGCCGCCGTCCGTGGCTGACTTGCGGGCGCAGGCCGGGGTGGAGTCGTGGACCGAGTTGCCGATCGGGGTCAAGGACGATCAGCCGGGTACGGCTTTCCGGGACCGGAACGGGCGGTGGAGCGGCTTCGACGTCGACATCGCGTACATGATCGCCGAGGATCTCGGGTTCCGGCGGGACGAGGTGAAGTTCTTCGCGATCGAGAGCGAGGACCGGCCGCGGATGCAGGCCACCGACGCGAACGGTGGAAGGGTCCCGGTGAAGCTGGTGATCGCCAGCTTCAGCATCAATGCCGCTCGAAAGGCCACGGCCGGGGTCCGGTTCTCGGAGCCGTACCTCTACACCGAGCAGTCGGTTCTCACACTGCGCAGCGCCAAGCATCCGCGCGTCTCGACGTTGAAGGATCTGGACGGCGAGCGTGTGTGCTCCATCTCGGCGTCGACGAGCGTGATCGCACCCGGCGCCGCGGGCGCGATCGTCATTCCCCGAAACCGGATCAGCCAGTGCATCGAGGATTTGCGCGCGGGCCGCGTGAGCGCGGTGACGACGGATGCCGCGATCCTGGCCGGCTTCAAATCACGCTCTCGGAACGAGTTCGACCATTGGGACGTCGGTGAGCCGGCGAACGAGACGTGGGGCGTCAACGTGGGGGACAACCCGGCGTTGCAGCGGCTGGTCGACCTGACGCTCTACCGGTCGTACGCGGATCCGAAGGACGCCCGGTGGGAGGAGGCGTACGACCGGAACTTCCGCTCCGAGATGGACGCGAACAAGGGCGCTCCGATCGCGGTCGGCGAGCAGCCCCGGGTCGTGCGGCCGGACATCCGGGAGCAGCCGTGGGAGGACGTCTTCGGATGAGCGACAGCATCTACGTCAAGGGCGGCCCGATCCCGGCCCGGCGTCGTCGAGCGCAGCTCAACTACCTGCTCACCATCCTGCCCGCGTTCCCGCTCGTGCTGCTGGTGCTGCGGCTCTGGTATCTCAGCCGGCAGGACCTGCCCACGATGCTGCTGCTGGTGCAGTACATCTCGCCGCTCGGCATGATCAGCGCGCTGTTCATCACGCTGATCTGGAGCGTGCCCGCCGTCGTGCTCGTGCTGCGGCTGCTCGGCAGTGTCCTGCTGGTCAGCGCGCCCGAGGACGCGGGCCGGTCCCTGGTCGCGGTGACCGCGCTGCGCATGCCCGACTGGGTGGTGCTGCTCGCCGCCATGCTGGCCGCGTTCACCTGGCAGCTGCGCCTGCTGCCGCTGCTGGGCATGCTGATCGTCGCGATCCTCGGGCTCACCGCCGTGCAGCGCTTCCACACCGAGCGGTGGCTGATGGTCTGGATCACGATCGGCGTACCGGTGCTGGCCGGTGTGCTCGTGCTGATCTTCGTGTGGCCGGGCATCGTCCAGGCGCTGCGCCTCGGCGAGACGTCCACGGCTCTGCTGCTGGGAGTGCCGCCCCTGCTGGGTCCGCTGCTGACCGGCCCGGTGCCGGCCCGGGCCGCGCGCCTGGTCACGCACTGGCCGGCGGTCGCCGCGGCGCTGGTCGCGCCGCTGGCGATCGGGGTGGTCTTCCTGCGAGCCCCGGTGCTGCCGAGCAGCGCGGTCGAGGTCGGCGAGCCGGGCGAATCGGCCAAGGTATTACGCGGACAGCTGATCGCTGTGGACGACACCTCGACGACGGTCCTCGAAGATGGTGGACTGGTGAAGTTCATCCCCAATGAACAGGTGGTTTCCAAGACGCTCTGCCCGGAACCGGCCCGGCCGCCCGACAGCGCCGCCTCGGTGCGCGGGTGGGCGGTGACCGACTCCGCTCTGTCTTGGATAGCGCCGACACGCCGTGTGACGGAGGTCGATCCACGATGCCTAGGGCGACCGCTGACGCCCCGCTGACCCGTTCCGCCGAGCTGCCCACCACCGCAAACGGGACGCGGGACGTGCTTTCGCGCGAAACGCCGCGGACCGCGTGCAGACAGGGTTGCGATGATCTGGGAAGCTGCACGCCATGACCTTGCACCTGCGGTGGGCCGCCGGCACCGATCAAGGACATGTCCGGAGCAACAACGAGGACTGTTACTACGCCGGTGACCGACTCCTCGTCGTGGCCGACGGCATGGGCGGGATGGCCGCCGGTGACCTGGCGAGCCGTCTCGCCATCGAGGCGATGACACCGCTCGACGTCCCGATCGACAACGAGCACCAGATGGACGCGCTGCACAAGGCGCTCGAGATGGCCAACGGCCGGATCGCCGAGCAGGTCGAGGCCGACAACTCCCTGCAGGGCATGGGCACCACCCTCACCGCGGTGCTGTTCTCGGGCACCCGGGCGGCCATGGCCCACGTCGGCGACTCCCGGGCCTACCTGCTGCGCGGCGGCCGGCTCAACCAGCTGACCAAGGACGACACGTACGTCCAGATGCTCGTCGACCAGGGGCTGATCCGTCCCGACGAGGCCGCCGGGCACCCGCGCCGTTCGGTGGTCACCCGGGTGCTGCAGGGTGAGCCGGTCAGCCCGGCCTACGTGATCGTCGAGCCCGAGCCGGGCGACCGGTGGCTGCTGTGCAGCGACGGCCTGACCGCGGTGGTCACCAACGAGACCATCGAGCAGGAGATGCTCGCCGCGGCCGACCCCAAGTCGTGCTGCGAGCGGTTGATCGATCTCGCGCTGCGCGGCGGCGGTCCCGACAACGTCACGGTGCTGGTCGCCGATCTGACCGAGGTCGACTGACCCTTCGAGCCACTTGCACCTGCTCAGGGCTGCGGTAGGTTACAGCGGTCGCGGATCAGGGGGCCCGCGGCTCGACTGGGTGGTGATGATGACGGCGCGTCTGTTCGTCACGCTGGCGGTCGTCCTGGGGGTCACGGCGCTCGGTGAGCTGATCGAGCCGCAGGGCTGGCGTCTCTACACCGACGCCGCTCAACTGGTCGTGGGCGCGGCCGCGGCGTCGATCTGCCTCGCGGCGGCGCGCGGGCGGTCGGGGCTGCAACGGCGGTGGCGGGTGCTCATGGGCCTCGGGCTGGCCGCGTGGGCGCTGATCCGGCTGTGGTGGCTCGTCCAGGACGTCATGCTTCCCGATCGGCCGGTCACGATGCTGTCCGACCTCGGGTTCTTCGTGCTGCCCGCGTGCTTCCTGCTGGCGCTGCTCCACGCCCCGTACACCCGCCCGCGGCCGGTGCCCACCTCGGCCCGGCGTGACCAGATCGCCCTGCTGATCGACAGTGTGCTGATCGCCGGGTCGCTGCTCGCGCTGATCTGGTCGGTCGTCCCGCGCGACTGGTTCCACTGGTCCGGGCAGCCGACCGGTCTGATCGTGGCCGCGGCCGCCTATGCCGTTGCCGATCTCGTGCTGGTCACCATGGTCGGGCTGTTGCTGCTCATCCGGCCCGACTCGCGCGCCGGCCGCCGGCCGCTGGCGCTGGGCGGGCTGGCCCTGCTGGCCTTCGGCGTGTCCGACACCCTGCGGCTGATCCACCTGGCCGACGGTCCACTCGCGCCCTGGCAGTCGGCCGGGCACCTGCTCGGCCCCGCCTTGCTCGCCCTGGCCGCGGTGTCCCGCCCGTCGGCCGGGCGGCCGGCGCCCGTCGACGAGGGCGAGCGCGAGTGGCTTCACCTGCTTCTCCCGTACGTGCCGGTGACCGCGACCGGCATGATGATCGCGATCAACAGCGGGGCCGGCAAGCCGCTGTCGCCGTTCGAGGCATACCTCGGCTGGCTCGGGCTGGGTCTGGTCGTGGCCCGCCAGATGTTCACGATCGTCGACAACACGGTGCTGCTCGAACGGGTCTCGGAGGGGCAGCGGCGACTGCACCACCAGGCCTACCACGATCCGCTGACCGGCCTGGCCAACCGGGCCCTGTTCCGCGAGCGGCTGACCGGGGCGCTCGGCGCCAAGCCGGTCGCGGTGCTCTTCGCCGACCTCGACGACTTCAAGCTGATCAACGACAGCTTCGGCCACGCCATGGGCGACCGCGTGCTGCGCGCGATCGCCGAACGCCTCCAGCGCTGCGTATCGCCCGACGACCTGGTGGCCCGGCTCGGCGGCGACGAGTTCGCCGTGCTGCTCGACCACACGCCGGCCGGCGCCGAGGACACCGGCCGGCGCATCCTGGCGGCGCTGCGCGAGCCGTTCGTGATCGACGGCCGCACCCTCGGGGTGGGCGCGAGCATCGGGCTGGTGGCCTCCGACCGCGAGGAACCCCTGACCGCGGATGCCCTGCTGCGCCGCGCGGACGCCGCGATGTATTCGAGCAAGCGCCGGGGCAAGGGCGCGATGGCCCGGTACGCCGGCGCGAACGACGGCGGCGCGAACGCGGACCTGCCGCACCTGCTGGCCCAGGCACTGGAGTCCGGCCGCCCCGCCGCGTCCGGTTTCGAGGTCTTCTACCAGCCCATCGTCCGCTTCACCGACGGGGCGACGGTGGCCGTCGAGGCCCTGGCCCGGTGGACGTCGCCGGTGGCCGGCCCGGTCCACCCCGACGTCTTCGTGTCGGTGGCCGAGCGCACCGGCCTGGTCGCCGCCATCGACGACTTCGTGCTCAACCAGGCCTGCGTGGACGCGGCCGCCCTGGCCATCGTCTACGGCCGCCCCATCGACATGCACGTGAACGTGTCGGCGGCCCGCCTGAGCCAGACCGGCCTGGAGGAGTCGGTGGCCGGCGCCCTGGCCCGCACCGGCCTGCCGGCGTCGCGGCTGGTCCTGGAGATCACCGAGACCCGCCGCATCCAGGACCTGCCGTCGGCCGCCACGGTCGTGGAGCGGCTGCGCTCGTACGGCATTCGGATCGCACTGGACGACTTCGGCAGCGGCTTCAATGCGCTGGCCCAGCTCCACTCGCTCCCCGTCGACATCGTCAAGCTCGACGCGACGCTGACCGACGTGGACGTGGCCCCGGAACGGGCCGGCGCCCTGTGCCGGTCGGTGCTGACCATCTGCACCGACCTGGGCATCGTCGTGGTGGCCGAGGGCATCGAGACCCCCGCGCGAGCACACGCCCTGGCCGAGCTGGGCTGCCCGGTCGGCCAGGGCTACCTGTTCGGCCAGCCCGCCCCACTCCACCGCCAGCAGCCCCCCATGATCCCGTCCCAGCACATCCCGCCGTCGTCAGCCGCCCACCTGGCCACCTGAGCCCGCCGGCCACCGACCGAAGGCAGACTGCGCCGCCTGCGCCGCGCCTCCGACCGTGCTGCCGCTGCCGCTGCCGCTGCCGCTGCCGCTGCCGCTGCCGCTGCCGCTGCCGCTGACCGCGCCGCGCCTTCCCCTGGCTGTGCTGCCCCGGTGACCGTGCCGCGCCCTCACCTACCCCGGCACGTATCTGGTTGTGACGCCGAAATGCACGTCTCGGATCTCGACGTAGGCCAGTTGGGGCAATTGCCCGGCGAGACGACCGAAGAGATGCCGCGCGACGAGCTCGAAGGTCGGCCGGAAGTCGAAAATCTCTGTCCACGGCCGAGCCTCGAGGCCGGCGCAGCAGCCGGCCAGCTCGGCGGCGGCCGCATCGGTGTCGAAGAACCATCCGCGTCCGGTCAGCTGGTCGTCCTCGAACGTGACGCCGGCCCGGACGATGACCTCCACACCCTCCCCGCCGGCGAGCAGCGACAGTCCCCCCGCCGCCCGGACCGGCGAGGGCAACCCCTGCACCGCTCGGAACCGATGCTCGATCTCGACCAGGAAACTCATCACCACTCCTTTGCCCGCGCCGCCGTCGTCATCGCGATCGGGGCTTGGTGCGCTTCGTCGGCTCGGCCGTGGTCGGGTCCTCGGGCCAGGGATGGCGGGGGTAGCGCCCGCGCAGCTCGGCCCGCACCTGCGGATAACCCTGAGCCCAGAACGAGGCCAGATCGCGGGTGACGGCGACCGGCCGCCCGGCCGGTGAGAGCAGATGCAGCAGCACGGGAACGCGCCCGTCGGCCAGGCGCGGGGCGTCCCGCCACCCGAACGCCTCCTGCACCTTGACGGCCAGCACCGGCGCGGCCGGATCGGCGTAGTCGACCCGGACCCGGGACCCGCTGGGCACCGGGAGCCGCTCCGGAGCCACGTCGTCGATCCGGCCGGCCACCGACCACGGCAGCAGCCGGCGCAGACTCGAGGTCACGTCGATCCGGCCCAGATCGGCCCGGCGCCGGGCCTGGCCCAGGTCGAGCCAGTCGTCGATCCGCTCGATCAGGGCCTCGTCGGACACGTCCGGCCACGGCTCGCCGAGCGCCGCGTGCGCGAAGGCCAGCCGTTCTCGCAGCTCGACCGCGCCGCGCGACCAGTTCAGCAGGCTCAGCCCCTCGCGCCGCAGCCCGTCGAGCAGGGCCGCCCGCACCAGTTTCCGATCGGGATCGGCGATCCGCCGCTCCAGCAGCGTGATCGCCCCCAACCGCCGCACCGTGCGCGCGACCACGTCGCCGTCGGTCCAGCCGATCTCGGTCACCTCGGCCAGCAGGGTCCCGGCCGCCTCGATCGCGGTCGCCTCGTCAAGGGGGACGGCGGCCCGGACCCGGGCCGTGCGCGCCCCGGCGGCGCGATCGGCCGACGCGATGGCGAGCCATTCGACCCCGGCCAGCCCGCTGCCACCGGTCAGCTCGGCCGCTGTCCCGCCGGCCATCAGGTAGTCCCGGCCCCCGGCCTCGCGCACCCGGGCCACCCGCTCGGGATAGGCCAGGCCGACCACCAGCCCGGCCGCGAGATCGTCGGGCAGCGCCCCCGCCTTCTGCTCCGGGAAGCGCGAGCCGGACGCGTTCCGGGGCCCGCCTCGTGAGGTGCTGTTTCCGCGCCTGCCCGGTGTGTCGACGGCCGCGGCGGCGTCGGCGACGTCGGGGACTGTCTCGTCGGCCGGGTTGCGGGTCAGGGCGGCGGAGAGCCGGCTCACCTCGCTGCGCCACGCGGGATCCCGGCTGCCGCGGGCCCGGCGCCACGCGGCCGTCAGGTCGTCGGTGAGGGAGCGCTCGTCGTCCAGCAGGGCGACGATCTCGGCCGCCCGGCGGGCGCCGACCAGCGGGGCGCCGTCGAGCAGGGCCCGGGCCAGACGCGGATGCAGGCCCGCGTCGGCCAGCGCCCGGCCGCGCGTGGTCACCCGGCCCGCCGCGTCGACCGCGCCCAGGTCGCGCAAGGTGGCCACGGCGGCCTGCAGCGCGCCCGGTGGCGGCTGGTCGGGCAGGGACAGACCGGTGCCGTCGGGATGGCCCCACAGCGCCAGGTCGAGCGCGAAGCCGGTCAGATCGGCTGCGGCGACCTCGGGCTCGGGCTGCGCGGCCAGGCGGTCGTGCTGAGCCGGCGACCAGCAGCGGTAGACCCGGCCGGGCGCCTCACGACCGGCGCGTCCGGCCCGCTGCACGGCCGACGACCGGGACACCGCGACCGTCGCCAGCGTGCCCAGGCCACGGGCGTGATCCATGCGGGGCACCCGGCTGAGCCCGGCGTCGACCACCGCGCGCACGCCGGGAACGGTCAGGCTGCTCTCGGCGACCGCCGTGGAGAGCACCACGCGCCGGCCGGAACCGGGCCGCAGCGCCGCGTCCTGCACCGCGCCGGGCTGACGGCCGTGCAGCGGGATGACCTCGGCTGCCACCCCGGCCAGGCGGGTCGCCACCGCGTCGATCTCGCGGGCGCCGGGCAGGAAGACGAGCACGTCGCCCTCGCCCTCGGCGAGCGCCCGGCGGGTCGTGGCGGCCACGTGGTCGAGCAGGCGCGGGTCGACGCGCAGCCCCAGCGGCGGTGTGATCGGCCCGGCCGGTGGCGCCCAGTGCTGCTCGACCGGGAAGAGCGGCGCCGTCGCGGTCACCACGGGGACCCCGCCGAGCACCTCGGACAGCCGGCCCGCGTCGGCCGTCGCCGAGGTGGCCAGCACGTGCAGGTCGGGACGCAGGGCGGCCCGCACCTCGAGCAGGAACGCCAGGGCCAGGTCGGTGTCGAGATGCCGCTCGTGACACTCGTCGAGGATCACGGCGGCCGTGCCGGCCAGCTCGGGATCACGCTGGAGGCGGCGCACGAGGACGCCGGTCGTCACGACCTCGACCCGCGTGCGCCGGGAGACCTGGCGGTCGCCGCGCACCGTGTAACCGACCTGCTCGCCGGGCCGTTCGCCCAGCAGCGACGCCATCCGGCGGGCGGCGGCCCGGGCGGCCAGGCGGCGGGGCTCGGCCACCACGACCCGGCCGGGCAGCGCGAGCGGCACCAGCGTCGTCTTGCCGGTGCCGGGCGGGGCCACGAGCACCGCCGCGCCGGCGCCGGACAGCGCCTCGCGGACCCGCGGCAGCACCGCGCGGATCGGGAGGTCGGGCAGGGCGTCGTCGGCGATCAGCACGGGACCATCCTGGCGCACGGGTCCGACAGTTCGGCGCCGGAGCACGCCGGCCTGTGGACAACGCCGGAATGTGGACGACGAGAAACTGTCGGACCGGCATGGCAGGGTTGGCGGCACCCACGAAACCCGGCGGTAATTCCGGGCCGAAAGACTGCACCGGCGCGAGCCCGGCTGCTTGACTGATCGACAAGGAAGGGGTGCCGATGGACGCGGTCGAGGTGTTCAACTCGCTGCCCGCCGCCCGCCTCGAGCAGGATCTGCACGCGTGCTGTGCCACGCCCGCGTGGGGTGCCGCGATCATGGCCGGCCGGCCCTATCCGGGCCGCGCCGGGCTGCTGGCCGCGGCCGAGGCCGCTTCCCGGGCGCTGAGCTGGCCCGACGTGCTGACGGCGCTGTCCGCCCACCCCCGCATCGGCGAGCGCCCCACCGGCGATTCGCGGGAGGCCGCCTGGTCCCGTCGCGAGCAGTCCGCCGCCGCCCGCGACGCCGACGACCCGGTCGCCGCCGCGTTGATCGAGGCCAACCGGGCGTACGAGGAAAGGTTCGGGCACGTTTTCCTGATCTTCGCCAGTGGCCGCGGGCCGGAGGAGATCCTCGCCGCCGCCCGCGAGCGGCTGACCAACGACGACCAGGCCGAGCGCGTGATCGTCGCCGACCAGTTGCGCCGGATAGCGCTGCTGCGACTGGAGCGGGTGCTCGATGCCCTCTGACGACGGGACGGCGCCCCACCACGCCAGCATCTCCACGCACATCCTCGACACGGTCAGCGGCGAGCCCGCCCGCGATGTTTATGTTCGGTTGGAGCGCCGCGACTCGCAGGGGTGGGGGACGATCGCCGAGGGGCGCACGGACGACGACGGCCGGCTGCGTTACCGGGTGCCGATGCAGGAGTGGCAGGCGGGCGGCTACCGCCTGTCGTTCTACGTCGAGCCCTACCTGGGCGCCGACTGCTTCTTCCCGGAGATCACGGTCGCCTTCCACGTCCGCGACCCCGAGCGGCACTATCACGTGCCGCTGCTGCTCAGCCGCTACGGATACACCACCTATCGAGGGAGCTGAAAGCGCGTGGCGATCGTGCTCGGAGAAAACCGTTACGGCAAGGCCGAGACGCGGCTGGTCCGCGTCACCCGCGACGGCGAGACGCACACGCTGGCCGATCTCAACGTCAGCGTCGCTCTCTCCGGCGACCTCGCCGCGACCCACCTGACCGGCGACAACGCGGGTGTGCTGCCCACCGACACCATGAAGAACACGGTGTACGCCTTCGCCAAGGAACACGGCGTGGGCGAGCCCGAGGAGTTCGCGCTGCTCCTCGCCCGTCACTTCGTCGAGACCCATACCCAGATCCGCGCGGCCCGGGTCGGCATCGAGTCGTTCGGCTGGGCCCGGCTGGGTCCGCATTCGTTCCGCCGGCAGGGCGACCACACCCGGACGGCCGAGGTCACCGTCACCGTCGAGCAGACCCAGGTGGTGAGTGGTCTGGCCGGCCTGACGCTGCTGAACGCGACCGGTTCGGAGTTCCACGGCTTTCCGCGCGACCGCTACACGACCCTGCCCGAGACCACCGACCGCATCCTGGCCACGGCGGTCGACGCCCGCTGGCGGCATCTGCGGGACGACACCGACTGGGGCAAGTCCTTCACCACCGCTGTCGAGGCGCTGACCGCCGCTTTCGTCGACACCTACAGCTATTCGCTGCAGCAGACGCTGTTCGCGATGGGCAGCCGGGTGCTCACCGAGCTGCCCGAGGTGGCCGAGATCCGGCTGGCTCTGCCCAACAAGCACCACTACCTGGTCGACCTGTCGCCGTTCGACCTCGCCAACGACAACGAGGTCTTCATCGCCGGCGACCGGCCGTACGGATTGATCGAGGGCACCGTGACCCGCGACGACGTCCCGCCGGCGATCACGGAGTGGTATCCGTGATCGTCATCGAGAACGTCGCGGTCGCCACGGTCGACGCGTCCGACACCTATCACGCCGACGGCCACGTCGTGGTCGGCGACGACGGGCGCATCGCCGCTGTCGGCCCGGGCGCCGCACCCGCGACCGAGGGCCGGCGCGTCGACGGCGCCGGGTGCCTGGTCACGCCCGGCCTGGTCAACACCCACCACCACCTCTACCAGTGGGCGACCCGCGGCCTCGCGCTCGACGAGACCCTGTTCGGGTGGCTGCGGACCCTCTATCCGATCTGGGGCCGGCTCGACGCCGAGATCGTCGGGGCGGCGGCCGGCGCCGGGCTGGGCTGGCTGGCGCTCTCCGGCTGCACCACCTCGATGGATCATCATTACGTCTTCCCGCGGGACGGCGGCGACGTGCTCGAGGCCGAGATCGAGGCGGCCCGGCGCATCGGCTTGCGGTTCCACCCCACGCGGGGCTCGATGGATCTCGGCCACAAGGACGGTGGCCTGCCGCCCGACAACATCGTCGAGACCACCGACGAGGCGCTCCGGGCCACCGAGGCGGCGATCGACCGCTGGCACGATCCGTCACCGGCGGCGATGCTGCAGATCGCGGTGGCGCCCTGTTCGCCGTTCTCGGTCACCGAGCGGCTCATGAGCGAGGCCGCCGCGCTGGCCCGGCGCAAGGGCGTCCGGCTGCACACGCATCTCGCCGAGACCGACGACGAGGAGGACTTCTGCCGCGAGCGGTTCGGCTGCACCCCGGTCGAGTACGCCGAGCGGCTCGGCTGGCTGGGCGAGGACGTGTGGCTGGCCCACGGTGTGCATCTCGACGACGCGGCGATCGCCAGGCTGGGTGCGACCGGGACGGGCGTGGCCCACTGCCCGAGCTCGAACGCGCGGCTGGGCGCGGGCGCGGCCCGGGTGCGCGAGCTGCTCGACCACCGGGTGCCGGTCGGTCTCGGCGTCGACGGCTCGGCGTCCCAGGAGGCGAGCCACCTGGGCGAGGAGTTGCGACAGGCGCTCTACACAGCCCGGCAGCGGGGCGGACCGACCGCCCTGAAGGCTCGCGAGGCGCTGCGGATGGGCACCATGGGCGGGGCCCGCTGTCTGGGGCGGCAGGACGACCTGGGCTCACTCGAGACGGGCAAGCTGGCCGACCTGGTGCTCTGGCGGCTCGACGGGCTCGGTCACGCGGGCATCGACGACCGGCTGGCCGCCCTCGTGTTCGGTCCGGCCGCCCCGGTCGAGCTGGCGCTGGTCGGTGGGCGCCCGGTCGTCGAGCGGGGTGAGCTTGTGAACGCCGACGCCGAGACGCTGGCTCGTGACGCCGCCGGGGCACACCGCCGCCTGCTGGGCCGGCAGTGATCGGCGTACGCTCAGGCCCTCATCGCGGCGCGGCACCCGGGGAGAGCGGCCTTCGTCGCCCTGCGCAGCCGCCGAACACCTCAGCGCATTTAAGGAAGACTTAAGGCGAGGTCGGCCGAAAAATGTTATCGGCAAGGGATATCGCGGCCACCTGGGGCGCTCCGAGTAGCAATTCCTAAGTCTTTCTCCATGGATTGAATGAAGTCTCTGAGCTGTGCATACTCGCTGGTGAAACTGCCCCGTGAATCACCAGAAACGGCAGAGACGAGAGATTCAGAAATGCGGACCGATCCCCTCCACGTCGCCCCGCCCAACCCCCGGACCCGTCGTCGGGTCACCCGCGCGGTCCTCGGCTCGACCGTCGCCGTCGCGCTCGGTGCCAGCGGCGTCTACATCGCCACGGCCAACGCCGCCGAGACCGTCGTGCCCGGCCGCGTACAGGCCGAGGCGTTCACCGCCCAGTCCGGCGCCCAGACCGAGAACACGGGCGACCAGGACGGCGGCAAGAACGTCGGCTGGCTCGCGAACGGTGACTGGCTGAGCTACGACGACGTGACCATCGGCGGCACGGTGTCCGCGCGCATCGCGTCGGACAACGCCGCGGGCGGCTCGATCGAGCTGCGCGTCGGCTCGCCGACCGGCACGCTGCTCACCAGCATCGACGTGGCCAAGACCGGCGGCTGGCAGAGCTATGTCACCAAGACCGCGACCGTCAAGGCCCCGGCGGGCAAGCAGAAGCTCGTCGCCGTCATGAAGAGCAAGCAAGCCGGCGACTTCGTGAACATCAACTGGTTCACGCTGGGTGCCACGGCGTCGACCACGGCTCCGACCACGCCCGGCACGGCCGCGCCTACCGCCGCGCCGTCGAGCAGCGCGCCGCCCGCGAACAGCGGCGCCGGCTGGGTCGAGGTCGACCAGGCGAAGTGGAAGGCCCAGGTCGCCGAGTTCAACGCGATGACCCCCAAGGCGATCACCGGCAACCCCGTACGGGTCCCGGAGTTCAACGCCGCCTGCACGGTCAGCCACGCGCTGGCCGACGACCCGATCGTGCTGCCGGGCCTGCCGGGCGGCTCGCACATGCACTCGTTCCTCGGCAACGACTCGACCGACGCCTTCTCGACGGCCGACACGCTGCTGAAGAACGCGGGCTCCAGCTGCAAGCCGCTCGAGGACCGGTCGGCGTACTGGATCCCGAGCCTCATCGAGGACGGCAAGAAGATCGAGCCGCACGGGGTCACCGTGTACTACGGTTCCCGGCTGCCCGACCCGAGCAAGACGATGCCGTTCCCGCAGGGCTTCCGCATGATCGTCGGCGACGCCAAGAAGCAGGTGGCCACGCCCCAGGGTGCTCCCGGCCAGTTCTGGTGCGCCGGCGCCGGTGGCGAGACGGGCCGCAGCGCCGACGGCAACTGGCCGGTCTGCGCCAAGACCGCCGAGCTCACCTTCCAGCTGACCTTCCCCGACTGCTGGGACGGCGTGCACCTGGACAGCCCCGACCACAAGTCGCACGTCGGACCGGCTGACGGCTCCGGCAAGTGCAGCGGCAAGTTCCCCGTCGCGATCCCGTCGCTGTCGTTCGTGATCGGATACCCGACCTCGGGCACCAGCGCCGGCTTCAAGCTCAGCTCGGGCAACGCCAGCTCCATGCACGGCGACGCGTTCTTCGCCTGGGACAACGCCGCCCTCGGCCACCGGGTCAAGGACTGCCTCGTCCAGAGCGCGAAGTGCGACACGTTCGGCAACCACTGATGGACCGGTGCGGGCGCGCTCCAACCGTCCCCAAGGCGCGCCCGCACCCCCACGTTTATCCACAGCCGCTTGCGAGGGCGTGCGGCTCCACTACGGTTTGAGGAACCAGCCGTACGAGGGGAGCCGTCGACGATGACCGAGATCCTGTCCGACCAGGCCGTCGCGTTCGTCACCGATCTGAACAGGCGTTTCCGGCCCCGCCGGGACGAGCTCCTGCGGGCCCGGGCCGCGCGCCGGGCCGAGATCGCCGCCGGCGGGTCCCTCGGGTTCCTGGCCGAGACAGTCGAGATCCGTGCCGCCGAGTGGAGCGCGCCGCCCGCCCCGGCCGACCTGCGCGACCGCCGGGTCGAGATCACCGGCCCGACCGAGCGCAAGATGACCATCAACGCGCTCAACTCCGGGGCCAAGGTGTGGCTGGCCGACCTCGAGGACGCGAACACCCCGCACTGGTCCAACGTCGTCGACGGTCAGCAGAACCTCTACGACGCGATCCGGCGCACCATCAGCCTCGAGACGCCACAGAAGAAGTACGAGCTCAACGGCGGCCCCTACCCGACGATCGTCATGCGTCCGCGCGGCTGGCATCTCGACGAGCGCCACCTGCCGGTCGACGGCGAGCCGGCCGTCGGGGCACTGGTCGACTTCGGGCTCTACTTCTTCCACAACGCCAAGGAACTGCTCGAACGCGGCAGCGGACCCTACCTTTACCTGCCCAAGATGGAGTCCCACAAGGAAGCCGCCCTGTGGAACGACGTCTTCACGTACGCGCAGGAGGCGCTCGGCATCCCGGTGGGCACCATCCGGGCCACCGTGCTGATCGAGACGATCCCCGCCGCGTTCGAGATGGAAGAGATCCTGCACGCGCTGCGCCCGCACATCTCCGGACTGAACGCCGGCCGCTGGGACTATCTGTTCAGCATCATCAAGTACTTCCGCGACAACCCGTCGATGGTGCTGCCCGACCGGGCCTCGGTCACGATGACCGCGCCGTTCATGCGGGCCTACACCGAGCTGCTGGTCTCGACCTGCCACCGCCGAGGCGCCTTCGCCATGGGCGGCATGGCGGCCTTCATCCCCAGCCGCCGCGACCCCGCGGTCAACGAGGTCGCGCTGGCCAAGGTGCGTGAGGACAAGGAACGTGAGGCCGGCGACGGCTTCGACGGGTCCTGGGTGGCCCACCCCGACCTGGTGCCGGTCTGCCGCGAGATCTTCGACCGGGTGCTCGACGGCCGGCCCAACCAGCTCGACCGCCTCCGCCCCGACGTCTCGGTCACCGCTGAGCAGTTGCTCGACGTCGCCGCGACGCCGGGCGAGGTCACCGAGGCCGGGCTGCGCTCCGACGTGTCGGTGGCCCTGCAATATCTGGAGGCGTGGCTGCGCGGCAACGGCGCCGTCGCGATCAACAACCTGATGGAGGACGCGGCCACGGCCGAGATCTCGCGATCCCAGGTGTGGCAATGGATCCACAACGGCGTACGCCTGCCGGACGGCACCGAGATCACCGCCGACCTCGTCGGCCGGGTCGAGGACGAGGAGCTCACCAAGATCAGGGAGGCGATCGGCGACGAGGCGTGGGCCGCGAGCCGCTTCGACGACGCGCGCAAGCTGTTCGAGCGGGTCGCCCTGGCCGACGACTTCGCCGACTTCCTGACCACCGCCGCCTACGACTCGATCGACTGATGCGGCTCACCGGCGCCGACTACGGCGACCTCGACGAGCAGCTCGCCCCGCACGACGCCTTCCTCGCCGCGCGGTACCCCGGCGAGAGCGCCGACCGACAGCCCGTGCACACCGTCTACATCCCCGCCGACCGGCTCGACGGCTTCCGCGAGTGGGGCGCGGAGGCGCTGCGGGTGATGAATCTGCACGACTTCCCGTGGTCGGTGCCCGGAGTCCGGGACAAGCTGGCGAGCGAGCCGATCGAAGACCTGCGGGTCGACTTCGAGGACGGCTACGGCGTCCGCGACGACGATCAGGAGGACGCGGCCGTCCGCAAGGCGGCGGCCATCCTCAGCGCCGGCGACCGGCCGCCCTTCCTGGGCCTGCGCGTCAAGTCGCTCGAGGCCGCGACGCGCCACCGGTCCCTGCGCACGCTCGACCTGTTCCTGTCGTCCTATCAGGACGATCGGTTCCTCGTCACGTTGCCCAAGGTGAGCGGGGCCGACCAGGTCGCGGCCATGGTCACGTTGCTCGAGCGGCTGGAGAACGGCTACGGGCTCGCGGCCGGCACGCTGCGCTTCGAGATCCAGGTCGAGCTGCCCGCCGCCGTGCTCGCCGCCGACGGCACCGCGACCGTCGCCCGGCTGATCACCGCGGCCGGTGGCCGCTGCACCGGTCTGCACTACGGCACGTACGACTACAGCGCCGCCGTCGGAGTGGCCGCGGGCTTCCAGGCGATGGATCATCCGGCCGCGGATTACGCCAAGGCGGTCATGCAGGCCGCCGCCGCCCAGACCGGGGTCCGCCTCTCCGACGGCTCGACGAACATCCTGCCGGTCGGCTCGCGCGAGGACGTCCAGGCCGCCTGGGAGGTGCACCACCGTCTGGTCGGCCGCTCGCTGGAACGCGGTTTCTACCAGGGCTGGGATCTGCATCCGGCCCAGCTGCCGACCCGCTACGCGGCGACGTACGCGTTCTTCCGCGAGGGACGCGAGGCCGCCGTCACCCGGCTGCGCCGGTACGTCGATCGTCAGGAGAGCGGCATCGCCGACGAACCCGCGAGCGCCCGCGCCTTGGCCACCTATCTGTTGCGGGGCCTGAACTGCGGCGCCCTGACCGACGCCACCTTCACCCGCGAGGAGCTGCTGACCTTCCTCTGACGGTGGACGTGAGCCGGGCACGATCCGGCCGGCCGATCCGACGCCGATTTCGCAGGAAATAGGCGCTCTCGTTCAATTTTTCTGAGCGGTTCTCTCACTACTGTTCACGGCGCAAGCGAGCCGTACAGCCGGGATCGCGAAGCCGCGCGCCGACCGCCCGGTGGTGCCCGGCTCGATCACCGTGAACGAAGAGGACCTGTCTTGAAGATCGGCATCGGACTGCCCAACCAGGTACGCGATGTGGACGCCTCACTGTTGCCCCGCTGGGCGCGGATGGCCGAGGAGGCGGGTTTCTCGACCCTCGGCACCGTCGGCCGCATCGCCTATCCGGGCGTCATGGACACCGTCGCGCTGGCCGCGGCGGCCGGCGCGACGTCCCGGATCGGTCTCTTCTCCAATGTTCTGCTCGGGCCGGTGTGGCCGCCGGCGCTGCTGGCCAAGGAGGCGGCCGGCATCGACGGCGTGTCCGGCGGCCGGCTGACGCTGGGCCTGGGCATCGGCGCCCGCCCGGACGACTTCGTCGCCGAGGCGCACGGGCCCCGTGGCCTGGGTAAGCGGCTGGACCGCGACCTGGCGGTCTATCGCGACGTGTGGCAGGGCAAGGCCATCGGCGACGGGCCCAACCCCGCGGTGCCGGCCGGGACTCGTGAGGTGCCGCTGATGTTCGGCGGGTTCGCGCCGGCCGCCATGACCCGGATGGCCACCTGGGGACAGGGCTACATCGGTGCGTCGATCCCACCGGTGGCGATGGAGGGGACGTTCGCCCAGGCGCGGGCGGCCTGGAGCGAGGCCGGACGCCAGGGAGGTCCACGGCTGGTCGCCATCTGCTACTTCGCCCTGAGCAACTCCGAGGCCGGCCGGGCGAACATCTACGACTACTACAGCCTGATGAACGAGGACTTCGCCCAGGCCACGGCGGCCGGCGTGTGGGCCGACCGCGATGGGCTCCGCGCCGCGGTGCGGCAGTTCGAGGCGATCGGCGCCGACGAGCTCATCTTCAATCCCGCCACAGCCGACCTGGACGACCTCGTCGAACTGGCCGAAACAGTTCTGTAGGCGCCACCACCGCGGCCGCGGCTGATCTTCACGTTTGTGTCATAGGGCGGGGCTAGGCTCGCCGCATGGTCGAGCTGGTGTTGCGGTCGCGGCGGGTGGTCACGGGTGATGGTGAGCGGCCGGCCGCGGTGGCGGTCGAGGCGGGCCGGATCGTGGCGGTGGGTGGCTACGACGACGTGTTCGAGACGGCCGTCGACACCGATCTGGGCGCGACGGCGCTGCTGCCGGGCCTGGTCGACACGCACGTGCACGTCAACGAGCCGGGGCGCACCGAGTGGGAGGGCTTTGCGTCGGCGACCCGGGCGGCGGCGGCCGGTGGCGTCACGGCGATCGTCGACATGCCGCTCAACAGCCTGCCACCGACCGTCGATGTCGAGGCGCTGCGGGTCAAGCAGGCGGCCGCGACCGGGCAGACTCACGTCGACGTGGGCTTCTGGGGCGGGGCCGTGCCCGGCAACGCCGCCGAGCTGCCGGCCCTGCACGACGCCGGCGTGTTCGGGTTCAAGGCCTTCCTGGCCGATTCGGGAGTGCCCGAGTTCCCACCCGTGTCGGCCGCCGAGCTGCGCCAGGCCCTCGGCGCGGTCGACGCCCAGTTCGTCGTCCACGCCGAAGATCCCGACCATCTCGGCGATCTGCCCGGTCCGGCGAGCTACGCCGCGTTCCTCGGCTCGCGACCGGCCGAGGCCGAGCACGCCGCCGTCGCCACCGCCATCGACGCCGCCCGCGCGACCGGCGGGCGCGTCCACATCCTGCATCTTTCGGCCGCGACGGCTCTGCCGCTCATCGCCGCGGCCAAGGACGAGGGTCTCCGGGTCACCGCCGAGACCTGCCCGCACTATCTGACTCTCGACGCCGGCCGCATCCCCGACGGCGCAACCGAATACAAGTGCTGCCCGCCCATCCGCGACGCCGCGAACGCCGACCGGCTCTGGCAGGCGCTGGCCGACGGGTTGATCACCTGCGTCGTCAGCGACCATTCGCCCTGCACGCCCGAGCTCAAGAAACGCGACACCGGCGACTTCGCGGCGGCCTGGGGCGGCATCGCGTCGGTGCAGCTGGGCCTGCCGGTGATCTGGACGTCGGCCCGCACCCGCGGCCTGGCGCTGGCCGACGTGATCGACTGGATGGCGCGCCGCCCGGCCGACCTGGTGGGCTTGCGCCACAAGGGCCGCATCGCCGTGGGGGCCGACGCCGACCTGGTCGCCTTCGATCCCGACGACACCTTCGTCGTCGAGCCGGACAAGCTGCATCACAAGAATCCCGTGACGCCGTACGCGGGCCAGAAGTTGCACGGCGTCGTCCGCACCACCTGGCTGCGGGGCCACGCCGTCACCGGCGAGACGCCGCACGGACGGTTCCTGCTCCGGAAGGACACCTGATGGAAGACTTCGCCACCCTGCCCGACCTGGCGTCCCGCGCGCTCGGCGGCGGCGTCGTCCACGCCAACGACGAGTTCTTCGCCGCGGCCGACCATCTCGTGCTGCCCCAGCCGCCGGTCTTCGCGCCCCGCACGTTCGACCACAAGGGCCAGGTGTACGACGGCTGGGAGACCCGCCGTCGCCGCGAGCCCGGCGAGGACGTGGCGATCGTGCGGCTCGGCGCGCCCGGCGTCATCCGTGGCGTCGACATCGACACCGCGTTCTTCACCGGCAATTACCCGCCCCACGCCGAGGTCGCCGGGCTGGCCGTCGACGGCTATCCGTCACCGGCCGACCTCGCCGCCGCCGACTGGATCCCGCTCGTGCCCAAGTCGCCGCTGCGGGGCGACAGCCGCAACCTGTTCACGGTCACCGACACGCGCCGCTTCACCCACGTACGCCTCACGATCCATCCCGACGGCGGCGTCGCCCGGCTGCGCGTGCACGGCACCGTCGTGCCTGACCCCCGGCTGCTGCCCGAGGTCTTCGACGTGGCCGCCCTCGCTCACGGGGCTCAGGTCACCGGGTGCAGCGACATGTTCTACGGCCATCCCGGGCACATGCTGATGCCCGGCCTCGCCCAGCATATGGGCGACGGATGGGAGACGTCGCGCCGCCGCGACGACGCGAACGACTGGGTGACCGTGCGCCTGGCCGCCCCGGCCGAGATCCTGCTGGCCGACCTCGACACCACCCACTTCAAGGGCAACGCCCCGGGTGCGGCCGGTCTGCGCGGCAGCGAGGACGGTCAGGAGTGGTTCGACATCCTGCCCCGGGTGGCGCTGCGCCCCGACACACCGCACCGCTTCCCCGTACGCCCCGGGCGCGTCGCCACCCACGTCCGGCTCGACATCTACCCGGACGGCGGCATGGCCCGGCTCCGCCTGCACGGCCGCCCGGCCGCCGGCTACCTCGACGACCAGTTCCGCAGGCACTCTGGCGACGGCGAGTCCCGGTGATCGTCCGAGGCGGCGTCGAGGCCGGAACACCCCCGAGACCACCGGCCGACCGGTAGGAAGGAAGCGCGATGGCGTACGACGAAACCCTGGCTCAACGCTTGCGCGACCGGTTGACCGACCCGGCCGTGACCGAGCGCAAGATGTTCGGCGGGCTGGCGTTCTTCACCAACGGCAACATGACGGTGGGGGTCCACGCCGACGAACTGATCGTTCGCCTCGGCCCCGACGAGATCGCCGAGGCCCTCACCCGGCCCGGGGTACGGCCGTTCGAGTCGGGCGGGCGCTCGATGCGCGGCTGGATCCTGGTCGCCGGCGACCACCTCGACGACCCCGAGCTGGACGGCTGGCTGGCCGAAGCCCACGACTACGTCACCACCCTCCCACCAAAGTAGACATAGGACTGTCGGGACGCTGGTGCGGCGTTCAGCCGGTCGGTGCAGTGGCGTTTCGAGGCGGCGTGGTGTTGGCCGGTCGGCGCGTCTGCGTCTTGCTGCGGTGCGGTGTTCGGTCGTTTGGTGCGTCAGCGTCTTGCGGCGGTGCGGCGCTTGGCCAAGTAGGGCAGGGCGAACAGATATGCGCCGGAGAGGAACAGCAGGGTGAGCGGCAACAGGGGTGTGTAGGAAACCCACACCAGCGGCTCCTCCCGTGCGAGGGCGACGACGGTGGCCAGCACGGTGATCGTGAAAGCGACGGCCACCCAGCGGTGGAACTGCCGCATCGACTTGCTCATCGAAAGCCTCCTTGAACGCGATGTCTGTGCTTGTCACGCTAGGTCCGGCGAGCTGGGTCATGCTTCTTGATTCCTGACCAACCGTTGGTCGTGCGTCCAGTGGGCTCGACAGAAGTGTCGACGCGAAAACTCCTCACGCACGCTGTCGCTTAGCTGGTGAGACCTGAGGCGTAGCGGGCAGCGGGCGTAGCGGTGTTGCTGTCACCCCGTTGTGTGTTGCGCTGATGCGGAACGGCGGCCGAGGATCGGGTTGTGCCCTGGTCGACGTCTACCGACGTGCGCGAATTCCTGGTGGCCGCCGGTGACTTCCTCCGGGAGGACCCGGTCGGGAACACGCTGCTGCTGAGCGAAGCCGCGTACCTGGAAGCCCGCCCCACTCCGAGGAACCAGCTCTACGGCTGGTGGACCGATGTCTCCGGCGCCGTGACAGCCGCTTTCCTCCAGGCTCCCGATCACTCGCCGGTCCTGTCACCTGTGCGGGAGGATGTCGCGTCGCGCGAGGCTTCGGCGGGGAGTGTGGCGTCGGATGGGATTCCGGCGGAGGATGCCGGCTCACTTGGCGTTTCACCGGAGGATGCCGGCTCACTTGGCGTTTCAGCCGAAAGCGCTGGGTCGCGTGGCGTTTCAGCCGAGACTGCCGGCTCACGTGGCGTTGTGGCGGAGGGTGCCGGGTCGCGTGGGGCTTCGGTGGAGGATGCTTCGCGGTCGGCGGCTGGGCTTCGGAGGGTTGTGCCGGGGGACACTGTGGACGGCCGGATTGATGGCGGGGGCAAGACTGCTTCGGGTGAGGCTTTGTGGGGGCTGGCCGGATTGCTGCCTGGTGTGACGCGGCTGAGTGTGGACGCCCGCAACGCCGGAGATGTGGTGGCGGCTTGGCGCGGCTGCTCCGGCGTGACGTTGACGGAACGCTCTCGGGTCACGCTCTGCCGACTGGCTGCGCCGCGTCTGCCGGCGCCTTCGTCCGGGCGGGCTCGGCGGGCCGGGCCGGGCGATCGTGAGTTGCTCGTCGGATGGTTTCACGAGCTGATGGCGGCCAAGCCCGATGATGCGAGCGACCTCGCCTACGTGATCGACGACCCGCTGGACTATGGCGGCATCACGGTGTGGGAGGTCGACGGCGTGCCCGTGGCCATGGCGGGTCGCAGCCGCGTCGTCGCGGGGATGACGAGGGTCGGCGCCACCTATGCGCCGGGCGGCGACCGGTACGGCCAGGCAGTCTTCGCCGCGGCCTGCGCGGAGGCCGTCGGGGTGGCCCGCCACGTCGTGCTGCTGACGACCGACGTGGCCGGGCACGCGGCGCTCGGCTTCGCACCCGTGGGGGAGCTTGTCACCCTGGAAGTCCCCGCGCGGACCGACTTGGGCTAACCGACACGGGCCGGTAGTGGTCGCGTTCGCGGGAGCCATCGCTGGGGGCCGGGCGCCGCGGCTGAGTAGCGGTTCACCGTTCGCCAGGTGGTCGACTGCCCGGCCAGGCAGCGGTCCATCGACTGCTGGTGGTCGTGTCCCGCCAGGCAGCGATCCATCGTTCGCCGGGTGGTCGACTGCCCCGGCCAGCCAGCGGTCCATCGACGGCTGGTGGTCGTGTCCCGCCCAGGCAGCGGTCGATCGTTCGCTGGGTGGTCGACTGCCCCGGCCAGCCAGCGGTCCATCTTCCGTTGAATAGTGCCTCGGCCTGGCAGCGGTCCATCGTCCACGGGTGGCTGACTGCCCCGGAGCGGTTCATCGCCCGCGACGTCAGGCCGAGGAGCTCGATGCCGGACCGCAGAACAAGGCCAGTCCTACCGATGATCGGTTCCGGAAGATCGGCCCCCGGCAAGGCGATCACCTGCCGGCTTGCTCGGCGAATGGCGGGCCGGGGTGCACAGCGGAATCGGCCGGGCCTATGACGCGGGTGCCACCCGGGCCGCCCACTGCGTGGCCTCGTCGGCGGGGAGGATGCGGTTGAGTACTACCTCGGGCCTCATCAGTGGGTAGGCGCGGCCGAGATTCCAGCTTCGTTCGTACGGTGGTGGGTCGAGCACGATCACCCGGTGGTCGCCGAGCAGCGCGATGTCGGCCGGCCGGCCCTCGTTCCAGATGGTCTCGCCGGCCGCGTCGGCCAGGTAGAACCGCGCGTGAATCGCCTCGGCCGGCATCAGGTCGCCGTCGGTGGCGGCGGCGACCCAGGCCGCGTCGGGCGGCTCGCCCGGCAGCAGACCGCGGGACTCGTCCCCGATCAGCGTCGCGGCCAGCAGCGTGTGCAGCTGGAAGTTGTCGCTCACCCCGCTGATCGTCAGGTCGTAGGCGCGGCTGGTCGGGCGGTGCAGCACCAGCAGCGGCTCGTCGTCGAGCACCTCGAGCAGCCCGAACAGCCAGGCCGCGTCCTCGGCGTGCGGCGTCATCGCGGCCGCCGCGGCGGTCAGCCGGGACCGGGCGGGCAGGGCCTGACGGGCGGCCTTCTGCTGCAGCGGGAGGAGGAGGCTGGGGATCCAGTCGTTCACGGTGAACCAGGCCTGCGCGATCTCGCCGGCCTCGCCCATGGTCAGCTCGGCCTCCGGCGCCGCCCGGACGAGGCGTTCGCGCAGCTCCAGGTATTCGTCCGGCGACGTCGGCGCGGTGACCGGACCGCCGAGCTTGTCGGCCAGCACGCCGAACTGCGCGGCCAGCTCGAGACCGGTGGAGACCCGGTCGACCAGCACCGGCAGCACCGGCAGCGGGTCGGCGCCCTGCTCGATCAGCCCGGCTACGAGCGTGGCCAGCAGGGCGCCGTTGCCGAGCGCGACCTGTTCGAGCGCCGGCACCAGCGGTGGCAGCCCCTCGCTGAGCTCGGCCCGATCGGCGTGCGGGAGGCGTTCCACGATGGCGCGGTAGATCTTGGTGGACGCTCGGGTGTCGAGCCGGATCACCGCCTCGGCCAGACCGGTGCAGAGCTCGGGCAGGGCGGTGGCGGAGCGTCCGGACATCAGCGCATCGTAGTTGCGCCCGGGCCGCGGGCACCAGACCGGCGCCAATGCGGGCACCGGACCGGCGCCGATGCGGGCACCGGACCGGCGCCGATGCGGGCACCGGACCGGCGCCGATGCGGGCACCGGACCGGCGCCGATGCGGGCACCAGACCGGCGCCGATGCGGGCACCAGACCGGCGCCGATGCGGGCACCAGACCGGCGCCGGCGCGAGGTCCGGCCGGCGGGAAATGCCGCGAGGAGATCCCGGGTTCTCGGCTACGGTGTGCGGTCGTGACGAGAACCGTGACATTGGTGCTGGTCGACCCCGACGGTGAGCTGCTGGGGGAGACGGACCCGTTCGAGCCGGCGAGCCCGTGGTGGCAGCCGGTCGACGACTTCGGCCCGGGGCTCCAGGTGCTGCGCCTGTTGCACAGCGACCGCCCCGGCCCGCCCGGTGGCCACGTTACTTACCTCGCCGAAGTGACCGACGAAGCGAGAAACATCCGGAAAGTCGCCGAGAAGCCCGGCGGCGAGTCCCGCACACAGAGCGCTGACGCCGGCATCGGCTCGCGGGACGGCGATATCGGGAAGCAGGGCGTCGGCGGCGGCGCCACGCCGGCCGCGACAAGCCGGGGGGCTGCCGGGTCCAAGACCTTTCCGGCGTACGTCGAGAGCGCGCGCGAGCCGCACCCCAAGCGCGCGCCCTACGCCGAGCTGGGCGGTCCCACCGCCTCGATCGCCTGGGCCACCGGCCTGGTCCCCGGCACGACCGCCCACCAGTGCCGCACCTGGAACCTCTCGGCCATCTGGCGGCTCGACGACGAGCACGGCCCCGTGGCCTGGCTCAAGCAGGTGCCGTCCTTCTTCGCGCACGAGCCGTACGCGATCAGCCTGGTCGCCGGCATCGCTCCCCACCGGGTTCCGCGGCTGATCGCCGCGGGCGAGCACGGCCGCATGCTGCTCGCCCACGCCCCCGGCGAGGACCGTTACGGCGCCGGCACCGAGCTGTGCGCCGAGATCGCCGCCGCCTTCCACCCGATCCAGGCCCACTTGGCCGCCGATCCCGCCCCGCTGGCGCGGATCCCCGACGCCCGCCTGTCCCGGACACTCGCCGACTACGTGCGCATCGCCGAGCCGTACTTCGAGGCCATCGCCGGTCTGCGCGAGCTCATCGACGACCTGCCCCGGCGGTTCGCCGCGATCGAGGAGTGCGGCCTGCCCGACACGCTCGTCCACGGCGACCTGCACCCCGGGAACGTCCGCACTGACGACGCCGGCCGGCTGACGATCATGGATTGGGGCGACTGCGTACTCGGTCACCCGGCGTTCGACATCCTGCGCCTGACCGACGCCGACACGGGCGGCGGGGAGCGGGGCGGTGGCCTGCCCGGCCGCGACCGGCTGCTCGCCGAGTGGGCCGCACGCTGGCGCGAGACCGTGCCCGGTTCCGATCCGCTGCGGGCCGTCGAGCTGATGCTGCCCGTCGCCGATCTGCGCGGCGCCCTGATCTACTCCCAGTTCCTCGAGAACATCGAGCCCACCGAGTGGCCCTACCACGCCGCCGACGTGCCCGCCGGCCTGACCGCCGCCGTCGCTACCGCCCGCGGATGAGGACGCCGCCGGAGCCCGGCGGCCGAGCCGCCCGCTCACGACGACGCCGCTGGGCGTCCGGTCGAGCGGCCCGCGGATCGGAACGCTTGGGCGTTCGTCCGCGGAGGAGACGCTGCTGATCGGCCGGGCATCCGATCGAGGGGCCCCGGGGGCAGGTCGCGACGAAACTGCCGGGCGGCCGGTGGCACACGCTTGCGACGGCGGAAGGGCCACGGCCGACCGGCCCCTCGCGCGTTCGGTTCCGGGGTCGTGCGGAGCCGTAAGGTGAGGAGCGTGAGCCGGGAGGCGTTCGTCGAGCGGATCCGGCAGGGGGACGTGGCCCTCTCGCCGGAGCTGGCGGCCGCCTTCGCCGAGGTGCCCCGCGAGGTCTTCGTCCCGGACGGCTTCCAGCGGCGCGACGGCAGCTGGGCCGGGCCGTCCGACGCCGACTTCCTCGATCTCGTCTACGACGACGACGTGCTGGTCACCAAGGTGGACGGCGGCACCCCGGTCAGCTCGTCGAGCCAGCCCTCGCTCATGGCCCTCATGATCGCGGCGCTGGACGTGCGGCCGGGACACACGGTCCTCGAGATCGGGGCCGGGACCGGCTACAACGCGGCGCTGCTGGCCCGCCTCGGCGCCTCGGTCATCAGCGTGGACGTGCAGCAGGACGTGGCCGACCGGGCGCGCTCCGCGCTGGCCCGGGCCGGTGCCGAGGGTGTCCGGGTGGTGCACGGCGACGGCTATGCGCCACCCGGCGTACGGGTGGATCGGGTGATCGTCACGGTCGGGGTCGCGGGACTGTCGCCGCGGTGGATCGAGCAGCTCGGCGACGCGCCGGACGGGGTGGTCGTGGCGCCGGTCGAGCACGCCGGCACCCATCCCGTCCTGCGCGTCACCCGGGATCTGCGGGCCCGGGTCGTCTGCCCGTCCGGGTTCATGACGGCGGCCGGCCCGCTGACCGCCGCCCACCCGTTCCCGGCGCCCGCCATGCCGCGCACGCTGACCAGACTCGTCCCGTACGCCGAGGGCCGTTTCGACCCGCCGCTGGAGCCGCTGGCCTATCGCGGTCTGTGGTACGCGGCGGGGGTCTGGCACCGCCGCGCCACCTACGCCGCGGTGCCGCGCCACGAGCAGAACTGCCTCATGCTGCTCGACGAGGAGCGCACCGGGGGAGCGATTGTCCTGCCCGACGGCAGCGTGCTGGCCGGCGGCGGTGAGGCCGATCGCTACGCCACCGACGCGCTGGCGATCCTCGACCGCTGGCTCGAGGCCGGGCGGCCGCCGTTGGGGGCGTGGCGCGTCGGCCTCGGACCGGGCGGGGACCCGGACGCCCCGATCCTGCTGCCGTCGAGCTGGGAGCTCACCAGCGGTTAGCCCACCTGTCCCGCCACGACCGACCGTCCGGGTCGTAGATCAGCCGGTAGGCCGGAGTCGCCCACAGGCTCTGATACCACGGCAGCTTCTCGGTCTGATGAGGCATCAGGCGGCCGGGCGGGCGGGTGCCCTGCCGGCCCCCGTCGTGCCAGGCCTTCAGCTTGTCGGCGGCCTCGGTCATCTCCCGTACGGCGTCGGCCGGATCGACGACGTCCAGATCACGGCCGAGGTGCTCGCGGGTCAGCGCCAGCCGCAGCTCACGCGGGAAGCGCCGGGCGCCGTCGCCCAGCCCGGCCGGGTCGCGCGGCTCGCGCTCGTCGCGTGTGTCGTCGAGGATCGCGTTGGACAGCTCGCTGTCGTGCGTCCACGAACGACGGTTGAAGTTGTCGCTGCCCACGCTGCACCACACGTCGTCGGCGATGCACACCTTGGCGTGCACGTAGATCGGCGTGCCGGCCTCGTTCTCGAGGTCGAAGACGTGCACGCGGTCGGGCGCGGCCATCGAGCACAGCGAGATCGCCTTCTCCCGGCCGACCTGGTTGGGCGGCAGCGCGAACCGGCCGTCGACGTCGGGGTACCGCGGGACGACGGCGATGAGGTGCAGCTCGGGGTTGTCCCGCAGCGCGTCGGCGAAGAGCCGGGCCACCTCGGCCGACCACAGGTACTGGTCCTCGAGGTAGATGAGCCGCCGGGCCCGCTTGATCGCCTTGGTGTAGCCGCGGGCCACCGTCTGCTCGCCGTTGCGCGCGAAGTCGTACTGCGGCCGCATCGCCGGATAGGTGCGCAGGGTCTGCACGGCCATCGGCCCGGCCTCGGGCGGGTCGGGTGGCTGCGGCGGCAGGCGGTCGGCGCTCATGTCGGCGTGCTTGAGCTTGTCGGTCACCGTCGAGATCGGACCGTGCTGGTCGAGGTCGTCGGGCTCGTTCCACCGCTCGCGGAAGGTGAAGTCGAGCACGCCCACCACCGGCCCGCGCAGCTCGAGCTGCACGTCGTGCCAGGGCGGGTGCGGCCCGTAGGCCTTGGCCATGACAACCGCCTGCGGGTCGCCCAGGTGACGTTCGTCGTCGCGGCGGCTGTGGCACAGATCGATGCCGCCCGCGAAGGCGACGTCGAGCTCGGGCCGGCCCGGGTGCCGCAGCACGACGAGTTTCTGGTGGTGCGAACCGCCGCGGCGGACGCGCTGGTCGAGCAGCACCTCACCGCCGGCCGCGCGGATCTCGTCGCCGAGGTTGCGGTTCTCCTCCTCGCTGTACGCGAGTTTGTCGACGTGCGAACGCCAGAGCAGACCCTTCACGACGACGCCGCGCTTGGCCGCGTTCGAGAACAGCTCGACGATGGTCGGGCCGTCGTCGCGCATCCGCTCGTCGGGGTCGCCGCGCCAGTCGGTGAAGAAGAGGTGGTCACCCTCGCGGAGACTTTCCACTTCCGTTACCAAACGGTCAAAATATGTTTTGCCGTGAATCAGTGGTTCCACCGCGTTTCCGGTGCACCAGGTGGGTATGGAGGAGTCCGGGTTGCCACGCTCCTCCTCAGTGAGGAACCAGTCCGGCAGAGGCACGCCCATGAACCTACGCCACGCCGCATGTCCGTCGTCTCCCCGGAGGGATCAGCCCATGAGCGCCGAGCCGATCACCGAGTCCGTCACCCCTGCCGACACCGCCGCCGCCGCCGAAAAGGGCCTTCTCGTCGTGGTCCTGCTGCTGGTCCTGATGGGTGTCGGAGCGATGCTGTTCATGATCTAGACCTCACATGATCTTGATCACGATCGGTCACCGGGGAGCGGTTTGGTGGCCCGGAAGGCCAGGGTCGTCGGCGTCGGGGCGCCGCCCTCGGCGAAGCCGGTGAACGTCAGACCCGCGTCGAGCACGGCCTGGAACAACACGGGCAGCGGGAAGTGTGCGGCGCCGACCCGGTTGCGCACGCCCTGGGTCGTCCAGGACTGCTTGGTCCAGTGACCGTCGAGATAACCCGGCCGGATGACGACCGCTTCGGGGTCGCCGCGGTCGGCGAAACCGCCGCAGAAGGCCGGATGCACTCCGACGTGGACAAAGATGCCCCCGGGGCGCAGCACCCGGCCGATCTCCCGCAGCACGGCCGGGTAGTCCGGCATGTCGGTGTGCACCAGCATCGCCACCACCGCGGGCATGGCCTCGTCCCGCACCGGCAGGCGCGTCGCGTCGGCCCGGGCGATCGGCAGGCGTTCCTTGGCGTACGAGAGCATGCCCGCCGACAGGTCGACCCCCACCGGCGACCACCCGAGGTCGCGCAGCTGAGCCGCGTGCACGCCCGTGCCGCAGCCCACCTCGAGGCACCGGCCGCTGCCCGCGCCGAGCAGCTCGCCCAGCTGCCGCCGGATGCCGATCGGGTCGCCCGGCCCCGTCGTCGGCAGGAAGTCGTTCTCGTACCAGTCCGCGATCTCGTCGTACGCCGCCGCCGGTGTCATCTCACAGCACCCATTCGTCGTTCCGGATGAGGTCGGTGCTCCCGCGCGGCCCGCGGCCGACGACCGAGATGCCCTCGCCGCCGATCACCACGTCGGTGTGCACGCTTGACATGTTCAGCCCCAGGCCGACGCGCTGCTGCTCGGTCATCGAGGCGCCCCCGGCGACGGCGAACGGGAAGCTCTGACCCCAGGCCACATGGCAGGCCGCGTTCTCGTCGAAGAGCATGTTGTGGAAGACGACGCCGGCCCGGGCTATCCGGCTGTCCTTGTCGACGAGCGCGACCTCGCCCAGGTGGCGCGCGCCCTCGTCGGTCTCGAGATGGGCGCGCACCACGTCGGCGCCCTCGTCGGCCGACACCTCGGTGATGCGCCCGCCGGCCAGCGTCACCCGCAGCCCGGTGACCACCTGACCGCTGATCACCACCGGCCGGGTCATCCGCAGCACACCGTCGGCGCGGGTGCGGTCGGGGCTGGTGAAGACCTCCTCGGTCGGGATGTTGGGCAGGTAGGGGATGCCGGCGTCGTCGACCACCCCGCCGCCCGTCCACCGGGTGCCCGGGAGCAGCCCCACGGTCAGGTCGGTGCCCTCGCCGACGTACCGCAGCTCGGTCAGCTCCAGCTCGTCCAGCCGCCGCCCCCGCTCGGCCAGCATCTCGGCCCGCTGCTGCCAGGCGGCCACCGGGTCGTCGAGGTCGAGCCGCATCGCCGTGCCGACCACCTGCCACAGCCGCTCGACGTCGGGCTCGCCGAACACCTGCCGCGCCCAGCCCGGGTTGGGCGCCCCGACCACCGTCCAGCGCATGCCCCCGAAGATCGCCCGGCGCATCGCCTGCGACTCCTCGGCCGGGTACGCGGCCACCCGGGCCGGATCGAGCCCGTCGAGCAGGTGCGGGTCGGCCTCGCCGAGCAGCCTGATCCACGCCGCGCCGGCCTCGCGCCACTCCGCGATCCGGGTGAGGGCCCACGGGCGTACGGCGGAAAGCTGTTCGACACTCGAATGGGTCACAGCCGAGCGGCGCATCGGCCCGTCGCTCCAGATCGGCTCGACCCAGGCCGCCCCGGCCGCGTACGCCGCCTCGGTGACCGCCCGGGCGATCTCGACATGGGCCGTGCCGGTGTGCAGAACCACGCCCTGACCGGGCTGAACGTTGATGCCGCCCCGCACCACAAGGTCCGCGAATCGCTCGATCAGCGCCATGCGGTGCAGGGTAGAACAAACGGCGCGCGCGGTCTGCCCTGCCATGTCCGGCGTTTTCGCCGCGCCGAAGTGAGACTCAGATCAACAGCCACAGATGCACAAGTAGCAGTAAGTTGACGACGTGGCGACTAAAACCGTGCTGACCAGCGCAGACCTAGAAGAGATCCGGCAGTCCGCCCTGGGCGCGGCCAACCCTCTCGGCGTCGCGGCCGACGTGGCCGACGCGGTGGAGTCGGGCCGGCTGGAAGACCCGCAGGACGCCGGCCAGGCGCTGACGCTGGCCGCCGAGATCGCCGAGAGCCGCTCGAAGCTCGACGCCGCCCTCCGCTACGCCGACGGCGCCATCGAGGCGTACGGCAACCGCGACGACAATCAGGTCGCCACCACCCGCGCCGTGCGGGCCCGCATCCTGTTCCGGGCCGGCCGCGACGACGAGGCGCTGGCCGAGATCGAGGCGCTGCGGCCCCAGCTGACCGTGCACCCGGACGCGGCCGCGTTCATCACCGCCGCCCTGGTCGTGGGCAAGCGCTCCCGGCAGGCCGAGGAGTGGCTGACCGAGGCGGTGAAGCTCGCGTTCGCCGAGCGCGCCGCGGCCGACCAGTCGTCCGAGCCGGCCAGCGCGGACGACGCCGGCACGCTGTTCTTCCTGCTGCAGCAGCGGCACCGCCTGCGGCACGCCCTCGGCCTGCAGCACGACCACAACGACAACCTGGCCGAGCGGCTCGAGACCCGGCTGGCCAACGCCGGCGCGGCCCCGGCCGCCGCCGCCGCGGACGTCGACCTGGTGTTCTGGCCCAAGCCCGAGTTCGACCGCCTGCTGGAGAAGTGGCCGGCCCTGTCCGAGCAGTACGGCGCCGACTGGGACGAGCACCGCGCCCGCCTCGAAAAGGAACTGGTGCGCCTGACCGCCACCGGCCGCACCGGCCTGGCCGTGCTGCCCGGCAAGGTCGACGACCTGGACAAGCAGGGCGACCCGACCGATGCCGCGACCCGGTCGGCGTACGTGGACACGCTGGCCGCCTCCCCCAGTCAGATCCCGTGGCCGCCGGAGCGCAACGGCGCCTGCTGGTGCGGCTCCGGGCTCAAGTACAAGAAGGACTGCCTGCCCCGCTCCCGCGCCTGATCGCCCACGCGAAAAACCCCGCCCGGGGCCTCCGGGCGGGGTTTTCTGTCGCCGTGGTCAGTCGGTGTGCGGGAGTCGATCGGCCGGGATGACGCCCAGCCGGCCCTTCTGGAAGTCCTCGAAGGCCTGCCGCAGCTCGGCCTGGGTGTTCATCACGAAGGGGCCGTAGTGGGCCACCGGCTCGCGGATCGGGCGGCCGCCCATGATGAACAGCTCCATCGCCGGGATGTTCGAGTCCTGGACCGCGTCAGCCGTGACGCGGATCGCGTCGCCCTTGCCGTGGGCGGCCAGCTGGCCGATCTGGATCGGGCGCTGCTCGGCGCCCACCGTGCCCCGGCCGGCCAGCACGTAGACCAGCGCGTTGTAATCGGGCTGCCACGGCAGATCGAGCTGGGCGCCGGGCTGCAGGGTGACGTGGGCCAGGTTGATCGGCGTGAACGTCGAGCCGGGTCCGGCGTGCCCGCCGACCTCACCGGCGATGACCCGGATCAGGCTGCCGCCGTCCGGCGTGGTCAGCAAGGCCGACTCCCGGCCGCGGATGTCCTGGTACTTCGGCGTGATCATCTTGGCCGCGCGGGGCAGGTTGACCCACAGCTGCAGCCCGTGGAAGAGGCCGCCGCTGGTCACCAGGTGCTCCGGCGGCGCCTCGATGTGCAGGATGCCCTGACCGGCGGTCATCCACTGGGTGTCGCCGTTGGCGATGGTGCCGCCGCTGCCCAGCGAGTCCTGGTGGTCCATGATCCCGTCGATCATGTAGGTCACGGTCTCGAACCCGCGGTGCGGGTGCCACGGGGTCCCCTTGGGCTCGCCCGGCGCGTAGTCGACCTCGCCCATCTGGTCGAGGTGGATGAACGGGTCGAGCTCGTTGACCGGCACCCCGGCGAACGCGCGGCGGACCGGGAAGCCCTCACCCTCGTAGCCGGTGGGCGCGGTCGTGAGGCGGCGGACCGGCCGGACGGTGGTGTCGGGGTCGAGTCGCGGCAGGCGGGGCAGGACCAGAACGTCGTCCACGGTGATGGCGGGCATGGCGGGCCTTCCTAAGCTGTCGATCACGCAGGCCGACTCGGCCGTGCTCACACTCTAACTCTTTCAAATCTGAAATAGTAGTGTGCTGCCGTTCCTAGGCGCGTGTGCTGGATCCGGGAAGCCGGAAGCGCCGGGTCAGGGCTTCCGGATCTTGTCGAAGACCCGTCCGATGACCGCCAGCTCATCGTCGTCGAGGCGGTCGATGAAGCTGTCGCGGACGGTGATGAGGTGCATCGGCGCGGCGGCCTCGAGCGCGGCCATGCCCTCGTCGGTCAGCACGGCCTCCTGGCCGCGGCCGTCCTCGGGGCAGGGCTGCTTGCGCACCAGGCCGCGCTTGACCATCGAGCTGATCTGGTACGTGATGCGGCTGGGGGAGAAGACCAGCCGGCTGGCCAGTTCGCCCATGCGGAGCCGGTGGTCCGGAGCCTCCGAGAGGGTGACCATCACGTGGTAGTCGTTCATGCTGAGACCGGTCTGCGCGCGCAGCTCATCCTCGAGGTGGGTGTGCAGGGCCCAGGAGCTCTCGACGAAGGTGCGCCACGCGAGCTGTTGGGTGTCGGTCAGCGGATCGGCCATACGGGAACTGTAACTCCTTCAAATCTGAAATAACAACTCTGTCACGCGGGCTCTTGGCGGTGGCCGCCGAGCAGCTTGGTCAGCAGCTCCCGCAGGTGCCGGCGCTCGGCGGCGCTCAGGCCGGCGAGGAGCTCGTCCTGCACGGCCTCGGTGTACTCCTGCAGCTCGTCCAGGTAGAGGCGTCCCTCGCCGGTGAGCAGGACGACGTTGCGGCGGCGGTCGGCCGGATCGGTCTCGCGCCGGACGCGGTGCTCGCTCTCCAGCCGGTTGAGAATCCCGTTGACGTCGTTGCGATCGAGGCCCAGGCGCCGGCCGATGTCGGCCTGGCTCAGCGGCCCGGACTCCTCGAGAACGGCCAGGACGGCGAAGTCGGCCCGGGCGCTCAGCTTCATCCGCCGGGCGAACAGGCGCGTGCCGATCGTCGACATCTTGCTCGCCTGCCAGCTGGCCAGGGTGCGCAGCCGGGCCGGGGGCTGGGGGGTGTCCTTCGTCTCCGGCATGCCGTCATCTTAGCCGTTGGGCTTCCCAACGACAGGTGTTACGTTGGGTAAACCAACGTTGGGGCTACCAACGAATACGGAAGAGGTGGGCTATGACCAGTGCCGTGCAGACCCGGGTCGACGGACGGCGGGTTCTGATTCCGGGTGGAACAGGAGGAGTCGGCGAGGGGATCGTGCGGGCCTACCTGGCCGCCGGGGCCCACGTCGTCGTGCCCAGCCGCGATGAGCGGCGCGCGGCGGAGTTCCGGCAGGTGCTCGGCGAGGCCGTCACCGATCGGCTGCACCTCGTCGTGCACGACTACACCACGTTCGACGGGGCCGATCGGCTGGCGGCCGAGATGACCGATCGGCTCGGCGGCCTCGATGACGTCGTCGCGCCGATCGGCGGCTACTGGGGCGGGCGCAAGCTCTGGGAGATCGACCCGGCCGACTGGCAAGCGGCCTTCGTCGATCCCGTGACGACGCACGCGGCCGTGATGCGGGCCGTCCTGCCCCGGCTGAGCCCGACCGGCACGTACCAGATCGTGGCCGGCGAGTCCGGGTTCCGGCCGGTGCCCGGCAGTGGCCTGCTCAGCATGGAGCAGTCCGCCCTGCTGATGATGGGCAAGGTGCTCGTGGCCGAGGCCGCCGGCCGGCCACGGGTCTTCACCCTCGTGCTGGGGCCCGTGCGGACCCGGTCGGTCGGCGACGCCCAGCCGGAGTGGATCACGCCCGGTCAGATCGGCGAGGTCGCCGTGGCCGCCTCGGTGAGTGAGCTGGCCGGCCACGAGATCCGGTTGCCCGACCCGGCCTCGGCCGCGCGCGCCCTCACCCTGCTCCGGGGCGGGACGGCGTCGCGCCCGGTCTTCCTCGCGTCGCCGCTGCGGCCCCGGCCCGGCCGGCGCGGCGACCTCCTCGCCGTCCTGGCCGAGCTGGCCCCGCGGATCCGGGCCGAGCCCGGAAATCTGGAGTACTCGGTGCGCAGCCCTCTCGATGACGAGAACGGCCCGCTCCTGGCGGTCATGGCCTTTGCGTCGGCCGAGGCGTTCGAGAGGCACCAGGCCTCGATCGCCTCCGAGATCCCGCGGATCGCCGCACTGGTGGACGGTCCGCTGACACCCCCGATCCGGTACGACGCCACGCCGTCGGCCGGCGGGCCCGCAGAGCAGCTCTGACGCCTGCTCCCCGTCGGGGCCGGGTCACGGTGCGGTTGAGGTCCCGCCACGGCTCGGCGGCGCTCCGAGAACAGGCGCCGGGGGCGGTCACGGAGCTTCGATGGCGCCGTCCGGGCGGCGGACCGTGGCCGCCCACCGCTCGTGACCACCCAGCACCGGCGGATGCCGGGCCGCGGCGGCCTCGTCGAACTCGAGGCCCCACCCCGGCCCGGTGGAGGCCTGCGCATAGCCGGCCGCGATCACCGGCGTACCCGGGAAGATCTCGTGGACGACGTCGGCGTACACGTGCCCCTCCTGGATGCCGAACGCCGGACTCGTCAGGTCGAGGGCCAGGTTGGCCGCGGCGCCGATGGGGGAGACGTCGGCCGGGGCGTGCCACGCGGTCTGCACGCCGTGCAGCTCGCAGAGCACGGCCAGCTTGTGCCCGGGCGTCAGGCCGCCGATCGCCGAGATGTGGCATCGCAGCAGGTCGACGCCGCCGCCGGTGACGAGCCGGGCGGCGTCGGTCACCGAGGCGGTCAACTCACCCACCGCCAGCGGTACGGGCGAGGCCGCGCGCACCTCCGGCAGCCGGTCGTAGTGCTCGGGCGCCACCACGTCCTCCAGGAAGAACAGGCGGTACGGCTCGAGCGCGCGGGCCAGCACGGCGGCCTGCTTGGGCGTCAGCCGGCTGTGCACGTCGTGCAGCAGCTCCACGTCGTCGCCCAGCCGCTCGCGGGCCGCGGCGAACAGGCGTGGCGTCTGCGCGAGGTAGTGGTGGACGTCCCAGCCGTCCGGGTAAGGCGCGCCGGGGTAGCCGCCCGGCGTGCCCGGAGCCCCGTACGCGCCCAGGCCCGGCTGCCCGGTCTGCAGCCGCACATGCCGCAGACCGGCCGCCACCAGGGACTCGGCGTGGTCGAGGGTCTCCTCGATCGTGGCTCCCGACGCGTGCAGATAGACCGGCGCCGCGCCGCGCAGCCGGCCGCCGAGCAGGTCGTGGACGGGCAGCCCGGCGCGCTTGCCGGCGATGTCCCACAGCGCCATGTCGATCCCGGAGAGGGCACTGTTGAGGACCGGGCCGCCCCGCCAGTACGACGAGAAGTGCAGCATCCGGCCGATGTCGGAGATCTGGCTGACGTCCCGCCCGGTCAGCAACGGGGCGACGTGCGTCTCGAGCGCGGCGACCACGGCGGCGAACCGCTGGTGGAAGGTCGCGCAGCCCAGCCCGTACAAGCCGGGCTCGGAGGTGTCGACGCGCACGACGACGAGGTTGACCCCCTCGGGGGCGGTGACGAAGACCCGGACGCCGGTGATCGAGGGCGCGCTCATGCGACCGGGTATTCGTAGCGGGCCGTGAAGCCGAGCAGCTCGCGGGCCGGCCGGAGGTCGATCGGCACCGCGCGGCCGGGGAAGCCGGGGCGGGGCACCCCGGGATGGAACTCGTCGAGCAGCCACTCCGTGGACTGCGGGGCCAGCGTGTCAGGGGCGGCCACGTAGAGCACGTGGTTGCCCGACAAGGCCGGCTGCAGGGCCGCCACCAGGGCCCGGGCCGCGTCCCGGACGTCGAGGTAGCTCCACACGTCGGCCGCGCCCCGGCCGGGATCACGCGCGAAGAGCTCGGCCATCGGGCCCAGACGGTCGTCGGCCGCGCCCACGAACGGCAGGCGCAGGGCCACCACGGTCATGCCGTACTGGCGATGGATCATGTCGGCGGTGGCCTCGTCGGCGCGCTTCGAGAGGGCGTACGGGTCGGTGATCTGCAGCGGCACGGCGGCATCGATCGGCAGGTAGGGCAGGCGCAGCGGCCGGCGGGCGAACGGGAGCCCGCCGATCGCGTAGCTGCTGGCGATCACGGCGTTGCGCACGCCGCGCCGCGCGGCCCGGTCGAGCACGGTGAACGTGGCCAGGGTGTTGCGGCCGAAGACCTCCTCGTCGGGATCGCTGCCCGGGTGGGAGATGGCAGCGAGGTGGATGACGGCTTCGGCGCCGTCGAGGGCGTCGTCGACCAGCGACACGTCGCGGGCGTCGCCCACCAGCGTGCGGTCGGCTCGGGTGTCGGTGGGTTCGAGGACGAGGGCGGTGGTGGAGACGCCGTCGGAGGCCAGGTGATCGAGCACGGCGGTGCCGATGAGGCCGGCCGCCCCGGTGACGAGGACGTGAGCAGGCATGATCTGAAACTTACTCGGAGAATCGCTTAAGATCGTGCCCCTGGGTCGGCCGGGGCAGGGGGCGATGCATGGCGTACCGGGTGGAGTACGAGGGTGAAGAGGTGGAATTCGCCTCGCTGGATGCCGCGCTGGACTGCGCCCGCAGCGCGATCGTGAACGACCTCGGCCACATCGACGGCTGGTCGGTCGAGCACGACGAGGACGTCAACGACTGGTATGTCCGGGGTGTGCGCAACGGCCGCCGGATCGGGCCCACCGCGGTGGTCTCAGGCCCCTCGCCGGCCGTCTGGGAAGAGTGGGAGCGCCGCGTCGTCTTCGTCGGGCAGACCCCGGCCGAGGCCTTCGCGATGGCCGCCGCCTGGCTGCGGCGCCGTCCGGACATCACGACCCTGGGGGACGTCGGCTGGCATCACACCGCCGACGGCCACCAGCTGCGGGTGTACTTCCAGCCCTGAGTCAGGCGGCGGTCGCGCCCACCGAGCGTTCCAGGTCGGCCCGGACGCGGTCGAAGTCGACGCCCCGGTCGGCCATGATGAGCATGGCCAGGCCGTGCCCCTCGCGCAGCAGGCCGAGCATGATGTGCTCGGGCGCGATGAACTTCTGCTTGAGCCGGAGGGCCTCGCGCAGCGACAACTCGAGCACCTTCTTGTTGCGGTTGGTGAACGGGATGTGGTTGCTGCCGGCGTAGATCTTGCTGAACAGGCCCCGCTTCTTCGCCGGGCGGGGCAGGCGCAACGCCCCGGCGCCGAAGTTGGCCTCGATCGCCTCGCGCACGGCGGCCAGGTCGATGCCGATCGCCTTGAGCGCGGCCGCGTCCTCGGCGTCGGCGTCGCTGACCACCGGGCCGTCCTGCGTGTGGCCGCCGATCCGCTGCAGGATGTCGGCCCGGACGGTGTCCGCGTCCAGGCCGGTCGACCGGGCGACCGGGCCGGCCGGGTCGGTCAGCAGCGCGAGCAGCACGTGCTCGGTGCCGATGTGATCGTGGTGCAGGGAGCGGGCCTCGATCTGGGCGTTGGTCACGACGGCGCGCGCCTCGGCGGTGAATCGCTCGAACATCTTCAGTCCTCCCGGGGGTCGGGCGCCGGCATCAGGCGGGCGTGCTTCTTGTGCACGCCCTGGCGGGTCACCTCGAGCGCGTCGGCGATCTCCTGCCAGGACCAGCCCTTGCGGCGGGCGTTGGCCACCTGCAGGTGCTCGAGACCCTCGAGCAGGCGGCGCAGGGCCACCACCGCGCGCAGGCCGACCCGGGGGTCGGCACTGCTCGCCGCCGCGGCGAGATCGGTTGCTTCGGTCATGCTGTCAACGTACGTTGACGGACCGTCTGTCGTCAACCCGAGTTGACACACGAGGCAAAAAAGAAAGCCGGCCCCGTCGGGGGGCCGGCTTTCCGGGAGATCACTGACCGCGGCCGGTCTTCTGCTGCAGTTCGTCGATCTTCTGCGACGCCTCGGCCTTGGTCAGGTCGTCCGGCAATTCCTCCTTGGCCTCGCCGGCCAAGGTGTGCAGGTACGACTCCTGGGCGCCGGTTGCCGGTTCGTCACCGGTCACCCAGTCCGACGGGTCCTTCTCGGCGTTCGACTGGTCGGTCATGACGGCATGCCTCCGGTGGTGATCAGGCTTCGATGTTCGAACACCTGTTCCTCTACCCGCCGTAGGTCAACTCCATGCCGATGATGTCGTTGTAGGCGACATTCAACTCGACCGGGCGATGCACCGGCGCCGTCACCGCGAACGGGGCGCCATGCGGGTCGAGCATCTCGACGTAGCTGCCCAGGCCCATCTCGACCGGCCCGGCGACGACCCGGCCGCCCAGCCCGGCGCACCGGTCGATCGTCTCGGAGGTGTCGGCGACCTGGAACGACGGCTGCCAGCGGGCGTCGTAGCGCCCGGTGATCAGGCCGGCCACGGAATCGTGGGCCTCGCTCAGCCACTCGCCGCTGCCGAACTCGTGGGTCAGCGTCCAGCCGAAGACCGAGCCGTAGAAGGAGGTCGCCGCGGACACGTCGCCGGCCAGCAGGTCGGACCACTCCATCGTGCCCGGCTCGCCGCGCAGCTGGGCGCCGGCGAACCCGGCCGCCTGCCACAGGCCGAAGACCGCGCCGTTGGTGTCGGACACGATCGCCGTGCAGGCGCCGTGCCGTTCCTCCGGCCAGGTCAGCTGCCGGCCGTGCGCCTGGGTCACCCGCTCGACGGTCGCCGCCAGGTCGGGCGCGGCCAGATAGGTGAGCCATCCCGGCGGCTGCTCGGGGCGGGTGCGGCCGATGCCGGCCACCGCCTTGCCGTCCAGCAGGAATCGATCACCCTCGACCTGCCAGCCGAAGAGCCCGGCATAGAAACCGGCCGCGTCGTCCCGGTCCGATGTCGTCAGCTCCACCCAGCAGGGAGTCGACGGCGCAAAGCCCCTGATCCGCATATAGCACTCCAACGTGGACGTCCCCGAATGACGACGACTCTACGGCAATCTATACGCGCCGTCACTACCTGGGGGTTCAATGTCCGGTTTGGAATGGCTTTCCGCTACCTAAAGTGACTGCCTGTAGGTTAGGTGTCACGCGAGCGTTAACGGTTCGGCAAGTTGCCTGTCGTGGGAGCGCGTCCAGTCACGACGGTCGATCGGCCGTGGTGTGCGGAATGAGCATCTCGAACCACACCGTGGTGCCCCGCACGCTCGGGTCGGTGCCCCACGAGTCGCTCAGCTCCTCGATCAGGCCGAGCCCCCGGCCGCGACTGCTCATCGTGTCGGCGTGCGCGCGGATCACGCTGCCCCGGGTGCCCTCGTCGGCCACCGAGACCAGCAGCCGCTCGGCATTGAGGTCGATGTGGACCCGCGCCGGCGTGCCCGCGTGCAGCAGCGCGTTCGTGGTCAGCTCACTCGTGCACAGGATGGCCGCGCCGATGACCGGCTCGGGCACCGACCACTCCCGCAGGCGGGTGGTCATCCACTGGCGTACGCGACTCGGCCCTGTCGGCTCGGCCGGCACCAGCATCGTGTCCGACCGGCTCATCGCCACCGCGTGCTCGACCGCGAGCACGGCGACGTCGTCGTCGGTCGAGCCGGCCACCGCGGACGTCGCCAGCGCGCACAGGTTGCGCGGGTCGCCACCGGCCGCCCCGGCCGCCGCCGCCACCAGCGCGTCCAGGCCCTCGGTGAGAGCGTGACCGCGTCGTTCCACGACACCGTCGCTGAACAGCAGGATCGTGTCGCCCGGCTCGAGCCGCACCTGACCGGTCTGCCAGCGCCCGCCCAGTCCCAGCGGGGCGCCCGGCGGCACCTTGACCAGCTCGGCCGTGGGCGGCTCGCCGCCGTGCCCGGTGCGGCGCAGCACCGGCGGCGGATGCCCGGCGCTGGCCATCGTGATCGTGCCGTCGGCCGGGTCGAGCACCCCGTAGACGACGGTCACGAAGATCTCCTCGTTGCGCGACTCGGCGCCGAGCGACCCGACCAGCCGGTCGAGACCCGCCAGCACGCTGGGCGGGGCCGGATCGGTCAGCGCCATCGCCCGCAGCGCGGCCCGCACCTGGCCCATCACCGCGGCCGCGCGCACATCGTGCCCGGCCACGTCGCCCAGCACCATGGCCAGGCGCCCGTCGAGCAGCCGGAAAGCGTCGTAGAAGTCGCCGCCGGCCGCGTTGCCGTCGACGCCCACGTCGTAGCGGGCGGCTATCCGGAACGTTTCAAGCTCGGGCAGGTGCTCGGGCAGCATGCTGCGCTGCAGAAGCTGGGCCGTGCCGTGCTGGGCCTCGAACCGGCGGGCCCGCTCGGCCGCCTGGGCGACCAGCTGGGCGGCCGCGTCCAGCAGCGCCCGCTCGGCCGGCAGCCAGCGGTGGGCCTCGCGATAGCCGATCGTCAGCGCGCCGGTCAGCAGGGGCGTGCGCAACGGCAGCGCGGCCAGGGCCCGGATCCGCCGCTCGTGCCGGTCGGAGGCCAGCTCCAGCAACGGCTCGCCATCGGCCACGAACGTGGCCGTCCCGGTCTGCGCGGCGGCCACGATCGGAGCCCGCTGGTCGTTGGGCACCCTTTTCCACACCGGGGGCAGGCGTTCGTCGGCCTCGTCGAGCATCTCGCCCCGGATGCGGCGGACGTAGCGGTAGGCCCCGCCGTCGTCGACCGCGAAGGCGCAGTGGTCGACGTCGAAGGAGGTCATCGCGTAGCCCAGGACGACCCGGGCCACGTCGTCGACGGTCAGCGCGCCGGCCAGGCGCGACGTCAGGTCGCCCAGGTTCTGCAGGCGGCGGGTCACCTGGGTGGTCTCGGCGGCGACGGTCAGCACCCCGGCCACCTCGCCGCGCACGTCGCGGACCACCGAGTGACCGCGGGTGAAGAACGCCTGCTCGGGCCGGCCGTGCTGGCCCCGCGCGACGGTCAGCTGGGTCTCGGCCTCGAGGAACGGCCGGCCGCTGCGGTAGACCTCCTCGACCACGCCGCCCAGGCCGCGCGACTCCCACAGGTCGCCGAACACCTCGGCCGCGGGCCGGCCCAGCGCGGCCGGGTGCAGGGTGCCGAACAGATCCGCGTACGCGTCGTTGTAGATCAGCAGGAAGCCGGCGCCGTGGCTGTAGGCCATCGGCATCGGCGACGCGAGAACGAGCTCGATGGTGGCGGCGACGGCCGGATCCCAGTGGTCGCGGGGGCCGAGCTCGGTGTCGCTCCAGTCGCGTCCGTGCACGAGATCGGCGCAACTCACCCGGCCCGACCCGGCGGCGGCAGGCTGCGCGGGCAAAGCGGGCATCACTGAGGGGCTCACCCCACCCGTCCCGGCCATGACCAAAGAGTAGCCCGGCTCGGCCATTCGGACGATGCCGCACCGGCCGACCGTCCGATTCTTGACGGTACGACCCCCTGATCCCTCTCGTACGTTCTCGTTGTGATCTCACTATGCGTAGTGTCAGCTCGCTCTCCTGAGCTGGCCAGGACGGCTGGGCGTCACTTAGAGTCGCCCGATGTCCCAGCGCGAGCCCTTCTCCGAGCCGGTGATCGACCTGTCCGCGATGCGGTCACCGATCGCGCACAGCCCGCTGGCCCGGCGCCGCCGGGACGCTGCCGCCCTGACCGTCCTCGCGCTCGCGGCCGTCCTCACCGGGGCCGCCGGCTATGCCGCGGTGCGTCCGGCTCTGGGCGCCACCGCGCCGGAAGCCGTTCCCGGGCCCCCGGCCGCCGCGTCGCCCTCCCTCGCCGCGGAACCGCCGGGCCCTCCGTCGCTGCTCGGGCGGGCCGGCATTCCGGCCGCCGCCGCCGACCCGGCCCGGCTCAGCCCCGCGCCCCGCGACTGACCGATCGGCTCTCCCCGGCCCGCGACCGGCGACCGATCGGGACGCCGCCGGTGGTTGCGGTCGTGTGACGAGAACGCCAATCAACCGTCGGGCTCCGGCCTCGGTCGTTGCGTTCTGTGGTCACCACGGGTCGGCAGGATGCCGCCCGGCCGGCAGCAGGGAGTGCGCGATGACCGGGGACGGGCTGAGCCGGGGGCTCAGCGACATATGGCGTTCGGTGGTGCTGACCGTGCCCACCGCGCTGGTCTTCGCCGGCATCCTGCTGATCGGCTATCTGGTCGCGCGGCTCCTGCGGACGGCGGTGTCCCGCGGGTTGCGCCGGGCCGGCCTCGACCGGGTGGTCGAGCGCAGCGCCGCCGGCCGCTGGTTCGGCGCCGGCCGCGCCGGCCCGGCTGAGCTGGGCGGAAAGCTGGCCTTCGCCGGCGTGCTGCTGCTCACGCTGCAGCTGGCGTTCGGGGTGTGGGGCCCGAACCCGGTCAGCGACCTGCTCGAAGACGTGCTCGGGTGGCTGCCGCGGCTCTTCGTGGCGATCGTGCTGATGATCGTCGCGGCGGCAGTCGCCCGGGCCGCCGAGGACCTGGTCGCCGGGGCCCTCGGCGGGTTGTCCTACGGCCGGTCGGTGGGCCGGGTCGTCTCGGTCGTGATCGTCGCGCTGGGCGTGGTGGCCGCGCTCGACCAGTTGCGGATCGCCACCTCGGTGACGCGGCCGCTGCTGATCACGGTGCTGGCCACCGTGGCCGGTGTGGTCGTCGTGGGCGTCGGCGGCGGCCTGATCCGGCCCATGCAGCGGCGCTGGGAGACGTGGCTGGAGCGCGCGGACGCGGAGTCGGCGGTGATCCGCGAGCACGTCGGCGCCTATACCGCCGCCCGGTCCGCCGGCTCGCCGCCCGACCCGGGGGCGACCCAGGTCATCTCGTACGGGACCGGGACCGGGACCGGGACCGGGAGCGGGAGCGGGAGCGGGACCGGGAGCGGGAGCGGGACCGGGAGCGGGAACGGGAACGGGGCCGCGCCGAGCTGGGCGACCACGCCGACGCAGGCGGCGCCGGCCGCGGGGGTCGACGAGACGCAGGTGATCGCCCCGCGGCAGGCGGCCCGCCCCGCGCCCGGCGACACCGCCGTCGTCGACCCGGGCCCGAACGACACCCTGGTCATCGGGCGCGGCGCCGAGGAGATCGAGAGCACCCGGGCCCTCCCGCCCGACGACGACGACAAGTAAGGCCGACGACAAGTAAGCCCGGCCGCGACAAGTAAGCCCGACAACAGGTAAGACAGCGGACATGAGGAAGGCCGGCACCGAAGGAACTCGGTGCCGGCCTTCGAATGAAGGGTCGATCAGCGGGGAAGCGGGACGGTCAGGCCGGCTGGGGCAAGGCCCGGGCGAGGACGCAGACCGCCAGCAGGCGGCGCAGCACCCAGTCGTTCGCGGTCCAGTCGATCTCGTCGGCCGGCGGGCGCCAGCCGTGCGTGAAGGCGGCGTCGCGCACGCCCTCGGCGTACGCGGCGAGCAGCACCGCGGTGAGCGGGCGGACGTCCACCGACAGGCTGTCGCGGATGCCCGCGGCGTGCTGGTCGATCAGGGCCATCAGGCCGGGGTTGGTGTCGGCCGCCTCCAGGCCGCCGGCACCGACGGTGTCGTGCAGCTCGGCGAGGCTGGCGTGGGCGGAGCGGTGGGCAGCGCGGGCGGCAGCGCCGCTGAACAGGCCATTCATGAGAAGAAACGTTAAGGAGCCCGGGGTAGCCAACGGTTCTTCGCACAGGTGCAGCTCGGTTGAAGCTCGAAGAACGGGGAAAACAGGCCGTCATGACCGACCACCAGCGACCGGCGGGGATGGACGACACGACCGTGGAGGCCCTGGGCAAGCTCAGCTCGGCCCTGGAGACCACGGACCGCGCCCGCGGCCATCTGCACTCGTTCCACCAGCTCACCGGCAAGGCCGATTTCGAGCTGGACGAGGCCGTCGCGCTGTTCCGCAAGGCCGGTCACGACGCCCTGGCCGATCGGATCCAGCAGGACCTGATCGGGCGCAACGTCATCCCGGGCCACTGGACGTTCCAGATCATCGAGGAGTACGACGACACCTACTGGACCGAGTTCCGTACGGTCGAGCGCGCGGCCCGCGACGAGCTGGCGGGGGGCCGGCGGCACCTTTTCGAGGCCGAGCTCAAGGAACGGCGCCGCACCCACGGCAAGGCCGGGCATGAAGCGCGCTGAGAGCCGTTATTCCATCTCGACCTGGGCCGGGCGGCGGCGCTGGGCGTCGTCGGCGAGGATCACGGTAGCGACGACCATGGCCACGACCACGGCGAAAAGCCAGGAGGCGTCATCGATCAGCTTCGCGGCCAGCGGAGCCTGAAATGCGGCGAGCATGAAGCCCACCCAAGCGAGACGACGCTGACGCTCGGAGAGGAAACCGGCAGAACGCATTCGGACAGTCTGGCGCGCATCGGGCGGATCGCCGTCACCCATTCGGCCGATTCTCCGTTGTCCGATCGTGCCCCCAGCGTTGCGTCGCCACCGCTCAATTATGGCATTGCTGCTGGTCAGCGCGCTGGCAATTACGGGTTGTGAGAGACCCGTGCCGGTCGGCGCACCCGATCCGGGTGAACGCGTCGTTACCGGCCCATTACAGAGGCGTACCGGCGCTCGTCTGATCGTCCCCGACGCGGCCTCGCGGATCCACGTCGTGCTGGCCACCCTCCCGGGTCTGCTCTACCGCATCACCACGCCCGGTCGCTCGGGGCTGGCGCCGTCGGTCACCCGCCGGGGCGGGACGGTGCTGGTGGCTCTGCGGCCGACCGGCGCGGACGGGGCTCACGAGCTGCGGATCGTGCTAAACCGCGCGGTTCGCTGGGATCTGCGTCTGCCCGCCGGCGCCGGCGAACAACGCCTGGATCTCGACCGGGGCCGGGTCACCCGGCTGGTCGTGGGGCCCTCCGGCCTGGTCGAGCTGCGCCTGCCCGCGCCCGTGGGCACTGTGCCGCTGGTGCTCACCGGCAGCATCGGCACGCTGACCGTCTCGACCCCGCGGACCACGCCCCTGCGTCTGCAACTCGCCGGCGGAGTGGGCTCGGCCCTGACCCCGTGGACGGCCGACGAGGAACTGCCCCGGGCCACGGTTCTCACCCCGGCGATCTGGCCCACCGCCCGACATCGGTACTGGCTGCGGGCCCGATCGCCGATCGGCCTGCTCACGCTGCGCCGCGATCCCCGCTGACGCTAGTTGGGGCCGGTGTGCGGTGTCGTGGACGGCCGGGCGCCCTCCTGGATCGGCTCCTGGCCCGAGTCGTTACCGGTCGCATCGTTCTGGCCGTCGGTGTCCCAGGTCGCCATGGCCTTGTCGAGCTCGCTCAGCGGCAGCTTCGACTCGTCGCGCCACACGCCGTCGTCAGTTGGATGAGTCATGGCCCAGGGGTACCCGCGAGCGGGACACGGAAACGGCCGCCCGGAGACCGGGCGGCCGTTCCTGATCCTTGAGAGGCCTGGTGTCACTGGCCGGGGCGGTCGACCTGCCCACGCCAGGCGCCGGTCTCGACGCCGCCACGGCCCTCGATGTATTCCTTGAACCGCTTGAGGTCGCCCTTCACGCGGCGGTCGAGGACGCCCAGCTTGTCACCGACGTTCTCGACGACGCCCTGCGGCTCGAAGTCCATCTGCACGGTCACGCGGGTCTTGGTGTCGTCGAGGCGGTGGAAGGTGACCACGCCGGCCTGCTTCTCGCCCTCGGTCGACTTCCAGGCCACCCGCTCGTCGGGCAGCTGCTCGGTGATCTCGGCGTCGAACTCGCGCTTGACCCCGGCGATCTCGGTCTTCCAGTGCGTGTGGGTCGCGTCGAGCTGACGGATCTCCTGCACGCCCTCCATGAACCGGGGGAACTCCTCGAACTGGGTCCACTGGTTGTACGCGGTGCGCACGGGAACTTCTACGTCAACGGACTCGGTCACGGTGCTCACTGGGTGAACTCCTCCTGGTTGTGTTACCCCGCCTTACGTCTCAGATGGTGCCCGGGTCGGAGGAGGCTAAACGGGGAGCGAGCGGAGTCTTCGGATTCTCGTCCCCGGCCTGACGCAGCCGGGCCCGCTGCACCTCGGCGTTGACCTGCACCCCGAGCAGCACGGCGATGTTCGACAGATAGATCCAGACGAGGAACGCCATGATCGCGCCCAGGCTGCCGTAGGTGCGGTTGTAGGAGCCGAAGTTGGCCACGTAGAGCCCGAAGGCGGACGACGCCGCGCTCCACGCCACCAGCGACACCGTCCCGCCCACGGTCAGCCAGCGGAACCGGGGCTGACGCACGTTCGGAGCGATCCAGAACAGCAGCGAGAGCACGATCGTGGCGATGGCGACCAGCACCGGCCAGCGGCCGACCGACCAGAACTGCCGGGCCGTCTCGCCCGCGCCGAGCGCGTTGCCGACCGCGTCCACCAGCGGGCCGCTGATGATCAGGCCGGCGCCGATGGAGGCCAGCAGCACCAGGGCCACGGCGGCCAGCGCGATCTCCAGCAGCTGCAGCTTCCACCAGGCCCGGCCCTCCTGGACGCCGTAGATGCGGTTGGACGCCCGGGTGAACGTGGAGACGTACCCGGAGGCGGACCAGAGCGCGAGCAGCAGACCGAAGCCGAACAGCACCTTGGCCGAGCTCTGCTGCACGACCAGCGCCTGGATGACCGACAGCAGGCTGTCGTTGTCGACCACCGCGCCGAGGCCCAGGTCACGCAGGATGCCCACGGTGGCCGTCAGCACGGTCGAGCCGTCGGTGACCAGGTTGATCAGGGCGACGATGACGACCAGCGACGGGATCAGAGCGGTGAAGGTCTGATACGTCATGGCCGCCGCGTAGTCGGAGCAGTCGTCCTCGATGTACCCGGCCACGCTGCGCCACAGCACCGAACGCCAGCTGCGCCAGCGAAGTTGACGAATCTTGCGGGGGAGGGGACGGGGCGTAACGTCGTCGGCGAGCGCCTCGGACTCCCGGTCGACGGTGGGCTCGGTGTCCATGCCGGCTCCTGACAGGTTTTGACGGCAGCTACCCGGGCACGTCTGGCGGCAAACGCAGGGGGTGGGCATGGAAAGCGCGGATGCGATCGTGGTCGGTGCCGGGCACAACGGCCTGGTGGCTGCCAATCTGCTCGCCGACGCGGGCTGGTCGGTGCTGGTGCTGGAGGCGACGCCGCATCCGGGCGGCGCCGTCCGGTCGGGCTACGTCACCGCGCCCGGCTACCTCAGTGATCTTTTCAGCTCGTTCTATCCGCTCGGGTTCGCCTCGCCGGTGCTCAACGGTCTCGATCTGGGCGACCACGGCCTGAGCTGGACCCACTCGCCGGACGTGCTGACCCACCTGTTCCCGGACGGCCGGGCGGCCACGATCAACCGCGATCTGGCCCGCACGATGGAGTCGCTGGAGGCCTTCGCCCCGGGTGACGGCGAGAAGTGGAAGACAGCGTACGAGGAATGGCTCTCGGTCTCCGACACCATGCTCGACACGATCCTGACCCCCTTCCCACCGGTACGCCACGGCGTCTCGCTGGTGCGCCGGCTGCGCACCGGGGGCGCCCTGCGCCTGGCCCGCCGCCTGTTGCTGTCGGTGCGCGAGATGGGCTCGGAGATGTTCGCCGGCGACGGCGGGCCGCTGCTGATGGCCGGGTGCGCGCTGCACACCGACCTCTCGCCGGAGGAGGCGGGCGGCGGCGTCTACGGCTGGCTGCTGGCGATGCTGGGACAGCAGTACGGCTGGCCGGTGCCGGTCGGTGGCGCCCAGCGGATCACCGACGCGCTCGTCGCCCGGCTCGAGCAGCGCGGCGGGCGGATCATCTACGACGCGCCCGTCGAGCGGGTGCTGATCGCCCGGGGCCGGGCCATGGGCGTGCTGGCCGCCGGGGAGCCGCACCGGGCCTACCGGGCCGTGGTCGCCGACGTGCCGGCGCCGGCCCTCTATCTCGACCTGGTGGGCGAGCGCTGGCTCCCGCCGCGGCTCGTGGAGGACCTGGCCCACTTCCGCTGGGACGGCGCGACGGTCAAGGTCGACTGGGCCGTGGGCCGCAAGATGCCCTGGAAGAACCCGGCCGCGAACGGCGCCGGAACGGTGCACCTGGGCGCCGACCTCAACGGCCTGACCCGGTACGCGTCCTACCTGGCCACCGACGAGATGCCGCCGCACCCGTTCCTGCTGCTGGGCCAGATGACCACGGCCGATTCCGAGCACTCGCCGGAGGGCACCGAGTCGCTCTGGGCGTACACGCATCTGCCGCACCGCGACCACTGGGAACCCGACGAGATCGCCGCCCACGTCGAGCGCATGGAGACGGTGGTCGAGGAGCACGCCCCGGGCTTCAAGCAGGAGGTCGTGGGCCGCAACGTCTTCTCCCCGGCCGACCTGCAGCGCGAGAACCCGTCGCTGGTCGGCGGCGCGCTCGGCGGAGGCACGGCGGCCGCGTTCCAGCAGCTGTTCCTGCGCCCGATCCCCAGCCTGGGCCGCGCCGACACCCCGGTCGACCGGCTGTTCATGGCCAGCTCGTCGGCTCACCCGGGCGGCGGCGTGCACGGCGCTCCCGGCAGCAACGCGGCCCGCGCCGCCCTGGCCCGCGACCGGGCCCTGCTGGGCGGCGCCTACCGCGGAGTGATCAACGCCGGCCACAAGCTGATCTACGCCGACTAGCGACAGCCTCGCGGCGGTCGTAAACGGCCGCCGCGGCCGGGCTACGGCTTCTCGGTGGTCTTCGGCGAGCGTTCGGCGATGTCGGCCAGGCGGCGCAGCGTCTCGATGTTGCGGCGGTGCAGGACGAGGTCGTTGAGCTTGTTGCGCAGGGCCAGCAGCGGCCCGCGCTCGAAGTCCTCCTGGATGGTGACCTTGGTGGCGCCGGGGCCGGCGGGCTCGAGGTGGATGTCGACCACTGCCTCGCCCAGCGGCCACAGGCCGGCGTTCAGGCGCAGCCGGCGGTCGGGCTCCATGTCGAGCACCACCGACTTGTCGTGCAGGGAGAACGGCCACGGCCCGGCCTTGTGGTGCAGCTTCGAGCCGACCTGCGGCCAGGCGGCCTCGACATCGCGGATGTGCACGGTGCCGACGACCCAGTCGCTGTAGGTCCAGCCGTCGGCCAGCACGGCGAAGACACGGTCCGGGGAAGCTTGGAGGGTACGCTGAACGGTAGCCACGCCCGGGGCATACCCTGCGTAAAGCCCCTGTAATCGCCGCCGCAACCGATCGGCGCAGGTTTACGGATCCGGCTGCCGGGCATCAGCCTCCCGCGAACTGCAGCAATACGGAGGGGACCTCGTGCGCATTGCCATGATTTCCGAGCACGCCAGCCCCCTGGGTGACGGCGGGCAGAACACCCACGTCGCGGGTCTGTCGGCCGCCCTGGCCGAGCTCGGTCATGAGGTGTGCGTCTACACCCGCCGGGACGACCCGGCCGTGGCCGAGGTGGTCAGCACGCCCGGCGGCCTCCGCGTCGTCCACGTCACCGCCGGCCCGCCGAAGTTCCTCCCGCCCGACCTGCTGCTCCCGCACATGGGCGAGTTCGCCCGCCGGCTCGAGGAGAACTGGCGTTCGGGGCACTGGGTGCCCGAGGTCGTGCACGCCCACTTCTGGACCAGCGGCTTGGCCGCCGTCACCGCCGCGCGCCGGTTCGGCATTCCGGTCGTGCAGTCGTTCCACGAGCTCGGCGAGATCCAGGCCGGCACCGGCCGTCCCTCCCGCACGGGCTACGAGCGCGCCCTGGGCCGGGCGGTCGACCGGGTCGTCGCCCAGAGCCAGGACGAGGTGCAGGGGCTCGTCCGCATCGGGGTGCCCCGCGCCCAGCTGACCGTCGTGCCCGCCGGCGTCGACAGCGTCCGGTTCAGCCCCGACGGCCCGGCCGTCGAGCGCGACCACGACCGGCCCCGCATCCTGTCGGTCGGGCGGCTCGTCGAGCGCAAGGGCTTCGGCGACGTCCTGCAGGCCATGCGCTACGTCCCCACGGCCGAGGTGGTCGTGGTCGGGGGCCCGCCGGCCGACCAGCTGACCACCGACCCGGGCGCCCGCAAGCTGCGCGCCCTCGCCGAGAAGCTCGACGTGGCCGACCGGTTCCGCCTGGTCGGCAGCGTGCCCGCACGGGACATGCCGCGCTGGTACCGCTCGGCCGACCTGCTCGTCGCGGCTCCGTGGGAGGAGCAGTTCGAGGCGTCCGCGCTCGAGGCGATGGCCTGTGGCGTGCCGGTGATCGGCACCTCGGTGGGCGGCCTCGACGAGACGGTGGTCGACGGGCTGACCGGCGACCTGGTGCCCGCCCGCGACCCGCGCGCGCTCGGTGGAGCCCTGCGGCGCCTGGTCAACGACAAGGTGCGGCGCTTCGCGTACGCCACGGCGGCGCTCGACCGGGCCCGGCAGGCGTACTCCTGGAAGCGCGTCGCCGCTCAGGTCGGCTCGGTCTACTCGACGGTCACCGGTCTGGGCAAGAGCAACAACAACGCCGCGAGCAGCACCGAAGAAGCGATGGCGTAGGGCGGCATCCACCAACCGGTGGATCCACGGTGGAGCGAGCTGGTCGATTCGGGACCCCCGGGGCCGGTGTGACGCTCTATGCATGACAGTCATCGAGGTCCGTAACCTGCGCAAGGCGTACGGGGACACGCTTGCGGTGCGGGACGTCTCGTTCACGGTGGAAGCCGGCGAGATCTTCGGCATTCTCGGTCCCAACGGCGCCGGCAAGACCACCACCGTCGAGTGCGTCTCCGGACTGCGCCGGCCCGACGCCGGCGTCATCCGGGTGCTCGACCGCGATCCGGACGACCGGTCGCTGCGGTCCGACGTCGGCGTCCAGCTGCAGGAGAGCGGCCTGCCGGACAAGCTGACGGTCCGGGAGGCGCTCGAGCTCTACGCCTCCTTCTATGCCGAGCCGGCCGACTGGCGCGCGCTCACCCGCGAGCTCGGCCTCGGTGAGAAGCTCTCCACCTCGTACGTGAAGCTCTCGGGAGGCCAGAAGCAGCGGCTGTCGATCGCCCTCGCGCTGATCGGCAGCCCGCGGATCGCCATCCTCGACGAGCTGACCACCGGGCTCGACCCGCAGGCCCGCCGGGACACCTGGGACCTGATCGAGTCGGTACGGGCCAGTGGCGTGACGATCGTGCTGGTCACCCACTTCATGGAGGAGGCCGAGCGGCTCTGCGACCGGCTCGCCGTGATCGACCGCGGCGAGGTCGTCGCGCTGGACACCCCGGCCGGGCTGATCGCCGGGATGGACAGCGAGCAGCGGATCCGCTTCCGGCCGTCCGCCCCGATCGACGACGTGCTGCTCCTGGCCCGCCCCGAGGTGCGTCAGGTCACCCACCACGGTTCGCAGCTCGAGGTCGTCGGCACCGGCAACCTGCTGCACGCGGTCACCTCGGTGCTGGCCGTCAACGAGATCATCGCCGCCGACCTGCGGATCGAGCAGGCCAGTCTGGACGACGCGTTCGTCCAGCTGACCGGCCGGTTCGGGAAGGAATGACCCGATGCCTGTCTTCGCCAAGCTGACCCTGACCGAGATCAAGCTCTTCCTGCGGGAGCCGATCTCCGCCTTCTTCGTCCTGTTCTTCCCGACGTTGCTCGTCGTGATCCTCGGCAGCATCCCGTCCTTCCGGGAGCCGCAGGCCGATCTCGGCGGCGCCCGCGTCATCGACCTCTACGTCGGCATCGCGGTGGCGCTCACCCTGGCCATGGTGGCCATCCAGGTGACCCCGGCCGTGCTGGCCACCTATCGTGAGCGCGGCGTGCTGCGCCGGCTGGCCACCACCCCGGTGTCCCCGCTCAAGCTGCTCGGCGCCCAGCTGGCGATGTTCGGGCTGGCCGCGATCGCCTCCACCGCCCTGGTGCTGGCCGTCGGCCGCCTGGCCTTCGACGTGCGGCTGGCCGACAACTTCCCCGCGTTCGTGCTGGCCTTTCTGCTCACCGCGGCCGGGACGCTGGCCATCGGCATCTTCGTGGCCGCGGTGGTGCCCAGCGGCAAGGCCGGCAACTCGGTCGGCACGATCCTGTTCTTTCCGCTGATGTTCTTCGCCGGGCTGTGGACGCCGCGCGAGGTCATGCCCGAGGTGCTGCAGCGGATCGCCGATTTCACCCCGCTGGGAGCGGGCGAACGGGCGCTCAACGAGGCGATGACGGGAAGCTGGCCCAGCCTGCTCTCCGCTACCGTTCTCCTGGGCTACGTGGCCGTGTTCGGGTTCGCCGCGGTCCGTTCGTTCCGCTGGTCATAACGGGGGGTGGGGTGAAATGACGGAGGGGCCGACGACGCTCCGGGTCGACCGGATCATGGGCCGATTGCCGTACATCGCACTGGGCGCCTCGCTCGTCCTGCTGGTGGCCGGTTCCACGGTCGGTGTCCCGCACAAGTCCTGGCTGATCGTCGGCCTCTCCGTCGCCGCCACAGCCGGCTGGCTGATCTGGTGGATTCCCCTGCACCCGCGGTGGGAGCAGGACGAACGCAAGATGGTCGTGTTCTTCCTGGGTCTGGCCGCCCTGATCTACCTGCTCGTCTGGGTCAGCCCGCTGTTCGGCTTCTTCGTCTGGAGCGGTTACCTGCTCACCACGTACGGGCTGAAGAGCTGGCGACGGCTGGCGGCCGGCACGCTCGTCGCCGGAGCCGGGGCCATTTCGCAGATCGGGGGCTTCCCGGTCCTGGCCGAGCCCGACGTCATCCCGGTCTTCCTGGTCGTGCTGGCGATCAACATCGGGGTCGCCAACGTGATGATCTGGGTGACCATGTGGACCCACGAGCAGGGCGAGAAGCGGGCCCGCATGATCGACGAGCTGGGCGAGGCCAACGCCAAGCTGGCCGCGGCGCTCAAGGAGAACGCCGGCCTGCACGCCCAGCTGCTGGCCCAGGCCCGCGAGGCCGGCGTGCTCGACGAGCGGCAACGGATGGCCGGCGAGATCCACGACGTGCTGGCCCAGGGCCTCACCGGCATCGTCACCCAGCTCGAGGCGGCCGACGCGGCGGCCGACCGGCCGGGTGACTGGCGGCGGCACCTCGACAACGCCAAGGGCCTGGCCCGCGAGAGCCTCACCGAGGCGCGGCGGTCGGTGCAGGCGCTGCGCCCGCACACGCTCGACGGCGCCGGGCTGCCCGAGGCGATCGGCGAGGTCGTCCGGGAGTGGGCCCGGGTGCACGAGGTCAGCGCCGAGCTGATCACGACCGGCACGCGGCGGCCGCTGCTGCCCGAGATCGAGGCGGCTCTGCTCCGGACGGCCCAGGAAGCCCTGGCCAACGTGGCCCGGCACGCCGGCGCCGGCCGGGTCGGTCTGACCCTGTCCTACATGGAGGACGTGGTGACCCTGGACGTCCGCGACGACGGCGGCGGCTTCGATCCCGCTCTGCCGCGTGAGTTCTCCGAGACCGGCGGGTACGGCCTGGCCGCGATGCGCGAGCGGCTGGCCCGCATCGCCGGCAGCCTCGAGGTCGAGTCCGAGCCCGGCGCGGGCACGGCGCTGTCGGCCTGCGTGCCGGCCATCGCGGTCGGAGCGGCCGCGTGATCGGCCTGGTGATCGTCGACGACCACCCCGTGGTGCGCGACGGGCTGCGCGGCATGTTCACCGGGGACGCCCGCTTCGAGGTGCTCGGCGAGGCCGGCGACGGGCGCGAGGCGCTCGCGGTGGCCGGGTCGGTCGACCCCGACGTCGTGCTGATGGACCTGCGCATGCCCGGCATGGACGGCGTGTCGGCGATCAAGGCGTTGCAGGCGCAGGGCTCGCGGGCCCGGGTGCTCGTGCTGACGACCTATGACACCGACGCCGACGTGCTTCCCGCGATCAAGGCGGGCGCCACCGGTTACCTGCTCAAGGACGCCTCCCGCGACGAGCTCTTCCGGGCCGTCGAGGCGGCCCACCGGGGCGAGTCGGTGCTCTCCCCGGCGGTCGCCGGACGGCTCATGGGCAGCCTGCGCTCACCCGCGCAGGAGCCGCTGAGCCAGCGCGAGCTCGAGGTCCTCACGCTGATCGCGCGGGGCAACTCCAACAAGGAGGCCGCGAGCCGGCTGTTCATCAGCGAGGCCACGGTCAAGACCCACCTGCTCCACGCGTACGCGAAACTGGGTGTCCGCGATCGGGCGGCCGCCGTGGCCGTGGCCTTCGAACGCGGCCTGCTGCAGAGCTGAGACACCCCCGGCCCACGGGCTCGCCGCGGTAGGGCGGAGTGGCCGGTCGCCCCACGGGCTCGCGGCGGTAGGGCGGAGCGGCCGGTCGGCCCACGGCTCGCGGCGGTAGGGCGGAGTGGCCGGTCAGCCCACGGGCTCGCCGCGGTAGGTGCCGAACGACCAGAGATTGCCCTCGGGGTCGCGGGCCCGGAAATCGCGCGAGCCGTAATCGGTGTCGGACGGCCCCTCCAGGATCTCCGCGCCGGCCTTGGCCGCGCGCTCGTGCAGCGCGTCGATGTCGTCGGCGACCACATAGCAGCCGAAGGTCCCCGGCCTGAGCGGCCACGCGTCGTCGCCATCGCCGCGATCCGAGCCGAGCATGATGCCGCCGCCCAGCGGCCAGGCCAGCTGGGCGTGCTCGACCCGGTCGCCGTCGCCGTGGACGACCACCTCCTCGAAGCCGAACGCGTCGACCAGGAACCGGATCAGCGCGCGGGCGTCGGTGGCCCGCAGGGTCGGCCACACCTGTGGTGGCGGTGTCCTCGCATCAGTCATGGCTCGATTCTGCGGTGACCGGCAGGCCCAGCGCTTGGACGAAAGCGAACTCGTCGGCCAGCCACTCGGACGGGGTGCAGCCGGCCAGCGCCCGGAACTCGCGCACCAGGTGGGACTGGTCGGCGAAGCCGTGCGCGGCGGCCACCGCGGCGATCGGCCGGTCGGGTCGCAGCGCGCGGCGGGCCCGGTCGAAACGGGCCACCCGGGCGGCCTCCTTGGGCCGGAGCCCGACCTCGGCGCGGAACTGGCCGGTCAGGTGACGGCCGCTCCAGCCCACCTCGGCCGCCACGCTCCTGATCGAGGCGCCCCCGGTGACGCGGTGGTAGGCGTACGCGATCTCGGGCCGGACGCGACGATCGGTGAGCCTGGCCCGCAGCGTGTCGTCGAGCAGGGCGAAACGGCTCGGCCAGTCCGGGGCGGCGCACAGCTGTTCCCGGATCTCGGCCACGGCGGCTTCGCCGAACAGCGCGGCCGCGTCCACGTCCAGGCCGGCCAGCTCGGCGGCCGGCACGCCGAGCAGGGCCCGGCAGCCCAGCGGGCGCAGAGCCACCTGGACACCCGACTGCCGCCCGTCGTGGATGATCACCGCGGGCGCCAGGTGCAGACCGCCGACCAGCGCGTCGTAGCTGCCGGGCCGCTGCCGCGGATCGGGATGGGCGGCCATCACGAGCGGCTCGTCCAGGGTCAGGATCATCGTCAGATAGGGCGACGGCAGCCCGAGGTGCCGCATCGGCGCGACGCCGCGCTGCCGGTAACCCGAATAGACCGCGACGAACGGAGCCAGCCCGGCCCCCGGCCGGACCTGCACATACTCGTCGACGACCATCCTGCGACCCTACGTTGGCATGCCCGGGCCGTCGATTCGATCTGCCCGGCGTCGATACGATCCGTGACGTGACGACTCCAGTTGTGCGGGGGCTTCCGGTGGTCGGGAACGCGGTGGCGATGGCCAAGGACCCCGCGCGGTTCTTCGTCGACTGCTATCGCGAGCACGGGCCGGTCTTCCGCGTCCGGGTGATGGGCCGCGAGCATCCGGTGATCGCCGGGCCCGTGGCGGCCGAGTTCCTGGGCACCCGCGAGGGCCGCGAGTGCCTGCGGTCCAAGGAGTTCTGGCGGGGGCTGGTCGACGAGTACGGCGCCACCCGCACCCTGCCCGGCGAGGACGGCCCCGCTCACAAGGAGCTGCGCGACATCATGCGGCGCGGCTACTCCCGCGAGGCCATCGCCGACCGGCTCGACGAGGTCGTGGCGATCACCGACCGCAACCTCGACCGCGCCTGGCGGCCCGGCACCACGGTGCCCGTGCTGCGCTCGATGCAGGAACTGGTCACCGATCAGCTCGGCGAGCTGCTCACCGGCGCCTCCCGGCCCGAGTACGTCGCCGACATCCGGCTGGCCACCCAGTACATCCTCAACGTGCTGGTCACCCGGCAACGGCCGCGGATCCTGCTGCGCGACCCGCGCTACCGGCGGGCCAAGGCCCGGGTGGCCGAGCTCGCCACCAAGATGATCGAGGAGAGGAGCCGGTCCGGCGGCAAGCCCGCGGTGCTCATCGACGACCTGCTGCGGGCCCACCGGGAACGACCGGACGCGATGCCCGCCTCGGACCTGATGATCAGCGTCACCGGCCCGTACGTCGCCGGCCTCGACACCGTCGCCAACACCATCTCCGCGTTCGTCTATGCCGTCCTCAAACACCCCGACGTGCTCGCGCGGGTGCGGGCCGAGGCCGACGAGCTCTTTGCCCGCGGGACACTCACCGAGAAGGATCTGCGCGGCATCCCGTCGATCCGCGGCGCCCTGATGGAGACGATGCGGCTCTATCCGATCGCGGTGGTGCAGATGCGCACCGCGACCCGTGACTTCGAGTTCCAGGGCCACCGGATAGCGGCCGGCGAGAGCCTCTACGTCGGCACGACCGTGCCGCATTTCCTCGAGGAGCACTTCCCCGACCCGATGCGCTTCGACATCGACCGTTACGAGAAGCCGCGCGCGGAGCACCTGGGGGCCGGGGCCTATTCACCGTACGGGCGGGGACAGCACGTGTGCCTCGGCAAGACCCTGGCCGACGTGCAGATGATGGTCACGATGGCCCGCCTGTTCCACCGCCTCGACCTGCGCCTCGACCCGCCGGACTACGAGCTGGCCCGCAAGGTGACGCCGACGCCCGGCCCGGCGTGGTCCTTCCGGGTGAGGGTGGCCGGGGTCCGGGCGCCCTGACGTCCCGCTCCGGTCCGACGGGTGCCGGGCCGGTTGTCCACAGGGGCCGACCGGGCCGTGCCGAGGTGCAAGGATCGGGACATGGCGGACGCGGTGGTGGTGGGCGCGGGCATCGGAGGGCTGGCGGCGGCCCTGGCGCTGCAACGACGCGGCTGGTCGGTCACCGTCCTCGAGCGGGCGGCGGCGCTGGAGGACGTGGGGGCGGGCCTGGCCGTGGCCCCCAACGCCCTGCGCGCCCTCGACCACCTGGGCGTGGGCGGGCCGGTTCGCTCGCTCGCGGCGCTGCAGGGCACGGCCGGCGTGCGGCGTCCCGACGGCCGGTGGATCGCGCGCACCGACGCGGCCGCCGCCGAACGGCGGTTCGGTGAGCCGACGATCGTGGTGCACCGGCCCGCGCTCGTCCGGGTGCTCGCCGACGCGCTGGCCCCGGGCACGCTGCGCCTGGGCCGGGCGGTCTCGGACGTGTCGGCCGACGGCACGGTGGTCACCGCTGACGGCACGCTCACCGCCGGGCTGGTGGTCGCGGCCGACGGGCTGCGGTCGGCCGTCCGGCAGAAGCTCTTCCCTCAGGTGGCGCCCCCGGTCTACGCCGGCGTGACGAGCTGGCGTCTCATCGTCGGCCGGCCGGCCGGGGAGCTGAAGCTGAGCGAGACGTGGGGCGACGGCAAGGTGTTCGGCGTCGTGGCCCTCGGCGACGGACGCGTCTACTGCTATGCCACCGCGCCGGCCCCACCCCAGCAGACCGCGGCCGACGAGCGGGCCGAGCTGGCGCGGCACTTCGCCGGCTGGCACGCGCCCATCCCGGCGCTGATCGAGGCGGCCGGCGACGTGATCCGCACCGACATCCGCTGCCTCGATCCCACGCCGCCGACCTTCCACCGGGGACGGGTCGCCCTGCTCGGCGACGCGGCCCACGCCATGACACCCAATCTGGGCCAGGGCGCATGCCAGGCTCTCGAGGACGCGGTGGTGCTGGCCACCCACGCCGGCTCGCTCGATCGCTATTCGGCCGAGCGCGTCCCGCGAACCTCGGCGGTGGCCGCCGCCTCACGCCGGATCGCCCACCTGGCCGGGCTGCACGGCCCGGCCGCCGCGCTGCGGAACGCGGGGATGGCGCTCGCCGGAAAGCTCGGGCCCAGCCTGGTCCTCCGCCAGATGGACCCGGTGCTCACCTGGCGCCCGCCCACCTGACCGGCCCGGCGTCGGCCGGCTCCGCGTCGGCCGGCTCCGCGTCGGCCGACGCCGGCCCTGTCTTCGTCCAGTGTGGTCGCCACCTGACCCAGCCGCTGGTTTCTCTGCGCCCCGGCGCAAGCGCTGTGCGCCGCAGCGAAAGACCGCGCGCGCCCCGGCCGGGAGAGTGGACCGGGCACGGGGTAGGCGCGGATTTCACAAGGAGTGAGTGGCTCGTGAGCGAGAAGATTCTGTCGGGCAAGGTGGCGCTGGTGACCGGGGGCAGCCGGGGGATCGGCGCGGCGACGGCCCGGCGGCTGGCTGCGCTGGGCGCGGACGTGGTCATCACCTACGCCGCACAGGCGGAGAAGGCCAAGACGGTGGTCGAGGAACTGCGGTCTCAGGGCGTGCGCGCCGAGGGCATTCAGGCCGACCAGTCCGACCGGGCCCAGGTGACGGCCATGGTGGACGCGGTCGCTGAGCAGTTCGGCCGGATCGACATCCTGGTCAACAGCGCCGGCGTCTTCCGGCCCGGGGAGAACACCGACGCCGTCCGCGATGAGCAGGTCGCGATCAACCTGACCGGTGTCGCCGACACGACCTACCGGGCCGTGCGGCACATGCGCGAGGGCGGCCGGATCGTGAACCTGTCGTCCGGTGTTGCCAGCAAGACCTTCGCAGCCGGCATGTCCGACTACGCGGCGACCAAGGCTGCGGTCACGGCGTACACCCGCGGGTGGGCCCAGGATTACGCCGCGCGCGGGATCAACGTGAACGTCATCGAGTGCGGCATCATCGACACCGACATGGCCATGCCGAAGGATTCCGAGGGCGGCCAGTTCATGCTTCAGGCGGTCATCCCGATGCACCGCTACGCCCGGGCCGACGAGGTCGCCGGTGTGGTGGCGTTCCTGGTCGGGCCGGATGCCGGCTACATCACCGGCAGCATCGTTCGGGTCGACGGTGGCGCCCTCGCCTGAGGTCCGGCTCAGGGCTCACCGCGGCGGTCGCCGCGGGTCTCGCGGGGTGTGACGCCGAACTCGCGACGGTAGGCGGTGGCGAACGAGGCGTGGCTGGCGAACCCGGACGCGTGCGCGACCTGCGCGATCGACCGGTTGTCCCAGGTCGAACTGGCCAGTCGGGTCCGGGCCAGCCGCAGCCGCTCCGAGCGGATCAGGTCGCGGGAGGTGGTGCCGACGGCCTGCAACACATCCTGCAGGTATCGGGCCGACCAGCCCAGAACCCGGGCGATGCCGGTGATGGAGAGGCCGGGGTCGGCCGCGTGACGGCGGACGTACTGCCTCACCTGCGCCTCGACCTCTCGTCGCTGGGCGGTCGGCGCCGAGTCGCCGGCGCCGTCGGCGACCAGGCAGAGCAGGTCGAGCAACTGGTCGCAGGCGATGTCGAAGGTCGCCTCGGAGAAGTGTTCCCGCTCCTGCTGGAGGGTGAGCACCGTCTGCCGGATCAGCCGGCCGAGCCCCGCGGTGCCGTCGAAGACCTGCGCATTGCGGGCCGCGGCGGGATTGCGCCGGTGCATCGCCTCACCGGGGAAGATCAGCGCGACCGACTGGAACGTCTCGCCGTGGGCGAAGGTCACCGGGCGGTCCACGTCGCACAGCGCGAGGGTGCCCGGCCGGATCTCGCCCGCGGCCGCGGCCTGCTCCACCTGGGCGCTCCCGGCCGTCGGCACCAGCAGCTCGACAGCGCCGCGCGGGTCCGTCCGGATGTGCCGCCGCTCCCGTACGAACTCCTCGCGGACGTTGCCGCACAGGGCGATGCCGTACGACCGTGACCGCTGCCATTCCAGCCGCCCCGCCCACGGGCCGGCATCCGTCAGGGTGACCCGGCTCGCCCCGTGCAGGTCGATGAAAGATTCCCGCCAGGCGTCGGCCGTCGGTATCGAACCCGGCTCGTTCCAGCGATACATGCCCGAACAGTAGCCAACCCGGCCCATGCCGACCGCCGCGCGGCGAGAGCCGGCTCCAAGCGTTGGTACCGCTGGAGCCGGCTCCATCCCCGCGTCAGTCGGCCAGGGCCTTGGCCAGGTCGTCGCGGAACGCCCGCTCGCTGTCGGTGACCGTCTCGCCGCCGAGGCCCAGCACGCCACCCGTGGAGGCCGCGCCGACGACACTCTCGGCGATCTCGACGAGCCAGTGCTTGTAGGTCTCGGCGTCGGCCTGCTCGGCCTTGGCGACCAGCAGGGCATTGGCCTCGGCGGCCCGGCCGAGCACGTCCTCGACGTACGCGATGGGGTCGCTCGGCTCGATGACCGGCGGCTCCTCACCCAGCTCGGGGTCGCCCGCGCGGGACAGGATCGCCCCGGCGACCGCCGCGACCATGGGGCTGGCCGACGCCCGCGCGTCCGAGATGACGTCCAGGCCGGCGGCCGTCTCGGCCCGGGTCTTGCGCGTGCTGTCGGGCGAGGCCGCGCTGGCCGCGGTGAGCACCGACTGCGGCAGGCCGACGAGCAGCCCCCACTCCGAATCGGTGAAACCGAGCATCGAGTACAGCGGTTCGTCACTCACGGTGAATCCTCACGATCGGTAATGTCTGGCAGTCCTATACCCCACCGGCGGTCAGCTCGATCACACGGTGAAGATCTGACCGGTACGTGTCCAGGCGCGGTTCGGGCGTCCCGGTCCACGGCCCGTCCAGGTCGGGCCGCTTGCGCGCGACATGCAGGGCGTATGCGGCGTGCTGGTCCCGAGCATTCTGCGCCTCGGTCACCGGCTCGCCGACCGCCTGCCGGGCCGCCCAGCTGTCCGCGTCGCCCTCGTCGATCAGCTGCCGCCACCGGGGACTGGGAAACACCGCCCGACCCTACCGGCGCCACCCCGTACCGGCCCGGCTCTCACCCGGAAGGGGTGAGGCGGCCGGGCCCGGGGGCGGGGATGCTCCGAGACGACCGGCCTACGCCGGCCGGAAGGGAGAGCTGTGGCGCGTCTTCGCTACACCTACCTCGGGCTGGCCGGGGCCCTGCTGTTCTTCTGCGCCTCGCTCACCCCGTCCCTGCTGCCTCGTGGGTGGCTCTTCCAGGGACTGATCGGTGGTCTTCTCGCGGCGGTCGGCTACGGCGCCGGCGTGCTCGGTGGCTGGCTGGCCCGGTGGATCTCGGGACGGCCGGCGCTGCCGGTCCCGAGCCGGACGGCCTGGCGGGTGCTGGCCGGGGCGGCCGCCGTGCTGATCGTGGTGTTCCTCTGGCTGGGCTCGGGCTGGCAGGCGCAGATCCACCGGCTGGTCGGCCTGTCACCGCCGCCCCGCGCCGTCTATCTGCTGAGCCTGCTGCCCGCCGCCGTCCTGCTCGTCGTCGTCATCGGGCTCGCGCGCCTCGTCCGCCGGGGCACCCACGCGCTGACCGGGTTGCTCGGCCGGGGAGTGGCGGCGCCGGCGGCCCGGGCGCTGGGCGTGGCCGCGATGGCCGTTCTGCTGGTGGTCGTGGCCAACGGCCTGCTCGTCCGCGGGCTCTTCCGGGCGGCCGACCGGACGTTCGCGGCGGTCAACTCCGAGACGCAGCCGGACGTGGCCGCGCCGGTCTCGGCGTACCGCTCGGGTGGGCCCGGATCGCTGTTGAGCTGGGCGTCGCTCGGCAACCAGGGGCGGACCTTCATCGGCGGCGGACCGAGCGCGGCCGACCTGCGGGACTTCTCGGGTCGTCCGCCCGCGGAACCGATCCGGGTGTACGCGGGCCTCGACTCGGCCGGCACGCCGATCGAACGCGCCGAGCTGGCCGTGCGCGAGCTGGAGCGTACGGGCGGATTCTCCCGGGCCGTGCTGTGCCTGATCACCACCACCGGCACCGGATGGGTCAACGCGCAGGGCGTCGACCCGCTGGAGTACCTCTACAACGGCGACACCGCTCTGGTCTCGATGCAGTACTCCTACCTGCCCAGCGTCATCTCGTTCCTGGTCGACCGGGACCGGGCCCGGGCGGCCGGCCGGGCGCTGGTCGACGAGGTCTACGGGGTGTGGTCGAGACTGCCGGCCGACCGGCGCCCGAAACTGCTCGTCTTCGGCGAGAGCCTCGGCTCGTTCGGCTCCGAGGCGGCGTTCAGCGGCGACGGCGACATCCGCAACCGGGTCGACGGGATGCTGCTCGTCGGTCCACCCTCCAGCAACGAGCTGTGGCGCCGGTTCGTCGAGGACCGCGACCCGGGTACGCCCGAGGTGCTCCCGCACTACGAGCGGGGCCGGATGATCCGGTTCGCCGCCGACCCGGCCGCCGACCTGGCCCGCCCGGCGACCCCGTGGGACCGGCCGCGGGTGGTCTACCTGCAATACCCCTCGGACCCGATCACCTGGTGGTCGCCCGGTCTCGCGCTGAGCCGCCCCGACTGGCTCGCCGAGAGACGCGGCCACGACGTGCTGCCGGCCATGCGCTGGTACCCGCTGATCACCTGGGCGCAGGTCTCCGCCGACATGGCCGTCTCGAACGACGTGCCGCCCGGCCACGGCCACAACTTCGGCGCCGCCCCGGTCACCGCCTGGGCCGAGATCGCGCCGCCGCCCGGCTGGACCGCGGAACGTACGGCCGCCCTGACCGATCTGATAGCCGACTGAGACAGGAGAGGATCGATGAGCGACCTGCAAGGCATGGTCAACTCGCTGACCGAGACCGAGCTGCTGCTGTTCCGGGAGTCCGAGCCGGACAACCTGGCCGGGCTGGACGAGGACGGGCTGCTCGACGTGCACACCCGCATCCGCCGGGCCCGCGACAAGCATCAGAAGGTCTACCGCAGACAGGCCGCCACCCGCGTCGGGGAGGTGGGTGCCCGCGGCCGGGCGTACCCGAAGAGCACCCGCAGCCGCGCCAAGGCCGAAGTGTTCGAGGACGCGCTCGCCCGGGTCAGCGACGCGGTGTCCGCCGCCGCCCGGGCCAGCGTCGAGGCGCTGCGCGCCGAGCGCCTGGCCGAGGCCCGGCAGCCGGGCAACGTCGACCCGCCGCCCCCGCCCCGCCCGCGCAACGAGGCCCGGTCACCCCAGCGCCGCGACCGGCAACCCGACCATGGCGGCCTGCCGAAGCGCCACGCCTCGACGCGGGCGGCCGGCGCCCGCAGACAAGCCCGCCGCGACGGTTGACCGGCGACAGACGTCGATATCGTGGTCCGCATGGCCATCGCTCACTCGCCTCTCATCGTCCTCGACTGCCCCGAACCCGGAGCGCTGGCCCGGTTCTACGGCGCGATGCTGGACTGGACGATCGACGTCTCCGCCGACCGGGCCTCGGCCTGCAGCGAGGAGGGTCAGCAAGGCCGGTGTCTCTCCTTCCATCGGGTGGACGACTACCGGCCCCCGACGTGGCCGACCCAGGAGCGGCCCCAGCAGATGCACCTCGATCTGCTCGTCGACGATCTCGACGCGGCCGAGGCGGCGGTGATCGAGCTGGGCGCGACCAGGCATCCGGACCAGCCCGGTACGTCCTACCGGGTCTTCCTGGACCCGGCCGGTCACCCCTTCTGCCTCTGCCTGAACTGACACCGATGTTTGCCGGCGTCAGGCCGGGTACGTCGAGGGGGATCACCGTCCGCCTGTCGCCCGGAACCGAGGGAACTGCTTATGCCCACCGTGCCTGACCTGACGCTGAACAACGGCGTCGAGATCCCCGCCATCGGCCTCGGCGTCTTCCAGACCCCGCCCGACGAGACCCGCGAAGCCGTCCTGGCCGCCCTGTCGACCGGTTACCGGCACATCGACACCGCCGCCGCGTACGGCAACGAGCGGGAGGTCGGCGAGGCGATCGCCAAGTCCGGCCTCGACCGCTCCGAGGTCTTCATCGAGACCAAGGTCTGGATCAACGACTACGGGTACGACGAGACCCTGCACGCATTCGGCAAGGGCGCCGGCAAGCTGGGCGTCGACCAGATCGACCTGCTGATCCTGCACCAGGCACTGCCGTCGGAGTTCGACAAGACCCTGGCGGCCTACCGCGCCCTGGAAAAGTTGCTGGCCGACGGCAAGGTCCGGGCCATCGGGGTCAGCAACTTCATGGTCGACCATCTGACCCGGCTGCTCGACACGGCCACGGTCGTGCCGGCGGTGAACCAGATCGAGGTGCACCCGTACTTCCAGCAGCGAGAGGTGCAGGCGTTCGACGTCGAGCACGGCATCCTCGACCAGGCGTGGTCGCCCATCGGCGGCATCACGTTCTACCGCGACAGCGGGCACACCAACGCGCTGCAGGACCCGGTGATCGGGGAGATCGCGAAGGCCTGCGGCAGGACCCCGGCCCAGGTCATGCTGCGCTGGCACCTGCAGCAGGGCCGTCAGGTCATCCCCAAGTCGACCAAGCCGCAGCGGATCGCCGAGAACTTCGACGTGTTCGGCTTCGACCTCACCGGCGAGCAACTCGCCGCGATCGACGCGCTCGACACCGGCAAGCGCGGCGGCCCCGAGCCGCAAGCCGTCACCCTCGAGACCTTCGGCCGCGAGATCCCCGAGGCCTGATCCACCGGCCTCCCCGACGCACCACGAACCACGACCCGGAGGAAAGACCATGCGTACCGCGAAGCTAGGCGCACTCGAAGTCGGCCGGATCGGCCTCGGCGCGATGGGCATGTCGGACGGCTACAGCGGCGCCGGCAGCGACGACGCCGAATCCGTCCGCACCGTCCACCGCGCGATCGAGCTCGGCGTCACGCTGATCGACACCGCGGAGGTCTACGGCCCGTACGTCAACGAGGAGCTCGTCGGTCGCGCCCTGCGCGGCCGCCGCGACCAGGTGGTGCTCGCGACCAAGTTCGGGCTGATCTCGCACACCGGACGCGGCGCGGGAAAACCGGACAGCAGCCCGGACAGCATCCGTACGGCGGTGGAGGGCTCGCTGAAGCGGCTGGGCACCGACCACATCGACCTGTACTACCAGCACCGCGTCGACCCGGGCACCCCGATCGAGGACACCATGGGCGTTCTCGCGCAGCTCGTGACCGAGGGCAAGATCCGGTACATCGGCCTGTCCGAGGCGTGGACCGACACCATCCGCCGGGCCCACGCCGTGCACCCGGTGACCGCGCTGCAGTCGGAATACTCCCTGTGGACCCGCGACCAGGAGGAGATCCTGCCGGTCCTGCGCGAGCTGGGCATCGGCCTGGTCGCCTACTCCCCGCTCGGCCGCGGCTTCCTCACCGGCGCCCTGCGCACCCCCGCCGACGTCGAGAAGCTCGACGACAGCGACTTCCGCAAGAACCACCCGCGTTTCACCGGCGAGAACTTCCAGCGCAACGTGCGTCTGGCCGACCAGGTGCAGGCGGTCGCCGACCAGGCCGGAGTCACCTCGGGACAGGTGGCGCTGGCCTGGCTGCTGGCCAAGGGCGACGACATCGTCCCGATTCCCGGCACCAAGCGGGTGAGCCGGGTGGAGGAGAACGCCGCCGCCGACGCCGTCACCCTCACGCCCGACCAGATCGCCACCCTTGACGCGCTGCCCGTCGCCGAGGGCGGCCACCACACCGACGAGCAGATGCAGCTGATCGAGCGCTGACCGCGCCGGCACCGCCCTGATGAAGGTGGCACGCGCGGATCGAGCTCGGTGGGCGTTACGTCGGCACCTGGACCTGTGCTGGCTGGTGGACGGTGAACAGGTCGCCGGGTTGGCACTGCAGCGCGTCGCACAGTGCCGTGAGAGTGCTGAAACGCACGGCCCTCACGCGTCCGTTCTTGAGCGCGGAGAGGTTGGCCAGGGTGATGCCGACGCGGTCGGCGAGTTCGGTCAGTGTGAGGCCGCGGGCAGCGAGGAGCTTGTCGATGTGGACCTCGACGCGGTGCTCGCCCTCCGGTGGCATCAGACCACTCCGTCGAGATCGGCACGAAGCGAGCGGCCCCGGCGCACGATCTCGCCGATCGCAAACATGCCGAAGCCCCAAAGTACCCATGTTCCAGGGATCGCGAAGTCGAGCAGCGCAGAGGTCTCCATGGGTTTCAGCGTGAGACCGAGCGCAAACTCGCCGACCGACTCGAGCACCCACACCGTCGGACCGCCGATGACGGACAGCAGGCCGAGCGCACGAAATCGGCTGACGATGTTTCCGGTGAACGGGTCGTCATGCCGTGCCCGGCCGACCAGGCGCCAGAGCAGGAACAGCACCAGGAGCAACAGGAGGAGACCGGGGAGCGTCGCCAGTAGCTCCCAGCCTCGCTGCGCACCGGTCGGTTCCTCCACTTGCAGGCGGAGCCCACCGTCGATGCTGACTCCTGGCGGCACGTTGAGCAGCGCATCGGAAGGTAGCAAGCCCTTGCTGCTCACCTCCACGTCGAAGGGTCGGCCCGCGACGATCCCGATCGTGGTCACTGCCCCCGCGATGCCGGTAAGCACCACCCCGATCGTCAGCAGTCCGTGAAGCTCGTTCAGCCAGTCGGGTCGCCGCAAGGACGTTCGCATGATGACAACACCCTTCGGTTATCGATAGTCGATGTATCGACTATCGATAACCTCCAGCGGTTTGTCAAGGCAGTGACGTCGCAGCTGGTCCCGAAGCCGATGCGGCCGGGCTGGTCGGGGAAGGTCCGCCGTCAGGTCAGTGCGGCCGGCCCATGAGGGCGAAGGCCAGCAGCCCGGTGGCGCTGAAGTCGATCGACGGCTCGGTGTTGGCCGAGATCCGGCTGTCGTCGGCGTAGTGCGCGTCGTCCCGGTCGAAGGCCGCGAACGCGTCGTTCCGGCATGTCGCCGGCCCGCTGGTGGACTGCAGCTCGTGCACCCGGTCGGCCCTGTTCGGGCCGTTGACCACGGCGCCCGTCATGCTCAGCCCCTCCACCCCCGTCTCGGTCAGGCCGGCGATCTGGTCGTGCGGGCACCGGGGGTACGTGGTTCCCGCGCCGACCACCAGGGAGGTGCCCCAGCCGTTGGCGCCGAGGACGACACCGCGCTGGGCGGTCGCGAAGGCGGCGTACCGCTGGTCGCCGGACACGTGCTCGTACAGCTCGGCGGTCGCCGCGTAGCCCAGCTGACGGGCCGCGTAGTCGTAGCCGCCGGCGCCGGCCGCCGCGCCCATCGGGTCGCCGGCCGCCTTCCTCAGCCCGGCGTCGAGCCGCCGTCGCAGGTCGCGCAGCAGCTCGTCCTTGCCGCCGGCGCCCAGCCGGATCAGCTCGGCGTCGGCCAGCGCGCTGACGTCGTAGACGCTGAGCGCCTCGGTCCCGCCCCGCTCGGCGTTCACCCGGCCCCACTTCGCCGCAGTGCCGGCCCACTCCGCCGCCCGCGGGTCGCCCAGGGCCCGGCCCGCGAGGGCCAGCTCGGCCGCGCCGAAGGCCAGATCGTCGGTCCACCGGTCCTCGGGATAGAAGCTGCGCGGCTCGGCGGTCACCAGTTCGGCGACATCTTCCGTACGGGCGAGGCCGAAGACCCTCGCGGCGGCGTCCAGATGCGTCCGGGCCACGTCGGGCCGGGTCCGCGCCTCGACCTGCGCGGCGAGCGAGAAGGCGGCGGCGACCCGTCCGGCCAGGTTGGGGCTGATCGGGTCACCCGGGTCCGCGGCGCGGAACACGGGCCGGTACCGCTGGTAGTAGCGCTCGTCGCCCGGCTCGACGTCGAGCTGGTCGTCGGTCTCGGGCAGCCGCCAGCTGTCGTGATCGCCCAGGAACCCGGCGGCCCGGCTTCCGCTGCCGATGCCGACCTGCGTGTAAAGCGCCTGGTTGTCGGCGTCCCACATCTTGTGCAGCCACGTCGTGCCGTGCCGCGTCTCGGCGTCCAGGCCCTCCCCGGCGAGGCCGTCGCGCTGCGCGATCAGCATCGCGCTGAGGGCGTACGCGGTGGTGTGGGTGAACTTGAGGAAGTCGCCGGCGTCGAACCAGCCGCCCTCGGCGTCGACCGGCCCGCCGTCGCGCTCCAGGCCGGCAGTCACCCGGCCGGATTCGTCGAACGACGGTCGTGCGTACACAGTGGCCACTCGATCGGCGAGATGCGCGGGCCGGCGGCGCCAGGGCGTCGCCACCTGGTCCGCGCCGTCCCGGTGGTTGCGGAAGTACTCCAGCGACCCCTCGGTCAGCGGCCCGAGAAGGTCGGCGGCCGGCGCCACCCGGAACGGCGGCGACTCGGCCCGCACCGCACCGGTGACCCGCACCCGGTAGACGTCGTGCTCGCGAAGCCCGCTCAGGTCGATCGGCCGCACGTCGGGAAATCCGGCGTTCCAAGGACCGCGGCCGGCCCCCACCGCCGGCGACAGGACCACTTTCCCGGACGCGTCCACGACGGTCACCCGCACGTCGGCGGCCGCCCGGGGCGACAGCAGATAGGCCACCTTGGTCTCTCCGGGCGCGTACCCCACCTGATCGACGCGAACCAGCGCCTCCGGCGCCGAGGGGCCCCGATCGCACGCCACACAGCCACCGGCCAGAAGCGCTCCGGCGAGCACGAGCCTGAGCCTCCGGCCGAACGACGTCCGCACACCAAGATTCTTGACCTTTCCCCCGAGCCCGTGCCGGACCCGCTGTGCGGGATCCCCGGCTCAGGTCGACGGGGGAGTGACCAGCCCGCTCTCGTAGGCGACGACGACCAGCTGGGCGCGGTCGTGGACGCCGAGCTTGGCCATCGCCCGGTTGACGTGGGTCTTGACCGTGTGCGGGCTGACCACCAGGCGCTCGGCGATCTCGTCGTTGGGCAGGCCGGCGCCGACCAGCGACAGCACCTCGCGTTCGCGGTCGGTCAGGCCGGCCAGCCGGGCCGGTGGCACGAGCCGGGGGTCGGGCCGGGCGAGGAAGCGGGCGATCAGACTGCGGGTGGCGGCCGGGCTCAGCAGGGCCTCGCCGCGGTGCACGGTACGGATGGCGTCCAGGAGCTGTTCCGGTTCGGCGCTCTTGCCGAGGAAGCCGCTGGCCCCGCTGCGCAGCGCCGCGAACACGTACTCGTCGATCTCGAAGGTGGTCAGGATGAGCACGTGGACGCCGGCCAGGTCGTCGTCGGCGGTGATCAGGCGGGTGGCGCCGAGGCCGTCGAGCTCGGGCATCCGGATGTCCATCAGCACGACGTCGGCGCGCTCGGTGCGCGCCAGGGCGACCGCCTCGGCGCCGGTGCGGGCCTCGCCGACCACGGCCAGGTCGGGCGCGGAGCGGAGGAGGGTCGCGAACCCGGCCCGGACGACGGGCTGGTCGTCGGCGATCACGACCCGGATCACCCGGCGCCGCCCGGCAGGGTCGCGGTCACCCGGAATCCGCCGGTCGGCCGGGGACCGGCCCGCAGCGACCCGCCGACGGCGGCGACCCGCTCCCGCATCCCGGTGATCCCGTGACCGGGGGTGCAGGACGCGGGTGCTCCGTCGTTCTCGACGGCCAGCGTCAGGTCGCCCCGGTGCCGTCCGACGGTGATCCGCACGGGCTCGCCGGGCGCGTGTTTGCAGGCGTTGGTCAGGGCCTCCTGGATCACCCGGTACGCCGTCAGGTCCGCGGGCCGTGACACGCTCATCGGCGTCCCGCGCAGATCGACCTGATGACCCTGTGCCCGGTACGCGGCGAGCAGGTCGTCCAGCCCGTCCAGGCCCACCGTGGGCTCGATCAGGGCCGGCTCGCCGGCCTGGCGCAGCAGACCCACCGAGTCGCGCAGCTCCTCGAGCGCCGCCCGGCTGCCCGCCCGTACGTGCCGCAACGCCTCGCGTACCTCCGGCGCCGGGTCGGTGAGCAGGTGAGCGGCCACCCCGGCCTGCACGGTGACCAGGGCGAGCTGGTGGCCGACGCTGTCGTGCAGGTCGCGGGCGATGCGCAGGCGTTCCTCGGCCACCCGCCGCTGGGCGTCGAGCTCGCGGCCGTGCTCGGTCTCCCGCACCCGGCGGACCACCTCGGCCAGGTAGCGGCGGCGATGCCGGGCCGCCGTCCCCGCGGCCACCGCGAGCCCGCCCAGGGCGACCAGCGTCAGATTCTCCGGGCCGAGCACGCGCTGCGGCGCGCCGAACGTGTGGAAGGCGCCGATCGCCAGCACGACCACGCCACCGAAGAGCAGCGAGAGGCGGCGGTCCGAGTGCTCGGTCGCCGTGTACAGCGCGACCAGCGGGGCGCTCAGCGCGAGGATCCCGTTGCCGCCGTGGTAGCGGAACATGTAGAGCTCGGCCGCGACGGTGCTGACCATCAGAACCGTGTACGGCAATCGCCGGCGCAGCAGCAACGGCGCGGCGACCGCGGCGGCGAGCAGGACGGAGAGGCCGTCCAGCTGATGCTCCCCGCCGGCCCGGCCGAACAGGGTGGCGAGGAAGACCGCGCCGGCCACGGCGCCGTCCGCGAGGGTCTTCATGAGCTTCACCGTAGGCGGGCGACCGGCTCGGCACGATACCGCCGATGCGGTACGCCGAAGATGCCGCCGCTGGGCGACGCGATCGACGGGCCGGTTCGGACACAGTGCTGGTTCATGAGCACTGTGAACGTGACCGGCCTGACCAAACGCTTCGGTGCCGTGGAAGCCGTCCGGGACCTCGACTTCGAGGTGACACCCGGCATCACCGCCTTCCTCGGCCCCAACGGCGCCGGCAAGACCACGACCCTGCGTCTGCTGCTCGGGCTGATCCGCCCGACAGCCGGCCGGGCGACCATCGACGGCCGGACCTACGCCTCCCTGTCCCATCCTCGCCGAACGGTCGGAGCGGTCCTCGAAGCGACCGGCTTCCACCCTGGTCGTACCGCCCGCCGGCACCTGCAGATCCTGGCCCTCGGGGCGGGGCTGCCGTCGTCCCGTGTGGACGACGTGCTCGGCCGGGTCGGTCTGGCCGATGCCGCCGGGCGCCGGGTCGGCGGTTTCTCCCTGGGGATGCGCCAACGGCTCGGGCTGGCGGGCGCGCTGCTGGGTGATCCCGGCCTGCTGATCCTGGACGAGCCGGCGAACGGACTCGACCCGGCCGGCATGGCCTGGCTGCGGGGTCTGCTGCGGGACCTGGCGGACCAGGGTCGCACGGTCCTGATCTCCAGCCACGTGCTGGCCGAGGTGGCCCGGACCGCCGACCGCGCGATCGTGATCAGCGGTGGCCGGTTGCGCCACGCCGGACCGCTCGACGGACTGGCCGCCGACGGGCTCGAAGCTGCGTTCCTCCGGCTCACCGAGGAGGCTCAGCGATGACGATCCGCGCCGAGATCCGGAGACTGCTCACCACCCGTACGCCTCTGCTCCTCTTCGCCGCGGCGCAGCTCCTGGTCATCGCCGGAATCTCCGGGACCATGGCCCGGCGGGACGACGCCGCCACGATCGCGACGCAGCGTGCCGCCGTCGCCCACATCGGCCTGGTGGCGCTGTTCGCGCTCGTGCTCGGCATCCTGGCGGTGGCCGGCGAGTACCGGCATCGCACGATCACCGACACCTACCTCACCACCCCCGACCGCGCCCGCGTCGTCCTGGCCCAGCTCGTCGTTCACGCGATGGCCGGCCTCGTCCTCGGCGTGGCCGCCGCGGTGACCGCCCTGGCTTCGGCCGCCGTCTGGCTGGCCGCAGAGAACGAGTCGCCACTCGTCACCTCCGGCGAGCTGTGGCAGACCATCGCCGGCGGCATTCTGTGGAACGCCCTTTTCGGCGCCATCGGCGTCGGCGTCGGCGCCCTGATCACCAACCTGATGGGCGCGATCGCCGCCGCGCTGGCCTGGGTCGCCCTGGTCGAGGGCGTCGTCGGTCAACTCGTCGGCGACGCTGCCGCCTGGCTCCCGTTCGCGCTCGGCTCGGCCCTCGGCACCCTGCCGACCGCGTCCGACGGCCCACCGCAGTGGCTGGCCGGTCTGGCGCTGGCCGGGTATGCCCTGATCTTCACGGTGGCGGCCACGCTGACTACCGTCCGGCGGGACGTCGTCTGAGAAGGCGGCGTCCCTACTGGACGGTCAACAGCTCGTTCTCGACCACGACCGGGACGGAAAGGGTCTTGTAGCCGACCTCGTCGAACAGGACGGTCATCCGCTCCTCCTCGTAGCCCATCACCGTGCCGACGCCCCACTCGCCGTGGCGGACCTTGGCGTGGACGGGGAAGGGCTCGTCGGTGGTGGCCTCGATCGTCTCGGCGGCGGTGCCCTCGGCGCAGTTGTCGCAGTGGTCGCAGGGCTTGGACAGGTCTTCGCCGAAGTAGGCCAGCAAGGTCTGGGTGCGGCAGGCCCGCGTCTCGGCGAAGCCGCGCATCATGTCGGTGCGCGAGCGCGAGACGATCTGCTGGCGCTCCTGCTCCTTGACCGCGGCGGCCGCCGCGGCCGCGGGCAGCGGGGCGAAGATCGGGACGGTCAGCTTGTTGCCTCGGCCGGCGGTCATCGCCCCGACCTGTTCCAGCAGGTTCAGGTACGAGCCGAGCTTGCGCGGGCCCAGGCCGGTCTTCTCCTTGAGCTCGGCCTTGGTCTGCGGGCCCGACCGCAGGGCCGCCGCCAGCTCGCGCAGCTCGATCTCGTCGGGGGCGCCGCCGGTGAAGAAGCGCTGGATCGCCTCGTCCTCGGACCGCCACAGCAGCAACGCCTGCGCCGGCTCGTCGTCGCGGCCGGCCCGCCCGATCTCCTGGAAGTAGCTGTCGGGGGAGTCGGGCAGGGCCATGTGCGCGACCCAGCGGATGTTCGCCTTGTCGATGCCCATGCCGAACGCCGACGTGGCGACCATGATGTCGACCTTGTCGGCCGTGAAGGCCTCGTGCTTCTGCTCGCGGGCGCCCGCCGCCATGCCGCCGTGGTAGAAGTCGGCCGGGTAGCCGGCGTCGGTCAGGCGTTCGGCCAGTTCCTCAGCCGAGCGCCGGGTGGCGACGTAGATGATGCCCGGTCGCGGCGCCGAGTCGAGCAGGGCGGTGAGCCGGCGCCAGCGGTAGGCCTCGTCGGGGCAGTACGTCGCCTCGAGGAAGAGGTTGCCCCGGTCGAGGCCCGAGACGTGGATCTCGGGCTTGTCGAGCTGCAGACGCTCGATGATGTCGTCGCGCACCGGCGGCGAGGCCGTCGCGGTCAGCGCGAGCACCGGCGGGCGGCCGATGCCCTTGATCATGTCGCCCAGGGCCAGGAACTCGGGGCGGAAGTCGTGGCCCCAGGCCGAGATGCAGTGCGCCTCGTCGACGGCGACCAGGCCCGGCTTGAGCGCCTTGACCTCGGCCATCCGCTCGGGGTCGCTGAGCTGCTCGGGCGTGATGAACAGGAACTCGGCGCGACCCTCGCGGATCTCCCGGATCGCCTCGCGCTGCTGGGCCGGCGTCTCGGCCGAGCTCACCCGCACCGCGCGGATCCGGGGATCGTCACGCTCGTTGAGGGCGGCGATCTGGTCCTGCTGCAGGGCCAGCAGCGGCGAGATCACCACTGTCGGGCCGGGCAGCAGCACCGCCGGGATCTGGTAGATCGCCGACTTGCCGGCTCCGGTGGGGAGCACGACCAGGGCGTCACGGCGGCGCAGCACGGCGCGCATGGGTTTGAATTGGCCTGGGCGCAGGGAGGGCCACCCGAAGTGGTGCCGGGCGACCCTCCGCAGGCGCGGACCGTAGATGGGAAGTTTCATCGAGCGGCCAGATTTCCCGGACGGCGGGGCAGACAAACGCTCACGAAGCCTTGGGCAGGATCTCGTTCTGATAGAGGTCGAACAGGCCCTGATAGTTGGGCCCGGTGTTGGCCACGTAGACCTCGTCGAAGCCGGCCTGCCGGTACTTGTCGATCATCTCGAGGTGGGCCGCCGGGTCGTTGCCACAGACGAACGACTCCTTGACCATGTCCTGGGTGACCAGCTGGGACGCCTGCTCGAAGTGCTTGGGCGTGGGCAGCACCTGGGACAGCTCGCCGGGCACACCCGAGTTCGGCCATTTCTCGTACGCGATCCGCGCGCCCTCCTCCTCGGTGGGCGCGAACGCGGCCTTGAACCCGGCCTGGGCGACGCGCTTGCCGCCGCCGTTGTCGCGGAACCGCTGGACCAGGTCGCTGTCGGGCATCGTGCTGACGTAGCCGTCGCCGATGCGGGCGGCCACGTCGACCGCCTTGGGCCCGAACCCGGACACGAGAATTTCGACCGGCGTCTCGGGCAGGGTGTAGACGCGCGCGTTCTCCACTGTGTAGTGCTTTCCGCGGTACGAGTAGTTGCCGCCCTGCCACAGGCCGCGCATGATCTCGACGGCCTCCTCGAGCATCTCCAGCCGTACGTCGGCCTCGGGCCAGGCGTCGCCGAAGATGTGCTCGTTGAGGGCCTCGCCGGTGCCGACGCCGAGCCGGAAGCGGCCCTTGGTGAGCACCGCGCTGGTCGCCGCGGCCTGGGCGATGACGGCGGGGTGGATGCGGACGGTGGGACAGGTGACCGCGGTGGTGATCGGCAGGCTGGTCGCCTCGCTGAGGGCGCCGATCATCGACCAGACGAACGCGCTCTGGCCCTGCGCGTCGACCCAGGGGTGGTAATGGTCGGAGATCCAGAGGCCGGTGAAGCCGGCGCGCTCGGCGCCGCGGGCCTGCTCGAGCAGCTCTGCGGGGGTGTATTCCTCGCACGACAAGAAGTATCCGATGCGCATACGCGCTGGTGTACCCCTATTTCTTGCCGCCGAACATGCGGCGGATCGCCCACAGGAGCAGCAGGAAGGCGAGGGCGACACCGAGCAGGCGGACGGCGTGCACCTCGGACCAGTCGACGGTGGCGGCGGCGAGCACGGTGGTGGTCACGCAGGCATGGTATCGACCCGACTTAACCCGGAGCTAATAGAAAGGTTTGTTGACTGAAACAGCTCCGGGGTGTGACCATTGGTCCGCACAAACGGGGGGCGCGCTCCCACAGGGCGCGCCGGACGTCACCGGAGGTACGGGGGCCTATGCCGAATCATGGCGAATTGCCGGAACTCGCCGCGGCGGTGCTACAGCCGGGATTCGTCGGCACCACCGCGCCCGACTGGGTCCGGCGGTGGCTCGGCGAGGGTCTCGGCGGCGTGGCGCTGTTCGCCCGCAACGTCGAGTCGCCGGCGCAGGTGGCCGCGCTGACCGCGCAGTTGCGCGCGGAGCGCCCCGACGTGCTGGTCGCGATCGACGAGGAGGCCGGCGACGTCACCCGGTTCGAGTCTCGGCTGGGCAGCTCCCGGCCCGGCAACCTGGCCCTGGGCGCGATCGACGACGTCCGGCTGACCGAAGAGGTCGCGCGCGACCTGGGCTGCGATCTGGCCAACGCGGGCATCACGCTCGACTACGCGCCCGACGCCGACGTCAACAGCAACGCGGCCAACCCGGTCATCGGGGTCCGCTCGTTCGGCGCCGAGCCCCAGCTGGTCGCCCGGCAGTCGGCCGCCTTCGTGCGCGGGCTCCAGGCGGCCGGCGTCGCGGCCTGTGCCAAGCACTTCCCGGGCCACGGCGACACCAGCGTCGACTCGCACCACGACGTGCCGCTGATCGACCGGGACCGCGCCCAGCTCGAGGAATGTGAGCTCGTGCCGTTCCGGGCCGCGATCGCGGCCGGCGTCCGCGTCGTCATGACCGGTCACCTGCTCGTGCCCGCGTTCGACCCGGACCTCCCGGCCACGCTGAGCCCCCGGATCCTTACCGGGTTGCTGCGCGAGGAGCTGGGCTTCGACGGCCTGATCGTCACCGACGCGATCGAGATGCAGGCCGTCCGCCGCCGTTTCGGGCTGGCCGGCGCGACCGTGCGGGCGCTGGCCGCCGGCGTGGACGCGATCTGCGTCGGTGGCGAGCACGCCGACGAGCAGACCGCCGCGCTGCTGCGGGACGCCATTGTGGACGCCGTACGCTCCGGCGAGCTGGCCGAGGAACGGCTGCGCGCCGCGGCCGCGCGGGTGCGTCACCTCAGCGAGTGGACGACCGCCACGCAGACCGCCTCGGGCGCGCGGGCGATCGCCGACGCCGCCCCCGCGGTCCCGGCGCCGGCCTCGACCACCAGCGTGGGCTTCGACGCCGCCCGACGGGCGATCCGGGTGACCGTCACGGGCGGCTCCGCCGAGCTGCCGATCCGCGAGCCGGCCCACGTGGTCGAGTTCGCCCCGCCGCGCAACATCGCCATCGGGGCCGAGACGCCGTGGGGCCTGGGTGAGCCGCTCGGCGAGCTGCTGCCCGGCACCACGTCGGTGCGGCTGACCGAGGGCGACCTGGGCGCCGACCCGGTCGCGACCGTGCTGGACGGTTCGGCCGGACGCCCGCTGGTGCTCGTGGTGCGCGACGTGCACCGGCACGCCTGGCTGGCCGACGTGCTGCACGGTGTGCTGGCCCGGCGGCCCGACGCGGTCGTCGTCGAGATGGGTGTGCCCGAGACCGTGCTGGGCGCGGTGCACATCTCCACCTTCGGGGCGACGCGGGCCTGCGGCCGGGCCGCGGCCGAGCTGATCGCCGGCACCCGGGTCCCCGCGCCCGCTCCGCAACCCCTGGCCGCGTGAGGCGCCTCAGTCCTCGATGATGTCGTCGTACTCGGGGTGCTCGGCGACGTACTTGGCGAAGAAGGGGCACGCCGGATAGACCCGCGCGCCCCGGGCCCGCAGCTGGTCGAGCGTCTGCCCAGCCAGCACGGAGCCCAGGCCCTGCCCGCGGAACCGCCGGTTGATCTCGCTGTGGGTCACGACGGTGATGCCGTCGCGCACCCGGTAGGCGGCGAAGCCGGCCACGTCGTCGCCGATCCTGAGCTCGAAACGTTTCTCGGCGGGGTTGTCACGCACATCGACGTCGCTCATCGGCTCAGCTTAGGGTCGCGCGGGCACCGTACGCTGGAAGGGTGTTGAAACCCACCTCGCGCCTTGCCGTCGCCCTCAGCTCAGCCACTCTCCTCGGCGCGCTCCTCGCCGGGTGCAGCAGCGACAACGTCAGCTGCGGCCTCGACCAGTGCTCGGTCTCGATCGACCGGCAGACCAACGCGAGCGCCAGTTTCCTGGGCGTGGAGGCCAAGTTCCTCAGCGCCGACGCCGACACGGTGACGCTCGAGGTGGCCGGCGAGCAGATCAGCCTGACCAAGGGCCAGCAGGCGGTCGAGGTGGCCGGTCTGCAGGTGTCGCTGGACAGCGTGACCAGTGACAAGATCGGCCTCGAGGTTGCCCGGGCCTAGCCCCTCCTAGCACCTGGCGGTGTTCCCGTCCTGGGTTTGAGAAAACCCGGGACGGGTCATTTTCCTCCTATGAATTCCGCCGCCTCGAACGTCAAGAGCTCCGCATCGCGGGCCGCCGACAGCAAGCCGCTCGAATATCTCGCCCGGGGCGGCTTCATCGGTTACGGCATCATCCACCTCATCTTCGCCTGGATCGCCTTCCAGGTGGCCTTCCAGGGCTCGTCGCAGGAGAGCGACCAGTCCGGCGCGCTCCAGTCGCTGGCCGGCAACGGCCTGGGCAAGACGCTTCTCGTCGTCATCGCCATCGGCATGATCGCCATGGCGATCTGGCAGGCCTTCGAGGCCGCGATCGGCGAGAGCGGCAAGCAGGACCGCGCCGCGATCGCCGAGCGGGTCCTCTCCGGCGCGCGCGCTCTGCTTTACCTCTACCTGGCGTGGACGGCGATCAAGGTCATCCAGGGCTCGAACGCCTCGATGGGCGACAATTCCGAGAGCAAGACGTCGTCCCTGATGGACAGCACCGGCGGTCGCTGGCTCATCGGCTTCGTCGGTCTCGTGGTGCTCGGCGTCGGCGTCGGGATGTTCATCTACGGCTACAAGAAGAAGTTCACCAAGCACCTCAACACCGGTGAGATGACGCAGGGGACCCGCCAGCCGATCATCCGGCTCGGCATGGCCGGTTACATGGCCAAGGGCACGGCGTACGCGATCGCCGGGGTGCTCGTGGTGGTGGCCGCGGTCAACTACGACCCCGAGAAGGCCCGTGGTCTCGACGCCGCCCTCAAGACGCTGGCCGGCAACTCGTGGGGTGTGTGGGTGCTCGGGCTGATCGCCCTCGGCATCGCCTGCTTCGGGGTGTACTGCATCGCCCAGGCCAAGTACCGGAAAGTGTGAGCAAGGTCTGACCTTCGGACGGGAAAGTCGTTGGTGCCGGTGACCCGGGCAGGATGGGTCGCTGGCATCAGCACTTTCTGCTGGAAGGAGAGACGTGCCCAGCGTTCTGGAATCCCTGCTCGTCGTCGTGGCCTCCACGGGTGCGGCGCTCGTGGCCGTCGAGGTCCTGCACTGGCTGCTCAGCCGCATCGGACGCCGGTCGGAGCTGGCCGCCGATCTGGCCCGCACCGCACACAAGCCGTTCCTGGCCACGGTCACCCTGTTCGCGGTCCAGCAGTCGCTGCGCGCCGCCGCCGGCGACTTCCCGGGCCGCGCCGGCGTGCTGCACGCCCTGGTCATCGGTTTCATCGGCGCGTTCGCCTGGCTGGTCGCCGCCCTGCTGCTGGTCCTGGAGGACGCGGCGCTGTCGCGGTGGCGCACCGACGTTCCCGACAACCTGCGCCGCCGCCGCTTCAAGACCCAGGTCGTGATCCTGCGGCGGGTCACCGTGGCTTCGATCGTCGTCCTCGCCCTCGGCGTGGTGCTGATGACCTTCCCCGGCATCCGGGCGCTCGGCGCCAGCGTGCTGGCCTCGGCCGGCATCATCAGCGTCATCGCCGCGCTCGCCGCGCAGAGCACCCTCGGCAACGTGTTCGCGGGCCTGCAACTGGCCTTCAGCGACGCCGTGCGGGTCGACGACGTGGTGGTGGTCGAAGGGGAGTGGGGGCGCATCGAGGAGCTCACCCTCACCTACGTGGCGGTGCAGATCTGGGACGACCGCCGGCTCATCCTGCCCACGTCCTACTTCACCACCAAGCCGTTCCAGAACTGGACCCGGTCGAGCTCGGCCGTGCTGGGCACCGCCGAGGTGGACGTCGACTGGTCGACCGAGATCGAGCCGCTGCGCGAGGAGCTGAAGGCCACCTGCGAAGGCTCCGAGCTGTGGGACGGCCGGGTCTGCGTGCTCCAGGTGACCGGGGCGATCGAGGGGACGGTCCGCCTGCGGGCCCTGGTGAGCGCGAGCGACGCGCCGTCGCTGTGGGACCTGCGGTGCCTGGTGCGCGAGAGGCTCGTGACGTTCATCTGGTCGCACCAGCGCGACGCCCTGCCGCGATACCGCGCCGACCTCCTGGACGGCCGCCGGATCGAGCGCGAGCCGGCGCGACCGGCCCCCCGCGCCGACGCCGACGACGGCCGCTTCTTCACGGGTGAGGACGGGGACGCGCGCGCCGCGGCGTTCGGCGGGCCGGACGAACCCGTAGCGGTCCGGGCCGACCGCTGACGCGTTCCGGCGGGTTTTCGGCAACAGGATTGACGCGCGGGTGATCAGGGCATACACCGGGTCATGGAAAGGAGGACACCATGGCCGATGTTCTGAACGGCCGCCAGCCGAGCACAGGCGCCGATCAGTCCACAGCCGAGTTGGTGCAGCGCGCGAGTGAGCAGATCAGTCGCCTCGTCCGGGACGAGATCGCGCTGGCCAAGGCCGAGCTCGCCGAGAAGGGCAAGCATGCCGGTATCGGCATCGGCCTCTTCGGCGGTGGCGGAGTTCTCGCCATGTACGGCGTCGGTGCCCTCGTGGCGACCCTGATCATTATCTTCGACCTGTTCCTGCCGCTGTGGCTGGCCGCCCTGATCATCACGGTCGTGCTCTTCGCGGTCGCCGGCGTCCTGGCCCTGATCGGCAAGAAGCAGGTGACCAAGGCGGTCCCGCCCGAGCCCTCAGCGGCCATCCAAAGCGTCAAAGCCGACGTCGACGAGGTCAAGCACGCCGTGGAGCGTGGTCGCGCATGAGCGAGAAGAACGGTTCGCCGGCCGACAAGCCGTCGATCGACGAATTGCGGGCGGACATCAAGCAGACGCGGGCCGAGCTGGGCGAGACCGTGCAGGCGCTCGCGGCCAAGGCCGACGTCAAGGCCCGGGCCAAGGAGCAGGTCGAGCAGACCAAGCTCAAGGTCAAGGCCCAGGCCGTCGAGGCGACCGAGCGGGTCCGCGGCGCGGCCGTGGCCGCCGCCGGCGCGGTCAGCGGCAAGGTCCACGAGGTGGCCGACCAGACCGCCGCCAAGGCCGACGAGGTCGATGTCCGCGAGACGGTCCGGAACAGCCCGGTGCCGCTCCCCCTCGTCGTCGCCGGAGTGGTGGCGATCGTCGGGGTCATTCTGATCATCCGAGGGAGGCGCCGGTGAGCGGCAAGGTTTCCAAGCTGGCCTACAAGCCGGTCGGTCTGCTGCTCGGCATCGGCGCCGGCACGGTGGCCGGGTTCGTCTTCAAGGAGATCTGGAAACTGGCCTCCGGAGACGACGACGCCCCCAACGCGACCGACGAGGATCGTGGCTGGGGCGAGATCATCGCGGCTGCCGCTCTGCAAGGCGCAATCTTCGCGATCGTGAAGGCGGCGGTCGATCGCAGTGGCGCTGTCGGCGTGCGCAAACTGACCGGCCAATGGCCTGACTGACGCCTGATCGACAGGAGCGGGTCTCCCACATCGCGAGAGCGAAGTGGGGGGCCTTTTCCGTATCCACGGGTGTTTATTCGGTGGTCGCGAGGGGCAGCTTTATGGCCCGTTTTTCGGGTACAGTGTGGCCAGTTTTTGCGTATGTGGTTCGCTGCTTCCACCCGATCAAGGGAGACTGGCCTACCGGCCGGGGTCAGGAGATCAGGCGGATGGGACGTCCTCTGAAAGGCCGCCTCACGGCGCCGCTGCTCGAAAACGGTCATCGGCCCGGGGTGTAGCGGGGTCGGCATTTTCAGAAGGAGAGTTCAGCATGGCGCAAGGAACCGTGAAGTGGTTCAACGCAGACAAGGGCTTCGGCTTCATCACCGTTGACGGCGGGGGTGCTGACGTGTTCGTCCACTTCTCGGCCATCCAGTCGAGCGGTTACCGCTCGCTGGAGGAGAACCAGCGGGTCGAGTTCGAGATCGCCCAGGGCCAGAAGGGCCCGCAGGCGGAACAGGTTCGCCCGCTCTGACAAGCGACGCCGGTCCTCGGACCGGCTGCCGATCGCCTGGCGGAGGTCGGCTACGACGCGAAAGCCCCCGCATCCCTCAGGGATGCGGGGGCTTTGTTCAACCGTTTATTGTCTTACCTTTTACCGGTGACCGGCCGGCGGTTCCATCGGGGTCGAGGTCGGCGCTTCGCCGCGTTTGGCCCGGGCCCGGGACCGCTCTCCAAGAATGATCAAAATCAGTCCGCCGACCGCCACGATCGGGCCTATGACCGCCCAGATTCCGGTCCCGCTCATCCGGCTGCCGCCCAGAATGTCAAGACCCTGCAGTGTCCACAGAGCACCGACAACCACGGCCAGCACGCCGAGGGCCATCGGTAGCCATCCGTGGAGCCTTTTCGGAGCCGCCGCCGGATTATTCACCATTTGTCATGCACCTGCGGGCGGACGAGGTCGTCGTAGACCTTGCGGACGCCGGCCTTGGCCTCGTCGCTCAGCGGCGGCAACCCGGCCACAGCGGCATTTCCGCGGGCCTGCTCGGGATTGCGGGCGCCGGGGATCACGACGGTGAGGCCGGCCTGGTCGAGCACCCAGCGCAGCGCGAACTGGGCCATGGTGAAGCCCTCGGGCACGAGCGGGCGCAGCCGCTTGACGGCCTCGAGCCCGGTTGCGAAGTCCACGCCGGAGAACGTCTCGCCGACGTCGAACGCCTCGCCGTGCCGGTTGTAGTTGCGGTGGTCGTCGGCGCCGAAGGTGGTGTGCTCGTCGTAGCGGCCGGAGAGCAGGCCACTGGCCAGCGGCACCCGCGCGATGATGCCGACCCCGGCCTCGGCGGCGGCCGGCAGCACCCGCTCGAGCGGCTTGAGCCGGAACGCGTTGAGGATGATCTGGACGCTGGCGGTGCCCGGCCGGGCGATCGCGGCGAGCGCCTCGTCGACCTTCTCGACGCTCACCCCGTACGCCCGGATGCGCTTCTCCTGGACGAGCGTGTCGAGAGCGTCGTAGACGGCGTCGGAGGAGAAGACCGGGGTCGGCGGGCAGTGCAGCTGCACGAGGTCGAGCGTGTCGACGCCGAGGTTGGCCCGCGACCGGTCGGTCCACGCCCGGAAGTTGTCGAGGGTGTAGTTGCCGGGCTCCTGGTCGACCCGCCGGCCCATCTTGGTGGCCACGGTGAGCTGCGGCTTGTCCTTGAGGAAGGAGCCGATGATCTGTTCGCTGCGGCCGTCGCCGTAGACGTCCGCCGTGTCGATGAACGTGACGCCGGCATCGACCGCGGCCTGCAGCGTCTCGTGCGCGTCGGACTCGCTCACGTCGCCCCAGTCCGCGCCCAGCTGCCACGCGCCGAGGCCGACCACGCCGACCGTCCGTCCCAACCTGCCAAAAGTGCGTTTCTCCACGAGTGACGACACTACCGGGATTGCGGTAACCTGCATGCAAAACGTACGTACGGTTTGGGAGGTTCGCATGTGGGATCCGGCCGTGTACCGCCGTTTCGGCGCCGAGCGCGCGCGCCCGTTCGCCGACCTGCTCGGTCGCGTCGGCGCGAGCGAGCCGCGGGCCGTCGTCGATCTGGGCTGCGGCCCCGGCGAGCTGACCCTGAGCCTGGCCGGGCGCTGGCCCGGCGCACGCGTCACCGGCGTCGACTCCTCACCGGAGATGATCGCCAAGGCGCGCGCGCACGGCGGTCCGGCCGAGTTCCGGGTCGGCGACGTGCGGGACTGGCACCCGGAGCCCGACGTCGACGTGCTGGTCACCAACGCGACCCTGCAATGGGTGCCCGGGCATCGCGACCTGCTCACCCGGTGGGCCCGGGACCTGCCGGCCGGGGCGTGGCTCGCCCTGCAGGTGCCGGGCAACTTCGGCGCGCCCTCCCACGTGCTGCTGCGCGAGGTCGGGAAGCGTTACGGCGTCGGCGATGTGCTGCGGGAGGCGCCGGTCGGCGATCCCGCCGAGTATGCGGCGTTGCTCACCGGTGCCGGCGCCGAGGTCGACGCCTGGGAGACCACCTACCTGCATCTGCTGCCGGTCGACGGGCCCGAGCACCCGGTGCTGCGCTGGATGGAGGGCACGGCGTTGCGTCCCGTCAAGGCCGCGCTGGACGACAATGCTTGGCAGTCGTTCCGCGCCGACCTCGCGCGGGAGCTGACCGGCGCCTACCCGGCGACCGGGGAACACGTCGCGTTCCCGTTCCGCCGCGTCTTCGTGGTGGCCAGGACCGCCCCATCAGGAGGGGACGTACGGTGACATCGTTCATTGCCGGCCTGCCCAAGGCCGAGCTGCACGTGCACCACGTGGGCTCGGCCTCGCCGCGCATCGTGGCCGAACTGGCCGCCCGGCACGAGGGCTCCTCGCCGGTGCCGGCCGACCCGGCCGCGCTGGCCGACTACTTCGCGTTCCGCGACTTCGCGCACTTCATCGAGGTCTACCTCAGCGTTGTCGACCTCATCCGGGACGACGAGGACGTGCGCATGCTGACCTTCGAGATCGCCCGCGAACTGGCCCGGCAACAGGTCCGCTACGCCGAGCTGACCATCACGCCGTACTCGAGCGTCAAGCGCGGCATCCCGGCCAAGGCGTTCTGCGAGGCGATCGAGGACGCCCGCCGCGGGGCCTTCACCGAGTTCGGGATCGACCTGCGCTGGTGCTTCGACATCCCGGGCGAGGCCGGTCTGGCCGCCGCCGAGCAGACCCTGGCGATCGCCCTCGAGGAGCGACCCGAGGGCCTGATCAGTTTCGGGTTGGGCGGTCCCGAGATCGGGGTGCCGCGGCCGCAGTTCAAGCCGTACTTCGATCAGGCCCGCGCGGCCGGGCTGCACAGCGTGCCGCACGCCGGCGAGACCACCGGCCCGCAGACCATCTGGGACGCGGTGCGGGAGCTCGGGGCCGAGCGGATCGGGCACGGCATCTCGGCCGCCCAGGACCCGGCGCTCATGGCCTATCTGGCCGAGCACCGCATCCCGCTCGAGATCAGCCCGACGTCGAACCTGCGGACCCGGGCGGTCGCCTCGCTCGACGAGCACCCGCTGGCCACGCTGGTCGGTGCGGGCGTGCCGGTCAGCATCAACTCCGACGATCCGCCGATGTTCGGCACCACGCTCGAGAACGAGTACGCGGTGGCCGCGCGGCTGCTCGGCCTCGACGACGACGGCGTGGCCGATCTGGCCCGCGCGGCCGTCTCGCAGAGCTTCCTCGACTCGTCCGGTCAGGCCCGGTTGCTCGCCGAGATCGACGCCTACGCCGCGCGCAACGCGTAGCCCGCGCCTACACCGCCCGTAGCGCGTAGAGCGGGTCCTGCCAGATCGCGAGCACCACCACGATGCCGATGGTGAGCACAGAGACCCAGCGCACGAGCCGCCGCCGATTGAACCTGGCCGGGCCCTCCTCGGGCTCGGTCAGGGGCCGATCCAAAGTCTCACGCACAGCCTTGCCTTCCGCCTAGTCGGGAACCGCCGTCCAACTCTGGTAACGCTGACCGCTGCCCGTCTGCAGGACGAGCACGCGGTGCGCGCCGAAGCGCTGATCGCCCACGCCGGCCACGAGGTCGCCCTCGGCCGTCCGCAGGGTGAAGCCGTACGCCGAGGCCTGCAGCACCCACCGGGCCGCGCTGCCGTCGCAGGCCGTCTGCACCAGCGGCGCACCGGCGACGGGCCGGCCGCCGACCGGGCCGACGCATTTGCCGGTGGCCCGCGAGACCAGCGTGTAGCTCTTCTTGCCGGCCGGCACCAGCTTCCACTGCTGCTGGGCGTCGTCGTCGCTGCCACCGTCGAGGGTCACCGGGGTGCCGAGCGCGGTACGGGCGCCGTAGAGGTCGGCCGCGCCGCCGGTGAGCGCGTTGGTCAGCGTGAACCAGGAGTTCTGGGCCGGACGGGCCGCGGGCGCCGTCTCGGCCGTGGCCCGCGCGGTGTACCGGCTGCCCGACTTGATGATCACCCGGTACTTCGCGTCGGGCTTGAGGCCGATCAGCCGGGCCCGGGTGGCCTTGGTGGTGGCGACCGGCTGTCCCTCCACCGACACCTGGTAGGTGGCCGTGGCCGAGGCGGCGCTCCAGGTGAGCCGGACCGAGCCGCTGGTCGCGTCGCGCACCTCGAGCACCGCCTGCACCGGCTCGGCGGTCACGCTCTTCGCGGGCTTGGCCGGCGGCGCCGTGGTCGCCGCCACCGGCACCTCGGGCACCTCGGGGGCCGGGGTCTCGACCGGCGCGGTGGGCTCGGCGCCCGGCTCGCCGGCCGGGGCCGACTCGCTCGGGCCCACCTCGGGTGAGGGCGGAACCTCGCCGCTGTCGGCCGGGGCCGTCCCGGTCACGGCCGGCGAGGGCTGGGCGCTCACGCTGGGACTCGGAGCGGGCTCGGCCGGAGCGGAGCTCGGCGGCGTGGTCGGCTGAGGGGCGCCACCGGCGTCCGGGATGTCGTCGCCGCCGTCGCCGCGCAGCAGGAACTCGCTCTTCGCGACGTTCCAGTTCTCGTCGAGATAGCTGCCGGGCTTCGGGTTGGTGTTGAAGTAGTCGTCGTGGTTGCAGTCGAGCCGCGTCTCGTGCTTCTTGGGGCAGGCCGTGCGCACCTTCTTGCCCGAGCGGTCGGGCCCGCAGAGCAGATCGTGCTCGTCGAGACAGCCACCCGCGCCACTCGAGTTGGGCGAGTCGATCAGGGCCGCGCCCAGGGTGTGGGTGAGCTCGTGGGCGGCCATCGCCGAGCTCCAGCAGCCGGCGTCGACCCGGCCGTACGAGGGGCCGCCGTTGTTGCGGTTGCCCAGCCCGGGACGGCGGTCGGCGATGTAGGTCGCGATGCCGCAGTACACGTTCGCGTCCGCGAAGATCAGGTATTTGCGGTCGGTGCGGTTGTAGCCGAGCTTGCGCAGCTCGTCGATGTTGCGGGTGAACGAGGTGAGCCCGCCGGCCGGCAGCTCGACCTCGGAGACGTCGACCCGGCACTGCGGGGTGGTCACGAAGCGCACGTGGCGTGAGCCGCCGGTCTCGCCCGCGCTCTCGTCGAAGGTCTGGTCGACACCGGACGACCAGGTGCGGATCGACCCGAGGAAGTCGGTGTAGCGGCTGGGAGTGCCGAACTCGTGCAGATAGAGCACCTGGACGCGCTTGCCCGCGCGCCCGTCGCCCTCGCAGGCCACGTCGTGCGCGCCCATGATGAAGTCGGCCTCGCCGGGGGCCGCGTCGGGCACCAGGGCCGGCGCGTCGGCGGTCAGCGCGCTGCCGCCCTCGTCGCGGGCGATCTCGGCGTCGGTCGGGGTGGCCGCGGCGCTCTCGCGGACCGGCGGCCGGGGCTCGGGCGCCTTCGCGGTGACCGGGGTGACATCCCGGCGCACCTGCAGCCCGGCCGGCGCGCTGTCCGGGCCGTGCGTGCAGTTCTGCTGGTCCAGTTCGTACGATCCCGCGCACAGCGTGCCCGCCTTGGCCGGCTTGAGCCCGTCGTAGACCAGACCCTGGTCGGGCTTGTCGGCCGGCACGGAGGTCAGCGAGAGGCTCCGTGAACCGGGGCCGTCCGAGACGCTCTCCACCACGCTCGGGCCGACCACGCCGCCGACGCCGAGCAGCGCCAGCCCGAGGACGACCGGCAGCAACCGGTGGGGCTGCCGGGAAACGGCCCGGCGGTGCCCCCGCGGTTCCGTCCGGCGGTGCGTGGACAAGACCTCTCCTTGCCTGGCGCGGGAGCTTCGCCGGTTCACGTTCGCGGGCGGGGAACCGGGAAGCCGGATGGGATCGGTGGGAACCTTGCCAGTCCGGCCCGGCGAGCGGAACGCCTTTAATACAGATCTAAGCAAGAACCCGGCCCGCTTCACTCGGATCGGGCAGGGCGGCCCGCGCGCTCCCGGGCCAGACGCCCGACCAGACCGAACCGGCTCGCCTGTTTCGGCGTCGCCTCGGCGTCGGCGAACAGCATCACGACGCTGGCCCCGCCCATGGCCGCGCGGTCGAGACTGACCGAGCCGCCCGCGGACTGCGCCGCGCGACGGGCGATGTCGAGCCCGAGCCCCGTCGAACCCTGGTCGCTCTGGCCACGCTGCATTGCCTTCTCCGGATCTTCGATGCCGGGCCCGGCATCGTCGACACGCACGGCGACCCAGCCGTCACGCCGTGAGATGCCCACCTCGAACGCCGTTCCCTGGGGGGTGTAGCGGAACACATTACCGAGAATCGCGTCCAGGGCCGCGGCCAGTTCGGCCCGGGCGACCGGGACCGGGATGCGCATCTGCGCGCCGACCACCCGATAGTTGCGGTTCTGGTCGCCGGCCAGCGCCGACCAGAAGGTCATCCGCTCCCGCACGATCTCGCTGACATCGCACACCCCGGTCTCGGGCGCGGCCGCGACCTGGGCCGCGACCGCCTTGCGGGTGGTGTTGATCAGTTGGTTGACCTCGCCCTCGAGCGTGACGATGGCCTGGCGGATGCGCCGGATGCCGCGCCGGCGGTCGATCTCGTCGGGGCTGAGGCTGATGATCTGGGTGTCGTCGGGGTCGAGCGCCTCGGCGTCGAGGCGCAGCGCGGTCAGCGGCGTGCGCAGCCGGTGGGACAGGTCGGCGACCATCTCCCGCTCGTTGGTGCGCGAGGTGACCAGGCGGTCGGCCATCCGGTTGAAGGCGTACCCGGCCTCGGCCAGCTCGCGGGGGCCGGACGGCTGGATGCGGACGCCGAGGTCGCCGCCGCCGACGGCCATCGCCGCGTGGACCAGGTTGCGGGCCGAGTTGACGGCGCCGCGGGCGAGCCGGTCGACCACGATGACGCTGCCGGCGACCAGGACCAGCGCGATGCCGAAGAGCAGCCACCAGTCACCGCCCGCGCCTTCGAGGTCGCTGTCCGGGACGAAGACCTCGACCACCGACGTACGGCCGGCGACCGTGATGGGCTCGAGCCGGACCAGGCCGCCGTCGACGTCCTCGGTCACGGTCGAGCCGCTGCTCGCGGCGTGCCGCACCTCGTCGCCCGGGGCCCGGCCGCCGGCCGCCGCGGTCGCACCCGGGGCGTACACGGTGACCCGGTCGCTGACGCCGGCCCGGGCCGCGGCCAGCCCCTTGGCGCCGGCCCCGGCCGAGAGCGCGCCGACGATGCGCGAGCTCTGCCGCTCGGCCGCGCCGATCACCTGTTCGCGGTGGTCGTGGCGCAGCTCGAAGCCGAGCGGGACGAGGAACGCGAGAGCGGCGACGGCGGTGGTCGCGGCGGTGATGTAGGCCAGGCGGCCTCTCAGTCCGGCGCCACCAACCGGAATCCGACCCCCCGCACGGTGCGCAGGTAGCGAGGTTTCGCCGCGGACTCGCCCAGTTTCCGGCGTAGCCAGTACAGATGCACGTCGATCGTCTGGTCCTCGCCGACCGATGGCTGTCGCCATACCTCCTCCAACAGCTCGCGTCGCGACACCACCCGGCCCGGGCGTGCCGCCAGGTAGGCCAGCAGGTCGAACTCCTTGCGGGTCAGCGCGAGCGGCTGATCGGCCAGGGTGGCGCTGCGCTCACCGACGTCGACCCGCAGCTCGCCGACCTCGTGCACGGCCGGCTGGGCCGTGCGGCTGGCCCGGCCCACCCGGCGCAGCACGGTGGAGATGCGGGCGTCGAGGTGGGCGCCGGTGAACGGCTTGACCATGTAGTCGTCGGCGCCGGCCCGCAGCAGCCGGACGACGGTCTGCTCGTCGTCCCGCGCGGTGGCGATGATGATGGGCACGTCGGTGATGCCCCGCAGCATGCGCAGCGCGTCGGAGCCGTCGAGGTCGGGCAGCCCGAGGTCGAGCACGACCAGGTCGGGGGTCTCGGCGGCGACCCGGCGCAGCGCGTCCAGCGCCGTGCCGACGGCGTGCACGGCATGCCCCCGGTCGGCGAGCGAGCGGAGCATGGCGCCACGCACGACGTGATCGTCTTCGACGAGCAACACCGTGGCCATGCGAAGAAGGTACTGCCCTTGGCAAGCAGGGCCTAACCGGTGATGCAGGGACACCCTTCGATCACTATGGGTAACCGATTACCATCCGTTGTGCCGATGTCATTCATACTTTTTCCCGGTACGCGCCTGGCGCTGGCGCTCGAGAGCCTGACCGGCCTGAGCGTCGGTGACGCGCTGGGCGCACAGCTCAGCTCGGCCGGCCCGCTCGGCTCGTTCGCGGACGCGGGCGATCCGGCCGGCGTCCCGCCCGCGCCGTGGTCGTGGACCGACGACACCGAACAGGCGTGCTGCCTGATCACCGTGCTCGCTGAGGGTGACTTCGATCGCGACGCGTTCGCCGACGAGCTGGGCCGCCGGCACGATCCCGCCCGGGGCTACGGCTCCGGCGCCGCCGGGCTGCTCCGCGAGATCCGCGACGGGCTGCCCTGGCCGATCGCGGCGGCCGCGGCCTTCGACGGGCAGGGCTCGGCCGGCAACGGCGCCGCCATGCGGGCCGCCCCGCTCGGCGCCTGGCACGCCGACTCGATCGCGCACGCGGCGGCCCAGGGCGTCCGCGCCGCCGAGGTCACCCACGCCCACCCCGAGGGCATCGCCGGGGGAGTGGCGGTCACGGTGGCCGCGGCCGTCGCGACCGCCGGCCGGCTCGACGGGCGCCGGCCCGCTCTGCTGCGCGCGGTGACCACCCACACGCCCGAGGGCCGCGTCCGCGACGGTCTGCGGGTGGCCGGCCGGTTGACCGATCCGATCGAGGCGGCCCGTGAGCTGGGCACCGGCGCCCGGGCGCTGGCCCGCGACACCGTGCCGTTCGCCGTCTGGGTGGCCGATCGGTTCCTCGACGACTATCCGGCCGCGATCCGGGCCTGCGTACGGGCCGGCGGCGACGTGGACACCACCTGCGCGATCGCCGGCGGCATCGTCGCGGCCTACACCGGCGCCGACGGCATCCCCGCGGCCTGGCGGTCGGCCCGCGAGCCGCTGCCCGCCTGGCTGGCCGCAGCCACCGCCGGATGATCGGTGCCGCCTTCCCGTCCGCCCCCTAAGCTCGGCCTGTGAGCGACGACGACCGGTACGCCGGCACCGGGGACCCCGACGGGCTGGATCGGCTGTGGACACCGCACCGGCTGGGCTACGTCACCGGCGAGGAGCAGCCCGAGGGCGGGTACGAGAAGCCGTCGGGCTGCCCGTTCTGCCAGGCGCCCGGGAACGGCACGCTCGTCGTCGCGCGTGGTGAGCTGGTGTTCGCGGTGCTCAACCTCTATCCGTACAACCCGGGGCACCTGATGGTCTGCCCCTACCGGCACGTCGCCGACTACACCGACCTCACCGACGACGAGACCGCCGAGGTCGCCGCCTTCACCCGGACGGCGATGCGGGTGATCCGCTCGGTGAGCAGCCCGCACGGCTTCAACCTGGGGATGAACCAGGGCGCCGTGGCCGGTGCGGGCATCGCCGCCCACCTGCACCAGCACGTGGTGCCCCGGTGGGGCGGCGACGCCAACTTCATGTCGGTGGTGAGCCGCACCAAGGTGCTGCCCCAGTTGCTCGACGACACCCGCAAGCTAATCGTCGAGGCGTGGCCGGCCTAGGTGACTGGTGTTAAACAGGGGTTGATCGGCGTAGCCGATCGACCCCTGTTGTGGATTGGGGCGGTAGGTGTGTCGGTGATGTGCCTGGTGGTGCGGGCGGATGTGTTTGCCAGTAATGGTTGT
>NZ_JALPVJ010000030.1 GCF_023544445.1 Actinoplanes sp. M2I2 | reverse complement strand
CAGACCTGTTTCCTTCGCAAGAACTGGTCTATCGATGGCTCCACGCCTATATCCAGCACCGTCCGGTACTCATACTTTTGCCCGTGTCGTACCGAATCAGACACCTCTCCTTGCTGAGATCACGTCATTGAGCCTGTCGGCCCGCTGCTGCGTGTCTCAGCGGATTAGAGCCTCAGGACGCGGGGCCTCAGGCCAGGGGCCTCAGGCCAGGGGCCTCAGGGCGCGGGGCCTCAGGGCGCGGGGCCTCAGGGCGCGGGGCCTCAGGGCGCGGGGCCTCAGGGCGCGGGGCCTCAGGACGCGGGCCTCAGGGCGCGGGGCTCCAGGACTGGGGCCTTAGGGCAAGCGCCTCAGAACGGGGACTCAGGACGGGGAACTCAGGACGCGGACGTGGCAGAGCGGATCGCGGCGGCCATCACGTCGGAGGTCACGGCTCTCAGGTGTTCCAGGTCTACCGGGGTGTCCAGTTCGCCGGTGGCCAAGGCGACCACGGCGTCGCCGTCGTAGCGGGTGTGGGCTGGGTGCAGGGAGCGGGCGAAGCCGGTGTGGGCGCTTTGGGCCAGCCAGTGGCAGGCGACCTTGTCCAGCTTGGCGTTGGTCAGGACCACGGCGATCGTGGTGTTGGCGGTGGGGAAAGGGGAGGGTGCGGGGGCCGTTCTGGTCTCGTCCGGGGCTGTTTGCGGGCGGCCGTCGGGGCCGATGATGTCGCCCCAGGCGTTGACCGCGGCCAGTGCCACCACGGTGGCCTCGCCGGCTCGGCCCTCGGCCAGGCCCAGGCCTGCGGGGTCCAGGCGTTCGCGCCACTTGCCGGTGGCCGCGCCGGTGCCCGCGCCGACCCGGCCCGTGGCGAAGGGGACGCCGTCTAGGGCGGCCTGGGCGGCCAGGCGGCCGCCCTCGGCGAAATCGGGGCGGTTCAGGGTGGCGACGGACGCGTCGAAGAGAGACAGGCCGACGACGATCGGGACCGGGCCGGCGGGGGTGGGGAAGCCCATCCCTTTGGAGCGCAGCAGTCGCATCACGCCGTCACCGGCGGCCAGGCCGAACGCGGAACCGCCCGAGAGCACCACCGCGTCCACCCGGTCGACCAGGCGGGTGGGCTTCAGGAGCGCGAACTCCCGGGTCGCGGGCGCGCCGCCGCGTATCTCCCCGGAGGCCACAGTTCCGGGCGGCGGAAGGATGACGGTGACGCCGGTGCCGTCGGACGTCCAGTGGCCGGCCTGAGCGGAGAGCAAGGTCATGTAACCAGTATCAGGACGTGGACGCCGGCCGTCCCCATCTCCGCGCGTCCGTGGTGCCCATACCCCGCACGCCGGGGCGCCTGGCGAGATGCCGCCATTCCGTTTGGCGCGCTGGGAAACCATCACGGCTGAGGGTTCCGCGGCTGGGCGCACCCGCATCCGTGGTGATACCGCGTGGTCGGGTCGAGGCGGCCGTCCCGTTTGGCGCGCCGGGGAACCATCAGTGCTGAGGGTTCCCCGGCTGGGCGCAACCGCCTCCGTGGTGGGTCCCGCGCGGTGCCTCGGGTGAGGGCGGAGCCCAGGGCCCGTACGGAACCGGGTGCTCAGGCCTCCTGGCCGGTGTAGAAGGCGAACGTCCTCTCGCCCGCCGCCTTGGCGGCCGCCGGGTCGGTGCCGTCCGCGATGGACGCCTCGACCCAGGCGTCGCTGGCCTGGCGGTAGAAGGACTTGCCCTCGGGGGTCTCGTGCCAGGTCTGCATCGCGGCCGGGTCGGGGGCCTTCGACGGGTCGGCGAGGTGGTTGGCCAGGCCGTAGAGGCCGCCGTCCCAGCCGACGCCGGTCGCGCCGGGGCCGAACTGGTCCCACCACTCGTCGGCCACGTGGGCGACGTGTTCCAGTTCGAAGCGGGTGCCGTCGCCCTCGGGGGTCAGGCGCACCTCGATCCAGCTCACCTGGTCGGCGAACTCCCACGTGGCGGCGTACCGATGAGGCTTCTCGCAGCTGGTGACCGTGCCGCCGGCGTTGCCGGTGAGCTGGTAGTGGCCGCCCTCCTTGAGCTCGCCCTCGATCGGCATGAACCAGCGGGCGATGCGGTCGGGGTTGGTCACCACGTCCCACAGGTCGTCGATGTCGGTGTCGTAGACCTGGCTGATCGTCTGGACGCGCGCCTCGCCCGCCTCGAGCGTGCGGCGTCCCTGCTGCCGGCGCACCTGGCTGATCTGGGTGTCGACGTCAATCATGGTTTCCCTCTCCGGCGGAGTTGTGTCCTTCTGGTGGGCCGAGTCGCCGCTGCCGTTTGCCCCGGGCCACCTCGGTCTCCATGGCGGCCAGGCGCGGAGCCCAGAACCGGCGAAATCTCGCCAGCCAGGCGTCGGCCTCGCGCAGGGCGGTGTCGTCGACCGCGTAGAGACGGCGGGCGCCTTGCGGGCGCACGGTGGCGAAGCCGTTGTCCCGCAGCACCCGTAGGTGCTGCGACACCGCCGGCTGTGAGATCCCGAACTCGGCCCGGATCACGTCGGTGACGGCCCCGGAGGTCTGCTCGCCCTCGGCGAGCAGTTCCAGGATGCGCCTCCGTACGGGATCCCCGAGCACATCGAACGCGTGCACAGCCGTACGTTATCAGCTGTGCCTTATATAAGCCAGGCCTGAAACCGGTGGTTCCGCCGATTGCCGATGCGGCCCGATGCGGCATGCTGATCGTCGATGTGCCGAGAAAGGGGAGCCACGTGCCGGACGTGCGGGCCAACGGGATCGATCTGAGCTACGAGACGACGGGGGACCCGGACGACCCGGCCCTGCTGCTCGTCATGGGACTGGGCGCGCAGCTCATCGACTGGCCGGCCGGGTTCGTCGACGGGCTGTCCGCGCGCGGCTTCCACGTCATCCGGTTCGACAACCGCGACGCCGGTCTGTCGACGTGGTTCGACGAGCTGGGGGCGCCCGACATCCAGGCGATCCTCGGCGGTGACCCGTCGACGGTGCCCTATCTGCTCAGCGACCTGGCCGCCGACACCGCGGGTCTGATCAAGGAGCTCGGCCTGGAGCGGGCCCACGTGGTCGGCGCCTCGATGGGCGGCATGATCGCCCAGCAGCTGACCATCGACCACCCCGACCTGGTCGCCAGCCTGTGCTCGATCATGTCGACCACCGGCGAGCGCAAGGTCGGCCGGGCCACGCCGGCGGCGATGGCCGCGCTCTCCCGGCCGCCGGCCGCCACCCGGGACGAGATCATCGCCGGCGCGATGATCACCTCGCGGGTCCTCGGCTCGCCCGCCTACCCCGCGGACGAGGAGGAGACGCGGCGACGCGCCACCGCGAAGTTCGACCGCGGCTTCCACCCGGCCGGCACCCAGCGTCAGTACGCGGCGATCCTGGCCTCGCCCGACCGTACGCCCGGGCTGGCCGCGGTGACCGTCCCGACGCTGGTCGTCCATGGCGAGGCCGACCCGCTGATCGACGTCAGCGGCGGCCGGGCCACGGCCGCCGCCGTCCCGGGGGCGGAGCTGCTGGTCATTCCCGGAATGGGCCACGATCTGCCGCAGGCGCTGTGGCCCCGGATCACCGACGCCATCGTCGCCAACGCGACGCGATGATCTCCTCCGGTTGCCGACCTGGCCGGATGGGTCGACGATGATACTCGATCTTTCCCGTACGGGTCAGGAGGCGCCCCGTTGTCACTCCTCAGCAGGCTCGACCGCGCTCGATCGGTGGCGCCGCCCGGCTTCAGTCGCTGGCTGATCCCGCCCGCCGCTCTGTCGGTGCACCTGTGCATCGGCCAGGTCTACGCGACCAGCGTCTACAAGAACTCCTTCGTCTCCCACTTCGACGCCAGCCAGACCTCCATCGGCATCATCTTCAGCATCGCGATCGTGATGCTGGGTCTGTCGGCGGCGGTCGGCGGCACCTGGGTCGAGCGCAACGGCCCGCGTAAGGCGATGTTCGTGTCGGCCTGCTTCTGGGCGGCCGGCTTCCTCATCAGCGCGCTGGGCATCAGCACCAAGCAGCTGTGGCTGGTCTATCTGGGCTACGGCGTGGTCGGCGGCATCGGTCTCGGCATCGGCTACATCTCGCCGGTGTCGACGCTGATCAAGTGGTTCCCGGACAGGCCCGGCCTGGCCACCGGGCTGGCCATCATGGGCTTCGGCGGCGGCGCGCTGATCGCCAGCCCGGCCTCGCGTCAGCTGCTGTCGTTCTTCGACGACGGCTACGACCCGAGCGTGGCCACCTCGGTCGCCTCGGGCAGCTCGCTGGTCGCGCTGTTCCTGACGCTGGGCATCGCGTACTTCGTCATCATGATGTTCGGTGTCGCCAACATGCGGGTGCCGGCCGACGACTGGAAGCCCGACGGCTGGGACCCGGCCTCGGTCAAGGCGAAGCCGCTGGTCACCACGGCCAGCGTCTCGGCCGCCAACGCCATCCGGACCCGGGCGTTCTGGCTGCTCTGGATCGTGCTGTTCTGCAACGTCACCGCCGGCATCGGCATCCTCGAGCAGGCCAGCCCGATGATCCAGGACTTCTTCCGCACCGACGGCGTCTCCAGCGTGAGCGTCGCCGCGGCGGGCGGTTTCGTCGGCGTGCTGTCGCTGTTCAACATGGCCGGCCGGTTCGCCTGGTCGACGACCTCGGACCTGATCGGCCGCAAGCCCATCTACATGGTCTACCTGGGCGTCGGCGTCATCCTCTACCTGCTGCTGGCCACGGTCGGCGACGCCGCGACGGCGCTGTTCGTCATCCTGGCCGGCGTCATCCTCAGCTTCTACGGCGGCGGCTTCGCGACCGTCCCGGCGTACCTGAGGGATCTTTTCGGCACCTTCCAGGTGGGGGCCATCCACGGTCGCCTGCTGACCGCCTGGTCGGCGGCCGGCGTGGCCGGTCCGCTGATCATCAACGGCTTCCTCGACGCCGAGGGCAAACCGGGCACGCTGACCAGCTCCGCGTACCAGCCCGCCCTGTTCACCATGGTCGGTGTCCTGGTGCTCGGCTTCATCGCGAACCTGTTGATCCGGCCGGTGCCGGAGCGTTACCACGAGCCGGCCCGGCCGCTCGAGAAGGAGGCCGCGGCATGACCGCTCGTCTTGTCCTGTCCTGGTTGCTGGTGGCTGTCCTGCTCGGGTACGGCATCATCCAGACGGTGATCACCGCGGCCAAGCTGTTCCAGTAGGTTCCGCCGGATCGGACTGCCCGGGCCTCGCGTCAGCGACCCGGGCAGTCCGCCGTCAAGCTTGCCGGTCGATGACACCCTCGGGTCATGGCGATCCTCGGCCCCTATCCGCTGTGTGCGGAGTGCCGCAAGACCAATGGCGGCCTCGTGGCCGTCGGTCATCGGCAGGTGCACCTCCGGGCCCACGGCAAGCAGGCCTGCGTCGACCAAGGACTCAAGGGACTGTTCGCCGTCGTGTGGGCTGTCTGTGACACCCGGGGCTCCTGCGAGGACGCGGAAGGCGAGGCCTACCTGGTGCCGACGGCGGAGACCTTCGACGCCGCGGAGGATCTGCTGTGGCGCCTCGGGCTCGGCCCCACCGCCCGGGAAGGCGCTCTGTGGTTCCGGACGCCGACCCGGTTTCGGCTGGACGATGCCGGTCACGTACGACACGCGCTCGCGGCGGCCGATGACGGTCCGTCACGATGGCTCGTCGTCAACGACCGCTTCGAGCGCCTCCGGCCCGGCTGAGGATCACAGCAGGTGGGCGTTGGCGGCCCGCGCCCGTTCGGCGAAGGCCGGCAGCTCGACCACCTCGACGCCGGCCGCGGTCAGCAGGGCGACGCCCTCGCAGGTCACGAACAGATCCGGTTCCCGCCAGGCGATCACCACCCGGGGGATGCCGGCCGCGATGATCAGCCTGGTGCAGGTGGCGTCGGGGCGGCTGGAGCGTTTCGAGCACGGCTCCAGGCTGCTGAAGAGCGTCGCCCGCCGCAGGTCATCGCCCGCCCGCAGCAGCGCCGACTCCTCGGCGTGGACCAGCGGGTCGACATCGCGCGACCAGCCGCACGCCAGCTCCGCGCCCGCCGCGTCCACGATCACGGCTCCCACCGCGAACGCGGTCGACGACCGCGGCGACCGATGAGCCAGCTCCACCGCTCGGCTCATCCACCGATCGTCATCCATTCCGCCCCCGTCGGCCCCGTTCCGGACGAGCCAAACCCTGACGAAACCCACGGTAGCCTGCGGCCATCGGTCAGGTGAGGAAGAGCGCGACGGCGACGGCCACGGCGAACACCACGATCGTCCAGCGCAGCACCTCGGACGGCAGGTGGCGCGCCACCTTGGCGCCGGCGAAGCCGCCCACGACGGTGGCCGGGGCCAGCACCGCGACGACGGCCCAGTTGACCGGGCCGAAGAGGCTGTAGGTCAGCACCGTGGTCACGCCGACCACGGCGGAGAAGACGTTCTTCAGGGCGCCGATGCGGCGCAGCGGCTCGTCGAGCACCAGGGCCAGCGCCGCGATCAGCAGCAGGCCCATCGCGGCGTTGAAGTAGCCGCCGTAGAGGCCGCACAGGAACACCGCCACCTGGACCAGAACGGTCACCTTGCGGGGTGAGCTGTCGCGCGGGTGGCCGGCCAGCGCCCGCAGACGGGTCTGGAACGCCATCATCGCGGCCGCGAGCAGCAGCAGGAACGGCACGACGATGTCGAACACCGCGCGCGGCGTGAAGAGCAGCAGCGCGCTGCCGCCCAGCGCGCCGGCGACGATCGTCGGGATGATCGTGAGGATCCGGCGGCCCTGGCCGGTCAGGTCGGGGCGGCTGCCGACGGCGCTCGCCGCGTAGCCGGGAGCGACCGAGAGCGCGTTGCTGACGTTCGCGGCCACCCCCGGCAGCCCGAGCGCGACGAGAAGCGGGAAGGTGATGAGAGACCCGCCGCCGGCGATCGCGTTGACGACGCCGGCGGTCAGCCCGCCGCCCAGCAGGACGGCGATCTCCCCGGCGGTCACTTGCCGTCGTCGCTCTTATCGCGGTCGAGGGCCAGATCGAGGGCGAGCGCGCTGCCGATGACGAGCAGCGGCTCGATGCCGGCTGCGATCTGGACGGCGTAGGTGTCGCGGATGGTCAGCCAGCGCTTCGAGACCGCGGCCACCTCCTCGCCGCCGCGCTCGATCACGTACTCGTGGTCCAGCAGGTTGCCCTTCATCTCCAGGTCGTCCGGCCCGGGCACGTCGATGGTGAACTTCTCACGGAACGGCGTGAACAGCTTCTTGCGGACCTCGGCCGCCTTCTCCCCGCCGATCCGGATCTCGTACGTCGGTCGCAGCGCCACCAGATGCCGGTGCAGCGACGCGACCTCCTGCCCGGACGGGTCCTCGATCACCACCTTGTTGCGCACGCTGAACACCTTGCCGTCGACGTGCAGGAGCTTGGCCCCGTGCTCGTCCAGCACGTCGAAGTCGTCGCCGATGGAGAAGAACCGTTCCCGGATGACATACATGGGACCGATTGTCCCCGATGATCAGCGCGTCCGCCGGGGCGTGGCGATCGGGCCGCGGCCTCACCGGGCCAGCCGGAGGCCACCGCCGAATCGCAGAGCTTGGCTGAGCTCCACCGACTTCTGCCGCTCGATCACCGGCCGGCCGGCGACCTCGAGCGCCCCGGTGACGTCGGCCGAGCCCACCCGGATCCCCGTCAGCCGGCCCGCCTGGACGACGGCGAGCAGCCCGCGGACGTCGATGTCGAGCCGGACGTGCAGGACGACGGTGGCGACCGGCAGGTCGGCCAGGTGGATCTCGACGCCCGGCTGCTGCTCGAAGGTGACGCTGTGCGCGGCCAGGGCGACGACCCGTTCCGTGCCGGCCGGATCGCGCAGGCTGGCGATCGCCTCCTCGCACAGCTTCGCGTGTTTCTCCCAGGCCGACCGGAAGATGTCGGTGACGTCCAGCTCGAGAACGCCGGCAGCGACCTTGCCGACCTCGCCGAGCACGGCGTCCCTGGTCGCGCCGGGCATCCGGCCCAGGGCGCCGCGCACCTCGCCGGCGGCGTCGCCCGAGCGGACGGCCTCGTCGAGGGCGGTCACCGCGTCGGCCGGGCTGTCGAAGAAGACGCTCCGCACGGTGGTGGTCGTCCCGGTGGTGGTCTCGTCGGTCATGGTGGCTCCTCGCGGAGAGTGATGCGCCGGGGGCCGGGCGCCGGCACCAGCCGGATCGCCGGCCGGGACTCGCGGGCCGGGGCGGTGAGTTCGGTGTGGAACACGCCGGCGTCGGTGGTCGCGACGACGCGAACGCCCTCGGGCAGCTCGGCCGGCCCCGTCCGGGCCCGGCCCTGCTTGAACCGTTCCCGGAGGCGGCCGGCGAGGCCGCGGTACGCCACGAAGCCGGCCAGGGCGGCGAACCCGAGAGCGATCCGGCCACCGAAGCCGGCCGCTCTGCTCCAGAAACCGGGATCGGCCACCGGCAGCACCTCGAGGCGGGTGAAGCCGTCGGCGGTGGCCGGACCGGCCCGGTCGTAGGCGACGTCCCACAGCACCGCACCGGTGCCGCCGGGCGCGTTCTCGGGCACCGTCACGTCGGCCGTCCAGCCTTGCGGCGTGTTTCGGCAGTCGGCCGGAGCGCCGCCGCCCGCGCCGAACTCGGCGTGGCACCCGGTGATGGTCACGCCGTCGTCGAGCGCGCTGTGCAGGACAGTGACGCGGTCGCCGGGTTTCGCTTTCGGTGGCGTCACCTGGACGCGGAAGGCGGGTGTGGCCGGCCTGTCCGGGTCGGACACCCGGTAGGCGATGGTCCCGCCCTCCTCGCCGGTCCGGCCGGTCGTGTCCCGCCAGGTCACCTTCCAGTCGAGCGGACGGTCACCGGGTTCGGCCGAGGCCGGGACGAGCAGGCGGGCCGACCGCGTGGCAGCGCCCGTGGCCCGGCACGCGGAGACCTTGGCGTCGCGGAACCCGGCGGTACATCCGGTGATCGTCGTGCCGTCGGTGAGCGCGGCGAGCGACACTGTCACCGCCTGGCCCGGCGCCGAGGACTCCGGGTCCGAACCGGCCGCGAAGGTTGGTTGCCGCCGGTCCGGAGTCGGCGCCGGTGGGACGGTGGGGGGTATGACCGTGGGTTCCGGCCGGTCTCGCGAGGGATGGACCGGGTCCGGAACGACCGTCGGCGAAGGTTCCGGAGTCGGGCCTCCGGAAGTCGGCTCCGGCGGGTGAGCCCGGACCGTGAACGCGAACGTTCCCTTGTCCACGACGACCTGTCCGTCCACCGAGATCGACTCGACGCCCCACCGCAACAGGCTCGCGCCGGGGACGGCGTCGGCGGGCACGCGGGTGCGCGCGAACCAGCGTTTCGACGACTGCCGGCAGAACGCGCCGGCATCGCGCGGGAAGAACACGAGGCATCCGCTGATGGCCACCCGGGGCCGCAGTGACACGAAGGTCAGCATGACCTCCTGCCCCGGGTGGGCCGAGGCGGGCTGGACGCTGACCTCCATCTCGGAGGGTTCCGCCAGGACCCGCAGGGTCAGTTCGCCTTTGGCGGTGCCGGGTTCCTCGCCCGGCCGTTTGCTCGTGTAGGTCAGATCCCACGGGATGACGAGCGTCCGACCCGACGGCGTGCCCGGCGGTACCCGGACGACGGCGACGTCGGAGGCGCCGCACCCGGCGCGATCGCCCAGCGTGAGTCCGCATCCGGTGACGGTGACTCCGGGCGTCAGGCTCACGAAGGTGGCGACGAACGGCTGCCCCGGACCCAGGACGTCCGCCTGCCCGCGCACGTCGAACTCGATCGGTGGGAGCGCCACGATCCGCACGGTGATCGACCCGCCGCTGGGATGCGTCTCGCCGTCCAGCACCGATCGGGCCTGCCACCGCACCGTCAGATCACCACCGGGTGTGGCGTCGGACGGCACGGCGATCCGGACCGATCGGGATCGGCTCTTCGGCGGGCAGCGCATCGGGGAAGGCTCGCTCACGCCACAGTCGGTGATGCGGACGCCGCCGACCGGCCGGAAGGTGACGTCGACCGATGCGCCGGGTGTGGCCTCGTCCCGGTCGGCGGTCGCGTCGACCCCGCGGACCGTGTAGTCGAGCTTGCCGCTCGTCCGCACGACGTCCGGGTCCTGACCGGCGTCCGGCTGCGGCTCCGGAGTTTCCAGGTTCAGGATGACGCCGGGGCGATGCTCCACCTGCCAGCTCAGCGTGGCCGGTCCGGGTGGCGCGTCGTCCGGGACGGCGATGGTCGCCGTTCGGCCCTCGCAGGAGGTCGCCTCATCCTCTTTTCCCTCCCAATGGACGCGGCACAGGGTCATCGGCTGGGGAAGACCTTCGAGGTTCACGACCACCGGATCGCCGGGCCATCCTTCGGTCTCGGTGAGGTAGGGCTCGAAGGCCGGTGCCCGGTCGGGCGGCATCGCGGTCGCCGGGCCGGGCAGCGCGGCGGAGGCGAGACCGGGCAGAACGGCGACCGTCAGCACCAGGGCACGGCACACGCGCCGGGCGAGCGGGGGACGAGCGGCCGGACCGGGCACGAGAGCCTCCGAACCGAGAAAGGATGACGTCGTCGACGTTGCGCCTTCGCTCTCGGACGGTCAGTCAGATCAAGCGTCCTGTCCCAGATTCGACAGCCCCGATCGGGGGATACATAGCGCTGTGATGTATCCGACTCGCCGGGGCCGGAAGAACGGCGCGCCGATATTGTTGCGGACGCAAGTAAATACCTGATCGGGAAGAGGAACGCCTCGTGAGTGAGCTCAATCTGCTGGTGGTCGTCGGCAGCACCCGGCCCGGGCGCATCGGTCCGAAGGTGGCCGAGTGGTTCGTCGACGCGGCCAAGGCGCACGGCGGGTTCCAGGTGACCGTGGCCGACCTGGCGGACGAGGACCTGCCGCTGCTCGACGAGCCGCACCACCCGCGGCTGCGGAACTACCAGAACGACCACACCAAGCGCTGGAGCGAGAAGGTCGCCGCGGCCGACGCGATCGTGTTCGTGATCCCCGAGTACAACTACGGCCTCGGCGCGGCCTTCAAGAACGCCCTCGACTATCTGCACGCCGAGTGGAACTACAAGCCGGCCAGCGTGGTCAGCTACGGCGGGGTCTCGGCCGGGACGCGTTCCGCCCTGGCGCTGCAGGGAGCCGCGTACGCCCTGAAGATCTTCATGATTCCCGAGTCGGTGAACATCCCGTTCGTGCACAGCCTCGTGCAGGACGGCGAGCTCCAGCCGACCGCGATCATGGACACTGCCGCCACCGCCGTGCTCAACGAGCTGGCCAAGGTGGCGCCGGTCCTCAAGCCCCTGCGGGCAGCGAACTAGCCAGCACGTCGTCGACCGGGCCGGCGGCCAGCACCCCGCTGCCCGCGCCGGCGATCTGGCCCGCGGCCGGCGTCAGGGCCAGCTGGGCCCGGGTCAGCGCGCCACGGTCGCCGACCGCCAGGGCGGCTCGGCCGACGAGGCACCACAGCGCCTCGGAGAGCAGATCCGCGGGTGGGTCCGGGACCTCGCGCAGCGCGTCCCGGGCCTGCTCGGTGCGGCCGTCGGCCAGCAGCGCGTGCGGGCGCGCCCAGGGCTCGTACGGGCCGTAGTCGAGAGTGTGGTCCGGCCGGTCCAGGCAGAGCAGCGCCAGCGCCAGCAGGCCGTTCTCCAGGCCGGGCATGCCGGCGCCGGTCAGGCTGCGCGCGGCCGAACGGTAGGCCTCCGGGGTGGCCTGGCGCATCGCGCGGTACCAGTCGGTGAAGACGGCCACCAGCGGCCGCTCGTGCTCGGCGGCGAGGCGGTCGGCCGCCGCGGCGTGGGTGTCGGCGGCGGCGTCGTCGGCCAGCGCCGAGCGGGCCTGCACGCGGATCAGGTGGCCGAGCACCTCGTACGTCACCAGGCCGTGCTCGCCCGACACGGTGATCAGCTCGGCGCCGATCTCGTCGCGTTCCGGGGCCAGCCCGCAGCGGTGGCAGCTCTGCATGAACAGCCCGTTCAGCGCGAAGGCCAGCAGCGCGGGATCGCCCAGCTCGCGGGCGAGCGCGACAGCCTCCCGCGCGGCGGCGACGGCGTCGGCATCCCGGGTGCCGCGCGACTCCACGGCGATCGTGGCCAGCAGCCGCGCCCGCGCCGCGCCCCGGGCCGGGGGAAGCGCGCGCCGGGCCGCGGCCACGATGTCGGCGGCCCGCGCCGGATCGTCGGAGCGGGTCCAGATGGCCGGCACGTCGTACGCGCCGATCACCCGCGCGATCAGGCCGGGGTCGCCCAGCTCCTCGGCGGCGGCGATCGTCGCCATCCGGTGCCGCCCGGCCGCCGCCAGCCCGCCGCCGCCCCCGGTGACGGCCAGGTCGCGCAGCAGCCCGACGGTCGAGTCCAGCCGGGCCCGGGCGCCGACCGTACGCTCGTAGTCGGCCGCCGCCTCGGCGAAGACCGACCGGGCCGGGACCTCCTGCCGCAGGATGCCGGCCTCCAGCTCGCGCAGGGCGGGGCCAGGGTCGAGGCCCAGCCGGGACACGAGCTGCTCGCGGGCGCGGCGCAGCACGGCCAGCGCGTCGCCCTGCCGTCCGGTGCGATAGAGGGCCAGCGCCAGCAGCCGCCACCCCTCCTCCCGCCACGGGTGCTCGGTGACGTGGGCGTCCAGGTCGGCGATGGCTTCGGCCGGCGGGCGCGACCCGGCCAGCAGTTCGACCGCCCGCAGGCGCAACTCGGCCAGACGGGCACGCTCGGCGAGCGCCCACGGGGCCTCGGGGAAGTCGGCGTAGGCGGGCCCGCGCCACCAGCCCAGCGCCTCCTCGAGGGCCGCGGGGGTGGCGAGCGCCTGCTCGAAGCGCCAGGCGTCGACGGTCTCCGGGGCGGTGCGCAACGCATAACCCGGACCCTCGGTGACCAGCAGCGCCGGGGGAGTGCGGGGCGGGCGGCCGGGCTCGAGCGCGCGGCGCAGCGCGGCGACGAACGTGCGGACGGCCGGGACGGCGCCCTCGGGCGGAGCCGTCCAGAGGTCGTCGACGAGGTGACCGACGGGGACGACCCGGCCGCGGGCCACGATCAGCCGGGCCAGCACGGCCCGGTGCATCGGGCCTTTCAGGGCGATCGGGTCGCCGGCGCCGTCCCAGGCCGTCACCGGTCCCAGCACCCCGAATCCGACCGTCACGGGGCCACCGTACAACCTGTTCCGCCGTCGCTCCGGCGGGAGCAGCCGCGACGATCGAAGCGGACAAATCGGCTAAAGTCCCCGCATGCTTCGTCGTGCTCTCGCCCTCCTGCCCGCTCTGGCGCTGCTGCCGGCGGCCCCGGCCCAGGCCGTCCCCGCGCCGATCGACCTCGTCGGCCTCGACTTCCAGGTGGTCAGCGCGGGCAGCGGGCGGTGCCTCACGTCCGGGCTGACCGAGCTGCCGTGCGCGCGGACCGACCCGTACCGGTGGCGGTTCCGGCCGGTCGACGCCACCGGCCGGCTCGAGATCCTCAGCGTGGCGACCGGGCGCTGCCTGAGCGTGCCCGGCGCGACGGCAGCCGACGGCGCCCGTGCGGGGCTCGAGCCGTGCGCGGCGGTGCCGTCGCGGCGCTGGACGCTGCAGGACTCACTGGGGGAGACGGCCAAGATCTCCAACACGGGCACCGGCAAGTGCCTGCAGATGGGGAAAGGCGTGGCGGTGCAGGGGTCGTGCGCCGGCACGGCCGGGTCGCGGCGGTGGACCGTACGGGTGCTCAGCATGCCGATCCCCGGGCTGATGTGACGCATTTGCCGTGAGGGGATGGATGTCCTGGGGGTGGATCTGCTTGGATGCGATCCCGGCCTCCCTGCGCCATCCCTGCCGATCGGAGCGCGATGCGCCGAGCCACGAGCCTGTACCTCGCCCTCCTCGCGGTGGGCGTGCTCGCCGTCGTCGTCGCTGTCGTCGTGCCCCGGCCCGCGGCGCCCTCGGCCATCGCCGCCCGCGGCCGGCCCGCGCCGGCCACCCCGTACGACCAGGCCGTGGCCGCCCTGAAGGCGCAGTCCGCGGCCCTGCTGGACGGTGACGAGAAGGCCTGGCTGGCCGCGGTCGAGGCGCCCCTGCGCAAGCGGTACCGGGCGATGTTCCGCTCGCTGCGGGCCCTCGAGGTGACCCGGTTCGACTACCGGCCCGGGGTCGGCCGGCCGGTCAAGGGCCCCGGCGCGCTCGCGATGCGTACCGAGATCTCGTACTGCCTCGGCACCGACATGTGCCCCGGTCGCAGCGGCACCAAGTGGCAGCAGCCGCCCCGCATCGAGCAGGCGCTCACGATGCGGCCGGTCGCCGGCCGGTACGTGATCAGCGCGGTCGCGCCGGGGCCGGGCGACGACCCGCGCCGGCCCGCGCCCTGGGAGAACGGCGAGCTGGTGGTGCTGCGCGGCACCCGCGTCACCCTCGTCGCCGCGCCGGCCCAGCGCCACCACCTGGCCCGGGTGCTGCCGGTCGCCGAGGCCGCGGCGAAGGTCGACGACCGGTTCGCGGCGCTGATCGGCACGTCGCAGTCGCGCTACCGGATCTACCTGGCCGGTGAGGCGCAATGGCGCAGCTGGTACGGCGGCCGGGAGGACAACTGGGCGATCGGTCTGGCCGTCCCGCTCAACATGCACGGCATCGACGTCATGCTGCGGATGAAGGAGCTGGCCGGCAACCCGGTCCTGCTGCGCGTGGCCCTGCAGCACGAGCTCGGCCACGTCGTCACGCTGTCCGGCGCCTACCGGGCCGACGCCGCCGAGGACACCTGGCTCAGCGAGGGCATCGCCGAATACATCGGCTGGTCACCCCGCCGAGCCGCCCGGACCCTGCGGCGGGGCAGCGTGCGGTGGGCGCTGACCGGCGGGGCCCGGCCGACGTCGATGATCCCGGCCCGGCCCGGCCCGGACGCTCCGGCCCGGGCCGGTGACGCCTTCTACGGGCTGAGCCACCTCGCGGCCGACTGCATGGCCGTCCGATACGGCGATGCCAAGCTGTTCGCCTTCGTGCGTCTGGTGCTCACCCAGGACAACGACTACGACCAGGCCGCTCGGGAGGCGTACGGCGTGCCGTTCCGGACGGTCGACCGGGCGTGCGTGACGTGGATCCGCCGGCAGGTGCTATAGCTGTCCCATGCTGGTTGACTTCGCCGCCGACGTCGCGGCCACGCCGATCTCCGTCGAGGCGGCCGCCGTGGCCGCGGAGAAGGACGGGTACGACGGGTTCGGCGCGGCCGAGACCAAGCACGACGTCTTCCCGTCCCTCGCGCTGGCCGCCCGCGCGACCTCACGCATCACGCTGCAGTCGGCGATCGCGGTGGCCTTCGCCCGCAACCCGATGAGCGTGGCCGTGCTGGCCAACGACCTCCAGCTGATCAGCGAGGGCCGTTTCCAGCTGGGCCTCGGCTCCCAGGTGCAGCCGCACATCGAGCGCCGCTTCGCGATGCCGTGGAGCCGGCCGGCCGCGCGCATGGAGGAGTTCATCCGGGCGATCCGGGCCATCGAGAAGGCGTGGGGCGGGGAGCGGCTGGCGTTCCGCGGCGAGTTCTACCGGCACACGCTGATGACCGACTTCTTCAACCCCGGCCCCAACCCGTACGGCAATCCGCCGATCCTGCTGGCCGCGGTGGGCGAGCACATGACGCGGACGGCCGGGCGGGTCGCCGACGGGCTGCTCGTCCACCCGCTGACCAGCGCCGCCTATCTGAGCGAGCGCACCCGGCCGGTGCTGCGCGAGGCCCGCGGCGGAAACCTCGACGACTTCACGGTGTGCCTGTCGGCGATGGTGGTGCTGGGCGCCGACGAGGCCGCGCGCTCCCGGGCCGAGCAGGCGGTGAAGGGGCAGATCGCGTTCTACGCCTCGACGCCGTCGTACCGGGCGGTGCTCGAGATGCACGGCTGGGGCTCGCTGGCCGACGAACTCAACGCGCTGTCGCGGCGGCAGGCCTGGACCGAGATGACCGCGCTGATCAGCGACGAGGTGCTCGACACGTTCGCCGTGACGGGCGACGTCGCGGCCGGGTTGCGCTCCCGCTTCGGCGGGCTCGTCGACCGGATCTCGCTCTACACCCCGTACGAGATCGACCCGGCCCTCATCGCCCAGGTGCGGCAGCGCCTATGAAAGCTCTGTGCGGCAGCGCCTATGAAGGCTCTGTGCGGCAGCGGCTTTGAAGGCTGTGCGGCTGCGCCTTTGAAGGCTGTGCGGCAGCGGCTTTGACGTTGTCGGCGGCGGCCCCCGGCCCGCCGGGGCGCGGCCGGGGGTGGCCGTCCGTCAGGCCGTGATCTCGATCGAGTCCACGCGGTCGGGGTAGAACGCGACGTGGTCCTTGATCTGGGCCACGGCGTCGCTCGGGTTCTCGTAGACCCACAGGGCGTCGACGGCCTTGTCGCCGCCGGCCGGGATCGAGTAGTAGCTGGCGTCGCCCTTGTACGGGCAGTACGTCGAGGTCGGCGTGCGCTCGAGCAGCGCCTGGTCGACGTCGGCCATCGGGATGTAGGGCACGGCCGGGTAGGTCGACTCCTGCAGCGTCAGCGCGTTGCGGGTGTCGGCGACCACCCTGCCGCCGACCTTGACCACGATGTGGCCGGCGTTCGGCGTGATCGTGATGGGGTGGTCGGGGCCGGGCACGAGCTTGGGCCGGTTGTTCGTCATGGCGCCTCCATCTTCGGTTCCGCGTCTTTCGTCGCGGCCTGCGTCTTTCGTCGCGTCCTGCTCAGAGTTGTGCTCCGACAGGAACAATTCGCTCTCCGGCATCACCATTCCCGGTGCGCTCGACGCATATCGCTTCTGCGGCGTCAGCCGTGCCCGGGTATTCGAGACGGAGATACCCCCCTCCCTCCACCGAAAGGACTAAAGGCCGCCAATGCCGCATGTCGGGCGTCCTCGCGTGATGATCTGACAGGGCACTAATCGGCTCGAGGAAGGGTGAAACATGAAAGCCGCAACGCGGATTCTGACACTCGTGGGACTGAGCCTGATGACGGGCGCGACGCTCGGGGCCGGTCCGGCCATGGCGTCGACATCCGCACCAGACACTGCGGTCCGGGCGGCCACGACGACGGCTGATCAGCCTCGCCGCGACCGTGACTGGGTGGAGGGTTACTACGACTCGCGGCGCGACTGCGAGCGGGTCGGTCGCTTCGGCGAGTTCCGGGACCGGTGGGACGACTACGACTGCGAGCGGGTCCGCTTCGGCCCCTACCGCGGCGAATGGCGCCTGACGGTCGAGAAGGAATGGGACTGGCGCGATCGCGACCGCGACCGTGGCCGTGACCACGACGACGACCACCACCGCGGCGACCGCGACGACGACAACCGTCGTAACTGAGCCCACTGAATGCCAGGCCACACCCACCCGGGTGTGGCCTGACTGCTTTCCGGATCACACGCGGCCGCGGCCCGGCGCGCCCCCGGCGGGCGCTACCGTGATCACATGTCGACGAATCCGGCCGCGGCCGCGGCCACGTCCCTGGGCCTGGCCTACAAGCTGCTGAGCCATGGACCGGTCAGCAGCGTGGCCGAGGCGGCCGAGGCGCAGGGCGTCGAGGTCCGCGACCTGGTCAAGACGCTGGTGGTGCGGCGGGCCGACGACGACTACGTCTTCGTGCTGGTGCCCGGTGACCGCTCGATCTCGTGGCCCAAGCTCCGCGCGCTGCTCGGCGTCAACCGGCTGTCGATGCCCGACGCGGCCACCGCCAAGGCGGCCACCGGCTACGAGCGCGGCACCATCACCCCGTTCGGCTCGGCCCGGCCCTGGCCGGTCGTCGCCGACTCCCGTACGGAAGGCCGCACGATCAACCTCGGCGCGGGTGAGCGCGGCGTCGGCCTCCAGGTGCCGGCCGACGAGGCGGTCGCGGCGCTCGGCGGCCGGTTCGCCGATGTGACGGAGGATGCGGCCTGAACCGCGCGTGGCTGGGGTAGGTTCTTCGGCGTGACGAGCGAAAACCCGATCCAGGCCGACGTACCCCCCTCAGGCACCGGCTGCGTCGAGTGCCTCGAAGGCAACGGTTGGTGGTTCCACCTGCGGCGCTGCGCCCAGTGCGGCCACATCGGCTGCTGTGACACCTCACCCGCGCAGCACGCCACCGCGCACTTCCGCTCGACCGGTCACCCGATCATCCAGTCGTTCGAGCCCGGCGAGGACTGGTACTGGGACTTCACCACCGAGGAAGCCGGCTCCGGCCCCGAGCTGGCCCCCGCCACGAGCCGCCCGGCCGACCAGCCGGTGCCCGGCCCGGCCGGCGCGGTGCCGCCGGACTGGCGCACCAAGATCAACCGATAGCGGCTTGGCAGGATCCTCTAGCGTCCGTCGCATGAGGATTCTGCACCTGTCGGACACCCACCTCACCCGCGCGCCCGGGCCCAACGCCGACGGCATCGACCCGAGCGACTCGCTCCGGCACATGCTGCGCGGCTGCGCCGGCCTCGAAGGCCTCGACGCCGTGCTCGTGACCGGCGACATCGCCGATGACGGCTCTCCCGAGGCGTACGCGTCGGCGCGCTCGCTGGTCGGCTCGTTCGCCGCCGGACGGGGCATCCCGGCGCTCTGGACGACCGGCAACCACGACGAGCGTGAGGCGTTCACGGCCGGGCTCGGGGTGTCGCCGATCGGTGTCACCGTCGTCCGGGGGCACCGCATCGTGACGCTCGACTCCCTCGTACCCGGCAAGGTCTGGGGCCGGCTCGGCGAGGACCAGCTCTCCTGGCTGCGCGCGGAACTGGCCACGCCGACCGAACACGGCACGGTGCTGGCGTTCCACCACCCGCCGATCGGTCTCGACAACGAGATCCAGCAGAATCTCGGCCTGCACGATCCCGCCGACCTGGCCGCGGCGATCAGCGGCAGCGACGTGCGGCTCATCCTCACCGGGCACTTCCACCTGCAGTTGTTCGGCATGCTGGCCGGCGTCCCGGTGTGGGTGACCCCCGGCGTCGTCAACCGGATCGACCTGACCGCCCCGCCCGGAGGGGAACGCGCGGTCCGCGGCGCCTCCGCCACCCTGGTCGACCTGGCCGGCCCCCAGTCGCCGCGCCTGCACGTGCTGCACGCCCGCGACCCGCACGCCGGCGATACCGCTCACGAGATCGACCCGGCGACGATGTCCCGGCTGGTCGCCGGCTACATCGCCAAGTCGTAGATGATCTCGAGCCCGTCCTCCTCGTCCTCCTGCTCGCCCACCTCGACGAAGCCGTAGGGCAGAGCCAGGCCGATCGAGGCGACGTTGTCCGGGCTGATCGTCACCCGCACCCGGCGCACGTCCGGCTCGGCGGCGGCGCGGGTCAGGAGGGCCTCGAGCGCGGCCCGCGCGTAACCCTGCCGGCGGTGCAGCGGATCGATCGCGTAGCCGATCTCGACCATGCCCGAAGCGTCCGGCGGCCCGTGGAAGCCGGCCCGGCCGACGGCGGCGCCGGTGACCTCGTCCCGGACGATGCCGGTGGTCCAGGCCGCGGTCGACGGATCCTCGAGAGCCTGAGCGAGGCGGCGCTGCCAGGTGCCGCGCGGTTCCGGGCCGACGAGGTAGTCGGAGACGGGGACGGGGCAGGCGCGGTTGGCCGCTTCCAGGTCGCCGGAGATGAGGGCGGTGAAGGCTGCGGCGTTCAGATGGACGATGCGTACGGAGGGGCGGGGTTTGCCGGTGTCCTGGGGGATCAATCGTTCGCCTTCCGGGGTCGGTGAGATGGCGCCGTGACGGTACTCCGTTGTGGCTCGGGGCCGAGGGTGTTCCGGCGGCGGCTGTGAACGAGTCTTTGTGGGTCGGTTGTGGACGGGGCGGTGAGCGAGGGGCGGCGTGATAGAACGCGGCTATGCGCATCCTCTTCGTGGCGGCACCGTTGCAAGGGCACCTGCTGCCGTTGGTTCCTCTCGCGGCCGCCTGCCGTGATGCCGGGCATGAGGTGATCCTGGCCAGCGGGGGCTTTCCGCCGGATGTGCTCGGGCTGCGCACGGTCGACATCGGTGGCCGGTTCAGTCTCCCGCGCAGTGCGATTCGCGCGGCTCTGCGGCATCCGCTGATCGCCCGCGCCGAGATGAATGGCGTCGCGGGGCACGGCTTCGTGGGTGAGCTCTTCGGGCGGGCCAACCTGTCGCTGGTCGAGCCGTTGCAGGAGCTGGCCGAGCGGGAACGGCCTGATCTCATCGTTTTCGAGTCGCTGAGCGAGGCGGGGGCGATCGTGGCGGGGCGGCTTTCTGTTCCGTCGGTCCTGCAGGAGAACACGCTGTGGCCGGCGACCGACCTGTACCGGGCGGTGGTCGGCAGTTCCTCGCTGTCCGGGCGGGTGATCCCTTCCCCGGCCTTGACCATCACGGTCGCGCCGCCCAGCCTTCGAAGCGCGCAGACGAACGGCGAGCAGGCGGGCGGCGTGCGGGCGGATGGCGCGGGATCCGCTGGGACGGCCGCCGATGCCGGGATTGCTGACGGGGCGGTGGGGGAGCGCCTGGTGCCGATGCGGCCGGTTCCGTTCTCGGGTGGCGGCGGCATCCCGGACTGGCTGCGGGCCCGCGGCGAACGGCCTCGCGTGCTCGTCAGCCGCAGCACCCTGGAAGGACCGAACGACGGCGATCCTGGCCCGGCCGTCGTCGCCGCCGCGCGTCAGGTGGATGCCGAGTTCGTGCTCGTGCGGCCGAAATCCGACGGCGACCTGCCGCCGAACGTGCGCGCGGCCGGCCGGGTGCCGCTGAACGAGTTGCTGCCGCACGCCGCGGCCTTCATCCACCACGCCGGCGCGGGCAGCGTGCTGGGTGGTCTGGCCGCCGGGGTGCCGCAGCTCGCCACGCCGGGTGCGGGCGACCGCCGCCACAACGCCGAAATGCTCGCCCGCAGCGGCGCGGGGATCGCCGTCGAGGCCAAGGCCATCACGGCGGCCGACCTGGTGCGGCTGCTCACCGACGAGGCCCTGCTGGCGGCGGCCCGGCAGGTCGCGGCCGAGATGGCCGCCATGCCCGCGCCCGCCGAGGTGGTGCCGGAGCTGGAACGACTCGCCGACGCCTGACCGACGCGCCCGGGCGATGCGTCCAGTGGCGTGGTGCCCGGCGACTGTCGGAAGAAGGCGTCGTGGCCGGCGGCAACGTCGTTCAGCGCTTGGGGCCCGGCGACGATGAAGTGGCGGTGTGGTGTCCACCGACGATGAAACCGGCGTCGTGCCGGCGGAGTGCGGTCGTCGGCGTGGTTGGCCGGTATCAGTAGGAACGGCGTGGTCCGTCAACGCCCGATGGGCGTCGGGCGAGAGGCTTGACCACTCTCGGCGACCTCGTTGACAGCGGAAGCGTCGGCGGCCGCTCGGGTGCGTTGGGTCAGGACGACGCACGCCAGGACCACCAGGGCAACGGCCAGCGCGGCCGGCGTCACGGTCTCGCCGAGGAGCAGCGCCGACCACAGCAGGGTCAGGACCGGCTGGGCCAGCTGGATCTGCCCCACTTGGGCCACACCGCCGCGGGCCAGTCCGGCGTACCAGGCGAAGAAGCCCAGGAACATGGAGACCGCGGTCAGATAGCCGAAAGCCGCCCACGACCCGGCGCCGGCGTGCGGGGGTTGAGCGACCGCCGCGGCCACCGTGATCGGCAGGGTGGCGGGCAGGGAGAGCACCAGCGCCCAGCAGATGGTGCGGGCGCCGCCGAGCTCGCGGGAGAGTGCGCCACCCTCGGCGTACCCGAGGCCGCAGAGCACCACGGCGGCCAGCAGGAAGAGGTCGGCCAGGGTGAGGTCCCCGCGCGCCGCGCCGCTGACCACCACGAACGCCAGCACGGCCAGCAGGCCGGCCCCTCCGGCGAGCCAGAAGGCGGCCGGTGGTCGTTCGCCGGCGCGCAGGACGGCGAAGACGGCGGTCATCGCGGGCAGGACCGTGATCACGACGGCGCCGTGGGCCGAGGTCTGCGTGGTCAGGGCCAGCGACGTGAACAGCGGGAAGCCGACGACCACGCCGATCGCGACGATCGTCAACCGGCGGACCTGGGCCGCGGTGGGCCGGGGGGCTCGGGTGAACCGCAGGTAGGCCAGCGCCAGCGCGGCGGCGCCGACGGCCCGGCCGAACGCCACGAACCAGGGATCCAGATCGTGGACGGCCACCCGGGTCGCCGGCAGCGACATGCTGAACGCCAGCACCCCGATCGCCCCCAGCGCCAAGCCGCCCGTTATCGCCGACGGCACAATAGCGCTACTCTTGCTTCTCATGAATGACGGTAACGCAGGCGATCGCGTTATCCAAGATCTGCGAGCTGCGGCGAGCACCGCGACGCCGGGGTCGCGGCTTCCTTCCGTACGGGAACTGACCGCGCGCCACCGCGCCTCGCCGGTCACCGTGGCCGCCGCCATCCGGGTCCTGGTCGAGCAGGGCGTGGTCGAGACCCGGCCGGGGCAGGGCACGTTCGTGGCGAGCCGGGTCACGACCGTTCCGGCCCCGGCCGACCTCGCGTGGCAGACCGTGGCGCTGGGCGCCCGCCGTCCGGGTGAGGAGGAGCTGCAGGCCCTCCTGGCCGAGCCGCCCCCCGGCGCCATCCCGCTCACCGGCGGCTACCTCGACCCGGGCCTGCAGCCCACCGCCGCGCTCGGCGCCGCCCTGGCCCGCGCGGCCCGTCAGCCCGCCGCCTGGCAGCGCGGCCCGGCCGAGGGGCGGGCCGACCTGCGCGCGTGGTTCGCCCGCGAGGTCGGCCTGCGCGCCGACGACATGGTGATCTGCCCGGGCGGGCAGGCCGCGCTGTCGTCCGCCCTGCGGGCGCTGGCCGCGCCCGGTGACACTGTGCTGGTCGAGTCGCCGACCTATCTCGGGGCGCTGGCCGCGGCGCACGCGGCCGGACTGCACGTCGTGCCTGTCCCGGCCGATCGCGACGGGGTGCGGCCCGACCAGTTGGCCGCCGCGTTCAGGCGCACCGGGGCGCGCCTGTTCTATTGCCAGCCGCTGTACGCCAACCCGACCGGCGCGACGCTGAGCGCCGGGCGACGGGCGGGCGTGCTGACCGCCGTACGGGAAGCCGGGGCCTTCGTCATCGAGGACGACTATGCGCGGGACCTGACCATCGACGGGGACCCGCCGGCGCCGCTCGCGACCGAGGACCCCGACGGGCACGTGATCTATCTGCGGTCGCTGACCAAACCGGCCGCGCCGGGGCTGCGGATCGCGGCCGTCGGCGCTCGCGGTCCGGCCGGGGCGCGACTGCGGGCGGTACGGCTGGTCGACGAGCTGTTCGTGGCCGGCCCCTTGCAGCAGGCCGCGCTCGAGTTCGTCACCTCGCCCGGGTGGGACAGGCACCGCCGCACCCTGCGGACGGCGCTGCGGGCCCGGCGCGAGGCCCTGCTCACCGCCCTGCGGCGGCACCTGAACCTGGACATCGGACCGGTCCCGCGAGGCGGGCTGCACCTGTGGATGCGCCTCGACGACGGCGTCGACGACGTCGCCGTGGCTGCCGCGGCCGCCGCCGAAGGCGTGGTCGTCTTTCCCGGACGGCCCTGGTTCGCGGCCGAGGCGCCGGCGCCCTATCTGCGGCTGACCTACGCGGCGGCTCCGCCCGAGCTGATGGACGAGGCCGTCCGCCGGCTCACCGCAGCGATCGCAGGGTCGCGTCGAGCGTCGTGAAGATCGTGTCAGATCATGACCGCTGAAGGCGTCGGTACAGCTCTTCCAGCCGGGTCAGATAGACGCCCGACGGGTACGCCGCGGTGGCCGCCCGCCCGTCGCGGACCACCGCCGTTCGCAAGGTCTCGTCGCCGAGCATCCGGCTCAGGGCCGCGGCGAACTCGTCCGGGTCGGGCGCGCACGTGAAACGGGGCGGCCCGGCCGATCCGGGGCGCGCCGCCAGCGCCGGGTCGGCCACCACGGCGGGCAGGCCCATCGCCTCGGCCTCGGCGAGCACCAGACTCTGGGTGTCGGTTGTGGACGCGAAGGCGAGAACATCGGCCGTACGGTAGAACGCGTCCACCTCGTGACGGGGAACCGGTGGCAGCACCTCGACGTGCCCCTCCAGGCCCAGCGCGCGCAGGCGGCGGCTCAGGGCGGCCCGGCCCTGGCGGACGCCGAGCAGGATCAGCCTCGCGTCCGGCCTCTTCTCCCGCAGCAGCGCGAAGGCGTTCAGGAGCAGGCCGGGATTCTTCTCCGCGGTGACCCGCCCGACCGACAGCACCACGGCGCCGCCGCGGCCGGGCGGCCGTGGCTCGACCGTCGCAACCGGGGTGGGCAGCACACAGACCTCCGGCCCGGGCCCGAAGACGGCGAACCCGTCGGCGGTCTTGGCCGACGGGGCGATCGCGGCGGCCATCCGCGCGGCCAGGCCCCGGCCGAGCACGACCAGCCGCCCGCGCCGGACCGCGCCCGGCCGGGCCAGCTCGAGGAACTCGCGGACGGACCAGCCCAGCCGCAACTGGAGCGCGCACCACGCGGCACCCACCGGGATCTCGGGGAACGTGTCCGCGTAGGCCAGCAGATCGGTGTGCCAGGTGACCACGAGCGGCACGCCGCAACGGGCGGCGTGGCGGAACCCGGCCATGCCGATCGGGCCGGTCGTGTGCGCGTGGACGACGTCGGCCGGCGCGCACCGGAACCACGGCGAGCCGACCCGCACCTGCCGGCCGGGCACGGGCAGCGACGGCACCCGGCCGGGCCGGTAGAAGGGCACCTCATGACCGGCCTCGCGCAGCAGGGCGACGGTCAGCGCGGCCGAGCGGGACACACCGTCCGGGCGGCCCGGGTGGCTGTCGCAGAAGTGCGCGATCCTCACGGGCCGGCCAGCGCCTCCGCGATCGAGGTGCGGGCGGCGTCGCGCAGGGCGGCCACGTCGGCGAACCCGGCCGGGTCGAGAGCCGGCAACACCCGTACGCGGACGTCGACGTGGTCGCGCAGGATGAAACCGTCGCGGGGGAGGGCGGCCCGGGTGCCGTGCACCACGATCGGGATCACCGGCACGTTGTGGCGTACGGCGAGCTCGAAGGCGCCGTCCTTGAACGACTGCAACGAGCCGTCCGGGGTGCGCCGCCCCTCCGGGAACATCAGGACGGGGGAGCCGGCGTTCAGCAGCCGGTCGCAGTGCTCCATCATGCGGCGTACCGACGCGCCGCTGCCGCGCACCAGCGGGACGTAGTCGTTGAGCCGCATGTTCCAGCCGATCAGCGGGACCCGAAAGATCTCCTGTTTGGACACCCACTTGAACGGCCGGAACAGGGCGAACAGCACCAGGATGTCGATCAGCGACGCGTGGTTGGCCACCAGCACCGCCGGCCCGCGCCAGGGCAGCCCGCCGCGCCCGGCGACCCGCAGCCGCCAGAGCGGATTGACGTAGACGTAGAACGACGCCCACGCCGACGAATAGAGGTGCAGCACCACCCGTCGCCGGTCGAACGGCACCGTCAGCAGCCACACCACGACGGCCCCGGCGAAGAAGACCACGCAGGTGATCCCGATGAACGCCCAGTACGCTACCGAGAACACCCGCAGCAGCATGGCCGCCATCCTAATGGCTGAGCATCACCCGGATGCGGTCGACGGCCTTGCCGAAGTAGCGGTGCCCGACCGGGCGGGTCAGGAAGTCGGCCAGGGCGAACAGATCGAGGGCCTGGCTGAGGCGGCGCCAGTTCTGTGGCAGGTCGCCGCCGGCCTCGCGGAAGCCGCCCAGGAACGCGTCGGTGAAGGCGGGCGACCGGGGGAACCGCAGCATGTTGCCGATGTCGACCAGCGGCGTGCTGCTGAACGCGAACTCCCAGTCGAGGACGGCGGCGACCTGCCAGCGGCCGTCCGCCGAGCGGGCGGCGAGCAGGTTCTTGGGGTTGTAGTCGGAGTGGACCAGGCGGCGGGAGCCCTTGAGCACGCCCAGTTCGGGCGCCGCCTCCCGGGCCCAGGCGCGCAGGGCCCGCTGCTCGGCGTCGGTGAGGTGGCCGGTGGCGTTGCCCTCGGTCAGGCAGCGGTCGACCCACCCGTCGAGACCCTCGGTGAGTTCGGCGCCGTCCGGCACGAGGTGGCCCGCACCCGCCAGCCGGTCACCGTCGAAGAACCCGGGAGTCTCGAACTCGACGGCGCCGATGCGGGCCAGCGTGCCCCCCACCTCGTCACCTATCTCGGTCAGCGCCGCCTCGTCGAGCTCGTTCACCGGTACGCCGGGCACGAAGCGGGACAGCAGGACGGGCTCGCCGGCCTTGTCGCCGTCCCGGTCGGCGCCGATCACCTCCGCGACCGGCACCCGGCCCGTCAGCTGCCGGGCCAGGGCCGCCTCGAGCGCGCACTTGTTGTCGCCCAGGTAGCGCCGCAGCACGTAACGATCACCGCCGACCATGGTCAGGACGGTGTTGTCGTTGCTGAATCCACCGGTCAGCGTCCGGGTCGAGGCGATCCGCTGCCCGGGCAGCGCGACCTCCTCGACCCACGCCGTGATCGCAGGCTGCACAGGCGGGGACCCTACGCGTTCCCGGGCTCGAAGGTGAGCCGGGCCCGGATCGGCCGGAAGTCGGCCCGTCCGAGATCGGCCAGGACGTCGGACCGGTCGGCGTCGGCGTCGGCGACCACCTCCTCGGCGCCGTCCGCCACGAGCACCCGCAGCGCCGCGTCGACCAGAGCCGAGCGGACCTCCTGCGTACGGGGACCGGGCAGGGCGCCGAGGTAGCCCAGCATCGGCCAGCACGCCTGCCCGGCCGTGCCCAGCAGGCCGAGCGGTTCGCCGCCGTCGTGGGCGACGTGCCAGGCGGTGGCCTCCCCGGTGAGCCAGGGCCGCGGGTCGGTGGCGAGATCGAGACCGGCCACTGCCCGGGCCGTCTCGCTGCCGGTCAGGACGTCGGGGGAGACCACCCGGCCCACCAGGGTGTCGATCTCGTGCGGCCCCGCGGCCGGCCGGACAGCGGGACCGGCGGCGGCCGGCCGGTCGGCGCCGGCGCCGGGAACCCACCGCAGGCGGAGCCGCTCACCCGTGGGGACCAGCCCGGCGGACTCGGCGGCGGCCAGCGCCGGGGCGACGGCCGAGACGACCGACGGCGAGGTGTGCCAGCCGGCCGGCAACGCGGCGTAGTAGGGGCGCGGACCCCCCAGCGCCTCGTGGGCGGCCGCCAGCAGCCCGGCGCCGACCTGGGGGGAGTCGATCACGTCGAAACGCTCGAGCCAGGGCCCGCCGACCGCGCCGGGCGGCAGCACCCACGCGGCCCGGGCCACCACCCGGCCCTCGCGCAGCGCGACCCACGTGCGGGACGGGTGGAAGCCGCCGCCGGCCAGGCCCTCGGCGTACGAGATCTGGCGCAGGGGCAGAAGATCGGGCAGCGAGTCGAAGAGCGACTCCTCGCCGTCGACAAGTGGTCGGAACACGACGGAACTCATGGAACCTCCAGGGCGCGTGATGCTGCGCCCCGGGTCAGAACCGCGGAGACGCCGGACCGCGGAAGGGGCGCGAAACGTGGGACACGGTGCGACCTCCTTCCGGCTCGACTGGCGTGCGGTCAACTTATCAGTCGCAAGCCCTGGCGTGGGCCCACCCGACATCACCCGTCCGGGGTGAGGCGTCCGGCGGCCGACGGGCCGACGCTCAAGACGATCCGAGGCGTACGCACTCCGGGAGGCTCACCATGACCATCACCTCGCAGACGATCGCGCGCGAAGAAGCACCGTCGTCGCCGTTCCCCTGGTGGACGTCGCTGCTGCTGGGCCTGTTCAGCGTGGTCTTCGGGATCGTGGTGCTGGCCTGGCCGGGCCTGTCGCTACGGGTCATGGCCGCCCTGGTCGGCATCTGGTTGCTGTTCGCCGGGCTGTTCCGGATCGTCGGCGCGTTCCTGCCGGTCGGACGGGGCCTGGCCCGCAGCGTGCTGTCCGGCCTGGTCGGCATGATCCTGGTGGTGGCCGGCGTCATCTGCCTGCGCAACATCGTCACCGCGCTCGGCGTGCTGGCCGCCATCGTCGCGCTGACCTGGCTGCTCGGCGGCATCGCGGCCGTCGTGATGGGAGTGCAGGAGACCGGTGGCGCCCGGGCCCTGCTGCTGATCGTCGGCGGCTTGTCGGTCGTTGCCGGGCTCGTCTTCGTCTTCACACCGGGGTTGTCCCTCGGCGTGCTCATCGTGCTGACCGGCGTCAGCAGCATCGTGGTCGGCCTGTCCGAGGTCTTCCTGGGCTTTCGTTTGCGGAGCGTCGCCGCCTGACGTCCGCCCGGGACCGCGATCAGCCTCGCGGGGTGCCGAACGGGGCCGGCTCTTCCCGCGCAGTCAGGACATCCTCAGGTGACGAATTTTCCTTCGGTACGAGCCGGCGGCCGCGCGGTGCGGCCGCCGACCAGCTCGATGACCAGCAGAGCGGTCAGAGCGCCGTCGCCTCGACCGGTCAGGCGGCCACGGGCTGGGTGTGCGCCGCCCGGTGGCGTCCGTCCACATCCGCGCGAACTGCTCGCTGCCCACGAGCTGGGCGATTCGGTCGTGGGTGAAATCGCGCACGCCGGTCCTCCCCCGTGCGGGATGGTGCGCGGCCGCCCGTCGCTGTGCAGGCGGTCGAGCCGGGGCGGTCTCATTCGCCGGCCAGGATCGCCGCAGCCTCGTGGTCAAGGTCGATCTGCTGATCCGCGGCGGTTTTGAACTCGACGCGCAGGATGCGGCCGCCGCTGAAGGGGAACGGCGGGCGGTACGCGTCGCTGACCGCCCCGCCGCTGTGCCGGCCGACGCACAGCCCCGGGCCGGGCGGGAACGGGCCCGGCCGAGTCGACATGGGACCCTCGGCGACGATCCGGTCGTTGATCGACAGCCGGGTCGTCCCCACGGTCTCGTGCTGCCGGCCGGGCCCCTCTTTCGCGAACTCCACGCCGAGCCGGTACCGCCCAGGGGTCAGATCATCGGAGACGAACTGTTGCTCGTCGCCCACCTCCGTGCAGTTGTTGACATACCAGACCTTGCGGTTCTTGATGAAGAGCGCGTGCCCGCCGGCTCGCGACCCGTGGGCCATCAGCACACCCGCGGCCTCGTCGCTCTCCAGCACCACTTCGCAGACGACGCGGAAGGAGCAGCCACGCAGATCCGGAGCGTCCCATCGGGGCACGGGCGCGGCCTCGGGATAGAAAACGCGCGTCGCCGGACCGAGGGGTTCGGCCCGTTCCTCGAGGAGGATTTCCGACACCGGACGGTCGTCGAGCGGCAGCACGTCGAAGCGCTCAGCCTCGCGGAACCAGATGTTGACCAGCTCCTGCACCTTCTCGGGCTGCGCGGCGGCCAGGTCGTGCGCCTCGGACCGGTCCGCATCGGTGTGGAACAGCTGCCACCGGTCACGGTGGAATCGGCCCCCGCCCGATGCCGGTGCGTGCTCGGCGACGGCCTTCCACCCGTTGTGCCAGAGAGCCCGCCCGCCCAGCGCCGCGTAGTACTGGGTGTGCCGGGTGGTCGGTGCGTGCGGCGCGTCGAAGCTGTACCGCAACGAGACGCCCGGCAGCGGTGGCTGGGTGTCGGGCCACCGCACGCCGCAGGAGTCCAGGATCGTGGGAACGATGTCGATGACGTGATGGTATTGATGGCGGACCTCGCCGTGGGCGCGGATGCCGGCCGGCCAGTGCACCACCAACGGGGCGCACACTCCACCTTCGTGGCAGTGCCGCTTGTGCGTACGGAACGGCGTCGAGAAGGCGGTCCCCCAGCCGCCGGCATAATCGCCGTCAGCGTCGTCGCCGGAGGCGCCACCGACGGCCGCCACGATGATGAGGGTGTTGGCGAGCTGGCCGGTGGCCGCCAGATGACCGGTGATCCGGCCCATCTGGTGGTCGGTGTGGTCGGCAAAGCCCGCGTACCTTTCGGCAGTATGCGCGAGGATTTGCCGCCGATCGGCCGGCAGCGCTTCCCACCGCGGCACGTGCCCGGCGACGGTCGGTGCGAGGGTGGTGCCGGGCGGCAGCACACCACGGTCGACCATGCGGGACAGGGCCCACGGGCGGTACGCGTCGTAGCCGTCGTCGAAGTGTCCGCGGTACCGGTCGATCCACTCGCGCGGCGCCTGGTGCGGCGCGTGCCCAGCGGCCGGGCAGAACGACATGAACCACGGCTTGTCGGGCGCGGACTGGCGGATGTCGCGCAGGCACTGGATCGCCTGGTCGGCCAGATCCTCGGACAGGTGATAGCCCTGCTCCGGGGTGCCCCATGGCTCGACCTGATGGTTGTCCGAGAGCAGGCTGGGATACCAAGGGTCGATACGACTGTCGAAGAAGCCGTAGAACCGGTCGAAGCCGCGAGCCAGCGGCCAGTTCTGCCGGGAGGCGCCGGGGCCGTGCTCGCCGGGCGGAACGTTCGCGTTCTGGCCGACCCAGAACGTGCCCCACCCGTGCCGCCGCAGCACCTCGGCCAGGAAGACGTGGTCCTCGGGGATGCGCCCGTGTGAGCCGGGGAAGCCGGTCGCGGCCCCGGGCAGTCCCGCGTACCCGTTCTCGTGGTGGTTGCGGCCGGTCAGCAGGCAGGACCGGGTCGCCGAGCACAGCGCGGCGGTGTGCCACTGGGAGTAGCGCAGGCCGTCGTCGGCGAGCCGGCGCAACGCGGGCATCGCGATCCGCCCGCCGAACGGCTCCCAGGCCGCCGGCCCGGTGTCGTCGTAAAGCACCAGCAACACGTTCGGCGCCCCGGCGGGCGCCCGGGCCGGTGTGTACGGCTCCCAGTCCGCGACCGAGTCCCGCACGTCCACGTTGATCACACCTCGGAAGGCCCTCACCATGCCTCCAGGGTCGGGACTGTGCCCGCGTCACCCCTCATCCCACCGGAGTGAACGGGTGTGGCGGAGGACGGCCCCGGCGGCGAACCGCCGAAGCCGTCCTGTCGGAGCTGGGCCGGTCGGCCGCCGACTGGATCCCGGGTCAGGACTTGCCGGCGCCGTGCAGCGCGGTCTGCAGCTCGGCCTCGGCCTCCTTGGACAGCGACGACTTGAGCACCGTGCCGCCGAAGCGGCTCAGCGACTCGACCGCCTTGTCCGGCGTGACCTTCTCGACCACGAGGAAGAGCGCCGACGAGCCGGGCTTGAGCATGCCGCGCACCTGGTCCTGGAAGTTCCGGTCGATGCCGCTCTTGGTGACCAGACCCATCAGCGCGCCCAGCCCCGCGCCCACCGCCATGCCGAGCACCGGCACGAAGAAGAGCACCCCGAACAGCAGGCCCCAGAAGACGCCCCAGGTGGCGCCGCCTCCGACCGGGTTGTGGTTGGTGTTGACGTGGTACTTGCCCTCCGCGTCGCGGGTGATGACCGCGACCGCGTCCGGTTGGATGATCAGGTCCCGGGACAGGCGCTGCACTTCGTCGGCCGCCGCCGTGGCGGTGGCCTCGTCCGGATACCCGATCGCGACCAGCGTCGACATGGCGGGTTACCTCCTTGTGTCGGTGAGACGCGCCGGATCCGGCGACGCCCACCGAGCGTGTCCCGGCCGTCGCGCCGTTTCCTCATCCCGCGGGAATGAGCCGCCGGCTCAGCCGAGCAGGCCGGCATCGCGTCCCTGCCGCACCGCCTCGGCCCGGCCGGGTGCGTTCAACTTCCGGTACACGGCAGCGACCTGCGTCTTCACCGTGTTGCGGGACAGCCGCATGTCCTCGGCGATCTGGCTCAGGGTGAGGTGGGTGGGCAGCAGGTGCAGCACCCGCAGCTCGGCCGTGGTCAGGCCGAACACGTTCTCGGTGTCCGTCCCCGCGGAGCGGCGGTTCAGCTCGGTCGTGGCGGCCCGGAACCGTTCGGCCAGCACGCCGGACGTGCCGAGCTCGGCCAGCGCCAGCCGGGCGCCGGCCGCGGCCTCCCGGGCGCCGCCGACCTCGCCGGCCTCCAGCAGGAGCTGGGTCAGCCGGATCGAGGCCGCGGCGGCCAGCCACGGGAAGGCGCGGGCGCTCCGGATCGCCGGGCCGGCCTGGTCGATCGAGCTTTCCCAGGCCGAGTGGTCGCCGGACGTCAGCGCGACCCGGGCGCAGATCAGGTGGGTGAGGGCCGACCAGCCACCGGCATGCCGCCCGGCGCCGAGGTGGTCGGCCGACTCCTTCGCGTACGCGGTGGCGGTCGCGTCGTCGCCGGCGTCGGCGGCCTGCCAGGCCAGGCCGGCCAGGGCGAGCGCGGCCGCCATGCGGTTCTCCCCGTCGGCCCGTGCCGCCCGGACGTACCGGGTCATGGCCAGCACGGTGTTGCCGGTGAGTTCCTCGGCCACGCCCAGCAGGACGGTCGTGACCTGGTACCAGTCCGACCCGGGCCGCTCGGGCCGGGCGGCCCGCCGGGCGTACCCGAGCATGTTGTCCACCCCGCCCGGGGCAAGCGCGACCCGCAGGCGATCCACGGCGGCCATCGCCCGCGGCTTGTCGGGGGCGATGGCCGCGGTCGCCGCGGCCAGGCAGGTGGCCGGCAGCGAACGCCGCCCGGCGAAGGCGTAGACCCAACCGGCCTGCGCCGCCAGCCCGGGGTTCTTGTCGATCGCGTCGCGGCCCAGCGTGTCCAGGGTGGCCGCGACGGCCTCGGCCCGGCCGTCGTCGACCAGTCGCCGTGCGTACCGGCCGACCAGGCGTTCGACCGACCCCAGGTCGCCGGCCGCCGCCGCGTGCCGCACCGCGGTGTCGGTCTGTTCGCGTCGCTCGTACCAGGCTGCGGCCCGCTGGTGAATGCCCTTCTCGGCGGCCGGTTCCCGGCGGCGCAGCTCGGCCAGCAGCATCTCCCGGAAGGTCGGGTGGTAGCGGTACGAGCGGACGGCCGAGTCGACCGGGGCGACGAAGACGTTGCGGGCGGCCAGCCCGGCCAGGGTCTGGCCGGATCCGTGCCGGCGCAGGGCCGCGTCGCACAGACCGGCCGACATGGGGTCGAGCAGGGCGGTCCGCATCAGGAACCGCACGGTGTCGGCGGACTCCGCGGCCAGCACGACATCGCAGAAGTACTCCGAGAGGTACGGGTCGGCACCGGAGAGGCGGTCGGCGGTGTGCGCCACGTCGGCCCGGCCCTGCAGGGTCAGAGCGGAGAGATAGACCCCGGCCGGCCAGCCGCCGAGCCGGCGGGCCAGCGCGCGAGCCCGGTCGGGGGCGAGCCGGACGCCGGAGTTGTGGATGACGTCGAGCGACTCCGTCGTGGACAGCCGCAGCTCGTCGGGGCCGAACTCCGCGCACCGGCCCTCGGCCCGCAGGCCGCCGATGTGCAGGCCGAGCCGGGTACGGGCGGCGACCACCAGGTGGCAGCCGGACGGCAGCCGCTCGGCCAGGGCGATGACCGCCCGCTGGGCCGGGCTGTTGCGGATCACCTGGAGGTTGTCGAGGACCAGTAGCCACGGCCGGCCCGGCGAACCGGCGAAGAACGCGGGCCCGACCTCGGCCATGTCGCCGGTGGGCTGCGACAGCGCCCGCCAGGCCGGGTCGCCGGCCGGGCGAAGAGGGTGCAGCGCGCGGGCGATCCGGCGCAGCAGGCGGGCCGGTTCGGCGTCGTCCGGCTCGATGTCGAGCCACGCGAACGGACGTGGGTCGGCGGCCGCCCACTGGCGCAGGGTGAGCGTTTTGCCATAGCCGGGGGCGGCGATCAGCAGGATCAACGGCACGTCGTCGTGCACCGCGGCCAGATCCCCGATCAGCCTGCGGCGTGGCACGTGCTCCTCTCGCATCATCCGGCCGAATGCCCCGTTCGCCGTCGCGTCCGCGCCGGCCGAGGGCCGGCGGCGAGATCGAGTAACCACTCAATCGCACTCTGTGCAGCGGATGCAATGCCGTGTCGCACATCTTGCGCCCAGCGGGGCCCTTCGCGACCTGCGCATAGCCGACGTGGCTCGCCACATTCGGATATCACCCAGCATGGGTGATGAGACATCCGAAGATCGGTAGGAAACTCTGCGTTGAGACTGGCGCCTCGCTCAGTGACGAGACGCGGATCGCGGGTGGGCGATCGGCGCTGTCGCGAGGGTAGTGGTGTGGGGGTAGGAATCGTGATGACCGAGGAGACCGCTACCGATACGACGACGGCGCCCGACGGCGATCCGATCATGACCGTCAAACTGGACCCACCGGGGCTCCCGCCCTGGTGGGTGGTTCGCGAGCGTCTCCGGGACCGGCTCGATGCCGGGCCGGCCCGGCGCCTGACGACGGTGATCGGGCCGGCCGGATCGGGCAAGAGCACGTTGGTCGCGGACTGGGCGGCCACCGGCCGCGCGGGCCGCCGGGTGGCCTGGCTGACGTTGGAGCCGGCCGACGACCAGCCGGGTGTCTTCTGGTCGTACGTGGTCGCTGCGCTCGACCGGTGCGGCGTGGAGGTTCCGGCGCGCCGCCGGCACGCCGACGCCGACGCTGTGGACCGGTCCTTCCTGGTGCGCCTGGCTGTCGGTCTCGCGGCCCGTTCCGAGCCGGCCGTCCTGGTACTCGACAACGCCCACGTGCTCGCCCGCGAGTCCGTCGTCGACGGCCTGCAGTTCCTGATCGAGCACGCGGGCGCGCAGCTGCGGGTCGTCCTGGTCGGCCGCGTCGACCCGCCGCTGCCGCTGCACCGTCACCGGCTGGCCGGGTCGGTCACCGAGATCCGGCACACCGAGCTGGCGTTCACCCCGGTCGAGGCGCAGGCGTTGCTGGCCGCGCACGGCAGTCCGGTGGAGGCGGCCGCGGCGGCCGCGCTCACCGCGCAGACCAACGGCTGGGCCGCCGCGCTGCGGTTGGAGGCGCGCGCCCACCGGGGCCCGGACGTCGAGCAGGTGTCCTCCGAACTGGCCGAATACATCCGTACCGAGCTGCTGGCCGAGCAGACCCCAGCGACCCGGGAGTTGCTTTTGTCCACCTGCGTGGCCGAGCAGTTGCCGGCCGGGCTGGCGGTGGAGCTGACCGGTCGGCGAGACGCCGTCCAAGTGCTCGACCGGCTCGCGCACGAAGGAGTTTTCGTTACCGTGGCGGTCGCCGACGAGCGGTCGTACCTGCACCATCCCCAGGTACGGGCCGTGCTGCTGGACGTCCTGTCCACCGTCCCGGAGGAAAGGATCGCCGGCCTGCACCGCCGCGCCGCTCGCTGGTACGCCGCGTCCGGCCGCTGGCTCGCGGCGATCCCGTACGCCGTGCGGGCCGGGGAGTGGGAACTCGCTGCCACGGGCGTCGTGCGCGGCATGGTGATCGCCTGCTTTCTCGACGGTCCCGAGGCCGACCGGTGCGCCCGGGCCTTCACGCCGTTGCCTCCGGAATTGGACACCGCCGAAGCTGCCGTCGTGCACGCCGCCGTCGCCCACCATCTCGGCGACCAGGAGGCATGCGCCAAGCACCTGCTGCGGGCGGCCGAAATGGCCGGCGCGGCGCGGGATCCAGGACTGCCGCTGTGTCTGGCGACCGTCGAGCTGGCTCGGGCGGCCCCCGACGATCGGGCCGGGGCGGCCGAGAGCGCCTGGCACGCTCTGGACGCGGCACTGGCGGCCGGCGCCGCAGTGCCGGCCAAGCTGTCCGCCCGCATCCGCCTCGCCCGGGGTGAAAGCCTCTTACTACGGCACGACCTTACCGGGGCCAGGCAGGTGTTCCAGGTGGTCGCCGATGACCCGGGGACCTTCGCCGGTGAGGCGCACGACCTGCTCGGTGGCCTCGCTCTGGCCGAGGCGCTGACGGGCCGGTTGCGGCGGGCCGGCGAACACGCGCGTCAGGCTCTGGAGCACTCGGCCGGGAACGGTGGGCCGCTGTCCGCCGCTCCTGAGCTCGCGCTGGCCTGGGTCGGTGCCGACGAGTACGACCTGGCCGCCGCCCGGCTGCACAGCGAGCGCACCGGCGTGCGGCTGACTGCCCGCCCCGACGCGCTCCTGACCGGTCTGCTGACGCTGGTGAGGGCGCGGATCCACCGGGCTCGCGGCGATGTCGCGCGGGCAGCCGAAGTGCTCGAGCAGCCGCGCGACGGGATGCCGTCCTGGCTCGGCGAGCTCCTCGGACTGGCGCACACAGCGCTGCTCGCGCCCGGCACCTTTCCGAGGGCGCCGGGAAACACCGATCAGCATGCCCTCGCCGAGGCCACGGCCGCGCTCGCTGCCGGAGACACCGATCGCGCGCGGTCCACGGTGGCCGCTCTGACCGGCGACCCGGATCTGCCGGTCGACATGCGCGTCGACGGCTGGCTGGTGCTGGCGGGCGCCGACCTCACCGATGGCCACCGCGACCGGGCTCGCCGGGCCCTGCAGAAGGCGCTCACGCTGGCCGAGGCCGAACGACTGCGCCGCCCGCTCATAGAGGCGTCACCCCTGCTGCGACGCTTCCTGCGGGAGGAGCGCAACCTCAGTGTGCGCCACGACTGGCTGGGTGCCTCGCCGGCGACCGCTCCGGCGGCCGGCGCGGCGACGTCCCCGATGGTCGTCGAGCCGCTCACCGCCAAGGAAACCGAGGTTCTCGGTCACCTGGCCCAGTTGCTGTCCACGGAGGAGATAGCTCGCACCATGTACGTCTCGGTCAACACCGTGAAGACCCACGTGCGGGGAGTGCTGCGCAAGCTCGCCGTGACCCGGCGCAACGAGGCCGTCCGCCGGGCCCGCGACCTGGGCTTGCTACGCGGGGGAGTCGCCGGGAACGGATGACGGCCGGTCCCGCGTCTGCCGACCCCGGTCAGCGGCCGGCCGCCGCGTCGATGGCGGCGGTCAGGCGGGCGGCCGCCTCGGCCAGGCCGGCCGGCGGCAGGTGCGAGAAGCTCAGGCGTACGTGCTCCGAGCCCGCGCCGCCGCCGGCGTAGAACACCGGGCCGGGCAGGAACGAGGTGCCGTGCTCCTCGGCCACCGGCAGCAGCGCCTCGGCGTCGACGCCGTCCGGCAGCCGGAGCCAGACGAACCAGCCACCGTCCGGGGCCGGCACCCGCAACGCGCCGGTCAGAGCGTCACGCTGCTCGCGGTAGGCCTCGCGCAGCCCGGCCACATGCCGGTCGTACGCCCCCGAGGCGCCGAACGAGGCCATGGTCAGCGCGACCGCATGGTTGACGCCGCCCCCGCTGTGCACGTAACCGAGCCGGGCCAGGCGCTCGACCAGGATCGGCGACGCGTTGATCCAGCCCAGCCGCAGGCCGGGCGCGACGGTCTTGGCGAAGGAGCCCAGCCGGACGACCCCTTCCTCCCCGGCCAGCCGCCAGAGCGCGGGCGGCGCGGGCTCGCCGTACGACAGCTCGCGGTAGGTGTCGTCCTCGACGATCGGCACCCCCACCGAGACCAGCTCACGCCGGCGGTCCAGCGGCAGGCTGCGACCGGTCGGGTTGCCGAACGTCGGCACCAGGTAGAGGAAGACGGCGTCGAGCGACCGGGCCAGCGCCGCCGTCTCGGCGGGCAGCAGGCCGTGCTCGTCGGCCGGCGCCCGGACCAGCCGCACCCCGTGGTCGGTCAGGATCTTGAAGGCCAGGTGGTACGTGGGGGAGTCGACCAGCACCACGTCGCCCGGCTCGGCCAGCAGCTGGGTCAGCAGCGCGAGCCCGTGCGAGGCGCCGGCGGTCACGAAGGTCTGCTCGGCGGTGGCGTCGCCGAGGTGGTCGCAGAGCCAGTCGACCAGGGGCGCCGGGCCGGTGGCGTGCCCATAGGCGAGCGCCTGCCACCCGTACGTCCCGAGGGTCTGCGCCCCGGCCCGCGACCACGCGTCCACGGGCAGCAGCTCCGGCCGGGGATGGCCCCACCCGAGGTCGAGGAGGCCCGGCCGGTGCTCGAACTGGACAATCGTCACGGTGCCGAATCTAGTCTGGGGTCCATGAAGATTCTGCTGCCCGACAGCGCCGTCCTCGACCCGCGACTTCCCGAGGGCGTGACCGCCGTGCGCTACGCCGCCGGGCGCCCGATCCCCGAGGAGCACACCGACGCCGAGGCGCTCGTGGTGTGGAACAACCCCGGCGACCAGCTCCGCGACGCCGCCCAGCGGCTCAAGCAGGTGCGCTGGGTGCAGACGCTGGCGGCCGGGCCCGACGCGGTGCTCGCGGCCGGCTTCGGACCGGACGTGGTGCTCACCTCGGGCCGGGGCCTGCACGACGAGACGGTCGCCGAGCACACCCTCGCGCTGACCCTGGCCGCCGTCCGGCACCTGCACGTGCTGCTGCGGGCCCAGGCCGCGCGTCACTGGGCCGAGGAGATGCGCGAGCTCCAGGCCGCCCCGCAGACCCGGCAGTTCTACACCCTGCGCGACGCGAACGTGGTCGTGTGGGGCTTCGGCAGCATCGCCGCCGTGCTGGCGCCCCACCTCAAGGCGCTCGGGGCCGAGGTGACCGGCGTGGCCCGTACCGCCGGCACCCGCGCCGGCGTCGACGTGGTGACCGAGGCCGACCTCCCACGGCTGTTGCCGGAGACGGACGTGCTGATCGCCATCCTGCCCGCGAGCCCCGAGACCAGGCACGCGCTGAACGCCGACGTCTTCGACCGGCTGCCCGAGCACGCCTGGGTGGTCAACGTGGGCCGCGGCACCACGCTCGATGAGGAGGCGCTGCTCGACGCGCTGGAGGACGGGAGCATCGGCGGGGCCGCGCTCGACGTCTTCGAGACCGAGCCGCTGCCCGAGTCGTCCGGCCTGTGGAACGAGCCCAACGTCATCATCACCCCGCACGTCGCCGGCGGCCGCCCGCTCGGCGCCGACGACCTGCTCAGCGAGAACTTGGTCGCATTCCGGGAGGGCCGTTCGCTGCGCAACGTCGTCGAAGGTTAGGTTGGCCGTCCTGTCGGGCCGGCACACGGAGATCACATGACCAGGGTCATCACGACCGAGGCGGAGCTCCGCGAGTTCGTCGCGCCGCCGCCGCGCTTCATCGCGGAGAAGGGCATCGACCACATCGATGCCGAGTCGCGGCGGTTCCTGGAGCTCAGCCCGTTCTTCCTGCTGGCCACGACGGCCGCGGACGGCACCTGCGACGTCTCGCCGCGCGGCGACCCGCCCGGCAGCGTGCTCGTGCTGGACGAGCGCACGCTGGCCTTCGCCAACCGCAAGGGCAACGGCCGGCTCGACAGCCTGGTCAACCTGCTCGAGCGGCCGCGGGTCGGGCTGCTGTTCCTGGTGCCGGGCTCGGGCGACACGATCCGGGTCAACGGCCGGGCCCGCATCGTCGCCGAGGCGCCCTACCTGGACCGGATGGCCATGAAGGGCGTCACGCCCGACCTGGCGGTCGAGGTGACCGTGGAGGAGCTGTTCCTGCACTGTGCGCGGGCCTTCGTGCGGTCGTCGCTGTGGCAGGCCGAGACCTGGCCGGCCAAGCGGGACGTGCCCAGTGCGGGGCAGATCGCCAAGAGCGTGTCGGGCACCGAGGTCGCCGCCGCGGAGATCGACGCCGCTCTGGACGTGGCCGCCCTCGACGCGTACTAGCGCCGAGGACGGCCACGAACTTCCCTGAGCTCTACAGCGCCGCGTCGGCCAGCCTGTCGGGGTTGCCGAAGCGGTGGGCCGTGATGCTGACGGCCTGCTCGTGCAGGAACGGCAGCATCTCGACGCGGCCGGCCTCGGTGACCGGGCCCGACCAGACCGCGAGGTCCGGACGTCCGCCGGTGGCCCGGGCCAGGGCCTCGGCCGAGCCGCCGAGCAGCCGTACCCGGGTCGCGCCGCGCAGCCCGGCGGCGAACGTCTCGTCGTCCTCCACCCGCACGTCGACCGGCAGGTCGAGGGCGGGCAGGGCGGTGGCCGTGGAGACCCGGAACGGCGCGCCGGCCCGCAGGCCCGCCGCGACGACCCGCAGCAGGCCGGCGACCGAAGCACCCTCGGCCAGCCGCACCTCGACCGGGACGGGCAGGTACCGCAGCACGTTGCGCTCGGCCCACAGCCCCGACACGTCCGTGGCCGCGCCGAACTCCGCCTTCCAGGCGGCCGCGTCGCTGCGGGCGGCCCGCTCCAGCATCCGCGCCTCGTCGGCCGGCAGGACCTTCGCGGCCGCGGTGAGCAGCGCGCTGACCGCCACGTCGTCGACCTTGGCGTCGGCCCGCGACTCCGCCGTCTGCCAGCCCGACAGGCCGACCAGGTAGTTGGGGCCGCCGGCCTTGGTGCCGGGGCCGACCGCCGAGCGCTTCCAGCCACCGAACGGCTGCCGGCGCACGATCGCGCCGGTGATGCCCCGGTTGACGTACAGGTTGCCGGCCTGGACCCGGTCGAGCCAGCGGGCCAGCTCGTCGGGGTCGAGCGAGTGCAGGCCCGAGGTGAGGCCGAAGTCGACGTCGTTGACCAGGTCGATCGCCTCGTCGAGGGTCTCCGCGGTCATGATGCCGAGGACCGGTCCGAAGTACTCGGTGCGGTGGTAGGCCGAGCCGCGGGTGACGCCGTCCCGGATGCCCGGGCTCCACAGCCGGTCGGTGTCGTCCAGGTTCCGCGGCTCCAGCAGCCAGCTCTCACCCGGGCCGAGCTTGGTCAGGCCGTCGAGCAGTTTGCCCGAGGCCGGCTCGATGACCGGGCCGACCTGGCTGCGCGGGTCGGTGGGCCAGCCGACGGTCAGCGACCGGGCGGCGTCGAGCAACTGGTGGCGGAAGCGCTCCGAGCGGGCGACCGACCCGACCAGGATGACCAGCGAGGCGGCCGAGCACTTCTGGCCGGCGTGCCCGAAGGCTGAGCTGATCACGTCCTTGACGGCCAGGTCGAGGTCGGCGCTGGGCGTCACGATGATCGCGTTCTTGCCGCTGGTCTCGGCCAGCAGCGGCAGGTCGGGGCGGAACGAGCGGAACAGCTCGGCCGTCTCGTACGCGCCGGTCAGCACGACCCGGTCGACCAGCGCGTGGCTGATCAGCTGCTTGCCGAGGGCCTGCTCCTCGACCTGGACCAGGGTGAGCAGGTCGGCGTCGGGCAGCACCGGCCGGATGATGTCGGCCAGCACCGCGCCGCAGCGCTCGGCCGGGCCGGCCGGCTTGAGCGCGACGGCCGAGCCGGCGGCCAGGGCGGCCAGCACCGAGCCGGCCGGGATGGCCACCGGGAAGTTCCAGGGCGGCGTGACCAGCGTCAGCTTCTCGGGCACGGCGATCGCGCCGTCGACGGTGTCGAGCCCGGCGGCCAGTTCGCCGTAGTAGTGGGCGAAGTCGATGGCCTCGGAGACCTCGGGGTCGGCCTGGTCGGCGGTCTTGCCGGTCTCGGCCGCCATGACCTCGATGAGGTCGGCCCGGCGGGACTCGAGAGCCTCACCGATGCGGTGCAGGACGGCGCCGCGCTCGGCGCCGGTCATCGCGCCCCAGGCCGTGGCCGCGGCGACGGCCGCGCCCAGGCGGTCGTCGAGGCGGCGCTCGTCGGTGACCCGGGCGGTGTCGATGGTCTCCACGCCGATCGCCGAGGCCGGCACCCGCTGGAGGATCTCGCGGATCTCGGCGCGGTTGGAGGCGACGGACGGGTCGGTGTCGGGCGTGTTGGCGAAGTGCCCCTTCTCGGCGGCGGCCAGCGCGGCGTGCCGGTCGGCCACGCGGTGCGGCGCCGGCACGGTCTCGTCCAGCTCGGCCAGCGACGCCAGGAACCGGTCGCGCTCGCGGGCGAACAACCCGGCGTCGCTGTCCAGCTCGAACACCGCCGACATGAAGTTGTCGCTGCTCGCGCCCTCCTCGAGGCGGCGGATGAGGTACGCGATGGCCACGTCGAACTGCTCCGGGCGGACGACCGGGGTGTAGAGCAGCAACCCGCCGACCTCCCGCCGCACCACCTCGGCCTGGCCCTCGGCCATGCCGAGCAGCATCTCGAACTCGATGCCCTCGCGCACCCCGCGCCGACCGGCCAGCAGCCAGGCGTACGCGATGTCGAAGAGGTTGTGCCCGGCCACGCCCAGCCGCACGTTGCCGATGCGGTCGGGGTGCAGCGCGTAGTGCAGCACCCGCTTGTAGTTGGTGTCCGTCTCCTGCTTGCTGCCCCAGGTGGCCAGCGGCCAGCCGTGCACGGTCGCCTCGACCTGCTCCATCGGCAGGTTGGCCCCCTTGACCAGGCGCACCTTGATGCCGGCGCCCCCGTCGGCGCGCCGGGCGGCCGCCCACTCCTGCAACCGGATCATCGCGGCGAGCGCGTCCGGCAGGTATGCCTGCAGCACGATGCCGGCCTCGAGGTCACGCAGCTCGGGCTTGTCGAGCAGCCGAGTGAAGACCGCGATCGTGAGGTCGAGGTCCTTGTACTCCTCCATGTCGAGGTTCACGAACTTGCGCGTACGGGCGGTGGCAGCCAGCGTGAACAGCGGCGTGAGCTGCTCGACGATCTCGGTCACGGCCTCGTCGAACGCCCACGGGTTGTGCGGGGCGACGGTCGCCGACACCTTGATCGACACGTAGTCGACGTCGTCCCGGCCGAGCAGGCGCTCGGTCTCGCGCAGCCGCCGGGTCGCCTCGCCCCGGCCGAGCACGGCCTCACCGAGCAGGTTGACGTTCAGGCGTACGTCCCGGCGCCTGATCCGGGCGATGGCCCGGCCCAGCTTGGCGTCGCTGGCGTCGACGATGAGGTGACCGACCATGTGGCGCAGCACCCGGCGGGCGATCGGCACGACCACGCCCGGCAGGACGGGGGCCAGCAGACCGCCGAGCCGCACCGCGCCGCGCAGGGGAGCGGGCAGGAAGCGGGGCACGTCCGGGGCGAGCGTGTGCAGGGCCCGGGCGCTGACCCGCACGTCCTCGGGGCGCACGACGCCGTCGACGAAGCCGACCGTGAAGGCCAGCCCCTTCGGGTCGCGCAGGACGCCGGCCAGCTGAGCCGCCGAACCGGTGGTCTTGATGGCGGAGGCTTCGTGCAACCAGCGGCGGACGAGCGCGACGGCTTCGTCGGCCAGGTCGGCCTGCACGAGCGGCGACTGAGCGACTTCAGACATGCCGAAAGTGTCCTTCCGGGTTCCGTTCAGGAAAAGCGACGGTTTTCGACGAGTACTCTTCACTTTTGCTTAACAATTTCTCGGAGGCTGTCGTGCTCGAGCTCCGGCGTCTCGTCCTGCTTCGCGAACTGGCCGTCCGGGGCACCATCGCGGCCGTCGCCGAGGCCCTCAACTTCTCCCCGTCGGCGGTGTCGCAGCAGCTCAGCCAGCTCGAGCGGGAGGCCGGCCGGCCGCTGCTGCGCAAGTCCGGCCGCGGCGTGCAACTGACCCCGCAGGCCGAGGTGCTGGTCGAGTCGGTCGGCGAGGTGCTGGACACGCTGGAACGGGCCGAGGCCCGGCTGCAGGCCTCGACCGCGACCGTGAGCGGCCGCGTGCGCGTCGCCGTGTTCCAGTCGGCCGCGCTCGCCCTCATGCCGGCCACGCTGCTGGCCATGGCCACCCGCTTTCCGGACGTACGGGTCGAGATGGTGCAGCGCGAACCCGAGGAAGCGTTGCGCGAAACCTGGGCCCGCGACTTCGACATGGTGATCGCTGAGCAATACCCGGCCCACGCCGCGCCACACCACCCCGGCCTCGACCGACACCCGCTGACCACCGACGCCATCCGGCTGGCCCTGCCCGCCGCCGAGGCCGCCCTGCACCCCGTCGCGTCCCTCGACGAGGCCCGCCACATGCCCTGGGTCATGGAGCCGCGCGGCACCGCGTCCCGCCACTTCGCCGAGCAGCTGTGCCGGGTCACCGGCTTCGAGCCCGACGTCCGCTACGAGACGGCCGACCTGCAGGCCCAGATCCGCCTGGTCGAGTCGGGCAACGCCGTGGCCCTGATCCCCGACCTGGTCTGGGCCGGCCGCGACACCTCCTGCCGCCTGCTCGACCTCCCCGACCGCCCACGCCGCACGATCTTCACCGCCCAGCGCCTGTCCGGCGCCGCCTCCCCGGCCGCCCGAGCCTTCCGCGAGGCCCTCGAGACGGTCGCCGGCGACCTCCATCGTTCCTGATTCAGCCCGGGTGCTCCATCGTTCCTGATTCAGCCCGGGTGACCGGGTGCCGAACTGACAGACGAGGGCGCGACTCGGTGCGAAGGGGCGGCAATGCTGGCGACGCTACGGAAGATCAGGATCGGAGCGCGCCTGGCCGGCAGCATGTCTCTCCTGCTCGCTCTGATCGTCGGCATGGTGGCGGTGGGACTGTCGGCGATGACGGATCAGCGCCGCGCCACAACCACGGTCCAGGATTACCGCGAGATCACGCGGCAGGCGATGCAGGTCAAGTTCCGCGCCGCCGACTTCAACGGCTGGCAGACCGCGTACGCCTTCGACGTGGCCCGGGGCGTGCGCGGCGCCGCGGCCGACACCGCGGAGGGCCGGGCCGCCTTCCTGACGTCCGCGGAGGCGTTCCGGACGGAACTGGGGGCCTTGCGGCAGACTCGGCTCAGCGCCGGTCAGCGAGCCGCCGCCGACCGTGCCGCGGAGCTGTTCGAGCAGTTCATGACCCTGGACGAGACGATCATCTCGGCCTACCGCGCCGGTGTAGCCGCCCGGGTGGCGCGCGGCCACGAGCTGGTGGCCGTCGACGAGATCACGATCTTCAACGAGGTCGCGGCCGCCGTCGACGACCTGGTGACCTCCATCGACCGTGCATCGGCGGCCGCCGTCGCCGCGGCCGGCGACGCCTCGGAACGTGCGTCGGCGGTGCTGCTCGCGGCCGGCGTCGCCGTGGTTCTCATGGGCGTATCCCTGGCCTTCGTCCTCGTCCGCTCGATCACGCGACCCCTGCGCGACCTCAACGGCCGCCTGGCCGAGATCGCCGACGGGGACGGCGACCTGACCCAGAGGGTCGCCGACGAGAGCCCGGACGAGGTCGGTCAGGCCGCCCGCACCTTCAACGCCTTCGCCGATCGGATGCAGCAGCTGGTCGCGAGGGTGGCCGCCGAGGCGGGCCGGGTGGCCCGGGCGGCCGACGAGCTCGGCGTGGTGAGCGCCCAGCTGGCCGGCGGCGCCACCGAGACCAGTTCACAGGCCGGGGCGGTCAGCTGCGGGGCGGAAGAGGTCTCGGCCATCGTGTCGGCCATGGCCGCCTCGGCCGACGAGATGACCGCTTCGATCGGCGAGATCTCCCGCAGCGCGGCGCTCGCCACCGGCATCGCGGGGGACGGCGTCCGCGCCGCGGAGCAGGCGAACGGGACCATCGCCGAGCTGGGCACGTCGTCGGCCGAGATCCAGTCGGTGGTCGAGCTGATCACCGCCATCGCGCAGCAGACCAACCTGCTGGCCCTCAACGCGACCATCGAGGCCGCGCGAGCCGGCGAGAGCGGCAAAGGTTTCGCCGTCGTCGCCGGTGAGGTGAAGTCCCTGGCCGAGCAGACCGCCTCCGCGACCGAGCAGATCGCCCAGCGGGTGGCCGCCATCCGGAAGGGCAGCGCCGCCGCCGTTCAGGCGATCGGCCGCATCGGCACTGTCGTCGCCGAGATCAACAGCACGCAGTTGACCATCGCCTCGGCGATCGAGGAGCAGACGGCCACGACCGCCGAGATGAGCCGCAACGTCGGTGAGACCGCGGGCGGCGCCGGCGACATCGCCGCCGGCATCCAAGCTGTCGCGAGGGCTTCGCAGGGGACCACCGCCGGCGCCGAACGTACCCGGGTCACGGCTCAGGAACTCACGCGGGCCTCCGATGACCTCCAGGCGCTGGTGGCGTCCTTCCGGTATTGACCGACAGCAATCGCCTCTTTCCGGCCGCCCGCGGCCATGGGTGCCTCGCCGCGCCCGCGCCCCCTCATCACGCAGGGGTGAGCCGAAAGATCCGACCGCGCCGCCGGGCGAACTGCGGGGCCGTCGTTCCGGTGGGACGATGCGGGGGTGGTCTTCCCGTACGTACCGGCGCCGGGGGCCGGCGGGCCGGCCGGTGAGACCTACGCGGCCGCTCTCGTGCGGACGAGCGACGCCGGCGGCGTGACGCAAGTGCTGCGGAGCCTGCGCTTCACCGGCTGGATCGTCCCGGCGCAGGATGGTTGGGTGCCGGTGCTCGCCGTCCCCGGCAGCGGGACTCTCGCGGCCGGCCGGCGCGGGATCGCCGGGGTCGGCGCCGCCCTGGCCGAGCAGCTCGGCGTGGCGGTGGTGGCGGTCCGGGTGCTCGCCGATCGTCAGCTGGTCCTGGTGGCGTGGTCGGGTGCCGAGGAGCTGGGCCGGTACGTCAGCGACCCGGCCCGGGAGCCGGGAGCCGACGAGGACGTCCTGGACGAGCCGTTCGGCGTCGGGGCGGCCGGCGCCATCGCCGCGGCCTGCGGGCATCCCGGGCGGGGCGGCGACCTGACCGAGATCCTGGCCGACGAGCTCGACCCGGAGAGCGTCATCGAGTCGGAGCGGCTGTCCCGGGTTCTGCGGCTGCTGGAGCTGCCCACCTGGCTGGTCGCGGTGGCGGCGTTGCCGCGGGACGTCCCGACCGGCCCGGCGGCACGGGAGCTGACCCGGCTCGGCTGGGGCGTGCCCGGGGCAGGCGGGGTGGTCGCCGCGCGGCTGGCCCGGGTCGTGCGCCGCCGCCGCCGGCCGCCGCCGGTCCTGGCCGATCCACCGCGCGGATCCGGTATGGATCCCTGGCTGATGTGACTGGTGGGGTAGCGCGGCGCGCGACCGCCACCGGGCAGGGCCGCGCCGGGCTCGATGCACTTGAGGTTCACTCCCGAGGACCGTCGCGTCGCGTCGTCGATTTCGCCGGGCGTCGTGCGACGTCCGGATGACGTCCATGATGAGTGCGGGAGGCACCGATGAAGTACGCGTTGCTGATCTACCAGACCGAGAAGGACTGGGCCGAGGCCGACGAGGAGCAACGGCGCCGGGCGTACGAGGCCCACGGGCGCTTCGCCGCGCTGCTGCGGGAGCGGGACGCCGACCGGGGCGGGGAGGAGCTCGCGCTCTCCGGGAACGCCACGACCGTCCGGCCGGGTGGCCTGCTCACCGACGGCCCGTACGCCGAGACGGCCGAGCAGCTGGGCGGCTTCTACCTCGTGGAGGCCGGCGACCTCGACGAGGCCCTCGTGTTCGGCCGCGCGCTCGCCGAGCTGGGCGACATCGTCGAGGTCAGGCCGGTGGCCGAGCCCCGATGAACGCGGTCGAGGCCGCCTTCCGCGAGCATCGTGGCCCCCTGCTGGCCACGCTGGTCGCCGAGCTGCGCAGCTTCGACCTCGCCGAGGACGCCGTGCAGGACGCCTTCGCCGCCGCCACCCGCCAGTGGCCCGGCGAGGGGGTCCCGCGCCGCCCGGCGGCCTGGCTGCTGTCGGTGGCCCGCCGCCGGGCCGTCGACCGGCGCGAGGAGGCTCTGGCGGCCTTCGATCGGGCGTTGTCGCTCGCTCCGACCGACACGGAGAGTGACCATCTGCGGCGGCGTCGGGGGAGCGTTTCCGGTACCGGTACCGAGGCGTCGCCGGTACCGGTTCCGGCGTCCGAACATCCGTTCTGAGGGGCCATTCGGGCAAGGTGCGTTCCGGAACCGCGGCGAGATGTCCGATGCCTGTGCGAATGCCGCACCCGAGGCGCCCCGCAGACCTTGACATGTCGATGCGTCTATTGCTTTCTGTGATCCTGTTTGTTGCCTCCCCGTTAACGGAAGGACCTTTCCGCATGACGACAAACGCCGGGCGACCCTCCGGTCGCCGGCATCTGCGACGGATCCTCGCCGTCGGGCTCACCGCCGTCACGGTCGGTGCGCTCGCCGGAGTTCCCGCTTACGCAGCTCCCACCGCAGTTCCCGCCGCGGCCCCCACGGCTGCTTCCGCCCTCGGCACCAACGTCACGATCTTCGACCCGAGCACGCCGGTCGCCGAGATCCAGGCGAAGCTCGACGCGGTGTACGCCCTGCAGGTCAACAACGAGATGGGCACCGCCCGGTACGCCTTCCTCTTCAAGCCGGGCACGTACGGCACCGACGCCCAGCCGCTGCAGATCAAGGTCGGCTACTACACCGAGGTCTCCGGCCTCGGCGCCTCCCCGAACGACGTCGTGATCAACGGCAAGGTGGAGGTCTACAACCGTTGCCTCGAGGGTGGCGGCACGAGCAACTGTCTCGCGCTCGTCAACTTCTGGCGCACGCTGTCCAACCTGTCCATCAAGGTCAACGGGGCCGGACAGGAGGGTTGCCGGGCCGGCGCCAACTTCTGGGCCGTCTCGCAGGCCGTGTCGCTGCGCCGGCTCAAGGTCGACGGCGGCTTCACGCTGATGGACTACTGCACCGCCGGTCCGCAGTACGCGAGTGGTGGCTTCATCGCCGACTCGCAGTTCGGCGCGATCACCAACGGTTCGCAGCAGCAGTGGCTCACCCGCAACAGCAAGGTGAGCGAGTGGTCCAACGGTGTCTGGAACCAGGTCTTCTCCGGCGTCGAGGGCGCGCCGGACGACTCGGCGTTCCCGAACCCGCCGTACACCACGCTGGCCCAGACCCCGCTCAGCCGGGAGAAGCCGTTCCTGTTCGTGGACGCCAACGGCAAGTACGCGGTCCGCGTGCCCAGCGCCCACCGCAACACCAGCGGTGTCTCGTGGGACGAGGACCTGACCGCGGGCCGGACGATCCCGCTGAGCAACTTCTTCGTTGCCAAGCCGTCCGACCCCGAGTGGCTGATCAACGCTCAGCTGCTGCTCGGCAAGAACTTGCTCTTCACGCCGGGCGTCTACAACGTCGACCAGACGATCCACGTGCTGCGGCCCAACCAGGTCGTGCTCGGCATCGGCCACGCCACGCTGACCGCGGTCAACGGGGTCACGCCGCTGAAGGTCGCCGACGTCCCCGGTGTGGTCATCGCGGGTGTCACGATCGACGCCGGCCTCAAGGAGTCGAAGAACCTGCTCCAGGTCGGCAACAAGAACGGCCTGGGCATCAGCTCGGCGTCGAACCCGACCACGCTGTCGGACGTCTACTTCCGGGTGGGCGGCCCGCACATCGGCAAGGTCGACACGGCGCTCGAGGTGAACAGCGACAACGTGCTGATCGACCACACCTGGGTGTGGCGCGGTGACCACGGCGTCGAGGGCTTCACCGAGGGCGTGAACGGCGACACCCAGCGGTGGCGCACCAACACCGGTCGCTACGGCGCCGTCATCAACGGCGACAACGTGACCGCGACGGGCCTGTTCGTCGAGCACTTCCAGAAGTACAACACCGTCTGGAACGGCGAGAAGGGCACGACGGTGCTCTACCAGAACGAACTGCCGTACGACCCGCCGACGCAGGCCGACTGGATGAACGGCAGCGTCAAGGGCTACGCGGGTTACAAGGTCGGGGACAAGGTCCGCAACCACCAGCTGTACGGTGCGGGCGTCTACGTCTTCAACCAGAACAACCCGTCGATCGAGACCGAGAACGGTTTCGAGGTCCCGAAGCGCCCGGGTGTGAAGCTGCACCACATCATGACCGTCAACCTCAGCGCCGGCGTGATCAACCACGTCGTCAACGGGGAGGGCGCGGCCGCCGACATGACCAAGGTCGGCGTTCCGGTCTACATCACGGACTACCCGGCCCCGTAAGGGGTGTGCAAAGGGCCGGAACCTCACGGGGTTCCGGCCCTTTCGCGTGTCAGAGGATGGATGCCTCCTGGCGGGGTAGGCACCCACCCCGCTCGCCATTCTGCTCCCACCTGGCCGTTCCGTCATTGTCCGAACAGCCCAGGATGCAGCGGCTTTACGACAGTGCGCTCCCGATTTCGCGCATGGCGCGCATGACGGCGGCCGTGGACCCAGGCCTTACCGGATCGAAATTCGCCAGGACGGCGTACGCCTGATCGCCCAGATAGCCGACGTCGGCCCGGATGCCGTCGTCGGTGCCCGTCTTGTTGCGCACCGAGCGCGTATGGGCGAGCGGGTCGTCCCCGAACCCGGAGGCGACCATCGACAGGTCGGCACTCGTCGACATCCAGGCGTCCATCCGCTCGGAGACCGCCGGCATCAGCAGGTCCCGGCGGCTGATCCGCCCCATGAGGCCGGCCAGCTCGCCCGCGCTGCCCGTCGAGAGCGTCGGCGGCTGCCCCGGCTCGCGCCGGTTCCGTACGCGGTCATGCAGCCCCGTCTCGTGCAGCCCCAGCCCCGCCGCGGTCGCCCGGACGGCCGCCAGCCCGACCCGCGCCAGCAGCACATTGGTGGCGTAGTTGTCGCTCACCGCCGCGATCAGCACCGCCAGATCGGCCGCCGGCAGGGCGTCCACGGCCAGGTGTTGCCACAGACCCGAGTCGGCCACGGCCAGCTCCGGGTCCTTGGCCAGCAGCTCACCGGGGTCGAGCTCCCCGGACTCGAAGCGCCGGGCGGTCTCGGCCAGCAACAGCAGCTTGCCGATGCTGGCCGTCCGCAGCCGTCGCCCGGGCTCGTGCCCGGCCCGCCCCGGCACGGCGATCGACCAGCTCACGCCCGGCGTTTGCGCGACGACGTCGTCGACGACCTCTTGCAGACCCATACGATCATTGTCCGCCGTCGTAACAACACCCGGGCGGCCGGACAGGTAGAGGTGTGACGACACTGCGACCCGATCGGGAGACGCGCTTCCGGACGCTCTACGCCGGCGCGTACGCCGACGTCCTGGCCTTCGCCCAGCGCCGGGGGATCCCGGACCAGGCCGAGGACGTGGTCGCCGAGGCGTTTCTGGTGGTGTGGCGGCGGTTCGACGAGGCGCCCCGGAAGGCGGACGACGCCCGCGCCTGGGTGTTCGGCATCGCCCGTCATTGCCTGCTCAACGCCCGGCGCGGGCAGGGCCGTCAGGACGCCCTCGCGGTCCGCGTCGCGTCCGTCGCGCCCGCCGGCGACGGGCCGGGGAGCCGTCGGCCGAGCTGATCGACCTGGCCCGGGCGTGGAAGAGGCTGAGCCCGGCCGAGCAGGAGGCCCTGGCCCTGACCGTGTTCGAGGATCTGACCTCGGCCCAGGCGGCCCGCGTGCTCGGGATCAGCGCCGCCGGTTACCGGATCCGGCTCATGCGGGCCCGCCGGGCGCTGCGCGGCCACCTCGCCCCGGGCACCTTCCGCACCGAGCTCCTGGAGGCCCAGTCATGAAGTCGCTGCGAGCGCTGGACGTCGCCGTCCCACCCACCTTCGAGCAGTACGGGCGGGCCGCCGCCACCCTCGACCGCATCGTCGCCACCCCGCCCGACCCGCCGCGGCGCCGCCCGGCCAAGGGATGGCTGCTGGTCCCGGCGCTCGTGGTCGCCGTCGCGGCGGTTCTGCTGGTGGTGCCCTGGGGCCGGAGCGGGCGGGCGTACGCCACCTGGACACCTGTTCCGGTGGCCCTCAGCCCGGCCGAGACCGCGCTGATCGGGCCGGCCTGCACGGACCAGTTGGGCGACTTGCCGTACCTCGACCTGAATCGGGCCGAGGTCGTGCTGGCCGAGCGCCGCGGTGAGGTCGTGGCCATGCTCTACCGCCACGACCACCCCGAATCGGTCGGGTTCTGCCTGGCCCACAACCGGCCCGGCTCCGACGACGTCGACGACGTGAAGACCGGCACCGCGGGCAGCTCCGGCCCCTTCGACCCGGCGCCCGCGGGCCGCTTCCGGGAGGGCGCCCTCTCGGTCTACCCGGAGGGGGTCTCCATCACCGAGGGCGCGGCCGGCCCGGACGTGACCGGGCTGACCATCCGTACCGGCGGCCTGACCGTGCAGGCCACCGTCAGCGGCGGCCGGTGGGTCGCGTGGTGGCCCGGCAAGGCTCTCGTACCCGATGGCGACGGGAAGTGGCGCGACGTGCCCCGCACCTACGATGTCCAGTTGCGCGACGGCCGGACGCTCCAGAACGTGCGACCGGCGTCCTGACGACCAGTCTCCGGCGGATCCCTACGATCGTCGTCATGTCCGTACTCGACGACCTGATGGCCCGGGCGACCGCCGACGCCGGGGTGCTGGGCGTGATCCTGACCGGGTCGCACGCGCGCGGCCTGGCCACCGCGCACTCCGACGTCGACGTGACGGTGGTCGTCGACTCCCACGGTGCCGCCTGGCCGCGCGATCGGGGCGCCGACCTCGACCTCGCCGCCCTCACGGTGGAGGAACTGGGCGACACGTCGGTGCTGTGGCCGAGGTACGGCTTCCGCGACGCCCAGGTGCTGCTGGACCGCGGCGGGGTGGCCGAGCTGGTCGAGCGGCAGGCCACGCCCACCGCCGAGGAGGCGCGTTCCTGGTCGGGGGAGTTCCTGGACGGGTACGTGAACCAGCTCTACCGCGCCGTGAAAAGTCGCCGCGACGGGCATCCCGAGGCGGCGGCGCTGGACGAGCAGGAAAGCGTGGGCTGGCTGCTGGGCACCGCGTTCGCCCTGCACGGACGGCTGCGCCCCTACAACAAGTATCTGGAATGGGAGCTGGCGACCCATCCGCTGCCGCCGCCGTGGAACGACGTGCTGGCCCCCGCGTACGTCGGGGCGCATCCGGTCACGCTGTTCCCCCTGGTGGCCGACCTGGCCCGCGAGCGCGGCCACGGCGACCTGCTCGACAGCTGGGGCGCCGACCTCGACCTCATCCTCGCCGCCGCACGATGACCGCCGGGACGCCTCGATTTCCGGCCTCGCAGCGGGAAGAATGCGCTCATGCCTGAGGTTGCCGAGCCCCTTCGCTACCGGCTCATCACCGGTCCGGACGACGCCGAGTTCTGCGCGCGCGTCAGCAGCCTGCTCGACCAGGGTTACCGCCTCCACGGGTCGCCCGCCGTGACCTTCGACGGCCTCCGGGTCATCGCGGCTCAAGCCCTGGTGCTGGCCGAGGTGTCCGATGCGGACGCTGACCGGACGGCCACCGGATAGCAGCCGACGGCGGCCGACACTTCGGGGCCGCCCCCGCCTCACTCCGGCTTGCGCGGGACGACGACCGCGTACGCCGACTCGACCGGTCCGCCGTTCAGATCGACGGTCACCGGGCCGCGCGGCAGAATCTCCATCCGGACCTCGATGATGTCGCCGTCGCAGGTCAGCGGACCCGAGACGATGGGGCTCCACCATGTGTCGCCGTTCCGCTCCGCGCGAGCACTTGTCGGCGCGCTCCGGACGGATCAGGCGGCCAGCGAGTGGGCCACGCGACGGAGGAACTCGTTGTTCGAGGCCGTGCCGCGCAGCTGGTCGAGCAGGCGGCGCATCGCGTCCGGGCCGTCCAGGACTCGCCGCATCTGCGAGATGATGGCCAGTTCGGCCGGGGACAGCAGCGCCTCGTCGTGCCGGGTGCCGGTCGACGACAGGTCGATCGCCGGGAAGACGCGGGCCTCGGCCAGTGACCGGTCCAGCTTGAGCTCGGCGTTGCCGGTGCTCTTGAACTCCTCGAAGATCAGGTTGTCCATCGCCGACCCGGTCTCGACCAGGGCCGTCGCGATGATGGTGAGGGAGCCGCCGCCGTCGATGTTGCGGGCGGCGCCGAGGAAACGCTTGGGCGGGTAGAGCGCCGACGCGTCGAGACCGCCGGAGAGCGTACGCCCGCGGCCCGGCGCCATCAGGTTGTAGGCCCGGCCCAGGCGGGTGATCGAGTCGAGCAGCAGGACCACGTCCTGCCCCTGCTCGACGAGGCGCTTGGCCCGTTCGACGGCGAGCTCGGCCAGCGCGGCGTGCTCCTGAGGCGGCCGGTCGAAGGTGGCCGCCACGACCTCGGCCCGCACCGTGCGGCTGAAGTCGGTGACCTCCTCGGGCCGTTCGTCGACCAGCACCACCATCAGGTGCGCCTCGGGGTTGTTGTGCGCGATGGCGTTGGCGATCTGCTTGAGGACCGTGGTCTTGCCGGCCTTGGGCGGCGCCACGATCAGGGCTCGCTGGCCCTTGCCGATCGGCATGGCCAGGTCGATGACGCGGGTGGTGAGCAGCCCCGGGTCGGTCTCGAGCCGCAGCCGCTCCTGGGGGTAGAGCGCGGTGAGGTCGTAGAAGTCGGGTCGCCGACCGGGTCGGTGGCCGTTCACGGTGTCGACCCGCAGGGTCGCCGGCTTGCGGCCGACGCTTCGGGCCGTTCCCTGTACGCGGTCACCGCGGCGCAGCCCCGACCGGCGGGCCTCGGCCAGGTTGACCGCGATGTCGCCGGGGCCGGGAAGATAGCCGTCGACGCGCAGCCAGGCACGGTCGTCGACGATGTCGAGCAGAGCGTCGAAGGTGACCTCCGCGGTGGTGGAGTCGGGCGGCGCTGTGCGCCGGTTCCGGGTGGATGTGACTGTCATGGGGGTACTCCTCGAGAGCCTGCGATGCGCAGGGTGAGATGACGCCGGGACGGCGCCGGGAAAAGAAAGTGGCCGGTGTCGAACTCGGCCGGAGAACGCCTCTGGGCTGCCGCAGCTTTCACGACTGGCGGAGCCCGGGATACCAGAGCCGTCCGGGGGCTGCCAGAAACTGGTGCCACACCCGGAGGTTGCCGTAAAGGTAGCACTCCCGGTCTCCGGCGCAAGAGATGACACTCTCCGGACACGCCGTGTTTCCCGGCCGGACGCCTCGACGGTATGGAATGCGGCGTGCACCACGCGAACCATTACTACGGCCACAGCCACGTCCTGGCCCGCTACTGCGGCCTCGACGACACCGACCCGCCGCGGCTCCACGGCTACCTGCAGCACGGCTGGAACATCGGCGACGGCATGGCCCCCGACCACGAGTACGTCCCGGGCGTCCCGAAGTTCGTCTGGTCGGAGCGGGTGCGCCGCCGGGCCTGGTCGCTGGGCCGCCGCGACGTCTACGTGGTGGGCGCCCCGTGGGCGTACCTGATCGCGATGGAACCCGAACCGGCCGACGCGCCGAAGCGGGAAGGCACCATCTGGTACCCCTTCCACGGCTGGGAGGGGCAGCACATCATCGGCAGCCACGACGGCCTGATCGCTGAGATCCGGGACACCGAGACCGGTCCGGTCACCGTCTGCCTGTACTGGCAGGAGTTCCGCGACAAGCGGGTGCGTGCGCTCTACGAGCGGGCCGGCTTCCGGGTGATCTGCCACGGGTACCGCGGTGGCTGGTGGAAGGACCTCGATCCCGGATTCCTCTACCGTCAACTGGCCGAGCAGCGCCGGCATTCCCGGGTCGCGTCGAACCGGCTGTGCAGCGCGATCATGTACGGGACGCTGGCCGGTTGCGAGCCGGCCGTCTACGGCGACCCGATGCAGCTGGAGCGGGAGAAGTCGGCGTTCGGCGGCCAGGCCCGGATCGTGCGGGAGTGGGCGGACATGCACGGCGCCTCGCTCGATCAGTCCGTCGCGCGCCGCGTCGCTGTCGACGAGCTCGGCGCCGACCGGCTGCTGCCTCCGGCCGAGCTGCGCCGCCTGTTCGGCTGGCCGTCCCTGCGTGAAGACCCCGATTTCGAGCTGACCGGAGTGCTGACCCGATGACCACCCTGATCGGCGGGGAGATGCTGTCCTGGTCCGACCTCGACGGCACCCACGGCCCGGCCGCCGCCTCCGGCGACGCGTTGCGGTCGCTGCTGTCGCCACCGCTGGGCCGTACGCTCGTGGCCGGCCCGCACGCCCCGCGGCTGTTCGAGGCCCTGCCGCCCGAGCAGGTGACCGTCCTGGTGCGTGGCGCCGACGACGCCTCGGCCCTGGCCCGCCCCGGGCTGACCGTCCTGTGCGGCAGCCTCGAGAAGCTGGCCGCCGTTCCCGCGTACGACACGGTGGTCGCCCTCGACGGCCTCGACCGCCTGCTCTCCGCCGAGGCCGACCCGCACACCTGGAACGAGACCCTCGACCTGCTGCTGGCCCAGCTGAAGCCGGGCGGGCGCCTGCTGCTCGGCGTGGAGAACCTCTTCGGCGTGCACCGCCTGGTCGCCCTGCCCCCGGCCCCGGCCGACAGCGACTGGGTGGTCCCCGACGACCACGACCCGGACCGGCCGGCCGGTCACGCCGGGTTGCTCACGAGGCTCACGCGACTCGGCTTGCGCGTCGAGCGTGACTACGCGGCGTACCCGGCGCTCTCCTCACCGTCCGTGCTGCTCAGCCGCGAGATCCTGGCCGAGCCCACCCTGGCCGGCGCGCTCGGGGCGGCGGTGGCCACGGCGGTCCGCCCGCCGGCCGACGTGCTGGCCGACCCGGTACGCCTGGCCACCGGCGCCCTGCGCAACGGCCTCGCCACCGAGCTGGCCCCGGCCTGGGTGATCGTCGCCGAGCTCGCCCCGGACCCGGCCGCCGAGCGGGGCCCGGGTCCGGCTGTCGAGCTCGCCCCGGACCCGGCTGTCGAGCGTGCGTTGATCGGCCGGCCCGACGCCGTGATCGGCGGTCGTGCGGTGTCCCTGCCCGACACCGGGCTTCCGCGGGGTCGCACCCTGCAGGACCACCTGCTGGCCGCCGCCCAGCGCCGTGATCTCCCGGCCCTGCGCGATCTGCTGTCGGGCTGGCAGTCCGGCCCGGCCGCGGGGGTGCCGGCGGGCCAGATCGTCGTGACCGGACCGCCGGCCGAGATGGTGGCCCTGATTCCGGCCGGAGAGCCCCTGAAGGCCCTGCGCGCCTTCGCCGCCACCGTGATCGCCGGCGGGTTCGCCCACCTGTGGCCGATCCGGGGCGACGAGGCCGAGCTGACCGCCGTGCTGGCCGGCATGACCGGTCGTGAGCTGGAGCCGGCCGACGTCCCGGCGGGCGACGCGCCGCCCGCGCACGCCGTCGGTGACCTGCTGGCCGACCGCGACCGCCTCACCCGCGAGCTGGCCGAGGCCCGGGCCAAGCACGAGTGGTACGAGTCGATGCTGCTGCGCCGCGAGGCCGAGCTCAAGCGGGTGCGCCAGATGAACGCCCTGCTCTCCGCCACCATTCCTGGCAAGGCCGCCACCAACCTGGTCGGCGGCCTGCGCGCCGGCAAGCGCGCGGTGCGCTCGGTCGTCCGCCGGACGCGCGGAGGCTGATTGTCGGAGGTCCGTGGTAGAAAGCCCGGGTGCCAGAGACTTTGGAGTTCCCCGACCTGCTGCGGTTGATCGACGAACGATCGACCACCTTCCGCGCCACGGTCGCCTCCGCGCCTGACCTTCATGTGCCGGTGCCGACCTGTCCGGGGTGGACCCTGTTCGATCTGGTGCAGCACCTCGGTCTGGGCCGCCGCAAGGCGGCTGCCATCGTCGCCGCCGGGCCGGCCGACGCGCCCCCGGCCGCGTCCGGCGAGGGTGCCCCCCGGGAACGGGAAGCCCTGCTGGCCTGGCTGGACGAGTCCATCGAGCGGTTGGTCACCACCCTGCGCGAGGCCGGCCCGGATCGCGGCTGCTGGACGTGGTGGGACGACTCGCAGTCGCCGCAGACCGCCGGCGGCGTGGCGCGGCACCAGGTTCAGGAAGTCGCGGTGCACACCTACGACGCCCAGCTCGCGGTGGGCGCTCCGCAACCGCTTCCGGAGCAGGTCGCTCTCGACGGTGTCGAGGAGTTCCAGTTCACGTGCGTCGCGACGACGGTCGCCTGGCCGCACGCACCCGCGGTCATCGACTACCACGCCACCGAAGGCCGTTCCTGGCGCCTCCGGCTGTCCGGCGACGGCGTCCGGGTCGTCCGGCTCCCGGCCGCCGGCGAGGAGCCCGGCCAGGCCGACGCCTCCGCCACGGGCCCGGCCGGCGACCTGGTCCTGGCCTTCTACGACCGCGTACCGCTGGATTCGCTCAAACTGGACGGCGACCGCCGCGTCTTCGACCAGCTCATCGCCTGGGACCCGTCGGAGTGACCCAGCCGGTCAGCGCGGCCAGGTGACGGCTCAGCCGGGGCCGGGGGAGCGGAGCCGGGTGAGTTCGGCCGGGCAGCCTCATCAGCGTGCGCGGGCCACCTCGTCGTAGATGTCCTCGAGGCGGCGGCTCTGCTTGACGACGTCGAAGTCGGTCTCGGCCCGCGCCCGGGCGGCGGCGCCCATGGCCGTGCGCAGATTCTCGTCGTCGAGCAGCTTGCGCAGGTTGGCGGCCAGCGCCTCCCGGTCGCCCTCGGCCCCCAGCAGCCCCGTCGTGCCGTCGGTGACCGCCTCGGGGATGCCGCTGTGCCGCGTCGAGACCACCGGGAGGCCGAGCGCCATCGCCTCGACGACAGTGGTGGGCAGGCCCTCGCTGTCGCCGTCGGCCGCCGTACGGGACGGGGCGGCCAGCACGCGGGACTCGCCGAGCAGGCGGTACACCTCGTCGGCGGGCCGGGCGCCGAGGAACGTGGCGTCCAGGCGCAGACTCCGGGCGTACCCCTGCATCTCGGCGAACCGCGGCCCGTCACCGATGAACAAAGCCCGGGCCTGCAGGGTGCTGAGGGCGGCGATCAGGTCGTCGGCGCCCTTCTTCTCGACGAAACGGCCGACGAACGCGACGTCCCACTGCTTCGGGACGGCGGTCGCCACCGCGGGGATCGGCACGCCGGTGTGGTGCACGCGCACCTTGGCCGGGTCGGCGCCCCAGTGGATCGCGCGCTGCCGGATGACCTCGGAGACCGCGATCAGCACGGCCGCGCGCTGGAAGATCGTGCGCAGGTTGCGCCGGTACCGCACCCCCTTGGGCCCGGTGCTCGACGGCTGCCGGGTCACGTCGTGCCCGTGCAGGGTCACGATCAGCGGCACCTTGGCCCGGGCCGCGCTGCCGCTGACCAGCCAGCCGTCCCCGCCGAAGTGGGCGTGCACCACGTCGGGACGTACGCCCGCAAGCAGGTGATGCAGCTGGGGCGAGGAGCCGGTGAGCCGCAGCCGCAGAAAGGCCCGATGGTCGGCGTCGGACGGATAGGCGATCAGGTCGGTGTCGCGGGCCAGCGGCGAGACGACCTTCGTCGCGCCCGCGTAGACCGGCTCCCAGCGGCTCAGCGAGTCGGCCTGGTTGCGGATGAACGTCTCGGAGCCGAGCAGCATGGCGCTGCGCCAGATCAGGACCCGGCGGTCAGGCATGGGCCTTCTTACGCCCGATGACCAGATCCCGTACGCGATGACGGACCGACGGTGGCAGCGCCCAGATCTGCAGGAACGTCACGTAGTCGAGCGCGCCCGGCCGGCCGGGGGCGCGCGCCTCGGACAGCAGCTCGCGGAACACCCGGTGATCGCGGGTGGGGGCGGCCATCGAGCTGATCACGCTCATCGTGACGGCAGCGTAGGCACGGGGCGTGAAGAGCTGCCGGTTGGCGCGCACCCAGGCGAGCTGCTCCTCCCACGGGTTCTGCAGGCTGATGCGATCGCGGTTCTCGTCCTGGTGCCACAGCACGAGCGCCTCGGGCGCGTAGAGCAGCTCCACGTCGTCGTGCTGCAGCGCGCGCAGGGTCCAGTCGAGCTCCTGCTGCCGGCGTAGCCCGACGGTGAACGGCACCCGGCGCAGCAACTCGGTCGGGGCCATGATCGTGGAGGTCTGGATGAAGCCGTCGCCGTAGAACAGGCCGCGGCGCACGAGCAGGTACTCGCTGAGCGGCTCGCCGGGCTCGGGCAGCCGGCGGGGCATCACCGTGTCGGCCCGCGGCGTCCGGCTGATCATGCGGGTGGCGACGATCGGCGACGACCGGGTCGCGGTCGCGGCCAGCGCCAGCTGCGTCTCGATCTTGTCCGGCATCCACTCGTCGTCGTCGTCGAGCAGGGCCACGAACCGGCCCTCGGCGGCCTTGACGCCCTGGTTGCGGGCGTTCGGCGCCTTGCCCCGCTCGGGCAGGACGATCGCTCGCAGCCGGTCGTCGTCGATCTCCTTGAGCGCGCGGACCGTCTCCTCGTCGGGGCCGTCGATCACGACGATGACCTCGAGATCGCGGTGGGTCTGCGCGAGGGCGCTGCGGACCGCGCGCGTCGCCAGCTCCGGGCGGTTGCACGTCGGGATGACGACGCTGACGTCCATGTCTTCGTTACCTGCTTCAGGCTTGGCGGGGCGTCGCCGGACACTTGGCGGCGGCTTCGCCGGACATTAGGGGCGTCCGACGGCCGTCCGGTTAAGCGCAGTGGTCTTCGACACGAACCGCGCGTGTGCACGGGCCGTCACAGGCGTTCGACAGTGAATTTTCAGTGACTTCCCACCGGACCGGGGCAGTGTCGGCGGATGTGAGATCACGACGCCGCCCGCGCTGGGCGATCTGGTGTGCCGGGCTCGGTGCGGTGCTGGCTGTCGTCGCGGGCGGCGCGATCGTCGTCACCCGGGAGGCGGTGCGAGCGATCCCCGAGCACCATCTGCTCGGCGTGGCTGCCTCGACGGCGCACGCCTCGGTCACCGGCGCCAAGAACATCCTGCTCGTCGGCATCGACCGCCGCGCCTCGGCCCGGCCCGGGGAGCCCACCCGCGCCGACTCGATCATCCTGCTCCACGTGACGGCCGACCATCAGCACGCCTATCTGGTCTCGCTGCCGCGCGACAGCTACGTGTCGATCCCGGCCTACGGCACCTACCGAGGCGGAAAAAACAAGATCAACGCCGCTTTCGCGTACGGGAGCAGGGGCCACACCGGCGAGGCGGCGCTCGAACACGGCTTCGAACTGCTGTCCCTCACCGTCGAGAAGCTGACCGGCATCACGCCGGACGCGGGCGCCGTCCTCGACTTCCAGGGCTTCGAGCAGGTCCTCCAGAAGCTCGGCAAGGTGTGCATGTACGTGGACGAGGACACCACGTCGATCCATGTCGGACACACCGCCGACGGCCGGCCCGCGGCGCCGTACGCGCTCAACACCGACGGCACCGTCAACCACAAGATCAAGGGCGTGACGGCCGCCTTCTACGCCAAGGGCGACCACTGCTTCACCGCGGCCGAGGCGCTCGACTTCGTCCGGCAGCGCGACCTGCTGGCCGACCACGACGCCGACTACGGCCGCCAGCGCCACCAGCAGCAGTTCATCAAGGCCGTGCTGTCGCAGGTGCTGGCCTCGCCGGCCAGGCTGCCCGCCCTGCTGCCGGTGATCGGCCGGGCGGTCACGGTCGACGACGGGGGCATCTCGCTCGAGGACTGGGTCTTCGCGATGCGCGGCCTGCGGGCCGACAAGGTGATCACGGTGAAGACCAACGGCGGGCACTTCGACAGCGAGTCCGTTCCCGGCGCCGGCAGCGTCCAGATCCTGAGCCCCGACAGCCTCGCTCTGCTGAAGGCCGTCCGGACCGATCGGGTCGGGCAGTTCGCCGCCGCCCACCCGTCCTGGGTGTCCACCTGATCGGGTGGTTTGGGGCGCGAACATCACCCGGCCGAGGTAACGCCCCGGAAGCGCTTCCAAGCGTACGGTGAACGCCACCCTACTTCCGGGGCAACGAGGGGGATGGTTCGTGGCGGGGCTGCTGGATCGCCTCGAACTCGGCGACCACGTCTGCTGGACAGTCGACGACGACGAGACACACCGACGGGCGATCGTGTGCGTCCTGCACGGCGGCCTGCTGGCCCATCACAAGGTCGTCTATTCCGGCGACGAGCCCCGCGGGGTGCTGGCCGCGCTGGCCGCCCGGGGCGTCGCCACCCGGCCCCTGCTCGAGTCGGGGCAGCTGAGCGTCGTGACGCCCGAGAGCAGCTATCTGGCCGGCGGCGCGTTCGACCCCGAGGGGACGATCGCGCACTGGCACGTCGAGAAGGCCCGGGCCCGCGCCGAGGGTTACCGCGGCCTGCGCGTGGTCGGCGACATGAACTGGGCCCAGCGCGGCGTTCCCGGCGCCGACCAGCTCGAGTGGTACGAGACCAGGGTCAACTCCGTCTTCTCCGACGGCTATGTGATGGGCGTCTGCGCGTACGACCGCCGGACCGTCGACCCGCTGTTCCTGAGGCGCCTCGCGCTGGCCCATCCCGGGGCGGCCGGCCCCCTGCTGCCCTTCGACCCCGACACGTCGCTGCGCTGCCGCAGAACCGAGGAGCCGTACGGCCTGTGGCTCTCCGGCGAGACCGACATGTCCAACCGGAACGCCCTCGCGGCGATGGTCGACGAGGCCCTCCTGGCCCGCGGCCCCCACGCGGTCGTCACGGTCGACGCGACCGCGCTCCGGTTCGCCGACAGCGCCGCCGCCCGGGTGCTGCTGGCCGCCGCCCGGCGCGGCCGCATGCACATCGTCGGCTGCTCACCGGTCCTGATCCGCCTGCTGCACTTCCACGGCGCCGCGGCGGTCCCCGGCCTGACGGTGACCGCCGGCTACTCGACCTGACCTCACGCCCGTTTACCGGGCCGACCGTCAGCCGGCGTCTGCTCGCAGGCTCTCGCGGACGTCCATGAGGGCGAAGCCGAGCAGATTGGCGCCCCGCCAGCGGCGCGGGTCGGCCGCGGCCGGATCGTCGCGGCCGAGCCCGATGCCCCAGACCCGGTCGAGCGGGCTGGCCTCGACCAGCACCCGGTCGCCGCTGCCCAGCAGGTAGTCGCGCAACTCGTCGTGCTGCCCGAACTTGGCCCGGTTGCCGGTCACCACGATCTCGTACCGGTGCTCGTGCCAGACCGCCTGCTCGAAGCCGGACACCCGCCCACCCAGCGTCTTGGCCACCTGCGGGTGCGGCGCGGTCAGAATCCGCCCGGCCATGGCGTCGTCACCGAACAACACCGCCTTGCGCCACATCATGTAGTGCTCGGCGGTGGCGAACTCCCGCCCCTGGACGTCGAACCCCGCCGGCCACCACTGACTGAGGCACCCCGCGCCCGCGCTCCCGTCCCGTTCGGCCTGGTGTCCCCAGAAGAACAGATACTTGACGCGGCGCTCCCCGGCCACGTAGGAGGCGAGCTCATCAACGCTGCGGACCATGACAGACATGCCCGCGAGTCTGCCCCAACCCGGCCCCCCGCGCAGACCCCGTTTCAGGCAGCCGCGTCCGACCGGCAGGACGCCCCGGTTCGCAGGTTGGCCGAGGCGCTCGCGAGGACCGTGTCGAGCTTGTTCCGGGTGTGCGTGAGGTCGGAGATGTGCCGGTCGAGGCGATCCCGTTCGGCGGCCAACCGGTCCAGGAGCGCGGGTGTCGCGTTGCCGTCGATGACGCAGGGGGTCAGCTCGGCGATGGTCTTGCTGGAGAGACCGGCCGCGTACAGCTCCCGGATCAGCCGGACCTGATCGATCGCGACCTCTGGATAGTGGCGCTGGCCGGTGCGGCCGCGCTCGGCCGTGAGCAGGTTCTGCTCCTCGTAGTACCGCAGAGCCCGGGTGGTGACGCCCGTCCGGCGGGCGAGTTCCCCAATGCGCATCTCCGGCTCCTTGCCGTGTGATCCAGGACGCAAAAGCTTCCCTTTGACGTCAACGTCAACTTTAGCGTAGTCGCTGCGCAAGGCGCCCCGTCGCTCGTACCGGAAAGAGGCAATTCCATGATCACGTACCCGGCCACCGGGCTCACCGGACCCTCGCCCACCCCGTTCGTGGCGGTGCAGCCACTTGTGCTGGCCGAGCCGCGGCGCGGCGAGGACCTGCACGTCCGCGTGTCCGCCCCGATCACCGGCACGAACCTGCCGGTCGTGCTGTTCGCCCACGGATTCGGTTCGCACCTGGATGGCTACGCGCCCCTGGCCGATCACTGGGCGTCCCACGGTTTCGTCGTCGTCCAGGCCACCCACCTCGACTCGATGCGCTACGACTTTGCCGCGAGCGACCCTCGCAGGGCCCAGTTCTGGCGGCACCGCGTGCAGGACCTGAAGCGCATCCTGGACGACCTCGACAGTTTGGAGGCATCCGTGCCCGGACTGTCCGGCCGGGTCGATCACGGTCGCGTCGTCGCGGCCGGTCACTCCTTCGGCGGTCAGACGGCGGGCCTCCTCGTGGGTCTGCGCGTCACCGACCCGCGGACCGGCATCGCCGAGGATCTGTCCGACGCCCGGGTCATGGCCAGCATCCAGCTGGCCACGGCGGGAAAGGGTGGCGACGAACTGACTCCCTTCGCCCACGAGCACCTGCCGTGGTTGCGAGATCAGGACTTCTCCCACATCACCGCGCCCGGACTGGTCGTCGCCGGCGACAAGGACGATCTGCCGCTCTCCACCCGGGGACCGGCCTGGACCAGCGATCCCTACACCCTCAGCCGTGGCACCAAGAGCCTGCTCACCGTCCACGGCGGCGAGCACTTCCTCGGCGGCATCTCCGGTTACCGGTCGGCCGAGACGACCGACGAGGACCCGGTCCGGGTCGCCCTCGTCCAGCAGGTCACCCTCGCCTATCTGCGCCACGTCACCGGCGTCGGCCACACCGACTGGGACCGGGCTCGAACGGTTCTCGCCGACACCCATGCGCTGGGACGGCTGGAGTCGAAATGACGCCCGGGGGTTGACTCTCGACCTGGTCGAGGGGGCACCATCGCAGCGGTCGTGTCGGAGCCTTCCCAGGAGCGAACCGTGCCGGAATCCCGTGAGAACGAGGCCGACGAGGTCATGACGGCGATCGTCGCCACCATCGAGCGGGGCCGTGCCGGTGACCGCGCCGGAGCGCGCCAGGAGTTGGAACGGCTGTGGGGCGAGACCGGCGATGCCCTGCACCGGTGCACGATCGCCCACTTCCTGGCCGACCTGCAGGACTCGGTCGCCGACGAGCTGACGTGGGACCAGCGGGCGCTCGTGGCCGTCACCGATCTCACCGACGAACGGGCCCAGAAGTACAACAACTCGTTCCAGGTACGGGCGTTCCTGCCGTCGCTGCACCTGAACCTGGCCGACGCGCACCGTCGATCCGGCCACGAGGCCGAGGCGCACCGTCACGTCGCCGAGGCCGAAGCCGAGCTCGACAGCCTCCCGGACGACGACTACGGCCGCTTGATCCGCACCGGTCTCCACAAGATCAAGCAGGCTCTGGCCGACGGCTCGACCGAGCCGCTGGCGCCGTGACAGCCGAACGGCGAGCAGCCGGTCAGCGCAGACCGATCAGACCGGCCCCGGTCGGCCGGAAGCGGCAGCTGTCCAGGTAGAAGTGCCGCAGGTGCGGCTCGAAGTCGACGTGCAACCATGCGCACCCGGCCGCACGGGCCTCGGTGGTGGCCGCGGCGACCAGGGCCGTCCCGAGGCCGCCGTGCTGCCGGTCCGGATCGACGGCCGTGTCGAGCAGGAAGGCGTGCGCCCCGCCGTCCCAGCACACCTGGACGAACCCGGCCAGCCGGCCGTCCTCGAACGCCCCGATCCAGGTGAGCGCGTGCCGTTCGAGCCGCTGCGCCCACGGCACGACCCGCGTCGGGTCGCCGCCGAAGGCCCGCGCGTGCAGGGCGCTGAGTTCCCGGTCGTCGACGGCGAAACGGGTGACGAGGGTGGCGGTCATGGTACGGACGGTATCGGCCACGGGACCCGCCGACGATCACCCGCGGGGGAATGCCCGGGACGGGCAAGGCGACGACCGGCGACGGCCGGCGACGACCGGTGTCGATCCGGCCTGGTGAGCGTGCATCGACGGCCGTGCCACTGCTGGTGCGGCCGCTGTTATCGATAACAACGTTTCGGCCACATGTCGGCAACGTTGCTTGAAACGGTTGACACCTTCTTGTGTGACCGTTCACACTCATGCGCACCCCCGCCCCGACGGACCCGATGAAGGAGTTCCTCGCATGAGACTGTCCAGGATGGGTGCGGTGGTTTCCGCCGCCGTGCTCGCCACCTCGCTGGCCGCGTGTGGTTCCAGTGAGAAGACTGTCGACAAGGAAGCCGGCGCCGGTGACAGCCAGGGCGCCTTGATCGGTGTCACCATGCCGACCCGCTCCTCGGAGCGCTGGATCAGCGACGGCGACAACGTCAAGAAGCAGCTCGAGGCGCTCGGCTACCAGGTCGACCTCCAATACGCCGAGGACAAGATCCCGACGCAGACGCAGCAGCTCGACAACCAGATCACCAAGGGCGCCAAGCTGCTGATCGTCGCCTCGATCGACGGCACCGCGATCACGACCCAGCTCGAGAACGCGAAGGCCAACAAGATCCCGGTCATCGCCTACGACCGGCTGATCCGCAACAGTCCCAACGTCGACTACTACGCGACGTTCGACAACTTCAAGGTCGGCGTGCAGCAGGCGACGTCGCTGCTGACCGGGCTCAAGGTGCTCAAGGCGGACGGCTCGGCGGACGACGCCAAGGGCCCGTTCAACATCGAGCTCTTCGCCGGCTCGCCGGACGACAACAACGCCACGTTCTTCTTCAACGGCGCCATGAGCGTGCTCAAGCCGAAGATCGACGACGGCACGCTGGTCGTGAAGAGCAAGCAGGCCGACTTCAAGACCGTCGCGATCCTGCGCTGGCAGGCCAAGACCGCCCAGGACCGGATGGAGAACCTGCTGACCTCCACCTACCGCGGCGGGGCCAAGGTCGACGGCGTTCTCTCCCCGTACGACGGCCTCTCGATCGGCATCCTCTCGGCGCTCAAGAGCAACGGGTACGGCACGCCGGCCCAGCCCTACCCGGTGGTCACCGGTCAGGACGCCGAGGAGGCGTCGGTCAAGTCGATCCTGCGCGACGAGCAGTACTCGACGATCTACAAGGACACGCGGGAGCTGGCCAAGACGACCGTCGAGATGGCCGACGCCGTGCTCAAGGGTCAGACGCCGAAGACCAACAACACGACCGACTACGACAACGGCGAGAAGATCGTGCCGTCGCAGCTGCTCGAGTCCGTGATCGTCGACAAGGCGAACTACAAGAAGGAGCTCGTCGACAGCGGCTACTACACCGAGGCTCAGCTGAAGTAATGAGCGACGTCATCCTCCGCATGCGGGGCATCTCCAAGACGTTCCCGGGCGTCCGCGCGCTCGACGACGTCAACCTGGAGGTGCTCCGCGGCGAGATCCACGCGATCTGCGGGGAGAACGGCGCCGGCAAGAGCACCCTCATGAAGGTGCTCTCCGGCGTCTACCCGCACGGCGACTACAGCGGTGAGATCACGTTCGACGGGCAGGAGTGCCACTTCGGCGGCATCCGGGACAGCGAGCACCGCGGCATCGTGATCATCCATCAGGAGCTGGCGCTCGCGCCGAACCTGTCGATCGCCGAGAACATCTTTCTCGGCAACGAGCAGTCCAAGCGCGGCCTGATCGACTGGAACCGCACGAACGCGGCGGCGGCCGAGCTGATGCGCCGCGTCGGGCTGCGGGAGAACCCGGTGACCCCGGTGATCGACCTCGGCGTGGGCAAGCAGCAACTGGTCGAGATCGCCAAGGCGCTGTCCAAGCAGGTACGGCTGCTGATCCTCGACGAGCCGACCGCGGCGCTCAACGACGAGGACTCGGCCCACCTGCTCGAGCTGCTGCGGGGCCTGCGCGACGAGGGCATCACCTGCGTGATCATCTCGCACAAGCTCAACGAGGTGCTCGAGATCGCCGACCGGGTGACGATCCTGCGCGACGGTAAGACGATCACGACGCTGGACGCCGAGGGTCTCACCGAAGACAAGATCATCAGCGGCATGGTCGGCCGCGACCTCGACCACCGCTTCCCGCCCCGCGAGCCCCGCATCGGCGAGGAGGTCTTCCGCGTCGAGGACTGGACCGTGCACAGCCCGACCCAGCACGGCCGGCTGCTCGTCGCCGGCGCGAACTTCACGCTGCGGCGCGGCGAGATCGTCGGCCTGGCCGGGCTGATGGGCGCCGGGCGTACGGAGCTGGCGATGAGCATCTTCGGCCGGGCCTACGGCGTCGGCATCAGCGGTCGTGTGTTCAAGGACGGCCGGGAGATCCGGTTGCGGTCGGTCGGCGAGGCGATCCGGCACGGCATCGCGTACGCCACCGAGGACCGCAAGCGGTACGGGCTCAACCTGATCGAGGACATCAAGCGCAACGTGTCGGCCGCGGGCCTGCGCAAGCTCGCCCGCCGGGGCTGGGTCGACGACAACGAGGAGTTCAAGGTCGCCGACTCCTACCGCAAGAGCCTGAACATCAAGGCGCCGAGCGTCTCGAGCATCACGGGCAAGCTCTCCGGCGGCAACCAGCAGAAGGTCGTCCTGTCCAAGTGGATCTTCACCGATCCGGACGTGCTGATCCTCGACGAGCCGACGCGCGGCATCGACGTGGGCGCCAAGTACGAGATCTACACGATCATCAACAAGCTGGCCGAGGACGGCAAGGCGATCCTGCTCATCTCGAGCGAGCTGCCCGAGCTGCTCGGGCTGTGCGACCGCATCTACACCCTCTCGGCCGGGCGGATCACCGGTGAGGTGCCGCGCGCCGAGGCCACCCAGGAAGGGCTGATGACCCTGATGACCGCCGGACAGGAGGCACGCCGATGAGCGTCGCCCCGCCCAACGCCGACTTCATGGTCGGTCAGCAGCCGGCCGTTCCCGGCGACCGCGCGCCCGGCCCGCGCCGCTTCTCGATCAATCTGCGGCAGAGCGGCATCTACATCGCGTTCGCGGCGATCGTGCTGCTGTTCACGATCCTCACCGGCGGCGACATGCTCGCCCCGCAGAACATCAGCAACATCATCGTCCAGAACTCGTACATCCTGATCCTGGCCATCGGCATGATCCTGGTGATCATCGCCGGGCACATCGACCTGTCGGTGGGCTCGATCGTGGCCGCCTGCGGCGCGGTCGCGGCCGTGCTGATGGTCAACCACGACGTGCCCTGGCCGCTGGCCGTGCTGATCACGCTGTTGGTCGGCGGGCTGATCGGGGCGTGGCAGGGCTACTGGGTGGCGTACTTCGGGATCCCGGCGTTCATCGTCACGCTCGCCGGCATGCTGCTGTTCCGCGCGGTCACATACAACATCCTCGGCAACCGGGGCATCGGCCCGTTCCCCGACGAGGTGCGGACCCTGTCGAACGGCTTCACCAACGGCTATCTGGGCAACATCGGGCTGGGCGGGCTCGGCGGGGCCGACCTGTTCAGCATCCTGATCGGTGTCGCGGCGGTGGTCGGCATCGTGGTCACGCAGTGGCGCTCGCGGGCCGGCCGGTTGCGCTTCGGCCAGGCCGTCGAGCCGCTGCCGCTGTTCATCGCGAAGATCGCGATCGCCGCGGTCGTCCTCCTGTTCGTCATGGTGCAGCTCGCGCGGTTCCGCAACGTGCCGTGGGTGCTCGTGCTGCTGGCCGCGCTCGTGCTCGGCTACTCGCTGCTGACCAACCGGGCCGTCTTCGGCCGGCAGATCTACGCGGTCGGCGGCAACCTGCAGGCGGCGACCCTGTCCGGCGTGAAGGTCAAGTCCGTCGTGTTCTGGATCTTCGTGAACATGGGCGTGCTGGCCGCGCTGGCCGGCGTCATCTTCGCGGGCCGGCTCAACCAGGCCAACCCGACCGGCGGCGACCAGTTCGAGCTGGACGCGATCGCCGCCGCGTTCATCGGCGGCGCGGCGGTGCAGGGCGGCGTCGGCAAGGTCGTCGGGGCCATCACCGGCGGTCTGATCATGGGCGTGATCAACAACGGCATGAGCCTGATCGGCGCGGCCAGCGAGCAGGTCCTGCTCGTGAAGGGCGCGGTCCTGCTGGCCGCGGTCGCGTTCGACGTGTGGACCAAGCGGCGGGCCGGCGCCAGCCGCTGACCCGCACCGGAAAGTGCTGATCCGCTTCAAGAAGCAGCAGGTGATCGCGGCCGGGGTTTCTCCTCGGCCGCGGTCCTGTTCCGGGTCGATCTCCGCCCCCGGCGTAGGCGACCGGCCGCGTGGCGCAGCCCGGCCGGCCCCTCCGTCCGTCGTGGCAGTGGGACGGCGCACCGGTATAAGAGGGCATGGAACTGAACGACTATCAGCGGGCCGCCCTGGGCACCGCCGCTCCCCGGGACACCCCCAACGAGGTGTTCCACCTGTTGCTCGGCCTCGTGGGGGAGACCGGGGAGATCGCCGAGAAGGCCAAGAAGGTCGTGCGCGACAGGGGCAGCGACTTCTCCCGGTGGGACACCGAGGATCTGAAAAAGGAACTCGGGGACGTGCTCTGGTACGTCGCCGTCCTGGCCGACCACTTCGACCTGTCGCTCGAGGAGGTGGCCGCGGCCAACGTCGCGAAGCTGGCCGACCGGCGGGACCGTGGAGTGCTGGGCGGAAGCGGCGACGTCCGCTAGCTGCCTGTTTCGTGGTGTGAGCCACGCCGCGGCCCGGCTCACACCACGAAACAGCGCCCGCTAGCCCGCGGTGCGGAGGTGGGTCAGGGACCGGCTCAGCCACTCGGCCATCAGGGCCCGTTCGGCGTCGGTGAGACCGGGCAGGCCGGGCAGCACGGTGGCGAACGTGACCGCGACCGTGGCCACCTCGGCGTCCGGGGTCGCGGGCGCGGTCGTGAAGAGGGTGGCGGCCACGGTGTGGAACATGGCTTCGGCGAGGTCGGGGTCGCGCTGCCCGGCCGGCTGCCCCGCCAGCGCGAGCACCGTGCCGGCGCCGGCCGCGTGGATCATGGCGACGGCGCGGTCCTCGTCGACGCGCAGCCGGCCGGCCGCGGCCACCCGGCGTACGCGGGCCCGGAGCACCTCGATGCCGGTGGCCGTCGCGGGGGAGCGCTCGGCCCGGTCGGGGTTGGTCAGCAGCGCGTACAGGCCGGGGTTGGCCAGGCCGAAGTCGATGTGCGCCCGCCACGCGGCGCGCAGGTCGGCCACCGGATCATCGCCCTCGCCCGCCGCCGTCTCCGACTTGGCGGCGACGTAGGTGGCCATGACGTGCTCGGCGACCGCGTCGATCAGGCCGTCCTTGTCGCCGAACTGGCGGTAGATGGTGGGCGCCTGCACGCCGGCCGCCTGGGACACCGCGCGCGTGGTCACCGCCCGGACGCCCTGCTCACGCAGCAGTCGCGCGGCCGCCTCGACGATTCTGACCCGGCTGCCCCGGTCGGCTGCCGTCTCCGCAACTGTCATGTAGCGATGATAACAGTCCCTTGTTAACGTCCAGCGGATCAGTGCTAACGTCAGTGGCGTACCAATGGAAACGAGGGAGTCATCATGATCGTCATCACCGGCGCCACCGGCCAGCTCGGATCGCGCGTCGTCGAACGGCTGCTCGACCGGGTGCCCGCCTCCGAGGTCGGCGTCAGCGTCCGCGACGTCGACAAGGCCGCGTCGCTGGCCGAGCGGGGCGTGCGGGTCCGGGCCGGCGACTTCACCGCGCCCGGCGGCCTGCCGTACGCCTTCGAGGGCGCCGACCGCGTCCTGATCATCTCGGCGGCCATCCGTGGTGACGCGGCGGTGGCGGCCAACAAGGCCGCGATCGACGCCGCCCGGACGGCCGGGGTGCGGCGGGTGCTCTACACGAGCCACCAGGCCGCGTCGCCCACGTCGCTGTTCGCCCCGCAGCACACGCACGCCGCGACCGAGGACTACCTGACCGGGTCCGGCATCCCGTTCACCGCCCTGCGCAACGGCTTCTACACCAACACCCTGGGCTACTACCTCGGCGCGGCGCTCGAGACCGGCCGGCTGGCCCTCCCCGAGGACGGCCCGTTCTCGTGGACCGCACACGACGACCTGGCCGAGGTGGCGGCGATCGCCCTGGCCGAGGACGGCGTGCTCGACGGCGTGACCCCGCCGCTGACCGCCCCCGAGACGCTCGACCTGGAGGCCGTCGCCGCCGTTCTCAGCGAGCTGAGCGGGCGCCCGATCACGCGCGTGGTCGTCAGCGACGACGAGTGGAGGACCGCCGCGGTGGGCGGTGGCATGCCCGCGCCGGCCGCCGACTTCACCCTCGGGATGTTCCGGGCGGCGCGGCGGGGCGAGTTCGCCGTGACCGACCCCACGCTGGAAAAACTGCTGGGCCGTCCGGCGACCACGGTGCGTTCCGTGCTCGAAGGGCTCGCTGCGGGCCGGTGAGACTCCTGGCAGCATGGCTGCCATGGGACGCGAATGGCTGGCTGACGCCGTGATGTACGAGATTTATCCGCAGTCGTTCGCCGACTCCGACGGCGACGGCGTGGGGGATCTGCGCGGCGTCATCGGCAAGCTCGACCACATCGCCTCGCTCGGGGTCGACGTCATCTGGTTCAACCCGTGCTTCGCGTCGCCGTTCGTGGACGCCGGTTACGACGTCTCCGACTACCTGACGATCGCGCCGCGCTACGGCACCAACGACGACCTGGCCGAACTGGTCGCCCGGGCCCGCGAGCGCGGCATCCGCGTCATCCTCGACCTGGTCGCCGGGCACACGTCCATCGAGCACCCCTGGTTCCAGAAGGAGCTGAACGCCGCCGGCCCCGACCCGGACGGCGACCGCTACATCTGGAGCGAGGAGCTGCCCGAGCGGACGTGGACCCGCGACCAGCCGGGCACGCCGGCCTGGGTGCGCTCGCCCGGGCCGCGCCCGGGTTTCTACCTCAAGAACTTCTACGACGAGCAGCCCGCGCTCAATTTCGGCTGGGTGACCCGTCCGCGGGCGGGTGGGCAGGTGCCGCTGCAGGACGAGACCGACCAGCCCGCGGACCTCCGGATCGCGCGCCCGGGGGACGACTCCTGGCGGGACGCGATCGACGCCCCCGGACCGCTGCGCAACCGTCAGGCGCTCCGCGACATCATCGCCCACTGGCTCGGCCTGGGAGTCGCCGGCTTCCGCGTCGACATGGCGTTCTCGCTGGTCAAGGACGAGGAGCTGACCCAGGGGTACGTCGAGACGGTCGCGCTCTGGCGGGAGCTGCGGGAGTGGCTCGACGTGTCCTACCCCGACGCTGTGCTGATCCCGGAGGGCGCGGAGCCGCGGACGGGCGGGCCGCTCGCCTTCGACGCCGACTTCTTCCTGGTCATCCACGACGCCCACGCCAGCCTGTTCAACAACCACTACGCGGGACGGCTGCCGTTCCAGGCGCCGCGCGAGCCGTTCTTCGACGCCGAGGGCCGCGGCAGCACGCGGCCGTTCCTCGACGCCTGGGCGGCCGCCCGTGACGGGCACCCGGACCGGCCCATCATCCTGGCCACGGCCGACCACGACTTCGACCGGCTGCGCTGCGGCCCGCGCACGCCCGAGCAGCTCGGCGCCGCCCTGACCTTCCTGTTCACCTGGGGCAGCATCCCGTGCCTGTACTACGGCGACGAGATCGGCATGCGGTATCTGCCGGGGCTGCCCGACGTCGAGGGCTCGATCTGCGATCCCGGCTACAACCGGGCCGGTTGCCGCACCCCGATGCAGTGGGACGACAGCGCGAACGCCGGCTTCTCCACCGCCGCCGCGTCCCAGCTCTATCTGCCCATCGACCCCGACCCGGACCGCCCGACGGTCGCCGCCCAGCAGGACGACCCGTCGTCCACCCTCGCCCTCGTGCGGCACCTGATCGCCCTGCGGCGGGCCACGCCGGCCCTCGGCGCCCGCGCGTCGACCGAGGTGCTCTCCGAGGACTACCCCCTGGCCTACGTCCGGGGCGGATCGCACCTGGTCGTGGTGAACCCTCGCCGCGAGCCGGCCACCCTGGCGGTCGAGGGCACCACGCCGATCTGGACGTCCGGTGTGGAGCCCGCGCCGGGCGGGCTGCGGGTGGCCGGCTTCGGTCACGGCGTGCTGGCCATGCCGGCGTAGGCGCGCATCCCGGCCGCGTCGCGGGGCAGGCCGTAGGCGCCGATCAACCACAGGAAGTCGCCGACCGCGCGATCCAGGGTCTGCCACGTCGGTGGGGAGGCGGCGAGCGCCCGGATCACCCGCCGCTGCCGCTCGGTGAGGTCGCCGAACGGGGTGCCGGCCGCGATCGGGCCGCCGGGGAAGGCCCAGCGCAGGGCCTCGTCCACGACGGGCAGAGCCTCCGGGCCCCGCACTGCCGGGATGCGGGTCAGCAACACGTCGAGCGCCTCGTCGGTGTCGTCCGGCAGGACCAGGCGCAACGACCGGGCGGCATAGCCGGACAGGTCACCGTCGAGATAGGGCACCTCGGTCCGCTCCTCGGTGCCGGCCCGGCGCAGCAGCCGCTCGGTCACGGCCCGGGGCGCCGCCCGCCCGTGAACCGTGGCCAGCGCGATGGCCGCCGCGTCGCGCACCAGCTCGCGGGGGTCGGACAGCGCGCCCTCCGGAGCGACCCCGAGCAGGCCCAGCGAGATCGCCGCGGTCGCCGCCACGGACGCGTCCTCGTCGGCGAGCACAGAGGTGAGCGCGGACGTGGTGAGCGCGGCCGGATCGTCGCCGGGGAACCAGCCCAGCGCCCCGGCCGCGAGCCGGCGCACGGCGACGTCGCCGTCGGAGAGCAGCGCGGTGAACAGCGGCACGCCCGCGCCGACCGCCTCGTACGCGTTCAGCTCGATGCGGGCCTGCAGCCGGTCCTGATCGGCCTCGGTCAGCGCATCGAGCCGGTCGGGGCGGCCGCCGCCGACGGGCAGGGCCTCGCGGCCGGCCGCCGCCGACCGCAACTCGTCGATCGGGAAGGCGGACGGCAGGTGGGACCCGTCGTCGCCGATCGCCAGCGCGACCAGCAACTCGATCAGCGCGGCCCGCGCCGGCGTCCCGGGCGAGGCCACCAGCTCGAGCAGGAACGGCACGGCCGCCGCGCTCGCCTCGTATCGCGTTCCCTCGTGGAACACCGAGCGAGACAGATTCCACAATGCTTTCTCGCGCACGCCGGCCTCGCCGGACCGCAGCGCCCGCAGCTGAGCAGGCACGTCGTCGGCCGGGCCGAGGGCGTGGTGAAGGTCGGACCAGGGCACGTCATCCAGCTTTTCGAGCACGGCGAGACCCTACTGCGGGCCTACGACATTTTCCCGGCCCGCCGTCGCCCGCGTACCGTTGCCCGGACGGGGGAGGGTGGAGCGATGTCGCCGGAGGTCGAGGTCTTCGAACGGTGCCGGGGGCGGCTGGAGGCGATCGCCTACCGGCTGCTCGGGTCGGCGCAGGACGCCGAGGACGCCGTTCAGGACACGTTCCTGCGCTGGCAGTCGGCCGATCACGAGCACGTCCGTACGCCCGAGGCCTGGCTGACCAAGGCGCTCACCAACGTCTGCCTCAACCAGCTGACCTCGGCCCGGGTCCGCCGCGAGAGCTACGTGGGGCAGTGGTTGCCGGAGCCGGTCCTCGACGGCGACCGGATGCTCGGCCCGGCCGAGACCGCCGAGCAGCGCGAGTCCGTTTCGATCGCGATGCTCACCCTGCTGGAACGGCTGTCGCCCAACGAGCGCGCCGTCTATGTGCTCCGCGAGGCCTTCGGCTATCCGCACACCGAGATCGCGCAGATCCTCGACCTCACCGAGTCCAACAGCCAGCAACTGCTGCGCCGGGCCCGGCTGCGCCTGACCGGCGCCCCGGCGCGGGTCGAGGTCGACGCCGCCGCCGCGCGCAAGCTCGTCGAGGAGTTCCTCGCGGCCGCCCTCGGCGGCGAGATCGAGCCGCTGGTCCGGCTGCTGAGCGAGGACGCGACCGGCCTGGCCGACGGCGGCGGTCACGTTCCGGCCCGCGGCATCCCGGTCGTCGGCGGGCTCGCCATCGCGCGCCTGCTGCGCGGCGCGTTCAAGCCGGCGCTGGCCCAGCGGTTCATCGGCCCGACCCGCATCGCGTTCCACGCCGCGGTCGTCAACGGCGGCCCGGCTCTGCTGGTCACGGCCGACGACGAACGGGTCGTCGCGGCGGTCGCGCTCGAGATCTCGGCCGAGGGCATCGCCGCCGTGCACATCCAGGCCAACCCCGAGAAGCTCCGGCGCCTCACCCACGACTGGGCCGGGTCCGACCGGGACGAAGCCCTTTTGGAGAGCTGGGTCTAGCCACCCTGTCAGGAATCGCGGTCCTGTCCGGTTCAGGAGGTACGCCAACCGAACAGGAGCGCAGCATGAAGCACCGCATCGTCGTCCTCGGGGCCGGATACGCCGGCGCGCACGCCGCGGGCCGGCTCGCCCGCCGACTGCACCCGGGCGACACCGAGATCACCGTCGTCAACGCCGATCCCGACTTCGTCGAACGGGTCCGCCTGCACCAGGTCGCCGCCGGCCAGGACCTCCGGCCCCGCCCGCTGACCGGCGTCTTCGCCGGCAGCCACGTCTCGGTCCATCCCGGATGGGTGACGGCCGTCGACCTGGACCGCCGGAGTGTCGTCCTCACCGACCGCGAGGTCCCGTACGACACGCTGGTCTACGCCCTCGGCAGCGCCGGCGCCACGCCGGGGCATCACGTGGCCTCCCGGCCGGCCGCGCTGCGGCTCCGGGAACGCCTGCGGGAGCTCACCGCGGGCGAGACAGTGCTGGTCAAGGGCGGGGGCCTGACCGCCATCGAGCTCTCCACCGAGCTGGCCGAGTCGCGGCCCGACCTGCACGTGGCGATCAGCGGGCGCAACGGCGTCGGCACCTGGCTCAGCGACCGGGCGCAGGAGCACCTGCACGGCGTCCTCGATCGGCTCGGCGTCGAGGTAGGCGCCCCGGCCGACCCCGCGGTGACGGTGTGGGCCACCGGCTTCTCGGCCCATCCGATCGCCGCGGCGTCGGGCCTGACGGTCGCCGAGACCGGGCAGATCGTGGTCGACCGCACCATGCGCTCGACGTCGCACCCCGACGTCTACGCCGCGGGCGACGCCACGTACGCCGAGGGGCCGGGCGGCAAGCCCCTGCGGATGTGCTGCGGCATGAGCGTCCTCGCCGCCTGGCAGGCCGCCGACGCCATCGCCGCCCGGCTCACCGGGCGCGACGTCCCGCAGATCTCGATGCGCTACAACGCCCAGTGCATCAGCCTGGGCCGCCGGGACGGTCTCCTCCAGTTCACCGACGCCGAGGACCGGGCCACCTCCAAGGTCCTCACCGGGCGCAAGGCCGCCCGCTTCAAGGAATTCGTCTCCTCGGGCGCGACCTGGGGCGTCTCCCACCCGACCGTCATGATGCCGAGCCGCCGCCATCACCTGCGCGACGCTGTCGGCGCTGTCGCCGGTCACCCCCGATAAGCATGGCAGCGGATCCGGGTTCCTACATCGGGGGTATCTGGCCGAGCCGGGGGTGCGGCCGGGGACTGCCGTCGACGATCACGCCGTCGCCGGTCCGTCCGCCGTTCACCGCCGGGACGGCCCGCGCCGCGAGGTCGTCGAACAACCCGGCGGCGCCGGTCCAGAACGACTCGTCGACCGGGCGGTACCAGTCGGCGCCGTCGCTGTAGGGGTCGAAGGCGTACGTGTTCTCGAGAGTGGTGAGATCGCCGTCGGCCCCGGCGAGGATGTGGCCGTAGGTCGCACGCCCGTCGGCCACGTCCTCCCGGATCCGTTGCAGGTTGGCCAGCGCGATGCGCAGCCGCAGCCAGCGGTACCGCCCGCCCTGGGTGTCGTCGTCGAACCGGCGGCGCAGCCGGGCGCCGGCGAGGGCGCCGCGCAGGGCGAGCGACGCGATGACCTCACGCGGCATGTAGAGGTTGGTGCCGCCCTCGTTCGGGCGCTGGCGGACCCAGGCCACTCGGCCGCGGTACCCGGGCATGCCGGTCTGCATGGTGTCCCGCCAGGACCGGGCCGTGTCGACGAGCGCCGAGACGAACGATGTCGCCGCGGGCGCGACCTCGCTGGACGGCGCCCGGGGGGCCTGCCAGTCCTGCGGCAGCCACACGTCCTGATGCGGGTGACCGTCGGGAAATCCGCCGAGGTTGAGGCCGAAGGTGGGCCAGTTGGGCAGCAGCGCGTCGAACAGGTGCACCGGGAAGTTCGAGGTGATGCCGCCGTCGGAGAACCACAACTCCTCGGCCCGGGTCCGCCGGTCGGGCCACCACCACAGGGTTTCCGGGTCGCCCTTGCGGCGGATCGGACGGCCGAAGTCGTCGCACACCTGAGCCGCGCTCATCAGCCGATACAGCCGGACCGCCTTGAACAGTCCGGGCAGCGAGACGCTGAGCCGGACGGCGAAGGCCACCGGCAGGTTCCACGGGTCGGGGAGCCGATGCAGCAGCACGTCCCGGCCGTCGGTCGTGCGGTAGGAGCGGGGCTCCGGGTCGGTCAGGGCGGTGATCACGTCGGCGTCGAAGTAGGCGTTCCCGTCGGCGGCCAGGTCGTCGAGGCAGACGTAGAGCTGTTCGCTGTCCGGGTCGTTGGGATCGGTCGGCTCGAGCGGGAAGGAGTACGGGCGCTTGCGGGTCAGGTCGGTGGTGATCAGTTCGAGGTTGACCGACCTCCGGCGGACGTCATGGGACAGCGCCCGGAGGTCCGCGGTCCGCTCCTGCCATTCCCGGTACGCTGCCGGCCAGGCCGGATCGGGCTCGGCCGGGGCCAGGGGCGACCACGGGGCCGGCTCGAATCGCGGGCCGAGCCACAGATGGCCGAAGCGCAGCACCTGTCCGTCGGGCAGGCCGGCGAGTTGGGTCAGCGCCCCGCCGAGCCACGGCATCAGCGCGGGCCCGACGGTGCATCTCGGCGTGCCGGCGAGACGTTCGGGCAGCGACCGGCGGGACGACGGCGGTTCCGCGCCGGCGACCATCCCGAAGCCGACGTCGCGGGCGCGGGCCTGGAAGCGGAAGACACTGACCGCGACGACCACGGTGATGGCGGCGGCGAGTCCGGCTCCGACGAGCGCCCCGGCGGTCCATTGCCACAACCCGAACACGGCCAGGATCACGGGCGCCGCGAACAGCGCCAGCGCCGAGATCGCGCGACTCAGCCGGGATCGCGGCGGGTCGGCCTGGACCGATGCGCTGGACACCCTCGACAGCGAAGCCAGCCAGGGCGGAGGCTGGTCGACGGCGATCCTGGGGGCCCGGACGAGAGGCAGCAACACCAGGACCCCGGCGACGAACACGAAGAACAGCGCCAGATCGGCGGAGGCCCAGACCAGCGACTGAGGGTCCGTCCAGCCGGCGGCGCCGGCGTCCCGGTCGAGCGGCGGCCATGATCCGATACGGTCACCGAGCGAGGCCGTCAGGACCACCGCGCCCGCGACGACGAGGGCCAGGACCAGCTTGGACCAGGGCCCGAAGGCCATCAGGGCGATCAGCGGGACAGCCCACAGGTGCTTGCGCATCACCGCGGTGGCCAGCGCGAAGAGACGCCGTTGCGGCCGCGCCGGGCGGAACAGCTGGGCCAGCCGGAACTCGTCCCGCTGGTGCGGGCGGTACTGCGGGCCCACCTGGCACAGCCAGCCGATGAGATCGGCCAGCCCGGCGAACCCGGCCCGCACCCGTCCGGTGGCGGAGTCCTCCTCCGCCGGGCCGGGGTCCCGTGGGCCGGGCGGCGGATAGCTGCGACCGAGTTCGGCCGCCGCGGTCGCCGCGGCGGCGATCGCGCCGGCTGACGCCCCGCCGACATTGCGGATACGCCGGGTCGTGGCTATCTCGCAGACGGCCAGCGGATAGACGACCCCCGAGGTGGTGCCGCCCCGCATCGTCAGGTCGATGCTCGTGGCGCAGTACAGCCGGCGATCGTCGGCCGACCACGCGCCGGCCGCCGCGACCGGAAGCACCTCGGACGGCGGTTGCCAGACCACCGATCCGGCCGGCGCCAGCCGGTACGTCTCGTCCAGCGCGTAGCCGCCGACCTCGGCCTCGGACAATTCGCCCCACACCCAGCGCCGGCCCTCGCCGGTCGCGGCGACCGCTTCGAGCTCCTCGTCGGGCCTCTGCGGAAGGTATTCGTCGCGGAGCAGCGCCTCGGTCACCGGCCGCCGTTCCCCGAGCAGATGTCCGAGCGCGGTGAGCGCTTCACGCGAACTTGGAACAGCCATCACAACCCCCACGGCCGCCGGATGCGATCCGCCCGGTGGGCCCCGCACGGGGTCGGCCGAGCACTACCCAGCGTGGGCGAAGCCGTCGCGCTGCGACAGCCACGTGTCACCTAACCGCCACCAGACCGGTCAGGTGAGGAGCCGGGCGAGGTTCGCGTTGCGCTCGGCGAACGCCGACCACTCCGGGGGCGTCAGGGCGAGATGACGCCGGGCGGCCGTCTGCGAGCTGGCCCGCTGCTCCCAGCGGTCGAGGCGTCCACCGCGCACCTGGAAGCGCACGAGCAACCCGTCGGCCCACCCGTAGACGTCATGGTCGGGCGGCGCCGCCAGCCGCGTGACCTTCTGCTCGGCCACGATCCACTCCACCGCCTCGAGCTCCTGCTGGATCCGCCCGGCCAGCTCGAACCCCAGGTTGGCCGAGGCCCGATCCCGCAACAGGATCAGACCCTCCCGTACGGTGGCCAGCGCGTCACCCCGGCGCCCGAGCGCCGCCTCGATCGTCGCCCGCAGGGCGGCGCCGTCGGCCGGGCCCACACCCCGGATCCGGGCCAGGTCGCGCAGCCCGCCGTCGAGCCGCTCGCCGGTGTAGCGCAGCGGCAGCACCCGCTCCAGCCCGGAGACCGCCAGCCGGGCCTGCGTCCCCCCGAGGTACGGCCCGAACACGTCCCCCGGCGACGAGCCGGGCTGCCAGTGCACGAGCTCCACCTTCGACGCCGACACACGGATGCAGAACGGCACCTCCAGACCGCCGCGAATCCGGTTCCACCGTGGCTTGGAGCGTTCCAGCAGGTTGCGTTCGAGCCAGGCCGCCTCGTGCACGGAGTCGCAGACCACCGCCTCGACCCGCTCGATCTGCGGCACCATGCGCCGCAGATGCCGCCGGTCCCGCAGATCACCCCAGTACGAGGCCACCCGGCTGCGCAGATGCGTCGCCCGCCCGACGTAGAGCACCCGCCCGGTGACGTCCCGGAACCGGTAGACCCCGGGCGCCCCCGGCAGCTCCGTGCGCCCCCGGCTCGTCATCACCGCAGGCTACAAGCCGCCCCTCGCGACGCTACGACGACGTGCCGGGGGCCGAGCCGGCCGGCGGGGCTGTGCTGGCCGGCGGGGCTGTGCTGGCCCGGGGGATCAGGGTGGTCGGGACCAGGACGGTGCCGGGCTCCACGGTGTGCCGGTTGATCTGTTCGAGCAGGCCCTGGACGCAGCGCCGCCCCACCTCGGCCCAGTCCTGGCGGACGGTGGTCAGGGGTGGCATGTAGGAACCGGCGTCGGGGATGTCGTCGAAGCCGACCACGCTGACGTCCTCGGGGACCCGCCGGCCGGCCTCGTGCAGGGCGCGCAGCACGCCCAGGGCCATCTGGTCGTTGGCCACGAAGATGGCGGTGCAGTCGGCGAGCCCGGCCAGTCGCAGTCCGGCGCGGTAGCCGGAGCCGGCCGACCAGTCGCCGTGCTCGCACGGGGGAGCAGCGCGGCCGGCCTCGTCGAGCACCGCCCGCCAGGCCTGGGCCCGCCGGGCGCTGGAGAACGATTCGTCCGGGCCGGTGACGTGCCAGACCGTCCGGTGGCCGAGCTCGAGCAGGTGGCGGACGGCCTGGCGGGCGCCGTCGGCCTGGTCGGTGTCGACGACGGGGTAGCGGTCGCCGGCGTCGGAGTCGACCACGACCACCGGTACGCCCGGCGGCAGCCGCAGGTCGGCCGCGTCGAGCAGGTGCACCTCCATGATCACGATGATGCCGTCGACGGCCAGCTCGCCGAGGCGGGTGAACGCGCCGAGCACCTCGTCCTGGGTCGGCACGGCCACCGGGATGAGCGTGATCGCGTAGCCCTCGCGGGCGGCGTGGGCGGCGATCGCCTCGACCGTCCGGCTGTTGCCGGTGGTCGCGAGTGTGAACAAAATGACACCAATAGTGCGGAACTCGCCTCGCTTCAAGGCGCGCGCGGCACTATTGGGTCGGTAACCAAGCTGTTGCATCGCGTTCAGAACTTCGCGGCGCGTCGACTCGAGGACTCCGGGGTGGCCGGTCGACACCCGGCTGACCGTCTGGGAGGAGACCCCAGCTAGACGCGCCACGTCGGCCATCGAGACGCCGCGGCGACGGTTGCTTGACGTTCGCTGCACGTGGTGAAACTATCACCCGCATGTTTACGCAAACATCACAGCCGTGAACTGAACGAAACATTGTCGAACGCGTCGGTGTGCGTCATGTTTGCGTAAACATCACGCGAGTTCGGGCCAGACAGGATGAGGCAGATGGCAGTACCACAGCTGGCGGCGCCGCCCGCCGTGTCGCCCGGCGGCGTGCGCCGCAAACGCCGCTCGTACCGGGCCTGGCAGTTCGTCGGCCCGTTCATGATCGTGTTCGCGCTGGTCTTCCTCGCGCCGATCGCGTACTCGATCTACCTGAGCCTCTACCGCAACCGGCTCATCGGCGGCAACGCGTTCGTCGGGCTGGACAACTACCGGCAGGCGCTCGAGGACTCGCAGTTCTGGTCGGCGGTCGGCCGGGTCGGGCTCTTCCTGGTCGTCCAGGTGCCGATCATGCTGTTCCTGGCGCTGCTGGTGGCGCTCGCGCTGGACAGCGGCCGCCTCTACGGCAAGAGCTTCTTCCGGGTGACGATCTTCCTCCCGTACGCGGTGCCGGCCGTCGTGGCCGCGCTGATGTGGGGCTTCATCTACGGCTCGCAGTTCGGCCTGGTCGGCAACCTCAACGACTCGCTCGGCTGGAGCCTGCCCGACCCGCTCAAGCCGAGCCTCATTCTGGCCTCGATCGGCAACATCGTGACCTGGGAGTTCATCGGCTACAACATGCTGATCTTCTATTCGGCGCTGCAGGTCGTGCCCAAGTCGCTCTACGAGTCGGCCGCGATCGACGGCGCCGGGCAGTTCCGGATCATCCGGTCGATCAAGCTGCCGGCCATCCGCGGCGCGCTCGTCATCGCCACGATCTTCTCGATCATCGGCAGCTTCCAGCTGTTCAACGAGCCGGCGATCCTGCGCAACCTGGCCCCGAACGCGATCACCACGTACTTCACGCCGAACTTCTACGCCTATTCGCTGACCTTCTCGGGCCAGCAGTTCAACTACTCCGCGGCCGTGGCCGTCGTCATGGCCGTCATCACCATGATCGTCGCCTACGTGGTGCAGCTGCGCGGGACGAAGGAGCTCGGATGACCACCACGACCGTCGAGCCCACCGTGGCCAAGGGACGGCCCCCGGTCACGCTGTCGTCGAAGAAGCGCCGTAAGGGCAGCATCACGCTGACCGTGCTCACCTCGCTGATGGCGCTCTACGCGCTGGTCCCGCTGGCCTGGTTGCTGATCAACTCGACCAAGACCCAGGACGGCCTGTTCAGCTCGTTCGGGCTGTGGTTCGACGACGGCCCGTTCGCCCTGTTCAGCAACATCGCCGACACCTTCACGTACGACGACGGGATCTTCACCCGCTGGCTGGGCAACACCCTGCTGTACGTGGTGGCCGGCGCCGGCGGAGCCACCTTCCTGGCCGTGCTGGCCGGCTACGGCCTGGCCAAGTTCGACTTCGTCGGCAAGAAGGCGGTCTTCGCGATCGTCATCGGTGCGGTGGCCGTCCCGCCGACCGCCCTCGCCGTCCCGACCTTCCTCATGTTCAGCAAGATGGGCCTGACCAACACCCCGTGGGCCGTGATCATCCCGTCGCTGATCTCGCCCTTCGGCCTGTACCTGATGTGGACCTTCGCGGCGCAGGCGATCCCGACCGAGATGCTCGAGGCGGCCCGGGTCGACGGTGCGAGCGAGTTCCGGACGTTCTTCCGGCTCAGTGTCCCGCTGCTCGCGCCCGGCATCGTCACGACGCTGCTGTTCACCATGGTCGCGACCATGAACAACTACTTCCTGCCGCTGATCATGCTGAAGGACCCCGACTGGTACCCGCTGACCGTCGGGCTCAACGCCTGGAACGCGCAGGCCGCCACGGCCGGCGGCGAGGCCGTCTTCAACCTCGTCATCACCGGCTCCCTGGTCACGATCGTCCTGCTGCTCGGCGCGTTCCTGCTGCTGCAGCGCTACTGGCAGTCCGGCCTGGCCGCCGGCGCCGTCAAGGAATAACCCTCCGAAAGGACCCGCAGAGATGTCCCGATTCCTCAAGGTGGCGGCCGTCGCTTCGGCCGCTGTCCTGGCCCTCGCCGCGTGCGGTGGCGGGGACGACGACTCGTCGTCCGCCGGCTCGTCCGGCGGCGCCACGGTCACCGACGCCCAGGTGCAGGCCGCGCTCGAGAAGGGCGGCACGCTGACGGTGTGGGCCTGGGAGCCCACGCTCAAGGACGTCGTCACCAAATTCCAGGAGAAGTACCCGAACGTCAAGGTCGACCTGGTCAACGCCGGCACCGGCGACAAGCAGTACACCGCCCTGCAGAACGCGATCGCGGCCGGCAAGGGTGTGCCGGACGTCGGGCAGATCGAGTACTACGCGCTGCCGCAGTTCGCCATCGGCAAGGCGCTGACCAACCTCGGCACGTACGGCGCCGAGAGCCTCAAGGCCGACTTCAACCCCGGCCCGTGGAACTCGGTCAACTCCGGTGGCGGCGTCTACGGCCTCCCGATGGACTCGGGCCCGATGGCGCTCTACTACAACAAGGAAGTCTTCGACAAGTACAAGATCGAGGTCCCCAAGACCTGGACGGAGTACCTGGACGCCGCGCGCAAGCTGCACAAGGCCGACCCGAAGGCGTACATCACCAACGACACCGGCGACGCGGGCTTCACCACCAGCATGATCTGGCAGGCCGGGGGCAAGCCGTACCAGGTCGACGGCACCAACGTCACGATCAACTTCAACGACCCGGGCTCGCAGGAGTTCGTGAAGGTGTGGCAGACGTTGATCAGCGAGAAGCTGCTCGCGCCGATCAGCTCGTGGAGCGACCAGTGGTTCCAGGGCATCGGCAACGGCTCGATCGCCTCGCTGGCCACCGGCGCCTGGATGCCGGCCAACTTCGTCTCCAGCGCCCCCGGCGGCTCGGGCAAGTGGCGTGCGGCCGAGCTCCCGCAGTGGACCGCCGGCAGCAACGCCAGCGCGGAGAACGGCGGCAGCTCGCTGGCGATCATGGACAAGGGCGCCAACAAGGAGCTCGCGTACGGGTTCCTGAAGTACGCCAACGACGGTGACGGCGTGCAGATCCGCGTCGACGGCGGCGCGTTCCCGGCCACCAGCAAGACCCTGGCCGACCCCGAGTGGCTGGGCACCGAGTTCAAGTACTTCGGCGGTCAGAAGGCCAACGAGATCTTCGCCAAGTCGGCCCAGAACGTCGTCACCGGCTGGTCGTACCTGCCCTTCCAGGTCTACGCGAACAGCGTCTTCAACGACACCGTGGGTAAGGCGTACGTCTCGGACACCACGCTCACCGACGGTCTGAAGGCCTGGCAGGACCAGTCCACCAAGTACGGCAACGAGCAGGGCTTCACCGTCAAGTAATCCTCCCTGGGAGATTTTGTGCAGAACCCCCGTTGGTTGCGCCGGGCCGGAGACCCCCGTCTCGAGTACGGCGCCGACTACAACCCCGAGCAGTGGCCCCGCGAGGTGTGGGACGAGGACGTGCGCGCCATGCGCGAGGCCGGCGTCACGATCGTCTCGCTCGGCATCTTCTCGTGGGCGCGACTCGAGAGATCCGAGGGCGTGTACGACTTCGGGTGGCTCGACGAGGCGATCGATCTGTTGCACGCCAACGGGATCGCGGTCGATCTGGCCACGGCGACGGCCTCGCCGCCGCCGTGGCTGACCACCCGGCACCCCGAGATCCTCCCGGTCGACCAGCACGGCAACACGATCTGGCCGGGCGGCCGCCAGCACTGGCGGCCGACCTCGCCGATCTTCCGCACGTACGCGCTGCGCCTGGTCCGCGAGATCGCCACCCGGTACGGCGACCACCCGGCCGTCGTCGCCTGGCACGTCAGCAACGAGCTGGGCTGCCACAACGTGTACGACTACTCGGACGACGCCGCGGCCGCGTTCCGGGTCTGGCTCCGCCGGCGCTACGCGTCGATCGACGAGCTGAACGAGGCGTGGGGCGCGGCCTTCTGGTCGCAGTGGTATTCGGACTTCGAGGAGATCCTGCCGCCGCGGCAGGCGGCCACGCACCCCAACCCGACGCAGCAGCTCGACTTCAAGCGTTTCTCGTCCGACGCGCTCAAGGACTACCTGCGGGCCGAGCGGGACCTGCTGCGCGAGATCACGCCGGACGTGCCGGTGACCACGAACTTCATGGTCATGGGCGAGACCAAGGGCATGGACTACGCCGACTGGGCGGCCGAGGTCGACTTCATCGCCAACGACCACTACCGCCTGCCCGGTGAGCAGACGCTCGACGAGCTGTCGTTCTCGGCCAACCTCACCGGCAACCTGGCCGGCGGCCGGCCGTGGTTCCTGATGGAGCACTCCACCTCGGCGGTCAACTGGCAGCCGATCAACCTGGCCAAGAAGCCGGGCGAGCTGGCCCGCGACTCGCTCACCCACGTCGCCCACGGCGCCGACGCGGTCTGCTTCTTCCAGTGGCGGCAGTCCCGCGCGGGCGCCGAGAAGTACCACTCGGCCATGTACCCGCACGCCGGCACGGACTCCGAGCTGTTCCGGGACGTCGTCTCGCTCGGCTCGGCCCTGCGCTCGCTCGCGGACGTGGCCGGCTCGCCGCGCACGCCTGCGAAGGCGGCCATCCTCTTCGACTGGACGTCGTGGTGGGCGGTCGAGCAGGACTCGCACCCGACCGGGAAGCTGCGCTACCGCCAGGAGGCCCTGGACTGGTACACGGCGTTCCTCGACCTGGGCGTCCGGGCCGACGTCATCCCGGCCGGGGCCCCGCTCGACGGGTACGACGTCGTGGTGGCCCCGATCCTGCACGTGGTCCCGGCGCCGCTGGCCGCGCGTCTCACCGCGTACGTCGAGGCCGGCGGGCACCTGGTGACCACGTACTTCTCCGGGATCGTCGACGAGAACGACCACGTGTGGCTGGGCGGCTACCCCGGCAGCCTGCGGGAGCTGCTCGGCCTGCGCGTCGCCGAGTTCGGGCCGCTGCTCGAGGGCGACACCGCCGAGCTCGACAACGGCCTGACCGGCACGCTGTGGACCGACCGGATCGACGTGACCGGGCCGGACACGGTGGTGCTGGCCTCGTACAAGACCGGCGACCAGGCCGGCCGCCCGGCCATCACCCGCCGCGCGGTGGGCGACGGCTCGGCCTCGTACGTCTCGACCCGCCTCGGCCCGGCCGGACTCGCGCCGGTGCTGGGCGAGCTGCTGTCGCAGGCCGGCGTGACCAGCGAGCTGCCCGCCGAGCTGCGGGGCCAGGTCGAGCTGACCCTCCGCGGCACGACCCGGTTCGTCATCAACCGCACCGAGGAACCGGTTGACATCACCGCCCTCGGCGGCGCCGACCGCACTCTCACCGCCAGGGGAGTGGCGGTGCTCCGCGCCTGAGTCCCAGCCAGGCGCACAAGGCGGCCCGGTGGCAGCGACGACTCGCCGCCACCGGGCCGCTTCGTCGTCCCGTACCGTGCGGGAGTGCCGTCCTTCCGCCAGCCCGCCGACGCCGCCGAGGCCGAACTGATCCAGGACGAGCTGCGTGAGCGTCTGGTCCTCCCGTCGGCGCCGATCGCGCTGCCCCGCACGGTGGTCGGGCTCGACGTCACGTACGCGGTGGGCTCGTCCCGGGCGGTCGCCGCGGCCGTGGTCGTCGACGTGGCCACGCTGGCCGTCGAGGAGGCCGTGACCGTCGAGGGCGAGGCCACCTTCCCGTACGTGCCCGGTCTGCTGGCCTTTCGCGAGGTGCCGCTGCTGCTGGCCGCCCTGGAGCGCCTGTCCGCGCCGCCCGCCCTGCTCCTCTGCGACGGCTACGGCCTGGCCCACCCGCGGCGCCTCGGTCTGGCCAGCCACCTCGGCGTGCTGCTCGACCTGCCGTCCTTCGGCGTCGCCAAGACCGCCTTCATCGGCGCCGCCGCCGACCCCGGCCCCGGACGCGGCGAGTCGTCCGAGCTGGTCGACAACGGCGAGGTCGTCGGCCGCGTCGTGCGCACGCAGTCCGGGGTGAAGCCGGTCTTCGTCTCGGCCGGCCACCGCATCGGCCTGGCCGACTGCGCCGAGCTGACCGTCCGGCTCAGCGGTCGCTATCGCATCCCCGAACCGACCCGCCAGGCCGACATCCTTTCCCGGAGCGTTCTCCGTTCCGGGTGATCCTGCTCCGCCACCCGACCGGGTGAATGGTCGCGGAATGGCCGCACCGCGGCTCGGGATCGGTCGGCTCGGCCGCTCCTGCCTGCGGCGATGCTGTGATCGGCGCCGGTCGTTCGATGATCCTCGGACACAAGGTCACAGCTCGTACACAATGCATTGAAAGCCGCCACCCGGGTTCGCGAAACACGTTGTGCTGACGGAAACCACCGCGCTGAGGGGGCGGCATGGCACGACGCGTGTTTGTTCATATCGGCGCGCCCAAGACGGGCAGCACCTATGTGCAGAATGTGCTCTGGGGCAACGTCGAAGCCCTTTCCCAGGCCGGCATCCTGCTGCCCGGCAAGTTCTCGGCCCACGACGAGGCCATGGCCGACCTGCGCGAGCTCAACTGGCACGCGACGCCGGCCTGGTCGTGGGACCGGCTGGCCGCGAAGGCCGCGGCGTGGCCGGGCGACGTGGTGATCACCAACGAAGGGCTGGGCGCGGCCACCAGCGCCCAGGCGGCTCGGGCAGTGCGCAGCCTGCAGCCGGCCGAGGTGCACATCCTGGTGGCAGCCCGCGATCTGTGGCGGACGTTCCCGTCGATGTGGCAGCAGAGCATCCGGTCGCGCAGTGTCTGGAGCTTCGAGGACTTCATCGGCGCGGTCGAGCGGGGCCGGTTCGAGGACTTCTGGGAGCACTACACGGCCAACCGGATGCTGCGCCGCTGGGGCGACCTGGTGCCGGCCGGCCACCGCCACCTGATCACGGTGCCCGGGGCGGGCGCTCCCCGGGACACGCTGTGGCGGCGTTTCGCCGAGGTGATCGGCATCCCCGACGGCGTCTGCGACCTCGACGTGGTGGGTGGCGTCAACACCTCGCTGGGCGCGGCCGAGGTCGAGGTGCTGCGCCGGGTCAACAAGGCGCTGGGCGACCGCTATCCGCACCGCGCGCCCTACCAGCGGGCCGTGCAGCGTCACCTGGTCGACGCGGTGCTCAAGAACCGGACGAACGACCTGCGGTTCGGCGTCGGCCCGGAGCGCGCCGAGTGGGTGCTCGACCTGGCCGAACAGCAGATCAAGGACCTGGACGACTATCCCTGCGAGGTGGTCGGCGACCTGGCCGAGCTGCGCCCGGTCGATCCGGCGCCGCAGCCCTCACCCGCCCAGGTGCGCCAGGATCAGCTTCTCGACACCGCCATCGAGACGATCATCGGCATGATCACGCACGCCGAGCAGTTGCACGGCCTCGTGCCCGAGCCGCGGCTCAGCTCGATCGAACGCCTGCGCCGCCGGGCCGCCGGCAAGGTGAAACGGGGCCTCCAGCGCGTGAAGGCCCCCCAGCAGCGGCGCTGAGACTCCCGCTCAGAACGGGTAGGTCGCGGCCTGGCTTCGTACGGTGATCCAGCGCGTCTCGGTGAAGGCCTCGATGTTGGCCTGGGCGCCGCCGAACCGGGAGCCCGTGCCCGACCCGCCGATCCCGCCGAAGGGGGCGTTGGCCTCGTCGTTCACCGTCTGGTCGTTGATGTGGGCGATGCCCGTCGGGATGCGGTCGGCCAGTTCCACGCCGCGCATCGCGTCGCGGGTGACGATGCCCAGCGACAGTCCGTACTCGGAGTCGCCGGCCAGGGCGACGGCCTCGTCGAGGGTGCCGAAGCGGGCCACCGGGGCCACCGGCCCGAAGATCTCCTCGGTGAACGCGGGGGTCGAAGCGGTGACGCCGGCCAGCACCGTCGGGCGGTAGAAGAGCCGGTCGTAGTCGCCGCCGGCGGCCACCCGGACGTCGCCGCCCACGCTCGAGGTGACGAGGCCGTGGATCTTGTCGCGCTGGCCGGCGTCGATGACCGGGCCCAGGGCGACCTGGTCGCGGGCCGGATCGCCGACCGGGAGCTTGGCCGCCTTGTCGGCCAGGCGCTCCACGAAGTCGTCGTAGAGACTCTCGTGGACGAGGTGACGGCCCGTCGTCATGCAGATCTGGCCCTGGTGGAACCAGCTGCCCCAGGCGGCCAGGTTGACCGCCGTGTCCACGTCGGCGTCCGACAGCACCACCAGCGCCGAGTTGCCGCCGAGCTCGAGGTGGGCGCGCTTGAGGTGGCTCCCGGCCAGCTCGCCCACGCGGCGCCCGGCCGGCGTCGAGCCGGTGAACGAGATCACCGGCACCCGGGGATCGGTCACCACGGCCTCGCCGACGTCGCGGCCGCCGGGCAGCACCTGCAGCAGGCCGTCGGGCAGCCCGGCCTCCCGGAACAGGGCCGCCAGGACGACGCCGCCGGTCACCGCCGTCCGCGGGTCGGGCTTGAGCAGGACCGCGTTGCCCAGCGCGAGAGCCGGCGCGACCGAGCGGATGGCCAGGATGATGGGCACGTTGAACGGCGCGATGACCCCGACCACGCCGACCGGGTAGCGCCGGGTCATCGACAGGCGCGGCTCCCCCGACGGGATCAGCTCGCCGTACGGGCGGCCCGGCAGCGACGACGCCTCCCAGCACTCCTGCTCGGCGGTGTGCACGGCGAACGCGGCCATGCCGGGGACCGCGCCGACCTCGCGGACGTTCCACCAGGCGATCTCCTCGGCGTGCTCGGCCCACAGCCCGGCGGCCCGGCGCAGCACCGCGGCCCGCTCGACGTGCGGCCGGGCGGCCCACTCGCGCTGGGCGACGGCGGCGGAGCGCGCGGCCGCGGCCACGTCGCCGGGAGTCGCCAGGGCCAGCTGGCCCAGCGTGTCGCCGGTGGCCGGCTCGATCACGTCGATGGTCTCGCCGCTGCCGGCCCGCCAGGCGCCGTCGGTGAAGATCAGTTCGTTCCGGTGAGCCTCGTCGAGCAGCGCCATCGGGTGCTCCCTTCCTTGCCTGCGGCGACCGGAGATCGCGTGCAGCGACTGTAGGCACTATGTGTCGCGCATATCAACGGCGTGTTTCCGGTCCCGGGCGCTGAACCTTGGGCGGCTCCGATCCGTATCCGAGGGAGGCCACACCCTCGAACCGGGAGTTTCCGCTTTGCCGAAGATCCGTCGCCTTCTCGGCGGCCTCCTGACCGTGGCCGCGGCCGCACTGATCGTCACCGCGCTGGTGGTCCCCGACGCGATCGCCCGCACCAAGGCCGGCGCGTTCCTGCCGGGCGCCTTCCTGCGGCTGCCGATCGAGGCCATCCTCGCCGCGGCGGTGGTGCTGGCCCTGCCGGTCCGGTGGCGCAGACCGTTCGCGGCGGTGTTCGGGCTCGGCCTCGCGGTGCTGGTCGTCTTCAAGATCGCCAACGCCGGTTTCCGTACGGTCCTCGGCCGCAAGTTCGACCCGGTGCTCGACACCCCGCTGCTGCGCGACGGCTACAACGCGCTGACCGAGACCGACGGCCGCACCTACGCCAACCTCGCGGTGGCCGGCGCCGTCGTGCTGATGGTCGTCCTGGTCGCCACCCTGATCATGTCTGCGGTGCGGCTGGCCGGGGTCGGCACCCGGCACGCGCTCCCGGCGAAGCGGGTGCTGGCCGGTCTGAGCGCGGCCTGGGTGGCGCTCGCGCTGAGCGGGCTGACGCTGTTCCCGAACGCGCCGGTTGCCTCCGACTCGGCGATCAAGCTGGCCAAGTCGACCGTCCGGCAGGTGCCGTTGACGATCCGGGACGAGCGGCAGTTCGCCTCGGCGGTGCGCCACGACCCGTACGCCGCGGTGCCGGCCAAGGATCTGGTCTCGGGTCTGCAGGGCAAAGACGTGATCATCGGCGTCGTGGAGAGCCTCGGGCACAGCTCGCTGACCGATCCCGGCATGTCGGCGATCGTCAACCCGGCGCTCGACGCGGCGAACGCGAAGCTGGGCGCGGCCGGTTTCCACTCGCGCACCGGGTGGCTGACCTCCTCGACCTACGGCGGCGGCAGCTGGCTGGCCCACGGCTCGTTCCAGTCCGGGCTGTGGGTCACCTCGCAGCGCCGCTACGACGAGATGGTCAGCGGCGACCGGCTGACCCTGACCCGGGCGTTCAAGCAGGCCGGGTGGCAGACCGCCGGCATGGAACCGGGCAACACCAAGGACTGGCCCGAGGCCGGCTTCTACGGCTACGACAAGGTGTTCGACTCGCGGAACATGGGCTACAAAGGACCCGACTTCGGCTGGTCGCGGATGCCCGACCAGTTCGTGCTGGACAAGTTCCAGCGGGAGGTCAACGCCAAGGCCACCAAGCCGCTGATGGCCGAGATCACGCTGACGTCGAGCCACGAGCCGTGGACGCACATCCCGTCGATGGTGCCGTGGGACGCGATCGGCGACGGCAAGGTCTTCGAGCCGCAGGTCGCCACCGCGCCCCCGCGCAGCGACCTGTGGTCCGATCCGGTCAAGACCCAGGCCGCGTACGCCAGGACGCTCGCCTACTCGGTCGACAGCCTCACCTCGTGGGCCACCGAGTACGGCGACAAGAACACGGTGCTCATCATGTTCGGCGACCACCAGCCGATGTCCATCATCACCGGCCGCAACGCCAGCCACGACGTGCCGGTGTCGGTCATCGCCAAGGACCCGGCCGTGCTCGACCGGATAGCGTCCTGGGGCTGGACCGACGGCCTGCGCCCGGCCGCGAACGCCCCGATCTGGCGGATGGACCAGTTCCGCGACAAGTTCTTCGCGGCCTACGGCAGCGCGCCCGGGGTGGCGCTCGGCCCGCGCTGAGACCCTCGGCGTGGCGAGCCCCGGCTACCGGGCGGTGTGGCGGAGGGCGGTCTCGAGCAGGACGGCCAGGCCGGGCTCGTCGACGACCGCGGCGGGGTCACCCTCGTACTGTCGCAGGGCCTGCCGCACTGCGGACAGCGACGGGTCCCGGGCCAGTACCCAGCGGGCGGCGTCGGTCTTGGGGGAGTGGACGCGCTCGGCGGCGAACTGCCAGATGCGGCACGCGGTCAGCACCATGAAGGCGGCGTGGGCGGTGTCGCCGGTCAGGCTTTGCCAGGTCCGGAGCCAGTGGCGGCCGCGGGCGACCACCCACTCGGCCGGGACCGGGGCCAGGACGCCGGGCGCTCCGGTTAGAACCACACCGTCCTGCCGGGCCATCGACAACTCGGCGGGCAGGTCGGGCCAGGCCGGGCGGCGGCGTTCGACCTCGAGGCCGGGCTCGCCGCAGTGGCGGCCGACGAGCAGTTCGAGCGGCGGCTCGGCCGAGGGGCGACGCGCCACCTCGGCGGTCACGACGTGCAGGTCCAGGCCGGCCGCCTCGCCGAGGGCGGCGTCGCCTGCCAGCCGTACGAGGGAATCCGCCTGGTCGTCGGTGAGCGGGCCCTCGGCGACGGCGAGCAGGTCGAGGTCGCTCACGCCGGGCCGGAAGCCGCCCGCCGCCAGCGAGCCGTGCAGGATCACCGATCGGCAGCCCGGACCGAGGATGTCGGCGACGGCCCGGCCGAGAGCGGCCGCGTCCGGCATGGTTCCGCGTGGCCGGTCAGTCGTCGTTCCCGGCTCCCGGCGTCGTTCCGTCGCGTCCGTCATGCCGTCGAATGCTACGGAGCGGGAGCCTGCTCGGGCCGGAAAGCTCAACCCGCCCCCGTTGCGGCCGATCGCACCGGCCGAGGCGCCGGAGACCGGCGGATTGGCGCAACCCGTCCGCACCGCGACGGGCACGGGCGGCGCACCCGGCGCCCGGGAATCTCTTCTCATGCCCGGCGGACAACGGCCGGACAACAGGGGGAGATTCGATGCTTCGTCAGACCGTGTACTCGCTGGCCGCACTCGTCGCCGGGGTTGGCGCCGCGTTCGCAGCCGGCCCGGCCACGGCCCAGGCCGCCACCACGCTCGCGCCCGCGCCCGCCGCGGTTGCCCGGAAGTGTGTGACGGACGCGAAGCTCGTGCCCAGCTGCGGCGTGCTGTGGGGCGCCGCCGCGGGCGGGTTCACGAACCGGCCGCGCGACCTCGAGCACAAGAACTGGGAGAAGCTCAGCGGTCGTACCGCGACGATCTTCCACACGTACCACAAGGGCGACGAGAAGTTCCCGACCGCGGCCGAGATCGCCATGGTGCGCGAGCCGGGCAAGCCGCGGGTGCTGCTGCTCAACTGGCGCGTCGAGTACGGCTCGACCTGGGCGAACGTGGCCTCGGGCAAACTCGACGCGCGGATCGACGCGTTCGCGGCCCGGGTCAAGGCGACGCTGCCGGAGAAGTTCTTCCTCGTGCTCAACCACGAGCCGGAGGACGACGTGCGTACGGCCGCCGGCTCGGGCATGACGGCCAAGGACTTCGCGGCCTCCTACCGCCACGTGATCAAGCGGCTGAAGTCCAAGGGCCTCGGCAACATGGTCAACGTCGTCGCCTACATGGGCAACGAGAAGTGGATGGCCCAGTCGTGGTGGAAGGACCTCTACCCGGGTGACGACGTCGTCGACTGGATCGGCCTGGACTCGTACGTCAGCGCCGAGCAGAACTACTACCACGCCGGCGTCTTCGCCGACCTGCTCGACCGCCGGGCCAGGGGAGGTGAGGGCTTCTATTCCTGGGCGACCACCAAGCACGCCTCGAAGCCGCTGATGGTGGCCGAGTGGGGCGCCTACCACCGCATCGGCAAGGTCGTCGACAAGTCGAAGCAGTTCACCAGCGTGCTGCCCGAGCTGGCCAAGCGGCCGCAGGTGAAGGCGATCGTCTACTTCGACACGAAGAAGGACATGTTCGGCGACCGCGACATCAGCATCGACAGCGCGCCGTCGAGCCTGGCCGCGTTCCGCAAGCTCGCCGCCAGCCCGACGTTCAACGTCCAGCTCAAGCTCAAGTAGGGCCCGTTCTCAAAACGCCTCAGAGGCCGAAGACGTGACCGAGCCCGGTCACCTCGATCGCCTTGCGGACCGGCGGCGACGGCTCGGCCAGTGTCATGGTCACGCCGGTCGCCGCCGCGCTGTTTCGGGCGCTCACCAGGGCGCCCAGCCCGTACGAGTCGATGAAGTCGAGACCGGCCACGTCGATCCGCAGGTAGCGGCAGGCGGGGTCGGCGGCGATCCCGGCGAGCTGATCGCGGACGGCGTCGGCGCGGTCGAGATCCAGCTCACCGCTCAGTGTGGCGACGACCAGACCGTCCGCGTCGGCCGGTTCGTACACAAGCGTGGCGTCCATCGGCATTGGCCAGATGCTACCCGGAGGCGGCCAGAACAGCACAGCGAGAGATCATCGAGGGCGAGGCGCCGGCACCGCCGCGAACGCCAGCGCCTGGTGGACCGAACGCACCGCGCTGGCCCCCTCGCCCACCGCCGCCGCCACCCTCTTCATCGACGACCACCGCACGTCCCCGGCCGCGAACACCCCCGGCACGCTGGTCTCGAACGGCAGCGGCCCGCGTCCCACGCCGGTCCACCGGTCGCCGAGCTGCCCGTCGGTCGGCACGAACCCCTTGTCGTCCAGCGCCACCCCGGTCAGCCAGCCGGTGGCCGGGGCGGCCCCGATGAAACAGAACAGCCCGAAACACCCGCACGGGTGGTCGTCGGCGCCCGCGGTCAGCGTGACCTCCTCGAGGCGGTGGGTCCCGGCCAGCGCGGTCACCCGCGTCGAGGTCCGCACGGTGATCCGCGGATCGGCCCGGATGCGCTCCACGAGGTAGCTCGACATGTCCTTGGCGAGGTCGGGACCGCGTACGGCGAGGGTCACCTGGCCGGCCTGCTGGGCCAGATAGATCGCCGCCTGCCCGGCCGAGTTGGCTCCGCCGACCACCGTCACCGGGAGCCCGGCCACCGCGCGCGCCTCCAGGTCGGTCGCGGCGTAGTAGATGCCCGACCCGACGAAGTCCGACCACCGGTCCAACGGCAGATTCCGGTACGCCGCCCCGGTCGCGATCAGCACGGCCCGGGTGACGATCTCGGTGCCGTCGACCAGCGTGAGCACGTGTCCCTCGTCCGAGGTACGCATGGACACCACCGCACACGGGCTGGCCAGGTGCGCGCCGAACTTCAGCGCCTGCACGACCGCCCGCGCCGCCAGCTGCTCGCCGCTGAGCCCGAACGGGAAGCCCAGGTAGTTCTCGATGCGCGAGCTGGCCGCGGCCTGCCCGCCGGTCGCGACCGCGTCGAGCAGCACGGTCTCGAGGCCTTCGGAGGCGCCGTAGACCGCGGCGGCCAGCCCGGCCGGGCCGGCGCCCACGATGGTCAGGTCGGCCACCCCGTCCGGGGTACGCCGATAGGTCAGTCCCAGCCGATGGCTGAGGGCGCGCGGTTCGACCTGGCGCAACGTCGCCTGCGGCATGACCGCCGCGGGCAGGTCGGCCTCGGTCAGCCCGGCCGCCGCGGCTTCCACCCGGCCCTCAGCGGTGTTCTGCTCGATCCAGCGGTGCGGCAGGTCCTGCCGGATCAGGAACGTCCGCAGCGCCATCCCGACCCCGGTGGCCTCGTCCGCGATGATCTCGAGGTTGCGGCCGGCCCGCTGCACCAGCAGCCGGCGGCGGGCCAGGAACGCCCGCAGCAGCAGGTCGCTCAGCTCGGCGTCCTGGGCCATGAGCAGCCGGAACTGCCGGGCCGGCACCCGGTGCACGAGCCCGGCGGCGGCGACGCGCGCCCGCAGGATGCGGGACTGCCCGGTGAGCAGGTTGAGCTCCCCGACGAACTGCCCGGGCCCGGCGCGCAGGATCGGCTCGCCGTCGAGGTCGTCCTGCAGCACCTCGATCCCGCCGGACTCGACGAGCAGCAGGTCGGCGTCGTCGTCGCCCACGTCGAACACGATCCGGCCCTCGTCGACCCGCTCCGGCCGGCCGTAGGCGGCCGCCCGCGCGAACTGTGCCTCGTCGAGCGTGCGGAACGCCGCCTGCGCGAGTTCCTCGAACTGGTCCCCGAGCTCGGGGAAGGGCGACATGACCACCCGGCCGATGCTGCCAGCCGGGCTGGGCCGGAACAATCCGTCAGTTGACTGGTGGGGCGGTCGCGCATCGGCCCGCGCCGATCCGGTATGGTTTCCCTCAACGCGGACGTAGCGCAGCTGGTAGCGCATCACCTTGCCAAGGTGAGGGTCGCGGGTTCGAATCCCGTCGTCCGCTCTCTGTGATGTCTCAAGACATCGGAAACCCCTGAACCCGCGGTTGTGGGTTCAGGGGTTTTTCTTTTTCGGTGTGGGTCCGGGTGGCCGGCCGGTGGGTTGGTAGCGCTTGGTGGGGTCGAGGACGAGTT
>NZ_JALPVJ010000029.1 GCF_023544445.1 Actinoplanes sp. M2I2 | reverse complement strand
CTACGCTGTGGCTCTCGGCCACCGCAAGGTTGAATGTTGTGTCCACAACGCACAGACGATCATGCGGTGGCCGTCCTCGTTCCCGCAGGATCCGAGGTCACCTCACGAACGGCGGCTGCCGTACTAGCGCTGGACCAGAGGGCCGACGACGGGCACATTCCGGCTGAGATGTCCTAATAATGTGTTAACGCGCCCGTGGCCTTTGCCGAGCGGGACTCACCCGATGTCACCATGTCGGGTGAGCCCGGCGATTCTTCGCGGTCAGCGCCCGGCCCATGCCGGGCGTGCGGCAAGGTCGGCCGCCGTGCCGCTTTGCGGCCGTCTGGGGCAGGCAGCCGGCGGGGGTTGGTGCCGCATCCTTTACAACCTGCAGGCGGGAAATCTACTCACACATCGGCACCACTCGCGAGGCTTTGTTTCTGAAAGATCAGGACGTCCTCGTGGGCGATGAGGTGCATCGGTGTGCCGGCGGTGCGGGCCTTACGGACGGCCTGGAGCTGGAAAAAGCTGGGCCGTGCGATCAGCGCGTCGTCGCGGACCGCTGCGAGCAGGGCCACGCATCGATCCACCGGTGTCAGACCCGCCCGCACCCCGGCGCCGATCACCGCGGAGGGCAGGTCGACGAGCTGGCCGTTCTTCCGCCACGGGCGGGCAGTGACGGCCACGACGCCGCCGGGGCGTAGCAGCGTCTGGCAGCCGGCGAGGATGCGGGCGAATCCGTCGACGAGGCCGGTGAGGTCACGGTAGGCGAGGTTGCCCTTGTCAGTACCGTCGTTGTAGGTGTTGTCGGACTTCTGTACGCCGTCGTCGCCGGGCTGGACGAGGCCGTGCACGGTCGGCCCGTACGGCGGTGAGGTGACCACGAGCGCTACCTGCCCGGTCAGGACGGCGGGAACGAGGGACAGGATGGTGGTGGCGTCGCCACGGATCACGGCGGCTCGGCCGGTCGCCCCACCGGTCTGCGCGTGTTTGATGTTGGCGTCGGCGACGTCCGACCACCGGGATTCGTACTCCACGCCGAACGCGTCGCGGCCGGCGTGGATGGCCTCGACCAGGGTGGTGCCGATCCCGCACATCGGGTCCAGGACGAGATCGCCGGGCTTGGTGTAGGCGTGGATGGCGTGCGCGGCGATCGCCGGCAGCATCCGAGCCGGGTGCTTGCCCGACTCGACCACGTACCGGCCTTTACGTTGAACCGGCCCGGTGGACTGGGCCGTCGCCCACACCGACAGACCGTCCGGTCTCGCGGCGCGGTGCCGCCCGTCGTAACCGTGTTGCCGGCCGCGAGTCTCGGAATCGGACGTGGTGGGCGGGTCCTGCGGGAAGCGGTGATCAGCCACGGCGGCCTCCGCCCCGGTGCCCGCCTGGGCGGGGTCGCGGCGAGGGCTGGTTGATCTGGCTGAACACCAGCAGGTCGGCATGCACGCGCAGGTGTTCCGCCTGCCACTGCCCGGAGTCGTCGGCCATCGCGAGCAGTTCCTCGTCGGTGACGTGGTAAATGAAGGCGTCGCCGTCGGTGTCGGCGGAGACCGCGACGATGTGCTGCAGATAGCCCAGCCGGACACCGGCTGCGGCCGTGACCATCTCGGAGAAATCTTCCGGGACCGGCCGGGTGCCGGGTGCGATGGTGACAACCAGGATGAGGCAGCCGCCGGGGCGCAGCAGCTGCGCGCAGGCGGTCAGCAGCCAGGCCAGGCGGACCCGGTTGGCGGCGTCGTTACTGTCCAGGGGCCAGCGAGCGACCAGCAGACTGGTCATACCCCGCAGGTCTCCATCGGCCGATGCCGGCGCCGCCGGGCCGGCTGAGAATGGCAGGTTCGCATCGGTGAGGTCATCACCGAACCAGGCGTGCAGCTCCGGCAGCTCATCGCCTTCATCAGGGCGATCGTGAACGCTGTCGGCGGAGAAGTCCGTTGCGGTGGCCGGGCCGATGATCAGGCTGGCCGGGCCGCTGAACCAGGCCGGGTGGTGCTGACGCCCTCCCGTAGTGCACACGTAGGTGAGGGCGTGACCGTCGGTGAGATCAACGACGGCTTCGCCGGGACGGCTGTACGCGGCGACCAGCCGCGCGGCAAGGCGAGCACCGATCTGACCGGCGGTGTCGGACTCGGTCCTGGCACTGCGCCACACCGTGATCGGAACCGGCGGGCTGCCCGGGACGAGGTCCTGCTGACCCGCATCGATCACGTTCGGCTTCGCAGGATGCGGCTTGTTCAAGGAGTGCTGCGGCATGTCGCTCATGTGGTGTCGGCTCCGCGCCGCGCCGTAATGCGCTGACACCCTCAAACCGGGTTCTGTCGGCTCCAGCGAACACCTGTCGTTCTGACACCCGTCTGACACGGTTCCAACAGCGCAGGCAGCACCCCGCCTACGGGCTGCGCAGTCAATGCCGCCAGCCGGTCGGCCGTCAGCGCCCGAACGGAAGGAAATCGGTAGGCCACCAAACCGGCCGCTGCTGCGGTGTCAGAAGGCTGCGAGACTTCCCAACTGCGTCTGCCGTGCCTTGCACCCTGCACTGCCGCCCTGCCAGAGCCGGTCGGGGCCAGCCCCCTCATAACCGCGATCATCCCCCCTCGGCCCGAGGGCCTTGTCCCCGGCAGTTCCGCCCTGTCCGGTCTCAGCCGCGAAGCGGGCACTGATCTGCGGTGTCGGAGCCGTGTCAGCCAGTCATGGCGCAATCACCGGACACGCATCCGAATGCCGCCGGCGACCGGATGCCGACCGTCGATCCCGGGGAGCCATGACATGACCGCCACCACCGCCGACTGGCCCAACTCGCCGCTGAACGCCGTGGACACCGCCTTCCGCGCGCTGACCACCGGACCGCAGCCGCTGTCGCTCGACCTGGATCCGCTCCGCGACGGCACCGACCTGCCCGCCGTGACACTCCCCTTGCCGCAGCTGCGGACCTGGCTGCTCAAGCACCCAACCTCCTACGCCGCCAGGGACGCGGTGTGGGCGGAGCTGATTCGCCGGGCCCGCCTTGACGGGCCGGCCTGGGTCATTGCCGCGACCGCGATGGCGCTACCCGCCCTGCGCCGCTACGCCGGCCACCTGCACACCGGCTGGGCCGGCGACGCCTACGACCTCGACGCGGAAATCCTCACCGGCTTCCTAGCGGCGCTGCGCGACCACGTCGACCTCAGCCGGCCCGCGCCGTACGCCTCGCTGTGCCGAGCCGCCTGGCGCGCCGGCCACGAACTACAGCAGCGCGACGGCGCCGAAGCCATCCCGGTCGACAACCTCGAGCATGTCATCGGACCCCGCACCCCACGACACCCCTGGGGCCACCCTGACCTGCTCATCCGCCGCGCCGTGGAACTCGGCATCATCGACCCGGACGACGAACAGCCTTACATCGAACTGAGGCTCGGGCGACGCGCCATCGAACCCCTCGCAGCCCGCCTCAGCCTCGAGGTAGACGCTCTGCGCCGGCGCATCGAACGCATCGACACCCGGATCGCCGAGGCGGTCAGCCAGGGCGCTCTCACCGAGTTCGCTTCACCTCAGATGCGTGAGCAATGGCGACGTCAAGCGCAGCAGCGCCAGCGCATCCGCACAGCCCGCCGTGATATCTCGGCCACGCCGCCTGCTAACGCTGCAGTCTGAGCTGGCTTCGTTCGCGAGTTCGGCGCCAGATGCTCGGACTTTCGACACCACGTTGCTGGCGCCGCGTGCCGAGATGCTCGCGAGAATCGGCACCACTAGTGGATCTCTATCGGCGGTGGTGCCAGCGATAGCTCCGGAGCCCGCTCACCCTCCGTGCAGACGCTCATGGTGCGACCTGACTGTGAGTGCGCGGATCTGCCGAAAGGAGTGCACTCGATCTCGTCGGCAAATTAACCCTTGCGGGCAGCTTCTGCGGCAAGAATCCTTCTTGACTCGAGCTTAGTTCGGCATGCGCGTTGCCTAAACGTTCCTCCAATGCTATAAATGCGAAATGTTGTCACGTAGTGCTGTATCCGCAGTAGCCCGGTCTGTCGCACGAGCCGAGCAAAGGCTTCTTCGGCGGATTACAGACGACCGTGACTCGGAAGAGCCGGCGATGTCTTCGACTCTCTCGAATCAGCTCGAGTCCCTCGTTGAGGAAGCCACGGATGAGAGGGTCGATCTTAAGATTCGCGTACTCGACTCGGCAGGCGCCAACTCTTCGGAGTCGCTGCTGGGTGCAGATTTGTGCGCTGTCTTAGACATCGAGGTGGCCCCTCAGGTTCGTGTTCGCAAAGGGTTTCTCGTTCAAGCGAAGAGATCGGGATACTCCGGGCTCACATACACGCCGCCGAACCAAGCATCAAAAGAATATAGCCACTGGCTGTGGCGTCCGGATGCGTTGATGGACGAGAGCGGCGTCGTAGCTCTCACCACTCCTCCTAAGCTACTGGCGACCCAGTGTAGGGACATGTTGAATGCGACGCCGACATCATTCGTCTGGATCTATGGAAGTCACCCAGTCGCGGTAGTAGGGGCCAAGCCTATACTCGAGCTATATGCTCGACCTAGGAGGTCCCCGCCGATTGAACTAGGAACGAAGCGCCTCGATGACTTCATGGTAAACGCTTTGGATTGCTTCATTGGAGATCCGGCGATCATAGCGTGGGATACTGAGTCGCTCCTGCAGCAATGTTTCTTAAGGCGGGCGCGTTTCGGCGCACTATTCACCGTAGATCTTCCACGCCGACTTGGTGAAGATTAACCTAACGGCACCTCGACAAATCGCGGCGGGTACTCGAACTGGTAGGTGTTAGTACACGGTTCCAAAAGACGCAATTCTTCGTGACATTCTAGACCCCGTTCTGTGTGTTTACTTAACGAGCGTGCTCTCATGCCGCGGATAACGCTCGGTGCCGGCTGACGGCCGCCCGGCCGCATCAGGGGCTTGGACCGATCTTGCGATCGCTGTATAGCTCGTCGCGTCGCATTCACCTGTGACGACGTTGCCTACCGGTCCGCCGTGCTGGCTCGGATCGCAGTGATCACGCGATTGCCTGCTTCCGGGTTGACGACGCAGTGCAACCCGAGTTCTGTTATGCGACCGTCGCGTACATTCCACGGCCCGGCTTCGGCGTCGCGGCCGAGCACGGAAGCGAGGGAGTCGATCGTGGCCTTCCACAGGTTCGGCCAGACGCGGCGGGGCCCGACGACGAACGCGAGGTGCAGGCTGACACCGCCATCAGGCAGGGGGCGGCCCGCGCTGGTCTGGTCTCGGATCTGTTCCTTGAAGGCGGTGCTGTCGGCGGCGGCCGTCGTGCTCACGTCGAACGAGTACGTCCCGCCAGGGTCGCTAATCGCCTGGGTTCGGCATACTGCGACGGCGGAACTCGGCGCATGCCGCTTGGTTGCCCACACCGAGACAAATTGGCGCCCGGTACCTGCCGTGAGCCTCGGGACCAAGGGAAAGAGGTAGTTGTCCAGGTCGTGGTATGCGAGCAGAGGCATATCGTCCGGGAGGCCGATGTCGAGCCGTAACGCGAGAGGATCAGGTGTCGCGACCAACTGCTTGGCGACAACGGTGTGTACCTCGGCGATGAAGGCGACGGAACGAACCTGGCCGGGTGAGCCGGCCTTGTCCCAGCTGGCAAGTGCTGGATCGACGTTAAGCGTGTCGCCCACCACTTCCGGCCGCGGGTAGAAAACGGGTCTAGTCACAAGTCGAACCTACGGTCCTGCTGCGCTCTATACATATACCGCTGCGGTGCTATGCCGATTTTATGCCTCCGTGCGACTCACTGATTTGCGCTGACAGTGCGGCCGCCAGCAGCGGACGGCCACGCTTTGTGATGGCCAGGGGTCCGGATCAGGTGGGCACACCTGGGCTGATCAGAGCTCGACGGTTCCTCGCCCCGGGCATGCCGTCGGGTTGTATTGCCGGTGTTCGGCCACGTGTCGTCGCCAGAGGATGACATCAAGGGCCCGCAGGACGCTAACTCTGTCGTCCACGCCGGCGGTCGTGCGGGCCGCAGCGAGCACGGTTCGAAGAGCGCCGTCGTTCTCGGCAAGCCTGCCGTGAAGCTTCACCCAGACCTGTTGCGGGGCTCCGAATTGGCACCTGATGACCGTGTCGTACACCGGGAGAAGCTTCGGCCGCTTGCGAGCGAGGATCTTTCCTGCGATAACCCACCCGATGCCGGTCTTTTCGTTCCGGTTATTCAACAGACGCCATGCTTGACTTGCATGCCCGTCGTCGGTGACCAACTCGGCACCACCATGTTCGCCCAGCTCGACGTGCGTGGGAATCTCGCGCAGATGTGCGCCGACGTCGCGGCCAAGTTGTCCCTCGATCAGCTCTCTGCCGACAGGAAAAGGAGCCTGCACGCTCAGTGCTTCCACCGCGTACAGATCCTCCGCAGTTATTCGGTCACGGGTCTCGGCGCGATCGCCGCCGCCGGTGAAGGTCTCGAACCATTGCCCGGTGGATGCCCCCGGGGTGAAATACGCAATCAGGTGGCCTACGCCTTCGCGGCCAACGATGTCGATCAGCTTGTCTACCATCGCCGCATGCTAACGGCCGCGGGCCGCGAGTATCCCATCGCGCCGACGTACGGATCTGCCGCGATGAAAGCTCGGCTGACTCTGAGCGCGAGTAGCGACCCGTTTGGGCGGGAGTTCGGGACTCGGTATCTGCACGCGGATTTCATCGGGCGTCAGTTTGGGACCCACTCTGATCCAGCGTCGAATTGATGGGTGAGCCGTACCCTCACCGAGAGATCACCAACTACACGGGTTGGTATTCGTAGGCAACGGCGACGTCCGGATCTGGCCGATGTGAGTGCGAGGCGACGTGGCGTCGGGCATGCTGCGTGCGTGAGCGACGAGTGCGACCACGAAACCATCTTTACTGCGTTCAAAAGTCGGCGGAGCGCACGCCGCGCGGAGGCGATCCGGGACGCCTACATCGATCCTCATGCAGATCAGCTGCTCGCGCAGATGCTCGATGAGTCGGCCGACCTCGACTTCGACAAGGTGGTCATAGCCGGTCACTTGGGCGACCTCACGGGAGCCGTCGGGGACGACGCCCTTCGGCGGGCGACCCGCGTGTCCGGCCGCGGTAGTAGGGACTTACGCTGCGCATCCCTCCTCGCTTTGACGATGAGGCTGGGCACCCAGGCCACGCCGGATCTGCTCGCCGGTCTGGCCGGGTCTGACGCTGCGGTGAAGGACTACGCGGTGATCGGCCTCGCCGGCGCCGGTGCCGGCAACAACGACGCTTGGAAGCAGGTCTTCGACTATCTACGGTCGGTGCTGCGACGAAAGCGTCGGGCACACGGACAGTCCGAGGTCGCCTTCGCCCTCGCGTACTTGGCCCAGCATCTCGCTGACCCGTCCCGCAGGTCCGAGCTTGTCGCGTTCATCCGGGGGCACTGGGATGCCCTCGACGAAGCTGGCTGGTTTGCCCAGTTGTGGCCGGATGCCAGCCCGGACGGGCCGCACCTTGATTCGGTCGCGGACCCGGACCGCGAATTGATTCAGGCGTGGGCCCGCGAGCCTCTCTTCCGTCCGCTCGGTGTACCTAAGGGGTGACCGCTCATGCCGCCGATCGTGCGCGCTGGCTAGTAGCGAAACGTCACGCTCTGCGGCTCGGCGACTCACAGCCTGGTCTTCCGTCATCCGCTGGTGCCCGGCGCTGATGTCGGGTGTTATTCGCTAGACGAGGACGTTCGAAGCACTCACGGCGGGCTGTGATCTGGGAAAACATCTTCGGCGGCCGACTTGATGTTCGCGAGGTGTCAGGAGATCGTTCGTGCACCGGTACCGCGGGGTGCGCTCCTGCGGCAGCGTCGCTGGGCACCTCGTGCACGAGGTGCCCAGCGCGTGGCTTCCGCCACCACGGCATGTTGACTTCAGCGAGACGGGGACGTCGGTCACGGGACCATTGGGAGCTTGGACATGGCACCTGCCTTCTCGTAGCCGCGCGGCCTCGCGGGCCAACAGGTGCCGAGGGCACCTGACGCGCGCTCCCGGATTTCCGGCGCGATCGCCTCTTCCTCGTGGGCCAACGTTCATGTCAGCTCGAGATGCACTTCGCGCAGCACTTGCGCACCGGCATCTTCGAGGTGCACGGGGGAAGCCTTCTCGGATCGGGCCCGACTACCCGCGCACTGTCAGGCCGCGGAGCGAGCATGCTGGCCCGCCACGGCTTCCGTCGCAGTGCGTACTCGCCATCCTTCGGCCGCATGCACGCTCGTGCCAGCCGAGACTTGCGGCAGTGGTCCGCGCTGGCGGTGGGAGAAAGCGCAGATGAGTTTCGACTTGCCGGTCTGGGAAGGCGAACGGCCGGAGGCGATGGGTGGACATGACCCACGACGAGGAAGGCATTAGCCCGTGGTCCGACGGGTTTCTGATCGGCAATGCCAGCGGACAGACAATTTGCTTCGCCGCGCGGTACAGCATGGCTGAGGGCGTCTCAGCGGCCGCCGCTCGCATGGCGGCAGACCGTGGCCTGATCCGCTTCGACCCTCAATGGAACTGTCTACGACTCGCAGCCGACGAGCTCTGAAGGTACGGATCTGCCGTCGAGGGAGCGGCGTCGTGAGTGGCGGCGTCGTGAGGCGCCTGCGGCCTCCGGTGGTGTGCCGAGAAGCAGTTGAAGTTTGTTTAGCCGATGATGGTCGCATGTCGTTGCCGGATCTGGACCCTGATGAGTATCCACCGATCGATCCTGGCGAGCCCGCGCCGGATGACGCAGGCGAGTTATTGCCGGATACGCGGGATGAGTTGCCGGATGCCCCAGTCGAGCCGCTGCCTGATGACGGCGAGGAGGGTGGCGTACGGGAACCGGCCTAACGTCGACGAAGCACCCGGACCTGCCGCGATCCGCGTGCTGGTCGCTGGTCGACCGCCCCTCGGGTTAGTGACTCGCGTCAAGTCCGAAAGTCTCCGAACGTGCTCGGCGGGAGACCTCGCCATCGAGCCACTCGACGGTGAGGAGCAGGCCGCGGTAGGGAAACACGCCGCGATCCCAGTCCCCCAGCTCGTCCACCACGATGTCCGCGTCGTCCACGAAGTCGTCGAATCCGCCGTGGTTGAGGGCGAGGTAGCCGGTCACCTGCTCGTGTGGCTCTGACCAGCGACGCCACCAGAGGTGACCACCGAGTTGCCACCGGCATGTGCCGAAGCGCAGGTAGACAACGCCGAACGGCTCGCCCTGATTCGTGAGCGCGCCGGCACGCTCACGATAAGGGTCGAATCGGGAATCAGGGTCAGCGTGGCCGGGCGGCGGACGGAACGGCATACGCCCATGATCCGTGCACTGACGCACCGCGATCTAGCTCGCCGTCCATGTCGGCAAGCCTGATAACGCCCGTGCTCTGGGTACCGTCGTGCGGCTGTGTCAGACGCGTGTCAGAGCGATAGGTGTTCACCCGGACTGACAAAGCCCGGTTTGAGGGTGCGAAACCGCTGCGACGCCATCCGATAGCGCCGAAGTCGCGGTTTCGTCCCGTTGCTGGGCCCGAGAGCAGGGCCGGCGCGAGCCGGGGCCTTGGGTGCCGCGTCATGATGCGCTGACACCTCATCTGGCAAACCCGAACAGGGAGGACGAGCTCCTCCCGAGGCCCTCGTTCGGCTCGTGTCGTAACGCCTTGCCCTCCCGTTCGGCGGCGGTTTCCCTAACCGCTGTATTGAGCATCGCCGCGCACCGCCTTTCGGGGCGGTGCGCGGCGGGAGGTGAACCCCCGCCATGTTCCGTTTCGAGTGGGCACGTATGCGTGCCCTGACCGTCCCGTTCTCCCCACCGCCTCGCATGGCAGCCCGCCGGCTCGGCCGCTGCAGCGTGCCCGTTACCGCGGCCGTGCTGATTTTGCTGTTCCCGGACGCCGCCTTTGCCGGCCCGGGCGGCGCCGTTGTCCTGGCGGCGAATTCGCTGCCGCAGGTGATCACGAACCTTCAGGTCTGGCTGATGGGGATTCTCTGGTCGCTGGCCGGGCTGTTCGCGCTGCTCGGTGCCATGTACCGGACGACCGCCGGTGGGGATCCCGGTCGGGTCGAGAAGAGCAATGAGGCGTTCCGCAACGCCGCGTACGGCGCTGCCCTCGGCGTCCTCGCCCCGGTGATCTTGCAGGTGGTCCGTCAGATCGTCGGGGGGTGAGCGGTCATGAACCCGTTTCCGTCGCTCTGGCTTGACGCGGTCCTGGACTGGTTCGCCGGGTTGCTGGTGGACACTCTGGGCGCGCTGATCGGGGTCATCACCGATGTGCTTTTGGTCAGCCCGGATGTCACCGCTTTGCCGCAGGTGCAGGCGCTGACCGGGCGGGCGGTGTGGGTCGTCGACACCGTCTTCGTGCTGGTCTTTATGGCCGCCGGTGTGCTCACCATGGTTGCCGGCAGCAACGAGAACATCCGCTACGAGATCAAGGACCTGCTGCCGCGTTGCGTGGTCGGGTTCGTCGCCGCACATTTTTCCCAGTTGATCGCCTCAAATTTGATCGGCTTCGCGAACGCGGTGACCGCGGCCTTGACCGATCAGGACCTTGACCGGGCCCGGTCGGTGGAGGCCATCAAGGCGCATCTGTCGGCCGGCCGGGAGGTCAGCGGGGGGCTGCTGTTCGTGGTCTGCCTGTCGATCATCCTGGTCTTGTTGGCCGCGACGGCGTGTTCGGTGATCGTCCGGTTCACGCTGCTGCTGGTGCTGACCGCGGGTGCACCGTTGGCGCTGATGTTGCATGCGCTGCCACAGACCGACCCGGTCGCCCGGCTGTGGTGGCGCACCTATCTGGGTGTGCTCGCGGTGCCGGTCTGCCAGGGTGCGGTGTTGTTCGCCGCTCAGTGGATACTGCTCGACCCGGCCGCGATGGTGCCGCAGCTCGGCTTGCCCACCGCGGAACCGGGTGGGGTGCTGAACCTGTTCGTCGTGATGGTGATGCTGTGGCTCACCGTCAAGGTGCCCACGGTGATCCACCGGTACACCAGCACGGCCGGCCGGGGCGGCAATGTGCTCGGCGCGGCGGTGCGGGTGGTCGTCGTGCAGCAGCTCACCCGGGGGCTGCGGGTGCCCGGCCTGCGGGCGGCGACCCGATGAGCTCGCCTGGCGGTGAGGGTGAGCTGGTGCGGGCGCGGATGCCGGCCGACGTCGACGCCCCCGACAAGGTGTTGTACGGGTTGACGTTCCGGCAGCTGGCCATCCTCGCCGTCGCCGCCCTGGCCGGCTATGCCGGTTGGAACGGATTGCACACGCGGGTGCCCGGGCCGGTGCTGCTCGGCGCGGCGGTCATCGCCGGCGGTCTGGTCTTCGGGCTCGTCGTCGGCCGCCGCGACGGCCTGGCCCTGGATGTGTGGCTGCTGTCCGCGGTGCGCCACGCCCGATCGCCGCGGGCGTTGTCGACCACCGACACCACCGCCGAGATCCCCGACTGGGTGCAGGCCCCGTCGTCGCGGGTTTCCCTGCCGGCCCCGTTGACGTTGCCGGCCGAGCGCATCAGCGACGCCGGGGAGATCACCCTGGCCGGGAGTACGGCGGCGATCGTCGCGGCGAGCAGTGTGAACCTGGCGTTGCGGACCGCCGATGAGCAGGCCGCTGCGATCGCCACGTTCGGCCGGTGGCTGAACTCGCTGTCCACGCCGACGCAGATCGTGGTGTCCGCGCAGCCGGTCGACCTGCGCTCACACGCGAGCACCCTGGCTGCAGCTGCCGCCGGAATGCCGCACCCCGCGCTGGCGGCCGCAGCCGGCGATCACGCCCGGTTCCTCGAAGAGCTGGCCGAGCGCCGCGATCCGCTGCGCCGGCAGGTCCTGATCGTCACCCGCACCAGCGGCGGCGAGCGCGGGGAGCACGCCGCCCGGCGCCGCGCGGACGGCACCGTCCGGGCGCTGTCCGGGCTGGGTGTCACCACCCGTGTTCTGGACGGGCACGCCGCCACCGCGGCCCTGGCGGCGGCAGCCGACCCCTACCGGGCGCCGCGGCGTGGCGGGCTGGCCGCCCCTGACACCGTCATCACCGGCCCCGCACCCATCACCTTCAGGAGCCCCACGTGAAAGCCCTCATCCGTAAGCGCCACCCGCCTACGACGTCACCGGGTCATTCGTTCACGGCGCTGGCCGCCACTACGGCGCCGGCGTCGGTGGAGGTCACCGCCCGCCATGTGCGGGTCGGGGACGGCTACGCCGCCACGCTGGTGGTCACCGGGTATCCGGCCGAGGTCGGCCCGGCCTGGCTCGAGCCGCTGCTGTCGTGGCCGGGCCGGCTGGATCTGGCCCTGCACATCGACCCGATCCCCGCCCCGGTCGCCGCTGACCGGCTGCGCAAGCAGCGGGCTCGGTTCGAGTCGTCGCGGCGCGCCGACGCGGGCCACGGCAAACTCGCCGACCCGTACGTGCAGGCCGCGGCCGAGGATGCCGCGGACCTGGCCGAACGGCTTGCCCGGGGTGCGGCGAAACTGTTCCGGGTCGGGTTGTATCTGACCGTGCACGCCCGCACCGAGGCCGAGCTGGCCGACGCCTGCCTGCAGGTGAGAACGGCTGCGGCGTCGACGCTGATCGAGGTGCAGCCGGCGACGTGGCGGCACCTGTCCGGGTGGACCACCACCTTGCCGTTGGCCACCGACGGTCTGCAGATGCGCCGGATCATGGACACCCAAGCGCTGGCGGCGAGTTTTCCGTTGGCCTCGGCGGATCTGCCGGCGCCGCTGCCCGGCGACCCGGCCCCGACCGGCGGCGTCCTTTATGGCATCAACCCGGACTCCCACGGGATCGTGTGGTGGGACCGGTGGGCTCAGGAGAACTACAACTCGATAGTCCTGGCCCGCTCGGGGGCGGGGAAAAGCTACTTCGTCAAACTCGACGTGCTCCGCAACCTGTACCAGGGGGTGCAGGTCGCCGTCGTCGACCCCGAAGACGAGTACCTGCGCCTGGCCGACGCCGTAGGTGGCACCGTCCTGCGGCTCGGCGCGGCCGGGGTGAAGATCAACCCGTTGGATCTGCCGGCCGGTGACACCCGGGCGGACGTGCTGACCCGGCGCGGGTTGTTCCTGCACACCTTGATCAGTGTGCTGCTGGCCGAGACGCCCCCGCCGGCGGAGCGGGCCGCCTTGGACCGGGCGATCCTGTTCGTCTACCGGCAGGCCGGGATCACCGCCGACCCGGGCACCCACCACCGTCCCGCCCCGCTACTCAAGGACCTGACCGCCGTCCTGAACGCCGATGAGGATGAGCATGGGGGTCGGCTTGCTGCCCGGCTGGCGCCGTGGGTGCACGGCTCGTTCTCCGGGCTGTTCGACGCGGCGACCACCACCCGCCCGGACGGGCACCTGGTGGTGTGGTCGCTGCGGCAGCTGCCTGAGGAGTTGCGCACCGTCGGGCAGCTGCTCGCCCTGGACGCGATCTGGCGCAGCGTCGACACCCCTGCCGCCGGGATGGGGGTGAAACGGCTGGTCGTAGTGGACGAGGCGTGGCTGCTGATGCGCGACGGCGAAGGCGCGAAGTTCCTGTTCAAGATGAGCAAGGCGGCCCGCAAACGCAACGCGGGCCTGTCGGTGATCACCCAGGACGTCACGGACGTGCTCGGCACCGACCTGGGGCGGGCTGTGGTCAGTAACGCCGCCACCCAGGTGCTGCTCAAGCAGGCCCCGCAGGCCATCGACCAGGTCGCGGACGCGTTCGGGCTCACCGGCGGGGAACGGCGGATGCTGCTCGGAGCCCGGGTCGGTCACGGGCTGCTGGTCTGCGGCAGCAACCGGACCGCGTTCGAAGCGATCGCCTCCCAGGCCGAGCACGCCCTGGCCACGACGACACCGGCCGAGTTGGCCGGCCTGGCCGAGGAGCCGGACCTGTGAGCCCGCCGCCGATTCTGTTCGGCCTGCCTGCCTCGGCGCCCGGTCCGCATGGACCGGGCGCCGATCTCGTTGCGGGTGTGCCGGGGCAGTGGGTGGTGACCGCCGCCGTGTGGGTGGGGCAGCGGCCGTGGCTGCTCGGCGTCGCCGCCGTCCTGGTGGTGGCCTACGTGGGCGGGCGCACTGTGCTGGCGGGGTGGCGGCATCGCCGGCACGCCGAGGGTGCCCGGCTGGTCACGGTCGCCCCGCCACCGGAGGTTGATGTGTCGTCGGCGGCCGCGTTGTGGGCGAACCTGCACGGCACGCTGACCCCGGCCCGGTGGCGGCGGCTGCTCTACGGCAGCCCGCACGTCGTCTGGCAGTACGCCTGGACCGGCCGGCAGCTGATCATCTCCGTGTGGGTGCCCGGCACCGTCCCGCACAATGCGGTTGAGGCCGCCGTCCGCGGTGCGTGGCCCGGCGCCGCCTGCACCACCGCGCCCGCGAAGCCTCCGATTCCTGTCGGGGTGCCGGCGGCGACCGGTGGGCAGCTGCTGCCGCAGGCCGCGGAATGGCTGCCGTGGCAGACCGAGCACGACAACGACCCGCTGCGGGCGCTGATGTCCGCCGGCGCGCAGCTGAAGAACGACGAGTACGCCTGCGTGCAGATCCTGGCCCGGCCCGCCCCACCACGGCGGGTAGCCCGGGCCCGGCGGGCCGCCACCCGGCTGCGCGACAACAAGACCGCCCTGCCGGCCATCAACCCGGTCGCGCCGCTGCTCGGGCTCCTGCAAATCTTCCTGCCCGGCGGTAGCACCGGGCGCACCACAACGCGCGGCCCGGCCGCCGGGCGGCGCGATCCCGGCGTCGAGCGGGACGTCCGGGCGATCCTCGACAAGACTGTCCACAGCCTGTGGACAATCGGGATCCGCTACGTCGTCGCCAAGGACAACCAGCGCGGCGGCCACCACACCACCGATCGGCTGCGCGGGGTGGCCGACACCATCGCCTCCTCCTACGCCGTCTACGCCGGCCGCAACCGGCTCGGGCACCGGGTGCGGATGCCGCACCCGGTGGCCGTGGCCGCGCACCGCCGGTTGGGGGCCGGGTTCCTGGCCGGCACCCCGGAACTCGCCGTCCTGGCCGCGCTCCCCCGCGACCTGGCCGTCGCCGGCCTGGACCGGGCGCGGGCCAAGTCGATGCCCGCACCGGTGGCCGTACCCACCGGTGGGCGCGGCACGAAAGTGCTCGGCGACGCCGAGGTCGGCGGGCACCCGGTCGCCCTCGCCGTGACCGACTCCCGCTATCAGCTGCACGTGGTCGGCTCCACCGGATCCGGCAAGACCACCCTGCTGGTCAACATGGCCGTCGACGACATCATCGCCGGGCGCGGCACCGTGGTGATCGACCCGCACGGCGACCTGGTCCTCGACGTCCTCGACCGGCTACCCGCCTCGGTCGCCGGGCGGGTGGTGCTGTTCGACCCCGACCAGGACAACCCGCCCACCATCAACCCGCTCGAGGGCCACGACCCGGACCTGGTCGTCGACAACATCGTGTCGATTTTCAGCAACATTTTCGCCAAGGCGTGGGGGCCGCGGATGGACGACGTCATGCGGGTTTCCTGCCTCACCCTGCTGCGGCACGGCAACGTCACCTTGCAGCACATCCCGCCGCTGCTCAACAGCGCCCAGTTCCGCTCGGCGATGACCGTCGGCCTGGACGACCCGGCCGGGCTGTCCGGGTTCTGGCAGTGGTACGACATGCAAACCCCGGCGCTGCGCTCGCAGGTCATCGGCCCCGTCCTGGCCCGGCTGCGGTCGTTCCTGCTGCGCGACTTCGTCAAACGCACCATGCGTTACCCGCGCTCCAGTTTCGACATGGGCCAGATCCTCGACGGAGGTGCCCTGCTGGTGCGCATCCCGAAAGGGCAACTGGGTGAGGACACCAGCAAACTGCTCGGCTCGCTGATCCTGGCCCAGGTGTGGCAGGCCGCCACCGCCCGGGCGACGGTGGCCCCGGACAAGCGCCGCGACGCCACGCTGATCATCGACGAGGCGCAGAACTTCCTGACCCTGGCCAGCAGCCTGGACAGCATGCTGGCCGAGGCCCGCAAATACCGGCTGTCCATGGTCCTGTCACACCAGGACCTCGCCCAGTTCCCGAAGGACCTGCTGGCCGCGGTGTCCGCGAACGCCCGCAACAAGATCTACTTCAGTTCAGCGCCGGAGGACGCCCGCGTCCTGGCCCGGCACACCCTGCCCGAACTCGACGAACACGACTTGACGCACCTGGACGCCTACACCGCGGTGGCCCGGCTGATCGTCGACGGCCGGCAGATACCGGCGTTCACCTTCAAGACCCGCCCGGCGAAACCCGTGGTCGGGCAGGCGGGCGTGATCCGGCACGCCGCCGCAGCCCGGGTACCGCGGCAGGAAACCAGCGCGATCGACGAACTCGTCGACCAGTTCTCCGGTCACCCGCGACGCGGCAAGACCGGCGGGACGGCGGGCACCTGAACTCCCTCGCCACCCACCGCGGCCGCGCAAGACCGCCGGAACTGTTGCTGACAGTTCGCCAGAAATCTGTCAGTGCTGGTCAGAGGCGGAGTGCTGTGCCTTCCGGGAGGGCTTCACCAGCCCTTCACCACCGAGCACTTGCGACCCGGTGACAGAACCGGCCGGGGTGCCGGTTTTCGCAGGACATCGCCGGTGCGGACCGCACCGGCGGTGCCGCGCGCACTGCGACACCCCTCCAACGGAGGGACGACCTCTTCCGCATCCGCCTGAAGGAGCCCACTCGTGCCCGCCGCCCGTCAACCCGATCGTGTCCCCGGCCCACCTACTTCCTCCCCCGCCCCGACTCGAGTCCGGTCGTCGGCTCGTTTGGACCGGTTGGACCGCCTGCGCCGGCTCACCGCCCGTGACCACGAGCTGCTGTCCTGGCTGGCCGAGCATTACGTGCTGGCCACCGCGCAGATCGCCGCCGCCCAGTTCCCGTCGCTACGCGCCGCCCGGCTCCGCCTTGCGGTCCTGTCCGCCCTGCAGGCGGTGACCCGCTTCGTCGACGTCACCTCCGGTGACCGCCAGTACCTGTACACCCTCGGCCCGCTCGGCGCCGTGCTCTACCCCACCCAGTACAACGACCCGCTCCGCGCCGACGGCCGCGAACCCCGCTCCAATGTCGAACGCACCGAACGCATCATCGGCAGCCGCAAACTCGGCCACCTGATCGGCACCAACCAGCTGTTCATCGACCTGCACGCCTACGCCCGGACCGACCCGAACGCCCGCGTGCACCGCTGGTGGTCCGAACAGCACGCCACCGCCGTCTACGCAGGCGTGCCCGCGGCCGCTGACGGGCCCAGCATCCGACCGGACGGGCACGGCATCTGGGAAGCCGGCGGCCGTCAGGTCGGGTTCTTCCTCGAGCACGACAACGGCACCGAAACCATCGGCACCGTCCTGCGCAAGCTGCAGGCCTACGACCGCCTGACAGCCCACGGCGGTCCCCACTACCCGGTGCTGCTGCGCGTACCCGGCCGCCGCCGCGAGCAACACCTGCTCGACGTCCTCGCCGGCACCCGCCTGGCGATACCAGTCGCCACCGGCATCCACCAGGAACACCCGGCCGGCCCGGCCTGGACGCTGACCCACGACCCCGGACTACGCCGATGGCTGCACGAACTGCCATCGGATCACGGCCCCGACCACCCGATCACCAACCCACACCGCTACTCCGATTCATCAGCCGGCACGCAATAGCCCACGGTTGGCCGCACGTATCGGGGCTGCCGCGCTCGTCGCTGGGCGGTGCCCCCGCGATCGAGGGCTTGTCAGACCCACAGACTGCTGACAGCGCTGCACTCCTGCCGACCGGCAGCACACCGGATGTCTGACAGTGCAGCTCAGAGCCGGTTTCCGGCAGACCTGACGGCGACGGGCCCTGACAGACCCGGCCGCTACCGTTTCCGGCAACACCTCACCTCATATATCGCTTCACCCGGTCCGGTCCCGCCTTCGGGAACCCTCCGCCGCACTACCCGGCAACCGCGTCCACCACCCTGCTCAAGGCTGGTCGACACCCGCGCCGCGCGGCGGCCCCACGGCCGCACCGAACCACCGCACCAGCACTCGCTGGGCTCCCGCACATCTCACGCCCTGACCCATGCACCCGGTGGGCCGGTCAGTCCTGCGTGCCCTCGCACGCCCGTATCGAAGGAGGACCCTTCTATGACCATCACCGCGTCCCGCAACGGACAGCGTGTCCCCACCCCGGCGCCCCAGCCGGCCGCACCGCCGAACAACAGCGGCCAGCCGGTCAGGCCGGCTGCGACCATCACCACGATGATCGTGTGCCTGCCCGACGGACTGTCGAGCGACGCACTCACCGCGCACCAGCTGCACCGGCACTTCAGTGTCGACGGCACACTGCAGGCCCGCTTGTGGACGATGCCGAAGCTGCGCCCGTGGCAACGCCGGCAGATGTTCGACCTGCGTAAGGGCACCCCCGCTTACTGCGCGGGCGGCCCCGCACGGCTGCTGAACCTCACCGGCCTGCGGTATGCCGCCGGCGTCGGCGCGGGCATCCGCCACCAGCAGTGGCGTCAGGCCGTGCAGGGCACCAAGCCGGCCCAGCCGTGGGTTCACTTCCACAGCCGGCACCTCAACGACCCGAGCAAATACAGCTGGGACACCGCCGCCGCTGACTTCTGGCGCCAGCCCCGCATCACCGCGATGCGCATGCACAACGCGGTCAACCCGCTCGTCCCGCTGCAGATCGGCGAGCTGGAGATGCTGCAGGCCGGAGCCTCGGCCTACCAGCACTACAGCGCCCTGACCGCGATCTGCGGCGACGCGCTGCTCACCGAGCAAGGCCACCACATCACGCCGGACACCGACGCCTTCAGTGACCGCGCGACCTACCTCGAGCACGCCAGCCACTACCTCGCCGGCCTCGCCGACGATCAGCGGCTACTCGCGGTCACCCTCTAGCCCCTCCCACTGGAACCGGTCCGGTCACTGTCGGCAACCCCTGAACCCAAGGGACCACGACAGCCCGGACCGGCTCCACCCCTCCCACCGCCCGCCTGCACAACCCAGGCGGCACCTGGGACATCACCGGTTCCGCAGATCGGCGCGACCGCATCACGGTCGACCTGACCGGAGCCCCTCCCTGCACCGCCGCAGTGGTGCGGCGTTCATCCACGCCCGCATCCACCACCTGCGGCTCATCCCCGCCCGCACACCGTTTGGAGACGCACATGCTCAATGGCAGTCAAGTTCAGGCCATCACCCGCTGCCTGACCGATCTCGACGACCTCGCCCCGCACCTGCAGAACGACCTCGGCCCGAACCTGCTCGCCGTCCTGCAGGAAACCGCCGTGCCTGGGCACCCCGACCCGACCGCCCGGCGCCTCGGCGTCAACCCACTGCCGGTCCCACCGCCGATCTGGCGGCATCCGGAGGGTCCCGTCGCCGCGCTACGCGCCGCCTACGACGACATCCGCGCCGCCGGCGTCCAGCACCAGCTGACCCGGGTCACCGACGTCCGGTTCCTGGCCTGGGTGTACCTGTACACCGAAACGATCGACGACGAGGACGGCCCCGTCACGGTCCGCCAGATCGACGCCGTCGACATCGACGGACGGGCCTACTCCCTCAGCCACGTAACAGGCGAACAGGGTCGCTGCGTGGCGGTGCTGCCCGAAACAGCCGCACCCGACTTCGACGGCACGCTCGCCCTGCTGAACACCCTCGCCAACACCATGCGCACCAGCGGCTGACACCAGACCGCCGCCACCGGGGTCACTCCCATTACGCGCCATCGACCTGGCCGGGCATCGCTTGACGATAGCCGTGCAATCAACGACGTCAACGGCCGCCAGCAGCATCGGACGCGCCCGACTCCCTCTGAGAAACGCCTGCCGCGGCCATTTCCAAGCTGCAGGTCAACACCGCGCTCTGCGGTGCTGTGGACGACAGCCCAGCAGCGTTTGGGAGCAGCCCAGGCCCCAAGGCCGGGGTCTCTGATCAAGCCGGGGCCGGCAAAACGGCCACCTTTCCCTCTTCACCGACCAGCAGAACTGCGGGAACAGACCCGCCCTGGTCGCCGGGCACCTGCCGGTGTCACACCGCCAGATCCGCCCTCGAGCACCGGCATTGCACCAACTACCCGTCACCACATCCCCTCCTGGGACCTTGCCTGGCCGTGTGCCTGCTCCCGGGTCTCCCGGGCAGACAGCGCGGCTCCGCCGGGCCACCCGAGAGGGCCTCGAGAAAGGACATGGGCCCATGTTCGAGCCCTCCACCCCGATCACGACCCTGCTGAGCACCCTCGCCGCAACCCCGGCAGCCTCCGAGGGCATGCGCGCGATGCTGCAACGCTCCAGCGAATTCGTGAACCCGCTGATCGCTCAACTGACCGGTATCGCCCTCGACCCGGCCGGGCGGGAGCTCGCCGACCACACCCTGGACCACTACTGGGCCGACGAGCAACGCCAGCAGGACACCCTTAATGCCAGCCTCTGCGACCGGGAAGTGATCATCGGCAGCGGCTACCACGCCGCCGTCTACGCGGCCACCCGCGTCCAGGCCGGCTACCCGAAACCTTTGGTCCTCGAACGCGGCCAGCGCGTCGGTGGCATCTTCGCGACGACCACCCGGCCGGTGTTCTACCTCAACTCCCCGAACCGGCCGGGCGGGCCGGGCCTGGCCGGTGATCTAGGGGCGAACCTGAACTACCTGCCCGGCGCCCCGATCCAAGCGGCGAACGTTTCCGCGCTGGAGTATCCGACGAACACGGACATGGCGTTCGTGATCCGGCTGGCCCTGGCCCAGTTCGCCGAAGTGGTACCGGACACCAATGTCATCGCCTACGACGACGGTGACGGCGGCGGTGCTGCCCTGGCTATCGACAGCCGCCCTACCCTGCCGGCCGGGCGGGTCATCGACGCCCGCGGCATGGGCGACCCTGACGGCGGGCACCTTGCCAACGGCACCACCATCCTCACCTTCACGCAGTTCATACAGCGCATGGCGGGTCTCTGGCCGCTGCGCGGCCTGCGCCGGGTCGCCGTCGTCGGCGGCGGTGACGCCGGCAAATGCGTCATCGAGTCGCTGCTGGGCATCGCACCGCAGCCGTTCATGGCCGCCGCCGCACTCGACCATGTCGACCGCATCGACTGGTACGACGACGCCCTGCCCACCACCTGCACCGTCTGGCAGGACGAGATCCGGGGCAGATACCAGGCGATCGGCCGGTACCTGCGCGACGACCGTTCCGGTGCCCGCCGGCTGACCGTCAAGCAACGCCGGGCCGGAGTCGTCGACGTGCCAGGTATGGCGCTGATCGAGGGACGCGGCTACGACCTGGTGGTCCTGTGCACCGGCAGCAAAGAACCATTCATCCAGGGACTGGGCGGGCTCGGCGAGTGTGACCTGTACTCGGTGTACGGGGCCGGACCGGTCGCGCAGCAGTACCAAGGCGAGCCCGTCTTCCGGGTCGGCCCGCACGCCCGGCTCCCGTTCAGCGCGCAGGAACGCAACGAAGGGGTCGCCGACGTGCCCGGCAACGCCGTCGCCATGTTCCGGCTCGGCAGCAAGACCGCCGCCCTCGCAGCGACCCTGCCGCCGGTCATCCGCGCCTGACCCCGGCAAGGCCGGGCTGCCAGGCCCCGGGAAGGACTGGGTCCCGTCGGTGCCGCCCCAGCCGCCCGGCTCGGGTGGCACCCCCGGACCGGCTCTGCGGCACCTCCGCACCGGATTCGCATTCCCTGGCTCCGGCAACCCCGCCCGGGCCATGGCACAGGTGCACAGCCGCGCCCTGGATCCCAGCGGCGCACAGCGCCTGCGCCCGGCCACCTTTCCAACGCCATCCATCACAAGGAGCAACTCGTGGCCATCCGTATCCAGCGCACCGTCATCGACGACATCGACCAGAGCACCGACAGCGTCGATACCTACCGCTTCGCACTCGAAGGCGTCGACTACGAGATCGACCTGGCCGACCACAACATCGATCGGCTTCGTGCAGCGCTGTACCCGTTCGTCGCCGCCGCCCGGCGCCTACCACGAAGGACCAGCGGTAAGCCGCCCGGCGGCGCGTCTCGGGCGAACAGCAACAGCATCAGGCAGTGGTGGCACGCCCATCAGAACGACCTGGATCTACCGGCTTACAACGCGCGCGGGCCCATCCCACACAAGGTAAGCACGGCGTTCCGCACCACCGCCGGCCAGCCCGAGCCACACGCCGGATGAGCCGCGTCGGAGCCCCGCCCCGCCTCCGGATACGCCGCCGGGCCGGGCGTCGTAGCGGTGAAGCCGGTGCCCCGCCGAGCTCGATTCACCGCGACGCCCAGACCGGGAGGTGATGGCCGATGACCAGGCGAGCTCTCACCGGCGTCGTGGTCGCGGTCGTCGTGATCTTGCTGGGCTGCTCCGGGCTGACCGGCATGGCTGGCGGCGGCCGCACGGTGACGGCGAACTGCCTGACCGTCCCCGGTTCCCGGCCGGACTCCGGACGGGTGCCTGCGGCGACCATGGCCGGCAGGCCACAGCAGGTCGAGGTATGGGGGGCCGAGCAGGTGGCCAACGCGGGTGTCATCGTCGCGGTCGGCCGGCTGATGCAGGTCCCGGCCCCGGCTGGGTGATCGCGGTGGCCACCGCGATGCAGGAGTCGTCGCTGGTCAACCAGCCCGGTGGGGACCACGACTCGGTCGGGTTGTTCGAACAACGCCCGTCGCAGGGCTGGGGCACACCGCAACAGCTGCAGGACCCGCAGTACGCCGCCCGCGAGTTCTACACCTGGCTACTGAAGATCACGGGCTGGCATAGCATGCCGTTGACCCGGGCCGCGCAGCAGGTACAGACCAGCGGATATCCGCAGGCCTACGCCCGGTGGGAGCCGGATGCCGTCCGCGTCGTCAACGCCTTCACCAGCGTGCCTTCTTCGTGCTCGCCGCTCGGCGTGGCCGAGCCTGCCCCGCGTCATCCGGACGGCTCGTGGCCGCAGGACGACTGCACCATCCGCCCGGATCCGACTACCGGGAACGGCTGCATCACCGGCCGACTGTTCCACCTCGTCCAGCAAGCCGGCACAGCCGGTTCCCCACAGCCAGGCTGCTACCGCGTCGATGATCACGGCGACCACCCGAAGGGCCGCGCCTGCGACTGGATGATGACCAGCGGCCGGGAAGCCACCGGCACCCGCAAGGAACACGGTGACGCCCTGGCCGCCTGGGCCGTCGCCAACGCCGATCGTCTCGGCATCCGATACGTCATCTGGTTCCGCATGATCTGGACCGACGAGGCCGGCTGGCATGCCTACACCAACCCCTTCGGTGGCGACGACCCGTCCGGCTGGCACACCAACCACGTCCACATCAGCGTCCACCAGCCGGGACCGCTCAAGCCCGCCGCAGCTCATCGCGTCGGCAAGTGACCCACCGGACGATGGCCGGCCAGCGGCGATGCCGTCCTGCCGGGCAACCCCCGCACGTCCCATCGAGAGCACTTGATCTCACGGCTGGATGAAGCGTGGATCAGTGCACTGCCCCCGTGCGCTTCACCTCTGGAAAGGACACCACAACCCATGACCAACCCTGCTGCTGAACCTGCACACAGCGCCTTCCGCGTCCTCGCCGCGCTCGCCGAGCTCGGCGAGGCCACCGCCGCCGGCATCGCCACCGCGAGCGGGCTCGGCTACTCCACCGTGACACCCAAGCTGCGTGCCTGGGAGGACACCGGGCAGGCCGAACGGTTCCGCAACGACGACAACCAGACCCTATGGCGGCTCACCGACACCGGCCGCGCCGCCACCACGAGCAACACCCGCACGGCCGCCGCCTCACCGCCGCCCGATGAAGGCCGCCCCGCCGACCCACCCGCCGGGCCCGGTACCGGCAGCGAACCCACCGACCCGAGTACGCACGCCCCACAGCGGGACCTCGACCCGGCGGCTGCACCGCCCGGCGACGACTCCGCCGGCGCGGTCCCGCCACCGGCCGCGGCCGAACCAACCGGGCAACCCTCCCCGGGCACAGGCCCGAAGGGCGCCGCCGCCAGCGCCGGTGACACGCCGCCGCACGCCGGTGCGGGTTCGCCGCGACGGGCATCCGGGCTGCTGCGCGACGCGATCCTCAATGTCCTCGACGCCCATCCCGGCCAGGGCCTCAAGGTGGCCGAGTTGTGCCGGCTGATCGACACGGCCAGCGAGGACACCAGCGCGAAAAAGGCCAGCGCCGGAGCGGTGTCCAACGCAGCGCACAAACTCGTCGCGACCGGCAGTGCCCTGCTGATCGCGGAGAAACCCGCCACCTTCAGCGCGATCCACGCCGACGCCACCTGAGCGGTCCTCACCCATTTCCGGTAGCCCGGAGGCAGGCGTCGAACGACCAAGCACCACGCCCGCCCCCGGTGCTCCTTACAACGGAAGGAGCTTTGTCAATGTCTCCCATCCTGGAAGCGATCGTCACCGCCTGCGGCGGGATCCTCGCCGGCCTGGCCGCCGCCGGCCCGCTGGTCTGGCACCAGCAGCGCATAGTGTCGCGCTGGCGCTATCTGGCCCATCACGACGACACCACCGGCCTGCCCAACCGGCGGGCCCTGCTGAACGCCCTGAGCCGCGCCTTGCGAGATCGCGACGGCGACAGGGTCGGCCTGATCGTGCTGGACCTCGACGGGTTCAAAGCCATCAACGACCAGTTCAGCCACCAGGGCGGCAACGACGTCCTGACCGTGGTCGGGCAACGCCTGGCCGCGCTCATCGAACCGGTCCACATGGCTGCCCGATTGTCCGGTGACGAGTTCGCGTTGCTCGTCGCCGGTGACAGCAACCACCTCGCCTGGGCGGCCAGCGCCGCGTGGCGGCAGATCAGCCGCGACCCGATCCCGGTCGCCGGCACCTTCCGGCGGATCAGCGCCAGCGTCGGCTACGCCAGCGCCGAACCCGGCACCACCGCAGCGCAGCTGCTGCATGCGGCCGACATCGCCATGTACGAGGCCAAGACCACCCGCAGCAGCATCCACGCCGCACCCGTCACCAAAACCTGCCCGTCCCGGCACGGCCGCCGCTACCGCGACCTGCCCCGTCCCTAGCTTTTCGCCAGGGGCCGTCGCAGAGCAGAGCAGGCTCGCCCACCATTCGGCGGCGCCCCCACCCTGCCCGGCGACCACCACCGTTGCGGTCTGAACCGAGCCGTCGGTGTGTGGCTGCGGGGTTGACCACGCCCACGCCAAGGGCCCACCAACCCGCAGCCGCCTCAGCCGGAAGAACACAGCCAACCTCGCGGCATCGTCGTCAACGATCGGAGAACCATGAGCGCCTATCAGCCGGGGCAACGCATCGCCCTGGTCCACACCAACGACCCCTACACCCGCCTGCAGCCCGGCGACACCGGCACCGTGCAACACCACGACCAACAGCAGCAGGACACCGTCTACGTGCGCTGGGACAACGGGTCCACCCTCGCGATGTGCTTGGACGCCGGCGATCGCATCCGGGCCCTTCCCGCTGCCCCCGCCGCCCCGGCGCGCGGCGACGCCCCGGCCTGGGACGCTCTGCTGGCCGAGGTGCGAAGCGCCGCAGCCGAAGCCGGTGGTAGCGCCGCCGAGTGGTGGGCGCAGGACACCATCGGCGGGCGAGCCCGCGGCGATACCCGCGCCGTGGCCCGCCGCGTCCTTGCCGGGATCCAGGACGGCGACCCGGCCGTGCTCGACACCTTGCCCCCGGCCGACCCGCCGCACCAGGCAGCCGACGTGCTGACCGGAGGCGGCTGGGACGGGCCGTCGCTCACCGATCAGCAGCGTGACACCGCGATCGACGCCTACCGCAGCGGTTTTGCCACCGTCGTCCTCGACCGGGTCACCGAGCTGTGCCAGCTGGCGGCCAGCCCTAACGGCCGCGACGTGTCTCAGCTGCACCCTGACCAGGTCCGCATCGGCAGCGCCGGGGTGTTCGCCGGCGACTGGTCCGTGACCGGCGGCCCCGATGGGGACCGTATTGCTGTGGGCTTCGCCGGCACGCTCATCGACCGGTGGAACGGCTGGGCCGTGTTCTCCTGCACCCGGCCGGTGGCCGAGGCGATCGTCACCGGCCACCAGGACCAGCGCGCCCTCGTTCGCGCCGGCTTGCAACAACAAGGGCTACCGGACGCGGAGCTGGACCATCGGGTGGACACCGAGCTGGCCGACCTGCGCTTCGACGGTGACGTCCTCATCGCCGACCAGCGGGTGATGGCCGATGACCCGCAAGCGATCCACCGATGCGGCCCGGACCTCGACGGCCACTACGTCGTGATGGGCTGGAACTGGTGCTGGCAGGCCGTCGACCCGTACCGGTGCGACCGCATCGTCGGGGACCTGCCCCTACCGGGCGACCAGCAGCAGTTCGAGATGCTGCGCCACACGCCCGGCCTGCGGGTACCGCACACCCGGCTCCAGCTGACCGGCGTCCATCCCCACCGCACGGGCGGGGACAGCCTTGGCGCGGCGTTCACCGCGACGCTGACGCTCGACGGCGACCCGGTCGCCGTGGTCACCGCCGACGGCACCGGCCCGATCACCGTCAACCCGCCGGACGCGGACACCACCCAGCCCGCTTTCGGATGCTACGTGGCGGCCTGCCGCCACCACGGCCAGCAGGTCACCACCGGCCGGCTGCTGCAGGCACTGGCTGACGAGGACCTGATCGACCACGCCATCACGCTCGCCGACACCCGCGGCGCCACCCTGCTGCGGTTGATCGACGAGGCCGGTCGTACCGACACGATGCAGCAGCTCACCCCCATCCCCCGCGACCTGCGCGAACTGCTCGCCCTGGGCGGCACCCTCACCAGGCAACCCGGGCGGCGATGGCAGACATGGACCGGGCGGGGCTGGTTCACCGTGCCCGTCACCGGCCCGGCAGGCCAGCAGGAGCGCCAGCCATGACCGACCACGGCACCACCAACGACCCCCGGCCCCAGGGCTTGACGACCGAACCGGCTGACACCGGACCGGCTGACATCAGCCCGGCCGAGCGGTTCCGCAGCGCTGATCAGCGCTACACCGTGCTGGTCGCCCGGTGGAACGGCCTGCCCACCGCCGAAGCGCGGGCCGCAGCGAACCTGGCTGACACCATGGACGCTGCCGACCTCGAGCGGCAGACCGCCGCAGCTGCCCTGCTGCACGAGGCCGCCGGGCGGCACCGGATCGAGCAGCAGCCCGGCGTGCCCCTCACCCTTGGCTCCGACGGTCGGTGGGAGATCGACCGTGCCTACGTCGACGACGTGCCGCTCTACGGCGACGACAACGGGCCCTTCAACGGTGCCTGCGAGCACGACACCCCCCGGCTGGACGCCGAGTGTCAGCTGGTCACGTCCGCCGCCGGCGGCGTGGAGCTACCGACCTTCAGCGAGCTGACCGCTCTCATGCTGGAGTACCTGTGCGAGGGTGACGAGCCCACGCCCATGCGGCTGCCCCTTACCGGGCTGTCCGACCAGGCAGTGGACACCCTCAGCGCCACCATGGACGCCGAGCGGCAACGGCGGACCGGCCCGCCAGCCGACCCCCCGAAGCCGACGCCCGCACAGACAGCCCCGTCGCACGATGTGCCACCGGACCTGCCGGGCGGCAGCCGATGACATCAACGCCTGACGACCGGCACGACGAACATCGCGCTGACCGGCCACGCAGCCGCGGCACGGCACCTGACCGCCCGCAGCAGGCCAGCTCGATCCCACCCCGCGGGGCACCTGTACCCCGCGCCGGCGATGACGCTGACGGCACCGAGCACTGCCCCGACATGTCTGAGCTGTCGGACGACGCCGACGGCAACCGGCTGTCGGTCGGTGATCCGCTTACCAGGCGGACCCGCCTGCTGGCCCGGATGTGTGACACCTGCATCTTCCGGCCCGGAAACCTAATGCAGCTCAGCGCCGGTCGCCTGGCCGAGTTGGTCCGCGAAACGCGGGCCGCTGAGAGCTACATCGTCTGTCACAGCACTCTGCCCGACACCGCCGCGCCCGGGGTGCGACCAGCGATCTGCCGAGGATTCGCCGACCGCTACGACACGCAGACCTTGCAGATCATCGGCCTGCTGTTCGGGTTCGACGAGATCGAGCCGCCGGCTGCCCCCCACGACTGACCCGCAAAGGCGAATACCCCATCGGTTCCTCACCTCGGCACCGAGGTGATCAATCGGTGCACCAGCGGCGTTCATCGTCGCAATCAGCAGAGCACCGCGGGCGGGCTCCACCCGATCCACGGCGCGCCGGATGCGTCACGACCCATTACTTGCGGGTGTGCAACCTCCGCTGCACCGGACCTCCTACGACCAGGCTCCGGCGCGATCGCGGGGTGAGCGGCAGCCCGTCTCCGCTATGCGCGGCTTCTCATCACCGCCCGCGCATCCGGAGACGGATGCGCGGGCCTGACCCTTGCGAAAGGACCAGTCCCATGACCACACCCACCACACCGCCGGCCACCAGCGGCCCGGACCACACCGCGGTTGCGGGCCGTCGCGGCTCCCTCTACCCCCGCGTCGCGCTGTATCTGGCCGGCCAGCCAAGCGCACTATTGAAGGTCGGCGAGATCACCCGGGCCCTGGGCGCCGCCTCCTCCGGGGCGGTGTTCGAAGTGCTCAAGAAGATGGCGGCGGCCGGGCACGCCACCCACCAGAGCAACCCGCACCGGTTCCAGATCACCCAGGCCGGCATCGACGCCGCCGGCACCCCGCCCACCAGCACCCGCAGCGCAGCCCGCAGCAGCGGACGGCAACCGCGGCCCGACCCGGTCACCCGACCCAACGGCACCCTGTACTACCCACGCCGGCTCGGTAAAGGCTGGGACGTAGACGTCCTGCACGGCCTGCGGGCACAGAACATCCCCGTCCTGCTGTACGGGCCGCCCGGCACCGGCAAAACCGCCATGCTCGAGGCCGCCTTCCCCGACCTGCTCACCGTCGCCGGCACCGGCGACACCGTCGTCGATGACTTCCTCGGCTCCTACAACCCGATCCCCGGCGGCGGCTACCAGTTCGTGCCCGGCCCGCTGGTCACTGCGATGCGGCAGGGCCGGCCGCTGCTGGTCGACGACGCCACCCTCATCCCACCCCGCGTGCTGGCCGTGCTGTACCCGGCCATGGACGGCCGCGGCGTCATCACCATCCCCGCCCACGGCAACGAGCACGTCCAAGCCGTCGACGGGTTCTACCTGTGCGCCGGGCACAACCCCGGCGTGCACGGCGCCGTGCTGACCGAAGCCCTCGCCTCCCGGTTCACCGTCCACCTGGCCGTCAGCACCGACTGGGACCTCGCCCGCCAGCTCGGCGTCCCGAAAGCCGTGGTCGCGGCCGCGCAGGACCTCAACAACGACCTCAGTGCCGGACGCGTCGCCTGGGCGCCGCAACTACGCGAACTGCTCGGCTTCGTCAAGGTCCGCCAGCAGCTCGGCCAGGCCACCGCCCTGGCCAACCTCGCCGGTATCGCCCCCGAAGACGCCCGTACCGACGTGGCCGCCGCCCTGGCCCGGCACACCGGCACCACGATCCCCGCCCTGGCCGTCGGCACCCGCTGACCCCCGACGAAAGGCGACACCCTGATGCCCGACCCCAGCACGCACCGCTCAACCGGGCAGCCGGCCCACACCGCCGACGACGCCTGGAAACGCTGGTCACAAGCCTGGACCAAACACATCCCCACCTTGACCGGCCGCGACGACCTGCACGTGCTGGTCGCACCCGGCGCCGGCGGCGGCGCCCCGGAATGCTTCTACCCCCACCTGCGCCGCATCGAGGTCGACGCCCACTACATCGCCGACAACCCTCAGGTCGCCGACCCCCGACGGGCCACGCACCGCACAATCGTGCCCACCGGCTACGGGCTGCTCGTGCACGGCGCCGCCCACGCCGCCCACAGCCACTGGACCGCACCGCCGGGCACACCACCGATCCTCGCGCATGTGGCCGACCTGCTCGAGGAATCCCGCGCCGAAGGCCGCCAACGGCAACGCCGCCGCGCCGACCGCCGATGGCTACGGCACACCGTCACCACCCTGCTCGACCCCAGCAACGCCGCGATCGACGACGCCTGGCACGCCGGCACCCTCGCTGCGCTGCTCCTCGCCCGGGTCGACGCCCGCATCATCACCAGCAAAGACACCCGCGCCGTCCGCGCCGCCGTCACCAGCGTCCTCGGCCGGCAACGGCTCACGGCATTGCGCGACATCTGGCAGCACGCCCACACCGTCGACGACACCGACGCCACCACCATGATCGAACTCGCCCACCGGTGGTGTCAGGTCCTGGGCATCGACCCCGACCAGCAAACCACCGTCCCCACCCTGGAACCAGGCGCGTTCCCCGGCCGGCTGGCCAAGGCGATCGAGGACTACCTGGCCACCGCACACGGGCTCACCCCCAGCCAGTACACCGCCCGGGTGCTGCAGCATCGGCACAGCCCACCGGCAGAATGGCCGGCCAGCGACCCCACCGACCAGCAGCACCGCGCCGCCCGCGAGCTGGCCGCCCGCATCACCCGAGCCCGGACCCGCAATCCGGAACCCGGAACCAAACCGGCGCTGATCCCGCCGGGACGGCTACGCACCCGACACGCGATCACCGCCGACGCGCAGATAGCCACCGGGCAGCTACCCACCGCGGCGCCATGGCAGCACCGCACCCCGCTACCCCCACCGAAACCCACCCTGCACCTGGCAATCCTGGTGGACCTGTCCGGCTCCATGGCGTCCTACGCCGACGAATTGTCCTCCGCGGCCTGGATCTTCGCTCACGCCGCCCGCCGTGCCGAAGCTGTCACCACGACGATCAGCTTCGGCAGCCACACCAGCGTGCTCACGGCACCCGGCACCCGCCCGCGGCAGGTGCTGCACATGACCGCCGATCAGAACACCGCCACCTTCCCCGAGGCAGTCAAGGTCGCCGACCGGCTCCTCAACCTGCGCCACGGACGCACGCTGCGCATGCTCGTCGTGGTCTCCGATGGCTGGCTCGACGACATCGCCGCCGGCCAAAAACTGATCACCACCTTGCACCGCAACGGCTGCGCCGTGCTGTGGCTGCAGCCCGCCGACCTACCCAGTTACACCTTCACCAACACGACGACCCTGACCGTCGCCGACCCTGCCGACGCCGTCGCCCACATCGCCGACGCGGCGATCACCGCGCTCGAACACTGCTGACCGATCTCCCCTCCGCACCTCAAGGGCAGCATCTGCGAAGTTCGCAGCTCGCCCGCGTTCCTCGGCCGCTGCAAGGCGTCGGTGTCCCACACCCACGCCAACCACGGCCCCGCTTCCGAGACCTCAAGAAGGCGGGGTCATGGCGTGCCCCCCGGCGCACGACATCGGTACGACATGGTCCGCACCAATCTCAGGTACCGGCCCCGGCCCAAACCACATGCAGGACACGAGGAGGAACCACCGATGACCATGATCGCTTCTCTGCTGGCGGTGCTCGTCCCGGCGAGCGCCACCCTCGACACGATCGACGCGCATCTAGCCGCGCCCCTGCACTTCCTACCCGTTGACCGCTACCGGCTCGGCGGCGAATTCACCGGCCTTTGGGACCCCGACTACGACCCGCGCCGCGACCCGGCCAACTGGCGCCGGTGCCCGCACTGCGCAGGCACCGGCCAGGCCTGTCCGGGGTGCGCCGACGCCGAACCCGCTGGTCGCGACCCCGGCACCGTCCTGGCCGCCAGCAGCCAGTGGGTCCCGCATTCTGGCGACCTGATCCCGCTGCCCCGGCTGCTCAACCCTCAGTTCCGGTTTCCGGCAGGCGACCAGCTCGCTACCGAGCGGGAGACAACCGCACCGGACCTGTACGCCGACCGTTTCTTCGGGTTTCGAGCACTGGACAAGGCAGCATCCGGTGCCGTCTCCACCGGACTGCGAACCGTTCTGCAGGCGATACTCTCCGGCCACATGGACAACGCCCTGGTCGCTGCCGCCGACTGGCAGATCGCGGTCGTCGCCGCCCACATCACCGACCGTCAAAAACGGGCGGCACTGCCCGGCCTGGGATCGCTGGTGCAGATCATCGACCCGCAACACCGGCACGGCGAAGCCCCCGACCAGCTCTACGTCGTCCGCGACGACTTCAACGCCCCCGACCACTACGACCTGGTGAGCCTCGGCGATCTCGGACCGAATGTCCCCGGCTACGCACTCACCGAAATCGATCCAGCTCGCGTCCGCTTACTCCCGGCACCGGACGGCGCGCTGCCGTACCCGCCGGGCATCACCGACGCTGACAGCTGATCCGACGACCGACCACCATCGCCAGACCCAAGTGCCTTTACGGCTTGGACCGACCGTCTGGGCGCTGCCCTTGGCCAGCTGCGCCCAACGCGGAGCCGGCCCGACCGCTATCACCGTGAACCTTCACGCCTGGACTCGAAACCGTCCACCCGGTGCCGGCGCCGCTGCGGCCCAAACTGGCATTAACACGCGACGCGAATACGGCTGTGCCTGCGGGATCGCCGTCTCCGGTCGCCACGCTAAAGCGTCAATTCAATTATCGAAGGAGAATCCCGTCATGCCGAGCATGGAGGAACTACTGCAACAACAGGTCGAAATCATCGACCGCGTGGGCTGGTCCGTCGTGCACGTCTTTCCCGCCCCCGACGACCCGCCCACCGATGTCGCGTTCACCTACACCGTCGGCCTCACCGCCCACGATCACCCGGAACTCATCCTCGCCGGCTTTCCACCGCAGATCGCGCAGAGCCTGCTGAACGACCTCGGCCGCCGAGTCTTCGACCAGACAGCCCGGTTTTCCCACGGCGAGCGACTCAGCGATGTCCTGGTCGGCTACGACACAATCATCATCGACGGCTCTTCGAACGACGCCCTGCATCCCGGCATCGCGTTCGCCCTCTACGGCCGCGACAAGGTACGCCTGCAGCAACTGGTCTGGCCCGACCAGCACGGCCAGTTCCCATGGGAGAACGGCTACGGGTATCCGCCGCACACCCAGCCCTTGATCGCGAGCCCAGAAACTCTGCTGCCCGCAGAGGAAAGCAGACAGTGAAGCCCCGGGCGTGCGCGATGCCAGGAGGTCCTCCAGCGCCAGTCTCATCCGGGCATCGTTCCCGCGAACGAAGCCAGATGAGAAGGGCGACCTGAGCGGCCTGAACTGCACTGCGCAGTTCAGGCCCGTCAACGTCGCACGACCCCCTAGATCCCGCATGGCGGCACACTTCTTCACTGCCCGCCGACCGCGCGCGGTCGGCGGCAGATGAGTAAATCACCTGCGAGAAAGGGAATTTCGGTGTCGACAGGGGCCGGAGTTCAGCTGTCGCGTCATCCGCCGAACACGCGCCAGCCGTGGCGGTACATGCGCCACGTCCAGATCGCGCCGACGGCGAAGCCGACGAAAAGGGCGAGCGGCACCGTTGAGATGGTGTCGGTGCGCGGGCCTATCAGGTAGGCGAGTCCGAAACCAGCGAGACCAACCAGGAGGCCGACGCCTGCAGCCAGCAGCAGATTGCCCGATCCAGCGGCGCGAACCCGAGACTCCGTCATGACGAGTACCGATACCCCGCGCACGGAGGGCGCAACCACACGCAGCAGCGATAACCACGGCCGCTGTTACGACAAGGTCCCCGGCTGGGGTATCACGGCGATCGGGCGGGTCAGTTGCTGACGCATTCTCATCGGCAGGGAACTGGCAAATCGTCTATCAACACGGAGGATAAGCACATTATCGATCATGGGGGGCCATTCGCGGTTGGCCGTCACGGTTCGGTCGGGGGTTGGGCCGCATTGCGCCGTGGTTTCTGGTGCAGGTCGGCGATGAGTTGGTCGGCGAGGCCGATGGTTTGGTCGTCGGGTTCGGCGTCGATCTCGGCGAGTGCTCGGGTCAGGTCTCGGCGTAGGGCTCGGATGGCGTCGAGGTGGCCGAGTTCGGCGTAGGCGTGCATGGCGTCCTGGTACAGCTGTTCGCTGTAGGGGCTGTGCGCGATGGCGGCTGCGAGCACTTGGGCCCGGGCGTTGGGGTTGCCGGTGAGGGCGTCGGCTAGGGCGAGGTGGGCGTCGAGGGCTTGCTGGCGGATGGCTTCGCGGTAGGGCTCAGCCCATTCGTAGTCGGTGTCTTCGGCCAGTGGGCCTCGGTAAAGCTTGACGACTCGGTGCAGCGCGTTGATGCGTTGCGGTGTGTCGGTGGCCTGCTGGGCTTCGCGGATCGCGGCGCGCATTTGCCACAGGTCGATGGTGATGGTGTCGGGGTTGAGGGTGTAGCGGCGCTGCGGGTGGGTGAGGTAGGTGCCGGGTCCACCGATGCGGCGCATGACGGCGCGTAGGTCGGAGACGTAGGTGTAGAGGCGTTCGGGGGCTTTGCTGGTCGGGGCGTCAGGCAGCAGATCTTCGAGGATGGCGTCGACGGTGGCGCTGCCGTCGTTCACGGCGAGGTAGACGAGCAGCTCGAGGGCTTTCTTGCGGGGTGTCCGGTCGGGGTTGACGGCCACGATGCCGGCCGTTCCGAGCACGGTGACCTCGACGTGTCCCGGTGGTGAGTCATCGGTGCCGGGCGGAGCAGGCGGATGGTCGCTGGTGAAGCTGGTGTCGGGGTCGGGCCACCGCAAGGCCGCGTCGACGTCGGCGTACCGGCCGGCCGCAGCGGCGTTATGGACGGCCGTGGGTGCGGTATCGGGCTCGGTGGTAGCGGGCTCGCTGGTGGCCGGTGGTGCCGCGGGTGTGGTGTCGGTGGGGGTGAGGGTTGCTCGGCCGGTGTCGGTGAGCCGCCACAGGGTGCGTCCGGTGTCGGTGCGCACGGTTTCGGTGTGGCCGTCGTGTTCGTGCTGGATCAGTTCGGCGGTGGCCGTCGGGTAGGACACGGTGAGGTGGGCCGCGACGGCTGCGGCAGTCGTTTCGCCGAGGTTGGCCAGGGCGTGCAGCACGCGGTCCGGCCGAACGTGAGTCTGGCCGTCGTCGCTGGTGGCCGCCGCCGGCACGACTGCGGTGGACGGTCGCTGCTGCTTCCCGGCCGGCGCCAGCGGCAGGCCGGTGTGCGACTCGATCACCGTGGTGATCACCGCGAGGGCGTCGGCCTGCGTGAGGACGGCGATGCGGCCGAGGTCGGCCAATGGACCGCTGTGGTGGCTGGCGGCTACTGGTGTGGTGGATCCGTCGGTGTTCACGACGAGGGTGTCGCCGGTGGTCCAGGCACCGAGCAGAATGCCGTGGATATCGAGGCGGTGGCCTTGGGCGAGCAGGGCGGTCATGCGCATGTGGTCCCGGCTGTCGGTCGCGTCGGCCAGCAGCAAAATCGGCGGGGCCGGTTCTTCATGTGGGTCGGTGATGCGCAGGTCGGCGATGCTGTCCACCTGGTGGTCGTCGATCAGCCGGGTGCGCTGCAGGACGTGATGTTCCAGCAGGTTGAGGGCGTCGGCGAGATCAGCGGTGATGGTCATGCGAGGTGTGGCGGGCAGGGTATCGGCAGCGGAGCCGAACAGGGTGGCCGCGGTGGTGGCGGGTAGTACGACCTGTGCCGGTGGTGCTTGGGGGTCGCGGTCGGCCAGAGCGGCGGCCAGGAAACCGCGGGCGGCGGGTTCGGCGCCAGGCCCTGTCAGGCCGAGCCCGGATGCCGGCCAGGCGACAGCCGCGGGATTGGTCAGCGTCGGTGTGACCGGCCGGGCCGGTGCGATGCCGGATTGCGGCCGAGGTGACCCGGTACCGCCGGCGGCCGCGTGCCCGGTGCCGGGATCACCGCCGTCAGGCTCGTCGGTTTCAGTGGTGTGGGCAGGGACCAGGTCGGTCGCGGTGGGTGTGGATGCGGTGGCGGGTTCGACCGTGATGCGTAGCCGGCGCCGGATGTCGGTGACTGCGCGCGGCAGCGCGGTCAGGTCGGGGTCGTCGAGTCGCAGTTCAGGAGTGAGCGGGTGGCGGCGGTAGCGGCGGCGACGGTGCGCCCAGACCAAGGCGGCAGCGGCCGCAACTGCGGTTGCCAGGCCCAGATCCAGCCAACTGCCGGTAGCCAGCTGCACGCCCGGCGGCGCAGCGCGGCGCGCCGCGTCCCCGGCCGGCGGCTCGGCACCCGACGACTGGGGACCCGAGGCGTTGCCTTCGGCGGGCGCGGCGGTCGGCTCCGGAAGGGTGTTGCCGTCGCTGGATGCGCCAGGGTGCGCAGGGGTTGCAGCTGCAGAAGGGCCGGCCGGGACCGCGGTCGGTGCCGGCTGCGCTGGCTGCGGATCGTTGGCGGACGGCCCGGGTGACGGTGTGTTGTTGCCGTCTCGGGTTGGCGGCCGGTGGCGTGGCGAGTCCGGGGCGGCTGCCTCGGTCGGCAACTGCAACGTCCAGCCGGGGTAGATGAGGTCCGGGTCGGTGAAGGTCCCGCCGATGTCGTCGAAGTACCGGCCTTCGTTGAGCGCGAAGATCGCCGGCCATTGGTTTTCGTCGCCGAGGCACCGCTCGGCGATGCTCGACAGGGTGTCGCCGTCCCGGACGACGACCTGGACCAGGCTAGAGCCCGCCGCCTGGGCTGCCGAGGTGGCGGATGGTGGCGGCTGGTGACCAGTGCGCGTGCCGGCGGAGAGGTCGTGGGTATCGCCCACGGTCGCCGGCACCGGTGCGGCGTGAGCGGCGGTCGCCGCCAGCGGCGCGGTCAGGGCGGTGGCGCCGACGATGGTCGCGGCCAGGCCCTGCATCGGCGCGGGAAGCCGCCCGACGAGCCGGTGCCAGCGAACCCGCGCGGCCCGGCGCCCGATCGCGGCCACGACCAGGCCGGCGACCGCGCCCCAGATGAGCCAGACCGCGATCCAGGCGGTGATGGCCGCGTTACCCGGCTCCAGCGGACCCTGCAGCCAGGCTTGGACCTTCGGCGCCGAGGGAGTCTGGTGCGGGACTCCGCCGGCGGCGGCGAACGCTGAAGGAACGCCCAGGAGCAGAAGCGCCGCTGCCATTGCCCACCGTAGGGCAGCTATCAACCGGAACATTTCCGATGTTCCTCCTGTCCTCGGGAAAGGCGCGGGTATGCGGACGTGCTCGGCCGTACGTCGTCGTTCGACAGCTGCCGGCCAGGCGTTGGCGGGCGAGTTGATCCCGGTGGGCTTGCGGCCGTGGCCTGGGCAGATTCGCGTTGGGCCACCGCACGGGCCTCGAGCGGTTACCTCATCGAACGGGGCGGATCACCGCGTGGTTCAACGTGAACTACCACGCAATTGCGTCGGGTTTTTATCGGCGATCTTCTGTTTCACTGTCGTCCGTGTATCCACAGTTGACGATCGACTATGGGGCTGTCGCCACCCGGGCGGTACTCATCTGGCCGGGCGGCTGGGCACCGCTGACCTTCGCCGGGCAGGTGGAACTGTCCAGCGCCGTTCATCTGGGCGACGGGCCCATCGTTGTCGGCGCCCCAGCGTGGCAGCACGCCGAACGCGATCCCGACGGGTTCGTGGTGTCGCCGCTGCACGCGGACCTCGGTGAAGTCGAGGTGCGCGGTGCGCCGGTCGACATCGCTGACCTGGTCGTGGCGACCCTGCGCCAGGTGCGGGCCGAGGCCGCCCAGGCCGCCGGCCGGCCGGTTGCTGACGTGCGGCTGGTCGTCCCGGCCGGATGGGGGCCACGCCGGCGTACCTGGCTACGGCACACCTGCTCCACCGCCGGGCTCCCGGTGACCCGGATGATCGACATTCCCGTCGCCGTCGCGGAAGCGGCCACGCCGGTGGGGTCACCACCGCCGATGGGAACCACCGCGTTGGTCGTCGACGTGGGATCAGGCTGCGAGGCCACCGTGGTGTCCTACGGGCCAGCCGGGTGGGAGGTCCTGTCCACTCTGGTCGACCCGGACGCCGGCGGAGACGCGATCGATGCCGCCCTTACCGCCGCACTGCTCGCCGATCAGCTCGAGCCGCTTACCACGGGACAACGGTGGAGTCTGCTGGCGGCCATCCGCGCGGCGAAGCAATCTCTGAGCGGGCAACCCGCCGTCACCGTTACGCTGCCGGGCCGGGCGGCGGCCGTGGTGACCACCGCCCTGCTCCGGCAGGCGTCTGAGCCGGCCTTCGAGCAAGCCGCGGCGCTGGCAGCAACCGCGGTCAGCAACGCTGATCTGAGCTTGGTGCAGGTCAGCGCGGTGCACGTCATCGGGGCGACCGCGGCGACGCCCGGCGCGGGAGACATGATCGCCGTGAAACTCGGCCGGCCGGTGCAGGTCGCCCAGTATCCCGGTATCGCCGCGGCAGTCGGCGCCGGTGAACCGTCAATGCCCGCCGGACTCGGTCCTGAGCCGGTCACGCTGCCGCCGCTACGCCGGCTACTCGGCCTAACCTTGCCCGGGGTGGCGGCGCTGCTGCTGTACGCGCATTTCCTGCTGTCCGCCGATGCCAACAACGGCACCCCGCAACGGCCACGCCCGGGCTACTACGTGCTCGCCGCCTGGGGTGAACTCACCACCACCTGCGTACTGATCTGCGTAACAGCGCTGCAAGCTGCTGGCCTGCTGGCCGCGCTGCTCGCCCACCGGGCTCCGGTTCTGGGCCGACCCGGCGTGCCACCATCGCAGATCGCCGGCGGGCTGCTCGCTGCGGCCGCGATCAGCACCGCAGCAGCAGGGCTGCTCGCTGTCACAGCGGCTGAACTCTTCGCTCAGCCGATGTCCACACTCATGCGATGGGCCCTGCTGCCGATACTGCCCCTCCTTGCCACCGCCATCACACTGGCGGCGCTCAGCCGGCGGCTGCCCCAACCACCAGCGGGAGGATGGGACCGGGTCCTCACCTTCCCCGCCAGCTCGGTGATCACCTCAGCAGTCGGCATCGCCGCCGTCGCCCTATGGTGGCAAGGCCCACTACCCGCCACCCTCAACGGATGGGGCGCCGCCCTCGGCACGGCCGGCGGACTGCTCACCGGTATCGCCATCGCCTGCGCCTTGCTACGACATCCGGCTGGACGCATCATGCTGGCCGTACCGGCCGGGTTCTTCACCCTGATCTTGTCGCGCTCCGGCCCGGACACTATCGCCGTCTTGTACGCGCTCGCCGTGGCGGCTTGCTACGGCATGCGCAGCTGGACGCTCTACCACCGTCCCGAGCCCCCAGGCGCCTACGCCGTCCAGACCTAAACCCACTATCAGCAACAGCACTAATGACCCGGTGAACGCGACACGGAAACGCCGCCCGCGTAGAGGTCGACATGAGTCGTGAAATAGCCATGGGCATGCAAGAACATTCATCTTGCCTTGACTACGGTATGACGGCGGCTGCCCACCGTATACACGCGACTAACCGCGGTATTAGGCGCGCCAGAGCTCTGGGAAATCGCAGCATAGCCTGCATCACTCTGCATAGGGCCTGTGTTGATTAGCAGACGCGTCACGCCTTATTTAGCTTGATGTTCACTTCCGATGACGGCTGAGACAACCCCCGATGGGAGCACCGCCGCTCATGTTGCCGTTCGACACGGTTCACGCGATCACCGAGCGGCTAATGGCGTGCGCCACGTCGGAGCTTACGAGAACCCTCGGCCAAGGATTCTCCTACTGATCACGCACGATGTGGTCGGGTACGGGGGTGGCGCACCCCGAATGCATGTCCGTCGGCTCACAGTCACCACGTCCCTGCCCGCACGGAGCCCACTCAAATATTCTGGCGCCGCGGCTCACTGGTTGTCAGCGGCAGCGCGATCCGACGTCTGGGATCGCCGGGTAGTGGCGGCGGCGGCGGGCTACGACGAACCTAGCGACGACGACAGTGTGGGCGGCTTGGTCCAATTGGCTTGACGCCCTGGATGTCGACGGCCGGGCCTACCGGTTGAGCTGGCTGACGCGACGTCAGACCCCGATGTGATCATCAAGGACCACCCAGGGCATCGACCCGACGGTGCCTGACCCATGCTGTCCCAGCTCATCACGCCTGCACGCCCGCCTGAGCACTTCGGCAATGGCTCGGCACGTCGCGGGATACCGGCGGCGGTGGCAGTACTGACCGCCGGATATTCGTGGCTGGCATTGTCACGGTGAAAGCCGTCGACGCGGAAGATGCGCCGGCTGACGTCCGACCTCGTGGACACGATGACGCCCACCGGCACAAACGTCGCCTGGTGAGCAGTGAAACCGGGGCACCCCGGGAAACGAGATGAGCCTTTACAGTGAGGCCATGCCGAGGGGTTGGCGCCGTTGGCGTAGCGGTTCCCGCGGGCGGGGCTGTTGAGGAACGTCAAGAGATCTTGTTGTGCGAAGCGGCCGTGTTCGGCGTGGTACCAGCGGCGGCCGAGTTTGGTGAAGTTGGTGCCGAGGTCATAGAAAGCGTCCTGATACGCGCCGGTGAAGCGGAACGGGTTGTGTTCGTCACGGACACCGGTGGAGGACAACACCGCACCGTAGGGGTCGTAACCTGCACCGTCCGCGCCACGGTCGCGCTGACCCGCCGATCCCAACCTTGTTGAGGCCGTGACCAACGGTAGCGCCAAGACGCGATGACCCTGCTAAATCAGCAGAACGTTTCCGAACCCGAATGGCGCTGCCCGAGCCAACAGCATCAGTTGAGAACTATAGAAGCATTTCACTTCAGAATTAACTCGATCGCAGCATGCGGCTTAAGAAAGCTGCCAGTAAACGTCCATGAATGTTCGGTCAAAGATCCAACAATGGAAGAATCTTCGTTTTCCCAAATTTCCACCTCCAGAGGGGCGCTGCGCAACCAATCCATTCGCGCCTCAACTGTGTGAACGCCCGAAGTCACCTCAATTTTGTCAGAATCGCCTCGCTTCAAGCGAGCTACAATTTCTCCGTCAAGGAGAAACTTCATTCGGCGAGCAGTGCCGCCGACATCAAACCCCCGAGCTAGCCTAATAATGGGCATTTTCCACGTCCCTTCATGATGAACTTCTGAGGCGACACACCACGTTTTACGTGATGCTCGGTCAGGGAGGCAGTCGCGGACACCGTGACTCCTTCCTCTACGTTCACTTCCAGTGGCGCGCTGCGCAGCCAGTCCATCCGAGTCTGAATGATATGGGAGCCGGCCGGCACCTCGATACTTTCAGACTTGCCCTCTTAAGTCGGGTAATCAACTTTCCATCGATAAGGAATCCCATTCGCGCAAACAGGCCGCCAGCATCTAATGCTCGGGCTATCCTGATCACGGGCATCTACTACGTCCTTCATGGTCGACTTACGAGGCAATCTACAACGCATTACGTGATGGGCATCGCACGTTCGCGATGCCCATCACGCCCTACTGATATTAGCTTCGTCGCGGCGTCGGCTCTCAGCTAATAAGGCTCACCACCATATCCGTCGTTCCGGCGCTCACTGCGTCGCCATAGTTAATCGGCTTGCCCTCGGCGCGGTCTTCGCACGGCTCTGATCGAGCGCAACATGAACACGCTGTTCGGGGTTCGCTTCTTGGCCTCCGAGTACTCCACCGGGGCCCGGCACGGTGGCCGCATGGACTCTCTCGGACTCGACAAGAACGGCTCGCCGGTCATATTTGAGTACAAGCGATCTCGTGACGAGAACGTCATCAGCCAGGGTCTTTTTTATTTCGATTGGCTGATGGACTACCACGGTGAGTTCACCTTGCTTGTCATGAAAAACTTGGCGCTGCGGGCCGCCGAGGAGATTGACTGGAGCGCTCCGCGGCTCGTCTGCGTCGCCAGTGACTTCACCCGCTACGACGAGTACGCCGTGCAACAGATCAACCGGAGCATCGAGCTGGTCCGGTACCGCAACTACGGCGACGACTTCCTTGCCCTGGAACTGCTGACCGCCATCACCGGCAACGCCGCCACCACGGACTCGGGCGCGAGCCCGGCAGACAAGAAGTACTCGGGCCAGCCTCCGAGCTTGAGCGCGCCGATGACGGTGACCGAGCACCTGCAGCAAGCGCCAGAATCACTCAGACCTATACGCCGACCTGAACGTCATGCTGGAAGCGTTCGGCGACGACGTGCAGAAGACGGCGCGCAAGTTCTACGTCGCCTACCGGCGCATGAAGAACTTCGCTTGCGTCGAGGTGCACCCCCACGATCACAGCCTGCGGGTGTTCGCCAAGGTAGATCCTGCGTCGGTGGAACTTGAGGCCGGCTTTACCCGCGACGTCCGGTCCATCGGCCATTACGGGACCGGGGACCTGGAAATCCGGATCCGGGACCGGGCGAGTCTCGACCGCGCGAGTGAGCTGCTTCTGCGCAGTCGGCGGGAGGCGACTCGCGCCGCCTCCCGCCCACGATCCCTTCGGTGCCGAGGGATTCGCTGAAGCTAGGTGCCCGCGGTGGGACCCTTCCTTCGCTTAATCGTAAGCATCAGCGCCGCCCAGATCACCAGACCGGCCATTAGCAGTCCGACGACAACGTCCACGGGATTATCAAATCCGTCCAGGAACATTGAGAGGAATGTCAATGACCCTGAAATAACTATGACCCAAAGTAACTTCTGCGGAAAGCGCTTCACGCTAATTAATCCTCTCGTTAACCGCCATCTTGTCGGATCTAGTCATCAAGCAAACCTCCTGTAGGCGAACGTCAGGAGGTTCCCCCAATAGGCTCCCTGTTATCGTCATAGCAGCCGTCCAGCATACCGTATATCGAGCCGGCAAGTAGACCCACGGCCAGTACAAGGCCTATGCCCGTAGAGGAAAGTGCAGCAATTCCCCCGAAGTACCCAGCAACGGCGAGACCGCAAGTCAACCAGTCGGGGCCAAAGGGACCGAAGCCCGTCGGGTCGGTGTAGTTCACCGGGTTGCCGCCGACGTAGGCATAACGGTTCCCTAGGGCAGGGTTCGCAAGGAAGGTGAGGCTGTCTTGTTGGGTGAAGCGGCCGTGTTCGGCGTGGTACCAGCGGCGGCCGAGTTTGGTGAAGTTGGTGCCGAGGTCGTAGAAGGTGTCCTGGTAGGCGCCGGTGTAGCGGAACGGGTTGTGTTCGGCGCGGACACCGGTGGAGGACAGGACAGCGCCGTAGGGGTCGTAGGTGTAGTTCGCGACGACGGTAGCAGTGGTGTCGATGATGGCCCGGACGGTGCCGAGGCGGTCGCGGACGTAGAACATGTCTTTGGCGTCGATGGTGGCGCCGAGCAGGGTGCCCGTGCCGTCGCGGTCGACGTAGCCCTTGGTGGTGGCGCCGTCGGCGTAGTGGTAGGTGTAGGACTGGATTGTCGGTAGGCCGTTGGTGTCGGGGCGGCCGTAGACGAGGTCGGCGGTGCCGGTGGTGATGAACTCGTTCTGGTCGGGCCCGGAGTAGTAGTACCGGGTGCCGCCGTTTTCGATCATCTGGCCGGCGGCGTTGTACTTCAGCGCCGGGCTGTTCAGCCCAGCTCCGGCGAGCTGGTTACCGGTGCCGTCGTAGGAGTTGCCGGTCGTGGTGACCTGGTTGGCCGGGTTGAAGGCCAAGGTTTGGGTGGCGGTGCCGCCGCGGGTCACGGTCTTGCGGTTGCCGTTGGCGTCGTAGGTGTAGACCCACGTCGAGCCGGCGACGTTGGTGGCTTTGGTGAGCCGGTTGCCCTTGTCGTAGGTGTACTCCGAGCGCACGTCGGTGGCGTGGTTGAGTTCCCAGTTGACCAGGCCCTTGTCGGCGGTGGTGTCGCTGCAGGTGGCGTGCCCGATCGGGGTGTAGCAGCTCGACACGTCCGACACGGTGACCGGCGCGGCGGAGTTACGCACGGTGGTGATGCGTGAGAGCCGGCCGGTGGTGGCGTACGCGACGGTGGTGCGCGCCGACCAGACGGTGTTGCCCGCGTTGGTGTTGAACCAGGTGTTCTTGCGCAGGCCGTCCTTGGTGTAGTCGAAGCCGTAGCGGGTGCCGTTGACCGTCGTCATGCTCGTCAGCAGGTTCCGCGCGTCATAGACGTACCCGGTGGTGCCACGCAGGTCGGTGCTGCTGGTGACGTTACCGACCGGGTCGTGGCCGTAGAACAGGTCGCCGCCGCCGGTGGTCGCGGAGCGCTTGGTCATCTGGTTGAGCAGGTTGTACTCGAAGTACACCGTGCCGTTGCCGTCGTCACGCTGCTGCAGATACCCGCCACCGTCGTAGTTGTACCGCACCGTGGGCGTGCCGTCGGAGAACGCGATGGTGGCCGGCCGGTCGTCGTTGTCGTATGTGTACGTGACCGTGCGGCCGGCGCCGTCGGTGGCGGTCTTGAGCCGGCTGTAGCCGTCGTAGGTGTACGCGCGGCCGCCCAGCGACGACCCAGTCACCGGCGTCACGCCGGTAGCGTGCTTGGTGGTGGCCTCGTAGCCGTACTTGGTGGCGTTGGTGCCATTCGCCGGGTCGGTCGACGTGGCGACGGTGCCGTCGCTGTTGTGGCTGACCTTCGCCTCGGCCGCCAGCGCGTCCTTGGTGCTGGTGTGGTTGCCCTTGGCGTCGTAGCCGCTCGTGCTGACGTTGCCCTGACGGTCGGTCGACGACGACGACTGGAAGTTCGCCGTCGGGTTGGCTGCGGTCGCCGGGTTCGCGTAAGCCGTCGACGTTGCCGCGCCGGTCGAGGCCTTCGACGCGGTCTTCGACTGCCCGGCGTTGCTGCCGTAAGTGTTGGTCACCGAGCCGCCCTCGGCGGCGGTAGCCGACGCTACGTCGTTGAACGGCGTGTAGGTCGCCGTACGGGTGAACCCGGCCGGGTCGACGGACTGGGTGACCCGCTTGGCGGTATTCACCGTGTAGACGGTGCGCGGCACACTGGTGATCGCCTTGGACAGGTCGGTGTTCGCGTCCGCCATCAGCGTCTGCGTCGCGCTCGGGTACGCGAACCGGGTCGTGGCGCCGGTGCCGGCGGGACCGTCGATGATCTTGGTGACCGAGGTGACCCGCCGCGACGAGTCGTACGTGATCGCGGTCTTGCGCCAGTAACCGGTCGCGTTGGTCACGGTGATCCCGGCGAGGTTGCCCGCGGTGTCGTAGTCGAACGTCGTGGTCCGGTCGGTGTCCGAGCGGATCGAGGTCAGCTGCAGGTTGGCGTAGGTGTAGGTCACCTTGCGCTGCCCGGGAACGCCGTCGGCGTGCTGGGTGTAGGAGGTGATCCGGTCGTTCGCGTCGCGAGCAACGACCGCCGTGCGCGCGCTGGTCCCGCCGCGGTTCGACGTGATCGCGGTTTCCCGGTCAGTGTCATCGAGCACGATGTCGGTGACGTTGCCGTTGCGGTCGGTCCAGTTGGTCAGCACACCGGCGGCGTTGAAGGTCAGCTTGCGACCACCGTTCTCCTGCAGCGTCCACCCGCTGACCGCGCCCTTGGCAAGCTTGCCCTTGAACTCGCCGGGCGTGGTGTACGTGGACGCTCCGGCGGCGGTGGGCTTGAACACCCCGGTCACGCCGTCGGCGGCCACATAGGTCACCGACCCGTCGCCGGCCGCAACGAGTTTGACGTCGGTGCCCACCCGGGCCTTCCAGCCCTTGCTGAACGACCCGGCGTCGATGTCGGAGCCGACGAACAGGCTGTTGTACGCCATACCCAGCTGCACATCATCTTTGATGCCGGGCAGCTTCAGGTCGGAGCTCTGCACCAGCAAGTTGCCCGAACCGACATTGACCCGCGCCTGAATGCGGTCGGAGATCTCGAACGGCACAAGCGTGGCCTGCTTAGCCGGCCCCGTGCCCACCGGCGCGGCGGCCAGGGCGGCGGCCCTTGCCGCCGTCGACTCGGCCAGCAGCAGCTTGCCGGTCGATCGCGTTGACGGCTTCGCCTGACCGATCCCCGGCTGGGTGATCGGATCGACGGTGGCGCGAGGCCGCGCCGGCGGCGCGACCGGCACCTTCCCCGACGGCGCCGAGGCGGCCGGTGCCGAAGGATCAGCCGATGGTTCGGCCGATGCGGGCACCGAGATGGTGACGGTCGCGGCGGTGACCGCAACCGTCAGAGGAATAGACCAGCGTCGTACAGCGCGCGGGATGCGCAGCATGTGCTCTCCAGAGCATTTGGAGCACCGCGACATCGACGATCATCACGGTTGTCGACACGCAAAGTAGTGAAACCGTCGCCCACCGCGCTACACCGCGAATCATCCTTTTCGGATGTTTGCACTATAACGTCGGCTCTAAATTCATGACTTATATCATGGCCTTTAAAGGTTTAGGCTTCCCCCAACCTATTCACCTGCGTGTTTACGCCTGCAACTCCACAACTGACCGCAAGAACCAGACAGCATCGCCCACAACGGCCCGCATCCTCGGACGCGATGACGCGTCAGCCGGCGACCTGCTCGGCGAACATCCAAATTCCGCGAAGCTATTGACAAGAAAGGATCAGCGCACTATCTGCACTCTTAACGTGGTCTGTTGAATCGACGCGATCAGCGGGTGCGGCGGAGCTCCCTCGCAGACGGCCGCCGCCCCGTGTGTGCCCCACGGTGACGGGTGGTCCATCACGGAAACAGGTGACGGCTGACCGCTGCATGACCAGCCGTCCATCCGTTCGCAACTGCTAAGCAGCGCCGATCCACCTCGCTCAGGTTGAATGCCCGGGTTGATCGCGCAGTCAGTAGCGACAGGGGCAGAGTGTTGACCGACGACGACCGGTACTGGATGGGGCCTGACGAGGGTCGTTCCCCATCTCCAGCCCAACCGCCGCCAGTTGCCGCCGAGGCTCAGACCGCACCGGGCGTACCGTCGGTGACGCACGCGAAAGGCGACGCTGCCCCAGCCCTGCGTGCATCCGCGTTCGGACGGGTGCCGGAGCAAACCCGCCCGTCGACTGCAGCCGAGCAGCGGCCGCCCACAGTTTTGTGGCGGCGGCGGTGGGCGCTGCCGACCGCGATCGCTATCGTCGCCACGCTCGTCGGCGGCGGTGCGCTGGTAGCGTCCCGTGCCGGTGACGACCGACCCGGGACCCCGGTCCGGGCCGTCACCACTAGGGTGAAGACCATAGGCGAATTGAATTACGGCGTGCGCGATCGGGTGGTCAACGCCATCGCACAGCGACGCTCGGCGGCGCTGCGCGACGGTGACCTGGCCGCGTGGCTAGCTGATATCGCACCGACCGCCACGAAGATCATCGCGCAGGAACGGATGCGGTTCGCCAACCTACGGCAACTCGACCTGAACTCGTTCGATCTGCTCCCCCATGACTACTCGATCGGCCTGTTCGACGACGCTGACCCCAACACCATCAAGGTGGCGGTCTTCGAGATCATGCGACTGTCGGCCGACGTCCAGCGGTCGGCCTCGCATGCTCACTGGTCGCTGACGTTCGACGGCGAGCGCGCGCAGATCACCGGCATCACCGTGCAGATTGATGAGAAGTTCGTCAGCAACGCCCCGTGGGACTTCCTGCCGCTGCGCTCAGCCCGCGGCGCCGGAGTCACCGTGTACGCGGCCGCGGACGGCCGCTGGGATCCACGGGCGTACCTACCCGCCGCGCAACGCGCTGCCCGGCAGACCCGCGCCCTGTGGGGTAAGCGGCTCGCCGTGCCCGGATTCGTGGTCTTCCTTGCCGACCGGACGCAGTACACCACGTGGTACAGCACCGGCGTGTCCCCCGGCGAATCGGTAGGGTTCACCAGTTTCGCTCCGGTCATCACCGCCGACGGCCTGTCACCGTTCGCCAAGCCGAACCCCACCGTTCTGCACGCACCGAACGAGCCGTCGTGGATCGAACGCTCCGCCGGCTCCCGGATCGTGCTGGACATGAGCCGGCTCGCCGGCACCCGAGATCTGCAGTCAGTGCTCCTGCACGAGTTCGCCCACGGCATCGCACCGCACCTGGTCGAGTTCAAACGATTCGACTTCGGACCGGCAGGGACCACCAACCAAGCGATCTGGCCCGTCGAAGGCTTCGCGCGCTGGGTCGAATTCCTCGACCAGCCCCACTACGGCACATCAGCGATGCGCAGCGTGCGGACCGGCCGAGCGAAGTACAAACCGGCTGGACCGCTGCCAGCCAGCGAAGGCTTCTACTCCGGCGACGCCAAGCAGCGCAGCTACAACTACAACCTCAGCGCGTCGCCGTTCCTCGCAGCCGAGCAGACCGGCGGCCGGCAGAAGGCCGTCGACCTCTACATATGCTTGACCAACAGCCGCGAGTTCCTGGCCGACAGCGAACTGTTCATCAACGTCTGCGTCACCGGGGTCGGCTTAGGTCCCGTCCGGTTCTGGTCACGCCAGCACGAGCTGACCCGATGAAACGACCTACTGGAGCCAGGCTGCTCCACCTTCCTCACCACAGCTGCTCCTCGAGCGTGGCAAGACGACCTCTCGACGCACCGCGACCGCCCAGCACCGCCCGCCTCGACGTCCGCTGCCCCGCCAAGAATTACGGTCGAAACCTCGTCTGCTGACAGAATCGCTGTTATCGACCCACCCAGCGGGCGGCACGTCGTCGAGTCACGCCGACGACAAGCCATGGACGAGGCGCGATCGAGATCAGATTCCCGGCTAGCCGTTCGCCCCCTTCATCCTGACCGCTCCAGCAGCGGATCCGGCCGACAAAAGCACAATGTCTTCCCCCCGACTGTCGGACCGTGGCGAAGCTGGGTTGTCCCGCCAGACCCTGTCGCTGCAGACGACGTCCACATCGCCGGCGAGACTCGCATCATCCTTCGCTTCGGTCGCGGTGGTCATCCAGCACATGCAAGGCGGCGTCTCGCAATGTGCGTGGGGCAGCCGCCGCCCTTGCACCGCCTGACCGAGGCCGAGCGGCTCTCTGCCGGCGAGCCGGCAAACGGCGCAGACACGGCTCTGGATCTTCATAGGTTCATCATCCGGACACCAGCGGGAGTGCCACCGGGTCTCAGACTGGTGGGCCAGTGCGGACAGTTGCCGCCACGGTGGCCCGTCAACCCCGGGCTTCCGGGCCATCTCGTGGAACGTGCGGGCGGCAAGCTCTTAGTCGCTGCCGGCTGACGGCCGAAGCCGCAGCTCAACCCGCGAGTTTCCATAACACTGCCGCCGGTGCTGGCTCGCATCGATGCGGTTGATGAGCCGCCGTTCAGCCGACAGATAGGCATCCCGGTCGGTGGACATGTTCGTCAGACGCGCGAGAATTTGCTTGCACTACTGCCTCAGTAGCTTCGCTTCCGTGCGGGCGCGGTCCGCCTCGACGGTGAGCGCGAACAGGCGGCCACCGCTCTGACGGTTGCGCCACCGTGCATGCCAGTCGACTCGGCACCTACGCGTTGCTGACCCTGCAGTATTGCTTATCGGGTGTTGGTAGTCGCAGCTGATCTTTCAGACGCTTCAGATTGAGATCATCACTGATGATCGCGAGTATCTGGGTGAGGATCCCAAGCCCGACCGCAGTCATAGCGGAGCGCGCTGGTCCTCGCCCTTTGGGTAGGAGCGGCAATGGCTAGCGCCGTAGCCTCAGCCATTGCTTCTGCTGCTGCGCTCCGATGAAGCGCGCGTGGGCTAGAAGGCAGGCTCGCCGTCACGAGGAGTCGCTGCCACCAGCGGAGCGGCAGCGCCACCGCGGGGCTGGCGTCACCGTCAGGCCGTCGAACTTGCCGCTTCCTGCCCCGCTACCGCTGCAACCCGTTGCTACCGCCCACTCACGGGAGGCGCCAAATCTGCTGCCGGAGCGGGTCATGTACTGGACGTTCACCGTGACATCGCGCAGCGAAGGGCCGATCTGGTTGACCTCGAACGCGAGGGTTATCGAGCCAAATTTTCTTCGTTTTGCCACTTCCGGGCCACTTGCAAGGTAACTTGTTGACGCAGGTACGACAAGGTAACTTGGTATGCGTGGAGCCTGTCATCGCCGAGAGCGCTCGTAAGCACGATGTCTCTGACGAAGACATGCTGCATGCGTTCCGCAACTCGATCAGATGGTTCGACGTTGGGGAGGGCATGGAGATGCTTGTCGGCGCCGACCGTGCGACGCGGCTCCTTGAGGTCGGAGTGGTCCGCGCGGACGGCGGAATCACCGTCATCGTTCACGCGATGCCCGCTCGGCCCAAGTTTCTGAGGGGGATGTAACCATGCCGCGCAGTGTCGAGGAAATTCTGCAGCATGCGGACGAGTTGGCCCGCAAGTTCGAGGAAGCGGAGCCGGTCGATAGCGACGAGCCCAGGGCAGAAGCCCTGGCGGCGATTCACCGCGCATACCTTTCCTATACACAGGCGCTCGCTGGCCTGGCCGAAGCTATTCGAGCGGCACGGGTCATCGGAGTTCCCTGGAAGGCGATCGGGACGCTCGTAGGAACGAGCGGCGAGGCGGCTCGGCAGCGCTACGGCGGTGGTGGGCAGCCCTTTCCGGCAGTTCCCCGACAGCGACGACGAGCCGACGTAGCTGACCCCTCGAACAGCGGGACTAGAGCCAGACAGCCATCTGAGAAGTAGCTTGGACGAGCAGTCCAGCGGACCTCGCTTCGCCGTGACGGCAGCATGTCGACCTTGGCCGTGAGCCGCTCAGGCGCCCTTGCCGCGCCGATCATTTCAGCTATCCGTCTTTGTGATCGCCGCGCCGGCCTCGATCCGGCGGGTCTGAATTTCGTATGCGGCCAGGTAGATGGAGGCGAGCAGGGGTACCAAATTAAGAGCAAGCGCAGCAACGCTGGCGCCTGGCTGGCGGGTGACGGCGAGGATGGCGGCCACCAAGGTGAAGGTGGCGGTGGTCCCAATGCATACGGCGGCGATCTTCATGGGGTTAAAGTCACCACCCATTGCGAGGCTGTGCACAAATCGCGTCTTGCCGAGGTCGTCGTAGCCCACGCGCGTTTCAGTATTAAGAAAGCTCTGGCGCCTGTCGGTTTCGACGTTGACGGACTGGTGCGTCTCGTGCCTGGTGGCTGGCAAGCGGTCCGAGGACCGGTCGCCGAGCTGAGGAGCGCGGTTCGTCATCAATACCCCTAGCGTGTCGCTGATGAAGGCTCCGTTGTGTCAGGTAGCAGGCTGCCCTGTCGAACATGGTCGGCTACCGTCCAGGTCATGAGCAGGCAAGACCGGAGATCCGGTCCGGATCCGGATCGGGTGCCCCCTAGCTTCAGCGTCGCCGGCTCGCCGTCGGCCGAATCTCCTGTCGTGCAGTTCGCAGCACAGTTGCGTCTGCTACATGGCGCGGCCGGCGCCCCGACGTACGACTACCTCCAAGCTGTGATTCGCAGAAAAAATTCGGCGTTAGCCTTCAGCGCTCAGGCCTGGTCGGACTGGCTGAGGGGTAAAACGCTGCCGTCGGACTTGCGCCTCATCACGCTGATTGTCGACCATCTGCACGACCGCGCCACCCGCCGCGGTCACCAGGTGCTGAGTGCGCGCGAATTAGTTACGCTGCTTGCCGAGGCGAAAAACATCAAGCGCGTCGATCGAGGAACTACTAAGACGGCCAAGCCGGCGCCACTCCGAGTCGGCACGATGCCGCGACTGGCAGAACACTTCCAGAACCGGATGATGACCAGTGACTTTCCTGATGCGCTGATCGAAGCAGGCACCGGCTTTCTGTCGGGTATGGGTGGCGTCGGCAAGACTCAACTTGCGGCCTATCTCGCCGACCGGCTCTGGCTGAACGGCCAGTTAGACCTACTCGTATGGGTACCGGCCGCGTCTCGACAATCCATCGTGGGCATGTACGCGCAGGCGGCCGTCGATCTGGCAATTACCGGTGCAACCGGCGCTGACACGGAACGCGACGCTGCTCGCTTCCACGCTTGGCTTGCTCGGACAGACCACCGGTGGCTCGTAGTACTCGACGATCTCACCGTCGTGTCTGACCTCCGAAGCCTGTGGCCGCCGTCCTCGCCGTACGGGCGGACCCTGGTCACTACTCGCCTGCGAGCACCCGCCATGAGTGGACCAGCCCGGCACATCATCCAGATCGACCCGTTCACCGCAGACGAGTCCAACGCTTACTTGCATAACCACCTCGCCGGCGCGGAATCCCGCGACGGCTCGCCCGTTGACGACTCCAACCTGCCGCACCTGGCCGCAGACCTTAATAACCTGCCCCTCGCACTCGCTCAAGCTGCGGCTTTCATACTCAACGAACGTGTGACGTGTGCGGAGTACCGAGAGCGTTTCGCCGACCGACGCAACCGCCTCGACGACCTAGTTCCCGACCCGAACGACCCAGGTGGAATGCCCGACGATTACCACCTCACCGTAGCTACCACCCTGTCGCTGTCGATCGAGGCGGCGGACGCTGTACGCCCGATTGGTCTGGCCCGTCCACTGGCGCAGTTGGCGAGCGTACTGGACCCTGCGGGCATTCCCGAGCTGACCTTTACTACGACAGCGGCCCGCAACTGGCTCTCGGCGCAGCAACAACAAGACACAAGCGTCGAGACGGTGCGCTCGGGTTTGCAGGTGCTGCACCGTCTCAACGTCGCTACTGTCGTCTCCGACTCGGTCACTATGCACGGGCTGGTGCAGCGAGCCACCCGCGAAGCTCTCGCCGATGACGACTTCGCCGACGTGGCCTGGGCTGCCGCCGATGCCCTCCTCGAGTCGTGGCCGGCTGTTGAGCGCGATACCAGCCACGGGCGTCGGTTGCGCGCGAACGCCGATGTCTTGCGCCAGCTCGCCGGTGAGGGCCTGCTGGCTCCAGATCCTCATCAGCTTCTTCACCGGCTCCCACGCAGCCTCGCCGAGTCGGGGAACCCTGCAGGCGCTGCTGCGCTCCTAGACAGCCTGCACGCCGATGCCCGGAGCATACTTGGCCCTGACCATCCCGTTACCTTGCTCTTCGCACACGATTCCGCGGGATGGCGCGGAATCAGTGGACGCCCAGCTGAAGCCGTTGAGGCCTTCGAGCGCCATCTCGCCCAGACGGTCCGGCTTCACGGCCCTGAGTACATAGGAACCTTCATCACGCGCGGCAACCTCGCCCGATCGCAGGGCGAGGCCGGAAACCCGGCCGCTGCCGTGTACGCACTCAAGAAACTACTAGCCGACGTCGAGCGCGCGCTGGGATCTGACCACCGATACACGCTTGTCACCCGTGGCAATCTTGCCAAGTGGCAGGGGCACGCGGGCGACCCGACTGCCGCCGCGAACGCCTACGCGGGACTAGTCGAAGACTTCGTGCGGCTACTCGGGCCCGACCATCAGGACACGTTAACCACACGCCTCGACTTCGCCACATGGCTCGGGGAGGCAGGCGAGCACGAAAGTTCCATAACAGCCTTCAAACGGCTGCATGCCGAGGCCGTACGAATTCTGGGGCCTGATCACCCATACAGCCTGACGGCTCGCCATGGGCTCGGTACGCAACTGGATAGCTCCGGTAAGCACGGTCAAGCCGTCAGCGTCTATGAACAGCTACTTGTTGATCGGCTGCGAGTGCTGGGTGTGGATCACCCCGAGACTCTTGCCACCCGGAACAACTTGGCCCATGCGCTAGGTCGTACCGGCCGACCGGTGGAGGCAGCGGCAGCCCTAGAACGCCTGCTAGCCGACGTCCTGCGCGTATCGGGGCCCCGGCACCCGCATACGGCGCTCGTCGAGCAGTCCGTTGCCTATTGGCGAAGTCGGGCTGGTTAGTCATCCGAGGCAAACTGCTAAACAGGGACTGCGAGCAGCTCCCGCTCCAGGTCGGGTGACTCCCACCGAAGCCTCTCCGCGGTTGGGTTGTCGGGGCGTCCGACATCCGTTGCTGTGCCTCGCTCGCCCTTTACGCCGGCCAGCGAAGGGCCCATCGCAAGACCGTACGGCATGCTGGTCCGGTGACCGAAGATGATGCAGTCGCCTCTCTTGCCGTCTAGTCAGCGTGGGTTCCTTCGATCACGCGGCGTTGTCGGCGCCACGCCTGCCCGGTGTGTAGTTGGCTCGGCAGGGAGAGAGCGGCACGATAGCGTACGTCGGAATGACCGGCGAACGTCGCGGCCAAGGTCTCCCGGGACGCCTAACGGTCTATCGCCGAGGTAAGGCCGCTGTCAGCGGACTAGGTGAAGCCGCACTGGATCGAGCGCTTGCCGACCCCGCATTCGTGCAAGAGGGCTTCGACGAGCTCCCGGCTGGTGAACCGAAGCGCGCTGCCACCTGGGCGCAGGACGCACTGCGGTGGGCCGACCTACATATACGGTGGGCCATCACGGTGGACCGGCCCGCCGCCATGGCGCTCGAGCGAGCCGTTCTTGATGCGTCCGCCGCTTCGCCGCTGTGGAATCGATTGCGTTAGTCGCCTGTGCTGCCGCGGCAACAGTAAGCGCCGTAGTGACCCTTATGTTGCAGCGTCGGCCAGGGCCTGGTAGCGAACATCAGGCGCAAATCGGGCCAGTATCCGGTGTTCACCAGATCCTAAAGCGTTCATCCGTGCTGAGCATGAAGGCGAACCGCTTAGCGCCGGCCCGGTCGAGTGCTTCGTTGCTGGAGTCCGCCGCCGCCTCTTCCGTCAACTTGGAGCGGTGCTGCCAGTACATGACCTGAGAGAGGTAACGACGTCGAACCAAGGCGGGATGGCGTTCGGCGATCATGCAAAGAAAGTCGTCGACGTGTTGCACTTCGATGTTGGCGTTGACTTGGTCGAGGCACTGTTGGAAGTCGCTGATGTCGCCATCACTGGTGACAAGGATGTTGACTTCGCCGGCATAGGCCGCAGCCAAAACATGGTGATCGTTCGGGTCCTTCGGCTGCGGCACATCCCTTGGGTCCCAGTCGGTGACCTTGGCTTCGGGGAAGTCGTGATCCAGTTGACTACGCCAGCGCTCAACCTGCTGCTCCGGCGCATTGGGATACTTGCGGCGCAGGTGATAGAAGGCCTCCGCTAGGACGGCTTCGCTCCAATATGGCCTGAAGGCGGTGTACTGGCTATCAAGAGCAAGCAACACCAGCCAGTCACGCAGGCACCGCGAGAAGAGAATATTGGCATCCACGAACACAGTGAGCGGCACCGGTAGCACTCATCCAGGTTACCGGCGCCGCCCGGTTAAAGCGACACTGGGGAATTTACTCGTATATGCCGAGTTCGTCCTGCTCAGCCATCAACGCTTCGTACGATGCGCGCTGCTGATCAACACGACGACGCCGGTAAGCCAGCACGTCCTGCAAGGCAACTCGCCGGTGAGTCCCGACCCGGTGGGACTTGATTTCACCTCTATCAAGCAAACCCGTCAGCGTTGGCCGGGAAACGCCGAGGATCCGTGCAGCTTCGCTGGTGGTGAGTTCTCGAGCGACCTCGCTGACCACCACACCGTCTCCACGGTCCAAAACGTTGCTGATCTGCATCAACAGGTCAACCAGAAGGTCGGGGACTACAACCTCCCCTGCGCTTCCAGCCGTCAGGCGCACTTGCTGATCTTCAACTCCAGCAAGTAGTGCGACTAGGGCCTTCAAGGAAGCACGCTCAGGGCTTCCCTTACGATTAGCGGCCTCGGTGAGCTGAACTGCCGTTGCTGCGAGTGTCGTTGCTGTGCCCATGGTCTACCCCTCGCTGCGGAGCCATGCGTCTGCCAAGCTCGTATGCCCAGCCTGGGCTACATCCGCAGTATGTGCAACCCTCTTTGAATTATTTCACTTAGCTACAGCTTAGCCGAGACCCGACGACGCGTCCCGTAGGCGCTCGAGGATGTCGGAGGCTCAGTGCAATCAAGGCGCCTACCAGCGAGAACGCTGCCATCCCGCCATTCTCGCTGACACGAACCAGGAAGTCGACCATCGCCAACCCGTAGCTGCCCACCCGGCCCGACCGAGTCGCAGCTAGCACCACACACTCAATACTCAGGGATGGTGCGCAAACATCGCACCCTGCATGCCAGCCTGGCGCGCCGCGCGGTGTGCCAGCACGCGACCGCGCTCGCCCCGTAAGTTGATTTGCGTTGCCCAAGCTTCTATGAGCCCCGGTAGGCTCGGGCTGCCCTTTGGGTCCAGTGGATCGCGGAGCGACAGCCCGAGCCTACCGGGGCTGTCAAGCTTTGCATTAGGCCTAACGCCGCGTATAATCACGCGCGCGTACGGCGTTATGCTTGGCAACGCCCTTTGGGTGCTTCGCATCGCGTAGCGACGTTGCCAAGCATAACGCCGTAGTCAAGGCCCACTTATCAGAAATATCCGTTATCGATATGAATGGCGTAGGATTGCCTAAATTTGATCAAGTCGAACTCCAGCGCCGAGCAGGCCGCCCACTTCGCCCCCTAGCGTGGCCTCCGGTAGGCCATGAAGTGCAGTAACGGGTGTAGCTCGGGACTTTCAGCAGCTGCGATGTCAAGGAATGTGTCAGTTGTCTACGACAGGCGCAGGGTCGCCGTCGGCACTGCTCCCAACTGATCTGGAGGTGCGCCTCGTCAGGCACCTTCCCGGGCCGGCATACCGTCGTCGACTCAGTTACTGACCACCACGTGGGCTCATTAGGCCTGGCTGGTCTCGGCGTTGTTTGAGGCGAAGAGCACCCGCCGGGGTAAGTCCCCCGATGGCACGCCGGATACCCCGGGACTAAGGAACTGATCCGTGTCGTTCATTCTCGGAGTACCGAGCAACATGCGCGTTGGGGTGAGGACGTCCGCGCCAACACGGGACCGGTCTCGGCCTGCACCGCCGACAACAAGCCCGAAGCGGATCACTGCTGGGTGCGGCTGACGGCGATGAACCGGAAGATAACCACATAGCCAACTGACAGAATTGAACGTTATCGACCTGCCCCTGGCCGCCGGGCGCTGCTGAGCCAGGGCGACGGACGGACCGTAGCACCGGGGGCGTGCCCGTAATCAGTGCTCCGGCCAGCCGTCCGCCCACTCCACCCTGATCGCTTCCGCGGGGGACACGGCCACCGAAAACAAGATGGTCCCCTCCCGCTGGTCGGACCGGGGCGAGGCTAGGTTGTCTCGCCAGACTGCGTCGCTGCAGACGACGTCCACGTCGCCGGCGAGACTCGCATCATCTCTCGCTTCGGTCGCGGTGGTCATCCAGCACCCGCAGGGCGGTGTCTGGCAGTCTGCGTGAGGCAGCCGCTGTTCGTGCGTCGCCTGACCAAAGGTGAACGGCTTTGTGCCGGCGGGCCGGCAACCGGCGCAGGTACAGCCCTGGATTTTCATGGCTTCGTCGTCCGGGCACCAGCGCGAGTACCACCGGATCTCGGCCTGATGGGCCAGGGCAGACAGGTGCCGCCACGGGGACCCGTCGACCCCGGCTTGCCGGGCCATCTGGTGGAACGCGCGGGTGGCCAGGTCCCAGTCGCTACGGCTGACGGCCGCCGCCGCCGTCCAGCTCGCGAGCTCCCAGAACACCGCCGACGGTGCCGGCTCGCATCCAATTCGGCTGATCAGCCGCCGCTCGGCCGCCAGGTACGCCTCCCGGCCGACGGACATCTCCTTCAGACGCGCGAGGATGTGCTTGCTCTGCCGCTTGCGTAGCTTCGCGTCCGTGCGGGCACGGTCCGCCTCGACGGTGAGCGCGAATCGGCGGCCCCCGCTCTGCCGGATCACGACGCGTTCGCCGCAGGACGGGCACTGGCCGGAGCTGCGTCGCGGCGACGGAAACGCCTGCCGGCACGCAGGGCAACTCCGTACGCCCGATGCGGGATCGCGAACATCAACCTCGTGCAGGTTGGCGATGTCGGTCACCGCCGTGGCAGCGGCTTGCGGCGCTTCAGCATCCGCTGACTGCTTGTCCTTTCGTGTATAGCTGCGGATCCAGGCGAGGCTGAGCTGGTCCAGGACGTGCTGGGCGCGAGTCACGGCGACATAGGCCAGCATCGCGTCCTCCCGCGGGAGGTCATGCAGGGCGCCGCTGTTGTCGTGGGCCTGGCGGTGGAAGTCGCGGGCGATCCGCACGCTCGGCCATTGCAGGCCCTTGGCTTTGTGGCAGGTCGAGATGGTGACCTCGGCGGTGCTCTCGTTGCTGAGCTGATCGCCGATCTCCATGATGCGCTGGGTGCCGATGTCATCGACCAGGCGGACGAACGTCCGCAGATCGCCGCCGTCCTCCTGTTGCGCGTAGTCTTGCACTTCGCTCCACGACCGGAACGCGAACAGCTCGGGGTGGCCGGTCGATCCGGTGGTTCGCAGGTCGTCGGCGGCCCGGGCAAGGTTGACAATGGGCCTGGTGCCCCCGACCAGCGCTGTCCGGCGTCCGTCCTGCAGGGCCAGCATGACTTCGCTGATCGCTTCGGCGTTGGTGCGGCAGAGTACCGCGCTGGCGTCCGGGGTGGCGTGGACCCGGCTGTCCAGCGCCGGGTTGCCGGACAGCCGCAGGTTTGAGCCGAGGACGGCCAGCCAGGTGTTGGCTTCCTCGGCGATCGCGGGCCCGAACCGCCAGGACTGGGTCAGCTGCAGCCGCTGGGCGGCCGGCCAGTTCTCGAGGGCGTCGACGGCACCGCGCCACCCATAGATCGCTTGATGGCGGTCACCGACCGCGACCTGCTGGCAGGACTGTGACTGGATGATCTGCGCAATGACCGGATCGGCGTCCTGGGCCTCGTCGAACAGGACGTAGTCGGCGTCAATCGTAGGACTCAGCAGAGACCACATCTTCAGGTAGTGATCGTGCTGGAACGGGAACTGCCCGGCCGGGTTGCCGAGGTCCTCCCACAGGTCGATGGCCGTGCCGAGCACGAGCGCCGCAAACTCGGCATGGGCGGCACCGTCTATGCCTCGCGCCCGCGGCACGTGCTTGAGCAGCAGAGTGTCCTCCGATGATTGGCAGTACCGGCGGACCGTTGCGAAGGCTTGCAGGACCAGGTCGTAGCGGCTCACGACCCGCCGACTGGTCAGTTTGGTCCGGTGCGGCAGGCGGAGCCGGGCGGCGACGTCGTCGTAGCGCATCCGCGGCCCGTCGAGGCGGTGGCCGTAGCGGTGGCCCACCGCTTTGTAGGCGAGGTGATGAGCCGTGGCGCAGGTGACCCGGGATGCGAACATTTGCTGAGCCTCGATGACGATCTGCTTGTTGAAGGCCACGTACACGCCAGTACCGGGCAGCTCGTCGGCCAGCATCCGCAGTGTTCTGGTCTTTCCGGTTCCGGCGCCTGCCTCAATGATCAGGTGAGCCCCAGACCGGCCGGCATCGATGATGGCACCCTGTTCCGCTGTCGGAACCTCAGTCGTTCGTTGCACCGAAACCTCCATCGCCTAGCAGCGCTACCATGTCGGCCTGTCGACTCAGCACGGGCGCGTTGCTTGGACGCGCATTGACCCCTTATCGGGCGCTGGTGGTGACATCTGATCCTTCACGCCCCTGGGGTTCAGCTCGTCACTGGGATCGCAGCCATCTGGTGAAGGTCTTCCGGCCTAGCCACAGTCGTAGCGGAGCGCCGGCCCGCACCTCCCGGGAACTCCGCCGGCCTGTCGATCACGACGCTGAAGCTGCCGGGGCGACACGACGAAAGCCATCGCCGGCTCAAAGCCCACGATAAACGGCGGCCGTTTGACGCTGCAGAATGCTGGCCGCCTACGCCGGCTTTGGCACTTGTCCCGTCTTCGAGGCCGATCCGCCGGTTGCCGGGCTGCGCACTACGATCGCCACAGTCTCTTTGCCCCTCGTGACCACCCTGAGCATAAAAGTTGTAGGCGGTCACGTGAATGTTCAGCTGGGCTGGCAGCCTTGCAAGGCGGTGACAAGCGCCGCGAGAGCGCTAAGCACTCCTGCGAAGGCTGCCTACCGGGCATTGCTGGGCCATCGCTGCTTACCGCGAGCGCTGTCGTTGCTGGCAGCCTGGGGACTCTTGGTCAATGGTCGCTTCCTTGAGGTCCGTTGGTGGCCCACGATCTGGCGTCCAGACGTGCGCTAGATCGGTGGGCTGAGTCACTGCGGTGTTGTGCCGAAATGCCGTCCCGTGGGCCCGAAGTGCGCTGACGATCACCGGCCGGGCTCAAAAGACTGAAAGTCGGAGCTTGGCCTTCTGGAGCTCGGAGATAGTGCTGGCCGGATGCAAAGCCGTCGTGCCCAGTCGTTCCACGGCGATGCGGTACGGCTCGATGTCACGAGGATCGTCGTGGAAGTGAGCTCCGCCGAGATGTTCGAGATAACCTCACTCCTGCCCCGACCGGAAGCAGGTAACCACCGCTCCAACAAAGCGGGGGAAGCTCAGCCCGAGGCAAGGCCTCGCGCAACGCCCGGAGCACCCGATTCCATTCAGCCGGGCCGAGCTCATCCGGGGACAGGGCTCGAGTTCCTTCGCTACTGCCGCGGCGTTCGTCGAGGAATGGGAACAGCGAGGTAGATGGCGCTGCCCCACCACGCATACTCGCCGTTGACCATCAGGCAGGGTGTTCGCACGCTGTAGCCACGCAGGATTTCCAGGTCGACTCCGGGCATCCGAACCTGTACCTGCTGACCGTTTACCACGATCATCCAGGCGAATCGGCCGTCTCGGTCGCCGGTGAGGTCCCGAACGGCCTCACCCACCTGGCCACCGGTTCCGCGGACCTGGCGCTCAACGGCCGCTTGGCGGCGGACCTCGTCCAGGAAGATCACCAGGTTGGCTGATGCGGTCTCTTCATCGCCGGCCACTGGCAGGGTCCCTGGGACGATGACCGGTCGACGCGTGCTGGACGGGAACGGTTCAGACGGGCGGGGCATGGTGGCTTCCGGCTGCCTTGCCGGTGGCGGCGCAGCGGCGACGGGTTGTGCAGCCGAGACGACGATCGGCTCGAGGGGGCCGGCTGCAAGTGGCTCTGGCACAGTGGTGTCTTCGCCGTAAGTGCAGGTGCGGTCGAGCGGACGAACGTCCTGATCATCGGAGCCGGGTCGGCGACGCTTCGACGGTCGGGCCTCGGTTTCCTGTTCCACTTGATTCGCTTCGGCGGCCCGCACCCAGAACCAGCGGATGCTGCCTTTGCTGGTGCGGTGCTCATAGGGGATCCATTCGCCGTAGGCGGCCCGGACGACCAGGTCGTCGAGGTTGCGCATTTGCTTGGGTTCCCACTCGAAGTGCCAACCGGGGCACGTCCGGCCCTTCTTGCGGTCCGGGCACAACGCACCAGTGCGCCCACATTCCCGTCTTGTTAGCGTGCGGACCCCACCGATCACCGGCAGCTCAGCGACACTGAGGTACTCCTGCCAGGGCATCCGCCTGATGCCGGCCCACGGTGCGACATCGACCAGCGGGGCCTTGAGGCTGGGTGTGGTCCAGAGCGGGGTGAGCCCGTCGCGCCGGGCCCGCTTGGAGCGACGTTGCACGTTCTCCCGACTGGCGTACGAGATTTGAGCTTCGAAGGCGAGGTCCTGATTGCCGCCGTGGATGAGCACATCGGTGCGGCGTTTGCGGTCGGGCGAGGCGCTTTCGGTGTCCGCCTCGAGACCGTTCCTCTGCGCGGCGGTGGCGATGCGCTCCTTGAGTGCCTTATGGGCGTCACTTTCGCCCTCGTCGTGGTCACGGATGCCGGGGTTGTGATGGACGGCGTGCAGTAGGCCGTTGCGGCGCCGTAGGAACATCCACTCTGGGCAGTCTGGGTTCATGTCCCTGCACTGCGGGCACTGCAGAACACCCTCACGGAAGGGCCGGGAAGCACCGGGAGAGTACAACCGCCCGAGCAGGCCAGGATGCTCAGGATGCCCGAGGGACGGCTCGTCACGGAGATCAAGTTCGATCTGGGCGGGGACGTACCACACCGCAGTGTTCGGAGACATCCAATCACGTTAAGCAATCAATCCGTTACACAGGGGCTCGTATGCGATGCCCGATTTGGCGCACGGTGAATCAGTCAAGCCCTGCTGGCAGCAGGTACATCGGACCACGCCGACACGGATGCAGCCCTCTCCTGCTAGAGGGTCCGCTCTCGGGTGCGGCTGACGATAGCCAGATATTGGTCACGTACGCCGTAGGAAAAAAATAAGTGGTCGGTCGCCGGGCAAGCCGTCTCGCGGCACCCCCGAACCGCACTTGGATCTCGGCGACTAGCTCTACTTTTGAGCAGTGGCCCGCGGCATGCTGGTCCGGTGCTCGCAGATGATGCAGTAGCCCCTCTTGCCCAGTGGTCATCGTGGCTAACTTTCGACCAAGCGGTGAGCGTGGCACCGCGCCTGCCGGGCGTCTATCTGGCGCGACAAGGCGAAGACGGTGGTCTCGTCTACGTGGGGATGGCGGGCGAACGCCGCGGTCGCCCAGGTGCTCGACTTCTCCCGCCAGCGGGTGGAAACGGCCCTTCCCAGCATCGCCGCAGGCACGGTCATCGCGCCTCCATCAAGCCAGAAACCTGAGCTCGAACCTCTACATCACAATCCACATGGGCTTGAGACTGCTTCACTGTTGCGATGAGTGCTCAGCTAATCACGGCAACTGCGGCGGTCGTCGGAGCTGCCATCGGACTCGGCGGTGCCATCCTCGCCGCCCACGTGAACGGTCGAAATCAACGCCAACTCACCCGCGCGCAGCTAGTGCTCTGACCACAAACCTTGGCCGGGTTGGGTGACACACCGGGCCGGGTCCGCGCAGCGGACCCGGTATCGGTCAAGGCTGTGCGGGTGGCAGAACCCGTTCGAGTACGCCGATTAAGTGATCCAGAGGGCCAGAAGCTGCAACGCCTGGTCCGCCGCGGGACCGGCTCGACGGTCCGGCTGCGCCGGGCGATGGTCGTGCTCGCCTCCGCCGGAGGCAACAGCGTGCCGGTTATCGCCCGTCTGGTCCAAGCCGACGAAGACTCCGTCCGCGGTGTCATCCACCGGTTCAACGAGATGGGAATGCCCAGCCTGGACCCTCAGTGGGCGGGTGGCCGTCCCCGCCAGATCAGTCCTGACGACGAGCAGTTCATCGTCTCGACGGCCAACACCCGCCCGACAAAGCTCGGGCGGCCGTTCACCAGGTGGAGCATCCGCAAACTCGCCGAGTACCTGGCCGGCAACCCCGACCGGACCGTCCTGGTGGGCCGCGAAAGGCTGCGGCAGTTCCTTCGCAAACATGAGATCACCTTCCAGCGGACCAAGACGTGGAAGGAGTCGAACGACCCGCAGCGCGAGGAGAAACTCGCCCGGATCGAGCACGTCATGCACCACTTCCCGCACCGGGTGTTCGCATTCGACGAGTTCGGGCCGCTGACGATCCGCCCGCAGGCCGGCTCCGGATGGCAGCCGAAAAACCATCCGGACCGGCTGCCGGCGAACTACCACGAGCTGCACGGCGTCCGGCAGTTCCACGGCTGCTACTCAATCGGTGACGACACCATGTTCGGAGTCATCCACCGGCAGAAATCCGCCGCCAACACCCTCGCCGCGTTGAAGTCGATCCGCTCGAAACGCCCGGACGGTGCACCGATCTACGTCATCCTCGACAACTTGTCCGCGCACAAAGGCATCGCCATCCGGCAGTGGGCGGCCCGCAACAAGGTCGAACTGTGCTTCACCCCGACCTACGCGTCTTGGGCGAACCCCATCGAGGCTCATTTCGGGCCGCTACGCACCTTCGTGATCGCCGGATCCGACCACCCCAACCACGTCGCGCTGGGCCGCCACCTGCACCGATACCTACGCTGGCGCAACGCCAACGCCCGCCACCCCGACGTCCTCGCCGCCCAACGCCGCGAACGCGCACGCGTCCGCAGCGAACGCCAACACCGCTGGGGTCGCCCGACCACGAAAGCCGCCTAACCAGCCCCGGCGAACGTTTGTGGTCAAGGCACTAGTCGAAGCTCGACTCGAAGCCGAGCGGGTTGCATGCCAATCGTTTCTCGCTCATTTGGACATTTTTCTCATGGTCGCCGAGGAGATCGCTTGGGCCAAGCCCGGCGCAAAGAGGTCGGGCGGCGACGCCGACCAAGCGACAGCCGAGCTAAAGACTCATTACTGGGACGGTTGGACAGCATTCCTGTCGGCCAACGCGACACTCCAACTTGCTGCGCGCGAGGATTTGAGACAGCAAGCCGCCCAGATCACAAGTCACGCATACGACATTGACGGCCGCATCTGGAACCTGACCCACGGCGGCCAGCGAATCGCGAACGACTACGAGGACACCAAAACCAAGCTGAAGACCGCCCGAGGCGAGTTCATTACAGCCGTGCGAAAGCTCACGGGCAGCGACACCATGGCAAAGTAGTTATTTCAGAGAAGGTTCCGCAAGTGGACTCGTTCGAGCAGCTCAACGCCATGGTCGACGAGTGGGATGCCGCTGACGACGCTCGCCGCATCGGCACCCGGCCGCACACCGTCGGCGAGCACTTCGCCGTCGAGCAGCCGCAGCTGGCATCGCTGCCGGATGAGTCGTTCGAGACCGGCACCTAGCTGACCCCTCGGGTCGACCGGTTCAGCCAGGTCACCGTCCGCACGAACCGCTACGCCGTGCCGGTTCGCCTGGTCGGCCGGCAGGTCCGGGTGCAGCTGCACGCCTCCGACCTCGTGATCGATGACGGCCGCAACCCAGTGGCCCGGCACGAACGGCTGATGGCCAAGTCCCGATCCCGGCTCGATCTCGACCACTACCTGGAGACGGGCCGCTGCTACGCATCGTCCGGACATCAATTTCATTGCGGACGGCTAGTAGCACGTCCGCTTCTGAAGGCCTCGGCTACAGCGTTGGCTGCGTCATGGTGCAGGCTCTTGGTCACGCTTTGATACGTGTCGCGGGTGAGGGTGGTCGTCGAGTGACCGAGCTGCTCGGAGACGACTTTGATGTCCACGCCGGCGGCGAGGGCGACGGTTGCGGAGACGTGTCGCAGATCGTGCAGCCGGATCGGCGGTAGTCCCGCTCGAGCAACGAGACGCCGGAACGCCTGTGAGACGGCTGGTGGTTGCCACGCCCGTCCGTCTTGGTGGACGAAGAAGAGCCCGGTGTCGGGCCAGGAAGAGCCCGTTTTGAGCCGCCACGCGGCCCGACGCGCTCGGTAGCTCCTGAAGACGGCGACCGTATCGGGGTCGAGGATGACATCGCGGTTACCGGCATGACTCTTCGGTGCCTTCTGCGTCTGTTTACCGCCGTAGACGGCGAGCTGGTTGACGATGGACACCTCCATACGATCGAGTCGGACTTCTGCGTCGAGCAGACCGCATACCTCGCCGCGGCGCGGCCCCCGGTAGGCCATGAAGTGCAGCAGCGGGTGCAGATCGGGAGCGTGCGCCGCGGCGAAGTCGAGGAACTCGCCAGTTGTCTCTAGTGTCCAGACCATCACGGAGCTGGGGATGTGCCCGGTGGCCCGCCACCGGGCAACCCGCTCGGGCTCCCACACCACTGGCCGGGGTCGGGGGTTTGGCGTCTTGATCAAGCTGGCTGGGTTCGCTACACCGACGACGATTTCCCTGGCGAGCGCGTCGTTGAACGCTTTACGCAGAGTGGCGCGAATCCGCGCAATGGTGGCCTGTCCGGTAGGACGCACTCCTCGGACGCCGGCTCGTGCGGCCGGGTCGGTGCTGTTCCGCGCATTGCGGATCGCCGTGTTCTGGGCCTCGATCCGGTCGACGAGCTCATCGATGTGGTGTGGCCGCAACCGGTCCAGGACGATCTCGCCGAGACAGGGAATTAGATGCAGCCGGACATGGGATTCATAGGTGCGTGCGGTGCTGGGATCGACCTTGAGTCGCGAGGCCCAGACGGCGAGCCACTCAGCGACGGTCGGGACATCGGTGAGAGGACTGCCGCGGTGCAACCGGCGGCCGAGGTCGGCCAGCTCAGGAAGCGGCGAAGCGCTGCGGATGGTCCGTTGCAACAGATCGGCGACCTGGCTGCGCGCGGTGCGGTCGCGGCCGGCGAGGGCGAGGGCTGCCCGGGCGTGCTCGAGCTCCCGGAAGGCTTCGGCCCGGCTGGTGAGGCCGCCGCGGCGAAGTTGTCGGCGGCGCCCTTCCGGCGTGACCGGCAGTTCCAGCTGATACGCCCAGGTTCCATGCCCGGCGTTCCACGATCGGTTGGGGCGACGCAGCATCGGGCACTGCGCCCCGAGGCTCTCCCGCGTTCGCGGGTCCCGGCAGCTACACCGCTTGTAGACGGTCCCGTCAGCCATCGGTCCAGACACCTTCTCGCCAGACGGACCCGCGCGGTAGGGCGGGCAGCGACGTACCATACCGCTCCGCAAGTACGGTACGACACGAGCATCAGCCGCGATGAGATCTTCTGACGTTTGCTCCAACGCCGACCGACAGAGCGCGTCGATCACGCCCGGCGCAGCGGGCGAGCTGGGAGCACGTGACGAGCCAGGCCGGCGAAGGCGTCAGCGGCATGGCGGTACGCAGAGGACCGCGGCCGGGTGACCCCGCCGCTGAACGCACGATAGGTTGTCCTGCTCACCCGGCACGAGGCCGTCTGTGGCCCAGGCGCGAATCGAACGCGCGACACCCGCTTTAGGAGAGCGGTGCTCTATCCCCTGAGCTACTGGGCCTTGCGGACAGATTAGCAGTGCTGCCCCGCACGGACGCGGAGCAGGCGTCGGAGCCGGCCCGTCCGGTCAAGGTGCTGCCGCCGGTGAGACGCGGCCCAAGCTGACATATGAGCCGTTATCGACTCGAGAGGAGCGAATCAGCCCCAGAGGGTCCCAGATGTCTAACTTTCCGCGTATCCCCACCGGACTGCCAGCTAGTGCCGTGACCACAAACGTTGACGGTTGCTGGCGGGCAACCTTCGCGGTTCGACCGGCTTCGGTCGTGCGACGCTGTCGTTCATGACAGGCGAGGGACGGGTCGTGATGCAGGTTTACTGCCGGATCGAGGTCGTTGTTGATGATCCGGTAGCTGTCGCGGAGCAGGCGGTTCAGACGCTGCGAGAGGCGGGCATCGACTGGTCCGCGGAGCGGGACACCCTTGAGGAAGCGGTTGCCGAGATCCGAGAGGACCTTTCGCAGGCTCTGGCGAGCCTGGTCGAGCCGGACCGGATGCTGCAGGGCGTTCTGAAAACGCAGGTGCGGGGTGGGCGTTGGTGGGCCGAACCGGGCGCTCCCGCCGAACGATTCACCCCGGGCTTCGGAGAGCCCGACTCGCCGCCGTCACGACCGGTGCCCTGAGCGCGTGTTCACGATGGTGGGTCAGGCTGCTCGTTTGGCTGGCTGGCCCCAGCGTCGTTGGCGTTCGCTGCGGATGCGGGCGCGTTCGCGGCGTTGCGCGGCCAGGACGTCGAGGTGGCGGGCGTTGGCGTTGCGCCAGCGTAGATATCGGTGCAGGTGGCGGATCAGCGCTGGGTGGTTGGAGTGGTTAGATCCGGCGATCACGAAGGTGCGGAGCGGCCCGAATTGGGCCTCGATCGGGTTGGCCCAGGAAGCGTAGGTCGGGGTGAAACACAGCTCGACCTTGTTGCGGGCCGCCCAGGCGCGGATCTGCTTGCCTTTGTGCGCGGACAGGTTATCCAGGATGACGTAGATCGGTGCGCCGTCCGGATGGGCTCGGCGGATCGACTGGAGCGCGGCCAGGGTGTTCGCAGCGCCTTTGCGGCGGTGGACGACGCCCCAGAGCTGGTCGTCGCCGACGGAGTAGCAGCCGTGGAACTGCCGGACGCCGTGCAACTTGTGGTAGTTCGCCGGCAGCCGGTGCGGATGGCCTTTGGGTGCCCAGCCGGCGCCGGCCTGCGGGCGGATAACGAGGGGTCCGAACTCGTCGAACGCGAACACTCGTTGCGGGAAGTTGCTGGTCACGTGGTCGATGCGGGCGAGTTTCGCGTCGCGCTGCGGGTCGGTGGACTCCTTCCACGTCTTGGTCCGTTGGAAGGTGATGCCGTGTTTGAGCAGCAGTTGGCGTAGCCGTTCCCGCCCGATCGTGATCGGGCGGGCGGCGTGCGTGGTGAGGTAATCGGCGAGCTTACGGACGCTCCACCGGGTGAACGGGCGCCCCACGGCTTCGGGGCGGGTGTTGGCCGTCGTGACGATGACCTGCTCGTCATCGGGACTGATCTGGCGGGGACGGCCACCCGCCCACCGAGGGTCCAGGCTGGCCATGCCCATCTCGTTGAAACGGTGGATGACCTGCCGGATCGTGTCCTCGTCGGCCTGCACGAGGCGGGCGATCGCTGGGACGGTGTTGCCGCCTGCCGAGGCGAGCACCACCATCGCTCGCCGTAATCGGATCGGTGAACCGGTGCCTCTACGGGTGATGCGCAGCAGCTGCTGACCTTCCTGGTCATTGAGCCGCCGCACGCGTACGGGATCTGCCACCGTCACAGCCTGAACGGCATCACGCTGCCGGACCGTCAGGCCGGGCGGCGTGTCATCCAACCCCGTGAACGTTTGTGGTCACGGCACTAGACAGTACCAACTACCCGCCAATCCCGCCCTTGTGGCGATTGCCGGTGCGGGGGTGGGGTCCTGCTGAGTCGTGCGATCGGGCCGTCCGATGGATAGATGCCTAGTCTTCCAGCCGAAGGAGTCGAGGATCTTGTCCATAGGGGGCCGTCAGGGCGCTTCGTCGACCTTCGCGGTGAACGGGCGCAATCGTAAGTGACCGCATACTGCCGCCTATGATGCACCGCTGGCCGAGCCATCCGGGGTCCAGGTATGGGCGGACGATCGCCTGGGACAATTGACACTCACCCAATGAGTGAACTGTGCCCAGTCCTCAACTTGAACGCTCAGATCGGCTCGCCCTTTCGCAGCGCGATTGTGCCCAGCACAGCGCTGACTCTCCAGCAAGAAATGCCTACTCCACCGCTGGTCGGCCAGCTCCGAGGTGCTGGGTGAACTCCTACCTTGGCTAACAAATAAGGGAAACATCACGATCATTTGTTGACAAACCCGGTGAGGAAGCGGCTGGGCTGGCCAGACCAGGTGATGGAGAGCGCCTCACGGGCCCGAGTTGCCGAGACGAAGAGCAGCGAGCGTTCACGCTGAATGTCCCGCTGGTGATCGAGATGGTCTGCTTCTTCCGGAGTGACTGCAGCGGGCAGAGGAAGGTAGCGGGCGCCGGCGCCGATGATCGCGACCGCCCGGAACTCCAGCCCCTTCGCGCGGTGCATCGTCATCGCTTGGACACCCGCCTCCGGCTTAGAAACCTGCCCGGATTTGACCATATCTGAGGGTAGGCCCGCCGCTTGTAGAGCGTTCACTGCGGCAGTTGCAGCGGTGTTGGTACGGCCGATGACGGCGATTTCGTCGAGCGGGATACCGCCTTCGTGCCAGCCACGGATACGGCGAACCAGGGCATTCATTTCCGCCGTCGGTGAGGAATATCCGATGACATCGGGTTTGCCCCCACGCAGGATGGAGCGGTAGCCGCGCAGGCTATCGGAACCACCGTCGAGGTCGTCGTAGCCGTCAGGGTCCTTCGGGTCGATAACGCTGACGGCGGCTTCGAGAATCTGCCTGGTGGTGCGGTAGTTCAAGGTCAGTCGGTGGGACCGGCCGCGGATGTCGATTCCAAGCTTGCCGAGGGTCACGCGGCTGTCGTAGATGCGCTGGAACGTGTCGCCGACGATGAACATGTCATCCTTGGCGGCCGGGGCCAGGGCGCGAAGCAGAATCCAGTGGGCGGCGTGCAGGTCTTGGGCCTCGTCAACGACGACATGCCGGTATGGGCGGTCGGCGTCTGTCCATGTCGCGGTGATGTCGCCGGCTCGGACGGCGGCCTGTTTGAAGCCGAGGGCCTTGTCGCGGTCAAGGCGACGCTCGAATTCCTGGATGAATTCCCAGATAGTGGCCCGTTCGGAGCGGGTGATGCGGCGTCCTCGTCCGGCACGGCGGGCGGCGAAGTACTCATCGCGGGTCCGAATGTTCTGGGCGAGGACGACCTGTTCCCATTCGCTGACCATGAAAGATCGGTCGAGGGAGTCATCGGTGGACAGCTCCGTGATGACGTCGTCCCATCGGGTGGCGATGGCGGCGTCACCAAGCACCTCCACGTTCGCCCATTGGGCTTCGGCGTCCTTGCGAAGGATCTCGCGGACAACCTTGTCGATGTTGAGGACGTCGACCTTGGCCGTCAGATCCGGACCGCCAAGGTCATCGAGGAGCCGATGTAGCAGGTCGGACAGGGCGTTGGTGTAGGTCGTCAACAGGATCTTCTGGCCGGAACCGGCGGGAAGGCCGGCGGCGAGGGCCTTGACACGGTGTAGAGCGACGACAGTTTTCCCGGTACCGGGGCCCCCGGAGACCCGGGCCGGCCCGTTGTAGGGCTTGGCGCGGTAGGCCAATCGGCGCTGTTGGGGGTGCAGGAAGATCCGCCACTCCGACATGGGCTTGAGGAGCATCCGCTCGAGCTCCTGTGAGTCGTCCGTGACGACAGCGAAGGATTCTCTGGTGGCCGGCCGGTCGACGGCGGCGGACACGTCGTCGGGGTCGACGTCGCCCTCGGCCTCGGATTGGGTAACGATCTCCTCCCATACCTGGTCCGTGGTCTTGCCGTCGGCAAGCGCAAGGAGGACCTGGCTGGCGAGTTTGGGGATCTGTTCGGCGATACCGAGCAGCGCGTCTTCGCTGCGGATCTCGCGAAGCGTTGGGACGAGCGCCGCCGTGATGCCAAGCCGAACGAAGTCGGCGTCCGAGACGCCATCGAAGAAGCCAGCCTTGCTGTGCGCGGCGGGGAGGCTGTCACCGGTCCGCAACAGGATCTCTTGGATCGCTCCGTGGTGGTAGAACTCGACTCCGCCGGTGACTTTGTTGACGCTCCAGACGGTCTGCGCGGCGTATGTGTACGCATCGTCATGAGGTTTGATGCTGGCCAGGTAGAAGGTGGTGTGGTCGGGGCGCCAGAGCACGGCCCGGAAGTTGTCGTTGACCCGCGCGGTCCAGACGCGCTTGTCCTGGGCGCCGTGCGGCTGTTTGAGGTTAAGCCCAGAGGCGTCGGGGTCCTTGCGGAGTTTGAGCATGAAATCGACAACCCGGCGCTGGATGGTCGCGTCGAGGCTCTGGTACGCCTTATCGAAGGTGTCCGCGAACAGGACGTTGACCTTAGCCACGCGCTTCCTCCAACTTTGTGATCAGTTCAGTGAACTCAGGCTGTGCCTGGCCTTGGCCGGCGCGGTGCAGGTGCCAGCCGGCTCGGAGATAGGCGTCATCACGATCCGTGCCGTCGTCGATGACCACTGCAATCCGGGCACTTGGCCAAGCAATCTCTACAGGCCAGGCCTCATCGCCGAGTTCGTAACCGATTTGCGGGAGCGGTGCGTGGGCTTGGGCGAGCGCCCTCAGCAGCCGCTCCACCCGCGACGAGGACAGGCCGATCGCGTCCGCCCACCCTGCCGGTAGCGTTTGCGCGACCACAGCGGATTGCGCGGAGGCCAGCACTGGCACCCGGTGCGGGTCGAGCTGCGCGGCCTGCGACCAGGCGGTCTGTTCGAAGAAGCGGCCAGGACCGGCGAGGAATTGCAGGAGGTTCGACCAGGCCAACCACTGCGCCCAGCGGGCCCGGTGTTCCTGGTCGGTCAGCGCATCCGGCCGGTCGTCAAGGCAGGTGAAGACCGACCAGGCCATCGGGTCCGGTTTCCCTACCCGGGAAGACCGGTTGTCGCGGAGGCCGACGATGCGGCAGCCGGCCGGGCTGGTCGCCACGAGCGCCGCCGCTTCGGCCGGTTTCCCCTTTGGCACTGCGGGCATTCGCGACGTCCCGGTGACGATAGCGGGGAGGTGGTCGGCTACGGCCATGCGGTCTACCGGACCAGCCTTGCCTGTAGTGGCCAGCCCGGTCAGCAGTGACACCGCGCGCCGCGCCCAAATCTCCGGGTCGGGGCGTTCCAGGAACGCCAGCAGGGCCTCAACCGGGTTGGCCAGGGCACCGTCCAGCGGCCCGGCGGCGTGGTCGTCCTTCAGCGTGGTGGTGAAGTAATGGTCGCGGGCCTTGGCCAGCGCTTGGTCGGTCAGCAAGGTCGGCCGCGGAGCACTAGTTTCGAGGTTCTGCTCGACACACACAGCCCAGGAGCGCACGTCGTCCCAGGTGAGCTGCCACACCCAGGTGCCGTCGTCGCGCAGGGACGAGCGTTTAGCCGCGTCGGCGACGATCTCGTTGTTCTCTGCACTGGCGTGGAAGGCGTAACCGTCGAGGAAGATAGCGACCTTCGCGCCGCTGTCGGCGCTGAGCAGATAATCAGGCTCGCTGCGGACCGCCCCGGCCTGTACAACGTGGTCGCGCATCCGCCAGCGCACGGCGGGACCGTCGGCGGGCTTGAGCTTCAGCTCGAACTCCACGCCCCGGGAGCCGGCGCGAGGCACGAGGGAGAACCTATCCCGGGCCGCCTCGTCATCCTGGGCCTTGTCGGCCTTGGCCCGCAGCGTCTCGACGAACAACCGCTCCAACTCGCTGTCAGCCAGGGCATGGATCTGGATGTCGGCGAGCGTGTTGATCTTCTGTGGGTGCCAGCCCTCCAGGATGTCGCAGAGCAACTCGATCGCGGTCTCCTTAGACACCAGCTCGTGCTGGCTAGAGGAGACGAACGGCAGCATGCAGCGGTGGCAGGGCTGCCGATCCTCCTTTCCGCATGGGCAGGCCTGGACGTGGGCCAGTGCCAGGCGCAGCACCCGCTCCATTGCCTTCGGGTCGGCAAGATTTTCCAAGTAGCCGGTGCCGCCGGGCATGGTGTCGTGCAGCACGAGAAACCGTCGAGGGGTGTCCCGATCGTCGCCGGGCATGGTGGCCGTGACCGCCCGGATGTGGTCCGGTTCGCCGCCGAAGTACTTGGTGATACCCAGCATTAGCGCGGCCTGGAACGAAACCACCCGCTTGGGCACCAGCGTCGTGGAGAACGGCAGCAGCAACCGCAACGCGTGGGTGCGCAGCTCGTGACCGGTGATCAGGGTGGTGGTCTCCTCCTTGTGCACACCGAGCGGACGCTGAGTGCACCACAGCGCATGCCGGGTGCCGATCCGGCGAGCCTGCCGGTCGTACGCCTGGGGGTGCACACCCTGCACCGCACCGCAAAGCCGGCACACCTGGAACCCGGGCGTCTTCACCGTTTCTCCGGCAACGTCGAAGTCCGGGCCGGGCACACCGTCGGGACCAAAGTTGACCCTTCGGATCACGGCCTCCCGGGCGAACTCCACCCCGAAGAACCGGTCAGCGTTGCGCCACGCCCGCAGCCCGTGCGGCTGCTGCGGGTCGATATCCACCAGCGTCTCGGTCACATACCGCCGCTGTTCACGCTCGTCACGGTCATCGGTGATGCGCGCGTCCTCGCGCCGTTCTCGGGCCCGAGTACGTTCGGGCACCAGCACCTGCCGGGACGAAGCGGCCGGATCCGCGATCCCGCCGTCTTTGCACCGGGGGCAGCGCTGCAGCACCACTTCGGCGCCCTCGGTCAGCACATACCCGCAGGCCCGACAGAACCGCCAGGTCGTGTACGCGGCACGAGCCGGGGTACCGACATCGAGGCCGTCGACGACGTACTTCGAGCCGTCGGCGTGGAATGTGTTGCCCGGCGCCAGTTCCGTCAATGCCAGGCCGGCGCCACGCCCGTACTCGAACGCGGTTTCCTGGAATTCCCCGTCGGGGTCCTTCCACCACAGCGAGGCGTCCAGCCATGTCGGATCGTCGTGCAGCGTGTAGTTGGGTAGCAACCCCAACCGCACCAGGGCATTGACCGAGTTCTCCTTGACCAGCCCATCCAGCCGGCGCCGGACCGCCTTCAACTCGGCGAACAGTTGCCGCCGATTGTCCCGGCGCTCGGTGTCCGTAGTGTCGATCGGGATCGCGTCGAACGCGGTGTTGATGCCGGTGAGCCGTTCTTGCAGCTCCGCTCGCCGGCGTCGCCATGCGCTGACCGCCTTACCCACCTCGGTCTCGATGTCCTGCCGCGCGAAGTCCTCGACGGAGCGCCGAGCCTCGTCGCCGATCTCAGGGAATAGGGCGAGGAATCTGGCCGACAGCACATCGTGCCGGTTGCGGGACACCTCTAGCAGTCGCCGGAGCCAACCACCGGCGTCGTCCAGGCCGGACTGGAACAACTCGCCGATCCACCGCGGCAGCGGCGTGCTCGGCCCAGCGGTCCCCTCCCACAGTGAGCGGTCGGCCGCTCGGTCGAACAGGTACGCCAAGTAATGCCGACGCAGGATTTCCACCGCGTCCAAGTAGCAGGCCGGCGGCACGATCCGACCGGCAAGCATCGCCGTTGGCCGGTGCAGGTAGTACTGATTTCGGGCCCGCCGCGGCACGAACGCCATCACCAAGGCGTTGCCGGTCGTTCGTCCGGCCCGACCGATCCGCTGGGCGTAGTTCGCCGGACCTGGCGGCATTGAGGTCAGCAGGACCGCTGATAGGTCACCGATGTCGATGCCCAACTCCAGGGTGGGCGTGCAGGTGAGAACGTTCGGGTCGAACGGGTGGGTGCGGTGTTTGAAGGCCCGCTCGACCCGTTGCCGCTTCGGCTTGCTCAAGGCGCCGGTGTGCTCGGCGGTGAGCACATCCCCGGGCCGGTCCCGGTAGTAGAGCCGCCGATAGAAGTCGTCGCCCGCTCTGGTCCGCACGTCCTGAACGAACACGCCCGTGCAGCGGAACCGCAGACACCGCACCCCCACCCAAGCATTCAGCAGCCCGGGGGCGACGGTCTGCCGCCACGTGCACTCCGAGCAGCGCACTCCATGCTCGGCCACCTCGTCGGCGGCCTTGCCGTGCACCAGCGAATGCACCTGGATCCGGCTCGGCGCCAGCGCGTACACGATGGCGCCGTTACCTGCCTGATGCGTGGCGACCAGCCCTTCCTGCGTGAAGATCCGGAACGCCGCCGTGTTCAGCGCTGCGGCCTCCTCCGCACTACCGGCGACGCCGCTACGCTGTGCCCAGTCGGTCAACCAGGTTGCCGTGCGGCCACGGGCCAGCGCATCAAATTCGGTATCGCCGTGCCCACCATTGATCACGAAGCGCGGGGCGGCAAGCCCTCGGGGGAAGGCCGGCATCCCGGTCGGGCGCCCACCCCAGACCGGCCACCGGCGGGCACCGGCCTGCTCCACGTACGTCTTCAGCCACGGGTGGTAGATCGCACCCATCAGCCGCATCCGCTCCAGCAGCCCGCGGGCGTACCCGAGATGTGCCCGCTCGTCGGCCGGCAGCGTCACAGTGCCGGGGATGCGTTGGTGCGCGTCCCGCAACTGGCTCACCAGCAGTTCGGCATCGGGAATATGAATGTCGACAGCGACGGTGCGGGTCAACTCCAGGGTCCGTCCCATCCGGGAACGCAGCCCGAACTCCAACTGCGTCTGGAACACCAGCCGGTCCTGCAACATGTCCATCGCGCTGGTCACCGGCTCACCGTTGAGCAGCCGTAAAACCTCTGGGTCCTCCCGCAAGTCCGGCGGGACCAGCGACGCCAACCGGTCCCGGTCGGAGGTTCTCGCATGCTCGCCCACCGCCGACTCGGCGGCGTCCAACGCCAGATCGTGCACGGCCACCGCCGCGTCGGCACGCACACTGGCCGTCAACAGCCCACGGAAGATGAACCCGAACGAGCGATGCGCGATGAACCCCGCACGGTGCGTGGCGTCCTGCACAGCGTCGGTGAAGGCCAGCAGCTTGCGCTCCCCGGACGCCAAATGCCGCTCGGAGAACAGCTGAGTCGTGGTCACCGATGCCAGCGTCGCCGTTCCCGCGCCGAGGAACCGCATTCCGTCGTCCAGCCCGCAGGCCGGGCAGGTGTCACCGGTGCCGGCCTCGATCGGTCCGACCACCGTGGTAACCGGCACGGTCCGGTCGGTCGGGTTCGCCAGCAGCTGCCGCCCCTCGGCGTCGAGATGCTGGACGTAGGGGTCGTGCTCGCTGGCGCGCAGCATCCAACGGACTCGGCTCTCTCGCCGCCCCGCCGCACGGTAGATCTCCAGCGGGCGGGTTTTCAGGTCCCGCCAATCCAGCGCGGCCTCCTTGGACAGCGCAGCCCACCCCGACTGCCCGCAATGGCGGCAGTACACCGCGGGCAGGTGACAGCGCAGCGCCGCCAACGGCGGCGCCGACGTGTCGGCGTCGGTGTCCTCGGCCGCCGCGTCGTGGTCCTTCGACCGGTAGACGGCCAGGTTCAACCAGTTGGGCTGGCTGTCCCCGGTCGGCCCATCGTCGTCGAACCAGCGGAAGTGTGGCTCGTGGGTCGCCGCGCGGATCACCCGGCGGATCTCCCGCACCCACAACTGGGCCTCCACCCGCAACAGCGGGCGCAGCCGACCCTCCCGATCCTCGACCCGCGCTTTCGAGATGAGCGCCAGCAGCCGCAGCAACGCCGGGGCGAACGCCGGCTTCGGCGCATCAGTGCGCGACGGTGCCCACGCGGGCCCACCACCGTGCACCGCGAACGGCTTCGCGATCTGCCCGATCGTCAACGGCCCCTCGGCTGCCGAATCCAGCAATGCCTTCACCAGGATGTGATGGCGCAGCAACGCACCCAGAGCCACCGGGTCCCGTGCGTCGACCCCGACCGTCGCCCGCGCCACCTCGTCAAGGTCCGCCGGGTTACCCAACGGATCCGGGATCACCGCCAACTGCTCCGGCGTCGGGAATGGCAGCTCGAAATCGATCTCCCCGCAGAACTCCGTCGACGTCAGCCGGTCCTCACCGACCAGCGCGTCCGGACCGAACTTGACGCCGAACACCTGCGTGGCGAAGTCCAGCAACCTCTTCTGGTCCGCCTCGGCCGATTGCTCACCCAACCCGGCGTCGGCCGCCCCGTCGCTGGCTAGAGTCGCCGACGTCCCCACCGGCGTGATCTGCCCGAGGGGCTTGCCCGGCTCGTCCAGACCGGTTGCCGCACCCAGCCGGCGCAGCAACATCGCCACGTCCGTGCCCTGCGCGCCGTCGTAAGTGTGGAATTCGTCTAGCACTACATACCGTAGGGAACGGTCCTGCCACAGCGGCAGGTCTGGCACGCGCTGTAGCAGCAGGTCCAGCATCTTGTAGTTGGTGAGCAGAATGTCGGGCGGATTTTCGCGGATCTGCTCGCGATCCCGCAGCACCCGCGTGATCAGCAGGTCATCGTCTAGCGCGGACGACCCAAACTCACGGCCATACGAGCCTGGGCTCTCTTCGTCGTCATCGCCCTGGCGGCCACCACCGATGTAAATACCCGCGGTCACCTCGCGCAGCGCCGGCTCGTCGCGCAGCAGGTCGTCGATGCGCCGAGCCTGGTCGTCGGCGAGGGCATTCATCGGGTACAGCAGCAGCGCCTTCACGCCCTTCTGCCCCTGCGCACGAGCACGGCGGCAGTGATCGAGCACCGGCACCAGGAAGGACTCCGTCTTGCCCGAGCCCGTGCCGGTCGTGACGATCGTCGGTTTGGGCTGCTGCCCCTTCGACGACAGCCGCAGCCACGCCCGCTCCTGATGCAGGAACGGCTCGAACCCCTCCGGGAACCAATCCAGGACCCGGCGGAAAGTGCCGGCCGCGGGCTTGAAACCCGGCCGCACCCGCAAATACGGCCCCCGGAACACTCCCGTGCGCTCGTCGTTGAGGAACGACTCCAGCACGTCATGCACGTCGTCGTCAGCCAGCGCAAACGCGGTGGTCAAATATTGAACCAGACTGCCCTTGAGGTCCTCGACCGCCAGTGAGGGGATCACGGTTCCACCGCATCCGGATACTCGCCAGCATCCAGCCGGCGCTGGAATTCGTGGTGGGCGTGAGTCATTTCAGACTCACGGTCGGGTTTTATCCAATCGGCCGGGATTTTCGGCCTCGGAGCATCCGTCAATTCTGACTTCTTCCACGCCCTCACAATCTCCGCTTCTGCTTCGGTCTGGCGAATACCCATATTCGCCCTTTCTGCACCAATCCTATGACCGTCGGCGGAGTAGAAGGCTTCCCACTCATACTGCCGAAGTACGCCAAACTGCGATCGATATATAGAGCACAGCTGCCTCGAGGAGATTCCCAGCATGATCGCCACAATTACGTCGATCTCAATCAGCGCATAGCGGCGTTCATAGTCGGATCGCAGTGGGGTTGTTGGTTCCCATTCGGGCCCAACATGGTCAAGCCGACTGTCAGCAATCTTACAAGTCCATCGATCACGGGTCCAGCTAGGATCAAATAGCTGTTCCCACAACGGAGAATAGTCGACCGTCAGGCAGTTCAGGCGAAGCGTGCGAAGAATTAACGCAGACGCTAGAGGATGATTAGGATCTGGCATCGGAAGTCGCCTTATCTCAGACTCGGTCAGATCTTCACCGCCCGTTACCTTAATAACATAGTCCAACGGTATCGAGGACATTGCACCCGCGAGTAATGCGGTCAGGGAATCTGTCGCCAAGGCAGCGGACAAGCAAGTATGAACGTGTTTCACACCAGGGCAGATGAGCGCCGCTTGAAGAGATCGCTCCGTGTTCTCATCAATCCTGCGGCGAATTGCCACCCGCCAACGTGCCGCTAGATCCGCATTTTTCTTACTGCCTTGCCGCACGTAAGCCCTGGCCGGATCGAGTAGTCGATAGTTGGTACGCGGAATGAACGATTGAGAAATTGCAGTTAAGTCTATTTTTTCGTAGTCACGATGGTTGCGCCCGAACGGCCCAGGTTGCTGAAAGAGTGGATTTCCGGGAGCAATCTGTGGACTCTGGAGGATGACGCCATCTATTGATTCGGGGACAGCTGTCTCTCGGCGCGTAATGTGAGCCTTTTGTGCACCAGTCTCCTGAAGGCCGCTAGAAAGAGCAAGATCCTCGGCAGACACTCTTCGCGCACCGATCATCTCACTCATCGCGGCAAATTCTGAACCAGTTGTAAGCCGAATTATTGGCGCGTCTAAAGGCCCACCGTCAGCACCAATTACCTCGGACCAAGTAGCGAGCAGGTCCTCAGTGACTTCGAGAACTCTGTCGAGGTGGGGTCTCCTATCCCATCCTCCGTGCCCATCCTTAACGCCGGGTGGAAGTGTGTCACCAGGATCCTCGAATGAACGCTCTAGCGTATCAACAACCTGCAGCCCGGAAACGTTCATAAAAGACACGTCGGAATCCGACGAATAGATGTTTATAGAATATTCTTCCGTGTTGCCAAGATCCCTGAATAGGCGAGCCTGATTATTGAATGCAAAGTGTCGTTTTAGGCGACGATAACAGGTTTGCCGAATCTTCGACTTCCCAATCCCGGTTAAGTGGGTATCCTGGTGAACCAACCCGACTATTCCGCGCCGACTTGCATGGTTTCGGGTCAACTCAACGAATGATAGATAGAGGTTCGTCTGCTTGTCATCCAAATTGGGCCAGAGACTTCCATCGTTCAAAAATTCCTGAGTTGACTTGTTTGCTCCGGCGTCGTCCACCGCTTGCGTCCGAACATGGTCCGCCGCTAGCAGCCGCGATTTGACTTTCTCATACTGCGGCGATGTTCTTGCAATGCCAAACGCCATCAATGGTTCGTACTCCGCCAGGAAGAGCGGCTCGCTCCATTCTGGCCTTCGCCATGGCGGGTTTCCAACCTGTAGGTCGAAGCCACCTCTTGTAGATATCTGAGCGAATTCAAGTTCCCAATGAAAGAACCCTTCGCGGTCGGCAATGTCGGTAAGAACAGACCACCAAGCGAAGCGGTCATCGATGGCTATCCGATCAGTCGAATAGCACCGGGCTATGAAGCGGTCGGATTCGTCTTCCGTGGCCAATTGCGCGAAGTCGTTTTCCCCGCCAAATATGCCGAACACGTCTTCGTGACCGGCTGCGCCGCCTTTCTTGCCAGACGCCCTTGCCTTCACAGGCTGGATTCCGATGACGGCCTCACAGAAGGACAGCCATTCTTCGATCGTCGGCGGAGCGATCTCCGACTCTGAGGCCACCGGCCAGAACCATAGTGCGCACCAGGCATCCATTACGGTCTTGAGCCGATTGTAAGGTGACTCGCGGTCCTCGTACAATGCCTCGGTTATCTCGTCGCGGCTAACTGCGCCGGACGCCGGCTCCGGCAACGGCCGGGCAGGAGGTACGCCCCAGACGTCGATAGACCGGCGGATTTCCTTTTCAGAGACCGCGATGCGTTTGCGCGTGAGTTCCCAAAGGCGTTCGACGCGTTGGGCCAAGGCGAGTAGCCGATCCCTGGTCTTCTTGTCGCTTGGCAGGGTGCGGATCGTCTGGCGCCACTTCCGCAACGCCTCCCGCTCCTCGGGCACGAGGTCCTTGACTTGCTGCGCATCAGAGACGGCGCCCCAGCCTTGCGCTGGGAGCAGGAAGTGGTGGATTTCGTCATCGGTGAGGCGGTCGATCACCTGGCCGTCGTCGGCGCACGTCATCGGGCGGTCGGTGGGCGCAGTGGTTCGCCAGGCGCCGCGACTCAGTAACGAAACGGAGTAGACGGCTCTGCGGGCGCCGATCAGGGAATTGCCGCGGCGCAGGTGCAGGCCGAACCAGGGAGCCTCGAGCTTAGCGTGCATAACGTTGAGCCAGATCGAGACCTCGGCCAGTTCGACGGCGGTGGCGTTGAGGTCTACGCCGTAGCAATTGTGCAGGGCCAGGTATGCCTTGACCTTCTGCCGTTCGATGTCCAGTTGGTCCGGTAGGAGCCTTTCGTTACGTTCGCCTTGGGCACGATCGAGGTAGGCATCGGCCAGCTGGTTGATGGCCTCGTTGATGAATGCGCCGGAGCCCAGCGCCGGTTCGCAGATGGTCAGGTCGAGGATGTCCCGGGCGGTGGTCTCCTCGGTCAACAGCTCGGCGAGGGCGTGTTTGACGGTGCATTGGGTGAGGACTTCGGGAGTGTAGTAGGAGGCGGATCGCTGCCGCTCCCGGCCAGACAGCCGGTATACGAAGGAACCCTTGCTATGGACGATCCGTTCCGATTCGCCGGTGATCGGATTGGTGCGCATCACGAAGTACTTCGGGTCGTAGTCACCGGAGCGGGCGACCGGGACGGTCCAGGTGCCCTTGGACGGGTCGGCCTTCTCCTTCTCTCCGCCGTCGGCAGTCCTCCCAGCGGCCTTAACAGTCTTCGCGACCTCGTAGACGTCCTCGGCGGCGAAGAAGCCGCTGTAGGACATCAGCCCCTCGTATACGGCACCGAGCTGGTTGATGCCGAGTTGTGCATACGAGATGAAACCCCTCTGCCCGGAAGCGCGTCCGCGTCCCCGCCGACCGGTCGGCTCCGGGGTGAGCACGAGCAGGTTGAGCACCTGCCAGAGGCACTTGTTCCGCAGCCGGGTGTCAACGGTGCACTGGCCGACCCGCACCCGCTCGCCGATTAGCGCGGTGCGGTCGGGGTGGAACAGCTCGGACTTCAGCGCTTCGAATCGGATGCCGTCGGTGTCGAGGGCGATCTCGTTGCCTTCGTCGTCGAGGACGACCTCCGCTGGCCGGTGCGGGTGCTGGTGGCCCTCGTCGACGAGGGTGAAGAGCAGGCTGAGTGAGTGGTGGAAGTAGAGGCCTTCCTCAGCTTCCTCGGGCAGGTCGACGCTGACGGTGTCGGCGAGTCGGGCGAGGCCGTACCCCTGCTGGTATGCCTCGTTCTTGCTGGGCAAGATGCCCAGCTCCGGGCGGGCCTCGGCGTAGAGCAGGAACAGGATGCGGTAGAGGTAGCGCAGCGACTGCTCGGTCAGCCGGCGAGCGAGCTTGTCGCCCAGGTCGTCAGGATCGGCGCCCTGTTCGCGGATGCGGTTGAGGATCTCCTGGGCGATCAGTTCGACGGACTGGCGTAGCGCCTCGCGTAGCTCTTTAGAGACCTTGACCGCGTGCTTGTATCCCTGATCGACCAGCGTGGCGAGGGCGTTCTGGCCCTCGAAGGTGACGAGCGACTCGGCGCCGAAGAGGGCTGCGATGGTCTCCAGTTCCCCGCCGGGGGTGTCGTCCTTGGTATGCAGCGCCTGGGTCAAGTTGACCGCGAGGTAGCTGCGGGGCCAGGCGCCGCGGTCGGCGAGCAGCACGACGTTGCCGGTCAGCAGCAGCACATAGCGAGGCGGATCCTCGCAGGCGAAGAGGAACTCGATTGCCTTGCCCGCGTGGTAGATCTCCGCACTGCCGTCGAGCTTGATCGGGGACAACAACCGGCAGCCGCCCGCTGTGTCGACGATGCCCTCCGCGCCCTCGGTCCAGGTGGCGTCCAGCACGACAAGCTCCAGGCCGCCGGGTCCGGCGGCGGCGAGCGCGACCTCAACCTGCCGCTGTTGGTCGAGCTGAACCACATCCAGGGTGGTCCGCCGCAGGAACTCCGGGGTGGTGTCGCTGGTGGGCGCGCCGAACGCGAGCGCACGCAGAATCAGGTCGTTGAGGTCGCGGGTCTGCTCGACGATCCGCACATCGGTGAGTGCGCCGACCGTCGGCGCTTCGCCAAGTTGCTCGGTGATCTGGTTACGGCGGGTGTAGAAGTGCTGCCCCAAGGCCTTGACGCCCTGGGCAGAGCTGGCCGGCACGTCGGCGGATAGCCCGTTGAGCGCGGCGGCCTTCTGCGAGGCACTCCAGCGCTTCCGCAAACCTTCAAGGTCGTTCTTGAGCAGTGAGGCCAGGTAGTGGTCGGAGATGTATTCGCCATAGTTGGTAATCGAGTTGAATGCCATGGCTTGCCTCACACGCTCCGCTCGGGGACGAGCAGGCCAACGACGCGGATCATTGGTTCGCCGGCGGTGGACAACTCGTCGAGCAATTCTTTGACCTTCGTGACCGTGTGCCGCACGCGCTGCTCCGCCCGGCTTCGGACGGCGGTGAGGGTGAGCTGTTCGTAGCGGGCACCGGTCTTCTGCTCCCACTCGTAGAGTTGCCGCTCGTACGCGATCAGGGGCGCCATCAGTTTGTCTTCTTCATCGTCCAGGCGCCTGCGCATTTCGGTGCGGGCAGTCTCCACGGCCTGGGGGACCAATGCCTGGAGTTCGGTCAGGTCGCCCACGTCACGCATCCGCATCTCCCGGTTGACCTTCGCGTCGTGCAGCACTTGGACGAATTCCCGCTCGTCAACGCGCATCCCGTGCGGCTCGCGGTGCAGCGCCAGCCAGGCTAGGACGGTGGGCTTGCCCTGTTTGTTGGAGTACCGGCCGTTGACCAGGAAGACCGGCGTGGTGACGTCGGCGGCGATAACGGGCGCGGTGAGGCGCCGAGCTTGGGTGGTGTCGGCCGAGCGGCGGGCGAGAACCTTGTCGACCAGCCATTCGGTGACCGGGTGCTGGTCGGTGAGGTAGGACATGTCCGGCCAGCCGGACTCGGCGAACTTCTGGTCCTTGGTCGCCGCGCCCCGACGTTTCGGCCGCTCGCCGCTGTGCTTGCGGGCAAGCTCCAGGCGGGTGTTGGCGACGTCCGGCGAGAAAGTGAGCGTCATCCGCTCCAGGATTCGCCGCTCGTCCAGGTATGACTGCGGCAAGACATTGAGTCGGCGTTGCAGGTCAGCCAGGCGCTGCCCGTCGCGGTTGAGCTCGAACTCGAAGGTGTCCGGATAGTCGGCGGGGTCCAGCCAGGTCAGGCCGATCGCCTCCGCCGGGTTCTGGTACGCCTCGGCGAAGGCGTCCTCGACGAATTCGCGGGTGGACCCGAACAGCCTCGGTGGCCGAACCGTGTCGTCGGGTTGAACGTTGGCGTGGCTGGCCTCGTCATCGTCATCGAACCCGCCACCGGCCATGAAGATGTCATCGTCGCCGGTCGGCTGATCGGGCACGACGTCGTCGATGTCGCGGCCGGCGAGGAATGCCTCCTCGACACTCGTCGACTCGGCCTCCTCGTCGCGCAATCCCATCAGCGCGGCGGCCTCCCCGAGGGTGCGGTGCGCATTGTCCTCTTTCTCGGTGAGCTTCTTCGATACCGACTGGTCGGCCGCGTGTGCGGGGTTGGCCGACTGGTGAAGTAGCACCCGGATCTGAGGCGGGATCCGCTGGCCGTAGCGGTCGATACGGCCGTTTCGCTGCTCGATGGTGATTAACGACCAAGGGATGTCGTAGTGGATCAGCTCATGGCATTGGCGGTGCAGGTTGACGCCCTCGGCAGCGATATCGCTGGTCAGTAGGATCCGTACGTCGCTGCCCTCCAGCGCGAAATCCTTGACGATGCGTTGCTGGGCCTCGTCGGACTGACTGCCGTGCAGGATCCGCACCGGGCCGGTGACGCCCTTCTCGGCCTGCCCTGCTGGGTCTTTCTGGATGAACCCCAACCGTGCCGGGAGCTGCCGGTAGAGCCAGTCGATCGTGGCGCGGCGCTCGGAGAAGACCACGACCCGGGTTGCTGACTTCGGGCCGATCCCGACCTGTCGAAGTACCCGGACCAACGCGGTGAGCTTGGCGGAATCATCGTCGTTCATCCGGCCGACGAGCTCAGCGAGGCGCTGGAGGGCAGCGACCTCGTTGGCATGCTTCGGCTCACTCTCATGACGTTTAAGGCGATTAGAGACGGTCTCTATCAAGGCTTCATGGGAGGAGAGGAACGCCTTGAGCAGCGTCACCGGAAACAAGCGGCTGCCCTTGCCGGTAAGCGGAGGGTTCTCGGCACGACCTTGCGGTGGGGCGATCCAGGTGGAGTAGAGCTCGTCGAGGACCGCTTCCTCCGGTGGGGTCGCCAGGCAGTCCACGAACTGCGGCTTGGCGCGCTCGGCCCACTCCGTGCCAAGTTGGGCCGCGACGTCCGGGCTCATCTTGTGCCGGCGCACATAAAGGTCTTTGAGTTCCTCGCGGGTGGAACGTTTCTTGGGGTCCACGATGGCGGTCGGTTCGATCAGGCTGATCAGCTCGTTGAACGACTCGTCATCGCCGTTATGCGGGGTGGCCGAGGCCAGGATGAACGCGTGGGTGGTCGGCGCGAGTACCCGGGCGAGCTGGTTGTTCAGCGCCGTCTTGCTGATCAGCTTGTGTGACTCGTCCATGACTACCGCGTCCCACTGCACCCGGCGCAGCTGCTCCCGGTAACGGGCACTTTTCAAGGTGTCGATCGAGGCGATCACCCGCTGGTAGTAGTCGAACGGGTTCCGCCCAGCGGGCAGCTTGCGCTGCATCCTGGCTACTCCGGCCGAGTCCAGCCGGACCAGGCCGATCGCGAAGCGAGTCCACAACTCGTGCTGGAACTGCTCCAAGATGTGCCGGGGGGTCACTACCAGAATTCGGTCACCGCGACCCCGTCGGATCAACTCCGACAGCAGCAGCCCGATCTCCAAGGTCTTGCCCAGCCCGACCGCGTCGGCGATCAGCAGTCGGGGCCGCAAGTTCATGAACGCTCGCTTCGCCGGCTCCCGCTGGTACAGCAGGTCGTGGGCCAGGTGCGTGCCAGCGGTAGCCAACCGTTGCTCGCCCTGCGGCAGCGGGGTCTTGCGTAGCAACGCCTCGATGAACAGCCGCGATTGTCGGAAGCCGGGCGAGGTGTCGCGGATGAGGCGAGTGTTCTCGGCGAGCAGCGGCTCGACCCGGTCCAGCCGACCGGGCCCGTCGGGGTGGTGGAAGAAGATTGCCGTCTGATCCCGTACGAGCGGGGACGTCCCGATTACCACCAGCCGCGTCCCGTCGTCGCGGGTCTGGCTGACCTCGGTGACCAGCCACTCTTCGTCTCTGGCAAGCACCGTCATCCCGGAGGCGAACTGGGGCAGGTTGTTCGGTGCCACGTTGACGATCGACTCGTTCATTTCCTTTTCCCGTCCATGAACACCCGTATACGCTACCTTCCGTAACTGTCCCGTCGCCGACGTGCTGCGTCGTGCCAGCGCGTGACCCAGTCAGTGCTGAAGTCCGCCCCTTTCGGCAGCGAATCGCCCCTGGTGGACCTCGGCATGCCGGTACCGACCTCGGATCCTGTGCTACTGCCACCGCCGGTCGTGACGAGCGCCAGCGCGGGGATCGGCTCGGCAGCCCAGTCCTCAACGTAGTCGCGGATCTCCGCTGGCAACGGCAGCCCAGCCGAACTCGCCAGGGGAACCGCGAAGTCGGTCAAATGATCGAGCGCTGTCCGGAACACCGTCAGCGCCGTCGGACGGTACTTCGGGTCGTTGGCCAGGCAGGACTCGACCAACTCGTACAGCGGCTCCGGCACCCCATCCAGATCTGGCGGCATGCCCTTCAGCCGTTCCATGACAGTGCAGTCCTGGAATGGCGTCCGCCCTGTCGTCACCCACACCAAAACCGCGCCCAAAGCGAAGACGTCAGATTTCTCCGTTGCGGCTCGCGGGTCGAGCAGGTGCTCGTTCGCGCAATACTGGTCGCTGCCGAAGAACTTCGGTTCGGCGGTGATTCCGTCCCCGGTCACTGACCGAGAGATCCCGAAGTCGATGATCTTCAGCCCGGTTTGCTCAACGAGGATGTTCTGCGGCTTCAGGTCGCGGTGCAGAATTCCCTTGGCGTGGATCTCGGCGAGCGCCTCAGCCAGCCCTGTCGCCAACCACCAGGCAGGCAGCACATCGAACGCCCCGTACTGGTGCACCAGCCGGTGCAGGGGCGGTGCATGCACGTACCGCATGGCCAGCCAAGGTGGGCTGTCATGCCCACCAGAGTCGAACAAATCCGCGGTGTGAACACCCGCCATCTTCTCGATCAGCTTGATCTCGCGGCGAAAGCGCTGCCGCCAGATGTCAGAGTTTCCGTACTCTGACATGAAGATCTTGACGGCAGCCGCGCCGGCGATGTCGGGGCGGAAGCCGAGAAAGACGGTGCCGAATCCACCTTCGCCTAGAAAATGGGTGAGCCGAAAGCCGCCGCACTCCGTCGGGTCGCTCCCCCGCAGAGGCTGCCACGGCGCCATCCACTACCTCCGTCTGCGGATACGGTCCATTTCTGCCTCGGACCGCGTTGGTGTCCGCTATCGTACGGCGAGCCTCCGGATAGGGTCCAAGTCGTAGGCGACGCTCGCAACTTGGTCAGCCATGTCGGTTTAGCCGCAATAGTGGTATTTGCAAGTAAATCAGGCGCTCTCGGCCCTGGTTAAGCTGGAGTTGGCAACTGCAGGCATGGTGATCCGTCGTGGTCCTGGATTGCATCAGCGTCCGCCAGCTGGCGCAACCGCTGGTCTGTCCGCGGTTCCCCCTTCGCCCTAACCAGCACTACAGGCGGCGACTTCACGCGGAGCGATGGTGGGTGGGAGCGTTTGTGGGTGTCGGATGTTAACGACCCGCCCGCACTACCGTGACTAAATCAGCACGGCCAAGTCGGATCATTGGCTCCGGCAGCGAGAAATCCCGCATTGATATTGATAGGCATACGACTAGGGATCGGAAGATCGGAACGACTCCACGCTGGCCGTTCAAACGCTCGACCCTCGGAGCAACCTTCGAGCGAAGACCCTGCGACAGTTGCGCTCTTAATAAGCGTTTCTGCAGGTAGTCTGTGCTGCGCTCTGACAACTGTCCGCATTAGGAACCCGATGCTTTGGGACGACGTCCGCGGTTCCTCGGTTGCGTCATGCCGCACACTACCTCCGGTCTGAGCCGCCATGCCCTTCGCCTCCGCGCCGCGGATGGCTCTCGCGCCTCGATTCAGGCCTCGATCGCGCGAGCAGCGATGGAGCAGAATCGGTCCACGGCCGGCGGGTTGGCGACGCGTGAAAGCTGAGTTTGTCCAGCTAGAGGCAGTCCCAGATGTTCTGCGCTGGAAGCTGTACCGGCCGCGCTGGTGGCTTTTAATCCATAGGTTCGGGGTTCGAGTCCCCGGCGGCCCACTCTGTTGAACTGCGGAAACGGCGCCTGAAGCGCCGGAGCCCATCCCTGCGGATGCTCCGTTTCGACGCCAGACGGAGCACCCAGCCACCGTGGCTCGACATCAAGGGAACGCCAAGCTTCAGCTCTCCGAGACTTGCCGGCGGTTATCGCGCGATACGAGCAGTTGCGGGCTGACTCACATGGCTTCCCATCCACCGATTGCCGCAACGACATGACCGTGTCCGCCGGTGCACCACCAGACGCCTGCCTCGTTGTCAATTCGAGCATGGGCGCCGAGCCGGTGTGAGGGACACACCGGCCAAGTCGGCCAGAGCGTATGCATCACTGCGTCTTGCGTGTCCGCGGCTACGGCCACCAGCGCGGACACCGGATCAGCACCGGAGCAGGGGAAGACGCCCTGCGCTGTGCCCGTGTGGCCGTCCCAGCTCTCGACGTAGGCGTTGCCTCTACGGCCGGACTCGTCGGCGTGCACGCGAAGCCGGCAGGCCTAGGCCAATCCGGTCGCACTCACCTCTCGGTTCACCAGGCGCATCGCGGACGGCGCGCCTCCAGGCAATCGACGCTGATCAAAGGTAGCGGCATCGTGCAGGCGACGCGTGCCCGGCCCGAGCAGCGCCTGCCTGTCCAGGAAGATCAGAACGGCGCCGGGCTCGCGGTGAGCCGGCGCCGTTCGCGATACGCCTGTCAGCGGTGCCAGGTGCGCGCCGCCGTTGTTGTCACGTTGCCCACCTTGTCGTACGCGCGAAGGTGGATTTTGAAGCCCTTCTTCCCGTATTTCTTGGTGCTGAGCGTGAAGCTGTACGCCGCTTTGCCGCTCGGAACGCTATCTTCCGGCGTTGGTGACATACGGGTCGTCGGACAGCCAGCCGGTCACGACGCGCGTGCGTGTCTCGTAGTGGGCCTTGACCAAGACCTTGATGACCCTGGTGACCGTCCGGGTCTCGTAGTGGGCCTTCACCCGTACCCGGCCCTTGACGATCTTGTCCTTCACCCATACCTTGGCGACGCCGGTGACCTTCCTGGTGGTGTAGTACGCCTTGACGTGGACCGCGTACGTCTCAGTGGCGGTGCCGAGCCGCTGCCACGTGGCGGTGGAGACGGTCCGGCCGGCGACAGTGGTGGTGACCGTACGGCGGGTCCAGGGGCTGCACTCGGCGCGCCAGGTCTTCTGGCCGGCCACGGTCCGGTTGATCCGGAAGCACAGGGTCGCGGCGGTGGCCGTGTACGGGTTGTCGCCGGTGGGCCAAACGTTGCCGCCCTGGTAGACCTCGGCCATGGCCCGGTAGAGGTTGTAGGCCATCTTGGCGTAGCCGTCGTCGTTGGGGTGCAGGTTGTCGAACTCCGACAGCCCGCCGATCGACGACTGGTCGACCAGCCGGACCCGGGGGTCCTTGCCGGCCACGACGCCGGGGATCCTCTTGTTGTAGGCCGCGATCCGGCTCTTGTACGGCTCGACGTGGCCTTGGACGAGTTGCTGCACGAAGACGTCGGCGTAGGGGCGGGCGGCGCGGATCTGGTCGATCAGCGCGGACAGCCGGGCGGCCGAGGCGTCGACGCTCCTGTTCTGGGCCAGGTCGTTGGTGCCGATGTGCAGCAGGATCACATCGGGCTGGTAGGTGGCCAGCCAGCCGTCGACGTTCGCGGCGATCTGGTCGATGCGCCAGCCGGGGTGGCCTTCGTTGTCGCGGTCCGCGCCTGCCGGGCCCGCCTGCTGTGAGCCGACGAAGTCCACGTTCAGACCGGCCGCCTCCAGCCGGTTCCGCAGGTCGATGCGGTAGCCGCTGGCCGTGGGCGCGCCGGTCCGGTTGCCCACCCGCGAGTCAGCCGACCCGCTGCCCCAGGTGATCGAGTCGCCGAGCGGCATCACCTTGAGCGCGCCGGACGACGGGTCGGCCGCCGAGACAGCGGCGGTGTCCGGGCCGGCGATCGCCGCAGCCGGTCCGGGCAGCGTGGCGCCCAGAAGCGTGACAGCAGTGAGGGTCCCGATGAGCCGGGCAGCAGTACGGATCTTCACGCCGAACGGTTCGGCCGGCGTGGGTGCGCACCTGGTGATTCAGCGGGTGCAGCACAGGTGCTAGATCAGCGGAGTGCCGAAGGCCTCACTGCTCAACGCATACCGCCATTGGCAGGCCGAGTTGATCCTGCTCGCACGACCATCGAGGTGACGAAGTCAGGCGACTGTCTCCTGCCATGGGTCGACGAGCGCGATTCCGGTGTCGATGAAGTCCTTGGTGTTGCGCGTGGCGAGGGTCGCGGCGCGAGATCGGCAGATAGCGGCGACCTGGCCGTCGAATCCGCTGATCGGGTTGCCGTCTTGCTCCCTGCCGGCCACCACATCCGCGTAGGCAGTGGCCGCGGCAAGGTCGAAAGACAGGACTTGGCGAGGGAACGCGGCGAAGATTTCGTTGGCCGCCTGATGAAGATCGTGCTTACGGCGACCGTCCGTCAGACGCGCGATGCCGTAGCGGATCTCGGCAACAGTGACCGATGTCGTGTAGAGGCCGCCTCATCTCCTCGCCACTTATGGCCTGATAGCAATGCTAGATCGCGACTCAGACCTGACCGATCCGCTCTCAGATGAGGACGGCGGCGAGGGCGCGGAACGCCCCGGCGGGGAAGACGACCTCGTCGCCGCTGGTGAGGACCTGGATGGCTACCTCGTCGGCGCCGGCCTGGTAGTGCTTCTCGAGGCCGGCGGCCACCTGGTCGGCCGTGCCCCACGGGATGAGGGCGTCGACGAGGCGGTCGCTGCCGCTGCCGGCGAGGTCTTCGTCGGTCCAGCCGAATCGCCGCAGGTTGTTCGTGTAGTTGGGCAGGCCGAGATAACCGGCGGTGTACCGCCGGGCGATGGCGCGCGCGGCCGCCGGGTCGGGCTCGAGGACGACGGCCACCTCGGGGGCGAGCAGCCGGTCGGGGCCGATCGTCGTGCGGGCCTCGGCGGTGTGCTCGGCGGTGGTGAAGTACGGGTGGGCGCCGGCCGCACGGTCGCGGGAGAGTTCCAGCATGCGCGGGCCGAGAGCGGCGAGGACGCGGTGCTGGGGTGCCAGTCCGGCGGCGTCGGCCGCGTCGAGATACTCGACCATTTTCGAGTAGGGCTTGCGGTAGTCGGTGCCGTCGCCGTCGACCAGGACGGCGTGGCTGGCGCCGAGACCGAGCAGGAACCGGCCCGGGTGATCGTTTTCCATCTGGTTGGCGAACGCCGCGGTCTCGGCCGGCGAGGTGTGCCAGATGGTGGCGATGCCCGAGGCGACGCCGATGCGCTCGGTCCCCTCCACGAGCTCACGGAAGCGCGACGGCAGCGTCCTCTCGAAGCCGGCCGAGAACCAGATCCGGGAGTACCCCAGCTCCTCCAGCTCGAGGGCGGCGGCAAGGGCCGCCTGCGAGCTCTCGCTGCTGAGGAAGAACGGTTGCCACACGCTTACGAGTCGTCGGGCCACCTCCGAGACGATAACGCACACCCACCGCCCGGCGGGAAGTCCGAGAGCCTCTTACCCTGGTGCGGTGACTGATCTTTTCGAGACCGCCGAGCAGCCCGATCTCCTCGCCACGCACTACCTGACCAGCATCGAAGACGTCACCGAGCATCTGCGGGCGGCCAGCCGGCTCGGGCTCGGTGTCCGCGTGCGCAGCTACCTCGAGGCCGAGGACGAGGACGAGGGGCTGGCCGAGCATTGGGAGGTCGAGCTGCTCACGTCTTCCCCGGTGCATGTGGAAGAGGCAGCCGAGCCGGAGCCGGCTGCCCCCGCCGAATAACGTCCCGCGGCGCCTACCACGTCCATTTCTGGAGCGCGGCGCCGTTGCAGGTTGCGAGCTGGACCGCGGCCCTCTCGGCGTTGGAGGCCGCGGCCAGGCACATCGTGGTCTTGGTGGCCGGCCGGATGGTGCCGTCGGTGCCGAACTGCCAGGTCTGCGCGCCGGAGGCGTTGCAGGTGAAGGCCCAGATCTTCTGGGCCGCGTTGAATCGGCTGTACGGCACGTCGACGCAGTTGCCAAGCACGCGCAGCGTCCTGTCGTCGGGCAACCGGGACAGCGACTGCGCCTTGGAGGAGTTGCACGTGAAGGTCTGCAGGTAGGTCTGCGGGGCCAGCGAGGACGTCGGCACGTCGATGCACCGGCCGGTGCTGTTCTTGACTCCGCTCATCACCGGGTTGGGGCCCTTGGCGATCTGGATCATCTTGGCGACGGAGGGAACACCGGCCGCGTCGATGACGAACAGCATGTAGTAGCCGGGTGGCGCCACGCCGCCGTTCGGAGGGCCGGTCACCGTCAGGTTCGTGCCCGCGGTCGTGTACTTCAGTGGCACGTAGCGCTGCCCCTGGTCCACCCCGTGGGTCACGTCACCCAACCCGACCAGCGCCACCTTCCGGATGCCGGCGGCCTGTGGTGACGAGATCGTGAAGGTCGCGCCGATCCCGGCGGTGGTCGGCGCGGTGGAGATGACCGGTCGCGTCGCGAGCTCGCCGCTGCCGTCCTTCTTGTACAGGTAGGGCGGGGTGAAGTATTCGACGTTCTTCTCGAGGTAGCCGGCGTCGACGCAGGCCGCGCAAACCCCGCCGCCACCGGTCATGACCCGGCCGTCCGGCAGCAGCGCCGCCGTCGAGTGGTATTGCCGGACCCGGCTGGCGCTCCCGAGCACGGTCCACTGACCGGTCGCCGGATCCCACCGCTCGGCCGACGTGGCCGCGTTGGCCAGGTCGACCACGGGCGAGTTGACCGCGCTGGTCAGGCCGCCGGTGGCCAGCACCGAACCGTCGGCGAGCAGGGTCGCGTTGGCCTGGCGGCGCCCGGTCGACATGGACCCGGTCGGCGCGATGGACGGGAACAGCCCGGTGTTGCTGTTCAGGACCACAGCCGTCCGGGTTGGCACCTTCTGCGCGCCGTTCTCGGTGATGATGCCACCACCGACGACGAGCGATTTGCCGATGTCGTACGGGGCGAAGCTGCCGTAGTCGCGGACAATGGCATCACGAGTGCCGGTCGCTGTGATGACACCCGTGCCGGTGGTGTTGATGGTGTAGGCAGTTTGGTACGGACCGAACAGGCCGAGCTGAGTGTCCGGACGCGACACCATGTAGGGATAGAGTCGCGCGCTGTATTTGGTGAATCCGGTCAGCGCACGAATAGCGCCGTTCGCCTGGTAGACCTCGGCGGTCGCCGGGCCGCCACCGATGATGACGGCTTCGCCGTTCGCCATCTCGGCCACCGACGGATACCAGCGCGCGCCGGCCATGTCCTTGCCGCGGGTCCACGTTTCGTTCTTCCAGTCGAAGACGTACGTGTGGACCGTGCCGTCGAGTTTCGCGTTGGCATTTCCGCCGGCGACCAGAATGTTGCCGTTGCTCAGATGGGCGAATCCCGCGCAGAAAATGTTGGAGCCCTGCAGATCGACCCGCTTGTAGGTGTCGTCGGCCGGATTCCAGACCATCGCCCGGGTGAAGCTGTGATCGGGGTACGACTCGCTCGGACCGTCGCCGACCGAGTCCCAGATCAGCGCCTTGCCATTGGGCAGCACCGCCGTGAAGACCGGGATGACCGGCGTGTCGACGACCGAGCTCCACGATCCGGCGATGCCCGGGTCGACCGCGGCGGCCGCCTTCTTGCGTGACGTTCCGGGGCGTACGCCGGTGGCCCGCTGAATGCGGGAGGCGTTCTCGGCGGTCCGTGACTCGATGACGCTCATCGGCGTGCCGGCCAGGTCCTCGGCCATGTGCTCGCGCTCGTCGTCCGGGCCGAGGGAATGCGCGTCGGCATGCTGATGGGCGTGCCCGTCGCCCTGAACCTGAGCGGAAGAAGACGCGGAGGCGGACGCGGAGGCGTGAACGGTGGAGTCGACGATGAACGTGCTCAGAAGCAACAACGCGGAGAAAACTCCGGGAACGACAAGACGATCACGCCTAAGCATGTGGGAGCCCTTTCGCCGACGTCAGGAAGACCCTGGGCCGGGGGGAATCGGTGTGCACCCCCGGAAAAGGCGATCGCGGACGAAAGCCGGATGTCTCCTGCGGACGTTGACCACCCTAACTCTTCGTTAAGACGATCCTCAATGTCTTGAGCGGCCGATACTCATTGACCGAACGGCCAGTCGTCACGACCGGGCCGGACAAACGACGATGCCCTTCGGGGCGGGGACACGCGCTTCCAGTGAGCAGTCGAAGCGGTTGTGGAGGGTCGTGCGCACCTCGGCGCTCGACTTGGTCTGGGAGAACCAGCTCGGCTGCCACACGAGATAGCGCGCCCGGTCGTCGGTCAGGCAGCGGACGTTGTCGGCGTAGCTGCGGGTCGACCGCACCGGGCGGACGTAGGTGCCGCGCTGCAACCACTGCGGTGACGGGTAACGGCAGCTGGTCGGGTTGCCCAGCAGGTAATTGACCGATCCGAACGTCAGATACAGCACCGGGGTGTCGGGGCCGATCCGCTCCCGCAGCGCGGGATAGCCGGCACCGGCCGGGCGCTCGTTGCCCAGAGCGTAGTTGTAGCCGCTGAAGGCCAGCGGCGCGTTCGGCAGCGTGGCCAGCACCATGGCGAGCGCCCCGGCCGTCGTCGGCGCCGGGCGCGCCGCCCGGCCATGGTTGGCCCAGGTGAGGACGGCGGCGATCACGGCGACCACCGCGAAGGCGAGCGCCACCACCGTGACGTGGTCGTGCCGCCACTCGGGTGGCCGCCGCAGCAGCACGAAACTGGCCGCCGCGACGATCACCGTGCTGACCAGCAGCGGCATGCGGGCCGCGGGGCAGAGCGCGAACGCCGTCGCCCACACCCCCACGGCGAGCACCGGCACCGCCGCGAAGTGGTACATGAAGAACTCGCCCTGGCCGTACGCGGACGCGAGCGGCAGACCGGCGGCGATCACCGCCATCGCGGCGGCGATCCACCGTGGACGCCCCGCCTCGACCCGCCGGACGAGCGCCACGGCAGCGGCCGGCGCCACCGCCACGACCGGGCTCAGCACGGTGACATCGCCGAGGCCGATCAGCAGACGGTGGATGTCGTGCCACCGGATGCCGTGGTGGATGGGTGAGTTGGCCACCAGGTTGGCCTGGTCGTTGAGCCAGAGCGTCTCCCAGGGCAGGAAGTGCTTCGTCGCGACGTACCAGACCACGGTGAAACCGGCGGTCGCCGCCGCGGCCCAGCCCGCCCGGCGCCGGTCCAGCGTGGCCACCAGCAGCAGCGCCAGCAGGGCGAGCGGGAAGGTCGCGAGCTTCACGGCGACGGCCAGGAACGCGCCGAAACCGCCCAGCACGGCGCCGAGCCAGAGCCGGCGGGGCGCGAAGGCCGCACCGACCGCGAGCACCGCGACCAGGGCGGCCACCCAGTCGGGCTCGAGGAAGTGCCACGGCGGCGCGATGATCAGGGAGAGCCCGGTGGCCGCCGCCACGAGAACGGCCGCACGGGCGTTCAGGACGCGCCGCAGACCGAGGAACAGCACGACGGCGACGGCGACGACGAGCAGGTCGGCGCCGAGCCGGGTGACGATGTGCGCGGTAAACAGCGAGACACCGTCGACGACCGGGAGGTCGAGCAGCCCCATCAGCAGGCGGTAGGCGAGCGGCCGGGCGATGAAGACGTCCCAGATGCTCACCCCGCCTTTGCCGGCGGTCTCGATGCCTCCCAACGCGTACGTCACGTCGTTGTTCATCGCGGACCAGAGGCTCATCGCGACGGCCGCGACCGCGGCCAGCCCGGCGAGCACGATCCCGGCCAGGCCGGCGAACCGCGCCCGGGGACCCGGTCGTGAGCCGGTATCGGAGGGGGCGAGATCGAGAACGTGAATCTGCGTCGTCATCGAGCGCGGATTATGCCACCCACATCAATGCGATTCGTACCGATGCCTCTCGACGGTGACGTGCGCCGACGCCCCGGCCGGCTGGAGCTGCTGCCTCAGTCCTCGTCGCGATGCCATTCGCTCGAGCCGGACTCGTCCGGGTCCGGTTCGAGCGAGGCGTCCGGCACGATCCGGTCGCCGTCGACCTCGTACGTCACGTCGTCGGCCGGCTCTTCGTCACGGGCGTCCATCGTCGTCACCTCTCGTCGCGGTGAGGCCGTGCCTGACCGCATAGTTCGCCGCCTCGGTGCGATTGCGCGCCCCGATCTTGGCGAATGCGTTGTTGATATGGGTCTTCACCGTCGTCTCGGCCACGAAGAGCGCCGCGGCGATCTCGGCATTCGTGCGACCCCGCGCGATCTGCTCCAGCACCTCGGCCTCACGCTGCGTCAGGCCGTCGGGCAGGGCCCGCCGCGGCGGCGCGGCCGGGCGGCTCATCGCCTCGGCCAGTCGCGCGGCCACCGCCGGGTCGAACAGCGAGTGCCCGCCCGCCGCCGCGCGCAGGGCCAGCCCTATCTCGGCGCGACCGGCGTCCTTGGTGAGGTAGCCGCGGGCGCCGGCGGCCAGCGCGCCGGCGATCGAGTCGTCGTCGGCGTACGTGGTCAGCACGACAACGGCCACGCCGGGGAAGCGGTCGCGGATCTGCGCGGTCGCGGCCACACCGTCGAGCACAGGCATCCGCAGGTCCATCAGCACGACGTCCGGGCGGTGATCGGCGACCAGTTCGAGCGCCCGCACGCCGTCCCCGGCCGAGCCGACGACCTCGACGCCGTCGGTCAGCTCGAGCAGCGCGGTCAGGCCTTCCCGGACGAGTTGCTGATCGTCGACGACGAGCACGCGCAACGGATCGCCGGTCATCCGGGCACCTCCGCCGTGACCCGCCACGCGCCGTCCACGACGCCCGCCTTCAGCGCGCCACCGACCAGCGCGAGCCGCTCCCGGGCGCCGATCAGCCCGTAGCCGTCGCCCGCCGGTCCGTCGCCCGCGGTGTTCACCACGGTCAGCCGTACCGCGGTCGGCGCGAAGTCGAGCGAGATCGCCACCGCCGCGCCCGGAGCGTGCCGGGCCGCGTTGGTCAGGGCTTCCCGAGCCGTACGCAGCAACGACACCTCAGCCCCGGGCGGCAGCACCCGAGGGTCGCCCCCGATGTGCAGCGTCACGGTGGCGCCGTAGTTCTCCCGGTGCACCACGATCAGGTCGCCGAGCGCCCGCGACAGCGGCGGCACGTCGTCCCGCAGCGCCGCCACCGCCGACCGCGCCTCGGTCATCCCGTCCGCGGCCAGCCGACGAGCTCGCCGGACACGCTCCGCGGCCGCCCCGACGTCACCCCGCTCGGTCAACTGAGCCTCCGCCACCTCGAGCTGCACGCCGAGCGCCCCCAGCGAGTGGGCCAGCACGTCGTGCAGCTCCCGGGCGATCCGCGCCCGCTCGTCCAGCGCCGCAGCCCGAGCCTGCGCCACCCGGGCCCGCGACGTCTGCTCGAGCAGCATCTCGGTCTGCTCGGCGCGCAGCCGGTGCTCCCGGCGATGCAGGCAGAGAAGGACCACGAGGATGATCAGCGCGGGCTGGGTCAGCATCGCGGTCGGCCCGTGATCCGCCAGCCGCAACCCGACCAGCAACACGGCGATCAGCCCACCGGTCAGCGCCAGGATGGCCCCCAGCGGCATGCGCGGCAGCAGCACAAAGGTGAACAGCGCCCCGTACAGGAAAAGGTGGGCCGCCCCGTTGTTCGGCATCGCCGTCACCGCGGCCGGCACCAGCGCGGCCACCGCCAGCGCGGCCCGGGCCGGCACCGGGAAACGGTGGTCGGCCACCATCCAGACGACCCAGCAGACGAAACTGACCAGGAGCGCCGGCTTGACGAGGCCGCTCGCCACCCCCGGATAGAAGAGCAACGACCACACCTGCAGCGCGCTGAGCGCAACCCGCACCAGCCAGCCCGTCTCCGGGTCGTCGGCCCGCAGGAGCCGGCCGAGGCGACGCAGCCGGCGCAGCATTCAGTCTCGTTCCCGCAACACAGTGAGAATCAGATCCAGCACCAACAGACGGTAGGCGACAAACGCCAGCCCCACCACGGCCAGCACCACAAGGATCGCCACGACCACGCGCCCGGTCACTTTCCCACCCTCCTGTTCGAGCACCTTGCCGAGCACGGCCCCCGCAACCCGGGACGCCCGGCTGCGCCGGCTCCCGCTCAGCAGATGGCTCGCGACCTCGACGACGTCCCGGCTCCGGGAGTTCCGCTCGTTCATGACCCGAACGGTACGAACAGACCCGGGTGGACCGGCACCATCAGAGGGTGGAGACCGAGGTGGAGATCGCGCTGAGGTCAGTCTCGTAACGCTGCGAGAGCCGCTCCCAGTCGCTGCCGCAGACCTTCCGGCTTGCTCGGAACGGCCGGCTGGAGAGACACGCCCTCCAGCGCCGACTCGGAGCTCAGCAGGCGACGACGGCCACGAGCGTCGACGAAGGAGATCTTCGCGACGAAGAAGTCGGTTTGCGGGGGAACCGCCATGCCGACAAGCTCCTTGGCGACGGATTCAGGCAGCTGCCAGGTCAATGTCCGCGACTCACCCGGCGGAACGACCGTAGACAGGTGCCGCGAGTCCCAGTCCTCGGTGATGAGAATCGGCTCGCCGTCGCCGATCTGAAATTCGAGCTGACCGACGATGTCCACGACCGGGAACATCCCGAAGTTGCCGACCTCTATCGCGAACTCGTGCTCATCGATGTATTGGTCGTCTTCGTGGTATCGCGGCTCATACAGAACCACGGCCCGGGCCTGCGCCTCTTCTGCGTCGGCCCGCTCGCGGTCAAGACGAGCGACTTCCTCCTGCCGGGTACGGCGTTCCTCGTTGAGACCTTTGGCCTGCCAGGCGAAGGCGCCGATGGTGCCAATGGCGGCGACGCAGGTGCCCACCGCTTCGAGCCAGTCCGGTTTCACATTCACGCAGACCGACAATAAGACAAACGTCACCATTCAACGGCGCAAGGCCGCCATATTCATACGCGCGCGGCTTTCATCGAAATGAGAAACGGAGCCCTCATCAGCCTCAACGGGTGGCGTCGGTCGTCGCGGCGGCCGGAACGCCGTGGGCCTCGAGGAAGCCGGCCACCGATCGCTCCCAGGGGAAACGCTCGGCCTGTGCCCGGGCCGCCGCACGTCGGACGCCCTCGGGGCGGGACAGCAGCATCCGCACGGCCTCGGCGTAGGCGGGCCCCTCGCCGGGGACGGCCACCCCCGCGTCACCGATCACTTCGGGTAGTGCGCTTTCCGCGCTGACCACCACGGGCGTCCCGCTGGCCAGCGTCTCGAGGGCGGCCAGGCCGAACGTCTCGATCGGGCCGGGAGCGACGGCCACGTCCACACTGGCCAGCAACGACGCCAGCTTCGCGCGGTCGGCCACGTGGCCCAGGAAGCGGACCGGCAGGCCACGATCGGCCGCCTCCGACTGCAGGGCGATCCGTAACGGGCCGTCACCGGCCACGACCAGGACTGCGGGGACTCCCGATCGGCGCAGCGCGGCCACGGCCTCGAGCGAGCGGCGGGGCTTCTTCTCCGGGGCCAGGCGACCGCAGTGCAGCAGCAGGACGTCGTCGGGGGCCGACCACATCGTGCGCATCCGGGGGTCGTGGTTGGCCGGCGTGAAACTGTCCAGGTCGACGCCCAGCGGCACCCGGGTCAGATTCTGTACGCCGAGACGGGTGAACTCCGCGGCGGCCCACCCGGTCGTGCAGACGACCTGGTCGTGGTCGGCGGCTGTCCGCGCGTTGAGCAGGTCACCGAGCCGGCGGCTGGGACCGGGGCCGAACAGGCGCAGCAGGCCGTCGAGGCTCTCGTGGGAGACCATCATGGACGGGATGCCGCGACGGCGGGCCCAGCGTCCCAGCCAGCGCAGCGTGGCCCGGTCGGAGATCTCGAGACAGTCGGGGCGCAGCGACTCGAGGGTGGCGCTGAGCCGGGCGCGGTCGAGCAGCACCCGGTAGCCACCCATCCGGGGGACCAGCGGGCCGGGCAGGGTGATGACCCGGCCCTGGTCGGTCTGCTCGTCGGACTCGCCGGCGCCGGGAACGACCAGCACTGCTTCGTGGCCCGCGGCCTGGTAGCCCGCTCCCAGGTGGCGCAGCGCGGTGCGCAGGCCGCCGGACCGTGCGGTCACGAAGTTCGCCACCCGGACGATTCTCACGCGGCGACCGCCCTTCGTTCGAGGTAACCGACGCTACACGCCGCACCGTAGTGGCCCAGCAGTTCTTCACCCACCGCGTACCAGCTGCGGCCCTCGATCGCCTGCCGTCCGGCGGCGCCGTAGGCCGCGCGCCGGGCCGGGTCGGCCACCAGATCGCGTACGGCGGACGTGAAGCCCTCGGCGACGAAGGGCGGGACCAGATAGCCGGTCCTCTCGTGATCGACCAGGTCGACCGGGCCGCCCGCGCGCGGCGCGACGACGGGCAGGCCGCTGGCCATGGCTTCCTGCACGGCCTGGCCGAAGGTCTCGTAGGGACCGGTGTGGGCGAAGATGTCGAAGCTCGCGTACAGCTCGGCCAGTTCCTCGCCTCGGCGCACACCGAGGAACGTCGCGGCCGGCAGGGCCTTGCGCAGCTGCGGCGCCGCCGGTCCGTCCCCGACGATCACCAGGCGTACGCCGGGCAGGCGGCTCACGTCGGCCAGCAGATCCACCTGCTTCTCGACGGCCAGCCGGCCCACGAACCCGACCACCACCTCGCCGTCGGGGGCGAGCGAGCGACGGACGTCAGCGCTGCGCCGGCCCGGGTGGAAGAGCTCGTCGTCGACACCGCGCCGCCACAGGTGAACCCGTTCGACACCGTGCGTGTTCAGCGCGAGCGCCGACTCGGAGGACGGCACCAGGGTGCGGGAGGCGAGGTTGTGCACGGTTTTGATCCACTTCCACGCCGCACCCTCGGTCATACCCACCTTGTACGCCCGGGCGTACGCGGCGACGTCGGTCTGATAGACGGCGACGGTGGGCAGGCGCAGGGTGCGAGCGGCCAGCATGCCCCACGCGCCCAGCACGAACGGGCTGGCCAGGTGCACCACTTCGGCGCCGAACGTACGCAGGGTGCCGGTCAGCGTGGGCGTGGGCAGCCCGAGCCGGATCTGGGGGTAACCGGGCATCGGCAGCGATGCGATGCGGACCACCGGGTACGGCACGTCGACCGGGGTGCCGCGGAGCGCGGGCGGAGGTTGCGGTGCGATGACCATCGGCTCGTGCCCTCGGCGCAGCAGATGGTCGGCGGTGCGCACCACCGAGTTGGCGACGCCGTTCACATCGGGCAGGAACGACTCCGTGACCAGAGCGACTCGCATGCAGTCACGATGGGCCTGGTCGATGTCCAGAACACCGCACGGGTCGTGACCGGGTTCCTAACGCTGATCGAACGAACGACTAGCGATCGGGCCGGCTGGGTATCGTGCCGACGTGAGATATCGGTCGATGGCTGCTCTGCTGAGTGTGCTGCTCGTCGGCGCGTGCGACTGGTCCGGAGGCGACGGCCGCGACCGCAACCCCGAGAACCGTCCCGGCTATCACCTGGGCCAGAGCCACTCCGACAACCCGCACCGGGTCCGCGGCGACGGCGAGGTTTCATCGTTCCTGCTGGTCAGCGGGGCCGACGTGGTCCGGGTGCGGCTCGGCGACCTCGGCGGGGACCTGTACGAGTTCTCCACGCCGGACGACTCGAAGGTCGCGCCGACCGCGGCGATCGAGGGGATCGACCTGGTCGCGGGGCTGCGGGACACCGGGCTGGGCGGTCCGGCGGTGCTGACCGTCGTGCTCAGCGACGACGTGCGGTGGCAGATCCGGCTGGCCGGCGGGGCCAAGGACGAGGCGGTCGACCTCACCGGCGGTCCCGGTGGCGACGTCGACTTCAGTTCGGGCACCGAACGCGCCTCGGTGGTGCTGCCGGCCGGTCAGGGCACCCAGCGGGTGCTGCTGGGCGGTGGCGCGAGCCTGCTTTCCGTACGGGTGAGCGGCCAGGCCCCGCTGCGGGTCGCAGCCCTCGGCGGCGCCGGCACCGTGACCATCGACGGGCAGGCGCTCACCGGGGTCGCCGGTGGATCCGTCTGGGTGCAGGACGGCTGGGAGGGCGCAGCCGCCCGCTACGACGTGGACGCATCCTCCGGCGTCGCGAGCCTCACCGTCGAGCGCTCCTGAGCCGCCGGCGTCTCGCGTCGGAGCTCAGCGACGGGCGCGCAGGCCGAGGGAGCGCCAGTCGACGTACTTGAAGTTGGTGCTCACGCGGCCGTCGTCAGGCTTGTTCTCGCCGTCGTGGAGCACGACCAGGCCCCGGGGATAGCCGGGCAGAGGCACGCTCGTAGCAGCCGCACCGTCTGAATGCTGCACGCCATCCGTGCGGATGCTGTCGAGCACCTGGAAGCTCGACAGCGGGCGGTTCGTGCGCCGGTCGTACACATAGAACTTGCTGTCACCCTGACTCGACACGATCAGGTAGCCGTCGCGCTTGCCGGTCGGGTAGATGGTCGCGCCTTCGACATCGGCCCGGATGCGCCCGGCCTCGGGGGCCGGCTCGCCGAGCGTGCACTCCTCGGTCTCCGGGTCGAAGGTGCCGGGTGCGCCGTACTCGGCCACCCGCTCGACGATCCGGGGGACGCCCACGAAGCGGTCGCGGTCGAGGTGGATCTTCCAGAGGGCGACGTCCTCCTGGGCGGCGTAGAGCACACCGGCCGCACCGTCGACGACCATGCCCTCGATCTGCGGCTCCTCGCCCGGCTCGAGGCACGGCGTCCAGGTGGCGCCGGTGGAGAGACGGAAGTGCTGCGGCAGGTCCAGCTTGTCGGTGACCCGGTAGCTGATCGCGTTCTTCTTCTCCTCCAGCCGGAAGATGCCCAGCGTCGTGCTGTGCCGCCGGCTGACCACGGCATAACGGCCGTAGGTGGCCAGCCCGTAGCCGGTGGCCTGCTCCTCGACCTCGGCCGCGTCCCGCGAGAACAGCAACGGCGCGTCCACGGCGGTCACATCCGTGAGCCGGCCGGACGCCTCGATGTGGAAGATGCGGAGCTTGTCGAGCCCGCGATCGGTGACGACGGCGTAGTCCTGGCGCTCGGCCCCGAACCCGGTCACCAGGTCGACGTTGTTGAACCGCCCACCGTCGGGCGGCAGGATCGACTGGACCTCACGACCGGCCAGGTCGTAGACCCGCAGACCGCCGTTCTTGGCCGTGCCGATGACCCGGCTGCGCGACTTGTCGGTCCGGTTGACCCAGATCGCGGGGTCGTCGGCGTCCGCATCTCCGCCGGCTTCGTCGTCGAACAGCGCCGGGGTCTCGACCGCTGCCGTGATCTCGAGTAGCGGCCCGTCGCCCGCGGGGCCACCAGCTCGGGCCGGCCCGGCGACAGCCGTGCTCAGGACAACCAGTGCCACAACCCCAGCAGTACGACGCATACCCGCACACGTTGCCGGACGAATGCGGCTCTCAGGTTGCCCTCACCTGAATCTTCGCTGTGCGGTCGCTCTGAGAAAAGGTCCGTAAACAGCAGTAGGCCCACCCCGTGTGGGGTGGGCCTACTGTCACGTTGAGTCCGGCGGCGTCCTACTCTCCCACACCCTCCCGAGTGCAGTACCATCGGCGCTGGAGGGCTTAGCTTCCGGGTTCGGAATGAGACCGGGCGTTTCCCCTCCGCTATGACCACCGAAACAACCATCAGCGGAACAAACCAGCATCAGCAGCCAACCCCCCACATTCGGGGGTGGCGCTTCTGGTTGTTCGTTTGCTGTGAATCACACAGTGGACGCAAACATAAAGTTTAGGGTGGTTAAGCCCTCGGCC
>NZ_JALPVJ010000028.1 GCF_023544445.1 Actinoplanes sp. M2I2 | reverse complement strand
GCCCGCAGGCCGCCGCCCGCAGGCCGCCGCCCGCAGGCCGCCGCCCGCAGGCCGCAGGCCGCTGCCCGCAGGCCGCAGGCCGAGCTCGCCGCCAAGCCCGCCCATCGAGCTTGGCCGCCAAGCTCGCCCACCGCCTGCCGCCAAGGCCGCCACCAAGTCCGCCCGCCAGGCTCGCCTGCCCGCCGAGCCGACCAACTGAGCAGACCCGCTGAAGTGTGCGGCCGGAAGCGGGAGCTCGCCTACAGCGTCTGGCGGCGGAGGACCAGCGTCGCGAAGCCCAGAACGCCGCGGTAGCCGCGCAGCCACTCGTTCCGATGTTCCTGCGCTATGCGGGCGGCTTCGGGGGCGTCCGGGTGGCCGGGGTTCTCGACCGCCCACTCGAGCAGGGAACCGGTCCACGACCACTCGTAGTCGTCCCACTCGGCCGGGTCGCTCACGTGGGCATAGACGGGGTACCAGCCCGCGTCGGCGGCCGTGTCGATCAGGCCGGGCAGATCGGTGAGGTCGGATGGTTTGGCATCGAGCGCCGCGAGCGCCTGCGGCGTCGGGGTGGTCTCCCAGAATCCGTCGCCCACGATCAGGACCCCGTGTGGGTTCACGTGGCGGCCGGCCAGCTCGAGCGTCCCGGCGAAGCCGCCGAAGGCGTGCGTGGCGCCGACGCAGAGCACCAGGTCGTAGTCGCCGTCCGGCACGTAGGTGCGCGCGTCGCGCTCGTGCAATGTCAGACGGTCCGCGAGTTCCCGCATGGTCGCCATGGCTTCCGCGCGTTCCAGAGCATCCGCGCTCAGGTCGACGGCGTCGGCGTGGCCATCGGGGTGGTGAGCCAACGCCTGCATCGCCCAGGCGGCTTGTCCACACCCCAGATCGAGAATGCGGGCCGCCGGTCCACGGCCCGCGCGGCGCAGGAGCTTGTTCACGTTGACGCCGCTGACCGGGGCGGCGATCGGGTGATGAGTGTGCGCCAGGGCGCTGACACGTTGACGGTCCACGTGTACTAGTCAACACGACAACTATCTTTACGAACGGTCGGTCGTTTTGTATGGTCGACAACATGACGGCGGACGGCAGGCTCCTGCGGGGCGAGCGCACCCGTACAGCCGTGCTCGATCAGGCTTTGCAACTGGCCACGGCGGCGGGCCTCGACGGCCTGTCCCTCAGCCAGGTCGCCGACGCGCTCGGGGTCAGCAAGTCGGGCCTGTTCGCGCACTGGCGCTCCAAGGAAGCGCTGCAATTGGCCGTGATCGCCCACGCGCGCGTTCAGTGGACCGACGAAGTCATCAGCCCGGCCCTGGAGGCGCCGCGCGGGGTGCGGCGGCTGTGGGCTGTGCACAACCGGCGGCTCGACTTCTACGAGTCCGGTGCGCTGCCGGGCCGCTGCTTCTTCGCGAACGCGCATTTCGAGTTCAACGAGCGCCCGGGGGCTGTACGCAACCAGTTGGCTGTGGAGTTGCGCGACTGGATGGGCTTCCTCACCAACCTGGCCACCGACGCCGTCACGCTGGGCGAGGTGCGCGCCGGCACCGATCCGAGCAGCATCGCGTACGAGACGGAATCTCTGGGGGTCTGCGCGGTGATGCAGGCGCCCGTGCTCGGCGCCGCGCCCACGTTCCGCCAGGCCCGTCGAGCTTTGCTCGGCCATCTACGAGCTGTTGCCACCGACCCGACGATCCTTCCGGAGCTGACATGACCACCGCTGTCCACACCTACGGCGCTGTCGTCCCCCAGGCTGTGCATTTCGACGACCTCGACGCGATGGGCGTTCTCCACAACTCGCGGTACGCCGTCCTGGTCGAAAGGGCCATCATCGTCTGGTGGAGCGAACGCGGCGTGACCTTCACCGGCGGCCGCCCCACCACGCCCGACGCGTTCAACGTGGTTCGCGAATACCAGATCACTTTCCACAACCCCATCCGCAGCACCGGCGACATCGACATCCGCTTCTGGCTCGACCACATGGGAACGACAAGCGCCGAATACGGCTTCCAGGTGACCGCCGCGGACGGCACGACCGTCTACGCCGAGGGCCGCCGAGTCAACGTCCGCCTCGACCCCGCCACCATGCGCCCGGCTCCCTGGACGGACGAGGGCCGAGCCTTGGCCGCCACCCTGCTACGCCCCTGACCCTCCCCCACGCAGCCTGACCGGTGGAGGCTGACCGGTAGAGGCTGACCGGTGGAGGTCGACCGATGGAGGCCGGCCAGCGGGGACGATGAGAGCTGTAACGCCGACGGTGGTCCGCCATCGGGCGCGGGCGCGGGCGCGGGCGACGATAGTGGTGAGGCCGCGCGTTCACATCCGGTAGTCGGGTCGCGGCGAGACTCGCCTGCCACAGAGGGAATGATGGAATCGGACGCCGCGGCGGCGAAGATGGCCGGACTGCTCGACGATCACTCGCTCGAGATGACCGGTCGGGACGTGGACGAGCTGACCGCCGCCCGTGACCTCGTACCTTCCGGCACTCGCATCAACATCACGTTTCTCGCCGGGGAGGACACGGCGCTGCGGGTGGGGGCGGCCGCGGCCGTCCGGGCGTACGGGTTCACGCCTGTTCCGCACATCTCGGCACGCCGGCTGTCGTCGCGGGCCGAGCTCGCCGGGTTTCTCGAGGCGTTGCGCCGGGTGGGCGCAGCCGACAACGTCTTCGTGGCCGGCGGTGACCCGGCCGAGGCGCGCGGACCGTTCGAGGACTCGCTCTCGGTGATCGACTCGGGCCTGGAGCAGCACGGCGTACGGCGAGTGAGTATCGCCGGGTATCCGGAGGGTCATCCCGGGATCCCCGATCACGTTCTGTGGCCGACGCTCGCCGGCAAGCTCGCCGCCCTGGCCGACCGGGGTCTCGGCGGTGAGGTGATCACGCAGTTCGGGTTCGACGCCGACCCGGTGCTCGACTGGATCGCCGCCGTCCGGGAACGCGGCATCGGCGTCCCGATCCGCGTCGGCGTTCCCGGGCCGGCCGGTGTGCGCCGGCTGATCCGGTACGCGACCCGGCTCGGGGTCGCCACGGGTGCCGGACTAACCCGGCGGTTCGGCGCCGACCTGCCCGCCACCGCGGGGCCGGACGGCTTCCTGCGCGCGCTGGCCACCGACTACCACCCTGAGCGGCACGGCGACGTCAAGCTGCACTTCTACACGTTCGGCGGCCTGCGCGCCACGACACAGTGGATCAACGCTTTCCGCGACACGACCCGCGACGAATCGAGTAAACAACCGCCGGGAGGATCATCGTAGGGCGCTCGGCCCGAAATTAATCCGTGAACAACCGCCGAGAGCGTCGTCATAAACCACCAGCGCGAAGGCCTCTCCCCATCCACAGCTGCTTGCCCCGCTGATGGCCGACGATCGAACAGCTCTCACTGACGCCGCCCCGCCGGCGCGGAGCCACTCGGTGAACAACCGCCAGGAGCGATGTCGTACGCCGACCGGCGCAAGCCAATCAGTGAACAATCGCCGTGAGCGTCGTAGGCCACCCACCCCGGAACCGCCCAGTGAACAACCACCGCCGCCATCGTCCTAAACCACCCGCCGCGGAGCCGACCGGTGAAGAACCGCCGCCGTCATCATCGGGGGGCCGCCCGCAGAGGAACCAACCGGTGAACAACCGCCGTTGCCATCGCCGCAGGCCACACACCGCGAAACCAACCGCTCAACAACCACCGCCGCCATCGCCGCAGGCCACACACCGCGAAACCAACCGCTCAACAACCACCGCCGCCATCGTCTCGGGCCGCCTGCCGCGTCCAGGAACGGTTCATGCGTATCGATGTAAAAGGGTCGCCGCCGGAGGTGCAAGTTGCGGTAGAGTCCGGAACTTACGGGGATCGAGCGGCAGGGGACAACCATGACGAGCGCCGAAGCCGGCACCCTCAGCACAGCCACCACCGGCCACCGGGCGATCCACAACCCGGTCCTGGCGGGCTTCCACCCGGACCCTTCGATCCTGCGCGTGGGCAGCGATTACTACATCGCGACGTCCACCTTCGAGTGGTATCCGGGAGTGCGGATCCACCACTCGGTCAACCTGGTCGACTGGACGCCGCTGGGCGGCGCGCTCAACGACAAGCGCCTGCTCGACCTGACCGGCTCCGGCGACTCGAACGGTGTCTGGGCGCCCAATCTCACGTACGCCGACGGCGAGTTCCATCTGCTGTTCTCCGATGTGGCCACCTTCGCCGGCGGCTACTGGGACCCGCAGAACTACCTCGTCTCCGGACCCTCCCCGACCGGTCCGTGGTCCGATCCGGTCGTGCTGCACGGGCGGGGCTTCGACGCCTCGCTCTTCCATGACGACGACGGCACCACCTGGATGTTGTCGATGGTGGCCGACTGGCGGCCGGGCCGAAACCGTTTCCGGGGCATCTCGATCCAGCAGTACGACCGGCAGGCGCGCACGCTGATCGGCCCGGAGCACATGATCTTCGAGGGCACGTCGGCCGCGACCACCGAGGCGCCCGTCCTGTACCGCAAGGACGGCTGGTATTACCTGGTCACGGCCGAGGGCGGCACGAGCTGGGAGCACCAGGTCACGGTCGCCCGCTCGAGTCATCTGCTCGGCCCCTACCTCGCCGACCCGGCCGGCCCGCTGCTGACCTCGGCCGGCGACCCCTCGCTCACGCTGCAGAAAGCCGGCCACGGCAGCCTGGTCGAAACCGCGGCCGGTCAGTGGTATCTGGCCCATCTGGTCGCCCGCCCGTACACGCCGCTGGGCCGGTGCGTGCTCGGCCGCGAGTCGGCGATCCAGGAGGTCACCTGGACCGACCAGGGCTGGCCGCGCGTCGGCGACGGCCGCCCGGCCGACATCGTTCCCGCGCCGATCGGTGTGGACGTCCCGCTCGAGGCTCCGGTGTCGTCGGAACAGGTCGAGGACGACGACTTCGACGCGCCGGCCCTCGGGGTGAACTGGTCGACGCTGCGCCGCCCGGCCACGCCGGACTGGGTCTCGCTGACCGAGCGCCCCTCGCACCTGCGCCTCTACGGCGGCCTGTCCCCCATGGGCCGCCACCGGCCGAGCCTGGTCGCCCGCCGGGTCGTCGCGGCCGACTGCGAGTTCGAAGCCGTGATGGATTTCGGGCCCCGCAACTATCGCCAGCTCGCGGGCATCACCGCCTACTACAACACCCGCAACTGGTACTTCCTGCACGTGACCGCCGACGACGACGGCAGCCCCGTCCTCGACATGCTGGCCTGCGACAGCGGCCACGTCACCGTCGTCCCCGGCGTCCGCACCCCCGTCCCGGCTCCCGGCCCGGTCCGCCTGCGCTTGCGCTTCGAGGGCCCGTCCCTCTCCTTCGGGTACGCCTTCCCCGGCGCGGCGGACGACTCGGTGTGGCACCAGGCCGGCCCGTCCTTCGACGCCACGATCCTCTCCGACGAGTTCGCCGCCCACGTGGTCGACGGCGAACCGGCCGCATGGGGCTTCACCGGCGCCTTCGTCGGCCTGTGGGCGCAGGACCTGGGCCGCGAGGGCGCCTACGCCGACTTCGACCGAGCCTCCTACACCACCGCAATGAAGCCGACCGAGGCGTAGAGCCAACCGAGGTGTAAAGCCGACCGAGGCGTAGAGCCAGCCGAGGCGTAGAGCCAGCCGAGGCGTAGAGCCAGCCGAGGCGTAGAGCTGGCCAAGCTCCCGGACGGCAAGCGCGGCAGCTCAGCTCACGACGGTGAACTGCCTCAGCGTGTGCACCTCCTTGCCGCCGGTCGGGACGACCACGCCGCGGACGGTGCGGTCGTCCGTCCAGGCGACCTCGACCGTCGCCGCGGCGGCACCGCCCTTCGCGGTCGCGACCTCGCGATCGGCCAGCACCCGGCCGTCCTCGGTGCTGAGGACGGCCACCCGCGAGGCGCCCTTGGCGCGGTAGGTGACGGCGACCCGCAGGGCGGCCGGGGACAGCCGCAGCCCGGTCACGGACGTGCAGCCCAGTGCCGTCAGAGGCAGGAAGCGCAGGCCCTGGGGCGGCGCGATGCTCGTCAGCAGCGGACGGCACGACCGGTCCTGGTCGGCGATGACCAGCCGGTCTCCGCCCACGTCGGCCGCGTCGAGGCCACCGGCCGGGTCGCTGTCGGGCAGCTCGAGCATGTCGGAGGAGATGACCAGCCGCTCGAGGCCGCCGGCCAGCTCGCGGGCGTACAGACCGTACGGGCGCCACAGGTAGGCCGTGGTGGCGTCGGCGGCGGCCAGGCTGACCGGCTCGTCCTCACTCGTGACGTCGCGCTGCTGCGTCTGGCCGCCGGGCGTCTCGACGGTGAGCAGCATTTCCCCGTGCGGCGGGGCGGCGCCGCGCGGGCCCATCGAGACCAGCCGGCCGTCGGGCAGGCCGATCGACGTGGTGTAGCGACCGCCGCCCACGACCTGATGGGTGAGCAGGTGGTCGTCGACGGAGAGCTCGCCGATCTGCGCGGCGTCGCCCAGGTGCACCGGCGACGGGTCGCCCTGGGCGGCCACGTAAATGCCGTCGGCCCCGGGAAGCAACAGCCGCTGGGCCGGCACCGGGGAGGCCGGCTCGTGGAGCGGCATCGCGTCGGTGCGCTGCCGCAGGGCGAACCCGCCACCGGCCAGGCCGGCCAGCACGGTGAACGCGGCGGCTGCGGCCGTGGCCCGGCGCCGGGCGCGACGGCGGCGCGCCCGGCGGAAGACCGTGGACAGCTCGCCCTTGTAATCCTGGGGCGCCTCGGCCGCGGCGCGCACGGCCACCTGGATGTCGCGCGGAATCTCGTCCATGGTCACTCCTCGGTGCTCAGCTGGGCGCGAAGGGCGGCGAGGCCACGGGAGAGGCGGCTCTTGACCGTCCCCTCGCTCAGGCCGAGGGCCTCGGCCGTCTCGGCGGTGGAAAGGTCGAGCAGGATGCGGCACGTGACGACGGCCCGCTGCGGGAGGGGCAGGGCGGCCAGCGCGAACAGCGCGCCGCCGGGCGTGGTGTCGGCGGCCGGATGGTCGGCGGCCGGGTGGCCGGTGTCGGTGAGCGGCGGGCCCTCCCGCCGGAGCTTGCGCCACCAGGAGGTCGCCCAGTTGAGCCCGACCCGGAAGACCCAGCCGGCCGGGTTGTCGAGCGTGCCGACCACGTGCCATCTCGCGTAGGCGCGGGCCATCGCCTCGTCGACCGCCTCGTGGGCCAGGTCGTCCCGTCGCAGCGTGACCGCGAGCGCGCGATAGACCCGGTCGACGTGCGCGCGGTAGAACGCCTCGAACCCGTCCGTGACCGGCTCGGCCGGGGCGGAACGGGGGGCTGTTGTCGGAACCACCATGTCCGATACACGCGGGCGCACCCCGGGAGGTTCCCAGACGTACGGGAAAAGGTTGTAGACATCGATCGATTGCGATGGGGGGAAGCGGGCATTACGGTGTTGTCACCGCGGTCGCGCGGAGCCTCCACCCCCAGGCCGAGCGCGACGCGGGGGAACGGCGTGGTGCCCCGCCCGAGGCGGACGGCACGAGTGGGCACGCTGACGTCGAGTCACGCCCCCCACTCAGAGGTAGGTCATGAAGAGGAAACTCACCGTCCTCGCCACCGCTCTGCTCGCCGCCGCGGCCGCTGTGCTGTTCTTCCCCGGGCCGGCCTTCGCCGCGACCGGCCTGCACGTCGTCGGACGCGACATCGCCGAGGCCAACGGCCAGACGTTCGTCATGCGCGGCGTCAACCACCCGCACGCCTGGTACGCCGACCGGACCGGCTCGTTCGCCGACATCAAGGCGGCCGGGGCCAACACCGTACGCGTCGTGCTCAGCGGCGGCCGCTGGACAGCGAACACGGCGAGCGACGTGACGAACGTGATCGCGCTGTGCAAGCAGAACAAGCTCATCTGCGTCCTCGAGAACCACGACACCACCGGGTACGGGGAGGACGGCGCGGCCTACACCCTGGACCAGGCGGCGAACTACTGGATCGGCCTCAAGAGCGTGCTGGTCGGCCAGGAGGACTACGTCGTCATCAACATCGGCAACGAGCCGATCGGCAACACCAACCCCGGGCAGTGGACGGCCGCGACGGTGGCGGCGATCCAGAAGATGCGCAGCAACGGCTTCGAGCACCTGCTGATGGTCGACGCGCCGAACTGGGGCCAGGACTGGACCTACGTCATGCGGGACAACGGCCAGACCATCCTCGACGCCGACACCCGGAAGAACACGGTGCTGTCGATCCACATGTACGCGGTGTTCAACACGGCCAGCTCGATCACCAACTACCTCGACACGTTCGCGAGCAAGGGCTGGCCGCTGGTCATCGGCGAGTTCGGCTGGCAGTTCGCCGCCGGTGAAGTGGACGACGCGACGATCCTGTCCGAGGCGGTCAAGCGCAACCTCGGCTACCTCGCGTGGTCGTGGTCGGGCAACACCGACCCGATCCTGGACATGACCACCAACTTCGACGCCGCCCGGCTCACCACCTGGGGCCAGCGCATCGTCAACGGACCCAACGGGCTCAAGGCCACCGCCAAGCAGGCGACCATCTTCGGCGGGCCGACGACCCCCACGCCGACCCCGACCACCCCGGCGCCGACCACCCCGGCGCCGACCACCCCGCCCCCGACGACCCCGCCGCCGACGGGCGCCTGCACCGCCACCTATGCCACCACCGGGCAGTGGGCCGGTGGCTTCCAGGCCGACGTCAAGGTGACCGCCGGCGCCGCCGCCATCAAGGGCTGGGCGGTGACCTGGACGTTCGCGAACGGACAGTCCGTGTCGCAGGCCTGGAACGCCACCGTCACCAGCAGCGGATCGACCGTGACGGCGAAGAACGCGGGCTACAACGGCAGCCTCGCCGCCGGCGCCAGCGCACAGTTCGGCTTCCTCGGCTCGTGGAACGGCACCAACAGCATCCCGGCAGTGACCTGCGCCGCGGCGTAGGTCCCGCGGGCTGCCCCGGTCTCCGGATCGGGCAGCCCGCAGCCCCGGGGATCCCGTCGCCCGGCGAGCCTATGGGAGACGGTCAGACCATCGCCGGGTCTTCCTCGTCCGGGCCGGGCTCCGGCGGCACCTCGGGCTCGGGGTCCGGCGGGTCGTCGCTGAGCTGCTCGCGGACGTAGACGTAGACCACCGAGATCAGCGCGGCGACCGGCACGGCCAGCAGGCTGCCGATGATGCCGGCCAGGCTGCCGCCCAGCGTCACCGCGAGCAGCACGACGGCCGCGTGCAGGCCCAGGCCCCGGCTCTGGACCATCGGCTGGAAGACGTTGCCCTCCAGTTGCTGCACCACGATGATGATGCCGAGCACGATCAGCGCGTCGACCCAGCCCTGGGTGACCAGCGCGATCAGCACGGCGATGAAGCCGGCGAAGAGCGCGCCGACGATCGGGATGAAGGCCGTGATGAAGGTCAGCACGGCCAGCGGCAGCACCAGCGGCACGCCGACGATCCACAGGCCGAGTCCGATGAAGACCGCGTCGAGCAGGCCGACGAAGGCCTGCGACCGCACGAACGCGCCCAGCGTGTCCCAGCTGCGCGAGGCCACCGCCGGGACGTCGTCGGCGAGCCGGCCCGGCAGCTGCTTGGACAGCCAGGGCAGGAAACGCGGGCCGTCCTTGAGGAAGAAGAACATCAGGAACAACGCCAGGACCGTGGTCACCACGCCGTTGACCAGGGTGTTGACGCCGGTCAGGGTGATGTTGACGATGCTGCCGGCGCTGTTCTGGATGCGCTCCACGGCCGAGTCGAACGCGCCGGTGATGTCGTCGTCGCCGAAGTTCAGCGGCGGTCCGGCGGCCCACTCGCGCAGGCGCTGGATGCCGTCGACGACCGCGTCGGCGAGCTCACCCGACTGGGACGCCACCGGCACGGCGATGACGACGATGATGCCGGCCATCACGACCAGAAACAGCAGGGTGACCACACTGGCGGCGAGCGCGGGCTTCCAGTTGAGCCGGTAGCGCAGGAACCGCGCCACCGGCCAGGTCAGCGTGGTGAGCAGCAGCGCCACCACGACCGGCCAGATGACCGACCAGGCCCGGCCCATCAGCCACAACACGACGTAGGCCATGACCAGCACGAGCAACGTCTGCGCCGAGAGGAGGGCCGAGGTCCGTAACGCGGACCGGGCCCGGTCGGGGTTGAGCTTGGCAGGCATGCCGATCACCTTAGAGAGCGGTGCGCGCTTCCGCTGGGTGACGCCCCCGGGATCACGCCGGCTGGAACAGAACCGTGTCCGATCGTTCACCGTCGCGCCGCCCGGACCAGAATGGACCCATGCCGTACGGGATCCTGGGTCCGACGCTCGCCGGCCCGGAGACCGCCGGTCCCCGGCCTGGCGCAGGCGGGGCCCGGTTGCGTGCCCTCCTGGCCCGGCTGCTGCTCGAGCCGGGCCGGGTGGTGCCGCTCCCCCGGCTCATCGACGACCTGTACGGCGACGATCCCCCGGCCGGGGCGGTCAACGCGGTCCAGTCCAACGTCTCGCGGGCGCGGCGTGAGGTTCCCATCTCGTACGACGGCTCGGGCTACCGGCTCGAGGTCGCGCCGGACGAGGTCGACGCGCACCGCTTCGCCCGGCTGGCCCACGCCGGCCGGGATGCCCTGCGGGCGGGCGACCCGGCCACCGCGAGCGCGCTGCTGACCGACGCGCTCGCGCTGTGGCGGGGTGCGGCCCTGGCCGACGTCCGCTCGGCGCCGTTCGCGCCGGCCGCGGCCGACCGCCTGGAGGAGCAGCGGCGGCGCGCCCTGGAGGACCGCATCGAGGCGGAGCTGCACCTGCGGCCGTCGGGGGACGCCGTCGGCGAGCTGCGCGCGCTGCTGACGGCCGCGCCGTTGCGGGAGCACACCTGGGCGTTGCTGATGCGCTCGCTGGTCGCCGCCGGGCGCCCGGCCGAGGCGCTGGCCGCCTTCGCCGAGGCCCGGCACGTCCTGGCCGACCAGCTCGGCGCCGACCCGTCGGCCGAGCTGAGCGCCGTGCACACCGCCGTGCTGCGCGGGGAGGCCGCCGGAGCGGACCGGCGCCGCCTGCCGGCCCAGCTGACCAGCTTCGTGGGACGGGAGGAGGAGCTGGCCCGGGCCGGTGCGGCGCTGCGTTCGGCGCGGCTGGTGACGCTGACCGGGCCGGGCGGGGCCGGCAAGACGCGGCTGGCCCTGGAGGTGGCGGCCCGGCATCCCGGCGAGGCCTGCCTGGTCGAGCTGGCCGCCACCGGGCCCGGAGACACGGCCCGGGCCGTGCTCGACGCCCTGGGACTGCGCGACAACACCCTGCGCGACAACACCCAGCGCGACAACACCCCTCGGGAGCGCGGGGCCGGGCCGGACACGCTCGACCGGCTGCTCGCAGCGTTGTCGGCCCGGCCGCTGCTGCTCGTGCTCGACAACTGCGAACATGTCGTCGGGGCGGCGGCCGCTCTGGCCGGGCGGCTGCTCGCGGCCTGCCCCGGACTGCGGGTGCTGGCGACCAGCCGGGAGCCGCTGGGGATCACCGGCGAGGTGCGGCTGCCGGTCGGCGGGCTGCCGCTGGAGGCCGGCGTGCGGCTGTTCGCCGACCGGGGCGCGGCGTCGGCCGGCTTCACGCTGAGCGCCGGCGCCGAGGACGCGGTGCGGCGCATCGTCCGTACGCTGGACGGCTTGCCGCTGGCCCTGGAACTGGCCGCGGCCCGGTTGCCGGTGCTGCCGGTCGACGAGCTGGCCCGCCGGGTCGGCGACCGGTTCCGGCTGCTGTCGCGGGGCAGCAGCACGGCCGGGTCGCGGCATCAGACCCTGCGGGCCCTGGTCGCCTGGAGCTGGGATCTGCTCACCCCGCGCGAGCGCCTGCTGGCCCAGCGGTTCACGGTGTTCGCCGGCAGCGGCGGGCTGGACGCGATCGAGCAGGTGTGCGGGCTCGGCGCGGACACCCTCGACGTTCTCGACGGCCTGGTCGGCAAGTCGCTGATCGAACGGGACGGCGCGCGGTACCGGATGCTGTCGACGATCCGGGCGTTCTGCGCGGCGCAGGGACCGGCGCCCGTCGAGGCGCACGCCGCCCACTTCCTGCGGCTGGCCCGGACGGCCGACGCGCACCTGCGCGGAGCGGAGCAGCTGGAGTGGCTGGACCGCCTGGACGCCGACCGCGACAACCTGCACGCGGCGGTGCGTCACGGCTCCGGCGGGGTGGCGCTGGGGCTGGTCGCCGCCCTGTCGTTCTACTGGTGGCTGCGGGGCGCCCGCGGTGAGGCGTCGGCCCTGGCCGGCGAGCTGCTCGAGCGGATCGGTCCGGCGGCCCCGGCCGGGCTGGCCGAGGAGCACCTGCTGTGCCGGTTGAACGCCGACCTGTCCGGCCCGCGAGAGCCGGGCGAGCATCCGGCGCTCTATCTGCAGTCGCTGGACCGCGCCCCCGACCAGCCGTTCCTGCTGTACCTCTCGGCGTTCGCCGCGGGACCGCCGGCCGACTCACCGGACGACGTGGTCCGGGTGCAGGAGAGCCTCCGGGCCCGGCTGGCCGGTCACCCGTGGAGCCAGGCGCTGGCCTCGATCGGCAGCGGCTGGATCGCGTCGTTCCGGGACGATCCCGGGTGGGCCGAGCGGGAGTTCGTCCGGGCGCTGACCGGGTTCCGGGCACTGGGCGAGCGCTGGGGCATGATGCTCGCCCACTCCGGGCTGGCCGAGCTGGCCACCGCGCGGGGCGACCACGCGGCGGCCCGGGCTCCCCTGGACGAGGCGCTGCGCCTGGCCGGTGAGCTGCGCTCGCAGGTCGACCTGGCCGAGATGCTGCGCACCCGGGGCGACGCCCGCATGCGCAGCGGCGAGCCGGCCGGGGCGGCGGCCGACTTCACCGAGTCCATGGCGCTGGCCACGGCCTGCGGCGCCCCCGAGGTGGTCGCGTCGTCCCGGCTGGGCCTGGCCCGGCTGGCCCGGCTCCAGGGTGATCCCACGACCGCGCGGGCCCTGGCCCGGACAGCCCTGGCCGAGTGCCCGGCCGGGTGGTACACCGCCGACAGCGTCCGCGAGACCATCCGGCTCGAACTGGCCGCGCTGGAATCCTGACGACGCCGGTGAGCGGCCCGTCAACGGCCCGTCAGCGGCTCGTGCGCGGCTCGTCAGCGGCCGGCGGGAGTCTCGGGCCATGACGACGATCGCCATCGCGGCCGAGGGGCTGCGCAAGACCTACCGGGGCGTGCCCGCGCTCGACGATTTCCGGCTCAGCGTTCCGGCCGGCACCGTCTGCGGCCTGCTCGGGCCCAACGGCGCCGGCAAGACCACCGCGGTCCGCATCCTGGCCACGCTGCTCGACTTCGACGGCGGCCGGGCCACGGTGGCCGGCGCCGACGTCGCGAACCGGCCCGACCTGGTGCGCGAGCGGATCGCCCTTACCGGGCAGTCCGCCGCGGTCGACGCCTCGCTCACCGGGCGGCAGAACCTCGTGCTGTTCGGCCGTCTGCACCATCTCGGCCGCCGGGCCGCCCGGGCCCGCGCCGAGGAGCTGCTCGACCAGTTCGACCTGGCCGGCGCGGCCGACCGGTCGGCCGGCGAGTACTCCGGCGGCATGCAGCGCCGCCTCGATCTGGCGGCCAGCCTGGTCCGCGCACCCCAGGTGCTGTTCCTCGACGAGCCGACCACCGGGCTCGACCCGCGCAGCCGCAACCAGGTCTGGGACACCGTCCGCAAGCTCGTCGCCGACGGCACCACCGTGCTGCTGACCACGCAGTACCTCGACGAGGCGGACCAGCTGGCCGACCGGATCTCGGTCGTCGACACCGGACGGGTCGTCGCCGAGGGCACCCCGGACGAGCTCAAGACGGCCATCGGCGCCGACCGGCTCGAGGTCGTGATCCGCGAGCACGACCGTCTGCCCGAGGCCGCCGCCCTGCTCGGGCGCATCGGCGACGTGGACCTCGATCCGGATGTCCGCCGGCTGCGGGTCACCGTCACCGACCGGGTCGCGGCGCTCGTCGAGGCCGCCCGGCTGCTGACCGGCGCGGCGATCACGGTCGACGACCTCGGCCTGCGCCGCCCGACCCTCGACGAGGCGTTCCTGAGCCTGACCGGCCGCCCCGCCGACGACCAGCACAGCGACCAGCAGACCGGCCAGCAGGAGGAGACCCGATGACCACCGCAATCGCCGACGGCTGGGTGATGACCGGCCGCTACCTGCGGCACGTCGTCCGCGAGCCCGAGCAGATCGTCATCTACTTCTCCCTGCCCATCATGTTCGTGCTCGTCTTCGGGTACGTCTTCGGCAGCGGCATGGCCGTCGGCGGCGAAAGCTACCGCGAGTTCCTGCTGCCCGGTGTCTTCGTCATGACCCAGCTGTACGGGCTGGGCGCCACCGCCACGGCCATCTCGCTCGACATCAGCCGCGGCGTGGTCGACCGCTTCCGGTCCATGCCCACCGCCCGCTCGGCCCTGATGGTCGGCCGCGGCACCGCCGACCTCACCCGGGCCGTCCTCGAAATGATCGTCCTGCTGGTCTGCGGCCTGCTGGTCGGCTGGCAGTGGCACCGCGGAGCCGGAGCGGCCCTGGCCGCGGTCGGCCTGATCCTGCTGCTGCGGCTGGCTTTGACCTGGGTCGGCATCTTCCTGGGCAGCGTCGTGCGCAACCCCGACACGGTCAGCCTGATCGTCTTCCCGCTGGCGTTCCCGTTGACCGCCCTGTCCAACGTGTTCGTGGCGCCGGAGCAGATGCCCGCCTGGCTCGGGGCCGTGTCGGAGTGGAACCCGATCTCGGCCACGGTGGCGGCCGCCCGCGAGCTCTTCGGCAACCCGGGGCTGGGCAGCGACTCGTGGCCGGCCGAGCACGCCGTCGCGCTCGCCCTGGCCTGGCCGCTGCTGTTACTCGCGGTGTTCGCCCCGCTCGCGGTGCGTCGCTACCGGCTCCTGGGCCGGTGATCAGCCCGGGCTGTCCCGGCGCATCTGCCACGCGTCGCCGACAAGTTCTCGCAGCCGCGCAGTGGTCACCAGGGGTAGCCGCAGCATCACCAAGGGCAGCCCGTCGTACGACGGAACGGTGAAGAACAGCTCGGGCTCGCCGAGGACCAGAGCCTGTTTCTCGGCCTCGTCGCCGACGTAGAGGACCGCGATGTCGGTCCGCAGTACGCGGGGCTTACCCGGCTCACGCTGCGGATACGACCAGACGAAGCCCCGGTTGCGCACCCGGAAGTCGAAGCCGTCGCTGTCGATCTCGGCCACGTCGGGCAGAGCGAGGGCCAGTCGGCGTACGTCGTCGGCGTCAGCCACTCCGGACCTTTCGCGGATGGTGGGGTCGGCGACTGATGCTATGACACCCGAGCGAGCTCAGCGGCTGTGTGCGTAGGATGCGGCGGCACGGTACGAAACAGCAGGGGAGCCGAGGAGCACGATGCCGCTAACTCCAGCCGACGTTCACAACGTGGCGTTCAAGAAGCCGGCGATCGGCAAGCGCGGGTACGACGAGGAGGACGTCGACGCGTTCCTGGACGAGGTCGAGCAGGAGCTTCTCCGGCTCCTCGAGGAGAACCGCGCTCTGCACGACCAGGTCCAGCGACCCGGGCCGAGCGGTCCGCCCGCCGGGGGGAACAACCGGGCGATGGAGGCCGAGCTCAACGACCTGACGGCCCAGCTCGGCCGGCTCCAGGAGGCCCGCGCCCGGGCCGAGCAGAACGCCCGCAGCATGCAGTCCCAGCTCGAGCGGGCCCGCCGGGAGACGCCGTCCGGTCCGCCGCCGTCGGCCGGCGACGGTCAGGACTCGCCGGTCCTGATGATGGCCCGGCGCACCGCCGACGACCACATGCGGGACGCGCGCAACGAGGCCGACGCGGTGATCGGCGGGGCGCAGTCCGAGTCCGACAAGATCACCAGCGACGCCCAGCTGAGCGCCAGCACGATCGAGACCGACGCCCGTCGCAAGCACACCGAGGCGATGAACGGCCTGGTCGAGAAGCGGGCCCAGCTGCTCGACGAGATCGACAAGCTCGGCCGGCTGGCCCAGACCTACCAGCAGGCGCTCGGCGACCACGTCCAGCGCCAGCTACAGGAACTGGACATCGCCTCGGGCCGCGACCTCGACTGAGCCTGCTCGGCTGAGCCTGCTCGGCTGAGCCTGCTCGACCGAGTCTGCTCGGCTGACCCTGCTCGCGCGGATCGGCGGAATCAGCTCGCGCCGTGGCCGGCCGACCCGGCCGGCCACGGTAGATTCGCCGCATGAAGACGGTCAGCCGCCGGCTCGCCCTGTGGCGCGCCGATCTCGAGGCGGGCGTCTGCGCCGTCCCCGAGGAGGCCGCCGCGTCGGCGCCGGAGTCGGGCCGCGTCGTCGCCGTGCTCGACAACCGCCAGACCTTCGAGTGTGAGCTGCGGCAGGACGTCGAGTGGCAGCTCACCGGTCTGACCTGGCCGGCCGGTTTCCGGCCGGGCGTCCTGGTCACCGTCACCTGGCATCCGGCGCGCAACGACTTCGTGATCCGCCCCGAGCCGCTCGACGAGCCGATGAGCGTCGACGGCGTCGACTACTTCTACGCGTACGACCCCAAGGTCGTCACCCGCGACCACCGGCCCGAGGAGTCCAACCGGGCCAAGGTCCTGCACACCGTCCGCAAACTGGGCCGGGTCTTCGACGACGGCAGCGCGGTGCTCAGCGAGGAGCTGCTGGCCAAGCGGTCGGGCCTGGGCCGCGGGGCCAAGGCGGCGTTCCTGCTCCGCAACGCGGTCGACCAGCTCATCCGCGAGGGCTACCTCACCCGGGTCACGGGCAGCGTCGACTCGGCCGGCCACCCGTCCTATCCGGCCGCCGACGGCGAGACCCTGACCGACATGGTGTTCTACGCGCCGATGGTCGAGCCGATCCCGTACGAGTCGCATCGCGGCGAGCACTGGGTGAGCGGCTTCATCCGCAAACTGCCCCGCGGCGCCCAGCCCTCCGAGAAGCAGCTGGCCCTCTATCAGGAGGCGGTCGAGAACGAGGGCATCGGCCCGCTGGCCCCGGGCTACACCTTCGTCAAGAAGCACCACCGCAACGGTTAGCCGGGGCTCCGATCTAGATTGTCGGTCATGGTGGATGACGTGGCGGCCCGGATGGCCGAGGCGGCCCGGGCGTGGCTGGGGCAACTGACCGACGACCAGCGGGCCGTCGCCCGGGGCCGCGGCCCGTCGGCCGGGGAGCCCGACGACGAGCGGCGGCGCTGGTTCTACACCCCGACCGACCACGGCGGCCTGACCTTCCATCAGCAGCGCCCGGCCCAGCAGCAGGCGGCGATGCGGCTGGTGGCCGCCGGCCTGTCCCGCGCCGGCTTCGTCACGGTGGCCACCACCATCGGCCTCGAGAACGTCCTCGACCACACCGAGGGCTTCGTGTCCGGCTTCGGCGGCGAGCGGGGTCGCGACCCCGGCCGGTACTACCTGCGCGTCTTCGGCGAGCCGGGGCCGAGCGGCGCCTGGGGCTGGCGCTTCGGCGGCCACCACGTCTCGCTCAACAACCTCGTCGTGGACGGCCGGGTGGTTGCGACCACGCCGAGCTTCCTGGGCGCCGACCCGGCCGTCTCCGAGCTGCTGGGCGGGGCGGTCAACCGTCCGCTGGCCCGGGTCGAGGACCTGGCCCGCGACCTCGTCCGGTCCCTCGCGCCCGGCCTGGCCCGGCGCGCGATCCTCTCCTCCACCGCGCCGTCCGACGTCGTGACCGGCAACCGCAGCAGCATCGCCGGCGACGACCTGGTGGCCCGGCCGGCCGGCATCGCGGGCGCCGACCTGCCGGCCGACCGGCGCGATCTGCTCCGGGCCCTTCTCGGTACGTATTTCGGGCGCGTGCCCGAGGCGGTGTCCCCGATGGCGGCCTACGACGACGCCGCGCTCGACGCCGTCCACTTCGCCTGGGCCGGCCCGACCGGTCCCGGCGAGCCGCACTACTACCGCGTGCAGGGACCGAACCTGCTGATCGAGTGGGACAACACCCAGCGCGGCGCCAACCACGCCCACTCGGTCTGGCGCGACCCCGCCAACGACTTCGGCCAGGACGTCCTCGGCCGCCACCGCCGCGATCACCACTGACCGATCCCCGACCGGGCGACGCTGACCATGGCGGCCGGCGACGACAATCACGGGGTGGAGCAGCGGGTCGATCGGGTGGTCCTGGCCGACGGCACCACCGTGGCCTACGCCCGCGCCGGCGCCGGCCGGCCGCTGGTCTACGTGATGGGCTGGCTCACGCACCTGCGGCTCAGCTGGGAACTGCCGGCCGAACGGGCCCTTTACGAAGCCCTGGCGCGCGGCTGCCGGCTCGTGCGTTACGACCGCGCCGGGTCCGGGCTGTCGGACGCCACGGACCGCCCGGCGTCGCTGGAGTTCGAGCTCGAACAGCTGGGCGCGGTCGCCGCGGCGGTGGGCGAGCCGTTCGACCTGATGGGCACGTCGATGGGCGTACCGGTCGCCGTGGCCTGGGCCGCGGCCCATCCCGCCACCGTCCGGCGCCTGGTGCTCTACGGCGGCTGGGCCCGCGGCGGCGAGCTGTCCCCGCCGGGCGTGCGTGAGCACATCCTCGGCCTGGTCGGCTCGCACTGGGGGCTGGGGTCGGACGTGCTGACCGACATCTTCGCGCCCGACGCCGACCGGTCGACCCGGGCCGAGCTGGCCCGCTATCAGCGCGCGTGCTCGAGCGCCGCGACCGCGCAGGCCCTGCTGGCGCTCAGCTACCGGCTCGACGTCAGCGACCGCCTCGCCCACGTGCGGGCGCCCACGCTGGTGGTGCACCGCACCGGGGATCGGGCGGCGCCCGTCGCGCAGGCCGCCACGCTGGCCGACGGCATCGGGGGCGCCCGGCTGGCGCTGCTGCCCGGCCGGTCGCACCTGCCCTACGCCGGCGACCGGGACGCGCTGGTGCGCGTCGTCCGCCGGTTCCTCGGCCTGCCCGTCCCCCGGCGGCGCGCCGACGGGTTGACGGTCCGCCAGCGGGAGGTGGCCGACCTGATCAGCCAGGGGTGCACGAACCGCGAGATCGCGGCCCGCCTGGGGATCGACGAGCGCTCGGCCGAGGGGCACGTCGAGCGGATCCGCCTGCGCCTGGGCTTCCGGTCCCGGGCGCAGGTCGCCGCCTGGTACAGCGAGCGGCGCGATCGGCTCTGAGCGCGGCCACAGTGGGGTATTTCCCCGCCTGACCGGCGGGCCGGATCGGCGCAGAGTGTCCGGATGACCGACAACGACCTGCGCCTGTCCTCAGCGAGCGGCTTCGAGACGCACGCCGCGCGCGGACCCTTCAACGCCGCGTTCTTCAGCGTCCTGGGCCCGTACATCGAGTGGAACGTGCGGCGGCACAAGCAGCGTGTCTTCGCCCGGCTGCCGTCGACCGTCGTGGAACTGGGCCCGGGAGTGGGCGCCAACCTCCGCTACCTGCGCCCCGGGACGACGCTCGTGGCCGTCGAACCCAACCGGCCGATGCACCGGCGGCTGCGGGCCGCCGCCGAGCGCCGCGGCGTGCGCCTCGACCTGCGCGACCAGGTGGCCGAACACACCGGCCTGGCCGGCGGAAGCGCCGACGCGGTGATCTCGTCGCTCGTGCTGTGCACGGTGACCGATCCCGTCGGTGTCCTGGCCGAGGTCCGTCGCATCCTGCGGCCCGGCGGCACCTTCCGCTTCCTGGAGCACGTCGCCGCCCGGGCCGGCACCCCCACCCGGGCTCTCCAGCGGGCGCTGCGCCGCCCGTGGGCCTGGACCTTCGAGGGTTGCTCGTGCGAACGGGACCTGGCCGGCCTGGTGCGCGCGGCGGGGTTCGACCGCGTCGATCTCGAGACGTACCGGCTGCACAGCCCGTTCGTCCCGTTCAACACCCAGATCGCGGGGATCGCGTACGCCTGAGCAGCGCTTCGCTGTGACGACCCGGCCGCTCAGCGGTGGGTGGAGTCGACGTCCCAGGCCTCGTCGCGGACCTCGGGCTCGTGGTGGTCGCGCAGGGAGCCCAGCAGGTCGCGCCAGGGATCGGTCCAGCGGACGCGGGTGTCGGTCAGCAGGGCCACCGCGAACAGGCCACCGGCCAGGTCGCCGCGAGCGGCCAGGCGGCCGATGGCGGCCCGGTCCTCGAAGGCGGGCAGCTCGATCAGGCGGTCGCGGATCCGGTCGGCCGTCCGCACGGCCAGCACGGGGCGGCCGGCGCACAGGTCGGCCAGCTCGTCCAGGTTGTCCAGCCGGCCCAGGCCGAGCAGCAGAGCGGCCGCCACCGGCCGCCGGCCGGGCCGGGCCGCGAGCCACCGGGCCGACGCGATCAGCGCCGACCGGCCGGTCGCCGCCGGCGCGTCGCGGGACCACGCCGCCGTGCCCCGGGCCAGCACGTCGAGCCGTCGCCGGACGGGCTCGGCGTCCCGTCCGATCAGGTCGGAGAGGACGGCGGTAAGGCCGGTCGGGGCCAGCGCCGGAAGCAGCCCGGCGACCTCGGCCGGGCCCAGCTCCTCGCCGAGGTCGGTGAAGCGGGCGGTGACCAGGTCGCCCGCGGGCGCCCAGGGCAGCCAGGCCGGCAGGGCGGCGAACGCGGCCCGCCGGACCACCGGGTCGGGGCTGCGGCCGGCGTCGGCGATCAGGGCCGCGTACCGGGGGCGGTGCCGGGCCGAGATCCGGGCCGGCGCGGTGGCCAGGACGGCACGGCGTTCCTCACGGCTGCCGTCCCGGGCCGCGGCCAGCACCGTCCAGCTGGGGTAGGCGTCGAGGCGCCGGCCGGCGCCCGCGACGATCGCCGCCCGTACGTCCCGGGGGGTGTCCGGGTTCCGGAAGACCTCGAGCAGGGTGGTCATCACCTCGGCCGGGGCGTAGCGGGCGAGCAGCCGGGCGGCCTCCTTGCGGCTGGTGACCTTGGCCGGTCCGGCCAGCACGCCACCCAGCAGCGCCGGCAGGCGGCCGGGCTCGGTGTGGGCGGCGGCGCGACCGGCGGCGTAGAGGGCGACCCGGGCGCGGTCGGAGCCGGCGTACTCGAGCAGGATCGACAGCGCCTCGCCGGGGCGGTCGGTCCACGGCAGAGCACCCAGCGCGGCCTCGGCGATCGGCACGGCCGGGTCGTCCCGGTGGCGCAGCACCAGTTCGCGCCCGGCGCCCGGCACGACGGCGGCGGTCCGCAGCACCCGGGCCCGCGTCCACACCCCCTCGGCCGGGTCGCCGGCCACCGTGGCGAGCAGTTCCACGAACGCCTCCTGCTGGCGCGGCAGCCAGCGGTCGACGTGCCGCGGCGTCCGGGGGATCCAGCGCTCGCCCGGTCCGAGCCGGCGGCCACGCATCGGACCGGCGAAGACCTTGTCCAGCAGGTCGGTGCGGCGCGAGCTGATCGTCTCCCACACGATCGGCAGCGTCACCGCGGTGAGGTCGCTGTCGAGCACCTGGGCGACCCGCCGGGAGCGCTGCCGCCGATCGGCCAGCCACAGCCGGACAGCCTGGTCGCCCAGCCTCGACCCGATCGCCGAGCCCAGCAGGTCCTGCAGCTCCGGCCGGTCGTAGGCGCCCCGGCCGAGGGCCCGCGCGACCGCCAGCAGCGGCTCGGGCCGGCCCTGGGCCAGGGAGGCCGACACCCAGGGGCGCAACCGGTCCCAGACGATCGCCGGCGGCACCCCGTCGAAGCTCGCCAGGTGCGGGACCGGTGCGGCCGTGCCGACGCGGTCGATCGTGAACAGCGCCCACTCGCGCAGCGCCGGCACGTCGACATGGAAGCGCAGCGTGCCGAGGGCGAGGCGGGCCAGCTCGGCCGCGGTGGTGGCGGACGAGTCCCGGGCCTCGACGGCGGCGGTGGTGACCCGGGTGAGCGGGGCGGCCGCGGACGCCGTGAGCAGCCGGGCGACCCCGGACAGGGCGCTGAGGGCCGCCGCGCGGACGGGATCCTGCTCGTTGCGGAGCTGGTCGAGCCGGTCGATCACCTCGGCCACCGCGTGCGGGTCACGGGAGAGCCGGGCCGCGGTGACCAGCCGGGCCCAGGCCCGCTCCCGCTCGGCGGCGTCACCCGAGCGCAGCTGCGGGGCGAGCGCGGCCGAGACGTCGGTCCAGGCGAGATAGGCGCGGTACTTCCCGCGTACGGACGGGGACACCAGCTCCGCGGCCCGGGCGGCCTCCCGGATCCGGGTCGCGACCGGCAGCAGCTCCAGGATCGCCGGCGACGGCACGCGGCCGGTGGAGGCGCGGTCGTACAGGTCGGTCCGCCGCGACGGCGCGAGCGCGTCGAGCAGCGCCCTGAGGTGCGTGCGGGCCAGCGGCACCAGCGCCTCGTTCGGCAGCGCCGCGAGACGCCGCACCACCGCCGGCGGCAGCGGGCCGGTCTCGACCGGGGCCAGCAGCCGGGCCACCCGGCCCGGGTCGGCCGCGGCGAGCCGGCCGTAGGCGCGCAGATCGCCGGGCAGCCGGTTGTTGACCGGGAAGCGTTCGACAAGGTCGAGCGCCCGCCCCGGATCGCACGACAGCACCGCCGCCCCGACCTGCTCCCACACGTCCCACCGATTCTCGATCGGGGCTGCGGCCAGGCGCTCCCCGGCCCGTGCGAGCAGCAGATCGGGGTGCCGCCGGGCCACCACTTCGAGGTTGGCCGCGAATTCCAGATCGGGCAGCGCGGCCCGGACGACCGACGGCCCGCAGGCCGGCAGCAGCGCGGCCGCCTCCTCGTCGCCGAAGTGCTCGCGCACCTCGCCGATCAGCGCGTCGGCCGTCGCCGTGTCGTCGAGCCGCCGCAGCGTCCGGTAGGCCCGCCGTCTGTCCCGTGCGGACAGTTCGGTGATGCGCCGGTCGAACACCCGGGCCCGCAGCAGGATCTGCGGGTCGGACGACGCGGCCACGATGCCCGCCGCGTCTTGGGCGACCATGGCGGCGACCAGCGCGAGCCGCCGGCCGTGATCACCCCGGGCGAGGAGCTCGGCGCAGACCTCCGCACGGTCCGGCGCGGTGCGCGCCCAGGCCGCCACGTGACGCATGCGCTGGTGGTACGGCAGGGGATCCAGCGCGGTGAGGAGCTCTTCGACGGCCATTCACGAGATTATGACGGTCTGCAGCTCGGTGAAGGCGTCCATGGGGTGGCTGCCGCCGACCCGGCCGAGCCCGCTGTCCGAGCCCGACCGCCCGCCGAACGGCAGATGGCTCTCCCAGTAGTTCGACGACTCGTTGATGTTGACCCAGCCGGTGCGCACGGCGTCGGCGAAGGCCAGCCCGGCGGACAGGTCGGCCGTGTAGACGGCCGCGAGCAGCCCGTAGCGGGACGCGTTGGTCAGCTCGATCGCCTCGTCGAGCGAGCGGATACCGACGATCGGCGCGACCGGCCCGAAGGTCTCCTCGGTGGCGACCAGCGATTCCCGGGACACGCCGTCGAGCACGGTGGGCTCCCAGTAGAGGTCCGTCCGGAACGACGAGGCGCGTGACCCGCCGGTCAGCACCGACGCGCCCCGCCCCACCGCGTCGGCCACGTGCGCGTCCATCTTGGCGGCCACGCCGGCGTTGTTGAGCGGTCCCATCGTGGTCGCGTCGTCGAACGGGTCGCCCAGCCGGACCGTGTCGCGCACGGCCGCGGCCAGCCGGGCCGCGAACTCCTCGCGCACGGCCTCGTGGACCAGCAGCCGCTCCCCCGCCGTGCAGCTCTGGCCGGCGCACAGGAAGCAGGCGACCAGCGCCCCGGCGACGGCCCGGCCGAGATCGGCGTCGGCCAGCACGACCACCGGCCCGTTGCCGCCCATCTCCAGCAACGTCGCCTTGCCGGCGGCGGCGTGGGCCACGAGCCGCCCGGTCGCGGTCGAGCCGATGAACGCGACCGCGTCCGTGCCCGGGTGACGCGCGATCTCGTCCCCGACGACCGGCCCCGGCCCGGTGACCAGGTTGAGCACGCCCGGCGGCAGATCGGCGTCGGCGACACAGGAGGCCAGCGCGACGGCGGCCACCGACGTCGAGGGGGCGGGCGTCCACACCACCGTGTTGCCGCAGGCCAGCGCGGGCGCGATCAGCTCGGCCGGCATCGTGTAGGGCCAGTTCCACGGGGTGATGACGCCGACGACCCCGCGCGGCCGGCGGATCAGCAGGGCCCGCTTGCCCGGCGACGACGAGTTCGGCAGCAGCCCGCCGTGGCGCTTGCCGTCCTCGGCCGCCATCCGCCAGTAGGTGACGAGCTCGTCCACCTCGTCGTAGGCCTCGGCGCGCAGCGGCTTGCCCTGGTCGAGCGTCAGCGTGCGGGCCAGCTCGTCGCGCCGGGCCTCGATCACGTCCCCGACCCGGTGCAGCAGGGCGGCCCGCTCGAAGGCGCTCAGCCGGGCCCACCCGGGTGCGGCCGACCGGGCCGCGGCGATGGCCGCGCGGGCGTCGTCGCGGTCGCCTTCCGGTACGCGGCCCAGCGACTCGCCGGTGGCCGGGCTGGCCGCTTCGGTGCTGGCGTGCGAGCGCGCGGGCACCCAGGCGCCGCCGACGAACATCCGGTGATCCACCGGCTCAGGCTATCGGCGGTCATCACACGGTGATAGGTGCGAAGTGAGCTGTGTCCTTCCCGGCGGTCCGTGGCGTACGTTACTTCGACAGCCTTCGATGCGTGGCCGGACCGGACCGGCTCCGGGCGCGTCGACGTCCCCCCGAAAGGAGTCCGGCGTGCGCATCCGCATCGTCGTCGCTTCGCTTGCCACCGTCCTGACCGGTGCCCTGGCCGCCCCCTCGGCCGCCTCCGCGGCCGTCGACGACCCCGGCGCCGGCATCATCGGCGGCGGCACGGTCTCGTCCGCGCCGTGGGCCGCCGCCGTGCTCAGCAACGGCAGCTTCACCTGCTCGGGCACGATCATCTCGGCCACCTACGTGCTGACCGCCCGGCACTGCATCTCGGGCACCATGTCGGTGCGGGTGGGCAGCGTGAACCGTACGTCCGGCGGCACGACCCGCACGGTGAGCAGCACGTCGACCCGGTCCGACCTGGCCCTCATGCGGCTCAGCTCGCCGATCACCACGTCGTACATGCCGCTGTCGAGCGCGTACCCGCCGGTCGGGTCGACGAACTCCATCTACGGCTGGGGCATGACCTGCTACAGCGGCTGCAGCGCCTCCACGACGCTGAAGACCGCCACCGTCCAGGTCACCTCGACCAACCAGACCGACGCGTACGGCGGCCGGGCGATCGGCAGCACCCGGATCAACGGCAACGCGTGGCGCGGCGACTCCGGCGGCCCCCAGGTCTACAACGGCGCGCAGGTGGGCGTGGCCTCGACGGCCGACGGCACGAGCCGGCAGTACTACGGCAGCGTGGCCTACAACCGCGCCTGGATCACCTCGGTGGCGGGCATCTGACCCCTCCCACCTCGTCCGGAGCCGGCCCCTGAGGGGCCGGTTCCGGATCTTTTTTGCGGCGGCCCGGCGGTAACCCGGGAAATGGTGTTCAGGCAATTCCCAGAAAGGGTGAGCGCGCGATGAGTTAGAGATCAGAAAGCGCTCGAAACGGACAGCGGGGTGGGCGCGCATTAAACAGCGGCCGGATAATTCAATGGAGGCTCGACGCGGTCGGATCGTTACCCAGCGTACCGAAAAACGGCTTTTCGCATGCTCCTTGTCATGGCGGCGTAACCCATTGTTCAGCGGGGTTGACTAATAGATCGTGACCATATATCTGTTCTGACGGCGTTGAGCCCGGTGCGGGCGGTGACTCCCCTCCCGGGGTGTGCCGCACGCCCGCATCAGACGAGGGAGCTAACACCTATGCCGGCTGGGACCGCCACGAGAGGCGATCGCAACGTCCGCCCGGGCCAGCGCAATGCGCAGAGCGGCGGCGGAGCCGGCAACAACGGCGGCCAGTACGGAAAGAAGTCCAAGCGCCGCGCCCCGCTCTGGGCGAAAATCGTCACCGTGTTCGGCGTCGTGATGGCGCTCGTCGGCGTCGGCGGCATCGTGACCGTCAAATACTTCCTGGGCCAGCTGACCTCGAACATCCAGACGACCTCGTCGGTGCTCGACTCCTCCGGCGGGCTGGGCAACAGCGGCGCCAAGGCGGGCGAGCTGCCCAAGGGCGCGATGAACATGCTGCTGCTGGGGCTCGACACCCGTACCGGATGGGGCGAGGGCGAGTCCCGGTCGGACACGATCCTGATCCTGCACATCACCGCCTCGCACGACAAGGCGTACATGATCTCGATCCCCCGGGACACGGTCGCGGAGATCCCGGCCGACGAGTCGATGGGCGTCCGCAGCCAGCGCACCAAGATCAACGCGGCCTACCTCTTCGGGTCGCAGGGGGGCCGGGGCTGGCAGGGCGGCGCCAAGCTGGCCACCAAGGCGGTCAACAAGCTGACCGGCATCGAGTTCGACGGCGTCATGGTCATCGACTTCAACGGCTTCAAGGGCATCCTCGAGGCGATGGGCGGCGTGCGTCTCTGCGTCGACAAAGAGATGTGGTCCAGCCACTACCTGGTCAAGAACGGCAAGGTCGAGTACGCCCACGGCGCCGACCCGACGTCGAAGCCGCGCAACGCCCTGGTCTTCAAGAAGGGCTGCCGCGAGATGCAGCCGTGGGAGGCCCTCGAGTTCTCCCGGCTGCGGCACTCGGACAACGGCGACTACGACCGGCAGCGTCACCAGCAGCAGCTGCTGCGCGCGATGGCCAAGAAGGCCAGCAGCGCCGGCATCATGGGCAACCCGACGAAGGTTTCGAAGATCCTGGCCGCCGCGGGCAAGTCGCTGAAGATGGACACGCACGGCGTGAAGGTCGACAACTTCATCTTCGGCCTCAAGGGCCTGGCCGCGGGCGACCTGATCCCGATCAAGACCAACGGCGGCACGTTCGCCGGCGGCGAGGGCGGCGAGGGCATCACCGACGACACCCGGCGCCTGTTCGAGGCCACCTCGGCCGACAAGCTGCCCGAGTTCCTGCTGCGTCACCCCGAGAACGTGATCACCGACGGCGCGGCCGCGTCCTGACGACGGCGTACCACGCGGGAATCCGCTGGACCGGGCCACCCGGCTCCAGCGGCACCCCGTAGACCTCGGTGGCGCCCTGTTCGACCAGCTGCCAGGCGTCGCCGGGGAAGCACTCGGCCACCTCCTCCGGCCCGAAGCGCCGCGGCGCCCGCACCCCCGCGCTGATCAGCCGGTGCACCAGCGGCGGCAGCCGGGTCGGCCGGGCGCCCTGGTCCAGCAGATAGTCGAGCGGGTCGCCGGTGTGGTTGGTCTCGCTCAGATACAGCGCCCCGGTCTCGCCCAGCAGCGCCGCGACGGTGGCCGCCACGGTGCGCCGGGAGGCGTCGTCCAGTACGTGCAGGACGCCGCGGATGTGCACGTTGGAGTCGCCGAGCTCGTCGTGCAACCGCTCCCCCAGGCCGGGCGAGGCGAGGTCGGCGACCCGGAACGTCACGTCACCGAACGCGGCGGCGGCCCGGGCGATCGCGGTGGCCGACCCGTCGATGCCCACGACGCGCGAGGCGAAGCCCGTCAACGCGTACGCCTGACGCCCGGACCCGCACCCCAGGTCGACCATCGGCAGGCTGGGGTCGGCGTGCCGCCGCAGCGTGGCGGCCAGAAGTTCCGTCTCGGCCGGCTCGTCGGCCTCCCAGAGCACGTCACCACCCGGCCCGGTACGCGTGACGCTGCCCCAGTAACGCTCCCAGGCCCGCGACTGCGAGCGGGGGGCACCGAGCGCGGCGAGGGTGAGCCGGGGGATCAACAGGTACTTGCGCCAGACCACGACGATCATCATTGCCCGCTCGGCAATCCCTGACCAGACCGGTCGGTGGGATCTCCGAAAACGGCACCCGGAAGGTCTGTCCACGACGGAATCCGTGGCCATTATGACCAGGAAAAACTCATTACGCACCGAGATCAACACGTAACAATGGGTCGGTACGGTCCCCATCCATGATTCGGCGCAGTGGCCTGGCCACACTCGGTGTTGTGCTGGCGGTCGCTGTGGCCGCCTGTGGATCGGACGGCGGCGACGACCTCGTTTTCGGCGGTGAGCCGATGTCGCAGTGCGTGCGCGTGCCCGAGGGGGCGTCCATGGTGATCGGCGCGGTGATGCGCGCCCCGGGCGACGCCGACCTCGTCGTGCAGAAGATCGGGCTGGACGGCGCCCAGGGCGTCAAGGCGGGCAAGGCCTTCATCGTCCCGCTGGGCAGCGGGCGCACGCCGATCGGCAACACCAACTACCCGCCGGCCGCCAACGTGACGTGGGACTCCCGGGTGCCGGCCGAGAACGCCACGGTCCGGGCCGGCGAGGAGGCCAACCTGCTGCTCGTGGTGAGCCGCAGCGGGACGCTGGACGGCTCGGCCACGGGCATGCGGATCGACTACCTCGGCGGCACCAAGACCAACGCGACGACCTACCAGTTCCGGACGGACTGCAGCCAGACTTAGGGCTACCGCAGGGCCGGCAGGACCTTGGCCCCGAAGGCGTCGATGAACGGCATCAGGTCCTGCCCGACGTGGTGCAGATAGATCCGGTCGAAGCCGAGGGCGGCGTAGCCCCGCAGCTTGTCGATGTGCTCCTCGAGGTCGGCCGAGATGTTGACGACCTTGCCGACCTGCTCGACCGTGACGTTCTCGCCGACGACGTCGAAGTGGTCGACGGTCTCGAGGTCCCAGCACACCGGCGGGGCGAAGATGTTGCTGCGCCACTGGTCGTGCGCGATCGTCTCGGCCTCCTGCTGGGTCGGCGCCCAGCTCAGGTGCACCTGCAGGCAGATCGGGCCGCGGCCGCCGGCGCCGCGGTACTCGGAGATCATCGACCGCAGGTGCTCGTCGGGGGCGTTCACCGTGACCAGGCCGTCGGCCCAGCCGGCGCACCACTTGGCGGTCTTCGTGGTCACCGCGGCGCCGATCAGGGCCGGCGGCGTCTCGGGCCGGGTCCACAGCCGCGCCCGGTCGACCGTGACCAGACCGTCGCGGGTGACCTCCTCGCCGGCCAGCATGTCGCGGATGACGCCGACGCACTCCAGCAGGCGAGCCTCGCGCACCTCTTTGCGGGGCCACGGCTCGCCGGTGATGTGCTCGTTGCTGTACTCGCCGCTGCCCAGGGCGGCCCAGAACCGTCCCGGGTACATCGCGCCGAGCGTGCCGATGGCCTGCGCGATGATCGCGGGGTGGTACCGCTGACCGGGCGCGTTCACCACCCCGAACGACAGGTTGGTGGCCTGCAGCGCGGCCCCGAGCCACGACCAGGCGAAGGCCGACTGGCCCTGGCGCCGGCTCCACGGCGAGAAGTGATCGGAGCACATCGCCGCGTCGAAGCCGGCGCGTTCCGCGGCCACCACGGCGGCGAGCAATTCGGCGGGCGGGATCTGTTCGTGCGAGGCGTGGATTCCGTACTCCGTCATGGCAGCCCTCTTACCCAGGTTGCCCGGCTAAGAATCGGACACGAACGACGCGTACCGCTGGCGATCACCGGCTGTGCGGCACAGCATCACCCCATGGGGATCAGCCGAAGACTTCTGTTCACCGCCGGATCCGGCGTGCTGGGTGTGACCGTGCTGTCCGCGTGCTCGGCCGACGAGACGCCGGCGAGCCAGGCGTCGACGGGTGCGGCGCCCCCGAGCACCGGCCCGGCGAGCGCGGCCGCGCCCGGGAAGTGGGAGCGGGTCAACCTCTCCTTCGTGTCGGCGTACCTGTTGATCCGCGGCTCCGAGGCGGCGATCGTCGACCTGGGCGTGGACGGCTCGGCCGACGCCATCGGCAAGGGGCTCACCGCGGCGGGCAGCGGCTTCTCGGCCGTACGGCACGTGGTGATGACCCACAAGCACGACGATCACGCCGGCGGTCTCGGCGGCGTGCAGCCGCAGGCGGCGAACGCGAAGTTCTACACCGGCGAGGCCGACGTCAGCTCGGTCCAGTCGGCTCAGCCGCTGACCCCGCTCAAGGACGGCGACGAGGTCTTCGGCCTGCAGGTGATCGGCACACCCGGGCACACCGCCGGGCACATCGCCATCTACGACCCGGTGACCCGCACCCTGGTCGCCGGTGACGCGCTCGGCACCGGCCCCGGCGGCCTCGTCGGTCCCAACCCGCAGTACAGCGAGGACATGACGACGGCGGCCGCCTCGCTCAAGAAGCTCGCCGCCCTCGACGTCCGGACGATCCTGCCCGGCCACGGCGACCCGCTCACCTCCGGCGCCGCCGACGCCCTGCGGAAGCTGGCCGCCGGGGCGAGCTGAGCTCTGTTCATCTGCTGGTCGCCCGGCCGAGCGGGAAAGATCGTAAGGTCGGCCGGTGACGACACAGAACGAGGACCGGGTCTCCGACCTCCACCACCGGCTGTCGGGCGCCGAGGACGCTGCCGCCGAGCGGCACGCCGGCTACGCCGAGGCGATCCGCGGCTCCTTCGACCGCCTGCGCGCGGGGCTCGAGCACGCCCACGCCGGCAGCCGGGCCGGCGACCAGGAGTGGGCCGCCTACGTGGCCGGGCTCGACCGCGGCCTCGACGAGCTCGACCGCGAGCTCGCCCACGCCGCCGATCTGCCGGCCGCCGAGGGCCGGCTGCTGGTGCACACCTCGAAGCTGGAGCTCTCCGGCTGGCGGCTGCGGGTCAGCCTGCCCGGCTCGGCCGCGTCCGACCGGACGGGCGTACGGGACCGGCTCGCCGCCGCCGAGACCGAAGTGGACCGCTACGCGGCGGGCGCGTCCTCACCCGAGAACGTGCACCGCACGATCGAAGACCTGCGGGACGCCCGGGCGGATCTTTAGTTTTCCCTTTCCGGCCGAGCCTCCGGTGCCCTTGATCGGGTAAATTGCGCCCGGCGCAGTCGCGCCGCGTATCCGAAAGGGCACCCCATGCGCCGGACGCTCGCCGCTGCCATCGCCGTCGCCGTGCTCCTCACCGGGGCCGCCTGCTCCGACGACGACGCGGCCGAGGCGCCCAGCGGCACGAAGGTCAGCGTCGGCGTCATCCCGATCATCGACGTGGCGCCGATCTACCTCGGTCAGCGCAAGGGCTTCTTCTCGCGGCGGGGCATCGACCTGTCGCTCACCCCCGAGCAGGGCGGCGCGCCCATCGTCGAGGGGGTGCTCGGCGGCAAGTACCAGTTCGGCTTCAGCAACGTGACCTCGCTGATGGCCGCGCAGGCGGGCGGCGCTCCGCTCAAGGCCGTGGCCAGCGGCGTGGCCTCCAACGGCCGGGCCGGGCGGGACTTCTCGGCCATCGTGGTGACCGGGGCCAGCCCGGTCCGCTCGGCCCGCGACCTGACCGGCAAACGGATCGCCGTGAACACGCTGAAGAACCTGGGCGACACCACCGTGCGGCAGTCGGTGCGCCGGGCCGGCGGCAACGCGGACAACCTGCGGTTCCAGGCGATGCCGTTCCCCGACATGCCGGGCGCGCTGCAGGCCGGCAAGGTGGACGCGGCGTGGGTGGTCGAGCCGGCGCTGAGCGCGGTGCTCACCCAGGGCGGCCAGATCGTGGCGTCGAACTATGTGGACACCGCGCCCGACCTGACCGTGGCGTTGTACTTCACCAGTCAGGGAACGATGACCGCGAAGCCCAAGCTGGTCGCCGACTTCACCGCGGCCATCAAGGAGTCGATGCGCTACGCCGCGGGTCACCCCGAGGAGGTACGCGACGTGGTCGGCACGTACACACCGATCAACGACACCGTGCGGATCTCGATGATCCTGCCCAGCTGGCCCGTCGACATCAACCGGCCGTCGCTGGAGCGGGTGGCCACGCTGGGCGAGCAGGACGGCATCTTCGCCAAGCCGCCGACCCTTGACCAGCTGCTGCCCTGATCGCCGTCACCGCACGCCGGCGGATCGTCCGGCCGGGGAACGCGTTCGGCTGATCCGCGGCGTCCGGCTGCCGCATGATGAGGCGGTGCGGTTTGTTCTGCCGGTCGCGGCCGGTGTCCTGGCGGTCGTGCTGCTGACGCTCGTCGGCGTACGGCTGCTCGACAGCGGCGACGACGGCCCGCGGCCCGACCAGTCCCGCCCCGGGACGGTGCTCCTGGTGCCCGGCTACGGCGGCAACCGCACCGCGCTGTCCCGCCTGGCCGAGCGCCTGCGGGCCGAGGGACGCACGGCGACCGTGCTCACGCTGCCCGGCGACGGCACCGGCGAGCTCGAGGAGCAGGCCGGTGTCCTCGACGCGGCCGTCCGGGACGCCCTGCGCGCCGGCACGCCCTCGGTCGACGTGGTCGGCTATTCGGCGGGCGGGGTCGTGACCCGGCTGTGGATCGACCGCCACGACGGCGCCGAGGTGGCCCGTCGCGTGGTCTCGCTGGGCTCGCCGCTGCACGGGACCCGGCTGGCCGGGCTGGGCGCCCGGTTCGCCCGCGACCAGTGCCCGCCGGCCTGTCAGGACCTGGCGCCCGGCAGCGACCTGCTGGACAGCATCGACGACCCGCTGCCGGCGCGCCTGCCCTGGCTGTCGATCTGGACCGAGCACGACGAGACCGTCCAGCCGCCCGACTCGGCCCGCCTGGACGGGGCGGTCAACCTGTCGCTGCAGAGCCTCTGCCCCGCCGCGCGCACCTCGCACAGCGAGCTGCCGGCCGACCCGTACGTCACCGCCCTGGTGCTCGACGCCCTCGGCACCGGCCCGCTCACCCCGCCCGGCACGTGCCCGGCCGTCTGACGACCACGGGCTTCACTAGCAGACGCACGCTTCCGGCGCGCCCCCCGCGCCCCGGCCGATCGGGTGATCCGGGCGGCCGTTCAGGCGGAAGATCATAGCGGGCGGGGGGCATCTGGCGGCAGCGATGAGGCAGGAGTTGAAAGTGTTTCTGCATTGAGTAATCTGCTCGCCGTTGTCCCGTGAACAGGAGCGCGCACACCCATGGTTTCCAACCTTCTTGAGCTTTCCGACAACCCGGCCACCAAGGAGGCCTTGGTCAAGGACGCCCAGGCGCTTGTCGAGTCCGAGCTGGCCAGCAAGTCGGGCATCTCGGCCGGCGCGGTCAAGCTCGCCTACAAGGCGGTCACCTCGTTCGCCCCGGGCTACTACGTCGAGACCCTCAACATCATGGTCCCCTCGATGCTGGAGCAGCTGCAGCCGTTCTGGGCCGACTTCCAGGTCGCCGGCGGCGGCACCTTCGGTGACTACCTGGTCAAGCGCCAGGACGAGGTCACCCCGGCCCTGCTGCTGGTCACCGACGACATGGCCAACGCGTCCGAGAAGGCCGTCGTCGTCAAGGCCTACAAGACCGTCCGCGGGGGCGCCGCCAAGCACATCGAGGCCGCCCTGCCGGCCCTCGGCACGCTGGTGGAGAAGTACGCCGCCTGATCGAGTTTTCCCACAGCCGCGCCCGCGTCGTCAGTGGGCGCGGCTGTTCGGAGCCGGCACGGTCCTGCGGTAGGCATGGAAATTGATGTCGCGGCGGTGCCGGAAGCCCATCGCCAGGTACAGCCGGATCGCCCCGGTGTTGCTCCCGGCCGCGTGCAGGAACGGCGTGTCGCCCCGGTCGCGGACGGCCGCCCCCACCGCCCGGACCAACCGGGCGGCCAGACCCTGGCCCCGGAAGGCCGGATCGGTGCAGACGGCGCTGAGCTCGGCCCAGCCCGGCGGGCGCATCCGTTCCCCGGCCATCGCGACCAGCGCGCCACCGCGCCGGATCCCCAGATAGGTGCCGAGCTCCTGGGTCCGCGGCCCGAACGGCCCGGGCCGGGTGCGGGCCACCAGGTCCAGCATCTCGGGCCCGTCGGCCTCGGTCAGGACCACCGCCTCCGGGTCGGGCGCGACCGCCAGGTCCTCGCCGGTGAGCTGCACCCCGAGGCCGCCGCCGGCGCGTTCCCAGCCGGGCGGCGTCCCGTCCGGGGCGGCGGGCATCAGCACCTCGGCGCCGGGCCCGGCCAGCTCGGCCAGATCGGCCCACGCCGCCGGGTCGTCCTGGTCGGCGACGGCGGCGAACGGCGACACCTCGGGCCGGTAGCGGGCGGCCCGGCCGCGTACGTCGGCGAAGGGCCGCTGCCCGTGGGTCAGGGCCGCCCAGGCGGGATTGTCCAGCACGTCCTGGTCCAGGGTGGTCATGGCGTCTTTCTATCGCGGCCCGGCGCCGCGCGCGCAGCGATTGTGATCGGGCGCATACGGGCCCCGGACGTCGCCGGGGCCCCCGCGGCTGCCTGCCTCCGCCCACGATCACGGCAGCAGCAGGTGCACGTCGCCGAATTCGTGCCAGCGGTACCGCTCGCGCAGCGCCTCCGCATAGGCCGCCCGCAACGCCTCCTCCCCCGCCACCGCAGTGAGCATCTTGAGGTGTGACGCCCGCGGCTCGTGCAGCCCGGTCAGCAAGCCGTCCACCGCCCGTACGACGTGATCCGGCTCGATGACCAGCGAAGTCCACCCCGAGCCGGCCCCGGTGAGCGCCGACTCCAGCGCCCGCACCACTGTCGTCCCCACCGCGACCACCCGCCTCCCCTCGCCCCGCACGTGCTCGATCAGCCGCGCCGTCGACGCCGGCACCCGGAACCACTCCGGATAGGGCGGCTCCTCCACCTCGGCCGACGCCACCCCGGTGTGCAGGGTGACCGGCGCGACCAGCACCCCCCGCCCGGCCAGCTCGGCCAGCACCCGCCCGGTCAGCGGCCGGCCCGCGCTGGGCATCTCGGCGCTGCCCGGCTCGGTGGCGTAGGCGTTCTGATAGACGTGCAGCGGCCAGTCCTGGTCGGTGTAGCTGTAGCGGATCGGCCACCCGTGCCGCCTCAGGTAGTCGGCCCGGCCCGCGCCCACGTCGGCCGTCGCCACCCACAGCCGCGCGGTGTACGGCCGCACCAGCGTCAGCGCGCCACCGGGCACCTCCAGCCGCAGCCCGGCCCGCGCCGGTGCGTCGCGCACCTCGACCAGCCAGGTCCCGTCGGCCTGTTCGGTCGAGACGTGCACCCGTACCCCCGAGGCGTCCAGCGCGGACGGCAGCGTCGCCGAGTTGTTGACCACGAGCAGGTCGCCCGGGTCGAGCAGGCGTGGCAGCTCGGTGAACCGGTGGTGACTCACCGCGATCCCCCGGCTCACCATCAGCCGGACGCCGTCGCGGCTCAGGCCCCGCGCCTCGACGGGTTCGCGGGCCTGCAGCCCCTCGGGCAGCTCGAAGTCCACGACGGTCATCGGGCGACGTACCTTCCCGAGGCCGGCCGTTCCTCGAGCAGCTTCTCGAAGTACGGCACGACGGCCGACGGCAGCGGCCGGTCCGAGATGTCCTCCCCCGGGAACGCCTGCTGCTGCAGCCGGGTGCGCAGGTCACCCGGATCCACCGACCACACCCGCACGTCCGGCTCCTCCTTGGCCAGCACCGCGCCGGCGTGATCGAGCGCGGCCTTCGCAGCGCCGTATCCACCCCAGCCCTCGTACGCTTCGACGGCCGCGTCGGAGCTGAGGTTGAGCACCGCCCCCGCCGCTGACCGGCGCAACTGCGGCAGCACGAGCTGGATCAGCGCGATCGGGGCGAGCACGTTGACCTCGAACGTCTCGAGCAGCGCGGGCAACGGGAAGCCGGCCAGCGCCGGTGGCGGGCTACCGCCCAGCGTCGACGCGTTGTTGACCAGCAGGTCGGCCCCGCCCAGCGTGGACGCCGCCTCGGCCAGCTCGGCGCGGTGGTCGTCGTCCACCACGTCGCCGGCGATCGCCACCACGGTGGTGAGCCGGCCGATCTCTTCGGCCACCACCTCCAGGTCCTTTCCCGTACGGGCATCGAGGACCAGCGTCCATCCGGTGCGGGCCAGCGCGCGGGCCAGGGCGGCGCCCAGCCCCTGCGAGGCGCCGGTGATCACAGCTGTGTTCGTCATGCCCCGACCCTGCTCGTCGCGGCGGCCCGCGGCCTCGGGCGGTGGTCGCCTTTCCCGCCGGACCTTGGTCCTAGGACCATCGGCCCAGGGCGCGGACCCCCGGGCGCGGTTATCGTGAGCCGGTGACCGCCGCCGACGACCTGAGCACGGCGCGCCGCCTGTCCGCGGCGGTGCTGGCGGTCAGCGACCAGCTCACGGTGCCCGAGGTGCTGCAGACGATCGTCGATACCGCCCGCGAACTGGCCTCGGCCGAGTACGCGGCGCTGGGCGTGCCCGACGACAGCGGCTCCTTCGCGCAGTTCCTGGTGAGCGGGGTCTCGGCCGCCCAGCGGGAGGCGATCGGCCCGCTCCCCCGCCAGCACGGTTTCCTCGCCGTGATGCTGCGCGAGCCGGCCACCCAGCGCCTCGACGACATCCGGGCCGACCCGCGCTTCGGCTGGTGGCCGGCCGCCCACCCCGTTCTCCGGGCGTTCCTGGGCGTGCCGGTCGTCAGCGGGGACGAGATCCTGGGCGCGCTCTACCTGGCCAACAAGCCGGGCGGCTTCACCGGGCACGACGAGGAACTCGTCCGGGTCCTGGCCGCGCACGCGGCGATCGCGCTGACCCACGCCCGGCTCTACGCCCGCAGCCGCGAGCTCACGATCGCCGAGGAACGCGCCCGGATCGCCCACGACCTGCACGACGCGGTGGCGCAGCGGCTGTTCGGGCTGCGGCTGACCGCGGAGGCGGCCGACCTGCTGATCGACCGCGATCCGGCCGCCGCCCGGGCCCGGCTGGCCGAGGTCATGACGCTGGCCCGCGAGGCCACCGAGGAGCTGCACGCGGCCGTGCTCGAGCTGCGGCCGGCCCGGCTCGACGAGGACGGCCTGCCCGACGTGCTGCGCAAGCAGGTGCGGATTCTCGATCGGGCCTCGGGCGCCGGCGGACCCCGGCTGTCGTACACCGAGGACGACCCGCCGGTGCTGCCGGCCGGTCAGCAGGCCGTCGTGTTGCGGGTCGCCCAGGAGTCCCTGCACAACGCCGTCCGCCACGCCGCCGCCCGTGAGATCCAGGTCCGGCTGACCCGTCTCGGTTCGGCCGGCGTACGCCTGGAGGTGTCCGACGACGGCGCCGGGTTCGACGTCGCCGCCACCCTGCAGGCCGGGCGCAGCCTGGGCTTGCGGTCGATGCGCGACCGGGCCTGCTCGGTGCGGGGCCGGGCCACGTTCACGTCGTCGCCGGGCGGCGGCACGGTGGTGTGTCTCGAGGTGCCCGGTGGCTGAGATCCGGGTGCTCATCGTCGACGACCATCCCGCCGTACGCCGGGGGTTGCGCACCTTTCTGGAGCTGGCCGGCGACCTCGAGGTGGCCGGCGAGGCCGCCGACGGCCCCACGGCGATCGAGCTGGTCGAGCGGACCGCGCCCGACGTGGTGCTGCTCGACATGGTGCTGCCCGGCATGGACGGCGTGGCCGTGCTGCGCGAGCTGGCCCGCCGGGCCCTGGCGGCAAGGGTCCTGGTCGTCACCAGCTTCACCGACCGCGCCCGCCTGCTGCCCGCCGTCCGAGCCGGCGCCCGCGGCTACCTCTCCAAGGACGTCGACCCGCAGGCCCTGGTCGCCGCCGTGCGCTCGGTGCACGCCGGCCACCTGCTGCTCGAGCCGGATGTGGCGGCGACACTGCTGGGCGGGCCCGCCGGCACCCCGGCGCTGACCGCCCGCGAGCGTGACGTGCTGGCCCTGATCGCCGACGGCCGCTCCAACCGCGAGATCGCCCGCGCCCTGGTGGTGGCCGAGAAGACGGTCAAGACCCACGTGTCGAGCATCCTGCTCAAGCTGGGGCTGGCCGACCGTACGCAGGCCGCCCTGTACGCCGTCCGCACGGGCCTGGTCCCCCGCGACCCCGGCGTCAGCTGACCCGTCCGCGCCACCGCCCCGCGTTACCGTGAGGCGTGACGACGATCCTGGTGCCCTTCCACGCCAACGAGCGACTCCCCGACGGCGACGTTCCCGTGCGCGCCGACGTCACCGTCCAGCCCCGACCGCTGGACGGTGACGCCTGGGACCGCCTGGCCCGCGTGTGTGCCGCAACGGCCGACGCGGTGGCCGCGGCCCCCGGCACACCGCTTGTCTTCTCGGGCGACTGCCTGATCGCGGGCGGGACAGTCGCCGGGCTCCAGCGCACGGGCGTCGACCCCGCGGTCGTCTGGCTCGACGCCCACGGCGACGTGCACACCCTGGAGACGACCACGTCCGGCTACCTCGGCGGCCTCTCGTTGCGGCTGCTGACCGGCGCCCACCCCGACCGGTACGCCGACCGGATCGGGTTGCGCCCGGTGGCCCCGGAGCGGGCCGTGCTGGCCGACGCCCGAGACCTCGACCCGGCCGAGGCCGACTACCTGTCCACTTCGGCCATCCGCCGCCTGACCGTGCCCGAGCTGTCCGCCGAGACGGTTCCGCCGGGCCCGTTCGTCCTGCACGTCGACGTCGACGTCATCGACGCGGCCGATCTGCCCGGGCTGCGTTTCCCGGTGCCGCACGGCCCGTCGGCCGACGAGGTGCTGGCCGCGTGCGAGCGGCTGGTCGCCACGGGCCGGGTCGCCGCCCTCGACGTGGCCTGCACATGGTTCCCGGACGCCGGCGCCGCTCAGGCCCGGCTGATTGCGCGCCTGGCCGGCCTCATCTGAACCCGGCCCACCCCTCGCGCCCCGTCCGGTAGCTATCCGCTGATCACGTTTCCGCTGTCGGTGGCTGACACGGTCACCCGTCCGCCGATGGGCTCGCCGTCGGTGAGCAGGTCGAGCACGGCGCCGGCGCGGGCCACGAAACGGCGGCCGTCCTCCTCGAGGCGCCCGAGCACGATGCCCTCGCGCGAGCCGTCGCGCCGGTGCTTCACCGTGTACGTCTCGATGACGGCCGGCCCGTCGGCGGTGATCGCCTCGGCCGGGGCGGGCGCGGCGTCCAGGCCGGCTTGGATCCGCGCGCTCTCCGAGGCCTTGAAGGCGTACGGAACGGTGGTGTAGACGCCCGTGGAGTGCTTGCTCATGATGCCGCCGTTGGCGCCCACGAACCCGTACGTCCCGGGGGCCGAGCGCAGCCGGGCGACGGTCGTGGCGATGGCGTGCATCGAGTAGTTGTTGCCCGGCCCGCCGAAGAACGGCAGCCCGCCGGTGACCGTCAGCCCGCGCGGGTCGTCGGGGGCGACGCCGAGCGCGGAGGCGACGATGAAGACCGGCGCCGCGTAACAGCTGTAGAGGTCCAGGGTGCTCAGTGCGGAGGCTTCGATGCCGGCGAGCTCGAGCGCGTGCCGCGCCGCCCCCACCGCCGCCGGCGAGGCGCCGTAGTCGGGCCGTTCCAGCAGAATGCGCTCGCGCAGGTCGGCGTGCCCGGCCAGATAGACCCACCGATCCTCCGGTACGCCGTGACGCCGCGCCGCCCCGGCCGACATCAGCAGCACGGCCGCACCCTGGTTGACCTTCTCGCGGGCCACCACGTATCGCGTGTAGGGGTCGGCGATCGGCCGGTTGGCCGGGCTCGGCGTGACCAGTGCCGCGGCGTCGCGGAACACCGGCGCGGCGGCGTGCGGGTCGGCCGCGGCGACCGCCGTGAACGGCTCGAACAGCTCTCCGATGGCCGCCGCGTACTCGGCCCGTGACATCTTCAGCCGGGCCCGCCGAGCGTTGTCGATGAGCGCGTACTGGGACGGTGTGTCCGACAGCCCGTGCGCGACGTGGTGCGCCGACACGATGCCGTCGAGCCCGTGACCCCGCGCCTCGAGGGACCCGCCGGGGCTGTCGCCGAAGTCGGGCCGGGGTTCGGCCGTGGCCAGCGACATGATCGTCGAGATCGCCTCGGACCCGGCCAGCAGCACGACGTCGCCGTGCCCGGCCGCGATCGACGCCGCGAACTCGTTCACGAGGTGTTGCGGCGCCTGACCGCCCCCGACCTCCAGAACGGCGCGCCGCGGCGACGCCCCCAGCCGCCCGGCCACCGACCGCGGGAAGTTGTCCGAGCAGCCCAGCAGCGGCTTCACCCAGGGCAGCGAGATCTCGAACTGCGGCACCCCGGCCACGGTGTCGATCGCCGTCGCCGGCACGCCCGCGTCGGCCAGCGCCTCCCGGGCGGCGTCGGCGGCCAGGTCGACCGGCGACCGCGCCCGGTAGCCCGGCGAGCCGAGCCGCTCGGACACCTGCCCGACGCCGACCAGCACCGGCGTACGGGAATCGGCCGTCACAGACGCCCGGCCAGCTCGCGGATGCGCCGCTCGCAGTCGGCCGCCATCGTGCGGGTGATCTCGCCGGCCGGGCGGATGTCGCGGAACGACCCGACGACCTGCCCGACGAAGAACGACTCGAGTCGCAGCGCGCCCTCGTGCCCGGCCTCGGCCGCCGCGTCGATGCGCTGCCACGCGTCGTCGACGAGCATCGGCTGCAACGGCAGGGGCAGCGGGTCGGGGCTGCCCGGCGCCGCCCACTCGTCGTGCCAGGCCGTCCGCAGCTGACGGGCCGGTTTTCCGGTACGGGTGGGCGAGCGCAGCGTGTCGGCCGAGCTCGCGGCCAGGAACTTGCTCTTGATCGCCTGCACGGCCACGTCCTCGGCGCTCGACAGCCACACCGAGCCGCACCACACGCCGGCCGCGCCCAGCGCGAGCGCCGCGGCCATCTGACGCCCGTCGGCGATCCCGCCCGCGGCGAGCACCGGCCGGTCACCGGCGATGTCGACGATCTCGGGGGTGAGCACCATCGTGGCGATCGTGCCGGTGTGACCGCCGGCCTCGGTGCCCTGCGCGACCAGCACGTCGACGCCCGCCGCGATCTGCCGTTCGGCGTGCCGGGCCTGCCCGACCAGCGCGGCGGTCCCGACGCCGGCCTCCTTGGCCCGGGCGACCAGCTCGGGCGGTGGGGTGCCGAGCGCGCTGGCGATGAGCGAGATGCGGTGCCGGAAAGCGGTGTCCAGCAGCGCGACCGCGCCCGGCCTGGTCAGCGAGGCGGCGACGTGTTGCTGGTCGACCGTGGGGGCCGGCGGGATGTCGTACTTCTCGAGCAGGTCGCGCACGAACGCGAAGTGCTCGTCGGGGATCTGGGCGCGCATGCTGGCCACCAGGTCGGCCGGGTCGCCGGGCACGAACTTCTCGGGCACGAGCAGGTCCACACCGTACGGCCGGCCCTCGACCTGCTCCTCGATCCAGGTGAGCTGGGCATCGAGCTCGTCGGGGCTGTAGACCGAGGCGGCCAGCACCCCGAAGCCGCCCGCGTTGGTGACCGCGGCGACGACGGCGGGCGATCGGTTGAAGCCGACGAGGGGGTGCTCGACGCCGAGCAGATCGGTCAAGGCCGTACGCATGCCGACACGTTACCCGGCAGTCACTTGTGCGAGGCGGCTGATCTCGCTCCCCTGTTCGACGGCCATCTCGTTGGCGACCTCGCGCAGCTTCTCGTCGTTGCCGCCCTTGAGCACGTCACCGGCCATGCGCTGGGCGCCGCGGTGGTGGTCGGTCATCATCGCGGCGAACCGGGTGTCGAACGCGGCGCCCTTGGCGGCGGCCAGGGCGGCCAGGTCGGCGTCCGTCTGCATGCCCGGCATCGACCCGTGGTCGTGCTGGGGGTCGGTCTCCGGCAGACGGCGTTCCTTGAGCCACGTACGGAAGAAATTGATCTCGAACGGCTGGGCCGTGGCGATCCGCTCGGCCAGGCCGGCCAGGCGCTCGTTGACGGCCCGGCCCGGGGCCAGCTCGGCCATCTCGATCGCCTGTTGATGATGGACGATCATCATCTGGACGAACGCGGTGTCGATGGCGTTGTAGGTCGACCCGTCGGGCGCCCGGACCTGGTCGGAGTCGGTGACGACGGCCTCGTCACCCGGGCCGCCGGGCAGGACGACGCGATGCGGCGTCGTCGCGCTGACACTGGGGCGCGGCGCCGCCGCGGAACCGCCCGAGCCCATCCGCGCGGCCACCGCCAGTGTCACGGCCCCGGCCAGGATGATCACGGCAGCCACGAGGGTCGATGTTCTGATCCGACTCACCCAGGGTCCTCCATCGATATCCAAAGTTGTTCCCGGAACCGGCTCCGGCCACTACTGTAACGACAAACATGGATACGCATCGTGTGACGCCACCTCGCCGCAAGATCCGTCGAGGAGGCCGCGCGGTGCGTCGAGGAAGGAGACCCATGAAGCTCACTGCCCCACGAGGGCGGATGCTCAAGCGCTTGGCCGCCGTCAGTGCCTTCGCACTGGTCGCCGGTCTGCTGACAGCTCCGGGGAGCAGCGCGGCGCAGGCGCCCGTCGGTCAGAACCCGATACCGGGCATCGACGAGATCGTCAGCAGCCCGAACCTCAAGCAGGTCGCGCACCTGGACAAGTCGGGCCCGCTGACCGGCACCAACACCGACTGGGCGTTCCAGGGCCGGTATGCCTACGGCGGCAACTACAACGGCTTCTACGTCTACGACATCAAGAACCCGAAGGCGCCGACGGTCGCCGCCGAGGTGCTCTGCCCGGGAGCTCAGAACGACATCTCGGTCAGCGGCAACCTGCTGTTCCTCGGCACCGACTCGCAGCGCACGAACGACACCTGTGTGAACGCGGCCTCGACGGCCGACGCTCCCGGCGAGCGCTGGGAAGGCGTCAAGATCTTCGACATCAGCAACCCGCTGACGCCGAAGTACCTCAAGTCGATCAAGACGGACTGCGGGTCGCACACGCAGACCCTGGTGCCCGGCAAGCGCGGCGAGAAGAACGTCTACATCTACGTCTCGTCGTACAACCTGGCCGGCGCCGACCTGCCGAACTGCGCGCTGCCGCACGACAAGATCTCGATCATCAAGGTGCCGGTGCGCAACCCCACGGCCGCGGCCGTGGTGTCCACGCCGGTCGTCTTCCCGGACGGCGGTTTCCCGGGCAACGACAACCCCGAGGCGATCGAGACGACGGGCTGCCACGACATCACCGTGTACGCCGACAAGAACCTCGCGGCCGGCGCCTGCATGGGTGACGGCGTGCTGTTCGACATCTCCGACCGGGCCAAGCCGCGCGTCATCAACACGGTCCGCGACGAGGTCAACTTCGCGTTCTGGCACTCGGCGACGTTCAACAACAGCGGCTCCAAGGTCGTCTTCACCGACGAGCTCGGCGGCGGCGGCGCGGCCACCTGCAACGCGGAGGTCGGCCCCAACCGGGGCGCCGACGCCATCTACGACATCGTCGGCAAGGGCGACAAGCGCAAGCTGGTGTTCCGCAGCTACTTCAAGATCCCGCGCTACAACGCCGACACCGAGGTGTGCGTGGCCCACAACGGCTCGCTGATCCCGGTGCCCGGCCGCGACATCATGGTGCAGGCGTGGTATCTCGGTGGCATCTCGGTCTGGGACTTCACCGACTCGCGCAAGCCCAAGGAGATCGCCTACTGGGAGCGCGGCCCGCTGTCGCTGACCCAGCTCACCGGCGGCGGCTCCTGGTCCGCGTACTGGTACAACGGCTACATCTACTCGAACGACATCACCAAGGGCGTCGACGTGCTCGAGCTCAAGGACGCGCGCACGGCACTGGCCAAGTACTTCCGGGCCGATGTCTTCAACGCCCAGAGCCAGGACAACTACCTGGGCTGGTGACCAGTCGTCCGTTGACTGAGTCATCCCGATGATCGCGTCACCCGATGCCCGTCCCGCCACCCGGCCGGACGGGCATCGGCCTGCCGGGAGCCGCTCGCGACCGGCCCCGTCTACAGTGATGCCGACGGCAGCCGAACGACGTGGTGACAGTCCCAGCCGAGAGGGTCCTTCATGAAGTTTCTTCTCACGTCCGCGGGTGTCCGGAACCCGAGCATCTCCGGTGCGCTCGTCGACCTGCTGGGCAAGCCGATCGCCGAGTCCCGCGCCCTCATCGTCCCGACCGGCGTCCACCCCTTCCCGGGCGGCACGGACCAGGCGTGGCAGGCGATCAGCGGGACCGGCCCGAGCCCGATGGGCGACCTCGGCTGGAAGTCGCTGGGCGTCCTGGAGCTCACCGCGCTGCCGACCATCCGCGAGGAGAACTGGCTTCCCGCGGTACGGGAGGCCGACGCGCTGCTCGTGTGGGGCGGCGACGTGCTGTACCTGACCTACTGGATGCGCAAGTCGGGCCTGGCCGACCTGCTGCCTTCGCTGAGCGACATCGTCTATGTGGGGATGAGCGCCGGCAGCATCGCGGTGACCCCCTACAACTGCGACGCGGAGTTCGACCTGCAGTTCGTGCCGGACGGCAGCGACATGGCGGCCGGAGCCGAGCGGGCGCTGGGTCTGGTCGACTTCGCGCTGTACCCGCATCTCGACGACCCCGACATGGAGGACACCACGTCGGCCAACATCGAGAAATGGGCGTCGACCGTGCCTGTCCCGACCTACGCGATCGACGACGAGACGGCCCTCAAAGTCGTCGGCGGCACGGTGGAAGTCGTCTCCGAAGGGGACTGGAAACTGTTCAACGCCTGACCGCCCAAGGCCGGGGGTCAGAGCGTCGGCCGCATGCCCTTGCTGAGGTCGATCAGGCACACCGCGTTGCCGAACGGGTCCTCGATCACCGCGCACTTCCCGACCGCCACGTCGAACGGCGCGGTGCGGACCACGCACCCCCCGCGCTCGGCGGCCACGACCGCGTCCGCGACGTCGTCGACGAGGTAGTGGACGTGCTGACCGGGTGGCAGGTCCATCGTGTGCAGCACGACCTCGGCGTCGGTCTCGGGCAGCGCCAGGCCGACGGCCGACTCGTCACGCCAGATCGGCCGCAGACCGAAGACGCTCACGTAGAAGGCCTCGGCGGCCTCGAGCGCGTCGACCCGCACCAGCACGCAGTCAATCTTGCGCAACATCAGCCGACGGTACCGGCAGCGTCGCGTGAGCCTGGTCTCCCCGCCCGGTGAAGATGGCACTCGCCGGGTAGTGCCCTGGCGTAGCGCGAACCAGACAACGCGAACCAGCCAACGGAGGTGCGAGATGTCGGATCTGAGCAAGGACACCGAGACCCAGCTCGAGGAGATCGCCGCGAAGCGCGTCGAGGAGCTTCCGGGCGAGACGGCGCTCGGCCACCGCGACCCCCAGGCCGGCGGCGAGGGTGAGCCGCAGGACTGGAAGGGCAACAGCGAGGTCAAGCTCCCCGAGTGAACGACGACGTCAGGGGCCGCTCATCCGAGCGGCCCCTGACGCTTCTCCGATCCCTCGGCCGGCTCTGCGGGGCTGTGCGGCTCGCCGGGTGGCAACACGGTCGAGAGACATGCGCGGGACCGTTCGAGGCACTACCGTGTGTGCCGTGCTGAGAGGCTGCGTATGAGTCTGGAAAAGGTCATCTTCGGCTTCTTCGTGCTGCTCGCCGCGACGCTGAACTTCGGGTTCTTCATCGGCGACATCTCGAACGCGGCGTTGCACAACGAGTACGAGTTGTTCGCCGCCGTGGTGGTCAACCTGATCGCGACGGTGCTCAAGTTCGGCGACCGCACGCAGATCGGCGCCGTGCATCTGGCGACCAGCCTGGTGGCCGATCTGCAGCTCATCGCGGCCACGCTGACCTGGGTCTACGCCACGCAGATCTCCTCGTCGGGGATGACGCCCGAGGCCACCGCCAGCGTCGTGTCGCTGTCCGGCGGCGCGCTGCTGGCCAACCTGGTCTCCGTCGCGCTCCTGGTGATCGAGACGACGACCTTCCATCGGCGATGAAGCCGGCGATGAGGCGACCGCTTCCCCGCGGTCGCTTCCACCGGCAGACGGCGATCGCGCACCCGGCCGAGGGCTCGCCGACCGTGTTCCTCGTCATGCGCCGGATGCGCGCGCCGCTCATCGTGCTGATCCTCATCTTCGCGATCAGCGTCTTCGGCCTCACGCTCATCCCCGGTCAGGACGCCGACGGCAACCCCGTCCGCATGGGGTTCTTCGACGCCTTCTACTTCATGAGCTACACCGCGACGACCATCGGGTACGGCGAGATCCCGCACCCGTTCACCGGCGCCCAGCGACTGTGGGTCACGGCCACCATCTACCTCACGGTGATCGGCTGGGCCTACGCCATCGGTTCGCTGCTCGCCACCCTGCGCGACCGGGCGTTCCGCGAGGCCCTCGCCCTGCGCCGCTTCACCGCCACCATCCGGCGGATGCGCGAGCCGTTCCTGCTGGTCGTCGGGTACGGGCAGACCGGCCAGCTGCTGGGTCACGCGCTCGACACGCTGGGCCGCCGGCTCGTCGTCGTCGACCGGACCCCCGAGCACATCGACACCCTCGACATCGACCCCTACTACGCCGACATCCCCGGGCTGGTGGCCGACGCCCGTAACCCGCACACGCTGGGCGTCGCCGGCCTGGAGCACCCGGCCTGCGAGGGCGTCGTCGCGCTGACCGACAACGACGAGGTCAACCTGGTCGTGGCCATGACGGTGGCCCTCGTCCGCCCGGGCCTGCCGGTCATCGCGCGCACCGTCTCCCCGGCCATCGAGCACCGCATGCGGGCCTTCGGCTCCCCCACGGTCGTCAACCCCTTCGACCGGTACGGCGACCACCTGCGGCTGGCCCTGCACAAGCCCTCGGCGTACCTGCTGACGTCCTGGCTCATCCGCGGCGAGGGCGCGGAGATGCCCGAGCTGGGTCGCCCGCCGGCCTCCGGGCGCTGGGTGGTCTGCGGCTTCGGGCGGTTCGGGCACAAGCTCACCGAGGATCTGCGGGCCGACGGCCTCGAAGTCACGGTCATCGACCCGCGCGCCGACCCGGTACCGGGGGTGACGGTGATCAAGGCGGACGCGTCCGAACCGGCGGTGCTCGCCGAGGCCGGCCTGGCCGGGGCGGCGGGCTTCGTGGCCGGCACCGACAACGACGCCACGAACCTGTCGCTGGTGGCCGCCGCGCGCACGGCCAACCCGGCGCTGTTCATCGGCGCCCGGCAGAACCGCCCGGCGAACGCCCCGCTCTTCGCGGCCATGGAGATCGACTGGCTGCTGGTGCCGAGCGAGATGGCCGCCCGCGAGATCTACGCCCGGCTGAGCACCCCGATGCTGTGGCGTTTCCTGCAGGAGATGCCGGAGCTGGGCGACGAGTGGGCGGCGGACACGCTCGAGCGGATGCGCGCCTACTGCGGCGCCCACCTGGGTGCCTTGTGGAAGCTCACCCTCTCGGCCGGGGAAACCCCGGGTCTGCGGCCCTGGCTGCGGCCGGGTGTCGTGCTGGGTGATCTGCTGCGCAGTCCCCGCGACCGTGAGCAGCGCCTCGACGCGGTGCCGCTCATGCTGATGCGCGACGGCGTGACCGTCCTGGGCCCGGCCGACGACACCCGGCTGGAGGAGGACGACCAACTCCTGATCGTCGGCCGGCCGTACGCCCGGCGGTCCTTGGTCGACACCGTGACCAACCGGGTCGTGGCCGAATATGTGCTCTCCGGCCGCGAGGTGCCGGCCGGCTGGGTATGGCAACGCGTGACGGGGAAGATACCGACAGCGGCCGAACGCTCCGAATCACCGGTTCGTTCGTCGGACGATCCCTAAGACAATCGGACAAACTCGCTCGTGCAAGCGCACGTGCACGTGCAGATGCCCTTGTGCAGCTGCAAGGGACCGCTCAGGATGGACGTAAGCGTTCCACATTTCCATCCGCGGCCCGACGAGGCCGCCCGGCCCCGCGAGGTGAGATGACCATCGACGACAGACCCGCGGGCACCATCTGGACGTTCGCCGAGGAGGACTACCGCTACGGCGTCGGTCCCCTGCGCCTGCGCATAGATCGTGTGCTGGCGGGCGCCCCGGTGCATGAGGACAACGATCTCTGGTACGAGGTGGAGGGCGTGGAAGTGACCGACCAGGGCCGCACGATCGGACCGCGCCGCGCCACCGTCCGAGCCTCCCGGCTCCCCACCGCGCGACGCCGGCCGAACTGATCCGAACCGACTTGACCCGGCGCGGGCTGACCCGGCCCGCGCTGACCCGGCCTGACCTAACCCGGCCCCGCGCTGACCCGGCCTGACCTGACCGGCCCTCCGACCCGGCCTGGCCTGACCTGCCCCGGCCCGCGCGGCGGCCACCCGCCGAGCGTCAGCCGGTGACGAAGATGGCGACCTCGTCGTGGGTGACGCGGTCGTCCCACCGGGTCAGGACCTTGCGGGCGTTCTCGGCCACCACGGCGTACTCGTAGTCGTCGCCGGCGAAGGCGCGGATCGCGTCGACGTCGGCGAAGAACGTGATCGAGGTGAATCGCACCTCGTCGCCCGTCTGGTGCCGCAGCAGCCGCGCTCCCCGGAAGCCGGGGATGCCCCGCAGCTCGGCCGCCACCACCGTCGCATAGTGACGCTGATAGTCGTCGGCTTCCGACGCCCTGGTCCAGCCCCGCCAGGTCCGCGCGATCATGCCATCGCCCTCTCGTCGGTCCACCCGAGATCCCAGCATCCCGGCTGTGACCCGAAAAAGCGACAGAGCGGTCCCGCCGTCTACGTCAGCAGGCGACAGCGGCGGCCGGCGCGGTCCGCCGGACGACCGCCGGGCGGCGGAGGCGGCGGAGCCGGCGGGCCGCGAACGGGACGACGCCGAGGCAGGTGGCCCCGACGGCGGTGAGCACCAAGCCCAGCCCGCCGGTGGCGTCGGCGCCCGCGGTGAGCAGGCCGACCCCGGCGAAGGCGCCCACCCACAGGGCCGTGCCGAGGCCCGACCACAGGACGAACCGGCCGAACGGCATGCGCACGACCCCGGCCACGATCGGCACGACCGCGTGCACCACGGCGACGAAGCGGACGGCGACCAGCGCCGGAGCGCCGCGGTCGCGCAGATAGGCCTCGGCGCGGTCGAAACGGGCGGCGCCGATGCGACGGCCCAGCCGGGTCGAGCGCAGACGCGGCCCGAAGGCCCGGCCCACCGCGTACCCGGCGATCTGCCCGGCCAGCGCGCCGGCCGTGCCCACGACCAGGACGGCGGCGAAGCCGGCCGGCCCGTCGGGCAGCGAACCGGCCAGCATGACCACCGACTCGCCCGGCACCAGCAGCCCGGCCAGGAAGGTCATCTCGACGGCGGCGGACAGGAACGTGAAGACGAGGACCGTCCACCGGTCGAGAGTGGACAGCCAGTCGACGAAGGCGGTGGCGGTGTTCATCAGGTCGGCGAGCACGAGATCAGCCTGTCAATCCCGGCGCCGCCGAGCCATCCGGCCATACCCCGAGATACCCCTGAGAACGAGCGGGCCGCCGAGCTCGGGGTAGCCGGTCGGCGCCGGCGACGGAGGTGCGATCGGCGCCGTGCTCGCGGCGCCCGCGTTCGCGGCCTGAGAGCCCGGGCCGGCGCTGCGCGAGCTGGTCCGGCGCTACCTGTGGTCGTACGGACCGGCGACCCCGGCCGAGGTGGCGCGGTGGCTGGCCGCTCCCCCGCGCTTCGTCGCGGACGTGTCCGGCTCCCTCGCCGAGGCGCTCGAGCCGGTGACGGTCGACGGCGAGCAGAGGTGGCTGCTCGCGGGCGACACCGCGTTCCGGCGCCCTCGGCGGCGCGCGGCGTCCGCCTGCTGTCCTACTTCGACGCGTACGGGGTGGGAGCGCACCCCCGGGCCGTCACCTTTCCCGGCCGGGCCTTCGAGCGGGCGCTGGACCGCGGTCAGGCCGGCAACCACCCCGTGCTGCTGATCGACGGCCGGGCGGCCGGCGTCTGGCATCAGCGCCGTTCGGCCGTCGCGTGCACGTCACGGTCGAACCGCTGGAGCCGCTGACCGCCGCCCGGCTGACCGCGCTGGACGAGCAGGTCGAGCGGCTCTGTCACCTCCTCGGCGCGACGCCCGCGCTGACGATCGGCGCGGTGACGGTCGGCCCGCACGCCTGAGAGTTACCCGGCGATCGGGATCACCGTGGGTTCCTCGTCGACGGGTGCCGGGGGCACGGCCTCGGTCTGCTCGGACGGGATCGCGGCGATGCCGGCCAGGATGAGGGCGCCGCCGAGGATCTGCAGCGGGGTCAGCGACTCGCCCAGCGCCAGCCAGGCGAAGATCGAGGCGAAGACGACCTCGAGCAACCCCAGGAACGACGCCAGTCGTGAGCCCAGGCGGGCCGATCCGGCGATCCCGGTGGCGTACGCGATGGCCGTGCCCGCGATCGCCACCACCCCGAGCGGGACCCACCAGGGGGCGGTGCCGCCGAACAGCGGGACGTCGCCGCCCGTCGTGTCGAGCGGGAGAGCGCCGGTCAGGCCGATGAGTCCGAGCGCCAGGCCGCCGAGCAGCAGACCGGAACCGGCCAGCGCGACTGGGGGCAGGCCGTCGGCCGGGCGGGCAGCCACCACGAAGTAGACGGCGCAGCCGATCGCGGCGGCGAAGGCCAGCATCAGGCCCAGCACGTCGACCGCCTGCAGCGCGCCGGGGCCGATCACCAGCACCAGGCCGCCGACCGCCAGCACCGAGCCGAGCAGGACGGCCGGCCGGGGCAGGCGCCGGGTGGTGGCCCAGGCCCAGAGCACCAGCAACAGCGGGGCCAGGTATTCGATCAGCAGCGCAGTCGAGACGGGGACCCGGGAGATCGCGGCGAAGTAGGCGAGCTGGGTGAACGCGACGGCGATCAGGCCCATGCCGAGCACTCGCCAGCGCCCGCGCCACAGCGCCGACCAGCGGCCGCGCAGCGCGAACAGCACGAACGGCAGCAGCACGACGCTGCCGGTGAGCGCGCGTACGGTGACAGCGGCGGCCGGGGACCAGCCGGCTTCGAGGAGCGGCTTGATGAACGCGCCGGACGTGCCGAACGAGACCGCCGACAGGGTCATCGCGGCCAGGCCAAGGTGCTTCGTCTTCACGTCCGCCTCCGTTCTCGTGCTGCGGTCAGGGTTTGTCGGTTCAGAGCTTGCCGGTTCAGGGTTTGTCGGTTCAGCGCCGATCAGTCCGGCTCGATCGGCCCTGGCGCACCGGCAGGGAACGGGCTGTCATGGGCTAAGTTGGCTATGCCCCTGACGCTAGGCTCGTACTCGTGAGGAGTCAAATTGCTTTTTGCCCCTGACACGGTGGAGTCGCTGGACTTCGTCGTGGCGCTCGCCAACACGTCGCCGAGCAGCTCCCGCAGCGGCGCGGACGAGCTCGCGACCGTCGACCAGCTGGCCGAGCTGCTCACCCGCTTCACGTACACGGGCCGCATCGATCACGACGCCGCCGAGCTGGAAGACGTGCGCCGGACCCGTACGCTGCTCCGCTCGGTCTGGATCCAGGAGCGCGACGACGCCGTTGAGGTCGTGAACCGGATGCTGCGCGAGGCCAAGGCCCTGCCGTTTCTGACCCGGCACGACGGGCTCGACTGGCACATGCACGCCACCTCGCCGGACGCGCCGCTGGCCGAGCGCATCCGGGCCGAGGTCGCGCTGGCGCTCACCGACGTGATCCGCATGAACGAGATGAGCCGGCTGCGCATCTGCGAGGCCGACGACTGCGACGGTCTGGTGCTCGACCTGTCGCGCAACGGCTCGAAGCGTTTCTGCACCGTGCGCTGCGGCAACCGGATGAACATGATCGCGTTCCGCGAGCGCCGGGCGGGCGGTTAGCCGCGTTCGGGACGGCGTTCCCGGTCCGCAGGCGCTAGGGTCGGCTCATGATGCTGCGGGAGCTCATCGGCCGCGTTCTGCGCCGCACGCGATTGGCGCAGCGGCGCACGCTGCGCGAGGTGGCCGACGCGGTCGGCATGTCGATCGGGCACCTCTCCGAGGTCGAACGCGGCCGCAAGGAGCCGTCGTCCGAGATGCTCGCGGCCATCTGCCGCGCGCTCGGCATCTCGATGACCGACCTGCTCGCGGCCGTCCTGCACGACCTGCAGCCGCGCCTCTTCCGGTTCGAGCTGATGCAGCAGCACCAGGCTCTGCTTCGCAGCCGCACCGAGGCCGAGCTGACCCGCCGGCGTCCGGCGCCCCGCAGCCGCACCGAGTTCGAACTGGCCGCTTAGAGCCGGCTGGAGCAAGCTTCGGGGGCCGCTCAGAGCCGGCCGGAGCGGGCTTCGGGGGCCGCTAGATCCCGGCGTCGCGGGCCCGGGCGATCGCCTCCGCGCGGCTCGCGACGTGGAGCTTGCCGAAGACACTGCTGACATAATTCCGTACGGTCTTGGCGCTCAGCCCCAGCCGGGCCGCGATCACGTCGTTGGGCAGTCCGCGGGACATCAGCTGCAGCACGTTGCGTTCGCTGGCGGTCAGCCCCGGGAACGGCTCGGCGGCGGGCCGCCCGGCGAAGAACGCCACGATCCGCGAGGCGATCGCCGCGCTGAAGATGGCCTCGCCGTGACCGACGGCCAGGATCGCCCGGGTCATCTCCTCGTCGTCGGTGTCCTTGAGGACGTAGCCGCGGGCACCCGCCCGCAGCGCCGCGAAGACCGAGTCGTCGTCCTCGAACATGGTCACCACCAGGATGTGCGGCCCGTCCCCGCGGGCCGTCAGCCGGCGGATCGCCGTCAGCCCGTCCCCGCCCGGCATGTGCAGATCCAGCAGCAGCAGCCGCGGCCCCAACTCAGCGGCCAGCCGCACCGCCGAGTGACCGTCGGTGGCCTCCCCGACGACCGCGACCTCGGGCATGGTCGCCAGCAGAGCCCGCAGGCCCTTACGGAAGAGCGGATGGTCGTCGGCGATCAGCACGGAGATCGGCTCGGGGGTCGGCACAGAGATCGGCTCAGTCATGGGGGCCCCGCGCGAACGTGACCGCTACCCGGGTGCCTCCGCCGCCGGGTGCGTCGCCGATGGTCAGGGAGCCGCCCAGCTCGCTGCTGCGCTCCCGCATCGACCGGTGTCCCACCCCCGCAAGATAGTCGGCCGGCAGCCCCTTGCCATCATCGGTGACAGTCAGCGTCACGTCCGCCGGGGAGACGACCAGCTCCACGGCGCACGCGCGGGCTCCGGCATGCCGAGTGGCGTTGTGCAACGCCTCGGCCGCGATCCGGTACAGCGCCACCTCCACGGCCGCCGGCAACGCCGGCAGCGGGTCGGGCGCCGACACCGTACGGGTGAGGTCGTCCCCGGACCGCAGGTTGCGCAACGCGTCGACCAGCCCGAGCTCGTCCAGCATGGGCGGTCGCAACTCGTACACCAGGCGCCGGATGTCGGCGGTGGCCTGCCGCACGTCGGCGCGCAGCTCGGCGGCCAGTTCCGCGGCCGCCGCCGGATCGCTGGGCAGGATCCGCTGCAGCACCCCCAGCCGCAGGCCGAGCGACGCGAGTGTCGGCGCCAGCCCGTCGTGCAGGTCGCGGCGGATCCGCAGACGTTCCTCCTCGCGCGCCGCCACCAGCCGCTCGCGGGCGTGCGCGGCGTGCATCGTCATCGCGATCTGCCGGGCCAGATCCTCGAGCAGCCGCAGGTCGGCCGCCGACAGCCGGTCGCGCCGCCGCCGCGCGCTCACCCGCAGCGTCCCGAGCCGCAGCTGCTCGTCCGGCGCCTCCTCGTACGTCAGCGGGATGGCCACGACCGGCGCCCCGTCGGGAGCCTTCCCGTACGAGGTCACGACCCGCCCGTCCGACTCGATCTCCACGTAGGGCAGGGCCATCGTGCCGGCCAGCGCCGCCGCCACCGACGGGAGCAGCTGCCTCGACACGTGACCGGCCACCTCGTACGCGTTGTCCCGCTGCCCGAAGGCCAGCTGGTGCACGCCCCGGTCGAGGTAGGCCGACACCGGCGCCCAGGTGATCGCCACGACGGCCAGCGCGATCGCGTGCGACCACCACGGGATCTCGTCGAGCGAGCCGATCGGCCGGTCGGGCCAGGTGGCCACCACCGCGACCAGCCCAGCCGCGACCAGGGCGTACCAGATCAGCAGGAACGGATAGAGCAGCTGGTAGAGGCGCCGGGCGGCCGCGTCAGACCGCAGCACTGACGACCCGTTCCCGCCAGAGACAGAACGAGATGACCACGATGTGGTGCACGAGCATCACCGACGCGAAGAGCACCTCGGCGCCGGTCCGGTCGAACAGCAGCGAGCTGACCGCCTGCACGATCCAGAACGCGTTCACCGCGATCAGCAGCACCGCACCCCATTTCTGGAGCCGCCAGGCGCCGTACGCGGCCACGAGCGCGAGCACGTCCGACGTGAAGCTGCCCAGGACGAGCCCGAACGGCGCTTCGCTGTCGCGCGCGCCGAGCACCAGGTTGGGCAGGTCGAACAGCACGATGCCGATGATCGCCACCAGCACCGACAGGGCGGCGGCGATCCGCAGTGCGGTCGAGCGGGTCATACGTCCCATGAGAAGCCCTCCAGATCACGGTTGTCGAGGGCTTCAACCTAGGAAAGCGCCGTCCCACCGGTCACGATGCCGATGTCCCGACCGCTTGGGACTCCGCTTGGGACTTCGGCGGGGACACCGGCCGGAACACGCCCACGGCCAGCAACAGCGCCACCAGGTTGACCGCGCCGGCCACGGCACAGACGGTCAGCGCCGCGGGCTCGGCCACGGAGACGGCGGCGGCCGCGGCGCACCAGATCACGAGCGCGCCGGCCAGGACCGCCGCGATCGTGCCGGCCGTGCGCGTGCGCACCGCCACCACCAGCGCGGCCGCCGCCGGGCAGGTCAGCGCGAACGCCGCGGCGGAGCCCAGCGCGAAGACCGACGTCGCCGCACCGAACCAGAGGTCGAGCTCGTCGAACAGGAAGGAATCGCCGTCGGTGAGCACGATCAGTCCCGCGTCGGCGCCGAGCAGCACGGTCGAGAACGCGGTCGCCACCACGACCCCCAGCGCGGCGACGGCGTCCAGCACGAAAACGACAGCCAGGGCCACGGACGCACCGTCCAGCTTCCTCATGCCCGGCACTCTAGGACCGGGCCGCACCCACCGTCGCGGCCAATTCCCGGACGACGGCGACGAACAGGTCGATGTCGGCCTCGGTGGTCCGCCAGTTGACGATCGCCGGGCGCAGAGCCACCTTCCCGTCGTAGACAGTGGTGCCGGCGTACACCCGACCGTCCCGCAGGAGGGCGGCGCCGACCCGGCGGTTGAGGTCGTCGAGATCCGCGTCGCCGGGCGGCGCCACCCGGAAACACACGATATTGAGCGGCACGTCGGCCAGCCGCTCCAGCTCGGGCGCCGCGTCGACCAGGGCGGCCAGGCGCCGGGCCAGATCGAGGTGACGCTCGACCATCTCACGATGGCCGTCCCGGCCGTACGCGGCCAGCGTCGCCCAGATCGGCAGCGAGCGGGCCCGCCGCGACGACTCCGGACCGTAGAGCGCGTACCCGCTCGCCGGATCACCCGGACCGGGCAGGTAGGCCGCGCCCGGCATGCCGAACGCCGCGCCCAGCCGCGACTGATCACGGACCAGGGCGAAACCGCTCTCGTACGGGACGTTGAGCCACTTGTGCGCGTCGGCCGCGATCGAGTCGGCCCGGTCGATGCCGCGCACCAGATGCTCCGTACGCGGGGAAAGCGCGGCGAAAAGGCCGAACGCGCCGTCCACGTGCAGCCAGCAGCCGTACTCGGACGCCAGGTCGGCCAGCTCGGCCACCGGGTCGAAGTCGCCGGCGTTCACCTCGCCGGCGTTGGCGATGAGCACGGCGGGCGCGCCCCGCAACGACTCGAGGTGCCGCCGCATGCCCGCGAGATCGGCCCGCCCGACCGCGTCCCGCGCGCACACCGTCACGGAGTTCCGTCCATGACCCAGCATCTGCAGCGCCTTGCGCGCGCTCGCGTGCACGTAACCGGAGGACAGCACCGGCATCCGCGGCAGGTCGGTCAGCCCGTCCTCGGCCGTGTCGACGCCGTGCTGAAACCCCCACCAGTGCGTGGCGCACCCGAGCGACGTGAAGTTGGCGAACGTGGCGCTGGCCACCAGCGCCCCGCCCCACGACGCCGGCAGCCCGAACAGCTGGCGCAACCAGTCGAGCGCCACGGTCTCGACCTCATGCGCGAACGGCGACGAGATCTTCGAGAACGCGTTCTGGTCGAGCAGCGCCGCCGCCCAGTCCGCCGCGAGCGCCGCCGGCGTCACACCGCCGGTGACGAAGTGGAAGAACCGGGGCCCGGCCGATGCCGTGCCGGCCGCCGTCCCGATCCGCAACAGCCGCTCGACCACCTCGGCCGGATCCCCCGAGGCGGGCAGCGGGCCACCGAGCTCGGCGAGAAGCGACAGAGCATCCGGATCCTGCACCGGCCGCGCGGACAGCGACTCGAGATAGGGCCCGGCGGCCGCGTGAACCTGGCCCAGAAGATCCGACATGCGAGCAGCCTACGGTGCCGTTCAGCCGGAACGGCGCGGCCGAGCGGCACGCGGTCGACTGTTCGCCCCGGCCACGAGGTCGTGCCGCCGGGCCCACCACCGTTCGCCGAGTCCGGCGATCAGAAAGACCAGACCGACGTACGCCCAGCCGCGCTGTGCAGCGACGGCATCGCAGCGACGTCGTTCGTCGTCTCCACCTGCAGCGCGTTCAGGGTGTTGCCGGTGCCCTCCAGGCCGATCGCCTTCCAGCCCTGGGTGGAGATGCGAGTCGCGTCGACGAGGCCGCGATACTGGTCCGCCCACCACGGCGGCGCCGCCGGGTAGGCGAAGTACGTGATGAGGCCGAGCACGCTGAGCAGGAACCACCGTCGCATGAACCGGGCCCACTGCGACCGCGACCGCATCCACAACACCACGGCGATCGTCGGCAGAGTCAAGAAGTGCGAGAAGTAGACGAGGGAGACGACCACCTCCCACCACTGCACCACGCCCCTCTGCCAGAGGTGCTGCTGCAGCCATTCGGTCGGGGTGAGTCCGCCGGTGAACCAGCCGAAGGCGATCAGCTGGTCGCTGATCGGCACGCCGACGAACTGGATCCCGACGACGAACACCGCCGCCCAGACCAGCATCCCGACGATCCGGCGCCGACGGCGGTTCGGCGTCGCGGGGGTCTCCGGAGGACTGTCCAGCGTCGTCACGGCGTCCAAGGGTAACGGCGTCCAAGGGTAAAGGGCGCCGGTCAGGGACGCCGCTCAGCCGGCGAGGAACGGCTGGACGTGGGCCGACGGGGTAAGCAGGGTGACGGTGGAGCCGTCGGTAAACGTCAGGAGCAAACGGCCGGCCTGCTCGGTGGCCGAGGCCAAGTCCGCCCGCGGGCATTCCCACCGCTTGCGCAGCGAAGGCGAGGGACCCGAGACCCGGTCCAGCAGGTCCCGCCACGAGCCGATGCCCTTGGCCAGGACGACGAGGCGACGGTCCGTGAGGGCGAGGACGCGGGGGTCGTTGACCGTGCGGATGTGCTCGTCCAGCTCGACGGCATGACTGCGCGGCGCACCGTGAAGCCCGCGGCGCATACCGGGGACGCGCCGGCGGAACCGCAACGGTGACATCTCACCGCGCGTGATCCGGACGGACGCGCTTCCTTCCGGCCGGCTCACCCAGATGGCGGCACGGAACGTCTCGCCCGGTTGCAGGTGCTCCCGCACCTGGGTTTGCAGCTGCGCGTCCCGATCAGCACCGGACTCCACTGCCCGCTCCCCCTCATTTGCCGCTGACTCAGACCGGAGCACGATGCCACTCCGGCCCGTCCAGTCGACCATGGGGCGAGCCGCGGGCGTTCGCCGGGTCGGCTCAGGGTTCGGCTAGCGCAAAGGGCGGACGGCGTAGCGGTGCATCGTGACGCCTTCGTCGAACGACGCCAGCTCGAGCAGGTCCAGCTGGATCGGCTCGTCGTGATCGTCGAACAACGGCCGGCCCGCGCCGAGGATCACCGGATGCGTGAAGAGCAGCAGTTCGTCGAGCAGACCCGCACGCAGCAGTTGCGTGGCCACGGTGGCGCCGCCGACGCCGATGTCACCGTCGGTCTCGGCGCGCAGGGCGGCGAGCCGGCCGATCGCGTCGTCGCCGCCGACCACGCGGGTGTTGTGCCCGGCGCCGGTGCGTGTGCGGGAGACGAGCACCTTCGGCTTGTCCGTCCAGATCTCGCCGTACTCCCGCAGATAGTCGGGCAGCGAGTCATCGGTACGGGCGGAGGGCCAGAATCCCTCCATGGTCTCGTAGATCGTGCGCCCCTGAACCATGAGCGCCAGCGCTCGCGCCCGCTTGTTGAACTCCCGGTGCAACGCCTCGCCGATGCGCATCCACTCGCCGCCACCCTGCTCGCCTTGAGCGTGCTCGATCCGGAGGTCGGCGGACACGTTCATCCAGTACACGAATCGTCCGGGCATGACGTCCTCTCCATGTTCGGCGACCGGCGCCGCGTCGGCAGCCGGCAAACTGCTCGCGGCTCGCGATCTCGCGGCTCACCATCTCGCGGCTCACCATCTCGCAGCTCACCATCTCGCAGCTCACCATCTCGCAGCTCACCATCTCGCAGCTCACCATACGGAAGCGGCGCGGTCGTACGCTGCTGGCTGAACCGTGGCCCGGCGGGTGTCGGCGGCGGCTTCGTTTCACTACGGTCATCTCATGGCGGACCTCACGCGGCGATCCCGGCCCCTGCTGCGCAAACTCGTCGGCGATGTTCTGCGCCGCCGCCGGCAGGAGCAGCGACGGACGCTGGCCGAGGTGGCCCACGAGGCGTGCGTCTCGGTGCAATACCTGTCGGAGGTCGAGCGGGGCCGCAAGGAACCGAGCTCCGAGATCCTGGCCGCTGTCTGCGAGTCGTTGCGCATCGACCTGGTCGACCTGCTGGCCGAGGTGGGGCGCGATCTGACCGTCGACCGCGCCCCCGTCCTCCAGCTCGAGTCGGCACGCCTGCGCCGAACTCAGGGCCAGCCCCAGTACAAAACCCAGCCCGAGTACAAGACCCAGCCCGAGTACAAGACCCAGCTGCGGACGTCGGCGCCGCGTGGCTCGCGCTCCGGAGACGTCGTCCTGCTGGCCGCCTGATCAGAAACTTTTCGAGGCCTTTACCTGAACGAGGCATAGTCCATCCGCTGGCCGCTCCATCGAGGCCGCCTGCCAATGCCTGTCGCTCGCTCGAGGCGAGACCCGATGCCGTTCACTCGATCGAGACAGGCCCCAAATGCCGGTCGTTCGCCAAGGCGGGAGCACACTGCCCGGTCGCTCGATCCAGGAGGGCTCCTGCTACCAGGTCGCTCGATAAAGGCGGCGCCTCACCACCTGCCGCTCACCCAAGGCGGCGCCTCACCACCGGCCGCCCGCCCAAGGCGGCGCCCACGGCCGGTCGCCCACCCAAGGCGGCGCGACCACCGGCCGCTCACTCGGGGGTGGCGTCCGAACATCGGCCGCTCACTCGGGGTGGCGTCCGCTGCCCAACCCCTGTCGAGGCGGCGCGCCCGCTGAGATCCATCGATCAGGACCGCCGCGTCCCGCGCCGCCGGACGAACGACCACAGGAACTTCCCCTGCCGACCGATGACCACAGCCAGTTGTGTTGCGTGGCCGATCGGCCCGCAGCGGATCGCACCGCCGACCGGCTGATCAAGCAGCGTCCAGCCGATAGGCGCGAGCCTCGCGCTGGGTGATCACCCGGTCGGCCAAGCCGTAGGCGACGGCGTCCGGTGCCGACAGGGTCATGCTGCGGTCGGTGTCGGCCCGGATCTTGGCGACTGTGTGCCCGGTGTGTCCGGCCAGGATCCGGTCCATCTCGGCCCGCACCTTCGCCACCTCCTTGGCCTCGACGGCCAGGTCCGGCAACGTGCCGCGGGCCTGGCTGGACGGCTGATGCAGGGTGACCTTGGCGTGCGGCAGCACCGATCGCTTGCCCGGGGTGCCGGCGGCCAGCAGCGCCGCGGCCGCCGACGCTGCCTGTCCGACACAGATGGTCGCGATGTCACACCGTACGAAATGCATGGTGTCGTAGATCGCGGTCAGGGCGCTGAAGCTGCCGCCCGGGGAGTTGATGTACAGCCCGATCTCCTGCTCGCCGGCCGACTCCAGGTGAATGAGCTGCGCGATGACGACGTTGGCGACGCCGTCGTCGATCTCGGTGCCGAGGAAGATGATCCGGTCCGACAGCAGTCGCGAGTAGATGTCGAACGCGCGCTCGCCGTTCGGCGTCTTCTCCACCACGGTCGGGATCGTGTACTGGCTCATGCGCTCAGTCCCATCGGCTGCCGGGCCATCGACGGGCGCACGTCGTCGACGCTGTCAAGAACGTGATCGATCAGGCCGTACGCGAGAGCCTCCTCGGCGGTGAACCAGCGATCGCGCCGGCTGTCCAGCTCGACCGTGTCGATCGGCTGCCCGGTGTGTTCGGCCGTGAGACCCAGAAGCGTCTGGCCGAGCCGCTCCAACTGGTTCGCGTAGATCTCGACGTCGGCCGCGGTGCCGCCGAAGCCGGCCGACCCCTGGTGCATCAGGATCTGCGCGTGCGGCAGGGCGAACCGCTTGCCCGGGGTCCCCGCGGTGAGCAGAAACTGACCCATGCTGCCGGCCAGCCCCAGCGCCAGCGTGCTCACGTCGTTGGGGATCAGCCGCATGGTGTCGTAGATGGCCAGTCCAGCGGTGACGGAACCGCCCGGCGAGTTGATGTACAGGCTGATGACGCCGCGCGGGTCCTCCGCCGACAACAGCAGCAGCTGTCCGCACAGCCGGTTGGCGATCTGGTCATCGACCTCGGCGCCGAGCACGATGATGCGCTGGTGCAGGAGCCGGGCGGCCACCTGGTCGTCGATGGAACCCGCGGTCCACGGGCTCGCTGCGGTGGAAAGGTGCATGGTTTCTCCTTCGGCTCGGCCGGACGTACTCGCTCCACCATCGAGCGGCGGACGGCCGGGAACCAAGCCGATCTGCTGTCAGCAGATGACTCCGGCGGTCCTTACGATGCGCCCACACGGTGACCACTGGCGGGCCGGCGGAACCGAGAATCAGAACAGGCGCGAGCCGGAATCCCGCAAGCGGACATAGGCGCGAGCCGACACAGGCGCGAGCCGACACAGGCGCGTTCGTCCTGCCCGTCCTGCCCGTCCTGCCCTTTCTGGATCGTGGCGGTGTGGCCTCGGAGCGGTTCGGGTGCTCGTGGCGCGCAGTACACCGACGGCATTGTGATCGAAGGTTGCGTGCAGCCGAGGCTTGGACACGGCTTCGCCGGGTGGGTCGGGCGGCTCATAAGCGTGGGTGGTAAAGGTTTCGCCGAGCCTTTCGGGTCGGGTCTATGCCGGGTGGTGGGAGGAAATCGGGCAGGCCGTCGCGGCCGGGGCGGACCTGCCAGCCCGCGGTGGGATGGTGGATCAGCCGGTGATGGCGGCGGCACAGCAGAACGAGGTTGTCCAAGGACGTGGGGCCGCCGGCTGTCCATGGCGTCAGGTGATGGGCGTCGGTCCACCTCGGCGGGCGATCGCAGTCGGGAAAGGCGCAGCCGCGGTCCCGGACGGCCAGCGCGCGGCGGAGGGGGCCGTTGACGAGGCGGTGACCGCGGCCGAGGTCGAGGATTTGTCCGGCGCTGCCGAGCACGACCGGGATGATGCGGGCGTCGCAGGCCAGCCGCCGGACGGTTGCGGGCGACACGGGGTCGCCGGTGTCGGTGGTGGCGGCGCCCAGCTGGGCCGCGAGCGCGTCGTAGGCGACGGTGACGGCGAGCTGGGCGGGCTCTCCACCGGAGGCCGGCAGCTCGCCGGTGGTCAGGGCCAGCCGGCAGATGTCGATCAGCGCGTCGGCGCGCCGTTGCGCTGGGCGCCGTTCGTCGCCGGTCGACGGTTTGCACAGGGGCTGCAGCGCGGCCTGGAGGACGGCGGCGTCTTCGGTGTCGAGCGCCCCGGAGAGCCGGACCAGGCCGTCGGCGGGAAGCGACATGGTTAAGCCGCGCGCTTGCCGGGCGCGGGCATCCTGGCGGGCCAGCAGCAGTTGGTCGGCGCGCTCGGCCAGGTCGGGGGCGACGTGGGCAAGAATGCGCTGGCCGACACGGTAGAGCTGGTAGGCGGGCAGCCGTTGAGCCATGTCGATGAGCGTGGTTTGCGCCTGCTCAGTGAGTTGCCCGGCATCGGCCGGGCTGATCTCGTCGAGGTCGGCCAGGCCGGCGGCGACGGTTTCGGTGGTGGTGGCGATCACCGCTGCCTGGCGGGCATCGACGTGCCCGTCGAGCAGGGCCTGCTCGACGGCGGGTTGCCGGCTGAGGACAGCGGCCCGGTCGGCGAGCTCGCGAGCCGGGGCAGGGTCGAGCAGCAGTCTCGCGCGCAGCCAGCCCGCGGTGCTGCGATGCCCCTGCCCTGCCGGCAGCCCGCGGTCGGTGGCCTGGTGCACCAGTCGTGTCTGCAGCGCTGCGGCGGCCTGCTCCAGCCTATGGGCCGACTGCAGGCAGGCGATGAGCTCGTCGTCGGCCAACGGCCACAGTGAGGCCGCGGCGAGCTTCGCCGCGTCCTCACCCAGTTGCTGCACGTCTGCCAACACGCACTTATCTTCGAACAGACGTACGACACTTTTCTGGTCGCGGCGGCCCTGCAGAGATCTACTTTCACCTTCTGTAAACCAGTGGCGCGAAGGCTGAGCCTGCGAGCTGTGCTGCCCGCTCGAGGTCGTGTCTGGCCTCCAACTGACCGCACGGCAACTTACCGAATGACAAGCGTCCGGCCGTTGAGCGCACAGCCCTTGACTACCCGACCACGAGCCGAGCGGGCGGACGGACGGGCGGACGGATGGACGGGCCGAACACGCGGGCTGGACAAGCAGGACCGAACAAGCGGGTCAGACACGCGAGCCGGACAAGCAGGACCGAACAAGCGGGTCAGACACGCGAGCCGGACAAGCAGAACCGAACAAGCGGGTCAGACACGCGAGCCGGACAAGCAGAACCGAACAAGCGGGTCAGACACGCGAGCCGGACAAGCAGAACCGAACAAGCGGGTCAGACACGCGAGCCGGACAAGCAGAACCGGGCGGGACCGAGGCAAGCACCCGACCGTCAAGCACTCCTGAAGCATCGAAAGATGCGGAGGACGGAGAACCCGGCGGCTGCGGCGGTCGGAGGGATGGTGATTCACGCAATCACCCGGCGCGGGAGATGTTGCGGAACACGGTGCAGAGGCGTTGGCGGCGGCGCGCCGCCAAAGCATTCTCGGGCCGAACGATTCGGTGTGGACGGACCCGAGCTGCGGATCAGGGCGTTGCTGGGGAGTTTTCAAGGGTGCCATCAACGGTGCTCATGGAGCGCTCGCGCCGGAAGGAGCAGAGCGCGGTGGCGACTCAGCGCCGATAGCGGGACGTCAATCTCCACACCGCTGGCGCGACGGTTGGCTGAAGTACCACATTGAGTGGGGCTCGGGCCGCCCGTCGGCTGGTTGGTCGATGGCTGAGCACTCGTCGGCCAGTCCCTGTTGTCGGGTTGTCCATGGTCGGGCGCTCGACGGCGGGGCGGTCAACGGCGGGTGCTGGAAGCTCAGTCGCGCCGGCGCCCGGCCCACCCTTCGAGCAGCCCGGAACGAATCTCGTCCTCACCGTGTGCCGCACACCCGCGCAGCGCACCCCGGACAATCGGCGACCCCATCCCCGCCGGACCCGGGAATGGGGCGCGCGACAAAAGCGGCCGGCCCGTCAGACGCGGCTGGTTCCGGGGCGCAGGTACACGACCCAGGTGACCACGACGCAGACGGCGTAGAAGGCGATGAACCCGAGGTAAGCCGAGTCCGCCTCCTTGGTGGTCAGGAACGACTGACGGAACGCCAGGTTGACCAGGACCCCGCCGAAGGCGCCGACCGCCCCCGCGATGCCGATGACCGCGTTGGACAGGCGGCGGGCCTCGTGGTCGTCGCCCGGGTTCTTGCGCTTGAAGATGGCCGGGATCATTTTGTACGTCGAGCCGTTGCCCACGCCGCTGAAGACGAACAGGGCGATGAACCCGACGATGTACAGGGGCAGCGAGCGCAGCTGGGCGGCCAGCAGGACGGTCGCCGCGCCCAGGGCCATGGCGATGAAGTTGACGAAGGTGACCTTCGCGCCGCCCAGCCGGTCGGCCAGGGCGCCGCCGACGGGGCGGATCAGCGAGCCCAGCAGCGGGCCGAGGAAGGTCAGGTAGGCGGCCTTGACGGGGGTGCTGAAGACGTCGGCGAACTGCACCTGCAGGACCTGGCCGAAGGCGAAACCGAAGCCGATGAACGAGCCGAACGTGCCGATGTAGAGCAGCGACATCACCCAGGTGTGGGGTTGGCGGACGGCGTCTCGCATGCCCCGCTTCTCGCTGCGGGCCTGTGACAGGTTGTCCATGTAGAGCGCGGAGCCCAGCGCGGCCAGCACGATCAGCGGGATGTAGATGCCGGCGACCAGGCCGGGTTGGCCGGCGCCGAAGACGGCCAGCACGAACAGGCCGACCAGTTGCACCGCGGCGACGCCCAGGTTGCCGCCGCCGGCGTTGATGCCCAGCGCCCAGCCTTTGAGGCGGTCGGGATAGTAGGCGTTGATGTTGGTCATCGACGACGCGAAGTTGCCGCCGCCGACGCCTGCCACGGCGGCCAGGATGAGCAGCGTCGAGTAGTCGACGCCGGGGCGGATCAGGAAGGCGGCCAGGACCGAGGGGACGAGCAGGAGCGCGGCGCTGAAGACCGTCCAGTTGCGACCGCCGAAGCGGGAGACGGCGAAGCTGTACGGGATTCGCAGCGCGGCCCCGACCAGCGTCGGCACCGCGGTCAGCAGGAACTTGCCGGCCGGGTCGATCCCGTACTCGGGGCCCAGGAACAGCACGAGCACCGACCAGAGGGACCAGACCGAGAAGCCGATGTGCTCGGACGTGATCGAGAAGATCAGGTTGCGCCGGGCGATGGGCGCGCCGGTCGTGTTCCAGAAGGCCGGGTCCTCCGGTCGCCAGTCGTCGATCCAGTGGCCCTTGAGGGAGGCCGGTGGGCGGGTTTCGGGCAGGGTGGCAGTCATCTCAGTCCCCCAGCAGGATCGTGTCGTCGTCGATGCGTACGGGATAGACCGCGAGGTCCGGCTGGCCGCTCAGCGAGCAGCCGGTCCGCAGGTCCCAGGCGTTCAGGTGCAGGGGGCAGACGACCTGCTTGAGGTCGATCTGGCCGTCGGCGAGCGGGCCGCCCTTGTGCGGGCAGACGGCTTGCAGGGCGCGTACGGAACCGTCGCGCAGCCGGAAGACGGCGACCATCTCGCCGTCGACGGTGTAGGTGCGTCCCTCGCCGGGCGGGATCTCGGCGGCCGGTCCGATCGCCCTCATGCGCGCACCGGGACCTGGGGCAGGACGGTCAGCGGCAGCGAGGTGCGGAACTGGCCGGGGGTGGCCGGTTCGTCGCGGTCCTTCCACGGGTCGCGGTAGGCGGCGACCGACGCATCCATCGCGGTGTCCAGGGCGGCGGCGAGACCGTCGGCGTCGTCGACCACGATCTCGCGGATCCGCTCGATGCCGATGCGCGGGACGAAGGCGTACGTCCGCTCGAGCCAGTTGGCGTTCTCGCGGTAGTACTGCAGGAACCGGCCGGTCAGCACCATCACCTCGTCGGCGCTGCCCACTGTGGTGAGCAGGTCGCCCTTGCGGATGTGGGCCCCGGCGGCGCCGCCCACATAGATCTCCCACTTGCCGCCGTCGATGGCGACGACCCCGAGATCCTTCACGTACGCCTCGGCGCAGTTGCGCGGGCAGCCGGTGACCGCGAGCTTCATCTTGCCGGGGCCCTCGATGCCCTGGTAGCGCTCCTCGAGGGCGATGCCCAGCGCGGTCGAGTCGCCGACCCCGAAGCGGCAGAAGTCCGACCCGACACACGTCTTCACGGTGCGGAAGCTCTTCCCGTACGCGTATCCGGAGGGCATGTCGAGGTCGGCCCACACCTCCGGCAGCTTCTCCTTGGGGATGCCCAGCAGGTCGATGCGCTGGCCGCCGGTGAGCTTGACCATCGGCACCTCGTGCTTCTCGGCGACCTCGGCGATCCGTCTGAGCTGGGCCGGGGTGGTGACGCCGCCCTTCATCTGGGGCACCACCGAGAAGGTGCCGTCGCGCTGGATGTTGGCGTGCACGCGGTCGTTGATGAAGCGGGCGTCGCGCTCGTCGACGTAGTCGGCGCCCCACATCATCTTGAGCAGCGACGCCAGGCCCATCTTGCTCTTGGCGTCCTCCTCGCCGCCCAGCGTGGCGAACACGGACGACACCGACCGCAGCGAGTGCACCCGGATCGCGTTCATCAGCTCGGGCTTGGGCATCGGGATGCCGGGCACGTAGTACGACGCGGCCGGGTCCTCCTCGACCTCCCCGCCGGCGGCCCACTCGACGATCCGCTGCACCAGCGGCTTGCAGGTGCCGCAGCCCTTGCCGGCGCGGGTCTTGTCCATCACCCCGCTGACCGTGCGGCAGCCCGACTGGACGGTCGAGCAGATGGCGCCCTTGCTGACGCCGTTGCAGTTGCAGACCTGCTCGTCGTCGGCCAGCTCCTCGACCTTCACCTCGCCGGCCGGGCCGCCCAGGTCGAACATCAGCTCGGCCCGTTCCTCGGGCAGCGCCAGCCCGCGGTCGAAGGCCTGCATGAGGAAGGCGACCTTCTTGACGTCGCCGACCATCGTGGCCCCGACCAGCCGGCCGTCGCGGATGATGAGGTTCTTGTAGATGCCCTTCTTGGGTTCGGCGAAGGTCAGCGACTCGTCGTCGTCACGTTCGGGTTCGGTGAGCCCCATGGCCGCCACGTCGACGCCGGCCACCTTGAGCTTGGTCGCGACCCGGGAGCCGTGGTACTCGGCGAGCGGGTTCACGCCGGTCAGGTGGTCGGCCAGCACCTTGGCCTGGTCCCACAGCGGCGCGACCAGCCCGTAGGTCTCGCCGCGATGCTGGGCGCACTCCCCCACGGCGTAGATGTCGTCCTCGTCCTGGGCCCGCATCCGGTCGTCCACGACGATGCCCCGCTCGACCACGAGCCCGCTGGCCGCGGCCATCTCGGCGTTGGCGCGGATGCCGGCCGCGACCACGACCACGTCGCACGGGATGACCCGGCCGTCGGCGAGCTTGACGCCGGACACCGCGTTCTTGCCGAGGATCTCGGTGGTGCGGCCGTTGACGATCACCTCGATGCCCAGCCGGGCCTCGATCGTGGCCCGCAGCGTCTCGCCGGCGTCGGCGTTGAGCTGGGCGTTCATCAGGTGGCCGGCGGCGTGGATCAGGGTGACGTGCGGCAGGTGGTTCTGCAGGCCCCGGGCGGCCTCGAGACCCAGCAGCCCGCCACCGATCACGACGGCGCGCTGGTGCTCCCGGGCGTACCGGATCATCGCCCTGGTGTCGTCGAGCGTGCGGAAGGCGAAGACACCCTGGTGGTAGCCGCGGCCGGGGCGGTGGATGCCGGGGATCGGCGGGACGAACGCGCGGCTGCCGGTGGCGATGATGAGCTTGTCGTACGGGGTCTCGGTGCCGTCGGCGGCGTACACGACCTTGGCGAACCGGTCGATGCGGTCGATCCGCGTGCCGGTGTGCAGCGTGATGCCGTTGTCGGCGTACCAGGAGAGGTCGTTGAGGAAGATGCCGGACTCGTCCTCGACGCCGGCGAGGACGTTGGACAGCATGATCCGGTTGTAGTTGCCGTACGGCTCGTCGCCGAACATGGTGATGTCGAAGTCGCCGCCGCGGGCCAGGATCTCCTCGACCGTCCGCGCGCCGGCCATGCCGTTGCCGATGACGACCAGACGTGGCCGCATCAGATCTCCACCAGGCCGAGGTCGACGACCACCGTGCCGGCGAGCCCGGCCGGGGCGGCCAGCCACAGGTCGACCGCGGTGCCGGCGGTCAGGTCCTCGACCACCCGCAGCGGCACGTGCACGTCGCCCTTGGCGCCGATCGGGAAGTACCGCATCGGGCTGCCGTCGCGCATCAGCACGAAGGTGACCAGCTCGGGCGCGGCGTTGCCGCCCCGGAAGTAGACGGCCTGCGCGGTGAAGCCGTCGGGCACCACATAGGACAACGCCGGGTCGAGCGGCGCGGGCCGGTCCAGGCCCTTGCCCTCGAAGGTGAAGACGCCTTGGCGGAATCGTGGGGTGGAGTGCACCGCTAATCGGTTCCTCTCTCGTGCCGGTGGATCGCGATCGCGCAGGCCTTGAAGGCGGGCATGCGCGAGTGCGGGTCGAGGGCGGGGTTGGTCAGCGCGTTCGCGCCCGGCCAGTGGAAGGGCGCGAAGACGGTGTCCGGGCGGATGCCGTCGGAGAGCCGGGCCCGCAGCACCGCGGCGCCGCGGCGGCTGCGCAGCTCGACCAGGTCGCCGTCGGCGATGCCGTGCCGGCGGGCCAGGTCGGGGTGGATCTCGGCGCGGGGTTCCGGCAGCGCCACGGTGAGCGCCTTCACCCGGCGGGTCTGGTTGCCGCTCTGGTAGTGCTGCATGTTGCGGCCGGTCGTGAGGACGTACGGGTATTGCCGGTCGGGCATCTCGGCCGGGTCGCGGTGGTGCACCGCGAAGAAGCGCGCGCGCCCGTCCGCGGTCGGGAAGCCGTCGGCGAACAACCGCGGCGTGCCCGGGTGGTCCTCGGCCGGACAGGGCCAGAAGACGCCGTCCTCGCGCTCGATCCGCTCGTAGGTGATGCCCTGGTAGTCGGCGATGCCGCCCGCGCTGGCCCGGCGCAGCTCGTCGAAGACCGTGCGGGGATCGCTGGACTCGAACCGTCCGAGCCGGCCGGCCAGCGCGGCGAGCATCTCCAGGTCGGTCCGGACGTCGGGCGGCGGCGCGAGGGCGCGCTTGCGGCGCAGGACCCGGCCCTCGAGGTTGGTCATCGTGCCCTCCTCCTCGGCCCACTGGGCGGTCGGGAGCACGACGTCGGCCAGCTCGGCCGTCTCGGAACGGAAGATGTCGGAGACCACGAGGAAGTCCAGGGCCTCGAGCCGGCCCCGGATGTGGTTGCTGTGCGGCGCGCTGACCGCGATGTTGCTGGCCAGCACCATCAGCACCCGGACGCCGCCGTCGGTGCCGAGACGGTCCAGCATCTCGTAGGCCGACAGCCCGGGCCGAGGCAGCTCGTCCTGGTCGACGCCCCACACCGCGGCGACGTGGGCCCGGGCCGCCGGGTCGTCGAGCTTGCGGTAACCGGGCAGCTGGTCGGCCTTCTGGCCGTGCTCCCGCCCGCCCTGGCCGTTGCCCTGACCGGTGATGGTCCCGTACCCGGAGAAGGGTTTCCCCACCAGACCCAGGGCCAGGGCCAGATTCAGGTACGCCTGGGCGGTGTCGGTGCCGTTGCTGTGCTGTTCGGCGCCGCGCGCGGTCAGGATCATCGCCGGCCCGTGCGTGGCCAGCAGGCGGACGGTCTCGCGGAGCCGGGTCTCGGGGACGCCGGTCAGCCGCTCGACCCGCTCGGGCCAGTAGGAGTTCGTGGCCGCCCGGACGGCGTCGAACCCGGTGGTCCGCGTCCTGATGTAGTCCTCGTCGAGGTGGCCCTCGCGGATCGCGATGTGCAACAGACCGTTGGCCAGGGCCAGATCGGTGCCCGGCAACGGTTGCAGGTGCAGGTGGGCCCCGGCGGCCGTGGTGGTGCGGCGCGGGTCGACGACGATGTGCCGGGCGCCGACTTCACGGCCGGCGTCGAGGTACTGCATGCTCGGCGGCATGGCGTCGGCCGGGTTGGCCCCGACGAGCAGCACGGTCCTGGCCCCGGCGACGTCCTCGAGCGGGAACGGCAGGCCGCGGTCGATCCCCAGCGCCCGGTTGGCCGCGGTGGCCGCGCTCGACATGCAGAACCGGCCGTTGTAGTCGATGGACGCGCTCTTCAAGGCGACCCGGACGAACTTGCCCAGCGCGTACGCCTTCTCGTTGGTCAGCCCGCCGCCGCCGAACGCACCGACGCTGTCCCGGCCGTGCTCGCGCTGGGACGTCGTGATCGCCTCGGTGATGAGGGTGAGCGCCTCGTCCCAGGTGGCTTCCCGCAGCGGGCTCAGGCGGTTGCCGGGTTCCTTGCGGACGAGCGGGGAGAGCAGCCGGTCGCGGTGATCGAGCAGATCGGCCGCGGTGAAACCCTTGGCGCACAGACCGCCCTTGTTGACCGGGAAGTCACGCGGCTCGAGCTTGACCCGGGGGATCTCCGGGGTCAGCGTCATGCCGCACTGCAGGGCGCAGTAGGGGCAATGCGTATCGGTCGCCGTCACACCCCGAATACTCGGAGCTGTTTGTTTACCCCCGAGTCCACCGCGGTTGCGGCGGCGTACGGAAAACCCTACAAGCGCGTGGTGGCCGTTGTGAGACCGCCGGCCGAGGCGTGGGCATCGTCGTAGCGGCGCAGGACGAGGTCGGTGACTGCGGGGTCGAGGCAGAGCGGCGGCGTGACCGTGGCAGCGCCGGACTCGGACAGGCTGCGGTAGAACAGGCCGTCGGCCAGGAAGTAGGCGGCGATGGCAACGTGGTGGGCGCCTTCGCGTCTCAGCTGGGCGACGACGTCGGTGACCCGTGGTTCCGGCCCGGAGACATACCCGACCCGCACGGTGCCGGGGATGCGGGCGGCCAGCTGCTCGACGTCGGCGCGCCAGGCGGGGTCCGAGGAGCCGGCGGCGGCGAGCACGACGGCGTCGGCGGCGGGCAGGTCGCGGAGCATGGTCGCGAGCAGCACGTCGTCGGGTCCGAGCGGCCGGGCGACCGGGACGGTGGTGCCGGCCACGGCTTCGGCGATGTCGACGCGTACGTGATAACCGGCCGACAGCAGCAGCGGCACCACGACGGCGTCGGGAGCCGCGCGCACGACGTCGGCGACCTTGGGCTCCTGGACGTCGACGTAGCTGAGCCGGACGTCGAGGCCGGGACGGCGGGCGGCGACCCGGGCGACGAGGTCCCGGATCTGCGCCTGACCGGCCGGGCTGCGAGTGCCGTGCGCGACAGCGATCAGCGTGGTCATGCGGCCGGATCGTCCAGCCGCAGACGGTAGCCGCGTTTGATCACGGTTTCGATGTGACGGCCGGAGCCGAGCGCGGTCCGCAGCCGGGCCACCGCGACGTCGACCGCGTGCCCGTCGTTGCCGCGGGGCAGGGCGGCGATCAACTGGTCCTTGGAGACGACCACGCCGGGGCGGACCGCCAGCGACGTCAGGATGGCCATCGCGGCCGGCGCCAGCGTGTGGGCCACCCCGTCGATGAGCACGGCGTGACCGCGCATCTCGAGCGTGGAGCCGGCGACGTTCAGCTTGACCGAGCGCCGGGGCAGCTCGTCGGTGAGTGTCTTGATCAGCGCGCCCAGCCGGTACCGCTCGGGCATGATCACCGGGATGCCGTGCTCGATGAGCGGCCCGGCGGTGACCGGCCCGACGCAGGCGGCCAGCGTGCCGCCCGAGCCGAACCGGCCGAGCACGGCCGCCCGCGAGTCGCCGGCCACGCCGAGGAAGGCCTTTACGGCGGGCGCGCTGGTGAACGTCACCGCGTCGATCTGACCGGCGGTGATCTGCTCGACCAACCGGCGTACGGGACCCACGTCGGGGGGAAGCGTCCAGCGGTAGACCGGCACCTCGACGACCGCGGCGCCGCCCCCGCGCAGCGCGTCCACGAACTCGGTCTGCGGTTCGCCGTGTTCCTGCACCACGATCCGCTTCCCCGAGATCCCCTCGGCGAGCAGCCGTTCGAGGATCTCGTCGGTGGACTCGGTCTTGGCCGCCCAGTCCTCGCTCAGCCCGGCCGCACGGATGGCCCCGCACGGCTTGGGCCCGCGGGCGATGATCCGGGCCCGGCCGAGCACCTCGCGCAGCCGGTCGCCCGCCCCCCAGCCGTCGGCCGCCTCGAGCCAGCCGCGGAACCCGAAGCCGGTGGTCGCGACGACCAGGTCGGGGGCGAGCCCGATGCAGGCCGCGGTGGCCGCGTGCAGCGCGTCGTCGTTCGCGAGCGGCACGATGCTGATCGCCGAGGCGGTGACGACCCGGGCGCCGCGCCGGGTGAGCAGCGCGGCCATCTCGTCGCGCCGCCGTTCCGCGGTCACGGCGACCGTGAAGCCGGTCAGCACGCCTTCGGTCATGGACACCCCTCCGCTCGATTCCGTCAGGGTTCCCAGGCCGGGTTACCGGGACGTCGTCGCCGTGTTTCGGGGGCAATAAGCCGACCTCACATCAGCCGGCCCGTGTGGGTGATCAATAGAGCGGGTCGCCGTTGGACTCGTCCTGAATGCGGCGCACGGCGGCGAGCAGGTGGAACACCTCGATCCGCCCGTCCAGGAACCCCATCCGGTAGTCCGCTCCGGTGGCCGGGTGCGCCGCGCGGTCCGAGTCGCGGTGGCCGGCTATGCCGTCCGAACGCCCGGTGACGTACGCGAAGATCTCGTCATCCATGGCGTCAGCGCTTGCCGTCCATCGCCTTGCGGATCGCCGCGATGAGATCGGCCTCGAACGCCTCGAGCTCGCCGTCGGCCAGCCCGACCCGGTAGTCCGTGTCCTGGCCGCGATCGTGGTCGCGGCGCCCGGCCACGCCGTCGGCCCGCCCCTCGTCGTAGGCCCGCAGGGCGAAGTCAGCGCTGTCCAACCGATCCTCCTCGAACGCTCTGCCGCGCGTTCGAGCGCAACACCGCGAATGAATCTCACATGTAGGTCGGACCTTTTCTACCCTCCGATCCGTCCGCCGGAAACCCCCGAAGTCCGAGGTCAAGAGCGCGATCAGCCACATTCTCGAGGGCGGTTCAACGGCATGTAGCGACGCCTTTCCGAAGCGTGACGAGCCCTCGGGAGAAAGCGTTTTTCGTTAACCTCCGTACGTGGAGATCCTCGAAGGTCCCGTGGTGGCCGGCCGGCCCGAGCGACCCACCGCCGGCATCCGGGTGGTGACGCCGTTCCGGGGGATGTTCGCCGTCCGCGACAAGCTGATGGAGGAGCTTCACACCTGGCTGGACGCCCGCGAGCTGACCTACGGCCCCACGTTTTTCCGCCTCCACGTGGTCGACATGGAAGCCGACATGGACGTCGAGGTGGGGGCGGTCCTGGACGAGCCGGCCCCCGGCGACGACCGCGTCAAAGCGAGCATTCTGCCGGCCGGCGACTACGCGATCCTCCAATACGTCAATCACGGCCGCCAAGCCAACAAAACGCTGCTCACGTGGGTGCGATCTCAACAATTGGCGCTGGACGTCGCCGAAAGCCCGGCCGGCGATCGTTTCGGGTGCCGCTACGAGGCATATCTGACCGATCCCCGCACCGAACGCATGAAGACCCGCTGGCAGATCGAACTGGCCGTCCGCCTCGCCGGGCCGTGACGGGCCGGCGGCGTCAGGTGGCGGGGAGCAGGCCCGAACGCCTCCACAAGGGCTTGCCGGGGCCGTCGATGAGATCAAGGTCCGTCAGGTACGCGACCACGCGCTCGCCCGACCAGCGGAGCGTCTCCTGGAAGTGCGGGTTGGCGCGGGCCGCGGCCCGGCCGGCCGACGGGCTCAGGCCGATCGACGTGTAGACGCCCGGGTCGATCAGGCGGGTGCCGCACAGGTAGGCGGCCCGGCCGATCACGAGTTTGTCGAAGGTCAGGCGGCTGCGGCCGGCCGTGCGCACCTGCCGGGCCAGTTCCTCACGGGCGTACCGGACGTGCCGGGCCTCCTCGACGACGTGGATGCGGGACACCATCCGGACCAGGGGCTGCACCCGCTCGTCGGCCATGGCTTCGCGCTGCAAGGTGTCGAGGATTTCCTCGCAGATGAGGATGGCGGCGAACATCCGCGGGCCGGTGGCCGTGGCGGCGATCCATCGGCCCAGGAACTCGTTCACGCCGTCGGGGCGGTACACGGGAGTGCCCAGGGCGGCGATCATCTTGCCGAACATGACCGAGTGGCGGCACTCGTCGGCGACCTCGGTGAGCCCGTACTGCGCGTGGGCGGCGGTCGGGTCCTGCCCGTAGTACGAGCGGATCAGCAATTGCATGAGGATCGTCTCGAACCAGATGCCCAGCCCGGCGATGCTGGCCGCCTCGTGCCGGGTCAGCGTGATCCGCTGCTCGGGGGACAGCCGCTCCCAGATGGCCGTGCCGTAGAGCGAGCAGCGGTGCGGCGGCACGAAATACTTGTCGGGGGCAAGGCCGGCGTCCCAGTCGATCTCGACCGCGGGATCGTACGAATGCTCGGCCGAGGAACGCAGGAGCCGGACGGCGGTGCGCTCGCGATCGGTCATGAGACACCCTCCAAAGCTTGACGTTACCCGAAGTAACAGTTACTTCTAGTACTATGAAGTCGGAAGAGAAGCCGGTCAATACCGCACCGCTCGGCACCGACGGCCGCCGCGGACGCTGGGCCGGCCATCGCGAGCAGCGGCGGGCCGAGCTCACCGACGCCGCCATCGACGCCATCCGGCAGCTCGGGCCCGAGGTGGGCATGGACGCGATCGCCGCGCACGCCGGGGTCAGCAAGCCCGTGCTCTACCGCTACTTCGCCGACAAGTCGCAGTTGTGGCTGGCGGTCGGGCAGCGCTCCGGCATCCTGGTGCTCGACGCGATCGTGCCGGCCGTGGCCGCCGTACGGGAGGAGCGGGAAGCCATCCGCGCGGCTGTCGACGCCTATCTCGCGCACATCGCCGCCGACACGAACCTCTACCAGTTCGTCGTCCACCAGCCCGAGATCGCCCGGCACCGCGACGTGGTCGCCGACGTGGTCGACACGGTGGCCAGCGGTCTGGCCCGGATCTTCGGCGATGGGCTGCGGGCCCGCGGGCTCGACTCCGGGGCCGCGCTGCCCTGGGCGTACGGGGTGGTGGGTTATGTCCAGTCGGTCGGTGACTGGTGGCTGCGGCAGCAGCAGCCGATCAGCCGGGAGGCGCTCGCCGACTACCTGACCACGTTTCTGTGGACGGGGGTCGCGGGCATCCGGCACGCGGCCGACGTCCCCGGCGGACTCGCCGCCTACCGGGAGGAGACCAGTGGTGAACGATGACGAATACCGCGGACCGGCGGTGCTGACGTTCGGCCGGGCGCGGCATCCGGTCGAGATCCGGATGTCGGCCCACTTCGAGCCGACCGAGGGCCGCATGCGCTGGGCCGGCCGCACCGCGCCCGACCCGCTGCTGCTGCGTGAGACCACGAGCGGGCTCCGCGAGGCCGAGCTGTCGATCGAGGGGTCACCGCCGGCCGGCGTACGGCTGAGCGAGCCCGACCCCTGGGGCGGGATCCGGCTGACGGGGACGGGCACGCCGCCCTGGTTCCGATGAGCGACCATGTCGACGTCCTCATCATCGGCGCCGGGCTGTCCGGGATCGGCGCGGCCTGGCGGCTGCGGGAGGCGTTTCCCGGCAAGACGTACGCGATCCTGGAGGCCCGGGACGCGATCGGCGGCACCTGGGACCTGTTCCGGTATCCGGGTGTCCGGTCCGACTCCGACATGTTCACGTTGAGCTACCCGTTCCGGCCGTGGACCGACACGCAGTCACTGGCCTCCGGCGACAAGATCCGGGCCTACATCCAGGCGACCGCCGACGAGTCCGGCATCAGCAAGCACATCCGGTTCGGGGCCAAGGCGGTTGCGGCCGACTGGTCGTCGCGGGAGTCGCGCTGGACCGTGCGGCTGGCCGACGGGTCGTCGATGACCTGCGGTTTCCTGTACGCCTGCACGGGCTACTACTCGTACGACGCGGGCTATCAGCCGGACTTCCCGGGCCTCTCCGAGTTCGCGGGCCGGCTCGTCCACCCGCAGTTCTGGCCGGACGACCTGGACTACCGGGGCAAGCGCGTCGTCGTCATCGGCAGCGGCGCGACCGCGGTGACGCTGGTGCCGGCCATGTCGCCGGACGCCGCGCACGTGACCATGCTGCAGCGCTCCCCCTCGTATCTGACCGCCCTGCCCCGCCGCGACGTCGTCGCCGACGCGCTGCGCCGGGTGCTGCCGGCCAGACCGGCCAACGCGCTCGCCCGGGCCAAGAACATCCTGCTCACCCAGGGCTTCTACCAGCTCGCGCGGCGGCGGCCGGAGCGGGTGCGCAAGGTCCTGCGGGGCATGGCGGTGCGGCTGCTGGGCGACGAGGCCTATGTGGACGAGCATTTCCGGCCCCGGTACGACCCGTGGGACCAGCGGCTCTGCGTGATCCCCGGCGGGGACCTGTACGCGGAGATCCGGGCCGGCCGGGCGTCGGTGGTCACCGATCACATCGACACGTTCCTGCCGTCCGGCATCCGGCTGAAGTCGGGCCGGGTGCTGGAGGCCGACGTGGTCGTCTCGGCCACCGGGCTCAAGCTGCTGCCGCTCGGCGGCGTCGACGTGTCGATCGACGGCACTCCGGTCAAGATCGGCGACCGGGCCGCGTACCGGGGTCTGATGCTGAGCGGGGTGCCCAACCTGGCGTACTGCATCGGCTACGTCAACGCCTCGTGGACGTTGCGGGCCGACCTGTCGCACCGCTACGTCGTCCGGCTGCTGCGGCACATGGACCGGCGCGGGCTGGCCGTGGCCACCCCGACGACCCCGTCGGGCACGGGCCGTCCGTTGCTCGATCTCTCCTCGGGGTACGTGCAACGTGCGCTCGAGATCTTCCCGCATCAGGGCGACCGGGCGCCGTGGATCGTGCGGCAGAACTACCTGCGGGACGTGATCACCACGCCGCGGGCCGACGTCACCCGCGACATGACCTTCGAGGAGGTTGCCCCATGACCCCGTACCGGTTCGCTGGGCGCACTGCTGTCCTGACCGGCGCCGCGAGCGGCATCGGCGAACAACTGGCGTACGGTCTCGCGCGCCGCGGCAGTCATCTCGTGCTGGCCGACGTCAACGCGGCCGGGCTGGAGACGGTCGTCGGCCGCATCCGGGCGGCCCACCCCGCGATCGAGGTCACCCCGGTCGTGGCCGATCTCGCCGAGCGGGCCGAGGTCACGGCGCTGGCCGACCGGGTCCGGGCCGACCACCCCGCGCTCGGGCTGCTGATCAACAACGCCGGCATCGCGCTGGGCGGCCGGTTCGACCAGGTCACGGTCGAGGAGTTCGAGACCGTGATGAACATCAACTTCCGCGCCCCCATGCTGCTGACCCACGCGCTGCTGCCCGCGCTGACCGCCGCGCCGGGCAGCCATCTGGTCAACGTGTCCAGCCTGTTCGGGCTGATCGCCCCGTACGGGCAGAGCGCTTACGTGGCCAGCAAGTTCGCGCTGCGCGGGCTGAGCCAAGTGCTGCGGGCCGAACTGGCCGAGAACGGTGTCGGCGTGACGACGGTCCACCCCGGCGGCATCCGCACGGCCATCGCCACCAGCGCCCGCATCGGCAGCAACGTCCCGGCCGGCCAGATCACGCCGCACCTGCGCGCCTTCGACGCCCTGCTGACCTATCCGGCCGAGAAGGCCGCCGCCGAGATCCTCGACGCGGTGGTCCGCCGCCGGGCCCGCCTGCTGATCTCCTCCAGCGCCAAGGTGCCGGACATCCTGGCCCGCCTGGCCCCGGTCGGCCACACCCGGCTCATGGCGCTGCTGACCGCCGCGATCACCGGCCGTTCCCGTACCGCCGCCCCGCGAGCCGCCGCCGCCCCGCGGGCCGCCGGCGCCGCCCAACCGGCCGATGCCGCGTCCGCGTCCGGCTCGCGGGCCGGGGAGGCGTCCGGCTCGCACCCGGGAGCCCCGCGGTGAACTGGGTCGAGGTGCGGGGCAGCCGCATCCGGCACGTGATCAGCGGCCCCGACGACGCCCCGCCGGTCGTCATGCTGCACGGCATCGGGCGCAGCCTCGAGGACTGGGAGCCGCAACGCCCGCTGCTCGACCCCGACCACCGCGTGATCACCCTCGATCTGCCCGGTTTCGGCCTGTCCCAGCGCCTGCCCGCCCCGGTCACGCTGCACTCGCTGGCCGACGGCGTCTGGGCCACGCTGGACGAGCTGGGCGAGACCCGCCCGGTGCACCTGATGGGCAACTCGCTGGGCGGCGCCGTCTCGCTGCGGATGACCGCCGACCGCCCCGATCGCGTCGCCACGCTGACCCTGGCCAACAGCGCCGGTTTCGGCAAGGAGGTGACACTCGCGTTGCGCCTGCTGGCCGTCCCGTTCCTGGGCCGCCCGCTGCTGGCCCGCCTGGACCCCCGGGCGGCGCGCCGGGTCGAACGGTCCCTGTTCTACGACCGCGCCCACGTCACCGAGGAACGCGTCGCCCTGGCCCTGAAGATCGCCCAGCAGCCGGACTTCGCCGCCGTGTACCTGGAGATCGCCCGCGCTTTGGGCAGCTTCCGGGGCATAGCCGCCCGGTGGCGCAGCGAGCTGCTGTCCCAGGTGGCGCAGACCCCGAAACCCACCCTGATCGTCTGGGGCGACCGCGACCTGATCCTGCCGGCCGGCCACCTGACCGCAGCCCGGGCCGCCCTCCCCCACGCCCGTTCCCACCTGTTCCGCGACACCGGCCACATGCCCCAGCTGGAACGCCCCACCGAGTTCGCCACCCTGACCCGCGAGCTGATCGCCACGGCCGGCAGCTGAGCTCAGGCGGCCACCGCTCGGGGTGCGGACTCGTGGAAGAGCATGGTCACGTGGTTGGCCGGGATGCGTTCGGTGGTGAGGCGGGGCACTTGGGCGCGGCCGGCGTCGAGGGCTCGGTCGGTGAGGAACGGGCGTGCGGAGTCGTCGGCGTCGTGTTCGGCCGCGATCACGTGGACGGGGATGTCCCCGGCGGCCAGCAGCGGCAGCGTGGGGTCGCCGGTCAGCGTGTCCACGGCGTCGTCGACGAGACGGGCCTGGTCGACGCGGGGGCGACCCGAACCGGTCAGCAGGTACGAGGCCCACTGGAGCAGGCGGGGGCGCAGGTCGGGGCGGCGGGCGACGGCGCGGCCCTCCACCTGGTCGACGAAGGTCCCGGCGTCGGGGAAGTCGTGGCCGAGCGGGCGCACGATGCGCTTCCACTGCGCCCGCACCACCGGCCGCCGCAGCAGCCACCGCGGCTCGGGTGGCACACCGCCGTCGAGCAGGACCAGTTTCCGTACGCGGTCTCCCAGCCCGGCCGCGACCAGCGGCGCCAGGTAGCCGCCCATCGAGTGGCCGACCAGCACCACGTCGTCGAGGCCGCACGCGTCGGCGACCCGGACGACCTCGGTGGCATGCCCGGCCAGGCCGGGCGCGGCCCCGGTGGTCAGCGAGCCGCCGCGGCCGGGCAGGTCGGGCGCGACGACCCGGGTGCCGGGCAGCGCCTCGGCCAGGGCCCGCCACACCTCGGAGGTGTTGGTCAGCCCGTGCAGGGCGAGCACGGCGGGGCCGCTCGCGCCGGAGTTCCAATCCGCGCAGGCCAGTCCGGCGATGTCGCGGCGTTCAGGCTGGGTCACGCGGCGACCCTACTGCCCGCGGATGCGGCGGAGGTTTCCGGGAGTGGATCGTCCGGATCGGCGCCTACGGTGAGGCGATGACCGACACCGCGTGGGAACCGCCGCTGGCCGGCACCGAGCTCGAGCACCTGCTGGGCGCGCTCGAACGGCTGCGGACGACGTTCCGCTGGAAGGCCGACGACCTGACCGCCGAGGGGCTGAACGCCCGGCTCGGCGCCTCGGCGCTGACCCTCGGGGGCCTGCTCAAACACCTCGCTCTGGTCGAGGACTACAAGATTGCCGGCAAATTCGGCGGAGAACCGCTGACCGGGTGGGACGACCTCGACCCGGACGACGACGACTGGGAGTTCACCTCGGCCGCCGGCGACCGGCCCGAGGACTTGTACGCCCGGTACGACGACGCGGTCGAGCGGTGCCGCGCGCGGCTGACCGCCGACCTGGCCGAGGGCGGGTTCGATCGGCTCGCGGTCGAGGCGCTGCCCGACGGCTCCCGGTTCAGCCTGCGCCGCATCGTCTTCGACCTGGTCGAGGAGTACGGGCGGCACACGGGCCACGCCGACCTGCTGCGCGAGGCGGTCGACGGCCGGACGGGCGAGGACCCGCCGCACGGCTGGCGCCCCGTCTCCGGCCACTTCACCCTGCCCCGCGCCTGAGGACTGCCCTGCGCTTGAGGACTGCCCTGCGCTTGAGGACTGCCCCGCGCCTGAGAACTGCTCGCGCCGGAGAACTGTCCGCGCCTCAGTTCAGGCGCCGATGACCAGGCGCACGGTCACGGTGTCGCCGACGTCGAGGTCCTCGCCGCGGCGGACGGCTGTCTTGATCGGCACGATGTAGCGGCCGTCCTTGGGCCACAGCGAGGTCGTCCAGCTCGTGCCGCCGATGTGCGCGGTCACCGGGATCATCCCCCAGCCATAACTGACCAGTGACGACGCCGACTCCAGGGCGCCGCACTCCTCGTCGGGGACCGTGACGAAGTGCCAGGGCGCCGGGCCCCGCCAGAACCAGATCTCCCCCGAGAACTCCACGTCCATGCGGCACACCCTAACGGCGGGCGCGGGGTCTCTCCCCGCGCCCGCCGGGGCCGGCAAGCGAGCCGGAGCCGTGCCGCCGTACCGGAAAAAGCGAAAAAACGGGTCGTGTAAGGGGACGCGGGACGGGTAAACGGCGCGCGCCGGACGCGGCAGGGGTCCGGTGCGACAAGAGACGAGGAAGCGGTTGCCCAAGATTGTGAACCACGACCAACGGCGCGTGGAGATTGTCGAGGCGTTCCTCGAGGTGGTCGGGCGGGACGGCCCGGCCGCGGCCAGCAGCCGCGCGATAGCGGCCGAGCTCGGAGTGGGGGCGGGCGCCCTCTGGCACTATTTCGACAGCCTCGACGCGGTCGTGGCCGCGGCCTGCCGCCGGGTGCTCGAACGCACCGACGCCCGCATCGCGTCGGTGACCGACGGCCGGCGCGGGCTGGCCGCGGTCGACGCGACGCTGCGGGAGATCCTGCCGCTGGCCAAGCGGACCGTCGACGAGGCCCAGGTGGTCGTCGGCTTCTGGGGGCGGCTGGCGGTCGACCGGCAGTTCGCCGGTGGGCGTTCGGACGCCCTGGACATGTGGGGCGCCCGGATCCAGCGGCACCTCGCCGAGGCGGTCGACGACGGCGAACTGGTGCCCGACGTACCGGCCGACTGCCTGGCCGAGGTGCTCCTCTCGATCGCCGTCGGCCAGCAGGTGCACGCCGTGCTCGACGCCGAGCGCGCCGACCCGCAGCGGCAGCTCGCCCTCGTCCACCACTGCCTGATGCCGTGGCGGCCTCAGGCGACGAAGATGCAGAACGGATGCCCGGCCGGGTCGGCGTAGACCCGTAGCGGCTCGTCCGGGTCGTCGCTGCGGTCGTGCAGCAGCTGGGCGCCGAGCGCGAGGGCCCGCTCGTGCTGGGCGTCGAGCTCGGCCACGGACGGCACGACCGTGTCGAGGTGCATCTGCTGCGGGACGGGCCCGTCGGGCCACGTCGCCGCGGGCAGCGAGCCGACCCGCTGGAACGCGAGGGCCCGGCTGCCGTCCGGCCGCAGCAGCACGAGCCATCGCCGGTCGTCCCCGACGTCGTCGCCCGGCCGGTAGTGCAGGCCGAAGAGGCGGCGGTAGAACTCGGCCAGGCCGCGTACGTCCTCGGTGTCCAGCACCGGCTGGAGGATCGTGGGATATCCGCTCATGGCGGTCAGCCAACCACAGACGCCCCGGGCCCCGAAGGACCAATACCTATTAAGCAAATAGGAATGCTATGCTTCCGCGGTTCCCGCCGGACTGCGACCTGAGCGAGGCGCCGCGTGACCACCCTGACCGAGCAGGCCGCCGCCCTGCTCCTGGCCGAGCACGCCTTCGCGCCGGCCACCCCCGGCTTCGTCGGCGCCGAGGTCGACCTGCCGCTGGACGCCCCCGGACTGCCGGCCGCGCTGCTCACCGCGCTGACCTTCCGCCCGGTGCTGCGCCACGGCTTCCTCACCGCTCGTTCGCCGCGCCTGGCGGTCGTCAGCGGACCACCCTCCCCCGGCCTCGAGGCGTGCCTGGCCCGCATGGCCGACGACCTGGCCGACCCGCTGCCGGCGATCGGCGCGGCCATCGCCTCCGGGGACAGCGGCGCGGGCGGCGTACGGGTCGCGCTCGAGGCCGGGCTCGACGGCGGCGGCCCGCTCGGCCTGACCCGTCGGTGGGCGCTGGCCAACACCCTCGCCCCCGTGCTGGCCGCCGCCTTCGCCAACTCGCCGCTGCGCGACGGGAAGCCGACGGGCTGGCGCAGCAGCCGCCAGTCCCGCCACCGGGACCACCCCGTCCTGCGGCCGGTCGCCGACCCGCGGGCCGCCTGGGCCGATTACGTCCTGGCCACCGACGGCCCGTTCCGCGAGACCGGCCGGCCGAGGCTCGCCGATCTCGTACGGCACGTCGACGCGCTGCGCCCGCCGGTGGCCGCCCGCGGGCACCTCGAGTTCGACGTGGCCGACCGGCAGCCCGGCGACGGCTGGCGGATCGTGGTGGCGGTGACCGCCGCGCTGCTCGACGACCCGCGGGCGGCCGGGGCGGCCGAGCAGATCACGGCGCCGCTCGCCGCCGAGCCCCGGCTGTGGGAGCGGGCGGCGCGCGACGCCCTCACCGATCCGGTGCTGGCGGCGGCCGCTCGGGGGTGCTTCGTCGAGGCGTACGGGACGCTGGCCCGGCACGGCGCGGGCCGCGACCTGCGGGACGCGGTCGCCGACTTCACCGAGCGCTACGTGATGCGCGGCCGGTGCCCCGCCGACGATCTGCTCGACCGGTGCGCCGCCGTCAGGCCCGCTCCCCGGTGATGTACTCCTCCAGCGTGCTGCGCTCGTGCACAAGCTCGTCGATGCGGAACTTCACCACGTCGCCGATGCTGACCACGCCGCGCAGCGAGCCGTTCTCGATCACCGGCACGTGACGGAACCGCCGCTCGGTCATCAGCCGCTCGACCTCGTCGACCGCCGCCTCGCGGTCCACCGAGCGCACCTCGGTGGTCTGGATGGCGGCGACCGGCTCGCTCAGCACGGCCGCCCCGCGCTCGGCCAGAGCCCGTACGATGTCGCGTTCACTGACGATGCCCTCGACCCGCGAGCCGTCCCGCGAGACGATCACCGCGCCGATCCCGTGCTCGGCGAGGACGGAGAGCAACTCCGTCACGTCCGCCTCGGGTGACACCGTCACCACTCGTTCGCCCTTGACCCGGAGGATGTCGCTGATCCGCATCGATGCTCTCCCGTCCCGCGATCCGGCCTGGTGTGACCCGCGGCGGGGGTAGCGACGCACAGCCTCGCAACGCCGCGGGGCCTACGACTAGATGCCGTCATCGCGGGCGCGAAGTCAAGGGTGACCGCTCTATTCGGCGACAGTCCTATTCGGCGACGGTCACGAACAGCCGCGCCGAGGCGTACTCCCACTCGGCCACCAGATCGACCGACTCGGGATAGCGCAGCCACTGCAGCTGCAGGCCGTCCATCAGGGCGACGATCTGGCGGGCCAGCGTGAGGGCGTCGCCGGTCTCGTCCGTGGCCAGCTCGCTGAGCATCTCGACCGTCTTGCGCTGGCGGGCGTCGAAGTAGTCGTGTGCCGGGTGGTCGGGCGTCAGCGACTCGGCCTCGAGCACGGCGAACAGGCGGACGATCTCGGGCTGGGCCGCGTTGCGGCGCACCAGCGCGGCGCACGTCTCGCGCAGCGTGCCCGGCGCCTGCTCGCCGACCGACCGCATGTCCTCGCGGTCGCGGTGGTCGAGCACGGCGAGCAGCAGGCCGTCCTTCGACCCGACGTGGTGCAGCAGACCGGGCACGGTGAGCCCGCAGCCGTCGGCCACGTCCTGCATGGACAGGCCCCAGAAGCCGCGCTCGGCGATCAGGCGGGTGGTCACCTCGACGATCTGGCGGCGGCGTTCGGCGGCCGGCAGCCGGGGGCGTTCCCGCCGGTACGGAAGTGCCATCTCAGCTCCTCACGGCTCCGGTCCCTTGCCCGGGTCGTCGCCTTCAGGCTATGTTACGTCCTGGTTATTACCTAGTAGGTACTCAGTAGTAGTAGGTATTCAGTAGTAGGTACTCAGTAGCGCCGCTCCACCGGGTTGACTTTCGCCCGAGCCGCTGTGCCTGCCGCCAATCCGAGCCCCGCCTGCCCCCCCGCTGGAGGATCCGTGGAACTGACCGACCAGGCCGCTCTGACCAGTGGCAGCGGCTTCTGGACGACGACGGCCGCCGGTGACGTCCCCGCTGTCACGCTCACCGACGGCCCGCACGGCGTCCGGCTGCAGAGCCACGCGAGCGACTTCCTGGCCGGGCGTCCCGCCACCTGCTTCCCGCCCGCGGTCGCCTCCGGCTCGACCTGGGATCCCGCACTGCTGCGCCGGATGGGCGAGGCGCTCGGCGACGAGTGCCGCGCGCTGGACGTGCAGGTGCTGCTCGGCCCGGGCATCAACCTCAAGCGCACCCCGCTCGGCGGCCGCAACTTCGAATACTTCAGCGAGGACCCGATTCTGTCCGGCGTGCTCGCCACCGAATGGGTCCGCGGCCTGCAGAGCAAGGGCGTCGGCGCGTCGCTCAAGCACTTCGCGGTCAACAACCAGGAGACCGACCGCATGACGGTCAGCGCCGACCTCGACGAGCGCACGCTGCGCGAGGTCTATCTGCGGGCCTTCCAGCGGGTCGTGACCGAGGCCCAGCCGTGGACCGTCATGTCCGCCTACAACAAGATCAACGGCGTCTACGCCTCGCAGAACCACTGGCTGCTCACCGAGGTGCTGCGCGACGAGTGGGGCTTCGAGGGCCTGGTCGTCAGCGACTGGGGCGCGGTGGTCGACCGGGTGGCGGCGCTCGCCGCGGGTCTCGACCTGACCATGCCCGGGCCCGACGACACCGGGGACGCCGCCGTGGCGGCCGCCGTGGCCCAGGGTGAGCTGCCGGCCGAGGTGCTCGACGCCGCCGTGGCGCGGATCCGGGCACTGGTCGAGCGGTCGCGACGGGCCACCCGGACGGACGGGTACGACGCCGAGGCGCACCACGCTCTCGCCCGCGACATCGCCGCCCGGGGCATCGTGCTGCTCAAGAACGACGGCGGCGTGCTGCCGCTGCGCGCCGAGGGTCAGTCGATCGCGGTGCTCGGCGAGTTCGCGCGCACCCCGCGCTACCAGGGCGGCGGCAGCTCCCAGATCACCCCGACGCGGCTCGACGACCCGCTCACCGAGATCACCGCGACCACGACGGCGCCCGTGCGGTTCGCGCCCGGCTACCGCCCCGCCGACGACGCCGCCGACGAGACCCTGATCGCCGAGGCCACCGCGCTGGCCGCGGGCAGCGACGTGGCGGTGGTCTTCGTGGGCACCACCCGCGAGACCGAGGGCGCCGACCGGGCCGATCTCGACCTGCCCGAGGCGCACCTGGCGCTCATCGAGCGGGTCGTGGCGGCCAACCCTCGCACCGTGGTGGTCCTGTCCAACGGCGCCGTCCTGCGCACCTCACCGTGGGACGCGGCCGTGCCGGGTCTCGTCGAGGCGTGGCTGCTGGGCCAGGCCGGTGGCAGCGCGATCGCCGACGTGCTGTTCGGCCGGGTCGACCCGTCGGGCCGGCTGGCCGAGACGATCCCGCTCAAGCTGTCCGACCACCCGTCCTACCTGGACTTCCCCGGCGAGAACGGGCACGTCCGCCATGGCGAGGGCCTGCACGTGGGCTACCGCGGGTTCGACGCGCGCGAGCAGCCGGTGGCCTACCCGTTCGGCTTCGGCCTCTCCTACACGACGTTCTCGTACGGCGAGGCCACCGCGGTCGCCCACGCCGACAGCGTCGAGATCACCGTCGCGGTGACCAACACCGGCGGGCGCGACGGCCGCGAGGTCGTCCAGGTCTACGCCGCCAAGCCCGGCTCCCGGGTGCGGCGGGCCCCCCGCGAGCTGAAGGGCTTCGCGAGCATCCCCATCGCGGCCGGCGCGACCGAGACCGTGACGGTGCGGATCCCGCGCGACGACCTGGCCTACTGGGACACCCGGCTCGGCCGCTGGGTCGTCGAGGACGGCGACTACACGTTCGCCGTCGGCGCGTCGTCGCGCGATCTGCGCACCACGGTGACGCTGACGGTGGCCGGCTCCCCCGACAGCCGCTGGCCGCTGACCGCCGCTTCGACCGTCGCCGAGTGGATGGCCGACCCGCGCGGCGCCGTGCTGCTGCGCGACGCCTTCGCGGCCGGCGGCGACAGCCCGCTGATGGTCCCGGAGGCCGGCGACGAGGGCCCGTTCGAGCTGCTGGGCGGCATGCCCCTCGACCGGCTGGCCCTGTTCCCGGGCAGCCCGTTCACGATCGAGACGGTCACCGACCTGGTCAAGCGGGCCAACGCCTGAGGCCGAGGCGGCGAGTCAAGGCCGGCCCAGGCGCAGGCGGTCGGGTCGGCGGCTGGGGTCAGCGGCTGCGGTCAGCGGGCTCGGGCGCGGTGGCGGCGGACGGCTGAGCGGTTGGCGCAGGCCGGCGAGCAGTAGGTCTGCGTTCCGGTGCGGCTGAAGTCGGCGTAGGGGCGGTCGCAGTCGTCGGCGGCGCAGCGGCCCAGACGGTGCATGCCCCGGCCGGCCAGGTGCAGGGCGGTGCCGACGCTGATCAGGGTGCGCAGCACCGAGGCCAGCGGCTGGTCGGGATCGCGGTAGTGGATGTGCCACCCGTCGCCGGCGTGGTCGGTCAGCCGGGGGTAGGCCGACGCGAAACGCAGCAGGTCGTTGAGGCGCCGGGCTCGCTCGGCCGGCTGAGTGGCGTCGATCACGCTGAGCCATTCGGCCAGGAACTCGTCGGTCGCCTGCCGGTCCCAGGCGGTCACCGGCAGCTCGATGACCAGGTCATATGCGCGACAGCGGTCGGCCAGAGCGGCGTCGGTCGACGGCGGGTCGGTCACCAGGGAGAGCGCGAGCCGCACCGCATCCTCGCCGTAAGGGTTGAGATGCACCAAGCCATTACAGCAGGATGGGCTGCGATCTTGAAGGGGACACAGCCGTGGAATGGCAAAGCATCATCCTGCTCCTGGCCGTGGCGGCCGCAGCCGGCTGGGTCGACGCGGTGGTCGGCGGCGGCGGGCTCGTGCTCGTGCCGGCGCTCATGCTCAGCCTGCCCGGGCTGCCGCCGGTGACCGCGCTCGGCACCAACAAGGTGGCCAGCATCTGCGGGACCACCTCGGCCGCCATCACGTACGCCCGCCGCACGAAGATCGACTGGCGGATAGCCGGACCGGCCGCGGGCCTGGCCGTCGCATGCTCGGCGGTGGGCGCGCTGACCGCCTCGTACATCCCGGCCGAGTACTTCCGCCCGGCCGTGATGGTGCTGCTGCTTCTGGTGCTGGCCTTCGTCGTCGCGCGCCCGTCGTTCGGCGTCGTGGTCAGCGAGCCGCGGCACACCTGGCGCCGCCGCCTCGCCGCGGTGCTGCTGGCGGGCACGGTGATCGCCTTCTACGACGGCGTCTTCGGCCCCGGCACCGGCACCTTCCTGATCATCGCGTTCACCGCGCTGCTCAACCTCGACTTCGTCGCCAGCTCGGCCACCGCCAAGATCCTCAACGTCGGCACCAACTTGGGCGCGCTGCTGGTCTTCGCCGCCGGCGGCCACGTGCTCTGGACGCTCGGCCTCGCCATGGCCGCGTTCAACATCCTGGGCGCCCGCTTCGGCGCCCGCACCGCCCTCAAACGCGGCGCCGGCTTCGTCCGCGTCGTGCTGGTCGTCGTCGTCCTCGGCATGGTCGCCCGCCTCGCGTCCCTGTACCTCTGAGGGGGCGTCCCGGCACCGCCGCCCGATGCCTCGGCCGTCCTCGAGGTCTGTTTCGTAGCTGGGGTGGGAGCGAGGCGCGGTCCGGATTTCGTCTGGTGGTGGCTGGTGGAAGCCCGGCTCCCGGTGTTGGAACCGGGTTCTCGCGGGACGCCGCCAGGCGGGATCTGGACCTCGCCGCAGCCCCGCCCCAGCTACGAAACAGACCCTACGGCTGGCCGAGGCGCTGGGCGAGCCGGGCGCGGCACTCCGGCCACTCGGCGGCGACTATCGAGAACACCGCGGCATCGCGCAGGCGGCCCTCCTCGCCCGGCGCCCACGACGGCGACCAACTGCGGAGCACGCCCTCGAATCGGGCGCCGACGCTTTCGATGGCCGCCCGGGACCGCGCGTTGCGGGCGTCGGTCTTGAGATCCACGCGCGCCACCCGCCACTGTTCGAAGGCGTGGCCGAACAGCAGGAACTTCGCCTCCCGATTGATCCCGGTGCCCTGGGCCGACGCGGCCAGCCAGGTGAAGCCCACCCCCACCGCGAACAGCACGTCCCACCCACGGGTCCCAATAGGACGTGACGCCGACGGCCCGGTCGGTCCGCCGGTCGATCTGCGCGTACGGCAGCAGGGCGCCGGCCGCCGCCTTGGCCCGTTGCGTCTCGATGTAACCGTCCACCTCGTCCGCCGAGGGCACCCAGGTGAAGCCGTAGCTGCCGCGATCCTCCCCGACCGCCGCGGCCAGGTCGGGCCCGTGCCGGTGGTCGAGCGGTTCCAGGCGTACGCGGGCGCCTTCGAGGGCAGGAACAGTGAGGGGCGGGAAACGCACGACGATCTCCGTTCGCGGCTCGCCCGGCGACCACCGCCGGGCTCGGTCACCACCCTGAGCTCGGTCACCACCCCGGGCCCGGTCACCACCCCGGACTCGGTCACCACCCCAGGCTCGGTCACCCACCCCGGGGGCCACAGCCGGCCGAGGAGCGGGGCCCTGACCGCGCCATCGATGCTATTCGTTCGTTCGACGGGAGCAGCAACCGATGCCCGACCCCACCGCCGAGGCCGTCACGTTCGCCAGTGAGCTCATCGCCATCGACACCACCAACCGCGGCGACCCGGACCGGCCCGGCACCGAGCGGCCGGCCGCCGAGTACGTCGCGGAGAAGCTCACCGAGGTGGGCTACGACATCACGTACGTCGAGACGGGTCCCCGCCGGGGCAATGTGATCGCCCGGCTCGACGGGCTGAGCCGGCGGGCGCTGCTGGTGCACGGCCACCTCGACGTCGTCCCGGCCGACGCCGCCGAGTGGTCGGTGCACCCGTTCTCGGGCGAGGTGCGCGACGGGTACGTGTGGGGCCGCGGCGCCGTCGACATGAAAGGCATGGTCGCGATGACCCTGGCCGTCGCCCGCCGCTTGAAGCGTGACGGCGTCGTCCCGCCCCGCGACCTGATCTTCACGTTCCTCTCCGACGAGGAGGCCGGTGGCCATGTGGGCGCCCGCCGGCTCGTCGGCGAGCACCGCGAGCTGTTCGACGGCGCGACCGAGGCGATCAGCGAGGTCGGCGGCTTCTCGGTGCCGCTGGGTGGCGAGCGCGCCTACCTCGTCCAGGTCGCCGAGAAGTCGTCGGTCCTGCTCCGGTTGACCGCGCGCGGGACCGCCGGCCACGGCGCGATGCTGCACCAGGACAACCCGATCGCCCGCCTGGCGGCGGCGGTCGACCGGCTCGACCGGCACCGTTTCCCCCTGACGCTGACCGATCCGGTACGCCGGTTCCTGGCCGGCGCGGCCGCGGCGCTGGCCGACGACGGCGACGACCCGGACGCGCTCGTCGCCCGGCTCGGCCCGCTGTCCCGGCTGATCGGCGCCTCGTTGCGCGACACCGCCAACGTCACCGGCTTCGAGGCCGGCTACCGGTCGAACGTGGTCCCGTCGGTGGCCACCGCGACCGTCGACTGCCGCGTGCTGCCCGGCCGGGAGGAGGCGTTCCGGCGGGAGGCCGAGGCCGTGCTGGGACGCGGGATCGAGGCCGAGTGGCACAGTCTGGCCGGGGTGAGCACCAGCTTCGACGGTGATCTGACCGCGGCCATGGCGGCGGCGATCGCGGCCGAGGACCCCGGCGCCCGGCTGCTTCCCTACCTGCTGCCGGCCGGCACCGACGCCAAGACGTTCGCCGGGCTGGGGATCCGCAACTTCGGGTTCGCGCCTCTGCGGCTGCCCGAGGATCTCGACTTCACCTCCCTGTTCCACGGTGTGGACGAGAGGGTGCCGGTCGCCGCTCTCGAGTTCGGCACCAGGGTGCTCGACCGGTTGCTGACGAACGCTCCAGGCTCCTGAGCCCCGTCCGTCGCAGCAGTCCCGCATTCGAGGCCGACATTCCTGATACGTACCGCTTTGCCGAGAACGATTCGCAATAGTGGGGAGGAAGTTTCCAACCGGTACGACACCCCACGGAGTGCGACATGAGCGCGCTAGCCCTGACCGAGCCGATGTCCGCGACGCGCGCCGGCCGGCGTTCCTTCGACGACCTCGGCGTCAGCGTCAAGGTGCTCGCCGCGGTCAGCGCGGCCGCCCTCGTGGCGCTCGTGGTGGGCATCATGGGCCTGGTCGCGCTGGGCAATGCCAGCGACTCGGCTCAGGTGATCTACACCAGCAATGTCTCGGGCGTCAAAGCCGTCGGTCAGATCCGCTCGGAGGTCAGCGAGACCCGCCTGGACACCGCGTTCCACGCGATCTCGAGGACTGACGCGCAGATGCAGAAGTACGCCGCGCAGTTCAACGACGACGCGGACGCCTTCGCAGCGGCCATGACCGCCTATCGCAACAGCAACCCGGCCGGCGAGAAGGCCGTCATCGACCAACTGCAGGATGACTGGAACACCTACCTGCAGCTCGCGCGCACCCGGTTGTTGCCGATCGGTGAAAGCAACAACCTGGTGGAATGGGATCGGGTCCGGCTGGAGGAGGTCGTTCCCGTCCTGACCAGGGTCAGCGCCTCGGTGGCCGCCCTCGAGGAGGACGAGACCCAGGACGCAGCCCGGAACGCCGCCGCCGCTCGCGACGGCTACACCAGCAACCGCACCAGGGCGATCATCATGCTGGTGGTCGGTCTGGGGCTGGCCCTGGGGCTCGGCCTCTGGGTGGCCCGCCGGATCGTGGGCTCCCTGACCAAGGTCACCGTCGTCTGTGACGGCCTGGCCGACGGCGACCTGACCCGGACGACCGGGCTGACCACCGCCGACGAGCCGGGCCGCATGGGCCGTTCGCTCGACGCCGCGATGACCCGGCTGCGCGCGACGGTGGCCACGATCGAGGCGTCGGCCGTGTCACTGGCCGGCGCGTCCGACCGGATGACCGACACCGCCACCCACATCGCGTCGTCCGCCGAGGAGACGTCGGTGCAGGCGCAGGCCGTGTCGGCAGCGGCCGAGCAGGTGTCGCGCAGCGTCGACAGCGTCTCGGCCGGCGGTGAGCAGATGGGCGCGTCGATCCGGGAGATCTCCCAGAACGCCGCCGAGGCCGCCCGGGTGGCCGCCGAGGCGGTCAACGTCACCGCCACCACCTCGGCCACGATGGGCAAGCTGGGCGAGTCGTCGGCCGAGATCGGCAACGTCATCAAGACGATCACCTCGATCGCCGAGCAGACCAACCTGCTCGCGCTCAACGCCACCATCGAGGCGGCCCGGGCCGGGGACGCCGGCAAGGGCTTCGCGGTCGTCGCCAGCGAGGTCAAGGACCTGGCTCAGGAAACGGCCCGCGCCACCGAGGACATCTCCAAGCGGGTCGAGGCCATCCAGGCCGACACCAGCGGGGCGGTCGCCGCGATCGAGGAGATCTCGGTGGTCATCGAGCGGATCAGCGACTTCCAGACGACGATCGCCTCGGCGGTCGAGGAGCAGACGGCCACCACCGCCGAGATGAACCGCAGCGTCACCGAGGCGGCCGGCGGGGCCGGCGAGATCGCCCAGAACATCACCGGGGTCGCCGAGGCCGCCCGGCTCACGAGCCAGAGCGTCGTCGAGACCCAGGAGGCGACCGCCGATCTGGCTCGGATGTCGTCCGAGCTGCGCAGCGTGGTCTCCGCATTCCGTGTCTGACTTGCGAACCGGGAAATGCGCGCGGAATACTAGCAAGCAGATGCCAGAAAGCATCGGCAAGCAATAAAGGCGACAGTTTTAGCCAGCATCTCCACGGCATTTCGTCCATGCAATTTTACGAGTTCGGACGCGTCATTTCTCCTCCGGCCGGAGCCCCTCCGGCTGGGAAGGTTCTCCGGTACCCGTTCCAGGGTGCGAGACCTTCCAGGGGGGAAGTCGTAATGAATGCAATCGAGACCACGGCCGGACGGCGCCGGATGTTCCGGATCGCCGTCCTGGCCGTAGCCGGCGCCGCTCCCGCGTTCGTCCTGTCCGCTCCGGCCCACGCCGTCACCGGGGTGTTCAAGGCCGGCAACGCGATCGTGGTGAACGCCTCGAACAACCGGGCCAACACCATCACGATCAACCGGGCCGGAAACAATTTCTTCGTCCGCGACTCGGGAGACAGTCTGGTGCCCGGCGCCGGTTGTGTCCTGGCCGCCGCGGGCGTGATCCGCTGTTCGGCCAACGGCGTGGCCCGGATCGTCGTCAATGCCGGCAATCGCAACGACCGGGTGGTCAACAACACCGGTACGCGGTCGACGATCAACGGCGGCGCCGGCAACGACAACCTGACCGGCGGCTCGGCCGGCGACGTCGTGAACGGCGGCGCGGGCAACGACACGCAGGCCGGCCGCGGGGGCAACGACACGCTGACCGGCGGCGACGGGGGCGACAACCAGAACGGCGGCGCGGGCAACGACACGCTCAACGGCGGCAACGGCAACGACCTCCAGCGCGGCGGCGCCGGCAACGACCGGCTCAACGGGCAGGCCGGCAACGACACCCAGTTCGGCGACGCCGGCAACGACGTTCTCAACGGTGGCTCCGGGAACGACCGGCAGTTCGGTGGGCTCGGCAACGACATCACCGGCGGCGGGACCGGCAACGACACCCAGTCCGGAGCGGCGGGCAACGACCGGCTGAGCGGCGACGCCGGAAATGACACCCAGACCGGCGACGCCGGCAACGACACTCAAACCGGCGACGCCGGCAACGACACGCAGAACGGCGGGGCCGGCAACGACAAGCAGAACGGCGGAGCCGGCAACGACACCCAGCGCGGCGACGCGGGCAACGACGTCTCGCGCGGCGGGCCCGGCAACGACAACGTCACCGGCGGGGCGGGCAACGACCTGCTCTTCGGCGACCCCGGCAACGACCGGCTCACCAGCCGCGACGGGGTGAACGCCAACGACCGCAACTTCGGCGGCGCGGGCACCGACCGGTGCCTGTCCAACGTGGGCGACCTGCGCAACAGCTGCGAACTGTCCTGATCTCCAGCCCGGCGATCCGGGCACAGCGGGGTGCGGCGCCGTCGGCGTCGCACCTCGCTGCGCGTCTATCTCGCCCGGTCGCGCAGCCGGTCGAGGTCGATCACCGACACCGACCGGCGGCCGGTCTCGATGATGCCCTGACGGCGCAGCGTCCGCAGGGCCTTGGTGACCGACTCGCGCGACGAGCCGGTCCACGCGGCCAGCTCGTCCTGGGTGAACGGCAGGGTGATCCGCACGCCGCGCTCGGCGTCGGCCCCGAAGCGCTCCGCCATCTCGGCCAGGCGCAGCGCGACCCGCCCCAGTGCGTCGTAGGTGCCGAACTCGACCCGCTTGCGATCGGCGTCCCGCAACCGCGACACGATCATCCGGACGATCCGCACGGCCGCGTCCGGGTGCGTCCGCAGGAAGTCGAGGAAGGCGGTCACCCCGACGACGTACGCCTCGAGGGGTTCCAGGGCGGCGACGGACGCCGAGCGCGGGGCGCCGTCCAAGGCCGACATCTCGCCCACCAGGGCGCCCGGCCCCCGGATCGCCAGCAGCACCTCACCGCCCTGCGCGGTCAGCGAGAACACCTTGGCCCGGCCGCTGATCACGAGCACCACGGTGGTCGACCGGTCGCCCTCGCTGAACAGCGTCGCCCCGGCCGGCCAGCGCCGCCGCCGGCCGATGTGGAACAGGTCGTCGCGATCCTGGGCGGACAGCACCGTGACGAACTCGCCGGGGTCGGTGCGGCTCAGGAGACCAGGCTCAGGTGCCACGGGCTCTCCCCTCGCAGGCCGTGCAGCACGAAGGCGGGCACCGGCTGGAGCCGGCCCTTGACCATCAGGTCGCCCAGCGGGGTGACGAGCGCGCGGTCGCCGATCCGGTCCCTGGTGGCCGCGCCGATCACGACCTGGCCCGGCGCGGCCTGCGTCTCGAGGCGGGCGGCCACGTTGACCGCGTCACCCATCGCGTTGAAGTTGCGCAGCGCCTCGCCGCCGATGTTGCCGACCAGCGCCTCGCCGGTGTTGACGCCGACCCGGAAGCGTGGCCAGTCCGGGCGGGCGGCGGCTATCCGGTCGACCTCGTGCTGGAGGGTGAGCGCCGCCCGGGCCGCGCGCAGGGCATGGTCGGGTTGCCGGGCGGGCGCGTTGAACAGGGCCATGAGCGCGTCACCGACGAACTGCACGACCGTGCCGTTCTCACCGAGCACCGCCCGGGTGGCCACGTCGAAATAACAGTTGAGCATGTCGACGATCTGGCCGGGCGACGAGCGCTCCGAGAAGGTGGTGAAGCCCCGCAGGTCGGCGAAGAGCGAGGTCACCTCGATCACGGCGCCGCCCAGGGCGGCCTGGCTGGGGTCGGCGACCAGCGCGGTCACGACGTCCGGCGACATGTACTGCCGGAACAGCACGTCGAGCTGCCGGTAGAGCCGGGCGTTCTCGAGCGAGATCGCGATCTGGGCGGCCAGCGAGGTCAGCAGGGCGGCGTCGCGCTCGGCGATCGGGCCACCGCGCGCGGCGATCAGCACGCCGGCCGGGTGCCCCTTGACCAGGAACGGCAGGTACAGCACGCCGTCGCGCTGCTCCGGCCGGGCCCGCGCGAGGGCGGCCTGCGCTATCCGTACGGTGTGGACCTCGACCGGCGCGGCGCCGGCGCCGGCGGCGAGCACGGGCGGGAACACCAGCCGCTCCTGCTCGACGAGACCGACCCGTACGGTGAAACCGCCGAAGGCCGACGCCACCCGGTGCACAGCCCCGCGCAGCAACTCGAAGTCGGCGACCATCACGCGCGCGTCCTGGCCGATCGCGACCAGGGCGTCCAGCTTGCGGATCTGATCACGCTCGGCGGCCAGGGCGCCGGCGGCCCGGCCGAGCACGGCCGCCTGCCCGTCGGTGAGCTCGAAGCGCCGGGCCACCCGTTCGGTGGTGGCCGCGAGCCGGCCCTCGGTCAGCGCGCCCTGCTCCCCGCTGCGCAGGGCGTCGACCAGGCCCTCCAGCGCCGCGCCGTAGTCGGCCCGCAGCCGCCGCACGGTCTCGTCCCGGCCGACCGCCGCGAACAGGCCCGCCGCCGCGCCCTCGTTGCGATATTGCACCCAGGCGCTGTACGCGACATAGCCGAACCCGGCGGCCATCAGCGCGTGCCACAGCCACCACGAGGCGTGCCAGCTCGTGCCGGCGGCCATCGCGACGGCGGCCTCGGCCAGGAGCACGTACGCGGTCACGACCGACAGCAACATGACCGCGCGCCGCCGCCGGTGCAGCAGGTAGTAGCGCACCGCCGCGTACCCGAAGAGGATCACCCCGACGGCCGCCAGCAGGATCGCCGGCGTGCTCTCGCCGGCGCCGGGCACCCGGTCGAGCGGCGGCAGCCCGGTCAGCGACACCACGGCCCAGGCCGCGGCGAGGGTCAGCACGGCCGCGCGCAGCCGGCCCGACCAGCGCAGCAGCCACCGCTCGGCGGCGGCCGGAAGATCGAGAGCACTGGCCGCGGCGAACACGGCGGCCAGGGTCAGGCCGACCGGTGAGGCGTAGACGAACCCGGTGTTGCGGGCGTCGAGAACCACCTGCGGGGTGGCCACCGCGTGGAGCCCCAGGAAGGCCGCCGCGACCAGGAAGGACAGTGCCACCAGCAGCAGCCGGGTGTCCGACCGGCGCCGCGCGGCCTGGTTGACGACGATCGCGAGGGCCAGGCTGACCAGGGCCACGAGCAGCACCAGCCAGAAGTGGGCGGGCTCGTGCTGCCAATGGCCGTCCAGGCCGGGCCGGGCGACCAGCAGCCAGAGTCCAGCCATCGGGGCACTCAGGTGGGCGACCCAGACCGCCACCCGCGCCGCCCCGCCGCGGCCAGCCACCGGGTCCATCGGCACGAGCTCACCCTAGTCGCGCGCGAAGGCGCCGGGCTGTCGGAAAAGAGCAGCCCCGGCGCCTGAGCAGCCCGGCGCCTGAAGTACCGACGGCACGACCTCTGATGGACGCCGTCAAGGCCGACGTAGCGAATGCTTTCGATGCGAAAGGCGTCCCCGCCATGCCTTGTGATACGAACCACTCGCCACTATGGTCTGTCCAGCGGTACATCGAAACCACCAGGCGGACCTTGAGTCAGCCTGACGCGACGAGGCCGTCACCACCTGTATCGATCGAGGTGCGGCATCGATGAGGGGACGAGATCGCATGCAACTGGAATCCACCTCCAGACGGGAACTTCCAGCGTGAACAACAATTGGCTCAAGACGGTGGTGCCCCTCGTGGCGCTCGCGATCCTCGCGCCCGCCTCGGCTCTCGCGATCACGGGATCGACGAAAGGGCATCAGGGAAGGCCGGACCGCATCGACCCGGTGTACGGCGTGTGCCGTGGAGTGGACCCGGACTGCTACAGCGACTGGGGTGCCGAGCGCGACAACAAGGTGCTGGTGTACTCCCGTACGGCGGGACCGCGGCACGCGAACCTCGGCCGGGTCCTGGATCCCGACAACGCGAGCGTCCAAGGCGTGACACTCCCCCGCCCGTACGTGATCACGCGCGACCACAGCAACCCGGCGGCCTGGCCCCGCCCCCTGGACAGCTCCAACGTGGCGCAGGCCGGGCTGGTCAGAATGCTCGAGGCCGACGGCATCGAGGTGCACGTCACCGAGGACGTCCAGGCGATGGAGCGGCTGAACTCCAGCTACAAGGCCGTCATCTTCATGAGCCCCACCCGGGACACCCTGTGGAACCACGCCCGCGGCGCGACCGGCGGCACCCGCCTCGACTGGGCCCGGGAGTCACTGCGCAAGTACATCCAGGGCGGTGGCGGCTTCGTCGGCGTCCACAACGCCTTCGGCACGGAGTACGGCTGGCACTGGTACGAAGGCCTGCTCGGCAACGCCAACTACTACAACCACGGACGCAGCCAGCCGGGTGACGTCGTGGTCGTCAACGACCGGGACGTCTCAACCAAGGGTCTTCCGCGGCGCTGGAGATTCTCCGACGAGTGGTACAACCTCGTCCCGTTCCCGACCGATGTGAACTTCCTCGCCACCGTCGACGAGCGAACCCTGGCCGACGGCGCCGGCGGAGAGGGCTCGCACCCCGGACACGGTGACTTCCATCCGGTCACCTGGTGCCAGTACTACGACGGCGGCCGGTCCTGGGTCACCACCCTCGGGCACGAGGGGGCGGCCTTCCAGGAGAACTCCACCTTCCCCGGCGCAGCGCAGTTCCAGGCGCACCTCGAGCACGGCATCAAGTCCGCCATGGGCCTCGAACCGTTCTGCACCCCGGCCAAGCGCAAGTAGCACCAGGGAAGGCACATCGATGAAACCCCGCATACTCGCACCGATCCTGTTCGCCGTCGCTGTCGCCATCGGGCCGTCGGCCGCCGTCGCGCAGGGCCCCGGAGAAGGCGTCGAGCGACTGGGACTGCCAGGCCTGGAGCCGACCGGCGCCGACATGCCGACCGTCGGCGGCAACCTCGCGAACCAGCACTACTCGGGGCTGAAGCAGATCTCGCAGCGCAACCTCGACAAGCTCGGCCCGGTCTGGCGCACACACCTCTCGGCGGTCGCGCCGGCCAGCGACGACGTCGGCCAGCAGACGACGCCCATCGTCGCCGACGGCGTCATCTACCTCGACACCCCCGGCGGCGAAGTGATCGCCGTCGACGGCAAGACCGGTGCGCCCAAGTGGAAGTGGGCGCCGGAGGGCTTCGCGACGGCGGATACCCGACGCGGTGTCTCCATCGGCGATGGCAAGGTCTACACCCTCGCCGACGGTGACCGCATCGTCGCCCTCGACCAGGAGACCGGCGAGCAGGCCTGGGTCGTGCAACCGGCGGTCCAGGCCGGCGTCGACCTGGGCAACCTCGACCGGGTCGCGACCGTTTACCACGACGGCGTGGTCTACGCCCACGCCGCCAACGGCAACCGCGCCGCGGTCGTCGCGGTCCGCGCCGGCGACGGCGGCTACCTGTGGCACGTCTTCGGCGGACCGGAACGTGGAACCGTCTACACCGACGTCAACGGCAACTCCGTCGACGCCGGCGCCACCTGGGGAGCCGTGCTGCCCGACGGCACCGAATGCAACCTCGAGGGCGGCGCGACACCGTGGATGCACGGCTCGGTCGACCCCGACCTCGGCTATTACTACATGACCTTCGGCAACCCGCGCAGCTGCCGCAGTTCGCAGGACGGCTCCCTGCGCCCGGGCGACAACCTGTTCTCCACCACCATGGTCGCGGTCGACATGAAGACCGGCGCCTACAAGTGGCACTACCAGTCGATCCGGCACGACGTGTGGGACATGGACAACGTCCACCCGCCGACCCTGGCCGACATCAGGATCCAGGGCCAGAAGCGCAAGGTGGTGTTCTACGGCAGCAAGTCGGGGCACCAGTTCGTACTCGACCGGACCAACGGCAAGCCCGTGCTCCCGGTCGTCGACAAACCGATGATCGTGGACTCACGGCAGCACAACGCCGAGACCCAGCCCTTCCCGACAGAACGCCTGCTGCCCGAATGCGTCGTCTGGCAGAAGCTGGACCCGCGCAACGTCCCGGGTGACCCGTGGCGCGCCGTGCCGAACTACAACGGCTACCAACCGGACGCGCGCGGCAACCTGGTCTTCAATCCGGACAGCTACGTCAAGGCGGACCAGCCGTTCCTGACGTACCCGCGAGCACCCTCGGACCACCGGCGCGGCTGCATGTACGACCCGCAGTGGGACCTGCCGATCCTGTCGACCACCAGCCAGAACGGCGGTGGTGACTGGTCGAACAACTCCTACAGCCACAGCACGAACCTGGTTTACTACCCCTACGGCGCCAACCCGGTGGCGCACTGGAACGGCGCCGCGGCCAACGGCCAGCGGGCGATCGGTCAGTACCAGACCGGCGGCATCCTGGCCTACGACGCCTCGACCGGCAAGGTGCGGTGGCGCAACCACCTCGGCACGGACATGTCGCACGGCCAGGGTCCGCTGACGACCGCGACCGACCTGCTGTTCGCCGGGCAGATCGACGGCCGGCTGCTCGCGATGGACGCCCGCGACGGCGACGTCCTGTGGCAGTTCCAGACCGGGTCGGGCATCGCCGGCGCCCCGATCACCTACACGGTCGACGGCGAGCAGTACGTCGCCATCCTCGCCGCGGGGTCCACGAACCCGTACGGCGGGTCGGTCACGCAGGGCGACTCGCTGTGGGCGTTCAAGCTCGGCGGCACCTACACCACCGAATCGGGCAGCCAGGAGGGCCCGGACACCGCTCCGCTGACGATCCGCCGGCCCGTCCAAGGCGGCCCGGTCGAGGGAGCGACGGTGAACAACACCGTCTACCTGGGCCGCCAGGACCGCACGACGGACACCGCCGCGGCACGCGACAGCACCTCGCAGGCCGGCATGAACCCGACTCACCTGCGGGTGCCGGTCGGGGCCACCGTGACCTTCCTCAACCCCGGAGCGGAGACCTTCCCGAACTTCCCGAACCAGCGGCCGCACTGCGCGACCCAGTTCTTCGAGGGACTCTTCAATCCCCGGCTGAGCCCCGGGGAGCGCTCCGAGTTCACGTTCGACAGGGCCGGTGAGTACTACTTCAACGACTGCACCGACCCGCGGCCGACCGGCAAGATCGAGGTGTACGCGGTACCGCAGGATCTGCCGGGTGCGTTGCGGTTCGTGCCCTCGACCATCGACCTCGGCTCCGGGACCGGAACCTTCACCACGGTCCGCGGCGTGGTGACGGCAGCGCTGCGCCTCCCGGCCGGCTACCGGCTCGACGGCGACGTCCAGCTGCGGACGCCGCTGTCGCAGTCACCCGTCAAGGCCAGGCACGCGACGGCGATCGGCCGCACCTTGATCGTGACGTTCGACAAGTCCGACCTCGACAACAACGTGCCAGAAGGTGACGCGGTGCCGCTGACGCTGGTGGCGAACTTCTTGTCCGAGGGGGACCAGAAGCAGCTCACGTCGACGGCGACAGTGCGGGTCCGCAAGTAGGACCCGGCATCCGGGGCCGGCGCGGCAACGCCGCCGCGCCGGCCCCGGTCTCCCAAGCCTCACACGGCCATCACCGGCGAGAGGACCATCGTCATGAGCACGATCGATCGGCGCTGCCTGCTCCAGGGAACCGCCGCCATCGCGGTGACCGCGACTCTGGCGGGCCAGGGCACCGCCCGGCCGGCCGCCGCGCACCCGGCCGGGCGGATCCCGGGTGACCTCGGTGAGCCGCTACCGCTGGACGGCCGTCCGTTCCCGGAGTACGACTACTCCCGCGCCAGCAAGCTACCCCGGGAGATGACCGGCTACTGGACGAAGTCCTTCGACGTGGCGGGCACGACCCGTACGGCGAAGGTGTACATCTCCCCCGAGACACCCATCCGCTCCTACTACACGGTGATCGCCGTTCCCGACGGCGTCGAGACGGGCGAGTTCCTCCGGCGAGCAGCCTGGGCCGAAATCGCCGACCGGCGCGAGGAGGGCCTCTTCGTCCTGGAGCCCGGCCCGGACGGCTGGGGCACCGCCACGCAGGAGGCCGCCTACGTCGAAGCCGCGACGGTGTTCTTCCAGAACAACCGCTATTTCTCCATCTTCGGTCTGCATTACCTCGTCGGCTACGGTTCCGGCGCCGCACCCTTGGAGGCCTGGGCGGTTGCGCACCCCTTGCGGGTCATCAGCCAGGTGTACGTCGACTCGTCCGGACTCGACGCGGCGTACCTGAACTCGTACGCCGGCCGTGAGTTCGGTGGCGAGACCGAGGGCAGCTACACCCCGGTCGAGTTCCCTGACGGCTTCGACCTGATCCGGTACGACGAGACGGTCCTGCCCACTTGGTACATCCGCCCCGACCGGACCTCGATCGACGCGAGCCTGTCGTACTGGAGACGGGCCAACGACACCGGACGCCGCGCCCGGCCGGACCGGACCCTCGGTGCGGTGTACCCGCAACGCCACGGCTCCCGGCGGTGGATGACGTCCTACGCCGGGCCGATCTCCCAGGTGGCCGTGCAGCACCGCCCGGCGAGCACGCACCGCATCGTGGACTTCCTGACCCAGTACACCCGGTACGAGAACTTCTTCGCCTACGGCAACCAGCTCTTCGAACGCGCCGACTACGCGAAGCTGGGCGTCCAGGTGCGCACCATGATGGTCGAGGGCTTCCTCCGCGAATACCTCGTCCATGTTCCCCGCTCCGCCCGCCGGCTGTGGCGTGACCGGGCGCCGGTCGTGTTCGTCTGGCCCGGCAACACCCAGACCGCCAAGGTGTTCCTCGATGCCGCCCAGTGGTGGAAGGTCGCCGAACGCGAAGGGTGCGTCCTGGTCATCATCGGCGAGCAGTACAGCGCCAGCTCCGTGTCGGTCAGCCACCGCGACTCGCACACCTTCTACCGGCAGCTGCGCGACCTGATCACCGACGAGTTCGGGGTCGACCCGACGAGGTTCTACTCCACCGGTCAGTCCGCCGGCAGCGCGGTGACCCAGAACTTCGCCATCGCCTACCCGGAGTACTTCGCCGCGGTCGCCTCGACCTCGTTCACCACCGCCCCGGACGCCGCCGGCACGGTCGGCATCGACGGCGTCCAGGTTCCAGCCAGCGGCCGGCCGATCCCCAACTATCAGATCTACGGGTACGGCGACCTCGGCTTCCTCGCCGGTGACCTCTGGGACGACACGCAGAACTCGCTCGACAGCTGGGCGCGGTACCACCTGGGCACCAACGGGCTCACCCTCGCCGACGTGGACACCGTCGCCGGGAGACGCCACGGCTGGCAGGACCGCTTCCAGACCTGGACCTGGCACGACGACGACACCGCGATCCACGTCCTGAAGCTGTCCAAGAACCTCTACCGCTCGCACAACACCATGCCCGAGGAGATCCCGCTGCTGTGGGACTTCCTCAAGCACTACCGGGGCGAGGTCGAACGCGACGGCAACGTCGTCCGCTATTACAGCCGCTCCGCGTTCCAGCACCCCCGGGACGCGGAGCGGCTCTGATCCGAAATGCCGCACGGCCGCGCCTGGGTCAGCGGCCGGCCCGCAGCAGTTCCTCGGAGTCCGAGAGCATCGCTTCCGCGTCCGCGGGAACGCCGGTGAAGTGCTCGAACGCGGCAACGGCCTGGTAGACGCTCATGCCGGCGCCGTGCAAGGTCACGGCGCCGGTCGCGCGTGCCGCCTGGAGCAGTGCCGTGTCGGTGGGCCGGTAGACGATGTCGGCCACCCACAGGTCTTTGCGCAGATCGTCGGGCGCGACCGGTGAGCCCGGGTGGTGCGCCATGCCGATCGGAGTCGTGTTGATCAGCCCGTCGGCGCCCGAAAGCAGCCTGGCCAGGTCCGCGTGCGCACCGACCGCGACGCGGTCGGCACCGAATTCCGCAGCGAGCAGGCCCGCAAGCCGGTGCGCTCTGGCCGCATCGACGTCAACGAGAGTGAGACGGCGGGCGCCCAGCGTCAACATGGCGTGCGCGACCGCGGATCCGGCTCCCCCGGCGCCCAGCTGCACCACCTCGTTCCTGGGCTCGGCGCGGAAGTTGCGTTCGAAATTGCGGGCGAAGCCCACCGCGTCGGTGTTGTAACCGCAGGTGGCACCGTCGGCGAAGACCACGGTGTTGACCGCACCGAGAATCCTCGCCTCAGCCGAGAGCTGGTCGAGATGCCGGACGATCTGCTGCTTGAACGGGTAGGTGACGTTGAGTCCCCGGTAGCCCAGTGTGCGGGCCCAGCGGAGCAGACCGGGCAGATCATCGGCGGTGAGGCCGGACGCGGCCGAGTCGATAATCGTGTAGAGGAGCCGGATTCCCTGCCGGTCGGCCTCCCGCTGGTGCAGCAGTGGTGCGTGCGAGGACCCGATACCCGCCCCGAGCAGCCCGACCAGGACCTGCGTTTGCTGAGGGCTGGTCACCCGTACCTCTTCCCCGGTTCGGTCGTGGGGCCGGCGGACCGCCGGCCCCAGCCCTGCGGTCAGGCCGATGCCCGGATGCTCTTGTAGAGCTCCAGGTTCTCACCGGTGAAGTGGGTGTTGAAGAAGGATTCCGCCTTGCTGATGAACGCCGCCCGGTCGACCTGGTCGATCTCCACCACGGTGCGGGTGGAGTCGCCGCGCCAGCCGTCGAGGACCTTCCCGGTCTCGTCGTCGACGCATTTGCGGTTCTCGGCGCGGATGTCGTGGATGGCCTTGAACAGCGCGTCCTTCTGGGGCTGGCTCATCTTCTCGAGGGTCTTGTCGGACATCACGACGTAGTGGGTGCCGACTTGGTGGTTGGTGAGGCTGGCGACCTTGAGGATCTCGTCGAACTTCTGGGCGTGGGTGGCCACGACCGGGTTCTCCTGGCCCTGAGCGACGCCCTGCTGCAAGGCCAGGTAGAGCTCCTCGACGGCGATCGCTACGGCGTCGGCGCCGAGCGCCTTGGCGTTGGCGAGGAACTGCGGGGTGTTCGGGAAGCGGATCTTCTTGCCGGCGAGATCCGCCGGCTTGCGGATCGGCTCGGTGGCAGTGAACGTGCGCATACCGAAGTACCACGCGTCGACGATGGTGGTGTCGGTCGCCGTGTTGAAGTCGGTGAAGAAGTCCTTGCCGTTCTGGTCGACCCACTTGAAGAAGTGGTCGACGTCGTTGAACGCATAGGCGGCGTCGAGCACGCCGATCTGCGGGAAGGCGGTGGACATCGCCGAGCCGCCCTGCAGGTCGATGTCGATGTCACCGCTCTGCACCCCGGCGTAGCGTTCGGCGTCCGGGCCGAGCTGGCTGTTGGGGAACATGTCGATGGTGAGGCCGAGGTTCTGTGCCTCGACCCGTTCCTTGAGCAGTTTCATGCCACAGTAGAAGTTCGGCTGGCTCTCCGGCTGAGAGCTGCCGATCTTGATGGTCAGAGTGGGGTTCTCGCCTTCGGCGGCGGGGGTGTTGTTCGAGGTGGAGCACCCTGTGGCGAGCACGAGTGCGATGGGAAGGGTGAGCGCCGCGGTGATGCGGCGCCATCCTGCGGGACGTTGGTGCATGGCGTTTCTCCTCCCGGTGTGGGATGGCGGGCTGGTGGGTCAGAAGCCGAGGAGGCCGGGTAGCCAGAGCACGAGGCCGGGCAGTGCGGTGACCAGGATCAGCACGGCGATCAAGGGAATGAGGAACGGGGCGACACCGCGGAAAACGACGTCGACCGGTTTGCCGATGACGGAGCTGGTGATGTAGAGAACGCTTCCCACGGGTGGGGTCAGCAGGCCGATCATCAGGTTGATGATCATGACGACGCCGAAGTAGACGGGGTCGACGCCGAGTTCCATGGCGATCGGCAGCAGGACCGGCACCGTCACGAGGATGACCGCGGTGGCGTCGATCAGTGCGCCGAGGATCAGCAGGATGATGTTGACCAGGATCATGAAGACCCAGGGGCTCTCCGTGACGGCCGTGAGGTACTCGGCGATGTTGCGCGACACGTGGGCTCGGGTGAGGAGCAGGCCCAGCAGCGCGGCGGCACCGAGGATCAGAGTGATGCCGGCGGTGATGACCGCGGTCTCGCGTAGCGCCTGCAGCAGCAGCCGTGGTGTCGCGGAACGGTAGATCAGGCCGAGGATGAGCATGTAGAGGACGGCGACGGCAGCCGCTTCGGTGGGGGTGAACGTGCCGGAGAGGATGCCGCCCAGCAGGATCACCGGAGTCAGCAGCGGGCCGACGGCGTTCACCGCTGCCCGGGTGAACCGGCTACGGTCGAACTGCACCGAGCCGAACTGCGGGCGGCGCATGGTCCACAGCAGGATGTAGATGCACAGCCCGGCCGCCATGGCGAACGCCGGTAGGACGGACGCGGCGAACAGGGCACCGGTGGAGACGGTCGCGGTCGCCGCGTAGATGACGGCGGGGATGCTCGGCGGCATCACCGGGCTGATGAGCGAGGACGAAGCCGTAAGCCCGGCGGCGAATCCGGCAGGGTACCCCGCCTTGACCATCGCCGGGATCTGCATCTTGCCGAGACCGGCCACGTCGGCGAGTGCGGAGCCGCTCATCCAGGAGAAGCCGACCGCGGAACCGACGTTGACGTACGCCAGGTTTCCGCGCAGCCGGCCCAGCGCGGCCAGGCAGAACTCGTAGAGCCGGTCGGCGATGCCGAGCCGGTTGGCCAGCACACCGACCAGGATGAACAGCGGGACGGCGAGCAGCGGGAAGCTGTTGAGCCCGTCGAAGGTCGTCTTCAGGGCGAAGCCGGCGGAGCGGCCGTCGGCGATCGCGTACCACAGGCTGGGGCCGATGAAGGCGAGGGCGACGGGGACCCGGATGAGCAGCAACAGGGCGATGATCGCGCCGACCATCCACAGTTCGAGGATCATCTTGCCTCCGCCGCGTCGAAGGGGACGTCCTCGCGGGCTGCGGTGAAGACCCGCACGAAGGCACGCACGGTGCCGGAGACGAAGCCGAGCATCGGGACGACGTAGAGCATCCAGATCGGGATGCCCAGAGCAGCGGTCGTCCGGGTCGGGTACGCCTGGATCAGCTCCCACGCCTCCCAGACGAGAACCGCGCAGATCAGACCGGTCACCGCGGCGGACACGGCTTTGACCACGACGAAGGCCCGCCCTTTGACCAGGTAATCGATGACCTGGATGGTGATGTGGCCGTTGTTGCCGATCAGGTAGCCGACCATGATGAAGGTCAGCACGATCAGCGAGTAGTTGGCGAGCTCGCTGACGCCCGGCCAGTTCAGCGCGGGCACGTAGCGGCTGATCACCTGCCAGAGGACGCTGAGGAAGATCGTCGTCAGCGCAAGGCAGGCGATCCACAACTCCCCCGCCGCCCAGGTGCGCAAGACTCTCGGCTCGTGCCAGTGCTGTTCCGGCTCGGGGCCGGACAGCGGGCCGTCGGGGGTGGCGACGGGTTCAGCTGTCATCGGCCATCGCTCCCGGCACATGGCCCGGCCGGCGGCAGCGCGGGCCGGCGACGCGGGACGGGGTGGTCAACAATGCGCCCTCGCTCTCAGGTGTACGTCTGTCGCGACACGAGGTGCCGCGGTTGTGCCGTCACGGCGGTGACCGGAATCGAACTTCGGCCACTCGGCCAGGGCCACCATCGGACGTGCGGACTTTGGGATGGCATGTCACAGGCTTTTTATAAAGCTTCACTGCGGACCACTGTTCGGACCTGGTGGACCACTGTGTGGACTAAGTGTAAAGTACGGGCGGCCCTCGTCCCTGGCAAGGGCTTGAGTCCGGACCGTTACGGATCGGTGAAAGGTGCGTCCCGCAGGCGAGAATGGTGGCGATGCAGGAAGGATGGTCAGCGGACCATTCCGGCGACACAAGGAGAGTGCAGAACCGTGGACGCGCCCCTCACCCGCAATTCCGCGGCCAAGCCGTCCGCGGCGGAGTCCGCTGACCAGCAGGGCGTCCGAAGCGTCCAGCGCGCGCTGGGCATCCTCGGCCTGCTGACCGATGAACGGCCCACCGTCTCCGTCCGCACCATTGTGGAGGAGACCGGCCTGGCCAAGACCACCGTGCTGCGGCTGGTGTCGACTCTGGAACAGAGTGGCCTGCTCTGGGCCACCGGCAGCGGATACATGGCGGGACCCGGACTCTGGCGGTGGGCGCATCTCGCTCAGCGCAGCTGGGAGCTGCCGCCCGAGACCCAACGCGAGATGCGCGAACTCGCCGCGCGCCGGCGCGAGACCGTGAACATGTATGTAGTCCGTGACATCTACCGGGTGTGCGTCGCGCAGCAGGAGAGCCCGCAGCCGCTGCGGCATGTCGTCCAGGTCGGCGACGAGCTGCCGATGTGGGCGGGCGCCTCCTCGAAGGTGCTGTTGCGCGACGCGTCCGACGGGCTTCTGGAGCGGATCGCCAGGCAGTCGCCGCACGGCCCGCAGCACGCGGCGACGATGCGCGAGTGGATCGACGAGACGGCCGCCAAGGGGTACGGCGAGAGTCACGGCGAGCGCGAGGCCGGCCTGTCGGCCGTGGCCGTTCCGATTCTCGGGCAGTCCGGCAGTGTCGTCGCCGCGCTGGCGCTCAGCGGGCCGACCGTCCGCTTCACCTCCGAGCAGGTCACCGCGTTCGCCGCCGACCTTCGGCAGATCGCTTCGCAGATGGCCGACCGGGGTTTCGATCGCCCCTTCGGCAGCGGAAGCTGACCGCTCCCCCGCTGTCACCACGGCAGTTCCACGGCCGAGCCGGTGCGCGACGACTCGTAGACCGCCTCGACGATCGCCAGTGATCGCAGCGCGTCGCGACCGGTGACGGCCGGTTCACGGTCCTCCCGCAGCGCCGCGACGAAGTCGGCGATCTGCTGGGCGTGGTACGGCGCGAGATGGTCGTGGACCTCGGCCAGGGCGAGATCGAACCGGCGACCGGTGGCGTACCCAGTGGCGAACGCCTCCTCATCGGGCAGGGTCCGCACGTCGGTGAAGCCGACGCCCTCGGGAAACTCCATCACGCTCGCCGTACGGCCGCGGGCATCGCTGACCCACACCTGCACGCCGAGCCCGGGCTGGAAGGTGGTGCCGGCCTGCACCGTGGCGACGGCGCCGGAGGCGAACTCGATGAGCGCGGCGGCGGTGTCCTCGACCTCGATGACGTCCTGGTGAGCGAGGGTCGCGCACCGGCCGGTCACTCGTCTGGCGGGGCCCATGAACCACTGGAGCAGGTCGATGTGGTGGATCACCTGGGTCATCAGGACCCCGCCGCCCTCCGTCGCCCGGCGACCGCGCCACGGTTCGGCCCGGTAGTAGTCCGCGCCCCGGTTGAGGCGGGCGACCACGGCACCGCAGATCGGCAGGCTCATACGCCCGTCGTCGATCGCCGCACGGATGCGCGCCGCCGCCGGCCAGAACCGGCGCTGGAAGAGGACGCCGAACTTCACCCCGGCGGCCGCGGTGGCGGCGACCATGCGCTCGCCCTGGTCGACCCGCAGGGCCATGGGTTTCTCGCAGAGCACGTGGGTGCCGTGGCGGGCGGCGGCGAGCACCCCGGCCTCGTGTTCCGCGTGCGGGGTGCAGATGGTGACCGCGTCGAGTCCGGCGGCAAGCATCTGCTCCGGATCGCCGAAGGATCGATCGATGCCGTGTTCCGCGGCGAACGACCGGGCCCGCCCCGGGTCGATGTCGGCCACCGCGGCCACGTGGACGCCGTCGACACCGCGCAGGGCGTGCACGTGGTTGCGGGCGATCCGGCCGCAGCCGAGGATTCCTATCCGCACGCCTCGCCGCCTTCCGACAGGTGGGTGGCGAGGCCGCGCATCGCCATCTCGTAGACCTCTGCGCCGAAACCCGCCAGGAATCCCCACGCGGTGGCCGCGGTCAGCAGGTCCCGGTAGAGCGGCTCCCGGCCGAGCACGTTGGTCAGGTGCACCTCGACGATCGGGCGGTCGAGCATCCGCAGCGCGTCATAGAGGGCCACGGCGCGGGTGGACAGGCCCGCCGGGTTGATGATGACCGGCGCCGCCTGGTCGTATGCCTGGTGAACCCAGTCGATGAGCTGCCCTTCGGCGTTGGACTGAGCGAGGAACAGGTCGAAGTCGAGTTCCTCGGCGACCGTCCCGCATCTCTTCTCGATGGCGGGCAACGTCACCGGGCCGTACAGGTGCGGTTCGCGCCGGCCGAGCATGTTGAGATTGGGACCGTTGAGGATGAACAACCGCTGCGCCACGGACGGCCTCACCTTCTGGTGCCGACGGCCGGCGCCGGCACCTCGGGGGTCACTCGAAGATGCCCTGGTAGATGTCCTTGATGTTCCAGTGCCCCGGAGTCGGCACCGGTTCATTGACCATCGGCACGTCGATGACCGCCGGTCGACGAGCGGCCAGGGCGGCACGCAGCGCGTCGCCGAGGTCGCCGGCGCCGGCCAGGGTGTAGCCGTCGGCGCCGCAGGCGCGGCCGAGAGCGGCGAAGTCCGGGCTGTACGGTGTGCCGTCCGGTCCGGTGAAGTCGCAGCCGTAGCTCTGTCCGAAGTTGGCGGCCTGAAGGTCGCTGATGGTGCCGTGGGACCGGTTGTTCATCACGACGAAGATGACCGGGGCGCCCTGTTCGACGGCCATCGGCAGGGCCGGGAGCTGAGCGCTCATGCCGCCGTCACCGATCAGGGCGACCACGGTGCGGCCGGGCTGGGCGATCTGGACGCCGACCGCCGCGGCCGGGCCGAAGCCCATCGTCGAGGCGCCACCCGGCGTGATGAACCGTCCGTCCTCCGGCAGTTCGTAGCACTGGGCGACACCGTTCTTGTTCCAGCCCACGTCGGTGACCAGGACCGCGTCGGCGGGCAGGATCGAGCGCAGGTCGGTGAGGATGCGTTCCGGGCGCAGCGGGAAGTTCTCGCTGGTGCCGCGTTCGCGGCTGTCGGTGAACAGGGTGCGCCGGGTCGCGGTGATGGTCTCGCGCAGCCCGTCGCGGTGCCGGGGTTGCGGATGGCGGGCGCGCACGGCGGTATCGATCGCTCGCACGGCATGGGTGACGTCGGCGACCGCGCCGACGGCGACCGGGTAGTTGCGGCCGATCTCGGCGGGGTCGATGTCGATCTGGATCAGCTCGCCGGGCGGGAACTGCCAGGTGTAGCGGGAGTCCCAGGAGCTGGCGTCGGTCTCGGCGAAGCGGGAGGCCAGGGCGAGGACGACGTCGGCCTCGCGGGTGTACTCGTTGGTGATCTTCAGGCCCCAGAAGCCCGGCATGCCGAGCAGCAACGGGTGGCTGTCGGGCAGGGTCCCCTTGGCCATCAGCGAGTGCACGACCGGGATGTCGAGATGCTCGATCAACGAGCGCAACGCGTCCAGGCCGGGCCCGCGACGCAGTCCCCCGCCGAGGTAGACGAGCGGTTTGTCGGCGGCGAGCAGCATGCCGGCGATGCGGTCCGCGACATCGGCGGGCAGGCCCGGGCGCTGCGCGACGGCGAGCGGGTAGGCGCCGGCAGTCTCGGCGGGGACCGGCCGGGAGAAGTGGTCCATCGGCACGCTGAGCAGCACTGCGCCCGGGCGTCCGGACGCCGCGGTCCAGAAAGCGCGTTCGGTGAACCGGCCCAGGTCGGCGACCTGGTGCACCTGCCAGGCGCGCTTGACGAACGGCCGGTAGACGGCGGTCTGGTCGGCGTCGGCGTGCAGGTTCACCTCCTGGTGCGGGTGCCGGCCGTGGTAGTAGGACGGGATGTCACCGGCGATCGCGACCAGGGGCACGGAGTCGAGCGCAGCGGTGAGCACGCCGGTGACGCCGTTGGTCATACCCGGCCCGACGTGCATCAGCACGACGCCGGTGCGGCCGGTGGCCCGGGCGTAGCCGTCGGCGGCGTGCGCGGCGGCCTGCTCGTGGCGGGCGATGACGAACCGGATGCTGCTGCGCCCGATCGCGTCGAGCAGGGCGATGTTGGTGTGGCCGCAGGTGCCGAAAATGTGTTCCACACCGTAGGACTCGAGCTGGGTGACCAGCGCCTCGGCGGCGGTCACGGTCTTCTCGTCCGATTCGATGGTCATCGGGCGTCCTCCTGGTCGCCGAAGAGGGAGATGCCGCGCAGCATCAGGGTCTTGACGACGGTGTAGTCGTCGATCATCCAGCGCGGTGCCTCGCGACCGAAGCCGGAGTCCTTGACCCCGCCGAACGGGATGTGGTCGAGCCGGTAGTTCGAGGACCCGTTCACGATGAGTCCGCCGACCTCTAGCTCGCGCCACGCGGTGACGATGCGCCGCACGTCGTGGGTGAACAGTCCGGCCTGCAGGCCGTAGCGGCTGTCGTTGCAGGTCGTCAGCACGTCGTCGAAGTCGTCGAACGGCTGGACGGCCACGGCGGCGCCGAACACCTCCTCGCGGATGAGACGGGCACCCGGTGGCGGGGACGCGACGACTGTCGGGATCACCGTCGCTCCGTTCCGGCGGCCGCCGGTGGTGATGGTCGCCCCGGCGGCCACCGCCTCGTGCGTCCACGAGACGACGCGTTCGGCCGCGTCGTCGTCGACCATCGAGCCGACATCGGTGGCCGCGTCGAGAGGGTCGCCGACGGTGAGCTTCTCGACCGCGAGGGTGAACGCGGCGAGGAATTCGTCGTACCGGCTGCGGTGCACGTAGACCCGCTGCACCGAGATGCAGCTCTGCCCGGAGTTGCTGTACCCGGTGGCCGCGCAGATCCGGGCGGCCGCGGCGATGTCGGCGTCCTCGCAGACGATGGTCGCGGCGTTACCGCCGAGTTCCATGACCAGGCGCTTGGCGCCGGCCGACCGGGCCACCGCGGCGCCCGTCTCCGGGCTGCCGGTGAAACTGATGACCCCGACTTCAGGCGCGGCGCTCAGGGCCGCGCCGACCGGTCCGCCGCCGTGCAGCACCTGAACCGCCTCGGGTGGCATCCCGGCGTCGAGCAACAGCCGTACCACCGCCGCGGACGACGCGGGGGCCTGTGGCGGCGGTTTCACGATCGTGGTGTTGCCGGCGGCGAACGAGGCGGCGAGCTTGTGTGCGAGCAGGTTGGCCGGCGCGTTGAACGGGGTGATCGCGAGGGCGACACCGACCGGGGCGCGGTGGGTCAGCGCGGTGTTGCCCACGCCGCGGGCCCAGCCCGCCACCGGCAGGACCTCCCCGCCGATGCGGCGGGCTTCGGCGGCGGAGACGGCGAAGGTGTCGGCCACCCGGTCGATCTCGCCGCGGCCGTCCTTGACGGGTTTGCCGAGTTCCCGGGCGAGCAGCGTGGCGATGTCGTCGCGCCTGGCCAGCGCCTCGGCGGCGGCCCGTTCCAGCACACCGGCGCGGGCGGCGGGCGACATCCGGGCGACCGCCTTGGCACCACGATGTGCATACCGAAGAGCGGCATCGATGTCGTGATCGGTGGCCTGCCGGGTGGTGCTGACGACGACTCGGGTCCAGGGACCGACGCGGTCCGCCCGCTGTCCGTCGCTCACCCACTCGCCGGCGATCAGGCATCCGACCGTGGTCGGCGCGTCCTGCGGGACGGCACGGCCAGGGCTGTCAATCATCGGCACTCCTCCGAGCGAACCGCTAGGTAGTCCATATGGACCACCCTGTGGACTAGGTGTAACGTACGGGCCGCGGAGACCCCTGGCAATGGCTGGCTCCGCGGTTTGTTTCGGGGAAGTGAAAGCCGCACTGCTCCGCCGCCTGACCGCCATGCCGGGCTTCTCGCCCGATGACGACCGAGGGGCACGTCTCATGGATGACGACCGACCGTTGCACGGCGTCCGGGTTCTGGACCTGACAAATGTCCTGGCCGGCCCGTACTGCAGCTACCACCTGATGCTTCTCGGCGCAGAGGTCGTCAAGATCGAGAGGCCCGGTGACGGGGATCTGGCCCGCAAGCTGGGTCCGGAACCCGGGTTGAACCGGGCGGCGATCGGCGCGTCCTTCCTCGCGCAGAACGCGGGAAAGAAGTCCGTCGAACTCGACCTCAAGGACACTGCCGACCGGGCGACCTTCGAGGCCCTGCTCACCGGCGCCGACGTCCTGCTGGAGAACTTCCGGGCCGGTGTCCTGAGCCGGATCGGGTACGGCTGGGAGGTGCTGCACCGGATCAACCCACGTCTGGTGTACTGCGCCATCTCCGGGTTCGGGCAGACCGGGCCGATGCGCCAGGCGCCCGCGTACGACCAGATCATCCAAGGCCTGTCCGGGATGATGAGCGTGACCGGCACACCGGAGACCGCCCCGCTGCGGGTCGGGTTCCCGGTCTCCGACACCATCGGTGGCCTCGTCGCCGCCATGACGATCGCCGCCTCGCTGGCCGGGCGGGCCAGAACCGGCAAAGGTGTGTGCCTGGACGTCTCCATGCTGGAGACCTCCCTGTCCGCGATGGGATGGGCCGCATCGAATTTCCTGGTCAGCGGTATCCCCCCGGAGCCGATGGGCGACCAGAACGCCACCGCCGCACCCTCGGGCACCTTCCACGCCGCGGACGGGCCGCTCAACATCGCCGCCAATCGGCAGGAGCAGTTCGAGACTCTTTGCCGGCTCATCGAGCGCCTTGACCTGCTCACCGACGAGCGATTCGCCGACCGCGAGGCGCGAAAACACCACCGGTCCGCGCTCAACGATGCGATCAACTCAGCGCTGCGCGGACGCCCGGCCATCGAGTGGGAGCGCACGCTGTCGGCGGCCGGCGTGCCGGCGGCCCGCATCCTGACCGTCCCGCAGGCGATGGAACTCGACCAGCTGAAGGCCCGCGGCTTCTTCACCGAGCTGGGGTTCCCCGGCGACCCGGACCGGACGCTGCGGGTCACCGGCAGCGGGGTGCTCGTCAACGGTGAGGCCCTGCACCCCCCGGCACCGCCGCCACTGCTCGGTGAGCACAACGACGAGTTCAAGATCGCCACGGACGAGGTGACCGCACCATGAGCCAGGACCGGCCCGAGCCGACCGTCCGAGACGTGTCCGACTGGTGGGCGACAAGCGTCTCGCGCATCGAACCCAACCGCATCGAACTGCGCGGTCACCCCGTCCAGGACCTGATCGGCTCGATCAGCTTCGCCGGGATCATCTGGCTCATGGTGCGCGGCGAGACCGCCACCCCGGGTCAGGAGCGACTGCTCGAGGCGGCCCTGGTCTCCTCCGTGGACCACGGCCCGCACGCGCCGTCCATCGCGGTGGCCCGGATGGCGGCGACCTGCGGAATCGGCCTCAACAACGCCGTGGCGACCGGCATCAACCTGCTGGGCGACGTGCACGGCGGCGCCGGCGAACAGTGCATGACCCTGCTGGACGACGTCCGGCGCCTGCACCAGGACGGCGCCGAGCTCGCCACCGCCGCCGAGACAACCGTGGACTCGTGGCGGGCCCGCTCGAAGTACCTGCCCGGCTTCGGGCACCGGTTCCACACCGTCGACCCCCGCCGCGACCCACTGCTCGCTCAGGTGGAGCAGGCCGTCGCCGGTGGCGTCGTCGACGGTTCCTACCTGCGCGCCGCCCACGCCATCGAGCACGTCCTCGCCGAGGGCCGCAGCCGGCCCGTGCCGATCAACATCGACGGCTGCACCGCCGTCGTCTACGCCGAACTGGGCTTCCCGCCGCCGCTGGCCCGGGGACTGTTCGTCCTGAGCCGCAGTGTCGGCATCCTCGCCCACGCCTGGGAGGAGACCGGCCAGGGCCGCCGCAACAAGGGCCCGATGCCGCCGTGGATCCTGCCGACCTTTACGCAGGACACCTCGTAAGGGTGCGGTGGAAGCGTCGAGACGGCCGGTCGCCGCGACGCTTCCACCGCCGCCCGCGGCCCCCGGCATCGCATCGGCCATCAGACGCTCTCCTCTCTGGCGTTGGCACCGGCCGTACGGCTATGCCGCGTCGGCCGATCTCCGGTTCGCCGGCACGCTGTCGAGGCGGCGGCGCGCCGCGGCGACCGCCAGGCGGGCATGCTCCTTCGCCCCGATCTGCGCCACCAGCTGCGCGCGGGGAATCTCCAAGGCGTACGGGATGCCGGACGGCAGAGCCGCCAGAATTCCGTCGACGTCGATGCCGCCCTCGCCGGGATAGAGCCGTTCGAACCGTGCGGTGTGGATGAGCTCCTCCCTGGTCGGCGGCACCCCCGGCGGCGCGTCACAGACGTGCGCGAAGTGGAACCACCCGGCCGGCAGCTCCCGCAGGTCGGCCACGCTGGAGCCGGAGCGGGCGAAGTGCAGCAGGTCGATCAGGATGCCGGCGTTCGGCTGATCCGCCGACCGCAGAACCCGGGTCGCCTCGGTGAGATCCGGTGTCTCGGTCCACGAGGGGAACTCCAGATCCATGGTCAGGCCGAGCGGGCGGGCCATCTGGCACAACCGCGCGTACCGGTCGATCTTGCGGTTGCGGTCCGGATCGGGCAGCTGGACGATGACGTGGCGCGCACCGAGTTCCGCGCCGGCCTCCAGGAAGCGCTGGAAATCCCGCGGATCCTCGTCGGGACCGATCCTGGCCAACTCGATGTCGAGGACCTCGACCCCGGTGGCCGCCAGGCGCACCTTCGTCGTGCGCATCAGCGCGGGATCGGTGGCCAGCGGATAGTGCGGCTCGACCGGCGTCACCCGGGTCAGGCGCAGGCCCACATACCGGTATCCGGCGTCCGCGGCGGCCTCGACCAGTTCCGGTGGGGACAGGCTCAGCGCCGTCAGGTGGGCCAGGGAATAGTCGTGCTCACGACCGTACGTCTGCTGTGGTGTCTCCCGGAGTCGCCGTAGGCGACGTTGCCGGTGTGCGGCCATCCGCACCGGAGCGCTGCTCGCGGCGCCGTAGCCGGCGTAGTCACCGATGCGTTGCACCACCTCGAAGAACAGCCGCGAGCCCAGCATCTCGGTGTAGAAGTGCAGGTACTCCCCACCCTCGTCGCAGTCGTAGAGAATCGAGTGCTCGCGCAGGGTCGCGAGCAGCTCCGGCTTCGGGGCGAGGCGGGCGTCGAGGTCGTCGTAGTAGTTGTGCGGGATGCGCAGCACCGGCGCGCCGAGCTCACGCATGGCCTTGGCCGCGGCGATCACGTCGTCGCTGGCGAACGCGATGTGCTGAGGGCTCGGCACGGCCGGCGCCCAGGAACCGCGGCGCAGCGGCGCCGTGTTGAGCGTGATCCGCACAGTGTGCCCGGCGTCGGTGGCCGACCGGCTGCGCAGCAGACCGAAGGGTGCGGTGAGCTCGATCGTCTGGCCCGACTGCAGGCCCAGGACCGTGCGGTAGAAGAGGGTGACCTGGTCGAAGTCGTCCACCGGCTCGGTCAGAGCGATGTGGTCGGTCGCGGTCACCAGGCCCCCGGTGCACGTCTCGGCGTCGGTGGCCTCGAAGTCGGCCAGCCAGCCGTTGCCGTCCGCGCCCGCACGGCAGAAGAAGACCGCAGTCCCGTCGGGAGCGGCCACCGAACTGAGGTCGGCCTCCTCCGGTTGACGCACGCGAGGCAGGACCGGAGCGAGCAGCCGAACCGCACGCTCGGCCGAACCCGCGGGATCGCTGCTCTCCAGCCCGAGGGCGCAGATGGCCGCCGTGCCGGGCGCGACCGTCCGCTGCGACGCGAAGTTGAGCAGGATCCGGGCGGCGCCCTGCTGCCACAACTGCACCGGCTTGGAGCGGTGCGACCCGGTCCAGGCGAAGCCCAGAGCGGTCAGGGTACGGGCGACGACCGGGCCGGACACCTCGTCGACGGCGAGTTCGGTGAACATGTGGCCGCCGAGACGCGGCGCGGGGGTCAGGCCGGGTGATCGCAGCCGGCGCCGCGCGACGGGTGGGCCGCCGACGCTGACCGACTCCTGCAGGGCGAGCAGCGACCGCATCCCGTCGATGGCGGCGTGCCGGGGATCAGCTTGCCGGTAGACGTCGTTGAACACCTCGAGCGAGAGCGGACCGTCGTAGCCGGTGGCCAGGACCTGGCTCAGGAACCCGGTCAGGTCGAACGAGCCGAGGCCGGGAAAGAGCCGGTGGTGCCGGCTCCACTCCACTGTGTCCATCTTCAACCGAGGCGCGTCGGCCAGTTGCAGGTGGAACACCTTCGAGCCGGGCACCACCCGGATCCCGGCCAGGTCGTCGCCCCGGGACAGCACGTGGAAGCTGTCCAGGCACAGGCCGAGGGCGGGGTGGTCGGCGCGCCGCACGATTCGCCACGCGTGGGCGTACGTGTTCACGAAGCGGCCCCAGGCCAGCGGCTCGTACGCGATGCGCAGCCCGCGGACCGCGGCCATCTCGGCCAGCTCCCGCAGGTGGTCGGCGGCCAGGTCGTCGTCGTCGACGGCGTCGGCCGACTCTGACGAAGCGACCAGCATCGTGACGGCGCCGAGTTGTTCCAGCACGCCGAGCTTGTGGTCCGCACGGCGCAGGTTGGCCCGGAAGGTGTCGGGGGCGACCGCCTCGAAGTCGCGGAAGGGCTGGTAGAGGTCGATGGTCAGGCCACGACGGGCGCATTCCTGCCGGACCCTCGCCGGTGACCATGCCGACGCGATGAGGTCGCTCTCGAATATCTCGATTCCGTGGAAGCCGGCTGCCGCGGCGGCCGCGAGCTTGTCCTCCAGGGTCCCGGACAGGCAGGCGGTGGCGATCGTCAGGCGTGGTTCGGCGCGCGGTGCGACGGCCGCGCTTCGAGCAGCATCATGATCGGCGATGAGCATGGTGCACTGCCTTCCTCGATGGCTTCGCCCGGCGTCGAGGACGGGCTCAGCGATGCGCCGATGGGACGACACAGGGTGCGCCGCTGACGGTTCCGAACCACAGGCGTTGCCGCTGGCGGCAATGTATGTACTAGTTAGTTAGTTATACGCGTTGCGTGGCAGAGGAGGAAGGGCCACGAACCCGTGACTAAGGTGAATCTTCGATCGAAGGAGGGCCATGTGGCCACGCAGACGCCGGACTCGCCAGCTGCGGCCCCCGCCGCGCGAGACGCTGAACGGACCCGATCCGAGATCCTCGCCGTCGCGACCCGCGAGTTCGCCGACAAGGGCTTCGCCGGAGCCCGCGTCGACGAGATCGCGGCGAAGACCCGCACCACCAAGCGGATGATCTACTACTATTTCGACGGTAAAGAAGGTCTATACATCTCGGCGCTCGAGCAGGCGTACACCGGGATTCGCGCCCTCGAACAGCAGGTCGACGTGGAGCACCTCGACCCGGCCGAAGCGATCCGGCGGCTCGCCGCTCTCACGTTCGACCATCACGAGTCGCACCCGGACTTCATCCGGCTGGTGAGCATCGAGAACATTCACTACGCCCGGCACATCGCCCGGTCCGAGATCCTGGCGGGCCTGGCCAATCCGGCGCTGGACGCGCTGAGCCGGATCCTCGAGCGCGGTCGTGCGGCCGGCCAGTTCCGCGACGACGTCGACCCGATCGACGTACACATGATGATCAGTGCGTTCTGCGTCTTCCGGACCGCCAACCGGTACACCTTCAGCGCGATCTTCAAACGGGACATGCTCGACCCCGCCCGCCGGGACCACTACCGGACCATGATCAGTGACCTCGTGCTGGAGTACCTGACCGCCGGCCGATGACGGGTCGGACCAGCGCGCGTTCGCAGGCGATCAGCGCCGCCTCGTCCTCGGGGTCGCCCTGCCAATCCGGCGGCGCCACGGTGATGCTGAAATCGTCGTACCAGACGGTTTGCCCGGGACTACCGCGGCAGCTCTACTTCATCGGCGTCGGACGGACCCACACCGAAAAAGAAAACCCCTGAACCCGCAACCGCGGGTTCAGGGGTTTCGATGTCTTGAGACATCACAGAGAGCGGACGACGGTGTCCTGGCTCAAGACATAGGAAACCCCTGTCTCAAGTCATCGGAAACTGGTGTGTCGGGACATAGGAAACTTTGGATGACGGTGATCGTCGCGGGGTGTCCTTAGCCCGTGTCGTGATCACTGCC
>NZ_JALPVJ010000027.1 GCF_023544445.1 Actinoplanes sp. M2I2 | reverse complement strand
GAGGGTGACCAAGCTCGGACGGTAAGGCATCTATGTCTGAGCTTGGTCACCCTCGGCCCCGACCTTGGGGGGTGGGCCCTGGCGGCATCGTGGTGGGTCGCGGGCTGCTGATCGCGGGGCCGGGGTGGGCGGTCACCTGGCGGGTGGGGGGTCTGGCTGCCGCGCTGTGGTCACCGGGGGGAAGCGGTGTGGGCGGGCGGATCTGGGGGGTGGGTCACGGGAGCAGGACCGTGCCGCTTGCGGTCAGCGCGTCGCGGGTGGGTGGGTGGTTGCTGCTGGTGGGTGCTGGGCTTGGGGGGCGGTCCCCTCCCGGTGGGCGGGCATCTGCCGCTGCGCGGGGATGCCTGGCCGGCCGCGGGTTTTTGGCTGGTCGGGGCGTTGTGGGCCGGCTGCCGGCGCGGTGGGCTTGGCGACGAGGGCTTGGCCTGGTTCGTCAGGGGGGCAGCGGAAGCCACGTGGCCGGGGATGCTCGGCGCAGGGTGGTGAGGGGTGGGTGAGCGGTCGAGGTGGGAGCGGCGGCCTACGGGGTGGAGGCTTGGAGGCGCTCACACGGCAGCTGGAGCCCAGGCGGGCGCGGCTTGGCGTCGAGCGCACGGCAGCCCGGAGCTCGGGCGGCGTCGGGTTGGTGGCGCACGCACGGCGCCCCGGGGCCCAGGCGGTGGGCGCTTGGTAGCGAGCACACGGCAACTCGGAGCTCGCGCGGCGGCAGTTCGGTAGCGTGCACATGGCAACCCGAACTCGAGCCGTGGGGCTTCGAGCTCCCAGCACAATCTCTCTGCGCAAGTTGATCAGGACGCAGGCGAGGCTGACGAGGCCGTCGTGGATGTCGAGGCATCGTCACCAGAGCACGGTGAGGCGACGGAACCTTGGATGCCTTGTGTCTTCAGCTTCAGCTTCAGCTTCAGCTTCGAGATGATCGGGTCGATGCCGCGATAGTGGAAGGCTGGCGGAATGCCTCGCTGCTGTAACCCTTGTTGGCCAGCAGTGTGGCGACCCGGCGTCGCGTCCGGCCGGGTCGGCCCGCCACCGAGAAGGTCGAGGGCACGGCTGATGCCGGTAACGTTCACGCCCGAGTTGAGTACATGCAGTCAATGCTACTTAAGTGTTTATTTATCCGGTCGGCCTGTCGGATACGATACGACTCATGCCCACCATAACTTTCGATGCGCATGGCTTTCCCCGCAGCTGGATCCGACGCCAGGGTGTACTGACTGTCTCATGGCAGCACATAGCACGCGCAGCCGTTAGCCTTGGGACCACGCACGGGCCGTGGTCTGGAGCTATCGGACCGCACGGCGCTCTTGAGATGATTTGGCGAGTCGCTTTAGTTCGAGCGAACCTGTCTACTGACCGCCAAGACAGAATCATCGCTACCGACGAATTTTGGAGTCTAGACCCTTCAGAGAAGGGTGCCGTCACATTCTTTTTGGGCCAAGTCTCCATGAAGTTGTTTGCCGACACTATGGGCGTTCCAGCAGTCGCAAGGGTTGACGAGATCCTGCGGGCAATGGGTCGCAAGCTCCGTGGAAGCAGGCCGGACTTCTACGGCATTCGTCCTCACGCGGGAAGCGTGGCCATCGAAGTGAAGGGCAGAACACATCCGATCGATACACCGACGATCGACCGGGCGAAGGCTCAAGCAGCCAGCCTGCCTCGAGTACTTCATACGGGCGTCCACAGGCCATATGTACACGCTGCGCATTTTTATGACGGCGCATGGAAAGCGCTATTGCGAGATCCGGAGAGCACAGGGGAAGAAAGTGGGCCAACGGCGGCGGACATTCTACTCGCATATTACAGGCCGCTAGCAGCCGCCATAACGGATGGGGACCTATTTCGCCAGGTGGATATATCTGGTCGGCAATACTACACTAGGCACCTTTATGCCGTCGATCTTACCGTCGGTTTGCAGGTGGGCTTCGTAGACGCGGCCCTGCGTGGCGGCGGCGGCGACGGTCTAGAATTGTTGGGCTTATTTAATGAGAACGACCAACCCGGCGATCGACACCTAACCTTCGGTGACATGAAGCGGCTTTCCTTGGGGGAGAGCGAGCAACGGCAAAGCATAGGTAGGGATGGAGTTTTGGTGCAAACCGGAACGGCGTGGCAAGGAAGCCTGGGAACTGACCAATAAAGCACCCGTCGATTATTGGCGCGATGGACTGTAGCTAGACGATATGGAAAACCAATCGCCGGAACGCGCCTCGGCATCCACGACGGCCTCGTTAAGTATCGCCTGCATCGTGATCAACTGGACTGAAAAGATCCCGTTGAGAGCTCTTAGCAAGACACGTTGAGCAATAACGCACGGGGTGCGGGCCCGACGGTCGGAATATAACAATCTCGGCGGCCAAGTCGTTCACAAGGTTTGATCTTGCGTGCCGAAGGGGCTGTGGCTGAGTCGGGCGGTCAGGCTTTTGTTGTGGCGGAGGCGTCGGTGCAGATCACGCCTTTGTTGCCGTCTTGGTCGGCTATGACGGTCAGCGCGGGGGCGCTGGTGTTGTCGACGATGGTTCCGCCGGCGGCTACGGCGGCGGCGATGCGTTGGGGGGCTGTCTCGGGGGCTACATAGACCTCGACGTGGAAGCGCTGGGTGGGGGGTGTGTTGTCGTCGGCGTCGCCGAACCAGAGGTTGGGGACGCGGGCGGTGGCGTCGCGGATCTCGTCGCCGGGGGTTCCGCGGCCCTGGGCCTCGGCGGTGCCGGTCAGCAGGGCGGCCCATACCGGGGCGATGGTCGCGGAGTGTGCTGTGTCGAGGCCGAGCTCGATCACGCTGACCGCGGCGGGATCGGCGGCGAGGTGGTGTTCGGCGGCTATCTCGGTGATGCGGCGCGCGAGGTCCACGTCCTGTTGGGTCACCCATTCGACTACGTGCTCGGTGCCCTCGTCGTCGCGGTAGATGGCGTCGTCGGTGCTCAGCTTGAAGTCGACGTAGCCGGTGCCGATCGACACGCGCGGGTGGTGGCTGAGCGCGTCGCCTGCCTCGCCCACCGCGGTGATGAACCGGGCGGCGGCGCCGAAGTTCTCGGTCACATAGCGGGCATGCAGTCCCTGGGCCAGCTTGCGCCAGTCGGTCAGGGCGGCCTCGGCGATCTGGGGGCCTTTCAACATGTCCATGGACCGTTACCTTAGGGCACGTCTGGTGGATCACGTGGGAGTGAGGCGCGGTCCAGGTCGTGGCTGACGTCGGCCGCAGGGCGGTCCAATACCGGTGTTGTATTGGGCCGTCCTGTGGACGCCGTCAGGCGCGGGCTGGGCCACGCCGCAGCCCCGCGTGATCCACCAGACGCGCCCTGACGCCTCTGGCCTGCGGCGTCGGCCCGAAGAGGACGTCAGGCGCGTTGGGCGTGGTGGGTTTTGAGGCGTAGGTCGGCGTCGATGGCGGCTGTGGTGGCCAGTAGTGGGGGGAGCAAGCGGCGGCGCATGACGTCCGGCGTTGCCCGGGCTGCGTGGACCGAGACGTTCACGGCGCCGGCGACCGCGCCGGAGCGGTCGTGGATGGGGGCGGCGATCGCGCGCAGTCCCTCCTCCAGTTCCTGGTCGACGATGGCGTAGCCCTGGGCGCCGGTCCGGGTCAGCTCCGCGCGCAAAGCCGCCGCACTGGTCACCGTGCGGGCGGTCAGGCGGTCGAGCCGGACCCGGGTCAGGTACGCCTCCAGGTCGGGCGGCGGGAGTGCGGCCAGCAGCACCCGGCCCATCGAGGTCGCGTACGCGGGAAAGCGGGTGCCCAGGTTGATCGAAACCGCCATGATGCGGCTCGTGGGCACGCGGGCCACATAGACGATGTCGTCGCCGTCCAGAATGGACAAGGAGGAGGACTCGTGCACCTGGGCCACCAGCCGCTCGAGGTGGGGCGCGGCGACGTCGGGCAGCGACAGGCTCGACAGGTACGCGTAGCCGAGCTCGAGCACGCGCGGCGTGAGGCTGAACAACCGGCCGTCCGTGCGCACGTAGCCCAGGTCGGCCAGGGTCAGCAGGAAGCGGCGGGCGGCGGCCCGGGTGAGGTCACAGATCCTCGCCACCTCGCTGAGGGTCAGCTCGGGACGATGCGCGTCGAAGGCCCGGATGACGGCGAGGCCGCGTTCCAGCGACTGGACGTGATGCGGCTGTCTCATAACGGTATCGACGACCGTCGTTGACGTGACACACCGCACATCCTAGCGTTCACATCGAGAACTTTCGTTCGCTATGCGCACAGCTGACCGGAGGAAACGAATGCGACGGGGCTTCACGGGGATGGCGATGGGGATGGCGCTGGTGGCGCTGATCGGCTCGGTGGGCGCCTGCGGGTCCTCCGGCGGATCGGGCGGCGACACCGGCGGCGACGGCGTCGACAAGGTCAAGGTCGGCGTCATCCCGATCGTCGACGTGGCCCCGATCTATCTGGGCCAGCAGAAGGGTTTCTTCAGCAACCGCGACATCGAGCTGACGATGGAGAGCGGCCAGGGCGGCGCGGCGATCGTGCCGGGCGTCGTGAGTGGACAGTTTCAGTTCGGCTTCAGCAACATGACCTCGCTGCTGATCGCGCAGACCAAGAACGTGCCGATCAAGACGGTCGCGGCCGGGGTCGCGTCGACCGGCGAGGCGGGCAAGGACTTCGGCGGCGTGATGGTCACGGCGGACAGCCCGATCAAGACCGCGGCCGACCTCGCGGGCAAGAAGGTCTCGGTCAACACCCTCAAGAACATCGGCGACACGACCGTACGGGAATCCGTGCGCAAGGCCGGCGGCGATCCGCGGAACATCACCTTCGTCGAGATGCCGTTCCCGAACGCCCCGGCCGCGCTGGCCGACGGGCAGGTCGACGCGTCCTGGGTCGTCGAGCCGCAGCTGTCCGAGGTCAAGGCGGCCGGTGGACGGCTGGTGGCCTCGAACTACGTCGACGCCGCGCCCGACCTCACGGTGGCCGCCTACTTCACCTCGGCCAAGCTCGCCGGTGAGGACGCCGACCTGGTCAAGCGGTTCACCGAGGCGGTCAACGAGTCGCTGACGTACGCCGGCAGCCACCCCGACGAGGTGCGCGCGGTCCTCGGCAGCTACACCAAGATCGACGAGAAGACCCGGGGCGCGATCACCCTCCCGAAGTGGCCCACCGAGATCAACCAGGCGTCGGTCGACACGCTGGCCAAGCTGGGCGCTCAGGACGGCATCTTCGGCGACGCCACACCCGATGTGGCGAAGCTGCTCCCATGACCCGGGCCTCTCGGTGAAACAGCGCACCGGCCTGCTCGGCCTGGCCGGGCCGGCCGGTCTGCTGGTCCTCGTCGAGGCGCTGCCGCGGCTCGGGCTGGTGAACGACGCGTACCTTCCGCCGGCCAGCCGGATAGCGGCCGCGCTGGGCGACGAGCTCGGCACCGCGCAGTTCTGGCAGGCCGTCGGCGACACCCTTCTGGGCTGGGCGATCGGCCTCACCATCGCGGTGACGGCGGGCGTGGTGGTGGGCATCGTGATCGGGGCGGTGCCGGTGCTGCGGGAGGCGACGGCGTCCACGATCGAGTTTCTGCGGCCCATCCCGTCGGTGGCCCTGATCCCGCTGGCGGTGCTGCTCTACGGCACCGACCTGGGGTCGACGCTGCTGCTCGTCGTCTACGCCGCGTTCTGGCAGGTGCTCGTGCAGGTGCTCTACGGGGTGGCCGACGTCGACCCGATCGCCGACGAGACCGCGCGGAGCTTCCGGTTCGGCCCGTGGGCGCGGGTCCGGCACGTGCTCTGGCCGACCGCGCTGCCGTACGTCTTCACCGGCGTACGGCTGGCCGCGTCGGTGGCCCTGGTGCTGGCCGTCACCGCCGAGCTGGTGATCGGCGCGCCGGGGCTGGGCCGGTCGATCGCGGTGGCGCAGAGCTCGGGTGCCGTTCCCCTGATGTACGCCCTGATCGCGGTGACCGGACTGCTCGGGGTGGCCATCAATCTGGCCGCCCGGGTGTTCGAGCGCCGGTCCCTGGCCTGGCATCAATCCGTACGAGGAGAGGTTCCGGCGTGAGGCGGGCCGCGTACGTCCTGGGGTTGCCGGTCGTGCTGCTCGCGGCCTGGTTCGTGCTCAGCGCGGGCAGCGAGAACTTCTACGCTCCCCCGCTGCGGCAGATCCTCGAGTCGTTCGGCGAGACGTGGACGCTCGACCGGCTCGGGGCCGACGTGGTGCCCAGCCTGCTGCGGCTCCTGGCCGGCTATGCCCTGGCGGCGGTGCTGGGCGTGGCCGCCGGCGTCGTCATCGGCCTGAACCGGCGGGTGCGGGCCACGGTCGAGCCGGTGCTGGAGTTCTTCCGGGCCATCCCGCCGCCCGTGCTCGTCCCCGTCATCATGCTGTTCGCGGGCATCGGGGACGGCATGAAGGTCATCGTCATCGTCTTCGGGTGTGTCTGGCCGGTGCTGCTCAACACCGTCGAGGGCGTGCGGGCGGTGGACGGCGTGCAGCTGGACACCGCGAGGGCGTACGGGATCGGCGGCCCGGCCCGCCTGACGCGCGTGATCCTCCCGGCCGCGTCGCCACAGATCGCCGCCGGTCTGCGGCAGGCGCTGTCGATCGCGATCATCCTCATGGTGATCAGCGAGATGTTCGCCGCCAGCAACGGGCTCGGCTTCACCATCGTGCAGTTCCAGCGCAGCTTCGCGATCCCCGAGATGTGGAGCGGGATCATCCTGCTCGGGTTGCTGGGATTCGTGCTGTCGCTGCTGTTCCGGCTCGTCGAGGGACGAGCTCTCCGCTGGTACCACGGTCTGCGCGAGGCGCAGCGCCGGTCATGAGGGGCGCCCATGCTTGAGGTCACTTCGCTGAAGAAGGTCTACCGCTCGGGCGAGCGGGAGGTCGAGGCTCTGCGCGACCTGACGTTCACCGTCGACAACGGCGACCTCGTGTGCCTGGTCGGGCCGTCCGGCTGTGGCAAGACGACGTTGCTGCGGTGCATCGCCGGGCTGCTCGAGCCGACCGCCGGCACGGTCCGGCTCGACGGGCATCCGGTGAGCGGTCCGCCGCCGGGTCTGGCGATGGTGTTCCAGGAGTACGGGCGGAGTCTGTTCCCGTGGATGTCGGTGCGCGACAACGTGGAGCTGCCGCTGAAGCAGAAGAAGCTGCCGCGGGAACGCCGGACGGCTCTCGTCGAGGAGACGCTGGACGCGGTCGGCCTGGCCGGCACCGAGAAGGCGTACCCGTGGCAGTTGTCCGGCGGCATGCAGCAGCGCGTCGCCATCGCCCGCGCGGTGGCCTACGAGCCGTCGACGCTGCTGATGGACGAGCCGTTCGCGGCGGTCGACGCGCAGACCCGCGCCGACCTCGAGGATCTGGTGCGCGCCCTGTGGCAGCGCCTGCGGGTGACGGTCCTGTTCATCACCCACGACATCGACGAGGCGGTCTATCTGGGCCGGCGGGTGGTCATGCTGTCGTCGTCGCCCACCGTGGTCCAGGACGAGATCACGATCGACCTGCCGGCCGAGCGCGACCAGTTGCACACCCGGGCCGATCCGCGCTTCACCGAACTGCGCACCCATGTGTACGAACAGATCCAGGCAGCCAAGCGCGGCCGGCCCAGCACGGAAGCCGCTGTCTGAATCGGCGCGGCTGCGTCATGCTGGAGTCTCCGTTCCACCAGACGGGAGCCGTCATGGAGATCTCCGGGTTCTTCACCGCCATCATCGTCGGTCTCATCATCGGGGCGCTGGGCCGCCTGGTCCTGCCCGGCCGGCAGAACATCCCGATCTGGCTGACGCTGCTGATCGGCGTCGTGGCCGCGCTGCTGGGAACGTTCCTGGCCGCGGCGATCGGGGTGGACGACACCGGCGGCGTCGACTGGATCGAGCTGGCGCTGCAGGTCGCGCTGGCGGCCGGCGGCGTGGCCCTGGTGGTCGCGGCACGGCGACGCCGATAAGCGTTCGTTTGTTTCCGGTCCTTTGCGGATCGCTGCCGGGGTGACCGGCCATTGACGGCTGGTGATCGATTTCTTGCTCCGTCGTACGACCCTCATGGTGCACATACGGGCGGATGTGCGATGCTGCGCGCCACATACGCAGCTCTCATTGTTTCGGAGCCCTTCAGATGGCATCGTTCCTCTCCCTTGTTGCCGGGGTCGTCGTCGGATTCGTGGCAGGGTGGCTGGTGCGCGGTCAGCGGTCCGCCAAGCCCGCCCCGGCCGAGACGCCCGCCCCCGCCGCCGCCACGACCATTACGTCGGCGCCGGCCGCCGAAGACACAACCACCGAGGACGAGCCGAAGGCCGAACCGCTCGCCTCGCCGGCTGCCGATCCCGTCGCCGTCACCGACCCGCACACCTCACCGACCGGGGTTGCTGACGCTTCCCCGACCGACGAGCCGGTCGCCGAGATCCCGCCCGCCGTGAAGCCCGAGTCGATCACCGAGAACGAGCGGGCCGACAACGAGCCGGCCACTCACGAGCCGGCCGTTCACGAGCCGGCCACTCACGAGCCGGTCGTTCACGAGCCGGCCACTCACGAGCCGGCCACTCACGAGCCGGTCGGAACGCCGGAGCCGGTGGCGGTCGCCACGCCGGAGCCGATCAGCCCGGCCCGGCCCGAGCCGGTCGCCGTCGGGGCTGCCGCCGAACCGGTCGCCGTCACCGGGCCGCCCGTCGTTCGCGAACCCGAGTCCGCCGCCAAGGCCAAGCCCGCGCCGAAGCCGCGTGCCACCCGGACCCGGGCGCCGGCCAAGCCCAAGCCGGCCGTCGTGGCCGCGGTGGTAGCCGAGCCCGCCGTCGTGGCGGAGTCGGCTGCTGCGGTCGAACCGCTCGGTGCTGCGACGCCTGCGGTCGGTGCGCAGTCTGCGGTCGACGCGGATTCTGCGGTCGGTGCGCAGTCTGCGGTCGACGCGGACTCTGCAGTCGGTGTGCAGTCTGCGGTCGGTGCGGAGCCGGTGGTGAGCACCGAGCCGCTCGCTGCTGGTGAGCCCGCCCCGGCGCCGGCCGGCTTCCTCGAGCCCGTCACCGAGCCGGTGGTCGCGGCTCCCGTGGTCGCCGAGCCCGTCGCCGCTCCTAGGCCGATCGTGTTCTCCTCGGACACCACGGCCGCCGTGCCCGGCATCGCCGAGGCCGACGAGGTGGACGCGGTGCCCGCACCGGTCGCCGTGTCGGTCACCGAGCCCGACGATCTCACCAAGATCCCCGGCATCGGCCCGAAGATGGCGATGGCCCTCGCCGCGAGCGGGATCATCACGTTCCAGCAGCTCTCCGAGACCGACATCGTGACCCTGCGGACCGCCGTCACCTCGGCCGGCCTGCGCCTGGCGCCCACGCTGCCGTCCTGGCCCGAGCGCGCCAAGCAGTTGGCCGACACCACCAACTGAGCACGACCGGCCGACGCGACCAGGCACCGACCAGAACACCAAGCGTCGGCCCGCACCTCGATCGGTACCACAGATGCCCGGCGGAACCCCTTCCGCCGGGCATCTTCGCGCAGGTGGCCGCGCAGGAACGGGCACGGCTCAGGCTCCGGCAACTCGGCGGAACCTGCTCCACCGAGCGTCCTCGCGCAGTCGACCGCACAGGAACGGCCACCACGGCTCAGCTCCCGGCCACCCGGCAGAAGCTGTTTCGCCGGGCGTCTCGCCGGGACACGGCGCGGAATCAGGCCGGCTCGGCTTACGCCGGGATGACAAGCCCGGTCGCCGGCAGTCGCGCTGGAGCCGCCGCCAACATGGGCACCGCGCCGGTGGCCACCCGCTGCGCCGTCCGCTCAGAGGAACTCAGCCGAGCCGGCCCGCTCGGTCCGGCGGCCTCGGCTCGAGGCTGTGGGACTTGATGCGGGCGTCCTGTTTCTCATGGAGCCGGGCTCGACGGTTCTGGCAATCCGGGCCTTACTTGAAAAGCCGGAACGATCATTTCGGGCAAGAGGACCGGCACCATTCCTGGGCCCTTTTATTGTTTACCTGACGTCCACACGCCATTCTTCAGGCGGTTGCGTGGCGTAACCTCTGGCGCGGGACACCGGCAGCCGTGAGCCGCTGGGCGACCTCGCCGCGCGGGTTGTCGACGAACACGGTGACCTTGTGATCGTCACCCAATTCGCAGGCCGCGGCGACCGAGCCGGCATCCAGCGGGTCGATCTCGAGCACCTCGGAGAAGTCGACGATCAGGCGAAACGGGCGAACACGGCGCACGGTGTGCACCAGGACCCGGCGAAGTTCGCCGCCGCGCTCGGCGTCGGCGGGCCCGCGCGGGGTGATCACCACGCTGCCGTCACCGACCGTCCGCACGTCCAGCACGATCTCACCCTCCGTAACCCTGCGTGTCACTGCCGTCTCACTTTAAGGCGAGAATGCATGCCGCGTCGACCGCCTGCGCCGTATGTGATCACATCCTCGAAAGGGTTGCGGAAATCCGTTTGGTTAATGACCAGGAAATACCGGCTGCCCACGGGACCACAGGCGTCCGCTCCGATGAGCCGGGCGGTGGGCCCCGCGTCAGTCCGGCCGCTATGCGGGACGGGCCGGACATGCCGGGCATCGGACCGCCACAATGCATCGGTGCGGATGGGGCGGATCTTGGCGGCGACGGCGGCGCTGCTCGTGGTGCTCGCAGGTTTCCTGACGTACGCGAGAGCGCAAGCGCACCGCGCGGTCAGCGTCGCACCGAGCGGCGAGTTCCCCGTCGGGCGGGTGACCGGCCTGTGGGTCGACCGTTCCCGTACCGATCAATTCGCGCCGATCGGCGGCACGCCGCGCATGCTGTCGACCTGGGTCTGGTATCCGGCGGCGGCCGGCGCTGCCGGCCCGGAATCGGCCTACGCGCCGGGTGAGTGGGCCGGCCTGCATCGGTTCGGCTGGGCGTCGACCGCGCTGGGCCGGGTACGCACCGGCACCCGCGACGAGGTGCCGGTGGCCCCCGGCCGCTTCCCGGTCGTGGTGCTGCTGCCCGACCTGGGGCTCTCGGCGCCCCAGTACGCCGCGGTCGCCTCCGGGCTGGCCGCGCGCGGCAACGTGGTCGTCGGCGTGACCCCCACCTACAGCTCCCGTCTCACCGTGCTCGACGGCCGGCCGGTGACCGCGAGCGCCGCCGGTTCCGCCGCCGGACGCAAGGACCAGCTGGTCGCGGTGTGGGCGGCCGACGCCCGGTTCGTGGCCGAACGGGCGACGCTGCAGTTCGCCGCCAACGCCGACAGCGCTGAGATCGCGTACCTGGGTCACGGCCTCGGCGGCACCGCGGCGATCGAGGCGTGCCGTCTCGACGGGCGCTGCGCCGGCGCCGTCTCCCTCGACGGCACCCCTTCCGGCGCGGCGGCCGCGGACGGCTTCAGCCGGCCCCTGCTGCTGCTCAACGCGGGCGCCGCTGCCGCACCGGCCGGTCGCGCCTTCACCGTCTCGGGCGCGGGCCGGTTGTCGTTCACCGACTTCGCGGCCTACCGGGTGTCCGCGCCGGTGCGGTGGACCCTTCCGCTGGGCACCATCGACGGCCGTCGCGCGCTGACCGTCACGGTCGACTACGCGGGATCGTTCCTGCGGGCCGCCACCCGGGGCGACCCCTGGAAGCCACCGTCCTATCCGGAGGTTCGTGAGGCGACCGTACTGAGTCGGTGAGCTCAGGCCTCACCCAGAGCGCCGGCCAGGCGGCGGGCGGTGTCGAGCTGATGCGCCCTGTCCGCCGGCAACTGGACCAGCCGCTCGGCGAGATGCGAGGGGGCCAGGGTGACCTCCCAGGTGCAGAAGACGCGGCCCTCGTACGGCAGGGCCTCCATCGGAATGCTCGGCCGAGCGGCCTTGGCCGACTCAACGCTGGACGCAGATGTGCGAGTGCTTGAAAGGGTCATCGCTGCAGTCGGCTCATCGCTGGGAAGGCTCCACCCCCATGACGCCGGTCAATCCTGCGGTTCGCGTCGTTTCCGTCGCAGCTGCACTGTCGCAGAGCCTAGAAAGCCGATAGCTCCCAGTGTCGATACTGCGCCGAGGACGATGTGCTCGACCCGCTGGTCGTCATCAGTTGTCACTGCTCGCCAGTACGACGCGGCGAGGAGCAAAAACAACGCGCCCATCACAAAACCGTAGGCGGGCGTTTGAAAGAATTGCCACCACGGGCGCTTCCTGGCCGTCACCACCCACTCCCTGGCTGGGGAGGTGCGCTGTTGCGCTCCAGGTAACGCTTGCTTCTCTGGCGCGCCACCCAGATGAACCCAAGACCTACCGCCAAGCACATGGCGGTCGCGGCGGTTGCGACGGTGTCGGACAACTCGTCACCGCGTGCCAGGCGGACAACGACCAGGATTGCCTGGATCGCGAGACATACTGCGAAGAAGACAAAAAGCCAGCCGTTGCGGACGTTGCGGTCGCCGGTCTGCCACGTCAACGCCGCATAGCGGGGATCGTCACCATGTCCCACCCGCAGCGCCCGCCACACAACCCGCCAAGAACCCCGGCTCGGTTTCGCATCGTCGCTGATCACGGCGGCAGATTACTTCTCCGCAAGGCGCTGACGCATCAGACTAGAAGTCCGTTTCGGCTTTGCCTGCCCAAAAGTCGCCAGGCGACGCCAGCTCACTTGGGCGCCGGCATTCCGCCGTTCGCTCCGTCGGACCGGCTTGACCTATCGGCTTCAACGCGGTCAACCGGTCAACGGCAAACCCTGGCCACAACGGCACCTCGACGCCGGTGATGGCCACCTCGTCCGCGACCGCGGTGTCGAGCGCCTCAGGATCCAGCAGGACGCAGCCGCGCTTCTGTTCCTCGGTGGCCGGAGCCACGATCTGGATCGCCCGCACCTCGTCCCCGGAACTCCCCACGCCGAGCACGACGATCGGCCGCTGACCGTTCAGGTCGGCCTGCCACACTTCTCCCCGTTTCACGCCCGCGCCATAGGCGCGTTCCGAAGGGCAGCCGGGCTGCGGCGTGGCGCACCCGCCGCGTCGCCGGTCCGCGGGCAGCGCCCTCGTCATGGTGACCACGGCGTCCGCCCCGGGCAGTGCCACACCACTCCCCCTGGGCTTTGCCGACGGCGACCGCATGGTGGTGTTGGCCCCGACCGCCGGCGTTCCCCGGCACAGTTCCACAATTTGCTCGCCGACCGGGTGGGCGGACTACCAGACCAAGACGGCCCGGACGATTCCGGCGGCGGCCCTGATCGCGTTCCAGTCAGCGGAAACGCCGTCGGGGGCGGGAGTGGTGGCCGCTGCCTTTGACTGGTTGTCGGGAGCGCAACCGCGCACGCAGGTCGCCCGGGTGGGGTGAGCGTTCTGGGCGCCCTGGCGCCCTGCTCGCCTCACCCGGGCCCTCGGCGTGAGCAGCGGTCGGAACAGCCACCCGGCTACGACATCGGCTTCTGACTTCGCAGCGGCCCGGTCATCTGACCGGCAGCAGCCGAACCCCCCACCCGGCTACGACATCGGCTTCTGACTTCGCAGCGGTCCAGTCTCTTGAAGCGGAAGCAGCCCCCCGCTACGACATCGGCTTCTGACTTCGGAGCGGTCGGCCTGAAGCGGTTGGTGACCCGCCTCAGGCGAGCTTGGCCAGGTAGGTGTCGAGGGCGGCGTAGGACTGTTCGGCTCCGCTTTCCATGCCGGACTGGATCATGCCGTCGCGGTCGGCCTGGTTGTCGAACGTGGACGTCGAGGTGACGGTGGTCTTGCCGTTGTCCTCGGTGAAGACGTACTGCTCGCTGAGGATGTGGCCGGCCATGGGCTCGTACTCGAAGGTCCAGGTGAAGCCGTTCGGGGCGTCGATGGCCTTGATCTCGCCGCGGAAGGCGTGCTCGGTGCCGTCGGCGTGTTCGACGAAACGCCACTTGCCGCCGACGGTGAAGTCGAGCGAGACGTCGACCGGGTTGCCGCGGCCCCACCAGTGGCCGATGTGCTCGGGCTGGGTGTGGCAGGCGAAGACGAGCTCGCGGGGGGCGTCGAAGGAGCGGCTCATGACGATGGTCGTGGCGGTGGGGGTCTGGACGTCGAGGCTCATGGTTCCTCCTGTGGTTTCGGCTGCTGCTGTTGCAGGCGGCCCAAGTAGTCGTCGAGCGCGTCGTACCGCTCTTCCCAGAGGCGTTCGTATTGCGACGCCCAGTCGGCGACCGAGCGCACCTGGGCGGGGACTATGCGGCACCATCGCCGCTGGGCCTCGCGGGTGCGGACGATCAGACCGGCGGTCTCGAGGACGTTGAGGTGCTTCGAGACCGCCTGGGCGCTGATGGGGAAGTCGGCGGCCAACTCGCCCGCGGTCGCGTCGCCCGTGGCGAGCCGGGCGAGGATCGCGCGGCGCGTGGGGTCGGCTAGTGCGGCGAAGACGCCGTCGATCGGATCCGGCATGACAACCACCTGGCTTATAAACTGATAGGTTGAGAATACGCCGGAGCGCCGCGATGTCAAACCCCAGTCGGGTACGTCTCCAGTTCGTGCGTGTCCACGTGAAGCGGATGCAACGGGCGGAGCGCCCGGGTCTCGTCGAACCAGAGGAAAGCGTCGTAGCGGTCACCCAGCACCGACGGCACGTAGTTGCCGAGCTGCTCAGCCTCAGGGCGGTAGACGACGCCGATCGCCCGGTGCGGCAGCTCGTCGACGAGCAGGGCGGGACGCTCGCCGGGCGGCGGGAAGACGAACAGCGCTTGCTCGGGAGCGGTGGCGTGCAGGACGTCCTCGAGCGATCCGGGCCGGCCGGGCGGCACGGGCAGTTCCGTCATCGGCGCGCCCCAGCCACGACCGGCGACGACCGAGCCCCGGTGACCGCCCAGACCGACGAGGACCACCTGGGCGGCGCCGTGGCGTTCGCGGGCCAGCGACCCGATCGTCACCTCGCCGAGCGCGGCCTGGTCGGTGGCGTTCGCGTCGCCGACGTGCGTGTTGTGGGCCCAGACGACCGCCCGGGAGCCGTCGCCGTAGTGGTCGAGCAGCCGGGCGAGGGTGGCGTCCATGTGCCGGTCGCGCACATTCCAGGCCGTCGGGCCACCGGCGACCATCGCGCGGTAGTAGTGCTCGGCGCCGGCCACCACCTCGGCGTTCTGCCACACCGCCAGCTCGCGGCCGCGCAGGTCGACGAGCATGCGGACGACGTCGTCGGCGCAGCTCGCCCGCAGGAACTTCGTCGCCCAGGCGTACGACTGCGGGTCCTCCGAGTACGCGGACAGGCAGTGATAGGCGGCCAGGGCGGCGTCCACCCGCTCCGGGTCGTGCTCGCGCAGCCAGGTCAGGATCTCGCGCAACGACTCCCACATCGAGTAGACGTCGAGCCCGTGGAAGCCGACCTTGGTCTCGCGGGAGGCGTTGAACCCGCGCAACCAGCCGGCGAAGTCGAGCACTTCCTCGTTGGCCCACATCCAGGTCGGCCACCGTTCGTAGCCGAGCAGCGCCTCGATCGGCGTCGCCGGCCCACCGCGGACGGCCGCGTCGACCCGCTCGCAGTCGGGCCAGTCGCCCTCGACGGCGACGAACGAGAAACCGCGTTCGGCGATCAGCCGCCGGGTCAGCGCCTGGCGCCACACGTAGTACTCGTGCGTGCCATGGCTGGCCTCGCCGATCATCACGACCCGGGCGTCGCCCACCCGGTCGAGCAGGACGTCCAGGTCGCCGTCGTCGACGAGGGGCCGGGCGATCGCCGCCACCTCATCCCCGTACCGGTGCATGACCTCGACGTACCCGGGGCGATTCTTCCCATACGTCGGACTTCTGCGGGTCCGGCGCTGCCCTCAGGCGGTGAACAGCTCCAGCGTCGCCGCCAGCTGCGAATGCCGGGGCCCGGGCAGGGCGTCGAGCGGGAACCAGCCGAGCTCGTCGAACTTGTGCGGCTCGCCGAGGCGGGCTGCGGCCGGGTCGAGGCGTACGGCGAAGACGACCGCGACCCAGTGCGTGCCGGGACGCAGAACGTTGCGGACGCCGAGCAGGTCGATGGCGAGCGGCGGGGTCGCGTACTCCTCGGTGACCTCGCGGGTGACCGCCGCCTCGAAGGTCTCGCCGAACTCGAGCGCGCCGGCGCCGCAGTCCCAGGCGCCCGGCTCGTCGCGGGCCCGGGCGGAACGACGCGCGAGCAGGAGCTTTCCGCCGCCGTCGTGCAGACGAAGACACAGGAGACCTCGGGACGATCCATGACGATCATCTTCTCCCGGCGGGCAACCGGTTAACGGTCACATGGTCAGACCAATGCGTACGGTAATAGTCCGGTATCGGGTGATCGATACGAACGGATATGGCGTATGTTCTCCTACCGGTCCACCGTGGACCGCGATCGTGCTGGGAGAGCCATGGCGGACGACGAGAAGCGCGAGGACCCCGTGCTGGTGCGGCCGTACGTGAGGGCCGTCGCCGAGGCCGAACGGGCTCCCGACGAGGAACCCGAGACCTGGCCGGAGACCGCTCCGCTGCCGGTCGAGGAGGACGACACCCTCGCGCACCCGGCCGTCGAGGACCAGCCGCCGCCCGCGCCGAAGAAGCCGCGGCTGACCCTGCACCCGCTGGCCCGGGCCGGCATCTTCGCCGGCGGGGTCCTGGTCGCCCTCGGCGTCGTCGGCTACCTGATCTTCGGCCCGGCCGCCGACCCCGAACTGCCCCAGCCCGGCGTCGCGCTGCCGGCCGCCCCGGGACAGGCGCCCCTCGACCAGATCCGCAGCGCGGCGCCGTCCGGGACGACGTCGGCGAGCGGGTCGGCGAGCGTCTCCCCCAGCGCCTCGGTCTCCGTTCCGGCCTCGGCCGGGGCGTCCCTGCAGCCGCTCGTGCCCGTCGCACCGAGCGGATCGGTGCCCGTCGCGCCCGGGCCGGCGCCGACGGCGACGCCGACCGCGACGAGCGCCGTGCCGACCACCGACCCCACGCTCGCCCCGCCGGCGTCCGACCGCACCGGGAAGATCACCGCGGCCAGTGGCCGCTGCCTGGCCCGCGGCGGGCTGCTCGGCGGCAACGGCGCCCCGGTGCAGGTGAACTCGTGCCTGTCGGTGTCCGCGCAGACCTTCACCCTGGCCACCGACGGCACGCTGAAGGTCGGCAGCAAGTGCGCCCGGTCGACCGGCGACGGCACCGTGCGGATCGGCGCGTGCGGCGACGACGACGCCGGTCAGTGGCGCTCCGGACCGGGCGGCACCCTGGTCAACTCGTCCGGCGGCGGCTGCCTGACCGACCCCGGACGGGTGGGCGGCACGACCACGGTCACCTCGTGCTCGGGTGACTCGGCCCAGAACTGGAGCCTGCCCTGACCCTGGCTTCCTGCTTGGCCTGATACATCGCCGCGTCGGCCCGGCGCAGCAGGTCGTCCGGTCCGGCGCCGTCCTCGCCACTGAGGGCTACGCCGATGCTCACGCCGACCGAGACCCGGCCCCCGTCGATCAGGTAGGGCTCGGTCAGCCGGGCCGCGATGGTGTCCCGCACCAGCGTCTCGGCGCCGTCGGCCGGGAGCCCGTCGAGCAGCACCACGAACTCGTCACCGCCGAGCCGGGCCACCGTGTCCGACTCGCGCAGCAGCCCGGTCAGCCGCCGCGCCACCTCGACGAGCAGCACGTCCCCGGCCGCGTGGCCCAGCGAGTCGTTCACCGCCTTGAAGCCGTTGAGGTCGAGCAGCAGCACGGCGAAGCGGTGCCCGGCCTGCCGCGCGGCGCGCAGCCCGGCCTGCCGCAGCCGGTCGGCCAGCAGCACCCGGTTGGGCAGGCCGGTGAGCGGGTCGTGCAGGGCGGCGTCGCGCAGCCGCTGCTCCTGCTCGCGCAGCGCGGCCACCATCGCCCCGCGGTCGAGCGACGCGGCCAGCAGAGCGCCCGAATGGTTCATCATCTCGCTGCCCGGCGGGGTGGCCTCCTGGATCTGGCCCACGGCGGCGAGCACGCCCCAGTCCCGGATCGCGCTGCGGATGGGCACGACGAAGACGGCCTCACCGGCCGCGCCGTCGGCCAGCTCGAACAGTCGTGGCGGCGGGAACTCGCTCACCGGCATCGTGGCGCCGACGACGTCGTGGCCGGCCGGGTACTCCCCCTCGACGCGCAGCTCGGTGTCGAGCGCCGGCACGGCGTCGTCGCGCCACAGGCCGAGGCAGCCGGCGAACGCCGTGGTCCGTTTCAGCCAGCCCAGCTCGCGCGGGTCGTGGTCGTGCGCGCCGAGCAGCTCGACGCCGAGCAGGTGCTGGACGTCCAGCGTGGCCTGCAGCTTGCAGACCTGACCGAACAGGTAGCGGGTGAGGTCCTCGGTGACCGGCAGGCCGGTCGGCGGGCACCCGCAGGAGTCGCGGGTCACGAGCCCGGTCGGCACCCGCCGGACGACCGGGGCCGCGCCCTCGACGCCGGCCAGCTCGGACAGCAGGGCGACCGCGACCGCGCCGATGTCGTCCGACGCCTGACGCACGGTCGACAAGCTGGGCCGCATGTACATCGCGTCGGCGATGTCGTCGAAGCCGATCACCGCGAGGTCCGCCGGAACCGTCCGGCCGGCTTCGGCCAGCCGGCGGATCAGGCCGATCGCGTTGCGGTCGGTCCCGCAGACGACGGCCGTGGCCGGCATCCCGGCGGCGGCCAGCCGGTCGGCCACCGCCTCGCCGCCGCTCTCGTGGTTGTCCCCGGCGTCGAACACCAGATCCGGCGGCGCCGTCAGGCCGTGGCCGGCCAGGGCGCTGCCGTAGCTCTCGTACCGCTCCCGGATGTCCTGGTGGGCGAGGTGGCCGGCGAAGGCGATCCGCTCGTGGCCGTGGCCGACCAGGTGGCCGACGGCGGAGCGGACGCCGGAGCTGTTGTCGGCGAAGACCGATGAGCAGCCCGCGACGCTGTGGCCGACCGTCACCACCGGCAGGCCGGCGGCGAGGGCCCCTTCGACGTACGACGGGTGCACCGCGCCGGTCAGCACGATCAGGCCGGCGACCCGGCCCCACGACACCGGGCGCCGGTAGTCGGGCAACCCGCTGCGGTCGGCGGTGTAGGAGCCGGGGTCGAGGGCCTGCAGCGCGAGCACCCGGTCGCCGCCGGACACAGCCGCCCGGTTCGCCCCCGCGATGATGGTCCCGTAGTAGTCGCCCCCGACGAAGGGCGACAGGACACCGTACGTGCGACCCCCCACGGCCGCCATGATCCCCCGGATCAGGCGCGCGGCGTCGCAGATGCCAGATATCGGCGCAGATCCCGCGTTTCTCCGGTAACGGGACGGGCGGCCAGGATGCAGGTGTCGTCGTCCGGGTTGGTCTGGCGCAACCGGGCCAGCAGCTGGGCCAGCGGTTGACCGGGCGACGCCCGCACGGCCTCGTCGACCGTGGCGATCACCGAGGCCAGGCCGTCGTCCGGCCCCCGCCGGCGGTGCTCGACCAGCCCGTCGGTGTAGAGCAGCAGCACGTCGCCCACGTGGAAGTCGAGCCGGGCGGTGGCGTACGTGGCGTCGTCGACGACGCCCAGCATGGGACCCGCCGGACGCTCGAGCGGCGCCGTCCGACCGCCGCGGCTCAGCAGCGGCGGCGGGTGCCCGGCCTGGGCCCAGACGATCTCGTTGCGGGCCGGGTCGAACCGGGCGACCACGGCGGTCGAGGCAAGCTCGGGCGTCTCCCGGGCCAGCTCGCAGGCCAGCGTGTTCAGATGGCCGAGCAGCTCGGCCGGACAGCTCGTGGTGACGGCCAGCGCGCGCAGGGCGTGCCGCAGCTGGGCCATGGTCGTGGCCGCCTGGGTGCCGTGCCCGGCCACGTCGCCCACGGCCAGCAGCACCGAGCCGTCACGCAGCTCGGCCGCGTGATACCAGTCGCCGCCGACCAGGCTCTCCTGACCGGCCGGCAGGTAGCGCAGCGCCACCTTGAGGCCGGGCAGCACGATCGGGCCGTCGGGCAGCGGCAGGATGATGCGCTGCAGGCGGCCGGCCAGCTCGTGCTCGGCGGCCAGGCTGCGGCGCTGCTCGACGAGCTGGCGTTCGACCTCGGCGAGCCGCTTGGCCCCGGTCTCCTGCGCGGTGATGTCCTGCACGATGCCGTAGACCCGCAGCGGCCGGCCGTCGGCGTCCCGGGTCGCGTCGGCCACCGTACGCAGGTGCTTGACCCGCCCGTTGACGCGCACGCGGGTCACCATGTCGACCCGGCCGCCCCGCTCGAGCTGTGCCCGGGCGGCCAGCCGCAGCGGCTCGTCCTCGTCCAGCGCGTCCGGGTCGGCGCCCGGCACGAGGGGGCCGAGCCGGGGATCCCGGTCGTAGATCCGGTAGAGCTGGTCGGACCAGTAGATCTCGCCGCTGACCAGGTCCCACTCGCCCCAGCCGAGGTTGCCCAGGCGCTCGGTGCCGGCCAGCCGGTCGGCCAGCCCGCCCGGGACGTCGATGGTGGTGTCGCCGTCGGCCACGTCCAGCATCCGGATGACGCCGGACGCCACCTCGAGCAGGCTGCGGTCCTCCTCGGCGGCCATCCGCAGCAGGTGCCGGTACGCGTCGGCCAGGCGGCAGCGGGCCCGGCCGGCCAGCAGCCCGACCGCGCGCTCGATGGTGAGGCGGCCCGTCTCCCCGGCCTCGGCCGGCGGCCTCGGGCGGAGGCTCTCCACCGCCGCCGCGTACGCCTGTGCCACGCGCGATCCTCCTCCGGCTCCGTTGTCGGTTACCTGAATACGCCAGCGGAGGGGGGATCGTCATCGGCCGTTCATCCCGACCGGTCGCTACCTGCGGCGTGACGTCGCACCGGTCACCCGACCGGGGGTGACCCGATGGAGTGGGTCGAGGGTTGACCGGACCGGTCCGGCGCTCAGAGCTCGAAGAGGACGCGCATCGCCTCGGTCAGGCGGGCCATGCTGGCGCCGGTGACCATGCCGATGCGCTCCGCACCGACCTCGGCCGGGAGGCGGCGCATCCGGTTGATCACCACGACGCCGGTGATCGGGTCCTGCTCGGTCAGCGGAACCGCGTACGGCGGGAGCTCGGTCGCGCCGCGCTGGCGCACGATCGGCGCGCAGAACGGCGAGGCGTTGGTCCGCTCGTTGTAGGAATCGCCCGAGAGCACGAGGACCCGGTAGCGCAGATCGGTGCGGCTGCCGATGGTCCAGATCTCGCCGCGCCTCATGTCGGCAGGCTCAGCATGCGCCCACCCTACCGTCGTGCGATCTTAGGTCACCGCCTGGCACACCGGCCGAAAACGTCGTCGTGCTCACCTCGTGGACAGGTATGAACCTTGTTCGCCGCCGAACCGTAAGAATAGGCGGCGTAGCTCGCTGCTAGGGAAGGTGTCAAACATGTCGGAGAAGGCACAGATCGGGGTCACGGGCCTCGCCGTGATGGGACGGAACCTGGCTCGCAACTTCGCCCGGCACGGGCACACCGTGGCCGTGCACAACCGCTCCTACAGCCGCACCAAGGAGCTGGTCGAGGAATTCGGGGACGAGGGCACGTTCATCCCGTCGGAGTCGGCCGAGGACTTCGTGGCCAGCCTCGAGCGCCCGCGGCGCGTGGTCATCATGGTCAAGGCCGGCGGCCCGACCGACGCCGTGATCGAGGAGTTCGCCCCGCTCCTCGAGGAGGGCGACATGCTCATCGACGCGGGCAACGCGCACTACCTGGACACCCGCAGGCGGGAGGCCGCCCTCAAGGAGCGTGGCCTGCACTTCGTGGGCACCGGCGTCTCGGGTGGCGAGGAGGGCGCGCTGCACGGCCCGAGCATCATGCCCGGCGGGTCGGTCGAGTCGTACCAGGCGCTGGGACCGCTGCTCGAGGACATCTCGGCCAAGGTCGACGGCGAGCCGTGCTGCGTGCACGTCGGGCCGGACGGCGCCGGGCACTTCGTCAAGATGGTGCACAACGGCATCGAGTACGCGGACATGCAGCTCATCGCCGAGGCGTACGACCTGCTGCGTCAGGTCGGCGGGCACTCGCCGTCCGAGATCGCGGACGTGTTCCGCGGCTGGAACGAGGGGCGCCTGGGGTCGTACCTGATCGAGATCACGGCCGAGGTGCTCAAGCAGACCGACGCCGAGACGGGCAAGCCGTTCGTCGACATCGTGCTCGACCAGGCCGAGCAGAAGGGCACCGGCCGCTGGACCGTGCAGGCCGCCCTCGACCTGGGCGTTCCGGTCAGCGGCATCGCCGAGTCGGTGTTCGCCCGCGCGCTGTCCGGTGGCGCCGACGTGCGCGCCGCCGCCGCCGAGTCGGGTCTGCCGGGCCCCAAGGCCACGGCCGGCGCCCACGGCGGCGACCTGCAGGCCGACGTCGAGCAGGCGCTGTTCGCCTCCAAGATCGTCGCGTACGCGCAGGGCTTCCAGCAGATCCAGGCGGCCAGCAAGGAGTACGGCTGGGAGATCGACCCGGGCGCGATGGCGAAGATCTGGCGGGCCGGCTGCATCATCCGGGCCAAGTTCCTGGACTTCATCAAGCAGGCGTACGACAAGTCGCCCGAGCTGACCACCCTGCTCGTCGACGAGTACTTCCTGGACGCCGTCAGCGGCGCCCAGGACGCGTGGCGGCGCGTGGTCGTCACCGCGGCCCAGCACGGCATCCCGGCCCCGGGCTTCGCGTCGGCGCTGGCCTACTACGACGGCCTGCGCGCCGAGCGCCTGCCGGCCGCCCTGATCCAGGGTCAGCGCGACTTCTTCGGCGCGCACACGTACCACCGCGTCGACAAGGAGGGCTCGTTCCACACCCTCTGGGCCACCGAAGACCGCAAGGAAATCGACGCCTAGTAGACGGGCACGACCGGGGCCGGCTCGCTTGTCATCAGCGCGCCGGCCTCGTCGGCGGGTAGCGGCTTGGACATGAAGAAGCCCTGGCCCAGGCGGTAGCCCATCTCGCGCAGGCGCTCGAGCTGGACCTCGGTCTCGATGCCCTCGGCGACGGCGCTGAGTTGCAGATACTCGGCCAGCTGGGCGACCGCGGCGGCCACGGCCAGGCGGCCTCGGTCCTCGCCGTCGGCGATGCCGTCGACGAACGACTTGTCGAGCTTGAGGACGTCGACCGGGAACGCGCGCAGCAGGCTCAGCGACGACTGGCCGGTGCCGAAGTCGTCCAGGGCCAGGCGTACGCCCATCTCGTGCAGCGCGTGCAGGGTCTCGCGCACCTGACGGCCGTCCGCGACCGACGACTCGGTCACCTCCAGCACCAGGTTGCCCGGCAGCAGACCGGTCTCGCTGAGCACCGCGGCCACCTCGTCGACGAAACCCGACTCGCGCAGCTGGCGCACGGCCACGTTGACGTTGATGGCCCGGATCGCGCCCTCACCGTGCTCGGCCTGCCAGCGGGCCAGTTGCTCGCAGGCCTCGCGCAGCACCCAGGAGCCGAGCGGCACGATCAGCCCGGACCGCTCGGCGACCGGGATGAAGTCGCCGGGCGAGACGAACCCGCGCGTCGGGTGCTTCCAGCGCACCAGCGCCTCGGCGCCGTGCAGGCGGCCGGTGACGATGTCGAAGACCGGCTGGTAGAGCAGGAACAGCTCGTGCCGGATGATCGCGTTGTGCAGCTCGCTGCCCAGGCGGGCGTGGTTGACGACGTCCTGGCGCATGCGCGGCTCGAAGCGGATCCAGGCCGCCTTGCCGCCCTCCTTGGCCGCGTACATGGCGATGTCGGCGTTGCGCAGCACCTCGTCGGCGGTGTCCCCGGAGCCGGCGATCGCGACGCCGACGCTGGCGTGCGCCAGCAGCAGATGCTCGCCGACCTTGAACGGCTCGGCCAGGGCCTGGATGAGGCGGTCGGCCGCCGCCTCGGCCGACGCCTCCTCCTCGATGTCGAGCAGCACGGCGAACTCGTCGCCGCCGAGCCGGGCCGGCAGGTCGACCTCGGCCCGCGTGCGCGACAGCCGCTGCGCGACCTGGTAGAGCAGTTGATCGCCGACGGCCGGGCCCATGGTGTCGTTGACCGTCTTGAAGTCGTCGATGTCGATGAGTAGCACGGTGGCCGGGTGGTGCCCGGTCAGGCGCTCGTTGAGCGCGCTGGTGAACCGGGCCCGGTTGGCCAGACCGGTCAGCGGGTCGGTCAGGGCCAGGCGTTCCAGCTCGACCTGCTGCTCGTGCAGCCCGGTGAGCATGCGCCGGTGGTCGCGCACGCCGAGCAGCTGGCGGGTCACCATCAGCGCGGTGATCAGCACGGCGCCGACGATCACGGCCCGTTCCCGGCCGCTCATCTGCTGGGCCGAGACGATGGTGACCAGCGCGGCGGTCACCACGATGGCGGCGAAGGGCAGCAGCTCGTAGACGGACCGGCGACGGCGTACGGGAGCCGTCCCGGCCGGGTCGTCCAGGGTCAGCCGCTGCCGGTGGGCCCCGGCCGCGAACGACAGGGCGACCAGCGGGCTGCCGAGCACCGAGATCAGCAGGCGGAAGAAGTCGTTGCCGGCGATCAGCAGGACGGCCAGGGCGACCGCGACGAGCGGGGCGACGGCCAGGATGCGCAGGGACACCGGGTCGACCGGGCCCTCCGGGCTGGCCCCGGCCTTGCCGATCACGACCAGGCAGAGCAGGCCGGCGACACCGACCGAGCCGGCCGCGGCGCGGGTCACCAGATCGGTGCCGGGCGGCGCGAAGCTGAGCACGACGTAGTAGAAGACCAGCCCGCCGGCGACGGCCACGGTGGCGCCGTCGAGCACGACCCGGGCCCAGCCGAGCGGCGTACGGTCGCCCATCGGCAGCCGCAGGAAGGCCGCCATGGCCCAGAACATGCCGGTCAGCAGCGGCACGGCGACGTAGAGGGACATGCCGGCGTTGTTGTTGGCCAGCGCCAGGGCTGTGGCCGATCCGACCAGCAGGATCATCGAGGCGTGGGCCAGCTGGCGCCAGAAGGCGCGGACCACCCGGGGCAGCATCACCGTGGCGCCGAGCCGGTGCAGCGACCACACGGCGGCCAGCATGGCGACCGGGCTACCGACGTAGCCCAGCATCACGTCCTGCTGATCACGCACCAGCAGCCACACGGCGACCGCCGCAGTGGCGGTCGCCGCGATCAGCAGGGGCGTGAGCCCGCTTCCCGCGCGCCGGACGGCGGTGCGCCGAGAGGCGGTGCCCACGGGTTCGGTCATGGGTGTCTACGGCTCCCCGGTCGGTGTCCTTACCGCCTTCCTGTCGGCCGCCGGGGGCGGGATCTGAGGTTTCAGCCCTTCAGCGCGGCCGAGACGACGGCGCGGGCCTCCTCCTGGATGCGGGCCAGATGCTCGGGTCCCTGGAACGACTCGGCGTAGATCTTGTAGACGTCCTCGGTGCCGGACGGGCGGGCCGCGAACCAGCCGGGCTCGGTGACCACCTTGAGCCCGCCGATGGCGGCGCCGTTGCCCGGCGCGGTGGTCAGCACCGCGGTGATCGGCTCGCCGGCCAGTTCCTTGGCCGTGACCTGCTCGGGCGACAGCTTGGCCAGCACCGCCTTCTCCTCGCGGGTGGCCGGGGCGTCGATGCGGGCGTACGCGGGCTCGCCGAACTTGGCGGTCAGGTCCCGGTAGTGCTCGCTGGGCGTGCGGCCGGTGACGGCGAGGATCTCGGAGGCCAGCAGGTCGAGCAGGATGCCGTCCTTGTCGGTGCTCCACGGGCCGCCGTCGCGGCGCAGGAAGGAGCCGCCGGCGCTCTCCTCGCCGCCGAAGCCGATGGAGCCGTCGAGCAGGCCGGGCACGAACCACTTGAACCCCACCGGCACCTCGTCGAGGCGGCGGCCGAGGTCGGCCGCGACCCGGTCGATCATCGAGGAGGAGACGAGCGTCTTGCCGATGGCCGCTCCGGACGGCCAGTCGGTGCGATTGGCGAACAAGTAGTTGATCGCCACCGCGAGGTAGTGGTTCGGGTTCATCAGGCCCCCGTCGGGCGTGACGATGCCGTGCCGGTCGGCGTCGGCGTCGTTGCCGGTGGCCAGCTGGAAGCGGTCCTTCTGCTCGATCAGGGACGCCATCGCGTACGGCGAGGAGCAGTCCATCCGGATCTTGCCGTCCCAGTCCAGCGTCATGAAGCCGAAGGTCGGGTCCACCGTCGGGTTGACCACGGTCAGGTCCAGCCCGTACCGCTCGGCGATCACGCCCCAGTAGGCGACGCTGGCCCCGCCCAGCGGGTCGGCGCCGATGCGCAGCCCGGCCGACCGGATCGCGTCGAGGTCGATGACCGCGGGCAGATCACCGACGTACGTGTCGAGGAAGTCGTAGCCGGAGACCGAGGACGACTGCCGGGCCCGCGCGGCCGGGATGCGCCGGACGTCCCGCAGCCCGCCGGCGATCAGCTCGTTGGCCCGGTCCTGGATCCACTTGGTCGCGTCGGTGTCGGCCGGGCCACCGTTCGGCGGGTTGTACTTGAAGCCACCGTCGTCCGGCGGGTTGTGCGACGGGGTGACCACCACGCCGTCGGCCCGCCCGGACGAGCGGTCGCGGTTGTAGGTGAGGATCGCGTGCGACACGGCGGGGGTCGGGGTGTAGCCGTCGCGGCTGTCGATCAGCGTGGTCACCTCGTTGGCCGCGAAGACCTCGATCGCGGTGATCATGGCCGGCTCGCTGAGCGCGTGCGAGTCCCGGCCCAGGAACAGCGGGCCGTCGGTGCCCTGGGCCCCGCGGTACTCGACGATCGCCTGGCTGGTCGCGGCGATGTGGTCCTCGTTGAAGGCGTTGCGCAGGCTGGAGCCGCGGTGGCCGGAGGTGCCGAACGCGACGCGCTCACCGACGACCCCGGGGTCCGGGTGCTCGGTGTAGTAGCGCGAGACCACCTTCGGCACGTCGATCAGATCGCGCGGCTCGGCGGGCTGTCCCGCGCGGGAGTTGACGGACATGGGCGGCCTCCAAGAAGTGTGGACGCGATAGTCGATCACGTCACCGGACCGGTCGGGCGGGCAGGCAGCACGGCCAAAGGCGGTGAACCTACCGGGAGCGTATCGATACCCCATGCCCCGGGCAGCGGATCGGTATGCGCCCCGCGACCGCCCGCCGGCCACCCCGATCGCAGCGAAGCTGAGCGACTGTCGAGTTCCGGTACCCCGACAAGGTGACTTTCGGTCACCGATTGGGCAGAGACATCCGTTGACAACACTGCGGGGAGAGAACGGGGGCCGTCGTGCACGTGTCTGTGGTCGACAACAGCGACGACTCGGTCGTCGTCACAGTTCGCGGCAATCTCGACATCGACAGCGGGACCACCCTGACGACGACGCTCGATCAGGTGCTCGACCGGCCCGAGCCGCGGGTCGTGATCGACCTGTCGGGCATCGATTTCTGCGACTCGACCGGCCTGAGCGCGCTGGTCGTCGGGCACAACCGGGCGGCCGCGAGGGGCGGCTGGCTCCGGCTGGCGGCGCCCGGCGACTTCCTCGGGCGGCTGCTCGACACGGTCGGGCTGACGCCCCGGCTGGCCGTCTACACCACCGTGGGCGACGCGCTGACCGGCCGCGGGGCCGATTAGTCTCGCGGGGTGCTGATCCTGCTGCCGCCGTCCGAGGGCAAGACCGCCGCTACGGTCGGTGATCCTCTCGATCATCCGTCGCTCTGGTTGCCGGGCCTGGCGACGGCTCGCAAGCGGGTGCTGACCCGGCTCGTGGCGATGAGCAAGCGGACGAGCGCCCGCGCGGTGGCCGACTCGCTGGCCACGCTCGGTCTCTCGGCGGGGCAGCGGGACGAGATCACCCGCAACGCGGAACTGCTCACGGCCCCGGCCGCGCCGGCCGCCTCGATCTACAGCGGCGTGCTGTACGAGGCGCTGGATCTGCCCGGCCTGACCGCGGACGCGCGGGCCTGGGTCGAGGCGCGGGCGGTCGTCTTCTCCGGCCTGTGGGGCGTGGTGCGTCTCGACGACCGCATCCCGGCCTACCGGCTCTCGGTCGGCGTCAGCCTGCCGGGGCTGGGCGGGCTCACCGCGTACTGGAAGAAGGCTCTGCCCAGGGCCCTCGACCCGGTGGCCGGGGCCGGACCCGTGCTCGACCTGCGATCGGGTGCGTACGGCGCGATGTGGACCCCGCCCGCAGGCTGCTCGGCAACCGTGCGCGTTCTCCACGAGCGCGTCGTCGACGGGGTCGCCCGGCGGTCGGTCGTCAGCCACTTCAACAAGGCGACGAAGGGCCGCATCGTGCGCGCCCTGGCCGAGGCCGGCGCGGCGCCGGCCTCGGTCGACGAGATCGTCACGGCGCTGCGCGACCTCAAGCACACCGTCGAGGAGCAGCCCACGGCACCGGGCCGCCCCCGTCAGCTGGACGTCGTCGTCAGCGAGCTGTGAACTACTGAGCGGCCAGGATGTCGACCACGAACCGCAGGTCACCCTGCTCGTCGCCGTAGGCCATGGCCGCGGGCACGTCGATCTGGATGCGGCTGCCGACCTTCTGACCCGGGATGCTCTTGTCCCAGCCCTCGATGACGCGGCCGGTGCCGACCGGGGTGCTGAACGGCTGGCCGCGCTGCCACGACGAGTCGATGATCTGACCGGTCTTGTAGCTGACCAGCACGTAGTTGGCGGTGACGGTCTGGCCGGCCTTGACCGCCGGGCCGGTGCCGGGCACCAGGGAGGTCACCTTAAGCTTGTCGACCGTGCCGGTGCCGCCCTTGACGACGGGCTGCTTGGACAGCGCGGCCGGGGTGTCGACCGGCGCGGGCTGACCCTCGGCGGGGCCTCCGGCGGACGGCGGGACCTCGGCGGACGGCGGGGCCTCGGACGGCACCGCCTCGGCGGTGGGGGCGGCCGACGCCGGCGCCGGGGCGGACGCCGGTTCACCGGAGTCGCCACCTCGTACGGTGATGAAGACGGTCACCAGGACGGCGACCACGGCCAGCCCGGCAACGGCACCGGCGACGGCCTGGCTGCGCCGCTTCGCCGTGTCGCCGGTGATGGGTCGGGCGGTCTCGCTGCTCATAAGTCGTCGACTCTCCTGTATTCGGCATCGGCCGGAAACTTCGGACACGGTACCTGTCCTCGTGACGAAGCCCACGCCGAACCTCGGCCGAACCACCTAGGCCCGTGATCACCCGAACGGACGGTCACGCATTCCGCTCTTCACCGTCACGCATCGAAGTGCGATTGTTGACGCCCCACACACCTTTCTTCGCGTTGTGAATTCGCGCTGTGAAACACAGGAGGGTCGGTTGCCGTCGACCGACGATGGTCGCCGCGGAAGCCGGACCGGCCACCGCGCCCCGCACACCGGCGTCCGCCGCCGCGCCGGTCTCACCGAGGACGGCCGCCAGTGGAACGAGTTCCTCTCGTCCGCCGCGGTGATCCTCGCCGGGGTGCTCGTCGTCATCGGGTTCGGCTTCGTCGCCGTCCGCGGCCTCAAGGGCAATGAGGAGGCGGCGCCGCCGATCGACCCGCCCGCGCCGGCGCTCGGCGACCTGCGGCTGCCGCCGCCGCCCAGCGCCGGGAGCAACCAGGGGCTCATCCCGCTGGGCAGCCCGTCGCCGTCCCCCTCGCGCAGCACCGCCGAGGCGACCGCCCCGCCGCCGCCCTCCCGTGATCAGCTCACGATCGTCCGGGACGCGGTGCCGTCGGTGGTCCGGCTGTCCGACGAGGGGGACAGCGACTGGGTGCACTGGGGGCTCGACGGCACGTTCTCCCTCGAACGCGACAAGAAGGGCGAGTTCCGCATCCTCGAGGGCGCCCCGACCGCCCCGCGGTTCCGGCACTCGCTCAGCCCGCAGCGGTTCGCCTGGAGCGGCGGCGACCCGGTGGCGAGCAACGCGGGCACGACCACCGGCATCCGCACCTGCGGCAAGGGCAACGGCTTCACCCTCTCGGCGCCGGCCGGCACCACGCCGCGGGTGCTCAAGCTCTATGTGGGAGCCGTCTCGGCCCGCGGAAAGCTGACCGCGCGGCTGAGCACGGGCGAGTCCCGCGGCACTACGGTTCTCGAACAGCGCGGCGCCACGTTGCGCACCGCGGTGCTGACCGTCGCCTACCAGGCGCCGAAGTCGGGCCAGGTGCGGCTGACCTGGACAACCGACGCCGCGTACGGGAAAGGTTGCTCAGGGGTGGCCCTGGAAGCGGCGACGCTTTCCTGAAGTGTTCTCATAGCACTCCAGCCGGGATCCGGCGGTAGTGAGGAACGACCAGAGGGGTTGACGTGTTCGCGGGCTGGGGATCGTGGGTCGCCCGCTTCCGGTGGCCGGTACTGATCGTCGCGCTCGTCGCGGTGATCAGCGCGGGCGTCTGGGGGCTCGGTGTTTTCGGCCAGCTCACCGAGGGCGGCTACAACGACCCGGACAGCGAGTCGTCCCAGGCCACCGAGGCCGTCCAGAAGGCGTTCGGCGCGCAGGGCGGCGACCTCGTGGTCATCTACACACCGACCACCGGCAAGATCACCGACGTCGACCTGGGCAAGCGCATCCGGGCCAAGCTCACCGCGCTGCCCAAGTCGGCGGTGAAGAACAGCACGTCGTACTGGTCGACCCGGTCCCCGCAGTTCGTCGCGAAGGACAAGACCAGCGGCGTCGCCCTGGTCACGCTGGCCGGCGCGGACGACGGCGCCAAGCTCGACTCGTTCCGCGAGATCGACGACAAGCTGGCCGTCGCCGGCACGAAGGTGCAGCTCTCCGGCGCTGTCGTGCTCGCCGACGCGACCTCCACCCGCTCGACCCAGGACCTGGCCAAGGCCGAGATCATCTCGCTGCCGGTCACGCTGATCCTGCTCGTGCTGCTGTTCGGCTCGCTGGTCGCGGCCTCCCTGCCGGTGCTGGTCGGCGGGGCCGCGGTGCTGGGCTCGCTGGGCGTGCTGAACGCGATCACCGGCGTGCACGAGGTCAACTCGTTCGCGGTCAACGTGGCCAGCCTGCTCGGCCTCGGCATGGCCATCGACTACGGCCTGTTCATGGTGGGCCGCTTCCGGGAGGAACAGGCGAGCGGTCGCACTCCGGCCGAGGCCGTCCGCCGGACCGTCGCCACCGCCGGGCGTACGGTCGTCTTCTCCGCGACCCTGCTGATGATCGCGCTCGGTGGGCTGCTGCTGTTCCCGCAGGGCTTCCTCAAGTCGCTGGCCTACGGCGGGCTCGCCGCGGTCGGCCTGGCCGCGCTGCTCTCGCTGACGCTGCTGCCGGCGCTGCTCGCCGTCCTCGGCCCGCGCGTCGACAAACTGCCGATCCGCCTGCCCGGCCGGGGCAAGGAGGGCTCGTTCTGGGGACGGACGGCCGCCGCGGTGCTCCGCCGCCCGGTCGTGGTCGCGCTGCCGATCCTGGCCGGCCTGCTGGTCCTGGCGGCGCCGATCGCCGGCGTCCGGTTCGGCGAGGCCGACGAGCGTACGCTGCCGGCCGGCGACGCGGCCCGGCAGGCGATCGAGACGCTCAAGGCCGACTACCCGCAGTTCACCGACAGCGGCATGCCGATCGTGCTGCGCGGCCGGGCCGACTCGGCCGCGTTCGCCGTCACGCTGCGCCAGATTCCCGGCATCGCCCAGATCAGCCCGGCCCAGCGCGCGGGCGACGTCACCGTCTTCAACGCGACGCTGCGCTCGTCCGACCCGTTCAGCACCGAGTCCCGCGACGTGGTCGACCAGATCCGGTCGCTGCCCGTGCCCAACGGCGCGGAACTGCTCGTCGGCGGCACCACGGCCCGGAACGTCGACAGCCTGGCGGCCACCGCCGCGAAGCTGCCGTGGATGGTCGCGATGCTGGTCGGCGCCACGCTGCTGCTGATGTTCTTCGCGTTCGGCTCGATCCTGCTGCCGATCAAGGCCGTGCTGATGAGCGCGCTCAGCCTGAGCGCCACCTTCGGCATCCTGGTCTGGATCTTCCAGGACGGGCACGGCGCGTCCTGGCTCGACGTGACGCCGGCGCCCCTGGAGGCAGGCATCGTCGTGCTGATGGCCGCGGTGGTGTTCGGCCTCTCCACCGACTACGAGGTGTTCCTGCTCTCGCGGATGGTCGAGGCGCGGGCCCACGGCGCGTCGACGAACGAGGCGGTCACGATCGGCCTGGCCCGTACCGGACGGGTGATCAGCGCGGCGGCGGTGCTGCTGATCGTGGTGACCGGGGCGTTCGCGCTGTCGTCGGTGACCACGATGCGGTTCGTCGGCGTCGGCATGATCGTCGCGCTGCTGCTGGACGCGACCGTCGTCCGCATGCTGCTGGTGCCGTCGGTGCTCGGGCTGCTGGGCAACGCGGCGTGGTGGGCGCCGGGGCCGCTGCGGCGGCTGCAGGAGCGGGCCGGGTTGTCGGAGCACGCCGGCGAGGAGGAGACGCCGGCGTTGCCGTCCGGGCGTCACGTGGCCGGCGAGGAAACGGCCGTGCTGGCGCTGCCGCCGGGGCCGTCGTCGCAGGTCTACAGCACGTGGGACCGGGAAGCGGCCGGGGTGATGCTGCTGCCGCCGGCGATGATGACGCGGTCCCTGCCGGCCGGGCCGGACAGCGCGACCGAGGTCTTCCCCAAGGTCACCGAGGAGTCGCCGGTTCCGGGCGGCGCGGCGGTCTCCCCCGTTCCGGACGCGGCCGACGACGACATCGTCGACGCGGAGATCATCGAGGATGACGAGCCGGTCGTCGCGGGGACGGCCTCGCCGGTCTCGGTATCGGCTTCGGTTCCGGCTTCAGTTCCTGCTTCGGTTCCGGCTTCCCTGGACGAGCACGTCGACGCGGAGATCGTCGAGGACGACCCTGTCGTCGCGTCGGTGGAGCCTGTTGCCGCCTCTGACGACGTGGTTGCGTCGCCTCACGAGGCCGACTCTGACGGGGACGCGGCGGCCGGAGATGTCGTCGAGGAGCGTGCCGCCGACAAGTCCGCAGCCGACGCCACGGGTGGCGAGCCGGAGGCCGACGTTCCGGTTGCCGAGAACGCCGTCGACGCGCCGGTTGGCGAGGTCGTCGCGGACGAGCCGGCCGAGGAGCGGCCCACCGACAAGCCGGATGCGACCGAGACTGCCGCATCGGCTGTCGCGGAGCCGGTCGCCGGAACTCTTGCGGCGGCACCGGCCCGAACCGACCCGGAGCCGCTCGCCGGAACCTTTGCGCCGTCGCCGGCCCCAACCGACGCGGAACCGGTCGCTGAATCCGACGGGGAGCCGGTCGCCGGCAACGTCGCGGATTCGCCTGACGGGCCGGTCGTCGAGGAGCCCTCCGGTGAATCGGGTGCGGCGGCAACTGCTGCGCCGGCTGTCCGGGAACCGGTTGCCGGGACCGCCCGGGAAGTGCCGGTCGTGGCGGAGCCGGATGCCTCGCGGGCCGGTGCGCCGGTCATCGAGGAGCCGGTCGTCGAGACCGGCGCGGGGCAGCCGGTCGCTGAGCGCCTCACCGACGAGCCGGATGCGGTCGAGACCGACGCCGATGAGGCCGATCGGCCGGTCGTCGTGGAGCCGGTTGGCGCCGTGGCCGAGGCCGTTCCGGACGAGCCGGTGGACGGCGACGAGGTCGACGGCGAGATCGTCGACGGCGAACCGGTCTTCACGCCCTACCTGCGGGAGCCGTACTACCCGATGCCCGGGGTGTACCGCTCGGAGTCGCGGAGCACCGCCCCCGACTACTCGGCGCCGGACGAGTTCTTCTTCGCGCCGTCGTCGGCCGGGACGTTCGCCAGCTCGCTGGAACTGCCCGCGGCGCCGGAGCCCACGGTTCCCTACTTCGGGGACCGGCCGGACTTCGACAGCACCCGGAACCTGGCCGACCTGGGTATCACGCGCAGCTTCGACGCTCCCGACCTGGACGCGACGTCCACGTTCGAGGCGCCGGTGTTCGAGCCGCCCACCTTCGAACCGCCCACCTTCGAACCCACGCCGAGTGACGACCCACCGGCCATCTTCGAGGCGCCGAACCGGCAGGTCGCGCGGACCTTCGAGACTCCCGACCCGGAGACGTCGGGCAGCATCGTGCTCCCCGATCTCGACCCGCCCGCGCCCGGAGCGGACCGGACGTCCCTGGTCACCGGGCCCGAGCCCGGGCTCGACGTCACGCGGAGCTTCGACGCACCCGACCTGGACGCCACCCGGCGGCTGCAGGTGCCCGGTCTGGAGTCGACCCGGCAGATGCCCGCGCCTCTGATCGAGCGCGCCCAACGCCTCGGCCCTCCCCCGGTGACCGACGAGGCCTCCCCGGCCCCGGCCGTCGAGCCCTTGCCGAAGCGGATCCTGCCACCGGCCGCGGCCGAGCCCGTCGTGCCCGCGCCCGCCGCTGAGCCGTTGCCCCCGGGCTTCATGCCGCCGCCCGCGGCTGAGCCCCTGCCCCAGCGCTTCACGTCACCGCCCGCAGCCGAGCCCCTGCCCCGTCGCTCTGTGCCGTCGGCTGCGGCTGAGCCGGTCGTCGAGCCGCTCCCCCAGCGGATCATGCCGGCCACGCCGTCGTTGCCGGCTCAGCCCCCGCGAATTGCACCGCCGCCGCCCCTCGCCGGGTCCGGAGTGCGCCGGTCGGAACTGGGCAGCGCCTTCACCGCGCGCCGGGCAGCCGAGCTGGATGAGCGCGAGTTCCCGCGCCGGCCCGTCGACGAGCCCTACCCGGTTCCCCAGCCCGACGACCGTCCGCTGTCGCCGCAGTCCGACGACCGGTCACCGACGCCGGACCCCGACGCGTTGTCACCGGCGCCGCAGCCCGGCGCCTGGTCACCATCGCCGCAGTCCGACGCCTGGTCACCATCGCCGCAGTCCGAGGCCTGGTCACCATTGCCGCAGTCCGAGGCCTGGTCACTGTCGCGGCCGTCCGAGGCCTGGTCACCATTGCCGCAGTCCGAGGCCTGGTCGCCGGCGCCGCAGGCCGAGGAAGTCGTGGAGCCGACGCCGCTGCGCCGGCCGGCCACGCTGGGCGATCAGCCGTACTCGTTCCGGCCCGGCCGCGAGATTGCCGAACCCCCCGCCACACCGATGACGCCGTCGGCCGGGGAGGCTCCGCCGGTGGGACCGCCGCCGGCGTACGCGTCGCCGGTCACCCCGCCGCCCCCGCGCCGGCCCGCCGACCTGGGTGACCACCTGCGGGAGACCCGGCCGGCCGACCTCGGGGACCACCTGCGGGAGTCACGCCCGGCCGACCTGGCTCAGTACAGCAGCCGCACCCGTCGCCCGACCTCGGAGAAGACCAACCGCCCGGCTGCACCGGAGGAGCCCGCGAAGCCCCCGCGCCGCCCGGCCACGCTGGCCGACCAGCTGCCCAAGCCGCGCCGCAAGCCGGAAGACGACCAACCCTCGCAGTAGGCGCCGCCGGTTGCCGGCTGCAGCGGCACGTCCAGCGACCAGGCGGCGATCGTCGCGCACCGACTTCCGCCCGGACCGGTCCTGGCCGCCCGCGCGGCGGTCAGCGGAAGACCAGGCCGCCGCCGACCTCGAGCACCTGACCGGTGAGCGCGCCCGAACCCTCCGAGACGAGCAGCCGTACGGTGGCCACCAGATCCTCGGGGACCAGGGCCCGCGGCAGGGCCTGGGTGGCCAGCAGCGGGGCGTGCGCCTCGGCGTCGCGGCCGTCGGCCAGCTCGGCCTCGCCCTCGGTGCGGATGGCGCCCGGGGACAGCGCGTTGACCGTGATGCCGGCCGGGCCCAGCGCCCGCGCCAGCGAGCGGGTCAGGCCGATCAGTGCGGCCTTGCTCGACACGTAGGCCGGGCCGGACGGGCCGCCCATGCGCACGGTCGGCGAGACCACGTTGACGATGCGGCCCCAGCCGCGCTCCGCCATGCCGGCGCTGAGCGCCTGCGCGAGCAGCATCGGCGCGGTGACGTTGACGGCGAACGTCTGCTGCCACTCGGCCAGCGGCAGTCCGGCGAAGTCGACGTTGGACGCCTTGGCCGCGTTGTTGACGAGCACGTCGATCGGGCCGGCCCGCTCGGCCAGGTCGCGGACGGCGGCGGCGTCGGCCAGGTCGGCGTCGAGCAGGGTGACCTCGGCGCCGAGGTCACGACAGAGACGTGCGACGCTCTCGGCCTCGTCGGCGGCGGCCAGGTGATGCAGCCAGAGCCGGTGCCCCGGGCGGGCCAGCCCGACGGCGATGGCCGCCCCGATGCCGCGTCGCGCCCCGGTGATCAGAATTCGCCGCCCCATGCCGTTCCCCCTCTGCCCATCACCCACGAAAACGACCCGGGGACGGTCGATGGAATGATCGACTCGACCGGCGCGGGCGGCGTGGCCGAGCGGCCCGCTGGCGCTGGGTCGCTCGGCCACGCCTGTCTTCATGGTGCCCGATGGCACCCGTCATCACACGCGACCGGCCGCCACCGGTTCGCCCACGGCCCCGATCGTGGCCGGAACCGGGCGGGTCGACAGCCAGCAGCCGGCCGCGACCAGGGTGAAGCCCACGATCGTGCTGACGCCGAAGTGCTCGTCGAGCAGCGCCACGCCCAGCAGGACGGCGACGACCGGGTTGACGTAGGTGACCAGGCCGGCGCGGGTCGAGCCGACCTGGCCGATGAGCTGGTAGAACGCGAGCAGGGCCAGAGCCGTGCAGAAGAAGCCGAGGACGGCCAGGGCGGCCCAGGCCTCGACGCGGACCGGCTCGGCCGGCAGCGAGAAGACGGCGAACGGCGCCAGCGCGAGCGCGGTGATGCCGGTCGTGGCGCCGACCAGGGACTCGGCGGGCACGTCGGCAAGGCGGCGCTGCACCAGCATGGTGGCGACGGCATAGCTGATCGCGGCGACCAGCACCATCCCGGCGCCGAGCAGGCCCAGGCGGTCGCCCGAGAGGTCGAGGCCGACCAGCAGCGCCACACCGCCGAAGCCCAGCGCCAGGCCGGCGACGCGGATCGGGGTCAGCCGCTCGGAGCGGATCATGAGCAGGGCGATGGCGACCGGTTCGACGGCGATGAGCAGGCCGGTCAGCGAGGAGCTGATGTGCGTCTCGCCGTAAGTGATCAGCAGGAACGGGCCGAGGATGTGCACGAACGCGAGCACGAAGACCGGTCCCATCCGGCCCCGCAGCTTGCTCAGCGTGCCGCGGGCGGCGGCGAACGGCAGCAGCACGATCGCGGCGATCGCGACCCGGCCGAAGACCACGAGCAGCGGCGACAGATCCTCGATGGCGATCTTGATGAGGAAGTACGGAATGCCCCAGAGCACCGAGACCACGAGGAAGAGAAACCAGGCGCGTCGATTCACACCTCGACCCTGCTCCCGTACGGTAGTAAGCGGTAGTACCGACTTGCTGGGGATGCTTGAAGGTGAGCTGATGATCGGGCTGAGTTTATGATCGACGTACGCCGGGTGGCCGTGCTGCGGGAAGTGGCGCGGCTCGGCAGCTTCAACCAAGCGGCCACCGCGTTACGTCTGACGCCGTCGGCCGTGTCGCAGCAGATCGCCGCGCTGGAACGCGAGCTCGGGACCCACGTGGTGCTGCGCAGCACCCGCGGCGTCGAGCTCACCGAGGCCGGGCGGGTGCTGGTCGAGGCGGGCGAGGCGATCGCGGCCGACCTGTCCCGGGCCGAGCGCGAGATCGCCCGGCTGGGCACGGTCGACAGCCTGACCGTGGCCACCTTCACCAGCGGTGGTCAGCGCCTGCTGCCCGCGGCGCTGACCCGCTTCGCCGCCGAACGGCCGGGCGTCGACCTCACCGTTCTCGAGAACGAACCCGAGGACGCCCTGCCCCTCGTCCGCTCGGGGGCCGCCGACCTGGCGCTGGTCTACCACTTCGACGAGGTTCCCCCGGTACGCCCCGGTGACCGCTCGGGCCTCACCTATCGCCCGCTGCTCGAGGACCCCATGTGGATCGTCTTCCCGGCCGCTCATCCGCTGGCCGGACGCGAGTCGGTCACCATCGCCGACCTGGCCGGTGAGCGCTGGGTGCACGGCTGCCTGCGGATCGTCGACATGCTCGGCCACTACGCGGCGATGGCCGGCTTCGAGATCCGCACCGCCTGCCGCGGGACGGACTACATCTTCGCCCAGTCCCTGGTGCAGGCCGAGGTCGGCATCAGCATGATCCCGCAGGTGGCGCTGACCGCCGGGGCCCAGCCCGGACTGGCCACGGTCCCGCTCGCCCCGCCGTGCCCGTGCCGCTACATCGGCGTGGTCACCCCGAGCCGCCGCACCCATCCCCTGGCCGACGCGCTCATCCAGGCCTTGCACGACACAGTCGCCGCCCTGCCGGTCCCGGCGTGACGATGGCTGAGATACCGCCGGGTGAGCGCGTGCCGCGTCGTCCACCGGCCCACGCCGGGACGAATGTCGATGGGAAGCTCTCCGGGTGGGACGCGGACGGCCGATGGTCCGGGCGGATCAGTACAGTTCCGGGGTCGGATTTTGCTGGTAAGGACGGTAAGTGAGCATGACGGGCGAAACTGGGACGACCACCGGGGTGGACCGGGAGCGGCTGGCGCTCTGCCTTGCGGTGATCGCCGAGGTGGAGGAGCTGCCCGCGGAGCACCCGGACGCGGTCGCGGTGCGGCGGGCCACGGCCGCCCTGTTCAAGACGGTGAAGCTCAAGCGCCGCCGGGAACGCCGGGACGCGATCCTGGCCAACGACCGCGCGGTGACCGAGGCGACCGCCACGGGAGCGCCCGGGCGCATCGACGACGAGACCGCGGGCATCCCGCTGCGCACCTCGATCGCGACGGGCCCGGCCGGGGTGCTGAAGCAGGCGCGCGGTTGCTACGTCTGCAAGCAGCGCTACACCCATGTCGACGCGTTCTATCACCAGCTCTGCCCCGACTGCGCCGTGCTCAACCACGACCGGCGGGATGCGCGCACCGACCTCACCGGGCGGCGGGCGTTGCTCACCGGCGGGCGGGCCAAGATCGGCATGTACATCGCCCTGCGGCTGTTGCGCGACGGCGCCGACCTGACGATCACCACGCGATTCCCGCACGACGCGGTGCGCCGCTTCTCGGCGATGCCCGACAGCGCCGAGTGGCTGCACCGGCTGCGCATCGTGGGGCTCGATCTGCGCGATCCCGCACAGGTGGTCGGGCTGGCCGACTCGGTGGCGGCCCGCGGCCACCTCGACATTCTGATCAACAACGCGGCCCAGACGGTCCGTCGCTCCCCCGGCTCGTACGCGGCCATCGCCGCCGCCGAGGCCGAGCCGCTGCCCCACGGCCCGCTGCCCGAGCTGGAGTATTTCGGCACCGCGGGCGCCTCGCCGGCCGCGGCCCTGACCACCGGGGCGCCGGTGCTCACGCCGCAGCAGATCACCGAGATGGCCCTCACCGCGCGGTCGGTCGCGATCGACGCCGGCGGCCTGATGCCCGACACCGCGCCGACCAACAGCTGGAGCGACCGGGTGCACGAGGTCGACCCGCTGGAGCTGCTCGAGGTCCAGCTGTGCAACGTGACCGCGCCGTTCGTGCTGGTGAGCCGCTTGCGCCGGGCGATGACCCAGTCACCGCACCCGCGGCGCTACGTGGTCAACGTGTCGGCGATGGAGGGCATCTTCGCGCGTGGCTACAAGGGCGCCGGCCACCCGCACACCAACATGGCCAAGGCGGCGCTCAACATGCTGACCCGCACCAGCGCGGTCGACATGTTCGCCGACGGCATCCTGATGACCAGCGTGGACACCGGCTGGATCACCGACGAGCGCCCGCACCCGACGAAGATGCGGCTGGCCGAGGAGGGCTTCCACGCCCCGCTCGACCTGGTCGACGGCGCGGCCCGGGTGTACGACCCGATCGTGCGCGGCGAGAAGGGCGAGGACCTGTACGGCGTCTTCCTCAAGGACTACGAGCCCGTCGCCTGGTGACGACGAGCGGAGCCGACGGGTCGCGCACCTCCCGCTGCGAGGGATCGCCCGGCGGCTGGTGGTCCGCAGGTCGGGGATGACGCGAACGAGCCACGACCCGAGGGTCGTGGCTCGCTTCACGTACTGACGGAAGTCAGCCCTGGCGGCCGCCGTCACGGCCATCGCGGCCATCGCGGCCATCGCGGTCGTCACGGCCGTCACGGCCGTCACGGCCATCACGGCCATCACGGCCGTCACGGCCATCACGGTCATCCCGACCGTCACGGCCATCACGGTCATCCCGACCGTCACGGCCATCACGGCCATCACGGTCGCGGTCGCCGAAGCGGTCGCGGTCGCCGAACCGGTCACGGTCGCCGAACCGGTGGCCGAACGGGCCGCCGTGGTGACGGTTGCCGTGCCGGAAGTCGCGGTCCCAGCTCACCTCGAGGGCGTAGGTCCGACGGCCGACCCGGTCACAGTCGAAGTCGTCCCAGCGGCCGAGCCGCTCGCCGATGCGGCCGGCGATGATGCAGCTGCGCAGGTCGTGGTAGTAACGGATGACGCGGTCACGGTCGGCGCCCTGGGTGGCCGCCGCCGGCTTGGAGGCACTCGCGTCCGTCCCGGTCGCCGCCACGGCCGGGCCGGCGCCGATGGCGACACCAGCGAAGAGGCCGAGGCCGGTGACGGAAAGCATCCGGGTAATACGGTTCATTTCACACCTTCTCTTGACAAAACGCCATGTCCCGAGAAGGAGATCATTTGCACGTTGAGTAACAGCAAGGTTTCGGAGGGTGTACCCCTTCTGGGGCAGAAGCCCACGTATGGGATTAGTCCGAGCGGCGGCGGGCCCTCCCCTATTCGTCGGGCAGGGCCAGATAGGCGGGTCGCAACACGTCGACGATCGGCTTCCCGTCCTGCGCCAGCGGCGGCGGATCGAGCTGGTCGAGAATCGCATCCGGCCTGCTCACAGACCCCGGCCGGCCGCCGACGGGCACCACGGCGGGCAACGGGCTCCCCCAGAACGCGTCCACCTCGCCGAGCCACTCCCCGAGGTCATCAGCCGCGGAGTGCGGCGCCGACCCCGTGGCCGGATCAGCACCGGAGGGAGGAGAGGTCCCGGAGGCCGAGGTCCTGGAGGCCAAGGTCCTGGAGGCCGAGGTCCTGGAGGCGGAGGGCCCCTCGGGAAAGCCGGAAGCAGACGCTGCGGACGATCGCGCCGAAGCCGTACGATCCGCAGCCTTGACGGCCTGGGCGTTGCGGAGCTCGCGCAGGTGGATCAGCAGCTCGTCCCGGCCGCGGCCGCGCCAGGCGAACGCGCCGAACGGGTCCTCCTGGAAACTGCGGGCCACCGCGTAGCAGGTCGCGGCCAGGTGCACGCACGGCATGGGCCAGCGTTCGCACGAGCAGTCCATGGCGACCTCGTCGAGCGAGAGCGGCACCAGACTCAGCCCGGCCGCGGCGAAGACGTCCGCGATGCCCGCCGGCATCTGCCCGCCCAGCAGAGACGCCGCATAGCGGGCCTCGGCCGCCAGCGTCGTCTCGATCGCCGCCCACTCGGAGGCGCCGAAGGCCCGCACCGCTATCCGCGACCGGAACGCGCGCGGGTCTTCGGGCCCGCGCACCTGCGCGACGACCAGGCTGCTCGAGATGGTCAGGCTGCGCACATGCCCCGAGCGCTCGTCGCGCCGCCCGCGCGCGAAGGTGGGCGCCATCCGCAGCGACTCGAAGGTGCCGAGGAACGCGATCGCGAGCCGATCGTCCGTCACCGTGAGCCTCCCGGGCCGGTGGTGGGCGCCCGCCGCGCCGATGCCGGGAGGCGGGGTCCGGTGTCAGTCAACGATGGCCTCCGGGGCGAGGGTGAGCAGCTCGCGCAGCTCGGTGGTGGACAGGGCGGTCAGCCAGCCCTCGCCGTTGCCGACGACGCGCGCGGCCAGGACGCCCTTGTCGGCCAGCAGGCGGTCGATGCGCTCCTCGAGCGTGCCCAGGCAGACCAGCGTGTGCACCTGCACGTCGCGCTGCTGGCCGATGCGGAAGGCCCGGTCGGTGGCCTGCTCCTCGGTGGCCGGGTTCCACCAGCGGTCGACGTGCACCACGTGGTTGGCCGCGGTGAGGTTGAGCCCCGTCCCGCCCGCCTTGAGCGAGAGCACGAAGACCCCCGGACGCTCGTCGGCCTGGAAGGAGGCGACCATCTCGTCACGGTCCTTTCGGGACGTGCCGCCGTGCAGATAACGCACCGGCACCCCGAACCGGGCGGCCAGGTGCGGGGTCAGCATCGACCCGAAGCGCGCGTACTGGGTGAAGCACAGCACGCTCTCGCCCTGCGCCAGCGCGCCGTCGACGATCTCCTCGAGGCGTTCCAGCTTGCCGGAGCGGCCGGGCAGCGGCGAGCCGTCGCCCAGCAGCAGCGCCGGGTGTACGCAGGCCTGTTTGAGCTTGGTCATCGCGGCCAGCACGATGCCCTTGTTCCACCGGTCGGTGCTCTCGTTCAGGCGGGTCGTCATGTCGTCGAGCACCGCGCGATAGAGGGTGCTCTGCTCGGCGGTCAGCCCGCACAGGTGCCGCACGTGGCGCTTGTCGGGCAGGTCGTGGATGACGACGGGGTCGGACTTGGTGCGCCGCAGCATGAACGGCCGGGTCGCCTGGCGCAGTCGCGCGGCCGCGTCCTCGTCGCCGAACCTCTCGATGGGCACGGCGAAGCGCACGCGGAACGTGTGGGCCGAGGACAGCACGCCGGGGTTGAGGTAGTCGAGGATCGACCACAGCTCGGCCAGCCGATTCTCCACCGGTGTGCCGGTCAGCGCGATGCGCATGCGCGACGGGAGCCGGCGGATCGCCCGCGCGGCCGTGCCGGCGCTGTTCTTGACGTGCTGGGCCTCGTCGAGCACCACCCTGTCCCACGCGATCGCCGCGAGCTGGTCGGCGTCCCGGACAGCGGTGGAATAGGTGGTCAGCACCAGATCGGCGTCGTCGGGCACGGCCCGCTCGGCGCCGTGCAGCACCGCCACCCGCAGCGTCGGGGCGAACCGGGCCGCCTCGCGCTGCCAGTTGCCCAGCACCGACAGCGGGCAGATCAGCAACGCCGGCCCGCTGCGACGGTGCAGCAGCAACGCCAGGAGCTGCACGGTCTTGCCCAGCCCCATGTCGTCGGCCAGGCACGCGCCCAGGTCCAGACCGTCGAGGAAGGCGAGCCAGGAGAAGCCCCGCAACTGGTACGGCCGGAGGGTGCCGCGCAGCTCGGCCGGCGGCTCGAGCAGTTCGAGCCGTTCATCGAGTTCGCCCGAGAGCAGGTCGGCCGCCCACCCCTCGCCGCTGGTCGCGGTGACCGGCAGCGGCACCTCCTCGGGCGGCAGCAGCTTGATCATGCGCAGCGCGTTGCCGGCGGTCATCGTGCCGCCGCCGCGGGCCAGGAAGCGCAGCCCGGCGTCGAGGCGGTCGGCGTCGAGGTAGACCCAGCGGCCGCGCAGCCGGACCAGGGGAACCTTGGCCTGGGCGAGGTCGGTCAGCTCCTCGGTGGTGAGCACCCGCCCGCCGAGGGCCAGATGCCAGTCGTAGTCGACCAGGTGGGCGAGGTCGGCCGTCTGGTCGCGCAGCACGGCCGGGATCGGGTCGCGCGGGCGCAGGTTGAGTCCCAGCCCGAGACCGGGCTTGTCGCGCCACCAGGCCGGCAGGAGCACGCCGTAGCCGGCCTCCTCGAGCGCGGCCGCGTGGGTGAGGAAGCGGTGCGCCTCCTCGGTGTCGAGCACCATGTCGACCGGCCGGGGCACGCGCAGGGCCGCCTCGAGGCCGGGGTGGAGCCGGGCCGCCCGGCCGAGCCCGCCCAGCAGGCGTTCCTGCGGGTGGCTGGTCCAGCGGCGCAGCGGGGCGTACCGGTCGCGCCAGATGTCGGCCGCGGTGACCAGGGCGCTCGGCTCGTCGACGGCCTGCAGCAGGAACTCGAGCAGCCAGGTGTCGCGGACCGCGACGTCGGCCGGGCGGGGGTCGACCGCGTCGGGCTCGTCGGGATCGGGCTCGCGCACGTGGCTGAGCCGGAAGCAGACCCGCACGGCGGCGCCCGTGACGGCGCCGGTGTGCCAGGCGTCGAGCCGCTCGGTCAGCTCGTCGACCAGGCCCGGGGCGGCAGTGAAGGAGGACTCGCCGGTGAGCGCGGCGAGCCAGCCGTCGCCCAGCCGCACGCCCGACTCGGCCAGCCGGGTGCGGACCAGGCCGTCGACCAGTCGTTCGAGCGCCGCGGCGAGGGCGTCCTCGGCGGGCAGGCCGGCCACGTCGCCCGGGCGGGCGCGCTCGGCCCGGGCAGCCGCGGGCAGCCGCCGCAGCAAGTCGTCCCGGTGGATCGCGTCGAAGCCGGTGAGCACCGGCCGCCAGCGCGCCGTCGGCCCGTGCGGGTGGACCGCGGGAAGCACGCGCCCGCGTCGTACGAGATCGGCCGCGAAGTCACAGAGCTCGATCAGCCACTCGACCGAGCGCCCGAGCCGCCCGTCGAACTCGCCCGCCACCTCGTCGTCGACGAACGGCACGACGACGGCCGGGACCAGCCAGGCCCGCAGGCGGGGGGTGCCCCGCCGGGGCGGCAGGCCGAGCTGGGGCGACGGCAGCGGGCCGGCGCTGGTCGAGGGCAGCACGAGCGTGGCCGGCGGCCGGGTCTCGCCCGCCGGCAGTCCGGTCGCCGGGAGGGCGAACGGGTGCTCGCCCCGGCCGGGCGACGGCAGCGGCGCCGCCTCGGCCCACAGGTTGATCGCGCCGTCGCGGCCCACGAAGCCGTGGAGCACCCGCAGCTCGGCCGCCACCAGGGAGGTCATCGCCACGACCAGACGACGTCGGGCGGGCGGACGCGGGCGGAGACGGGGTCGCCGGTGGCGTCGGTCAGCGCCAGCTCGGCGGTGAGGACGCCACCGGAGTGGGCCGACCGCAGCATCGCGGTGGGCACGTCCCCGAACAGCAGCTTGGCCCGGCGGAACATCGCGAAACTGTCGCCCGCGGCCGGGTCGTGGCCGACGTTGCCCCAGGTCAGGTACAGGAATCGGGCACCCGGGCGGCCGTGCACCCACGGGCCGCCCACGTCGAGCAACTCGTCGACCTCCCGCGACGTGATCTCGAACTCCCAGGTGGCCGCCGGGGCCCACGCGGGCACGAGCCCGACCGGCTCACGCTGCCGCTGCACCCCGACGTGCACATTGGCCAGGCGCAGGGCATCAGCCCGCGGCCCACCAAGCTGGGCCGGCAGGTCACGCCCCTCGATCCGGATCCGCACGCTGACGACCCTAGCCCGCGGGTCCGACAAATTTGCTCAGCGACTGTTGTCGCGGATCCAGGCGTCGGTGAGGCCGCCGAAGTGGGCGAGGAACTTCTCGTGCTCGTGCACCGGGTAGGTGGCCCGGATCGTCTCGCGCAGCAGCGACCGGTATTCGTCCGACGTCACCCACTCGTAGACGATCTCGTCGACACTGCCCAGGTGGCGGGCGCAGAAGTCGGCGTACCGATCGGCTTCGAAGTAGTCGTCGGCGAGCTTGCGATAGGCGGCCAGCTTCTCGGCGTACGAGAGGGAGGGGTCGTCGCCGATCGCGAAGTAGGCCGACGTGTCCATGTCGAGGCGCGGTTTGCGACCGGTCACGACGCAGAACACCGACCAGCGCAACAGCGCCGCCATCGCCCACGGGAAGTAATAGTGCAGCGAGGTGATGGCCACGTCGGGGCAGGCGTTGGCGTAGTCGATCGGGTACACCTCGTCGCCCCGCACCAGCGACTCGCACGAGTTGAACTCCCAGCGGAAGAACGCGTTGACCAGCCGCGAGATGGTGATCACCTCGTCGCCCTGGGCGGCGCCGAGGAAGCCGTGGTCGACCTCGTAGCGGTTGTGCATCGGCTGCTCGGGGCGGAACTTCATCACCATCGTCTCGGGCCCGATCGACAGCGACCGGGCGAACACGTCGTAGCCCTCGACCGAGGCCTGCAGGTGCATCAGCCGCTCGCCCGACGCGTCGTAGGCGGCGTGCAGCTCGTCCGGGTTGCGGATCTTGGAGACGCCGACCCAGGCGCCGCCGTCGTAGGGCTTCATGTACATCGGATAGCCCACCTGCGCGGCGGTCGCGTCGAGGTCGAACTGCTGGTTGTACCGGGCCGCCGTGTACGCGTACCGGCTGTTGTCCAGGGGGTTCTTGTACGGCACGAGGACCGTCTCGGGAACCTTGAGGCCGAGCCGCATCATCGCGCAGTAGGCCGCGTGCTTCTCCATCGACTGGAACGTGAACGGGCTGTTCAGCAGGTACACGTCGTCCATCAGCGCGATCTTCTTGAGCCACTCGCGCGGGTGGTAGTACCAGTAGGCCAGCCGGTCGATGACCAGGTCGTGGCGGGGCTTGTCGCGCAGGTTGAACGGCTCGATGGTCACCCGCTCGGCGGCGACCCGGTGCGATTTCCCGTCCGGCCCGCTCACCACCCCGAGCCGCCGCATCAGCGCCTCGTAGGCCCGTGGCCAGTCGTCCTCCGTTCCCAGCAAGAGTCCGATGGTGTGCTCGACGTCCGCCACGGCTGCCTCCCCGGAGATAGAGCGTTTAGTCGTTGGTCGTGCGGTGGTGGGGTGGATGGCCGGAGGGCCAGATCCTGCGCAGGAGCGCGGTCAGGTGCGGGTCGAAGGCGTCGCGCCACGCCGGCCAGTCGTGGCCGCCCTCGATCTGCGCCAAGGTGACCTCATAGCCTTGCGCGCGCAACGCCTCGGCCATGCTGCGGTTGTTGGCCAGGTTCTCCTCGAGGCTGCCGCAGGTCATCGTCACCGGCACGCCGGGGCCGTCGTCCGCCCGCATCACCCGCCCGGTCCAGCGGACGATCGGCAGGTAACGCCCGAACCCCGACTCCTGGCGGTCGAAGCGCGGCTGGAAGAAGCTGCCCGACTGCAGGAAGAGCCCGGCGAAGGACTCGGGGTGACGGCGCTGGCAGTGCAGCATCGCGAGGGCGCCCAGGCTGGCGCCGACGCCGGCCACCGGCCGGCCCGGCGACAGGCGGTCGGTGAGTCGCGGCAGGATCTCCTGTCCGAGCCCCCGGGCGTACGCGGGAAAGGCCGCGTACCAGTCGAAGCGGTCCCCAGCCGGAAGCAGCACGAGGTGACACGGCTCGATCCGCCCGGCGGTGATCGAGGCGGCGACGTAGCGGCTCAGCCCGGCGTGCTTGTCGTAGTCGGGGCCGTCATGGACGACCAGCACGCGCGCGGTCTCCTGGGCCGGTGACCACACGCGAGCGGTGAGCTCGGTCCGCAGGTTTTTCACGGGCAGGTCGAGCGACCACCATCGACCGGCGGCCGCCGGGAGAGTCAGCCAGTCGGGATCACGTCGCAGCGGGACGGCGCTGTCGATGCTCGCTCCGGCCGCGCGTTCCATGAACGCACTCTAAGGGCCGCAGGGGCCGAACGCGCGGCTTGTCGGGGAAGGGATTCAGGGGGTGTAGGTCTGGCTCGACGACGGTTCCGCGGGCAGGCCGAACATCTCGGTCAGCCCGGTCACCCGCAGTTGCCGGTGGACGAACTCGCTCGGGTTGCGCAGCACGAACCGGGTGCCCACCTCGCGGGCCGCGTTGTAGCCGCTGACCAGCGTTCCGATGCCCTGGGAGTCCATGAAGGTGACGTACAGCAGGTCGACGATCAAGGTCACCGGGCGTTCACGGTGCACCGTGCCGAGCAGCGTGTCGCGCAGCGCGCCGACAGTGGCCGCGTCGAGGCTGCCGCGCACGTCGACGACGAGCGCACCGTCCGCCTGGCGCCGCGTGGTCATCACCGCCTCGCCCATCACCGAACCTCCGTACCTTCGGCCCCGCTCGTCGCCACGGTACCCCGCAGTTCGCTGTTCTCGCAGGCTGCCGTCTGTTTCCACCGCCTCGGCGGACACCCGGTGCGTACCTATTTGGTCCGATGTCACTCCGATCGATGTCGTCCCCGGGTTGCGCGGTGACCACAGGTATGCCCAAAGTCACATAGGCGTGAGCCGATGACGGGAGAGGCGACATGGCGACTACTTCGGGACGGCCGGGCATCTTCGCGGTGCGCGACGTCCGATCCCTCATCACCGAGACGGCGGAAGAGGGGCACGGCCTCAAGAAAGCGGTCGGCGCGACGCAGCTGACCGCGATGGGCGTCGGCGCGATCATCGGCACCGGCATCTTCGTGGTGATCGGCGAGGGGGCCGGCATCGCCGGGCCCGCGGTCATCCTGTCCTTCGTGCTGGCCGCGGTCGCCTGCACGTTCTCGGCGCTGTCCTACGCGGAGCTGGCCTCGTCCATCCCGGTGTCCGGCAGCGCCTACACCTACACCTACGCCACGATGGGCGAACTCGTCGCCTGGATCATCGGCTGGGATCTGATCCTCGAGTACGGGGTCTCGGTCGCCGCGATCGCCGTCGGCTGGGGCGGCAACCTCAACGCGTTCCTCGACGCGGCCTTCGGCTTCGCGCTGCCGGACGCGATCGCCAAGTCGCCCGAGGACGGCGGCATCTTCAACCTGCCCGCCGTGTTCGTGGTCCTGGCCATCACCTTCCTGCTGGTCCGCGGCGTGAGCGAGAGCGCCCGGGTCAACTTCGTCATGGTCGTGGTCAAGCTGGCCGTGCTGCTGTTCTTCATCGTCGTCGCGTTCGCGAACTTCGGCACCGGCAACTTCCAGCCGTTCGCCCCCGAGGGAACCGACGGGGTGACCACGGCGGCGGCGGTGATCTTCTTCGCCTACATCGGCTTCGACGCGGTCTCCACCGGCAGCGAGGAGGCTCGCCGGCCGGAACGGGACCTGCCGCTGGCCATCATCGGTTCGCTGATCATCTGCACGATCTTCTACGTGGCCACCACGGTCGGCGCGATCGGCATCGCCTCCCCCGAGCAGCTCGAGTCGAGCGACGCCCCGCTGGCCGCCGCCCTCGACCAGGGCGCCGGCATCAGCTGGGCGGCCGCGGTCCTGGCGCTCGGCGCGGTCGTCGCGATCACCAGCGTGGTGCTGGTCATCATGTACGGCCAGACCCGCATCTTCTTCGCGATGTGCCGCGACGGCCTGCTGCCCCAGCGGCTGGCCAAGGTCAACCAGCGTTACGGCACGCCGGCCCGGCTGACCATCATCCTCGGCGTGCTGATCGCCATCCTGGCCGCGCTGGTGCCGCTCAGCGAGATCGTCAAGCTGGTCAACATCGGCACGCTGTTCGCGTTCATCCTGGTCAACATTGGAGTGATCGTGCTGCGGCGCACCCGTCCCGAGATGCCGCGGCCCTACCGGGTGCCGTGGTCGCCGCTGCTGCCGCTGATCGGCATCGCGTTCGCGATCTACCTGATGACCGACCTGCCCTGGGACACCTGGGTCCGATTCGTCGTCTGGCTGGCGATCGGCGTGCTCATCTACTGGCTGTACGGCTACAAGAACTCCCGCCTGCGCCGCGAGGCGAGCTCGACGCCGAACTGGGCGCGCGAGAACGACCCGCACCGGCCCGAGGACGGTGACCCCCGGTGACCGGGCCGGTGATCGTCGGGGTGGACGGCGGTCCCACCTCGCCCGACGCGGTGACGCTGAGCCGGTGGTTCGCCGAGACGCTGGCGGCGCCGCTGGTCGTGGCCGTCGTGCACCCGGCGCCGGCCGCGCTCGGCTCGGGCCGGATCGACGCCGAATGGGTGGCCGACCGGCACCGCGCCGCCGAGCGGGTGCTGGAGGGCGCCCGCAAGGATCTCGAGGGCGTGGCCTGTGAGGTCACTTATCGGATGGTGGCGTCGTCGTCGGCCGCGCACGGGTTGCACGACCTGGCCGAGCAGCTCGGCGCCTCGATGGTGGTCATCGGCTCGGGCCGCAACGCCGCCAAGGAGCGGCTGATGGCCGGGAGCACGGCCGAGCGCCTGCTGGCCGGCAGCGTCTGCCCGGTCGCGATCACCCCGGCCGGGCTCCCCGCGCCGCCCGGCGAGCGGCGGCGCATCGGGGTCGCCTATGTGGACACGCCCGACGGCCGGGCCGCGCTGAGCGTCGCCGCCGAGATGGCCCGCCGCACCGGTGACACGTTGCGGCTCTACACCGTGGTCGCCGAGGGCGACGCGAGCCTGCCGTTCCTCATCGGCGACGACGTCGAGCGGGCGTTCCTGGAGACCGCCCGGGAGACGTACGAGCTGTCGTTGCGACGGGCCGCCGAGTCGGTGCCCGACCTCGAGGCCGAGTGGGAGGTGATCGCCGGCGACGTCGTCGACGCTCTGGCCGACCTGACCGAGGTCGACGTGCTCTACTGCGGCTCCCGGGGCTACGGCCCGGCGCGGCGCGTGCTGCTCGGGGGCGTCTCGACCCGGCTGGTCCGCCGGGCCTGCCGTCCGCTGGTGGTCGTGCCCCGGGGTTAGCAGACCGCGGGGAGCCGGGCTCAGTCGGCCCGGTGCTTGCCGCCGCCGACCTGCACAGCCTCGTCGGCGGCGTGATCGGCCGGCGGTCCGTCGGCCGGCGGGCCGTCCGGCACCGCGACCGAGGTCGGGGTGTCGGCCGCGCGCTGATCCCACGGCGAGATCGACGAGCGGGCCGACATGGCGCCGAGGTCCTGGATGGGCACGTAGACGCGCGCGTCCACGGCCTCGGCCAGCAGCAGAGCGGCCACCATCGCGGTCGGGCGTTCCCGCGGGTCACGGTTGAGGCAGCGCGACAACAGGTCCTCCACCTCGGTCGGCAGGCCGTCGAGCTCGGGCAGCGGGTCGGGATCGAGGTAGCGCTGGGCGTGCACCAGCTCGGTCGGCGACTCGGCCCGCCACGGCAGGCGCCCGGTGATGCACTGGTGCAGCACCGTGCCCAGCGCGAACATGTCGCTCGCCGGGGTGGGCGGCACCCCCTCGAAGAGCTCCGGGGCCACGTACGCCGGAGTGCCCATCACCGGCCCGTCCGGGTCGGGGTCGGGAACCCCGGCCGAGGCCGCGATGCCGAAGTCGAGCACCTTGGCGCCGGACGGGGTGAGCATGACGTTGGCCGGCTTGATGTCCCGGTGGACGACCTCGTGAGCGTGCGCGGCGGCCAGCGCGGCGGCCACCTCGGCGCAGATCCGCACGCCGATGCGCCAGTCCATCGGCCCGGCGGCCAGGTGCGCACCGAGCGTCTGCCCCTCCACCAGCTCCATCACGATGTAGGGCACCTCGCGCGTGGCCGGGTCGGGCCGCGAGGTGCCGAAGTCGTGCACCCCGGCCACATTGGGGTGAGCCAGCCGGGCGGCCGAACGGGCCTCGGCCCGGACGAGATCGACCCCCGAGACGTCACCCAGGGTGCCCTCGACCGTGGGTGCCATGATCTTGACAGCGACCGGGCGGTCGAGCACCCGGTCGTGGCCGCGCCACACCTCGGACATGCCGCCGACGCCGATGCGCCGCACGAGCTGGTAGCGCCCGCCGAGCGTCCGCATGTACCGACCTCCCTGTAAATCTTCGGATCGCGGTACCCGTCGATCAGCGCGGAGAAACGCTGTACCGAGCCACTGTATGGAGATACAGTCCCGAGCGTGACACGCTACGGACCGATGTTCGGCCCCGATTACACGTTCCTGGGTGTCCCCGCCTGCGACTGGGAGGACCCCCAGACGTACGCCGGCGCCGATGTCGTCATCCTCGGCGCGCCCTTCGACGGCGGCACCTCCCATCGCCCCGGCGCCCGCTTCGGACCGCAGGTCATCCGCGGTACGGACTACCTGCCGCACGACGCCTCACGGCCCCATCTGGCGATGCGCGTCGACGCCCTCGGCGGCGACCTGACCGTACGCGACGCCGGCGATCTCGAGGTTTTCAGCGGCGACATCCAGCGTAGCTGCGACACGATCGAGGACGCCGTCGCCTTCGTCACAGCTCACGGCGCGATCCCGGTGATCCTCGGCGGCGACCACACGATCACGTGGCCCGACGTGGCCGGCGTGGCCCGGCACCACGGCGCCGGACGCGTCTCGGTCATCCACTTCGACGCGCACGCCGACACCGGCGACATCGAGTTCGGCTCGCTCTACGGCCACGGCCAGCCGATGCGCCGCCTGATCGAGTCCGGGGCGGTCCGCGGCGACCGGTTCCTGCAGCTCGGCCTGCGCGGTTACTGGCCCGGCCCCGAGACGCTGGACTGGATGGCCGACCAGGGCATGACCTCGTTCCACATGAGCGAGATCGTCCACCGCGGACTCGACGCGGTGCTCGACGAGGCCTTCGCCATCGCCCTCGACGACTGCGACGGCGTCTTCCTCTCGGTCGACATCGACGTGTGCGACCCGGGCCACGCCCCCGGCACGGGCACCCCCGAGCCCGGCGGTCTCACCGCGCGGCAGTTGCTCGACAGCGTGTCCCGCGTCTGCCACGAGCTGCCGGTGGTGGGCATGGACATCGTCGAGGTGTCGCCGCCGTTCGACCACGCCGAGATCACCGCGATGCTGGGGAACCGCGTCGTGCTCGAGGCGCTCTCCGGGATGGCCCGGCGGCGCAAGGACGGGAACGGCCCGCGCTGGGACCGCGCCACCCCGCTGCTGGAGGGCCGGGGCACCCAGCCGCCGCTGGGCGCCCGGAACGCCCACCGGCCCCTGACCGGCCGTGATCCCCAGCACTCGCTCCCGCCCGCGGAGAGCTGAGCCGCCTCCTCGGAAGCCGATCGGGTCCGACGATCCTGCTGGTGTCGCACGACCTCGGGGTGGTGGCCGAACTCTGCGAGCAGACCGCCGTGCTGGAGGGCGGCCGGCTGGTCGAGCAGGGCCCCACCCGCAGATCCTGGGAGCGCCCACCCACCCGTACACCAGGAAGCTCCTCGCCGGCGTCCCCCGCCTGCCAGATTGACGCTGAGTGACGGCTCTCTTGCATCCGGCCCGGCTCCGCCACAGGCTCCGGCCTGCATAGACCGGCGCTCGTGATCCCACGCACTTGCGCACTTGTTCCCGTCCGGCCGGTCACGCAGGGTGCAGGAATGTCCCCCGACACCGCCACCGCCCTGTCCCCCTACCAGCAGATCGCCGCCGAGCTCCGGCACCAGATCTTCACCGGCAGCCTGGCCGTCGGCGCCAAACTCCCCTCCGAGCACACGCTCGCCGGGGAACACCGCGTCGCCCGCACCACGGTCCAATCGGCGCTGCGCGTGCTGCGTACCGAAGGCCTGATCTCCTCCCGCAAGGGAGCCGGCAACTTCGTCACCAGCCTCGCCGTCGTCGACTCGCACCGCTGCCCGGCCCGTGTCGAACTCGACCATCTGCAGGTCGGCTGGCTCAGCCGGCTGCCGCGACCGCCCCACGGTCTCGACCGGATGCTGCACTGCGAGCTCGAACACCCCCACCCCGGCGCCCACGCGGGCCTGGGCCAGCACGCGGCGGGCATCGGCTGGTGGGTGCAGTGGTCGCTCTCCGCCTCCGAGATCAACGCCATCGCCAACTGCACGGCCGTCCGCACGGCCGGCCACGAGGACGACAACCACTGCCTGCTGTACCGCGACCACCCCGGCCGTCACCTCTTCGGCAGCGACTTCTCCGCCTGACCCGGCCCCTGATCCGCAGTCACCGCGACTGAATCTTCAGCTGAGGCAATGCCTCGAGGGTCGGCGGCCGGGCCGTTCTTCATCGGAGGCCGGCGTCCCGCTCAACCGCTCGCCCGGCACGTTCAGTCCAACTGTTCCGGAGCACCTGCCCCGACCATGGAGTCGCGGTCAGCCGGCGCCCGATGCTGTTCCTGCGTAACCCGCTTGGTGTAGCGGCGACACGGTACGGCGATCGTCTCCGTCCCGTGGGAGATCGCGCGGTCGAACCCTCCCGCGTCGGCCCAGCCCGACCGCTCGTAGAAACGCCGGGCCCGGGCGTTGCCCGGCACGACAGCCAGCCACGCCGTCGGATGTCCGCCCGCGGCGACGAGCCGTTCCGCCTCGGTCAGCAGCAAGCGGGCCACGCCGCCGCCCCGGAAGGCCGCGTCGACGTAGACCTGCTCGACCTCGTCGCCGACGACCATCACGAAGCCGGCCACCACGCCGTCGACGACCGCCACGGTGGTGTCGGCGCTTCGAGCTGCGGCCCGGACCTCGAACGACTCCGGGGTCCTGGCCGCGACGAGGGCGTCCGGCACGTTGCCCAGATGCCCGTCGCGCCAGCCCGCCGCCCAGATGGCCGCCACGGCGGGCGCATCTCCTTGTCGGGCCGCCCTCAGCACCGGCGCGTTCACGTCCTGGGCCGGGCGCCGGGTGTCCGCGTCACCGGGCCCAGCCGGCAGCGGGCTCCGACCATCCGCGTCACTCGGCTCGAGCGGGGTTGATGCCGTGACGCTGCGGCCCAGCAGGCGGCTGAGCGCGTCGATCAGCAGGTCGCGTGCGTCCTCGCGCCGGACCGTGGGGTCGCCCAGCACCACCGGTAGCGCCAGCCCGTCGATGAGCGCGAGCGCCTGGCGGGCCACGTCCGCCGGTGGGGCCTTCGTCGTGAAGCCGCCGTCGCGTACGCCGGACTCGATCTCCGTTGCGATCAGGCCGCGCCATCGCGTGTAGTCGCCCAGCACGTCCGCGCGCAGCTCAGCATCGCGCAGGGCCCACCGCCAGGACTCGACCCACAGGCGCCAGGACGAGTCACTGCCGACCGCGCCGGTCAGATAGGAGGCGATGACGACGAGACGTGGCCAGGGCTCCTCCCGCTCCGCGAGCAGTCCCGCGACGGCGTCGAAGTCAGCCCGTGCCGCATGCCGGAACACGGCGTGGAGCATGTCCTCGCGGCTGCCGAAGTAGTACTGCAGTGTCGACACGCCGACCCCGGTAGCGGCCGTCACGTCGGAGAACCGCGTCGCGTCGGCCCCGCGCTCGGCCACCACCGCACAAGCCGCGGCCAGCACATCCTCGCGCCGGCCCGCAGTCCGCTGCACTTCCTGCACGGCGCATGTCTACCACGCCGATCCCATCGAGGTCCGACTGCTCGGACGCGCACGTTGCGACGAGCTTTCGCGTTGGTGGGGCCGGGACGTGGGCGCGCCCTCGCGGGTGCAGACCCTGGTCCTCCACCGTCGAGTGCCGGCCGTAGTGTGCCACCTGAGCAGCTGAAATGGCTTCAGCGGACTTTTCCGAGGTCGTCGCTGAGACTGCCGCTGGTTTGCCGGTGGGCACCGATGACCGCATCCGAGCGGGTGCGGTCCCGGCCCAAACGCTGAGGCGCCGGTCGGGTGCTGCCTTGGCCCAAACGCTGAGGCGCCGGTCGGGTGCGGTCCCGGCCCAAACGCTGAGGCGCCGGTCGGGTGTTGCCTTGGCCTGGAAGCGGCCAACGTCGCCGACCGGCGATCGGAGGGAGCCGAGTGGCGATCGGAGAGACCGGCCGTCCGGACGTGGAAGCACGGTCTGTTCCAACGGAGTTCCAGAGGTGTCATACCCGTCCGGCCCGCTGTGATCATCGCGTTGGGTGTTCCGACGCAGCGGCGAGGTTCACGTGCCGTTGACGCATCGTGGCGGGATCGCTGCACAGTGCAATTTCTGAGCGTCACGACCGCCCACGGTGCGTGATCAGGCTGCACGCTCGGTGATGAGGCACCGTCCGATATTTGTTCGCAAGCGCGATATCTTTTTCTTGACCGAGCAAAAGATTGTCTAATGCCGGCCGGCGATCGCGTTGCTTGTCGACTGTGCACAATCGCCAGCTTTTCCGTCGCGTGAGGATCTTACGCAATGTTGCGGGGAGATTACGCGCAGAAATGGCGTGAGAATATCCGTGGACCGCCGGTGCTCGACTCCCCAATTCGGTCGCGAGCCAACATACCGGTCCGCCGATACACCGAGGGGACACCCCTGCGCCGGCACAGCGGGCAAGGCCAGAAGGCTGACGCAGCAAAGTGACCAGCGAGAACGCCGGCATCACAGCCATCGTGGACGACTCCGCGCTCGTCCCGGACGACACCTGACGGCCGCCGGCACGCGTCAACCGGACCCCAGCCGCGGCCAGCCGCTCAGGGCCACCGCCCGACTGCTGCCTGTGGACAACGGCGAGACGCCGCCTCCGCCCGGCGGCGACGCTGTGGACAGGGGCGGTTCGTCCCAAGATCGCGCGTAAGGTGACCCCCGGGTGGGTGGGCAGGCTAGGAGGCGTAGGGATGGATCACCTGGTTGAGCGGGCTTGCGAGCTGATCGCGATTCCGTCCACCGCGGACCGCCCCGACCAGCTGGAACGCGCGCTGGACTTCGTTCTGCGGTTCGTGGGGGCGGGCTTCGAGGTGCGGCGGTTCTCGTCGAACGGCAAGCCCAGCGCCCTGGTACATCCGGCGGGCGCCGAGCGGTTCCGCGTGATTCTCAACGCCCACCTCGACGTCGTTCCGGGGTCGGCCGGGCAGTTCGTGCCGCGTGTCGAGGGCGACCGGCTCTACGGGCGCGGGGCCCATGACATGAAGGTCGCGGCCCTGGTGCTGGCCGACGTGTTCCGTGAGCTGGCGCCCCGGCTCGCCGTTCCGATCGCGTTGCAGCTGGTCACCGACGAGGAAGTGGGCGGCGCGGACGGCACGGCCCATCAGATCGCGGCGGGTGTGCGGGGCGATTTCGTCGTCATCGGGGAGCAGAGCCGGCTCCAGGTCGTCAACGAGTCGCGCGGGCTGGCCCATGTGCGGCTCACCGCGCATGGCCGGGCGGCCCACGCCGCGTACCCCTGGCTCGGGGAGAATGCCCTGGTCACCGTGGCCGAGGGGGTCGCGCGGCTGTTGCGGCGCTATCCGGTGCCCGAGGCCGAGGTGTGGCGCACGACGGTGAACGTCGCCCGGCTGGACACGCCGAACCAGGCGGTCAACCAGGTCCCGGACGAGGCGAGCGCGTGGCTCGACGTGCGATTCCCGGCCGAGGATGCCGACTTCGCGGGTCGTACGCCGGAGGAGATCGCCATCCACCTGGGCGCGATCACCGGCGTGCCGACCGCCGTCGAGGCGCTGGGTCACCCGCATCACGCCGACCCCGGTAGTCCCGAGGTGGGCCTGCTGCGGGCGGCCGCGCGCGACGCCGGCTTCCCGGGGAACCTGCTGGCCAAGCACGGCGCCGCGGACGGACGGCACTACTCGGCGGTGGGTGTCGACGCCGTCATCTTCGGGCCGGGCGGCGACGGCCAGCACAGCGCGCAGGAGTGGGCCGATCTCACGACCATCACCCCGTACGCGAACGCGTTGCGCTCCTTCCTCGAAGCTCTGCCGGCGGCGCCGCGCTGACGGAGCTGAAAACGCTGTGCCGGGGTCAGAGCGCCCCGGGCAGGTCCTCGTTGGCCAGCAGCAGCCAGCGGACGCGGCGCACCAGCTCGGCCGGGTTGAACGGCTTGACCAGGTAGTCGTCGGCGCCGACGGTCATGCCCAGGTCGATGTCGACCTTGCGGCCGTGCCCGCTCATGATCAGCACCGGGATCCGCGAGGTGTCGGCCGACGAGTGCAGCTCGTAGCAGACGCTCAGGCCGTCGAGGCCGGGCATCGACACGTCCAGGATGATCATGTCGGGCTGTTCGGTGACCACCATGCGCAGCGCGGAGGCGCCGTTGTCCGCGGTGACCACCCGGTAGCCGGCCGCGACCAGCTTGTGGGTGACCAGCTCGCGCACCGCCTCGTCGTCATCGGCCACCAGGATCGTCGGCTCCGCGAGGTCGGTGCTCCAGTCCGCGACGGGCGCGGGGTGGCCGAGCTCGGGCTCGATGAACGTGGGAACGATGGAAAGCGCTGCTCCGACCATTGATCTCTCCCCTTGACCGTCCGTTGCTGTGTCGAACGCCAGCCACCATCGGCGGGCCTGGGGAGGCCTGCAGGGGAACGCCGGTTGCACGACGGGTGCAGCTTGGATCAGGGGCGTGGCCGAGAGGTGGAGCCGGGCTGCAGCGTGGCCGGCCGCACGCCGGAAAGGCCCGAATCATCGGGTGCAAAAAGAATGGCGGAGTCCCTCCTTGTGGGAGGAACCCCGCCACCGACTGTGCGGCCGTTATTCCGCGCGCACCTCGCGTCAGTCCGGAACGCTAGTGCACCCGGATCGATCCCCGGGCACGGAGGCCGGGCATCGTGATAACGCTCTCACCTGCCGTCACCTGCGGTGACACTTCAGATCAGCTCTGTACGCAGGTCGTGCGCGCCGTCCTGCCGAGTGGCCTCGTAGTAGACCCGGCGGCGGCCGTCGGGCAGCGCGATCAGGCTGAGATAGCGCAGCCCGTTGGGTGCGTGCGGGCTGCCCAGCGGCTCGCCGGGCTCGGCCGTCAGCTCGCCGAAATTGCCGTCGGCCAGGCGCTCGCCCCGGGCCACGCCGGTGCGCTCCTCCCAGTTCTCGCCGGCCGTGGCCCGCCCGTCGTAGGCCACGGTGATCTCGTCGCCGTCGACCTGGACCGACGAGACCCGTACGCCCCGGGCGTCCCACTCCCCCGGCCGGCCGGCCAGCGCGGTGCCCCGCCAGGTCCAGTGCAGGCCGTCCGGGCTGGTGGCGTACTCGGTGGTCATCCGGTCGGCGTCGTCCCAGCGCTCCAGCGGGTGCACGGAGGCCCACAGATGCCATCCGTGGGCGTCGTGGTGGATCACCGGGTCCTTGACGCCGACCGTGTCGTCGCCGGCCAGCACGACCCGCGGCGTGGCCGTGGCCAGGCCTTCCGGGGTGGCCGCCTCGAGCAGCTCGACCCGCCAGTGCTTGGTGCCCGGGGTAGCCGCGCTGACGTAGAGCCGCCAGCGGCCCTCCGCCGTGCGCACCAGCGCGGGCCGTTCCAGCGACTCGGCGCCGAACTGCTCCTTGGTCACCTCGGCGACCGTCTCGAAGGTGACGCCGTCGGCCGAGCGGGCCACCACGTTGGCGATGCCGCGCCCCTCGCCGATCGGGAGCCGCAGCCGGTACGCCAGGTAGATGTGACCGTCCGCGACGATCGAGCTGGGCGCGCCGGACCACGCTCCCGGTTCGTCACCGGGCGGCTCGACCACGACAGTGGAGTCGTCCCAGCGCGGCAGGGGCAGGGTCGTGATTCCCGTGGACAAGGCGGCTCCCAGGCGTGTCGGCGTTGGCATCGCGAAGAGTATCCGGACAAGTTTGCAACATCTATGGGGAAAGTGGGGATTAACGGGACGCGGCGTGTCGGTCCACCGACAACCAGTCGTCATAGGACTCGCCGGTGACCTCGGTCAGCAGCGCGATGTCGTCGGCGAAGTGCGGCAGCAGCGCCGCCCTCTCCCCGGGCGTGGTGACCGGCCGGTTGCCCTGCTTGCGGTGCAGCAGCGTCAGCAACGGGCCGCGGGCGGCCAGGCGCAGCGGCACCGGGAAGCGATGCCCGAACGTGCCTCCGCCGCGCAGGAGAAAGCGCAGAACCCGGTTGACGCCGTTGTCCTCGACGACGTGCCGGTTGACGTTCTCGCGCGGCACCGTCGTCAGCACCCCGGCCCGGACGCCGAGGAACTCGCACACCCGGTCGAGCGTGGCCGCCGGCGCGTCCTTGAGCTCCTTGTACCGCAGCAACAGCACCTGCTCGCGCGGGATGTACTCGTAGAGGTGGCGCAGCTGGGCGCCGTACCGGCCGAGCCCCACGTAATGCCAGAACGGCGCCCAGCCCGCGGCGATGCGGGCCGGCTCGGCCCGGCAGGCGGTGAGGAAGTCGGCCTCCGGCTCGAGCCCGGCGTTCCACAGGTGCGTCCAGTTGGAGTGGGCCCGGTCGACCGGGTCGCGCAGCAGCACGATCAGCCGCGCCTTGGGCACCAGCGACCGGATGCGCTCGTGCGACGCGAGGTCGTGCAGATAGAACGGGGTCGCCTCGCCCAGCACCGCACCCGGCGGCGCGGGAGCGAAGAGCGCCTCGTAGTCGGGCTGCCGCCAGACGTGTTCCTGATAGGTCTGCACGTCGCCCGGGCCACCGTGAGCCGGCGGGGGCCCGTCGGAGAGGAAGAACTTGGGTTCCTTCACCGACGGCAGGAAGAGCTCGGGGTGGCCGGCCAGCGCGGCGTGCAGGGCGGTCGTTCCCGCCTTGGGCACGCCGGCGATCAGGAAGTCGGGGAGCGCCATGAAGGCCCCTCTCGTCGTGCGCAACTCGCTGAGAGTTCGTGCGCCGCTCGCTCGAAGCGAGCCTTAGCCTACAGAACTAGTAGGCATTGCGCGCGGCGGCGGCCGGCCTCACGGGCGGGACAGCAGGCGGCGCCACCAGGTGACGCGCCGGTATCGGGGGCATTCGCCCGGCCCGCACAGAGAGCATTCGGTTCCTGGCCGGTAGTGCCGGTGAGCCTGCGGCTCATGCCCACAGACACACAGGGCTTCATCAGCGTTCATCGTCTCACCAACGGTAAGGCGGCCCGAAAGCTACGGGGACGGGACGGTTCGGTGACCCGGGCTGATGTGTACCCCGGCCGGCGCGCTCCGACTCATCGATGGACCGGCAACCAACCTGCAACCGAAAGAACACGCTCCGTATTGTCGGCCGGCGGTGACTCAACTCACTGGTAGTAATCCGGCATTTTCTACATGGCGGCATTGAGCACTGGTCGACATCTATGCGAGCCTTGTCCCCTTGATGGGTGACACGCCCCTCGCGGCCCAAAATGTCCGTTACCGACGGTAACGATGTGACAAAAATCTTCTCCAGTTGCCCATGTGAATACACTGCGGTCACCCGATTGGCGACGAAGATCCATCCGGCCGCCGGTAGGTTGTCTTTTCGGTCGGTTGACGCTTGGTAGCGGCTTGCTACGTTGGTCGACAGAAGCGAAAGCCCTACGCTTCTTGCCGCCAGATTTGCCGATCGAACCGCTTTGCCGCCCCGGGAAGGGACCGACATGGAGTTTTCGACGCCCGCCACGAACACGTGGGGTGACGGAAGTACGTCACCGACTGTAAGCGTGGTGATTCCGACCCTCAACGAGGAGCGCAACCTCCCGCATGTCTTCGCCAAGCTGCCGGCGAACATCGACGAGGTGGTTCTGGTCGACGGCGGCTCGAAGGACCGGACTGTCGAGGTCGCCCGCGAGCTGCGTCCCGACGTCGTCGTGGTGCAGCAGACGCGTACCGGTAAGGGCAACGCCCTGGCCTGCGGCTTCGCGGCGTGCACGGGCGACATCATCGTGATGATCGACGCCGACGGCTCGACCGACCCGGCCGAGATCCCGCTGTTCGTCAAGAAGCTGACCGACGGCGCCGACTTCGTGAAGGGCAGCCGGTTCAACCACGGCGGCCACAGCCACGACATCACCAAGCTCCGCAAGCTCGGCAACGACGGCCTCAACGTCGTGGTCAACGTCCTGTTCGGGACGAAGTTCACCGACCTCTGCTACGGCTACAACGCGTTCTGGCGCACCGTCGTGCCGGTGCTCGATCTGCCCGACACGACGCTCCCCCGCAAGACCGACGGCACCAAGCACTGGGGCGACGGGTTCGAGATCGAGACCATGATCAACATCCGGGCCGCGGTCGACGGGATGAAGGTCGGCGAGGTCGGCAGCATCGAGCACCGCCGCATCCACGGCGAGACCAACCTCAACACGTTCCGGGACGGCTTCCGCGTGCTGCGCACCATCTTCAGCGAGTACGGCCGCATGCGCGGCCAGAAGCGCGCCGGCCGGCGCGCCCCCGGTGGCGTCATCGTGCACCAGCAGCCCGGCTCCCGCGTCCACGGCGTCAAGCCGGCGCCGGCCGCCACGGCCGAGCCGCGCCCCCAGGCCCCCCGCGAGCGGGACGAGGTCGGCGCCGTGAGCACGGACATCACGCCGCTGAACTGATCCGCCCGCGCCCGTCCCCACCCCTCGCTTCAGGAGACGCTCCCGTGGATTCCACCCCCCTCGACACGACCATCGTGATCCCGACGCACACGGAAGAACGCTGGTCCTCGCTCGTGCGGACCATCGCCTGCGCCAAGTCGCAGCAGACGGAGCCCGCCGAGGTCGTCGTGGTCGTCGATCACAACCCCGGCCTGTTCGGACGCATCCAGCGTGAGCTGCCGGGCGTGACGGTCCTCGAGAACGCCTACGCCAAGGGCGTCTCCGGTAACCGCAACACCGGCGGCTTCCACGCGAAGACCGCGCTCGTCGCCTTCATGGACGACGACATCACCGCCGGTCCGGACTGGCTGGGCCGGCTCATCGAGCCGTTCGCCGACCCCACGGTGGTCGGTACCGGTGGCGGCATCCTCCCGGACTGGGAGGGCGCGGCCCCCCGCTGGATGCCCGACGAGTTCCTGTGGGCGGTCGGCGGCTCGTACGCCGGCATGCCCACCGAGACCTCACCGATCCGCAACGTCTGGTCGGCCAGCATGGTCGTCCGCCGGGCGGTCTTCGACGCGGTCGGCGGCTTCCGGGTCGGGTTCGGCAAGCTGGGCGACCGCAACCGTCCCGAGGACACCGAGCTCTGCCTGCGGATGAGCGCGCAGAGCGGCGGCCACTGGATGTACGTGCCGAGCGCGATGATCCGGCACGAGGTGCCCGCGAACCGCTCGACGTTCCCGTGGTTCGTCAAGCGGTGCTACGCCGAGGGCCGCGGCAAGGTCCAGATGGCCGGGCTCGACGGCGGCGGCGACGACACCCTCGGCGCCGAGCGGTCCTACCTGTGGTCGCTGCCCAAGGCGGCGCTGCGCAACCTGGGCGCCGGCCTCACCGGCAAGGGCGCCGACAACTTCCTGCGCGCCGGCGGCATCGTCGCCGGTGTGGCCGCGGCCGGCTGGGGCGGCGTGGTCGAGACCGTCGCCGCCAAGCGTGCCCCCAAGACCGCGAAGAGCCTGGAGACCGCCCGATGAGCGCCGACACCAACCGCGTCGTCGTCCCCGCGCAGCGCACCGGCGCCGTCGACGACGCCACCGTCGTACCGGGCATCGTCCGCGACCTGGAGCTCTCCGAGCCGCTGCCGGCGATCCCCGCTCTGCAGCCCGAGGGCCGCCGGGCCGAGCAGGTCTGGCTCCTCGTGCGGCTGTACTCCGAGCCGCTCGGCGCGCTGCTGCTCGACCTGCCCGAGCACGGGCTCACCCCGGCCGACCTGGCCGCCGCGGTCGAGTCCGAGCTGGGCGACGTGGTCCGCCCGCGCCTCGGCGGCGCCGCCGTGCCGGTGCACGGCCTCAACCCGGCGAGCGAGCCGGAGTTCCTGGCCGGGCGGCGCGCCGTGCTCACCACCGCGCCGCACATCACCGTCGTGGTCTGCACCCGCGAGCACCCCGGAGAGCTGGCCCGCTGCCTCGACAGCCTGCTCGTGCAGCAGTACCCGTCGTACCGGATCCTGGTCGTCGACAACGCCCCGGTGAGCCAGGCGACCGCCGAGGTGGTCCGCTCGGCCGCCCGCCGCGGGCCGGTCGACTACCTGCTCGAGCCCAAGGCCGGCCTGTCGTTCGCCCGCAACACCGCGGTCAAGGCCGCGCCCGGCGAGATCCTGGCCTGGCTCGACGACGACGAGGTGGCCGACCCGCACTGGCTCGCCGAGGTGGCCCGCGCGCTGCACGAGCACCCGGACGCCGACGTCGTCTCCGGGGTCATCGTCCCGGCCGAGCTCGAGACCAAGGCACAGATCTGGTTCGAGCAGTTCGGCGGGCACAGCAAGGGCCGCGGTTTCAAGCCGGCCGAGTTCGGCCCGCACACCGCGCACATCCAGAGCCCGCTCTACCCGCTGCCGCCGTTCGGCACGGGCGCCAACATGACCTTCCGGCCCGGCGTCATCGAGCGGATCGGGATGTTCGACACCGCGCTCGGCGCCGGCACCCCGGCGATGGGCTCCGAGGACACCCTGGCGTTCACCCAGGTGCTGCTCACCGGAGGCACGATCGTCTATCAGCCCAGCGCGGTCACCCGGCACTATCACCGGCGCGACCTCGAGGGCCTGCGCAAGCAGATGGTCGGCTACGGCACGGGGCTGGTCGCCGCGTACACGAGCCTGCTGATGTCCCGTCCGGCTCTGATCTTCCCGCTGCTCAAGCTCGTGCCGAGCGCGCTGAAGGACATGACCGGAAAGGACACCGCGCGGACCGCGACCATCCGCGACGACTTTCCCCAGGAGCTGCTCTCGGCGAACCGCCGTGGCATGCTGTCGGGGCCGCGCGCCTACCTCAGCTCGCGCCGCGCGGCACGGGCCAAGGTACGCGCCGCCACCCAGGCTTAGCTCCACCGACCGGGCGCGTTGCCCGTAACGCGTCCCGGCCTACAGCGCCACGACGTTCACGGAGGCCCACCCCCATGCAGCAACGCTCGGCCGAAACGCCGGAACAACCGGCGCCGGACTCCACCGTCCGGATCGTGGTCGGCGACGCCGGCGAAGCCCACCCGGCGCCCGACGCGACGGCGGTGATCTCGACCGTCGACAAGGACGCGACGACCCGCCTCGAGGTCAGCGACAAGACCGTCCAGATCCCGATGGGCCCGGACGACTCGTCGGAGACCCGGACCATGCCGGCCCCGGTGCTCACCACCGCGGGTCCGGCGGCCACGCCGGCCGAGGAGCCGGCCGCCGAGCCCGAGACCAGCGCCGACCACCGGCCCGAGTTCGCCGTCGCCGGCGCCGTCGCCGGGCTGGCCGGCCTGCTGGGCATCGCCGTGCCGAACGGCCCGGTCAGCATGCTGCTGGCCCTGGTCTTCGTCGTGTTCGGCCCGGGCGCGGCCATCATGTCGGTCGCCAACGTCGGCAACCGCCTCATCTCCTGGGCGCTCGGCGTGTCCGGCAGCCTCACGGTCGTCACGATGGTCTCGGTCCTGACCCTGTGGGCCCACGTCTGGCAGCCCACGGCCTGGATGGCCGTGCTGGCCGGCGCCACCGTGGCCGGCTCGGTCGCCCAGTTCGCCCGGCTCACCCGCGCCGGTGTGCCGATGATCCTGGGCCGGGTCGGCCGGCGCCGGGACACCGTGGACAACGGCCCCGTGCTGGGCGCCGTCCCGTTCGTCACCCTGGTCCTCGGCGTCGGCCTGTGGGCCCTGGAGCTGGCCCAGCTCCAACCCGGCGAGGTCGGCCTCTACGGTTTCAGCGCCGCGCTCGGCGTGCCGTTCATCGTGGGCGCCGTGCTGCTGTTCATCGGCTTCGCGGTCGAGCTGTTCGGCCGGGCCCGCCCGCTCGTGCTCGTCGCCCACCTGGTCGTCGTGCCGATCATCATGCAGGCCACGGTGCCGCTGCTGGACGGCACGATCGAGTACGCCTGGACGTACAAGCACATCGGCGTCGTCGACCTGATCAACACCAACGGCAGCCTGATCAGCGGCAGTGACATCTATCAGCAGTGGCCCGGCTTCTTCGCCGCGGTGGCCATGCTGTCGCACGTCTCCGGCCTCGACGGGCTCTCCTTCGCGGCCTGGTCGTCGCTGACCTTCGCCCTGATCACCTCGCTGATGGTGGCCGCGCTGCTGCGCCAGTTCACCCGGGACCGGCGGATCATCGCGCTGGCGGTGCTGCTGTTCCAGGCCTGCATGTGGGTCGACATCGGCTACTTCTCGCCGCAGGCGCTGGTGTTCGCGCTGATGCTGGGCTTCTGGGTGATCGTGACCCGCTGGCTGATCGGCCCGCCGGTGATCGCGGCCGAGCCCAAGGGCCGCATCGGCCGGCTGCGGGCCTGGGCCGTGCGGGGCATGCCGCAGGGCCGCGAGACCGATCCCCGTACGCGTCGCTGGGCCGCTCTCGGCGCGGCCGGCATCTTCACCGCCATAGTCGTGACGCACCAGCTCACCCCGGTGCTCATGATGGTCCCGCTGTTCGCGCTGACGATCCTGGGGATCCTGCGCCCGCGGGCGTTCCTGGTCGGTCTGGTCGCGATCATGCTGATCTTCTTCGTGCCCCGCCTGGGCTCGGTGAACAGCCAGTACAGCCTGTTCAGCTTCGACCTGCTCTCCAACGCGTCGGGCAACGCGGCCAGCTGGAAGACGCCGGAGCAGGAGTTCTCGGCGACCGTCTCCCGGGCGCTGGCCATCGGTCTCTGGCTCGCCGCCCTGGTCGCCGTCTGGCTGACCCGCAAGAAGCTGGGGCGGGTGCTGGTGCCGGCGCTGATCGGCTTCCTGCCGATGGTCACGCTGGTCGCCGGCAACTACGGCGGCGAGGCGATCTACCGAGTCTTCGCGTTCTCGATGCCCTTCGTCGGTCTGCTGATCGGCGTGCTGTGGGCCGGCAAGGGTCGCCGCGGCGTGCCGGCGATGCTGGCCTCCGGCGTGCTGCTGGCCATGCTGATGCTCGCCGGGTTGCAGGGCCTGCAGGGCCAGCTGATGGTGCACCAGGTGCGGGCCACCGACATCGAGGCGGCGCAGTACTTCTACGCCAACGCCGAGCCCGGCTCCGGCCTGGTGCTGGTGGCACCGAACTTCCCGACGAAGCTCGAGGCCAACTACGGCTCGTTCAACAAGGGCCACGTGTCGGTCGACATCTCGCTGATCGGCGACCCGCTGTTCACCGGCAACATCAACGGCGGCCGGCTGCCCGACATCGAGACGTACATCCGCGCGATGAACTACCCGACCAACTATCTGGTGGTCAGCGACGCGATGGACGACTACACCGACTACTTCGGCACCGCCGACGACAACGCCATGCAGTCGCTCGACGCGGCGCTGCGGGGCTCAGCCGACTGGCAGGTCTTCTACCAGGGCCCGGGCGTGGCGATCTTCAAGCTGGTGGGTGCCCCGGCGGCCGGCTGAGCCGCCGGAAAAGAGCGATGAGTGAACGCCCGCCCGGTATGCCGGGCGGGCGTTCGTCCGTTTAGCCTCTTCTTGTGAAGCTCAAGCTCAAGATGGGCAGGAAGCAGATCGCCGCCCTGGTGATCGCCGTTCTGGTCGTCTTCGCCCTGCTCGTCAACCGCGCCGGTGGCGGCGGGACCGACGATGAGCCGGCCGCCGGCACGCTCGACAACGGCGCCGTGCGGGCCTGTGACGACTTCGCGGCCGGATCGTCCAGGGCCCGCAGCGAGACGACCCGGCTGGCGCTGGCCGACAAGGTCACCGCCTCGGCCACCGAGAGCGACAACGACGCCGTCCGGGCCCGGGCGATGGAGCTGGGCCGCAACGCCGACGAGGGCAACGCCGCCTGGCGGACGAGCTCGAACGCCCTGACCCAGGCCTGCGAGGACGCCGGCTGGCGAGCGCCCTAGCGCTTCAGCGTCGAGGCCTTGTCGAAGCCGGTGCGGGCGACCCACTGGTCGTACGTCACCGAGGCCTCCGACACGCTGCCGTTGGGGATACCGAAGTTGTTGTCGCCGGTCTCGTAGCTGTTCTTGTCGATCACCATGTTCGGTGACGCACCCCCGTCGATCTGCAGCCGGTAGACGGCCGCGTTGTCGTTCCGGGTCACCGTGTTGCCGGTGATCTTCACGCCCTCGATGCTGCCGGCGAAGTCGCTGCCGGTGGCCAGCAGGAACGTGAACTTGCTGAGGTCGCTGAAGGTGTTGCCGCTGACGGTCAGCCGGGCGGCGCAGCGCAGCACCAGGCCGGTGTCGTTGTCGAAGCCGTCCGGCCCGGTGCCGCCGATCGCCCGGTTGTCGCTGAAGACGTTGTCGGCGCAGCCCCCGCCGTTGCCGGTGCCGGTCTCCATCACGCCGTCGTTCGTCTCGAAGGTGTTCCCGGTGATCGTGGTGTTCGCGGCGTCGTAGATCTCGACCCCGCCGCCGTCGATGCCGTAGTCGGTGGACGGGCCGTAGTTGCGGCGCACCGTGTTGCCGCGGAAGACCGGTCCCGGCTTGACGGTGATGAAGGTGGCCGACAGGCCGTACCCGCCGAAGTCGTCGCCGTCCGGGTCGGTGTTCTGGATGATCCGGTCCTGGTCGTGCACCTGGTTGCCGTCGACCAGCACGCCCCGCCCGCCGCGGCTGACCGAGATGCCGGCGCCGTTGTGGAAGACGTCGGACCCGGTGACCCGGACGTCCTGCGACTCGGTCACCAGGATGCCGTAGCACCCCACCGGTTTGCCGGCCGCGTTCTCGCCGTGGCTGTCGCGCACGGTCACGCCGCGGATCGTCACCTTGCTCGTCTTGTGCACGCGGATGCCGCTGCCGTGGTCGCCGGTGATGTTCACGTCGGCGTTCGGCTTGGGCACGCACCCTCGTACGGTGAGGTCGGCGATCGTCGTGTCGCCGGCCGCGACCAGCACGCCGTCGCGCACGCCGGCCACACCCTCGACCGTCGCCTCCTCGCCGGGCGCGCTGCTCACGGTCAGGCCCGGCCGCGACACCGTGAACGGGGCGTAGGTGCCCTCCCGTACGAAGATCTTGGAACCGGCCGGGGCGACCTGCACGGCGTGGGCGATCGACTTCCACGGCTTGTCCGGGGTGCCGCCGGCGTCGTCCTCGCCGTGCGTGGACACCCAGTAGCCGGGACCGGCGGCGGCGACGTCCGGCGGGGCCTCGTACACGTAGGCGCGATATCCGGCGGCGGCCGTGCCGCCGAGAACAAGCGCGAGCACGACGAGCAGACCCAGCCACCGGCGGCGGGGACGAACCGGAGCGCGATGGCTGGGGCGCCCGGTCCGATGCGCTCCGCTCACCCGATGAAGACCGGGTCGTTCGACATCGCCTTGTACGCCGCCAGGCTCGCGGCCGTCGAGTCGATCCGCCAGTTCTCCCGCGACGTCGGGTGCGTGTCGGTGTCGAACCAGACCGCCGCGCCGACCGCGGGGTGCGCCTTCACCCACGTGCGGAACGAGGCGATCCAGTCGGGCTTGGTGCGGCCGCCCCGGTCGATGGCCGAGACCTCGGAGATCATGATGGGCTTCCGGGTCGCGTACGTCTGGTAGAACTCCTCGAACATGCCGGCCGGCGTCTGGGTCTGGGCGAAGCCCGAAACCCCTGCCCAGTCCACATATTCATCACCGGGATAGTAGTGCTCGTAACTGTTCCAGTCCTCGCCGGGGCGGGAGGTCCCGTTCGGGCTCCACACCCACGAGACGTTGTCCGCGCCCTCGTCGGCGAAGATGTCGTGAACGCGCCGGAACGCCGTGATGTAGCCCGCAGTGTCCCGGTTGTTGGCCGGTCCGCCCCATTCGTAGAAGTCGCGGTTCATGTCCCAGGCCCAGCGCACCAGGGTCGGCCGCCCGCGCTCGGCCAGGCGCCGGGCGGCCCGGGCGATCAGCTTGTCGGACCCGCCGCCCACGACCTCCCTGTAGGCCGGCCCGCGCCACGAGATCATCAGCGTGCTGCGAGACGACACGTAGGGCACGCCGACCGGCAGCTCGTCCTCCCAGGAGTAGTACCGGTGCACGATCCGCTCGGGACGGCCGAGCTGGCGGCGGCGCAGGTCCAACCCCTCACGGACACTGCGACCCGACAGATCGACGTACGCCCCGAGCAGCACCTTGCCCGGCTCGAAGGGGACAGCTCCCCCGCCCGCGGTGACCACCGGCGTCCCGCCGACCGCCTCGCCCGACGCGAAGGCCGAGGGCGGCACCACCGGCGGTACGGCGTCGTCCGAGCGGTACTCCTTGCCGCAGCCGGCGAGCGGCGCGGCGGCGGCCAGCGCGCCCAGGCCCAGCAGCTGCCGGCGCCTCATGTCAGGTTCCGGCCGAACGTGCGGGCGACCTTGCGGACCACCCGCCACCCCGGCTGCGCCACCTGTTTGGCCTTCGGGATCAGGCCGGTCTCCCCCGTCCGGACCAGCTCGACCAGGTCGGCGCCGCTGTGGCCGGGGGTCGGCTGCAGGCGCGGGATCGCCAGCCGCTTCTCGCCCGGCGTGTGCAGCCGGCGGCCCACCTCGGTGGCGTTCTCATGCCCGGTGGCCGCCACGATGTCCCGTACCCGCCGGCTGTTGTATCCGTGCGGGTAGGCGAACGACCGCACCTTGACCTGCAGGCGCTGCTCGAGCTCGTCGTGGCTGTCGGCGATCTCGTGGCGCAGCTGATCGGGCGGGAGCACGTCGAGCGGGTGGTGGATCAGGCTGTGGTTGCCGATCTCGACGCCCGCGGCGGCCACCTCACCCAGCTCGTCCCAGGTGAGCATCGGCCCGAAGTCGGGTGCCGACGCGCCGAGCCAGCCCGCCGTGCCGCCCAGGTGACCGACGGAGGCGTAGAGCGTGGCCCCCGCTCCGGTCTCCTTCAGCACCGGCACGCCCGCGGTGAGGAAGTCGCGATATCCGTCGTCGAACGTGACGGCGATCAGCCTCTCGGTGCTGCCGGCGGCCAGCAGGTCGAGCGCCTCGGTCAGCCCGACCAGGCGGTAACCCGCGCCGCTCAGGGCCTGCAGCTGCTCGGTGAGCAGGGCGGGGGGCACGGCGAGATCGCGCATCGGCCCGCCCACGGCGGACACGGAGTGGTACATGAGCGCCGGAAGGGTGCTCCAGCCCGGCCTCGTCGTCACGGTCACGCGGAAGTCCTCGTACGGCTTGTGGTCTGAGGTCCCACGCTAGGTGGAACCCCTGCGCTGGTTGCGGGTTTCTCCGTTTTGTCCCTCTGCCGAAAGTCGTAGGCGATGTCCCGCTCCGGGCAGAGGCGCGCGGGGATCTCCACTCGGAAGAGTGAGGCTATGACATTCGATCCGCTGCGCTGCGCGGAGGCTACGGGCCAGGCGGCCGTGGTGCTGGGGACGACCTTGGTCCCGGCCGCGTGGCGAGCCCTCGATCCGGTCCTCGCCGCCGTCCTCGCGACCATGTTCGTGGTCGTCTCGGCGGGCATCTACGCCCTGCACGCGGTCACTTTCGACTCGTTCCGGCTCACCGGCCGGCGACTTCTCCCCTCCGTCGCGCGCGCTGGGCGACTTTTCCCATCTGGCGTGCGCGCTGGGCGACTTTTCCCATCCGGCGCGCGCGATGAGTGAACCGCCGGGCACCCGCGCCCGTACCCCCCGTCGACGACGGTCCTTCACCACCTGGGGGCGACGGGATATGTTTCGATTGATCCATCTGCAGGCCGATAGCGGTATACCGCGGATAAGCGTGGCTTCCGACGGTTACGCCAACGCCCGGATCGCGCTGACCCGATATCGCAGTGCCCCGGCCGCCTATTTCGGGGTCGGCCGCTTCGACCACGAGGGCACCCTGGCCGAGATCATCCTCGACCGGCTCTGCGGCCCGCTCGGTGACTGCCCCCGCCCGGCGACCCTGGTGCACGCGGCCACCTACTACCGCCTCTGCGAGACCTGCGCGACCGGGCTCGACGTGCTCACCGTGCCCGAACTGGCCCGGCTGCTCGGCATCTCCTGCCGCCTCGCCCCCGTGCCGGCCCGCGCCGGCCGGCACGCCGCCCCCGAGGAGCCGTCGCCCGCCGGCAACCGGATCGCCCGCGAGTTCGCCACCCGCGTCGACGACCCGCGGTGGCGCCGCGAGCTGTGCGACGAGCTGACCCGGACGCCCGGCGCGGTCAACGGCCTGCTGATCGGCGTGGGCGCGCTGACCCACCGCGACGTGTTGGACCTCTATCCCCGGTTGCGCGCGCTGGCCGACGAGCTGCCCGCGGTCGTCCGCGAGGAGCTCTCCCGGGCCACGGTCCGCCCCCTGTCCCCCGCGGGCGTCGCCGGCCTGCGCCTGGGGTTACCCGCTTAGCGCTATCCGGCGTACCGTCCCCTCGCCCGCGCAGTCGCCGCAGGTGGTGACGTAGGCATAGCGGCCGCGGATGGTCAGACCCGACGGCGCGATCAACCCGGCCGAGGCGACGACCCGGTGCGGGCCTTGATCGGGCACGTGCAGCAACGCGCCGGTGCGGTCGCCGCTGAGCAGCCCGTTCCGGGCGATCTCGAGCACGTACAGGCCGCCGGGACCCCAGGCCAGATCGACCACGGCGGTCAGGCCACCCGCGTACACCTCAGGCGGCCGGCCCGGCACCACCCGCCACACCCGGGCCCGGCCCGGCGGGTACGGGAACCCGGTCAGCTCGGCCACGTAGAAGGCGCCGTCCGGCCCCTGCGTGACCGCACTCGGCACCGCTCGCATCCGCACCGGCATGCCCCTTGGGGTGCCGTCGGGCAGCCGCGCGGGCGCGGGCACCATCCGGCTCGGGAACGACGCGACGGTGGCCCGCCGGCCTCGCGGCGCGAGCCGGACCAGCGTGTCCCCCTCGGTCACGTAGATCCGGCCCCGCCGGTCGACCGCGGCGTCGAACGGGCCCGTGGCGACGCCCGGTTCGAGTGGCCCGGCCGGAGCACCCATCAGGACGGCGACGAGCACAGCAGTCAGCAACATGTGAAACCCCCGTGCCACCGGTTATAGGCCCCTCCGGGCCGGGCTGGGCCTGTCAGTCCTCGATCCGACGGCACTACGGTGATCGGCATGACGCTCACGTTCGAGGCGCTGGCTTCGCGGGCGCGGGGCCTGGTGCCCGGCGGGCGCCGGGCAGTGCTCGGCATCACCGGACCGCCCGCCGCCGGCAAGACGACCCTGGCCGAGGAGCTGGTCGCCGCGCTCGCCCCGGCCCCGCCGGACGGGCTGACCGCCGGCGCGTGGGTCGCGCACGTGCCGATGGACGGCTTCCACCTCGCCGACGCGGAGCTCGACCGGCTCGGCCGGCGCGACCGCAAGGGCGCGCCCGACACGTTCGACGCGCTGGGCTACGCCGCGCTGCTGCGTCGGCTGCGCGACGACGAGGACGATCCGATCTACGCCCCCGGCTTCGAGCGCACCATCGAGCAGCCGATCGCCGGGGCCGTCCCGATCGGGCGGGCGGCCCGCCTGATCGTCAGCGAGGGGAACTATCTGCTGCTCGACGAGCCGGCCTGGCGCCCGGTGCGGGCGCTGTTCGCCGAGGTCTGGTACGCCGACCTCGACCAGCCCGAACGCCTGCGCCGGCTGATCGACCGGCACCGGCGTTTCGGCAAGGACGAGACGGCCGCCGTCGAGTGGGCCACCGGCACCGACGAGCGCAACGCGACGCGGGTCGCCGAGACGCGCGGGCGCGCCGACCTGATCGTGCCCGCGGCACTTATCCACAGGGTGGGCGATCCACCGTCCTGAGGTGTCATAGTTCAACGCGTGTCCGTGGGTGAAGCAGTCGAGACCGAGCCGCGCCGCCGCCGGCCGGGCCGGGTGATCAGTTTCGCGCTGACCGTGACGGCGGTGTTGCTGCTGCTGTTCGGCGTGCCGTGGTTCTTCCTGTTCTTCTCGGGCAACGACTGGCCCGGTCCGGTGCGCGTCGCGGGCACCGTCGTCTTCGCCGTCGCGCTGGTCACGTTCCCGATCCTGATGATCCAGGGCCACGGCCGGCACCACCGCGACGGCCCGTCGGTCATCGCCGACACGACGCTGGGCGTCCTCTGGGTGCTGTTCGTCTGGTCGCTGCTCGGACAGGTGCTGACGCTGATCCTCTGGGCCGCCGGGGTCGACGGGCCGGCCCGCTATCGCATCGCCACGGTGGTGATCGCGGCGATCTCCCTGGTCCTGCTCGTCTGGGGCTATGCGGAAGCCAGGCGCGTGCCCCGGGTCCGCCGGGTCGACGTGGTGCTGCCGCGGCTCGGCGCCGGGCTCGACGGCCTGCGACTAGTGCTGCTGACCGACACCCACTACGGTCCGATCGAGCGTTCACGCTGGTCACGCCGGGTCATCGAGGTGGTCAACACGCTCGACGCCGACGTGGTCGCCCACACCGGCGACATCGCCGACGGTGAGGTCGCCCAGCGCCTGGCCCAGGCCGCGCCGCTGGCCGACGCGCGCGCGTCGATGGCCCGCGTCTACGTCACCGGCAACCACGAATACTTCAGCGGCGCCCAGCGGTGGGTCGAGCACATGGCCGAGCTCGGCTGGGAGGCCCTGCACAACCGGCACGTGGTCGTCTCCCGCGGCGGCGACTCGCTGGTGGTCGCCGGGGTCGACGACCGCACGGCCGCGGGCTCGGGTGTCCCGGGCCACCACGCCGACCACGAGGCCGCGCTGGCCGGCGCCGACCCGTCGCTGCCGGTCCTGCTGCTGGCCCACCAGCCGGCCCAGATCGCCGGGGCGGTGACCCACGGCGTCGACCTGCAGATCTCGGGCCACACCCACGGCGGCCAGATGTGGCCGTTCCACTACCTGGTGCGGCTCGACCAGCCGGTGCTGCAGGGCCTGTCCCGGCACTCCGAGCGGACGCAGCTCTACACCAGCCGGGGCACGGGCTTCTGGGGGCCGCCGTTCCGCATCTTCGCCCCGAGCGAGATCACGCTGCTGACGCTGCGCTCACGCTGACCGTGCCGCGGCCGCACTCACGCTGACCGTTCCGGGGCCGCGCTCACGCTCACCGTTCCGGGGCTGCAGCAGCTCGCGCCCGGGGGCGGCCGCGCAGGTCGCGCCCGGGACGGCCGCCGGCGCCGCGGCCCCGCAGCCGAGCCTGTCGGGGGTGCCTTCGGTCGGCGCGCCGACGGTGAATCACAGCCGGGCGATCCGACGGTGAGTCACAGCCGGGCGATCTGATCGGCGGCGGCGAGCATGTCGGCGGCCACCGGCTTCAGGCCGACGGCGGTCAGGACCAGGCCGGTGCTGACGCGTTCGGCCAGGCCCCACTCCCAGATGGCCCGGGGATCGGTGCCGGTGCGGGCGGCCAGGCGGTGGGCGCGGTCCCAGGGGTCCGCGGCCATCAGCTCGACCGGGTCTTCGCGCATGAGCACCCCGAGATCGCACTCCGGTTCCGCCCACAGGCCGTCCGGGTCGACCAGTTTGAAGCCGTCGCCGGCTCTCTCCCGCAGCGCGTTCCATTGGTGGATGTCACCGTGAACGAGGACCGCCCGCGCGGGGTCGTGGGCCCTCTGGCGGCTCTCCGCGGCCGCCACCGCCTGGTCGACGGCCGCTTCGGAGCAGGGCCGCCCGAGCTCGAGCCACCCGCGCCGGATATATCCGGACAGCGACGCGGCCTTCTCCGCTCCCGTCGGCAGGCCCGGCGTCGGGACGCTTTCGCTGTCAGCCGCCCCGCCGGGGCGTTCGTTGTCGGCCGTCCCGCCGGGGCGTTCATTGTCGGCCGTCCCGCCGGGGCGTTCATTGTCGGCCGTCCCGCCGGGGCGCCCCCTGTCTACCGCCCCGACGGTGCGCTCGCTGCCGGCGACCCCGACGGTGCGCCCGCTGTCAGCCGCCCCGACGGTGCGCTCGCTCCCTGCAACCCCGGCAGCGCCATCGTCGTAGCCGGCCCAGACGCGCTGGGCGAGATCGCAGAGGATGTCCAGGCGCTCGGGCTGCGGCAGGGCCAGGTCGGCCATCGAGGGGCCCAGGCGCTCGATCAGGAGGGCGCCGCGGGACTCGTCGGCTCGCAGCAGACGCGCGCACCCCGCGCCGCCGGCCCGGCGCAGGACGGCGATCTCGTGGCGGGCCGGGTCGCCGGGGCGGGGCACGACGAGTTTCAGGACGGCGGGAACACCGTCGGCCCGGGTGACCGTTACGACGTACGCCTCTGTGCCGTCGCCCAGGGCCTTTCCCGGGGTCAATTGCCAGCGGGTCGTGAGATCGTCGATCAGGGCGGGCAGGGTGTCGAGCCATTCCTGGGCGCCCGCCTGGACGGCCTTGGCCCGCACGGCGGCCGGAAGATCTCGCACAACCCGCGATGGTGACAGGCGCCATGCCTGTTGGCCACGTAATTCCGTTGAAGACCTCCCGTTCGACGATGAGGATGGGAAGACCGCCTCCCCCACAACCCAGAGGACTACGTCTATGCGCCTGCTTCGCGATCTGTGGGCCACCTCGAGGAGCCGCTCGGCTCTCGCGGTGGCTCTCATCCTGCTCGGCGCGGCGGGGGCGGCGGGGGCGCTGGCGCTGGCCGGTCAGGTGCTCGTCAACCGGTCGATGCCGTTGTTCACCGTGCTCGCCGCCGCGCTGGTGGCGTCCGTGCTCAGCGACGTCTTCGTCAGCCTCGTCGCGGCGCGGCTGACCGCCGACTGGACCGCCCGGCTGCGCCGCGGGCTCAACCGGGTCGCCTTCGGGCAGGACCTGCCCGCGCTCGAGAACACCCCGGTCGGCGAACTGCTCGACCGCATCGACTCCGATGTCTACGAGGTCGGCGCCCAGTTGCGCGGCAGCGGCGTACGGATCGCGCAGTCCGTGGCCGTCGCCGTGTTCTCGATCATCACCGCGTTCTTCGTGTGGTGGCCCGCGGGGGTCGGCATGGTCATCGTGTCGGCTCTGCTGTTCGTCGCGCTCAACAAGCCGATCCAGCGCATCTCCCCGCTGCGCATCTCGGAGGAGGAGTCCTGGTCCGACCTGGCCGCCGTCATGGAGGAGTCCATCCACGGTCAGGACGACGTGCGGACCAGCCTGGCCGCCCCGTACGTCCGCCGGCTCTACGCCCAGCGTGCGGCCGAGGTGCTGCGGCGGGGACGTCTGGTCTGGCGTTCGTCGGCGCGCATCACCATGGGCGCCGGCACCATCACCCGTACGCTGATCGCGATCCTGGTCGTCGTCGGCGCCTGGGCCCTGATCAACGGGCACATCGACGGCGCCCGGCTGACCGCGGTGTGGCTGCTCGCGCTCGGCTTCGGCGGCACGCTCGAACACGTCACCCGGATGGTGCCCGAGCTGCAGAACGCGCTGGGCGCGTGGAGCCGCGTGCAAATGCTGCAGGACCTCCCGCAGGAGCCCACCGAGGGCGTGCCCCCGGTCGACGGCGACCTGGTCGTGCGCGATCTGACCTTCCGCTACGGCGAAACCGACAGCGGCCGCCCGCCGGCGCTGCGGAACATCAGCCTCACCTTCGCGCGCGGTCGGTCGTACGCCCTGATCGGGCGCACCGGATCGGGCAAGTCGACGCTGGCCAAGGTGCTGACCCGGGCGGTCGACGTGCCGCGGGGCACGGTCTTCCTGGGCGGCATCGACCTGAACGACATGGCCGTCGAGGGTCTGCGCCGCTGGACGGCGATCGTCCCGCAGCGTACGGAGATCCTGGCCGGAACCCTGGCCGAGAACATCGCCCTCTTCGATCCGGTGTTGCTGCCGAAGGCCGCCGCGGCGCTCGACGAGCTGGGACTCACCCCGTGGGCGGCCGGCCTGCCCGAGGGCCTCGGCACCAAGCTGGGCGAGGGCGGCTACAAGCTGTCGGCCGGGCAGGAACAGCTCGTCGCGTTCGCCCGCATCCTGGTGCGCGACCCGCACGTGGTGATCCTCGACGAGGCCACCGCCCGGATGGACCCGGTGACCGAGTCGTGGGTGCAGCGCGCCACCGACCGGTTGCTCACCGGCCGCATCGGCGTGATCGTCGCGCACCGGTTGTCGTCCGTGCAGCGCTGCGACGAGGTCGTCGTGCTGGCCGACGGTGAGGTGCTCGAATCCGGTCCGCTGCGCGAGTCGCGGCGCTTCGCCGAGCTGATGGCGAGCAGCAACCTGGCCGTCCCGGCCGCGACCTCCGGTGGCGGCGCCGTGCTCGTCGACGAGCACGACTGGGACACGGCGGCGCAGGTCGAGCTCGGGGCCGAGGCCCTGGCCAACAAGCTGCCGCCGGTCGAGCCGCCTCCGCTGCCCGACGAGCCGCCCGCGCGCACGATGCGCGAGATCGCCCGGCTCACGCTGAACGACAAGAGGTACGGGCTGGGCGCGGTCGGACTGTTCGTGGTCCTCGTGCTGCTCGGGCTGGACGGCGCGATCCTGCCGCTGCTGTGGGCCAACGTCGTCGACGGGGCCGGCAGCCCGCTCTACCCGGCGGTGGGCATCGCGGCCGGTCTGATCGTCGCGATCCCGACGCTCTACTACACCGGCGCGTGGTTCCCGGAGTGGTGGGTCCGCCAGATGCTGCGGATCAGCCTGCGCCTGGTGCACGGGCAGATCGGGCCGCGCCGGGTCAGCAAGCACACCCCGGCCGAGGTGGTGGCCCAGGGCGGCGACACCGAGCGCGTGGTCATGCTGGCCGACAACCTCATCGACACCTCGACCAGCCTGGTGATGGTGGTCGCGATGACGCTGGCCGCCCAGTCCTTCGTGCCCGCGATGTTCTTCCTGGGCACGATGATCATCTCCGGGCTGGCCGCCACCCTGTTCGGCCCCCGGCTCGAGAAGGCGGCCCGCCGCACGGTCGCGGCCCGGGCGGCGTTCGCCACGTCGCTGGTGTCGTCGCTGTCGGCCGCCCGGACGGTCAAGCTGGCCGGCGCCACCACGCCGGTGCTCGACCACCTGGCCCGGCTCGACGCCGCGCGCAGCGACCTGCAACGGCGCGAGATCGCCATCCAGGTGTGGGCGCGTTCCACCCCGTCGATCGCCAGTGGCCTGCTGCCGATCGCCGCCTGGGGGCTCTACCTGTCCGGCAGCCTGTCGGCCGCCGCCACCCTCATCGCGGTGGCGACGCTGGGCGCCGCGCGCTGGTTCGCCTGGACCACGGCGTCGCTGGTGTCCCAGTTCCCGTCGGCCCGCGTCTGGACCCGCCGGACGGTGGCGATGACCGGCGTCACCAGCTACTCGGCGGACGTTCCCGGCGTCGACCTGGCGACCGGCGCGGCCCCCGCCCCGCCGACGGCGCCCCGCAACCCGTTGCGCACGCTCGAACTGCGTCACTTCAGCGCCGTGCACGAGAACGGCACGGTCGGCGCCCAGGACGTGGACCTCACGGTCGAGCGCGGCCAGCTGGTCCTGGTGGTGGGGCCGGTCGGCGCCGGCAAGTCGTCGCTGCTGCGGGCGCTCGCCGGCATCGTCCACCACGCCGGTGAGCTGCGATGGAACGGCGAACCGGTGAACGAGCCGGAGGTGTTCCTGCGGCCCAACCAGGTGGGCTACGTGGCCCAGCTGCCCCGGGTGCTCTCGGGCACGGTGGCCGACAACATTCAGCTGGGGCACGAGGTGGACGCGGCCGACGCGGTGTCGACGGCCCAGCTGGAACACGACCTGGCCGCGGCCGGCGGCGGTCTGCAGCTGCTGATCGGGCACAAGGGCACGAGGCTGTCCGGCGGTCAGTTGCAGCGTCTGGCGCTGGCCCGGGCCCTCGCGCCCCGCACGGAGCTGCTGATCGCCGACGACGTGTCGTCGGCCCTGGACGTGACCACGGAGCTCGAACTGTGGCGGGCTCTGCGGTCGCACGGGGTGACGGTGGTCGGCTCGACGTCGAAGCGGGCCGCGCTGAGCCAGGCCGACCGGGTGGTCGTGCTGATCGCCGGCAAGGTCGAGGACCAGGGCACGTGGCAGGAGCTGGAGGACCGCTGGGGGCACCTGGCAGGCTGACCCGGGGCGGGCCGAGGCCGGAGCGGGAGGGGGGTCCGCTCCGGCCTCAGCCCTGGGAGGGTGGCTTGTCCGCGGGCGGCGGCGTGAGGTCGGCCGGCTGTTGGGGCAGCGGCCCTTGGTGCTGGGGTGGCAGCCCCCACGGCGGCTGGGGCTGCGGCGCCCATGCCGCCTGAGGCTGCGACGCCTCTGGGGGCTGGGGTGGCATCCCCCACGGCGGCTGCGGCTGCGGTACACCGGGGTGCTGGGATGGCGGCCCCCACGGCGGCTGCGGCTGCGATACCGCCGGGTGCTGATACTGCGGCCCCCACGGCGGCTGCGGCTGCGACGCCCACATCGGCGGCGGAGGCGGCGGGGCGGGATACCAGAAGCCGTCCGGATAACTGGGCGGCGCTCCCGCGTACCGGAAGGGTTGGGGTCCTTGGGGAAAGTGGCGACCCGGGCGGAAGAAACGGTCGGCCGGGCCGGTCAGCAGGAGCACGGCGGTCGCGATCGCCAGCAGGACTGCGGCCGCCACTGCGCAGGCCAGGACGGCGTCGTAAGCGATCGACCAACCGCCGCTGTCGAGGTCGTAGAGACGGTCGTAGAAGCCGGCGTCCTCGGGCGTCATGACGTCGCCGTCCTCGAACGAGTAGTCCTCCTCGCCCGGGACCGGCTCGTCGAGGGAACTGAAGGCCAGCAGGCCGAACAGTCCGATCATCCCGCCGAACAAGCACGACAGCACGAAGAGCCCGACCGGCGCCCCCAGCCCGACCCAGGTCAGCACGCGCGCGACGTGGCTGCCCCGGCGCAGCCAGGCGACGGTCAGCCCCAGCCACAGCGCGAGCACGACCATCGGCAGGCCGAACAGGAGCACGAAGGCCACGTTGCCGTCCCGCTCGCCCGACACTTCCGACGGGTCCGCGTCGCCGAACCGGGCGGCCTCGTCGATCAGCCCGTCGTAGTGGATGGCCTCGGCGATCATCACCCCGACGACCAGCACCAGCAGCCCCACCAGCGCCACCTGGAACCACACGGCGAGGGTGACCACCGACGGCCGCGCAGGTGGCGCGGCCGGGGGCGGTACGGAGGGGTGCAGGGCAGCAGCCGAAGTCACGGACGCACCGTACGGGCCGGTAACCGCCGACGGCAGACCCGATCGGCCACATTTGGATCAAGACTCGTCCGGGGCGGCCCGGCTTCACCCGCTGGACATCCGAGGTGCTCCGGGCTTCTGCCTGATCGACCGCTCGGCTGCTCCGGGCTCGCAACCGTCAAGGCAGCTCAGCTGCTCCGGGCTTCCAGCCGTCTGACGGCTCGCTCAGCTGCTCCGGGCTTCCATCTGCTGGACGGCGGCCACGACGGTGTCGGCCGGGATGGCGAAGCCGACGCCGATGCTGCCCGAGTCGGACTGGCTCGCGGTGGCGATCGCCACGTTGATGCCGACGACGTGACCGGAGAGATCGACCAGCGCGCCGCCGGAGTTGCCCTGGTTGATGGCGGCGTCGGTCTGCAGCAGACCGGTCAGCTTCTCGCTGCCGCCGCCGGTGGCCGACTCCGTGGCGGTGTCGATGCTGCGGTCCAGGGCCGAGACGATGCCCGAGGTCACCGTGTTCTCGAGGCCGAGCGGCGCCCCGAAGGCCAGCACCGTGTCCCCCACGGCGACGCTGTCGTCGGTGCCGAACGTGACCGGGTTCAGCCCCGACAACCCGGAAGCCTGCACGAGAGCAAGGTCGTGGGTGGTGTCGGTGGTGACGACCCGGGCGGGCACGGTCCGGCCCGAGGACAGGCGCACGCTGACGGTGCCGCCGCCCTCGACGACGTGGTTGTTGGTGAGGATGAGCCCGTCCGAGCGGAGCACCACGCCCGAGCCGAGCGACGACGACTGGTCGGAGTCGACCAGGACGGTGACGACGCTCGGCTGCACCTGCTTGACGATCGCGGCCAGGTCGGCGTCCTCGGTGACGGTCCTGGTGCTGCTCGCCGTGGCCGCGGTTGCCGCGGTCGTGGCCGGTTGGTCGATCAGGTACCGCTCGGCGACCACGCCGCCCGCTGTGCCGCCGGCGCCGATCAGCGCCAGCACCGCGGCCCCACCGGCCACCCGGCGCGGCCACCGGCGGCCGCCGTCCGACGGTACGAACGGGGGCCCGGGCGGAGGCGGCGGCGTCACATCGTCGTGGTCGCCACCGGAGTGGTCGGGCTGGGTGGGCCGGGTCATCAGGTCGGTCATGGCGACGCCTCGCTTCGTTGGCTGATGAGCCAACAGTGACCCGCGACCTTGTCGGAAACCGGTGAGGCGTCTGTGGGTTCCCTGTACGCGGCGGCACCCCGGCGCAGCCCGGTCCGGCCCCTGTTTCCGCCGGTCGCCCCACCTGGTCGCACTCCGTCATCAGCCGAAAGTTGCATCGGCGGCCGGCGTTCCGAGACGCCGGTCCGATGCCGCGCACAGGCGGCCGCCGGATGCTGGAGTCATCCCCCGACACCAGCAGGAGGCACGAGATGTCCGCACGAGGAATGCTCACGGTGGTCGGCTCCGCGGTCGGCGCCGTGATCGGCTGGAACGCTCCCCCGCCGGCGGACCCCGCCGTGGTCCGCGCGCTGCTCGCCGAGATCGGCCGCCCCGCCGGCGAGACGGACGACGAGCTCACCACGGCCGTACGGGCTTTCCAGGCCCGCGCCGGTCTGACCACCGACGGCGTCGCCGGCCCGCGCACCGTCCACGTCCTCAACCGGTACGCGATGGACCGGCGCGCCTGGCAGCGCGACCTCGCGGCGTAGCCGGTCCGTCCGACCTCACGATCGGCGCGGCCGATCACGCCGGGCCGCAGCCCGGTGCTGGTGGCCACCCGCCCTAAAGTCTCAGGCATGACGTCGGGTGACCTGATCACGTACTACGACGACGCGACCGGCGAACGGTTCGGGCTGACCGCGGGCGAGCTCGGTGGCTGGACGTCGGCGACGACGGCGCTGCTCACCGAGGGGTGCGGGCTCGGCCCGGGCGACACCGCCGCGGTGCTGCTGCCGCCCCACTGGCAGACGGCCGCCGTACTGCTCGGCGCCTGGTCGGCCGGTCTCGAACTGTCGATCCGCGACTGGGCGGGGGCCGGCCTGTCCCCCGCCGGTGACCCCCTCGACGTGACCTTCGTGGAACACCGCCGGATCGGCAACTGGCTGGACGAGGTTCCCACCGGCCGGCATCAGTTCGTGCTCGGCCTGGCCCCGCACGGCGCCGCGACCGGCGACGTGCCCAAGGGCTACCGCGACTACACCACCGCGCTGCGCCCCTACCTCGGCGCCCATCCGCCGCGCCACGAGATCGACGAGCTGCGCCCGGCGGTCGTCGACGGCACGACCTATCAGGAGTACGCGCGGACGGCGGCCGACGTTGCCGAGCAGCACGGCATCGGTCCGGGCGACCGTGTGCTGGTCGACACGGCCCTCCAGGAGCATCCGTTGATCTGGCTGCTGGCCCCGCTGTCGGCCGGCGCGTCGATCGTCCTCTGCGCCAACCTCGACGCGTCCCGCCTCGAGCAGCGGATCGACAAGGAAGGCGTCACGGTCGTCCTCCGGTGATTCCGCCGGGTCTTCCCGGGCAGCTCCTCCCAGCCAGCTCGTCCCAGGCAGCTCGTCCCAGGCAGCTCGTCCCAGGCAGCTTGGATCCGGCAGCTCGTCCCAGGCAGCTCGTCCCAGGCAGCTTGGATCCGGGCAGCTCGTCCCAGGCAGCTCGTCCCAGGCAGCTTGGATCCGGGCAGGTCTCCGAGCCGGCCGAGCCCGGGGTCGTGCCCGTCGAGCGGATCTCCGGTACCGGCCGATGAGCTTGTCCACTGCGGACGATCACCTCATGGAGATCGATGCATCCTGCCGGTAGCCTGCCGCGCATGGAGGTCTTCGATCAACTCGCCGAGCAGTACCAGGGCGAACACAGTCACAATCCCTTCCAGGCCGCGCTGATCGAACGGATCGCCGCGCTGCTCCCGTCCGGGGCCGGGGTGCTCGACCTCGGCTGCGGCACGGGCGTCCCGACCGCGAAATTGCTGACCGAGTCGGATCACCGGGTGGTCGGCGTCGACATCTCCGAAGGGATGCTGCGGCTGGCCCGTGAGCAGGTGCCGGCGGCCGAGTTCGTGCACGCCGACTTCAAGGAACTGGCCGACGAGTTCGGCCGCTTCGGGGCGGTGACCGCGTTCTTCTCGCTGCTGATGCTGAGCAAGGCCGACATCGAGCGCACCCTCAAGAAGACCTACGGATGGCTGGAGCCGCAGGGCTACCTCGGCATCGGCATGGTCAACTTCGACGGCGACAGCCTGCCGTTCGACTTCATGGGCGTGCCGGTGACCGTTTCCGGCTACCTGGAGGGAGACTTGGCCGCCGTCCTCGAGGCGCACGGCTTCACCGTGGTCAGCATCGAGACGGTCACGTTCACCCCGGCCGACGGACCGGAGGAGAGCCAAATCTTCGCCCTCGCCCAAAAGCCCGCCTGACCCCCGTCCCGGCACCGGCGCGGCTCAGTGCCGGGCGATCCGGTGCCGGCGCGTTCCGGTGCCGAGCGATCCGGTGCCGGCGCGTTCCGGCGCCGGCACGCTGCATTGCCGGCGCGGTTGGTGCCGGCACGCTCCAATGCTGGCGCGCTGCAGCGCCGACGCGGCTGGGTGCCGGTCGCAGTCGTGTCGCCGTGAATGCGGTGGCCCTCGGCTCAGTCGTCGAAGGTGACGGTCACCTTCGACGACGCCGGGGTCGCCTGGCAGGTCAGGACGAACCCGGCCGCCACCTCGGCCGGCTCCAGCGCGAAGTTGCGCCGCATGGTCACCTCGCCCTCGACCACCCGGGCCCGGCACGTGCCGCACACCCCGCCCTTGCACGCGAACGGCAGGTCCGGCCGCGAGCGCTGGGCGCCGTCGAGCACCGTGCTGCCCTCGGCGACGGTCACGGTCGTCGACCGGCCGTCGAGCAGCACCGTCACCTCGCTGCCTTCGGTCAACCCCGTCTCCCGTACGGGCTCGGGCGGCACCTCGTCGACCCAGAACAGCTCACGGTGGATCCGCTCGGGTGCCACCCCCGCCTCGGCGAGCACCTCGGTGGCGTCGACGACCATCCCGTACGGTCCGCACAGCCACCAGTGGTCGACCCCGGTCAGGTCGAGCAGCCGGGGCAGCAACGCGCGCAGTTTCTCGCCGTCGAGCCGGCCGCTCAGCAGGTCGACCTCGCGCGCCTCGCGGGACAGCAGGTGCACCAGCTCGACCCGCGACGGGTGCCTGTCCTTCAGATCGGCGAGCTCCTCGGCGAACATCACGGTGTCGGCCCGCCGGTTGCCGTAGAGAACGGCCACCTCCGCCTTCGGGTTGCGCAGCAGCGACGTCGCGATCGACAGCACAGGCGTGATGCCCGAGCCCGCCGCGATCATCACGTGCCGCCCGCCGGCCTCGAGATCGGGCGTGAACGTGCCCGACGGCGGCGCGACCTCGACCGCGTCGCCCACCCGCAGCTCGTGCACCAGCCAGCCGGAGACCACACCGCCCGGCACCTCGCGCACGCCGATCCGCGGCCGGGCGCCGGCGGGAGCGCAGATCGAATAGGACCGCCGCTCGTCCCGCTCGTCACCCGGGCGTCGAACGGTGAGCGACTGTCCCGGCCGGAAGGCGTAGAACTCGGCCAGGTCCTCCGGCACGTCGAAGGTCACGGCGACCGCGTCGGGGCAGAGCCGCTCGACCTCGGCCACGCGCAACGCGTTGAAGTCCCGCACGTCAGATCTCCTTCACGTGCTCGAAGGGCTCCCGGCAGGCCGGGCACCGCCGCAGCTCCCGGCAGGCGGTCGCCCCGAACGCGGCCAGCCGCTCGGTCGACTCCTCCCCGCAGCGCGGGCAGGCGACCCGCTCATCACGCACGCCGAGCACCAGCGGCACCGGCCCGGCGGCCCGGCGCGGAGCCGGCCCGGGCGGCGCGATGCCGGCCGCGAACAGCTTGGCCTTGCCCGACTCGGTGATCCAGTCGGTGGTCCAGGCCGGGGCCAGCAGCGTCCGCACCCGCGCCCGCGCGTAGCCGGCGGTGCGCAGCGCCCGCACCAGGTCGGCCTGAATTGCCTCCATGGCCGGGCACCCGGAGTAGGTCGGCGTGATCGTCACCTCGACGCCGTCGTCGGTCTCCCGCACGTCACGCAGGATCCCCAGCTCGGCCAGCGTGACCATGGGCAGCTCGGGGTCGGTCACCGTCGCCGCCACCTCGGCCGCGCTCACCACACACCGCCCGGCGTGGCGCGGGCCAGCCCCTGCAGCTCGGCCAGGATCGCGGCCAGCTCATCGCCGTGACGGCCGTCGCGGCCCCCGGTTCCCCCGCCCGCCGACACGGCGCCGCTCGCCGGCGAAGTCGCGCCCACCGGCACGATTCCGCCCGCCTCCGCTGTGTCGGCGGCCGGCATGTCCAGCGTGGCCGCGCGGAGCACCTCGGTCAGGACGGTGTCGAACTCGGGGCGCAGCGAGGCCGGGTCGACGGCCACGCCGGCGGCGGCCAGGCGCACTTCGACGTCGTGCGGCGTGAACAACTCGCCGAGCAACGGCCAGACCGCGTCGACCGCGTCCTGCATGCGCCGGTGCGACAGCTCGGTGCCGTCACCGAGGCGCACCGCCCAGCCGGCCGCGTACTCCCGGTGATAGGCGACCTCCTTGACCCCCTTGGCGCCGATCGCCGCCAGCACCGGGTCGCGGCTGGTCGCCAGCCGGTCGAGCAGCGCCAGCCGCCACGTCGAGAAGACGAGCAACCGCGCGATCAGCTGACCGAAGTCGGTGTCGTCGCGCTCGACGAGCCGCACATGCCGGAAGTCCGCCGGGTCGCGCAGGTAGGCCAGGTCGTCCTCGTCGCGGCCGGTGCCCTCGGCCTCCCCGGCCCGGGTCAGCAGGAGCCGGGCCTGGCCGAGCAGGTCGAGGCCGATGTTCGCGATCGCCATCTCGTCCTCGAGCTCGGGCGCGCGGGTCACCCACTGCTGGAGCCGGTGCGACAGGATCAGCGCGTCGTCCCCGATCATCAGGCAGTACGCCGCCAGGTCGGCGCCGTCGACACCGTCGGGAAGGGCGGTGGGCACCCCGGCGAGCGGGTCGGCGAACCCCGTGCCGTACGCCCAGCGGGCATCGTCGTCGTGATCGGTGAGGGCCTGATAGGCGTCGTCGAAGGACATGGCGGCCTCAGATGTGCGGAACCGAGTCGGGAATGGCGTAGTGCGTCGGGTGCCGGTAGACCTTGTCGCCGCTGGGCGCGAAGAAGGCGTCCTTGTCGTCCGGACCCGAGGCCACGACGTCGTCGGAGCGCACCACCCAGATGCTGACGCCCTCGTTGCGCCGCGTGTAGAGGTCGCGGGCGTGGTGCAGGGCCATCTCGTGGTCCGCCGCCCGCAGCGACCCCACGTGCACGTGGTTGAGACCCCGCTTGGCCCGGACGAACACCTCGAACAGCGGCCACTCGTGCTTGATCTCGCCGCTCACGCGGGCACCCCCTGTCGCTTGGCCGCGTGGGCCGCGGCCGCCTCACGGACCCAGGCGCCGTCCTCGTCGGCCCGGCGCCGGTGCGCGAGGCGCTCCGCGTTCATCGGCCCGTCGCCGGAGATCACCCGCTTGAGCTCGGTCCAGTCGATCTCACCGAAGTCGTGGTGCCCGCGGTCGGCGTTCCAGCGCAGGTCCGGGTCGGGCAGGGTGACGCCGAGGGCCTCGGCCTGGGGCACGCTCATGTCCACGAAACGCTGCCGCAGCTCGTCGTTGGTGTGGCGCTTGATCTTCCAGGCCATCGACTGGGCCGTGTTCGGCGATTCCGCGTCGGGCGGGCCGAACATCATCAGAGACGGCCACCACCAGCGGTCGACCGCGTCCTGCACCATCTCGCGCTGAGCCTCGGTGCCGCGCATCATCGTCATCAGCAGCTCGTAACCCTGCCGCTGGTGGAACGACTCCTCCTTGCAGATGCGGATCATCGCCCGCGCGTACGGCCCGAACGAGCTCCGGCAGAGCGGCACCTGATTGCAGATCGCCGCGCCGTCGACGAGCCACCCGATCACGCCGACGTCGGCGAACGTCAGCGTCGGGTAGTTGAAGATCGAGGAGTACTTCTGGCGGCCCTCGATGAGCCGGCGGGTCAGGTCGCCCCGGTCGGCGCCGAGTGTCTCGGCCGCCGAGTAGAGGTAGAGCCCGTGGCCGGCCTCGTCCTGCACCTTGGCCAGCAGGATCGCCTTGCGCCGGAGCGACGGCGCCCGCGTGATCCAGGCGCCCTCCGGCTGCATGCCGATGATCTCGGAGTGCGCGTGCTGGGCGATCTGCCGGATCATCGTCTTGCGGTAGCCATCGGGCATCCAGTCGCGCGGCTCGACGCGCTGGTCCTTCTCGATCGTCGTGGTGAAGACCCGCTCCGCCTCGGCGGGGATCCGGTCGCTCATGACGCCTCCCAGGTGTAGAAGCCCTGTCCGGCCTTGCGGCCCACCTCGCCGCGGGCCACCTTGTCACGCAGCAGCCGGGGCGGGGCGAACCGCTCCCCCAGCTCGCGGTGCAGATGGTCGGCGATGGCCAGACGCACGTCGAGGCCGACCAGGTCGGTGGAGCGCAGCGGGCCCATCGGATGCCGATAGCCCAGTTCCATGGCGCGGTCGATCGCGGCCGCGTCGGCCACGCCCTCCTCGAGCATGCGGATGGCCTCTAGGCCGAGCAGCACGCCGAGCCGGCTGGTGGCGAACCCGGGCGAGTCCCGGACGAGGACCTCGCTCTTGCCCAGCCCGGCCACCCAGGCCCGGGCGGTCTCGCGAACGGCGTCGCCGGTCTGCGGGCCGGTCACGATCTCGACGAGCTTGCTGGCCGGCACCGGGTTGAAGAAGTGCAGGCCGACGAACCGCTCGGGCCGCCGCAGCCCTTCGGCCAGTCCGGTGATCGACAACGAGCTCGTGTTGCTGGCCAGCACGGCGCCGTCGCCGACGGCCCGCTCGGCCGCGGCCAGCACGCTGACCTTGAGGGTTGCTTCCTCGGGTACGGCCTCGACGACCAGGTCGGTGTCGGCGCTCAGCCCCGCGGCGTCGTCGACGAGCACCAGCCGCTCGAGCACCAGATCGGCCGACTCGGCGAGCGCCCCCTTCTCGGCCGCGCGGAGCAGACCCATCGCCACCCGGTCACGAGCCGCCGCGGCGGCCGCCGGGTCACGCTCGACGAGGCAGACCACCGAGCCAGCGACGGCGAAGACCTGGGCTATGCCGGCCCCCATCCGCCCGCCCCCGATGACCGCGACCAGTTTCGGCACGGCCGGCGTCGGCGCGCTCACGAGCCACCCCCGCCGGCCAGAGCCGAGCCCTGACCGACCACGGCTTGCCGGGCGCTCATGAGCGGCCACCGGCGAGGAAGGCGTCCATGCGTACGCGCTTGTCCTCGGACTCGAACAGGATCGCCTGGGCCAGGTCGTCGGTGAGCGGGTGACCGCCGCCGTCGGTGACCAGCTTGGTCAGGCGCAGGGCGAGCACTCCCGACCGAGCCATCCGGTCGAGCAGCCCATGAGCGCGCTTCAGCACCTCGCCGGCCGGCACGATCTCGGCGACCAGACCGAACCGCAGCGCGTCGTCGGCGTCGAGCCGGCGCCCGGCCAGCAGCACCTGTTTGGCGACGGACGCGCCGACCAGCTCGCGCAGCCGCCAGCAGGCCCCGGCGGCAGCGAGGATGCCGAGTCCGGGCTCCGGGTTGCCGAACACGGCGGCCGGCGTGGCCAGGCGTACGTCGCACGCGTAGGCCAACTCGGCGCCCCCACCCAGGGCGTAACCGTCGACCGCGGCCACGGTGGGCAGCGGCAGCCGGGCGATCCGGTCGAACAGCCGGCTGTTGATGCCCCGCAGCGCCTGCTCTCGGCCGCGCTCACGGAGTTCGCCGATGTCGGCGCCGGCCGCGAACGTGCCGTCCGCACCGGTGATCAGCAACAGCCGGGGTTGCTCCTCGAGCGCGGCGCACACGTCGTGCAGCTCCGCGACCATCGCCGCGTTGATCGCGTTGCGAGCCTCGGGACGGCGCAGCGTGACCACGACGCGGTCGTCGAGCTCCTCGACCGTGAGCGTGTTCACGACCGGCTCGCGTCGGGTCGGATCCGCGCCGAGCGGCCACGCGGGCGCGCCGCCGGGCGCCGGGCGCTCATGGGCGCTCCACCAGCATCGCGACGCCCTGACCGACGCCGACGCAGAGGGTGGCGAGGGCGCGACGGGCGTTCTCCCGCTCCATGCGGCCCAGCAGGGTCACCGTGAGGCGGGCGCCGGAGCAGCCCAGCGGGTGGCCCAGCGCGATCGCGCCGCCGTCGGCGTTGACCCGCTCCTCGTCCAGCTTGAGCCGCCGGATCACGGCCAGCGACTGCACCGCGAACGCCTCGTTCAGCTCGACCGCGTCGAGGTCGCCGGCGCCCCACCCGGCCCGGGCCAGCGCCTTCTCGGTGGCGGGCACCGGGCCGAGCCCCATGATCTGGGGCGGGACACCGGCGCTGGCCGCCGTGACGATGCGGGCGCGCGGGGTCAGCCCGTACCTCTCGACCGCTTCCTTGCTCGCGACGACCAGGGCAGCGGCGCCGTCGCTGAGCGGGGACGAAGAAGCAGCCGTGACCACGCCGCCGGAGCGGAAGACCGGCCGCAGGCCGCCCAGCTTTTCCAGGGTGGACCCGCGGCGCGGGATCTCGTCGGTGGTCACCTCGCCCACCGGCACGATCTCGCCGTCGAAGCGTCCGCCGTCGATCGCCGCGATCGCCCGCTCGTGGCTGCGCAACGCGAACGCGTCGCTCTCGGCCCGGGTGATGCCGTCGAGCGCGGCGATCTCCTCGGCGGTCTCGCCCATGCTGAGCGTGACCCGCCGGTCTTCCGGGCCGGTGCCGGCCGACTTGTCGTGCTCCTTGAACAGGGGATTGGTGAAGCGCCAGCCCAGCGACGTGTCGACGACCTCGCCGGGACGCGCCCACGGGGTGCCGGGTTTCTGCATCACCCAGGGCGCCCGGGTCATCGACTCGACGCCGCCGGCCACGACGAGGTCGGCCTCGCCGGCGCGGATCTGGTTGGCCGCCGACACGATCGCCGTGAGGCCGCTGGCGCACAGCCGGTTGACCGTGTAGCCCGGGACGGTGTCGGGCAGGCCGGAGAGCAGCACGGCCATGCGGGCGACGTTGCGGTTGTCCTCGCCCGCCTGGTTGGCCGCGCCGAGGATCACCTCGTCGATCGCCTCGGCGGGCACGCCGGCCCGGCCGACCGCCTCACGGACGACGAGCCCGGCGAGGTCGTCGGGACGGATGCCGGCGAGCGCCCCGCCGTACTTGCCCTGGGGGGTGCGGACGCCGCCGACGAGGTAGGCCTCGGCCATGGTGAACCTCCGGAGCTCAGACGTGGTGACGGGACTGGAGGGTGAAGAACCGGCCGGTGACGAAGTAGTCGTCGGTCAGCGAGGCGGTCGCGGCCGGGTTGGCGCCGGAGCCGTGCAGATCGCTGAACGCGGCGGTCTGGTTGACGAAGACCCCGCCGGTGAGGTTCTCGGCCAGGTGCACGCCCGCGTCGAGCGCGGCCTCGCGCGCGGCTGCGAGAACCTCGGGGCTCGTCGAGTGGACCAGAGCGGTGAGCGCGCCGTGGGCCCGGACGGTCTCGACCAGGATGCGCAGGCTGTGCTCGGTCGAATCGGTGGCGATGACGAAGGAGACCGGGCCGAACCACTCCCGGGTGTACGCCTTCTCGTCGGCGGCGTCGAGCCGGACGACGACCGGCGTGCGGATCGTGGCGCCCGGATGGTGCTCGTCGGTCACGGCGGTGGTCGGGTGGATGACGCTGGCCGCGTTGTCGGCCTCGGTGAGCCGGGCCAGGACGCTGTCGTTGGCGATCGCGCCGAGCGTGCCGGCGGCACGGGCCGGGTCGCCGAGCAGCTTGTCGAGCGCGGCGGAGAGGTCGGCGCCGAACTCGTCGGCGCTGCGGTGCCCGGCGTCGGTCTCGATGCCGGCCAGCGGGACCAGGATGTTCTGCGGGGTGGTGCACATCTGGCCGCTGTAGAGGGAGAGCGAGAACGCCAGGTTGCGCAGCAGACCCTTGTAGTCGTCCGTGGAGTCGACGACGACCGTGTTGAGACCGGCCTTCTCGGTGTAGACGACGGCCTGGCGCGCGTTCGCCTCCAGCCAGTTGCCGAACTCGCTCGAACCGGTGAAGTCGACGATGCGGACGTCGGGGTGGGTGGCCAGCGTGGCGGCGACACCGTCGCCCGGCTCCTCGGCGGCCAGGGTCACCAGGTCGGGGCCCTGGCCGGCCTCGGCGAGCACCTCGCGGCAGATCTGCACGGTGATGGCCAGCGGCAGGACGGCGCCCGGGTGCGGCTTGACGATCACCGGGTTGCCGGTCACCAGGCTGGCGAACAGACCGGGATAGCTGTTCCAGGTCGGGAACGTGGTGCAGCCGATCACGAGGCCGACGCCGCGGCCCACGACCGTGCTCGTCTTGGCCAGGCGCAGGGCGTCACCGCCCCGCTGCGGCTTGCTCCACTCGGAGGTGGCCGGGATGCGGGTGGTGGCGGCCAGCGCGTAGGCCACGGCCTCGAGCGCGCGGTCCTGAGCGTGCGGCCCACCGGCCTGGAAGGCCATCACGAACGCCTGGCCGGTGGTGTGCTGCACCGCGTGGGCCAGCTCGAAGGAGCGGGCGTTGATGCGCTTGATGATCTCGACGGCGACGCCGGCGCGACCCTGCGGACCGACCGCGCGCCAGGCCGGGGTGGCGGCGCGAGCAGCGGCGACCAGGGCGAGGGGATCAGCCTTGGGATAACTGACGCCCAGCTCGAGACCCCAGGGGGATCGCTCGGTGGAGACGGTGCCGACGGCGCCGGGCACCTCGATCGGGAACGGCCGGCCCAGCAGCGCCTGGAACGCGCGCTCGCCGTCGGGGGCGGCCTGCTCGCCGTAGACCGACTTGCTCGGCGACTCGGGGAAGGCCGACCAGTAGTCGCGGGCGGTCGTCGCCCGGACAGCCTGGTCGAGCAGCTCGGCATGCGTCTCGTAGAACCCGGCGGGGGTGGTCATCCTGCGCTCCCTTGCGCTCGCGTGCCATTATTATCTACCGTCCGGTCGGTCGGTAATCAAGCCCCGGGAGAGACAATGGCACCTCCACAGGAGCGCCGCCCCCGAGAAAGCCGCGCGGGAGAACCCCGCCGGCGCGGGCGTCCCGGGCATGACCAGGATGCCGTGCTGGCCGCCGCCGTGCGGCTGTTCAACGAGCGCGGCTACGACTACACCAGCATGTTCGACATCGCCGTGGCCCTCGGAATCACCAAATCGAGCGTGTACCACCACATCAGCGGCAAGGAACAGCTCCTTCAGATGGCGATGGACCGGGCACTCGACGGCCTCTTCGAGGCGGCCGACGAGGTGCGGGCCCTCGACGTACCGGCCCTGGAAAGGCTCGTGCAGTTGATCCGCCGCAGCGTGATCGTGCTGTCCGACCGGTTCGAGTACGTCACCGTCCTGCTGCGCGTGCGCGGCAACACCGAGGTCGAGCAGCACGCGCTCGACCGGCGGCGCGAGTTCGACATCCTGGTCACCGAGCTGGTCAAGCAGGCCCAGGCGGAGGGCGGCGTACGCCCCGATGTCGATCCGGCCACGGCCGCCCGCCTGCTCCTCGGCATGGTCAACTCGCTCACCGAGTGGTATCGCCCTCGCCCCGGCGGCGCCGAGTCGATCGCCGACGCCGTGACCACGCTGGCCTTCGAGGGTCTGCGGGCCCACCCGCAGGACTGATCACAACATCTCCCCAAGGCGTTCACCAACGGGGCACGCCCGGTTGCGTGTCCGCCCCGATTGGCTAGCGTGATCGCCGATGAAGCGAAGCCTGGCCGCCGTCGCGGTCGCGATCACCCTGGCCGGCTCGGTGAGCTCGTGCACCACCGACGACGCACCCGAGGCGGCCCCCGCGCCCTCCTCCGGCGCGCCCGTTCCCAGCGACGTCCCGTCGGCCGTCCCGCCGTCCGCCGTCCCGTCGGCCGGGCCGTCCTCGGCACCGCCGGCCGACTGCGTCAGCACGACTCTCGAGGGCCTGGACCTGCCCGAGCGGGTCGGTCAGCTGCTCATGATCGGCGCCGCGGTGAACGCGCCCAGCGGTCTCGGCGACACCGTCCGCCGCTATCACCTGGGCGGCGTCTTCCTGCGCGGCCGCAGCACCCACCGCGCCGCCCAGCTCAAGTCGGACGTCGCCGCGCTGCAGAGGAACGCGGCCCTGCCGATGCTGGTGGCCGTCGACCAGGAGGGCGGCAGCGTGCAGACGCTCAAGGGCCCGGACTTCCCGAGGCTGGCGTCGGCCTACCGGCTCGGCGCGGGCCCGGCCGCGACGCTGCGCGACACCACTCGTGACAGCGCCCGTCGCCTCAAAGGCATCGGTGTGAATCTCAACCTCGCGCCGGTGGCCGACACGGTGCCCACGAACATCGGCACCGGCAACCCGCCGATCGGGGCCTTCCGCCGCGAGTTCGGCTCCGACCCGGCCCGTGTCGCCGCGGCCATCCGCACGGTCGTGCCCGCGTCGCAGGACGCCGGGGTCCTCACCACCTTGAAGCACTTCCCGGGCCTGGGCCGTGTCCGGGTCAACACCGACGTCTCCACCGGCGCCACCGACACTGTCGCCACGGTCGACGACCCGTATCTGGCCCCGTTCAAGGCCGGGATCACGTCCGGCTCGGCCGCCGTGATGATCTCGTCGGCCCGCTATCCGAAGATCGATCCCAGCGCGGTCGCCGCCTTCTCCAAGCCGGTGATCACCGGTCTGCTGCGCGAGAGGATCGGGTTCCGCGGCCTGGTGGTCTCCGACGACCTGGGCGCCGCGCGGGCGGTCACCGCCTACCCACCCGCTCAGCGAGCCGTACGCTTCGTCGCCGCCGGCGGCGACCTGGTGCTCACGATCGTGCCTTCCGACGCCGCCCCCATGGCCGGCGCCCTCATCGACAAGGCCGAAACTGATCAGTCGTTCCGCGCCCGCGTCGACGACGCCGCCCGCCACGTCCTGCAGGCCAAGGCCCAAGCGGGCCTGCTCCGCTGCCGCTGACCCCCTCCCAGACGGGTCCCCCCGGTGACCGGCCGGGCGACGACACCCTCGAGAGTCGTCGGGAGCCGCCCGGCCGGCCCGGTGAGTCACTCCGCCTTGCGCAGCCCGAACGTCAGCCCGATCGACTCGTCGGTGAACTCGCGGGCGTCGGGCCACGTCGCCGCGCCGGACTCGTAGGACGTGGCGAGGACCTCGTCGGCGACCAGACCCGCGTGCTCGGTCATCGCCCGCGCCGTCTCGCCCTCGGCCGACCAGCGCAGCTCGATGCGGTCGGACACCTCGAGGCCGCTGGCCTTGCGGGCCTCCTGGATCTGGCGCACGGCGTCGCGCGCGATGCCGGCCCGGCGCAGCTCCGGGGTCAGCGAGAGGTCGAGGGCCACGGTGGCGCCCGCATCGGACGACACCGCCCAGCCGGCCCGCGGGGTCTCGGTGATGACGACCTCGTCGGGGCCGAGAGCGACCGGCTCCCCGTCGACCTCGAGCGACGCCGTCCCGGACGCGCGCAGCGCCTCCTTGAGCTCGGCGGCGTCGGCGGCGGCGATCGCCTGGGCGACGAGCTGCACCTTCTTGCCGAAGCGCCGGCCCAGCGTCCGGAAGTTGGCCTTGGCCGTCGTGTCGACGAACGAGCCGGCCACCGGGCCGACCTCGCCGACGTTGAGCTCGGCGGCGATCTCGGCGAGCAGATCGGCCGGCAGGTCGTCGAAGCCGGCGGCTGAGGCCAGGGCGCGGGACAGCGGCTGGCGCACCTTCTGGCCCGACTCGGCGCGGGCCGCCCGGCCCAGCTCGACGAGCCGGCGGACCAGCGCCATCTGCTTCGACAGGACCGGGTCGACCAGCGACTCGTCGGGCGTGGGGAACGCGGCCAGATGCACGGACTCGGTCGCGTCCGGGTCGACCGCGGCGACCAGGTCGCCCCAGACGCGCTCGGTGACGAACGGCGTGAGCGGCGCCATCAGCAGGGTCACCGTGCGCAGGGCCTCGTGCAGGGTCGCCAGCGCGGCCGGGTCACCGCGCCAGAAGCGGCGGCGGCTGCGGCGCACGTACCAGTTGGACAGGTCGTCGACGAAGCCGGCGAGCAGGCGGCCCGCCTCCTGGGTGTCGAAGGCCGCGAACGCGGCGTCGACCTTGCCGACCAGGAGGTTGAGCTCGGAGAGGACCCAGCGGTCGAGCAGCGGACGGTCGGCCGGGGCCGGATCGGCGGCGGACGGGGCCCAGCCCGCGGCCCGGCCGTAGAGCGCCTGGAAGGCGACCGTGTTCCAGTAGGTCAGCAGGGTCTTGCGCACGACCTCCTGCAGCGTGGTGGGGCCGACCCGGCGGGCCGACCAGGGCGAGCCGACGCAGGCCATGAACCAGCGGACCGCGTCGGCGCCGTGCGTGTCCATCAGCGGGATCGGCTCGAGGATGTTGCCGAGGTGCTTGGACATCTTGCGCCCGTCCTCGGCGAGGATGTGGCCCAGGCAGACGACGGTCTCGTAGGACGAGCGGTCGAACACCAGCGTGCTGACCGCCATCAACGTGTAGAACCAGCCGCGGGTCTGGTCGATCGCCTCGGAGATGAACTGCGCCGGGAAGCGCTTCTCGAAGAGCTCCTTGTTCTTGTACGGGTAGCCGAACTGGGCGAACGGCATGGAACCCGAGTCGTACCAGGCGTCGATGACCTCCGGGACGCGGGTCGCCGTCCGGGCGCACTGCGGGCAGTCGAAGGTGACCTCGTCGATGTAGGGGCGGTGCGGGTCGAGCCCGGACAGGTCGCGGCCGGCCCGTTCACCCAGCTCGGCGAGCGAGCCGATGCAGGTCAGGTGGCCGTCGTCGCACCGCCAGATGGGCAGCGGGGTGCCCCAGTAGCGGTTGCGCGACAGCGCCCAGTCGACGTTGTTGGTCAGCCAGTCGCCGTAGCGGCCGTGCTTGACGGTCTCGGGCTGCCAGGTCGTCTTCTCGTTCTCGCGCAGCATCCGGTCGCGGACGGCCGTGGTCCGCACGTACCACGAGGGCTGGGCGTAGTAGATCAGCGCGGTGTGGCAGCGCCAGCAGTGCGGGTACTGGTGCTCGTACGGGTCGAGACGGAACAACAGGCCGGTGCGCCGCAGCTCCTCGACGAGCGGCTCGTTCGCCGTACGGAAGAAAAGACCGCCGACCAGCGGGAGCTCCGGCTCGAACGTGCCGTCGCGCAACACCGGGTTGACCATGGGCAGCCCGTAGGCCCGGCAGCTGGCCAGGTCGTCCGCGCCGAACGCGGGTGACTGGTGCACCAGGCCGGTGCCGCTTTCGGTGGTGACGTAGCCGGCCAGGATGACGATGTGCGCGTCCGGCACCTCGACCAGGTCGAACGGGGGGCGGTAGGTCCACCGCTCGAGCTGCTTGCCGGTGAACGAGTCGCCGGTCGCGTGCCACTCGTCCCCCAGCGCCTGGCCCATCAGCGGCTCGGCCACGACGAGCCGTTCCTTTCCGTCGGTGGCCACGACGTATGTGACGTCGGGGTTGACCGCGACGGCGGTGTTGGAGACCAGGGTCCACGGCGTGGTCGTCCAGACCAGCAGCGAGGCCTCACCGGCGAGCGGGCCGGAGGTGAGCGGGAAGCGGACGTAGACCGCCGGGTCGACGTCGGTCTCGTAGCCCTGGGCCAGCTCGTGGTCGGAGAGGGTGGTCTGGTCGCGCGGGCACCACGGCGCGACCCGGAAGTCCTCGACGAGCAGACCCTTGTCGAAGATCTGCTTGAGCGACCACCAGACCGACTGGATGTAGTCGGGGTCCATCGTGCGGTAGGCGTCGTCCATGTCGACCCAGTAGCCCATGCGCTCGGTCAGTTCGGCGAACGCGTCGGTGTGCCGGGTGACGGACGCGCGGCAGCGGTCGTTGAAGGCCGCCACCCCGTACGCCTCGATGTCGGGCTTGCCGCTGAAGCCGAGCTCCTTCTCGACGGCGAGCTCGACCGGCAGGCCGTGGCAGTCCCAGCCGGCCTTGCGGGCGACGTGGAAGCCCTTCATCGTGCGGTAGCGCGGAAAGACGTCCTTGAAGACGCGGGCCTCGATGTGGTGGGCGCCGGGCATGCCGTTGGCGGTGGGCGGGCCCTCGTAGAACACCCACTCGGGGCGGCCCGCGGACTGCTCGAGGGTGCGCGCGAAGATGTGCTTCTCCTGCCAGAAACGCAGGACGTCGTGGTCGAGCGCGGGCAGGTCGACCTGCGCGGGCACCTGGCTGTACAAGGAGTTCCTCCGTCGGACGTGTCGTACGTGTACGTCATCAACAGAGGGACGAGGTCACGAAGGCCCCGCGGTACCACCCTCTTTGACCGCGGCGTCATCGGCCACGGTCCACTCGAAGTGGTTGCAGTCGGTTCTACTCAGCCGCTCGCGCGACCTTTCCTCCGACGGCTCCGGGGTGATCTTCCGATCGCGCACGCCCCCGGGCTTCCACCGTCCCCGGGTCGCTCCAGGCTGCGTGCGACCGTACTCGTCCCCATCAGCGCCTCGCGCCGATGATGCTACCGGCCCCCGGCCGGAGCCGGCCATCAGGATTCGACTCTCACCCTGGACCCCCTCTCGTCGGTCACGGCGGACTCTGCTCCAGGGGTACGACATCTTCCGGCGGGGCGGTGCTGCCTCGCACGATCAATCGCGGGACGAGCACGATCTCGCTCGCCATCGTGCGACCGCCGTCGAGGCGGGAGACGGCGGCCAGCACGGCCTCGCGCGCCTGCGCCGGAGCGTCCTGATTGACCGAGGTCAGGTCGATGTGGGCCAGGTGAGCCAGCGTGCTGTCGTCGTAGCCGACCACCGACACCCGGCCCGGGACGTCGATGCCGGCCCGGACGAACGCGTCCATCAGGCCCACCGCGAGGCGATCGTTGGAGGTGACCACGGCGGTGGGCAGCTCGCCCTCGGCGGCGAGCCGGCGCCCTGTCCGTATGCCGCCCTCCTCGGTGTGGTCGCCGGGCAGCACGTGCGCGGGCAGGCCGGCCCGGCGCATCGCCCGCCGATAGCCCTGGCGCCGGGCGGCGGCCACCGCGCCCCGGCCACCGTCGACGAAGGCGATCCGGGAGTGTCCGAGACCGATCAGATGGTCGAGCGCGGCGTCGACACCGACGTCGTCGGCCGGGCGCACCACGTCGACGTCGGCGCCGCGCACCATCCGGCCGACCACCACGCACGGAACCTGCCCGGCGAGCTTGCCCAGCTCGTCGGCCGACGCGTCCGGGCCGAGCAGGAGCAGCGCCTCGCAGCGGAAGTCGAGCAGGGTCTCGATGGCCCGGGGCTCGTCGCGGTCGCGGGTCAGCGTCGACAGCACCACCTCGTAGCCCGCCCGGTCGGCCTGGACGTGGATCTCCTCGGCCAGCTCGGCGTGGAACGGGTTGCGCACGTCGAGCAGCAGGCCGAGCAGGTGCCGCCGGCGCCGGGCGAGCAGGCTGGCCGTGCGGTCGGCCCGATAGCCCAGCTCGGCGGCGGCCGCGAGCACGCGCTCACGGGTCTCGGCGCTGGGGCCGGGAGCGCCGCGCAGCACGAGCGAGACCGACGCCGGTGAGACGCCGACCCGGGCGGCCACGTCGGACAGTCGCGGTCGCTGATCCACCGAATCACTCCTCGTGCACGCCTTGACACCCAGCGAGATCAACATCGATAGTACAGGGGTCTTAAAGCGCTTTAAAGAGCGCATCCCTCACCTGAGGCAGGTCGCTATGACAGTTGGAGTCGCCGTGATCGGCGCCGGCATGGTCGGCCGTGCGCATGCCAACGCCTACCGTCAGGCCGCCACCGTCTTCGGCCTGGATCAGCCCGCCCCGCGCCTGGTCGCCATCGCCGACCTCCATGAGCCGTTCGCCGCCGACGCCGCGGCGCGCTACGGCTACGCCCGGGCCGAGAGCGACTGGCGTGCGGTCATCGAGGCGCCCGACGTCGACGCCGTGAGCGTCGCCGTGGCCAACAGCCTGCACCGCGAGGTCGTCGAGGCCGCGCTGGCCGCCGGCAAGCACGTCCTCTGCGAGAAACCCCTGGCACCGAGCGTCACCGACGGCGAGGCGATGGCCGCCGCGGCCGCCGCGGCTCCCGGCCAGGTCGGCGCGGTCGGCTTCACCTTCCGCCGCTCCCCCGCGCTCAACGCCATGAAGGAGCAGGTCGAGGGCGCTCTCGGCCCCGTGCGCCAGTTCGTCGGCAACTACTGGTGCGACTACGGCTTCGATCCCCGGCGCCCGATGAGCTGGCGCTATCAGGGTGGGCCCGGCTCGGGAGTGCTGGCCGACATCGGCAGCCACCTGACCGATCTGGCGGAGTTCTTCTGCGGCCCGACCAGCGGGGTCCGCGGCACGACGATGGCCACGCTGGTGCGCGAACGACCCCGGGCGCTGGGCGTCGCCGTGGGTCACGCCGGCGGTGTCCAGGTGAGCGACGAGCTCGTCCCGGTCGAGAACGAGGACGTGTGCACCTTCACGACCAGCTACGCGAGTGGAGCCGTCGGCACCTTCTCCCTGTCCCGGGTCGCTTTCGGCCACGCCAACACACTGCGCGTCGACCTGTTCTGCGAGCGGGGCACCGCCTCGTTCGACATGACCCGCCCGGCCGAGTTCAGCATCATCGACGACGGCCCCGAGGTGTCCGTCAACGGCGCCCGCACCGTGTTCATCGGACCGTGGCATCCCTATGTGGCCCGCGGTCTGCCGATGGACTTCCCCACGGTCGGTCACGGCCAGAACGACTTCTTCGTCTACCAGGCCCGCGCGTTCCTCGATCAGATCGCCGGCGCCAAAGGTCTGCCGCCCTGCCCCGACCTGGCCCACGGCCTGCACAACCTGCGCGTCCTGGAAGCCGTCGTGTCGGCCACCGACCAACCGTCCCACCTCTGAGAGGACTGCCATGCGCCTCGGTGCCTACACGGCCTGCCTGCACGACCGCTCCCTCGACGAAACTCTCAAGATCCTCGGCGAGCTCGGTCTGACCAGCGCCGAGATCAACACGGGCGGCTTCATCGCCGCGCCGCACATTCCCATCGACGACCTGCTCGTCAGCGCCGGCGCCCGTGAGGACTACCTGGGCCGCTACGCCCAGGCCGGCATCACCCTCACCGGCCTGAACTGCAACGGCAACCCGCTCAACCCCGACCCCCGCGTCGGCCCCCGGCACGCCGACGATCTGCGGCGCAGCATCGAGCTGGCCGCCCTGCTCGGCGTGAAACGGGTGGTCACCATGTCGGGCCTGCCCGGCAGCGACGCGCGCGCCGCCGTGGCCAACTGGGTGGTGAACCCCTGGGACAGCCAGTTCCTCGACGTCCTGGACTACCAGTGGCAGGAGGTGGCCGTCCCGTTCTGGCGCGACATCCAGGCCCGGGCCGCCGACGCCGACGTCAAGGTGTGCATCGAGATGCACCCGCAGAACCTGGTCTTCAACCCGCCCACGCTGCTGCGTCTGATCGAGCAGACCGACGCCACCCACGTCGGCGCCGAGATGGACCCGAGCCACCTGTTCTGGCAAGGCATCGACCCGGTGGCCGCGATCAGGCATCTGGGCGACCGGGTTTTCCACGCCGCGGCCAAGGACACCCGCATCAACGAGGAGAACAACCGCCTCTTCGGTGTGCTCGACGACCGCTTCACCCGCACCCCGGCCGACCGCAACCCGCTCAGCCTCGGCGGCGACAACACGCTCAATCAGTGGCCCGAGAAGCCCGCCTGGCAGTTCGTGGCCGTCGGCCGCGGCCACGGCGACGACTTCTGGGTGCCGTTCCTGCAGGCGCTGCACGAGATCGACCCCGACATGGCCGTCAACATCGAACACGAGGACACCGAACTCGACCAGATCGAGGGCCTGCGCCTGGCCGCCGAGAACTTGATCGCCGCCGGTCGCAAGGCCGGCATCTGACCGCCTGCGCACTCCTCGAGCCGTGGTGTCCGGGGTTGACGGGGTGGCTCGGTAAGTCGTAGCTTACGGTTCGTGGTCACTTACCGAGAGCCCGACGGGTGGGAGATTCTGGGCGATCCGAGCCGGCGCGCCATCGTGGAATGCCTGGCTGTGCGGCCTCGTGCGGTCGGCGAGCTGGCCGACGAGCTGCCGATCAGCCGGCCGGCGGTGTCGCAGCACCTGCGCGTGCTCAAGGACGCCGGGCTCGTCGACGACGAGGCGGCGGGCACGCGACGGGTCTACCGGCTCAATCCCGCCGGGGTGTCCGCGCTTCGCGACCAGCTCGACATGTTCTGGAAGCGGACCCTGCAGGGCTTTCAAGAGATCGTCGGACAAGAGGACGAGGAGGAGTCGTGACTGAGGCAGCAACCGAGGCGGTTCAGCGGCAGGTTGTCGTGCGGGCGCCGCTGGAGCGGGCGTTCGAGGTGTTCACGCGGCAGTTCGGGGACATCAAGCCCCGCGACCACAACCTGATGAGCTCACCGATCGCCGAGACGGTGCTCGAGCCGCGGGTGGGCGGGCGCATCTACGACCGCGCTGAGGACGGCACCGAGTGTGCCTGGGCGCGCATCCTGGCCTACGAGCCGCCGAACCGCATCGTCTTCAGCTGGGACATCGGCGTGCAGTGGGAGCTCGAGAAGGACCTCGCGAACACCAGCGAGGTCGAGGTCCGGTTCATCGCCGAGGCTCCCGGCGTCACGCGGGTCGAGCTCGAACACCGCCTCCTCGATCGCCACGGTCCCGGGTGGGAGTCGCTCATCGACGAACTCGGCAACGACCAGGGCTGGCCGCTCTACCTCAACCGCTTCGCGGAGCTCCTGCCGGACGGGGAGGAGGGCGGGCGGTTGGCATGATCGTGGTGTGGCCGAGCGCGTCATTCTGATCAACGGGCTGCCGGGTTCGGGGAAGTCGACGCTCGCGAGCGCGTTGGCCGACGCCACCGGGGTGCCGCTGATGTCGAAGGACGCGCTCAAGGAGGCGCTGGCGGTGGTCGCCCCGCGGGTTCCGGCCGCTGCTCTCGGGCGTGCGGCGTCGGAGACCCTGTGGACGCTGGCCGCCGCCGTCGATGGCGCCGTGCTGCTGGAGTCCTGGTGGTTCCGGCCGCGGGATCTTGAATACGCCCGGGCCGGTCTGCTGCGCGCGGGCGCGCGCGAGGTGGTCGAGGTGTGGTGTGACGTGCCGGCTGAGGTTGCTCGGGAACGCTACGTCCGCCGGAATCGGCCCGCCTTCTACGAGGATCAGCGGCACCTGACGGAGTCGTGGCCCACGTGGGCGGCCCGGGCCGAGCCACTGGCGCTGGGCGCCGTCGTGCGGGTGACCACCGACGGGCCGGTCGACGTCGGCGCTCTCGGTCGCCGGCTCGCCCTCACCTGACCGCCGCGCCGCCGGACAACCCGAGCGGGTCGGGCCACAGCGAGCGAGGCTCAGCACAACCCGCGCGGATCGGGCCACAGCGAGCGGGGGCTCAGCACAATCCGCGCGGGTCGGCCACAGCGGGTGCGGCGCGGCCGAGAGTCCCGCAGCACCTCCGACCACGGCGGCCAGGTCCGAGTGGGCCTGGCCGCGGTGGATCGGAGGGCGTCAGGTGGCGATCTTCTCGGTGTATCGGGTGATCTCGGACAGGTTGAAGCGGGCGCTGTCCTCGGCCCGTTCCTCCCAGGCGAAGACGCAGACGGTGGCGATGCCGTCGAACCCGACGTCGGCCAGGGTCGTGAAGAACAGGTCCCAGTCGACTTCGCCCTGACCGATGTCGAGGTGCTGGTGGATGCGGGCGGCCGAGCCGGGCGGGTTGACGATGTAGCGCAGGCCCGACGAGGCGCGGAAGTCGAACGAGTCGGCCAGGTGCAGCTGGGTGAGCAGCGGGCCGGCGTAGCGGATGATCTCGGCCAGGTTGCCGCCCTGGTGGAACGTGTGCGGGCAGCAGTAGAGGAACGAGACCAGGTCGCTGTTGATGCCGCGGATCAGGTTGACCGCCTCGATGCCGTCCTCGATGAAGTCGTCGGGGTGTGGTTCGAGGACCAGGCGGACGCCTTCCCGCTCGAAGACGGGCAGCAACTCTTCCATCGAGCGCCAGAACTGGGCCTCGCTTTCGGCCGCGTGCTCCGGGCGGCCGTTGAATTCCGAGTTCATGACGTCCACACCGAGGTCGACGGTGATCTCGATGGCCCGCTTCCAGTAGCGGACGGCCGCCTGCCGCTCGTCCTCGTCCGGGCCCGACCACCGGTAGAGCGGCAGCACCGACGCCACGGTGACTTCCGCCTCGGTCAGGGCCTTGCGGAACGCCGCCACCCCGGCCTTGTCGACCCGCGGATGGAGGAAGAAGGGCAGGAAGTCGTCGCGCGGCGAGAGTTCGATGTGGTGGTAGCCCAGGCCGGCCACCGTCCGGGGCAACTCGAGCAACGGGACCCGGCGCAGCATGTAGGGGTCGAGGGCGATCTTCATGCGGCGACCTCCGCGGCGTACAGCTTGGGGCGCTCGGTCAGCACCACCGGGATGCGTTCGCCTGTTCGTAACGCCGCGACGCCCGCGTCGGACACCGCGGCGGCCGCGTAGCCGTCCCAGGCCGAGGGGCCGGCGGGCTGCCCGGTGGCGCGCAGCGCGTCGATCCACTCCTGGAACTCGACGTCGTACGCCTGCAGGAAGCGCTCCCGCCAGTCGGCCGGCACCAGATCGGAGGACAGCCCGGCCCGCCGCACGTGCACGGGACTCTGCGAGCCCAGCGACGCCGTCCCCTCCTCCCCCACGATCTCTCCCCGGATGTCGTAGCCGTACCGGATGTTGACCGAGGTCTCGACGTCGACCAGCACCCCGGAGGACAGCTCGAACAGCAGCATCAACGGGTCCTGCAGCTGACCGCCGAGGCTGCTGCGGCGCGGCGTCAGGACGCGCACCGCCGTGATCTCGTCGTCGAACATCCAGCGGACCATGTCGATCTCGTGCACCGCGGTGTCCGTGATCGCCATTTCCTTCTCGTAGAAGCCGGGCACGCTCGCGTTGCGGTGGGCGCAGTGCATCATCAGCGGCGCCCCGATCTGGCCCGTGCCGAGCACCGCCTTGAGAGCCCGGTACGACGCGTCGTAGCGCCGCATGTAGCCGACCTGCACGAGCCGGCCGCCGTGGGCCGCCTCCGCCTCGATGATGCGCAGGCACGCCTCCTGCGTGGTGGCCAGCGGCTTCTCGCAGAAGACCGGCTTGCCCGCGGCAATCGCGGCCAGCACGTACTGCTCGTGGGTCGGCCCCCACGAGCAGACCACGACCGCGTCGACCGAGGGGTCCTCGATGAGCGCCTCGCCCGACTCGAAGGCGGGGGCGCCGACCCGCGCGCCGGCCGAGGCGGCCACGGCCATGTCCACGTCGGACACCGCCGTGACCCGCACCCCGGCCAGCACCGAGGTCATGCGCCGGATGTGGTCCTGCCCGATCATCCCGGTGCCGATGACGCCGACCTGAAGCATCCGCGTCACCGCTTCAGCTCGTGGGACAGCTCGGTGAGCTCGTCGCCACCGGCCATCTGCCGGGTCAGCTCGTCCAGGCTGACCTGCGCACGGGTCTTGTCCAGCGTGGTCGCGCCCAGCTTGAGGATCACGAAGTGGTCGCCGACCAGGTAGGCGTGGTGCGGGTTGTGGGTGATGAAGACGACGCCCAGCCCGGCGTCGCGGGCCGCCGCGACGTACTTGAGCACCACCCCGGACTGCTTGACGCCGAGGGCCGCGGTCGGCTCGTCCAGGATGAGCACGCGCGCGCCGAAATAGACGGCCCGGGCGATCGCCACGCACTGGCGCTGACCACCGGAGAGCGTACCGATGGGCTGGTTGATGTCCTTGACGACGATGCCCATCTTGCGCAGTTCGGCGTCGGCGATCTCCTTCATCTTCTTGACCTTGAGACCGGCCAGCGGGTACTTGCCGGCGGTCAGCTCGGAGCCGAGGAAGAAGTTGCGCCACACCTCCATCAGCGACACCACGGCCAGGTCCTGGTAGACGGTGGCGATGCCGTGGGACAGGGCCTCGCGCGGGGACGAGAACGACACCTCCTTGCCGTCGACGCGCAGGCTGCCGTCGTTGTGCGGGTGCAGGCCCGACATGATCTTGATGAGGGTGGACTTGCCGGCGCCGTTGTCGCCGAGCACGCAGGTCACCTCGCCCGCGTTGACCCGCAGGTTGATGCCGCGCAGGGCCCGGATGGCGCCGTAGGACTTGCCGACGTCGTCCATCTCGATGAGCGGCTCGCCGCGGTTGAGCTCGTGGTCGGCGTGCGAGGCCAGGGTGTCGGTCATCGCCTATCCCACCTTCCGTGCGGTGGACATCTTCTTCACGTACAGGTTGACCAGCACGGCGAGCAGGAGCATCACGCCGAGGAAGGCCTTGAACCAGTTCGGGTCCCAGCCCGCGTAGATGATGCCGAGGCTGGTCATGCCGAAGATGAACGCGCCGATCGCGACGCCGATCGCGTTGCCGAAGCCGCCGGTGAGCAGCGTGCCGCCCACCACCGCGGCGATGATGTAGAGGAACTCGTTGCCGACGCCACCGCCGGCCTGCAGCGTGTTGAACCGGAAGAGCTGGTGCATGCCGACGAACCAGCCCAGGAACGACACGACCATGAAGAGCCCGATCTTCGTACGGACCACGGGCACCCCGACCGCGCGGGCGCTGTCCGGGTTGCCGCCGACCGCGAAGATCCAGTTGCCGATCCGGGTGCGCTGCAGAGTCCAGGCGGCGACCGCGACGAACAGGATCCACCACAGCACCGACGTCCAGACCGTGACCGGCCCGATCTTGAAGCTGGACGAGAAGACCGCGCCGAGCGAGTCGAACCCGGCGATCCGGCTGATGTCGGGCGAGGAGACGGTCTCGGTGACGAGCTTGGTGACGCCGAGGTTCGCGCCCTGCAGGACGAAGAAGGTGCCCAGCGTGATGAGGAAGCTGGGGATGCCGGTCCGCATCACCAGATAGCCGTTGAGGAAGCCGATCAGCAGGCAGAACGCCAGCGACAGCAGCGCGCCGACCCACAGGTTGACGCCGAAATACCAGCAGAACATCGAGGCCGCCAGGCCGGCGGTGTAGACGATGACCCCGGCCGACAGGTCGAACTCGCCGCCGATCATCAGCAGGCCGACCCCGACCGCGACGATGCCGATCACGGAGGACTGGTAGAGGACGGTGAAGAACGACTCGGCCGAGCGGAACGACGGCGCGAGCGCCAGGAAGAAGATGAAGATGATGATCGCCGCGACGAGGGCGCCGATCTCGGGACGGCCCAGCAGGCGGCTGGGCAGGCCCGGGCGCACCTGACCGGACGGCTGGGGCGACGGCGCCGGGGTGGGCGCGGCCTCGATCGTCTGACTCATGACGTCGCCCCCGCTACCGCGTGTTGTTCTTGGTGAACGGAATGATCTTTTCGATGTTCGACGTGTCCACGAAGGACGGGCCGGTGAGCACCGCCTTGCCACCGCCGATGTCGTTGCCGTTCTTCAGGTTCAGGTAGAGCGACGTCACGGCCATGTAGCCCTGGACGTACGGCTGCTGGTCGATCGAGAAGACGATGTTGCCGTCCTTGATCTCCTGCGCGGCCTGCTCGTTGAGGTCGAAGGTGACCAGCTTGGCCTCGCTGCCGGCCTGCTCCTTGGCCTTGATCGCGTCGAGGGCCTGCGGGGCGCCCAGCGTCACGATCGCGTCGATCGACTTGTCCTGCGTCAGCTTGGACTGCAGCGTCGTGGTCACGGCCGCGTCGTCGGCCCCGTTGACCTGGATGTTCTCGGTGCCGGGAACCGCGCTCTTCACGCCGGCGCAGCGGGCCTCGAGGGCCACCGAACCGGTCTGCTGGATCACGCAGAGCGGGTGCTTGGCGCCCTGCTCGGCGAGCCGCTTGCCCGCGGTCGTCCCGGCGAGCGTCTCGTCGGAACCGAAGTACATCAGCGCCCCGAGCTTCTGGTACTGGTCGAGGCCGGAGTTGAAGCCGACCACCGGGATGCCCGCGTCGGTCGCGGCCTTGACCGAGCCGGCCAGCGCGTCCGGGGTGACCAGCGTGGTGGCGATGCCGTTGACCTTGGAGTCGACCGCGTTCTGGATCAGCACGGCCTGCTTGGGCGCCTCGGGGTCGTTGGAGTACTTGAGCGTGACGCCGGTGTCCTTGGCGGCCTGCTGCGCTCCGTTCTTGACCTTGTCCCAGAAGGTGTCGCCGGGGGTCTCATGCGTGATGAAGGCGATCGTGAAACCCGAGCTCCCGGCCGCGTTGCCGCCGCCCGAGTCGGCCTCGTCCGTCTTCTCACGGCCGCCACCGCTGCACGCGGCGGCGCCGAGCAGCACCGCCGCGCCTGCGGCGAGCATCCGGAAGGTTCGTGTCCGAGCGGTCATATCGTCTCTCCTAGGGCTGGACGGGGACTGTCGGCGGCGGCCCGGGAGTGGAGGCCGACGGAGTTCAGATAGGTGCGGGTGCGCTGGGCGATGGGCAGCGGCACGTCGAAGTCGACGGGATACATGTCCTGTTCGACGACGACGAACAGTTCGGCGTCGAGCTCGCTCAGGGCGTCCAGCACGGCCGGCACGTCCGGCTCGCCCGCCGGCGGCTCGACGCTCGCGCCCTGGGCGACGGCCTTGCCGAAGGCCAGGTCCTCCTTGACGGCGCGTTCGGCGATCACGGGGTCCATCTGCTTGATGTGCACATAGCCGATGCGATCAGGGTAGGCCCGGATGATGCCCGGCACGTCGGCCTTGCGGTAGGCCAGATGCCCGGTGTCGAGGCAGAGCGAGACGTAGCGGGGGTCGGTGTCCTGCAGGAAACGCTCGGTCTGCGCCTGCGTCTCCACCTGGTAGTCCGCGTGCGGGTGGAAGCGCATGTGGACCCCGTACTCCTCGAGCAGGACCCGGCCCAGCGTGTTGCTGTTGCGGACCAGGGCCTGCCAGGCGTCGGCGTCGAGCTCGGCGGCCTCGAGGTAGGCGTTGGTCACGTCGTCGCGATAGCCCGGCACGGGGACGAAGACGACGTTCTTGCCGCCGACCGCGGCCGTCAGTTCCGCGACCTTGCGCGTCTCGGCCAGCACCGCGTCGAAGTTCTTGTGCGGACCGCCCGCGCCGGCCACCGTGCCGCCGGCGACGCTGAGGTTCCGCGCGGCCAGCTCGTCGCCGAGTTGCGCGGCGTCGGTGGGCAGATAGCCGTACGGCCCGAGCTCCAGCCAGGAGTAGCCGGACGCGACCATCTCGTCCAGGAAACGGTTCCACGGGGTCTGCCGGGGGTCGTCGGCGAACCAGACGCCCCACGAGTCCGGGCAGCTTCCGAGTTGCAGGTGACGAATGTCCATGTGCGGGCTCCAGAGATCAGCTGGCCGTCGGGAAGTGCAGAGAGGCGTCGTACGCGTGGGAGACGTGCGGCCATCGCGCGGTGACCACCTTGGCGCGGGTGTAGAACGAGACGCCCTCGGGTCCGTGCACGTGCTTGTCGCCGAACAGCGAGTCCTTCCAGCCACCGAAGGAGTAGTAGGCCATCGGGACCGGGATGGGCACGTTGATGCCGATCATGCCGACCTTGACACCGCGCTGGAACCGCCGGGCCGCCTCGCCGCTGCTGGTGAAGATGGCCGTGCCGTTCCCGTACGGGTTGCTGTTGATCAGCTCGATGGCCGCGTCGACCGTGTCGGCCCGGACGACCGAGAGCACCGGCCCGAAGATCTCCTCGCGGTAGACCTCCATCGACGGGTCGACCTGATCGAGCACGGTGGGTCCGACGAAGAAGCCGTCCTCGTAACCCGGCACCCGCAGGCCGCGCCCGTCGACCGTCACCTTGGCGCCCGACGCCTCGCCGCTGTCGATCAGACTTTCGATGCGCTGCTTGGCCGCCGCCGTCACGACCGGTCCCATCTCGCTGCGCGGGTCGCGGCCGCCGCCGACCACGACGTCGCCGGCCTTGCGGTTGACCAGGTCGACCAGCGCGTCGCCGGCCCCGCCGACAGCCACCGCGGCCGAGATGGCCATGCACCGCTCGCCGGCCGAGCCGAACGCCGCCGCGGTCAGGTGATCGGCCGCGTACTCGAGGTCGGCGTCGGGCAGGATGATCGCGTGGTTCTTGGCCCCGCCCAGCGCCTGCACCCGTTTGCCGTGCGCGTTGCCCTGCTCGAAGATGTAGCGCGCGATCGGCGTCGACCCCACGAACGACACCGCGGCCACGTCCGGGTGGCGCAGCAGCGCGTCGACGGCCGTCTTGTCGCCGTGCACGACGTTGAAGACGCCGTCCGGCAGCCCGGCCTCCTGGAACAGCCCGGCGATGTAGTTGGACGCCGACGGGTCCCGCTCGCTCGGCTTGAGCACGAAGGTGTTGCCGCACGCGATCGCCACCGGGTACATCCACATCGGCACCATGGCCGGGAAGTTGAACGGCGTGATGCCGGCGCACACCCCCAGCGGCTCACGGAAGCTGAACATGTCCACGCCGGTCGACGCCTGGTCGCTGTACTCGCCCTTGAGCAGTTGCGGGATGCCGCAGGCGAACTCGATCACCTCGAGGCCGCGCTGCACCTCGCCGGCCGCGTCGGAGAGGACCTTGCCGTGCTCGTCCGAGACGAGCTCGGCGATCTCCTTGACCCGGGCGTTGACCAGCTCGCGGAAGTTGAACATGATCTTGGTGCGCTTGCTCAGCGAGGCCTGGCTCCAGGACTCGAAGGCGATCCGGGCCGCGGTCACCGCCGTGTCGACGTCGGCCTCGGTGGCCAGCACGACCTCGTGCTGCTCGCGGCCGGTGGCCGGGTTGAAGACGGGGCCTCTGCGCTGAGACCGGCCCGGGGTGAACTCCCCGCCGATCCAGTGCTCGATGGTTGCCATGAAAATTCCTTAGAGATAGAGGCGTTGACCGCGCTTGGCGGCCTCGTAGGCGGTGCGGGCCTCGCGGGTGCTCTCCAGCGCGGAGGTCTCCGGCACCGGCACGTCCCACCACGACTCGGGGGACGGCACCGGGGCGAGCGGATCGGTCTCGATGTGCACGACGGTCAGGCGGTCGGCCTCCCGCGCGCGTTTGAGGCCGTCGGCCAGATCGGCGATCGTGCGGCAGCGGATCACGTGGGCGCCGAGGCTCTCCGCGTTCGCCGCCAGGTCGACCGGCAGGTGGCCGCCGTTGTAGTCGCCGTTCGCCCCGCGGTAGCGGTAGCTGGTGCCGAATCGCTGGGATCCCAGCGACTCCGACAGCGCGCCGATCGACGCGAAGCCGTGGTTCTGCACCAGGACGACGATGAGCTTGATGCCCTCGGCCACGGCGGTGACGATCTCCTGCGCCATCATCAGGTAGGAGCCGTCGCCGACCATCGCGAAGACCTCGCGCCCGGGGTCGGCCAGCTTGATGCCGAGCGCGCCGGCGATCTCGAAACCCATGCACGAGAAGCCGTACTCGACGTGGTACTGCTTCGGATCCCCCGCGCGCCACAGCATCTGCAGGTCGCCGGGCAGGCTTCCGGCCGCCTGCACGACGACGTCGCGTGCTCCGCACGCTTCGTTCACCGCCCCGATCACCTCGGTCTGGGCGGGCAGGGGTCCGTGTCCCAGGTGGTACGCGTGGTCGACCGTGGCCTGCCACCGGCCGACCTCGGCCTCGTAGCCGGTCTCGTAGCGCTGCCCGTCCAGCGCCGCCAGCAGCGCCGTCAGGCCGGCCCGGGCGTCGGCCACGATCGGGAACGCCGACTCCTTGACGGCGTCGAACGCGGCCACGTTGATGTTCACGAACTTCACGTCCGGGTTCTGGAACGCCGTCCGGGAGGCAGTGGTGAAGTCGCTGTAGCGGGTGCCGACGCCGATGATCACGTCGGCCTCGCGAGCCAGCCGGTTGGCCACCGGGGTGCCGGTCGAGCCGACGCCGCCCACCGCGTTCGGGTGGTCCCAGCTCAGCGCGCCCTTGCCGGCCTGGGTGTCGGCCACCGGGATGCCGGTCTCGCGGGCGAACCGGTCGAGCTCCCCGGACGCCTCGCCGTAGACGGCGCCGCCGCCCGCGATGAGCAAGGGGCGCCGCGCGGCCTTGAGCACCCGGGCGGCCCGCTCCACGAAGGCCGGTTCGGCCGGCGGGCGCGCCACGTGCCAGACCCGCTTGGCGAACAACGCGTCGGGGAACTCGTACGCCTCGGCCTGCAGATCCTGGGGAAGGCAGATGGTGACCGCGCCGGTCTCGACCGGGTCGGTCAGCACCCGCATCGCGCCGAGCAGGGCCGACGGCAGCTGCTCGGGACGCCACACCCGGTCGAAGAAGCGCGACAGCGGGCGGAACGCGTCGTTGACCGACACGTCGTAGCCGCCCGGGTCCTCCAGCTCCTGCAGCACCGGCGACGCGGCCCGGGTGGCGAAGATGTCGGACGGCAGCAGCAGCACGGGCAGCCGGTTCACCGTCGCCAGCGCGGCGCCGGTGAGCATGTTCGTCGAGCCGGGGCCGATCGACGCGGTGCAGGCGTACGTCGACAGCCGGTTGCTCATCCGCGCGAACCCGGCCGCGGTGTGCACCATGGCCTGTTCGTTGCGGGCCAGCCGGTACGGCAGATCGGCCTCGCCGGTGCGCTGGGCCTGCAGCAGGGCCTGGCCGAGGCCGGCGACGTTGCCGTGCCCGAAGATGCCCAGGCAGCCCGCGACCGCCCGGCGCTCGACGCCGTCCCGTTCGGTCCACTGGCTGGCCAGGAACCGCACCACGGCCTGACCGACGGTGAGTCTCACGATCGCGTCCTCTCGTTGCGGGTCGTCAGCGGCAGGCGCGGGTCGACGGGCACGCCGTCCCAGGAGGCGCGCACCCACCCGTGCGCCGGGTCGTCGCGGACGAGCCACTCGCGCTCGCCCGGGCCGGCCATCACGTTGAGGTAGTAGAGGTCGTAGCCGGGCGCGGCCATCGACGGGCCGTGCCAGCCGTACGGGATGAGCACGACGTCGCCGGTGCGGACCTCGGCGCACACCTCGATCGGCCGGTCGGGGTGCCCGTACACCCGCTGGTAGGCGCTGCCCGCGGTGCCCGCCGGCGAAGCCTCGACCTCGTAGTAGTAGATCTCCTCGAGGGAGGACTCCCCCTCGGCCTGCTCGTCGTGCTTGTGCGGCGGGTAGGACGACCAGTTGCCGCCCGGGGTCAGCACCTCACAGGCGATCAGCCGGTCGGCCTCGAAGCGCTCCGGCGTGCAGAAGTTGTTGACCTGCCGGCTGGCCTGCCCGGCGCCGCGCAACTCGACCGCCACATCGTCGGCCGAGCCGTAGCGGAACGGCAGCCGCCGGCTCGCGCGGGCCGCCGGCAGCGCGAAGCGCCCGCCGTTGGGCGCCCGCACGGTGACCGTGGAATCGCGGGGCACATAGGCGAAGTCGGTCACCCGGGTGAAGACCGAGCGCCGGCCGGTCAGCGTCAGGCGCTCGTCGTCGCAGGTGACGTCGCAGCCACCGGACAGCGGCAGCACCAGCATCTCGTCGTCGCCGGTCGCGAACGTGACCCGGGCGCCCACCGGCAGGTCGAGCACGCGCAGCCCGCTGTAGTTCCAGCCGGCGTTCTCGGGCGTCACCACCACGTCGAACGGCTTCTCGGCGGTGCTGCCGCAGGGCATGATCGGGTTGACTCGGGTGCTCACAGCAGGCTCACCGCCCGGTCCACCGCGTCGGCCACCGAGCCGCTCGCCGGATAGAGCAGCGAGCGGCCGATGACCAGTCCCTGCACGGTGGGCAGGTCAAGGGCCTTGCGCCATTCGCCGTACGCGGCCTCGCCCTCGCCGCCGAGGATGAGCGCGGGCAGAGTGGTCGCGGCCATGACCTTCTCCATGTCGTGGACGACCGGCACCTTGAGCCAGGTGTACGCGGAGGTCGTGCCCAGCCCGGCCGCGACCGTCATCGCGCGGATCATCGCCTCGGTGGTCAGCTCGTTGCGGACCCGGCCGTCGACCCGGTGCGAGATGAACGGCTCGACCATCGCCATCCGGCGGCGCGCGGCCAGCTCGCTCACGGCGACGCCGCAGGACTGCAGGGTCGCCACCGTGGCCGCGTCGTCGGGGTCGATCCGCAGCAGCATCTTGCCGCCCTCGAAGCCGGCCGTCGTTATGCTCTCCGCGTCGTACGCGGTGAACCGGTCGTCCATCTCGAACGACGTGCCGGCCAGACCGCCGCGGTTCATCGAGCCGATCACGACCTTGTCGTCGAGCGCGCCCAGCAGCAGCAGGTCTTCCAGGATGTCGGGCGTGCCGAGCACGCCGTTGACGCCGGGGCGGCCCAGGGCCGTCCGGATGCGGTCGAGCAGGTCGGCCCGGTTGCCCATCGCGAGGGGGTCGTCGCCGGCCCGCAGGGCGCCGCGGGCCGGGTGATCGGCCGCGATGATCATCAGTTTGCCGTGCGGGCCGAAGAGGCTCGCCGGCCGGCGCCGCGCGGTGGCGGCCGCCGCGATCGCCGCCGGGCGACGGGTGCGGATGTCGAGGAGGTCGTCGAGATCAGGCATGCTGGGCCTCTCCGAGCAGGGCGCGGACTTCGCTTTCGCTGGGCATGGCGTCGGCGCAGGACAGTCGCGAGGCGACGATGGCTCCGGCGGCGTTGGCGAAGCGCATCGTCGTCTCGAGCTCCCAGCCGGCCAGCAGCCCGTGGCAGAGCGCCCCGCCGAAGGCGTCCCCGGCTCCCAGCCCGTTGACCACCTCGACCGGGACCGGCGGCACCTCGACCTGGATGCCGCCGCGGGAGGCGAGCACGCCGGCCGGGCCCTGCTTGACCACGGCCAGGTCGATGCCGGCGTCGTGCAGGGCGGCGGCCGCCTCGGCCGGTTTGCGCTGGTTGACGGCGGTGTCCGCCTCGTCGAGGTTGCCCACCGCCACCGTCGCGTACGGAAGCGCCTCGGCATACCACCGGCGGGCCTCCTCACGGGACGACCAGAACATCGGCCGGTAGTCGAGGTCGAAGACGGTGATCCCCGACTTGCCGCGGTGCTTCAGCGCGTCGAGAGTGGCCGTACGGGACGGCTCCTGGGACAGCCCCGTGCCGGTGACCCAGAAGATGTCGGCGTCACGGATCGCGTCGTGGTCCAGCTCGGACGGGTAGATCTCGAGATCCGGCGCCTTGGGGAACCGGTAGAAGTACAGCGGGAAGTCGTCGGGCGGAAATATCTCGCAGAACGTCACCGGCGTCGGCAGGCCCGCGACCGGCGTGACGAACCGGTCGTCGACCCCGAAGCCGCGCAGCGCGTCGTGCAGGAACGCGCCGAACGGGTCGTCCCCGGTGCGCGTGATCACCGCCGACCGCCGGCCGTAGCGGGCCGCGGCGACGGCCACATTGGTCGCGCTGCCGCCGAGGAACTTGGCAAAGGTGCGGACCTCCCGCAGCGACACCCCGACCTGTTGCGGATACAGGTCGACGCCTATGCGTCCCATTGTCAGTACTTCGTCGGCGGGCATGCCTCAGCCTCCGGCCTTCGGTGCCAGGTGGGGGGATGGGGGCGCGCGGCGGCGCACCGGATGCCGTGCTCGTTACGGCGCGGTGAAAAGAGGGTGTAGCCGTCGGTAGCGGGCCGGCGACCCTAGGTTTGCTGCCTTCGATGTAATAACTTGGAGCGGCGTACGTCAATACTTTGTCATGACAAACTCCAGGAGCGAGGTTCACGGTGACGTCCGAGCTGTCCACCCCGCAGGGTCTGCTCCGTCCGGTCGAAGTGGACCGGACCAGCCCCGTACCCCTGTATTTCCAGGTCGCCACGCGACTGCAGGAGCTGATCGAGAAGGGCGAGATCGGCGTCGGCGCCCGCATCGAGAACGAGGTCGACCTGGCCGAACGTCTGGGCGTCTCGCGCCCCACCACCCGCCGCGCCATCCAGTACCTGGTCGAACGGGGCATGCTGGTGCGCAAGCGCGGCGTCGGCACGCAGGTGGTGCACCCCAAGGTCCGCCGCCCGGTCGAGCTGTCCAGCCTCTACGACGACCTGGTGGCCGGCGACCGCGCCCCGCGCACCGAGGTCCTGCGCCTGGAGGTGATGCCCGCCCCCGACGCGATCGCCACCGCGCTGGAGGTGGCCCCCGGCACCGCGGTCACCTGGATCGAACGGCTGCGCTACGCCGGCGGCGAGCCCTTGGCGCTGATGCACAACGCGATCCCCGTGGACGTCCTGCCGCTCACCCGCGAGACCCTCGCCGCGCACGGCCTCTACGAGCTGCTCCGCCGCAACGGCCTGACCCCGCGCATAGCCACCCAGGTGATCGGCGCCCGCTCAGCCACCGCAGCCGAGGCCAAGACCCTCGACGAGAAGCGCGGCGCCTCCCTGCTCACCATGACCCGCACCGCCTGGGACGCCGGCGGCCGAGCCCTGGAGTACGGCAGCCACGTCTACCGAGCCAGCCGCTACAGCTTCGAACTGAACCTCAGCGCCGGCTGACCCCGACCACCGCCACCCGTACGGTCGCTCAGTAATACGTCGGCTGCGGCTCGTCCGGGTCCGCACGCACGACGTCGAGGTTCCTGTCCGCGACAAGGCGGTCGACAACCCCCCGGTCAGCTCCGATGCCCGCCCAATGAGGGTCGACGTCACTGGCGAAGCACCACGCATGATCCGCCGGCCAGACGAAGGCCGGCGCCGAGCAGACCGCGGAGTCGAACAGGTCGCCCCACCCCGCCAAGTCGTCCAGAGTGCCGGTGAACAAGACGTATCGCCGGTGCCCCAGGTCCACCATGGCTCCGCGGGTCAAAGCGGCACTCCGGAACGCCGCCCCGCCCTCCCACACGCAGACATGGCAATCGCGCGTGGAGGAGCTGTACCCGGCGAGCGCCTCCAACGCCGCCCGGGCCATGTCGATCTCGGTGGTCCAGCGAGCCGGCAGCCGCACCTCCGACTCGCGCATGCCCGGACGCACCGGATCAGGCAGGTACCGAAGACGCGCGTACGCAGAGAACGAAGCCGGCCCGAACGTGACCACCCGCATCCACCCGACCTCAGCCACAGAAAGCCACGCCGCAGCAGAAAGCTCCTCAGCAACCTCCAGCGCCACCCTCCACCTCCCCCTCCCCGCCCCCCTCGCCGTCCACCTCGCCGGCAAGCCGCACCCGAACCTTCCCCGCACAAGCCTCCAACGCCCCCCGAGGATCGATCCCCAGGCTGGCGATCGCCACCATCGCCGTGAACGCCACATCAGCCAGCTCGGCCGCCACCTCCTCCCGGCTGTGCGTAACTCCCTTACGGGGGTTCTGCCCCAACAGCCCGATCCAGGCCTGAGCCGCCTCCCCCGCCTCCTCCGTGACCTTCAAGATCCGGCAAGTCACCTCCAACGGCGCCGTCCCATTGACACCGTCCAACCACCGCCGAGCCTCCAAAACCCCATCCCAGACCGACTCAGCCCCCACGCCACTCCCCCACAAAGCTCGCCATGCCACCAGCACCCACTCTTCTCCCCGCCCACCCACCAGCGCGACCTGATCACCAAGCCCCGCCACCCAGCAAGAGCCGTCCCCCACCACCCAGCCGCGAGTTGCTGACCGCAACCGGCACGGTCCGGCCCCCTTGACCCCCCACCCAGGCCCGCCCGCCCGAGCCGACTCCCGGTCCGTCGACCACAACGCGGCAGCCAGACCCCTCACCCGCCAGGTGACCGCTCAGCCCCCTCAGGCACCCACCGGCCGGCGACCAAGATCAAGCCCGGAACCGGCTCGCCCCCAAGGCTGGGGCCGAGGGTGACCAAGCTCAGACATAGATGCCTTACCGTCCGAGCTTGGTCACCCTCGGCCCCAGCCGTCCACCGCAAGAAAGTCCAACCCACCAAGCAGAACCGAAGAACCGGTAAGAAACGAACGAACCACGCGCGAGGGAGGTAACGCCGAAAACCGAGGACTAGCCGTCCATGACAGAAACGGCATCACACCATTGCCCTTATCGGGATCGATCCGGACGATCAGCGTCGCGATCCGGTTACCCACGGTTCCGATAGGAAGGTTTCGACGAAGCGTGCAGTCATACCCCTCCCTGACCGGCAGCCTCCCCGCCGAAGCTGCCACCGCCGACCTGAGCGGCCGCTGTGTCGGCAATTCGTACGTCCTGGTCTGCCCCGTGGGCCACGGCGCCACCGGCACCGTCTGGCGCGGCATCGATCGCTCCACCGGCGCCGACGTCGCCGTCAAACTGTTGCACGAGGGCCTGCTCCGTCAGCCGAAGCTCGTCATCCGCTTCGTCCAGGAGCGCACGATCCTGATGATGATGCGCCACGAGAACATCGTCGGCGTGCGTGACCTGTTCAGCGTCGGCGGCTCGCTCGCCCTCGTGATGGATTATGTCGCCGGCGGCAGCCTGCGCGGCCATCTGCACGCCGAGGGCACCCTCCCCCCGTCGGACGCCGCCGACCTGCTCGCCCAGGTCGCCGCCGCCCTGGCCCAGGCCCATGAGCTCGGCGTGGTCCACCGCGACGTCAAGCCCGACAACATCCTGTTGCAGGACAACGGCGGCCGCCTGGAGGTGCGCCTGACCGACTTCGGCATCGCCCGGGTGCTCGACACCGCCGGCCTGACCACTCCGCAGGCCATCGTCGGCACGCCGCACTACATGGCTCCGGAGGCGATCCAGGGCGAGGCCGTTCCGGCGTCCGATGTGTATTCCGCCGGCATCGTGCTCTACGAGTTGCTGACCGGCCGCCCCCCGTACGCCGGGGAACCTCTCGCCGTGCTGCGCGGGCACCTCGACGAGACCCCGCAACGCCCCGACGGCATGCCGCAGGCGGTTTGGGACCTGGTGGTCTGGTGTCTCGCCAAGGATCCGGCTCAGCGCCCGTCCACCGCCGAGCTGGGGGCCGCTCTGCGGGAGTTGTCGCGCCGGACCGCCGGGGTGCCCGCCCTGGTCGCGCCCGGTGACGTCACCGTCGTGACCGGTGGCACCGCCGAGGTCGGCCTGCGCGCCGTCTCTCATCCGTCCGGCCGCCCGGCGTCCTCCCGCAAGCGTCCGCGGAACGGCCCGCGGTCGTGGATGTGGCGCCGCCCGTGGGCGATGGTCGCGTTGCTGGCCGGCACCGTGGCCCTGTCCGGGGTGGGCGGCTTCAACGCGTGGCAGCTGCTCGACGCCGGCGACGAGCCGGCCGCCGCCGCCCCGCAGGCTCTGGCGTCGCCGGGCGGGCCCGGTGGACTGAACCCCAGCGACGGGGCCCCGGCGGCCGGCTTACCGGCCGCCGGGGTGCCACCGCCCAGTGGTGCGAACGGCGGTTCGAGCGGCGGTGCGATCGGCGGTTCGGCCGCGCACCTGCCGGTCGGGTCGAGCGCCCGGCTACCCGGTCCCGGGGCCCGGCCGAGTGTCGCGCCGACCGGCCGCGCTGCCACGCCGGGCGCGATCCGGCCGACGTCCGGGACAGCACCGGTGGGGGCGGGCGCTTCGCCCGGTCCGGGCGGCCCTCAGGAAGAGGCGTTCGGCCCGTGGCAGTGCGGCGACGCGTACGACTGGCAGATCGGCCATCCCGTGCTGACTCGCCCGTGCCACTCGCTCGGCGAGAACGTGCGGGTGATGGGCGAGATGGAGGCCATGCCGGGCGTGCAGGCCGACATCGTGCTGACGCTGCGGGACGCCGACAGCGACGACGTGGTCGCCGGCCCGTACAGCTGCAAGGGTGTGATGTTCACGGATTTCGCCCTGAAGCAGAGCTGCGGGCCGGTCGACCTGCGTCCGCCGCACGGCCGCGAGCTCGTGCTGGTGCAGACGTGGGAGTACACGCAACGACCGCTGCTGCCCGGTGGCAAGGCCCGCGGCCCGGTGTTCACGTGGTGAGGGGGAGGCGCGGCCGGACGGTGGCCGCGCCCCCTCGCGAGCGCCGGTCCGACCGAAACGGTGGAACCGGCGCTCGACCCGCCGGGAACCTCAGGCGCGCCACATCCGGAAGAAGGGCGTGCCGTCGGGGAGCAGCATCTCGAACGGGTCCATGTCGACATATCCCGCGCGGCGGTAGAGGCGCACGTTGTTCTCGTTCGTCGCCTCCAGGTACGCCGGGACGCCGGTCGCGTCGAGCTCGGCGTGGGTGTGGCTCATGAGCTTGCCGCCCAGACCGTGGTGCTGGTGGTCGGGGTGCACGGCCAGGAACGCCAGGTGCCAGTGCGCGTCGTGCGGGTGGTGCTTCTCGAAGAGCTGGTCGAGCGCGACGAACCGCTCGTGGTAGTCGCCGGCCAGCGACCGCAGCCGCTCGTCGTACGCCTCCGGGTCGGGCGCCTCCTTGGTGTAGTCGAACCACACGGCGGTAGCGACCAGGCCGCTCCCGTCGGGCAGATCGATGGCGTCGACCCGGCCGTACTTCTGCGCGTGCTCGGTCAGCAGCGTGAAGAAGTCGGCCATCACCGTGAGACGGTCCTCGAGCGGCGGCACCAGGTAGGCGTTCGCGTCGAGGTGGAAGAACGAGTGGCTGATCAGGTGCCCGATCGCGGGGATCTCCTCGTCACGGGCGGAACGGATCTCGGGGAACGTCACGCTTTGTCCTTCTCGTCGAGGGAGGAGAGGGCGGCGGAGAATCCACCCACGGAGGAGGCGCTGCGCGCGCCCAGGCCGATGCCGGCGTAGACGTGCGGGCGGCTGCTGCGCAGGATCAGCGCCCAGGCGATGCCGGCGACGAGCAGGACGCCGAAGGCGAGCGGCACCACCCAGGTCGGCTTGCTGCCGGGCTCGACGCCGAACAGCGTGGCGATGTTGCTGATCGCCAGGTACGACATCACGAGCAGCAGGACCGAGCCGAGCACGGGGGCGCCGAGGCGGTGCCAGAAGTCCTCGCCCTCGGGGTGCCGCACGAAGTAGCGGATGACCGCGAACGAGGTCAGGGTGATCAGCAGCAGGACGCCGATGCCACCGCCGCTGCCGCCCCAGAAGAACAGGTTGACCAGCGGGTCCCAGCCGGCGATGGCGTAGACGATGATGACCAGCAGGCCGAGGGCGCTCTGCACGAGCGAGCCGTTCTTGGGGGCGCCGGTGCCGGGCACCGTGCGGCCGAACGCGCGGGGCAGCACGCCTTCGCGGCCGAGCGAGAACATGTACCGGGCGATGATGTTGTGGAACGAGATCATCGCGGCGATCAGCGAGGTCAGGAACAGCGCGTACCCGAGGTCGACAGCGCGGCCGCCGAGCTGGTCGGAGGCGACGTTGAAGAACAGGTCGGGGCCTTCCGTGCCGGCCCGGCCGACGACGTCGGGCCCGGCGCCCGAGATCATCGCCCAGGCGGCGAAGCCGTAGAGCACGGCGATCAGCGAGATGGCGATGTAGGTGGCCCGGGGCACGGTCCGGCGCGGGTCGCGGGACTCCTCGCTGAACACCACGGACTGCTCGAAGCCCACGAAGCCGGTGATGGCCATGGCCAGCAGCGCGCCCGAGCCGGCGCCGGCCAGGCTGGTCACGTCGACCGGGGCGGACGACGCGGTGAAGTTCGGCGAGAACAGGTCGGCGATGCTGAACGCGAAGACCACGACGATCTCGGCGACCAGGAGGGTGGCCAGCACCTTGCCGTTGACCGCCACGTCGCGGACGCCGAGGACCGCGGTCAGGGCCCAGACCACCAGGGCCAGGACCCACCAGCTGATGTCGAGCCCGAACCACTTGTCGAACAGCGGTGACGCGATGGCCCCGAAGCCGCCGTACGCGGCGATCTGGAACATGTTGTAGGCCAGCAGCGCCACCCAGGAGGCGCCGACCCCGAAGGGCCGGCCGATCCCCTGCGCGATGTACGCGTAGAAGGCGCCCGCGTTGGCGATGTGCCGGGCCATGGCGACGTACCCGACCGCGAAGATCGCGAGGACGACGGCAACCGCCACGAACGCGATCGAGATGCTGGTCAGCTCGGTGACGGCGATACCGGTGGGCACGACACCGGCGACGACGGTGAGGGGCGCGGCGGCGGACATGACGAAGAAGACCACCGCGGCCACGCCGAGACGGTCGCGGGCCAGCGCGGTCGACAGCTGGCTCTGCGGGGGTTTTGTTGCGGTCGAGGACACGCGTTTCTCCATGAGGGGGTTGGGAAGGGGGTGTGTGGTGAGAGGTGCGGGGTCAGGCGCGCCGGGCCATGACGGCGTCGCCCACCGCCGCCTCGGCCTGACCCACCAGCTCCAGCAGCATGGCCGGGAGCCGACGCTTGAGCTGGTCGAACAGCTGCCCGCGGCCGCGGGCCTCGAGGGTCACGAAGACGTGCTGGTCGAGGCCGGTGGCGAGGATCAGGCCGGCGAGGACCAGGTCGGGGATGTCGAGCAGTTCGCCGCGGCCGATGAACGTACGGATCCGGGTGGCCGGCCAGCCGGCGATCATCGAGTCGGACGGCACGAAGGAGACCTTGGCGCCGAACAGGCCGCGCTTCTCCTGCCGTTGCACGAGGGCGGACCGGGCCAGGCGACGCTCGACCAGGTCGGTGGCGACGCCGGTGGCCAGGAACGAGATCCAGTCCCGGACGGCGCGGTGGTGTCCCTCGCGCAGCAACTGGTCGAGCACGGCGGTGGCGGCGGGGTCGCCGGTCGGGCGGTCGTCGATGATCTGAATCTTGCCGTCCACGATGTCGACGCGGCGCCAGAGCACCAGTTCGCCGATGAGCGCGGACGCCATGCCGAGCCCCAGCGTCGCCGGGGAGAGCAGGCACTTGCCCTTGACGGTGTCATGGGCGGTGAGAAACAAGTCATCGGCGAGGGGTAGTTGTGCCGATGCGGTCACGGCACGTCTCCTCTCCACTTCGGTGTCACGCGGGGTAACTTCGGCTCTCCCCGCCCGGTGATTACCGAAAGTAACGGTCGCTGCGTGTAGCAAACGTTACGGTGTGCGCCCCCCAGAACGACATCGCGTAGCATGCCAGCGTGGTCAACTCAGCGCAATGTCCTCATGGGACGAGTTTTCCGTCCGATGTGGGGTGAGCGACGATGCATCCTGCAGTAACGCGCAGAGCTGCAGAAACTCCGACGCACCGACCTGCCCGTAAAGCAGAGTTAACGTTTTAATACACGTCTATCTATGCATTTGGCGTACCCCGATCGAGAACCGCCGATGACCTTCCGCTCGCATGACGCAGAGTGCCCACCCGCTCGCTTCTCTACGGAAAGTAACGATGGAAAGAGAGGGCCGCGAAGCAGCCTCGGGTTCCCTCGACGCCGGTAAAGTCGCTGGTAGGCGGGCCGTCGTTCAGCAAGCTCCCAGGCGAACCGGGGACCATTGATCGGTAACCGCCCCGCTTACTGCCCGGAGGTTTCTTTCCCATGCTTGAGGTCACCGCGCTCGGCTGGACGCTGACCATCGGGGTCATCGTCGCCCTGCTCGCCCTCGACCTGTCCGTCGGCGTGTTCCGGCCGCACGCCGTCGGTTTCCGCGAAGCGGCGGTCTGGTCGGTCTTCTACATCGCCGTCGCGGTCGCGTTCGGTGTCGTCTTCGGTCAGGTCGCCGGCTGGGATTTCGGCGCGCAGTACTTCGCCGGCTACATCGTCGAGAAGAGCCTGTCGGTCGACAACCTCTTCGTCTTCGTGATCATCATGAGCACGTTCGCGGTGCCCGAGAAATACCAGCAGGAGGTCCTGACCTTCGGCATCATCATCGCGCTGATCATGCGGGTCATCTTCATCGCGCTCGGCGCGACGCTGCTCAACCTCTTCTCGTTCATGTTCCTGATCTTCGGGCTGCTGCTGATCTTCACGGCGGTGCAGCTGTTCCGGCACCGCGACGAGGATCCCGACGTCGAGGACAACGCTCTGGTCAAGGCGACCAAGCGGCTGCTGCCGGTGACGGACGACTACATCGGCGGCAAGATGATCACCAAGGTGGACGGCCGCCGGGTGGTCACCCCGATGTTCGTCGTGCTGATCGCCATCGGCAGCTCCGACCTGCTCTTCGCGCTCGACTCCATCCCGGCGGTCTTCGGTGTCACCGACGAGGCCTTCATCGTCTTCGCGGCCAACGCCTTCGCGCTGCTGGGGCTACGCGCCCTGTTCTTCCTGGTGAAGGGGCTGCTCGACCGTCTGGTCTACCTCTCCGCGGGCCTGGCCGTCATCCTGGCCTTCATCGGCGTCAAGCTGGTGCTGCACTGGCTGCACGTCGACATCAACACCTCGGTGCCCGAGATCCCGACACCGCTCTCGCTGGTCGTCATCATCGGGGTCCTGGCCATCACGACCGTCGCCAGCCTGATGAAGTCGAAGAAGGACCCGGACTCCAAGGCCCACGCCGGCAGCCTGCGGGCCCGATCCAAGACGGGCGACCAGGAGCACCGGGGCCGCTGATCCTCGGCTGCGGACACGAAAAAGCCGGCCGGGTCATCCCGGCCGGCTTTCAGCTGCTCGAAGGTCAGCCCACGAACCCGCCCATACCGGCGGTCTGGCGGCCGCTGGTCTGCAGGCGCACCGTGTCCTGACGGTAGAGGATCTCGCGGATGACCTCGGTCTCCTCGTTGCTGTGACGAGAGAGAAGCTGGTCGAGCTCGGCACGCTCGGCGGTGGTGCGGAACGACGCGAGCTCGCCGGCGAGCTTGCGGTGGGCGACGCGCATGGTGCGGCGGTTCGCCAGCGCCGTGCGCACGTCGCGAAGCTTGGTCGTGATCTGCATGGCCGTCTCCTTAACGGATAGTGATGGCGATAGGCCTCGTCGCCTTCCTGTACAACCATCCGGGCCGCGCGCTTCATACCCAAATCAAGCAGGTAAAAGATGGAAGATAAAGGTGACGGCGACCACTGGAATCCTGTAGCCGGGATCACTCTCCGTGGCGAAGTGGCTGGTCAGGCACTCCTCGTGACTTCGGACACCACAGTGGTCAGCCGCGACGACAACTGGGTGCGTGACCGCACCCCGAGTTTGCGGTAGATCCGGGTCAGCGTCGCCTCCACCGTCTTGACGCTCAGATAGAGCCGGCCAGCGATCTCGCGGTTGCTGGCGCCGTCGCGCACCAGGGCCGCGATGCGCAGCTCGGTCGAGGTCAGGGGAAGGTCGAACGGGGTCGTGCCGGCCGCCGTCGTGCCGGCCAGCGCCCGTTCGGTCTGCTCGGCCCACGGCTTGGCGTCGGCGGCCAGGAAGATCGCGAGCGCGGCGCCGATCGCCAGCCGGGCGGCCGCGTACCGCCGGCGGCGCCGCTCGGCACCGCCCTGCACCAGCAGCGCGTGGGCCTGCTCGATCGGCTGGTGCAGTTGCTCGAAGTGCTGCGCCGCCGAGGCCGAAAGCCGTACGGCCGAGTCGGCCTGGCCGCTCTCGGAGAGCACCACCGCCGCCGCCCGATCCAGATAGCCGAGCAGGCCCGGGTTGTCGCCGAGCCGCCCGGCCGCGGCCCGGGCGGTGGCGAGCGTCGCGGTGGCCTCGGCGTGCTCCCCCAGCGCGGCCAGGCCCCCGGCCAGGTCGCCGTGCCAGCGCACGATCATCGGGTCGCCCCCGCCCGAACCGGCCTCCAGGTCGCGCAGCCGGCGCAACGCCGCCACGCCGTCGCGGGTGCGGCCCGCCCGCAGCTCCGCCTGGCCCAGCGCGTGCAGGTTGCGCCGCAGGTAGAGAGTGTCGCCCTCCTGTTCGGAGGCGCGCACGCCCCGGCGGGCGAACCCCGCGGCCGAGGCCAGGCTGCCCCCGGCCAGCTCGGCCATCGCCGCCGTGTACGAGGTGGGCCCGGGGCTCAGCCCGGCCCGTTGCGCGGCCCGGGCGGCCTCGTGGGCGTAGCTCAGCGCCTCGCGGCAGCGGCCGGCCCGGGTGGCCACCTCGGACAGGCTGCGCAGCACCCCCACCCGGGCCTCCCCGATCCGGTCCTGCCCGGCCACGGCCAGCAGGCTCAGCAGCGCGGCCCGGGCCTCGTCGAGGCGGTCGTCCATCATGGCGAAGCGCGCCGCGACATAGCGCGGGCCGTAGTGCAGCCAGTCGGGTGCGGGCGCGGCCGGCAGGACCAGCGCCTCGGTCAGGGTGTCGGACCAGCCGGGGTCGCCGCGCAGCCGCTCGATCTGGGCCAGCACGCTCAGCGCCATCGCCTCGGTGGTCGGGTCGCCGGCCCGGCGGGCGGCCAGCGCGGTGCGCGCCGCCTCGTCCGCCGCCCGGTCCGGTTCGCCGATCAGCAACGACGCCCAGGTGACCCGCAACAGCACCGGGGCGCGCAGGGCCGGGTCGTCGCCGGCCTCCTCGAGCGCGGCGGCGACCATCTCCCCCATCTCGGCGAGCCCCTGCCCGGCCAGGTCGATCAGCACCAGCCGGGCGCGCACCCGGTGCCCGGCGGGTGCGCCGGCCGCGAGCACCGCCTCGGCCGCGCGGCCGGCCAGCGCGGCCGCCCCGGCGCTGAGCCCGCTGCGCGCCGCGGCCACCAGCCAGTCGAGGCGGTGGGCGGTGCAGGTGGGTGGGCAGCGGTCGGCGGCCAGCAGGAACAGCTCGGCGGCGGCGCGGCCGGCTCCCCGCGCCGCGCAGCTCTGCGCGGCGGCGGCCAGCGACCGCGCGACCGCGGCGTCCGGCACCGAGCTGCGCAGGGCCCGGTGCCGCAGCGCCTCGATCTCGTCGACGGCCCCGGCGGCCAGAGCGGTGTGCGCCTCGGTGCGGTCGCGGGCCGGCGCGTCCTCGGCGATCACGGTGGCGAGCGGGGGCGGGGTGAACCGGATCCGGTCGCCGTCGACCGTCACGGCGCCGGCCGCGGCGGCGCGGCGCAGATCCCGTACGGCGTCCTCGCGCCCGGCCCGCAGCAGCGCCGTGATCGTGGGCTCGGCCGCCAGCGCGGCCACCAGCAGGGTGCCGACGGTCTCGGCGGGCAGGCCGGCGAGCCGATCACGCAGCAGTTCACGGGCCGTCTCGGGCAGCGGCGCGGGACGCCATGCCGGACCCGGCGGCAGGGCGGCGCCGAGCGCGAGAGCCAGGAACGGGTTGCCGGCGCTGGCTTCGTGCATGCGGCCGGCCAGACGGCACGGCAGGCCGCGGGACTCGAGCAGTTCGGTCAGGTCGTCGGCCGTCAGCGCCGGCACCTCGAGCTCGAGCGCGGGGGCCGGGCACAGCCGGGTGGCGCGGCGACGGCCGGCCGGGCCGGGAGGCCGTTGCGCGGCCAGCACGCGGACCCGGGGGCCGGGTCGCCGCCGCATGGCGAAGGCGATCAGCTCGGCCGATTCGGCGTCCAGCCACTGGCAGTCGTCCAGCACGATCAGCACAGGACGCGCGCGGGCGCAGTGCGTCAGCATCAGCGGCAGCACGAGGCGGCGGGCGAGCGCGGCGGCCCCGGCCCGCGGGACCTGACCCTGCCGCAGGGCGGCGAGAGCGGCCCGCTGGGCCGGCGGCAGCGCCGATCGGGCCGCCGGCGGGAGCTGCGCCACCAGGTCGGCCAGGCCCGCGTACGGGATCAGGCGCTCGCTGCGCGCCGGGCGCGACCACACCACGAGCTCGCCGCGCGCGCCCGCAGCCGAGGCCGCCGCGTCGAGCAGCGCCGTCTTGCCGATGCCGGCCGGACCGTACAGGGCGACGCCACCCCCGGTGACCAGGCGGCTCTCGATCGTCGCCAGCACTTCGTCGCGCCCGTGCATGCTGCCACCCCTAGGTCTGAATCGGTCTCAGCCTAGGAAGCGGCAGTCACATACATCAATAGGTTCGCATATGCCAACAGGTACCTATCACCGCGGGGATGCCCCCGCGCTAATCGTCGTCGTCGCCACCGTCATCGTCATCGTCATCGTCGTCGCCGCCGCCGCCGCCACCCGGGCAGCCCGACAGGGTCAGCACGGTGGCCGCCCCGCCCGCCAGCAGCAGGGCCCGGCCGAAGAACGCGCGCCGGTTGATCCCCGGCTCACCAGTTACGGAGTCGTCTCGTTCTCGAGTCGCTTCGTCCATGCCCCGCATTGTGTCAGCGGGACGGCGTCGGTGGGGAGAGCGCGCGGCCCCTCGCTTCTCGGGCGAACGGCGCGTACAGCACCGAAGGCGGCTCGGCCAGCTGAGATTTCACCTGCCGGGTGTCCTCGTCGGTGATGTTCCACTCAAAGCCCGGTCGCCGGGAGCACCACGCGGAAGGTGGCTCCCCCGCCCGGCGGCGACTCGAGCTCGACCCGGCCGCCGTGGCCGTGCACGAACGCGGCGGCGATCGACAGGCCCAGTCCCGAGCCGCCGCCCTTGCCGCGGAAGCGGCTCGCGTCGGCACGGTAGAGCCGTTCGAAGACCCGTGGGGCGTGCTCCGCGGCTATCCCCGGCCCGTCGTCGGCCACCTCGAGGACGGCGACGTCACCGGCGGGCGACACGGGCTCGGACACCACGCTGCCGGGCGCCGGCGGGCGGGCCGGCCGTACCCCGACCCGCACGGTGACCTCGGCCCCGGCCGGGGTGTGCTGGAGCGCGTTGGCGACGAGGTTGGCGGCGACCTGGCGCAGCGCGTGCTCGTCGCCGAGCACGGTGGCCGGCTCGAAGGTCCCGTCGTCGTCGCGCAGCCCGGCCAGCCGCACCACCCGCCCCTGGGCGCGGGCGTGCGCGTCGCGGACCGTGTCGGCGGCGACCGCGAGCAGGTCGACCGGGCGGCGGGCGAGCGGGCGTTGCTGGTCGAGCCGGGCCAGCACCAGCATGTCCTCGACCAGCACGCTCATCCGCCCGGCCTCCGACTCGATGCGTTCGAGCGCCGGGCCCGGCTGGACGCCGCCCCGCCGGTACAGCTCGGCGAAGCCGCGGATGGAGGTGAGCGGGGTGCGCAGCTCGTGCGAGGCGTCCGCGAGGAACTGCCGCATCCGGCCCTCGGAGGCGGTACGCGCGCCGACCTCGGCCTCGATGCGGCCGAGCATGGAGTTGAGCGCCCGCCCGAGCCGGCCCGGCTCGGTGTGCGGATCGGTGTCGGCCACCCGGCCGCTCAGGTTGCCGGCGGAGATGGCGGTGGCCAGGCGTTCCATGTCGGTCAAGGGCCGCAACCCCAGCCGTACGACAAAGGCGGCTCCCAGCCCCAGCAGGGCGAGCACGAGCAGGCTCACGGCGAAGTCGATGATCAGCAGACGCTCGGTGGTCTGATCCACCTCGGACAGGGACAGGCCGATCACGGCGGTCGCCCCGGTGACCTTGTTGCGCACCGCGATCATCCGCCAGTCGGCGCTGCCGTCGCCGGCCCGGACCGTGTACGGCTCCCCGACCCCGTAGGGCAGCTCGATCTCGGTCAGCGACGGGACCGCCGGACGGGCGACGTCGACCTCGGAGCTCTGCGACGCAACGAAGGTCCCGTCCGGGGTGTAGACGAAGCCGACGTGGTCGGGGCCGAGACGGGCGACCAGTTTTCGCGGGCTCACCCCCGTGTCGTAGTGCTGACCGGACACCGGGACCCGGCCCGGCATCGCGAGGCCGGCCGGCCGGGAATGGGCGAACGGGCCGGCCATCCCGCGCAGCTGGTCGTCGCTGCGGTCGATCAGGTAGCTGCGGATGAGCAGCAGCCCGGCGACGTTGGCGAGCACGAGCGCCACCGCGGTCAGCACCGCGACCACCAGCACGAGGCGGGAACGCAGCGTCCAGTGCCGCCAGCGCCGGAACGGCATCTCAGTCATCGCCGCGGGGCACCCGGAGCGCGTAGCCGACGCCGCGGACGGTGTGGATGAGCGGCGGCCCGACGTTGTCGATCTTGCGGCGCAGGTGGTACACGCCCGACTCGACGATGCGGTCGTCCAGGCCATGGCGGGCCGACAGGAAGAGCACCGGCACCCGCGAGCCGGCGGCGCGCAGCCGCCGGGCCACGTCGAAGCCGTTCAGGTCGGGCAGCATCACGTCGAGCAGGACCAGGTCGGGCTCGAACTCCTCGACCGCGAGCAACGCGCGGTGACCGGTGTCGGCCACCCGCACGTCGAACTCGACGAGGCGCAGGGTCGCGCTGAGCAGCGTGGAGATGGCGGGCTCGTCATCGACGACCAGCACTCGGGCGGTGCCGGTCGCGGGGCGGGTCTCAGTCAGCACGTCGAAGGACTATCAACGCCGCCTAGGAATTGCCTATGAACTTGTGAGGAGTCAGCTGTACCGGGCCACGGCCTTCGCCGCAAATCACCAGGAACGGACGATCCCCTGGATGGCCTCCATCGCCTGGCGTTATGCGACTGTTATCGGCGTCGATCCGTCGTGGACCGTCACGTGACCGGACCGGCGGATGGCCGGGGCCGACGAGCGCGGTCGCTGTCCGGCAGCAGCAGCGGGGTGAACAGCAGGAGCACGCCGGCGATCCCGATGGCGGTCCGCGGGCTGGTCAGGGCGGCCAGCACGCCCCACAGCGCGGTCACCACCGCGATCGCTCCCGTGGTGGTCACCGTCCAGGCGGTCAGCACCCGTCCGATCCGGTCGTCCGGCACCCGCTGCAGGCGCTCGGTGGCGAGCAGCGGGTTGAACAAGCCCATGCCCGTGATCACGACGAACTCCACCACGACCACCAGCCCGAAGCCGATCGGGCCAGGCGTGGCGAGCACGAGACCCAGGGGGCTGACGACTCGCAGCACCCCGGCCACGGCCAGCACGCGGGCCCGCCCGTGACGCGCCTCGAGCCGGGTGGCCAGCCGCGCCCCGAGGAGGCCGCCGACGCAGGGCACGCTGAAGGCCAGTCCGTACTGCCAGGCCGGCCAGCCGAGGTCGCGGAGCAGCAGGACGGCCAGCAGCGGTTCGGTCGCCATGATCAGGGCGTTGACGACGACCGTGTTCCGGAACAGGTCTCGCAACCGGCGATCGGCGTTGATGAACCGCCAGCCGTCGGCCAGGGCGGCCGCGCGCAGCCGCTCGACGGGCCTCGTCCGTACGGGTGTCTCCCGCACCCGGATCGCCGCGAGCGCCAGCCCGGAAAGCAGGAATCCGGCGGCATTGGCGTAGATGGTCACCACCGGCCCGAGCAGGCTGACGGCCGCACCGCCCAGTGCGGGACCGAGCGCGATGGCCGTCCAGGCGGTGGATTCGAAGCGCGCGTTGGCCGGCAGCAGCTGGTCCGGCGCGACGACGCTCTTCAGATATGCCCCGCTCGCCGCGGTGAAAGCGATGTTCGCCGCCGCCCCGATCACCGACACGACCACCAGGTGGGTGTAGCTGAGCAGGCCGAGGCCGTAGCCGACCGGGATGCTGAGCAGGGCCCCGAACCGCACGATGTCCGTTGCGATCATGACCGGCCGTCTGCGGTGCCGCTCGGCCCACGGGCCCAGCGGCAGGGCGAGCAGCGCCCCCGCGGCCAGCCCCGTGGCGGCGAGGGCGGAGACGGCGGCCGGGCCGGCCCCCAGCACCTGAATGGCGATGAGCGGAAAGGCCCCGAAGCCCAGCCACGTCCCCACGGTGGAAGCCACGAAGGCAGCCCACAACCCATTGAATGCCTGACCCATGTCCAGGGATTCGATCAGGGGCGCCCACCAGCGGTCCAACAACGAATTGATCGTCCTGGTACAACCGTTGGTTGTGGACCTCGAGACTGTACGAACGTTCCTCGCCGTCGCGGACACCGGGCAGTTCCAGGAGGCGGCCGTCGAGCTGCACCTGACCCAGCAAGCGGTCTCCAAACGGATCGCCAAGCTGGAGCACGGCCTCGGCGCCACGCTGTTCACCCGTACGGCTCGAGGCGCCCATCTCACCCTGGACGGCCGGGCGTTCCTGCCGCACGCCCGGGAAGTGCTGCGCGCCGTCGACCGGGCCACCGCTTCGGTACGGCCCGGCGAGCGGGCTCTGCGCGTCGATGTGCTGCATCTGCGCATCGCCCCGGCCCAGGCGCTGCGCGCGTTCTATCGCGCTGCCCCGGGCATCGACCTGGACGTGGTGACGCTGCCCGGCGCGACCGTGACGACGGCGGCCGGCGCCCTGCTGGCCGGGGAGATCGACGCGACCTTCCGCGCGGTGCCGGGGCCGCTGCCCCCAGGCGTCACCGCCGTACCGGCTCTGCACGATCCTCTCCAGCTGCTCGCCGGCCCCGGCCACCCGCTCGCCGCCGCGCCCGCGCTGCGCCCGGCCGAGCTCGCCGGGCATCGCATCTGGATCCCCGGCATCAGTCCGGGCAGTGAATGGGCCGCCTTCTATCAGGAGCTGACCGCCGACTTCGCCCTGAGCATCGACCGGATCGGCCCCAACTTCGGCACCGAGGCGCTGATGGACGCCATCGCGGAGTCCGCCGAGCTGGCCACCCTGATCGGCGCCGGTGACCGGTACGCCTGGCCGGCCGGCCACGATCTGCGGCGCATCCCGCTCCGAACCCCGACGCCGGTCTATCCGCACTCCCTGCTATACCGATCGGACAACCGGCATCCCAGCCTGACCGCGTTGCGCCGGTATCTGGGCGAGGCCCGGACTCCCGCCCCGGACGATGCCTGGACCCCTGGCGGGTGGCCCGGCTGAGCACCGGCGAACCGTCGCCCGACCGCTCGCGCACTGCTCCCCGGAGAGCGGGCCGCACGCTTCGCGGGCGGCCCGGGGTCAGAAGCGCCTGTCCTGCTCGTTGAGCCGGGCCCAGCGGCCGGCCCGGTCGCGGCGGCGGCAGGCGACCAGGTGGCCGGCCAGGATCTCGGGCTGAGCGCCCCGCACGCAGGCGTCGGCCCCGGCGGTGAGCACCCCGGCGACCCGCTCGGCCGGCGCCTCCTCGTCGACCAGGGCGACGATCAGCGTGGCCGGCGGCAGGGTGCGGCGGGCCCGGGCGACGTCGCCGGGGGTGGCCGCGGTGATCAGCACGAGCTCGTCGGGCCGCAGGTCGTCGAGGCCGGTCGCGCGCCGCAGCGACCAGCCGGGCGGCAGGTGCTGCGGCAGGCCGGCGACACGGCCGGGATGACCCAGGTAGGCCACCGCGGGCAGCGGGCCGGGGGCGGCGGGCAGGCTCGCCGGGTTGATCGGGAGGTCGGTCGCGGTGGCGGTGAAGTCGCGATGACCACGGTTGCTGTTCAGCGAAACGAGCATGGCGCTCATCCCCCTTCGGCGGGCTGTCCTCACCCCCTCACCCTTCGCCAGCCGGCTGAGCCGCCCATGTGCCTCGCCTGTGCGTTTGTTGTCAGCTTCATCGACGCCGGCTGATCATGCCGACTCGCGGGGCACCACCCGGACGATGTCGGCGGCCGGCAGCGTGGGGGCGGCCCGGCCCTGCATCGCGGCCACGACCGTGGCCGCCAGGTGCGCGCCGACCACGGCCTGATCGGTGGTCACCGTGGTGAGCGGCGGGCCGGCCAGGCGGGCCGCCGGGATGTCGTCGACCCCGATCACCGCCAGGTCGTCCGGCGCCGACCGGTTGTCGCGGCGCAGGCCGGCCAGCACGGCCAGCGCCACCTCGTCGTTGTAGGCGCAGACGCCGGTGACCCCGGTCGCCTGCCACCGCCGTACGGCATCGGCCGCGGCCGCCGGGTCGAGCGGGACCGTCAGGCCGACCGGGGTGGGGAGCCGGCGGGCGGCGCACACGGCCCGGACGCCGGCCAGCCGCGGCTCGGCGAAGAACCGCACGCGCGGGTCGTCGGGGTAGGCGTACCCGAGCCGGGTGTGCCCGGCCTGCGCGAGGTGCTCGGCCTGGCGGCGCCCGACGAGCTCCTGCGGGACGGCCAGCTCGTGCCCCCGGTCGCGGCGCGACAGGGCGATCAGGGCGACCCCGGCCGAGCGCATCGCGGCGATCTCGGGGTCGGTGAAGGCGGTGTACGCGATGACGGCCGCCGGGGTGATCGCCTTCCACAACTCGGCGATCGGGCGGTCGGCGTGGTTGCCGGGGTGCACGACGAGCGTCAGGCCGTGCCGGGCCAGCGCGGCGGACAGGTGGCCGAGGTTGGAGCCGACCTCGGTGCCGATCGGCCAGTCGGGCAGCAGGCAGAGCACCACGTCGGAGCGGCCGGTGCGCAGGGTGCGGGCGGCGGCCGAGGGCGAGTAGCCGAGCCGGGCGGCCGCCTCGCGGACCCGGTCGCGGGTGCCGGCCGAGATGGTCTGGCGCGGCGTGTCGTTGAGGACGTAGCTGACCGTCGCGCGGGACACCCCGGCCAGGCGGGCGACGTCGGCGCTGGTGACTCGTCTGGTCGTGGAGTCGGCCATGACAACCCAACTTACACGTGTAACTATGGGGCCATGACGTCCGATCTCGCCGCCCTCGTCAAGTCGCTCGATCTCCCGGCCAAGGTTCGCCTGCTCACCGGCGCGACCGCATTCACCCTCGCGGACGAACCGTCGATCGGGTTGCGCGAGATGCGCTTCTCCGACGGGCCCACGGGCGTACGCGGTCTGAAGTTCACCGGGGGCCGGGTGGTCACCCTGTTCCCGAACGCCACCCTGCTCGCCGCCGCGTGGGACGAGCGGACGGCGTACGAGGTCGGGCAGCTCCTCGCCGAGGAGGCGATGGCGCAGCAGATCCACGTCGTGCTCGGCCCCACGATCAACCTGCACCGCTCGGCGCTGGGCGGGCGCCTGTTCGAGGCGTACTCGGAGGATCCGCTGCTCACCGGCCGGCTGGCCGCCGCCTATGTGCGCGGCCTGCAGGACAACGGCGTGGGCGCGTGCCTCAAACACCTGGTGGCCAACGAGAGCGAGACCGAGCGCAACACGATGAGCTCGGTGGTCGACGAGAAGACGCTGCACGAGCTCTACCTGCTGCCGTTCGAGATCGCGGTCGACGAGGCCGACGCGTGGTCGATCATGGCGGCCTACAACGACGTCAACGGCGTGCCGGCGACCGAGCAGCAGTACGTGAACAACGAGGTCGTCAAGGGAGCCTGGGGCTACTCGGGGCTGATCATGTCGGACTGGTTCGCCACGAAGACGGCCGGACCGGCGGCCGCCGGCGGACTCGACCTGGTGATGCCGGGACCGGACGGGCCGTGGGGTGACGCGCTGGTCGCCGCGGTGCGGGCGGGCGAGGTCGACGAGACGGCCATCGACGACCACGTCACGCGGCTGCTGCGCCTGGCCCAGCGGGTCGGCGCCCTGGGCGTGCCGCGGGACTACCCGGCCGACCTTCCCGAGCCGACCTCCCCCGTACGCCGGGAGCAGTTGACCCGGCTGGCGGCGAGCGGAATCACCGTGCTCAAGAACGACAGCGACCTGCTGCCGCTGAACCGCTCGACCGGCGTGGCGCTGATCGGGCGGCACGCCCTCGAGACGATCGACATGGGCGGCGGCTCGGCCGCGGTGAACCCGCCGTACCAGGTCAGCGTGGCCGAGGGGCTGAGCGCGCTGCTCGGCGACCGGGTGACGGTGGTCGACGGGGTGGACGTGCGCACCCGTCCCGTGCCCGCGCGTGGCGGCTTCCTGACCGCGCCCTCGAACGGGCAGCCGGGCATCGACGTCATCCTGTACGACGCGGCCGGCTCGGAACTCGAGCGCCGCTTCTGCCCCCAGGCCAAGACGATGATCGGGATGGACGACCCCTTCACCGGCACCGTCGCCACCGCCCGGTTCGTGGCCGACGTGCACGCCGACGGGCCGGCCGAGCTGGGTGTTCTCGGCGTGGGCGCCTGGCAGCTCGTCGCCGGGGAGCAGTCGTCGTCGTTCGAGCTGCGGACCTCGGGTTCCGGCATGGGCGAGGAAGTGCTCACGCCGCCCACCAGGGTGATCACCGCCGAGGGGCTGGGCACCTTCGAGGCGTCCGTGTCCATCGACGGCATGGGGCTCTACGGGCTGATCGGCAACGGGGCCTCCCGCGAGACGGTCGACGTGATCGACGACGCCGTCCGCGCGGCGGCCGGCGCGGACGTGGCCGTGGTGGTCGTCGGCCTCACCGAGGAGCAGGAGACGGAGGCGGTCGACAAGACCACGCTGCGGCTGCCCGGCGCCCAGGACGCGCTGGTCGAGGCGGTGGCGGGCGCGGCCCGGCGGACGGTCGTGGTCGTCAACGCGGGCACGCCGGTGCTCATGCCCTGGCTGCCCCGGGTCGACGCGGTGCTCTGGGCCGGCCTGCCCGGGCAGGAGGGCGGGCACGCCGTGGCGGCCGCCCTGCTGGGCGACATCGAGCCGGCCGGACGGCTGGTCACCACGTTCCCGGCGGCCGACGGGGCCGCGCCCGCGTGGTCGGTGACACCGGTCGACGGCCGGCTGGAATACAGCGAGGGCACGTTCATCGGCTACCGCGGGCACTTCGCGGGCCACGCGCCGGAGCCGGCGTTCTGGCTGGGGCACGGGCTCGGGTACGGCGAGTGGGAGTACTCCGACGTGCGGCTGGTGACCGGCGACGCGCCGTCGATCACGGTGACCGTGCGCAACGTCGGCCGGCACGAGAGCCGCGAGGTCGTGCAGGTCTACCTGCGCCCGGTCGAGCGTGACGAACCCGTACGCCTGGTCGGGTGGACCTCCGTGACGGTCGAGCCGGGCAAGTCGGCGCGGGTCACCGTGCACGCCGACCGCCGGCTGTGGCGCCGCTGGGACGCCGAGTCGCACACCTGGACGCACCGGCTCGCCGACGGCGGGAAGTTCCTGGTGGCACGGGGTCTGGGCGACATCCGCGCGACAGTGTCCTGATCGCGGCGGCCCTCGCCTGGCATACTCGTCAGCTGAGCTTGCCTGGCATGCCGCCGAAGGCCTCCGGGCGCCGCGCCGACTCCGGCGCGGCGTGTCATGCCGCCGTGCCGTACGACCCGTCTGGATGACGCCGTGACCGCTGCGCCCGAACGCCTGGGGCTCGAGAGGCTCGAGCCCTCCGGTGCGGTGCGCCCGGCGGACATCCTGGACGCCATGCGGCGCGAGGCCGAGCGGCACAAGGCGCTGCTGGCCGGCGGCCGGACTCTGGTGCCCAACCACTACACGGTCGGGCTCTCCGCCTACGACCACCGGCGCTGGGCCCCGCACGCGGCCCGGCTGGCGCAGGAGCTGGCCACCCTGCAGGCGTCGCTGATCGCCGAGCAGGCCTGGATCGTCTACGGCGACGTCTCCGTCCAGGTGTTCCAGGGCGACGACCTCGACACCGGCACCTTCCGGGTGGCCGCCCTGCTCGAGCCCGACCCTCCTCCCCCGCGTCCGGCGCCGCCCCCGGACGACGCCCGCGCGACGCTGGTCAGCGCCGAGGGCCAGGCGTGGGGGCTGCCCCCGGGCCTGACCGTGCTGGGCCGTGACCGGGAGGCCGGGGTACGCCTGCGCGACCCCGGCGTGTCCCGCCGCCACCTGATCATCGAGGTCCACGACGACCGCATCACCCTGACCGACCTCGGCTCGCACAACGGCACCCGGGTCAACGGCCACCCGATCGCCACCGTCGATCTGCGCCCCGGCGACCTCATCGAGATCGGCGGCACGGCGCTGACGCTGCGCCTGCGCTGAGCGCCCGATCAATCCCCGACGTGCTCGACCGTGCCGGTCGCCGTAGGGCAGTCAGGCCCCCGACGACAGACCCTCGTTCTGCCGAGCGACCAGGGAGCGAACTCGTCGTAGGGAAGGTGGAGCCGGTCGACGACGAAGTTCTTCAGCTCGCGCCACAGCGGAGATCGGCCGTGGCCCATGAACACGTGGGTGCCCGCCGCCGGGGCCGAGGGCCGGCGGTCGAGGTGGTCGGCGGCTCGGGTAGGTCGGCGGGCCCGGACCCGCAACTGCCCGGCGGGGTGGGACCGGGCGTCATGGGCACATCGGGCCGTCCGGGGGTCAGGACTTCGCGCGGCCGACGATGAGGTTTCCGGCCGTCGCGGGCAGGCGGAAGGCCTCGACGGCGGGGACCACCAGCAGGACGGCGAGGGCGAGGAAGGCGACGCGGAAGCGGGGCTCGGCACCCTCGGTGAACGAGGCGCCCAGTCGTACGAGGAGGGCGCCGCAAGCCACGCCCAGGCCCGCGCCGAGTTCCTGGACCGTCGACATCAGGGTGTTGGCGCCGGTCAGGCGCTCGGGTGGGACATCGGCGAAGGCCAGCGTGTTGTACGTGGTGAAGCCGATCGAGCGGAAGGTGCCGCTGAGGGCCAGCACGAGCAGGATGAGCGGCAGCGGCGTGGAGCCGGTCAGCGAGGACAGGGCGATCAGGCAGGCGGCCGAGGCCAGCACGGCGCCGGCCATGACCGGGCGCATGCCGAAGCGGCGCATCAGCGGGGTGGTGACCGGCTTGATGCCGATGTTGCCGGCGAACAGGGCGATCACGACCAGGCCGGCCTGCGCGGCTGTCCAGCCGAAGCCGAGCTGGAAGAGCAGGGGCAGCAGGAACGGGATCGCGTTCATGACGGCGCGGAAGACCGAACCGCCGAGGGCGGTCACGCGGTAGGTGCGGACACGCAGGATGCGCAGGTCGACCAGGGGGTTCGCGGCGCGCAGCAGGTGAACGACGGTCAGGATCAGCGCCGTGGCCGCCCCGAACAGCAGGGCGACCGCGAGCGGCCAGCGGGGGTTCTGATCGGCGATTCCCTCCAGGCCGGCCACCAGGGCCGCCGTGCCGGTGGCGACCAGCAGGAAGCCGCGCCGGTCGAGGCGGCGCGGTGTGTCGGCGCGCACGTCGGGGATCAGGCGGCGGGCCAGCGGCAGCGCGAGCAGGCCGAGCGGCACGTTGACCAGGAAGATCAGGCGCCAGGACGCGTACGTGCTGAGGAGCCCGCCGAGCGCCGGGGCGATCAGCGGAGCGGCGAGCGCGGGCCAGGTCAGGTACGCGATGGCCCGTACCAGATCGGTCTTGGCCGTCGTGCGGATGACCACCAGCCGGCCCACCGGCACCATGAGGGCCCCGCCGACGCCCTGCAGCACCCGGGTGCCGACGAGCATCGGCAGGTTGACCGCGGCGGCGCAGCCGGCCGAGGCCAGCGTGAACACGATGATCGCGACGGTGAAGACCCGGCGGGCGCCGAACCGCTCGGTCAGCCAGCCGCTGATCGGGATGAAGACGGCCAGCGTGAGCAGGTAGGCGGTGATCGCCACGTTCACGGTGACCGGCGGCACCCCGAGGTCGCCGGCGATGTGCGGCGCCGCCGGGGCGATCACCGTCGCGTCGAGGATCTCCATGAAGAAGGCGCCCGCGACCAGCAGCGCGAGACCCCGGGCCCTCCTGTCCATCCCCCGATCATGGGCGCTGGGCAAGGATCAGCGGTAGTGGCCCCCCGGGAGGAACTGGGCCGGGCGCAGCGCCCGCCCGGTGATCCGCACGTCGCCGATCCAGCCGTAGAAGCCCTGGCCGTACTTCAGGTCGAACGACGTCGCGCCGAGCACGAAGGGACGGCCCAGCGTGGCGATGCCCTGCGCGGGCTGGGTCGGGTTCCGGGCGATCTTGGAACCGTTGACGTAGACGATCGAGCGTTTGCCGTCGTTGACGACCGCGAGGTGCTGCCACACGCCGGTCGGCAGGGCGTGGCTCCACGACGTCGGGTTGTGGTCGCCGATCTCGGAGTAGAGCACGTACTGCAGGAACCGCTCGCCCGAGATGTTCAGGCTGCAGGTGGGCTCAAGGTCGGACCAGCCGCTGTGCTTGCCCGCGTCGCCGGCCCGGCCCTCCCAGCTGAGGATGCCCATCCAGGCGTGGTCGCCCTCGAACGGCTCGGGCAGCTTGACGAACGCCTCGATGGTGTAGCCGCCGAGGAACTTCTCACCGTTGATCGGGGCGTCGGCCGCGGTGTGCAGGATCGCGCCGCGGTCGGGGCCCTTGCCGCCGTCGAAACGCAGGCTGGCGTGGGCCGGGGCGCCGACGTGGTGCTCCGCCGAAACGGTGAGCGTCTGGTCGGTGCTGTTGGCGAGACGCCGTACGGTGAGGTGGTTGCCCTTGCCGGAGAGGTCCCGGACGGTAGCGCCGTCGGCCACCGACTGGCCGTTGCCGTCGAACCGCCAGTAGGCGGCGGTGTGCCGGTCGACCACCTGGGCGGCCGGTCGGGGAGCCGGCGCGGCGAGCGGGAAGCGCCGCCCGAAGTCGAAGTCGAGGCTGAAGCGGTCGACATCGCTGGTCAGCTCGATCGTCTCGGCCTCGAGCGGGGTGCGCTTGCTCGGATCACGCGCCAGGAACCAGGGCGCGAACGTCTCGACGTCGATGCGGTTGCGCACCAGGTCGAAGCGGTAGAGCCGGATCATGCCGGCGCCGCCGTAGTAGCGGTCCTGGTAGTTGGTGATGTGCACGTGGACGTCGTGGCCGGCGTCGTTGGTCAGGACCGCGCGGCCGGGCGGCCAGTAGTGCCCGTTCAACGTCAGGAAGATCTGGTCGTTGCCCTTGACCAGCTGGTCCCAGAGCCGCTGCCCGTTGCCCGAGAGGTACGCCTTCCCGGCGTCGTCGGCGTAGGCGAGGTCGTGCGTCGTGACGATCGCGGGGACCGGGTGGTTCTTGAGCGTCTCGCGGGCCCAGGCCAGCCCGCCGTCCGAGATGCGCCAGTCGAGCGCGAGGATCAGCCACTGGCGACCGGCCGCCTCGATCAGGTGCGCGCTGTTGTAGCCGTCCTTGGAGGCGCCCAGGAACGTCCGCGACTTGCGCTGACGCTGCGGGCCGAAGGTCGACAGGTACGCGCTGGGGCCGCGCTGGTCGTCGGTCGAGCCGTTGACGTCGTGGTTGCCCGCGAGCACGCTGTACGGCAGCTTGCCGTCGATCTTGGTGAACGTCTGACCGGCCAGCACGATCTCCTGCTCGGTGCCGTGCTCGGTGACGTCGCCCAGATGCGTCAGGAAGGCGATGTTGTCCTCGGCCCGCTGCTCCAGCAGATAGCCGAAGGTCTCCCGCAGGGGCGCGGGGTCGGCGCTGTCGGCGTCGAACAGATATTGGGTGTCGGGCAGCACCGCGATCGCGAAGCGGGGGCTGTCGGCGTCGAAACGGCCGGCCGCGGCCTGAGCGGGTGCGGCGCCGGCGGCGGTCGTGACAAGGGTCGCGGCGGGGGCGGCGACGGCCGCCCGGAGAAGATTCCTTCGTTCCACGCGGGTCAATATGTCGGGCGCACCGCAACACCAGGCGGCGTCCGCACGAAAACCGGACCAACACCGTCGAACCCCGCGTGATCTTCCGGGGTGCCACCGCCTCCCCCACCCACAGAGAGGATGGTGATGAGCACCTCCCGCCGGGGTTTGACCCACCCTCCCACTGACTTCGGGTCTTGCCTGGGATCTGTCGACTCCGGCCGGGAGGTGCTCGTGCACTCACCGGACGTGGCGT
>NZ_JALPVJ010000026.1 GCF_023544445.1 Actinoplanes sp. M2I2 | reverse complement strand
GAAGGCTCCGTCATCCAGGGCTGGCGACAAGCCCTCGGCGCCCTCGCCCTGCACTACCCAGACCGCATCGGCCCTTACATCAACTAACAAACCACAAGATCACTTACACAAAAATCTTGACAGGCTCCCGTAGCCGGCGTCGGCGACGATCAGCGGCGCCCGCACGCCCCAGCCGGTCACCTCGTCGATCATGTCCAGACCCAGCCGCCACTTCTGCTGGTGTTTCGCGTCGGCCGGCATCGCAGCCTTGCGGCGCCGTTCGCCGGTGCCTGGCGTGCCCGCGTCCCAGGACTCGGGCACGAACAACCGCCAATCGACCGGGCAGGACGCGGTATCGGTGACCAGGTTCAGACTGACCCCGATCTGGCAGTTGGTGACCTTCCCGGCCGTGCCGGTGTATTGCCGGGCCACACACGCCGACGCGGTGCCGCACTTGAGCCAGCCGGTGTCATCCAACGCCCACGCCGCCGGGCTGAACGCCTCGTCCATCCGTACCGCAAGGCGTTTGCGCACCTCGGCGGCATCCCACGGGCTGTTCGTCACGAAATGGTTCAAGGCCTGCTCATGCGGCCCGGCCAGCCGGGCCGCCATCGGCTGGATCGACTTACGCCTGCCATCCAGCATCAACCCGCGCAGATAATCTCCAGCCCGCTCCTGCCATCCCGACCGGGTCAGCGACGCGAACACATCCGTTACGAACTCATCCAAATCATCGGCCAGTTGCTGCACCTCGACCGTGTCCATCAACCAACGACACCAACATCCACAGGCATCTGTCACCGTCAGCCACTCGAACGTGACAAAGCACTACTAGGGCGTATCTGATGGATCACGTGGGAGTGAGGCGCGGTCCAGGTCGTGGCTGGCGTCGGCCGCAGCGCGGTCCAATACCGGTGTTGTATTGGGCCGTTCTGCGGCCGCCGTCAGGCGCGGGCTGGGCCACGCCGCAGCCCCGCGTGATCCATCAGATATGCCCTAGGCTGCGACGATGAGCGTCGAGGTGCGCCTGCGGGCTGTCGAGCCGGCCGACCTGGAGGTCTTCTTCGAGCACGAGCAGCAGCCCGAAGCGCAACGGCGGGCCAACTTCCGGGCCCGCGACCGGCCGGCGTTCTTCGAGCACTGGACCGAGCGCATCCTGGGCGACGACCGGGTGGGCGCCCGGACCGTACTGGCCGACGGCGAGGTCGCGGGCGGCGTCGTGTCCTGGTGGCAGGACGGGCTGCGCGAGGTCGGCTACTGGCTCGGCCAGGACTTCTGGGGTCGCGGTGTCGGGACGGGCGCGCTGACGCGGTATCTCCAGATCGAGCCGATCCGACCGCTGCGCGCCACGGTCGACGCGGGTAACACCGCCTCCCTCCGCCTGCTGCGGCGCTGCGGCTTCACCGAGGTCGACACCGTCCACGAGGCCGCCGTCACGTTCGTGGTGCTCGAACTGCCCTGACGGCACCACTCCGCAGCCACCCCAACCGGCGACCATCCGCAACCACCACAGCCGGCAACCCCGGGCAACCACCCCACCGGCCAACCACCACAACCGGCGACTATCGGCAACGACCACGCCCGCCAACCGTCCACAACGACCACAGCGAGCAACCACCCACCATCACCGGCAGCCAGCAGCTGCCCCACCCGCCAATCGCCCCCAACCACCAAGCCAGCAGCCACCGGCAGCTACTTCAGCCACCAACCGCCGTGGAGGGCGAGCCGGCGGCGCTCGATCTGGATTCGTGACCGCGGGTGGCCGCGGATTGGCGGGCGATGACGGGCTGGTGGTGTAGGGCGGTTCGTGGAGCCGGCTGACGTTTCGGTGGGCCCCCAACCACCACAGCCATCGACCACCAGGTAGTCATCAGCATCCACCTGACGCCACCGAGGCCGCTGCGCCTGGACGTGGGGCACCACCGCTCGCGGCGGCGCTACTACGGCGCTGAGGTCAGCACATGCACGGGGCCGACTTCAGGCCACCCCGGCCACCCGGAGCCGCCCCGGCCTACGGCCGCCACTACACCTTCCGGCCGCCCCGGCCATACGGAACCGCCCCGGCCTACGGCCGCCACTACACCTTCCGGCCGCCCCGGCCCTACGGAACCGTCCCGGCCGATGAACGGCCGGGACGGCTCGGCAAATGCGGTCCGCCGGACGGGACGGGCGGGCTCGACGCGGGCCGGCTCTACGCAAACCGGCTCGACGCGGGCGGGGAGAATCAGCCCTCGAGGTCGGCCGGCTCCTTGTCGCGCGCGGGCAGGTCGAGGCTGGTGCGGAGCGTGGCCCGGGGCAGGAAGATCGCCGCGGCCAGGCCGGCGACGGCGATGGCGGCCGAGATCAGGAAGATGTGCCCGGTGGCGTCGCCGTAGGCGGCCCGCACGATGTGCTGGACGGCGTCGGGCAGGGCGGCCACGTTGAGGCTTCCGCCGGCGGCGCCGCCGGAGGTGGGGATGCCGGCGGCGGCCAGGTCGTGGGTGATCTGGTCGGTGACGCGGCGGGCCAGGACGGCGCCCAGCACCGAGACGCCGATCGCGCCGCCCATCGAGCGGAAGAACGCGATTGTCGAGCTGGCGGCGCCGATGGTGCGCAGGGGCACGGTGTTCTGGACGGCCAGCACCAAGTTCTGCATGCTCGCGCCGACCCCGAGGCCGACCAGCAGCATGCCGAAGCCGACGAAGACCAGCGACGTCTCGTGGTCGATCGTGCCGAGCAGCGCGAAGCCGGCGAACAGCACGACCAGGCCGGCGATGATGTACGGCTTGATCGTGCCGGTGCGGGTGATGATCCGGCCCACGATGATCGAGGAGAGCAGGACGCCGGCCATCAGCGGGATGGTCAGCAGGCCGGCCTCGGTGGGGCTGTAGCCGCGGCCGATCTGGAAGTACTGGCCCAGGAAGACCGCGCCGCCGAACATGGCCATGCCGACCGCGAGGCTGGCCACGATCGACAGGGCCGTCGTGCGCTCGCGGACGATGTCCAGCGGCACGACCGGCTCGGCCGCCCGCTTCTCGACCAGGACGGCCAGGGCGAGCAGGACCACGGCGCCGCCGACCATGGCGTACGTCGGCCAGGACAGCCAGGCGAACGTGCCGTCGACGAAGGACACCCAGATGAGCAGGACGCTGACCCCGGCCGCGATCAGCGCGGCGCCGAGGTAGTCGATCTTGACGTTGGCGCGTCGTTCGGTGTGCACGTGCAGGGTCAGCTGGAGCAGGATCAGCGCGACGACGGCGAACGGGATGCCGACGAAGAAGCACCACCGCCAGCCCAGCCAGGACGTGTCGACGATCAGGCCGCCCAGCAGCGGGCCGCCGACCGTGGCCAGCGCCATGACGCCGCCGAGGTAGCCGTTGTAGCGGCCCCGCTCGCGCGGCGGGATCATCGCGGCGATCACGACCTGGACGAGCGCCTGCAGGCCGCCGACACCGATGCCCTGGAACGCGCGGGCGGCGATCAGCTGGCCGGCGCTCTGGCTGAAGCCGGCGATCACCGAGCCCAGTACGAAGACGACGATGGCGATCTGCACGAGCAGCTTCTTGCTGAACAGGTCGGCCAGCTTGCCCCAGATCGGGGTGGTCGCGGTCGCGCTCAGCAGGGTCGCCGTGACCACCCAGGTGTACTGGGTCTGGCTGCCCTCCAGCGCCCCGATGATCTTGGGCAGGGCGGTGGAGACGACGGTGCTGCTCAGCATCGCGACGAAGAGCACCAGCAACAGGCCGCTGAGGGCCTCGAGGATCTGCCGGTGGGTCATGTCCTCCGCCGGCGGCGGCGCCGACGCGGCGGTGGGTGCGCTCATCGCGCGGCGTCCTGTTGATGAGTTTCCAGTACGCCGGAGAGCGCGGCGGAGAAGCGGGCGAGGTCGCCGCTGACCCGCTCGACGTCGGTGGCCGGCCAGTCGGCCAGGGCCCGCTCGATCAGGGCGCCGAACCAGACGCCCGCGGCGGCGAGCAGCTCGTGCCCCCGCGGGGTGAGCGCCAGCGCCGAGGCCCGCCGGTCGGCCCGGTCGACGCGGCGTTCGACCAGCCCCTGCCCGACCGCGGCGGCGACCGCCCGGCTGACCGTGGAGGGGTCGAGCCCGGACCGCTCGGCCAGATCCTTGGCGTGGCAGCAGCCGCCGGTGCCCGTACCGATCTCGTCGATCAGCTTGAGAATGCTGACCATGCCGATCGGCACGTCGGGGCGCTCGCGCAGCCACTGCTGACGCGCCTTGCGAATGAGCTGGGACAGCTGCAGCAGCTGCGTCGCCAGCACGTCTTCCATCTCGTCCTGCCCTCGTGATGCGGTGCGTGCATCAAGCATCCATCAATTCTGCGCAGTGGGCAAGTTTGCGCGTAGGGAATCTTTCTCGGCATGACATCATCCGGGCATGAGCGTGGCCGACTGGTACCTCGACTTCGCCGACCGTCAGGCCCGGGGCGTCTCCCCCGCCTACGAGCGTCTGGCCCGGGCCGTCGCCGCCGACGACGACCTGCTCACCCTGCTCGAGGCGGTACCACTGGCGAAGCGGCAGCCCAACCTGCTCTTCGCGGTGGTGCGGTGGCTGGGCGGGCCGGTCGGTGAGCCCGGCGAGTTCCGGTCGTTCGTCACGGCCGAGTGGACGAGGGTGGCCGCCGAGTTGCGCGTCCGGGCCACCCAGACCAACGAGACCGGGCGGTCCGCGCTGCTGCTGCCCGTGCTGGCCGCGCTCCCCCAGCCGCTCGCCCTGATCGAGGTGGGCGCGTCGGCCGGGCTCAACCTCCATCCCGACCGGTACACCTACCGCTACGGGGACGCGACCGTCGGCTCGACCGGGCCGGTGCTCGAATGCGCCGCGGCGGGACTGACGCCCCCGACCGGCCTGCCGCGGGTCGTGTGGCGGGCCGGCATCGACCTGAACCCGCTCGACATCACGTCGGCGGCCGACCGGTCCTGGCTGGAGGCGCTCGTCTGGCCCGAGCACGAACACCGTCGCGAGCGGCTGCGGGCGGCCGCGGCGATCGCGGCCGCCGACCCGCCCCGGCTGGTCCGCGGCGACCTCGTGGACGAGCTGCCCGCCCTGGTCGCCGCGGCGCCGCCGGAGGCCACCACGGTCGTCTTCGGAACGTCGGTGCTCTACCAGGTGCCGGCCGACCGCCGGCGGGCCTTCGTCGCGCTGGTCGGCGAACTGCCGGTGCGCTGGATCTCGGTCGAGGGCTCCGACGTGCTCAGTTTCCCCGGCCTGCCGCCGTCACCGGACGACAGCCGCCACCACAACGTGCTGGCCCTCGACGGCCGCCCGCTGGCCTGGACCGAGGGTCACGGCCGGGCGATGACCTGGTTCGCGGGCTGAGAAGCCGGCGGCGGGGCCGGCTCAGAGAACGAGGCCGATCAGGTACGCGATCGACGTCCAGAGACCGACCGCCACCACCGTGGTCACCGCGAGCAGGCCGAGGAACACGCCCAGACAGCCGAGCGTGCTCATCTCACCCTCGCCGGCCGGGGTCTCGGCCTTGGCCGCGGCGGTCAGTGTCAGGTAGCGGTCGCGGGCCTCCGGGCTGAGCTCGCGCCACGGGTCGCCGGCCAGCCGAAGCGCGCGCAGACGGACCGCCGGGGACCGGTAGGCCCGTTCGAACGCGGCCAGCTCGGCCGCCGTCACGTCCTCGGTGAGGAACCCCCAGCGGCCGGCCTGCACCCGGTCGCCGACCCGGCGGTGGACGGCGGCGCGGCGGGCGCGCAGCGTGAGGTCCGACGGGTGGGCGGCGATCAGTCCGGCCAGGCGTTGCTGGGCGAGATAGGTGTGGCCCCGTTCGAGATCCGCGTCGACGCGGCCCAGAGCCTCGGAGATCCCCATGGCGATCATGGTGCCCGAGGGTGGCAACCGGTGACTACGCTGGCGCTCGTGTCCGGTGACGACGACCGCCCCGCGCGGATCGAGGACGTCCACGAGCTCGCGACGGCCCTGCCCGGCGTGGTCGTGGGCGGCGACGACGAGCACCCCGCGTACGAGATCGGCGGCAAGGCGTTCGTGTTCTTCCGTCCGCCCCGCAAGGACGCCGTCGACCCGGAGACCGGGCAGCGCTACACCGACGTGGTGGCCTTCCACGTCGAGTCCGAGGCGGACAAGCAGGCCCTGGTCCGCGACGAGAGCACGCCGTTCTTCACCACGCCGCACTGGAACGGCTATCGGGCCGTGCTGCTGCTGGCCCGCGACGCCGGCCGCCTGAGCCGCTCCGAGCTGGCCGAGATCGTGCAGGACGCCTGGCTGGCTCGCGCCCCGAAGCGCCAGGTGGCCGCTTGGCGCGCGGCCCGGCAGCCCTGACGCGGCGCGACCCTGCGGGCCGACGCGACCAACTCCGCTGTTGGCGCCCGCGTGGCCCGGTGATGACCCTAGAGTCGGCTGCGGAGGTGTGCCGACCATGCTGGATCCGATGCTCACCGGGGCCGAGGCGCCGATCGACTGGTCCGGGCCCGACAGCGTGCTGGGGACGTACGTCGCCCAGATGGACCGTCTGACCGAGCCCGTGAGTCCCGGCGTGCCGCTCAGCCTGAGCGTGCACGGCCTGCTGATCAGCGGCGAGCTGATCCCCCAGTGGCAGTGGTTCGCCGAGGTCAGCGAGCTCAACGACCACGAGGACCCGTTCTACGTCGGCACCGCCGAGCAGGTGAAGGAACAGTCCGACCTGGCCCACCAGGCGATCCGGATCCGCGACGCCGGCGGCGAGGTCACCCAGCGCCAGCACACGGCGTTGATCGCCCCGACCCGCTACATCCACCTGCGCAACACCCGCATCCACAGCCCCGGCATGCACGTCAGCGAGGCCGGCCGGCTGTGGCGCGGCCGGCTGGCCGACGTCTCGGGCTGGACCCCGGGCCCCACCGACCTCGTCGAGGACTGAGCCGGCCCACCCGCCGGTCAGGCCACGCCGGACGGCGGGCGGCGGCGGCCGAGCAGGCGGCGCAGGAGCTGCCAGCTGCCGGCCAGACCGGTGCCGGTGTGGGTGACCACGCGGTCGCCGACGATGGCCCACTCGGCCAGCAGCGAGGCGGCCCGGTCCATCGAGCGGCGGGCCTGCTCGAAATCGTCGGTGTCGTGGCGCAGCAGCCAGAGGCGGCGGGCCTGGTCCCAGGCGCGGGCCCGGGTGACGGTGACCAGCATGCGCTGGCTCCAGTCGTCGAGCGGGCCGACGAACTCGTCCAGCTCGAGCTGCCAGCGCGTCGAGAAGCCGCGGCGCAGCGGCGGGATCTCCTGATAGAAGATCTCGTTGACCAGCAGGTAGTCGGGATGGATCAGCTCGTCCCCGGGCTCGGGCGCGCCGAGCTCGTTCCACGTGCCGATCAACGCGAGCGCCAGGTCGTGGTTGATGTGGGCGTTGACGCCGAGCATGGCCGCGGTCAGCCGGCTCATCCGGATGTCGCCGGCCCGCTTGAACAGGACCTCCCAGACGTCCGGGGTGTCCTCGTCGTCGTCGTTCCACCGGCCCAGCGCGTCGAAGTAGCGCTTGGCGAACTCGACGTCGAGCAGCTCCAGGAAGTCGGGCGAGTTGACCCCGGTGACCAGCGCCGTGTCGACCCGGCGCGTGATCTTCAGATACAGCTGGTTGAACGCCGAGACCCGGTTGGCGGCCCGGCTGGGCGGCAGCTCGTCGAGGATGTCCTGCACCCGGACCAGCGTCGAGACGACATCGCCGATGCCGCCCGGGTGCTCGAGCAGCGCCTCGGCGACCTTCTCGTGCAGCGGGCTCCAGCCGCGGCCGGGCGGGATCGCGAGCGTCGACAACTCGAGCCGCTTCACGCGCAGCAGCTCGGCGCTGTCCCGTGCGAGAGAACGATCGAAAGCCGTTGTCATGCGACCCAGCCTTCCCACCGGCCCGCGTTCCCGCCACCGAGTTGTCGGCAAGCCGTCCGCGAGTTCGCTCACATCGCGACAGCGCGTCGGCTGGAGCCCGGACGTCCGTGGTCGCCCGGCCGCCCGGGCTCAGAGCTGGAGGATGAGGGCTTCGAGCAGGTCGGCGCGGGCCTCGAGGCCCTGGGCCGACACCCATTCGTGGCGGGCGTGGGCGCCGCCGCCGGGTGGGGCCAGACCGTCCACCGTGGGCAGGCCCAGCGCGCCGGTGGTGTTCGTGTCGGCCGCGCCGTCGGCCGGGCGGCCGTCCACCGGCCGGCCGATCCCGGCGGCCACCCGCGCGATGCGCCGCAGCAGATCCTCGGTGGCGTCGCCGGGCCGCCAGGTCGGGCGGTGCGACAGCAGGCTCGTCGTCAGGACCGCCCCTTCCCGTACGGGGGCCAGGTCGCGCAGCGCGCCGAGCACAGCCTCCTCGTCGCCGGGGTCCTGGAAGCGCAGCCCCAGGTCGGCCCGGGCGTGGCCGGCCACCACGTTGGTGCGGCCGCCACCGGCGATCGTGCCGGTGTTGAGCAGCACGGGACGCCCGGCCACCACGGCCCGGAACGCGACGAGCTGGTCGACCAGCTCGTCGATGGCGTTCACCCCGGCCCCGGGGTCGAGCGCGGCGTGCGACTCGACGCCGGTCACCTCGAGGCGGGCCCGGGTGCTGCCGCGGCGGCCGGTCTTCAGGTCTCCCCCGGGGTGCGGGGGTTCGAGGCCGAGCACCGCGGTGGCCCGCCGGGCCTCGGCGCGCACGAGTCCGGTCGCGCTGGGTGAGCCGATCTCCTCGTCGGCGACCACGACGACCCGGACCGACGGGTGGGGCCGGCCCGAGGCGACGACCCGCTCGACCGCGGCCAGCAGCGCCACCAGCCCGGCCTTGGTGTCGTAGACGCCGGGCCCGCGGACGGTGTCGCCGTCGACCGACCACGGCATCTCCGCCAGCGTGCCGACCGGCCAGACGGTGTCGTAATGGCTGAGCAGCAGCAGCTCGCCGCCCGTGGCCTCGCGCGCGGGCAGGCTCCACAGCAGGTGCTCGCCCTCGCGGGCGGTGGCGAACCCGGCCCGGGCGGCGTCGGCCTCGAGCACCTCGGCCAGGGCGGCCAGCGCGCGGGCGTCCCCGGTGGGCGACTCCAGCATCGTGTAGGTCCGCAGCGTCTCGAGCATATGCGAACGCTAAGTTTCCGCTCGGACGTTGTCAACGTGCAGTTCCACGGGCACGATGGCGGTTATACGTTTCGTAAGAGGAGGCACCGATGGGCATCCAGGTGCGCGACCTCGCCGGGCTGGGCGAGTGGTCGGCGGCGTCGAGGCTCTATCGGCGGGTGTTCGGCTACGACCAGCCGGAGTTCGGCATCAGCCCTCGCCTGCTGGCCGGGCTGCGCGAGAACGCCGGCTCGGTGATCGGCGCCTTCGACCCGGGCGGCGACCTGATCGGCTTCTGCTACGGGTTCAGCGCGGTCGAGCGCGGCGAGCTCTACCACTACTCGCAAAGCGCGGTCGTCGCGCCGGGCGCGCAGGGCACCGGCGTCGGCCGGCGGCTCAAGCAGGCCCAGGCCGAGACGGCCCGGGCCACGGGAGCGCGCACGATGCGGTGGACCTTCGACCCGTACGCGTTGCGCAACGCGCACTTCAACTTCCACGTGCTCGGGGCGACGGCGATCCGGTTCCTCCCCGACTACTACGACGACGGCGCCTCGGACCGGCTGCTGGTCTCCTGGGACCTCACGGGACCGCACACCGTCCGCAACCGGTGCTCCACGGTGACCGCCCCGGCGAGCGACAGCACCGCGGCGCCCGGCGCCGCCGACCGGGCGGCCCTGCGGGACGAGCTGATCGCGCGGTTCGGGACGGGCCGGCTCGTCGGTGTCGAGCGCCGCGACCAGCAGGCGGTCTACACCTTCGAACGGGACGACACGTGACGGCGCACTCCTCCCCGGCCGAGCGGTTCGAGCGCAACGTGCAGCGACGCTCGGCCCGGGTGCTCAAGCAGCGGGTGCTCGACCAGCAGCGCGCCGAGTTCGGCACGGCCCTGGCCTGGGCGGCCGAGCACGACGCGATCGAACAGGCGGCGGCCCGCATCGTCTCGGCCCGGCGCCGCTACCTGCTCGGCAACGGCAAGTCGCTCGGCTACGCGTCGCTGCTCGCCGCCGACCTCAGCGCGGGTCTGTCCGGGGTGCACCTGATCGACGGCGCGACCGTGCGGCCGCTCGACGTGCTCGGCGACATCCGCCAGGGCGACCTGCTGGTGGCGGTCGCGATGGCGCGCTACCGGCGCGACACCGTGTCGGTGGCCGAGGCGTACGTCCAGCACGGCGGGGAGCTGGTGCTCATCACCGACGCCGACGACGCGCCGCTGACCGCGATCGCGGGCACCCGCGTCGTCATCGGGACGGACACCGCCTCGTACGCCGGCTCGCCCACCTCGATCGTGCTGGCGCTGCATCTGCTGGCCACGCTGACCATCGCCAGCTCCAAGGGCGCGGGCCGCCGCCTGCACGACCGGGACGCCCTCGCGGCCGAGCTCGGTCTCTACGTGGACCGGCCCGCACCGACGACCCCACCGGAAGGCCCAGCATGATCCGCGTCGGCACTGTCGAGCTGCGCCGGGTACGCCTGCCGCTCGTGCACGAGTTCCAGACCAGCTCACACGCCAAGCGCTTCCTGGAGCACATCCTCGTCACCCTGACCAGCACCGACGGCACTGCCGGGTGGGGCGAGATCGCCTCGCCCAGCGGGCCGTTCTATTCGGCCGAGACGGTCGCGACGTGCTGGGCCATCGCCCGCGACCACCTGGCGCCGCTGACCCTGGGGGCGCGATGGAGTCACCCGGCCGAGCTGGCGTCGGCTCTGGGCAAGGTCCGCGGCAACCAGTTCGCCCGGGCCGGCTTCGACGTGGCGGCCTGGTCGCTGTGGTCGGGCTCGCACGGCGTCCCGCTGGCCGAGGCCCTGGGCGGTGTCCGGACGCATGTCGAGGCCGGGGTGTCGCTCGGGATCGAGCCGACCGTCGACGACCTGCTGGCCCAGGTCGGGCTCCGGGTCGCCGAGGGCTACCGCCGCGTCAAGCTCAAGATCGCTCCAGGGTGGGACGTCGAGCCGGTGCGGGCGGTCCGGTCGGCCTACCCGTCGGTGCCGGTGCACGTCGACGCCAACGGCGCCTATACGCGGGCGCACTTCTCGACGCTGCGCGAGCTCGACACGCTCGGCCTGCTGATGATCGAGCAGCCGTACCCGCCCCGCGCCCTGGCCGACCTGGCCGATCTGCAGAGCCGGCTGGGCACCCCGATCTGCCTGGACGAGTCGGTCGAGGAGCTGGACGACCTGGTGACCGCGCTGCGGCTGGGCTCGGGACGGATCCTCAACATCAAGGTGTCCCGGATGGGCGGGCTGACGGCGGCCGTCTGGGCCCACGACCTCGCGGTGGAGCACGGGGTCCCGGTGTGGTGCGGCGGCATGCACGAGTTCGGCGTCGGGCGGGCGGCCAACGTGGCGCTGAGCGCGCTGCCCGGGTTCACGCTGCCGTCGGACGTGTCGGGGTCGGACAAGTACTACGCGCGCGACATCACCACCGAGCCGATCGTCGCCACCGACGGGCTGGTCGAGGTGTCCACGGTGGCCGGGCTGGGCCGCGACCCCGACCTGGACTTCATCGAGGCCAATACCGTGGATCGTCTCGTGCTGGCCCGGGACTGACCTGGGAGGCTGCGAATCCGCTGGTCAGGATGCATCCCGCGGGCCCGATGATCACCCGATCGAGCCCGGAGCGGCGGACCGGGAGGGGCCGGCGCCCGGTTGACGATGGCCGGTGTGCGCAGACAGATGATCGTTCGCCTTCTCGCCGCCACGCTGGTCGGCGGCTCGGCCGTCACCCCGGCCCCGGCCCTCGCCTCGCCCGGCCCCGCCGGGCCGGTGCCGCGCCAGGTGTTCACCGGGCCGGCCGGGCCGGGAACGGTGCTCGCCACGGCGCCCGCCACCCTGCCCGACGGCCTGCGCCAGCTGGCCCAGGGTGTCCGGATCCGCTACCTCACGACCGACGTGCGCGGGCAGCGGATCCAGGCGACCGGGCTCGTGCTGACGCCGCGGGACAACAAGCGGAACAAGACGGTGGCCTGGGCGCACGGCACGACCGGGCTGGCCGACCAGTGTGCGCCCTCGACCAACCAGGACGCCTTCTATCCCGAGGCGCGCACCGCGGTCGCCGCGCTGCTGCGGCGGGGCTGGACCGTGGCCGCGCCGGACTACCCCGGCATCGGCACCGCGCAGCCGCACCCGTACCTGATCGGCGACAGCGAGGCCCGGTCGATCATCGACAGCGTCCGGGCCGCCCGCCACCTCGACGACGACCTGTCCCCGCGGTATGCCGTGGACGGCCACTCGCAGGGCGGCCAGGGCGCGCTCTTCGCCAACCAGCTGGCCGGCTCGTACGACGGGGAAGTCCAGCTGCGGGGCACGGTCAGCATCGCGCCGACCAGCGGCGTACGGACCCTGGCCGAGGCGATCCCGCAGACCGAGGGCAAGGGCTACCTCGTGATGGCGCTGGCCGGCCTGAACGCGGTCGAGCCGTCGTTCGAGCCGGCCGACGTGCTGGCCGCCCCGGCCGAGCGCAAGCTCGGCGTGCTGCGGACCGGCTGCCTCTACGAGATCCTCGCCGCGTACGCCGGCCTGACGCCGGCCCAGCTGCTGGCCGGCGGCGAGCTCCCGGCCCGGTGGGTCGACCAGCTCCACCGGTACGTCGAGCCGGCCCGGACGCCGCCGACCGCGCCGGTCCTCATCGTCCAGGGAGCCGACGACACGACGGTGCCGGCCACGCTGACCGACGCCCTGGCCCAGCGCCTGCGCGATCAGAACGCGACCGTCCGCTACGACCGGCTGCCCGGCCAGGATCACGACACCGCGGTGGTCGCCTCGGCCGACCGGGTCGCCGCCTGGCTGGATCAACGCCTCTGACCTGCGGTGACAACGGAACCCTCAAGGTCGACCTCAACCTCGACCTCAAGCTCAGGTCGAGAGTTGAGACCCGCTCCCGGCGGTCCCCCGTGGCCCGCCGGGAGCGGTGGCGGTCAGGCTCCGGCCCGGTCGAGCCGTTCGAGCTGGTCGTCGCTCAGCTTGACGTCCAGGGCGGGCAGCGCGGCCTCGAACTGCTCCCGCGTACGCGGCCCGATCAGCGGCAGCACCGGAGGCGCCTCCTGGTGCAGGAGCCAGGCCAGCACCAGCTGGTTGGGCGTCACCCCGGCCTCGGCGGCCACCTCGGCCAGGACGGCCAGCCGGGCGTCGGCGTCCGGGCCGGTGTAGCTGCTCATCATCCAGTGACCGTCGCGCTTGACGGCGTCGTCGTAGACGCCCTTGAGGATCGGCGAGTAGGCCACCAGCGTCTGGTCGTCGTGCTCGCGCAGGTAGTCGAGCTGCTCGAAACCGGTGATGGAGGCCGCGCCGGCCGACGCGCCCGGCCGCAGGTACGAATGCTGCTGCTGCACCGCCACCGGCAGCGTCCAGCCGTTGCGCTCGCAGAGCTGCCGGATCCGCTCCAGCCGCCAGGTCCGCACGTTCGACCAGCCGAGGAAGCGCACCTTCCCGGCCCGCACGAAGCCGTCCAGCGCCGCCAGGGTCTCCTCCAGCGGAGTGTTCCGGTCGTCGACGTGCACGTAGTAGAGGTCCACGTGGTCGGTGCCGAGGCGGCGCAGGCTGCCATCGAGCGCGTGGCGCAGGGTGTCGGCCCCGGCGCCCTCGAAGGTGCGGCCGGCCAGCTCCCAGTCGGGGTTGCCGTCGTCGTCCCACAGCTGCGGCGAGAAGACCGGCACCGCGCTGCCCTTGGTGGCGAGGAAGACCTGCTCACGCCGGTTGCCGTCGCGCATCCAGCGGCCCAGCAGCTCCTCGCTCTGCCCGCCCGAGCTGCCCGGGTGACGCCACCATTCGTAGCAGTCGGCGGTGTCGACGAAGGACCCGCCGATCTCGAGATAACGGTCGAGGATGTGTACCGCGTCGCGCTCGCCGGTGGCCCCGCCCATCTGCATGGCGCCGAGCGCCATCCGGCTGACGTGGTGCCCGGTCCGGCCCAGTTCGATCGTCTGCATGGGCCCGACGCTAGGTCTTCGAGCGCGCTCGAGGTCAAGTCCCGCCGTGCCGGTCCGGCAACGGCGACACCGACAGCGAGCCGATCCCGGCCACCGCCTCGATCCGCAGGCCGCCGGACTTGCGGTCGGAGCCCCGCGCGCGCAGCGTCTCGCCGCGGTCGACGCCCCGGTCGCGGTCGCCGTTGAGGTCGACCTGGCCGGCGCCCCGACGCAGCTTCACCTTGACCGGGAACTCCCCCTCGGTGCCGATGTGCCAGCGGTGCACTCCCCCGGCCATCCGGATGCCGATCGGCCGCTCCTGTCGCGGCAGGGTGAGCTCGAGCCGGTCGGCCCCGCCCTCGAAGGAGAAGTCGCGCACCCGGCCCCCGGCCATCGCGAAGGTCCCGACCTTGACGCCGCCCTCCATCCGCACGCTCCAGGCGACCCGCTCGTCGAGCACGACGTCGACCTGCCCCGAACCCTCGTCGCCGGTCCGCTCGGCGGTCAGCCGGAGCGAGGTGCCGTCCAGCGTGGCGTCCGGGACGACCCCGCTGCCCCGGGGCGAGCCGACGCGGGCGACGCCATTGCGGGCCGGGCGGCCGAGTGTCACGGTGAGCTCGGTCAGGTCGGAGGCCAGCACGAAGGTGGCCGCCTCGAAGGCGGGCCCCGGCGGGACGGAGGGGGTGGTGGGCGACGACGGGGCCGCGGTCGAGGGCGGGGTGGCCTCCGGGGTCGGGGCCGGGGCCGGAGCGATCGACACCGGCGGGTTGGGCGTCGCCCCCACGATGAGGCCCGGGTCGGCCACCGCCGTGGGCGCCGGCGCCGGGTCGTCACCGCCGGTCAGCCGGGTCAGCGCCACCGTGCCGACCCCGAGGACGAGCACCGCGCCGGCCGCGCCGGCGATCAGCCGCCTCCGGCGCCGCGGGCGGCCGGGCTGCGGCGGGGCGTCCGGGGTCTCGCCCTCCTCGGGCCAGTAGTCGGAGATCCGCGGGAACGACACGGCGGCGGGCTCGGCCGCCGGCCCGGGCAAGGCCGCATAGGTCCCGGTGTCGTAGCTGCCGGTGGAGGTCTGGTCTTCGCCGGCCTGGTCGTCGCGGGTCTGGTCGTCGCTGGTCTGGTCGACACTGCGCGGGGGAAGGGCGGGGCCGTCCATCGCGCGCCTCCTCGGTGCGGCGCGGCCGCCCGCGGACCCGGGCGCCGTCACCGGGAAGTACGGGAAAGATCACGCCACGGTTCGATCCCCGGCCGGCCGGCGAGGATCTGCCCGATCGGACAGCGACACTTGCCCTCCGTTGATTTCGCCGTAACAATGCTCCGTCACCTTAAATATGTCTGAGCAGATGGCGCGGGGGCCCCGGTTTCATGCCCGATGAGGACAGCCACGACCGACTCCGCATCGGCGGCTGGGTTCCGCCCTACCGCGACTCCAACGGACCGCTCCGCGCCCCCGTCCCACCGGGCCTCCTGGGATCCGTCGTCCGGCGCGCTCCGGGCTCCCGGTGGCCGGCCCCGTCGGCCCGGCGCCCGGCCGGGGCCACCGGCCGGCGCGCCGTCGTGGCGCTCGCGACCGGCGTGCTGATCGCGGCGGCCGGCCTGACCACCCTGGCGCTGCGCGACGACGACCCGGGCCGGATCACGCCGGCCCAGCGCCTGGTGCTGCCCCCGGACGCCCCGTCCGACCCGGTCTCGGTGCTGCCCTCGCCGACGACCGGCAGCCCCGGCTCGGTGACCCGCTCCTCCGGCCCGAGCCGCAGCCCGGTCCTGACCCGGCCGACCGGCAAACGCCTGGGCAGCCGCCCCGCTCCCTCGAGCACGGTCCGCCCGAGCACGGTCCGCCCGAGCACGGCGGCGCCCGTCCTCGTCGCCGGGGCCACGGTCGGCCTCGAACGAGCCGACCGGCCCGGCCTTCGCCTGCGCCACCGGAATTTCGTGGCCCGCTTCGACCGCATCGGCGACGACAGCGCCCGCCCGGACCGCCGCGACTCCCGCTTCACCGTCCGGGCCGCCCTGTCCGGGGGCCCGTGCGTGTCGCTCGAGGCGGAGAACTTCCCCGGCTACTTCCTGCGGCACCGTGACTTCGTGCTGCGCCTGGACCGCCGCGACGGCTCCCGGCTCTTCGAGCAGGACGCCACGTTCTGCCCCCGGCCGGCCGGGGGCGGGGCGGTCAGGCTGGAATCCGTGAACTATCCCGGCCGGTTCCTGTCCACCGGCGACCGGGGCGTCCGGCTCTCCCGCGAGAATTCAACCGCGTTCGTGATCCGCGAGCCGGTCTGACCCCGGGTCACTCCGCGTCGTCGTCGCCCTCGAGCCACGGGCGGCCGACCGGGTGCCCGTGGCCCGACCAGGTGAGCCGGACGACGACGTGGCCGTCGGAGGCGTTGCGGGCCAGCACGGCCGTGGCCGACTCGGCCCGGAAGGTGACGCCGAACTCGAGCTCGATGCTCTCCGGCACGTCGCCGGCCTCGCGGAACACGTCCAGCGTCTTGAGCGCGGCGGTGCGGACGTCGACCAGCGACCGTTCGAGCGAATCCCGTGCGATGAACGCCGCCCCGTCGAACGCCACCTCGCCGGAGGACGTGTCGGGCCCGTCGATCTCGACCAGCACCGCACTGCCGTCGTCGGCCTGCAGCCGCAGAAGCTCGTTCGCCACGTCGGATCCTCTCTTGTCGACGGCCCGACCCTATCGGCAATCGGCCCGGCGGGCATGCGGCCGGCCCGCACGGGGCGGCACGGGCGGGACCGGAAGTGCCACACTGCTGACATGATCGACGCCGAGACCAGCGCCGCGGTGCGGAACAACGCCGACTGGTGCGCCGCGGTCCTGCGCTCGCACGGCCTGGGCTACACGTTCGGCCCGCGGGTGTGGCGCAGCGCGGGCCCCACGCCGCCGTACTATCCCGAGGCGATCACGCTGCGGCCCGACGCGACGCCGGCCGACGTGCTGGGCAAGCAGGCGGTCAAGGACAGCTTCGCGGCGCTCGATCTGGCCCCGCACGGCTACACCGAGCTCTTCGCGGCGCGGTGGATCCACCGCCCGGCCACGGCCGCCGCCGGGGCCACCACCGAGCGCGTCACCACCGCGGCCGCCCTGGCCGAGTGGCAGCGGGCCTGGCACGGCCGCGACGACGAGCCGCCGGATGTCTTCCGCCCGGCCCTGCTCGACGATCCGTCGGTGACCGTCCACGCGGTCCGCGACGGCGACCGGTTCGTCGGCGGCTTCGTCCTCAACCGCACCGGCGCGGTGGCCGGCCTGTCCAACCTGTTCGCGGTCGACCCGGACGACCGGCCGGTCGTGTGGTCGTCGGTGCCGGGCGGGCGGCCGCTGGTCGGCTACGAGAGCGGTGACGACCTCGAGCACGCGGGGGCGGCCGGCTTCCGCGCCACCGGGGCGTTGCGGGTCTGGCTACGCGAGGCCTGACTCGTCGGCGACGTACTCGGCGATGGCCATGCTGGAGGTGGCGGCCGGGGAGGGCGCGTTGCGCACCGCGGTCACCGCGCCGAGCCGGTGGATCCGGAAGTCGTCGACCAGGCTGCCGTCCCGGTCGAGCGCCTGCGCGCGGACGCCCGACCCGGCCCGGGCCACGTCGGCCGCCCCGATCTCGGGCACGTAGCGCCGCGCCGCCCGCATGTAGGCGTTCTTCGAGACCGAGCCGTGCATCTCCTTGAGCCCGGTCCGCCAATGCCGTGCGGCCATCCGCCACATCCCGGGCCAGGCGGCGATGCCGGCCAGGTCGCGGGCCGACACGTCGCCGCGGCGGTAGCCCTCGCGGGCGGTGGCCAGCACCGCGTTCGGCCCCACCTCGAGCTCGCCGTTGACCCGCCGGGTGAAGTGCACGCCCAGGAACGGGTAGCGCGGGTCCGGCACCGGATAGATCATGCCCCGCACCAGCCCGGCCTTGGGCGGCCGGACCCTCATGTACTCCCCGCGGAACGGCACGATCCGCGGGGCGGCGGCGTCGCCGGCCAGCCCGGAGACCAGGTCGCTCTGGATGCCCGCGCAGATGATCAGGCGGTCCACCGGCACGCGGTCCGACGGCGAGGAGACCACGAGCCGACGGCCCTCGGCGATGCCGGTGACGCGGAAGCCGAACCGCACGTCCCCACCGGCGGCGGCGACGTCGTCGGCGAACGCCCGCGCGATGCCCGGGAAGTCGGTGATGGCGGTGTGCGGCGAGTGCAGCCCGGCCAGCCCGGCGGCGTGCGGCTCGACCTCGCGGATCTCGGCCGGCCCGACCCGCCGCAGCCCGGGCACGCGGTTGGCGAAGGCCCGCCCGGCCAGCGCGTCGAGCCGCGCCACCTCGGCCGGGGTGACCGCCACGACGAGCTTGCCGCAGGCCTCGTACGCGATCGCGCGCTCGGCACAGTACTCGCGCAGCATGGCCCCGCCCCGCGTGCACAACCGCGCCTTGAGGCTGCCCGGCGGGTAGTACAGGCCCGCGTGCACGACCCCGGAGTTGTGCCCGGTCTGGTGGGCCGCGACGCGGTCCTCCTTCTCGAACACGACCACCCGCGTGCCGGGCCGGCGCCGGGTGACCTCCCGGGCCACCGCCAGCCCGACGATGCCCGCCCCGACGACCCCGACGACCTCTTCCGCCATGCCTGACGGTCTACACCAGAGCCGGCTCAGACCGCCGACCGGGTCCGTCCGGCCAGCGCCTGGTGCACCTCGAGCAGCAGATCGCCGGCGGTGAAGGGCTTCTCCACGAACGGCGCCCCGGGGTCGAGCACGCCGGTCACGTCGAGCATGCCGCCGCTGTAGCCGGACATGAAGATCACCGGCAGGCCGGGCCGTGTCTCGCGGATCAGCTCGGCCAGCCTCGGCCCGTCCATGTCGGGCATCACCACGTCGCTCACCAGCGCGTCGATCTCCCGGTCGCCCAGCACCACGAGGGCCTCGGGCCCGGTCGAGGCGGCGATGACCTGATATCCCGCCACGGTCAGGATCCGGGTGGCCGCCCGCATCAGCGCGGGCTCGTGCTCGACGACCAGGACGGTGCGGCCGTCCCCGCCGGGCAGCTCGGCCCGGCCGGCCGGCTTCGCGGCCGCGGCCACCAGCGGCAGGTAGACCCGGAACGTCGTGCCCACCCCGGGCTCGGAGTAGACGGCGATCGAGCCGCCCGCCTCGGTCACGATCCCGTACGCGGTGGCCAGGCCCATGCCGGCGCCCTTGCCGGGCCGGGTCGTGAAGAACGGTTCGAAGACCCGCTCGGCGACCTCGGGCCTCATCCCCTCGCCGGTGTCGCTGACCAGCAGCCGGGCGTACGTCCCGTCGGGGAGCGCGGGCTGGGGGCCGCGCGCCTCGGCGGAGATCTCGGCCGTGTTGGCCTCGAGCACGAGGGTGCCGCCGTCGGGCATCGCCTCCCGGGCGTTGATGGCCAGGTTCCGCAGCACCTGCTGGAGCTGACCGGGGTCGGCGTGCACGGTCAGCGGCCCGGGCGCGGGCCGGCCGACGATGGTGACGCCCTCGCCGACCACCGGCGCGAGCGCCTGCCGGGCCTCGTCGAGCGCGGCGTTGAGGTCCAGGTCCTGGGGCCGGGCCCCGTCGCCGCGGGTGAAGGTCAGCAGCTGCCGGGTCAGCCCCATGGCCCGGCCGGCCGCCGCCCGCACGTGCTCCAGGTCCTCGCGGACGCCCGGCCGGTCCTCGGTCTCCTCGATCGCGAACTCGGTGTAGTTGACGATGATGGCGAGGATGTTGTTGAAGTCGTGGGCCATGCCGCCGGCCAGGTCGCTCAGGCTCCCCATCCGTTGCGCCTGATAGGTCCGCTCCTCGTCGGCCCGGCGCTGGTCGGCCGCCTCCTTGAGAGCGCTGATCTCGCGGGCGGTGATCGACGCGCCGGTCACCGCCCCGGCGGCGTCCTTGATCGGGGTCACGTTGATCGACAGCTCGAGCGGCGAACCGTTGCGGTGCACACGGCGGGCTTCGTAGTGGATGCGGCGCTCACCGTGCCGGATGCGGGCGATCACGGCCATCTGGTCGGCCGCGGCGCTCGCGTCACCCGAGAAGATGGACATGGGCTGGCCGATCATGGAGCCAGCGTTGAAGCCGAAGAGCCGTTCGGCGCCGCGGTTCCACGCGGTCACCCGGCCCTCCAGGTTCACGCCGACGATCGCGTCGTCGGTGTGCTCGACCACGGCGGCCAGGAAGGCCCGGTGCTTCTCGGCGGCGTTGCGGGCCTCGAGCTCGCGGGCGTCGGCCTCGGCCAGGCGGTGCTGCTCACCCGGGGAGCTGTAGATCGTGCCGCCCTCGAGCAGCACCTTGTAACTGCGGCGCAGCGTCCAGTAGTAGATGCCGACCAGCCCGGTCAGGGCGTCCCAGATCGCCGAGGGCCACGACCAGACCCCGCCCAGATGCCCGCCGGCGTGGTCGAGGCCGCGGATCGCCATGAAGGCGTGCAACCCGTGCCCGACCGAGCAGGTGAAGAAGATCAGGGCGGTGGCCACGCCCAGCTGGTTGCTCCCCAGCTGGCGGGCCCGGGCAACCGGCACGATGATCGCCACCATGATGGCGGCGTAGGCAACCATGATCACCAGATTGCCGAGGAGATAGACCTGTTCCGGCACGATCGTCCTATCGGCCGCTCCGGGCGGCACCTGAGGGCCGGGACGATCACGGCCACCGGCAATTTCGAGCCCCGGCCCCGGGGCGTGCGCGGGACGATCGGTTAGGCTAACCTAACTTTCGGCGGCGGTCGTGCGGTGCGAGCGGCACGACGTATCGGGTTCTCGGACAGCTTGGAGCCGGCGTGCGCGGGGAACGGTTGCGGGGCCGGGCACTGCTGCGCCGGGTGATCCGTCGTGAGGCCCGCAGCGTCGGAGCCACCTCGGCGCTGAGCGCGGTGCATCAGGGCGCCGAGGCGCTGGTCCCGATCCTCATCGGAGTGATCATCGATCGGGCGGTCGGCACCGGCACGGCGGTCGACCTGATCATCTGGATCGCCGTGCTGGGGGCCACGTTCGTCATCCTCTCGGCCAGCTTCCAGATCGGCACGCGCACCGGCGAGTACGCCGTCGAACGGGCCTCGCACGCGCTGCGCCTGGATCTCACGAGCCGGATCCTGCACCCGCGCGGCGCCACCGACGCCGGGCGCCTGCCGGGGGCGCTGGTCAATGTGGCCACCGGGGACGCCCAGCGCGTGGGCATGATCAATCTGGCCCTGCCGCTGGGCCTGGCCGCGATGTGCGGGGTCCTGATCGGTGCGGTCGCCCTGCTGCGGATGTCCGTGCCCCTGGGCCTGCTCGTCCTGCTCGGCGCCCCGGTGCTGCTCCTGGCCGCGCACGGGCTCGGCCTGCCCCTGCAACGCCGCAGCGAGAGCGAGCAGGAGCACGCGGCTCGCGCGGCCGGGGTGGCCGCCGACCTGGTGACCGGGCTGCGGGTGCTCAAGGGTCTCGGCGCCGAGCAGTCCGCGGCTCGCCGGTACCGGCGGATCAGCCGGGAGTCCCTGGCCGCCACCCGGCGCGCGGCCACCGCGAAGAGCTGGCATGACAGCACCCTGCTGGGGCTGACCGGCATCTTCCTGGCGATCGTGGCCCTGGTCGGTGGCCGGCTGGCCGCGACGCAGCAGATCACGGTCGGCGAGCTGGTCGCGGCGGTCGGTCTGGCCCAGTTCCTGCTCGGTCCGCTGGCCCTGGTCGCCTGGGCCAACGGTGAGCTCGCCCAGGCTCGCGCGTCCGCCGATCGGATCACCGCGGTGCTGTCGGCCGGGCAGCGCACCCCCGGCGGAAACGAGACGCTGCCCGACCAGGTCGGCGGGCACCTGCGTCTCGCGGCGGTCGAGGACGCCGGGCTGTGCGGCCTCGACCTGGAGATCGGAGCGGGCGAGCTCGTCGGCCTCGTCGCCGCCGACCAGAGAAGCGCGACGACCCTCACCGAGCTGCTCGGCCGGTTCCGCGACCCGCAAGCCGGCTCCATCGAGCTGGACGGTCGGCCGCTGCACACGCTCGACCCGACGGCTGTGCGCACCGCCATCCTGATCGCGGAGCATGATGCCGACCTCTTCGAGGGAACCCTGCTCGACAACGTGACGCTGGGCCGCGTACCGGCCGACCGGGTCGGTCCCGCGCTGACCGCCTCGACGGTGGACGAGGTGTCCCGCACCCTGCCGGACGGCCTGCACGGCCCGATCGCCGAACGGGGCCGCTCGCTGTCGGGCGGCCAGCGCCAGCGGGTGGCGCTGGCCCGCGCGCTGGCCGCCGACCCACCCGTCCTGGTCCTGCACGACCCGTCCACCGCCGTGGACGCCGTCACCGAGCAACGGATCGCCGCCGGCCTGCGCGACCTGCGCCACGGGCGCACCACCGTCCTGGTGACGACGAGCCCCAGCCTGCTCTCGGTGGCCGGCCGCGTGCTGTTCCTGGCCGACGGCGCGATCCGGGCGAGCGGTCCGCACGCCGAGCTGCTTCGCGAGGACCCCCTGTACCGGTCGATCGTGCTGGCCTGACCGACCGCGACGAGATGAGGCCTGAGCCATGAGCGGTGTGAATCCCGGGCGCGTCCTGTTGCCGACGGCCACCGGGGCGCAGACCCGGGCGGCGGTGCGGCGCCTGCTGCGTCCGCGGTGGGCCCTGGCCGTCCTGGCGGTCGCGGTGCTCATCGCCGGAACCGCGATCGGGCTGGTGACGATCCGGCTGCTCGGCCACATCGTCGACCTCGTCGTGGACGGCCGGCCGGCCGGCGCGCTCAACGGGCCGGTCGTGGCGCTCGTGGTCATCGCCGTCGGCCAGGCGGTCACGGCCGGCTGGGGTCTGGCCCTGGTGGCCCGGCTCGGCGAGGGCATGCTGGCCGACCTGCGGGAGCAGTTCATCGACCGGGTCCTCGCGCTACCGCTGCACCAGGTCGAGGAGGCCGGCACCGGCGATCTGACCTCGCGGGTCACCAACGACGTCACCGTGATCGCCACCGCGGTGCGCAGCGCGCTGCCCGAGCTGGCCCGCTCGATGCTGACCATCGCGCTCACCGCGGTCGGGCTCGCGGTCCTCGACTGGCGGTTTCTGCTCGCCGCCCTGCTGGCGGTGCCCATCCAGATCCTCACCGTACGGTGGTATTCCGGTCGTGCGCTGCCGCTCTACGCCGGCCAGCGGGTGTCGGTCGGCGCCCTGCAGCACCAGCTGCAGGAGACGGTCAGCGGCGCCGGCACGGTCCGGGCGCTGCGGCTGCAGGACAGCCACCGGGAGCTGGTCCGGGCCCGCTCGCTGGACTCCGTCGACTGGACCATGCGCGGCGTCCGGGTCCTGACCCAGTTCTACGGCCGGCTGAACGCGGCCGAGTTCGTCGGCCTCAGCGCGGTCCTGGTCGCCGGCTTCCTGCTGGTCCGCGACGGGTCGGCGACCATCGGCGAGGCCACCGTCGCGGCGCTGTATTTCCACAGCCTGTTCGCACCGATCAACACCGCGCTGGGGCTGGTCGACGACGCCCAGTCGGCCGCGGCCAGCCTGGTGCGCCTGGTCGGGGTCACCGAACTCCCCGCGGCCGGGTCCCCGGGCGCGGCCCGGGCTCCGAGCGCGGCCACCGTCTCGGTCGAGGCGGTCGGCCACGCCTACCGGCCGGACCAGCCGGTGCTGCGGGGCGTCAGCCTCGACGTCGCCGCCACCGAGCGGGTGGCCCTGGTCGGGGCGAGCGGGGCGGGCAAGACCACCCTGGCCGCTCTGATCGCCGGGGTGCGCCGGCCGTCGAGCGGCGTCATCCGGCTGGGCGGGATCAGGCTGGAGGACCTCGACCCGGCCGAGGTGCGGCGTTCCATCGTCATCATCACGCAGGAGGTGCACGTCTTCGCCGGGCCGCTGCGCGACGACCTGCGCCTGGCCCGGCCCGACGCGGGCGACGAGGAGCTGCTCAAGGGGCTGGACCGGGTCGGCGCCGGCGAGTGGTCGGCCGCCCTGCCCGACGGCCTCGACACGGTGGTCGGCGACGGCGGCCACCGCCTCACGGTCACCCAGGCCCAGCAGCTCGCGCTGGCCCGGCTCGTGCTGGCCGACCCGCCGATCGCCGTCCTCGACGAGGCGACCGCGGAGGCCGGCAGTGCCGGAGCCCGGACGCTCGAGGCGGCGGTGGAGGAGGCGCTAGCCGGGCGTACCGGCATCGTGGTCGCGCATCGGCTCACCCAGGCCGTCTCGGCCGACCGGGTCGTGCTCCTGGACGCCGGCCGGGTGCTGGAGAGCGGCCCGCACGCCGAACTGGCGGCCCGTCCGGACGGCCAGTACGCGGCTCTCTGGCGCGCCTGGGCCGACCACCGTCCCACCGGCTAGCTCGTGGTTCGTGGCGCGAGCCGGGCCGCGGCCGGTGAAGGCGCGGTGTGCGACCCGGGCGAGAGGTTCGGGTTCAGCCGGACGAGGCGGGCGCACAGCCGGCGGTAAGTTGGCGATCATGGCGGACTAGGCGATGCGGCCGGCTTCAGCGGCGGACGTCGAGGCGGTGGCCGAGTTGCGGGCGAGGGTGCTGCGGGCGGATCTGGAGCGGCTCGGGCGCTATGACGAGCAGCGGGTGCGGCAGCGACTACGGGACGGGTTCGCCCCGGCGCACACCCGAGTGATCGAGGTGGGCGGCGTGTTCGCCGGCTGCGTGGCGCTGCGACCGGCCGCGGACGCTCACTGGCTGGAGCACTTCTATCTGGCCCCGCATCGGCAGAGCAGCGGCATCGGCACGGCGGTGCTGCGCGCAGTCCTCGAGCGATGTGATCGCGATGGCACGCGGGTCCGGCTGAACGTGCTGCAGGGCAGTCCGGCCCGACGGCTCTACGAGCGGCACGCGTTCACCGTCGAAACCGAGGACCCGGTGGACGTGTTCATGGTGCGCGAGCCTGACCCGACATCCCTGCCCGGCAACCGTGGCTACCCCTGGCAGGGGTAGCCACGGCAGGGGTCTGGCTGCTCCCGCGGGGCTGCAGCACGCTCAGATCGGTCCACCGGGACCGATCCACCTACGGTCTCTTCGTCGCCGAGGACCTCATTCGCGAGGCGCTCCATCCGTACCGTGACGATCTGGTCATCACGACCAAGGGTGGCGTGGTGCGCCACCGACCCGTACCCGTACCCGTGGCCGTCGGTCGTACGCCCGGACTACCTCCGCTACGCCTTCGAGGTGTCGCTGCGCCGGTTGCGCCTCGACCACGTCGACCTGTACCAGCTGCACCGCATCGATCCGGCCGTCCTGGTCGAGGACAGCCTGGGCGAGCTGGCGAAGCTGCAGCAGGAGGGCAAGATCCGGCACATCGCCGTGTCGGAGGTCAGCCTGGCCTGAATCCCCTGGTTCCCTCTGAACACCGGCGGCCTGACCACCCGGGGCGGGGCCCTGGGCGACGCGGCCGCCCGGCAGGGCGTCAGCCCGGCCCAGCTCGCCCTGGCCTGGCTCCTGCACCGCTCCCCGGCCGTGCTGCCCATGAAGCACTCGCCCTGCTCGCCCACCTCGTCGCCTGACCGCGTCCCGGCGCCGACCGGGACGCGGCGCCGGGCGGTCAGTCGGCCGTCATCCGCTCCCGCAGCGACCGGGGACGCAGGTCGGTCCACGTCTTCTCGACGTAGTCGAGGCACGCCGCCCGCGACTCCTCGCCATAGACGACCCTCCAGCCGGCCGGCACGTCGACGAACGAGGGCCACAGCGAGTGCTGGTCCTCGTCGTTGACCAGCACCACGTACCGGCCCTCGGGGTCTTCGAAGGGGTTGGTCATCGGATCGTCCTCTCCACGTCGTCGTACAGCTCGGTCAGGCGCCGATCGGGGTCGGCCAGGGCGGCCGTCAGCAGAGCCCGGAACGACTCGCCGAACGCCACGGCGCTCGCGTGGTCGAACAGGTCGGCCGCGTATTCCACGTCGCAGTGCACCGGGCGGTCGTCCACCGGTTCGTAGAAGCTCAGGGTCAGGCCGGCCCGGAGCGCGCCGGTGGTCAGCGACTCGATCCGGACGCTGTCACCGCCGACCCCGGCCAGCCGGGCCTCCTCGTGGTGCACGATCATCACCGGCGGCCGGGTCAGCCCGTCCACCGCGGCCGGCAACGCGTCGAACGGCAGGTCCTGCCGGTCCAGCGCGCCCAGGTCGGTCTCGCGGACCCGGGCCAGCAACCCGGCGAACGTCGGGTCCCCGGTGGTGTCGGTCCGCAGCACCACCGTGTTGAGGAAACAGCCCACCAGGTCGGCCAGGACCGGCTCGGACCGACCGGCGACCAGCGCCCCGATCGGCAGGTCGGTGCCGGCGCCCGAGCCGGTCAGCAGCGCCGCCAGCGCGGCCTGCAAGACCATGAACATGCTCGTGCCGGTACGCCGGGCCAGCTCGTCCACGGCGCGGTGCGTCGCCCCGTCGAACACGATCGGCACCAGCCCGCTGCGGCCGGTCGTCCCGACGGGTCGCGGCCGGGCGCCGGGCAGCTCGACACCGGGCAGGCCGGTCAGCGACGAGCGCCACCATGCGAGCTGGCGGGCCTGCCGGCCGGCCGGGTCCGCCGGGTCACCGAGCAGCTCGTACTGCCAGCGGGTGTAGTCGGCGTAGTCGACCGGCAGGGGCGCCCACCGCGGCGCCCGGCCGGCCCGCCGAGCCTCGTAGGCGGTGGCCAGGTCGCGGACGAGCGGCACCACGGACCACTCGTCCACGCCGAGGTGGTGGACGGTGAGCAGCACCGCGCTCGCCCCGCCGCGGTCGGCGAGCAGGCGGGCCCGCAAGGGCGCCCGGCCGGTGAGGTCGACGGTCTCCCGGCTGAGCGCGGTGAGCCGGTCGTCGAGGGGCTCGTCGCTCGGGCCGAGGCGTTCCAGCACCGGCCGGTCGACGTCGACGCGCCACAGGTCACCGCCGGCCCAGCGATAGCCGGTGCGCAGCGGCGCGTGCCGTTCGACCACGTCGTCGAGGGCGGCCGCGAACGCGTCGCCGTCCAGGCCGTCGCCCCGGAACGCGAGGGCGAGGTCCCAGCCCCCGTTCGGGGCGGCCGCCTCGTGCTCCCGCCACAGATGCCGCTGCACCGGCGCGGCCCGGCCGTCGGCGACCTGGTCCGCGGCCCGCGCGGTCAGCGGGGGCCGGTCGGACGACGCGGGCCGGTCCGAGGCCGGCCGGTCGACCAGCCGGGCCAGGCCGGCCACGGTCGGCGTGTCGAACACGTCCCGGACGGCCAGGTCGGCGCCGAAGGTGGACCGGACCCGGCCGATCAACCGCATGCAGGACATCGAATGCCCGCCGAGGGCGAAGAAGTTGTCGTCCACCCCCACCCGGGGCAGGCCGAGGATCTCGGCGAACAGCTCGGCCAGCCGGGCCTGCGCCTCGGTGAGGGGCGCCGCGTCGCCGACCAGGGCCGTCCAGTCCGGGGCGGGCAGCCGGCGCCGGTCCACCTTGCCGTTCGGGGTGCGCGGCAACCCGCCGTCCAGGGCCACGATCAGCGCCGGGACGAGGTAGCTGGGCAGCCGGGCGGCCAGGTCGTCGCGCACGGCGACCGGGTCGACCGGCCCGGCCGCGGCGACCACGTAGCCGACCAGGCGCGTCGCGTCGCCGGAGCCGTCGACCACCACCACGGCCTGCGCCACGTCGGGGTGAGCGGCCAGGGCCGCCTCCACCTCGGCCGGCTCGATGCGGTGGCCGCGGATCTTCACCTGGTCGTCCACCCGGCCCAGGAAGTCGATCAGGCCGTCGGCCCGCCACCGGGCCCGATCACCGGTGCGGTACATGCGGGCGCCGGGCTCGCCGTACGGGTCGGCGACGAACCGCTCCGCGGTCAGCGCGGGACGGCCGAGATAGCCGCGGGCCAGGCCGCGACCGGCGATGTAGAGCTCGCCGGCCGCGCCCGGGGGCACCGGGCGCAGGCGCCGGTCGAGGACGTAGGCGACGGTGTTGGGATCGGGGACGCCGATCGGCACGGCGCCGGTCCAGCCGGGAACGGCGCGCCACAGCGTCGAGTTGACGGTCGCCTCGGTCAAGCCGTACGCGACGAACAGCCGCAGGGTGGCCGCCCACCGCGAGATCACCTCGGGCGGCACCTGCTCGGTGCCGACCAGCACGGTGAGCCCGGCCGGCAGCCCGGCCCCCGGCGGCAGCGCGGCGACCAGGGACGGCGGCAGGATCGCGTGGGTCACCCCGTACGCGGAGAGCAGCCGGGTCAGGGCCGGCCCGGGCGTGCGCGCCTCGTCGGGCGCGATCACCAGCCGCGCCCCGGTGCACAGCGCCATGGCCAGCTCGAAGGCGAACACGTCGAACCCGATCGAGGCGAACTGCAGGATGCCGCTGCCGGCGGTGACGCCCATCGGGTCCTGGGCGGTAGCGACCAGGCTCCCGATGCCCTCGTGGGTGACGGTGACGCCCTTGGGCCGGCCGGTCGAGCCGGAGGTGTAGATGACGTACGCGGCGTGCCCGATCCCGTCCGGCGGCGCCGGCAGCTCCCCGGCGGCCGGGTGCGGGGCATCCACCAGGATCCGCTCGACCCCGTCGGCGCCGGGCAGGGTGCAGGCCACGGCGGACGTGGTGAGCACGTGCCGGCTGCCCGAGTCGGCGAGCATGAAGGCCAGCCGGTCGGCCGGGTGCTGCAGGTCGAGCGGCAGGAACGCGGCGCCCAGCTCGAGCACGCCCATCGCGGCCACGATGGTCTCGAGCGACCGCGGGGTGGCCACGGCGACCACGCTCTCGGGCCGCACCCCGCGCTCGTGCAGCACCCCGGCCAGGCTGCGGGCCCGGTCGGCGAGCTCGGCGTAGGTCAGCGTGCGATCGCCGTCGACCACGGCGAGAGCGTCCGGCCGGGCGGCGACCCGCGCGGCGAACGCGGCCGACAGGCTCAGTTCCTCCACCGTACGGGCGGTGTCGTTGAACCCGCGCAGCACGCGCTCACGCTCGTCGCCGACCAGGATGTCCAGCCCGATCACCGGGGCGCCCGGGTCGGCCACCGCGGCCGAGGCGAGCGCGACCAGGCGGCGGGCCAGCACCTGGACGGTCGAGCGGTCGAACAGCTCGGTGCGGTAGGTGAGCCGGGCCGTCATGGCGTCACCCCCGTGCTCGGCCAGCTCGACCACGAGGTCGAACCGGGCCGTGCCGGTGTTCAGCGGCTCGTCGCCGACCTCGAGGCCGGCCAGGGTGACCGCCCCGGCCGCTTGGCGGTGCACGACCATCACCTGGAACAGCGGGTGCCGCGAGAGCGACCGAGGGGGGTTGACCACCTCGACGACGGACTCGAACGGCACGTCCTGGTGCGAGAAGGCGGCCAGGTCGGCGTCGCGCACCCGGGCCAGCAGGCCGGCGAAGCTCGGGTCTCCGCTCAGATCGGTGCGCAGCACGAGCGTGTTCACGAAGAAGCCGACCAGGTCGTGCAGCGCCTCCTCGGTGCGGCCGGCGATCGGCGCGCCCAGCGGGATGTCGTCGCCCGCCCCGACGCGGTGCAGCAGGGCTGCGGTCAACGCGTGGGCCACCATGAACGGGCTGGCTCCGGCCTCGGTCGCGAGCCGGCGCAGCCCGCGCACCACGTCGGCCGGCAGCTCCACGCTCACCTCGTCGCCGGCCGCGCCGGGCTCGGCCGGGCGGGGACGATCCAGGGGCAGCGCGATCTCCTCCGGGACGCCGTCCAGGGTGGACTGCCAGAAGGCGTGCTGCTCGGCAGCCACCTGGGTCAGGAGCTCGCGCTGCCACAGCGTGTAGTCGGCGTACTGGACCGGCAGCGGCGCCCAGTCCGGCTCCCGGCCGTCCCGCCGGGCCGCGTACGCGGTGGCGAGGTCGGCCAGGAACGGGCCGTCGGACCACTCGTCGGTGACGATGTGGTGCAGCAGCAGGACGAGCACGTGCTCCTCGGGTCCGCGGCGGATGAGCGTGGCCCGCAGCGGCAGGTCGGCCGCCAGGTCGAACGGGCGGGCGGCGACCTCGGACACGTCGGCGCCGTCGACCACCTCGAGCGGCGGGCGGGCCTGCTCGAACGGCAGGACGCGCTGGTAGGGCTCGCCGTCGGCGGACTCGATGACGGTGCGCAGCACCTCGTGCCGGCCGGCCACGGCGTGCAGCGCGTCGTGCAGCACGCCGGCCTCGAGCGGGCCGCGCAGCCGCAGCGTCAGCGGGAAGTTGTAGGCCGCCGACGGACCCTGCGCGCGGTCGAGGAACCACAGGCGGCGCTGCGCGAACGACAGCGGCAGCCGGTCGGGCCGGGACGCGGGCCGGAGCGCCGGCCTCGCGCCCGCGCCGCCGGTGAGGCGGGCGGCCAGCTCGGCCACCGTCGGGGCCTCGAACACGTCGCGGATCGACAGCTCCGCCCCGAGCGCCGTCCGGGCCCGGCTGACCAGGCGGATCGCCAGCAAGGAGTGGCCGCCGAGGTCGAAGAAGCCGTCGTCGACGCCGACCCTCGGCACCTCGAGCAGGTCGGCGTAGATGTCGCAGAGCGCGGTCTCGGCCGGGGTCGACGGGGGCCGGCCGGCCGCCGAGGTCTGCACCGTGGCGGCCGGCAGCGCCCGGATGTCGAGCTTGCCGTTGACCGTGAGGGGCAGCCGGTCCACCGCGACCAGCCCGGCCGGGATCATGTAGCCGGGCAGACGCTCCTTGAGGTACGAGCGCACCTGGCGCAGCACGGCGTCGTCCTCGGACGGGGCCCAGCCGGGACCACGGACGAGGTAGCCGGCCAGCCGCTTGACCGGGTCGACCACCACGGCGGCCTGCGTCACCCGCGGGTGACCGGCGATCGCCGACTCCACCTCGCCCAGCTCCACCCGGTACCCGCGGATCTTCACCTGGTCGTCGGTGCGGCCGAGGAAGTCGAGGTTGCCGTCGGGGCGCCGCCGCACGAGGTCGCCGGTGCGGTACATCCGCTCCCCCGGCCGGCCGTACGGGTCGGCCACGAACCGTTCCGCCGACCGCCCGGTCTGCCGGTGGTAGCCGCGGGCCAGGCCGATCCCGGCGATGTAGAGCTCACCCGGCGCGCCCGGGGCGGCCGGGCGCAGGTACGGGTCGAGGATGTAGGCGCGGGTGTTCCAGATGGCGCGGCCGACCGTCGGGGTGGCACTGTCCCCGGTGCCGCCGCCGAGCGTGTTGATCGTGTACTCGGTCGGCCCGTACAGGTTGTAGCCGGTGACCCCCTCGGTGTCGCGCAGCCGGGCCCAGACCTGGTCGGGCACGGCCTCGCCGCCCAGCAGCACCAGCGGCGGCCGGTGCCGGCCCTCGCCGTCCTCGAGCAGCCCCTGCTCGATGAGGTGGTGGGCGTACGTCGGGGTCACGTTGACGACGTCGATGCGGTGCTCGTCGCAGTAGGCGACCAGCCCGGCCGCGTCCCGCCGCAACTGTTCGTCGCAGACGTGCACCTCGTGGCCCTCGACGAGCCAGAGCAGCTCCTCCCACGACATGTCGAAGGCGAACGAGACGGTGTGCGCGATCCGCAGCCGCCTCCCGGCCGCCTCGACCACCGGCCCGAAGATGGCCTCGCGGTGGTTGAGCTGCATGTTGGTCAGGCCGCGATACGGCGTGACGACGCCCTTGGGCCGCCCGGTCGAGCCGGAGGTGTAGATGATGTACGCCGGGTGCTCGAGCCGGCTCAGGTCACCGCGGTTGTCGGGCAGCGGCACGTCGGGGTACTCGAGCGGCGCGTCCAGTTCCAGCACCGGGACAGCGCCCGGTGGCAGCAACCGGGTCACCGCCGAGTGGGTGAGCACGCACATCGGTTCGGTGTCGGCCAGCATCAGAGCGAGCCGCTCGGCCGGCAGGTCCAGTTCCAGGGGCAGATAAGCGGCTCCCGTACGCAGCACCGCGAACAGGGCGGCCACCATGTCCAGGGTCCGGGGCAGGGCCAGCGCGACGACCTTCTCCGGTCTGGCTCCCCGGGCCAGCAGCAGCCGGGCGATCCCGGTGACCCGCTCGTCGAGCTCGGCATAGGTGAGCCGCTGGTCGCCCGCCACCAGCGCGACCGCGCCCGGCGTGCGGGCGGCCTGGTCGGCCAGCAGCTCGGCCACGGTGTCGGCGCCGACCGGGTTGACGGTGCGGTCCCAGTCCTCCCGCAGCAGCCGGTGGTCGTCCGCGGTGAGCAGGTCGAGCGCGCCGACCGGCCGGTCCGGGCCGGCCGCGATCCGCTCCAGCACGCCGGCCAGACGGTCCAGCAGCGCCCGCGCGGCCGGGCCGTCGACCACCTCGGGCCGGTGGTCGAGCGCGATCCGGAACCGGCGGCGCGGGGTGATGACCAGCGTCAGCGGATAGTGGGTGGCGTCCACTCCCTCGACGGCCTCGATGCCGTGCCGGCCGCGCAGATCGGCCGACTCGTTCTCGTCGACGAAGTTCTGCATCACGTACAGCGTGTCGAAGAGCCGGGGATGTCCGGTCGCCCGCTGGATGTCGGCCAGTCCGACGTGGTCGTAGTCCATCAGCGTGAGGCGCTGGTCCCGCAGGCGGCGCAGCAGGTCGAGGACGGACTCGCGGGGGTCGGGCGCGACCCGTACGGGCACGGTGTTGAGGAACAGCCCGACGATGCTGTCGACCAGCGGCACGTCGCCGTGGCGCCCGGCCACGGTCATGCCGAAGACGACGTCGTTCCGTCCGGCGTGAGCGCCCAGCACCAGCCCCCAGGCCGCGCCGAACACGGTGTTGAGCGTCAGACCGTGGTCCCGGGCGGCCTCGCGCAGGCGGTCGCTCAGCGCTTCCGGCAGGTCGATGGCGTGGCGCTCGGGCAGCGCCGGGGCGAGGTTGCGGTCGGCCGGCCCGATCAGCGTCGGCTCGGTGAGCCCGGCCAGGGCGTCGCGCCAGTGCCCGGTCGCCGCCGCGGTGTCCTGCCGGCCCAGCCAGGCCAGGTGGTCCCGGTACGAGCCGGCCGGGGGCAGCCCGGTGGCGTCGCCGTCCCGCTCGTACAGCGTGAACAGCTGCTCGACGAACAGCTCCTCGGACCAGCCGTCCCACAGGATCAGGTGGTGGCTGACCACCAGCCGGTCCCGGTCACCGGGCAGCCGCAGGAGGGTGAGCCGGCACAGCGGCGGGTCGGCGAGGTCGAACCGGCGGGTGCGGTCGGCCGCCAGCACGCCGGCCACCGCCGCCTCGCACTCGGCCGGGCCGAGGTGGCTGAGGTCGACCTCGTCCACGGGCAGGGCCAGGCCGTCCGGCACGAACTGCACCGGCCGGCTCAGGCCGTCGCTGGCGAACCCGGCCCGCATGCCGTCGTTGCGGGCCAGCAGCGCGGCCCCGGCCCGGCGCAGCCGCTCGAGGTCGACGCGGTAGCCCAGGTCGAAGGCGTCCTGTCCGGTGTAGACGTCGAGTTCGGCGGCGTCGTAGCTGGCGTGGAAGTACAGCCCCTCCTGCAGCGGCGACAACGGCCAGACGTCGCCGACCGGGGACCGGCTGATCTCCCGTACCCGGGCCAGCTCGGCCCCGGGCAGGGCGAGCAGCGTCCGGCCGCCGGCGAGTTCGCGCAGCGCCGCGACCCAGCCGTCGGCCACGGCGGCGACGTCGTCCCCGGTGAGCGGCCCGTCGGCCCAGGTCCAGGTGGCCACGAACTCCGGGCCGTGAGCGGTCTCGGCGCACACGACGTCGACCTGCAGCAGATGGGCCAGGGCGAGACCGCCGTTGACGTCGGTCGGCAGCTCCTCGGCGGCCGGGGTCCACGGCTCGCCGGTGCCGGCCGGGAAGCGGCCGTAGTAGTTGAACAGCACCTGCGGCGCGGCCGCCCGGGCCAGGATCGGCGCCGTCTGGGCGTTGAGGTGACGCAACATCCCGTAGCCGAGGCCACCGTCCGGGGCGGCCCGGAGCCGCTCGCCGATGGTCGCGACCGAGTCGTCGAGGCGCACCGGTTGCACCGCGGTGAGCCAGCCGACCGTGCGCGCGAGGTCCAGGCCGGGCTCGAGGTCCTCGCGGCCGTGCCGCTCGATCTCGACCAGCAGTTCCGCGCCGGTCGCGCCGCGCCAGCGGTCGACCCCGCGGTACAACGCGGCCAGCAGCACCTCGGTGATCTCGGCCCGCAGCTCGGTGGGCACGGTGGTGAGCAGCGTCCGGGTCTCGGCCGTGGTGAGCCGGACCGTGTGCCGCCGGGCGGACGCGCCGGGCGGGGGCGGCGGCGTGCCGGGCAGCAGGTCGGCCCCCGGGGCCAGCACCCGCATCCAGTGTTCGAGCTCGCCGAGCCGCTGCGGGGCCTGGGCCTGACTCTGCAGGACCTGGGCGTAGCGGCGCAACGAGGTGCCCACGGGAGGCAACGGCGTCCCGGCGGCCGCCGTGGCCAGGTCGTCCAGGACGATGCGCCAGGAGACGCCGTCGACCAGCAGGTGATGGGCCATGAGCAGCAGCCGGCCCGCGCGGTCGCCCGCGTCGAACCAGACGGCCTCGAGCATCCGTCCCTCGTCGGGATCGAGCCGGTCGGTGGCCGCGGCCGTCTCGGTGGCGATCACCCCGGCGAGCCGGTCGGCCGGCAGCGCCGACACGTCGACCCGGCGGAGCAGATCGGCCGGCCCCGGCGGGGTGGTCTCCAAGGTCCACAGCACCCCGGCGATCCGGCGCAGCCGCAGCCGGAGCCCGTCGTGGCGGTCCAGCACCGCCCGCAGCACCGCGGGCACGTCGGCCCCGGCGGGCACGGTCACGAGCACGGGCAGCGTGAACCGGTCGATCGGGGCGCCGGTGTCGCGCAGCCAGTGCACGATCGGCAGCAGCGGCACGTCGCCCACGCCGTCGGCCTCCACCGGCGCGGCGACCTCCGTCCGCGCCGGTGACTCCGGCAGGCCGGCCGCGATCGCCCGGGGCGTGCGCCGGGTGAGCACCTCGCGCGGTGTGACCGGCAGCCCCCGGCGACGGGCCTGGCTCGACACGGCGATGGAGACGATGCTGTCCCCGCCCAGGGCGAAGAAGTCGTCCTCGGGTCCGACGCCGGCCAGGTTGAGAACGGCCGCGAAAACCTCGGTGAGCACCCGTTCGCGGTCGTCGCGCGGCCGGTCGGCCGCCGGTGGGGCGAGGGCCGGGTCGGGCGCGGAGGCCGGCCCGAGGGCGGCGACGGCGGCCCGGTCGATCTTGCCGTTCGCGGTCAGCGGCAGCGCCTCGACCACGTGGACGGCCGACGGCACGAGCGCGGCCGGCAGCGCGGCGGCGGCCGCGGCGAGCAGGGCCGGCCCGTCGGCCCGAGCCGAACCGGCGGCGAGAACCACCGCGGCGACCAGCCGGACGCCGCCGGTGCCGGTCGGACGCGCGGCCACCGCGGCCTGGGCCACGCCGGGCCGGGCGGCCAGCCAGGCCTCGATCTCGGCCGGGTCGATCCGGGCTCCCCGCACCTTGATCTCGTCGTCGGCGCGGCCCAGGTAGGTCAGGACGCCCTCGGCGTCGCGGCGCACCAGGTCGCCGGTGCGGTACATCCGCTCCCCCGGCGCCCCGAACGGGTCGGCGACGAAGCGGTAAGCCGTCTCGCCGGTGCGGCCGAGATAGCCGCGGGCCAGTTGCGCGCCGGCCACGTAGAGCTCACCCGGCACGTCCACCGGCACGGGCTGCAGGTGGTCGTCCAGGACGTACAGGCAGGTGTTGCCGACCGGGCCGCCGATCGGCACGGCCGGGCCGTGGGCGCCGTCGTTGGGCCACCACGTGACCTGCACGGCGGTCTCGGTCGGGCCGTAGAAATTGTCAAGCCGGACCCCGGTCAGCGTGTGCCACCGCCGCGCGAGCTCGCCGGTCAGCGCCTCGCCGCCGCTGGACACCCAGCGCAGCGAGCCGGCCCAGCCGGTGTCCTCGCGCACCTGGTCGGAGAGCAGGAACGCGGCGGCCAGCGACGGCACCAGGGTGAGGGCGGTGACCCGGTGCCGTTCGATGAGCGCGGCCAGCTCGGCCGGGTCCTGAGCGCCGCCCGCGGGCGGCAGGACCACGGCGGCGCCGGCGCAGAGCGGCCAGAACAGCTCCCACACCGAGGTGTCGAAGCCGATCGGGGCGAGCTGCAGCATCCGGTCGTGCTCGTCGAGCGGGAACTGCCGCCGCGACCACTCGAGCTGATTCATGATCGCGCGATGGCTGACCACCACGCCCTTGGGCCGGCCGGTCGAGCCGGAGGTGTAGATCAAGTAGGCGGCGTGGCCGGGCTGCGCGGGGCCGGCTGCGGGCGCCGCCGGCGCGGCCACCGGACGGTCGCCGACCAGCAGGTAGGAAAGCCCGGCCGGGCGGGGCAGGGCAGCCACCAGGTCGGTCGTGGTCACGGCGAGGCGCGCCCCGGCGTCGGCCACCACGGCGGTCAGCCGGTCGGCCGGCTGGGCCGGGTCGAGCGGCAGATAGGCGGCGCCCGACTTCAGGACGCCGAGCAGCGCCACGACCAGCTCGACGCGGTGCGGCACGGCCACCGCGACGATCCGTTCCGGGCCGGCGCCCTGGGCCACCAGCCGGGCCGCCAGCTCGCCGGCCCGCTCGTCCAGCTCGCGGTAGGTCAGACTGCGCTCCCCGGCCAGCACCGCGACCGCGTCGGGGGTGCGGGCGGCCTGCGCGGCGATCGCGGCCGGCACCGTGGTCGCGGGCACGTCGACCGGAGGCCCCACCAGAACCGGCGCACCCGCGCCGGACACCGCGATCCGGCCCACCGGCTCGGCCGGGGCGTGGACGACCGCGGCCAGCACGTGGCCCAGCCCGGTGCGGATCCGCTCCACGGTGGCCGGCGCGATGCGGGCCGGGTCGTACTCGAGGGTGAGCCCGAGCCGCGGGCCGGGCGCCACCAGCAGGCTGACCGGGTAGTGGGTCGCTTCGCGGAACGAGACCCCGGAGACCCTCAGCGCGCCGTCCGCATCGTGCCCGCCGGAGAGGTCGGGGTAGTTCTCCAGCACCACGAGCGAGTCGAACAGCTCGCCGGTCCCGGCCAGCCGCTGGATCGCGGCCAGGCCGAGGTGCTGGTGGTCGAGCAGGGCCGCGTGCTCGCCGGCGTGCCGGGTGAGCAGCTCGGCCAGCGGCTCGGCCGGGTTCCAGCGCAGCCGCACCGGGATCGTGTTGATGAACAGGCCGATCATCGACTCGATGCCGTCGACCTCGGCCTGGCGGCCCGAGACGGTGCTGCCGAAGGTCACGTCACGCCGGCCGGTCAGGCGGCCGAGCAGCAGACCCCAGGCGCCGTGCACGGCCGTGCCGAGGGTGAGGCCGTGCGCGCGCGCCCGCTGGGCCAGGCCGAGGGCGACGTCGTCCGGCAGCTCGACGGCGACCTGACGCACCGGACCGGGGACGGCCGCCGGGTCGGCCAGCAGGGCCGGCTCGTCGAAACCGGCCAGCGCGGCCCGCCAGGCGTCGGTGGCTGCCTTCTGGTCGCGCCCGGCCAGCCACTCCAGATACCGGCGGTACGGGGTGACCGCCGCCGCCCGGGGCGGTTCGCCGTGCGGGGCGTAGCCGGCCAGCAGGTCGCGCAGGAACACGGCCACCGACCAGCCGTCGGTGACGATGTGGTGGTGGGTGAGCACGAGGGTGTGCCGGTCGTCGGCGTGCCGCACGAGCAGGCAGCGCAGCAGCGGCGGCGTGGCCAGGTCGAACCCGGCCGCCCGTTCCGCGGCCAGCTCTTCCTCGGCCAGTTCTTCCCCGGCCCCGGGCGTCGCCACCCGCCACGGCGCGGCGACGCCGTCCACGACGACCTGCACGACGCGGCCGTCGGCCAGTTCCCGAAAGCCGGCCCGCAGCGGCGCGTGCCGGTCGAGCACGCGCTGCACGGAGCGGCGCAGCGCGTCGGCGTCGAGCGGCCCGTCCAGGGTGACGAGCTGCTGGACCACGTACCGGTCGCTGTCCCCGTCGCCGGCGTTGGCGTGGAAGTAGAAGCCGTGCTGCAACGGGGTCAGCGGGAGCACGTCGGACAGGCTCGGCGCGGCCTCGCTCAGCCTGTCGACGTCGTCCTGGGTCAGCCGCACCAGCGGGAAGTCGGACGGGGTGAAGCCGCCGGCACCCGGCTGCGCCGCGTGGTCGGCCAGGGCGCCGAGCGCGGCGAACCAGCCCTCGGCCAGCTCGGCGACGCTCGCGTCGTCGATCAGGTCGCCCGGGTAGGCCCAGGTGACCCCGAGCCGCGGCCCGTCCGGGTAGTCCTCGGTGAAGGCGTTGACCTCCAGGGTGTACGGCGCCACCGGCATCTCGGCGTCGTACCCGCCGGCCAGCACGCCCGCGCCGGGCACCGGGGTCCACGGCGCGTCGGCGCCGGCGGCGACGGCGAAGCGGCCCAGGTAGTTGAAGCTGATCTGCGGGACGGGCAGCGCGCTCAGGACGGCCGCCGTCTCCGGGTTGAGGTACCGCAGCAGCCCGAACCCGAGGCCGTGGTCCGGCACCGCGTTCAGCTGTTCCTTGACGCGCTTGAGGGCGGCGCCGGCGTCGGGACCGCCGGCCAGCGCGCCGGGCACGTCCACGGCGCCGAGATCCAGGCGTACGGGGAAGACGCTGGTGAACCACCCGAGGGTGCGCGAAAGACGCACCTCTGGGTCGATCTGTTCCTCGCGGCCGTGGCCCTCCAGGGCGAGGAGCACCGGCGGCGTACCGTCGCCGCGGCGACGGCGCCAGTCGGTCACCGCCAGCGCCAGCGCAGTGAGCAGCGCGTCGTTGACCCCGGCGTGGAACGCGGCCGGCACGCTGGTCAACAGAGCGGCGGTGCGGTCGGCCGGAAGCCGCAACGTCAGCCGCCGTACGGAACCGAGGTCGCCGACCAGGTCGAGCGGACGGCTCCCGAACGCCGGGTCGTCGCCGGTGAGCTGCTCGCGCCAGTGGGACAGCTCGGCCAGGCGATCGGGGCGGTGCGCCTCGGCCGTGGCGATCTCGGCCCAGCGCTTGAGCGGGGTGCCGATCGGGGCCGGGGCGGCGCCCGCGGCGGCCTCGGCCAGGTCGGGCAGCAGGATCCGCCAGCTGACGCCGTCGACCACGATGTGGTGCACGGCCAGCACCAGGTGGCCCGGCCGGCCGGCGCCGGCGTCGAGCCAGACGGCCTGGGCCAGCACGCCGGCCTCGGGGTCGAGCCGGCTCGCGGCCTGCCGGCTCGCCTCGTCGGCCAGCGCCCGGATCCGGCTCTCGGTGAGCCCGGCGGCGTCGATCCGCTGCAGCCACTGCTCGGTGTCGACGGTGCCGGGCGGGGCGACGACGAGCTTGCCCGGTGCGGTCGCGGTGGCCCGGACGAGACGGGCGCGCAGCGCGTCGTGCCGGTCGGCGACCACCCGCAACGTGCGCACGAGGCTGTCCCGGTCCGTGTCCGACGGCAGGCGCACGAGCAGCCACTGGTTGAACGCGCGGAAGTCGCCGCCGCACTCGTCGAGCCAGGCCATGATCGGCAGCAGCGGCAGGTCGCCGACGCCCGCTTCCGGGTCGTCCACGGCGTCGGCCCCGGTGGTCGTGAGCACCGGGGCCAGCGCGGCCACGGTGCGGTGCTGGAACACCTGCCGCGGGGTGACGACCAGGCCGGCCTGCCGGGCCCGGATCACCAACTGGATCGACACGATGCTGTCGCCGCCGAGCGCGAAGAAGTCGTCGTCCACGCCGACCTCGGGCAGGCCGAGCACCTCGGCGTAGAGCGCGCAGAGCACCTCCTCCCGGGCGTCGCGGGCGGCCCCGCCGGTGGTCAGGGCGGCGAAGTCGGGGGCCGGGAGCGCGGCCCGGTCGACCTTGCCGGCGGTCGTCATCGGGATGCGGTCGAGCGGGGTGAACGACGACGGCACCATGTAGTCGGGCAGCCAGCCGCGGGCGTGCGCGCGCAGGACAGTCATGAGCGCGTTGGCATCGCGGAACGGGGCCGGCCGGTTCGCGTACGACGAAGGCTTGACGCTCGCGGGCCGGTGGGCCGGCGGCGGCTGGACGCCGGGCGGGGTGAAGACCGCGTCGAGGCGGCCGTCGCGCGCCCCGGCGGTGAAGGTGACCTCCACGGTCCAGCCGTGCCGCTGGGCCAGCCGGTGCAGGTCCTCGGGGTCGACCGCCGGTGGGGACGGCGCCGGATCGCATGGCGGGTCGAGGGCGTCCAGCGCCGCGACGTCGGCGCCGAGCCGGGCGTTGGGCAGGCCGGTGACCCGCAACGGACGGTCGCCGGCCAGGTGCAGGTCGCGCCACCGGACCTCGTCGGCCGGCGCCGGATCGCCCGCGGCCGCGGTGCGCAGCACGACGTCGTACCGGTGGCGGGTCAGCTCGTTGTGGAAGTGCCCACGCTTCACCCGGACGTCGGCCGCGGTCACCCCGGGCAGGGTGGCGAACAGGTCGGGGTCGACGAGCAACTCCCCCTCCCACTGCACGGCACGCCGCACCGCCGGCCAGGCTTCGGCCGGATCGGCCCCGGGACGGCGCTGCGCCTCGATCCCGGCCCGCAACGCCGGCAGGAGACCCAGGTGCCGGACGTCGCCGACGAACACCGAGCCGCCCGGCGCCAGCAGCCCGAGCACCTTGGTGAGCACGTCGATCAGGTAGTCGACGCCGGGGAAGTACTGCGCCACCGAGTTGATCACGATGGTGTCGAAGCCGGTGGGCAGCCCGGTCACGTCGTCGGCCGGCCGGGCCGACAGCTCGACGCCGGGGAAATGCCCCCGCAGCGTGCGGATGGCCTCTTCGGACAGATCGGTCCCCCAGTACGCCTCCACCAGCGGCGCGATGCGCGACAGCAGCAGGCCGCTGCCGACGCCGATCTCGAGCACCCGGCGCGGGCGCAGCGCGAGGATCGCGTCGACGGTGGCGTCGCGCCATTCCCGCATCTGCTCGACCGGAATCGGCAGCCCGTCGTAGCTGCTGTTCCAGCCGGTGAAGTTCTCGGTGTACGACTCGGTCCGCCCGGCCGTGTAGAGCAGCTCGTGCAGGTGCTTCCACTGTCCGACCTGCTCCTGCGCGGCGTCGGACACGGCCGGGCCGTCCAGGCGCGGCACCACGTAGGCGGCCAGCCGCACATCGCCGGGCCGGTCCTCGCGGGCGACCACGGCCACCTGGGCGACCGCCGGATGCCGGCCGATCACGGACTCGACCTCGCCCGGCTCGATCCGGTAGCCGCGCACCTTGACCTGGTCGTCGGTGCGGCCGACGAACTCGAGTCGCCCGTCCTCGCGCAACCGCACGAGGTCGCCGGTGCGGTAGAGGCGCCCGCCGGCCGGGCCGAACGGGTCGGCCACGAAGCGTTCCGCGGTCAGCGCCGGCCGGCCCAGGTAGCCCCGGGCCAGGCCGGAACCACCCAGGTAGAGCTCGCCGGTCCCGCCGGCCGGGACCGGGCGCAGCGCGGCGTCCAGGACGTGGCACCGGGTGTCCGGATCGGCCACCCCGATGGGCACGGTCGCGCCGGGCGGGGTCGCCGGGTCGCAGCGGCCCAGGGTGGAGTTGACGGTCGCCTCGGTCGGCCCGTACGCGTTGAACATCGGCCGGTCCCGCGCCCACCGCGCGACCAGCTCGGCCGACACCCGCTCGGTGCCGGCCAGCAGCGTGGCGCCGGCCGGCAGGTCGCAACCGGCGGGCATCGCGGCCAGAAGCGCGGGCGGCAGGATCATGAACGTCACGCCGTGCTCGCGGGCGTAGTCGGCCAGCGGCGGGCCGGGCACGCGACGGTCGGCCGGCACCACCACCAACCGGCCCCCGGTGAGCAGGCCGTTGCACAGGTCGAAGAACGCGACGTCGAAGCTGGGCGACGCGAACTGCAGCACCCGGCTGTGCGGGCCGGCGCCGAGCCGCTCGGTGGCCGTCGCGAGCAGCTTCGCGACGCCGGAGTGCGACACCACGACACCCTTGGGACGCCCGGTCGATCCGGAGGTGTAGATGACGTACGCGGCGTTGGCCGCGGTGAGCGCGGGGGCGGGCGCGGTGGCCGGTTCGCGGCCGAGGTCGAGCTCGTCGAGCAGCACCGCGTCCGTGTTCAGGACGGGGGCCAGCTCGGCCGTGCTCAGGACGCAGACCGGCGCGGCGTCGGCCAGCAGATAGGCGATCCGCTCGGCCGGGTACTCCGGGTCGATCGGCAGGTAGGCCGCGCCCGCCTTCAGCACCGCCACCTCGGCCACGATCAGGTCGGCCGACCGGGGCAGGCAGAGGCCGACCACCCGCTCCGGTCCGGCGCCCCGCCCGATCAGCGCGTGGGCGAGGCGGTTGGCCCGCTCGTCGAGTTCCGCGTACGTCAGCGCCATGTCCTCGTACACCACGGCCACTGCCTCGGGCCGTCGGCGGACCTGGACCGAGAACAGCTCGGGCCAGGTGGCCAGGGTCGTCGCGACAGCGTCGGTTCGCGCGAATTCGGGCACAGCGAAGTACCGCCCCTCGAGGGTGACGTCGGGATGAACGGGCCGGCGGACGTCCTACTCGGCGAGCAGGGGCACCATCTGGTCGAGCGCGTACGGGATGCTCAGGACCGTGCTGAACGACAGCGCGGCGCCCAGCGGCGGTTCCTCGTACGGCAGGAAGACCGCGCGGTCCTCCTTGGCCACCTTCAGCGTGCTGTAGACCTTGTCCGCCTCGACGGTCTTCTGGGTGCCGGCGTCGGCCGTCAGGAAGACCAGCTTGTCCACGTCGACCAGGGACAGCTGCTCGGAGCCGATCTCGGCGGCGTACTCCTTGCCCGCCGCGTCCACAATGGCCTTCGGGACGGTGAAGCCGAGCTTGGTCAGCAGCACGACTTTGGGGTCGCTGGGCGCGAAGACCGCGTACTTGCCCGGCTCGTACGGCTCCACGACGGCCACCGACTTGTCCTTGAACTCCGGGTGCTCACCCGCCAGCTTGGCCAGCTGGGCGTCGATGCCGGCGATCAGCTCGTCGGCCTTCGCCTCCTTGCCCAGCGCCTTGCCGGCCAGCCTGGTCATGTCCTGCCAGGGCGCCGCGTAGTCGTCGAAACCGACGGGCTGGCCGACGGTCGGGGCGATCTTGGAGAGCTTCTCGTACTGGTCCTTGCTCATGCCGGAATACAGCGCCAGGATCAGGTCGGGCTTGAGGGCGGCCACCTTCTCCAGGTTGAACTCGTCGCGCTCACCGACGATCTCGGGAGCCTTCCCGGCCCAGAGGGGCTGCGCCCACGGCCACTTGCCGTAGGGGCGCTCGAGGAACCAGTCGATCGCGCCGACCGGGACGACACCCAGCGCCAGCACCGGGTCCTGGTCGCTGAGACCGAGGGTGACCACCCGCTGCGGCGCGGCCTCGACCTCGGTCGTGCCGTACTTGTGCTGGACGCTGACCGGGAAGCCGGTGCCCGCGGAGGCGCTCGCCCCGGGGGCGGAAGCGGCTTGCTCGGAGCCTCCACACCCGCTGAGAGCCAGGACGGCCGCGGCCAGCGCGGCAGTCATCCGCGCCGCGACCGGCCGGATCCGGCGGGTGGCAGGCGGGTGCGTGGTGGATCTCGGCGACGTGAACAACGGATTCCCTCCGACGTGGAGACACGGTCGGCTCATCGTAAGGTGAGCCTTACCTAACGAACAAGGGGCCCCGGGGTCGGTCAGAATGGTTAGGCAACCCTTAGCATTACGTCCATGTCGATCGCGGAGGCCCAGTGAGCACCAGGACGGCGCAACGTCCCACCGGGACGGTGCCGCGGGCCCGGGTCGTGCTCCTGATCGCCGCCGCGGCTCTCCTCGCGGTTCTCTGCGTGATGTCGCTCGCCGCCGGCAGCAAGGCGGTCCCGCTCGACGAGGTGTTCCGGGCGGTCTTCGACCGGACAGCCGCCCGGGTCACGAATCCTCAGGTCGAGGCGATCGTGTGGGGCGTCCGGGTGCCCCGCACCATCTGCGCCGTCCTCGTCGGACTCGCCCTCGGGCTGGCCGGCGCCCTGATGCAGGGCCTCACCCGGAACCCGCTGGCCGACCCGGGGCTGCTCGGCGTCAGCGCCGGCGCGTCCTTCGCCATCGTGGTCGCGGTGGCCGGGCTCGGCGTCACCGCCGCTTCCGGATACGTCTGGTTCGCGCTGGTGGGGGCCTTCGCCGGCGCGGTGGCGGTGCAGGTGCTGGGCCGCCTCGGCCAGGGCGGGGCCACCCCGGTGAAGATTGCGCTGGCCGGCATCGCGCTCACGTTCCTGCTGGGCTCGTGCACCAGCGCGATCGTGCTGCGGCAACCCGAGGCCCTGAACCGCTTCCGGTTCTGGTCGGCCGGCTCGCTCACCGGCGCCGACCCCGCTCTGCTGTGGCGGATGACGCCGTTCCTGGCCGCCGGCGTGCTGCTCGCCCTGCTGGCCGGCCCCGCGCTCAACAGCCTCGCGCTCGGCGACGACACCGCGATCGCCCTGGGCCGGCGGATCGGCACGATCCGGATGCAGGCCGTCCTGGCGATCACCCTGCTGGCCGGAACGGCCGTCGCCATCGCCGGGCCGATCGTCTTCATCGGCCTCGTCGTGCCGCACGTCGCCCGCCTGATCACCGGCCCCGACCACCGCTGGCTGCTGCCGGCCACCGCGCTGCTCGCGCCCAGCCTGTTGCTGTTCGCCGACATCGTCGGCCGCGTCGTCACCCGGCCCGAGGAGGTGCAGGCCGGCATCGTGGTCGCCTTCCTGGGCGGCCCGTTCTTCATCGCGCTGGTCCGCCGGCGCGGGACGGTGGAGCTCTGATGGCGGCCCGCGACTCCACGCTTCGACCGGGTGCGTTCCGGCTGGCCGTCCCGCCGGTCTCCGGGGTGGTGCCCCTGCGTACCGTGGCCGTCTGTCTCGCCCTGGCCGGGGCGACCTTCGCCGTCCTGTGCGTCAGCCTCGCCGTGGGCGACTACCCGGTGAGCCTGCCCGACGTGCTGCGGGCCCTGGTGAGCTCCGACGTTCCCGGGGCCGGATTCGTCGTCCGCGAGCTGCGGCTGCCGCGCGCGCTGACCGGCCTGCTCGTGGGGGCGGCGTTCGCGGTCTCGGGCGCCATCTTCCAGACCATCACCCGCAACCCCCTGGCCAGCCCCGACATGATCGGCATCAACGCCGGGGCGACCACCGCGGTGGTCGGCGGGATCGTGCTCGGCGCGGGCACCGGACTGAGCGGCTCGACCCTGGGCGTGCTGGGCGCGCTCGCCACCGCCGTCCTGATCTACCTGCTGGCCTGGCGGCGCGGCGCGAGCGGCTACCGCATCGTGCTCGTCGGCATCGGCGTCTCCTGGATGTGCACCAGCGCCACCGACTACCTGCTGACCCACGCCCGGCTCCACGAGGCCCAGGAGGCGTTCGGCTGGCTGGTCGGCAGCATCAACGGCCGCGGCTGGGAAACGGTTGTGCCGCTGGCCGTCGCGGTCGGTGTGCTGCTGCCCGTCACCCTGCTGCTCACCTCGTGGAGCCGGACTCTGGCGCTGGGCGACGACGTGGCCCGCGGCCTGGGCACACCGGTGCAGCGGGCCCGGATCGGCCTCCTGCTGGCCGGGGTCGGGCTGGTCGCCTTCGCCACCGCGGCCGCCGGGCCGGTGCTGTTCGTGGCCCTGGCCGCGCCGCAGGTCGCCCAGCGACTGGCCGGGCGGGCCACCCCACCGCCGGTCACGTCCGCGCTGACCGGGGCGTTCCTGGTCCTCACGAGCGACCTGCTCGCCCGCTGTCTGCTGCCGGACGCCGACCTGCCGGTCGGCGTCGTCACCGGCGCGCTGGGCGCGGCCTTCCTGCTGTGGCTGCTGGCGCGGGCCAACCGAGCCGGTTCCGGGGGCTGAGACGTGTCCGAGCACACCTGCCAAGACTCCGGAGGCTCACGATGATGGCGCACCAACCCGACCTGCGGGCCGAGCGGCTGCGGCTGGCCTACCCGGGCCGGATCGTCGTCGACGACCTCGACCTCGACCTGCCGACCGGCCGGATCACGGCGGTGGTCGGCGCCAACGCCTGCGGCAAGTCGACGCTGCTGCGGGCGCTGGCCCGGCTGATGGCGCCGGCCGCCGGATCGGTCCGGCTCGACGGCAAGGCCATCCACACGATGCCGACCCGTCAGGTCGCGCGTCAGGTCGGCATCCTGCCCCAGTCCCCCGTTACCCCGGCCGGCCTGACCGTGGTCGACCTGGTCAGCCGGGGCCGCTCCCCGCACCAGAGCTGGTGGCAGCAGTGGTCGCCGGCCGACGAGGCCGCGGTGACGGCCGCCCTGGCCGCCACCGACATGACCGACCTGGCCCGCCGCCCGATCGACGAGCTCTCCGGCGGGCAGCGGCAACGCGCCTGGATCGCCATGGCCGTGGCGCAGGAGACCCCGGTCCTGCTGCTGGACGAGCCGACGACGTTCCTCGACCTGTCCCACCAGATCGACGTCCTCGACCTGGTGGTCGACCTCAACCGGCGCGACGGCCGGACCATCGTGATGGTGCTGCACGACCTCAACCAGGCCGCCCGCTACGCCGACCACCTGGTGGCGATGAAGGCCGGCCGGATCGTCGCGCAGGGCGACCCGGCCGCCGTCATCACCCCGGAGGTGGTGGCCGACGTCTTCGACGTCGTCTGCCAGATCACCGTCGACCCGGTCAGCCGCACTCCGCTCATCATCCCGACCGGCCGGCATCACCTGGCCGTCTGACCCTCGGTCAGGCCCGTGACCGGGCGACCTGGCGCCGGGCCGCCATCATGATCGGGTCGGCGGCCAGCTCGGTGTGCTGCACGATCGAGTCGAGGATCTCGGCCGACCGGATCGACGTGTTGGACAGCAGCGAGGACGAGAGGCCGTGGGTGTGCTCGGTGCCGCCCTGCAGATAGACGCCGGCCCGGATGCGGGCGCTGGTGTCCATCCGGTAGTCGCGGGACACGACGATCTGGCCGGCCTCGTCACGCCGGCACTCCGCGGCCAGATCGCCCAGCAGGGCCGACGGATCCGGCGTCCGGTAGCCGGTCGCGAACACCACCGCGTCGGCGTCCAGCACCGTACGGTCGCCGGTGATCATCGACTCGACCACGGTGCGCACCCGGTCACCGACGCGCACGGCTTCGGTCACCCGGGACACGTTGAGCAGGCGCAGTCGCTGTTCGCCGCGCACCTTCTCCTGGTAGACGCGGCGGTACAGGTCTTCGATCAGATCCTGGTCGACGACCGAGTAGTTGGTGTTGCCGTGGTAGTCCAGCATCATCTGCTTGACCTGGGCCGAGGCCACGAAGTAGTCGTCCACCGCGGCCGGGTCGAAGATCCGGTTGGCGAAGGCGCTGTCGTCGGCCGGGCTGTAGCCGTAGCGGGTGATCACGGCGTTCACCTCGGCCCGGGGGAACTCCCGATGCAGATAGTCCACCGCCTCGGCCGCGCTCTGCCCGGCGCCGACGACCACGAAGCGCTCGGCCGGTGACGTCCGCGCCTTGAGATTCTCGGCGCTGGGCAGGAGGTCGCGGGTGTGCCAGATGCGATCGTCGGCGACGACGCCCTCGGGCAGGCGCGGGACCAGGCCGGTGCCGAGCACCAGGTTGCGCGTCCGGTGCACCAGCGGTTCCGCGGAGCCGGTCACATCGGCCGCGACCACGTCGAAGAAGGCGACCTCGTCGCCCCGGAACACCGGCTCGATCGCGACCACCTCGCGGCCGTAGGCGACGTCGCCGTCGACGAGCTCGGCCGCCCACTGCAGGTAGTCGTGGAACTCCATCCGGGTCGGGAAGAAGTTCTTCTGATTGATGAAGTCGATCAGCCGGTCCCGGCTCTGCAGGTAGCAGAGAAAGCTGAAGTCGCTCTTGGGGTTACGCAGCGTGACCAGATCCTTGAGGAACGACACCTGCATCGTCGCGTCCTCGAGCAGCATGCCCCGGTGCCAGCCGAAGTGCGGTTGCCGCTCCACGAACGTGGCGGTCACGGCGTTCGCGCCCGGCGCCCATCGCAGATTCGCGTTGTGTTCGGTGATCGCGATCGCCAAGGCCAGATTGGACGGACCGAATCCGACACCGACGAGGTCGTGCACCGGCCGCTCGCCGTCGAAGGGTTCCTCTGACATAGATGTCCCATCACGTGGCCGGGTCCCGCCCGGGGTACGGAAACGGAAACTTCCCTGGACAGGAAGTGCCTCGACGAACACGCTGCGTCGTTACTTAGGCAAGGCTAACTATAGTACGATCAGGCTCCGCCGTGAACACCGGACGCATCGAACGGCGCTCCAGTCCAATGAGGACATCTTCTGAAGGAGGACATTGCCCATGCGGGTCACCATGTTCGGATACCAGACCTGGGGCCACCGCACCCTCCAGGCGCTGCTCGACTCCGAACACGAGGTGGCGCTCGTCGTCACTCATCCCAGGAGCGACCACGCCTACGAGAAGATCTGGGACGACTCGGTCGCCGACCTGGCCGAGAAGCACGGGGTGCCGGTCGTCCTGCGCAACCGCCCGGACGACGACGAGCTCTTCGAGCAGTTGCGCGCGGCCGGGTCGGACGTCATCGTCGCCACCAACTGGCGCACCTGGATCCCGCCGCGCATCTTCACCCTCCCCCGGCTCGGCACGCTCAACGTGCACGACTCACTGCTTCCCGCGTACGCGGGCTTCTCGCCCCTGATCTGGGCCCTGATCAACGGTGAGAAGGAGGTCGGCGTCACCGCGCACATCATGGACGACACGCTCGACGCCGGTGACATCGTGCTGCAGCGGGCGGTGCCGGTCGGCCCGCGCGACACGACGACCGATCTCTTCCATCGCACGCTCGAGCTCTTCGGCCCGATCACCGTCGACGGCCTGGCCCTGCTGGCCTCGGGCCGCACCGACTGGGTCAAGCAGGACCGCTCGAAGGCGAGCTTCTTCCACAAGCGGGCCGACGAGGACTGCCGCATCGATTGGACCTGGCCGGCCGAGGATCTCGACCGGCTGGTCCGCGCCCAGTGCGAGCCCTATCCCAGCGCCTACACCTACCACCGCGGCAAGCGGCTGGCCGTCCTGGCGGCCGAGGTGTCCGAGAACAGGTACGGCGGCACTCCCGGCCGGATCTTCTACCGTGAGGGCGAGGGCGTGGCCGTCGTGGCCGGCGCCGACGCGCGGCACGGCCGCAACCCGGGCCTGCTGATCACCCGGGTCCGCACCGAGGACGGCGTCGAGCTCGCCGCGCGCGACTACTTCACGACCATGGGCGGATACCTCACCAACCAGCCCTGACCGACCGGAGCGGGAAAAGTGTCGTACCCCGCGAGCAGAATGCCGGCATGAGCGACGAGACGACACACCAGCATCACGCCCTCGACTACATCGAGTTCACGGTGGGCGATCTGGCCGAGGCCAAGCGCTTCTATGCCGAGGCGTTCGGCTGGCAGTTCACCGATTACGGCCCCGGCTACGCGGGCATCCGCCGCCCGGGGCCGGGCGGCGGCGAGGTGGGCGGGCTCAGCGCCGGCGAGCCGGTCGGCGTGGGCGGTCCGCTGGTGCTGTTGTTCTCGTCCGATCTGGACGCGTCGGCCGACGCCGTGCGCGCCGCGGGCGGGCGGGTCGTCGAGGGTCCCTACGAGTTCCCCGGCGGCCGTCGCTTCCACTTCGCCGACCCGAGCGGCAACGAACTGGGCGTGTGGGCCGAGAAATAGCCTCGCATCACCCCGGTCAGCGCACGGCCGGGTCGACGACGAGCGTGCCGGCCGCCGTGTCGATACAGGCTTGGACACCCAGGCCCACCGAGACCTGTTCGTCGCCGTGGCCGATCGGCAGGCCGCCGAGCACCGGCACGCCGAGCGGCGTCAGGTGCTCTCGCAGGACGTCCAGGATCGGGGGGTAATGCGGGTTGGTGTCGGCGCACCGGGTGAACTGGCCCACGGCGACGCCACGCAGGTCGCGCAGCCAGCCGGCCCGGCGCAGCTGCACGAGCATGCGGTCGACGCGGTAGGGCTGCTCCTCGACCTCCTCGAGCAGCAGGATGGCGCCGGTCAGGTCGAGGGCGTGCGGGGTGCCGACCGTGCTCGCCAGCAGCGACAGGTTGCCGCCGAGCAGCGTTCCCGAGGCCACCCCGTCGACCCGGACGGCGTAGGTCGGCTCGGCCCGGGTCGCGGTGACCGCGACCGGGTCGCCCCCGGTGACCGCCCGCCGGGCCGCCCGCACGGTCAGGGACGCCGGGCCGCGGTCGAACTGGCCGGCGGTCGGGCCGTGCACGGTCGCCAGTCCGGCCTCGTGCCACAGGGCCGCGTGCAGGGCGGTGATGTCGGAAAATCCCAGCACCACCTTCGGATCGGCGCGCACGGCGGCGAAATCGACCCGGTCGACGATCCGCTGCAGACCGTAACCGCCCCGCAGGCAGAACACGCCGCGCACGGCCGGGTCGCGCAGCGCGCCGTTGAGGTCGGCGAGCCGTTCGTCGTCGGTCCCGGCGAAGAACGCGTGCCGCCCGCCGGCGTGCTCGCCCAGCCGGACGCGCAGACCCCACCCCTCGAGCGCCGCGACGGTGGCGGCGACCCGGCCGGGCTCACTCGCCCCCGACGGCGACACCAGCGCGACCAGGTCACCTTCGCCCAGACGACGAGCTCTGATCATGAGCCGCAGCCTACTCAGCCCGGCCCGCCCGGCGAAGACCTGCGAACGGCGCGGCCGGACCGCCGTCCACGCCTGGTCGCCGTTTCCCGCCGGTGGCCATCAGCGACCGCCGCTGAAACCCCGTCACCCGATGAAGCTCACCGTCTCGCCCAGCTCCACCCGGCCGGTCCGCATCCGCGGCACGCCTTCCTTCTCGAATCCCACCGAGACACCGCAGTACAACAGGAGTTCGTCACCGGCTCCGACGATGCGGCCGACCGTCCGGCGGTACATCGTCCACATCACCTGCGGGCAACTGTGCAGCCCTTCCGCCCTCAGCAGCAGCATCACCGTCTGCAGATACATCCCGGCGTCGCCCCACTGGCCGGCCTCCATCGTCCGGTCGAGGTAGCAGAACAGCACTGCCGGCGCCCCAAAGCCCTGCGTGTTCAGGGCGGCGACCTTCATAGGCCGCGCCGGGTCGTCCCGCTCGATGCCCAGCGCCCGGTACCGCCGGCCCGCCGCCGCGGAGAACCGTTCCCGGTACACCGGGGCCAGGTCGGCCGGGTACATCGGATACTCCCGGTCGTCACCGGGGTCCCCGGCCAGCGCCCGCGCCGTCGCCCGCTGCTTCAGCTCGGCCAGCGGCTCACCGGTCACGACATACAGTCGCCAGGGCTGGAGGTTCCCACTCGACGGCGCCCGCGTCGCCGCTGTCAGCACCCTCACGAGCACCTCCCGGGGCACCGGCTCGTCGCTGAACGCCCGCACGGAACGGCGGCTGTCCACGGCTTCGTACACGTCCACCGTCTCGTCCTCCCCCTCATCAGCGACCGGTTTCCGCCACGGGTCGACGCCCCGGCTCCCACCGGTGGGGTGCCGTGGGCGTGGAACGTGTCGCTCGTCTTGAGGCCCCACGCCTCCCCTTTGCCCGCTCGGCCTCCGTCCACGTGATCATCCGGTGGTTGGGCGCCGGCAGCAGCCCGGCCCCGGCGTTGCAGGGCTCGACCCGGTTGCCGCCGGGCTCCCAGACGTACAGGAAGAAGGCCTGCCGGACGGCGTGCCTGCGCACCGCCGCGCCGCGGGACAAGCCCAACGAGCTGCTCCACCTGGTGCTGGGCCTGGTCGGCGAGTCCGGTGAGATCGCGGAGAAGTTCAAGAAGTGGGTCCGCGACCGGAACAGCGACGAGACGCTGATCGACCGGGCCGACATCGCCAAGGAACTGGGCGACGTGCTCTGGTACGTGGCGGCGCTCGCCGACTACCTCGACCTGTCGCTGGACGACATCGCCGCGGCCAACCTGGCGAAGCTCGCCAGTCGCGAAGCACGCGGGTTGCTGGGCGGCAGCGGCGACAACCGCTGAGGCGCGGGCCTCACGACGGCTCGGCGAGCGCGTATCACCGGCCCTCGACCACTTCCCCCAGGACGCCTTCCCCGCTCAGCCGGGCACATGCCGCGTTGATCTCAGGGTCGCCGAAGCCGTGTCGAACTGCCTCGTCCAGAACCAGCCGATCCGCCAGGCGCCGAACGCCTCCACCGCGCGCCCCAGCTCAGCGTCGGACCACTTCCTCCGGATCTTCGGGCATGGGCCCATTGTGCAGTCACCGCGCCGAGAGGGCCGGGCGGCACCGGGGGCGTCGGGTGCCGCCCGGCCGGCTCAGCGGCGGTGGGTCACCTGAGTGCCCACTGCTGGTTGGGCTTGCCGTTGCAGGTCCAGATCTGCAGGCGGGTGCCGTCGGCGGTGGCCTCGGCGACGGCGTCGGCGCATTTGCCGGTTGCCGGGTTGGTCAGGGTGCGAGCGGTGGCGTTGTAGCGCCACTGCTGGTTGGGGTTGCCGGCGGTGCAGTCCCAGATCTGCAGGCGGGTGCCGTCGGCGGTGGCGCCGCCGATCACGTCCAGGCACTTGCCGAGGGCGCTGACGGTGCCGTCGGCGGCGCGGGTCCAGGACTGGGCAGAGCCGCCGGCGTCGCAGGTCCAGAGCTGGACGGCCGTGCCGTTGGCGGTGCCGGCCGCGGCGACGTCTACGCACTTGTTGCTGGGTTCGCCACGAAGCTTGCCGGTGGCGCTGGTAGCCGGCGGAGCGGTGGTGGCCGCCGGCGGAGTGGTGCCACCGCCGGAGCCGATCGAGAGCTCGCCGCGGTTCAGGACGCGGGCATCGGCGTACGCCGTCTGGATCTCTGCCTTGGTGTTGAGTTCGAGCAACTGCTCGGACCAGAGCATGAAGTACGCCCAGCGCGGCTGGCTCGTCAGCAGGGAAGCGGTCGGCACCTTGCCCATCTCGGCGATCGCGATCGGCTTGGTGCCCGCGATGGCCTGCAGCTGGGAATAGTCGGCCGCCGAGGGGAGGCCCTTCCACCAGACGTCGAGCGAGACGACGTCGACGTACCCAGCGCCCGGGTAGTACTGCGCCCAGTTCGCGGTCGGGTTGTCCTGCACGTTCCAGACCCAGATCAGGTTGTCCAGCCCCTGGCTGTCGAAGTAGTCGCGCATCTGCTGGTAGATCCTGGCCCCTCCGTTGGCGCCGGGACGCAGGCCCCACCAGTTCCAGCTCTCGTTCATCTCGTGGAACGGGCGCCAGAGCACCGGGATGCCGGCGTCCCTGAGTTGCTTGAGGTACGGCACGACCGCCGCCATCCGGCTGCGCCACACGTTGTTCAGGTTGGTGCCGCCGGTGACGATCTCCTCGAACTGCGCATCGGTGATGCTGGTCTTCACCCCGCCGTCGAACTCGCAGGTGGCGCCGACCGTCGGCGAGCAGGCGTGCCAGGTGAGCGCGACCAGGGAGCCGGCCGCCCACTGCGCCTTCGCCTCGTCGATCACGGTCTGCCGGGCGGCGATGTCCGGCGAGCGGAACATCATGTCGCCGCCCCACAGGCCCGGCCACTGCCCGGAGACGTCGCGGGCCTGCTGGGTGTACTGGCGCGGGCTGCTCGCCGGCTCCTTGTTGTGCTGGCCGGAGACGATGCTCTTGCCGCTGATCGACTGCAGGTAGCTGATCACCGCCGCCTTCGACGTGGCGGCGAAGGCGTCGGCGGTGTGCGGCAGGCGCAGCATCACCGTGCCGAGCACCGCCGCTGCGACGGTGAACGTCAGCGCCGTGATGGTCTTCCTCTTCAAGGGGAGTCTCCTGGGGACGGGGGAATCAGCGACGCCAGCATGGAGCTCCGCGTGCATCACCGTCAATAGAAAGATTACTAATTTAAGAGTTCCTCAAGGTGCGCTCGGCGCAGTCGCGCGGGCGCTGTGCGGCTTCGGCATGCCGGTGGTTCTGATCTCCGTGGACGAACGGCGCCCCCTCCCCAGTCATGACCGAAGAAGAACGCGACACGTGGTGGCCGAACACCTCCCACTGGTCTACAACATTGTCGGCCGTGAGCTGGACGTGCCCGCCGGACGTGGACGACGTGGTGCAGAACGTCATGCTGAAAATGATCCGTGACCTGTGCAAACTGCGGGATCCGCAGGCGTTCCGGACCTGGCTGGTGGCGATCACCATGCGGCAGATCCGGCGGTACTGGCTGATCCGCCGGGCCGCCCCGCACCGGGTGGCCGAGGCGGACGCCGAGCTGACCGCCGACCCGGGCGAGCGCCGGCAACAGCCCGGTAAGACGTTCCACGTCGTGCTCAAGGTCCCCGCGAACTACACCGGGTGCGCCGTGCAGCTGATCGTCAGCTACAACGAGTGGGGCGAGGGCACCGCGATCAAGTCAGCCGACGAGTGGCAGTGCGCAAGTGGCCACGGCGTCTACGTCGACATCCTGCACGAGGTGTTCGGGGGCGTTGAAGCCCACCGTCGAAAGGCGGCCGTTGAGGGCCGCCCCGTCAGGTGGTGCTCCCCCGGCCCACGAACTGGGCGGCCGGGGCCTGATAAACAGCCGCCTCCGCACCGTCGAGGGCGGCGAGCAGCGCACCGGCCGCCAACTCCCCGATGCGGCCGACGTCGTGGCTCATGGCGGACAGCGGCGGCACCGCCAGCTGGCACTGAGCGGAGTCGTCCCAGGCCACCACCGACATGTCAGCAGGCACCGCCAGCCCGCGGGCAGCCAGCTCGGCCAGCGCCCCGAGCGCCATCAGGTCGTTGTCACAGACGATCGCGGTCGGCCCGCCGCTCAGCAGGGCAGCCGTGGCGGCGCGGCCCGACTCGTACGAATAATCGCCCTCGGCATGCAGCAGCCGCAGCCCGCGCTCGGCAGCCTCCGACGAGGCGCCCTCGCGGCGCAGCTGGGTGTGCGCGAAGGCCAGCGGCCCGCTGATGTGCCCGATCACCGCGTGGTCCCGCTCGGCCAGCAACCGGACCGCCTCCCTGGCGACCCCGGCGTCGTCGGTCCACACCGTCGGCAGCCCGGACGCGGCCGACGGCGCGCCGAGCACCACGGCCGGCAGCTTCAGCCGGTTGACCAGGGCGACCCGGTCGTCGTCGGGCCACAGGTCGACCAGCACCACCCCGTCGACCCGGCCCTGCGCGGCCCACTGCTCGTACGTCTCGCTCTCGGCGGCCCGGTCGGTGACGACCTTGACGAGCACCGACACACCGGCCGGGGTGAGCACGCGTTCGAGGCCCTCGAGGAATTCGTGGTAGTAGGGCTCCTCGCCGAGTACCCGCGAGGCACGCGCCAGCACCAGCCCGGTCCGCCGTTGCGACTGAGACACCGGTATACCGTACCGCCATGGCACGTCGAGAAACGCCCGCGGCCGGGCCCGGAAGCCGCGCCCTGATCGTGGACGTCATCCGGTCGGCGAGCTCGATCAGCCGGGTGGAGCTGGCCGGGCTGACCAGCCTGACCCAACCGTCGATCTCGACCATCGTGCGGCAGCTGATCGACGACGGGGTGATCCACGAGACCGGCTCGGCCGACTCGGCCCGCGGCAAGCCGCGCAAGCTGCTGGCGATCAACCCGGCGAACCGGTTCGGCGTCGGGTTCCACCTCGGCCCGGAATCGCTGACCTGCGTCGCGATCGACCTCACCGGCGGGGTGGTGGGCCGGGAGGTGGTCCCGCTCGACGACACCGGGCTGACCGCACAGCTTGCTACCCGGTTCGCCGCGTTCACCGACGGCCTGGATCTGCCCGGCGACCGGATCGAGGGGCTGGCGATCGTCGCGGCCACCGCGCTGCCCGGTCAGGAGGCCGCAGCGCCGGACCTGGCCGGGGTGCGTGCCGAGCTGGCCGCGAAGCTGCGGCTCCCGGTGCTGGTGGAGAACGATTCGGCGGCGGCCGCGCTGGGTGAGTTCTGGAGCCGGCGGGTGTCCCGGGAGGAGCCGTTCGGCAGTGTCTTCCTGTCCATCGGGATCGGCGCCGGCCTAGTCTTCGGCGGCGCGCTCTTCCGCGGGGCGAGCTTCGACGCGGGCGAGCTGGGGCACCTGTCGATCAAGTATGACGGCCGGCCCTGCGCGTGCGGCAACGCCGGCTGTGTGGAGCGCTACGCCTCGATGGCCGCCATCGTCGAGGCGGCCCGGGCACATCAGAATCTGAGTGGTCGCCTGCGGCTCGAAGGCAACACCTTTGCGGCCTACGACTCCGTCGCGCGCGCCGCGGTGAACGGCGACCCGGACGCGTTCACCCTGATCGACGACGCCGCCGGCCATCTCGCCGTGGCGGTGACGTCGATGGTGAACCTGCTCGACCTGGGCCGGCTCGTGCTGACCGGCCCGGGTGTCGCGGTCGCCGGCTCGATCTTCGCCCGCCGGCTGCGTGCCCATCTGGCCGGCACCGCGCACGCCCGCCCCCGCCGGGAGATCGTCGTCGAGCTGTCCGCCCAGCCGCGTGACGCGGTGAGCATCGGGGCCGCGGCCCTGGTGGTGCAGGCGTCGATCGCCCCGGGCCACACGGCAGGTCAGCCCCAGGCCGGCGCGGCCTCCCACTCCACCACGGGCTCCGTTCTCCGATCCATCGCCGGGTCGTAAAGCGCGCTGCGCCCCTTCCCGGCCGCCTTCGACGCGTACATCGCGACGTCGGCCCGGCGCAGCAGCTCCCCCGGCCCGGTGTCCGGCCGGCCGGTGGCCAGGCCGACGCTGCACCGCACCGGCAGCTCGTGCCGGTCGATGGTGACCGGCGCCGCCATTTCGGCCGCCATCCGGTCGAGCACCCGCTCAGGCGCCGACGCCGAGGCCGGCCCGAGCAGCAGCGCGAACTCGTCCCCACCGAGGCGGGCGACCAGGTCACCTTCGCCGACCGCGGCCCGCAGCCGCCGCCCCACGGTCACCAGCAGCTCGTCGCCGACGTGGTGGCCGAGCCGGTCGTTGACCCCTTTGAAGTCGTCCAGGTCGATCAGCGCGACCGCCGCCGGCTCACCCGACCCCAGCGCGTCGTCCAGGCGCTCCTCGAACAGGCGCCGGTTCGCCAGCCCGGTGAGCGCGTCGTGGCTCGCCAGGTGTTCCAGCTGGCTGCGCGCCTCCTGCACCTCGCGCAGCAGGCGGGCGTTGTCGTAGAACGCGAGGAACTGGCGGCCCACCACGATGGCGGTCAGGGCCACCCCGACGAAGGTGACCACCGCCGACGAGCCGCCGGTGTAGAGCACCAGCCCGTCAGTGGCGGCGACCGCGATGTACGGCGCCAGGCTGAACGGCCGGCGCGACGTGACCTCCTTCGGCGCCGTCCCGAGCAGCGACCGCTCGCGTTCCAGGGTGAGGCCGAACAGGAAGAACGTGAGCGGCACGCTGACCGCGATGGCGTTGAGGTCGGGCCGGGCCGCGAGCCGGGGCAGCATGGCGCCGACCACTGCCGAGGTGACCACGCAGAACCCGAGGTAGTACATGGTGCGCCGGTCGACGCCGCGAGCGCCGGCGATGGCTAGTTTGCTGAAGGCCAGGGCGGCCGCGCAGGCGAACAGCATCAGCGCCATGACGGGTTCCGGCGAGCCGACCGCGGAGACCAGCTCGTCGTAGTTACGGAAGTACAGGAACCAGCCGAACAGGCCGACGGTCAGCATCACCACCGCGGCGTCGAGGCCGAACCGGAGGACGGCGGTGCCACGGATCGGGTGGCGGGCGGGCAACCGCAGCAGCGCCCAGAGCACGACCAGGATGCAGAGGGCGAACAGCCCGTTGGCCGGGTCGGCGAGGGTCACCGTCTGCGGGTCGGTCACCGTGTCCCATGCGGTGATCAGCGTGGCGGCGATGATCACCCCCTGGGCGATCGCCAGGTGCCGCCAGAAGCGCCGCCCCTCGGGTGTGATGCCGGGACTGCTCGCCAGCCGCCGCAGCTGGCCCAGGTTGATGCCGATCACCAGCGGCGCGAAGACCCACCCGAGCCATCCGGGTCCGGCCGGCGCCACCGCGTTGGCGGCGAACCAGACGATGCTGAGCGCCGTGAGCACGCCCGTGATCACGTTGGGCAGCACGTAACCATGAGCTCGCCGCATCACCGGAGTGCCTCCTCGCTTCGTCGAGGTGCCCTATCGGCAGATGCGGCGGCGGGTTGAGACACCGATGTGCCGACCACGGACGCGAGGCCCGCGGACGGCACATCGGGGCTCAGGCGCCGGGTGGGTACGCCCGGACGTCGTCGACGATCAGCCGGCCGGAGGTGCCGCCGCCCAGGTAGATCGACAGCTGGGTGAGCTTCTGCAGGTCGAGCGCACCGGACGGCGCCCACGAGGGCTGCTTGAACGCGGTGAACGGCACCCGGACGACCCCGTCGGAGCCGCCGGCCGGGATGGTGTGCTCCCAGTACACGCCGTCGGCGACGAACTGGATCGAGATCTCCGCCGGGGTGGCCGAGCGGTCCAGCCGCAGTTCGATGCCCTGCTGCCCCCACAGGTCGACCGGGGCCGGGAAGGTGCGGCTCACCCCGGCGTATCCGGAGGTCCCGGCCGTCACGTCGAGGGCCATGGCACGGCCGCCGGCTGACGGCACGAGCGTACTGCTGATGGGGTCTCCGCCTGTGTTGCGCACGTAGGCGCTGGTCAGGTCGGCGTCGCTCGCATAGCTCTCGTAGTCGTCGAGCGTGACCGGCGTGCTCGGCAGCGCCCGGGTGGTGAAGGTGCTCACCGGTGTGCTGGTGCTGCCGGCCGCGTTCGTGGCCCGGACGCTCCAGTACCAGGTGGTGGCCGGGTCGAGATCCTGCGCGGGCTCGAAGACCGGATCGGGCAGACCGGTCGCCGAGATCACCGGGTCGCTGAGGTCGGCGTTGCGCGAGACGGTGAGGGTGTAATAGCCCGCACCGGCAGACGGCGGCCAGGAGAAGGACTGCGGCCCGATCACGTCGGTGGCTCCGGGGGCGGGTGTTTCGACCGCGAAGGCCGCGGGCGCTCCGGTCACCGGCGCCGGGTCGGCGGCCCGCAGGGTCGCCTGCTGGAGCGCCGCCCGGGACCAGACGACACGCACGTGGTCGGCAGGCGTGGACGCGGTGACGAGGTAGCGGTCGCCGCCGGCCTTGTCGACGTCGGAACGCACGGTGCGCCAGGACGTCCCGTCGGCGGAGACCTGCACCTTCACACCGGGACGCCGGTCGGTGAGCACCTCGAACTCCACCCGCCGGGTGCCGGGCCAATGCCAGCTCACCCACGCGTCACCGGCGCCGCCCGGGCGGGCGACGGTCCCGTCCGCGCCGGGCTGCAGCCGGACACCGGCGGACGCAGACGCCAGACCCAGCGTTTCGAGGGGGTCGGTGAAGACGGTCTCCTTCTTACGGGCATACACCGGTTCCGAGACCTGTCCGGCGCGGCCGCCGTTGAGGGGCACGACCCGGTACCACGCGTCGCCCGGAGCGGCCAGGTCGGTCCACGGCGTCTGGTTGTCGGTGAGCAGGCCGGTGTGCGCGGCCCGCCACGGGCCCCGGGACGAGCGGGCGCGCTCGACGCGGTAGCCGTCAGCGTTCGCCGCTCCACGCCACGCCACCACGTTCAGGCCGCCGCGCTTCGCGATCTCGGTGACCAGTGGAGTGCCTACCGGTTTGCGGGCGATCGGGGCGCCGAGCTTTCGGGCGTACGAGATCTGCGCTTGACAGGCGGCGGTCATGCGCGCGTCGTCGCCCGGGTAGTGGAAGGTGAACCCGTCGTCGTGCGGCACGAACCCGTGGCGGTCGTTGTGGCCGAACAGCGACCACGACAGCATGCCGGTGACGTTACGGTCGGCGACCAGGGGGTCGAGCAGTTCGTCACTCGCGGCGGTCGAGGCGTACTCCCCCGCGATGTAGACCTTGCCCGAGGCAGCGATCGTGGCCGCATCCGCCTGCACCTTCGCCGCGGTCGGCGGGTAGTAGTGGACATCGACGATGTCCACGTCCGGCGCGACCAGGGTGTCCGGGTCGATGTCGAACCGCCGGCCCGCCGCGATCAGCTGCTTCGGCGCCCAGGCCGAGAACGTCGCCGCGTTCGTGTTTATCCACTCGGGCGTCATGCCTTCGAGCTCGTTGCCCAGCTCCCACGCCATGATCGTCGGGTCGTCGACGAGGCGTTTTCCGGTGAGCGGGTTGACGTGGCGCATCACGTGCTCGACGTACGCCTGGTAGTCGGCGATGACCCGCGGATCGGTGTAGAAGGCGGCGTCGGGCAGCCCGTACGGCCTGGTGAAGTCGGCGTGCCCGCCGTGGTAGTACGCCCAGTTGTCGGTCAGCGGCAGGATCAGCCGGATGCCGATCTTGCCGGCGTACGCGACGGCGTAGTCGATGGTGCGGAACGCCTCGTCGTTGTAGCCGGCCTCCTTCGACGGCAGCAGCGTCTTCGGGTGCCCGGTCGACGCCATCATGTGCGACCTGACGACGGTCATGCCGGTGGCCTTGGCCGTGTCGAGGGCGTCGCGGATGCGGAAGTACGTGGGGTAGTCGACGCCGCCGACGTTCTCGTCGAGGCCGAGCCAGTAGAGGTTGGTGCCGGCGAACCGGAACGGCTTCTTGCCGATCTTGAGCTGGGTGCCGTCCCGGGTGACGAAGGCGGCCGTGCTGTGCGCGGCAGCCGGGGACGGGACGGCGGCGGAGGCGGCGATGAAGGTCATGACGACTGCCAGAGATCTGCGCTTCACGAATGTCCTGCCAGAACTGAGGCCAGGTCGGTGACGACCCAGGGTTCCTTGATAGAGCCGGGGTCGAGCTCGATCGGGGCACGCACGTGCAGGGTGGTGGACTCGCCGGGCAGCAGGGTGACGAAGCCCTGGTCGACGGTGGCGTCCGGGTGGATCCTGTCCGGTTGCAGGAGGATGTCGCGGGCCAGGCCGGTGGCGTGCAGGTGCACGTCGAGGCCGCCGGGGACGGCTTCGGCGGTGATCGTCAGGCCGGCATCCGCGATGGGGTCCGTCAGGTAGTACAGCGCCCGCGCCGCCGCGTAGTGTGCGTGCGCGCGCATATTCCCAGGCAATGCGGCCTCATGTGGATACGCACGCACAGATGGAAGCGTTGCCACCACGAAAGCCGCGTCGTGCGCCACCTCCGGCACCGGCACCAGAGCCACCGAGCGAGCATCAGCAACAACAGGAACGGTCACGGTCGCGAGCACGGCGCCAACCGCGGAACGGTGCTCGATCACCAGATCGCCGCTCCACGAAGACGGGTCGTCGTTGAGGACGGCGACGACCAGGCCACCGTCACGCGGCTCGATCGTCAGACGGCGGCCGGCATAGACGGCGCGCAGCTCGAAGTAGAGCGGCTTGTACCGCCCGGCCCCGTCGATCGCCGCCCACGAGGTGACCGGCCACAGGTCGTTGAGCTGCCACACGATCGTGCCGGCGGTGTGCGGCCAGTGCGACCGCCAGTGATCGATACCGGTCCGCACGGCCCGCACCTGGTTGAGCTGCGTCAGGTAGTGCCATGCCTCGGTGGACGTCGGCGCCGGGAAGTGCGGCTCGAGACCACGGGCCAGTTTGCCGTTGCCGTCCTCGGCCTTCTGGTGGTGCAGCACGCCGGGCGAGTCGGGCAGCATCGGGTCGTCGGTCACCGCGTCGCGCAGGGTGCGCCAGACGGGCGGGGCCTGCCAGCCGAACTCGGCGACGAATCGGGGCGCGGTGTCGCGGTAGTTGAGGTAGTCCTCCCGGTTCCACACCTCCCACGAGTGCAGGGTCTGGTGGTCGGGCGAGTTCGGCTCCAGGTCGACCGAATCGGACCACGGGCTGCCCGCCTGATACGGCCGGGTCGGGTCCAGCGACGCCACGATCGCCGGCAGGTCCTCCAGGTAGTAGCGGGATCCCCAGGTGAGGTCGCCGCCCGGGTCGGAGCCCCAGCGCATGGCCTCGTGCAGCCACAGGTTCTCGTTGTTGCCGTTCCAGGTGATCAGGCTCGGGTGCGGCGACAGCCGGGTCACGTTGTCGTGGGCCTCGGCGAGCACCTCCGAGCGGATCGGCTCCTCCTCCGGGTAGCAGGCGCACGCGAACAGGAAGTCCTGCCACACCATCAGCCCGAGCTCGTCGCACACCTCGTAAAAGGCGCGGTCCTCGTAGATGCCGCCGCCCCACACCCGGACCAGGTTGACGCCGGCGTCGACGGCCTGCCGCAGCCGCAGCTCGTACCGCTCGCGGGTCATCCGGGACGGGAAGATGTCGTCCGGGATCCAATTGACGCCCTTCACGAAGATCGGCGCGCCGTTGACGTGCACGACGAAGCGCGTGCCGACGTCATCCTGCGACGTGTCGATCTTCACGGTGCGGAAGCCGGTGCGCCGCTCCCAGCGATCGATCTCGGTCTCGCCGTCGGTGAGCACCACGGTCAGGGCATACAAGAAAGCGTCGCCGTACCCGATCGGGTTCCACGGCGTCACATCCGGCACGTCGATCTCACGACGCACGCTCGACGACCCGGCGGGGAGATCCAGCACGGCGATCTCCCGGCCGTCGAGCAGAACCCGCGCCTGCAGCGCGATCTCCCGGGTGCGCTCGACCTCCGCGGTCAGGTCCAGCTTGCCGTTTTCGCCGTCATAGGTGCACAGCGGGCGTACGGCAGACAGGCGCGCCGTGTTCCAGCCCTCGAACCGGACCGCCCGCCAGATCCCGGCCGTGACCAGCGTCGGCCCCCAGTCCCAGCCGAAACTGGCCGCCATCTTGCGGATGAACTGGAACGGCTCCGGATACGCGTTGGGCCGGTCCCCGAGCTGATCACGCAGCCCCTCCGCCTCGGTGTAGGCCGACGTGAAGTGCACGTTCAACGAAGACGAGTCGGTCAGCGGAGAGGTCACGTCGAACCGGTAGGTCCGGTGCATGTTGCGCGTCTCCCCGACGACCACCCCGTCCAGCTCGATGCGAGCCACCGTGTCCAGGCCCTCGAACACCAGGTCGACCCGCTCGCACGCGGGCCCGTCCCAGGACACATCACGCGAATACGACCAGTCCTCGCGGCCCACCCACGCCACCGCGTGCTCGTTGTCGTCGAGGAACGGATCCGGGATCCGGCCCTCGGCGAGCAGGTCGGTGTGCACACAACCCGGGACCGTGGCCGGAATGTCGACGTCGGATCCGCGCAGCTGCCACGTACCCGAAAGGTCTTTGCTCTGGATCATTTTGTTGCTCCCGCGGTGATGCCGTTGTAGATGAAGCGCTGCAGCACCAGGAAGATCACCACGGTGGGAATGATGACGATCATGGTGCAGGCGGCGATGGTCTCCCACTGCGCCCCGTAGGGCCCCTTGAACTTGAACAGGGCGGTGGAGATGACGTTGAGCTCGGGTGATCGCATATAGAGGAAGGGGATGTAGAACTCGTTGTAGATCGCGATGCCCTTGATGATCACGACGGTGACGATGGCCGGCTTCATCAGCGGCAGGATGATCCGCCGGTAGATCGTGAAGCGCGAAGCGCCGTCCATCATGGCGGCCTGGTCGAGGCTCGGGGGGATCGACTGCATGAACTGCAGGAAGATGTAGATCGAGATGATGTCGGTGCCGAGGAACAGCACGATCGCCGACCACGGGGTGTTGACCAGGCCCATCGACTTGACGATCTGGTACGTCGCGACCTGCGTGGTGACGCCGGGGACCAGGGCGGCGACCAGGAAGAGGCCCAGGATCCACTTCTTGAAGGCAAAATCAAAACGATTGATGGCGTACGCCGCAAGCGTCCCGACCGCAACCGTTCCGGTCAGTGAGATCACCAGGATCAGGGTCGTGTTGAGGAAGCCCCGCAGCATGTCGCCGCCGGTCCAGGCGGTGGCGAAGTTGTCGAAGTTGAACCAGTTCTCCGGTGGGGTGAGGGGCCCGCTGGTGCTGTATTCCTCGCGCGTCTTGAACGACGCGAACAGCACCACCACCAGGGGGGTCAGCACCACCAGGGAGGCCAGCACGAGGGAGGCGTACTTGAAGAACGTCGCCGCTCGTCTCATGAGAGGTTCACCTCCTCGTCGGGGAGCACCCGGCGCTGGATCCAGGTGAGCAGCAGGACGATCACCAGCAGCACGACCGCCATGGCCGAGGCCAGGCCGATCTGCCGGAACTGGAAGGCCGTCTCGTACGCCTGCACCACGAACGTGCGGGTGTCGTTGGCGCCGCCGGTCATGATGAACGGGATCTCGAAGACGGCCAGGCTGCCGGAGATCGCCAGGATGAACGACAGGCTGATGATCCGGCGGATGCCGGGCGCGATGATGTGGACGAACTGGTGCCACCGGTTCGCGCCGTCGATCTCCGCGGCCTCGTAGATCTCCCCAGGGATCGACTGAATGGCGCCGAGGAACAGCACGAAGTTGAGCCCGGTGAACCGCCACACCGATGTGCTGGCGAGGGAGATGTTGGCGATGTCCGGGTCGCCCAGCCACAGCCGGCTCTGGTCGCCGAGCCCGAACCAGCGCAGCAGCGTGTCGAGGGTGCCGTCCGGCTGGAACAGGTAGAGGAAGACGAAACCGACCGCGACGGCGTTGAGCAGGTACGGGAAGAACAGGATGCCCTTGAACAGGTTCCGGAACCGGGTGTTGAACGACAGGATCACCGCGAAGTACAGGGCGATGGCGATCTGCGCGAACGACGCCACGAAGTAGTAGAGGCTGACCAGGAAGACCCGCCAGTACCGCTCGTCGGTGAAGACCCGCACGTAGTTGTCGAACCCGGCCGGTGTCATCGTGACGTCCAGGCCGTCCCACTTGTGGAAGCTGTAGAACACCATGTTGGCGACCGGCACGTAGGTGAACGTGATCAGCAGGATCAGTGCCGGCGCCACGTACAGCCAGGGGCTCTGCCAGAACCGGCGCCGCGGTGGCCTGCCGGACGCCCGGCCCGCCTTCGCGGCGGGCCGGGTGCCGGGCACGAGCTGAGTGGTCACTTCATGACCTGTGCTTGCGCGGCGCTCCACCGCTTGTCGAGGTCGGCGAAGTACGAGTCCTTGGTGCCGCCGGCGGCGCCGCGGGCGATGTCGACCAGCTTCTGCCGGTAGATGTCACCCTTCAGGTCGATCTCCGACTCCTTGATGATCTCGTCCTCCTTGCCGGCGTTCCCGGTCGCCGGCGGCACCTCGAGGAGCTCGACGCCGGTGGCGGTGAAGTCCTTGAGGCCCTGCGGCAGCTCCTGGTCGATCGCCGGCGGGATGGCCTGCTGATCGACGGCGAACCCGGACTCGGTCACGAACCACTCCAGGAAGGCGCGTGCGGTGGCCTTGTTCTGCGAGCTCTTGCTGACCGCGGCGAGCTTGTCACCGTCGATGGCGGCGTGGAACTTGCCGCCGGTCTGGTACGGGAACGGCCAGAAGGCGATGTCGGCGGGGTCGGCGCCGGCGGTCTTGGCGGCCTCCTGCACCTGCGGTACGGCCCACGAACCGAGCAGCATGCTGGCCGACTTGCCGGTGCCGAGCATCGGCTTGGACCCCTCCCAGTTGGTGGTGAGCGGGTCCTCCTCGTTGAGCTTCTGGTTCACGATGTCGAACAGCAGGCCGTCCGAGATGTACTGGATCTTGCCGGCCCGCCACGGCTGCGGGTCGGTCGGGAACTTCTCGTTGATCTGCAGGTCGCCGAGCACGACGCGGTGGTTGTTCCACTCGCTGAGCGGCCAGCCGTCCTTGTAGTTGGTGTAGTACGGCACGGCGTCGGTCTTGTCGGCGACCGCCTTGAGCGCGGTGAGGAACTCCTCCGGGGTCTTCGGCGGCGCGGTGACGCCGGCCTGGGCGAACACCCGCTTGTTGACGACGAAGCCCTTGGCGATGCCGCCGAGCGACAGGCCGTACCCCTTGCCCTCGTGGACGCCCGGGTCGATGAACCGGTACTTGGCCTTCAGCTCCTCGGTGGCGCCGAGCGGCTCGAAGAACTGCGGGTACTGGTCGAGCGCGACGACGCTGGGAATCATCAGCACGTCGCCGTAGTCGCCGCTGCCGAGCTGGGTGGTCACGTCCTCCTCGTAGTTGGTGACGCCCTCGAAGGTGACCTTCGTGCCGGGGTACTTGGCCTCGAACGCCGCCGCGTACTCCTTGAACTTGGTGTTGACCAGATCGGTCCGGTTGGTCAGGACGGTGATGTTGCCCTTGACGTCGCCGGAGAAGTCGCCCGCCGTACCGGCGTCGTCGCTGCCGGCGCCGCCGGTGCAGCCGGTGACGAGAGCGAGCGCGGTGACCGCGCCGAGGCCGAGAAGGTGCCGTCTATTGATCATGCTGGAAGCCCGTCCGCTGAGGTGTGGCTGGTGAGGGGCCCAGCATGAGACGGCCGTTACAGCGGTGTCAAGATTAGATTACTAATTTATTTTAAGCTCGGGTCGGCGCGGCCGGCCCTTTCCGCCTTGGCGAGGACGGGTACGGTAACGACTTGAGCAGGCCCGCCGCCCTGCCGCCCTGCCGCACCGCCGCCCCGCCGCTCACGGGAGAACCGGAGAACCGACCCGACATGGCACGACGAGAAGCACCCGCGGCCGGACCAGGAAGTCGTGCCCTCATCGTCGACGTGGTCCGGTCCTCGGTGACCATCACCCGCGTCGAGCTCGCCGAGCTGACCGGGCTCACCCAGCCGTCCATCTCGAACATCGTCCGCGACCTGATCGCCGACGGGATCATCCACGAGATCGGCTCCACCGACTCGACCCTGGGCCGGCGCCGCAAACTGATCGCGATCAGCCCGGCCAACCGCTTCGGCGTCGGCTTCCACCTCGGCACGGACACCGTCACCTGCGTCGCCATCGACTTGACCGGCGGGGTGGTCGGCCGCGAGGTGGTCCCCCGCCTGCCGGACGAGGAGTGGGACGCCGACCAGCTGGCTCTGCGTTTCGAGGACTTCACCGCCGGCCTCAACATGCCGGCCGGCCGGATCGAGGGGCTCGCGCTCGTCACGCCGGCGTCGCTGCCGGACCCGGGCTCCGAGCCCGCGTACGACTCAGACTTCAGTACGGTGCGGCCTGAGCTCGAGGAGCGGCTCGGGGCTCCGGTGCTCATCGAGAACGATGCGGCGGCTGCGGCGCTCGGGGAGTTCTGGAGTCGGCGGGTTTCCCGTGAGCAGGCCTTTGCGTGCATATATCTTTCGACTGACATCGGGGCCGGGTTCGTCTTCGGGGGCGCTCTACACCGTGGCGCCAACTTCGGCGCCGGGGAGCTCGGGCACGTTTCCATCGACTACGACGGGCGGAAGTGTCCGTGCGGCAACCGGGGGTGCGTTCAGCAGTATGCGTCGGTGCGTGCGATCGTGGCGGCCGCGCGGGAGGACGTGACGCTACGGGGGCGGCTGGCGCTGGACGGCAGTGAGTCGAGCGCGTTCGACGCCATTGCGCGGGCTGCAGTCAACGGGGACGCGGACGCCTATCAGGTGCTGGATGTGGCCGCGGAGCGGCTGGGCGCGGCCGCGACCTCGATGGTGAACCTGTTGAACGTCGACCGTCTGGTGCTGACCGGACCGGGGGTGGCGCGGGCGGGGTCGATCTTTGCCCGGCGGCTGCGCACGCATCTCGACCGGACCGCGCACTCTCGGCAGCGGCATCAAGTAGCCGTGGAGCTGTCGGCACAGCCCCGCGACGCGGCCGGCATCGGGGCGGCGGCGCTGGTCGTGCAGGCGTCCGTGGCGCCCGGCCATTCGTCGAGCCAGGCGGCCTGATCGCGCGTGTTCCGGTCACCCCCATCCGTTTCCAATTTTCATAAATTATTAATGTAATCATTGACACTCGAGCGGAATTGCCGTGAAGCTGGACGTCATCTCGCCGTCGCGGCACCGCCACCGGGTTCGTCGCGGCGGCACCATCCCCTGTTATTGGAGGACGCTCGGAATGAAGGTCCCCCGCCTCACCGCGGCTCTCGCCCTCGGCGTGCTGGCCGCGCCCATGGCCGCCGCACCCGCGCAGGCGTTCCCCTCGACGCCGAAGCAGACCGTGATCAACTATCTGGGGTCGATCACCGGGGCGAACATCGTCTCCGGCCAGCACAACAAGGAACCGGCAAGCAACCCGGGCCAGTACACCCAGCAGGTCCGCGACATCACCGGCCAGCATCCGGGACTCTGGGGCGGCGACATGATGTTCGACGCCGCTGACGTCGCCAACCGGCAGCGGGTGATCGACCAGGCCAGGACCGAGTGGGCCAACGGGTCGCTGGTGACGCTGACCTGGCACGCCTGCTCCCCCACCGTCGGCGCGACCTGCGGTTTCGAGGGTGGGGTCAAGACGTCGATCAGCAACACCCAGTTCCAGCAGATCGTCACCGGCGGCACTGCTCTGAACAACACGTGGCGCAGCCGGATGGCGGCGGTCGTGCCCTACCTGCGGCAGCTGCGTGACGCCGGGGTGCCGGTGCTGTGGCGGCCGTTCCACGAGATGAACGAGACCTGGAACTGGTGGGGCGGGCGTCCCGGCGCGAACGGCGGCGCGAAGATCTTCCAGCAGATGAAGGACTACTTCGACAGCCAGGGCCTGACCAACCTGATCTGGGTGTGGAACGTGCAGGACAACCCGAACGCGAACTGGTCGCAGTACTACCCGGGCTCGGGGTACGTGGACGTCGTGTCGCTCGACGCCTGGTACAAGGGCCTGCCCTCGGCGGGTGACTACAACCAGCTGCTGTCCATCGCGGCCGGCAAGCCGATCGCGCTCGCCGAGACGGGCAAGGTGCCGACCGCGGCACTGCTCAGCAGCCAGCCGCGCTGGACGTACTTCATGGTCTGGTCCGAGCAGCTGCGCGGCAGCAACAGCAACGCGGAGATCCAGAACGCGTACTTCCACCCCCGGGTGTTCAACCAGGGCGAAGTCCGGTTCTGATGTCGGGTCGCAGAGTCGGTCTGGTGCTGGCGCGAGCCTCGCAGGTACTCGGTGAGGAGTCGTACTACCACGAGTTCATCGAAGGACTCGAGCGGGTGCTCACGCCGGCCGGCACCTCCGTGCTGGTCAACGTGGTCAATTCGCCGGCCGCCGAGATCGCCACCTACCGGCGGTGGTCGGCGCAGCGGATGGTCCACGGCGTCATCATGGTCGACCTGCGTCCCGGCGACGACCGGGTTCGGCTCGTCCGCGAACTCGGTCTGCCGGCCGTGGTGATGGGCGACCCGTCCACCGCGGACGGGTTGCCCACCGTCTGGACCGACGACCATGGGTTCGCCCGTGAGGTGGTCGGTTTCCTGGCCGGGCGCGGGCACGCCGTGCTCGGTCACGTGAGCGGGCCGAGCACGCTCACGCACACCCAGCTGCGCCGGGCCGGGTTCTCCTCGTTCGGCAGCGACATCACCGTGATCGGCGTCGAAGGCGACTACTCGGTTGCCTGTGGACGGGCTCTGACCGCTCAACTGCTTGCTTCGCGGCCCACCGCGATCGTCTACGACAACGACCTCATGGCGCTGGGCGGGCTCGAGGCGATCCGCGCCCACGGGCTGCGGGTGCCGGAAGACGTGTCGGTCGTCGCCTGGGACGACTCGGCGCAGTGTCAGCTGGCGGTGCCTGCCCTGTCCGCCATGAGTCATGACGTCTGCCAGGTCGGGGAGATCGCCGCGTACGCCGTCCTCGACGCGATGCGCGGGGTGGCCCCGGCCGCCGTTTACGAAGCACCGAAAGCCCACATCGTCGAACGTGAAAGTACCCGATGAATCATTTTGTCTGGCTCGCCGAGGAAACGGGGCGCCTGCTCGAATTCGGACGTTCCTTCCCGCACCCCTCCGGTGGGGCGGCCTGGCTGGGTGTCGACGGGAAGCCTGATCTGTCCGCTCCGGTCTATACGTGGGTGACGGCGCGGATGGCGCATGTCTACAGCGTGGCTGATCTGCTGGGGGTGCCGGGGGCGGGGCCGCTGGCGGATGCGGCGCTGGCCGGGCTGACCGGGGTGTTGCACGACTCCTTGCACGGCGGATGGCATCCGTCGTTCTCCGATCCCTCGGGTAAATCGTGCTACGACCATACGTTTGTGGTGCTGGCCGCGTCGTCGGCCACCCTCGCGCAGCGTCCGGGGGCTCGGGAGTTGCTGGCCACCGCTCTGGACGTCCTTGATCGGTTCTGGGAGCCCGCGCACTCGATGTTCGCCGACCGGTGGGACAGGGGCTGGGTCGCTCTGGACGGCTATCGGGGTCTGAACGCCAACATGCATGCGGTCGAGGCGATGCTCGCGGCGTTCGACGCGACCGGGCAACCTTCGTATCTGCAACGGGCGCTGGCGATCACTACGCGGGCGGTCGGCTGGGGGTCGCAGTTCGGCTGGCGGCTGCCGGAGCACTACGACTCCTCGTGGAATCCGCTGCCGTCGTTCAACCGGGACCGTCCGCGTGATCAGTTTCAGCCGTTCGGCGCCACGGTGGGGCACGGGTTGGAGTGGTCGCGACTGATCCTGCACCTCGAGGCGGCGCTCGGCTCCTCGGCCGAGGGCTGGATGCTGCCGGCTGCCGAGGCTCTCTTCGCGCAGGCGGTGAAGGACGGGTGGGCGGTGGACGGCGCCCCCGGCTTCGTCTACACGACGGACTGGGACGGGACGCCGGTCGTCCGCGAGCGGATGCACTGGGTCGCTGCGGAGGCTCTCGCTGCGGCGGCGGCCCTGCATACCCGCACCGGCGACTCCTCCTATGCGGACTGGTTCGAGACCTGGGTCGCGTACGTCCGTAAGCACTTCGTCGACCTGGCGGGCGGGTCGTGGTGGCACGAGCTGGACGTCGCCAACCGGCCGGGGTCGTCGACGTGGTCCGGGAAACCCGACCTGTATCACGCCGTCCAGGCGATGATCATTCCGCGGGCGCCGCTCGCTCCGGGTCTGGCGGCGGCGTGCGCGATCGGAGCGGTGCGTTGACCCGCTTCCTGGTGGTCGGCGAGTCCATCGTCGACGTCATCGTTTCTCCTTCCGCGGGCGATGGCTCGGCCGATCGCGAGTTGCCCGGTGGCAGCCCGGCCAACGTCGCCGTCGGGCTGAGCCGGCTCGGCCACGACGTCAGCCTGTGGACCCACTTCGGCGACGACCCCGGCGGCGACCTGCTCCGCGCACACCTCACCGGCGCGGGCGTCGACCTGCTCTCCCCCGTCACCGGCACGACCTCCCGAGCGGTCGCCGAGCTGCAGCCCGACGGTTCGGCCCGCTACGACTTCGCCGTCACCTGGCCCAGCGGCATCACACCCACCATCACCGCCGACCACCTGCACACCGGCTCGATAGCCGCCCTGATGTCCCCCGGCGCCGCCGACGTCGAGCACCTTCTGCGCACCCGCGGCCCCGACACCACCGCCAGCTACGACCCCAACATCCGCCCCGCCCTGGTCGGCGACTGCCTCGCGCCTGTGGAGCAACTGGTTGCCCTCGGCGACGTCGTGAAAGCCAGCGACGAGGACTTGGCTCACCTCTACCCCGGCGTCCCCGCCCTCGACGTCGCACGTCGCTGGCTCACCCTGGGTCCGTCACTGGTCGCGGTGACGCTGGGCGCATACGGCGCCTTCGCGGTGGCCGCCGACGCCCACGTGATAGTCCCTCCCGTTCCCGTCACCGTCGTCGACACGGTGGGCGCCGGCGACGCCTTCATGTCCGGCCTGCTCGACGCCCTGTGGCAGCGAGGATTGCTCGGCCCCGGCGCCCGCCCCCGTTTGAAGGCCGTCACCGCCGCCGACCTCCACGACGTCGTCTCGCGCGCAGCCCTGGTCGCGGGCCTGACCGTGGCCCGAGCCGGCGCCGCCCCACCGACCAGGAAGGAGTTGTGGCTTGAGCACTCGATTCCTGGAAGCAAGCCAACGGCCGACGCGTAGGCGGCGAGACTCACTTGACCGTCGATTGCCTCATAGACGTACGCAACGTCGAGTCCCGGCCCGGGACCGGTCGGCACGCGATGGGAACAGGCGACGGCGAGGACGTAGCCCCGGTGGTGGCCGCGCAGTACGGCGGCCAGGTGTGGGTCACCGCCGTAGGCCTCGTTGCCGGCGACCCACCGGCACGGCAGTCCGCCGGTGACGGCGGCTTCGATGAGGCGGCGTGCCAGCTGTGGTTCGGTGGCGAAGGCAACCGTGTCGGGCACTGTGGCCTCGGCCGCCGGTCGGGGTCGTCGGTCCAGGATTTCGGCAGGTAGAGGGCGGCATCGACGAGGGTGTGCCCGAGCGGTGAGACGGAGGACAGGTGCACCGCGAGCCGGCAGTTCCCGATCTTTCCGGCGGTGCCGGAGTACTGGCGTTGCACGCCGGCGGTCCGGGTGCCTTTCTTCAGGTCGCCGGTCTTGTCGACGATCAGGATCGCGTCGCGGTGCCCGAGGTGGGCTGTCACGAAGTCGCGCAGCCACCGCCGCAGTTTCGGTAGTCCACACCACCACTGAGACGTGGCGGTGGTTGCTTGCGTCCACGGACAAACCCGCACCCTCACAGCAGCTCAGCACGGATCTCCTGCTGGAGTACTAGCCCGTTCGGCAGACCATATATTTGTTGACTATTGGCATGGAGTCGGCGACATGGGCCCCGGTCATCTGAAAAATGCCGAGCGAGAACGGCCCTTTCACAACAGCTTCGACACTCGTGGCACTGGTCCGTGCAGGACGGGTGCGGCCCGTTGACGATCAAGGTATTTGCGAAGACAACCGTGATCGAGAACGAAACCGCACCCGCCGATGGCGTCATCACCGACCGAGATCGTGATGGCGCAGCGACCCCCGGACAAGCCGTGCCCGACTGCGGTAACCGATGGTGATCGCCTGAGCTTGTTCGTCGCGGCGCCCGCTCCGGAAACCAACGAACTTCCCCATCGCCATGGCTCGGTAACTCTCACGTGCCGAATGGAACGCAGTCGGCGGCCCATCACATCGAAATGGCAGACCAGGAACGTGTTGCGCGGCCGGCACCACCGGATCGATGAGCCGGCCGGTGCAACCTCCGCCCCTTGACCTGACGATGGGTCTCATGAGCTCAACACACCGCTTGACGGTACGCCCGGACTTACCTCAGAGCCTGTGACTCCACAGCGGAGGCGGAAAGCGATTGATCATGAGGCCCACTGCACCACATCGTCATGGCCGAGGCGCGGCAACCGGTCGGATGTCGGGCCCTGGTGCGGATGACCGATGTTGACCACCAAAACCGACCGGAAGCGGCCGTCCGGGAAGAACTCGGCGTCAACGCCGGCAGAGTCGAAACCGGCCATCGGCCCGGCCGCCAGGCCCACGGCCCGGATTGCGAGGATGAAGTAGCCGGCCTGCAACGTCGCGTTGAAGGTCGCGGTCTGCGACCGCCCCTCGGCGTCCGCGGCGAAGACCTCCTTCAGGTCAGGTCCGAACGGCAGCAGAACCGGCATGTGCTCGTGGAACCGGGTGTCCATGGCGAGTACGGCCACCGCCGGCGCGGATGCCGTCTTGTCCTGGTTACCCTCGCTCATGTGCTTGACCAGCCTGTCCCGGCCAGGGCCAGGACGCACGTAGAGCACCCGCAACGGCTGGGTGTTGAACGAGGTTGGTGCCCACCGAACCAGCTCCCAGATCGCGGCCACCTCCGCGTCGCTGACTGGTGTGTCCGCGAAGCTGTTCGGGGTCCGTGCGCCGGTGAACAGCACCGATTTCGCTGTTTCGTCGATCTTTTCCATGTCGCTCCCGCGCATATAGTGAACGTGTGTACCGGAGGATGAAGCGCCGGTTGGTCTATCGCGCGGCCTCTTCGGCCCGCGCTTTCCCAACGACGGCCTCGCGCATTCGCAGATAAACTCGACTACGACCGGGCCTTTTGCTAGGTAACACCGTGTCGTAGGAACAGGGTCAAATTATTTCAGTGTGATCTACATCCCGGAGATCTTGCGGAACAATACTGCTGGATGGGAATTCAAATCGGCAAGAGCACTGTGATCGGCAGGAGCACTGTGATCGGCAAGGGCACTGTGATCGATCATGCGAAGGACGTCGCAGGACCAGACAATTGACAGGTCGCAGCTATCACTTCGACCTCGGCGACCTGAAGGCCCGGTTCACTTTCGATTCATCCGTTCAAGGCAGCTTCGTCGTGGCGGGGCTTGCCCTTGACGGTTACGGCGAAACAGTCGTGCTGAACCTGCACGAGATCTGCGAAGACGTTGATCTGAACTCCTGGGCGGAGGCGAGACGACTCGATCCTGGCGCCGGCCGAACGCAACGTCCGGCTCGCCCGCGAAGCAGGCGCGAACGCTCAGCGTCAGCCGTGGAAGGCCCTGCCGGAGGGCTGGTATCCCCATGTGCGTCTCGATGTCGATGCGCAGATCACCGCGATCGCCGGAGCCAACGGGCGAGCGTCTGTGGGGTTCTTCCGCCGCCCCGCCCCGACAACGGATAGCCGCGAGCAGAAGCGTCAGTGTGAATCGCGGGCGCTGTACAAGAAACTGCTTGTCGATGTGGCCCGCGGCGACGAGAGCATATTCAAGGGGCTCCGCCAGGCCATCAACGAAGGCAAAGAAGGTGAAGTCAGCGGCCTCGAAGGCACAATCAACGAAAGTCTCGCGCGGCACCTCCATCTGTCGCGCTGGTCGGCACGGCAGCCGTCGATCCTTTCGATATCAGGTGCCGCTCCATTCGACATCACGTCGTTCGGATTGCCGCTCGATCCGAGTCACACCGTTCGTTCTGGCAAGCCCTGTCGTTCCGGCAAGCCCTGTCGTTCTGGCAAGCCCTGCCGCGTACGGATATCTCCATCGTCGGCCAGTCCGGCCAGGAGTTGCAGGGCGTCCGCGGACGGGCTGCCCGGAGTCGCCGAAAGCACGAGCAACTCCATGCCCGATTCATCCGTCATGGCAAGGTTTTCCTGATGAAGCTCGATCTCTCCGACCAGCGGGTGCCGGAAGTCTTTGCGCCCGTGTGTCCGGGCGCGTACGTCCGCACGGGCCCACAGGCGCCGAAAGCGCTCGCTGCCCATTGCCAGCTCTCCGATCAGCGCAGCCAGGCGCGGGTCCCCGGGGTACTTCCCGGTCGCCAGGCGCAGGTGCCCGACCACGGTGAGGGTGCACTCGTCCCAGCCGGCGTACAGGCCGCGCTCCGCTTCCTCCAGGAAAAGGTGCCGGGCCGTGTTCAGGCCTTTCATGGGGCGGCCGTACAGCTGCTCGGCGAGGCGATTACCGGCGGCCACGTCGAGGCGGTGGTCGACGATGAACGCAGGAGCGTCGGTGATCAGATCCAAGATCCGCGGCGATTCCGGACGCAGCCGCCCGCTGGGCGACTTCGCACGCCGGCGTCTCTGCCGGGCCAGCCGGAGCAAATGCCCGCGTTCGGTGTCATCGAGTCCGAGGACTCGCGCCAGCGCTTCGAGAACCTGTTCCGATGGCTGGGTGGCGCGCCCCTGCTCGAGGCGCACGTAGTAGTCGACGCTCACCCCGGACAGGAGCGCTATCTCTTCGCGGCGCAACCCGCGGACCCGACGGCGGCTGTCCACCGGGATGCCCGCCCCGGCCGGGTCGACCCGGGACCGGCGGGTGCGGAGGAAACCTGCGAGATCGTCCATCGGTCGAGTATTGCTCGGGCGTCGGCGGTGAAGGTGGTCTCGCCAGTACCAGGAAGTCGTGCCCTAGGGACGAAGCGTCCCTGAATGGCGGCCGCCTGGGTGTGGAGGGTGGGAGTTACCCGATCCGAAGGAGACAGCATGAAGACGCTGATCGTCTACGCCCACCCGGAGCCGAGATCACTCAACGGCTCGCTCAAGGACCTGGCGGTGACCACGCTGGAGAAGGCCGGGCATCAGGTGCAGGTCAGTGACCTGTACGCGATGAATTGGAAGGCCGTCGCGGACGCCGCGGATTTCGGCCCGTCCGCCTCGAACCCGCTGAAGGTCGCCCCGAACTCCGGGCGGGCCTTCGACACCGGGACCCTCACTCCCGACATCGTCGCCGAGCAGGAAAAGCTCCTCTGGGCGGATACGGTCGTCTTCCAGTTCCCGTTGTGGTGGTACACGATGCCGGCCATCCTCAAAGGCTGGGTCGACCGCGTCTTCACGGCCCACTTCGCGCACGGCATCGGCGAGTTCAGTGATGTCAGGTACGGCGACCGATTCGGCGAGGGGACCCTTGCCGGTCGACGAGCGCTCCTGTCCGTGACCGTTGGAGGGCCGGAGTCGCACTATGCCGAGCGCGGGATCAACGGCCCGATCGACGACGTGCTGTTCCCCATCAACCACGGCATCCTGTACTACCCGGGACTGGAGGTCCTGCCGCCGTTTGTGCTGTACAGCACGGACCGGACCACTCACGAGGACTTTCCGGACATCGCCAAGACCTGGGAGCAGCGGCTGCTGACCCTGGAGTCGACCGAGCCGATCGCATTCCGGCGGCAGAACTTCGGTGACTACGAGATCCCGTCGTTGAACCTGAAGAAGGGGCTGGAGCCCGCGGGTCGCACAGGTTTCGGGCTGCACGTTCGGCACTAGGGCGTATCTGACGTCGGCAATTCCCACAATTCTGCGTAGCCGAAACGGAGGTAATGTTCATGTCATTGCTTCATCTCGATCCCGAGGGTCTTCATCCCCTCCCGGGCCTCCTCAGCCACGCCGTCGTTCTCCCGGAGGCCGGTCTGGTGTACCTGTCCGGGCAGGTCGCCATGAACAGCTCTGGAGATCTGGTCGGTGCGGGCGATCACGGACAGCAGGCGGAGCAGATCGTCCACAACATCGACACAGCGCTTGCCGCTGCGGGTACCAACCGGTCGCGCGTGGTGAAGGAAGTCATTTATATCGCCGACTACCGGCTGGAAGTTGTCACGCCGATCATCGCCGCCCTCCGGCAGGGGAGCACGACGCCACCACCGGCGCAAACCATCGTGGGCGTCGCCGCCCTCTATGCGCCCGAGTTCCTCGTTGAAGTAGACATCGTCGCCGCCATCTGACCATTGCAGTACTAGGGTCGCGTCCATGCCCCATCTGCCGCTGGCTACGACCGCCGCCCTCGACGACCTGCGTGCCCGGCTGCGCGCAACCCGGTGGCCGGACGCGCCGGAGGACGCGGGCTGGTCGATGGGCGCCGATCTGGACTACCTGCGCGAGCTCGTCGCGTACTGGGCCGACGGGTTCGACTGGCGGAAACAGGAGGCGGCGCTCGACCGGTTCCCGCACGTGTTCCGCGAGGGCATCCACGCCGTGCACGCGCGCGGGACCGGTCCGGCGCCGTTCCCGCTGGTGCTCTGCCACGGCTGGCCCGACTCGTTCTGGCGCTACACCAAGGTGATCCCGCTGCTGACCGATCCCGGCGCGCACGGCGGCGACCCGGCGGACGCGTTCGACGTCGTGGTGCCCGACATGCCGGGGTACGGCTACTCCGACCCGCCCGCCCGGCCGCTCAACTCCATCGACGTGGCCGGGCGGTGGGCCTCGCTGATGACCGGGTTCGGCTACCAGCGGTTCGGCGCGGCGGGCGGCGACATCGGCAGTCACGTCAGTCGCTATCTGGCGCTCGACCACCCCGGCCGGGTGATCGCCGTGCACCGCATGGACGCCGGGCTGCCGGGCCCGGTCGATCCGGACACGCTGACGCCCGAGGAACGCGAGTGGCTGTCGGGCGTCGCCGGCTGGGGTGCGGCCGAGGGCGCGTACGCCGCGATGCACCGGACCAAGCCGCAGACCGCGGCCGTCGGTCTCACCGATTCGCCCGCGGGCCTGGCCGCGTGGATCGTCGAGAAGATGCGCGCGTGGAGCGACACCCCGTTCACCCGGGACGAGATCCTGACGAACATCACGATCTACTGGCTGACCGGCACGATCGGCTCGTCGATGCGGATGTACCGGGCCAACGCGGCCATCGACCCCGCGCAGCTCGGCCGGCGCGTCGAGGTGCCGTCCGGCTTCGCGCTCTTCCCCGGCGACATCGTGCGCCCGCCGCGGGCCTGGCTCGACCGCATGGCCGACACCGTGCGCGTCACCTGTCCGCCGGCCGGCGGCCACTTCGCGCCGTTCGAGCAGCCCGAGCTGTACGCCGCCGAGTTGCGCGAGTTCTTCCGGCCGTACCGGACGCGGTTGTCCTGACGGCTCAGGCGGTCGAGGTGACCGTGGAGGCGGGCTCCTCGTAGCACTTCCAGGTGCCCTTGCCGTCGCGCTTGGCCGCGTACATGGCCAGGTCGGCGCTGCGCAGCAGGCTGCCACCGTCGTCGCCGGGGCCGGCGCAGGCGATGCCGATGCTGGCGTTGGCCCGCACCACCGTGTCCTCGTACGGGATCGGGGAGGCCAGCTCGTGCAGCACCCGGTCGGCCGTCTGCGAGGCGCCGTCGACGTCGCAGTCGCGCAACAGCACGGCGAACTCGTCGCCGCCGAGACGGGCCACCAGATCCTCGGTCCGCACCGACGCGCGCAGCCGGTCGGCCACACCGGCGAGCAATGCGTCACCGGCCGCGTGGCCGAGCGTGTCGTTGACCGCCTTGAAGCCGTCCAGATCGATGAGCAGCACCGACGTCGTGTCAGCGGCGGCGGGCGCGGCCAGCGCGGCGGTCAGCTGCTCGTGGAAGGACGTGCGGTTGGCCAGGCCGGTCAGGCCGTCGGACAACGCCTGATGCCGCAGCCGGGTCTCGTGCTCGCGCAGGTCGGCCAGGGTGGCGTCGAGCTGGTCGATGAGGCGGGTGTTGTCGCGGAACGCGGCCAGCTGGCGGCACACGACCAGCGCGAAGATGAGGCCGAGACCGGTCACCGCACCCCACAGGCGGGCGTGCGGGCCCTCGGGGATCGTGGTGAGCACCGCCGTGAAGGCCACGGCGATCGACCCGTACGGGAGAAGGCTGTAGGGCTTGCGGCGGCGCGAGCCGAAGGCCGCGGTCTCATCGAAGCGGGCCAGCAGTTCCTGCACTCGCGGGCCGACCGCGATGAGCAACGACGGGAGCAGCCGGACGGCGTAGACGTGGGCGGGCATCGGGCCTTCGGCGCCGGGCGCGAGGAAGAAGCCGACGGCGTTGACCCCGGCCGAGGCGACCAGCGGGAGGGCGGCCGCCTTGTGCATGGGGGCGTTGCCGCTGAGCACCAGCTTCACCGCCGCGAACCCGGAGGTGAGGATGACCGCGCCGGTGACCAGCTGCCCGAGGACGTCGTCCGGGCCGGCCGCGAAGCACCAGGCCACCACGGCCCCGCCGACCAGCACCGTGGCCGAGTCGAGCCAGAACGCCAGGCGCTCGCGGCGGGTGCGCCCGGGGATGGGGTACAGCAGCATGGCGATGATGAGGGCGGCCAACCCGGCCGTGAAGCAGACCGCCTGCACGGCGCCGCCCGAGGTGGACCACTGGTCGCGGGATGCCAGGGCGATCGCCACCTGCACGGTGTCGCCGACCGTCAGCAACGCCCCGGCGACCGCCATCACCAGCCAGAACCGCCGCACCGAGCCGGTCGCCCGACGGCCGACCTGCCACGACGAGTAGGCGAGCAACAGGTCGAGCGGCGGCTGGAACAACCAGAACACCCGCACCTGCGCGTCGGCCCGCCCGTCCAGCGCGACGAGCAGAACGCTCCCGGCCAGCGTCCACAACACGGCCGCGATCATCACGGGATCACGCCGTACCGTCCGGAGGACCGACCTGTGCTGGTTCACTCCGACGCTATCGGCAACCGGAACGCCCGGTTGAGCGTTGGCCCGCCCACCGAAATCCGTGTGACAGCGGCGTCGCGGGTCGGCACGATGCGGGCATGACCGACTGGGAGATGCCGGCCAACCTGTTGTCGACCGTGGGGAAGCATCCGCCCTTCGACGAGTGGGTGGCGCGGCTGCCGGGGATCGTGGCCGGGCTCGCCCGGCGGTGGGGGGTCGAGGTGGGGCGGCCCTATCAGCCCGGCGGCACCGCGTCCTGGGTGGCGCCGACCCGGGACGGGCGGGTGCTCAAGGTCGGGTGGGCCCACTACGAGGCGCGGGACGAGGCGGCCGGGCTGCGGGTGTGGGACGGCCGGGGCACCGTCCGGGTCTTCCGCTCGGACCGTTTCGAGCAGACCGACGCCCTGCTGCTGGAGCAGTGCCGGCCGGGGACGACCCTGGAGGCGTCGCTCCCGCCGGCCGAGCGGGACGAGGTGGTCGCCGGGCTGCTCCCCCGGCTGTGGATCACGCCCGCGCCGGACGCCGGGTTCCGGCCGCTGCGCACGATGGTCGAGGCGTGGGCGCGGAGTGTCACCCCGGAGAAGCTGCCCGACCCGGGGCTCGCGCGGGAGGGCCTCGACGTGTGGCTCGGCCTGCCCGGCACTGCCGACCGGGAGGTGCTGCTCTGCACCGACCTGCACGCCGGCAACGTGCTGCGGTCGGAGCGCGAGCCGTGGCTGATCATCGACCCCAAGCCGTACGTGGGTGATCCCGCCTACGAGCCGGTCCAGCACATGCTCAACTTCCCCGACCGCCTGGCCGCCGATCCGGGAGCGTTCGCCGACCGGATGGCCGGCCTGCTCGGGCTCGACGCCGAGCGGGTGCGCCTGTGATTGTTCGCCCGCTGCGTCGTCGAGTCCGGGCGCGACCCGGAGCTGTGGAAGGTGGCCGGGCGGCTCGTCACCAGGGGACGACCCCCTCGTCGTTGAAGAACGAGCCGCTCGGGCCGCCGTCGGGCAGCGTGGCCAGCCGGATCGGGGTGGCCGCGGCGTCGCCGACCGGCCGGCCCTGGAAGCCGGTGAAGTCGGTCGCGACCAGGCCCGGGCAGGCCGCGTTGACGAGGATGCCGGTGCCGGCCAGCTGCCGGGCGTAGTGCACGGTGAGGGCGTTGAGGTACGACTTCGTCGGCGAGTAGGCGGCCATGATCGGGCCCACGTTCACGGCCGGGTCGGCCTGCCAGGTGATCGACCCGACGCTGCTGGAGATGTTGACGACGCGGGGCGACGGCGAGCGGCGCAGCAGGGGCAGCAGGGCGTTGGTCACCCGGATCACCCCGTAGACGTTGGTGTCCACGACCGCCCGGACGACCTCCAGGTCGAGCGTGGTCGGGTCCTGCGTCCAGCCCGGCCCGGTCTCGCCCGAGATGCCGGCGTTGTTGACCAGGACGTCCAGGCGCCCGGCGCGGTCGCCGATCAGCTCGGCGGCCCGGGCGACGCTGCTGTCGCTGGTGACGTCCAGCGGGACCGCGAACGCCTCCACCCCGGCCGCCCGCAACTTCTCGGCGGCCGCCTCGCCCTTGACCCGGTCGCGGGCGCCGACCACCACCCGGTGGTCCCGGGCGCCCAGCCCGGCCGCGATCTCGTACCCGAGTCCCTTGTTCGCGCCGGTGACCAGCGCGGTCTTCTTGTCGCTCATGAAGCCGATGATGGCCCGCAGCCGCGTCCGGTCCTTACACCGTTCCGGTGCTCTGTCATACCGGAGCGGTATCACCGCAGTACTGTCGTCCGGTGGACACGCTGGAGACCCGCGAGCTCAGGTATTTCGTCACCGTCGCCGAGGAGCTGCACTTCAGCCGGGCGGCCGAACGCCTCGGCATGGCCCAGCCACCCCTGTCGCGGGCCATCCAGCAGCTCGAGCGGCGCCTCGGCGTCACCCTCCTCGAGCGCGACCGCCGCGGCGTGGCGCTCACCGACGCGGGCCGGGTCCTGCTGGACGAGGCCCGGGTCCTGCTCGACGGCGCGGCGGCGGCCGCCCGGCGCACCCGCCGGGCCGCGTCCGCCGGCAACCGCCTGACGCTGGTGACCAAGGCCGGCGCCGGTCACGAGCTGCTCCGCAAGCTGCTCGACGCGCACGCCGCCGAGCCCGGCGCGGCCGAGATCGACGTGGTGCTGTGCCGGATGGGCGAACAGGCCCGCATGCTGCGCGACGGCCGCGCCGACGTCGCCCTCATGCAGCGCCCCTTCGACGCCGTCGGCGGCTTCGACACCGAGGACCTGCAGACCGAGCAGCAGGTCGCCATCCTGCCCGCCGCGCACTCCCTCGCCGCACGCGAGACCCTCACCCTGGCCGACCTGGACGACGTGCCCGGACTGCCGCTCGCCCGCTGGCCCGGCCCGGACGGCGCCTACCCGCCCGGCCCGGGCCCCGAGATCCACGACCAGTCGCAGCTGGCCCAGCTGATCGCCCTCGGGCGCACCGCGGCCGTCCTGTGCGCCTCGTCGCGGTCGTGGCTGTGGGACGCGCACGCCGCCGTGCCGCTGACCGACGCCTGGGAGGTCACCACCGTGCTGGCCTGGCCCGCACACAGCCGCTCGAAGCCCGTCGCCGGGCTGGTCGGCACCGCGGTCAGGACCTTCGGTTCTCCTGGTTGAGCTTCGAGTGGCGCCGGCCGTAGACGGCGTACAGGATCAGGCCCAGGGCGAACCAGACCGCGAAGCGCAGCCAGGTCACCGGGTCGAGGAAGGTGATCAGCCAGATCGAGAAGACCACGCCGACGGCCGGGATCACCGGCATCCAGGGCAGCCGGAACGTGCGCGGGATGTCCGGCCGGCGGTACCGCAGCACGACGACCGCGATGCAGACCACGACGAAGGCCAGCAGGATGCCGATGTTGGTCAGCTCGGCCGCCTCCCGGATCGGCAGGAAGCCGGCGATGACGGCCGACGCGATGCCGGCGATCCAGGTGACCCGGGTCGGCACCCGGCGTTCGGGGTGCAGTTTGCCGAACCACGCGGGCAGCAGTCCGTCCCGGCTCATCGAATACCACACCCGGGTCACGCCGAGCATGAAGGTGAACATCACCGTGAGGATGCCGACGATCGCGCCGACCGCGATGACGTCGGCCAGCCCGGACAGCCCGACCGAGGCGAACGCCGTCGAGAAGCCGCTCTCCGGGTCGATCTCCCGGTAGTTCTGCATGCCGGTCAGCACGAGCGTGGCCAGCACGTAGAGCACCATCGAGATGATCAGCGAATAGATGATCGCCTTGGGCAGGTGGCGGCGGGCGTCCTTGGACTCCTCGGCGGCGGTGCTCATGGCGTCGTAGCCGAAGACCGCGAAGAACACGGTCGCCGCGCCGGTGATCGCCCCGCTCCAGCCGAACGGGAAGAACGGGTCGTAGTTGGACCGGGTGATGTGGAACGCGCCGACCACGACCACGAGCAGGACGATGATCACCTTGAGGATGACCACCGCGGTCTCGGCCCGCGCCGCGGCCTTGATGCCCCGGTTCAGCAGGTACGCGATGAGCAGGCACAACACCACGGCGAAGAGGTCGACGACGTGCCCGTCCCCGGTGCCCGGGGCGCCGAGCATCCAGGCCGGCAGATCCACGCCGATGTCGGCCATCAGGAACGAGAAGTAGCCCGAGATGCCGATCGCCACGACCGAGACGATGGCCGTGTACTCCAGCAGCAGGTCCCAGCCGATGAACCAGGCCACCACCTCGCCCAGCACGACGTAGCCGTAGGTGTAGGCCGAACCGGCCCTCGGGATCATGCCGGCGAACTCGGCGTACGACAGGGCGGCCGCGGCGCTGGCGATGCCCGCGATCAGGAACGAGAACAGCACCGCCGGACCGGCGGTCTCGTTCGCGACCGCGCCGGCCAGCGCGAAGATGCCCGCGCCGATGATGCCGCCGACACCGATCGCGGTGAGCTGCCAGAGTCCCAGCGACCGGTGCAGGTCGCTGCCGGTCTCGTCGGTGACCTCGTCGACCGGTTTGCGCCGGAAGATCCCCGATCCCCGGCCGAACCCCTGCGGTGACACGGACATGAGGGCCTCCTCGCTGATCGCTCCTCTCGGAGTACCACGGGAAGCCGCTGTTCGCATCTACAGACGTAGATACCTTTCGACCCGGTACGCCTCAGGCGCGCGCCAGGGCGATGGCGATGAACAGACCGTAGAAGACGATCAACCCCGCCACCAGCGCGATGGTCGTCCCCGGCCCGATGCTGTGTTCCTGCTCGTCGTCCACGAGAGCACAACGACGGTCGCCTGCGATATCGACGGCCGTTCCCCCGTACGGGGCCCACGGCCGTGAGCCGGCGGCCGCGTTCAGGGGCAGAGCCGGGCCGTCAACTCCTCGGCCGCCGCCCGCCAGGCACCCTCGGCCCGGTCGTTGATCTTGTCGAGAAGGGCGGGGACGTCGTCGACCGGCCGGGAGTCGCCCGCCCAGCGCAGCAACGCGTTCGTGGCCTGATAGCGCACCAGGTACTCCGGGTCGAGCACGGCGGCGGCCATCGCCCGCACCAGCACGACCGACGGCGGAAACCCGGACAGTGCGACGGCGGCGTCGAGCCGGACGGCCTCGGACGCCGCGCCGGCCAGCACGCCGGCCACCGGCGTGGCCCAGCCCGGATCCCGCGTGACGGCGTACAACGCCTCGGCCACCCGGAGGCGGAACGCGTCGCGGGCGTGGATCAGCGCCGTCCGCAGGATGCTGACCGCGTCGGCCGGGGCCAGACCGGCCGAGGCCAGCGCGATGAACGACCGCGCGGCGACCGCGTCACCCCGGGCCAGCCCGGCCCGCAGCATGCGCTCGACCGTTCTGGGCTCTCGCCCGGCCGCCTCGATCAGCGCCGCGAAGCCCGGCCCGCCGGGCCCCACCTCCTCCGGATCGCCGAAGATCTCGCGCCGCCATCGCTGCCACTCCGCATCCCCGTCCATCGACGGACATTATTACCAGAGTTAGCTGAGAGTGCCGACACCGCCACTCCATAGTGCCGGGAAACACGAAGGCTCCGACCGCCCGGGGTGGGCGGCCGGAGCCTTCTTGTCGACGGCGTCAGTGGGCCATCGCGGGGGCAGCGTCCGGGTCGACGTCGAGCGGGCCGGTGCGGAACAGCAGGGCCGAGACGACGGCGCAGACCACGAACAGGCCGCACGACCACCAGAACACCGTGTGATAGCTGGCCAGCGACGCCTCGAGGGCGACCTGCGGCGAGCGCGCGTGCGAGGTGGCGTAGTTCGTCGCGGCGGTCGCGGCGAACGAGCTCAGCAGGGCCGTGCCGATCGACCCGCCGATCTGCTGGACCGTGTTGATCATCGCCGAGGCGACCCCGGCGTCCCGGTGCTCGACGCCGCTGGTGGCCGCGTTCTGCGTGGGAGCGAAGACCAGGCCGAGGCCGAGGCCGATGACCAGCAGACCCGGGAGCACCCCGGAGGCGTACGTCGAGTCGACGTCCAGCCGGGTCAGGAACGCCATGCCGGCCGCCGCGACCAGCGCGCCGACCGGGACGAGCGGGCGGGGCCCGACCCGCGGCGTGAGCATCGACCCGGCCGTGGTGGCCGAGAGCATGATGGCGCCGAGCATCGGCAGGAACGCCAGACCGGTCTGCACCGGCGTGAAGCCGAGGTTGCCGACCAGGTAGTACGTCAGGAACAGGAAGATGCCGAACATGCCGGCCCCGGCGATGCCGATCGCGGCGTAGGACCCGCCCCGGTTGCGGTCGAGCACCACCCGCAGCGGCAGCAGCGGGTTGGCCACGCGCGTCTCGATGACCACGAACGCGATCAGCACGACGACACCGACGGCGATCGGCCCGAGCGTGACCGCCGACGACCAGCCGTCGGTCTCCGCCTTGCCCAGACCGAACACCAGCGCGACCAGACCCACGACCGCGGTCACCGTGCCCGGGATGTCGATCCGGGCCCGGTTGGCCACCGGCTCGTCCGACAGCTTGGTGAGCGCGCCGGCCACGGCGATCGCCGCGATGATCAGGTTGACGTAAAGGCACCAGCGCCAGGAGGCGTACTCGGTCAGCACCCCGCCCAGCAGCAGGCCGACGGCGCCGCCGGCGCCCGAGATCGCGCCGAAGATGCCGAAGGCCTTGCCCCGCTCGGCCGGCTGGGTGAACGTCGTGGAGAGCAGCGACAGGGCGGCCGGAGCGAGGGCCGCGCCGAACGCGCCCTGCAGCGCGCGGGCGACGATCAGCATCTCCAGGCCGTTGGCCGCGCCGCCCAGCGCCGAGGCCAGGGCGAACCCGACGAGGCCGATGAGGAACATGCGCTTGCGGCCGAAGAAGTCGGACAGCCGGCCGCCCAGCAGCAGCAGACTGCCGAAGGCAAGCGCGTACCCGGTGACGACCCACTGCCGGTCGGCGTCCGAGAACGCCAGGTCGGCCTGCGCGGTCGGCAGCGCGATGTTCACGATCGTGGCGTCCAGCACCACCATCAGCTGGGCCATCGCCAGCACCACGAGCGCCCACCAGCGCCCGTTGGAGGCCGGGGCCGCGGGCCGGGGCGCCGGGCGTGCTTGAGTTTCGGTGGTCATCCATAACCTCTCGGCGTACGCGGATTCGAGTCCCCGTCCGCATCGGCAGACCGCCGCCGGTCATGAACGTTCCGTCCCGGTCAGGACGTGGTGGTCACGACCGTGACGGCGACGGCCGCGGTGGAGGCAGCGATCGCGGCCGCGGTCCGGGCCACCGCCGTGTTCACCGCCGCGGCGCCCCAGTTGCCCTGCTCGAGTTCCTTGGCCCGCCGCGCGACCGGGCCCGACCAGGCCAGCTGGGGCCGCAGCATCGGCAGGGCGCCGCTCGCCGAGAGCAGCGCGGTGAGCGCGGCCGTCCGCGTGTCCGGCTCCTCCCCGTCGACCAGCACGGCGCGGATCCGGGCCCGCAGCGACGCCTCGTGCTCGAAGTCGGCCGCCGGCAACTGGTTCATCGAGAACAGGCCGAGCACGCGCTTCTTCTCCCGGCGGATCAGGCCGCGCTCGAGCAGGCGGTCGATCACCGGCTCCCACAGGCCCGTGCCGATCGTGATCAGCAGCGTCTGGGCGCCGCGTGGCTTCTCGGCCACCTTGTCGTACGCGTCCTGCAGCAACGGGTCGGGCAGCGGGCCCGTACCGGCCGCGCGGACCTTCGAGCCGTCGCTCTCGATCCGCCCCAGCATGGCCAGCTCGACCAGCACGGCGCCGCCGAGGGTGTAGTAGAGCGTGCCCGCGGCGGCCGGGGTCCCGGTCTCGTCGTCGAGCAACAGCAGCATCAGGTCTTCGACTATCAGCATGATTTCTCCGGTCAGAGCCAGTCGTGTTCACGGGCGTAACGCGCCGCCTCATGGCGGGTCTGCGTCTGGGTCTTCTGCATGGCGTTGGACAGGTAGTTCCGGACGGTGCCGGGCGCGAGGTGCAGCCGGGCGGCGATGTCGGCGACCGAGTAGCCCTCGCCGGTCACCCGCAGCACGTCGAGCTCACGGTCGGTCAGCGGGCAGTCGTCGGTGACCGCCAGCGCGGAGACGTCGGGGTCGATCCAGCGGCGCCCCTCGTGCAGGGTGGCGATGACCGACGTGATGTGCGCCGGCTCGGCCGACTTGCTGACGAAACCCTGCACGCCCAGCTTGAGCGCCTTGCGGAGCACCCCGGGACGGGCGTGCCGGGTCAGCATGAGGATCACCTGGCCGGGCCGGGCCGCACGGATCCGGGCGACCGCCCCCAGGCCGTCCACGCCGGGCATCTCGAGGTCGATGACCAGCACGTCGGGCCGGTGACGCAGCGTCTCCTCGACCGCGCTCGCGCCGTCGTACGCCTCGGCCAGCACGGTGATGTCGCCCTCGAGCGGCAGCAGAGCGGCGAGCGCCTTGCGCAGCAGGGCCTCGTCGTCGGCCAGCACGACCGTGGTCATCGTGCCCCCTCCGGTGCGAACGCCGCAGCGGTCACGAACTGCCCGTCCTGCAGCGCGACGGTCAGCTCGCCGCCGTCGTCGGCCAGCCGTCGCCGCAACGAGGACAGCCCCCGCAACGCCGGGACGGCGTCGCCGCGCGCCCCGTCGTTGACGATCGTGATGCCGGTCGCCGACAGCGTGATGCCGACCCGGGTGGACTGGGCGTGCCGCAGGATGTTGGTGGTGGTCTCGCGCAGCACCTGGCCGAGCAGCTCGCTGGTGCCCGGGTCGGCCTCGGCCTCGCGGGTGACACGCACGGCGATCCCGGCCGCCTCGAACAGGTTCTTGGCGTTCTCGAGCTCCGCCGCGAGGTTGAGCCGGCGCTGACCGTACGCGAGCTCCTTGGTCTGTCTGATCGTGTCGGTGACCAGCGTGTTGATCTCCCTCAGCTCCTCCTCGGCCCGGTCGGTGTCGGTGCGCACCAGCTTCTCGGCCAGGGCGGCCTTCAGCTTCACGACGTGCAGCGTGTGGCCCTGGATGTCGTGCAGGTCGCCGGCGAACCGGACCCGTTCCCGGATGACGGCCAGCTCGGCCTCGCGCTCCTTGGACACTTCGAGCTCCTGGACGATGTCGTAGAACCGCTCGCCGGCCATCGACAGCACGATGACCAGCACGGTGAGGCCGGTCGGGATCAGCACGTACGGGAGCAGGACGCCGTCACCCTGCGCGAGCAGTCGCGAAGCGCCCACCGCCGCGACGTAGCCGACCACGGCCGCGCCCACCGCGTACCGGTGACGGGTCAGCCGCGGGACGGCGAGCGAGGCCACGCTGGCGACACCCCAGTACGCGTTGGGGCTGCCGGTCACTAGCACCCCGAGCGGCCACACGGCGGCGGCGACGATCCCGCACGGCAGCGCGACCCGGCCGATGTCGTTGGCCGTCCACCGCTCGAAGGCGACCAGCGCGGCCAGCACGCCGGGCACCAGGATGAACGCGTGCCACCAGGCGTGCGCGTCCACCGCCACCACGACCACCGCGGCGAGCAGGATCGGCGGCATCGCCGTGGCCAGGTTCAGCCGGCGCAGCTGTCCCTGCGTGGCGTCGGTGATGCGCAGCGTCCGGGCCTTCACTCCCCCAGTATTCGGATCATCACGAGCGCCGGACAGTGACACCACGTCATACGTTTTCCGTGACACCGCGGCACTGAACGGACCGGCGGGTCCGCTGGTGTCCTCGAGTCATGTCCACACCAGTGATCGAAGTCGAGGGCCTGAACCTCACCTACGGCGACTTCCCCGCCGTGAAGGACCTGTCGTTCGAGGTCCGGCCGGGCGAGCTGTACGCCCTTCTGGGCACCAACGGGGCCGGCAAGACCTCGACCCTGGAGACGATCGAGGGTCACCGGGATCCCACCTCGGGCCGGGTGCGGGTCTTCGGGCACAGCCCCCGCGACCGCGCCGCCGTCCGCCCGCGGATGGGCATCATGCTGCAGGAGAGCGGCTTCTCGCCCGACCTGACCGTGCGGGAGTCCGTCGGGCTCATCGGGCAGCTCACCCGCCGGACCGACGACGTCGGCCGGGTGCTCGACGTCGCCGGCCTGACCGGCAAGGCCGGCACGAGGGTGTCGCAGCTGAGCGGCGGCGAGAAGCGCCGCCTCGACTTCGCGACCGCCGTGTACGGGACGCCGGAACTGCTGATCCTGGACGAGCCCACCACCGGCCTCGACATCCAGTCCCGCGACGCCCTGTGGCAGTCGGTCGACCGGCTGCGGGAGAACGGCTCGACCATCGTGCTCACCACGCACTACCTGGAGGAGGCGCAACAGCGGGCCGACCGGATCGGGCTGATGCACCAGGGCGTCCTCCACCGGGAGGGCACCGTCGGCGAGCTGACCCGGACCCTGCCCTCGGTCATCCGTTTCGCCCTGCCGGCCGGCGCCCCGATCCCCCCGCTGCGCGTCGACCACCTCGACGGCGCCGCGACGGTCGAGACCTTCGACCTGCAGAAGGACCTGTACCTGCTGCTCGGCTGGGCGCAGGACAACGGCGTCGAGCTTCGTGACCTGTCCGCCGGCCCGACCCGGCTGGACGACGTCTTCCGCGCCATCAACGCCTAGGAGTCTCCCGTGCTCGCCATCGCCCGCAGCGAACTCATCCAGATCTTCCGCAACCGCCTGGTGCTGGTCACCAGCCTCATCATGCCCGTCGTGGTCAGCGCGTTCTTCATCTACCGGCGCGACGCCTTCGCCACGCTGGGCAGCCTCGGCTACATCGCGGCGATCATCATGGTCACCGTCGGCGCGTTCGGCCTCTACACCAGCGCGGTGACCACCCTCGCGTCCCGCCGGCAGAACCTGTTCCTCAAGCGGCTGCGCTCCACCGCGGCCGGCGACGGCAGCATCCTGGCCGGGCTGCTCCTGCCGGTCACGGTCCTGGCGCTGGTGCAGATCACCGCCATCCTGACCGTGTTCGGCGTGGTGGGCGGCGAACCCGGCAACCTCGCCGTGCTGGCCGTGGCCGTCCTGGCCACGATGGCCATGATGGTCGGGCTGGCCCTGGCCACGGCCGGCGTCACCACCTCGCCGGAGCACGCCCAGGTGACCACCCTGCCGGTCAGCCTCGGGGTGATCGCCGTGGCGAGCTGGGTCGGCATCAGCGGCACCGAGAACCTCACCCTGCTCAAGCGGCTGCTCCCCGGCGGCGCGGCGACCGAGCTGGTGGTCGACACCTGGAACGGGGCCGGCCCGTCCCTCGTGCTGCTGGCGCCGACGCTGGCCTGGGTCGTGGTGGCCGTGTCGCTGGCCGCGCGTCTGTTCCGGTGGGAGCCCCGACGCTGACCTACCCTGGTCAGGACATGACTGCTGACCTGCTGGACATCCGCCGCATCTACGCCGAGCCGGCCGCCGCCGCGCTCCCCCGCGGCAAGGAGGTGCTCGCCCGCTTCCCGGCCGCGGAGGTGGTCGAGGTCGAGAGCCACAACCGCATCGACGAGCTCTACGGCGACGAGACCAACGTCAACCGCTGGGTGCGCATCAAACGCGAGGCGCTCGTCCTCGGGGTGAAGAAGACGCTGACCGCCCGGCCCAACGGGCGGTCGGCCGACTTCATCGCGCCGTCCACGGCCAACGGCTGCGCGATGGCCTGCGCGTACTGCTACGTCCCGCGGCACAAGGGCTACAGCAACCCGGTGACGGTGTTCGCCAACATCGACAAGATCCTCGGGTACGTGGGCCGGCACGCGGCCCGCCAGGGCGTCAAGCCGGCGCCCAACGAGTGCGACCCGCACGCCTGGGTCTACGACATCGGCGAGAACTCCGACTGCAGCGTCGACGCACTGATCAGCGACAACGTGCGCGATCTGGTCGAGCAGTTCCGGTGGATGCCCAACGCCAAGGCCTCGTTCGCCACCAAGTACGTCAACCGCGAGCTGCTCGGCTGGGACCCGCAGGGGCGCACCCGGATCCGCTTCTCGCTGATGCCGGCCCGCGACGCCAAGCTGCTCGACATCCGCACCTCGCCGGTCGCCGAGCGGATGGCCGCCATCAACGACTTCGTCGCGGCCGGCTACGAGGTCCACGTCAACTTCAGCCCGGTCGTGGTCCGCGACGGCTGGCTCGAGGACTGGGCGACGATGCTCGGCGAACTGGACGCGGCGCTCGACCCGGCGGCCCGGGCCCAGCTCGCGGCCGAGGTCATCTTCCTCACCCACAACCGCGACCTGCACCAGGTCAACCTGGGCTGGCATCCGAAGGCCGAGGAGCTGCTCTGGCGGCCCGACCTGCAACAGGTCAAGCGGTCGGAGAACGGGTCGCTCAACGTGCGCTACCGCACGGGCGCGAAGGGACAGTACGTGAGCGCGCTGATCGACCTGATCGGCGAGCGGCTCCCGTACTGCCGAGTCCGGTACGCGTTCTGACCGTGCACACCGTCGAGCTGCTGCCTGCCGAGGAGCTGTCGTCGCGCGTACGGGCGCTCTGGGACCGATTGGCCGCCGCGGGCCTGCCCAGCCTGGCGACGCACCGGCACCCGACGAACCGGCCGCACCTCACGGTGGTGACCGCGGAGTCGGTGGTGGGGCTGCCTCCGCTGGGGCTGCCGATGGCGTTCACATTCGGCGGGGTGCGCCTGCTCGGACGGGCGCTGGTGTGGGCGGTCGAGCCGTCGGCGTCGTTGCGCGCGCTGCAGTCGGCCGTGTGGTCGTCGGTGGGCGGGTGGCCGCCGCCGGCCGAGTTCGCGCCGCACGTGAGCTTGGCGTTGCGCGTGCCGGCGGAGTCGCAGGCGGCGGTGCTCGAGCTGCTGGGCGGGGTGCCGCCGGTGGCGGGCTCGTTCGTGGCGGCGCGCTCCTACGACACCGAGACCCGCACAGTTCGCGACCTGTGACCCGTTCGCACCCCCCAGACCCGCCGCGCCCCCAGACCCGCCGGCGCCCACAGACCCCCCCGGCGCCCCCAGACCCCGTTGGCGGTTTGTGACCAGTTCGCGATTCGTGACCCGCGCCGCCTGTGGACAACTCGGCTCGCCGCGCTTGACAAGGCGTAAGTTCCTCCCACCACGCCCCGAGGAGGGTGGGGGCTAGGGATGGCCCGACGCCTCGAAGCCGATCATTGCCGGGCTGGCAGGAAATTCTCAGGGAGCCCCTCGATACTGCTCTGGGTCATGCCGTCGAATCAGCGTGAGGAGCTTTCGTGACCGTGCTCGCCGAAACCGCCCCCGAGACCTCGGGCGGGCTGACCGGGTGGGCCGTCGGCCTCATGGAGTCGCTGGGCGGTGTGGGCGCGGCGCTGATCGTCGGCCTCGACAACCTCTTCCCGCCCATCCCGAGCGAGCTGGTGCTGCCGCTGGCCGGCTTCTCGGCCAGCCGGGGCGTGTTCAGCCTGCCCGAGGCCCTGTTCTGGACCACCCTGGGCTCGGTGCTGGGCGCGATCATCGTCTACTGGGCCGGCGCCCTGCTGGGCCGCGAGCGCACCCGCCGCCTGGTCGCCCTGGTCCCGCTGGTCAAGGTGCAGGACTTCGACCGCTGCGAGGAGTGGTTCGCCAAGCACGGCACCAAGGCGGTGTTCTTCGGCCGCATGGTCCCGCTGTTCCGCAGCTTCATCTCGCTGCCCGCCGGGGTGGAACGCATGAGCTTCTGGAAGTTCACCGTTCTCACCACGCTCGGCAGTCTCATCTGGAACACGCTGTTCGTCACGGCCGGCTTCCTGCTCGGGGAGAACTGGCATCGTGTCGAGGGCTACGCGGGCATCTTCCAGAAGGTCGTCATCGCCGGCGTGGTGATCGGCATCGGTTACTTCGTCTACCAGCGCCTGCGCCCCGGCCGCGCCCGGGCCGTGGAGTCGGACGCCACAGACGCCACAGTGGTGCTCCCGGTCGTCCGCGACGCCGGTCCGGCCCACGACCCGGACGCCACCACCATGCTGAGGGCCGTCCGCGACACCCGTCCCGGCTACGACCAGGACGCCACGGCGGTGCTGCGCGCGGTCCGCGACGACCCGCACCGCCGCTGAGCCCACGTCCGGCCGGCGCCGTCGGCGGTCGCGGCGGCGCCCTACCTGCACGGGCGGGAACGGTTCCGGGTCGTGTTCGTGACCGAGATCGTGATCCGCGTCCTCGCGTACGGTCGTCGCCCTCAGGACTTCTTCAAGCACGCTGGAACGTCTTCGATTTCATCGTGATCTCGGCGGTGTTCATCCCCGGCCTGCACGGAACTCGACCGCGGCCTCGGGTCCCCGAGGCCGGCCCGGCGCGATCATCGATCCACCGGCTCCACGATCCCGCCGCCGTCCCGAAGCGATCACGAATCCACCGCCGAGCGTTGATTTAAGGATCTTTAAGGTTGTCCGGTCATCCGCCCGCACGGCCGGGGTCGTAGTTGTCGATGCTGCACCGAGCAGCCCCCGACAACCAAGGAGCGACCCCATGTATCGGACCCGGCGGCGCACGATGTCCTCGACGACCCGCAAGGTCGTGCTGGGAGCGTCCGCGCTGGCGCTCGCGGGTGGCGCCTTCGCGGTCAGCACCGGCATGAGCAGCGCGGGCGAGAACTGCGCCGGGCTCGATCAGGCGCTGCGGCAGAACCTGCAGTTCATCGCCGGTCAGCGGGCCGCGCCCGACGCCCAGTCGGCGGCGCGCATCGCCAACCGTCAGGCCGTCGTCGACCTGATCAACCAGCGCCGCGCGGTGGCGGACTGCACCGCCGACGTCGCCGCCGAGGTGCCCGGCGCCCAAGCCGGCGCGGCCAAGCCCCCGGCCGCCGCCAGGCCCCCGGCTGCCAACAAGCCCCCCGCCGCCGCCAATCCCCCGGCCGCCAGCAAGCCCCCGGCCGCCAGCAAGCCCCCTGCCGCCGCCAAGCCCCCGGCGGGCAACGCGGGCGCGGGCACGGGCGAGGTCGTCTGCAAGGGCTCGACCGTGACCCTCTCCGGCGAGGCCGGCGCCCCCTTCGCCTCGAGCGGCACCTTCCCGATCGGCACCACCCTCAAGGTCACCAACCTGGACAACAACAAGAGCATCACCGTCAAGGTCGAGACGACCTCCGGCAGCTGTGCCCTGCTCAACAACGCCGCCTTCGAGCAGGTGCGCGAGCCCGGCAAGTTCCTCATCCGGCGCGCCGTCATCGAGCGCGTCGGCTGACCCACCCGCCGGGGCCGGCCGTCAGACGCAGTAGCGGCAGATCGGCCGGGCGGCGGCCGTCAGGCGTAGTAGCGGTAGATCGGCCGGGCCACGCAGGCCGGCTTGTCGAGGCCGTCGATCTGGACCGTGAAGTCGAAGGTCGCCTGGACGCAACGCCGGGCCACCTCCTCGACGGTGTCCAGGGCGGCGGCCAGGCGGATCTTCGAACCGACCCGGACCGGGCTGGCGAAGCGCACCTTGTCGAGGCCGTAGTTGACGCCCATCTTGACGCCCCGCACGTCCAGCAACTCGCCGAAGAACGGGATGACCAGCGACAGCGTCAGATAGCCGTGGGCGATCGTCCCGCCGAACGGGCCGGTCGCCGCGCGCTCCACGTCGACGTGGATCCACTGGTGGTCGCCGGTGGCCTCGGCGAACGCGTCGACCCTGTCCTGCGTCACCTCGAGCCAGGAACTGTGCCCGAGGTCGCGGCCGGCCAACGTCCTGAGCTCGTCCAGCCCGCTCACTGTGATCATGCGACGGATCTCCTCCTGGTCGTCCGGGAACTCAGGAGGATTCTCGCCCGTACCCCGGGTCGGCTGTCCATCCCGTGAATCGCCGGGGATCCCCGGCGGGAGGCGGGGCGTCGTCGGTGCGGCCGGCCGCCGGCAGCCACAACACGAAGGTGCTGCCGTCGCCCGGGGTGGAGTACGCGGCGACGCGGCCGCCGTGCGACTCGACGATCTGCCGGACGATGGCCAGGCCCAGACCGGTGCGGCGCTCCCGGCGTACGCCGTCGGCCGCCTCGCCGCCGGCCTTGCGCCAGAATCGGTCGAAGACGCGGGTCAGATCCTCGGCGGCGATGCCCGGGCCCTCGTCGGCGACGGCGAGCCACAGCCATGAGCCGGACCGGCCGGTGGCCACGGTGATGGTCGACGGCGCCGGGGCCAGCCGCACCGCGTTGGACAACAGGTTGCCGGCCGCCCGGCGCAGCGCGTCGGCGTCGCCGATCAGCTCCAGGCCCGGGGTGGTCTCGTAGGCCAGGCGCAGCGGCCGGTCGGTCACGAACGACTCCTCGCCGGCCTCGCGGGCCACCGCCGACAGGTCGACGTCGGTGTCGGCGCTGGTCTCGGCGTCGCGGCGGGCGGTGGCGAGCAGATCCTCGACCAGGCGGGACATCCGCGTGGTGGCCCGGTCGATCACCGCCACGGCCCGCAGCCGCTCCTCGGGGGTCGCCTCGGCCGCGTTGAGCGACGCGTCGAGCGTGGTGCGGATGATCGCCAGCGGGCTGCGCAGCTCGTGCGACGCGTCGTCGATGAGCTGCCGCTGGGCCTGGAACGCGGAGTCCAGCCGGTCGAGCATCGAGTCGATGGTGTCGGCCAGGTCGCGCAGCTCGTCCTGGGGGCCGCCGAGCCGGATGCGCCGGGACAGGTCGGTGGCCTGGATCTCGCGGGCCGCCCGGGAGATCGCGCCGACCGGCCGCAGCGCCCGCCCCGACAGCACCCACCCGATGGCCAGGCTGGCCACGAACAGGACGGCCAGCGCGATCATCGTGTACGACCGGAGGGTCGTGAGCGTGTTGTAGTTGACCGCCGCCTCGATCTGGCCGATCTCGGCGACGCTCGAGAAGCCCTGCAACTGACGGTTCTGGTCGTAGACCTTGGCCAGCTGCGCGGTCACCGGCTCGGGCGACGTGGTGCGGGCGAGCGCGAAATAGATCACCCCGAGGGTCACGGCGGCCAGCCCGAACAGCATCATCGAATAGATGGCTGTGAGCCGGAACCGGATCGACCGGAACACCTCGGGGCGATTCACGGGGTCTCCCGCAGCCGGTAGCCGCGGCCGACCACGGTCTCGATGGAGCCCTCGGCGAGTTTGCGCCGCAGGGTGCCGACCGTGACCCGGACGGTCTGGGTGAACGGGTCGGCGTTGGCGTCCCAGACGTGCTCGAGCAGTTCCTCGCTGGAGACCACGTGACCGGGCCGGGTCATCAGGTACTCCAGCACGCCGAACTCCTTGGGCGTGAGCGACAGCGGCCGGTCGGCGGCGGTCACCGTGTGCCGGGCGGCGTCGAGCACGATGTCGCCCACGGTGAGCTGCGCCGAGCCGCCGCCGATGTCGCGCCGCAGCAGCGCGCGTACCCGGGCCAGGAGCTCGGCCAGGTGGAACGGCTTGACCAGGTAGTCGTCGGCCCCGTCGTCGAGGCCGCGCACCCGGTCGTCGAGCCCGCCGCGGGCGGTGAGCATGAGCACCCGCGGCTCGCCGTCGCCGGGCGTCGGCAACTCGCCGGCGCGCAGCGAGCGGCACAGGTCGAACCCGCTGCCGTCGGGCAGGTTCACGTCGAGCAGCATCAGGTCGTACTCGTTGACGGTCAGCCGGTCATAGGCCTGCGCGGCGTCCAGGGCGACGTCCACCGCGTAGCCGGTGCGGGCGAGCCCCACGCGCAGGCCCTCCGCCAGATCCTCTTCGTCCTCCACCACCAGCAACCGCATGCTACGACTATCCACGCGCGATGAGGGAATCGGCGACCTGACGGGCCCGTTCGATCGGGACCGCGAAGCCGATGCCGATCGATCCGCCGCCTTCGAGGGTCGCGATGGCCGTGTTCACCCCGATCACCTCGCCCCGGGCGTTCACCAGCGGCCCACCCGAATTGCCGGGGTTGATGGAGGCGTCGGTCTGCACCGCCGTCTGACGGGAGGCCCCACCCAGGCGTACGGGCCGGTCAAGCGCGCTCACGATGCCGGCCGTCACCGTGCCGCTGAGGCCGAGCGGCGAGCCCACGGCCAGCACCGGCTCGCCGACGCGGGTGCCGTTCGGGTCGGCCAGGGCGAGCCGGTCGAGCGCCGAGCCGTCGTCCACGCGCAGCACGGCGATGTCGTTGCTCGGGTCGGTGCCGACGACCTCGGCGTTGAGGCGGCGGCCGTCGGAGCCGACCACCGTGATCGCCCCGCCCCGGCCGCCGGCCGCGACGACGTGGTTGTTCGTGACGATGTGACCGCGGTCGTCGAAGACGAACCCGGAGCCCGAGCCGCCGCCCGAGCCGGTGCGCACCTGCACCGACACGACACCGGGGAGCACCCGGGCGGCCGCGCCGACCAGATCGGAGGGCACCGCGCCCTGGGCCGGCGGGGCGGCGGTGGCCGGCTCGGGGCCGGCGGCGTCGTCGTCGCGTCCGGCCGCGTACCCGGCCGCCCCGCCGGCGCCGGCCGACAGGCCGACGACGGCGAGAGCCGCGAGGGCGGCGGCGGGGAGACGCCGGCCGCGACCGGCGGCGTGCGCCGGGCTGGTCGTGGAGCCCGGCTCCGGCGCGACAGCCCAGTCGGGTGAGTGGAACTGGGGGCCGCGAGGCGTTCCTAGTCCGGACATGGCGTTCCCTTCAGGTTCACGGCCCGCCTGACGGGCCGGGGATGGGGCGGCGGTTCTAGGGGAGGCGGGCGAACCAGAACATCGAGGCCAGCGCGGCCAGCAGCGCCAGGCCGAGCCCGATGCCGATGAAGCGGGCCGACACGTCGCGCACCTCGGTCTGATAGCCCACGGACGAGCCGATGTCGGCGTACGCGTTCTGCAGCTCCTCGGTGTTGGCCGCCTCGAAGTAGCGCCCACCGGTGGCGTCGGCGACCGACCGCAGCGTCTCGCCGTCGACCGGCACCTGCTGCCCGTCGCCGATGGTGCCGCTCGCGGTGCCGAACGAGATGGTGTCGACCGGCACGCCGAGCTCGCTCGCGAGGCGGGCCGCCTCGGCCGGGTCCTGCCCGGCCGTGTTGGCGCCGTCCGAGAGCACGATGACCCGGGCCGGCGGCACGTCCTCCTCGGCGCTCGCGTCGACCGAGCGGATCTGGGTGAGCGCCGACGCGATGGCGTCGCCGATCGCGGTGCCGGCCTGACCGGCCGAGCCGTCGGTGAGCCGGTCGATGCCGGCGTCGAGCTGCGCCCGGTCGGTGCCCGGGGGCACGAAGACCGACGCCTGCCCGGCGAAGCCGACCAGCCCGACGTTGAACTTCTCGGGCAGGTCGTCGACGAAGACGCGGGCCGCGTCCCGGGCCGCGCTGAGCCGGTCGGGGGCGACGTCGGTGGCCAGCATCGACCGGGAAACGTCGACCGCGACCAGCACGGTGGCCCGCTCGCGGGGCACCCGGACCTCGTCCTGCGGCTGGGCGAACCCGACCACCAGCAGGCCGAGCATGGCCAGGAAGAGCGAGGCGGGCAGGTGCCGCCGCCAGCCCGGGCGGCGCGGGGCCACCCGGTCGAGCAGCTTGAGGTTGGTGAAACGGACGGCGTACCTGCTGCGGCGGCGCTGTGCGACGACGTACGCCACGACGAGCGCGGCGACGCCGAGCAGCAGCCACAGACGCTCCGGGGAAAGCCAGGTCATCTCGGGTTCCTTCGAGGTTTCGCCGCGGCCCGGCTCAGGCGCCGCCGGGCGTGCACGTGGCGCACGATGTCGGCGACCCAGTCCCGGTCGGTCCGCAGGGGCAGGTGGGCGGCGCCGGCCCGTTTGACGGCCTGCGCGATGGTGGCCTGCTGCTGGGCGGCGGCCGCCGCGTACCGCTCGCGCAGGCGACGGCTCGCGGTGGGCACCTCCCGGCGCCGGCCGGACTCGGGGTCGACCAGGGTGAGCAGGCCGACGTCGGGCAGCTCCTCCTCGCGCGGGTCACCGACCTGCACGGCGAGGACCTGGTGGCGGGCGGCCAGCCGGCGCAGCGGCTCCTCCCAGGCGGGCGCGCCCGGGCCGAGGCCGTCGTCGTCGAGCCCGTCGAGGAAGTCGGAGACGACCACGACCAGGCCGGTGCGCGGCGTCTGCCGGTGCATCGCGTCGATGCCGCCGGCCAGCCCGGCCTCCTTCTGGTTGCGCGGCGCGAGCATCATCGCCCGCAGCAGCGAGAGCAGGGCCGTCCGGCCGCCGCGGGCCGGGAACCGGCGGATTCCCTCGCCGGTGAGCAGGTGGGCGCCGAGCCGGTTGCCGTTGCCCAGCGTGAGGAAGCCGACCGCGGCCACCGCGGCGATGGCCAGCTCGCGCTTCTCCAGGTCGGCCGTGCCGAAGTCCATGCTGGCGCTGGCGTCGACGAGCACGTGGGTGCTGAGCTCCCGGTCGGCGTCGAGGGTCCGCACGTGCGGCACCGTGGTGCGGGCCGTGACCGACCAGTCCATCCGGCGGACCTCGTCCTCGCCCGGCCGGTACTCCCGGCTGCCGGCCGGCTCGCTGCCGATGCCGGGCAGCAGGCCGAGGTACGTGCCGTGGAGCAGGCCGTCGAGCCGGCGCGTGATCATGAGCTCGAGCCGTCGCAGCCGGCGCTCGGGGACGAGCTCGGCCAGGAAACCGCCCTCGTTCACGCGGCCATCCCCATCCCCAGCCCGGGTGCGTGGTCCTCCTGGGCCGGCGAGATGAGGGGCAGCGGCACGGCGTCGAGGATGCGCCGGACGATGTCCTCGGGCTGCACGCCGTCGGCGACCGCGTCGAAGGAGAGCACCAGCCGGTGCGCGAGCACGTCCGGGGCGATGTCGAGCAGGTCGGCCGGCAGCACGTAGTCCCGGCCGCGCAGCAGGGCCAGGGCCCGGCCGGCTGCGACCAGGCCCAGCGTGGCGCGCGGGCTGGCCCCGTACGCGAGCTGGGCCGCGACCTCGGGCAGCCCGAACCGCTCGGGTTCGCGGGTGGCCAGCACCAGCCGGACGACGTACTCGGCCAGCGCGTGGTGCACGAAGATCTGCCGGGCCCGGCCCTGCAACTCGTGCAGGATGACCGGGTCGAGCACCCGCTGGGCGACCGGCCGGGTGCCGCCCATGCGGTAGAGGATGCCGAGCTCCTCCTGCTCGGTGGGGTAGTCGACGACGACCCGCATGAGGAAGCGGTCGCGCTGTGCCTCGGGCAGCTGGTAGACGCCCTCGCTCTCGATCGGGTTCTGGGTGGCCAGGACGAGGAACGGCTGGGGTACCGGGTAGGTGCGCCCGCCGAGCGAGACGTGGCCCTCGGCCATCACCTCGAGCAGGGCCGACTGCACCTTGGCCGGCGCCCGGTTGATCTCGTCGGCCAGCACGATGTTGGCCATGATCGGGCCGAGCTCGACGTCGAAGCTCTCCTTGCCCGAGCGGTAGATGCGGGTGCCCATGATGTCCGAGGGCACCAGGTCGGGGGTGAACTGGATGCGGTGGAAGGTGCCGCCCACGGCGACGGCGAGGGTTTCGGCGGCCAGCGTCTTGGCGACGCCGGGGACGCCCTCGAGGAGGCAGTGGCCGCCGGCGATCAGGGCGGTCATCAGGCGCTCGACGAGCCGGTCCTGCCCGACGATCACCTTCTTGACCTCGAACAGGGTCCGCTCCAACCGGCGGTCCGTTGCTTCATCTGTCATGTGTCGATGACATCAACTGACACCGAAAACCAACCGAAGCGCTACCTGTGGACAACCTGATCCTGAGCTTGACACCAGCGTAAAGTCCCCTCCACGTCCCACCCTTGAGCTGGGCGGGGGAGGCGGCGGCACCCCAGCCCACGATCAAAAAGGCGGGCGGCGCAGCCGGTCGGCTCCCGGCAAAATAGGCGGCATGACCTACCCACCACCGCGCTACCACGGCATCACCGGCGAAGTCAGCGCCACCTACCGGCCCAAGGACACACCCCCCGAGTTCGTCTATCCGAACGGGACGAGGGTGTCCTACCTGTCCACCGGCGACTCGACCGGCGGCCTCTTCGGGCTCTACCGCTGGGAGTGCGGCCCGGGCGTCACCGGGCCCGACCCGCACTTCCACCGCTCGATCGCCGAGTCGTTCTACATCCTCAGCGGCAGCATGCGCATCCACAACGGCACGGAATGGATCACCACCGAGCCGGGCGACTACGTCCACGTCCCGATCGGCGGCGTCCACGGCTTCAAGAACGAGTCCGGCGCCCCGGCCTCGATGTTGCTGCACTTCTCCCCCGGCGCTCCCCGCGAGGCCTACTTCGAGGGCCTGGTCGAGGTCGCGCGGATGAGCGACGAGGAGCGGGCCGAGTTCTACGCCAAGCACGACAACCTCTGGCTGGACGAGTAACGCTGACGCTAAGAGTCGCCGCCCCGCTGCCGATGATCCGGATGAGGAGAAGTGGATGACGGGTCCGGGCGGTCTGCCCTGCCGGACCAGCCGGCCGGAAGGAACGTATGCGGGACAGTGCCTCGGGCGGCGCCGATGAGGAGGGCTTCACCCTCGTCGAGATCCTCGTCGCGCTGGCCATCCTGTCCATCACCCTGCTGGCCAGCACCCCGTTCTTCGTCGGCAGCCTGAGCAACGTCAACAAGCAGCGCGCCCGGCAGGCCGCGATCCAGCTCGCCGGCACCGCGATGGAGCAGGTCCGCGGGCTCAAGGGCAGTTCGCTGCTGACCGGGCACGGCCAGCAGGCCGGCGAGGCGCAGTTCGCCGCCGCGCCCGCCGTGGTCCAGCCCTACCTGGCGACGATGCAGGTCGGGCGGGACCTGGACAGCGCCGTGGGACCGGCCGAGGGCGCCGACGCCCCGATCTCGACGTCGCCCCAGGTCCTCACCGTCGAGGGCATCCCCTACACCCGGATCATCTACGTCGGGGCGTGCGAGGTCTATCTGACCGGCGCCGGCGCCGGCGACTGCGTCTATCCGCTGGGCCCGGGCGCGGAGCCGGCCGACAAGACGAAGATCCTGAAGTTCTTCCGCGCGGTCGTGCTGGTCAGCTGGCCGGACAAGAGCTGTCCCGACACCCCGGGAAACCCGCCGGGCTCCTGCACCTACGTCACCTCGACGCTGGTCTCGCGGGCCCCGGATCCCAACTTCGACCTGCACCGGCCGTCGCCGACCGTCCTCACCAAGTCGCTCACCTTCTACCGGGGCATCCTGGCCGCCTCGCAGCTGGAGGCCCGCGGCGGGCAGCTGCCCAACACCTGGACCGTCGGCGCCCTGCCGGCCGGCCTGTCGATGACCCCGGGCGGCCTGATCAACGGGACGCCCACGACGGCCGGCCTGACCCCGACCACCACGACGGTCACCGACAAGCTGAACCGCAGCGACACCGAGCCGATCACGTTCACGGTGGTGCTGCCGCCGACCGTGGCGATGCCCGGCAACGCCACCAACCACGCCGGCGAGGCGGTCAGCCTGAAGGCCACCGCCGCCAACGGGGTCGGTCCGTACGTCTACAGCGCCACCACACCCTCCGGCGCCTCCACCCTGGCCCCCGGGCTGACCGTGAACGCCAACACGGGGGCGATCACCGGAACCGTCACCACCCCCGGCACGTACGTCTCGACCGTCACCGCCACCGACCAGAACGGCATCGCCGGGGTCGGCACCTACACCCACGTGGTCATCCCCGCCGTCACGCTGGGCCCGCTGGCCGACCAGGCCATCAACCTGAACGGGAAGCTGGTCCTGCAGGCGGCCGGCGCGGGCGGTGACGGCAACTACACCTACAGCGCCACCGGCCTGCCTGCCGGCGTGACGATCAACGCCAAGACCGGCGCCGTCAACGACAAGGTCACCGTCACCGGCCGGTTCCTGCCCACGTTCACCGTGACCGACGGCCTGGCGGGCAGCGGTGGCACCGCGAGCCAGCGCATCGTGCTCGTCGTCAACAGCACCAACTCGCTGATCTTCACGGCGCCCGCGCTGGCCGCGCCCGATCAGACGACCGTCCGCGGCACCCCGGCGTCGCTGACGCTGGCCACCAACGGGGCGCTGCTGGGGCTCAACCCGGTGACGACGGTGACCGGGCTGCCGCCCGGGTTGACGTTCAACGCGCTGACCGGCGTCATCGCCGGGACACCGACCACCGCAGGCGTCTACACGGTCACCGCGACCGCCACCACGGTGACCGCCGCCACCGTCCTCACCCTGCTCTGGACCGTCACATGATCGACGAGGACAACCGGGACCGCGGGCCGGTCGGCCGCGACGATCGTGGGGTCACCCTGATCGAGCTGCTGGTCGGCATGGGTCTGATGTCGGTCGTGCTGGTGATCGTCCTGAGCGGGCTCGTACAGGTCTACTCCACCGTCAACCGGGCCGACACCCTCAGCGTCGCCCGGGAGCAGCTCACCACCAGCTTCCGGCGGCTCGACAAGGAGCTGCGCTACGCCAACTGGGTCTCCGTGCCCGGGCAGGTGGGCACCGGCTGGTATCTCGAGTACGCCAACTCGGCCGGTTGCCGGCAGCTCGTCTTCCGCGACGGCGTGCTGACCACGGCGAGCTGGACCCTGCCGGGCACCACGCCCGGCACCCCGACGACGATCGGCACCAACCTCGCCCAGACCGGTTCCGTCCCGCCGTTCACCGTCTACCTGGCCAACACGCTTCCGTACGCGTCGGCCAGCCCGGGAACCGCCGGTGTGGGCAGCGACTACCAGGTCGCGCACAACCAGATCCGGCTCCGGTTCACCGGGAAGGTGGGCACCACCAGCCTGCCGTTCGACGTGCTGTTCACGGCCCAGAACACCAACGCCAGCAACGTCTACGCGGACAACGGCAAGCTGACCGAGAACGACTGCAGCAAGGCGAGGCCCACGTCATGACGTTTCCGCGTCTCCGCCGGGACGAGCGAGGCTCGATGCCGATGGCGATGCTGGTCGTCACGGTGGTGTTGTCGTTGTCGGCGCTCCTGGTCCCGCTGGTCCTCCGGCAGATCAAGACCACCCAGAACCTCACCGAACGCAACCTCGCGCTCAACGCCGCCCAGGCCGGCATGGACGTGATGATGGCCCGCGTCCGCGCCGCCGCCGACCAGGACGACCAGAGCGGCTACCTGGAGAACCTGCCGCCGTGCACGCTGACCGGCGACGCCGGGACGAAGGCGGCGGGCGAACGGCTCGCGTACACGGTGACTCTCACGTACCGCGACCAGGACGGCCTGGACATGCCGTGCCCGGCCACCGACGTGCCCACCACCGCGATCGTCACCTCGGTCGGGGTCGGCGGCTCGACCCGGCGCACCCTGACCGCCACGTACGTCTTCTCGACCAGCAACACGAACATCCCGGGCGGCCAGATCCGGATCGCCGCCTCGACGCTGGGCAACCAATGCATGGACTCCGCGTCCAGCAAGACCCCGAAGATCGACGACCCGGTCCTCATGGCGCCGTGCGACGGGAGCAGCCGCCAGCAGTTCGGCTACACCGCCGACCTGTACCTCAAGCTGATCAACTCGGACTCGTCCGACGCGCCGTCGGGCATGTGCCTGTACGCCGGTGAGACCCACAAGGCAGGCAACCCCCTGGTCTTCCGGCCCTGCCCGGCCGTGCGCACCACGACGTTCCAGTGGAGCCTGGACGGCAGCTCGCAGTTCCACTCCACCAGCACCACGAGCAAGGCGGAGGGCGGTTCGTGCGTCAACGTCGCGGCCCCCGGATCGACGGCCAACCGCAGCGTGGTGCTGGGCGGCTGCTCGGGCAACACCTCGACCGTCATCTGGCGGTCGGCCACCGGTGTCGGCGCGGGCATGGCCGGTGACAGCACCAACCAGCTGGTGAACTACGCCCAGTTCAGCCGGTGCCTCGACGTCACGGGCAAGTCGATGAACGCGACCTACATGATCGCCTGGTTCTGCAAGCAGGACCCCGGCGGTGTCGTCGACTTCAACCAGCAGTGGGTCCACCCCACGCCGGTGTTCCCCGCCATCACCGCCACCGGTCCGATCATCGTCAACAACACCAACGCCACCAGCAACAGCAAGAACGGCACGCCCACCAACAACTACTGCCTGAAGTCGCCCGGCATCGTCAACGCGACCTCCTGGGTGACGGTCGTGAACTGTCCCACAGTCGCGGTCCAGACTCAGCAGGAACTGACCTGGACCGTCTATCACGACACCGGCGACTACGGCACGAGCTACCGGATCAAGGACTACAAGGGCAACTGCCTGCAGCCCACCAATCAGAGCAGCACCGTGGCCAACGACTTCCACGGCGACGGCACCAGCAAGGTCAAGGTGTCCACCTGCAACACGTCCGAGCTGCAGAAGTGGAACGCGCCGGCGAACATCAGCCAGCCCACGCCGCTGACCGACCTGAACGAGAAGTAGGCCGGCCGGGCGTTCAGCGGACCGCGTGGCTCATGTCCGGGGCGTGCCGCAGCCAGGTGCCCTTGCCCTGGCGCTTGGCGGCGTACATGGCCAGGTCGGCCTGGCGCAGCAGCAGTCCCACGTCGGTGCCGGGCGTGGCCGCGGCGACACCGATGCTGGCCGCGGCCCGCACCGGCACGCCGTCGATCTGTTCCGGCACGGTCAGGGCGGCGAGGATGCGTTCGGCCGTCTGCGTGGCTTCGCCGGCCGGGCACGACGACAGCAGCACGGCGAACTCGTCGCCACCCAGGCGGGCGACCACGTCGCCCGTGCGGATCGCGCCGCGCAGGCGGTCGGCCACGGCCATCAGCAGCGTGTCGCCGGCCGCGTGGCCCATGGTGTCGTTCACGGTCTTGAAGCCGTCCAGGTCGACCAGCAGCACCGACACACCGCCGGCCGGCGACTCCAGCGCACGGGCGACCTGCTCGTGGAAGTGCGTGCGGTTGGCCAGCCCGGTCAGGCCGTCGAAGTGGGCCTGCTGCCGCAACCGGATCTCGTGCTCGCGCAACTGGTCGATCAGCGCGGTGTTGTCCTGGAAGGCGACCAGCTGACGGGCCGCGACGAGCGCGCAGATCAGCACCAGGCCCGCCACCACACCCCAGAGACGCGTGTTCACGCCGCCGGGCAGCACCGCGATCAGCGCCCCGAAGGCGACGACCATGGCCCCGTACGGCAGCAGGCTGTAAGGCTTGCGCCGGCGCTGGCTGAAGGCGGTCGTCCGGTCGCGGCTGGCCAGGAAGAGCTGGATCCGCGGCCCGCAGTTGATCAGCAGGGTCGGCAGGAAGCGGACGAGGTAGACCACCGCGGGCACCGCGACCGCCGAGCCCGGGGCGAGGACCAGGCCGATGCTCATCACGACGGCCGAGAGCACCATCGGCACCGCGGCCGCCTTATGCATCGGCGCGTTGCCGCTGAGGATCATCTTGATGGCCGCGAACGCCGCGGTGATGCTGACCCCGGTGGCCGCGATGACGGCGAGCAACTGCGGCCGCGAATAGCCGGCCGGCGTCGCCAGCAGGCACCAGGCGACCACCCCGCCGGCGGCCAGGACGGTCGCCGAGTCGAGCCAGAAGCCGAGGCGTTCCCGGCCCGTCCGGGTCGGGTGCGGGTGGGCGAGCATGGCCGCCACCACCGCGGTCAGCCCGATGCCGAAGCAGACCGTCTGCACCGCGCCGCCGGTGGTCGTCCACGCCCCCGGGGTGAAGCTCAGCACGGTCTGGACGGTGTCCCCGACCGTGAAGAGCACACCGACCGAGACCATGACCAGCCAGAACCGCCGGATCGCCCCGGTCGCCAGCCTGGCCACCCGCCACGAGCAGAACGCCAGGAACAGGTCCATCGGCGGCTGGAAGGCCCAGAACACCCGTACCTGCCAGGCGGTGTGCCCGTCGAGGGCGAAGAAGAGGATCGCGGCCAGGGCGCCCCAGCCGGCGAAGCCGAGCAGGAGGGGGTCACGGCGCAGCCGGCCCACGACGGGTGCGGAGTCGGCCACGCGGGCCTCCCCTCCGGTCGATACGGGCCCCGGCGGCCCATGGTGCTCCGTATCGACATCGCGGGCCCGGCCTTGAGGAATCGGCCGGGCCGCGACACGGGCCTGCGTTACGCGTCACCGGCGCGGACGGCCGGCTCCGCCCGGCCGTGCAGCACCCGGAGCACCAGCAGCCCCCCGATCCCGGGCACGACGGCCAGCAGGCGGGCCCGGCCGCGGCCCGTCACCGCCAGGGTGGCCCCGATGACGACCAGGTAGGCGCAGCCGTGCAGCGGCCCGAGCAGGGTGGCCACCCAGGGCACGTGCACGGTGGCCAGGTTGCCCAGCAGGACCAGCAGCGAGAGCAGCTCGACGCGGGCGGCGGCGCGGAGCATCGACATCGCGGTCACGCTCCCGTCGTCGATCCCGGGCGCACGATCATCAGCACGACGACCGTGGCCCACAGCAGGTTGAAGACGCCCGACACCATGCCGAGCCGCCCGGCGTCGACCGGGTCCTGCGACCACAGCGCCGAGGCCTGGGTGGGCAGGACCGCGTACGCCAAGACGACCGCGGCCAGCACGGTCAGCACGATCGAGACGAGCAGCCAGGCGTCGGTCAGCACGCCCAGCGACGCGCCGGTGGCCAGCCCGAGGACCGGGACGGTCAGGCCGACGACCGCGTACACCCGGCAGATGCGGTGCAGGGTCCGCATCTGATCGAGGTCACCGCGGCGGACGGCGGCCGGGAACATGCTGGCCGCCACCGTGACCGGCCCGATCGCCACGATGGCGGCGAGAACATGCAGGGAGAGAAGCACTTTTGTCACGATGACCGACCGTATGGGGCCCGGCCGGGATCAGGAAGTGGCTCGAATGCCACAGTCCAACGGATTCTCGCCATAGACTCGCCCGATGCATCAGGTCGCCGTCCTCGCGCTCGAGAATGTCGTCGCCTTCGACCTCGCCACCCCGCTCGAGGTCTTCGACCGGATCCGGCTGGCCGACGGCTCCCGCCCCTACGACGTACGGGTGTGCGCCCCGGCGCCCGAGGTCGGCGCCCGCGCCTTCACCGTGCGCGCCGAGCACGGCCTGGAAGCGCTCGCGACGGCCGGCACGATCATGCTGCCCGGCTGCCACGACGTCAGCCGCCCGGTGCCACCCGAGGTGCTGGCCGCGCTCCGGACGGCGGCGCGGCGAGGGGCCCGGATAGCCTCGATCTGCGCCGGCGCCTTCGTCCTGGCCGCGACCGGGCTGCTCGACGGCCGGCGCGCCACCACGCACTGGCTGGCCGCGGACGACTTCCGCGCCCGGTTCCCGGCGATCGAGCTCGACCCGGGCGTGCTCTACGTCGACGAGGGCCAGTTCCTCACCTCGGCCGGCGCGGCCGCCGGCCTCGACCTGTGCCTGCATCTGGTGCGCCGCGACCACGGGTCGGCGGTGGCCGCGCAGGCCGCCCGCCTGTCGGTGATGCCGCTGGAGCGCGAGGGCGGCCAGGCCCAGTTCATCGTGACCGAGCAGCCCCCGGCGCCGCGCGGCTCCGAGCTGGAGCCGTTGCTGCTCTGGCTCGAGGACAACGCCGGCCACGACCTGACCCTCGAGGCGATCGCGGCCCGGGCCGGCCTGAGCACCCGCACGCTCAACCGGCGCTTCCGCGAGCAGACCGGCACCACACCGCTGCAGTGGCTCCACCGGGCGCGCATCCGCCGGGCCCAGCACCTGCTGGAGACGACCGCGCACCCGGTCGACCGGATCGGCTCCCAGGTGGGCTTCGGCTCCCCCACCGCGTTCCGCGACCGCTTCAAGCGGGTCGTCGGCACCAGCCCGCAGTCCTACCGGCGCAGCTTCGGCTGAGCCGGCTCAGCCTTGGGGGCCGGCTCAGCCTTGGGGGCCGGCTCAGCCTTGGGGGCCGGCTCAGCCTTGGGGGCCGGCTCAGCCTCGGGTGATCGGGGCGGGCCTCAGGCCGTCTCGAGGATGGCCTCGCCGGCGATCTCGATGCGGACGCTCTTGCCGACCAGGAAGCCACCGCTGTCCAGCAGCACGTTCCACACCAGCCCGAATTCCTCGCGCTCGAAGTCGGCCGTCGCGCTGAACCCGAAGATGTCGCGGCCGTACGGATCCCGGCGCGCTCCGCCGTACTCGACGTTCAGGTCGATCGGCCGGGTCACGTCCTTGATCGTCAGCAGTCCGTTGACGACGAACCGGCCGCTGGGCCGGGCCGCCGGCACGGCCGCCGCGTTGGGCCGGCGCGACAGCGGGTTGTTGCGCAGCCGGGCCCAGAGGAAGATCTCGTCGTTGTTCTGGTGCCACTGGACGCCGGTGCTGCGGTACGAGATCACCGGATAGCGCTGGACGTCGAGGAAGTCGGCGCCGGACAGGTGGGTGTCCCGGTCGGCGTTGTGCGTGGTGAGGCTGGTGGTGTCGATCGTGGCCGTGACCGACGAGCGCATCGGGTCCTCGGCCACGACGATGGTGGCGTTGCCCCGCGCGAATTCGCCGCGCACCGGACTGACCATCATGTGCTGGGCGAGAAAGCCGAGCCGCTTGTGGGCGTCGTCCAATTTGTACACACCCGCGTCGGGAATGGTCAGGCCGTTCCACTCACGGATCGGTCGGTCGACCATAACTACGTCTCACCCCTCGGCCACGTCCGCTCGGATGCATTCTCCGAATTCAAAGGATCTTAAGCGGAAAAGGCGCGGAGTGACGGCCCGCCCCACCACGCTGGGTGCGGGCCAGCAGCTCAGTGGCCTGGAGCACTGTCACGATCGTACATAGTTGACCGAATTATACGGCGACCGGCGTCACATTCACCGGGCATTGGTGACGTAGAGTTTCGGTGAATGAAACAAAACGCACCGAGTGACGCTGAACACGCCGCCCCACCGCGGATCCGATAACGCTTCGAGCTATTTCGATGCCAGCATGATGTCGCCGGTGAGTTCGACCGAGCGCAGACGATCCGCCACTGCCGACGCGTGGTGCGCGGTGATGAGCTCGTCGGCGTTCGCCTCCTCGGCGAACTTGAGAAGGTACTCGCGGACCTCCTCGGGCGTGCCGACGGCCGTGTACCGCGTCATGCCGGCCAGGCCCGCGCCCGCCGGCGAGGCCAGGAAGGCGTCGATCTCGGCGTCGGTGAAGTTGCCGCCGCGCCCGCCCCGCGTGACCATGGCCCGGGTGCGGGCCCGGTAGGCCCGGGTCCGCTGGTCCTCCGCCGTCGCCGTGTCGTCGGCCGCGAAGACGTTGACCCCGGCGATGACGTACGGCTCGGCCAGCTGGGCCGAGGGCTTGAACGTCTCGCGATAGACGGCGACGGCCTGGTGCAGCGCGTCCGGGGCGAAGTGGGAGGCGAAGGCGTACGGCAGGCCGAGCTGGGCGGCGAGCTGGGCGCCGAACAGCGACGACCCGAGGATGTAGAGCGGCACCGGCCCGTCCGGCGTCGGCACCGCCTGCACCCCCGGCACCCGGGTGCGGCCGGTGAGGTAGCCGTCGAGCTCGAGCACGTCCTGCGGAAACGTGTCGGCCGAACCGTTGTCGCGGCGCAGGGCCAGCATCGTGTTCTGGTCGGTGCCCGGCGCGCGGCCCAGCCCCAGATCGATGCGACCGGGATAGAGGGTGGCCAGGGTGCCGAACTGCTCGGCGATCACCAGCGGCGAGTGGTTGGGCAGCATGACGCCGCCGGAGCCCAGCCGGATGCGCTCGGTGTGTGCGGCCACGTAACCGATGACGACGCTGGTCGCCGACGACGCGATGCTGGGCATGTTGTGGTGCTCGGCATACCAGACCCGTTCGTAGCCCGACCGCTCGGCCGCGCGGGCCAGCGCGACGCTGGCCTCGAAGCTTTCGCGGGCGGTCTGCCCGCTGCTGATCGGGGCGAGGTCGAGGATCGAGAGCGCGGTCACCATGGACCGAACGTACTCCGCGGTCCTTACACCGGCACTGTGCGCCGGAACACGTCGAGCAGGAACCACTCGTCCTCGTGGTGGACGACCCGCTCGAGACCCGGGCGCGCGGCCAGCGCCTCGTGCACCTGGAAGCCGTCGTAGTGGCCGCCGTCGCCCCGGTTGCGGAAATGCACGCCGACGATGTCGCCGCCGGGCTCCAGGCACTGCACCAGCCCGTCCAGCGTGGCGTTCAGGTCGGCCTCGTCGAAGTAGTAGAGCAGGTCGCCGACGACGATCAGATCGAAGGTCGCGGCGGGCAGCTCGGCCGGCAGGTCGGCCCGCTCGACCCGTACGTGGGGAAGGTCCTCGACCGTCTCGCGGGCCTGCTCGACGGCCGCGTCGACCGAGTCGACAGCCAGCACCTCGTCGCAGCGCGCCGCGAGCATCCGGGTGAGCAGGCCGATCGAGGCGCCCGGCTCGTAACAGCTGCGGTAGTGCTCGCGCGGCAGGCTGGCCACCGTGACCGCGTACTTACGCTGGTCGTGCCACTTGGTGGCCAGATCCCAGGGATCGTCCTTGGCCAGGTAGAGCCCGGTGAAGTAGTCCAGCGGGACGGTGTCCGCGGGCGGTCGCGCGTCGTCGAGGTCAGCCACGCGACGAGAACTTACCGGATGGCTTGAGGACGGCCGCGCCCTGCCGATGGGGCTTATGACGGGTTACGCGCCGGATCGGCGGCTCGACGGCACGAAGGGAGGGACGCGATGACTCCGCGTGCCCTCCGCCACGCGCCCCTGACCGCCGCCCGGCGCCGGTGGTGGGCGTGGTGGCTGCTCGCCGCCACGCTCCTGCTGCTGCTCGTCGCCCCCCTGCCCGGCATGAGGGGCGAACTGCTGCTCTACGGCCTGACCGGGGCCGCAGCGGTGACCGCGGTGGTCCTCGGCGTGCGGGTGAACCACCCGGCCCGGCCGGCGGCGTGGGGCCTGCTCGCCACGGCCGCGGGGCTGGGCGCCGTCGCCGCGACGACCTGGGCGCTGTTCCCGGACGCGACCGTGCTGCCGCACGTCACCCTCTACGACGCGCTCGTCCTCGCCTCCTATCCGGCCCTCGCGGGCGGGCTCGGGCTGCTCGCGGAGCGCTCCGGCACGTCGCGCTGGGCCGGCATCACCGAGACCGGCATCGTCCTGTGCACGGGCACCGTCCTGGCCTGGGTGCTGCTGTTCGACCCGCACGTCGTCGACCGTGACCTGCCGCTGACCAACCCGGCCGTCATCGCCTACCCGTTCCTCGACGCCCTGGTGACCGGCCTGGCGATCCGCCTGCTGGTCGTCCAGGCGAGGTTGTCCCGCCCGCACCTGATGGTGCTCGCCGCCGTGGCCCTGCTGGCCGTCTCCGACGTGCGGTACTTCCTGCAGGTCAGCATGGGCGAGGCCCTCGAGGGTGCGCTCACCCTGAGCGTGGGCGCCTACATCGGGGCGTACGCGCTGATCGGCGCCGCCGCCCTGCACCCGGGCGCCGCCCGGTCCGGCCCCGCCCCGGACGCCACGGTGAGCACCGGGCGGATCCTGGCGTTGCACGTCGTGCTCGTGCTGGTCGGCCCGATCGCCACCGCGTACGCCGTCCACCGCGACCGGCAGCTGCAGGAGTTCCACCTCCGCGATCTCTCCGTGCCGCTCGCCCTGACCGCCGTGGTCGCCGTGCTCCTGGTGGTCCGGACGGCGCTGGCCACCCGGCTGGCCGAGAGGCAGGCGCAGACGCTGTGCCGGTCGCTGGCCGAGCAGGCCGCCCTGCAGGAGTCGATGCGGCAGATGGCGCTGCACGACGGGCTCACCGGCCTGCCCCACCGCCACCTGCTCGAGGAGCAGCTCGTCCGGGCCGCCGAGGCCGGCAACCGGGGCGCGCTGCTGCTGCTCGACCTCGACGGCTTCAAGGACGTCAACGACCGCCTCGGCCACCCGGTCGGCGACGAGCTGCTGGTCGCGGTGGCCGACCGGCTGCGGTTGCTCCTCGGGCCGGGCGAGACGCTGGCCCGCCCGGGCGGCGACGAGTTCGCCATGCTGCTGCCGGCCGCGGGCGCGGCCGAGGTCAAGGCCCGCGCCGACGCCGTGCTGACCACGCTGCGCCGGCCGGTCGCGATCGGCGGGCACACGCTGCACGTCACCGGCAGCGTCGGGATCCGCCGGCTCGAGCCGCGGGCCGGCGCCGAGCTGCTCAGCGACGCCGACCTGGCCCTCTACGCGGCCAAGGCGGCCGGTAAGGACCGCCACGAGCTGTTCGACCCGCACCTGCGGCGCGAGCAGGCCGACCGCATCCGCATGGTGGAGCGGCTGCGCGAGGCGCTCGAGGCCGGCGAGTTCACCGTGCACTACCAGCCGATCGTCGCGTTGCGCTCGGGCGCCTCGGTCGGCTTCGAGGCGCTGGTGCGGTGGACGCCGCCCGGACAGCCGCCGGTCGGACCGGACCAGTTCATCCCGGCCGCCGAGGACAGCGGTCTCATCCTGGGGCTGGGCGAGTGGGTGCTGCGCCGGGCCTGCGCGGACGCCGCCCCCTGGCATCGCCGGTACGGCACCACGATCGCGGTCAACGTGTCCCCGCGCCAGCTCGCCGAGCCCTGTTTCGCCGACCGCGTGCGCCGCGCCCTGGCCGACAGCGACCTGCCGCCCACCGCGCTGACCATCGAGATCACCGAGGGTGTGCTGGTGCGCTCGGGTGCCCACGCCGAGCTGGCGCTCGCCCATCTCACCGAGCTGCGGGCCGAGGGCGTGCGGGTGGCCATCGACGACTTCGGCACCGGCTACTCGTCGCTGGCCTACCTGCGGGACCTGCCGATCGACATCCTGAAGATCGACAAATCGTTCATGCCCGACGACACCAACGACGCCCAGCAGGCCGCGATGGTGCGCGCGGTGGTCGATCTGGCCCGCAGCCTGGGCCTGACCATGGTCGCCGAGGGCGTCGAGACGGCGCACCACGCCGAGCTGCTGCGAACGCTGGGCTGCGACCGCGGGCAGGGCTGGTTGTTCGGCCGGCCCGGCCCGGCGGCCGCCGCGTCGCTGCGGCTGGCCGCCGAGACCTCCGTGACGGTCGGCTGACGGCGGCCCCACGCCACCGCCTGCCGACCGCCTCAGCGGCGAACCGGCGCCTCCCCGGCGAGCTGACCGCCTCAGCGGCGGGCCAGCGCCTCCGCGGCGAAGTGCATGAGCTGCTCCACGGCGCCGGCCGGGTCGGGATCGGGCTCCGGCATCGACGAGGAGACCAGGCAGCGCTCAAGCAGCAGCTCGACCAGCGCGGCGCGGTCGACGATCTCGCCGGCGTCGATCGAGCCGGGCAGGATGCGCACCTCGACCGTGTCGCGGACCGGGCGCTCGGCGAACAGCTGGGTCAGATTGATGTCGAAGAACTTGGTGAGCCCGCCCTCGCGGGCGGCGAGACGCAGGTCGTCCCACCCGGGCCGGCCGGTGGTGGCGGCCACCAGCGGCCCGGGCAGCGGGGCGAGGCGGCGGCAGGCCGGGTTGGTCTGCAGCAGCGCCCGCAACGGCTCACGCCACCCGGAGAACAGGCGCACCACGTTGGCCAGGGCCAGCGGCCCGCGGAACGGTCCGCCGTCGAAGTGCAGGTGGACGGCGGCCTCGGCCGGCACGGTGAAGCCGAGCTCCCGGGCCGGGCCGAGCAGCTCCTCGAGAGCCTCGTCGTGGCCCGCGGCGATCGGCGGCGTGACGATCTCGCACGGTCTCTCGCGCTCGGACCCGGCCGGCGCGGCCAGCGCGATGGTGCCCCCGTCGGGATCGTCGAGGCGGAACACGTCGTCGATCCGCACCGGTTTGCCGCCCCACAGCGAGGCGGCCCCGTCGAGCAGCGTGTCGAGCGGCCCGGCCGGGTCGCACTGCTCGGCCAGCAGGCTCAGCAGCCGGGGTTCGTCGCTGAGCACCCGGAACCAGCCGGGCTCGGCCGGCGTACTCGGGTCCAGGCCGTCGAGCAGGGTGATGTCGTCGACCAGGGTGCACAGCGGGCTGCCGTCCGGCCGGTCGACCGCGAAGCCCAGCGTGAGGTTGAGGAACTTGCCCAGACCGGGCACCAGCGACGGTTCGCTGTCGCGGTGCCAGACCGGGCGGACCCGGCCGCCGCAGCGGGCGGCCAGGTCGTCGGCGAGGCTGCGCCGGCTGGCGCCCCGGGGCGCCATCAGCTCGATCTCGAAGCCGATGCGCCGGCGCAACCTCGCGGTCACGGCTGGATCGGCAGCGACTGACCGGCCAGAATCCGCTTTCCGCCCTCGACCTTGGCCGACCAGGCCTCCTTGAGGTTCCACATCTTGGCCAGCTTGATGGCGTCGCTGACCTCGTAGCCGGCGTCGAAGAACGCGTTGGCCCGCTTGGACTCCAGGGCTGCCTCGACGTTCGCCGCCTTGGGCTTGATCGGCAGCTCCTGGCCGGCCAGGAGGCGCTTGCCGCCCTCGAGCTTGGCGTCGGCCGGGTCGGCGATCTTCCAGATCTTGGCCAGTCGCTCGGCCTCGTCCCAGGTGTAGCCGGCGTTGAAGAAGGCGCGGAACTGCTTCTCCTGCGTGGGCGAGACCGTCTCCTCCGGGACCGGCTTGTCGGCCGTCGGCTTGATCGGCAGGGTCTCGCCGAGGAGCAGGCGCCGGCCGGCCTCGGCCTTGACCGCCGACCGGTCGTCGTCGCTGAGCTTCCAGATCTTGGCGAGGCGCCCGGCGTCGTCGTAGCCGTAGCCGGCGTCGTAGTAGGCCTCGAACTGGGCGTCGCGGGCGGTCTCGGGGTTGGCCGGGCTGATGGACGGAGCCGCGGCCGGCACCCCGGCAGCCGTGTTGCTGACCGCGTCGCTCGCGGGCAGGAACGCGGGCAGGTTGATGGCTCCGGCGATCAGACCGGCGCCGAGGACACCGCCGGCGGCGATCTGCGCGCCCCGCCGGCGCCGCTTGTACTTCTGGGAGAGCTCCTGCACGCGGGCATAGACGGCGGCCGGGTCGGGGGTGTTGTGCTCGTGGTTCTCGAATGCCTCGCGCAGCTGCTCGCGGTCGGTCACGACTTCTCCTCGGCGGGAATACGTTCCAGGAGCTCCGGTGAGAGCCGGAGCGTTTTCAGCGCCCTCGAGGCGTGGCTGCGAACCGTGGCCGGGGAACACCCCAGCAGGTCGGCGATCTGCTCGTCGTCCAGCTGCTCGTAGTAGCGCAGCACCAGGACGGCCCGCTGTTTACGCCCGAGCGTCGACAGGCGCCGCCAGAGGACGTCGGCCATCACGACGCCGTCGGCGTGGTCGCGCACACCACCCCGGGCATCGTCCAGCTCGACGAGCCGTTCACCGACCACGTGCACGTTGCGGACGGCCCAGCTGCGCCGCCACGACAGGTACTCGTTGAGCACCATGCGCCGCACGTACGCCTCGGGCGCTTCCGCCTCGCTGATCCGCCGCCATCGGACTTGCGCCCGGGCCAGAACCTCCTGAACGACGTCCTGAGCCAGATCGCGGTCGCCGGTGAGGACGACCGCATAACGCAGGAGACTGGGAAGCCGGGCCATCGCGAACTGCTCGAAGGTCACAACCACTACGACGCTCCCCGGGCCGGTTCTGTGCAGTCGGGTACGAATGTTTTTTCGGGCGTCCGTTCTCCCGTGCCTCAGCGGTCCGGCGCGTCGGCCGGCGCCATCACCCGTAGCGCGTTCGCGGCCAGGCCGATGCGCAGCGGGGTGCTGCCGGCGGGCTCGCCGTCGACCTCGACCCGGGCCGGGCGGTCGGTCTCCAGCCACAGCTCGTCGACCGCGAGGAACGGCTCCTCCCGCAGCGTGCGCGTGGGTCCCTTGGCCGCGTTGCGCGCGGTCTCGACCAGCAGCTCCCGCCGTGAGGGGCCACCCACCGGGTACGCCACCAGGAGCCGGTCGTCCGCGTCGGCGTCCCCGGCGATCAGGCGCCCGGCGTGGTGACCGCCGTTGGCCACGTAGACCTGGTGGCTCCGGAAGTCGTGGCTGCCGCCGGCCGCCCGGACCGTGATGCGCAGCGGCTCGTGCCGGGTGAGCAGCCCGAGCGCGGTGAGCGGGTAGGCCAGCCGGCCGAGGGCCCGCTTGAGCGGTCGCGGCGCCTTGATCATGACCTCGGCCGAGAGCCCGACCCCCACGTGGTTGGTGAACGGCTCGTCGCCGGCCAGACCCAGGTCGAGGTCGATCACCTTGCCCTTGACGAGCACCTCGACCGCCTGATCGAGGTCGAGCGGGATGTGGGCGGTGCGGGCGAAGTTGTTCGTGGTGCCCAGCGGGAGCAGGCCGAGCGCCACGTCCCGGTGCGCCAGCAGCCGCGCGGCCGTGCTGATGGTGCCGTCGCCGCCCCCGGCCACCAGCAGGTCCGGACCGAGCGCGAGACCCTCGGCCAGGATGGCCGGGAGCTCGCGCGGCCGCTCGACCGCGCAGGCGCCGAGCAGCGTGAACCCGGCCTCGGCGAGCCGCGCCCGCGCGTTCTCGTACAGCAGCCGGCCCCGCCTGGAGTGGGTGTTGACCACCAGCACGGCCCGGCGCCGGCTGCGGATGTCGTCGGTCAACTGCTCCTTCGTGCGCATTCCGCCGAGCCTATCGGGTCAGCGTCGACGTCCCCGCCTCGACAGCCCACGACGCCGTGGTGCTCACCGGGGCGTCCCGCACCTCGATGGTGTCGACCGTGCGCACATCGGTGTGCCACGCCGACCCGGTCACCAGGCAGCGCAGATAGCCGCGCCTCGAGCCGTCGAAGTAGCGCACGTGCGGGTTCAGCGTCGGATTGACCTGCTTGAGCGGCGCGTCGAAGGCCAGGGGGAAATCGGAGCTGACCGAGGTGGCGGTGAACTCGACGGCCACCGGCTTCAGCTCGGGCCTGTCGAAGTCGGTCCGCAGCTCCGAGAACCAGGTCGAGTGGATGTCGCCGGCCAGGATGACCGGGTTCGCCACCCGACGCTGTTCGAGGTACCGCAGGAAGCGGGTGCGCTGCGGGCCGTAGCCGTCCCACTGGTCGAGGTTGGCGACGACCGGAGGCACCGGGGCGCCGGTCGGGTTGGGGAACTTGATGCGGCTCATCATCACCTGCTGGGCCACGACGTTCCAGCGCGCGGGCGAGTGGTCGAGCCCGGCCTTGAGCCAGCGTTCCTGATCCTCGCCGGTGAGCGTGCCCGCGGTGTTCCCCTCGCCGGCCGTTGCCAGGCCGAAGTCGCCCGGGAAGCCGCCGGGCTGGTCGGTGCGGTACTGCCGGGTGTCGAGCACGTTGAGCCGCAGCAGCCGGCCGAAGTCGAAGCGCCGGAAGATGCGCAGGTCGGCCCGGCCCGGCCGCAGGTTCGCCCGGATCGGCATGTGCTCGTAGTAGGCCTGGTAGGCCGCGGCCCGCTGGCGGGCGAACAGCAGGCGGGACTGCAGCTTGGCCCCGGTGTCGTCGCTCTCGTCGATCAGGCCGGCGTAGTTGTTCTCGGTCTCGTGGTCGTCCCAGGTGACGACCCACGGGAAGGCGGCGTGCGCGGCCTGCAGGGCCGGGTCCGACTTGTACTGGGCGTGGCGGGCCCGGTAGTCGTCCAGCGTCACCAGCTGGTCGAGGCCCGGGGTCTCCGGAGTGGTGTGCCGGCGGTCGGCGAAGCGGCTGCTCGGGTCGTACTCGTAGATGTAGTCGCCCAGGTGCACGACCAGGTCGAGATCCTCGTCGGCCAGTCCCCGGTACGCCGGCCAGTAGCCGTTCTGGAAGTCCTGGCAGTTGACGATGCCGAAGCGGAGCCGGGCCGGGCCGGCGTGGCGCGAGGGCGCGGTGCGGGTACGCCCGGTGGGACTGATCCGGCCGAGGGCGCGAAAGCGGTAGAAGTACTCGTGACCGTCGTCGAGCCCGCGGGGGTCCACGTGCACCGAGTGGGCGAGTTCGGCTCGCGCGACCGTGCGGCCCCGCCGCACCACCCGGCGGAAGCTCTCGTCCCGCGCGACCTGCCACTCCACCTCGACCGAGCGGCGCAGGCCGGCCCGGACCAGCCGGGTCCAGAGGACGACGCCGTCGGGCAGCGGGTCGCCGCTGGCCACGCCGAGCGCGAAGAGGTCGTCCGGCGGGCCGGCCAGGGCCGCGGCGGGCCGGGCCGAGGAGGGCAGCGCGGCGGCCCCGGCCGCGACGGCGGCGCCGGAGAGAATCTGACGGCGGGTGGGCATCGCGCCTCCTTGGTGGACGTTCGTCGACGGTCACCCTTGCGGCGGCGCGTGGCAAGGGTGAGACGGCGCGGCGAAACGCGCGTGACGGGAAGATGACTGTCTATCGCACGCGTTCGGACGGCTGCACGATCCGCTGGATCGCCACGGCCACGCCGGTGACGGCCAGCGCGGCCGTCCCGGCGACCAGGCTGCCCTGGCTGTACAGCAGGCGGCGTACCAGTCATTTGCGGCGGCGTGCGGGGCCGGGACGGCGGGCCGCCCGCCACCGCGCGGGCCGCCGCCCGAAGCACGCCGTACGGACGCGGCGGCGCAGCCTACGCATGGGCGGCCCGGCGGGCCGTGTACTCGCCGCCGCGGCGCGACGGGTACGGGATGAGGTTGTCCGGGGCCTCCTCGCGCGGCGTCTCCCAGCCGCGGCGGCTGTCGGCCGGTTCCTCGTACGAGCGCACCCGGAACTGACGGCCGTAGTCCATCATGCCGTCGATCAGCCGGTCGACGTCCCGCCCGGGTCGCACCACCAGCCGCATGAACTGGCTGGTCATGCCCAGCTTGTTGCCGCACTCGCGGGTGTAGACGCCGTGGTCGGCCACGAGGTGGTCGCGCAGGGCCACACCCGACCACTCGGTGGGCAGTTTGACCAGGATGAAGTTGCCCTGCGACGGGAACACGGTCAGCCCCGGGATCCGCGCCAGCTCGCCGGCCATCGAGCGGCGGTCGCGGCTCAGCAGGCGCAGGCTCTCCTCGTACTCGTCCTCGTGCTCCTCGATCATGAACACGACCTTCTCGGCCAGCGAGTTGAGGTTCCACTTGGGCAGCGCCTTGCCGATCCGCCCGGCGATCGCCGGGTTGGCCATCAGGTAGCCGAACCGGATGCCGTGCAGGCCGAAGTTCTTGCCCAGGCTCTTGAGCACCACCGTGTTCGGGCGGATCACCGCGTCGGGGCCGACCGACGGGTACTGCTCCAGGTCGGAGAAGTCGATGAAGGACTCGTCGATGACGACCAGGTCGAGGTCGCCGAGCAGGTCCATGAAGCGGATGACGTCGCGGCGCGGCAGATAGCAGCCGTCCGGGTTGTTGACGTTGCAGACCACGGCCACGCGGGAGCCGCGGTCGCGGATGAAGCGCACGTAGTCGTCCAGGTTGAGCCGGAAGCCGTCCCGCTCCTGCAACGGGAACATGTCGACCCGCTTGCCGGTCTCGAGCGGCTGGTCGGTCCAGCGCCCGAACGTGGGGATGGGGATCGCCACGCTCTCGGCGATCAGCAGATGGTCGATCCAGGTGATCAGTTCGGTCGAGCCGTTGGCCATCGCGACCGTCTGCGGGTGCAGTCCGAGGACGCTGCACAGTTTCTTGGTGATGCTGGACGAGTCGCTCGGGTAGTACTTCAGGATGTTCTTGAGGTCCCGGCTCAGCTCGTCGAACATCTCGGGCGTCGGGAAGTACGGATTGCAGGGAATGCAGAAGTCCACGATCTCGACGCCCTCGCCGGCGCTGCGGGCCAGGTCGAAGTAGGACGCGCTGTGAGCGCCCTGGTGCAGGATCGAGGTGTCGATTCCGGTGCCCGCCATCGCGACTCCTTAGCTCCACCACTGCCGCGCCGCTCCGCCGGGGCACGCGCCGAGAAGTACGAAACGGTCACGGCAACGGTTCAGGTATTTCCCAGCGACAATGCCGCGGGTGCCGTTTGCGCAGGTGAGGCCGGTAGGCAAGACCTTAAGCGCCCCTTAACCGGGGGTCCTCGCGGAGTGAAACGCTTCCCTTTTTCGAGTGACCCAGATCACTGCGCAACGAAGCCGCAGCGTGGCAGCCGTCCACGTCGGACTGGTCTGCGGTCCTCCGCGAAAATGTCGGACCCCGGCCGTAAGTTCGGGCTCATGACCAAGAGCATCCGGCTGCTGGCGGATGGTGACGCCGACACGGCGGCCGTCCTCCGCACGCAGAACGAGGTGGAGGCGCGGATCCGTGCCATCTGCTTCAAGACCGGTCCCCCGGCGCTGATCGGCGCGGAACTGGAATGGACCGTCCATCACCTCGCGGCGCCCCGGGCGCCGCTGGCCGTCGAGACGCTGCGGCAGGCGCTCGGCCGGCACTCCCCCACGACCCTCGGCGCGGCGCATCCGCCGCAGCCCCTGCCCGCCGGCGGCACGATCAGCGTCGAGCCCGGCGGCCAGGTCGAGATCTCCTCCGCCCCCGCCCCCACCCTGGCCGCGCTGCGGACGGCGGTCGACGCCGACCGGCGATATCTGAGCGGCCTGCTCGAGGCGGCCGGCCTGACGCTCGGCGGGCACGGCATCGACCCGCACCGAGCGCCCCGGCGCCTCGTGCGCACCCCCCGCTACGACGCCATGGAGCAGGCCTTCGACGCGCGGGGCGGGGACGGCCGGGTGATGATGTGCAGCACGGCGGGCCTGCAGGTCTGCCTCGACGCGGGCACCGACAGCGAGCTGGCCGTCCGGTGGGCGGCCGTCTCGGCGCTCGGCCCGCCGTTGCTGGCCGCCTTCGCCACCTCGGGCCGCCACGCCGGCCGCGACACCGGGCTGGCCTCCGCGCGGATGGCCGCCTGGTGGGCGATGGACCCGCGCCTCACCCATCCGGTCGGCGTGTCGGCCGACCCGGCCGGCGACTGGGTCCGCTACGCGCTCGACGCGCCGCTGACCTGTGTACGGCGCGACGGCGACAGCTGGGCCGCGCCGGCCGGCGCCACGCTGGGCGACTGGGCCCGTGGGGCGCTGACCGCGCCGCTCACGGTGGCCGACGTCGACTACCACCTGAGCACGCTGTTCCCGCCGGTGCGTCCGCGCGGCTACCTCGAGGTGCGCTATCTCGACGCCCAGGCCGGCGCCGGCTGGCTCGCCCCGGTGGCCGTGCTGGCCACCCTGCTGGCCGACCCGGCCACCACCGGCGCCGCGCTCGACCTGGCCCTGCCGACGGCCGGCCGCTGGGTGCCGGCCTGGCGCTCCGGGCTCGCCGATCCCGCCCTGCGCCGCACCGCCCGGGCCGTGCTCGACCTGGCCCTGCGCCGCGCCCGAGCCGATGACCGGCTGTCCGGCGCCGGCCTCACCGAGACGATCGAACGGAAGCTGCGATGACCATCGAGACCGAGCGGCTGCGCGACCGCGTCGCCGCCGAGTTGCTCCGGGCCCGCGACCGCACCGCCCGGTTGACCGAGGCCGTCGACGACGACGACCTCACCCGGCAGCACTCCCCGCTCATGTCGCCGCTGGTGTGGGATCTGGCCCACGTCGGCAACCAGGAGGAGCTCTGGCTGGTCCGCGACGTCGGCGGCCGCGAGCCGGTGCGCCACGACATCGACGAGCTCTACGACGCGTTCAAGCACGCCCGCCGCGACCGCACGGCCCTGCCCCTGCTCAACCCGGCCGAGGCCCGCCGCTACGTGGCCCAGGTCCGCGACAAGGCGCTCGACGTGCTCGACCGGGCCCGCCTCGACCAGGGCCGCCGCCTGGTCGCCGACGGCTTCGCGTTCGGCATGATCGTGCAGCACGAGCAGCAGCACGACGAGACCATGCTCGCCACCCACCAGCTCCGCTCGGGCGCGCCGGTGCTCGCCGCGGCGCCGCCGCCCGAGCCGCCGGCCGTGGTCTCCGGCGAGGTGCTCGTGCCCGGTGGGCCGTTCACGATGGGCACCGACACCGAGCCGTGGGCACTCGACAACGAACGCCCGGCCCACCGGGTCGAGGTGGCGGCGTTCCACATCGACCGGGCCGCGGTGACCAACGCCGAGTACGCGGCGTTCATCGACGCCGGCGGCTACGACGACCCGCGCTGGTGGAGCGCGGCCGGCTGGGACCACCGCCAGGCGGCCGGGCTCACCGCGCCGGCCCACTGGCGGCGCGACGGCGCCGGCTGGGCGGCGACGACGTTCGGCCGCACGGCCCCGATCGCGCCCGGCGAGCCGGTGGTCCACGTCTGTTTCCACGAGGCCGAGGCGTACGCGAGCTGGGCCGGCAAGCGACTGCCGACCGAGGCCGAGTGGGAGAAGGCGGCCCGATTCGACCCCGCGACCGGCCGTTCGCGGCGCTTCCCGTGGGGCGACGAGCCGCCGGCCCCGCGGCACGCCAACCTGGGCCAGCGGCACCTGCGCCCGGCGGCCGCGGGGGCGTTCCCCGAGGGCGCCTCGCCGCTCGGCGTCCACCAGTTGATGGGCGACGTGTGGGAGTGGACGTCCACCGACTTCCACGGCTACCCGGGGTTCGCCGCGTTCCCCTACCGCGAGTATTCGGAGGTCTTCTTCGGCCCCGACCACAAGGTGCTGCGCGGCGGCTCGTTCGGCACCGACGACTCGGCCGTCCGGGGCACGTTCCGCAACTGGGACTACCCGATCCGGCGGCAGATCTTCAGCGGCTTCCGCTGCGCGCGGGACGCCTGATGTGCCGCCACCTCGCCTATCTCGGCCCGCCCGTTCCCCTGTCCCGGCTGCTGTTCGAGCCGTCGCACTCGCTGGCCCACCAGTCCTGGGCGCCGCGCGACATGCGCGGTGGCGGCACGATCAACGCGGACGGGTTCGGCGTCGGGTGGTACGCGCCCGACGGCCCGGTGCGCTACCGCCGGGCCGGTCCGCTGTGGAGCGATCCCGACCTGCCCCGGCTGGCCGCGTCGGTCCCGGCCGGCGCGGTGCTCGCCGCCGTCCGCAGCGCCACCGCCGGCATGCCGGTCACGTCCTTCGCGGTCGCGCCGTTCGCCGAGGGTCCGTGGCTGTTCAGCCACAACGGGGTCGTCACCGGCTGGCCGGGCTCGGTGGCCCCGCTGGCCGCCGGCCTGCCGGTCACCGACCTGCTCACGCTGGACGCGCCCAGCGACGCCGCCCTGCTGTGGGCGCTGGTCCGGGCCCGGCTGCGGCGGGGCTCGGGCCTGTGCGAGGCCGTCGCGGGAACGATCGCCGAGGTGGCCGCGGTCGCCCCCGGGTCACGGCTCAACCTGCTACTCACCGACGGCGCGACCATCGTGGCCAGCGCGGTCGGCCACGCCCTGTCCGTGCTCGTCACCCCCCACTCCGTCCTGGTCAGCTCGGAGCCGCTCGACGACGACCCGGCCTGGCAGCCCGTCCCCGACCGCACCCTGCTGATCGCCACCCCCGGCGACCTACGCCTGCTCCCCCTGGGCGACCGCCCCGAACCACCCCCATTGGGCAACCACTCAATGCCGCCCCCACCCACCAACCAGCCTGCGCCGCCCCCGCCCGCCAGCGGCGCGCAGCCCTTCAGCGACCGGGCGACCACGGTCGCCGCCCCGGTCGCGCCGCAGCCGATCCCCCGGGAGAGCCATGACCATCCCGCTTGAGGTCCACCTGGACGCCGAGACCCAGGAGAGCGCGCTGCGCGCCGACGTGGTGGCCGGCCTCACCGACACGCCGAAATGGCTCCCGCCCAAGTGGTTCTACGACGCCCGCGGCAGCGAGTTGTTCGAGCGGATCACCGAGTTGCCCGAGTACTACCCGACCCGCGCCGAGCGGACGATCCTGGCCGAGCACGCCGGGGACATCGCCCGGATCACCGGGGCGCGCACCCTGATCGAGTTGGGCTCGGGCTACTCCACCAAGACCCGCCTGCTGCTCGACGCGCTCCGGCCCGCCTCGTTCGTGCCGATGGACGTGTCGCCCACGGCGCTCGAGGCCGCGGCGGCGCACCTGGCGGTCGACTTCCCGGATCTGCCCGTGCACGGCATCGTCGGCGACATCACCCGGCATCTCGGGTTCCTGCCCGCGCCGGCCGGGCGGCTGGTGGCGTTCCTCGGCGGCACGATCGGCAATTTCACGCCGGCCGAGCGAGCCCGCTTCCTGACCGACGTTCGGGCCGTGCTGCAGCCGGGCGAACACCTGCTGCTCGGCACCGACCTGGTGAAGAGCCCACGCATGCTCGTCCGGGCCTACGACGACGCGTCCGGCGTGACCGCCGAGTTCGACAAGAACGTGCTGCGCGTGCTCAACCACCATCTGCAGGCCGACTTCGACGTGGACGGCTTCGCCCACGTAGCCCTGTGGGACGCCGACCATGAGTGGATCGAGATGCGGCTGCGCGCCCGCTGGCCGATGCGCGTCACGATCCCGGCCGTCGACCTGGTCGTCGAATTCGCGTCCGGCGAGGAGATCCGCACCGAGATCTCCGCCAAGTTCCGGCGCGAGGGCGTGGCCAAGGAGCTGTCCGAGGCCGGCTTCACCCTCGACCACTGGTGGACCGACCCCGACGGACGCTTCGCCCTCTCCCTGGCCCGAGCCACGCCCAGCCGATAAACACCGCAGGACATCGCCAACGCGTCCGGCGAAAGCCGCCCCCGCCCCGGACACCCGGCCGTGGCCCGAGCGCCCCGACCGCGCCGCCACGGGCCCGGCCGCCAACGGCCGGACGGCCGGGCTGCCCGGGACGGTCGATAGCCGGGCAGCCAGAGTGACGCGCGGCTAGGACGGCCGGGCAACCGAATACCGGGCGGTCGATTGCCGGGATACCGGGCGGTCCATTGCCGAGCGGGCGGATGGCCAGTTGCCGGGCAGCGGAGTGCCGCGCGGCCAGGGCGGCCGAAGGGCTGAATGCCGAACGGCCGGTTGCCAGGCAGCCGGGGCAACCCGAGTGCCACGCGGCCAGTACGGCCGGGCAGCCGGGGTACCGCGCGGCTAGGCAGCAAGGCGGCGCTTACCGAACGGCCGGGGCGCCCGGGGCGGACGATTGCCTGGCAACCGGGGCGTCCGATTGCCAGGCGTCCGGGCAGCTGCCCCGCCGCGCGGCGGGGCAGCAGGTTGGCCTGGCAGGTGGGTAGGCGGTCAGGGGCGGTAGCGGACGAGGGTGAAGGCGTCGCCGCCTTCTACGCCGCCGCTGCCGCCTACCAGCAGGCGGCCGTCGGGTTGGATCTTCAGGACGGTGCCCTCGTCGTAGGCGCCCAGGTCGGTGACGAGGACGCCGCGGCGGCCGAAGTGCGGGTCGGCGGTGCCGTCGGGGCGGTAGCGGGCCAGGGCGACGTCGCCGCCGATAGTTCCGGTGGTGGTGATGCGGCCGTCGGGGCGCAGGACCGGCGAAACCACCGGCCCCGCGACGTACGTGAAGCCGCCGCGCCCCAGGGAAGGGTCGGGCCTGCCGTTCGGCAGATAACGCAGCAGGCCCTTGCGGTTGGTGTCGCCCTGCTGGATGCGGACGGTCTGCAGGATGCGGCCGTCCCGGCCCACGGCCAGCCCGGCGGTGTCGTCGATGCCGCCCGGTCCGGTGAAGTCCCGGACGACCCGGCCGCCCGGCCCGAAGGACGTGTCGAGCACCCCGCGCGACGTGAACCGGGCGACCACGACGTCGTAGGTGGGCTCGGGCAGCGAACCCCAGTAGCCGGTCTGGCCGGCCACGACGACGCCGCCGTCCGGGGCGGGCGCGATGGACGTCACGGAGTCGAACTCGCGAGGCCCCAGATCGAAGCGGGCCACGCCGCCCGCACCGAACGTGACGTCAGGCGTGCCGTCGGGCAGCAGCCGCAGCAGGATCGGCGGGGCGCTGCCGTCGCCGGTGGTGGCCGAGAGCCCCAGCAGAATCCGGCCGTCGGGCTGGGCGGCCAGGTCGGCCGACCGGGCCCCCGACGTGGCGGCGCCCAGCGCCGGGAAGAGCCGGCCGTCCGTACCGAAGGAGGTGTCGACGCTGCCGTCGGGCAGATAGCGGATCAGCACCGGGTGAGCCGCCCCGGCCCGGGAGACGGTGCCCGCGACGAGGATGCGGCCGCCGGGCTGCAGCACCATCGAGATCGGGTCTTCCCACGACTCCGGGTCGACGTCGGTGACGACCACCCCGGAGATGCCGAACGTGTCGTCGGGCGAGCCGTCGGCCCGGTGCCGCTGCAGCAGGAAGCGACCCTCGTAGCCGCTGCCGAACGCGACGATCTTCCCGTCCGGCTGCAGGGCGACGTCCCGGACGGCATCGCCGGCGCCGTAGTCGTTGACGACCCAGCCCCGCGAACCGAACGACGGGTCGAGCACCGGCCCGCGCGCCGCGGCCTGCGCGACCGACGGCACCCCCAGAACTCCCACGGCCAGCACAGCCGTCAGCGCGCTCCGCACCATCATCGACGACCACCTTCCGTACGCGCGATCCGCCCTGGAGCCGCAGCGTGCCGTCAGTGTGGTCCCCCTGCTCCGGTGGCGGGTGCCCGTCCCCGCGATGCGCCAATACCGGTCATCGGGCGGCCGCCACCCATTCCGCCAGCTCCGCGGTGATCGCCCCGGGCTGGTCCTCGGGGAGGAAGTGCAGCCCCTCCCCCACGTCGCGCACGCGCAGCCCGGGCGCCGCCCGGCGGATCTCCTCGACGCGCTCCGGGCCGAGGATCGCCCCGGGCCGGGCGGTCAGCAGCAGGCGCGGCACGTCCGTGGTCCTCAGCCAGTCCCAGTTGGCGGACAGCACGCGATGAACCTCGGCGGGCTCGCCGGCGACCGGGATCTGGGTGGTCCACTTCCAGATCGGGTATCGCGACGACGGCGTCGGATAGGGCGCCTCGTACGCGGTCTGCTCCCCGGCTTCGAGCCGGCGCAGCATTCCGCCCGGCAGGACCGCGGACAGGAAGAAGTTCTCCTGCTCGACCAGCCGCCGTCCCTCGACCGGGTCGCGCAGCCGCTGGAAGAGCTCCCGCCCACCCTGGTCGAACTCGTCCCACGAGGCGAGCGGGCGCAGATGTCCCTCCAGGAGGGCGACCCCGCTGACCCGCCCCGGCCGCGTCCGGGCGTACTCGACCCCCAGCCCCACCCCCCAGTCGTGTCCGACCAGCCAGAACGGCCCGTCGAGGCGGTCGAGCACCGGGCTCAGGTGGCGGCGGTGGTCGTCCCAGTCGTACGCGATCGCGGGCTTGGGGGAACGCCCCATGCCGACCAGATCGACGGCGACGCACCGGAACCGCCCGGCCAGCCGCGCCACCACGTGCCGCCACAGGTACGACGACGTGGGATTGCCGTGCAGGAACACGATCGCCGGCCCGTCCCCGTGGCTGACCGACACGTGCAGCTCATCCACCGTCATGCGCGCGGCACCTCTGCCCCCTGGCGATGCGTCAGTGACCTCTCCTCCGCAAAGTAGACGTCGTACCCCGCTTCCGCGAGGACCGCCGCGGACGACGACTCCCGACGGTCCCTTTGATCCAGACGTCGACCGGCCTCTGATCGGCGCCGCGGACGAATCGGCCGCCCACCACCGTCCTCTGTGCCGGGCCACGGCTGTCGAAAGAGTCGTTCAACGTTTGGTTCTTTTGTTGGAGGGGGGGTCGGCCGATTCCCCGATTCGCGGGCGCACCGGGACGCCCAGACTTGCGCGGTGACATATCAGATGCCGCCCCCGCCGGGTCCGATGTGGCCCGTTCAACCACCCCCCAAGCAGGGCTTCTGGCGGCGCCTCTCGCCGATGCGGCGGGTCGGCCTCATCGCGGCCGTGCTCATCCTTCCCTGCTGTGGCGGCATCACGGCGATCGGCGCCCTCGCGGGCGACAGCACCGAGACCGTGAGCGGTACGGGTGACCGGCTGGCCGACGTCCAGCCCCTCGCGACGACGGCCGAGCCCACCGAGACCCAGCCCACCGAAACTCAGCCCACCGAGACCGCGCCCACCGCGACCTCGACCGCGCCGGTGGCCGTGCCCACGACCACACCGACGACCACACCGACGACCACGACCGTCCGCAAGACCGTCACCGCGACGGCCCGGATCCCGTACAAGACCCGGCGGGTCGACGACGACAGCCTCGCCGAGGGGAAGACCCGCGTCCGCACCAAGGGTGTCGACGGCGTCAAGACCATCACGTACGAGGTGACGACGGTGGACGGCCGGCAGACCGCCCGCCGCGTGGTCCGCACCGCCGTCACCAAGAAGCCCGTGACCAAGGTGATCGCCGTGGGCACCAGGACCGCACCCTCGGACAACTGCGACTCCAACTACACGCCGTGCGTGCCCGTGGCGAGCGACGTCGACTGCGCGGGCGGCAGCGGGAACGGGCCGGCCTACGTGGACGGGCCGGTCACCGTGATCGGCACCGACGTCTACGGCCTCGACCGGGACGGCGACGGCACCGCCTGCGACTGACCCGTGGCGGAGCGGGCGCCCGGTCTCAGTCCCGGCCGAGGGCGGCGAGGATGCGTTTCTGGTCGTCGTCGAGGCGCTCGGCCGGGACGTCGGGGTCGACCCGCGCGAAGTCGAAGTCGGCCATCTCCCAGGCCGGGAACACGTGCACGTGGGCGTGCGGCACCTCGAAGCCCGCGACGACCAGCCCGACCCGCGGCGACCCGTACACCTGCTTGAGCGCGGCGCCGACCCGGTGGCTCACGGCCATGACGTGCCCGAGCAGGCCGGCCGGCAGCTGGGTCCAGTCGTCGATCTCGTCGCGCGGCACGACCAGCGTGTGACCGGCGGTGAGCGGCGCGATCGTCAGGAACGCGGCCACCCGGTCGTCGGACCAGACGATCCGGCCCGGGAGGTCGCCGTTGATGATCTGCGTGAAGATGGTCGCCATCGCCCGTCCTTCTCCGAACACGTGGGACACCACCTTAAGACGTGGACCCTGGCAGAGTGGGGACGTGGACCCCGAATCCGGCGCCGGCCTGCTGCACCGGCTCACCTCGTACTCGCCCGACCGGGAGTGGAACGTCCCGGTCGACGACCCGCGGGTGCGGCACGATCTGACCCCCAACGACCTCGACACCGTGCCGCCGCCCGTCAAGAACTATCCCGACGGCCTGGCCCGGGTGCCGCTCCCCCGCGAGCTTCCGGATCCGGGGGTGCCCGCGGCCGCCGTCCTGTCCGGGATCCCGGCCCCCGCGCAGCCCCTGGACGCCGCCCAGCTCGGCCGGATCCTCTTCCTCGGAGCGGGCGTCGTCCGCACCGCCGAGCGCAACGGCCGCACGACCCTGTTCCGTGCCGCCGGCTCGGCCGGGGCCCGATTCCCCCTCGAGCTGTACGCGGTGACCCGCGGCGTGGCCGGGGTCGAGGACGGTGTCCACTGGTACGACCCGGCCGGGCACGCCCTCGTGCGGATCGGCCCGCCGGCCCGGGGCGACGCGACCACCCTGGTCGTCACCGGCGTCCCGTGGCGCACAGGCTGGCGGTACGCCGAGCGCGGTTTCCGCCACCTGTACTGGGACGCGGGCACCCTGCTGGCCCAGCTCGAGGCCGCGTCCGCGGCGGCCGGCCTCGATCCCCGGCTGCGCACCGACTTCCCCGACGACGCGATCCGCGATCTGGTCGGGGCCGACGGGACGCACGAGTTCCCGTTGGCGCTGCTGACGTTCGGCCCGGGCGCGCCCGCCGTCGAGGCCACCGGCGGCGCCCTCCCCGGCGACCTGCCGCAGGTGGAGTTCCCCCTGGTGACGGCGGCCCAGCGCGCCGGCGACGCGAGCGTGCTGGGAGACCCGTGGCCGGTCGGCGACCCGGTCGCCGCGCCGGAGTCCACCGAGACGGTCGACGCCGTGGTCCGCCGGCGCGGCTCGCAGCGGCGCATGGACAGGTCGAGGACGCTGCCGCGCGAGGCCCTCGACTGGCCGCTGGCCGCCGCGCTGCGCGGCATCGCCGTCCCGCACTGGGTGGCCGTGCACGGCGTGGACGGGGTCGAGCCGGGCATCTACCGCCGGCCCGGCCGCGAGCCGGTGGTCACCGGGGATCTGCGGACCGAGCTGGAACGGGTCTCGCTCGGTCAGTCGCTGTCGGCCGAGGCGGCGTACGTGGTCATCGCCGCCGTTCCCGGCGGCGACCTGGACGACCGGGGTTACCGGGCCGCGCAGCTCGCCGCCGGCCTGGTCGAGGGCCGGCTGCACCTGGCCGCGTACGCCGTCGGGGCGAGCGCGACCGGCATGACGTTCCTCGATTCCGACGTGCCCGCCCTGCTGCACGAGCCCGACGACCTGGCGACGCTGCTGTTCACCTGTGTCGGCGTGCCCGAGTACCGGTCCCGGCCGGGCGGCGCCCCGGGCGAACCGGTCGCGGTGCGCACGCTCACGCCGCGTCTCGTCGAGTGACCTCCTGCCAGACCGCCCACCGGGTCTGCGGGCCGCGCCGCCGGGCGCGCAGCATCGCCTGACCGGCCCGGTCGGTCAGCTCGTCGCCGGCCAGGTCGCCGGTCAGCTCACCGGGCGGGGCGACGGCGACGCCGATGGCCGCCGTGAGCGGCCGCAACCGGCCGCCGACGATCACCGGGCTCAGCGCCGAGGCGATGAGGCCGGCCACGTCGTACGCCTGCTCGGGAAAGGCCAGGCCGGGCAGCAGCACGGCGAAGCGGCCCTCGTCCAGCCGCCACGTCCGGCCGGGCCGGGGCACGCAGGCGCGCAGCACCCGGGTGAACTCGGCCGGCACCGTCTCGCCGTCCGGCCGGAACACGTCGATCATCAGCACCGCGGTGTGGTGGCGGTTGGCCAGCGCCTGCCGGACCGCCCTGCGAAAACGCCACTTCCGGATGTCCATGGCCCCCACCTCCCGCACCGATCCGACCTGCGAAGGATCGGACGCGGCGCGGGCGACTTGAGAGGTCAGCCGACCCGGATCACGGCGTCGCCGACAGGCCGCCGGCGGGGCCGCGTTAAATAGTCGTTCATGAACGCCTTCCGAGATCTGCTTTCCGGCACCCGGGTGACCCACGTGCCGGGTGTCTTCGATCCGCTGAGCGCCACGCTCGCGGTGCACGCGGGGCACCGGGCGGTCTACCTCGCGAAGGCGGCGGTGGCCGCGGTCCTGATGGGCCGTCCCGACGTCGACTACGTGCCGGCCACCCAGATCTCGGACCGCGCGGCCACCCTCGGCCCGGTGCTCGCCGGCGTGCCGCTGCTGGCCGACGCGGGCGCCGGCTTCGACACGCCGCAGGACACGGCCTGGACCGCGCTGTCGTACCAGCGCGCCGGCATCTCCGGGCTGGTGCTGACCGACCCGGACAACGCCCAGCTGGCCGCGCTGGTCCGGCAGGCTCCCGACGTCGCGGTCGTCGCCCGGACCGACGCCTACGGGACGAGCGGGCTGGACGCCGCCATCGAGCGCTGCCGGGCGTACGCGACCGCGGGCGCCGACGCCGTGCTGCCCGCCGGGATCCGTACGCCCGAGGAGCTCTTCCGCCTGCGGGCCGCGCTTCCCGGCGTACCGGTCGTGCTGTCCCGCTCCGAAGCCGGCGGCGCCTCGCCCGGCCTGCCCGACACCGACCTGGCGGCGCTCGGCGTACGCCTGGTCCTGCATCCGCTGGCCGCCCTGCTCGCCGCCGCCCGGGCCGCCTCCCAGGCCTACCGGGCCATCGCCGACGACGGCGCCGCCGAGGCCGTCGACCGCATGCCGTGGGCCGCCTTCACGGCCCTGTCCGTCCCGGACGAGACCCGCGCCTCGCGGGTGCGGCTCCCCCCGGGCAACCTCGAGACGTAGGACTTAGCTTGAGGTGATGAGCATGCTGCAGGTGACGCCGAACGGGCCGTGGGGCAAGGACGTGCATCCGGGGATGCCGGTGTCGGCGGACGAGGTCGTCGATGAGGTGCGGGAGTGCTTCGCAGCCGGGGCGACCGGTGTCCACCTGCACGTGCGGGACGAGTCCGGCGCCGAGACGCTCGACCCGGCGGTGGTCGCCGAGACGTGCCGCCGGGTGCGGGAGGCGGCCGGCGGACCGGTCGAGGTGGGGCTCACCACGGGAGCGTGGATCGTGCCGGAGCTCGCCGACCGCGTCGCCATGATCCGGGAGTGGGAGGGCGTCGACGTCGCCACGGTGAACCTGTCGGAGGACGGGTTCGAAGACGTGATGGGCGCGATGCTCGACGTCGGCATCGGCATCGACGTGGGGCTGTGGTCGCCCGCCGAGCTGCCGCGGCTGCTGGCGTCCGGGCTGCTGCCCCGGGCCCGCCGGATCAGCATCGAGCTCGACGCGGGCGAACCGTACTTCCTCGACGGCCCGCCGGAGGCCGTGGCCGGGCGGATCAACGATGCCCTGGACGAGGCCGGGTCGGCCTGCCCGCGGCTGACCCACGGCATGAACGACTGGACGTGGCCGCTGGTGCGCGACGCCTTCCGGCGCGGGCACGACACGCGGGTGGGTTTCGAGGATTCGGTCCTGTTGCCGGACGGCCGCACGGCCGGGTCCAACGCCGATCTCGTCCGGGCCGCGGTCCAGCTCCGGGGCCACGCGTGAGCGCGGGCGCCCCGTAAGATCGCCCCATGAACGCGGCCTGGTCCGCCATCCACGCGGAGCGTGCGGCGCTGGCCGCCGATCTGGCCCCGCTGAGCGACGCCGAGTGGCGCCGCCGGTCGCTCTGCGGCGAATGGACCGTGGAGGACGTCGTCGCCCACCTCACGGCGGCCGCCAGTGTCGGCCCGCTGAGATGGATCAGGAGCATCGTGGGTGCCCGCTTCGACGCCGACCTGCACAACCAGCGCCGGCTGGCCGAACACCGCGGCGCGACGCCGGCCGAGACCCTGGAACGGTTCCGGGCCGTGGTCACCAGTACGACGGCCGCCTGGGGGCCGCTACCGGCCTGGCTGGGCGAGACCGTCGTGCACGGTGAGGACGTCCGCCGCCCGCTCGGCCTGACCCGCACCCCGCCGGTCGAGGTGGTCACCACGGTGGCCCGCTTCTACGCCGCCCGCGACTTCGCCGTGAACAGCCGCACGGCCGTCCGCGGCCTGCGCCTCGAGGCCACCGACGGCCCGTTCTCCACCGGCGAGGGGCCGCTGGTCACCGGCACGACGCTCGCGCTCACCATGGCCATGGCGGGCCGACGGGCCTACGACGGCGACCTGACCGGCCCGGGCGTCGAGGTGCTCCAGGCGCGCGGTCTGTAGTCCCCGGCATCGGCGGCCCGCGTCCCGGCGGGCTGGACAGGAAGGCGCGGCAGCGGTGATCTTGGAACCCTTGGCCGAGCGGCACGCGGCGGCGCTGCTGCGGTTCGAGACCGACAATCGGGTCTACTTCGCGCAGACAGCTCCCGATCGCGGCGACGACTACTTCGCCCGGTTCGACGAGCGGCACGCGGCGCTGCTGGCCGAGCAGCGCGACGGCGTCTGCCGCTTCCACGTGCTGGTGCGCGCCGACGGCGAGGTGGTGGGCCGGTTCAACCTGGTCGACGTGGCCGGCGACACGGCCGAGCTGGGCTTCCGGGTGGCCGAGGCGGCTTCCGGTCGCGGGGTAGCCAAGGACGGCGTCCGGCGGGTCAGCGCGCTCGCCCGCGACGAGTACGGGTTGCGGCGCCTGATCGCCGACGCCGAGGTCCGCAACGGAGCTTCCCGGGCCGTGCTGCGGGCCACCGGCTTCGTCCCGGTCGACGAGGTCAGCCGGGGCGGGCAGCCCTGCCTCCGGCACGTTCTCGAGCTCGCGTAGCCCGACGGGCTTGGCTGCGGAGCCCACAATGAACGCCATCGCGGACACCGGGGGAAGGAAACGCGATGGAGATGAGTGATATGGAGGCATTCGTCGCCGAACTGCGCCGGCTCCGGGCCGGGGCGGGGCTGACGCTGCGGGAGCTCAGCCCGGCGGTGCACGTCAGCGACTCGTCCCTGTCCCGCTACTTCACCGGCCAGGCGCTGCCGCCGTGGGCGGTGGTCGCCGCGCTGGCCGACCTGGGCGGCGGCGACCTCGCCCGCCTGCGGCGACTGTGGGAGGGCGCCCGCCGGACCCGCCGGCAGTCCCGCTGGCCGGCCACCACCCACCCGCTCGAGTCGCCGCCGGTCGCCGTGCCGGCGCGGCACCCCGAACGGCGGTTCGGGCCGGTGGTCAAGGTGTGCGCGCTGATGGCCGCGTCGGGCGCGGTCGGCTGGGCGCTGGGAAGGCGCTGACCCCGCCGTCCCGGGATGTTCCCGGCACACCGAATCGCTGGTCCGGGCGCCGGGAGCGGCCCCATGCTTCAGGCCGGGGCCCCGATCGGGGCCGGACTTCGACGCAACGGGGGCACCGTCATGAACCGATTCGCACGCCGCGGCCTGATCGTCCTGGGCACCGGCACCGCCGTGCTCGGCACCGCCCTGCTCGGCGCGGGCCTGGGCGGCGCGGCGGTCGCCGGCAAGGGCGCGACCGGCACCGACCGGGTGGTCGCGGGCACCAACTGGGACAACGCCCCGGCGACCGGCGACGGCCCGGCCTGGGAGCACGTGGCGGCGTGGGCCGGGCCGACCGTCGTACCCGCCGGCCGCGGCAAGCCCAGCGCCACCGACGGCTGGGCCGGACCCACCATCGTGCTCACCGGCCGCGGCAAGCCGACCACGACCGACGGCTGGGCCGGACCGACCGTCGTGCCGGCCGGATGGGTCGGGAGTCCCCTGTGGGCCGGCCCCACGGTGCTCGAGGCCTGACGTTCTCGAGGCCTGAGGGTCACGCCCGCAACACGCGCGAGACATCATCGACACCCCATCACTGATCACGTTTCCATTGCCGCCCGTGGATGTCTCACCCATCGAGGAAAGACGTGCCCTACGGTGATCCGATGGCTTCGGACGAGTGGACGCGGTGGTTGCTGACCCGCCGCGACGGTGGCAACGCCGCGCTGCGGGCGGAACACGCCTCCGCGCTGGAGGTCTTTCGCGACGAGGTGCTCGACCGGGCGTCGCTCGCGCCCGCCGACACCGTGCTCGACGTGGGCGCCGGCACCGGCCTGATCGCGTTCGGCGCCCTCGAGCGGCTCGGCCCGGACGGGCACGTCATCTTCAGCGACGTCTCCGAGGCCGGGCTGGAGGAATGCCGCAAGCGGGCCGGCGGCGACCCGCGCTGCAGTTTCCTGCACGCCCCGGCCGAGGACCTCTCGGCGCTTCCGGACGCTTCCGTCGATGTCGTCACCACCCGCTCGGTGCTCATCTACTGCGACCACAAGGCCGAGGCGTTCCGCGAGTTCTTCCGCGTGCTGCGTCCGGGCGGCCGGCTCTCGGTCTTCGAGCCGGTCAACCGTTTCCTGCTCGAGCACCGGCCCGACAGCCTGTTCGGCCTGCGGGATCCCGAGGTGGCCGATCTGCTGGCCAAGGTGGTCGCGGTCTATCGCGACGGCGCGCGCCGCGGCGAGAACCCGATGACCGATTTCGACGAACGGGATCTGCTGCGCTGGGTCGCGGAGGCCGGGTTCGACGGCGTCGAGGTCGACTATCGCGCCCAGCTGGACGTGCCGGCCGAGCCGATCGGCGACTGGGCGGCGCGCAAGGACGCGGCGCCCAACCCGCTCGCCCCGACCTACGGCGAGGCGATGACGATGGCGCTGTCCGAGGACGAGCGCGAGCGTCTCGACACGCGGATGACGCAACTTGCCCAGTCAGGTACGCCTACGCGGCGTACGCTCGCCACCGCGTACATCCGCGCCTTGCACCCCTGATAAGCAGGAACAAGTCGCTCAACGCAATCATGCTGTCACAGACAGTGCGTGCTATATGCCCGAAGGCCTGTACCGCGAGTACTACGCACGTGCGCACTTGAAGGTCCGAGGATTCCAACAACAATCAACCGCATGACGTACGGCAAGAAGGACCTGCCCTACCCGTACTGCGCGGACTTCTCGGGGATCGTCACCCGGGTCAAGGGGGTGCGCGAGTCGACGCGGGCCGCCCTGGTAAATTCGCTCAAGGTGGCGTCGTACCTGAAGGCCGGGGCCAACCTCATCGAGCGCAACCTCGGCGCGCAGCGCCCGCCCACCGCGACGGGTGACGGCCGCAAGCAGTACTGGTCGGGTCTGAGCTTCCTGACCGAACGAGCGCTGTCGGCCGAGGTCGAGGAGCTCGAGCTGCCGTTCCTGCGGCAGAAGGGCGCGGGTCCCTACCGGTCGACCTGGGCCAGCCACGACGACTACCTCAACGACCTGCTCTCGTTCATGCTGCACGCGATCAACTACGACCCTCAGTACGGGGCCGATGTGGAGACCCGCGGCGACTGGCTGGCCAGTGACGACAGCCTGGTCGACGCGGTCGACCGGTCGAGCTACCACGAGCTGATGGCGCTGTGCCGCATGCCGCTGTTCAAGTTGCAGCTGATCATGGTCGCGACGGCGCACCGCAACGACGGCATCCGCAACTCGATCGCCAACAACTACGCGGGCGCGCTCGAACCGTGGATGAAGATCTACGAGGAGACGATCGCCGCGCGCGGCTACCGGCTGCGTCCGGGCATCACGATCCAGGAGTTCACGAACCTGCTGGCCGCGGTCACGGAGGGTCTGGCCGTCCGGCACCTGGGCGATCCCAGTGTCGACATCGCCGACCACGGTCCCACCGAAAACCTCGTGGGCAAGGGCGTGCTCGGCCTCATGGCCGCGTACCTCGAACCCCTCGACGAAGCACCTGGACTGAGCTTGCGCGAACTGTTCGAACGATCCACGAACAAACGATCCGCGAACACACGATCCGCGATCAACGGGGGACCGAAATGACGAGTACCACGGAGAGGCCTGCCGCCCGGGAGCCCTCCTGGTGGGACAGACAGGGTGATCTGATCATGCGCCGGCCGTTCAACGAGTGGACCTTCACCCACATGAACTGGCTGATGCCGACCGAGCGGGTCGCCCGCGGCGCCGTCCCCCGCCCCCTGCCGGTGGACAGCCGGCCGCTTCCCCTGACCTACCGCTTCGAGGAGCGCGAGCACACCCTGGCCGACCTGCACCGCCGCACCTACACCACCGCCTTCGTGGTGCTGCACCGCGGCACGATCGTGCACGAGTCCTACCCCGGCGCGTTCGCCGGCCCGCGCTCGCGCATGCAGTTGTTCTCGCTGTCCAAGTCGGTCACGTCGATCCTGGTCGGCATCGCGGTCGACGACGGCGTGATCGGCAGCGAGAAGGACCGGATCACCGACTACCGCCCCGACTTCCTCGGCACGGCGTACGAGGAGAACACGATCGCCGAGCTGCTCGACATGACCACGGGCGTCGGCGACCTGGAGACCTGGGAGGTGTCGGACAGCGGCATCAAGCGCTTCGAGCAGGCCGTGATGGGAGGTGGCGACATCGTCGACGTGGTCCGCGCGGCAACGCGGACCGCGCCGGCCGGTGAGCGCTTCAACTACTCCACCTTCGACACGCAGGTGCTGGGCTGGGTGCTCGAGGCGGCCACCGGTCAGACGCTCGCGGCGTACGCCTCGGAACGCCTCTGGCAGAAGCTGGGCTGCGACCGCGACGCGTACTACTGGCTCACCCGCGGCCGCCCGCGCACGGCCGTCGGCGGCGGCTCGTTCAACGCCACCGCCCGCGACCTCGCCCGCATCGGCCTGCTGATGGCCGGTGACGGCTTCGTCGGCGGGGAGCAGATCGTGCCCCAGGAGTGGGTGCGCCGCAGCCGGGGCAACGACCGGCCGCAGCTCGCGGTGGGTGCGCTCGGGCCCAGCGGCTACCCGCACTACGGCTACGCCAACCAGTGGTGGACCCTCGGCCCGGAGTGCTCCAACGCCTTCACCGGCCTCGGGGTGCACGGCCAGTACCTGTACGTCGACCCGGCCGCCGAGGTCGTCATCGTGAAATGCAGCGCGTGGCCCACCCAGGACGACGAGCGCCGCGACGCCGAGACCGTCGCCGCCCTCCGCCGCGTTTCCGGCCACTTCGCCACCCCGCGCTAGCCGCCGCTTCTCCCGTAACGCCCGCTCCACCCTTCGCGCCCGGAAAACTCGGGCCTGGTGCACCCGGCCAGGCCCGAGTTCCGTTGCCGCGCCCCACACCTTTTCTTCGCGCCGCGGACCAGCGTCGTCCGCGGCGCGAATCACGCCGCGCTCCTTCCGAGCGCCGCACATAACCCGAAAGGAACCATCGATGAACCCTGCCCTGATCAGGCGCCCGGCCGTCCTGTTGCTGGTGACGGTCCTGGCCCTGGCCGCGTTGCTGTCACCGGGCCGGCCGGCCCGGGCCGCCCTGCTCTCCGGAACGGTCCTGACCAGCACGGCGGCGACCCTGCCGGCGGAACTGGCGCCGCTCGCCAACGGCAAGCGCATCTCGTACCTGTCGACCAACACCAGCAACCTGCCCATCACGGCGACCGGGCTCGTCCTCACGCCCAAGACCGCCAAGAAGAACAAGATGGTCGTGTGGGGACACGGCACGACCGGGCTGGCCGACCAGTGCGCCCCGTCGGCGAGCCAGGCGGTGTTCTGGCCCGAGGCCCGGGCCGCGATCGCCGAGCTGCTGCGCCGCGGCTGGACGGTCGCCGCCCCCGACTACCCCGGTCTGGGCACTCCGCTGGCCCACCCGTACCTGGTGGGCGCGTCCGCGGCCCGCTCGATGATCGACAGCGCGAAGGCCGCCCGCAACCTCGACGCCGCGCTGAGCAGCCAGTACGTCATCGACGGCCACTCGCAGGGCGGTCAGGGCGCGCTGTTCGCCGACGAGCTCGCGCCCTCCTACGACGGCGCGCTGACCCTGCGCGGCGTCGCCTCGATCGCCCCGGTCTCCAACGCCGACCTGTTCGCGCCGCTGATCCCCGGCACGCCGGCGCAGGGCTACCTGGTGATGGCGCTGTTCGGGCTGCAGGCGGTCGACCCCACGGTGAACGCGAGCGCGCTGCTCGCCCCGCCCGCGCGGCAGCGCACCGGGGTGCTGCAGACCGGCTGCCTCAACGAGATCCTGGCCTCGTACGAGTCGCTGACCGCCTCGGAGTTGCTGGTCGGCGGGGCCCTGCCGGCGTCGGTGATCACGAAGCTGTCCCGCTACGCCAACCCGGCCCAGAAGGCCCCGAGCGCCCCGATCCTGCTCGTGCAGGGCACGGCCGACGAGGCGGTCCCGTACGTGATCACGGCCGGCCCGCTGCTCACCCAGCTCACCGCGTACAACCAGCCGGTGCAGTTCGTCGAGCTCGACGGCGCGACCCACGACGGCGCGGTCTTCCAGAGCACGACGCTGGTGGCCGACTGGATCGCGGCCCGGTTCAGCTGATCAGAACCGGCCGCCCGACCAGACCGCCTGCTCGGTCGGGGTGCTCACCGGCACGCAGGCCACCAGGTCGAACGCCTCGGCCACCGGCCCCTCGGCGTACGTGTCGAGCAGTCTGATCCGGTCGGCGGCGTAGCGGCCGGGGTCGGCGATCGTGGGCCGGCCCGTCCCGATCGCCGCCTCGATGCTCCCCGCGACCGGCGGCTCGAGCCCGGCCTCCACCGTCTCCGCCATCGCGGGGGCGCCGGGCGCGAGCCGCCGGGTGACCACCCGGCCACCCTCACACGTGACGCCGACCGCCACGTAGTCGTCGCCGAGCATCGCGCTCAGGTGGGTGCCGAGCACGTCGAAGGCAGGGTGGTGGCGCTGGATGTGGGAGTTGGCGGCGGCGATGACGACCCGGCCCGGAGTGCGCTCGAGAATCCACTCGGCGGTGCGGGCCATCGCGCCGTCGCGGACGTTCAGGCGCGCGTCTCCATGGGGCTCGACCCTAGTGGGTGTCCGTGGGGTGAACTGTCCACGTCGGAGACCTTCCCGGCGTGGCCCGGTGCGCGACCGTCGGGTAGACACGGAGACCATGAAGCGACTTCTCCTGGCCGCCGCGCTGGTGTCGGCCTCGACACTGAGTTTCGCGGCGCCCGCCCAGGCCCACGGCGGCGACCTGCGGGTGGCGACCTACAACCTCTCGCTCAACCGTCCGGCGCCGGGGCTGCTGCGCGAGCACCTGGCCGACCCCGGGGCCGACGACGTGTACCGGCGGCAGGCGCGCAACGTCGCCGAGGTGATCCAGCGCGCCCACCCGGACATCGTGCTGCTCAACGAGTTCGACTACGACCCCGAGGCCGCGCGGCTGTTCGAGCGCAACTTCCTGGCCGTGTCGCAGAACGGGGCGCCGGCGCAGCGCTACCCCTACCGGTACGTGGCCCCGTCGAACACGGGGATCTCGTCGGGGCTCGACCTGAACAACAACGGCGTCGCCGACACCACCCCGGGCGATCAGGCGTACGGCGACGACTCGTACGGTTTCGGCCTCTTCCCCGGCCAGTACGGCATGGTCGTGTACTCGAAGTACCCGATCGACACCAAGGCGGTCCGCACCTTCCAGCTGTTCAAGTGGAAGGACATGCCGGGCAACCTGCTGCCGGCCGACTACTACACCCCGGCCGCACAGGCCGTGCTCCGGCTGTCGTCGAAGAGCCACTGGGACGTCCCGGTGCGGGTCGGCCGCCGCACCCTGCACTTCCTGGTGTCGCACCCGACGCCGCCGACCTTCGACGGGCCCGAGGACCGCAACGGGCGCCGCAACCACGACGAGATCCGCTTCTGGGCCGACTACGTCACGCCCGGCAAGCGCTCGGCCTACATCTACGACGACAAGGGCCGGCGTGGCGGTCTCCGGACCGGCCAGGCGTTCGTGATCGCCGGTGACCAGAACGCCGACCCGTACGACGGCGACTCCTACGACGGCGCGATCAACCAGCTGCTCGACCACCGGCTGATCAACGCGCGCACCCGGCCGGCCAGCGCGGGCGGCCCGGAGGCGGCGGCCCTGCAGGGCGGCGCCAACACGACACACACCGGCGACCCGCGCTACGACACGGCCGACTTCGCCGACACCGCACCCGGCAACCTGCGGGCCGACTACGTCCTGCCCCGGGTGGGTCTCAAGGTCACCGGTTCGGGCGTCTTCTGGCCCGTGCAGGCCGATCCGCTGTCCCGCCTGAGCGGTGTCTACGACCCGGTGTGGGCCCCGGTGAACGGCTTCCCGACCTCCGACCACCGCCTGGTCTGGCTGGACCTCAAGCGCTGACCCGCCGGCCGGCCGCCGTGCTGTCCGCGGCGGCCGGCCGCGCGCCGGGTCGACGAGCGCATCGGCACGACCGTCCTCACCGGCTTCCGACGGTTTCTCCACAAGTTCGACACCTTTTGCGCTCCGGGGTCTGATGAGGTCGACGGATGACCGACCAGATCGTTTACATGGACGCCGCGGCCGCCACCGAGGCCGGGACGTCGTACAAGAGACGGCTCCTGGAGATGCTGGCCGCCGCGCCCGGGCAGACCGTGGTCGATCTCGGCTGCGGGCCGGGCACCGATCTCGGAAGTCTGCGGGCCGCCGTGGGCGACACCGGACAGGTGATCGGCGTCGACCGGGATCCGCGGATGGTCGAGGAGGCCCGCCGCCGGCACCCGGGCGCCGACCTGCGGCAGGGCGACCTGCACGAGCTGCCGCTCGGGGACGGCACCGTCGATCGGGTGCGGGTCGATCGCGTACTGCAACATGTGACGGACCCGGCAGCGGCGATCAGCCAGGCGCGGCGGGTGCTGCGGCCGGGCGGACTGTTCGGGATGGCCGAGCCCGACTGGGACACCCTGGCCGTCGCCGACGACGACCGGGAGACCAGCCGGGCCTTCGCCCGTTTCACGGCCGGTCAGGTGCGCAACCCGAGCATGGGACGCGAGCTCGTCCGCCTGTGCGCCGGGGCCGGTCTCCGCGTCCGCGCCGTCGAGCCGGTGCCGGTCCTCTTCCGCGACTACGCCGTCGCCGACCGCATCCTCGGGCTGCGCCGCAACTCGGCCCGCGCGGTCGAGGGCGGGGCCATCCCCCGGGAGCGGGCCGAGGCGTGGCTGGACCGGTTGGCGGCCGGGCCGGTGGTGGCCGGCTTCACCCACTATCTCGTCGTGGCCCAGGCCTGAGTCAGGTGGCGAAGATCCGCGCGAAGATCTGGTCGATCACGTCGCTCTTGTCCATCGTGTAGTCGGCCGAGCCCTCCCGGACGAGCCGGCGCTTGGTGTCGGCGTACAGGTCGCGGTCCTCAGGATGGGTACGCAGCCAGTCGCGGAACAGGCGGTGCCTGATCGCCTCGGGCGACTCGCGCGGCCACACGTGCAGGTGGATGTCCTCGTCGCCGCCGATCAACATCCGGTGACCGTGCCACCAGGGCTCGCGCAACAGCAGGCGGTAGCCGGCCCCGGCCAGCGCGGGCACGTAGGCCGCCTCGTCCGCCGTGTCCGCGATCAGCAGGTCGATGTCGACGACCGGCTTGGCCGCCAGCCCGGGCACCGACGTGGACCCGACGTGCTCCAGTCCGAGAATCCGCTCCCCGAGAGCCGCCACGATCGCGTCCCGGGCCGCGGCGTACCGCCCGGGCCAGGCCGGGTCGTAGTCCTCGAGAACGATCGACGCCCAGCGCCGGGGTCTTTCGCCGACCACCCCCGACGCCTGCTGTTCCGGCGTCCCGACGAGCCGCTGCCGAACCTCGGGCGGATACTCAGCCATGATCTACCTCCGTGTTCTGGGAAGTCGAGCAGACTATCGAGCCGCGGGCCGCCCGGGTAGCGAATAACCAGCCACCTACGATCGTCGATCCATGAGCATGCTGACGCCGACGCCCCTGATGGGGCTGGTCACGGGGTTCTGGAGTTTCAAGACGTTCGCGGCGGCGGTGGAGCTGGAACTCTTCACCAAGGCTCGCGGGTGGGCGGACGGTGACCGTCGCCGAGGCGGGTGAGGAGTTCGGGCTGCCCGAACGGCCGGCCGACCTGCTCCTCACCGGCGAGCCGCTGCCCGGCGGGCACGACGTCGTGCTGTTCAGCATGATCCTGCACGACTGGGACGAGGCGACCAATCACCGGCTGCTGACCCGGGCGTACGAGGCCCTGCCGAGCCGTGGCCGGGTCGTGATCGCCGAACTGCTGCTCGACGCCGATCGCACCGGGCCCGCGCCGAGCGAACGGCGTCGTGATCGGCACGAAGCCCTAGAGCGGGCTCAGCGGTGGCGGGCTCAGCAGGGTCAGGAGCGCGCCCGGGTCCTCGACGTGGGCGTTGTGACCGAGGCCGGGCAGCGTGATGGGCGCGCTGCCGGGCGGGACCATCTGATCGTGCTCGCCCCGCGCGAGCACGACCGGCACCGGCGACGCGGCCACCAGGGCGTCCACCTGCGGATCGCCGACGCCGAACGCGCGCGGGTCGAAGGCCGGCCGCCACCCGTCGCCGGTCTCGACGACCGCGGCCGGTGGCGCCTCGAACAACAGCCCGTCCAGCCCGGCCACCCGCAGGTGCCGCTGCGCCGCCTCCTCCCGGGTCGCGTAGAGCGGCGCCGGCCGCTCGGCCATCGCCGCCGCCTTGGCCAGCTCCGGCTCCGACCAGGCCGACTTGATCCCCACGGCCACCACGGCCCGCACTCCCGGGCGCCCGGCCAGGTGCAGAGCGATCACGCCGCCGAACGAGTGCCCGACGACCACCGTCCCGGCCGGGTCGACGAGGCCGGCGACCGCGGCGGCCACCCCGGCGAAGGAGTAGGACGGCAGCGGCGACGACCCGCCGTGCCCGGGCAGGTCGGGCGCGACCCAGGCCGCGTCCCCGAGCAGGGAGGCCAGGCCCTGCCACACGTCGGCGGTGGCTCCGAGGCCGTGCAACAGCAGATAGGTGGGCGACGAACCGCCGCCGCTCAGCACACGCAGATCGGTCACCCCGTCAGCATGCACCACCCGCCGGCGGTGGAGACGCCCGTCACGCCGGGGGCGTACTGTCAGCAATCTCCCAGCTCAGGCACAACCTGTACGGGTGATCGACTCCAGTACCGTGGGCGCGGTGAAACGGACCAGGAAGACCGCGCTCGCGGTTTCGGCAGCCCTCGTGGTCCTCGTCGTGGCGGCGGTCGTGTTCGTGCGCCGCGACTCGTCCCCGAGCGGGAACGAGGCCTCCACCTCCCGGCCCGGCGCCTCGCCGGCTCCCGGCGAGGCCGGTTGGACGGGCACCTGGGCGGCGGCCCCGCAGAACGGCGGGCGCGCCTTCGAGCGGCAAACCGTCCGGCAGGTGATGCGCACGAGCATCGGCGGCGACACGGTACGGATCAAGCTGTCCAACGAGTTCGGCAGCGACCCGCTCACGGTCAGCTCGGTCTATCTCGCCGCCCACGCGAGCACCAGCACGGTCGACCCGGCCACCAACGCCCACGTCATGTTCGGCGGCGGCGATGCGGTCACCATCGAGGCCGGGCGCACGGCGGTCAGCGACCCGGTCGCCTTCGAGCTGCCCGCCGGGGGCGACCTCACGGTCAGCGCGTACGTTCCCGAGCGCATCGGCTCGGTGACCCAGCACGCGTTCGGCAACCGCAACAACTACGTCGCCGCCGGCAACCAGAGCACCCAGGCGTCGCTCTCCGGCGCCGGCACCTTCGACAACTACGCCTTCCTGGCCGGCATCGACGTGCGCAACGCCGAGGCCGAGGGCGCGGTCGTCACGCTCGGCGCCTCGATCACCGACGGTTTCGACTCGACGTTCAACGAGAACCGGCGCTGGCCCGACCAGCTCGCCCGGCGGCTGGTCACCGCCAACCGTACGGTCGGGGTGCTCAACGCCGGCATCAGCGGCAACATGCTCACCCAGGACGGCGCGGGGCAGAGCGCGCTCAACCGCTTCGACCGGGACGTGCTCGGGCAGACCGGCGTCAAGTGGGTGATCTTCTCGGACGCCGCGATCAACGACCTGGGCGGGGACAGCCCTCCGAGCGGTGACGAGCTCATCGCCGCCCTGCAGCAGCTGATCCGGCGCAGCCACGACGCCGGGATCAAGTTCTTCTGCGCGACCCTGACGCCGTACCGGGGCGCCGGTTACTGGAGCGATCAGGGCGAGGCCGGGCGGGACGCGGTGAACGACTTCATCAAGGCCGACGGCAGCGGCTGCGACGCGGTCATCGACTTCGACACGGCCACCCACGACCCGGCCGACCCGACGCGGTACGACAGCCGCTTCGACACCGGCGACCACCTGCACCCGAACGACGCGGGCATGGAGGCGCTGGCCGCCGCGGTCGACCTCAAGCTGTTCGTCTGATCCCGGCGGCGCCCGCCGGGAACCCTGGCCGAAGTATACTAGTCGTCCATATAGTGTCAGGGTGAGTGACACGGAGAACGGCCTGAGACGGGGCCGCGGTCGCCGTCCCGCCGAGGCCGTCCGCGCCGCCGCCCTGACCGCGGCCGGCGAGATGCTCTTCGCGGGCGGCCTGGCCGGGCTGACCTTCGACAAGGTGGCGCAGCGGGCCGGCGTCAGCAAGATGACGCTCTACAAGTGGTGGGCCTCCCCCGGGGCGCTGGCCTTCGAGGCCTACTTCGCCGCCGTCGAGACGCGGCTGGCCTTCGACGACACCGGCGACCTCGAGCACGACCTCCGCAGTCAACTGCACGCCTTCGTACGCCTGCTGACCGCCGAACACGGCGGCCCGGTCATCGCCGCCCTGGCCGGCGCGGCGCAGTCCGACCCCGGTCTGGCCGTCGTCCTGGAGGAGCAGTACACCCACCCCCGTCGCACGCTGGCCGTAGAACGGATCCGGGCCGCGCAGGACGCCGGCCAGGTCGCCGCCGACGTGGACCCGCAGGTCGTCGTCGACCAGCTGTGGGGCGCCTGCTATCACCGCCTGCTCCTGCCGGCCGAGCCGCTGACCGCCGACTTCGCCGACGCCCTGCTGCGCAATCTCCTGCGCGGCATCAGCCGGTGACGGCCGGCCCCGCGCCCACGCACCGCGCGCTGAGCCGGTGACTGCCGGCTTCGCGGTGACGCACCGCGCGCTCACCAGGTGACGGCCGGCTCCGCGGTGACGTACCGCGCGCTCACCCAGTGACGGCCGGCTCCGCGGTGACGTACCGCTCGCTCAGCCGGCGGTACGGGCGGCTGCGCAGGGCGATGGCGGTGGCGATCAGGCCGACGACCCCGGTCAGCACGAAGACCAGGGCGAGACCGCGGGCCGCCCCGGTGCCGAACCAGTCGCCGATCAGGCGGGCGCCGGCGCCGTCGGTCATGTACGGGATGAAGACGAACTGGGCGATCGGCGAGATGAGGAACGCGGTGAGCGGCGAGGCGGCCTGCTCGACGCTCTGCGCGAAGCCGAACACCCGCCCCTGACGCTCGTACGGGACGACCTTCTGCAGGATCGTCTGTTCCGCCGCCTCCGCGTAGGGCACCACGAGCATGTAGAGGTACAGGCCGGCCGTGAGCCAGATCACCGAGTCGCGCAAGGGGAACAGCAACGTCACCCCCCAGCACACGACGTTGACCATGAGCAGCAGCCGGACCGGGTTGCTACCCAGACCGGTCCGGCTGATCAGCAGCCCACCCACGATGAAACCGGTGCTGAGCACCCCCCACAGCAGGCCCCACCCCTGCACCGACATCATCGAGAGCCCGTACGCGTCGAGCAGCGCCATGAAGATGCCGCCGAGCAGGTTGTTGAAGGCCGAGAAGACGATGAGCGCGCTCAGCCCGGGCACCGCGGCGATCACCCGCATCGTGCCGCGCAGGTCGATCCGGCTGGTCGGAACGTCCACCCCGTCGGTCGGCGCCGCGGCCTCGGAAGCGCCGGGCGGCATCCGTACGAGACCCAGATGCACGATCGAGAGCCCGAGCACGACCAGCGCCGCGACGAGCACCCACAACATGCCGCCGAGCGCCACCAGCAGACCGCTGATCACCGACGTGACCAGGAACGACACCCCGGTCGCGGTGCCCACGAGGCCGTTCGCCCGGTCGCGCGTCCCGTCCTCGATCAGCGCGGTGACCATCGTGGGCAGGGCGATCGTCCGGATGTTGCCGGCGATCACCCCGACCATGAGCAGCACGATCAGGATCCACAGCGGCACACTGGCCGGATCGCGGAACTCCTCATGGGGGATCACCAGATAGAGGGCCAGGGCCACCGCGTACAGCGTGAGCGACACCCCGGCCGAGATCTGCATCATCAGCTTCTTGGGGCGGTGATCGACGAGGCTGCCGAACCAGATGCCGGTCAGCGCGGTCATGACCAGGAAGACACCCGAGATGACACCGGTGGCGAAGACCGACCGGGTTTCCAGGTACGTGTAGAACGTGATCGCGAACCAGACGGTGTAGTTCGTGACCGACACGAGAAGCGTGTTGATCAGCAGCTGATAGAAGACACGCACGTGACCCCGGATGACCCCCATGGCCCCAACCTATGACCTGAACCACGCTTCAGGTCCACCGCCACCGGTGTGAGACTGTGGGCCGGCGGAAGGAGACGAGATGTTCGACCACTTCGTGGTCTCCGTCGTGGTGTGCCCGGTGCTGGTCGCCCTGGCCGTGCGCTGGCTGGCCGACCGCCTGCGCCCGGAGGCCGCCGTCACCGTGCTGGTCCTGTCGATCGTGACCGCGTCGGCCGCCGGCCTCGTCAGCCTGACCGCGTTCACGCTCAAGGCCGTCGCCGAGATCCACCTGGTCGGTGTGCGGCTCGGCTACTCCGACGCGGTCGTGCGGGCCGACACCGGGCGTGAGCCGTGGGTGTCCGCGCTGTCGGCCGCGCTGCTGCTGATCGCCCTGGCCGGCCTGGCCCGCGTGTGGCAGCTGCACCGCCGGGAGCGTTCGGTGGCCCGCGAGTTCCGCGGCCTGCCCGTCGACGGCGACCGGGTCACGGTGATCGACGACACGCGGGCCGAGGCGTTCGCGGTGCCCGGACCACCCGGCCGCGTCGTGGTCACCACCGGCATGCGCTCGGTCCTGGACGACCAGCAGTACGGCGCGCTGCTGGCCCACGAACGCGCCCATCTCGACGCGCGGCACCACACCCTCGTGCTGCTGGCCCGGCTGGCCGCGGCCGGGCACCCGGTCTTCTGGTGGCTGACCCGCCGCATCGACTTCCTGGTCGAACGGGCCGCCGACGAGCGCGCCGCCGAACAGCTCGGCGACCGCCGCGTGGTCGCCCGGGCCATCGGCGCGGCCGCGCTGCGCGCCTCCCCCGCCCGGCTCGGCCTGTCGATGGCCCCCGGCCGCACGGAGTTGCGGGGTGCCGGTGTGGTCCCCCGGCGGGTAGCTTCGCTGCTGGCCCCGCGCTCCGCCGCGCGCCTGCTGGCGCTGGTCGCCGTCCCGGTCGCCGTGGCCGCCGGCTCGGTCGTCTGGGCCGGCGAGTGCGTGGCCGACCTGGGCGAGCTGCTGTACGCGGCCGGGCTGCACTGAACCCGCACGGGGTGCGAACCACGCACCGGGTGTGAACGTCGGGCTGGATGCGAACTTCGCACCCGGTGTGAACGTCCCACTCGATGCGAACTTCGCACCGGACTGAACGAGATCTGGAGTACCGGACGTGGAAGTGACCGACGCGAGGGAGCTCGCCGCCGGCCTGATGGACCAGCACGGCCTCACCGGCTGGCGCCTGGTGTTCGACAACGCCCGCACCCGGGCCGGGGTGTGCCACTTCGACCGCAGGGTGATCGGCCTCTCCCGCGTCCTGACCGCCCTGCACTCGCCCGAGCAGGTCACCGACACGATCCTGCACGAGATCGCCCACGCCCTGACCGGCCCCGGCCACGGCCACGACCGCGTGTGGCGGGCCACCGCGCGGCGCATCGGCTGCTCGGCCACCCGCTGCGTCCCGGCCGACGCGCCCCGGGCCGAGGGCGCCTGGGTGGGCACCTGCCCCGCCGGCCACCGGGTGACGGCCCACCGCCGCCCCGTCCGGGTCCGCTCCTGCCCGAGCTGCTCGTCCGGCTTCGACGTGGCCGCCCGCTACACCTGGACCCACGGCGGCCACCCGGCGGCGATGCACCCCCGCTACCAGCGCGAGCTGGCCCACCTGCTGGAGGCCCCGGCCGCCCCGGCCCCCACCCCCGTACGGGTCGGCGACCGCGTCCGCCTGACCGGCGCCGGCAAGTACCACGGCCTGGTCGGCACGGTCCTCAAACGCGGCCGCAGCCGCTACCAGGTCCAGACCCCGGCTGGCCTGCTGAGCGCCCCCTTCACCGCAGTCCAGCCCGTACCCGCGGACATCTAGACCCAACGCCGTTCAGTTAGGGCTGGGTGGTTGGTGTCAAGGCCAGGATGTTGATCTCTATCGTGGCTTGGTAGGTGGCGCGGTCGATGTTCGGGCCGCGGGCGTTGTATTTGCTGATGGCGCGTTTGAC
>NZ_JALPVJ010000025.1 GCF_023544445.1 Actinoplanes sp. M2I2 | reverse complement strand
CTACGCTGTGGCTCTCGGCCACCGCAAGGTTGAATGTTGTGTCCACAACGCACAGACGATCATGCGGTGGCCGTCCTCGTTCCCGCAGGATCCGAGGTCACCTCACGAACGGCGGCTGCCGTACTAGAACACCCGTGCTTCCAGCACTGCAACGGCGCTAGGTCCGGCAGATTCGCGGCCGAAGGGGCAGCGCAAGTGTCCGGCCAACCAGCGTTGCGTCGGCTGCTTACTGGACGCGTAGTTCGTAGTACATGTTGCCGTCTCCCAGGGCGAGCAGCCGGCATTCGAAGCTCGCCCACCGGCCGTCGGCCACCCCGTTGTGGCCGGCCTGGACGCAGTTCGCCCGGACCTTGTAGTAGCCGGCCGTACGCACCTCGGCGTGGGCGTGAGCGGCCTGTGTCGCCGGCTCGGCCGCCTGCGCCGGGGTGGCCAGTGGGAAGGCCGCGAGCCCGGCACCGACCATGACGAGATACCGCATCGTGCTGTTCATGTCCGACCCCCTCGGATGCAAGCCCAGCCGTCGACCAGAGCACCACGGCCGCCGTCCGACCGGGCGGGAACACCGGAAGCCCGACGCCGTCGCCGAGGAGCTGGGACAATCCAGGGACTGCCGGCTCCCGGCTTGACAAGACGTTCGGTCCTTCATGGACGATGCGGTATGCGCATTCTCGTCGTGGGTGGAAGTGGTCTCGTCGGGTTTCACGTCGCGGAGGTGCTGAGGGAACGCGGCCACGCGGTGACCAGCGTGGCGCGCTCGGCAGCGCCCGGTGTCGACCACCGGCTCGATGTCGGGTCGGCTTCGGCCGAGCAGATGCGGCCGCTGCTGGCCGGGCACGACGGCGTGGTCTTCGCCGCCCGCACGGACGAGCAGCGGCCACTGCGCCGGCCGATCCATCCCGCGTTCCACCGCGACATGGTGGAGCCGGTGGTACGCCTGTTCGGCGCGGCCCGCGACGAGGGCCTGACCCGCGGCGTCATCATGGGCTCGTACTACACGTACTTCGATCGGCTGCATCCGCAGTGGCGCCTGCCGGAACGGCACGTCTACGTCCGCTGCCGCCTGGAGCAGGCCCGGGAGGCGCGGGTGGCCGCCGGCCCGGGCCTGCCGGTCGCCGTCCTGGAGCTGCCGTTCGTGTTCGGCCGGGCCGGCGACCGCCTGCCGAACTGGGCGCCCGCCCTGGACCGCTGGGTGAAGTCGCGTTCGCCGCTGGTCGCCCCGCCCGGCGGGACCGCTGCGACCTCGGCGCGCCGGGTGGCCGAGGTCGCGGCGGACGCGCTCGAGCACGGCGACGGCCAGGACATCCCGGTGGCCGATGAGAACCTGACCTGGTCGCAGTTGATCACACGGGCCGCCGCGGCGGCCGGTCGTCCCCGCCGGGCCGTCCGCCTGCCGTCCGTCGCGGTGCGCGCATCGCTCAAGCTGGGCGGGGCGTTGCAGGCCCTGGGCGGCCGGGAGACAGGCACCAACCTGACGTACCTGGCCGACCTGCTGCTGGCCGACCTGTTCATCGAGCCCGCGTCGGGACAACCACTGGATCAGGCGATCCGTGAGACCTTTTAGCTCTGAAGCCGGCTCACCGCACCCGGACCAGTCCCTGCTGATAGGCGACGACGACCAGCTGGGCGCGGTCGCGGGCCCCCACCTTCGTCATCGCCCGGTGGATGTGGGTCCGGACCGTCAAGGGGCTGACGGTCAGCCGGTCGGCGATCTCCTGGTTCGACAGGCCGTGGGCGGCCAGCGCGGTCATCTCCCGTTCCCGGTCGGTCAGCGTCTTGAGCGACCCCTGGGACGGCTCGCCGAGGGTGCCGGGCCCGGACAGGAAGCGGTTGATCAGGGAGCGGGTGGCTGAGGGCGAGAGCAGCGCCTCGCCCGCGACCACGGTGCGAATCCCGGCCAGCAGGGCTTCCGGCGTGACGTCCTTGCCGAGGAATCCGCTGGCCCCGGCCTCGAGCGCCCGGGCCACGTACTCGTCGGTCTCGAAGGTCGTCAGGATGAGCACGCGCGTGCCGGCCAGCTCGGGCGTGGCGCAGATCTGCCGCGTGGCCGCCAGGCCGTCGAGGACCGGCATCCGGATGTCCATCAGGACCAGGTCGGGCCGGTGCCGGCGGGCCAGGCCGACCGCCTCCTCGCCGTTCGCGGCCTCGGCGACGACCGTCAGGTCGTCGTCGGAGTCGATCAGCATGCGGAACGTCGAGCGCAGCAGCGTCTGGTCGTCGGCCAGCAGGATCTGGATCATCGGGGTGCCTGGTCTTCCTGCCACGGGGCCAGAGGGATGGTGAGCGAGACCGCGTACCGGCCGGGGCCGTCGTCGCCGGCCTGGACCGTGCCGCCGACCGCCTTGGCGCGTTCGCGCATGCCGATCAGCCCGTAGCCGCCCGGTCCGGCTGGAGCGGGCCGGGCGGAGGTGTTGACCACCCGGGCGGAGAAACTGTCCTCGTCGTACGCCAGGGAGATCGTGACGTTCGGGCGGACCGCGTGCTTGGTGACGTTGGTCAGGGCCTCCTGGACGATCCGGAACGCGGTGAGCCCGACCAGGGGCGGGAGCCGCCGCGGCGTACCGTCGCTGACCACGGAGACCTCGAGGCCGGCCGCCCGTCCGGCCTCGACCAGATCCGGAAGCTGCTCGAGTCCGGGCGCCGGTGTGGTGTCCGCCGGCTCGTCGCCGGGGGCGCGGAGCAGGCCCACGGTCGCTTTGAGCTCGCGCAGAGCGGCCGACGTGGAGGTGCTCAGCCCGGTGAGGAGCTCCCGGGCCTGGTCGGGCCGCTTCGCCAGCAGATGGGCCGCGGTGCCGGCCTGCGCGTTGGCCACGGTGAGGTGATGCGCGACGACATCGTGCAGGTCGCGGGCGATGCGCAGGCGTTCCTCGCTCAGCCGGCGGCGCACCTCGTCGTCCCGGTTGCGTTCGGCGTCCGCGGCACGGGCCTGGGCCATCCGCAGGTACGCCCGTTGGGCCTGGGTCATCCGTCCGGCGAACACCGCCGGGAGCAGCCACAGGGCGACGCCGACGGTGCCCAGAAGCAAGGCTCCTCGCGTGGGCGTCACATCGCCGGCCGTCGCGCCCAGGATCACCGCGCTCACCGCGATCCCGGTCCACCAGGCGGCCGCCCGGGGACTGCTGACCACCGTCAGCCGGTACAGGCAGCCGATCAGCGGGGCGAGCAGCAACGGCGTCGGCAGGTAGCCCAGCGCGCAGGCGGCGGCCTCGCAGCCGATCGCGACGACGGTCGCGGCGCGCGGAGCACGGGCCGCGGCGTACAGGGCTCCGCTGGCGACCAGGCTCAGCAGCGCACCGGGAAGCAGCTCGGCCGGGCGGAAGATGCCCTCGGTGCCGAGGCTGGCACCGAGGGCAGCGAAGACGAACGCGACCAGCGCGGTCAGCACGTTCATCGGACCGACACTACGTGGTCGATCAACGCACGCTCAGCTCGTGAGCCTGCTCCGGTTCCGGCTCCGGCTGCGGGCCTTCGAGGGACGAACCTTCGACGTCGACGTGGGGCAGCATCCGGTCGAGCCACCGCGGTAGCCACCAGGCCCGCTCGCCGAGCAGCTGCAGGACGGCCGGCACCAGCGTCAGGCGGACCACGAAGGCGTCGAAGAAGACCGCACACGCCAGCCCGAGGCCCACCATCTTGATCAGCGGCTCGTCGGCCGCCGCGAACCCGCCGAACACCGCGATCATGATCACCGCGGCCGCGACCACCACCTTCGAGCTCTGTCCGAAACCGGTGACGATCGCCTCGTGGGCCGGCCGGCCGTGCGCGTGGGCCTCGCGCATCCGCGACACCAGGAAGACCTCGTAGTCCATCGCCAGGCCGAACACGATGCCGACCAGCAGGATCGGCATCAGGCTCATCACCGGCCCGGTCTGCTCGACCCCCAGCACGTCGGCCGCCCAGCCCCACTGGAACACCGCGACGATCACGCCGAGCGCGGCGAACAGCGACAACAGGAAGCCGAGCGCCGCCTTGACCGGGACCCAGACCGAACGGAACACCACCAGCAGAAGCAGCACGGCCAGACCGATGACGATCGCCACGTACGGCACGAGAGCCGACTGCGTCTTGCGGGCCATGTCGATGTCCAGCGCGGTGGTGCCGGTGATCTCGTACCGTACGTCTCCGGCCGCCTCCACACCCGGGCGCGCGCTCCGCAGCGTTTCCACCAGTTCTTCCGTACGTTCGTCGGTCGGGCCGGTCGACGGCACGGCGGTGAGGACGGCCGTGTCTCCCGGCTGGTTGAAGGCGGCCTTGGACACCGACACCACGCCGCTGGTCGCCCTGAGGCTGCCGGCCACGGTCGCCACCGCGGCCTGCGGGTCGGCGGCGCCCCGCGCGTCGACCACCACCGTCAGCGGACCGTTGAACCCGGGACCGAAGGCCGAGGCCCGCAGATCGTACGCCCGTCGCTGCGTCTCGGTGGCCGGCAGCGAGGCATCCCCGGGGGTGCCGAGCTGCAGGGACAGGGCGGGGACGGCGACGGCGGCGAGCAGCGCGACGCCGGCCAGCGTGATCAGGAGCGGGCGGCGCAGCACCAGGCGCATCCAGGGGCGCGCCACCGGACGGCGAGGGTCGCCGAGGGCAGCGCCACGGCGTTGCGCTCGTGACAGGACCCTGTCCGGGGCGAAGCCCAGCAACGCCGGGACCAGGGTCAGCGCCACCAGGACGGCCACCACCACCGCACCCGCGGCGGCCAGCCCCATCTTGGCCAGCGACGGGATCCCCACCACCGACAGCCCGGCCAGCGCGATCACCACGGTCGTCCCGGCGAAGGCCACCGCCGAGCCGGCCGTTCCGACCGCCCGGCCGGCGGCCTGCTCGGCGTCGTCGCGACCGTGGCGCTCCTCGCGGAATCGGGAGACGACGAACATCGCGTAATCGATGCCCACCGCCAGTCCCAGCATCAGGGCGAGCATGCCGCTGGTGATCGCCATCCCCAACGGGCCGGCCACCGCCCAGACGCCGAGGAACGAGATGGCCACCCCGATGATGGCCGTGAGCAGCGGCAGACCCGCCGCCACCAGGGAACCGAAGGTCATCACGAGCACGACGGCGGCGATCGCGACCCCCGCCAGCTCCGTGGCGCTCATCGTGGTGCCGGCCTTGAGCGCCGACCCGGACATCTCCGCGGTCAGCCCGGCGGCCCGCGCCTGCTCCACCGCGTCGGCCAGCTCGGTGCGCGACGCCTCGGTCACCTCGGACGACGGCACCTCGTACGACACCGACGCGAACCCGGTCGAGCCGTCGGCGCTGATGCTCTGGCCGGTCGCGGGTGGAACGACCCGCGACACCTGAGGACCACCGGAGATCGTGCTCAACACGGCCTCGACGGTCTCCGTGTTCTCCGCGGACGTTAGTGGCCGGCCCGGGGGAGCGACGAACACGATGGTCGCCGACGCGCCGTCGGCCGCGGCGCCGGGGAAGCGCTGCGCGATGAGGTCGAACGCCTGCTGCGACTCGATCCCCGGCATCGTCGCCCGGGTGCTGACCGGGCCCTCCGACCTGGTGGCCAGCAGCACCGCCCCGCCGAGAGCCAGCAGCCAGAGCGCGACGACGAGCCACCGCCGGCGGTAGGAAAAGCGACCAAGACGACCGAGCATGCCTGCCATGACGCGACACTCCCTGTGTTCATTCGAACGTTGCCCACAGCCTCTCGGCCGGGCCACGGTCGCGTCGTCGTGCAGGTGCAGGCTTCCGATACGAAGATCGCAGTACGCCGGACGCAGGTCCGGTCGCTTGAACCCATCACCGGGCGATACCGGGGGAGCAGCGCGCCCGGTTACAAGAACCGCTTCAGAACCCCGGCCGCGGCAACGCCGAGCGAGGTTCCGTTCTCCGCGGCTCGCCGGCACAGCTCGGCGTAGGCCTTGTCGGTGCGGCCGGCGGTGCTGCCGGCCAGGATGTCCAGGGCAAGCTGGATGGCGGCCCGCACGGACAGCGCGCCGGCGTACCCGGCGAGCAGTTCCTCGGCGCCGGGGTCGGACACCGGGGGGCTGCCGGTGTGGAGATCGAGTTCACGGCTGGTGGCATACAGTTCCGCCATGGCGCCGATCAGCGGGGCCATCGCCGCGTCGTCGCGGCCGTACAGGTTCAGCACGGCGATCGTCGTGCCGCGTCCGTTGTAGAGCGGGACCGAGACCGAGGCCCGCAGGCCGAGAGCGGGCGCCACCTCGTGGAAGCCGGGCCAGTCCATCGTCGTCGCCGCGATGTCGGGCACCCCGACCGGTTCGCCGGTCTCCAGCGCCTGCAGGCACGGGCCGGCCCGATCGGCGAACTGCGCCTCGTCGACCGCGAGGGCGATGTCGCTCGTGGGCGCGACCGTGGTGTATTCGGGCCCGGACAGAGTCGTGATCGACGCGTAGTCGGCCGCAGCGACCCGGTCGGCGGCCAAGGCGGCGATCGTGGCAAGGCGTTCTTCGATGTCCGGGGCATTGTCCGGAGTCTCGGCCAGGGCAATGATGGCTTCGGCCAGCGGACCGTGACGCCCGGGCAGGACCTGTTCCGGGTGCGGCGACGTCGACATGGCTCCATCTCCCCGTTCGGCGATCGTTGACCCGCGGATACCCGGTCGGCGCGAACCTATACGCGGACGATCGCCGTTCGCGCGGACGCGGTCCGGGTGACCTCCGACTCCCGCGGGCCGGGTGATGAGCCCGCGGGAGTCGTCGGATGATCAGCCGTTCTGGGGGCTGGTGTTGTCCGTGCCGCCGAGCCGGGCCAGGAACTCGTGGCACTTGTGAGCCCGCGCGGAGTCCTCGGCCATGACCTGCTCGAAGAAGGACGCGATGTCGTCCTGGCCGGCATTCTTGGCGTCCCGGACGTACTGGCCGTAGTCGTGCCCGGCTTTGAGTGAGTGGTACTGCACCGAGATGAGATCGAACGTCACGTCGTCGAACCCGGTTTCTCCCGTAGCCACAGGATCTCCTTCCGCTCACTGTTGCGCGATCGCGCTTCGTCCGGGCGGGCCTACCCAGGTTGAGGCTGCACAGTCCCCGGATCTTCACCCGCCGCCTTCCCCGGCGCTCCACCACAGCCGGCGACAGGCTGGACATATCGCGCGATCAGCGGGGTACGCGGTTCGGGCCACGGACGTGCGTGGCCCGAGACCTTGCCGTCCGGCGTCTGAAACCCCGACCGTGAGGATCGACATGCGCCATCACCTCAAGTCCATGATCGTGGCCGTCCCGATGGCGTTCCTGATCGGCTGCGGCGACACCGAGACCGATGCCGGCGACGGGGACCAGCCCACGCCGGCCGCGACCACCGCCACGGCCGCCGGTGTCTCGGAGGCGCGGGCACGGGAGATCGCGCTCGACCGGGTCGGGGGCGGCGAGATCACCAACGTGAGCACCCATGACGAGCAGAACCAGCCACTGTGGCAGGTCGAGGTCACCAAGGGCGGCCGGGAGTACGACGTCGAGATCAACCGGAGCAGCGGCGCGGTCGTCGGCGTCGACGACCCGGGCGGCGCCCCGCGCGACGGCTCCGAGCCGAACGGGAACGAGAACGAGAACGAGCCTAACGGGAACGAGAACGAGCCGAACGAGAACGAGAACGAGCCTAACGAGAACGAGCCGGACGAGAACGAGAACGAGCCGGACGAGAACGAGCCGGACGAGAACTGATCGGACCGGATGTGACGTAGTGCACCCGATCACGGGATTAGGGGCGCCCACGGCACGGTTACAACCAATGCCGGTGTGCCCAGTGTCCCCGGGCCTCATCACATAAGCCTTCGCGGAATACCGTTCGGCCGGAGCCGCGTAGCGCCACTCGCCGCGAGGCGACCTGCACACCGGCACCAACGTCACGCCCCGCGTCCCACGGACGCGGGGCGTCTTGTCTCATCAGCAGTCAGCCGCCGGCCCGCCGGACGGCTCGGGGCAGCGTGAGCAGCAGGGTCGCGCCTCCGGCGGCCATGACGGCGAGCACCGTCGCGAGTCCCGTGACGCTGGTCAGCGCCCCCACCAGCACGGGCGCGGTGATGCCCCCCGTGCGCGAACAGGTCGAGATTATCGAGGCGGTCACCGCCGCGGTCACCCCGTGCCGTGTGGTGAGCGTTCCGGCCGCGCCGAACAGCAGCGGGAAGATCGGGCCGGCGCCCGCCCCGGCGACGGCGAGCGTGCCGAGGGCGAGCCAGGCCGGACCGTCGGCGGCGGCCACGAGCAGGCCACCGAGCATGCTCACGGTGATGGTCGCGGCGGCCGTCGTGCTGATGACCATGACGCTGAGCCGCCGGGTGAGCGGATCCAGCAGCAGGCGCGTGACGAGCAGACCGGCCGAGAAGGCCAGCGGTCCGGCGGCGGCCAGCCCGGCGGTCGCCTCGAAGCCGCGGCTGAGGAGCAGGGCGCTCCACTCCTGCCCGGGACTCTCCACGTAACTGGCCGCCACGGCGGCCGCGGCGAGCATGATCAGCACCGACCGGGCGCGCCGCAGTCGTCCCGCCGGGGTGCCCGGCGGCCGGGGCTCCGGCCCGGCTTCGGGGGTGATCAACAGCCGCCGGGTCCGCCACCAGGAACCGAGCTGGATCAGCAGCGCGGCCAGCGCCACAATACTGACGTGCGCGGGGACAGACATCGGCAAGGCGGCGGCCCCCGCACCGAGCGCGGCGCCGGCGCTGAGCGCCAGCGACCAGGCGGCATGGACCCGGCCCATGACCGAGGTTCCGGAGCGCTGCTGGACCTGCGCCGCCAGGGTGTTCATGGAGACGTCGTGGCAGCCGTCGACGACGCCCAGCACCACCAGCGCCGTCGCCAGCAGGAGCAGGTTCGGCGCCCAGGCGGCGGCCGTGGCCAGCACCGCGTACGCGCAGCCGGCCGCCGTGACCGCGCCCCCGGTGCCGAGGAGGCGGGCGATCCAGGGGGTCAGGACCGAACCGGCCAGCCCGCCGACGGCTCCGGCGCCGAGCGCCGCCCCGAAGGCGATCTCACCGGCCCCGACCCGGTCGGCGATCTCCGCGAAGCGGCTCAGCAGGCTGCCGTAGAGGGCGCCGTTGACCACGAACGACCACAAGGCCAGGCCGAGCCCGGACCGCGGCTCGGCCATGAATCCTCCCTCGGGCAGCAGCCGGAGTGTTCTTATCGAACCAGTTCGACGTACTGTAGCCCGATGAGCAGTGCCGTGACGATCCGCGATGTGGCCCGGGCCGCCGGCGTCAGCGTCTCCACCGTCTCCCTGGCCCTCAACGCCCCGGACAGGGTGAGCGAGCCGACCCGGCGCAAGGTCCTCCGGGCCGCCGACGAGCTGGGCTTCGTCCCCAAGGCCGAGGCGGTCGCCCGCGCGCGCACCGGCGTGGGCCGGATCGGTGTCATCGGCCCGTTCAGCTCCTACGTCGCGGCGAGCCGGCGGCTCAACGGCGTGCTGCGCGCGGCGCGCGGCGCAGCCGTCGAGGTGGTGGCCTTCGATCAGGAGTCGGCGTCGACGAGCCCGGCGCCGCTGCTGTCCAGCCTGCCCCGCACCGGACGCCTGGACGGGCTGCTCATCAGCAGCCTCCCGCTCGACGACGACGTGGTCCGGCGGCTGACCGACCTCGACCTGCCGACCGTGCTCATCGACGTACGCCACCGCGGTCTCAGCTCCGTGCACACCGACGACGTCGCCGGTGGCCGGATCGCCGCCGAGCACCTGCTGGAACGCGGCCACCGGCGGTTCGGCTATCTCGGCGAGGCGCAACGTTCCGACCGGTACGCCTCACCCGCGCAGCGCCGGTTGGACGGCTTCCGGCAGGCCCTGGCCGATGCCGGGCATCCGCTCTCCCCGGACGCCGTCGTGTGGACGACTCGCGACTTCGCCGCGGCCCGGGCGCAGGCCCTGAATCTGCTGACCGACCCGGCCCCGCCCACCGCTGTTTTCGCGAGCGACGATCTGCTCGCGGCGGCGGTCCGCGCCGCGTGGCAGCAGGTCGCAGCGGGCGGGCACGGACCAGGGTCGTTGCCGGGGGACGGCCCGGCCATCGTCGGCTTCGACGGCGGCGACCTCGCCGAGGCGCTCGACCTCACCACCGTCGACCAGCCTCTCGAGGAGTCCGGCGAGGTGGCCCTGCAGATGCTCCTGGAACGGCTGGCCCGGCCCGGTCCGGCCCGCGAGACGACGCTCGACCTGGCTCTCGTCGCCCGCGGTTCCACGGCCCGGCGCGGGTAGCGCGCAGCATGGCACGGGGTTCCGTCGCCCGGCGCGGGCATGACGGCCGTCCGGGTGGGCAACCGGCAGCTCCCGACAAGCCCGAGGAGAGTTGTGAGCCAGCCCGAGGAAGCCGCCCGAAAACCACGAAGACCGACGCCGTGCTGATGCACCCGGAGAACACCGCCGATCCCGGCACCGCGCAGAGCGGGCCACCACCGGAGACGGGTGAGGTCCGCGTCGAGATCGACGGCGAGATGGTCACTCTGGACGCCGACGGCCGGCCGACTGATCGGCGCGGCTGAGGTTCGCACCCGCACCCGCGTATCCGGCAGTGGCCGGTTCCCGACGGTTTAGATCTCTGCTCAAGTGGCACAGGAGATATCGAGCCGGACTGTCCGGCCGGGTCGGGAGGTGCCGTGACACAGCAGTTGGCCAGCATGGGCGGGGACACGTCAGCCGACAACGAGAGTTCGGGCAAGGGCGAGTCGGTCGCTCCCACCCCGTACACCCTGGGGGATGCCTCCGGTCCGCTGGACCGCCCCGAGCTGGAACTGGTCGACGCCTGGTGGCGGGCGGCCAACTATCTGGCCGTCGGGCAGATCTACCTGCGATCCAATCCGCTGCTGCGCGAACCGCTGACCCCCGAGCACGTCAAACCACGCCTGCTCGGGCATTTCGGCACTGTGCCCGGGCTCAACCTGGTCTGGGCCCACGCCAACCGCCAGATCACCGCGCGCGAGCTGAGCGCCGTCTTCATCGCCGGGCCGGGCCATGGCGGTCCCGGCCCGAATGCCTGCGCCTGGCTGGAGGGCACATACTCCGAGCTCTACAGCGACATCCCGCGCGACGAGGAGGGCATGGCGGCGTTCTTCGCGCAGTTCTCCTACCCGGGCGGGGTGCCCAGCCACTGCGCGCCGGAGACGCCGGGCAGCTTCCACGAGGGTGGCGAGCTCGGATACTCGCTGATGCACGCGTACGGGGCGGTGCTCGACAACCCGGACCTGACCGCCTTCTGCGTGATCGGCGACGGTGAGGCGGAGACCGGGCCGCTGGCGACGAGCTGGCACGGCAACAAGTTCATCAACCCGGCGCGCGACGGGGCGGTGGTGCCGATCCTGGCCCTCAACCAGTACAAGATCGCGAATCCCACGCTGCTGGCCCGCATCCCGGAGTCCGAGCTGCTGGAGCTCATGCGGGGTTACGGCTACACGCCGCACCTGGTCTCCGGGGACGATCCGGCCGACGTCCACCAGCAGATGGCGGCCGCGCTGGACGCGTGTCTCGGCCGGATCGAGGAGATCCAGCGAGCCGCCCGCACGGGCGACGAGACGGTGCGACCGGCCTGGCCGATGATCATCCTGCGGACGCCCAAGGGATGGACCTGCCCGCCGATCGTCGACGGTCTGCCGGTCGAGGGCACGTTCCGGGCCCACCAGGTGCCGCTGCCGGGGGCACGCACCGACGACACGCACCGCCGGGTCCTCGAGGAGTGGATGCGCTCCTACCGGCCCGAGGAGTTGTTCGACGACGCCGGGCGGCCGATCGCCGACCTGCTGCGGGCGGTGCCGGCCGGTGACCGGCGGATGAGCGCGAACCCGGTGGCCAACGGCGGGACTGTCCTGCGGGATCTGCGGCTGCCCGACTGGCGCGACTACGGGGTCGACGTTCCCGTACGGGGCCGCGAGCAGCACGAGGCCACCCGGGTGCTCGGCGGGTGGCTGCGCGATGTGGTCGATCAGAACCGGACGAACTTCCTGACCTTCGCGCCGGACGAGCTGGCCTCGAACCGGCTCCAGGACATCCTCGACGTGACCGAGCGCGACTGGCAGGCCGAGATCGGGCCGTACGACGAGAAGATGGGCCCCCGCGGCCGCGTCGTCGAGATGCTGTCCGAGCACATGTGTCAGGGCCTGCTCGAGGGCTATCTGCTCACCGGCCGGCACGGGCTGTTCACCTGCTACGAGGCGTTCATCCACATCGTCGACTCGATGTTCAACCAGCACGCCAAGTGGCTGCAGGCCAGCGCCGACGTGCCGTGGCGGAGGCCGATCGCCAGCCTGAACTACCTGCTGTCGTCGCACGTGTGGCGCCAGGACCACAACGGCTTCACCCATCAGGACCCGGGCTTCCTCGACGTGGTGATGAACAAGAACCCGAGCATCGTCCGGGTCTATCTCCCGCCGGACGGCAACACGCTGCTGTCGACGTACGACCATTGCCTGCGCTCGCGGCACTACGTCAACGTCGTGGTCGCCGGCAAGCAACCGCAGGCCGACTGGCTCTCGGTCGAGGAGGCGGCCGTGCACTGCGCGCGCGGCCTCGGCATCTGGCAGTGGGCCGGCGCCAACGACGAGCCCGGTGAACTGCCCGACGTCGTCCTGGCCTGCGCCGGTGACGTGCCCACCCTGGAGACCCTCGCCGCCGCGTCGATTCTCCGGGAAAGGCTGCCCGACCTGCGCGTACGGGTGATCAACGTGGTGGATCTGATGCGGCTGCAACCGGAGACCGAGCACCCGCACGGGCTGCCCGACCGCGAGTTCGACACCCTGTTCACCGCCGACCGGCCGGTGATCTTCGCGTTCCACGGCTACCCCTGGCTGATCCACCGGCTCACCTACCGGCGCGCCAACCACTCCGGCATCCACGTGCGCGGCTACAAGGAGCGGGGCACCACCACGACGCCGTTCGACATGGTCATGCTCAACGACCTCGACCGGTTCCGCCTGGTCATGGACGTCATCGATCGCGTACCGGGTCTCGGCGCCCGCGCCGCCGGCCTGCGCCAGGACATGGTCGACACCCGGCTCGCGGCTCGCAGGTGGACCCGCGATCACGGCGTCGACCTGCCCGAGGTGGCGGACTGGGCGTGGCCGGCCTGACCGGGCCGCCGCCGATCCCGGCCGACCCTCGGCGGATACCCCGCGCCCGCGTGCTCATGCGGAAAGCCCGGTGTGCCGTGCGTCGTGGTGAGGACGCCGGGCAGGCGGGTAGGCGTCCGGATGCGTTGGTCGTACGAGGAACAGCCCCGGTCCATCACGGCAGTGCTGCTGCTTCTGCTGACCGTGCTGTCGGCGGGCGGATCGCCGCTCGCCCGTTCCGCGTCGGCCGGTTCTGTGCTTGCCGGTTCTGCGTTCGGGGGACAGGAGAGCCTGGCTCCGGTCCTGACCTCGCCGGCGCGCACCGGGGACGGATATCTCGGTGTCGCCGTCCGTCGGGCCGGCACCCTCAGCGCCGCTCAGACCGACCGGGCCGCCGCGCTGCGCGACCGGCTTCCGGCCGGCGGGCGGGACCGCCTCGACGCCGTGCTGGCCGCGGCCGCCCCGGAGGAGCAGGGCTACCTCGCCGCGGCGTTCGCGGCCGGGCACCCGGTCGCCGAGGTCGCGTCCTTCGCCGCGACCATTGCCGGGCGTTCGCCCTACTGGCTGCGCAGCCGCCTGCGGCCGGTCGCCGCCACCGGGGCCGGCGCCGTGCGGTTCCGCGGGAATCGGATCGGGCAGTACAACGACACCACGTGCGGTTCCACCGTCGTCCTGGCCGCCCGGATGTCCGTGGATCCGCTGTACGCGCTGTATGTGACCACCGGTGGCCGCCCGGGCACCGTGGAGGAATCCGATGAGCGTTTCCTGCGCCGGCTGCGGGAGGAGGAGCAGCGGATCCACGACGAGACCGACGTGCTGTGGCCGCAGGTGGCCGGGACGCCACCCTGGGGACTCAGCGAACGGCTGAACCGGGACCCGGCCGCGCTGGGCGGCCGGTACCGGTGGCGGCCGGCGCTGCCGGTAGCCGGCGTCAACCGGGCCCTGCTGCGGCAGGCGCTGACCGAGGCGAACCGCGGCTTCCCGGTGCCGATGCTGATCGGCGACCTCGTTCCCCGTCATTACGTGTTGCTGCTGCGGCACGACGACGCGGGCGCGTGGTTCTACGAGCCGACCGCCGGCGAGATCGTCATCGTCCCGGGGCCCGACCTGGAACGCCGCGACTTCGACCGGCTCGGTTATCCCCGTCTCGCCGGCGTGATTCTGCCGTCGGCGGGAAGCGACCGGAGGCAAAGGGGGTTGCACTCAAGGTGACACTCAAGTTCGCGATCTTCGGCGACTCGATCGCCTACGGCCAGGGTGCCTCGGCCGCCGCCGACACGGTGGCCCAGCGACTCTCGGCCGACCTGAGGGCCCACGACCTGCCCAACGAGGTCCGGGTGTTCGCCGTACCCGGAGCTCAGAGCCGCGACCTGCGGGCCCAGGTCGAGCGGGGACTCGCCTGGCGGCCGCAGCTCGCGCTGATCATCATCGGCGCGAACGACCTGACCCGGTTCCTGCCGCCGGAGCAGTGCGCCGCCCAGCTCGCCGACGCCGTCCGGCGCCTGCGGGCGGCCGGGGCCGAGGTGGTGGTCGCGCCCGCGCCCGACCTCAGCGTGGTGCCCTGGGTGCCGCCGCAGATGCGAGCGGTCGTGCGGGCCGGCAGCCAGGTGATGCACGACGCGCAGAGCCGGGCCGCCCGGGCCGAGGGCGCGCGGGTGGCCGACTTCGGGATGACCTCGTCGGCCGGCTTCGCCGTCGACCAGAACCTGTTCAGCGCCGACCGGTTCCACCCGTCCAGCGCCGGCTACGCCGTCATCGCGGGCGCGCTGGCCGCCACGGTCCGCGAGGCGGCGACGGCGGCGCGGTCGTCGCAGGGTACGTCCCTCGGCTGAGGCCCGGACCGGCGTACCGAAGCACGCCGGCCCGGGTGGTCAGCCCGTCCCGCACCGGGCGGCGGACCAGCGTTCGTACTCGATGGGCCGGTTCGTGACGAAGCCGTCGATCGGCCAGGCGGCCAGGCGTTCCCAGTCCGCCTCCTGGTCGACGGTCCAGGCCAGCAGGTGGATGCCGGCGGCGTGCCACTCCTCGGCCCGGCTCTGGCTGATCGCGGTGTGCTGCTTGTTGAAGACGTCGCCGTACTGCCTGATCTGCTCGGGGCTGAGATAACCGAGCGCGTGGATCAGCGCGCGCCGCGTCCCGGGGATCCGGTCGGCGGCCTCCGCGACGACCGTACGGTCGAAGGACATCAGTGTGACGGCGCCCCGGCCGATCGTCGCGTCGATCTGACCGGCCACCGTCGCCCACTGCTCGGCTGTGGGCACGACCTTGAGCTCGGTCAGCACCTCGGCCCGATACCTCCCGGCGAGCTCGTAGACCTCCCGCAGGGTGGCGATGCGCTGCCCGTCGTCGGTGGGGATGCCACCGCCGGCGTCGAGCCCGTCGATCGGCCCGCTCCTCGGGCTGACCCGGTCGACAGTGCTGTCGTGCAGCACCACGGGCGTCCCGCGGGAGTCGAAGCGGACGTCGAGCTCCCAGATGTCGACACCGGCGTCGCCCGCGGCCGTGAACGCGCCGACGGTGTTCTCGACGGCGCGTTCGGTGCCGCCGCGATGGGCGACAGCGACGGGCGTCGCCGCACAGAACGCGGGCGCCGCCGCCGCGCTCTCGCCCCGGCTGCCGGCCAGGACGAGAACAGCGGCGACGGCCGCGACCAGGCTGCGCTTGACCACGCTCACCTAGCGACCAGCCACCCGGGAGAGGGTGGTGACCGTGCCGGCCCGCGCCTCGCCCGGGGCGCCCTCGCCGGGGCTGCCCACGACAGCGTCCGCCCGGCCGTCCTTGTTCAGGTCGCCGGCGGCCAGGGCCGCGCCGAAGCGGTCGCCCGCCTCGTCCACCCCGTAGATGTCCGCCTGGTTGATGATCAGGCTCGGGGTCAGCGAGTTGGGCCGGCCGGTGCTGACCGCCCCGCCGGTGAACAGGTGGAGCCGGCCCGCGCCGCCCGCCCGCCCCGGAGAGCCGATGAGCAGGTCGGCGTAGCCGTCGCCGTTGACGTCGCCGGCCGCGAACGTGCTGCCGAACGCGTCGTCGAGCCCGTTGTCGCCGCCGCTGACGTCCCGGGGCTCGATCGGGTAGCCCTTGCCCACCGTCGTGCCGCCGGGGAAGATCGTCGCCGTGCCGGACCGCGGGTCGTCGCGGGGCGCCTCGCCGGGAATGCCGACCGCGATGTCGGCCCGGCCGTCCTTGTTGAAGTCACCGGTGGCCAGGGCCGCGCCGAAGCGGTCGCCGATCTCGTTGGACCCGCCGTTGCCGCTCTGGTTGTACCCGACGCCCCCCGAGACCGGGCCGGCGGCGGCGCCGGGCAGGACGTAGATGGAGCCGCCCTGCGGATCGGAGGCCGGAGCTTCCCCGGGCGCGCCGACCACCAGGTCGGTGTGGGTGCTGCCGGTCACGTTGCCGGCGGCGAGGGCGGCGCCGAAGAGATCGCCGGCTTCGTTGGAGCCCCCGGCGGCACCCTGGTTGACGGCCCAGCCGAACTGCAGGCCCGCGGCCGCTCCCTTCAGCACGATCACCTCACCGGAGCGCTGCCCGGCGATGACCTTGCCCGGGGAGCCGACGGCCAGGTCGAGGTAGCCGTCGCCGTTGAAGTCGCCCGTGGTGAGCGCCTTGCCGAACTCGTCGCCGGCTCCGTCCTGACGGCCGAGGTCGTTCTGGTCGATGCCCCGGCCGGTGCTGAGGCCGCCGGCCCCGCCGTTGAAGACGGCGATGGAGCCGGCCTTGATGGTGCCCACCTGCTCACCGGGCGATCCGACAGCCAGGTCGGCGTAGCCGTCCTTGTTGAAGTCGCCGGTGGCCAGGGTCGCGCCGAACTGGTCACCGGCCTCGTCACCGGCGCCGAAGGCCGTCTGCAGCAGCCGCTTGCCCCCGGTCGGACCGTTGGCGCCGCCCCGGAAAACGGTGATCGAGCCGGAAGCCACGTTGGTGCCGGCGCCGGTCAGGTCGCCCGGGGCGCCCGTGACCACATCCGGGAAGCCGTCCTTGTCGAAGTCGGCCACGGCGACGGCGCTGCCGAACGCGGCGCGCTCGAAACTTGGCGTACCGCTGTCGGTCGGGCTCAGCGTCAGCTGGTCGAACGGGTCGGCGGTGGCCGCCGGCAACGCGGCCAGCGTCTCGACCGTCCGGCCCGAGGCCGCGCCGCTGGTGTCGTCCGAGCCCAGGCAACCCTTCTGACCGGCCGCCGTGGCCACCGCGGCCAGCCGGTAGGCGCCGTCGGCCTCGTGCAACAGCGGGGCCCCCGCGTCGCCCCGGCACAGGCCTGTCCCGGCCGACTCGTCCAGCGCGAGGTCGGCCGTGCCGGCCGCGGACTGCTGGACCACGAACGCGGTCGCGTGCGGCTGGTCGGGAACCCACTCGGTCGCGGTGCGGCCGAAGCCGGCTGCGACCAGCCGATCGCCGACCGCCGGGGTGGAGGTGCTGAGCGCGACGGCCGGGACCGGGGCCGGTCGGGCCAGGACGACCACCGACAGGGAAGGATCGGTGTCGGGCTGCACCTCGACGACCGGGATCGCCGCTCCCGATCGGAAACGGGCCGTCACGGGCAGCGCGGCGGCCGCGCCGGGCTGGGGGTGGCGAGCCGTGAGGAGGCAGTCCCGGGCCGTGACGACGGCCCGGGGCCGGACCAGGACACCCGTACAGGCTCGGGAATCGTCGCCACCCGGAACGCCGAGCTCGAGCTTGACCACGAAAGTGATCGCCGCGGGGGCCACCGCGCCACCGGAAGCGTGGACGACGCCGCCGGGCGAGATCACCAGGGCGATTCCGGCGACACCGGCGATGCTTGCGCGGCTGACGGCGGAGGACTTGCGCACTATGAAATCCTTGTGTCAGAAGGGGCCTGGGCACCCTCCACTGTGTGAGGGGCTCCGCACAGTACGGACCTGGTCACAGTAGAGGGTCGACCCAATCACCCATCGCCCGTTGTCGATGACAAATGTCACGATGACGCTGATCGGTCCGCCGGCACGATCGTGGCGAGAAGGGACAGCACGGTCTCGGTCGTCGCGGTCAGATCGGTGTCGGTCCCGGCTTCCAGCCACTGCCGGTAGGCCGTACGGAAGACCTGGCTCCCCGCGTTGGCCGCGAGCTCGGCGACGTCCGGGTCGATCCCGCGCTGGCCGAGCGCGTCGCGGAACCCGTCGGCCAGCTGCTGCTGCTTGATCAGTTCCCGCTCCAGCAGCTGAGGGTTCGCCGCGATCATCGCGCTCCGCCGGCGCTGAGATTCTCGTGATCCGAGACTTTCCCAATCGAACCCGGCCAGGGTCCGGGTCACCGCCCGGAGCGGTCGGGCGACGTCGGTCGTCTCCGAGAGGGCCTGGACGAGAGCCTCGTTGAGCGCGTCCGCGTCGGCGAAGAGAACCTCTTCCTTGTCCCGGAAGTACCGGAAGAAGGTCCGGGTGGTGACGCGCGCGCGTTCCGCGATCTGGACGGCGCTGGTGTCCTCGAACCCCTGCTCCTCGAACAACTCCAGAGCGGCCTGCTTCAGCCGCTCCGCACTGCCGTGTTCCCACCGGGGCATGAAGCCACGGTACCCGCCGTGATGACTCGCCGTGACAACACCGAGGCGACGTGTCGGAGGCCCGCCCCTTGACCGGGCGATCAGTTGCCCCGGGTAGCGAGGTTGTCGCCAAGCTCGGCATCAATCCGCATACGGTGCTCAAGGGCTATCGGGAGCTGGAACGCGAGGGGCTCGTCGGCCGCCTCTCCGGCGGGCAACAGACGCAGGCGGCCCTGGCCATCGCCAAGCGCCCGGAACTGCGCACGCGACCGGCTGGCCGAGCTCCGGGAGATCGCGGCAGCCTCGGCCGACGGTCGGTCGTCACGGGAGTGCCGCATCTCGGTGGGAAACAGCTCTCGCCCGCTGAGGTGGATGTTCGCGATTCGCGTTGCGGTTGCCGGTTGTCCTGCGTGGAGCATCCGGTCGATAGGATCAGTCGTATGGCTGGACCGTTCATGACCGCCCTGCGGGGATACGACATGGCGCAGGTGGATGCGGTTCTCAAGCAGGCAGACGACGCCTTGGCCTCGGGTAGCGAAGCCCTGCGGGTGGCAGCTCGAGGAGTCGTTCGGAACGTTCAGTTTCGGCAGCGCTTCCGTGGTTACGCCCGGGACGAGGTGGATCGGGCGGTCAGGGAGCGTCTCCAGCAGCTCACGTAGAGGTCAGGCAGTCGAGTCCCGGTCGATGGGGTGGCACGTCGGTACGGCGGGGAGCACGTCGATCTCGCGGGGTGGGCGTGCTGAAGAGGCCGGCCCGTGGGACCCATTTCCTGGCGGCCGCGATGAGGCTCAACCGCATCTCGGCCCGCACGGACGAGACGTGCCCGAGAGGTCAGCCTGGTCCATGCCGGGGCTCGGAGTGTCGTGAGCGCAACGCCGATGCGTTGCCGGCTCACGACACTGGCGGGGATCGCGTCCCCGGCCGGGCGCGAACGAAGCGCCCTACCGAGCTACGTCACACTCTTGCGGCTGGAAAGCCGGCATGCTCCTCCGGGCCCTGCCGTCGTACGGCGTCGCGGTGTCAGCCGAAGAGGGCGGCGGGGATGTCGGCGTAGAAGAGGGCCGGGTCGCGGGAGAGGGAGGCCTTCACGTTGGCGGTGGGGGCGTCGGCGATGACCTCGAGCTTGCCGGCTTCCAGGCCGTCCAGGGCCATGGTGACCACCTCGAGCGGCGCCAGTTTGGGGATGTCGTAGGCGGCCATCATGTCGGTGTCGGCGATGGCCAGCGCCAGCGCGGTGACCTGGGTCTTCTGCGCGGCCAGTTCGAGCCTGACGCCGTTGGTCAGAGACCAGGACGCGGCCTTGGAGACGGCGTAGCCGTTGCTGGAGGGGGCGAATGCGTACCAGCTCAGCGCCGAGATGACGTTGAGGATGGCGCCTCCGGCGAGCCGGGGGGCGAAGGCGCGGGTGACGTTGAGGGTGCCCCAGAAGTTGGTCTCGAGCTCGCGGCGGACGTTGTCGGTGGACGGGCCGAGCAGCGGGGCGTCGGTGGAGATGCCGGCGTTGTTGATCAGGATGTCGAGCTCGCCCACCTCGGCGGCCGCCGCTTCGATGGAGGCCGCATCCGTGATGTCCAAGGGGAGCGCTACGACGCCGGGGATGTCGATGAGCTCGGGGCGGCGGGCGGTGGCGTAGACGGTGGTGGCGCCGCGGGCGAGCAAGGCCTCGGCGAAGGCCTTGCCGAGACCGCGGTTGGCCCCGGTGACGAGGGCTTTGGAGCCGTTGATCTGCATACCGACACCGTAGAACCTCACGCCGACGTCAGATGCAAGGAAGGCGAGGCGCGTCACGTTGCCGATCGGGGCGGCGTCAGGGGGCGCTGGGCACGCCGCCGTCGTGCAGGGCCGCCATCGCCGCCACCTTCCCGCTGGACCGGATCGCCGAGGCGCACCGGCAAGCCGAGGGCGGGCACACGCAAGGGAAGATCGTGGTGACGCTCTGATCCTGGCGCAGGCTCTCCGGCGCTCCAGCCACTACGGTCGGCCGGTGCGCAGGTGGTAACGGCGTTCGGCGTACGCGAGATCGTCGCGCCACAGGCGGGCGGCCGTCCGGGTCATCGCCGGGCGCACGAGCGGGGCGGCCCGGCGGGCGAGCTGGAAGCCGAAGCGGCCCGACGTGGCGACGGTGGCCTCGATGACCGCGACCCGGGGGCGCCCGTCGTGGGTGGGGGCGATGGGGGTGGCGTGGGTCTCGACCACGCTGCCGGCCCCTTCGCCCTCGACGATGCGCATCACGACCGTTCGCGGTCCGGGACAGGTGAACTCGGCGTGGACCGGCACACCCAGCGCGCCGCCCAGCCGGAAGGTGACGTCGACCAGGAACCGGTCGGCCGCCGGGTCGTCGCTCTCCTGGGGAACCTGCACGACCCGCAGGTCGGAGAACGAGTACGGGTGGAACCAGGCGCCGTGCCAGGGGTCGAGCCGGTTGGCCACGATGTCGGCCGGTTCGCAGTGCCCGGTCATCGTGGCGACGGCGTCGATGCGCCGGGCGGCCGGTCGCGCGGGAACGGCCGGGCGGTCGGTGGGCTCCTCGCCGCCGAGCTGGTCGAGGCGGACCCAGCACAGCACGCCGTCGTCGTGGCTGGGATAGCTCAGCCACCCGAAGCGGCCCTCCTCGCCGACCGCCATGCCGTGCCAGCGGCACACCACCTGCGAGTCCCGCAGTTTTCCCAGGGCCAGCGGCGCTCCCAGGTGCGGACAGGCGCCGGGACCGACGCGCAGTGTGCCGTCCGGAAGCCGCCAGGCGACGAGTTCGACGTTCCCGACCTGAACGCCGACCGGCCGGCTGCCGCCGATGGCCCGGCTCGCGGCGAAGACGAACCAGTTGCCCGAGGGCCGCGCCCCGGCCCGTTTCACCGCCGACTCGATCAGCGACGGCGAGGCGTCCCGGTACGTCGGTTGCTGACCGGCCCAGGGCTCCCGCGGCAACCACTGCAGGGGCCAGCGGGCGGGCCACGTCGCCGACAGCAGGCGGGACACGGGGTTCGTCACGGGGCCTCCCGGAGGTGGGCCGGGTCCGGCCGGACGCCGGTGAACGTGTGCGCGACCCCGCGCTGCCACCCCGGCACCGCTCCGGCTTCGACCTGCTCGAAACCGGCGGCGACCAGCCGCTGCCGGAAGGCGCGGGCCCCGTCGAAGTGCCGGACGCTCTGCCACAGATGCCGGTAGAGCGCGGCGTCCCCGGTGGCGATCCGCCCGGCCGGGATGATGATGCTCCAGCAGACCGCGTCCCACACCAGCCGGGCCCGCCGCGAGTCGGCCACCGAGTATTCGTGCACAGCCAGCCGGCCCCCGGGCCGCAGCAGGTCGCGCAGCACGACCAGTCCGGCGTCGGGATCGGCCAGGTTGCGGATCAGATAGGCGGCCAGGACGGCGTCGAACGGGCCCTCGAGCTCGGCCGTCCCCAGTTCCTCGAGGGAGCTGTGCACGAACCGCACCGACGGGGGAAAGCCCTTCGCCCGGGCCTGGGCCAGCATCTCGCCCGACGCGTCGAAGGCCACGATCTCGGCCCGCGGGGCCACCTTGAGCAGGGCTGCGGTGGAGGCTCCGGTGCCGCAGCCGGCGTCGAGGATCCGCAACCCGGCGCCGTCGGCGGGCAGCCGCAGCCGGGACGCCGACAGCCGCAGGTGCTCGTGATATCCCGGGTTCGCCCCGACCAGCCGGTCGTACGCCCGGGCGCCGAGGTCGAAGGCCGCCGGCACGTCGGCGCGGGGCAGTCCGTTGCTCATCAGGTCACCTTCCGGGCGGCTCGCGCCGCACCCACAGCAGCAGCGTCGCGGTCACCAGGGCGAAACCGAACGCGAAGTCCTCGATCGGGATGTCCCACGGGAATCGCACGCCGGTCACGTGGTCCGGGTCGTACCGCACGATCGGGGCGTCCAGCCGGGTCAGCCAGCCGTCCACCGGGACCTGGAACGCGAGCACGATCACCATGGTGATCCAGTACGCCGGCCGCCGGAACAGCCCGGTCCGCAACCAGGCCAGCTCGGCGGCGATCACACCGATCGCCGCGAGCACCGCGGGCATCGTGTACCCGGTCATCCCCGCACCCGTTCGCGGCGGGCCAGCCGAAAGCGTTCGATCCCCGCCAGCATCAGCGTCACGGTCTCGTACGTGAGCAGCCCGCAGGTCGGCACCACCACGAAGAACAACAGTTCCTCCACCGGGACGCGACCCGGCAGCGTGAGCCCGGTCAGGTAGGCCGGGTTGAAACTCCACACCCCGGCCGCGGTCGCGATGACGTCCCAGACGAGAAACACGAGCAGCACCGGCAGCACCGCCCGGAGCCACCGTCGTGGCCGCCGGTAGACGCGGGCGCCGATCAGCTCCAAGGGCAGTGTGATCGCCACGCAGGCGGCCATGACCAGCAGGTATCGCCAGTGGTCGCTCACCCGGCCGCGCCGCACCCACGAGCGCGGGACCGCCATGGAGTATGCGCCGATTTCAGCATGGGACCGAGCCTAGGCAGAGCCTTTCCGGGACGGATTGAACATGGACGCCAGATTGGTGTGCCGCCGGTCATGGGTCGGTGTCCACGTCGGACACGGGACAGCCTCAGCTCCGCGGATCGCCGGACAGGCCCGCGTAGTACTGGCCGTGGGTGTCGAACGGAATGCGGTGGGGTGCGGTCGCCCGGGCCAGCAGGGTCAGCGTCGCGGCGTCCAGCACGAGCAGGTGCGACGTCTGGTTCCCGGTATCCAGGGCCAGGCTGAGCAGCACGCCGTCGTCCTCGGCGGTGGCCTGCGGGGACGGGACGAAGACGGGCTCACCGGGGAACAGGCCGGGTTCGTGCCACGTACGGGCCTGGCGGGCCTCCACGTCGGCCTTGACCAGCGCGTCGTAGATGCCGGAGGGCCGCCCGGCCACCCCGACATTGCCGACCCCGTACGCGTATCGGTAGGGCTTGCCGTTGTTGCGGTCGTAGTTGATGCGGGGCAGCTCGAAGCTGTCGCCGAACAGGGGCTGGCCCGTGGTGGTGGTGGCCCCGTCCGGCCGCATGTCCAGCACGTACCGGTTCAGCGTCGCCCCCGGCAGCGGATCGCCGGCGCGCAGCCGGTCCAGGAAAAACGCGTCGATGATGCCGGCGTCCGGGTAGGCGCACAGATCCACGACGATGTCACTGCCCCGCTCGTACGCGTTGACGTGGTGGAAGCAGAACGCGGCGGGCGCGCTGAGCCGCTTGACCAGCCCGCCGCCCGTACGGGAGAAGACCAGGAATTCCGACCCCCGCTCGGGGCGCCACCGGAACGACTCGACCAGCGGCCGCCCGTGCACGACCCCGGCCGCCAGGTCGACGGCGCGGACCCCCAGCGGACCGAGGAAGAGCACCACGTAGTTGTCCGTGATGCTGAAGCTGTGGGCGTAGCGCGGCTCCTGGTCCAGGACCTCGGCGACGATCTCGGGCCGGCGGGCGTCGGCGAACTGCCGGAAGAGGCGATGCCGGGACCGGGCGCCGATGGAGACGCCGTGGTTGAGCACGCTGTCCGCGGTGTCGTGGTGCGGATGCGCGGTGGCCAGGTGCGCCGGTGGCCGGTCGGGCAGGGCGACCCGCAGCGTCTCGAGCGTGGCCGGGTCGAACTCCACGGACATCGGGGTGTCGGTCAGGGCCAGGAAGCGCTCACCCAGCCGGACGACGTTGACCGAGGCGTTGTCGGTGATCCTGAGGTCGAACATCGTCGTCGTCCGCCGGAAGATGGACCGGCACGGGTCGGTGGCGAACTCGCGGTACCGGATGGCGCCGGCGTCGACGGCGCTCGCGTAGGCCCGGCTGTGCAGAGCCCGATTCCGGTACGACACCTGCCCTTCGCCGATCGTGAAGAGGTGCAGCATGGCCAGGCCGTCGAACCAGTGCCGCATCGTCGTGCTGCCCACCTCGTAGAGGGCGGGCCCGTTGCGCACCAGCGACCCCGACAGCCAGGCCGGCAGGTGCCCCTCGACACGCAGCGACGGCTCCCGCACCTCCGAACGCAGGGACGTGAAGCCGGTGGTGTGGTCGTGAGCTTGCGGCACAGGAATCGCGCGGCCTTTCCGGTCGGTCAGGTGGGCGCCGGCGCTCAGCCGACCCACGAAACGTAGCCCGGGCGCGCGCCCGACCCGTTCCCGACGTCGTGCGTCGGCGCGGTCCGGCGGCGGTCCGGGTTACCGCCGCAGTTCTCCGGGTGGCCGAGTTCAAGCCCTCCGGCCAGCGGATATCTCCTGGCTCACATCGCCGGCGGCTGGACCAAGCGACGTAGGCTAAGTTAGTTTGGCTACGTCACCTCGAGTCAGTGCCCCGGAGAGGACCCTCATGCTGCAGGACCCGACCCCCGAGCTCGACGTCCTCGCCGACGCCGACGAGCGGGCCCGCCGCTGGACCGCGGGCATCGGCGCCCGGCCGGTCTTCCCGACGGCCGACGCGCTGCGCGGCCTCGCCCACTTCGACGAGCCACTGCCCGCGTACGGCCGGGGCGCGGCCGCCACCCTGCGGTTGCTCGACGAGTACGGCAGCCCGGCCGCGGTCGAGACCAACGGAGGTCGGTACTTCGGCTTCGTGACCGGGGCCACCCTGCCCGCCGCGGCGGCGGCCGACCGGCTGGTGCTGGCGTGGGACAACGGGGCCCTCGGGCACGTCACCTCACCGGTGGCCGCGGCGGTCGAGCGGGTGGCCGGCCGGTGGCTGCTCGACATCCTCGATCTGCCCCGGGACAGCGCCGTCGGTTTCACCACCAGCGCGACCGCGGGCACGCTGATCGCCGTGGCCACGGCCCGCCGGAGCCTGCTGGCCCGCCAGGGGTGGGACGTCGACCGCCGGGGGCTCGGCGGCGCCCCGGAGATCCGGGTGGTGGTTTCGGATCTGGCCCACGTGGCTGTTCTCAAGGCCCTGCGGGTGCTGGGTTTCGGCCTGGACAACCTGATCGTCGCGCCCACCGACGCGCACGGCCGGGTCGATCCGGCCCGCCTGCCGCCGCTGGACGCCGGCACCATCCTGATCCTGCAGGCCGGCGAGGTGAACACGGGTGAGTTCGACCCGTTCGAGCAGCTCGTGCCCCGGGCCCGGGCGGCCGGCGCCTGGACCCATGTGGACGGTGCCTTCGGCCTCTGGGCGCGCGCCTCCGCTCACCGCGCGCTGACCGGTGGCGTCGACGGCGCCGACAGTTGGACGGTCGACGGCCACAAGTGGCTCAACACGCCCTACGACGCCGCGATGGTCGTCGTCCGCGACCCGCAGGCGCTGGCCGAGACCATGAACGCCGACGCGGAGTACTCCACCACCGCCGCCGACAGCCAGCGAAACCTGACGCTGGAGTTCTCCCGGCGGGCCCGCGGTGTGCCGGTGTGGGCCGCGTTGCGGTCGCTGGGCCGCGACGGGGTGGCCGACCTGGTCGAGCGAACCGTGGCGATGAGCGCGGATCTCGCCGCGGGACTGCGGGTGGCCGGCTACACGGTGCTCAACCGGGTCGTCCTCAACCAGATCATCGCGTCCGCCGGGTCCGACGACGAGACCCTGCGCGTCGTCGACGAAGCCCAGGCCTCGGGACGCACGTGGTTCGGCTCGAGCCGGTGGCGGGGCCGGCCGGTGCTCCGGATCTCGGTGTCCTCGTGGCGGACCCGTCCCGAGGACATCCGCGACCTGCTCGAGCTGCTGCGCGAGCTGCGCCGGGAACCCCTCGGGCGCTGAAACCGCCGCCTGCGGGCGGCTCTCCCTTTTTGTGCGGTCCGCCGGACCGTTTCATCGTCATGCCCACGAACAGAGGTCAGTCATGTCCAACGCAACCTTCGACTTCACCGGCAAGGTCGTCCTGGTCACCGGTGGCGGGAGCGGAATCGGGCTCCAGATCGCCAAGGACTTCGTCCGGGCCGGAGCCGACGTCATCATCGCCGGACGGACCAGGTCCCGGCTCGACGCGGCGCTCACCGAGCTCGGCCCGCGAGCAACAGCGACCACTGTGGACATCGGCGACGGGGACGCGGTGCGCGAGGTTGTCGCCGCGATCATCGGCCGGCACGGACGCCTCGATGTGGTCGTCAGCAACGCCGCCAGCTACATCCCGGGCGACATCACCGCCATCACGCCGGCCGACTGGGAGCAGCTGCGCCGCACCAACATCGACGGCTTCTTCCACCTGGCCCAGGCCGCGCTGCCCGAACTGGCCCGGACGGGTGGGAGCTTCGTGGCCACCTCCAGCGTCTCGGGTCTGCGCGGCGACTGGGGATCCGCGATCTACAACGCCTCCAAGGGCGCGGTGTCGTTGTTCGTCCAGGCGCTCGCCCTCGACTGGGGCGCCAAGGGCGTACGGGTCAATGCCGTGGCCCCGTCGATCACCAACACCGAACCGGTCGCGGGTGTCACCGGCGACGAGGCGCTGCGCCGGCAGTTCGAGGCCCGCGTGCCGCTCGGACGCATCGCCGAGACCGACGACATCTCCCCGGTCGTGCTCTTCCTGGCCTCCGACGCCGCCCGCTACGTCAACGGCGTGATCCTGCCGGTCGACGGCGGTACCAGCGCCTCCACCGGCCAGGCCCGAGCAGCCTGAAACCCAGAAAGGCACCGACATGCAATCCATCCAGTTCAGCGAGTACGGCAAGGCGGACACGGTCCGGCTCGTCGAAGCCGACCCGGCCCGGGCCGGCTCGGGCGACGTGAAAGTGGCGATCGAGGCGGCGCCCTTGAACCCCTCGGACTTCATGCTGATCGACGGCCGGTACCCGTTCCGGCCGCCGCTGCCCTCACCGGCCGGCTCGGAGGGCGTCGGCCGGGTGGTCGAGGTCGGCGCCGGCGTCACCTCGGTCAAGGAGGGCGACCGGGTCCTGGTCCTGCCGTCGGGACAGCCCGGCACCTGGCAGCAGGAGATCGTCGTCGCCGAGCGGTTCGTGGTGCGGGTCGGCCGCGACGTCGACCCGGTCCAGCTGGCGACGGTCGGGATCAACGCCGCCACCGCCGTGCTGCTGCTGCGGTACGGCGCCCCGGAGCCCGGCTCCTGGGTGGCCCAGACCGCGGCCAACTCCGGTCTCGGGGCGTTCGTGATCGCTCTGGCCCGCCGGGCCGGCCTGCGAACGCTGAACATCGTCCGCCGGCCCGAGGTCGCCGACGCCCTGCTCGACGCGGGCGCCGACGAGGTGGTCGTCAGCGACGACACGTTCGGCGCCCAGGTCGCCGAGGTGCTGGGCGACGCTGAGGTGTCGCTGGTGCTCGACGGCGTGGGCGGTCCGGTGGTCGCCGGGCTGACGCCGTTCCTGGCCCGCGAGGCGCACATCGTCAGCTTCGCGGCGCTCAGCGGTCAGCCGATCGCGGTGCCGCCGATGCACCTCACCTTCAAGAACCTTCACCTGCACGGGTTCTGGCTGAACAACTGGCTCGACTCGGCTCCGCGCGCGGAGATCGAAGAGCTCTACGGGTACGTGATCGACCTGATCGCCGACGGCGCCCTGTCCACCCCGATCGAGGCCACCTATCGGCTCGACGAGCACGCGGAAGCGATCGCCCACGCGCGATCCACCGGTCGCGACGGGAAGATCGTGTTCGTGACCGGCCCGGCGGTGACCCGATGAAGGCCGTGGTGGTGCGGCGCCCCGGCGCCGACGACCCGCTGGAGGTGGTGGAGCTGCCCGATCCGGGCCGGCCGGCCTTCGGTGAGGTACGGGTCCGCCTGCACGGCAGCACCATCAATTACCACGACAGCCTGACCATCCGATCCGCCAGCACCTCGTCCGGGCACATCCCGCTCGCCGACGGCGCCGGTGTCGTGGAGGAGGTCGGGCCCGGGGTGGACGACCTGGCGGCCGGCGACCGGGTCGTCGCCGGCTTCTTCCCGTTCTGGAACGACGGCGGGCCGACCGACGACACCTTCGGCCGCACCGCCGGGCTCGGGATCGCCGGGCACGCTCGGGAGATCATCGTGGCGCCCGCCACCCAGTTCGTGCCGGCTCCGCGGGGCTACAGCCACACCGAAGCGGCCACGCTGACCGTGGCCGGGCTGACCGCCTGGCGCGCGTTGGTCACCGACGCCGCCGTCAAGCCCGGTGACCAGGTACTCATCCTGGGCACCGGCGGGGTCGCGGTCTTCGCGCTGCAGTTCGCCAAGCTACTCGGGGCCACGGCGATCGTCACCTCCTCGTCGGACGCCAAGCTGGAACGCGCCCGGGAGCTCGGCGCCGACCACACCGTCAACTACCGCACGGTGCCCGACTGGGGGCGGCACGTCTTCGACCTGACCGGCGGTGGCGTCGACGTGGTGGTGGACGTGGGCGGCCCGGCCACGCTGCCGCAGTCGATCGGCGCCGCCCGGGTGGGCGGCCTGATCTCGGTGATCGGTGTCCTGACCGGGGTCGACGGTCCGGTGCCGACCGGTGCGCTCACCATGAAACAGCTGCGGCTGCACGGTCTCGTCGTCGGCAGCCGGGCCCAGCAACGGCAGATGATCCGCGCCCTCGACGGCACGGGGCTGCGTCCGGTCCTCGACCGCACGTTCGCGCTCGACGACCTGGCCGAAGCGGTCCGCTATTTCTCCTCCGGCGTGCACCTCGGCAAGGTCGCCGTCGCGTTCTGACAGCTTCTTCCATCCGTCCTGAAAGGCAGAAACCATGTCCGACCTCCTGACCTCGGTGCTCGACACCTACGGCGGCCTCGACCGCTGGCGTGCGGTCACCTCGATCGCGGCACGTAAACGCTTCGGCGGCGTGACCTGGCCGCTCAAGCAGGTGAGCGGCATCCTCGACGACGGTGACGTGGTCGTGTCGGTGCAGCGGGAACGCACGGTCTTCCATCCGTTCACCGCGCCCGGCCGGCGGGCCACGTTCACCCCCGATCTGGTCGAGGTCACGGCCGCCGACGGTGAGGTGATCGACAAGCTGGCCGACCCGCGGGCGTCGTTCGCCGGGCACACCCTGCAGACCCCGTGGACCCACCCGCAACTGGCGTACTTCGCCGGCTATGCGATGTGGACCTACCTGACCGAGCCGTACTCGTTGACTCTGCCCGGGGTTCGCACCGAGGAGATCGGCCCGTGGCGCGAAGGCGGTGCGACGTGGCGCCGCCTGGCGGTCACCTATCCGCCGGCGATCGCCACGCACAGCGCCGATCAGGTTCTCTACGTCGACCCGGACGGCCTCATCCGGCGGCGGGACTACACCGTCGACGTGCTCGGCGGCGTGCCCGGCATCCACTACGTCCACGACCACCGGGAGGTCTCCGGCATCGTCGTGCCGCGCACCCGCACCGTGTACGGCCGGGGCGCCGGCGGCGAGCCGCAACGGGAACCCGTCATCGTCTCGATCGTCCTCGACGACGTCGTCGTGGCCTGAACCCTTCGCCAAGCAGAAGAGGCCTTCGCCCGGCAGAAGAGGTCTTGGCCCACCAGCAGAGGAAAGACATGAGACTCGAGGAAGCATTCCGCCTGACCATCGCGGTGACGCCGCCGATCGTCGTCGGGGACACGCCGCTGGGGCACCGTCAGGTCATCGGCTCGTCCGGGGGCACCGTGCGCGGCGCCCGGGTCTCCGGGCGGCTCAACCCCGGCGGGGGCGACTGGCTGCTCGTCACCGGGGACGGCTTCGCCCACCCGGACGTGCGGCACACCGTGCGCACCGACGACGGCGCCGAGCTCTACCTGTACGGCAAGGGACTGATCGAGATGAACGAGGCCACCCGTGGCGCCATCGGGGGCGGAGCGCCGACCGGCTTCGACGACGCCTACCTCCGGGTCGCCCTGACCGTGGAGAGCGGGGATCCCCGCTACAGCTGGGTCAACCGGGCGCTGTTCCTCGCCGAGGGCCGGATCCAGCCGGGCCCGGCCATCGAGTACGTCGTCCACCAGGTGCTCTGACCCGAACGGGGCGGTCCCGGGACTTCGGTCGCGGGACCGCCACGGCCGTTCCGATCGCTACCCGGCGGACGGCCCGGACGTCGTGGCTGCCCGCCGGCGGGCTCGGGACGTTCGCAAGTTGATCGCGTTGCCGCAGACCAGGACGTCGTGCCAGACGCCGCTGTTGTTGCGCGAGCGGTCGTAGAACGCCGTCCCGCACTCCTCGTTGCGGCACACCTTGAGTCGCGGCCAGAGCTTCGAGGTCTGCGCGGCCAGCGACTCGATCATCAGCAGCGACGCGACGGCCCGCCAGCCGCTGCCCTGCGGGATGGCCACCACGGTGCCGTCGCCGGTCTGCTGCAGACCCGCGGACACGCCCGGCGCGACGAGCCATCCGGGCGCCGAGCCGTCGGCCGGGTCGCGATGGTGCAACGCCTGCCGCAGCCGGGCCCGCAGCTCGGCCAGCTTGCGGAGGTCGCGTCCGGTGAAGGAGACCGCCGGAACCTCGACCCCGGTGGCTGTCACCCGCTCGGCCAGCACGCCGGCGAACCACTGCTCCGCGCCGGCGACGTCGGCGAGCAGGTCGGGCTGGCCGCCGCCGTCGGTGTTGAGGAAATCCTGGACCACGCTGAAGCCGTCGGGGGCGGGCAGCACGTTGTGGCGGGCCGTGGCGGTCGAGCTCATGAGGCCAGTGTAGTGCCGGAGGGCGCCGCCGACGACATAGCCGTGGTCACTACGGCTATGTTGGGTCAGGCGTCGATCTCACACAGCCGGCTCCCCGAGACCATGTCGCCGAGGTACGCCATCAGTGCAAGGTGGTCTGCTGGCCACCGAGCACCTGCGCGGGGTCTTCGCCGAGTTGCACATGGTGACCACCCGCCGGGCTGTCGGCCTGCGCGCCCCGTGGAACAACCTCGGCGACGACGGGTTCACCCCACCGGCCAATACGGGGGAAGCCCTCGACGAGGCGTTGCGCGAACTGGCCTCGTGGGCCACGACACTGCGCACGGCTCACCGCATCGCCCGTTCCGGCGGTGAGCGTCGGCCGGCCCTGGACACCCGCGCCCGGGTCATCGGCCTGGTGCTCGCCCTCGGCGGGCTGATGGTCACCGTCGACACCACCGGTGACCGGTCCGGCGCCTCCCGATCGCCGACCTGACACCGGTGCATCGTCGGCGGAGGCTCTCGGACGGCGAGGTAGCTGGGGGTCGCGCCTGATGGCAGGCTTGCGCACGATGTGACGACGGCTTCGGGCGGGCTGCCGGCGAGGTCCTGCTACAAGGCGGCGAGCACGCGGGCGATGAAACAGCAGGGCGGCGGTGTCGGCGGCTCAGCGAGGCGAAGGATCGGGTGGGCCGGCGGGCTGAAGGCGGTCGTCCGTGGCGTCGGAGTGCGGAACGGGCCGTCGCCCGGGGCAGACACCCAGCAGCCGGGGGCTGGTGCGCGGGCCGGACCGCGAGCCGGCGGTCGCCCGCCGGGCCGGCCGGAGCGCCGGACGCTCGGGGCACACGCGCAGCTGGAGCCAGAAGAACCAGCCCAGGCCGATGATGAAGCCGAAGCTGACGATGCGGTAGAGCACCACGACGGAGACAGCCACCGACAGGTCGGCGCCCCCGGTGACCAGGCCGAGAAGCAGGGCGCTGTCGACGATGCCGAGCCCGCCCGGGACGATCGTCACCGACCCGGCGGCCATCGCGGCGCAGAAGGCCAGCAGCGTCGCCGTGGGGCTGAGCGAGTGCTCGCCGACGGCATAAAAGCACAACCACAGGGCGCCGGCGTCGAGGATCCAGTTGAGCAGGGCGTAGACGGCGGCGGCGATGCCGTCGGCCGGGCGGAGCCGGGCGGTCCGCAGCTGGTCGACGAAGCCGGTCACCCGGTCGTGGCCCTCGGTCGCGGGGCGCCGGCGCAGGCGGTTGAGCACCGCGACGGGCCGGCGCAGCAGCGATCCGGCCGCCGTGGGATGCGAGGCGAGATGCCGTACGCCGAGGATGATCACCGCGACCGCGGTCAGCATCAGGACGATGTCGGTCCACGAGGTCGCGCCGCCGGACGCGAAGGCGACCCCCGCGGTGATCGCGGCGAGAGCGATCGCCGACAGCAGGCCGGAGAGGGCGATGGCCCACGAGGCGACGGCGGGGCTCGCCCCGAAGCGGCGCATCTGCTGGAAGTTGAGCCGGGTCGAGAAGGCTGGGCCGCCGGGCAGGGTCTCGTTGAGCGAGTGGGCGGCGTAGGCGAGCCGCACGTTGTCCCCGTACGACGGCCGGACCCCGGCGGAACGCAGCAGACGCCGTTGCATGTGGGCGTAGGCGCTCATCGCGGCCAGCTCGGCGACGACCACGAGGGCCAGCCAGCCGACGTGCGGCGTCCGAAGCTGGCGCAGGGCCGGGGCGAGCGACGACCAGCCGATCGTGATCTCGGCCACGAACAGGACCAGGACAGCGCCGGCGCCGACCGGGCGAACCCATCGCCGGCGCCTGGTCTTCGCCGCGGCCACGGTCGCCACGGCGTCCCGCTCGAGTGTCTGTGTCACCTGTTGCTCCTGCTCACGGTCGGTCGGCAGGGTCGCCTCAGCCCGTACAACGGTGGTCAAGATCGAGTTGGGACGGCGTATTCCCGGCCGGGCGCTGCGTTCTGCGTCACTTGCGATTCCTCGGCAGGGGCGGCGGGTCGCCGGAGACGATGGGACGTGGCCAGTCCGAGAACGTCAGGCGTCCCTGCGACGTCCCCATCCGCCCGCGGGTCCTACCGCTGGTGACGACCGGGAGGAAACAGACGGAGGACGCGGAGGACTTCCGGCTCTTCGTCCAGGGCATCGCCGATTCCCTGCACCGCACGGCCTACCTGCTGTGCGGTGACTGGCATCTGGCCGACGACCTGGTCCAGGAAGCCCTGGCGAAGACCTACAGTCACTGGCGTAAGGTTCAGCGGGCCGACAACCCCACCGCCTACGTGCGTCGCATCCTCATCAACGAGTCGCGACGCGGCCGGCGCCGGAACGTCGCGCAGCTCGGCGCCGACGTGCCCGAGCTCGCCGTCGCCGACATGTCCGACAGCGTGGTGAACCGCGCCGAGCTGCTCCAGGCGTTGCAGTCCCTGACCGCGCGGCAGCGGGCCACCGTCGTCCTGCGGTTTCTCGAGGGGCTCAGCGAACGGGAGACCGCGGCGATCCTCCGGTGCAGCGAGGGCACCGTCAAGAGCCAGACGAGCCGGGCCCTGATCAAGCTGAAGTCCGTGCTGGACCAGGACGAGAACTGACACGTCGGCGGACGGCTGGGCGGGCGTCAGGGCGTGTGCACCTTGTCCACCCTGACCGTGAGCAGGACCCGCTGCTGCGGGCCGCCGCCGAAGCCGGGATAGGGGCGGCCGAGGTACTTCTCCGACAGCTCGTCGAGGTTCTCCCGGGCGCCGTCGGTCGTGGCGGCCACGACGCTGCCGCGCAGAGCCCACGACCGCAACGGCGCGGCCGGGTCGGCGATGCCGATCGCGATGCGGGGGTCGCGCTCGAGGTTGCGGGTCTTCTGGTGGGTCTCCACCGTGTTGATCAGCACGTGTTCGCCGTCGGTGCCGGCCCAGGTCTGGGAGATCTGCGGCGATCCGTCGGGCATGAGGGTGGTCACGAAGCAGATCGCCTTGGCGTTGAGCACCGTGAGCAGGTCGTCGGGCAGAGCCATGAGAGTCCGTACCTTCATTTCTGATCGTTGTAGAGGCGGTCGATGACCGTCTCGTCCGGTGGGTCACCGGAGAGGTCGGCGTTGCGCAGCCCGGCCAGGGCGATGGCGAGAGCGCGGCGCCACAGCTGGGGGGCGAAGTCGCGGGAGGCGTCCAGGACGCTGCCGACCATCACGTGGGCGGCGGCGAAGTCGGCCGGGGTCGCTCCGGCGGGCAGCTGACCGGCCCGCACCGCCCGGGCGATGAGGCCGGCCACCAGCGGGGTCATCCGGTCGTGCGCCCGTTGCACCAGGGCGCCGGCCTGGTTGCGGCTGCGCAGCAGCTCGCCGAGCCCGCGGCTGCGCGCCTCCACCTCGAGTTGCCGCTCCAGGAACCAGCCGAGCCCGGCCCAGGCGTCGTCGTACCGCGAGGCCTGCTCGGCGAAGCCGATCACCGTGTCGATGTGCTCGCTGAACAGGGCGTCGAGCAGGTCCTGCCGTTGCGGGAAACGGCGGTACATCGTGCCCATCCCGGTGCCGGCGGCCCGGGCGATGTCCTCGTAGGGCACGTCCAGACCTTGCGAGGCCATGAGCTCGTACGCCGTGCGCAGCAGCAGCTGACGGTTGCGTTCGGCGTCGCGCCGCAGGGGAGAAGCCGGTTCGCTCACGGGTCGACCGTACAGAAACGGAAGAACTTTTCCAAGTTGAAGTTTTCTTCCACTTACCGGCTACGATGGCGGCCATGCTGACAACCTCGCTCGCCGGAGACCTCGTCGAGCCGTTCCCCATCGCTGTTCCCGCCGACGCCCTGCACGATCTGCGGCGCCGCCTCACCGACACCCGCTGGCCCGACCGCGAGACCGTCCCCGACGCCGCGCAGGGGCCGCAGCTGGACCGCATCCGCGCCCTCTGCGACCACTGGGCCACCGGCTACGACTGGCGGCGGGCCGAGCGGGACCTCAACAGCTTCGGCTCGTCCCGCACCGTCGTCGACGGGATCGACATCCACTTCCTGCACGTCCGGTCGGCCGAGCCGGGCGCGGTGCCGCTGTTGCTGTGCCACGGCTGGCCCGGCTCCGTCCTGGAGTTCCGGCACCTGATCGGCCCGCTGACCGACCCCGTCGCCCACGGCGGCCGGGCCGAGGACGCCTTCCATGTCGTGATCCCGTCGATGCCCGGCTTCGGGTTCTCCGGCAAGCCGACCGGCACCGGCTGGACCATTTCCCGGGTCGCCGACGCGTGGATCACCCTCATGGGCCGCCTCGGTTACGACGGCTGGTTCGCCCAGGGCGGTGACTGGGGCGCGGCAGTGGTCGAGCAGATCGCCCGCAAGGCCCCCGGGCTCTGCCGGGGCGTGCACTTCAACCTGCCGCTGGTGTTCCCCACCCCGCAGGAGATGGGCGAGGCCACCCCCGAGGAGCAGCGGATGATGGCGCGCGCCCAGCACTACTCGAGCGAGCTGGACGGGTACGCCCGGGAGCAGGCGACCCGCCCGCAGACGATCGGCTATGCGCTGGCCGACTCGCCGGCCGGGCTGGCCGCCTGGATCTACACGCTGTTCCAGGACGTCACCGACAACGACGGCGACCCCGAGAAGGTGGTCGGCCGCGACGAGATCCTCGACGACATCATGCTGTATTGGCTGCCCAACGCCGCGGCGTCGGCGGCGCGGCTCTACTGGGAGGAACGGCGTGGCGGCGCGCTGGGCGCGGGCCCGAGCGAGCCGAACCCCGTGCCGGCCGGCTTCAGCATCTTTCCCGGCGAGGCGGTGCAGGCGTCCCGCCGCTGGATCGAACGGCGGTACGCCACGGTGCTGCACTACGCCCAGCTCGAGCGTGGCGGTCACTTCGCCGCCCTCGAGCAGCCCGCTGTCCTCACCGACCAGATCCGGACGACCTTCCGATCCGTACGGTCCTGATCGGCCCGGTGCCGTCGTGCTCGATGCCGGGTGGATCAGCGCGGCGCCACGCCGCCGAAGAGGTCGTCCTCCCAGCGCTGCGCGCCGGCGTCCGGGCCACGTTCCCCCTTGGCCAGCACGAAGTGCTCGAGGGCCGTCCACTCCCGCGAAGCGGCCAGCATGAAGGGCGAATCGGCGGGGATCTGGCTGGCGTACTCGCGGAACGCCGCGCTCTTGAGCTCCACGTACGCCTCCCCGTCGATCTGGGCGTCGATCTCCGTGTCCGGGCGGCTGAACGGGAACTCCTCGGCCGTCTCGAACTCCGCGAAAGGGTTGTCGGGCAGCTCGCGGAACCTCTTGAGGAGCTGCTCGACCTGGCTGTCGGCCATCGCCGTCCAATAGATCTTGGCCGGTCCGAAGCCCTCCTCGGCGGCGAGCTCCGCGGCCCGCATCGCGACCCGGTGGGCCTGGATGTGGTCGGGGTGACCGTAGAGACCGTTCTCGTCGTACGTGACGAGCACCTGCGGACGGACCTCCCGCATCACCTCGAGGCACAGCCGCGCGGCTTCCTCGAGGTCGGCCTGCCAGAACGCGCGCGGCTTGTTGTTGCTCTCCAGCCCCATCATGCCCGAGTCCCGGTAGCGGCCGGCGCCACCGAGGAACCGGCGGTCGGTCACGCCGAGATGGGCGCAGGCCCGCTCCCACTCGCCCAGGCGCCAGCCGCCCAGCTGGTCGGCCTGGTCGGCGGCCAGCTGGGCCAGGGCGGGCACGTGGATCTCGCCCTCCTCGCCCAGGGTGCAGGTCACCAGCGTCACCCGGGCGCCCTCGGCCACGTACCGGGCCATGGTCACCCCGCTGCCGGTGGTCTCGTCATCGGGATGGGCGTGCACCAGCATGATGCTGCGGTCGGATGTCATGGGTCCCACTTTCGGCGCGCGACGGAGCCCGGTTGTCCGCCTACGGGTAGACGGAACAACGGACCGGCCCGTTCATGATCCCTGCTGAGTCCCTCGTCACGATGCCCCGTACCGTCCGGCGCGGCGCCGGTTCAGCGCGGAGTGGGACGGTAGACGAGTTCCTGGGTGTGGCCGTCGAGGGTCCGGCTTTCGAGCAGCTCGAGGTCGAAGTCGCCCGCGCCGCGCAGGATCGGGCTGGTCCCGGTCCGTCCGGAGATGACCGGGAAGATCGTCACCTGCAGCCGGTCGACCAGTCCCGCGGCCATCAGCGCCCAGTTGAGCGACAGGCTGGCCGGCGAGCGCAACGGCACCTCCGACTCCTGCTTGAGGCGGGTCACGATCTCCACGGCGTCGCCGCTCATGATCGTCGCGTCCGGCCAGCCCAGAGTGTCTTCCAGCGTGGACGAGATCACCGTTGCCGGCGCACGCATCGTCCGGAGGTTCCACTCGTCGAGCCAGTTGGGGTCGATGCCCGACGTCATGATCGCGGCGTTCTCCCGGAAGGTCGTCGCCCCGAAGACCATGCGCTGCCCGGTGTCGAAGAGGGCGGCGCGGTGGGCCAGGAGATCCGGGCCCTGTTTGCCCCAGTAGCCACCCCAGTCGGCGCCTTCGGCGAACGAGCCATAGCCATCGAGGGTGGAGAAGACGTCCCAGGTGTAGACAGCAGTCATGTCGGTTCCCTTCCGCGTGCCAGTCTTGTCCTCTCCACGAACGGGCCGGCCCGGATCCGACAGGACCGGCGGTGGTTCCCTCCACCGGATCGGAGCCAGGTACACGTCCGCGCGGCCGTCATGCCCCTCAGCGGCACGCGGACGGTAGCGTCTCGCGAACCGTGGACAACTCTCTAGGCTGGAGCGATGAAGGTTATGTCCATCCAGTCGGCGGTCGCCTACGGCCACGTCGGGAACTCGGCGGCTGTCTTCCCGCTGCAGCGCATCGGTGTCGAGGTCATCCCGGTTCCCACGGTGAACTTCTCCAACCACACGGGCTACGGCGCCTGGCGGGGACCGCTCATCCCGCCGCCCGACGTGGCCGAGATCCTCCTCGGGGTCGAGGAGCGGGGCGTGTTCCCGCAGATCGACGCCGTGCTGTCCGGCTATCAGGGCGGGGTCGGCATCGGGGATGTCATCGTCGACGTGGTGCGCCGGGTGAAGGCTGCGAACCCGGCCGCCCTCTACGCGTGCGACCCGGTCATGGGCAACGCCAAGTCGGGCTGCTTCGTCGCGCCCGAGATCCCCGACATGCTGCGGGACAGGGTGGTGCCGGTGGCCGACATCATCACCCCCAACCAGTTCGAGCTGGGCTATCTGACCGGCACCGAGCCGGCGAGCATCGAGTCGACCCTCGCCTCGGCCGACCTGGCCCGGGCCGCGGGTCCCTCGACCGTGCTGGTCACGAGCGTGGAGCGGCCCGACCGGGACGAGGGCACGATCGAGATGCTCGTGGTCGACGAGACCGGCGCCTGGATCGTGACCACCCCGCACCTGCCGTTCAAGGCGAACGGGTCCGGTGACGTCACGGCGGCCCTGTTCACCGCCCACTACACCGCGACCAGGGACGCGGCGGTGTCGCTGGAGCGGACGGCGTCGAGCATCTTCGACCTGATCGAGACCACCTACAAGTCCGGCGAGCGCGAGCTCCAGCTGGTGGAGGCGCAGGGGTTCTACGCCACGCCGCGCATGCAGTTCACCGCCCGGCGCGTTCGCTGAGGCGCGCGTACGTCCGGGCGTGACCGCGCGCGCCCGGACCGCCGCGCATAGGGTCGGGGCATGTTCGCACTGGTTGTTCGCTTCGACTGCCGTGACTCGGCCGCGGCTGAACGGTTCGACGAGTTGACCGCAGAGGTCGTGCGCGAGATAGCGGAGAAGGAACCGGGCACGCTCACCTACGCCACGCACGCCGTGGCCGACGAGCCGCTGGCCCGGGTCTTCTACGAGGTGTACCGCGACCGGGGCGCCTTCCAGGCCCACGAGACCGCCGAGCACGTCCGGCGCTTCCACGCCCGCAAGGACCCGCTGCTGACCGCCACCCGTGTCGAGTTCCTGCAGCCCGGCGCCGGACTCGGCCGCTGACGGCCGTGATTCCGTTGTTTCCCGGCCCCGCCGAAGGGAAGGCGGCCCGCTCCAGCCACCATTGAGGAGCGACGATGGCCGACCGGGGTGCGGGTCGTGGGACGGCCGAGCCGAGCGCGGGCCGGCCCTGATATGGACGAGCAGACACGGCGCAGCTTACGGGCGATCGAGGACGACCTGGTCCGGGAGGATCCCGCCTTCGTCGACCGGATGCGGTTCGATCAGGCGCGGGCCGCCCGCCGTCCCGGCCCTTTGCGCCTCCTTCTACATCGTCGTTCCGATGGTGATGGTGCTTTTCGGCTGGCCGGCCGTGGTCCTGACGGTGATCGTCTTTGCCCTGGCACTCGGCTCTGTGCTGATCCGCCGCCGCCTCCGCGGGTGACCATCACCGGTACCCGGCTCGTCGCCATGCGAAAAGCCCGGCGCCAGGGGGCGCCGGGCTTTGCCGAAGCTGAGGCCGGTGTGGAGGTCGCCTGAAGGCGAGTGGCGCGACGCGGCTCCAGCCGAACGGTATTCCGCGAAGGCAATGGGGTGAGGCCCTGGGACACTGGCCACACCGGCTCCTCTTCCAACCGGTGGACCCCGGCGAGCAATCCCGGCCCGGCCGTGACGCCGACCACAACCGCCACCCGTACGTGGCCGGCGCCCACATCTCACCACCACGACGGGCGAGGGTACGCAGGCCGACGTGGCTGAGCAGGGCGCGAGAACACAGGACTGAAACCCGCCGTCCCGGCAGGCATCAATGCCGGATCGCCGGGTACGCGGCGCCATGACGCAGCCACAAGAAGCGGTCCTGATCGGTGGCCCCCGCGACGGGCAGCAGTTCGACCCGGCCGGCGCGGCCCTGGTGGAGCTCGAGGTGGACGCCTACGTCCACCGTTACGTCCGGACCACCGCCACTCGCGACACCGGCGGGCAGACCCGCCTGGTCTACAACTACGACGGCATGGTCGACCGGGTCATGGCCAGTGGCGAGCCGGTCCGTGATCTCGGAGAGGGAGACGACATGCAGCAGGACGGACAGCAAGGCGAAGGTCTCGAATACACCGGCACAGGCGACAGCGCCAAGCGGATCGGTCAAGCGCCCACCGCCACGGACGTCAACGATCCCGAACGGTCCTCCCGCAACACCGCGGCCGGATCGGGCTCGGAGCCCGGCCCGGGACCGGTGCAGCCGGACGCCGACGCCGGCGTCGACCCGACAGCGAGCATCGAGCCGCGCAACCAAGGCGCGCTCTGACCCGACCCCGCAACTCTGTTCCTGGGAGAAAGGCAAGGACGTGCCCAAACCGGTTTCCGAACAGGTCGTGGTCATCACCGGGGCATCCACCGGGATCGGCCGGGCGACCGCCCTGGCCTTCGCCGCCCGGGGCGCGAAAGTGGTCTGCGCGGCCCGCAGCGCCGAGGCGCTGGACGTGCTCGCCGCGCAGATCCACGTCGACGGCGGCACGGCCGTCGCCGTGCCGACCGACGTCGCCGACCCGGTGGCCGTACGCGCCCTGGCCGACACCGCCGAGCAGCACTTCGGCCGCATCGACACCTGGGTGAACAACGCCGCGGTCAGCGTGTGGGGACGGGTCGAGGACATCACCGACGCCGAGTTCGACCGGGTGATGCGGGTGAACTTCCTCGGCCAGGTGCATGGCGTGCACGCCGCGATGCCGGCCCTGCGCCGGGCCGGTGGCGGTGTCGTGATCGGCATCGCCTCGGTCGAGGGCGTCCGCGCTGTTCCGCTGCACGGGCCGTACACGGCCAGCAAGTTCGCCCTGCGCGGGTTCTACGACTGCCTGCGGATGGAACTGGCCCAGGAGGGCGCGCCGATCGCGGTCACCACGATCCTGCCGGCCTCGATCGACACGCCGTTCTTCGAGCACGCCCGGAGCAAGCTGGGCGCCATGGTCAAGCCGCCACCGCCGGTGTACGCGCCCGAGATCGTCGCCGACGCCATCGTCTATGCGGCCGCCCACCCGCGGCGCGAGATCCCGGTCGGCGGGGCGGCGGCGGGGTTCTTCCTCGGCCAGCGTCTGTCACCGGCGCTCACCGATGCGCTGTTCTCGCTGCGCCGGCTCGGCGTGGGCGCGCAACGCACCGACCGGCCGGACAACGGGGTCGACAACGTCGACGGCCCGCTGGACGGGCCGGGGCAGGTGCACGGCACCTATCCGGGCCGGGTGCTGCGGCACAGCCTGTTCACCCGCCTGATCGGCCGTCGGCCCCGCCCGGGCGACCTCGTGACGGCGGCGCTGAGCCGGCTGCGGCAGTCCCCGGACCGGGCGCCGGCGCCGGAGCCGGCCACCTCGATGGCCGGTTCCCGGACTTCGACCGTGACGAATCCGGCTGTTTGATCGAGGAACCGCCGGGAAGGCCCGACCAACCGGCAACGGGGCGGAGGGAGGAACGGCGCGATGTGCGGAATCAGCGGGGAGGCCCGTCTCGGCGGCGAGCCGGCCGATACCGAGGCGGTGGGCCGGATGACCGAGGCCCTGCGGACCAGAGGCCCGGACGGCAGCGGCTGCTGGAACGACGGCTGGGTCGCGCTGGGACACCGCCGGCTGAGCATCATCGATCTGTCCGAGAGCGGTGCCCAGCCGATGGTCGCCGAGCGCTGGGGCGCGGCGATCACGTTCAACGGCTGCATCTACAACTACCAGGAGCTGCGGACCGACCTGCGGGCTGCCGGGTACCGATTCCGGTCGACGAGCGACACCGAGGTGATCCTCGCGGCGTACCACCGGTGGGGCGAGCACTTCGCCGACCATCTGGTCGGGATGTTCGCCGTCGCCATCGTGGACCGCGCGCGGCGCCGGCTCGTCCTGGCTCGTGACCGGCTCGGCATCAAACCGCTGTACGTGTCCGAGACGCCGGGCCGGGTCCGCTTCGCCTCCACCCTGCCCGCCCTGCTGGCCGGGGGTGACGTCGACACCGGCATCGACACCGTCGCCCTGCATCACTACCTGTCCTGGCACACGATCGTCCCGGCGCCGCGGACGCTCCTCAAGGGGGTTCGCAAGCTGCCGCCGGCCACCGTACGGGTGATCGAGTCCGACGGCCGCCGCCGCGACCACGTCTACTGGAGCCCGGAGTACGTCCGTGACCCGGCCGACGACGGCATGGACGGGCGCGACTGGCAGGAGGCGATCGGCGGCGCGTTGCGTACTGCCGTCGAACGACGCCTGGTGGCCGACGTGCCGGTCGGGGTGCTGCTGTCCGGTGGTCTGGACTCGAGCCTGATCGTCGCGCTGCTCGCCGAGGCCGGCCGGTCCGACCTCCAGACGTTCAGCATCGGGTTCGAGGCGGCCGGCGGGGAGCAGGGTGACGAGTTCCGCTACTCCGACCTGGTCGCCCGCACCTACGGCACGGACCACCACCGCCTCCGGGTGACCGACGCGGAGTTGATGCCGGCTGTGGAGCGGGCCGTCACGGCGATGGCCGAGCCGATGGGCAGCCACGACGTGGTCGCCTTCCATCTGCTCGCCCAGCAGGTGTCCCAGCACGTGAAGGTGGCCCAGTCGGGACAGGGCGCCGACGAGGTGTTCGCCGGGTACGGCTACCACCAGCCGTTCGCGGACGTCACCCGGGCCGGCGCCCCCGGCCTGTTCGCCGCGACGTTCTTCGATCGCGGCCACAGCGAGATGACCCAGGTGGTGCAGCCGGAGTACCTGTGCGATCACGACGCCACCGCGGCGCTGGCCGGCGGGCATCTGCTCGCGCCCGGTGCGGAGACCGCGCTGGACGCCGCGCTGCGGCTGGACACGCACCTGCTGATGCCGGACGACCCGGTCAAACGCGTGGACAACATGAGCATGGCGTTCGGTCTGGAGGTCCGCGTGCCGTTCCTCGACCAGGACCTCGTCGCGCTGGCCGCTACCTGCCCGCCCGGGCTGAAGGCGGCGCACGGCGGCAAGGGCGTCCTGAAGGATTTCGCCCGTACCGTGCTGCCCGCCGGGTTGATCGACCGTCCGAAGGGCTACTTCCCGGTGCCCGCCCTGCGTCATCTGCGGGGTCCGCTGCTCGAGCTGGTCGGCGACGCGCTCTACAGCCCGGCGGCCAAGAACCGGGGGCTCTTCCGCCCGGAGTACGTCGACCTGCTCCTGCGGCAGCCGAACGAGCACCGCACGCCGGTCGGCTACAACAAGCTGTGGCAACTGGGGCTGCTCGAGCTCTGGCTGCAGAACCACGACATCAAGTGACCGACCGCACGGCACCTGAGCCACCCCGGTTCCGGAGCAGCCGGCCGGACCTCGGAAGGAGACCGTCCATGACGAAACCACTCACGAAGCCGACCGAAGCGTTCGCCGAGCTCGGGCGGATCGACTTCACGCAGACCGACGTCGCCGCGTCCCTGTCCCGGGTGGCCGAGCTGGCCGGGCGCAGCATCCCGGGCGCCGACGAGGTCTCGGTCACGCTCGTCGGGCCCGGCGGTGCGCACACCGCCGCCTTCACCGGGCCGCGGGCCATCACGGTCGACGAATGGCAGTACCAGCAGGGCCACGGTCCGTGCCTGGCCGCGGCGGCGGCCGGCCTGACGGTGTCCGTGCCGGACATGGCCGGGGAGAGCCGATGGGCGGACTGGGCCGACCACGCCATCGACGCGGGGGTCCACAGCTCTCTGTCCATCGGGTTGCCGCTGCGCGAGTCGGTCAGTGGCGCCTTCAACGTGTACGCGAGGAGGCCGCACGCCTTCGACGACGACGCGGTCATCCTGGCCGAGACCTTCGCCGGGTACGCCGCCGTCGCCATGGCCAACGCGCACCTGCACGCCGGTTCGGCCACGCTGGCCGATCACGCCCGGGCCGCCCTCGACAGCCGCATGGTGATCGAGCAGGCCAAGGGCATCGTCATGGCCGAGCGGCACTGCACCGCGGACGAGGCGTTCGCCGTCCTGGCCAGGGTCGCCGAGCAATCCGGCGGCGACCTGCACACTGTCGCCGAGGCGCTGGTGGCCGGCGCTGTGCGGTCGCCCGGCGCCGACTCCGCCGGGACGCCCGGCTCGAAGGGTGCGCTGCCGGCCTGAGCGATTCCGATCCCGGTCCGGATCAACTGTTTCGAGATCCGTCGGTTCAGGTTTTCCTCACCGGTGCCGGGGGCAAGCATCGGGCCCATGAACCCGCTGCGGTTGTCCGCGCCCCCGGCGCACGCACGGCAACTTCGCATCTGGGAATTGACCGGCGACGCCGAACTGAGAGTGATCCGCACCGACCTGCATCGTCACTTCGACGCAGACCGGCCCGACGAGCGCGAGAACGCCGAGCTGGCGCAGCGGATCGCGCTGGTCGCCACCGAGCTGGCCGGCAACGCCTTGCGTCACGGGACGCCGCCGGTCGTCGTCCGGCTGCTGGGCGACGAGGACTGCTACGTCCTCGACGTCAGCGACCACGACCCGCACCATGCCCCGCAACTCCCGGGCCCGCGCCGGCAGATCAACGCCGGGGGCCGGGGCCTGCACATCGCCGGCTCCCTGGCTCAGCAATTGTGCTGGTACAAGGACGCCGACACCAAGCACGTCTGGGCCTCGTTCCCGCGGCCGCACCGGGCCTTGGACACCACGGCGGTCCGCTGACCACGCCACCCTTTTCTGTCCTACCCCTGTGCTAGACATACCGACTGTGACTACGCCTCCGTTCACCATCTCCGTGCAGGAGCCCCACCTCGGCGTCGTGCGGGTGGGCCTGTCGGGCGAGTTCGACATGAGTGTCGGTGACGCTCTCGCGACCGCCCTCGTGGAGGCGGCGCGGCGTCCCGGGGTCACCCGGGTGATCGTCGACCTGGAACGGACACTGCTGGTCGACTCGCACGCCATCGCCGGCCTGGTCGCGGGGTATGAGGCGGCTGTTGCCGACGACCGGGTGTTCACCCTGGTCAACGGGCACGGCTTGGTCCAGCAGGTGCTCGACGTGACCGGTCTGTCGGAGGTGCTCTGCAGCCCCTCCTGACCCCGGAACGTCTTGAATGGCCAGGGCGGCGACGGGTATGCGCCGCGCGTGGACGTGACTCTGGCCGCCTTGATCGGCCTCATTGCGCTGGCCCTGTTGTTCGATTTCACCAACGGCTTCCACGACTCGGCGAACGCCATCGCCACCGTGGTCGCCACCCACGTTCTGCGGCCGCGGGTGGCCGTGGCCTGGGCCGCCTTCTTCAACTTCGCCGCTCTGCTGATCGTCGGCACCGCCGTGGCCAACACCGTGGGCCAGACCGTCAAGACGGAGTACTTCGGGCTGCCGGTCGTCTTCGCCGCCCTGCTCGGCGCGGTCATCTGGAACTACCTCTCGTGGTGGCTCGCGCTGCCCACGTCGTCGTCCCACGCCCTGGTCGGCGCGCTGGTGGGAGCGGGTCTGGCCCGCGGCGGCCCCGACGCGATCCACGGCGGCAGCGTCCAGAAGACCGCGCTGTTCATCCTGATCAGCCCGGTCGCCGGGCTGCTGATCGGGGGCGCCGTCATGCTCGTTCTCCGGCTGCTCCTGCGCCGCGCGGACGTCGTCCGGACGGAACGCCGTTTCCGGTACGCCCAGCTGGTGTCCTCCGCGGCGGTGTCGCTGGCCCACGGCGGCAACAACGCCCAGAAGACGATGGGCGTCGTCGCCGCGCTGCTGGTGGCCACCGGGCACCTGGAAGCCTCCGGCGACCAGCTGACCATCCCGCTCTGGGTCGAGGTGTCGGCCTACACCGCGATCGCGCTGGGCACTGTCTCCGGCGGGTGGCGCATCATCCGGACCATGGGTACGCGGATCACCCAGCTGCGCCCGGTCAGCGGGTTCGCCGCGGAGACCGGAGCCGCGGTGGCCCTGTTCGGCTCGACCTATCTGGGCGCTCCGGTCTCCTCGACCCACACCGTCGCCGGCGCCATCGCGGGCGCCGGCTCGCAGAACCGCGCCGCCACCGTGAACTGGTCGATCTTCGGCCGCGTCGCCCTCGCCTGGCTGGTCACCATGCCGGTCGCCGCGGCCCTGGCCGCGCTGGTGTACTGGGGTGCCACGCTGCCGCCCGAGCCGTACAACGTCGTCCTGATGGGTCTGGTCCTGCTCGTCCTGGGCACGCTGCTGGTGGTGGCTCTGCGCCGGGCGCCGTCGGCCGACGAGATCGAGGACGAGATCACCGGCGACCACGAGGCGCCCCTGCGGGCCGGCACCGGAAGCCTCACCGGCACCGCCCGCGTGCCCCTGACCAGCCCGGAACCCGACCCGGACCGGGCCCGGGCCGTCGCCAAGGAGATCGAGCAGCCCCTCTGAAACGCCGTCCGGCCCGTCGGTGGAGTGGCTGATGCCGGGCGGGTGGAGCGGCGGTCAGTCCTGGCCGCTGACGACGATGCGGAGGGCGACCGGGAGGCCGTCGGCGTCGACGTCGAGATGGACGGGGAAGAAGCCGTCACCCACGGAGGTCATCGCCATCAGGACGGTCGCGCCGGCGACCTCGATCACGCCGGCCTCGTGGTCGGCCGCCCGTACGAGGCTCATCACCTGCCAGTGATGCGAGTGCGGCCGGAAGTCGAACGCGAAGGCCGGACCGCCGGGCTCGTCGTGCCGGGCCTCCAGGGCCAGGCCCCGCTGGTAGGCCTCCTCGGCCGGCAGATCCACCCACCCGTACCCGGCATCGGGGGAGTCGCCGAGCGGGGGCGCGCCGAACTCGGCGGCGACCTGCTCCTGGTCGCGTCCCCAGAAAACCAGGTCGGCCAGCCCGTCCAGCGGCTCGAAGTGCTCCCAGGAGTTGAGCGCGTCGGCGTCGGCGAAGACGAACCGGGCGTGGTCGATCCCGAGCTGCCAGAACACCCAGGAGCCGGCGACGGGCGCGTCACTGAGCTCGATGCGCAGGGACTGCCAGGCGCCGTCGCCGGGGAGGGCGGTGACCGGCAGCGCCCGGTCGGCCGGCACCTCGATCGACAGCACCGGGACGCCCATGACGATGAAGCCCGGATCGCGGGCCGTGACCGCGTGGCGGACCCGCTCCCGGTGCGGGACCTGCTGCTCGAACGCCCGCAGGCTCGCGTCGTGCCCGTGCTCGCGGCAGTGTTCGTCGAACGTCGCGGTGAACCCGGCGACGCCGTGGGACGGGATGTCGTACAGCCGGGTGCCGGTCTGCCGGTCGAAGGACGCGGCCGCGGCCTCGGCGTCCGGGCCGACGATCGCGAAGTCGGTGGCCGGGCGCTCCTCGTCGTCGGGCACCCGGGCGCCGGACCACATCTCCAGGTAGCCGCCGTCGGTGATCACCAGCTGCCCGGACGGACAGGTCACCTCGCCGAGCACCACTTCGATCGTCATGATCGTGGAGCTTAGGGCGTATCTGATGGATCACGCCGCAGCCCCGCGTGATCCATCAGATACGCCCCTAGGGCAGCCGCGGCACCGTCAGTCGTTGCCGGCGAAGGCGCCGAGCCGCTCGATCGCCCACGACAGGACGAGGTCGCGCAGGGCGGCCGCGTCGTCGCCGGCGTACAGATCGGTGTTCCTGGCCTCTGCGAAGCGGCGCCGAAGCGTGTCGTCGGCCTCGACCTGGACGTCGGCGGAGCGCAGCGGCAGGTACGGGAAGGCGGCGACGTAGCCGGGGTCGCGTTGGAGAGGCCGGGCACCCGGCACCTCGCGAGGTCGCGGCAGACCGAGGACCGCGGCCCGGTCGTACGCGCCGCGGGCGTACTCGATGTCCTCGGGCCGGCTGTCCTCGATCGTGACCCGTACCGGGCGCAGCCCGAAGTTGCTGCAGTTGGACAGGTCGTCGCCGCACACGTTGGGGACGACCAGCAGGTCCAGGAGCGCGAGGAACTCGATGTGGTCGCCCGGCCGGGCCCGGTTGCGCTGGATGACCGCCTCGCCGCCCGGGCCGGTGGTGGTGTGCATGAACAGGTTGAGCGACTCGTGCAGGTCCCAGGGCGCCAGGCCGTACTCGCGCTGGGCCTCGTTCTGGATCTCCTGGCAGTTCGTGCGGTCGTGCAGGCCGAAGAACGCGCTGTAGATGAGCCGGCTGCAGAACGGGAACTGGGTGTCGGTCGTGGCCGTGCCGCCGACGATCGCCATGATCGGGCGCTCCCACGGCGCGTTGGACCACAGCACGTCACCGCGGGACGGGTGGCGGCCCTGCATGCCCCGGGTGCGGCCGGCGTGCAACCGTTCGCGGGGGTCGCCCAGGACGAAGACGTTCAGGTCGACGCACTGGTGGCCCTGGATCTGCGCGATCCGGATCACCCGGCCCGCCCGCACCTCGAACGCCTTGCCGGTGCCGGGCTCGAGGGTGTGCTCTTCCCCGGGCGTACGCCGGGGAGGTGCGGCGACGGCCTGCGGTGTGGCCCGACCGGGTGTGTGGGCCGGGGCGTCGGCCAGGGCGGCCCGGACGAGCTCGCCGAGGTCGCCGAGCTGCGCGTCCCGGTCGACGACCGCCTGCAGGAAGTCACGCTGCTGGTGGTTGAGCCGGAGCGTGATCATCGCGGCTCGCCGTCCGCGCGGCGGGCGAGCCAGGGACGCAGGCCGTAGTTGACCGTGGCGTTGAGCACGATCAGCAGCACCGCGCCGAACATCATCGGGGTGGTGACCAGCGCCCGGGCCCAGTCCGGCATGGTCGCCACCATCGCCTCGGGCAGCCACTGACCGCCCAGCGCGAGGATGAAGGCGGTGCCCGCCACCGTGAGGTTGAGGTCGTCCCACCGGACCGCGCTCATCATCTGCACGCCGCTCATCGCGATGATGCCGAAGAGCACCGTGGACGCGGCGGCCAGCACGGCGCCGGGCAGGCCCGCGACGAACGCGCTGAACACGGGCAGGAACGCGAGGGCGATCGCGATGACGCCCGCGGCCATCGTGACGAACCGGCTGCCGACCCGGGTCACCCGGACGATGCCGGCGTTCTCCGGGTACGAGGCGGTGCCGACCCCGCCGAACAGCGCCCCGGCCACCGAGCCCGCGTACTCGGTGAACAGCCCGCGGTTGATGCGGTTGCGGGTGAGCTCGGCGCCGCCCCAGCGGGACACGAGGGTGTACATGCCGACCGCCTCGGCGCTCGACTCGAGAAAGGCCAGCAGCATCAGCAGGACGGCCGGCCACTGCACGGCGAAGCCGAACGGCAGGAACGACGGCGGCCCGACGAACGAGACCCCCGTCAGGTCCGGGACGCTCCACAGCCCGGTCACCGCGGCCAGCACCGACCCGACCAGCATGCCGATCAGGACGGCGGCCCGCCGGATGAGCGTCGTGCCGCCCAGCAGCAGGCAGGCCACCACGGTCAGCAGCGTGACCAGGCCGATCCAGAACAGGTCCCAGCCGTACCCGGTCTGGCCCTCGGCGCCGAACCAGCCGGGCAGCCCGAGCGTCGCCAGTTGCGCGCCGATGATGATGCACATCGTGCCGAAGACCAGGGGGTCGGTGGCGAACCGGACGACGTGGATGAGCACCCCGAACCGCCCGATCGGGATGGTGAGCGCCATGAAGATCAGACCGGCGACGACCATCGACCCGAACGCGGCGTCGAGGCCGTAGGCCGCCCCGGCGGCGAGCAGGGCGGCGAAGAACGCCGCGGTCGGGCCCTGCACGATCGGGAGTCGCACGATGCGGCTGGACTGCAGCACGGTGACGATGCCGGCCAGCAGGAACGACGCCTGGATCATGGCGGTGACGTCGCCGGTGGCCAGGCCGAGCGTGACGCCGATGAGGACCGGGAAGACCCAGATGGCCGAGAGCGTCAGCAGATGCTGAACGGCGAAGAGCAGCAGTTTGGGTGGCGGGACTCGCTCCTCGAAGCCGACGTCCAGGACAGGCCGGCTCTCCGCTTCAACATTCACACTCATGGATCTTAGGGCCCTCGGCGCCCGGCTCGCCCCCGTCGAGCCGGCCCTCCTTGCCGCCTTCCTTGCCGGCCGGGAGTGTGCGGCGCCTCACGGGCGGCGGGCCAGGGGCTTCGGCCGGACACCCCGTACGATTCGCAGGGTTCAGTTCCAGTCGGTACAGAAGCGGTGGGTCGCCGCGTCAGGGAAGGTCGCCATGTCGGACACCGAGGCGGTCGACGCTTCACATCCCGGTCCCGGCGCACCGCCGGTGGCCGTGCGCGAGGTCCTCGCCGGCCCGCCGGCCCGGACCTCGTGGGCCGGGGTCGTCTCGCTCAGCCTCGGCGTCTTCGCGCTGGTGATGGCCGAGTTCCTGCCGGCCAGCCTGCTGCCGCGGATGGCCGCGGACCTCGGCGTGAGCCAGGGCACGGCGGGACAGACGGTGACCGTGACCGCGATCGGCGCCGGGCTGGCCGGGCTGTTCCTCCCGATCGCGCTGCCCCGAGCGGACCGGCGTCACGTCATGCTCGGCCTCTCGGTGGTCGCCGTGTTCGCCAACGTGCTGGGCGCCCTGGCCCCCAGCCTGGCTGTCCTGCTCGTCGCCCGGTTCTTCGTGGGCGTGGCGCTCGGCGGGTTCTGGGCCCTGGCGATCGCCATGGTGGCGCGGCTCGTCCCGCCCGGTCATCTCGGCCGCGCGGTGACCGTCATCAACGCCGGTGTCTCGCTCGCCACCATCACGGCCGTCCCGGTCGGCACCCGGCTCGGCGAGATCTGGGGCTGGCGCGGGGTGTTCCTGCTCGGCGCCGGGGCCGCGGTGCTCGCTCTGGTGGTGCAGGCGATGACCCTGCCGCGGGTCGCGCCGGAGTCGGCCGGCGGTCTTCGCGCTCTCGGGTCGACGCTGCGCTCGGGCGTCCTGCTGGTCGGCCTGTCGGCGATCCTGCTGGTCGCGGCCGGGCAGTTCACCGGGTTCACGTACATCCGGCCGGCCGCGGAGGAGGTGTCCGGCATCGACGCCGGCGGGCTCGCCGTGCTGCTGCTGGTCTACGGGATCGCCAATGTGCTCGGCACCGCGGCGAGCGGCTTCCTGGCCGACCGGGCCCTGCGGGTCGCCGCGCTGGTGTTCCCCGCGGTGCTCGGGCTGGGGATGCTCGGCATCGTCCTGACCGCGGGTTCGACGACGGGGTTGTTCGTCGCCGTCGCGTTGTGGGGCTTCGGGTTCGGTGGTTTCCCGACGACCGCGCAGACGTGGGGCGCCCGGACCGAGCCGGCCCGGCTCGAGCAGGTGGGCGGTCTGATGGTGACGGTCTTCCAGATCGCGATCGCGGCCGGCGCGGTCGGCGGTGGACTGCTCGTCGACCACGTGACCGCGTCGGCGCCGCTGATCGCCGGGGGCCTCGCCGCGATCGCCGGCGGCGCGCTGCTGGCGGTCCGGCGCCGGCGAAGCTGAGGGGGCGTTCGCTCAGCGGTAGAAGTCGCTGGGGTCGCCGGCCAGGGAAGCCTTCACGTGGGCGGTCCACTCGTCGGCGACCACCTCGGCGCGGTCCTGCTCGAGGCCGTCCAGCCCGGCTCGGACGAGCACCGCCGGGTCACCCTTGGGGCCGTCGTAATCGCTCAGGTCGGTGTCCGCGGCGCCCAGGTGCAGGGCGGTGACCAGCGTCTTCTGCTCGGCGAGCTCCAGTCGTACGCCGTTGGTCAGGTTCCATTCGGCGGCCTTCGCGACGCCGTACGCGGTGTGCCCGGGATAGTTGAACCACGACATCGCGGACAGCACGTTGAGGATCGCCCCGCCGGCCAGCTGCGGCGCGAAGGCCCGGATCATGGCGAGCGTGCCCCAGAAATGGGTGTCGAGCTCCAGCCGGATCCGGTCGAGGTCACCGGTGACCAGACCGGTCGCGGTGTCGAGGCCGGCGTTGTTGACGAGCAGCGTGACATCCGGCGCGGCGGCCGCGGCCGCCGCGACCGACGCCGGGTCGGTGATGTCGAGCGCCAGCACCGTGGCGCCCGGAAGGTCGACGAGCTCAGGGCGGCGGGCGGTGGCATACACCTTCGCCCCGCGCGAGAGAAGCTGCTGGGCGAAGTGCTTGCCGAGGCCACGATTGGCCCCCGTGACGAGGGCGACTGCTCCGGAGATCTGCATACCGCCGACGGTAGAACCTCACGTTGACGTCAGGGGCAAGACTCTGCGACGCCGGTCACTGCGGGTCAGGCGGCTCTCGAGCCGGCCCGCTCCGGACGGTGGTCGGCTGCGCTTGTGGCCTGCCGGACGAAGCGGGCGAGGTCGCGGGAGGTCGCGAACCTCGGCCAGGCCAGCCGCACCTCGCTCGGTGAGATGTCGGCCACCTCGACGACGCTGATGCCGGTCAGCACCATCTTGGGCAGCAGATCCGCCGCGACGAATCCGACCGCCTCGCCGAGCCGGATGCCGGCGCCGTACTGAGCCGCGCCCGACACGGTCAGGCCGGGCCGCCAGCTGTGCCGGAACGCGGAAGTTCTGTCTCCATGCCGTGGACCTTACCGCTTTCATACCGACCGGTACTTAATGGCGACCGGCGGAGCTCCGAGCCGGCGCGCCCCCGGTGTTCCCCGAGATGTTCACGAGCCGGGCCGCTGGCAAGATGATCGCGAAGTCGCCCGGCGTGATCCGAGGGTCCGGGCGGTACAAAACCCCGATAATGGGGAACGGGTCGTTCGTGCGCAGGATCTCGGCGCGCGCCCACGATGGAGGGACTGACATGGAAGCGCCGGCTTACGTTCAAGCGACGCTGATGAAGGCGGAGAAGGCCGGCGCGCATCCGGCCGAGCTGGCCGCGCTGCGCCGGCGTCTCGAGCAGCTGGAGGACCCGCGGGCCGGCCTGCTGCCCGGCGCGGATCTCGAGCCGCTCGACGACGTGCCCGCGCTGGAGGATCTGCCGGAGCCGTCGGCCGAGCAGGCCCGCGAGGTGCTCGACCGGCTGGTCGTGGTCAAGCTCAACGGCGGGCTGGGCACGAGCATGGGGCTGACCGGGCCGAAGTCCCTGCTCGAGGTCAAGCCGGGCCGGAGCTTCCTGGACGTCATCGCCACGCAGGTCCTGGCCGCGCGGGAGCGGTACGGCGCCCGGGTGCCGCTGCTGCTGATGAACTCGACGGTCACCCGCGAACCGTCGCTGGCCGTGCTGGAACGCTACGCCGATCTGCGGGACGCCGAGGTGCCCCGCGACTTCCTGCAGGGCCGCGAGCCCAAGCTGCGCGCCGACGACCTGTACCCGGTGGAGTGGCCGGCCGACCCGGAGCTGGAGTGGTGCCCGCCCGGGCACGGTGACCTCTACACCGCGCTGGCCGCCTCCGGCACGCTCGACCGGCTGCTCGACGCCGGTCTGCGCTGGTGCTTCGTGTCGAACTCGGACAACCTCGGCGCCACCGTGGACGCCCGCGTCGCCGCCTGGGTCGCGGCCGAGCGGATCCCGTTCGCGATGGAGGTCGTCCGGGGCACGCCCGCCGACCGCAAGGGCGGGCACCTGGCCCGTCATGGGGGCCGGGTCGTGGTGCGGGAGACCGCGCAGGTGCCCGAGGGCGACGACTCTTTCACCGACGTCGAGCGCTGGCGGTTCTACAACACCAACAACCTGTGGATCGACCTCCGGGCGCTCAAGGAGTTGCAGGACGCCGATCCGGCCGCGCCGGAGCTGCCGCTGATCGTCAACCGCAAGACCGTCGACCCCCGGGACGCGTCGAGCACGCCGGTGATCCAGCTCGAGACCGCGATGGGCGCGGCGATCGGGTCGATCGAGGGAGCCCGGCCGGTGCTGGTGCCGCGGACGAGGTTCGCGCCGGTCAAGAGCACCGACGATCTGCTCGTGGTCCGGTCGGACGCCTACGAGCTCGACGGGGACGGGCGGATGGCCCCGACCTTCGACGGCCCGGGACCGGTCGTGGCGCTGGACCGCGAGGCCTTCCGCCTGGTGCCCGACTTCGAGCGTCACTTCCCGGCCGGCCCGCCGTCGCTGCGCGGCGCCGCCCGGCTGCGGGTCGACGGCGACGTCACCTTCGGCGCGAACGTCGTCGTCGAGGGCGACGTGCACCTCAGCGGCCCCCGGAACGTCGCCGACGGCGAGGTGCTGCGGGGCTGAAGCGGGCAGGACTGTCCGGCAGTGATCCGGGTATGCGGGCCGCATGACCATCGGCGCACGCCTGCGACGCCGCGAGGATCACCGGTTGGTCCGGGGAGCCGGCTGTTACGTCGGTGACCTGCGCGTCGCCGGCTGTCTCGACGCCGTCTTCGTCCGGAGCGACCTTGCCCACGGCGACCTGCGGCAGGTGGACCTCGAGGCGGCCCGGGCGACGCCGGGGGTGGTCGCCGCCTGGTCCTCCGCGGATCTGCCGTTCCTGCCGGACACACCGCCCATGATGGACCCCGAGTCGGTGCGGGGGCGGCCGTGGCCGCCGCTGGCCACCGACCGGGTCCGCTACGTCGGTCAGCCGGTCGCCGTCGTCGTGGGGGACGACCGCTACGTGGCCGAGGACGGCCGGGACGCGGCCCGCGTCCGGATCGACGCGTTGCCGGTGCTGCTCGACCCGGCCGAGGCCGCGGACAGCCCGGTGCGCCTGTTCGCCGGCGCGGGCAACGTGGCCTCGGAGAAGACCTTCGGCGAGCCGATCGACGAGGCCGTCTGGCAGCAGGCCACCGTGGTCGTCGAGGCGACCTACCGCCAGCAGTTGCTCGCCCACACCTACCTGGAGACCCGGGCGATCCTGGTCCGGCCCGAGCCCGGCGGCGGCCTGACCGTGTGGGTGTCCCACCAGGCGCCGCACCGCCTGCGCCGGGATCTCGCCGGCGGGTTCGGCCTGCGCGAGGAGAACGTCCGGGTGATCGTGCCCGACGTCGGCGGGGCGTTCGGCGGCAAGAGCGAGACCTGGCCGGAGTATCTCGCCGTGGTGGCCGCGGCGCGGCGGCTGAACCGCCCGGTGCGCTGGCTGGAGGACCGGGCCGAGGCGCTGACCGGGCCGCCGCACGGCCGCGGCCAGAACCAGCGGGTCCGGCTGGCCGCCGACGCGGACGGCCGGATGCTCGCCTACGAGCTGCACATCGACGCCGACGTCGGCGGTTATCCGCACACCGGGGCGTTCGTGCCGATGGCGACCTCGATGATGGCCACCGGGGCGTACACCATCCCGCAGGTGTCCGTACGGAGCCGGGCGGTCGTCACCAACACCGCCCCGACCAGCCCGTACCGCGGCGCCGGCCGGCCCGAGGCGGCCTCGGCGATCGAGCGTACGGTCGACCTGCTGGCCCACCGGCTGGGGCTGGACCCGGCGGAGGTGCGCCGGCGCAACTTCATCGGTCCGGACGCCTTCCCGTACGACACGCCGACCGGCTTCACCTACGACAGCGGTGACTACGCCGCCGCCCTGGACGTGGCGCTGCGCGAAGTGGACTACTCCGGGTGGCGCTCCGAGCAGGCCCGCCGCCGACGCGAGGGTGGTGTCCCGCTCGGCATCGGGTTGTGCACCTATGTCGAGCGGTCCGGCGCCGGTGAGGAGTTCGGCGCGGTCGAGGCCTGCCCGGACGGCACGTTCGTGGCGCTGTCCGGGTGCTGCTCCACTGGGCAGGGCCATGAGACGTCGTTCCCGCAGGTGGTCGCCGACGTGCTGGGAATCGAACCGGAGCGGGTGCGGCTCGTCGAGCGGGACACCGCGGTGGTGCCCAGCGGCATCGGGTCGTTCGCCAGCCGGTCCATGCAGACCGGCGGGGCGGCGCTGCACCGCGCGGCCGGGAAGCTCATCGAGGCGGCCCGGCAGCGGATGGCCGAGACCTGCGCCGTGCCGGTGGGCGAGGTGACGTACGACGCCGGGGTGCTGGCCGCGGCCGGGCGGAGCATGACCCTGGCCGAGCTGGCCGGCACCGGTCAGCTGCGCGCGGACAACACCTTCGCGCCGCCCGAGGGGTTCCCGTTCGGGGCGTACGCCGCGGTGGTCGAGGTGGAACCGGAGCTCGGTGAGGTGACCGTCCTGCGCCTGGTCGCCGTGGACGACTACGGCGTCGTGGTCAACCCGCTCATCGTCGACGGCCAGGGGTACGGCTCCACGGTCCAGGGTCTCGGCCAGGCCCTGTACGAGGACGTGCGCTACGACCCCGACGGCCGGCCACTGACCCGCAGCCTGCTCGACTATCTGATCCCCACCCTGTCCGAGGTGCCCGCGCTGCGGTTCGCCGAGACCCGCACGCCCAACCCCAACACGCCGCTGGGGGCCAAGGGCGCCGGGGAGGCCGGGTGCATCGGGGCGCCGCCGGCGATCGTGAACGCGGTCGCCGACGCGCTCGCCCTGGACGCCCGCGACGCGCTGCAGATGCCCCTCACCCCGTACACCTGCTGGAGCGCCGCCCGATGAAGCCCGCACCCTTCGAGTACGTCGCCGCCCGCAGCGCCGACGACGTGGTGGCCGCCCTGGCCGACGGCCGGACCGAGGTGCTGGCGGGCGGGCAGAGCCTGGTGCTGGAGATGAACTACCGCACACGGCGGCCGGCCCGCCTGGTCGACATCAACCGGGTGCCCGGCTTCGACACGGTGGAGGCGATCGGCGACACGGTTCGCATCGGCCCGCTGGTCCGCCACCAGGCCTTCGAATCCGGCGCCGTCCCCGGACAGCTCGGCGCCCTGCTGCACCGCGTCGTGCGGCACATCGCCCATCCGCCCATCCGCACCCGCGGCACCATGCTGGGCAGCCTCGCGTACGCCCACCCGGCCGCCGAGTGGCCGGCGGTGATCACCGCCCTGGGCGCCGAACTCGACCTGGTGGGCGCCGGTGGCCGGCGCACGGTGGCGGCCGGGGACTTCTTCCTCGCGCCGTTCCGCACCGCCCGCCGCCCGGACGAACTGCTCGCCGAGGTCAGGCTGCCGGTGCTGCCGGCCGGCACGGTCATCGGCTTCGCCGAGCACCGGCGCACCCACGCCAGCTTCGCGCAGCTCGCGGTGATCGCGGCGGTGACCCTCGCGGACGGCCGGGTGTCGTCGGCGTCGATCGGCCTGGTGAACGCGGCCGACCGGCCGGTGCGGGCCCGGGCCGCCGAAGCGGCGCTGCTCGGCCGTCCCCTCGACGACCCGGCCGTCGCCGCCGCGGCCCGGGCTGCCGCCGAACAGGACGCCGATCCGGGTCCCCAGCCCTACACCGACCTGGCCTACCAGCGGCACACCGTCGCCGTGCTCACCCGCCGCGCCCTCGACCAGGCCCGAACCGAAGGATGACCGCTTTGCGTACCACGTTGACCGTCAACGGCCGGCCGTACGACCTCGACGTCGAGCCGCGCCGGACGCTGGCCGACGCGCTCCGCGAGGACTGCGGTCTCACCGGCACCCACCTCGGTTGTGAGCACGGCGTGTGCGGCGCCTGCACGGTTCTGGTGGACGGTCAAGCGGTGCGGTCGTGCCTGCTGTTCGCCGTCCAGTGCACGGACGCCGAGATCCGTACGGTCGAAGGCCTGGCCGATGGCGCCGAGCACCCGTTGCAGACGGCTTTCAGCGCCGAGCACGCGCTCCAGTGCGGGTTCTGCACGCCCGGTTTCCTGATGCTCGCCGTCGGTGCGCTCGAGAAGGATCCCGGCGTGGTGCGTGACGCCGAACGACTGCGCGAACTGCTGACCTCCAACCTCTGCCGCTGCACCGGTTACGAGGCCATCCGCCGGGCCGTCGTCGCTGCCGCCGGCGACCGGCCCGCCGGCGAGGACTGACCGTCGCGCGTCACGTTTTCTCCGCGCCGTGCCGGGAAGGCGGGGGACGAAGCGAGACCTCGCATCGACGATCACGAAGGAACACGATGACCGACAACGAGCCTCAGCAGCAGCCGCCCGGCAGCACCCAGGAGATGAGCCGGCGGCCCGACCACGGCGAGGACAGCTACCGCGGCAGCGGCCGCCTCACCGGGAAGCGCGCGCTGATCACCGGCGGCGACAGCGGCATCGGCCGGGCCGCCGCGATCGCGTTCGCCCGCGAGGGAGCCGACGTCGCGATCGCCTATCTGAACGAGGACGAGGACGCGCAGGAGACCGCCGCCCTGATCGAGAAGGCCGGTCGCAAGGCCGTGCTGATCCCCGGCGACCTCACCCGGCGCGAGCACTGCCGGACGGTGATCGACCAGACCGTACGGGAGCTCGGCGGCCTGGACGTGCTGGTCAACAACGCGGCGTTCCAGATGACCCACGAAACCCTCGAGGAGATCAGCGACGAGGAGTGGCAGCACACGTTCGACATCAACATCACCGCGATGTTCCGGCTGGTGCAGGCGGCCCTGCCGCACCTCGGCGAGGGTGCTTCGATCATCAACACCAGTTCGGTGAACTACGACCAGCCCAAGCCCACGCTGCTGCCGTACGCGACCACCAAGGGCGCGATCGCCAACTTCACCGCGGGCCTGGCTCAGATGCTCGGTGACCGCGGCATCCGGGTGAACGCGGTCGCCCCCGGTCCGATCTGGACGCCGCTGATCCCCTCGACCATGCCGCCCGAGCAGGTCGAGGAGTTCGGCAAGAACACCCCGCTCGGCCGGCCGGGCGAGCCCCGGGAGGTCGCCCCGGTCTACGTCCTGCTCGCCTCGGACGAGGGAAGCTACATCTCCGGGGCCGTCGTCCCGGTCACCGGCGGCAAGCCGATCCTCTGACCGCGCGCCGGGGCCGGCCGCGGGCCGGCCCCGGTTGAGTACGGGTACGCATGCCGGCGCGGCCCGCGTCGGCGAGACTTCTCGGCATGACTCAGCGCACCCGCATGCCGTTTCTGCTCGCCACCGTCGCCCTGGCCGCCGGGCTCACCGCTGGCTGCTCGATCCGGGACGCGATCTGCAGCTCGGGGGAGTACCCGGTCGCGGCCGTGGACAGCCTCACCGGGCGCGCCTGCGTGGCCGACGGCGAGCAGCCGCCGACCGGCTACGTCCGGTTCCCCGAGGGCAAGGTGCCCGAGCACGTCGGCGACGAGTGGGACACCTACTGGGGCGAGCACAAGCTGGACGAGAACGGCAACGAGGTCGCCTGATCGTGGCGCGGCGACAAACCGGGTGTTTCGCGCCGCCCCGCCGCCGGTCCGGGCCACCGCGGCCCCTAGAGTTGCGACATGTCTAAGGTGCTGCGGAAACTCCCTGTCGGCGAGCGCATCGGAATCGCCTTCTCCGGTGGCCTCGACACCTCGGTGGCGGTCGCTTGGATGCGAGAGCGCGGCGCCGTCCCCTACGCGTACACAGCGGACGTCGGGCAGTACGACGAGCCCGACCTCAGCACCATCCCGGACCGCGCCATCACCTACGGCGCCGAGCGGGCCCGCCTGGTCGACTGCCGGGCCGCGCTGGTCGAGGAGGGGCTGATCGCGCTCACCTGCGGGGCCTTCCACATCCGGTCGGGCGCGCAGACCTACTTCAACACCACGCCGCTCGGCCGGGCCGTGGTCGGCACGCTGCTGGTGCAGGCCATGCGGGCCGACGACATCTCGATCTGGGGCGACGGCTCGACGTTCAAGGGCAACGACATCGAGCGGTTCTACCGGTACGGGCTGCTGGCCAACCCGGACCTGCGGATCTACAAGCCCTGGCTGGACGACGCGTTCGTCACCGAGCTGGGCGGGCGGCACGAGATGTCGCACTTCCTGCTCGAGCACGATCTGCCGTACCGGGACCCGGTCGAGAAGGCGTACTCCACCGACGCCAACATCTGGGGCGCCACCCACGAGGCCAAGCGTCTCGAGCACCTGGACACCTCGATGGAGATCGTGGCCCCGATCATGGGCGTGCCGTTCTGGCGGGACGACGTGGACATCGCCGCCGAGGACGTCACCGTGGAGTTCGACCACGGCCGCCCGGTCCGGATCAACGGGCGCACGTTCGCCTCCGCGGTCGAGCTGGTGCATGAGGCCAACGCCGTCGGCGGGCGGCACGGCCTGGGCATGTCCGACCAGATCGAGAACCGCATCATCGAGGCCAAGAGCCGCGGCATCTATGAGGCGCCCGGCATGGCGTTGCTGCACATCGCGTACGAGCGGCTGCTGAACGCCATCCACAACGAGGACACCGTCGCGATGTACCACACCGAGGGCCGCCGCCTGGGCCGCCTGCTGTACGAGGGCCGCTGGTTCGACCCGCAGGCGCTGATGCTGCGCGACAGCATCGACCGCTGGATCGGCGGCGCGGTGACCGGCAGCGTCACCATCCGGCTGCGCCGCGGCCTCGACTACTCGATCGTCGACACCCAGGGGCCCAACTTCAGCTACCAGCCCGAGCGCCTGTCCATGGAGCGCAGCCACCTGCCGGCGTTCAGCCCCGACGACCGCATCGGCCAGCTGACGATGCGCAACCTGGACATCGCCGATTCCCGCAACAAGCTGGAGCAGTACGTGGCCGAGGGCGGCCTGGCCCCGTCGCGCAACCTCATCGGCGAGCTGCCGTTCGGCGGCGCGGCCTCGATCGTCGCGACCGGTGAGGCCGAGGTGGCCCCGGACGCTCTCGACCGGGCGGCGATGGAGTCGGGCACCGACTGACCCGCGAGCAGCACCACGTGGCCCCGGAGCGTCGAGCGCCGGGGCCGCTGTCGGCTGTGCCCGAGGTTCTCAAGGCAGTGCCGGCGATCACTTGCTGAGCGGAACAATGTTCCGTATCGTCGAAACGGAGCACGGTTCCACAACACGTCTCGAGCCACGGGAAAGAGAAGCCATGCAGTACCGCACCTTGGGCCGCACCGGAGTGCAGGTCAGCACGCTCGCGCTCGGCGCCATGAACTTCGGCCGGATCGGCAACACCACGCAGGAGGAGGCCACCGCCCTGGTCGATGCCGCGCTGGAGGCGGGGGTCAACCTCATCGACACCGCCGACGCGTACAGCGCCGGGCAGTCCGAAGAGATGGTCGGCCGGGCGATCAAGGGCCGCCGGGACGACATCGTCCTGGCCACCAAGGCGTTCCTGCCGATGGGCGACGACCGGAACAACCGGGGTGCTTCTCGCCGGTGGCTGGTCACGGAGCTCGACAACAGTCTGCGCCGCCTCGGTGTCGACCACGTCGATCTCTACCAGATCCACCGGTGGGACCCGACGACCAGCGACGAGGAGACCCTGTCGGCGCTGACCGATCTGCAGCGCGCGGGAAAGATCCGTTACTTCGGCTCGTCGACCTATCCGGCGTACCGCATCGTGCAGGCCGAGTGGGCCGCCCGGGAGAACCGGCTGAGCCGGTACGTGACCGAGCAGCCCAGCTACTCGATCCTGCAGCGGGGCATCGAGCGTGATGTCCTGCCGGTGACCGAGCAGTACGGCCTGGGCGTGCTGGTGTGGAGCCCGCTGGCGTCCGGCTGGCTGTCCGGCAGCGTACGTGCGGGCCGCGAGGTCTCCACCAACCGCTCCGCTTTCATGCCACAGCGGTTCGACCTGAGCCTCCCCGGCAACCAGGTGCGCCTGGACGCGGTCGAGCAGCTGGCCCGGGTGGCCGACGAGGCCGGGCTGAGCCTGATCCAGCTGGCGCTCGGCTTCGTGACCGCGCATCCCGGCGTCACCAGCGCGCTGATCGGTCCGCGCACCATGGACCACCTGACGTCACAGCTCGCCGCGGCGGACACCACGCTGTCCGGCGACGTCCTCGACGCGATCGACGCCATCGTGGCCCCGGGTGTCGACCTGGCGCCGGAGGAGAAGAACGACACCCCGCCGGCGTTGCTGGACGCGTCACTACGACGTCGCTGACCGGGTCGTACTTCGTCCGGCGACGGGCCTCCGTACAGCCGTCGCCGTCCAGGCCCGGCGATGATCGCAGCTATCCACGGATCACCTGTCCCCGGATAGCTGCGACCTTCACCCCGGTCCCCGGTTCGCGCCATGCTCCACCGGTCGAACACGGAGGCGGAACCGATGGACCGAGCACACCTGGCCGGCTTTCTGCGGGCCCGCCGCGAGGCGCTGCAGCCGGAGGACGTCGGGCTTCCCCGCGGCTCCCGCCGCCGAAGCGGTGGTCTGCGGCGGGAGGAGGTGGCCGCGCTGGCCGGTATGTCGGCCGACTACTACAGCCGGATGGAGCAGCAGCGTGGTCCGGTGCCCTCGGAGCAGATCCTCGGCGCGCTGGCCCGGGGCCTGCACCTGAGCCTGAGCGAGCGCGACCACCTGTTCGCGCTGGCCGGGCACCGGGCGCCGCGGCGTGTCCTGCGCGACGATCACCTCAGTCCCACGATGATGCGCATCGTCGACCGTCTCGCGGACACGCCGGCGCTGGTGATGTCGCGGTTCGGGGAAACGCTGGTGCAGACCCGCCCGGCGGTGGCCGAGCCGGCGAGATCGTCGCGGCCCTGCTGAAGGTCAGCCCCGAGTTCGCGCGGATCTGGCGGTTGCACGAGGTGGACGTCACCCACCATCACGACCTCAAGCGGTACCGGCATCCCGGGCTGGGGGAGCTCGAGCTGTACTGTCAGCCGCTGGTCGACCCGGAGCAGGCCCAGACGTTGCTGGTCTTCACCGCCCGGCCCGGCTCCCCGAGTCACGAGAAGCTGGGGCTCCTGGCCGCAGTCGGCGACTGATCCACCCACCGGTCCGACCCATGATCTTTACCCGCCCCGGGGTTCGGGTCATGCTTGCGGGGTCGAAGAGGGGAGGACCGATGGATCGGGCGCAACTGGCCGATTTTCTCCGGACACGCCGCGAGGCGCTGCAGCCCGAGGATGTCGGGCTGGTCCGCGGTTCCCGGCGCCGGACCGGCGGTCTGCGGCGCGAGGAGGTCGCCGCCCTGGCCGACATGTCGGCCGACTACTACAGCCGGATCGAGCAGCAGCGCGGCCCGATGCCGTCGGCTCAGATGCTCACCGCGATCGCCCGGGTGCTGCAGCTGAGCCTGAGCGAGCGGGATCACCTCTTCCGGCTCGGCGGGCAGCCCGTGCCGAGACGGGAGCGCGACGACAGCATCAGCCCCATCATGAGGCGCATCGTGGAGAGCCTTTCCGATGTGCCCGCGATAGTGATGACCGACCTCGGCGAGACGCTGTTGCAGACCCCTCCGGCGGTGGCGCTGCTCGGTGACTACACCCGGTTCCGGGGTTTTTCCCGTTTCCTGGTCTACCGCTGGTTCACCGACCCGGCGCAGCGCGCGCTCTATCCGGTCGAGGATCACCGCCGGCGCGGCCGGGTCTTCACCGCCGACCTTCGGGTGGAGTACGCCGCCGATCCGGACGGTACACCCGGCGACCTCGTCGCGGCGTTGCTGGAGGCGAGCCCCGAGTTCGCCGACATCTGGCGGTCGCACGAGGTCGACGTCATCCACCACCGCGACCTCAAGCGCTACCGGCATGCCGAGCTGGGCGATCTGGAGCTGTACGCCCAGCCGCTGCTCGACGTCGACCAGGACCAGTACCTCCGGGTCTACACCGCCGTCCCCGGCTCCCCGAGCGACGAGAAGCTCAAGCTGCTGTCCGCCCGGGCGGCCTCCCGCTGAGCCTGCTCCCCGTACCGGGCCGGCAAGTCCAACCGGATCCGCGCAACCGAACGTAACCTTCACTCGTCTTGATGCTCATGAAACGAACAGAGGCGTCAGATGGCGCGCGGTGACGACGACTTCATCGCGTTCGCCCAGGCGAGTTCCTCGCGGATGCAACGGGCGGCGTACCTGCTCACCGGCGACCAGCACCAAGCCGAGGAGGCGGCTCAGGCCACCCTGGTGCGGGTGTACGCCGCGTGGGGGCGGGTCAGTCGTAAGGACCCCTACGCCTACGCCCGCACGGGGCGGGACTATGACGCAGCTGGACGACCTCAAGGACGCCATGCACTCACCACCGGACTTCCAACCCGTCTCCCTGGACCTGCAGCAGGTGATGGCCGAGGGGGGCCGGATGCGCCGCCGCCGCCGGCTCGCCGTCGGCAGCGCGTCCGCGCTGACGGTGGCGGCTCTGCTGATCGGCGGAAGCCAGCTGGCCGGCCCCCGCGATCGGGTCGGCTCAATTCCGGTGGCCGGCCCCTCGGCGGCGCTGCCGTCCGCCGTCAGTTCCTCGGCGCCCGGCGTGCTCGGCACCGTCGTCAGCACCGGCCGGCAGGTCGGGGGCCGGCAATGGGTCCTCTACGTCCAGGCCGTCGATCCCGATGATCTGAACGGGACATTGACCCTGGTTCTCGGACGCACCAGAACCGGCACCGTCGACGACTTCACCACCGACATCGTGAGCAGCGACCCCGGAGCCGATCGGATGGCTCCCGGCTTCCACGCGGTTCGGCCCGGCCGCCTGCTCAACGGTCGCACCACCCCGACGTTCGGCTACTACGTCGGCGACGCCACCAAGATCACCGCGCGCGACGCCGCCAACGGGAAGACCGTCGAAGCGAAACGGACCCCCTGGACCGACTTCGGCGGACCGGAGAAGGCACAGATCTTCTGGTTCGACTTCACCGAGGGGCAGCCGCCGGCCGGCTTGACCGACCTCACCGCGTACGACGACAAGGGCGCCAGACTGCACGTCGGCGGCTGAAGCCAGATCTTCGTACCGTCGAGATCATGACCTGATCGCGCGCTGTCGACGGACCGGGCCGGACCTCCTAGAAGTGCATGCTGAAAAGCTGTTATGCGGCCGGCGCCTTTCCGGTCCGGTCCGGCGACCGCCCGATGAGTCTTGAACCTCGCGTAACCGCGTGGCAACATTGGCAATCGCAAATGCCTCGTTCGGCCAACCCGTTGCAGATGACCGCCGGGGCATTTTCTGGTTCAGGTTGTTAACGTTCACTGGGTGCGCGGGAGGATTCATGAAGGTCTTTGTGTCAACGCGCCCGAAGGGACGCCGGCGATGGCTTCCGGCGGTGACGGCAACGCTCGCCCTGCTCGCCGGCACGGTGCTCACCGTGGTGGCCGCCCCGGCCGCGTCGGCCGCCACGGTCGACCCGAGCGCCTGGTACGTGCTGGTCAACCGCAACAGCGGGAAGGCGCTCGACGTCTACAACCTGGCCACCACCGACGGCGCCCGGATCACCCAGTGGGCGCGCAACAACGGCAACCAGCAGCAGTGGCAGTTCGTCGACTCCGGTGGCGGCTATTACCGGATCAAATCGCGATTGTCGGGCAAGGTGCTGGACGTCTCGAACCATTCGACCGCCGACGGCACCCCGATCGTGCAGTGGGCCGACGGGAACGGAACGAATCAGCAGTTCCGGCTGGCCGATTCCGACGGCGGCCACGTCCGGCTGATCAATCGGAACAGCAACAAGGCCGTCGAGGTGCAGAACGCCTCCACCGCCGACGGCGGAAACATCGTTCAGTACGGCGACTGGAACGGCGCCAATCAGCAATGGCAACTGGTGCCGGTCGGCTCGACCACCCCGCCGGCCGGGGGCACGTTCAGCAACCCGGTGGTGTGGCAGGACTTCGCCGACGGCGACATCATCCGGGTCGGCGACGCCTATTACTACTCGGCATCCACCATGCACTACTCGCCCGGCGCGCCCATCCTGCGGTCGTACGACCTGGTCAACTGGGAGTTCGCCGGTCACTCGGTGCCCCGGCTCGACTTCGACTCGGGCGCCTACGACCTCTCCGGCGGGCGGGCGTACGTCAAAGGCATCTGGGCGTCGGCGTTCAACTACCGGCCCGCCAACAGCACCTACTACTGGCTGGGCTGCACCGAGTTCAACCGTACGTACGTCTACACCGCCACCGCGGTCGACGGCGGGTGGAGCAAGAAGGCCCGGATCAACAAGTGCTACTACGACGCCGGCCTGCTGTTCGACAACGACACCCCGTACGTGGCCTATGGCAACGGCACGATCAGCGTCGCCCAGCTGTCGTCCGACCTGACCTCCGAGGTGCGCTCGCAGACCGTCTACCAGACCCCGTCGAGCGTCGGGACGCTCGAGGGCGCGCGCATGTACAAGCGCGGCAACTACTACTACATCTGGCTCACCCGCCCGGCCAACGGCCAGTACGTGCTCCGCTCGACCAGCCCGTTCGGCCCCTACGAGCAGCGGCAGGTCCTGCTCGACCTGCCCGGGCCGATCAGCGGTGGCGGCGTCCCGCACCAGGGCGGCCTCGTCCAGACCCAGAACGGCGACTGGTGGTACATGGCCTTCACCGACGCCTACCCCGGTGGCCGCATGCCCACCCTGGCCCCGATCACCTGGAGCGGCGACGGCTGGCCGGTCCTGCAGACGGTCAACGGGCGCTGGGGGAGCAGCTACCCCAAGCCCGCGATCAGCACGACCAGGACCGTCCAGTCCATGATCGGCCCCGACACGTTCACCGGGGCCACGCTGGCGCCGCGCTGGGAGTGGAACCACAACCCGGACACCTCACGGTTCAGCGTCGGCAACGGGCTGCGCCTGTCGACCGCGACGGTCACCAACGACCTGTACAACGCCCGCAACACGCTCACCCACCGGATCCAGGGCCCGTCGTCCACGGCGACGATCCAGCTGAACTACTCCGGCATGGCCAACGGCGACCGGGCCGGGCTGGCGATGCTGCGCGATCAGTCGGCCTGGATCGGCCTGCGCAAGGACAACGGCGTCACCCGGGTGTCCATGACCAACGGGCTGACCATGTCGACCGGGGGCTGGGCCACCACCGGCACCGGCGCCGAGCAGGCGGGCGCGGCGGTCTCCGGCGGCACGATCTGGCTGCGGGTCCAGGCGAACATCCAACCCGGCTCCGGCCGTACGGCGACGTTCTCGTACAGCACGAACGGCAGCACGTTCACCACCCTCGGGCCGGCCTTCACGCTGAACAACGACTGGCAGTTCTTCATGGGCTACCGCTTCGGCATCTTCAACTACGCCACCAGCGCGCTCGGCGGCTCGGTCACCGTCAACCGTTTCGACCTGACCGCCCCGTAAACCCTTCGACCAGTGACCCGGCCATCCGTCCCCCGGCCGGGCACCGTCCACCAGATCCCCGGAGGAACCACGTGAACCCATCCCCCCACCGGCGCCGCCGCTGGCTGGCGGCCGCCGCCGCAGCCGTGACGACGCTGGCCGCCGGCCTGCTCACGGTCGTGAACGCCCCGGCCGCCTCGGCCGCGACCATCGACACCAGCGCCTGGTACGTGCTGGTCAACCGGACCAGCGGCAAGGCGCTCGACGTCTACAACCTGGCCACCACCGACGGCGCGCGGATCACCCAGTGGACCCGCAACGACCAGACTCAGCAGCAGTGGCAGTTCGTCGACTCGGGCAACGGCACCTACCGGCTCAAGTCGCGGCTGTCGGGCAAGGTTCTCGACGTCTACAACTGGTCGACCGCCGACGGCGGCTCGATCGTCCAGTGGGCCGACAACAACGCCGCCAACCAGCAGTTCAGCGTCCAGGACGTCGACGGCTACATCCAGCTGATCAACCGCAACAGCGGCAAGGCGCTCGAGGTGCAGGGCGCGTCGACCGCCGACAACGCCAACATCGTGCAGTACAGCGACTGGAACGGCGCCAACCAGCAGTGGCAGCTCGTCCGGGCCGGCACCACCCCCACGACGCCGCCCACGACCACGCCACCCGGCAGCTGCGCCCTCCCGTCCACCTACCGGTGGAGCTCGACGGGCTCGCTGGCCAACCCGCGGTCGGGCTGGGTCTCGCTCAAGGACTTCACCACCGCCCCGTACAACGGCCGGCAGCTCGTCTACGCGACGACGCATGACACCGGAACGAGCTGGGGCTCGATGAACTTCGGCCTGATCAGCAACTGGTCGGAACTGGGCTCGGCCAGCCAGAACGCCATGTCGTCGGGCACCGTGGCGCCGTCACTGTTCTACTTCGCCCCGAAGAACATCTGGGTGCTCGCCTACCAGTGGGGTGGGCCGGCCTTCTCGTACCGGACCTCCAGCGACCCGACCAACCCGAACGGCTGGTCGGCGCCGCAGACGCTGTTCTCGGGCAGCATCACCGGCTCCGGCACCGGGCCGATCGACCAGACGATCATCGGTGACGGCACGAACATGTACCTGTTCTTCGCCGGCGACAACGGCAAGATCTACCGGGCCAGCATGCCCATCGGCAACTTCCCCGGCTCCTTCGGCAGCACCTCGACGATCGTCATGAGCGACACCACCAACAACCTGTTCGAGGCGCCCCAGGTCTACAAGGTCCAGGGCCAGAACCAGTACCTCATGATCGTCGAGGCGATCGGCGCGAACGGGCGCTACTTCCGCTCGTTCACCTCGAGCAGCCTGGGCGGCTCCTGGACCCCGCAGGCCGCGACCGAGAGCAACCCGTTCGCGGGCAAGGCCAACAGCGGCGCCACCTGGACCAACGACATCAGCCACGGCGAGCTGATCCGGACCAGCGCCGACCAGACCATGACCATCGACCCGTGCAACCTGCAGCTGCTCTACCAGGGTCGTTCCCCCAGCTCGGGCGGCGACTACGGGCTTCTGCCGTACCGGCCCGGCCTGTTGACCCGGCAGCGCTAGCCACGGCCGCAGTATCATGGCGTGCCCCCTCGCCGTCCTGGTGTGGGCACGCCCATGCCGCATCCGCACCCGACCGGGCAGGCGCCGTGTTCTCCGTTCACGACATCCCGTTCTCCTACCGTGGCTCGTGGTTCGACATCTCCCCGGTCATCGCCGAGAAGACGTACGCCGACGACCTCCACCTGGTCTCCCACCAGACCGGTCTGCACGCCGTGCTGCGGTTCCTGCCCCGGCGCGGCGAGACCCGGGCCGACACCCGGATCGTCGCCGAACCGTCCCGGCTCACCTGGGAGAGCGGCGACGACCGGATCGAGCTGGCCTACCAGGACGCCGACACGATCCGGCTGCGCGGCACCGGCCTGGGCCTGCGCCTCGAGGTCGCCGCCGGCACGCTGACCCCGTTCTCCGGCAGCTACCTCTTCCGCGACGGCGTCACCGGCGGATACGTGCTCACGTCGTACGAGACCGGCCGCCGCTACCGGATCACCGTGCTGACCGGCGAGGTCGCCGACGTGGCCGGCGTCGAGACCCTGGGCGCCGGGGACCGCCACCTCACCATGCCGGACGGGCCGGAGTGGGAGCTGGCCGTCGAGGAGTACGAGACCGGCCGGGCGCCGTTCACCGCGGTCCTCTCCTTCGACGAGACAGTCGCCGCGGCGGCCCGGCAGTTCACCGCGTTCGCCGACGCGGTGGCCCCGTGGCGCGACGCCGGGACGCCGGCCGCCGACCTCGCCGCGTACGTGGTGTGGTCGGCCACCGTGCGCCCGGCCGGTTTCCTCGCCCGGCCCGCGGTGCTCATGTCCAAGCACTGGATGGACAAGGTCTGGAGCTGGGATCACTGCTTCAACGCCCTGGCCCTGGCCGCCGGCCACCCGGAGCTGGCCTGGGACCAGTTCCAGCTGCCGTTCGACCACCAGGACGAGGCCGGCGCCCTGCCCGACTCGGTGACCCACTCCGAGGTGCTCCACAACTTCGTCAAACCGCCCATCCACGGGTGGACCTTGCGCCGGCTGCGGGACGAGCTGTCGCCCGGGCCGGAACAGCTGAGCGAGGCGTACGCCCGGCTGGCTGCCTGGACGCGGTTCTGGCTCGACCACCGGCGTGCCCCCGGCCGAGAGCTTCCCCACTACCAGCACGGCAACGACAGCGGCTGGGACAACGCCACCACCTTCGACGAGGACCGCGTCATCGAGACCGCCGACCTGTCCGCCTTCCTCATCCTCCAGCTGCGCGAGCTGGCCGAGCTGGCGACCGCGCTGGACAGGCCGGACGAGGCCCACGAGTGGTCGGCGACGGCGGACGCGGTCCGCGAGGCGTTGCTGGGCGAGCTCTGGCAGGACTCGCGGTTCGTCTCCCGGTCGGTCCACACCGGGCGCCGGCGAGCCAGTTCCAGCCTGCTCGACCTGATGCCGATCGTGCTCGGCGACGACCTGCCGGCCGACGTCAGCGACCAGCTCGCCGCCGGCATCACCCGGCACCTCACCGACCACGGCCTGGCCACCGAACCGGTCGACTCCCCGCATTACGACGCCGACGGCTACTGGCGGGGACCGATCTGGGCGCCCTCGACCGTCCTGATCGAGGACGGGCTGCGCCGGGCCGGTCACACCGACCTGGCCGACACGATCAGCCGGCGGTTCCGGGCCCTGTGCGAGCGCTCCGGCTTCGCCGAGAACTTCGACGCCGAGACCGGCGCGGGCCTGCGCGACCGCGCCTACACCTGGACCGCCGCCGGCTATCTCATCCTGGCCGCCGCCCACCAGCACCGGACAGCCTGGACGCCCGGGTAACACCGGCCGGCGGCATCCCCGCCCGCAACAGCCCACCGGCGCGGTTGCCGGGCCGCGCTGGGGATGCAGGTCGACTCGGCCCCGGCCCGCGGGTCACGGCACGGACTGCTGGGCCTCGCCGGTGGGCCGGGCGTCGGTCCGCCGCTTGTCGGCTTGGGGTACGTGGGCGCGCAAAGGCGACCGTTGCCGCACCCCACGTCCGCGATCTCCGTGCCCGCTACCAAGGTCATCTCGGCGAGCAGGTCGAGCATCGCCCGCTCGACCGGCATGGAATTGAGCGCTTCGATCAGGTTCTTGGCGGACCACTCCGAGAGCACGTCATGCGCTCTCGCAGTTCTGTTCTGGCATCCATTTCCCGTTGACCTTGCCGTCGGGATCGGCGTGGCGGCGAATCTACCCCCGGCCAGAGACCTCACCGGTGGGGACGGACCAGCGTTCGTCGTCGCCTGGGTCAGGAACCACAACAAAGCCCAGGAGGGATGAGCCGTGGCCGACACCAGCCGCGTCTTCAACATCATCGCCCGTGACTCCGGCGTCGGCCGTGCGGCGGGCCATCGCCAAGGAGATCAAGACGGAGTCCGAGCAGCGTCGAGATCGGCGGCCAGAACTTGCTGCCGGAGCACGTGAAACAACGCCGGCAACACCACGGGTGGGTCACCCACCCGACCAGCTCCAGCCATCAGTGGCGCAGGAGACGCGAACGCCTGCACCAACTGGTCGACAAGGTCGGTCCGGGCGCCGTGCCGCGGATGCCGATACCGCGACAACCAGCGCAGATTCGCCGCCAACACCGGATCCATGACACCGAGCCGGCGGAACGCCCAGCCAACCTCCTCGCAAGCGCGAGCGATCACCGCGAACGCCTGGGCGTCCTTGCCAGAAATCCGATCGTCCGGGCGGACATCGACCACGACCCCGGCGCCGTCGACCAGCCGAGCGAAGAAGTCCGGCGCGTGGCGCCGCCAACGTGTCCCAACCTGCCAATACAGCCAAGAACGGCTGCGACGGGAACGCCACCACCTCACGGTCGACGTCCAGCCGCATCACATGGTCCCGCTCCAGCCAGGACTCAAACCCCACATGCCGGTCCGTGGTCGCCGACCACCACCAGCCGGGAAAGTGCTTCTGCCCTCGTGACCAGCCGGAATCGCGTATCGGCGACATCTCCTCGAACGCCGCTGTCCAGCGTTGCGCCAACGAGCCACGGCAACGAGACCCCGCCGCGTCGATGAACTCGATCTCGAAGTCCGTCGCGCCGAAGTCTTCTCCGTCAGCCTCGACCTGCGCGCTCATGCGAACGTGATTGCTGCTGCCGCCTACGGGTTGGGACTATGGCAGCCATGGATGTCATCGTGCAGCGCGTACGCACCACCTGGAGCAAGCGATCCCGCGGCTTCCCCCGCGCGACCGCCCGCAATGCTGCCCCGACCGCCTTCGAGCTGCCTTCCGGGCGCACGCCGCTGTTCCACGACGTCGCCATGCAGGAGGAAGACGATTTCGAGCCGCAGGTGAGCGTGATGCACGAGGCTCCACCACGGCATGAATTTGGGTTACGCCATACGGGGTCCGCGCTGCGGGTGCAGCTGCCGAATGGCTTTGGGGTACCCGTCCGTTCGCATCGCCCGGTTGTGCTGCTTCAGCCCGGCGAGTGGGTTCGGTGGCAGCTGAACAACCGCTGGTCGTCGGCGACTGGCATGGGGGACTGGCATTACACCTTATCGACGGTCAGCATCGCGCTCGGACCGATGCCACCTGAAACGTTCCTCGGCGAGGCGCCACACGTCATCGACGAGAAAGCAGCCTTGCGGTAGGGGCGCATGCAAGCTTGGGATGCGACCGAGCCGATCTCGGCCGATCTGTGACGCCAATCCGAACGCCGCAAGAGCCGGGAGGTGACCGCGCCCTAGCAGGTGGCGGTCGTAATCTGCTCCGATGAGTGATGCGGACCCTTTCGAAGTCGCAGGCTGGCGAATGGTGATGGGCGAGCTTCGTTCGGAGGATCTGCTGGTTATGTCGGTGAGCTCGAGCGCCGGTTGCTACCGACGTTTAGCCACCCGTTTTGAGCCGGAGGTCGTGTCAGTGAGTTTCAGCGCCACCCGGCGTCGGTTGCCGCTGACCTATTCGTGAGGATTGCCGTGGAGCCTTTCGCGGGCCTGGCGGCCTTGCTGCCACAGCAGCTCGAACTTCTCCGCTGGGATCGGCTCGATCGGCGGCTCGCCTTCGGCGGTGGTTGTGGGGAAGGGCGCTTCAGGGGCGATGCCGTAGCGATGTTCATAGGCGATAACCGCGTCCGCGCCGCCTGAATCTCGCGCTTCGAGGACCTCGGCGAGTGACGCGGCGGCGAGGAACGTCTGGTCTTGAGCGCGTATCTCGATGTGACGCGTTGACCAGCGCTCGTCGTCGAGTTCGTCGTAGCCCCAAAGGTCCTCGTCCGGTTGGTACCACTGGACATAGGTCGCCATGCCGTCAGTATCGATCATGGGCCCAGGATCGCCGCCGCGGTCCGGCTACCCGGCGAGCAGCTCCGCCAAGACCACACGGACGTCAGCCGGGTGCAGATTCAACGCCTCGAACTCATCCGCAGTCACCCACATCAACTCGAAGCTGTTCTCCACGGACTCGGGACCGGACAGCATGGGCACACCAGCAACGCCAGTCATCTGGAAGGAGAAGGCTGGACGGCCGTTATGTCGCCCGACCCACAATTGCCGGCCGATCGTGGCCCGCAGCCCGGTCTCCTCGGCAAGCTCTCGCACCGCATCTCGCCCCGCTCCCACGTGATCCACCAGAACACCCAGGACGCGCCGGTCCGAAACATGAGGCCGCTGCCGTCGGTCTCCATGGTCGCCGGTGGGGTGTCGCGGATGAGGAAAGCCCGCCGGCCCGGAGGTCCGGGCCGGCGGGTGAGGGACGTTGTGGGTCAGCCGGCGGTGCAGACGAGGGCGGCGGCCGGGCCGGCGCCGGTGCCCTGGAAGCCGAACTCGGTGCTGCCGCCGGCCGGGACCTGCCGGTTGTAGTCGACGCTGCGGAAGGCGACCGTCCCGGTGGTGCCGGTGTTGGTCGCGCTCCACGCGCCGGTCACCGCGCCGCCGGAGGGCAGGGCCACTCTGACGGTCCAGCCGTTGATCGCGGCGGAACCGGCGGTCACCCGGACCGAGGCCACGTACCCGCCGTTCCAGGTGTTCAGCGAGACGGTGGCGGCGCAGCCGGAGCCCGCCGGCGGCGGCGACGAGGTGGTCGGCGGGGTGACCGGAGGGGTGGTCACCGGCGGTGTGGTGACCGGCGGTGTGGTGCCACCGGCGTTCAGGGCGTTCAGGACCGAGGTGTACGCGGCCTTCTTGTTGCCCGAGCCGTCGAACAGCAGCGGGTTGGCGCCGGTGCGCCACGAGTCGGTGTCGCGGATGCCCCAGACGGTGATCCCGGTGCATCGGGACACGGCCAGGCAGGCCCGGGTGACGGTGCCGTAGATGTTGGCCTGGTTGCCGCCCTGCTCGATGTCGAGCTCGGTGATCTGCACGTCGACCCCGAGGTCGGCGAAGCGCTTCAGGTTGGCCTGGTAGGTCGAGTCGATGCCGGTGCCCAGGTGCGACTGGAAGCCCACGCAGTCGATCGGGACGCCGCGGGACTTGAAGTCGCGGACCATGTTGTAGATGCCGGTCGACTTCGCGTTGATGCCGTCGGTGTTGTAGTCGTTGTAGCAGAGCTTGGCGGCCGGGTCGGCGGCCCGCGCGGCGCGGAAGGCGGCCTCGATCCAGTCGTTGCCGGTGCGCTGCAGGTTGGAGTCACGCCGGGCGCCGCTGCCGCCGTCGGCGAAGGCCTCGTTGACCACGTCCCAGGCGTAGATCTTGCCCCTGTAGTGGGTGGCCACCTGCGTGACGTGGTTGATGGCGGCGTTGCGCAGGGCGGTCCCGGACAGCGACTGGGCCCAGCCGGGTTGCTGGGCGTGCCAGAGCAGCGCGTGGCCGCGGACCTTGGCGCCGTTGGACAGACCCTGGTTGAGGATGCGGTCGCCGTTGGTGTACGTGAATCGGCCCTGCTGCGGCTCGGTGGCGTCCCACTTCATCTCGTTCTCGGCGGTCACCGAGTTGAACTCCGTGGTGAGAATCCGGGTGTACGTGGAGTCGCCGAGCCGGCCGGCCGCGATCGCGGCGCCGAAGTAGCGGCCGGACTGGGCGGCCGAGGCGCCGAGCGTGCTGGCCGCTTCGGCGGTGCCGACAACCGCGACACTGGCGGCGATCACCGCACCTGCGGCGGCGGCCGAGAGCAGCAGGCTGCGTCGGCGGGGGATTCGGGGATTCATCAGGGGATGTGCCTTTCTGCGGGGGCCGAGCGGGGGTACGAATGGGAGCGCTCCCAGCTCAATGACGCATATTGCCAGGATGTTTCCGGCGACTCAAGGCGTATCGGCCGGGGCATATCGGCGACGGTCGGCGTAACAGTTTCGCGGTCGTGGTGAGCGGAGCAAAAGACGTCCGAGCCGAAGAAAATCGGGTAGTGAAAAAGTGTTACGTACGGTGGGCCTGATTGGTCGCGAGGCCGCATCCGCCACGGAGAGACCTGAATAGTTCTCGTGACCTTGCGGGCACCCCCACCGGTCTGCGACTGTCGAATCTCGCCCATTCATGCGATTCTTTGTTAGCGTTCACAGCAGTCGGTCACGCCGGTCGTCGGCAGTGGCGTTCTGGTGGAGGGGGCAGCTTCGATGGGTTTTCGCATCGTGATCGGCCGGCTGGAGGGCGTCGCGGCCGCCGCCTTGCTCAACGCCGTGCGGCAACCATGTCCGGGACCGCCGGATCGTCGTCCACGCCGGCGGACACCGAGCCGGCGCCTCCGCCATCCCAGGCTCGACGGGCCGGGGTGAGCCCCGATCATGGTGTGCGCGAAGCGCATACCGCGGGCGCGGCCAATCTTCAGCTGCCGGAGCCTGCCATCGTGGGTCAGACTCCGGCGCGGCATGGACAGCTCTAGGCAGTGCCGGGCTGGACAGCTCTGGGGAGTGCCGGGTCCTTTGGGGGCCGTTCGGGCAGCGCTCGGGAGTGCCGGTCCGGACAACTTCCGAAGACGGCCCGACGACTTCGCAAAGCCGGCCCGGAGTTGCGGGGAGTGCCGGTCCGGCTTTGGGGAGCGCCGGTCCCAGCTGTGAGGAGCGGCGGATCAAGGTTGTGATGAGTGGCGGATCGAGGCTGTGTGCTTTACCGATCGGACACCCTGAGAAGCACCGTCCGACTTTCCGGCACGTGGGGTGGCAGAGACTGTTCACTCCACGGATTACGCACGAGCGAACGAGAGAAGAAACGTTTCGCGTCTTAAAGGAATGCGACCACACGCCCCGGTTGAACAGGGAGATGTGTCGATTCCCGTCGAGGGCTGAATGCGCGACCGATCCGCGATGGTTGTCGATATCATCGGTGCGGCATCGAGCGGTGGAAAACCGGTGAGGGGAGGGGCCGTGGCGGCAGGCGACAGGGCGGCAGGACGCCACGCCCAGGTAGGAGGCGGCACCGGCCCCGGCGCCGTAACAGAAAACGCGGCGGAGCTGAGCGCGCTGGTCGTCGCCGCCCGCAACGGCGACCGCCCGGCCGCGGAGGCGCTGATCGCCGCGTACCTGCCGTTGCTCTATCGCATCGTCGGCCGGGCCCTGGACGGGCACGCCGACGTGGACGACGTCGTGCAGGAGACGGTCCTGCGGGCGCACCGTGATCTGCCGACCCTGCGGACCCCGGCCAGCTTCCGGTCCTGGCTCGTCGCGATCGCGATGCACCAGGTCAGCACCCGGCTGCGCGCGTGGCAGCAGGAGCGCGAACGCTCGGCCCCGCTGGACGACGCCGCCCGGCTGGCCGACCCGGCGGCCGACTTCGCCGACGTCACGCTGCTGCGGCTGGGGCTGTCGGCCCAGCGGCGCCAGGTGGCCGAGGCCACCCGCTGGCTCGATCCCGACGACCAGGAGCTGGCGGCGCTGTGGTGGCGCGAGGTGGCGGGTGAGATCACCCGGGCCGAGCTGGTGCGGACGCTGGGTCTCTCGCCGGCGCACGCCCGGGTCCGGCTCCAGCGGATGCGTCAGCAGCTCGAGCTCAGCCGGTGCCTGGTGGCCGCGCTGCAGGCCGAACCCCGGTGTCCCGGACTCGACGAGGTGGCCGAGGGCTGGGACGGCACGCCCAGTCCCCGGTGGCGCAAGCGCTTCGCCCGCCACGTGCGCGACTGCCCGGTGTGTGGTGCGGCGCCGACCGGCTTCTTCCCGCTCGAACGGCTGGTGGTCGGCGCGGCGGCGATCCCCCTGCCGGCGGCCGCGGCGATTCCCCTGTCGGCCGCCGCCGGGGCGTCCGGAGTGCTCGGCGCGGTCGCCACGGCGGGGGCCACCGGCGCCGGGACAGTGTTCGGCGCCAAGGTGGTGACGGCCGTGCTCATCGGGGCCGCCGTCTCCGGCGGTGTCTACCTGGCCCGGCCGGACGATGCCCCGCCGCCGTCGCGCCCGGCCCCCACGGCGGCCCCGTCGGCCTCGGCCTCCGGCGGCGCCGGCCGACCGGCCTCGCCGCGTCCCCCGTCGTCCACCGCCTCGGCGACGCCGCGGCCGAGTGCCCCGGCCGGCCCCGGCGCCGCCCGGCTCGTGCCGCCGGGGCGGGTGGTGCTGCGACCGGCCGGGTCACCGGGCGCCGTCGTGGCGCTCGACGGGAACTTCCTCGTCACGGCGACGGGTGTCCCCGGTGTCGTGCTGAACGCGATCCCGGGAGTCACCGATGCGCAATGCGTCTCGCTGCGCGCCGGCGACGGCCGCTGGTTCCGGCACGCCTCCTTCCGCATCATGCTGAGCCCCGAGGAGGACCGGGAGCTGTTCCGGATGGACTCGACCTTCTGTCCGCGGCCCGGACCCGGCCCCGGCACGGTGCGGCTCGCGTCGTTCAACTACCCCGACCGGCTCGTACGGGTCGTCGACGGGCAGTTGCGGCTCGATCCCCAGCAGACCGACGCGGCGTTCCTGCGCTCCGCCACCTTCACCCTCCACGAGGAGTAGTCCCGGCGCCGCTTGAATCCGGGGTCGGGCCCTCCTACCATCCGGACGCAGGCTGTGTGAGCGTTCACCACCGTCCATCGGATTGAGGACAGCTGATGGTTCGACCCGGTCAGGCCGACGACGACGCCGTGGTCCGGGCGGCCCGGGCCGGTGACCGGGACGCCCGGGACGAGCTCGCCCGCCGTCACCTGCCCATGGTCTACCACCTCGTCCGGCAGGTGCTGCACGACGAGGCCGAGGTCGACGACGTGGTGCAGGACGTCATGGTGCGGGCCCTGCGGCAGCTCGGGGATCTGCGCTCACCGGGCAGCTTCCGGGCGTGGCTGACGACCGTCGCCGTCCATCAGATCGGCACCCATCGGGCCCGGGCGAGCCTGGCCGCCCGGCGGTCGGCGCCGCTGACCGAGGCGGCCGGCCGGCCGGATGCCGGCGCCGAGGTGGAGGGGCCCGCGTTGCTGCGGGCGGCCCTGACCCAGCAGCGGCGTCAGGTGCGGCAGGCCGCGCGGTGGATGGGCCCGGACGAGCGCACGGCCTTCTCGCTGTGGTGGCTCGAACTGATCGGCGAGCTGACCCGCGCCGAGGTCGCCGCCGCGCTGGGGGTCGGGGTGGCACACGCGGGCGTACGGATCCAGCGGTCCCGCGAGCAGCTCGAGCTCAGCCGGGCCATCGTGGCCGCGCTGGAGGCGCTGCCCGGATGCGACGTGCTCGGTGACGTCGTGGCCGACTGGGACGGGGCGCCGAGCCCGTACTGGCGCAAACGGATCGGCCGTCACGTCCGTTCGTGCCCGGTCTGCGCCCGCGCGGCCGGCGAGCTCGTGCCGGCCGACCGGCTGCTGCCCACCCTGGCGCTGCTGCCCGTGCCGATCGCCCTCGCCGCGGCCGTTCTGGCCAAGACCGCGGGCGGTGGCGCGGCGGTGATGGCCTCGCCCGCGGCGACGGTGTCCGGCGTCTCGAAGTGGGCGAGCGGCGCGGTGCACGCAGCCACCGCCCATCCGCTGGCGGCCGTGGTGGGGGCCGGGTTCCTGGCCGTGGGGGTCACCGTGCCGGCGACGGGATGGGCCACCGCCCCGCAGCCCGTCCCGGCGGTCGCCGTGGTGCCCCGCCCGGGCCCGGTGGTGCCGTTGCCGGGCTCGTCGGCCCGGCCGCCGGTGATCGGACCGGTGTCGCTGGAGTCGGCCGGTCTTGCGGGGTCGTACGTGACCGTGGCCGGCGACCAAGGGGTGCTGGCCGCCGTCGGGCCGTCGAGCGCCCCCGCCGACCGGCAGCAGGCCACGCTGCGGGCGGTCGCGGGTCTCGCCGACCCGGCCTGCGTGTCGTTGCGGGGCCCCGACGGCCGATATCTGCGCCATTCGTCGTTCCGGCTGCGGCTCAGCCCCGAGGAGGGCACCGTGCTGTTCCGCCGGGACGCGACGTTCTGCGGCCGGGCCGGCTTCGTGGCCGGCAGTGTCTCGCTCGAGTCCTTCAACTACCGGACGTTCTTCCTGCGTCGTGTGGGCGACGAGCTGTGGATCGACCAGTTCGACGGCAGCGACACCCGGGCCGACGGCTCGTTCTTCGTCCGGCCCCCGCTCGCTTGACATCACCCGAGCGGAACGCCCCGGTCCCCGCGTGGGGGAACCGGGGCGCCGGCGTGGGTCAGCCCTTGATGCCGTGGACCGGCGGAACGGTCAGGGTACGGGCGTCGGGCGTGCCGCCGAGGATGATCTGGCGCAGCGCCGAGTTGTTGGTGGTGTCCAGCTCGGCCAGCTTCTTCTCGGGGTTGGCCAGCACCTGGATGTAGTAGGTGCCGTTGGGCAGGTCGGTGATCTCGAACGACTGACCCGGCCGGTACTGGCTGTAGGTGTCGCCGTTGCCGATGTCGAGCACCTCACGCACCGCGATCACGGTGTTCGCGCCGCACGAGGTGGACAGGTCGGTGTTCTCCGGCTGCCACTTCGCGTTCGGGATGGTGAAGTCGACCGCGTCGGTGTTGGCCAGGCAGAACGCCTCCTTGCCGCTGCGCACCGAGAGCTTCTGGGTCGAGTCGAGCAGGTTGTACTGCGCGAAGTCGGTGAAGTGCCAGTGCTTGTGACCCTCGCGGGCGTCCCACTCCATCGTGCCGGCCGGCCGGCTGCCGACCTGGTTGCCCTTGGCGTCGAAGTAGTACTGGTACGCGTCCATCAGCTCGGTGCCGGTGCGGCGGAAGCCGTCGACCAGCAGCGGCGACGTGCCGGCGTTCCACACGGTCGCGCCGAAGTTCACGTACGTCTTGCCGTCCTCCTCGGACAGCGCGATCTCCCACGCCGGCAGCGAGCGCAGGTCCGGTCGCGGACCGCCGGACGGGGCGGCCTTGAGCGGGGTGGGCCGCTTCGCCGGCGCGCGCAGCTCCGGCACGTACGCGGAGACCTGGCGCTTGGCGTCGCCCTCGGCCGTGTGGATCGAGTGCTCGTCGGTCGTGGCCGCCGGACCGGCGTCGGCCGCCTTCACCCGGGCCAGGCCGGCCTTGTCGGTCTCGGCGTCCACCACGTCGACCGTGACCTTGGCGCTGCCCTGGTCCTTCGGGATGCCGAGCAGGTCGCGGTAGACGGGGTTGACCGTGGCGGTGGCGGTGTACTTGCCGACCGGCAGGATGAAGGGCTTCGCCTCGTCGTACTCGGGCTGGTCGGGGACCGCGGAGTCCCAGCCGGCCTGCACACCCCAGACCGCGCCGAGCGTGAACGGGTTGTAGCCACCGCACGACGTCGGGTACGGGTTGGTGGCCGGGGCGTCGGGCCGGGTCCGCGCCGAGGAGTACGAGTTGCCGCAGAACGGGGTCTTGTACTCGGTGACCACCTTCCCGGCCTCGTCGGCGATGGAGATGGTGGTGAAGTCCTTGAGGCCGGTGAAGTCACTGATCAGGCCGGCCGGCAGCGCGACCTTCTTCTTCTTGCCGTTCTGCACGACCAGGCGCTCGGCCACGATCGGCTTGTCGTACCCGGCGCGCTTGACCCAGATCTCGAGCGGGTCCTTGCCGGCCACCACGTGCAGGCCCAGATCGAAGGACAAGTAGATCTCGCCGTCGTAGTCGTACCGCTCGGCGGTCACCTGCCCGGTGGCGGCGACGAACGACAGCGGGGGAGGGGTGGCCGCGGCCTGGGCCACTCCCACGCCCGCGGCGGTCAGCGCCAGCGACGCGGCCACGGCGCCGTAGGTCATCAGCCGTGATCGGCGGCGGCGCTTCTTCAACGGATCGGTCATGGGGTCCTTCCGGTCGGGCGGCTGTCGGTGGGGCAGCCGCTACCGGACATCCAAATCGGACAATGTCAGTTTCCTGTGAAATCGATGAGCGTTGGCACGAATCCGCGACAAAACCCTTCTTGTGGCCGAGGTCCGACATCGGCCGAAAGTCAGATGCGCCCAGGGTGCGCCGTCGGCATGCGGCGGCCGGCTGATCATCCGCCCAAAGCCTATAGACCGCGGTGGAATAGCATGTCGCGCATGAACATGCTTGGACGAGGTCGTAGGGCGGCTGCGCTGACCGCTGCCGTGATGCTGGCGATCGGCGGCGCGGCCGGCTGCGCCAAGGAGGACACCGGCGGCACCACCGAGGGCGGCGTGGCCCTGGTGAAGGCCGGCACCCTCACCACCTGCACCCACCTGCCGTACGCGCCGTTCCAGTCGAAGGACGACAGCGGCAAGGTCGTCGGCTTCGACGTCGCCCTGATCGACCTGGTCGCCACCAGGCTGAAGGTGACCCAGGCGATCGTCGACACGCCCTTCGAGGGCATCAAGTCCGGCGCCGACCTCAACTCCGGCAAGTGCGACGTGGCCGCGGCCGGCATGACCATCACCGACGAGCGCAAGAAGGTGCTGGACTTCTCCGACCCGTACTTCGACGCCACCCAGGCGCTGGCCACCCCGACCGGCAAAGAGGTCAAGACGCTCGACGAGCTCGTCGGCAAGCGGCTCGGCGTCCAGGGCGGCACGACCGGCGAGGAGTACATCAACACGCAGGTCAAGGACAAGAACCTGAAGATCGAGGTCGTCTCGTACAAGGACCTCGCCGCGCTCCAGCAGGCCCTGGCGACCAACCAGGTCGTGGCCGCCGTCAACGACCTGCCGGTCTGGAACGAGTACATCAAGGCCAACCCGGGCAAGGTCGTCGTCGCGGCCGGCTTCGACACCGGCGAGCAGTACGGCTTCGCCGTCAAGAAGGGCAACGCGGAGCTGCTCAAGGCCGTCAACGACGCCCTCGCGGCGGCGCGCACCGATGGCACGTACGACAAGGTCTACGCGGAGTGGATCGGCGAGAAGCCGGCCGCCTGACCCGATGAGACTGACTCCCCGCCGGCGGCGACGGATCCTCCGCGTCGCCGGCTACATCGTGTTCGCCCTGGCGATCGTGGCCGCCGTGAGCGCCGCGGACTGGGGCCGCCTGTCCGACGCGTTCTTCCGGCTCGACGTGGCCGAGAGCATGTTCCCCGAGGCGATCACCGTCGCCCTGCGCAACACGATCCTCTACACGCTGCTGGCGTTCGCCTTCGGCCTGACCGTCGGGCTCGTCCTCGCGCTGATGCGGCTGTCGACGATCCTGCCGTACCGCTGGTTCGCCACCGCGTACATCGAGCTGTTCCGCGGACTGCCGGCCCTGCTGGTGCTGTTCATGGTCGGCTACGGCGTGCCGCTGGCCTTTCCCGACCGCGAGATCCCGGGCGGCGTCTACGGCTCGGTCACCGTCGGGCTCGGCCTGACCGCGGCGGCGTACATGGCCGAGACCATCCGCGCCGGCATCCAGGCCGTACCCAAGGGGCAGCTCGAGGCGGCCCGGACGCTGGGCATGTCGCACCCGCGGGCGATGGTCTCGATCGTGCTGCCGCAGGCCTTCCGCATCGTCATCCCGCCGCTGACCAACGAGATCATCCTGCTGACCAAGGACACGTCCCTGGTCTACGTCCTCGGCGTCACCTCGTCGACGATCGAGCTGACCAAGTTCGCCGGGGACACGCTCAACACCCGGGTCAACCCGACCCCGCTGGTCGTGGCCGGACTGCTCTACCTGGTCATCACCCTGCCGATGTCGCAGGTGGTCCGCGGGCTGGAGCGCCGGGCCCGGAGGGAGAGGTGACCGCCATGTCCACCATCGAGATCACCGGCCTGCACAAGTCGTTCGGCCGCCTGGAGGTGCTGCGCGGCATCGACCTGACGGTCGAGCCGGGCGAGGTCGTCTGCGTGATCGGCCCCTCCGGTTCCGGCAAGTCCACGCTGCTGCGCTGCGTGAACCTGCTCGAGGAGCCGACCGGCGGCTCGATCCGGGTGGCCGGCGTCGAGGTCACCGACCCCGACTGCGACATCGACGCCGTACGCCGCGGCATCGGCATGGTCTTCCAGCAGTTCAACCTGTTCGGCCATCTGACCGTACGGGAGAACGTCACCATCGCCCAGCGCCGGGTGCTCAGACGCAGCCGGGCCGAGGCGTACCGCATCACGACCGACAACCTCAACCGCGTGGGCCTGGCCGACAAGGCCGACTCCTACCCGGCGCAGTTGTCCGGCGGTCAGCAGCAACGCGTGGCCATCGCCCGCGCCCTGGCCATGGACCCGCAGCTGATGTTGTTCGACGAGCCGACCAGCGCGCTCGACCCCGAACTGGTCGGCGAGGTGCTGGCGGTCATGCGCGGCCTGGCCGCCGACGGCATGACCATGCTCGTGGTCACCCACGAGATGGCCTTCGCCCGCGAGGTCGCCTCCCGCGTCGTGTTCATGGACGCCGGCGTGATCGTCGAGCAGGGCCGCCCGGCCGAGGTCTTCGCCCATCCCCGCGAGGACCGCACCCGCGAGTTCCTGCACCGCGTGCTCGAGCCGACCCGGGTCAGCGAGTCGGAGATCGGAGCCCAGCCGGCCGACTGAGCTCGTAGGGGCGGCCGGTCGCCCAGAGGCGGTCGAACTCGGCCAGGAAGTGGGCGAACCAGCGGGGGTCGCGGTCGGCCCGCAGGGGCAGCGTCGGCTCGGGGGTGCCGCAGCGGTGCGAGTAGATGTCGACGCGGGCGCGGCCGTCCGGGGTCTCGGGGTCGACGGCGATCAGGCCGAAGGCCGGCACGAAGTCGAGCAGCCGGACCTCGAGGCGGCCGGGGCCGGCGGCGGCCCGGTCGGTCAGGGCGTCCAGCAGGTCGAGGGTGGGACGCAGCCGGTGTTCGAAGATCTCGGGGTGGCCGGCGATGGTGCTGCGCCGGGCGGCCTCGGCCAGGGTGGCCGCGTGCGGGGCTATCACGGCGATGCGGACGGTGGCGCCCGCGTCGAGGCGCTGCTGCAGGACGGCGTAGTGGTTGCGCAGCGTGCGGGCCAGGGTGACCCCGGCCAGGCGGACGTCGGTGGCCGAGCGGAGGTCGAGGTCCACCCCGGAGGTCGACGGGGCCAGCAGGCGGTCGGCGCCGGCGTGGTCGCCGATCTCGCGGCCGAGCCGCTGGACGGAACGGGTGAGCCCGGCCAGCGTCGTCCGGCCCTGCAGCGAGCCGATCGCGAGCAGGCCCAGCGTGGTGAGCGTGGCGCCGCCGGTGACGGCGGGACCGACCACGTCGAACGCGCCGAGCAGGCCGACGGTGACGGCGAGGACGACGGTGGTCACCAGATCGAGCTGACGTAAGCGGGACATCATGCACCACCTCGGGGACGGCCGGAGGAGCCGGCGACCCGAGCCTACCGCATTATTGTCTAACTGACGAAAACTACGCCGCCGCGGTGCGCAGGATCGGCGGGTTCAGCATCGTGGCCGGCCCGGCGCGGTAGAGCGCCGCCGGTCGCCCGGTCGGGGGAACCCGCTTGGCCCCGGTGGGTTCGACGAAGCCCTCCGTGTTGGTCACCTTGCGGCTGAAGTTGCGCGGGTCGAGCGACTCGCCCCAGACCACCTCGTAGACCGAGCGCAGGTCGCCGATGGTGAACTCGGGCGGGCAGAACGCCGTGGCCAGGGTGGTCAGCTCGAGCCGGCGGCGCGCCCGCTCCACGGCGTCGTCGAGGATGCGGTCGTGGTCGAAGGCCAGGCTGCCGCGAATCTTGTCGACCGCGGCCCAGGCCGCGCCGCTCGCATCCGACCCGGCCACCGGCAGCGGCAGGTCGGGCATGATCGCCAGGTAGGCCACGCTGACCACCCGGCCCCGGGGATCGCGGCGCGGCTCGCCGTAGACCGCGAACTGCTCGAGGTGCAGGTCGTCGCCGTCGAGGCGGGTCTCCTCGCGCAGCTCACGCACCGCGGCGACGCCGAGATCCTCGTCGGTGCGGACGAAGCCGCCGGGCAGCGCGGGCCGGCCGGCGAAGGGATCGTTGCCCCGGGTGATGACGAGCGCCTGCAGGGCGCCCTCACGGACGGTCAGCACGGCGAGGTCGACCGCGATGCGCAGCTGGGCGTGGTCCCGGGTCGTCACCCGGTCAGCCTAGCTTGATGTTCGAATGACACGAACGGTGCGGGACCGGGACACGGACGTGGTGCGGCCGCCGAGGCGCTTGCCGGTCGTCTCGGCGGCCGGCCGCGCCGGGGGACGGCGATCGGGGCGTCGACCGCCGTCCCCCGGTGCGGGTCGTCCGTGGGGCCGCCACCCCTCGGACCGGTGTCAAGCCTTCCCGGTGGCCCTACCGTTTCCCTACCGCCGGTAGCCCCCAGGAGATATCGATGGCGATGTCGATCACCGTGCGCTGTTCCGGCATGACACAGTCGGTGACGTGGGCGACGGGGAACGGCAGTTCATCTTCGGGGTGCTGGGTGATCTCGAGGTGCGGGCGCCCGACGGCCGCCTCGTCGAGCTGCCCGGCGGTCACCATCTCTCGGTGCTGGCCGCCCTGCTGCTGCGGGCCAACCAGCAGCTGTCCACGGCGGAGCTGCTGCGCGCCGGCTGGGGCGACCCGGACGTCCAGGCCGCGCAGTTGCACAAGGCCGTCTCGGCCGTGCGCAAGCTGGTCACCGCGGCCGGCCGGCCGCGGGCCATCCAGACCCGCAACCGCTTCGGGTACGAGTTGAGGGCGGCCGACGACGAACTCGATCTGCTGCGGTTCCGCCGGCATGTCGAGCGGGCCGACGCCGAGCGCGGCGCCCAGCGGACGCCGGCCGAGATCGACCATCTGCGCCAGGCGATCCGGCTCTGGCGCGGTCACCGTCCCCTGGCCAACGTGCCCCAGCCGCCCTTCGCGGCCGACCTCGCCGCCCTGACCGGCCGGCGCAAGCGGACGGCCGTACGGCTGTTCGCGCTGGAACTGGCCCGCGGGGAGCACGCCGCGATCCTCGACGAGCTGACCCAGTTCGTGGCCCAGGACCCGGCCGACGGGCAGCTCTGCCGTCAGTTGATGCTGGCGCTTTATCGCAGCGGCCACGCCGCTGACGCCACGGCCGCCCTGGAACGGCACGAGGAGGCGATCGGGGGCAGCGCCGACCGGGAGCTGCGCCGCCTGGGCTACGCGATGGCGCTGTCCAACGACGAAGCGGTGGCCCGGGCCGACGCCGCCGTCCGCGGCTCGCGGGCCGTCCCGCTGCCCCGGCAGCTGCCGCCCGCGGCCGCGCACTTCGTCGGGCGCGAGGGCCCGCTCGGCGAGATCCGGCAGCTGCTGAGCGGGCGGCGCACGACGGTCGTGGTCATTCCCGGACCGGGCGGGATGGGCAAGACGGCGCTCGCGCTGCGGGCGGCCCACGAGGCCGCCGGCGCCTTCCCCGGGGGCCAGCTCTGGGCCGACCTGCGCGGCACCTCGGACCAGCCGGTCGACCCGGGCGAGGTGCTGGCCGAATTTCTGCGGGCGCTCGGCGAGACCGCCGTGCCCGAGCGCCGGCGTGAGCGGATCGCGCTGTTCCGGTCGCTGACCGCCGAGCGCCGGATGCTGATCCTGCTGGACGACGCGGCCGACGTCGCCCAGATCCGCGACCTGGTCCCCGGTGGTGGTGACTGCGTGGTGCTGGTGACCGCGCGGCGCCGGCTGCCCGGCATCGACGCGCCGGTCCACCACATCGCGCCGCTGGCCGCCCTCGATCCGGGCACGGCCGCGACGCTGTTCCGCAACGTCGTCGCGTCGGCCCAGGTGGACGTGAGCGCCGAGAGCGAGGCGGTCGAGGCCGTCGTCCGGCTGTGCGGCGGGTTGCCGCTGGCGCTGCGGATCGCCGCGCAGATGCGGGTGGAGGACTTCCACCGGCCCACCTCGGCGTTGCTGGGCCGGCTGACCGAACAGGGCCCGGACGGCTTCCGGCACGGTGACGAGAGCCTGGCCCGCACGGTGGGGGCCGGGCTCGCGCCGCTCGACGACCGCGCCCGCCGGCTCTTCTACTCCCTCGGGCTGCTGACCCAGCCCACGTTCGGCGAGTGGACGGCGGCCGCCCTGCTGGACGAGCCGGGGCCGGTGGCAGCCACGGCGCTCACCCACCTCGCCCTGGTCGGCATGATCGACGCCGTCCGCCCCGGCGTGCGCTACGGGTTCCACGACCTCACCCGGGCCTACGCCCGCGACCGGGCCGCCGTCGAGCTGACCCCGGCGAGCGAGCGGACCGCCGCGCCGGCCCGGGTGTGCCGGGCGCTGCTGACGCTCACCCGGCGGGCCCACGGCGCCCTCTACGGCGGGCAGTTCGACGTCGTCCACAGTGGTCTGCCGGACGTGCCGGTGCCGGCCGCCGAGTGGACGGCCGCCGCCGCCGCGCCGCGCGAGTGGTTCGAGGCCGAGCGGCTCAACGTGCGGGCCGCGGTCGGCCAGGCCGCGGCGCTCAGGCTCACCGAGCTGTGCTGGGATCTGGCCGTCTCGGCGCACGAGTTCTACGCGCTCGGCGCCCACTTCGACGACTGGCGGGCGACCCACGAGATCGCGCTGGCCGCGTGCCGGCGGGCGGGCGACCGGCGAGGCGAGGGCATGGTGCTGGTCGCGCTCGGCCAGCCCCCGCTGGTGGCCAGCGGCAGCCCGGGGGTGTCGGGGGCGGCGGAGCTCGAGCGGGCGGTCGCGTTGCTGGCCGCGGTGGGGGAGCGGCACGGCCGGGCGGTGGCGTTGCGCACGCTGGCCAACGCTCTGCGCCGGCGCGGCGAGCTGGCCCGGCCCCTGCGGCTGTTCACCGAGGCGCTCGTGCACTATCGCGAGAGCGGCGACATGGTGGGCGTGCAGCAGACCCTGCGTTTCATCGGGCAGACCCACCTCGACCTGGGCGACCATGAGTCGGCGCTGGCGATGCTGCGCGAGGCCGAGCGGCTGGCCCGCGAGACGGGCAAGCCGCAGGTGCTCGCGCCGACGCTGTACTGGAAGGCCCAGGCGCACCTGGCCCAGGGTGACCCGGCGGGCGCCGCGGACGCGCTGGGCGAGGTGCTGGCGGCCTTCCCCGGCGGGGTCGGGCACGCGTACGCCCTCCACGGCCTCGGTGACCTGGCGCTGCTCGCCGGCGAGCTCGAGGTGGCGGCGGCCCGTCTCGCCGGCGCCCAGGAGCACGCGCGCGACGGCGCCGACGTCCCGCTCGAGGGCCGCGTTCAGTTGTCGATCGCCAGGCTGGCGGGCCGTCGCGGCGCCCGCGCCGAGCAGGAGATCGCCCTGGTCCGCGCCGTGGAGCTGTTCCAGTCGTGCGGCGCCGTGCACCTGGAGATCGAGGCCCAGGCCGCGCTGGCCGAGGCGTACGGGTCGATCGGGGACCAGGACGCCGAGGCGGCCGCCCGGGACCGGATCCGTGAGCTGCACGGCGCCGTGCCGCCGGAGGACCGTCGGCGCGAGTGACCCCGCCGGTCTTAATGTCGGGTTGACACAAAGCGGGTCGGGCCCTTAATGTCATATCGACAGTAAGGTCGTCGGCGCCGCGATCCTTGCCGTTGATCCAGCGCGCGGACACGCGTGCGGAGGTCGGCCGGCCTCCGATGCCTCCCGTTCGGCCGTACGGGACGACCACGCGTGTCCTCCATCCGCTGTCCGCAACCCGCGAAAGGAAAGGCCATGCGCGCACGTCAACGTCACTTCCTCCTGGCTCTGGTCTCGGCGGTCGCCCTCGCGCTCGCCACCCAGCCGGCCCCGTCCAGCACCCAGGCCGTCAGCTGCCCCGGCAGCACGAGCTGGGACAACATTCTGCAGCGCTGCGTCTGATCGTCGGCGCAGGCCGGCGCCGGGGTCCGCATCGGGCCCCGGCGCCGCGGTGTCAACCCAGCAACTCCCACTCGGCCAGCTGGGTCGCCGTCCCGCCGTGGTTGGCGGTGACCTGCAGGCGGTAGCGGGAGTACGCCCCGGCGGCGGGAACGACGAACGCCCGGGTCTGGCGGCGGTCGGCGAAGTCGAGGCCCGTCCGGGTGTCGAGGGTGACCCAGGTGGCGCCGTCGGTCGAGCCCTGCAGAGTCCAGCCGCGCGGGTCCCGTTCGGGTGCGTCCTCGGCCGAGGTCAGGGTGTACTGCTTCACCGTCACGGGCGCCGGGAGCCGCTGCTCGAGAGTGGCGGTGTTCTGGAACGTCAGCCACTTGGTGAGCGACGTGTCGTCGACCAGCTTGGCGGCGGACTCGTTCGGCGCGTTCTCGCCGCTCGCCGTCACCGTGCCGGCGACGTCGGCCAGCGGGCGCGGGGCGGCGCTGCCGGTGGTGAGCGACGGGGGCACGTCGTTCGCGCCCGTGCCCCACGCGGACGGCGACGGCCCCATCGTGAACCGCAGGGTGCCCCCGGCCTGCAGATCGGCGTGGGTCAGGTAGTTCTTCGGGTACGCGACACCGTTGAGGGTGGCGCTCTGGATGTAGCGGTTGGTGTCGCTCACGCCGGGCGCCTCGACGGTGAACGTGCGGCCGTTCTCCAGCGTCAGCGTGGCCGACGGGTGCAGCGGCGCGCCGATCGTGTAGTCGGTGCTGCCCATGCGGGCCGGATAGAAGCCGAGCGCGCTGAAGACGTACCAGGCCGACATCTGGCCGTTGTCCTCGTCGCCCAGGTAGCCGCCGCCGTTGCCGGCGCCCGATCCGTACAGCTGGCTCAGGACGTCGCGGACCCGGTTCTGGGTCTTCGCGGGCGTGCCGGCGTAGTTGTACATGTAGAGCATGTGGTGGATCGGCTCGTTGGGATGCGCGTACTGGCCCATGCCGGTGTCGTAGGCCTCGCGCATCTCGTGGATGACCCCGCCGTACGAGCCGGGCAGGTAGTCGCGGGACGCCGCGAACACGGAGTCGATCTTGGCGGAGAGCTGGGCGCGGCCGCCGTACAGGTTGGCCATGCCCTGCGGGTCCTGCGGCGCGGGCGTGGCGTAGTGCCACGGCGCGCCCTCGGTGAACTCGTGGCCCCATTCGTTGGGGCGGAACGCCGAGTCGGCCGTACGCCAGGCGCCGTTGCTCTGCCGGCCCCGGAAGAACCCGGTCGAGGGCGAGAACAGTTTCGCGTAGTCCAGGGCGCGGTTCTCGAAGTAGGCGGCGTCCTCGGTGAACCCGAGACTCCGGCCCAGCTGCGCGATGCCGAAGTTGTTGGTGGCGTCCTCGAGCGTCCAGGAGGCCGCCTCGCCGCGGACGTCGGTGGGCACGTACCGCTTGAACGTGGACACCTCGAGACCCTTGCGGCCCCGGGACCCGGAGGGGGAGTGGACGGCCGCGTTCTTCACCATCGAGGCGTAGGCGGCCCGGTGGTCGAAGTTGCGCACCCCCTTCACGTACGCGTCCGCGAAGGCCAGATCCTGGTTCGTGCCGACCATGATGTCGATGTAGCCGGGACCCGACCAGCGGGGGGTCCAGCCCCCGTTCTTGTACGCGTTGACGAACCCGTCCAGCATCTCTCCGGTACGGGTGGGGGCGAGCAGCGTGTACAACGGCCACACTGCCCGGGCCGTGTCCCAGAAGCCGTTGTTCACGTACATCTGACCGTCGTGGACCGCGTTGTCGTACGGGCTGAAGTACTTGCGCACCCCGCCCACCATCTCGGACATGTTGTTCGGGTACATGAAGGCGCGGTACATGTTCGAGTAGAAGGTGACCTGACGGTCGGCGGAAGCGCCCGCGAGACGCACCCGGCCGAGCGCCGAGTCCCACACCGCCGCGGCTTCCTCCCGTACGGAATCGAAGGTCTTGGCCCCGACCTCCTGGCTCAGGTTGGCGGCGGCCTGCGCGACGCTCAGGTACGACGTGGCGAGCTTGAGGGTCACCGGCTCGTTCGCCGTGGTCGCGAAGCGGATCCAGCTCGTCACCCCCTGACCGCCGACGCTGCCGCTCGCCGCGATGGCCTTGTCGACGGTCGCCGAGAAGTACAGTCTCGGGCCTTTGTGGTCGACATACCCGGTGATCGTCCGGGCGGCCGCGTCGACGTTGATCGTGCCGCCCACCTTGTCGATGGTGTCGAAGACGATGACCGACTCGGACGTGGCCGGATACGTGAACCGCATCGCCCCGGCGTGGTCGGTCGGCGTCAGCTCGGCGGTGATGCCGTACGTGTCGAGCTGGGTCTTGTAGTAATGCGCCTTGGCCACCTCGTTGCCGTGGCTGAAGGTGGACTTGCGCGCGTCCGGCGTCGTCTTCACCGCGCCGGTCATGGGCATCACCTGCAGCTGGCCGTAGTCGCCGATCCACGGGCTGGGCTCGTGGCTGACGCCGAAACCCTGCACGGTGGTCGCGTTGTACTGATAGAGCCAGCCGTCGCTGTTGCCGTTGGTGATCGGCGTCCAGAAATTGAAGCCGTTGGGCACCGTCGTGCCCGGGAAGGTGTTGCCGCGCGAGTAGCTCACGTCGGAGTTCGAGCCGCGGCGGGTGTCGACCAGATCGGACAGGCGGGCGGCGGGCGCGGCGGCGGTGATCGCGAGGTCGTCGAACCAGCCGCGGAACGGGCCGGTACCGGCCGGCTGGTCGTAGCCGATCAGGATCCGGTCGATCGTCCGTCCGGCGACTTTGTCGCCGATCGCCGACGTGACGTAGTTCCACCGGTCGAAGCCGAGCACCGACCCGCTGCCCTGATAGGCCGGGTGCAGCCGGACGCCGTTCTGGTCGGTCGCCCCGGAGTCGCGCAGCCGGCTGCCGTCGGTGAAGACCAGGTCGACCGCGACGTCGAGGTGCCCGCCGGACTGCGGGTACACCCAGTAGGACAGGGTGCTGGCGGCGGTCACCGGAAGGTCCACGTCGAAGACCCGGTTGTACGAGTACGACGAGGTGGTGCTGAGGTCGTTGCCCGAGTACATGAGCGCCGACGTGCCGGTGTGGGCCGTCTCGGCGCGGGGCGCGCTCTCCATGGCGGTGAGCCCGCAGCAGTAGCCACCCACCCCGGCGCTGCTCTCCACGCTGTTCTGCCAGGTGGGCTGGGGGTCGCCGGTCTCAAAACCGGTCACGAAGTTGCCGGCGGCGGCCGCGGCGGGCGGACCGACCGCCAGGCCCGGACCGGCGATCAGCAGGAGAGTGGCGAGCCAGGAGACCGTTCTCGTACGCATGGCGTGACCTGCCGTTCCGGCCGAGCGGATGACAACGATGTCAACGTAAGCCGTCTCATGGACGAAGGTCAATGGAACGACGGACGTCGGTCGTCACCCGTGAGGTCGGCTAGCGTCGATCACATGAAACAGGAGAATCTGCGGTCGGTGGAACTCGAGCGTTCCGGTGTCGGGCGGTTCGTCGTACGCAATGCCCGGGGCGGGAAGATGCCGCTGGGCACGGGTGAGGACGACGCCTTCACGCCGGTCGAGCTGCTGCTCGCGGCCATCGGCGGCTGCACCGGCATCGACGTCGACCTGGTCACCAGCCGCCGCTCCGAGCCGGCCCGTTTCGTCATCCGGGTCACCGGCGAGAAGATCAAAGACGAGTCCGGCGTCAACCGGATGCAGGACCTCGAGGTCGAGTTCGACGTGGCTTTCCCCGAGGGGCCGCAGGGCGACAAGGCGCGCGAGGCGCTGCCCCGGATCATGCAGCAGTCGCACGACCGGCTGTGCACGGTCACCCGCACCGTCGAGCACGGAACGCCGGTCGCGATGCGCCGGACCGAGTGACCCCGCGCCCCCTCAGGTACGAAGACTTTCGGTGACCCGGCGGGCGACGGCTTCCCGGTCGTCCGCCTCCCGGTCGGCCTGCTCACGCTCGGCCACGGTCCGCCGGTCGTAGGCATCACGCGCCGCCGCGATCCTCGACTGGTGCTCCTCGGTCCAGCTCACCAGGGTCTGGATCGTCAGGTGCAGGGTGGAGCCCATCGCGGTCAGCGCGTAGTCGACCCGGGGCGGCACCGTCGCGTGGACGGTCCGGCTCACCAGGCCGTCCCGTTCGAGATGACGCAGGGTACGGGCCAGCATGCGCTGGCTGATCCCGTCGACCTCGCGGCGCAGCTCGGTGAAGCGCATCGTGCGCCGCTCCAGCAGGGCGATCACCAGCAGCGACCACTTGTCGGCGATGCGGTCGAGGATCTGCCGCACCTCGCAGTCCTCGCGGGTGTCCCACTGGCGCGCGTCATACGGATCCTCGGTATCACAGCAGTTACCGAGGGACTCCGAAGTTCCGTCTTCCACAGCTCGATGGTGCCTGGTGGTGTGGTCGGTGACAAGAAGTAACCGGCTTGCACGGGGGTAACCACCATGGATCTACGCGCCTGGAGCGTGTTGCTCGTCCTCTGCGGAGCCATCTTTCTCGAGGGCATCGACATCGCGATGCTCAACGTGGCCCTGCCGGCCATCCGGGCCGACCTCGGCCTGTCCACCGGTCTGCTCAGCGGGGTGGTCAGCGCCTACGTCCTCGGCTACGGCGGCTTCATGCTGCTCGGCGGCCGCGCGGCCGATCTGCTCGGCCGGCGGCGGATGTTCCTGTTCTGGCTGGCCGTCTTCCTGATCTTCTCGGGGCTCGGCGGGCTGGCCACCGAGGGCTGGCAACTGCTGGTGGCCCGGTTCATCACCGGCGTCGCCGCGGCCTTCATGACGCCCGCGGGGCTGGCTCTGATCACCGCCAACTTCCCGGACGGGCCGCTGCGCAACCGGGCCCTCGGTGTCTATGCCGGCACCGCGGCCGGCGGGTTCTCGCTCGGGCTGGTGGCCGGCGGGGCGCTGGTCACGATCGGGTGGCGCTGGGTCTTCTTCGCCCCGGTCCTGCTCGCCGCCGTCCTTCTCGCGGCCGCGGTGCCGCTGCTCCGGGACACTGCGCCGCCGCCGCGGCCCGCGCGGGCCTTCGACCTGCGCGGTGCGGTCACGGTCACCACGGCGATGCTCCTTCTGGCGTACGCCGTGGTGGACCTGGCCGTCGGGCCGGCGCTCGCCGGGCTGGCCCTGCTGGCCGTGTTCGTCGCGATCGAGCGCCGGGCCCCGCATCCGCTGGTGCGGCTCGGCATCCTCCGCTCGGCCCGGCTGATCCGGGTCAACGTGACGGCCCACCTGTTCCTGTTCGCGTTCGCCGGCTTCCAGTTCGTCGTCACGCTCTATCTGCAGGAACTGCGCGGCTGGAGCCCGATGCGGACCGGCCTGGTGATGTTGCTGGCCGGCATCGACACGGTGCTCGCGCCGACGCTGACGACCTGGCTGGTGAACCGCCACGGCGCCGTCCGGGTGCTCTTCGGTGGTCTGGTGGCCGGCGTGCTGGCGTACGCGTCGTTCCTGCCGGTCACCGAGGACTGGACCTACTCGGCCATGGTGCCCGGTCTGGTTCTGCTCGGGGTGGCCTTCGCGCTCGCCTACGGCCCCCTGACCATGGCCGCGACCGAGGGCGTGGCCGAGCGCGAGCACGGCCTGGCCGGCGGGTTGCTCTACACCGCGATCCAGTTCGGCACCGCGCTCGGCATCTCGGCGGTCACCGCGGTCAGCCTGGCCGGCGGCGTGAGCATCGGCTCGATCCGCGCGGCCCTGTGGCTTCCGGTCGGCGCCGTCGTCGTGGCCGCCGCGGTGACGGCGTTCGGCCTGGCCGGCGAGCGCCGGCCGAAACCCGCCGTCGTTCTGACCTGAGATCTGCTCGGGCTGGCGGGGCGGCCGTCGGGCCGGCCGGTCAGGCGGCCGGCACGGTCACCGGGATGGCCAGCACGCTGCCCTCGCGGGCGGCCCGGCGGGCGTGCTCCTGGAAGTCGGGGGCGGCGCAGGCGAACAGGGTCCGGCCGGTCGCGCCGCCCAGCGCGCAGGCGTAGACGTTCGTGCCGGGGCGGATCTCCTCGGTGATCTCGCCGCCCTCGACCACGCGGATCAGGCGGCCGCCGAGGGCGTCGGCCACCCACAGGCCACCGTCGGCGTCCAGGCACGAGCCGTCCGGAGCGACGTGCAGCTGGGCGAGCGCCCCGGCCACGCTGCGGTCGGTGGCGAGCGGGCCGAACTCGGCCCACACCCGCCGGTTGGTGAGCCGGCCGTCGCCGGTCAGGTCGAAAGCGGTGATGCGGTTGCCCAGCGTCTCGTTGACCAGGACGGCGCCGCCGGCCGTGAACGCCATGGCGTTGGGGAACCACAGATCGGTGGCCAGTTCGGTGACGGTGCCGTCCGGGTCGGCCCGGTGCAGCGCGGCCGGCTCCAGCGGGTCGCCGGCCATCAGGTCGAAACCGAAGTTGCCCACGTAGGCGCGGCCGTCGCCGTCCACCGCCATGTCGTTGAGATGCCCGCCGGCGTGCTCACTGAGATCGGCGTGGGTGACCAGGCGGCCGTCGGGCTCGCGGCGCAGGATGCGGCGGTCGCGCATCGAGACGACCAGCAGGCGGCCGTCGGGCAGCCAGCCGAGGCCGGACGGCTGCTCGTCCACGGTCGCCTCGAGGCGGAGGTCGGTGCCGTCCTCCCGCGCGGACATGACCCGGCCCGTGTAGAAGTCGGAGAACCACAGCCGGCCCTCGTGCCATCGTGGCGCCTCGGTGAAGCTGAACCCGTCGAGCACGGTGGTGACGGCGTACGTCATGGTCGTCCTCCCTCGGTGGGAGGCTGATGATCCGCCTGGCCGGGCCCGGTCCGCAAGGGGCCGCTCAGGACGGCTGCGGGACGACGGCCTGGGCGCCGATGACCGAGAGAAGCTGCAGTTTCTCGTAGCTCTCGCTGCCCGGGACGGCGGTGTAGACGAGCAGGATGTGCGACTGGCTCGGGTCGATCAGCGACTGGCAGGCCAGCTCGAGGTCACCCACCTCGGGGTGCACGAACCTTTTCGCCTCCTCGAACCCCACGCTGACCTCGTGGTCGTTCCAGAGGGTGCGGAACTCCTCGCTGCGCGGCAGCAGCAGCTCGGCCAGCTGGGCCGCCCGCGAACCGGGACCGCGCAGGGTGACGATCTTGCGCAGGCCGGAGGCGTAGACCCGGGAATGGTGCGCGTGGTCCTCCGGCGGGTGCAGGGCCCGGGCGGCCGGGTCGGTGAACCAGCGATAGCCCAGGCTCCGGGCCGGGCCGGTGAACCGGGTGTTGTCGCCGGTGAGCGCGACCCCGGGCGGCGTCTGCCGCAGGCTCTCGCCGAGCTCGGTGACGATCTCGGCCGGGCTGTCGGTGAGCCGGTCGAAGATGCGCAGCAGCCCGGGGCTGATGTGCTCGCTGGTCGCGCCCCGGGGCGGCGGGTTGTGCCCGGCCAGCCGGAACAGGTGGTCGCGCTGATCGAGGGAGAGGTGCAGGCCCTGGGCGATGGAGGCGATCAGGCGCTCGGACGGGTGCGGCCCGCGCTCGCGCTCGAGCCGGCTGTAGTAGTCGGTCGAGAGGTGGCAGAGCGCGGCGACCTCCTCCCGGCGCAGCCCGGCGGTCCGGCGGCGCTGCCCCCGGGGAAGGCCGACGTCCTCGGGTTGCAGCGACTCGCGCCGGTTGCGCAGGAATTCGGCGAGTCCGCGTCGATCGATCACGACTTCGTTCTACCAGCCGGCGCCGGCCGCAACCACGGATCACCGATCCCCCCTTCACAGCCGGGGATCGGCAGGCCGTGGATGTCGTCCGGCCGGTACCGCAACCTGGGAACACATCACCGAGGACGCACCGAGGAGCAACTCATGGCCCGCAGGCAACCGGACATCACCGTTCCCGACCTCTCCGGCAAGCTCGCCGTCGTCACCGGCGCCAGCGACGGCGTCGGGCTGGGCCTGGCCGGCCGCCTGGCCGCGGCCGGGGCCGAGGTCGTGCTGCCCGTCCGCAACCAGGCCAAGGGCGAGGCGGCCATCGCCCGGATCCGGCAGCAGCATCCGGCCGCGGCGGTGTCGCTGCGCGAGCTCGACCTGTCGTCGCTGGAGTCGGTGGCCACGCTCGGCGCCCGCCTGCGCGACGAGGACCGCCCGATCCACATCCTGGTCAACAACGCCGGGGTGATGACCCCGCCCAGCCGGCAGACCACCGCGGACGGGTTCGAGCTGCAGTTCGGCACCAACCACCTGGGTCACTTCGCCCTGGTGTCACACCTGCTGCCCCTGCTGCGCGCCGGCCGGGCCCGGGTGACCTCGCAGATCAGCGTGGCGGCGAACCAGAACGCCATCAACTGGGACGACCTGAGCTGGGAACGGGCGTACAACGGCATGCGGGCCTACAGCCAGTCGAAGATCGCCTTCGGCCTGTTCGGGCTCGAGCTCGAACGGCGCAGCCAGGCCGCCGGCTGGGGCCTCACCAGCAACCTGTCCCACCCCGGCGTCGCCGCCACCAACCTGCTGACCGCGCGCCCCGAGGTCGGCCGGGCCCGGCCCACCCTGGGCGGCCGCTTCATCCACGCCATGGCGCGCCGCGGGGTCCTCGTGGGGACCCCCGAGACCGCCCTGCTGCCGGCCCTGATGGCCGCGACCGGCCCGGAGGCGCGCGGCGGCCGCCTGTACGGCCCGAGCGGCTTCCAGAATCTGTCCGGCGCGCCCGCCGAGCAGCCCCTCTACTCCCGCCTGCGCAGCACCGACGACGCCGCCCGCATCTGGGAGCTCTCCGAACGCCTGACCCGCACCGCCATCGCCGCCTGACCGGCCGGTGCTCGACCCGGGCTGCAACCGGCCGCGTGACCCGATCGGCGGCCGGATGTCAGGTTGGATCACTGTCGGCGGTGTAAGCGCCGGCCTGGGCGGCTGCCACTGCCGCCTCGGCGGCGCAGTCCGCCGCGGCCGCATCGACGGGGTCCCCGCTGATGAGCAGCCGATAGTAGAGCGGTGCTGACACAGCACGGATGACTTCGGCAGCGTCGGTGCCCGCGGGCAACTCGCCCCGTTGCGCGGCTTCCTCCACGCACGGGGCCCACTCGGCGATGCGGACGGCGTAGAAGCGATGCAGCGCTTCGGCGGCTCGGGGGTCGCAGGTCGCCGCGACGATGACCGCCCGGAACAGCGCCCCTTGACGGGGGTCGGCCAAGGTGCGCTGCACGAGCCGGGCGTTGGCCCGCAGGTCCTCCAGCAGTGAGCCGGTCTCGGCCCGCGGCGACGATTGCTCGGCCATGTCCGTGAGCAGATCGGCGACGAGGCCGGCGGTTGTTCCCCATCGACGGTAGACCGTGGTCTTGCCGACCTCGGCGCGACTTGCCACATCAGCGAGGTCGAGGCCGGCGAACCCGTGTTCGACAAGGGCGTCGGCGGCAGCGGACAGCACGGCGGCGCGCACTCGGGCGGTCCGTCCGCCCGGCCGGATGGTGCCGACGGTCATAACGGGTCTCCGGTTCCATTAATCGGTGAGGACTGCTAGCTTAACCCTCACCTTAATGGGAACTGCGTACCGTTAGCATGAGGAGTTGCCGCCATGGAATACCGACGACTCGGAACCTCCGGACTCACTGTGCCCGCTCTGAGCTTCGGAGCCGGCACCTTCGGCGGCTCCGGGCCTCTCTTCAGCGCCTGGGGCAACACCGACGCACGAGAGGCGCGACGGCTCGTGGACATCTGCCTCGACGCCGGCATCACCATGTTCGATACCGCTGACGTCTACTCCGACGGCGCATCCGAACAGGTGCTGGGCCAGGCGATCAAAGGCCGGCGGGACACTGTCCTGTTGTCGACCAAGAGCGGCCTGCCGACCGGGGACGGAGCCGCCGACCTGGGTACCTCGCGCGCCCGGCTCATCCGGTCGGTCGAGGCCGCGCTACGCCGCCTCGGCACCGACTACATCGACCTGTTCCAACTGCACGCCTTCGACGCTGGAACACCCATCGAGGAGGTTGTCTCGGCCCTGGACGACCTGGTGCGCCAGGGCAAGATCCGCTACGTCGGCGCCTCGAACTTCGCCGGCTGGCAGCTCATGAAATCGCTGGCCACCGCGGACCGCGACCACCGCACCCGCTATGTGGCCCACCAGGTCTACTACTCCCTGGTCGGCCGGGACTACGAATGGGAGCTGATGTCTCTCGGGCTCGACCAGGGCGTCGGAGCCGTGGTGTGGAGTCCGCTGGGCTGGGGCCGGCTCACCGGCAGGATCCGCCGAGACACGCCGCTGCCGCCCGCGAGCCGACTGCACGCCACCGCCGACTACGGCCCTCCGGTCGACGACGAACTCCTGTTTCGCGTCGTGGACGTTCTCGACGAGCTGTCCCGCGAGACCGGCCGGGCGGTACCCCAGATCGCCGTGAACTGGCTGCTGCAACGACCCACCGTGGCCACCGTCATCATCGGCGCCCGCAACGAGGAGCAACTGCGGCAGAACATCGGCGCGGTCGGTTGGTCCCTCACCCCCGACCAGGTCGCCCGACTCGACGCCGCCAGTTCCCGCACGGCGCCGTACCCGTACTTCCCTTACCAGCGACAGGAGGCCTTCGCCAGACTCAACCCCTCGCCTGTCGTCCCGGTCTGAGCAATGCCACGCGCGGCGATGTCGCTCCTGGTTGTCCGCCGGCCTCAGGACGGCCAGGCCGACACGACGTCGTCCGGCCCCCAGGCGACGTCGACGGCATCGGCGGGCAGGTCGAAACCCGAGCGGCTGACGGCGATCAGTCCCGAATGCGTGCTGTCGAAGCCGGGAACCTGGGCGGCGCCGTCCCGCAGGTGACGCAGATCGTGGAGATCGAACGGCGTTCCCAGCCACTTCAGGGAGCCGCAGAAGTGGATCTGCGACGCCACGGGAGCCCGGTCGGCTCCGACCAGGTCGATCTCCGGGTTGAACTGCCGGTTCCACCACCCGCCGACGGTCTGGACGCCGGGCCAGGGCAGGTCGCCCGTGATCGTGGCTTGTTCCAGCGACCTGCGGATCAACGGTTCGACCGCCCGACCCCGCCAACTCGTCCACCGTTTCTGAAAGAGGGCATAGCCGGCGTCGGGCCGGCCGCGCTGCGTCAAGTTGTAGACGTCGCGCAGGATGGCGAGGAAAAGGCGGAGATTGCTGTCGGCGACCCGGTACAGAGCCGGCTTGCCGCTGCTGGTCGACAGCGGCTGATCCACGGCCAGGAGGTGTTTGTCGTCGGTGAGCTGCCGGAGCAGGGGTGACAGGGTGCCCGAGCTGACCGGCCCGCCCCGGCTGCCGGCCGTGCTCGCGATGCTCGGGAAAGCGCGGGCGTCACCGCCGACCGCCTCGACCACTCGCCGGGCGACGTCGGGGTTGGGAAGTTCGGACGCCAGCGACTGTTCCGGGACGGTGAACACGGGAGAGGCCGGGTCGGCGATCTCGTCCCGGAGATAGTCGTCAGCCGGGGAACCGCCTGGCCAGCGCAAGAGGATGCCCGGGAGACCACCGGTGATCAGGTGCGCGTCAATGGCATCCGATCCGGTGAGCGCCGTCGTGGAAGCGGTCTCGGCCAGGTTGAGTGGGCCGAGGACGAAGTTGTCGGCCCGGCCGTAGAACGGGCGGTCGTAGGCGGTGAAGCGTTGCATCATGTGCAGGTCGCTCCCCAAAAGCAGAAGGAGGACCGGCCGGCGCGACAGGAGTCGGTCCCACACCACCTGCAACTGGCCATCGAAAGTCTCGTCCTGTTCGGCGAGCCAGGGCAGCTCGTCCAGTACCACGATGCAGGGCTGGTCCGGCAGAGTGCCGGCGAGGACGCGCAACATGTCACCCCATCCGCCGGTCGGCGGGGTGGTGGGTAACAAGCCATGATCGTTCGGAAGGTCCGACTCGGCCAAGGCGGTCAGGAATTGCGCCGTCGACTCTGTGACCGGCGCACCTTTGACCGCAGTGAAGTACAGATAAGGCAAGCCGGAACGGTCGCAGAGTTCTTGGACAAGGCGAGATTTCCCGACCTGGCGCCGTCCTCGGACGGCCACGGCCAAGCCTGTTCCCGTCCTGGCGATATGGTCGATCCGGCGCTTCAGAAGCGCCAGCTCGGGCCGTCGACCGACGAACACGGCGCCTCCTTAGGTAGATGGCATCTACGTAGATGGTATCTACCTAAGTGAGGAGATGGCGACTCAGAGCTCGAGAGAGAACAACGTGCGGGCGTTGGTTTCCAGGAACTGGCGGAAGACGGGCGGTTTCAGGCGCTGGGCCAGGCGGAGCAGGGAGGCGTTGTAGGTCTCGCTGGTCTCGATGTTCGGGGGCTCGCGGACGAAGTGGGACGGCCCGTCGGTGGCCGCGTCGGAGCCGAACAGCACGCGGCCGGGGCCCACGTCGTCGATCAGGCGCTCGACCGTCCGGGAGCCGCACCAGGACGTCTCCAGGTGCAGGTTGGGGTGGCGCTTCGCGTGCCGGACGGCCCGGCGCCGGCCCTCGGGCGGGCCCAGATAGGTGTGGTAGAGCACGAACGGCACGGTGGGGAAGCGGTCGGCCAGCCGGGCGATCAGGTCGGGGTCGGCCGGGCCGGGGGCGCTGTGGACGGTCACCGGCACGCCGGCCTGCTCGGCCACCTTCAGGTACGGGTCCAGGCCGGGCGTGTCGGCCGGGTACTCGTCGTACGCGGGGTGCAGCTTGAGTCCCGCGGCGCCGTCGGCCAGCCGTTGCCGTACGTCGTCGGGGTCGGGACCGCCCGGGCGCACCCACACCAGACGGGTCAGCCAGGGCACGGCCTCGGTGGCGATGTCCACGAAGTCGTTGTCGCCCCAGCTCACCACCGCCCGCGTCATCCCGCCGGAGGCGGCCGCGGCGAGCAGGCTCTCGAAGCCCAGCATGTCGCGGCCGGGCGCCCGCACGTGCACGTGGGCGTCGACCGGGTCGAGGCCGGTCCACAGGCGGTAGTCGGCGCCGTGGTTGTTGTCGCAGCGTGAGGCGGCCTCGTCGCGAATGACGCAGTCGAGGACCAGTCGGCCCCGGGTCGCCACCTCGGCCTCCCAGGCGTGGTCGCCGACCCGCTCCATCGGCACGTCCTGGGGCGACTTCCAGCCGTCGTGGCCGACATGCAGCACCAGCTCATGGCTTTCGCGGGCCCGGCGACCGGGGGCCGCGGGAGGGTCGGCGGTGCGGCGCGCGTCCTGGGCCAGGCGGCCGGTGTAGCGCACCCGGGCCTTCCCGGCTCGCCCGGCCGGTGGCGCCAGCCAGCGCAGCGGATGGTCGTAACGCCTCACAGCTCGACGACCCAGCCCCGGCCGTCGTTGTCGTCCCAGCTCTCCGAGTCGCCGGCCGGGTCGGGCCGGCCGTTGCGGATCAGGTGGAAGCCGTAACGGACCCGTGTGCCGCGCACTCCCCACACCCGGCCGCGGAACGTGTGCGGCAGAGGCTGGGCCCGGACGAACTCGTAGAGGTTGCCGTCGCCGGGCGCGTCGCCCGGCGTCTCGAAGGGCAGGCCGTCCATGGCCGTGCTCGTGTAGTTCGGGGCCGCGAGCTCGACCTCGCTCCAGACCAGGCCCACCGATGTGAGGTCGCCGCCGGTGTCCTCGTACGCCACCTCGGCCGAGACGATGTCCTCGGTGAACACCGGCGAGGCGGCCCGGTCGTCGGCCCCGACCACGAAGAAGAAGTGGTGCAGGACGAAGGCCGAATCCAGCCGCGGCACCTCGAGCACGGCGGTGCGCAGCCGGTCGCCCTCGGGCGCGAGCACGACCTGCTCGGCTTCCGTCCAGTCGGGCACGGCGTCGCGCGGCGACCACGTGTAGTGCGCCTGCACCATGGCGATGCCCGGCACGGGGTCGAGCCAGTTCTTGCGCAGACCGAAGAAGGCGGTCACAGATGATGCACCCAACAGTTGTCACCTCCCGGCGCCGACGAGCCGTACGGCCCGATCCAGGTCTCGTTCTTCTCCTCGGGCGGATACATGCGCCCGATGTGGTACTGCTGGACGATCGAGGCGCCCCGCGGGCCCCACATGCGGGCCGAGTAGCGGTGCGGCAGGTCCAACGCGTACAGCATGTGGTATTTCTCGCGGTGGAAACGCTCTTTGTCGTCGTACGTGTAGTAATTGCGCGCCACGAACTCCGAGTCGGCCGGGATCCGTGGGTCCTCCATCGGGCTGTAGACCGGGGCGTGCCAGTCGCCGACCGACCAGTAGATGCAGATGTTCGTGATCCAGCCGTTGTCGTCGGCGTACTCGAGATCGCGGTAGACGATGTCCTCGGAGAACAGGTCGGTCGTCCACCGGTGACCGTTCTGGTAGACCTCGAAGAAGTAGTGGAAGCGGTACTCCGGTGTCGACCACCCGTGCTGCATGTCCCACACCTCGCGGGGCATCCGCAGCACCTTGAGCCGTTGCCGCGGGTAGCCGCCGAAGTCCTGCAGCACGCGCGCGTCGTGGCTCCAGCTCCAGTCCGGCCACTGGCCCGGCGGCGTGCACGCGTAGTGGATCAGCACCTGTTCGATGCCGTCCTCCTGGTCGGTCCAGCCCTTGGGGTAGTACCAGCTCACGCCGACCCCCACCCGTTGGTGCCGCCGTCGGGGCTGAGCACCTCGAACGTCCGGACGCTGGGCACGCCCATCAGCAACCCGGGCAGCTCCTGATAGAACGTGCTGGTCACCGGCTGGTCGAGATAGCGCTGCATGTCCTCGACGCTGCGCCAGCTGGAGACGGCGAGCACCCGGTCGCCGCTGCGCAGGGACTGCACGAACACGATGCCGGGCGCGTTCGCGACCACGTCCCGCTCCTGCTGGACGAGCAGCTCCGACAACCGGCTGATCGCGCCGGGGCGGGCCGTGGCCTCCAGAATCCGGAAGACTGCCATCCTCTTCCTCCTCTAACCGCGGTGGTCGACCAGCCGCTGGATCTTGCCGGCCGATCGGGGCAGCGTCTCGGGCTCGAGGCACACCACCTCGACGCTGGTGCCGATGGTGTCCTTCACCGCCTTGACCACTTCGGCGGCGGCCGCGTCGCGGCGGTCGGCCGGGCTGTCCGGGCGGGCCTCGACCTGGACGGTCAGATGGTCCAGCCGGCCGCGGGTGCTCAGCACGAGCTGGAAGTGCGGAGCCAGGCCCGGCGTACGCAGGATGATCTCCTCGATCTGGGTCGGGAAGAGATTCACGCCGCGCAGGATGATCATGTCGTCGCTGCGGCCGGTGACCTTCTCCATCCGGCGCATCCCGGGCCGCGCCGTGCCGGGCAGCAGGCGGGTCAGATCCCGCGTGCGATAGCGGATGACCGGCATGGCCTCCTTGGTCAGCGAGGTGAAGACCAGCTCGCCCAGCTCACCCTCGGGCAGCACCTCGCCGCTGTCCGGGTCGATCACCTCGGGATAGAAGTGGTCCTCCCAGATGTGCAGGCCGTCCTTGGTCTCCACGCACTCCTGGGCCACGCCGGGGCCGATGACCTCGGACAACCCGTAGATGTCGACGGCGTGGATGCCGGCCCGCTCCTCCATCTCGGCCCGCATCTGCTCGGTCCACGGCTCGGCCCCGAAGATGCCGATCTCCAGGCTCGACGTCCGCGGGTCGAGGCCCTGCTTCTCGAACTCGTCGATGACGGTGAGCATGTAGGACGGCGTCACCATGATCACGCGCGGCTCGAAGTCGGTGATCAGCTGCACCTGCCGCGGCGTCATGCCGCCGGAGACCGGGATGACGGTGCAGCCGAGCCGCTCGGCGCCGTAGTGGGCCCCGAGACCGCCGGTGAAGAGCCCGTACCCGTACGCGTTGTGCAGCCGGTCGCCCGGCCGGCCGCCGGCCGCCCGGATGGAGCGCGCCACCACCGTCGCCCAGATGTCCAGGTCGTTGGCGGTGTAGCCGACCACCGTGGGCCGGCCGGTGGTGCCGGACGACGCGTGGATCCGGCGCACGTCGGCCTGGGGCACGGCGAACATCCCGAACGGGTAGTTGTCGCGCAGGTCGGCCTTGCTGGTGGTGGGGAACCGGGCCAGGTCGGCCAGGTCGCGGCAGTCCTCCGGTCGTACGCCGGCCGCGTCGAACGCGCGCCGGTAGTGCGGGACGTTCTCGTACGCGTGGCGAAGCGTCCACCGCAGCCGTTGCAACTGCAGGTCGCGTAGTTCCTCCACGCTCAGGCGCTCGGCCTCGTCGAGCGTCTCGCGGGGCGGCGCTTCCCCGAGATGCGGACCGGACCGGTTGATCGCAGCCGTCATGGCACAGCCTCCATCGAGCCGAGTGTGCTGTCCCGGGAGCGGGGATCGATGCACCCGGTGACTCTCCATCGACGCTCCGTCCACCAAACGCCCGGGTGTGACCGCTGTCAAGCCGAGTGACGGGGACCGCCGTCCGCATCAGTCGTTCAACGGACGACGACCGGCGGCCGCGCTGGACAACATGGCGAGGTCACATCGCCGCACAAGGGAGATCGAGGCCGCGGCATCGGGGGCCGGCCGGTATCGGGCCGGGGCATCCGTACCCGCTGCCCGGTACGCGGGTTGGCGGCTGGCGGCAATGCCGGACCGGTCCTTTCGGAGAACCGTGAGGGGAAGGAAGCAGGACCTCTGCCGAAGGGACCGGACCGATGACCGATCATGCTGTGCGCGCCGGGACGCACGTGGCCTTGCGCGACATCTCGATCGCCGAGCGCGTGCTCACCGCGGTGACGGCGGTGCTGCTGGGCGTGGACGCCTACGTGCACCTGCACGACGCCGCCCGGTACGACCAGTTCCACTCGTCCGTACTGAGCGAGGGCGCGCTGTTCCGCATCCAGGGGGTGGTCGCGATCGTGGTCGCTCTCGCCCTGCTGATCCGGCCGGCCGTGCTCACCTGGGCCATCTCGCTGGTGGTGGCCGGCGGCGCCGCCGCGGCGGTGACGCTCTACACGTACGTGGATCTCGGCCCGGTGGGCCCGCTGCCCGACCTGTACGAGAACACCTGGAACGCGCCCGGCAAGGTGGGCTCGGCCGTGGCCGAGACGATCGCCGCTCTGGTGTCGATCGCCGGTCTGGTGCTCGCGCTCCGGGCGCGCCGGGCGACCGCCTGACCGGACCGCCGGACCCCGGCCGGCGAGGGCCGGCCCCGACATCGGGGCCGTCCCCCCGCCGGCCGGGTGAAGGTCAGCCGCCGCCGGCCCGCAGCACGTCGCCGAGTCGCCGGCGTCGCCGGACGGCGGCCTCGGCGGCCACCACGGCCACCAGCACGGCCGCCGACGCGCCGACGGTCACCAGCTCGAGCACCCACCAGGGCACGACGGTCACCGGGTCGGACAGCTGGCCGGTGAGCCTCCGCAGCTCCAGCGGGCCGAGGGTGATCCGGGCCAGCAGCGCGCCCAGCGCCGGCCCGCACAGCGCGGTGACCAGCAGCACCGGCAGCAACTCGCCGGCCGCCACCCGATGGCTGTCGCGCGGCCGCAGGCCCAGCGTCCGCAGCCGGGCCAGCGTCTCCCACCGTTCCGGCGCGCTCGCGGCGGCGGCGACCGCGAAGCCGAGCAGCCCGAGGGCGAGCAGGACCCCGGCCGCGATCAGGTAGAGATGGACGAGCCCGGAGGTCAGCGGCGCGGTCCGGCGATCCGCCAGCACGTCTGTCCGGGCCGTCAGCCGCCCGTCGACGGCCGTGGCGCGGATCGCCCCGGCCGCGCCCGGCCCGGTCGCCCAGATCGTGTCGGGCTCGGACGCCAGGCCGGCCGCCCGGGCGGCCGCCGCGTCGACCACGACCACGTCGCCGGCGCCGATGGCCGGCGCGGCGCCGACCGCGGTCAGCGGGATCGACGTGTTGGTCACCACGGGGAGCCGGAAGCTCGTGCCCGGCCGCAGGCTCCTGTCGCCCGTGCGGACCAGGGCGGGTACGGCGCCGTCGCGGGTGGCGGTCAGGCCGGGCACGTCGGGCAGGCCGGGCAGGGGGGTGTCGCCCAGCAGCCGGCGGAAGGCCGCGGTGTCCACGACGACCAGGCGGGCGGTGACCGCGGTGGAGTCGGCGATGAAGCGCTCGTTCTCGACGACCCGGGCCGCGACGACGTGCCGGACTCCGGGCGCGGCGGCCACCCGTCCGGCGACCGTCGCGGTGGGGCCGGCCGTGGTCGGGCCGGCCGCTGTCGAGCGCGCCGCCCCGGAGCCCACGGTGAGGCGGGCGTCGGCGCCGACCGTCTGCCAGGCGCCGTCGGACAACCCCCGGGCGGTCGTGGTGTGCAGCGTGAACGCGAACGACGCCAGGGCGATCGCGGTGATCAGGGTGAACGCGGGCAGCACGCGCGACGACGTCGCGGCGGCCCGCGCGGCCGCGAAGAGCGCGAGCGGGCGCCGGGAGCGCAGGGTCAGCCGCAGCCCGGCCCGGATGCCGTACGGCAGCAGCCGGACGAGGAGCAGGGCCACGGCCAGCGCGACCAGGGCCGGCGCGGCGGCGGGCAGACCCACGTCGCCGTCGGCGCTGGATCCGATGCCCCGCTGCCGCAGGGCGATCAGCGAGGCGGCCGCGAGGGCCAGCACGGCCAGGTCGAGAGCGGCCCGCCGGAGCTGTCCGGTGCGCGACGCCCAGCGCCGGGCGCTGCGGTTGGCCGGGGTCCGCCGGTCCCGGGTGGCCCGGGCCGCGGTCAGGGTCCCGGACACCGGGCCCGTGCCCACCGCGATGGCCAGGAAGGGGAGGACCCAGACCGGCGAGGCGCTGCCGACGATCGCGACGCTCAGGCCGAGCCCGAGCAGGGCGGCCGGCACGGTCACCGCGATCGACTCGACAGTCAGCTCGGTGGCCAGGCCGGGCAGCGACGCGCCCCGCTCGCGGGCGGTGGTCAGGGCGGCGGCCCGGCGCCGGGTCAGCAATTCGGCGGCCAGCCCGATCACGAGCAGGGCGCCGGCCAGCACGGCGATCAGCAGCACGGCGGCCTGGGCCGTGGCGGTGGCGATCTGGCTGCGCAGGTCGCTCAGCACACTGTCGAGCTGGGTAGCCCACTTGAGCGAGTCGCCCCGTTCGGCCGACACGGCCGACCCGCCCTTGAGCTCGCCCACCGTGGCCGCCAGCGCCTGAGCCGACTTCCAGGTGAGCTTGTCCGGGTCGGCGTCGAAGCGGACGCTGCGCCGCAACTGGTCGGCGCGGAAGGCCAGCCGGGCGTCGGGCAGCGACTCGGCCGACAGCAGCCCGCCGAACCGGGTGCTGCCCAGGCCGTCCCGGTTGGCCGCCGGCTGCAGGAGCCACGGGGCCAGGCGCCAGGCCGGGTCGTTCGCGTCGACCGGCCGGAAGATGCCGCTGACCCGTACGTCGTAGGGGGTGCGCTGGTCGTCCTGGACCGGGATCCGGTCGCCCGGCTCGGCCCCGAGCACCCGGGCGTCCGTTTCGGACAGCCCGATCTGCATCGGCCAGGGGGCGCCGTTGAGCGGCACCTCGACGAACTCGTCGGCGTCGGCCGGGCCGGGGGCCCGCCCGGCGATCCAGGTGACCGCCGGGCCGCCGGCGGCCCCGCGCAGATATTCGAGCTGGAGGCGGCGCTGCACGCTGCCGTCGGTGACGGCCAGCGAGATGCTCGACACGGTCGTGACGGGTGACTGCAGCGCGGCCCGCAGGCCGGGGTCGAGGTCGTCCTCGGCCAGCGCGCCCACGGCGGCGACGTCGTCGGCCAGGCGCGGGCTGCGCAGCCGCCCGCCGGTGGGCCCGTAGTCGTCGGGCCAGTCCGACTCCACCCGGACGGCGGCGTCGTCGGCCGCGCGGCGCACCGCGTCCCGGGTGGCCTCGTCCGAGGTCGAGCGGATCAGCGGCGGCGTGGCCCCGGCGAGCAGCGCCACGACGGCGACCACGCAGGCGACCAGCAGCAGCGGCCCGGCGTCGGCACGGGCCCGGCCGCGAACGCTGGGCCAGTGCGGGGCGGGCGCCGCCACCCGGCGGGCCCTCACGACGCCACCCGCAGATGGGCGGCGTCGGCCCGGCTGACCTGCACGAGGACCGCGGCGCCGGCCGCCAGGCCGCAGGCGGCGACCAGGGCCACGAGCAGCAGAATCTCGCTCGCCCAGGGCCAGTGGGCCACGGCGGCCGGTACGGCGGTCGCGCCGGTGTCCGACCGGATCAGCAGCGGGGCGACCAGGTGGGTGGCCAGCGCCCCGACCCCGGCTCCGGCGGCCAGCAGGGGCAGGACGACCGCGGCCTGCTCGCCGAGCAGCGCGGCCCGGATCCCGCGCCGGGACACGCCGAGGCCGCGCAGCCGGGCCACCTCGACGGCCCGCGCCTGCATGTCGCACGTCACCTGCAGCAGCACGCCCCCGAGCAGCAGCACGACCGCGGCGACGATCAGCACCCGCAGGACGGCCGGGAAGGAGGCCCGCACCGGGCTGCCGGACAGGCGCTCGGCCTCCGCGGCGCGGGTGGTGACAGTGCCCAGGCCCAGACCGTCGGCGCGGGCGGCGGCGTCGGGGGCAGCCGGGTGCCCGACCCACCAGGCGCTCACCGGCAAGTCCACGTTGCCGCGCACGGCCATGGCCCGGGTGAGCAGATCGAGGTCGGCCAGCAGGGCGGCCGCCCCCGGGGCCGACGGCACCTGGGGCACGACGCCGACGACGACCGCGCGCACCGGGGTCTGGTCGACGGCGAAGGAGATCTCGGATCCGCGGCGGGCGCCGACCGCGGTGGCGAACTGCCTCGACACCACGACCGGGACCGGGCCCGGATCGGCGAAGGCGGTGGCGACCAGGATGCGGGCCGAGGGGGCCGTGTCGGCGAAGCTCACCGCCGAGCTCAGCCGGAGCCGCGAGCCGGTGGCCGTGATCTGAGGATCGTCGAGCTGGCCGGACTCGGGCGAGGCGGCCCGCACGGTCCACGCCGACGTCGACGGGGCGGGCAGGGTCACCGTGGCGTCGATCCGGGTCACGTACTGGATGCCCGCTTCGCCGAGGACCGACAGCGTGACACCGATCAGCCGCAGTCCGGGCTGGGTGACGCACCCCGGCACCGGGTGGGCGCGGCCGTCCAGCGGGACGGGGCCGCCGTCGCACGTCGTCCGGAGCCCGCTGTCGTCCTGCAGCAGCAGATGGGGGGCCACCGAGATCGGCATGGCCCCGGTGGTCGTCCCGGTGATCGCCGGAGTGCTGCCCCGGGGGAGGGCGACGCCGGTCACCGGGGCCGGCGCGACCAGCGGGCGGGTGGTGCCGGCCCAGCCGCCGGCCGGCCCGGCCCGGCCCCGCAGCAGGACGTCGGCGTGCCGCAGGTCGGCCGCGATGAGTTGCGGAGCCGAGTCCGGGCCGCCCAGCCACTGGCCGACCACGATGTTCTGCCGGGCGACCGGGCTGATCACCCCGCCGGTGGCCGTGGCGACCTGGGCGCTCTGCCCGGTGAGCGGCGCGGTGGTCAGCGACAGGGCGAGGTCGGTGCCGACGGCCAGGTCGGCCTGGTCGCGTTGCGAGGTGTGCCAGGTCGAGCCGAACGCCGTGCCGAAGGTCGCGGCCCCGCAGCCCAGGCAGATCAGCAGCCCGGCGGCCAGCGCCTGCGGGCGGCGGGCGGCCCCGGCGGCGGCCAGCGCGAGCGTGAAGCCGCGGGCCCGCCCGGCCAGCCGCTCCCCGGCGCGCAACAGCGGCGGCACGACCCGCAGGGCCAGCGCCGCTCCGGCGGTCAGGATCAGGGCGGGCGCGAGGACCCGTACGGCATCGGCCCGGGAACCGGCGGCCGCGGGCTGGGCCCGCAGCTGCCACCAGCCGACCACCGCGAGGGCGACCAGCAGGACGTCGAGCCCGGAACGGGCGAGCAGCTCGCGCTGGGTGCGCCGGTCCCCGGCCCCGGCGGCCGTCCGGGTGGCCAGCCCGACGTTCAGCGCGGTCAGGGCGACGGCCCCGCCGACCACCGCCAGGACCTGGGCTGCGGTCACGGTCACCGGGGCGGCCAGGCCCGCGCCGGCCAGCGGCGGCAGGCGGGTCAGGGCGGCGTGCAGCAGCGAGGAGAGCGGCACGGCCAGGGCGACCGCCACCACGGCGACCGCACCGGCCTCGGCCGCCGCCACCGCGGTGAACTGGCGCCGGCTCGTGCCCAGGGCGGCCAGGAGATCCGATTCGCCGGCCCGGACCCCGGTGGTCAGCCGTCCGGCCAGGGTGAGCGCGATCGCGGTCAGCACCAGGCCGATCAGCGCCAGCGACAGCACCCCGCCCGAGGTGAGCTGCTGCTGATCGCGCGCGTCGAGCAGCACCCGGGGGAGCGGTGAGGAGACCCGCTGGACCTCGACGCGATCGCCCAGCGTCCCCTCCAGCTTGCGGTTGGCGCCCAGCAGCGACGCCGTCAGCTCGTCGAGCCCGCGGCCGGTCGGCGCGGACAGATCGGGGTGGGCGGTCACCTCGAGCCGGCTGAGCGCCGATCCGCCGGTGAGCAGGTCGTCCAGGTCGACCAGGAACGGCCCGTAGGCGTGGATCTGGCGGGCCGACGTGCTCTCGGGCGGATCGGGGTCGAAGCCGGTGCCGCCGAGCGGGTCGCGGTCCCACCCGGCGTTCTGCAGGGGCCGGACGACGGCCACGATCCGTACGCCGACCGCCTGGTTGGGTGAGCGGCCGAGCTCGGGCCCGAGGTCGACGCGGTCGCCGACCTTCAGCTCGAGCAGCCGGGCCGTGCTCTGCAGGACGGCCGCCTCCGGGAGCGCCGCCGACGCCCGCGGCCATCGGCCGGCGACCAGCGCCGCCCGCGACGGCAGGTCGTCGAGGCCGGACAGGTAGCCGCCGCCCAGCACGCCGCCGCCGTCGCCCATCGGCAGCAGCCGCAGGGCGGCCGACGCGCGGGTCGTGGTGGTGGCCGGGAACGGCGCCATCGCCGAGGTCAGCACGGTCCGGGTGTCGGTCGCCACCGACCGGGCGTTCGCCGCGGCCACGGTTCCGACGTACGCGGTGGCGGTGACGTCGTCCGGGTCGGCCCGGGCGGCCGAGACCTCCACCCCGCGCTCCGAGGTACGGGTCACCAGCAGCGCGGCCGTGCCGAGCAGCGTGGTGCCGACGACCAGGATGGTCAGCAGCGAGGCCAGCAGTGGCCACTGGGCGCGGGCCCGCCGCGGCACCAGCCTCAGCACGGAGACGTCCGGGCGGTCACGGCTCCACCCGCCCGTCGCCGATCCGGATCACCCGGTCGGCCAGCGCCATCATGACGGGGTCGTGGGTGGCGACGACGGCCGTGACGCCCTCGGACTCGACGACGCCGCGCAGCAGTCCCATCACGGCCAGGCCGGTCTCGGCGTCGAGCTGACCGGTCGGCTCGTCGGCGACCAGCAGCCGGGGCGAGGCGGCCAGCGCGCGGGCGATCGCCACCCGCTGTTGCTGGCCGCCGGACAGCTCGCCGGGCCGCTGCTCGGCGTGGTCGCCCAGGCCGACCAGATCGAGCAGCAGCCGCACCCGGCGCTCGCGCTCGCGGGGCTCGGCCCGGGCCAGCCGCAGCGGCACGCCCACGTTCTCGGCCGCGGACAGCACGGGGATCAGCCCGAACGTCTGGAACACGTAGGAGACCTTGTCGCGGCGCAGGCGGGACAGGCCGTCCTCGTCCAGGCCGGTGACCTCCAGCCCGTCGACCATGACCGTGCCGGAGTCGGGCCGGTCGAGCCCGCCGATCACGTTGAGCAGCGTGGTCTTGCCGGAGCCGGACCGGCCGACCAGGGCCACCATCGTGCCCGGCTCGACGTCGAACGAGACGTCCCGCAGGGCGTGCACGGCGGCCGCGCCCGACCCGAAGGTGCGGTTCACCTGCCGGACGGCCAGCAGCGCGCCGGTCATGCGTCGGGCCGGATCGTGATGTGGTCGGGTTCGAGCGCGAGCCGGACCCGTCTGGTCAGCGCGAGGGCCTCGCGGTAGTCGCGGGGCACCTGGATGCGCCCGGCCCGGTCCATCACGGCGTACTCCTCGGCGATGACGTGGGTGCCGCCGTCGTCGGCGGTCGCGGTGCGGCGCAGCACCTCGCTGCTGGTGCGTCCGTCGCGGATCGCCACGGTCCGCTCGACCTGGCCGCTGACCGCCGGGTCGTGGGTGACCACCACGACGGTGACGCCGAGGTCGCGGTTGACGTCGCGCAGGGCGCCGAACACCTCGGCCGAGGTGGCCGTGTCGAGCTCACCGGTCGGCTCGTCGGCCAGCAGCACGTGCGGCTGGTTGGCCAGCGCGACCGCGATGGCGACGCGCATCTGCTGCCCGCCGGACAGCTGGCCCGGCGTGCGCCCGGCGTACTGGCCGACGCCCAGCGCGTCGAGCAGCTCGCCTGCCCGCTGCCGGCGGACGGCCTTGGGCGTGCCGGCGGCGGTCATCGGCAGGTCGACCATCTGTCGCGCGGTCAGGTACGGGATGAGGTTGCTGGCGGTCTGCTGCCGGACGAAGCCGACGGTGTGCCGCCGGTAGCGCACCCGGTCGGCGCGCGACATCGACAGCAGGTTCCACTTCTCGACCCGGGCCCGCCCGGCGGTCGGGGCGTCGACCCCGGCCAGGATGGACAGCAGCGTCGACTTGCCCGAACCGGAGGCGCCGACGACCGCGACCATCTCGCCCCGTTCGACGACCAGATCGAGTCCCTGCAGCGCCTGGATCTCCACCGGCCCGGTCTGATAGATGCGCACCAGGCTCTCGCAGGCGATCAGCGCCTGGTCGCCGAACTCCGGCTCGGATGCTGCCATCACGTACCTCCGCCCGGGTGGATCACTGTTATACCGCGCACCCGCCCGGGCCTGCCGCCCGGTCTTCGTAACATTGACGAAACTTCCTGGTGTCGATAGGTTCTGAGAGTTGGAGAGCGCTCTCTCCCCGGTTGGCGCCCTCCGGATCCCCCATCCCCCTGGAGGCCATCCGCATGGCACGATCCCCTTCCTCCCGACGTCTCACCGGTCTGCTCACCGCCGCCCTCGTCGCGCTCGGCGCCGGCGGCCTCGCGGTGACGACCGGCGCCGGCAGCGCCTCGGCCGCCCCGGTCGGCGCCGGCAGTTACGCCGAGACCCTCCCGGCCGGCCGCAGCCTGCCCACCGGGTGCGGCTCGATCTCGACCAACCCCCGGCAGTACGTCACCGGCAACGCCCCGGCCGGCCCGGTGCCCACCAACGACTGGTGGTCCTCGCTGCTCTACAAGCGCATCGACTGCCAGTTCTCGATGCCGCTGTTCGCCGGCCCGGCCGCCTACAAGCCGGGCGCGGGCGGCATGGGCCTGTCCTACCAGACCGACGCCGCGATCAGCGGCTCGGCGACCGGGACCGGCGAATTCCACTACCCGTACGCCGAGCACGTGCGCGTCGGGGTCGACGGGTTGAACGCCACCCAGGCCCTGGTCGACGGCTGGAGCGACTGGACGGTCAGCACCGCGCTCAGCGGCGGCGGGCGCACCCTGCGGGCCACCGTCGGCCGCGGGCTGCCGCTCTCGTACTACCAGGTGACCGGCGGCGACGCGGTGATCACCACGACCGGGACGGGCACCGCGTGGTCGAACAGCGGCAACCGGATCGGCTTCTCGATCGGCGGCCACGACTACGTCGCCTGGGCCCCGACCGGCGCCACGTGGGCGCACAGCGGCACCACGATCCGGTCCAACCTGGCCGGGCGCGGCTACCTGTCGGTGGCCGTGCTGCCGACCACGGCGTCGACCAGCACGGCCGACAAGATCGCGCTGGCCGACCGGTTCACGCCGTACGCGCACAACCACGTCACCGGCAGCCGCCTGTCCTACAGCTACAACCAGGCCGGCGGCACGGTCAACACCACCTACGCCCTGACGACGACCGCCCGTGAGGGCAGCGGCACCGGCACGGTCATCGCGCTCTACCCGCACCAGTGGCGCTACCTGACCGGGTCGACCCCGCTGGCGCAGAGCTACGTGTCACCGCGCGGCGCCATGCGCGTCGTCACCGGCACGCAGTTCACCACGTCCATGAAGTACACCGGGGTGCTCCCGGAGATCCCGGCCGTGGGCGACTCCTCCGGCGCCGACCTCGGCACGGTCACGAACTTCCTCAACGCCGAGCTGAACAACCCGGCCGACTTCCGTGGCGACGACACGTACTGGACCGGCAAGGGCCTCGGCCGCGCGGCCCGGATCGCGGAGATCGCCGATCAACTCAACATCACCTCCGTACGGGACTCCGCCCTCAACGTCATCCGGACGCGCCTGACCGACTGGTTCACCGCGACGCCCGGCAAGACCTCACGCGTCTTCTACTACGACCGCAACTGGGGCACGCTGATCGGCTACCCGGCGTCGTACGGCTCCGACCAGGAACTCAACGACCACCACTTCCACTACGGCTACTTCATCGCCGCGGCGGCGACGCTGGCCAAGTTCGACCCGGCGTGGGCCTCGGCCGGCCGGTACGGCGGCATGGTCGACCTGCTGATCCGCGACGCCAACAACTACGACCGCTCCGACAGCCGGTTCCCGTACCTGCGCGACTTCGACATCTACGAGGGTCACGACTGGGCGTCCGGGCACGGCTCGTTCGGCGCCGGCAACAACCAGGAGTCCTCGTCGGAGGGACAGAACTTCGCCAACGCGCTGATCCAGTGGGGTCAGGCCACCGGCAACACCGCCGTGCGCGACGCCGGCGTCTGGATCTACACGACCCAGGCCGCGGCCATCAACGAGTACTGGTTCGACGTGCGCAACGAGAACTTCCCGGCGAACTGGGGGCACAACTACTCGGCCATCGTGTGGGGCTCCGGCGGGGCGTACGCGACCTGGTTCTCCGGCGAGCACGAGATGATCGTCGGCATCAACATGCTGCCGATCACCGGTGGCCAGTTCTACCTGGGCGACCACCCGGCCGCGGTCCGCAGCACGTACGCCGAGCTGGTGCGCAACAACGGCGGTGAACCCACGCTCTGGCGCGACATGCTCTGGCAGTACCTCGCGCTGGGCGATCCGGACGGGGCGCTGGCGCGCTTCCGGGCCGACACCTCGTACACGCCGGAGGAGGGCGAGAGCAAGGCCCACACCTTCCACTGGATCCGCAACCTGGCCGCGCTCGGGCAGGTCGACACCACGGTCACGGCCAACCACCCGCTGGCCAAGGTCTTCGTCAAGAACGGGGCCAAGACGTACGTGGCCTCAAACATCACCGGCAGCGCGCAGACCGTCACGTTCTCCGACGGCCGGACGCTCGCCCTGCCGGCCGGCAAGACGGTGGCCAGTGGCGCGACCAACTGGTCGGGCGGCAACGCGAGCGGCGGCGGCACCACCCCGACCGACCCGCCCCCGACCGACCCGCCGCCGACCGGCTGCGGCACGGGCACCCTGGCCTCGCAGGCCCGCCCGGCGACGGCGTCGACCACCGAGGCCGGCTTCCCGGCCGGCAACGCGGTGGACGGCAACGCCGGCACCCGCTGGTCGTCGGCGTTCGCCGACCCGCAGTGGCTCCAGGTCGACCTCGGTTCGTCGCGGGCCCTCAACCGGGTCGAGCTGAGCTGGGAGGCGGCGTTCGGCCGGTCGTACCGCATCGAGACGTCGGCCAACGGCACCACCTGGACGCCGGCCGTCACGGTCACCGGCACCGGAACCGGCGGGCAGGCCACGCACGCGCTCACCGGTGACGCCCGCTACGTGCGCATGTACGGCACCGAGCGCGGCACGCCGTACGGCTACTCGCTGTGGGAGTTCAAGGTCTACGCCTGCAGCTGACCGACCTGCAGCTGACCGACCGGGGCCGCCCGTGGGAGACCTCTCCCGCGGGCGGCTTCGTCGTTCCCAGCGACGGCCGCGCAGGCCGGCCAGGAGGCCGGCGGTGATGATTCCGGAGTTTTTCATGGACGCCGGGTTCCCGGCCTGGTGACCGGCTGGCCTGTATCGGAACCGTGCCGGTGGCGACACAGGACTGTCATGAAGGAGCTCGATCCCGGGGTTGCCCCACGCCGGCGGTTCCGGCCGGGGGGTCCGGCCGGTGGCGGTGACGGGTCGCGGACAGGCCGCGCAGGCTGACCGCGGCCAGCAGCCGGGCCCGCGGGCCCCGTTCGGCCAGGCCGCGCCGGAGCGCGCGAACCGACGACCAGGCCTCGGCGAGGTCGGCGCGGCGCACACCGTCACCGGACCAGGCCGCCCGGTCGGCGACCGCTCCGAGCCGGCGCAGCGCCGCCGTGGCGGGCTCGGGTATCCCGCAGGCCAGGTCGCGCAGGGTCATCGCGGGGGAGACGGTCAGGCCGTACGCCAGCAACCGGTCGCGGGCCTCGCCGGCCGCCGCCAGCACGCCGTCGGCGCCGCGACGCCGGCGGCGGAGCCCGGCCCGGGCGGCCCAGAGCAGCGGCACGACGACCGGCCAGGCGAGCAGGACGCCGGGAACCAGCGCCCACCACGGTGACCGGTGACGCGGCCGGGCCGCCGCGGGGACGGGCGCCGCCGCCGGAGCCGGGGGAGCGGCGCCGGGCCGGCCGGGCCGGGCCGAACGGGCCTGCTGCGCCGCCGCGGCCGGACCGGTGGCCCGGACTCCGGCGGCGGACGCCTGACCGGTCGGGTCGAGCGGGATCCAGCCCGCGCCGGGCACGGCCACCTCGGGCCAGGCCAGCGCGTCGCCGTTGCGGACCGTGTAGGCGCCGTCGGCGTCCGGGCGGGCGGGCGTGCGGTAGCCGACGGCCAGGCGGGCCGGGATGCCGGCCATCCGGGCCAGGACGACGTACGCGGCGGCCACCTGCTCACTCGTTCCCCGCCGGGTCGTCCGCAGGAACTCGGCGAGCTGCGGCCAGCTGTGCCCCGTGGGCAGATCGTCGCCGGTCGCCAGGCGGTACTCGGCGCGGAACCAGGCCTCCAGCCGCAGGGCGGCCCGGAAGGACGAGCGCTGCCCGCCGGTCGCCCGGGCCGCGAGCTCGGCCAGTCCGGGGGGTGCGTTGCCGATGGGACCGAGCCCACCCGGCGCCCGGTCGTCCACCCCGGAGCGCAGCAGCGCCGCCCCGTCGATCTGGGGCTCCCACCACCGCAGCGTGTAGTCGACCGGGCCGGCCAGCAGCAGTGTTCCGTGACCGGGGGCGACGTACGGCGCCGCCCCCTCGACCGCGGCCGGCCAGGTCTGGCTGGGCAGCCACGGGCCGGGCGCGCCGGCCACGGTCGCGGCCCGCTCGCGCACCGGGCCGGTGATCACCGGCGGCAGCCGGGCGCCGAGGCGGCGCAGCCGGTCCCCGGGTGTCCACTCGACGCCGTCGAACCGGTCCAGCACCACCAGTTGCCACCGGTCGGGCACCACGTCGGCCCGGAACCGGAACACCGGCGTACCCGGCTGCGCCAGCCGTCCGGCCAGTTCGTCGAGCGGGCTCGTCAGCGGGGCGGGCACCGGCGGGGGCGGCGGGTCGGCGCGGAACGAGAAGCGCGCGCCGGCGGGCGACACGACGACGCCGGCCAGCACCACCGCGCCCACGGCGCCCGCCGCGGCCGGGATCAGCGCTACGGCCCGGGCCCGAGCGAGCAGCACGCCCGCGAGCCCGGCCCAGCCGAGCGCGACGCCGACCGCCGGCCCGGTCGTCAGGGGTACGTGGGCCTGGGCGAACAGGAGCAGGGCGAGGCCCGGGAGCAGGGCCGGCAACGGGCTGCGGAGCCGGTGGAGCAGCTCCAGGGCGACGACCGCGGCGGCCACGGTCAGCAGCGGTACAAAGATGATCAACTCGGTCTCGGGCCGGACCGGCCACGTCGACTCGAGCGTCTGCCGCCATGAGCGGGTGACCCCGTCGACGACGGCGTGCAGGGTCGCGGCGGTGGGCAGCCCGGCCACCGTCGTCGGCCACAGCAACGTCGCGCCGATCGTCAGCAGCCCGGCCACGGTGGCCAGCAACGGGCGCCAGTCGGGCACCCGATTGCCGAGCAGCGCCACCACCAGCACGGCCAGCGCCGGCGCCCCCACCGGCACCAGCAGCGCGGTCAGGCCGAACACCGGCGCGAACAGCAGACCGCCGAGGACCGTGGTCAGCACGACCGGGACGGCGCGGACTCGGCTCATCGACGCGCCTCGTTCCAGGATCGCAACGCCCGCGCCGCGTCGACGCCCCGGCCGAGGGCGAGGACCACGACGCTGTCGTAGGCCCGGCCGAGGAAGGCCGGCGCGGCGGGCCCGCCGGTGATCAGCACGAGCCGCCCGCCGCGGCCCGGCGCGGTCAGCGGGCCCGGGCCGTCCTGCCGCACGTCAGCGAGAACCTCGAGGAAGTGCCCGGTCGACGCGCGGCCGTCCGCGGTCACCAGGCGGGCCGGGACCCCGGCCCGGCCCGCCGCGCCCAGCAGCGACGCGGCCAGGTCGACTGCCTCCTCGAAGTCGTCCGGGCCGAGCACGCCGGCCCGGGTGTCGAGCAGCACGGTGAGCCGCACCTGCCGGGGGTCGCCGAGGTCGCGGACCATGAGCCGGCCGGTGTGCGCGGTGGCCCGCCAGTGCACCAGCCGCATCTCGTCACCGGACTCGTACTCGCGGATGCCCCGCGGCTCGGCCGCGCCCCGCCACAGGTCGTCGGTGGCCGGGCCGGCCGGGGCCGCCCGCACCGGCCCGCCCGCGGCCCGGGCCGGCAGTTGGCGCGGATGGACCAGCAGCGTCGCGGTGGAACCGGTGCGGCGCCGGCTGCGGGCCAGCCCCAGCGGATCCTCCCGGCCGACCTCGAGCGGGCCGAGCGGGAACCGGCCGCGCACGCCGGTCGGGAGCGGATACTCGGCGGCGTCCGCGGTCCGGACCACGTGCCCGCGCCCGGCGACGGTGTCGCGGATCTCGACTGTCGTGCCGGGCGGGCGCACGGTGAGGACGGCGACGGCCCGCGCGCCCCGTTCGACCCGCTCCGGGCTGATCGTGCGGGTGACCTCGACCCGCGGGCCCCGGCGCACGCTCAGCAGGGCCCCGGCCACCGCGCCCAGGCCGGCCGCGCCGATCAGCGCGGGCAGCGGATAGCGCAGCCACCAGCCGGAGGCCACGAGAAGGAGCGCGGCGACCAGCACCGCGACGCCCCGCCGGGTCGGCCGCACGGTCAGCGGCCCACGCCTGTCGCGGGCACGACGGTCGCGGCCAGGACCTCCGCCACGACGCCCTCGGGGTCGCGCCCGGCCAGCTCGGCCTCGGGCGTGCGCACCAGCCGGTGGGCGAGGACGGGCCCGGCCACGTCCTTCACGTCGTCCGGCGTCACGAAGTCGCGGCCGGCCACGGCGGCCAGCCCCTGGGCGGCGCGGACGAGCCCGATGCTCCCCCGCACGCTGGCCCCGAAACGGACCGCCGGATGGGTCCGCGTCGCGGCGGACAAGGCGACCGCGTACGCGGCGACGGCCTCGTCCACCCGCAGCGCCCGCACCTGGACGATGGCGTCGCGCAGCACCGCGATGTCGACCACCGGCCGCAGGTCGTCGGGCGACTCGCCGAAGCGGTCGGCCAGCACCACCCGGACCTCGTCGGCGGCCTCCGGGTAGCCCACCGACAGCCGCATGAGGAACCGGTCGAGTTGTGCCTCGGGCAGCCGGTAGGTGCCTTCCAGTTCGATCGGGTTCTGCGTGGCGACGACCAGGAAGGGCCGGGGGGCCTCGTACGTCTCGGCGTCCACCGTCACCCGTCGCTCGGCCATCACCTCGAGCAGCGCGGACTGAGTCTTCGGCGTGCCCCGGTTGATCTCGTCGGCCACCACGACGTTGGCGAACACGGCGCCCGGGTGGAAGGTGAACCGGTCGCTGCCGGGCAGGAAGACGCTGACCCCGGTGATGTCGCCGGGCAGCAGGTCCGGGGTGAACTGGATGCGGTGCCACGAGCCGCCGATGCTGCGGGCCAGGCAGCGGGCCAGCGACGTCTTGCCCAGGCCAGGCACGTCCTCGATGAGCAGGTGACCCTCGGCCAGCAGGGCGGCCACCGCGTACCGGACCAGGCGGGGCTTGCCGCGGATGATCCGCTCGACGTTCTCGATGATCCGGGTGGCGATCAGGTGAGCCGTCACTACGGTGCCCTCTCCGGCCAGAGGAAGCGGTTGGACTCGACGCCGTCCACGTCGACCCAGACCGTCTGGCCCGCGCCGCTGAACGGGAAGCGGCTCTGCGAGACCAAGGTCCCGTCGGCCCGGGTCTGGAGCTCCGCGCCAGTGCCGTTGAAGCGTCCCCATCCCGAGGCGACCGGGGTCAGCTGCACGTTCGTCAACGGCGGGAACCCGAAGAGCTCGACCCGGATGTTCCCACAGGAGGGCGGGCCGCAGTTGGTCCAGGTCGCGTCGCGTCCGCGCGACACGGTGATCCACCGGCTGGGCAGGGTGGCCTCGACGACGGCGGGCACGCCCGACCCGGCGGCGTTGCGGGCTGTGACCCCGATCCGGTACGGCGTCCCGCGCGTCAGCCCGGCGATGGCCGTCGTCCGCGTGTCCGCTCCGGTGGTCCGGGTGCCGCTCCCGCCGTCCGGCCCGATCCAGGTCACCTCGTACGCGGTGACGTCGGCGCCGTTCGCCGGTGCGGCGTCCCAGGTGAGGATCAGCTCGGTGGAGCGGGCGACGGCGGTCAGGCCGGGAGGCATCCCGGGCCGGTTGGGCAGCAGGGGTGGCTCCTCGGGGGTGCCCGAGGGACCACCGGCCGGCGGGCCGGTGGGATCGCCGGCCGGCGGGCTCGGGGCCGGGCCGGTCGGAGTGTCCTGGCCGGGCGTCGAAGACCCGGGACGGGGGTCGGCCGACGGCGGCGGGATCGTGAGCCGGGAGCCCGCGGGCCGGTTGCCGGTGATCGCCGGATCCGCGACCGGCGCTGTCTCGAGCGGCAGATCGTCGAGCGGCAGATCGGTGGGCGGGGGGTCGGTCGGCGGCACGTCGGTGGGCGCCAGGTCTGTGGGGGGCGGCACGCGGGTCGAGGGCGGCGCGGGCAGGGTCGTCGCGCTGCTCGCGGGCGCGCCGGGCCGCCGCGATGCCGATCGGGAACCGGCCGGGGTCCCGCCGCCGTCCCGGGCCGCCGCCGCGCCACCCTGGTCGTCGACCACGAGCACCTGCCGTCCCTGGCCGATCTCGACGTACACCCGGCCGTCCTGACCCTGCCGCAGCTGGGCCTCGCCGCGGCCCGGGGGCAAGGGCGTCACCCGCTGAAGCCGGCCCGTGGGTGCGTACGTGTGAATCTGCCGGCGTTGCAGTTCGAGCAGCACGACCGACGACCGGCCGGCCATCGGCGCGGCCCACCGGCCCCGCGGCAGCGCCACCCCGCCGGCGATGCCGCGCGTGTCCACCAGCAGCAGATCTCCGCCGGCCAGCACGGCCGCGCGGCCCTGCACCGAGGCCCCCGCGACCCGGATGCCGGGCGGCAGGTCGGCGCCGATCGTGGTCACCTTGCCCGGACCGTCCAGGGTCAGGGTGGTCAGGGTGTCGTCGACCGGGTCGAGGAAGACGGCGACCCCGTCGAGCACGCTGAGCGCCCCGGACCCGCCCGCCGGCGCCGGCGTCGCGCAGGTCACCCGGTCGGCCCCGGGCCGCAGGTGACAGAGCAGCCCGGCCGCGGTCCGGTGCAACCACAGCGTGCCGTCGGGGGTGACGACCGGGGCGCCCAGCGGGCCGCCGGCCTCGATCACCGCCCCGCCGGGGCCGAGCCGCACCACCTTGCCGGCCGCCCGGTAGACCGCGTAGGGCTGCCCGGCGCCGTCGACCGTGACCGGACGCTCGCGGGCCGGTGGCCGGGTCGTGCCGGTCACCGTGAGGCTCGACTTGTCGAGCTCGCGGATGTCGGTCGGCCCGATCACGTAGGAGCTGCGCTCACCCTCGACGACCTCCGTGCCCGGCTCGAGCCGGGGGACCGTGGCCCGGGCGTCGACCGTCCGGCTCACGCCGTTGACGCGGAAGACCGTGTCGCGGGCGGGGTCGGCGAACCAGCGGCCCACCGCGGCGAAGCGCACCCCGGGAGTGCCGGTGCTCGCCGTGGACACCGCGGCCACGCCGGCCACCAGGGCCAGGGCCACCAGCAGCACCATCGGCAGCCGGTTCCGCCGTCCCCCTCGTGCCCCGCTCATCCGGCGAGCATAGACAACCGCCTACATAATTGGTCCACAGTCGATACAGGATTCATCCACTGTCCACCGGGAGCGTCAGCTCGAAGATCGCCCCGCCCTCCTCGGCGTTGTAGACGTGCAGCCCGCCACCGTGGGCCTCGGCCACCCAGCGCACGATGGACAGCCCCAGTCCGCTGGAGCCGCCGGTGCTCCGGAACCGGTCGGACGCGGCGCCGGTCCGTGCCGGGTCGATGCCGGGGCCGTGATCGGCCACCATCACCCGGCCCCCGGCCACGGTGATGTGCACGACCGCCCGCTGCCCGGGCGCCCGGCCGTGCCGCAACGCGTTGTCCAGCAGGTTGCCGACCGCCCGGCGCACCAGGGCGGCGTCCGCCTCGACCCGGCTCGGCGCGGTCGTCACCGTCACCTGCGCGCCCTCGGCCGGAGTCTCGTCCACCACGGCGCTGACCAGCTGATCCAGCCAGACCGGCTCGCGTTCCAGGGTCTGCACCCCGGCGGCCAGCCGGGCCCGGACCAGCACCCCGTCGATGATGGTGCCCATTCGCTGGGCCAGCTCGACCGTGCGGGGCAGCAGCTCGGCGCGGTGACCGGGGTTGAGCAGCGCCGCCTCGGCCAGCGCCCGCAGCGCGGCCACCGGGGTGCGCAGGTCGTGCGCGGTGTCGGCCAGCAGCACCTCCTGCTGCTCGAGGGCCGCGGCGACCGGGCGCAGGGCGCGGGCGGCCAGCAGGCGCCCGGCCACTCCGATGACCAGCAGCAGCGCGGCGCAGCCGGCGACGAGGACGATCATCGCCCGCCGGTGGGCCGCGTCGGCCCGCGAGGCGTCGGCCACGGCGACCACGGCGCCGACGGCCTGCCCGTCCGGCTGCCGGAACGGCTCCGCGCCGAGCCGCACCGGCCGCCCGTCCTCGGCGGTCGCCTCGAAGGTGACCAGCCGGCCGGCCGAGGTGGCCCGCTCGGCCGCCCCGGCCAGCACGGCCGGGTCGACCGGCACGCATTCGAGGCGGCTGAAGTGGCCGGTGAACCGCGCGGACGTCCCGGGCAGCACGGCGAACTGCGGGCAGGAGCCGTCCAGCGGGTCGCGCAGGACGGCGGCGGTGGTGACCGTGCCGTCGAACCGGACCAGCCGCGACACCGTGGAGGTGACCCGGCGCAACTCGGCGTCCAGCCCGGCCTCACGGCGGGCGCTGTCGGACCGGACGAGCAGGGTGCCCAGCACGACCAGTCCGGTGGCGCCGGCCAGGCACGACCAGACGGTGAACCAGCGGGGCAGCGAGCGCAGCCGGCCGGCGGCGGTCATGAAGGCCCCGCCCCGCCGAAGCGGTAACCCCGCCCGCGGACGGTGTGCACCAGCTCCGGCTCGCCCAGCTTGGCCCGCAGCCGCCGCACCACCGCGTCGACCACGTTGGACATCGGGTCGGCGCTGGTGTCCCAGCAGTGCTCGATCAGCTCGGTGCGGCTGACGGCCTGCCCCGGGCGGCTCATCAGGTGCTCCAGCACGGCGAACTCCTTGCCGGTGAGGCCGAGCAGCACCCCGGCCCGGCGGGCCTGCCGGCGGGGACAGTTCACCTCCAGGTCGGCGTGGCGCAGCACGGCCGGGCGCACGGCGCCGCCCCGCCGGGCCAGGTTGCGCACGCGGGCCGTCAGCTCGGTCATCGCGAACGGCTTGACCAGGTAGTCGTCGGCGCCGTGCTCGAACCCGGCGACCACGTCGGCCACCGTGTCCCGGGCGGTCAGGAACAGCACCGGCGTCGTCCACCCGGTCTGCCGGCGGCGGCGCACGTAGTCGGCCGCGTCGCCGTCCGGCAGCATCCGGTCGAACACCACGCAGTCGGGCGGGCCGGCCGTCAGCGCGGCGTCCGCGGCCGCCACGCTGCCCGCCTGCCACACCTCGGCGCCGCCGCGGGCCAGCTCGGCGGCCACCGCCAGCCGCAGGTTCTCGTCGTCCTCGACCACCAGCACGCGTGTCATCGGATCCTCATGTGCGTCGATGGAAAGTAGTGCCGACGGCCACCATACGGAGGCCGCCGACCGAGGGAGTGCCGACGTGTTGTTCCACGTGCTCGGACCGATCGAGGTGCACGTCGAGGGGGCGCGCACACCGATCACCGGCAAGCCGGCGACCGTGCTGGCCACGTTGCTGCTGCACCGTGCGTGGGTCAGCCTCGACGAGCTGGCCGACGGCGTGTGGCCGGACGCGGCGGCGCCGCCCTCGGCGGTGGCCAACCTCCGCACGTACGTCTGGCAGGTGCGCCGGGCGTTGCCGGAGCGGGGCCGGGTGGAGCGCCGGGGGGACGCGTACCGACTGCGTGCGGAGCCGCACGAGGTGGACGCCGACCGGGCCGCCCGGACGGCGGTGGAGGCGGCCCGGACGGCCGACCCGGCGACGGCGTTGTCCCGGGTGGACGAGGCGCTGGGGTGGTGGCGGGGCCGCGCGTACCCGGGTCTCGCCGCCGCCTCGGCCGTCGCCGACCAGCTCGACGAGCTCCGGATCGACCTGCGTGAGCTCCGGGCGGCCCAGCTGCTGGCCCTGGACCGCGGGGCCGAGGCGGTGGCCGAGCTGCGGCAGGTCACCGTGGCCTCCCCGTTGCGCGAGGGGGCCTGGGCCGGACTGGTGCGCGCCCTGGCCACGACCGGTCGCCGGACCGAGGCGCTGCTCGCGTACCGCCGCGCCGCCGACCTGCTGGCCGCCGAGCTGAGCGTGCCGCCGGGCCCGCAGCTGCGGGCGGCGCGGCAGTCGGTGCTGTCGCTGGTGGCGGTGTGACCACGATGGACGAGAACCTCCTGGACGAGCGTGAGCGCCGGCTGCTCGGCCTGCTCGCCACCGGCCTGACCGACGAGTCGGTGGCCGCCCGCCTCGGCCTCTCCGAGCGCACGGTCCGTCGGACCATGGCCTCGATCATGGCCCGGCTCGGCGCGCGCAGCCGCTTCCAGGCCGGCCTGATCGCGGCCCGGCAGGGGGTGACCCCACCGGCTACCGTGTGTTCCTGTGCGGGTGCTTGTCATCGAGGACGACGCGAACATGCGCCTGGCGCTGGACGTGGCCTTGCGGGGCGCCGGCTTCGCGGTTGACACGGCCGCCGACCTGCCCGAGGTCGACGAGGCGCTGAGCGTGTACGCGTACGACTGCGCGGTCGTCGACCGGATGCTGCCCGCCGGCGACGCCCTGGACTACGTGGCCGCCCGCCGCCGGGCCGGCTGGCGCGTGCCGGTGCTGTTCCTCACCGGCCGCAGCGTCCCGGCCGAACGCGTGGCCGGCCTGGCCTGGGGCGACGACTACCTGGGCAAGCCGTTCGCCCTGCCCGAGCTGCTGGCCCGCGTCGGCAACCTGTGCCGCCGCGGCCCGGCCCCGCCGCCCGCGGCCGTCCTGCGCCACGCCGGCGTCGAGGTGGACGCCGACCGCTACGAGGCCCGCCGCGACGGCCGCCCGCTCACCCTGACCGGCAAGGAGTTCGCCGTGCTGGAGGCGCTGGTGGCGGCCGGCGGCGAGCCGGTCACCCGGGCGGCGCTGATAGCGGCCGGCTGGGACGAGCTGGTCCCACCGGCCTCCAACGTCCTCGACGTGGTGATCGCCCAGCTGCGCCGCAAACTCGGCGATCCCCCCGTTCTGCACACCGTCCGTGGCGTCGGTCATCATCTCGGTTGACCGCTCATCGATCGTCTCCGTCGTCGCCGTAGTCGCCGACCCCGACGTCGTTCAGGAAGGCCGACCAGAACCCGTCCGGATCGGCGGTCGAGACGACGTCGATCGTCTCGAGCGACTCCCGGAGCCGGTCCTCCGCGCTCCCGGCGTCGTCGAGATCGGCGTCCGCCGGATAGAAGGGGTAGGCGGAGGCGACCAGAGCCAACGACTCCACGAAGGCGGTCACCCCGGCGTTGACCGGAATCGGAGCGGCCGGCCGCCACGAAGCCAGCAACCAGACCGCGCCGTCGGCGTAGTCGAGAAACAGCGGATCCTCTTCGCGGGAATGGCCGAGAACGAGCCCGTCGACAGTTCTCCCGCCAATCGTCACCGACGTTCTCGCCGGTTCCGCATCGGCTTGGAAAATGGTGATCACACTGAGCGGCAGGCCGGTCTCCTGCAAGAACGCCTTTGCCTCCGCCGGGCAACCTTCGAGCGCGTCCGCGCCGATCTTCACGTATTTCATGTCATCACCTAATTGAAGAGGGCCTTCACCATCGCGGTCAGGGCTTTCTTGGATGCGACCCGCGAGGCGGGATCCGCGAAGGGGAACGTGTAGGTGATGTCAACACCATTCCTCAGCAGCGGAAGGACCTCCTTCTTCCCCGGGCCTTGGCACATCGGGCACATGCCGTACTCGGTGTAGATCTCGTCGATCGCCTGGGGCTGGAAACCCGCCGCCCGCACCAGGTCCACAAGCTTCGCTTCCGCATGTCCGCTCTTGTCGGAGTGGGCGACGAAGATCCGACTGCCGACTCTCGCCGCACCGTACATGTTCAGCCTGTTGTTGTCCGTGAGCCGTTGCTCCCGGGTGGCCCGGCTGAGCGCCGTGGAGCCGCTCGCCACCTGTCGGCCCGGATCGCAGAAAGCGGTAGCGGCGTTGTGCACGAGAACCGGCACATCCCCGGCGAGCACGTAGTACGTGTGCAGTCCGGCCACCGTGAAGTTGTGGACGGTCGCTTCGACGGTCCGCTCGGCGACCTGCAGGATGTGGACGGTGGCGCCGGACGCGGCGCGCAGCCGCATCCCGGCCCGCAACTCGTTCCCTTCCACCCACCGGCGGGTGTCCACCGACCAGAACGGATGGCCGGCGGTCGCGCTGATCGTGGTCACGCCGTCCGCGTCGGCGAAGGTGAGGTCGACCAGCGTCTTGACCCCGGTGCCGGTGATCAGACTCGTCACCGGCCGCGGCCCGGTCATCCCGGTGAGCGGGTCGCCGGCCAGCACCGAGTCTCCCGGCCGGACGGCTTCGATCGCGACGGTGCTGCGGTCGGCCAGGAGCACCCTGGTGCCGGGCAGGAAGCTGTTTCCCGGCACCTGGCAGCTCTTGAGACGGTCGGCCAGGGCGAGGAGATCGTCGACCTTCCGGCGAGCTTCGATGATCCGGGCGACGAACTGGATCAGCTTGGGCAGCAGCCGACTGATCTTGGCGACGGCGATGCCGGCCTTGGCCAGCGGCACGAAGTTCGCCAGGGTCTCGACGCAGGCCCACAGATCGCCCTGCAGGAAGCAGGCCTTGAGGTCGGGCAGCCCGGTCAGGTCCTCGAGCAGACCTTCGCCCTCCCGGGCGATGAAGTCGATGATGTCGCCGCTGGCCTCGGCCAGGAGCTCGCGGTACTCCTGCTGTTGCTCCGGGGTGAGGTAGGGGAGCAGCTCGCGGTCGTCCGGCACCTCGGGGTCGTTCGCCGGTCGCACCAGCCACCGCATCGCGTCCTGGCGGGCGGCGTCCTCGGCCCGGTAGGCCGCGTTCTGCGCGTCGATCGCGTGCTGCAACGCCTGCTCGGCCGCCTCCGCGGCGCTGTCGGCCGACCGCCGGGCGGCCTCGGCGGACCGTTGGGCGGTCGCGGCGTCGGCCTCCGCCTCGGTGGCCGCGTCCCGTGCCGCGGCGGCGTCCCGTTCCGCGGACCGCGCGGCCGCGGCGGCACGATCGGCGTCGGCGCGGGCGTCCGCCGCCGACCGTCCGGCGATGGCCGCGTCGTTCGCCGCGGCGTTGGCGGCGCTGCGGGCGCTGGTGGCGTCCGCCTTGGCCTGAGCGTCGGCCTGAGCCGCGCCGGCCGCCGCGGCGCGGGCCGCCGCCGCCTCGGTGGCGGCGTCGGCCGCGGACTTCTTGGCTTCGGCGGCCGAGGTCGCGGCGGCCGCGGCCGACTGGGCGGCGGCGGCCGAAGCGTCGAACGCCTCCTTGACGTCGGCGTTGGCGTCGCGGGCGGCCTGAGCCGCCCGCTGGGCCGCGGCGACCGCCTCGTTCGCCCGCTGCTGTGCCGCCGCGGCCTGCTGGGCGCCGATGACGCGGGCCTCGGCGGCCACCTGGGCGACGAAATCCGCGTCGAGGTCCGACGTGGTGAACGGGCTGACCATGACCAGCGCCAGGTTGTGCGGCTCGGCGATGCCGGCCGACGAGGCCCGGGCGGCCACCGAGGCGCTGACCGCGATGTCCGCCTGGGCCGAGGCGCCCACCGCCTCGGTGGTGGCCGCCTCGGCCTCCTGCTGGGTCCGCTGGGCGGCCCACAACGCCTGCACCGACTCGTTCTGGGCCTGCTCGGCCAGCCGGACGGCGGCCCGGGCCGCCTCGGCCGCCCGGGACTGCTGCGCGGTGGCCTCGCCGGCCCGGGCGTCGGCCTGCAGCCGGGCCTGGTGGGTCGCCTTGGCTTCCGCCTCGGCCCGGCCGGCCGCGGCGTCCGCGCGAACCGCGGCCGCCCGGGCCTCCTCGGAGGCCGCCCAGGCCCGGTCGGCGGCTCGCGCCGCCTCGGTTGCCGCCGCCCGGGAAGTGGCGGCGGCGCCGGTGGCGGTGTTCGCCGCGGCCCGGGCTGTCCGGGCCGCCACTCCGGCTTCCTGCGCGTCCCGGGCGGCCTGGTCCGCCTGGCGCTGCGCCTCGTCCTTCGCGTCGCCGCCGGCCGCGGCGGCCACCTTGGCCAGCACCTGCGCCCGGGCGACCGCTCCTTGCGAGAGGCGCTCCGCCTGGTAGGCGTCATCCCGGGCCCGCCGGGCGGCGCCCTCCTTGTCCCAGGCGGTCTCCTCGGCCGAGGCGGCGGCCGTGGCGGCCCGGTCGCTGCGCTGGGCGGCCGCCTCGGCGATCCGGGCCTGGGCCGACGCGTCCCGGCGCGCGTTCGCCGCGACCGCGGCCTGGCCCTCCGCGATCGTGCGCTGGTCGGCCGCGGTCTTGCGTTCCTTCTCGGCGATCAGTCGCTGGTCGCGGGCGGTGACCGCCTCGGCCTCGGCGGTGAGCCGGTGCTGCCGGGTCCGTGCGGCGGCCGCCCGAGCCTTGGCCTCGGCCGCCTGGGCCTGCTCGCGGGCGGTCTTGGCCCGGGCGGCGGCGGTCTTGGCCGCCTGCGCCTGCGCCTTCGCGGCGTCGGCGAGCTTCGCGGCCGCCGCCGCGTGTTCGCGGGCGTGCTCTTTCCACTTCGCCGCCTGCCGAGCGTGGGCCTCGGCCCGATCGGCCGCGGTCCGGGCGTTGTGGGTGGCGATCGTGGCGTCGACGGCGTGCGCCGCGGTGGTGGACGCGCCCACCGCCGCCACGGCGGCCTGGTGCATGCCCCGCACGATCAGGGACCATTCGGCGCCGTAGTCCAGGCCGGTCTCGATCAGGGTGTCGGCCGCGCCGACGGCCGCCGCGGCCGCCGCCTGTGCTCGTTGGGCGGCCTGCTGGGCCGCCGACAGCTGGGCTGCCGTCTCGGTTTTCGCCGTGGCGAGCTGGGCGCTCTTCTCCGCGCCGGATCCGCCGCCGGCCAGGATGCGTTCGGCCGAACGGGCCGCGTTGGCCGCGCCGGCCATCGCGTTGGCCGCGCGTTGCAGTTCCCGCACCGCGTTGCCGTGCGCGACCAGCAGGTGCCGGCGGGCCTCGGCGGCGCGGGCGGCCCGGCGGGCCAGGTCGGTCAGGTCCTCGGCCGCCTTGGTGCGCGCCTCGAGGTCGGCCAGGTACTGCTCGCGGGCGACGGCGTCGGCCTCGGCCGCGGTCCGGTAGCCACCGTTCCAGAACGCCGCCACGGCCGTGTCGTCGCCGGCCCGGGCCGCCTCGGCGGCGCGCTTCATCTCGGAGCCGTCGGGGGCGGCGGCCGCCACGGCGGTCAGCCGCTCGCGCAACACCCGGCGACGGTCGGTCTCGGCCGCGGTGGCCTGCTCGTCGCGGGTACGGGCGATCTCGGCGCCGTACGCGAGGAACGCGGCCCGGTCGGCGTCGCTGCCCCGCAGCACCCGGGTGACCTCGGCGTTGAACGAGCCGCCGGACGCCCCGGTCCCGGCCATCGCGCGGATCGCCGCGGTGTTGCGCTGCGCCGTCGCCGCGTACCGGTCGTCGATCTGCCGCTGCAGTGCCGGATGGGTCTCGTACATGTAGCGGTCGATCGCGCCGGGCTCGGTGGCGGCCAGCGCGGCCGCCGCGGCCTCGCGCAGCTCCGGTTCCTCGCTGAGCTCGGCGACGTCGGCGACCAGGGTGCGCAGGAACGGGTCGTCCGGGAAGGTGACGCCGGTCCGGCCGTCCCACTCCCCGGTGACCAGCGGCGGGACCGGGATGGGGGTGCCGGCCGCCCGCGCGGCCGGCGCCGGGGCGGCGGCCACCGGGCTGACCGGCGCCATCAGCAGGCCGGCGGCGACGAGCAGGGCGGCGCCGAACGCGCCGGGACGACGTCTCATGCCGCACCGCCGGTCATCCGCTGCTCGCCGGCCAGCGCCTCGGAGAACAGGCCGGACCAGTACGCCGCCTGTTCGGCCGCCTGTTCCCGTTCGGCCGCCCACGATTCCGCCGTGGCGCCGGCCGTGCCGAGCACGACGTTCCAGTTCGGACCCGTGGCGGCGCCGGCCGCTCCGGCCACCCGGCGCCAGTTCGCGGCCTGTTCCTCGGCGACCGCCTGGGCCTGGCCCCACACCACCCGGGGCGATCCGGTCTGGGCCGAGACGTCACCCCAGGCCCGGGCGGCGAGCGCGCGGGCCTGGCCGGCGGCCTCCCCGGCGGTGGCCAGCGCCGCGGTCTCGGCGTCGCGGGCGGTGCTGAGCAGACGCGCGACGCCGGCCCGCCAGCGCATGTCCTCGTCGGTCACCCGGATGCGGAAGGCTTCGAGATCGAGCGCGGCGGCGTTGGCCCACTCGTACGCGAAGAACTCGACCAGGTCGGCGTCGGTGGCCGCCGGGCGCAGCGCGAACGTGGCCGCCGCCCGGACCTGCTCGCCCGGGTCGGTGTCGCGCAGCGACCCGACGAAGTCGCGGTCGAACTGCTCGAGGGCCGCGGCCTGCTCGCCGGTGGCTTCGCGGGCTTGCCGGTCGCGCGCCTTGGCCGCCGCGTATCCGGTGCGGGCGAAGGCTTCCCGGTCCGCGGCGAACCGGCTGGTCAGCGCGAACTGGGCCGCCGCGTGCACCTCGGGGGCGAACTCGGCGGTGTGGGTGGCCAGCACGCGGCGGGCGAAGTCGGTGTTGCGGGCGTCGTTCTGCGCGGCCCGCAGCTTGGCGAACGCGAAGCCGCTGGCGACGAACCGCGCGACCGCGGCCTCCACGTCGTTGCTGACCAGCGCGCCCCAGGCGGCCGCGCGCACCGAGGACCGCGGGTCGACCAGGGTCACCGCGCGGGTGCGGGACCAGTTCGCCGAGTGCTGGTCGACGGCGGCCGCGGGAGCGGGCCCGGCGAGAGCCGTACCGGCCAGCAGCGCGACCGTCACGATAAGAATTCGCATTCTCGCTTTCATCGCACTCTCCACAGCAGACGACGAGATGGCGGCGACAGCTAAACATCAATGCGAATGCGAATGGCGGCGCTGGCCGGAAACGGCCAATGGAGTGGAAATGTATCGGCCTCGCTATAACCGTTCTTGCCGACTCCGGGAGGAATGATGAAAGCGTCGAGAACGAGACGGGTGGCGGCCGCCGCCGTCGCCCTGCTGACCGCCATGACCCTGGCCGAACCGGCCGTGGCCGGCTCCCGCGGCGTGCCCGCCGCGGCGGCCCGCTCCGCCGGGCTCGAGTCCTCGCTGGAGGACCGGGTGCGCGCGGCCGCCCTGGTCGGCGTGGTCGCGCCGGACAGCTGGCTGGTGCTCAACGAGCGCGACTTCGTCTTCGAGATCTGGAAGAACGCCGAGGACCTGTCCGAGGTGCGTGGGGCCGCCGAACTGGCCCTGATGAACTGCACCACGACCTCGTACGTGCAGTGCACGGTGTTCGTCGAGTCCGGCATCCACGACGCGAAGGCCCGGGACGTCGCCGACCAGGTGCGCGACGGCTCGGCCGCCCGCGAGGCGCGGGAGATCCGGCAGCGGGCCCTGCTGGTGCTCGAGATCGCGGTGACCCCGGAGCTGCTGCTGCTCACCGACCGCGACTTCGTCTTCGCCCTCTACCAGCGCAGCGCCGGCGAGCGGGTGCGGGCCGCGGCGCTCGTCGCGTTCGGCGGCAGCGCCCAGCAACAGCGCGACTTCATCACCGTCGGCGTCGTGGCGGCCCGGGAGCAGGACCGCGCAGCCGAGATCGAGGCCGACCAGGAGCGCACCGAGGCCGAGCGGCAGGCGCTGCTGGAGCGCGAGGCGCGCAAACGGGCGGCCGCGATCCTCGGCGTGGTCGCGACCGAGGCCACGCAGGTGCTCAGCGACGAGAACTTCGTGCGCTGGGTGTGGAACACCGCCGCCGAGCCGACCGAGGTGTACGCGGCGGCGATGGCCGCGCTGCGCAGCGCCGACCCGGTCGCGTGGCGGACGTTCATCCACACCGGCATCCACCAGGCCGACCACCGCGACCTGGAGGCCGCGCTGAAGAAGAAGGGCGAGGAGGACCGGCGGCGGGTCAGCGCGATCGAGGCCGCGGCCGACGCGGCCGGGAAGACCAACCTGGCCCGGGCGGCCCGGACCGCGCTGGCCGGCTCCGACACCGACGTCAGCTACTTCCTCCGGGTCGGTCAGTACCAGGTGTCCGACAACGAGTGCGCCAACCCGGCGCTGGCCGTGGACGCGACGGGCTGGGGCCGGCTGAGCAGCAGCCTGGTCGTCACCCGGCGGGCGATCACCGGTCACCCGGACGCGCAGTGGGAGCTCTCCGTGGCCAACGGCACGGCCGTCACCGCCGGCATCTTCCTGCCCAAGCAGCAGGTGCTACCGGGCTCGGTGTGGGACGTCGCCGCCGACGTCCGGGCTCCGGACGACCCGTCCCGGGCCCGCACCGAGATCGACTGGTACGGCCCCGGCGACGTGTACCTCGGTCACACCAACGGCGGGTACCTGCCGGTCGCGGGGACCAGCGCCTTCACCCGGATCTCCGGACGGTTCACCGTCCCGGCCGGCGCGGTGCGCGCCAACGTGCTGCTGCGCTTCACCGATCTGGCCGCCAACAGCCAGTTCGGCGCCACGTCATGCGCGTACAAGCCGAACCCGAAGCCGGACGTGAGCGTGACCGGCGTGCCGGGCAACGGAACCGGCAGCCTGACCTGGAGCACCACCCGCACCGACATCGTCGGCTGGAACGTCGGCCGGGACGGCACGGACACCCGCAACAACGGGCCGTGGGCCACCGACGTGGCCGCCGGTGTCGGCAGCCAGCAGTTCAACCTGCTACGCAACGACACGACGTACTCGTTCATCCTGATTCCGCGCACCGCCGCGGGCCCGCTCACGCCGGTCAGTGTCAGCGTCACGCCGAGCACCAACCCGCCGCCGACGGACGGGGGCGGCGGAACCGGCAACGGCGTGGAGGCCGCGGTCCGGCTGGGCTGGGGCGCGCCGCTGGCCCAGTACAGCGACGAGTTCACGTACACCGGACGGCCGGACCCGGCCAAGTGGAGCGACGCCGACGAGTGCTGGCGCAACCCGCACGCGTCGGGCGGGCAGCGCTGCGCCAGCGCCACCACGGTCGACGGCCAGAAACTGGTCATGACCGGCGCGGGCAACGGCACCACCGGCTGGCTGCAGAACGACTGGAAGACCAGGTACGGCCGGTGGGAGGCGCGGGTGCGCTCGCGCAACACCGGGTCGAGCAACGGGCGGACGTACCACCCGCTGCTGATCGTCTGGCCGGACGGCGACAAATGGCCGGAGGAGGGTGAGTACGACTTCCTCGAGAACAGCGCGCCCGGCGCCGCCTGCGCCGTCGCCTTCCTGCACTACCCGGTTCTGCGAGGTGACACCCAGCAGGAACGGGCCGAGGAACGGAACTGTGGCGCGCCGCTGAGCGAGTGGCACAACATCGCCTTCGAGTGGACCCCCGACCACGTGCGCGGCCTCATCGACGGGATCGAGTGGTTCCGCTTCTCCAACGGCTCCACGTCGTCGCGCAAGGCCATGCAGGCGATGGCCTCGGGCCACCTGACCATCCAGCTGGACAACTTCGACGGCACGAACATGACCCCCGCGGTGTACGAGGCGGACTGGGTGCGCGTCTATCGGGTCTGACCCGGCACAGGCCAGGTCAGAGGTACTTGGCCAGCACGTTGGCGACCTCGGCCCGCATCGGGTCGGGGTCGGCCCAGCTCCAGTTGGGGTGGGCCCGGTTGGTCAGCAACGACAGCACCAGCTTGCGCCGGGGGTCGACCAGCAGCGACGTGCCGGTGAAACCGGTGTGGCCGAACGTCGTGGGGGAGGACAGCGAGCCCATGAACCACGGCTGGCGCAGCGTCACCCCGAGGCCGTGATCGGACGGCCGGCCCGGTCGTTCCGGGTCGACCGCGGGCAGCCCGGCGTTCTGGTTGGCCAGCATCTGCTGGACGAGCGCGGCCGACAGCAGGCGCTTGCCGCCGTAGGCGCCGCCGGCCAGCAGCATCTGGCCGAACAGGGCCACGTCGCGGGCCGTGCCGAACAGGCCGGCGCTGCCGATGACGCCGCCCATCTGGGCCGCGACGTCGTCGTGCACGGTGCCGCGCAGCAGGCCGCGGGACGTGCGGGCGTCGGTGGCGGCCAGCCGGGCCGCCTGGTCGGCCGCGCTGAGCCACGTGCGCGGGTTGAACCCCAGGTGGCGTGCGCCCAGGGGAGCGGAGATGCCGTTCTTGACGGCGGCCTCGAGGGTGCTGCCGGTGACCTTCTCGACGAGCTGGCCGGCGACCATCAGCCCGGTGCTCGAGTAGCGGAACGTCCGGCCCGGGACGGCCCCGCCGACCAGCGGCGTGGCCAGCACCTTGGCCCGCTGGGCGGCCGTGGTCAGGCCCTTGACCCCGGTGACGCCGACCGGCAGCCCGCTCGTGTGGGCCAGCAGCATCCGTACGGTGACCTTGTCCTTGCCCGCGCCGGTGAACCCGGGCAGGTAGCGGGCGACGGGCGCGTCCAGGGCGACCTTGCCCTTGTCGACCTGTTGCAGCAGCGCCACCGCGACCCACATCTTGGTCAGCGAGGCCAGATCGAAAACGGAGTCGGCGCGCATCGCCACTCGCTTCGCGGCGGCCAGCTCGACCGGCCCGGCGCCGTAGCGCAGGGCGTGCCCGACCGCGACGGTCGCCGTCGTCGAGTTGTTCACCATCACGACCGCCACGGCGCCGGCGTAGGTCGGATGCTTCGGGTTGGCTGTCGTCGGCTTCAGATACTTGGTCAGCACCGCCTTGAGCGGGGCCAGGTAGGCCGGCGCGGCGGCTGCGGCGGCGGCCCCGCCGCCCGCGCCCCCGCCGGGCTGTCCATCCACCCAGCCGGGCTTGTCACGGCCACAGCCGGCGGCGGTAGCGGTCAGCGCGGCGGCTCCGGCACCCAGGAGGTGGCGGCGAGTCAACGACATGGCGCAGATCATGCCAAGGTCCCCGCCGGGGGGCAATCGATCGAGGTGGTTCGCTGCCCCGAAGGTGTGTTACTGAGCACGTATCGGCCATTCGCTGGTCATCCGCCGTTTCCCGCCCGTAGCTTTGATCGCTGCCCCCGGGCGGCTCGATGCCGTGCGCCTGGCGACGTCGACCGATGGTAAGGATGGAGCACGCCCGGTGACCGTGACGACCGCTGACCTGCGACTGATCGATCTGCCCGCGAGCGCCGACGCGCCCGGCGCCCCGGCTCTGTTCCGCTCCGACTCGTCCCCGGTCCGGCGCACCCTGGTCGACATCTTCGACGCGACGGTGCAGGCCCACCCGGGCGCCCGCGCGATCGACGCCGGCGGGGCCGCGCTGACCTATCGCGAGCTGGCCGACGCGGTCGAGGCGTTGCGGGTGAGCCTGCGCGGGCACGGCGTCGGCGTCGGCGACCGGGTCGGCATCCGGGTCTCGTCCGGTTCGGCCGAGCTCTACCTGGCGATCCTCGGGGTGCTGGCGGCGGGCGCGGCCTACGTGCCGGTGGACGCCGACGACCCCGAGGAGCGCGCCGAGCTGGTCTTCGCCGAGGCGGGCGTCTGTGCGGTGCTCGGCGACGGGCTGAGCGTGTCGTTGCGCCGTACGCCCGAGGGCCGCGACGGACGGCCGGGACCGGCCGACGACGCCTGGATCATCTTCACCTCCGGCTCCACCGGCACCCCGAAGGGCGTCGCCGTCCCGCACGGCGCCGCGGCGGCCTTCGTCGACGCCGAGGCCCAGCTGTTCCTGGCCGACGACGACGCCGAGGCGATCGGGCCGCACGACCGCGTCCTGGCCGGGCTGTCGGTGGCCTTCGACGCGTCCTGCGAGGAGATGTGGCTGGCCTGGCGGCACGGCGCCTGTCTGGTGCCGGCCGCGCGCTCGCTGGTCCGCAGCGGCGTCGACCTCGGCCCGTGGCTGGCCGAGCAGCGCATCACCGTCGTGTCGACCGTGCCGACGCTGGCCGCGCTGTGGCCGGTCGAGGCGCTCGACGAGGTCCGGCTGCTGATCTTCGGTGGCGAGGCGTGCCCGCCCGAGCTCGCCGAGCGGCTGGCCGTCGAGGGCCGCGAGGTCTGGAACACGTACGGCCCGACCGAGGCGACCGTGGTCGCCTGCGCCGCCCGGCTGACCGGCGAGGGCCCGGTGCGCATCGGGCTGCCGCTGGCCGGGTGGGAGCTCGTGGTGGTCGACCCGGCCGGTCAGCCGGTCGCGATGGGCGAGACCGGCGAGCTCGTCATCGGCGGGGTCGGGCTGGCCCGCTATCTCGACGCCGCGAAGGACGCCGAGAAGTTCGCGCCGTTGCCCTCGCTCGGCTGGGAGCGGGCCTACCGCAGCGGCGACATCGTGCGCGCCGAGCCCGAGGGGCTGCTGTTCCTCGGCCGCGGCGACGAGCAGGTGAAGCTGGGCGGGCGCCGGATCGAGCTGGGTGAGGTCGACGCCGCCCTGCAGGCGCTGCCCGGGGTGGCCGGCGCGGCCGCCGCGATCAAGCGCACCGCCGCGGGCAACCAGCTGCTCGTCGGCTATGTCGTGCCCCGCGAGGGCTTCGACGCCGCCGCCGCGGCCCTGCGCATCCGTGAGCAACTGCCCGCCGCGCTCGTGCCCCTGCTGGCCGAGGTCGAGGCCCTGCCCACCCGCACGTCCGGCAAGGTCGACCGGGCCGCGCTGCCGTGGCCCCTGGCCGCCGCCGGCGCGGGCGACGCCGAGCTGACCGGGACGCAGGCCTGGCTGGCCGGCGGCTGGGAGGAGATCCTGGGCGTACGCCCGACCGAACCCGGCGCCGACTTCTTCAGCAACGGCGGCAGCAGCCTCAACGCGGCCCAGCTGGTGGCCTGGATCCGGCGGGCCCACCCGCAGGTCGCGGTGGCCGACGTCTACCAGCATCCCCGGCTGTCGCAGATGGCGGCGGCCCTCGACGCGCTCGTGGCCACCGAGACGGTGCGCCGCGAGGTCCGGCCGACGCCGTTGCGGGCCGGGCTCGTCCAGGCCGTGCTGATGGTGCCGATGCTGGCGCTGGTCGGGCTGCGCTGGCTCACCGTGCTGGCCGCGCTGGCCAACCTGGTGGCCTGGGCCCCGCACGTCTCCTGGTGGTGGATCGCGGCGAGCTGGCTGCTGCTGTTCAGCCCGCCGGGGCGGATCGCCCTCGCGGCCGGCGGCGCCCGGCTGCTGCTGCGCGGCGTCGGCAAGGGCAGCTATCCCCGCGGCGGCTCGGTGCACCTGCGGCTCTGGGCGGCCGAGCGGCTCGCCGAGCTGACCGGCGCGACCGGCGTCACCGGCGCGAGCTGGATGATCACCTATGCCAAGGCGCTCGGCGCGCAGATCGGCCCCGACGTCGACCTGCACTCCGCCCCGCCGGTCACCGGCCTGCTCAAGCTCGGCCGGGGCGCGGCCGTCGAACCCGAGGTCGACCTGTCCGGCTACTGGGTCGACGGCGACGTCGTCCGGGTCGGCAAGGTCCGGGTCGGCGCGGGCGCCCGGGTCGGCGGCCGGAGCACCCTCATGCCCGGCGCCCGCATCGGCAAGAACGCGCACATCGAGGCCGGCTCCACCGTCACCGGGGCGGTGCCGGCCACCAAGCACTGGGCCGGTTCGCCCGCCGCGCCGGCCGCCGCCAAGGACAACGCGGGCTGGCCGGCCGGCCGGCCCCCGCACCGTTCCCGCCTCTGGGTGGCCGCCTACAGCGTGACCGCACAGCTGCTGGGGCTGCTGCCGGTCGTCGCCGTGCTGCCCGCTCTGGCGCTGCTCGGCTGGAGCGTCGGCGACGGCTTCGACCTCGGCCCGGCGTTGCTGACGGCCCCGGTGGCGGCGGTCGCCTACTTCCTGTCGTACGCGCTGCTCGTGCTCGCGGCCGTCCGGCTGCTGGGCGTCGGCCTGCGGGCCGGCTACCACCCCGTACGGGGCCGGGTCGCCTGGCAGGTGTGGACGACCGAGCGGCTCATGGGCATGGCCCGGATCGCGCTGTTCCCGATCTACGCCAGCCTCTTCACGCCGGTGTGGCTGCGGCTGCTGGGGGCCCGGATCGGCCGCAACGCCGAGCTGTCCACGGTCCTGGCCCTGCCCACGATGACCACGGTCGAGGACGGCGCGTTCCTGGCCGACGACACGATGGTCGCCACCTACGAGCTGAGCCACGGCTGGCTGCGCGTCGGCCCGGCCCGCATCGGCAAGCAGGCCTTCCTCGGCAACTCGGGGATGGCCGCGCCCGGCCGTTCGGTGCCCAATCGGGGCCTGGTCGGCGTGCTCTCGTCGGCGCCGCGCAAGGCCAAGAAGGGCTCGTCGTGGCTGGGCGCCCCGCCGATGCCGCTGCGCCGCACGGTCGAGACGGGCGACGCCGGCCGCACCTACGACCCACCGCTGCGGCTCAAGCTGGCCCGCGCCGCGGTCGAGCTGTGCCGGGTCGTCCCGGTGATGCTGGCCGGGGTCCTGGCCGTCCTGGTGCTCGCCGCCCTCGAATCGATCTGGCAGGCCGCCGGGCTCGGGGCGGTCGCGCTGGCCGCGGGCCCGGTGCTGTTCGCCGCGGCGATCGCCGGCGCGCTGACCGCGACGGCGGCGAAGTGGCTGCTGGTCGGCCGGTTCCGGGTCGCCGACCGGGCCCTGTGGACGTCGTTCGTCTGGCGCAACGAGCTGGCCGACACGTTCGTCGAGGTGCTGGCCGCGCCGTGGCTGTTCCGCTTCGCGACCGGTACGCCCCTGCTCAACCTGTGGCTGCGGACGCTCGGTGCGAAGATCGGCCGGGGCGTCTGGCTGGAGACGTTCTGGCTGCCCGAGTACGACCTGGTGCGGCTCGGGCCGGGCGCCACCGTCAACCGGGGGTGCGTGGTGCAGACCCACCTGTTCCATGATCGGATCATGAGCATGGACGAGGTGACTCTGGGCGCGGGCGCGACGCTCGGTCCGCACGGGATCGTGCTGCCCGGCGCGAGCATCGGCGCGCGCACCACCGTGGGCCCCGGCTCGCTGGTCACCCGGGGCGACGCCGTACCGGAGAACAGCCGATGGCTCGGCAACCCGATCGCGAACTGGGCATGACCCCAGCGGGCGCCGACCACTCGCCCGATCCGTACCTTCCCGGGCACGGCAACGGCGGGTACCGCGTGCTCCACTACGACCTCGACCTGGACTACCGGATCCTCACCAACCGGCTCGCCGGGAAGGCCACGGTCACCGCGCGGACCACCCAGCCGCTGTCCCGGTTCAGCCTCGACCTCGGCGCGTTCCGGATCCAGGACGTACGGGTCGACGGCCGCCGCGCCGGCTGGACCCACCGTGCGGGCAAGCTCCGGGTCAAGCCGGAGAAGGCGATCGACCACGGCTCCGTGTTCCGGGTCGAGGTCCGGTACGCCGGCACGCCCGTGCCCGTCTCGGGCCGGTGGGGCGACCTCGGCTGGGACGAGCTGACCGACGGCGTGCTGGTGGCCAGCCAGCCCGACGGGTCGCCGTCCTGGTTCCCGTGCAACGACCGCCCCGACGACAAGGCCACCTTCCTGGTCACGGTCACCGCCGCGTCGCCCTACACCGTGGTGGTCACCGGCGACCCGGTCTCCCGCCGCCGCGGGGCCGGCACCACCACCTGGGTGTACGAGCGGAACGAACCCACCTCGCCGTACCTCATGAGCGTCCAGATCGGCCGGTACGAGCTGGTCGAGCTGGCCCCCGGCCCGGTCGTGCAGCGGGCCGCGATCCCACCCCGCCTGCGCACGATCTTCCGGCACGACTTCGGCCGGCACGGCGAGATCATGACCGCCCTGGAACGCTTGTTCGGCCCGTACCCGTTCCGGGAGTACGTCGTGGTGGTCGCCGACGACGACCTGGACGACCCGGTCGAGGCGCAGGGCATGGCCGTCTTCGGCCGCAACCACCTCGACGGCCGGCGCACCCACGAGCGGCTGGTCGCCCACGAGCTGGCCCACCAGTGGTTCGGCAACAGCCTCACGGTGGCCGACTGGCGGCACATCTGGCTCAACGAGGGCTTCGCCACCTACGCCGAGTGGCTGTGGTCCAGCGTCTCGGGCGGCCCGTCGGCCGACATCCACGCCACCCGGTGGCACATCTGGCTGCTGTCGCACCCGGCGACCGTCACCGTCGCCGACCCGGGCGTGGACCGGATGTTCGACCCGCTGGTCTACAAGCGCGGCGCGCTGACGCTGCACGCCCTGCGCACCACCATCGGCGACCCGGCGTTCTTCGCCCTCCTGCGGTCCTGGGTCGCCGAACACCAGCACCGCACCGTCACGACGGCCCAGTTCCGCGCCCACGCGCAACGCTTCGCGGCCGAGCCCCTCGACGACCTCTTCACCGCCTGGCTCGACCGCCCGGCCCTGCCCCCGCTGCCCCGGACCCCCTGACCGAGCGTCACGCGGGCCGCCGGCCCTCCTCGGTCAGCAGGTCGAAGAAACCCTCCCTCCGATACTCGTCCTGCGGCCCCAGCCCGGCCAGGGCGTCCTCCCACGCACGCTGCTCGCCCAGGTGCTCCCGCACCACCTTCGCGAGCTGTTCGTCGGTCATGGTGGCCGCGCCGCCCGGCACCGGGGCTTTGAGCAGTCTCTCCAGCACCGCTGCCCACTGGGCGCTCACCCGGTCGACGTGGCGGGCCCGGCGGGCCGCGATGTCCCGCTCGTAGTCAAGCTCGATCATCCGTTCCCAATAGGGCCGGATGTGCTCCTGAATACGGTCGTCCAGCCGCACCCGCACGTGTGCGCGGCACCTGACCCGCAGCCCTTGCCGCTCGTAGGTCCAATCCCGCATCTCGGCCAGCTTGCTGCGCAGCCGGCGTTCGAAGTCCTCACCGCGGTGGGGTTCGACTCCGCGGGCCAGACCGGCGGCGACTCCCTTGAGGTGGCCGCGAGCGTACGGGAGGAAGGTCTCCACCAGCGACCGCAGGTCGGACCGGTCGAGTCCGTCGCTGGTCCAGACGAAAGTGCCGTCTATCTGGAAATCGAAAGCGAATCCCCGGGCCGGCACCGCGAGGGGAGCGATCGACCGGCGCTCGGTCAGACGCCCCGGTGCGGGCGGCGGTGGCGCCAGCGGAACTTCCGGACCCTGGAACGCGGCTACAAAACGCCGCCACAGCCTCATCAAGTAGGCGCCGATGCGGCGCCACCGTCCCGGCGCGTTCGTCGGCCGGCTCGTTACGTCGGTCATTTCCATTCCTCCGTCAGGGCGGCGATCCATTCGGGTGCGTCGGGGCGGGAGAGGCAAAGCAGCAACCGGCGTCGCAGCGCCGGGGGAGTGGCCATGTCGCGCAGCAAGTCCTGAACCGAGGGGCGCAAGGCCGAATCGTGGTCCGCTCGGCGCAACCACGCCAGCAACCCGTTCCAGGCCTCCCGCCCGGTGCTGGCGCCCAGCAAGGCCGGGTACCAGAGCTCTGACAGCTGCTCCACCAGAAGGTCCCCCTCGGCCAGACCGCTCAGCAGCACCGGCACGGGGCTTCGCCCGTCCTCATGCGGCATCGGCACCATGCGAACGAAGGCCCGAGCCGCGTGCCGGGTCACCACCCGTGCGGGGCCATCCTCGCGAATCCAGCCGACCAGGGTTCCGACGATCAGACGACGGGATTCCGACGTCAGTAGCCGACTTGCCGCGGCGGCGATCGTCCAGCCCCGTTTTTGCAGGGGATCGGTGCCGATCTCGTGCAGATCCGCGAGGATCCATCGGCGGTCACTCAGCAGCAGTCCGTCGGCGTATGCCCCGGCGGCGGCGTCCCGTTGATAGTTCGTGCCGCGTGCCCAGCCGTGGACCTTCCGCGCCACAAGATGCTGGACCCGGTTGGCCGATCCGAGGTAGAGGGCCGCCTTCGCCGCGGCCAGCCGTACCCGCGACTTCGGGGATCGGCTCCATTCATCGATGACTTCTCGCCAGATGCTGTCGAAGTCCACCAGCGCCAGGATGACCGCGGCCCGGACGGCGGCGTCGCGCGATCCGGCGTCGGAGTCCTCCACCATGGCTCTGAGCCACGTCAGCAGAGCGGGCCGGGTGTGGTCGAACTCGTGCCAGGCCACGTCGAAGATCGAACGCGCCAACTCGTCGTCGACACGGGCCAGCCGCCGGGGATTGTCGGCGGACTGCCACTGCGCCGCGAGATCTTCGCCCAGCAGGGTCGTCACGGGATGCTCGAGCGCGGTGCGGCCGAGATCATCCCAGCCCGATGCGGCATCGAGCATCCTGAGCAGGTGCCCGGTGGCATCGAAAACGCGGCCGATCGGGCGCCCGGCCATCGCGACATACGCGAGACGGAACGCCCGTCGATGTTGCGGGAGGCGGCGCCGGCCCGCGTTCGCGACGTCTGGTCCGTCCACGAGAGCGTCTGTCGCGCGTTTTCGTAGCGCACGGAGATCCTGCAGATGAGCGAGGTCCTCGGCCTCGCCCGGACTGTGCTTCAGGGACTCACTGGCCAGCCACACGACGTCGCGTGGCTTCCGAGGGAGAGGAACGGTGTCGGCGAGGCGTCGGTACCCGGTGACGTCTCGGCCCGACGCCTCACCGAGCCACCGCACATGAGCCTTGAACACCTCCTTCGGCGAGGGCGGGAGGTGGGCGACCTCGGCGTTGCTGCGCGGCGGGGAGGACGCGTTCCGGATGAGGATCAGCTGAGCCCGGTTCTCCCGCATCAAGGCGTCCAGTCGCTTGATGTACGGGTCGGGGTCGCTGTTCTCGATGCGCAGCAGATAGCCCGTCTCCAATGTCAGGTCTTCGGTACCGACCTGGTGAATCGCTTCCACCGGAGACTGGTCGGGCGGTGGAAGTATCTCCTCGATGTTCGGTCCGAACAGCTCCCGGAGGGCCATGCAAGCCGTACTGAACCGTCCCGTCTCCGGTTCGCCGACCAGGCAGACGGTGGCGTGCCGCTCCAGGGCGGCCCGCAGGGCTTTCTCCTCCTTCTCGTCGGTGGGCACGTAGTAGTCGGTCAGACTCTCCATCTGTGCCGGTCGGCGGAAAGTCGGCGCCATGCGTTCCGAGAAGATGTTCTGGATGTTGCCGTCGCCCCACATCGACTGACCCTTGGCGCGGTTCCGGCTGAACCTCTGCCGCTCGTACTGGGAGCCGAGAATCTTTTCCTTGTCGTCTTCTTCGACCCTGGCTTCACCCGGCTGCAGTGGTTCGCCCTCGGACGACGCCGCCGCCGGCTCCGGGCGTTCGTTCGCCGATGCGCCCGTCGGATCCGCGCCGGCCGAGATCAACTCCCGGCCGCGCCCGTCCGGTGCGACGGGACCCTGGTCGTGCCCGGTCATCGGGGCCCACGACCGAGATTCTGGGTGCCGTGGTTTCCGAAGATCGTCGGCCCACTGGCCTTGTTGTGATCCCATCTTTGAACGGGCGGCGGCTTGCTGGTGCCGGCCTCCGACGGCGAAGGGTCGTCCGGTCGTGGTGACTGTTCGCGCGCGCCGTCCTGGGCGGCGTTCTCATTTGGCACATACAGCCACGCAGGTTGTGCGAATCCCTTGTCCGGCAGTTCCGCCAACACTTTCTGAAAGAGGTCGGGCCGCAAGTCGTGATACTGGCACACGACGTCGTTGTACAACTGATCGGAGACGATCAGAGCCACGTCGGCATGGGGAAAGCGATTACGGAGGGCATCCTTGATCACTGGGGAGTCGACGAGGCGGGACACTGTCACCACGGCTTCGCCGGGAAAGCCGTTGCTGCCGTCGAGATGCACCAGTCCCTGATGAATGGCGACTCGCAAGCGGACGCGCCCGGCCGGGCTCCGGCCCAGATTGTGTTGCCTGAGAAGCTTGTCGAGGGTTGGCGTCAGCTTCGCGACCAGAGCGCGTTCACTCGCTTCGGCCGGGAGAACGGCCAGTTCACCGTCGCCTGCTTGCTGCTGCATCCAAGCCGGCCGGTCGACGGCCAGTTCTTCCGCCGCCTCGTCCATGATCCGGTGGAAGTCCTTCTGTGCTTCGTACTGGAGCCAGTTGTTGCGTTTGCTGTAGTCGGCCATGTCGACCGAGATGACTATTCGTCGGCTCGGATCGCTGATCGCAGGCACCGGCGCACCCCTTTCGTGACGGCGGATCGGTCGGTCCTGTCATCTCTATCGCGCGCCACGGCAACGGATCTCATAGAAATATGAATTGTCGAGTGAGTGGCCATTCGGCGAGATTTCATATTCTGAGGAGATGGCTGGGGTGGCTCAGGTCTTTGCTGGACGCATGACGTCGCGAGATGAGAGAACATCCACGGCCGGTCGTTCCCGATCCGGCGCCGACCTGAGGGTCGCCCGGGCAACCGCGGAGTCGTTGCAGGCGATCATCCGACTGGCCGATGCGAAGGCCGCGACTTTGCTCGGCGTCGCGGGAGGCATGGTGACGATGTCGGCGGACATGGCACTCGCGACACAGCCGTGTCCGGTTCCGGCGGCCCTCGTGTTCGCTCTGACGGCGCTCACGTCGGCGAAGGCCGGTTGGCATCTGCTGGCTGTGGTCCGGCCTCGTATCGACGGATGGCCGGCGCGGGCCGGGGCCTGGGATCAGGAACTTGCCGCGTTGCGGCGGATCGCAGTGGCCAAGAACCGCGAAGCGCTCCGCAGTATCCCGTGGCTGGTTCTGTCCGGCGGCGCAACCGGGGCCGAGATCGCTCTGGCGATTGCCAACAATCTATGGATATCGTGACGGCGAGTACTCGTACGATTACTCCGAGTCCGAGCGCTGGAGCGGCTTTGTGGACTGGCCCGCACGCACGTTGATGGGTCGGCTGGATCCCGCGGCACGCGCCGCTCTTCTCCGTGCCGGCGTTCGTCGCCGGCACGATCCCGGTGACGTTCTCATCCATGAAGGTCTCCTCGAGACGCATGTGTTTCTGCTCGAGGACGCTCTGGTGAAGGTGACTGTATTGCTTCCGGCCGGACGTCAGGCGCTCATGGCCATCCGCGTATCGGGGGATCTGGTCGGCGAGATGTCGGCGCTGAACGCCGTGCCCCGTTCGGCGACCGTGATCGCGTGCCGGCATTCGACTGTGCACCAGATCGGCCGGGAAGCGTTTCGCTCGTTCTTGCGACAGCACGCGGACGCGGCGATCGAGGTCGCGGGCATCGTGTCGGACCGCCTGCGGGCGGCCAATCGGCGGCGTGCTGACTTCGCGTCGTACCCGGTGAAGGTGCGGGTGGCCCGTGCGCTGGCCGAAATCGGGAGTTGGTACGGGCGGCGCGCGCCGACGGGTATCGCTGTCGACATCGAACTGACTCAGACGGAGCTGGCCACGCTCTGCGGTGCAGCGGACATAACCGTGCACAAGGTGCTTCGGGAACTTCGCGAGTCAGGTTTGATCACTACCGGGTATCGCGGGTTCGTGATCCGCGACGCCGAGGCGTTGCAGGATCTGGGCCTGATGACTCGCGACACCCGGTCGGAAGGCTTTGTGTGAGATCTGTGGCATCCAGCACGGCCCGGCCTGGACAAGCCGGAGGTGTCTCAGCCGTCGAGCGGATGGACGGCGCCTCCGGGCCACGGTGATCGCGTGCGATGATGCGGGGCTCCGGCCGGAGAGTGGAGCGTGGATGACGCCGTCGCTGTATGTGGCCTACGACGACAAGCTGGTCATCGTGGCCCGGCTGCCGGTCGGCGTCGTCGGCGGGCGGGGGATCACCTTCCGCTGGGGCGGCGTCCTCGAGGTCACACCGGCGCGGGAGCCGGCCGATCCGGCGCCGGTGGCGGGCACCCTCTACGGGCTGGGCGCCGTCCTGATCCTGATCGGCGCGGCCCTGCTCCTGACCGGATATCCGGTCGGCGGGCTCACCACCCTGCTGGGGCTGGCCGCGGTGGCCGGTGGCTGGGCCTGCACCTGGTGGCAGCGGGCCGGCGTCCTCTCGGCGCCGCGGCTGGACAGTGATCGTGATCAGCATCATGTGCTGGTCGAGGACGCGGACCGGCAGGTGTTCGCGGAGGCGGTCGACCTCTGTCGACGGTCGTCGCGGGCGTGGCCGGCGCTGGGCGCGCTCGTCGACGTGCCGGTGGCCGAACGGCAGCTCGCGCAGGCCCTGTTCGACCTGGCCGGGGCGCTGGAGAGGCGGCAGGAGCTGCGCGAGCTCCGCACCGAGCTGGGCGGGCACGCCGGGGCGCCCGAGCTGGCCCCGCGGCTGGCCCGGGCCACGGCCGCCCTGGCCGGGCTGGACGACGAGGTGTCGCGGCGCCTGGCCACGTTGACCGCCGTCGCCGTGGCCGGGGAGGAGTTCCTGCGCGACGAGGAGATCGGCGAGCTGGCGCGGACGGCCGACGAGACCATCGCCCGGCTGACCTCGGCCCGCCCGTCGGCCGGGCCGGATGCCGGGTCCGAGCTGGCCGAGCGTACCGAGGCGGTGCTGCGGGCCTACCGGGAACTCAGTTGAGCCGGCCACGTTCGAGGTGTGGCATGCTGCGGTCCTGGCCGTCGGAGTGGAAGATGGGTCTGATGCTCGCTTCGATGGAGGCCGTTCGCCGGCTCATGGACCTGAGGCACCGCGGACGGGCTGAGGACCTGCCGGCGGTGCTGTCGGGGGCTGCGCCCCTGCTCGACGCCGAGGCGGCCACCGTGTTGCTGGTCGACTACGCGCAGGAGGGCCTGCATCCGCTGCGCGGGACGGTGCCCGACGTGCGGACGGCCTACCCCGTGGACGGCACGCCCCCGGGCCTGGCCTTCACGAGCGCCCGGCAGCAGTGGCTCGACGAGGGCGGCGGGGGTCTGCTGTGGCTGCCCCTGTTGCACGGGGCCGAGCGGCTCGGTGTGCTCGAGTTGCGGGTCAAGGCCTACCCGTCCGAGTCCGACCGGCACGACCTCGAGGTGATCGCCGCCCTGGTGGCCGAGCTGATCGCCAGCCGCCGGTTCTACGGTGACGCGGTCGAGCACACCCGGCGCCGGCTGCCCATGCAGCTGGCCGCCGAGATCATCTGGAATCAGCTGCCGCCGCTGACGTTCGCGGTCGACGGCACCATGGTCACCGCCGTGCTCGAGCCCTGCTACGACGTCGGCGGGGACGCGTTCGACTACGCGGCCAACGGCGATGTCCTGCATGTCGCGCTCTTCGACACGGTCGGTCACGGCATCAGCGCCAGCGCGCTGACCACGCTGACGTTGAACACGTACCGTAATGCCCGCCGGTCGGGGTTGTCGCTGTCGGACACATACCGGTCGATCGACAAGTGGATCCGCTCGCAATATCCGGGCGCGTTCGTCACCGCGTTGTTGGCCGAGCTGGAGATCGAGACCGGCGCGTACCGGCGGATCAGCGCCGGTCATCCCGCCGAGCTCTTCCTGCGGGACGGGGCGGCCCTGCCGTCGTTCCCCACGCCCAACGCGCTGCCGCTCGGCCTCGGCCACATGGTCTCGCGGCCGCCGGGGATCATCGAGCAGCAGCTGGAGCCGGGCGACACGCTGGTCTTCTACACCGACGGCATCACCGAGGCCCGGGACGCGTCGGGGGCGCTGTTCGGCGCCGACCGGCTGAGCGAGTTCCTGCTCGAGACCATGCGCGACGGCGCCGGGGCGCCCGAGACCATGCGCCGGCTGATTCAGACGATCGTCTCGTACGAGGCGGGGGAGCTGCGCGACGACGCCACTGCCGCGATGCTCCAATGGCGGCGGCACTGAGGCACCGCTTCTGAGGCGCTGCTGTGGAGAGGTTGCGACGAAGACGGCCGGCCGCCCCGGGAGATCACGCGGATGTCGCGGATCTCGACCAGAGGCAACCGGCCGCCGTCCTGCCCGTCGACCCCGTCATCGGGCCGGCCGAGCTGCTTGCATCAGAGCGGACGGATGTTCTCCGCCTGCGGGCCCTTGGCGCCCTGGGCCACGTCGAACTCGACGCGCTGGTTCTCCTCGAGGCTGCGGTAGCCCGAGGTGGCGATGGCCGAGAAGTGAGCGAACACGTCAGCGCCGCCACCGTCCGGGGTGATGAATCCGAAGCCCTTGTCGCCGTTGAACCACTTGACGGTACCTTCAGTCACGTTCTTTTCTCCCTGCGAATTCTTGAGGAACCGCACCGTGCGGAGCCTCGCGTCGCGGCTCGATACCCAAGATGTGACCCCGGCGAACATCCGCCGAAAACAAAAAACGCCTCACGGGCCAAGATGCCCGTCAGGCGTTCAAAACGTCTTAGGAAATCAAAACTGCAACGCGGCTACCGTAGCACGGAAACCGTGAATCGGGCGCCGCGGCGCTCAGGAAGCTGTGCCCCGGGCCAATTCGGCCAGATCGAGGTGCAGCGTGGCCAGCAGTCCGCCGTGCCGGTCGGTGTCGATCTCCTCGGGCAGTTCACGATCGACGAAATCGGCCCTGGCCTGCTGGCCGCGCTCGCGAAGGACGGTCAGAACGGCCGCTTTTGAAACAATCATGAGGTGCTCCTTTGAGGTTGCTGACCGATGGACAGGCGAAGGCCCACGCCGGTCTCCTCGATCTGGAATCCGTCGTCCCGCCCCTCGGCGGTCAGCATGGCGTCGTACAGTTCGGCATTCGTGACGTCGACGTGACCACCCGAACGAGCGATGAGCACGGTCAGGACGGCCCGCAGGTTGACGTCACTGAGATAGCGCTTGGGGTCGGCCGGCATGGACGTCCGTTCCAGTCATGGGGCCCAGGTGAGCGCTGTCCCCGTCGAGCGGACCACGCGAAGCGCAAAACGGGGTCCATCGAGGACGAGGGCCGGCCGACGTGAAGACCCACCGACCCGAATGGGTGATGGCAGGTCAGGGCAGTCGGATATGAGAAGCGTACGCCATCGGGGCTCCGCCGGCGCGGAGCGCTCGTCAGGCCGGCCCGGCGTCCAGATACATCAGCACGGCCATGACCCGGCGGTTGTCGTCGTCGGAGGGCGGCATCCCCAGCTTGGCGAAGATGTTGTTGATGTGCTTGCTGACCACCTTCTCGGTGATGAACAGCCGGGCCGCGATGGCGGCGTTCGAGCGGCCCTCGGCGATGTGCCGCAGCACCTCGTGCTCCCGGGTGGTCAGCCCGCCCAGCGGCTCGCGGCGGGCCATCATCTGGGCGACCACCTCGGGGTCGAACGCGGTGCCGCCCGAGGCCACCTGCTGCACCGTGCTGACGAACTGCTCGACGTCGGAGACCCGTTCCTTGAGCAGGTAGCCCACGCCACCGACGTGATCAGTGAGCAGTTCGCGGGCGTAGAGCGGCTCGACGTGCTGGGACAGCACCAGCACCGGGAGCCCGGGAATCTCCGCGCGGGCGGCGATGGCCGCCTTCAGCCCCTCGTCGGTCTGGGTGGGCGGCAGGCGGACGTCGATGATGGCCACGTCCGGCCGGTGCCGCAGCAGCGCGGGCAGCAGGGCCGGCCCGTTGTCGACCGCCTCCACCACGTCGAAGTCGAAGGCCTCCAGCAGGCGGGTCAGACCGTCCCGCAGCAGCATCAGATCTTCGGCGATGACAACACGCACGGCAGCTCCATGGTCACGACGGTCGGACCGCCGGGTGGCGATGAGACGGCCATCGTCCCATCGAAGGCGTTCAGCCGGCGCTCGATGCCGTGCAGGCCGGTGCCCCGCTCGGCATCGGCGCCGCCGTCCCCGTCGTCGCCGATCTCCACGAACAGCACCCCGTCCGCGTGTTTGAGGGCCACCCAGGCCGACCGGGCGTTGCTGTGCCGGGTCATGTTGGCCAGCGCCTCGGCCACCGCGAAGTAGACCGCCGACTCGACCGGGGTGTCGAGGCGGCCGGGCAGATGCGAGGTGACGTCGGTGCGCACCGGCAGGGCCATCGCCAGCGCCTCGACCGCCCCGTCCAGACCCCGCTCGGCCAGCACCGGCGGGTGGATGCCGCGGACCAGGTGGCGCAGCTCGACCAGGGCGGTCGTGCTGGCCGCGCGCGCCTCGGCCAGCAGCTTGAGCGCGGCGGTGGGATCGCGGCGGACGAGTCGTTCGGCCAGGCCGATCGTCATGCCCACCGACACCATCCGGGCCTGGGCGCCGTCGTGCAGGTCGCGTTCGATGCGGCGCAACTCGGCGGCCTGCGCGTCGATCGCGTCGGCCCTGGTCACGGTCAGGCGGGCAACCCGCAGCCGCAGCCCGGCCGAGCGGGTCGGCGCCAGGAACAGCCGGGCGAAGCGCAGGTGGGTCGCCCGGGTCAGCGGCGCCACGATCAGTCCGAGGGCGACGATCACCAGACCCTGGGGGAGGGCGAGCCAGCCCTCGGCCAGGTGGGCGGTCGGCCAGAAGATCCCGTAGCCGAACCGCAGATCGCCCAGGAACAGCCACAGCGGCACCAGCAGCACGCCGATCAGGCCGTACCCGATGATCGCCACCGTGATCAGGCTGAGCCCCATCGCGACCAGCGCCCCGGGCAGCAGCCAGGCCGCGTCGCGCCAGGTGGCCGGGTCGGTGATGATCCACCGCAGCCAGCGGGCGCTGCCCACCTCGGCCCCGGCCGGCGGGGGCAGATAGGGCCGGCGGATCGGCACGCCGGCCCGGGTGCTGAGGCGCCGCTCGAGGTCGGCGCGCCACCGCACCACCGTGGTGGCCACCCCGAGCATCTCGGGGCCGAGGGCCGGGATCGGGCTGAGCACGAGCCCGATCACCCAGATCGCGAGCACTACCGGGTTGAGCAGCCCGAGGCCGATCGCGAACACCCCGTCCGCGGTGGCGGTCATCCCGGGCAGCAGCCGGAGGCGGAATGTCATGACACCATCATCGCGCGACGCTCAACCACAGCGGCAGGCCGGAGGGCAGGGGTGCTGGCACCCCCACGGCAGTGGGGTCCCACACTCCTGATTCTGCAACCGTCGGCACCCACACTGAGACCATGACGGCAACCCCAGTACGGCCGCGAGCGGCGGCCGGAAGCGATTTCGCGGCTCTCAACCGGCGGGTCAACGAGGCCGGCCTGCTGGAACGGCAACCGGCCTACTACGCCCTGCGGCTGACGGTCGTGGGCCTGATGGTCGTCGGTGGCTGGGCCGCCTTCTTCCTGGTCGGGTCGTCCTGGTGGACGCTGCTGGTCGCGGTCTTCCTCGCGGTGACCTTCTCGCAGCTCGGGCTCGTCGCGCACGACATCGCCCACCGTCAGGTCTTCCGCACCAAACGCCCCAGCGAGATCGTCGGCCGGATGGCCGCCAACCTGGGCGTGGGCATGAGTTACGGCTGGTGGATGGACAAGCACACCCGCCACCACAACAACCCCAACCACGACGATCTCGACCCGGACGTCTCGCCCGAGGTGCTCATCTGGGTCACCGAGTCGGCCATCGGCCGCAAGGGCCTGGCCGCCTTCGTCACCCGCCACCAGGCCGGGCTGTTCTTCCCGCTGCTGACCCTGCTCAGCACGGACCTCAAGGTCTCCAGCATCAAGGCGCTGCGCGCGGGCGTCGTCAAGCGCCCCGTGCTCGAGGCGGCCCTGCTGCTGGTGCACGCCGTCGCGTACCTGTCGTCGGTCTTCATCGTGCTGTCGCCGCTGCAGGCCATCGCCTTCCTGATCGTTCACCAGGGCGTGTTCGGCGTCTACCTCGGCATGACCTTCGCGCCCAACCACAAGGGCATGCCGCACCCCGACGGCACCGAGGACTACCTGCGCAAGCAGGTCCTGACCTCGCGCAACGTCCGCGGTGGCTGGCTCACCGACGTCGCTCTGGGCGGTCTCAACTACCAGATCGAGCACCACCTGTTCCCGGCCATGCCGACCCCGAACCTGCGCAAGGCGCAGAAGATCGTGCGGGAGTACTGCGCCGAGATCGGGGTGCCGTACGAGGAGACGACGCTCATCGAGTCCTACCGGCAGGCGCTGCGGTACCTCCACGAGGTCGGCGCCCCGCTGCGCGAGCCTCGGCCGACGGCGCGCGCCTGACCCGGTCGGGCCCGCCCGTGCTAGGTTCAAGGCGTTGCAGTTTGATTTCCTTGGACGTTCCACAACGCCTGATGGGTCTCAGCCCATCAGGCGTTTCTGGTTTCGTCGGTACACGGTGATCAGGGCGGCGACGCGGGGTGGCGCAGGGTGCGCCTCCGCACGCGCGACAAGGAGAAAATCATGGTCACCGGTACCGTCAAGTGGTTCAACGGAGACAAGGGCTTCGGCTTCATCGCTCAGGACGACGGCGGCGCCGACGTGTTCGCGCACTTCTCGGCGATCGCGTCGTCCGGTTTCCGCAGCCTCGACGAGAACCAGCGGGTCGAGTTCGACGTCGAGCAGGGAGCCAAGGGGCTTCAGGCGGCGAACATCCGCCCGCTGTAAGTAGCAAAGGCCGGTGACCGCTCGCGGTCACCGGGTTCGGCGGCGGCCGGCTGCCCACGGTTGATGATCCGCGATCGCGTGATCTCCCGGGGGGAAGCCGGCCGTTCGTCTTGTGCGGGTGCTGCACCCCGCCGCCCGCGCCGCCCGCGCCGCCCGCGCCGCCCGCGCCGCCCTGCCGCGCCGCCCGCGCCG
>NZ_JALPVJ010000024.1 GCF_023544445.1 Actinoplanes sp. M2I2 | reverse complement strand
AGCCGCTGGAAAACCTTGCGCCACAGCACGATCAGCCCCCGCAGAATCGGCGACGTCGTCGCCGCAGCGCTACACCTCACCCATTTCGAATACCGGTACCTCAACGAACCTTGCTGAGATCACGTCAATAGCCGATGTCCCTGTGGCGACGTGCGCCGCGAAGCCATCACCGACGCGCTATGACGCGCAGCACCTGCCGAATCTCGTGGACGGCAACTGGACCGGCTCTACGTTTCACAAACTGTGGCGGGCCGCGCTCTTTTGCAGCAGATCGATCCCTGCTTATCCACTCACTCCAACGACAGTCCGGACACATGCTGTCACCTAATTGCGTCTTTCGGCGGCTCACATTGTGGGGCGGCTGTCCGCACAGAAGTGTCGAACAATTGCGCTCTCCCGTATCCGCCTCCTCCCTCCGCGGGAGACGCATCGCACCATTCCCATAGGCAGGTGCTGATAAGTCAGGCCTGGCTCCCGCCCAGGCCTTCCGAGGATTCGCATTACATCGCCGAGCAGACGTAGGGGGCCAGGCTGCAGGAGCCGTCGACTGCTGGTCTCCCGCCGACCCGAGCAACGATCGGCACGTCCGGTTGAACCCGCCGGTCATTCCGCGCAAGACAGCCCTATTGCCGGCGGCCGGCTCCTCAGCAGTGCGCCTGTCAGCCATCAGCTCACCAGCTGTACGAACGTCAGCGACCCGGTGGTCAGCAGACCGAAGGTCAACACTCCACCCACCAGCGGCCCCTCGGCGGCCGACCTCGGCATAAGCGACCCACTCATCAACAACCAGCCAGCCGTTGACCGGAGGGTCACCGACGCCGCCATCGGAGATGATCAGTTTCCGACACCAGCAACCGGCGCCCGGGGTGGCCGCCGCCCTCCGAGAAGCAATGAACTCACCATCGACGAGTGGTTGCTCATGGGGGCGCATGACAACCGCTCGGCGCCCAGCGGCCCGATCAACAACAGGCCGCGAGTCAGTGATCGGAGCGCCAGTAGCCCTCCACCTCATGGCGTGACTCGCGGAGACCCGCCACATGGTCTCCCCGATCAACCGTGACTCTTCGATCAGCCGCTGGAGCAGCCTGAGCACCCTCAGAACCGTGAAGATCGGACGCCGCAACATCAGCGAGCCGCCCGTCTTTGGGTTCGTCATCGATGAGCTGACGGTTGGTGACCAGGTCCTCCGCGACCGGCCCATGAGCGATCCGCACGTCAACGACCCGTCGAAGAACTGCCCCCATGTCAACAGCCCGGCCCACAACGGTCTGCTCCTCTGCGACCCGCAGGCCGGCAGCCCGCTCGTCGACGACCGACGAAACAGTCACCAGACCACCATCACGACGCGCCCCGGCCCACGCTGCCGCAGCCCCCGGCGCGGCAACGGCTCGCCGCGGCGGGACAACGGCTCGCCGCGGCGCGGCAACGCGCTGCGGCGCAACGTCGGCCCGAGACCCAACGTCGGCCCGATTCGCAACGTCGGCCCGAGACGCGACGTCAGTTCGAGACGCAACACCGGCCCGAGACGCGACGTCAGTTCGAGACGCGACGTCAGTTCGAGACGCGACGTCAGTTCGAGACGCGACGTCAGTTCGAGACGCGACGTCAGTTCGAGACGCGACGCCGGCCCGAGACCCGTCGTCAGTTCGAGACGCAACACCGGTCGGAGACGCAACGTCGGCTTCAAACACGACGTCGGTTTCGGACGCGACAGATTGAGGCGCGGCATCGGAATTGGGCGCGGACGGTGCTGGGCGCCGGCGGATGGCGTCCCCCTGATCACCAGACCCGGTTGTTATGGCCGAATCGCGGGAGCGTCGCAATTTCTCGGCGTGCCGTTGAGCCAATCCCCACTTGCGGTGGCGCTCGTGTTCACGGCGAAAGGCGTCACGCTCCGGCGAATAATTGCGGGACGCGGTCCGATCACGCATTGCAGCAACCTCAAGCCTGGTGAACAACTGCATCTGCGCCATAAGCAATTGTCCCGCAGCGCAGCCGCCCTTCGTCAGTAATTGATCATGCCATAATGGAAAGCGCCAGCACGCTTCTCAAGCATCTTGCTCAGCGCCAAGATTGATGATCATCTAGATCGCTGACAGAACGATGTTCGAAAGATTGACGCGACCCCAGCGACGGCATCGGCGCCGGCGCTCGACCAACCAACCCACCGACCGATCTGGAGACTTACAGCATTGTCGCCGGCCGCAAGCCGCTGATAGGTCGGAACGCGAGTGGGCCCCGCCTTATCGATGTCCGGGGTATTCCGGCCTGTCGCGGCCAGCCAGCAGGATGCGAAGAACCACTTCTCGTGGACCGCCGTCCAGGCGGCTTGGCGCTCCTCGATGACGGTCAGACTGGCTACGGGTTACGAGGGACCCAACGAAGCGGCAGGCTACACATATGGGCGTGCAACGGCGTCAAATCTTGACTGGTACAGCGATCGGCCTAGTGGCCGCGTCCCTGTTCTTGTTCACCACGGACTCTCTGTCATCTCGGCAGCGGGTTCTCGTCGCGATGGGTTCAATGGTCGCGGCCGTTGCAGGGCTGGTTGTGGCAGCACTCGTGCTCAACAGGCGCAGATAGGCGCCGGTCCGGCCATCTGGCGACGGTTCGGCACGAGAGCTCCTTCGTGATGATCTTGCAGGTCTCGAAGTCGGCGACACGCCGCCCCACGCTGACCCTGGCCAACGCCACGACGCCGGAAAGGCTCGAACGCAATCAGACCTTGGATCGCGCAGCCCCAGCTCAGTCGTCGAGTTCGACCGGGAGGGACTGCCACAGGTCGCCCGGACGTTGGCGGTCGGCGCGGTGACCGACTTCCAGCCGCGCCACCACGGCGAGCGAAGGATCGTCGTCGACCAGGTGGACCATGGCGTCGATGACACAGGCGCCGTCGAGGTTCGGGTCGTTGACGCCGTCCAGCACGATCCAGGAGTTGTCGGCCGTGTGGACGACGGCGAGCGCGGGCAACTCGCCGTCGGCGACCGTCCGTTGCACCATCGCACCGAGTTGAGGCGGGAAGCTGCTGTCGGGGAAGGGGAACGGCACGTGCTGGAACACTTCGTGGGCCACGATCGCACATCCTCCCATCAACAGCGATCAACACCAGGCGCGCGTACGGGATCCCGGCTACACGGCACCCGGGCGCGGATGGCTCCGGTGCGCTTGACGTTGTGCTCGGTCACCTGCGCCCCGGAGGCGCGGTCGGTACTGCCCATCGTGGATCGTCCGACGGCGCACACACCGGCCGCAGGGTCGTCTCACGGTGGGGTTGTGCTGCCGGCCTCGAGTGGCGCCCGCGGCGGGGCTCGAAAACGGGCAGGTCGCGCGTTACCTCCTGCGCGCATGGAACATGGAAGCGACGCACGAAACAGATGCCCGCAGGCCGTCGTGGGCGACGGATAAGTCGTCCTCAATGAGGCGACCCGACTCGTAACAAGTGTTTTGCGGTCGCCCCGGCCTGATCGTCCGCCTGTTACGGTGCCGGACGATGCGGGGCCGAAGCGATGCCCAAGCCCGGCATCCGTGCGGCTTGCCGCGAGAGCCCGACGACCTGGTGCCCGCCGCGTTCCCGGACCACACGCCATCCCTGGACGTCACGGTAGTAGCGGACCAACTCGGGCACGATGGTGCCTCGACGGACGCACGTCCGGCCGGTGCGCGCGGCGTGGTCGAGCACCCACCACGCCAGACGGCACCCGAGTCGTTGCCCGGCGAATCGGGGATCGGTGACGGTTCCGGTCATGAACAGCGCCGGCTCGGTGCGTTCGGCTTCGGTCCACAGCCACTCGGGGGACTCATCGAGCAGGGTGGTGCAGCCGATGACCTCACCGCCACCGGTGAGTACCCAGACCGGTATGTCCGGGTGGGCGGCCTGGTCGGCGAGGTCGTCGGCGGAATCGTCCCAGTCGGGTCGGCCACGATCACGCATCCAGGCCGAGCGGGCGCGGATGAGCACAGCGATCGCAAGCACGTCATCGCGTCCGGCGGGACGCATCGTCAGGGGAGGTACGGGGCGTGCCACCTGCTCGACCCTAGGCGGGTGAGCCGGCCGCTGCAGCTACCGGCGCTTGGCCGCAGCTGCGCAGGGCGGCCTCCATGGCGAAGATCCTGCGGACCGCGCCTACGACCTGTGGACGCAGGTCGACGCGAGTCACTGCCGGCTCGGTGAACCGTGCGCTCGGATCGCGTACGGGATCGCCCGAGCCGGCCTCGACCCCGCTGTCAGAAGCCGGGGAACGTCGACCGCAGGTCGTCGAGGGTGACGTTGCCGGTGACCTTGACCGTCTCCGGGGTGTGTGGTGGGGTCAGGCGGCCCACCAGGAGCCGCAGCGCCGACTCGAGCGGGCCCTCGAAGGTGGCGGTCGGGGTGGGCGCGTCGGTCGTGAAGCGGGTCTCGTCGGCGAGGACGAGACGGTACGGGGTGTCGCCGATGGCGACGACGGCCGGGTCGGCGACGACGTCGGGCTTGGCGATGAAGCCGAGCAGGAAGCTCAGGCCGTCGCTGAGGTGCTCGGCCAGCAGGTCGGCGGTGTCGGCGGTGAGCCCGGCGGCGGGGTCGGCGGCGACGCGGATGTCCCAGCTGTGGTGGGCCACCTCGCTCAGGCGCAGTCCGGCGAACGAGGCCACCGGGACCGGCTGGGGCAGGAAGCCCGGGTTGATCTGCACCTCCTCGCGCTGCTCGGGGGTCAGGGCCTCCAGGGCCGCCACGAAGACGCCGTCCGACTCGCGCCAGCCGGCCAGTTGCTCCTCGGGGGTGAGGGCGTTCCACCGGTCCCAGACGCCCTGGTTGAAGTCCGGTCCGGGCGTCTCGGCCTCGCCGAGCTCGGCGCGGAAGGCGGCCAGCGCGATCTCGGCGCCGCTGCCCAGGTGGGAGAAGACCTGCGCGACGGTCCATTCCGAGGCGCCGGACGGGCTCGCGAGCTGGTCGGACACGAAGGCGGCGGACACCGACGCGAGAGCATCGTGCTCCGCGCGCAGCGCCGCGATGGTGCGGGCGGCAAGGGTAGTCATCTTCGTAGCCTAGATCGGGTCGGGGTGCTGGATCTCGGTGGCCTGCGACCAGACCGCCCGCCACCGCGTCCCGCCGGCCGTGGCTCGGTAGCAGTCCGTGTGCCAGCACCGCAGCGACCCGGCCGGCTGACCCTGGACGTGGATGTCGATCGCCGACCGGTATCGCAGCACGGCCAGACCGCCGTCCCGGATCACCTCGATCGGCGAGACCGCCTCGAACCGGCGGTAGTCGATCGTGCCGTTCCGGACGCCGCCCAGGTAGGTCGACCGGGACCAGGCGCCGCCGCCGGGGTGGATCAGGACGAACTCGGGCGCGTGCAGGGCTTCCAGGGTGGCCGCGTCGGCGTCGACCAGGGCCCGGAGACGCCTCTTCTCGAGGTCGGCCAGGTCGGCGTTCTCTGTGGACATCGGCCGACGGTACGGCCGGAATGCCACAGCCGGGAGTAGCGTGGGCCGCGGTGCCGACATCCGGGGGGGATCGATGCCTTCGAAGGTCTTCGTCTCGTACAGCTCGCGCGACCGGCTGGCCGCTCTGCGGATCAAGGAGATCGCCGAGGCGGACGGTCACCACGTCTGGCTGGACCAGTTCGACATCCGGCCCGGCGCCGCGCTCACCGGCGAGCTGCGGGACAACGTCATCGCCGCCGACGTGCTGTGCCTTCTGCTCACCCCGGCCGCGGCGGCGTCGCCGTGGGTGCTGGAGGAGATTCGCTTCGCGCTTTCGGCCGAGTCCGGGCCGGTACGGATCCTGCCGGTGCTCCTTCAGGCGACGGAGATCCCGGACGAGCTGGCCGACGTGGTCGCGGTCGACGCCGGTCGCGGCCTGGCCGACGACGCCGTCGTGCTGCGCGTGCGCCGGGCGCTCGGCGGGGACGTGCCGGACGGGGCGATTCTCGACGCCACCCGCCGCGCCGAGCTGGCCGACCGGGCCGCGGCCGACGCCGCCGAGGAGCGCTGGCCGCAGCTGCGGGCCCGGCTGGCCCGGGTGATCGACGACCCGATCCGGGAGCTGCAGGTGACCGTCGACCAGGACACCTGGCCGGATTCCGAGCGCTCGGTCCTGGAGATCGTCCTCGACATCGACATCTTCCTCGGCTCGCTGCACCTGCTGCTCGCGCCGTACGTCGAGGGCCACACCTGGCGGCCGGGGTCCGGGCTGGACGAGCGGCCGCCGGACGACTTCCTGGGCCGGACCGAGCCGCGGGTCGACGGCCGGCTGCTGTGGGCCGGTCGCACGGTCGTCGCCGATCGCACGCTGGACGCCACCGACCTCGGCGAGACCCCTTTGAAACTGCCGTTCCGCCTGGCCGGTGACGAGTACACCGGCGACGAGCGCAGGGCCACGATGGCCCTGCTGGAGCGGTTCGAGCTGCCGAGCCTGCGTCACCTCGTCGACTCCCGGTCGACCGTGACCGTGTGGCGGCATCCGCGGGAGGCCGGCGAACCGGAACGGGTCGACCCCGATCGGAGCGGTCTGCGGCTTCGCCTCGAGGTCCCGTTGCGGGTCGACGACACCGGCCTGTACGGGTTCCGGCTGTGGAGCACCCACGACCGGGACGACACCGTGCTGCTGCGCTCGCCGACGCCGGCCGGGTGCTCCACCGCGGTGGAGCGGGAGGCGCTGTTGTCGCTGCACCGCAACACCGGTTTGCGGGCGGCGCAGAATGCGTTGGAACGCCGTCGCCGCCTCACCGAGGCCGTCGCGCGCACCGCCCCGGTGCCCGAGGAGGACCGCTGGGCCGCTTTCACGCTGGCCGTACGGCGGGCGGACGTCCCCCGGTCCCGCGGCGCCCACCGCCAGGCCGCCGAACTGGTCCAGGACGCTCTCGACTACCTGCCCTCACCGATCGATCCGGCGACGCTTTCCTACAACCGGGCTTTCCTTGTCATCGGCGCCCTGATGGCGCTGGTCGACGACGTGATGACGTTCGGCGGCAACCGGGAGGCGGTGGCCTACTACGGGAACTGGGTGACCGAGCTGGCCCGCGGCCTGTGCGCGGCCCAGCCCGGCGAGCCCGACTTCGCCCGGGTGCTGAGCATGCTCGTCATGGACCGGGACGAGTCGATCGCCATCCTGGACGGGCTGGTCGCCGCCGACCCCCTGCCCTGGCGGTTGGCCGAGGCCCGGCGAGCCCGAGCCGAACCCTGACCGGCGCGCCCGCACGTCGAGCGGCACCGCCTCAGCGGATCCGGCGCAGGGTGCGGCGACCGGCCACGATCGCGGCTCCGGCCAGCAGGGCGGCGGCGGCCACCGCGGTCAGCAGCATCGTGAGCGGGCGGGGCCAGGCGGCCAGCGGCAGGGCCGGGGGGTCGAGGCCGGCCAGGGGCAGGGCCCAGCCGGTCAGCCACCAACCCAGCAGGGCGACGCCCAGGCCGGCCACGACGGCCGCCAGCACCAGCACCGGATAGGTCCACAGGGTCGCCTGGCGCAGGGCCGAGCGGGTCAGGCCCTGGCCGCGCAGGGCCGACAGGTCCTCCACCCGGCGGTCCCGGTCGACCGCGGCCGCCAGCACCAGCGCCCCGGCGGCCAGGGCCGTGGCCAGCCCCGCGACGATCACGTAGAACCACAGGGCGACGGCCGGGCCCTGTTTGTCGAGTCGAGCCCGCACGTCGGCGGCGCGCAGGTCGCCCGTCACCGTGACGCCGTGCGCGGTCAGCCGGTCGACGATGTCGCCCGGGGCGTCACCGGTGAGCCAGACCATGGCGTTGCTGCTGGCCGCGCCGTCCGTGGCCAGGCGGTCGGCGTAGTCCAGGTCGGTCAGCACCGCCGGCGAGCCGGCGCCGGGCACGGCGGGCAACGACAGGCGTACGTCGACCGGCGTCGACCGGGTGTCCAGGCCCTCGACGGCCGGCAGGACCGGGAGGCCGGCCACGGCGACCGGCAGCGGGTAGGGCGCCGACGCCGGGTGCACGAACATCCCGGCCGGCAGGCCGTTGAGCGACGTCACCTCGATCACCAGGCCGCCGGAGGAGGCGTCGATCCGGCCGCCCTCGGAGGCCCGCCACGCCGCGGGGTCGTTGGCCGCGCCGGCCGGGACGCCGTTGATGCTGTGCACGGTGATCAGGCCGGCCACGTCGAGCGTTCCCTGACCGCCGGCGATCCGCAGCGAGTTCAGCGTGCAGCCGCGGGCGCACCCGGGGACGGTCTGCTCGTACGCCTGCCGGCCGTTGCGCAGCACGCCCAGCTCGGCCACCTCGTCGTTGCCGCCGTTGCGCGGTGACAGCACGGCGGTCACCGCGACCGCCCGGCCCGACCGGAACTTCTCGGCCGTGATGTCGAACGAGACCTTCGCGCCGCCGACCTCGACCACAGGCCCGGCGCCGGGATGCAGCCGGCGGGCGGCCTCGGCGGCGGTCGGCCCGGTCGACGGCCACTCGGCCACCGCGGGCAGGCGCGTGGTGTCGACGCCGATGACAGCGGGGGCACCGGGATCCGACGGCAGCTTGACCGCGGCCATGGCGTACGAGCCCCGCGGGTCGACGGCCCGGACGGCGGCCAGCAGGTTCTGCCGTCCGGTCGGGCCGAGCTGCAGCACCCGGGTGGCGCCGGTGCCGAGGCCGGCTTCGGCGGTCCGCCCGCGCGCGGCCACGTCGACCGCCGCGGCCGCATAACCGATCACCGCGACCGCGGCGGTGAGCAGCGCGAACAGCCGCACCGCGCCGGGCCGGCGGGAGAGTTGCAGACCGGCCAGCGCGACGCCCAGCCGGCCCCGGCCCAGGGCGCGGCGGGCCAGCACCGTGACCAGCGGAACCAGCAGCCGGGCGGCGACCAGGGAACCGGCCACCAGCACCAGGGCCGCGGCGGCCGTGCCGACGCCGCGCAGCGTCGAGGACAGCTGCACGACGGCGATCCCGGCCAGGATGACGACGACGAGCTCGGCCGCGACGGCCCGCGCGCTGCTGGGCACGGCCGGAGCGCGGCGCAGCAGGTCGGCGACCGGCGTGGCGATCTGGCGGCGCTCGGCCAGCAGCGCGGTCAGCACCGCGGCGGCGGCCGCGACCGGCGCCCAGCGCAGCGAGCCGAGTCCCGGGTCGGCGCCCACGCCGGGGAAGCGGTAGGCGGCGAACGCGTTGACCAGCAGCTGCCCGGCCAGGCAGCCCAGGATCGCCCCGATCAGGATGGCGACCACGTTCTCGCCGGTCGCCAGCCACCAGCGCTGACCCCAGCGGGCCCCGCGCAGGGCCACGACGGCGAGCTCCGGGCGGCGACCCTCGGTGCCGTAGCCGACGGCCAAGAAGATGGTCAGGCAGGCGAGCAGCACCAGCGCGAGGGCGAGGACGGGCACGATCCGGTGCCCGGCGGCGCGGCCCGAGTCGATCCGGGCCAGCAGGCCGGGCAGTTCGCTGCGCAGCTCGACCCCGCCGCCCAGCGAGGCGAGCCCGGCCTGCACGTCGGCGAGCCCGGACCGTACGGCGGGAAGCCGGTCGACGGCGAGCGCGCCCGCGGACGGGAACGCGTCGAGACCGGCCTCGAGACCGCCGTGGTCCATGCCGCGCAGGGTGGCGCCGGTGACGAAGACCGGGTCCCCGGCCCCGGGCGGCAGGCCGGGAGCGGGCTGGGCGAAGCCCCGGGTTCCCCAGTAGACGTCGTCCGGGTCGGGAACCTGGTAGAAGCCGGCGACCAGGAACCGTTTGGCGGTGCCCTCGGGAACGTAGAAGGCCGGCTCGCCGCGCGGCACGATCCGGACGGCGAAGGTCAGCCCGATCGCATCGCCCGGCGTCAGCTTGAGGCGCTTGCCGGTGGCCTCGGGCAGGACGATGTCGGACTCGCCGATCAGGCAGCGGCCCGACGTCATCCGCACGTGGTCGCAGACGTCCTGCCGGTAGGCGAACCGGGTGGCGTACGAGGCGGAGGGCTCGAGGCCCACGGTCGGATATTCCGCCGAGTAGACGTAGTCGTAGCCGGGCAGCCCGAGCAGGGCCGAGCCGCTGCGTTCCAGGTCGGGACCGACCGGGTCGGCGCCCGGCTCGGCCTCGCGCTGATCGGCCCGGTTGGCGCGGATGTCCAGGGCCAACTCGCGCGGGGTGGCCGTCTCGACCTGGCCGGCCGCCACCGCCCGGTCGGCCGCGCGCAGATAGGCGGGCGCGGCCACGGCGGCGGCCACCCCGAACAGCGCGAGCAGCGCGACCGTGACGGCCTGCCCGCGGCGGGCCCAGACCATCGCCAGGATCAGGGCGGTCACGAGAGCTCCCCGTTCAGCCGCCGCACGGACAGCCACGTGGTCAGTCCGAGCACGACCAGCCCGGCCGCCGCGGCGATCGCCAGCGCGGCCGGACCGAGCGCGCCGGGCGGGGGGATGACGCGCCAGCCGTCCGGGAACGGCGGGGCCGTCACGGCGGCGACCGGGCGGGCGATCAGCGCGGCGACCAGCCCGCCGAGGAGCCCGGTCAGCGCCACCGAGCCCGCGCCGGCGTACGCGGTGGTCAGCGCGGCCCGGCGGGGCAGACCCTGGTGGCGCAGCGCGCGCAGGTGTTCCAGCTGCGGCTCCCGGTCGACGGCGGCGGCCACCGCCAGCAGGGTCGCGGCGATCAGGGCGGCCAGAGCCGCGGCGAACAGGCCGAACGGGGCGGTGACGACCGAGGAGCCGGCGGCCAGCTCGGCGACCCGGCCGGCCGCGGTGCGGTCGGCCAGCACGGGCAGGCCGATCGCGTCGACCACGGAGGCGGGCACGTCCGCGGTCAGCCAGACCTGCGAGGTGCCGCCCTGATCGCTGTCGCCCGCGACCCGGCGCGAGGCGTCCAGGTCGGTCAGCACGGCGTCGGCGCCCAGCACGGGCAGCACCCGGGCGACGGCGGCGACCCGTACCGGGGTGGCCACGTCACCGAAGCGGCCCAGCGTGGCGTCCTCGAAGTCCCAGGTGGCCGGGAACTTCCCGGCCCACACGACCGGCAGCGGCAACGGCGAGTCGACCACCGCGACCTTGGTGGCGCCGGCCGGGACGGTGGCCAGGGTGAGCCCGCCGGGACCGGCCGCGATGCGCAGCGCCGGGGTGCTGAAGTCGCCGCGCCAGTGGGTCACGTCGCCCAGCCCGGCCGCGTCGACCACCGTGCCGGACGGGTTCTGCTGGGTCAGCGACCGGATGGTGACCGACCCGGTGTCCGAGCCCTCCGGGGTGAACAGCTCCCAGCCGACCAGGCGGCAGCCGGGCGCCACGGCGCAGGCCGGCACCCCCACCGACACCGACTGCGGGCCCCGCCGGATGCCTTTGAACTCCACCCGTACGCCCTCGCCGGTGCCCTCGTGCTGCAGGATCGCGCCGAGCAGCGTGGTGGTGCGCCGCTGGCTGGTCACCGCCACGGTCAGCCGGTCGCCGGTGACCGGCGGCAGCAGCGCCGGTGGCCGGGCGGCCAGGGCGCCGACGGGGCCGTACTCGGAACGCCAGGTGGCCACGGTGGCCAGCCGGCTGCTGTCCACGGCGAGGACCGGCGGGGTGCCGCCGGTGTCCACGACGGCGGCCATCGCGTACCGGCCGGCCGGGTCGGCCTGGCGCACGGCCCGCAGCAACTCGGTGCGGGAGGCCGCCGTCACGGTCAGCACCCGGGCCGCGCCCAGCTCGACGTCGGCGCGTTCGACCCGCTCGGTGCGGCCGGCCGCGAAGGTGCCCAGCGTGAGCGCCATCAGCGCCACGGCGACGACGACCACGGCGAAGACCCGGTCGGTGCCGGGCTGACGCGAGACCCGTACGGCGGTCAGGCCCAGCCGCACCCGTCCGGCGCGCAGCGCCACCGCGCCCACCCGGTCGGCCACCCGGCGCAGCACCCGGGCCAGCAGCAGCCCGACGGCCAGCGCGACCAGCGGGGCCGCCACCACGCCGAGGCCGCTGCCACCGGACCGGGCCTGATAGACCGCGCCGCCCGCCAGCGCGACGAGGGCCAGGTCGACGACGCCGGAACGCCAGTCCCGCCGGGCCGACGGCACCCGCCGCAGCAGCACCGCGATCGGGGCGCGCAGCTGCAGCGCGTCGACCGCGAGCAGGACGAACAGGCCGATGCCGAGCACCACGACCACCAGGCCCAGCGACAGCAGCAGGCCGACCCACAGCTCCACGCGTACCGGAAGGCCCCGGGCCAGCGGCCAGGCGACGAGGAAGCCGGCCACCCAGCCCACCAGGCCACCGCCGGCCAGCGGGAGCAGATGCTGGCTGAGGGCCAGGCGCAGGATGCCCCGGGCGGTGCTGCCGCGCAGCTTGAGCAGGCCGGCGTCGGCGCGCCGCTCCCGGCCGGTGAAACGGCCGGCCAGGGCGAGCGCGAACCAGGCCAGGACGGCGACCAGCCCGGCCGCCACGGCCACCCCCTGGGCGACGGCGATGCGTTCGGCCCGCACCCGGTCGACCAGTTTGCCGGTCGGGGCGAGAAGCTCCAGCTGCTGCCCGGCAAAGCGCGGGGCCGCCTGGTTGACGAGCCCGTTCAGGTCGTACGCGCCGTCGCCGCGCAGCAACGGCAGGGGCACCTCGACGTCCCAGGCGTAGACCGGGCGGGTCAGCGTCGGATCGCGGAACGTGTCGAGCGAGGTGAACAGCGGGTCGAGCGAGCCCTGCGCCCGGAACAGCTTGTCGCTCCAGTAGGGACCGTTCGGGTCGGTCGGCTGATAGACGGCGGACACCCGGAACGTCAGCGGGGTCACCGAGGTGGCCGCCCGCACCCGGAACGTGTCGCCGGCCTTCAACCGCAGGCGGGCCGCGGTGTCGGCGCTGATCGCGGCGTCGTCGGCGGCCGCGGGGCAGGCCCCGGCGAGCCGGGCGTGCTCGCAGAACCCGTCGCGGTAGGCGATCGGCAGCCCGGTCGACGCGCCACCCTGACCGGGGTAGACGTACGTGCCGTCGGCGATCGCGCCCAGCACCGGCGTGGCGCCGGGCAGGGGCAGCAGGCCGCGCGCGGTCGAGGCCAGGGCGTCGAGCGCGCCGCGCGGGTCGTCGGTGCCCTCGCCGGCCTGGCGCACGAGGATGACCCGCTCCTCGACCGGCGCCGAGGTCACCTCGTTGCCGGCCGACCGCGACGACACGGTCAGCCCGTACCACGCGGCGCAACTCGCCGCCGTCGCGAGCAGGGCCGCGAGCAGCGCCACCAGCAACGCCGGGCCGGAGCGCCGGCGAACGGCGCCCAAGGCTATGTAGTACATCGGTTCCGATCCCCCGTCGTGCTCGACCCACCGACACTCTGGTACCGCCGATCGCTTTTGCCAAGCGTCGATTAGGTTGAGGCCATGAGCGTACGTTTCGGGGTGTTCGTGCCGCAGGGCTGGAAGATGGACCTGGTCGAGATCGCCGACCCGGTCGAGCAGTACGAGGCGATGACCCAGGTGGCCCGGGTGGCCGACGCCGGTCCGTGGGACGCGGTGTGGCTCTACGACCACTTCCACACCGTGCCCGAGCCGACCGACAACTCGGTCTTCGAGTGCTGGACGGCCACGTCGACGCTGGCCCGGGACACCAGCCGGGTGCGGATCGGGCAGATGGTCGGCTGCAACGGCTACCGGCAGCCGTCGCTCTACGCCAAGATCGCGTCGACCGTGGACGTGGCGTCCAACGGCCGGCTCATCGCCGGTCTGGGTGCCGGCTGGTACGAGCACGAATGGAAGGCGTACGGCTACGAGTGGAAGGACGTGCCCCAGCGGATGGCCGAGTTCCGCGAGGCCGTCGAGATCATCCATAAGATGTGGACCGAGGACCGCCCGACCTTCCAGGGCAAGCACTACTCGATCGACGCGCCGATCAACATGCCGCGCCGCCGGCCGCAGTTCTGGCTGGGCGGCGGCGGCGAGAAGGTGACGCTCAAGCTGGTCGCGCAGTACGCCGACGGCTGCAACGTGGGCGGCGGCGACCCCGAGGTGGTGGCCCACAAGCTGACCGTGCTGCGCGAGCACTGCGACCGGCTGGGCCGCGACTTCGACGCCATCACCAAGTCGACGACGATCGAGCTGGACCTGAACGAGTCGACCGCCGACACGATCGCCCGGGTCGAGAAGGTCGTCGAGGCCGGCGCCGACTACGTCCTGTTCTACATCCCGCGGGTCGCCTACGACCACGCGCCCCTGCTCCGCCTGGCCGAGGACCTGGTCCCCCAGTTCCGCTGAGCGGGCCGGCGCCCCCACCCGCTCATCCTTCGCCCTCTTGAGCCACCCTGTATAGACAAGTTAGGGTCGCGGGCATGGATGAGCTAGCGCGCTACGCGCGATGGGACGGGGCCGGCCGGCCGTTCGCCGTCGTCACCGCCCCCCGGCCGCGGCCCGGCGCCGGCGAACTGCTGGTCAAGATCGATCTGGCCACCGTCTGCGGCAGCGACGTGCACACGGTGGAGGGCAAGCGTCCCGGTCCGGCGCCGGCCGTGCTCGGGCACGAGCAGGTGGGCACGGTCGTCGAGGCCGGGGCGGGCGCGCCGGCCCGGGCGGGTCAGCGCATCGTCTGGTCGGTCACCCGGTCGTGCGGGAAGTGCGACCGCTGTCGCCGTGACCTACCGCAGAAATGCCTTCACCTGCACAAGTACGGGCATGAGCCGCTCGACGAGACCCGACCGCTCACCGGCGGGTTCGCCACCCACTGCCTGCTCGGCCCCGGCACCGCGGTCGCCGAGGTGCCCGCCGAGGTCCCGGACGAGGTGGCCGCCCCGGCCGCCTGCGCCACCGCCACGGTCATGGCGGCGGTGGCGGCCGCCGGCGAGATCGGCCCGGGCGACCGAGCCCTGGTGACCGGAGCCGGGATGCTCGGACTGACCGCGACCGCCGTGCTGGCCGAAAGCGGTGCGCATGTCGTCGCCGCCGATCCCGACCCGGCGCGGCTGGAGATGGCCCACCGGTTCGGGGCGAAGGAAGTCATGACAAGTTCGGCGGCTGTTCGCGACATCGAGGTGGCGATCGAGCTCTCCGGAGCGGCCGCCGCGGTCGGGGACGCGCTGGCCTCGCTGACCATCGGGGGCACCCTGGTGCTGGCCGGCTCGGTCTTCCCCGGCCCGGCGGTCGCCGTCGATCCGGAACGGGTCGTACGCGGACTGCTCACCGTGACCGGTGTGCACAATTACCGGCCGGCCGATCTGCGGGCCGCGGTCGCCTTTCTCGCGGCTCACCATCGGCGCTATCCGTTCGCCGAACTGGTCGCCGGCCGCTATCCGCTGGACCGTCTCGGCGAAGCCTTCCGCGACACCACCGCGCCACGCCGCGGCGTCGCGCCCTGAACCGAGGTCTCCTCAAGCCACCGCGGCCCGCGACAGCCTCGACGCCCGGGTGTTCGTCATGGTCACCGTGGCGATGTCGGGACGGTAGCGGTCGTCCGACCACTCGATCGGCGCGCCGGTCGAGTCGGTGGTCAGACGGCGCTCGCGCAGCAGCGGGGCGCCGACCGGCACGCCCAGCAGGCGTGAGTCGGTCGGGTCGGCGGCGACCGCGTCGAAGGTGTGCCGGGCAGCGTGCACGTCGACGCCGCGGTCGATCAGGTAGGCGTAGATCGATCCGGCGTTGAGGTCGGCGTCGAGCAGCGGCCGGCCCACCGCCTCCACATAGCTCATGCGTTCGAGCATCGCGGGCCGGCCGTCGAGCAGGCGCAGCCGCAGCAGCTGGACGGCCAGCTCGTCCGGCTCGATCTGCAGAGCCGCCGCCACCGTGGGCTCGGGGCGGCGCAGGGCGATCTCCTGCAACTGCTGGCCGGGTTCGTGGCCGGTGATGACCGCGCGCAGCGTGAACGACAGGAACGACTCGAACGGCTGCGACGGCACCGCGTCGAGAACCACCGGCCGCTTGCCCTGACCGCCGCTGATCAAGCCCTCCTCACGAAGGGTGGCCAGCGCCTGCCGGACCGGGCCGCGTGAGGCCGCGAACTCCCGGCACAGCTCGGCTTCGGACGGGAGCGACGCACCGATCGCCAGTTCCCCGCCGCGGATCCGATCCCGCAGTCGCGCCGCCAGTGTCCGGTGCAGTGGTTCCGTCACGGGTTCGGACTATACAAGCAGGCTCAGCCACCCTCAATACGACGGTCAGCACAGGTGAACTCCCGATGACTTGTCAATACAAGTTGTTGACCCTGGACCGCCACGGCTGCCACGGTGACTCCCGTGGATGCCACTTCGGTCGATGTAGCCATCGTCGGCGGCGGAATCGTCGGTCTCGCCCATGCCGTCGAAGCCGTAGCCCGCGGCCTCTCGGTCACCGTCATCGATCGCGACGAGCGCGCGGTCGGCGCTTCGGTGCGCAACTTCGGGCATGCCTGCATCACCGCTCAGACCGGTGAGGCGCTCAGCTTCGCCCTCGCGGCCCGCGACACGTGGCTGCGCCTGGGACGGGAGGCCGGCTTCGGCGTCGCGGAGTGCGGCACGGTCGTCATCGCGCGATCCGCCGAGGAGTCGGCGGCTCTCGAGGAACTGGCCGCCCGACGCGGATCGGACGACGTCGTGCTGCTGACCGCGGCCGAGGTGGCCGCGCTGGTCCCGGCGCCGGCCCGGTCCGGCGCTCTGTTCCCCCTCGATCTGCGCGTCGACCAGCGACGGGCCGCCGGGGCGCTCGCGGACTGGCTGACCGACCGGCCCGGCGTCCGGATGCGCTGGTCCACTCCCGTGCTCGGCGTCGAGCCCGGTGTGGCGCGCACGGCTCGCGGCGACGTGCGCGCCCGGCAGATCGTCGTCTGCGCCGGCCACAACCTCGACCGATTGCTGCCCGAGGTCGCCGACGAGGCCGGGATGCGGCGCTGCGTCCTGCAGATGCTTCAGCTGCGCGCGCCCGGCGTGCGGATCGAGCCCGCCGTGCTCACCGGCAGTTCGATGCTGCGCTATCCGGCGCTGTCGGCGACCGCCGGCGCCGCCGCCCTGCGCGAGCGCTGGGCGCGGGAACGCCCCGATCTGCTCGACGCGGTTGTCAACCACATGCTCACCCAGCTCCCGGGCGGCGACCTCGTCGTCGGCGATACGCACGCCTACGCCCGCACGCCGGAACCCTGGAACGAAGAAGCGCTCGACGACCTCCTGCTCGCCGAGACGCGGGCCCTGCTCGACACCGGTCCGCTCACCGTCGTACGGCGCTGGCGTGGCGTCTATGCCAGCGCCGAGGGCGAATTCCTCCGGGCCCGGGTCGCGCCCGGGGTCACCGCCGTCGCGGTGACCTCGGGGATCGGCATGACCACAGCTTTCGGCCTCGCTCCCGCAGTTCTCGACTCCCTTTAGGAGACCACCGCCATGAAACTTCGCCTTTTCGTCGCCGCCCTGGTGCTGGCCCCGTTCGCCCTCACCGCCTGCGGTGGTGGCGAAGCCGCCGGGAACGCCTCGCCGACCTGCCCCAACGGGGAGATCCGGTTCGGCGTCGAGCCCTTCGAGGATCCCGCCAAGCTCACCCCGGCCGCCGAGGCGCTCGGCGCAGCGCTGGAGAAGAAGCTCAACTGCCCGGTCAAGGTGCAGGTCACCGAGGACTACTCGGCCGAGGTGCTGGCCATGCAGAACGGCAAGCTGGACATCGCCATGTTCGGGCCGCTCGGCTACGTCTTCGCCAGCAAGCGCGCCAAGGCCGAGGCCGTCGCGTCGTTCGCCGACGCGAACGGCAAGCTATCCTCCTACACGGCCGGCATCTGGGTGCCCAAGGACTCCGACATCACCGGCATCGCTCAGCTGCGCGGCCGGTCGCTCGCGCTGTCCTCGATCGGCTCGACCTCGGGCGACGCGCTGCCGCGCAAGGCGCTCAAGGACGCCGGCATCGAGCAGAAGGACCTGAAGCTCAACTACGCCGGCGGCCACCCGGAGGCGCTGCTCGCGCTGATCAAGGGAGCGGTCGACGCGGCCGAGATCAATTCGCAGCAGCTCGCCACCGCGACCGCGTCGGGAACGTTCGACCAGGCGAAGTTCCGTCAGGTCTGGACCTCGGCGCCGATCCCGAACGACCCGATCACCGTGCGCGGCGATCTGGACGCCGCGTTCAAGACCGCGCTGAAGGACGCTCTGCTCAATCTCGAGCCGACCGCGGTCAAGGAGATCGGCGCCCTGCTCGACGTCGACCCGGCCGGCCCGCTGGTCGCCGTCGACCAGTCGACCTACCAGCCGCTGTTCGACCTGGCCGACACCCTCGGTCTGACCGAGAAGGACGTCTGATGCTGCGGCTGACCGGGCTCGCCGTCCGCTACGGCGACCGCGAGATCCTGCGGGGAATCGACATCGAGGTCGCGGCGGGCGAGCTCCTGGCCGTGCTCGGCGCCAACGGATCGGGCAAGTCCACGCTGCTGCGTGCCGCCGCCGGACTGGACCCGGTCTCGCGAGGATCGATCACGGTGGCCGACAGGCAACGCCGGACCATGGACATTGCTCTGGTCTTCCAGAAGATCCACCTGGTCGGCCGCCGGTCCGCGCTGGACAACGTCTGCGCCGGGGCGCTGGGCCGGCTGCCGCTGCGCCGGTCGCTGACCCCGGCGCTGTTCCCCCGCGACGTCCGCGAGGAGGCGATGGCTTGCCTCGACCGAGTTGGTTTGGCCAACCGGGCCCATGACCGGGCCGGCCGCCTCTCCGGCGGTCAGCAGCAGCGGGTGGCTATCGCCCGGGCTCTCTGCCAGCGGGCGCCGGTCGTGCTCGCCGACGAGCCGGTCTCGGCGCTCGACCCAGCCGCCGCCGAGCAGGTGCTGGCGCTGCTGGCCGAGCTCGCGCACGGCGAGGGACTGGCTGTCCTGGCCGTCCTCCACCAACCCGACCTGGCCCGGCGGCACGCCGACCGGATCGTCGGCCTGCGGGACGGCGCCGTGGTGCTGGAGGGCGACCCTCGGCAGCCGGTGGACGGGCTCTACGCCGACCGCGAGCCGGAGGCAGTCCGGTGAGCGTGCTCGAAGCACCGCGGGCCCCGGTCCCGCCCAAGCCGCGCAATCCCCGTACGGTCCTCGCCGGCTGGGTGGCCGGAGCCGTCGTCGTGGCGGTCCATGTCATCGCCTGGCGGGCCACCGACATCTCGATCGCCGACCTGGTCGACGGCTGGCAGGGCATGGCCGACTTCCTCGCCGAGGCGGTGCCGCCCGATCTGTCGCCCGGGCTGCTGCGGGAGAGCGCCGAGGCCTCGCTCGTGACGCTCTGGATCGGCCTGCTCGGCACCACCCTCTCGGTTCCGCTGTCGCTGATGCTGGCCCTGCTCGCGGCGCGTGGCACCAGCCCGGCCGGTTGGATCTACCAGATCACCCGCGGTCTGCTGTCGTTCCTGCGTGCGGTGCCCGACGTGGTGTTCGCGCTCATCTTCGTCACCGCCGTCGGCCTCGGCCCCTTCCCCGGCGTCCTGGCGCTGGTCACCCACAACGTGGGAGTGATGGGCAAGCTGTGGGCCGAGACCCTCGAGGACGCCGACCCGGGCCCGGCCACGGCCCTTCGCTCGGCCGGCGCCGGGCGGATCCAGGTGGCGGCGCACGCCCTGCTGCCCTCGGTGATGCCGCAGATGGTCGGACTGCTGCTCTACCGCTTCGACGTCAACGTGCGGTCTTCCCTGGTCCTCGGGCTGGTCGGTGCGGGTGGCATCGGATTCCTCATCAACCAGTCCATCCAGTTGTTCCAGTTCGACCAGATGCTGACCCACATCCTCGTGGTCCTGGTTCTGATCATCGCCGTCGACCGCTTGTCCGCCGTCGTCCGCCGCCGCCTCGCCCCCGCAGGAGCATCATGATCGCCCTCGCCGCGCTCGACATCGCCGGAACCACCATCGAGGAGGGTGGGACGGTCTACCGGGTCCTGGCCGAGGTCGTCGCCGAGCACGGCGCCCCGGCCTCCGACGACGACCTCCGGCGCTGGATGGGCGCCGACAAACGGGCCGCGCTGGCCGCCCTGACCGGTGACCCGGCCGCGACCGAGCACCTGCACGACCGCTTCGTCACCAGGCTCAACGCCGCCTACGCGGAGGAACCGCCGGTTCCGGTGCCCGGAGTTCCGGAGGCTCTGGCCACGGTCCGGCGCGCCGGGGTACGGGTCGCACTCACCACCGGATTCGACCACGCCGTCACCGACCCGCTGCTGGCCGCCGTCGGCTGGCGGCTGGGCGAGCACCTGGACGCCGTGGTGTGTGCCGACGACGTCCCGGCGGGTCGCCCGCGCCCCGACATGATCCAGCGGGCGATGCGCCTCACCGGGGTCACCGACCCGCTGTCCGTGCTCACCGCCGGTGACACGGCGCTCGACATCCGGGCCGGGCACGCGGCGGGCGCGGGCTTCGTCGTCGGAGTGCTCAGTGGCGCCCAGCTTCGCGCCGAGCTCGACCGCGAGAAGCCGACCCACATCCTCGACAGTCTGCGTGACCTGCCGTCCCTGGCCATCTAGATCAGATCGGGTTGGGGGTCTCCTTGGTCAGCAGGCGGCGGTTCTCGTCGCCCGAGCTGACGGCCAGGGCCCAGCCCTTCACCGACGACACCAGCCGCGCCTTGGTGACGGTCTTGCCGCGGGTGGCGTCGGGGCAGGGCTGGCCGGCGCCGGGTGGCACGGAGGTGCCCGAGACGCCGAAGCGGGGGCCGGTGAGCCAGAAGCCGGCCAGCTTGCCGGCGTAGCCCCGGGCGGCTGCGCGGCCGGTGGCCTGCACGGCCGCGTTGCGCAGCTCGTAGCGCCCGAACTCGCGGTAATGCGTCACCGGGAACGCCTTCTTGCCGCAGGCCACCGAGTACGTGTCGTTGGTCCAGAAGTCGTGGTCGAAGACCAGCCCGGACGCCTTGGCCGCGAGCGCCGCGTCGGTCCAGCCGAAGGCCTTGAGCACGTCGCCCCGGCCGACGTAGCCCTTCATCGTCTGGGGGTCGTAGGTCACCGCGGCCGACGCGGGAGCGGCGGCCCCGACGGTGGCGACGAGCGCCGCGCCGACGGTGGCGAGACGGAGAAGTGCGTTCATGTCTGACTCCTGAGCTGCGGGTTTCCACCAGAACCAACGATCATGGGTACGGAAGGGCGCGGCGTGCCCGCTCCTGCTCGAGCTCGCGCCGCCCGGCCTCCCGGTCGCTGATGTCCCGCAGGAACGCGTGGAAGCCGCCCTCGGTGCGCAGCAGGCTCATCTCGACCGGGACCTCGGCGCCGTGGCGGTTGCGGGCGGTCAGCTCGACCCGGTTGCCGACCAGCGTGGAGACGCCGCCGCTGTGCATGCGGGCGAGCCCGGCGGCGTGCGCGGCCACGAAGCGCTCGGGAATGATCAGGTCGGCGACCGCGCACCCGACAGCCTCGATCGCCGAGTAGCCGAACAGGTGCTCGGCGGCCGGGCTCCAGCCGGTCACCACGCCGTAGGTGTCGACCGCGACGTGCGCGTCGGGCACGTTGTCGAGCAGGTGGCGCAACCCTCGCGTGGTGGCCGCCAGCTCCCGTTCGCTCGTCCGCAGCGCGATCTCGGTCTCGGCCGCGGCGGCCAGGTCCTCGATGAGCAGCAGCTCGCGGGGTTCCCAGTCGCGCGGGCGGTCGTCGAGCACGCCGAACGCCCCGAGCGGATAGCCGTCGGGGCTGCGGACCGGGAATCCGGCGTACGCGATGACGTCCTCGGCCACGGCCGGGTGGCGGGCCACCCGTTCGTCGGCGCGCGCGTCGCAGATCAGCAACGGCGCGTCGGTGTCGACGACGATCAGGCAGAAGGTGCGCTCGGGCAGCGGGCCGGACTGCCCGGCGACCGTACGGCGGTCGGCTCCGACCAGGGACACCACCGCGGAGGACGCCCGCACCTGGTGGGCGGCCGTCCGGGCGAGCCGGTCCAGCGACGGGTACGGGCCCTCGTGCAGCATCCCGGTGGCGCGCAGCCGCAGCAGGCGGACGGCGTCGCTCAGCCGGCCGTCCGCACCGGTCGTGCCCACTGTCGCACCCACTCCCTCCGCTTCGGCCGGAAAGCCGCCGGGCTGAGCGAGGACACGGAACTCGTCGCGCAGCCCTCTTGTCACCTACGGAATCAGTGGGAAGATGGCTGCCAAACAGTGGAGATCCTGCGTCTGGAGATCGCGTGACCGCCAAGAACGTGCTGCACAACTTCATCGGCGGCGCCCCGGCCGCGCCCGCCGAGGGACGCTACGAGGACCTGATCGACCCGGCCACCGGCGAGGTGTTCGCGTCGGCCCCGGTGTCGGGCAAGCCCGACGTCGACAAGGCGATGGAGGCGGCGTCCTCGGCGTTCGAGAGCTGGCGGGAGACCACACCGAGCGAGCGGCAGCAGGCGCTGCTCAAGTTCGCCGACGCGGTCGAGGCGCGGGCCGACGAGCTGGTGCGGGCGGAATCGCAGAACACCGGCAAGCCGCTCGGCCTGACCGCCAGCGAGGAACTGCCGCCGGCGATCGACCAGCTCCGGTTCTTCGCGGGCGCCGCACGGCTGCTCGAGGGCCGTTCCGCCGGTCAGTACATGCGCGGTTTCGAGAGCTATGTGCGGCGCGAGCCGATCGGCGTGTGCGCGCAGGTCACGCCCTGGAACTACCCGCTGATGATGGCGGTCTGGAAGATCGCCCCGGCGCTCGCGGCCGGCAACACGGTCGTGCTCAAGCCGTCCGACACGACGCCGGTCACCACCGTCATGCTGGCCGAGATCGCGGCCGAGTTCCTGCCCGCGGGCGTGTTCAACGTGGTCGTCGGCGACCGCGACACCGGCCGTCAGCTGGTCACCCACAAGACCCCGCAGATGGTGTCGATCACCGGGTCGGTGCGCGCCGGCATGGAGGTCGCCTCGGCCGCGTCGGCCGATCTCAAGCGCACCCACCTCGAGCTGGGCGGCAAGGCGCCGGTCGTGGTCTTCGACGACGCCGACATCGCCGCGGCGGCCGCGTCGATCGCCGAGGCGGGCTATTTCAACGCCGGGCAGGACTGCACCGCCGCCACCCGGGTGCTGGCCTCGCCGCGGATCTACTCGGACTTCGTGGCCGCGCTGAGCGAGGCGGCCAAGAGCACCAGGACCGGCGCCGCCGACGACGAGGACGTGCTCTACGGCCCGCTCAACAACGCCCGCCAGTTCGACCGGGTGTCCGGCTTCGTCGACCGCCTGCCCGACCACGCCTCGCTCGACGCGGGCGGCGCGCGGGTCGGCGAGCGCGGCTACTTCTACTCCCCCACGGTCGTCTCGGGCCTGCGCCAGAGCGACGAGCTCATCCAGGACGAGGTGTTCGGCCCGGTCATCACGGTCCAGCAGTTCACCGACGAGGACGAGGCGGTCGCCTGGGCCAACGGCGTGGAGTACGGCCTGGCCTCCTCGGTGTGGACCAAGGACCACGGCCGCGCGATGCGCATGACCCAGCGTCTCGACTTCGGCTGCGTGTGGGTCAACTGCCACATCCCGCTGGTCGCCGAGATGCCGCACGGCGGCTTCAAGCACTCCGGCCACGGCAAGGACCTCTCCGTATACGGCCTGGAGGACTACACGAGGCTCAAGCACGTCATGCATGCGCTTTAACGGCGTCGCTTCGCTCCGCGTGGCAATCGCCTTGTAACCGGTGAGATGGCACGCGATTTCCCGCCGTCAGCAAAGAGCGCTGCCGTCGGAAAATCGAGTGCCATCTCACCGGCGGCGATTGCCGGTTCTGGTCGTTCCCCAGCGCAAACCCCGGCGCGATCAGCGTTCCTGGAGGTCCCAGGGGCTTCCGTACGCGGTGAGCAGGTCGAGGAACGGGACCGGGTCGAACGCCTCGGGGCCGAGGACGCCGGCGCCCGTCCAGGCGCCGGTGGCGAGCAGTTCGAGGGCCACGATCGGGTTCACGGCGGTCTGCCACACGACGGCCTGGGCGCCGTACTCGCGCATGGACCACTCGTTGTCGACCAGGTGGTAGAGGTAGACCTCACGCGGTCCGCCGTCCTTGCCGGTGCCCTTCACCCACGTACCGGCGCAGGTCTTGCCGGACATCCGGTCGCCCAGCGTGGCCGGGTCGGGCAGCACCGCCGCCACGACGTCGCGGGGTGACACCTCGACGCCCTTGACCCGTACCGGATCGGTCTTGTCGAGGCCCAGTTTGCGCAGCGTCTTGAGGACGTCGATGAACTCGCCGCCCAGCCCGTACTTGAAGGTGACCTTGCCGGCGTCGACCCAGCGCGGGATCAGCAGGACTTCCTCGTGTTCGACGTGGACACACTCGACCGGTCCGATGCCGCCGGGGAAGTCGAACACCTCGGGCTCGGCGAACGGCTCGGTCGTGTACCAGCCGCGCTCCTTCTCGTAGACGACCGGCGGGTTGAGACACTCCTCGATGGTCGTCCACACCGAGAACGACGGAGCGAACTCGTAGCCCTCGACGACCAGGTTGGCCCCGTCCCGGACGCCGATCTCGTCGATCCGGTCGAACAGGTGCTCGGCGGCGTACCGGGCGAAGATGTCGGAGAGTCCGGGCTCGACGCCGATGCCGACCAGGGCGAGCCGTTCCTCCTGCAGCCAGGCCGGCTCGGCCGCGAACTGCTCGTCGCCGAGCTTCACCCCGGTCTGCCGGTACGGGTCGGTCGGGTGCGGGCGGGACAGCGACATGGCCATGTCGAGGTAGTGCGCGCCGGCCTGGAAGGCGCCTTCGAAGACCGGCATGACGAAGCGCGGGTCGACGGCGTTGAAGACATGGGTGATCCCGTGCTCCCGGCAGAGCTCGGCCACGGCGTCCCGGCTCGAGGCGTCGATCTTGGCCGCGACGAAGCGGGCGTCCCCGGTCGCCGCGGCGGCCCGCTGGGCCCGCCCCAGGTCGTAGTCGGCCACCACGAACAGATCGAAGAAGGGGCGGCGGGCCGCGATGACGGCCGCGGCGGATCCGACACCGCCCGCTCCGACGGCGAGGATACGCATGCTGACCATACCTTTCGGACATTTAGGATCGCTGATCACTGAAACCGTGCGTGCAGAGCCTCCGCGCCACGGAAAAGCTTGTCAAGAGCGATCAACTCTGCGATAAACGCAGGGACGCGGCGCGGCTCGGGCCGCCGTCCCGGGAACGGATTCCCTTGATCAGCGGGAACCGGACGAGTGATTCCATTGCCGTCCATCAGCGCGAAAGGCAGAATCGCGGCGTGACGGCGGACCTGGCACTGGATGACATCAACAAGCAGATCATCGAGCATCTGCAACGCGACGGGCGGATGTCCTACGCGACGCTGGCCAAGACCATCGGGCTCTCCGAGGCGGCCGTACGCCAGCGCGTGCAGCGCCTGCTCGACGGCGGCCTGATGCAGATCGTGGCGGTGACCGACCCGCTCACGCTCGGCTTCGCCCGGCAGGCGATGGTCGGGCTCAAGGTGACCGGCGACCTGCGGGCCATCGCCGACGAGATCGCCCAGATCCCCGAGGTCGACTACGTGGTCATCTGCGCGGGCGGTTTCGACCTGCTCGTCGAGCTCGTCTGCACCGACGACGAGCACCTGCTCGACCTGCTCAACGAGAAGGTCCGCGCGGTCAAGGGAGTGCTCGCCTGCGAGACGTTCATGTACCTGAAACTCGCGAAACAGACCTACGCGTGGGGCACCCGATGATGCCGTCCTTCTGGCTGAGCACCCTCGACCCGGTGACGCCGCGGCCGCCGCTGGACGGCGACCGGTCGTACGACGTCGCGATCGCCGGGGGCGGCTACACCGGACTGTGGACGGCGTACTACCTGGCGCGGACCGCGCCGCACCTGTCGATCGTGGTGCTCGAGGCGGAGTACTGCGGGTTCGGCGCCTCCGGCCGCAACGGCGGATGGGCGTCCGGGCTGTTCCCGGTCGGCGAGGCCAAGCTGGCCCGCCGGTACGGGCCGGAACGCGCGCGGGCGATGCACGCGAACCTCGCCGACGCGGTCGACGAGGTCGGCCGGGTCGCGACGGCCGAGGACATCGACTGCCACTACGCCAAGGGCGGCACCATCTCGCTGGCCCGCTCCCCGGCCCAGTTACGCCGGGCCCGGTCGGCGCCCGGGTTCCTCGCGGCGGCCGAGGCCAAGGCCGTCTGCAACGCCACCGACGTGCTCGGCGGCGTCTACAGCCCCGACTGCGCGGCGCTGCATCCGGCCCGGCTCGTCCGCGGGCTGGCCGACGCGGTCGAACGGCTGGGCGTGACGATCCACGAGGGCACCCGCGTCCTCTCCCTCGAGCGCGGTTCCGTGCGGACCGACCACGGCACGGTGACCGCGGGCACCGTGGTGCGCGCCCTCGAGGGCTACACGGCCCAGTTGGCCGGCCACCGCCGCGCGCTGGCCCCGGTCTACTCGCTGATGATCGCCACCGAGCCGCTGCCCGCCTCGACCTGGGAGCGCATCGGCCTGGGTCGCCGGGAGACGTTCACCGACGAACGCCACATGATCATCTATGGCCAGCGCACGGCCGACGACCGCCTGGCCTTCGGCGGCCGCGGCGCGCCCTACCACTTCGGGTCGCGCATCGAGCCGTCGTACGACCAGGTGCCCGAGGTCTTCGACAGCCTGAGCCACACGCTGGCCGAGATGTTCCGCATCCGCCCCGCGATCGCATACCGCTGGGGCGGCCCGCTCGGCATCCCGCGCGACTGGATGCCGTCGGTCGGCCTGCGCGACGGCGTGGCCTGGGCCGGCGGCTACGTCGGCGACGGCGTGGCCGCGGCCAACCTGGCCGGCCGCACCCTGGCCGACCTCATCGCCGGCCACGAGACCGCCCGCACCACGCTGCCGTGGGTCGGCCACCGGTCCCGCCGGTGGGAGCCCGAGCCGCTGCGCTGGCTCGGCATCAACGCCGCCCTGCGCGCGACGACCCTGCGCGACGCCCTCGAGAAGCACCCCGCGCCCGCGCGATAATTCCTGCGCCGCAAGCCCGGTGCCGCATAGGCTGCGCGGCGACACTCGTACCTCGGAGGAGCTGAGAGATGCCCGGTCGCACCCGCACGCGCTGACGCCTGTCATCGCGTGCTGCCTCGAGTCGCGGCACGTTCCCGCCCGACCGAGGGATCCGTGTGCCCACTCTCCGGCGTAACTCCGACTTCCGTTCTCTCTGGGCCGGTCAGACCGCCTCCCAGCTCGGCGAGCACACCAGCCTGGTGATCCTGCCGCTGCTCGCGGTCCTGACGCTGGGCGTCGGTGCCGATCACCTCGGCGTCCTGCGGGCGGTCGGGCAGGCCCCGCATCTGCTGCTCGCCCTGCTCGCCGGCGTCTGGGTGGACCGATGGCGGACCCGTACGGTCATGGTCCTGGCCGATCTGGGCCGGGCCCTCGCGCTGACCGCGGCCGCCGTGGCCGCCCTCCTCGGCGGTCTCGGCCTGCCTTTGCTGCTGGTCGTGGCGTTCGCGGTCGGGGCCCTGTCGGTGCTCTTCGACGTCGCCTATCAGAGTTCCCTCGTACGTCTGGTCACGCGCGACCAGCTGTTGCCGGGCAACAGCGCGATCGAGGGCAGCCGGTCGGCCGCACAGACGGCCGGTCCCGCGCTCGGCGGGGCGATGACGTCGCTGCTGTCGGCCCCGGTCGCGGTGGGGTCCGCCGCCCTCGTCTTCGTCGCGTCGGCCCTGTCCCTGGCCCGGATCCGGCACCCCGAACCCCGCCCGGACCGGGCCGGCGAGACCCGGCGGATCCGGGCCGGCCTGCGTTTCGTGGCCCGGGACCCGCTGTTGCGCGCGATCTGCCTGGCCTCGGCCGCGTTCCAGTTCTCGCTGGCCGCGACGATGACCACGTACCTGGTCTATCTGCCCCGGCACCTGCACCTGTCCGGGGCCGAGGCCGGGCTGGTCCTGGCCGCGACCGGCCCGGGCGCGCTGGCCGGTTCGCTGCTGGCCGCCCGGCTCCCCCGCCGGCTCGGGTACGGCCCGGTGATCGTCGCGGCGGCGCTGCTCGGCGACGGCGTGCTGCTCCTGGTGCCCGCGCTGCCGGCCGGGCCGGGGCTGACGGTCGCCGCCCTGATCGCGATCAACCTGGTGTTCGGCGCGTTCGGCCAGCTGGTCAACGTCACCATCATGGCCGTACGGCAGTCCGTCACGCCGGCCGCGGTGCAGGGCCGGGTCACCGCGACGATCACGTTCGCCGGGATGGGCATGGCGCCGATCGGTTCGCTGGCCGGTGGCCTGCTGGCGAGCCAGTGGGGACTGCGCCCGGCCCTGCTGGCCACCGCCGCCGGGATGCTGCTGTCGCCCGCCCTGCTGGCCCTGTCGCCGCTGGCCCGGCTGGGCCGCGACCTCCCCCGGCTCAGCGAGGAAGTGTCTGCGTCAGGTTGATGACGTTGCCGTCGGGGTCGTGGATGTGCGCCACCCGCTCGCCCCAGGGCATGTCGTTGGGCGGGCCGAGCACTTCGCCGCCGGCCTTCTCCACGCGGTCCAGCAGCGCGTCGACGTCGGCCACGGCGATGCTGACGGCAATGCGGGCCGACGGCGGGTGCTCGGTTTCCGGCTCGTTGACCAGGCCAAGCTCGGAATCGCCGACCGTGTAGGCGACGTAGAAGACGTCTCCGTCGGCCGGGTAGCGGCTCTTCTCGACAGCGCCGAACACCCCCTGATAGAAGGCGCGCTGCCGGTCGAAGAACGGCGTGGCGATGATCGTCTGAATGGTGGGCACGAGGACCTCCAGCGGGTCGATCGGTCGGAGTCACGGGGTAGGACCGGCCGACGGGCCGAAACTCATCGGGCGCCACCTTCGTCGCACACGCTACGTTTCCGGGATGATTGCTTCCGTTCGCGGGCAGTTCTAGCGTTATGTGGCCGGATTCCGAAGGGTCACCATCAGGTTTGACGGAAGGTGTGAACCGGCTCGATTTCGCCACTCAGGACCTCGGCGCGGCGCACGACATTCTGCGGCGGATGTACGTCGGTCACCGGTTCCGGCTCCACCGGGCCGCGCGGCGGTTCAGCTATCAGCACGAGTCGGTCGACGCCGGGCCGGTGCGGGCCGCGCGGGTCCGCTACACGATGGACGTCTCCGTCCAGTTCGAGCCGCAGGACAGCCTGACCTTCGTGGCGCTGGCCGGCGGCAGCGTCGAGACCCGCGACGGGCGCGAGGTGACCCTCACCGGCCCCGGTGACGTCCTGCTGCACCGGCCCGGGCGGCCACTGACCAGTTTCTGCCGGAACTTCGACATCTTCAGCCTCGTCCTCGATCCCGGCCTGGTCGCCGATGTGGCCGCTGCCCGGACCGGCATCGACCGGGCCGACTTCCGGTTCGAAGGGGTGACACCCGTCTCGCCCGGGCTCGGCCGCTACTGGCAGGAGACGATGTCGTACGTGCACCGGTTGCTGGCCGGCGCTCCGGAGCCGCTGCGCAGCCCGCTGGCGATCAGCGCGGCTGCCGAGCTCGCCGCGTCGGCCGCGCTGGTCGCCTTTCCCAACGCGGCGATGACCGCGCCGCACCGGCCGGCTGTCGGGCCGGCGCCACCGGCCTCGGTGCGCCGGGCCGTGTCGTACATCGAGTCGCACGCCGGCGACCCGATCACCGCGGCGTGGATCGCCGAGGCCGCCCGGGTCAGCCCGCGGGCCCTGCAGGCGGCTTTCCGGCGGCACCTGGACACCACGCCGATGGCCTACCTGCGACGGGTCCGGCTGAGCCGGGCCCACCGCGACCTGTTGACGGCCGATCCGACCCGGGGCGACACGGTCGCGGCGATCGCCCGGCGCTGGGGATATCTCAGCCTCGGCCACTTCGCGACCGACTACCGGGCCGCCTACGGCCGCTCGCCCCGCGACACTCTGCGCTACTGAGGTTCGAACGCGGGACGAGAACGGGCCGCACTCAGAGAAGCCGTCCGGCGCGGACCGGGGGCGGCAGGGGGGTGGTCGCGCCGGTGGCCCGGAACGCCTCGAGCGTCAGGGCCGCGAAGCGCCGCGCCGCCGCCCCGCGGGACTCAGGCGGCACGGCCGGCAGGGCCCGGCCGGCCAGGAGCATGAGGCGGGAAGCGGCGGTAGAGCGTGGCCGGCCCGACCTCGGCCCGCCGGGCGATCTCGCGCATGGGCACGCCGAGGCCCCGTTCGGAGAAGAGCTCACGCGCGGCCTCGAGCACGCGGTCGCGGGGTCGACGCGGTCATCCGGCGGGGCACCCTGAGCGGCTTCGGCTTCCGTCCGGGTCTCATCCCGGGCAGCGAGGTGGCCGGGCGCGTCCTCGCGGTCGGCGACGGGGTCGACGCGTCGTGGATCGGGCGTCCGGTCTGGGCGTTCACCGGCGTCGGCGGCGCCTACGCCGAGCGTGCCGTGGTCCGGCTCGAAGACGTGACCGAGCTGCCCGACGGTCTGTCCCGGTCGACGCGGTGACCATCGGCTGCTCCGGGCCGGTCGCCCACTTCGGCCTGGCCCGCGCCCCTTTCCGGTCCGGTGAGTCGGTCCTGGTGCGGGGCGCGGCCGGCAGCATCGGCATCATGGCCGTCCAGTTGGCCGCGCGCGAGGGCGCGAGCACGATCGCCGTGACGACCTCCTCGGCCGAGCGCGGCAAACTGCTCCAGGACCTGGGGGCCACGGTCGTTCTCGACCGGTCCTGCGCCGGGGACTCCGTGGCCGAGTTCGACGTCGTCCTCGACGTGATCGGCGGGCCGGACGTGCCGCTGGTGCTCGACCGGCTGGCCGACAACGGGCGCATGGTGGCGGCCGGGGTCGTCGCCGGCTTCCCGCCGCCCGACTTCGGCCTGGCGCTGGTGCGGTCGTTCCAGCGTTCCCGCTCGTACGCCAGCTTCAGCCTCGACACCGTGCCGGTCGAGGACCGGAACCGCGTCCGGGCCGACCACCTCGCCGCGGCCGCCCGCGGCCAGCTCCGATCGGTCGTGCACGACGTGCTCCCGCTCGACCAGGCGGCCGACGCGCATCGCCGGATGGACGCCGGCGAGGTCTTCGGCCGCATCGTGCTCACCGTGGGGTGAGCCGGCCGGGGTGATGCCGGGGTGATGCCGGGGTGATCAGGCCTCGGCTGTGCGCAGCGCGCCCCGGCGCTGGGCCCGGATGCCGGCCAGGACCGTGGCCACGAGAACGACGGTCACCAGGATGACCGACGCCAGGGGAGCCAGGAACTCGGCGATGCCGAGCAGGGCGACCAGCGGGATGACGGCGACCGGCCACGGCCAGGCCGAGAGCCAGCGGCCGGACGTGCCCATCATGACCATGGCCACGCCGGCCAGGTAGAGCGCCGTGCCACCGTGCAACGCCCAGCGGGCGGTGTCCCCGAGTTCGCCGGCCGGGTGCTCGACGAACTGCTCGATGCCGACCGCGGCGACGGCCAGGCCGATCACCAGGGGCAGGTGACCGTAGATGTAGGCGTCGGCGACCCCGGTCTCCTCGCTGTCGCCCTCCTCGACGAGCTCGCGTTTGCCGGCCGCGCCGCCCAGGTCGAAGTAGATCCACCACAGGGCGGCGATGGCGGTGAAGGCGATCGCGCCGGACACCACCGAGGCGGCGACCCAGTGCTGCTCGTGCACGCCCACCACGATGGACCGCACCGACTCGCCCAGCACCAGGATCACGAACAGCGCGAACCGGTCGGGCAGGTGGTCGAGGTGCAATGGGGTCTTGTCGCCGAGGCGGGTGGCCAGGATGGGCGCCGCGGCCTCGACGAGGATGCCGGCGCCCCAGAGGACGTACCGCGCTGTCCCGTGGACCGGCAGCGACGCGGTCCAGAGCAGGCCGGCGGCCAGCGCTCCGCCGATGTAGATGCCGATCGTGTGACGCGCCTCGGGAACATGGCGCCACGCCCGTACGTAAAGCAGCAGGAGAAGGACGCGGGTGCCCAGGAAGCACAGGGCGAATGCGGTGCCCTCGCTGCCCGTGGCGCCCAGCGCGGCAGCGGCCATGCCGACGACCGCACCCATCGCGGCCAGCTTGGACAGCCGGTAGAGGATGTCGTTGGTGTCGAACCTGTTGGCGTAGAGCGTGATCGTCACCCACGACCACCACGTCACGATCAGAAGCCCGACGAAGGTCGCGGCGCCGCTCAGGTTCAGATGGTCGGCGAAGCCGATGGCCAGCTGGTCGATGACCAGTACGTAGGCCAGATCGAAGAAGAGCTCGAGCCGGGAGGCGCCGCGGTCCTCGCTGGTCCGCAGGCGGGGTGGCCGGATGAGGGGGGCGGGCCGGTCGTCGGTGGTCACGGGCCCGCAGTTCCCCGTCACGCGAAGGGCCACACCCCGCCAAGGGATGTGGCCCGCACGCGGAGCAGGTGACTAGCGACGCACGATGATCGTGCTGTGGCCGCCGCGGTACCAACCGAAGTCGCCGCCGCGGTAGCTGTTGTACCAGCCGCCGTACCAGTTGTCGTTGTCGTAGCCGCCGTTCCAGTCCTCGACCGTCAGGACGTAACCACGACGGCTGTGGCCGAAGCCGACCCGCTCGCAGTCGTAGTCGTCCCAGCGGTCCCGCCACTCGCCGAGGCGGCCGACGCGCTCGCAGGCACCCCGGGAGCGGAAGTAGCCGACAACCTCGTCGTCGTCGTAGCCGTAGTAGGCACCGGCGGTGTTCTGCGTGGTGCCCTGCGGCGCGGCGGGAGCGGCCTGGGCCGGGCCCGCACCGATCGCGACGGCAGCGCCGAGTCCGAGACCGGCAACGGCGAGGAGCCGAGCAACGCGGTTCATCTTGAAAAACCCCTTTCGTCATGACGTCTTGCGGAATGAGTTGATCATCCCGTTCACGTGATGGATGGGGCTTTCGCTTTAGGTAACCCGTTCGTGTCACCGGAAATTCGTGGGCGGTAGGTTCGCCTCGACAGACCGGCATCGGTTCCCGCTGCGGATCGGGCCGGGTGACTGCTGGATGGAAGTGGTGAGGCATGCGGCTGCATGTCGGCTGTGCCATGTGGACACACAAGGCCTGGCAGGGCACGATCGCCGGCCCCGGGCCGGACAGGCTGGCGGCCTACGCGGGCTGGTGCAACGCGGTCGAGGGCAACACGACGTTCTACGCCACGCCCGCCCGCGACACCGTGACCGGCTGGGCCCGGCAGACCCCCGAGGACTTCCGTTTCGTCCTCAAGGTGCCGCGCGTCGTCACCCACGACCGGCGCCTCACCGGCGGCGAGGCGGAACTGCGGGCCTTCCTGGACGCGATCCAGCCGCTCGGCCCCCGGGTCCACGCGCTGTGGATCCAGCTCCCGGCCTCGTTCGGCCCGGCCGATCTGCCGGCTCTGGAAATGTTTCTGCGCCACCGGCCCACGGGCTACCGCTACGCCGTCGAGGTGCGGCATCCGTCCTTCGCCGACGACCCGGCGCCGCTGGAACAGCTGCTCACCGAGGCCGGCGCCGAGCGGGTCCCCTTCGACACGAGCGTCATGTTCGCGACCCCACCCACCAGCGACGCCGAGCGCGACGCGTGGTCCAAGAAACCCCGTCTCCCGGTACGCCCGCGGGCGCTCACGGACCACCCGATCGTCCGCTATCTGGGCCGCGACGACCCGGCCCGCACCGTCGAGGGCTGGCAGCGCTGGCTGCCGGTGGTGGCCGGCTGGCTGCGCGAGGGCCGCTCCCCCACCGTCTTCATCCACACCCCGGACAACAGCGGCGCGCCCGCCCTGGCCCGCCGCTTCCACGCCGAGGTGGCCGCCCTGACCCCCGGCCTGCCCCCACTGCCCGAACCCGAGCCGGTCGGGCCGCTGACGCTGTTCTGAACGACCCGAGCGCCGTACACCGGACAGCCGTGAGCCCGGCACCCCGGGAGGGGGCCGGGCTCAGGAACGGCTCAGAGCTGGTTCGACGCCTCGGTCAGCACCGAGCGCAGGATCTGCTCGATCTCGGCGAACTGGGTCTCGCCCGCGATCAGCGGCGGCGCCAGCTGGATGACCGGGTCGCCCCGGTCGTCGGCCCGGCAGTAGAGCCCGGCCTCGAACAGGGCGCCCGAGAGGAAGCCGCGCAGCAGCCGCTCCGACTCCTCCTCGTTGAACGTCTCCTTCGTGGCCTTGTCCTTGACCAGCTCGATGCCGAAGAAGTAGCCGTCGCCGCGCACGTCGCCGACGATCGGCAGGTCGCTCAGGCGGTCGAGGTAGGACCGGAACAGCTCGCTGTTGTCGCGGACGTGCTGGTTGAGGTTCTCCCGCTCCATGATGTCGAGGTTGGCCAGCGCCACCGCCGAGCCGACCGGGTGGCCGCCGTAGGTGATGCCGTGGGCGAACCAGTTGGTGCCCTCAAGGAACGGCTCGGCCAGGCGGTCGGAGGCAATCATCGCGCCGAGCGGCACGTAGCCGCTGGTCAGACCCTTGGCGACGGTGATGATGTCGGGCGTGTAGCCGTACTTGTTGCCACCGAAGTACTCGCCGAGCCGGCCGAATCCGCAGATGACGTCGTCGGAGACCATCAGCACGTCGTACCGGTCGCAGATCTCGCGGACCCGCTGGAAGTAGCCGGGCGGCGGCGGGAAGCAGCCGCCGGAGTTCTGCACCGGCTCGAGGAAGACCGCGGCGACCGTCTCGGGGCCCTCGAACTCGATGGCCTCGGCGATGCGGTCGGCCGCCCAGATGCCGAACTCCTCGAGCGACTGCGACTCGTCGGGACGGCGGTAGTAGTTGGTGTTGGGCACGCGCAGGGTCGAGGGCACCAGCGGCTCGAAGTCGGCCTTGATGGCCGGGATGCCGGTGATCGACAGGGCGCCCATCGACGTGCCGTGATAGGCGATCGAGCGGGAGATCACCTTGGTCTTGGCCGGCTTGCCGACCCGCTTGAAGTACGAGCGGGCGAGCTTCCAGGCCGACTCGACGGCCTCGGAGCCACCGGTGGTGAAGAAGACCCGGTTGAGGTCGCCGGGGGTCAGGTCGGCGAGCCGGTCGGCCAGCTCGACCGCCTTGGGGTGGGCGTACGACCAGAGCGGGAAGTAGGCCAGCTCGCCGGCCTGCTTGGCGGCGGCCTCGGCCAGCTCCTGGCGGCCATGGCCGGTCTGCACCACGAACAGCGCGGACAGGCCGTCGAGGTAGCGGCGGCCGGTGGAGTCCCAGATGTAGCAGCCGTCGCCGCGCACGATCATCGGGACGTCGGCCTTCTGATAGCTCGACAGCCGGGTGAAGTGCATCCACAGGTGGTCGCGGGCGTCGCCGGCCAGCTTTTCGTAGTCGGGTGACTGGAGGTCGCTCAAGGGGGGCTCCTGATGAATTAAAGAGTCGAGAAGGCTTGCTCGAGGAGGCTGAGGCCGCGATCGAGCTCCTCGTCGGAGATGACCAGCGGCGGCAGCAGCCGGATCACGTTGCCGTAGGTGCCGCAGGTGAGCAGCAGCAGACCCAGCTCGTGCGCCGCCTTGGCCACCGCGGCGGTGGAGGCGGCGTCGGGCGCCGGACCGGCCGCACCGTCCTCGCCGGGTATCACGACCTCGACGGCCAGCATCGCGCCCCGGCCACGGACCTCGGCGATCGCCGGGTGCTTGGCCGCGAGCGCCTCGAGCCGGGGCCGCGCGATCGACTCGATGCGGCGGGCCGCGGCGGCCAGGTCGAGCTCGCGCATCGTCTCGATGGAGGCGAGCGCGGCGGCGCAGGCGATCGGATTCCCGCCGTACGTGCCGCCGAGCCCGCCGGGGTGCACGGCGTCCATGATCTCGGCCCGGCCGGTGACCGCGGCCAGCGGCAGCCCGCCGGCGATGCCCTTGGCCGTGGTGATCAGATCCGGCTCCACGCCCTCGTGCGACGAGGCGAACCACTCGCCGGTGCGGCAGAAGCCGGTCTGGATCTCGTCGGCGATGAACACCGCGCCGGCGGCCTTGCTCCACGCCGCGATCGCCGGCAGGAAGCCCTCGGCGGGCACGACGAAACCGCCCTCGCCCTGGATGGGCTCGATCAGCACCGCGGCGACGTTGGCCGCCCCGACCGTCTTCTCGATCTGACCGATGGCGTACGCCGCCGCGTCCGCCCCACCGCGGCCGTCGCGCAGCGGATAGGACATCGGAACGCGGTAGATCTCGCCCGCGAACGGCCCGAAGCCCTGCTTGTAGGGCATCACCTTGGCGGTCAGGGCCATCGTCAGGTTGGTCCGGCCGTGGTACGCGTGGTCGAACACGACGACCGCCTGGCGGCCGGTGGCGTGCCGGGCGATCTTGACCGCGTTCTCGACCGCCTCGGCGCCCGAGTTGAACAGCGCCGACCGCTTCTCGAAGTCGCCCGGGGTGAGGGCGCCCAGCTCCTCGCACACGGCCACGTACTGCTCGTACGGCGCGATCATGAAGCAGGTGTGGGTGAACCGCTCGACCTGGGCCCGCACCGCCTCGACCACCCGGGGCGCGGCGTTGCCGACGTTGGTGACCGCGATGCCGGCGGCGAAGTCGATCCACTCGCGGCCGTCCACATCGGTCATCGTGCCGCCGCCGGCGGTGCTCACATACGACGGGATCATGCTGCTGACCCCGCGCGCGACGGCCGCGGACCGGCGTTTGTGCAACTCGGCCGACGAGGGCATCACTCAACTCCTTCGGGCTTCAGGACCCGATCATTTCACTGATTCCGTCGCATGCAAGAGTCGCGACAACTATTTCCGTGCTTCGTCACAGGAAGACCGGGTCACGAGTCGAAGCCCAGGCCGACCTTGTAGAGCGTGCGCAGCCACAGGTTGCGACGGCCGTCGTGGCGGTCGGCCCGGGCGATCGACCAGCGGGTCAGCTGGATCACGCCGGAGCGCACCGGTTCGGGCGGGAACGGCACCGGCTTGCGGCGCACCATCGCGAGCGACGTGCGTTCGGTGCGCTCCCCGCTCAGCAGGTCCAGCATCACGTTGGCGCCGAAGCGGGTCGCCCCCACGCCGAGGCCGGTGTAGCCGACCGCATACGCCAGCTTGCCGCCGTGAGCCGTACCGAAGAAGCCGCTGAACCGGCTGCACGTGTCGATCACACCGCCCCACTTGTGCGTGAAGCGAAGGCCCTCCAGCTGCGGGAAGGTCTCGAAGAAGTGCTCGGCCAGCACGGCGAAGGTCGCCTCGCGCTGATCGTGCGCCGGGTTGATCCGGCCGCCGTTGTAGTACACGGCGTCGTAGCCGCCCCAGAGGATCCGGTTGTCGGCGGAGAGCCGGTAGTAGTGGAACTGGTTGCCGGCGTCGCCGATGCCCTGCCGGTGGCGCCAGCCGATCGAGGCCAGTTGCGACGGGGACAGCGGCTCGGTCATCAGCACGTAGTCGTAGACCGGCACGACGAAGTGCCCGAGGCGCCGCAGCAGCTTGCCGTGGGCGCCGGTGGCCAGCGCGACCCGGCCCGCGTCGAGCTGCCCGCGCCGGGTGCGCAGCCGCAGCCCGCCGCCGTGCGCCGCGATCCGCTCGACCGGCGAACGGTCGTAGAACCGCACGCCCAGCGACCGGCACGCCTCGCGCAGACCCCAGACCAGACGGGCCGGGTCGACCATCGCGCAGCCGTCGCGGTCCCAGACGCCGCCGAGGTAGGTGGGCGAGTCGACCTCGGCCCGGATCTGGTCACGGTCGAGGACCTCCCCGCCCCGCAGGCCGGCCAGCTGCCACTGCGCCGTGGCCACCTGCAACTCCCCCGTACGGGAGAAGTCGCAGTCGATGCCGTAGCGCCCGACCGTCGCCTCGATCTCGTCGAGGTTCGCCTGGCCCATTCTCGACAGAACGGGCATCTCCGCGGGAAAGCGACTCATGCCGTTGTCGTAGCCGTGGGTGAGCGAGGCGGCGCAGAACCCGCCGTTGCGGCCCGAAGCCGCCCAGCCGGCCGTGCCCGCCTCGATCACCACCACGTCGCGGGCGGGATCGCGTTCCTTGGCCAGCAGCGCCGTCCACAACCCGCTGTAGCCGGCGCCGACCACCGCGAGATCCGCGGTGTCGGCGCCGTCGAGCGGGGCGGCGGGGGCCGGAGCCCCCACCTGGGACAGCCAGTACGGCTCAGTGGCCGCGTCCTTCAAAGCATCCGAGGAAGATGCCACGAGATATCAAGCCCGCTTACCCTGTCGAGACGATCGGATGTTGGCGATGACGGCGCCCAGGACGCCGACCGCGAAGATGAGCGTGCCCATGACGTTGACCTGCGGCGGGATGCCGACGCGGGTGGCGCCCCAGATCCAGATGGGGAACGTCTTGGTGGTGCCCGCCGTGAAGGCGGTGACGATGAAGTCGTCGATGGAGAGCGCGAACGCCAGCAGGACGCCGGAGAACACGGCCGGCAGGATGATCGGGAAGGTGACCTTCCAGAACGTGACCCAGCCGGTCGCGCCCAGGTCGGACGCGGCCTCCTCGATCGAGCGGTCCAGGGTCATCACCCGGGCCCGCACGACGACGGCGACGAACGAGATCGAGAACATCACGTGCGCGATCGTGATCGTGATCGGACCCAGCCCGGCGCCGGCCGAGACGAACAGGCTGAGCAGCGACGCACCCATGATCAGCTCGGGCGAGGACATCGTCGCGAACATGATCAGGTTGAGCGAGCCCGAACCGGTGAAGCGGTAACGGCCCAGCGCGTAGCCGATGCCGGTGCCCAGCGCGCCGGCCAGCAGGCTCGACACGATCGCGATGACCAGCGACGTGATCAGCGCGCTGGTCAGGTCCGGGTATTCGAACAGCCGCCCGTACCACTTGAAGGTGAAACCGTCCCAGGTCTGGTTGTAGCGGCCCGGGGTGTCGTTGAACCCGAACGCGATCATGACCGCGATCGGCACGACGAGCCAAGCGATGATCACCCAGGTGTACGCGTGGAGCAGTCCCCCGCCGGTGATCCGCCGCTTGGGCCGGATCCGGGCCGCCTCCTCGGTTTTGGGAAGCTGCGGCCTCTCCACAGTCGACGCCGTCATCGTGCGGCCACCTTCATGACGTCCTCCGTGCCCAGGATCCGGGCGTACGTGAAGACGCCGATCAGCAGCACGAACATCAGCACGAAGGAGAGCGCCGAGGCCGTCGGATAGTCGGAGTTGTCGAGGAACTGCGCCTGGATGACCTGGCCGATCATCGTCGTCTCCGAGCTGCCCAGCACCTCGGAGTTGACGAAGTCGGAGCTGGCCGGCACGAACGTCATCAGCACGCCGGCGAACACGCCGGGCAGGGCCAGCGGGAAGATCACCCGCCGGAACGTGGTGGCCGGGTTGGCGTACAGGTCGCGGGCCGCCTCGACCACGCGCGGGTCGATGCGCTCCAGCGCCACATAGATCGGCAGCACCATGAACGGCAGGAAGTTGTACACCAGCCCGGCGATCACCGCGAACGGCGTACCCAGGATGTGGAACGACTGCCCGATCAGACCGGCCTCCCGCAGCGGATGCAGCAGCGGCCCCTCGTCGGTCAGGATCTGCCGCCACGAGATCGTGCGGAGCACGAACGAGACGAAGAACGGCAGCAGGACCAGGAAGAGGTACGTCGGCTTGCGCCGGCCGCCGTAGAAGGCGATCCAGTAGGCGACCGGGAAGGCCAGGACGATCAGCGCGACGGTCGCGATGCCGCCGTAGATCAGCGACCGGTAGATCTGCGTCTGGTACGCCGAGATCGCTTCCGTGTACGTCTGCCAGTGGCCGGTGAAGCGATAGCCGCTCACGATGTCGCCCTCCTGGAGGGAGAGCGACAACATCGCGACCATCGGCACCGCGAAGAAGATCAGCAGCCAGATCCCGCCGGGCAGGACCAGCAGGTAGGGAGCGATCTGTCGTTTGACGCGGCTCATATCATCCCAGCACGATCGGTTCGAAGGTCTTCTGGAACTTCTGCTGCTCGGAGGTGGCCTCGAACGAGACGTAGTAGTGCAGCTTGGCGTACTCGGCGGCGGTCGGGAACACGAGCTTGCTGTTGGCCAGCGCGAGCAGCGCGTCCTTGTCCTCGCCGGTGAGCTTGGCGGCGCGGCTGCGCATGTCGGCCTGGGCCGACGGCACCGGGCACACGTAGCTGATGAACTCGGCCAGCGTCGACGCGTTCGCGGTCTCGTAGAAGAAGTCCATCGCCGTGATTGCGTCGACCGGGTTCTTGGCCGTGATCGGGATCGCGAAGTTGTCGGTCCAGATCGTGCCGCCCTCCTCCGGGATGATGAACTTGAAGTTCGTCCCGTCGGAGATGTTCTTCTGGAAGATGTCGCCCGACCACGCCTGGGTCGCCCACACCTCGCCGCTGCCGAGCGCCTCGACGTAGCTCTGGTCGTAGTAGTTGCGGACCAGGCCGGCGTCCTTCTGCTTCCTCAGCTCACCGGCCGCGCGCTCCCAGTCGTCCGCGGTGGACTTGGCCGGGTCGACGCCGATCTTCAGGAGGCCGAAGTTGGCCAGCTCCTGGATGTCGGAGAACATGCCGACCTTGCCCTTGAGCGCCGGGTTGTCCCACAGGTCGGCGAGCTTGGTGATCTTGCCGGTCTTGTTCTCGTCGTACGCGATGCCGGTCATGCCCGAGGCCCACGGGATGCTGTAGGCGTTGCCCGGGTCGAAGGCTTCCTTCTTGTACGCGGCGGCGACGTTCTTGGCGTAGTTCGGCAGCTTCGAGTGGTCGAGCGGGGCGAGGAAGCCCGAGTCGCGGAACTGCGTGAACTGGAAGCTGTTGGTGATGACCATCAGGTCGTAGCCGATGGACTGCCCGGCCGAGAGCTGCGGCTGCACCTTGGCGAACCAGGGACCCATCTCCTGGATGACTTCCTGGTAGTTCACCTTGATGCCGGTCTTGGCGGTGAACTTCTTGAGCTCGGGCCGCTTCGGGTCCATGTAGAGCGGCCAGTTCGCGAAGTTCAGCGTGCCGTTCTTGACCTTGCCGTTCCAGAACTTGGCGACGGCGTCGGGCTCCGCGCTGGGCGGAGCCTGCGTGCCCTGACCCTGAACACCACAGGCGGCCAGCGCGGCGCCCAGGCCCGCCAGGCCGGAGAGCCGAAGCGCGTCCCGACGGCCGAAGCGGCGCTGGGTCAGACCGCGGAGCAGGGTGGGGTCGGACATATTCGACGCAGACATTTCAGTCTCCGATCAGGTATGAGTGCTGGGGGGCCCAGGTGAGGTACACCCGGTCGCCGCGATCCGCGAGATCATCGGCGTTCGATGCATTTTGATCGAAGACAGTGAAGTCCGCGCCTGCCGCCGTGGCTACGGTGTAATTCGTTGAGGTTCCGTGATAAACGACCTCGGTCACTGTGCCGGAAAGCACACTGCCGCCTGTTGACTGCACGGGCGGCACCCCACGGTGCAGATCGATCTTCTCCGGACGGATGGACACCTCGAGCTTGTCGCCCTGGCGCACCGGCCGGGCCACCGGGACGACGACCCGGTCCTGAGTGGTGTAGCTCAGCAGCGCCAGCCCGCCCTCGACCCGGTCCACGTGACCGTCCACGATGTTCGACGTGCCGATGAAGCCGGCCACGAAACGCGACGCCGGCCGCTCGTAGATCTCGCGCGGCGAGCCCAGCTGCTCGATCACCCCGGCGTTCATCACGGCGATCCGGTCCGACATGGTCAGCGCCTCGCCCTGGTCGTGGGTGACGTAGACGAAGGTGATGCCCACCTCGCGCTGGATGCGCTTGAGCTCGATCTGCATCTGCTGACGCAGCTTGAGGTCGAGCGCGCCCAGCGGCTCGTCCAGCAGCAGCGCCCGCGGGCGGTTGACCAGTGCCCGGGCCAGCGCGACGCGCTGCTGCTGGCCGCCGGACATCTCCTTGGGCGAGCGCTTCTCCATGCCGGTCAGCGACACGATCTCGAGGATCTCGCCGACCCGGCGGGCGATCTCGCTCCTGGAGACCTTCTTGCGCTCGAGGCCGAAGGCGACGTTCTGATGGGTGTTGAGGTGCGGGAAGAGCGCGTACGACTGGAACACCATGTTGACGTCGCGCTTGTTCGCCGAGACGCCGGTGACGTCCTGACCGTCCAGATAGACCTTGCCGGCGGTGGGCTCCTCGAAGCCCGCGATCATCCGCATGGTGGTGGTCTTGCCGCAGCCGGACGGGCCCAGCAGCGAGAAGAACTCCCCCTGCGCGATCGCCAGATCCGTGCGCTTGACGGCGGGCACCGTCTCGCCGTGCGACAGGTAGTTCTTGTTCACGCCGACGAACTCGATCGCCGCCGTGCCGCCGGCCGGCGCCGCTGTCCGGGCGCGTACCGCGCTGTGCTGGGGGGTGGTCATGGCGTTCCTCTTCGCGGTGGGGCTTGCAGGGGGTGGGCTCAGCCGAGGTAGCTCATCACGTGCTTGATCCGGGTGTACTCCTCGAAGCCGTACATCGACAGGTCCTTGCCGTAGCCGGAATGGCCGAACCCGCCGTGCGGCATCTCGGAGACGAACGGCAGATGAGTATTGATCCAGACGGCTCCGAAGTCGAGCCGCCGGGAGACCCGCATCGCGCGGCCGTGGTTCTGGGTCCACACGCTCGCGCTCAGCCCGAACCGGACGTCGTTGGCCCAGCGGACCGCCCGGTCCTCGTCGTCGAACTGCTGAACGGTGATGACCGGGCCGAACACCTCGTCCTGGACCATCTCGTCACGCTGCCGCAGACCGGCCACGACGGTCGGCTCGAGGAAGTAGCCGCGCTCGCCGATGCGCTTGCCGCCGGCGACGATGTCGGCGTGCTCGGGCGTACGGTCGAGGAAGCCCTGGACCCGGGCCAGCTGACCGGCGTTGTTGACCGGGCCGAAGAAGGCCTCCGTGTCGTCCGGCCCGCCGACGCGGGTGGCGCGGGCGGCCTCGGCCAGAGCGTCGGTGAAGTCGGCCGCGATGCGGTCGTGGACCAGCACCCGGGTCGCCGCCGTGCAGTCCTGGCCGGCGTTGAAGTAGCCCGCACCGGCGATGGCCGCGGCCGTGGCGGCGATGTCGGCGTCGTCGAAGACGATGACCGGCGCCTTGCCGCCCAGTTCGAGATGCGCCCGCTTGAGGTCGGCGGCGGCCGCGACGGCCACCTCCATGCCGGCCCGCGTCGAGCCGGTGATCGAGACGAGCTGGGGCGCCGGGTGGGCGACCACGGCCCGGCCGGTGTCCCGGTCGCCGCAGACCACGTTGAGCACGCCCGGCGGCAGGAACTCGGCCGCGATCTCGGCCAGCAGCAGGGTCGACACCGGGGTCGTGTCGGACGGCTTGAGCACCACGGCGTTGCCGGCCGCGATCGCCGGGGCGAACTTCCACACCGCCATGACCATCGGGTAGTTCCACGGGGTGATCTGCGCGCACACGCCGATCGGCTCGCGCCGCACGAAGGAGGTGTGGTCGCGCAGATATTCGCCGGCGGACTTGCCTTCCAGATTGCGCGCCGCGCCCGCGAAGAAGCGCAGCTCGTCCAGCAGCGGCGCCATCTCCTCGGCCCCGGTGGCCGCGACCGGCTTGCCGGTGTTCCGGCACTCGGCCGCGATGATCTCGCCGGCCCGCGCCTCGACCGCATCGGCGATCCGCAGCAGCGCCCGCTGCCGCTCGGCCGGGGTGGCGTCACGCCACACCTCGAAGCCGGCCTCGGCCGCGGCCATCGCCGCGTCCACGTCCCGTCCGGCCGAGATCGGGGCGAGCGCGTACGCCTCCCCGGTGCTGGGGTCGATCACCTCGGAGGTGGCCCCGTCGACCGTGCCGGCGTGGTCACCACCGACGAAATTGCGCAGAACGGGCAACGCGGCGCTCACGAAATAAGACCTCCCGTAGCGGGCTTGTGACAGCTCCCACGAACGACTGCGAGACCTTGACACACGCGAAGGACTGAAGACAAGGGAATCCGAAACTAATTTCCAAAGACGAAACGGAATCGGGGCCCGGCGGGCTTTCGGGCCACGCAATCCTGTGTCAACCCGCGTAATACCTGTCGGCCACCAGCAATGCTTCGTCGAGGATCTGCAGACCGGTACGCACCTCGTCGGCGCTGACCGTGCAGGGCGGCGCCACGTGCACCCGGTTGAAGTGGGTGAACGGCCAGAGGCCCCGCTCCTTGCACGCGGCGGCCACCTCGTTCATCGGCGCGGCGGCCGTACCGGAGGCGTTGAACGGCACCAGGGGCTCACGGGTCCGGCGGTCGCGGACGAGCTCGATCGCCCAGAAGACCCCGAGCCCGCGGACCTCCCCGACGCTGGGGTGCTTCGCGGCCAGCTCGGCCAGCCCCGGCGCGATCACGTCGTCGCCGATCGCGCGGGCGTGCTCCACGATCCCCTCCTCCTTGAAGATCTCGATCGAGGCGACCGCCGAGGCGCAGGCGAGCGGATGACCCGAGTACGTCAGGCCGCCCGGGAACGGCCGTTCCCGGAACGTCTCGGCGATCTCATCCGAAATGATCACGCCGCCGAGCGGGAGGTAGCCGGAGTTGACGCCCTTGGCGAAGGTGATCAGGTCGGGGGCGACGCCCCACCGGTCGACCGCGAACCACTCGCCGCACCGCCCGAAGCCGGCCATCACCTCGTCGGCGATGAAGACCAGACCGAACTCGTCGCAGAGGGCGCGGACGCCGGCCAGATAGCCCGGCGGCGGCACGAGGACGCCGTTGGTGCCGACGACGGTCTCGAGAAGCACCGCGGCGATCGTGCTGGCGCCCTCGAAGACGATCGTGTCGCGCAGGTGCCGCAACGCGCGCTCGGTCTCCTGCTCGGGCGTCTCGGCATAGAAGGGCGACCGGTACGGGTACGGGCCCCAGAAGTGCACCAGGCCGACCGCCGCCGGCTCGTTGGCCCAGCGGCGCGGGTCGCCGGTCGCGGCGATCGCGGTCGACGTCGAGCCGTGATAGCTGCGGTAGGTGGACAGCACCTTGTGCCGGCCGGTGTGCCCGCGGGCCAGGCGGATCGCGTTCTCGTTGGCCTCGGCGCCGCCGTTGGTGAAGAAGACCTTGTTGAGGTGCGCGGGGGCGAGCTCGCTGATCAGGCGGGCCGCCTCGCCGCGCTTGTCGTTGGCGAAGGCGGGCTGGATCGTGCAGAGCTTCGCCGCCTGCTCCTGGATGGCCGCCACCAGTCGGGGATGCTGATGTCCGATGTTGACATTCACCAGCTGCGACGAGAAGTCCAGATATCGGGTGTTCTCGTAGTCCCAGAAGTAGCTGCCGCTCGCGCCGGCGATCGGCAGCGGGTTGATCAGGCCCTGGGCCGACCACGAGTGGAAGACGTGGGCGCGATCGTCCGCCCTGATCAGCTCGGCGGTCATCGGTCGGCTGTCGCTCATCGGTCGGCGGTCGCTCATCGGTCGGCGGTCGCTCATCGATCGGCTGTCGCTCGTCAGTTCGCGGTCGCTCATCGGTTGGTCGGGAAGCCGAGGTCGACGCTGGAGGTGCCGGGATCCGGCCAGCGGGACGTGACGACCTTGGAGCGGGTGAAGAAGTGGATGCCGTCCGGCCCGTACATGTGGGTGTCGCCGAACAGCGAGGCCTTCCAGCCGCCGAACGAGTAGTAGGCGACCGGCACCGGGATAGGCACGTTGACCCCGACCATGCCCGCGTTCACGTCGAACTGGAACTGCCGGGCCGCGCCGCCGTCGCGGGTGAAGATGGCGGTGCCGTTCCCGTACTCGTTGTCGTTGATGAGATCCAGAGCCTCGGCGTACGTCCGAGCGCGCACCACGCAGAGCACCGGCCCGAAGATCTCGTCGGCGTAGACGTCCATGTCCGGGGTGACGTTGTCGAGCAGCGTGACGCCGAGGAAGTAGCCGTTCTCCGGCACCTCGGCCTCCCGGCCGTCGGCGACGACCGTCGCGCCCGCGCCGGCGCCGCGCTCGATGTACCCGGCGACCTTCTCCCGGTGCTGGGCGCTGATCAGCGGGCCCATCTGCGACTCCGGGTCGGCGCCGGCGCCGATCTTGAGCTTGGGCAGGCGGGCCGCGATAGCGTCGACCAGGGGGTCGGCCACGTCACCCACGGCCACCACGACCGAGACGGCCATACAGCGCTCGCCGGCCGAGCCGTAGGCGGCGCTCACCGCGGCGTCGGCGGCCGCGTCGATCTCGGCGTCGGGCAGCACGACCATGTGGTTCTTGGCGCCGCCGAGGGCCTGCACGCGCTTGCCGTGGGCCGTGCCGGTCTCGTAGATGTACTTCGCCACCGGGGTCGAGCCGACGAAGCTGACTGCGGCAATGTCCGGGTGTGTGAGGATCGCGTTGACCGCCTCGACGTCGCCGTTGACGACGGTGAAGACGCCCTCGGGCAGCCCGGCCTCGTGCCACAGCCGGGCCAGGAACTGCGCCGCCGACGGGTCCTTCTCGCTGGGCTTGAGCACGAAGGCGTTGCCGGCCGCGATCGCCGTGGTGCACATCCAGAGCGGCACCATCGCCGGGAAGTTGAACGGCGTGATGCCGGCGACCACCCCGAGCGGCTGGCGGATCGAGTAGACGTCGACGCCGGTGGCCGCCTGCTCCGAGAACGAGCCCTTCATCAGGTGCGGGATGCCGGTGGCGAACTCGGCGTTCTCCAGGCCGCGGGCCACCTCGCCGGCCGCGTCGGAGAGCACCTTGCCGTGCTCGCTGGTGATGATCGCGGCGAGCTCCGGTGACCGCGCGGCGAGCAGCTCCCGGAACCTGAACAGCACCGTGGCCCGCTTGGCCAGCGACGCCGAACGCCACGCCCGGGCCGCCTCCTTGGCCGCGGCGACGACCTGGCCCACCTCCTCGGCCGAGGCCAGGTCGACCTCGGCGGTCTGCTCCCCGGTCGCGGGATTGAAGACGGGGCCGACCCGGCCCGAGACGCCGGCGCGCTCAGAGCCGCCGATCCAGTGCGCGATACGAATCATGAGCGGAGATTACGTAACAGCTCTGGACCGAACAATGCCTTGAACGTACTGTCACAAAGCCGGTGCGGCGCTCCATCCACGTCTCCCGATTGGGTTCTCGCGTGCTCTCCGAAGTCCGCTCCCGCCTCACCGACGTCACCGCGCGCGGCCTGGCCGAGGCCGTGGGACGGGCGGTCGGCGACGGCGCGCTGCCACCGGGCAGCCGGCTCCCTCCGGTCCGCCGGGTCGCCGCCGAGCTGCAGATGTCGCCGACCACGGTCAGCGCCGCCTGGCAGCTGCTACGCCGCTCGGGCACCATCCAGACCGACGGACGTCGCGGCACGGTCGTCGCGTCCTCCCGGGCCGACGGGCCGGGCCGCTACCGCGCGGCTCTGCGGCGGCGCTCCGGTTTCACCCTCGACCTGTCCACCGGTGTACCGGACCCGCGCCTGCTCCCCGCGCTGCCCGCACCGACCGGCCTCCCGGCCGCGCCGACGAGCTATTTGGACGAGCCCGTCCTGCCGGAACTGGCCGCGCTGCTGAGCGACCGGTGGCCGTACGCGTTCGAACGCCTGGCCGTCTTCGACGGCGCGATGGACGCGATCGACCACGTCGCCTCCTCGCTGCTGCGCCTGGGCGACCGAGCGGTGGTGGAGAACCCGTGCTTCCCACCCCTGCTCGACCTGCTGGAGTCGCTGGGCGTCCAGGCCGTCGCGGCCGGCACCGACGAGCACGGCATGATCCCGGATGCCCTCCGGACGGCCCTGGCCTCCCGGCCCACCGCGGTGTTCCTGCAGCCGCGGGCCCTCAACCCCACCGGGGCTTCGTGGTCACCGTCGCGAGCGGCGTCACTGGCCGCGGTGCTCGCGGAGGCTCCGCACGTGCGCGCCGTCGAGGACGACTCGGCCGGCGACGTGTCCTCGGCGCCGCTGCACTCCCTGGGCTCGTACCTGCCCCGGCAGACGATCCACGTCCGCAGCTTCTCCAAGTCGCACGGGCCCGACCTGCGCCTGGCCGCCGTCTCGGGCCCGGCCGCCGTGCTCGACCCGATCCTCGAGCGCCGTCTGCTGGGCCAGGGCTGGACCAGCCGCCTGCTGCAACACCTGCTGCTGATCCTGCTCACCGACCCGGCGTCGGTCACCGCCGTCGCGTCGGCCCGGGACGAGTACGCGCGGCGGCGCCACCTGATCGAAGCCGCACTCGGCGACGCCGGTGTGGCCGTGCCCGCGGGCGACGGGCTGAACCTGTGGCTGCCGGTGGCCGACGAACAGGCCGCCCTGATCGCCCTGGCCAGCAACGGGATCGGGGCCGCGGCCGGGCGGGCGTTCACGATCGGCCCCGGCCGGCCGCACCTGCGGGTCACCGTGGGCCTGATCGCCACCGGCCACGCGACCGTGGCCGCCCACCTGGCCGCAGCCGCCCGCGTCCCCGCCCTCTCCGTCACCCGCTGACCTTCCCCGGCCACGCCCCGCCGCGCCGCCACCGCAGCACCACCGCCGTGCCGCCACCGCCGCGCCACCGCCGTGCCGTCACCGCCCCCGTGCCGTCACCGCCGCGCCAGCCCCATGCCGTCACCGCCGCCGTGCCGTCACCGCCGCCGTGCCGTCACCGCCGACCGGCGCAGGCGACCCCGCGGACCGGCCGATGTCAGCCACCACAACCGACCCACCACACCGGACGGCGACCCCGCGAACGCCCACCACCCGGACCGGCCTCGGAGATCCGGCAGCCTCCCACCCCGCGAAGCTTTCGTTGCCGCGGGCGTTGACATACGACATCTAGTCGTTCGACAATCGTCGGGTGACAAAGGTCGGGCTGCAACGGCTCAGTGAGCCTCGAGAGCGCAAAGACGGCGTGGCTATCGGCGAAACAGACTCGCGACTGGAGACGGTCGACGGGTGGGTCCTGCCGAGTCCTGCGCCGACCGTCCCGCACCAGAGCGTCGCCCATCTGCTGGTGCGCGCGTTGCGAACGTCGGCGCGCAAGGCCGGGCTCGGCGCGCACGGCGCCGTGCTCCTCCGGCTCGGACCGGACCGCCTGCTGGTGCCCGACCTCGTCGTCGCTCGCGCCGACCGGCTGGCCGCCTTCGCCGACGCCACCGACACTGTGCTCGTCGGCGAGATCACCAGGCCCGGCAGCGACTACGCCGGAACGCCGGAACGCATCGAGCACTACGCCGCGGCAGGCATCCCCTGGCTTCTCCTGACGCAGCCCGAATCAGCCGAGCACCGGGCAGTCACCGTCCGGCTGTTCCACCTGCAGGACGAGCGCTACCTCGAACGCGCTTCGGCCGGCCCCGGCGACATCCTCATCAGCAAAGTGCCCTTCCCCCTCCGCATCCGAACCGCAGACCTCGTGGTGTTCTGACCAGCACGGCCGGCCGCCCCGCGACCCCGCGACCCCGCGACCCCGCGACCCCGCGACCCCGCGACCCCGCGACCCCGCGACCCCGCGACCCCGCGACCCCGCGACCCCGCGACCCCGCGACCCCGCGACCCCGCGACCCCGCGACGAGCATGAAACCCCGGCGGTGTTCTGACCAGTACGGCCGGGTGATCCGTGCTCGATGGCTATGCCGAGATGGAGTCGGCCGGACCTGACAGGCGAGGCTCGATCGCCGCGCTGCGCGACCCTGAGGCAAGACCACGAGACGCTCTTCTGTAGCCAGAGTCATCTCCTCTGCACGAGCCGGGACGTGACCAGAGCTATGCCCGCGGGGACCGCGACATTGACCAGCAGGACGACGAGTTCCTCGGCTACCGAATAGCCCTCCACCAGAACCCCGATCAGCAGGTTGACGACTTGGAGAGCCACCCACACCGGGACGAAGACGAACGTGGCGGTGCGAAGGGCAGTCTCTCTGGTGGCCTGCGGGATCAACAATTCGGCGAGCAGAGCGATCGATGCCCAAAGAGCGATGCCCACGATGAGGAACCAGAAGAAGCGGACACCACCGAGCGGCGGCCCATCGGGCCAGGCCCACCAGGCGAGACCCGCGGCGAGCGCCGGAACGCCGAACACCGGAAGCAGGAAACCGGCCTCCTCGCTCGGCTTGTAACCGGCCGAGAAGACGCCGATCCCCGCGTTGATGACCGACACCGCAAGCCAGAGCGGCACGAAGACCCCGAAAGCCACCGCGCCCGGCGCCTCGTGGGCGAACAACTCGGTCAGCAGCAGAACAGTGCCGGCCAGCAAGATGCCGGCCAGGATAAATCGAGGCAACCGCACGGCGAGCCCTTCCGCGAACGACCGATGAGGTGCCGAAGTCTGCCACTCGGAGTTCCGTGCCGGGCAAGCCTGTGGACAACTACGTCATCGCCCCGACGCCGCCTGTGGACAACCGATAACACCCCTCCGAACCGCTGTAACGTCGCTCCCACACCAGGGCCATGGTGGCCGGCACGACTTATCAGAGGGCCCGCCCCAGACGCGAGGGTCGCTCCACGAGGGCGGCGCCTCAGGAAGAAGGCGCACTTATAGACAGCACTCGGTGCACTCAGGGACGGTCGATGCGGCTCAGGTGGCCGGGCGGAAGCTGTCGAAAACCAACTGGAGATCATCGCGGTAGCGGGACCAGTCGGCGTCTCGGGTCTGCCAGTAGAAGCCGTACGCCTGCGTTTTGGAGGTGATGACGCCGCGATTGTTGACGTGCTGGCGGACGCCGCTACGGGAGAAGGTGAACTCCCAGTCGGCGGCCTTCTGGAAGTAGTCGGTCGAGCGGATGTGGATCTCGCGATAGGAGGGGAAGTCGCCGCGGGAGACGCGGTAGTCCGCCTTGCCGCGCCAGTCGGCGACGGGGTTGGGGGCCGGTTTCTTGGTCTGGTCGATGCCCAGGACTCGGCCGGTGCGGCCGTCGCGGAAGTAGACGATCGAGCCTTCCTTGGAGCGGGTCCAGCCTTCGGGGACGTAGACAGCGAAGCCCGTGCTGTCGCGGTAGTCGCGCCAGCCGTTGGGGAGCTCGGGGACGCCCGAGCCGGACCCGGTGCCGCCGTCGGCGCCGGTCGGCGAGGGCTTCGGGGTCGAGGCGGCGGAGGTGGGGGGCGCGCCGGCGGAGGCTGAGGCGCCCGACGGCGACGATGGCGTCGCGGCCGGCGCCTCCGACGCTGTGGACTGCGGGCCGGGGGCCGTGGCGGCCGGATCGCCGGCGCCGGTGTTCGCCTCGCCGTCCGATCCGTTTCTGGTCACGCCCCAGAAGATGGCTCCCACGAGTACGGCCACAACGGCCGAGGCGACCAGGAGCCACCGGCGAGCCGAGGAAGGCCTTGGCTTCCCCTCGACGTCGGCTGGAACCGGCTTCGCCCGGCCACGGTGCGGGTCGGACCCGTTCTGGCCGGGCCTGGGCGAAGCCGGATCGGACGTGGGAGAGGCCTGGCCGGGAGCGAACGCGGCGGCGGGGGGAGGCATGACCGGGCCGGGCGGCGGAGCAGGTTCCGGTGTACCGGGCACGTCGCTGTCGACGGTCGACGGCGACCGCTGCGCCGGCACGCGACCCGCTCCGACACCGGACAGCGCGGACGCTGCGCCGGGAGCAACAGCAGGCGACCCGGACGGTGCACCGGCAGCAGCAGGAGGCTGAGCCACTCCGCCGGTCGCGGGCAGAGACGAATCGACGCCTACTGAGGCTGCGGTGCCAACACCGGCCCGGGCTGAAAAACCATCGGGTGAGACGGCAGCCTCACCCGAGCGGCCGGGCGATGCCCCGCCGCTCTGTTCAGGGGCTGAAGGCTCGGCACCGGTCTGAGCGGCGGCCGGGGCAGCACCATCAGCATGAGCAGCGGCCGGGGCAGCACCATGAGCACGAGCAGCGGCCGGCGCAGCACCATCAGCACGAGCAGCGGCCGGCGCACCTCCATCGGCGTGAGGAGCAACGGCAGCAGCGGAGCTTGCTGAGGAGAGGTCGGCTGCGGACGAGTCAGCACCAGGCGAACCGGCGACGGCCGAGCCGCCGGCAACCGAGCCCGCGCCATTCGAGCCGGCGGCAGACGCGCCGGCGCCAACCGAGCCGGCCGCAATCGGGCCGGGAGCGGACGAGTCGGCAGCGGACGAGTCGGCAGGGGGCTTATCGGCATGCGCGGGGGCCCCGGCGCGGTCATCGGCCGACGCTGAGCCGTCGGTTGCTGCCGGCTCAGCGGGAGCTGACCCCGCAAGAGCCGAACCCGCGGAAGCGGCAGCCGCGGCAGCAGCCGGGGCCGCCGCCGGGTTCTGGCCGTCGGCGGCGGCATCGCGGACGGGCGCGGGGTCTTCGACGTAGGGCGCCGCGGGCAACGCGTCCGTGGTTGCGGTCTCCCCGCGTACGGGAACGAGGGCGTGACCATAGGCCCCCGTCGCCGCCTCGCGGAGCAGGTGTTCGGCGGCGGTCGCGTCGAGGCGTTCGTCCGGGTCGCGGCGCAGCAGGCCTTCCAGCACCGGAATCAGCGGCCCGGCCTGCCGCGGCGCGTCGGGCTCGTCGGTGGCCAGGGCGGTCAGCGTGGCCAGCGCCGACGTCCGGTGGAAGGGTGACCGGCCCTCCACGGCGGCGTACAGCGTGGCTCCCAGGGACCACAGGTCCGACGCCATGCCGGCCGTGCCGTGCCGGGCGCGTTCCGGGGACATGAACTCCGGGGAGCCGATGAGCATGTCGGAGCTGCTGATCTGGCTGTCGCCCTCGATGGTGGCGATGCCGAAGTCGGTGAGCAGCACGCGGCCGTCGTCGGCCAGCAGCACGTTGGCCGGCTTGACGTCGCGGTGGTCCACGCCGGCGTTGTGGGCGGCGCGCAGGGCGGCCAGCAGGGCGAGGCCGATGCGAGCCACGCGTCGCGGTTCCAGCGGGCCGGACTCCTTGAGGACCTCGTGCAGGGAGCGGGACGGCACGTAGGCCATGACGATCCAGGGGCGGCCGTCCACCTCGAACACGTCGAAGACCTGGACCACGTTGGGGTGGCCGAGCCGGGCGGCCGCGCGGGCCTCGCGGAGCGTGCGGCGGTTGACCGTCTCGCGGTCGCGGGCCACGAGGTCGTCGGGGAGGAGCACCTCCTTGATGGCGACGTCGCGCTGCAGGACCTCGTCACGGGCGTGCCAGACCTTGCCCATGCCGCCGATACCCAGGGTTCGGCCCAAGCGGTAACGGCCGGCGATCAGAGGCATGTGAGGCCCCTTACCCGGCTACCGCCGAGATCAGACGTGTGCACGTGCCCTTATCCGTTGGGGAATGTGCAATACTTCCGGAACTCCGAGACGAAAGTTTCGGTACGATCGTGGGGCGGGCGAGGAGAGACAATGGCCGTGACCGGGCGAAGAGTCACTATCGCGACCATTGCCGAGGCTGCCGGGGTTTCTGTTCCTACGGTGTCACGGGTGCTCAACGGGCGTACGGACGTCTCTCCGGAGACGCGCGACCGCATCGAGCATCTGCTGCGCGAGCACGACTACCGGCCTCGTAACTCTCGCCAGCCGCTCCGTGCGGGACTCGTCGACCTGGTTTTTCACGATCTTGACAGTCCGTGGGCCGTGGAGCTGATCCGCGGTGTCGAGGAGGTCACCCACGCGGCCGGGGTCGGCACCGTGGTGTCGGCCGTGCACCGGCGCACCGCGTCGACCCGGCAGTGGCTGCAGAATCTGCGGTCGCGTCAGTCCGACGGGGTCATCCTGGTGATCTCGGACGGGGCCGGCCCGGTCTACACCGAACTCCACCGGTTGAACGTTCCCATGGTGATAATCGATCCGGCCGGCGGTGCTGCCTCGGACGTGCCGACGATAGGCGCGACGAACTGGTCGGGTGGCCGCAGCGCCACCGAGCACCTGATCTCTCTGGGCCACCAGCGCATCGGGCTCATCGAGGGCCCGCGCAGCCTGCTCTGCAGCCGCGCCCGTCTCGACGGCTACCGCGCGGCGCTGGAGTCGGCCGGCATGCGGGTCGACCGGCGGCTGATCGAGCCGGGCGACTTCTCGCACGAGGGTGGCTTCGCGGCGGCCCAGCGGCTCCTCGAGCGCGACGACCCGCCGACTGCGATCTTCGCGTCGAGCGATCAGATGGCCCTGGGCGTCTACGAGGCGGCCCGGCTGAAGGGCATCCGGGTGCCCGACGAGCTGAGCGTGGTCGGGTTCGACGACCTGCCGGAGGCGCGCTGGTCGTCGCCGCCGCTGACGACGGTGCGTCAGCCTCTGGCCGATATGGGCGGGCTCGCCGCACGGACAGTCTTGCGACTGTCGCGCGGCGAGCCCATCGAAACCCCCCGGGTGGAGCTGGCGACCGAGCTCGTCGTCCGGGAGAGCACGAGATTACTTGCTGAAACCCGCCGTCAGTCCACTCAGTAGCTGGCGGCGCCCGATGGCGTAGAGCAGGACGATCGGGACGGTGGTCAGCACCACCGAGGCCGCGATGGCCGGGATGTTCACCCCGAACTGACCCTGGAACGCGGCCAGCGCCAACGGAATGGTCCGCTGCTCAGGACTCTGGGTCAGCACCAGCGGCAACAGGAAACCGTTCCAGATACCCAACCCGTTGTAGATCACCACAGTGACCAGAGCCGGCCGGGTCAACGGGAACGCCAACCGCCACAACGTGCCCCACTCGGTCGCCCCGTCCATCCGCATCGACTCGAACAACTCCTTGGGCACATCCCGGATGAAGTTCGACAACACCAGCACCGACAACGGAATGGCGAACGCGATCGACGGCAGAATGATCGCCAGCAACGTGTCGTACATCTTCAACCGGATGATGATCAGATAAACCGGGATGATCACCGCCTGCAACGGGATCGCCAACCCCAGCAGGAACAACCCGTTGATCCCCCGCAGAATCCGGCTGTGGCTGCCCCGCACGATCGCGTACGCCGCCATGAAACTGATCAGCACAGCCGGGAGCACCGCACCCAGCGTCACCACGGCACTGTTGAGGAAGTACCGGATGAAGTCGTTCTCCACGACCGTCGTGTAGTTCTCGAACGTCAGATCGGTCGGCGGAGCCAGCGGATTGGTGATGAAGTAGTTCGCCTGGGTCTTGAAACTCGTGATGACGATCCAGTACAGCGGGATCATCACGATCAGAAGCCACAGCCAGCTGAAGCCGCCGCCGAGCCAGTTGAACGACATGGCCCGCCTGCGCCGCCGGTGCGAGTCAGAGCTGCCCTGCACGGTCGGCGACGGGTCGTGCCTGGTCATGGTCGCCAACTCTAGGCTCCTTCCAGCTGGCTGTCGTCGGACCGGCCGCCGAGCCGCCGCAGCAGCAGGGACAACCCGAGTCCGACCAGGACCAGGATGACGGCGATCGCGCTGGCCGGGCCCATCAGGTTGGCCTGGAAGCCCTGCTGGTACATGGCCAGAGCCAGGGCCCGGGTGGCGTCACCGGGACCACCGGCGGTCAGCACGTAGATCAGGTCGAAGAACGTCAGCGATCCGACCACCATCAGCGTCGAGGACGTGATGATCGTGTACTTCAGCTGCGGCAGCGTGATCGAGAAGAACTGGCGCACACGGCCGGCCCCGTCGATCTGCGAAGCCTCGTACATGCTCGTGGGGATCTGCCGCACCGCGCCCTGATAGATCAGCGAGTGGAACGGGATGAACTGCCACGACACGATGAAGATCAGAACCGCCATGGCCAGCGTGCTGTTGCCCAGCCAGTCCTGGTTGAGCCAGGAGATGCCCAGACCGTTGCCCAGACCGAAGTTGGGGTCGAGCAACGACTTGTAGGTGATCGCGATGGCGGCCGAGCTGAGCAGCAAGGGGATGAAGAACAGCACCGCGAGGAACTCGCGGTAGCGCTTGCGGGCCGAGATGAAGACTCCGATGAGGATCGACATCGGCGTCTGGACCACCCACGACAACGCCATGATGAGGAAGGTGACCCACAGGGCGTGGGGCAGACCCGGGTCGGACAGCGTGGCCTTCCAGCTGGTCAGGCCGGAGGGCTGGATCGTGCCGAGACCGTTCCAGGTCGTGAAGCTGAGTGCGAGCACACCGAAGAGCGGGACGACGCCGAAGGCCAGGAACCAGATGAAGGCCGGCAGCGCCATCCAGAGGACGGGACCGCTCCGCCCGCCGCTGGACTTGGTGGGCTCCTTCGTCCTGACGACGGGCGGAGCGATCGTCGTCACTTCCCGATGACCCCGTTCATGCTGTCGACCCACTGCTGCGGGCTGACCTGCAGCTGGAACAGCTTCGCGATGTTGTCCAGCAGCGTCTCGGCGGCGGTCGGGCTCAGCGCCTGGTCCCACGACTGGGCGAAGACCTTGGCGCCGTTGGCGATGCCGGCCATGTCCTTGAGGAACTGCGCGTCGCCACCGGTGAACAGGCTCTCGCTGTTCTTCAGCACCGGCACACCGCCGGACTTGACCCAGCCGGCCTTCTCCTCGTCGTCGACCAGGGTGGTGGACATGAACTTCTTCGCCACCTCCTTGGCCTCGGGCGTGGCCTTCGCCGAGATCGAGAGGTACTGGCCCGGGTTACCGACCGTGTTGCTCGGGTCGCCCTTGCCACCCTCGACGGCCGGGAAGTTCATCCAGCCCAGGCCGCCGTCCTTGACGAAGTTGCCACCCTGGGCGGTCTGGATGCCGTACGACCACGAGCCGTGCAGCATCATCGCGGCGCGGCCGGTGTAGAGCAGCGCCTGGTCGGCGTTCGAGTCGGCCGTGGTCGACGAGAAGCCCTTCTGGAAGCCGTTGGCCTTCACCAGATCCTGGATCTTGGTCAGCATGTCCAGCACGGCCGGGTCGCTCCAGGCGTCCTTCTCACCGGCGAAGACGCGGTCGAAGACCTCGGAGCCGGCGGTGCGGTCGAGCAGGAACTCGAGCCACATCATGTTGGTCCAGCGCGACTGACCGGCCAGCGAGAACGGGGCGATCTTCTGCGCGTTGAACTTCGGCACCAGGGCCATGATCTCGCCCCACGACTGCGGGGGCTGGGCGCCGATCTTCTCGAACATCTTCTTGTTGTAGAACAGCACGATCGGCTGCACGGTCTCGATCGGCATCGCGTAGATCTTGCCGTTGACCGTGGCCGCGCCGAACGACGACGGGAGGATCTTGTCCTTGACCGCCGCATTCTCGCCGAACCAGCCGGTCAGGTCCTCGACCAGGTTGGAGTTGACGTACTCCTTGAGGCCGCCACCGCCCCAGCCCCAGATCATCGTCGGGCCCTGGTTGGCGCCGATCGAGGTCTTGATCTTCTGCTTGTAGGCGTCGTTCTGGAAGAAGTTCGTCGTGATCTTGCTGTCGGCGTTCGCCTTGTTGAACCGCTCGATCGCCGCCTTGCGGACGGGCTCTCCGGGCGGGCCGCTGAGCGACCAGTAGCTGGCCGAGCCGCCGCCGCTGCCGCCGCCGGTGTTGCCACCGCCGCTCTCGCTCGGGCCGTCGCTGCCACAGGCGGCGAGCGCCGCGGCGCTCGCCGCGCCCGCGGCCAGGCCAAGGAAGTTCCGCCGGGAAACCGGGTTATTGGTCACGCTGATCTCCGAACTCGAATGCCGCCCCGGAGGCGGCGAGAGGATCGCCGTGGTGCTGTGATGCTCGAGAGTGGTGCTGTGATGCCTCGAGAAACGTCGTCACCCGCAAGTATGGTCACCCGCGTCACAGAGGCTGCAACTTTCGCTCGACACCCGCAAATTAACACGAGGTTTCGTTAACGTAGGGTTTCGCGCTGATCATGTCAAGGGTCTTGCTGTGGTCGCGCTCCCACCGCAAGAGTGGACGCTATCGCCACCTGCGCGGAAGCCCCTGCTTAAGATCCACTGGCACCGAAAGAAGGTGCTGTGCAAACACTGAAAGTTTCGGAACAACTGAGGCACAACTGAGGAGCTGCGCCGTGACCACACAACCGGCACACAAGCCATGGCAGGACTCGGCGCTACCCGTTGCCGAGCGTGTCGACGCCCTGCTCGCCGAGATGACCCTCGAAGAGAAGGTAGGCCAGCTCGGCAGCCGCTGGGTCGGAAACGACATGCAGGACGAGGAGCAGACCGACAGCGAGGAGACCCTCAATGTCGCGCCCATGCAGGACGTTTTCGCCGCATCCGGCACCATACCCCTCGAGGAGGCCAGCAGGCACGGCCTGGGCCACCTGACGCGCGTCTATGGGAGCGTTCCGCTCACCCCCTCTCAGGGCGCCGCCGAGGTGATCCGTCAGCAGCACATCGTCCTCGCCAACTCGCGATTGAGCATTCCCGCGATCGTCCATGAGGAGTGCCTGACCGGCTTCACCGCCTTCGGCGCCACGGTCTACCCGGCCGCGATCGCCTGGGGCGCCACCTTCGACCCCGAGCTGGTCGAGCGGATGGCCGCCGCGATCGGCCGGGACATGGCCGCGGTCGGCGTGCACCAGGGGCTGTCCCCCGTGCTCGACGTCGTCCGCGACTACCGCTGGGGCCGGGTCGAGGAGACGATCGGCGAGGACCCGTACCTGGTCGGACTGCTCGGGGCGGGCTACGTGCGCGGCCTGCAGAGCGCCGGCGTGATCGCCACCCTCAAGCACTTCGCCGGATACTCGGCCTCGCGCGGCGCCCGCAACCACGGCCCGGTGCCGATGGGCCGGCGGGAACTGCTCGACGTCATCCTGCCCACCTTCGAGACCGCGATCCGCGAGGCCGGCGCCGGTTCGGTCATGAACTCGTACTCCGACATCGACGGCCTGCCCGCGGTGGCCGACCCGTGGCTGTTCACCGAGGTGCTGCGCGACCGCTGGGGCTTCACCGGCACGGTCGTCTCCGACTACTGGGCCGTGCCCTTCCTGGCCAGCACCCATCACGTGGCCACCGACATGGTCGACGCGGGCGTCCAGTCGCTGACCGCCGGCATCGACGTCGAGCTGCCCGACACGCTGGGCTTCAACACCGACCTGATCGGGCGGGTGCCGGAGGAGCTGATCGACCGCGCCGTCCGCCGGCTGCTGACGCAGAAGGTCGAGCTCGGGCTGCTCGACCCGGACTGGACGCCGGAGAAGTCGGTCGCCGCCGCCGATGGGACCGACCTCGACTCGGAAGGGAACCGGGCGCTGGCCCGCGAGCTGGCCGAGCGCTCGATCGTCCTGCTCGACGCCGGCTCGGCCCTGCCGCTGGCCGAGGGCCTGGGACGGGTCGCGGTGGTCGGTCCGGCCGCGGCCGACCCGCGCACGTTCATGGGTTGCTACGCCTTCCCCAACCACGTGCTGCCCCGCTATCCCGACGCCGGGCTCGGCATCGAGGTGCCCACCGCCGTCGACGCGCTCGGGTCTGCACTTACGGGCACCGAGATCGTGTACGAACGGGGCTGCGCGGTGATCGGCGACGACAAGTCGGGCTTCGCCGCCGCCGTCGAGGCCGCGCGCGGCGCCGACGTGACCGTCGCGATGGTCGGCGACCTGGCCGGCCTGTTCGGGCACGGCACCTCGGGCGAGGGCTGCGACGCCGAGGACCTGACCCTGCCGGGCGTGCAGGCCGACCTGATCGAGGAGCTGCTGGCCACCGGCAAGCCGGTCGTCGTGGTGGTCGTCTCCGGACGCCCGTACGCCCTGGGCGCGTTCGCCGGCCGGGCGGCCGGCCTGGTGCAGGCGTTCATGCCGGGCGAGGAGGGCGGGGCGGCGATCGCCGGCGTCCTCACCGGCCGGGTCAACCCGGGGGCCAAGCTGCCCGTCCAGATCCCCCGGCACGCCGGCGGCCAGCCCGGCACCTACCTCCAGCCGGCGCTGGGAGCCGAGAACACCGGCGTCAGCAACCTCGACCCGACGCCGCTGTTCCCGTTCGGCCACGGTCGCTCGTACACGTCGTTCGAGGTCGACGACCTGCGGATCAGCGAGACGTCGGTGCCGGTGGACGGCGAGTTCACGGCGACCGTACGGGTCCGCAACACCGGTTCCCGGCCGGGCGACGAGGTCGTGCAGCTCTACCTGAAGGACCTGGTGGCCCAGGTGACCCGGCCGGTCAAGCAGCTGACCGGCTTCGTCCGGGTGCCGCTCGAGCCGGGTGAGGCCAAGGACGTGACGTTCACGGTCCACGCCGACCGCACCGCCTTCACCGGCCGCGACTACTCGCGCGTGGTGGAGCCGGGCGAGCTCGACGTGCTGGTCGGGACGTCCGCCTCGGACCTGCCCTGCACGGGCCGGGTGACCCTGACCGGCGACCTGCGCGTGGTCGCCGACCGGGACCGCCGCCTGATCACCCCGGTCACCGTCCAGAAGGTCTGACGGGTTTCAGGCGAGGAGCCGGGCCAGCTCGGTCCGGCTCCGCACGCCCAGCCGGACGAAGACGTTGCGCAGGTGATGGTCGATCGTGCGGGGGCTCAGGTGCAGCTGCTGAGCCACCTCGCGGTTGGTGGCCCCCTCGGCCACCAGGCCGGCGATCCTCTCCTGCTGGGCGGTGAGGGGAGCACGGTCGACCGGGCCGATCCGCTCCCCCGCCGCCCGGAGCTCCCGGGACGCCTGCTCGGCCCAGGGCCAGGCGTCGAAGCGGTGGAACCGCTCGACGGCCCGGCGCAGGTGCTCGCGGGCCTCGGCCGGGCGGCGACGGCGGCGCAGGTGCCGGCCGAACAGCAGCTCGGTGTGGGCGCGGGCGAACCCGCCGTCCACGTCGTGCCCGTGCCAGTCGAGCGCCTCGTGGAAGTGGTCGTCCGCCCCCTCGGTGTCGCGCAGCGCGCGGCACCGGCTGCGCAGGGCGAGCCACCCGGGCTGACCGGTGTGCGCGGCCCAGCGGTCGAAGACCTCGCCGCCCGCGCCGGTGGCCTCGACCAGATGCGGCACGATCGCCACCCGCAAGGTCATCGAGCCCGTACGGGCGATCCTCGCGAGCCGTTCGGCGGCGGACCCCGGCCGTCCGGCCAGCAGGTCGAGCAGCGCCTCGGCCCAGTCGCCGAGAGCCCCGCCGGCCACGCTCCGCTCGCGGCTCGTGTCCGCGTCGCCCCGGAAAGCGGCCAGCAACCCCAGCAGATCGAGGTGGGCATCGGCCAGATCGGGGCGCCCGGCGGCCCGCGCCACCGCGGCGCCGTCGAGCGCGGCCTCGGTCGCGGCTTCGTGGCGCCCGGCGGCCAGCTCGGCGAAGGCGGCCACCTCGAGGGCTTCGGGCACGACCGGTGCGTTGCCCGCCTCCCGGGCCAGCGTGACAGCCCGCCGGGCCAGCCGGGCCGCGCGCCGGTCCTGGCCGAGCAGGATCCCGGTGCCGGCCGCCCAGGTCAGCGCGGCCGGGTCGGCCGTGTGGTCGGCCAGCCGCAGCACCTCGCGCAGGTGCCGGAACGCCGTTTCCTCGTCGCCGGTCATGAGGTCGGCGACGCCGACGATCTGGTGCAGCGCCAGGTCGGTGGCCGGACGACCGTCGCGGCAGCGGACCGCGGCCTGCCGCGCCAGCCGTGGATAGCGGCCCGGCTCGTTGCTGCGCCCGCAGGCCTCGCCCGCGGCGAGCAGGGCGTCGAGGGCGCCGGCCGGGTCGGCCGCCAGCAGCTCGCCGGCCACGTCGAGCAACACCTCCCGGGCCTCGGCCGGGGCGCCCCGCACCCGCATCTCGGCGATGAGGCCGCGGGCCCGGGCGCGGACGGCGGCGCTCGCCCGCAGCCGGGCCGCGCGGCGCAGGAGCGGCCGGGCTTCGTGCGGCCGTCCCGCGGCCATCGCCGATCGGGCGGCGATCAGCAACGCCCGCCCCTCGGCGACGGGGGTGCCGCACAGGTCGGCGGCGTACCGCTGCGCTTCCAGGGCCGCCGCCGGGGGCGCGTCCTCGGCGGCCAGCAGCAGGTCACGGGCCAGCACGTCGTCGGGACCGTCGGCGACGGCGGCGCGGTGCAGCAGGGCGGGCAGCCGCCTCCCCCGGGCGGCCAGGACCCCGGCCAGCGCCCGGTGGGCGGCCCGGCGGCGGCCGATCGGCTCCTCGTCGTACGCGACCACGCGCAGCACGGCCGGGCGGAAGCGCACCCCACCCTCGTCGGCGACGACCAGTCCCGCGCGCTCGGCCGGTTCCAGATCGGCGAGCCCGGCGCCGGGGCCGGCCGCCGCGAGCAGGACGGACGGCGGGGCGGCGGGGTCGGCGGCGGCCAGCAGGAGCAGGTCGCGCGTCGGCTGGGGCAGCGCAGCCGAAGCCGTCCGGAAGCGAAGCCGTAACGGGCTCTCCGGGGGCAGCGCCGGAGGCAACGGCGCGAGACCGCGCGCCTGCTGAGCGGTCAGCGCACCGGCCAGTTCGGCCAGCGCGGCCGGATGACCACCGGCCAGCGCGACCACGGCGGCCGCCACTTCGGCGGTCGCGGCCGGCGCGTGGTGCCGGAGCAGGGCGTGACCGGCCTGGTCGTCCAGCGGCGTCAGCCGGCACAGCGGGAGCCCGGCCGCGGCGGTGGCCGCCGTGACCGAGGCCAGGATCGCGATCGGCCGGTCGTGCACGCGGTGGGCGAGCCGGCGCAGCTGCTGCCACGAGAGGGGATCGAGCACGTCGGCGTCGTCGAGCAGACACAGCACCGGGCCGTCCGCGGTGGCCTCGCGCAGCAGGCCGTGCAGGCTCAGGGTCAGTTCGAGCGGCGCACATCCCGGCTCCCGGCCGGCGATGACCGAGGCCAGCGGCTCGGTCGAGCACAGCCCGGCCAGGGGGGCGATCAGGCGTTGCAGACCCGCGCCGGGCAGGGCGGACTCGTCGGCGTGGCCGGGGGCGGCCAGCACGGTCCACCCGCTCAGCCCGGCGGCGGTGGCCCGCAGCAGCGTCGTCCGGCCCTCACCCGGGCCACCGGCCAGCACCAGGGCGCCACCGTGACCCGCCCGGGCCGCCTCCACCGTGGCCCGGATCGCCGCTACCGGGCCCGGAAAGACTTCCTGCACTGGCGGTGCAATTACCATGTCGTGAGTCTGTCCGCGCGGCTCCCGGCCCGGAAGGCATCGACGCCGACTTTTCGACTGATGAAATTTCGGGGGTGTTAACGGGTCGTTGCGCAAGGCCGGTGGTTTCACCGATGCGCACGCGCCGGAGTCGAGCAAACACTGACCGCCATCAATTCCCTATCCCCCGGGAGCGTGTCAGGTGCAGCAGGTTCGCAATTCACGCCGGCCCCGCCGGTTCGTCCTCGCGATGGCCGCCGCGGCGGCTCTGGCGGTCGGCCTCGGCGCCGCGCCGGCTCAGGCGGCCGAGAACCCGTACGAGCGGGGCCCGGCCCCGACGGTGGCGGCGCTCGACGCCAGCCGCGGCCCCTTCGCCACGGCCAGCCAGAACGTGTCGTCACTCGTCTCCGGCTTCGGCGGCGGCGTCATCTACTACCCGACGACCACGACCCAGGGCACCTTCGGCGCGGTCGCCATCTCGCCCGGCTTCACCGCCTCGTGGTCGACCCTGTCCTGGCTGGGCCCGCGCATCGCCTCCCACGGTTTCGTCGTGATCGGCATCGAGACCAACTCGCTCCTGGACCAGCCGTCCTCCCGCGGCTCCCAGCTGCTGGCCGCGCTCGACTACCTGACCCGGTCGAGCTCGGTCCGGTCGCGCATCGACGCCTCCCGCCTGTCGGTGGCCGGCCACTCGATGGGCGGCGGGGGCAGCCTCGAAGCCGCCCGCACCCGCCCGTCGCTGCAGGCCGCCGTGCCCCTGGCCCCCTGGAACACCACCAAGAGCTGGTCGAGCCTGCGCGTGCCGACGCTGATCGTCGGCGGCGAGAGCGACACGGTGGCCCCGGTCTCGTCGCACTCGATCCCGTTCTACACCACCATCCCGTCGGCCACGGAGAAGGCGTACCTCGAGCTGAACAACGCCAGCCACTTCTTCCCGCAGACCACCAACACCTACACCGCGCGCCTCGCGGTGGCCTGGCTGAAGCGCTTCGTCGACAACGACACCCGCTACGACCAGTTCATCTGCCCGGGACCGTCCAGCGTCTCGGTCTCCGACTATCGCAACACCTGCCCGCTCGCGTAGGGGCGAACCGGCGGCCGGCCGGCGGGCAGACTCCCGCCGGCCGGCGCTGCCGCACGTCAGGAACCGGTCGCGGCGCGGGGGCCGTACATGATCAGGGCGACCCCGACGAGGCAGACCGACGCGCCGATGACGTCCCAGCGGTCGGGCCGGAAGTGGTCGACGACCATGGCCCAGGCCAGCGAGCCGGCCACGAAGACGCCGCCGTAGGCGGCCAGGATCCGGCCGAAGTTCGCGTCCGGCTGGAGGGTGGCGACGAAGCCGTACGCCCCCAGGGCGACAATGCCGGCGCCGATCCACAACAGGCCCCGGTGCTCACGGACGCCCTGCCAGATCAGCCAGGCCCCACCGATCTCGGCGACGGCGGCGACCACGAACAGCAGGACGGACCGGATGATCAGCATGTCTTCATGGGAGCACACTCAGCCGGCGCCGGGCCGGCGGGCGTGGACCCGCTCGATGCTGCCCGCCTTGAGGCGCTCGCTCTCCACGATCGCGAAACCGGCGGCGACGACCGCGGGCCGCTGACGGCGGGTGAAGTGCTCGCCGGCGGTCGCGATGGTGACGCGTTCCAGCAACCACTGAGCGGCGTAGATCGGGGGCCAGGTGCTGCGGACGTGATCGACGAGCAGCAGCCGGCCGCCCGGGACGAGCACCCGATACATCTCTCGCACCGCCGCTTGGGGGTCGGGAATGGCGCACAGCGACAGCGCGCAGACGACCGTGTCGAAACTGCCGTCGGCGTACGGGAGGCGCTCGGCGTCGCCCTCGCGCAGGTCGGCCGGGCGGCCCAGCTCGGCCGCGCGGCGCCGGGCGACGGCCAGCATGGCCGGGCTCAGCTCGATGCCGCTGATCGTGACCGCGGCCGGATAGTGCGGCAGGTTGCGCCCGGTGCCGACGGCCACCTCGAGCACCCGGCCCCGGGCGCGGGCGCCGAGCCACTCGCGGCCACCGGTGAACCAGATGCGTTCGAGCAGCTCGATCTGCCGGTCGTACGAGGGGGCGCTCCGATCCCAGACCCGGCGCGCCTTGTCGGTCGGATCCATGCGACCGAGCGTATTACCCGACCGGGATCGTGGTGGTGACCGTGGCCTGGTCGATCTCGGACGTCCGCAGCGTCATGGACAGCTGCCACTCGCCGGGGAACGGGAACGTCAGGTTGCCCAGCCCCTGGTTCTCCAGGATGGAGGCCACCGGATTGTCGATCGCCTCGACGCCCTTCTCAGGCAGCGCGAGCGTCACCTTCCACTCCTCGACGCGCAGGGGCTTGCCCTCCGGCGTGTAGACGAAGGCGTGCAGCGTGTTGTACTCCCCCACCGCGGCCGGGAACACCTCGAACTGCACCGAGTACAGCTTGCTGGTGAGCGTCGTCACGAACCCGCGGGCCCGGGCGGCCGCCACCGCCTCGACGTCGACCGTGCGGCCCGGGTTGGTCTGCACCAGGACGGCGGTGGCCGCCAGCACCAGCACGGTGATGCCCACCTCGGCCGCCGTCGCCCGCCGCAACCGGCCGGGGCTCGCGGCGGCCGTCCCGCGCTGCACCAGACGGCGCGACCAGGCGGCTACACCGAGCACCAGAACGAGCAGACCTGTCTTGATCAGCAGCAGGCGGCCGTAGTCGGAGTCGACCAGGGCCTTCCACGTGCCGACCTGGACGATCGCCTGCAGCACCCCGGCCGCCACCAGCCAGTAGACGGCCAGGGCGGCCCACCGCGACCAGGACGGCAGGATCAGCCGCAGCCGGCGGATGTCCGCCCGCCGCAGCACGACGGCCGTCAGGGTCACCAGGCCGCCCAGCCACACCGCCATTCCGGCGAGGTGGGCCGTGTCGGCCGCGACCAGCACCCACGCCAGCGGCGCGGCCACGGCATGGCCGGTCAGCGGCCAGGTCACCAGGATCGCGGCCACCAGGGCCACCAGCACGGCGGCCGGACCCCGGCCGGGCCGCCGTCGGATGCGGGTGACCAGCACCGCGGCGACGGCCAGCAGAACCAGGCGGGCCAGCATGGTCAGGCCGAACGAGCTGGTCAGGACCTGACCCAGCTCACCGGCCGACACGTCGAACGGGCCGGCCCCGGAGGACGCCGGCGCCTGCAGCCAGATCGCGGCCAGCGTGCTGAGGGCGACCAGGGCCAGGCCGGCGCGGGCCATCGTGACCAGCGCCCGGCCGCGGAACCACAGGGCCAGGAAGAGCACCGGGCCGACGGCGAGCGTCAGACCGCCGTACCCGACGAACTTGAACCCGGCGGTGGCCGCCTGCACCGCCGGGGCGACGCCCTCGTCGGGCGCGGACGGGGCACTCGCGGACGGGGCGCCGACCGAGAAGGTGAAGGCGCCCGAGATGGGGTGGCTGTCGGCCGAGACGATGCGGTAACTGACCAGGTAGGTGCCGAGCGGCCGCTCGGCCGGGCGCAGCTTGATCGTCATGCCGTTCTGCTGCGGCGCGGGATCGCCGACGTTGACCCGCTTGCCGTCCGGGCCGATCACCTGGGTGCGGCCGGGGATTACCTGGACCGCCTCGTTGAAGCGCAGCACCACCAGGTCGGGCGCCACCTTGACGATCGCCCCCTGCTGCGGGACGGCCTGGGTGAGGATGGCGTGGGCGCTCGCCGGGCGCACCGGCCCGCACAACACCGACACGACCACGGCCAGGCCGGTCGCGAGCAGCCAGGCCGCGAGCCGGCGATGCCAGACGTTCCCCACGGACACCCCTACGGAAACTGACGACCGCCGGTTCAACCGTTACTCCGTTCCGAGCCGCCCGACCGCTGCCCTACCCTGGTCGCCATGACTGCGCCCGGGTCAGGCGGCCACCATCACCATCACCACGGGCCGGCGCCGCGCGGTCCGGCCGGCCTGCGCCGGCTGACGCTGCTGTTCCTCGTCCCGGCGGCGTTGCTGACCGCGCTCGGGATGTTGCTGCTCTGGCCGAGCTCGCCGCCGGCCGCCGCCCCACCGGCCGAGGGGCTGACCCGCTATCTGGGCGAGGTCCGCGCGGTCACGCCGGGGCCCTGCGCAGAGACCCCCGACCCGTCCGCGGCCCCGGGCCCATCCGCCGATCTGATCTGCGGGACCGTCACCGTACGGCTCTCCGACGGCTCACAGGTCACCGCCGACATCCCGAACGGGCCGGGAGCCGTCGAGGTGAAGCCGGGTGACGACATCGTGCTGCTGCGGCTGCTGGACGGCGAGGGCGGGGTCAGCGAGAGCTATTCGATCATCGACCACCAGCGGGGCCAGCAGCTGTGGGTGCTGGGAGCGGCGTTCGCGCTGGCGGTCATCGCGTTCGGCCGGTGGCGGGGCGTCACCGCGCTGGCCGGGCTCGGGCTGACCTTCGCCGTGCTGCTGCTGTTCGTGGTGCCGGCCATCCTCGACGGCCGGTCGCCGGTGCTGGTCGCCGTGGTCGGCGCCGCGGCGATCATGCTGACCGTGCTCTACCTGACGCACGGGTTCACGGTCACCACCTCGGTCGCCGTCGCCGGCACCCTGGTCAGCCTGACCATCACGGCGCTGCTCTCGGCGGCGGCGACCGCGGGCATCCACCTCTCCGGCGTCGTGGACGACGCGGCGAACTACCTCAGCATCACCGAGGGGCAGATCAACATGCGCGGGCTGCTGCTGGCCGGCATCGTGATCGGGTCGCTGGGGGTGCTCGACGACGTGACGGTCACCCAGTCGGCCACGGTCGCCGAGCTGTCCCAGGCCAATCCCTCCTACGGGTTCCGGCAGCTCTACAGCGCGGCGACCCGGGTCGGCCGGGCCCACATCGCGTCGGTCATCAACACGATCGTGCTCGCCTACGCGGGCGCCTCATTGCCGCTGATGCTGCTCTTCGCCACGGGCGGGACACCGGTGAGCGAGCTCCTGACCGGGCAGCTGGTCGCCCAGGAGCTGGTGCGCAGCGCGGTCGGCACGATCGGCCTGATCACCGCCGTGCCGATCACCACGGCCCTGGCCGCGTACGCCGCCACCCGCGCCACCCGGCCGGCGCCCGAGGAGCCCGCCCGCCCGGCGCCGCCGCCCGACGACCCGTGGGCCGCCTTCGCCGACCGTCACGCGTAGGCGCAGCCGTTTATGCTGCCGCGGATGAGCGTGAAGCGAGGGCGGCCGCCCGGCATGATGGACGTCGCCCGGCTGGCGGGGGTGTCCCACCAGACCGTGTCGCGGGTGCTCAACGAGCATCCCAACGTCAGCGAGCCGACCCGCCTCAAGGTCCGCGCGGCCATCGCCGAGCTCGGCTACCGGCCCGACCGGGCCGCCCGCGCCCTGGTCACCGGCACCTCCAAGGTGATCGGGGTCGTCGCCCAGAACTCCTCGCTGTACGGGCCGGCGTCGATGCTCACCGCGTTCGAGGAGGCCGCGCAGGCCACCGGCTTCGCGGTCAACGTGGGCAGCGTGCGCGACCTGGACGAGCGGTCGATCGCCGAGGCCGTGGAACGGCACCTCGACCAGCGCGTGGCCGGGCTCGTGGTGATCGCGCCGGTCGCCTCGGCCGGGCCGGCCCTGGCCAAGCTGCCCGGCGACGTGCCCCTGGTGACCATCGACGGCGACCCGGACCGCTTGTCCACGCTGGTCACGGTCGACCAGGTGGCCGGGGCCAGAGCCGCGACCGAGCACCTCCTGCGGTGGGGCCACCGGTCGGTCTGGCACCTCTCCGGGCCGGCCGACTGGTTCGACGCGGCCGGGCGGGTCCGGGGCTGGGAGGCCGCGCTGCGCGAGGCCGGCCGCGAGATCCCGCCCCTGCTCACCGGGGACTGGAGCGCCGCGTCGGGCTATCGCAACGGGCAGCTGCTGGCCCGGCTGCCCGACGCCACGGCGATCTTCGCCGCCAACGACCACATCGCCCTCGGGCTGCTGCGGGCGCTCAACGAGCACGGGCGCCGGGTGCCGGCCGACGTGAGCGTCGTGGGCTTCGACGACGTGCCCGAGGCGGCCTTCTACACCCCGCCGCTGACCACGGTCCGCCCCGACTTCGACGCCGCGGCCACCGCCAGCCTGGAACTGCTGCTGGCCCAGATCGAGTCGGGCACGACCGACGGCGCCCGGCGCATCATCGCGCCGGCCCTCGTGGAACGGGAAAGCGTCGGACCTCCGGCGTAGTCTCTGTCCCGTGCCGCGCCCCGACCCCCTCCTGCTCGTCCTCGACGGCAACAGCCTGCTGCACCGGGCCTACCACGCCGGCGCGGGCGACGGCTGGGTCGACGACGACGGCAACCCGATCTGGGCGTTGCGCGGCTTCTTCGGCTACCTGGCCCGAGCCGCCGCCCACCTGCGCCCCGACGCGGTCGTGGTCGGCTTCGACTGTCCCGTCGAGTCGGCCCGCCGCACCGACTTCCCGCCCTACAAGGCCCACCGGCCCGACAAGGCCGACGATCTGACCGCCCAGCTGCTGGCCGCGCCCGAGCTGCTGCGCGACGCCGGGGTGTGCGTCGTGGTGCCGCCCGCCTACGAGGCCGACGACGTGCTGGCCAGCGCCGCGGCCACGGCCCGGGCGGCCGGCTGGCGCTCGGTGCTGATGACCAGCGACCGCGACGCGTTCGCCCTGATCGACGAGTCGACCACGGTGCTGCGGGTGCGCAACGGCGGCTTCGACGAGGCCGTGCTGATCGACGCGGCCGGCCTGCCCGCCCTGTACGGCGTGCACCCCTGGCAATACCGTGACTTCGCCGCGCTGCGGGGCGACCCTTCGGACAACCTCCATGGCGTACGCCGCTTCGGCGCGACCACCGCGGCCAAGCTGCTGACCGCGTTCGGCACGCTCGAGGCCGCGTGGGAGGCGGGGGCCGACCGGGTCCGCGAGGCCGTGGGGGCGCACGCGGCCACGTGTTTCACGGCCGCCGAGGCCCGCGAGACGGTCGAGCGCAACCGCCGGCTGATGAGCATGCGGCACGACCTGCCCATCCCCGACCTGAGCGGGGCGCGGCTGCCGCTGAGCATGGCCGTGATGCGGCGGGCCCTGCGGGCGCGGGGCATCAACCTGGGGCCGTCGTTGTGGGCCCTGACCGGCGGCGAGCCCCCGTCCGCGCCGGACGCCGACCCGACGCCCGAGTTCCGCCCGTGGGTGTTCCGCGGCAGCCTGGCCGTCCGCCGCGAGCCCACACCGGGGCAGCTGGCCCTCTTCTAGACGGCGGGGCGGCTCCGGTGCCGACGCTCTCCGGCAATCGGTACTCCCCGTGCCGCCACTCCAGCTGACCGACGGCCGAGCCGGGACGCCAGGCCGGCCACGTCGTGGCCGCTGTTCTACCGCCGCTCGCCGTGCTGCGTGGCCGGAATGGGTGCCGAGCCCATGCCGTCGTGGTCGTCCTCGTGCCGCACTTGCGGGGGTTCGGGGTTGAGCGCAACCGCTCACGCAGGTCGCCCGGGTGGGGTGAGCGTTCTGGGCGCGCCAGCGGCCAGCTCGCCCCGGCCGGGCCCTCGGCGTGAGCAGCGATCCGGACCACCCACCCCGCTACGACATCCCGCCCTTGAACTGCTCTTCGCATCCCATCCGCAGGTCCTGTCGCGTGCCCGGATCGGTCACGACCCTCGAACTGCCTCTCATCATCGACCTTCCATGTCGGCAGCTCGCGCGTCGGCTCAGAGTGATGCGGCGTACTCCTTGTTGCCATCTGAACTTTAATTGCCAAGACTTCGCAATAGCGGTAGGAATCTCTTGATCGCTCAAACGGGAGGCGTCATGGAGACGACGGCGATGCACATCGCCAACGGGATCGTGGATGGGCCGGTGTCGGCTGCCTTCGCGGTCCTCGCGGTCGCCGCGCTGGCTTTCTGCGTGCGGAAGGCCCGCAACGACCTCGATGAACGCCTGGCCCCGATGGCCGGACTGGTCGCGGCGTTCATCTTCGCGGTGCAGATGCTGAACTTCCAGGTCCTGCCGGGCGTCTCGGGTCACCTGCTGGGCGGCACGCTCGCCGTCATCCTGGTCGGGCCGTGGGTGGGCGCGCTGTGCGTGTCGACCGTCCTGATCGTGCAGTGCCTGCTCTTCGCCGACGGGGGCCTGACCGCGCTCGGCCTGAACATCACCAACATGGCACTGCTCGGCACCGCCGCCGGCTATCTGCTGGTCGCCGGCCTGCTGCGCATCCTGCCCAAGACCGCGTCCGGCCTGGCCGCGACCGCTTTCGTCGCCTCCGTCATCTCGGTGGTCGTGGCGTCGCAGGGCTTCGTGCTCGAGTACGCGCTGGGCGGCACCACCGAGCTGTCGCTGCCCTGGGTGTCGGGCACGATGGCCGGCGTCCACGTGCTGATCGGCATCGGTGAGGGCCTGATCGCCGCCACCACGGTCGCGACCGTCGCCAAGGTCCGGCCCGACCTCGTGTACGCCCTGCGCCGGTTCCGCCGGCCCGCCTTCGCCAAGGTCGGAGTGAACGCGTGAGCAAGCGTCTGGGCTGGTTCCTGGCCGGCGGGCTGCTCGTGGCCCTGCTGCTGGCCGGTGTGGTGAGCAACTTCGCGTCGTCGAGCCCGGACGGGCTGGACGCGACGGCCCGCGAGGGCTGCACGTTCAACGCCGCCGGCGAGATCACCGGCGGTACGTGCATCGCCCAGCAGGAGGGGGAGCACCAGCTCGGCGACAGCCCGCTGGCCGACTACGGCATCCGCGGCGTCGGCAACAGCTTCCTGTCCACGGCGCTCGCCGGCGCGGCCGGGGTGCTGATCACCTTCGGCGCCGGGGCGGGTCTGTTCTGGGTGGCGCGGCGTCGCCGGCCGGCCGACGACCGTTCCGGCACGGGCGTCTGAGGTGGGCGCCGGGCACGCGCACCCGTTGCATCTCGACCGGGTGAGCCCGGTGCATCGCCTCGCCCCCGAGGTGAAGATCGCCGCCGTGGTGCTCTTCACGATCATCGTGGTGGTCACGCCCCGGACGGAGTTCTGGGCTTTCGGCGGGTACGCCGTGCTGCTCGTCGTCGTGGCGGCGATGGCCCGCGTCCCGGCCCCGTGGCTGGCCAAGCGGGCCACCATCGAGCTGCCCTTCGTGCTGCTGGCGGTCGCGCTGCCGTTCGCCGGTCACGGTGAGCGCGTCGACTGGCTGGGGATGTCGTTGTCGGTCGACGGCCTGCACGGCGCGTGGAACATCTTCGCCAAGGGCACGCTCGGGGTCGTCGCGTCGCTGCTGCTGGCCGCGACCACGACGATGCGCGACCTGATCCTCGGGCTCGACCGGCTGCGCTGCCCGACGGTGTTCACCCAGATCGCGACGTTCATGCTGCGCTACCTCGACGTGCTGGCCGACGACGCCCGCCGCATGCGCATCGCCCGCCTGGCCCGCGGCTACGACCCGCGGTTCCTGTGGCAGGTCAAGGCGTTCGCGGTGAGCGTCGGGGCACTGTTCCTGCGCGCCTACGAGCGCGGCGAGCGGGTCTACCTGGCCATGGTGTCGCGCGGGTACGCCGGCCGGCTCCCCCAGTCGTCGTCGGGCCGGGCCCCGGCCGGGCAGTGGATGGCGGCGGCTGTCCTGCCGGTCGCGACGGCGAGCATCGCGCTGGCTGCCGCCCTGGGATCATGATGACCATGAGTGGCCCCGAGACACCGGCCCTGCGCGTCGCCGGCCTGCACTTCGCCTATCCCGACGGCACCCCGGTGCTGCACGGCGTCGACCTCACCCTGGACCGCGGCGAGCGCGTCGCCCTGCTGGGCCCGAACGGCGCCGGCAAGACCACCCTGGTGCTGCACCTCAACGGCATCCTGAACGGCGGCCCGGGCACCATCGACATCGCCGGCGCCCGCGTCGACCCGGCCGACCGCGCCGGGCTGGCCGAGATCCGCCGCCGGGTCGGCATCGTCTTCCAGGATCCCGACGACCAGCTCTTCATGCCCACGGTGGCCGAGGACGTCGCCTTCGGGCCGCAGAACCTGGGCCTGCGCGACGACGAGCTGACGACCCGCGTCGACGAGGCGCTGGCCGCGGTCGGCATGAGCGAGCACCGCCACCAGGTTCCGCACCACCTGTCGTTCGGCCAGCGCCGCCGGGTCGCCGTGGCCACGGTGCTGGCGATGCGGCCCGAGGTGCTGGTGCTCGACGAGCCGTCCTCCAACCTCGACCCGGCCAGCCGCCGGGAGCTGGCCGAGATCCTCGAGCCGTTGCCGGTCACCGTCCTGATGGTGACCCACGATCTCCCGTACGCCCTGCAGCTGTGCCCCCGTGCGGTGATCCTCGACGGCGGCCGCATCGTCGCCGACGCCCCCACCGCCGACGTGCTCGCCGACGAGTCCCTCCTGCACGCGCACCGCCTGGAGCTGCCGTTCGGCTTCGACCCGGTCGCCGCGGCAGCCCGTATCGGGCGATGACGTCGATCCACCGCATCGCCATACCTGGACGGCCTCAGCGAGGCGGCCTCAGGCGGCCGACGTGGCCGGCTGCCCCTTCGGGAAGTGCGGGCGCAGGTCGGCGGCCAGCAGGCGGTCGAGCAGCCGGTCGGGGAGGATCCGCGACAGCCGGGTGAGCACGGCCGCGTCCCGCCCGATGGTGTATCGGGTGCGGGGCCGGCGCACCGTGGCGGCGTCGGCGATGACGCGGCCGGCCGCCTCGGCGGGCAGCCCCGAGGCGGTGAACGCGGTCGCGTGGCTGACGATCGCCCGCATCAGCCCGCCGTACCGTCCGCGCTCGGCCGGCGACAGGCCGGCGAGGGTGTCGTTGAGCCGCGCGATGCCGTGGCCGGTCATCTCGGTGCGGACGCCGCCGGGCTCGACGACCACCACCTGCACGCCGTGCGGCGCGAGCTCCCGCCGCAGGGCATCGCTCATCGCCTCCAGAGCGAACTTCGCGCCGCCGTACGCCCCGTAGGTCGGCATCGCCACCTTGCCGCCGATGGAGCTGATGTTCACCACCCGGCCCGAGCTGGCGTGCAACGCGGGCAGGACGGCCTGGGTGACCGCGACGTGCCCGAAGAAGTTCACCTCGAACTGGTGCCGCCACTCCGCCATCGACAGCAGCTCGACCGGCGCGTTGACGGCGATCCCGGCGTTGTTGATCACCGCCCGCAGGGGCCGCCCGGCCGGGTCGGCGGCGATGCGCCGGGCCACCGCCTCGATGTGCTCCGGGTCGGTGATGTCGAGAATCACCGGCTCGATCCCCGAGGCGCGCACCGCGTCGGCGTCGGCCTCGCGCCGGACGCCGGCGAGCACGTGGTAGCCGCGGCGGGCCAGCTCACGGGCGGTGGCGGCGCCCATCCCGGTGGAGGCTCCGCTGATCAGGACCAGTTCATCTGACGTTGTCATACGAACCACCGTAACAGTTCAGCTGACAACGTCAAGCAAGTGGGATGACATTGTCAGATAGATTGTCGGCATGACGAGCAGGGTGGAGAGCGCGGCGGCGACCCGGCGCGCGCTGATCGAGGCGGCGGCCGAGCTGCTCGACGAGGGCGGCCCCGACGCTGTGACGCTGCGCGCGGTGGGGGCCCGCGCCGGAGTGTCCCGCGGAGCGCCCTATGGTCACTTCCCGGACAAGGAGCACCTGCTCGCCGCCGTGGCCACCAAGAGCTGGGAGGCGATCGGCGAGCAGCTCGACACGCTGGTCGCCGACGAGCACCGGCCACCGGCCGAACGGCTGGAGCAGGCCTTGCGCGGGCTCATGGCGGTCGGCCGGGGACACCCGCACGCGTACGGTCTGATGTTCACCGCGCCGACCGGCGAGCACCCCGACGCGGTCGCCGCGGTGTCGCGCACCCACGACCGGTTCCTGCAACTCGTCACCGACGTGGTCGGCGATGCGGAGCGGGCCCGGCCGATCGGCGCGCTGCTGATGACGAGCGTGCACGGCATCATCGCCATGGAGAACAACGGCCATCTCACCGTCGAGAAGTGGAACACCACCGGCGACGGGCTGATCCGAGCGCTGATCGACCGCATCGCCTGACGACCGCGAGACGCTGGATTAAACAGCCGAGACAGTCGATCATTTTCTGTCTCACGAACCGTACCTACGGTTGGTTGGTGCCTGAATTCACTCTCGGTAATGTCGACGTCTCCCGGGTGATCGAGTGGCAGGGCCCCTTCGCCCCGGTCGGCGTCCTCTTCCCGTCGATGCCCGACGAGCTGTGGCGGCAGCACGAGTCCTGGCTGGCGCCGGAGCACTGGGACGCCACCACGGGGAACTACCCGGCCACCTTCCAGACCTGGATCCTGCGCAGCGAGGGCCGTACCGTCCTGGTCGACACCGGCCTCGGCAACGACAAGCCCCGCGACCACGCCCTGCTGGACCGGCGCGACGGTGACTTCCTCGCCCGGCTGGCGGCCCTGGGCGTACGGCCCGAGGACGTGGACCTGGTCGTCAACACCCACCTCCACGGCGATCACATCGGGTGGAACACGAGCCTGGTCGACGGGCAGTGGGTCCCGACCTTCCCGAACGCGCAATACCTGATCAGCAAGACCGACTTCGACTACTGGAACCCCGCGAACGGCCACGGCCAGCGATCCACGTTCGCTTCGGTGGCCGACAACAAGGCCTCGTTCGCGGACAGCGTGCTGCCGATCCAGCAGGCCGGTCAGGCGGTGCTGTGGACCGGTGACAGCTACCGCATCGACAAGGACCTTTCGCTCGACCTGGCGCCCGGACACACCCCGGGATCGGCCGTGCTGCGCCTGGAATCCGGCACGGATCGGGCGTTGTTCGTCGGCGACGTCGTGCACACCCCGCTCCAGATGCTGCACCCCGATCACGACACCTGCCTGAGTGAGGACCAGGCCGAGGGGGCCCGGTCCCGGCGACGCATCCTTGAGCAGGCGGTCACGACGAACAGCCTGATCGTGCCCGCACACTTCGGCACGCCGGCTGCGGCCGAGGTGACGCGCACGAACGGGACATACTCGATCAAACGGTGGGTGCCCGCAGGACCGGCCTGACCCCCGGGCGGTACGACGGATCAGCCGCACGGAATCGGCGGCGAGGAGGGATGTTCGGCATGGACGTGCTCAGCGACGCGATCGCCGCCATGCGGGCCGGCCGGCCCTACTCGACGCTGACCGCGGCCGACCGACCCTGGGCGATGCCTTTCCCGGCCTTCGGGGGCGCCCGATTCCATGTGGTCGTCGCGGGCCGGTACCGCCTCACCGGTCTGGAGGAGCCGGCCGTCCTTCTGGGCCCGGGCGACGCCGTCCTCTTCCCCCACGGCACGGCGCACACGCTCGAGACGGCGACCGACGGCCCGACCGAGATCCTGTGCGGCGCCTACCAGCTCGACCAGGCCCGCCCGCACCCGCTCATCCAGGACCTTCCCGACGTGGTGAGCCTGCCGGCCCGGGCCGACCGCTATCCGGCGCTCCAGGCCTCGATCGACCTCCTGCGGCACGAGCTCGCCGAGCAGTCGCCCGGCCAGGACGCGGTCCTGCCGGCGTTGCTCGACGTGCTCCTCGTGCAGCTGATCCGCGCCTGGTTCACCGCCCGGGCGGGGCTGCAGGACACCGGCTGGTGCGTCGCCCTGGGCGACAAGGCGATCGCCCGGTCGCTGCGCGCGATGCACGAGGATCCCGCCCACCCCTGGACCGTGGAGTCGCTGGGCGCGCGGGCCGACCTGTCCCGCGCGGCCTTCGCCCGCCGGTTCACCACCCTGGTCGGCCTGCCCCCGCTCACCTATCTGACCTGGTGGCGGCTCACCACGGCGGCCCATCTGCTGCAGACGACCGACGCACCCCTGTCGGCCGTCGCCCAGCGCAGCGGCTACGGCTCCGCGTACGCCTTCGCCAACGCCTTCAAACGCGAGTACGGCGTGTCCGCGGGCCGATACCGGCACCAACGCCGCACCGACCACCAGCACATCACCGAGTGGGTGCCCGGCGAAGCGGAGGTCGAGGTGTGATCGGCGCCGGGAAGTAGCCTGCCGTGATGGACCTGCCGACCGATGACGAGATTCGTGCCCTGCATGAGCGGTACGCCCCTGACCAGGCCGCGTTCAGCCTGGTCTGGACGCACTGCCGGATCGTCGGTGAGCTGGCTGAGGGGCTGCTGACCGGCGAGGACCGCGAGCTCGTCCGGGCCGGGGCCCTGCTGCACGACATCGGCGTCTACCGGCTGGCGCCCGACGAGGCGTACATCAGGCACGGCGTTCTGGGCCACGAGCTGCTGCGCACGCTGGATCTGCCCGAGCCGCTGGCCCGCATCTGCTCCCATCACACCGGCGTCGGCCTCAGCCGTGACGACGTCCTCCGGCAGGGCCTTCCGCTGCCGCCCGACGACTACCTGGCCGAGACCCCCGAGGAAACCCTGGTCATGTACGCCGACAAGTTCCACAGCAAGACGTCACCGCCTCGCTTCAACACCGCGCGCTCCTACGCCGCGACGGTGAGCCGTTTCGGGCCGGGGCCGGTCGCCCGCTTCGAGGCGCTGGTCAGCCGGTTCGGCCGGCCCGACCTGAGCGACCTGGCGCACCGCTACGGTCACGAGGTGCGCTGAAAATCGCTGTCGCGGGCGAGCCGGGATCGATCACCATGAACAGCATGAATGTCCCTTACCGGCAGATCCGGGCCGCGTACGACGACGACACCGTCACCGTCTACCAGGCCTACCCGCCGGAGATCGCCCGGCCGGCCGTCGCCGCCGGCCGGTTCGTGCCGCCGTTCAAGCGCTCCCGGATGACCTGGATCAAGCCGTCGTTCCGGTGGATGATGTACCGCTGCGGCTGGGCGACCAAGCCCGGCCAGGAACGCGTGCTGGCCGTCTCGATCCGCCGCGACGGCTTCGAGTGGGCTCTCGGCCACGCCTGCCTGAGCCACTACGACCCCGAGCTGCAGGCCGACCGGGCCGAGTGGGTCCGCGCCACCAGGGCCAACCCGGTGCGCGTGCAGTGGGATCCCGAGCGTTCGCTGCGCCTCGAGCCGCTGGCGTACCGGTCCTTGCAGGTCGGTCTGGGCGGTGAGGCGGCGGACCGCTACGTCGACGAGTGGGTCACCGGCCTCGAGGACGTGACCGACCGGGCCAAGGCCATCCACGCGCGCCTGCTCGCCGGTGACGAGGACGGCGGGGCGGAACTCCTGCCGCTCGAGAAGCCGTACCCGTTGGGGCCGCCGGTGGCCGACCGGATCGGCGCCACCCGCTGAATGACCGCGGGACGGGCACGGCTCAGGGCCGGCGCCCGCCGATGGAAGCCACGAGGGCGTCCACGACCAGGGAGGCGTCGGCCGCGGCGACGTCGTCCGGGTACGGCGGCAGCAGATCGTCCCAGACCGGCAGCCAGGAGCCGTAGAGCTGGGACTGGCCCTCGGGCCGCGCGAAGAACCAGATGTGCAGGTGGGCCGCGCCGTCCCCGATGCGATGGACGTGGGCGCGGGAGATGTGCGGCAGCGCCTGGATGTGCCGGGCGAGGTGCTTGGTCAGCACGCCGAGCTCGGCCGCGAGGTCGTCGGGCAGGTCGGCCAGGTCGTGGTGGTCGCGCGGGTGCAGCATGAGGATCAACGGCAGACCCACCCCGGCGATCCGGGTCAGCCGCCAGTCGTCGTTCAGCCAGAGGCCCTCGTCGCGGTGGTCGCAGGAGCGGCAGTCGGCCGGGTCCTCGCCGTGCCGGGGCGGCTCGGGCAGCACCGGTTCCCGCAAGGCCGACACCCGCAGGCCCTCCGGCACGAACGGGCTGACGTCCCACCCGGTCATCCGCGCCAGCGGAAGCCGCCGCTCGTCGTCCGCCGCTTCGAGCGCGTGAGCGTAGAACTCGTCCGGTCGCAAGGCCATGCCCGGCAGCCTAGGTCAGGCTCCACAGTGCTCGCAGCCGTGGCCGTCAGATCTTGCCCGCGCCGAATTCCGGTTCCAGGTCGGCCAGCAACTCCCGCATCGGACCGCGCGCCTGCTCCTCGTAGAAGCTCTGGTGCGCGGTCCAATACGTCTTCGAGTTGTCGGCGTCGAGCCTTTCGTAGAACTCGAGCGCCTCGCTCGGCCAGCCACGGAACGTCACGGGCCGATTCTGGCACGGCCCTGCCGTCAGTCGAGCCAGCGCAGCGGTACGGCGTACGCGATGGCCCGGTATCCGGCCGGGTTGAGGTGCAGGTGATCACCGGTGTCGTAGGCCGGCAGCAACTGGCGGGGAGCGGCCGGATCCCGGACGGCGGCGTCGAAGTCGGCCACCCCGTCGAACAGGCCACGCCGGCGGATCGCCGCGTTCACCGCCGTCCGCGTGGCCTCCCGCAGGCCCTCGGGGTCGTCGTAGCCGGTGTTGCCGCCGAACGGGGTGATCGTGGCGCCGTACGCCTTCAGGTCGACGGCGTGCGCGCGCAGCACGATCTGCTCATAGGCGACCAGCAGATCGTCCAGCACCGCCTTCTGGCCGTCCACCGTCGCCGGCGCGGTGCCGATGTCGTTGACGCCCTCGAAGAGCAGCATCCGGTCGACCCCGCTGGTCGCCAGCACGTCCCGGTCGAGCCGCGCGAGCACGTTCGGCCCCAGCCCGTCGTTGAGCACCCGGTTGCCGCCGGCCGCCTGGTTGAGCACGGCCGCGCGCGGGCCCCGGGCGAACAACTGGTCGGGCCAGCGGTCGTTCCCGTCGGTCGTCGAGCCCCGCCCGTCGGTGAGCGAGTCGCCCACGACGGCGAGGGCGGGCACGTCCGACTCCACCTCGACACCGCTGATCAGATACCAGTGCGCGACGCCCACGGCCCCCGGCAGGTCCGCCTCGGCGTGATGGTCACCCCGGATGAGGTACGAGGTGGTGCGCGAACCCGGGTGCGAGGTGAGGTCGAGCGTGTCCTGCCCCGAAGCCAGGTACACGCTGATGGTCAGGTTCGCGCCCCGCCCGGCCGGCAGCGACACCGGATCGGACACGACCTGCGCGCCGACCGGGACCGTGATCGAGCGCCGCCCGCCGAAGGTCAGCGGGCGGCCCGACCCGCGCACGATCGCGGAGACACCGGCCCGGCCGTCGAGCGGCTGGGCGATCGCCGCCGCCGTCAAAGGCAGCGCCGCGCCGCCGAAGGCGTTGGAGAACCGCACCCGTACGCGGGAGCCGCCGGCCGTCACGTGCACCGTCTGCCGCAGCGTGGTGTCGACCAGCACCGAGCTCGGGCCCGTGAAGGGCGCCGGGGGCAGGTTGCCCGGCTCGGTCAGCTGCGGCATCGCCGTCCAGGTGTGGACCCACCGCTTCCGGCGGGTGAGGGCCGGCCCGGGCAGCATCGCCACGCCGCCCAGGCTCAGCACCGTTCTGCGCCGCATCAGGACCTCCGGCTCTCGGGCGGTCCGAGATAGCTGTACTTGACGCCGCCGGTGTCCACGACCAGCCGCTGCACGATCACCGTCGGGTCGACCGCCCAGAACTTCAGCGTGTGCCGGCCGGCGCCCTCGATCGTGTGCGTGGTCGTCGTGCGGTTGATGTTGTCGGAGGTGTTGCGGGCCCACTGCCGGTTCATCGTCGTGTCGTTGGCCCCGGTCGCCTTGGTCACGTTGACCACCTGCGGTGTCTGCCCGTCGATCGACACGGCGTACTTGAGCCCGTCGCCCGGCAACACGTTGTTACGCGGTGACAGGTACGCCGTGACCTTCACCGGTCCGCTGCTGGTGAGGGTCATCTTGTACTCGAGGCGGGAGTCGGCGCCGCCGAGCGGCGTGAGCCCGTTGCCGGTCTTGCCGATGCCGGGCAGCAGCTGCCACGGCCCGACCTTGCCGGTGTGGTGGTCGGCTTCCATGGCCACGTACCCGTTGGCCTCGAGGAATCCGGCCGGCTTGATCGTCGGGTTCTCGATCGGCGCCTGCACGACGGTGGTCGAGCCGGCCCCGCTGACGGTGATCGGCACCGTGGTGACGCCCTTGGGGGCGCGGCGCCAGTCCACCTTGACGGTGGCCCGGACCTCGTCGCCGACCACGCCCGAGGCCGGCGCCACGTGCACCCACGACGCGCCCGTGGTGATCCGGTACCGGAACGGCGTGGTGCCCTTGTTGTAGACGTCGATGTACTGCGGGCGTTGCGACTGCCACGGGCTGAAGGTCGGCAGTTTCACCGGGTCGCCGCCGTCGAGCCCGACGCCCAGGGCGGATTCCGGGGGCACGGTGATCCGTTTGAGGTGCGGGTAGATCTCGTCGGGCAGGGCGACGTTGTTCAGTTCCGGCTGCTGCCAGGGCGCGTTCGGGCCGTAGCGCTCGACGTTCCCGTACCCGATCTTGGGTTGCAGCTGCCAGCCCTTCCACTTCCCGCCGGCCAGCGTGTTGTTGTAGTAGTCGCTCATCGCCTGGTCCTCGGCGAACAGCCGTTCCGCGGTGTCGGCCAGCTTGTTGGTCGCGGCCCGGCCCTGAGCCGCGTAGGCGATGTTGGTGAATTGCGCGCGCCGCAGTTCGTAGATCAGGGCCGTGTCTTTGATCTGGTAATAGACCAGCTGATAGAAGGCGTCCTGCCAGGCCGCCGGCACCCGTTCCTTCAATCGCGCGGCTCGGCGGGCCAGATCGATCCAGACCTCGGTCACGCGGTCCATCTCGCCGTAGTCGGTGAGACTGAACGGCGTGGCCTGATCGTCGTAGACCACCGCGGTCGGATCGGTGGCGAGGTCCTTGGCCGGATCGACGGTGATGCGCCGGTTCAGCAGTTCGGGCTTGCGACGCGACTGCAGGAAGCTGTACTCGTCGAGAAGTTCCCCGATCGCCGGGGCCAGCCGGTCGCCGAAGTTCTCGGCCGCGAACGACGAGGTCCACTCGTCGATCCGCTGCAGCGGCAGGGCGTCGGGATTCCACGCGTAGTCGAGGAAGAACTGGGTCGGCACCTCCTCGTTCTTGAGGTCACCCACGTTCACGACCCAGAGCCGGTCGACCCCCTTGCGGTACGCGAGGTTGAGCTGCTCCCACGTATTGGTGAGATTGACGGTGTCGGCCCACTTGTAATTGCGGCCGTCCCCGACATAGTCGAAGTGGTAGTACATGCCGTAGCCCCCGCTGCGGGCCGGCAGCGACGGGTCGGGCAGTTTCCGCATGTTGCCCCAGTTGTCGTCGCAGAACACGACCGTGACGTCGTCCGGTGGCCGATAGCCCTCGTCCCAGTAGCGCTGCACCTCCTTGTAGAGGGTCTGCACCTGCGGCCGGTCGATCAGCCCGGTCTCCCGCAGGATCTGCCGCTGACTGTCGATGATCGAGGACATCAGGTCGATGCCGTCGCCGTCGGGCAGCGACACGTCGCCGTTTCCGCGCATGCCCAGGGTGATGACGCCTTCGATGTTCTGGTCGCGCATGCGTTCGGCGCCGTCTCTCCAGTACGCCTTGATGGCGTCCGGGTTGCGGCGGAAGCTCCATTCCCCCGTACCGGTGGGGTGCCGGTTCCATTCCTCGATGCCGCGCATCATCGGCGCCTCGTGCGAGGTGCCCATGACGACGCCGTAGAAACTGGCGGTCGCGTGATTGAGCGGGTCGTCCTCGGCGAAAGCGCGACCCCACACGGCCGGCCACAAATAGTTCGCCTTCAACCGCAGCATGGTCTCGAAGACCTTGGCGTAATAGTCGCTGTTGAGGCCGCCGGGATAACCGGGCGCCTTGCCCGGCCCGAAATAGCCGGGCGCCCAGGTGCCGGTGGCCGGGTTCTCGTCGTTGATGAAGAAGCCGCGGTATTTCACCTTGGGCGTGCCCTGGGTGTGCCGGCCGGGCAGCACGTGCAGCTCGGCCTTCTGCTGGACGGGCACGTCGTCCCAGAAATACCAGGGCGAGACCCCGATGGTCCGCGACAGGTCATAAGCGCCGTAGATGCTGCCGCGCTGATCGCTTCCGGCGATGACAAAGGCCCGGCGTACGCCCGGAAGCGGATTGTCGACGACCTGTTCGACCGTGGTCTCCCACTTGCCCTTCACGCCGCGCACATCAAGCTTGCCGCGCGCGATGATGCCGTCGATCAGCGGGCTCTTGCCGATGGTGCCGACGATGACCGGGTCGCGGCCGTCCGGGATCGTGTCGTGCCCGACGGCCGGCTTGACGCCGGTGACCTTCTCGATGTCGGCCTGCAGGTCGTCGACGACCCGGATCACGCCGGCGTGGTCGGCCTTGCTGACCACGATGGGCGCCGCCCGGCCGGCCGCGACCAGGGGGAACCGGCCGGGACCGCTCTGCGTGGAGACGTACGACCGGGTCTGCTCCTGACCCCGGCCGGCGGAGGCCGGGACGGGGGCGGTGATCAGCAGCGCCGCCGCCGCGACGGAGGCGATCGCGGCCCTCATCGGAACATCCGGAGCGACGCGGCCTCGGCCATCACGGCCATGCCGGCGTCGTTGGGGTGCAGGCCGTCGCCGCTGTCGTAGGCGGGGTCGAGCCGCAACGGGTCGGCCGGATCGCGCATGGCCCGGTCGAAGTCGATCACAGCGTCGTACTCGCCGCCCGAGCGGATCCAGCGGTTGAGCACGTCGCGTTTACGCTCGTTGGCCTCGGTGTAGAAGCCCAAGGTGTCCCCCTTGAACGGCAGAATGGTGCCGCCGATCGCGACCAGCCCGGCCGTGTGGGCGCGGGCGATCAGCTGGCGGTGCCCGGCGATCAGGTCGTCGGCGGTGACCACCTCGGATTCCGGCGCGACCGTCCCCGGATGGCCCAGGTCGTTGACGCCGAGCAGCACGACCAGGAAGCGGGCGCCGGGCTGGGCCACCACGTCCCGGTCGAAGCGGCGCAGGCCGCTGTGCCCGAAGTACGCCGCGAAAGCCTCGGCGTCGCTGCCCGCCGCCGGGTTCGGGTCGTGCAGCAGGCGGTTGCCCGAGATGCCGACGTTGGCCACGCCCCGGCTCAGACCGGCCTTCCGCAGGCGCGCGGCCAGCAGGTCGGGCCAGCGGTGGTTGAGGTTGTTCTGCGTGTTGGCGCCGTTGGTGATCGAGTCGCCCAGCGTGACGATGGCCGGATCGCCGCTGCGCACGGCCACCCCGGAAAGAAACAGATACTGGCCGACGGTGGCGACCGGGGTCACCGTGCGTGCGGCGGTGACGTCGCCGTCCGCGATGACGTTGTCCTGGAAGGCGAACGCGGCCAGGGTGGTCACCGGCGTGCGGGCCGGCAGGTAGAGGCTGACGGCCAGGTCGGCTCCGGGCGGGACCCGCAGGCGTACGGGGTCGCTGACCAGCGGCGAGCCGGCCGGGATGGTCAGGGCGGCGCGGTTGCTGAAGGTCACCCGGCGGTCGGTGCCCGGGACGATGGCGGTGCTGGCGCCTTCGCCGGCCCGCAGGGCGACGCGGACGGCCCCGATGCGCAGGGGCCCGTTGCCGAACTCGTTGGTCACGCGGATGCGGATCTCGTCGCCGCCGGCGCTGCAGTGGACGATCTGCCGAACCGTCTGGTTGGCCAGGACGGTGGTCGCGGTCGGTGGGTTGGGCGGGATCGTGGTCGGGGCGGCCGCCCAGGTGGCGGTCCAGCCGTCCGCCCCGGCCGGGGCGGCCTGGGCCGATGCGGGAAGCCCGGCGGCGGCGGTGACGGCCGCGCCGGAGGTGAGAGCGAGTAATTCGCGTCGGGTGGGCATGCGGGAGCTCCTTCACGGCCGCCGGGGTCAGCCTGCATCGAAACTCCCGCGGTGGCCGGAAGTTTCGGAAACACATCGGACGGACTCCCGTAACGTAAAGGCGGCCATCTATGTCGTCAAGAACACAGCGCCGGATCATGGCGTTTTCCGGGACGTTAACGCTCCCGGAATACGTCGGAACTTTCGGTTGATCGTGAGCAAAGCCTCTATCTTGGCGGAGGCGTCAAGTTAGGTGTAGCTTCTTGACCATGCAGTCAACGACAGAAGAGCAGGTCGTCGAGCGCGACGACCACGTCGAGGCAGGGGCGGCCGAGCCGGCGCCCGCACCGCTGATCATGCTGGAGCCGATGGACGACTCCGGCGTCTGTGCTGTCGACGGGTGGTGCGACTGATGAGCGCGAGCGCCTTCGGCCCCGCCGCCGAGCCGATCGTCATCGACGTCTGGAGCGACGTCGTCTGCCCGTTCTGCTACCTCGGCAACGCCGTCCTCAAGGAGGCCGTCGAGCAGTTCCCGCACGGTTCGTCGGTGCAGGTCCGCTATCACAGCTTCCAGCTCAACCCCGGCTTCCCGGCCGGTGAGGCCATCCCGGCCGACGACTACGTCGCCCAGCACCACGGCTTCCCCAAGGCGCAGCTCGACGCCTCGCACGCCCAGCTGGCCGCCCGCGGCGCCCAGTCCGGCCTCGACTACCGCTTCCCGTCGGCGCTGATGGTCAACACCCTGGACGCGCACCGGATGATCCACCTGGCCAAGACCCACGGTCAGGAGCTGCCCATGGTCGAGCGCCTCTTCAAGGCCGAGTTCACCGACGGTCTCAACCTGGCCGACCACGCGGTGCTGGCCGACCTGGCCGCCGAACTCGGCCTCGACCGCGCCGCGGCGATGAAGGCGCTCGAGACCCAGGCGTACGAGGACGACATCCGCGCCGACCTGGCCCAGGCCCGCCAGCTGGGCATCAGCGGCGTCCCGTTCTTCGTCTTCGACAACAAGCGGGCCGTCTCCGGCGCCCAGCCGATCGAGATGTTCCGCCGCGCCCTCGACATCACCTGGCAGGACAGGGCAGTCTCCCCCGCATGAGAGCCGACGCCCGGCGCAACGTCGAAGGCATCCGTCAGGCCGCCCTCGACGTGTTCCGCACCGGCGGCCTGACCACCCCGCTCGACGAGGTGGCCCGGGCCGCCGGCGTCAGCAAGGGCACCATCTACCACCGCTTCGGCAGCCGCACCGGCCTGATCGACGCGGTGGTAGAGGACCTCGTGGCCGCCCGCATCGACACCATCATCGAGACCGTCGACGCCCTCGACGGCCCCCTGCCCCGCTTCGAGGAATACCTGCGACGCACCTGGCTGCTGCAGTTCGACGAGCCGGCCGCCAACGACGTCCTGATGCGCGTACTCCCCGACTCCGAGCCGCTGACCACCCTGTTCGAGCGCGCCTGCCACTTCGGCCGCCGCCTCCTGCACGAGGCCCAGTCCGCCGGCGTCGTCCGCGACGACATCACCCCCGACGACCTGGTCACCCTGATCCTCGAGCGAGGCGTCATCGTACGAGCCTGCGACCAGCAGACCCGCGACGACTACCGCCGCCGCCTCGACTTCATCCTCCGAGGCCTCCGAACCCATCGGTGAGCGCCGGGCCACGCCCGTGCGAGTCGCTCTTCAGCCCGGGATCAGCTGATTCCCGGACGCATAGCGCTCCCACCACGTGTCCCGGCGGTGCTTGGTGAGTTCGCCGGCTCGCCGGGCCAGAAGCAGGATGTCCCCGTTGAAGTCGAAGGTCGCATCCTCTCTCCCGGTGTCGAGCACACGGCGCACCACCGTGAGCATGTTGGTCACCGCCCACCGGGCATCGGCGAACTTGCCCAGACGAAAAGTGATCCGGACGTAGGAATCGGGCTCCCACTCCCACGATCCCTGATCGGTCTCGAGGTCGAGGTACCCGCCGTGTCCGGCCGAGATCGTGACATCGAAGCCGTACTCGGCCTGGTGATCGGCCGAGAGCCGCGGTGCGACACCTGTCGGGCGCTCGCTCATCACCGGAAAGGCGCGCTCGGCCATCCCCTCAGCCGAACACTCCCCGGCCAACGTCAGTCGGTATTCGAGAGCCACGGGTACACCTCCATCGGTCGGTGCGGCGGGAGGTCGATCTGCACGACGTCGCCGTCGCGAGTGATGGCCTTGACCTCCTTGAGACCCGGGATCGGCCAATCCGCGAACTGCTTCTCGAGGGCTGACAGGTCTCCTCGCCAATCTTCCAGGTTCACCACCACCCTCTGCGTCTGGCCTTCCTCGACCTTCTCCTGAGCTTGTTTCCAGATGCCTCGCACGGCTTTGTGCGGCTTGATCGGTGAGTAGCAGTCGAACACCCGTCCCTCGAGAAGGTAATCAGGATCCTTGCGGGGATCACCCACATCACCGGTATCGAGCCTCGCCTGCGCGACCTCGGCCTTCGTCGGGTTCTGCCGGAGGTGATATCCCTGAGCGGCGAGCGTGGCGGCCCCCGCGTTCTCCAGGGTCAAGGAGCGGCGAACGTCGGCGTCCTCGTCCGGCTCGATGCGCGTCACACGCCCCAGCGGCGTGCCGCCGGGACGGCCGGACCGCTCGGTCAGAAGGTCGTCGAGTTGCCGATGCGGTGTGGCCGGCCCGCCGGGCCCAGCCCCGCCGTTCCGGGTCGAGCGCCCCGTCCGCCCCTTCTGCGCGACGGTCTCTTGTTCCAGCCGCACACTGTCGGAGCTCCCTCCATCGCCGGCATGCGGCCGCGGTGGTGTCTCGCCGTCAGGCTCATCGCCCGTCTCGCCGTGCCCCTTGCTTCTGGAAGGCATCCGCTCGGCCGCCTATCGCTGGTCCGCTGCCGGAGAACCGATGCCGGGCATCGTAGGACCGGCACGCCAGGAGCGGCGGCGCCGACGAAGCTCACCCGGACCTGCGATCCGGCGATCGCCTTCTGTCGATCCGGCGTCGACCTCCTCTTGCCGCAGTCTGAGCGGATGGCCCGTAACCGCAGAGGTCCGGTCAGAATGTCTGCCAGGTCTTGGTGAGTTCCGACCACTGAAAAATGGGACCGTCACCCTGCCGGAAATTGGCCTGATAGATCCAGAAGGGGTTTGCGGCATCGGTGAGGGTCCGGTGGTGGGAGACCCCGTTCACGGTGAGATCCACCGTCACCTGGAAGCCCGTCCGGAAGCTGGGACCGCCCGACGTCAGCAGATAGACCGGGATCGTGCCGACTGAGCCGCGCCGGAAGTCGAATGTCATCTCGTCGATCGGGGTCGGGCCGGACGAAGGAACGGTCACAGCGGGTGCGGTCCCGGTGAATTGGTCGGCCAGCCGGATCACAGGTGTGAAATACGAGTCGGGGCCGAAGTCGAACTGCTCGTTGAAGTCGGGGTCGCCCGGATGGACCACCGGGGGTACGGCGTCGATGCAGCCGGCCACGCTCGCCAGCTGTCGGCTCTCGCGCCGGACCGTTTCGACGGTGATCTCGTCGATCCTGAGCTGAACGGGCCGGGTTGCCCGGAAGGTGACCTCCAGGCGGCCGAACAGGGCCGGAACGCCACCCAGGGCCTGCATCGCGGCCATGGCCGAGTCACACGTCGCCGCCGGCGCGGCCGAGCGGTCGGCCGGCTCCGGAAAGACGACGTTCCGGTACGGCGCCAGCCGCGCGGTCACCTCGACCGCTTCGGTGGCGGCCGGCGGGGAAACGTCTGGCTTCGTGGTGCCCTGGGAGCGATGGAGCACCACGCCGACCGTCACGGAGGGGACGAGGAGGATCGCGGCCACCAACGCCACACGCGACAGTCTCATCGAAGTCACCCCGGCGTTCCGGGCACGATGCGGCGGCAGTCGACGGGACAGAGCTCCTTGATCGGCTCCCGGGTCAGGCCAGAGGAGTCCCAGGTGTAGGCCTCGCCGTACGAGAGACTGGCCCCCGTCACCTTCAGGGACCGGCCCTCGGGCTGCAGGTCGAGGGTGCGGGTCTCACCGCCGACCAGATATCTGACCTGCACCACCCAATCGATCCTCGCGGTGGTCGTGTGACCGATCAGGTTGAAGCGCAGCTTCTCGCCGGACTCCACCGTCAGGCCCTGCTCGTCGAGGTATTCGCCGGCCAACCGGCCTTTGTCGGTCTTCCGGGCGTCCAGATCGACGGAGTCGAGGTCGAAGTGAAGCTCGACCGGTCCCTCGCCGGGACCACCCTGTCCGCCCACCACGACCAGGGCGGCGGACGGCACACTCGCGCGCTCCCGCACCTTGGCCTTGATCGAGGTGATGACCGCCGTTTCCTTACGCCTGTTCTCGATCGTCACGCCGGCCCCGGCCTGGCCGATCTGGACTGCGCCCGCACGAAGCAGCCGGTCCGATACAGCGTCCGAATTCGAGGGCCCTTTCACAGCGGTGGCCGGCAGGGCGCGGTCGAAGGCGAAGGCCGCCCCGGTCAGCGCGTCGATGTCGTCCTCATCGGGATAGACCACGAGCGGGCTGGAGCCGACCAGATCGGCGGCGCCGTCGGTGATCGGGTCGACGGAGCGGGTGATCACCAGCCCGGTGACGGTGGCCAGCAGACCGCTGGCGCCCACCAGCGCGGCCAGCCCGGAGAGCAGGCGGCGCCGTGACGGCTTCTCGGGTTGCTCCGGCCGGGGCCGGCGCCGCTTCTGCGGTCGTTTGGCCATGCCACATTATGGACGGTGGCGGTCGTCCCGGCAGTCCCGTCCGGCCCGGGCAGGGGCCGGCGGCGGCGCGATGGGGTCGCGCCGCCGCCGGCCTTTCGGAGCGGGTCAGGTCACGTGGTGGCGCAGGCCAGGTTGTTGACCGTCGGTGGGGCTGTGCCGGAGCCGATCAACCCGAAGGTCACGTACTTGCCGGCGGCCACCGTGCCGTTCCAGTTGACGTTCTTCACCGACACCAGCGAGCCACTGCTGCTGGCGGTGCCGCTCCAGGCCTGGGCCAGGGTCTGCGAGCCCGGCCAGGTCCAGGACACCGTCCAGTTGCTGATCGCCGCGGTGTTCGCGTGGACCATCACCTCGGCCTGGAAACCGCCGTTCCAGGTGCCCGTGATGTTGTACATCGCGGAGCAGTCGCCGGTGCCCGCGGGCGGCGGGGTCGTCGGCGGCGGGGTGGACGGCGGAGGTGTCGAAGGCGGCGGGGTGGTCGGCGGGGGCGTCGACGGCGGCGGGGGCGTGCCGCCGCCACCGATTCCGGTGACCTCGCCGTTGCCGCCGTCGAAGACGACGTCCGAGCAGCCGTAGAACGTCTCGTTGCTGTCCGAGCGCTGCCACACCGAGTAGATGATGTGGCGGCCGCTCTTGCCCGACGGCAGCGTCGCGTTCCAGTAGTAGTGGCCGTCGTCGGTGCCCGGGCCGCCGTTGGCCGGCGGGTTGGTCACCGTGTCGAAGGGCGCCGACTCGAGGTCGTTCCAGGCCAGGGCCCGGGTCGGGCTCCAGCTGTCCTTGGTGACGTAGAGCCGGAACGTGCCGGGGTGCTTGGCCCAGTTGTTGTACTTGACGCCCAGCGACGCGCCCGAGGTCAGGTGCGTCACCGGGAAGTCGTTACGGGGCAGGTTGAAACCGGTGAAGTTGTACGGGCCGCCGGTGCCGCCGGAGCAGAGCTGCCCGTCGGGGATGTAGCCGGCCATCCGGCCCGCGCCGTCGGAGCGCAGCACCGCGAACCAGTTGTAGAGCGAGGTCGTCCCGCTCTGGGCCACCGCGGCGGCACAGGCGGCGTTCCTCGGCTCGATCGCGCCGGTGTTGGGGTTGCGGCCGTCCTTGTAGCAGAGCCACGTACGGCTGCCCGGCACCATGATCGCGCCGTGCGCCTGGGCGGCGCCGGGGGTGATCACGGCGCCCACCCCGGCGGCGAGTAACCCCGCCATGGCGTACATCAGGAATCTTTTTCTCATGGACGACCTCCTTTAACCGTTGGGGAACAGGCGCGCGAAGTCGGCGTAGCCCGTTGCCACATCGACCTGCGCCCAGAAGCGGTGGTAGTTGAACGTGGGCGCCGGACCGCCCTTGAGATAGGCGTCGAGCTTCGGGTAGTCCGGGTCGTTCTTGTAGAAGGAACGGATGTCCAGGAACGACACGCCCGGCTTGATCTCGTCGCCGTTCGGCATCTTGCCGCTCCAGCCCGGCGGGATGTAGACGCCCTGACCGGTCGACGCGTTGTAGGTGTCGTCCATCCGGTTGTAGTCGGCCCGGGTCTCGGCGACCGAGACACCCTTCGCGTCCTTCTTGGTCCAGATGGCGTCGAGCAGGTTCTTCGCCGCCGTCTTGGCCTCGGCGCTGCCGGACTTGGCCGCGTAGTAGGTGAGCAACTTGGCGAACGAGCCCGCCACCCCGAGGTCCTGGCCGTGGCTGGTCACCTCGACGTGCAGGTTGGTGTTCGGCTGCGGGCTGGCCGCGTTCCAGGTGGCCGGCGCGCCGGTCCACTCCATGTCGGACGGGATGGAGAAGTTGGTGGCGCTGATCGTGCTGTTCTCCAGCGCCCACGGCACCCACTTGTCGAGCACCGTCTTGGCCTTGGTGTCACCGGTCAGGTAGTAGTACTCGGCCAGCCGCTCCAGCGACCAGGTCTGCATGCCGAACCAGCGGTTCGACGGCGGGTCCTCGTAGACCGGGGCCTCGACGTACGCGAGACCGTAGAACGTCGGCGTGCCGGCCGGCCGCGCCTGGTAGCTGCCGTTCCAGCTGTTCGTCGCGCCGCCGGCGATGGCGCCCTCGGACGACTGCAGCCACTGGTAGAACTCGAGCTGCCGGTTGAGGCTGGCCTGCCAGTCCGCCTTGGCGGTCGGGGACTTCGGGGCGAAGGCGCCGACGTTGGACAGGACGTACGCGGCCATCGGGTTCTGGTAGCCGAAGTGGCTCGTGCTCGAGCCGATCCGCCACGCCCAGCCGGCGTTGGTGTCGGTCGCGCCGCCCCAGGCGTAGTACCAGGACATCAGGTTGCTGGAGGAGTTCTTGCCGTTGCCCGCCGCACACGAGGTGGAGGCGCAGCCCGGCTGCTTGAAGTACTTGTCGTAGAAGGAGTAGCGCAGGTAGTCGCCCATCTTGGCCGCGTTGGCCACGGCCGCGGTCAGCTGCGACTGCTTGCCCTGCTCGGTGGCCCAGGTCAACGCCCAGTACGCCGCCTGCACCGCGCGCGAGTCCGCGTCCGGGGCGTTGGTGTACTTCCACTGCCTGGCGTAGCTGGAGTCCTTGGTGAACAGGTCGAGGAAGCCGTTCGGGCCGCCGTGCTTGAACGTGTCGCAGGCGGGCTGGGGCACGGTCTCGAACGTCGACTCCTGGGGACCCCGCTGGAAGGTGTTGATGTAGACGTTGCGGGTGGTGCCGTCGCCGCAGCGGCCGAAGCCGTACGTGTTGTCGACGTCCAGCAGCCAGTGCATGCCGTAGATGTCGGAGGTGCCGTACGAGCTCCTCAGCTCCGACGCCAGCGGGTCGTTGCCCACCGAGACGCTCGGGTCGAGCTGCGACGGGTACTGCGACGGCAGCGGGTACTCGGCCGCGTAGGTCGCCGGCTTGGACGCGTCGTACTTGTCGTTGGTCGGCTGGTCGGCGTGCGACGGGATGATGTACTTCTCCATCGTCGCCCAGGCGCTGTTGAACGGCGCCCAGTCACCCGACGCGTGCCCGTGCTCGGCCTCGAGCCACAGCCAGTAGCTGAACGCCTCGGAGGTCGTCTCGTGGCCGTGGTCGGGCGCCTCGTCGATCAGGGTCTCGATCGAGTGGTAGGGCACGCCGTCGGGGCTGAAGTAGCCGTTGGCCGGGTTCTTGATGTCGTTGTAGAGCTGGGTGAACCGCGCGTCGGCGGCACCCTCGCGGACGACCGTCGCGTTGATCGTGGCGGCGGTGTGCCCGCTCGCCGTGGCCGTGAACGCGGCGGTCGCGCCGACGGCGGCCGCGTCGGTGGCCGCGATCGTCACGGTCTGGCCGGTGCTCCAGTTCGCCGGGGTGAAGGTGAGCGCGGCCGGGGTGGCCGACACCGCGGTGGAGCCGGTCGTGCGGGCCACCGCCACGCTCACGTTCGCGGCAGGCGCCTTCGACAGCGCGATCTTGAAGGTGGCGGAGGCCCCGGGCGAGACGCTGACCGAGGTGGCGTCGGCCACGACCGCCGGGGTGGTGGCCGCGTCGACGAAGACCGGCACGTCGGCGGTGTTGCTCTTGTTACCGGCCGTGTCGTAGGCGATGGCCTGCAGGTGATAGGCCGCGCTCTGGGTCGGCACGCCGGTCCAGGTGTACGAGTACGGCGCGGTCGTGTCGGTCGTGAGCAGCAGCCCGTCGTGGTAGAACTCGACCTTGCCGACCGATCCGCCCGACGGCACGGTGGGCACCGCCGTGATCGGGATCGACGCCGGCGCGGTGAACCGGGTGTTGGCGGCCGGGCTGCTGATCTCGACGGTGGGCGCCTGCGCGAGGCCGTTGCAGCGGGTTCCGTTGAGCGAGAAGGCGGTCGGCACCGGGTTGGCCGAGCCGAAGGTCCCGTTGAAGCCGGTGCTGACCGAGCCATTGGTGCCCAGGTTGCCGTTCCAGGCCGCGTTGCTGACCGTGACGCGCTGGCCGCTCTGGGCGTAGACGCCGCTCCAGCCCTGAGTGACCTTCTGCGCGGCGTCCGGGAAGTCGTACTCGAGTTTCCAGCTCGACACCGGGTCGCCGGTGTTGGTGATGGCGATGTCGCCGGTGAAGCCGCCGGACCACTGGCTCTGGACCTTGTAGACGACGGTGCAGCCGGCCGCGGCCAGGGCCGGGGCGCCGGCCGCGAGGGCCGCGCCGGCGCCGAGGACGGCGGCGCCGGAGACGGCCAGCCCGCGGCGCAGGCGCTGTCTCGTCGGGGGTCTTACTTGCACGGGGTGTTCCCTTCTGTGGGGAGGCGCTACGCCGGGGCGCAGGTGACCGGGAGGGGACGGGACCGGCCTGCCGCTGGGGCCGGGGAAGCCGAAGGTGGTGCTCGCGCCGCGGCCGGGCGCCTGGCAGGGGCGTCGCGCAGGCCGACCGTGGGGCCGGTCGGGCCTTCCATCGACGAGCTTCCACATGGGAGCGCTCCCAGCAGCGTCGTGTGCCGGACATATGTCTGTCAAGCCCTGGAAACCCGGAGTTGACAATCGCGCATAACTTGGACAGGTCCCTGTCGCGCGCGCCCCGGCCCCCACAGGATTGACCGCCGGCCCGCCGGGGTACGCCACGGTGCCGCCTCGCGGCGATCATGTCCGGGGCATAGATGAACGACGGCCAGCATTGAACGATATGAATAGCGGAAAGCGTCGTAGCAACTCTAAGGAATGAACCGATAACGGTACGTCAAGGATTTGCGCGACGTTTTTCTACGCTGTGTATCATCTGGCCGTGATTACGGGAGCGGACCCGCGTCCCCCAGCGGAGGCCGCAGCGGAGGAGCGTTTGATGAAGGTTTGCGTCGTCGGCACGGGCTACGTCGGTCTGACCACCGGAGTGAGCCTCGCCTTCCTGGGCCACCAGGTGACCTGCGTCGACCTGGACCAGGAAAAGGTCGACATGCTTCGTGCCGGGCGCTGCCCGATCTACGAACCCGGCATGGAGGAGCTGCTGGCCGAAGCCGCACCCAACCTGACCTTCACCACCAACTACGCCGAGGGCGTGCCGGGCGCGGACGTCGTCTTCGTAGCGGTGCAGACCCCGTCGGCGCCCGACGGCAGCCCCGACCTGCGCTATCTGCGCTCGGCCGCCGAGAGCGTGGCGCAGAACCTCGACCACGACTTCACTGTGGTGGTCAACAAGTCCACCGTGCCGATCGGCAGCGGCAACTGGGTCGACGCGATCCTGCGCGACTCGTTCGCCCAGCGCACCGATCGCGCGGACAAGTGCGACTTCTCGGTCGCCTCGAACCCCGAGTTCCTGCGCGAGGGCAATGCGATCCACGACACGCTCTTCCCCGACCGGATCGTGATCGGCTCGGACAACCCGCGTGCCCTCGAGGTGCTCAACCACCTCTACCGGCCGCTGATCAACCAGACCTTCACCCCGCCGAGCTTCCAGCCGCGGCCGGACGACACCACCGCCGTCCCGCTGGTGTCGACCGACCTCGCCTCGGCCGAACTGATCAAGTACGCGGCCAACGCGTTCCTGGCGCTCAAGATCAGCTATGTGAACGAGATCGGCCAGCTGGCCGGCAAGGTGGGCGCCGACATCACCGAGGTGGCCCGGGGCATCGGCCTCGACCAGCGCATCGGATCGCGCTTCCTGGAGCCCGGGGTCGGCTGGGGCGGCTCCTGCTTCGGCAAGGACACCAAGGCGCTGATCGCCACCGCGTCGGAATACAACTACGAGATGCCGATCGTGAAAGCCGCACGCGATGTGAATCAGCGTCAGCGGGAAATCGCGGTCGAGCGCCTGCAGAATGAATTGCGCATTCTCAAGGGCCGCAAGATCGGGCTTCTCGGGGTCGCGTTCAAGCCGAACACCGACGACCTGCGCGACTCGCCGGCTCTCGACATCGCGGGCCTGCTGATCGCCCGGGGCGCCCGGGTCAAGCTGCACGACCCGATCGCCGGTGAGCGATTCCGTCGCGAATACCCGGAAATGGCCCCGCACCTGAGCGACACCCTCGACGGGGTCTTCGACGACTGCGACGCCGTCGTGCTGGTGACCAAGTGGGCGCAGTACCTCGAGCTCGACTGGGGCAAGTTCGTCGGCCTCATGCGGACGCCGATCGTCCTCGACGGCCGCAACGTGCTCGACCAGGACCGGATGGAGCGGCTCGGGTACCGCTACCTCTCGATGGCCGGCTAGCTTCACTCGGCTGGGCTTCAGAGGGTTCGGCTCGGCGGTACGCCGCCATCGACCGATCAGGCCACCCCGCCTCGGATGTTCGACGATATCCGGGGCGGGGTGGCCTGTCTGACGCTAGGGTCCAGATGAGGCGCTTTTCGCCGCCTGACCAGGAGCTCGACCTTAACCGGTTAAGGTCGACGGAGCAGCGACGCCGTATCGTTACCGACCCGATCAAGCGGAAATCATTGCGCAACGTGCCGGTTACCTCTTGACTGTGATCCAAGTAGCGCTTCGGACGGCGACGTCTCCGGACGTCGGAAGCGCGATTTGACATAGGGAGCGGTATGTTCGGTCAACCTACGAGCCCGCGCATTCGGGCCGCGTTCGCCGGTACGCTGAGCGCGGGGCTGATCTTCGGCCTCGCGGCTTGCGGCGGCGACGATTCCGACAGCGCCGCCGACACGAACGCGTCGGCGAGCGCCATCGACTGTGCGCCATACACCAAGTTCGGTGACATCAAGGGCAAGACGGTCACCATCTACACGGGCATCGTGACGCCTGAGGACAAGCCTCACATCGACTCGTACAAGCCCTTCGAGAGCTGCACGGGCGCCACCATCAAGTACGAGGGCGACAAGTCCTTCGAGACGCAGATCCTCGTGCGCGCCCGCGCCGGCAACCCGCCGGACCTCGCGATCGTGCCCCAGCCCGGCCTGGTGAAGCAGCTGGTCACCACCGGCAAGGCCGTCGCGGCGCCGCAGGAGGTCTCGGACAACGTCGACAAGTTCTGGGACAAGGCCTGGAAGGGCTACACGACGATCGACGGCAAGTTCTACGGAGCCCCGCTCGGCGCCAGCGTGAAGTCCCTGGTGTGGTATTCGCCGTCCGAGTTCAAGGACAGCGGCTACACCGTGCCGACCACGCTCGCCGAGCTCCAGGCGCTGTCGGACAAGATGGTGGCCGACGGCAAGAAGCCGTGGTGCGCCGGCATCGCCAGTGGTGACGCGACCGGCTGGCCGGTCACCGACTGGATGGAAGACATGATGCTGCGGACCGCCGGTCCGGAGAAGTACGACGACTGGGTCGGTCACAAGATCCCGTTCAACGGTCCCGAGGCGACGGCCGCGCTGGACGCCGTCGGCGGTTACCTGAAGAACGACAAGTACGTCAACGGCGGCCTGGGCGACGTCAAGAGCATCGCGACGACCACGTTCCAGGACGCGGGCCTGCAGATCATCGAAGGCGCCTGCTCGCTGCACCGCCAGGCCAGCTTCTACGCGGCCAACTTCGACAAGGACACCAAGGTGGCCGAGGACGGCGACGTCTTCGCGTTCTACCTGCCGGGCCCGGACGCCAACACCAAGCCGGTTCTCGGCGCCGGTGAGTTCGTCGTGGCCTTCGCCGACCGTCCCGAGGTCAAGGCGTTCCAGACCTACCTGTCCTCGGACGTGTGGGCCAACACCAAGGCGAAGCTGTCGTCGGGCTGGGTCACGGCCAACAAGGGTCTCGACCCCAACAACCTGACCAACCCGATCGACAAGCTGGCGGGCACGATCCTGCTCGACCCGAAGGCGACGTTCCGCTTCGACGGCTCCGACCAGATGCCGGCGGCCGTGGGCTCGGACGCCTTCTGGAAGCAGTCGACCGCCTGGATCACCGGTCAGGACACGGCGACCACGCTGAACAACATCGAAAAGGCTTGGCCCAAGTAGTCTCCCAGCACCAACCGGGGCCGGTCGGAAACCTTTCCGACCGGCCCCGAACCTCTCTCCTTTCCAGCGCACAAAGGAGGTCCGGGTCGCGTGTTCAACACCGCCTCCACCACCCCCGAGAAAATCCTGCAGATGCTTTCGGCTCTGCTGCTGTTCGCGGCCGTCATGGGCGTCATCCTCTTCATCGCCGGCCGGTTCGGCGGCAAGAAGGGCGATCGGATCGTCGCCTATCTGTACCTGCTGCCCGTCCTGCTCCTGCTGGCGGTCGGCCTCGTATATCCCGGCCTCCGTACCATCTACCAGTCGTTCTTCGATGCCGCGGGCGACGCGTTCATCGGATTCGACAACTACGGCACGATCTTCTCCGACGCCGACCAGCTCACCGTGCTGCGGAACACGGTGTTCTGGGTGGTGCTCACCCCGTTCGTGGCCACCGCGATCGGCCTGGTCTACGCGATCCTGGTCGACAAGTCGCGGTTCGAGTCCTTCGCCAAGACCCTGATCTTCCTGCCCATGTCGATCTCCTTCGTGGCGGCCGGCGTGATCTGGAAGTTCATGTACGAGTACCGCCCCGACCAGGGCAACGTGAAGCAGATCGGCCTGATCAACCAGGTCATCGTGTGGCTCGGCGGCAAGCCGGTGCAGCTGCTCATCGAGTCGCCGCTCAACTCGTTCCTGCTCATCGTCGTGATGATCTGGATCCAGGCCGGCTTCGCGATGACCATCCTGTCGGCGGCGATCAAGGCCATCCCGGACGACATCATCGAGGCCGCCCGGCTCGACGGCGTGAACGCGTGGAGCATGTTCCGCAAGATCACGCTGCCCAGCGTGCAGCCCACCGTGGTGGTCGTGCTGACCACGATCGGCATCGGCACCCTGAAGGTCTTCGACATCGTGCGGACGATGACCGGCGGCAACTTCGAGACGAGCGTCGTCGCGAACGAGTTCTACCGGCAGACGTTCAACGCGGACAACCAGGGCCTGGGCGCCGCGCTCGCGACGCTCCTGTTCGTCCTGGTCATCCCCATCGTCTGGTACAACATCCGCTCGCTGCGTCAATCGGAGGAACGATGACCGCCGCCACTCCGCTGACGACCACTCCCCCGCTCGTCGCCGACCAGCCCACCGCGGCCAAGATCGCCAAGAAGCGCCTGAGCTCGCCCTGGGCGTCGCTGGCCGCGATCGTGCTGGCCGTGCTGTGGACGCTGCCGACCTTCGGCCTGCTGGTCTCGTCGTTCCGCCCCGAGCGGGCGATCAAGACGACCGGCTGGTGGACGTTCTTCAGCAATCCGACACTCACGCTGGAGAACTACCGCGGCGTCTTCGGCGGGGACGGCAGCGTCAACCTCGCCTCGTTCTTCGTGAACTCGCTGATCATCTGCATCCCGTCGGTGCTCATCCCGGTGTCGCTGGCCGCCCTGGCCGCGTACGCGTTCGCCTGGATGAACTTCCCCGGCAAGAACGTGCTGTTCCTGGTCATCTTCGCCCTGCAGATCGTCCCGCTGCAGGTTACGCTGATCCCGCTGCTCGAGATCTTCGTGAACGTCAAGCTGACCGGCACGTTCTGGACCCTGTGGCTGTCGCACTCCACCTTCGCGCTGCCCCTGGCCATCTACCTGCTGCACAACTTCATGCGCGAGATTCCCTCGGGCCTGATCGAGGCCGCCCGCGTCGACGGCGCCGGCCACGTCTCGATCTTCTTCAAGGTCCTGCTGCCGCTGCTCACCCCGGCTCTGGCCGCGTTCGGCATCTTCCAGTTCCTCTGGGTCTGGAACGACCTGCTGGTCGCCCTGGTCTTCGCCGGCGGCGGCGACGAGGTCGCGCCGATCACGCTGCAACTGGCCAACCTCAGCGGTACGAGAGGCACGGCATGGCAGCTGCTGTCGGCCGGCGCCTTCGTCTCGATCATCGTGCCGGTGACGGTGTTCCTGCTGCTCCAGCGTTACTTCGTCCGAGGCCTGCTGGCGGGCAGCGTCAAGGGCTGAGCACCCGCTCTCACCCGAGGGGTCGCGTCCACGTCCGGGCGCGGCCCCTCACCCTTTTTCCCCGTTACGCCTGAGGCTCCGGTCAGGCCGGGCGACGACGGTGGCCGAGGCCCCTCACGAGTGGGCTTTCCGCAGGCCGACTGCCGTCCCGGCCAGCCTCGCGTCAACGCCGAACAGCGTTCACCGGCGCTGATGGCGGCACGGCCGGCCATAGCCAGTCGAGCGCGATCGTGCTCGGCGACGACGTTCTGGAGCCAGGCGTTGGGCTACCAGCCGGCGGCGAACCCGGACTTCCTTGTGCCGAATGAGGCCGGCGCGCCGAGGTTGCACCTCGATGAGACCGACCGCACACACCTCGACCTCTGGGCTGACGATGAGCACGAGCAGGTTGCCGAGGTCGAGCGCCTGCTCGCGCTCGGTGCCTCACGAGTCGAGTGGAACTATCCCGAGGGCGGCGATTTCGTGGTCCTGGCCGACCCGGACGCCAACCTGTTCTGCGTGATCAACGCCAACGCCTGACGGCGCTTGGCGGTCGAACCCTCCGAGGGAGGCCGTACCCCGATCATCGGCAGCTGTGCGCACGCTCGGCGGCTTGACAGAGAATCCAGATCTTCGTCAGTGCGCGACTGGAGTGTTCTGCCCCAGGACGATCCGCCACCCCGCCTCGGTCCGCCGCAACACGACGAGGAATACGGCCTCCATGGGATCGTTCTGTCGATCGTGAGCCCCGCGATCCGGACGCTGGGACTGCTGACGTGAGTGCACTGCGGCAATGTCAGAGGCGAGATATGTAACCCTCTCCACGGTATAGCTGACATCGATGTCCGCCAGCGGTCCGCCCTCGGAAAAAACGGCCTGTTGGGCTTTCAGCAGAACACCCTTGTCCAGCACCATGTGTCCCGCAAAGTTGACGAACACCGGATCCGTGGCGAACAGCTCGTTCATCGCGTACGCGTCGTTCGAGTTGAAGGCAGCCTCGTACTGCTTGATGAGCTCGATCAACTCCTGGTGTCCCTCAACGTGCATGAGAACCCCTTCTCTTCGCTGACTGCTGGAAGTCTGCAATCTCTACCGCACTTCAAGTCAAGAACGTCGCGGCGGCTATCGGCGGTGGAGTACGAGGCATCAACGCACTCTCATCGGCAGTTCGGTGTGCGGCCAGGCGCCGCGGGACACGCTGCGCTGACGGTTCAGGTGCTCGTTCCGAAGTTGCAGATCGAATCCGCGTGCGGGACGGCCGAGTTGTGCGGGGTCGGAGAAGAGGCCCAGCGCCTGGGCCGCGCGAGGGTCGCCAGCACGAGACCAGGCAATCGGCAGCTGTCGCGTCACCCGCAACGCGTCTCGCCCCTATCGTCCGGGCCGCTCCGCGTAGCCGGCTCTTGACCTGAACTTCGGTTGAGGTACCAGGATGTGCGGATTCTCCCGAGGGAAAGGCTCATGTCGGATGTCTGTAGATCCAACCGTCCTGGTCACCGGCGCTACCGGGCGCGTCGGCCGTCGCGTTGTGGCCGGTCTTCTCGACCGCGGCGTCCGTGTTCGTGCCTTGGTCCGTGCGCCGCGTGCAGCCGGCCTGGCGCCCGAAGTGGATCTGGTCCAGGGTGACATGTTCAGGCCCGACACGATTGCGGCGGCCGCAGCCGAAGCGGATGCGGCTTTCCTGCTCTGGCCCGGCTATTCCGCCGATGGCGCAGCACAAGTGATCGCCGAGCTGTCACACCACGTTTCTCATGTCGTCTATCTGTCGGCGGCCCGCCTGCAACGCGACGAGGACGGTCCCATGCCGGGAGTTTGGGAAGAAATCGAAGCGATCCTCCGGAGAGCGCCCATAACGTGGACATTCATACGGGGCGGAGGATTTGCGGCCAACACGCTGGAGTGGGCTGAGCAGATCCGCTCCGGCGTGGTGGTGCGCATGCCCTATCCCGAGGCCGCACGGTCCTTGGTGCACGAACACGACGTCGCCGACCTGGCCGTGCCGGCGTTGCTGGATCGCGCGCGCGCCGGCCGCGCCTACGTTGCCACGGGTCCGGAGACGCTTACTCAGCAAGATCAAGTAAGGATCATCGGTGACGTGCTGGGGCGCCCTCTACGGGTAGAACGCCAATCACCCGACCAGGCTGAGGCCGAGCTGGCCGAGTCTGCCGGGAAGGCTTTCGCCCAGCAGGCCCTTGCCTATTGGGCGGGGCTCGTCCGCGATCCCGAACGGGTTTCCACCGACGTCCAGGACATCACCGGGCGTCCAGCCCGCTCGTACGCGCAATGGGTCAGTGACCATGCGAGTGACTTCGCTTCCCCCTCGACGTGACGGCTGTTGCACGAACGATCACGGAAACAACCCCATACAGGGCGTGCTCTCATCGGCAGATCCGCGCAGAGGGCACCACAGCTGCTGGACCGTCGCGTCACACAGCAGCGTAACGGGCCATCAAACGATCAATCACACTTCCCGTGCCAGAACCCCTCACCCGCGCCCAGAACCATTCCCCGCATGGCCGGGTGGTGCACCATGCCGGGGCCGGCACGACCGCCGCCGGGCTGCGGCAGCGCCGCCATGGTTGCGGTGCCGGCCGGGCTGGGTTGGGACGGTCAGGGTTTGCGGGCGACGGCGCCGTACACGGAGACGTGCTCGGCCGGGGGCGGGGTGACGCCCGGGTCGGGACGCCACTCACTGGCCACGGTCAGGCCGGGCTCGAGCAGTTCGAGCCCGTTGTCGTCGAGCAGGCGGGTGATCTGCGCGCGCGAGCGGCCCTCGAAGCTGCCCGCCCCCTTCACCTTGCCGCTGGTCAGGGCGGCGGCGATCTCGGGCGGGAGGAAGTCGGCCGTGGCGTGGGTCAGGGCCAGGAAGCTGCCCGGTGGCAGCGCGCCCATCAGGGTGGCGATCGCCGCGTTGGCCTCGTCGTCGTCGTGCACGAAATGCAGGACCGCGATCAGCATGACCGCGACGGGCCGGCCCAGGTCGAGCGTGGCGGCCAGATCGGGGTTGGTCAGTATCCGGCCGGGCTCGCGCAGGTCGGCCGGGATGTAAGCGGTGCGCCCGCGCGGGTCGCTGGTGAGCAGCGCCCGGGCGTGGGTGAGCACGAGCGGGTCGTTGTCCACGTAGACCACGTGGCTCGTCGGGTCGATGCGCTGGGCGACCTGGTGCGTGTTGTCGGCCGTCGGCAGTCCGGTGCCGACGTCGAGGAACTGGCGGATGCCGTACTCCTGGGTGAGCGCGCGGACGGCGCGGCCCAGGAACCGGCGGTTCTCCACCGCGGCCGTCCGGATGTGCGGGAAGACCGCCTCGATCGCGTCCGCGGACTCGCGGTCGGCGGCGAAGTTGTCCTTGCCGCCCAGCCAGTAGTTGTACCGGCGCGCCGGGTGGGGCACCGAAGTGTCCACCGTGGAGCTATCGACGTTTCCCGCTGCCTCAGTCACGCGGTCACCCTACCGGCTGTGACCAAGCCGGCGGAACCAGGCGGCCGGGGCATGATCTCCGCATGACCCTGGAAGACACCTACCGCGACTATCTGCGGGCTCTCAACGACCGCCGGCTCGACGATCTCGTGTCCTTCGTCCACGACCAGCTCACCTACAACGACCGGCCGATGAGCCGCGACCAGTACGCGGCATCGATCGCCTCGGACGTCGACGCCGCCCCCGACCTGTTCTACGACGCGCGGATCGTCGTCGCCGCCGGCAACCGGCTCGCGTGCCGGCTGCTGTTCGCTCGCACCCCCCGGCGACCGTTCCTGGGCCTCGAGCCGACCGGCCGGAGCGTGAGCTTCGCCGAGCACGTCTTCTACGACTTCCGCGACGACCGCATCGCGGCGGTCACGTCCCTCATCGACCGCGACACCGTACGGAAGCAGCTGGGCGCCTGAGACGGCCGCGATCAGTCGCGCAGGTTGGTCGGGTCGAGGGTGGTCTCGCGGTGGCGGACGTTGCGGTTGTAGAGGTACGTGATCAGCCACAGGATGACGCCGATGACCAGGAGGATGCCGGCGATGCGGTAGTCGTCGGCTGCCCGGCCCGACAGCGGGCTGGCCAGGTAGGCGCAGACCACGGCGCCGATCACCGGGATGACCGTCGGCGCCTTGAAGTGCTTGTGCTCGACCGGGTCGCGGCGCAGGACCAGGACGGCGATGTTGACCACGGTGAAGACGCACAGCAGCAGCAGCGACGTCGTGCCGCCCAGCGCCGACAGGTCGGCGAACCAGATCAGCCCGAAGGCGATGACCGTGGTGAAGACGATGCCGACCCACGGCGTACGGCGGCCGGGGTGGACCTTGCCCAGGACCTTGGGGAGCACGCGCTCGTTGGCCATGCCGTAGAGCAGCCGGCTGGCCATCAGCATGTTGATGAGGGCGGAGTTGGCGACGGCGAACATCGTGATGAAAGCGAAGATCCACAGGGGGAAGGCCGACGCGCCCGCCTCGACCACCTTGAGCAGGGGCGCGTCGCCCTCGCCGAGCTCCGCCGGGGACACCAGCGCCACCGCCGAGATCGACACGAGCACGTAGATCACGCCGGTGATGCAGAGACCGGTCAACATCACCTTGGGGAAGATGCGTACCGGGTCCTTGGTCTCCTCGGCCATGTTGACCGAGTCCTCGAAGCCGACCATGGCGAAGAAGGCCAGCGCGGTGGCCGCCGTGACCGAGAAGAACGCGGACTCGCCCTCGGCCGCCGTGAAGTCGGTGAGCCGGGACAGGTCGCCGTTGCCGCCGCCGATCGCCCAGGCGCCGATGCAGATGACGATCAGCAGGCCGGTCAGCTCGACGCAGGTGAGCAGCACGTTGAGCTTGACGCTCTCGCCGACGCCGCGGAAGTTGATGAGCCCGATGAGCAGCATGAAACCCAGCGCGACGGCGGTCAGCGCGGCGCCGTCGCCCAGGGACAGGTCGAACGCCTCGTCGAAGTTCGACGCGAACGCCTTGGACGCGCTGGACGCCGAGGTCAGGCCGGAGCACATCACGGCGAACGTGACGATGAACGTCAGGAAGTGGATGCCGAAAGCCTTGTGCGTGTAGAGCGCCGCGCCGGCCGCCCGCGGGTACTTGGTGACCAGCTCGAGGTAGCTGAACGCGGTGAGCAGCGCGACCAGGAACGCGATCAGGAACGGCAGCCACACCGCCCCGCCGACCTCGGACGCGACGCGGCCGGTGAGCGCGTAGACGCCCGTGCCGAGGATGTCACCGACGACGAAGAGCAGCAGCAGGCCCGGGCCCAGGACCCGCTTGAGTTCCGGTTCGCTTCGTGCTTCCTTCACTACCGCGTCGTCCGCCATGACCACGACACTGGTACAGATCACCGCATCTGTCGAGTCAGAGCTATCGACGAGTCGCGATCACCCGCTAACGTCGGGTGATGCGCATCGTCGTCGCCACCAAGCCCGAAGCCGATCAGCCGTGGCTCGCCGACGCGGTGATCAGCCTGGCCAAACAGACCGGCGCCTCGGTCGCGGTGGTCGCCGCCGACGAGGTCGAGCTCGAGCGGCTGGCCGCCGTGCCCCGCAAGGTGTTCGCCGACAACGCGTACGCGTCGGCCGCCTCCATCGCGCGCCGGCTCGCCGAGGCGGGGGTCGAGGCGAGCGTGACCGTGCTCGCGGGCCGCGCGGTGCCGGCCGTGCTCGAGTTCTCCCGGCAGCACAACGCCGACCTGATCGTCGTGGGTTCGAGCACCCGTCCCAAGGTGGCCGAGCGGCTGCTGGGCAGCGTGCCGCTCGACCTGATCAAACAGTCGACGAAACCGGTCCTGGTGATCACCCATCCCGGGCATCCCGCTTAGCTCGGGCCCGCCCGCCGCCAGAAACCCGTGTCGCGGTAACGCCACCAGTACAGGACGGTGAGGTCGGCCGGCCACGCCGCCAGCGCCACACCGCGCGGCTCGAACCGGTCGCGGCCGAGGTCGATGGGCCGCCAGGCCGGGTCGGCCGGCTCGTCGTCCCCGGGCGGCCGCACGAGATGCCGGGTCCGCTCCTCGCAGCCGCCGATCTGCTGGTAGGAGCGCTGGGCGTCGATCAGGCAGGGCCGGTTGGCGCCACCGGCCCAGTCCGGCCAGCGGAGTTGCAGGTTGTCGTCCTCCCAGAAGCAGACCGGGCAGATGAAGAACGAGCCGGGCGGCTCGTCCATCGTCAGGTGCCCGCAACACACGCACGGGTATCTCGGCATCACGACATCCTGCCCTCCAGCCAGCGGAGCAGGTGCCCGGCCTGCTCCCGCTGCATCCTCCGCAGTCCGGGCACCTCCGGCGGCTCGGGCCGGTGACCGTCCCGCCAGGCCCGACCGGCCAGCCCGGCCAGGGCCACGTCGACCAGCCCGGCCGGGGCGCCGGCCCAGCCGGAGCGCCGCAACTGCTCCTCCGGGTCGTGCCCACAGGCAGCGAGGTCGGGAATCAGGCGCACGACATCGAGCCATCCCGGCGCGGTCCACAGATGACTCCAGTCCACGATGCACAGTCGGCCGTCCGGCTGCCGCAACACATTGTCCCGCCGCAGGTCGCCGTGGTGCAGCGCGGCGCTTCGCCCTCGATCACCTCGTAGGCCGCCACCCGCCAGGCGCCGGTCTCGGCCGCGCCGACCAGCCGTGGACCGAGGTCACCCACGACCCCGGCCAGAACGACTCCGGCCGCCACCGCCTCGCCCAGCCCGTCCCCGACCGGCGCCGCCTTGACGAACAGCCACCCGCGCGGGCCGGCGACCACCGAGGCGATCGACGGCGTGAAGCCGGCCGTGGACGGGCGCTCGGCCCGGATCGGCCCGCAGAGCATCTCCGACACCGCTTCCCGTACGGCTGCGGGCGCCTCGGACAACCGTGGGCGCCTCACCCGGTGAGCGCCGCGCTGTCGATCACCCGGTAGGTCGTCGTCACCCGCCCATCTCAGCCCACGCAAACCGCCCTGTCGAAGCGTTTATCCGCTCCTGGGCTCCGAGGTGGTTGAAGCAGTAACGCGTGTCGCAGTCGCACCTGCCGGCGTTCGGCGCGGGATGTTGTCTACCCTCATCGCGTGAAGAAACGGACATATCGGATGAGTGCTGTGATGGTGCTGGCGCTCGGTTGCCTGACGGCTCAAGGGGCCCAGGCGGCGCAGGCCGGACAGCCGCGGGCGGCCGGCCCCTGCGATGCAAACTACACCGGCGGCTGCGTGCCGATCGCCCGCGACGTCGACTGCTCCTCCGGTTCCGGCAACGGACCGGCCTACGTCACCGGCCCGGTCCAGGTGATCGGAACGGACGTCTACGGCCTCGACCGGGATAACGACGGCATCGGCTGCGAACAGAGCTGACCCTTTGATCCGAGGGTGACCGCCTCGTTCGCCGGCGGGCGGATCAGGCGATCACGCCATACAGCAGGTACGGCTTCGCCCCTTTTGGTAGGCATGGAGTGAGAACGTCTCGCATCACCGCAGGCGTTGCCCGCCCGCTGCCGACTGAGGACCCATGATCCGGTTGCACCGTCTCGCTGCCCTGACGATGTTCCTCACGGTCGGGCTCACCCTGTTGTCCGCTCCGGCCCAGGCGGCTCCGGCCGACGTCGAAGGCGGGGTCTATCCGCGCAATCTCACGCTGCCGGTCGGCGGGAGCGTCGAGGAGAGCCTGTCCCCTCTGCTGTTCGCCGACGAGGACGGCTGGGCCGACCGGGTCACCCTCACCATCGACACGTCCCGGGTGGCCGTGGCCGACGTGGCCGTCGCCGGTTTCGCGGACGAGGCCAACTGCTCGGCCGGGCCCGTCGTGCGGTGCGTCCTACCCGGTCCGCATCGCGTCTACGAGCGCCCCGAGGGCGACGGCGCGTACGGTTTCGTGACGTTCAGTTCGGTCTCGCTGAGCTTCACCGCCAAGCAGAGCGCGCCGGTCGGCGACACCGGCACCCTGTCCATCGCGACGAAGGTCGACGACCAGCCGGCGACCACCGAGACCGCAACCGTCCGCATCGGGGAGGGCGTCAACCTGACGGCGGTCGACGACAAGCCGCGGACGGTGGCTCCGGGCGGCGGGGTGAAGCTGCAACCCAAGGTCCGAAACACCGGGCCGGTCGCGGTCGACGGACTCACGGCTGTGATCACCGCCGGCCAGGGTGTGCTGGCCGATACGAACTACGGCAACTGCACGTACGGCTTCTCCGTGGCCTGCGCCTTCGACACGACGCTGACCGCCGGCACCACGTACGGGATGTCCACGCCTTTCGCGCTGCGAGTGCCCGGGGACGCGGCGGCGGCCAGCCGGATGACGGTGAGCGTGCAGTGGATGACCGCCGCCGAGTGGGAGGACTGGGTGGGCGAATACGGCGACCTGCTCGGCGGTCGAGCGGGCACCGGGCCCGCGCTCAGGCTCGAGGAGGTGGCCGTGTCGGCCGCCGGCGTGCCCCAGGCGGACATCGACCAGGACGACAACGGCTCGTACACGACGGTGACCGTCTCCGGCCGGCGCACCGACGTGCGGGCCCTCGGCGCCACCGTCCCGGGCCGAGCCGGTGAGCACACGATCTCGGTGGGAGTCGTCAATCAGGGGCCGGGCACGCTGCGCTACCCGCCCTTCCAGAACAACCTGGGCATCGTACGGGTCTCCCTGCCCGGACCGATGTCGGTGGTCACCGCCGATGACCGTTGCACGTCGCGGTCCGACGACTACGACTTGCCACCCTCCTCCGCCCCTGACGAAGGTCCCCCCGAGTTCTCCTGCGCGCTGCGGCCGACGGCGCTGCGGCCCGGGGACCGCCTCATGTTCAGATTCACGGTTCGCATCGCGCCGACCGCGCAGGACGAGGAGGGGGCGGTGGGCTTCTTCCTGTACAGCGAGGACGTCGACGTCGATCGGGATCCGCGCAACAACCAGGCGCCGATCAAGGTGACCGGGACCGGCCGGGCACCGGGACTGCCCATCACCGGCACCATCGCGGCGACCATCACCAGCACCGGGATCATCCTCCTGCTCATCGGAGCGGCCGTCGTGGTGGCCGTGCGCCGCAGCGCCGTACGCAAGTAGGCCCGCCGGCTAGATCCTCCGCTCGACCGGCCGCTCGCGATCCCACAGCGCCGGATCGATGCCGAGCACCGGGCGGTCGGGCGATCTACCCGGCCTTGATGCTCTCGATGATGCGGGCGAAGCCCTCGGCGCCGTGGCCGGCGTCGACCTGGCGCCGGATCAGGGTCTGCACCATGTCGATCACCTCGGTGCTGATGCCCTGATCGGCGCTGGCGGCCACGATCGTCCCCAGGTCGGAGAAGAGGAGGCTCTGCTGCCCGGCCACCGCGTAGTCGCCGCCGTCGACGACGCGGGCGAACTCCGGCAGGCCGGTGGTCATCGCGGCCAGCCAGGGTGTGGCCCGGGCGGCGAACTCACCGGCGGTCACCCCGGCCGGCGCCACCATGGCCGCGCCGTGCAGGAATCCGGCGAACATGACGTACATCCCGGCCAGCAGAGCCAGGTCGTACAGTGCGGCCATTCCGGGATCGGGGCCGAGATAAGTGCTCTCCGCCCATTTGTCGGACAGCGGGCGGCACCTCTCGAAAACAGCACCGGATCCGCTGTAAAGAATGGACGCGCCGGCCTCTCCGATCATGGACGGAACCGCCAGGATTCCACCATCCAGGTATTCGGCCCCGAGCGCGGCGGACCAGGCGGCGAGTTCCCGGGCTTCCGCCGGCGAGGTGGTCGTCAGATTGACCAGCGCGCGGCCGTCCAGTTCAGCAGCGAGCGGATCCAGCACCTCATGAACCGATCGGTGGTCCAGGAGGCAGACAACGATGACGGGGCTGCTCCGGACCGCCTCGACGAGGGAGCCGGCTGCGACGGCCCCCCGTGCGGCGAGATCCTCGGCCGGGCCGGGTGAACGGTTCCACACAGTGGTTCGCAAGCCGCCCCTGATCAGCGCGGCGGTGAGGGCGGTGCCCATCGCGCCGAGCCCGAGGACGGTGACGGGGGATGCTTCGGTCGTCATGTGACCGATCCTCAGGGCCGGCTGGCCCGGTCCGCCAGTACACACTATTTTGTGGGGTACTCACTTTTCGGTAAGTATCAGGCGACGAGAATCGGGGGATGAAATGGTGCGGGGAACGCGGAACGGGCCCTATTTCTGCGGCATCGACGCGGCCATGGACGTCATTTCCGGAAAATGGAAGGTCCTGATCCTCTGGGAACTGCACCACCACGGCGTCCGCCGATTCGCGGAACTGCGGCGCGGGCTGCCCGGCGTCAGTGAGAAAATGCTGACCCAGCATGTGCGCGAACTGGAGGAGGACGGCCTGGTGCGTCGCGAGGTGTACCCGGAAGTACCGCCCAGAGTGGAGTACTCCCTCACCGACGACGGCACCTCGCTCAATGCCTCGCTGGCGTCGCTGGGCCTCTGGGGCACCGAGCGCATCCGCCGGACAGGCGCCGCGAAGGTCACCCCCTGACGATGGCGGAGGCCGCCGGTGGGCGATTCGCGGTGCGCCGACCCGTTAGCCTGCGGTGGTGGCCGGAACAGAACTGGACGAGTTGATCGTGGCTGACGGCCCGGCGCTGCGCGCGTGGCTGACGGACAACCACACCACCTCTCCGGGAGTCTGGCTCGCCCTGACCCGCAAGGGCGGCTCCGTCACCACGCTGACCTGGCAGCACGCGGTCGACGAGGCGCTGTGCTTCGGCTGGATCGACGGGCAGGGCCGTAAACGGGACGAGGAGAGTTCGTGGGTGCGGCTCACCCCCCGGCGGCCTCGCAGCGTCTGGTCCCGGCGCAACGTCGCCAACGTGGCCCGGCTGGAGGCGGCCGGCCTGATCCTGCCCGCCGGCCACGCCGCGGTCGACGCCGCGAAGGCCGACGGACGGTGGGCGGCCGCCTATGCGCCGCCCTCGGAAGCCGAGGTGCCCGCCGACCTGCGAGACGCGATCGCCGCCGACCCGGCCGCGCAGGCGATGTTCGACGTGCTCACCAAGACCAACCGCTTCTCCATCATCACCCGGGTCAACGCGGTCAAGCGGGCCGAGACGCGCACCCGCAAGATCACCGAGTACGTGGCGATGCTGGCCCGGCACGAGACGATCCACCCGCAGCGAGCCCGGCCGGCGGACCCGCCGGAGTCGTGACCGGGTCGTCCACGTCGGCCGCCGGGCCATCGAGTGTCCGCAATGGCCGGTGTCGGCTTCCCGTCAGGTGCGCGGCATCCATCGACCGGGTGGTGCAGTCTTCACGCAGCGATAGTTGAAATCAACACCAAATCGCGAAATTGGCCGGACGGCTGGGGCGAAGAGACCGATCGCGGTCGATGCGGGTGGATCAGTCCGGTCACTTATCCATAACAGCGGATATGCAGAAGGTGACGGGCGCGTTTAGGTAGATCTCGCCCGGACATCGAGAACCATCAGAGGCGTACGAAGGGACCGACCCGGTGCTTGACGCAGTCATTTACGTGCGACCGGAGAACTACAGCGCGAGCGCTGCCCGTTGCCTCGACTACTGCTCCGCCCGCCGCTACAACGTGGTCGGTCTGATCCCGGGCGACTGGGACGCCGCGATGCGCATGCTCCACGAGGGCAAGGCTTCCGTCGTCGTGGTGTCGTCGGTCGAGCAGATGGAGCCGCAGCCGGGCGTGGAGATCGCGCCCAAGCCGTCGTCGCGCCGCCGCTCGGGCGCGCGCTCGACCGGGAACGCGGCCCGCAACCGGTGGTCGGCCGAGACGCCGCCGACGGCCCAGCCGGCCGCGGCCAAGCACTACCGCTACTGAGCCGCCACGCCCGGCGGAAGGGCGAAAAGCGGCCCCTCCCGCCATTACCATGCGGGAGATGAGCGATCCCGTAGGCGAACTCGACCAGCGATTCAGCGACCCCGCAGCCACGGCCCGGCCCTGGTCCGAAGTGGACGGCATCCTGACCCGGGCCGAGATCTTCTGGCTGTCGACGGTACGCGGCGACGGCCGGCCGCACGTGACGCCGCTGCCCGCCGTCTGGGCGTTCGACGCGCTGCACTTCTGCACCGGCGCCGGCGAGCAGAAGGGCCGGAACCTCGAGCGCAACCCGCACGTGGTGCTCGCGACCGGCACTCCCGAGCAACGGGCGGGCCTGGACGTGGTGGTCGAGGGGGCCGCGGTCCGGGTGAGCGACGAGCGGCGCCTGACCGAGCTGGCCGCGCTCTGGAAGGACCGTCTGGACTGGGACTTCGCGGTCCGCGACGGGGTCTTCGCGCCGGACGGCGAGCATCAGGCCCTGGTCTTCGCGGTCTCCCCGGCCAAGATCCTGGCTTTCGGCAAGGGCGACCCTTTCTCGCAGACCCGCTTCCTTTTCTCCTGATCGGCGAGTAACGTACAACCACATGGTTGTAGGTGACGGCGCCGACCGCGTGTTCCAGGCGCTGGCCGACGGCACCCGGCGCGACATCCTGGCCCGGGTGATCCACGACGGCCAGTCCGTGTCGGCGCTGGCCCGGCTCTATCCGATGAGCTTCGCCGCGGTGCAGAAGCACGTGGCCGTGCTGGAGCACGCCGGGCTGGTCACCAAACAACGCCGCGGCCGGGAGCAGGTCGTGCACGGCGAGGTCGACGCGCTGCGCCGGGCCGCCGGGCTGCTCGCCGGGCTGGAGGAGATCTGGCGCCACCGGGTTCGCGGCATCGAGGACGTTCTGAGGGGAGAGACATGACTGTGCTGGACGTACGCCGTGACGAGGAGGCGCTGACCTTCACGCTGGTCGCCGAGTTCGACGCGCCACCCAGCCGGGTGTGGCTGGTGTGGGAGGACCCGCGCCGGCTCGAGCGCTGGTGGGGCCCGCCGACCTGGCCGGCCACGTTCGACGGGCACGACTTCCGGGTGGGCGGTCGCTCCGCGTACCACATGACCGGCCCGGACGGCACCGAGGCGCACGGCTGGTTCGCGTTCACCGTGGTCGACGCGCCGCACCGGCTCGAGTTCGACGACGGGTTCGCCGACGAGCGGGGCGAGCCGGTCGCGACGATCGAGTCGACGCATGCCACGGTCACGTTCGAAGCGCTCGGCGACCGCACCCGGATGACCGTGCTCTCCCGCTTCACCAGCCTCGATCAGCTGCACGAGATGGCGAAGATGGGCATGGAGGAGGGACTGCGCCTCTCGCTCGGGCAGATCGACGCCGTGCTGGCGGAGCCCTCATGAGGGAGCTGGTCGTGGTCGGCTCGATCAGCCTGGACGGGGTGATGCAGGCGCCGGGCACCCGCGACGAGGACGAAAGCGGCGGCTTCGCGCACGGCGGGTGGCTGGTGCCGTGGTGGGACGACGACCTCGGCGCCTTCCTCGGCGAGACGATGGGCAAGCCGTTCGACCTGGTGCTCGGGCGCCGCACGTACGACACGCTGGCCGCGTATTGGCCGACCGCGCCGGCCGAGGCGGGCGCCGAGCCGCTCAACAACGCGACCAAGTACGTCGCCTCGCGGGCCGCGGACCCGGAGCTGCCCTGGCAGCATTCGGTGCTGCTGCGCGGCGATGTGGTGGCGGCGGTGACCGAGCTCAAACAGCAGGACGGTCCCGAGCTGCAGGTGCACGGCAGCGGTGACCTCGTCCGGACGCTGTGGGGCGCCGGGCTGGTCGACCGGTTCCGGCTGGTCGTCGCCCCGATCGTGCTGGGCGCCGGCAAGCGGTTGTTCGCCGACGGCTCGGCCGCCGGCGCGCTGCGCCTGGTGAGCAGCCGGGTCACCGGCAAGGGGGTCCTGACGGCGACCTACGAGCCGGCCGGCGAGGTGGCCACCGGGTCGTTCGCCGACGGGGAACCGGCGACGGTCAGCTCCGGCTGAGGCGGCGTTACAGTCGCGGCATGACGTTTTCGATCGTGGCCCGGTCCGCCGACGGGCAGGCCCTCGGAGTGGCCGTGGCCAGCAAGTTCCTGGGAGTCGGCGCGGCCGTGCCGGCCGCTCTGACCGACGTCGGCGCGGTCGCCACCCAGTCGTACGCGAACCTGGCCTACCGCCCGCAGGCGCTCGCGCTGCTGGGCACCGGCGTGGCCGCGACCGAGACGGTGAAGGCGCTGATCGCCGGGGACGACGGCCCGATCGAGCACCGCCAGGTCGGCGTGGTCGGCCCCGAGGGCGCCGGGGCGACCTTCACCGGCGAGAAGTGCCACGACTGGGCCGGCGGCGTGGCCGGCGACGGGTACGCGATCCAGGGCAACATGCTGGCCGGCGAGGCGGTCGTGGCCGACATGGAGGCGGCCTGGCTGGGCGGGGACACCGGCCGGCCGCTGCCCCGGCGGTTGCTCGACGCCCTGCGCGCGGGCGACCGGGCGGGCGGCGACCGGCGCGGCCGGCAGAGCGCGGCGCTGCTGGTCGTGTCCCGGGGCCGGGGCTACGGCGGCACCAGCGACGTGTGGGCCGACCTGCGCGTCGACGACCACGCCGACCCCGTGTCCGAGCTGGGCCGGCTGCTCGGGATGCACGACCTGTACTTCGAGTTCCCCGATCCCGCGACGCTGCTGCCGCTGACCGGCGCGCTGGCCGACGAGGTCGCCGAGCGGCTGGCCCGGGCCGGCCACACCGGTCCCGACCTCGACGAGTCGCTGGCGTCGTGGGCCGGCATCGAGAACCTCGAGATGCGCATCGTGGCGGGCAGGATCGATCCCCTGGTGCTCGAGCAGCTGAGGTCGGGCGGCCCGGAACACGCGTGAGGGTCAGGCGGCCCGGCTCTCCAGGGACGGCGTGGCACACAGTTCGGCCAGAGCCGCCGCGTCCGGTAGTGCGGCCGGCCCGCGTACGAGGGAAGGGTCGAGCGGCGGCACCGGGACGTGCGCGATCAGCGGGTGGTGCGGGCGGTGGTCGGGCTCGCCGGGGCCGAACAGGGTCTCGCCGAGCTTCTCCCCCGGCCGCAGCCCGGTGTGGACGATGTCGACCGGCTCCCCGGCCAGCTCGGCCATGTCCCGGGCGACGTCGGCGATCCGCACCGGCTCGCCCAGCTGCAGCACCAGCGCCTCCCCGCCGTGGCCGACCACGGCGGCCTGGATGACCAGCTTGACCGCCTCCTGCGTGGTCATGAGATAGCGCGTGACCTCGGGATGGGTGACGGTGATGGGGCCGCCGTCGGCGATCTGCGCGGCGAACGTGGTGAGCACCGAGCCGCGGGCGCCCAGCACGTTGCCGAAGCGGACGCTGACGAAGACGCCCGGCCGCTGCCGGTCGAAGTCCGCGGTGAGCCGTTCGGTGATCCGCTTGGTGTAGCCGAGAACGCTGACCGGGTCGGCGGCCTTGGCGGTGGAGACGGTGACGAACCGCTCGACCTCACCGGCCGCCTCCAGCAGCGTGAGGGTGCCGAGGACGTTGGTCTTGACGGCTTCGCCCGGGTGGCGTTCCAGCAGCGGCTGATGGTGCAGGGCGGCCGCGTGGAAGACGACTTCCGGTTCCCGGGTACGGAAGATCTCGCGCACCCGCTCGCCGTCGCGCACGTCCGCGAGCACGACGGACGGGTCGTGCAGCTCGGCCCGCGGGTCCACGCTGAGCTGCACCGCCTGCAGCGCGGCCTCGTCGTGGTCGAGCATGATCAGCTCGGCCGGCTCGAACCGGTGGATCTGCCGGCACAGCTCCGAGCCGATCTCCCCGCCCGCGCCGGTCACCAGCACCCGCTTGCCGCGCAGGGCGGCCGTGATGCCCTCGGCGTCGGTCTCCAGCCGATGCCGCCCGACCAGGTCGGTGATCCGCACGTCCCGGATGTCCTGGGCGCCGAGCTGGTGGTCGAGCAGCTCGCTGGCCTCGGGCACCACGAGGAACCGCGCGCCGGCGGCCCGGGCGAGCGCCCGGATCTCGCGGACCAGCGACCCCTCGGCGTTGCCGATCGTGAAGATGACGGCGGTGGCGCGGGTCCGCCCGACGGCACTGGCGAGCGCGGCGCGGGTGCCCACGACGGCGATGCCGGCCAGCCGCTCCCCCTGCTTGGCCGGGTCGTCGTCGAGCACGCCGACCGGCTCGAAACGGCTGCGCGGGTCGAAGATCATGCTGTGCAGCAGCGTGCGCGCCGCACTGCCCGCCCCGAACAGGACGGCCCGTGTCCGTGGCTCGCGCCGCGCGGGCGGCCCGGCGTGCTCACGCCGCCACCGTTCGTACCGCACGGTCAGCGCGTACAGCAGGCTTTCGCTCCGGGTGTCCCTCGATCCACGCACCATCGCACCCCCTTTGGGGGTAATTGTGCCCTGCCGATGATGCCGAGGGAGCGGGATGGTCAAGCGATCGCCTCGTAGGCTTCGCCCGTGGCGGAGCGCAAGGTCGACGTACTCGTGGTGCGGTGGTACGAGCGGCGCGGGGCGCCGGACATCGTCGGGCGCTGGTTCGACGCGGCCCAGGAGCATCTGCCCGAGGCGGTGCCGGTGCGGTTCGGCGACTACGAGCCGCTGCGGGGCCGGGGTGGCCGGGCCGAGGTCCAGGCGGCCTGGGCACGGGCCGATCCGTTGTTGTTCCTGACCGGGACGGCGCCGGTCTATCACGCCTCGTTCGACGCCGGCGCCGGCGCGCGGCTCGGACCGGTCATGGCGCACTCGATGCAGGCCGAGCTCGACCCCGGTGACGAGCGGGTACGCCGGTTCGCGCTGGCGGTGACCGGTGCCGACACCTTCTACGTGTCGGCGTCGGTGGGCGGCGGGATGACGCTCGACCGCAAGACGTTGTGGGGCCCGGCCGAACGGCCCGAGGAGCCCTACCTGGCCCCGCTCGGCGACTGGCTGGGGCTGCCGCCGGAGCCCCCGGCGTGGTGCTGGTTCGGGCCGGCCTACGCGCGCAAGACCAGGACCGAATTCTACGCCGGCGGGCCGTGGGTGCCCGAGCGGCTCCGGGCCCGGCTGGGCGAGGCCGAGCCGAGCCGGCGGCACGCGCCCTGGCTGCCCCGGGGGCTGCGCCGCTCACCGTGGCAGCTTCTGATCAGGCGCTGAAACAACACCGAAACGGAGGGTTTCTCAGGTAACCGAGTAATGGTGGGATGAGACCGCAGTCACATCAGCACCGTGAAGGGGACCGACCGCATGCTCAACCTCTCGATTCTGCTCGAGGACAGCGCCCGCACCTTCCCGGATCGCACGGCGGTCGTCCTGGGCGACCGGCGGCTGACCTACGCCCAGGTCGACGCGGCCGCCAACCAGGTGGCCAACCTCCTGGTCGAGCGGGGCATCGAGCCCGGCGACAAGGTCGCGCTCTCCTGCCCCAACCTGCCGTTCTTCCCGATCGCCTACTACGGCATCCTCAAGGCGGGCGCGGTCGTCGTGCCGCTCAACGTGCTGCTCAAGGGCCGCGAGATCGCCTACCACCTGCGGGATTCGCAGGCCAAGGCCTACCTGTGCTTCCAGGGCACCCCGGAGCTGCCGATGGGCGCCGAGGGCTTCGACGGCTTCAACCAGGTCGGCGAGTGCGAGACGTTCTTCCTGATCACCGCCGACCCGGCCGCGCCGTCGCCGATCGAGGGGGCCGAGACGCTGGGCTCCGGCCTGGCCGGGAAATCGCCGGTCTTCGAGGCGGCGCTGCTGCCCGAGACCGACCCGGCGGTCATCCTCTACACCAGCGGCACGACCGGCCAGGCCAAGGGCGCGGAGCTGTCGCACTCCAACCTGCTGCTCAACGCGCTCACCTGCAACCGGCTGTTCGGCAGCGCCCCGGGCACCGACACCCACCTGGTCGTGCTGCCGCTGTTCCACTCGTTCGGCTCGACGGTGAACATGAACGCGGGCTTCGCCACCGGCGCGACGCTGGTGCTGCTCCCCCGTTTCGACGCGGCCGCCGCGGTCAAGCTGCTCGAGAGCGAGGACGTCACCTTCTTCGCGGGCGTCCCGACGATGTACTGGGGGCTGCTCAACGCGCTCACCGAGGGCGTCGACGTCGAGCGCATCGCCCGCACCATGCGGGTCGCCGTGGCCGGCGGTTCCAGTCTTCCCGTCGAGATCATCAAAGAGGTCAAGGAGCGCTTCGGGGTCACCATCCTCGAGGGGTACGGGTTGTCGGAGACCTCGCCGGTGGCCACCTTCAGCAAGCCGGGCGCCGACCCGCGGCCGGGCTCGATCGGCGTACCCATCTGGGGTGTCGAGGTGAAGCTCATCGACCCGGAGTGGAACACGGTCGAGAGCGCCGACGAGATCGGCGAGATCGCCATCCGCGGGCACAACATCATGCGGGGCTACTACAACCGGCCCGAGGCGACCGCCGAGGTCATGCGGGACGGCTGGTTCCGCAGCGGCGATCTGGGCCGGCGCGACAAGGACGGCTACTACTACATCGTCGACCGGGCCAAAGACATGATCATCCGCGGTGGCTTCAACGTCTACCCGCGCGAGATCGAAGAGGTCCTGCTGACCCACGAGGCGGTCTCGCTGGCCGCGGTGATCGGCGTGCCGCACCCGAGTCACGGCGAGGAGATCAAGGCGTTCGTGATCCTCAAGCCGGGCGCGAGCGTGACCGAGGAGGCGCTGGTCGAGTGGGGCAAGGAGCAGATGGCCGCCTACAAGTACCCGCGCGTGGTCAGCATCGTCGAGTCGCTGCCGATGACCGCCACCGGCAAGCTGCTCAAGCGTGAGCTGAGCTGATCCGTCGGCCCCGAGGCGCCCGGCGGCCCCGCCGCCGGGCGCTTGCGCCGATGGCGCACAGTGAAGGCCGCACAACAGCGGGGAGGAAAGCTTGAGCACTGCGCTGGCGGCCAGGCCCGGCGTGCTGCGCCGGGTCGGCGGGCTGCGGCACTCGTCTCCGGGGCGGCTCCAGCTGCTCATCGCCGCGCTGCTCGGCCTGGGGTTGCTGGCCGGGGTGCTGGCCGGCGTGGCCGGGTCGTCGGCCCGGGCCGGCACCAGCGACCTCGGCGGGCGCGCGCAGCCGCTGCTGGTCGAGGCCGAGACCATCTATTCGGCGCTGGCCGACGCCGACACCACCGCCGCCCAGGCGTTCCTGGCCGGCGGGCTCGAACCGGCCGCGCTGACCCGCCGCTACGACGACGACCTCGCGCGGGCGACCACCGCGCTCACGTCGGCGGCCCGGCGCACCGCCGAGGACGGTTCGGCGGCCGGCGCCGTGCGCACCCTGTCGGCCGGTGTCGCCGACTACGCCGCCCTGGTGGCGACGGCCCGCGCCAACAACCGCCAGGGCCTGCCGATCGGCGCGTCGTACCTGTCGGAGGCCTCCCGGCTCAACCGCGACACCCTCCAGCCGCAGGCCCGCCAGTTGTTCGGCGACGCCCAGCGGGAGGTCGAGGACGGCTACGGCGAGGCCGCCGCGCTCGGCTGGGTGTCGTTGCTCCTGCTGTCGTTGCTGGCGCTGCTGGTCGCGTTGATCCTCACCCAGCGCTACCTGAGCCGCCGCACCCAACGCACCTTCAACGTCCCGCTGGTCGCCGCCACGGCCCTCACGGTGGTGCTGCTGCTCGGCGCCGGGACGATCCTGCTGACCCAGCAGACCCGGCTCGAACGCGCGGCCGGTCGGGGTTCCGGCCCGGTGGCGTCGATCGCCGAGAGCCGCATCCTGGCCCTGCAGGCGCGCGGCGACGAGGCGCTCACCCTGGCCGCCCGGGCCGGCTCGGGGCCCTACGAGCAGGACTTCGCCACCGTGGCCGAGCGCCTGGCCCAGCCGGGCGGTCCGATGGTCAACCAGTACGGCGAGCTCGACCCCGCGCTCGGCCGGATGATGACCCGGGCCGCGGAGGGGTTCCAGCGGTACGTCACCGCGCATCGCGACGTCCGGGCGCTCGACGACAGCGGCGACTACGAGGGCGCGGTCAAGCTGGCGGTCGGCCCCGAGACGACCAAGACGTTCGAGGGCGTCCGGGCCGATCTCGACCAGGCGTACGAGAACCGCAAGGCGTTCTTCACCGAGGAGATCAGCGCCGCCGGCAGCGGGCTCGGCCTGCTCACCGTCGGGGGCCCGCTGCTGGCGCTGGCGATCTGCGTGCTCGCCTTCGCCGGTCTCCGCGCCCGACTGGAGGAGTACCGCTGATGCGCATCCGGGCCGCCCTGGTCGTGACCGCGCTGGCCGCCACCGCCCTGGCCGGCTGTTCCGGTGACAGCACGCCGCTGCCGGTGACGCCCGACCGGCGCGACGCGGTGGCCACCGTCCCCGCGCCGGGCGGGTCCCAGCCGGCGCCGCCAGCCTGCGACCCGCGAGCCAGCCTGCGGCCCGCCGGGGCGCTGCCCGCGCCCGGCGACATGCCCCCGGGCAGCTACATGGCCACCATCCAGGAACGCGGGCGGCTGATCCTGGGCACGAGCCAGGACACGCTGCTGTTCAGCTCGCGCAACCCGTTCTCCGGGCGGATCGAGGGCTTCGACGTCGACATGGGCCGCCAGGTCGCGCAGGCCATCTTCGGCGATCCCGACAAGATCCAGATCAAGGTCATCGGGTACGACCAGCGCGTCAGCTCCGCCGCGGACGGCACTGTGGATCTCGTCGCCGACACCATGACAGCCAACTGCGAACGCTGGACGGACGTCAACTTCTCCAGCGTCTACTACGAGGCCGGGCAGAAAGTGCTCGTGTCCAAGTCCTCGACGGCCAAGAGCATCGACGACCTCGGCGGCAAGAAGATCTGCTCGGCTGCCGGGTCCACCTCGTTCGACAACATCGGCAAGGTGCGGACCAGGCCGGTGGCGGTGGCCCGGCCCGCGTTCGGCGACTGCCTGGTGGCCTTCCAGCGCAACGAGGTCGACGGCATCTCGACCGACGACACGATCCTGGCCGGCATGGCCGCGCAGGACCCGTACGCCAAGGTCATCGGGCGCCGGTTCACCGAGGAGCCGTACGCGATGGCGATGGGCAAGTCGAACCCGGAGTTCACCCGGTTCGTCAACGCCGTGCTCGAGCGCAACCGGGCCGACGGCACCTGGCGCAAGACGTACGACAAGTGGCTGGGCGACGTCGGCCCGGCGCCCACGCCGCCGAAGGCCCGATACCGATGACCGGGGCGGCCGAAGCCGAACTGCTGCGGCTGGAGACCGCGGTGACGGCGATCGCGGCCAACCTGGTCGAGCTCGACGACAACCCGGCCCGCAAGGAGCTCGACCGGTCGCGGCTGACCGGGCGCACGGCGACGGCCTGGGCCGACGCGACCGAGGCGCTGACCGAGCTGTGGGAGGGCTACCGGCTGCTGACCGAGGTGATCGCCCGGGCCGCGGCGATGCGGGACAAGCGCCGGCCCAGCGACAGCGACCGCACCCGCTTCGCCCACGAGGTGCTCGGCCGGTCGGTCACCCTGTCGACCAAGGTGGTGCCGCTGGCCCAGCGCGGGCTGCTCGGCCCCGGCCAGGTGCACACGACGTGCACGCCCGCGCAGCTGCTGTCGGCGATGGAGGCCGCGTTCGCCACCGCGGTCGGCGTGGCCACCCGGGCCGGCGAGGCCTGGGACACGCTGGTGCCGGCCGCCGCCGAGGCGGCGAGCGCGCTGGAGAACGTCCGCCGGTTGACCCGCGCCTCGGCCGGCTCGCTGACCGCGCTCGACGAGGCCGACCGGCGGCTCGGGTTGTTCACGGCGACGCTGGCCACCGATCCCCTGGGCGTGGAGGAGCGCGACCTGGCCGCCGTCCGCAGCCTGATCCGCCGGGCCGACGCCGAGCGCACCTCGGCCGGTGAGCTGCGCGAGACACTGACCCAGCGGCTGGCCGACGCGCACCGCCTGGCCGCCGACGTCGACGCGGCCGCCGAGGAGGCCCGGGCCGCCGCCGAGAAGGCGGCCGGCCGGTTCCCCCCGCACGAGATCGCCGCCGTTCCCCTCGCCTCGCCGCGGCCCGACCTGGTCGCGATCGACGCGCTCGCCACGGCCGGCCACTGGTCGCTGATCAGCCCGCGGCTGGCCGGGTGGACGCGGCAGGCCCGCGAGCTCCTGGCCGTCCTGCGCGACGGCGCCGCCCGCAACGCCGGCCTGCTGGCCACCCGCAACGAGCTGCGCGGACGTCTCGACGCCTACCAGGCCAAGGCGCTGCGGCACGGGCTGGCCGAGCAGGCCCAGCTCAGCCCCCTGGCCGCGGCCGCGCGCGACGCGCTCTACGTGGCGCCGTGCGAGCTGTCCGCGGCCCGCCGCGCCGTCAACGCCTACCAGGATGCGCTCACCGCCATGATCACGAGGAACGGCCGATGACGTGCGAACGCGACTGCCCGGGAACCATCGAGGACGGGTATTGCGACACCTGTGGGCTGGCGCCGCGGGCCGGCACCAAGCCGGCGGCGCCCCGGCCGCGGGAGGCGACGAGCCCCTCGGTCCGGACGTCCGCGCTCTCGACCCGGACGTCCGGGTCGGCCCGCACCGGCAGCGCCCGCACCGGGACCCGCCGCCGTTTCGCCGGCGGTCTGGTCGACATCGAGCCGATCGTCCAGGCCGATCCGGCCACGGCGGTCATGGCCACGGCCGAGGTGCCGGAGCCCAAGCGGTACTGCGCCAAGTGCGGCAACGCGGTGGGCCGGACCCGCGGCGACCGCCCGGGACGCACCTCGGGCTTCTGCCCGGCCTGTGGCGAGGCGTTCAACTTCACCCCCAAGGTCGTCAAGGGCGACCTGATCGGCGGGCAGTACGAGGTCGTCGGGGCGCTCGCGCACGGCGGTCTGGGCTGGATCTATCTGGCCGTCGACAAGAACGTCTCGGACCGCTGGGTGGTGCTCAAGGGCCTGCTCAACGCCGGCGACGAGGACGCGCTGGCCGCGGCCGTGGCCGAGCGGCGCTTCCTGGCCGAGGTCGAGCACCCCAACATCGTCAAGATCTACAACTTCGTCGAGCACGACGGCGCCGGCTACATCGTCATGGAGTACGTCGGCGGCGAGTCGCTCAAGGGACTCCTCAAGGAGCGCCGCGCGGCCAACGGCGGCCGGCTCGACCCGCTGCCGGTCGAGGTGGCCCTGGCCTACGTCCTGGAGATGATGCCGGCGTTCGGCTACCTGCACGACCGGGGGCTGATCTACTGCGACTTCAAGCCGGACAACGTGATCCAGGCCGGCGACCAGATGAAGCTGATCGACCTCGGCGGGGTCGTGCACGTCGACGACCAGGAGGCCGCGCTCTACGGCACGGTGGGCTACCAGGCGCCCGAGATGGCGACCCTCGGGCCGTCGGTGGCCTCGGATCTTTACACCATCGGCCGTACGCTGGCCGTCCTCACGACCGACTTCCGGGGCTACCAGACGACGTACGCCGACAGCCTGCCCGACCGCGCCGAGTTCGAGGTGTACCAGCGGTTCGAGTCGTACTACCGGCTCATCCGGCGCGCCACGCTGCGCGACCCGGGCGAGCGGTTCGTCGACGCCGCCGAGATGGCCGAGCAGATGACGGGCGTGCTGCGCCAGGTGCTCGCCGCCGACGGCCGGCCGCAGCCGGCGCCGTCCCGGTTGTTCACCGGCGAGCTGCGCACCGACCTGCGCTCGGAGACGCCTCGCTGGCAGGACCTGCCGACCCCGCTGATCGACCTGAACGACCCGGCCGCCGCGTTCCTGGCCTCGGTGACGGTGACCGACCCGGCCGAGGTGCTCACCCTGCTGCGCTCGGCGCCGGCCGAGACGCTCGAGGTGGCCCTGCGCGGCCTGCGCGCGCTCATCGACCTGGGGGTGCGCGACGGCGCCTTCGCCGGCGCCCGGCAGGAGTGCGGCCGGCTGGCCGTCACCTACGGCGCCGACTGGCGGGTGGCCTGGTACGACGGGCTGCTCGGGCTGGCCGAGGGCCGGCACGACGACGCCCGGCGGCAGTTCGACGCCGTCTACTCGGCGCTGCCGGGCGAGCTGGCGCCGCAGCTCGCGATCGGGCTCACCCGGGAACTGGCCGGCGACCCGGCCGGGGCGGCCGGCTACTACGACGTGGTGAGCCGCACCGACCCGTCCTACACGACCGCGGCGGCCGGGCTGGCCCGCTGCCGGCTGACCACCGGCGACCGCAGCGGCGCGGTCGAGGCGTACAACCGGGTCCCCGGCACCTCCTCGGCCTACCGCAGCTCGCAGGTGGGGGCGGTACGTGCGCTCGTGCGGGCGCACCCGGCGGCCGCGCCGGACGTCGACTCGCTCGCCGCGGCGGCCGCGCTGATCGAACGGCTCGAGGTGGAGGCCGCCCAACTGGCCGCTCTGCGCGCCGAACTGCTCGAACAGGCGCTGCGAAACATCAACGGAGGATTTACGCTGCCCGCGGCGGTGCTCGGACCGGACCGCAACGGCACGGTCCGCGAACGCGACGTCCGCTTCGCGCTCGAGGAGGCGTACCGCGAGATGGCCCGCGCGGCGCACGGCCCGGAAAAGATCCGCCTGGTGGATCTGGCCAACGCGTCGCGCCCCCGGACCCGTACATGACGATTTGGCCGGCTGTGTGAGCGAGGCACGATGACGATGACCGACTGCGCCGCGTGCGCCGATGAGCGCACCACCGGGGCGGCCTTCTGCGAGGTCTGCGGACGGTCGCTGATGCCCGAGCCGGGGTGCCCCCATTGCGGGACACCCGGCGGCGTGGGCGAGGACGGGTACTGCGAGCATTGCGGGATGCTTGCCGGGCGCGAACGCGATCACCTCGAGACCGACTGCGGCGCCACGGCGGCCGCGGTGACCGACCGCGGACTGCGGCACCACCGCAACGAGGACGCGATGTGGCTGGCCACCCGCGGCGACGAGATCGACGTCGTGGTCAGCGACGGCGTCTCCTCCTCGTTCGATCCCGACGTGGCCTCGCTGACCGCGGTCCAGGCGGCCGGGGAGCTGCTGCCCGCAGGCGATGTCGCCGAGGCGATCGGGGCGGCCCAGGTCGCGGTGGCCGGTCTGGCCGCCGAGGGCGACCCGCGGCGGCAGGCGTCCAACCCGGCCTGCACGATCGTCGCGGCGGTGATCCGCGGCGACGCGGTGACCGTCGGCTGGATCGGCGACAGCCGCGCCTACTGGGTGCCCGAGGTCGGGCCGGCCGAGCAGCTCACCGAGGACGACTCGTGGGCGACCCACGTGATCGCCCTGGGCGCCGACCCGGAGCAGGCCATGCGCGACCCCAAGGCGCACGCGATCACCGCCTGGCTGGGCGCCGACGCCGGCAAGATCGCCCCGCGGACCGCGGAGTTCATCGTCGGCGACCCCGGCCATCTGGTGCTGTGCAGCGACGGGTTGTGGAACTACCTGACCGACCCGGCCGCCTTCGCCGCGGCCGTGCGCGAGGGGTTGCGCGAGCAGGGCACGCTGATCTCCGCCGCCCGGTGGCTCGCCGACTACGCGAACACCGCCGGCGGCGCCGACAACATCACCGTGGCACTGATCCCCGTGAAGCCTCTTGTGAAGGGATAGGGATGACGTACTCCGCCGAGGCCTTCCAGAACGAGTTCCTCGCCCTCGGAGCGACCGAGGTCAACGCGATCGTGACGGTCACCTCGTCGGGCGGCACGGGCGGCGGAGGCGGGCGGCGTACGGCCGGCGCCACCGAGGTCATCATCGTCGACGCGTCCGGCTCGATGCAGGCCGAGGGCCGCATCGCCGCGGCCCGGCAGGCGGCCAAGGCGGCGGTGGCGTGCCTCGACGACGGCGTGCACTTCGCGCTGATCGCCGGGGTGGGCACGGCCCAGCAGCTCTTTCCCGCGCCCGGCGAGCTCGCCGTCGCGACGGTGCAGACCCGGGCCGAGGCGACCTGGGCGATCGACCGGCTGCACGCCGCCGGCGGCACGGCGATGGGCGCGTGGCTGCTGCTGGCCGCGCAGCTGGTCGCCCAGCGGCCCGGCACCATCGCGCACGCCATCATGCTCACCGACGGCGACAACGGCGAACGCGAGGGCTACCTGCAGAGCGTGCTCGACACGATCGCCGGCAAGTTCACCGTCGACTGCCGGGGTGTGGGCACGAACTGGAAGGTGTCCGAACTCCGCAAGATCGCCGACGCGATGCTGGGCACGGTCGACATCGTGGCCCGGCCGGCCGACCTGACCGTCGCCTTCGAGCAGATGATGACCACCGCGATGGGCAAGACCGCGGCCGACGTGCAACTCAAGGTCTGGACGCCGGTGAACGCGACTGTCCGGTTCGTCAAGCAGGTCGAGCCGCAGGTGGCCGACCTGACCGGCAAGCGCGTGGCCGACGGCCCGCGGGCCGCGCGCTACCCGCTGGGCTCCTGGGGCGCCGAGAGCCGCGACTACCACCTCTGCGTGGACGTGCCGCCCGGCGCGGCGGGCGACGAGATGCTGGCCGCGCGGGTCTCGATCGTGGAGGGCGACACCGTCCACACCCAGGCGCTGGTGCGCGCGGTGTGGACCGACGACGCCGCGCTGTCGACCCGGATCAACCGGCAGGTGGCCCACTACACCGGGCAGGCCGAGCTGGCCGACACGATCCAGGCCGGCATCGAGGCGCGCAAGGCCGGCGACGACCACACGGCCACGATCAAGTTCGGGCGGGCCGCGCAACTGGCCCACGAGAGCGGCAACCAGGCCACCTCCGAGCTGCTGGCCACCGTGGTGGAGATCGAGGACGCGGCGACCGGCACCGTGCGGCTGCGGCGCAAGGTCGCGGCGGCCGACGAGATGGCGCTCGACACCCGCTCGACCAAGACCGTGCGGGTGGGGCGCGGCCAGTGAGCACGTACGCCTGCCCCAAGGGCCACGTCTCCGGGGAGAGCGACTTCTGCGACACCTGCGGCGCGAAGATCTCGTCCTCCGCGCCGGCCCCGGTCACCGCCTCGGCCGGCCCCGTGGCCCCCGCCACCCCGCCCTGCCCGAACTGCGGCACGCCCCGGTCGGGCACCGCCCGGTTCTGCGAGGACTGCGGCTTCGACCACGACACCGGTCGCGTCCCCGCGCTCACCCAGCCGACGGCCACGCCCGTCGTCACGACCGGGTGGACCGTGACGATCGCCCCCGACCGCGCCTACTTCGCCGAGAACGCGATCGACGGCATCGAGTTCCCCCCGTCGCCGGCGTCCCGCACCGTGACGTTGCCCCCGCCGCAGGTGCGGATCGGGCGCGGAAGCACCTCGAAGGGCATGCACCCCGAGATCGACCTGGCCGACGACGATCCCGGGGTCTCCCACTCGCACGCCCTGCTGACGCTCAGCGTCGACGGCGTGTGGCTGGTCTCCGACCTGGGCTCCACCAACGGCACCTACATCAACGACGACCAGCGGCCGCTGACCGCCGGCGAGTCCCGCTCGCTGACCCCCGGCGACCGCGTCCACGTGGGCGCCTGGACGACCCTCACCCTCAACGCCCCCGTGTGACACCGGCGCCGCCGGTCAGTCCGGCGGCTCGGGGAGCTTGTCCTCGCCCTCGTCGCGGTTGGCCCGCAACTCGTTGATGCCCGCGTTGCTGCTGCCACTGGCCGGTGTGTCGGCCGAGGGCGGCGTGTCGGTGGTGAACTCACCGGTCTCCGGGCCGCCGGTGACATGCTGATCCGTCTCGGAACCCGCTCGTGGATGGTGTGTCATGCCCCGATCAGTACCCGTCCGCGGGCGCCCGGAACGTGCCGGCTCAGGGCAGACCGGCGGCATGCTTCCGCCCGGAGCGAGGCCCTGATGCGTGTCGGGGTCTGCCAGACACCGGAGATCCTCGGGGACGTGCCGGCCGCGCTCGAGCTGGTCCGGTGGTTCGCCGCACGAGCCGACGACGTCGACCTGCTGGTCTTCCCGGAGTGTTTCCTGCAGGGCTACACGGTCACGCCCGAGCACGTGCGCGCTTTCGGCCGGCCGGCCGACCTCCGGCTCGACCTGCGGCCGACCGTCGTCCTGGGCATGATCGAGCGGCAGGGCGACCGCTACTACAACACGGCGGCGGTTCTGCGGGGCGGGCGCACCGTCGGGGCGTACCGGAAGACGTTCCTGACCCGCGGCGAGAGCGTCTTCACGGCGGGCACGGACTACCCGGTCTTCGACTGCGCTGGTGTTCGCTTCGGCATCAACATCTGCTTCGACGCGCAGTACCCGCACGCGGCGGCGGCCGTCGCGGCCCGCGGCGCGCGTCTGCTGGTGCACCCGGCGCAGAACATGATGCGCCGGGAGAAAGCCCACCGCTGGCGGGACCGGCACAACGACCTGCGCCGCAAGCGGGTGCTCGAGACCGGCCTGTGGATGGCCTCGGCCGACGTCACCGGCGAGCGCGGCGGCACGCATCTCGGTTTGGGACCGACCTGCGTCCTCGATCCGGCCGGCGAGGTCGTCGCGCAGGTGCCGCCGGGCGTCGTGGGGATGGCCGTCGCCGAGATCCGGTGAGGCTGCTCAGGTGGCGGCGCGGGCCGCCTGGTCGGCGATGAGATCGAGCGTCGCCTGCCGCAGCGGCTCGCCGTTGGTGTACACCGAAGCCCCGGGGCCCGGCCGCAGGCGGCCGTTGATCCCGCTGTAGCTGCCGCCCGCCTCCTGCACGATCAGCGACGTCGCGGCGAAGTCCCAGATCTGGCCGCCCGTCTGCACCGCCAGGTCGAGGTCGCCGCGGGCGACCATCAGCGCGGGGTGGATCGGCCACGGCAGCGCGGGCGTGAGCTCCTTGATCGGCGCCACCAGCTCGCGCCCCCACGCCTCGGGCACCACCCCGAGGCGGCACCCGGCCACCGCGCCCGGCCCGGCCGCGACGAGCACAGGCGTCTCGGCGACCACCCGGCCGCCGACCACCCGGCCCTCGAACGCGCCGCCGCCGCGGGTGGCCCACCAGACACTGCCCTGCGCCGGGTGCGCGGCCACCGCGGCGACCACGTCACCGTCGATCTCGAGCGCGATCAGGATCAGCCACCGGTTGTCGCCGGCGACGAACAGCGCCGTCCCGTCGATCGGGTCGATGATCCAGCGACGCCCGGCCGAACCGGTCTGCCCCTCCTCCTCGCCCAGGATCGCGTCACCGGGCCGGGCCGCGGTCAGCACGTCACGGATGGCCGACTCCACGGCCCGGTCGGCCGCGGTCACCACCGAACCGTCCGCCTTGACCTCACGGGGCAACTCGGCCAGCGCCTCGAAGTGCGGCAGCGCCACCGCCGCGCCGACCAGCGCGGCCCGCTGCGCGAGCTGAAGATCAGTCTCCACGATCGCCATCCTCCCTCCGATCGACAGCCGCCGGAGGCGACTCGCCGACCATGTCACCCCAGCCGGTTGAACGCCCGGCCAAGCCCACCCGAACGGCAGCCGCTGTCTCAGCCCGGAACCGAGGCGGTCACCAGGACGGCATGCTGACGGACGTGGAAGGCCCCGTCCGCGGCCACCCGGGCCGCGACGGTCTCGCGGACACCCGCCTCCTGCTCCGGCGTGAGCGGCGCGCGCCCCTGGCTGGCCAGATAGCGCAGCACCGGCTCGACGCCGGGGATCGCCAGCCCGCCCGGGTAACGCTGCACCCCGACGCCGGTGAAGAACCGGCCGACCCGCTCGGCGACGTTCTCGGCCAGGACCCCGTTGTGCACCCGCGGCGTACGGCCGGGCAGCAGCTCCTGGATCTCGGCCAGGTGATCGCCCCCGTTGACCGACACGGCGAGCCGTCCGCCGGGCCGCAACACCCGGGCGAACTCGCGCAGCCCCGCGTCGGGATCGTCAAGGTGGTAGAGCATGTGGTTGGCGACCAGACCGTCGAAGCGGCCGGCGGCGAACGGAAGGGCGGTGGCGCTGCCCCGGACGACCGACGCCCCGGACACACCGCGCAGCCGTTCACACATGGCGGGCGAGAAGTCCACCAGCGTGAGGCGGGCCGGACGAGCGGCCCGGGTCCACAACGCACCCGTGCCGGCACCCACCTCGACCACGTGCCCGTCGAGCGGAAGCCGCTCGGCCGCCCAGGCGTACCAGTCCTGCGGGTTGACGCGGTGGTCGTAGATCGCTATCCGGGCGGACAGGTTGGCCGTCGTCGACGCGTACTGGTCGACGGCGTGGCCGGCCGGGGTGCTCACAGACGGACCAGCATCTTGCCGGTGTTCTCGCCCCGCAGCAGACCCAGGAAGGCGGCCGGCGCGTTCTCGAGCCCGTCGACGATCGTCTCGCGCGCCTCGATCCGGCCGGCGCGCACCCACGGGCCCACCTCGGCCAGGAAGTCCGGCATCCGGCGGCCGTGGTTGCCCACGATGAAGCCGCGCAGGTTGAGCTCCTTGCCGATCGCCGCGGACAGATTGCGCGGCCCGGCCGGCGCGGACGTCTCGTTGTACGCGGCGATCGCCCCGCACATCGCGACCCGGCCGTACTTGGTGAGCGACCCGATCGCCGCCTCCAGATGGTCACCGCCGACGTTGTCGAAGTACACGTCGATACCGTCCGGCGCAGCCTGGCGCAGTTGTTTGCGGACCGGCTCGTCCCGATAGTTGAAGGCCGCGTCGAACCCGAGGTCGTCGACCAGGTGGCGCACCTTCTCGGCCGAGCCGGCGCTGCCGATCACCCGCTTGGCCCCGCGCAGCCGGGCGATCTGCCCGGCCACACTGCCCACCGCCCCGGCCGCGCCCGACACGAAGACCGTCTCACCCTCCTGGAATTTCGCGATGTCGAGCAGTCCCACATACGCCGTCAGGCCGGTCATACCGAGCACCCCGAGATACGTCGACAGCTCCCCCGCCGCCGGGTCGACCACGCGGGCCCGGGACGCCTCCACCACCGCGTAGTCCCGCCACCCCAGACCATGGACGACGTACGCCCCCACCGGCACGTCGGGCGACCCGGAGGCCACCACCTCACCGACCGCGCCGCCCTCGAGCGGCTTCCCGAGCTCGAACGGCGGCACGTACGACTTCGCGTCGTTCATCCGCCCCCGCATGTACGGGTCCACCGACATGAAGACGTTGCGGACCAGCACCTCCCCCGGCCCCGCGGTGGGCGTCGGCACGTCGGCCAGCTCGAAGGTCTCGTGTGTGGGCCACCCGTCCGGCCGGGCAGCGAGCCGAATCTCTCTCACAAGGCCCTACGGTACGGTGCGGCGTGGCCCGTACGATCCCCACCGCCGGCCTGACGGCGGCTCAGCGTACCGAGATCCGCCGCCTGCTCGACGCGGCCTTCCTCGGCACCTTCAGCGACGACGACTGGGACCATTCCCTGGGTGGACTGCATTTCGTGGTCGAGGAACGCGGCGTCATCGTCGCCCACGCCGCCGTGGTCCAGCGCAGCTTCGTCCACGGCGGGCGCGCCTGGCGATGCGGCTACGTCGAGGCTGTTGCCGTCGACGCCGACCGGCGCGGTCAGGGGTTCGCGGCCGAGGTCATGGACGCGGCGGAAAGCGTGATCGACCGGGCCTACGACTTCGGGGCGCTGTCGGCCTCCCATGCGGGGCGCGGTCTGTACGTCGCCCGGGGCTGGCTGCCGTGGCGCGGCCGGACCGCGGTCCTGGCCCCGACGGGCCTGACGCCCACCCCCGAGGACGACGACAGCACCTTCGTCCGTCTCGTGCCGGACGGGTCCGAACTGGATCTCGACGGCACCCTGGCCTGCGACTGGCGCAACGGCGACGTCTGGTAGCCACGAACCGCTGCCGTCTCGTGCGGCGTCGGCCCCGCCCTATGTTGCAGCCGTGGGCACACCGCCTTTGGCATCCTAGGAGGCTAGGATCCTATTCTGCCGGCTGGAGCCGCAGCGAACCGTCACGCCCGCGACAGCTCCCTCGCCGGCGAGGGCCCCCCCTCGGGAACGACACCCCGCCCAGCGCCGACCCGAAATGAACGCTGCCGTCCGCCCGCTCCTCGTACAGATGCAGATCGAGTCGCAGACGCTCGCCGTCGTGCAGCACGAAGTTCCACGGCCGATCGCCCGGCCGGGGGTGGATGCGGTCGATCCCTGACGAGGACAGCCCGGTGAAAGCCTGTTCCAGGTGGTCGGCCGGCCAATCGAACCGCCCTCATCGCGCGGGTCGGCCCCCATCGCCGGGTCGGCGCATCTCGAGGACCAGCTCATCGTGGATCTCGATGCCGTGGTCGCCGACCAGCGGGATCGTCGGCTTGAGCCGGCGGCCCTCGTCCACCGCGCCCGGCACGACCGCGACGATCCGCAGGCCACGACGCTGATAGAAGCGCAGCGCGTCGAGGTTGTCGTTCGTGGTGATCAGCCACAGGCGGTCGGCACCCGCGGCCCACGCCCGCTCGGCCGCGGCGGCCAGCAGGGCGGTGCCTGCACCGGCCCGCGGCACCACCGCGTCGAGCGTGACAACCTCAAGACCGTCGTCGCCGATCACATAGGTGAGCAGGCCGACCGGCTCGCCCTCCGACCAGGCCAGCAGGGCCGGCAGCTCAGCCGCGTCGTAGCGCACCCCGTGCGCCACGACGACGGTGGAGCCCCACGAGCCGGTCAGCAAAGCGACGACGGTCTCGCGCTCCGCCGGTCCCGCCTCCCGCACGACGACCTCGGCCATGGCGGAGATCCTAAACCGCCGGCAGGAACGGCCGGAAATGCGCGGCGACCTCGTCGGCGATCACTTCCGCGGGCCGCGATCCGTCCACCTCGATCACGGGCATGCCGAATTCCCGCGCGCGTTCCACCGCGTCCCGGGCGAGCAGCCGGTCGCGTTCGATCCGATTGCGGGCAGCGAGCTCAGGATCGCTCACCCGGTGTCCTAGAGACCCGGCCCGGGGCAATTGGGCGGCCTGTCGCAACCGCCACTCGTCGGTGGGCACAAGCACGACCATCCGGGCCGGGTCGGTCACGGCCGCGACCAGCTCGGGCCGGCATCCCCAACCGTCGACCACCACCGGTCGCGAGGTCACGAGTCCGCTCAGATCATCGAGCACCCACCGGAACCGCTCCGGGAAGCCGGCCAGCACGGTCGCGGCCATCTCGGCCGGCGAAGGCCCGATCCAGACCGATTCCCAATCCGTCTCGGCATAAGGCTCGCCCCGGCGGGCCCGGGCCGCGATCCGCCGGTCCTCGTGTCCGCGCGCGGCATGGAAATCGTAGTGATAATGCGTCACTCCCAGCCGGTCGACGAGAATCCCGGCCACCGTCGTCTTTCCGGCCCATTGGCCGCCACAGATCCACAGAGCATTTCGAACAGTGCCGTCCGGAGTCCATTCCACGAGAAAAAGCTGCCCGTTTCGTACGGGATTTTCAAGTCTTGTTCTTTTGCCGCCGCCGTGATTAATTAACCTGAGAGCGCGGATTCGATGCAGAGGACCTATGCATAGGTCGCTTGCCGCCCGATCCGCTCCGCCCCTAGCGTCTCCGCCATGGCTGACAAGAACACGGTCGTCCTGAGCGACGCCGCGATGATGCGGGCGATGGCCCACCCCCTGCGCATGGGCATCGTCGGCTCGCTGCGGCTCGACGGCCCGGCCACCTCGGCGATCCTGGCTCGCCGGCTGGGCACCGACTCCGGTCAGACCAGCCACCACCTGCGCCTGCTGGCCCGGCACGGTTTCGTGGTCGAGGCGCCCGAGCAGGGCCGCGGCGCGCACGGCCGGGAACGCTGGTGGAAGGCGGCCCACGCCACAACTCTGTGGACCGATGCCTCGCAGGAGGACGCCGCGGCCGTCACTCGTGCGTCGCGCGCCCTGTACGACCAGGTTGTCGACCAGTTCCTCGCGGAGGCGGCGCATCAACGCTGGAGCCCGGAGTGGTCCGCCGCCGCGGCCAGCTCGGACTACCCGGTCCGGACGACCCCGGCCGGCCTGGAACGGCTCCGCGAGCGGATCGCCGAGCTCATCCGCGAGGCCGACGATCCCGGACCCGGCGCCGAGACGGTTCTGGTCGTCCTGCACACCTATCCCCGACGGACGCAGCGGTGACAAGCCTGGGGCGCAACCGCGAGTTCAACCTCCTGTGGACCTCGCAGTCGCTGTCCGACCTGGGCGATGGCATCGCCTCGCTGGCCCTCGCGTTGCTTGTCCTGACCAAGACCGGCTCCCCGGTCAGCGCCGGCCTCGTCGGCACCGCCACGGAGGCCGCGCGTCTGCTGTTCCGGCTGCCCGCCGGGGTGCTCGTCGACCGGGTCGACCGGCGCCGGGCGCTGCTCGCCGCTGATGCCGTACGCCTGATCGCCTTCGCCGCCCTGACCGCGTCCGTGCTCACCGGCCGGGCCGGGCTCGCGCTGATCCTGGCGGTCGCCGTCGTGGACGCGGCCGCGAGCGCCGTCTTCTCGACCGCCGAGGACGCGTCGCTGCGCAGCATCGTGCCCGTCGAGCAACTCCCCGCCGCGGTCGCCCGCAACGAGGCCCGTTCCTACGGCACCGCGCTGGCCGGACCGCCTCTGGGCGGCCTGCTCTTCGGCCTGGGCCACGCCGTGCCGTTCGCCGCCAATGTCGTCTCGTCCCTCGTCTCGATCATCGCCGTGTCCTTCATCCGGAAGCCGTTGCAGGCGCAGCGGGAAGACAAGCCGCAGGCGTACGGGGCAGCGCTGGCCGAGGGCATCCGATTCGTCCTCACCCACCCGTTCCTGCGGGCGGCGATGCTGGTGGCCGCGCCGCTCAACTTCGCCATCACCGGCGTCATCTTCACGGTCATCGTCTCCCTGCAGCGCCAGGACACCGCCCCCGCCGTCATCGGCCTGACCGAGACCATCGTCGCGGCGGGCGGCCTGCTCGGCGCGTTCGCCGCCCCCGCCATTCAGCGCCGCGTGGGCCTGGTGCCGCTGGTCCGCACCCTGTGCTGGGCCGCCGCCGCCCTGCTGGCCACCGCCGCGCTGCTCAGCTCCGGCCTCGCCGCCGCGATCCCCGTGGCCCTGACCGTCTTCCTGGGCCCGGCCGGCAACGCCGCCCTCTTCGGCTATCAGGCCGCCATCACCCCCGACCGCCTCCAGGGCCGCGTCATCAGCGTCATCATGGTCGCCGCCACGTCGCTGGCCGCCTCGGCGCCGCTGGTGGCCGGTGCGCTGCTGGCCTGGCAAGGCCCCACCACCGCGATCCTGTTCTTCGCCGCCGCCGTAGCCGCGTCGGCCCTGACCGCCACCCTGGGCACGGGCCTGCGCTGGACCGAGCACCCCGAGCCCGCCACCGTCGCCTGACGGCCGAGCCGGTTCGCCTCGACAGACCTTCGGGTACGCGTCTCCGCTCAACCGAGCGTCCCGGCGCCCACCGCTTCACCGGGCACTCTTGCCGCACCCGGCTTACAAGGACCGAGCATCCCGGCGTCCTTTACCGGCGACGGGTAGCGGCTTGGACGGCCGGCGTGCGGCTCGACGACGCGGCTCGAACGACGGCGCCGGCGATCAGCAGGCAGACGACGAGCCCGAGAGCCAGCCCGGCCGGCTCGTGCACCGTCCACTGCGGAATGTCCCGCGACGGCACGACGACAGCCCCCACAAAGGCGCCCAGCAGGCCCAGATACGACCCGATCATGAACTGTCTGTGCGCCTCGACGCGATGGGTGACGGCAGCCCACAAGCCGATCGACAACGTCACGAAGGTGAACGCCGACAGCCCGTGGATCCAGCTGAAGCGCCCCGGACGCAGCTCCTGGATCGCGAACGAGCTGAGGATCGTCCAGTACATAGCGCCGACCCAGACCCGCCCGATCCAGCGGTGCGGCCGGTTCCCCTTGGGCCGTCGGGCCAGGTTGTACGCCCCCAGCGCCATCGCAACGGTCGCTCCTCCGGCATGCAGCACGATAACGGCGTTATTTGCCATAACACCGTTATAGTGGCGGACGTGCCGACAGTCAATGGACCCGAGCTGACCGTCCGCCTGGTCGACGAGGCGGCCCGGCTCCTGGGCGAGCAGGGCCCGGCCGGTTTGTCGCTCCGCAAACTGGCCGCCCAGGCCGGTGTGTCGACGATGCCGGTGTACACGCTCTTCGGCGACAAGAACGGCCTGCTGGGCGCCATGCACCGTGAGGGATTCCGGCGGCTCGGCGCGGCCCTCGACGCGGTCCCCCACACCGACGAGCCGCTGACCGACCTCACCGAGCTCGGACTGGCCTACCGCCGCGCCGCCCTCGAAAGCCCCCACCTGTACGGCTTGATGTTCGGCCGGATCGTCCCCGAGTTCAGCCCCGGCGCCGACGACCGCGCGGCCGCCGACCTCTCCTATCAGCCCCTGGTAGCCGGGGTCGCCCGCTGCCAGGCCGCCGGCGTCTTCACCGACGGCGACCCACAGCGCATCGCCCTGCACCTCTGGGCCGTCTCACACGGCATGGTCAACCTCGAGCTCAACGGCCAGCTCCCCCCGATAGCCGACCCGCAGCAGCTCTACCTCGAAGCCCTCGACTACGCCGGCCTGCCGTTCCTGACCTGACCCCGTCCGCACCCGCCGGAGGCCTCGACCTCCAAGCCCCTCAGCCACGCCGAGCCACCTGTTTGGAACGACCTCCGGACCTCTACCTCCAAGTCCTCAGCCACGCCGGCCTCCCGTTCCCGGGCCGACCTCATCGCGCACCCGGCGGAGGACCTTCCGGGCGAGCCGGCAACGCGGCCGCGCGCCGCTCGAGGAAGGCCCGCTCCGCGGCGTTCCCGGCCAGATCCCGAGCCTTCCCGTACGCCTCGGCGGCTTCCGCGACCCGACCCAGCCGGCGCAGCAGATCAGCCCGGACGACGTGCCACACGTGGTGCCGTTCGAGTCCGTCGAGGTCGTCCACGATGGCCAGCGCCATCGCCGGGCCGTGCACCTCGGCCACGGCCACCGCCCGGTGCAACGCGACGATCGGCCCACCGGCGAGCGCGGCCAGGTGGTCGTAGATCCGCAGGATCTGCGGCCAGTCCGTCTCCGCCGCCGTGGCCGCGTCGGCGTGCACCGCGTTGATGGTGGCCTGCAGCTGATACGTGCCCGGGCGACCGCGACGCAGACAGTCCCGCAGCAGCGCCTGACCCTCCGTGACGAGCGCGCGGTTCCATAACGTACGGTCCTGGTCCGACAGTGACACGGCGTCACCGTCGGCCGTTGTCCGTGCGGGCCGCCGAGCCTCGACCAGCAGCATCAGCGCGAGCAGACCGCGCGCCTCCGGCTCGTCCGGCATGAGCGCCACCAGCAGCCGGGCCAGCCGGATCGCCTGGTTCGCCAGATCGTCGCGGGTCAACGCCGGCCCGGCCCCGGCCGCATACCCCTCGTTGAAGATCAGATAGAGCACCGAGAGCACCGCGCCCAGCCGGTCGGGCAACTCCTCGTCGCGCGGCACCCGATAGGGAATCCCCGCGTCCCGGATCTTGCCCTTGGCCCGCGACAACCGCTGCCCCATGGTGGTCTCCGGCACCAGGAACGCCCGCGCGATCTCCACGGTCGTGAGCCCACCGAGCAGCCGCAACGTCAGCGCGACCCGGGCCGCCGGCGCCAACGCCGGATGACAACACGTAAAAATCAGCCGAAGCCGGTCGTCCACCACACCGCCGCCCTCCTCTCCGCCCACAGCCGACTCCAGCCCGCCCTCAGCAGCCCCCGGCCGCTCGACACGGCCCGCCGCATCCCATCCAGCCCGAGCCGCCGCATCCCTTTCGACGCGAGCCACCGCCGCATCACCCGCAGCGCCGGTCGCCGCCGCATCACCCCCGGCCCGAGCCACCGCCGCATCACCTGCAGCGCCGGCCGCCGCCCCGTCCTCTTCGGCCCGAGCCGCCAGGGCCCCTTCGACGCGAACCACTGCCGCCTTCTCTCCGGCTCGGGCAGCCGCGTCCCTTTCGGCTCGAGCCGCCAGGCCCCGTTCAGCCGGTGCCGCCGAGGTCCCGTCGGCGCGAGCCGCCGCGTCCCGTTCGGCGCGGGCCACTGCCGCATCCCAGCCAGCCCGAGCCGCCGCCATGTCGTCGTCGGCGTGGGCGGCCGCCGCATCCCACTGGGCGCGCGCCGCCTCCGACTCGCGCTCCGCGCGGGTCCTCTCGCGACGGACGCGGTCGAGCGCCCGGTTCCGCGCCGTGGTGATGATCCAGCCGGCCGGGCTGGCCGGGATGCCGTCGCGGGGCCAGCGGAGCACGGCCGTGACGAAGGCGTCCTGCACGGCTTCCTCGGCGACGTCGATGTCACCGAAGTGCCGGATCAGGACCGCGACAGCCCGGCCGTACTCCGCTCGGAAGATCCGCTCGATCTCGGTCATGCCCGCCGGTTCTTCACCACGCGATCGGCCGGACCTCGATCGCGAGCGGCGCCAGCACGCCCGCCAGGCGGCTGCCCCAGCTCAGCGCCTCGTCCAGGTCTGCCGCCTGGACGATCGTGAAACCGCCCAGGTGTTCCTTGCCCTCGGTGAACGGGCCGTCCGTGAGCAGTGCGTCGCCGTCCTTGTCGCGGATGACGGTCGCCGTCGACGGCGGATGCAGCCCGGCCGCGAACACCCAGGCGCCCGCAGCCTTCATCTCGTCGTTCAGCTTCCCGAGCTCCGCCATGATCGGTTCGAGCACGTCCGGCGGCGGCGGGTTTCCGTCGGGCTGATAGATGCTGAGCAGATACTGCTTCATCGTTCCTCCTCGTGATCGGTGTCTCGCCACCTACACGAACGAGGATCCCGTTCTTCGACACCCTCGCAGAATTTTTCGCCAGAAATCAAGGCCCCGAAACACGGCCAACGACGAGACCCGCGAACCTCGAGACGCGCGAACGTCGAGACCCGCGAACGTCGAGACCCGCGAACGTCGAGAACCCTGATCCGCCGCCACGCCACCCTCACAACGCCGACCCGCCGACGGCGAAGCTCTGCGCCGCGGGGCGGACGAGGCGGGGCGGGGCGCGCGAACAACAACACCGCCGGCGCCGGCTCCGGCTCCGGACCCCGAACGACGAGACCCGAGACCCGGCACGAGCCGCTGTCACATGCCGGCGTGGTAGGCCAGCACCCCCCGGTTGATCGCCGTGATCGCCTTGCGGGCCGTGTCGCGCAGCTCCTGGGAGGCGGCCGACGCCTCGCGGAGCTGGCCCAGCAGGTCGAGCACCTGCCGCGCCCAGCGGACGAAGTCGCCCGCGGGCATGTCGGCGTCGTAGTTGTGGCCGCTGGCGAGCACCTTGGCCAGCGGCTCGCCCCGCGCCCAGCGGTACATCGGCCACACGAAGCCGGGATCGGGCTCACGGGTCAGCGTCAGCCCGTGCTCGGCCTCGTCGCCGGCGATGTCGGCCCACAGCTTGCCGCACTCGTCGACCGCCTCGGTGATCGCGCCCTTGGGCACCGAGGCGCGGTCGTCGCTCTCGCGGCGCGACTCGTAGAGCACCATCGACACGGCCGCGGCCAGCTCCTCGGGGTCCAGCCCGTCCCAGACGCCGTGCCGCAGGCACTCGGCCACCAGCAGGTCGGCCTCCGACCAGATGCGGCCCAGCATGCGGCCGGTCTCGGTGACGTCGCCGGTCTCGGTCAGGTAGCCGCGGTCGGCCAGCACCGCGCACACCTCGTCGAACGTGCGGGCCAGCGAGCCGGTGCGGCCCGCGACCTTGTCGCGCAGGGCGTCGGTGTCGCGCTGCAGGCGGTGCCGGCGCTCGGCCCAGCGGGCGTGGTCCTCGCGGTCGGGGCAGGCGTGACACGGGTGCTGCCGCATCTGCATCTTGAGCAGGGCGATCTCGGCGTCCTCGCCGGTGTCGCCGCCGCGCGAACGGCGCCGGCTGCTGCCGTGCCGGTCGTGGCCGGTCGCGCTGACCTGGGCGGCCAGGTCGCGGCGGGCGGCGGGCGAGCGCGGGTTGAAGTGTTTCGGCACGCGGATGCGCTCGAGCACCTCGGCCTCGCCCGAGAAGTCGGCCGGGCTGACCCGGCCGGCCCACCTGTCCTGGGTGAGCACCATCGGGCGGGGCTCGCCGAAGCCGCCGGTCGGCGCCTCCAGCACCACGGCCAGGCCGGCGCGGCGGCCCTGGGCGACCCGGATGACGTCGCCGACGCGCAGCCGCTCCAGCGAGGTGACCACCGCGGAGCGGCGTTGCGACGCGCCCTGACGGGCGATGGCGCGTTCCCGGTCGGCGATGGCTATCCGGAGGGCGAAGTACTCGTCGAAGTCGCCGTGGTGGCAGGCCTCGTCGTTCGCGTACGTCTGCATGGTCTCGACGTTGCGCTGCACCTGGCGGGCCAGGCCGACCACCGAGCGGTCGGCCTGGAACTGGGCGAACGACGACTCGAGCAGCTCACGGGCCTTGTCGGCCCCGACCGTGCCGACCAGGTTGACGGCCATGTTGTAGGAGGGCCGGAACGAGGACCGCAGCGGGTAGGTGCGCGTGGAGGCGAGCCCGGCCACGTGCCGCGGGTCGACCTCGGGGCTCCACAGCACCACCGCGTGGCCCTCGACGTCGATGCCGCGACGGCCGGCCCGGCCGGTGAGCTGGGTGTACTCGCCCGGGGTGAGGTCGACGTGGGCCTCGCCGTTGAACTTGACCAGCCGTTCGAGCACGACGCAGCGGGCCGGCATGTTGATGCCCAGGGCCAGCGTCTCGGTGGCGAACACGGCCTTGACCAGCCCCCGGACGAAGCACTCCTCGACCGCCTCCTTGAAGGCGGGCAGCATGCCGGCGTGGTGGGCCGCGATGCCGCGCTCGAGGCCGTCGAGCCACTCCCAGTAGCCCAGGACGGACAGGTCCTCGCGGGGGATGCTGGCCACCTTGGCCTCGGCGATGCGGCGGATCTCGGCGCGTTCCTCGGCCCCGGTCAGCCTCAGCCCGGCCGACAGGCACTGCTGTACGGCGGCGTCGCAGCCGGCCCGGCTGAAGATGAACAGGATGGCCGGAAGCAGGTCGGCCCGCTCGAGCCGGTCGACCACCTCGGGGCGCGGCGGCGGCTGCCAGCGGCGCCCGCGACCGCCGCGGCCGGGGCCGTGCGCGCGGTCGGTGAACTCGAGCCGCCGTTCCATCTCCCGGGTGTACCGCAGCAGCTCGGGGTGCACGTCGTGCTTCTTGGCCGCGTCGGCGTCGTGGAACAGGTCGAACATCCGCCGGCCGACGAGCATGTGCTGCCAGAGCGGCACGGGCCGGTGCTCGCTGACCACGACCTCGGTCGTGCCGCGCACGGTGACCAGCCAGTCGGCGAACTCCTCGTAGTTGCTGACCGTGGCCGACAGCGACACCAGGGTCACCGAGGCCGGGAGGTGGATGATCACCTCTTCCCAGACCGCGCCGCGGAACCGGTCGGCCAGGTAGTGCACCTCGTCCATCACGACGTAGGCCAGGTTCTTCAGCGCGGACGAGCCCGCGTACAGCATGTTGCGCAGCACCTCGGTGGTCATCACGACCACGGGGGCGTCGCCGTTGATGGCGTTGTCGCCGGTCAGCAGGCCGACCTGGTCGGGGCCGTAGCGCTCGACCAGGTCGTGGTATTTCTGGTTGGACAGCGCCTTGATCGGCGTCGTGTAGAAGCACTTACGCTCGCCGGCCCGCAGGGCGAGGTGGACGGCGAACTCACCGACCACCGTCTTGCCGGCACCGGTGGGGGCGCACACGAGCACGCCACTGCCACGTTCGAGCGACTCGCAGGCGGCTCGCTGGAAATCGTCCAGGTCGAAGCCGACGTCGAGCATGAAATCCTCGAGCGCCGGAAACTCGGCCACCCTGGCCGCCCGCCGCTGGGACTGCGCATACCTCTCGGCGGGACTCGTCATGACCACAAGGCTAGTCCGGACGTATGACAAGAAGCAGCACGGGCGGTTGCGTCCCGGTCCACTCGGCGTGGTGGGTATGGTGCACCCGTGCCGGATGTTGCATCGACCGACCACCCTCCCCATCGGCCGCACCGTCAGGTCGACGCCGTGCTGTTCGACTTCCACGGCACGTTGGCCCAGGTGGAAGACCCGGTGACCTGGGTGCTGGCCGCCGCCGCGGCCTGTGGCCGCGAGCTCGACCGGGGCAAGGCGACCGTGCTGGCCGACCGGCTGGTCACCGCCGGGCGGGCCGGCGGACCGCTGCCGCACCGGGTGCCGCCGCAGCTGGCCGAGCACTGGGCCGACCGGGATCTGTACGCCCAGAGCCACCGGGCCGCCTACACGGGCCTGGCGGCGACCGTGACCACCGACGTCGAGGGCCTGCCCGACGCGCTCTACGACCGGCTGCTCGAGCCCGGCGGCTGGCTGCCCTATCCCGACACCGAGCCCACGTTGCGCACGCTGCACGACGCCGGCATCAAGGTGGCCGTGGTCAGCAACGTCGGGTTCGACATCCGGCCGCTGTTCGACGCCTGGGGCATGACCCCGCTGATCGACGCGTACGCGCTGAGCTACGAGGTCGGCCGGATCAAGCCCGACCCGGCCATCTTCCTGCGGGCCTGCGGCATGCTGGGCGCCGATCCCGAGCGTACGCTGATGGTCGGCGACACCCCGGCCGACGCGGGCGCGGTGCGGGCCGGTTGTGCCGCCCTGGTGCTGCCGGCCGCCGAGCCGGGCCGCCCCAACGGCCTCGGCGCCACGCTGGCCCTGGCCGGCTGCGCAGCCTGAAACGGCCCCACCCGGGCGCAGCCTGAAACGGCCCCGCCCGGCTGCGCCGCCGGAGAGGCCGATCAACCCTGGTAGGGCGGGGCGACACCCCACCCCCACCGGGGCACCGGAGCCCGGCGCACCGGGTCGGCGCCGGGCTGTGAGTTCTCCCGGGCCAGCCGCGTACCCCACTCGAGATAGCCGACGAAGGCCGCGCGGAACTCCGGGTCGGCCGGCAGACCCACCTCGTCGGCCGCGTCCTGCATCAGGTTGACCCAGCGGCGGCGCTGCGGTTCGGTGATCGCCTTGCCGAGGTGCATGCGCAGCATGTGCGGATAGCCACCCCGCTCGGCCGTGTAGCCGGCCGGCCCGCCGAACACCTCGGCCAGCCACAACGCCACGTAGCGGGGATGGTCGGGCGACATCCCGGCGAACACCGGGGCGAGCAGGTCGTCGGCGCGGACGAGCCGGTAGAAGGCCTCGCACAGCGTGGTCAGGGCGTCCAGGCCGCCCGCCCACGCGAAGAGGGAGGGCGGCGCGGCGGTCTCGTTGCTGGTGTACTCGGTAACCACGGGGACCAGCGCACCATCCGCGCCCGGGCCCGGCAAGTACGCACTTTCCGGTTCGTGCCCGCCCGGAGGCGAGATGAGCAAGGTGTACCACTGCCCGGTCGAGGTGACCTTCGACGTGATCGGCGGCCGGTGGCGGGCGGTGATCCTGGCCCACCTCAAGGAGGGCACGCACCGTTACGGCGAGCTGCGCCGCCGGATGCCCGGCATCAGCGAGAAGGTGCTGACCCAGCAGCTGCGCGAGCTGGAGGGGGACGGCCTGGTCGCCCGGCACGACCACCGGACCGTCCCGCCGCACGTCGACTACCGGCTCACCGCCGAGGGGCACAGCCTGGCCCCGGTGCTGCAAGCGCTCTACGACTGGGGCCAGGCCAGGGCCGGCCGCACCGGCACGCCGATCGCGGCCGTGGGCGGCGGCTGAGGGTCAGGGGCGCTCGGTCTCCTGCCGTACGGTCTCCGCGCCGAGGTCGGCCGCCGAGCGCAGGGTCGACGGCGTGGGGTTGTCGGCCGTCTGCTGCAGACCGGGCACCCGGTCCTCGACGACGAAAGTGGCCCGGGTGTGGACCGGCGCGCCGGGCGTGGTCACGAACGGCACGACGCGGAAGTCCGCCGTCATCCCGTCCGGGGCGATCCGCGTACGGACGTACCCGCGCTGGTTGTTGTAGAAGCGCAGATGCGGGTTCCAGGCCGCCCACGGGTGCTGCCCGCTCGCCACGTCGGCGCCGTTGCCGGTCGAGGTGATCGAGGAGCAGACCAGTTCGGTGCCGACGGTCTTCGAGGTCGGGTCGGCGTAGTCCAGCTTCAGCTCGTCGGCCCAGTGCGCGTGGACGTCGCCGGTGAGCACGACCGGGTTGCGGACGCCGGCGTCGACCCAGCCCCGGGTGATCCGGTCGCGGGAGGCGGCGTACCCGTCCCACGAGTCCATGCTGGTCACCACCTGCGGGCCCGAGTTGTTGTCGCGCTGACCGAAGAACACCTGCTGGCCGAGCACGTCCCAGCGGGCCGACGACCGGCGGAAGCCGTCGAGCAGCCACTTCTCCTGCCGCTCGCCGGTGATCGAGCGGGCCGGGTCGTACGCCTCGGCGCAGTCCTTGTAGCCGTCGCCGCACGCCTGGTCGTCGCGGTACTGCCGGGTGTCGAGCAGGTGGAACGTGGCCAGCCGGCCCCAGTGCAGCCGCCGGTAGAGCTGCATGTCGACGCCGTGCGGGATCGACGTACGGCGCAGCGGCATGTTCTCGTAGTAGGCCTGGAAGGCGGCCGCGCGCCGGGCCGGGAACGCCGGGTCGGCCTGCTCGGGCACCTCGTCGGCCCAGTTGTTCTCGACCTCGTGGTCGTCGAAGACCACCGCCCAGGGCGCGACGGCGTGCGCGGCCTGCAGGTCGGCGTCGGTCTTGTACTGGGCGTGGCGCTGCCGGTAGTTGGCCAGCGTGACGGTCTCGGGCCCGGCGTGGTCGCGCGGGTTGCCGCCGGGGACGTTGTAGACGCCGGCCTGGTACTCGTACTGGTAGTCGCCCAGGTGCAGGATCAGCTCGGGCTCGTCCGCGGCGAGGTGGCGGTACGCCGTGAAGTAGCCGTGCTCGTACTGCGAGCAGGAGGCGAACGACATCGCCAGCGTGCCGCCGGTGGCCCACAGCGGCGGGGCGGTGCGCGTGCGGCCGACGGGCGAGACGTAGCCCTCGGCCCGGAAGCGGTAGAAGTATTCACGGCCGGGCAGCAGGTGGTGCAGCTCGACGTGCACGGCGTGCGCCGACTCGGGGCGGGCCGTGGTCACCCCGCGCCGCACGATCCGGCGGAACCGCTCGTCGGCGGCCAGTTCCCACTGCACGGGCACGACGCGCGACGGCATGCCGCCCAGGCCGTCGTCGGCCAGCGGCGCCGGTGCGAGGCGGGTCCAGAGCACGAAGCCGTCCGGTTCGGGGTCGCCCGAGGCGATGCCCAGGGTGAACGGGTCGGTCCGCAGCGGGCCGCGGTAGGGCGCGGCGGTGGCGGCGAGCGGCCACGTGGTCGCGGCGCCGGCGACGCCGGCCGCCGCCGAACTGAGCAGGAGGGTTCTTCTCGAGAGGACCATGCCCGCAGCCTCGCGGGCATAGATGGAATCGAATCGGTCCTGACCTTAAGCGTCGGGAAAGACCGGTTTAGGCATACGCGTCGAGGCTGACGCCCTGGCGCTGCCCCTTGACGGCGGATCCTTCGGCGGCGGCGGGGTCGGCGGCGGGGACCGGCGCGGGGGCGGGAACGGGAGCGGGCACGACCTCGGGGGTGCGCTGCTCGGCGGCGGCCTCGGCCATGCTCTTGAGGTTCGAGCGGACGGTGTCGTAGGCGGAGGTGGCGAACGAGCTGAACGAGTTGATCTGCATGACCTCCCCCATCGGCCGGTCCGCCGCGATCTGATGACAAGTTCAGCGGAGCAACCGAACCGCACCCGGCTCGCACGTCAGGTCGAGGTCCAGAGGTCCGAGGCGCTCCCCGTCGGCGTACGCGATGATCCCCTCGGACCGCAGGCGGACGTGGCGGGCCCGATGGACGGTGACGCGGGGATCGGTGACGTGGGTGCCCCGCCGCAGCCGGGGTTTGAGCCGGGCCAGCGCGGCCCGCCCGAACGGCGCGGCGATCAGGACGTCGAGCAGCCCGTCGGTGGGGTCGGCGCCGGGCAGGATGCGCATGCCGCCGCCGTAGCTGGCGCTGTTGCCCACGGCCACCAGCATCCCCTCGAAGCTGCGGTCCACCCCGTCGAGTTCGAGCGTGTACGCGCGGGGGCGCAGCCGGGCCAGCTCGAGCAGGATGGCCAGGTCGTAGCGGCGCGGGCCGCGCGGCCGGCGCATCAGGTTGGCCCGCTCGTTGACCAGCGCGTCGAACCCGCCGGCGAGCACGGCCCCGAACCAGCGGACCTCACCGCCGGGGTTCACGGCGCGGGCCAGGTCGATCGGGGTGTGCCGGCCCGACGCGAGCGCCTCCACGACGACGCCGGCCGCCGCGAGGGGGTCGTCCGGCATCCCGACGGCGGCGGCGAAGTCGTTGCCGGTGCCGGCCGGGATCACCCCGAAGCCGACGGGCTGCTCGGCGACAGCCTGCAACGCCCGGTGGACGGTCCCGTCCCCGCCGACGGCGACGACCGCGCTCACCCCGGCCGCCACAGCGGCATGGCAGGCCGATTCGGCGGAGGCGCCGCTGTGGGCCTCCAGCAACCGGACCGTACGCCCCGGGCCGTCCAGCCGGCGCAGAACCCCGGAAACCAGATCGCGGTGCCGGCCGCGCCCCGCTGTGGGGTTGGCCAGCACCGCGATCTCGAAGCTCGTCACAGCCGGGCAGCATAGCCGCCCGGCGATGGCTCACGTCATGTCGTCGAAGCGTCCCTCGAGCGGCCGGGGCCGGGCGACCGGCTCGGGCGCCTCGATCGGGGACGGGGCCTCGACCGGGTCGAACGCGCCGACCGGCACCCGCTCCTCCTCGAGCGGCGAGATCTGGTCGTCGTCGAGCTCGGCGTAGATCTCCTCCTTGCGGCCCTTGCGGCGGTCGTTGAGCGCCGCCACACCGGTCGCGATCAGGTAGAGCACCACCATGCAGAGCGCCAGCAGCGTCATGCCGAACGGGCCGGGGTCGGGCGTGGCGATCGCGGCGAACGCGAACGACAGGAAGACCACGATCCGCCACCAGCTGAGCAGCTTCTTCGCCGAGACCACACCGGTGAAGTTGAGCATCAGCAAGATCAACGGGAACTCGAAGGCCACCCCGAAAATCAAGATCATGTTGGTGACGAAGCCGACGTACGACGAGACCTCGAGTTTCGTGGCCTCGCCGAGCACACCGGCTTCCATGATGAACGCGAGGCTGTGACCGACCACGAAGTAGGCCAGCACTCCGCCCGCGGCGAACAGCGGGGCGGCGATCGCAACGAACACGTACGCCCACTTGCGCTCGTGACGGTGCAGGCCCGGGGCGATGAACGCCCACAACTGATAGAGCCAGACCGGTGACCCGACGATCAGGCCGACCCACAGCGCGATCTTGAGCCGCAGGATCAGCGTGTCCGTGACGTTCAGCACGACCCAGTCGCAATACGGCGTGCCGTCGGCGTTGATGGCGATCGACGACGGCAACCGGCAGTAGGGCTGCTCGAGCAGGTGGAACACCGGCTGCGACACGATGAAGCCGATGATCAGACCGACGATGAGACCCAGCGAGGCGATGAACAGCCGGTTACGGAGCTCCCGGATGTGGTCGATCAGCGTCATGGAACCGTCGGAGGCCTGCTGAAACTTGGTGGGCCCCTGACGGCGAAGGGCTAGCTTCATGCCCGCGGGTCAGCGATCGTTGGTGCGCTGCACCGGGTCGACATAGGGCTGCGCCGGCGGCTGCTGGGCGTAACCCTGCGGCGGGGGCGCCTGCTGCTGGTAGTTCTGCGGCGGCGGCGTCTGCTGGTAGCCCTGCGGCTGGTAGGGCTGCTGCACCTCGCCGTTGAGCGGCTGGCGCGAGTACGGCGGCTCGGCCTTCTCAGCGACGTTGTCGTCGTCGACCAGGCCCTTGGTCTCGGCCTTGATGATCCGCAGCGACCGGCCCAGCGACCGCGCCGCGTCCGGCAGCCGCTTCGCGCCGAACAGCAGCACGAGGACGACCACGAAAACGATGATGTGCCATGGCTTGAGGACGCCCATGGGTTAACTCCAGTCGGTCGGATCAAGTTGTGCGGGGTCCATCGTACGTGTCAAAACTGGTGATGCAGCCCACGGACCCTCACGGGTTTCGCCACCATCGCCCAAATCCTTGGACAACGGGGAAGGAACGCCGCGGCCTAGGCTTTCTTCGACGCCGGTGACAACGCCTCGACGTGCTCCTGCACGAGCTCGGCCCGCTGCTGCACCGCGAGCACCGTTTCCTGCAGCGTGAGGGCACTCTGCTGCACCCTGGCCGCCTCGGCCTGCCGCCTCTGCAGCCGCACGGCCGCCCGGTGCAGCCCGTCGAGCCGGCCGAACAGGCGCACCCCGGCCGCTCCGAGGATGAGCAGGGCGACGACGACCACGGCGATCCAGATCCACATCAGCACCGGGTCACCCTACCGGCCGGGGGTGCTGTACTGGTCGAGCGCGGCCGTGGCCTGCTCGTGGATCCGGCGCAGCAGCTCCGGCGGGCCGACCACGGTGACGTCGGGCCCGAGGCCGAGCAGCAGCCGCTGCGCCCAGCCCAGGTCGGTGACCCGCATGGTCACGACCCACTCCTCGCCCCCGCTGCGGCGCACCTCCTCGACCGGGTAGTACTCGGTGATCCACCGGCTGCCCCGGCCCACCCGCAACGTGACCAGCTGCAGGTCGGGGGTCGGGCGGAAGACGCCGTCGCTGACGTCGTGCGGGACGGCGTCGGCGGGCGGGCGGGACGGCTCGTCGAGCTCGGTGAAGTCGTCGATGCGGTCGATGCGGAACAGCCGGGTCCCCTCGGCCCGGCGGCACCACGCCTCCAGGTACGCCTTGCCGCCGACCATCAGCACCCGCATCGGGTCGACGACGCGTTCGGTCGTCTCGTCGCGGGCCGCCGTGTAGTAGGTCATCCGCAGCGCGTGCCCGCTCTCGACCGCGGACCGCACCTTGTCGACGCGCTTGCTGTTGGCCGGCAGCCGCACGGCGACCGGCGCGTCGGCCAGGTCGCCGGCCGCACTCTCGATCTTGGCCAGGGCGCGTTCGATCACGTCGCGGTGGCCGGTGCCCGGGGTCTCGGCCAGCATCCGCAGCGCCACCACGAGCGCCAGGGCCTCGTCCTGGGTGAGGCGCAGCGGCCGGTCGATGCCGGCGTCGTGGCTGATCGTCACCCGGTCGCCGTCCAGCGCCATGTCGATCAGGTCGCCCGGGCCGTAGCCGGGCAGGCCGCACACCCAGAGCAGCTCCAGGTCCTCGCGCAGCTGCCGCTCGCTGACCCCCAGGTCGGCCGCCGCCTCGGCGACCAGGATCCCGGGCCGGGCCAGCAGGTACGGGACGAGCAGGAGCAGCCGGCCGAGCCGGTCGGCGCTCTGCCGGGGGCCGGTCATGCCGCCACCTCGTGCCGGGCCACGACCTCCTTGAGCAGCTGGATGACGGCCTCGCGGACCTCGGGCGGGCCGTCGGCGCGCACGTCGGGCCCGTAGCCGACGATCGTGGCGGCCAGGCGCTCGGCGTCCGAGTACGGGATGGTCAGCCGGTCGCCGTCCGGCCCCGGCACCGAGTCGGTGGCCCAGCGCCGCAACCCGGCGGCCCGGCCGGGCCGCGCGGTCACGGTGGCGCGGCCGGTGTGCGGCACCGGCCCCGACCACTGGGCGACGTGGCTGATCAGGTCCTCGTTCTGGGGCGGGGTGAACGCGCCCGGCCGGCCCAGCGGCTTGACCGCGCCGACGATCCGCGACAGACGGAAGCAGCGGGTGGCGGCCCGGTCGCGGTCGTGACCGACCACGTACCACCGCCCCTGCCAGCAGACCACGCCCCACGGCTCGAGGCGGCGGGTGGCCGGGTCGTCGACCTCGGGCACCCGGTAGCTGAACGTGACCGCCCGCCGGTCGCGGGCCGCGCTGGTCAGCGGGCCGAACGCCGGGTCGACGGTGACCACCGGCTCGACCCCGAGGGTGGCCTGCGGGTCGACCTCGACCCCGGCCGCGCGCAGCTTGGCCAGGCCGGACGACGCCGCGGCGGCCAGGCCGGCGTGCTGCCAGAGGCGGGCCGCGATGCCCACCGCGGCGGCCTCGTCGGGCTCGAGCAGAATGTCGGGCAGCGCGTACTCCCGGTGCGCGATGCGGTAGCCCGGCTCCTGGTCGAAGACGCTGGCCGTACCGGTCTCGAGCGGAACGCCGAGCTCGCGCAGCTCGGCCTTGTCGCGTTCGAACTTGCGCTGGAAGGCCTCGTGGTCGCGTGGGTCCTCGGGGTCGTGCTCGTAGCCCGGCACCGTCGCGGCGATCTGCGCGGCGGTCAGGAACCGACGCGTCGACAGGAGGCAGATCACCAGGTTCACCAGGCGCTCAGTGCGGGTGCGCGACACGGTTGGCAACGCTAGCAGGGTGGACGCCGACGTGACGTACACGCCAGCCGCGGGCGGTTTCCGGCGGGCGAACCGCGGAAAGATAGGCCATGGTGAGCACCGCAGAGACCCCTGAAGAGCAGCTCCCGGTCGGTCTGGCCGCTGCGCTGCCGCTGAGCCCGAGCGATTCGCCCGAAGGGTCCGAAGAGCCGGAGAACGAGAGTGTGGGCACGGTCGTCATCGCCGGCCTGGCCAACCTGGCCATCGCCGTGGCCAAGCTCCTCGCCGGTCTGGTGTCGGGATCGGCCGCCATGGTGTCCGAGTCGGCCCACTCGCTGGCCGACACCATCACCGAGGTTTTCCTCTTCGTCGCGCTGCGCCGCGGCGCCCGCCCGGCTGACGAAGAGCACCCGTTCGGGTACGGCAAGGAGAGCTTCGTCTGGGCGTTCATCGCTGCGGTGTTCACCTTCGTGGCCGGCGCCGGCTTCTCGATCTACCACGGCGTCGAGACGATCGTCGACGGCGAGCACACCGGCGAGTACCTCTGGTCGTACCTGGTGCTGGCGCTCTCGTTCGTCGCCGAGGGCACCTCGTTCCTGCGCGCCCGCCGCCAGGTCGCCGGCGAGTCCCGGCGCTGGGGCGTCTCGCCGTTCCGGTTCCTGCGGCTGACCTCCGACACCACGGTCAAGGCGGTCTACTTCGAGGACTCGGCCGCGCTGATCGGCCTGATCGTCGCGGCCGGCGGGCTGGCCCTGACCGAGGTCACCGGGAACGGGATGTGGGACGGCATCGCCTCCATCCTGATCGGCCTGCTGCTGTTGCTGGTCGCCGTGACCCTGGCTCGGGCCAACGCCTCCCTGCTGGTCGGCCGGGCCGTGCCGCGCCGGATGCACAACGAGATCTCCGCCGACCTGGCCTCGATCCCGGCCGTGGTGTCCGTGCCGACGCTGCTGACCATGCAGCTCGGCCCGGACGAGATCCTGGTCGCCGCCAAGGTCGACTTCCGGAACGACGTCAACGGCGGCGCCATCGAGGCGGCCAGCGACGAGGCCGAGCGCCGCCTGCGGGCCCGCTACCCGCAGATCCGCTACGTGTTCCTCGACCCGACCCGGGGCTCGGCGGGCCGCAACCACGTCGACGGCGGGGTCGAATAGGGTTCCGGCCATGGTGCGGTGGCGATCGGGGACGGTCCAGGCGGTGCGGCGGCGGTGGCACGGCGCGGCCGAGCTCGAGGTCACGACCGACGACGGCCCGGTGCGCGCGCTGGCCTATCCGGAGCTGGTCGGCGAGCCCCGGCCGGGCGACCGGGTGCTGCTCAACGTCGGCGCCCTGGTCATGGGCCTCGGCACCGGCGGGTACGCGCTGGTCGTCGCGCTGCCCGACCGGTTGCCGGCCGATCCGCCCGACGCCGGCACCGATCGCGACGCCGGTCACCTGGTCAAGGCCCGCTACACGCCGCTGCAGGCCATCCGGCTCGGGGTCGACGAGGAAGCCTCCCCGCACCGCGAGGTCATGGCCGCGGCCACGTCGCTCGAGGGCATGCCGGTGGTCACGGCCGACCTGCACTCCGCGCTCCCGGCCGTCGTCGCCGCCGTCCGCCTCGACCGGCCCGGGGCCCGGATCGCGTATGTGATGACCGACGGCGGGGCTCTCCCGGCGTGGTTCTCGCGCACCCTCGACGGGCTGCGCGACCAGCTGGCCGGCACGATCACGACCGGGCAGGCGTTCGGTGGCGACCTCGAGGCGAGCACCGTGCACACCGGGCTCCTCGCCGCCCGCCACGTGCTGCGGGCCGACGTCACGGTCGTCGCGCAGGGGCCGGGCAATCTGGGCACGGGCACAACGTGGGGGTTTTCCGGCGTCGCGCTGGGTGAGGCGATCAACGCCATCGGCACGCTCGGCGGGCGGCCGGTCGGGTCGCTGCGCCTCTCGACCGGCGACGGACGGCCGCGGCACCGGGGCGTGTCGCACCACAGCCTCACCGCGTACGGGAAGGTGGCGCTGCTGACCGCCGACCTGCCGGTGCCCGACGGCCTCGAGCCGGGCCTGGCCGCCGAGATCGACGCGGCGCTGGCGCCGCTGGCGGCGAGGCACCGCCTGCCCCGGGTGCCGGTCGACGGGCTCGACGAGGCGCTGCGGGCCAGCCCGGTGCCCCTGTCGACGATGGGCCGCAAGCTCGACCAGGACCACGCCTACTTCATGGCGGCGGCCGCGGCGGGCCGGTTCGCCGCCTCCCTGATCTGATTGCGCCCGGCCGCCTTGGCCTCGTAGAGCGCGGTGTCGGCCCGCTCGATCAGCTCGTCCGACGTCTCGTTGCCGTCCCAGCGCGCCACGCCGGCCGAGAACGTCTGCCCCAGCGGTGTGCCGGCCAGCGCCCGTTCGACGACCTCACGCGCCTGGGCCTCGGTCGCGTCGGGCAGCAGCACGACGAACTCCTCGCCGCCGTAGCGGGCCAGCGTGTCGGCCGCGCGCAGGCAGGCCGACCAGGCCGCGGCCGACGAGTGCAGCAGCCGGTCCCCGGCCGGGTGGCCGTAGGTGTCGTTGAACAGCTTGAACCGGTCGAGGTCGAGCACCGCCACGCTGACCGGCCGTCCGTCGCGGCGGGCGTGCTCCAGGGCCCGGGGCAGCTCGTCGTTCCAGGCCCGCCGGTTGGGCAGCCCGGTCAGCTCGTCGCGCCGGGCCAGCTCCCGGACCTGCTGCGCCTGCTGCTCGACCTGCCGCAGCAACTGGGCCATCCGGGCCACCACCAGCGAGAACAGCGCCACCGAGGCGATCACGATGGCGAAACCGTCGGTGACGGCGCCCTGAGCCAGCTGCACCGCGAGCACCGCGGGCGCGACCAGCGACGCCAGGGTCAGAAGGGCCAGGTGTACGCGGCCGAGGCGCGCGACGGCCGGTCCGGCCGGCGCCCCCAGCGTGCGCGCGTCGTGGTGCAGCGCCCCGACGCCGAACAGCGCGAACGCCACCAGGAAGATCGACTCGACGGCCCGGTTGAACCACGCGAGGTCCTCGATCGCGAAGCCCAGGTCGATCAGGTGGCCGATCACGACCCAGGCGACGTCGCCCAGCAGGAACGTGGCCAGCGAGGCGGTCACCCACCAGAACGCCGCGCCGCGCCGGCCGCCACCGCGCAGGAGCCGGGCCATCATGGCGATCATGACCAGGTCGCCGATCGGGTACGCGGCCTGGGTGGCCTCGCCCAGCATGGTGATCTGGCCGCCGCCGGCCGACGGCGCGATCACGTACACCCAGGCCAGCAGCCCGAAACCGGTCGTGATCGTGGTCGCGTCGACCATCGCTGTCCAGTCCCGGCCGGTCTCGCGCCGCCGGATGAGCACCGCGATGCCGGCCGCGCAGAACGGGTAGAGCAGCAGGAACAGCGGATCGGCCGGGGTCGGCAGGTCGACCAGGTGCAGCACCTCGTCGCAGAACACGGCCACGCCGATGCCGGTGACGTTCGCGCCGAGCCCGGCCGCGAACAGCCGGAAGGGCAGCCGCTCCCCGCGGGGCAACCGCCGGGCGCCGACCAGGACCGCCCCGACCGCGGCGTAGCCGATGGCCATCTGCCAGCCCGCCACCCACCACGGGTCGTCGGGCACGAACTGATAGAGAACGACGGCCAGGGCAGCAGTGATCGCGAAGGCCTTCGGCATCCGTCCAGACAACGCCACGCCGGTGAGAATCGGGGCCGCTCCCGGGTGCGGTCCGGTTGCTATCCGCGCTTGCGGACCAGCGTCACCCCGTCCCGTACGGGGAGCATGACCGACTCGACGCGCTCGTCGGCCACGATCCGGTCGTTGAGGTCGCGCACCACCACGTCCGGCTCGTTCGCGGGGTCGAGCACCCGGCCGCCGCGCAGGACGTTGTCGAGCACCATCAGCCCGCCCGGCCGCAGCCGTGGCACCAGCTCCTCGTAGTAGCCCGGGTAGCCGGTCTTGTCCGCGTCGACGAAGGCGAAGTCGACGATCGGCTCGCGGCTCAGGGCCCGGACCGTCTCGATCGCCGGCCCGAGGTTGAGCTCGATCACCTGGTCGACCGAAGCCCGCGCCCAGTAGCGGCGGGCCACGTCGGTGAACCGCTCGGAGACGTCGCAGGCCAGCAGCCGGCCGTCCGGGGGCAGGCCGCGGGCGATGCAGATCGAGGAGTAGCCGGTGAACACCCCGATCTCCACCGCGTACCGGGCGCCGGTGAGCCGGACCAGCATGGTCAGCAGCTCGCCCTCGTCGTGCGAGATCTGCATGCCGGACTCGTCGGGGAAGGCGTCCCGGGTCTCGGCCGCGAGGTCGCGCAGCACCTGGTCGGCGGGGGTGCAGTGCGCCAGCAGGTAGTCGCCGATGGCCGGGTCGATGATGTCGCTCATCCGGTCAGTCTCGTACGTCTCACCCCTTTGCGGCTGTATGCATAAGGCACTTATGATTCAGGGCGACTATCGACGTACGGAGGTCCGCAGTGAGCGCTGCGCCAGGCGCCAGCCTGTTCAAACAACCGAAAGCGGTCTTCGCGGTCGCGTTCGCCTGTGTCGTCAGCTTCATGGGCATCGGCCTGGTCGACCCGATCCTGCCGGCGCTGTCCGCACAGCTGCACGCCAGTCCGAGCCAGGTCAGCCTGCTGTTCACCAGCTACCTGGTGGTCACCGCGATCGCCATGCTCGGCGTCAACTGGGTGTCCAGCCGCATCGGACCCAAGCGCACCCTGATCACCGGCCTCGCCGTGATCGTCGTCTTCTCCGCGCTGGCCGGCCTGTCCGGCTCGATCGGCGGCATCGTCGGCTTCCGCGCCGGCTGGGGCCTGGGCAACGCCATGTTCATCGCCACGTCGCTGGCGGTCATCGTCGCCTCCGCCTCCGGCGGCTTCGCCGGCGCGATCGTCCTCTACGAGGCGGCCCTCGGCCTCGGCATCGCCGCCGGCCCGCTCATCGGCGGCCTGCTCGGCGACATCAGCTGGCGCGGCCCGTTCTTCGGCGTCGCCGCCCTGATGGCCGTGGCGCTGATCGCCACGGTGACACTGCTCGACAAGACTCCCCCGCCGCCGCGCAAGATCTCCCTGAGCGAGCCGCTGCTGGCCCTGCGGCACCGCTCCCTGCTGACCATGTGCGTGGCCGCCCTGTTCTACAACTGGGGCTTCTTCACGATGCTCGGCTACGCGCCGTACCCCATGGAACTCTCGGCCATCCAGCTCGGCTTCGTGTTCTTCGGCTGGGGCATGCTCGTCGCCGTCTTCTCGATCGTCGGCGCGCCCCGCCTGCAGGCCCGCTTCGGCACCGCGCCGTCGCTGTACGGGGCGCTGGGCTCCTTCGCCGTGCTCCTACTGCTGATCGGGCTGTTCACCGACGTCCGCTGGGCCTTGATCGTCTGCGTGATCCTCTCCGGCATCATGGTCGGCATCAACAACACGCTGACCACCCAGGCGGTCATGCTCGTGTCCCCCGTCGAGCGGCCGATCGCCTCGGCCACGTACGGTTTCGTCCGCTTCATCGGCGGCGGCCTGGCCCCGTTCGTGGCCGGCAAGATGGTCGACCACTGGAACATCCACGTCCCCTTCGTGGCCGGCGCGGTCGCCGTGCTGCTCGGGGTGCTGGTGCTGTCGACCGGCCACCGCATGCTCGCCGACGCCGACAAGCGGCTGGACACGGCCGAGCCGGCGGTGGAGGGCGAGGTGGCCGACGAGTTCGGCGGCGCCCCGGACGCGATCGACGCCGAGCTGCGGCACGAACGGGTCGCACGCTCCTGAGCTACTCGCCGCCGGTCGCGGTGGCATCGCCTCTCCGTCAGGGGCCGTTCTCATACCTGAGGGCCGCCCCTGACAGCGGCGTTCGGCCGGACACGTTGGTCACGGTGCGGCCGGCTCCTCTCCACAGATGGCCGGGCACTCGCTGTCGCCAGCGATCGGCGGCGGATCGGGCCCCTGTGGGCGGCGCCGGCCCCGAGGTCCACCCGCCTGTGGACAGAGCGGCGCCCCTCTGACCGCCTGTGGACAGAACGGCGCCGCCCGCTTGACATCGATGTAGCGTCCCCCTCACGTCCCTGGGATGCTCCTATGGATGTCAAGGGGTTGGTTGTGGGTCGTTGGCGGTGATGAGCTGGTAGAGCTCGCGGGCGACATATCGTTTGAGGCAGCGGATGATCTCTTTTTTGGAGAGGCCTTCTTTGGTG
>NZ_JALPVJ010000023.1 GCF_023544445.1 Actinoplanes sp. M2I2 | reverse complement strand
AACGACATCGCCGAGAACGCGCTGCGCCGCGCCGCGTTGTGGGACGAGGTCAAGGACCGCCTGGGCAAGAACGCGCTGGGGCTGTCCGGCGGCCAGCAGCAGCGCCTGGTGATCGCCCGTGCCCTGGCGATCGAGCCCGACATCCTGCTCATGGACGAGCCGGCGTCCTCCCTCGACCCGAGAAGCACCTCGCGCATCGAGGACCTGATGCACGAGCTCACACCGGGCGTCACGATCGTGATCGTCACCCACAACCTTCAGCAGGCCGGCCGCGTCGGTGACTACACCGCTTTCCTGAGTTCCGACCCCGACGACAACGACGACAACGGCCCCGTCGTCGGCCGGCTGGTCGAGTTCGGAACGACCAAGAAGATCTTCAGCGGCCCCGACGACAAACGGACCGAGGACTACGTCACGGGCCGTTTCGGCTGATCCGATCGCGCGCCGCCAACGACGTAGGCGCCCGCGGTGACGGGCCGGGCGGACCCACCGCCCGGCTCGTCCTTCGACTGCAGCTTCCAGCGCGGTGGGCAGCCGGGGGTCACGGACCTTGACTGTGTCGCAAGCACACGGTTTCTCATGAGCCGCAGATTCGAAGGGATAAATCACATGTCTTCTCCAGCCGCGCGGCGAGGTCGAAGAACTCTCGCGCGCACCTGCTTCGGCGTCGTGCCCAGCCCTCCTAGTGCCCTTAATTGTGTGCCTGGCACATGGTGTGGGGTGGTCACATGACGCCGAGTGACGTTCAGCATTGGTTTTGCGCTGCAGGAAGGCGCTACAGGCTGGCTCAGCAATGCCGGTACTCCCCGTCGATCGTCGTGGCCGCCGGTTTCGAACCCATCCCTGTGAGAGCTGAACGATGACCGAACGCACAAGCACGAGTCAAGCTGCCCACGACGCCGTGTCGGCGCTCCCTGGCACCGTTCCCGATCGTCCCTTCGGCGTCCACTTCCGCATGGCGCGATGGAAGTCACTCGTCGTTCTCATCGCGATCCCGGTAACGCTTCTGCTCGTCCAGATCATCGTCTTCCAAGGGGTCGTGGCGATTGAGGGGCCGACCGACCCGAACCGGCCCACCCTCACGCCGCTCTCGATCGCCGCGACGGGCATCAGTACCGCCATCACCGCCGTGCTCATGACAATGCTGGTGGCGTCCCTGGCCAAGGTGCCGTGGCGGGCGGTGATCCGCCACACCCGAGCTTTCGATCGGCGCCGTGTCAGCATCTATCTGTTGGGGTCTGCCGTTCTGGTGGGCTTGAGCATCCTCGTGACTCTCCTGATCGCGCCGGAGTCAACAGGATGGGACTCGTTCGCCGTCGGGGCGACCACCATCGCCATCATCCTCGTCACCCTCGTCGCCACCCCGCTGCAGTCCGCAGGCGAAGAAATCGCGTTCCGAGGAGCGGTCATCCCCGCCGCCGGCTCCTGGTTCCGCAACACCCGCCTCGCCATCGTCTTCGCCATCCTCGTCTCCGGCGTACTCTTCGCGGTGGTCCACGTGACGCTGGACCCGTGGCTCGTCAGCTATCTGATCGTTTTCTCGGCATGCACGACCGTCATGGGTCTCATCAGCGGTGGCCTGGAAGCCGCCATTGCCCTTCATGTCTCGAACAATGTGATCGCAGGCATTCTGAACGCCCTGTTCACTGGGGGCGAATCGACGACACTCGACCGGGCTGTGGGTGCAGGGCCCGGTGCCAATCTCATCATCCTGATGGTGATGAATGTCGCGGTGGTCGCCATGGTCTGGCTCGTTGAACGAGCGAAGCGCAAACGGACCGCATCAGCGTGATAAGTATCCGAGGCGGCGCACTGAGGAATCGATGCGAGTGCCGATCGGGTGGTGCGCCGGCAGTAATCCTGGCTCCGGGCCCGTGGAAAGCGTACCTCGATCGGGGCCTCAACTCGCCGAACACCCTTGGCCCTTACCGAACATCTCTCTAAGGTCCCGGCCACCGCTGCATTCTGTTTATTCCTGACATGTCTCAGGCTAGGCGGTGGCTGCTCGCCGTCCACGAACGATCGCACATCGTCGGAGATCAGAAAGAGGTCTGCTGGAGGTATCGAGACGGCATTTGCAGTTCCCGGTTACGTTAAGTTCCTTCACGCCGACAGGCTGGCAGGTGCGAGTCATGACATCTGATCCCGAGATCATTCCCGGCAAGTTTCTCGATCTCTTGGAGCGGCCACTGATCGCTCATCTGGCGACCGTGCGCGACGACGGCGCACCGCAGGTCAATCCGATGTGGTTCAGCTGGGACGGGGAGTTCATCCGGTTCACCCACACGAACTTCCGCCGCAAGTACCGCAACGTCACGGCGAATCCGGCGGTGTCCCTGTCGATCGTCGACCCGGCTGATCCGTATCGATATCTCGAGGTCCGGGGTGTCGTCGAGCGCATCGACCCGGACCCGGCCGGTGCGTTCTTCGTCGAGTTGGCCGAGCGGTACGACGCCCCGTTCGGCGCCACGCCGCCGCCCGACGCCGCCGCCCGGGTGATCTTCGTGGTGCGCCCCACCGCCACCAGCGCGCACTGAGAGACCACCTCACCAGTGGGCGTAGCGCCGCGGCGTCACGCCGGGAGACTGGCGCGACGGCGACAAGGGCGAGAGAGGCGGGCATGGCGGTCCCTCTGAGTCCTCGAGCTCGCGCGCCCGAGGGAAGTTCCGGCCGATCAGTGGGGGTGCCTTGAGCTACGCGCTGACCGCGGTGTCCCCGGACTCGGCGGGCAGCTGTTGCGTTCGGTCCAGAGGGTCTTTCCAGATCAGGGCGACCACCACGCCGGTGAGGACGACGGCGGTGACGGCGAACGGGATCGGGATGAGCGGGTCGATGAGGACGAGGACCGCCCCGGCCGGCACGATGATGTTGACGTGGCGCCCGGCGCTGCGGCGCATCACGAGCACCCAAATGCCGAGGATGAAGACGGCGATCGGAACGGTGTAGGCGAACGAGGCGACCACCGGGCCGAGCTTGCTGTGGCCGGTGATCACGTCGATTTCGGCTTCGATGCCGGCGGAGAGCGCGCCTGCCGCGGCGAAGACGAAGTAGTGACCGTAGCCGTACCCGAGCGAGAGACCCAGACCGCCGATGGCGGTGTGGTGCGGCGCCCAGAAGTACACCCACCACAACGCGGCCGTGACGACCAGGGTGAGCACGGCCACCCCGATCAGCGGACCGAGTGTGTCTCCCTCGTGCAGCGCCTCGATGATCGCGTTGGCCGAGGCCAGCAGGCTTTCGCCCAGCAGGATGAGAGTGAACAGGCCGAACCGGTCGGCGAGGTGGTGCGGATGCCACGGGGTGCCGGCTTGTCGTTCCGCGACGATCGGCACCGAGAGCTCGGCTGCGAACAGGAGGATCACGGCGACCCAGAACGCGCCGGCGGGCAGCAGCAGCGAGGCCAGCCAGAGGATCTGCACGGCGGCGATCCCGACGGCGTAGGTGGTGGTGGACCGGCGGGTGTCCCCGGCCGAGCGTGACGCGCGCAGCCACTGCGCGACCAGCGCGATACGCATGACGACGTAGGCCAGCACCAGCACGACATAGTCCTGGTCCTCGAACGCCGCCTGGATGCCGGAGGCGAGTACGAGCACGCCGCCCATCTGCACGATGGTCAACAGACGGTAGAGCCAGTCGTCGGTGTCGAACGAGGTGGCGAACCAGGTGAAGTTCATCCACGCCCACCAGATCCCGAAGAACACGACGGCGTAGTTGGCGACGCCTTCCAGCACATGCGCTTCGCTGAGCTGGTGGTGCAGCTGGACGGAAGCGATGCTGACCGCGACGACGAAGACCAGGTCGAAGAACAGCTCCAGTTACGACGCGGTGCGGCCGGCCTCGTCCGGGTCGCGTGGCCCCATCGGCACGAGCCGGTAGCGAGACGTGGGTGCATTCATATGGGCTCACCTAGGTCGACTCGTCGGGGCACCAGTGAAGATTCTGTTCTCAGAACAGGGTCAAGCACCTTGGCCGCTCTGACAGCTCGTCTTGACCGTGTTGCCGCGACATGGTTTCCACTGGGCTGGTCATGCATCCTCGAGTGAGGGAATCACATGCGTAAAGCCTTGTCCGCGGCCCTGGCCGTGGCCGTCGCGGCAGTGGCGATGGCCTCGGTCGGTGGAATGTCGGAGGCCACGACCTCCAGCGCGGCTCCGTTGGCGTGGGGACCGTGCCCGGCCGACGTCCTGTCGCCCGTCTTGCAGTGCACGACGATTGCGGTGCCGCTGGATTATCGCGAGCCGGAGGGCCGGAAGATCGATATCGCGGTCTCCCGGGTGGTGAGCAGGAACCCGTCGGAACGCAGGGGTGTGCTGGTGACCAACCCGGGTGGTCCCGGTGCCGGTGGGCTGGACTATCCGGGACTGCTGGTCAACCCGGCGGTGCCGAAGCCGCTGCCGCAGGTCGTGCAGGATCGGTACGACGTGATCGGGTTCGACCCGCGCGGGGTCGGCCACAGCGCGCCCGTGACCTGCGACGTGACCCCGGAGCAGATCGCCCGGCGTAATTTCTGGTATCCCGAGACCGCGGCCGGCGTGCGTAAGGATGCCCGGGTCGCCCAGGCGATCGCGCGGCAGTGCGCCACTTCGGAGACGGCGTCGCTGCTGCCGCACATCACCACCGCGAACACGGCGCGGGACATGGACCGGATCCGCCAGGCGCTGGGCGAGCCGAAGATCTCCTACCTGGGTACGTCGTACGGCACCTATCTCGGTGCGGTGTACACGACGTTGTTCCCGCAGCGCAGTGACCGGTTCGTGCTTGACAGCAACCTTGGGCCCAAGGGGTTCGACCACACGGCTTTGCAGCGGACGGCGGTCGGCATGCACGATCGTTTCCCGGATTTCGCGAAGTTCGCCGCGGCCAATCCGCAGTACGGGCTGGGCCGCACACCGCAGCAGGTGCGCGCGAAGTACTTCGAGCTGGCCGGGCGGCTGGCCAAGCAGCCGGTCCAGGGCATCGACGGTTCGTTGTTCCGGGGGATCACCTTCGACAGTCTCTACAGCGACGTGGGCCTGACGACGTTGGCCGCGCTGTGGCAGGCGCTCGACAACAATCAGCCGCTGCCTCCGGAGCCGCAGCCGGCGGACGTCGACAATCTGATTTCGAGCCGGCATCACGTGCTGTGTGGTGACTCGCGCTGGCCGAAGTCCGTACGCAGCTATCAGCGCGACGTTGTCGCCTACCGGCTGGCGTATCCGTTGAACGGTGCGGGCGCGGCCAACATCACACCGTGCGCCTATTGGCCGGCGCCGGTCGAACGGCCGGTGCGTATCGGTGATCGGGGACCGTCCAACGTCCTCATGGTGCAGAACCTGCGCGATCCCGGCACCCCACTGGTCGGTGCCCGGGAGCTGAGGAAGGCGTTCGGTCAGCGGGCGCGCATGGTCACGGCCGATCAGGGCGGCCACGGCGCTTATGTGCTGCTTGCCCAGAACACGTGCGCGAATGACACGGTGACCACATTCCTGGCCACCGGGCAACGTCCCCAGCACGACCGGGCCTGCCCCGCGGAGCCTCGCTGACCGTTGACTGCGACGGGACCACTCCGGCTCGGGGCGGTCCCGGACGGCGTCAATGTCTTCCAGGGTCTGGGCGAAGTGTCGCGCCGCCAGACACTCTCCTCGGCTTCAGTCCCGACCCGCACGCGGCGCGTGCCGAGGAAGGGGTACGGCCGGCCTCAGCCGCCGAAGAAGCTGTACTCGCTCGGATTCGCCGAGACGACTGTGCCGCCGGGCGCCGGTCCGGTGGCGCACGCGCACGGCGACGAGGACGAGGCTTTCTACCTGCTCTCACCCGGCCTGGTCCGAGAATGTCGGGTTCTGGGGTGACCACTTCGGGTCCCGGTCGGGTTCGTCTGAAGACGTCGGACCGCTTCGGTCGCAACGGGGCCTTGCGGTTCGATGTCTTCGCCGGCCAGGCAGTCAGCCACCAACCGGATCATCGCGACTTCGGCGGGAGTGGATCGGGAGCATCGGTGTAACCGGCATCGAAGTCCAACAACGCTTGGTCCAAGCCCTCCGGGCCGGGGCAGCACCGCCTGCATCCGCCTGGCGGCGACCAGGTTCGGGGTGTCGCGGACCGTCTCTGCCTGAACCTGTGGCGGGGTGGGCTACGCCGTAGCCGGTCACCGGCGGGCGTGCGCCACATTCTCGCGGACCGCGGGGGCGATTTCGGTGCCGAAGCGGGTGAGGGTGGTGGGGTCGTCGCCGCCGATGAGGAACGTGCTGATGCCGTGCTCGAGGGCGAGCATGGTGAGCCGGTCGATCCACACCTCGGGCGGGCCGTCGAGGAAGCCCTGGCCAGTGGGGACAAGGCTGGCGCGCATGAAGTTCATCAGGCGGCGGACCGCGGCCGGCTCCCGCCCGGCCTCGTGGGCGGCGTCGTCGATGCGGTGGTTGGCGTCGGCGAGGCCGGGGAGGCCGCCGTCGATGTATTCGATGCTGGGCAGCCATCCGTCGGCGACGGCGCCGGTGAGGGCGAGCATGCGGGGCTTGTAGGAGCCGACCCAGATCGGGATCGGGCGGTGGGCGTACGGCGTACGGTCGCCGTCTTCGATCCGGTAGAACGGGCCCTCATGGTTCAGCGGCCCCTGCTGGTCCGGGTCCCAGGCGTCGCGGATGATGCCGATCGCCTCCCTCAGGGCCGCGACGCCCTGCGCGGGGGTCAGTTTGCGGCCGCCCATACGGGCGATGCCGTCCCAGAACGCGCCGGCGCCGATGCCCAGCCGGAAACGGCCGCCGGAGAGCCGGTCGACGGTCGCCGCCGCGCGGGCCAGGCCGAGCGGGGGCCGTAGTGGCAGGCTGGTGACGTTGCCGCTGACCGCGATCTTCTGCGTCCTCGAGGCGACATAGGTCAGCAGGGTCGAGGTGTCGTGGAAGGACGGCTGGTACGGGTGGTCCTGAAAGGTGACCAGGTCCAGGCCCGCCTGCTCGGACACGAGAGCCAGGTCGACGCCGTGCTGCGCGGGCTGCGCGACAGGAGTGACGAAGCTGCCGAACAACAGATCGTGGCCGTAGTCGTTCATGCCGCTTTCTCCGTCTCGAACGTCTGCTCTCCGCCGGCCATGGTGCTGACCGGGAGCTCAGCCGGGGGAATGGTGAAGTTGTCCCGGAAGAGATTGGTCGGGTCGTACTCGGCCTTGAGCCGCCGCAGCCGCTCCAGCACCGGCCCTGGGAAGGCGTCCAGAAGGCGTTCGGGGCGCCGGTCGGTCTCGAAGCTGAGGTAGAGGCCGTCGAAGTGTGGCCGCAACCGGTCCCACTCGGCCGACAGGAGGTCGTCGCTGGAACTCATCGCGGTCGCCTGGAACAGCGGCGACCGGTGGCTGAAGGCCATCGCGTCCGACGGCACCTCGGTGATCGCTCCGCCCATCGCGCGCAATTCGAAGAAGTAGACCAGATCGGAGCTCAGCAACTCGGCCGCCTCGTGAGCGAACTGACGGGTGAGTTCGGGGATGAACGCGGAACGCGAGACCGGCTCACCGAAACCCTGCTGGCCGTCCGGTCCGATGTCGACGGCGTTGGCCATCACCCCCGGATATGCGGTCATCACCACCTGTTGCCGGGCGAGCTGGCCCAGGTCGAGGAACGGGGTCAGCCGCGCGATGACGGTGTCCGGGTCGGGGTGGTCGACCACGGCGAAGAGGGAGACCACCCACTGGCCCTGCCTGGCCCGGCCGGTCACCAGGAAAACGGTGGTGTCCGTGGGGGCCTCGCTCGCGATCTGCCCATAGCGGTACAGCGATTCCTCGATGTCGGTGGAGACCAGAGTGAGCTGCGCCCAGCCGACCTGGCCGACCACGGAGGTCTCGAACTCGAACGCCGTCGCGATCCCGAAGTTGGCCCCGGCTCCCCGCACGGCCCAGAACACGTCGGGGTTCTCCGTGTCGGAGGCGCGGACCGGGGTGCCGTCGGCCAGCACCAGCTCCACCGCCCGCAGACGATCGATGGTCAGGCCGTGCTTGCGGGACAGCAGGCCGATGCCGCCCGCTGTGGCGAGCCCGCCGACTCCGACGCCGCCGTAGTCCCCGGAGCCCAGAGCCCACCCGTGGGATACGAGAGACTGCGCCACGCGCTTCCAGGTGCGGCCGGGCCCGATCCGTACCAGCCGCCGCGATCGGTCGAGAACCTCGAGGGAGTCCATCGCTCCGACGCTGATGACCAGCCCGCCCCGGCTGGTGGAGCGGCCGCTGATGCCGTGCCCGGCACTGCGTACCCCGAACGGGATGTCCCGATGGTCGCGGGCGAACGCGATCGCGTCCGCCACCTCGGCGACCGTGCGCGGGCGCAGCACGAGCCCGGGGTTGCCACCGCGCAGGTAGGTCGAGGCGACGGCGCGGTGCTCGGGGTCGCCGGGCTCGACCGCACGGGCGGCCAGGCCGGCCGGCACCGCGTCGTAGGCGATGCCCGGCATCCGCTGCGCCAGCGCCAGGGCGGATCGGTGCGGGCGCCCGGCCGGTGCCTCGGGCTCCGGCGCCGCCACCAGCGGCCGGAGGCGAGTCACGTCGCCGGCAGTGTGGACGGGCACGACGGGGATGCCGGCCCCGGCGGCGTCACGCACCGAGCCGGCATCGGCATCGGCATCGGCATCCACGACCGTCCAGCGGGCACCGGGTGGCAGGGTGCGTTCCGGGGCGAGCGCGGCGAGCGTCGCCACCGCCTTCGCGAGCACCGCCGGAACCGCCGAGTCGGCGCCTGCCGGGTCGAACGGCTCATCGCGCGGCGGGACGCTCACGCGGATACGGTCGGTCACCCCGGTGATCCAGGTCGCCACCACCCACGCGTCCGCATGGCGGTTGCCGGTGACCACGGCAATGCCGATCCCGTTGTCCTCGGCCACCTGCGCGAGGGCGACCAGCTCGTCCGCTTCGGCGCTGTCCGCGTTCAGAAGAACACCGATCTCCACTCCGCACCTCCAGTTTGCCCGACACCTGAGCGCTGCCTTGGCACAGCAAATCTAGTTCCGGATGGTTTGTTCAACAACATGTTTGTTCGACAACTCACCTCTATGGGCGGGCCTGGTGCGAGGCGGTCGGCGCTCGTCGTCAGTTGCTCAGTCAATAATTTGACCAACAAGCGGTCGGTTACCATTGCCGTGTGGATGCAGGTGGTGGGGGCACGCCGACTGTGGGCGTTCCCGGGTCCGACCTCGGTTGGACCTTGGGGGTGATCTTGCGCCGTTGGCACGAGCAGGTGGAGGAAGCCGTCGCGGGGTTGCCCCATGGGCCCCGGGGCTATCAGATTTTGTCGGTCGTCGGCCACAACAGCCCGCCGACCCAGAGTGGGCTGGCCAAGCACCTCAACATTGACAAAACGGTCATGCCCTACATCATCGATGCCCTCGAGGGCGCCGGCCTGATCGAACGCCGGCCCGATCCGTCGGATCGTCGTGTGCGCAGGATCGTCATCACCCCGGCCGGGGCCAAGAAGCTGAAGCAACTCGAGAAGAAGGTGCGCGCAGCCGAAGACTTGGTCTTCCATGGGGTCGCGCCCGAGACGCGCGCGGTTTTCGTCGATCAGGCCACCCGGCTGGCGGTTTCGATTCATACCGACCGGCCTGCGCTTGACCCGTGCATCGCCGTGCGTGATGTCCTGGCCGATCCCGCCCTGGGGCCACCGCGGTAACCGGGCCCACTCGGCGGAGACGAAGGACAGTCTCGTACGCCTCGGAGTCTCTCGATCTGCGACTGGCCCGGGCGACGAGGTGGGGTGGTCGGCAGACCCTAAACCCGGGCGGTTCCTGTCGAGCCGGAAACACCGCTCCTGGCACAGTCCCCGGGGCACTGTGGGCGCCGCCAAGGCGGTTGCTCGAGTTTCCCGCGGCCGGCATGCAACGAAGGCGGTTCCTGGCGTGTAATCAAGGTATGAGAGGTGCGGACTTCGAGGCGTACGTGCGGGAGGTCAGCCCAGGGCTGCTTCGCTTCGGCCACGTCCTGACTCTTGATCGGTCCGAGGCCGAAGATCTTGCGCAGGAGACGCTCATCCGGGTGGGGTTGGCCTGGGCGCGCGTTCGGCAGAACGGCAACCCGGTCGGCTACGCCAACCGGACCATGGTCAATCTGTTCCTCAACCGGCGCCGCAAACGCGTCGACATTCCCGTTGCGGTGATGCCGGAGCGGGGCCAGGAGGATCGTGGTATCGCCGCCGTTGATGCTGCGGGTGCCCTGCGCGACCTGTTGGCCGGGCTGCCACCTCGGCAGCGGGCCGTGGTCGCGTTGCGTTATGTCCATGACATGCCGGATGACGAGATCGCCGCCCTGATCGGATGCAGTCCGCAAACCGTGCGCTCCCAGGTTTCCCGGGGCCTGGCCACCATGCGCTCCCACCGGCCCGACGAGGAGGTGACGTCGTGACCGACCGTGATCTGGCCGAGTTCGACATCCCGGTGCCCCAGGATTTCGTGCAGCGCGTGCAGCGGGGTGTGCGTCGCCGTCGCCTGCTGCGGGCGGCGGCGACCGGGGGTGCCACGTTGACCGTCGCCGGGGTTGTCGTCGGCGGCTTGGCGCTGGCGCAGGGCGGCTCGCAGCAGGCTCCGGTCACGCCGCCGGCCGCTGCGTCGTCGGGGGAGAGCGCGGCGGCCGGTTCGGCCCTGGACGGCTTCGCGATCAGTTCGCTGCCGCAAGGCGTTGTCCGGGCCGGTGAAGACAGTTTCTACACGGCGCGGGTCACCGATAAGGGCCTGGTCAACGACGGCACGGGGCCAGGATTGGGTGACCCGAGCGCGTCGGTGACCATGCGGCGCTACGACCGCACCGATGGGGCCAGTTTCTTCGTCACGGTGATGCGGCCGATGACCGGTGACGCCGCCACCGTCGGGGCTCAGCTGGTGACGGGTGCGACGGCCGGCGTGACGCCGGCCGTCGAGTTCGACACCTCGATCGGTACAGCTCGGATGTTCCGTAGCGTCGGTAACGAGATCACCACGTATCGGGCGGTCGTCGAAACTCCGGAACACGTGGTGATCACGGTCGAGGGCTCCGGGAAAGCCCGCGCCGCGGAGATCCAGGACATGGCCCGGAACATCGCCCGGTGAGCTAGGGCGTATCTGGTGGACCACGCCGCAGCCCCGCGTGATTCACCAGCTACGCCCTAGCAGCGGGGGATCGTCCCGGAGGTGACACTGATCTGGCCGGAGTGGCTGTACCCGGTCACGCCGGTGGTCCGGTTGCGGTGGTTGTACCAGATGTTGGTTCCGCCGGTCTGTTCGCCGAGCTTGTAGCAGGTGATGCTGGCGCCCTGGCCGCGGTAGCCGAGGCCGTGCGCCGCGCAGCTGGAGGTCGCCTGCGGGCATTTGCGGATGCGTACGCCCGAGCCGGTGTAGTCGCCGCTCGCGGCCGCGGAGGCTGCGGTGGCCGGAATCAGCGCGACCGCGCTCAGCAGCACACCGGCCGCGGCCGTGCCCAGTATTTGCCTCGTTCTCATGGCATCTCCTTTTCGCTAGGTCACTGCCTGGATCACTCCAGCGACGGCCAGCAGCGTCGTCGCCACCGTCACCAGCCGGAACGGCCGGCCGGCGATGCTGTACCGCCTGTCCCAGTCGGAGCCGTCGCCCCAGCCGAGCCGGACCAACGGCATCACCGCCCGGCCGGCCCCGAACGCGGCACCGGCCAGTAGTGCATAGGGCCACCAGGCCAGCAGGGCCACGGTCAGCGCGGCCAGGTGCGGCACGCTGCTGGTCATGAACGTGCGCAACCCGGTGCCCATCTCAAAACCGAACTGCCAGGCACCGAGCCGGCCGCCCTCCTGGATCACTGTGGACGGCACCTGCCGGCCATTCTGGGGCAGCCACACCCTTGCCAGACCGGACTCGTTGCCCACCACCACGACCGCGAGCACCCCGATCAGGGCGAGGCGCAGCCAGGTAGGCAGCATCGGTCGCAGCAGCGACCCGAGCAGCACCAGCAGCGCGCCGGTCGTGACGCCACCCAGAACCTCTCCGGCGGCGAAGTGCCACCGTGCCTTTCCTCGCCAAACTGACGAGCTCAGCAGATCCGCTGAGTTCAGGCTTCAAACGGAGCCGGAGATGGCGTACCCGGATACCAGCCCGAGCAGCAGCCACCAAAGGACAGCGACCGGCGGCCCGCCGGCCAGGACCGATGCCGCGGCGGCGGCTGCCGCCGCGGCGAGGACGACGGCCGGTGCCCACGGGTGGAACAGAGGCCGGATCAAAAGCATCAGATGGCCGTCCGGCAGATGCTGAACGTGTTGCGGGACGTGCTGCCATCGCGATAGACGGTCCGGCCGTCGGAGCACTTACGGTTCACGCCGCTACCGGTCCAGCGCCACGCGTTTCGGCTGCTGCAGCTGGTGTTGTCAAAGGTGTAGTTGTAGGTCACGGAACTGCCGGAGTAACTGTCGTTGCGGTGCCAGGAGCCGTTGCAGGTGCTGCTGTACCAGGCGGTTGCGGGGACGCACGTGGTCGGGGAGGAAGAGTAGTAGCCTCGGCAGTCGTTCCACACCGACAGCACCGGGTTCGGGTTGGTGGCGCGGCTCGGCAGCGCCCGGGTGACCAGATCCAGAGCGGCCAGGCCGAGGCCCAACGCGCCACCGCCGACCAGCTGCAGCACGGTGCGCCGGCTCACGCGGGAGCCGCGGATCGTCGCGGTCACCACGCTCGGGGTGGCGTCCGGAGGTGCGGTGTGGAAATCGGGCAGGGTGGCTACGGTGCTCGTCATGACGGGACCTCCGTGGTAGAAGCGGATGTGGGGTCGAGAGCGGCCTGGAGCGGTCTCAGGTCACCACCGGGAACCGCCTCGATGACGGTGCCGTCGGCGGCGATGACGACGATGCCGGGCGACCAGGACGGGGCGAGGTCCCGGTACGCCTGCTCGTCGACCAGCACGTCCACGCCGTCCGACCGCTGGTAGTCACCGAACGCGGCCAGGACGGCGAACTCGGCGGTGCCCGCGTACGTCGCGGCCAGCTCCCGGAACTCCGGCAGCACCTCGGCGCAGATGCTGCATCCCGGCTCGGCCGTGAACACGTACCGTCGGGAAGCGGTGAGCGGGCGCAATGACCGCGCGGAATCGGGCAGGCCGGCGCGGGCGCCGGCCGGCAACCGCAGGGCCGCTTGCAGGATGCGGACCTGTTGCAGCAGTGCCGCGAAGCCGAAGGCGAGCACGATGATCGCCAGCCAGGCGAGGATCAGGGCAGCGGTGGTGAAGCTCATCTCAGAATCTCCTCCGGGGTACAGGAGCGGCGACGGCGGTCAGGACGACGGCCGCGCCGGCGCCCACCAGCGCAGTGAGCGCAGCGAGCAACCGCCAGTCGGCGATCTCTGCCAGGGCAGGCGCCAGCCACGGCGAGGCCACGGCCGCGCCGGCGGCGAGCATCAGAACCGCCCGCAGCAGCGACCGGCCGGCCCGTTCGCCGGTGGTCCCGAGGCACCCGCATGAGGCGGCCGGGTCGCGGTAGGTCAGGACGGACAGGTAACCAGCGAAAATCAGGTAGACGACCGCGACGGCGGCGCCCGCCACCCGCGCTGCACCGGCGGTCAGCACCGGCGCGATGGCGGAGGCGACACCGACCACAATCGACGCCGTCGGCAGCAGGCCGGCTACCGCGTCGATCCACCGGCGCGGAACGATCCGGTGCGCGCGCAGATGGTGCCGCAGCATCGCAGGGTCACGGCGGTGCCGGAGCCCGGCTACGACCAGGAGAGTCGCCCCAGCCTGAACGACGATCAGCAGAGCCAGGGCCGCGAGCGCCATTACTTCCAGTGCAGCGTGCTGAGTCCGGTCAGCAAGGCGAGGGCCTCGTCCTCGGAGCTCTCCCGTGGATCCAGCGTGGCCACCGCGGTCGGCGTCGCGCACACCAGCACGGGCTTCGGCGCGGCCTCCTTGGCGTCACTGATCTGCCGCCATACTTCGCCGACCGCCACCCGGTGGCCGGACCAGGCCGGGAGGCTCGCCTCTTCGGTCTCCGCTTTGCGGACGGTGAGGTAGCCGACCGATGGCAGGTGCTTGAACGCGGTGATCCGCTGCCACGACTGCCCGGAGGGCAGCCCCACCTGGAGCCCTGCCGGGCTGTCGGTGAACGTGAGGTCGTCCAGCTTGCTCAGCATCCCCGCGTGGGTCGCGCGCGGTTCATTGACCCAGCAGTACGCCTCGTGCCAGTGACCCTGCCACGCGACAAGGCCGACCGATCCGTCGACGTTGGCGGCGAGCAGGAAGGTACCGCCCTGGGCCGGGTACTCGGCGATGTACTTTCCGTTCAACAGCACCGCGACATGACCGTCCACAGTGCCCGCCGGACCGGTTTCGAACGCGCGGCCCCCGATGCTGCTCGCCTCGGGAGATCCGCGGAACCTGACCCGGTTCTCGGTGAACCATGGCTCGACCAAGCCGGAATCCGCGTGTTTGACAGTCAATGTGCTGCCGTCGGGCGCGACGAGTCGTCCGCCGGATCGTGGGCGCCAGGCTCGGACCGCCTCGCGATCAATCGTCCGCACTGCCATAGAGATCCCCCCGTTCACTCTTGGTGCGACAGAGGTTACGGACCGGATCGACTTTTCTCGATCCTGAAACAAACATCATCCACAAACGACATAGCGCATACACCGCTCGATCTCCACATTGTTCGGGTCGCTCCAGGGCTCCTCGTCAGCTTCGGGTCAAGATGAAATCCTTGCGGCTGAGCACTGCGGCGAGCACCTCGCGTGGCGCCCGTTCCGGTGAGCCGGACTGATAGGGCGGCTGCGGGTCGTACTCGTGAGCCAGCTGAATGGCCTGGGCCACTGCATCTCCGGCGATGCGGCCGGCCAGGGTGACGGCCATGTCGAGTCCGGCGGAGACCCCGGCGGCGGTGAGGTACTTGCCGTCGGTCACCACCCGCTGTGCGACCGGGACGGCTCCGAGCGGGGCGAGTTGGTCATGTGCCAGCCAGTGCGTGGTGGCGCGCCGGCCGGTGAGCAGCCCCGCGGCGGCGAGCAGGAGCGAGCCGGTGCAGACCGAGGTGGTCCATGTGCTGGTGGTGTCCACCGCGCGCAGCCACTCGCGGATCGGCCCGTCGCCCATGTGGTGGCCTTGTCCCGGCCCGCCGGGCACCACGACCACGTCGCGCCGGTCCACCTCGGACAGGGCGGCGTCGGCGGTCAGGCCGGGCGAGACGCCCAACTCGCGGATGAACGCGCGGCGCATCGTCTCGGCCGTGCCGTATCCGCAGCGGGCGGCGATGCGCTCCAGCCCGTCGTCGCCGTCGAGCAGCAGGCGGCGCGCCGCCTCCAGGCGTACGTCGTCGACGTAGCGGCCCGGTGTCTGGCCGACCTCGTCCGCGAAGGCTCGCGCGAACTGGCGCGGCGACAGGCTCGCCCGCCGGGCCAGGGCCGGCACGCTGAGATCCGCGTGCGGGTTGTCGGCGACCCACCGCTGCACCTCGCGCAGCCCCGGCCGCGCCGCGAGCTGCGCCGACAATGGGGTGCTGAACTGCGCCTGATTGCCCGGCCGACGCAGGAACATCACCAGATGCCGGGCGATCTCCAACGCGATCTCACGGCCGAGATCCTCCTCGACCAGCGCCAACGCCAGGTCGATGCCGGCAGTGACGCCGACCGAGGTGGCGATCGGCCCGTCCAGTACGCACCGGCGTCCCGCCGGGGCTCGCCGTGGTGACCCGGTAGGCCTCTGGGCCGGCGCCGGTGAACACCTCCAGCGGACCCGTCACATCAAGGCTCTGCACACCCTCGAAGGCAATGATCAATACGTCGCGGCCTGACACGGACTCAGCTTCCCGGCCGCCGGCGCTGACAGCAATGTCGTAGATCCCACTTTCCTGCCACGAGCGGCGCCGCTCCCGGTCAGGCCTCACGTTCACCGGCGAGGACTCGCCGCACAGTCGACGACGATCACCCATCGCTGCCGGCGAGAGCCTGGCACAACTTCAGAAGGTGTTCGTCGAGGGGAACCCGGGCGCTCGCCGCCAGGTCGGCGGAGGCGCTGAACCGCCGGTCTGCGCCACTCTCCGCGCGGAACAGGGGTTGCAGTGCGGTTGCCAGCCGGCCGGTCGCTGCCTCGGCGATCGTGGTGCGGGTGTACAGATTGCCGTGCCAGGCGGCGGCCAGGACGGGGACTACCCGTTCGGTCTCGCCGGTGAGCCGCCACAACGTCAGGGCGGCGTGCGCCGGTGTCCACCAGTGCGGGTCCGGTGCGTTCAAGTACGTGGCGACCAGGGGCGCGGCCGAGGCGGCGGGGGAGCCCATGTCCGCGATCTCCTCGAGCGCGTTGCCGGCGGCGGGCCCGTTCAGGCGGGCTGTCAGTAGGGCCAGGGCGTCCGGGGACCGATCGATGCGCCACAGTGCTCCGGCCGCCGCGACGGCCAAATACGGATAGCCGCTGACGGCAGCTTTGCGCAGAGCGGGAAGGGCCTCCGCCGCGGCCGGGCCGATCCGGCCGAGCGTGGCTGCGGAGTCATCGTCCAGACGCGATCCGAGCAGCCGCGCCACGGCCGGGGCGGCGGCCGGGCCGAAGGCCCGTAGCGCGTGCTGCAGCGAACTCCATTCGAAGGGCACCTGATCGCCGGCCTTCATCACCGGCAGACGGGGCACGATCTCGGCGGTAATGAGTTCGGCGTGCCCGGTGTAACGGGCGAGTCCGAATCCGATGTTGTCCGGGCGCTGCTGCTGTCGCAGCGCAGTCAGCAGCAGCGGCAACGCCCGTTCGTCGCCAAGGTTGGTGAGGATGCCGAGGTAGGGGTGCAGCTTGCGTCCTGTCCGGTTCCATGCCGGGCGCCCGTCGCGCCACGGACGGGCGTCGAGGTCGGCCAGGTGCTCCGCGACTGTCTCGACGGCGGGCGCAGCGAGCGGCCCCCAGTCTTCCAGCATGGTGGCGGCCCGCTCGGCGAACGGCTGTGACCGATCGAGGAGCTCCGCGGTCCGGGTCACCGCCTCGCGGTAGTCGCCACGCCATTGACTGATCAGCTGGTACCCGGCGTACAGCGCGTCGCCGGCGAGGTCGTCGTAGGGAGAGGACAGCAGCGGGGTGATGATCGCGGTTCGTTCTGCGACGCGTGGGCCGAGCGGGCCGGTCAGGTCTTCGAGGAGACGCGCGCAGTGCGGCGCACGGCGTTTCTCGTGCAGGCTTTCCCGCGGCGACGCCTGCTGGGCAGCCGGCTCGAAGACGGGGTCTGCCTCCGCGTAGGCGTGGCCGATCAGGATCGGCACGTCATCCAGGGGGACCCGCTGCGGGTCGGTGCGGGCCACAGCGATCAACGCGGCCAGCGCGTTGGACGCCGGTGCGGAACGGCCGAGGCTCAGCAGGTACGTGATCGCGTCGTCATCGAGCCGCAGCCTGCCCAGGGTGTCCAACAGACTCCTGCGGACACCGGGGTCATCCTCGGTGCGGAGCACGTTGATCAGCAGGTCAGCCAGATCGGTTACCGCCGCGGCCAGAAGCAGCTTTGGCGCGACGGCCCGCACTCTCGCGTCGGGATCGCCCGAAAGACCGATCAGATCCGGTGCTGCATCCATGATCAGCGCGTAGGCCCGCCCCGTCTGACGGTGCATCTCGACCCAATCTTCGTCGTCCCGGTCGTACTCGCTCAGCTCGGTCTCGGCTGACCCTTCGCCGGCTTCGGCGATGCTGGTGAGCAGTTCGGCGATCCGTTGCCGACCGGCCGGACCCGGTGTGGCCACAACTTCGATCAGGTAAGGCAGGACGGCGACTGTGGCGTCGTAGATGCTGCCCTGGTCGTCGAACGCTTCGCCGATGGCGTCAAGGGACTCTCGGCGGACCTCCGGGTCCGGGTCGCCGAGGCCACGCACCCAGCCCGGCACGTCTTCCGCCGAGCCATTGGCGTGTTGCAGCGAACCCCAGTCGATGTCTTCCAGTCCGATGTACACCCGCGGAGCCTAGATGGGCACGCCTTGACTCGTGGCTGACATGGCCGCCCGAATTCACCCACACCGCCAACGAGCCCCGATCCGGCGCCGCCTCACGGGGATCGACGAATGATCGGTCGAGCCACTGGGCGTCGTCCAGGATCACGGTGAGTGGTTCGGCTGCGCAGAGTTCGGTCAGCAGGGTCCGGAATCCCAGAGGTACCGGCAAACGGTTGGCCCAGGTCGAACTCGGTCGGCGTGATGGCCGGCACACGCCGCCCGGTTCGCCGGAGACGACGACCTGTCCGCCCGTCGCACTCGCGTCCGCGATGACCCGAAGCCGCTTCACGCCCGAAGAGTCCGAATCCTTCGGCTGTCATGGCGGACCCTGCGGGTCCTCCGCCCAGCCCCCGCAGGGTCCGCTCGAGGGATTTCCCCGACGCCTCGGCAGGCAGTCCATTCCTAGCCTTACGGCATCAGTTCCAGCAAATCCTAGGAGTAAGCAATGAGTGAAAACCGGCCAACGGTGGTCCTGGTCCACGGCGGCTTCGTCGACGGTTCCGGCTGGCGAGGCGTGTACGACCGGCTCCGCGCGATGGGCCACGACGTCCGCATCGTCCAGAACCCCACCCTCACCTTCAACGGCGACATCGACGCCGTCAAACACGTCCTCGACGACATCACCGGCCCCGCCATCCTGGTCGGCCACTCCTACGGCGGCGTGATCATCACCGAAGCCGGCAACGACCCCCGAGTAACCGGCCTGGTCTACATCACAGCGTTCGCCGCCGACAAAGGCGAATCCGTACTCTCCCTCGTCGCCAACCCGGCACCCGGCGCCCCGGTCCCGCCGATCCTGCCCCCGCGCGACGGCTTCCTGCTCCTCGACCGCGACAAGTTCGCGGCCTCCTTCGCCGGTGACCTCCCGGCCGGCGAAGCCGCGTTCATGGCCGACTCCCAGATCCCCTGGGGGCTCGACGCCGCCGACGGTGCCGTGACCGAAGCCGCCTGGCAGACCAAGCCGAGCTGGTACCTCGTCGCCGCCGACGACAAGATGATCCCGCCCGCAGCCCAGCGGCAGATGGCCCAGCGAGCCGGCGCCACCGTGCGCGAGGTCGAAGCCAGCCACGCCGTCTACGTCTCCCAGCCGCAGGCCGTCGCCGACCTCATCCACACCGCGGCGGAAACCGCGTGAACGCCGAAGTGTCCCGCCGTCAAGTACTGGCCGCCGGCGTGGCCGTGGCCGGGGCGGCAGCGCTGACCCCCGGCCCGGCCACGGCCGCCGTCAACAAGGACAAGAAGAAGCCGACAATCGTGCTGGTGCACGGAGGCTACGCGGATTCCTCGTCCTGGAACGCCACCATCCACCATCTGCAGAGTCGGGGATATCCCACGGTCTCCGGGTCGAATCCGTTACGCGGCTTGCCCACCGACGCTCCCTACATCGCGAGCCTGCTCGACTCGATCAGCGGACCGGTCGTGCTGGTCGCGCATTCCATGGGCGGCACCGTCATCACCAACGCCGCGGCTGGCAAGAGCAACGTGAAAGCGCTGGTCTACGTCTCCGCATTCGTGCCCGACGTGGGAGAAACGCAGGGCGAGCTCATCACCAAGTTCCCGGGCAGCGAGGTCGAAGCTGTCAGCGTCGGGGTCCCGTACACCAAGCCTGACGGCACCACCGGTACCGACCTCTACCTGAGCAAGGACGGCCAGGCCGCTTTCGCCGCGGACATCCCTGCCGCGACGTTCCGCGTCCTCCAGGCCACTCAGCGACCCTTCGACGCTGACTCCTTCATTCATCCGACCACGGCCGCCGCCTGGCGTTCGATCCCGACCTGGGGCCTGGTCGCCGGCCGGGACAAAGCGATCCCACCGGCATGCCAGCGATGGATGTACGCCCGGGCAGGCGCTCGCAAGGTCGTCGAGATACCGACGTCCTCCCATGTCGCGATGATCAGCCATCCGAAGGCCGTTGCCGATCTCATCGAGGACGCGGCCCAGGCAACCCGCTGACCGGAAATGTCTGAAGGCGGTGGTGGCCGAGTACCTATCGGCCACCACGGTCCCAAAACGCCGGACCTGAGACTTTCGGAGTGAGATATCACCATGAGAAACACCGCCTTGAGCCCGTCGCGCAGTCCTCGGCACCGTTGCAGGCGCTGGCCGAGGCTCGCCGCAGCGGCCGGGTGACGGTGTCCGGCGCCTACCATCTGATCCGTGACCAACACCTTCCCGTAGCGCAACGGCAGCTGTCGTTCGTGCTCACCACCGCGGTGTACGGCCCGGCCGACGCCGCCGGCACCCGGGCGTTCCGTGGGTGGCTGCTCTCGGTCTGCGCGGGCGCACCTTCGTCACCGAGACCATGAGCCGCGTCTCGCAGGTCTTGGCCGACGTCTCCCTGCACGCCACCGCTACCGACGGGCCCCTTGCACCGCAGCGCAGCCTCATCCGGCCCGGCCGGCCGCAGCATCGCGCGGCTGTTCGCCACGCTCTTCGCCGGGGCCGGCCCACCGGGGTCAGCGCTGGCCGCCGCTGGCGAAGAGGATGTCGCCGGTTACCCAGCGGGCGGCCGGGGAGGCGAGAAAGACCGCTACCGGCCCGTAGTCGTCAGGGGTGCCCAGGCGGCCGAGCGGGATGTCGGCGATGGCGGCGTCGGCCATCGGGGAGCCGATGAAGCCCATCGCCCTTGTGCCGTCGGTGTCGGACACGCTGGGGGCGATCGCGTTGACCCGGATGCCTCGGGGAGCCAGTTCCTTCGCGGCGATCAGGGTCGCGGAGTTCACGGCGCTCTTCGTGGCCACGTACAGGGCGCTGTAAAGAGGGTGGCTCGCCGTGCCGGCCGTGGACAGGTTGATGATGGAAGCTTCACCCAGGTCGTCCTGGGCGGCCAAGGCCTGCATGGTCAGCAGGGTGCCCCAGAGGTTGGTGTCGATCTGCTCGCGGTAGTCGTCCTCGGTGATCGCGGTCAGCGGGCCGAAGGCGTACACGGCGGCGTTGTTGACCAGGATGTCGACCGGGCCGAACGCCTTGCGGGCGGCCGCGAAGAGCACCGCCACGTCGTCGCGGCGGCGTACGTCGGCGGCGACCGCCAGGGCGGTGCCCCCGGCCGCGGTGATCTGCTTGACGACGCGGTCGGCGCCGGTGGTGTCCGAGCGGTAGTTGACCACGACCCGGGCGCCGGCGGCGGCCAGCGCGGTGGCGATACCGGCGCCGATTCCCTTGGCGGCTCCGGTGACGATGGCGGTGCGGTTCTGCAGAGGTGTGTCCATGGCGACTACGTTATGCAGGGAACTTACTGGCGGTAAGTACGTACCTTTTTGTAAGCTGCTGCCATGGTGGTGAGTAAGCAGCTCCAGACGGCTTCGCGGTTGCTCGCGGGTGACGCGTTCGACAGCCGTTGCGCCTCTCGTCCGATCATGGATCAGGTGACCACCCGCTGGGGCACGCTGATCATCGCCGCGTTGATCACTGGGCCGCACCGGTTCTCGGCGCTGCATCAGCGGGTGGGTGGCATCAGTCAGAAGATGCTCTCGCAAAACCTGAAAGCCCTGGTCCGTACGGGTCTGGTCGAGCGTACGGTCGAGCCGGCCGTCCCGCCGCAGGTCACCTACAGCCTGACCGAGCTCGGCGAAAGCCTCGCCGAGCCGCTGTGTGCCCTGCTCGGCTGGTTCGGCGCCAACACCGCGGCGATGGTCGCCGCCCAGCAGAGGCACGACGCCCTCGCCCCTCGGTGAATCGACGCCGCATCAGCTAGGAGCGAGCCGCCGACCGTGCCCGGCGGCATGAATGCCTGGGGCAGCGGGGGACCACCTGCTCCGACGTCAGGCCGCCAGAAGCCTGAGGCGCGTTTCCGCGACCATCTCATCGAGCCTCTGGAGGGTGGCGGCGAGCTCCGCGGCCTGCGCCCGCAGCCGGGTCCGCTCCTCCTCCAGGCGCGCGACCATGGCCGGGGTCGTCGTCCCGGTGTCGTAGCAGGGCAGGATTCCCGCGACGTGCCGGGCGGGAACGCCGGCGGCGAACAGCACCTGAATGGCCTGGACCCGGTCCACCGCGTCGTCGTCGTACTCCCGGTGCCCCCCACTGGTGCGCGTCTCCCGCAGCAGTGACTGCTCGCCGTACCAGCGCAGCGACCTCGGACTCACCCCGGTCAGCCGGGCCAGTTCGCCGATCCGCACGATGTGGCACCTCCATGACACACGTCTCACGACAACGACTTGAACCTGACATGTATGTCAGCTCTTACGGTCGGGTCATGAGAATCGAAAACTCCACTGCACTGGTCACCGGGGCCAATCGAGGGCTGGGTCGCGAATTCACCCGTCAGCTGCTGGTTCGCGGCGCCCGCCGGGTCTATGCCACCGCCCGCGACCCGCGCTCGATCGACGTCGACGGAGCCGTGCCGCTCGAACTGGACGTCACGGATGCCGCCAGCGTGGACGCTGCAGTCCGTGCGGCTCCCGACGTCGACCTGCTGGTCAACAACGCCGGCATCGCCACCCTGCAGCCGGTGCTCGCCGGAGACCTCGACACCATCCGGCGCGACGTCGAGACCAACGTCTTCGGCACCCTCCAGGTGACCCGCGGATTCGCCCCCACGCTCGGCCGCAACGGTGGCGGCGGCATCGTCACGGTGCTGTCAGCCGCCTCCTGGTACGCCGTACCCGGCAATGCCGCCTACTCGGTGAGCAAGGCCGCCGCCTGGAACCTGAACAACGCCTTCCGTGTCGAGCTCGCCGAGCAGCACACCCAGGTCCTGGGCGCCCACGTCGGCCTGGTCGACACGGACATGAGCGCGGGGTGGGACTTCCCCAAGATCAGCGCTGAGGAGTTCGTGACCACCGTGCTGGACGGGCTGGCCGCCGGCGAGATCGAGGTCGTTGCCGACGACTTCGCGCGGCGCGCCAAGGCATCGCTGTCCGGCCCCCCGACGACCTTGAGCCTTTAGAAGGCCTGACTGAAGCTGCGCTTGGTACCCCCTGGCCGCCTCACCACGCTGGCCGCGAGGTTCGGCGGCGGCTGTACGCGTACTTTCGATGCGGCCGACGCTCGGTATGCCGGCCGGCTGTTCAGTCGAGCGGGGCGTAGTCGATGTAGCCGCGGTCGTCGCCGCCGAAGAAGGTGGTGCGGTCACCCTGGGCGAGTGGAGCTCCGGTGGCGAGGCGGTGGGGCAGGTCGGGGTTGGCGATGAAGTTGGCGCCGAAGGCGAGCAGATCGGTGATGCCATCCTCGATGAGCCCCAGGTCGGCCGGGCCGGTGGGCGTCGTTCCGGTGTCGGGGTTGAGGATCAAGGTGTGGGGCCACGCCGCACGGACTCGGCGGGTCAGGTCGCGTCCGGCCCGTTCTGCGAAGTGGAGGTAGGCGAGGTCGAGATCCGCGAGTTCGCGTACCAGGGGCAAGTATGTGGCGTCGTGGTCAGTGCCGTCGTTGATGTCGTTGACGGTGGCCCCGGGTGAGAGGCGGATGCCGACCTTGTCGGCACCGATGGCTTGGCTCGTGGCCCGGGCGACCTCGACGGCGAACCGGATCCTGCCGTCCACGTCCCCGCCCCATCGATCGTCACGCTGGTTGGTGTGGGTGGAGAGGAACTGGTGGATGAGGTAGCCGTTGGCGCCGTGCAGCTCGACGCCGTCGAATCCGGCGGCGATGGCGTTGCGGGCGGCCGAGGCGTAGTCCTCGATGGTGGCCAGGATCTCGTCCTCGGTGAGTTCCCGGGGGACGACGAAGTCCTGCAGGCCGGTGTGCGTGAAGACCTGCCCCTGGGCCTGCACGGGGGACGGGCCGACGGGAACCAGGCCGTCGGGCAGCAGGTCGGGGTGCCCGATCCGGCCGCTGTGCATGAGCTGCGCGAAGATCACACCGTCTTCGGCGTGTACCGCGTCGGTGACGGTGCGCCAGGCGTCCACCTGTGCCGGTGAGTGCAGTCCGGGCACGTCGGTGTAGCCCTGTCCCTGCGCCGACGGGTGGGTGCCCTCGGTGATGATCAGACCGGCGCCGGCTCGCTGCGCGTAGTAGGTGGCCATTGACGGGGTCGGTGTGGTGCCGGGGGCACGACTCCTGGTCATCGGGGCCATGACGATACGGTTCTTCAGTTTCTTCCCGGCCAGCTCATGCGGCTGAAATGCTTTGGTGGACATCACAGTTCCTTTGACGACGTCAACTGGGGATGGTCATTTCTGAACCGGCGATCGAGGACCCCGGCAGCTGCTCAGACAGAGTCGGCCAGGGCGGACGGCGGGCTGCGGTCCCCGCCATGGACGCCGGGCGCGGCGCCGGCATCCGGGGGTTATCGGCCGGTACCGATCTGGCGACGGCGGTGGGCCTGCAAGCCACGCAGCTACTCACTCAGATGGTGCCGCGCTGTTGGGGCCAAGGCGGCTGGAGAGCCGATCGGCGATGTTTCCGGTCGCACCGACGGCGCCGGCCAGCATCTCTCGGAGGACTGTGTCCAGCGGCGTCGGCTGCACGCCGAGGGTCGCCTCGGTGCGGCTGGAGTCGAGCACATGCGGGTTCTCGTTGCTGTACATCATTTCCGTGAGTTCGCCGAAGATCGGTTGCTGTCGAGCCAGTGCGGCGAGCTCGTCGCGGTCGATGCGGTGCAGCTGGGGTGTAGGCGCTCCGGCCAATTCAGTGAGCCGCTCGCTCAGTGCCCGTACGGAAAGAGACGACGTGACCGGCACGTGCCAGGCCCGGCCCCACGCGTCGTCGTTGCGACTCGCGGCCACGAGCGTGCGGGCGATGTCTTCGGTGTAGTTCCAGCTGTGCGCTACGTCAAGGTCTCCCGGCCAGGACGCCAGCTCGCCGGCCAGCAGGGGACCGAGCACGAACGCGCCGTAGGGACCGACCGGGCCCGCGCCGAGGAAACCGGTGGCCCGAACTTCGGTGACCCGTGCGCGGCCTGCTTCGTGAGCGGCCAGAGCGTCGAGCCACATCTGCGCTCGGACACGGCCTTTGACCGTGGTGGCGGTCATCGGCAGGTCCTCGGTCATCGGCCCGTCGACATGACCGTAGCCGTAGGTGTTGCCCAGCATCACGTAGGCCGCTCCGGTCCGCTCGACCGCGCTCAGTAGCGCCGCGGACATCGGTGGCACGTCGACAGCCCACCGGTCGTACGCGGGAATGGCGGTGTTGACCAGCACGCGTGCGCCCTCGGTGAGCTCGGTGAGCCGGTCGGCGTCGGTGATGTCGGCGGCCACGGTCTCCACCAGCGGGTGGTCGGCGCCGCGGCCACTGCGGGTGATCTGGCGGACGCGCTCGCCGCTCTCGGCGAACTGGCGGGCGGTGGGTAGACCGGCTGCACCGGCTCCGGTGACAACGACGAATGACATGTCCCAAGCCTGCCGACCTGCAGCGCTGTACAGTAGTGGCCCGAGTGCCATACATCCGGAGGTTCTGGCCATGCACCGCGTCGTCGTCATTGCCGTTCCGCCGGTCAACACTTTCGATCTGTCCATCCCTGAGCTGATCTTCCGCGGGGTGGAGATCGATGGGCGACCTGCGTACGACGTCCGGGTCTGCACGGCTGAGCCGGGGATCCTGCCGTCCGACGGCGCTTTCGACTTGCTCGTCCGGCACGGCCTGGAGGCAGTCGACGAGGCCGACACGGTGATGGTGACCGGCGGGGCCGGTCGCGACGACGTCCCGCCGGCGGTGCTGGAGGCGCTGCGCACAGCGGCCGCAGCAGGCAAGCGTCTCGCGTCGATCTGCACCGGCGCCTTCGTGCTGGCAGCCGCCGGTCTCCTGGAGGGTCGGCGCGCCACAACGTTCTGGGTGAAGTCAGACATATTCCGCCAGCGCTACCCGGCCGTCACGCTCGAACCGGACGTGCTGTTCGTCGAGGACGGCCCCGTGATCACCTCGGCTGGGCTGGCCGCCGGCATCGATCTCTGCCTGCACATCGTCCGCTCCGACCACGGTGCTGCAGCGGCCAACGCGGTGGCGCGGCTGGCCGTTGTGGCACCGGTGCGCCCGGGCGGTCAGGCGCAGTTCATCGAGACACCCTTGCCGGCCGAGACCGGCGTCTCCCTTGCCGCCACTCGAGCCTGGGCGCTGCAGAGGCTCGACCAGCCACTCACGCTGACCGACCTGGCCCGGCACGCCAACAACAGCGTACGGACTTTGACGCGCCGATTCCGCACCGAGACCGGCCTCAGTCCGCTGCAATGGCTGCTGCATCAGCGCATCAACCGAGCGCGCGAACTTCTGGAGTCCACGAACCTGCCGATGGACCTCGTCGCCGCTCGCAGCGGACTGGGCAGCTCCGACTCGATGCGCCAGCACCTCACCCGCCGGGTCGGGCTGACACCGACGGCGTACCGGCGAACCTTCACCCATCTGCCGGAACACCGGTCGCCGTCGCTTTGAACAGATGAATGTATTGCTTTTCTGATCAGAAATTAAATCGCTTTCCGCCGTAGTGATGAGGTCAGTGGCGATCAGATGCCCAAGGACCAGTCACGCCGGCGGGACCGGGGGTTAACCCGCCGGAGACGACGGAAGCTATCGGGGGGTCTGCACGATTCTGCTGGAAGTCTCTGACCAGCAGGATTAGTCCTGTCAGCAAGACAACGGGAATCCGAACAGACAGGACAGAGACCATGTGGCAGAGCAACTACTCGTACGACGACAGCCAGACCTTCGCCTACGGCTACCAGAGCAGCGGTTCCTCCGGCTTCGAGGGCCAGTGCGAGAGCGGCGCTCCTCGCCAGGACGATGTTCCGCAGCAGGGCGAGCAGCCGGGTGGCTTCCCGTCCGACGACTTCCAGCCGGAGGGCTCGAACTACGGGGAGCACTACCAGACCCAGGAGTTCCACTACTACCACTCCGAGCACCACGTCGACTCGTCCGCGTTCCAAGCCTGAGCTGAGGACCCGCCTGGGTGTCGAGGTCATCGACGGTGCGGTTCAGCACCGCGTGGAACCGCTCGACCCGCCGGGCCGCCAAGGCGGCAAGCCCGGCCGGGAAGTCGGCACCGATCGCCGCCTGACCGGGCATCGGCAGTTGCCGTGCCGCGGGAAGCGGGGTGCCGGCCCGCCGGCGTTCGATCGCGATCACCTGCTCGCCGACGGTCTCCACTTCGATGTTCTCGGGAACGGCCCAGGGAAGAGGCCGGGAGTCAAGATCCGCGTAAAGGCCGCGGTCCGGCGCGGCGCGTCAGCCGATCCGCGTACCAAAGCTTCGCCACACGGAAGTCATCGATCTCGAAGACTGCACCATCGAGAGTTCAAAGGGATGGGCGCCACACCACGCTGACGTAGAAGAGGTGGGGGTCGTTGCCTGCGTCGTATTCGTGGTAGAAGGAGACGCTGCCCGAGCCGGTGGGGTGGCGAATCAGGTCTCGGGTCATGCCGGTTGCCTTCATGAGGGCGTCTCGGGCTTGTACCGGCTCCAAGTCGCAGCCGAAAGCCCGGAGCGCTTCGGGGTATTCGGTGAAGGGGCGGGAGCGGCGCCAGGCCGCGTGCTGCCACGTGTCTGCCTTGGCCTGCTGGGCCAGCACCAGAACGGCTTCGGCGGGAATGGGGAAATGGTCGGGGAAAGCGGGTGGAAGACCGCGTTCGTCGAGCGATTCCAGGAATGTCACGTCGGTCAGGATGTGGGCGTTCGCGTCGTATTCGTAAGGCGGCGCAGGGGGGCGGAGCGGCTCCAGGCGGCCGGACACCCCGCTGGCGTCGAGGGCGGCCAAGGCTGTCGCGACCACCCGCGGGGCCTGGTCGGGGTGGTCCTGCAGGTCCAGGTGGAGGGTCGGGCCGTCGTCGCCGAGAAGGGCGTCCACCCAGTTGGGCAAGGGTTCGGTGGGCTCGTCGGGGTGGGGAATGCCTCGGACGGCGTCGGCTGCGGCTCGCAGGGCGGCCATGGCCGTCTCGGCGTCGGGATTGTCGCGGATCACCAGCACGGCCTGGCTCGGGCGTTCAGCCACGTAGGCGGCCAGGGCGGCCTCGTCTCGTTGCAGCATGGCCGGGATTCTCGCACACGGGCATTGACGTCGGTGGACAGAAAGAATAGCTTCAATGCGCTTCATGGGAGCGCTCCCGCAGTCGAGCGTGGAGTGCACTGAAGACACGGGGGAAGTACAAATGAACAAGATCAGGAGATTGCTGGGCGCTTGCGTCGCGGCGGTGCTTGTGGTGCCCCTTTTGCCGGCCACCGCGAGAGCGGCGCCGATTGTCACGCGGGATGCGGTCGAGCTTTTCGGTACGCATCCGGGTTATGGCTATGCGGGTAGCGGTGTGCAGACGGCCACCGGCAACTTCACGATCGCGGTGCCTGACCTGCCGGGGGTCGCACGGACCTACAATTCGCTCGACGAGACGGCCGGCGTCCTCGGTCGTGGGTGGACGCTCAACCTGTCGATCCACCTGAGTTTCGACGGCGACGACGTCACCCTGCACGACGAGGACGGTCGTGAACTGCTCTTCGAGGCCGACGGTGACGGCTATCGGCGGCCGGCCGACATCGAGGCCGACCTCACCAGGGGCAGCGACGGCGGGTTCGTCCTGCGGTTCACGGCCAGCACCGCCTGGGTCTTCGACGCGGACGGCCGGGCGGTCTCGCGGCGTGCCGGCGGCACGACCACGACCTTCACGTACGCGGGGGAGCAGCTCACCGAGGCGAGCTCGAGTGACGGCCGCAAGTGGACCCTGGCGTACACCGGTGACCGCATCAGCACGGTGACCACAGAGGACGGTCGGAAGGTCACCTACACGTACACCCCGGACGGTGACCTCGCCACCGTGACCTCCCCGCGCGACGGGCTGGTCCGGTACACGGTCACCGACGGGCGCCTCACCCGGCTGACCGACGCCGCGGGGCAGACCCTCACCAACACCTACGACGGCGACGGCCGGGTGACGCGGCAGGAAGCCGGCTCGGGCAGCGCGGTGACCATCGTCTACAGCGACGACTCCACCAAGGTCACCGACTCGGTCTCCGACGCCACCGCGGTCTATCGCCTGGACAGCGCGGGCCACCTCGTCGGGCTGACCGTGCCCGGCGGCGGCGCCTTCACGCAGAGCTTCGACGCGAGCGGGCGGCTGGTCGGCGCGACCACGCTGGGCGGAGCGGCCGCCGCGGTCGAGTACGACAGCCGCGGCAACGTCACCAAGCGGACCTTCGCGGGCGTCAGCACCGGCTACGCGTATGACACGGCGGATCGGGTCACCCAGGTGACCGACTCGGCCGGGCAAGCCACCCGATACACGTACGCCGGAAACGAGACGCTGCCCTCCACTGTGGTCGGCCCGGATGGTGCCACCACGCGCTACACGATCAGCGACGGCCTGGTCAGCATGGTGGTGGATCCGGTCGGCGGGGAGACCGAGTACGCGTACGACGCGCAGCGCCGGCTCACCAGCGCCACCGACCAGGACGACCGGGTCACCCGTTACGGGTACGACGCGGCGGGCAACCGCACCTCGGTCACCTCGCCGGGCGGTGCGGTCACCCGATACGCGTACGACGGCGCGGGCAACGTCACCGAGACGACAGCCGCGGACGGCGGCGTCACCAAGAACACGTACGACGAGGCCGGCCGCATCGCCGAGGTCACGGATCCGGACGGCGGGGTCACCAGCTACGCGTACGACGCCGCGGGCAACCAGACCAGCACGACCGACGCGCTGCAGCGGACCACGACCTACACGTACGACAGCACGGGCAACCGCCTCACCTCGACCAACCCGGCCGGGGCGGTCAGCAAGTACACGTACGACCAGTTCGGCCGGGTCAGCACGGTGACCGACCCGACCGGCGCGCTCATCCGCTACAGCTACGACGCCGACGGCCGGCAGACCGCGCGCGCCGAGGCGGCCGGGTCGACCGCGACCAGCTACGACAAGCGCGGCAACGTCACCTCGACCACCGACGCGCTCGGCAACGTGACGCGCTACGTCTACGACGCGCTGGACCGGCTGACCGAGCTGCACGACCCGATCGGCGGTGTCTGGTACACCCGCTACGACAAGGCCGGCAACGTCGTCGAACGGCAGACGCCGAACGGCGCGATCGCCCGCAACATGTACGACGCGGCGGGACGCCTGCTCACGGCGGTCGACCCGATCCAGCAGACCATCAAATACGCGTACGACAAGGCCGGCAACGTCACCACGGTCACCGACCGGGCCGGCGGCGTCACCAAGATGGGGTACGACGCGGACGGCCGCCGCACCAGCCTGACCACCGCCGCCGGGCTGGTGACCCGCTACGAGTACGACGTCCGCGGCCAGGTCAGCAAGCTGATCAGCCCGGGCAACCGGGCCACCGGCTACACGTACACGTCAAGGGGGCAGCTCAAGACCACGACCGACCCGAACGGCGCCGTCCGCACCAGCGCCTACGACGCGGTCGGCCGGCTTTCCTCGGTCACCGACGCCAACGGCAAGGTCACCGGATACGCGTACGACAAGGGCGGCAACCTGACCCGGCTCACCGACGCCCGGGGTGAGGTCACCGCGTACACGTACGACTCGGCCGGCCGGCAGACCTCCGTCACCGATCCGCTGGGCCGGGTCACCCGTCAGACGTACGACGGTCACGGCAACCTGACCTCGGTCACCGACCCCGACAACAAGGTCGAGAAGTTCGAGTACGACGCGGCCGACCAGCTGACCAAGCGGACCGGCACCGACGGCAAGACCCAGACCTTCACCTGGGACGCCGCCGGGCGCCGCACCTCGATGACCGACGCCACCGGCAAGACCCGTTTCGAGTTCGACCCGGCCGGCCGGCTGCTGTCGGTGGTGCACCCGGACAGCTCGGTCTACACCTGGACCTACGACGTGGCCGGGCGCCGCACCAAGATGACCTACCCGGACGGCACTCTCGTCGACTACCGCTACGACCCCAACGACCGGGTGGTCGGCGCGGCCGACAGCAAGGCCGGGACGGCGTCCTACACCCTGGACGCCGACGGGCGGCTCACCGGCGAGGCGCTGCCGGGTGGCTGGTCACGGGCCTACGGATACACCGACGGGCAGCTGACCACCTACCGAGAGACCAAGAGCGGCACCACCAGCAACACCACGCTGACCCGGGACCCGGCCGGCCGGATCGTGCGGCAGGCCGACGCGGCCGGCACCACCTCGTTCGGTTATGACCCGGTCGGTCAGCTCACGTCGCAGACCGGTGCGCGGGGGACGCTCGCGGCGACCTACGACGCTTCGGGCAACCGTACGAGCATCACGCGCGGCAGCACGGTCACCAATCTGACGTACGACGCGGCCGACCAGCTCACCAGCACCACCACCGGCGGGGCGACCGCGAACTACCGCTACGACGGCGCGGGCCGGCTCACGTCGCGCAGCGGCAGCGGGCAGAGCCTGGCCATCACGTACGACGGGTTCGGTCGCCCGGCCCGCACGGTGGAAGGCGCCACGACCCGGAACTCCGTCCACAACGCGGACGGGTTGCTCGCCTCGCTCAGCAGCACGACCGGCGGGACGACCACCAGCAACCAGTTCTCCTGGTTCCCGGACGACAACCCGCAGCTGCTGGCCCAGAAGGGGGCCAACGCGACGAGCTTCACGTACGGGTACGGCCGGATCGCCGCGGGCAAGGCGCTGTTCTCCCGGGACGCGTACGGGTCGACGCTGCGCACCGACGCCACGGCCTCCTGGGCGCAGTCCACCGGCTACGACACCTTCGGGGCACCCACCGGCGCGTCCGCCACGCCCGCCTTCGGGTACCGCGGGGAGCTGGCTGTCGGGTCGACGCTCTACCTGCGGGCACGCGACTACGACCCGTCGGTGGGCCGGTTCACCAGCCGCGACCCGATCACCACGTATGCCGGGCGTACCGACGTCTACAGCACTTACACGTACGCCAACAACGACCCGCTGAACGTGATCGACCCGAGCGGCGAGATCGGCCTCGGCGGACTCGTCGGGTCGCTGCTCGGCTCGGTGCTGGCCGCCGTGTCGGCGCTGGCCAAGTCGCTCAGCTGCCCCGACGACCCGGGCAACTCGATCAAGCGGCACGACAAGTGGTTCCAGGGTGCGTGCCTGCGCACCCGCGGGTTCATCAAGCAGGACTGCCTGGACGGGCGGGACTGGTGCCTGAACGGGTTGTGGAACAGCCGGCAGCCCGAACGGGCCGGTCAGGCGCTGGCCATCAACGAGCTGAACAAGCAGCGCGAGGGTTTCCTGCGCCGCTTCTGGGACGACCAGCTCGGCTACGGAACGGCGGTCAGCGAGCACGTCGACTGGGAGGTCGGCCCCAAGGGCGGCACCCGGCGCGACATCATGACCGACGAGCGCAACATCTACGAGGTCAAGGTCTACTACGGTCCGGGCACCACGAGTGAGGTGGATGCGCAGCTCTACCAGTACAAGCTCGAGCTGTGGAGCCTCGGTGCCTACGACATCCGGATGGGCACCGAACTGCAGGGCTGGGCCAACGCCTTCAAGGTCCACAACAGCTGGGACTGGATCATCGGCGGTGACCTGGTCTACGTGTGGGGCATCGACCTGCCTCCCGGCCACGTCTACGTGGCCAAGGGCAAGAAGGCTCCGGCCAACGTCCGCGCCCAGGGCGAGCTGAAACGCCAGCAGAACGGCGAAGGCGACGGCGCGACCCTCATCCCCATCATCCCGGTCATCCCGGTGGTGCCGGTTCCCGTAGTCCCCTGACGTAGGAGGCGGGCGGGGGTGACGGGACCCCCGCCCGCGACCTGCGATGAGCCCGCACGTGACTCGCCGATCACCTCGACCGATGCTGTCCACTGCGGAGGGGCTCCAGGCGCAGCCGCGTCCGACACCATCGCACTCCAACGATCCGTGGGCCCGGCACGGCGGGCCCGGTCAGACCGACGTCGACGATGACGGGCTTCAATGGTGGCCGGCGCCCTATGGTTCCGCCGGGGGCCGACGATGGGAAACCCATCAACAATAGTGGCCGGTACGCCCGGCTGCCGCCGATCAGAGGGGCTGTTCGATCGGCAGGCGTGTCCGATGGCGGAGGCGAACAGTCGGGAAACGCCCGAATGTGCCATGAGAAGCCCTGATCTTTGACAGGATGGTTCAGGCCCCTGGGGTGCGAAGTGGCGCAGCCACAAACGTCCGACACGCCTTGATAGTGGTTGGAGGTGCCCGTCCAGGACAGGCAGAGGGTAGCCTGATGCGACCGGGCACACCGGCATCCATCCGTCATACACTCGACCTGTGAGTAGATGAAGACTGAGCAGACCAGCGGTGACCTGGCCCGGCACCGGATTCAAACGGTGCTCGTCGGGGTGCTCGAACGCACCCGGCTCGTACGGACGCAGTCCAGTCGGCAGTCCCTCATCGAGCAGCTCCAGGACCGTGTTGGCCACTTCTCCTTGCGCGAGCACTCCGAGCTCCGGTTGCAGACAGCCGAGCTGGTCCGCGCCTGCAGCAGACTCATCGACGGAGTCCCGGCCCTGGTCGAGGTCGTCGAGTATCTGGAGCCGGGCACCGAGGAGGTCGACCAGCTGCGTCGGCTGCGTGACGAGTGGGAGGCGGCCGACGTCCTGAATGAGGACGACTGGACGACGTTGCAACCCCTTCTGCAGAATCTGACGCCGACCAACCTCACTGTCCTCTATCAGCGCGCCACCGAGCACCGATCACCGGGGCCGCCCTCGTGGTGTGCCGACGCGTGGCAGGCTTTCGTCCATCTTGCCGGGCAGAATGCCGGGCCGGATGGTCTGCAGCCGAGCATGAATTTCCTGGTGCTGCTCGAGGATCAAGTGGATGAGAAGGCAGCACGGTGGATCCGGCTGCGGAACGGCCGGCTGGCCACCGGGCAAGGCCTGACTCAGCAATTGGAGGAACGGCGGGCCTATCTCGCGCGCGGTGGCGAACAACCGACAGCGTCCACTGCCTACCTCGTCGTCCAGGTCGAGCCACATCTGGATCCGAGCGGCAGGGAAGAGATGTACGCCCTGTCGTACTTCCGTCAGTGGCACGGCGCCGATTCCTGGTATTCACGACGGGGGGAGACCAGTCTGGTTCACCTCCGCGACCTGGAACGCGAGGTGGAGCAGCTGATCGAGCAGATGGAGATCGACTGGTCGGACCGGACGGGCACCGTGTTCGTCGAGTTTGTCCTGCCCTGGGAGTTGCTCAACGTCGGAGTCGATCGTTGGCGCAAGGAGACCGGCTCCGCGCGGCCGATCGCACTGGCGATGGACTATCCGGTCGTGGTCCGCAGCCTTGAACGGCTGCGCACCCAGCGCTGGCATCGCCCCTGGCACCAACGTTGGCGCCAACTGTTGAAGGCTCCTGCGCACAGCAAGGTCTACTGGAGCCATCCCAGCGGGAAAGATTACTTCACGCGGCTCGAGTCCGAATTGAAGGCGGATGACCGTGTTGTCTCGCTCGTGCTGAGCGAGCCGCCGGCGCAACGGGGCGAGACCGGCCAGCAGGAGATCGAGGCAGCCCTTCGCGCCGGGCTGCCAGTGATCATCTGGCATCGGGGCGACTGCACCAGCGCGGAGTTCCGAGAAGCGGTCACCAGCTTGGTGAGTGATGGTGGTATCGGCCGCCTGCCACTGCGCGCGAAGGAGCTACGGCATGAGGCACTACGGCTAGAGCCTGCCCAGCGGGACGGCCACATCGGCCACCATCTGACGATTCTCTGGGACGACCCGGAGCGCAGGCCCGACGCTCTCGGCGCCCCCGCCGATCGAGGGATCGGGGCGAGCTGGTGACCAGAGGCGAAACCGAGGCTACCTGGCGTGCTATCTCGCAGGCGTTACGGCCGCTGTCCGAGTCGGCTCCCGTCGGGGCAGCCCGGTGGGAGGTGGCCGTGCTCCTCGACGCGGGGCCCTCGATGGCGGTCTGGCAGGACATCGTCGACCGCCTGGTAGAGGTACTCCGCAACCATGAGAACCTCGGCGACGTCGACGTGGTGCCGTTCGACCCCTCCGCAGCGAATCCGGCCGACCCGCTCCAGCCGTTCCTGGGCCCCGGCCGGATCGTCCTCCTCCTGACCGACGGCACCGGCCCGGCCTGGCACGCGGGCACGATGCTGCCGCTGTTGAGTGCCTGGGGCCGACGGTCACCGATCGCCATCCTTGACCTGCTCCCGCAACTGCAGTGGTATCGGACCGGAATCCGGCCACGACGGCTACAGATGTGGTTACCCACGACCGGGCCCGCTTCCGCCAATGCCGACTTCTCGTGGAAGATGCACAGTCCGGTACCGGCGGTGTTCGACGAGCCGGTGGGCGACGACCCGGTGCCGGTGCCGGTTCTCGAACTTGATCCTCGATGGCTGGCAGCCTGGGTCAGTGTGCTCATCGGTGGTCCGTCCCGGCTCCCCGCCCTGCTGGTCAGCGACTCTGTGCCGGAGGACGTGGCACTGCCCGGGCCGATGCCGGACGCCAACGCTCGGACGCGGGTCCGTGAGTTCACCGCGTGGGCGACGCCGACTGCCGTCGCGCTGGCCACGCAGCTCGCTGCGGCCCCGCTCAACCTGGATGTGATGCGGTCGGTGCAGCGCGCCCTGATACCGGACTCGCAGACCTCGCACCTGTCCGAGATTCTCAGCAGCGAGCTGCTTTATCCGGTGTCCTCTTCGGGCGGAGTCCGCGAGAGCGCCGGGATCGCCTACGAGTTCCACCAGGGCGTCCGCCAGGAGCTGCTCGCGGCCGGACGTCGGGCGGACGCGGTTCGGGTGTTGCGGGTGGTCGGCGATCAGTTGGGGCCGACCATCCCGGTGGTCCAAGGGCTGAGCCAGATGCTCGATGATCCCGACGCCACGCCGATCTGGCCGGTGACTCCGGAGACCGCGCCTTTCGTCCGGGTCGAACAGGCCGTGCTCCACGCCCTTTCCGGGCGTTACCTTGCGCGGGCTCGCCATTTGCACGAAGCGTTGGGCGTCGAGTCGGACGCGCCGCCGGGCAGCGCTGCGGCGAGCGCATCCTTTGCGACAATGAGAACGGCATCGGGCACCACTGATCGCACATCCGAAGGAGCAGCCGTGTCGTCGAGCAGGGTGGCGGATGTGACCACGTCACAGAGGACCCCAGCCAGAGCACCTGTCGTCTGGGGAAGCGTTCCGCCCCGCAACCCCAACTTCACCGGCCGGGAGACCCTGCTGGCGAACCTGCACGATCAGATGCGGGTCGGCACGACCGCGGTGCTTCCCCACGCTCTGCAAGGGATGGGCGGCGTCGGAAAGTCACAGCTCGCAGTGGAATACGTGTATCGCCACCAGGACAAGTACGACGTCATCTGGTGGATTCCGTCCGAGCGTCCGGCTCAGATCGGTAACGCCCTGACCGAGCTTGCCCAGCGGCTGCAGCTACCGGTGGGCCTGGAGGCGAACGCCGCGGTGCCGGCCGTTCGGGAGGCCCTGCGACTCGGGCAGCCGTACGCCAACTGGCTTTTGATCTTCGACAATGCGGAGAGCCCGGAGGCGGTGCAGCGGTATTTTCCCAACGGTGGGCCTGGACACATCATGGTCACCTCCCGCAATCCGCAGTGGTCGAGCATCGCTCAGCAGCTCGAGGTGGACGTCTTCGCGCGCCGGGAAAGTGTCGATCTTCTTCGTCGGCGTGGCCAGGAACTGACCGACGAGGACGCAACCCGGCTGGCCGAGGCGCTCGGCGACCTCCCGCTGGCATTGGACCAGGCCGCTGCCTGGCGCGCCGAGACCGGAATGCCTGCCGACGAGTACCTTCGTCTTTTCGAACAGAAGCGGACCGAACTCCTCGAGGTGTCGGTGCCGCTGGACTATCAGCTGCCGGTTGCGGCCGCCTGGAACGTCTCACTGGACCGCCTGGCCGACTCCAGCCCGGGCGCCCTCCGGCTGCTCCAGGTCTGCTCCTTCTTCGCCCCGGAGCCCATTCCCCGGACGCTGTTCAGTCGTGGCCGGGCCAGCAACGTGGACCCCGAGCTGGACGAGGTGCGGCGCGACCCGATGCGGCTCAACCGGGCCATTCGCGAGATCAACCGGTACGCTCTGGCGAAAATTGACCACCGGACCAACTCCATTCAGATGCACCGGCTCGTCCAAGCCGTGCTGATGGACCGGCTCGACGACGCGGAACAGGCGTCGATGCGGCGCAGCGCGCACCTCCTGCTCGCCGACGGCGACCCTAATGATCCGAATTCCCCCGACAGTTGGCGCGCCTACGCCGATCTGTACCCGCATGCCATGACAGCGCAGGCGTTCTTGTCCACCGACCCGTGGGTGCAACAGCTGATCGACAACCTGTCCCGCTATCTCTACTGGTGGGGCGATCACCGTGCCGCCTACGAGCTGGCCACGCGAGCCTACGAGGCGCGCAGCGAGCAGCTGGGGGCCACGAACCCGTCGACCCTGCGCATGGGCCACTGGATGGGATGGCTGTTGTTCGTCCTCGGCCGGTTCGACGAGGCGGCCCAGCTCAACCAAGAGGTGCTGAACGCCTACCGCGAGTTGGTGGACGAGAACAATGAGGATCTGCTGCGTGCGCTCGGTGCCGTCGCTGCCGACCGCCGAGTGGCCGGCGACTTCAAGGGAGCGCTGGAACTGGCCGAGGAGGTCTATCGGCGGCACGTGCGGGCACTCGGCCCGGACGACGTGGAGACGATCACCGCGGCCCACAACCTCGCGGTGAGCCTGCGGCTTACCGGCGAGCTGCAGCGGGCGTCCGAGATCGACGAGCAGAATCAACAGCTGCGGATCCAGCTGTACGGCACGGACCATCCGATCACGCTGGAAAGCACCCGGAACCTGATCACCGATCGGTGCGAACTCGGCGATTACGTCAGCGCTCGAGCCGAGGCGCAGGCGGTTGCTGATCAACTACGCCACCAGCTGAGCCCGGGCCACCCGCAGACTCTGCGAGCACTGCGGACGCTGGCCGTGGCACTTCGCAAGGCCGGTGACCACGAGGCTGCCCGCTGGATCTCCGAGGAGGTCCGGGAGGGATTCCTCATCCGTTACGGCGAGAACCACCCGGACACCATCGCGGCATCGCTGAACCTCTCGAGCGACCTGCGCGAGACCGGCGATCTCGACGGCGCGGCCGAACTCGGCGAGCAGGTGTACGAACGTTATCGGCAGCTGTTGCTCAGCGACAGGCACCCACACGCCATCGCCGCCAAGCTCAACTGGGCGGTTACCGAACGGCTGCGGGGCAGAGTGACCCAGGCCCGGCAGATGGACGAGGAGGGATTCGCCCAGCTGCGTGAGCAGCTCGGCGACGACCATCCGCTCACGCTGTCCGCAGCGCTCAACCTGGCGAGTGACCTGTATGCCCAGGGGGAGTACGCCTTGGCGTACGAGCGGGATACCGACGCCATCGAACGGCTGGCCCGGGTTCTGGGGCCGGAGCATCCGACCACTCTCGCCGGCCAGGGCAACCGGGCGATGGACCTGCTGAAGCTGGGCCGGGAGGAGGAATCCGCCGAAGTGCACACGAGCGCGGTGGCGCACTTCCGGCGGCTCCTCGGCGACGATCATCCGGCCACGGCAGCGGCGGTGGATCTCAACCTGCGGGCCAACTGCGACATGGATCCGCTGCCGCTGTGACGTCAGCCCGGCCCTATCCAGTCGGCGAGCTGCACGGGGTTGCCGATTTCACCGGTTGATCGGTGCACCGCTCGCACCAGTTCGGGCCGATGGCGCAACGCGTCCGCGGCTCGGCCCGGCCAGCCTGCCGTCAGCACCAGGCCGAGTCCGGCCCAGGCGCTGGGACTGCCCGGATCCGTGGTGAGTTCGGTCAGGTATCCCTGGCGAGCCTGGTCCAGATCACCCGCCACATAGGCGAGGTCGGCGGCTATCGCGCCGGTCACGTGGACGCCGATGGAGGACGGGTCGCGTCGGAGTTGTTCGAATCCGGCCGCATCGGTCAGACGCCAGAGCGTCAGAACGGCCCTGGCGTCGAGTCCGCGGGCGTTGGGGTCGGCTGTGACGATTGGTGGTGGCCCGGCCGGCTCGGGGCGGTCGTTACCAGCCGCCCAGGACATGGCGAGCGCCGCTACCACGTCCGCCGGATGCTGGAGATGATGGATCCGCCAGCGGGCCCTGTGATCGGTGACCGCGGCGTCGGCGGCAGCGAGCGGTCGTTCCGGTACACTTTCGCTCTGCCAGCGGTCCGCGGTGGCGATGAGGCCTTGCACGAGATCCTCACCAACCGCGGTAAGCTGCGGCAGCTCTGCCAGCACCGCCAGGGTGGCGCGCACCTGTTGCCGCCAGCGGGCGAATTCGAAGTGAGCCAGCACACCGATGCTGTCCGAGGAATGCCCACGGAAGGTGCGCCAGAACTCGGTGATTCCGGCGAACGCGTAGACGCCTTGAAGTAGCCCGCCGAGCGGTCGTGGATCGTCCCGCCATGGCGCGTACAGACTCTGTGCGGGCTCGCCGGTATGCAGGGGTGCCAGGTGCAGCAACGCGCCGAGCTTGATGTGCTGGAACTCGTGCACCATCGTGACCGCAAGCTCGACGGCGTCCTGCGGCGCCGACATGATCATGCTGCCGAAAGCGTCACCCGCCGATGCACTCATCGTTCGGAACCGCTCTGCCGACGGCTGCGGCACCAACGAGAAGAGCCCCTGAGCCATTGGCGCCGCGAGAAGAGGGCTCGTCTCGACCAGCAGGCGCCAAGCTTGGGTCAGCAGCTCCCGCCAGTGACGCAGCTCCGACCCGTTCAGCAACTGAGGGGGTGTCGGCGCGCGAAGGTTGCGGTAGGGATCGAGGCAGTCCAGGTGAATCGCGAGGGTCTGCCCGTCCGCCTCGACGCGTACGCCCGGCAGCGCTTCCCACCCGTTTCCGCCGACCGGCACCTCGCCACCAGGTGTGTCGACCACGCCGGATCCGCCGGCGCCGTGAACGTCGGTGTGGTCCCACTGCCCGGTGCCAGGCACCCGCGCGGCGCCGAGCGTCGGCAGCACCGTGAAACCGTCTCGCACCGGCACGGTGATCCGGAAATCGATGCCGGTTCGCAGCGCTGCCGCGGCGGCGAGGGTGTGCAGGTAGCCGAGGTCCACCCAGAGCGGCACCGGCGATTGAGCGGTTCCGCGAAGACGTCGCAGAACATATCCCGCCCAGACACCCACCTGCGGATGCAGCAACAGGTCGGCGACCTCGGGTGGATCGCGTCGCTCCGCTTCGATGAGCAGTTCCCAGGCGGTCTCCACGGAGGGGAGTGGACGCATGTCGTTCTCGGGCCGGACGATGTCGAGCAGGGCGCGCAGTTGCAGCATGCGCCAGCTGCGCTCGACGGTCAGAAGCTGGGCGATCGAGTCGGCGTCCCCACCGCCGGAGAAAAGTGCGGTCACGTGCTGCTTGTCCAGCCGGTGGTAGCGGGGCGGCCTATCCGCGGCGCCGTCATTGCCCATCCAGGAACTCCGACCCAATCAATTTAGTCGATGCGTTGAGGATTGTAGCCGCTGGTGATGCCTTCGGTGTCGTCGATGCGCCGCAGCAGTCTCTGCATGGTCGGGGCCAGAATCTGGTCGTCGTAGGTGGGTAGATCGGCGAGGGTCACCTCCGTGAGGTCCGCCATGTCCGACTCAATGTCATCGATCGATCGGCTCACTGCCGCCGTCTCCTTACGTCGCTGCTGTTTCGTCGCTCATCATGTCGCACCCGGTAACGATCCTGGAAGCGTTGAGTGAAGGGAGGATCCACCTTCGATACCGCTGGAACTGGACCGCTTACGGTAAGTTGAGGTCATGAGCGGGAGGCTGGGACTGGTATTCGTTCACGGGATCCTGTCGTCGGCCGACACCTGGTCACCCTTCCTGAGCCTGATCGAGCATGACGCCAGTCTCGACTTCCTGGCACCCTCCACGTTTTCCTACACGAGCCCGCCGATCTCGCTGAATCCCCTGCGCCGGATACCCGACATCAACGACATCGCAGACAGCCTGCGCACCTACCTGACCAACGATCTGGCCGATGTCACCGGACTCGTGTTGGTCGCGCACAGCCAAGGCGGTCTCGTGGTGCAGCGAATGCTCGCTCGCACGCTCGCCGACGGTCGCGGTTCCGAACTGGCTCGGATCCGCCGCATCGTGCTGTTCGCCTGCCCCAACTCCGGCTCCGAGCTCGCTCTGCTGCTGCGTCGTGGACTGCTCGGGTGGCACTCTCAAGAGCGTGATCTGAGACCGCTCAACCGGGACATCACCGAGGCGCACCGGGTGGTGCTCAACCAGATCATCCATGCCACCTCGGCGTCAGACGGGGCGTGTCCCATCAGGATCATCGCCTACGCCGGGGAGAGCGACGGTGTCGTCACCCCCACCTCGGCGAAGAGTGTCTTTCCCGAGGTGGGCGTGTTGCCCGGTGACCACTTCTCCATCATCAAGCCGGACTCGACCAGCCACCGTTCCTACGCGGCACTGAAACGGAACCTCATGGAGGCGCGGTCGGCAGAGGTTCCCGAGCGAGCACCGCGCCCCGGCGCGCCACCCGGGATCCCGGCGGCACGACCCGCTGCCGATCTGTACCGTGTGCTGGTGGACGGGCTGCTTGCTGTCCCGCGGATGACCGAGCCGGCGTTCCGCGATCAGATCTACGATCTTCTGCCACCGGTGATCATCCACCAGATGCGACGTGACAACGCCGCCCGGATCGAGCTGTTCTCCCTCCTGCGCAGCTTCGAGCACTATCGGCACCTGGCTCCGTGGGACTCGCTCGCCATGGCGCTCGAAACGCTCGTCCCAGATCATCCGGCGGTCGCCGATGTGCTGGACAACCTGGCGAGTGCGGGGCTGCGAAAGGCGTGACGGTGCGCCGCTCAGCCCGCGTCGAGGCCGTATGTCTCGCCTGAAAAGCGATCACATCGCTGATCACGGGCGGGCGTGACGACATCGGTCTCGTAGGCATCGCTCCGGCCTTGATGTCCGGGGTGAACCGTGACAAGGCGAACGGCGAGCGAACGTCCGATGCAGACGGTGCTTCTTGGTGTCGCGTACCGCGCTTCGGCGAAGTGGCAGGGTGAACTGACCACGAGTGGCTTGTTCGTCGGCTCCGGGTTCCGGCTCGTCGAGCTCAGGCTGTTCGACCGCGACGGTGTCGGGCCCGTACACGATCAGCGCGCCTCCTGGACATCGAGCCTGACAATGAACGCTGATGAACCTGAGCTGGATGCAAGTCGTTGGGCCGAGGAAGAGACTCTCGAAGACGTCATGGTCCGGACGGGCCGTGCCGTCGAGCGCGCGACTCAAGGAGGCGCGTCGACTCTCAACGCTCTCTTTCAAGGTCTTCGCGACCCGGCCACGCAGCTGATGGGGGGCGGTCTGTGGTCAGACGCCCAAGGACCAGTCACGCAGGCGGACCGGGGGTTAACCCCCCGAAGACGACGGAAGCGATCCGGGGGTCTGCACGATTCTGCAGGACGGCTCCGACCAGCAGGATTAGTCCTGTCAGCAAGACAACGGGAAACCGAACAGACAGGACAGAGACCATGTGGCAGAGCAACTACTCGTACGACGACAGCCAGACCTTCGCCTACGGCTACCAGAGCAGCGGTTCCTCCGGCTTCGAGGGCCAGTGCGAAAGCGGTGCTCCTCAGCGAGACGAGCAGCCGCAGCAGGACGAGCAGCCGGGTGGCTTCCCGTCCGACGACTTCCAGCCGGAGGGCTCGAACTACGGGGAGCACTACCAGACCCAGGAGTTCCACTACTACCACTCCGAGCACCACGTCGACTCGTCCGCGTTCCACGCCTGAGCTGAGGACCCCGATGACCGTCACCGTCGACCATGATGAGCTCCGGGAATTGAACCGGCTGGTCCGGCTGGGCGCGCAGGCGAACGCGCGGCCGGACCTGCTCGCCCGGTTGTCGGCCGGCCCGTTCACTGCCGACCAGGTCATCCGGTCCTTGCAGTCGCTGCAGATCGACCTTCGTAACCGGCGTGCCGGGATGGGGGATCCGGGCCGCGGTGCCCGGCTCGCCGCCGAGGCCCGGCACGCCGAAACCCGGCTTCGCCGGTTCCGCGAACTCAGTGCGCGCTGGCCTCGCCTGCTCAGTGAGGCGGTGGGCACGGCCGATTCCGATCTGGGGTACGCGATTCAGCGCCGCGTACGGTGCCTGATCGACGAGGGCACCGCGCTGATCGAGTCCCGCGTGCCGCGCGGCGAGTTCGACCGATGGCTCCAGTGCCGGATCGCCGCCGAGGTGACCGACGGCGATCGGGCTCTGCGGGCGGCCGCCACGATGATCGCCGGTCGGATGAGCGCCACGCTCGGGCTGAGCACCGTGATCGCGCCGATGCCGCAGGTTTTCGGGGCGCCGACCGTGGTCGCCGCGCCCTGGCCGACCCCGGCCGGCCGCCAGCCGCTGGCGTCACGGCTGATCAGCATTCTGATGCCCGCCTACAGCGGAATCGCGATGTCCTCCGTGCTGCTCAGGGATCACGTGCCGGTCTGGCTGCTGGCCGCGGCCGCGATCATCGGGGCGATCGCCCTGGGCGGCGCCGCGCTCGCCGGGGACCGCTGGCGGCAGGCCGACCGGGAACGGGCGGAAGCGCTCACCCGGTTGCGCTCGACCGCCGACGCGTTGCGGCCGGCACTGGCCAAACAGGCCCGTGACGGTGTGCGCGCCATCGAGCAGCGGGTCCACGCCGCGGTGGACGCGGCGGTCACCGAGCACACCGGGCAGCTCGCGGCGGCCGCCGGCGCGTCCCAGCGGGCGGCGCAGGCGCAGGCGACCGGCCAGGCCCTCAGGGACATCGACGCGGATCTGGCGTCGATCCGTGATCTGCTGGTGCGGGCTTCGCGGCTGGCGGCGACACAGTGAGCAGCAGGTGCTCACACGAGCGGACCACCGTCGCGGCGACCCGCCGGACGCTGGGGGCGGTGCCCGGATGCGAGGCCCGGGCCCGCCACTGGGTCAGCGCGCGTTGCCCGGCCTGCGTGATCTGCGCCGGGCCGGCGTCCGGCTCGAGCCCGAGCCGGTGGCAGGTGTCCGCCGCGCCGTCGCCCAGCAGCCGCGCGGCCGCCTCGACGTCGTCCGGGCTCAGGTCGCCGGGCTCCGAGCGCAACTCGTCGATCGCGGTCACCTCGGCGACCTCGCGGCTGTCGGCCCGGATGCGGTCCAGCCGGTGCCGCAGGTGTGATGCTCCGGTGCCGGGCGGATCGTCGCGGACCAGCTCGTCGAGTGCCTCCAACGCCGACCACGCCGCCAGGACGGTGTCGCGCCGGGTTCCCGGCTGATCGAGACCGGCCCGGATCCGGCGGATGTGGTCGACCGCCTCGGCGTCGCCGTAGACGGTGGCGGCCTGCTGGATCGCGGCCCGGACGGCGCCGGCCAGCGATACGTCATCGGCCGGCGCCTCACCCAGCGCGACCCAGCCGTCGACGTGGGTGCCCTCGCCGGGCGCGGACCGGACCGTCACCAGCCCGCCGGCGGCGGTCACCCGGGCCATCACGTTGCGCATGCCACGGCCGGGTGACCCGGTCTCCGCGGTGGTGTCGAAGCCCGGGCCGTCGTCGTGGATCCCGAAGCTCAGCCGGTCTGCGGCAGAGGTCAGGCTGACGCGGATCGGCGCGCCGGGTGCGTGCTTGCGGGCATTGTTGACCGCCTCCAGGCAACAGAACCAGACAGCTGACTCCAGGTCGGCGGCGAATCTGCGGCCGTCGTCCATTCCGGTGACGACCACGGGCACATCCGGCCCCAGCTCCGCGCGCAGCGCGGCGGCCAAACCGTGCTGGGCCAGCAGCGGGGAGGTCATGCCGGTGACCGTACGGGCCAGGATGGTCTCGGCGTCGTCGATGCGCCCGCAGATCCGGTCGAGCGCGGTGGCGGCCTCGGTCAGGCGCCCGGCGCCGGCCTGGTGCTCGGCCAGGCCGAGGGCGAGCCGGAGCGAGACCAGGTGATGCTGCGCCCCGTCGTGCAGGTCGCGTTCGATGCGGCGGCGTTCGGCGTCCATCTCGGCCACCAGCCGTCGCCGGGATCGGGCGATGTCGGTGGCGTGGGCCCGTACCGCCCGCAGCTGCCTTTCCAGTTCGATGCCCAGCCGGTTCGCGGCGAGCACGGCGCCCAGCCCGTCGGCGATGTCCTGGACGAGCCGGCGCCGGTGGCCGTCCGGGCCTTCGGCCGCGCCGGCGCGGTCCACGGTGATCCACCCGAGCCGCTCGTCGCCCCGCACGATCGGCAAGGTGATCACCGCGTCGGCCGGCTCGGGGCCGGGCCAGGAGAAGGTGCGGTCGGGCAGCCCGGTGCGGTGCACGGTCAACCGGCACAGCCGCGCGCCCAGGGAACGCCCGACCATCTCGGGGACCTGGGACAGGTCGGTGCCGGACAGGGCGCCCAGACTTGCCAGCACGGTGTACGGGGTGGGCCGGCGCCCGTGCAGGATGCGCTCGGCGTAACGCTCCGCCCGTACCAGAGCAGGGTTCAGAAGCAGCGCCACGGCCGCTGCCGCGAGCGGCGCCGCGACCATCGTGTGCAGCAGGAGGAACAGTCCGCCGCCGAGCAGCGCGACCGGGATGACGCTGAGCAGGCGGAAAACGGGTGTCACAGGGACGGCTCGGCGTCGAGTCGGTCGGGCAACCAGGCGAGCAGGCGCAGTCCCGGCCGCCCGTCGTCCTCTTCGAGCTCGCCGCGCTCGAGCTCGCCGCATTCCAGGCCGCCGCCGAGCGCGGCCAGCCGTTCGGCGTCGTGGGCCAGTACGGCCCTGATCTCGTCCGCGGTGACCGGCGGTGCCGGATCCTCGATCACGGCCCGGATCCGGTTGTCCAGAGTGGTCAGGCCGACCTCGATGGTGGCGCCGGGTTCGGCCGCCAGGATGTCCAACGCGGCCGCCACGACCTGATAGATCGCCGATTCGATCTCCCAACCGGCTCGGACGCTGAGGTCGCTGGTGAGGTGCACGTCGCGGCGCAGGTCGGCGGCCAGCTCCTCGACAGCCGCCTCCGGCCCCTGACCGCGCAGGACCGCCGGGTAGACGCCGCGGGCGAACACCCGGAACCGGTCGAGCAGGTCGTCGACCTCGGCGCGGGCCCACGCCAACTGCGGTCCTCGCGGGTCGGCCCGGGCCGCCGTCACGTGTTCGCGCAGCGCGGCCAGGCGCCCGGAGGTGGCCCGGGCCAGCTCCGTCAGCAGCCGGCGCCGTTCCACCTCGCGTGCCTGCACCAGCCGCTGGCGGGAGGCGACCAGTTCCTGCGCGAGGTGTTCGGCGCGGCGGATCCGGTCGGCCAGTTCGGCGTTGAGGGCCACCGTGCGCAGCAGCAGCGCGGCCCCGCCGGCGATGTCGCGCATCAGCTCCCGATCGCCGGGGGTGACCGGCAGGTCCGGCTTCTCGATGGTGAGCACGGCCCGCAGTTCAGCGCCGTCGAGCACCGGCACGACGTGGCCGATGTCAGGCCGGGCGAGCAGCACCGCAAGGTTGTCCACGGTCTCGGCGCCGGTCTGCAGCCGGGCGCCGGCGGCCAGCCAGATCGCGGCGCGGCGGGCGCCGGTGCCGTCGGCCAGGACGCGTTCGAGCTCGGGCAGCGTTTCCTGGATCGACTCCGATCGCAGGTGCCGGGTCGCGTCGGCCAGCGCGGTGTACGGGGTGACGGCGCGCCGCCCGGTGAACCGTTCCAGTAAGCCGTCGGTGCCGCCGCGCAGCCAGGGCAGCAGCGCGGCGAGCACCGCGCAGACCACGAACGGCAGCGCCAGGGCGCGTCCGGCAAACGTCAGGGGCAGGAACGCGGCGCCGGCCAGCAGGATCGCTCTAGGCGACATCCGGCTGTGACCTCAGATAGGTCAGCACGGCCAGCACCCGGCGGTGGTGTTCGGCCGCGTCGGCCGGCAGCCCCAGTTTGGCGAAGATGTTCGCGATGTGTTTCTCGACGGCTTTGGGCATCACCACCAGCTGCGCGGCGATGCCGGTGTTGGACCGGCCCTCGGCCATCAGCCGCAGCACCTGTCGTTCGCGTGCCGACAGCCCGGCCACCACGTCGCGGCGCCGGCTGCTGGGTCGTTCGACCAGACGCTCGGCGAGCACAGGCTCGATCACGATCTCGCCGTCGCGGATCCTGGTCAGCGTGTCACTGAGGACCTCGACGCTGCCGACCTTCTCCTTGAGCCGGTACCCGATCGCCTCGGTGCCGATCCGCAGCACCCGCATCAGATAGTGCGTCTCGGCGTAGTGAGACAGAAACAGCAGGCCAAGCTTCGGGTGGGCGGTCCGCAACGTTTCGGCGGTCTGCAGGCCGCCGTCGGGTTCGGGCGGCATCCGGATGTCGAGGATGGCGACGTCGGCCGGCTCGCTCGCCAGCAGGCGCACCAGCGAGTCGCCGTCGGCGGTGCAGCCGACGACCTCATGCCCGGCCGCCTCCAGCAGCATCACCAGGCCGTCGCGGAACAACGCCCCGTCCTCGGCCAGCGCTACCCGCACGGAATCCGGACCCTGATCGTGGCCAACGCGGCACCTCCGACGATCTCAACTGCCCCGCCCAGCCACTGGATGCGGTCACGCACGGCTAGGACCTGGTCAGTATCGACACCGGCCAGGTGCAGGACCAGTCCCTGGTCATCCCGGCGGACGGTGATGTCCACCGTTCGAGTGGCGTCGCCTGCACCCTCGAGAACCTCACACACGGTGTAGTAGGCGACGCCCTCGACCGCGGCCTCGAACCGGCCACCGCCGACATCGACCCGCACCGGCGTGGGCAGGCCGGCAGTGAGCTCCCGCAGGGCCGGGCCGAGCCCCTGTCTACGCAGCAACGGCGGATAGATCTGGTCGGCGATCACGCGCAGTTCCTGCAGGGTGAGGTGCAGTTCATGCTGCAGGCCCGCGATGTCGGGCTGCAGACCCGCAACCTTCTCCCCGAGCAGGCCCAGCCGTAGGGTCAGGGCCGCGAGCCGCAGGGCCGGGCCGTCGTGCAGCCGTCGTTCCAGATCGAGGCGCCGGTTCCAGTACTCGTCCGGCGTCATGGTCCCATTCTGCGGTTTCCGCCGGTGCGAAGCATTCACCCCACCCGTACGGGTTGTCCTTCTTGGAAATGCCTACAAAAGTTGTAAAAATGGACGGGTGGGCTACAACCTCGGCGTCGATCTGGGCACCACATTCGTGGCCGCCGCCATCGCGCGCGACGGCCGCCCCGAGATGTGCACCTTGGGCAGCCAGACCGTGGTCAGCCCGGCCGTGGTCCATTTCACCGAGGAGTCGCGGCTGGCGTTCGGTGACGCCGCCGAGCGCCGGGCGCTGAGCCAGCCTGACCGGGTGGAGCGGGCGTTCAAACGGCGCCTCGGCGATCCGACCCCGGTCGTGCTCGGTGGCGTGCCGCACGCGGTCACCGCCATCATGGCAGCCCAACTGCGTGACGTGCTCGACACCGTGTCCCGGGTCGAGGGTGAGCCGCCGGAGCGGGTCGCGCTGACCTATCCGGCGACCTGGGGTCCGTACCGCCGGGAACTGTTCGAAGAGGTTCCCCGGCTGGCCGGCCTGAACGATCACGTGACGCTGACCGAACCGGAAGCGGCCGCCGCGTTCTACGGCGCCTCCCGGCTGCTCAACGAAGGCGACACCCTGGCCGTCTACGACCTCGGCGGCGGGACCTTCGACGCCACATTGCTGCGCAAGCGCGGCGGCGCAGTCGAGGTCGTGGGCAATCCGGACGGGATGGAGAGACTCGGCGGCATCGATTTCGACGAGGCGATCCTGCAGTGGATCGACTACCGGAACGGCGGCGCGCTCAGCGACCTCGACCTGTCGCATCCGGGGGCCGCCGCGGCCATGGCCCGGCTGCGTCAGGAGTGTGTGCACGCGAAGGAGGCGCTGTCGGCCGACATCGAGACGAGCATCCCGGTGCTGCTGCCGCATCGCCAGTTTCTCGCCCGACTCACCCGGGCCGAGTTCGAGGGACTGATCCGGGCCTCGGTCGAGTCCACCATCGGCACCCTGATCAGGGCGGTGCACACCGCCCGGCTGGAGGTCGGGCAACTGTCCGGGGTGCTGCTGGTCGGCGGGTCGTCCCGGATCCCGCTGATCGAGCGAATGGTCGCGACGGAGACCGGCCGGCCGACGGTCACCGACGCGCACCCGAAATACGCGGTCGCGCTGGGCGCGGCGGTCGTTGCCGGCTTGCGGCCCGCCTCGGCCATGGCGCCACCACCGGTCGTGGCCGCATCGGAACCCGAGCCCGAGCCCGAGCCCACGACGGTCCATCCGCCGATCGTGCTTCCTCCGCGCCGGCGCCGGCGGATCGCGGCCGTCCTGGCGATCGTCGCCACCGTGCTGTTGCTCGCCGGCACGGCCGTCCACCTGGCCGTACGCCACAACGGCGGGCCGACGAACGCCGGTGCGCCCCTCCCGGGGCCATCCACCACCGCCGTCGCCGCCACCGCCAGTGCCAATGCCGCTGTCACCTCCGCGGTCGCGGTGCCCTCGATCGGCCGGCCGATCACGCTGACGCACACGCCCGACTACGTCGGCGCCGCACCGGACGGGCGCCGGCTCTACATCGCCTCCGGCGAGCAGACCGTCTCCGTACTCGACGTGGCCACCGGCACGGTGACAAGCCAGATCCCCACGCCCGGGCCCGCCCGCTTCGTGTCCTTCTCTCCCGACGGCCGATACGCCTATGTGAGCCTGTGGGACCAGCGCGGCGGTCAGGTGCACGCGGTCAGTGTCGTCGACACCGACGACAACACCATCAAGAAGACCATTCCCGTACGGACGCGGCCCTACCTGGCCGCGGTCACGCCCGACGGAAACTGGCTGTACGTGCCCAACCATGACGGTCACACGGTCACCGTCATCGACAACAGGCGGCTGGTCCCGGTCGCCGAGATCACCGTCCCGCCCGAGCCGCACTACGTGTCGTTCTCCGTCGACGGCACCCGGGCCTACGTCGCCGACCACGAGTCGAACACCATCAGCGTCGTCGACACCGCGACCCGGCGGGTGCTCACCAACATCGGCGTCGGCAACTCGCCGCACGCCGTCGAGCAGAACCCGCGCCGCCCGCTGCTGATGAACGTCAACTGGGACGACGACACGGTCTGCGTGATCGACACGACCGACCACACGGTGCGCCGGACCATCAAGGTCGGCGCCCAGCCACTGGGCCTTCGCTGGTCAGCGGACGGACGCTACGCGTACGTGGTCAACAGCCGCAGCGACAACGTGTCGGTGATCCGGGCCGACACCTTGCAGGTCACCGCAACCCTGCCGACCGGTGCCGCCCCTACGTCGATCGCCGTCCTGCCCGACGGTTCCCGCGGCTACGTCAGCAACAGCAAGGCCAAGACCCTGACAGTGCTGAACCTGACCCGATGACCACGGCGGCCCCGCGCCGGGACCGGCCCGGCGTGCGGGCGGGGGAACGTCAGACTGCCTTCACCGAGCCGGCGTCCACCGCCCAGATCTGGCCGATCGCGCTCGGCATGGCCGGGGAGGCCAGCAGGAGCACCGCGCGAGCGATCTCGGCCGGGTCGATCAGGGTGCCGGTCAGCATGCCTCCGTTCGCCGGCGTGCCGAACGGGGTGCGGGCGCTGTTGGAGCTGATGTTCACGATGCTGCCCCGCGAGCGGGTCAGTGCCGGGAGGGCGTGGCGGGTGGTCCGGACGGTCGCGAAGAGGTTCAGGGCGTAGACCTCGTCCCAGAGGCCGTCGTCGCCGTCGAGCGGGTCGCCCATCGCCTCGGCGGTCGTGGTGCCGCCACCAACGTTGTTGATCAGGATGTCGAGGCGAGGGCCGGCGGCGAGCACGGTCTCGACCATCCGCCGCGGGCCGACCGGGTCGGCGAGGTCAGCCGGTACGAACGTGGCCGTGGTGCGTCGAGCTCCGGGGTGCCGCGGCGGGACACGGCGGTGACGACGGCGCCCTCGTCGAGGAAGGCGCGGACGCTCTTCGCGCGCCTGTACGAATCCGGCGTGATCACCGCCGCGCAGCCGACCTGGTGCCGGAAGGTCTACCTCGCCCTGCTGCACGAGGTGTATCTGCTGCCCGCGGACGCCGCGGAACTGGCCGACGGCGGAGACGAGGTGGGATCCCGGTCGGCGCTGCTGATCCGCAGCGTGCTCGGCGCCCTCGGCGGCAAATCATCATCTCGTTGATGGGCTGGCCGTCGGTGGACTCTGATACCGCGCCGGTCGGCCGGCAACCATCCGCCGGCGGTGCTGATCGCCGCCGGCGACACCGTCGAGCCCGCCCCGGCTCGACGGTGAAGCTGAGCGCGCGGACGATCGGATGCCCGACCAGTCGAGCAGGCGGGACCGGGGGTTGACCCCCCGAAGACGACGGAAGCGATCCGGGGGTCTGCACGATTCTGCTGGAAGTCTCTGACCAGCAGGATTAGTCCTGTCAGCAAGACAACGGGAAACCGAACAGACAGGACAGAGACCATGTGGCAGAGCAACTACTCGTACGACGACAGCCAGACCTTCGCCTACGGCTACCAGAGCACCGGTTCCTCCGGCTTCGAGGGCCAGTGCGAGAACGGCGCTCCTCGGCAGGACGACGTTCCGCAGCAGGAAGTGCAGCCGGGTGGCTTCCCGTCCGATGACTTCCAGCCGGAGGGCTCGAACTACGGGGAGCACTACCAGACCCAGGAGTTCCATTACTACCACTCCGAGCACCACGTCGACTCGTCCGTGTTCCAAGCCTGAGCTGAGGGCCCGATGCCGGGAAATCGCGCAGTGGCGCAGGCCGGGCCGGCAAGGCCTTGTCAGATTCCACCGCGGTCAACGTGACCTTGTCGCGGCGCGACCGGAGGAGTGCGCGAACGTCAGCCCGCTTGTTCGTGATTCCAGCGTAAGCACTCTGCAGGCCACCCGAGAGTCCCTGCCGGGACTCCTCAACGCAGGGCCTCCCGGCCGAACTCCTGCTCGTTGGTGCCCTCGAGTGCGAACCGTCGGACGCGACGAGTACCGACTCCAGCCCTGATCCGAGACTCGCGATCCCCCGTCGTGCAACAGATCGGATCAATGGTCATGAGCGGCCGGACCTCGAGCCCGAGCTGAGGCGTATGCAGGTCCCGTCTCTCGGCTCAGGCAGGAGAAGTCCACGATGATGGCAACGGCGAGGGCAGGCCTGTCAGCGGGTCCCATCGGCCCGCGAGGTCGAATACCGTGAGCGGCATGGCTACCGAGTCGTCGTACACCATCGCTGCTCTCAGCCCCGAGACCTGGCCGGCCTTCGATGCGCTGGTGCAGCGGCACAACGGGATCTTCGGGGGATGCTGGTGCATCTGGTTTCACCCCGACGGGCCCGAGCGCGGCCAAGGCGCGGAGGCCAACCGGGCGCTCAAGAAGGCCTACGTCGAGCAGGGCCGGGCGCACGCCGCGCTGGTGATGGACGGCGACGACGCCATTGCGTGGGCCGAGTACGGCACCCCGGTCGAGTTGCCCAGCCTCCACCATCGCAAGGAATACGACGCCACCAAAACTGCGGACCCCGACTACCGAATCACCTGCGTCTTCGTCGACAAACGCCACCGGCGACAGGGCGTGACGGAGTTGGCGATCACCGGCGCGCTCGGCCTGATGGCGCAGGCCGGCGGGGGACGGGTCGAGAGCTATCCCCACGACCTGACCAACCAGACGAAAAAGATGTCGGCGTCGTTCCTCTACAACGGAACCCGACGACTCTACGAGCGGCTCGGCTTCACCTACGACCGGCCCAAAGGTCTGAAGAACTGCGTCATGGTGAAGACGGTCGATCCTGTCTGAGCCTGGTGAAGAGCAGCCGCGGTCATCGCCTGGAAGCAGTCGACGCTGCGTTCGCGGCGATCCGCTCTTCGCTCATCCGTTCGGGTGGCGCCTCAGCGAAGCCGAGCCGGGCTGGGGCCGACTTCTTGATCGCGGTGGGCTCCCTGATCCAGCCGGCTGCGAGCGTCGGGTCCTCTCCGGCATCGAAGGCTCGGCGTCGGTTTACGCCGGGCCCTACCCTCGGGCCCCATGGAGACTGTCCTCGTTCCAGTTGATTCTCACCAGTTCTGGCTGCTTGAGCCAGACCGGCGACGCGGCTTTCCCCCGCGCGACACCAACGGCCTGATCGCGGTGACCGGTCCGGGAGCCGCGATCATCTTCACCGGCATCAGCTCCGGTCGGGTGTCGGTCCGCGCCGCCGCTCTCACCGCGGCGCCGACGGCGGTCGACCTCGACTCGTGGGACGAGATCGCCGACATGAGCCTGCCCGGCCCGGTCGGCGACCTCGCCGTGGCGGCCCTCCTGGACCACGTGCCGCCCGGGCTGCCGGCCCTGTGCGCCGCCGGGCCCGGCGACTACCGGGTCCGAGTCCACGCACGCGGCCGTGACATCTCCCCGGACGAGTCCATCACGCAGCCGGCCGAGATCTATGTGATCCTGTGCTGGCCGGCATCCCCGGCCCCAGCCGTGGACCACAAACTCACCGACCACGTCGGAGCCGGTCTACGGCCTGCTTCGCGCTGACCGATCAGCATCCCCCGGAACTGGCACCCGGCGCGGGGCTCAGTGCCGCGCACGCGCCGGAGGGGAAGGCGCCGAGCGTCAACGGTTTCGTCTCTGGTGGCTCGCAGCGTTGCCCGACGACGAGTGGAGTTGAGGCGTGTGCGCATTTTCGCCTCGGCGGCGGCATCCTGCTCGCGCAGATCCGTTCGCCCGTATAGGGCAGCGTCGACCTGAGCCCGTAGGTTCAGCGGCGCTTCGGCGCGGTCGGATTGCGGTAAGTGTGGGCCTGCGCGATCGGGGGCCTACAGAATGCGGGGCCTCATCCGCCCTCGACCGGGTGACTTCGGCACGTCAGGGGCTCCGCCCGCCGGGCGGTGGGTATGGCGTGGCGATGGGCATGATGACTGACTACCGGTGGCGTCGCGGTGCCGCTGCTTTCGCGCTGACCCTGCCGATCTGGGCGGCTACCGGCTGTGAACAGCGGTCGTCGCTTGTGGCCGAGTCCTCCCCTGCCGCCGCGACCGGGTCGGATGCAAGCGGACGTGAGGCCTGCGCTGAGTTTCAGTCGGGATGGCGGCGGGCCGCCGATACACCGGCGCGGTTACAGCTGGCCGACTCGGTCGACCGGCGGGCGCGGCGCAGCGACAGCGCGGCGATAGCGGAGAGTGTCGCGGCGTTGGGGCGCAGTGCTGATGACGGCGACCGCGCGTGGCGAGCGGCAGCGAGCGATCTGCTGCGCGCCTGTCGCCAGGCGGGATCGAGCACCACGGCGCCGACGCTGCCGGTCACTGGTTGAGAACGCCCGATGCCCAAGGACATCCCCTCGGAGTCGTCGGCATAGCCCCCGGTAGGTCGCCCGCATGGTCGCAGACCCGCAGGGCGGTGGAGTCGGTGCCGCCGGCGTACCGGCCCGGCAGCCACGACGGCCGGGTCGAGCCGGGGCCGAGCAGGTAGAAAACCCGGACGCCGCGGTCGGCGGCGAACCATTCGAGTTCCTCACGGAACGCGGTCTCGGCCTCGGCGCGGGCCCGGTAGATCAGGGCGGCTTCGCCCGGGACATACGGAAGTTCGCCGCACTGCTCAACACCGCAGGCTCAGTCCGTGGCGCTGTTGGGAGCCGGCCGATAACCGCCGCGGCGTTCTTCACCGTGGCGTTCGGTGACGGTCGTCAGGTCGGCGCTCACCTCGTACATGACCCTGTTGCCGGCCTTGGTGCCGAGAACGTGATAGCTGCCGTCGCTGTCCTTGCGAACGACAGAAACGGTGACGGCGGGTTCTTTCACCTTGACTGCGGCAGTGACCTTGGCCAGCTCGTCACCCGTTACCGCAGTCCCGGCTGCTTCGCCCCGGCCGCCGCCGCGGTGTCCGCCTTGCCGTTCGGTGATGGTCTTCAGGTCGGCGCTGACCTTGTACATCACCGGGGCGCCGGCTTTGGTGGCGAACACGCGGTAGGAGCCCTCGCTGTTCTTGCGAACGTTGGTAACGGTGACGGCGGAGTCCTTGGCCTTGACCGCGGCGGTGACCTTGGCCAGTTCGTCCCCGGTGACCGGCGTGTCGTTCGAGGCGCCGGGGTGGCCGTAGCCGTTCGGCGTGCTGCTGGTTGCGGAGGTCTTCGTGGCGGCGTCCGCCAGGGTGGCGCCTCCGAGGATCACCAATCCCGCCGCAGCGGTGCCCGCCACGGCGAGGCCTACCTTTTTCACCGACACATTCGCTCCTGTTCGCTCGAGGGAAGGACGACGCGAGATCGGCCCGGGTCGACGTCGGAAGCGTTCCAACAACACCTGTGGGGACACTGTCAGGACCATTGTTCCGCCCTGGGAATCAGCCGCCGGGACGAGATCAACGGTGTTCGACCGCCGTAGCCTCATGCTCGAGCAGCGGTGTCACTACGCCGGATTCGTTCGGCTGACAGCCCCTTGATGCGCCGCTACGCGGCGCTGGTGCGCAGCGGGGCGAGTGCGGTGCTCCACGCTACGACCTGGTCGAGCAGCTTGGTGAGGGCGGTGTTCTGGTAGTCGGCGGGGGCGAACTCGGTGCGATCGCGGAAGTCGGTGGCCAGGTCGAGGGCGACCTGCGCGGTGACGTCGGCGACCTGCATCGAGCCCATGACCAGCCGCAGCTGTTCGGCGGCGCGAACACCGCCGTTCCAGCCGTAGGAGACGAAGCCCGCGGCCTTGTTGTTCCACTCGGGATAGACGCGGTCGAGGGCGTTCTTGAGCGGTCCGGGCATGCTGTGGTTGTACTCGGGGGTGACGATGACGTAGCCGTCGTACCGGGCCACGGTGGTGGCCCAGGCCTTGGTGTGCTCGTGGGTGTAGTGGCCGCGTGCGGGCGGGACCGGTTCGTCGATGTCGGGCAGGTGATGCTGGGCGAGGTCGACCAGTTCGAACCGGGCGTCGGTGCGCTCGCGGGCCTGGTCGAGGACCCAGTGCGCGACATTTTCGCCTTGGCGGCCGGGGCGGGTGCTGCCGAGGACGATCGCAATCGTGGTCATCGGGGCGTCAGTCACTTCCGGCCGCAGGGTGATCAGGTGGTCGGGCATTTTCACTGGGCTTCCGCGTAGGCGGCGAACTGGTCGAGCAGGCTGTGCGGGGCGCGCTCGTCGAAGCAGAGCTCCAGGTTGCGGGCGGCTTCCCCGGCGGCTTCGGCGCTGCGTGGGAACAGGTCCTTCTCGTACGCGGTGAGAGCGGCCTCGATGTGGCCGGGGTGGGCGGCGATGGCCTGGCCGAGTTCGGCGCCGTCGAGCATGGCCAGGTTGGCGCCCTCGCCGGCGAACGGCGACATGAGGTGGGCGGCGTCGCCGAGCAGGGTGACGCCGGGAATCCGGTCCCAGCGGTGCCGGATGGGCAGGGCGTTGATCGTACGGGGGACCAGGGCGCTGTCGGCCTCGGCGATCAGGGCGTGGAACTCCGGCGCCCAGTCGGCGAACTCGCCGAGCAGGACGGCTTTGCCCTTGTCGGTGTCGGTCCAGTCGACAGTGCCGACCCAGTCCGCGGGTTTGGTCAAGGCGATGTAGATGTGCAGGCTGCCATCGGTCTCGGCGTGGGCGAGGAAGCCCTGACCGGCGCCGAGCGCGAACAGCATGCCGGCGCCCACCGTCGTCGCCGGGCCGGGGTGGCGCTGCACGGCGTCGCGGTGGTCGAGCTCGATGAACGACATGCCGGCGTAGGCGGGCTGGGCGTCCGACAAGAGCGGCCGTACTCGCGACCAGGCGCCGTCGGCGCCGACGAGCAGGCCGGTGGTGACGGTCGACCCGTCGGCGAAGGTCAGCTCGTGCTCACCGCCGCCCAGGCCTTTCACCCCGGTCACCTTGCTGCCCCACCGGATGGTGCCTTCGGGAAGCGAGTCGAGCAGCATCGTGCGTAGATCACCGCGGTCGACCTCGGGGCGGGCGCCGGCATCGTGGCCGACGTCGTGGCCGGGATCGTCGTTCTCATCGGTGTACACGGTGCCGTGCTTGTCGAGGATCCGGGTCGCCTCGCCACCCTGGTGGATGATCTTCTTGAACTCGTCGAACAGCCCGGCGGCCTTGACCGCGACCTGGCCGTTGTAGTCGTGGATGTCGAGCATCCCGCCTTGGGTGCGGGCTTCGGGTGAAGCGTCCGACTCGTAGATGGTCGACGCAATCCCGTGGACGTGCAGCACCCGGGCGAGTGTCAGGCCGCCCAGACCGGCTCCGATGATGGTGACAGGTGTGGTCATGTCTTCCTCCAAGTGGTCGAAGTGATGCGAGAGATGACGAACGCGTTCGTGGCGAACGTGTTTTTCATGGGCAAGGTTGACCCTCCAGCTCACAAGAGCTGGAGGAAGTCTTCAGCTGCGCTCGCTGCCGGCGGCCGGCGCGGGTAGGGCAACGGTGGAGATGCCGGTGATCAGGACGTCGAACATCCAGGCCAGCCGCTGTGCCCCGGTGCCCGAGAAAAGCTCGTTGCGAGCGCGAGCGATGTTCGGGCAGTCGCCGTCAGCGGCATCGTTCAGCGCCTCGACGAAGGCGTCCTGCTCGGCTTGGGCATCGACAGCCTCGTCGCGGACGCCGTGTTCGGCGGCAGTGGCAGTGCCGTGTTGCAGGAGCAGGTCGACGCCCCACGCCGCCTGGGCCACCGGTACGCCACCGACGTGCATCAGTCCGAGCAGCGTGTCGACAAGGCGTACGTAGTTCGCGCCGGAGGGGCGCAGCGCCAGCACGGATCGGGCCAGGCTCGGCTGGCCGAGGAGCAGCTGCGTGTATCCGGTGAGCAGCCCGACGAGCTCACCGCGCCATCGCTCACCCACGTCGGCCGGGTCGACCACGGGAAGGGCGGTGAGCAGCTCGTCAAGGATCGCGCCGTGCAGCTCCGCCATGTTGTGCACGTACACGTAGAGCGAGGCGGGGCCGGTGTCGAGCTCGGCCGCCAGCCGCCGCATCGTCACCCGCTCCAGCCCCTCCTCCTGCATGATCCGCAGTGCCGCAGCTACGGCGCCGGCCCGGCTCAGCGGCGGCTTGGCCGGCCGGTCGCGGCGGCTGACGGGAACTCGGCGGGAACTCATAACACGATCGTAGCGAACATGTTCGTGATTGCCAAGCGCGGGCCATGCCCATGTGCGTGCCGTCAGTGGCCACGTCTGTCGCAGCGTGGACAGCGTCTCGGCCAGCAGGGAGGTCGTATCGCCCTCGGACACGTCGCCAGCTCGGGGGGGGGGGGGGGTGTCGGCGGGCCGGGTACCCGGTGACCGTGCCGGCGCGGTACGCGGCTCTGCCGGACGCCTGTTGTGACTCCGCCTCGCCGCGCAGACAAGGCAGGAACGTTCCGGCCGGGCAATGCCGCCGAGCTGGGATTTGACATCGGCGGTCAGCGTGAGGACGGCTCGGTGATGGGCAGACTGACCAGGAACCGGGTGTCGCCGGGCTGTGACTCCAGCACGATGTCCCCGCCGTGGCCGTTGACCACGATCCGGTACGAGATGTCCAGGCCCAGGCCGGTGCCCTCACCCACGGCCTTCGTGGTGAAGAACGGCTCGAAGACCCGCTTGCGCAGCGCCTCGGGCACGCCGGGACCGGTGTCACCGATCGAGACGATTACGTGGTCGTCACTGCGGTACGTCCGGATGGTCAGCGTGCCGGCACCGTTCATGGCCTGCAGTGCGTTGTCGATGATGTTGGCCCACACCTGGTTGAGCTCGGCCGGGTGGGCCGGGATCTGCGGCAGGTCGCGGGCGAAATCCTTGACGACCCTGATCCCGTTGCCGATCTTGTGGCCCAGCAGGACCAACGTGCTGTCCAGCCCGGTGTGCATGTCGATCCATTGGTGCGCGGCCCGGTCCAGCTGCGAGTACTGCTTCGCTGAGGTGACCAGCGACGACACGCGTCCGGTGGCGTCCTCGATGTCGCTCATCAACTGTTCGGTCTCCAGGGCGTACCCGATCCAGTGGATGGCTTGGCCGAGCAGGCCCGACTCGACCAGCTTGATCTTGATCTCCTCGAGGCAGTCGACGTCGAGGCCGCCCTGGGCGTAGACCGGCGCGAGGTCCCAGCCGCCGGTCACGTTGTGCTCCTCCATCCAGTCGCCCAGTTCGTCCTCGCGGTCAGAGGCCTGCATGGCGGTCAGTGCGGGGGCCTTGGCGGCCCGCTCGATGACGTCCTCCTGCAACTCGACCAGCGCGTCGAGGAGTTCCGGGGCGACCTTGCCGGCAGCCAGCAGGCCGAGCTTGTGCCGCATGCCGGCGAGCCGCAGGCGCAGCGCCCCGGTGGCCCGCGCCGCCGCGGCGGCCGGATTGTTGATCTCGTGCATCAGGCCTGCGGACAGGGCGCCGAGCGCCACCAGCCCCTGCCGTTGACTGATCGCATCCTGGGGGCCGAGCACCCCGAGGAGGAGGCCCTCGATGAGGTGCTGGGCCATCGGGTACCACTCGCGCATCAACCGGCTGAAGTCGGCCGCGGACATCACGAAGAAGTCGGCGTCGTCCAGCGCACGCATCGACAACATGTACTTGTGCTCGACACCTTCGTCCCGGATGTATGCCTGGGTCGCGCCCATGTAGACGCCGCGCTGCTCCGTACGGGTGGTCTGAACGTCGTCCGGGCCGACCCGGCGGGTGAGCGCGATCGTGCCGCTGAGCAGCACGAAGAACTTGTCGGCGAGCTCACCCTCGTGAATGGCGAACTGGCCGGCCTCGACGTGCTGGGTGTAGCCGAGCTCGGCGATCCAGGTGAGCTGCTCGCCGGTCAGCTTCTCGAAGAGGAACAGGGTCTTGAGCTCGGCAGGGGTGATTGTTCCCAGCGCGCCGGTGTCGGTCATTGCTGCGCCTCCAGATAGCGATGAACCAGTGTGACGCCATCGCGCCTTCGCCGACCGTCGAGGCCACCCGTTCCGCACCCATAGACATGGAATGGCTTGACCGCTGCATCCAACGATCAAGCCATTCCGTCGTCGTTGTCAGCCGGCGCTGACCCGTAGCTGGGTCATGAGGTCCAAGGTGTCGGCGTTGAGCCAGTATTCGACGACCTGGTTGTTCGCCACTCGCAGGATGTCTGTGCCGTGGAAGGTGACGGCAGTGCCGACCGGGGCGCCGGCGCCGGGAACGCCGCCGCCGTAGTGCCCGGTGGCCACCCAGCGCACCACGACGTGGTCACCGTCGACGAGGGGGCCGACGTCGATGGTGAAGACGAGGTCGGACATGAGGGACCTCATCATCGTGACGAAGCCCTTCATGCCGGAGACACCGCCGACAGCGCTGCCATCGCCCCCGTCGAACATGGCGGCATGTACGCGGTTGTCCTCGGAGATGATCTTTTCGGCGATTTCGTAGTCGCCGTTCCACAGGGCGACCCAGTCCGTGGCGAGCGCGGTAGCGGCAGTCCGGTCGATGTTGTAGGTGCTATTGGCGTTTTCCACGATTTCCTCCATGGGGTTGCATCGGTTCCCGGAAGCGATCCCTCGCATCGGGCAACCGGGGGCGATGAGCTGGAGCGGGCGGGTCAGGTGCCTGTGGATGCGCCGGCCGGGGCGCCGTGGGGTGCGGGAGAGCCGGCCCGGCGCAGAAGTGCGGCGGCGACCGCGAGTTGCCAGATGACGATGGTGTAGACCGAGCCGCGTTCGATGGCGCCGGAGGGCAGGCCGGCGTTGAAGGTGAGGAAGAGGGCCGTTACGGAGGCCAGGCCGAATGTTCCGAGGACGATGCTGACGAGGCCGATCAGTCGTGTCGGGGAGGTTTTTCGCCAGTGGAGGCCCAGGACGAGGGCGAGCACGTTGCCGCCGAGGATGGCCAGCGTTGCTCCGGTGAAGTGCAGGGGGAGCGTGCCGTTCTGTTGTGCTTGCAGGGAGCCGTGGAAGGTGCCGACCAGAATGTAGCCGATCATGGTCACGGTCCCCGTTACGGCGGTGAAGGTTCGGGGCCGCCCGTTGAGCGTCCGTGACAGCAGCACGGTGGCGATCCCGAAGAGGATGCCCTGAACGATGAATCCGGTGTTCATGATCGCGTGCAGGGGTGAGTCGAGCTGTCGGCCTTGGAAGACGCCGGCGGTTGCGGATCCGAGGTCGCTGATCCAGTTGTCGGCGTAGCTGTAGCTAGGCGATTTCCACGCCGCGGCGGCGATCGCTTCGGCGGCGAGGTAGATCACCGGGCCCAGGAGGAAGGCGGCAGCCGCGAGGGGGCGGAGCTTGTTCACGATGTGTTCCATTTCCGTCGATTCAGTCAAGTTCGAAGGGTCGCGTTCTCGGCAAGCCCTTGGTTGTCGGTCTTGGACTGGAACTTCTCGTAGATCCAGGTGGCCTGGCCGGCGGGGGAGTCTGCCAGAGCGAATCCGACAGTCTGCGGCTTCGTGGCTTGAAGGTGGTTCGAGCCACCGAGATCGCCGGTGTAGAGGGCAAGGGTCTGCACGGCGTGGCGCTGTTCGGGCGACAAGGTGTCGGGTATCTGTGCGGAAAAGGCGAACTGGGTGTTCAGATGAATTCCGATCAGGCCCTCAGGTTGCATGGCCCCGAGGGCGGTGGTGACAACGGCACCCCAGTCCCCGCCTTGCGCGGCCCATCTCGGGTAGCCGAGACGTTTCATCAACTCCACCCATGCGCCGGCGATGCGCGGTACAGCCCACCCGCTCGAGTCGGGGATCGAGACGGTGAACGGGCGGTCCAGGATTCCTTGGGGGTTCACCACCTCAGCTTGTCGACGTCTTGGCTGCGAATCCTCACGCCGATGGGGGTCTGGGTCTCACCCGAGAGAGGGAGAAGGCAGTCCCGCCGGTGAAGGACGACGTGGCCGCCGCGCGCGCCGAGGATGAATCTCGTCAGCCCGGCAAGCCACATCGGACGTAGAGGAACCTCATGAAGAAGAAACGATTCGCCGCAGCCCTGGCCGCGGTGACCGCGGCGGCCGCGGTCGTCACCGCGGGTGCCGCCGCGCCGATGGCCACGGCCGGTGTCCAGTCCACGCTGACGGCCTCCACCGAAACCGTGCGGGCCCTGGCCGAGTGCCCGGAGTTGCCCAGCGTGCCGACCGCGCGCTGCGGACAGATCACCGTGCCCCGCGACCGCACCAACCCGGGCAAAGGCACGATCGACATCGGTTTCGCGCTGGTGCCGCACACCGACACTTCGCAGCCGGGACTGGGCACGGTGGTGCCGAATCCGGGCGGTCCCGGCTCGTCGACGATCGACCTGGCCGGCCAGTCGTTCGCCGAGGCGCTCGCGCCGCTACTCAACCGTCGTGACCTGCTGCTGATCGACACCCGCGGGGTCGGCCGCTCGACTCCGCTGAGCTGCGCGGCGCTCGACGGCCCGGCCCGGGTGTTCGCTTCCCTGCCCAAGCAGCGTCAGATGATCGGTGAGTGCGGGCACCAGCTCGGCGACACCGTGTCCGACTACAGCAGCATCGCCGTCGCCGACGACGTCGACGCCGTACGGAAGACACTGGGCCTGAGCCGCCTCGACCTGCTCGGTGTCTCCTACGGTACTTATCTGATGGCTACCTACGCTCAGCGGTACCCGCAGCACGTGCGTACGGTCAGCATGGCCGGTGCGTACGCGGTCAATGTCGACACCACGGGCGAAGTCAACGCGGTCGCCTTCCGGCGGGCGGTGCGCCTGGTCTGCGAGCGGACCGGCGAATGCGACGGCGACCGGGTGCTCTCGGACCTCGCCGCGCTGATGAAGCGGTTGCGGAAGCACCCGGAAAAGCTCACCGTCAGCTACGACGGCGTCAAGCACCGGGTCACCCTGGACGAGTGGCAGATGACCTCGGTGGCCGGCCAGGTCTACGCCAAACTGCCCGACACCAAGGTCGAGCTTGCCCTGGCACGCGCCGCGTCCGCCGCACGCCGCGGCGATCTCGCCCCGGTACGCGATCTGGTTCGCAAAAGCCTGATCAAGTCGGCCGAGGACGCTTCCTACGGCCCCGCCCTGATCTCCGACGCACAGTCCTGGGCCGTCACCTGCCACGACTACCTGCGCGACTTCGACTACGCCGACCCGGTCGCGAAGCGCACCCGGCAGTACGACGCAGCACAGGCGAAGCTCGACGACGCCGACTTCCGGCCGTTCTCCGCGAAGGTGTGGGTCTCCCGGGCTGACTACGACACCGGGGCGTGCCTGCGCTGGCCGGCTGACACCGCCGCGCAGCCCCCGTTCGCGCCGGGAGCATCGATGCCCGACGTGCCGGTTCTGGTACTCAGTGGTGATCTTGACGCGAACACCCCGATCGAATCCGGGGACGCCGCCGCCGCGCAGTTCCCGCGCGCCACCCACAAGGTGATCGAAGGCGCGGGACACACCCCGGCCACCACCGACGAGGGCGTCAACGAAATCATCATGTTCATCCGCGACGCGAAGGTCTGAACCACCGATGCGGAAAAGGGGCCGTCTTGCGTGACGAACACGATGAGAACGCCGCACTACGCCGGCAGTCGCTGCTCATCGCGATGGGATGCGTGATCGCCGACGGCGTCCCCTTCCTGCTCAATATGTCGAAGTACCCGCCGCACCCGGCCATCTGGATCGCCGGCCTGGCGATCCTCTTGGCCGACCTGGCCCTCGCGCTGCCGGCCCGGACCGCCGGGCCGGTGGCGGTGGCCCACGCCGTCGTCCGGGCGGCGGTGGCGCTGCTCCTGCTGGCCGCCATCGGCGACCGCGACAGCATCGGCAACGCGACCGGGCTGGCCGTCGCCGGGTACCGGGCTGGAGCCTGGGTTGCCGGGCGGCGCTCCTGGGCGGCGCTGGCCGCCCTCATCGCCGGCATGACCGTGACCCAGGTGATCCAAGGCTTCGGCGGAATCACCGAAAGCATCCTGGTCACCCTCTCCAACACCGTCCTGCCGTGGATGCTCGGCCGGCACACTACCGGTCGCAGCGGCTACATCGCGGAAGTCCGCCGCCGGGCCGAGCAGATCCAGTGGGAAGCAGAGGAGAACCGGCGTGACGCGGACCTCGCGCTGACCCAGGCGATCGAGACCGAACGTACGGCGATCGCCCGCGACCTGCACGACACGATCTCGCACCACGTCAGTGCGGTCGGTGTGCACGCGGCTGCCGCCCGTCTCGGCATGACGTCGGGTCTACCGGCCACCCAGGACCGCACGGTGACCTCGCTGGAACAGGTCGAGACCTCGAGCCGGGCCGCACTCGGCGACCTGCGCCGCATGCTCGACCTGTTGCACGGCAACGACACCGACGGGGTACGCCAGCCGGGTCTCGACGCCCTCGACGCCCTCATCGACGGCAGCCGCCGCGCCGGCCTCACCGTGAACCTGACCATGGACGACGCCATACCCCAGGCCCTGCCGAAGTCGCTGAACCTCGCGGCCTACCGCATGGTCCAGGAAGTGCTCACCAACGCCCTGCGCCACGGCGACGGTACCCTCGACCTGGTCCTCACCCGGAACGGCGACGAGCTCCGGATCGCGGCAACCAACACCAGCAAAGCCCAGCCCGGTACGAGCTCCGGCACCGGACGAGGCCTGGACGGCATCCGCCACCGGGTCGGCATATTCGGCGGATCCCTCACGGCCGGACCCCCACCGGACGCGCCCGGCGCCTGGCACACCGGCATCACCATTCCGCTCCAGGAGTCCCGTTGACCACGATCCGCGTCCTGCTCGCCGACGACCACGAGTTCTTCCGCTCCGGGTTCCGCGCCGCCCTGGAGACTCAGCCCGACCTCGAATGCGTCGGCGACGTCGGAGACGGACAGGCCGCCGTGACCGAGATCGAACGGCTACGCCCCGACGTCGCCGTCCTGGACATCCGCATGCCCCGGATGGACGGCCTCACGGCCGCCGAAACCGTCCTGTCGCGCGGCGCCGAAACCCGCATCATGCTGCTCACCACCTACGACGACGACAGCTACGTCTACCGCGGCCTGCGCGCCGGAACCAGCGGATTCTGCCTCAAAAGTATGCCCGTCGAGGAACTGCTCAACGCCATCCGCGTCGTGGCCCGCGGAGACGCACTCATCGACCCGTCAGTGACACGTCGCCTGGTCACCCGATTCGCCAACGGACTCGCTCCAACCACTGTGGACAAGCCTGCCGAACTCGACCGGCTGACCACCCGAGAACGCGAGATCCTCCTCGAGGTCGCCCGCGGCCATTCCAACGCCGAGATCGCGAAACGCCTGTACGTCGGGGAACAGACGGTCAAGACCCACGTGTCTCACCTGCTGACGAAACTGGGGCTGCGCGACCGGATCCAAGCCGTCATCTTCGCGTACGAGAACACGCTGCTCTGATCCAGGCGGTCCGTGACAGCCTTCCAGCTCGCCGCTCGGCCCCACCGATCGACGAATCTCTCGATGACTGTCGCACCGCCCTAGCCACCCGGCTGAGCGGACCGCGAACCGTCAGTGGTCCATCGGGATGCCCAGGCTGTCGCGTAGGCCGCTGGCGCGGGTGATCGGCCTGGTGACTGCGGCCCGGACGGCCTCTTCGCTGCCGAGGATGCGCAGGCCGCTCTGGGCCCGGGTCACTGCGGTGTAGAAGAGCTCGCGCGTCAGCAGGGGTGAACCGGCGGGCGGCAGGATGAGGGAGACGCGGTCGAACTGGCTGCCCTGGCTTCGGTGGACGGTCATCGCGTACAGGGTCTGGGCCTCGGAAAGTCGCGACGGTGGGATCAGCATGGTGTCGCCGCCGCGGGCGAAGGCGGCGCGGGGGCCGTCGGGCGTCTGGATGACGACGCCGGTATCGCCGTTGTAGAGGCCGGTGTCGTAGTCGTTGGCGGTGATGAGGACCGGGCGGCCCACCGGTGAGTCGGTGGGGAGCCAGCTTTCGACTTCGGCGGTCCAGCGTGTGACACCGTACGGGCCATGGCGATGCGCGCAGAGCAGCCGATGCCTTCCCAGACCTTCCAGCGCTGCGGGCGCGTCTCCGCGGGAGGCCGCGTCGGCGACCGTTTCGAGGGCGGCCATCACCTCGCTGCGCAGACCGGCGCACGACTGTGGCGCGGATTCGACGAACTCCAGTTCGTTGCTGCCCGAGCGCAGCAGGGCCACCACGGCGTCGTCGTCTCCGGCGCGTACGGCGGTGGCGAGCTGGGCGATGGCGCCGCCGAACCGCCACACCCGGTCGAGGGTGACGACGCCGTTGACGACGGTGCACGACTCGCCCAGCGAGTTCAAGGAATGGGACAGTGCGGCCTCAGGCAGGCCGTCAGCGGCGACGATGTCACTCAGGACGGCGCCGGCCTCGACCGAGGCCAGTTGGTCGGGGTCACCGACCAGGATCAGTCGCGCGTCCGGGCGTACGGCTTCGATCAGTCGAGCCATCAGCGTCAGCGACACCATGGACGTCTCGTCGACCACCACGACGTCGTACGGGAGCCGGTGTGCGCTGTGGTGGCGGAACCGGGTGCGCGAGCCCGCCCGTCGCCCGAGCAGCCGGTGCAGCGTCGAGGCCCGCAGGTCCGGCAGCGGGTTACCCGGCAGCTCCCGGGCCACCTCGCGCACGGCTTCCTCGAGGCGGGCGGCCGCCTTGCCGGTGGGCGCGGCGAGCGCGATGCGCGGGGGAGTGCTCGCCTGGGCGTACAGCACGGCCAGCAGCCGGGCGATCGTGGTCGTCTTGCCGGTGCCCGGCCCGCCGGCCAGGACGGAGACCCACCGCAGCGCGCTGACGGCCGCGGCAAGGCGCTGCTTGCCCGGCAAGCCTTCGAGATCAGCGCGCAACCGTTCCACATCCACGGGAGGTGGTGGTGCGGCCGCGCGGTCTTGCAGGTGGCGGCGTATCGAATCCTCCTGGCGCCAATAGCGGTCCAGATACAACAGGCCCCGGACCAGCCGCAGGGGGCGTCCGGATTCCCCGGAGGCTGCGACGACGGGGCTGCGTTCACAGGCGGCCTGCCACGCCGGGGGTTCGGGCCACGGCAGGGCGCCGACGTCGACCTCCTCGTCGGTCGTGGTGGTGCTCCGGACCGAGGCGAGCTCGACGCAGACCGAGCCGAGGCGCACCGCCCGCACGGTCAGCGCGACGGCGAGCTGGACGGTCTCGTCCGGCTCCCCGCCCAGCAGGGCGACGCGCCGGGCGACGTGGACGTCGGCCAGGGCGAGCACGCCCGCGTCGTTGAAGGTGGCGAGAAGGCCGGTGGCGCGCAGAGCGAGCAGGGTCAACGGGAGCCTCCGTCGAGCAGGTCGGACACGTCCTCGACGAGTGCGTGCGGCGGCCGCCAGCTGAAGACGCCGTGCCCGCTGGGAGTCCGCGGCCCGCACATGCCTCGGAGGAACAGGTAGAGCACGCCACCCAGGTGCTGGGCCGGTTGATAGTCCGGCTGCCGCCAGCGCAGGTACCGGTGCAGCGCGGTCGCGTAGAGCAGAGCCTGGAGCGGGTAGTGCGCGGCGATCATCGCCCGGCTGAGCGCCTCGGGCCGATAGTCGTGGGCGGTGAGGACGCCGTCGAACGAGCCGAGCCAGTTCGACTTGTAGTCGGCGACGACGTAGCGCGGGCCGGGGAGTCGCAGCACCACGTCGATGCTGCCGGTGAGGTAGCCGCGCAGCGGTTGGGGGCCCAGCGCGGGTGAGCGCAGTTCGTCGGCGTAGCGGGCCAGCGGGTCGCCGGGGTCCAGGTGCCGCTCGAAGCAGTCGCCGAGGGCGCTCAGGGTGGCCGCATCACCTTCCCGGGGACGGTCGCCGCCGTGCAGCGGAAGCTCGAACTCCAGCTCGTCCAAGCGGTCGCCGCGCCCGAAATCGGCCAGCCGCCGTTGGTCGGCGATCGGGCCGAGCGGGGTGCGGAGCGCGGGAATCAGCGCGGCCGCCAGATCCGGGTCGCCGGTATGCGAGGTCAGCTCGCCCATCAGGTCCTCGGCGGCGAAGTCGCACCTCTCCAGCACGGAGTGCAGCAGGGTGCCGAACGCGGTCCCGGTCGGCAGCCCGGCCATGGGCGACCGGAGGTCCGCGCCGGCGTCGGTGGCCGGAAGGGGCGGTACGGGCGGCTCGTCGTCCTCCGGGCCGGTCTCGCTGCCGACCCCGGGGCCGTCGTGGTGGTCGGCGGTCAGCCGCGAGTAGGAGGTGCGCCGCCAGCCCAGGTCGAGCCAACGGCCGAAGCGGGCCGCGGTCAGCTTCGGCTGTGTGGCGTCGGGCGGGGTCCACCCGGCGGCCCGGGCCGGTACGACCGGCTCCACCGCGAGATGCTCCGACGCCAGACGTCCGAGCTGATCGAGGACGGCGGGGTCGTCCGGGACGTCGTACTCGTGATCGGGGGTCTGGCCCTCGGCCGGACGGCCGAACAGGAACCGATGCAGCGCCGACGATCGGGTGTTGAGGGTCGGCGCCCACCACGCGACCACCTGGCAGGCGGCGCGGGTCAGGGCCACGTACATCAGGCGCAGATCCTCGCCGTCCTCCTCGTCGCGATGCCGGCGCGAAGCCTGGCGGAAGCCCGGCCCGTTGGGGCCGCCGACGTCGAGGACCCGGGCGCCGCGATCGTCGTGCAGCCGGAGCAGGTCGGGCTTTCCGGCGAAGCGGTCCCAGCCGAACGGTAGGAACACCACCGGGTATTCCAGGCCTTTGCTGCTGTGGACGGTCACGATCTGGACGGCGTCCGCGTCGGATTCCAGCCGGCGGCTGCGCTCGACGCTGACGTCGTGCGGGGCGTCGTCGATGCGCCGGCGCAGCCATTCGGCGACCGCGGTCAGGCCCAGCCCGCCCTCGACGGCGGCGGCGTGCAGCGCCATCCCGACGTGTCGCAGGTCGGTGAGGTGGCGTTCGCCGGAGCGGCGGGCGAGCAACCGGGCCGGAAGGCCGGTCGCGGTGACAGCCTCGAGCAAGGCGGCGACGCCGCGGGTGGTGACCAGCCGGGCCCAGTGCCGGAACGTGGTGCTGAGCTCGTCGAGGTCGGCCTCGGTGGCGGAGGCCAGGCGTTCGGCGGACCAGCCGACGAGCCCGCTCAGGGCGGCGGAGGCAACGCGGGTGCCGCGATGTGGCTGCTCCAGGGCCTCGAGCAGAGCCAGCCAGTCCCGGGCCGCCGTGGTGCCGAAGACGCTGGTCGTGCCGGCCAGGACGGCGGGAATCCCGACCGCGGTCAGCGCCTGCTGCACCTGGGCGCTCTGCCGATGGGTGCGCACCAGGACGGCTACGTCGCCGGGGGCCACCTCGCGCCCGTTCAGCAGGGTGGTCACCTCGGCCGCCAGGTCGGCGGTGACGGCGGCACGGGCATCGGGCGCCGAGACCAGCCCGTACTTGTTGAGCGGGAAGCCCTGACGCCCCAGGACGCGCAGGCGGAACGGCGCCCCGGGCAAGCGCGCGTCCGCGTGGGCCGCGCGCACCGGTCGTACGGTGATGCGGTTGTCGCCCAGGGCGGCCCGGCCGAAGATCGTCTCGAACGCGGCCAGGACGCCGTGGTCGCTGCGCCAGTTCGTGCCCAGCGTGGCGTGGGCGGGGGCGCCACCGGAGGCCGCGAGGTAGCTGACCACGTCGGCGCCGCGGAAGGCGTAGATCGCCTGCTTGGGGTCGCCGATCAGCACGAGCGTGGTGTGCCCGTGGAAGGCCGTGCGCACGATGTTCCACTGCACCGGGTCGGTGTCCTGGAACTCGTCGACCAGGACCACGGCATAGCGCCGGCGCAGCCGGAGGCAGGCGGCCGGACCGCGTACGGGATCGGTCAGTGCCGCGTCCAAGCCGGTCAGCATGTCGTCGAAGCAGTACAGCCGGCGCTCGCGCTTGCGGCGCTGCACCTCCTGCCGTACGGCCGAGGCGAACCGGTAGCGGACGTCCGCCTCATCGCCCGGTGTGCTGTCGGCCGGTTCCAGCCGGGCCTGGCCGTCGGTCACGGCCTGACGGGCGATCGCGAGGGCGACCGGGTGGGTGAAGTGCGGTGGCGGCGCGCCGGGGGTGGCGTACTTGCGGATGTAGAGATCGTCGACGACCTCGGTGATCAGGTCGTCGAGGTCTTCGACGAAGACGGCGTCGGGGTCGGCGTCGGCGGCGATGCCGAGACTTGCCAGCACCAGGTGGCAGAACTGGTGGGTGGTGGCGATGGTCGCGGCGTCGAAGTCGGCGACGGCTGCGGCCAGGCGACGGCGGCGCAGTACGACCTCGTCCGGCGGTGCGTCGGCCAGCAATGCCAGCACAAGGTCGTCCGAGGTGCGGGCACTCGCCGGGTCGGCCAGTCCGCGTTCCGCGCTGACGAGGCGTTCCCGTACGCGTTGGCGTAGTTCCGCGGTCGCCGCGCGGCCGAACGTGACCAGCAGCAGCTCGTCCAGCGTGGCCCGGCCCTCGGCGACGTAGCGTGCGGTGAGCGCGGCGATGGTGAACGTCTTTCCGGTGCCGGCGCTCGCCTCCAGCACCGTCGTGCCGCTCGGGAGCTGACCGCGTACGTCGAACGCCGTGGCCGTCATCAGAGCTGCTCCGAGATTTCGGTCTGGCACAGCGGCGCCCACAACCGCAGTGCCAGAGCGTCGAAGCGGACCGGGTCGCCGATCGCGTGCTCCAGAGCCGACTCAGGACCCCAGACCAGACAGTGCTCAGCCTCTTCGGCCTCCCCGCCGCCTTCGAAGCGGGTCCACTCGTTGCGCGCCTTGCCGTACGCGGTCTCGACATCTTTGCCGGAGATCCGGCACCGGGCATAGGCGTACGAGGTCTTGGGCGCCAGCGCGAGCGGCTCGCGCAGCCCCTCGTCGGCCAGCGTGACCAACTCGGCGAGCAGCCCGGCGGCGACGGACGCGTCGATCGGCCCGAACGTGGACCGGGCGGGCCGTCCGCGCTGACCCCGGCCGACCACCACCGACCGCCACGGGATGCCGGGGTTCGCGGCCGTCAGCGCGAGCAGATTGAGCCAGGCCTTCAGACGGTGCTTGGGCGAGACCCGGGAGAAGTTGATGGCGACGACGGTGTCGTCGTAGACGTCGCCGACAGTGCCGGTGAGCACCCGTCCGTCCGGCAGCGGCACGGTGATGTCGACGGCCTCCGGCGTCCCGTGCACGTGTGTCTTCGCCGCATCGGCGAGGGGCTGGGCCTCGGCGACGATCGAGTCGAGCAGCCGGACGCCCAGAGGCCCAGGTGGCATGGCGCCGCGCCGCCACTCCGCCTGCACTCCGTCGGTCAGGGTGGTGCCGCGCAGCATCGAGCGCAGCAACCGGTCCCCGACGGACCACCTCTGGAGGGCGTCGAGTTCGATCGGCAGGCCGTCGGCCGGGTCGTCGTCGTCATCGAACAGGCCGACGCCCAGCCGGCGGCGCAGGAAGGCCCGCACCGGATGGCCGAAGAACGCTTGCAGGTCGGTCAGTTCGACGGGGTCGTCGCCGATCGGCGGAAGGGGGGTGGCGAGGAACGCCGGCTCGCCGGCTCGTTCGCCGGTGGCTGCGACCGCGCCGTCGAGGGCGATCCGGTCGAAGCTGAACGGCTCGCCCGTGAAATTCCGGGCATCGAACGGCTGCAAGGGATGGTGGGTCAGCACGCGGTCGCGGACCGACCGGCCGCCCAGGGCGTCGAGCAACTCGTCCAGGGGGACGGCCGGTGGGCGGGGTGCGTTGGTCCGCTCGTCGGCGCCCGAATACAGCAGCACCAGCACCTCGGTCGCCGCCATCACGGCGTCCAGCAGCAGCTGCCGGTCCTCACCGCGCGGATCCCGCTCGCCCACACAGGGGATCCGGCCGAGCACGTCGTCGCCGTCCAGCCCGGCGCCCCGGGGGAACACGCCGTCGTCCAACCCGAACAGGCAGATCACCCGATGCGGCACCGACCGCATCGGGACCAGCGTGCACATGGTCAGATCGCCGGTCCGGAAGTTCGCACGGGTCGGGCTGCCGCCGAGCCGGCCGGCCAGCAGCGAACGCATGTCGGCGAGCCCGAGCACGCTGTCATTGGCCTGGTCGGCCAGCTCGGCGAGGGTGGCGTCCCATTGCGTACGCTGCCACGCGTCCGCCTCGGACACGTCGGTGAGCCCGTCCACCGCGTCGCCGATCGCCGCCAGCCACGCCCGAACGTCGCGCTCACCGGTGAAACTGCGCAGAGTCGCGCCGAGCCGATCGACCAGCTCGGCGAGGCGCCCGGTCAGGTCGACGTCACCCGAGTCCACATCGTCCAGAGGCAGCGCCGTCTCCAGCCATCGCGGCTCCTCCTCCTCGGACATGGCGGCGCCCAGCAGGATCCGGTCGAGCCCGGCCACCCACGTGTTCGAACGGACGGTCACGTGGAACTGCGATCGGTGCTCCGGGTCCAAACCCCAGCGCACGCCCGACTCCACCACCAGCTCGCGCAACCGGTCCAGATCGTCGTCGTCGAACCGGAACCGGCGGCGCACCGGGGCGGTGGCCGCGAGGTCGAGCACCTGCGCCGCCGTCACCCGGGCGTCGGCCAAGTCGAGCAGGTGGGTGACGGCGCCGAAGAGCGGGTTGAGCTGGCGCAGCGCCCGGTCGGCCAGCCGCACCCGGAGCCGGTGCGCGGGGTGCGCGGCGTCCGCCCCGAGCCCGAACGAGGCCGAGATGAGCGGCGCGAACGTTTCGATGTCGGGACACATCACGAGGATGTCCCGTGGCTCGAGGGTCGGATCGGCGGCGAGCAGGCCCAGGATGACCTCGCGAAGCACCTCGACCTGACGGTCCGGTCCGTGGCAGGCGTGCACTTGCACACTGCGGTCGGCATCGTCGATGACCGGGAGGTCGCCGGTCGCCCCCCGATCGTCGGCGACTGCTTGTTGCAAGAAGCCCAGCATCGTACGGGGGAATGCCGGCCCGGCGTGATGCTGCGATGCCGCCCCGGGGAGCGTGAGTTGCAGCTCCCGGGCGTCACGGCCCAGCGAGGCGAGCAGGGGATGCCGCGGCACGTCGCGTGTCGGGTCGCTGGTGCGGGGGAGCGTCCTCCGCTCCTGGGCGTACGGGGCGATCCGCTCCCACAACGCCGGTGACGGGTGCGGCAGCCACAGATGCACGTCGCGTCCGGCGGCCAGGGCGTCGAGCAGGGTGGCGTGGGCGGCGGGCAGCCGGGTGAGGCCGAAGACGGACAGCCGCTGGGGCAGGGACGACCGGTGCGGGTGCTGACGCAGCGTCTCGCACACGTCGGCCAGGCGCTCGGCCGGACTGGGCACGGTCATCCGCTTGCCCAGCCGGCGCCACAGCTCGGCCTGCCAGCACAGGTCGTCGGGTAGCCGGCTCCTGATGCCGTCCGTGTCATCGCCGGCCGACCAGGCCCGCACCATCTCGGGCCGGTGCCGGCCGTAGGAGTCGAACAGCTCGGCGAGATGCCGCGCGGTTGCCCAGCGCCGTCCCCGCCGGACCGGGTCGCCGTCGAGCGTGCCGAGGTAGGCGCCGAGAGCATGGCACCAGGGCTCGGGCGTGCACTCGTCGATGACCTCGAGCAGCGGCCAGACGAGCCGGTCGGGCCGCCAGGGATCGTCGCCCGCACCCGGCAGGCCGACCTGCTCGAGCAGATCGGCGACGGAGGGGAAGAGCACGTTGGCGCAGACGCCGTCCTCGTCGCCGGTCACCCCCAGCCGGTGCGAGAGGCGTTGCGCGAGCCACCGCTCGACCCCTTTTGACGGCACGCTGACAACCTCGGCCGCGAAGGGGTCGTCGAGTGGTTCTCGCAGGACGTCGGCGAGGGCTTCGGCCAGGCGCTCGGTCCGCTCGGCCCGATGGAGAAGCAACATGAGGCCCCGCTGTACCTCCGTGCCGGCATGCCACCAGCCTCGGCGCCGGCGGGTGGCTCTGCGCCCCAGCATCACCTCTCACGGGTGCAGAACACCGCGAATTACGCATTTTGAGGGTCTCCGCGGTCGTTCCTCAAGGCCACCGTGCCTCGCCGGACCGCCGACTCTCAAGGTGGTTACGTCGGCGGCACGCGGCGCCGCGTGGCGGGGCTCCGGCGAGAAGAGGTTGCCCTGCTGGCGGGGGTGAGTCCGGACTACTACGTGCGGCTTGAGCAGGGCCGCACAGCACACGTCTCCGACCAGGTGCTGTGCGCGGTCGCACGTGCGCTCTCGTTGTCGGACGTGGAGACCGAGCCGCCCCTGCGGGAGTCGACCTCGTCCAGCTCGCCACCCTGGGGTTGAATGCGACAACCGCCGATCAGGCCCTCGACACGCTGGGCCTGCATCGGGGTCAGTGGCTGCTCGTCACCGGAGCAGCGGGAGGCGTAGGGCTCTACGCCGTCGAGCTCGCCAAGGTGCGCGGCCTGCGTGTCGTCGCTCAGGCGCATGCCGAGGACGAGTCGCTGCTGCGCGAGGCGGGTGCCGAGGTCTTCGTCTCCCGCGACGAGGACCTCGTGCCCACCGTACGCCGGCTGGTGCCGGGCGGCGTCGACGGCGCGATCGACGCGGCGAACCTCGCGGCCGGTGCCGCCGACGCCGTTGCCCACGGCGGCGCATTCGTCTCGCTGCTCAACACCGCGCCGATGCAGCGCCGCGAGGTGACGATGACGAACATGGCCTGGCACACCGATCCCGACCGGCTCGCCAAGCTGGCCGCCTACGCGGCGTCGGGTGTGATCTCGCTGCGCCTGGCCCACACGTACCCGCTCGACCAGGTGGCCGAGGCGCAGGAGAGGCTCGCCGCCGGCGGTCTTCGCGGACGCATTGTGCTGGTCCCGTGAGCGCTGCGCGTTTCTCGCCTCCGACGACGCATCGTTCGTCAACGGCACGAATCTGGTCGTCGACGGCGGTCAGACTGAGGTGGTCTGAAATGACCTACCCGGTCAGCTCCGGTGTCAGCCGAGCGGGAGTCCGGCGAACAGGGAGTAGGTGACCGGGTTCGCGTATTCGTCGATGTGGACGATCTGGCCGTCGCGGAACTCGAACTTGAAGACATAGACGTTCTGATAACTGGTGTCGGTGCCGGCCTGCACGAGGTCTCCCTCGGCCTGGACGAACACTGTGCCACCCTCAGCGTCGACCGAATACCGCTTGTTGTCGAGAACCACCTGCGAGAATCTTGTCACGATGGTGTTGAGATAAGTGAGTACCTCCGCCTTGCCGTTGAACGCGTAGAACGGGTCGGGCTTTCCGGTGTTCGAGAACGGGATGAGCTCGACGACGTCGTCCGCCAGGTGGCGTTCGATCAAAGAGATGTCCTGCTTCTCCAGCGCGTCGAAGAAGGTCTTGGCCAGATCGAGGGGCGCGAGTTGACTGTTGCTCATGACAGCTCCATGTCCGGGACAGAGTGTCCCTTCGTCGGTCGGTGAGGCCGAGTCTGGTCCGGGCTCGTCGATGTGATCCAGGCACAAGTGATCCCCGGATGGACAGGCCGGCGAACCGCGCCTCGGTATCCGGGGATCTTTTGTGCCTGCCACTGTCTCTGGTCGTGCCGCAAGGTATAAGCCATGACGATCAAGCTTCTTATCAGCGCAGCCGACAACACCGTCCCGATCAGCATCCAGCAGCGGAGTTCCCTGACGCCGGCCGACGCGTTCCGGCTGATCATGCCCATCGATCTGCCGTCCGTGTTCGATGCGGTCTGGCCTTTCCCGGGGGTCCGGTCGGTCGCGAATCAGACCGAGTCGTGGGACCACGTCGGTCCTACCCGCAACCCGCAGTTCGAGGACGGGTCGCAGGCCGACGAGCAGCTGACCGAGTGCGTCGAGGGCATGAGTTTCGCGTATCAGCTGACCGGGTTCACCAACGTCCTCTCGCGTCTGGCCGTCGGCGTACGCGGGGAATGGAATTTCAATCCGGACGGCGACGGCACGCTGATCCGATGGACCTACGAATTCAAGCCGCTACCGGGACGGCGCTGGATCGTCGCCGGGCCGTTCGCCCTGCTCTGGCGCCGGTACATGGTGGTCGCGCTCGATCGGATGGTGCAGTGGAGCGAGGCGGCCGTAAGAACACCGGTTGCCTGAAGGCTCACGACGCTCACACGCCGATGATGTGACGCAGCACCGCGATGACCCGGCGATCGACCCGATCGCCGGGCGCGAGACCGAGTATCGCGCAGATGCTGCTCTGCGTTCTGGCCCGGCGCCGAGCCCTGGCGCCGGCCCGAGCGCGTAGATCCGTCCCGTTGTGGGACAGCTCCGAGGCCCGAGGAAGCCAGCTGCTCAGACTCTCGCCTCTCAGATCTGCATGAAATGATGATCCAGTTGCACGGCTCCTTCCTCTACGGTGGTGTTGGCAAATCGGCCGAACCCTTCGGCTTTGGGACCATCGACAGGTTGGATCACCGTTGATGCATGGTGGGACGTTTCCCCGCTCGCGGACTGGTCGTCTCTGCCTGCGCTGCCACCGCGTCTCACTCAGCCTGCCGGTCTCGGAGGGCTGAGGTGGATCGGGCGCTGCTGGCCGACTTTCTGCGGGCACGACGCGAGGCGCTGCAGCCCGAGGATGTCGGGCTTCCTCGTGGTCCGCGGCGGCGAACGGGCGGGTTGCGCCGTGAGGAGGTGGCGACCCTGGCCGGTATGTCGGCCGACTACTACGGCCGCATCGAGCAGCAACGCGGCCCCATGCCGTCCGTGCCGATCCTCGCCGCGCTGGCCCACGCACTGCACCTCAACGCGACCGAACAGGACCACCTTTTCGCGCTCGGCGGGCATGCCACTCCGCGCCGTGTCCGCGTCGACGATCGCGCCAGCCCCACCATGAGACGCATCATCGAGCGCCTTTCCGACACGCCGGCGTTGGTGTTCTCCCAGTTCGGCGAGACGCTGTTGCAGACCCAGCCGGCGAAGTCCCTGCTCGGTGATTGGACCCGATTCAGCGGCATGTCACGCTACCTGGTCTATCGCTGGTTCACTGATCCGGCGACGCGCGAGCTCTATCCGCCGGAGGATCACCCCGAACGCGGCCGCGTCTTCACCGCGGAGATCCGGGCCGCTTTCACCGCCGATCCGCAGGGCAGGGCGGGAGAGATCGTCGCGGCGCTGCTCGAGGTGAGCGCCGAGTTCGCCGAGGTCTGGAAGCGCCACGAGGTCGGGGTCGTGCACCACCTGGATCTCAAGCGCTACCGCCATGCCCAGTTGGGCGAACTGGAGCTGTACACCCAGCTCGTGATCGATCCGGACCAGGCCCAATCTCTGCTGCTGTTGACCGCGGTGCCTGGCACGCCGAGCTACGAGAAACTTGAGCTCCTGTCGGCCGTACGGAACTGACCAGCCGGGGCCGCGTCAGCGTTCGGCGTTCTGGTCGATCAGTTCGCGGGTGCCGACCGGGCTCTTGAGGTCGACCGGGTAGAGGTGTACCGGTGGGAAGGGCGCCGTACGACCGGGGGCGCAGAGCATCTCGCCCTGCGTGCACGTGCCGGTGACGGTCACAGTGACGGTCTGCCCCTGCTCGCGGACGGTCAGCCCGTTGACCCGGTAGACGCCGTCGACCGCGACGACGAGGTCGGTGCCCGCCGGTGGATCGAGATCGAGCCGGTCGGCGTTGTCCTGGTCGAGGGGCACGAAGCGCCACACCGGTACGGCGTCACCCGTGCCGACGGCGGGCGGCTGGGTGGCCATCTCGACCGACGAAGTACCGAAGCGCTGATCGCGGGCCTTGCGGGCGTCCCGGGCGTCGGCTTCCGGTGAGCTCTCGGCGCGGATCAGGACGGCACCGAGGACGATGACCAGCATGATGGTGACTGCTCCGGCGGCCCGGCCGAGGTTGTACGACAGGTCGCTGGGTTCGTTGGCGCCGGGGTCGCGGTAGCGCCAGGCGTTGAGCACACGCCACTGCTGACGCGGCGCGATGACCGTCCACAGCGCCAGAGCGATCAGCAGGACCCCACCGATGATCAGTGCCACGGCACCCAGTGTGGCACCGTCCGCCCACCCGCCCGGCGTCAGCTCCGGGAGCGTATGCGGATTCGGCTGGTGGCACCGGAAGTCGGCGAGCCGACCGCTCAGGTCGAGCCGCGGAGGATCAGTGTGGTGGGCAGCGTCGTCGGTTCCGGTGGGGTCGCCGTGCCGGCGAGCATGGCCATGAGGGACTCCGCGGCGGCTGTGCCGAAACCGGTCTTGTCCTGCGTGACGGTGGTCAGGCCGGGCGGAATCAGCGCCGCCACCTCGATGTCGTCGAAGCCGATGACGGCCACGTCGTCGGGGACGCGCAGGCCGGCCTCGTGGATCGCCTTGATGGCGCCGACCGCCATCTCGTCGCCGGCGGCGAATACGGCGGTCGGGCGCGGGTCGCGGGCGAGCAGCTCCGTCATGGCGGCGTGCCCGCTGTCCAGATAGAAGTCGCCGGCCACGACGTCGTCATCGGCCAGGGGGAGACCTGCCGCGGTGAGCGCCTCCCGGAAGCCGGTCAGGCGTTGCGCGGCCGGCCAGTTACGGGCCGGGCCGGTGATGGTGGCGATGTGCCGGTGACCGCGTTCGATCAGGTGCGTCGCGGCGAGTCGGCCGCCCCCGGCGTTGTCGGAGGTGATGTAGGTGCAGGTCGGCCCGGTGAAGAGCAGGTCGAGGGCGACACAGGGCACCTCGGCGTCGACCAGGGCCAGCACCGCGGGGTCGCGGCTGCCGTTGTCGATGATGACCACGCCGTCGACGTTGTGGCGCTGGACGGCGCGCAGGAAACGCCGCGGGTCACCCGGGCCGGCGCCCGGGTCGGGAGCGAGCATGAGCAGATGCAGGCCGTGCGCGCTGAGCGCGCTCTTCAGCGCGACCAGGATGTCCTGCAGGAACGGGTGCCGCCAGCCGGGCCGGCGGTGGTCGGTGTCCCACACGAGCCCCACCATGTTGGACTTCTTGGTCGCCAGGGTGCGGGCCGACTCGTTCGGCAGGTATCCGATCTCGGCGGCCATGCCGAGAACGTGCTGGCGCGTCTGCTGGCTGACGACCTCCGGAGTGTTGAAGACGCGGGACACGGTGGCGACGGAGACGCCGCACCGACGTGCCAATTCTCGGATGCTGGACACGACGACACCCTAATGTAACCGGTTTCAAAAAAGTAACAGGCCCGTGTCTCGCGGGTCAACACAGTGGATCGCGTTACCTTTTCGTGACTTGACGAAAGTGGCCCCGATCGATGCAGACTCTTGGCTCAAGGGGCCACACCCACCCCTTCGAAGCGCATCTCCGGCCGCATCCATGCTGGCCTCTCTGTCGACTCAGCTCGTTCGAAACTCCAGCTCTGCGGCGTGTAACCGGTTTCATGTAACCGATTACATCAGACTAATAGGGGAGAATTGTCATGCTCTTGTCCCGATCTGTACGAGCCCTGACCGCGGCGGCGGCCGCCGCGGTGATGCTGACCGCCTGCGGCTCCGGCGGCGATGAAGGCAGCGCCGCCGACGGTGGCAACGTCACGCTCAACGTCAACCTGTTCGGCAACTTCGGCTATGAGGAGCTGTACAAGGAGTACGAGAAGGCGAATCCCACCATCAAGATCAAGCAGAGCACGGCCGCCTACAACGATCACCACCGCAACATCGCCACGCACCTCGCGACCAATTCGGGAGCCGGCGACATCGAGGCTGTCGACACCGGCTTCATCGCCCAGATGCGCGCGGTCGGCAAGCAGTTCACCGATCTCGGCACCGAGCGCCAGTCGGAGTACCTGCCCTGGAAGTGGCAGGCGTCGCTGACCAAGGACGGCCAGCAGATCGGGTACGGCACCGACGTCGGCGGCCTGGCCATCTGTTACCGGCGTGACCTGTTCCAGAAGGCCGGCCTGCCCACCGACCGCGACGAGGTCTCCGCGTCGTGGGCCGGCGGCTGGGACAAGTACATCGAGCAGGGGCAGAAGTACACCGAGAAGGCGCCGGCCGGCACCGCGTTCTTCGACGGCGCGGGCGCGCTGTACAACGCCGTCATCGGGCAGGCCCCGGTGGGCTTCTACAGCGAGGACGACACCGTCGTCGTCAGCAGTAACCCCGAGGTGCGCAAAGCGTGGGACCTGGTCGTCCAGGCGGTGCAGAGCGACCTGTCGGCCAAACTGCTCGAGAGCTCCCCGGAGTGGAACAACGGCTTCGCCAAGGGCCAGTTCGCGACCATCGCCTGCCCCGCCTGGATGATGGCCAAGATCAAGGACCAGTCCAAGAACGCGGCCGGCAAGTGGGACGTGGCGGCCGTGCCCGGCGGCGGCGGCAACTGGGGCGGCTCGTACCTGACCGTGCCCAAGCAGGGCGAGCACGTCGAGGAGGCGAAGAAGCTCGCCGCCTGGCTCACCGCGCCCGAGCAGCAGGCCAAGGTCTTCACCTCGAAGGGACTGCTGCCCTCCATCCCCGCGCTGTACGACAAGCCGGAGATCGCGCAGTACAAGGACCCGTTCTTCAACGACGCGCCGGTCGGCAAGATCTTCACGACGGCCGCCAAGGAGTTGAAGCCGCAGTACCAGGGCCCGCGCACCGGTGACATCCAGACCACCATCCGCGACGGCTTGGTCCGCGTCGAGCAGGGCAAGCAGAGCTCCGACGAGTCCTGGCAGCAGACGGTCAGCGACGTCGAGCGCCTCGCCAAGTAGCTCACCCGCACGGCCGGCGGTCCTCGGATCGCCGGCCGCCCCGGCGACGAAGGATCGACGATGGCCATCCCTGCGCTGACCGCCCGCCGGGCGAGACTGAACCGGCTCGACACCAAGGGCTCGCCCTACCTGTACGTACTCCCGTTCTTTCTGCTCTTCGGCGCGTTCGGGCTCTTCCCGCTGATCTACACCGGATACGTCTCGTTCAACGACTGGAACCTTCTCGACGCCGGCTCGCACGAATGGGTCGGCCTGGCCAACTACCGTGAGCTGCTGCAGGATCCGTACTTCTGGAACGCGCTCGGCAACACGCTGAGCATCTGGGCGCTGTCCACGGTGCCGCAGCTGCTCGCCGCGCTCTGGATCGCGCACCTGCTCAACCACAGGCTGCGGGCCCGCACCAGCCTGCGCATGGGTGTGCTGCTGCCGAACATCACGTCCATCGTCGCGGTGACGATCGTCTTCACTCAGTTGTTCGGCCGCGACTTCGGCATGGTGAACTGGCTGCTCGGCGTCGTCGGCATCGGCCCGATCGACTGGCAGGCCGACACGTGGAGCTCCCACCTGGCCATCTCGATCATCGTGGCCTGGCGCTGGACCGGCTACAACGCCCTCATCTACCTCGCCTCCATGCAAGCCATTCCCCATGACCTGTACGAGGCCGCGGAGCTCGACGGCGCGTCGTCGGCGCAGCAGTTCTGGAAGATCACGGTGCCGATGCTGCGTCCGACGATCATCTTCACCGCGGTGATCTCGACGATCGGCGGCCTGCAGATCATCGCCGAGCCGCTGCTGTTCGCCGGCAGCTCGACGCCCACGGGCGGCTCCGACCGGCAGTTCCAGACGGCCGCGCTGTTCATGTACGAGCAGGGTTTCCGGGAGTTCCGGTTCGGCTACGCCTCCGCGATCGCCTGGACGCTCGTCATCGTCATCGCCGTCTTCGCGATCGCCAACTACCTGATCACCCGGCGCATCGCCAACGACGAGGAGAAGTCGTGACCGTTCTCGCCGACCCACCGTCCACCCGCGCCGAGACACCGGCGCCGCAAAGCCGGGCCCGCCGCCGCAGTTTCGGCTATCCGCGCAGGGGCTCGGTCTGGACCTACGCCGCCCTGCTCGCGGTCGTGGCCGGATCGGTCTTCCCGCTCTACTGGTCGCTGGTCGTGTCGTCGCAGACCAGCGACGCCGTCGCCAAGGTGCCGCCGGTCCTGATCCCGGGCGGGCACCTGTTCGACAACATCGCGCGGGTCTTCGACTCGACCGACTTCGCCGAGGCGCTGCTCAACTCGTTCATCGTCAGCGGCTCGGTGACGATCTCCGTGGTCTTCTTCTCCACGCTGGCCGGTTTCGCGTTCGCCAAGCTGCGCTTCCGCGGCCGCAAGGTGCTGCTCGTCGTCGCCATCGGCACGTCGGTGGTGCCGCAGCAACTCGGCATCATCCCGCTCTACCTGCTGATGGCCGAGTTCGGCTGGACCGACCGGCTCGCCGCCGTGATCGTCCCCGGCCTGGTCACCGCGTTCGGCGTCTTCTTCATGACGCAGTACCTGGGGCGGGCGGTGCCCGACGAGCTGCTGGAGGCCGGGCGGATCGACGGCTGCGGCACGTTCGGCCTCTTCTGGCACGTCGTGCTGCCGGCCGCGCGCCCCGCGGCGGCGGTGCTCGGCCTGTTCACCTTCATGCAGGCGTGGAACGACTTCTTCTGGCCGCTGGTCGTGCTGCAGGACAACGCCACGGTCCAGGTCGCGCTCTCCTCGCTGGCCAGCGGCTACACCACTGACTACACCCTCACCCTGACCGGCACGCTGCTGGCCACCCTGCCGATCCTGGTGATCTTCATGGTGCTCGGCCGGCAGATCGTCGGCGGCATCATGCAAGGAGCGATCAAAGGATGACGGACTCGGAACTGCCGCGGATGCCGGCCGGTTTTCTCTGGGGCGCCGCCACGGCGGCGTACCAGATCGAGGGGGCGGTGGCCGAGGACGGTCGCGCCGACTCGATCTGGGACACGTTCGGCCGGCGCCCGGGCGCCGTCGCCGACGGGAGCTCCGGAGCGGTGGCCTGCGACAGCTACCACCGCTGGCGCGACGACGTGGACCTGCTCGACGGCCTGGGCGCGGGCGCCTACCGGTTCTCGATCGCCTGGCCGCGAATCGTGCCGTCGGGCGACGCCGAGGTGAACAAGCCGGGCCTGGACTACTACGACCGGCTCGTCGACGCCCTGTGCGAGCGCGACATCCGGCCGTTCGTCACGCTCTACCACTGGGATCTGCCGCAAGCGCTCGAGGAACGCGGCGGCTGGCGGGTGCGGGACACGGCGGAGCGCTTCGCCGAGTACGCCTCCGTGGTCGCCGGGCGGCTCGGCGACCGGGTGGGCGATTGGATCACGCTGAACGAGCCGTACTGTTCGTCGATCGTCGGCTATGCCGAGGGCCGGCACGCGCCGGGCGCCACCGAGGGGCACGGCGCGCTCGCCGCCGCCCACCACCTGCTGGTCGGGCACGGCTTGGCGGTCGCGGCGGTCCGGGCCGCCTGCCCGGGCGCCCGGGTGGGCATCACGCTCAACCTGTCCCCGGCCGTGCCGGCGACGAACACCGAGGCCGACCGGGAAGCCGCGTCGCGGATGGACCTGCTGGTGAACCGCCAGTTCACCGATCCGGTGCTGGGCGGCGCCTACCCGGACGGGTTCGACCAGCTGTACGCCGGGGTGAGCGACTTGTCGTTCCGGCGCGCCGGCGATCTCGAGCTCATCGGCGCCCCGCTGGACTTCCTCGGCGTGAACTACTACTACCGGATCCACGCCGCCGCCGCGCCGTACGAGCAGGCCGACCCGGCGCTGCGCACCGCCTGCGACATCGGCGTACGCTCCGTGCCGCGCGAAGGGGTGCCGGTCACCGACCTGGGCTGGCCGATCGAGCCGCAGGGCCTGACCGACACGCTGACCGGTCTCGCCGGCCGCTTCCCGGGCCTGCCCCCGATCTACGTCACCGAGAACGGTGTCGCCGAGGTGCGCGAAGACCCCGGCGCGGACCCGGACAGGATCCGATTCATCGCCACGCACGTGGCTGCCGCCGCCGAGGCCGGCGTGGACCTGCGCGGCTACTTCTACTGGTCGCTCATCGACAACTTCGAGTGGGCCCGGGGGTACGGTCCACGCTTCGGCCTGGCCCACGTGGACTATCCGACCGGCAACCGCACACCGCGGGCCAGCTACCACTGGCTGCGCGACCAGCTGGCCCGGCAGCAGGCCACCACCGTGTGACGACGCGGCCGGCGGGCGCCGAGTACCCGGTCGCCCGCCGGTTGCCTACGCCGGGAGCTTGACGCCGGTGAGATCCGCGCAGAGGGCGAGCAGCTGCTCCTGCAGTCCCTTGTCGTACGCCTGCGGGTTGGCCGGCAGCGACGCGCGGCGCTTGAAGTAGTGGCCGGTCACCGTGGCCGCCGGCTCGTCCGAGGTGGCCAGCCAGACCTGGGTCTCCGCGCCCTCCGGCAGGTTGTCGGTGGCGTCCGGGCCGCCCAGCCGGGTGCGGATCCAGCCCGGGTCGACCGCGTTGCTCAGGGTGCCGGGCCAGAGCCGGGCCACCGCAAAGGCGAGCATCACGTCGTAGAGCTTGGAGTCGCTGTAGGCCTGCATCCCGTGCCACTGCCGGGCCTGCCACTGCGGGTCGTCGAGGCGCACCCGGCCGTCCGCCTCCAACCCCGAGGTCAGATAGATCAGGCGGGCCGGCGCCGGCATCAGCGCGGTCAACAGGTACGGGGCCAGCGTGTTCACCTGGAAGATCCGCTCCAGGCCGTCCTCGGTGATCTCCGGGGCGGGCTGCCCGCCACCGATGCCGGCGTTGTGGATCACCACGTCGAACGGGCCGCCCTCGATCGCCTGGGCGGCCAGCTCGCGAACCTGCGCCAAAGATGCCAGGTCACCGACGATCACGCCGTGCGCCTGGGGCACGGCCTTCCGGGCATCCTCGGCGCGTTGCTCGTTGCGGGCGTGCAACGTCACCCGGTGCCCGTCCGCCGCCAGGATCTCGGCCGTGTGCCGCCCGATGCCGTCGCTGGAGCCGGTAATCAGAATCGTCGCCATGACAGCCATCCTGCCGGACGGTCGAACGACCCGCTTGCTGGTTCACCGAAGCTGTAGACCGAGTCATGTCCCCCCGTGGCGCCGCGTCAAGAGGGAGCCGAACAAAAGCGGAACAGGCTGGATCCCTGCGCGGACCCAGCCTGTCAGCAGGGGGACGCTCCCGGATGGTGAAACTGTAGGGCTAGACCCGCCCAACGCGTCGAGCCCCGGCCGGGCGAGTTGTGGTCGCTGGGCGATGGTCCCTGACCAGCACCGTCACGTGTTGGGGTTGTCGACTGGCTCGCCCCAGCTCGTGCCGTTGTTGTCGTCACCGACCACCACCCAGGCAGACTCGATCGGCAGATTATTGACGGCTCCGTAACTCGAGTTGTAGGTCGCGTAGGAGTTGTCACACTGCACTTCGTCCTCCCACTTCTTGCTCACCCATTGGGTCGTGGTGCCGATGAAGCTGACCCGGAGCCGGACGTAAGCCTGGTCGGATCCACCGCCACATTCGGTGTCCCGGATCGAGTACGAGATCGGGGCGATCTGGTATTTGCCCTTGAAGGTGAAAGTGGCACTGCCGCACGCTGACGGCTGGCACGCCTCCGACCGGCCTGCCGCGAGCGCCGGTCCGGCAGTGCCGAACACCGCCCCCGACATCGCCAGGGTGCCAGTCAGAACGGTCCCGATGGCCTTACGCTTCATATGTCCTCCGAAGTCGTGAATGGACTGAGTCTAGTCACCATCAAGATCAGCACGCGGCCAGGTGGTGACGGCGACGTAGCAGATGGCCCAACAGTGCGAATCCATCGCGATCGAACTTGCCGGGCAGTGCCGATACTCCAACCGGGGGCGGTGTGGATCGCGTGACCGCCGCCGGCGACCGGGAACCGGTTGCCTGGGCCTGGCCCGCCGTCTTCGGCCTGCTCGCACTCGTGCTGATCGGTGGCGTCGCCTACGCCGCGGCGTGGTCTCCCACTGAACTCCGGCAGCCATGAGACTGCACGCGTTGGCCGAATCGCATGGTTGTTGTCGATGAACACCGCGAACGGGTCGGGTCGCCGGCAGACCGAGGCTGATGCGTGGACGCACGCTGACGGATCGACGTCCGGCGCGCAGAGAACCGTGGGGACGCCGTTCGAGCAGCGCCCGCCGACCGGCGAGATCAGCCGGACCGAGCGCCGGCTGCGCGTCTGCTGATCACCATTGGCGCCGCTGCTGCATCACAGTGGTGAGGCGAAGTTCTGCGTCCAGTACTGGGTGCCTTTGCCGGACTTGGCCAGGCCGACCCCGATGTGCTTGTAGCCGCAGTTCAGGATGTTGGCTTTGTGGCCGGGGCTGTTCATCCAACCGTCCATGACGTCGGCCGGCGTGCGATAGCCGGCCGCAACGTTCTCGGCGACGCCGCCCCACCGGTAGCCCTCGGCGGCGACCCGGTCGCCCATCGAGGCCTCGCCAGGCAGTTGGTGCGACATGGTGTCCTGGGCCGCCTGCCGTTCGGAATGCTTTCGCGCGGCTCGGTGCAGGCGGGATTCGCCGGCCAAGGAGCTGCATCCGGCCGCTTTGCGCTCCGCGTTGACCAGACGGATCACCTCGGTGACCGTGTCCGAGCTGCCGCCGCCGGAGCCCGTGGGCGGTGTGGTCCTGGTCGGCGCCGGGGCCGGAGTCTTCTTCGTCCTGGTCGGCGTCTTTGTCGGGCGCTTGGTGGCGGTGCTGGTCGGCCGGGCCGTCGCGGCGGGCTTCACCGTGGGGGTGGGCGTGGCCCGGCTGGGGGAGGAGCCGGGGGTGCCGGAGGACGTCGGCGGCAGCGGCTCGGCGGCGAGTTCCTCATCGAGGATCGAATCGGTCGTGGCGCCGGGTGACGGCGTACCGAGAGGTGCCGTCGAGGCGGGGCGGGCGTTGCCCTCGTCGGACGAGGATCGTGCCACGGCTATGCCGGTGTAGCTGACACCGATCACCCCGACCGCGACGGCGGCAACAAGCAAAGGGCGGAAGCTACGGGCGGCATGGGCGGGCACAGTGAGTCTCCTCGAGCGTGGAAGGACGAATCCAAGCTTTCACATCCATCCATGGTCCGGCCACTTCTTAAAACACTCTTAAAGATCCAGGCGGCCGACCCTGACGGGATGCACTCGCTCTGGTGCTGAGCGGAATCGCCCCTGGCTCCGTCGGGCGGCCGACGGTGCCGCGTGAACGGCAATCGTCCGGTGACAGCCCTGGCGTACCTCATGCTGACGCTCGTCGGCTGCCGGCCGGCGGTGTGGCTGGGTAGTCGAATGGTGAGTGGTCACCGATGACCGCCGTGCTAGTTGCGATCGGCGCCGCAGTCGGCGCACCGTTGCGTTATCTGATCGATCAAGCAGTTCGTGCGAGGATCGGAACGGAATTTCCTTGGGGCACGCTCGCGGCCAATGTGGTGGGATCCTTCGTGCTCGGCCTGCTGGTCGCCACGGGGCCTTCGGCTGGAGCGCTTGCTTTGATCGGCACAGGCTTCTGCGGTGGGCTGACCACGTTTTCGACATTGCGCTGGGACGCGCTCAGCCTTGCCCGCGACGGCTTCCGGCCACGCGCCGCGGCCTATGTCGCGGTCAGTCTCTTCGCCGCTCTCGGCGCTGTCACCTTAGGCAACCTCAACGCCGCGGGGCGCACCGTGGTCGCGGTCCTGCACGATCTCAACATGGCCTGCCGCTACGCCGACGAGATCATCGCGATGCGGGCGGGTGCCGTGGTCGCCCAGGGCCCGCCCGGCGAGGTGGTCGACGCCGATCTGGTCGAGCGGGTCTTCGGGGTCCGGGCCCGCGTCATCGAGGACCCGACGACGGGCGCTCCGCTGGTGCTGCCGGAACCGCGGTCCGCTCGCGGCTGACGCTGCGCCTCCGGCCCGAGAGCAAGAACCAGTCGGCGAGCGCGGCCGGTCCGAGGAGAATGCCGGTCGGGACTCCGCCCGAGGCGGCTGAACCTCCGGCCGCCGCAGCCGGTGGCGTCGCAGCGCTGCACCGGCTGCGGGCAGCGCCGGGTTCGCGACGGTGAAGGTGTACGAGCCCTGCACGGTGTGCCCGTCCTGCGACACGACGCAGTAGGCGAGCAGGTAGGTGCCGTTGACGATCGGTTGGGTGACCGTCGCCGTGGCTCCGCGTACCAACGCTTGTGAGTGCAACAGGGTCGTCTTACCGATCCGTTCGGGCCGATCAGCCCGAGCGCCCGGCCGGGCCGGGCGGTGACGCTGACGCCGTCGATGACAGGGTTGGCGCCGTAGCGCCAGGAAACCCCGCTCGCCTCGATCACGCGCCGGCCTTGAACCGCTCGACGATCCTCTCCAGGCCGTCGATCGACAGCGGTGTCGGCGGCTCGGTGAAGTTGAACAGCTGGGTCATGACGTTCTTGTGCTGTACGGCTTTGAGCTTCTCGGCGCCGGGCAGGCTGGTGACGGCCTGTTCGACCGCGGTGGGGTCGCCGTCGCCGTGGAGAAGGATCAGCACGTCGGGGTTGCGCCCGAGCAACTCCTCGAGCGTCACCTCGAAGACACGTTCCTTGCTGTCGGCGAACACGTTGGTGAGGCCGGCCGCTTCGAGCTGCGGGTGGGCCATGCTGGTCGACCCGTACGCGTACGTGACCCCGCCACCGACCGTCGGGTAGAGCACGGCCGCCGTACGCCCGTCGGTGTCGGCCTTGACCTTCGACATGCGTTCCTTGAGCGCGGCGACCGCCGTTGCCGCCTCGTTCTGACGATCGAAGACCTTCCCGTACGCCTGCATCTGCGCGTAGATGCTGTCGAAGGCCGGCGCCTCGGTGTTGCCCTCGCACATCGTCGGTTCCTCGAGCAGCGGGATGTCCACAGCGGACAGCGTGTCGCGCGACAGGTTGTCGACCTCGCCGAGCACCAGGTCGGGCTGCTGGCTGATCACGATCTCCTTGGAGATCTGCAGGTGGCCGCTGGTGTCGGTCTTGTCGGTGAGCAGCGGCACCTTGTCGAGCTCGGCCAGTGTCGCGTCGTCGTAGTACGCCTTCGGGTACTGCCCGGCGCGGGCGGTGACCCTGTCCAGCACGCCCAGTTCGTGCAGGAAGGGCACGGCGGAGCTCTTGAGCATGACTAGGCGTTCGGGAGCCTTGTCGAAGGTGACGTCGACCCCGCAGTTCTTCGTCGTGAGCGGGAAGCCTGCGGTGGCTCCAGTGCTCGTGTCGTCCTCGGCCGTGGCGCCGCAGCCGGCAGCGAGCACGAGGACGGTGGAGAGGGCGGCGATTCTTCTCATGCTTGGCCTCCGGCGTGCAGTCGGCGGATCGGGATCAGCAGGAAAGGGGCGCCGAGCAGGGCGGCGACCGGCACCACGCGGGCATGCGGGGCCCCGACCAGCCGGCGGGCCAGGTGCGGCACGACGAGGCCGTGCGGGCGATGAGGAAGACCAGCAGGGACGCCGCGAGGGCGCCGAGGAAGGCGCTGGTCGACAGGGCGTACTGGCCGAAGCCCGCCCCCGCTCCGAACAGGATGGCCGCGGCCGCGCCCCTGGACGCGCCGGACGTCGGGCTCCCGGCCCGGGAGTACGGGCGTCACCGCCACCCCTTGGTTATTGCCATAATGTGGCAACAAGCTATCAAGTCGATCAGTGGGGGAGAAGGGGCGCGACGATGTGCGAAGACTCACCGTCCCGCGGTTGCCGTCCTTCGCCGGCCGGTCGTGGCGATTGCGGCGAGCTGGACCTCGCCGGGGCGACAGTGATGACCGGCGATGGGCTGGTTAGGATGAGTCGTGCTGTTCCGGGTGCTGGGGCCGACAGAACTCCCGGGGGCTCTCGTTGCGGCCAAGCCCCGGCTCGTCGCCCTGCTGCTGCTGACCGCGGGTAACCGGCCGGTGTCGCTCGATGTTCTGGTCGATGAGGTCTGGCCGCAGCGTCCGCCCGCCTCAGCGGTGGCCAACATCCGTACCTACCTTTCCGGGCTCCGTAAGCTCTTTCCCGAACGGATCAGCTCCGACAGCGGTGGCTACCGGTTCGACGTGGCCGAGGGTGAGCTCGACCTGGCCGAGTTCGGCACGCTGGTCGCGGCCGGGCGCAAGGCCGCCGTGGAGCGGCCCGCGGTGGCGCTGGCCGGCTTGGGGGCCGCGCTGGAGCTGTGGCGCGGGCAGCCGTTCGCCGGTGAGCCGGTCGGGCCGGTGCTGCAGGCCCGGGCTGCTGCCGCGCAGGACGATTATCTGGCCGCGGTCGAGCTGCACAGCGAGTTGCTCCTTCGATGCGGCCGGCCGGCCGCGGCTCTACGGTTGCTGCGCGCCACGGTGGGCGAGCATCCCCTGCGCGAACGGCTGCGCAGCCTGCTGGTTCTCGCGCTCTATCAGAGCGGGGACCCGGCCGGGGCGATGCTGGCCTTCCAGGAGGCACGGTCGGTCCTGGCGGCGAGCCTCGGCATCGACCCCGGTCCCGAGCTGACCGCGATCCACCTGGCCGTGCTCCGCGGCGACCCCCGGTTACTGGCGGCCGACGCGGACGGCGCCGACCGGCTCGCGACGCCGTTCCAGCTGCCGCCCGCAGTGGCCGACTTCGTGGGACGCGAGGACGAACTCGCCCGGCTGACGAGGCTGCTGAGCCGGCCCGATCCCGTGCCGGGCGCCGGGGTGGCGGTCGTGATCGGCGGCATGGCCGGCATCGGCAAGAGCACCCTGGCCCTGCGTGCCGCCCACGAGGTGGCGGGCCAGTTCCCGGACGGGTGCCTCTATGCCGATCTCCAGCAGACGGATGGCACCGCTGTGCCGTTGGAGCGCGTCCTCCGAGGGTTCCTGCGCGCGCTGGGCGTACCGGATGACACCATGCCCAGCGATCAGCAGGAGCAGGCCGACCAGCTCCGGTCTCTGCTGACCGGGCGGCGGATCCTCATCGTGGCCGACAACGCGACCGCGACCGCCCAGGTGCGCCGGCTCATGCCCGGGCCGGGCAGTGCGCTGCTGGTGTCGAGCCGGACGCTGCTGACAGTGCCGGGGGCGCACCTGCACGAAGTTCACCCGCTCGGCACCGAGGCCGGAATCGCTCTGCTGGAACGGATCGCCGGGCGGGCCGCCGTCGCCGCCGAGCCCGAGGCCGCCGCTGCGCTCATCGCCCTGTGCGGCGGTCTGCCGCTGGCGATTCGCGCGGCCGGCATGCGGTCGGCGACGCTGCCGGGCCTGGGCCTGGCGCGCGTCGTCGCGCGGCTCTCGGACGAGCATCAGCGACTCGACCGGCTGACCGTCGGGGACATCGACATCCGGGCCAGCCTCGAGCTCAGCTATCGCCGGCTCTCGCCGCGAGCTCTCGAGCTGCTGCGGGCGATGAGCATCCTGCCGGTGCGGACGTTCGCGGCCTGGCTGCCCGCGGCGCTGCTGGGCGTCGGCGAGCCGCAGGCGTACTCCCTGGCCGAGCAGCTGCGCGACGCCCAGGTGCTCACGAGCGACGGCGCCGAACGGTACGGGTTGCACGACCTGGTCCGGCTGTCGGCCGGTGAGCAGCCGGGTCCGCCGGCCGGGGAGCTCATCGCCGCCGCGGGACGGGCGTATCTGGCGGCCGCGCTGACGGCGAACCGGCGGCTTCCGGGCCGGCCGATGGCGCTGCCCGCGCCCTCGGTGGCCGTGCCGGAGGCTGATGCCGCGCCGGTGGAGTGGTTCGAGGCCGAGCTGGACGGCCTGCGCACGCTGATCCCGTTGCTGGGCGAGGTCGGGGAGGTCGACCTGGCCGCGCGGCTCGCGACCGCCACCGTCAACTTCTGTGTCCTGCGGGGGCGGATCGACGATTGGGCCGCGACGCACGACGTGCTCCCGGCCGGGGCGCCGCTGCCGCCCGCCACGGCTGCGCTGCTGGCCCTGAGCAGGGGCAGCCTTTTTCGATTCCGCGACGACAACCAAGGGGCCCTGCCCCATCTGCGCCGGTCGTTCGAGCTCTATCGCGAGCTGGGCGACGCCGCCGGGATGGCGGGAGCCGCGCTCGGCTGGTTCGTCGCCGCGGAGCTGCTGGGCCGTACGGGTGAGGCCCGCACCGCCTATGACCGGGCTGCCGCGTTGTTGCCGGCGATCGAGGGCACTCCGACCGCCGGCTATGTCGAGCTCGCCTTCCGGCAGCCGCTCAGTCCGTCGCCCGAGGGGGAGGCCGCGGCGCTCGGCCGGGCCCTGACGATCTTCGAGGCCACCGGAGACGTGTGGGGAGCCGCCGAGGCCCACACCTACCTCGCGGCGGGCCACCGGAACAGCGGCCGGCCCGCGGTCGCCGCCCGCCATGCCCGGGAGGCTGTGCTCGCGTACACCGAGCTGCGCGACCAGATGCAGCTGACCGTTGCCGAGATCGTCCTGACCGACGCCTACCTGGAGCTGGGCTCCATCGAGCACGCCCGGGCCCTCGCCGCTCAGTGTCTCGCCCGCGCCACCAGGATCGGGCACCGGTGGGGCATCGCCTCGGCCCGGCGGGCCGCCGGGCGGATCGAACTGATCGAGGGCCGGGCATCGGCGGCGGTCCCGTTGCTGACCGCAGCCGAGGCCGGCTATCGCGAAATGGGCCTCATCCCGGCCGCTGAGAAGACTCACCTCCTGCTGAAGCAGGCTCGGCAGTGAGCCGGGCCGGTGCCGGGCCGCACGAGCGACCCGGCACCGGCCCGGATCACATCCGATGGGCCGCGATCTCGGCCTGGTAGGCCGCCGGCGCGAGAGGGCCGATCGGGTTCACGCTCAGCGCCGAGCGGATGTAGGCAGCGGGCTCGTCGAAGTAGGACTCGAAGGCGAGGTCACCGGCGTTGCCGGCGAACCAACCCAGGTAGTCGTGGATGTACTGCGGGTTGTCGCCGCCGGCGTGGCCCTGCCACTGGCAGTTGAGAAGCGGGTCGGGGTTGTATTCGTCACAGGCGACACCCCACTCCGCGACCGCGAACTTGGTGCCGTTGTCGGTGGCGATGGCGAGCGACTCGTTGAGGCGGCGGTAGCCGTTGAAGTGTTCGTCGCGCCCGTCGGTGCCGAAGTCCGGATTCCACGAGTCGTAGGAGTCGATCGCGTACACATCGACGTAGTCCCGCACGTTCTCGAAGACCCGCACGCTGCACTCGTTGCTGCAGGTCTGGTCGGCGCCCTTGTTGGGGTTGTAGACGATCCGCAGACCGGGGGCGGCGGCCTTCATCCACTGCACGGCTTGAACGAAGGAGGCCTGCCAGGCGGCCTGGTTGTCCTCGGTGAGCTTCCAGTGCCAGTCGGGCAGGTTCATCTCCCAACCCAGCCGCACGTAGGCGTCGGAGTCGAACTTCGCGGTGGTCCGGGCCAGGTCCTGCCACTGGGTCTGCGTACCGGTGAAATTGACGTGGTTGGCGCCGCCGCCGGGCCAGAGCGGGATGGTCAGGATGAGGTTGTCGCGGGCCGGGGTGAAGCCCGTCGGCAGGCCGTTCCGGATCCAGTCCTCGTCGTCGACGGTGTCCCAGTTGTCGCGCCGCGGGAACAGGGTGACGTTGTCGACGTCGGCCCCGCGGAAGCGGGCGAAGTCGTCGGCCCGATCGGTGGTCTGGTCCTGCGGGTTGACGCCGGAGCTCCACGGCAGGCGGCTCGCCCGGAGCTGGGTCGGGGTGTAGTAGCCGAGCACGTCGATCAGCATCACGACGCTGCCGCCGCCCACGTTGCGTACCGCGACCTCGCCGTCCTGGCTGAGATGCGAGACCTGCTGGGTCGGCCAGCGGCGGGTGTTGGCCTGATAGGACAGCTGGCGCGCGACCGGCGCTGTCTCGTCCGCCGCGTAGACGGTGAGCCCGCCCGCCGCAGTGCCGCTCTCGGAGTAGGCGGTCAGGTTGAACGCGACGGCGGACGAACCGGTCGCGGGCACCCCGCCGGTCCCGGCGAGAGCGAAGGCGCCGGTGGCGTCGGCCGCGATGGACGGGCGGCCGAGCACCCGGGTCGGCGTGACCGCGGTGAACACGGAGCCGGTGGCCGAGCCGGTGGCATCCTGGAAGTAGCCGACGACCTCGACCCACAGCGACGCCGTTGTGGTCGTGTAGATCCGGAAGGCCCCGCCGGTGCCGAGCTTGACCGTGGTCTGGGCCGTGAAGCGGCCACCGGTCGCGTAGTGCGTGTCCGAGGCGGTCGGGTGAGCCACGCCCTTCGGGAAGGCGAGCAACGTTCCCGCCGCACTGGACTGCGTCGACACGTGCACCACCACAGCGGTGACCCCGCTGTGCGGCACGCCGCCCTGTCCGAGCGGCGTCACGTCGGAGAAGCCGCCGGCTGCGTTGGACACACCGTTGACGATCCGGGCGGGCTTCAGCGGTACATAGGTCGAGCCGGCCGTGGCGGAACCGGCGGCCGTGTAATAGCCGACGACATCGACGTTCACGTCGGCTTCGGCACCAGTGGTGGACCCGTTGTAGAGCGAGATCTGGCCGTTGGCGCCGAGGCCGGTCACGACGGCGTTGTCGGCCCATACGTCCTTGACGAAATTCAGGCTGGAGGTGGCGGGGCGGGTGATGCCGGCCGGGAAGGCGGTCAGCGTGCCGTTGCCGCTGTCGCTCAACGCGTGCAACTGAAAGGCGACGGCCGAGACGCCACTGCTCGGGATCTGGCCCTTGCCGAGCGGGCTGAACGTATACGTCGCCGCACCCGCCACCGGCTGCAGGGTGAGGATCCGGGCCGGGGTGAGCGGCACGTACTGCCCGGCGGCGGGCGTCGCCACAGCCGCCGCGGCGGGCGTTCCCGTGCCCGCGACGACGAACGACAGCAGCAACACGAGGACGGCGAGGAGGGGTACAGGACGTGGTCTACGCACGAAGGCTCCCGTCAGATCTGACTTGTCGCGGCCAGGCTAGAGATCGGCGATACAGCCGTCGTACATTTCCTGCGGTCTCCAGATCAACGGGCCGGCTCGTCCGCCAGACCCGGCCAGGCGCGGGTAAGCGGTGTCCGGCACCGGCAGCCCGGCGTCCGCGGCGCCCGCGCCGCAGCCGGCGGCCGTGCGGCCCGCCGCCGTCATCGCGGAGACCGAACACAAGGCGCCGCAAGGCGTGGAGACCGCGACGCGGCAGGCGCGCCGGGTGGGCGCCGCGAACACCGACAACGGCAAGTCCGGGCCGGCTACCGCGACGGGACCGAGCACCAAGGTCGCGCCGTCGATCGGCGATCAGCCGAACCAGGCCGCCCTCGACCAGTGCATGACCGAGGACGCCGAGGACGAGTTCGGCCGGTCGTCATGCCGTTCGTGACCTGGGACAACAACAGCCGCTGGTTCTACTGGGACGTCTACAACTTCGACCGCTCCGGCGTCGGCCGCGACCTCCTCTCGTTCAACGGCTTCTACCTGCAGTACGAGGCGATGGGGTACGGCGTCTCCGACCCCGGCAAGACCGCGACGCGGCAAGTGCGCTGCGACTCGGCCACCTATATGGCGCACGGCCTGACGCAGTATCCCCAGGCGTGCGTGTTCGCCGAGGGCGTGCCGGCGCCGCGCGACAAGCGCATCCCCGGCAAGTACGATCCGGGCAACGCCGACGCGCCGGGGCTGCACCGCATCACCGGCGAGCTGCACCCCGGCGAGACCCGGGCGAACGAGGAGCACAAGAACGGCGCCTGCTACAAGGATGGTCCGTTCGCGGCCGTGTACCTCGACACCGGGCTGCCGACGCGGCCCAACACGCCGGCCGAGCAGTGTGACGAATACCCATTCGGTTCTACTCTGGAGGGTGCGAACCATCCGGACTGGGACTTCTCGGTGCTGGCGGTGCCTCAGCGGGACAAGAGCGTAGCGGGCGGGCTCCTGCGGAGCTGGTACACCGACGACCGCATCCTGGCCTGGGACGCGACCCTGCCGGCCCCCGACATCACCAACGACGAGTTCTACGTCGACATCGAATAGACCCGTACGGGCGCCGGCTGGATTCTCGCCGGCCGGCGCCCCGCACGGTGGGAGGACCAGATGACTGCGCCGTTAGACCTGACCGGACGCCTCGGGGAAGGCTGGTGTGTCACCGTGACACCGCTGGCCCCGGCGCTGACGCTGGACATGATGGGCGTCCGGCAGCCGGCCGCGATGCCCGACGGGCTGGCCGAAGCCAGCCGGCGCATTCCCGGACGGTTGCCCGAGGTGCTGCTGCTGGCCAAGCCGGCGGCGACCGGCAACGGCTCGGTCGTGCTCGAGGTCGAGGGCACCCTCGGGTGGATCGGCGCCGACCCGGACATGCTCGGTGAGCTGTCCGAGGCGGGCACCGCGGGCACGATCAGCCGGGACCCGAACCGGGTGGACGTGCTCATCGCCGAGGACGGCGACGTGGTCGCGGGCCTGAGCGCGGTGACTCTCCGGCGGTGGGGTCACTTCACCGACGGCTGGAACGCGGCCCTCGCAGACGCCGGCTTCCCCGCGGGGGATGAGGAGCCCGGCGACGAGATCAGCGGGTGGACGCCGAGCCAGTGCGCGGCTCTCGCCCTGGCTGCGGTCACCGGCATCACCCTCGACGGCAGCCTGCTCGAGGGCCCCTGGCTCGGTGGCCTGTCCGCGGGGCCACCGGCGTAGGCACCCGCTACCCGCCACCGAGCTCCTGGGAAATCGGCCACACCCACACGTCGAGCACCCGCTGCGGCGGTCCGAGCAGGCCGGTCGCCAGCTCGCGCATCCTCTCGTACTGCGGGGTCGCGCGGACCACGACGGCCGAGGCGTGCCAGCGCTGGAGGTCGGCGCGGGCCGCCGTACGCATCTCGTCGGTCACCGTGGGCACCACGCCGGTCGTGAAGACCTTGTCGACGAGCACCCGGGTTTCGCTGAGCACCGCCGGACCGGCGGTCGCGTCGCCGTTGCGGCCCGGACCGAGGAAGTAGCCCTCGGGCACAGCAAAGTCGGCGCCCGGCCAGGTGGCCCAGGTGTAGCTGTCCTCGCCCACCACGATGTACGGCAGCGGGAAGGCGACGAGCGTCGTCCCGGCCGGCACGTATTGCCGCCACGCCTGCGAGCGGATGAACTCCGGCGGCAGTGGCCGGTCCTTGGCCGGCAGCGGCGTCGGGATCAACGGGATCAGCGCGGCCAGGATCAGCACGTGATGCCGGCGCCCGCCCTTGACCAGCCGGTCCCAGCCGAGCGCGAGCAGGATGACGACGCCCGCGGTGACGACGAAGCTCATCCGGGACGGCATCATCATGCTGAACGGCCAGAAATCGAGGCCCAGCAACGCCATCGGGCCGGGACCGATCGGCTCGCCGCCGACCCGCAGCGACGGTCCCAGGGACAACACCGCGAAGACCGCCATGACGGGTACGACGACCCGCGTCGTCCGGCTGTGCCGCCACAGCAGCACCGCGAGCAGGACGGCCAGCACGGTCAGCGGGACGCCGTACATGCTGTAGAGATCCGTGGTGTAGAGCGCCTTCTGCGGCCCGAAGCCGTGCCCGAGGCTGTCGCGCCAGTACGTGACGTAGCCGAGCGCGTCCTCACCCCACGTCGCATAGGCCGGCACCGCGTGGAACGAGCCGGGCCCGAAGAACTGGAACCAGATCGGATAGGCGGTGATGACTAACGTGACCGCCGCCGCGACGCCCAGCTTGCGCAGGAACCCGACGTCCAGGATGCGCCGGCTCAGCATGGCGGCCAGGCCGCAGGCCAGCGCGGTGATCACCAGCATCTCCTCGTTGATGAAGACCTGGTACGCGACGAGCAGACCGAGCTGGACCCCGCGCCGGACGCCGGTGCCGCCGCAGAACACCGCGGCCACGATGAGCGGCAGCAGGAAGTGCGAGGTGTAGTTGGGCTGACCGTTCGCGTGCGCCACGACACCGGGCGCGAACCCGGCGAACGCCCCCGCCACGATGGCCGCGGCCGGCGTCACCCGCAGGTGCCGGCGCAGCACCCAGCACGTCGTCGAGGCGGTCGCCACGACGGCCCCGACTTGCCAGATGACGTAGGTGACGCGCGGGCCCCACAGCAGCGTCAACGGCGCCATCGGCAGCGTCACGCCGAGCACCGACGTGTTGGCGATCATGTTGACGCCGTCGGGCGCGTTGAGCCGCGTCGTGAACAGGGGATTCGACAGGTCCCGCAGCGAGAGGGCGCCGTGCTGCAGCAGCCACTCGAACCACGGCTGGTCGGTGTGCGCCGTGTGGGCCGACGTGGTCGCGTCCGGGTGCAGCAGGAACCGGGCCATCATCAGCAGCGCCAGGCCGAGATAGAGCGCGCCCGCGCCGAGCCAGACCTCTTGCCGGGTACGGACGGCCGCCCGGGCTTCCGTGATCACTGGCTGCGGCGCCCCGTCGCGCCGGCGCTGGGTTCCCCGGCCGGGCCCGGCCTCGCCGTCGCGGCGGCACCTGCCTTCAAGGACGCGGAGGGTACGAGCGCGGGGCCGGCGGAAAGGTCAGTGACTCGTGCGGTCCGCGGTGGGCTAATCGATCCGGTGGCGATCCAGCGGCGCAGGGCGGGGCCGGCCGGCCGCTCGACCAGGTGGTGGACCAGCCAGGCGGCGACGAGCAGCACGAGGACCGCGGCGACGATGAGGGCGGGCACCGGCAGCCCGGTGTGGTCACGGGCGTACCGGATCAGGGTGTAACCGATTCGGGGGTGCAGCAGATAGAGCGGGTAGGAGATGGCGCCGCCGACGGCGAGCCAGCGCCAGCTCCAGCGGTCGGTGACTCCGAGGGCGATGGCCGCCAGGACGACGAAGGCCAGCGTGATGACCAGCCAGGCGGGCCAGACCGGCACCGGGAAGCCGGGGTTGGCGGAAAGCACGCGCTCCCGTACGCGGAAGAGACTCACCGCCCAGCAGGCAGCCAGCAGCGCCCACAACGGCAGGCGCGGCCCGTGCCGGCGGATCAGATAGATCGTGATGCCGGCGATGAAGTAGGGCGCGAACTGGGGCATGACCAGCTCCGCGAGCGGCGCCCCGGCCGGGACGACGACGGAGGCGACCAGCCAACCGGCGCCGGTGACGACGACTCTGCGACGGGTGAGCCCGATGAGGATCAGGATGGCGAACAGCGCGTAGAAGCGCAGCTCGTACCAGAGGGTCCAGTAGACGGTGTCGACGTACGGCACGTTCAGCGGTTTCGCCAGCATGGTGAGGTTGATGGCGATGTCGGCGCCGGTCAGCCCGTGCGGCAGGGGGATGCCCTCGGTGAGCGGCAGGACCGTCATGACCGCCGTGGTGATCAGGACGCAGGCCCAGAAGGCGGGGTAGAGCCGGGCGGCCCGGGAGGCGAGGAACTCGCGCGGGCTCCTGTCCCAGCCGCTCATGCAGATCACGAAGCCGCTGATCATGAAGAAGATCTCGACCCCGAGGAAGCCGTAGATCAGCACCGATGCCACCGGTTGCGGCAGATAGGTGGTGGTCGGCCGTACGCCGTCGACCGACCAGGCCAGGCCGAGGTGGTACAGGACCACCGCCAGCGCGCACAACAGCCGGAGACCGTCCAGGGCCAGCAGGCGGTTCGTTTTCGCAGCCATGATCGGCCGCCTCCTCAGCACGGGTCATCGCCGCAAGTGGCACAGCCGCTCACGGTGGGGGATGGAGGGATGTCAGGTGGGCAGGCGGATGGTGAAGGTGCTGCCGTGACCGAACCGGCTGGTGACAGTGGCGGTGCCGCCGTGGGCCTCGGCGAGCTTGCGGACGATGGCCAGGCCCAGCCCGCTGCCTCCGGTGTTCCGGTTGCGCGACTTGTCGGCGCGCCAGAAACGGTCGAACACGTGCGGGAGGTCGTGCTCGGCGATCCCGGTGCCGGTGTCGGCGACCTCGATCACGAGGTCGTCGCCGTCGAGCCGCGAGCGCACGGTCAGGGTGGCCCCGGGCGGCGAGTGCCGGACGGCGTTGGAGAGCAGGTTGCCGACGGCCTGGCGGATCCGGCTGGGGTCGAGCATGACTTCCGGGTCGCCCGTCGTCTCGACCGCGATCGTGACCCCGTCGGCGCGGCTGCCGTACGCCGCGACGACCTGGCCGAGCAGTTCGTCGACGTAGACCAGCTCCGGGTGCAGGCGCAGCCGGCCGGCGTCGGCGGCGGCCAGGTCGCGCAGGTCGTCGATGACATGCTCGAGCAGCTCGGCCTCATCGGCGAGCAGGTCCAGCAGCTCCGGACCGGGCTCGGTCACGCCGTCGCGGGCGGCCTGGAGCCAGGCGCGGATGTTGGTCAGCGGCGAGCCGAGCTCGTGGGCGATATCGCTGACCATGGCGCGCCGTTGCCGTTCGACGGCCTCCCGGCGCTCGGAGAGATCGTTGAACGCGGCGGTGAGCCGGCCGATCTCGTCCCGGCTCCGGACCGGCAAGTCGCTCGCACCGCTCTCGACGGCGTGGGTGAGAGCACGCAGGGGCCGGGAGATCCGCAGGCCGACCAGCAGAGTGACCGCGAACGCGACTGCCAGGACCAGCCCGGCCACGGTCACGACCCGCGTGGTGCCGGCCCGGGACAGGTCGAATACCGTGCTGGCCTGCCGGTCGGGGCCGGCGACATAGAGGTAGGCCCGCGGGGCCACGTACGGCGCGAGCTGCTTCCGGCGAGACGCATCGATGCAGTCCTGCGGTTGGCCGGGGGCCAAGGGGGCGTTGCCGATCGTTTTCCAGGCGAAGTTGGGCAGCACGGTCACCCGGGGCGCAGCGCCGATCCCGGTCAGGCACGCATTGGTGAACTCAGTGAGCTGAGCCAGGGCCGCACGCTCGGTGTCGGTCACCACGTCGGCGCCGGACTTCCGATAGCACTCGGCCAGCTGCGCCGAGACCACGTCCGCGTCCGTGAACAACAGCCCCAGCGACGGTCGGCCCGGACCGTCGATGTTGGCCCCGACGGCTATGCCCTGCTCGGTCATGCACTGCTCGGCCTTCCGGACCCGCCCGGACAGCATCCGGTGCTCGGCGGGGGTCAAGCGGTACGGACCGAGCACCTGGTCGTAGATACCAATGGAGTCCGACTCCCCGGAAGCGAGCGATCCCTCGACGTAGAGGGGGTCGACCAGCGCGGACCGCCGGGCCGGAAGGTCCGGCCGCTCACCCCGCGAGCTGGACAGGAAGGTGCCGTCCTCGCGGGTGAGGGTGATCTCCCGGCCGGTCATCACGCTCAGCTCGGCCAGCAACGGCTGCACGCCCGACCAGGTGGTGTGGACGGCGGCGTAGGCGAGCACCTCCTCGTAGATCCGGGCGTCGAAGCCGATGCCCTGACCCAGCTCCTGCCGGAGCTGCGACGTGGTGCTGTTCACCACCAGCCATGTGGTGGCCAGCACGGCGCAGAGCACGACCACCAGCGACAGGGACAGCAGACGCCCCACCAGGGTCCGGGGCCTCATCGCGACCCGTCGGTGAGCTTGTAACCGATGCCGTACACGGTGAGCAGGTACGCCGGTCGGCGCGGCTCCGGCTCGATCTTGCGGCGCAGCTTCATGACGTGCATGTCGACGGTCCGGTCGGTCGGGGAAGCCTCGAACCCGCGGGTCTTCTCCAGCAGCTGCGCCCGGGTGAACGCCCGGTCCGGGGCGGCCGCCATCGCGGCCAGGATCTCGAACTCGCCGGGCGTGCAATCCACCCTTCGCCCGGCGACGGTCACGTGATGACCGGGCACGTCGACCGTGACCTCACCGACCCGCAGCGCGGCGTCCGGCGACCACTGGTTGCGGCGCAGCATGGTGCGGACCCGTGCCATCAGCTCACGCGGGTTGTACGGCTTCATCAGGTAGTCGTCGGCACCGGCCTCGAGCCCGAGGATCAGGTCGTCGTCGTCACGGCGGGCGGTCAGCATCAACACCGGGACGTTGCTCTCCCGGCGCAGCGCCCGGCAGACCGCGATCCCGTCCGGCTCCGGCATCATCACGTCGAGCACCAGCAGATCCGGCCGGGACCGGAGGACCAGCTCGATCGCGCTGCGGCCGTCGTGGACGACGGACGCCCGGTATCCGGCCGCCAGGAGGTAACGCCGGACCACCTCAGCCTGGCGGACGTCATCCTCGGCGACCACCACGTGTTCGCTCATGGAAGGAACTATAGGAACGTCCGATCTTGCCATCGGCAAACGCTGACATTGCCGAGACAAGTCCTTTTCCCCGGCTGCCAGCCGACGACGTCGTCCCGAACCGCCTACAGCGGCACGGACTCCGCGGCCGCCGCGAACCTACGCCGACGAACTCGCGCGTAGGGCGCCGAAGGCCGGCAGCCGCATCGCGAGCAAATCCCGATCATCGGCCTCGGCATCACCGCCGCCGGCATCGGCTACGACATCCACCAGGGCAAACCCGTCGGCAAGGCAGTCATCTCGGGCGTCGGCGGCGCCGCCACGGCCGCCGGAGCACTGGTCGGCACGTTCATCCGCGTACCGGTCCTCGGCACCGTGGCCGGCGCGGTGGGCGGGCTCATCATCGGTGGCGGCGCCAAGAAAGCATGGGCCGCTGTCTTCTGATGCAGACCCTCCCGTACGAATCCCGCTGGCGGCCGAATGGACCGGACAACGCCGTTCCCGCCTGGGCCCTCTGGGCCAACGGACTCGTCATCTTCCTGCGCACCATCGGCTCGTCGGCGACGGTTACCCGCAACTATCTGGGCCGCTCCACACCGGGCCCGCAGGCGCTGTCACCGTTCGACACGATGACCGGCCGCTGGCTCGAGGCCGACCCCGGACTTCTCTTGCAGACCTTGGCCCATTACATCGTGTACCCCGCGGATCCCCCAGAGCTGGCTAGCGAGGCAGCCCTCCGACGCGTGGCAACCTGAACAGACAGCGGCCGGCCGCTGAGCGGTGACCGCCTTTGCGCGCGCCGTGCCGCCGACTGGACCGTCATGGTTGTGCATGCCCGGCGATCCCGGGGGCGCCGGACATGCGTATCTGGCTGTTATCGAGCTCTGCGCTGCACCATGCCGGCGCCCAGGAACGCCAGGCTTGGAACGAGGGAGTGTTTGAAATGTTGATCGTTCGTTGAGCATGCGTAGCGCGTGGTGACCTGACGAACGGGCAATGGGTAAGGCTTGAGGCGGTGCTGCCCGAGGTGCGGATGGGGCGGCCTCCGCGGGATCGCCGGATGGTGATCAACGCGATCCGGTGGCGGGTGCGGCGCGTTCGACCCGGCGACCTACCAGCATGCACGGCCCCACTTCTGTGACGTGACCCGTATCGCTCAGCGGTACGTGTGCGCAGTCAGGGAAATCCCCCCAGCCGAGTATGGCACTCCGGACAGGGACAGGAGCCAGCCATGGTTCACCCCACGTGGTGGGATCAGGTCGTCCCGCCGCCGCTGCCCCGACGCCCTCGCCGCCGCATTGGAGAGTCGCGACGAGGCCGTACGATGCCGCTATGGCAGACGTGGTCGACGAAATCCTGGCTCTATGGCACGAGCTGCCCGACGACGAGGGTGAAGCGCGGGCAGCGTCCGCGCGGGTGTACGCGGATCAGGTGGTGGTCAACGGCGCGGAGGTGACTCTGGACGACCTGATCGCGCATGCCCGCGCGCTCCAGTCCGCGATCAGCGACATGAGATTCGACCTGCTGGAGCGGGTCGAGCACGACGACAAGGTCGTGCTCGCCTTCCGGATGCACGGCCGGCACACCGGTGCGCTCAGCACCTCGATCGGAACCATCTCCGCGACCGGCGAGGAGGTGACGATGCAGGGTGTGGACGTATGCACCTTTGCTGGCGGGCGCATCGTCGCCGTCACCGCCGTCACCGACGAGCTGGGCCTGCTCTCGAGGCTGGGCTCGGTCACCCTGCGCTAACCGACTCGTCTCGTTGAGGCGGGTGTGCCATTCCCGCGTTCAGCAGGACGAAGGGGACGGGGCGAGAGAGAGCGCCCGGCTTAGGGAGTGTTGATCGCTCGTTGAGCATGCGTGGCGCGTAGTGACCTGACGAACGGGCAATGGGTAAGGCTTGAGGCGGTGCTGCCCGAGGTGCTGATGGGGCGGCCTCCGCGGGATCGCCGGATGGTGATCAACGCGATTCGGTGGCGGGTGCGGACGGGGTCGCTGTGGCGGGACATGCCGGAACGCTACGGACCGTGGGAGACCGCATATGGGTTTGGTGCCGACGGCTCCTGCCGCTATCCCGCACCAGCAGCACCCGCGACGGCTGCACCCACAATCGCGGCCGCGTCGATGGCCTCGTCTTCGTGGGGGCCGATGTCAGCCCTGATCAACGCGTCCGGGGTGCTCAGCGCCGCAGAGCTGTCCGGCCATCGACGACCCACACCCAGGACATCGGCAGCCCTCGATCCTGTCAGCCTGGTCGGGACGATAATTCAGGTCGGCGGACGTGCCATCCACATAGGATATCGAGGTGACCGGTGTGCCTGCGTCCCTGCGAACCGCTGAAGGGCGACTGCTTCGTGCCGAGTTGCGGGGCGACGATGACGAGGTGACCCGGGTTCTGGACACCGAGTTGTCCGGTGGCTGGTGGCCCGAGGTGACGTCGGTCGCGTTCGCGCTCCTGGCGTTGCGGCGGTTCGGTCAGTTCGGTGATCGGCACCTGGTGACGACGTTCGCACGTCGTTTCGTCGAGCGGGCTCCCGGTGCTCAGGGTTTCGATGCCCGCACGGTGGAGGCGGTGGTGCGCGGCGCGAGCGGTGAGGGCTGGCTGCTCGGTGCGGTCGACCCGGTCCGGGCCGGCGAGATCATGTATCCCGGGTTGTTCGCCTTGGTCGACGAGCTGGAGTTGGACGGCGAGCAGGTCGATGCTGTGCTGGCCGAGGCGGAGCGGGCGTTGGCGGCGATGGCGCTGCCGCCCGGTGGTGAGGACGCTGTCATGGTCGAGCAGCCAACGTGCCGCCGTACCGGGCAGCGGTATCTGACCGACGCGGATCGCCTGCCCGATCTGACCCGCCGGATGCGCTCGCCATGGCGTCCGCCGGCCCCGACGCGCAGTCGTAAAACCCTGCGGCGGCAGCCGGCCGCGCCGGAACCGTCGACCGTTGCCGGCCGGTATCTGCGGGCGTTGGCGTTGCATCAAAGCGGACCGGACCTGACCGCCGAGACGGACGGCACCGAGTTGATGACGGTGGCGCTGCGCGTGCTGGTCCTGATCGTGCGGCAGTACCTCCCGAAGGCGCCGGACCAGCGGGAGATCAGCGCCCTGACCGCGGCGACTGCGTGACGAGTCCGCCCGCCAGAACCGGTCGAACGCCTTCGGAAGGTCGTCGGGTGCGATACCGACGCCGGTGTCGGCGACCGTGATGATCAACGCGTTGGGCGCGGGCGTCGTGCCGATCGTCACGCTGCCACCGGATCGAGGATCAGCACCAGATCCGCGCCCGGGGCGTGCCGCAGCGCTATTCCGGCGTGTTCGGCCGCGCCGCGGTGGGCCTCCGCGACCTGCTCCAGGCTGTCGTCGAAGGACCGGGAACTCTCGGCTCTGCGCGGACGTCTGCTCGGCTTCGTCTTTCAGCAGTTCCATCTGGCCGAAGGCCTGACCGCCGCGGACAACGTATCGACCGGGCTGCTCTATTGCGGTGTCTCTCGCAAGCGCCGCCCCGAGACGGCCGGTGAGGCGCCGGCCCGGGTCGGACTGGCCCACCGCATGGGCACCGACCGGGCCGGCTGTCGGGTGGTGAACGTCAGCGCGTCGCTATCGCCCGCGCGCTGGTGAACACCCGGCGCTGATCCTGGCCGACGAGCCGACCGGCGCCCTCGACACCGCCACGGGACACGCGGTCCTGGACTTGATGCCGCAACTGCACGCCGAGGGCAGCACGATCGCCGTCATCACCCACGACCGCGGCCCGGGCCGGGAGGCTGGCTACCGGAGACGAGCCATGGCCGCCTGGGCGAGCCCGTTCGCCAGGGTCGGATCACCGGCCCCCAGGTACGAGTCGGACACCATGATGACCACGACGTGCCGGCCCACCGCCGCCGCCACGTACGCCACCCATCGGTCGCCCAGCTCGTAGTTGCCGAGGAACAGCACGGTGTCCGGCCCGAGGTGGTCCTCGGCGACCGGATCGAAGCCGTTGTCGCCGCCGCCCACACCGCAGTCGGCGAGCTGGGCCTTCAGCTCGGTGAGGTACCGCTGAGCGCCGTCACCCCGGAAGCGGGTCACGTTCTGATAGACGCGGAACCGCGTGTCGTAGTCGGCGGCCTGCGCTCGGCCGGCCACCGGCTGCGGGATCGGCCGGTCCGCGCAGGGCTGGGGCAGCAGCGGCCACGCCAGTCCCTCCTCGACCGGTCCCGGCGCCGCGCCGCCGAGGTCGTCCGGTTGCATCATGAGCCGATCCGGAATCCCCCGTGGATGCGCCACGGCCGGCCCGGTAGCGGCCAGCAGCCCCATCAGCGCCGAAATCATGACAATCAATATGCGTCGCATGTCGGCCATCATCGCTGCCGCCCGCAAGCCGTCGCTCCGGAAGAGCGGGGGTCATCTATCGGGCGACGCCGGTCTAGAGTGGACGCATGCTGGGAGTCGTCGCGGCCGCGCTTGGCGGTCCTGAGGTGTTGCAGGTGACCGAGCTGCCCGACCCCGAGGCGGGGCCCGGGCAGGTCGTGGTCAGGATCCGCGCGGTCTGTGTGCACCCGGCTGACGTGGCCGCCACCACCGGGGAGATCCCTCGCGGGCCGGATCGGCCGCCGTTCTCGCCCGGGTGGGACATCGCCGGCGAGGTGGCCTCCGTCGGCCCCGACACGGCGGAGTTCGGGGTGGGTGACCGGGTCGTCGGGATGATTCCGTGGTATCTGACCCGGGGTAAACCGGGTGGCTACGCCGAGTTCGTGGCGGCCGACACGGACTGGTTGGTCCGGTTGCCGGACGAGGTCGACTTCGCGTCCGCTGCCACGGTGCCGCTCAACGCCCAGACCGCACACCAGGGGCTGTCACTGGTGTCGTTGGCCATGCTTGCTCCCGGCAGCAGCATTCTGATCACCGGTGCCAGCGGCGGTGTGGGCGGCTTCGCCACCCAGCTTGCCGTTCAGAGCGGCTACCGTGTTCTGGCGCAGGCCAGCCACTCCGATGAGCAGTGGGTGCACGGCCTCGGCGCGCACGAGGTCGTTCCTCGTTCCGCCGATCTGGCCAAGGCCGGGCCGGTGGCCGCGGTGTTCGACGCGCTCGCCCTCGGCGAGGCGGCGGCCGCTGCCGTCGAGGACAGGGGAGTCGTGGTCGCGACCCGGCCCACGCCGGCTCTCGTTCCAGCTCGTGGTGTGCGTCAGGAGCTGCAACTCATCGCGCACGATCGCGAGCTGCTGGCCGACCTGGTGGGGCAGGTGGCGGCGGGACGGCTGCGGACGCGCGTGGCGACCACGATGCCGTTGACCGAAGCGGCCGACGCCCACCGACGGGTACTGGCCGGTGGCCTGCGCGGAAAGCTCGTGCTGACGGTCGGCTGACGGGCAGCGTGGCGGCGACCGGCCGCCGCGCCGGCACTCACCGGTAGGGGGAAGACTTCCGGTCCAGGTACGGATCGACTTCGTCCCGGATCGTGAGGCAGTTCGTGGGGATCGTGTCGACCATCGTGCCGGCGCCGTTAGGGCATCGGTAGCGGACCAGGGCCGCCCATTCGCAGGCGCTCTCGACCACTCCGGCACGACGGGCGCCACTGCGGTGCACCCATACCGGGTCGCCCGGCCGGCACGACCCTGCGAGTTCCGAGGTGGTCGGGGCCGACGAGGACTCCGGGTCGGTGGCGCCCCCGTACGTCTCGGTGTGGTTGCCGCTCTCGGTGGCCAGGACCCAGGTGCTGACGGCTTTGTCGGTGGTGTTGGCGTGCCGCTTGGCGTTGAACATCGCCCCGTCCGCGCGGCGCAGCAGGCCGGGGAGGTCGGCGAAGCGTCCAGCCGGTACAACGCCGATCGAGGCGGTCACGGACAGGGTGTGGCCCTGCACCTCCATCGGGGGTGCGATCGCAGCGCTCAGCGCGCCGGCCACCTCGTGCCACCACGCCTCGGGGACGTCGGCGCGCGGCGCGCGCAGCAGCGCGGCGAATTCGTCACCGCCGAACCGGGCCACCAGATGGTCGCCGAAGCAGGCGGCCATGCGCCGGGCGACCACACAGAGGACCTCGTCGCCGGCGTCGTGCCCGTACGTGTCGTTGATCGGCTTGAAACCGTTGAGGTCGAGAACCAGAACGGCCGACGGGCAATCGTCGCCGCGCAGCAGTTCCGAGGCGAGCGCGTGGAAGAGGCGGCGGTTGGCGAGTCCGGTGAGCTCGTCGTGGCCGGCCATCCATCGGAGCGAGGCGCGCTCCTGCTCCAGCCGCTGGACGTGGGCCGCGAGCTGATCGATGCGGGCTTGGAGGCGGGCAGTCTCGGGCGTGTTCCGCGGCTGAGCGTCATCAAGCGGTGCACCGCTCGTGTCGGCGGTGGCAGGATCGAGGATCCGCATCGGCCGTCCTCTCAGAACTGCGGCGGACCAGCGGGGCTGTCGAGCCGACGGCGAGGCTTCGCCACCGCCACAGTGGAATCATGGCAGCCGCCCGAGGCACGTGCAAGATTTCACGAGAACGACTATCACGATGACATGATGCATCCGGGATGGCTTTCGGCTACTCTAGGTGCGTGCCTTTTCATGGTGAAAAGGTCATCCCTGGGTCTGGTGCACCAATTTCGCATGTCAGATGGGCGCCGGAAGGCGGGCCAGGCCAGGGAACCAGTGGCAATCTGATCACCGAACGTAAGCAACTCCTGAAGGAGGGGCACTGATGAGTGGCGAATCCGGCTGGATCATTTCCAGCAGATCGACCGGCAACGGAGGCAGTTGCGTCGAGGCCCGCCGTCAGGACGGCCACATCGAGGTCCGCAACAGCAAGGCACGCGAGGCCGGCACCGTGATGTTCACGACCGAGGAGTGGGACTCGTTCCTGTTCGGCGCCAAGCGCGGCGAGTTCGACCAGCTCCTGACCGACTGATCGCGTCGAACCTCGCCGACGAGATCAGTTCGTCAGCGGAACTCTCCGACCGGCACGGAATCTTTGCCGATCAAATCGAAGATCCGCCGGTATTCGTCGACCTCGAACTGCTCCTCCAGGTAGAGCGCACCGACGTGCGATTCGAGGTAGACCACGTCGGGATCGTCCGGGTCGTCGAACTCCAGGATCCGGAAGGCGCCGGCCATCGCCGCGTGCGCCCCGACCGAGAACGGCAGCACCCGGATGTCGACCGTATCCTCCCGGGACAGCCGCCGTAGATGCTCGATCTGCCCCTTCATCACCTGTTCGCCGCCGACCGGCCGGGTCAACGCCCCCTCGCCCAGAACCGTCACGAGGTGGATCGGTGGGTTACGGGCGAAGAGTGTCTTCTGCCGCTGCATGCGGAGCTTGATGTGGCGCTCGCCGAGCTCGGAGTCGGCCGGCTGCTCGGCGCCGTCGGCCGGCTGCTCGGCGCCGAAGATGGCCCGCGCGTACTCCGGGGTCTGCAGCTCGCCGGGAACGACCTCGCCGTCGTACCCGAACATCCGGGCGGCGGACGCCTCCAGCCCGACGTACAGCTTGAACCATTCGGGGATCACCGGGCTGGCGTCCCACCACTCCTGCTGTGACGTGCCCAGCGCGAGGTCGGCAAGCGCGTCGGTGATGCCCTGGTCAGCGCCGTAGAGCCAGCACAGCGCGCGGACATTGGCCCCGGTGACCGGCACCTTGCCCGTCTCGATGCGGTGCAGCGTCGGCTCCGAGATGCCGAGCCGCGCGTCCACCACATCGCGCCGGCTCATCCCCGACGCCGTGCGAAGGCGCGTCAATCGCCGCCCCAACGCCCGCCGCACGACGCGTTGGCCTGTGACCGGCACCCTTACCTCCGCCTTGCCAACCCATGTGGACGGTGACGCCGCCTACCGTACCCGCGATGCCGCGTTGTCAACAGCCAACCCGTCGTTGCTTCCCGAACGTGCGCACCGGTCGGTACGTCAGTAGCCCTGCCTGAGCTCGATCGCCGTCCACCGGCAAGTCTTGTGGGGGAAATGCCCCTGCAGCGGTCCCTTCAGTGGACCGCTGCAGAGGCGCAGAGCGAGGACCATCAACCGATGGGCCGACCCGTCTACGAGATCGAGGCGGGCTGCGGAGCGGCTTCGACGGTGGGGGCCGCGTCGCGCGACCGGCGCAGGGTGAGAGCGATGCCGACGCCGGGAAGCGTGAGCGCGGCCGCGACCCAGCCGGCGACGCGCAGACCGGAGACCATGGCGGCGCCGGTGGTGTCGGGGTGTCCGAGGCCGGCGACCGCGATGAGGACGGCCAGCCCGACAGCGCCACCGATCTGGTGCGTCGTGGAGGCCATCGCCGAAGCGATGCCCTGGTGGGCGGCGTCGACGCCGGTGCTCGCGGCGACGAACATCGCGGTCCACGCGATGCCCTGACCGAGGCTGAGCAGCGCCACGCCGGGCAGCAGGGCCGCGTAGCCACCGGTCGGCGACATGGCGGCAGCCAGCAGCGTCATTTCCGGCCGCGCCGAGCAGCAGACCGATGAGCAGGGTCGGCCGCATGCCGAGCCGGCCGAGGAGTTTCTCGCTGGCCTTGGTGCCGATCATCGCGAGCAACGCGGCCGGGAGGAAGGCGAGCCCGGTCTGCAGTGCGCCGAAGCCCTGGACGTCCTGCAGATAGATGGTGAAGAAGTAGTACTGGGCGCCGAACGTGCCCATGAAGATGAAAGTGATGCCCACGGCGGTGACGAGACTGCGATTACGGAGGTGAATCCAACCCGGCTTGGGGAAGGTGGCGCCTGCACTGGTGCCCCAACTTTGGAAGGGATGAGGCACCAGTGCAGCAGCCTCTTGTCATGGAGTTGGATCGCGGTCTGCTGCGTCGTCGGGACGACTCAACCCGGCCACTGTCCGGTGGCCTTGCGGACGCCGGTGGCGCCGGCCCGGTCGATCGCTGCTTTCACGGCGGCGAAAATCGCTCCCTGGATCGCGGCAGCGAGCAGGATTTCGGTCCACCCGCGGTCCTCGTCCGTCGCATTCGGCGTATCGTCGTCATGGCCGGCGACCTTCCACACCTGCTTGAAGATGATGCCGGAGATGACGCCGGCGCCCGCGCCCAGCAGCAGACCGACAGGCTTGTACGCGAACTTCACCACCTTGCTGCTCATGACCGCCTCCGGCGGGCCACGACGACGATGACGACGAACAAGGCGGCGACCGTTGCGCCGATCGCGGCCAGCGGCAAAGGCCGGCGCATCGGAGCCGGAAGGTCGGATTGGGCCAGCCGGCGCTTCGCCGTCGACGCCTGGTTCGCGACCACGTCCGTTGCCTGCCCCGCCTGATCCTTGAGGCTGCTGAGCTTCTGCCGCATCTGGCCGGTGGTGTCGGTCAGGGCCTGCTTGGCGCGCGCTTTGACATCGGTCTTGGCGGCGAGTTGCTGCACCGTTTCGCCGAGCTCGGCGCGGGTCTGCTCGATCTCGGCCCGGAGTTGCCGAGGATCGGTGGGAGTGTCCGGGTTCGTCATGACGAGCGTCCTTCCCGTACGGCGTGCTTCACGGTTTCCACGTCGGCCTGGGTGCTGGCCATGGCATCGCTGGGCATCGGCGGCGTCGCCTCCTTGAGCTTCCGCTTTCCCATCAGCGCGGCGATACCGGCGGCGGCGAACACGACCACCATGACCACCAGCACCGCCAGCCACAGGGGCCAGGCAAGGTCGAGCAGGACGACGGCGAGGACCAGCAGCAGACCGAGCCCGTACAGGGCGAGCACCGCGGCGCCGCCGAACAGGCCACCGCCCAGCCCGGCCCGCTTGCCCTTCTCGGTCAACTCGAGCTTGGCCAGCGTCAGCTCATCGCGCACCAGGGTCGAGATCTGAGCCGCGGCCTGGCTCACCAGATCAGAGGTGGACGCCGCGGATGGCGGCGATTGATGGGGGAACTCCTGCGACATATTCGTTCACTTCTCCTCAACGATGGTGGAATCTCGCGGCTCTCGAATGGACGCGATGACTTGCTGAATTTCTTCACCATCAGCGTCATCGCGCCTACCGGTACGGCAGTCCAGTGGTCATTCCGTACTGAGGCCCTGCTCGCTGCCCTTCTTGACCTTGCGGTCGTCGCGGAGCTGGAGGAAAGGCTCGTCGGTCGGGTCGTGGCCGGCAGCGATGGCACGGCCGCGCTGGAGTTCGGCGTCGAACTCGGCGCCGAGCAGGACGGCGATGTTGGTGATCCACATCCAGACCAGGAAGGCGATGACACCGCCGAGGGTGCCGTACGTCTTGTTGTAGTCGGCGAAGTTGGCCAGGTAGATCGCAAACGCGACGGAGGCCAGCAGCCACAGCAGGACGGCGAAGAGGCCACCCGGGCTGACCCAGCGGAACGCGCCCGTCTTGGCGTTCGGTGAGGCCCAGTAGAGAATCGCGAACATGAGGCTGACGAGGATGAGCAGCACCGGCCACTTGGCGATGTTCCAGGTGGTGACCGCGGCCGAGCCGAGCCCGATCTGATCGCCGACCACCTTGGCGAGGTCGCCGGTGAAGATGACGATGGCCGCCGAGATGACCAGCATCAGACCGACGACCGCGGTGACGCCGACCCGGATGGGCAGCGTCTTCCAGATCGGACGACCCTCGGGTACGTCGTAGATGGCGTTCGAGGCGCGCATGAAAGCGGCGATGTATCCGGAGGCCGACCAGAACGCGACGACGATACCGAGGATGGCGGCCAGGCCCGCTGTTCCAGGGTCTCGAACCTGGCCGAGGACCGTGTCCACCAGGCTCTGCAACTGCTGATTGGGGGTCAGTTCCTTGACCGCGTCCTGAACTGTCTCTTGGCCGTTGCGGCTCAGCAGGCCGAGCACGGACACCAGGACCAGCACGCCGGGAAAGATCGACAGGACGCCGTAGTAGGTCAGCGCGGCGGCCCAGTCGGAGACGTTGTCCTGCGAGAACTGTTTGAGGGTGCGCTTCAGGGCGGCGAACAGTCCCTTGCCGCCGAGCTTCGCCGGGCTGCCGGGCCCGGCGTCGGGCGGGACGGCCGACAGATCCTTGGGTTTGTCGTCGCCGGTCTTCGTCGTCGCGGCCGCGTCGAGGTCGACAGCGTCATCGCGAGACGGTCTACGGTCAGAACTCATGGCAGATGCCCTCCGGGTGCGGCCCTCGCTGCTCAGGACGGAAGCCGAGCGCGCGCCGGTCGGTCGTACGCAAGACGCCTCCGGCGGGGACCGGCGGCGTCCCGGTGAGTCCCCGTTCGAACTATTCTTCAATCCCGTCGGGCACATTCTTTTCATCCCGTCGTGGAAGAGATCTCGCCCCGTATCCGCGTTGTGCCTCTGGCGGATCGCCGACCGTAGTTTATGATCTAAACGGAAAATGAGAACGACTCATGTAAGGCCGGTTTATGTCGTAAACGTCGTGTTCCCTTCCGCGGCGAGCGAGCTGCCGAAACGACGTTTCGACAGTCGGGGCGGGCTCGCCCACGGTATGGGCGACGCGCTGGCCCCGTTCTCCGTCGAGCAGGGTTGACGACGGCCCATGCGGGAATACGCCGCCGGACGTCAGCGCGCATGGAGAGGGCAGCCCCGTGGTTGAGGACCAGTACGGCAAGCAGAACCCACAGGAGCAGTTCGAGCAGCCGGACCAGCAGCAGAGCGATCAGATCCCGCACCCCGGCCGGACCGGCGACATGCAGGATCAGCCGGACCACGGTGAGGACAGCTACAAGGGGACCGGTCGACTGACCGGTAAGCGGGCGATCATCACTGGCGGGGACTCCGGTATCGGCCGTGCGGTGGCCATCGCGTTCGCCCGCGAGGGCGCCGACGTGCTGATCGCCTATCTGCCTGACGAGGAGGAGGACGCGCGGCAGACGGTACAACTGGTCGAGAAGGCCGGACGCAAGGCGGTCGCCGTGCCGGGTGACATCCGCGAGGAGGCCCACTGCAACGCGATCGTCGAGCGGGCGGTCAGCGATCTCGGCGGCCTCGACATCCTGGTCAACAACGCCGCCTATCAGATGGCTCAGCCGGGTGGGATCACCGACATCACCACCGAGCAGTTCGACCGGGTCATGAAGACCAACCTGTATGCCATGTTCTGGCTGAGCAAGGCCGCCGTTCCGCACCTGCAGCCCGGCTCGACCATCATCAACACCGCGTCGATCCAGGCGTACCAGTCGTCTCCGGAACTGTTGGACTACGCCACCACCAAGGCCGGCATCGTCGCGTTCACGAAGGCTCTCGGAGCCAGTCTGGCCGAGAAGGGCATCCGGGTGAACTCTGTGGCCCCCGGTCCGGTCTGGACGCCGCTCATCCCGGCCACCATGCCGGAGGAGAAGGTGGAGTCCTTCGGCGAGCAGGTTCCCATGAAGCGCGCCGGGCAGCCGGCGGAGCTGGCTCCGGCGTACGTGTTCTTCGCCTCGCAGGAATCCAGTTACGTCACCGGCGAGGTGCTCGGTGTCACCGGCGGCCAGCCGCTGTCCTGACTCCGGGCCGGCTTGATCGCCGTCGTCGCCCCCCTGTGGGCAGAGCGGAGCGATCCGCTCTGCCCTCATCTCTGCCTTCTCCTTACGCGAACCGCTCGGAGACACGGGTCTTCGGCGAAAGCCGTAACCATCGGTGGCCCGCGGCCGCCGGTCGGATGGCGTTGCGCCTCACTTGTGCTCGGTCAGGCGCTGCGGTCGCCGCCGACGCGGCAGCAGCAGGGCGATGCGGTCGAGCAACGCTTCCAAGGCTTCTTCGAAGTCCTGGGCGGCGACGTCCACCGACAGGTGGGGCTCGAGGCGCTGCAGAATCGGGTAGTGGCTGAGGTCCTCGATCGGTGAGACGTCGGGTTCCTCGACCGGGCCGGTCTCCACACCGCGGGCGGACACTTCCAGCAGCAGGTAGCCGAGCAGGAAGCTGCTGAACGCGCGGTAGGCCGCGGCGGCATCCTCGTCGGAGAAGCCGGACTGGGTCATCACCGCGAGCAAGGACTCGATCCAGCGCAGGCTGCGCAGCGGCGGACGGACCCACGGCGCTGACGGCGGCCGGGTCGCCACCAGCGGGAACACCTCGGGATGGGCCAGAGCGATGCGACGCAGGCCGTGCGCCAGCCGTTGCAGGTAGTCGACCCAACCGGCGTGGGCCTCCAGGTGGACGTCCGGGTCGCCGAACAGCTCGTCGACGACAACCTCGACAACCCCGTCGAGCAGCGCCTCCCGGCCGGGGACGTACCGGTACAGGGCCATGCCGTCGACGCCCAGGTAGGCGCCGAGGCGTTGCATGGTCAGGGAGCGCAGGCCCTTCTCGTCGATGAAGTGAACCGCCGCGCCGAGAATGCGCCGTTGGTCGAATCCGTCGCGCCCGGAGTCCGGGACGCCGGCCGGGGTCACTGCGGCGACGTCGCCGCGCGTCTGCGGTGTGTCGGGATCCTGCATGACGCTCCTGTGCCCAGGTGACGACCCTTGTACCGCGTTCGACAGGCAGTTTCTCGTGTCGTTCGATCTTCGCTCGTACGGTGAAGGTGAACCCGCTGACCGTGCTGATCGCGATCCTCATCGCGGTCGAGCCGGCCGTCATCCTCGGCGCGCTTCTGGCCATTCCGGTCGCCGGCATCATCCAGATCATCGCCTGCGACATCTGGGACACCCGCCGTGGCCGGCTCAAGCCGGAGCCGACCATCGGGGAGGACGAGGTGCCGGTCGAAGCCGCCGCGGCGCCGGAAGGGGTGAACGGTTCAGGCACGACCGTGGTGGCATCGCCGCGACACCGCCCCGACCGAACCGAGCCGAGCCCGTCGGGAGACAGCGCTGCCGACGCGTCCGCCGCCATCAACGGCCGCGACGGCAACCGCCGAGGCTGAACTGCCATCCGTTGTCGGCTTTCCTCCGGCGGCTGCGCACGGTGCCGTCAGCCCGGAGACCCCGTCCGCGGGGTGCGCTCAGGTGCAGGGCCCGGACGGGATGTCTCGCCGGCGGGGGGCAGTCCAGGGGACGTATTGGCGACCGGCGGCGACTTGCCTGGTTTCGGCTTGGTGGCCGCCGGCGACTTACCCGACGACTCCCGGGTCGCCGGCGTACTCGGGCGCTGCGGTACGGAGGGGGTCGGCACGGGCGTAGGCGACACCGACGGTACGGTCGCCAGCGGTGGATCCGGAGCCGGTGCCGGGCGGTGATCCGGTCGTACGGCGAAGAGCACCGCCGCCAGCGCGGCCGCGGCCGCCAGTGGTTGCCACCAGCGACGTACGCGGTGCGCGCGGTGCCCGGCGATCATCGGCGGTTCGGCCGGTCGCAGTCCTGCGGTTGTCACCTGAACGGCCCGGGCGTGCAACGCGCGGCGCAGCCGATCCTCGAGATCTGTGTTCATCGGCCTTCTCCGAGCAACCCGCGCAGTATCGTCAGCGCCCGGCTAGCGGTTGATTTGACCGTGCCGCGCGACACCCGCAGCGTATCGGCGATCTCCTGCTCGGACAGCTCCGACCAATACCGCAGAACCACGACCTGACGTTGACGCGCTGTCAGCTTGCCGAGCGCACCAAGTACCTCACGGTCGCCCTGATCGAGCAGCACCTCGTCCTCCGCGGCGGGGGCCAACCCGGGCGCAGGAGGCACATAGGCGCGGGCGCTTCGTCGCCGCCGCAGCGCCGAGCGTGCCGCGTTCATCACCCCGGTAGTCAGATATGCGTGCGGTTCCGCGACGGTCCGCAGGTCTGCACCATGCCGCTGGTACAGCGCGGTGAACACGTCCTGCACGATGTCCTCCGCGGTGGGTAGGTCGTCGACCATGAGGAATGCCAGCCGTACGAGACCGAGCCGCCGCTCGTGATACAGCACATTGATCGCCGGCGGTCCGAGCCCACCTGGGCTGCCCGTGCCCGGGGACCCACCGGGCACGAGTGATCGAAGCCGGTGCAGCAGCGACACGGGCAGCGGAATGGCTATCGTCATGGCGGTCCAGGAGGCTCGGCGGCGCAGCGGTGTCAACGTGGGGGAGCCGACCGTACGCGGTCGGCTCCCCATCGCGGCTACTTTCGGGGAGCCGGAGAAACCGCGATCTTCCCGGGCGTGGGGGACACAGGGGCCGGCGACACCGCCGGCCCGCCCGGGGTGGTTGCCGGCTTATGGGGTGAGGCGGCCGGCCGGCCTGGGGTGGTTTGCGGCTTGCTGGGTGAGGCTGGCGGCTGGCTTGGGGTGGTTGCCGGCTTATGCGGTGAGGCGGGCGGCTGGCCCGGGGTGGTTTGCGGCTTGCTGGGTGAGGCGGGCGGCCGGCCCGGGGTGGTTTGCGGCTTGCTCGGTGAGGCGGGCGGCTGGCCCGGGGTCGTTGCCGGCTTGCTGGGTGAGGGTGAGCTGTCGCGAGGCGCGCCCGGCGACGTGGCCGGCTTCGGTGAGGTGGAGTCGTCGGCGAACGCCTGCGCGGCGGTCACTCCGCCGAGCACGACGACGGTGGCCGCCGTTGCGGCGAGGGCGGCGGTTCGGGCGGTCACGCGCATTCAAGCTCCTTGTTCGGCTGTCGCTGTCGCAGTAGTAGACGCTTGGCCCCCGAGAAGGTTGGCGATGTGCGAGTGGCGCCAGTCACATCGCTTCGGACCTCGGCGGTCGCAGAACACCCCTCGACACCCAAGACCGGTCGCCGAACGTCTCGCCGACCACCTGAGGCGCTGACTTCTCACGCCGGATACGCCGCACCGGCGGAGCGGACCGTCGCCTCGGCTATCGTCTGTTCGATGACCGTCGACCTCGATGAAGCCGACGCCGATCTGGTGCGCGCCGGCCGGCGGGGCGACATGGCCGGCGTGGGTTTGCTGCTCTCCCGGCATCGCGCCCAGATGTACGCCGTCGCGATCAGCATCCTGGGCGCCGGTCCGGACGCCGAGGACGCTGTGCAGGACGCCTCGCTGATCGCCCTGAGCCGGCTCGGCGAGCTGCGCACGCCGCAGGCCGTGGGGCCCTGGCTGAAGGGGATCACCCGCAACACGAGTCGTGCGGTGCTGCGCCGGGCCCGGCGCCCGACTGGCGAACTGCCCGACCTGCCGGCGCGCGAGCCCAACCCGGAGGAACTGATCGACCGGCTGGCCGTGCGCGACTGGGTATGGCGGGCGCTGGACGACCTCTCTCCGCCGCTGCGTCTGGTGACGATGCTGCGGTATTTCACCTCCATCGACGACTACGGAAGCATCGCGCGGGCCTGCGGCGTGCCGGTCGGCACGGTGCGCAGCCGTCTCAGCGAGGCGCGGTCCCGGCTGGCCGGCGCGCTGCGCGACACCGCCGACGCGGCCGGAGCCGACGACCTGGCCGCGCTGACCGAAACCCGCAGCCGGCAGGCGGCGGACTTCTTCACCGCCGCCGAGCGGGGCGACCTCACCGCCATGGACGATCTGTTTCACGCCGACGTGCGGAGCTGGTGGCCGAGCGGGGTGCACGGGCACGGGACCGGGATCTTCGGAAGTGTGTTCGACCGGGATCTCGCGGCCGGGGTGCGGCACCCGCTGCGCAATGTGATCACAGGCCGCGACGTGCTGATCTGGGAGAGCGACCTGGTGAGTCCGCCGTGGGACCCGACGCACTGCCCGCCGGGCATGGCGGTGGTGCAGACGTTGCGTGACGGCCGCGCGGAACGGGTGCGGGTGGTGCACCGGCCTCGGCCACCAGCCCCACGTGAGCCGGTTCACAGTGTTCGAGCGAACTTTCAGGACGGCCACCGGCACTGATAGGCATGACCACGACGATCCTTTCCGACTTCGACGCCGAAACGGTCGAAGCCGAGTTCATGTACGACTACGTGTCCAAGGCGCCGCGGGCCGACGGCGCAGCGGTCACCCGCATCGGCGGCGGTGTCGTCCTCGCCATGCGGCACGACGGCGCGGGCTACTGGAACAAGGCCCTTGGCTTCACCGAGCCCGTGACCGCAGACCTGATCGACCAGATCCTCGCCTTTTATCGCGAGCACGGCGTCACCGAGGCCGTCCTGCAGCTCCGGCCGGACACGCTGCCGGCCGGATGGGCAGACATCTGCGCAACCCGGGGCATCCACGACCGCGGCGGGCAGGTGGCCAAGCTTGCCGGCGAAATCGACACCGTGCCCGTCCGGCGCGGCGCTGTGCGGACGGCGCCGGTGACGGCCGCGGACGCCGCCGAGTGGGCCACGGTCATTCTCGACACGTTCGGCTTCCCGCGCGAGGGCCAAGCCGAGATTCTGACCGGGACCGTCGGCGACCCGCGGTGGCGTCCGTACGCCGCATGGGACACCGACCCGGCCACCGGCGAGCAGCGGATCGTGGCAGGCGGAAACCTCTATCTGAACGGCGACGTGGCTGGGCTCACCACCGGCGCGACGCTGGCCGCCTTCCGTAACCGGGGTGCGCAGAGTGCGCTGCTCGCCGCCCGCATCGAGGCCGCTCGGGAAGCCGGTTGCCGCTGGGTGACCGCCGAGACGGCCTGGTTCGAAGACGCTCCGGAGCACTCCTCGCTGAACAACGTGCAACGCGCCGGTCTCACCCTGCGCTACGTCCGCACGAACTGGGTCTGGCAGAACCCCGAGGACGGCCGAGGTGGTGATGTGCGGAAAGGGTCGGCTATGACGCGCGATGAATCTCGCTGATGACGTGCTCCTGCCCGATCCCCTTTCGCGAGGGGAACGATGCCGGTGTCGTCAGCTTCCCGCGGGTGCGTACGCCCGTGCGACGAGCGTGCGCAGGACGTGGCGGCGGCGTTCGTGGTCGGACTCGGCATCCGACGAGCTCGCCGTGAAGGTTGTGCTCGCCGGGGACCACGCCATGGAGAGCGCGATCACGGTGACGAAAACGTCGAACGGGTCGAGGTCCTTGTCGATGTGGCCGGCGGCCTGCGCTGCCGCGATGTTGCCCAGTTTCTCCTCGGCGCGCGGTGGGGGTTCGGCGGTGAGGGGCCCGGTCGGTCGACGCTCGAGTCGCGACCAGGCGGCCAGCCGGATCAGCTCGGGGTGCTCGAGGTATTCGTCGTAAAGCCGGACCGCGTACCCGGGGAGGTCCGTGCCGTCGATCGGGACGGCGTCCACGATCGCATGCAGTGCGGTTGAGAACACGGCGTCGAAGAGCGCGTTCTTGCTCCCGAAGTAGGCGTACAGCTGAGCCTTGTTCGCGCGGGATTGCTCCGCGATGCGGTCCACGCGAGCCCCGGCGATGCCGTGCTGCGCGAACTCGGCGCGGGCGGCTTCGAGAATTCTGGCGCGCGTCGCTTCTCCTCCGGCCCTCATGTCCACCACAGTACCAAACTAGTTAGTTGCACTCGCTGGAGCGCTGACCTACAGTCGGCTCAACAGAAACTAACCAGATTGTTTCTCGGAGGAGTCATGGTCAGCCCGCTCACGGTCGACGCGGCGTCGCGCCCTCGCCCGCCAGCGCTCCGTGACCCCGTCTCTTCCACTTGTGCTGTGACCGCGTTCATCGCTGCTTCGGCGTTGCCTCGATTCAGCGGCTGAAAGGAACAAAACCATGCGCACGACGTACGCCTACACGAAGGCCGCACCGGACACCGATCTGACGCTCACGCAAATCTCTCGCCGGGACCTGCGTCCGGATGATGTCGCGATCGACGTGACCTACTGCGGAGTGTGTCACTCGGACCTGCACGAGATCGACCAGGGGAACACCTACCCCCTGGTGCCCGGGCACGAATTCACGGGAGTCGTAACGGCCGTCGGCAGCTCCGTGTCCCGGTTTCGCGTGGGCGACGCCGTGGCGGTCGGTAACATCGTCGACTCCTGTGGCACCTGCCCGATGTGCGAGGTCGGTCAGGAGAACTACTGCACCTCGTTCCCGACGCTGACCTACGGCGGCACCGACCGGCACGACGGGCGACCCACTCTCGGTGCGTACGCGAACGAATACGTCGCCACCGAGGGATTCGTGTACCACCTTCCGGGCAACCTCGAGGCCCCCGCGGTCGCACCGCTGATGTGTGCCGGCGTCACGGTGTGGGAGCCGCTCAAGCGCTGGGAGGTCGGCCCGGGCAAGAAGGTCGGCGTCGTCGGCCTCGGCGGGCTCGGCCATCTCGCCGTCAAGTTCGCCCACGCCCTCGGCGCTCACGTCGTGCTCTTCACCACCTCGGCCGCCAAAGGCGAGGGCGCCAAGGAGCTCGGCGTGGACGAGGTCGTCGTCTCCCGCGACGCCGCGGCGATGGAGGCGCGGTCCGGTCAGCTCGACTTCATCCTGGACACCGCGTCGGCCGCACATGACCTGACGCCGTACCTGCGGGCACTCAAGCTGGACGGCACGCTGTGTTCGCTCGGTGCACTCGGCTCGATGAGCTTCGACCCCCTCGCGCTCCTGGTCGGCCGCAAGAGCCTGGCGTCCGCGGGCAGCGGCGGACGGCGCGGCACCCAGCAGATGCTCGACTTCTGCGCCGAGCACCACATCACCGCGGAGGTCGAGGTCATGCCCGCCCGCCAGGTGAACGAGGCGCTGGCCCGCCTGCGTCGCAACGACGTGCGTTACCGGTTCGTCCTCGACATGCACCAGAACTGAGCAGGGCGTGCCTGGGCGTCCTCAATGCGGACCATACCGACACGGAGCGGGGGACCGATGTCGCACGGCATCGAGCAACGAGACGAGTCTCCGCCCTCGCCGACGACGGACACCACTCTGCCGAGGGGGGTGAACACCACCTCCCTGGTGGTCTACCTGTCCCTGGGAAGCCTCGCCTTCGCCGTCCTGCAGTCGCTGGTGACGCCGGTGCTGCCGACGCTGACCCGGGAGCTGGACACCACGACCAGCAACGCCGGCTGGGTTCTCACCGCCTACCTGCTGGCCGTGTCCGTGCTGACTCCCATCCTGGGCCGGCTCGGGGACCTCGTCGGCAAGCGTCGCGTCCTGATCGGGGTGCTGGCGGTCATGGTCGTCGGCACCCTGCTGGCCGCGCTGGCTCCCAACCTGGGCGTGCTGATCGTCGCGCGAGTGCTGCAGGGGGCCGCGGGAGCGATCCTGCCGCTGTCCATCGGCCTCGTCCGCGACGAACTGCCGCCCGACCGGGTCAGCATCACGATCGGCTTCATGTCGGCCATCTGGGGCATCGGCTCCGGCCCGGGAACCGTGGCCGCGGGACCGATCGTCGACAACCTCTCCTGGCGCTGGTTGTTCTGGATCCCGTTGGCCCTCATCGTGATCGCTCTGCTCGGGTCGATCTTCGGCCTGCGTGATTCGGGGCGGCGCAGCGCCGGACGTCTGGACTTCGCCGGTGCCGGGATCCTCGCGTTGTCGCTGGTATCCCTGGTCCTGACCAGCAGCCAGGGCCAGGCCTGGGGCTGGGTCGATGGCAAGACGCTCGGCCTGCTCGCGCTCGGGGTCGTCACGATGCTCGGGTTCGTCCTGTTCGAGCGACGACGCCGGGCACCACTGATCAACATGGGACTCATGCGCCGGCGAGGTGTGTGGGCCACCGATCTCGTGGCGCTCGTGCTGGGCTTCGCGATGTTCGGAACGTTCCTGCTGGTTCCGATCATCTTGCTGCTCCCCGAGGCGACGGGGTACGGCTTCGGCCGCAGCGTGACCGCGGCCGGCTTGTTCCTCCTGCCCACCGTCATGATGCTGGTGCTGTTCCCACCGTTGGCCGGAGCGCTGGTCCGCCGTTCGGGCGCCAAGCCGCCGATGGTGCTGGGCACGTCTCTGGTCGCCGTCGGGTTCGTGGTGCCGGCGATCGCTCACGGTGCGCTGTGGCAGCTCCTGGTCTCCGGTGTCATCGTCGGGGTAGGCCTCGGGATCGCGTTCACGGCGGTGTCGAACGCCATCATCGCCCAGGTGCCCGCTGCTGAGACGGGGGAGTCCATCGGCGTCAACTCCGTCGCCCGAACGATCGGCGGCAGCATCGGCACCGCTGTGCTCGCCGCCCTCCTCACGAGCCAGACCACCGCGCTGGAACTGCCCACCGACCGGTCGTTCACGATGGCGTTCTGGCTCTGCGCCGGTGTGGCTGGACTGGCCGTGCCGGCAGCGCTCGCCCTGCCGGGAGCCGGCGCGCGCCGGGACGCCGTTCCCCGCAGCTCAAAGCGCTGACCGTCGACGCCGGCGATCAACCCGCTCACCCGAGAAGGATCATGATGACTGATCAGGGAACCGATCCGCTGATGGCGTTCGTGTCCGCCTATGCCGACCTGTGTGCGGACCTGGCCGGCGTCACTACGGGGCGCACTCGAAGAGGCCCGAACGGCGCCGTACTAGCGATCTCCGGGGCACCGATTGCTTCTCTGAACGCCATCATCAGTCCCAGCTCGGAGCCGAGCGCCGAGGAGATCGAGGCGCTGGCAGCAACGGAAGGTCCGTGGGAGCTTCCCTGGACCATCCACGTGCGAGGGATTCCCAGCCCGTCGATCAGCGAGGCAGCAGCGCGGCTCGGGAGGACCTCTCAGTCGCAACTGCCTCTCATGGTCCGTAGCTCCGACCGAGGGCTGCCCGCAGAGGCACTCGCCGATGACTTGCTGGTGAGAGTGGTGCCGGGCAACGAGATGGATCTGTACGTGACGACATTGGCCGAAGGCTTCGAAGGGCCGCCCGAGGCATTTCAGATCTTTGGTGAGCCGGCCTTGGCAGAGGTCGACGGATTCACGTTCTACCTCGCGGAGCTGGATGGCGTGCCGGTTGGAACCGGCTTTACTGCTACTTCTGGTGACCTGACGGGGATCTACAACATCACTACACTGCCGCGCTTCAGACAGCGAGGATACGGCCGGGCCGTCACGCTCGAGATGGTCCGTGCAGGCTTCGCCGCAGGTGCCGCTACGGCCTACCTCTATGCGTCCGAGATGGGCGAGAGCGTGTACCGCTCGGCCGGCTTTCGCACCCTGGAGCACCTGACCGTGTTCGCTGCACCGCCGAGTGACGTGCCCGCCCCTTCGGCGATGTCGAGCACCTCCATCAGCGACGATCGCTTGCAGGCGGACCCATCTGCGTGGTCGCCGCCGGCCGGTCACGTCATCGGTTGCTGACAACCGAGTCGTCGAGAAGCTTCGGCGGCGGCGGATTCGCTGCCCACTGGAGGATCCACGGGGCCACCACCCGGTCCTCAGGCCGCGGATCGACCCACTGCAGGAGCTCGTCGATCGGAACGGTTCCTGCGCCCGGCCGGAGGAAACGCTGCCGGACGACCCCCTCCGCGTAGACGACGCCACCGTGATGAATGCGTTGCTCGAAGAAGACGGAGATGTCGTCCACTCCGGCCAGGCGGGTCTCGACCTGAAACCGATTGCCGAGTTTCAACGGCTTGCGATATCTGATCGTCAGGTTGGCCACCACCGGGACGATGTCGTGGCGCCTGATCTGGTCCCAGAAGCCGGCCCGGAGAGTGAGGTCCATCCGGCCCAGGTCCAGCAGAGCGAGGTACACGCCGTTGTTCATGTGCCGGAGCAGGTCCAGGTCGCGGAACCGCACACGATAGTCGAGCTGATGGGTGTCCCAGACGCTGGTACGGGGTCGATGCCGGGCCCGCAGCATCAACCAGAACAGGCGAAAAAGCATTTTCATGCTGAGCGGCCCTCCCTCTATCCGAGTCAGAACTCACCGACTCGGAGAGTTCATTGACAGTGTCAAGCCGGCCCGTATCATCGCGAACTGGGTTGACACTGTCAAGGCGTTGCGGCGAGGATGCCTTCATGACAGTCCATGACGGGTCCGGCCGGAGTGATGGCCGGGCGGCCCTGATGGCTGCCGCCTGGCAGGAACTCGCCGAGAGCGGCGCGACCGGGCTCAGCCTGCGCGCCGTGGCACGTCGGGCCGGCGTGTCCCACGCCGCTCCCAAGCATCACTTCGGCGACCGCACCGGACTGCTGACCGCCCTCGCCGTGGTGGGCTTCGAACACCTGCGGAAGCGGTTCGAAGCGGTGACAGCGACCCCGCAGGAGCGGCCGATCGATCGGGTCGCGGCTCTCGGACGCGCCTACCTGGATTTCAGCCTCGCCGAGCCGGTCATGTTCGACGTCATGTTCGGCTCGGAGCCGCTGCATCAGGACGATCCGAAGCTGGCGCAGCAACGCAGGTCCGTCTTCGGGGTCCTCGACTACCTCGTCAGCGGCGCGGACCCCTGGCCGCCCTCGGAATCGCGGCCGGTGCCGCTCGAATCGCTGATGGCCTGGGCGCTGATTCACGGCCTGGTCGTCCTGACCAGGGACGGTTCTCTGCAACGCGTCACCGGCACCGAATCTCCTGCGGAGACCGCCGAAAAGGCTCGTGCGCTGGCCGCAGCCTTCACCGAACGGTTCGGCGCCATCCTCGCCTGGGACGGCGCCGCACCGGTGGCGGGGGACGCTGGGAGAACGGGGGAAGCGGTGGAAGCCGTGTCCAGGACCGGTAGCCCAGCGAAAGCGTGACCCGGCAGGGAGCACACCTTGCCGAATTCCGATGGTGAGAGCGACCGACCCGAAGGCCGGATCAACCCGCTGAGGCTGTTCCGACCGGGGGTTAAGCTCGCTCCATGCCGGACCGTCCCGTACGACCCCGCAGCGTTGTCGATGGCGCCTTCCGGGTGCTGCGCGCGCTGCCCGCAACCGGGGCTGATCGGCAGGTGGCCCGTCTCGCGACGCTGACCGGGCTGCCGCGCCCGACCGTCCACCGCTTGCTGCGCCAGCTGCGCGACACCGGAGCGGTGGAGTGGGCCGACGGCAGATGGATGCTCGCCGCGGGTCTCCTCGGCCTCGGCCGTCAGGTGGAGCCGCTGCCCGGTCTGCGGCCCGCCGCTGCCAAGGTGATCGGCGCGGTACGCGAGCAGACCGGGGCCGCGGTGTCGCTGGTCGTGCCGGCCGGCACGGGCTTCGTCGCGTTGGAGATGGTGCCTGGGCGCGAGCACCTGCCGCTCGACGCCCGTGCGGGAGCGCCGATGCCGGAGACCACGGCGGCGGCGATCGTGCTGGGCCCGGCCGGGACTCCGTCGGCGCGTCGCCGCCCGTACGGGGCCGCCGTCGACGACCAGCATGTGCTCGAGGGGCTGACGTGCTATGCCGCGCCCGTGCTGCTGCCGGGTGGGCGCCGCGCCGCCCTGCAGATCGCCACCGTGGCGGCCCGCCCGGCGGAGGCGATGGCCGTTGCCGTGCACCGGGCAGCCCGGGCGCTCGAGAAAATGGTTGTCCGCTCAGCGGACACAACTGCCTGACGCCGGGTACGCCGCGGCATCGTGGCCGGCATGACGATCGCATTGGTGACAGGAGCCGGACAGGGTCTCGGCCGGGGCATGGCGGAGCAGCTCAGCAAGTCCGGCGTCGACGTGGTGGGCACCTATCGCACCAGCGACCCGGCCGGCGCGGGTTTCCCCATGCTCCCGCTCGACGTGACCGAGGTGGCCACCTTCGGCGCTTTCACCGAGTCCCTGCGCGAGACCGTGGCCCGGCACTTCGGCGCGGACCGGATCGACCACCTCGTCAACAACGCCGGCATCGGCACCTTCGCCCCGTACGCGCAGACGACGCCGGAGCAGTTCGACGAGCTGGTCGGCGTCAACCTCAAGGGCCCGTTCTTCCTCACCCAGGCGTTGCTCCCGCTGATCGCCGACGGCGGCCGGATCCTCAACGTCACCACCGCGCTCACCCGGGGCGTCGTGCCGGGGATGAGCGCGTACGCGGCGACCAAGGGCGCGATCGAGGTCCTGACCCGCTATCAGGCGGTGGAGCTGGCGGACCGGTCGATCCGGGTGAACACCCTGATGGGCGGCGCCGTCCTCACCGATTTCGGCGGCGGCATCATGCGCGCGCCGCAGGTCCAGGAGCTCGCCGCGCGGACCATCGCGCACGGGCGCATCGCGGAGGTCGGCGACATCGTCGCGGCCGTCCCGGCGATCCTGTCCGACGCCTTCGGCTGGGCGACCGGCTCGGTCATCGACCTCAGCGGCGGCCAGAGCCTGTAGACCCGGCGGCGTGCTCGGCGACCGGCTCGAGGCCCCCACGCGGCACGGGCGTGGGGGCCGGTACGGGTGAGCCGCTGATCAGTTGGTGGTGACCGTGCCCAGCGGGCGCTTGCGCAAGGTCTCGGCCCGGCGCTGCTCGCCCTCGCGGTCCAGGTTCAGCCCGGACCGCTGGGAGGCCGCGCAGTTCGTGTCGGGCGGCAGCACGCCGTCGACCAGCCACGCGGTGCCGATGTTGAGGGCGCACGGGTTGTCGTCGTAGACGTAGACGCCGTGCTGGTTCTCGTCGACGGTGACCAGGCGGGACCGGTCGGCGAACTTCGCCCGGATGATCTGCCCGCCCCGCAGCGGCGTAGCGGCGTCCCGGCGGTTCTGCAGGATCAGGATGTTGGCCGGCCCGTCGTCGTTGACGGCGACCTGGGGCTCGGTCGGCCCCAGGGACCAGAAGGCGCACGGGTTGATGTTGGCCGACGCCGCGCCGAACATCGGGTACTTCTCGCGGTCCTCGGCGACACTGCGGCGGTATGCCCCGACGTTGCTGGGCCACTCGCTGTCGTTGCAGGTCACGGCCAGGAACGCGGAGAAGAAGTTGGAGTACGGGCTGGGCGTGGCCGCGGGCCGCACGCCGGACGTCACCGCACCGGCGCCCTTCACCTGCTGCCAGGCCCGGGCCATCGCCGGGTAGCTGGACTCGTTGTACAGGGCGGCGAAGGTGTTGAGCCGGAACGCGCGGCCGTCCACGTACGGCAGTGGTTGCTCGTCGAGCCGCTCGGCCAGCGCGAAGTAGGTGGCGCGGACCTGCGAGGGCGTACGGCCCAGGCCGTACGAGGTGTGCCGTGCCGCCACCCAGCGGGCGAAGCCCGGGAACGCCTGCTCGAAGCCCAGCCCGAAGCGGCGCAGGCCCGCCCGGGTCAAGGCGGTGTCGCCGGTGTTGCTGTCGATGATGACCCGGTCGGTGGTGTCCGGGAACATCGAGGCGTACGCGGCGCCGAGGGCCGACCCGTACGACAACCCGAGGAAGCTGGCCTTCTGCTCGCCCAGCGAAGCCCGGATCCGATCCAGGTCGCGAGCCGTGTTGGCCGTGGAGATGTGCGCCATCCGGCCCTCGGTGTCGTGGGCCGCGCACTGCTCGGCGACGGCCCGGGCGACGGCGGCCTGCTCGCGGACCGCCGCGTCGTCCTCGGCCCACGGCGGCACGTTGCCCGGGTAAGCCTGCTCATCGGTGAACCCGCAGTCGACCCGGGCCGAGTAGCCGACGCCCCGGGGGTCCATGCCGATCAGGTCGTACGCGTCGGTGACGCTCGCCGGAACGCCCAGGGTGACCAGATCGTGCGGCATCGTCAGCGCCGAGCCGCCCGGACCGCCCGGGTTGAGCAGCAGCACGCCGCGCCGCTTCGCCGGGTTCGTGCTGGCAATCCGCGACACCATCAGGTCGATCTGCGTCCCGTCCGGATCCCGGTAGTCCAGCGGCACCGTCACGGTCCCGCACTCCACCGTCGGCGCGGCCGCCGCGATCGGATCGGGGCAGGCGCCCCACTCCACCTGCCCGGTGCTGCCGCCGACGGCGGCGGCCGGAGCCGCCGCCAGTGACCCGGTCAACGCGACGGCGACGGTCAGAGCCAGTCCTCGGCGTATGCCGTTCCTTCGATTCATGCGTCCAGTGCAGACCGTGTTCCCGGCACACGGTCAAGCCCGCGGAGAAGCTACGCGCAGAAGTTGGGCTGCGGGCTTCCGAGCGGCCGGAAGTCCGAGACCGTGAGCAGGGTTGTGCCGTTGTCGGCAATGGCGACCCAGAGGGCGTGCCCGGCCGGGATGACATCGGGCCGGACAGCGAAGGTGTCGTCTCCGGTGAGCGATTGGAAGGCGTAGAGCGCCGGCAGGTTCCCCCGCGAGGGCGGCCCGCCGGGCTCCGGGTGCGGGGGAGTGGGCAGGAGCGCGGCGCCGAGAACGCCGAGGCAGTCGTGCGTGGCGGCCACCAGTTCGATGCGTACGCCGCGGCGCTGCAGGTCCGCTTCGGCTCGTGCGACGTCCTTGGCGCTGGTGCTGTTGAAAGTGATCAGGAGAGCGCCGTCGGGTGCGGTCTGGTCGCCGCCCATCTGCTCGCGGCACCCGGTCCACAGCCGCCCTGGGTGGCGGGCTGGCTGGCCGAGCTGCCCGAGTGGGTCCTGCGGGGCTCACCCGAGCCCGCCGCCGTGCTGCTGTCCGCGGCGCTGGAAGGGGCGGCCACAACGTCGGGCCGGGGCGAGGTGCTGGCCACCCGGCTGATGCCGATCGTGCAGTCCCTGGGCCGGGACGCACCGACCGACGAGGTGGCCGCCGGCCTGCTGCAGCTGTCGGCCGATCCGGTCCGCCGGGCCGACGCCTGGCTGGCCCGGCTGGCCGTGGCCAACCGCACCGGTCGTTTCGCGGAGGCGCTCGCGCTGAGCGAGAAGGCCCTCGCCGATCCGCTGCTGACCGCCGGACGCCGGGCCTGGATCCGGTCGCGCCGGGCCCTGCTCCTGCTCAAGAGCGGTGCGATCGCGGAGAGCGGGTCCGAAGGGCGCCGTGCTCTGGCCGAGGCGGAAGCGGCCGATGATGCGGACGCGATCGGCTACGCACGCCACGCCCTGGCCGCCATCGGGCACGACCCCGATGCGGCCCTGGCCCACCTCGACGCCGGACTCGCCGCCCTCGACGCGGCCGGCGTGGCCGGTGAGTGGCCCGCCCTGCACATCATGCTGCTCAACAACCGTCTGGCGGCACTGAACAACCTCGGTCACCCGGCGGAGTTCCGGCAGGCGGCCCGCACCGTGCCCGAGCTCGTACGGCGAACCGGACGGAACCGGGCCGCGATGCTGCTGCTCGGCGTGGCCATGGGCAGCTACGACTTCGGGGACTGGGACGACGCGCTGTCGTACCTGCGTCTCATGCCCGACGAACTGCCCGCCGCGTTGCGCATGGGCCGTCACGGACAGGCCGCCCTGATCCTGGCCCATCGGCGTGGTGGCCTCGCTGAATATGACGATGACGCGCGCCACAAGTTCACCACGGATCGCTGCTTTCTGAACGCTTGCTGTGGAGCGGGCGGGATGGTCGCAGTACCTCGCTCTGCCCAGGGCGAGCGCGACGGACGAATGGCTTGGTTGCTCCGGTAGGCAACACATTGACCCTGATCGAATGAAGCACGTAACGTGATGCCTGCCTTGTAGCCGGTGACCAGGGGTGGGCGATGTCGCGCAGGACCGTCAAGCCGGCGTCGAGCAGGCCCGTGGCCTCCAGGGCCGGCGCCCTGCCCGGCGGGATGCTTCGTGCTGCCCTGGCGCTGCTGGTGGCCGCGGCGGTGGGTCTGTTCATCGGCGTACTGGTGGCCGGCCCGACCGGCAGCGACACCGGCAGCGACACCGACGCGGCCGTCGCCTCGCTGCAGGAGGACGAGGCCAAACGGGACGCGGCTCAGATCGTCGAGCTGACCGCGCTGGCGCGCAGCACCGCGGAGCAGGTCAAGCCGGTGGTGACTGGCTTGCGGTCCGCGCTGCCGGCCGTGGACGCCCGCCCTGTGGAGACTCAGCCGGTCACCGGCCAGCAACTGTCGCAGTGGAAGCAGATCATGGTGCAGCAGGTGGAGCGGCACAAGGCCACGCCATCGGGCAGCACCGCCACCAACGTCGCCCGCAATGGTCTGCGCAACGCGGTCGGCCAGCTGTCGCTGGCGGTCGATACCTTCGCCGCGGCCCGTGCTCTGCCGGCCGGTCATCGGCCGCCGCTGCTGGTGGTGGCGTCGCGGCAGCGGCTGCTCGCGGTCACCGACTGGTCGGTGGCGGCCACGCAGCTCGACCAGATCAACATCGACGCCGGCAAGGGGCATCAGCACGTCTATCTCACGGACTCACCCGAGGGTGGCGCGAACGTCGGCGACGGCGCACCCGAGGGCAGCTGACCTGACGGTGGCGGGCACGCGGCGGTGTGCGCGGTCGCGTAGTCACTCGGTGCGGTAACGGTATTCGCGCGGATATGCGCAATTGATAATACGTCGATTTCCGGGTCTGATAGTGATGCACAGATAGTCATCTCGCTATTAGACGATTGTTTCTGAAAACGATTATCGTTCTGCTCCTCAGTGACAGGAGTGGAATCGATGAAACACCGCCCACGCATATTCTGGATCGCGGCCGCCGCGGCGACCGCCACGGTCCTGGCCGGGTGCGGCTCCGGGAACGACGAGGCCGGTCAGGCGAGTTCGGCGGCGTCCGGCGGCACGCCACTGGCGGTCGTCGCCACAACCCCCGAGGTGGCCGACTTCGTCCGTAACGTCGGCGGTTCCGACGTGGCCGTGACGCAGATCATCAAGCCCAACGTCGACCCGCACGACTACGAGCCCACGCCGGCCGACATCCAGGCCATCGCCTCCGCGAAGGTCGTCGTCAAGAGCGGCGTCGGCCTGGAGGAATGGCTCGACCGCACGATCGAGGCCTCCGGTTTCAAGGGCGCCGTGGTCGATTCGAGCCAGGGCGTGAAGCTGCGCGAAGGCGGTCACCACGAGGAGGAAGGCGAGGAGCACGCCGAGGAGGAGGGCGAGGAGCACGCCGGCGAGGAGCACGATCCGCACATCTGGCACAACCCGCAGAACGCCAAGATGATGGTGACCACCATCGAGAAGGGGCTCGCGGCCGCCGACTCGGCCAAGGCCGCCGCGTTCGCCAAGAACCTGAGCACCTACTCGGCGGAGATCGACAAGCTGGATGCCGACAACGAGACGGCGTTCGCCAAGCTGCCCGCCGGCGACCGCAAGCTGGTCACCAACCACGACGCGTTCGGCTACTACGTCGACCGCTACAAGCTCGAGTTCGTCGGCTCGGTCATCCCCAGCATCGACACGTCGGCCGAGCTGTCGGCCAAGCAACTCAGCGACCTGGTCACGAAGATCAAGGCGACCGGCACCAAGGCGATCTTCACGGAGAGCTCCCTGCCGCCCAAGAGCGCCGAGGCCATCGCCCAGCAGGCCGGTGTCAAGGTGATCGGTGGCGAGGACGCGCTGTTCGGCGACAGCCTCGGCGCGCCGGGTACGCCCGAGGGCACCTATCTGGGCGCCGAACGGCACAACACCGAGGTCATCGTCTCGGCGCTGGGCGGCTGACATGACCGGAGCCGAGGTGACCGGCGCGGCCCTGCGATACGCCGGCGTCAGTGTCGGCTACCACGGCACCCCGGTGCTGACCGACATCGACTTGGAACTCTCCGCCGGGCAGCGCCTGGCTCTGGTCGGGCCGAACGGGGCAGGCAAGTCCACGCTGATCAAGTCAGTGCTGGGTCTGGTCCCTGTGCTGGCCGGGTCCGCGTCGGTGCTCGGCGCCGACCCTGTCGGGGCTCGCGGCCGGGCCGGATACGTGCCGCAGACCGACACGCTGGACGCCGACTTCCCGGTCAGTGTCCGGCAGGTGGTCATGATGGGCCGTTACCGGCGTATCGGCTGGTGGCGGCCCGCCCGCGCGGCCGATCGCCGCGCGGTCGCCGAAGCCCTGGACCGGGTGGGACTGGCCGACCGGGCCGGACATCGCTTCGGCACCCTGTCCGGCGGTCAGCGGCAGCGGGTCCTGCTCGCCCGGGCCATCGCCGCCGAGCCGCGGTTGCTGCTGCTCGACGAGCCGTTCAACGGCGTCGACGCGGTCAGCCAGGAAGCAATCATGACCGCTCTGCGCCAGCTCAGCGGCGACGGAACCGCCCTGGTGCTGAGCACTCACGATCTCGGCGTCGCCGATGAGCTGGCCGACCTGGTCTGCCTGGTCAACGGACGTCAGTGGGCGGTCGGCCCGCCGGCCGGGACGCTCACCGCGGACAACCTGCGGCTGACCTACGGCGGCCACGCGGTGGACCTCACCGACGGCCGGATGATGCTGGTCGAGCCGTGATCGAGCCGTTCACCCTGCCCTTCATGGGCCGGGCCCTGATCGAGATCGGGCTGCTGGCGTTGATCTGCGGCCCGGTCAGCGTGTTCGTCTATGCCCGTCGCCTGGCCTTCGTCTCCGACGCGCTGACGCACACCGTCTTTCCCGGCGTGGTGATCGGCTTCGTCGCCGGCGGCCTGGAGGGGCTCTTCGTCGGCGCCCTGGTGGCTGCCCTCCTGACAGCGGTGGTGCTGACGCTGCTGACCCGGGGCAACCGGGTCTCCGACGACGCCGCGACCGCGGTGGTGCTCACCGCGATGTTCTCGGTCGGCGTCGTGCTGGTCTCGCGCCGCACCTCGTACACCGCCGACCTCACCGCCTTCCTGTTCGGCCGCCTGCTCACCGTGACGCCACGGCAGATCGCCGAGACCGCCGTCGTCGCCGTCGTGGTCCTGGTGGCCCTGCTCATCGGCGCCCGAGCCCTGTTGTTCCGCACCTTCGACCCGGCCGGCGCGGCGGCGGCCGGCTTCCGCGTCGGTTGGCTCGACCTGTGGCTCAACATTGTCGTGGCCCTGGTCGTGGTCGCCGCCGTCCGCGCCGTCGGCACCATCCTGGTGGTCGCCCTGCTGATCGTTCCCGCGGCGGCGGCCCGGATGGTGACCGACAAGCTCGTCGCGATGGCGGTCGTCGGGACGGTGCTGATCGTCGGCGCGGGTTACGCGGGTCTGCTGGCCAGCTGGACGGCCTCGCTGCGCTACGGCGTCGCGCTGACCTCCGCCTCCTCGGTCGTCCTGCTGCTGGTCGCCGCCTATCTGCTGCTGATTCCCGTACGCCTGCTGCGCACCCGGCGACCCGGTGTGCCGCCCGCCCCGGAGAGGAACTCCGCCCATGAGCTGGTGGGATGACGCCCTGCACCGGGCCACCGCCGAGGTGATTCTGGCCGGCGCGCTGGCCGGTCTGGTCGGCGTGCAGGTCGTGCTGCGCCGGTTGTCGTTCTTCACGATGGCGCTCACCCACGCCACCTTCCCCGGCGTCGTGCTGGCCTCGATCATCGGCGTCAACATCATGCTCGGCGGCGTCGTGGCCGGCAGCATCATCGCGCTCGGCGTGGCCGCGCTGACCCGTCGCCGTGGTCAGGACGCGTCGGCCGCCACCGGCGTCCTGCTCTCGGCCGGGTTCGCGCTCGGCGCCGCGCTGGTCGCCACGCAGAGCGGCTTCAGCCGCGACCTGTCCTCGTTCCTGGTCGGCTCGATCCTCACCGTGGGCCCGCAGGATCTGGTCACCACGGCCATCGCTCTGGTCGTCGTCGGCGGGGTGCTCGCCGTCGGCGCTCGTCCCCTCGTGAGCATCGGTTTCGACCGCACCTCGGCCCAGGCCGGCGGGATGCGGGTCGGCGCCTGGGACATCGTCCTGCTGCTGACCATCGAGGTCGTGGTGGTCACCATGGTTCCGGCGGTGGGCACGATCCTCGCCGTGTCGCTGATCGTCGCGCCGGCCGCGGCGGCCCGGTTGTGGTCGGACCGTCTGCCGGTCGTCACCGCGCTGTCGGTGACCTTCGCGGTGGGCAGTGGGCTGGCCGGTCTGTGGTTCTCCAGCCGGTGGGATGTCGCTGCCGGGGCGAGCATCTCGCTCACCGCGACGGCCGTGCTGGCGGTCTCCTGGGCGATCGACCGGTTGCGTACGGCGACCGGCCGGCTTGCTCTCGTGACCGCCGCCGACAGTGCCGGGGCGCGCACGTGACGGCCGAACCCGGCATCAGCCAAGCCGCGCTGGCCAAGGCCGTAGAGGCGCTGCGGGGCCTGGCCTACGAGCATCGGCTGCACATTCTCGTCCTGCTGCGGGCCGGTGCGGCCACGCCGACGGAGCTGGCCGAGTCCGTCCCGGCGCACTCCACCGCGGTGTCGCATCATCTGCGCCATCTGATCGACGCCGGCCTGGTGCGCCGCCGCCGCCAGGGCCGGCAGGTGTTCTACTTCCTGCCCGACGATGCCACCGGGCAGCTCATCGACGACATCCTGCGGTACGCCGCCGAACAGCCGCCGGGACGCCCACGTGGCGGGGCGTCCCGGCTCTGATCACTTCTGGCCGCGGGCGCGGGCGTACTTGGCTCGGAACTTCTCGACCCGGCCGGCGGTGTCCAGCAGGCGGGTGCGGCCGGTCCAGAACGGGTGGCTGGCCGCCGAGATCTCGACGTCGACGACCGGATAGGTGTTGCCGTCCTCCCACGTGATCGTCTTGTCACTGGTCGCGGTGGAGCGGGTGAGGAAGGCGTAGTCGGCGCTGCGGTCGCGGAAGACGACGTAGCCGTACGCGGGATGGATGCCGTTTTTCATTGCGGTTTCTCCTCTGTGGTGACGAGCCGGAAGCACCGTTCGAACGTGTGGGCAGCGCGTCGAGGTGGCCGGTCCGGCTGTCGAGCGCTGGGCCGACCGGGTCGCCTCCGAGCACGGTTTCCCCGATGTCGGGCATACCGTGGCGGTCTTCGGCACCGGCGCGGACTGTGCCGGCTGAGCCGCCTGGTCACGGCACGGCTCCCTCGTTGGCTGCCGCCGGGTGCTGCTCGCCGTCGGCCGGGAAGAATCCGGCGAAGGGGTCGGGCAGGGCCTGCCAGGTGTCGGCCCCGTCGGCGAGCTCGGCGTCGGTGAGCAGGCAGCGTCGCAGCATCGCGGTCATCGCCTCCACGTCGAGGCCGAGCCCGACGAACGACAGCACGGTCGCGCGATCGCCGTAGTAGGAATCCCAGCCGGCGTCGGCGGCCAGCCGCCGCATGTCACTGGCCTCGTCCCAGCGTTGGCGAGGGAGGGCCGCCAGCCACCGGCCCAGGTTGCCGAGCAGCAGGCCGCCGCCGGCCGACTCCCAGCAGATCGCGGTGTCGGGCTGGGTGGCGATCCACAACTGGCCCCGGCCGCGCAGGGCCTCGCTGGTCAGATCGTCCAGAGTGTCGTGCAGCCGCTGCGGGTGGAACGGCCGTCGGCTCTGGAACAGCAGCGCGTTGACCCGGTGCTCGCCGGCCGGGTCGTGAATGCCGATCGGGTAGCCCTCCAGGGCCCGCCCCGGCATGCCGGGCACGGTGGGATCGTGCCGGCCGGTGCGCAGCAGGCGAGCCGCCAGAGCCGTGCAATCCACCATCGGGGTGTCCCCGACGCGGAGGTGTGCCGCCCAGGGGGCGAGCCGGTGCAGCAGGGCGGTGAGCCGGTCGCGCTCCAGGACGTCGATCTCCGGGGTGCTCCAGGCCACGATGGTGTCGGCGAACTCGATCTGACGACTGACCACATCGGCTACTCCGCGATCGTCGTTGCCGGCGGCGTGCAGGCCGCGGTCGCGCAGGTCGTCGGTGCTGGTCAGGTCGTCGAGCAATCCCGCGGCTTCGACAACGGTGACGAACGAGTCGAGGCGCACCACGTCGGTGACGGCGACGCCGTCGACGGTGGACATCGAGCACGCCGTGGCGACGGCCTCGGGCTCGACGGCCGGGGGCAGCGCGAGGAGCAGATCGCTGTCGGGGTGCCGGCGGCTCAGCCGGACCAGGGTCGGTATGACGTCCTCGCGCAGCGTGCAGGACACGCACCCGTGCACCAGCTCGGTGAAGTCGTCCTCGAGGACCCGGTCCGAGGTGCGTACGGTGCGCCGGACGACGCCGTCGCGGACGTCGGTGAGGTCGTGTGCGACGAGGATCAGCGCGGGGTCGGTGACCAGCAGGCTGCGGGCCACGGCGTCGGTGGCCGCGGGTGAGAAGCCGGCGAGCACCGTCACGCGGGTTCGGAGGTCGGTCATACCCCCATCTTGTTGGAAATGATTTTCATTGTAAAGTGACCGCATGTCCTCGATCTGCGATGTCACCGGTAAGCAGCCGTCCTTCGGCAACAACGTCTCCCACTCGCACCGGCGCACCCGGCGCCGGTGGAATCCCAACGTGCAGCGCCGTCGTTACTTCGTGCCGTCCGAGGGCCGGCACGTGCGCCTGACCGTCAGCACCACCGGCATCAAGATCATCGACCGTGACGGCATCGAGTCCGTCGTCGCCCGGCTGCGGGCGCGAGGCGTGAAGCTCTGATGGCCCGCACCACGGACGTACGCCCGGTGATCAAGCTGCGGAGCACCGGGGGCACCGGCCACACCTACGTCACCCGCAAGAACCGCCGCAACGACCCGGACCGCCTGGTGCTGCGCAAGTATGATCCCGTGCTGCGCCGCCACGTCGAGTTCCGCGAGGACCGCTGATGGCGCGTTGTGCGCTGCTCGAGCGGGAGAAGCGGCGTCCGCAAGGCGTCGTGGTGACAGAGCGCATTGCCCGGCTCAAGTGCGCATGAAAGCATGTGGCCATGCAGGATGGCGCGATCGAGCAGTACGCGATCGAACACTACGAGGCCGCCGGTGAGCTGTTCAAAGCCTTGTCCTCGCCGATCCGCCTGGCGATCGTCGACCTGCTCGCGACGCAGCCGCGTTACGTTCACCAGCTGGTCGAGCTCACCGGCCTGACCCAACCGCTGGTCTCGCAGCACCTGCGGGTCCTGCGGCTGGCCGGGGTGGTCCGGGGTGTGCGGCAGAGCCGCGAGATCGCCTATGCGCTGCTCGACGATCACGTGGCCCACATCGTGCGAGATGCCCTCGCGCACAGCGGCGAGAACTGGCACTCCGCGCCGGAAAGCGACTCGAGTTCCGCCGCCTGATTCGCTGTCCGGCGCCGGTTGCCGTTGACCCGGAACCCTTCCTTCGTGAGCCCGGCGATCGCCGGCAAGGACCTCGTGTGCATGGAACGCGCCCGGGCCGGGCGGACTGCTGAACTGCGCAGGCCTTCGGCCTCGCTCCCACCCCAGCCACGAAACAGACGCTAGCGGCACATCAGGTGATGGTGATGGGTCGAGCTGCCATGCCGGTACACCTGTTCGCCGGTCGCGGTCCGGATGGCGTCAGCCGTTGGTCCTCGGGCCGAGGTCGCTGACCGTGCCCATGGCGCGATCCAGCAGATCGGGCAGGCGCCGGGCGTTCTCGTCCGAGACCCACGCGATCAGCGCCGCGTCGAGGCAGCTGAGCGCGGCGGCGATGACGGCGTCGGCGCGGGGGTCGGTGCCGTCGGCCGGGTCGGAGCCGAGCCGGCGGGCGATCTCGGGCCGGAGCAGAGCCTGCCACAGCGCGCTCTTCTCCCGGTGGCGGGCGGCCAGCGCCGGGACGCCCACGATGACGCGGATCAGCCGCCGGACGCGCTCGCCGCCCTCGGTCAGCTGGCCGAGGCGCGGTTCGAGGGCGTGCCGCATGGCGACCCACGGAGCCTCGCCGGATGGCCGCGCGGTGAGCGCGTCGAGCAGCTGCTGACCGGTCTCGCCCATCAGGCCGAAGAGAGCATCCTCCTTCGACGGGAAATACCGGAAGAACGTGCTGCGGGAGATGTCGGCGGCCCGGCAGATGTCCTCCACCGTCGTTTCCTCGTAGCCGTGCTCGAGGATCAACTCCACCGTCACGGCAGCCACCTGGACCCGCATTGCCTGGCGCGCGCGAGCCCGTACGCCGCCGGATGCCGCCTTTGCCGCCTTTGCCGCCATCGCCACACTGTACTACGTTCCACTTGTGAGACACCGTCCCACATGTGAGACCATGTATCTCGGAGGTCGGCCATGAAGAAGGTCATCGTCATCACCGGAGCCAGCGACGGCATCGGCGCCGCAGCCGCGCGGCGCCTGCACGCGGCCGGGCACACTGTCGTCGTCGTGGGGCGTTCCCCGCAGAAGACGCGTGCGGTCGCCGAGGAGCTCGGCGCCGAGAGTCACATCGCGGATTTCACCCGCTTGGCCGACGTCACCCGCCTCGCGACTGAGCTCAGCGCGGCCCACCGGCACATCGACGTGCTCGCCAACAACGCCGGTGGCATGTTCGGCGGGCACACCCGGACGGTCGACGGCTTCGAGAAGACCTTCCAGGTCAACCACCTCGCACCGTTCCTGCTCACCCGCCTGCTGCTCGACACGCTCCTGGCCTCCGGCGCCTCGGTCGTTCAGACCTCGAGCACCGTGCGCTTCACCAAGACGATCGATCTGGACGACCTCGATCACGACCGCCACTTCGACGAGGTGCACGCCTACGGTGCCGCGAAGCTCGAGAACATCCTGTTCACCAGCGAGCTCCACCGTCGACACCACGCCGACGGGCTCGCGGCGGCCTCGTTCTATCCGGGCAACGTCGTGACCAACTTCGGTTCCGAGGTGACCAGCCCGGTCATCCGCTTCGTCCGCCGCGTCGCCGCCAGCCCGATCGCCCGCCGCGCCCTGTTCTCCACGCCCGAGCAGGGGGCGGACCAGCTGGTCTGGCTGGCCGAGGGCAGGCCGGGCACCGACTGGCGATCCGGCGCGTACTACTTCCGGCGTAAGCCCACCAAGCCGCGTAACCCGCAGGCGGCCGACGTCGACCTGGCTCGCGGACTGTGGGAGCGGTCGGAGGCGATGCTCGCCCAGCAGCTACGGAGGTAGTGCGCGGGTGGATCGAGTTCGAGCCTTCAACGGCTGTTCACCCATGGCCCGGCCGGACCGGCGCGACGGCTGGCCTACGTCTGCTCGCGCTCTCGGGCCGACTCCGCGAGCAGCCGACGGATGAGGCCGGTGAGGGCGTCCGGGTTGACGGGCTTTTCCAGGTAGGGAGCGTCCGGCCGCACCAGTCCGGAACCCAGGGCGACGAAGCGCGGTACGCCCGTCACGTAAATGATCTTGATGCTCGGGAACTCGGACGAGACGCGCTGCGCGAGGCGGCCACTGAGGTCCCCCGGAAGCGAGAGGTCCGCGAGGAGCACGTCGATGGCGCCGCCCTCTTGCTGGCAGACGGTCAAGGCGGTCTCGGTGTCCAGGGCGGTCAGAACCCGGAACCCGCGGGTGTGGAGCATGTGTGAGATGGTCGCCAGCACGTCCGGGTCGTCGTCAACCGCCAGGACCACAGGTGTCGACGACCTCGCCGACGAAGACATATGCGTTCCCTTCGTCCCCGTCGACGCTAGCGATCGTGGCGTTCACCGGAGCCACTTTCGTCATTTTCATCCCCGTTGGAGACCAAGGGTCGATGCCTGCGGCGCTCAGCGTGCCTTCCGGCCGTCGTTCCTGACGGCCGGAAGGCGTGCCACACGGGTCGTTCAGCTGGGTCGGCAGGTGGTGTCGCGAGCCGGCATCTTCCCGTCGACCAGCCAGTTCGTGGTGATGGTGAAGGCGCAGGCGTTGGTGTGGACGAGGAAGACGCCGTGGCCGCTCTCCTCGGCGGTCACCAGCTTGGCGCGCTGGCCGAACTTGTCGCGCAGCAGCTTTCCGCCCGCCCACGGGGTGACCGGGTCGCGGCGGTTCTGCAGGATCAGGACGGTGGCCGGGCCCTTGGCGTCGACCTTCACCGGGGGCTCGGACGGCTCGTGCTTCCAATAGGCGCAGGGCGTGATGTTGGCGGTCGCGGCGCCGTACAGGGGGTAGCGCTTGCGGTCCTCGGCGACGGCGCGGCGGTAGGTCGCCACGTCCTCGGGCCAGTTGACGTCGTTGCAGGTGGTCGCGAGGAACGCCGTGAAGGCGTTGTCGTTGGGGTTGGGCGTCGGTGCTTGTTTTGTCGCCGGGGCCTGGGCCGGGTTGAGGTACGTCTGCAAGAGGCGCGCTGTCCGCCCGTACAGCATCTCGCTGTAGAGGCCGGCGAAGGTGAGGTATCGGACGACGGCGCCGTCCGCACCGTCCGGCGCGGGGGTCTTGTCGAGCCGCTCGACGATCCGCAGGAAGGTCTGGCGCACCTGCGTCGGCGTACGACCCAGGCCGTACGCGCCGTGCCGGGCCGCCACCCACCGGGCGAAATCGGGGAACGTCTGCTCGAAGCCGAGCCCGTACCGGCGCATACCGGCCCGGTCGAGGTGGGTCTCACCGACGTTGCTGTCGAGGACGATCCGGTCGGTGGTCTTCGGGAACAGCGAGACGTACGCCGCGCCGAGGGCCGAGCCGTAGGAAGCCCCGTAGTAGCTGGCCTTCTTCTCGCCGAGGGCCGCCCGGACCCGGTCCAGATCGCGAGCGGTGTTCGCGGTGGAGATGTGCCGCAGCCGGCCGTCCTTGTCGGCGGCGGCGCACTTGTCGGCCACCTGCTTGGCGATCGCGGCCTGCCGGGTCACCGCGGCGTCGTCGACCGCGTACGGGGGAATGTTGGCCCAGTAGGGATCCTCGAGCGTGAACCCACAGCTCATCGGCGTCGAATGCCCCACCCCCCGGGTGTCCATGCCGATCAGGTCGTACGCGTCCGAGACGGTGGTCGGCAGGCCCCGGTTGACCAGGAAGGCGCCCTGGTCGATCCCGGTGCCGCCCGGCCCGCCCGGGTTGAGCAGCAGGATGCCGCGCCGCTTGGCCGGGTTGGTGCTGGCGATCTTCGAGATCATGACCTCGATCTGCTCGCCGTCCGGGTTGCCGTAGTCCAGCGGCACCGGCACTTTCGCGCACTGCACCGCGACCGGCGCCGGCATCACGACATCGGCCGGGCACGCCTCCCACGTCAGCTCGGATGCGGCTTGCTGCGCCACCGCCACCGCCGCCGGTCCGGCCACGACAAAGGTGCCGAGCAAGGCGATCGTCCCGATCAGCACAGCGCCATGTTTTCGGTACATGTACAACCTCCTACGTCGTCCGTCCGCATTTGGGTGTCGATCCGACACCATGTCGCGAGAACACAGTCAAGGAGGCGGCTTCACCCCTGACGACACGAGACCCGGATGACACGAGACCCCTGAGGACACGAGCGCGCACAGGCTGGGTCTTGACCCTGTTCGAAGAACATGGTGTGTGCTGGACCCGAGCCACGACCTGGGCCGCCGGCCCGATGAAAGGAACTGACTTGACCACCATCACGAACGCGTGGCCCCGGCTGCGCACGGCCGACTGGACCGAGACGCGCGACACCCTGCACATGTGGACCCAGATCGTCGGCAAGATTCGCATGGCGTACACGCCGTCGGCCAACCACTGGTGGCACGTCACGCTCTATCCCACGGCCCGCGGCCTGACCACCTCGGCCGTGCCGTACGACAAGGGCGTCCTCGACATCGAGTTCGACTTCGTCGACCAGCGGCTGCGCATGCGCACCAGCGAAGGCGGTTCGCGCGAGGTGGTTCTCGAGCCGAAGCCCGTCGCGACGTTCTACGGCGAGACCCTCGAGGCGCTGGCCGCGCTCGGCCTGGAGCCCAGCATCCACCCCGTCCCCAACGAGGTCGAGCACGCGATCCCCTTCGCCCAGGACGACCGGAACTCCTCGTACGACGGGGAAGCCGCGCGACTGTTCTGGCGGCAGCTGCTGCAGGCCGAGCGGGTGATGAGCCGCTTCCGCTCCGAGTTCGTGGGCAAGGCCAGCCCGGTGCACTTCTTCTGGGGTGCGATGGATCTGGCTTACACCCGCTTCTCCGGCCGGGCCGCCCCGCAACACCCGGGCGGCGTGCCCAACTGCCCGCCGTCGGTCATGCACGAGGGCTACTCGCACGAGCTGGCCAGCTTCGGTTTCTGGCCGGGCGGTGGCGCGGAGGGCGCCTTCTACGCGTACGCCTATCCGGAACCGCCGGGCTACCGGGAGCGCACGGAGGCGTACTTCGACAAGACCCTGCAGGAGTGTGTGCTTCCGTACGAGACGGTGGCCGAGTCGGCAGATCCCGACGCGACCCTCCTGGAGTTCCTCCACGTGACCTACGGCGCCGCGGCCGACCTGGCCGGCTGGGACCGCTCGTCCGTGGAGGCGTGACCGTCGCGTCCCCTGGATGGGGGTTCAGGGGACGCGACTCACGTCGTGCGCCGGTCGCCCGCGACCAGGAGGCCGGATTCCCGGCTACTTCAGGGTCGGCTCACTGATCGTGCTCGCCGAGGACGACCCGGGAGCTCTCGCCAGGACGGGTCAGATCCTGATACTCCGGGTGGAGCTTGATGAACCTCGCGAAGAACGGGCAGGCCGGCACCACTCGCAGACCCCTTCCGCGTACGTCGTCGAGGGCCTGACGCGCGAGCCGGCTGCCCAGGCCTCGTCCTTCGTAGGCGACCGCGACCTCGGTGTGGATGAAGACAATCCGCTCCTTCTCGAGGTAGTAGACGGCGAATCCCGCGAGATCGCCGTCCACCGCGATCTCGTAGCGGTGCTGCGCGGGATTGTCGCGCACGTCGACGTTGTCGCTCATGGTGTCCTTCCGGTGGAGCGTCGCCGCAGCGGCTCGGCCCTGTGGCATGAGCATACTTTTCCACCGGCCGTCCGGTCGTTCAGCGCCGATGACTGCCGTAGAGGGCGGCGGCCGCGACGATGACGTTGCCGGCGAGGGCCGCGGCGACGGACCGGGCAAGCGCCTCGGCGACGGCCCGAGCCCCCCATACGTCACGTTCGAGTCTTTCGGCGCGGGCGATGACCGCCGGGGTGCAGGGGATCACGGGGTCGAACCGCCGGAGGGTCCCGCTCGCCGAGATGAGTGCGGCCAGTGCGACCAGCCGCTGAGGCGCCTCGGCGCCGTCAACCAGCACTTCCCGTACGCCGGAGACCAGGCCGGCCCGGCGCCTGGCTTCCTCGTCAGCGTCCGGGTCGGCCGAGCCGAACGCCTCATGCGCCGATCGGCTCAGGTCGCCGCCCGGGAGGAGCCGGGGAAGCAGAGGGATGACCAGGGTCGCCTCGATCTCCGCGAGCGCGGCCTGGACCCCCCGAGGACGCGACCGCAGGAATTCCCAGGTCGAACGGAGAATGTCGCCGGCCGGCGGGCGTTCGAGGACTGCTTCCACCCGGATCGACCCTCCCCGGCCGGGGAGGGTCCGCACGTGGTCGCCGAGGCTGAGGTCGGCCAGAACCGCTCCGGCGAGAGCGCAGGAGAGGACGGGATCGACTCCCGGACCGAACTGATCCAGGACGAGCAGCAGGTCTTCCGCCAGGGTGGGAGGGCCGGGCTCCGGTGTCATCGGGCTTTCCTTTCGACGGGGATGCGACGGGCGCCCTGGGGGGAGGCGGGGGCCGCGGACAGTTGCTTCCGAGCATGGACGCCGGCCCGGACCAGGACGTCGATCTGGGCGGCGTTGTAGAGCGTGACGACCGCGTCGACGACCGTCTGCCGGATGACCCGTTCGCTCGCCGACACGTGCTTGGCGGGATCGCTCAGCCAGGGATAGTCGATGAGGTGCTGCGCGAGGATCGGGGCCAGCTTTTCGGCGAGGTCCTGACGGGCCGCCTCGTCAGCCTCCGCCGGCAGCGCGTCGACCTCGGCGGTGACGGGGTCGGTGCCGGCGTCCATCATGCGCCGCAGGTCCTTCAGCACGACGTCGTCGAACAGCTTGCTGTAGATGGGCGCCATGGAGCCGGACCCGGACAAGCTCGACGTGACGGACGCGAATCCGGCGGGCGCGCCGGCCGGTGCGGCGTCGCGCAGGATGACGGCGATGTCGGAGCGGGCCCGGCGCAGGCGATCGAGCTCCGCGGCGAGGTCGGCGTCGACCTGACGCAGCACCTCGGCGCCGAGCTCCCCGTCGGCGGCGAGCTCCTGGATGCGCGAGAGAGGCACTCCCAGATCGACGTGCCGCCGGATGCGAAGCAGCCGGACGAGATGCGGGACGTCGTATTGCTTGTATCCGTTGAGCTGACGCTCCGGCTCGTCGAGCAGCCCGAGCCGGTGGTAGTGCCGGATGGTGTTCACGGTTGTGCCGGCGAGGTTTGCCAGTTCGCGGGTGCTCCAAGCCACTTCGGCCCCTTTCCTGATGCGACCGGGCTGTTTATGCCTAGCCGACACCGTGTGGCCGCCACACTGTCAAACCGAGCGCCCCGGCCCCACCGGGCGGCGCCTCAGCCTTCTCTTCGCAACTGCTCGCGGGCCAGCTCTTTGGCACGCTGGATGACATCGAGTTGAGCCTCGTTGTGGAGCTCCCGCAACGCGTCGACGAACGTCTGCCGCGTGACGGGCTTCCCCTTCGACACGCGGGTCATCGCGTCGTTGTCCATCCAGGGATGATCGCGAAGGGTGCGGACCAGCGAAGGCGCGTACTTCTCGGCCAGGTTCTGCCGCGTCGCCTCATCAGCGTCGGCCGGCAGCGCATCGAAATCGGCGCTGACGGCGTCGTTGTCGTTGTCGTTCTCCACCGCGTGCCGCACGTCGGCCAGGGCCTGCTCGTCGAAGACCTGCGTGTACATGTGGATGAGGGAGCGGTCGGCCTGGGACAGGCGGGCGCCGACGGACTCGAAGCCCGGTGGCGTGTCGGGTGGCGCGTTCTCGCGCAGGATGGCCGCGATGCCCTGCCGGGCCTTCTCCAGCCGTTCGATGGCGGCCGCGTGGTCGACGTCGACCTGGCGCAACGCCTCCGGGGAGCCGCCTGTGCCCTCGGTCAGCTCCTTGATCCGGGCCAGGGGCAGGCCCAGCTCGACCAGCCGCCGGATGTGCAGCAACCGTACGAGATCTGGTGTCTCGTACTGCTTGTAGCCGTTGTGGCGGCGATCGGGCTCCACGAGCAGGCCCAGACGGTGGTAGTGCCGGATCGTGTTCACCGTGGTGCCGGCGAGTTCCGCGAGCTCGCTCGTGCTCCAGGCCACGTCGCTTACCTCCCCGGGGCGACCGGGTGCGACCCGGTCGCAGGCGATTGGTGCCGGTACCGAAAGGAAGCTTCACGCTAACAGCTCATCGCCGGCCGGCCTGAGCGTTCTCCATCACTTTCGCCTGCCGCCGGGGCTCTTGGGAGTCTGGTCACGCTCCGGCTGAAGGTCCGGCTATGGGATGGTGGTTCGGAGCCAGCCATGGCGTTCAGCACAGCGCCGGGCGGAGGCCAGGACGCTCGCCATGGCCGGCGACGGATCATTCGAGTCCCACGTCAACGAGAGCTTGGCCATGATGGACGGTTCGATCACGTCGCGCCGCACGATCTCGGTGCCGGCTCGCGCCGCGTGTTCGGCGAAGGCCGACGGGGCCAGCCCGACCTCGCGTCCGCTGGACAGGCGTGCGAGCCAGGCGCTCACGGGTGGCTCGTCGAAGGCGAGGATGTCGGGTGAGAAGCCTGCTTCCTGGCAGGCGGCGACGATGTCGTCGTAGTACGCGGGCGCGAGCCGGCGGGGGAAGAGCAGCAGCGTCTCCTCCTTCAGGAGTCTCAAGGGGACCAGCGGCACGGAGGCCAGGCGGTGCTGGGCGCTGAGAAGTACGGACAACGGTTCTTCGCGGAGGAGTTCGCTGCCGACTCCCTCGCGGGACGGCGGCGACAGCGCCAGGCCGAGATCCAGGTCCCCGTTGTTCAGGTGCTCGGGGATCTCGGCGCTGAACACCTCACGAGGGATGACCGTGAGTGTGGGGTGGTCCTCTTGGAGGGCGTTCATGAGCGTGGACAGCGTCTCGAAGCTGGCGACCGGTGTGTAGCCCAATCGAACCGTCATCTCCGTGCCCGAGCCGGCCAGACGGGTCAGTTCCACGGCGCGGGCCAGCGCGCTGAGCGCGACCGGCGCCTCGAGGGCCAGGGTCCGGCCCGCGGCGGTGAGTTGCACTCGACGGCTGGAACGGAGGAACAGCGCAGTCCCGAGGGTGTGCTCGAGTTTGCGGATCTGCTGGCTCAGCGACGGCTGCGAGATGTGCAGGCGGGTGGCTGCACGCCCGAAGTGCAGCTCGTCCGCCACGGCCACGAAGTACTGCAGGAGGCGCGGGCTGATATCCATAGACAGAGCCTATCGACCGGGGGTCAAACGCGTCTTGGACGTATGCGGAAGGGCTCGCCTAGTGTCGTTCACGTCGGGAAAGTCGTGCAGCCGGTCAGCAAGTCGGGCTGCCGGACAGCAGTTATCTCAACGACTGCGCGAGGAGTCATCCCCGCTTGAGCCGACCTCCGATCTTATCTTCAAGGAGACATCCATGACCAGCGAAATGATTCGCAACCCCCGGACCGACCATCTTCTGACGCCCGAGAACTCGGCCCTCATCATCATCGACTATCAGCCGGTCCAGGTCTCTTCCATTCGGTCGATGCCGCGTGAGGAACTGGTTTTCAACATTGTGAGCACCGCCAAGGCGGCGCTCACCTACAACCTTCCCATCATCCACTCGACGGTCAACGTCGAGACCGGCCGCAACGAGCCGGCGATCCAGGACCTGCGGGACCTCATCGGACACCTGCCGACCTATGACCGCACCACGGTCAACGCCTGGGAAGACGTCGAGTTCAAGCAGGCGGTCAAGGCGCTCGGGCGCCGCAAGCTCATCATGACCGCGCTGTGGACCGAGGTGTGCCTGGCCTTCCCCGCGCTCGACGCCCTCCAGGAAGGCTATGAGGTCTATGTCCCCGTGGACGCCGTCGGTGGCACGTCGGTCGCGGCGCACGAGGCGGCGCTCCGTCGTGTCGAACAGGCGGGCGCCAAGCTGAGCAGCCGCGTCCAATTGTATTGCGAGCTCCAGCGCGACTGGGCGCGCGAGGAGACCGTCCCGGGATTCATGGACGTCTTCGAGAGCTCTGACGGCTTCAACCCCGAGAAGGCCATGGAGTCGGCCGCGGTATGAAGAACGTCTCGGGGCCATTCCTCAGACGAGCAAGGTGTTTGTGGCTATTTCCCGGCTTGGTCGAGCAGGGTGTAACGCAGGCGAAGTGCCCGCTCGGCGCTGGCGAGAGAGGCGCCGACGGCGAGGGCGAAGTTGAGCCAGACCTGGAGGTGGACGGGGGATTCGAAGGGTCCGATGCTGTCGGCGATCGCGGGGATTCGCGAGAGGGGTTCGGCGAGCTGCAGCAGATTGAGGCCCACGCCGACGAGGAGCATCAGCACCGCAAGGAGACCGATCGAGCGGCTCAGCGCCGGGTGGTCGCGATCCACGCGGGCGCGGCGCCCTTCGGCGGACTTCGGGTCCGGGATGAGCTGGCGTTGCGTGCCGGCGACGGTGACGTAGTGGATGCGCTTGATCCCGAATGCGCTGATCGCCACCTCGATGGTGCCGCCCTCGACGGGGAAGGCTGCCGGGAGCTTGGACTCGGCGTGGTGTCTGCCGTCGAGGTACAGGTGGGCCCGTGCCTTGCCGCTGCCCGTGTCAGCCCGGTAGGGCAGGTCGACGGCATACATCGTCGGCCGGCCATCCGGGTGGGTCAGGGGTAGATAGAACAGTCCGCGGGTGAGCAGTTGCCACCAGCGGAGCGGCTTCAACGCCCGCCCGTTCCCGCTTTTGATGCGTCTGACGGCTCGCTGTCGCTGCCATTCCTTGATCACGTTTTCCTCGCTCGCCTCGGTCGCCACCACCTGACTGACACGGTGTACTAGTAGCCAAGCTAGCACGGCGTACTAGTACGATGTGATAGGAGGTGGCTTGGTGACGGAGGATGACCGGGGTACCGGATCACGGGAACGCGTTCTCGCGGCTGCGGCGTCAATGCTGGCCGAGGATGTGACGGCGCGGCTGAGCGTGCGTGCGGTCGCGGCCCGCGCCGGGGTGAGCACGGGCTCGCTGAGGTTTCACTTCCCGACCCAGCGCGCGCTGCAGGACGCCGTGCTCGACAGGATCTACGGCCAGGTGTTCTCCGACGACCCGATCCACGACCGATCGCTGCCGGCCCGGGATCGGCTGGTCAACTGTCTCCGGCAAGTGCTCGCCCCTGCCGGTGTCGGGGAGCAGGCACGTGAGGCGTGGACTAAGGCGTACCAGACATATATCGCGTCCGAGCCGACGCAGGAGGTGCGCGCGACGTATCTCGCCTTGGAGCGGGGAGGTTGGCGCCGCGTCGAATACTGGCTGTCGGTCCTCGCCGACGAGGGCGCGTTGCCCAGGGAGGATCACGCGCGCCGGGTGCGATTCCTGCTCACCGTCCTGAACGGACTGTCGATCGAACGAGCGCTGCCCGCCGAGGACTCGATCCTGAGGTCCGAGACCGAGACGCTCTACGCGGCTGCCGACTGCGTCCTCAGCGCCCGAGCCGCGTGAGGATGCCCGGTCGCCGGCCCGCGTCGCATGCCTGACTGCGTTTCGGAGAGCGGTGCCGGCTGCTTCGGTCCGGAGGCATGATCTCAGCCGGTGAAGAACGTGCTGAGGACGGGACCGAGTACGGCCGGATCGGCGATGTGGCCCTCGACCTCCGCGAGTGCCCCTCCGGTCGACGCGCCGAACAGGTGCGCGCGCCCTCCGGCGGCGTCGATCACCGCCGCGAGATCTTCGACCCGCGCTCGACGGACGCCGCGCACCGGGACTCGCTCAACCGGAACCCGGCGCGGTGACGGCGGTGACGGTCAAGGTGTCGCCGCGCCGGCAGAGCAGATAGCCCGGCACACCCTGGCAGTCCTGCTCGGCGAGCCGGTCGACCGTGCCGAGGGCGGTCTGCCGGCCATCGGCCAGGTTCAGGCGGTTCACGGCGGTGCGGTCATCGGGCTTTCCGGTCGCGCGCAGCAGGATCAGTGAACCGGGCGGGCCGGCCACGAACGCCTCCTGGCCTCCGAGCGGACGGCCGATCGTGCGACCGGTGGCCGCGTCGACCAGGACCGTCGTGGCCGAGGCCAGATTGGCGGCGGCGGAGAGCAACAGGCGGCCGGCGCCGACGTCCCACACGAAGTTCAGGTCGTCACGCCGCCAGGCCTGACGACCGGTGGCGGGATCGCGGCCGGCCACACCGCGCACACCAGCCGTACAAATCAGTGGGCCGCAGCCGGTGACGTAGCCGATCAGCTCGTCGGACCGCCACAGCGGGCTCAGGTCGGCCGCGCGGTAGACGGCGGCGGCAGTCTGGGCGAACGCCGTGCGGATCACCACCAGCCGGTCGCCGACCGGGAAGAACGTCGCCGAATACACCCCGTTCCAGGGGATGCGGCTGCGGTGGCGTACGGCGCCGTCGTCGTAGCCGTAGACGGTGGCATCGCCCGTGGGGGTCACCGTGACGACCGAGGTGGGCCGGCCACCGTCCGTGAGGGTTGTCCATTCCTCGGCCGGGGTGATCGACCGTCGCCACACCTGGTGGCCGTCCCGGAGGCCGACCAGGCGCAGGCCCGTGGTCGCACCGGACTGACCGGTCTCGGCGAGCAGCACCTCACTACCCACCGACGACGGCGAGGAGGCCCCGGCGGACTGCCAGAGTCGCGTGCCGGTTGCCGCGTCGAGCGCGATAGTGCGGGGCCCCGGCGAGGACGAGGTCGAGCCGATCGCTGACGGGCCCGTGGTGACCAGGACGACGCCCTCGACGGGCCGGATACCGTACGCGTCGCCGGTCGGCGTGCTCCAGCGCAGGCCGCCGGTGTGCAGGTCGAAGGCGACAACCTCGGCCGGCCCGGAAGGACTGCTGCGATTCAGGTAGACGGTCCGGCCGTCCATGGCCACGGTGTCGCTCGGCTGCAACGCCGTCGTCCAGAGCGGCCGCACCAGCGTCGGCGCCGGCGGCGCCGAAGCGGTCATCGTGGCCAGACCCACCGCGGTCAGCACGGCCAGAGCCAGCCGGCGCAGCCGCGGCACATTGACCGGCGCGGCAGCTGCCTCGGTGGTGGGCCCCGCGTTGTCGAGGTCAATCAGAGTCATCGTCAGCCGACCACCGTCACCACGCACGCGTACCGCATCTTGTAGGCAAGATAGCGCGGCGGCGCGGTTGCCGCCTCGTGTGCGACGGGCGAGGAAGACGCCCGGCGGGTGGAGGCCGCCTTCCGAGCGTCCTCCACCCGCCGCCGTGACGGCTAGCGGCCTGTCTTCCGCTGGTAGGCGCGCCAGGTCATGGCCCTGGTGTCCGGGTCGTCGACCGCGCCGGGCTTCAGGCGGTGAATCGCTTGTCTGTGGGGCGCCGTTCTGACATGTTCCGGATCGGAGTAGGCCTCGTCGGAAACCTGTTTGAGGACGGCGATCCAGGTGTCGAGCGCTTCCTTGCCCCACATCTCGCCGGCTTCCGGCGTGAACGGTTCGGGAATCAGCCAGGGTTCGTGGCTGGTCCACGGCGCGTCGATGCCGAAGTCGGTCATCCGGTTCTGGACGTCGTGGATGTCGACCCCGGTCTCCTCCTTGAGCGTCTCCAGGCTGTAGCGGGTCATCTCGAGCCGCGGCGAAGTGGCGTCGGGGTGTGACCGCGTGACGCCGCGGATGGCGAGCAGGCCCTTCTCCATGTAGTTGTTGGCCAGCACGGAGAGGTCGGAGACCTGTCCCATCCCCTCGGCGCCCACCGACCGTGACCAGGCGTAAGCCTTGATGACGACCGGTACGTTGCCCCAGAACTCGCGGATCTTGCCGATGCTCTGCGGCCGGTCGTAGTCGAGGTGATACCGATTGCCGTCAAAGCCGACCAGCGGTGACGGGAGGAAGGGTGCGAGTTCGGCGGAGCAGCCGTACGCGCCGACCGCGGGCCCGCCGACGCCGCTCTTGGGCGCTCCGAACGTCTTGTGAAGCATGAACATGCAGGCGTCGAACCCGATCTCGCGGGGCCGGAGCTTGCCGATGATGCCGTTGAAGTTGGCGCTGTCGTGGAAGGCGAGCCCGCCGGCTTCGTGGACGATGCGTACCCATTCCTTGATCTCCGGGTTGTAGACGCCCATGTCGTCGGGGTTGTTGACCATCAGGGCGGCTGTCCGGTTCGAGACGGCGGCTTTCAGCGAGTCGAGCGAGGGGTAGCCGTTCTCGTCGAGCATCAGCGTGATGACTTTGAACCCGGCCGTGGCGGCGGTCGCGGCGCTGGAGGGGTGGGTCTGGATCGTGGTGATGATTTCGTTGCGCTGTTCGAGCTCGCCGCGGGCGGCGTGATAGCCGCGTGTGACCGCACAGTTGACGTACGCTGCCTCGGCGCCGCCGCCGGCCTGGAAGACGAACTGATCCATCCCGGAGAGCTCGCGCAGGATCAGGTCCATCCCATGCACGATCTCGAGTGTGCCCTGCAGGGTGTCGTCGTGCTGGAGGGGGTGGACCTCGGTGATCTCCGGCCGCCAGGCGATCGCCTCGTTGACCGACGGGTTGTATTTCATCGTGCAGGTGCCGAAGAGGCTGATGCCCATCATGCCGAGCGTCTGCTGTGACAGCCGTAGATAGTGGTAGAGCACTTCGGGCTCGGAGAGTTCGGGCAGGGCGGGCCGGTCACGGCGACGCGCCGCCTCCGGAATCAGCGCGGAGGCCGGGCCGACGCCGGCCTCGATCTCGTCCTCCACCCGCGAGAACAGCACCCCGCGGCGGCCCGCGGCGCCCATCTGGTGGATGATCGGCTCGTTCCAGACCGGAGCTTGATATTCCTTCGGCTCGATGCTCATCACGCGATCGCCTTCCTGAGGGCGCCGACCAGGCGCTCGATGTCGTTCCCGGTGTGGACTTCGGTGACGCAGTACAGAGCGCTCGCACCCAGTTCAGGGAATTCCCGCGACAGGTCCTTGCCGCCGAAGATGCCCTGCTCGCGGAGGGACGCGTTGATCTCGTCGACTTCCCGGCCGGTCTCGTCGAAGTTCACGACGAACTCCTTGAAGAACCCCGAGGGGAACATGACGCGTACGCCGTCGATCTCGGCCAGCCGCTGCGCCGCGTGGTGCGCCCGCTGCAGGATGACGCCGCCGATCTCCTCGAAACCCTTCGGGCCCATCATCGCCATGTAGGTGGCAGCGGCGATCGCCCACATGTAGACCGAGTGACCGGTCCAGTCGTTGCCTTTGTCCCGCAGGCCGTAGGAGGACTGCTCGAACAGGCTTAGCCCGAAGCCGTACTCGCCGGGTTGGATCGTCTCGGCGATGCTGAGGAGCAACGTCGGGTACTGGTGGGCGTAGCGGTCCTCATCGCGCGTGGCGATGAAACCGCCGACGCCACCGCCGGTGTTCAGCCGGACGCCGAGGGGCTGGATGGAGCCGACGACGAAGTCGGCGCCGAAATGGGCGGGTGCGGCGAGCACGCCCAGCGAAAGGGGGTCGACCCCGACGATCAGCTCGGCGCCGGCCGCGTGGGCGATCTCGGCGATGGCGGCACCCTGCTGCTCGATCACGCCGAGATAGGAGGGAGTCTCGAAGTAGACGGCGGCCGTCTGGTCGCCGACCGCTTCGCGCAGGTCGTCCACGTTCATCAGACCGGTGGCCGGGTCGTAGTCGACGAGGCGGACGGCGATGTGGTTGGCCATCTCGACCGGCTCACAATAGTTGCGAATCACCGAGAGGCGCTCGGGGTCGATGGCCCGGACGACCGCGACCTCGTTGCGCCCGGTCAGGCGCGAGGCCATTCGCAGCGCAGATCCGGCCGCGCTGCCCCAGCTGCGCACCGGCAGACCGACCAGGTCGAGATCGACGAGCTCGGCCAGCTGGCTGCAGAACTCGAACCACGCCTGGTTGCGACCGTGGTCGGAACTGGGTTCGCCGAAGACCGAGGTGAGCCACTCGTTGCGGCGGACCACCTCGTCGCAGACGGCGGGCACGTGGTGTTGCCAGCTGCCCGCGCCGAGGAAGTTGAGATTCTGCTCGACGGTCTGGTTCTTCGCCAGGATGCCGATGACATGCCGGGTGAGCTCGTTCTCGCTGAGCGCCGGCGGCAGGTCGAACGGATGCTGGGTGCGGTGGTCGGCCGGGATCTGGCTGAACAGCTCGTCGATGCTGTCGGCGCCGATCGCGTCGAGCATCTCCCGCTGAATCTCGGGCACCGAGTTGGCCATGTACGGATGTGCCGTGCTTTTCCCCATGAGAGGGCTCCTTCGTTGAGCTGAGAAAGGACCGCGGTCACGCCTTCACGGTGAAGAGCGTGCTGCGGTTGGGGCCGGTTTCGATCCGGACATGACCGGCCAGCATCGCGTCCACCTCGGCGTCGCCGGTGTCCACGTGCAGTGCTGCGGTGTCGAGGGCGACAAGCTTCTCCAGGCTGGAGATGACGATGATGTGGTCGCGTCCGGTACGGCGGATCACTTCGGCGCTGATCTGCTGGTTGCCTCGTCCGAAGAGGCTGCCCTGGCCGCCGAGCACGCCGACGACGATCCACGTCTGTCGGCCCTGCATGATTTCCAGAAGTGCTTGTTCGTCGAGGTCGGCGCCGACGGTTTTGCCGTCCATGACGGCGTCGACGCCGAGCAGGGTCGAGGGCAGGCCGAGAGCGTCGGTGACGCGGCGGGTGGACGTGCCCGGGCCGAGGATGTAGAGATTGCCGGGCCGCATGTCGGCTGCGACCTGCTGGGCCGCGAGACGGAGCGACGCTTCGCCGCTCGCCCCCGACCCGGCTTTGGCGTTCTGCGAGAGATGACGCTCGTACGGGCTGCGGGCGTAGCCGTAGAGCCGTGCGGAGAGCCGGTCGCTGCGGAAGGCGGTTTCGTCGAGGTCCATCACTTCGGCTTCGCGCAGCCTCGCCGCCGGGCTGCCCGCGAGGAACAAGGCCGCGAGGTGTCCGGTGTTGCTGGGGCTGGTACCGAACACCGCGGAATGCATCTTCACGCCGGCCGGCACGCCGAGCACGGGCACGGCGTCGCCCACCGCGGCCAGGACGTCGCGGGCCGTCCCGTCCCCGCCGACGAACAAAAGAAGATCCACCGAACGCGCCGCCATGACTTCAGCCGCCGCTCGCGTGTCGGCCGACGTGGTGGGCCCGGGTGCCGATTCATGCACCACCTCCACATCAAGCCCGGCTGCGCGTACGACGTCCTCACCGGACTCGCCGGAACCGGTGAGAACACGCAACGGCCTCGCCAATTCGGTCAGACGGCTCACCGCGACATGGGCGCGTTGCTCGGCGACCGGGCGTGCGCCCCGGCGCCAGGCTTCCTGGAGGACGTCCTCACCGTCGGTTCCCTTGAGGCCGACACTGCCGCCCATCCCGGCCACCGGATTGATGATGATGCCGAGCGTTGCGCCTTCGGCTGTCATTGCCGCCTCCTGGAGAATGCTCGTTGATCCCGCCGCCACGCGGGCTTCGACGAGCCGACCGTCAGCCCGCCTGATTCCTTCGGCTGATAGGTGATTGATCAGTGGCTGTTATGACCTGATGAACTCGCCCGACCACGGACCTGTTCAGAATGTGAGGCACCGCACGCTCGGGCCTGCCGATCCGTTCGAATGCTTGACCCGGTCGCCACAACACGGTTTCTCATCGGGAGGCATAAAGGGGAAGTCTGCGATGAGATCGGTCAACTGGAAGACCGGGAGGGTCGTGCCACGCGAGGCGAATGGAATACACCCGGCGCCAGCCACACAGCCAAAGCTGAATCGCTTTTATTGTTTCGGAGAATTCACTGACCGGTCGCGGGAATCACGATGCGGGCCTCGAGCCGGGCGAGGCCGGCGCCAAGGCAGAAATGGATCCCCTCCGAAACTCAGCGGGGTGGCCTCGGCGCGTGCGCGAATCGGTTGTGGGGATCGAGAAGCGCCATCGTGCCTTTGCCGATGAGATTGGTGGTCGACTCGAAGCGGCGCTGGGCTCGATCGCGGAAACCATGTTGCGGACCTGGGTCGAACCCCCGCCGCCGCAGGCAGACGACGGGCCGGGCGATGGATTCGCCCGGCCCGTCACCGCGTGCGCCGGCGTCGCTGGCGGCGCGCGATCGGCTCAGCCGAAACGGCCCATGACATAGTCCTCGGTCCGTTTGTCATCGGGGTGGCTGAAGATCTTCTCGGTCGTCCCGAACTCGACCAGACGACCGACGACGGCGCCGTCCTCCTCGTCGGGCTCGGAACTCAGGAAAGCGGTGTAGTCACCGACGCGGCCGGCCTGCTGAAGGTTGTGGGTGACGATCACGATCGTGACGCCCGGTGTGAGCTCGTGCATCAGGTCCTCGATGCGCGAGGTGCTTCTCGGGTCGAGGGAGGACGCCGGCTCGTCCATGAGCAGGATGTCGGGCTCGATCGCCAGGGCACGGGCGATCACCAGGCGCTGCTGTTGGCCGCCGGACAGCCCCAGCGCGTTCTTGCCCAGGCGGTCCTTGACCTCGTCCCACAACGCGGCGCGGCGCAGCGCGTTCTCGGCGATGTCGTT